>NZ_JAASRO010000001.1:0-4800000 GCF_011761605.1 Kribbella shirazensis | reverse complement strand
CTGCTCCGCGGTGACACGACCGGTCTGCCGAGCGGCGAGGAGGTCGCCAAGCTGTTCGGCGCACCGGCGCTGACCGAAGGCACCTGGCCGGGTGGTACGCCGTTGTGGTTGTACATCCTCAAGGAGTCCGAGTACCTCGGCGACGGCGATCGGCTCGGGCCGGTCGGCGGGCGGATCGTGGCCGAGGTACTGATCGGACTGCTGCGGGCGGACCCGGCCAGCTACCTCAGCCTCGAAGCAGACTGGCAGCCGAAGCTGCCCGCCGCCGGGCCGACCTTCGGCCTGACCGACCTGCTCATCCCTGTCGCGTCGCGGTGAGCGTTGCCTCCTTGGCCTCGGTCGCGAACGCCTCACGCGGGCTCTGCACCGAGGCCAAGGACACGATGTCGCGGCCGTAGAAGAACGCGACCAGCCAGATCGCCAGCACCCGCATCTTGCGGTCCCACGTCGGGACCGCGAGGACGTGGTACCCGCGGTGCATCAGCCAGGCGAGCAGGCCCTTGATGACGATCCCGCGGTACTGGAAGATCCCGGTCCCGAGCCCGAGCGTCGCGATCACGCCCAGGCTGTGGTGCACGTAGTTCTTCGGTTCCTTACCGCGCAGCGACCGCAGCAGGTTCTTCGCCAGCCGTTTCCCCTGCCGTACGGCGTTCTGCGCGTTCGGCACGGTGTACGCACCCTTGGTCGGGGAGGCGAGATCCGGGACGGCCGCGTCGTCGCCGGCGGCCCACGCGTCCTGGATCACCTCGGTGTCGGTCCCGATCCGCAGGTCCGCCCGCACCTGCACCAGCCCGCGTTCGTTGTGCGGAAGATCGGTGTGGTTGCGCAGCAGCCGGGTCGCGGCGTTGCCCGCCGTCCAGACGATCAGCTCCGAATCGAATTCGGTGCCGTCGGACAGCACCACATGCCCGTCGTCGGCCGACTGCATCGTGGTGTTCAGGTGCACGACCGCGCCACGCTTCTCGAGCAGCTTCACCACCCACGCGCCCGGCTTGTCGCTCACCTCGGGCAGGATCCGGCCGGACGCCTCGACGAGATGGAACGCGAGGTCGCTCTCGGACAGCTCGGGGTACTTCTTCAGCAACGCCCGCGCCAGCGACAACAGCTCCGCGAACCCTTCCACACCGGAGAATCCGCCGCCCACGAAAGTGACCGTCAGCAGCTTGCGCCGCCGCGGCCCCGGCTCCAGCCCCGCCGCCTCGTCGAACGCGGTGAAGAGCCGGTCCCGGATCGCGACGGCCTCCTCGACGTGCTTCATGCCGATCGCGCGCTCCGCCACGCCCGGTACGGCGAACGTCCGCGTCACCGCACCGGCGGTCACCGCGATCACGTCGTACGTCATCGTGTACTCCGGCCCCTGCGCCGGGCGGATCGTCACGGACTTGTCGGCGTGCGAGATGCCGGTGACCATCCCGGCCACGAGCTTCGTGTGCCGGAGGTTCCGTCGCAGCGACACCGCCGCGTGCCGGGCCTCGACCGAGCCGGCCACGACCTCGGGCAGGAACGGCTGATAGGTCATGTACGGCCGCGGGTCGACCACGACCACCTCGGCCTCACCCCGCCGTAGCTTCTTCTCCAGCCGCCACGCCGTGTAGAACCCGGCGTACCCGCCACCCACCACGAGGATCCTGCGCACCGCACTCTCCGTCCGTCGACACTCTCACGAGTAAGACACCTCGGCCCGGCCGGATGTGACATCTGCTCACGGGCGGAGCTGCTTCCGGGACGTGATGCCCAGCTTGGCGAAGACCTTGCGCAGGTGCCACTCGACGGTGTGCTGACTCAGGAACATCTGCGCGCCGATCTCCGCGTTGGTGAGCCCGGCACCGGCCAGGTCCGCGATCCGCGCTTCCTGCGCCGTCAACGCGTCCCGTCCCGAGGGGTCCGCCGTACGCCGTTCGTCCAGCACCTCGCCCGTGGCCGCGAGCTCCCGCGCCGCGCGCTCGGAGAACGCACCGGCCCCGGCCACCGAGAACAGCTTGTACGCCGTCCGCAGCTGGACGCGCGCGTCCTGACGACGGCCCTCCCTGCGCAACCACTCGCCGTACACCAGATGTGTCCGCGCCAGGTCCATCCGCATCCGCGTCCGGCTCAGCCGCTCGATCCCGTCCTGGTACGCCGCTTCCGCCGCGGGCCCCTGCGACCGCAAACCGGTCGCCCGAGCCAGGACGCCGAGGCCCCAGCTCGTGCCGTTCGGCTCGGCCACAGCCCGGAGCCGCTCGTAGGCCTCGACCGCAGACTCCGGCCGACCTGCGCGAGCCGCTGCCTCGATCACCTCGGCCAGCGCCAGGTTGGCGACTCCGTGCTCGTCCGGGTACGCCGTCGCGGCCAGCGCCGACTCCAGAGCGGCCGGATACTGCGCGAGCCCGTTGAGCAGGATCGCGCTGGTCAGATGCGCGTTCGACACCGCGCCGCCTTCGCCACGGCTGATCGAGTCCTCCAGGCTGCCGGCGATCATCGGCTGTGCGTGCTCGCGCCGGCCGCGCCACGCGGCCAGGAAGATGTCGCCGTACGGCCCGAGGCCGACACCGGTCGCATCACTGATCGTCTTGACCTCGGCGAGCATCGCGGCGACCGTCGAGAACTCGCCGGCCAGGGTCAGCAGCACGGCACGATGGTGCAGAACCAGCGGCAACTCGTTGAGGTTCCCGGCGTCCCTGGCGATCCGTTCGAGCCGGGCGGTCAGGTGGTCCCAGTTCTCCTCGTCCCACAGATGGACGGCCAGCGCCGCCGCCTGCCAGAGCCACGGCATGTCCTCGTCCGGCCCGGTGCTGAACGCTCGCATCGTCTCCCGCGCCGGGACCACCGCGCTGGCAGGGCCGTCGGCGAACAGCCTCGTGACCGCGTCGTACAGCACGTCGTGCTTGCGAGGTTCCTCGAGCCGCGGCACCGTCTTCGCTGCGCGGGCGATGTATGCGATGCCCCTGTCCTGCCCGAAGCGACCGGCGAACAGGGCGGAGGCGAGGGCGTTCATGTACGTGTCGCGAGCCAGGCCCAGGTCCAGCGGCTCGAGCCGTCGGGCCGCCTCGAGCAGCAGCGGCGGAGCTTCCAGGTTGTGGCCGGAGGCAAACGTCAGCTGGGCGCGCATCAGGTTCACGCGCGCCTGGTGCAGCTCATCGACCGTGCCCTGCTCGGCGGTGCTCAGCAGGCGCAGCGCGGTCTCGAAGGCACCGGCCGCCAGGCTCGCCTGGGCGGCGGAGAGTGCCCGCAGCGAGCGGGTGGCCGGTTCGGGCGTCAGCTCGGTCGCGCGCTGCAGGAACGCCGACGAGGCCGCCATACCGCCTCGGCGTTGCGCCCGGTCGGCCGATCGCTCCAGCTCGGCGGCGACGTCCTCGTCGGGACCGTCGACGCCCTGTGCCCGGTGCCAGGCCCGGCGGTCGGGGTCGAGCTCCGGGTCGATCGCCTCGGCCAGCGCCCGGTGCACAGCCCGCCGGTCCACCGGATCCGCCGCCCGGTACGTCGCGGACCGGACCAGCGGATGCCGGAACCGGACCCGGCCGGCGATATCGATCAACCCGGCTGCTTCGGCGGGGGCCGCCGTACTCATCGGCACGCCGAGGATCGTCAGGGCGCGCATCAGCAGCGGTACGTCGCCGACGGGCTCGGCGGCCGCGGTGAGCAGCAGCCGGCGCGTGTCCGGTGGCAGCGCGTCGACCCGGCGCGCGAAGTTCTGCTCGATCTGACTCGCCAGCGGGCGGGCGTCCGGGCGCTCGAAGCCGCCGGCCAGCTGCGCCGCAGTCAGGCCCCGGGGCAGCTCCATCAGGGCGAGCGGGTTGCCGCGGGTCTCGGCCACGATCCGGGCGCGGACCGGCCCGTCGAGCCGTCCGGGGACGACGGAATCGAGCAGCGCGCCGGCGTACTCGTCCGCGAGGCCGCCGATCGGCAGCTCGGGGAACCCGCTCCAGTCCGGACAGGTCACCGGCTCGCGCACCGCGAACACCAGACCGATCCGGTCCGCGAACAGCCGGCGACCGACGAAGCTCAGCGCCTGGATCGACGCCAGATCCAGCCACTGCGCGTCGTCGACGACACACAGCAGCGGCTCCCGATCGGAAGCCGCCGACAACAGACTCAACGTGGCCGCACCGATCAGGAACCGGTCCGGCGGCCCGCCGCCGGACAGCCCGAACGCCACCTCCAGTGCCGCGCGCTGCGGAGCCGGCAGCCGATCGGTCAGCCGCAACAGCGGGAGGCACAGCTGATGCAGACCGGCGAACGGCAATTCCATCTCGGACTCGACGCCCGCCGCGCGCGCCACCCGGCAGCCGTCGGCCGTGCCGGCCAGGTACTCGAGCAGGGCGGACTTCCCGATCCCGGCCTCGCCACGCACGATCAGCACCTGGCCCTCGCCGGATCGCACGCCGCCGACGACGTGATCCAGGCGTGCGCACTCCGCGCGGCGTCCGCGTAGCTCCGGCCCTGAGCTGGTCATCGCTCCACCCCCGAGTCAAAGGCTACGGGTGCGCAACGATACGGGTACAGGACCCCCGAGTACCGGAAGGCCGGATCAGCCCGCGATCGGCGCCGGCTCCGCGAGCCGGTCGCGGGCGCGCTTCACGAGCTGCCGGGCGTTCGGGGCACCGATCCTGAGCAGCTCGGCGATCTGCCGGTACGGGTAATCGAAGCCTTCCCGTAGGACGTACGTCGCCCGCTCGGCCGGTGACAGGCGCTCGATCAACAGCTGTACGGCGGCCGCGTAGGCCTCCTCGTTCTCGACGTACGACTGCGGATCCGGTCCGGTGGCCACCCGCTCGTCGGACAGCCACGGACCGACGGCGGTCTCGTGCCGGCGGCGCGCCGACTGCACCAGGTTGATCGCCAACCGCGACACCGTGGTCGCGAGAAACGCCTGCGGGTCCGCGACAGCCGACCGGTCGGTCCGCTGCCAGCGCACCCAGACGTCCTGTACCAGCTCCTCGGCCTCGTGCGGATTGCCGGTGATCCGGCACGCGATCCGGAACAACCGCGGCCGCGCCTGCAGGAACTCGTCCAACCCCGCCGTACTCACGATCGGCCTCCTGACGCTGGGACGAACCTCTGGGACGGAACTCAGCGTCGCTCGTCGACCACGGGGTCCGCGCCCTGGAAACCCCGTGGTCGAGTCCGTGGTGGTCCTGGGAGATGGCCCTAGGAACCGAGGGCGTCCAGGATCGTCGCGGTGACGGCTTCCGGCTGCGAGACGCTCAGGGCGTGCGACGCGCCGGCGATCTCGCGGGTGTCCTTGGCGCCCGAGCGCTCGGCGAAGAAGCGGTGCAGGGCGACCGGGATGTTCAGGTCGAGGTCGCTGAACACGAACCAGGACGGGATGGTCCGCCATGCCGGCGTGGCGGTGGGGAGGCCGGTCGTCAGCGCGGCCTCGGTGACCGGACGCTGGGTCGCGGCCATCAGCGCGGCCTGGTCGTCGGGTACGTCGGCACAGAACTGCTGACGGAACACGTCGCTCCGGATCGCCAGCTCGTTGCCGCCGGTGGCGACCGGGTACGCGTTCAGCGCGCCGCCGAGCGTGCTGCCCGGGAACTTGAGCGACAGCTCGAACGCGGTCTCCCCCTGGTCCGGCGCGAACGCGCAGACGTAGACGAGCGCCTTGACCGCGTCGTTGCCCGCGGCGGCCTCGGTGATGACCATGCCGCCGTACGAGTGACCGACCAGCACGACCGGCCGGCCGATGCCGGCGATGACGTCACGGACGTACTGCGCGTCCCCCTCCAGGCTGCGCAGCGGGTTCGCGACCGCGACCGTCTCGATCGACTGCGCCCGCAGCCGCTCGACGACACCGTTCCAGCTGGCCGACTCGGCGAACGCCCCGTGCACCAGGACGACGACCGGATTCTCGCTCATGGGTTTCTCCTTTTCCTCGAGCTACCGAGTGAGACCGGACAGACAGCCTGGTTGTGACCGGCGAGACAGTCACACATCGGGGCGCTGCGGTGTCCTAGTGGGTGAGACGTCCACCGCCAGCGAAGGAGAACAGATGAGCATCGCCGAACAACAGATCGCCACGTCGGTCCTGGTGATCGGAACCGGTGGTGCCGGCCTGCGGGCCGCGATCGAACTGGCCGAGCAGGGGGTCGAGGTTCTTGCCCTCGGCAAGCGGCCACGGTCCGACGCGCACACCTCACTCGCCGCCGGCGGCATCAACGCCGCCCTCGCGACCATGGACCCCGACGACAGCTGGCAGCAGCACGCCGCCGACACGCTGCAGGAGAGCTATCTGCTCGCGAACCCGGTCACCGTGCAGATCGTCGCCGAGGGAGCGGCCCGCGGCATCGGGGACCTCGAGCGCTGGGGCATGCCGTTCGCGCGCGAGGCCGACGGCCGGATCTCGCAGCGGTTCTTCGGCGCGCACACCTTCCGCCGGACCGCGTTCGCCGGCGACTACACCGGGCTGGAGATCCAGCGCACGCTGATCAACCGCGCCGTGCAGCTCGGCGTACCGATCCTGGACACGGTGTACGTGACGCGGATCCTGGTGAAGGACAACACGGTCTTCGGTGCGTACGGCTTCGATCTGACGACCGGCCGGCGCTACGTCATCCACGCCGACGCGGTCATCCTGGCCGCGGGCGGTCACACCCGGATCTGGCGCCGTACGTCGTCACGCCGCGACGAGAACACCGGTGACGCGTTCCGCCTGGCCGTGCTCGCGGGCGGGAAGATCCGCGACCCCGAACTCGTGCAGTTCCACCCGTCCGGGCTGATCGAGCCCGAGAACGCGGCCGGCACGCTCGTCTCCGAGGCGGCCCGCGGCGAGGGCGGGCAGCTGCGCAACGCGCTCGGCGAGCGGTTCATGGCCCGGTACGACGCGGAGCGGATGGAGCTGTCGACGCGGGACCGGGTCGCGCTGGCGGCGTACACCGAGATCAAGGAAGGCCGCGGGACGCCGAACGGCGGCGTCTGGCTGGACGTGTCGCATCTCCCCCGCGAGACGATCATGCGACGGCTGCCCCGGGTGTACCAGACGCTGCTCGAGCTGCAGATGCTCGACATCACCAAGCAGCCGATCGAGATCGCGCCGACCGCGCACTACTCGATGGGCGGCGTCTGGGTCCGGGCCGAGGACCACGGCACCGGCGTCGACGGGTTGTGGGCGATCGGCGAGGCCGCGAGCGGACTGCACGGGGCGAACCGGCTCGGCGGCAACTCGTTGATCGAGCTCCTCGTGTTCGGCCGGATCGTCGCCGAGGAGGCGGCGAAGTACTCGATCGGACGGCAGGCGCAGCTGCGTTCCGCGGACGCCGTCGCCGAGGCGCGGGCCGAGGTCGACGAGCTGCTGACGAACGACGGGCCCGAGAACGTCCGCGCCCTGCAGCGTGCGCTGCGCGACACGATGACCGCCCGCGCGGGCGTCGTCCGCGACGAGCAGGGTCTGCAGACCGGGCTCGCGGAGCTGTCCGAGATCGAGGAACGGATCACCCAGGTCGGCGTCCACCCGGACATCGCCGGCTTCCAGGACCTGGCGCATGCGTTCGACCTCAAGGCGTCCGCCCTGGCGGCGCGCGCGACGCTCGACGCTGCCCTGGTACGACGGGAGACGCGCGGATGCCACAACCGGTCCGACTACCCGGACCTCGACGAGTCGCTGCAGGTCAACCTCGTCTGGTCCGGCCCGGGCGCGGTCGAGCAGGAGCAGATCCCACCGATCCCGGACGAACTGCGTCAACTCATGCGGGACGTCTCGTCGGAGGGTAAACTGGTCGAGTAGGGGGAGGGTGTCGTGACCGCTCCGGGGATGGTCGCGGAGTTCGACGACGTTGCCGCCTGGACCGCGGAAGCCGTGGAACAGCTCGGTGTCGAGCATGCGATCCCGGCCGCCTGCCGGGGCAGCTCCAGCCCTGCCGCACTGGCGTGGCTCGCCGAGGCCTGCGAGCTGTCGCCGGGTGCTCGGCTCCTGGACGTCGGCGCGGGCTCAGGCGGCCCCGCGGCCTGGGCCGCCAGCCGGTTCGGCGTACGGCCGATCCTGCTGGAAGCCATGCCCTCCGCGGGCCGTGCCGCCTCGAAGCTGTTCGGATTGCCGGTCCTCACCGCCGATGGCCGGCACATCCCGCTCGGCAACGAGTCCGTCGAGGTCGCGTGGTGCCTGGGCGTCCTGTGCACGGTCGAGGACAAGGTCGCGCTGCTGAGGGAGATCCACCGCGTGCTCGTTCCCCGCGCGTCCCTCGGACTGCTCGTGGTGGTCGCCGGCGACCGCCCGATCAGGCGGCCGCCGGACGGGAACCACTTCCCCACCCAGACCGAACTGGAGGACGTGCTCGACCGGTCCGGGTTCGACCTCGTGGAGCAGATCGAACGCCCGGCCGCTGTACCGCTGTCGTGGACCCGCCGCGCCGCCGCGGTCGCCGCCCACATCTCAGCCCGTCACCACACCCACCCCGCCTACACGCTGGCGAACAGCCAAGGCACCCGCCTCACCAGCCTCTTCGCCCAGGGCCAACTCTCGATCCAACTGCTCCACGCCGTCGCCAGGGTCCCCAACGACAGGAGGTCCCCGGCCGCCGGGTAGTACACCTGAGCGCGGCCGCTGCAGCGCGTACGGCGTCTCGCCGGTGCACTACCTGTCGAGCGGTGCGCCAATACCCCGAGCCTGGGCTACTTCCTGGCCTCGGATGGTGTCCGGGAAGCGGTCAAGCATCTGGCGCAGTTCGTCGGCGTCGACGTTGGCGCCGAAAGGTTCGGTGCCGGGTTCGAGGCGTTTGCCCTCGGCAAGTGGTCCGGCGGTCACCGGGTCGAAGCCGAGGGCGTCGACGATCGCCGCTACCTGCGCGAGGTCGGACGGCTCGCCGGCGATCGCGATCGCCTTGCGGTCCGGGGTGCCGGAAGGGCGGGCGCCTTCGTCGAGGTCGTGGTAGCCCATGTGGTTGAAGGCCTTGACGACGCGCGCCCCGGGAAGGAAGTCCTGGACGATCTCCGAGGACGACGTCCGCGGGTCGGTGAGGTCGTCGCGGATACCGTCGACCTCCCACCAGTAGTTCATCGCGTCGACGACGAGCTTGCCGCGCAGCGCCTCGGCCGGGACCGTCCGGTACTTGCCCAGCGGCAGCGCGAGGATCACGACGTCGGCCTCGGCAGCAGCCTCGGCGGCGGTCGTGGCCACGGCCCCCGGTGTCACCACCTCGACGATCAGTGCGATCCTCGACACGTCGCCCGAGCCGGCGATCAGCACGCGGTACCCGGCCGCGACCGCCAGCCGCGCCAGCACCGTCCCCACCTTGCCGGCGCCGAGGATCCCGATCGTGGTCACTGCGAGTCCTCCGCGAGGATCTCGCGGACCAGCGGGATCACCTTCGTGCCGTACAGCTCGACGGCCTTCATCCGCGCACTCGACGGCAGCGGGCCGCCCGAGTAGATCAGGTCGAACCGCTCGACCCCGAGCGCCTTCACCGCACCCGCGATCCGGCGGGCGACCGTCTCCGGCGAACCGACGTACATCGAGCCGTGCAGCACCTCGGACTCGAACTCCTCGCGCTTCAGCGGCGGCCAGCCACGCAGCGCCCCGATCCGGTCCCGCATCACCTTGTACGGCGCGTAGTAGATCTCCTTCGCCTGCTCGTCGGTCTCCGCGACGAACCCCGGCGAGTGCATCCCGACCGGATGCGCGACGGTGCCGAACTGCTGCGCCGCCCGCTGGTACAGGTCGATGTACGGCGCGAACCGCTCCGGCGATCCGCCGATGATGGCGAGCATCAGCGGCAACCCGTAGTACGCCGTACGCACCACGGACTGCGGCGACCCGCCGACGCCGACCCACGTCGCCAGTCGGCCGGACTCGGTCTTCGGATAGACCTCCGCGTTGTCCAGTGCCGCGCGCACCGTGCCTTCCCAGGTCACCGGCTTCTCGTCGAGCAGCTGCACGAACAACTGCAGCTTCTCCTCGAACAGCACCTCGTAGTCGGCCAGGTCGTACCCGAAGAGCGGGAACGACTCGGTGAACGAGCCACGCCCGAGGATCACCTCGGCGCGCCCGTTCGACAGCGCGTCCACGGTCGAGAACCGCTGGAACACCCGCACCGGGTCGTCCGAGCTCAGCACCGTCACGCCCGACCCGAGCTTGATGTTCGAGGTCCGGGTGGCGATCCCGGCCAGCACCGTCTCCGGCGTCGAGATCGAGAACTCGGGCCGGTGGTGCTCGCCGAGCGCGATCGCGTCCACGCCGATCTCGTCGGCCAGGACCGCCTCGTCCACCACCTGCCGGATCGCCGCCGCGGCCGTCACCGGCGCGCCGCTGTCGTCCACCGGAATGTCCCCGAACGTGTCCAGCCCGAAGGCCAACTCGGTCATGTTTGCGTTCTCCCGTCCGCCAACCGCGTCAATTCTAGGTTGACACGTCAACACCAGAACGGCCGGGGTTCATTCCCGGGGGCGCCAGTGCCGGAGCTTGTCCGGGTTCAGGACGATCCAGACGGTGGACACCTTCGGTCCCGCCACCTTCAGACTCAGCACCGCGACGGCAGCCCCGTCCGGGGTTCGCAGGACCACGCCGGGCTGGCCGTTGACCGCCTCGACGCTCAGCACCGTCCCCGGCCGGAGCAGCTCCGTCACGCACCGCGCGACCTGGTCGGCGCCCCGGACCGGGGCGATCGCCGCGGCCACCCGGCCGCCACTGTCGCTGACCGCGACCACGTCGTGCGTGAGCAGGCTCCGGATCGCGCCCGTGCTGCCGGCCCGGAACGCGGTCGCGAACCGGTGGACGACGGCGTGATCGCCCCGCTTGAACACTTCTCCTCCGTTCAAGCGATCGCGGTGAGCTTCGACGGGTTCATCTGCCACAGCACCTCGTCGATTCCCTCGGCCGACGCGGTCACGGTGCAGACCGCGAACACCTCGCCGTCGCGGCTCAGCATCGCGACCGCGCGGCCGTTCGCCATACCGAACTCCACCTCCACCCCGACCCAGAAGTGCTGGTGGAAGGCCCGGTGGTACTTCGCCACGCGCAGCCGGCCGACCACCGGGAACTTCGACGCGCGCGCCGCCCCGCCGCCGTCGGAGTAGCTGATCGCGTCCTTCGCCAGCAGTTGCTCCAGCGCCCCGAGATCACCCGCCCGCGCGGCCGCGATGAAGGCCGTGAGCAACTTCTGCTGCTGAGTCCCGCTGACCTCGGTACGGCGTTCCGCGCGGATCCGCTTGCGCGCCCGGCTGACGAGCTGCCGTACCGCGGCCTCGGTGGACTGCAGCATCGCGGCGAGCTCGTCGTACGGGTAGTCGAACGCCTCCCGCAGGACGTACGCCGCCCGCTCGGTCGGTGACAGCCGCTCGAGCACGAGGAGGACGGCGAAACTCAGCGCCTCCCCGTGCTCGGCACCGAGGTACGGGTCGGCGCTGGTGTCGACCGGCTCGGGCAGCCACGGCCCGATGTAGGTCTCCCGGCGGGCACGGGCGGACTGGCTCGCGTTGATCGCGAGCCTGGTCACCGCCGTCGACAGGTACGCCACCGGGCTCTTGACCGCGCCGCGGTCCGCCGCCTGCCAGCGCAGCCACACCTCCTGGACCAGGTCCTCGGCCTCGGTGTGGCTGCCCAGCATCCGGTACGCGATCCCCATCAGGCGCGGCCGCACCTCGTTGAAGACGGCAACCGCATCATCCAGGTCTTCCGGGTCGTCACTCATCAGCTGGAGGATACGGTCCCTCGTCGGTCTCCAGCGCCTCGATGGCACTGTGCAGACTGTTCAGATCGGCCGCCTCCACCTCGACCTCGAACGGGTCGATCAGCCACTCGGCGGGGTCCTCGTCGTCGGGAGGCGTGCCGGCGGCGTTCATGGCGATGTCGGCCTCCACCTCGACGTCCAGTTTGCGCAGGAACGGGTCGTCCATCGTCATCGACCGGCCTGCGACGCGTACCACTCGTCGTAGTGCAGCTCGCCCAGCGTGGCCTCGCCGATCGGGACCAGGCTGCGCTCGGTCAGCTCCGAGCCGAAGTACCGCGCGTGCTCGTCGGCGACCACCTCACGGGTGTCGCCACGGGCCACGAGCGCCTTCCGGAAGAACTCGTCCATCCGGTACTCGTCCGGTCCGGCGATGTCGATCCGCGCGTTCAGCGGCTCGCCCACCGCGGTCCGGCCGAGGAGCTTCGCGACGTCCTCGCCGGCGATCGGCTGCCAGGCCACCGGCGCGATGTGCACCTTGCCGTCGTCCCAGGTGCCCTCGTCGGCGATCGCCCCGACGAACTCGAAGAACTGGGTCGCGTGCACCAGCGAGTACGCGATGCCGGAGGACTTGATCAGCTCCTCCTGCGCGAGCTTCGCGGCGAAGTAGGCGTTGTCCGGCATCCGCTCGGTGCCGACGATCGAGATGCCGACGTGGTGCCGGACACCGGCCGCGTCCTCGGCCTGCAGCACGTTCGAGGTGGAGGTCTTGAAGAACTCCATCACCGGACCGGCCTCGAACGACGGCGAGTTCGCCACGTCGATCACGACGTCCGTCCCCTTCAAGGCGTCCGCCAGGCCCTCGCCGGTGATGGTGTTCACGCCGGTGCTCGGCGCGGCCGGCACCGCCTCGTGGCCGTGCTCGGTGAGCTTCGCCACCAGCTTCGTGCCGATCAGGCCGGTGCCGCCGATCACGACGATCTTCATCGCAGAACCCTTTCGTTGTCTTGAGCTGTCACCAGGTAAGACAGGGCACCCGTCCGGCCTGTGACAGTCACATCCGGACGCGGTGCCCTGTCTGTCTGGTGACGACGTCTCACGAAGGAGGACCCACCGTGCCCGACGCAGGAGTCCGCATCCGCGTGCGGATGACGGCGCGGCCGATCGACGAGCCGCACCGGGCCGCGAGCCAGCTGGAGCTGCTGTTCGACCTGACCTTCGTGGTCGCGGTCGCGGCGGCGACCGAGGAGTTCGCGCACACGATCGCGGACGGCCACCCGTGGTCCGGGCTGCTGGCGTTCCTGCAGGTGTTCTTCGCGATCTGGTGGGCGTGGATGAACTTCACCTGGTTCGCCTCGTCGTACGACACCGACGACGTCACCTACCGGGTCCTCACCATGGTGCAGATGGCCGGCGTCCTGCTGCTCGCCGCGGGCGTCCCGGACGCAGCGGATCACGGCGACTACCTGATGGTCACCTCCGGCTACCTGGTGATGCGGATCGGGCTGATCTCGCTCTGGCTCCGCGCCGGCATCGAGGATCCGGCGCGCCGGCGCACGGCGTTCCGCTACGCGTTCGGCATCGGGGTGCTGCAGATCGGCTGGTTCGGCCGGTGGTACCTGGTCCAGATCGGCACCTCGGAGGGCGTACTGCTCGCCGCGTTCGTCGTCCTGTCGATCCTCGAACTTGCGGTCCCGCTGTGGGCGGAGCGGCCGCGGGCGACGACCTGGCATCCGCATCACATCGCGGAGCGGTACGGGCTGTTCACGATCATCCTGCTCGGCGAGGCGGTGCTGGCCGCGTCCAACGCCGTACGGCGGGCCCTCGAGGAGACCGCGGTCAGCGCCGAGCTCATCGCCGTCGCGGCCTGTGGACTCGTCATCCTGTTCGCGCTGTGGTGGCTGTACTTCCTGCATCCCGCCGGGCCGCGGCTGGAGGACCGGCGGGACCGCTCGTACCGCTGGGGCTACGGCCACTACGGCCTCTTCGCGTCACTCGCCGCGCTCGGCGCCGGTCTCGAGGTCGCCGTCGAGCAGACCGGCCACGAACTGCACCTGTCCCCCACCGGCGCGAGCTACGCCGTCGCCGTACCGGCCGCCTGTTTCATCGGCCTGCTCTGGGCGGTCCATCGCTGCATCGGCGAGCTGTCCGGATTCCACGGCGGTACGGCGCTGGCGGGCATCGCGATCCTGCTCGTGCTGCCACTCGCGACACCCGTGATTGGACCGGTCGCGGACCTCGCGCTGACGGCGGCGACCTGCGTAGGCGTGGTCGCCGCCGCCTCGTGGAACGCCAGGCAGGGAGTCTTCAAGGGCTCCTAGACCTTCAGGACCGGCGCGACGGTCTTGGACCTCGAGCCTTCGTACGCGGCCAGCAGAATGCCGAGGACCGCGATGCCTTCGTGCTCGGTGTGCAGCGGCCGCTTGTTGCCGGCGAGCGAGTCGGCGAAATGGCCGATCTCGGCGACGAACGTGTCGACCGGTTCGAACTCGAAGGTCTCGGTCTCACCGGACCGGAGGCGGTACGAGAGCGTCGTACCGTCGCTGGTCAGTGAGCCGAGCTCGCCGACGGCGGAGAAGCGTTCGGTGGACGAGGCCGGCTGGTAGGCCCAGCTGGTCACCAGCTGGCCGACGACTCCGTTGTCGAACCTGATCAGCACCTGCGCGGAGTCCTCGCCCTCCATGAACTTCAGCCGGTGCGTGGAGAGCATCGCCGTAGCCTCGACGGGCAGCCCGCCGGCGAGGTGCAGCATCAGATAGGTGGGGTGGTATCCGGTGTCGATGAGCTCGCCACCACCACTGGTCTTGCTGCTCGCCCGCCAGCCCATCGTGGTCGGGTCGAAGTCGTTGTAGAAGCTGTCAGTGGTCCGTACCTCGTAGACCGTGCCGATCGTGCCGGCCTCCAGCAGCTCCTTCGCCTTGGCGACCGCGGGCATGAACAGCTGGTTGTGCGCGCACATCAGCGTCACGCCGTTCTCGGTCACCGCCCTGCGGACGTCCGCGGCCTCCTCGGCCGACAGGCACAGTGGCTTCTCGCAGAGAATGTGCTTGCCCGCCTCGGCCGCGGCGACGATCGCGTCGCGGTGCAGGTGGTGCGGCAGGCAGATGTCGACCGCGTCCAGCTCCTCCTTGGCGAGCATCTCGCGGTAGTCCGTGTAGGCGGCGGCGCCCAGCTCCTCGCCGCGCTTCTTCGCCGTTTCGGCCACGGCGTCCGCGACCGCGGTGACACGGATCCGGTCGGCGTGCGCCCGGTAGCCCTTGATGTGCGCCGAGGCGATGCCCCCGGCGCCGATGAGCCCGACCTTGATCATCTCCGAACTCCCGTCAGCTGTAGGAAATCACTCGGTTGGACTCGGCGGCCGCGTTGGCGGCCACCACCAGACGCGTCAACTCGACTGCGCGTTCGATGTTGTCGTCCGCGCGCGTGTCGTCGGTGATGTGATCGACCCACTGCGCGAACGGGTCCGGCGAGTGCTCGGGGACCTCGACCTGCTCGCCGTTCACCAGCAGCACGTTGCCGCGATCGGTGTACGTCAGCGTCCCGTCGGTCCCGAACAGCTCGATCGTGAACGGGTTGCCGCTCGCGAAGCCGGCCTCGATCACCCCGATCTTCTGGTCGCCGTACCCGGCCACCACGACAGCGTTGTCTTCCAGACCGCGACCGGCCACCGACCGGTACGTCGCACTCACCGTCTCCGGTGTCGCGCCGAGGAACAGCTGGGTCAGGTACACCGGGTGGCAGCCGAGGTCCGTGAGCGCGCCGCCGATCGCGGCCTTCGGCTCGAAGAACCGCTGCGGCAGCCAGCCCTCCTTGCCGTCGCGCGGGATCGCGCCGTCGTGCGAGAGCCGGACCCGGCCGTACGTCAGCCGGCCGAGCGTGCCCTTGTCGAGCACTTCGCGGATCGCCGTCGTGTACCCGTGCGCGAGCCGCGGCAGCGAGACCGTCAGCTTCACGCCCGCCGCGTCGGTGGCGGCGACGATCTCCTCGGCCTCGGCGACCGTCGGAGCGAGCACCTTCTCGGTGTAGATGTGCTTGCCGGCCTGCGCGGCCTTGACCATGATGTCGCGGTGGACGTCGGTCGGCGTCGTGATCACCACGCCGTCGAGGTCGTCGCGCGCGAGCAGCGCGTCGAGGTCGTCGGTGAACTCGACCCCGAACTGCTCGGCGCCGGCGCGACCGCGCTCGGCGTCGTCGTCCCAGACGGCCACCAGCTCCGTCCCGGGGTGCGCCTGGGCCTGCCTCGAATAGTCGCCGGCGTGGACATGCCAGAAGCTGAGAGTCGCGATCTTCAGCGGGTTGGACACTCTGGTCCTCCTCAGTGGAAACCTTCGGAAACGTTTCTGAACGACCGTCGGCAGATCACGGTACAACGTTGTCAGAAGTGCGCAACAGACTTCCGGCGCGGCGGTTCACACGCTGAGACCGGGGCGCGGCGCGGATGCTTATAGTTATCCGGGAGTCCTGGATTAGTGAGGAGCGCCGCGATGACCGAGGAGCCGGCCGGTGGCGATCTCTCACGGTTGCGCCAGCTCAACGCGGTCGCCGTACTGCGGGAGTTGCGCGGGGATCAGCCGCTGACGCTGACCGAGCTGTCGAAACGGACAGGGCTGTCGCGCGCTTCGACCGAGGACGTCGCGCGGGACCTGCTCGGGCGCGGCTGGCTGACCGAGGTCGCGCCCGCGTCGGGGTCGGTGGGGCGGCCGGCGCGGCGGTACCGGTTCAACGCCGGCGCGGGGCGGCTGCTCGGGGTGGACGTCGGCGGCCACAAGGTTCTCGCCCTGGTCACGGACCTCGACGGCGAGGTGATCAGTCAGACGCGGCTCGAGATCGACCCGGAGGCGGGCCGGCGGGCGCGTCTCGCGGCCCTGGACCGCTGCGTGAGCAAGGCGCTCACCAAAGCGTCCGCCAGAGGGTGGGCCGGGACGTCGGCACGGTCAGGTGACGGTCAGATCTGGGCGACGGGGGTCGCCACCACCGGGCTCGTCGACGGGACCGGCAAGGTGATGCTCTCGGACTCGCTGCCGGAGTGGAGCGGGGTCGATCTGGCCGCGCACGTACGGCGCCTGGTGCCTGGTCCCGTCCGCGTGGAGAACGACTGCAAACTCGCCGCGCTCGCCGAGACGTGGCGCGGTGTCGCCCGCTACGCCAGCGACGTCGTGTTCCTGCTGGCCGGCCTGCGGACCGGCGCCGGCCTCATCATCGACGGCAAACTCCACCGCGGCTTCGCCAACTGGTCCGGCGAGATCGGCGCCCTCCCCGCCGCCGGCTGGCAACAAGCCCCGCAACACCTCCACCGCTGGCTGGACCAGACCCCACACCCCGAGGGGTTCGAGCGGGTGTTCGTGGCGGCCAGGGCCGGTGATGAGGGCGCCTTGGCGGCGGTCCATGACTATGTGCGGGATCTGGCCGTCGGCGCCTCGGCGCTGGTGCTGACACTGGACCCGCAACTGGTGGTGATCGGGGGCGGGTTCTCGCGGTCGGCGGACGTGATGGTGGAGCCGTTGCGGCGGGAGCTGGACCGGTGGTGCCTGCGGACACCGGAGATCCGGGTGTCCGCGTTCGCGGACGAGGGCGTCGCACTGGGCGCCGTACGGCTGGCCCTGGACGAGGTCGAGTCGACGATCACCACCGGGCTCAGACCTTGACATAATTTCCCTGGACTCCATGATTATCCCATCGCCCCGCCCAGCGAGAGGAAGCATCATGATGCGTCCGTTCCGTCTGTTCAGCACGCTGGCCGCCGTCGGCGCCCTGCTCGTCGGCGTCGCAGTCTCCCCTGCCCACGCGACGATCAGCGGCGCCGGTGCGACCAACACCGCGACCACCGTCACCTACCGCTTCTCCTACACCGGCACCCCGCAGTTCCTCCGCGTGTACGTCGACACCGACCGCAACGCGTCCACCGGCTACGCGCAGGCCGGGACCGGCGCCGACTACCTCCTGGAGAACGGCAACCTCTACCGGCACACAGGCACCGGCTGGAGCTGGACGCTGCTCCGCTCGGTCACCTTCGGCAACAGCGGAGGCGTCGCCCAATGGACCGTCGACCGCGCCGACCTCGGCGAGACCGCCACCCCGAACGACGCCGACCTCGTCTTCCAGGCGGAGTCGCCACTCGAGACGTCCGCGAAGTACACCCACACCTACAGTGGCGGCACCGGCGGCGTGACCTACACCCCGTCCACCGACAACTTCGCGAACCCGGAGCGCGGTCTCTACCACCACACCGGCGACTGCGACAAAGCCGACTTCTCCCAGGCCACGCTGCAGGGCTACCGCACCAGCCAAGGCATCTCGCTCGTCATGTGCGTCTTCTACCTGGCCGAGTACAAGAACGGCCCGATCGCCCAGGCAGCGCTCGACCAGCTGCAGCAGCAGCTCGACACGGTCCGCGCCGCCGGCCTCAAGATGATCCTGCGCTTCGCGTACACCACGTCGACCACCGGCGACGACGCCACCAAGGACCGGGTCTTGGCGCATCTCGACCAGTTGGCGCCGTACCTCACCGCGGGTCAGGACGTCATCGCGGTCGTCCAGACCGGGCTGATCGGCGCGTGGGGCGAGTGGTACTACACGCAGAACTTCGGCAACGCCGGCACGGTCTCCAGCACCGACTGGGCGAACCGCAAGGCCGTCACGGACAAACTCCTCAGCGTCGTCCCGCAGAACCGGATGGTCCAGCTCCGGACGCCGAAGTTCAAGCGGACCATGTACTCGACCACCCCCGTCCAGCCCGGCACCGCGTACAACGGCTCGACCCTGTCGCGGATCGGCCATCACAACGACTGCTTCCTGGCCAGCGCCGACGACTTCGGCACGTACGAGAACCCGTCCGTCGAGTATCCGTACCTCCAGGCCGACACGACGTACGTCGCCATGGGCGGCGAGACCTGCGCCGCGAACCCGCCCCGCTCCGAATGCCCGACCGCGACCAGCGAGCTCGCCCAGTTCCACTGGTCCTATCTCAACACCGACTACGAGCCGAACGTCCTCAGCTCGTGGAACGCCGGCGGCTGTCTCGCCACCGTCACCAAGAACCTCGGCTACCGCTTCCGCCTCGAATCCGGCACCTACCCCGCTACCGCCTCCCCCGGCGGCAGCCTGCCGGTCTCGTTCACCGTCCTCAACGACGGCTACGCCACGCCCTTCAACCCCCGCAACCTCGAGCTGGTACTGCGGAACACGTCGACCGGCACGAACTACAAGCTCCCCCTCACCTCCGACCCGCGGCGCTGGACCGCGGGCGCGTCGACGACCGTGCAGCAGACGCTGACGGTGCCGGCGAATCTTCCGGCAGGTTCGTACTCCCTGCTGCTCAACCTGCCGGATCCGCTTCTGTCCACTCGCCCCGAGTACTCGATCCGCCTCGCGAACCAAGGCACCTGGGACGCGGCGACCGGGATGAACTCGCTCCTGCACACACTCACTGTCAGCTAGGAGAACCTCATGAGACGGCTTGTCACAGCTCTCGCGGCGATCGGGCTGCTGCTGCCCACGCAGGCGGCCATGGCGCACGACGCACCGCGCACCACGACCCGCGGCTACGCGACCTCCGACGAGGTGTTCGCCAACCCGGAGCGCGGCTTCTACCACCACACCGAGACGCACTACCGCGCCGACGGCACGGGCTACGTCCCGCTGAACGTCACCACCCTGCGCAACTACCGCACGCAGGAGAACATCACGCAGATCCTCCGCGTGTTCTACCTGGAGAAGTTCGCGAGCACCGACGTCATCGACAAGAAGTACCTCGACCTGGTGCGCGCCGACTTCGCCACCGCCCGGGCGGCCGGCGTCAAGGTGATCCTCCGGTTCGCGTACGCGCTGCCCGGCCCGGGCTGGCCGCCGCCGACGCCGTACGGCGACGCGCCCGTCGCCCGCGTGCTGAAGCACATCCAGCAGCTCACTCCGGTGCTGCGCCAGAACGCCGACGTGATCGAGGTCGTGCAGTCCGGCTTCGTCGGGCTGTGGGGTGAGGGCTACTACACCGACCACTTCAGCAACCCGCAGGACCCGAGCCAGGTCTCGGACCAGAACTGGGCGGATCGCAAGGCCGTCGTCACGGCGCTGCTCGCGGCGTTGCCGAAGGACCGGATGGTTCAGGTGCGGACGCCGTACATGAAGCAGCGGATGTTCGGCGTACCGACCGGGACCGAGGGTGCGCTGACAGCGGAGCAGGCGTACGACGGCTCGGTTCTGGCGCGGACCGGGCATCACAACGACTGCTTCCTGGCCAGCCCGGACGATTTCGGGACGTATCTCAGCGACCCGATCGAGCTGGACAAGGACTTCGTTGCCCAGGACACCAACTATGTGCCGGAAGGCGGCGAGACCTGCGCCGTCAACCCGCCGCGCTCCGAGTGGGAGTCGGCGTCCGCCGAGATGGCGCGCCTGCACTTCTCCTACCTGAACACCGACTACAACAAGGACGTGCTCGGCAGCTGGGGTGACAACGTCGAGAGCGCGAAGCAGAAGCTCGGCTACCGCTTCGCGCTCACCGAGAGCACCGTCACGAACAAGGCCCGCCCGCGCGGACCGGTCCAGGTCGGCCTGCAACTGCGCAACGACGGCTGGGCCGCGCCGTACAACCCGCGCCAGGTGCAACTGGTCTTCCAGAGCGACCAGCACACGTTCAAGGTCACTGTTCCCGCCGATCCCCGCCGCTGGGGAGCCGGTACGGCGACCAACCTCAACTGGAAGGTCTCCGCACCGCCGGTGCCCGGCAAGTACCGGGTACTGCTCAACCTGCCGGACCCACTCCTGTCCGCTCGCCCGGACTACTCCATCCGCCTCGCCAACGCCGGGACGTGGCAACCGACCACCGGCTACAACGATCTCGGGCAGACGGTGACTATCGAATAGCGTTGTCGAGGAAATTCGTCAGCTTCGCGACGGCTAACTGAGCGTCCAGGACCCCGGCGTCCGGACCTGGTGGGCCACCCACCAGGTCCGGATGGAGTGAGTCCGTCTGCTGACAGCGGAAGAGTGTTCTCTCCGTGGGTCGCGTGCCGCAGGGTGGAGGTGTCGAAGGAGGACACATGTACGTCGAGAGAGGCAACGCCATGCACCCGCTGCAGGTCCGAGAACAGCTTGGCCAGCCGAGTCCGGGACCGGGGAGGCCGTGGCCGGAGATTCCCGGGCCGCAGCGGCCCGGGACGCCGCGACCGCGAGAACCGGGACCCGAGCGGACCACACCACAGCCGATCCTGCCGTCCTGGTACGAGCCTTCGTCGATCAACCTCGAGCGAGAGGTGGCCGACCGGTTGCTGGCCGAGCGGGTGATCCTCGTCGGCGGCCGGCTCGACGACGCGCTGGCCGGTCACGTCGCCGCGCAACTCCTGCTGCTGGATGCCCAGAGCAACGACCCGGTCAAACTCCACCTGTCGTCCGCGGAGGCCGACCTCGAGGCCGCGCTCTCCGTCGCCGCCGCGATCGACTTGATCGCGGCTCCCGTCCACGCCGTCGCCCGCGGTACGGTCCGCGGCCCCGCGATCGCCGTACTCGCCGCCGCAGAGCAACGCGAGGCCCACCGGCACGCCATGTTCGTCCTGTCCGCACCGCAGTTCACCGCGACCGGCACCGCGGACGAGCTGACCACCCTCGCAGACCAGCACGAACGCCAAGCCACCCGCCTCCGCGACCTGATCGCCTACGCCACCGGCCGCTCCCCCGACGAGATCACCAACGACCTCACCACCGGCCGAGTCCTCTCCGCCGACGATGCCCGAACCTACGGCCTGATCACCCGCCTCCTCTGACGTCGAACGTGAGGACCAGGCGGCCGGAGGTTGCGTTGGTGGACTGGCGTTGCCAGGCGTCCGCGATGTCTGCGAGCGCGACGGTCTCGTGGGTGACGGCGATCGCACCGGCGGCCGCGTGCCGCAGTACGGCGGTCAGTGCGTCCCGGCGTTGCTCCGCGGTCAGGAAATTGTTCGTGTAACCGAGCACGCTCGCCGACTTGCTCCGTAGTACCGACGACGAGAACACCGCCTCGTCACCCGACGACCCACCGAGGTTGACGAGGCGCCCACCGGGCGCGAGCACCCGCGCGGCAGCGGTCGCCGCGACGCCGAACACCGGATCGACGACGACGTCGTACGACGGTTCGCCCAGCCGAGCCGTCAACTCGTCGACGTCGGAACCCGCCGCAACCACCTCGTCCGCGCCGGCGGCCAGCGCGCGTTCCCGCGACGCCTCCGACCGTACGACGGCCACGATGCGCGTCGCACCGAGGACCCGCGCCGCCCCGATCGCCACCTGCCCGACCGCGCCACCGCCGCCCAGCACCAACACCTTCTCCCCCGCTTGCATCCCCGCCCGCCACGTCAACGCCATCCACCCGGCGACCCCGGACAATCCGAGCGCCGCCACAGCAGCATCCGAAACGCCCTCCACGTCCAAACCCACAAGGTCCTCGTCAGGTACCGCCGCCCGCTCCGCGAAGCTCCCGTCCCCCGCCGTCATTCCCGCCGACGTCGCGAAGAACACCCGCGTGCCGCGCGCGACCGTCGCCGACTCCTCCACCACCCCGACGCCCTGCACACCCGGTACGTACGGCAGCGCCGGCGCACCGAAGTACGACGTACCGGAGGCGCACAGCAGGTCGAGCGGGACGATCGGCGCCGCGCTCACGCGGACGATCGAAGAACCTTCGCCGGCCACCGGGTCGGGGTGTTCGGCGTGGGACGGTGGTCGGCCGTGGGTGTGCAGGACTGCAGCGCGCACGCGAACTCCTCAGGTAGCGATCTCCGGATACGGCAACGCGTAGTGCTGCCGCAGGACGCGGCCGTACGCCTTCTGGTACTCGAGCGGGTCGTGGTCGCGCTCGAACATCGCGATGAACAGCGTCAGCGTGAGGAACGGGTGCGCACCCAATCCGAACAGTGCGACGTGGTCCTGCTCGCGCAGCGCCTTCCGCTCGTCGTCGGTGAAGGCGAGCCAGGTCGACTTCTCGGCGACCGCGCAGTTGAGGATCTCGTTCGCCTTCTCCTGCTCCCACCAGGTGACCGTGTCGACGGGGTCCTCGCGGTACCGCTCGACCAGCTCCGGATCCCGGTCGACCGTGTAGAGGAACTTGTTCAGCAGGTACTTGCTCATGCCGGCGCTCCGTTCGGGTACCAGGTGAAGTACGCCTCCATCGTGTGGAACAGATCGAGCGAGTCCACGTGATCCGCCTTCGCCCCCGCCCCGGCGACGCCCATCATCAGCATGAAGTCCATGAAGCCGTGTGTCGCGTTGCCGGGCAGGTGCAGGCTGTCCAGCGTCACCTCCGACAGGCACCCGTCGATGTCCCCGCTCGCGATCCAGTCGACGGCCTTCCGGTCGAACTCCGGGTCCGGCCCGTGCTCGCCGAACTGCCGCGGCCCGCCCAGCTCCAGCGACAGGTGCCCGGTCCCGATGATCGCCACCCGCTTGTCGATCGGCCACGACTCCACCAACTGCCGGATCGTCCGGCCGAGCTCGACGAACCGTCCCGGGCGTGGCAGCGGCGGCGCGAAGATGTTCGTGTAGATCGGCACGATCGGCAGGTCCGCCTCCGGCCGCAGCGTGATGATCGGGCAGGTGATGCTGTGGTCGATCCGCAGTTCGTTGCTGAAGGCAAGATCGAACCCGGCGTCCAGGCCGTTGCGCAGGATGTGCGAGGCGAGCTGCTCGTCGCCGGCCAGCCGCATCCGCGGCAGCCCGAACTCGCGTTCCTCGTTGTACCAGTTCGCGTCGAAGTACGGCGCCTTGCCGACCAGGAACTGGGGCATGTTGTCCAGCCACAACTGGTGGAAGTGATCGCTGCCGACCATCACCAGGATGTCCGGGCGGGCCTTCGTCAGCGTTTCCCGGAAGGTCTCGATCTTCGCCACCCACTCGTCGGCGAACGGCGGGCGGTCGGCACCGGTCGCCGTACTCGCCCGGTAGTAGAACGGATGGTGTGTGGAGGCGATCACCGCTGCCACTGTGGCCATGGGGTGCTCCTTCAGGGTTCGACGTACACAGCGTTGCGATCGACGGTCAGGTAGGCGTCCATGCCGATCGGGCGGCGGCGCTCCTCAGCGAGCTGACCGAGGAGACCGGCGGCCCTGGCCAGCAAGGCGAATCCACGCAACAGCTCGACCGGCAGCCCGAGGTCCGCGAGCGCGGCACCACAGACACCGGCCCCGTTCAGCGGCAGCTTGCGACCGAGCACCTGCTCGTGGACCCGCCCGATCGCCTCGAACAGCCGCAGGTGCGGACCCTCCAGGCCCTCCTCGCGCGCGATCCCGATCAGCACCGGCGTCCGCGGGTCCTGCACCTTGTGCACCGGGTGCCCGAGACCTGGGATGTACTTCGTTTTCGCACCACGCAGCACGTCGAGCGCCACGGCATCCCAACCGGCCTCGTCTGCGGGCAGCTCCCGCCCTTCGAGAGCCTCGTGCAGGAACGTCCCGCAGTCCTCGGTCACCCCGAGGAAGCGTGATCCCCCGCCCAGCAGACCGGCCGCGAGCGCACCCTGCAACGAGTCCGGCGCCGACAGGTAGGTCAGCCGCGCGGCAATCGCTGTCGGCGTGAACCCGTGATCGGCCAGGGCGACCAGCACCGCCTCGAACACCCGCGTCTCGGACGGCGTCGGGCGGCGCAGCGCGACGAGCCAGAACGCGAGCTCGCCGAAACCCACCTTGCCCATCAGGTCGGCCGTCAGATCCTGCCCGAGCAAGCGGATCTCGTCAGCGGTCGACGTACCCAACGAGGTCGGAAAGGCCGGCACAGCAGCTGGTTCGGTAGCTGGTTCGTTTGCTGCTTCGGGGCTCATTCGGACAACCACTTCCTCAGCTCGGCGCCGTGTTCGTCCAGGTCGGGCGGCGGCAGGCGGTACGACGCCGCGCTGCCGGAGAACGTGATCGGGTTGCGCACGGTCGGGATCCCACCGACGGTCACCACCGGGTCCAGCCCGATCTCCTCGGCGAACGCGACCCCGCCGTCCACGGTGTTGATCGGCCCGCACGGCACACCCGCCGCGATGATGTCACCGAACCACTCCATCCGGGTCCGCGTCATCAGCCGCTCCACGAGCAGCGGCCGCAGTTCGTCGCGATGGGCCGTGCGCTTCTCGTTCCGGTCGAACCGCGGGTCGTCGGCCAGCTCCGGTACGCCCAGCACCTCGACCAGCTTGCGGAACTGCCCGTTGTTCCCGGCCGTGATGATCAGGTCCCCGTCCGCGCACGGCAACGGCTCGTACGGGAACAGGCTCGGATGACTGTTCCCCATCCGCAGCGGGACGACGCCACCCGCGACGTACGCGCTCGACTGGTTCACCAGCCCCGACAACGCGGACGACAACAGGTTCACCTCGACGTGCTGACCGCGCCCGGTCTCGTGCCGCAGGTGCAGCGCCGACAGCACGCCGATCGTCGCGTGCATCCCGGCCATCACGTCGAACACCGAGATCCCGGCCCGGAACGGCTCGCCGTCCGGGTCGCCCGTCAGGCTCATCAACCCCGAGATCGCCTGCACGATCAGGTCGTACCCGGGCAGCGCCGCGCCCCGCGGACCGGAGCCGAATCCGCTGATCGAGGCGTAGACGAGTCCCGGGTTGCCCTCGGCAACGGTCTCGTAGTCGAGCCCGAACCGCGCCAGCCCGCCGGGCCGGAAGTTCTCCACCAGGACGTCGGCGCGCCGCGCCAGCTCCTGGGCCGCCGCGACGTCCGCGGGGTCCTTGAGGTCCAGCGCGATCGACCGCTTGTTCCGGTTCACCGCGAGGTAGTACGTCGAGCTGCCGTCGCGGACCGGCGGCTGCCAGGACCGGGTGTCGTCGCCGGCGGGCGACTCGACCTTGACCACGTCGGCGCCGAGATCGGCGAGCAGCATGGTCGCGTACGGACCGGCCAGGATCCGGGAGAAGTCGGCCACCAGCAGCCCCGACAGCGGACCGTTCACTCGACCTCCCAGATTTGCGGACATCTGTCCGCACTCAGTCTCGACAGCCTCCGCCGCGCCTGTCAAGGACTCATCTGCGAGCCCTTGACACCGCCTCCGGGCGCTCAGATAGTGAGCTGCATCGCTCCGTTGACCGGGATACGGACCAACGTCCGGAGTAGCAGACCCTGGAGGGGACCATGACCACTGCCGAGACCCCGGCGGACCGCGTACCGGTCGCCGGCCGGCCGATCGTGTTACGGGGCGCGACGGTGCTGACGATGGACGACCGGCACACGGTGCTGCCGGTCGGCGACGTACTGATCGACGGTGACCGGATCGCGGCCGTCGGCGCGCACCTCGACGTCCCCGAGGGAACCCAGGTCGTCGACGCGTCCGGCGGCATCGTGATGCCCGGGATGATCGACACCCACCGGCACATGTGGCAGACCGCGATGCGCGCGTACGGCGCCGACTGGACGCTCACGCAGTACTTCGTCTGGTACTACCTCGAACACGGCAAGACGTTCCGGCCCGAGGACATCCGGGCCGGCAACCTGACGTCCGCGTGGGAGTCGCTCGAGGCCGGTGTCACCACCACGGTCGACTGGTCGCACGGCCTGCAGAGCGTCGAGCACGCCGAGGCCGCCGTCGACGCGCTGCGCGCCGTACCCGGCCGGTTCGTCCTTGCCTACGGCAACATCCAGGCCGGACCGTGGGAGTGGACGGCGGACCCGGCCGTGCGGGCGTTCCTGGAGCGGCTGCGCGACGACGGGCAGCTCGGCCTGCAACTGGCGTTCGACGTGACCGGCGACCCGGCGTTCCCCGAGCGGGCCGCGTTCGAGGTCGCGCGGGAGCTCGGGCTCGGCGTCACCACCCACGCCGGTGTCTGGGGTGCGACCAACGACAACGGCATCAAGCTCATGCACGAGAACGGCTTCATGACGCCGCAGAACATCTACGTGCACGCGGCCACGCTGACCACCGACTCGTACCAGCGGATCGCCGCGACCGGCGGCTCGATCTCGGTGTCCACCGAGTCCGAGCAGAGCGCCGGCCAGGGCTACCCGCCGACCTGGCAGGTACGCCGTCACGACATCGGAGTGTCGTTGTCGATGGACACGAGCGTGTGGTGGAGCGGCGACCTGTTCAGCGCGATGCGCACCACCCTCGGCGCGGACCGGGCCCGCGAACACCTGGAAGCGCACATGTTGGGCGCCACCGTCACGCACAGCCATCTGCGCGCGGAGCATGTGGTCGACTGGGCGACCCGCGGCGGCGCGAAGGCCCTCGGCCGCGACGACCTCGGCAGCCTCGAACCGGGCAAGAAGGCCGACGTCGTCCTGATCAAGAACGACGCGTCACCCGTGTCGTTCCCGCTCGTCAACCCCTACGGGCACGTCGCGTTCCAGGCGCAGCGTGGTGACGTCCACACGGTGATCGTCGACGGTCGCGTGGTCAAGCACGACCACAAGCTGGTCGGTTGCGATCTGGCCGCCGTACGCCGGGACGTCGAGGCGACCGTGGAGTACCTGCGCTCGACCCTCGGCGAGGAGGCGTGGCGGAGCGGGATGAACCCGGAGCTGCCGAAGGGCGAGGTGCTGGACAACCCGTACCAGTACACGGAGTACAAGTCCGACTCGACGCGTGAGGCACGTGGCACCATCTTCGGTGAGTCGTAGTCAACCAACGGAGGAATCCAGATGGCAGGGCGTGGCGCAGGTCCGGACTTCGTCGAGTCGCTGGCTCGCGGGCTGGACGTGCTCGCCTGCTTCGACGCCGACCATCGCACCATGTCGCTGTCCGAGGTCGCGGCCGCCGCCGGTCTGGCCCGGCCGACCGCGCGCCGGCTGCTGCTCACGCTCGAGGAGCTCGGCTTCGTCCGCAGCACCGGCGGTTCGTTCCAGCTCACGCCCAAGGTGCTCACCCTCGGGATGGCGTACGTCGGTTCGCTCGGGCTGTGGGACATCGCCCGGCCGCACCTGGAGGCGCTCGTCGCGCGGACCGGCGAGTCGTCGTCGATGGCCCAGCTCGACGGCTCGGACATCGTGTACGTCGCCCGTGTGGCGGTGCCGAAACTGATCGCGCTGCGGGTGGACATCGGCACCCGGTTCCCCGCCGCCCAGACGTCGCAGGGCAAGGTGCTGCTGTCCGCACTGTCCGCCGACGAGCTCGCCGAGGTCCTCGCGCAACCGAGCCGCGCCGGACTCCCGCCGTACATCGGCCGGACCGCCGAACAGTTGCGCAACGAGCTCACCGAGATCCGGGCCCGCGGCTGGGCGCTGGCCGACGAGGAGCTCGCGCCCGGGGTGCGCTCGGTCGCCGCGCCGGTGCGCGACGGCACGGGCACGGTCCGGGCCGCGATGAACGTCACGGTGCACGCGGCCGAGACCTCGGTGGACAAGCTCCTGCACGATCATCTCCCCTTACTGCTGCGGACCGCGGGAGATGTCAGCGCGGAGTGGGCGCTGTGGCAGTCCCGTCCGCACGTCCAGTCCGGCCAGCGGAACGAGACATCCGCCTGACCCTGGCGCGCGGCCACCAGTTCGTCACCCATGTCGCTCCGGAGCGGGCGCAGCGGATCCACAACCCGGTCGACGGGCACGACGTACCGGTGCCGCACTTCGGGCTGATCCTGACCGTCGAGGAGTTCCAGACGTTCGCGGAGCGGCTGAAGGCGGCCGGCACCGAGTTCGTGATCGAGCCGTACGTGCGCTTCCAGGGCCAGACCGGTGAGCAGTGGACGATGTTCTTCCTCGACCCGGCCGGGAACGCGCTGGAATTCAAGGCGTTCGCCGACGACTCCCAGGTCTTCGCCGCGTAGCCACGGTCCGGCTACGGCGTGATCCAGCCGGTGAGGATCGTGGTGCCGGACCGCGTCGTGCACACCAGGCGGTACGGGACGGCCGGCGGTGGGCCGAGGACGAAGAAGCCGAGTTCGTCGATCTCCGCTTCGGCGAGCTTCCCGCCGTCACCGCGGGCCGTAACCGTGCCGACCTCGGGCGGGTCGAGCTGCCCGAGGACGGCGCCGGGGGTGAGTTCGACCTCCACCGTCCAGCCCTCCGAGGCGAACGTGAGCGACCGCAGCATCGCGCTCTCCGACCGGATCGCCAACGCGTCCAGCGGGTCCTGCGCGGAGTCGTAGGTGAGCGCCGCCAGTTCGGCGTCGATGGTCCGCCACGAGAAGGCCGCCTTGCCGGCCTCGACCAAGGAGGACGGCACCTCGCCGGCGGAGGCCAGCGCCTCCCGCAAGGCCTCGATCAACTTCTCGTCGTCGTTCCAGTCGGGATCCATCACGGGTCTCACCTCCTCCTCGTCACGTCGTCGGGTCCGTCCGCCGCCAGCATCGCCAGCGCGGGTGTCTGCCGCAGCCGCATCAGGCAGCGTGCGCGGTTCGGTCCGATGCTGCCGATCGGTACCTGCAGTCGCCTGCTGATCTCGTCGTACGGCGTCGGTGGGTCCTGCATCAGCAGTGACAGCAGCAACTGGCATCGGCGGGACAGCTCGCCGAACGCGGCCCGGAGGATCGCACCGCGTTCGTGCCGCAGCACCTCCTCCTCGGCGATCGCCTGCTCGGGGACGTCGGCGGATTCCGCCAGGTCGACCGGCTCGACCCGGCTGGTCGTGCGGATCAGCCGGAAGCATTCGCGTTGCGTCGTGGTCGCGATCCAGCCTGGCAACGCGGCGGGCTCGCGCAGACCGGGCAGGTGCTCGACCAGCCGCAGCCACACGCTCTGTCCGACGTCGTCGATGTCGGCCTGCGCCAACCGGTACCGGCGGCAGACCGAGTAGACCAGTGGTGCGTATCGCTCGACGAGCTCGTCCCACGCGAACTTGTCGCCGTCCCTGGCCCTGGTGACCAGGTCGACGACTGTCGGATCGTCCCGCATGCCGTCCCCCTACCTCTTACTGGTACAGAGCGTTCCGCTCGACCGCTGATACATCACGCCCCGAGAGCGACGAACGACCGTGCGGCGGCGTCCGCGACCGGATCACCACGCGCCTCCTGACGGGCAGTCGCGAAGGCGGTCGCGAGTGACTGTCCGTCCCGCAGGTTCGCGTGCACCCCCAGCATCAGCGGCGCCGTCGCGGGGTCGTTCACCGGTACGACGCTCGCCAGGATGCCGGCCGCGCCGAGCGGGATCAGGCTGCTGCTCAACCCCAGCAGCTCGTCCGCGCCGACCGGCTTCGCCAGCCCGGAGTCGCAGCTCGACAGGACCATCCGGTACGGCGCTCTGCGCAGCCGCTCGAAGTCGTACACGGTCAGCGGCCCGTCGTCGAGCCGCAACGACGAGAACAACGGGCTGTCCGAGCGGAACGTACCGTGCGCCGCGATGTGCGCGATCCAGGCACCGTCGAGTTCCCGCAGTACCTTCTCCGCGGTGGCATCGCCGTCCGCCAGCACGGTCGCGTCCGGATACTGCTCGGCCAGTCGCAGCACCTCGGCGCGGCCCGCCGACAACCCCGGTCCGAGCACCAGGACGACGCGACGGTCCGACGGAGGCCGCAGCCGCCGCGCCCGCAACCAGGTTGCCGCCGACGGCACCACGTTCACGGCCCGATCCACCAAGGCCGGCACCAGTCCCCAAGGCAACGCCTGCAACCGCCCCGGCGGCACAACCACCACTGCCCGGTCCCCCAGCAACTCCTGCGCACTGCCCAGAATCGCCCGCCCGAGCCGTGACCCCAGCACCTCCAACGACGGCCCTCGATACGCAGCGCCGCGCGCTCCGCCGTGGGCCAGGCGGCGCAAGGTGAAACGCGACCGCTCGACCTCCAGGGCCGCGGTGGCCAGCGGGCCGACCTCGTGCCGGCTGATCCGGCCGTCCCGCACCACCACCGCGTGCAGCACCCCGCCGACCTCGATCAGCTCGACGAGGACGGTCTCGCCCAACTCCTCCACCAACTCGTCGACGTCAAGCCGCCGCACCCCACCACCGAGGACGCCCACCGCGCCGCCCACCGCCCGCAACGCCCGCTCGCGAACCGCCTTCTCCAGCCGCCGCCGTTCCCGCTCCAACGACGGATCCGGCGAAGCGTCCGACCGCCGTACGACGTCCCGCAGAGCCGCGAGCTCCGTCACCAACTGCTCGTCGTCCGACGGCCGCACCGGCGGGACCCCGAGCGCGGTCGCCCGCCACCGCTCACCCCACACCAGCAACCGCCGCGGATCGTCCCGCCGCAACGCGTCCCGCAACGCCAATTCGGCCAGCTCGGCGCCCTGTCCGGTCGCCAGCGCCCGTAACTCGGTCGCGCCCATCGTCAACCGATGCTCGTCCAGCGCATCCAGCCCCCGCGCACACGCCGACAGCATCGACCGCACCTCGGCGCGCGCCTCGGCCCGCAACGCCTTCCCCAGCCACGCCGCACTCCGCGCGATCGGCGGCGCGTCCTTGCTGTGCCGTCCGGCCAACTCCAGCTCACGATCCGCCGCCCGCAACCGGCCCGCGTCCAACGCCAGCCGCCCCGCCAGCAGGTGCGCCGCCGAAGCCTCCGACGCACCCAACCCGTCCAACCGCCGAGCCACCGCACTCACCCGCCGCAGCAACCGCTCCCCGCGCTCACCGGACTCGTACCGCGCCTCGAGCACCACCATCGACGACCGCACCGACCACCACTCCCGGTGCTGCGCCGAGAACAACCGGCGTGCCCGTTCCGCCCGCTCCCGCGCCCCGGCCGCATCCCCCGCCGCCAGCGCGGCCGTCGCCGCCGCGAACAACAACTCGCCCCGCTTGGTCGCCGTACCGGCCCCGGCCGCGGTCGCCTGATCCATCTCGGCCAGCGCCTCGGCGCCCAGACCAGCGGCCAGCAGTACGCCGCACCGGTCGATCGCCAGGTCCGGCCAAGCCACCCCGACCGCAGCGAACCGCCGTCCCGCCTCGTCCAGATACCGCAGGGCGCCCGGCAGATCGCCGCGCGAGTACGCCACCAATCCCCGGTTCTGGCGCGCCTCGGCGTACTCGAATTCCTGCCCCGTCGCGGCGTACAACTTCTCCGCCACCGCGAAATCCGCATCCGCCCGGCGCGTACCGCCCAGCGCCAGCTGGATGAACCCGCGATAGTTCCGCGACCGGGCCTCCCAGACCTGATCGCCCGAGCGCCGCAACCGGGTGATCGCGGCCCGCAGGTCGTCCAGCGCCTCGCGATGCCGGCCGAGCACCAGCAGTACGTCGGCCCGCCGCAGGAGCACCCGCCCCGTCAACGCACCCCGGCTGAGCTCGACCGCCCGATCCAGCCGGGCGAGTCCCTCGCGGCTCCGCCCCGCCCGCCCGAGCGTTGCGCCCAACGTGGCAAGGACATCCGCCTCCCGCTCCGACCTCCCGGACTGCTCCGCCAGCCGCAGCGCGGTCCGCAACTGCCGGACCGCTGTCGTCACGTCGCCGAGCTGACGCAGACCGATCCCCCACGCCTGGTGCGCGATCGACGCCTCGACCGCCGCCGGGTCCCCGGCCAGCACGGTGCGCGCGGACGCGATCGCGTCGTGCGGGCGCGACAACGCCAGCGGCAGCAGATTCTCCACCGCCCCGGCACTCCCCCCGGCCGTCGGCATTCTGCGATGATATCGGTCATTTCGCTGATCCAGGGGGGACACAAGAAATGGAAAATCAAACGACCGACCGGAAATACCTCGCCCAGATCGCCCTGATTCTGGAGGCCTTCGGACGCGAGGTCGAGGTCTTTCCGGAGGATTGGGAGAAACGCCCCGACGGGGCCGACTATCTCTACCGCGCCGGGGCGGTGCTGGTACGCGACGAGGACGTCCCGCGGGTCGTCGAGCTCTTCCGGGGCGGCCGACCGGACGAGGGCGGGATCGGCGGCGTCACCCGGCTGCTGCTGCCCGACGAGGTGCCGTCGGAGGCTCCGGAGGACCCTTCGCCCACCCAACGATTCCTCAGGTACGCCGACCTGCGGCTCGGACGCGGCGTGGTCACGCCCGAGCACCTGTTCTACGTCTGTCCGAGTGTCAGCCCGTGCCCGGCCACCGAGCCCGAGGAGGTGCCGCCCGGCATCCCGCCGGACCCGGTCCTGCCGACGCCGTTCCTGTCCGCCGGCGCCGCGGACGGTCGCGGGGTCAAGGTCGTCGTCCTCGATGTCGGCTGGTCCGACGCGCCGGCGGCGTACTGGCTGAGCGGGGTGACCGGTGACCCGGAGAACGCGTTCGACGGTTCGGGGCGGATCCGGCCGTACGCCGGGCACGGCACCTTCATCGCCGGTGTCGTCCGGGCGATCGCGCGCAACGTGGAGATCGTGGTGAAGAGCTACTTCACCGCGGCCGGGGCCATGTGGGAGTTCGATCTCGCCCAGGCGCTGGACGAAGTACTCGATCTCGCGCCCGACATCATCAGCCTGTCGGCGGGCACCCGGACCCGGTTCGACCTGCCCGCGCTCGGGCTGGACGTCTTCATCCAGACGCGGCTGAACCGCGTCAACGGCCTCGCGCTGGTCGCGGCCGCGGGCAACGAGGCGACCAGGGACTATTTCTGGCCGGCCGCGTTCCCGGAGGCCGTCGGCGTCGGGGCCCTCGCGGACAACGGGCACGACCGCGCGGCGTTCAGCAACTTCGGCGGGTGGGTCGACGTCTACGCACCGGGCGAGCACCTGGTGAACGCGTTCCTCACCGGCGACTACGAGTGCACCGAGCCGCCGAACACCGGCCAGCTGCGCTCGTTCCAGGGCATGGCGCGCTGGAGCGGTACGTCGTTCGCGACGCCGCTCGTGGCCGGTCTGATCGCCGGCCGGATGTCGGTCACCGGCGAGAACGCCAAGCAGGCCGCCGACGCGCTGCTGGCCTTCGCACTCACGCAGCCCGAGCCGGGCACCGGTCCGGTCCTCCGGGCCGGCGACGCCCTGGCATCCCTCGGCCAGCCCTGATCTGATCGGGATCGCCGCGTCCACCCGGCGCAGGTGGACGCGGTGACGCGGTGCGGACCCCGGCCTGACCTGCCGGACGCCGCACCGCGTCAGCCTCCCCCTCTACGCGCCCCCGCGCCGCCCTCCCCCCTGCAGCGGCCCGAAGACGTCCCCTATTTCTGCGGAGTCACCTTCGGCGCGGGTTGATACACCCGATTCCCAGGAATGTTCCAGGAAAGTTCTCAGCCGGCCGGATGCTCGCACAGGAACGGCGCCCGGTGACCGCCGGAGTGGTACGCGTACTGCTTCCCGCCGGCCTCGAGGACGGTCCGGTTCCCCGGCACCAGCGCCTGCGTGTAGCGCATCCCCGGCTCCGGGCAGCCGAGGCTGCCGTCCGGCCAGGTCACCTCCTCCGAGCTCACCACCGTCACCGCGGCGGCGTCGACACCCAGCCGTTTGCTCAGGTCGGCCTTGGCCTGGTCCACCACAGTGCCGCCGGCACTGCCGGTCGGGCTGCTGGTCGGACTACTGCTCGGGCTCCCGGGGTCGGTCGGTCCGGAGCTGCTACTGCTCGGCGTCATCGACGGTTGTCCTCCTGTCGGGGATTCATTGCCACATGCAACCAGAAGCGCGGCTGCCGCCACCACGACCATCACACTGCGCATCACCATCACCTCCCACAGTAGACGCCGATCAGAACCGATTCGTTGCAGATCTTCTGTTCAGGTTCCGTTTGCCCGGTGTCAGTCCACGGGGTGAAGTATCGCGACTGCTCGGGAACCGCCTTTCCAAGGAGTCATTCATGTCTGTCGATCGTCGTTCCGTCCTCCGAGGCGCCGCCGTCGGTGCCGCCGGAGTCGGGTTCACCACCGTCGGCGCCGTGCCGACGCTCGCCGAGGCCGCGCCGGCGTCGCAGTCCGGCCGCGGCCCGTTCCCGCAGCACCGGCCCTTCCCGCCGCTGCTCGACGACCCGAAGGGCATCCTCGCCCTGCCGCCCGGCTTCAAATACACGATCGTCACCCAGGCCGGGCAGACCAAGCTGAAGACCGGCCAGCCGACCCCGAACGCGCACGACGGCATGGCGGTCTTCAACGCCGGCCACGGCCGCTACCGGCTGATCCAGAACCACGAGATCAGCAGCAACGGCCCGCTCGGCGTGGCGCCGATCGAGGGCACCGTCTACGACAGCGGCGTCGGCGCGGCCGGCGGCTGCACGGTCATCGACGTGGACCGCGACGGCACCAACCGCGGCGAGTGGGTCGCCATCTCCGGCACCCTGACGAACTGCGCCGGCGGCCACACCCCGTGGGGCACCTGGATGACGTGTGAGGAGACCGAGAACAAGGCCAACGGCACCACCCGGCTGAAGGACCACGGGTACGTGTTCGAGGTCTGGGGCGACGGCAAGACCGCGCACCCGGTACCGCTGAAGGCGCTCGGCCGGTACGCCCACGAGGCGCTCGCGATCGACCAGGACCGGACGCACATCTACCTGTCCGAGGACGCCTCCGGCCCGAACGGCACCTTCTACCGGTGGTCGGCGCCGCGCGGCTACAAGCTCGGCCCGAGCAGCTGGCAGGACCTGCAGGACAAGGACTTCGGCACCCTGGAGGCGCTGGCCATCCTCGGTGACGACGGCAAGCCGATCCCGGACGTCGCGTACCTGACCTCGGCGCAGCTGCTCCGGCCGTTCCGGGTCAAGTGGGTGCCGGTACCGGACCGCGACGGCGCGACCACCTCGGTCCGCAAGCAGTTCACCGACGGCCAGATCACCCGCGGCAAGAAGTTCGAGGGCGTCTTCGGCACCGAGCAGGGCGTGTACGTCGTGAACTCGTACGCCGAGTCCGGTACGTCGGACCTGCCCGCCGACGCGGTCCCGCACGACGGCATGGTCTGGTTCTACAACTACGACGCCCAGACCATCCAGCTCGTCACCTACTTCCCCGAGAGCGCCATCGCGGACAGCGGCGACCCGGCGAAGTACGACGACTACAACTTCGACGGCCCGGACAACGTCACCGTGACGCCGTGGGGCTCGCTGATCCTCGCCGAGGACGGCAGCGCGAGCAGCCACGTGCTGAGCGCCACGCCCGGCGGGCCGACGTACGCGATCGTCCGGAACATGCTGAACGACTCGGAGTTCTGCGGCCCGGCGTTCTCGGACGACGGCAAGGTCCTGTTCGTCAACATCCAGAGCCCGGGCATCACGTTCGCGATCACCGGCCCGTGGCGCGACTACCTCGGCTGAGCGCGGTCAGGAGGGTGGCGGGCCGCTCGTCCGGCGCGGCTCGCACCTCGTTCATCAGGTAGGAGAACGCCGTCTCGCGGCCCGGCCAGCCGCCGTGCCGCGAGCCGCCGGCCCCACCATGGCCGAACGCGTCGGCCGGATCGCCCAACCGGTCGTCGCCGGTCTGCAGTTCGAAGCCGGCGCCGTAGGCGATCGGGCCGCCCCACGTCGGTTCGGTCCCCCGCCGGATCTCCCGCCGCCCCAGCTCGACGAACTCCGGTGACAGCACCCGGACGCCGTCCACGTCGCCGAGCAGCGACGCGTAGAACCGCGCCATCCCGCGGGCCGTCGCGTAGCCGCCGACCGCGGGAAATCCCGCCGAGCGGTACTCGGCACTGTTCCAGATCTTCTCCGCACCCGGCACCCACAACGGATTCGGCCGGTTCAGCTCGGTCCACGGGCCGTCGGCGAGGACGCCGTCCGGCGCCACCATCCTCGCCGCCCGCCGGTGCAGCTCCTCGGGCAGCCCGATCCACACCTCGAGCCCCAGCGGTACGGCGAACTCGTCCGCGAAGAACTGCCCGACGGTACGCCCGTCGATCCGACGGACCAGCTCGTCCAGCAGCCAGCCCCACGTGACCGGGTGGTACATGAACGCCGCCCGCGGATCGGAGGCCGGCGCCTGCGCCGCGAGATGCGCGGCCATCGCGTCGTGATCGAACAGGTCGGCGTACCCGGCCTCGACCCACGGCAGCCGGGCCTGATGGGACAGCACCTCGGCGACCGTGACGTTTTTCTTGCCCTGGGCACCGAATTCGGGCCAGTAACGGCTGAGTGGATCGTCCAGCGCCAACTGCCCGCGCTGAACCAGCAGCAGCACGCACGCACTCGTCAGGCCCTTGGTCCCGGAGAACATCAGGTGCACGGTGTCGCGATCCCACGCCCGCCCGGTCTCCGGATCGGCCGTCCCGCCCCACAGGTCGACCACCAACTCCCCCCGGTGGTACGCCGCGAACGCCGCCCCCACCTCGCCCCGCTCGGCGAAGTTCCGCTCGAACGCCTCGGCCACGTGCCCGAATCCCGCTGATGTCCACATGAGTGATGATGGTACCGATCGTTCTTAAGTAGGTCCAGCTCGCTAAGGTGGGACCCGGAGGTGGTGGCACGATGCCGGTCAAGGCAGGCGAACGGCTGGATCCCGAGGCGACCAGGGCCCGGATCCTGCAGGCGGCGGCGGACGTGTTCGGCCGGCGCGGGATCCACGCGACCGGCATCAACGAGATCGTCGAGGCGGCCGGCGCCTCCAAGCTGACCATCTACCGGAACTTCGGCTCCAAGGAGGGCCTGGTCGAGGCCGTGCTCACCGACCGCACACAGCGGGTCCGGGCCTGGCACCACGAGGCCGTCGAGGCGGCGCCCCCGGGTCGCGGGCAGATCCTCGCGGTCTTCGACCTGATCGCACAGTGGTACGCCGAAGCCGGGTTCCGCGGCTGCGCGATGATGAACGCGGCGACCGAGGACCGCGGGCACGACGGCGCGCCGCGGCGGCTTGCCCGCGATCACCTCGCCTTCTACCGCGAACTGTTCGAGCGCTTGCTGTCCGAGGCCGGAGCGCGCGACCCACGGACGACGGCGCGGCAGCTCGTCGTCGTGCTGGAAGGCGCGACGCTGATCAGCGCGGTGGACCAGGATCCCGGACTCGGCGCGGAGGCGCGGGTCATCGTGGAGACCCTGCTGGACGCGGCATTCTGAGCAGTACGCCGACACACGCGAGCCCCGCACCGGCCGCCACCAGGAACGCCGTACCGAACCCGGCCTGTTCGGCGAGCAGCCCACCGAGCGGACCCGCGACCATCACCCCGAGGTCCCAGAACGACGTCATCACGCCCATCGACACACCGGGCCGCAGTCCACGCACCCGGTCCAGCGTGAGCGACACGCACGCCGGGTAGATCAACGCCAGCCCGACGCCGGCCAACGCGGTCGAGATGCTCGCGCCGACCGGGCCGCTCGCCAGCGCGATGCCGATCAGCGCGACGATCTCCACGGTCACGGTCCAGGCCGCCACCACGCGCCCGCCGTACCGATCGACCAGTGGGCTCCCGGCGAACCGCACGATCAGGAAAGTGGCCGCGAACACCGTCAGCGCGATGCCGTCGACACCGATCCCGTCGGCGCGCAAGCGGAGCACGAGGAGCGCGGCGACCGTTCCGTAGCAGTACGCCGCGAGGCCGATCGTTGCTCCAGGCAAAGGAACGCCACGCGGCACGAGGTCACGGACGCCCCGGATCCGCACCAATGGCTCGACCCGGCCCGGATCATGGCGCGTCGTGAGCACCAGCGCGACGGACGCCATCGACAGCGCGACCACCGCCCACCAGACGAAGCCACCGACCGCCGTGGCGACCACCGGGCCGCCCGCCAAGCCGCCCCACATCGACAGACCGAACCAGCCGGCCACCCGCCCGCGCTGCGCGATCCGCGTACCCGCCAGCACCCATGGCAGCGCGGCCGAGAACAACGCCGCCTCGCCGGCACCCATCACGAGCCGAGCGACCAGCAGCACCACCAGATCCGGCGCCAATAGTTGCCCCAGGCCCCCAACCGCGGCCAGCACACCCCCAACGAGCACCACCGGCCGCGACCACCCCGCGTCCGCCAGCCACCCCGCGAACGGCCGCCCGCACGCCGTCGCCAGGAACGCGATCCCGACCGCGGTCCCACTCGCCAGCGCCCCGCCGCCGAACTTGTCCGGCACGTACGACGGCAACGCCTGCAAGGCCGCGCCGAACGCGAGGTACCCACACAGCACCGCCACCCACAACCGTCGCACCGGAACAGTCATGGACTAGATGGTACCGCTCGGTACTATCTAGTCGTCACCTGGGGCGGTCGAGGAGGACGACCTCGCAGGCGTAGTGCTGGGACGCGGTCATCTCGCCGCGGAACCAGAGCAGCGGGATCCGCCCCGGGTCGCCGGGCGCGACGATCGGGCGGAGGTTGTCGACGGTGGAGTTCTCGGTGATCGGCGTCCACGTCCAGCGCGCCCCGCTGTCCGCCGTACGGGCATGGAAGATCTCGTGGTGATCCAGGGCGGCGCCGTCGCGCGGGTCGATCGGTGTGGAGACGTAGAGCGAGTCGAGGTCGTACGGGTCGATCGCGACCAGACCGGTGTAGTCGTTCTCATGCGGCAGCAGGCCGTGACCGGCCTTGGCCAGTTGGCGCACCTGCCAGGTCCCGCCCGGCGCGAGGCGTGCATAGAAGAAGCGGTGGTCCGGCACCGGGTGCAGGTGCTCGAAGGCTTCCTCGGGGTTGTCCGGGGTGTCGCAGCGGGCGAGCAGGATCGCGGCGAGCGTGCCGTCGTCGCCGCGGCGGATGTCGACCGTCCAGCAGTGCGTCATCGCTTCGCCGTCCCAGACCGAGTCGGCAGCGAGGATCGTGGTGAGCTCCACCTGCGAGGGCGCGTCGGCATCGAGGGCGATCTCGTCCACGACAGTCCCGTCGGCGCGGTGCAGCGCGCCGGCCTCCAGGTAGCCGTGGTAGATCGAGTTGTTGTAGTCGCGCGGGTGGTGGTCGGTCGTGATCAGGTCGATGCGTTTCCCGGTGGACACATAGCGGGTGTAGCCGTTGACGTAGCCGATCTTCGGGCGGGTGAAGAGCTTCCCGGCGTACGTCCACGTGTCACCCTCGTCGTCGGACACGAGAGCGCACGGGTCGTCGTTCACCGCTCGCGCGAAGCAGTACAGCCGACCGTCGAGCTCGTGCAGGTTCGAGTACGTGACGCCACGTCCGCCGGTGAACTCGCTCCAGTCGAACGTCTGCTCCGGACCCCATTTCCGCGGGTCGCCCGGCTCGCTCACGCGCCAGCGGGTCAGGTCGTCGGTCTTGTGCTTGGTGTAGACGGCCAGCCAGCGTCCGTCGCGCCGCCGCCACAACGCCGGTACGTCGTGGTCGTCGGCCTCGAAGCGCTCGTGCAGTACGACGACCTCGACCGCGCCGGACCGCAGGTCGACGACGGTCAGCTCGACGTTGCCCGCCCGGCCGTCCCTGCCCGGCCCTTCGGGCGCCGCGATCGACCCGACGACGAGCACACCACCGTCCGGGTCGACCACCGCCCGCTCATCCTGGAACCAGCACCAAGCACCGTTGTCGTTGATCACCCGAGCCGCATCCATGGTCACTCAGTCTGTCAGCAAACCCACCGCTCCAGGTAAGCGCTTGCCAGCATGTGGTCAGATCGAACGCCGCAGTTCCGCCATCAGCTCGAGCTGCTGGTCGACGTCGTCCCCCGGACCCCACAGCACATGGTCCACGCCGGATCGCGCGACCCGGGCGAGATCCTCGACGACCTGCTCCACGCTGCCGGTCAGCGGCTGCCGGTCGTCGACCGGCGAGGCAGTGACCTCGCCGTTGACCCGGACCACGACCGGCAGCGACGCCGCGTCGTGTCCGGCCTTCGCGGCGGCGTCGCGGAAGGCGGCGACCGATCCTTCGAACATCTCCCAGGTCATCATGATCGGGTTCAGCCCGAGCCCGAGGCGCCCGGCGCGCTCGACCGCCGCCGGGGCCATCGCCCCGGCCAGTACCGCGACGCCGCCCGGAGCGACCGGCTTCGGACCGGCGTACGACGGTGCGATCGTGTAGAACGCGCCGTCGTGCGCGACCGGGTCCGGGCCCCAGACCGCGCGCATCGCGGTGATGTGCTCCTCCAGCCGCGCCCCGCGTCGTTCGGTCGGCACCCCGGCCGCATCGAACTCGGCCACCATCCAGCCCACACCGAGTCCGGCGAGCAGCCGGCCGCCGCACAACTGGTCGAGGGTCGCCAGCCGCCGGCCCAGCACGATCGGACTGTGCAGCAGGACATCCAGCACGCTCGTCCCCAGTGCGATCGTGCTGGTGCGCGCGGCGACGTACGCCAGGGTCTCGAGTGGGTCGTACACGCTGCGGTAGCTCTCCGGCAGCGGTGTCGGTTCGGTGCCGCCGATGCCGATCGCGCCGTCGACCGGACTCAGCAGCCGCTCGAACGTCCAGATCGAGTCCAGCCCGATCCGTTCCGCCTCCTCGGCGGCCTCGGCGATCGCTGCCACGCTCGTACCGACTCCGGACGTCGGCAACCCCAGACCCAGCTTCATCGCGGAACCCCTCTCGTCGTCACCACCCAACCCTGCCGCACTTTCAGTTCGCTTTCACGGGTGATGACCGACGGCGCTGAGGTCGAGCAGCACCTTCGACGCGCTGGTGCGGTCGCCGGCGAGGTCGAAAGCGGTCTGCGCGTCGGCGAGCGGGAACGTGTGCGTGACGATCGGCTCGACGTACAGCCCACCGGCCAGCCACTCGATCGCGGTATCGAACTCGTGGTCGAACCGGAACGCACCGGTCAGCGTGAGCTCGCGGGTCATCAGCACGTTCCCGGCGAACGCCGTGTCGCCGCCGGGCAGCGACCCGACCTGGACGACGGTACCGCCGCGGCGTACCCGTTCCAGACAGGTCCGCAGGCCGCCCGCCGTCCCGGATGCCTCGATGGCGACGTCGATCTCGTCGGGCCACTCCGCGTCACCGACGCGGACCGTGTGCGTCGCGCCGACCTGGGTGGCGAGCTTCAGCGGAGTCTCGTGCAGATCGCTGACGACGACCTCCGCGGCGCCCGCCTGCCGCAACGCCGCCACCGCGAGCAGCCCGATCGGTCCCGCGCCGGTGACCAGCACGCGCTTCCCGTCCACAGCACCCACGCCGGCTTGCCGCACAGCGTGGATCGCCACCGACAACGGCTCTGCGAGTACGGCGGTCCGCAGCTCGAGCCCTGCCGGCAACACCCGCACCTGGTCGGCCGGGATGATCAGCTCCTGGACGAACCCGCCCTGGATGTGCGGGTCCCGCGCCGCGCTGCCGAGATAGTTGCTGTAGGCACAGATGTTCCGCCGGTCCCGGAGGCATTCGGCACACGAGCCGCACGGTGTCGCCGGGTGGATCCCCACCGGCGTACCCTCCGCGAGCCCGTCCGTACCGTGGCTGATCCGTCCGACCACCTCATGGCCGAGCACCAACGGCTGCCGGATCCGGAAGTCGCCGACGCCGCCCTCGCGGTAGTAGTGCAGGTCCGACCCGCAGATCCCGCCGTACGCGATCCGCACCGCGACCTGCCCCGCCCCCGGCGCGACGGCGTCACGTTCCTCGATCCGCAGATCACCCGCGGCATGCACCACACAGGCGTACACGTCGGCCACCGTCCTGGAAATCGCTGTCCGCCCGAGAATATCGGGGAGTCGGCGACCCGGGACGTCCGTCTCACCGTGACTCGAGCAAACCCTTCAACCGGGCCAGATCCTTCGTGTTGGCCCGCCGCATCGCCGCGGCCATCAACGGCGCCGCGACCCCGGCGAACCCAGTCGGCTCGCCGCGGTTCCGCAAGGTCATCCGGGTGGCCGCCTCCCCCGCCGGCACCCATTCGTAACTCGTCTCCATCGGGAACGGCCCCTGCGCCGTCCGCATCACCAACCGCCGGCCCGCGACCAGTTCGACGACCTCGTACGTGTACGCGAGCCGCCGGCCGAGGAAGTGCGCGACGAAGTCCATCCGCGATCCCACACCGACCGGAGGCTCCGTCAGCCACTTGACCGACTCGATGTTCGAGTACCACTCCGGCGCGTTCGACGGATCCCCGGCGTACGCCGCCACAACCTCGACCGGCCGCTCGATCACAGTCTCCGTCAGCACGTCGACAGCCATAACGCCTCCTACGTCGACTGTACGTGTATCGCGGCAGCCCGCTAGTGGCTCCGCCGGGTAAGGGGAGGAACTGGTATGAGCAACACAGTCGAACCACAGCGGAGGCGGCGCAGCGCAGTACGACGCTCCCACCGGCGCGCGATCATCACGATCAACATCACCGAGGCCGTCATCACCCTGGCCTGTCTCATCGCGGCGTACGGCCTTGCGGAACGACTCGTGGCGGCGCAGGAGGCCGCCGCGCCGCACGAGGTCGCGAGTCGCTCTGTTGTGCACCTGCCGGTCACGCTGAACATGAGCCTGCTCATCGTCGGCTCCGCCGCCGGGGCGGTCGGCAGCGTGATCCAGCAGAGCATGGCGTTCGCCCGCGGCGCGGGACCGGCTCACCAGGTCGCCTGGTACCTCATGCGACCGCTGTGGTCCGCACTGCTCGGCTCGGTCTCGGTGATCGCCGTCAACACCGGCCTGCTCAGCATCGGCGACGAGACCACGTCGAGTGCCGCGGTCGCCGTCCTCGTGCTGACCGGCTGCCTGGCCGGCCTCTTCACCGATCAGGTACTCCGCCGGCTGCGCCGGATGCTGGACCGGTCGCCGCGCTCGACCTGACGCCCGGTGTATCTGGCGCGCTTCCCCGGACTCCGACCGGTAAGGGGTCCGGATTCAGGGGGAGAACATGGCGACGACGTACAAGATTCATCCGGCGATCGGCATCGCCCGGGTCGGGAACAGTCCGGACGAGTTCTTCGTCGGACCGGAGCGCATCGGCGAGCGGCCGGAACCACCGGGGGGATTCAAGGACGCGCAGTGCCGCGTCAAGCGGCAGGCGGCACGGTTCCGGATCTTCGCGCACCACGACGACGGCAGCGTCGACGAGCTGACCGACGCCACGGCCGAGATCTCGTGGACCGTGCACCTGGTGAACGCCAAGGCCGCGCACCCGAACCGCGGCAACAGCGAGCCGTCCGGTCAGCTCACGATCGACCCCGGCGCGCGCACGCTGACCGGGCCGGACCAGCGGCAGCTCTTCGACACCGGCACGATCAGCTTCTCCGGTGAGTCGACGGTGACGGTGCCGCTCGGCGAGATCCGCAGCGACGACGACAACCACCTGCTGGTGCTGGGCGGACACGGCGCCGCGGACTCGCCGGCCGGCAACCTGATCGGCAGCTTCTGGGGCAACGCCGGCTGGTACGACGACGTGTCCGACGGACCGGTGTCCGCGACGATCACGCTCCGCGCGGACAACTCGACGCCCACGGTCGAGGGTGCCTGGGTGATCGTCGCGCCGCCGAAGTTCGCACCCCATCAGGACAGCGTGACGACACTGTACGACCGGGTCCTGCAACGGATGGTCGACCTCGGGCTCGCACCGGCGCCGACCACGACGTCGTACACGAACGACGTCTATCCGATCCTGCAGCGCGCCCGCGACACCCGGTGGGTGGAAGGTATCTTCGGCGCGCACAGCTGGCCGGACCCGGTGACGTCGCAGCCGCTGGTCGACGCGATCTTCGCCCGGCTGCGACCGCCCGGCGACATGCCCCGCCTCAACGGCGGCGACTCCGCGCTGACACCGATCCAGTACGCGCACATGCAGCGCTGGCAGCAGGGCAACTACACCGCCGACTGGACCGGCGTCCCGGCGCCCCAGGCCGATCTGACTCCGGACGGCATGGACCGCGCGGCACTCGAGGCCTGCGTCGGCGGCGCGTTCTTCCCCGGCATCGAGGCGGGCGGACTGTCCGCGGGCGACCGGCCGATCCTCGAGACGACGTACGCCGAGGCGTTCCGGCTCGCGTCCTCGGTGACGGCCGGCGCGATCAGCCAGGCGATGGCGTTGCCGTGGCAGGCGGACTTCAAGGCGTGCGGCGACAACTGGTGGCCGGTCCCGCGGCCGAACGACGTCGTACCGTCGTCCGGCGTCGGGCAGGCGCGCTGGGATCGCGACGTCACCAGCATGGACGACATGGTGGCGCTGTGGCACACCCTCGGATTCGTTGTGGAGCAAGGATCCCAGCACGTCGAGGTCGAGCACTGCGACGAGGCGTCGATCACCTTGCTCACACCGGAGTTGCGGTTCGTCGACGTACCGCAGGGACCGATGGGCATGGTGCGTGAGGCGGTGCTGGCGATCACGTTCGAGGTGCTGTCCCCCAGCGCGGCGATCACCCTCGACTACGCGCCGGGCGGTGCGCCGGCACATCCGCAACTGGTCGCCGTCACGACGTCGGTCACCGTCGGCCCGACCGCGCCGAACGCGGTGGCCACCGCCCGGCTGTGGGTCGTGTACCGCACGGGCGCCGCGCCGTCGTCGATTCCGCCGCAGGTGCTCACGGTCCGCGACGCCGCTTCGGGTCAGACGTGGCAGGTGACGGTCACCGGCAACACCGTTCCGCGGACGACGACAGCGACCGCGCTCGTGCTGGACCGCTCGGGCAGCATGAGCGAGGACCGTGGTGACGGGCAGAGCAAGCACGTGGCGCTGCAACAGGCCGCGAACATCTTCACCGACCTGATGCTGGAGGGCGACGGCGTCGGGATCGTCCGCTACAACCAGGACGCCCAGGCGCTGCAGCCGGTTCTCGAACTCGGGGCCGGTGGGCTGTCCGACCTCAACCGCAACGCCACCCACGACACGATCAACGGCACCGGCCTCGATCCGCAGGGCGCGACCTCGATCGGTGACGGCATCTTCGAAGGACGCGGTCTGCTCGACGCGGCCTCGCCGTACGACGTGAAGTCGCTCGTCGTACTCACCGACGGGATCGAGAACAGTCCGCGGCGGATCTCCGACGTCGCGGCGCAGATCAATTCGCGGACGTACGCCGTCGGGCTCGGGCAGCCGCAGAACATCAGCGTGCCCGCGCTGCAGACGATCTCCGGCAACAACGGCGGGTACCTGCTGGTGACCGGTGCGATCACTGCCGACAACCGGTTCCTGTTGCAGAAGTACTTCCTGCAGGTGCTCGCCGGGATCAGCAACGCCGAGGTGGTGCTGGACCCGGACGGCGAGCTGACCGTCGGCGCAGTACACCGCATCCCGTTCCAGCTGACCGACGCGGACTCCGGCGTCGACGTAGTCCTGCTCACGCCGCGGCCGGACGTCGTCGACTTCCGGCTGCAGACACCGAACGGGTTGCTGATCGAACCGTGGCGGGCGCAGGCGGAGCCGGCCATGCGGTACGTGACCGGCGAAGGCGTCTCGTACTACCGGATCACGCTGCCGATCCAGCTCCGGCCGGATCGTTTCGACCAGGGCGGGACCTGGCATGCGCTGCTGACGATCGGGCGGCCTCATACCGAAAGGACAGCTGATGACTCCGACGGCGTCGACCTGTCGATCCTTCGTGGTCGCGCTCCCCGGTCCGCGCCACCGCAACAGCGGCCGTTCGAGTTCCAGCGCGCCTTCGCGGTGGCGAACCAGCCCGCCGTCGGCGACCAGCCGGGGCGGCGCGGTCTCCCCTACAGCCTGGTGGTGCACTCCTACTCGAACGTGTCGCTGCGTGCCACGGCCGACCAGCGATCGTTCGAGCCGGGCGCCGAGGTGACGATCAACGCCACGCTGACCCAGTCCGGCGTACCCGTCGACGGGGATCCGTACCTCTGGGCCGACGTCACACGTCCGGACGGAGTCGTCACGACGGTCGTCCTCGATGCCGCCGGTCCGGGGGACTTCACGGGCAGGTTCGGTACGACGATGCCGGGGGTCTACCGGATCCGGGTCCGCGCGCGTGGCCGTACCCGGGCCGGCGAGCCGTTCACGCGTGAACGTCTGGTGACGGCGGCGGTCTGGCGTGGCGGCGACAGTACCCCGCCTCCGGCCGGTGACGACTCGTTCTGTGAGTTCTTGTCGTGTCTGCTCGCGGACGGGGTGATCGACAGGCGGCTGATCGAGCGGCTGCGGCGGCTCGGGTTCGATGTGGAAGCACTCCGCAAGTGCCTGCACGGCTGCGGTTGCGCCGGGGACTGACCGTGCCCGCGTCCTGGGAGTTCCCGGCTTACGACGTCGTTGTGGCCGGCGGTGGTCCCGCCGGCGCAGCGACCGCTCGCCGGCTGGCCCTTGCCGGTCACACCGTCGCGCTGCTCGAACGCAGCCACTTCGAACGCCCTCGCGTCGGCGAAACGCTTGCCCCGAGCCTCCAACCGCTGCTGCGCGACCTCGGCGTGTGGGAGCGGTACTGCGCACTGGATCCGCTGCCGTCGTGGGGCACGCGGAGCATCTGGAGCAGCGCCGTACCCGCTGAGCACTCACACCTCGAGAGCGGTTACGGCTGCGGTTGGCACGTCGACCGGCGGCTGTTCGACCGCATGCTCTTCGACGCGGCGGCCGGCGCCGGGGCGGAGGTGTCGCTCGGCACCTCCGTCGTCAACTGTCGGTACGAGTCCGGCAGTTGGCAACTCACCTGCTCCGGCGGCCGCCGTCTCACCAGCCGCGTCCTGATCGATGCCACTGGTCGCTCCGCCACCATCGGCCGGTCCCTGGGCGCACGCCGGTTCGCGATCGACCGTCTGGTCGGAATCACCGCGCAGTGGACCGACGTGGACGTGACCGTCGAGCGCTACCTGCTGATCGAGTCCGTGCCCGACGGCTGGTGGTACACCGCACCCCTACCCGGAAACACGATGGTCGCCATGCTCATGACCGACGCCGACATCTGCCGTCACCACCACCTGTCCGCCTCGAAGCCTTGGCGCACCCACCTCCAATCCACCACCGCAACCGCTCTCCGCGTCGACGGCGCACGACTGCCGACCACTCCGCGGGTGTACTCGGCTGCCAGCCATCGGCTGATCCGGCCCGGCGACACCCGCCCCTGGTTCGCAGTCGGCGACGCTGCCCTCGCCGTCGATCCCATCTCAGGTAGCGGCGTACCCCGAGCCCTCCGCACCGCCGAAGCCGCCGCAACAACAGCCGCCCAGCTACTGACCCACCCCGCCGACGCCACCCCCGTCACCTCCTACGAGTCCACCCGAAACACCGAGTGCACCACCTACCTGTCCACCCGAGCGGACTACTACGACGCAGCCCTCCCCCACCCAACCCCCTTCTGGACCCGCCGAAAACTCGGCTACGACCGCCCCGCCCCAGAACCGATGCGCAGGTAGAGGTCCCGGAGTAGGCAGATCTCCGCGCCGTGGTGGATCAGTTCGATGTTCCCGTACAGCATCTTCTTCGCCATCGGTGCGTTGGCGAACGCAGGCGGCTCCCCCTGAGGCTCCGCGAGTCCCGCAGTACCCATCCTGCGTACGCCGTCGATCCACATCCCGTACTCCGCATCAAGCTGCCGCAACGCCTCCTCAGTAGTCCCCGCGTAGCAGAACGTCTGCTTGGAGACCGCCGTACGCCCGAACTGCTTCCCGTTCGTCGCCGCGAGCCCACCGATCAGGTGCGCCATCCGCCAGGCGATCGTCGTCACCGGCTCCCGCTCGTACGGCGGCTCACCGTAGTCCATCGTGAACTCGCCCGCCCCGATGGAGATCGGCGCCGAACTGCGCCCTCGCCGACTGACCGTCCAGCAGTCAGCCACCGGCTCCCAGAAATACTCGTCGTCGGTCAGCCCTTCCAGCCGGGGTCTGAGCCGCTCTTGCCAGTGCGCCTCGATCTGATCAACTACCTCGGCACCCCAGTCGACATCCATCCTCAGACCGTAGCCGCCGGGGAGGGCTGTGGATTGGTCAGCGGAAGTCGCGGGACTTGCTGCGGGCTGCCAGGGGGAGGCGTTGGAGGTGTTCGGCGGAGAGGTTGGTGACTTCGCCGGCTCGTTCCACGCGGCCGCGGATGATGAGGGCGGCGGCGTTGCGGGCCACGGCGGCGTGGTGGTGCCAGCAGCCCACGGTGATGACGATGTTCGCCATGCCGGTCTCGTCCTCGAGGTTCATGAACGTGACACCGGAGGCGGTGGCGGGGCGCTGGCGGTGGGTGACGACGCCGGCGACCCGGACGCGGGCACCGTTCGGGGCCTCGCGGAGCTGGGCGGCGGACAGGATGCCCTCGGCGCGGAGCTTGTCGCGGATGCGTTCCATCGGGTGGCTGGTGGTGGTGATCGAGGTGGACCACAGATCGGCCATGTCCGCCTCGATGTCGCTCATTCCGGGCAGCGTCGGCGGCGGACCGGCCGCGGTGATCCCGGCCAGCTGACCGGGGCGTTCCTCGGCGGCCCGGCCCGCTTCCCACAACGCCTGCCGCCGATCGAGGCCGAAGCAGTCGAACGCCCCCGCGGTCGCCAGCGCCTCGACCTGCGCCGCGGTGATCCCGGTCCGCCGGACTAGGTCGGCCATCTCGGTGAACGGCCCGCCCCGCTCCCGCTCCTCGACGATCAGCTTCGCGCCCTTCTCCCCCACCGTGCGTACTTCGGACAGCCCGAGCCGGACCGCGAACGCGCCGTCGCGGCGATGCGCCGTGGTGTCGAACGGCGCCTTCGGGTCGAACGGACCCACCAACGGCTGCGGGTCGTCCAGACACGTGTCCATCCCGGTCGGCCCGGTGAGCTCCTGCCCCTCGACGAGCAGCTCGAGGCCCGCGTCGACACCCGAGAGGTGCAGGTGCGGACGCCGTACCTCGACACCGTGGCGGCGGGCATCGGCGACCAGGGACTGCGGCGAGTAGAAACCCATCGGCTGCGCCCGCAGCAGCGCCGACAGGAACGCGGCCGGATAGTGCAGCCGCAGCCACGTGCTGGAGTAGACGAGCAGCGCGAAGCTGATCGAGTGCGACTCGGCGAACCCGAAGTTCGCGAACGCCTCGATCTTGGCGTAGATCTCGTCGGCCAGCTCGCCGGTGATCCCGTTGCTCGCCATCCCGGCGTACAGCTTGTCCTTCAGCGACGAGATCCGCTCGATGCCGCGCTTGGACCCCATCGCGCGGCGGAGCAGGTCGGCCTCGTCGCCGTCGATCTCGCCGACCGCCATCGCCATCTGCATCAGCTGCTCCTGGAACAGCGGCACGCCCATGGTCCGCTCCAGCACCGGCCGGAGCTTCGGGTGCAGGTAGGTGACCGGCTCCTCGCCGGTCCGGCGGCGGATGTACGGATGCACGGCGCCGCCCTGGATCGGCCCGGGCCGGATCAGCGCGATCTCGGTGACCAGGTCGTAGAACCGGCGCGGTTTCAGCCGGGGCAAGGTCGCCATCTGCGCGCGGGACTCGACCTGGAACACACCCACCGAGTCCGCCCGGCAGAGCTGGTCGTAGACCCCGGCCTCCTCCCGCGGGATCGTGTGCAGCTCCCACGACTCCCCGATCTGCTCGCGGACCATGTCCAGGCAGTACTGCAGCGCGGCCAGCATGCCGAGCCCGAGCAGGTCGAACTTCACCAGCCCCATCCACGCGCAGTCGTCCTTGTCCCACTGCAGGACCGTGCGGTTCTCCATCCGGGCGTGCTCGATCGGCACCACCTCCCCGACCGGGCGCTCGGTCAGCACCATCCCGCCGGAGTGGATCCCCAGGTGCCGCGGGAACTTCAGCAGCTCGGTCGCCATCGCCACCACCTGCGGCGGGATGTCGTGCTCGGTCGAGGTGATCTCCGGGCTCCAGCCGTCCACCTGTTTCGACCACGCGTCCTGCTGGCCGACGGAATACCCGAGCGCCTTCGCCATGTCGCGGACCGCGGACTTCGGGCGGTAGGAGATCACGTTCGCCACCTGGGCCGCGTTGTGCCGGCCGTACTTGGAGTAGACGTACTGGATCACCTCCTCGCGGCGCCCGGAGTCGAAGTCGACGTCGATGTCCGGCTCCTCGGCGCGGGTGGTGGCCAGGAACCGCTCGAACGGCAGGTTGTAGAGGATGCTGTCCACCGCGGTGATCCCGAGCGCGTAGCAGACCGCCGAGTTCGCCGCCGATCCCCTGCCCTGGCAGAGGATCCCGTGGTCGTGCGCGAACCGGACGATGTCCTCGACGATCAGGAAGTACCCCGGGAAGCCCTTCTCCTCGATCACGTCCAGCTCCCGCTCCAGCCGCTCGTACGCGTCCGGGCGCTGCTCGCGCGTCCCGTACCTGCGCGCGGCGCCGGCGAAGGTCAACTCCCGCAGCCACGACATCGGGTCATGACCGTCCGGTACGTCGCGCAGCGGCAGCTTCGGCTTCGCCCGGGCGAGATCGAACGCGAGCTGGTCGGCCAGCGTCACCGAGCGCGCCACCGCCCCGTCGTACCGCCGGAAGCGCGCGGTCATCTCCGCGCCGGAGCGCACGAACGCCATCCCGCTCGACGGCAGCCAGCCGTCCATCGCGTCCAGGTCGCGACGGGCCCGTACGGCGGCCAGCGCGGCCGCCAGCCGGTGCTTGGCCGGGGTGGCGTAATGAACGTTGTTCGTGGCAACTACCGGGAGACCGTGGCGGGCGGCCAGATCGGCCAGGATCCGGTTCCGCGTGGTGTCGCCGGGGTGGTGGTGGTCGATCAGCTCGACAACCACCCGGTCCTTGCCGAACAGCGCGGTCAACCGGTCCAGCTCGCGACCGGCCGCGGCCGGACCATCGGCGCGGCCGCCGCGCTCGAGCGCCTGCCGGACGAGGCCCTTACGGCACCCGGTCAGAATCACCCAGGCGTCACGCCCCTTGTCAGCCAGCCGTTCCAGCGAGTAGACCGGCTTCCCTTTCTCTCCACCTTTCAATTGCGCCTCGGTGATCTCACCGGCCAGCTTGTGATACCCCTCCTGGCCCTCGGCCAGCACCAGTAGGTGGCAGCCCTCCGGATCGGCGACCCCGTTCTGCGGGCCGGTCAGGTCCAGCGACAGCTCCGCCCCGAACACGGTCGGCAGCGAGTACGCCGCCGCGGCCTCGGCGAACCGCGCCGCGCCGTAGAACCCGTCGTGATCGGTCAGCGCCAGCGCGTGCAGCCCCTGCCGGACGGCGGCCTCGACCAGGTCCTCCGGCTGGGAGGCGCCGTCCAGGAAGGAGAAGTTCGAGTGGACGTGGAGCTCGGCGTACGGCACCGAGTGCTCAGGGCGGCGGACCGGCTCCGGCACGTACGGCCCGCGGTGCTGGGACCAGGCGGGACTGTCGCCGCCGTCGGCCGTCACCGGGCGGCCGCCGTGACTGCCCGGGCGCGAGCGGTCCGACAGCTTGCGCTCCAGCTCCGACCACTTGATCGGCGGATTGTTGTAGCCCATGAGGACCATATTAGAACATGCGTTCGACGCACTCCAAGACCGGTACTACGGTTCTCGGATCGGGTCGAGTCGGCTCCCTGGCTGGGTAAGGCGCTCGTGGACGTCGAGGGTGAGTTCGAGGGCGAGCAACGCACTGGCGGGTTCGATGCGGTTGTCGGTGTCCCCGGTGAGGCAGGCGAGCACGTGGTCGATCATGGCTGCATAGGGGCTGATGTCGACGAGCTCGATCGGGCGCTCGCCGTCGGCGGTGTGTTCGGTGAGGGAGGCCTGGCCTTGTCCGGTGAAACCGGCGGTCATGGCGTATTCGAGCGTTCCGTCGGCGAAGACGGCGCGCCAGCCACCTCGCATCCCGTAGGGCTGAGGCATCAGCGCGGAGCTGCTGAGACGAGCGAACGCGTCGGAGTAGCTGAGCAGCACCGATGCGGCGGACCCGCGACCGGCAGGCCCGTCGATGCCGGTGACCTGGACGGTGTCTGGTCGGCCGAGCAGTCCGGTGACCAGGTCAAGGTCGGCGTGCATCATGTCCAGCGCCAACGTGCGCAAGGTGAGGTCGTAGCCCGGCCACAACAGCGCCGTGCGCCCTTCGCTCTCGAGCAGCATCAGTGACCCGTAGCGCCGGTCGGTCACCGCGTCGCGTAGCCACTGATGGGCGGGAGTGAACCTGGAGAACATGTCCACGAACGCCCGCCGGCCGGTGGCCTGCTGGACTTCGATGATGCGGCGTGCGTCGCCGAGGTTGGCGGCCAGCGGCAACTCGATCAGGACGTCCTGGCCTGCCTGCATCGCCTGCACCGCCACGTCGGCGTGCAGCCGGGTGGGCAGGCAGATGTCGATCAGGTCCATCGAGTCGTCGGTGATCACGGAGCTCAGGTCGGTGGTGGTCGTGAATCCGAACTGCTCGCCGATCATGGTCAGCTTCTCTGGTGTTCGCCCGAAGACGATCACCTCGTCCACGTCGGGGCGTTGGGCGTAGACGGCGGCGTGGGCCTGGCCGAATCCGGTGCCGAGCAACGCGACCTTCATGCTGGCGACTCCTTTCGTGCCGGCGCCTCTGCCCTCGCGACCGGACCGCAAGCGCTCCTCGACCATCACACTAGGCCCCGATCTTCGTGCGGGACGTGTTCGATGCGCCAAGAAGCTACTACGGTGTTCGCCATGCTGACGCAGGTCGCTGACGGTGTGCTGACCCACCAGAGCGAGCTACTCCAGAACAACGCCGTCGTGGTGCAAGGCCGGGGCGGTGTGTTGCTGGTCGATCCCGGGATCACGGGTGACGAGATGGCCTGTCTCGCGAGCGATCTGCGCGAGTTGGGGCAGCCGGTCGTGGCGGGTTTCTCGACACATCCTGACTGGGATCACGCGCTCTGGCACCCCGAGTTCGGCGACGTGCCCCGTTACGGCACGGCCCGCGGTGCGGCCTTTCTGCAAGAGCTGCTGTCGAACGCGGACTGGAAGGACGTCGTCGCCGAGGGCTTGCCGCCGGAGATCGCCGACGAGATACCGCTGGACCTCTTCGGCCTCATCACCGGCCTGCCCGCGGAGACCGCTCAGCTTCCCTGGGACGGCCCGGCCGTCCGGATCATCGAGCATCCGGCGCACGCCCAGGGCCATGCGGCGTTGTTGATCGAGGAGCGCGGCGTCCTCGTCGCCGGCGACATGCTGTCCGACATCCTGATCCCGTTCCCCGATCCGGGCGCCGCGGATCCGCTCGAGGACTACCTCGCCGGACTGCGGCGGCTCGAGGACGTGGCGGACGGCGTCGAGGTGGTCATCCCCGGCCACGGATCCGTCGGCGGAGCCGAGCAGGTACGCACACGGATCGACCTGGACCGGGCGTACGTCCAGGCCTTGCGTGACGGCCGGGCTGCCGACGACCCGCGCATCGGCCCGTCGGCCACGTTCGGCAACGACTGGCTGCCCGACGTGGCCGCCTGGCAACGACAGCAGTTCGCCCCGAAGAGCCCGTAAATGGCTGGCTGGTGCGGTGGGCCGGTTGGTACCGTGCCGTGGTCCGTGACATCACACCTGGAGGTGACGCCCCATGAACGCAGTAGCAGTGGGTGCTCCCCCCTCGTGGTCACGGGCGGGCGATTGACGTAGGTGTCGCCGGGAGCGCCTCGAGACCTCAGGCACTCCCGAGAGGAAACACCTATGAACCCTTCGCCTTCCGGTCCGGGCCTCGGCGCCCACGCGGTGACGATCTCCCGCGTCGCGGACCATCAGTGGCACGCGATCGAGAACGACCTGGTCGTCGGTCGCGGCCACGCCTCCCGCCGGCTCGACGGCCGGACCTTCGTCAGCATCGACACCTGGCGAGACGATGTCTTCGACCAGCTCGCCGCCTCGATCCTGGCCGACCAGGCGGCACCGCTGTACACGGTGGTCGACGAGGCCGACCGTGATCTCACGGCCAGTTGGACACGCACGGGATTCGTGACCTCGCGCCGTGAAGCGGAGTTCGCCGTACCCACGGATCTCACCGCGGCGACCGTACCGCCAGGCGTGGTCATCTCCGGCGACGCGGCCGAGGCTCCGTTGCGCGAGCTCGACCGAGCGATTCGCGCCGAGGTCGAGGCAGGCGCCGGCTGGCAGACCATGCCTGCGGAGGTACTGCCCTGGCAGGGCGGGACGAGACCGCTCCACCCGTCGAACTACACGGTCGCGATGCGGGACGGCCGGTACGTCGGGCTGGTCCGGCTGGCGACGAGGACCCGGCGCCCGCGCATCGGGCTGATCGCCGTACTGGCCGCCGAGCAACGACGCGGGATCGGACGGGCCTTGCTCCGTCACGCGCTGGACGGGCTGTACCGCTCCGGCTTCGAGGCGGCCACGGCGGAGGTCGACCAGACCAACACGGCCGCGACGGCGCTGCTCGAGGGGCTCGGCGCGCGCCGTACCGGCAGCAGTCTGGAACTGGTCCACCGGCCGGGAAAGGCCTGAACGATGCCCAGAACAGCAGGCGGCATCGAGGTCGAGGGCACCGTCGTCGAGTGCCTCCGCAACGCCAACTTCCGGGTCGAACTCACCAACGGTCACCAGGTCCTCGCCCACATCAGCGGGAAGATCCGGAAGAACTACATCAAGATCCTCCCCGAGGACCGCGTCCTCGTGGAGCTCAGCCCCTACGACCTGACCCGGGGCCGGATCATCTTCCGCTACCGGAACTGAGCCGCTGTCACCCATCCCACACACCTCCCGCCGGGATCAAGACTAGAACATATGTTCGATGACGCGCTAATCTGAAAACATGCTTGGTCGGTTCACGGTTCGCCCGTCCGACGACGGATCCAACAGGTTCGGCGTCTGGGACGGAGCGGTCAACGGGTGGCGTGCAACAGGGATCGACGACGAAGGGAAGGCGCGGGAGCTGGCCTCCGACCTGGACGTGCAGTACGACGCTCACGGTCCGAGGCCGGCCGACGCCGTACGGCATGTGGATCCCAGCCAGCAGGTCCAGCGGGCCACCTGGTCCACCGGCGAACTGGACGTCTGGATCCGCGACAACGGCGAATGGCTGGGCCGCTTCCGCGACAAGAACGGCGAGATCACCTGGGTCCCGGGCAGCGACCTGAGACCACTCTGAAGCCAGGCTCAGCGCGGACGGTTCGCGGTGGGTTTGGGCGGCGCGGGTGGCTTGGCGTTCGGGTTGCCGATCATCCTCTTCGGCGGCGCCACGAAGCGTTCGGCCGGCAGCCCGCTGAGGGCGCCTTGCATCGCGGTCTGCCACAGCGGCCCGGCGGTGCCGGAACCGGTCGGGTCGGAGATGTCCCGGCCGTTCAGCGTGTGGCGGTACATCAGGTTCGTGTACGGGAGGTTCGCGTCCGCGACCACCGCGGCGGCGGCCAGGTTCGGCGTGTACCCGGCGTACCAGACGGCCTTGTTCTCCTGGATGGTTCCGGTCTTGCCGGCCATGTCGCGGGTCCCGAACCGCAGCCGCCCACCGGTGCCGCCCGGCATCATCACCGCGGCGAGGACCCGGTTCACACCGTCCGCGACCTGCCGCGACAGGACCTGCTTGCAGTCGATCCCGGGCCCGGGCACCGGCCGCCCGGCCTTGTCGCGCACCGACGTGACGACCAGCGGCGTGCAGTACTTCCCGCGCGCCGCGAACGTCGCGTACGCGTTCGACAGCATCAGCGGCGTCACGTACCCGACGCCGAGCGTCATCGAGATCACCTCGTCGAGCGGCTTGCCGGTCTGGCCGTTGTACATCCCGAGCTTGGCCGCGACCTTCGCGATCGCGCAGAGCCCGGTCCGCTGTGACAGTTGCAGGAAGTACGTGTTGGTCGAGTAGCGGGCCGCCTCGACCATGGTCAGGTTTCCGCCGCGGGTGGAGTTTCGCGGCCGGTACGTCGGGTCGCGTGTCGTTCCGCTACAGGTCTGGAACCTCGTCTTGCTCATGTCGATCTGCTGCGGCGAGTTGATCCGGTAGTCCATCGGGATGCCCTTGGCCAGCGCCGCCGCGATCGTGAACGCCTTCATCGTCGAGCCGTTCTGGAACCCGCCGTACCCGCCGGCGTACGACTTCTCGACGTTGTAGTTGTAGTTCGTCTGGAAGCGCCCGTTGCCGTACTTGCGGCTCTGCACCATCGCCTTCACCAGGCCGGTGCCCGGCTCGACGACCGTGATCGCCGCGACCGCACTGTCGGTGCGCTGGGTGTGCTTGTCGATCGACGCCTGCGCGGCAGCCTGGATCTTCGGGTCGATCGAGGTCCGGATCAGCAGGCCGCCGGTCTTCAGGTGGTGGTCACGGTCCTTCACGGTCGCGCCGAGCTCCGGGTTCTGGAGCAGTTTGGAGACCACGTAGTCGCAGTAGAACGGGTACCGCGAGTTGCCGCACCCGTTCGGCACCGGCTCGACCTTCGCCGGGTCGATCACCGGCGCTCGCAGCGCCAGGTTCGCCTGGTGCACGGTGATCACGCCGAGTTCGAGCATCCGTTTGATCACCACGTCCCGGCGGGCCTTGGCGCGGGCCATGTCGTTCGTCGGGTCGTAGCCGGTCGGGTTCTTCACCAGTCCGGCGAGCAGCGCGGCCTGCGGGAGCGTGAGCTTGTCGGCCGTCGTACGGAAGTAGTGCTGGGCCGCGGCCTGGACGCCGTACGTGCCGTCACCGAAGTTCGCCAGGTTCAGGTACCGCTCGAGGATCTGGTCCTTGGACAGCTCGCTCTCGACCGCGATCGCGTACCGCAGCTCGGCCAGTTTGCGCTGGTACGAGACCTCGGTGGCCTCCGCCCGCTCCTCCGCCGTCTTCGCCTTCTCGACCAGACTCATCTTCACGTACTGCTGGGTGATGCTCGACCCGCCCTGCTGCACCTCGCCGCCGGTCTGGTTGCGCACCATCGCGCGCAGCGTGCCCTTCAGGTCGAGCGCCCCGTGCTCGTAGAACCGGGAGTCCTCGATCGCGATGATCGCCTTGCGCATGATCGGGCTGATCGCGCTGAGCCGCACCGGTACCCGGTTCTGCTCGTAGAGCGTGGCGAGCAGCGAGCCGTCCGCCGCGAGGATGCGGCTGCGGACGGCCAGCGGCTCGCTCTCGAACTCCTTGGGCAGGCTCTCGACGGTCTCCACGACCTGCTCCGAGCCCTGGCCGGCGAAGCCGGCGAACGGGACCGCGAGTCCCGCCGCCAGCGCACCCGACAGCACGCTCACGCCGATGAACATGATCAACGACCGAGCCTTACTGCGACCGCCCCTGTCGGCACGCATGCGTCAAGGGTATGCGAGCGTTCAAGCCCGGGGTACCCCGGAATTGATTGCCTCGATCAACTTTGGCCGCAGTTCGCTCGCGCTGATGACCTCGTCGACCGATCCGACCTCGCGGGCCCGCTCGATACTGTGCACGCGGTCGAACTCGGCTGCGACTTCGCTCAACTTCTCCGACCGTACGGCGGTACGCACCTCCGCAAGCTGCGTCGCCAGCGCGGCCCGCTCCGCACCGGACGCCTCGCCGACCCGCTCGGCCAGCGACGCCACCCGCGGATCCGCGGCGGTCCGCGCGTCCACCTCGGCCGCGAACACGACGGCCGCCGCCGGCGCGCCGCCGAGCACCGAGGCGAACGAGCCTTCCACCGCGAGCACCGTCATCGACGGGTTCAGCGACTTGGAGAACACCACGAACGCGCCGCCGTGGTACCGCGAGACGACGCAGAACACGATCGGCCCGCGGAAGTTCACCATCGCGCGCCCGATCTCCGCGCCGTACTCGAGCTGCAGGTTGCGCATCGAGTCCGGTGAGCCGTCGAACCCGGACAGGTTCGCCAGCACCACGAGCGGCCGGTTCCCGCTGGCCGAGTTGATCGCCCGCGCGACCTTCTTCGACGACCGCGGGAACAGCGTGCCGGCGGTGTAGGTGTCCGGCCCGTCGGTGGGCGGGAAGCCCCGGCGCGGCACCGAGCGGGACTCGATCCCGACCAGGCACACCGGGAACCCGCCCAGCCGCGCGTCCTGCACGACCGCGGTGTCGGCGTCGGCCATCCCGGCCCAGCGCTCCAGCACCGGGTGGTCCTGGTCGGTGACCGCCCGCATCAGCGTCCGGATGTCGAACGCCTTCTTCCGGTCCGGGTTGGTCGCCGCCGAGAAGATCTCGCCGATCGTCTTGAAGTCGCTCCCGGCCAGGTCGTGCGGGTACGGCGTGACGTCGCGGTCCACCGGGTCCGACGTCTCTGCCCGCCGCGGCCCGCGCTCCCCCGGAACGACGTACGTGTGGTCGTAGTACGTCATCAGCACGTCCCGCGCGCCCTTGAGGTCCGCGGCCCAGTACTGCGCCTGCCCGTTCGGGCCCATCACCCGGTCGTAGCCGCCGATGCCGAAGTTGTCCTCGGCGGACACGCTGCCGGAGAAGTCCAGCGTCTGCTTTCCGGTCAGCACCATCGCGCTGTCCGGCGTCATCACCAGGATGCCCTTGGTGTGCATCAGCATCGTCGCCTCGGCGTTCCAGTACGGCTGCGCGCCGACGTTGATGCCCGCGACCACGACGTTGATCTCGCCACCGGCCTGGGTGAACTCGACGATCCGCTTCAGCGCCTTGGCGACCCAGTCCATGTTCTCGGTGCCGGAGTCCATCGAGATCCGGGCGCCGGCCGACAGCGAGTACCACTCGACCGGGACCCGCATCCGCTCGGCCAGGTCGAGGGCCGCGATGATCCGCGCGCACTCCGCCTCGGCCACCGCGCCGAGTGCCTTCGTCGGGTCGCCGCTCATCGCGACCCGGGTGACGCCCTCGGGGTACCGGATCGTCGGCGTGGTGACGATGCCGACGATGATGCCGGCCTTGTTCAGGCCCTTCGGGCGGTCCACCGGGACCAGGTTGCCGTTGTCGTCCAGGTCGTGCTCGACGAACGATCCGCCCTGGCCCGCGACCATGCCGCTGACCTCGTACGGGTAGATCGTGTTCCGCCGCCGGGACCGCTGCACCTTCTGCGCGTAGTCGTCGAGCGGCAGCAACCGCCCGGTCGGCGGCTGCTCCACCGAGGTGACGACTCCGGCACCGTGCTGGTAGTAGAACCGCGCGGCGACCGGGTTGACGGCGCCGTCCGGCGCCGCGACCCGGCCCTGGACCAGGACCTCCTCGATCCCGGCGCCCGCGGTCATCGGGGCGATGTTGCGCTGCAGCGCGGTCACCTCGTCGACCTGGGCCTCGACCACCGGCCAGATCTGCACCCACACGTGGTTCATGTCGAGCTTCGCACCCGCCGCGCCGCGCGCCGTCCGCGCCTGCCGGATCGCCTCCAGGCAGTTAGCGATCGCGCGCTCCGCGTGCGGCAGCGACGTGACCTGGCCGTCCTCGTCGCGGACGACCGCGAACTGGCGGACCTGGGCCAGCGCGACGAGCCGCCGGTCGGCCTCGTTCTCCCGCGCGACGCAGTAGTACAGGAGCACGTCCTCGGGTGCGTCGAGGCGGGTGATGCGGAAGTCGCGCAGCCGCCAGAGGTTCAGGCGGCGACCCACCATCGGGTGCACGCCGCGGACGTTGTCGTCCTCGGTCATCGACCCGCCGGCTGGGCGGTACGTGAAGTACGAGACCGAGCGGCCCTCTCCCGGGGCGACGGCGACCGAGATCCGGCGTACCCGCTGGGCGATCGGCAGGTCGGCGACCATTCGGCGGTACAGGTCCGAGGCGTCCTGCTGCGACTCGGGCAGGTCCGAGTCGTACACGTACAGCTCGACGACCGCTTCGTGACCCGCCGTACGGGCGTCGACCTGAGCGGTCAGCGCGCGCGACAGGCCGCTGCCGGGGTCGGCCAGCTCGGCGACCGTGCCGACCGTCGTGACGAGATGGCTCGGGCGGTCGTCGATCGTGTAGTCGGCGGTCGCGAACGGCCGCCCGTCGACGGCGAACTCCCGCAGGTCGTGCAGCTCGTACTCGCGGTAGTGCCGCCGGACGAGCACCTCGAGCATCGGCTCGCGCTCACCCCAGCCGCGCTCCACCCGCTGCGCGAGGAACCGGACGATCGGCTCCGGGATCGCGGCCAGCGCGTCGATCCGCTGCTGCCGGTCCGGCGCGTCCGGGTGCGCGGCCAGGTCGGCGACCTCGTCGCCCACGCCCGCGATGATCGACGCCCGCTCGGCGTCCACCTGCGGCTGGTCGAACCACCGGAACCGCACGCTGCGGGCCAGGTCGCCCACCACCGGGAACCGCAGCTGCGTCGCCAGCACCAACCGGTCCAGCAGCTCGTGCACGCACTCGTCCAACGGCGCCTCCGGCCGCGGCTCGGCGATCCACCGCTGCAGCACCGAGGTCACCAGCAGTACGTCGGGAGTCGAGCGCTGCTGTGCCAGGAAGATCCGGAAGACCGCCTCCTCCAGCTCGGGGCTGCGCTCCAGCCCAGTCACGCCGTAGTTGCTCAGCACCCGGGTCAACCGCGCCTGGAACTCGGTCGGCAGCCCGCCGCGGTCCGGATCGAGGCTTTGCAGGTAGGTGTAGAAGTACTCGCGCGGGCTGTGCACCCGGTTCTCGATGGTGGTGTCGGTGTCGCCTGCCGGCCGGTTGCGGCTCAGCTCGGCGAAGTCCGCGAACACCGTCAGCAACTCGATCTCGGCGTCGACAGGAGGCTCGGCGAGCTCCGACCGTGCCGTGAGGTAGTCGGCCAGCATGCCGCCCTCGTCCTGCGGGTCGATGTCGAACCCGAGCAGCATGCTCCGCAGGTCGTCGAGCCCACGCTCCACCCGCTCGGCCGCGGACTTCTCCCCTGTCCCGTTCGGCAGATCCAGCTGTACGCCGTTCTGCACCGGAGCAGCATCCGCAACCGCGGACTCGTCCGCCACCGGCTCCAGCCGCAGCAGCGGCGCGCCGGTCTCCACCTGGCTACCGGTGGAGACCTGCAACTCCTTCACGGTCGCCTTGAACGGCGCGTAGAGCACCGTCTCCATCTTCATGCTCTCCAGCACCAGCACGGGAGCACCGGCCTCGACCTCGGCGCCGGTCTGCACCGGCGTCGCCACCACGAGCGCCGGCGCGGGCGAACGCAGTACGCCGCCCTCGTCGCGACTCACGCGGTGCGTCACGCCGTCGACCTCGACGAGGTGCACCGGCCCGTGCGTCGCGGTCACCAGGCGGAACCGCTGCCCGCCGACGACCAGCCGGCTCCGGTACTCGTCGAGCCGCTCCAGCTCGGCGTCCACCACCTTCAAGTGGTCGTTCCCGTTACCGACGCCGACGCGGAACCGCTCCGGGCCGATCCGCGCCACGGTGACCCGGTAGCTCGCGCCGCGCAGCTTCAGGTCGATCGCGCGACCGACCTCGTGCTGGACCTGCGGACGGCCGCCGTGCGCGGTCTCCAGCAGCCGGGTCCGCTCGACCTGCTCGGCGTCCTCGTACCCCTCGATCGCCGCCGCGACCAGCGCGACGCCGGAGTGCCGGTGCGACACCAGGCGACCCTCACCGCGCACCCGGTCGATCCAGCCGGTGTCCGCGCTGCCGTCGATCACCTCGGGCTGGTCGAGCAGCTCGAGGATGAAGCTCTTGTTGGTCGCACCGCCCTCGATCAGCACGGTCGTCGCGGACATCGCCCGCCGCAGCCGGGCGAGCGCCTCCTCGCGGGTGCGGCCGTACCCGATGATCTTCGCGATCATCGAGTCGAAGTCGGCCGGGATGCTGTCGCCGGCGCTGACACCGGTGTCCACGCGGATCCCGGGACCGGCGGGCAGGTCGAGGACGGCGATCCGTCCCGGCGACGGCGCGAAGTCGCGGTCCGGGTCCTCGGCGTTCAGCCGGGCCTCGACCGCGTGCCCGCTCTCCACCGGCTTGCCGCCCACCAGCCGGCCGCCGGACGCCACGTGCAGCTGCGCCTTCACCAGGTCGAACCCGGTGGTCAGCTCGGTGATCGGGTGCTCGACCTGCAGCCGGGTGTTGACCTCGAGGAACGCGAAGGACTTCTCCCCCGGGTGGTACAGGAACTCGACCGTCGCGGCACCGCGGTACCCGACCGCGATCGCGAGCCGCTCGGCGGACGCCTTCAGGTCATCGACCTGCGACGCGGACAGCAGCGGCGACGCCGACTCCTCGATGACCTTCTGGTTGCGGCGCTGCACCGAGCAGTCCCGGACGCCGAGCGCCCACGCCGTACCCTCACCGTCCGCGATCACCTGGACCTCGACGTGCCGGGCGCCGGTGACGAGGCGCTCCAGGAACACCACGCCGCTGCCGAACGCGCGGGCCGCCTCCTCGCTGGTCCGCGCGTACGCCTCGGAGAGCTCGCCGGCGGAACGGACCACCCGGATACCGCGGCCACCGCCCCCGGCCGTTGCCTTGAGCATCAACGGGTACCCGATCCGCTCGGCCGCCGCCAGCGCCGCGTCCAGCGACTCGACCGCGCCGCGGCTCCACGGAGCGACCGGTACGCCGACCTCCTCGGCGATCAGCTTCGAGCCGATCTTGTCGCCGAGCTTGCGCATCGCCTCTGCCGACGGGCCGATGAAGGTCACGCCGATCCGGTCGCACAGCTCCGCGAACGCGGGGTCCTCGGCGACGAACCCCCACCCGACCCAGGCGGCGTCCGCCCCGGTCTCGCGCAGCGCACGCTCCAGGACCGCGAGGTCGAGGTACGGCCGGGCCGACGCCGGGCCGAGCGGGTAGCTGATGTCCGCGGCCCGCACGAAGGTCGCGGTGCGCTCGCCGTCGGTGAACAAGGCCACGGTCTCGATCGGGTCACCGCCCTCGGCGTTGACCTCGCGGACCGCGTTGATCAGCCGCATCGCGGCTTCACCCCGGTTCACTATTGCGATACGCTTGAACATCGACCGCCTCCGTGTCTCACCCTGAGTTTCGCGGACAGACCTCTCCCCTGGATCGCAGGAGACAGCTGTCGCTGGCACAGGTTTTCAGTCCACGGCCGTTACCGTCGAGTCGGCCCCCTGTTCAGGCGTGTTTCGACGTCTGGTACGACGTCCCCGACGATGACCCCTGCCGTGCGGAAAACTGCCAGGAGGGCTTCTGGGAGGGGATGAGGGACATGACGGACGACGTGATCGGCCGGCTGCGCGGCGAGGTCGCCGGGCCGGTGCTGGCGGCGGGCGACGAGGGGTACGCCGAGGAGTTGTCCGGGTTCAACCTGGCGGTGACGCACACGCCGGACGTCGTGGTCGGGCTGACGTCCGAGGACGACGCGGTGGCGGTGGTCCGTGCGGCGGCCGGCACCGGTACGCCGGTCCGCGTGCTCGCGACCGGGCACGGGATCCCGAACCCGATCCAGGGCGGCATCGTGGTGACCACGACGCGGATGACCGGCGTGAGCGTCGACGCGGAGGCGCAGGTCGCGCACATCGCCGCCGGCAGCCGGTGGGCCGAGGTGGTCGCGGCCGCCGCACCGCACGGCCTGGCGCCGGTCACCGGCGCGTCCGACGCGGTCGGCTGCATCGGCTACACGCTCGGCGGCGGCCTCGGACCGCTCGCCCGCACCTACGGGTTCTCCTCCGACTGGGCGCGCGGCTTCCGGGTTGTGACCGCCACCGGTGCCGTGACCGCGAACGCGACCGAGAACCCGGACCTGTTCTGGGCACTGCGCGGCGGCAAGGGCGGATTCGGCATCGTCACCGCGATGGACTTCGGACTGGTCGAACTGACCACCCTGTACGGCGGCTCGGTGCTCTTCGACGCGGAGCACATCGCACCCGTCTTCCGTACCTGGGCGGAGTGGACGAAGACGCTGCCCGAGACCGCGAACTCGTCGGTCGTGATCCTGCGGCTGCCCCCGCTCGAGTTCATCCCCGGGCCGCTGCGCGGCAAGACCGTGCTGAGCGTGCGGTTCGCGTACGTCGGTGACGCCGCCGAGGGCAAGCGCCTCTTCCAGCCGATCCGGGACGCCGGTACGACGCTGATCGACGGCGTCGGCGAACTGCCGGCGAGCGACATCGCGCTCATCCACAACGACCCGAAGGACCCGACGCCGTCGTGGGACCGCGGGCTGATGCTGAACGAACTGGACGCCGGCTTCGTCACCACGTTCCTGGACGTGGCCGGGCCGGAGCAGGAGCTCCCGTTGATCGCGGTCGAGATCCGGCACCTGGGTGGTGCGACGCAACGCGACGTTCCGGAGGGCAGCGCGGTCGGCGGTCGCGGCGGGGCGTGCACGCTGACGCTGATCGGCGTACCAGACCCGAACCTCTTCGAAAAGGTGCTTCCGGCAACGGTCGCCGGAGTCCTCGAGCGGCTCCGGCCGTGGGTGTCCGCGGAGACCACGGTGAACTTCGCCGGCGGCTTCGCCCTGCCGGGGTCGTACGAGGCGTCCTGGCCGGCCGAGACCTTCACCCGGCTGGCGGAGGTCCGCGCGACGTACGACCCCGACCGGCTGTTCCCGTACGGTCCTAGCTAGTCCGCCACGAGTACTGCGGTTCGTAGCCGAGCAGGCGGCGGGCCTTGTCGATGGACAGCAGCGTCTCGTTCGGGCCGAACGGCCGCTTGACCGGTACGCCGGGAAACACCTCCGCGAGCAGCTCCTCGTTGGGCCTGGACATCACCGTGTCCGCCCGCGGCGGGTAGTCCTCGTCGACCGGCACGTACGGCGGGAACTCGTCGAACGGCAGGCCCAGCACCGTCTCGCTCGACGCCCACACGAGCTTGCGGACGCCGGCTCTCAGAGCACCGTCTGGCCGAAATCGGTCAGATCCAGCCGTGTGGACGTCAGGTCGGCCCGCGCCGGTGCAGCCTGGTCGAGGGCGACCACGTCCCAGCCGTGGTCCGCGAGATGATCGACGACCGCCCGGCCGAGCTTGCCGCTGCTGCCGGTGACCGCAACCCGCCTCTGTTCACTCACCCGGTGATCATCGCACTAGGGTGTGAAATGCCACTGTGGAAGGACACATCGTGAAACTTGCTGGGCGGATGGACCGACTGGGCACCGAGTCGGCGTTCGAGGTGCTTGCGAAGGCGAAGGCGCTGGAGGCCCGGGGGCGCGAGATCGTGCACCTGGAGATCGGTGAGCCGGATTTCGACACGCCACCCCACGTGATCGCGGCGGCGCAGCAGGCGCTGGACAAGGGCCACACGCACTACGTGCCGGCGCCGGGCATCCCCGAGCTGCGGACCGCGGTCGCGGACTTTCTCGACCGCACCGGCCGGCTGCGGACGACGCCCGACCGCGTGCTGATCACGCCCGGTGCGAAGCCGATCATGTTCTTCACGATCCTGGCGCTCTGCGAGGAGGGCGACGAGGTCCTCTATCCGGATCCCGGGTTCCCGATGTACGCGTCGATCGCGTCGTTCGCGGGGGCCAAGCCGGTGCCGGTGCCGCTGCGCGAGGAGAACGGTTTCGTCGTCGACCCCGACGAGCTGCGCTCGCTGGTGACCGATCGCACCAAGCTGCTGATCCTCAACTCGCCGCACAACCCGTGCGGTAGCGCGTCGACGCCCGAGCAGTTGCAGGCGATCGCGGAGATCGCGATCGAGCACGACCTCGTCGTGCTGAGCGACGAGGTCTACTGGGCGCTGCGGTACGACGGCGAGCACCACAGCGTGCTCGACCTCGACGGCATGGCGGAGCGGACTGTGCTGCTCGACGGCTGGTCGAAGACGTTCGCGATGACCGGGTGGCGGCTGGGGTTCGGTGTCTTCCCGGAGCCGCTGGTGGAGCCGGTGACGCGGCTGATGATCAACTCGGTGTCGTGTACGTCGGCGTTCAGCCAGCACGCCGCGATCGCCGCCCTCGAAGGTCCGTGGGACGACGTCGACCGGATGCTCGAGGCGTTCCGCGAGCGGCGCGAGGTGATCGTCTCCGGCCTGAACGCCGTACCTGGCGTCTCGTGCGTCGAGCCAGGCGGCGCGTTCTACGCGTTCCCGAACATCAGCGAGCTCGGCGTCCCGGCGGCGACCCTGTCCGACCGCCTCCTGGACGAGGCCGGTGTCGCCTGTCTGCCCGGCACATCGTTCGGCGCGTACGGCGAGGGCCACCTGCGCTTCTCGTACGCGAACTCGATCGAAAACATCCGCCGCGCCCTCGACGCCTTCACGGAGCTGGCGAACCGCTCATGAGCACGGACCAGCACGGACACACGCATCGGCTCGATCTCGGTGACGCGTCGGTGCGGGAGTGGGACGCGACGGTTGTCGGCGTGGATCCGGAGCGCGGGATCGTGCTCGACCGGTCCGCGTTCTACCCGGGCGGCGGCGGGCAGCCGCCGGACGAGGGTGTGCTGCTGTGGGGCGGCGTCCGGACGCGGATCGTCGGGACGGTCAAGGGTGACGACCTGTACCTCGTGCCGCACGAGGGCGATCCGGTGCCGGCCGTGGGTACGGCGGTACGGGGAGCGCTGGACGACGAACGGCGTACCCAGCTGATGCGGACACACTCCGGGCTGCACGTACTCACTGGCGTCGTGTTCCGGGACTTCGGCGCGCTGGTCACCGGCGGCAACATGGAGCCGTTGTCGGCGCGGATGGACTTCGACCTGGCCGAGGTGCCGCCGGACTTCAAGGACCGGGTCGCCGAGGCGGTCAACGCGGAGATCCGCACCGACCGCCGGATCACGGTCAGCAACCTGCCGCGCGAGGAGGCATTCGCGATCCCGGACATCATCCGGACCGCGACGAACCTGCTGCCACCCGACATCGAGGTCGTCCGGATCGTCGACATCGCCGGCCTCGACACCCAGGCCGACGGCGGCACGCACGTCGCCTCCACCGCGCTGATCGGCCGCATGGAGGTCGTGAAGATGGAGAGCAAGGGCAGAGGTTTCCGGCGGCTCCGCGTCCGGATCACCTGACCGCCGGCGCGGTCAGTCCGCCGGCTGCTGCTTCTGCTCGGCGGCCTGACGGCGTACGTCGGCCTGGCTGCGTAGGTCGGCCTGGATGGCGCGCTCGTGTTCCAGCCAGTCGGGATTCTCGGTCTTGATCGCCTCGATCTCCGCGGTGGTGAGCGCCTCGGTGATCCCGGCCCTCGCCAGCCCGCTGATCGACACACCGAGCTTCGCGGCCACCACCGGCCGCGGGTGCGGACCGTCGCGGCGCAGGTCGCGCAGCCACTCGGGCGGGTCGGCCTGCAGCGCGTTCAGTTCGTCGCGCGAGACCACACCGTCCTGGAACTCCGCCGGTGTCGCCTGCAGGTACACGCCGAGCTTCTTCGCCGCCGTGGCAGGCTTCATGGTCTGGATCTTGCGCGCCGTCATGGCAGCAGCGTAACGCCCGGTAACCTGACAACCGTGACCGGATTCCGGCTGGGGTACGTCCCCGGCGTGACGCCCGCGAAATGGGCCCGGATCTGGACCGAGCGGCTCCCCCGCGTCCCGCTCGAGCTCGTCCAGGTCTCCGCCGCCGACGCCCCCGGTCTGGTACGGCGTGAACTCGCCGACGGAGGCGCCGACGCCGTCCTGCTCCGGCTCCCGATCGACCGCACCGGCCTGCACGCCATCCCGCTGTACGTCGAGAAGACGGTCGTCGTGGTGCCCAAGGACCACCTGATCACGGCCGCCGACGAAGTCACCGCCGACGACCTCGCGGACGAGCTGATGCTGCATCCGCGGGACGACGTACTCGACTGGGACCACCCGCCCGGTCGCCTGATCGACGAACGCCCGGCCCGCACGGCGGACGCGGTCGAGCTGGTGGCGATGGGGACCGGCCTGCTCGTGGTCCCGCAGTCGCTGGCCCGCCTGCATCACCGCAAGGACCTGACCTACCGCCCGCTGACCGGCGTACCGGAGTCCGAGGTCGCGCTCAGCTGGCCCGAGGACGGGACCACCGAGCTCGTCGAGCACTTCATCGGCATCGTCCGCGGCCGCACCGCCAACAGCACCCGCGGCCCGGCCGTCCCCGAACGCCAGGCCAAGCCCCGCCGGCCCAAGCCGCCACCGCCCAAACCGCAGCCGCAACCGGGCCGCCCGAGGAAGCCCCGGCGCCGCCGCTAGAAATAAGTTGAGGCTTCAACTATCATCGGTGACATGGCGATCTTCCGGTTGAACCACGCGGTCCTGTACGTGCGCGACGTCGCGGCGAGCGTCGCGTTCTACCGAGACGTTCTCGGCTTCGGCTACACCGAGACCGGTGACGCCATCCCCGGCGCCGCGTTCCTGCGCGCGCCCGGATCCACCAACGACCACGACCTGGGCCTGTTCCAGATCGGCTCCCAGGCCGGGCCGTCCGGTGCGGGGCGAACCACGGTCGGTCTGTACCACCTCGCGTGGGAGGTCGACACGCTCGGTGACCTCGAGGACCTGGCCGGGAAGCTGAGCCAGGCCGGTGCCCTGGTCGGTGCGTCCGACCACGGCACGACGAAGTCGCTCTACGGCAAGGACCCCGACGGCCTGGAGTTCGAGATCGTCTGGATCATCCCCGCAGGCCTGCTCACCGACGAGGACCGCGCGAAGAGCGGCGTCGCCCGCCTGGACCTCGCAGCCGAGATCGCGAAGTACGGCCGCGAGGCCCGCAGCGGCATCGGCATCTCCCGCGTCGGCTGACCAGGTCCGGACGACCCCTTTAGCCACCCACGATGTGCGTGGCGATGCGGAGCGAACCGGCCAGGACCGTGAGGACCGGGTTCACGCCGCCGTTCGTGACGTGCACGGAGGCGTCGGCGATCCACACGTTGGCGTGCCCCCAGACGCGACCGTACGGATCGGTGACCGAGCGGGCCGGATCGTCACCCATCCGGCAGGTCCCGGCCTGATGCTGCCCGGTGCTCGGCCGCCCCAGGCTGCCGAGCTCGCCCACCGACGTCCGGACCGCACCCGCCTCGTCCAGCCAGGCCTTCGCCTTGGCGCTCATGAAGCGGTGCGCGCGGGCGTCCTCCGGATGGATCGCTCCGCTGGTCACCACGACCGGATTGCCGAACCGGTCGACGACGGACGGGTCGACGCGGACGCGTGAGTCCGCCGACGTGACCTCCTGGATCGGGCCGACCACCCGCAGCATCCGCCGCACCTCGCGCCGCATCGCCTGCACGCTCTCCGCACCGGCGACCGGGATCAACCCAGCACCGGTCAGATAGTCGTACGTCGAGGCGGGCGTCGGCACGAACTCGTTGGCGAGCATCCCGCCGCCGACGATCCCGTCGTTCCCGTGCCGGAAGTCGCAGGTCGCGATCGACACACCGGGCCCGACGAGATCGACCACCTCGTCCTCGAACAGCCCCACCGCACCGGCGTACACGTGCGCCTGAAGGTGCCGCCCGACCTGATCCTGGTTGTTGCCGATCCCCTGCGGCTCCGCGTCGTGTGCACTGTTCAGCAGCAGTCGCGGCGTCTCGGAGGCGCCGGCCGCGACCACCACCTCCTCGCACGCGACGGTCCGCCGCCAGATCCCGCCGTACCCGTCGCTCGCGACCAGGGCGACGCCGACGACGCGGCCGGTGTGATCGGTGACGAGCCGTTCGGCCGTGGTCTCGATGACCAGCGTGCAGTTCCCGGTCGCGAGAGCGGCCGGCAGGGCGGTGTTGTGCGTCCCGGACTTGGCCTCGACCGGGCAGGCGAACCCGACGCACTGGCCGCACCGCACGCAGCCGGATCGTCCTTGGTAGTCGATCGAGTTGATCAGCAGCGGTACGTCGAGCGTGCCCCAGCCGAGGCGCTCGGCGGCACCTGCCAGCAGCTCGGCCGGCCCGGTCCGCGGCATCGGCGGCATCGGCAGCGGGATCGACCGCGGGCCGTGCCAGGGATCCGTTCCCCCGCCGCTGACGCCGAACCGCTGTTCCGCCAGCGAGTAGTAGGGCTCCAGATCGTCGTACGAGATCGGCCAGTCGGCGAGCGCGCTCCCGTCCGGCACGCCGTACGTCGTAGCCATCCGGAAGTCCCGCGGGACGAACCGCCACGCCTGGGCGCCGTACACCCGCGTCCCGCCGCCGACCGTGAACGCGTTGTTGCCCCAGCCGCCGTCAGGCGGCAGCACCCGGCTGCGGACGCCGTCCGCGACCGCGACCCGCGGACGCCCTGCCGGATCAGGATCCGTGACCGCCGGCAGGCCTGTCACCGAGCGTGGATTCCGCAGGTGATCGCGCATCAGCGAATCCGTGGACGGGTAGCTGCCCAGCTCGACGACGAGCACCGACCGCCCCGACTCCGCGAGCACCTGAGCGGCAGCACCTCCACCGGCGCCCGAGCCGATCACCACACAGTCGTACCGCTCTCCCAGCGCGTCCCGCGGTGTCGTCCGCAGCTCGGTCTGCACTGCCGCGAACTCACCGGTCCGCCACCCCAACTTCTCCCAGGCCGCGGGCTCCGCGTAGTACCCCTGCGCGATCAGCCGGACCAGCCACGCCCCGTCAGCATCCGCCAGTACGCCGTCGAGCCCGGCATCCCCGAGAGCCGCCAACCCTCGCGACACCCGATCGGCCCAGTCCGGCCGATCCTCTGTCAGGACTCGCTCGACGAATCGGACCGCTTGATCGCCACCGGGCACCACCAGCTCCGCGAGCCGCGCGAGCACCAGACGTTGCTGTTCGGACAGGCGCACACCCGGATCCTTTCACACCGTCCGGGCGCGCAAACTTTTGTACTTGCCGGTCCATTTTTGCCGAGCAACGCTGGTGCACATGGCACTTGACGACTACTACCTGCTCGGGCGATCGGGGCTGCGCGTCAGCCGGCTCGCACTGGGAACCATGAACTTCGGGCAGTCCGGATTCCACGCGCCGTACGGCAAGACCGAGGACGAGGCGCGGGCGATCTTCCGGACCTATGTCGAGGCCGGCGGCAACTTCGTGGACACCGCCGACTTCTACACCGCGGGTGAGAGCGAACGGATCCTCGGCCGACTGATCGCCGAGGCGGGCGTGCGGGAGCGGATGGTCCTCACCACCAAGGCGACCAACAGCGTCGACTCCGGCGACCCGAACGCCGGCGGCAACAGCCGCAAACACCTGATCCGCGCCCTCGACGACTCCCTGCGCCGGCTCGGCACCGACTACGTCGACCTGTTCCTGCTGCACACCTGGGACCGCATCACCCCGGTCGACGAGGTACTGCGGACGCTCGACGACCTCGCTCGCGCCGGCAAGATCCGGTACGCCGGGTTGTCCGACGTACCGGCCTGGTACGCCGCTCGCGCGCAGACGCTGGCCGACGCGCATTCGCTGACACCGATGGTCAGCCTGCAACTGCCGTACTCGCTGATCGAGCGGACGATCGAGACCGAGCACGTGCCGGTGGCGCAGGAGCTCGGGCTGGGCATCACCGCGTGGAGTCCGCTCGGCAGCGGGTTCCTGACCGGGAAGTACCAGCGCGACGACGCGAAGCAGCTGGCCGGCGAGGGGCGCCTGACCGGCGACGGCGCGGCCGGGCAGACCTGGTCCGATCGGCAGTGGGACCTGCTGACGGCCGTCCGCGACGTGGCCGACAAGCTCGGGGTGACGATGGCGCAGGTCGCCGTCAACTGGGCCGCCACGCAGCCGGGCGTCGCGTCCGCGATCGTCGGCGCGAGTCGTCCGGAGCAGCTCGAGTCGACCATCGCCGCACTCGGCTTCGAACTTCCGGCCGAGCTGCGCGCACAACTCGACGAGGCGAGCGCCGTACCGCCGTCGTCGGTCTACCGGATGTTCACGCCGGAGTACCAGGGCTGGCTCGTCAATCCCGGCGTGAAGGTCGCCGACAAGCCGGCCGGGTACCAGCCACCGGTGCTCAACTGGCGTTAACGCGCAGGTAGTCCAGGCAGAGGTCGAGCGCGTACTCCAGATGCGTCGCGGAGCCGGAGGCCATCAGGATCGCGACTCCTCCCTGGATCGCGGCGATCAGCGCGGCAGCGGCGCGGGCGGGATCCACGTCGGAACGGATCTCGCCCGCGGCCTGCATCTCCTCGATACCGGTCTCGAGCCGGCGCTGCCATTGCGCGAGCAGCTGCCCGGTGACCGCCTGCGCGGCCGGGGTGTGGCGGCCGATCTCCGTGATCAGGACGCCGAGCGGACAGTGCACGCCCTGCCGGCGGTACCTCTCGACGACGGCGTCACGCCACTTGCTCCACGCATCCCACGAGGTCAGCTGCCCGAGGTACGGCTCCTGGTCCTCGAGCACCTGCTCCGCCTCGCGCTCGGCGACCGCGAGCAGCAACTGCTCCTTGCCGTCGGGGAAGTAGTGGAAGAGCTGACTCTTCCCGGTCCGGCTGCGCCGCCCGATGTCGTCCAGCTTGACCGCGGCGATGCCGCGCTCACGAATCTCCGCCGCGGCCGCCGCCACGATCCGCTCCCGCGTCGCCACACCCTTCGCCGTCAGCACATCGTCAAATGTACCTGCGGGTCCAGCTCACTTCAGGGCGGCGGCGATGGTACGGGCGCAGTCGACGGACTCGGCGCGGGAGCTGTCGACCTCGACGTCGTACGTGACGCCCTCGTGGACGACGTACGCCTGCTGCTCGGCCATGCCGCGGGCACGGTTGCCGCGGGCAAGCTCCCGGCCGGCCGCGACCTGCGGGTCGCAGCGGACGCCGACCCAGAGTGTCTCGAGGTCGCCGATCGCGTCCCGCCAGCGCTGCTGCGAGTCGGCGCCGCCGAGGAACACGTCGTCGACGATCACCCGGCCGCCGGCCCGGCACATCGCGACGATCCCGGCGGTCCAGGCCGCGTCCAGCGCGCGGAACGCGGGTCCGACGTTCACCTCACCGTCCGGCCCGATGTCGATGCCGCCCTCCATCACGGCCGGCAACGCGTCGACGAAATCGTCCACGCTGAAACCCAGCCACGGGTCCGGTAGCACTGCCTGCAGGCACCGCACGATCCCGGTCTTCCCGGAACTCGAGCCGCCGTTGATGATGATCAGTCGCGCCGTCACGCCCGTAAGGCTAGAGGCTGCGCCGCGGTGTCCTCGACAGATTTCCCGGTACGCCGTGCCAGTCCGAGGAACGGCACCGCCAGCGTCTGGATCACCGCCGACACGAGGTACGCCGGACCGTATCCCCAGATGTCCGCTGTCCGGCCGAGCGCCGGCTGGACCACGACCCCACCGGCCGACCCGAGCAGGTTGTCGAACGACAGCACCGTCGCCCGCTGCGCGGACGGGATGTGACTGTTCAGGTACGCCTGCCGCACCGGCGACATCGCGGCGTACATCGAGCCCCACACCATCAGCAGCGCCAGAGCCACCCAGAACGACGTGACCAGACCGATCGCCACGATCATCAGTCCCGACACCACGATCGCCGCGATCAGCATCCGCATCCGGTCCCGGAACACGCGGGCCAGGTACGGCGCCGACGTGCCGCCCGCGATCTGCGCACCCGCGACGATCCCGGCGGACAGGCCGGCGATCGCGTACGAGTCGGCGTTTCCGTACAGCTCCAGCAGGTAGGGGTGGGCCGCGTAGAAGCCGTACACGCTCACCCCCGCCGTGAACGGACCTGCCAGCATCACCCAACGGACCCGGGGGTTGAGCAGCCCGTGCCGCAGCGACGCCCGCACGATCCCGGTCATCTCGCGGCGCACCGACGCGTCCGGCTTCGGCGTGAATCCCAGGTCGTGCATCGCCCGCCACGCCACCACGAACGTTGCCACGAGCAACACCGAGCGAGCGACGTACGGCAGGCCGAGGTTCGTCAGCTGCGCCAGGATCCCGCCGCCGATCGAGCCGGCCATCATCGCGATCCCGTTCACCACCTGACCCTTCGCGAACGCGGCGTCCAGCGACCCGCGGTACCCGGTCGCGTGCAGTCCATCGACCAGCCATGCCTCGGTCGCCCCGCTGAAGAACGTGAACCCGAGACCGAGCAGCGCCGAGACGATCGCCCACCACACGAACGGCGCGTGGATCTGCCACAGCAGGAGGTACAGCAGCGTCGTACCGACCAGCGTCGCGGTCCCGAGGAGGTACGACGTCCGCCGGCCGAGCGTGTCCGCGACGACCCCGGTCGGGACCTCGAACAACACCATGCCGACGGTGAAGAACGCGTTCGCGGCGAAGGTCTCCCCGATGCTCAGACCGGCGTCCAGCAGGAACAGCGTGTTGACGCCCCAGATCAACGACGACGCTCCTGTCGACACCGCGACCAGGGTGAGGTAGGTACGCAGTACTCGCTCGGCTGTCATGCCCGGAACGTCGGAGCCGCCCACCTGGTCTCGACACGCCCAGCCGCGGCTTGACCGCGAGTATCGTCCGGTCTGTGACGGATCAGCAGTACGACGAGAGCGCACCGGTGCCCGCCCTGGCCGGTCTCGTTCGTACGGTCTGGATCCAGCGGACCGCGTCGGAGCCCTACCCGCAGCGTGATCTGCCCACGGGTGGCGTCGAGCTGCACTGCCCGGTGGGCGGCGTACCGCGGGTGATCGGGCCGCTGACGCGCGCCCAGCCGCAGGTGATCCCGCCGCGGACGACGATCGTCGGGGTGCGGTTCATGCCCGGTGTGGGGACGCCGCTGCTCGGCGTACCGGCGGACCAACTGGTCGACTGTGCGGTGGAGCTGTGGGGTTCCGCGGCAGACGCGATCGGGTCGGCCGTGGCGGATGCGGTGAGTCCGCAGGCGGCGTTGCTCGCGGTGCAGTGGTACCTGGCCGGTCGGCGGCTCCGGCCGGATCCCGTGGTGGCGGAGTTGGTCCGGCGCCTGATGCCGTGGGAACGCACCGGGATCGCCACCGTGGCCGACGAACTGGCGTTGTCGGAGAGCCAGTTGCGGCGGCGATGCCTGACGGCGACCGGGGTCAGCCCGAAGGCCTTACAGCGGACGCTGCGGTTCCAGGGGTATCTCGCGTTGGCGCAGGCCGGGTTCGGGAACGGTCTCGCCGAGCTCGCGGCCGAGACCGGGTACGCCGACCACGCGCATCTGACCCGGGAGTGCGTGCGGTTGACCGGGGTGACACCGCGGGAGCTGCTCGGCGACAAGGCCGATCGATGCGACTGCGGTCACGACCACTCGGCGTCGTACCGGCCGTTCCTCGCGGGGTGGTACGACGCCCGTTTCGTTCAAGCGCGGCGGGGAGGCGCGGCTCTAGCGTCGGTGTATGGAGCTGATCGGGGCTGATCACGCGTTGTACGACGTACTGCGGAAGCCGGCGCTGCCGCAGTACTGCGACGTTCGTCCGCGGGCGATCGCCCGGTGTGCGTCGGCCGACGACGTGATCGAGGCGCTGGCCTACGCACGCAGTACCGGGCTGTCTGTGGCCCCGCGGGGTGGCGGGCATTGTTTCGCCGGTCGCTCGTCGACTACGGGGCTGCTGCTCGACCTGTCGGCGCTGTCCGCGATCTCGGTCGACGGGCAGCGGGCGACGATCGGGGGCGGGGCACGGTTGGCCGACGTGTATCGCGGGTTGGAGCAGTACGGGCTGACCATTCCGGCCGGGTGCGGGCCGACCGTCGGGATCGCGGGGCTGACGTCGGGCGGCGGGCTCGGGCTGCTCGGGCGACGGTACGGGCTGACCTGCGACCGGCTCGTCGCGGCGACCGTGGTGCTTGCGGACGGCACCGTCTTCAGGTGTGACGCGGAGCAGGACGCGGACCTGTTCTGGGCACTGCGCGGCTCCGGTGGTGGTCAGTTCGGCGTGGTCACGGAGCTGACGTACGCCGCCGTACCGTCACCGGCCGCGATCCGCTTCAACCTGACGTGGCCGCGCGATCGGGCCGCCGACGTGATCGCCGCGTGGCAGTCCTGGGCTCCCGATGCCCCTGACGAGATGACCGCGAGCTTGAGCGTGACCGCGGACGTGGTGCGTGTCTTCGGCGCCTGCGTCCGGCCGGACTTCGGAGATCTCGGGAGCCTCGGACCGCAGGCCGAACTGCGGGACGACCTCTCGTGGGCCGAGCTCAAGTCCAGCTTCTCGGAAGGCGACAGCGACGATCGCATCCAGCACAGCAAGTCCGAGTTCTTCCAGAGGTCGCTCGCCCGCGCCACCGTCGACCAACTGCTCGAGGCAGGCTGTGAGCTCAACTTCACTGCGATGGGCGGCGCCTACAACCGCGTCCCGGCCGACGCGACCGCGTTCGCCCACCGCGCGGAGCGCTTCCTCCTCGAACACGTGAGTCCCGGACGCGACGCCGTACGCCGCTCGTGGGCCCTCGCGCACCCGCATGCGTCCGGTCACGTCTATCCGAACTTCCCCGACCCCGACCTGACCGACTGGGCCACCGCCTACTACGGCACGAACTACCCCCGCTTGCAGAAGATCAAGCAGACGTACGACCCCGGCGGTGTGTTCCACTGCCCACAGACGCTGGGAGGTTCCCGATGATCCGGCTGTACATGAGTATGTCCCTCGACGGTTTCGTGGTCGGCCCCGACGACAGCCCCGAGGAACCCATGGGCCGCGGCGGGTTCCGGCTGTTCAACTGGCTCGACGACCGGCACTCCGACGGGCCGAGCGGGCAGGTGTACGCCGAGTCGCTCGCCACCGGCGCACTGATCGCGGGGCGTCGTACGTACGAACACGCGGGGCGCTGGCAGGGCGATCATCACGACGGGGTGCCGATCTTCGTCCTCACCCACCACCCGGACGACACACCTCCGGGAACCGCGCGCTACGTGACCGACGTCGCCGACTGCGCCGCCCAGGCGAGAGCCGCCGCCGGAGACCGCGACGTGATGGTCCACGGCGCGGGAGCCGCCCAGTCACTCCTCCGCGCCGGCCTCCTCGACGAACTCGAACTCCACGTCGTCAACGTCCTCCTCGGCCAGGGCCGCCGCCTCTTCGACAACCTCCCCGCCGAATACATCGAACTGGAACCCCTCCGCCAACTCCAAGCCCGCGACGTAACCCACCTCCGCTACCGCGTCCTGAAATGACGGTTTAACTGCAGCTGGGAAAAATGTGTGGGCTGAGGGCTTGAGAAGGTTGGATATTGGCCTCAGAGTGTGGTGCGACTGATCCACGCCCCTGGGGAGGTTGTTCGCATGCGGAAAGTGCTTCCTGCTCTGCTCGCTGTTGTCGGCTCGCTGGTGATGGGACTTCCCGCGCACGCGGCGGCGCCGGGTCCTGTGTACGCGCCCGAGCACTCGGTGGCCGATCCCGGTGTGTTGCTGTCGGGTGGTGACTTCTACGCGTTCACGACCGGACCCGCGGGGCGCGTCAGCCGCGGGGACACCGCGAGCGGGCCGTGGCAGGGCGTCGGCGCCGCGCTGGACCTCACCACTCCTCCCGCCTGGATGGACACCAGCCGCGACGTGTGGGCGCCGGACGCCTGGCAGACATCGGCGGGGTTCGTCCTCTACTACTCGGCCGTCGCGAAGGACTTCGGCGGGCAGCGGTGCATCGGCGTCGCGACCGCGAGTCAGGCCGGCGGACCGTACCGGCCGATCGGCGACACCCCGCTCGTCTGCCCCGGTGCGCGGCACGGCGGCGAGGACGCCGTACCCGGACGACCGATCGCGACCGCCGGGGTGATCGACCCGTCGCCGTTCAAGGACAGCGAAGGACGCCGCTACCTGCTGTACAAGACGCAGCAGATCCCGTCGACGCTGCGCATGGTCCGCCTCGGCGACGCCGGCCTGCACTGGGCAGGCAGCGCCAGCCGCGAACTGCTGCAACGCGACGGCATCATCGAGAACCCGACGATGGTGCAGCGCGGCTCGCAGTACGTCCTGTTCGCCTCCCGCTACGGCTACGACAACTGCAGCTACGCCACCGTCTGGCTGCGCTCCACGGACCGCTGGAACTTCGCGACAGCGACCGAGCACTCGCTGATGACGTCCGCCGGCACCGGCCTCTGCGGCCCCGGCGGCGCGGACGTCACTCCCTCGCTCGACGGTGGCTGGCGGATCTTCCTGCACGGCTGGGTGTGCGGCACCGGTACGTCGCCATGCACTAACAGCCAGATCACCGACGGCGTCCCGCACCGGAGAGTCCTGTACGCCGCCATTCTCAACTGGAGCGCGGACGCGACACCGTCCGTCGGCGCCTTCCTCTGACGCGTCTCAAAGCCAGCGCGGCAGCGGCTCCGCGCGCTTCCCGTCCGGGCCGACCACCTCGGAGTACGGCCGGCCCGACAGGTAGGCGGCCACCTCCGGAAGCGGCCCGGTGACCGCCGGTACGTCGCCGCGCTGCGTGCGGATGTCCTCGCACAGCGCCTCGAGGAAGTCCGCGGGCAGATCGGCGAAGGTGACGCCGGCGCCGAAGTCGACGGCATGGATCATCACCTCACGGGAGCGCATCCACGGGATCCTGGTCGCCGGGATCGATTCGCCCTGAGCGGTACGGACCGGTGCCTGCCATTGCTGGTCCGTCAGCGTCACCATCGATGCCCGGAGCACCGACGCCGACTCGTCGAACCACGACCGCAGTTCCTCCGCCGATCGCGACGTACCCTCCTCGATGTCCGCGTTCCGCACCTCCGCGGACGGGTACATCGGCCGCTCCTCGCCGGTCCGCGCCCAGTGCACCAGGTTGCCCAGCGCCTCGGCGTTCAGCGACAGGTGGGCCGCCACGTGCCGCCGCGACCACCCCGGCAGCAACGACGGCGCGTCCAGCTCGCCCAGTGCCCGGCGGCACAACGCCGTACCGTCGTCGACCCACTCCAGAACCCGCTCCGTCACCTGGTCCATGAAGGGGAACGTAGCCCACGACGGCGCGGGTTCTTGCAGCGGTGGGGTCTTGTGGTGAGACTGACCCGCATGAAGGAGGGGACCTGCGCATGGTGACGACGATCGGGGTGGTCGGGCCGTCGGACCTGGTCACCTCCAGCAGCCGGATCGTCAAGGCGCTGCGTGGGGTCGAGGTCGTCCCGCTGCGGTACCGGCGGGAGACCGACACGCCGAAGGTGATGGCCGACGCTCCGGGCAGCGTCGACGCGTGGCTGTTCACCGGCGTCGTCCCGTACCAGATCGCCGCCGCGCAGGACCTGCTCGACCGCCCGGCGGCGCACGTGGAGTACACGGGCGCCACGCTCATGCGCGCCCTGGTGCAGCTGCTCCGCGAGGGGCACGACGTGACCTCGCTGAGCATCGACGTTCTCGACGAGGCCGAGGTCCGCGAGACGTTCGACGAGGTCGGGCTGCCGATGCGCGGGGTCACGGTTCTCCCGTACCGTCCCGGCCTGAGCCTCGACGACATCGTCGCGTTCCACCACCAGGCCGGCGCGACCGTCGCGATCACGTGTCTGCGATCGGCGTACGAGAAACTCCGGACCGAGCAGACGACGCTGCGCCTCGCGCCGTCGGTGCACTCGGTCCGGGCGGCGGTGAACAGGTTGCTGCTCGTTCATGACGCTTTGCGCAGTGACGATGCGCAGATCGCGCTCGGTCTGGTCGAGATGTCCCCGGACGCCGAGGAGGCGCTGCGCCGCGAGGCGGGCTCACTCGGCGGCAGCGTCATCCGGTACGACGACAAGCGCTGGCTCGTGGTGGCGACCCGCGGACCGCTCGAGCAGGCGACCGCCGCGTTCACCGAGCTGGGCATGCTGACCCGGCTGAAGGAGCAGTTCGGGCCGGTCCGGATCGGGTTCGGCATCGGCGGCTCCGGGACCGAGACCGAGGCGCTGGCCCGCCGCGCACTCGGCCGGGCGAAGACGGCCGGGCGTACGGCGGCCGTCGTGTCGCTGCGCAACGACATCGACCTGGTCCTCGTCGGCGGCGCGGCGCCGCGCGCGCAGCAGCGCTCGAAACTGCAACTCCTCGCGCAACGCGCCGGCCTCTCGAAGGCGACCCTCGAACGACTCCAGGAGCTCGTCCGCGCGACGGACGACGGCCTGACCACGCGTTCGGTCGCCGACCACCTGGGCATCCAGCCGCGGACCGCCCGCCGCGTGCTCAACCGGCTCGAGCGGGCCGGCCTCGCCGACGCGACCGGCACCCAGCTCGGCACCGGCAGCGGCCGGCCGCTCGTCGTCTACCGCGTTCATCTCTGATTCCTGCTTTCATCGGACACAGCCCGAACGGTTGACGCACTCACGCACGTCCGGCTAATTTCAGCCATGACCGTAATTCGGTGCGCGCTGGCCCGGGAGGCCTTGTGGACAAGCGATTCGCACGGGGACTGATCACCGCTCTACTCATCTGCACAGGACTGGTGAGCGTTCCCGCTCCCGCCGGTGCCACTGTTCCGGCCGTGACCGAAACTCCAACGGTCACCAACCTCGGTCCGGCGTCCGCCGTCACCTCGACCAGCGTCGCCGAGCAGGTCGGCGACCGGATCTGGACCATCACCTCCGGCGTCTCGCCCGTCCAGGTCGGCGCGTTCGACCCGGTCAGCAAGCTCGTCGACCGCAAGTTCTCACTGCCGACCGGCGCCGGCGCCTGGGCGATGGCCCACATCGGCACCGACCTGTACATCGGCCTCTACACCCCCGGCGACCTGTACAAGGTCGACACGACCACCGGCAGCGCCGCGAAGGTCGCCCAGTTCGGCTCGTTCATCTGGTCGATCGCCGCGACGCCCGACGGCAGGATCGTCGCCGGCACCTACCCCGACGGCGGCGTGCACGAGTACGACCCGGCCACCGGGGCCACCAGGACGTACGGCGCGGCCTTCCCCGGCGAGCAGTACGTCCGCAGCATCGCCGCCGACGCGACCACGATCTACGCCGGTGTCGGCACGAAGGCTCACCTGGTCGCGATCGACCGAGCGACCGGCGCCCGCCGCGACGTCCTCCCCGCGCAGTACGCGGACCGCACGTTCGTCGCCACCATGGCCCTCGAGGGGACGAAGCTCGCCGTGAGCCTCTCCCCCACCGGGACCATGCTCGTCTTCGACACCACCGACCTGAGCAACCCGGTCGAGGTGCAGACCCCCGGCGGCGACCAGTACATCACCGCGATCACGATCGCCGGCGCCGACGTCTACCTGGGTACCCGGCCCTCCGGCACGCTCTACCGGTACCGCGACAACACGCTGACGCGACTCGGTTCGCCGTACGACGGCGCGTACTTCAACCGGATCTTCGTCGACGGCTCCACGAGCAGCACGATACGGGCCGAGCTCACCAGCCAGGTCGTCGACTTCGACGAGGCGACCGGGACGTTCACCGGCACGGACCTCGGTCAGGCCGGGCTGCCACCGGCGCCCGAGCAGGGCATGGCGATCGCCGCGACACCGACGTCCGTGCTGGTCAGTGGCAAGGCGGGTATCCAGGTCCACGATCTGGCGACCGGCTCGAGCACCCGGACGTTCCTGCCCGGCGAGGCCAAGACCATGACGCCGGTCGGCCGGAGCGTGTATCTCGGGGTCTACACGCTGGCCCGCCTCTGGCAGATGAAACCCGACGGCTCCGACCTGCACGAGCTCGGCCAGATCGGCAACGAGCAGACCCGCCCGACGGACGCGGCGTACGACGAGCGCTCGCAGACGTGGCTGCTCTCCACCGAGCCCGACTACGGCAAGTACGACGGCACGCTCGTCGAGCAGCACCTCGACACCGGGCAGCGCGAGGTGCACCGCGGCGTCGTACCGCACCAGTCGGTCCGCTCGCTGACCACCGCGGACGGCGTCGCGTACCTCGGCGGCGCGACCCGGAACAGCCTCGGCACCGACCCGATCCTGCCCGAGGCAACCGTCGTCGCCTTCGACCAGGGCCGCAACCAGGTGCTGTGGGAGACCCCCGCGCTCCCCCGCGCGCAGAGCTACAGTTCGATCGCGCACTACCGGGGCCTCCTGTACGCGACCACAGACGACGGGCGTCTCGCCGTCCTCGACCCGCGCACCGGCAAGCTCCTGACCAGCGCCACGCTCGGCAGCAGCCAGACCCGGCTGGTCATCGCCCGTTCCGGCCTGTACGGCACGGACAGCAAACGCGTCTTCAAGATCACGCCGAACGCCACCGGCGCTCCGACCGTGAGCACCGTGGTCGACGGACTCGGCGCGCAGATCTACGGCTACCCGCTGATCACCACCTCGCACGACGGCGAAGCGCTCTACACGATCAAGGGCCGCGACCTGGTCCGTATCGGAGGACTCCGATGACCATCTCCCGCCGTACGGCGCTCGCCGGCGCGCTCGCGACCGGCGCCGTGACCGCACTCGCGGTCCCCGCAACAGTCCCCACAACCGCCCACGCGGAGGACGGACCCATCGACGGATCCACGCTGCCCAGGTTCGGTGCGGCGGTCGTCACCGCCGCCGTCGTCGCGATGGCGGTGCACGACGGCCACGCCTACGTCGTCAGTCGCGGCATCGTCCCGCCCCGGCTGTCCGAGATCGACCTCACCACCCGCCGCGTCACCAGGACGGTCGAGCTGCCGACCGGCGAAGGCGGCTGGGGCATCACCGTTGCCGCGGGCAAGGTCTACGCGGGGCTCTACCCCACTGCGGACGTCTACTGTTTCGACCCGGCTGACGGATCCGTGACCCACGTGGGGGCTCTGGCAGGTCCTGGCGGCTTCGTCTGGGACATGACGACGGCGCCCGACGGCCAGGTGTTCGCGGTCAGCTATCCGAACGGCGCCGTGTGGCAGATCGATCCCGCCACGAACACGGCCACGCACCTCGGGGCGCCGGTCCCCGGAGCGCAGTACGGCCGGTACGTCGGTGCCGCGGGCAACCATATGTTCGCCGGGATCTACACGCCGCCGCAGCTCGTCGGCTACGACCGCGGCACCAAGGTCTTCCGGGACCTCACCCCCGAGGCGTCCCGCGGGCAGTTCTTCGGCCCGTTCGCAGGCGCCGGCGACCGGATCTACGTCGGCAGCAGTCGCGCGCTGCTGAGCATGGCGCTCGACGGCAGCGACGTACGCAGCGTGCCGCTGCCGGCGGGGCAGTCCAGCGTCGACTCGCTCACGGTCGCACCGGACGGCACGGCGTACCTGACGACCCGGACGTCAGGGACGGTCTGGTCCTGCGGGCCGCAGGACACGAGTCTCACCGCCATCGCGACGCCTGCACCGTCCGACGAGCACCGCCGCCTCGTGTTGCTCGACGCAACCACGCTGCTCGGCGCGACCGGGTCGGGCGTGCTGTGGTGGCTCGACGTCACCACCGGTGAGTTCGAGCTGCTCGATCTCGTCGACGCCGGGTTCACGCCCGCGCCGGACAAGCCGCAGTCGATCGTGACCGGCGATCCCCACGTGTACGTCGGCGGGCACTGGGTCGTCACCGAGCACGCGATCGGCACCGGCGCGACTCGGCGGTTCCGCGTCGCCGGCGAGGCCAAGACACTGACCTGGCTGCAGGGCGAGCTGTACTCCGCCCTGTACCCGAGCACCGAGGTGGTCCGCATCAACCCCCGGAGCAAGGAGGTGCACAGCTTCGGCCCGATCGGGAATCAGCAGATCCGCCCCTGGCAGGCGGCGTACGACGAGAACTCGAAGCTGCTCGCGATCGCGTCCGCGCCCGGTACGGGGAAGCTGACCGGTGCGCTCACCCTGCTCGACGTACGCACCGGCGAGATGGACGTGCGGTACGGCATCCTTCCCGACCAGAGCGTGATGACGGTCTCGATCGTCGACGGTATCGCCTACATCGGCGGCGACGTCGTCGGCGGCGGTGGCATCACTCCCACGCGGACCTCGGCGGCGATCGCGGCCTTCGACCTCGGCCGCCGTGAGCTGCTCTGGACCGTCGAACCACTCGCCGGCGAACGCTCGATCCAGAGCGTCGCCGTCCACGACGGCGTCCTGTACGGCGTCCTGAAGCGGACCAGCGGCGCCTGGTTCACGTACGACCTGCAGACCAAAGAGGTCGTCCGCGGTGCGAACAAGCTGTCCGGCTACGGCGAGATCTACACCGACCGGACCGGGGTCTACTGTGAGACGAACTTCGGCGGGAACCTGTATCAGCTGGGCCCGGGACTCAGCTCGGCGAAGCTGCTGGTGAACAAGCTCGGCGACGGGTGGTACACCGTGCCGCAGCTGACGCCGGTGCGCGGCGCAGAGCACAGTGTCTGGGGCCTCGCCGACCGCGATCTCGTCCAACTGCCGTTGCCGTAAGCACCTACCGGAGGATTGCCGAGATGGACAACAGTCAGCTCGCCCGCGACGGCGGGACGCCGGTGCGTACGGCCCCGCTGCCGTCGGTGATGAACGCGACCGGCCGGCGCTTCGGCGACGACGAGGTGAAGGCGGTCGAGCGGGTGCTCCGCAGCGGCATGCTGTCGGCCACCTGGGGCGCGGAGGTCCCGGCCCTCGAGCTGGAGTTCGCTTCGCTGCTCGGCGCCGGGCACGCGGTCGCCTGCAGCTCGGGTACGGCGGCCCTGCACCTGGCGGTCGCGGCGGTGAACCCTGATCCGGGTGACGAGATCATCACCACGCCGATCAGCGACATGGGCACGGTGTTCCCGATCATGATGCAGAACGCCGTGCCGGTGTTCGCGGACGTCGACCCGATCACGGGGAACCTGACCCCGGAGACGGTCGCCGCCGCGATCACCCCGCGGACGAAGGCCGTCATCGTCGTCCACCTGTTCGGCAAGCCTGCCGCGGTCCGGGAGCTGCGCGAGCTGTGCGACCGGCACGGGATCCTGCTGATCGAGGACTGCGCGCAGGCGTACCTCGCGCCGGTCGGCGACACGTACGTCGGACGGATCGGGCACATCGGCTGCTTCAGCCTGCAGCAGACCAAGCACATCAGCGCGGGCGACGGCGGTCTGACCGTCACCGACAACGCGCAGTACGCCCGCCGGATGCGGCTGTTCGCCGACAAGGGCTGGCCGCGCGACACCGACGAGCGGACGTACCTGTTCCTCGCGCTCAACTACCGCATGACCGAGCTGGTCGCGTCGGTGACGAGGGCGCAGCTCAACCGGTTGCGCGGCGTCGTCGAGGATCGTCGTACGGCGGCACTCCGGGCGACGGCCGCGATCGCGGACCTGGACGGGATCACGGCGCCGCCCGACGGGCACGACCACGTGTACTGGCAGTACCCGCTGATCGTCTCCGAGGCGGCCGGTGACATGCGCGAGTGGGCCGCCGCGCTCGCCGCCGAGGGAGTGCCGGCGAACGGCGGGTACCTGACCAGCCCGCTGTACGCCGCACCCGCGGTCCGCGAGCGGATCACGTACGGCCGGTCGGGGTTCCCGTTGCAGGACGTCTCGTACCCGGACGGCCTGTGCCCGAACGCCGAGGACCTGATCAACCACCGCCTGCTCGTCCTGCCCTGGAACGAGAACTACACCGACGCGGACGTCGACGACATCGTCACGGCGATCCGCAAAGTCCACCACGCCCTGGCCCGGAAGGCATGATGACCGACTCTCCCCTGCTGCTCGACTGCGACATCCTGGTCGGGCACGACGTGACGACGGGCCGCTGGGGGCGGCCCGAGAACGTCGCGAAGGTGCTCACCGACAGCGGTATCTCGGGCGGCGTCGTGTCCGCGCTGCGGGCGGTGCACTTCGACGTACCGTCCGGGAACGACGAGGCGCGGCAGGTTGCTGACGGCAACGGGTGGGCGATGTGCCCGGTGCTGGACCTGCGCGACCCGCTCGGCGCGGAGAAGGAGCTCGAGCGGCAGCTGGCCCGTGACACGCCGCCGCGGGCGGTCCGGCTGGCGCCGGCCGCGCAGAGCGTCGAGCCCGGGTACCCGGCGTTCGGGCATGTCGTGCGGCTGCTCGTCGACGCGGGCCTGACGATCTTCACCGAGGGCGACGTCCGGAAGGTCGGACCGGCACTGCGCGGGCTCGGGGCCCGGGTGGTGTTCCTCGACACGCACTTCTACTACCTCGGCGACTTCGTGCTCCTCGCCCGCTCGGAGCCCGGGTTCCACACGTCGACCCGGATGCTGACCGGTCCGGACTCGCTGGAGATCGTGGCCGCGGAGGTCGGCGCGGAGCGGCTGGTGCTCGGCTGCCGGACGCCGTTCCACGAGACCCGCTCGGTGATCCGCCGGCTGCTGACCTCCAAGCTCAGCGCGGACGAGATCGCCCAGGCCGGAAGCCGCAGCCTCGAGACCCTGCTGGAGCCCGCATGCTGATCGACGTACACGCCCACTGGGGTCCGTGGTTCTTCTCGATGGACGTCGCGAGCATCGACGTGAACATTGACGGGCTCGACCGGTTCGGCATCGACCTCCAACTGGTCTCCGCGATCGAGGCCATCGTGTACGACGCCCCGGCCGGCAACCGCTCGCTCGCCGAACAGCTCCCGGCCGACCCGCGGCTGCGCGGCATGGTCGTCGTCGACCCGCGGCGCCTGGACGAGGCCCGGACCGATCTCGACGAGCTGCTCGCGGGGGACGGCCGGACACGCTGGGTCGGCGCGAAGATCCACAGCGAGTACAGCCGGACGCCGGTCAGCTCGCCCGCGATGCAGGCGGCGATCGAGCTCACCACGGAGTACGGCCTGCCCACGCTCGTGCACACCTGGAACGACACCGTCGTCGATCTCGCCGACGTCGCCGCCCAGGTCCCCGGGGCGCGGGTGATCGCCGGTCACATGGGCGCGCCCGGCTGGCCCCGGGTCCCGGAGGCCGCGGACCGCTCCGACCGGATCTGGTTCGAGCCGTGCTGGTCCGCCCCGGACGCGAACCGGATTCGCTGGATCCTGGACCGGATCGGCCCCGGCCGGATGATGTTCGGTACCGACGCCACGCTGATCGACCCGTCGGTGGCGCTCGGCGCCCTGGAAGCCGCCGACCTCACCCCCGACGAGCACGAGGCCATCACTCACCGCAACGCCACCGAGCTGTTCGGCCTCTGACCGCACCGCCGGGCCGGTCGGGTCAGGGACTGACGAAGACGACGATGTCGTGTTCGGGGCCGCGGACCTCCGGCTCTGTCCAGCCGAGGTGGCGGTAGAAGGCGATTGCGTCGTGGTTCTGGTTCCACGCCAGCAGCCAGGCCCGTGGGTTCGCCGCGCCGGCCGCCTCGAGCAGGCGGCGGGCCAGACCCGTACCGCGGGCGTGCTGCAGCACGCCGAGCTCGTCCACCTCGAAGGCGCCGATCAGCAGCGCCTCGACCTGCTCGGTTCCGAGCCGGTCCAGGACGCTGCCGTACGAACGGTCGGTCCGGAACGGTGCCGGCGTCGTCCAGCCGGTCAGGAACCCGGCGATCCGCCCGTCGCCGGACCGCTCGATCCACGCCTGGAACCCGTCCCGCTCGACATCCGCCTCGAGCCGCTTCCGGAACGCCCTCCGGGTCTCCTCGGGGTCCCGATGCTCGAACGGTGGCGCGGTGAAGACCTCGACGTACGCCGTGGTGAGTTCGTCCGCGATCTCCAGAAGGTCCCGCCCATACCTGTGCACCGCACCAACCTAAGCGTTGGAACGGTGCGTCGTCCGCCGGGCTACTTGACCGCGGCCGACTCCAGATCCGCCGGTGCGGGCGGCTTCGCCACCGGTGCGGCGGTGCCGCCGGGCGTCGCCGCGATCGTCTCCAGCTCGGAGCGGAACTGCGGCAGCATCCAGCGCAGCGGCTGGTCCAGGACCCGCGCGATCGTGGCCTCGTCGATCTTCAGCAGACCGCCGATCCGGGCGAGCGCGTCCGGCTCGTCGACGGCGGCGTACAGCAGATGGACGACTTCGTGCCGGTGCGCGAACACGGCGAGCGCCGCGGCCGCGAGACCGGCATCGATCTCGGGCGGACTTGTGGTGGGCGGACTTGCGATTTCCCCGTTGACTGTCACGTCACCAACAACCCGTCGAGGGCCCCTCGGGTTACGCCCTAACGGAACGGGACAGTCACCCAAGGGCTCTGCTCGTTGCTGAGGAGAAGCTTATGGTTGTCGCGGGCCTCGGTGTACCAGTTCCGGGAGAAGTCTCCGTCGAACTGGATGCAGCGGCCGAGGAGGTAGCCGACGCCGAACTCCTCCCACGAGGCGTAGCGGCGTTGGGCCTCCTGGCTGAGCTCGCGGAGGGCGTCGAACATCTCGGCCTGGGTGCAGAAGCGGGTGCTCCGGCCCCAGCGGGCCATGGCGGAGGCGCGGCCCAGGTCCCAGGCTGCGGTTGTGCGGACGTACCTGCCGTCGGGGATCAGGCCGTCTTCGCGGAGGCGCTCCTCGCAGTGGAGGACCATCAGGATCAACTCGCCGCGAGCCGCTATGACCCTGTCGAGTTCGGGGTTCGTGCCCGGACGAACGGGAGCGCCGGACTGCGCGACGTGCTGGCGGATCGCCGACTCGTCGTACTGGCGCCACTGGGCACCGTCGACCGGGCCGCCGAAGTGCTCGATCAGCATGTTCCGGGCGTGCAGTACGTCGTCCCAGCTCGACGTACCGACCTCGCGGTCCAGCAGCCGACGCTGGATCTCCTGCCAATCGTCGCGGACTTTGACGTCCCACCACTTCTCCACCAGCGCGAGTTCCGCGCTGTAGCCGTTGCCGTGGTGCTCCGTGGTGTTCCAGGCGTAGCCGTTCGTGATGCAGAGCTGTGCGCCGCAGGCCAGGCCGTGCAGCAGAGAGCCGGGCTCGGTGGCGTTGCTCTGACGAGTGATGATGCGGCCGGAGAAGTAGCCAGGCTCCCAGTACTCGTCATGCATCTGCAGCATCAGCTGGAGCATCTTGTCGCCGAGTTGCAGGGCGTTCTGACACGGCGTCTCCGGGTTGACCAGCAGGACGTCGACGTCGCTGAGCATCTCGACCAGGCCGCGCAGCGTGGTGAACTCGTACACAACCTTGGGGTGTGGGCGAGGCAGCACGTCCACGGTGTAGACGGACAGCGCGCGTAGCCCGTCGCCCAACTCGGCGATGATCGGCTGCCGCTTCGCCGGCTCCTGGTGGGCGTGTGTGATCGCCACCGGGTGGTAGACGCCGGCGGTCGCGAGAATCGACAGGTAACCGGAGACATCCGGGTCGTCCTTGTCCCGGTAGAGCAGTCTCTCGACCGGCGTCGGCGCCACCCAGGGGCCGTCGGCCGGCTCTTCGATCCGCGGGAGCACCTCGTCGTGGTCATCCGCCTCGCCGACCGCATACCCGAGATCGACCAGGTCGTTGACGACGTCGACGTCGTCGAAGGATCCGGGGCTCTTGTCCTTCCCAAACATGCCCCAGAACTTACGCGGTGCAGCGGGTCAGGTATCGCGCTCAGCTCGGCAGCCAGGAGACGTGGCCCAGCAGGTACGTGGCGCCGATGAGGGCGGCCGTGTCGATCAGTGTGTGCGCGACGACGAGCGGCATCACGCGGCCCCAGCGGCGGTACAGGTAGCTGAAGATCACACCCATGACGACGTTGCCGGCGAAGCCGCCAAGGCCCTGGTAGAGGTGGTACGACCCACGCAGCAGCGCACTCGTCGCGGTCGCGCGTCCGACCGACCAGCCGAGCTGGTCGAGACGGTGGTTCAGGTAGCCGAGCACGATGACTTCCTCGAGTACGGCGTTCTGCGCCGACACCGCGATCAGGATCGGGATCCGCCACCAGTTGCCGGGCAGCTGTGACGGGTCGACGGTTAGGTTCGCGCCGGTCGCGTGGGCGCCGATGTAGAACAGCAGCCCCGCTCCGCCGACGGCGGCCGCAACCGCCGTACCGCGTCCGAGATCGCGGATCCGGTCCCGCAGGTCGAACCCGATCGTCCGGAACGACTCCCGGCCGCGCGCCAGGAAGTGACCGACCAGCGCGACCGGCACCAGCGCGGTCACCACCGCGAACACCTGCCACGCCAGGTCCAGCCACGGCCGCCCCGGCGCCCGGGAGCCTACGATCACCGCCGTCTGCCCGCTGATCGCCTTCCCCGACGTCAGCACCCCCGTCAGCGAGATGATCGCCGCGACTGCCGACGCTCCCAGCGACAGGGCCAGCACCAGCCAGACCTCCCGCGTCAGCACCCGCCGACTCACACCGAAGTCACCAGAGTCGACTGCGTCCGCCGGTCGGGGCGGGTCTTCGGCGGCGCGCGTCATGCCTCAACTATCCCGCGCGGCTCCACCCAGCAGGTCGAGCAGGTGATCGAACACGTCGCCCGGATCGGTGTCCAGGTCGTACTGCGACTGGACCTGGAGGCCGTCGGACAAGGCGATCAGCAGCGTCGCGATCGCATCCGGGTCGGCCGCAGAGTCGAACGTGCCTGCCGCCTGGCGGGCGCGGACCGCGTCGGCGAGCGCCCGGCGAACCCCGGCGTACCGGTCGACGAAGTACTCGTGCGAGCTGTGCTCGGGGTCGCCCGCCTCCGCGGAGAACGTCGAGTAGAGCTGCACGAGCCCCGGCACCGATCCGTTGTGGCGGACGATCGCGGTCAGGTTGCCGATCGCGTCGGCGCTGTCGAACCGGGCCAGGTCGGCCTCGTCCCGCGCTCGCAGGACAGCCTCGAACAGCTTCTCCTTCGAGCCGAAGTAGTGCAGCATCCCGGCTTCGCTCAGCCCGGCCGCAGCGGCCACTTCGCGCGTCGACGTCTTCCGGTACCCCTGCCGCGCGATCACCTCCAGCGCCGCCCGCAGGATCTCGGCGCGCTTCGCGACGCCCTTCGCGTACGGACCCCGGGAACCAGCCATACCCAAAACCTAGCATCACTTGGTTTTCGCGCGTACAGTTTCCGGCATGAACTTCGACGATCTCCTCGGCCGCCTGACCCTCGAGGAGAAGGTCCTGGTCCTGACCGGCCAGGACTTCTGGTCCACGCATCCGCTGCCCTCGATCGGACTGCGGTCGATGGTGCTGTCCGACGGCCCGAGCGGCGTCCGCGGTGCGGTCTGGGACGAGCGGGACCCGTCGCTCAACCTCCCGTCGGCCACGGCGCTCTCGTCGTCCTGGGATGTCGGCATCGCGCACCGGTACGGCGTGGTGTCGGCGCTCGAGGCCCGCCGGAAGGACGTCGACGTCGTCCTCGGCCCGACGATCAATCTCCATCGATCGCCCCTGGGCGGCCGGCACTTCGAGGCGTTCAGCGAGGATCCCGTCCTGACCGCCGACCTGGCCGCGGCGTACGTCGCCGGCGTCCAGGAGCTCGGCGTCGGCGCCACCCCGAAGCACTACGTGGCGAACGACTTCGAGACCGACCGCTTCACCGCGGACGTCGCGGTCGACGAGCGCACGCTGCGCGAGGTCTACCTGCTCGCCTTCGAGAAGGCCGTCACCGAGTCCCGCGCGTGGCTGGTGATGAGCGCCTACAACTCGATCAACGGCGCGACCGCGTCGGAGAACGACCTGCTCGAGACCCCGCTCAACACGGACTGGGGTTTCGACGGCGTCGTCGTCAGCGACTGGACCGCGGTACGCAGCCTGGAGAGCGCCAAGCACGCGCAGGACCTGGCGATGCCCGGCCCGGTCGGCGCCTGGGGCGACGCGCTTGTCGACGCCGTCCGCTCCGGCGAGATCGAGGAAGCCGCGATCGACCGCAAGGTACGGCGAATTCTCTCGCTCGCGGCCCGCGTCGGTGCGCTCGAGGGCTTCGCGAAGCCGGCCGATCCGCCGTCCGTCGACGGCGTCGCCTTCGCCCGTACGGCGGCCGCGGAGGGCACCGTTCTGCTCCGGAACGAGGGTGCGCTCCCCTGGCGTCCGGAGGCGCTGACGAAGGTCGCGGTGATCGGTCACAACGCCCGCGACGCCCGCACCCAGGGCGGCGGCAGCGCGACGGTGATCCCGGAGTCGGTGGTCTCACCGCTCGACGGCGTACGGGCGGCGCTGCCCGGCGCCGAGATCACCTACGCGATCGGCGCCGTCGTCCAGGAAGGTGTCGCCGAGCTGTCGCCGTCCGCCATGACCAACCCGGCGACCGGCGGTCCCGGCGCCCGCGTCCGGTTCCTGGACGCCGACGGATCGGAGCTGTTCGCCGAGGACCGGTTCGCCAGCAGGCTCGTGTACATCGGGGGTGCCGCGCCGATCGGCAGGACGTCGACGTTCGAGTTCCACACCCGGTACACGCCGTCCGAAACCGGCACGATCCGGCTCGGCTTCGCGTCGGTCGGGCTCGGCCGCATCTTCGTGGACGGCGCGCTCGCCGGTGAGCTCACCGCCGTACCGGAGGGCACCGATCCCGCCGAGATCGTGCTGGCGCCGCCGTCGGTCTCCACGCCCGTCGAGGTCACCGCCGGCGAACCGATCGACCTCCGGGTCGAGCTCGAACTCGCCAAGCACGACGGCGCGTTCGCCGAGGCGATGGCCGTCACGATCGGCGTGGAGCCGGGCGACGACGACCCGCAGGTCCTGATCGACGAGGCGGTCGCGGCGGCCCGTGCCGCCGACGTCGCGCTGGTTGTCGTCGGCACCAATGCGCGAGTCGAGTCCGAAGGGTACGACCGGACCACGCTCGCGCTCCCCGGCCGCCAGGACGACCTGGTCCGCGCGGTCGCGGCCGCGAACCCGCGCACAGTCGTCGTCGTGAACGCGGGCTCCCCGGTGCTCCTCCCCTGGCGGGACGACGTGGCGGCGGTGCTGGCGACGTACTTCGGTGGTCAGCAGTACGGCGACGCGCTCGCCGACGTGCTCCTCGGCCGGAGCGAGCCGGGTGGGCGTCTTCCCACGACATGGCCGCGTACACAGGACGACGTACCGGTCATCGACGTCACGCCGCAGGACGGGGTACTGCGGTACGACGAGGGCATCCACATCGGGTACCGCGCGTGGCTCAAGGCGGGGACCGAGCCGGCGTACGAGTTCGGGCACGGTCTGGGCTACACCACGTGGGAGCTGTCGGACCTGCGGGCGAACGATCCGTCGTCCGTCGCGCTGACCGTCCGCAACACCGGCGAGCGCGCCGGCAAGCACGTCGTCCAGGTGTACGTCGAACGTCCCGGCAGCACCGTCGACCGTCCGGTGCGCTGGCTGGCCGGATTCGCCGTCGTACGGCTGGACGCGAGCCAGGCCCGGGAAATCACGGTGCAACTGCACGAGCATGCCTTCGAGCACTGGGCCGACGGCTGGACCACGGAACCCGGAACCTTCACGATCCGAGCCGGCTCGTCGGTCTCGGACCTACCGCTCTCTGCCGAGCTCCAGCTTCCTTAACCCGGCCGTTGTGCCACGCGGCGGCCGGTGTCGGACTGCCAGTAGAGGACCGACCGTCCGGAGCGCCGGCGCTCCAGCAACCCGGCGTCGGTCAGGACACGCAGGTGGTCGGAGATGGTGGCGAGTGACAGACCGGTGGTGGCGACCAGCAATGTCGTGCTGACCGGCTCGGCCGCTTCGACCAGGATGCGGGCGCGGTTGCGGCCGAGCAGCTGCACCAACGGTTCGCCGGGAGTCGCGGTGGTCGCGAAGATGCCGGTCACGGCGTACGTCAGTGCGAACCGGTCCGGCAGCCGCCAACTGACGTTGACGCGCTGGGTGTGCGCCGCGATGAACATCAGGTCGCGCCCGCGAACGTCGGTCACCGGGTAGTCCCAGCGGTTCACCTGGATCCGCCCGTCACCGAGCCAGCGCACGTCCGGACCGAGCCCACGCAGTACTCCGGACCAACCCTGCTCGCTGAGTCGCGACGTCCGCGACACGATGTCGGCCTGCAGGACCCGCAGCCGCCGCGGCCAGTCCGGCTCGACCGTCGTCCGCCACACCCAGCGCAGCAACTCCGCCGCCTCCGCGGCGAGCCCGGACGACGAGACCAGGACCGACGGCAGGGGTGTCCGGACGACGCTCAGGTCCGCACGGATGTGGTCGTCGTCGAGCGAGGTCAGGTACGCGAGCTCCGCCTCCAGCGTGAGGTCGGGCTCGAGCGGCGGCACGGTCAGGAAGTCCGCGACCCAGCTCCGCCCGAAGGCGCTGTCCAGGAGTGCCTTCCAGACCGGGTTCGCCGCCACCGCGGCCTGGAACGCGGCACTGTGCGCGTCCTTCCACGGCCGGAACCACGGCTCCACCGGCGCGCGCAGCAGCTTGAGCGCGGACACCGTCTCGGTGAGTTGCGACGTACCGAACCGCGCGTTCGCGAGGGTGTCGGCATCGACCAGGAACTCGGACAACGTTTCGCCTCCACCCGAAACTGTAGGCGACGCACGGACGGAGGTCGATGCTGCAGGCCATGAGCACGTACCGCGCGATCTTCGCCAACCGGGAGTTCCGGAACCTGTGGATCAGCAGCGCGCTGGGCAATGCGTCGTCGACGATGACCAGCCTGACGCTCGCGATCCTGGTCGACGCCGCCACCGGGTCCGCCTTGCTCGCGGCGACGATCATGTTCGGGCCGTCGCTCGCCCAGGTGCTCGGTGTGTCCACGCTGATGTCCGCCGCGGACACCGCCCGGCCGCGTCGGGTGCTGACGCTGCTCGCGGCGCTCTCGACCGTTGCGGTCGGCATCCAAGCCGCGGTCGACCTGTCCCCCGGCCTCCGGCTCGTCCTCTCGCTGGCGGTCGCCTACGGGCTCTCGATCGGGGCCGGCGTCCGCTGGGGACTGCTCGGCGAGGTGGTGCGGTCCGACCAGTTCGTCCTCGGCCGGTCCGCGATGAACCTGTCGGTCGGCGCGATGCAGATCGCCGGCTTCGGTGTCGCGGGCGTCCTCCTGCAGGCGGTCAGCCCGTCGACTGTGCTGTGGATCGCGACGGGCTGCGCCCTCCTCGCCGTACCGGTCATCCGGTTCGGCCTGCAGGACCGCGCGCCGCGCCGGGTTGCGCGCACCGGCCTCGCCGAGACCTGGCGCGGCAACCGGCGGTTGCTGGCCGAACGCCGCACTCGTCCGCTGCTGCTCGCGCTCGCACTCCCCAACGGCCTGATCGTCGGCTGCGAAGCCCTCTTCGTCCCGTACGCCGGTCCGCGTGCGGGCTGGCTGTTGGCCGCTGGAGCCGCGGGCATGATGACCGGGGACCTCGTCGTCGGCCGCTACCTCACCCGGCGGCGCCGGCTCGTCGTGGCCCGCTGGCTGCGGTTCCTGCTGGCCGTACCGTTCCTGGGGTTCGCGTTCGAGCTCCCACTCGCGGTGCTCTGCGTCCTGGTCGCGATCGGAAGCAGTGGTTACGCCGCGTCGCTCGCGCAGCAGGAGATCCTCGTCGACCTCACTCCGGCCGAGTTGCGCGGCCAGGTTCTCGGGCTGGAGTCCGCGCTGCGGATGACGACGTTCGGCGTGGTCGCGATTCTGGCCGGTGCGCTCGCCGACCTGACGTCGGCCGCTCCGGTGATGACTGCCTTCGCCGTCGCGTCCCTGGTGGTCTCCGCCGCCCTGACCCGACCGCTCGCCCGGATAGGCTCGCCGCATGGAAGTGGTCCGGCTGCGGAAGGTCTCCAAGCGGTACGGGCGCCGGGAGATCCTGGCGGACGTCGACCTGCACCTGAACGCCGGTGAGCTGCTGGCGCTGGTCGGCGCGAACGGCTCCGGCAAGTCGACCGTCCTGCGGCTGATGGTCGGGCTGTCGCGACCGTCCGCGGGAACGGTACGGCGCAACGCCCGCGTCGTCGCCTACGTGCCGGACGTCTTCACGTCGCACGACCGGCTGTCCGCGGCGGCGTACCTGACGCACATGGGACGGATCCGGGGACTCAGCACGAGTACGGCGCGGGACCGCGCGCACGCGCTGCTCGACCGGCTCGCGCTCTCGGGCGGGGCGGACACCCCGATGCGGAAGCTGTCGAAAGGCAACGCGCAGAAGGTCGCGCTGGCGCAGGCGCTGCTCGATCCACCGCAGCTGCTCGTCCTCGACGAGCCCTGGTCCGGCCTCGACGCCACCGCCCACTCCACCCTGCGCGAACTCCTCACCGAGACCGCGGAACAGGGCGCCGCAGTCGCGTTCACCGAGCACTCCGCCGACGTCGTCCGCTCGACCGCCACCCGGGTCTGCGAACTCGATCACGGCAGGCTCACCGCCTTGCGCCACCAGACCGAGCTCACCGAGCTGCGGCTGATCCCCGGCGCCGCCATCGACTGGGACGATCACCCCGACGTCGTCGAGGTACGGCGTACCGAGGCCGCCGTCACCGTGACGCTGCCGACCGGCCGGCACGACGCGGCGCTGCTCACCGCCCTCAACCACGGCTGGTCGGTCCTCACCGTTCGGCAGGTGAATCCCGAGTGAGCGCGCTCTACCGCTACCTGCTGACCAGCGTCCTGCTCTCCCAGCGGTACCTCCCGCCGACGTTGATCTTCCTCGCCTCGATGGCCGTCGGTACGACGTCCGACAACGGTCCGCTGCAGTCGTCGTACTCGTTCTGCGTGCTGGCCATGCTCGTCTGCACGACCTGGCTGACGGTCGCGATCGTGAATCACGAGGACCCCACCCAGCACAAGATCACGCTGGTGATGATCGGCAGCTCCTTACGCGTGCTGGCGATCACGGTCGCCGTCGTCATCACCTGGTGCGTGCCGCTGCTGGTGATCGGCCTCGTCTACCCGATCGTCACCGGCAAGCACGTCGTGACCGCCGCGGACCTCGGCGTCGGCGCAACAGCGCAGCTCGGTGCGGCGATGATCGGGGTCGCGATCGGCCTGCTCTGCTCGCGACTGGTGATCCCGCGGATCGGGATCGCGATGCTCACCGCGGCGGCCGTGATCCTCCTGGTCCTGCTGCTGCGCTGGAGCTCACCGATCCGGCCGATCATGACCGTGCTGTCCAACGACAAGCCGGCCGGCGCCAACGCCGTACCGCTCACGCTGCTGGCGCTGGTGTCCGCGATCCTGCTGGCTGCCGCCGTCCTCGCGACCAGGGCCGTCGCGGACCGCAGGGATTGATCAGGACGCGGCGATCGACGACAGGCCGTGCGGTGCGGCCGAGCCGCGGATGATCAGCGAGGTCGCCAGCTCGACGTGGTGCGACGCGACCGGCTCGCCCGCGGCCAGCTGCAGCGCGGTCCGGAGCGCGACCGCGCCCATCTCGCGCAGCGGCTGCCGCACCGTGGTCAGCGGCGGCGAGGCCAGCCGGGCGACCTCGGTGTCGTCGAAGCCGACCAGGCTGAGGTCCTCCGGCACCCGCAGACCGCGCGCCCGCGCCGCCTCGAGGATCCCGAGCGCGACCTCGTCGCTGCCGGCGAAGATCGCGGTCGGCCGGTCGCGCAGGTCGAGCAGCTTGGTGCCGCCGGCCAGCCCGTCGTCGTACAGGAAGTCGCTCAGCCAGATGTACTCCGGCGGTACCGCGGCGCCGACCGACTCCATCGCGCTGCGGTACCCGCTCATCCGCGCCTGGTTGCACCCGGACGTCGGCTTGCCCCCGACGTACGCGATCCGGCGGTGGCCGAGGGACAGCAGGTGCTGCGTCGCGGCCATCCCGCCGGCGAAGTTCGTCGAGCCGACGCTGGTGACACCGGGCTCCGGAGTGTTCGCCGGGTCGATGACGACCAGCGGCAGCCGGGCCCGGGACAGCGCGGCGAGGTCGGCGTCGGACAGCTCGCTGGTGATGCCGATCACCGCCCGGCGGCCGCTCCCGACAAGGTGCCGGATCCAGGGCGCCGCCCGGCCGGACGCCGCCGCGTTCGCGGTCGGCGGATGCCTCGGATGGGAGCTCAGCACGACGTCGACACCGGCGGCCTGACCGGCCTCGACGACGCCCTGGATCACCTCGACCGAATAGGCGTTGACCACGCCCTGGTAGAACAGCTCGACCGTGTCCCGCTGCACGGGCTCCGGACGCCGTCCGACGTACCCGTGCCGCTCGAGGACCTCCTGGACCCGGGCGCGGGTGGCCGGTGAGACGTCGCTGCGCCCGTTCAGCACCTTGGAGACCGTGGCGACCGAGACGCCGGCCGACCCGGCGACGGTCGCCAGGGTCACCCGACCCTTCAACCGCGTCATCTCATCACCCTCCTCCGGGAGCTTCGCTGATCGAGACCGGCGTCGTGAGGACGCGGTCGTGCCCCACCACCCTCACATCTCCGGTAATCCGCAGCATGCCACGACACGGCAGGTCCGCCGATGACGTGCCCACCATCACTTCGAAGTCCCCGGGCTCCACGATCCGCCGCAGGTCGGGCCCGGTGTACGCCGTGCGATCGGCGTGCACGCGGAACGTGACGTCCGCCGCCCGGCCGGGCTCGAGCGTGACCCGCGCGAACCCGGTCAGCAGCTTCAACGGCCGCGCGACCCGGGCGACGACGTCGCGCAGGTACAGCTGCACGACCTCGTCGCCGCCCCGGTCGCCCGTGTTCGCCACCCGCACCGTGGCGGTGAACTCGCCGTCACTGCCGATCTCCGGCACGCTCAGCCGGAGATCGGCGACCGTGAAGTCCGTGTACGACGCCCCGTACCCGAACGGGTACAACGGCCGCGTCTCGAGCCCGCTGATGCCCGCGCTCTCCACACTCCCGAGCGCAGGCTGCAGGTACGTACCGGGCTGCCCGCCGACATGCCGCGGGAGCTGCACCGGCAGCTTCCCGCTCGGCACGATCCGTCCGCTCAGCACACCCGCGATCGCCGCCGCCCCTTCCTGCCCGGGCAGGAACGCCTGCACCAGCCCGGCGACCCGGTCCGCGTATTCACCCAGCGCATAAGGCCGCCCCGACACCACGACGAGCACAACCGGCTTCCCGGTGCCGAGCAGCGCGTCGAGCAGCTCCCCCTGTACGCCGGGCAGCCGCAGATCCTCCGCGTCACATCCCTCGCCGGACGTACCGTGCCCGAACAACCCGGACAGGTCACCGACGAACGCGACACACAACTCCGAGTCCTGGACCAGCGCCACAGCCTCGGGGAAGCCGGAGCGATCGTCACCCATGACCGCACAGCCCTTGGCGTAGGTGAGATCCGTACCGGGCAGTTCGTTGCGCAGGGCATCAAGCGGTGAGGCGATCTCGATCCCGGGCCCACGCTCGGGGTATCGCGGGAGGACATGGTTCGGGAACGCGTAGCACCCCATCAACGTGCGCGGGTCGTCTGCGCATGGCCCGACAACCGCAACCTTGCTGAGATCGGTCAGCGGAAGTACCGAACCCGCGTCGAGGAGCACGACCGATTTCTCGGCCAGCTCGGCGGCGATGACCCTGTTCTGCTCCGAGTCGAGGTTGATCGAGCCGGCTTCGACAGAGCACTCCGGTGTCCATCCCTCGTCCAGCAACCCGAGCTGGGCCTTCTGCACCAGCACGCGCCGCGCGGCGCGGTCGATCAGCTCCTCGGGCAGCTCCCCCGCCTTCACCTTGTCCAGCAGACCGGCGTACCCGATCGTGTCCGGCAGCTCCACATCCGTCCCCGCCGTCAGCGCGAGCGCCCCGGCAGCATCGTTGTCCGCGGCAACCCGGTGCATCGATGCCAGGAACGGCACCGCCCAGTAGTCCGAGACGACCGTTCCTTCGAAGCCCCACCCGTCACGCAGTACGTCGGTGAACAGCCACGGGTCCGCGCTCGCGGGCAGTCCGTCGAGGTCGGCGTACGAACTCATCACCGACGCGGCGCCGGCGGTCGCGATCGCGGTCTCGAACGCCGGCAGGATGAAGTCCAGCAACTCGCGCCGGCCCATCGACACCGGTCCGTGGTTCCGCCCGGCGCGCGAGGCGGAGTACCCGGCGAAGTGCTTCAGGGTCGCGAGCACCCCCGCGCCCTGCAGACCGCGCACGTACGCCGACCCCAGAATCCCTACCAGATAAGGGTCCTCGCCCATCGTCTCCTCGACCCGGCCCCAGCGGTAGTCGCGGACCACGTCGAGGACGGGCGACAACCCCTGGTGCACACCGGCCGCGGCCATGTCCCGCCCGATCGCGGCGGCCATCCGCTCGACCAGCGCCGGGTCGAACGTCGCACCCCAGGCGATCGACGCCGGGTAGACGGTCGCGCCGTACGTCGTGAACCCGGTCAGGCACTCCTCGTGGACGATGGCGGGCACGCCGAGCCGCGATCCGTCGAGCACCACCTCGTGCTGCCGGACCACCTCGGCGATGCCCTCCTCGACCGTCTGCGGGTAGCTGCCCCAGACGCGGGTCAGGTGACCGAGGCCCTCGCGGCTCGCGTCCTCCAGCGACGGCGAGCCGCCGACCGAGAAGACGTCCTCCATCGGCGCGACGTTGATCGTCTCGTCGGCGGGGAGCTCGGGCTCGCCCATGTCGTTACCGGCCCACCGGCTGCCGAGCTGGGCGATCTTCTCCTCCAGAGTCATCGCCGCCAGCAGCAGGCCGGCCCGCTCATCGGCGGGCAGGGACGGGTCGCGCCACGGCCGGTCAGAATCGATGGACAAGAAAATCTCCCTTGATGCTCATTCGTTTCGGAGAGCAATTATCGAAAAGTTTTCGAAGCTCGCCGGACAACCCGGCCGATCCGTCACGTCTGGTCAATCGCCTGCTCCAGCAGGGATTTACGTGACCTCACTGTGACCCCAAAGTGTCTGTTGTTCAAGTCTTGACAGTGCCATTCCCGAAATCTATGTTTCGAAAACAAGTCATATCGGCAGGTGCTTCCGCAACCTGCGGGGCAGCACGGAGTACGGAGATCACTGTGGATCCCAACACGACATCCCGGCGCACCTTCCTCGGTCTCGTCGGTGGCGGCGCGCTGGCGGCCGGCCTCGCTGCCTGCGGCAGTTCCGGCCCGACGACCACGCCCGGTTCGACCACCGCCGCGGGCGGTGCGGGCGGCGGCGCGACGTACTGGTTCCTCACCGGCCAGCCGCAGCAGGCCATCCGGGAGGCGCAGGTCAAGCGGTTCAACGACGCGAACCCGGACACCAAGATCAAGACCACCCAGTTCCAGAACGACGCGTTCAAGCAGAAGATCAAGACCGCGATCGGCGCGGGCCAGGGTCCGACGCTGATCTGGGGCTGGGGCGGCGGTGGTCTGAAGGCGTACGTCGAAGCCGGCCAGGTCGAGGACCTGACCGACTGGTTCAACAAAGAGCAGGCCGACCTGAAGGATTCGATCTTCCCGTCCGCCTTCACGGCGGCGACCGTCAACGGCAAGCTCTACGCGGTGCCGGGCGAGACCGTGACACCGATCGTGCTGTTCTATGACAAGCGCGCGTTCGACAAGATCGGCGCGCAGCCCCCGCAGTCCTGGGGCGACATCATGGACCTGGTCCCGAAGTTCAACGAGAAGGGCATCGCCCCGTTCTCACTCGGCGGCCAGTCGCGGTGGACCAACATGATGTGGCTGGAGTTCCTGTTCGACCGGATCGGCGGCGCCGAGGTCTTCCAGAACATCTTCGACGGCAAGAAGGACGGCTGGTCCGACCCGTCCGCGATCAAGGCGCTCGAAGAGATGCAGAAGCTGATCAAGGCGAACGGCTTCGTCAAGGGCTTCTCCTCGATCACCGCCGACTCCAACGCCGACCAGGCACTGCTCTACACCGGCAAGGCCGCGATGATGCTGCACGGCGCCTGGACCTACGGCAACATGAAGGCTTCTGGTGGCGACTTCGTGACCGGTGGGCACATGGGCTACATGAACTTCCCGCCGGTCGACGGCGGCAAGGGCGACCCGAGTGACACCGTCGGCAACCCGGGGCAGTACATGTCGATCTCCGCCAAGGCCACTGACGCCGAGAAGGAGACCGCGAAGAAGTTCATCGCCAACAACACCCTCGACGACGCCACGGTGGAGGCCTGGGTGAAGTCGGGCAACATCCCGGTCGTGAAGAGCGCGAAGGACAAGCTCTCGTCGATCACCGACAAGAACGACTCCGCGTGGCTGAACTTCGTCTACGACACCGCGGCGAACGCGAAGAACTTCGCCCAGTCCTGGGACCAGGCGCTCAGCCCGACCCAGGCCGAGACCCTGCTCGACAACATCGCCAAGCTCTTCCAGCTGTCGATCTCGCCCCAGCAGTTCGCCACGAACATGAACGCGGTGATCGGCCAGTGACCTCAGCCGCCCCGCCCGTACCACCGGGAACCGTCAGCAAGCCGGCCTCCGGGGTCGGGCGGAGCGGTCCGGTCGCCTGGATGGTGCTGCCCGCACTGCTCCTGTTCATCGTGTTCGGGGTCGTCCCGCTGGTCGGCGTACTCGTCCTGAGCTTCACCCGATGGGACGGTCTCGGGGCGATCCACGCGGCCGGTCTGTCCAACTGGACGTCCGTGCTCAGGGACCCCCAGTTGCCGCACAGCATCCTGGTGACCTTCGAGATCATGATCCTCTCGTGGGTGGTGCAGACCCCGATGAGCCTGCTGCTCGGCACGTTCCTCGCCGGCCGGCAGCGGTACCGCGCGTTCCTGGCCGTCCTGTACTTCATCCCGCTGCTGCTCAGCTCGGCCGCGATCGCGATCACCTACAAGGCGCTGCTCGACCCGAACTTCGGGCTCGGCCCGGGCCTGAAGCTGGACTTCCTGACGCAGGACTGGCTGGGCCGGAGCGATCTCGCGATCGCCGTGGTGATCTTCATCGTGTCCTGGCAGTTCATCCCGTTCCACTCGCTGATCTACCAGGGCGGCGTCCGGCAGATCCCCACCACGATGTACGAAGCGGCGTCGATCGACGGCGCCGGCCGGATCCGGCAGTTCTTCAGCATCACCGTGCCGCAGCTGAAGTACACGATCATCACGTCGTCGACGCTGATGGTGGTCGGCTCGCTGACGTTCTTCGACCTGATCTTCGTCCTGACCGCGGGCGGCCCCGGCGACGCGACCCGCGTGCTCGCCCTCGACATGTACCAACGTGGCTTCATGTCGAACCGGATGGGTCCGGCGAGCGTGATCGCCGCCCTCATCGTGCTGCTCGGCCTCGCGCTCGCCCTGCTGCTGCGCCGGCTCGGCGGCAGTACGACGGCCAGCCAGCAGGAAGGTGCGTGACATGGCAGTGGTGACCAGCGAGTCCGGTACGACGACCGCTCCCGTGCGCAACCCGTCGTTCCGGGCCCGGAGACTCCTGCAGCTGAACTGGTTCGGCGGACTGGCCGGGTGGATCTGGCTCGCAATCGTGCTCGTCCCCCTGTACTGGATCGTCGTCACCAGCTTCAAGGACCAGAGCGCGTACTTCACCCAGAACCCGTTCGCCCTCCCGTCCGCGCCGACGACGAACAACTACCGGCTGGTCATCGAGTCCGACTTCCCCCGGTACTTCCTGAACAGCGTGATCGTCACCGCGGGAACGATCATCCCGGCGGTCGCGATCTCGTTCATGGCGGCGTACGCGATCATCCGCGGCGCCGGCAGCAAGTTCCTGGCCGGGGTCAACGGCCTGTTCCTGATGGGGCTCGCGATCCCGCTGCAGGCCACGATCATCCCGGTCTACCTGCTGATCATCCGGATGCAGCTGTACGACAGCCTGCTGGCGCTCATCCTGCCGTCGATCGCGTTCTCGATCCCGCTGTCCGTGCTCGTGCTGGCGAACTTCATCCGCGACGTACCGAAGGAACTCTTCGAGTCCATGCGCGTCGACGGCGCGACCGAATGGGGCATGATGCGGAAGCTCGCACTGCCGCTCACCCGGCCGGCGCTCGTGACGGTCAGCATCTACAACGGTCTCGGCGTGTGGAACGGATTCCTCCTGCCGCTGATCCTCACCCAGAGCCCGGACAAGCGGACGCTGCCGCTGGCGTTGTGGACGTTCCAGGGGCAGTACAGCGTGAACGTCCCGGCGGTACTCGCGTCGGTCGTCCTCACCACACTGCCGATCGTCATCCTGTACGCCGTCAGCCGCCGCCAACTCCTCAGCGGCCTCACCGCCGGCTTCAGCCGCTAGCACTTCCGCTCCCCGGACACTTCCCGGCGACCGGAAGTGCTCACCCGGGTGCGACGGGCGTCGCCTGGAATGGCATGATCATCCGAAGGTGAGGTGACAATCACTGAGGGTGAGATCGTTGGGCTAATGTGTAAATTCCGTAACGAGGAGGCTCCCGGAAAGCGCTCTGCTCACGTACTCTGCCCAACCATGCACAGAGCCGAGCGACGGGCCAAGCGGCCCAATGTCGTGTGGTCGGTGTTCGTGTTCCTGGGGGTCAGTGCGCTCGCCGGAGCGCTGACCGCCGGACTGGCGCTTCCCTTCGCCGGTCTGGCCAGTGTCACCACGGCCAAGGCGCACGACACGGTCCAATACCTGCCCCAGGATCTCCAGACGGCGCCGCTGGCGCAGAAGTCGGTGATCCAGGACGCGGACGGCAAGACGATCGCGACCCTGTACCAGCAGAACCGGACCCCGGTCACGCTGAAGCAGATCAGCCCGGTGATGCTCAAGGCGATCGTCGCGATCGAGGACGACCGCTTCTACGAGCACGGCGCCATGGACCTCAAGGGCACGCTGCGCGCACTGCTGCGCAACCAGTCCGGCGGCAGTGTCCAGCAGGGTGGCTCGAGCATCACCCAGCAGTACGTGAAGCTGAGCCTGATCAACAAGGCCCGGACGCCGGAGGAGGTCAAGCAGGCGACCGCCGAGACGTACGAGCGGAAGATCGCCGAACTGCGCTACGCGATCGCGGTCGAGAAGGAACTCAGCAAGGACGAGATCCTGAACCGCTACCTGAACCTCGCCTTCTTCGGCGACCGCTCGTACGGTATCGAGGCCGCCGCGATGCACTACTTCGGCGTGCACGCGTCCAAACTGAACCTCCCGCAGGCCGCGATGCTGGCCGGGCTGGTGAAGAACCCGACCGGGTACGACCCGATCGACAGCCCGAAGCGGTCCAAGGCGCGCCGCGACGTCGTCCTGCGGCGGATGCAGGAACTGAACATCATCACCGCCAAGCAGGCCCAGGACGCGATCAAGACCCCGGTGATCGACCCCGCGAAGGTCCGCGTGATCCCGAGCGGCTGCGCGAACTCGAAGTACCCGTTCTACTGCGAGTACGTCGTGTCGAAGCTGAAGGAGAACAGCGCGTTCGGCAAGACCGCGGAGGAGCGCGAGAACTACATCGAGACCTCCGGCCTGGTGATCAAGACCTCGCTCGACCAGAAGACGCAGGCCGCTGCCGAGGCCTCGGTCGCGAAGCACTCGAAGGCCACCGACGACGTGGTCGCCGCGGTCACGATGGTGGAGCCCGGCACCGGCCTGGTGAAGGCGATGGCGCAGAGCCGCCCGTACGGCGCGAAGAAGGGGCAGACGGCGTACAACTACAACGTCGAGAAGTCCTACGCCGGCGGGTTCGGCGGCTTCCAGAACGGGTCGACGATGAAGGCCTTCACGATCGCCGCCGCGATCGGCCGGGGCGTACCCACGACGTACCGGATCCGCTCGCCGCAGACCATCGCGCTCGGCGGCCAGAACTTCAGCACCTGCAACGGCGCGACGTCGGTCGCGTCGTACAACCCGAAGAACTCGACCAGGACCAAGATCGACCCGTCGATGGTCGACGCGGCCCGCGCCTCCACCAACACGTACTTCCTGCAACTGTCGCAGCAGATCGGCCTGTGCCCGATCGCGACGATCGCGTCCAAGCTCGGGATGGTCGACGCCCAGACCGGGAAGCCGCTCGAGCAGGTGGTCTCGTTCACGCTCGGTTCGGCCGGTCTGATCACGCCGCTGATGCTGTCCAACGCGTACGCGACGTTCGCGGCGCGCGGCATCTACTGCAACCCGCAGATCATCACCTCGATCGCCTCGCTGAAGACCGGCAAGGCGTTCCAGACGCCGGGCCCGAACTGCCACCGGGTCCTGTCGCCGGGCGTCGCGGACGGCGTCAACTACGTCCTGCAGCAGGTGATGGTCAAGGGCGGTACCGGCGCGAAGCTGAAGTTCGGCAAGAGCGACCTGGCCGGCAAGACCGGTACGACGGACGACAACAAGGCGGTCTGGTTCGCCGGGTACTCGTCGAAGCTGGCCGCGGCCTCCGTGGTCGCCGACGCCGACCCGCCGGCAGAGAACATGATCAACCAGACCTTCAACGGCAAGGTCATGGACGACGCGTCCGGTTCCGGCACCGCGGGCCCGATCTGGCAGACCGCGATGCAGCTCGCCCTGCAAGGGCTGCCGAGCAGCAAGTTCGTCAAGCCCGACGACAAGATCATCCGCGGCAACGTGAAGGACCTGCCGTACCTGAAGGGCATGACGCCGGCGGCCGCCGCCCTGAAGCTGCAGTCGATGGGTTTCAAGGCCCGGATCGCCGCCGGCGGCCCGGTCGACTCCGACGCGCCGGCCGGCATGGTGGCCTGGACCAGCCCGCGGCAGGAGGACGGCGCCCCGGAAGGCGCGACGATCCTGTTGTTCGTCTCGAACGGCAGCAAGGCCAAGCCGACGCCGCCACCGCCGCCGGTGACCCCGCCGGTCCCGCCCCCGACACGGCCGACGGCCACCGTCAAGCCGCCGCCGGGGTTCCCGACCTGCCCGCCGTGGGATCCGAGATATCCCCGGTGCAAGCGGGGCTGATCGACCTCCCGGCGCAGCCAGCCGGCGGGTGGTCATTAGGCTGGGTCCCAACACCTAGTACTTGTGAAAGGACTCCCCGTGAGTGTCGATGAGCTGACTGCCCAGGTCGAGCGTGCCCGCCAGGACTACGAAGCGCTGGTGGCGAAGGGGCTCAAGCTGGATCTGACGCGCGGGAAGCCGTCGCCGAAGCAGCTGGACGCAGCCAACGGAGTGCTCGGGCTGAGCGGCGACCCGATCGCCGCGGACGGCACCGACCTGCGGAACTACGGCGGCCTGCATGGACTGCCTGAGGTACGGGCGATCTTCGCCGAGGACCTGCAGGTGCCGGTCGACCAGCTGCTCGCCGCCGGGAACTCGAGCCTGGAGCTCATGCACGACGCGATCGTCTTCGCCCTGCTCGGCAAGGTCCCGGGCGCGGAGCAGCGCTGGGCCGACGTCGAGGGACTGACGTTCCTCTGCCCGGTCCCCGGGTACGACCGGCACTTCGGCATCTGCGAGCGGTACGGGATCAAGATGGTCCCGGTGCCGATGACGGCCGAGGGCCCGGACATGGACGTCGTCGAGCGCCTGGTCGCCGAGGACGCCACGGTCAAGGGCATCTGGTGCGTGCCGAAGTACAGCAACCCGGACGGCACCGTGTACTCCGAGGAGACGGTACGGCGGCTCGCCGCGATGGAGACCGCGGCGCCGGACTTCAGGATCTTCTGGGACAACGCGTACGCCGTCCACCACCTGACCGACTCCCCCGCGCAGCTCGCCGACGTCCTCGCGCTCTGCGCCGAGAACGGGCATCCGGACCGCGCGTTCGTGTTCGGGTCGAGCTCGAAGATCACCTTCGCCGGCGCCGGCGTGGCGTTCTTCGGGTCCTCCCCGGCCAACCTCGAGTGGTGGCTGAGCCACACGGTGAAGCGGAGCATCGGGCCGGACAAGATCAACCAGCTGCGGCACGTGCAGTTCCTCCGCGACGCCGACGGCCTGCGCACCCACATGCGCACGCTGGCCGAGCTGATCCGGCCGAAGTTCGACGCCGTCGACAAGATCCTCACCGCCGAGCTGGGCGGCACCGGCCTGACGTCCTGGACGGCGCCGGCCGGCGGCTACTTCATCAGCCTCGAGGTCCCCGAGGGGTGCGCCCGCGAGGTGGTCGCCAAGGCGAAGGCGGCCGGCATCGCGATCACCCCGGCCGGCGCCACGCACCCGTACGGCGACGACCCGACCGACCAGGTCATCCGGATCGCCCCGACGTACCCGGAGCTGCCCGAGGTCGAGGCCGCGATCACCGGCCTCGCCACCTGCGTCCGGCTCGTCGCGAGCGAGAAGCTGCTCGCCGACCGGAGCTGATTCAGACAGGGCCTAGGTCTGGGGTATCTCGAAGATCAGGCAGGTCGACGTCGCGTGGGCGAGGAGTCGGCCGCGTTCGTCGTACAGGTGCGCCTCGGCGACCGCCGTACGGCGTCCGCGGCTGACGATCCCGCCCTCGCAGCGGAGCAGGCCGGAGTCGACCGTGACCGGCTTGATGAAGCGGGTCATCAGGTCGAGTGACGTGTAGCCGACGCCCGCCGGCAGCGTCGAGTGCACGGTGCAGCCGGCGGCGGTGTCGAGCAGGGTGGCGATGACGCCGCCGTGCACGGTGCCGAGCGGGTTGTAGTGGAACTCGGCCGCCGGCATCAGCACCGTGACCTTGCCCTCCTCGACCTCGAACCCGGTCCCGCCGATCAGACGCAGGATCGGCGGTGCCGGGAGCTCCCCGTCGCGCATCGCCTGCAGCATCTCCAGTCCCGGCGAGCGGCCGAGCCGCGCCGCCGTCTCCGCCGGATCCGCCCACTCGAAGGTCCGGCTGCGGGTCGCCCGCTGAGTCTCGGTCATGGCCTGAGCCTCACACCGGCAGCTGAGTCTGTCAATGAGACTTAGACCTCTCTGATGTGCGTCGTCCGCCCTCTCGCTAGGCTGCTGCCCGTACTGGGGGAGGAATTGTGAGGCAATTCAATGCTGCGCCCGGTTGGCCCGATCCGCCCACCGCGCGCTGGCGACCACCGAAGCACTGGCAGCCGTCCGAGTCATGGCCACCGGCACCGGCCGGCTGGGCGTTCTGGGTCAACGAGGCCGGTGAGCCGGTCCGCGGCCCGATCGGCCGGTACGGCGGACCGAGCAGGACCAAGGTCGCCGCGTTCGCGGCCGTCCCGCTCGCGCTGATCGCCGTGGTGCTGCTCAACCCGTTCGACGGCGGTGACGGCACGACGACCACGATGCCCGTGACCACCTCGGAACCCACAGCGGTCCCGACCAGCGCGGCGACGACGGACGCGACGTCCCCGACGGAGTCACCACCGACGTCCGCGCCGGCCTCGACACCGGCGACCGAATCGAGCCCGGCGACGACGCCAGTCGGTACCGCGAGCCCTGCGACGCCGACCCCGGGGTCGAGTCCGACACCGAGCGCCACCTCGGCCCCGACTCCGGAGCCGACCGTGCCGTCGGCGACGGCTTCCCGGACGACGCCGACCGTGGTCCCGGTCACGACCACAGCGGCCGTGTTCCAGACCTGCGCCGAGGCACGCGCCGCCGGGAAGGCGCCGTTGCACCGCGGGGAGCCCGGCTACTCGGCGGCGCTCGACCGCAACGGTGACGGCGTGGCCTGCGATCGCGGCAACTCCTGACGCAGCCCCTCGTTCCACAGCTCCTGCGTCTGGCTGATCCAGAACGCGGCGAACAGCAGGATCAGCACGCCCTCGATCCAGAGCACGGCGTGGTCCCACCCGGCGAGCTGCTTCCACCCGAACATCGCCACCGGTACGACGACCATCGCGACGGCGATCACGGAGTACCGGTTGGCCGGTGACCGCGGCGCCGCGTGCTCGCGCTGCTTGCGCCGGAACTGCTGTGCGTTCAGCAGCACGACCGCCACGATGCATGCGAACATCACGATCGCGGCCGCGTAGTGTGCGCGCCGGATGAACCCGGAGCGATCGACGAGGAACCAGCCCAGTCCGCCGCCGAAGATCAGGGTCGCGACGGCGAGCCCGAGTACGTACATCGGCGTCCATCCGGCCGGCCGCACGATCCGGTCGCGCACGATGAAGACCGCGGCCAGCAAGAGGCACGGCAGGCCGACCACGAACACCGCGAGCATGTTGTTCGAGACGTTCGCGGCCGCGTCGCCGAGTGCCACCGGCACCGAGTGACACCGGCCCTGCCCCGGGGTCGGCACCAGGGCGACGGCCGGCGCGAGGATGCCGGCCACGTTGAGCAGGATGTCCTCCGGCTCGGTGTTGCCCTTCAGCACCACCATGCAGACGCCGATGGTGATCAGTGCGCCGACGAAGATCGCCCGCACCGGCGTGTAGTAGTAGGCGCTGATCGACGTCTGCAGACAGTGCGGGTCGGTCTTCGACCATTCGATCACCAGCGCCGCCCCGAGCAGGACGATCATGGCCACCATCGCCATCCGGAGGTAGCGATAGGTCTTGATGGAGTAACCGCCCGGCACGCTCATCCTCAGCCCCCTCGACGTGAGCTCCTGGTGACCGTCAGTATGCGCCGTTCATCGCCGTACGACGAGAGGCGGGAATGCCGCCTGGATGTACGCCCCGCAGTCCGTCGGTCCGCGCCGCGATGGCCGGTTCCTGTCATCAGAGCCGGATGGACTTCTTGTTCATGAACTCCTCGATGCCGGCCGGGCCGAGTTCGCGGCCGAGGCCGGAGCGTTTGATGCCGCCGAACGGGAGGTCCGCCTGCGAGCCGCCGGCGCGGTTCAGGTAGACCATCCCGGCGTCGATGCGGTCCGCGACGCGGCGGTTCCGGTCGGGGTCGGTGCCCCAGACCGAGGCGCCGAGACCGAACGGGGTGTCGTTCGCGAGCCGGACCGCGTCGTCCTCGTCGGCGGCCCGGAACACGATCACGACCGGGCCGAAGATCTCCTCGTAGTACGCGTCCATGTCCGGCGTGACGTCGGTGAGCACCGTCGCCTCGAGGTAGGCGCCGGGCGTGATGCGGCGGCCGCCGGCGCGCAACGTGGCGCCCTGTTCGACCGCCTTCGCGACCTGCGCGGCGACCTCGTCCGCCGCGGCCGTCGAGGCGAGCGGCGGGAGCTTGGTCGCGGGATCGGCCGGGTCGCCCGGGACGTAGTACTCCGTGACGCGCTTGGTGAGCCGCTCGACGTACTCGTCGTAGATGCCGGCCAGGACGATCATCCGCTTGGGCGCGTTGCAGGACTGGCCGCAGTTCCGCATCCGCGCCGTCGCGGTGGCGTTGACGGTCTCGTCCAGGTCGTCGGTGTCGAGAATGATCAGCGGGTCGGAGCCGCCGAGCTCGAGCACGGTCTTCTTCAGGTGCCTCCCGGCCTCGGCGGCGACCGCGATGCCGGCCTGTTCGCTGCCGGTCAGCGAGACGCCGGCGATCCGCGGGTCGGCGAGGATCGCGGGGATCTGGCGGCTGGAGGCGAACGTGTTCACGTAGACGTCTCGCGGTACGCCGGCCGCGTGCAGGATGTCCTCGATCGCGCGCGCCGACCGCGGGCAGATCGAGGCGTGCTTGAGCAGGATCGTGTTGCCGAGCACCAGATTCGGCGCGACGAACCGGGCCACCTGGTAGCAGGGGAAGTTCCACGGCATGATCCCGAGCAGTGGCCCGATCGGTCCCTTGGTGATGACCGCCTTCCCGCCCTTGATGTCGATCGGCTCGTCGGCGAGCAGCGCCGGCCCGTGCTCCGCGTAGTACCGGAAGATGTCGGCCACGATGCCGACCTCGCCGAGCCCTTCGGTGACCCGCTTCCCCATCTCCAGCGTCATGATCCCGGCCAGCTCGTCCGCGCGCTCGGCGAACAGCTCCGCCGCCCGCGCCACGATCGCCGCCCGCTCCCCCACGCCCCGCCCCCGCCAGTCCGGGTACGCCGCGTGCACCCGCCCGATCGCGCCTTGCACCTCCTCCTCCGTCGAGTTCGCCACTTCCTCCACCAACACCCCACGCACCGGATCGGTGACTGAATACATCGGCTACCTCCATCCGAGATCAGAACGCCACCATACTGTATACAGTCTTCTCGGATCTGTCGCCGTCAGGTGAGCACGCCGGGTGCGGTTGTGGTGGGGGTGTTGAGGGGGCAAGCTCAGGTTTGCCCGTTGTGCCGCCCCTTCGTCGATCGGATGCCCGCCCGTGTCTGAGCAACGGAAGTTTCGTCGTGTAGTGCGTTTGGTTGCTGTGCTGGCTGCTGTCTCGGTGCCGTCGGTGGCGCTGGCGTCGCCGGGTGAGAACGCTCCCCCGGATCCGGCGAACGCGTGGCAGTACCCGCATTGGCCGCAGAAGCAGCCCTGGCAGGAGTCGGGGCCCGATGCCCGGGTGGCGACGACGCTCGCCGGCGGGTTGCCGGGGCCGATCGACCCGCAGAACTGGGAGAACCCGGACCACATGACGTGGGAGGACTACGTCAAGCCGCCGGGCACCAACTGGGCCGACCCGGCAATCAAGGGGTCCGAGCGGACCTTCAAAGGCGCGCTCGTGCTGCTCGACTACCCGAACCAGGACTTCGTCGTCACCAAGCCGAAGGGCTCGACCGTCTTCGGCAACCCGAGCGCCGCGGCGAACGGCGTACCGCGCGAGCAGACCGCTCAGTTCTACAAGGACTTCCTCAACACACCGCAGCCGCTGAACCACGGTCACACGCTGCACGAGTACTGGATGGAGGACTCCGGCGGCCGGTACGGCGTCGACCTCACCGCATTCGGGCCGTACCGGATGCCGGGCAAGTCGCACGAGTACGGGATGGAGATGCAGAGCGACGAGGACTGCCCGGCGGGCGACAACTGCTCGCGGAACATCCGCACCGACGGCCGGGCGGCGTGGGTCGCCGATCAAGGTCCCGGCGTACCGGCCGGGTTCGACTTCGTGTTCTTCCTCAGTGCCGGGCAGGACGAGTCGTCCACATGGCAGGAGTTCGGGATGATGAAGTTCCCGACCAAGGAGGACGTGACCGACGAGTTCGGTCCGCCGGATCCCGCACAGCGCAACTGGTCCGGGACGCGGTACGTCGACTGGACGTCCTGGGCGGCCGGCTCGTCGATCTGGCCGAACGCCGGCGGCGGCTCGTCCACGCAGGCGGAGAGCTCCGGGATGGGCGTGTTCGCGCACGAGTTCAGCCACATCCTCGGCATCGGCGACAACTACAACAACCCGTACGGCGTCCCGCCGCGGCGCGCGTACACCGGCATCTGGGAGATGCTCAGCCGGGGCAGCTTCAACGGCCCCGGCGGACCGCACAGCCGGTGGATGATCCCGGCGACCGGTGGCGCGTCGATGGGCGCGCAACACATGCTGCGCAACAAGATCAAGCTCAAGATGGTCGACGAGCAGAACGTGCTGCGGCTGTCCCGCGAGGCGCTCGCGTCGTCCGGTGTGGTGATCGCCAAGGTCACGGCCCGCAGCGTGAAGCCGGGTGCGAAGGACCTGTCCGGGATCAACATCGAGCTCGGCGGGAAGGGTGACCTCGCGCCGCCGTGCGACGAGACGAAGGACCCGTTCTGCGACGGCCGCGAGTACCAGAACTACACGGTCGAGGTCGTCGACCGGATGGGCACCGACTCGTTCACGCCCGACGCCGGCGTACTGCTCGCGAAGACCAAGAACCAGGACCGCGCCCCGTTCGAGTGGGTGATCGACGCGAACCCGCAGGACATCGGCATGACCGACTACGTGCTGCCGGACGGCACGAAGGTCCCGATCACGATCGGCGACTACCGGCAGCTGTCCGACGCACTGTTCCACGCCGGCACGAACTCAGGCAGCGAGTACGAGTACACCGACACCGCGAACCGCCTGCACTTCTACATCACCGATGTGCGCCGCGACCGCCAGGGCGTGCTCTCCTACACCGTCGCGATCCGCTCCCTCGACGGCGCCGGCACGCAGAAGCGCGGCGTACGCCTGCTGCCGACCGTCGCCAAGCCGGACCGCAACGGCGTACAGACCTGCAACTTCCAACTGACCAACACCGGTCGTGCGGGTACGACGTCCACACAGCCCGAGGACGTCACGCAGTACGTCGACGGCGACGTGTACCGCCTGACCGCCAGGTCCAACGGCTGGCCGATCGCCCTCCCCAACGCCCTGGCCACCGCCGACGCCGGCCAGCAGGTCACCGTCCCCGTCCACACCAAGCCCGGCACCGGCCCGATCGCCCAGATCACCCTCACCGCCACCTCCGAAAGCGACCCCACCAAGTCATCCACCGCCACCTGCACCGCCATCAAGCGCTGACAGCAAGGCGCCGGGCGTCCAGCCCAGCCGGACGCCCGGCGCCGCGTGGAGGTAGTCGACGACCTGCTCGACGTCCCAGCCGTGGGCCTCGGTGAGGCCGGTGGCGATCCAGTGGAGGTACGACGCTGTGGGTGCGACCGGGTCGAGTTCGGTGATCGTGCCGTGGGTGACGGTGTACATCGGGTGGCCATCGAGTTCGCCGAGGCGGACCACGGTTTCGTAGCGGCCGGAGCCCATGGTGTGGTGCTCGACGACCTCGGGCAGGCGTGTGGCCAGTTCTGCTGCGAAGGGGCCGCCGGGGGCGCGCCACATTTCCTGGGCGGCGACATCGCCGAGCTGTTCGGGAGTGAGGAGGTAGGCGCGGCCGGCGACCTGGCCGGGGCCGGATCGGTCGTAGAAGGCCGATCCGCCGCCCCAGACCTTGGATGCTCCCGCGAACACCACGCTGCCGGGGACGAACACGCCTTCGGCGCGGGCGGGCGCAGTGCGGTCGCGGCAGCCGGGATAGACGCGGGCGCCGCCGCGCGGGCGGCCGCCGGACAGGTAGCAGGTGAAGCGTTCGAGGGCGAGGTTGGAGCCGTAGGCGACGTACCACACCTGATCCGTCAAGCTTGCACCTTCCGTGAGGTTAAACGTTCAGACTAGGGTGCCCGGAGGCTCCATCCGCCCCGACAAGGAGACTCGCATGCCAGACATCGATCGCCGGAGGTTCCTGCAGCTGGCCGGCGCGTCGGCCGCGTTCGCCGCGATGGCGAACAGTATCGAGCAGGCCGCCGCGATTCCCGCCCGCCGCCGGTTCGGCACCATCCGCGACGTCGAGCACATCGTCGTCCTGATGCAGGAGAACCGCTCCTTCGACCACTACTTCGGCACGCTGAACGGTGTCCGCGGATTCGGTGACCCGCGGCCGGTGACGCTGCCCAGCGGCAAGCCCGTCTGGCATCAGGCGAGTGCCGGCGGGCAGGAGACGCTCCCGTTCCACCCGGAGGCCGACGACCTCGGTCTGCAGTTCCTCCAAGGACTACCGCACAGCTGGCCGGACGGGCAGCAGGCGATCAACGGCGGCAGGTACAACCAGTGGATCGCGGCCAAGTCCGCGGTCACGATGGCCTACCTGACCCGCGAGGACATCCCGTTTCACTTCGCACTCGCGGACAAGTTCACCATCTGCGACGCCTACCACTGCTCCTTCATCGGCGCGACCGACCCGAACCGGTACTACCTGTGGACCGGCTACACCGGGAACGACGGCACCGGCGGCGGCCCGGTCCTCGGCAACGACGAGCTCGGGTACGGCTGGACGACGTACCCGGAACGCCTCGAGCAGGCCGGCGTGTCGTGGAAGATCTACCAGGACATCGGCGACGGACTCGACGCGGCCGGGCACTGGGGCTGGATCGAGGACGCGTACCGCGGCAACTACGGCGACAACTCGCTGCTCTACTTCAACAACTACCGCAACGCACAACCCGGCAATCCCCTGTACGACAAGGCGCGCACCGGCACGAACGCCAAGGCCGGTGAGAACCTGTTCGCGCGACTGGCCGCCGACGTGCAGGCCGACCGGCTGCCGCAGATCTCCTGGATCACCGCGCCCGAGGCGTTCAGCGAGCATTCGAACTGGCCGACGAACTACGGCGCCTGGTACATCTCCCAGGTCCTGGACGCACTCACCGCGAACCCGGAGGTCTGGAGCAGGACCGCGCTGTTCGTCACGTACGACGAGAACGACGGCTTCTTCGACCACGTCGTACCGCCGTACCCGCCGGCCTCGGCGTCCCAGGGGCTGTCCACCGTCGACACCACGCTCGACCGCTACCCGGGCAGCAGCAAGTACGTCGCCGGCCCGTACGGTTTCGGTCCCCGCGTGCCGATGGTCGTGGTGTCGCCCTGGAGCACCGGCGGTTACACCTGCTCGGAGGTGTTCGACCACACGTCGATCATCCGGTTCATGGAGAAGCGGTTCGGCGTGCACGAGCCGAACATCTCGCCGTGGCGCCGGGCGATCTGCGGCGACCTCACGTCGGCGTTCGACTTCGGTACGTCCACCACCCGGCCGGCCGAGCTTCCGGACACGTCGGCGTACGAGCCGCCGGACAACGACCGGCACCCGGACTATCGGCCGGTCCCGCCCGCGGTCGGCAGCATCCCGGCCCAGGAGCGCGGGCGGCGCCCGACCAGGCCGTTGCCCTACGCACCGGCCGTCGACGGAGCGGTTGCCGACGGCAAGTACAAGCTGACCTTCAGCTCCGGGCCGCGCGCCGGCGCCCAGTTCCTCATCACGGCCGCCAACCGCACCGACGGCCCCTGGACGTACACCACCGAGGCCGGCAAGAGCCTCGCCGACAGCTGGAACCCGGTCTACTCCGGCGGCGTCACCGACCTCACCGTGCACGGCCCGAACGGCTTCCTCCGCGCGTTCAAGGGCAAGCCCGCCACCACCCTCGAGATCACCGCCCGCGAGAACGCCACCACGGGCAACGTCGTTCTCACCTTCACCACCGACGCCGCCCGCCGTGTCACCATCACCAACGCGTACACCGGTACAACCCAGCACCTCGACCTACTCACGGGCACCACCACCCGCACCATCACCACCACGAGCCGCTGGTACGACGTCTCGATCACAACAGACGCCGACGGCACGTACCTCCGCCGCTTCGCCGGCCACGTCGAAACCGGCACCCCAGGCACCAGCGACCCGGCGATCAGGACCGTCTAGGTCAGGACCGCGAGGCCGGCCAGGGTCAGGTAGACGCCTCCGGTGGTTTGCTTGATCCTGCGCCGGGCTTGTGGTGATCCGTGGAGGTGCCTCGCGAGGCTGCCGGCTGCCATGGCGTACGTCGCGTCGCAGGCCGCGGCCAGGAGGACGAAGCATGCGCCGAGGACGAGGATCTGTCCGGACCCCTCCGCCGGACGGACGAACTGTGGCAGGAACGCGAGGAAGAACAACACGGTCTTCGGGTTCAGCAGGTCGACGAGGATGCCGTCGCGGATCATCCGGAGATGGTTCCTCGGCGGCGCGCGGTGCTTCGGCGCCTCGTCCTTCAGCGGGCGGAGCTCGCGAACACCCATCACGAGCAGGTAGGCGGCACCGGCGTACCTGATCAACCGGAACAGATCCGGTGACGACACGAGCACCGCCCCCAGTCCCGCGGCCGCCGCGACGACGTGCACGAGTGCTCCGAGTTCCAGACCCAGCACTGACGCGAGCCCCGCGGTACGGCCGTGGCGCAGGCTGGTGGTGACGACGTACGCGACCGACGGCCCGGGGACGACGAGCACCACCAGAGCGGCCAGGCAGAAGGACGCGATTGTTGTTCCATTCGGCATGTTCCCCCCTCACGGGAGGACGGTACGGACGGCCGCTGCCAGTTCGCTGTCAGTCCGGACGACCCACCTGATCGGTAGAGTGGTTCGTCATATCTCTCGGGGGTGAGATGGGACAGCTCGACATACGGCTGCTCGGGCCGTTCGAGGTCCGTCGGGACGGGTGGGTGGTGCCGGTTCCGGGCCGCAAGGTCCGGGCCCTGCTGGCGGTGCTCGCGTTGCACTGCGGGCGGACGGTGCCGGTCGACGTGCTCGGCCGCGCGCTGTGGGCGGACGATCCGCCGCAGCGGCTCCGGGGCAGCCTGCAGACGTACGTCGGGCGACTGCGCCGCGTCCTCGGCGACGACGCGATCGCCACCGAACCGACCGGCTATCGTCTCGACCTCCCGCCGGAGTGTGTCGACGTACGGCGGTTCCATCAACTGCTCGACGCGGGGAATCCCGAACAGGCGTTGACATTGTGGCGCGGAGATCCGTTCGCGAGTGCGATCTCACCGTGGCTGGAGGAACACGACGCACCGGCACTCGTGGAGCGTTACCTCACGGCTTGGGAGCAGCTCCCCGATCCCGACATCCCAGAACTCCACAAGCTCACGACGCGCTATCCCTTCCGGGAAACCCTCTGGCTTCGACTGTTCACAGCGCTGCGCGACGCCGGCCGCTCCGCCGAGGCGCTGGACCGCTACGAGACCTTCCGCACCCACCTCGCCGACGAACTCGGCACCGACCCCACACCCGAACTCCAGGCGATCCACCGCAGCCTCCTACAGGGACACCCGACGGACACCCGCCAAGGTCTCCCCCACGACCTCACCCGCTTCTTCGGCCGCGACGAGGAACTCCTCCAACTGGACCGCCTGCTGCGCAGCTCCCGCCTGGTGACGATCGCCGGTGCACCCGGCGCGGGCAAGACTCGACTGAGCCGTGAGTTCGCGGTCCGGTTCGCCGATCGCGTCGTACTGGCGGAACTCGCGTTGGCTCCTTCGGTGCAGACCGCCGTCGACGAGGCGCTCGGCGAGACGGACCCGGCGGATCTGTTGCTGATTCTGGACAACTGCGAGCACATGGCGACCGCGGCAGCCGAGCTGGTGGGGCGGATGCTCGCGAGCTGTCCGAGCCTGCGGATCCTGACCACGAGTCGAGTGCCGCTGGGTGCGTCCGGCGAGCAGGTCTACCGGCTTCCGCCGCTCGCGCCCGCGCCCGCGATCGAACTGTTCGCCGATCGCGCCGCACTGGTCGCCGGTGCGCATCCGCAGGACCGCTCCACCGTGGATCTGATCTGCCGGCGACTGGACGGCCTGCCGCTCGCCATCGAACTCGCCGCGGCTTGGAGCCGGGTGCTCTCGCCGCGTCAGATCCTCGACCGGCTCACACCCCTGCTGCAGGATGCGCCCGGGGGCCAGCGCACGATGAGCGCAGCGATCGACTGGAGCTACCACCTTCTGTCCGCGCCGCAGCAGCTGCTGTTCGAACGTCTTGCCGTGTTCACCGGCGGATTCGACCTCGCCGCGGTCGAGGCCGTCGCCGGTCTCGGCGACGAACTCCTCGGTGCCCTGACCGGGCTCGTGGACCACTCGCTCGTGCTGACCGTCAGCCTGCACGACGGACACGTGCGCTACCGCCTATTGGAGCCGGTCCGCCAGTACGCCGCTTCGCTCCTCGGCGACTCGCCGTCGCTCCGAGCGCGACATGCGGCGCACTACCTCACGGTCGCACAGCAAGGCGATGCGAACCTGCGCGGACCCGACCCGGCCGCGACCCTGATCGGGTTGCAGCCGGATGAGGCCAACCTGCTGTCGGCCTCGAGCTGGGCACGGACTCAGCCCGGCGATCTCGTCCTGCGGCTGGCGACCGCCACCGCCTACTTCTGGGAACACCGCGCCTACGTCAACGACGCCCGATCGCGCCTGGAGGAGTTCCTGGATCGTGGCGACCCGGCCCTGCGCGCATCCGCACTCACCCGGCTGGGACGCCTGGCCTGGCGTCAGCGTGACTACGCGGCCGCGAAGGCTGCCTACGAGCAGAGCCTCGCTCTGAGACTGCAGCTCGGCGACGAGCCGGGGACCGCCCGCGCGCTCCGCAATCTCGCGCTCGTGGCCGCCTCCACCGGACAGACCTCGTACGCCGTCGAGCTGTGTCAGCAGAGCATCGCCAGGTTCCGGCGCAGTGACGACGACCAGGGCCGCGGCTGGACCTTGACCGTGCTGGCGCTGGCCCACTTCGAGGACGGCGAGTGGGACCTCGGTGCCGAGCGCTACCGGGAGGCGCTGACACTGAGCGGCTCGAACGGAGGATCGGCGCTCGCCCTCAACGCCCGACTCGGTCTTGCGTACGCGGCCGCCGCGACCGGCGACGTACGGACGCATCGCGCGCAGCTCACCGCGATCGTCGCCCACCTGCGGAAGGCATCCGGGCTGATCGAGGATCCGGAGTGGCTGTGGGCGAGCACCAGTCTGGCAGCGGCCGAAGGTCGCCACCACGCAGCGCTCCGGCTCGCCGGAGCCGCCACCACGCAGCGCTCCGGCTCGCCGGAGCCGCCGCCGCGCTGAGCCGGCGCGGCGGCCGGATGTCCGGCACGATGACCGCGTTCTGCGAGCGCGTCGTCGACAGCCTGCGGGCGCAGGCGGGCCGGCGGGCTGCCGACAGATTGATGGCGGCGGGCCGCCGGCTCAGCCAGGACGAGTTGATGACCGAGGCACTCGCGCCGCCCACGCCGACGGACAAGCCGCTCAGCAGCCGGGAGCTCGAGGTCGCGGAGCTGGCCGGGCAGGGCCTCAGCAACGAACAGATCGCGAGCACGCTGGTGATCTCCCGGCGGACCGTCGAGACCCATCTCGACCACATCAGGCAGAAACTGGACCTGACCAGCCGGTACGAGATCGTGGCCTGGGCACTGTCACGATCCGGGTGAATCCGGATGTGCCGGTCCGCGGCCACCGACCAGTCTGGCGGTATGGACTACGTCTTCGACAGTGACAGTGAGCTCGGACACGATCACCTCGATCATCTCGGGAACGTGCTGGACCCGCCGACCCGGTGGTGCCTGGAGCGACTCGGCCTCGGGCCGAACGCGCGGTGCCTCGAGCTCGGCGCCGGATCGGGCTCGATCGCGAACTGGCTCGCCGCCCGGACCGGCGAGGTCGTCGCCGTCGACATCGCCACGACCCAGCTCGCGGATGCCGCGCCCGGCGTGAAGGTGCTGCAGCACGATCTGCGCGACGGCCTCGGCGTGGACGGTCCCTTCGACCTGATCCACGCACGACTCGTCCTGCTCCACATTCCCGAGCGGGAGAAGATCTTCACGCAATTGGTCGACGCGCTCGCGCCGGGCGGTCACCTTGTCCTCGGCGACTTCACCGGCCGGGTCTTGCAGCCGATCGCCGTACCGGCGCCCGAAGACAGCGCGCTGTGGGAACGCATGCAGTACCTGTCCCATGAGATCGTCGGCAAGACTCGCGGGATCAGCCTCAGCTGGGCCGCCGAAGTCCCGCACCGGATGACGGCGGCCGGGCTGGTCGACGTCCACACGACCGAGTACTCCGAAACCACCGCAGGCGGCAGCGACGGCTGTCTCCTGCACCGCAATCTCAACCGGCAGGCCGAACCTCTCCTGCTCGCCGCCGGCGCCACCACGGACGAGCTCGCCCGCTACCGCGCGCTGATGCTCGACCCGCGCTTCCGGGCGTGGTTCTACCAACTCCTGTACACCAGCGCCCGGAAGCCCGCCTAGATGATCGGCGCCTCCGGCTTGGTGGTGTCGCCGGGGGTGCTGTCGTCGACGTGCTCGAGTTCGTCGACGGCGATGCGGCTGGTCCAGCGCAGGTCGGGGTCGGGTTGCGGGATGGAGTCGAGCAGCAGCTTGGTGTACGGGTGGGACGGGTCGTGCATCACCGTGGAGACCGGTCCGCGTTCGACGATCTGGCCCTTGGTGATGACCATGACCTCGCCGCCGAGGTAGTACACCGTCGACAGGTCGTGGGTGATGAACAGTGTCGTCATCCCGTGCTGGCGCTGGAAGTCGAGCAGGATGTCCAGGAAGTGCTTACGCACCTGGGCGTCCAGCATCGACACCGGCTCGTCCGCGATGATGAACGACGGCCGCAGCATGTGCACCCGCGCCAGCATGATCCGCTGGCGCTGACCGCCGGAGAGCTGGTGCGGGTACCGTCCCAGCACGTTCTCCGGCTCCAGCCGTACCGCGCGCAGCGACTCCTCGATCAGCTCGAGGCCCTTGGCGCGGGTGTCCGCGAGCTTGAACTTCTTCACCGCCTTCCAGAGCGCGCGATCCACCCGGTAGAACGGGTTGAAGATCGCGTACGGGTCCTGGAAGACGGGTTGGACGTCGCGCCGGTACTCGTCGTACTCGGCCCGGTTCAGTTTGAAGATGTCCTTCCCGCCGTACAGCACCGACCCGGCCGTGGGTTTCTGCAGACCGAGCACGTTCCGCGCGATCGTGCTCTTCCCGCTGCCGCTCTGACCGACCAGGCTGACGATCTGCGGCGGCGACGCGGCCAGGCTGAAGCTCACGTCGTCCACCGCGGTGATGTACCCCTCGGCCACGCCGCGGGCGTGGAATCGTTGCTGTACGCCACGAAGTTCGAGTTCCGACTTCACGATGCCCTCCGTCCCAGCTTGGGGATCGACTCGATCAGCTGCCGGGTGTACGCGTCCTGCGGGTTCTTGAACACCTGCCGGACGTCGCCGACCTCGACCAGCCGGCCCTCGTACATCACCGCGACCCGGTCGGCCAGCTGCGCATGCACGCCCATGTCGTGCGAGATCACCATCAGCGTGACGCCGAAGTCGGTGCGCAGATCCGCCAGCGACTGCAGGATGACCCGCTGGATCGTCACGTCCAGCGCGGTCGTCGGCTCGTCCGCGATCACCAGGTCCGGTTCGAGTGCGACCGCGATCGCCATCAGCACGCGCTGTTTCATCCCGCCGGACAGCTCGTGCGGATACATCCGGGCCACGCGCGGCTCCAGGCCGACCTGGCCGAGCAGCCGCGGCACCAGCTCGCCCAACGAGTCCTTGCGTTCGGGCGCGTGCTCGATGATCACGTCCTTGAACTGGTCCTGCACGCGCATCACCGGGTTCAGCGAACTCATCGAGCCCTGCGGGAGGTACGACAGCGCACTCCAGCGCAGGACCCGCAGCTCCTCGCCGTGCACCTTCAGCAGGTCCACCGGCGACCGGCCGGCCGGATGGAACATCGCGGAACCGCCGGTCACCTTGCCCGGCGCCTTCAGGAGCCGGAGCAGGGCGACTGCCAGCGTGCTCTTGCCGCTGCCCGACTCCCCGGCGATCCCGAGGATCTCGCCGCGGCGGACGTCGAGGTCGATCCCGCGGACCGCCTTCACGTCGCCCCGGTTGGTGGAGTACGCGACCTCGAAGCCTTTGATCTCCAGTACGTTACTCACCGGCCACTCCCCTCAGTCGCGGGTTGTAGACCTCTTCGAGGCCGATGTTCACCATGTTCAGCGCCGCGAACAGCAACGTCAGCAGCACGATCGGCACCACGAACATCGGCCACGCGCCCAGCGTCAGCGCGCCGGTGGTGATCGCGTTGAAGATGATCTGCCCGAGGTCGATGACACCACCCGGCCCGAGCCCGATCACCTCCAGGCCGACCAGCCCGAAGATCGCGCCGAGCGCCGACGACGCGAAACCGACGCCGATGAACGGCAGCAGGTTCGGCAGCAGCTCGGTGACGATGATCTCCAGGTCGCGGGCCTTGCTCACCCGCGCCAGGTCGACGTACGGGCGGGTTCGCAGGCTGAGCACCTGGGACCGGATCGTCTTGGCCGCGAACGGCCAGGAGAAGATCGAGATCATCACGCCGACCTGGAACAGGCTGACGTTCTTGGCGTACGCCGAGAGCGCGATCAGCAACGGGAACGTCGGGATCACCAGCAGGATCCCGGTGAACGTCGACAGGATGCCGTCGATCCACCCGCCCTTGTAGCCGGCCACGAAGGCCACGATCACGCCCACGACGGTGGAGATGACACCGGCGATCGCGCCGATCTGGAGCGACACCGAGAGCGCCTTCACGACCATCGCCAGCACGTCCCGGCCGAACTGGTCGGTGCCCAGCACGTGTCCCGGCCCGGGCACCAGCCACTTCTCGTACGCCGCCACCTCGATCGGGTCCTTCCCACCCCCGATCAGCTTCACGATCAGCGGGCTGAACAAGGCCAGCAGCACCATCACTGCGAGGATCGCGAGCCCGCTCGCCAGTCGCCGGCTGTTCCGGATCGTGCGCAGTACCGCAGTCAGAAGTCTCATCGTCATCACTTCCAGTACTTGACCCGCGGGTCAAGCAGCGGGAGCAGGAGGTCGAGGAGCAGCACGGCGGTCAGCACCGAGAAGATCGCGATGTTGGTCACCCCGAGGATCGTGTTGAAGTCGAGCTGCTGGATCGCGGTGACCAGCGTGGTCCCGAGACCCGGGTAGTTGAACAGCTGCTCGACGAGCACGTTGCCGTTGAAGATGAAGCCCAGCGAGATGCCGAACGCGGTGATCTGCGGCAGGTAGCAGTTCCGCAGCGCGTACCGGGTCAGGATCCGCCAGCCCTTCAGGCCCTTCGCCTCGGCGTACACCAGGTAGTCCTCGCCGAGGATCGGCACCATCAGCATCCGGGTGGACAGGATCCAGCTGAACGTCCCGATCAGGACGATCGACAACCCGGGGAGCAGCCCGTACTTGAGCACGCTGCCGATGAACGCCAGGGATATCCCGGGGTCGATCCGCGAGTCGTACGCCGATCTGGCCGGCAGCATGCCCATCGAGTACGCGAAGATGTACACCAGGATCAGCGCGACGAAGAAGTACGGCACGTGCGACAGCGCGATCGAGAGGTTCGTCGCGATCCGCGAGCCGAGCTTGCCGCGCCGCCAGCCCGCGATCGCGCCGATGACGACACCGAGGATCCACGCCAGCACCGCGGACAGGCCGAGCAGACCGATCGTCCAGGGCAACGACCTGAGGATGACGGTCTGTGCCGGCGTCGGGTAGTTGATCAGCGACGGTCCCATGTCGCCGTGCAGGACCAGCTTCTCCATGTACTTCAGGTACTGGGAGAACAGGTTCCCGGTGAGACCGAACTCCTGCTGGTAGCGCGCGATCAGCTCGGCGCTCGCCTGCGCGTTGTAGATGTAGTTCTGCTGCAGTGTCTGGATCAGGGTCTGGATCGGGTCGCCGGGCATCAGGCGGAAGAAGAAGAACGTGATGGTGAGCGCACCCCACAGCTCCACCAGGTAGAGCCCGAGCCTTCGGATCGAGTACGCCGCCAGCGGATGCCGCGACAGCCAGGCCCGCACCCCGGACCGGGGTGCGGAGTCCTGGCTCTTGTCGACAGCTACCACCGGCGGCGCCTCAGCCGTCACGCCGGTCCCTTCTGCCCGGTGGCGCTGATCTTGGCGAGCACGAAGATGAAGTGCGGCCACCAGTTCAACGGCACCTCGTACAGGTTGTCGTCGGTCGGCCAGTCCTTCCAGAACGCGGTGTTGAAGTACTGCGGGTACCCGGTCTGGATGACCGGCAGCAGCGGCAGTTTCTGGAAGTAGATCTCCAGGGCCTGCTCGAGCAGCGGCTTGGCCTCCTCGCTTTCCGGGTCCATCCCGGTCAGCTTCCGGATGATCTCGTCGAACGCCGGATCCCGGAACCGCATCTTGTTCTTGTTCGCGGCGTTCTTGCCGATCGGTTGGGCCTTGCTGCTGTCCCAGTCGGTGTAGAGCTGTGCGGGGTCGATGGCGAACCCGGCCCACTGGGAGTCGATGTCGTACTCACCGCGCTGGAACTTCTCGTCGTGCACACTGCCGGAAAGGCTGCGCAGCGTGCACGGCACGCCGACCTTGGCGAGATCGGTCTTCAGCACGTTCGCGATCGCGTACTCGGCCTTGTCGACCTGCGCGGGCGTGATGATCTCGAGGTTGATCTCCTTGCCCTTGTACGTGCGCTTGCCGGCCGCGTTCTTCGGCGCGATCTCGTCGAGCAGCGCGGTCGCCTTCTCCAGGCTGTACTCGAACTTGTACTTGTTCGCCAGCTCGTCGTTCTTCCACTTGTCGTTGGTCGGGTAGTCCGCCCACGGGTAGATCGCGGGCGGCACCTTCACGTCCCACACCGACGTCCCGATCTTCTCCCGGTCGAGGCAGTGGTTGATGGCCCAGTGCATCTTCGGCTCCGCCATCACGCCCCTGGCCGGGTCGCAGTTCAGCCACATCACCCGTGGGTTCGGGTCGTGGAACTGCGTCGTGACCAGGTTCGGGTAGCCGGTGTTGCTCAGCTGGGTGGCGTGCTGGGTGTCGATCGAGCCGACGTCGAACTCCGCGCGCTCGAACGCCAGCGACGCCTGGTCGAGCTGCTTCGAGGTGCTCTGGAACACGACGTACTGCGGCTTGACGTCGAGCTTGTCCTTGTTCCAGTAGTTCGGGTCCTTCTCCCAGACGAACATCTTCTGGTTCCGGATCGCCTGCTTCAGCTTGTACGGGCCGGAGCGGACCGGCGGGTTGTCCTTGTACTTCGTCAGGTCCTGCGACTTCCAGATGTGCTCGGGCAGGATGTTGTTCGGCGCGCCCGCGATCGCCGCGATGAAGTTGTAGTGGAACCGCGGCGTCGGTTTGAGGAACTTGACCACCGCCGTCTGCGGGTCGGGCACCTCGACGGTCTTGACGAACTCCTTCAGTTCGCCGCCGCCGCCGAACAGCTCGGGCCGGTCCTTGAGCGCCATCACCGTGAACCTGAAGTCGTTCGCACCGAGCGGCTTACCGTCGTTCCAGTGGGCCTTCGGGTCGAACTTGAGCGTCAGCTCGGTGTGGTCGTCGTTGTACTTGTACTCGGTCGCCAGCCACGGCGTGAGCTTGCCGGTGGCGAAGCTGAGGAAGAACAGCGGCTCGGTGGCCAGCTCCACGCCGGCACCACTCGGGTTGCCGTTCGGGATCATCCCGTTGAAGCTGTCGAAGACGGTGTACTCGACCTGGCCGACGATCACCGTCTGCTCCCGCGGGACCGGGATGTTGGCCTTGCCGATCTGGATGGACTTGGTGGCGGCGGGCTTGGCGTTGGCCGGCTTGTCCGAGTAGGAGCCGCCGTCGGAGCAGGCTGCCAGGAAAGCGGTCATCGCTGCCGCGGCACCTCCTCCGAGCATGCTGCGACGGCTCAACTGGTACCGGACGACATCTTCGACATCTTCGTACTGCGGGCGCGGTGCGTCATTCATGATGAATGTCACCTCCGTTTGCGTTGCGTGGACAGGCCGGTCACGGACCGAGAGGTGCCACGGACTATAAGGAGGCCTGACAACGTTGACAAGAGTTCGTTGCCACGTTGAAACCGCGTCGTCATATCCGCAGATCAGTCGATATACCAACCGTTGACAACGTTGCTCGCTCTGCGTGACTCCCGTCAGGCGGAAACGCTTCCAAAAACGGTCACACCGCGTACAACTCCGGGGTGGGCAAGCCGTCGGGGCGGCCGGTTCCGGTCAGTCGTAGACGGCGTCGACCAGAAGTTCCACGGAACGGTCCGGTTCGTTGAGGACCGCGCGGATCACGTGCCGCTGGTCCCACCGGCCGGCCGCCCAGGCCAGCGCCTTGGCCAGCCCGTCGAAGGTCGCCGCGTGCGGGCCGCCGTCGGCGTCCACCCACCACGAGACCTCGACGCCGTCGACGGTGAGCTCCTCGTGCTCCCACCACGTCGCCGGTACCTCGGGGACGAGTTCACGGACGATCGCCGGCACGTCGGCCGCCGTACCGGTGCCGTCGATCTTGCCTTCGGCAACCTCCTGGGCGAGCGGGACGTCGAACAGGTCGCTGAGCCCGTCGGCGGCGGCGCCGGAACCGATCACGAAACCGCCGAGGTCCTCCCGCTGCACCCACATCGGCCCGTCGATCACGACCGCGCGATCCGCGTCGATCACCCGGGTGACGCCGTCCGTCCCGAGCACGCGGACCTGGGCCGGCGCGTCGCCGGGGAACAGCGCGAGCGTGCCGAGCCGCGTCCACAGCGTCAGGATCGCGGCCTCGTCGACCTCGCGCTCCGGGTCGGCCAACCGGTCGAGGACGAGCGCGAGACCGTCGGCGTCGAGATCGCCGGCGTCACGGACCAGGCCGACCGCCGTGCGGACCTCGGGATCGAGGCCGGCTGTCCAGGCGGGTGCTTCGTCGAGGAAGCTCGCGAGCACCGGTTCGGCGTCCGGATCGGCGCGGCCGGCGAGCGGGTCGCCGTCGTCGAGGAGGACGTGTTCGCGGATCCACCAGGCGGCGTACGACGGTACGCCGAGCGGGCGGTCGTCGGGGCCGACGACACGGACCTGGGTGACGAGCGCGCGGCGCAGATCGGGTTCGGATCCCAGCAGTGCAAGGGTTCTCGGCCAGCTCTCGTCGGTGATCCAGTCGAGGTCGCGGATCGCGAGAAGCTCGCCGACGGTCGCCCCGTACGGCGATCCGCCGGGCGCCACGTCGTACACCCAGTCCTCGATCCCGTCGAGGTCCTGGAGCGCTTCGGGGAGCTGATCGAGGGCGACATCGGAGGCGGTCACGACGCCGAGGGTCGCGAGGACGCCGACGGCCTCCAGCGCGGGCCTGCCGTAGCGCTCGACGAGGTCGTGCGCGATCGGCGCGACCTCCTCGGGGTCGAGGATCACCTGGGCGTCGGAGCCCTCGAGGACGAGGGCGTTCGCGGGGACGGGATCGCCGTCGGCGTCGCGCAGTACGAGGTCGGAGAGCCACCACAGGCCGTCGGCCTGGGACGGGTCGGCGGCGACCAGTCCGAGGACGGCGTGCGCGATCGCATCCGGGTCGTCGGCGTCGGCGGAGTGCTCGACGGCGGTTCGGACGGCTCCGTCTTCGAGGAGCGTGCGTGGGGTGGCGGGGATCGCGCCGAGGCGTTCGAGGACCGGGTCGACGGCGTCCGGGTGGACGACGCGGACGCCGTACTCACTGAAGGCGGCGAGCGTGTCGACCGGGATCTCCGGTCCGGGGAGGAGCAGGCCGCGGGCCCCGCGAACGAGCCGCCCGTCGGCGAGCGGTACCGGGAGGGTGCCGAGGGCCTCGCGGATCAGCGGGTCGGTGGTCATGGTCGAGAGCGCGCTGTAGAGCGTGCGCCACCAGGTCGGCGATTCCTGTCCCCCGAGCTGGTCGATCACCTCGGAGAGCTCGAGCCGTCGTACTCGTAGCGCGTCCAATGGTTGTCGATGCTCACGGCGCGCGTGGATGAGGCCTGGTACGAGCGGCGCCAGGACCTCGGCGAACGCCTCGTCGGCCCCTTCCACGACGACCGCGTCGCGCGGGCGCAGGAGGGTCCCGTCGACGCCACGCAGGAGTGGTACGCCGGGCAGGACCTCGAGGATCGCGTCCCGCAGCATGCGATCCACCGTCCCCGCCGCGAGCCCGGTCGGCACCAGCCGCAGTACGTCGTCCCCGTCCGCGGCCCGCTCGCGCAGGAGTTCGCCGTACGCCGTCGACGCCTCCTGGACGAGCCGCTCCGTCAACGGTCCCTTGGCCACGTGCCGCCGGGTGGAGTCGAGCGGGAAAGTTGCCAACAGCAACGCGGGAAGTGCGAACGGTTCGTCCGTCGGTGTCGGTGCGTGGACGACCCCCGGGAGGTTCGCCGTCGCCCCGCCCGGTTGGCCCGCTTCGGTGCGCGGCACCGCCCAGACGATGGACCAGTTCGGGCGGCTCCGTTCCTCGGTGGGCCGGTCCGACAGGAGCTGCTCGCGTTCGGCGTCGTCGAAGACACCGGTCGCGCGGTGGATCCACCAGCGGGCGTCGACGTTCTCGAGGACTCGGCGGGTGTCGTCGGTCTCGATCTCGATGCGTTCGAGGCCCGGGAGAGCGAGGAGGAGCGCGTCGTCGGACTCGGTCAGGAGTCGGCGGACGAGCTCTGCGGCGGCCTCGTCGCGCAGCGGGAGGATGACGACGGTGTCGTACCCGATGGGCGGCTCGCCGTCGGCGTCGAACGGGAGGCGGAGGACGGGGACGTGCCCGTCGCGACGGCGTACCTCGGTGTCCAGAGGTGCTGACGCGAGGTCGGCGATCGCGGCGGCGGTGTCGGCCCGGGAGAATCGCACACCGCCGGTCCGCGACAGGATCACCGGTTCATCGCTCACCGCGAGCACAGCGGAGAACCCGACCCCGAACCGCCCCACCTCGCCACCCGAGCCGGCTCCGTCACGCTTCGCCGAGGCTCGGAGCGTCGCGAGGGACTCGACGCCCTCGGCGTCCAGCGGCGCGCCTGTGTTGGCGACGACGAGAGTGTTGTCGCGGAACTCGTACAGCACGCGACCCGGCGTACCGGCGCGGGCGGCCGCATCGGCGGCGTTCTGGGCGAGTTCGATCACCAGGCGGTCGACGTACCCGCCGAGTGCCAGCTCCTCCTCGGCGTTCGCGTCCTCCCGGAACCGGACCGGCGCCGCCGCCCACCCGGCCAGCACCCGCTCGCGAATCCCCGCCGTACCGAACACGTCGTCAGCCACCGGGGCAGTATGCCGCACGCCGACCAGCCGACCTCCGCGGGCGCAGGCGGCTGTCCGGGGAGGCATCACCCCGGACAGCGCGTCGCCGGATTCCTCAGGTGCTGCGAGGTGCCGCGGCCCGGCCGACTGTCAGTCCGAGGGCGACCATGCCGACGCCCAGCACGAGATGCAGCCAGTTGTCCGCGGTGTTCAGCGGCACGAAGTTCGCCGTACTGGCCTGGTCGATCAGCAGTCCGTAGATCCACAGGACCAGGTAGACGACGCCACCGCCGATCAGGTAGGTCCGGGCACCGTTGAACGTCCGCGCCATCGCCAGACCGACAACGCCGAACAGCAGGTGAACGATGTTGTGCAGCACCGAGACCTGGAAGACGCCGATCAGCAATGCCTCCGATTCGTGCCCCGCGAACGTCATCGTGTCGTAGTCGGTGGTGATCCCGGGAATGAATCCCAGCACACCGACCAGGAGGAAGACCGCAGCTACGACCGTCGCGGCCAGCTGTCCTGTCGTGGCGGTCATCCGGTTCGCGTGTACATCCGACATCTCGACCAACTCCTCTGGCCGTCGGACTCCACCGGCTGTCCCGGCGGATTGTGCCGCTCCGGTACCCAGCGGTGGGCCCTATCAGCCCCGGACGGCTGCCCGGGAGTCATCTATCGTGGTGCGCGTGATCGCATCCGGCAGTCGGTACGTCGCACTGGGCAGCTCGTTCGCGGCGGGACCGGGGATCAGTCCGATCGTGCATCCGCCGGCCGGCCGTTCGGGCAACAACTACGCGCAGCTGGTCGCAGCCGAGCTCGGTCTCGACCTGGTCGACGTCACGTACTCCGGCGCCACCACCGCCCACCTGCTCGACACCCCGCAGGACGACGCGCCGCCGCAGCTCGACGCGCTCACGCCGGACACCGCGCTCGTGACGATCACCGTCGGCGGCAACGATCTCGAGTACGTCGGCACGTTCCTGCGCGGAAGCTTCCTCAACACGATCGCGAAACCGGCCACGATCCTCGGCCGCCGCGTCGCGAACCGGATCCGCGCACGGGTCAGCTACCTCAAGGACGAGGCGTCGTACCAGACCGTCACCGACTCGCTGACGGCTGTCGTCGAGCGCGCCCGCGAGCGGTCCCCCGAGGCCCGGATCGTGCTCGTCGACTACCTGACCCTGGTCGGACCGGCGACCCGCCCGCGCCTCGACGTACCGCTGAACGAGGAACAGCTGCCGAGCATCGCCATGATGGCCGACGGTCTCGCCGCCGCCTTCGCCAAGGCCGCCGCGGCGACCGGCGCGGACCTCGTCGCCGCGTCGGCAGCCAGCCGCGACCACGCGATCGGATCGGCCGAGCCGTGGACCACCGGCTTCACGCTGCTCCCGCCCACCCTCGGCGGCTTCGTCCCGTACCACCCGAACGCAGCCGGTATGCGCGCGGTCGCCGGCCTCGTCCTGGAAACCCTCCGCACATGAACGTTCGCGAGGCCACCGAAGCGGACGTCGACACGGCCGTCGACACGCTGACGCAGGCCCTCGTCGACTACCCGATGACCCGCGCCTGCCTCGACCCAGACGGGTACGTCGAACGGCTCACCCAGTACCACCGGCTGTTCCTCACCGGGATCGGGCTGCCGCACGGTGGCGTCTGGGTCACCGACGACGTGAGCGCGGTCGCGATCTGGTTCCCGCCGGGCCTGCCTGCCGACGTCTTCGCCCGGCACAGCGCGGCGTTCGAGGAACTCACCGGGTCCCGGACCGCGCTCACCGCGGAGTACGCGAAGGCGATCGCGCTCTTCCATCCCCGCGACCCGTTCTGGCTGCTCGCGCTCGCCGCCGTGCACCCCGACCGCCAACGCCAGGGCCTCGGCCGCGCCGTCATCGCGCCGGGCCTCGCGACCGCCGACGCCGCCCACTCCCCCGCGTTCGTCGAAACCCAGGATCCCGCGAACGTCGGGTTCTACGAGTCCCTGGGCTTCACCGTCATCGCCGAACTGGAACTGCCGCACCGCGGCCCGATGCACTACGCCATGTACCGCGCCGCGGATCAGGCAGGCTTGTAGACGTACGGCGTGGTGGTGGTGACCGCGACGAAGCCGAGCCGCTGCAGGATCGGGGAACTGTCGTCGGACGCGTCGAGGTTGAGGTACTTGTAGCCGAGCTCCACCGCCCGCGCGGCGCGGATCGCGACCAGCGCCTTGTAAATGCCCTTGCCCCGCCACTCCGCGAGGGTCGAGCCGCCCCAGAGCCCGGTGAACTCGGTGCCCTTCTTGTACACGGCCCAGGCAGCGGAGACGACCTGCCCGTCCACCTCGGCGGCGTAGACGTCCGCGCCGCCCGCGTGCCGGCGTACCAGGTCGTCGGCCAGCCAGGACCAGTCCTCGTTCCAGACCGTCGACTCCATCGCGGCGATCCGCTCGAAGTCGGCGAGCTCGTGTACCAGGCGGATCGTGACGCCGTCGACCGAGTCACGGCCGTGCAGGCGCTCAACGATGTCGGCGCTCTGGGCGATCAGGACGGTCTCCTGCTCCTCGGGCTCGAACCCGGCCGCGCGCAGCCGCTCGGGCAGATCGGCGGGCTTGTCGTGCCCGCGCAGCTTCCACTCGACGGCTTGTCCCTTGGCGGCGAAGTAGTCACGCTGGCGGGCGATCAGCGCGTCGACCTCCGCGCTGTCGAGGCCGTCGAGGGTGCGGTAGCTGACAAATCCACGGCTCGCGTACTCGACGCGGATCACCGGTCCGTCCGTGCTGGTCGGTACGTCGGCGCTCTCGCTGGTCCCGCGCAGCTGGTCGTCGTACGCCGCGAGCAGCTCACTCTTCAAGGCATCGGTCACGAGAGGACTCTGGCACGACTTCCCCAGATCCGCGCGACAATTCGGAGCACGGTCAGCCGTGGCTCGGGCCGGCCGTTGGCCGGGGTACTGCGGCGCGCGCGGCCGGCGGGCCGGCTCAGGCCGTGCTTGTGGTCACGCTTGTCGTCGGCGAAGTGACTCAGCGACACCATCAGGTTCAGCGGTTCCATGGGTCCGTCCTCCGGTCTCGGTGCTTACGCCGGGACGTCGGAGCAGGACGGACGATCTTGACATCACCCGGGCCTAGGAATCCTTCTCGGTGATCAGGACGAGTTGCCGCAGCAGGTCGTCCAGGCGCGTGCGGTCTGCCGCCGGCAGGCGATGGACGAGCTCCTCCTCGACCCGGAGGATCTCCCCGATGCCGCGCTCCCAGAGCTCGTTGCCCGCGCTGGTGAGGGTCGCGACCACCTTCCGGCGGTCGTCGCGGTCGTGTGAGCGCTCGATGTAGCCGCGGCGCTCCAGGGCGTCGAGGCGGTTGGTGAGCGCCGCGGGCGACATCCCGAGCTGCTTGGCGAGCCCGCCGGGAGTCGCGCGGTACGGCGTACCGCCGCGGCGGAGCATGTGCAGTGTCTTGAACTCCCACAGCTGCAACCCGTACTCGGCGAGCACGGCCTCCCGGCGACGCTCCAGGTACCGCGTCAGGACCTGGAGCCGCACCGTGATGCCCTCGACATCACGATCGAGCTCCGGCAGCTGCCCCGCCCAGAGGTCGACATGCGCGTCCACGAAATCCTTCACCCGTCTGATCTTTCAGTCGCTGAAGGTTAGTTGTCAAATATTTCGACGTCGAAGTACCGTCGCGCTATGAGCCGACTTCCTGTTCTGGTGATCATCGACGCCGCCGTCCAGCTCACGCTCGCCGGACGGTGGGCCAGCGCGGCCAGCCTGCTGACCGCCGTCCGGACCGACGATCCCGGCGAGCGTGCCGCCCTCGCGCTCGCGCTCGCGGCGGTGGCCGTCGACCGCGACTTCGGTCACCGGACGGACCATGCCACAGCCGCGCTCGCGGCGGCCGGCGCTCTCCTGAACGGCTCGTCTGCCGACGCCGTCCCGGACGGCGCGTGGGACCTCGGGCTCCTGCAGTTCCGCAAGGACTACTCGAACGCTCTGTTCCGGGAAGGAACTCTGGACCTGCGGGATCGTGCTCGGGTGCTGATCGAGCAGGCCCCCGACGACGCCCGCCGCGGCGCGGCGAACTTCTGGGCGGGCGCAATGGCCGACAACGTGTCCGAGCAGCCGACCGAGGCGTGCGCGCACTACGAGACCGCGTTGGAGCTCGGCGAAAAGGTCGGCGACGAGCTGCTCATGGCGCAAGCCCTTCGGCATCTCGGGCACCACGCCCACGCGGCCGGCGACCTGGCGCTTGCGCGGACGCAGTGGGAGCGGTCGACCGAGCTCCTGCAGAAGGCCGGCCACCTGCGACCCGCGCTCGCCCAACAGGCTTCTCTCGCGGTGCTGCTCCGCGACGAGGGCGATGTCGCGGGATCGCGAGCGCTCGCGACCGAGACGAACCGCTGGGCGCGTCAGTTGAATCTCCCGCACATCGTCCAGGAGACCGCGGAACTCACGGCCTGAGCGGTACGGCGAACTCCGCGGGGACGCCCGCGCTGAACGCGACATGGTCCGGCGCGCGGTCGGGCGGCGTCAGGCCGACGGACTTCAGCAGCCCGTCCGCGTCGAGGGCTGTCAGTGTCGCGGTGTGGAGGATCCAGGGCGGGTGGATGTTCGGGAGGTACCAGGTGCGGCCGGCGTGGTGGACATGCAGGCCCCAGCGGGCGGTGAGGAAGTCCTCGAGCGGTCCGGGCGCGAGCCGCTCCCCCATCTGAACGCCGACGAGTGACTGCGCGCCGGAGCGACGTACCGTCGACGTGTAGGTGTGGTGGTTGCCGTTGCGTTCGTGGGACATCCGGGCCCAGCGGTACGGCAAGCCGAACACCGCACGCGCGGCCGCCACGACGGCCAGGCGGTTCGCGTCGAGACTGAGGAAGACGACACCACGCCGACCGGTCTCGTCGACGGAGTACAGCCGAATGTTCGTCTCCAGGAACGACCCGAGGTACGGCACGCCAGGTCCGTACGGGAGTCCGGTGCCGACCATGCGGAACGGGACGAGACCGACGTACGTCCGGCCCTCGAAGGTGTCCGGCCGCGTCCCGGGTGGGAAGAAGTGCAGCAGGTCCTTCGGGTCGAACGCCCAGTGCACGAAGGTCAGCTCCAGCCACCGCTGCCGCAAGATCCGAGGTCCCGGCAGCGGCGGCGGCTCAGGCCAGCTCACTCCGCTGCCGGGCGAACCTCGCACGTCGGCCTGCCGTCGTTCAGCTCGCAGACGACGTACGCCGTACCGCCCGGCTCCACCGGCTTCCACGGCATCACGGCCTTGCCGGCCAGCAGCGCGTCGAGCGTCTGCAACCCCGGATCCCGCTGCTCGGGGTGGTGCTGGTAGCCGGCCGCACCCAGCGCGAGCGCGATCGCCATCCCGAGCAGGTTGACCTCGGTCGGCTGCTCCGGAACCGTGGTGCCTTCCCCCGGCTCCAGCTTGATCCCGTGATCCGGCACCTCGACGATCCGCGCGACGTACTTCATGAGTCCGAGCGTAGCGCTCCCGACGCCACGCGACCGGACGGCCGGCACCTCGCATTGATGGGCTGACCCACCAGGTGCCGGTCGTCCGCGTCGGCCGGCTCGGCTAGGACGAGAAGGCGGCGTCGAAGGAGGCGGTGGGCGGGTCGAATGCCAGCGAGCGGACGAACTGGAGGGCCTCGGCCGCTCCGACCAGGCGGTCCATGCCGGCGTCCTCCCACTCGACCGAGATCGGACCGTCGTACCCGATCGAGTTCAGCATCCGGAAGCACGCCTCCCACGGAACGTCCCCGTGCCCGGTCGAGACGAAGTCCCAGCCGCGGCGCGGGTCGCCCCAGGCGAGGTGCGAACCCATCCGTCCGTTGCGCCCGTTGCCGACCTGGCGCTTCGCGTCCTTGCAGTCGACGTGGTAGATCCGGTCCTTGAAGTCCCACAGGAACCCGACCGGGTCGAGGTCCTGCCAGACGAAGTGCGACGGGTCCCAGTTCAGCCCGAACGCCGGCCGGTGCCCGATCGCCTCCAGAGTCGCGGTCGTCGACCAGTAGTCGTACGCGATCTCCGACGGGTGCACCTCGTGGGCGAACTTCACCCCCACCTCGTCGAACACGTCGAGGATCGGGTTCCACCGGTCCGCGAAGTCCTTGTACCCCGCCTCGAGCATCGCCGGCGGCACCGGCGGGAACATCGCGACCGTCTTCCAGATCGACGACCCGGTGAACCCGACGACCACATCCACGCCGAGCGCCCGGGCCGCCCGCGCGGTCGTCTTCATCTCCTCGGCGGCCCGTTGCCGGACGCCTTCGGGATCGCCGTCGCCCCAGATGTGCGCGGGCAGGATCGCCTGGTGCCGCTGGTCGATCGGGTCGTCGCAGACCGCCTGCCCGAGCAGGTGGTTCGAGATCGTCCACACCTTCAGGTTGTGCTTGTCCAGGATGTCCATCCGGTCCCGGACGTACGCCGGGTCCTCGGCGGCCCGCCGTACGTCGAGATGGTCACCCCAGCAGGCGATCTCCAGCCCGTCGTATCCCCACGACGACGCCAGCCTGGCCACCTCCTCGAACGGCAGGTCGGCCCACTGGCCGGTGAACAGCGTGATCGGTCGAGCCATGTCGTCTACTCCTTACCGGACACCGAGCAGGTGCTCCATCGCCAGCTGGTCCAGCCGTTCGAACCCCAGACCGCGCTCGGCCAGCGCGTCCCGGTCGTACGTCGCGTTGCGGAGGTCGGCCAGCGACTCACCCTCGGCCAGGGTGGGTTCGGCCAGCTCCGCGACCCGTGCGGCGGCGAACGCCTCCGCGACCTCGGGGTCGGCGCGGAACGCCCGCACCTTCTCCCGCAGGATCAGGTAGTTGCGCATGCATCCGCGCGCGGTCTCCCAGACGCCTTCCTCGTCCTCGGTCCGCGGCGGCTTGTAGTCGAAGTGGATGTGGCCGTCGTACGCCGGGTAGCTTCCGGACCCCTGCAGTACGTCGACCGTCCAGAACGCCTCGCGCAGGTTGCCGGCGCCGAAGCGCAGGTCCTGGTCGAACCGCGGACCGTGCTGCCCGTTGAGGTCGATGTGGTACAGCTTCCCGTGCCACAAGGCCTGCGCGATCCCGTGCGCGTAGTTCAGCCCGGCCATCTGCTCGTGCCCGACCTCCGGGTTGATCCCGACCAGGTCGGGGTCGGCGAGATCGTTGATGAAGGCGATCGCGTGCCCGATCGAGGGCAGCAGGATGTCACCGCGCGGCTCGTTCGGCTTCGGCTCGATCGCGAACCGGATGTCGTACCCCTGCTCGCGCACGTAGGCGCACAGCAGGTCGAGCGACTCCTTGTACCGGTCCAGCGCCGCCCGCACGTCCTTCGAACCGCCGGACTCCGCACCCTCACGGCCGCCCCACAGCACGTACGTCGTCGCGCCCAGCTCGGCCGCCAGGTCGACGTTGCGCAGGACCTTGGCCAGCGCGTACCGCCGTACCTGACGGTCGTTGGCGGTCAGGCCGCCGTCCTTGAAGACCGGGTGCGCGAACAGGTTCGTGGTCATCATCTCGACGCTCATGCCGGTCTCGGCCAGCGCCTTCGTGAACCGCTCCAGCACCTGTCCACGGGTGGAGTCGTCGGGAACGACGTCGTCGTCGTGGAACGTGACCGCCGCGGCGCCCAGTTCCGCGAGCTTCTCGACGGCGTGCACCGGGTCCATCGCCGGGCGCACCGCCGTACCGAAGACGTCGACGCCCTCCCAGCCCACGGTCCAGAGACCGAACGAGAACTTGTCGTCCTTGGTCGGGGTGTAGTCAGTCATTCAGGAATCTCCTGCCATTGTCGGGATGCCGAGCTGGCCTCGACCGCGGCCAGCACCCGCTGGACACGCAGCCCGTCGGCGAACGACGGTTCCGGATCGGCGTCTTCGGCGATCGCGGTGACCAGGTCGACGACCTGATGGGTGAACCCGTGCTCGTAGCCGAGCAGGTGACCCGGCGGCCACCAGGCGGCGACGTACGGGTGCACGGGTTCGGTGGCGAGGATGCGGCGGAAGCCCGCCGTCCTCGAGTCTTCGGTGGCGTCGTAGAAATGCAGGAGATTCATGTCCTCGAAGTCGAACGCCAGACTGCCGAGGCTTCCGTTGATCTCGATGCGGATGCCGTTCTTCCGGCCGGTGGCGAAGCGGGTCGCCTCGAAGACGCCCAGCGCACCGGAGCGGAAGGTGGCCAGGAACACGGCCGCGTCGTCGACGGTCACAGGTCCGCGTTCGGTGCCCGCCGTACCGGCCAGGCCGGAGTGCTCGGCGGCGACCGGGCGCTCCTTCACGAACGTCTCGAGCCGCGCGCTGACCTCGCCGATCGTGTCGCCGGTGATGTACTGCGTCAGGTCGATGATGTGCGCGCCGATGTCGCCGAGCGCACCCGATCCGGCCTTCTCCTTGTCCAGCCGCCACGACAGCGGCGCCTCCGGGTCGGCGATCCAGTCCTGCAGGTACTGCGCCCGCACGTGCCGGATCGTCCCGAGCTTGCCGTCGGCGACGAGCTGCCGGGCGAGCCCGATCGCCGGCACCCGGCGGTAGGTGAACCCGACCATCGACCTGGTCCCCCTGGCCTTCGCCGACTCGGCCGCGGCGGTCATCGCCTCGGCCTCCTCGACGGTGTTGGCCAGCGGCTTCTCGCACAGGACGTGCTTGCCGGCCTCCAGGGCTGCGATCGCGATCTCGGCGTGGCTGTCCCCCGGCGTGCACACGTCGACCAGCTGGACGTCGTCGCGGCCGAGCAGCTTGCGCCAGTCGGTCTCGGTCTCCTTCCAGCCGAGCTTCGTCGCGGCCGCCTGGACGGCCTCGGCGTTGCGGCCGCACAGGACGTTCATCGCCGGGTCCAGCGGCAGGTCGAAGAAGCGCGGCGCGCTCCGCCAGGCCTGCGAATGGGCCGCACCCATGAACGCGTAGCCGATCAGGCCGATGCCCAGGTTCGTCATTGCTCTCCTCTTAGCTCTGTCGGTAGCTCTGTCGATCAGCTTTCAAAGGCAGTGGGCAGGTACTGGTCCACGTTGTCCTTGGTCACCACCGGCGCGTACAGCTGCACGGTCCTCGGCACCTCGACCTCCACCAGGTCGCCGAGGGCCTTCTTCTGCACCAGCAGCCGGGCCAGCCGGACGCCGTCTGCACCCTGCGTGGACGGGTAGATGACGGTGGCCTTGAGCAACGAGTTGCCGGACTTGATGTCCCGCATCACGTTCGCCGAGCCGGCCCCGCCGACCACGAAGAACTCCTTGCGGCCGGAGTTCTTGATCGCGGCCATCACGCCGACGCCCTGGTCGTCGTCGTGGTTCCAGATCGCGTCGATCTTCGGCGCGGCCTGCAGCAGGTTGGCGGCGGCCTTCTCACCGGACTCGACGGTGAAGTCGGCGGCCACCCGGTTGCTGACCTTCAGGCCGCAGTCCGCGAGCGCCTCCTTGAAGCCCTTGCTGCGGTCCTGAGTCAACGGCAGCGAGTCGATCCCGGCGATCTCCGCGACCACCGCGTCCTTCTTGCCCTTCAGTTCCTGGCAGACGTACGTGCCGGCCGACACACCCATCCCGTGGTTGTCGCCGAGGATCGTCGTCCGGGCGGCGAACGGGCTGTCGAACTCGCGGTCAACGTTCACCACCGTGATGCCGGCCTCCATCGCCTTCGTCGCGACCGGGGTGAGCGCGGCCCCGTCGAACGGCAGCAGGACGATGGCGTCGACCTTCTGGTTGATGAACGTCTCGACCTGGCTGATCTGCAGGTTCACGTCGTTGGTGCCCTCGGCGACGATCAACTCGACATCCGGGTACTTCTTCGCCTCGGCCTGGGTGGCCTTGGTGATCGCACCCATCCAGCCGTGATCGGCGGCGGGTGCGGAGAACCCGATCTTGACCTTCTGGCCGGGTTCGTCGTTCTTGACCGCGGCCGGGCCGGCCGGCGCGCTGCCGGACTTCTCCTCGGCCTTGGGGGTGTTGCTCGTGCAGGCGGCGAGTGCGAGCACACTCAGGCCTGTGACGACGAGCGTCCGGGCGGAGCGTCTGGACATCTTTGTCCTCCTTCTATGAGCCGGTGGTGCGACGCGCCAGTCGTTGCTGGAGGAGGACGGCGATCACGATGATCGCGCCCTTCGCCACCGACTGGGCGGAGATGCTCAGGTTGTTGAGAGTGAAGACGTTGTTCAACGTCGTGAAGATCAGTACGCCGAACACGGTGCCGACGATCGTGCCGCGGCCACCGGACAGCAACGTGCCGCCGATCACCACCGCCGCGATCGCGTCCAGTTCGTACAACTGACCGTGAGTAGAGCTCCCCGTTGTCGTCCGCGCCATCAGCATCACCGCGGCGATCCCGCAGCAGAGTCCGGCCAGGACGTACAGCGCCACGGTGTGACGCTGGACCTTGATACCCGCCAGGCGGGCGGCCTCGGCGTTCCCGCCGACGGCGAAGGTGCGGCGGCCGAAGGTGGTCCGGTTCAGCAGCACCCAACCGGCCGCGGCCACCAGCACGAAGATCCAGACCAGGACCGGTACGCCGATCAGCGAGCCGCCGAAGAAGTCGACGAACGAGTTGACCGAGATGATCTGCGTCCTCCGGTCGGACAGGATCTCGGCCAGGCCACGGGCCGCCGCCAGCATCGCGAGCGTCGCGATGAACGGCACGACCTTGCCGTAGGCAACCAGCAGGCCGTTGACCAGGCCGCAGGCGGAGCCGACCACGAGCGCCGTCGTGACCATGAAGATCCAGTGGTAGTCGGCGGCCATCTGCTGCGTGGCCAGCGTGGTCGCCCACACCGATGCCAGCGCGACCATCGCGCCGACACTCAGGTCGATCCCGCCGCCGGTGATCACGAACGTCATCCCGACGCTGACCACGCCGATGACGGCGGCCAGCCGCAGGATGGTCAGCACGTTGGCACCGGTCGCGAACGTGTCGCCCGCTGTGGCGACACCGACGACGCACAGCAGCACCAGGGCGACCACGAGCCCGAGGTTGCGGCCGGCGCCGGTCCTCAGCAGGTCCGTCGTCGAGCGTTGCGTCGCCGGCGGGGTGACGGTGTCCTGCCGCGACGGTGTTGTGCCTCCCTCAATCGTCATCAGTGGCCTCACTCATCACAGGGCACTTCCTTCCATCACCAGGTCGAGGACCTGGTGCTCGTCGATGTCTTGCGCGGGCCCCGTGTGGACGGCTCGCCCCTCCCGCAGTACGACGACCCGGTCGGACAGACCGAGCACTTCCTCGACCTCGCTGGAGACCAGCACGATCGCGAGCCCGTTGGACGCCAGCGAACGGATCAGCGCGTAGATCTCCGACCGCGCGCCGACGTCCACCCCCCGCGTCGGCTCGTCCAGCAGCAGGACGCGGCACTCCCGCAGCAACCACCGGGCGAGCACGACCTTCTGCTGGTTCCCGCCGGACAGGTTGCGCACCGGGTGGTCCACCCCTGTCGGGCGAACGTCCAGCGCCTGCGTCAGTTTCCGCGCCGCGTCCCGCTCGGCGCGGCTGTTCAGGAACCCGGTGCTGGCGAACCGGCCCAGCGTCGACACGGTGATGTTCTTGAACACCGCCTCGTCGAGCAGCAGCGCCTGACTCTTCCGTTCCTCCGGCGCGAGTCCGACCCCGGCCTTGACCGCATCCTGCACCCGACCGGGACGCAGTACCGCGCCGTCGACGCGGACCGACCCGGTGGCCGGCCGCCGAGCGCCGTACACAGTCTCGAGTACTTCGGAACGCCCGGAACCGACCAGTCCGGCCAGGCCGAGGACCTCCCCGGCCCGCACCTCGAACTCGATCCCGGCGAACTCACCAGGCCGGCTCAGGCCGACGACCTCGAGCACGACCGGCGCTGTCTCGGGGATCTCGTTGCGGGGCGGGAAGACGTACTCGATCGACCGGCCGGTCATCAGCTGGATGAGTTCCTTGGTGGGCGTCTGGCGGGCGTCCAGGCCGGTCGCGACGGTGGCGCCGTCCTTGAGCACCGTGACCCGGTCGCCGATCTCGCGGATCTCCTCGAGCCGGTGTGAGATGTAGACGACCGCGACACCGCGCTCGGTCAGGCCGCGGATCACCCGGAACAGGTTCGCCACTTCTTCCGGGTCGAGGACCGCGGACGGCTCGTCCATCACGATCAGGCGGGCGTCCCGGGACAGCGCGCGGGCCATGCTGACGATCTGCTGCCCGGCGGCCGGGAGCGAGCCGACCGAGCGGTGCACGGGGATCTCGGCGTGGCCGAGGCCCTGCAGGATCGCGCGTGCCCTGGTGTTCGCCTCGTGGGACCGGCTGAAGCCGTAGCGGGACGGCTCGTGGCCGAGGAAGATGTTCTCGGCAACGGTCAGGTCGGGGACCAGGTCGAGCTCCTGGTAGATCGCGGCGATGCCGAGCTGGATCGCGGCAGTCGGGCTGTTCAGCTGGACCGGTGCGTCGTTGATCCGGATCATGCCTGCGTCCGGCTGGTGCGCGCCGGTCAGCACCCGGATCAGTGTGGACTTGCCCGCGCCGTTCTGCCCGAGCAGGCAGTGCACCTCACCGGCGCGGACATCGAGGTCCACCCCGTCGAGGGCCCGCACGCCGGGGAACTCCTTGACGATCCCGAACATGTTGAGCAGGTCGGTCATGGTGTGGCCCCGATCCTGGTCGGGTCGACGAAGACCTGGTCGAGCGAGATCTGTGCGCCGCCGCGAACGGCCGCCGCGAAGCCGAGCTCCGACCGGACGACCCGGCAGCCGCCGCCGTCCGGTGCGATCACGCGCTCGCGGATCGCCTTCTCCAGTGGTTCTCTCAGCCACGGCCCGAGGACGGCGAAGTAGCCGCCGAGCACGAGCACGTCCGGGTTCAGGATGTTCACCAGGATCGCTCCCCCTATTCCCAGCCAGGTGCCGACGTCCTTCAGCGCGGACAGCGTCCGCACGTCCCCCGCTTCGGCGCGCCGGATGATCCCGGCGAGCCGTTGCTCCACGTCCAGCGACGGGTCCCGGACCGGATCGTCCCTGTCCGTTGCCTTGTGCAACAGTGCGGTCAGTCCGACGACCGTCTCCCAGCAGCCGGTCCGCCCGCACCCGCAGGTCCGCCCGGGCGGGGCGACCGGCATGTGCCCGACCTCACCGCTGTACCCGGCACCGCCGCGCAGCAGGTGCCCTCCGGCGACCACACCGCCACCGACGCCGACCGCACCGGTCAGCAGCACGAGGTCGTGCACCGATTCGTCGCCGCTCCCCCGCAGCTCGGCGTACGCCGCCAGTGCCGCGAGGTTCGCCTCGTTGTCGACGTGCAGGGGGTACGCCGGTTCGCCCAGCCGCCGGCGCATCTCCCGGGCCACCGACAGCTCGCCCCAGCCGAGGTTCGGCGCGAGCTTCAAGTCACCCGTCCTGCCCTCGACCAGGCCCGGGACGGCGAGCGTGACGCCGGCCAGCTGTCCTCCGCGCGCCACCACGGCCGCGACCGCTTCCTCCACCAGCTCCGCGAGCCGGTCGAGTGTCGTACCGGGGTCGAGGTGTGCGACGTCCACCGGGACCCGCTTCTCCAGTACGGCGTTGCCCGCAAGGTCGAGCGCCGCGACGGCGAGGTAGTCGACGTTGACCTCGGCGCCGACACCGCACACGCCGGTGCCGTCGAGTTCGACGAGCTGACCGGGGCGGCCGAGGGCGCGGCTGGAGTCGGCGGAGCCTTCGCGGAGCAGACCGCGTTCGACGAGTTCGGCGACCAGGCTGCTCACGGTCGCCTTGTTCAGACCGGTCTCACCGGCGATCCGGGCCCTCGAGCGCGGACCGAGGTCGCGGACGTGCCGCAGTACGACCGAGAGGTTGTTGCGCCGGAGCGAGACGTGATCGGCGGCGACGCCCCGGCTCCCCGGGCGGCGGCCATCGGTCAACGTCATCCGGACACCCCTCGCAGAATTTGTCTGTTGAGCCAACAAACTAAGTTCACGCCGTCCGGGCGTCAAGAGTTCGCAACAGTCAAGTTTTTGCAGGAGTTTGTAGAGGTTTGTACCCTCACGAAACTTTCTCCCGGCTGGCGCAGGCATCCGTCCCTCGACGAGGACGGCACGGCCTGCTCTGCCGACTACTACCCCCGTCTGAGCAACGGCGGGTGCACGTTCAAAGGCCAAGCGCCTTTGACGTCAGTACGTCCTACTACTCCACCAACGCGCTAGAACAGTTCCATGCTGTCGGCGGTGGCGGTGATTACCGGGTTGTCGAAGTAGAGGCGGCAAGCGATGGCGTGGCCGGAGCAGGTGAGGAGGGACGGGCCGGCCGCGTCGACGACGCGGTAGGCGACGGGGTGCTCGCAGCGCTCGACCTCGCCGACGTTCTCGCGGCCGCAGCCGAGGACGTGGCAGGTGACGGTTTCGCCGACGTTCATCAGTGTCAGGCCGTGCTCGGGACAGACACCCCAGCCGACCCCGCAGGCGTGGCCCTCGTTCGCGGCCAGGCGGACGAGTTTGCCGGCGGTGACCTCCAGCCTGCTCGCCAGGTCGCGGAAGGTGGTCGTGGCCTGGTCGAGGTCCCGCCGGAAGCGCCGCAGCTCGACGGAGTCGGGCATGTTCTGGGTCGCGGCGTGCAGGTCCTCGGCGAGTGTCATCGCCGCGACCGCGATCTCGTCCACGCGCACCGGGGTGTTGAACTGGCGCAGCGTCGTACCGTTCGACTCCCGCGGGCGGTCCCGGACCTCGGACAGCCACTCGGACCGCGGCACGACCTCCTGCGGCTGGTCCGGGTGGATCTCGCCGATGTGCTGGTCCGCCTGCCACTCGCCAGGTGGGTCAAGGTGAGTGCTTGGTTGCGGAGAGTGACCATTGGTCCCGTTCGCCGCCGCGGTCCCGTTCGCCGGGATCCGGCGTTCCTGCGCTGTCCGCCCGTTCATACAGCCTCACTCGTCCCAGTCCCCTGTGGTGCCTCGGTGGCCGATCGTGTCATGTCTGCGGTACCCACGACCAGAGGAAAAATGATGGCGTCACCCACCGCTTTCCCGGCCTTGCGGACAGCAACGATCGCCCCCAGGCACTGACAGGATTTCCTGCCTGAGGGCCACCGAATCACACCGTGCGGGTTACTCAACGTGTTTTTGACATTTCCGCACGGACAGTCGTCAGGCCGTTGCGGTCAGGTGCTCCCGGAGGAACTCCACCACCCGGGTGCGGGCGTGGTACGCCGAGTTCGGCGGGTCCTCGCGCAGGTCCCGGGTGAGCACCGAATGCGCGCTCCGTCCGTACCCGTCGGCGTTGCCGGGCCCGGAGTCCAGCTCGATCACCTCGAAGGCGTCACCGAGCTGCGCACGCAGCGTCGCGAACCGCGCAGCCGGCGCCATCCGGTCCTGGCTGAACCGCATCCCGAGGACGCACAGCCCGTCGGTGCGGGTCCGCCCCGTCACCGTCTCGAGCTCGCCGGCCGACAACCCCGGATCGCGCCGGAGCTTCGCGCTCACCGGGAACGGCGTCGACGGCTGGCTGAGGACCGGCGCCGTCACCACGTCCTCGACCGCGGTGGCCAGCGCGAACCCGCCGGTGAAGCACATCCCGATCACGCCGACCCCGCGCCCGGGCGTCCGCGCCGCCAGATCGGTCGCCACGGCCCGCAGGTACTTCGTGATCGGCCGCTCGGCGTTCGCCGCGAAGCACCGGAACTCCTTCGACACACACAGCCGCGCGATCACACCCAGCGTGTAGCCGATCGTCTCCGGGCGTCCCGGCGTACCGAACGGGGACGGGATCACCACTGTGAACCCCGCGCTCACCAGGTGTTCGCCGAACGCGGCCACCTCCGGTGTGAGCCCCGGGATCTCCGGGATCAGCACGACCCCCGGCCCGGCGCCTTTCTCGTAGCAGTCGTAGGTCAGGCCGCCGCCGGCGAACGGAGTCCTCCGCCAGGAAGCCAGGTCTGCGGTCATGGCGAGTAGCTTAGGGCTGCAGCTTCTGACAGGGATTCTGGTCTGCACAGCTTCTCCGGCCTCTGTCATACTCCGCTGGTCTACTGCTTTGACCCAGTGGGGGGTCCCGTGTCATTCCGCCCTGCTCGATTGCTGCGCCTCGGGCTGCCCGCGGCTCTGGTCGCGAGTTCGCTGGTCGTCCTGACCGGCTCCTCCGGCTCCGCGGCACAGCCGAAGCCGTACTACCCGAAGTTCAACGGCCACCGCTCCGCGGCGGCCGAGTTCGAACCGAACACGGTGGTGGTGAAGTTCAAGCCGAAGGCGACCTCGTCGGCGCGGAAGGCCGCGGTGTCGAAGCACGGTGCGACGGCCGAGGATCCGGTCGCCGCGAACGTCGTGAAACTCAAGAGCGACGTACCGGCGCCGGACCTGCTGAAGAAACTGAAGGCCGACCCGGCGGTCGAGCTGGCCTCGCTGAACTACAAGCGCTACATGTCGGCGACGCCGAACGACGACTACTACGCGACCGATCAGCGGTCGTCCTTGTCCACGGTCCGGGTCCCGGAGGCGTGGGATCTGACGAAGTCGACGGGCAACCAGATCGTCGCCGTGCTCGACACCGGGGTGGACGCCGGGCATCCGGATCTCGTCGGGCACCTGGTGCCGGGGTACAACGCGGTGTCCAGCACCCGGCCGAACCCGGTCGACGACAACGGCCACGGCACCATGACACTCGGCATCATCGCGGCCGGCGCGAACAACGGCATCGGCGTCGCCGGTGTCGGCTGGAACGTGAAGGCCATGCCGGTCAAGGTGCTCGACTCCAACGGCGCCGGGTACGACGCTGACATTGCCGAGGGCATCGACTGGGCCGTTGCTCATGGCGCCAAGGTGATCAACATGTCGCTCGGCGGTCCGGGCGACAACGCCGTACTGCATGACGCCGTCAAGCGTGCGTACGCCAAGGGCGTCGTGGTCGTGGTTGCTGCTGGCAACGACGGGAACGATGTCGTGCAGTACCCGGCGGCGTACCCGGAGGCGATCGCGGTCGGCGCGACGAACGCGGGCGGTGCGTTGACGAGTTTCAGCTCGTACGGCGACTGGGTGGACGTGGCCGCGCCCGGCTGGAACCTGTTGAGCACGGGATCGCGGGCGCTGACTCCCCCGGAGTACGAGCCGTACTGGTACTGCACTGGGACCTCTTGCTCGGCGCCGGTCGTCACCGGGATCGCGGCGCTGGTGAAGAACAAGTGGCCGACGCTGACGGCCGCACAGGTTGCGCAGCGGCTGAAGGTACTGGCGCGGGACGCGGGCCCGCGGGGCATCGACCCGTACTTCGGTCACGGCATCGTCGACGCGTACGCCGCGCTCGGCGGAAGGTGGACGACCGACTTCCCGATGAACCCGCCGGACGGGAACGACGAGCCGTCGCGGGCGGTGCACCTGACGACGAGCTCCTCGCTGACGCAGATCAGCACCGAGGGCGAGGTCGACTGGTACAAGTGGACGGCGACGACGGCCGACAAGCTCGTGGTGAGCGCGAAGGGGTCCGAGTTCAACTGCATCTACTCGTCGAACTTCGGGCCGCAGATCGACGTGTACGACGGCAATCTGCGGTCACTGGCTCATGCGAGCGCGCCGTACCCGACGACGCCTGTCGACCCGGACACGGGGTGCCAGGAGCCCGATTTCCCGACCGCCACGGTCAAGGTGCCGATGACGGGGTCGGTGATCTACATCGCCGTACGCAACGCCAACGGGTCGCGGGACACGCGGCGGTACAGCTTGAGCGTGCAGCCGACGACCTCTGTTGATGCTGCGTCTGGTACCGACTACCCGGTGCAGGACGTGCAGCCGGCCGGGTCGTCGTCAACTGCGGCTGTGACGGCGCATCCATCGGTGACGTTCGCGCGGGACGTGGAGGGTGTTTCGGCGTCGACGGTTCGGCTGGTCAACGGCAAGACCGGCTCGACGGTGGGGGCGACGGTCGCTTACGACGCGGCGAGCCGGAAGGCCGTCATCACGCCGACGGTGCCGTTGCTGGACGCAACGGCGTACCGGATCGTGGTCAACGGTGTGCGGGAGGCCGGTGGGGCTGCGTTGGCGCCGTACAGCAGTGTGTTCTCGACGGCGGATGTCGCGCCCCGTGCCGTGGGATCATTCGACGGTTCCGGGCTGTATCTGGCGGCGAACCTTTCGTGGAAGGTCCCGGCGATGAGCGATCTCGACCAGGTGATCGTGCGGCGGAACGTGGGGAGCAGGGCGCCGACGATCAGCACGGGGACGCTGGTGTACGCGGGGACGGGGTCCGCGGTGAAGGACACCGGGCTGGCTCAGTCGACGACGTACACCTATGGGGCGTGGGTGAAGGACCGGGCTGGGAAGGTCAGTCCGATCGCGGCGACGCAACTGCTGGGGATGAAGTCGGGGATCCGTTTGACGTCGACGCTGGTGAGTTACGGCGGGGCGGTCACGGTGCGCGGGAGTACGTTGCGGATCGACAATGTGGCGTATGCCGGGTTGCCGGTGAACGTGTACGTGCGGCCGAAGACGTCGTCGAAGTTCACGTTGCTGGCGGCGTTGAAGACGTCGTCGACGGGGACTGTGTCGGTGACGCACAAGCCGTTGGTGTCGTCGGTGTACATGCTCACTTTCCCGGGCAACGGGGACCTGATGGGGACGCGTACCCCGGATGTCACCGTGCAGGTCCGGCCGACGATTTCGGCGGTGCTGTCGCCTTCGTCCATCCGGCTGGGTGGGACGACGGCGTTCAGCGGGTACGTGGCGCCGGCGCACTACGGGCATCCGGTGTACCTGCAGCAGTACGGCAACAAGGTGTGGCGGTCGATCGCGTCGGTGAAGCTCAGTACGTCGGGCAAGTACGCATTCGGGATCCGGCCGGCCGTGCGCGGTCAGATCGCCTACCGGGTCTTCTTTCCCGGTGACGCGGACCACGCGCCGGTGTACACGGTGAACAAGATCCTCACCATCAGCTGACCGTTGTCAGGGGGCGTAGTGCTGGACTGCGCCCCCCGCGGACAGGTCCACCAGCGTGTGCGCCAGAGATTGCGCCTCCGCCAGGGCTTCCCGTAGATCCATCGTCGTGAGCTGACGATCGCGGACGACGACTTTGCCCGCGACCATGACGGTGACGACATCGGAGGCGCGGACGGAGTACACGAGTGCGGCGCGTGGGTCGTGGACCGGTTGGTTGTGAGGTGCGCTGAGGTCGACGAGCGCGATGTCCGCTTGATGGCCGGGTTCGAGTACGCCGACGCTGCCCGTCAGACCGGCCGCGGCCGCACTGCCCCGGGTTGCGTGGCGGAGGGTGTCGGACAGCGTCATCCACTCGGCCTCGTGTTCACGTTGCTTCTGGGTCAGGGCGACCATGCGGATCGCTTCCCAGACGTCCAGCGTGTTGTGCACGGCGGCTCCGTCGGTACCGATGCCAACGTCTACACCGACGGACCGCAGGCCCTTGATCGGCGTGACTTCACCCATCGCGAGCTTGAGATACACCTTCGGGCAGCTGGCCACCGTGGTGCGATCGCCGTACCGCTCGAGGATCGGCAGATCGTCCGGGCGGATGCCGCAGCAGTGCGCGATGAGGGCGCCGGCGTCCAGCACTCCGGTTCGCTCGAGCACCTGCACCGGCGTAACACCGTGTTTGTCGAGCGAGGCCTGCGTCTGGTCGTCGGTCTCGGCGGCGTGCAGGTGGATGCGCAGACCTTCAGCTCGCGCGAGGTCCGCCGTACGCCGCAGGTCCTCGTCGGTCACCGTGTACGTCGCGTGCGGCCCGAGGCTCGCGGTCACACGCGGATGAAGGCTGCTGAGCCGGCGGGTCGTCTCGATCGCGGCGTCGATCGCCTCCTGCCCCGCGGACGAGAAGAACGTCGGCGCGATGTCCGCCCGGATCCCGGCCTCGATCGCGGCGGCCGCGATCTGATCGGCGTGGAAGTAGTGATCCACGAAGGTCGTCACGCCGGCCAGCAACATCTCCGCACACGCCAGCCGCGCCCCCACCCGAACCCGCTCCGGCGTCAGATTCACCTCCATCGGCCAGATCCGCCGATTGAACCAATCCTCAATCCCCAGGTCCTCCGCCGCGCCACGCATCATCACCATCGGACTGTGCGTATGCGAATTCACCAACCCAGGCACCGCCAACAACCCCGCCCCCTCAACAACCTCCCCCACACCACCGTGCCGACCCGACGACCCCACCTCACGCCCACCTGACGAGCCCACCTCACGCCCACCCGACCCAGCCGCCTCGTGCCCATCCGACCGAGACGCCTCGCGACCGCCTGACGCGGACGTCGGCGTGATGGCAACGATCCGGTCATCCTCAACGTGAATATCCCGCCCCTCTTCGACGCGGCACTCCCCCTGCTCGGGTACGACCAGCACGGACACATTGCGGATCAGCAGTCGCGACATTCATCCTCCAGGGCAGGACTGGCTGGCAGGTCGACGTACCGCAGTCTCGCCGATCGGCAGGTCTCCCCGATGGGTCCCGGTGGGATCGACGCGGAACGAGAAGCCATGCGGCGTCGTCCATACCAGCGTCTTGTGGTCGACGCGGCGCACACTCCATCCACGGGCATGCGTCTTCACCCGGTGACCGAATCGGCCCAGCGGCGCCAGGTTGCTGGTGTTCGTCTGGCCGGTCGGACCGTGCGGGTCATAGGGCTCGATGTGGTCCAGATCGATCGTGTCGCTGCTCTCGCGGGTCCCATACGGGAACAACTCCACCGGATACATCAGCTTCACCCGATCCCGGATCCTCGTCGGAATCTCGTACGCGTCGACACTCACGGCGTCATTGAGATCGATCACCGGCTTCACCATGTACGGCCCGTGCCCGACGAGCTCGGTCAGCTGAGACGCAAGCAGCGGCCCAATCGTCTCGGCCCGCAACACGCCGCTCCCGGTACCAAGGGTGTGATCGGTCAAATGCACGATGATCTCAGTCTTCCCCGGGCGCACCTCCCGAGCACGCACCCGCTCCACAGGCTCATGTCCCACGGACAACGGCTCGGGACGCACCTCTCCCCCGGCCGGATGCCTTGAACCACCCGCACCTCCTTGGCCCGCAGTCCATCGTCCCGCGCTACTTGGTCCCGGACCACCGGGGCTCTCGGGACTACTTGAGCTGTCTGCGTTTGCACCGGTGCTCCGGTAGTCCAGGTTGCTCTGGTGGTTGAGGTAGCTGGGGTTGGTGTAGGCATCGTGCTTGATCTGCGCGAGCCGCGCATCAAGCGCCCGCAGGCCGGCAGCATCCATCGCCGAACCGTCCTCGGGTTCGCTGCTTGCATTGCCGGCATCGACTGCTGCCCACCGGTCGAACGGATCTGCCGGCGGATCGGGATCATCCCGCCCGGCATCCTCCAGCCACGGATCATCCAAGGGGCCCACCGGCTCCTGTACGTCGAGCAGACCGCTTGGTTCGACCGTGTCCTCCAGATCGCGGGCCGGTGGGACCGGAGGATCACACGAACCATGCCGATCGACAGAACACGCGAGTCCGTAGTCACTCCTCTGATCCAACGGGTCGCTTGGCTGATGCAGCTGGTCACTCGGCTGAACCACCTGGCCAGTCGCCCGATCCAGCTGGTCGCTTGGCTGATCCAGCCGGTCACCCGGCCGAACCACCTGGTCACTCGCCTGATCCAGCCGGTCACCCGGCTGAACCACCTGGTCACTCGGCTGATCCAGCTGATCGCTTGGCTGACCTAGCTGGTCATTCGGCCGAACGATCAGGTGGTTCGGCTGGTCGTCGGCCTGGCCGCTCGGTTGGTTGTGGGCCTGGTTGAGGAGCTCTTGGGTGAAGCGGGGGTCTGCGATGATTCCGATCGCGTCGGCGCGGCGGCGCTGGATCGGGCGGGTGTCGCCGAGTGCCTTCAGGGCTTCGGCGATGCCGGCGACGGCGGCATCGTGCCGGTTCACCGCCGCCGCGGGCGCGATGACGTAGATCGTCTTGTTGCCCTGACGGTCGCCTGAACCGACATACACGCCGCGCTTGTCAGCCGCCTCGGCGGCTTCTTCGGCTGCGGCTTGCGGGTCGGCGCACTTCTTCGCCGCATCGACGATTTTCTCCAGTCGATACGGGGAGATGGTGTCCACGATCGCCGCCACCCGGCGGTCGACGTATTCCGCGCCTGCCTGATCCAACTTGGCGCAGGCACGCGCGATCTTCCGCGCCTTCCACGGCGTCGCCTGTCCGGCCAGGATCTCGGCCCACGTGCGGGGAAAGCGATACTGCAAGGCCAACGCGTCGCCGAGCAGTTCGCGGCCGACTCCGGGAGACACCCCAATGACGACCGCGAACTCGGCAATCGCGAATTCCGCAATCTCCGGGCAGCCGTCGCCGCCTAGGACGACGGCGCGTTCGGAACCATCACTCACCCGGCGGCCTGGGCGAACACCGCACACCGACGGGTGAAAGCGTTCGGCGTACCTCTGGGCGCACTCCAGCAACCGCGCGTCGGCCTGGTTGGCGACGGCGCGGCATCGCGCGGCCTCTTCCAGGAGGTCGCGGGTGGAGAGTGCATCCAGAGTTGTCTCGAACATGTGTTCGAGTCTATCGCGCTTTGACGAGTCGGCCAAATCGGCGATGCGGCTAGATCCCTTATCCACAAGGGGAAACGTCACACGTTAAGTGCAACTGAAAGGGTGTATGCGTCTGGCCGGAACTGGCCTCCCCGGCCGCCGCCGACTCATGGAGATCGGACCGCCAGGAGTCAGCCGGCACCCCGGAAGGCGTGAACCCTTATCCGGCAGCACGGGGCATGGCCGCACGGAGGCACGGAGCACGGGGCCGCACGGCGGTAAGGCGGTAAGGCGGCACGTGGCACGGCCGCACGGGGGCACGGGCATGAGGCACGGCCGCACGGAGCACGGGGGCACGGGGGCACGGGGCACCGGCATGGGCACCGGCATGGGGCACGGGCATGGGGCACGGGCATGGGGCACGGGCATGGGGCACGGGAGCACGGGCATCGGGCACGGGCATCGGGCACGGGGCACGGGACATGGCCCACGGCGGCACGGCAGCACGGCAGCACGGCAGCACGGCAGCACGGCAGCACGGCAGCACATGCGGCACCCGCCGTAAGCGCAGAGGTACGCCCAGAATTCGGGAGCAGGCGCCTCACAGAGGCGGGCGCATCGCGAGCGGGCCTGTGGACGCCGCGACGAATGCGGGGAACAGGTGTTCGAGTTTCGGGTAGGGTGGGGGTATGGGTGCTGATCTTCAGGGCTCGTTGTTCGATGCGTTCGCGGAGCCGGCGTTGGGTGCGTTGGGTGGGGTGGTGCGCACCGACTTGGGGCGTGGGGCCTGGGTGGATGTGCTGCCGGGGTGGTTGACGGGAGCGGATCAGGTGTACGAGCGGCTAGCGCGGGACGTGCCGTGGCAGGCTGAGCGGCGGCAGATGTACGACCGGGTGGTCGACGTACCGCGGCTGCTGTGTTTCTACGGCGAGAACGCCGACCTGCCGCTGCCGATCCTGGACCAGGCGAGGGACGCCTTGAGCGCGTACTACGCAGAGGAACTGGGCGAGCCGTTCCGGACCGCGGGGTTGTGCTTCTACCGCGACGGCAAGGACAGCGTCGCCTGGCACGGTGATCGCATCGGCCGCGGCAACCACGAGGACACGATGGTCGCGATCCTGTCCGTCGGCGAACCCAGGGTGCTCGCCCTCCGCCCACGCCCGGGCGCTTCCGGCGCGGAAGTCTCCTCCACCCTCCGCTATCCGCTCGGCCACGGTGATCTGATCGTCATGGGCGGCTCCTGCCAACGCACGTGGGAACACGCCATCCCCAAGGCCACTGGCCACATCGGCCCCCGAATCAGCATCCAATTCCGCCCCCGCGGCGTCCGCTGACCACCTACCCCGCAGCTGCGCTCGGCACCACTCGCCGAGGTACCGCCCGAGCACGGCACCCGCTGGTACACCGACGAGACTCGCCCGCGATAAGCCATGACCCCGCGACCGGACTCGTCCCGCGCGGAGCAAGGCACCACCGCGCCGCACCCGCGGCAAGAAGAGCCAGCACCAGGAGAACCCGCTTTCAAGGCGTCGACGATCCACCCGGTGGGCGCGCGGGGCCGAGCGCGCCGTCTCCGCTGGAGGGTCATGTCGCGGGCTCGACGGGGCCAGCGCGCGAGGCGCGCACACGACGCACGTAGGGCGACCACGCCTTCGATCTATGTGCAGGGCTGAACGCGCCGCTTCCACTGGGCGTTCACCCGTGCGCACGACCGTGCCAGCGCGCAGGCCGCGCGCCCGGGGCATCCACGGCGAGGACGCCCTTCGGTGCGCGCAGGGCTGGACGCGCGCCGGCTGCGCTGGGCGGCGGTCATGTCGCGGGGTCGTCGGGCACCAGCACATGCGGCACGCTCGGCGAGCGCGGCGTGGGGCCTCGGGCGTGGGCCCTCGGGCGTGGGGGCCTCGGGTGTGGGTGTGGGGGCGTGGTGCGGGGTGGGGGCGTGGTGCGGGGCGTGGGCGTGGGTGGGGGCGTGGGTGGGGGCGTGGGTGTGGGGGCGGGGCGTGGGTGCGGGGGCGTGGGTGCGGGGAGGTGGGCGCGCCACGTCTGGTGGGCGGTCATGTCGCCGGTCCGGCGGGGCGGGTGCGCCGGTTTCGGTCGTGGTTGGTCGCGGGCGGTGCAGGGGTTAGCGGGTGGGCACGCTCGGCGAGCGCGGTGTTGCCGGGGTGTGGGGTGCGGGGAGGTGGGCGCGCCAGGTCTGCTGGGCGGTCATGCCGCCGGTCCGGCGGGGCGGGCGCGCCGGTTTCGGTCGTGGTTGGTCGCGGGCGGCGCAGGGGTCGGCGGGTGGGCGTGCCCGCTGAGCGCGGAGTTCGGGGGTTAGGCGGCGGTCGGGTCGGAGACGGGGTGGGACTGGTGGATGCCTTCTTTGGTGGTTATGTAGAAGCCGAGTAGGTGCACGTCGGCGGCTTTGCAGATGGCGTGGGCGGCTCGGGACCATTCTTGGTCGTGGGCGGGCAGGTGGGCGGGGCCGGGGCGGCCCAGGGCCAGGATCAGGGAGGTGCCGGGCGCGGTCCGGACGGCGGGGATGATGGGGTGCAGGGCGGTTTGGCAGAGGTCGTTGGGGTTGGGGATGGTTCGGGTGTCCGGATCTGCCAGGCGTCGTAGCTCGACCGTGGGTGGGAGCTCGATGATCACGGTGGCTCGGTAGCGGGCGTCGGGGTCGCAGACGACTGCTGTGAGGGTGCCTCGCCGGCGGTCGCCGTGGCTGACCATCAGGTCCACGACGTCGGCGGTGACAGTGGGGTCGGTGAGTGGGTGGTCGGTCCAGGTGGCGGGCAGGTTCTCGAAGCTCATGTTGGTAAAGATGCCGCGATCCCGACGCCCGCCCAGGGTTTTCCACAGACCAAAATGGCCCAACAGATCACGGTCAGAATGGACCTCGGAGCTGGGCCGTTGCGGCCCTAGGCTCGAGTGCATGAGCAGCAGACTTGGGCAGATGCTTCCGCCGGCCGGAGCGCCGCGGAGCTTGGCGATGGCGCAGTTGGCCAACTCGGTCGGCGACGGTGCGTTCGTCGTCACCTCGGCGTTGTTCTTCACCCGGGTGGTCGGACTCTCGACCGCGCAGGTCGGCCTGGGGCTGACGATCGCCTGGCTGCTCGGATTCCTGGCGGGTGTTCCGCTGGGGAACCTCGCAGACCACTACGGCGCACGCGGCGCCGCAACACTGCTGGCCCTCACCACTGCAGCCTCGGTCGCGTCGTTCCTGGTGGTCAGAAGCTTCGCAGCCTTCCTCATCGCCGCCATCGTCTACGCGTGCAGTCAGACCGGCCTCACGGCAGCACGGCAGGCACTCCTGGCCGGCCTGGTACGACCAGCCGAGCGCACCAGGATCCGCGCGTTCCTGCAGTCCACTGTCAACGCGGGCCTCGCCGTCGGAGCCCTTCTCGGCGGCGTTGCGCTCCGCTTCGACAACACAGCGGCGTACCTGATCGTGTTCGCGATCGACGCCCTCAGCTTCCTGGTCGCTGCCGCCCTCATCCGCCGGGTCCCGCCCATCGCGGTCAGCATCCGCACCGCAGGTGAGCCAAGGCTCGCAGTACTCCGCGATCGCCCGTACGCCGTACTCGCGCTGATCAACGCCGTCATGCTGCTCTTCATGCCGCTGATCAGCCTGGTCGGCCCGCTCTGGATCGTCACGCGCACCGACGCGCCGAGCTGGGCCGTAGCCTCGCTGATGATCGTGAACACGCTCGGCGTGACGCTGTTCCAGGTCCGGATCGCCAACGCTGTCAAGGATCTGCGCACCGCGGCCCGTTCCGTCCGGTACGCCGGTATCGCGATGCTTACCGCCTGCGCCGTCTTCGCCGTCACGGCCGCCGACCTGAGCCCCACCGCCGCGGCTGTCGCCCTGATCGTGGCCGCCGCCCTCCTCACCCTCGGTGAGATGAAGCTCGCGTCCGGCGCCTGGGAGATCAGCTTCGGACTCGCCCCCGCTGGCAAGCAGGGGCAGTACCAGGGCTTCTTCGGCACCGGTCCCGCGATCGCGCGGATGCTCGGCCCGGCGCTGCTCACCACGGCCGTCCTCGGCTGGGGTCCGATCGGCTGGATCGCGGTCGGCGCCCTGTTCCTGGGGACCAGTTGCGCAACTGGTCCCGCCGTACGATGGGCTGCGCGGACGAGGGCCGTCAACGAGGACGCCACGCCGTCGCTGGTAGAGGAGAACGCCGCCTGATGGAGATCCCCGGACTGGTCGAGATCACGACGTACGACGAACTGCGGGAGATCGTCCCGCAGCCGCTGGCAGCAGCCGCCGGCAAGACCCGCAAGGAACTGCACGACCTCGACCGGCAGTGGCTCGCGGCCTCGCCGTTCTGCCTGATCGCCACCTCCGCGGGCGACGGCACCTGCGACGTCTCCCCCAAGGGCGACCCGGCCGGGTTCACCAAGATCCTCGACGGCACCACGATCGCCATCCCCGAGCGCGCCGGCAACCGGCGGGTCGACGGGTTCACCAACATCCTCTCCAACCCGCACGTCGGGCTGATCTACTTCCTGCCCGGCCGGGGCGACACGCTCCGGATCAACGGCCGCGCCCGGATCGTCCGGGACGCGCCGTTCTTCGACGAGATGATCGTGAAGGGCAACCGCCCGCAGCTCGCCCTCCTGGTCGAGATCGAGGAGATCTTCCACCACTGCTCGAAGGCCTTCCTGCGCTCGAAGCTGTGGAAGCCCGAGACCTGGCAGCCCGACGCGGTGGCGCGCCGCGCGCGGATCGCGCAGGCGCTGGAGCGGCCCGACGACGACCTCGCGACGCTGGAGGAGTACTACGGCCCGGCGTACGAGGACAAGATCTACAAGGTCAAGTACTGAACTACCGCAGCGGGCGCAGGCCGGTGTACTCCGTGGCGACGATGACACCCGCCCCGCGCGCCGTCTACGGTTTCGTACTGTGAGCACGACCGACACCAGCCCAAGCTACGGGGCGCGCATCTGGCGCGTCCTGCTGCCGCTGGTGGTGACCGTGTTCACGGTGGTCGGGACGTTCGGTGCGTCCCGCGGCCAGGTGGACCGTCATGAGCCCGACTGGTTCATGGTCGTCCTGCTGATGATCGCCGGGCTCTCCTTGTACTGGCTGCGGACCAACACGGTCCCGGTGCTGTGGGCAACGGTTGTCTCGACGCTGACGTACATGCTCCTCGAGTATCCGTGGGGCCCGGTCGTCTTCCCGTTCGTGATCGCGGTCTTCACCACGATCCGCCTCGGTCATCGGCTGGCAGGCTGGATCGGGCTGGTCACCTTGTACGTCGGCCACGTCGGTGGCCGGATGATCCTCGGCATCAACGAGCAGGGCGTGTACCAGGTGCTGCTCGTCGGCACGTGCTTCACCGTCCTCGGGTTCCTCGGCGAACTGTTCCGCGCGCATCGCGACCGGGTCATGGCCGCCGCCCGCACCCGGAAGGAGGAAGAGCTACGCCGTGCAGGCGAGGAACGCCTCCGGATCGCTCAAGAACTGCACGACGTCGTGGCGCACCACATCTCCCTCATCAACGTGCAGGCATCCACCGCGCTCCACCTGGTCGACCGGCAACCCGAGCAGGCCGCTCCGGCGCTGTCCGCGATCAAGGAAGCCAGCAAGGAAGCCCTGGTCGAGCTCCGCTCGATCGTCGGCATCCTGCGGCAGTCGGACGAGTCCGCGCCCCGCCAGCCGGTCGCCGGTCTGGATCACCTGGACCACCTCGTCAGCCGTACGTCGCGTGCCGGTCTGGAGGTGCACAAAATCGTCCACGGCGAGCCGCGCCCGCTGCCGACCGGCCTGGACCGCGCCGCGTTCCGCATCATCCAGGAGTCGCTGACGAACGTCGTACGCCATGCCAGGGCGACGTCGGCGACCGTCCGGATCCAGTACGGCGAGCAGACGCTGGTGCTGCAGATCGACGACAACGGCGAATCGCTGACCGGCCCGCCGACCGAAGGCAACGGCATCTCCGGGATGCGCGAACGAGCCACCGCCCTCGGCGGCACTCTCACCGCGAACCCCACCCCGGCCGGCGGCCTGCGCATCACGGCAACCCTGCCGCTGTAGGTTCCTGTCAGGGCAGGCGGACGTGGGACGGGTTGAGTTCGGCCACGCTGGAGACGCCGAGTAGCGCCATCGTGCGGCGTACCTCCTTGGTGAGGATCTCCGCGGCGCGGGCCACGCCGCGCTGGCCGCCGGCCATCAGGCCGTACAGGTACGCACGACCGACCAGGCAGGCGTCCGCGCCGAGCGCGATCGCGGCGACGATGTCCGCACCGGACATGATGCCGGTGTCGAGGTAGATCTCGGCGTCGCTGCCGATCGCCTTGCGGACGTCCGGGAGGATGCGCAGGGGCGTCGGGGCGCGGTCCAGCTGACGGCCGCCGTGGTTCGACAGCACGACCGCGTCCGCACCCGCGTCGACGACCCGTCGGGCGTCCTCGACGGTCTGGATACCCTTCACGATCAGCGGCCCGTCCCAGATCGAACGCAGCCAGTTGAGGTCGTCGATCGTCATCGTCGGGTCGAACAGCTTGTCGAGCAGCTCGGCGACGGTGCCGTCCCAGGTGGACAGCGAGGCGAACGTCAGCGGGCGCGTGGTGAGCAGGTTCGCCCACCAGGCCGGGTGCAGCGACGCGTCCAGCACGGTCTTCGCGGTCAGCGACGGCGGGATCGTGAAACCGTTGCGTACGTCGCGCAGACGCGCGCCGGCAACCGGCACGTCGACGGTCAGCATCAAGGCCTCGTACCCGGCGGCGGCCGACCGCTTCACCAGGTCCTCGCCCGCGTCGCGGTCCTTCCACACGTACAGCTGGAACCACTTGCGCGCGTTCGGCGCCGCGGCCGCGACGTCCTCGATCGAGGTGGTGCCCATCGTGGACAGCGCGTACGGGATGCCGATGTCCTCGGCGACCTTGACGACCGCGCTCTCGCCCTCGTGGTTCATCATCCGGGTGAAACCGGTCGGCGCGAACGCGAACGGCAGCTCGGAGCGGCCGCCGAGGATCGACGTACCGAGGTCGAGCTCCGACACGTCACGCAGGATCGAGGGCTGCAGCTCCATCTCCGCGAACAGCCGGCGGGCGCGGCGCAGGCTGATCTCGGCCTCGGCGGCGCCGTCGGTGTAGTCGAACACCGAGCGCGGCGTACGGCGTTTCGCGATCGCCCGGAGGTCCGCGATGGTCAGTGCCTTCTCCAGCCGCCGCTCGGTCGGATTCACCGTGATCGGCTTCGGCCGCAGCAGCGGCTTCAGCTCGGACCATTTGGGCATCTGGCGATCGGTCATCACGTCTCCCGGCTGATTCTGTGGTCGGACCACACCCTACCCTGTGGTCCGACCACACGGGTAGTCTCGTCCACATGAAGAACTACGAGCTGGTCCTGCATCAGGTGGAGGCCGACCTGGCGGCGGGCCGGTTGCGGATCGGCGGCCGCCTCCCGGGTGAGCGGGTGCTCGCGGAGCAGCTCGGGATCAGCCGGCCGTCCGTGCGGGAAGCGGTCCGGGTGCTGGAGGCGATGGGCGTCGTGCGGACGGCGACCGGGTCGGGGCCCGAGGCGGGCGCGGTGATCGTGGCGGAGCCGGTGTCGCCGCTGACCGCCGTACTGCGGTTGCACCTGGCAACGAATCATCTGCCGATGGGGGACGTGGTACAGACGCGGCTGCTGCTGGAGTCCTGGTCCGCGCGGGAGGCGGCGGCGCGGGAGCTCGGTGCGGATGAGCTCAAGGTCGCCGAGGAGCTGCTGGACCGGATGGACGACGCCGCGTTGCCGCCGGAGGAGTTCCATCAGCTCGACGCGGAGTTCCATGTCGCGTTGTCGGGGCTGGCGGGGAATGTGCTGATCGCGGCGGTGATGGCGTCGTTGCGGTCGGCGATCCACGGGTACGTGCTGGCCGCCGTACCGAATCTGCCGGACTGGGAGGCGACGGCGGTCGGGCTGCGTTCCCAGCATCGGGCGATCCTGACCGCGGTGCGCGGGCGTGAACCGGAGCGCGCGGCCGAGCTGGTGACCGCTCATATCCGGGGGTTCTACCAGGCGGCCCAGCTAGCACCCTTCGGACGGGCTGAGGGCGGTGCGGCGGAGGATGACGGCGGCGCGGCAGGGCTCGGGTGACCGGAAGTCGGTGAGGGTTCGACTTTGGTCGGTGGTGGCGGGCGCGGTGGGCCGCCTAGTCTCGGCGGCATGGAGGAGTTGTGCGCGCCGGAGCGACCCGAGGAGACGCGGAGGTCGTCGCGTTCGGTCGAGCTCGTCGCTGTCGGCGCCGTGGCAATGCTGGTCGCGCTGACGATCGTCGGGCGGATACCGGATCCGGAGCACCGCGGGTTTCTGGTGCTCGACATCGCGGTCGGGCTGGCCGCGGTCGCGCTGATCCCGCTGGTGATCCGCCGCCCGGTGCCGGGCGCGATCGCGCTGGCAGTACTCGCGGTCTTCTCCCCCGCCGCCACCCCACCCGCCACCGTCGGCACCCTGACCGTGGCCATGCGCCGCCCCTTCCGCACCGCCCTCCTCGTTGCCGCGGCCGGCACGGTCGCGCACCTGATCCAGGGCCTGTGGCAACCGATCCACGGCCTCCCGTTCCTCTGGTTCGCCGTACTGGACGTCGTCGTCCACGCCGCACTCCTCGGCTGGGGTCAGGGCGCCCAGGCCCGCCGGCAACTGCTGGAGTCACTCCGAGAACGTGCCCGCAGAGCCGAGGCAGAGCAGGGTCGCCGGGTCGCCGAAGCGCGGTCCCTCGAGCGCACCAAGATGGCGCGCGAGATGCACGACGTACTGGCGCATCGCCTGTCCCTGCTCGCGACGTACGCCGGGGCGCTCGAGTATCGCCCGGACTCGTCGCCGGAGAAGCTGGCGAAGGCGGCCGGCGTGATCCGTACCGGCGTACACCAGGCACTCGGCGAGCTCCGCGAGGTCATCAACGTCCTGCGCGACGAGGACGTCTACGAAGGGCGTCCGCAACCGACGTTCGGCGACCTGCGCGCACTGGTCGACGAGTCGCGCGACGCGGGCACCACCATCAGGTACGACGATCAGGTCGCGGATGCCACCTCGTTGCCACCGGCAACGGGAAGGACGGCGTACCGGGTCGTCCAGGAAGGTCTCACGAACGCCCGCAAACACGCCGCCGGCCACCCGGTGACCGTGACGGTGACCGGACGACCGGGCGACGGCCTGCGGATCGAGCTCACGAACCCGGCCTCCGCGAACGGCACGCCGCTCACACCAGGCAGCGGAACCGGTCTCGCCGGACTGACCGAACGGGTCCAACTCGCCGGCGGCACGCTCGACCACGGCCGGATGCCCAGTGGCGGCTTCCGGCTCGAGGCCTCGCTACCGTGGCCTTCATGAGCGAACCGGCGGCCACCGACCAGACACCGATCCGGGTCCTGGTGGTGGACGACGACGCTTTGGTCCGGGCCAGCCTGGAGATGATGCTCGACGGCGCGAACGGCATCTCGGTCGTCGGGCAGGCCGCCGACGGGGACGAAGTACCGGCCGCCGTCGACGCCCATTTCCCCGACATCGTGCTGATGGACCTGCGGATGCCCCGCGTCGACGGGATCGTCGCGACCCGCCGGCTGCGCGCCCGGACGAATCCGCCCGACGTCGTCGTCCTCACCACCTTCGACACCGACGAGAACGTGCTGCACGCGCTCCGCGCCGGCGCCAGCGGGTTCCTGCTCAAGGACACTCCCCCGGCCCAGATCGTCGACGCCGTACGACGGGTCGCGGCCGGTGACCCCATCTTGTCGCCGGCGATCACCCGGCGGCTGATGGACCGCGCCGCCACCCAGGCCGACGCGCACACGATCGCGCAGGAGAAGCTACGTCGGCTGTCACCGCGGGAGTACGACGTGATGCTCGCGGTCGCGCAGGGCAAGGCGAACGCGCAGATCGCGTCGGAGCTGTTCATGAGCCTGGCGACCGTCAAGGCGCACATCTCGCACATCCTCACCAAACTGGAGCTCGGCAACCGGACGCAGGTCGCCCTCCTCGCGCACGACGCCGGGCTCGCCTGACCCATGACGGGGTGCCACGGGTCCCCGGGTCATCTATGCTCCAGCGCATGATTCGGGTGCTGCTGGCGGATGATCAGGCGTTGGTGCGAGCCGGGTTCCGGTCGCTGCTGAACGCCGAGGACGACATCACGGTCGTCGGTGAGGTGTCCGACGGCGCGGAAGCGGTCGTCGTGGCGCGGCGCGAGAAGCCGGACGTCGTGCTGATGGACATCCGGATGCCCGGTACGGACGGTCTGGAGGCGACGCGGCAGATCGGCGCGGATCCCGAGCTGGCCGACGTGCACGTGGTGATCCTGACGACGTTCGACCTGGACGAGTACGTGTTCGAGGCGCTGCGGGTCGGGGCGAGCGGGTTCCTGGTGAAGGACACCGAGCCGGTCGAACTGCTGCAGGCGGTGCGGGTGGTCGCCCGCGGGGACGCGCTGTTGTCGCCCGGGGTGACGCGGCGGCTGGTCGCGGAGTTCGCGTCGCGGTCCTGGCAACCGCATGCGAGCAAGGAACTCGACGTACTCACGGAACGCGAGAAGGAGATCGTCGCGCTCGTCGGCGAGGGCCTGTCGAACGACGAGATCGCCGCACGACTCGTCCTGAGCCCGGCAACGGCCAAGACCCACGTCAGCCGCGCCATGATCAAACTAGGCGTCCGCGACCGCGCCCAACTCGTGGTCGTCGCCTACCAAACCGGCCTCGTCCGCCCCGGCTGGCTGGGTTGAGTCTGCCGGCCGGGTTCACCCTCGCGCGCTGGTGACTGCCCGACCGCCGCTTTGCGGAACATTTCTGGCAGTATGTGCAAACTTCTTTCCGGGTTGACCTTCTAGTGGGTCGAGGGTCGACGGTGCTCGCATGATGCACCTCGAGGAGATCACCGCGGCTGTCGAACTCGGCCGCTCCGGCGATCGTGAAGCCGCCCGTATCCGGCTCACCGCCCTGTGGGAAGAATGCGACGACCGGCAGACGCGGTGCGCGATCGCGCACTATCTAGCGGATGTGCAGGACGACACCGAGGACGAGCTGTTCTGGGACCTCCGTGCGCTGGAGGTCGTGGAGGACGCCGGGTGGCTCCCGTCACTGCACCTGAATCTGGCCGACGACTACCGCCGGCTCGCGCGGACGCAGGAGGCGGAGGAGCACCTGTACGCCGCCCGCGCAAACCTCCCCGAACTACCTGAAGGCGCATACGGCGACCTGATCCGCAGCGGCGTACAGCACGTGGCCGACGCACTGGCGGCCGGAAGTGTCCACCGCCTGGAGACCAATCCGAGCAGCTGAGTACTCCGGATGGGGTAGGTGCGGTCACTCCCCCGAGGCGACGCGGGGAACACGCCCGGACCGGCAACCTCGGGGGTATGGATGCGCTAGTTGAGGTCAGTGGGCTGACGAAGAGGTACGGCGACACTCTCGCGGTTGACGGTGTCGATCTGACGGTGCTGCCGGGTGAGATCTACGGGTTCCTGGGGCCGAACGGGGCGGGAAAGACGACCACGCTGCGGATCCTCACGGGGCTGATCGCTCCGTCGAGTGGGAGCGTCCGCGTGCTGGGCGGGCGCCCGGGTGAGGCCGGCGTACTGGGGCGGACCGGGTCGATGATCGAGTCGCCCGCGTTCTACCCGTACCTGTCCGGCCTCGACAACCTCCGGCTGCTGGCCGAGTACGCCGGTGTGTCGCGGCAGCGGATCGACGAGGTCCTCGAGCTTGTCGACCTGGCGGATCGCGCGAAGGACCGGTTCTCGACGTACTCCCTGGGGATGAAGCAACGGCTCGGTGTGGCCGCGGCGCTGTTGAAGGACCCGGAGCTGGTGATCCTCGACGAGCCGACCAACGGGCTCGACCCGGCCGGCATGCGCGACATGCGCCGCCTGATCCGCGATCTCGGCACCGGCGGCCGCACCGTCCTGCTGTCCAGCCACCTGCTCGGCGAGGTACAGCAGATCTGCGACCGGGTCGGCATCATCAACGCCGGCCGGATGGTTGCCGAGCACAACGTCGACGAGCTCCGCGGCGAACAGGAACTCGTCGTCCGCGCCACGCCGCGCGAGCACGCACAACGGCTCCTGACGCGCTTCGGCAACGTTCACCAGTACGACGACACGCTCCGGGTGCAGGTGGATCCGGCACAGGCCGCCGAGGTGAACCGCACGCTGGTCGAGGCCGGGATCGAGGTGTCCGAGCTGCACATGACCGAACGCGCGCTTGAGGACATCTTCTTCGAACTGACCGCCGAGCTCGCACCCGAACTCAGCGCAGAGGAGAAGACCGATGTTGGGTAGCTACCGGGCCGAACTGCTGAAGCTCCGGAAACGATCCGCGGTCTGGGTGCTGTTCGGCGCGGGCCTCGTGCTGAGCCTGATCTTCGGCTACCTGCTGCCGTACCTGGGCTACGCCACCGGCGACGACAACCAGCAGACCGACGGCGTACCGCGCGCCGAGATCCTCCGCGGCATGCTGCCGGAACGCGTCGTGGACAACACGATCGGCGGCTACCCGATCTTCGCCGGCGCGCTCGCGCTGGTGCTCGGCGCGATCGTGATCGGCGGCGAGTACACCTGGGGAACGCTCAAGACGGTGCTCACCCAGCGCCCGCAACGCCTCACGATCCTCGGCGCCCAGTGCCTCGCGCTCGGCACAATGATCGCGCTCTGGGTGCTCGGGATCTTCGCCGCCTGCGCACTCAGCAGCGTCGGTGTCGCCGCCGCTGAGGACGCCTCGATGAGCTGGCCGACCGCCGGCGATCTCGTGCAAGGCCTGGCCGGCGGCTGGCTCGTTCTGATGATGTGGTGCCTGGCCGGCGCCGTCCTGGCCGTTGCCTTCCGCAACGTCGCGCTGCCGATCGGCCTCGGCGTCGTGTGGATCCTCGGCATCGAGACGCTGCTGGCCGGTGTCGTGAGCAGCCTGCTGCCGAGCCTGGACTGGCTCGCCAACGCGCTGCCCGGCACGAACGCCGGCTCCCTCGTCTTCAGCGTGACCGGAATGGCGGCCGCCGACGCGCCCCCTGGCGTGCGGGACGCGGTCGGCGGCGGACGCGCCCTCCTGACGTTGGTCGGCTACTGCGCGGTGTTCGCCGTCCTCGCGGCCTGGACCACGCGCCGCCGGGACGTCACTTGATCCCGGCGTGGACCAGGGCGAGTTCGCAGAACATCGCGTTCGCCCAGGAGAACCATTCCCGGGTGTACTGCGTGGGGTCGTCGACGTCGAAGCCCTCGTGCATCTGTCCGGTCCCGCCCGTCGTGTCACGGAGGAGCTCCAGCAACCGTTGGCGCTCCTCCGCCGACGTACTCGAGATCCCCTGGACCGCAAGGGCGATGTGCCAGATGTACCGCGGCGGGGTGTGCGGGCTGCCGATACCAGCGGCCGCCGTTCCGCTGTAGTAGTACGGGTTCTCCGGGCTGAGCAGCAACGAACGTGTCGCGAGGTACGTCGGGTCGTCCGCGGCGGCGTACCCGGTCAGCGGGATCGACAGCAGGCTCGGCATGTTGGCGTCGTCCATCAGCAACGACTCCCCCAGCCCGTCGACCTCGTACGCGAAAACCCGGCCGTGCACAGGATGGTCGACCGTCCCGTACTGCGCGATTCCGTCGTCGATCTCGGCCTTCAGTGCCTTCGCGCGATCGGCCAGCGGCTCGTCCCGCAGTACCTCGGTCGCGATCTCCTCCAGGTACCCGAGCACCACGGACGCGAACATGTTGCCGGGCACGTTGAAGCCCAGCTCCGTGGCGTCGTCACTCGGCCGGAACGCGCTCCACGACATCCCGGTCGGCCGGGTGAGCCGTCCGCGCCCCTCGCGGACCAGCGTGTCAGAGTCGCGGTCGTCGTGACGCTGGAAGCGGTACGTCGACCGCGCCTCGTGGTCCTGCTCCACGGTCCACAGCTCCACGATCGCCTCGGCCGCGGCCCGGTACCGGTCGTCGATCACGTCCGCGCGGCCGGTGATCCGCCACAGCCGGTACGCGAGCTCCAGGGGGAAGCACAGCGAGTCGATCTCGTACTTGCGTTCCCACACCCACGGCGACATCTCGGTCTCGTCGGTGACGTGGCCGGCGCCGTTCGGCTCCTTGTTGAAGGCGTTCGCGTACGGGTCGAGTACGACGTACTCGAGCTGGCGGTGCAGGACGCCGATCAGGACGTCCTGCAGCCCCGGATCGTCCTTGCACAGCAGCAGGTACGGGCGCAGCTGGGCCGCCGAGTCACGCAGCCACATCGCCGGGATGTCGCCGGTGAGCACGAACGTCGTCCCGTCCGGCAGCCGCTCGGCGACCGCGGGCAGGTTCTCGGCCATCGAACGCCGGAACATCTCCGCGATCGCCTCGTCGCCGGTGGCCCGCTGTACGGCGGCCGTGGCGCGGACGAGGACCTCGGGGTCGATCATGAACACATTCACCTTTCACCGACGACTGAGGGGTTGGGAGAGAAGGTCCGGTCGAGGACCAGGCTCGCGGCGCCGATCGCGCCGACGTCCGTGCCGAGCGCCGTACCGGTGACCTCGAACGGGTGCACCGCCCGCAGCAGGAAACGTCCTTCGAGCGCGTCGCGGACGGCGTCGCCGAGGACCGGGGCTAGCGGTTCCCAGTGGGGTCCGCCGAAGACCACGCGGTCCAGGTCGAGCAGGTTCGCGATGTCCTCGACCACCTTGGCGATCCGTCCGGCGAGCCGCACAACGATCTCGCGCGCAGCGGAGGTGCCCTCGGCGGCGAGCGCGCACAGCCGGGCGAACGCCTCGTCCACCGCGGGCCGGTCGTCGAGGTCGATGCCTGCGGCAAGTACTCCGGCCGCGACCGCCTCCTGCACCAGATAGCGCGGCTGACTGGACTCGCCGACGCAGCCGCGGCGGCCGCAGTAACAGACCGGGCCGTCCGGATCGACGATCACGTGCCCGATCTCGCCGACGTTACTGGACGAGCCGCGGATCACCTCGTCGCCGACCACCAGCCCGGCGCCGACGCCGGTACCGAGGTAGAAGAACAGGAAGCTGCCGCCGCGGCCGGCCCACTTCTCCGCGGAGGCCGCGGCGGTGACGTCCTTGTCCAGCACGACCGGCAACCCGGTCCGCTCACCCAGCGCGTCGCGGAGCGGGACCAGGTGCCACGTGGACAGGTTCGGCGGGTCGACGACCACGCCGCGCTCGACGTCGATCGGCCCGGGCGCGGCGATCCCGACACCGGTGACCCGCTCGCGGAGGGCGCCGGACTCGGCGATCACCTCCTCGATCGTCTTCGCGATGCCGTCGATCAGCAGGTCGGGGTCGTCGGCGTACTGGTCGACCGGCCGCCGGGCGACCATCTCGCCGGTGAGGTCGAGGAGGACGACGGTGACGACCGACGGATCGAGATGCACGCCGACGGAGTAGCGGCCGGTGGGCTCGAGTTCGAGCAGGGTTCGCGGCTTGCCGAGGCCCGCGCCGCGCAGCCGGCCGGCCTCGCGGACCAGGCCGGCGTCGAGCAGGCGGCGCGCGATGTTGGAGATGGCCTGCCCCGACAGGCCGGTCACCTCCGCGAGCTCCACCCGGCTGAGCTGCTCGCTGCGGCGGATCGCGTCCAGTACGACGGCGTCGTTGAATCCCCCGACGCGATCCAGATTCGTCCCCCGCCTAGCCATTCGGGTCGGCACCCCAGGGCTGGGACCAGTCGTAGTGGATCGTCTCGCCGCCGGCGCGCCAGTCGTTGGGCGTGGTGTTCACCAGCCAGTCGGTGGGCTCCATCCCGTCCGCCGTACCGCCGTCGAGGGCGAGGCGGATCCCGGCCCGCAACGCCCGGTCCGTGCGCGCGGTCCGGGCCGCCGGGTCGATCGACAGGAACAACGCCGTACCGGATCGCGCGACCAGGTCGAGGAACCGCTCGTTCAGCTCCCACGGCGTCTGCGGCGTGCACGGGACGCAGTCGGCGTCGACGGTGAAGAACCGGTTGTGCTGCGGGAGGCGGAACGCGAGCGTGTTCACGCCCATCTTCCGGGTCCGCTCCCAGTCCCGTCCGGACGTGTCGTCGCCGGTCCGCTGTACGTCGACCAGCCCGGCGGCGAGGTGGCCGACGGTGTTGCAGCCGATCACGACCATGTCCTGCGTGGCGGCCCGGATCTCGCGGTAGAACGCGAGGATGATCTCGGCCGTGGTCCTCGTAGGGTCGTGGAACTGCCAGCCGGCGGCGGTCAGCCGGGACCCCATTGCCGGGCCGAAGGCTCCGAAGATGTCGAAGGTGCTGAAGTCGTGCTTGACCAGCTCGAAGCCCCAGTCCTTGAACCGCTGCAGATCCGAGCGGACCCCGTCGAGGACCTCGGGGTACGACGGGTCGAACGCGCGGCCGGGCCGGTGGTGCGGGACCGTCGACGCCCACGGGCCGGGCTCGCGGACCATCAGCGGGCGGAACCACAGCCCCGGGCGCGCACCGATCGCCTTGATCGCGGCCGCCGTACCGGCGAGATCGTCGAAGACACCCGGCGTGCCGCGGTCCCAGGGGCCGCCGGACGCGATGCCGCCCGGGTACCAGCCGTCGTCGACCACGCTGAACGGCTTCACCGGGTGACCGTCGGCGAGCTCGACGATCGTGGCCGCGTCCTGCAGGACCGCCTTCTCGTCGAAGTTCTCGCCGTAGGCGTAGTACCAGTTGTTCGCACCCACTACGGGCCCTATGTCAGGCCCGGCTACCGGCGCGGGCTCAGGTCGCGCCGGTAACCGGGTGCTCATGGTGGCGACTGCTGCGTTCAGCGTCTGCCACGGTGTGCCCGCGTCCTTGAATCGTCGCACGATCGCCGCCGTCAGCGTACGACCGTCCAAATGCGTGGGACCGCCGCCGTTGCGCAGGTCGAGCCACAGCGTGAACCCGTCGCCGTCGACCGTCCACGCACAGAACGCGTTCGGCTGTACGTCGACGCCGGCGCCGCTCGTACTGCCCGTCCGTGGGTCGTGGGCGAGGAAGTACCAGGGCAGCAAGCGCTCAGGTTGCCGGTGGCGCCACTGCAGGTCGCCGTACGAACGCTCCCACGCGTCGCCGAGGATCAGCGCCTCGGCCGGAAGCTTCTCCGACCAGCGCAGCGCCACCCGGGAGATCCGGGGGGCGGTGACCTCGACGGCGCCGTCGTTCCAGCTGATCGTGGCGCCGGCGGCCGACCAGGTCGTGCCTGAGCGTGTCGCTGTGATCGGACCGTCCGAGGGATCCGCCTGGACGAAGACAGCGCTCGGTTCTCTCACCTGACTCCCTCGGGTTAATTTCCCCAGGGACTTTAGTTAGTCCTTCAGGAGCCGGTCAAGGCGGACACCGCGGCCACGAGACGGTCGACGTCCGACTGGTCGTTGTACGGCGCGAGACCGGCGCGGACCGCGCCGGCCGGGCCGAGGCCGAGGTGGCGGGCGGGCTCGTAGGCGTAGAACGAGCCGGCTGGTGCGTTCACGCCGGCCTTGGCGAGCTGTTCCGCGACGGCGGCCGGGGTGTGGCCGTCGAGTGTGAACAGCAGTGTCGGCGTGCGGCTCGCGGCGTGACCGTAGAGCGTGACGCCGGGAATCGCCCGCAGCCGGCGCTCCAGGTCGTCACGGAGACCGTCCTCGTGCTCCTCGACCAGCTCGAGCGAGCTGACCAGGCGCTCGCGGCGGGTGCCGCCGGAGCCGCCGAGGCCGGCGATGAAGTCCACCGCGGCCGTGGTCCCCGCGAGAAGCTCGTACGGCAACGTGCCGAACTCGAACCGCTCCGGTACGGCGTCCGTCGACGGCAGGAGCTTGTCGGGCCGGAGCGTCTCCAGCAGTTCGGGCGCCGCGGTCAGGGCGCCGAGGTGCGGTCCGAAGAACTTGTACGGCGAGCACGCGAAGAAGTCGGCGTACCGCGCGTCGATCGCGGCGTGGGCGGTCAGGTGGACGCCGTCGACATAGATCAGGCCGCCGGCCTCGTGGACCTGGTCGGCGATCTTCTGCGTGTCGGGACGGGTGCCGAGCAGGTTGGAGGCGGCGGTGACCGCGACCAGGCGGGTGCGGTCGGTGAGCAGCGGCGCGATGTCGTCGAGCTCGGAGGTCTCCGGGTCGAAACCGAGCCACTTGATCGTCGCGCCGGCGGCCTCCGCGGCCTGCACCCAGGGGCGGACGTTCGCGTCGTGGTCGAGCCGGGTGACGATCACCTCGTCGCCCGCGCTCCACGTCTTGGCGAGCGCGCGCGAGAAGTCGTACGTCAGCTGCGTCATGCTGCGCCCGAACACGATCCCCTGCGCGGTGGTGCCGAGCAGGTCGGCCATCGCGGTGCGCGCACCGACCACGATCTCGTTCGCGCGGCGCTCCGCCGCCGTCAGCTGCCCGCGGTTCGCGAGCGCCGACGTCATGGTCCGCGCCACCGCGTCGGCAACGGCCTGCGGCGTCTGCGAACCACCCGGCCCGTCGAAATGCGCCGCACCCTCGTCGAGCGCGGGGAACTGCTTCCGGACGGCGACCACGTCGAAGGCACTCATGAGCGTCATCCTCTCTCACCCCTGACAGCGGCCGCCACCGCGTGCCCGATTACGGATAAAAATGCGCGAACTGTCGGCGACGTAGTGCAGGATGTCAGGAGTGAGCACGGCAACGACTCCTGACACCCCTCCTGACTCCGCGTCCAGCGCCCCGGTCCGGGCCTGGCTTCCGACGATGCTGGCCCTGGCCGCGATCTGGGGCTGCAGCTTCCTGTTCATCTCGGTCGGCGTGCGTGAGCTGCCGCCGCTCTACCTGGCGCTCGGGCGGGTGCTCGCGGGTTCGGTCGTACTGGTCGCGATCCTGGTCGTGAAGCGCGAGCGGCTGCCGCGGGACCCGAGGTTGTGGGCGCACTCGTTCGTGGTCGGGGCGATCGGGTCGGCGATCCCGTGGACCCTGTTCGGGTACGGCGAGCAGCGCATCCCGTCGTTGCTCGCGGGGATCTGGAACGGCATCACCCCGTTGATCGTGCTGCCGATCGCGGTGCTGATCTTCCGGACCGAGAGGTTCTCCGCGCAGCGCGGATTCGGGTTGCTGATCGGGTTCGTCGGCATGCTCGTCGTGCTCGGGGCGTGGCGCGTGCAGGGTGGAGCCGATCTCCTCGGGCAGGGGCTGTGCATGCTGGCGGCGTTCTTCTACGGGCTCGCGATCCCTTACCAGAAACGGTTCCTGGCCGGGATGGCGTTGTCCGGTACGGAGCTGTCTGCGAGCTTGTTGCTCTGCGCAACGGTCCAGCTGGCGATCGTTGCTCCGCTGGTGACCGGCCAGGCGCCGCCCGCGCCGTGGTCGCTGTCGCCCGAGGTGGTGCTGAGCGTTCTGGCGCTCGGGGCGCTGGGCAGCGGGCTCGCGTTCGTGCTCAGCATGCGCAACATCCGGCTGATCGGCGCCAGCCGCTCGTCGATGGTCACGTACCTGATGCCGGTGTTCTCGATCCTCGTCGGCGTGATCGTCCTGCACGAACACATCACCTGGTACCAGCCCGTCGGCGGCCTCGTCGTACTGCTCGGCGTCGCCGTATCCCAGGGCCTCCTCAACCCGCTCCGCCGCAAGCGCGTACTCCCGGCCGAGGCCCCCGCCACCTGACCAGGACACTTGCCCACCGAACTGGAGGGTTCGCTGGGGTCAGGTGTGGCGGAGGTTCGGTACGGCGGCGACGGCGACTGCGACGAGCGCGAGCAAGGTGCCGGCGACGACCGGGGCCGTGACCGGCTTGTCGGCGACGGGCACGAAGACGTCGATGAACAGGCTCGCGATCAGTTGCCCGGCGATGGTGCCGAGACCGAGTACGAAGACGCCGACGACCCGGACCACGGCGGCCGCCGCGCTGATGAAGACGACACCGCAGGCGCCGCCGAGGTACAACCAGGGCTCGCTCGGCAGGGCACGAGGCGCGCCGCGGAGCGCGAGATCGACGACGAAGACGATCAGCAGCGCGACGAATCCGACCAGGAAGTTGACGACTCCGGCCGCGACCGCGCCGTACGCGTCGGAGGAGGCGGTCCGGGCGACGCGCCCATTGATCGCCTGCTGCACCGCCGTACCGACACCGGCGAGCGCGGGCAGGATCGCGAGCACCAGCCCGTCGGGGTGACTCAACTGGTCCGACACCGCCAGGGCGACCGCAACCAGCGCGACGAGCGCGCCGACGATGCGTACCGCGGTCAGCGGCTGCGGACCGGCCGGACCGAACCCGAGACGGTCCACCGCCAGGCTGCTGATCGCCTGCCCGGCGACACCGGCCACGAGGAACACCGCGACGCCGATCACCGACACGGTGATGGACTGCGTCGCGACGAGGAACGCGCCCGCGACCCCGCCGATGCACTGCCACCAGCGCAGGCCGCCGTACCCACGCATCGGCGTCCTGATCGCACGCCAGACGTTGCCGAGACCACGCCGGACCCGCGGCACGACCCCGGTCGCGATCAGCAGGATCAGCAGACCGGAGCCGAACGAGATCAGCGCGGCCGTGATCCCGTCGCCCAGGATGCCGCCGAGCTCACCGTTCAGCCGTGACTGGACCGCGACCAGCATCCCGATCCCGAAGGCGGAGACGAGGCCGACGAGATGGTGCTGCCGGGTCGAGCCTGCGGGACGGGTAGCGGTTGTTGTCACATCACTATCATGACCGTTCGACCGGTAGCGCCTGACAGTGGGTCCGGATCATGAGCGCCGGATCAGCGCCAGGTACATCGCGTCGGTGCCGTGCAGATGCGGCCACAGCTGGACGTCGGGGCCCTCCCCCAGATCCGGTACGCCGGGGAACAGCGGCCGCGCATCCTCGAGCACCGCGTCGTCGCGCCGGGCGAGAACGGCGTCGACGACCGCACGGGTCTCGTCCGGGTGCGGCGTGCAGGTCACGTACGCGACCACGCCACCCGGGCGAACGGACGTGACGGCCGAGTCGAGCAGTGCTTCCTGGAGCGGGCGCAGCTCTTCGACGTCTTCCGGCGTACGGCGCCAGCGGGCTTCCGGACGGCGGCGCAGCGCTCCGAGGCCACTGCACGGTACGTCGGCCAGCACGCGGTCGAACGAACCCGCCGGCCAGGTCGGCTTCGTTCCGTCGCCGACAAGCACCTTGTGGTTGCCGGGAGCGGCGCGCAGGTTCTGGCGGACGAGCTCCGCGCGGTGCTTGAGCGGCTCGACCGCGGTCAGCTGCCCGTCCTGCATCAGCGAGGCGAGCAGCGCGGACTTGCCGCCAGGTCCCGCGCACAGATCGAGCCAGTTGGTGTCGTCCCCGTCGACCTTCGCCGACGCCAGCGCGATCGCGACCAGCTGCGAACCTTCGTCCTGTACGCCGGCCCGCCCGCCGGCGACCGCCGCGATCCGGCCCGGATCACCACCCGCGTCCAGCACCGCGCCGTACGGCGACCACCGCGCCGGCGTCGCACCGGCTGCTACCAGCTCGTCCACGTCGGCCAGCCCCGGCCGCGCCACCAACGTCACCCGCGGCGGCTCGTTGTCCGCGACGAGAAGCTCCTCCAGCCCAGACCCCTCGAGTGCGCGATCGAAGGCTTCGATCACCCAACGCGGGTGTGCGTTGGCGATCGCGAGGTGACCCAGGCGGTCCTCGTCCAGCGGGGGCGCGACGGCGGCGATCCACTGGTCGAGCGTGCGCTGGCTGATCTTGCGGAGTACGGCGTTGACCAGGCCGGTGCGTTTCTGACCGAGCTCCGAACGGGTCAGCGTGACCATCTCCGACACCGCGGCGTACGAGTCGACGCGCATGTTCAGCAACTGGTGCGATCCGAGCCGCAGCAGATCGAGCAGCTCAGGATCGAGATCCTCGAGAGCGCGCGACACGCTCCGCGCCAGGAAAGCGTCGTACGTGCCCTGCCAGCGCAGCGTTCCGTGCACCAGTTCGGTGCAGAACGCGGCGTCACGACCGCCCAGCCGCGCTTCGCGGAGTGCCTTGTTGAGCGCCAGGTTCGCGTATCCGCCCTCGGCCGTCACCTGCCGGATCACCTGGTACGCAACCCGCCGTACCCGATCCGGCCGCCGCTGCGGCGCCCGATTCCGCGGATTCCTGTCGGTCACGCCGCGGGTCCCAGCCGGTCCTCGTCGGTGAGGCGGACACCGCGGGCCCAGTCGGGCGCGGCCATCGGCTTCTTGCCCTGCGGCTGGACCGTGACGAGCTCGACCGCCTTACTGCCGGTGCCGACGCGCACGCTCGACTTCGTCGCTCGCAGCTCGCCCGGCTTCAGCTCGTCGTCGGTGAGCCGTACGGCGAGTACCTTCAACCGCTCGCCGCGGAACGTCGTCCACGCCCCGGGCGCCGGGTTGCACCCGCGGACCAGCCGGTCGACCCGCTGGGCCGGCGCGGTCAGGTCCAGCTCGGCGTCCTCGACCGTGATCTTCGGCGCCAGCGTCACGCCGTCACCTGGCTGTTCCCGAGCCTCGAGTACGCCGGCCTCGATCCCGTCGAGGGTGTCCACGAGCAGCTTCGCGCCGGACACCGCCAGCCGGTGCAGCAGGTCGCCGGAGGTGTCCTCGGGGCCGATCGGTTCGGTGAGTACGCCGTACACCGGGCCGGCGTCGAGCGCCTTCACGATCCGGAACGTGCTCGCACCGGTCACATCGTCGCCGGAGATGATCGAGTGCTGCACCGGCGCCGCCCCGCGCCAGGCGGGCAGGACCGAGAAGTGCAGGTTGATCCAGCCGTGCGGCGGGATGTCGAGCGCCGCCTGCGGCAGCAGCCCGCCGTACGCGACGACCGGGCAGCAGTCCGGCGCGATCTCGCGCAGCCGGGCCAGGAAGTCCGGGTCGCTCGGCTTGACCGGCTTCAGGATCTCGATGCCCCCGAGCTCCTCGGCGTACTGCGCGACGGGCGACGCGACCAGCTTCCGCCCACGCCCGGCCGGCGCGTCCGGCCGGGTGACGACCCCGACCAGCTCGTGGCGACTGGCAACAATCGCCTCGAGCGCGGTGACAGCAGGCTCCGGCGTACCGGCGAAGACAACTCTCACAGGCCGAATCCGTTCGTCGGGTGGGGCGAGACCTTGATCTGGGGTGGGCCGCCGAGGCCGGACCAGTCGGCCTCGCGGATCGCCTTCATCGCCTGTTTGCGGGTCTCACGGTCCAGCCGGTCGACGAACAGGATGCCGTCCAGGTGGTCGGTCTCGTGCTGGATGCAGCGGGCGAGCAGGTCGGAGCCCTCGATCACCACCGGGTCGCCGTACATGTTGAAGCCCTTCGCGATCACCGACTGGGCGCGGCGGCAGTCGAAGGTCAGGCCGGGGATCGACAGGCAGCCCTCGGGTCCGAACTGATCGTCGGCCGACAACGTCAGCTCGGGGTTGATGAGGTGCCCGAGCTCGCCCTCGACGTGGTACGTGAACACGCGCAGGCCGACGCCGATCTGCGGCGCGGCCAGGCCGGATCCGGGCGCGTCCTGCATGGTGTCGGTGAGATCCGCGACCAGCCGGCGCAGCTCGGCGTCGAAGTCGACGACCGGCTCGGCCTTGGTGATCAGCACAGGGTCGCCGAACAGACGGATGGGTTGGACCGACACAGACTCTCCACACAGGTTCCACGGACCGGGACCGAGTCAGTCTAGTTGGACCGTGTGGTGGATTCCCCGCGGGAGGGGCCTCCCCATTGTTGCCACAAGCACGTACTGTGGTCCCAGGCGTACCCTCAGTCACTACCGTCACACGCCGCTCGGGAGACCCAATGCTCACAGCAGCACGGGGGGCAACTCTGGTCCTCCTGGGTGCACTGCTCAGCCAGGCACCCCTCACCGCCCAGGCCTACCAACCCCGCGACACCGAGTACCGCGACACCGCGGCCCGGGCCCGCGCCACCTCCGGCCCAACCGCGGAGCCCACCTCGACACCTCCGACCGCCGGTGAGGCTCCGGCGGCGCGGTCGTGGAGTGATGTGGTCCAGCAGGTGACGGAGACGTCGCCGGGTGACATGCAGTTGCGGTCGGCCGACGAGTCCGCGCAGGCGGCGTCCATGCTGCGGTGCTTCAAGCTGGACGGCGAGAACTACTGTCTCGGTCTCGGCTTCGTCGCGCAGGTGCCGACCGGGGCCGACCGCCATGCTCTGATGACCCAGCCGAGCCTGCGCGCCGCCGACGACTCTGGAGTCGGTGCCGCGGACGGGGCCGAGCAGGACATCCCGACGGGTGATCTGACGCCGGCCACGTTCGTGGCCCAGCGTGCCGCGATGCCGAAGAGCCAGCGCGTCACCGCCGAACTGGACGAGATGCAGGCCGCCTGGAACGGCCGCGCCAAGGCCCGCGAACTCCGCGAACTCGCCGAAGCCACCCCGCCCCACCCGGGCGAGCCGGGCCGGCCGACCACGCGATCGACCACAGACGCGACGACACCGGCTCCGACCAGCACGCCGACTGTCGTGCCTACCCGGACCGCTCCGACGGCGGGGACCCCGACGCCGGTGCCGTCGCAGACTCCGGTCGCACCGGTCGCCGCGCCCGCGTCGGCGTACATCATGAAGGGGTACCAGACCTCGCAGGAGAAGGGGTACTGGTGTGGTCCGGCGACGTTCCAGTCGATCGACTGGGCGGACGACAACCAGAAGGACACCCAGGCGTCCTGGTCGAAGGACCTCGGCACGACGACGTCCGGTACGGCGATCTCCGCGATGGTGAAGCAGACGAACCTGAAGACCGCCTGGCCGAAGTCCGCCGGCACCTACATCGTGCAGAACGTCTCGAACTGGAACACCCAGACCTTCTTCACCGTCCACCAGAAGCACCTCGGCGTCTACAAGGCCCCGGTGATCGAGCACGTGCAACTGCTCAAGCGGTACTTCCCCTATCTCGCCTTCAACCACAGCGGCCACTACCAGGTCGGCCGCGGCTACGACAAGGCGAAGGGCACCATCGCGATCTTCGAGGTCTTCAACGAGCGCCGCTTCAACAGCCGCGGCAACGTCACCGACGGCCCGAAGAACCTCCCGGCCAGCGCCCTGTTCAACGCCACCCTGGCCAACTCCTTCCAGAACATCGGGTTGTGATGCGTCGCCGTACCGTTGCCTTAGGCACCCTTGTCGTCCTGCTGGCCGGCTGCTCCTCCAGCACACCGGACAGCACGCCGCCACCCACAGGAACGCCGAGTCCGTCGGTCTCCCCCACCACACCGGGCCGACCGACGGACACCGGTACGGCGTTGCCGGTGTGGGCGAAGGTGTTGCGGCAGCCGGTGAACGGGGAGCATCTCGTCACCCAGCAGCGCAAGTACGTCGTCACGCGCGGCAGCGACGAGGCCGGTACGACGACCATCACCGACCGCTCCACCCGGAAGGTCGTCGTACGGCATGTGCCCGCGTCCGGGTTCGTCGCCCAGTCGCCGGTCGTGATCGACGACCGTTGGGCACTGGTCGAGGACATTCGCTCGGACGGCCCGGATCCGCAGATCAAGATCGTCCGCTACGACCTCACCACCGGCAAGGCCACCACACCGACCGGGCTTCCGCCGGTGTCCGAGCCCGAGATCGGCGCGTACGACGGAACGTTCGCCTACAGCTCCACCGACGCCAAGAACCGGTCCTGCCTGATCGTCGCCGAACTCGCGACCCTGAAGTCCCGCAGCGTGACGTGCGTCGCCGCGCCCGGGTACGTCGCGGACCCGGTGGTGTCCGCCGACACGGTGACGTTCAGCGAGATCATCGCGCCGGAGACCGCCCGCCGCTGCAAGCGCGTGCTGACCGCCGCGCTGTCCGGCGGCGCCCCACGACCGGTGCCCGCGGCAACGAGCTGCATCCAGTGGAGCGGCGCGACGCTCCAGGGCGCGACGGTGTGGTCCGAGGTCGGTGCGGCCGATCCCGACCAGTACCAGAGCAAGGCGTACGTCCGCGAGTCCGGCGACTCCCCCGCCCGCCCCCTCGGCAGCGTCGTCACCGACACCATCATTGCCTGCGGCCACTGGATCCTCTGGGAGACCAGGACGGTCAGCTCGGCCGGCGAGGAGACGTACCAGATCAACCGCTGGCGCCCCGGCATCGCTACACCCCAGCAGCTGTACGCCGCGAAACCGGGCGTCGCCCTGACGCCGATGACATGCCAGGACAACACGGTCTATGTCGAGGCGGCTTACCTCGCCAGCACCCCGACATACACCGAAACCATCGCCGCCACACTCTAGAACGCCGGCGGGCGTTCACCGACGAGCGTGGCGGACTTCAGCACAGCCTGGTCCGGCGCACCGCAGTACCGTCAGACCGTCAGCCTGCGGGCGCGGAGCTGGTCGCGGAGGTCCGCTGCGCCGGTGAAGAGTTCGGCGTCGAGGCCGACTGCGCGTGCTCCGTCGACGTTGTAGGCCATGTCGTCGGTGTAGAAGGTCCGCGCCGGGTTCAGGTCGAAGCGCTCGATCAGGATGCGGTAGATCTTCTCGCCGGGCTTCACGGTCTGCTCGACCCCGGACACGACCTCCCCGGCGAAGCGGGTCAGGATCGGGAACGCCTCCTTCGCGACCTCCCACTTCTCGGCGGAGAAGTTCGTCAGCGCGTACGTCGGTACGCCGCCGTCCTGCAGCTCGGTCAGTACCGCGGCGGTGTCCTCGAACACTCCCTTGACCATCTTCAGCCACCCGGTGTCGTACGCCTCGATCCATTCAGCGTGCTCGGGGTGCAGGCCGGTCAGCTCGGCCACCGCCTCGGCCCACGGCCGGCCCTCGTCCTGCTGGTGGTTCCAGGCCGGCGTCGCCACGTTGGTCAGGAAGTGCGTCCGCTCCTCCACGTCCGGGATCAGGTCGGCGTACAGGTACGTCGGATTCCAGTCCAGCACCACTCCACCGATGTCGAACACCACCGCGTCGATCGTCCGCTCAGTCATACCCGCAACCCTACGAGACCCGGCGAGAACGACTGCCTCATGTGGTCGTCGCGTTCGCTGCGGCGCGGGCATGGAGGGCGGGAGCCAGTGCGCACTGGCCGATGAAAATCGCGACGCCGAGTACGGCGCACCCGAGCCAGGTGACGGTCGGGCCGAGGTGTTCGAGGGCGTTGGTGCCGGCGAGCGGGCCGATGACCGTGCCGACGCCGAACGCCATGCCGGACAGGCCCATGTAGCGGCCGCGCAGGTCGATCGGAGCGAGATCGGCGAACACCGCGCCGATGACCGCGGCGAACCCGATCTCCCCGATCGTCCACACCACGACCGACAGCCCATAGCCCCACCAGCTGTGCACGACCGCGCCGAGCCCGAAGCCGAGACCGACGACCAGCATCGAACTCGCGAGCAGTTTCGGCCGGTCGAGCTTCGCCATCCACCGGCCGAGGAACGGCTGCGCGAGCACGATCACGACGCCGTTGAGCGCGATCACCAGTCCGTACGTCCGCGAGGACAGGCCGTCGCCCGCCATCGCCAGCGGCAGGGTCGAATAGCCCTGCATGTAGATGGTCGCGTAGCCGATCTGGATCAGGACCATCAGCAGGAACACGGTGTCGCGGGCGACCACCGGCAGCAGCGACCGGCCGGCCGCGTTGGGCTCGGGCGCCGGGCGGCTCTCCGGCACCATCGCCCAGATGACCAGGCCGGCGATCACCGACGTGGCCGCGTTCACCCAGAACAGCAGGCCGTAACCCAACGACGCCAGGACTCCGGCGCTGACGGTCGAGACGGAGAAGCCGAGGTTGATCGCCCAGAAGAGCAGCCCGTACGCACGGACGCGTTCGGCCGGCTGCAGCAGGTCCGCGACGGTCGCCTGTACGGCGGGCCGGAAGAGGTCACCGAGCAGCCCGACCAGGAACGCGCTCACCCAGATCAGCGCCATGTCACGCGCCGACCCGAGCAGGATCAGCGCGGCGCCGGTGCCGAAGAAGCAGATCAGCATCGTCAGCCGGCGGCCGACGCGGTCGGCGAGGAAACCGCCGACGAGCTGGGCCGTCACCGTCCCGGCGCCGACAGCGGCCGCGACCGCTCCCGCCGTACCCGCGCTGAGGTGGCGATCATGGGTCAGGTAGAGGACGAGGAACGGTTGGACGAAGCTGCCGAGCCGGTTGACCAACTGGCACACCCACAGCGCCCAGAACGCCCGCGGCAGGGCGGCGGGCCGGGGCGTGCCGACGGCGATTGCGCTCATGGGGTCAACTCTCCGCGAGCATCCAGGAGATTGTCGATGATTAGGCTCAGGGCTAATCTTGTCGGGTGATCACGATCAGGCTCACCGCCGGCGACATCGGGCGGATCCGGTTCGCGCTGTCGCCGGTCTGGGAGGCCGTGACGAGTGTGCGAGCGCTCAGCAACAACACCGCGCGGAGCGTGCACGGACCGTGGCTGCAGAAGGTCCGGCCGACGATCGAGGGTGACGACCTGACGTTGCTCAGGGCACTCATTCCGCCGGTCGGGTACATCCCGGACTTCCTCACCCCGGCGCCGCCGCGGCGGTCGACCAGCCTGGAGTCCGGGCTCGCGGCGATCGCCGCGACGCCGCACGAGCTGGTGGCGGACGAGATCGGGAAGCTGAACACGGACACCCCGCACCCGATGCTGCCCGGGCTGATCACGCGGCCGGCGAAGGCGCTCGACCTGATCACGTCCGCGCTGGAGACGTACTGGCGGCGGGCGATCGAGCCGGACTGGCGGCGGATGCGGTCGCTGCTGCAGGACGACCTCGCGTTCCGGCTGGACGAGCTCGCCAGTGGCGGGATCGAGCGTCTGTTCCGCAACCTGCACCCGTCGATCCGCTACACCGGGGACCGGGTCGAGATCGACCGCCCGTTCTGCTGCGACGGCGAGCCGATGGGCGGGCAGGGGCTGCTGCTGGTGCCGTGCGTGTTCACCTGGCCGGCCGGTCTCGCGGTCACGGGTGCGCCGCACGTACCGACCATCACCTATCCCCCACGCGGCCTCGGCCGCCTGTGGGAGGACCGCCAGGACACCACGGACTCGCCGCTGGCCGATCTGGTCGGTCGTACGAGAGCCGCCATCGTCAGCCACCTGGACCTACCGATGTCGACGACTCACCTGGCCCACCAGCTGGGCGTTTCCGCCCCCACCCTCAGCGTCCACCTCGGCATCCTCCGCAACGCCGGCGTCGTCACCTCACATCGCGACGGCCGCACAGTGCTCTACCACCGCACAGCACTGGGCCACCAACTGCTCTCCGCGTCCACGACCCTGGCAACAACCGCCTGATCCTTGACAACCGCCCGGGGCGTCGGGGAGATTGGCTGACGGCGCCGACCGGTCGCCGAGCCGTGGGACATCCGCCCCAGTCGGGGTTCCATCGGGCGAAGGGGAAATCAGCCCTCTCGGTCGTTGATGCCAGCAGGCCATCTCTGAACACCGCGTCACTGGGGGACGAAGGTGTCGACGAGGAGGCTTGTCATGACGAAGGACGGCAATTTCAAGAAGGTCGTACGGCGGCACGCCCAGCAGACCGGCCAGCGGTACACCGAAGCGCTGACCGATCTCGAAGGTCTGAGCGACCGCATCTACCACGAGCCGGACGCCGATCGGCTGCTCGTCCACCTTCGGGACCGCTACGGTATCGACGCGGTCGCGGCGACGAAGCTCAGTGTGCACAAGACGTACGTCTTCCGCATCGACAGGACCGACGGCGCCCCGTGGATCGCTCGGGCGTTCCCGCCGGCCCGGCCGCGGGCCGACGTCGAGGGCGACGCCGAGGTACTGCGCTTTCTCGAGCGGCACGACTACCCCGCGGAACGTCTCGCGGTCGACGACGCGGTGTCCGACTTCGACGGGAGCGCGGTCCTCGTCACCGAGTTCGTCGACAGCACGCCGCTTCCGGGCGGCATCGAGGATTTCGCGATCATGGCCGATCTGCTCGGACGGCTGCACGCGCTGCCGTTCGACGAGTCGGTCAGCCGGCCCGGCGGAGCGAGTGGTGAGGACCCCCGCCGGATGGGGACCCCTCGGCAGGACCTCCTGGCGGGCTTGGCGTTTCTCGACGCGGTGGACACGAAGGTCGGGGCGGCCGATCGCGAACGGTTCGAGCAGCTCCTCGACCAGGTGCGCTCCGCCGACGACGGCGACAGCCTGCCCGAGGGCCTGCTGCACGGCAACCTGCTGCACGCTCCCAGTCACGCGGTCATCGGCAAGAACGGGCCGGTGGCCATCAATTGGAAGGCGTCGGGGCGCGGACCGCGTCTCGCCGACCTCGCCTTCCTGCTGTGGGGAACCGGCAACTGGGCTCCGTCGAGAAGCACCAACGAGGAGCGCGTCAACGCCGTCGTCACGGCGTACCGCAAGCACGTCGAGCTGACCGACGAGGAACTCGACCGGCTCGAAGGGGTGATGTACATCAGGCCGCTCTATCTCGTGTGCTTCGGCTACCATCGCGACCTCACCAACGGCGCACCGTTCAACGAATGGTGGTTCATCGAGCCGCGGGAGTACTTCACCACCACCGCGGCCGCGACCAGAGCCGCGTTCCGCAGCTAGAGCCGCTCAGCCGAAGCTGGGTGGGTCGACCTGGACCCGGACTGTGCCGGGGTTCTTCTTGGTGGTGCGTGCTGACTGGGCGTCCTTCAGTGCGCGGACGAGGGTGGTGCCGTGGGCCCGGGGCGTACGGACCACCGCTCGGACGGTTTCGTCGTCGACGTCTACCGGGCCCAGGACCTCGAGGCCGGCGGATGGGGGGACGAGGTCGCGGAGGCGGGTGACGAGGTCGTTGACGGATTCGGACGGGCCGGTGAGTTCCGCGAGTTTGGCGGCCGGGGCGAGGCGCGCCGTACGGCGTTCCTCGATCTCGCGGGCCGCGTACCCCTCGGGGCTCCAGCGGACGATCGCCTGCAGGGGCAGCGCGGACGGGTCACCGACGAGAATGACAGGGCCGCCCGCGCGGACCAGTGCGGCCGCGTTGAACCATCGCCGCACGGCCTCTTCCGGTGCGCGCAGGTCCGGGCGCGCGAGCATCAGCCAGGTGTCGAGAAGCAGCGCCGCGCTGTACCCGGCCTCGGCGACTGGTTCGGCCCCCGGGGTGCTGACGACCAGCGCCGGCGCGTCCGGTACGACGTCCAGCATGTTGTCGCTGCCCGACGTACGCACGACAACACCGGGAAACGCGCGCCCGAGCTCCTCCGCCGTCCGGCGGGCGCCGATGATCGCCGCGCGCATCCGGGTGTCACCGCACTCCGGGCACCGGTGATCCGCGGCCGGCCGGCCGCACACACTGCAGCTCGCCGGCCCGGATCCCCCGGTACGACGCAACGTTCCGCCGCACGTCGAGCACCGCGACGGGGCCCGGCACGTCTGGCACACCAAACTCGGCAAGTACCCCGCGCGCGGCACCTGCACCAGCACCGGCCCGGACCGCAGCCCTTCGCGCGCGATCTCGAACGCCCGGTGCGGCAACCGCGCCGCGCGCGCCGCCGGATCACGCGCAAGGTCGATATCCGACTCGCCCGCGATGTGCACCGACGGCGCGGCCGCCCGGATCGCCTTCCGGTCCGCGATCAGCTCGTGCGCGAACCCGGACTCGAGCAACGCCGCCGCCTCCGCGGACCGCGCGAACCCGCCGAGCAACGCCGCACACTCCTGCCGGAACGCCCGCAGCAGCAGAACTTCCCGAGCATGCGGGTACGGCGCGCGCGGCTCGGCGTACGACTCGTCGCCGTCGTCCCACATCGCCACCAGCCCGAGATCCGCCACCGGGGCGAACGCCGCCGCCCGCGTGCCGATCACGACCCGCGCACTCCCCCGCGCCGCGGCGAGGAACGCGCGGTAACGGGCCGTCGGGCCGAGGTCGGCCGACAGCGTGACAAAGCCGTTCTCACCCAGCACCGCCCGGCACGCGGCGGCCAGTCGCTCGAGATCCCGCGCGTCGGGGGCGAGCAGCAGCGCACCCCGGCCCGTCGCGGCGCAAACGGCTGCGGCCTGGGCGAACGCGAGCGTCCAGTCGGCCCCCGGCACCGCGGTCCACACCGCGCGCGGGCCCTCCCCACGGGAGACCGCGTCGAGGAAGCCGGTCGGGTACGGCGACCACTCGGAGCGCGACGTCGACACCGGCGGGGGCGCGGGCTGATCGCACCGCAGCGGCTCCCCCTCGACCTTCGCGTGCCGGGGCGGGACCGCCAGCCGCGTGACGTCCGCGAACACCCCGGCGTACCGATCGGCGACCGCCCGGCAGAGATCGGCGATCTCCGGCGTCAGCACCCGCTCCGGCGACACGACCTTGCGGAGACGGACCAGCTTGCCGTCGTGGTCCGACGCCTCGAGCCGCTCCAGCACGAACCCGTCGTGGTCCTTGCCGGCGAACCGCACCTTCACCCGCGCACCGGGCTGAGCCGCCGCGGTCATGTCCTCGGGCACGAGGTAGTCGAACGGCCGGTCCAGGTGCGGGAGCGAGACATCGACCGCCACCCGGGCCACCGGCAACGTCTCGGTGATCGGGGCGGGCTCCTTGGTGCGCGATCTGCGCACAGTGTCCCGTAGCAGCGTCAGTTGCTCGGGCGAGTCCGATGTCACCGGGAAATGCTAGTCCGCAGGGACGACAGTGCGCGTCCGCACTGCCGTCCGCCTGTGGACAACTACTGACAACTACTTGCCGACCGCGGCCTTCAGGGCCTCGACACGATCGGTGCGCTCCCAGGTGAAGTCCCCGCCGGTGCGGCCGAAGTGGCCGTTCCGCGCGGTCTGGGCGTAGATCGGCCGGAGCAGCTCCAGGTCGCGGATGATCGCGGCCGGCCGCAGGTCGAAGACCTCGCGAACGGCGGCGGCGATCTTGTCCACCGCGACCTTCTCGGTGCCGAACGTGTCGACGTAGAAGCCGACCGGCGCGGCCTTGCCGATCGCGTACGCGACCTGGCACTCGACCCGGTCCGCGAGGCCGGCGGCGACGATGTTCTTCGCCACCCAGCGCATCGCGTACGCCGCCGAACGGTCCACCTTGGACGGGTCCTTGCCGGAGAACGCGCCACCGCCGTGCCGCGCCATCCCGCCGTAGGTGTCGATGATGATCTTCCGCCCGGTCAGCCCGGCGTCGCCCATCGGGCCGCCGATCTCGAACCGGCCGGTCGGGTTCACCAGCAGCTTGTAGTCGGTGCCGTCGATGTCGAACTGCTCGAGCACCGGGTCGACGACGTGCTTCTTGATGTCCGGCGTCAGCATCGTCTCCAGGTTGATGTCCGCCGCGTGCTGGCTGGACACCACGACAGTGTCGATCCGGACCGCCTTGTCGCCGTCGTATTCGATCGTGACCTGGGTCTTGCCGTCCGGCCGCAGGTACGCGAGGGTGCCGTTCTTGCGCACCTCGGCGAGCCGCTCGGACAGCCGGTGCGCGATCGTGATCGGCAGCGGCATCAGCTCCGGCGTCTCGTTCGACGCGTAGCCGAACATCAGCCCCTGGTCACCCGCCCCCTGCAGGTCCAGCTCGTCCCTGGACGCGTCCGACCGCGACTCGTACGCCGTGTCGACGCCCTGCGCGATGTCCGGAGACTGGCTCCCGATGGCGACCTGCACCCCACAGGACGCGCCGTCGAAGCCCTTCAGCGACGAGTCGTAGCCGATCTCGAGGATGCGCGAGCGCACGATCCCCGGGATGTCGACGTACGCCGTCGTCGTGACCTCGCCCGCGACGACGACCAGACCCGTGGTGATCAGGGTCTCGACCGCGACCCGGCTCTTCGGGTCCTCGGCCAGCAACGCGTCGAGGATGGAGTCGCTGATCTGGTCAGCGATCTTGTCCGGGTGACCTTCGGTCACGGACTCGGACGTGAAAAGGCGCCTCGCCACAGTTCTCCCTCGGTTCCTCTCGTGCCGCCCGGCTGCGCGTTGACACGGCCGCGCGATCCCCCCATGCACCGGCGGTTGGCGATGCATCTGGGAAGTATGCCAGCAGTTTCCACCCACGTCCCGGTGACGCTCCGAATTCATCCGGAATGCGAGATCCGCGATCATATTGTGGACGGCGGCACGGGTTTCAGGCGTGCGGGCCGACCGTTACGTCGCCGAGTGTGAGCGACGGCGTACCGCCAAGGATCGCAGCCAACCGGTCCACCTCGGCGTCCAGCAGGCGACGGCGGCGACGGTTCAGCGAGGTCAGTGCCTCGACCGTGAAGCGCGCGGTGCGGCCGGACTTCTTCTGGTGCCAGACGCCCGCGACGACGCCGTCGACGAGCAGCAGCGGGTAGTTGCCGGCCTGGCCGCCGGCCGTCGCACGGGCGAACGCCTTGCCGGGGAAGAGCAGTTCGCGCGGGAAGCTGCCGACGCCGTACGCGTCGAAGTACGGCAGCAGGCGGACGCCTTCGGCCCGCTCGTCCGGGAAATCGTCGTCATCCGGGGCGCACCAGACGGTCTGGTCCGCGAGCGTCGCCTGCGGCAGGTCGTCGAAGTACGGCTTGACCATGGTCGGCGTGGCCTTGAGCCAGCGGGCGAACTGCTGCGGCGTCGCGGGACCGTACGAGTAGAGGTAGCGGTGCAGGAGCTCGGTGAGCGCCTTGTCCGCGGGCATCGGGTCGAAGGGTCGCAGCCGGTGCGGGTTCGAGTACGTCGTGAGTCGGCCGCGGAGCGGTCCGTGGCAGAGGACGCCGGCGTTCGCCGCGGCCGGGATCGCCTGCCGCCACCGCGCCCACGCGCCCTGGAACGCCGGAATGGTCGGCACCCGCGCCCATTCGCCGGTACGCCGGACAACGTCCTCGGTGAGCTCGTCGACGGTCAGGTCGGCGTGCGCCAGCGCCTCGCCGATCGCGACGACCACCCGGTCGATCTCGTCCGCGGTCATCCGGATCGGCACCGGCTGCTGACCGGCCGCCGGGAGCGAGGACAGCGCGCCCGTCCACATCGGCAGGTCGTCGAGCGGCAACAGGTGCACGGTCCCTCGCGGCCCGAAGGTCTTCACGAGGCCGTCGTCGCGCTGCACCGTCTCGCGGGTCGCTCCGTCCACCCGCAACGCCACGGACGCCTCCCCCGCGGCCGCGATCTGGGCGTGCGCCCCGCACATCGCCCGGACGGCGTCGACCGGGGTATCGGCGGGCTCCAGCAGCCCGTGCCGTCGCATCCGCCGAGCCACAACCGCCTGCCAGCTGATCTCCATGACCCCAACGCTACGTAGAGAAGCGGACAGGTTCTGACCTCTTCGCGCGGAACCGGAAGACCTGCCGCGAGCCACCCTCGGGACCGTCCTCCGCCGCCTCGGCCGGGACGAACCCGAGCCGCTCGTAGAACACCCGCGCCCCGCTGGCGACCGCGCCCGGATGGTCCTCGCCGAACGTCACCACCTCGACGACGTCCCCATCGCCGAGTCCGCGACCCGCTGTCAGCCGATCGATCGCCGCGTCCATCAGCCGCCGCCCGACGCCCCGGCCCCGCACCCGCTCGGAAATCACCAGCCAGTGCACCGCGAACCGCGGCGCGGCGCCACCGCACAGCACCGCTCCGGCCAGCTGATCGGCGTCCCGGGCCACCAGCGCCCGTTGATCGTCGATGTGAGCGCTCAGCGCGCGGTGAAAACCTGGCTCGGCGACCATCGGGCCGAACCAATGCTCGACCTCACCGGCCAGCGCGAGGATTCCTGGTACGTCGGCCTGCGTCGCCGGCTCGACCGTCAGCACCGGTCAGGCCCAGTGGGACGCGACGAGGTTCCAGATGACACCGGCGAGGGCGTCCTTACTACCGGAGGGCACCGGCATGGCGTTGCCGTCGCGGTCGAGGATGACGGCCTCGTTGAGGTCGCTGCCGAACACCTTGCCGCCGGAGACGTCGTTGACGACGAGCAGGTCGCAGCCCTTGCGTTCGAGCTTGGCGCGGCCGAGCTCGAGGACCGTGTGCTCGGCGTCGCCGGTCTCGGCGGCGAACCCGACGATCACCTGGCCGGAGCGGGCGCGGTCGTGCGAGATCGTCTGCAGGATGTCCGGGTTCTGCACCAGGTCGACCGCGGGTACCGAACCGTCGGCGGTCTTCTTGATCTTGTGCTCGGCGACGTCGGCCGGACGGAAGTCGGCGGGGGCCGCCGCCATCACGATCGCGTCCGCGTCGGCCGCGCGCCCGGTGATCTCGTCGTACAGGTCCCGTGTGCTGGTGACCGGGACGACCTGGACGCCGGCCGGGTCGGGCAGCTCGGAGTTCGCGGCGACCAGCGTGACCTTCGCGCCGCGGGCGGCCGCGATCCGCGCCAGCGCGTAGCCCTGCTTGCCGGACGACGAGTTGCCCAGGTACCGCACCGGGTCGAGGTGCTCGCGGGTCCCGCCGGCGCTGATCAGCACGTGCTTGCCGGTCAGATCGGCGACCGACTGGCCGGCCGCGCGGGCCGCCTCGTCGGCGAGCATCAGCTGGCTGATCGCGAAGATCTCGGACGGCTCCGGCAGCCGGCCGCGGCCGGTGTCGGCGCCGGTCAGTCGCCCGACGGCCGGTTCGAGGACCGTGATCCCGCGGGAGCGCAGCGTCGCGACGTTCGCCTGGGTCGCGGGGTGCTCCCACATCTCGGTGTGCATCGCGGCCGCGAACAGGATCGGGCAGCGCGCGGTGAGCAGCGTGTTCGTGAGCAGGTCGTCGGCCAGCCCGTGCGCCGCCTTGGCGATCAGGTTCGCGGTCGCGGGCGCGACGACGACGAGCTCGGCGGCCTTGCCGATCCGGACATGCGGCACTTCGTGCACGTCGTCGAACGGATCGGAGGTCACCGGCTGTCCGGACAGCGCCGCCCAGGTCGCCGCGCCGACGAACTCCAGCGCGGCCGCCGTCGGCACCACCCGCACGCTGTGCCCGGACTCGGTCAGCCGCCGCAGCAGGTCGCAGACCTTGTACGCCGCGATGCCGCCGCCGACACCGAGCACGACGTTCGGCTTGTGCCTCGGCACGACACCGACCCCCGGGACCTGATCGGTTCCGGGGGTCTGGTCACCGGTTGCGGACATCTGCGCGGACTCCGTTCCCGGTCGGTCGATCTGGGCTACTCGGACTTCTCCGCGGCCGCGGCGGCTTCCGCCTCGGCCTCGGGGTCGATGTCGGTGCAGGTCAGCACGCCCTCGTTGATCTCGCGCATCGCGATCGACAGCGGCTTCTCCTGGACGTGCGTCTCGACCAGCGGTCCGACGTACTCCAGCAGGCCCTCGCCGAGCTGCGAGTAGTAGGCGTTGATCTGCCGCGCCCGCTTGGCCGAGTACAGCACCAGCTTGTACTTGGAGTCGGTGTGGGTGAGCAGGTCGTCGATCGGCGGGGACGTGATGCCGATGGCGACGGGCTGGTTGCCAGACAAGGTCAGCTCTTTCCAGAGATGGAGGGTGATCGGATCAACTTTACCAACTGATCGGCGGCCTCCCGAACCGAGGCGTTCACGATCGTCACGTCGAACTCCTTCTCGGCCGCGAGCTCGACCGTCGCGGTCTCCAGCCGCCGCTCGCGCTCCTCCGGCGTCTCCGTGCCGCGGTACAGCAGGCGCCGTACGAGCTCGTCCCAGCTCGGCGGGGCCAGGAACACGAACTGTGCCTCCGGCATCGTCTCGCGGACCTGGCGAGCGCCCTGCAGGTCGATCTCGAGCAGGGCGGGCCGGCCCGCGGCCAGCTGGTCGAGCACCGGTTGCTTCGGCGTACCGTAGCGGGCCGCCTTGTGCACCACGGCCCACTCGAGCAGCTCGCCGTCGGCGATCATCCGGTCGAACTCCGCGTCCGAGACGAACAGGTAGTGCACGCCGTGCACCTCGTTCGGCCGGGGTTTGCGGGTGGTCGCCGACACCGAGATCCAGATGTCCGGGAACCGCTCGCGGATGTCGGCCGCGACGGTCCCCTTCCCCACGGCGGTCGGTCCGGCCAGCACGGTGAGCCGCGCCGGGTCGGGAGCCGCCGCCGGCTCGTTCGAACTGTTTCCCGCGTGCGTCGTCATCGTCACACCAGTGTCCAACGAGCCGGTCGAGGTTTTGGTCTGGCTCACCCTGAAATCACTCGGCGAATTCGCGCTCGAGCGCGGCGATCTGGTTCGAACCGAGGCCGCGCACCCGGCGCGTCTCCGAGATACCCGCGCGCTCCATGATCTGCTGGGCGCGGACCTTGCCGACCCCCGGGATGCACTGCAGCAGCTGGCTGACCCGCATCTTGCCGATCACGTCGTTCGTCTGCCCCTCATGGAGCACCTCCGTCGGCGACGCTCCGGAGTGCCGGATCCGGTTCTTGATCTCGGCTCGTTCGCGCCGCGCCGCCGCGGCCTTGTCCAGAGCCGCCGCACGCTGCTCCGGGGTCAAAGTAGGAAGTGGCACCGTTTCACCTGTCCCGTTGTATGGCTTCGCAAGGGAACCTAACACGGGTCAAGCCCTGGGACGATCAGGAGTCAGCCAGGTAGTCAGCCAGGTGGTCAGCTCAGTGCCGGGAGATCCACCTTGCAGCTGTCCTTGGCCTGGCTGGTGATGTTCTTGTACGCCGTCATCACGCCCGGCGTCTGCTTGCTCAGCTGCGCCAGCTCGGCCGCGTCGGAACCGGCCTTCTTCGCCTTCTCGGCGAACGCGACGACCACACCCCAGTCGTCCTTCACGTCCTTCGGCGCGGACTCCTGGAGCTTCTTCGCGTCATCCAGGATCTTCACGTAGTCGACCGGCTTCTGCGGGTCGACGTCGACCGCCTTGGCGGCGTACGTGGCGAGGTCGACGCAGTACGCCTGCTCGTCGGTGCAGGCGGTCAGCAGACCGGTGCCGGCGGCCAGGGTCGCGATGACGGCAAGAGTTCGCTTCATCGCCCCCACGCTACCGGCCGTCACCGAGCGATCCGAAACGATCGCGTTCCGCCGTACGGCGGCCCGGTGGGACGGAACGGGCAGAGCCGTCCACCAGGCCGCGCGGGGGGCTACGTCGGAGGCGATGTCAGCCGTTGTCGACGTCGATCTTGCAGGTGTCCTTCGCCTGCTGGCTGATCGCCTTCATGGAGGTCTGGATCTTCTCGCCGTCGGCCTTGGCTAGCTCCATCAGCTTGTTGGTGTCGCCCTTGGCGGCCTGCGCCTTCTCGGCGTAGTCGATGACGACCTTCCAGTCGTCCTCCAGGTCCTTCGGCGCCGACTTCGACACCTTCTTCATCTGGTCCAGCATCTTGCCGACCTGGTCCGCGTTCTTGATGTCGACGTCCTTGGCGGACTCGACGTAGCCCTTCAGGTCGCCGCAGTAGTCGCCACCCGAGCAGGCCGTCAGGGCGCCAACACTCATCGTCACAACGGCCGCGAGGGCTGCCAGCTTCCGCATCGTGTTCCTTCACTGTGTCACGCGGGAAGACTGTTGCTCCCCGTCCGCCGATACCTTTCCGAACGGCGGGGTCACCGCAAGCTCCGGCACGCCGTGAAGAACGTCGCACTGCCCGACTGGAACCGGGCTGTGATCTGCCACGTCGGCCTTCGAGTCCACTGCAGGTACGGCGGGGCGCGGACCGCCGAACGTGACGGCGACGGCGTTCGCGGACACGATCACGAGGATCGCCAGCCAGTCCACCATCGCGAGCCGCTGGTGCAGCACCAGCAGCCCGACGAGGGCCGCGAGGACCGGGTTCACACTCATGAACGCCCCGAAGAACTGCGCCGGCACCCGGCGCAACGTCAACAGATCGACGAGGAACGGTACGGCGGACGACAGCACGCCGGCCACCAGCGCGTACGACGCGGCGGCGAGCGTCACGGGGTGGTGCAGCAGCACGACCACGCCGACCGGGACGTAGACGAGTCCGGACAGAGCCGCCGCGGCAGCCGAACCAGTTGCGCCTGGCAACTCTCTCCCGACGACGCGGTTGAGCAGGATGTAGAGCGCCCAGCACAGCGCGGCCAGCAGGCCGAGCCCGATGCCGAGGTAGTCCGTCGTCGCCTGCGGCCGCGCCAGCAGTACGACGGCCGGCGCGACGACCAGCGCGCACACCAGGTCGAGGACCCGCCGCGAACCCAGCAGCGCGACCGCCAGCGGCCCCAGGAACTCCAGCGTGACGGCCAGGCCGAGACCCACCCGGTCGATGGCCGTGTACAGCGACAGGTTCATCACCGCGAACACCGCCGCCAGGCCGATCACCGGCCGCCACTGCCGAGCCGTGATCGACCGCAGCCGGGGTCGGCCGACCGCGAGCAGCACGATCGCGGCCACCCATTGCCGGATCGCCACGACGCCCGCCGGGCCGATCACGGGGAACGCCAGCGCCGCCCCGGACGCGCCGACCTGCGTCGACAGCCCGCTGCCGAGCATCATCGCCACACCGACCAACCGATCTCGCCTCACGCTCACGAGCGTGCGCGCGGCGCGGCCCGGCGCAAAATGCATCAGCCGACGGATCTATACGCTGGAGTCATGGATATCCGGCAGCTGCGGTGCCTCGTGGAGATCGTGGACTCCGGGACGTTCACCGACGCCGCGATCGAGCTGGGGATCTCGCAGGCGGCGGTGTCACGCAACCTGCTGGCGCTGGAACGCGAACTCGGTGTCCGCCTGCTGCACCGGACCAGCCGCTCGCTCACGCCCACCACGGCCGGCGTCCGGGTCCTCGCCCGGGCGCGGCACATCCTTGCCGAGATCGACGAGCTGGTCAGCGAGGCGACGAGCGGTCACACCCGGCTCCGGGTGGGCCATGCGTGGTCGGCGTTCGGCAGCCACACCCGCGAGTTCCAGCGGCGGTGGGCGGCCGAGCATCCCGGCATCGAGCTCCAACTGGTCCGCGCCAACACGGCGACCGGCGGACTCGCGGAGGGCCTGTGCGATCTCGCGGTGGTACGCAGCCACCTGGACGTCCGGCGGTTCGCGCACGTTCTGCTGACACAGGAGCCGCGGTACTGCGCGCTGCCCGCCGACGACCCGCTCACGCGCAAACGGGCCGTGACGCTGGATCAGCTCCGCGAGCGGACCCTGGTCATCGATCGCCGAACCGGGAGCACCACGGTCGACCTCTGGCCGGACGCCGCCCGCCCGGCGATCGAGTACACGCAGGACGTCGACGATTGGCTGGCCGCGATCGCCTCCGGCCGCTGCGTCGGTATGACGGCCCAGGCGACCACGACGCAGTACCGCCGTGAGGGCGTCACGTACCGCCGCGTGCGGGATGTGCCGCCGATCGACGTACACCTGATCTGGCACCGCGAGGACCCACACCCGGCGACCCAGGCCGCCGTGGACCTGCTCACGGAGCTCTACCGCGGATCGAGCAACCCCAGCAGCTGACGGCGATCACCCACGCGGTGCAGCACGTCGCGGACCTTCTCGATCCCGCCGACCGGCCAGCGCTCGAGGATCCGTCGTACCACCGGATCCTGGATCGCCGCGGAGAGCGCGCCGGGGAAGTCACCCCAGACAACCTGGAACGGCCGGTCCCACATCCGCTCGATGCCGAGCTCCACCGGCGCCGTGATCCGCAGCCGATTGTGCAACTCCCCCACCGCCCGGTACGCCGCCATCAGGGCCTCCTCGCGCTGCTGCCAGGTCGACGCGCGCAGCACGTCCTGCAGCAGCGGGATCAGCGTCGGGCCACAGGACAGGCGGCCGAACGCCGTACCGAACCACTTCGAGTACGGCGCGTACTGCCGCTCGATGAGGAAGCACAGCCGCATCAGGTTCTTCACGAGCTCCGACCCGATCAACGCCGACCCGAGCTCGTCCCCGACGTACCCGGCCCGGCCGGCCAGGTTCAGTTCCGGATGTACCCGCCACCACGCGGCGATCATCAGGTACCGCCAGACGTCGTCCGGGTAGTAAGCCAGCCGGTCGCGCACATCCTGCACCCCGAGGTCGTCGTGGAAGACCTCGCCCGCCGTCATCATCAGCAGGCTCTGCTCCGGGAAGGTGAGCCAGTCCCCCACCGTGAGCTCCGCCTCCGGATCGAACCCGAGCTGCGACTGGAAGAACTCCCGGACCTTGTGCACCTCGACCAGCGCCGGCCGCCCCTCGAACTGCTCGGGCACCTCCGGCCGGACCGCCGGGCCAGGCGGGACGAACAGCACGACCCGAGCCTCACAGTTGTGATCCGTCGACATCTCGTCGTCGTACCCGAGCACCTCCGATCCGCGCCCCAGCAAAGCCGCGCTGTGCGGCACATCAACGACGTGCCGCACCACCTCGTCGTAGAACCGCCTGCACAACTCCAGGCCCAAGGTCATCCGTCGAGGGTAACCGCGATCAGTACCCCAGGACCGACCGGTAAGCCTCGTTGGTGCGGGCTGCTGCGTCCTGGAGTGCGATCGCGTCCGGGCCGGCGCCGAGGATCTCCCGGGAGCTCGACGGTACGACGTTGCGCACCGCGGCCCCGAACACCTTGGTCAGTCCCTCGGCCGTGCCGCCCTGGGCACCGAGGCCCGGGGCGAGCAGCGGGCCGTTGATGTCCAGGTTCTCGTCGGTCGAACTGATGGTCGCCCCGACGACAGCGCCGAACGAACCCAGGCCGTCGGCGTCCGCGTTCAGCGCACGCAGACCGTCCAGCACGGCACCGGCCACAGTCGGGCCGTCAGCCGTGCGCGCCGACTGGAACTGCGGGCCCTCCGGGTTGGAGGTCAGCGCGAGCACGAACAGCCCCGCACCGGCCTCGCGGGCCTCGTCGATCGCCGGCTGCAGCGACCCGAACCCGAGGTACGGGCTGACCGTCAGCGCGTCGCACGCCAGCGGCCCCTTCTCGGCCAGGTACGCCGACGCGTAACCGGCCATCGTCGTACCGATGTCACCGCGCTTCGCGTCGATGATCACCAGCGCACCGGCGTCCCGCAGCCGGATCGTGGCCTGTTCCAGGACCGCGATACCCGCGGAGCCGAACCGCTCGAAGAACGCGGACTGCGGCTTGAACACCGCGACCCGGTCCGCGAGCGCGTCGACAACGCCGTAGGTGAACGACGCCAGGCCCTCGGCCGTGTCCGGCAGACCCCACGCGTCGAGCAGGTGGGCGTGCGGGTCGATGCCGACACACAGCGGGCCGCGGGCGTCCATCGCCGCCCGCAGCCGGGCACCGAACGGTTTGTTGTTGCTCATGGCAAGCTCCTGTTGATGTGACGGATCAGGCCCGGGCCCTTGTAGATGAGACCGGTGTAGACCTGGACGAGGCTGGCGCCGGCGTCGAACAGCCGGGTCGCGTCCGACGGGTGGAGGATCCCGCCCACTCCGATGACGGGCACCGCTCCCCCGGTCTCGTTGTGGATGTGGGCGACGACCTTGGCCGAGATCTCGGCGAGTGGGCGGCCCGACAAGCCACCGGTTTCCTTCGACAGCGCGTGCTCCGCGACGTCCGGTCGCCCGATCGTCGTGTTGGTGGCGATGATGCCCGCGACCCCGGTGTCGGTGCAGACCTGGAGGAGTTCGTCGATCGCGGCCGTAGTCAGGTCCGGTGCGATCTTCACCAGGATCGGCTTCGGATCCAGCCCGGCGACGCTCAGCGAGGCGGCCTCGGTGTGCAGTGCGGTCAGCAGCTCACGCAGATGGCCGGCGTCCTGCAGCGACCGCAGGCCCGGTGTGTTCGGCGAGCTGACGTTCACCGCGAAGTAGTCGCCGAACCGGTAGAGGCGCCGCAACGAGGTCACGTAGTCCTCGACCGCGTCCTCGAGCGGCGTGACCTTCGACTTGCCGATCGAGATCCCGAGCGGGTAGCCGAGGTCGCCGTACGCCGCCAACCGGTCGGCCAACGCCGCGCTGCCGAGGTTGTTGAACCCCATGCGGTTGATGACGGCCTCGTGCTCGACGAGGCGGAACAGGCGCGGCTTCTCGTTGCCTGGCTGCGGCTGCGCGGTGACGGTTCCAACTTCTACGAAGCCGAATCCCAGCGCCCGCCAAGCGGGCAGCGCGATCCCGTTCTTGTCCATTCCCGCAGCAAGTCCCACAGGCGACGGGAAGCGGACTCCGAACACGGTGCGAGGCGTGGCCGCGCCGACGGCGCCGTACAGCCGCGCCCCGGCGCGCGCGGCGCCCGGGATGCGGCCGAGGACACGGAGCGCGGCGAGCGTCTGTTCGTGGGCGACCTCGGCGTCGCCCTTGCCCAGCCGGTACAGGACCGGCCGGACGAACCGCTCGTACGCCGGGCGGTCAGACACCGCGGATCCTCGGCACCCAGTCCTGCAGCGACCGTACGCCGATGTCGCCGGCGCGCTGCGCCTCGATGCCCTGCACCGCGGCCGCGAGCCCCTGCACGGTGGTGATGCACGGGATGTTCCGCGCCACCGCCGCGCTGCGGATCTCGTACCCGTCCAGCCGTGGCGACCCGCCCTGGGTGATCCCGATCGGCGTGTTGACGATCAGGTTCAGCTCGCCGTCCTGGACCATCTGGACGATCGTCGGCTCGCCGTTCGGCCCCGGACCCTGACTGCTCTTGCGGACCGTGACCGCCTCGACGCCGTTGCGCCGCAGGACGTCGGCCGTTCCCTCGGTCGCGTAGATCTGGAAACCGAGGTCCGCCAGCCGCTTGACCGGGAAGATCATGTGCCGCTTGTCCCGGTTCGCGACCGAGACGAACACCTTGCCGTCCCCCGGCAGCGGCTGCGACGCCCCCGCCTGCGACTTCGCGAACGCCGTACCGAAGGTGTCGTCGACACCCATCACCTCACCGGTCGAGCGCATCTCCGGCCCGAGCACGGTGTCGACCGAGGCTCCGTCGATGGTGCGGAACCGGTTGAACGGCATCACGGCCTCCTTGACCGCGATCGGCGTGGTCGGCGGCAGCGTGCCGCCGTCGCCCTCGGCCGGCAGCACGCCCTCGGCCCGCAGCTCGGCGATCGTCGCGCCGAGCATCACCCGGGCCGCCGCCTTGGCCAGCGGGGTCGCGGTCGCCTTCGACACGAACGGCACCGTCCGCGACGCCCGCGGATTCGCCTCCAGCACGTACAGCACGTCGCCCGCGAGCGCGTACTGCACGTTCAGCAGACCGCGGACGCCGACACCGCGGGCGATCGCCTCGGTGGAGCGGCGGATGTTCTCGATGTCCGCGTTCCCGAGCGTGATCGGCGGCAGCGCGCACGACGAGTCGCCGGAGTGCACGCCGGCCTCCTCGATGTGCTCCATCACGCCGCCGAGGAACAGCTCGTTCCCGTCGTACAGCCCGTCGACGTCGATCTCGACCGCGTCGTCCAGGAACCGGTCGATCAGCACCGGGTGCTCCCACGACCCGGAGCCGGCGCTCAGCCGGTCCAGCGCCGCGGTCAGCTCGGCCGAGCTGTAGACGATCTCCATCCCGCGACCGCCGAGCACGTACGAGGGCCGGACGAGGACCGGGAACCCGATCTCCTCCGCGACCGCGTGCGCCTCGCCGGCCGACATCGCCGTCCCGTGCTTCGGCGCGGGCAGCTGCGCGTCCGCGAGCACCTTGCCGAACGCGCCCCGCTCCTCGGCCAGGTGGATCGCCTCCGGCGACGTCCCGACGATCGGTACGCCGGCGTCCGCGAGCCGCTGCGCCAGCCCGAGCGGCGTCTGGCCGCCGAGTTGGACGATCACGCCGGCGACCGGTCCCGCCTGCAGTTCGGCGTACACGATCTCGAGCACGTCCTCGCAGGTGAGCGGCTCGAAGTACAGCCGGTCGGAGGTGTCGTAGTCGGTCGAGACCGTCTCCGGGTTGCAGTTCACCATCACGGTGCAGTAGCCGGCCTCGCGCAGCGCCATCGACGCGTGCACACAGGAGTAGTCGAACTCGATGCCCTGGCCGATCCGGTTCGGACCCGAGCCGAGGATCAGGACGGCGGGCTCGGTCCGCGGCGCGACCTCGGACTCCTCGTCGTACGACGAGTAGTGGTACGGCGTCTCGGCCTTGAACTCGGCCGCGCAGGTGTCGACCGTCTTGTAGACCGGACGGATCCCGAGCGCCTGCCGGACACCCCGGACGACGTCCTCGGTCAGCCCGCGGATCTCGGCCAGTTGCAGGTCCGAGAACCCGTGCCGCTTGGCGAGCTTGATGACGTCCGGCGTCAGCCGCGGCGCCGCCGCGACCTGCAGCGCGGTCTCGTGGATCAGGTACAGCTGGTCCACGAACCACGGGTCGATGCGGGTGTTCTCGAAGATCTGCTCCGGCGTCGCCCCGGCCCGGATCGCGTCCATGATCGTCCGCAGCCGGCCGTCGTGCGGCGTCTTGATTGCCTCCAGCAACGGCTGCAGGTCGCTCGCCGGCTGTCCGGCCCAGGAGAACCGGGCCTCCGGCTTCTCCAGCGACCGCAGCGCCTTCTGCAGCGCCTCGGTGTAGTTCCGGCCGATGGCCATCGCCTCACCGACGCTCTTCATGTGCGTGGTCAGCGTGGCGTCCGCGGCCGGGAACTTCTCGAACGCGAACCGCGGCACCTTCACCACCACATAGTCGAGCGTCGGCTCGAAGCTGGCCGGCGTCTGCTTCGTGATGTCGTTCGGGATCTCGTCGAGGGTGTAGCCGATCGCGACCTTCGCGGCGATCTTCGCGATCGGGAACCCGGTCGCCTTCGACGCCAGCGCGGACGACCGCGACACCCGCGGGTTCATCTCGATCACGATCAGCCGGCCGTCGGCCGGGTTCACCGCGAACTGGATGTTGCAGCCGCCGGTGTCGACGCCGACCTCGCGGATGATGCCGATCGCCAGGTCCCGCATCACCTGGTACTCGCGGTCGGTCAGCGTCATCGCCGGCGCGACCGTGACCGAGTCACCCGTGTGCACACCCATCGGGTCGACGTTCTCGATCGAGCAGATGATCACGACGTTGTCGGCCTTGTCGCGCATCACCTCCAGCTCGTACTCCTTCCACCCGAGGATCGACTCCTCGATCAGCACCTCGGTGGTCGGACTCGCGTGCAGGCCGGCGCCGGCGATCCGGCGCAGGTCCGCCTCGTCGTACGCCATGCCGGAACCGACGCCGCCCATCGTGAACGACGGCCGGACGACCAGCGGGTACCCGAGCTCGTCGGCCGCACCCAGCACGTCGTCCAGCGAGTGGCAGATCCGCGACCGCGCGGTCTCCGCGCCGAGCTTCTCGACGATCTGCTTGAACGACTCGCGGTTCTCACCGCGCTGGATCGCGTCGACGGACGCGCCGATCAGCTCCACGCCGTACTTCTCCAGTACGCCGTTCTCGTGCAGGGCGATCGCCGCGTTCAGGGCGGTCTGGCCGCCGAGCGTGGCGAGCAGCGCGTTCGGCCGCTCCTTCTCGATCACCTTCTCGACGTACTCCGGGGTGATCGGCTCGACGTACGTCGCGTCGGCGAACTCCGGGTCGGTCATGATCGTGGCCGGGTTGGAGTTCACCAGGACGACCCGGAAACCCTCCTCCTTCAGCACCCGGCAGGCCTGGGTCCCGGAGTAGTCGAACTCGCAGGCCTGGCCGATCACGATCGGGCCCGATCCGATCACCAGGACCGAAGAGATGTCTGTACGGCGCGGCATCAGTTCCGTCCTTCCATCAGTTCGACGAACCGGTCGAACAGGTACGCCGAGTCGTGCGGACCGGCCGCCGCCTCGGGGTGGTACTGGACCGAGAAGGCCAGCACACGGCCGTCCCTCCCGGTGAGCTTGAGCCCTTCGACGACGTTGTCGTTGAGCGAGACGTGCGACACCTCGGCGGTGCCGTACGGCGTCTCGACCGTCTCCTCGATCGGCGCGTCCACCGCGAACCCGTGGTTCTGCGCAGTGATCTCGACCTTGCCGGTGGCCCGGTCCAGCACCGGCTGGTTGATGCCCCGGTGCCCGTACTTCAGCTTGAACGTACCGAGTCCGAGCGCCCGCCCGAACACCTGGTTGCCGAAGCAGATCCCGAAGTACGGCTTGTTCTGCTCCAGCAACTGCTTGAGCAGTGTGGTCGGGTGCTCGGTGGTCTCCGGGTCGCCTGGGCCGTTGCTCATGAAGATGCCGTCCGGGTCGACCGCGAGGACCTCGTCGAGCGTCGCGGTGGCCGGCATCACGTGCACCTCGATGCCGCGCTCGGACATCCGCTTCGGCGTCATCGACTTGATCCCGAGGTCGAGTGCGACGACCGTGAAGCGCTTCTCGCCCTCGGCGGGCACGACGTACGGCTCGAATGTCGTCACCTCCGACGCGAGGTCCGCCCCGACCATCGGCGGCTGCTCGAGCACCTTCGCCAGCAGCTTGGCCGGGTCCAGGATCTCGGTGGAGATCCCGGCCCGCATCGCGCCGCGCTCCCGCAGGTGGCGGGTCAGCGCGCGGGTGTCGATCCCCGAGATCCCGACGATGCCCTGCCCCTTCAGCTGGTCGTCGAGCGAGCGCTTGGCGCGCCAGTTCGACGGGACGCGGGCGGGGTCACGGACGACGTACCCGGCGACCCAGATCTTCTGCGACTCGTCGTCCTCGTCGTTGATCCCGGTGTTGCCGATGTGCGGCGCGGTCTGGGTGACGATCTGCCGGTGGTACGACGGGTCGGTCAGTGTCTCCTGGTAACCGGTCATCCCGGTGGTGAACACCGCCTCGCCGTACGTGGATCCGGTCGCCCCGTACGACGTACCGGCGAACGACCGGCCGTCCTCCAGGACCAGCAGGGCAGCTTTGTGGGCGGCCTGGCTCATTGTGCTCCGATCAGGTTCGAGATGGATGCGGTCAGGGCGGCGGTGTCGGCCTTGCGACGCGGGCGGAACCCGGTGTCGAGTTCGCGGCCGTCGTGCGTCCAGGTGACCACGACCAGGCCGGACTTCTCCGCGGTCACCTTGCCGGCGATACCGCGGTCGGTCCGGACGCCGGCCAGTCGTTCCGCGGGGATGAAGACATCCGCCGCGCCCTGCCGGTGGAAGATCAGGCCGGCCTCACTGACGGCCAGGTCCGCGACGCTGCGGACGCCCAGGTCGTGCACGGCGATCCGGTCCATCCAGTCGCCGGCGCTCGTCGTGGCGACGTACACGCCCTCGATGCCTCGTGCAGAGTGCTCCGGCGCCGTGGGCAGCGGCGCCAGGTCGGCCTGCCGGGTCTGGCGGTTGCGCCAGCCCCGGTACATACCGACGTAGCCCGCCGCCAGCACCAGCAGCGTGCCGAGAATGCCCAGGAAGGCCTTCACTGGGTGAGCTCACCGTCCAGGACGGTCGGCGTACCGTGCAGGAAGGTCGCGACGACCTTGCCGGGCAGCGTCATCCCGTCGAACGGCGTGTTCCGCGACAGCGACACCGACTCCTCCGGTACGACGGTCCGCTCGACCCTGGGGTCGTACAGCACGACGTTCGCGGGCGCGCCGGCGTCCAGTGGGCGGCCGTGGTCGGCGGCCTGACCGATCACGGCGGGTCGGTAGCTCATCCGGTCGGCGACGTCGGCCCAGGTGAGGAGCCCGGTGTCGATCATCGCGTGCTGGACGACGCTCAGGGCGGTCTCCAGCCCGGTCATGCCGAACGCGGCCGCGCTCCACTCGCAGTCCTTGTCCTCGACCGGGTGCGGCGCGTGGTCGGTGGCGACGATGTCGATCGTCCCGTCGGCGAGGCCCTCGCGGACCGCCTCGACGTCGGCCTTGGTGCGCAGCGGCGGGTTCACCTTGTACACCGGGTTGTAGGAGGCGGCCAGGTCCTCGGTCAGCAGCAGGTGGTGCGGGGTGACCTCGGCGGTCACCTCGAGCCCGCGGCGCTTGGCGGCCCGGACGATCTCCACCGAGCCCTTCGTGGACAGGTGGCAGATGTGCAGCTTCGACCCGACGTGCGCGTTCAGCAGGATGTCGCGGGCGATGATCGCCTCCTCGGCGACACTCGGCCAGCCGGTCAGGCCGAGGACGCCGGACAGGGCGCCCTCGTTCATCTGTGCGCCCTGGGTGAGCCGCGGCTCCTGCGCGTGCTGGGCGATCACGCCGTCGAACGCCTTCACGTACTCGAGCGCGCGGCGCATCAGCGCGGCGTCCCAGACACAGTCGCCGTCGTCGGAGAACACCCGGACGCGCGCCGCGGAGTCCGCCATCGCGCCGAGCTCGGCGAGCTGCGTGCCCTGACGGCCGACAGTGACCGCGCCGATCGGGTACACATCGGCGTACCCGGCGTCGCGGCCGAGGCGCCAGACCTGCTCGACCACCCCGGCCGTGTCGGCGACCGGGTCGGTGTTGGCCATCGCGTAGACCGCGGTGAACCCGCCCTTCGCGGCGGCCCGGGTGCCGGTGAGGACGGTCTCGGCGTCCTCGCGGCCGGGCTCGCGCAGGTGCGTGTGCAGGTCGACCAGGCCGGGCAGCGCGATCAGGCCGGTGGCGTCGATCGTCCGCGCGCCGGCGGGCACGTCGAGGCCGGCGCCGACGGCAACGATCTCGCCGTTGTCGATCAGCAGGTCCGCCACCTCACCGCCAACGATGCGAGCGCCGGTGATCAGGTACGCGGTCATGCGGTGTGCTCCTCAGAGTCGTTGCTTCCAGATAGCAGCAGGTACAGGACGGCCATGCGGATCGCCACGCCGTTCGTGACCTGCTCGACGATCACCGAGCGGGTCGAGTCGGCGACCTCGGCGCTGATCTCCATCCCGCGGTTCATCGGTCCGGGGTGCAGCACGATCGCCTCGTCGGGCAGCTGCGCCATCCGGTTCCTGTCCAGGCCGTAGCGGCGGCTGTACTCACGAGCGCTCGGGAAGTACGCGTCGTTCATCCGCTCCCGCTGCACCCGCAGCATCATCACCGCGTCGCTCTTCGGCAGGACCGAGTCGAAGTCGTACGACGTGACGCACGGCCAGCTGCTCATGTCGACGGGCAGCAGCGTCGGCGGGGCGACCACGGTCACGTCGGCGCCGAGCGTCGAGAGCAGCAGCACGTTCGACCGGGCGACCCGGGAGTGCAGGACGTCGCCGACGATCGTGATCCGGCGGCCCTCCAGCGACCCGAGGTGCCGGCGCATCGTGAACGCGTCCAGCAGCGCCTGCGTCGGGTGCTCGTGGGTGCCGTCGCCGGCGTTCACGACCGAGCCGGTCATCCAGCCGGACGTCGCCAGCAGGTGCGGCGCGCCGGAGGAGCCGTGCCGGCAGACGACGCCGTCGGCGCCCATCGCCTGCAGGGTCAGCGCGGTGTCCTTGAGGCTCTCCCCCTTGCTCACGCTCGAACCCTTGGCGGAGAAGTTGATGACGTCCGCGGACAGCCGCTTGGCGGCCGCCTCGAACGAGATCCTGGTCCGGGTGGAGTCCTCGAAGAACAGGTTCACCACGGTCCGGCCGCGCAGCGCGGGCAGTTTCTTGATCGGGCGGTCGGCGAGGGACCGCATCTCTTCGGCGGTGTCGAGGATCAGCTGTGCCTCGTCGCGGGACAGATCGCCCGCGCTCAACAAATGCTTCATCAGGCCTGCACCCCTGTCTGCGCCTTGTCGGGTGCCTTGTCGGCGATCAGGACCGCGTCCTCGCCGTCGAACTCGGTGAGGTGGACCGTGACCCGCTCGACCAGCGAGGTCGGCAGGTTCTTGCCCACGTAGTCCGCGCGGATCGGCAGCTCGCGGTGGCCGCGGTCGACCAGGACGGCGAGCTGGACGGCGCGCGGCCGGCCGATGTCGCCGAGCGCGTCGAGCGCCGCGCGGATCGTCCGGCCGGAGAACAGCACATCGTCGACCAGCACCACGACCTTGCCGTCGATACCGTCCGCCGGGATGTCGGTGTGCTCCAGGCCGCGGGGCGGTTTGAGGCCGATGTCGTCGCGGTACATGGTCACATCGAGTGACCCTGTCGGTACGCTCTGCCCCTCGACGGCCTGGATCCGCGCCGAGACGCGCTGGGCCAGCGGGACACCGCGGGTGGGGATGCCGAGCAGGACGACCGGGTCTGCGCCGCGGTTCCGCTCGAGGATCTCGTGGGCGATCCGGGTCAGTGCCCGGGAAATGTCGGAAGCGTCGAGGACCTCGCGGCTGCTGCGTTTCGGCGGCTGCGCGACCTCGGGGTGCTCTGCGCTCTGGGCAGGGCTCATCGCTACCGTTCCTCCTTTCCTGCCTCTCTGGACAGGTCTTTAAAGGACGTTCGGACCGCTTGACATGGTATCGGATGTGACACGCCGTCTTGACGCTGGCCTCCGCCCCGGAATATTGTTACTCTGTGTAATCGAGGGGGGTTCACCGTACCCGGGCCCGTCCAATCGGTCCCGGACATGACGAAACTAGTCGGAGGGAAGAACCAGCGTGCCGAGCGAATACGCGAAGACACTGGGTGGCAAGCTACGCGCCATCCGCCAGCAGCAGGGACTGTCGCTGCATGGCGTGGAAGAGAAGTCCAAGGGTCGCTGGAAGGCGGTCGTCGTCGGCTCGTACGAGCGTGGCGATCGAGCCGTCACCGTCCAGAAGCTCGCGGAGCTCGCCGATTTCTACGGCGTGCCGATCCGTGAACTGCTTCCTGGGAACGCCAGCGCGGCCGCCGCGGCTGCCGCTCCGCCCCGGTTGATCCTCGACCTGGAGGCCCTGCAACACCTCGACGCGAGCGAGGCCGGTCCGCTGACGCGGTACGCGGCCACGATCCAGGCTCAGCGCGGGGACTACAACGGCAAGGTGCTGTCGATCCGTCAGGACGACATGCGGACGCTCGCGGTGATCTACGACGAGTCGCCGACGACGCTGACCGAACGCTTCATCTCCTGGGGTGTGCTGAACCCGGAGGCGAAGGGTGACGTCGAGGACTCGTCCGAGGCCGCCGGCGCCTGACGCCTGAGAAGGCACCAGACGGTCGGGGCTTGTAGCAGCTGGCCCACGGCCGCCCGCCTTCGGTTCGCAGACAGAACAGAGCAGTGCCAGCAGTACCAGCACCATCAGGCACCATCAGGCACCATCAGGCAGTACAGCGGCGGGTACCACCTCACCGGCCGCGCAACGGGGACGCAACGGCGGCCCGGGACCGTACCGAGACGGTCACCGGGCCTGGCACAGAGGGCTCGCCCCCCTCGTTCCCCGGAATCCCGGGGACTTCAGATGCCCAGCGTGGGTTTCAACTGCAGCAGTCTGGCCAGCAGGCCGTTCACGAACGTCGGGGACTCGTCGGTCGACAGGTCCCGCGCCAGCGCGACCGCCTCGCTCACCGCGACCACGTCCGGGACCTGGTCGTCGTACAGCAGCTCGTAGGCGCCGATCCGCAGGATGTTGCGGTCCACGGCCGGCATCCGGTCCAGCGTCCAGCCGACCGAATGCGTCGCGAGCAGTTCGTCGATCTGCTCGCTGTGCTTCGCGACCCCCTCGACCAGCGCCACGGTGAACTCGTTCACGGGCGGGTCGTTGTCGGCCACCCGGTCGGCCAGGGTGCCGCCGACCGGCAAACCCCTGACCTCCGACTCGAACAGCACGTCCAGCGCGCGCTTGCGGGCCTTGCTCCGGGCAGACATGTTCTTTTGTCCCTAAAGGTTGGCGTCGATCAGGAGTTGACGCGGCCGAGGTAGTCCCCGGTCCGGGTGTCCACCTTGACCTTCTCGCCGGTGGTCAGGAACAGCGGGACCTGGATGTCGTACCCGGTCTCCAGGCGGGCCGGCTTGGTGCCGCCGCTGGACCGGTCGCCCTGCAGGCCCGGCTCGGTGTACTCGACCACGAGCTCGACCGAGGCCGGGAGCTCGACGTACAGCGGCAGGTCGTCGTGCACCGCCACGATCGCGTCCTGGTTCTCCAGCAGGAAGTGGGAGGCCTCGCCGACCACGTCGGGCTGGATGTTGAGCTGCTCGTACGTCGACTTGTCCATGAACACGTACGCGGAGCCGTCGTTGTACAGGTACGTCATGTCACGCTTGTCGACCGTGGCCACCTCGACCTTCACGTCGGCGTTGAAGGTCTTGTCCACCACCTTGCCGGACAGCACGTTCTTCAGCTTCGTCCGGACGACGGCGCCGCCCTTGCCCGGCTTGTGATGCTGGAACCACACGACGGACCAGAGCTGGCCGTCCAGGTCGAGCACCATGCCGTTCTTGAGGTCGTTCGTCGTTGCCACGCGGGTATGCCCTTCGAGATCGATCAGCGGTCAGAGTGCGTCCGAGGCCCCAGCGCCGTAGCGAGCAGGTGCTCGGTGCGGTGCATCGGCGCGCGGGGGCGAAGGGTTCGATGCGGAGCATCGTGCCCTTTGCACCCGTGCGGCGAGGTGCCGTGCCGAGTGCCGCGCAGTAGGCGCTGGGGCCTCGGACGGACTCTCAACACTGGATTGTAGCGGTCACTCCCGCTTCCTCCGATTCGCGCACCTCGGGGGCCTTAGGCTGGCCTTCAGACTGTCGGACGGACGTCGGGAGGCCGGGCGATGACGGGGTTCGTGATCTTCGTCGTGGTGATGATCGTGCTGGGCCTGATCACGAAGGCGCGGCAGCAGTCCGCCGGTAAGCCGAATCCGCGCATGCAGGCCTTGGTCGAGCGGCTCCAGGCGCAGCAGGGCGGTAACCAGCCGATCCAGTTCCAGGGCCAGTTCACCCCGGCCGCCGGGCCGGGCGGACCACCTCCGCCGCCTGGCCAGCAGGCGTTCCCCGGACAGCCGTTCGCTGGGCAGTCGTTCCCTGGCCAGCCGTTCCCTGGCCAGCCGTTCCCGGCGCAGGCGGGGCATGCGCAGGACAGTGGGCATGCCGCGGCCGCGCTCCACCAGCTCCTGCAGAGCGGCCGGCAGCCGCGTCGCCAGGGCGAGTGGAATGCCCCGGGCCAGGCGGCACAGCAGCCTGGCGCCGTCACGCCGTACCCACCGGCCGGGGTCTATCAGCCGCCGGCCCAGTTCCAGCCTGCCCAGTACCCGGTGCAGTACAACCCGGGCCCGTACCAGCCGCCGGCGCACCGGCCGCCGCAGCACAATCTGCCGGCGCCGAAGCAGGATCTGGACGCCAGGGTGCTGGAGATGATGAACGCGGGCAACGAGGTCGGCGCGATCCGCTTGCTGAGCGAGGAGCGTGAGCTGGGGATCCTGGCGGCGCAGGAGTACGCGCGCTCGCTGGTGGCGCCTCCGGCCGCCCAGCAGGATTCCGGCGTACCGGACGAGCTCGACGGGGACGAGGAGCGGTACGTCGGTTCGGCCGCCTTCGCGGAGTCGATCTTCAACCTGGACGACCGTGACGAGAACGTCTGGGCGAGCGGCTGGGTCGACACCCCCGAGCCCGAGGACCGCTCCGACATCGACGAACTCTGGCAGACCGTCAGCAATCCGCCGCGGCCGGCTCCTCCCACAGCACAGTGATGTAGCTGTGCCGCCGGGCGACGTGGAAGCCTGGTGGCAGGTCCGCACCGGCGGCATGGACCTGGAAGGACGGCCCAGGACCAGCCCGGTGCTGGGCGTCCCACGTCTGCACCTGATCGACCATGCGGTCCAGCAGGTCGCCAGCGTCCGGCCCGTGACCGCTGCACCCCAGTTCGAGGTGTGACTCGTCCCTGCCGGTCCGCGTCGACAGATACACCAGGCTGTCCGTCGTTGCGACAGCCGGAACCCACGACCACTCCTCACCGGTCAGAACGCAGAACCCGGGCAGTGTGCTCGCCAGCCACAGGTAGAGGTCGAGTAGCGGCTCCTCCCGATCCACCTCGACCCTTGACCAGCTCTGCTCGACCGGCAACGCCAGTACCTCGTTCCGCGGATGCGGCTCGCCCTCCTGGTCCTCGTCGAACGTCAACTGTGCCCCCTGCAACGGCACCAGCCGCTCGTAGTCCGCATCAACGCCCTGCATGCTGACGAATCCGCACAGCGTCGTGGACCGGCTCTCGAGATGGTCACCGGCCACGTCGAACGCGATCGACCGCGTCTGCCCCCGCAACCGCAGCGGTACGACGATCCGCCCGCCCGGCCGCAGCTGCCGCAGCCAGGCAGTCGCAATGTCCCACGCCGTCGCCGTCACCACGATCCGGTCGTACGGCGCCCGCTCGGGAGCACCGAACGCACCATCACCCTGGACGACGGCCACGTCGCCGTACCCGGCCTCGTCGAGTGACGCCCGCGCGCGCTCTGCCACCTCGGGGTCGATGTCGACCGTCGTGACCGCACCGTCCGGCCCGGTCAGCTCCTGCAGCAGCGCCGCGTTGTACCCGCCGGAGCCGATCTCGAGCACCCGGTCCCCCGGCCGGATCGCGGCCTGCTCGAGCATCAACGCGACGATGCTCGGCTGCGACACCGAACTCGTCAGCACACCGGCCTGGTTCTGCTTCATGGGTACGACGTCATCGGCGTACGCGACCTCGAGTGGCACATGCGGGACGAACACGTGCCGCGGTACGGCCCGGAACGCGGCCGCCACGCGCTCGTCCTGGATCATCCTGGCGTCCAGCAACTCCTGGACGAGAGCCGTCCGCAGCGACTCCGCCCGTGCCGAGTCCCTGCTGACGCTCGTCATGATCAGTCCCGCTTGTCCCCGAGCGACTCCAGCAACGCCCGCAGCAGCGCTGCCAACTGGTCGCGTTCGGCCGCGGACAGTCCGGCGAGCAACCTCGCCTCCGTGTCGACGTGCGTCGGCAGCACCTTGTCGATCAGCTCGAGCCCCTCAGGGGTCAAAGTGACCTGGACACCGCGGCGGTCGGTCTCGCTCGGCGTCCGCGTCACCAGACCACGTGCCTCCAGCCGGTCCAGCCGTTGGCTGATCGCTCCCGAGGTGACCATCGACGAGTGCATCAGGCCGGCCGGGGTCAGGCTGTGCTCGGGGTTGCTGCGCCGCAGTGTCGCGAGCACGTCGAAGGATGCGCGGTCCAGGTCGTTCCGGGCGAAGTTCCGCCGCAGCTCGGCGTCGAACAGCGCGCCGAGCCGGCTCATCCGCCCGATGATGCCCATCGGCGACGCGTCCAGGTCCGGCCGCCGCGCCCGCCACTGCTCGAGCACGAGGTCGACGTGGTCTGCCATGTGCCCAGCGTAGCGCCAGGTTGCTTAGCGGTGAGAGATTTGAAAATAGTTTAGCGTTGAGATATTTTACCTTAGTGCTAAGTAATCGGCGGACCGCTCTCCTCCTCGCCACGGCGATCGCGCCGATGCTGTGGGGCACCACGTACCTCGTCACCACCGAGCTGCTCCCGCCGCATCGCCCGCTGCTGGCCGCCCTCCTGCGCGCTCTGCCGGCCGGACTGCTCCTGGTCGCGATCACTCGCGTGCTGCCGCGTGGCAGCTGGTGGTGGCGCTCGCTGGTCCTCGGCACACTCAACATCGGCGCTTTCAACGCTCTGCTGTTCGTCGGCGCCTACCGGCTGCCAGGTGGCGTAGCCGCGACCGTCGGCGCTATCCAGCCACTACTGGTCGCACTGCTGTCGGCCGGACTGCTACGGCAACGCCTGTCCCTGCGGACCGTGCTCACTGCCATCACTGGGGTCTTCGGCGTCGGCCTGCTGGTACTGCGGGCCACTGCGCGGCTCGACACGTGGGGCGTCCTCGCAGCTGTCGGCGGCGCGGTCGTGATGGCATTCGGCGTCGTACTCAGCAAGCGCTGGACGTCCCCCGCTCCCCTGCTGGCCACGACTGGCTGGCAACTCGTCGCAGGTGGACTGGTCCTGCTGCCAGTGACCTTCCTGGTCGAGGGCGCGTTTCCCGCGTTCACCGTGCAGAACGTCGCCGGCTACACCTACCTGGCATTGTTCGGCTCCGCCGTCGCCTATGCGCTGTGGTTCCGAGGACTCCGGGAGCTCGTCCCGACCGAGGTCACGTTCCTGGGCCTGCTCAGCCCGGTGGTGGCGACCGCACTGGGCTGGCTGGTGCTCGACCAGCACCTGACCGCGCTGCAGGCGCTCGGCGGCTTCATCGTCCTGGTGGCACTCGTCGCCGCACAGCTGCGTCCTCGCAGTACGTCAGATGAGACCTTCCCGCAGCGCGTAGGCGACGGCATGCGACCGGTTCCTGAGCTGAAGCCGGCTGGTCACGTCGTGGAGGACGTTCTTGACTGTCCGCTCCGAGTATGACAACTCACGCGCGATCTCCTGCGTGTCCTTGCCGTCGGCAACCAGCCGCAGAACCTGCGTCTCGCGCTCGGACAAGCCGCTGCGGGTCGCGCGCAGCCGTCGCTGAGGACGTGGCACCTGGCCGAGCAGCCGGCCCAGCAGATCCGGAGGCAGGCTGCCTTCACCAGCGGCAGCCGCCAGCACCAGATGCACGATGCGATCAGGTGTGGCCTCGGTACGGCGCAGTACGCCGGCGACCCTCAGCTCCACAGCGGCCATCAGCGCGTCGTCGTCGATCGTGCTGCCGATCAGCGCGATCCGGCGGCACCCTCGCTGCGTCGCGGACCGCAGGACCTGGACCGCTCCGGCGTCCAGCGCATCGACCGCGATCAACGCGACCACCGGCGGGCCGGCCGGCCGCGCGGGCAGTGTCGCCAGGTCCGCGTCGGTGATCAGCGCGACCTCCGGCCGCTGCCCGAGCGCGTGGTCCAGCCCGAACTGCGACAGCGGATCAAGCGCCTTCACCCAGACCGGAACAGGCTGCGTCGTCATACGTGCCCCCCAAGAGCATTGAGTGTTCCGAAAGCTGCTCACACTCACCTGATGCCCGAAAGGGCACTTTGGTTATGAATCCAGGTTCGTCAGTGCGCGCAACGCGAGACGGTACGAGTCCAGGCCGAAGCCGGCGATGGTCCCGGTGGCCACCCCGGCGACGACGCTGGTGTGCCGGAACTCCTCGCGGGTGGCGGGGTTGGTGAGGTGGATCTCGATCAACGGCGCGGTCCGCTGCGCGATCGCGTCGCGCAGCGAGTACGAGTAGTGGGTGAACGCGGCCGGGTTCAGCACGACGGGGATCCGGCCGTCGGCTGCCTCGTGCAGCCAGCCGACCAACTCGGCCTCGTCGTCGGTCTGCCGTACTTCGACCTCCAGGCCGAGGTCGGCGCCCGCCTTCTCGCACACGCCGACCAGCTCGGCGAACGTCGTCGAACCGTACTTCTCCGGCTCCCGCGACCCCAGCCGCCCAAGATTCGGCCCGTTCAGCACCAGCACCCGCCTGCTCACATCCGTCACACGCTCACCTTAGACGTTCGAACGCCGCCTCGGCCTCGGCGAGTGCGGTCGGGTGGCGGTCGTCGGCGGAGAGGCCGCCGGAGATCGCCAGCCAGTTGCGGTAGGCGAGGATCCGCCGCGTCGAGAGCAACTGTGCCGACAACAACTCCGCGGCCAGGTCGCCGCCCAGGACCTCCGCGAGCGCCCGCTCGTCGTCGTCCATGAACTCGCGCAGCCTGGTGGCCAGCGCCGGCGTCGAGAACACGAGCTTGTAGTAGGCAACGACCTGCGGATGGTCGTTCAGCCCGGTCGTCGGCTCGCGCTCGGCGAGGCCGTCGACGAAGTGCTGCCGGAGCGCCTCCACCGGCTCCGCGGACGAGCTCCGGACGACCCGGGCCGCCTCCCGCCGATGGTCCGCGATCCGGTGCATGACCAGGTCTTCCTTGCTCGGGAAGTACTTGAACAGCGTCGGCTTGGACACGTCGGCGGCCGCCGCGATGCCGGCCACCGGGACCGCGTCGAAGCCGTGCTCCAGGAACAGCGCGATCGCCGCCTGCGACAGGGCGTCGTGCGTCTGCTGCTTCTTGCGCTCACGGAGTCCGGCCACACACCCATGTTAACCTGGACAAAAGATTGACCGGGTTAATCTTTTGAGGAGGGTGATGAGAAGCCTCGACGAGGAGCGCGCATACGCCGGGAGCTGCCGGGCCGCGCTGCGCAGGATGATCGCGGGCGCACGGGAGAACGTGGCCGTCGGCGAGCACACCTGGGGCGACCGGTACACCGCCGAGCGGCTGGGCTTCTACCTGAAGACACTCGCCCGGGACCTGGGCGAGGAGGGCGACAACCCGCCGTACTTCGGCGTGATCGCCTACGGTGCGGATGCCGGCGAACACTCCGGCCAGACCTACTACCTCGGCCGCCGGCACATCGCCGACGCGATCGGCCGGCCGCCGATGGTGATGGACTGGCGGGCCCCGGTGTCGGCCGCCTTCTACCAGGCGTCCGCGGTCGAGCCGCGCGGGATCGAGACCCGTCGCCGCTTCGGCTGGTCGGGCGACGTGCTGACCAGCTTCGAGGACGAGCACTTGCAGCCCGGGGCACCGCCCGCGCTCGCTGGTGCCGGTGAGCTGGTACGCCGGGAGATCGAGCGGGCGCGGGTCGGGCCGATGCGGGACATCGTCGCGACGATCCAGCCCGAGCAGGACGACCTGGTGCGGACCGACCTCGAGATCTCGGTGTGTGTCCAGGGTGCGCCCGGCACCGGCAAGACCGCGGTCGGCCTCCACCGGGCGGCGTACCTCCTCTATGCGCACCGCTCACGTCTCGGACGCACCGGCGTACTGGTCCTCGGACCGAACCAGGCGTTCCTGCGCTACATCTCAGCCGTCCTGCCGACACTCGGCGAGGTGGATGTCGAACAGACCACGATCGAGCGGCTCCTCGACCACGAGGCCCGCGGGACCGACGATCCGGCGGCGGCCGCGGTCAAGCACGACGTACGGATGGCCGACGTACTGCGGAACGCGGTGCACGGCCGGATCAGGCAGCCGGAACGGGCGGTCGTGGTGAACGACGCGTCGTACCGGTGGCGGGTCGACCAGCGCGAGTTCGCGGAGATGGTCGCCGAGGCGGAGGCGACGACGTACCTGACCGGGCGTGAGCGCCTGATCGCACGACTGGTCGCGGCGCTGCAACGTCAGGCCGAGGCGCGTGGGCAGAACTGCAACGGTGCCTGGCTGCGGCGGATGGCGCGAGCCGTGACGCCCGCGGTCGACGCGGTGTGGCCGAATCTCAAGGCCGACGACGTACTTGCCGAGGTCCTGAGTGACCCAGGCGCGGCCGCGGACGGCATCCTCACACCCGAGGAGCAGCGGGCGATCACGTGGTCGCGGCCGCGCAAGGCGAAGAGCGCGCGGTGGACCGCCGCGGACGCCGTACTGCTCGACGAGGTGAGTGGGTTGCTGCAGCGAACGCCGACGTACGGCCACGTGATCGTCGACGAAGCGCAGGACCTCTCCCCCATGCAGTGCCGGGCGATCGCGCGCCGCAGCGAACACGCCTCGATCACGGTGCTCGGCGACCTGGCGCAGACAACGACGGTGTGGGGTGCGCCGGACTGGCCGACACAGCTCGGGCACCTCGGGAAGCCGGCCGCGGAGATCGTTGCCCTGAGCACCGGCTACCGGGTGCCGGCGACCGTGGTCGAGCTGGCGAACCGGCTGCTGACAGCACTCGAGGTCGACGTTCCGCCCACCACGTCGTTCCGCTCGGACGGGGAGCTCAGGATCGCGCGCGTCGAGGACCTCGCCGTAGGAGCCGTGGACGCGGTGCGGCGCGCACTCGGGACCGAAGGCTCGATCGGCGTCATCGCGGCCGGCCATCACCTGGCGACAGCGACCGACGCCCTGAAGGCAGCTGGTATCGAGGCGACCGGCGCGGACGGTGCCGGCCGGGTGGCCGTCGTACCGGCGAGCCTGGCCAAGGGTCTCGAGTACGACCACGTGATCGCCCTCGAGCCGGCCGAGATCGTCGCCGCCGAGACCCGCGGTCTCAACCGGCTGTACGTCGTCCTCACCCGAGCGGTGTCGCGGCTGGACATCCTGCACACCCAGCCGCTCCCGCCGCAGCTCGCCGGTTAGCTCCAGGGAGCGCCTGGTCCGCCCATGCGTTCGGCGTACGGCGTTCCGTGGGCGAGTTCGCCGCGGCGGATCGGCTTGTCGGTGAAGGCGGACGCGTAGATCGCGGCCGCCAGTTCGAGCGTGTTCCGGGCCTCGGACAGGGTGACCGGGGTCGGCTCGCCGGCCGCCTTCGCGTCGAGGATCGCGGCGAGCTGCGCGGTGTGACCGCTGGCGACGTCCGGCAGGCCGGTCGACCACGCGGCGGCGACGTCCTCGTGGCCGGGCGCGGGCGTGATCGTCCAGTCGGGGTTCCGGTAGCCGTACAGGTGCTCGAGCTCCACCGTCGCGTTCTCGCAGTCGAAGCGCAGCTGCGAGGTCTGCCGCGCGGACACCAGCGAGTTCACGATCGACGCGACCGCGCCGTTCTCGAACGTCACGAGCGCCATCGACACGTCCTCGGTCTGCGTCGGCCGCGCCTGCCGGGCCGCGAGCGCGGTCACCTTCTCCCACGGGCCGAGGATCGACAACAGCAGGTCGTACTGATGGATCCCGTGGCCCATCGTCGGGCCGCCGCCCTCGACGTCGAACGTCCCGCGCCACGGCACCGCAAAGTACGCGTCGTCGCGGTACCAGACCGTGTTGCACAGGGCCACCAGCGGGCGGCCGAGGACGTCGTTCGCCAGCAGCTCCCGCAGTCGCACCGCGCCGGATCCGAACCGGTGCTGGAACACGCACGCCACCTGCGCCGCGGACTTCTCCTCCGCCGCGATCAGCTCGTCGAACTCGTCCAGCGACAGCGTCGGCGGCTTCTCCATGTAGACGTCCACGTCCGCCGCCAGGCACTCCGCGGCCAGCGGCACGTGCGTCTTCGGCGGCGTACACAGATGGACCAGGTCGACCTGCTCGGCGGCGAGCAGGTCGGTCAGGCTCGAGTACGTCGCCGGGATGTTCCACTCGGCGGCGAACTCCTTCGCGCGGGCCGGATCGACGTCGACGGCCGCGACCAGCTCGGCCCGGTCCGCCAGGGCGGTCACCGCCGTGGCATGCGCGCCGGCGATCCCGCCGGTGCCGACGATCGCGATCCGGTGCTTGCGCTCAGTCATATGGAAAGCCCTTTCCGAGGCGTTTCCAGAACCCTAGCTGATCTCGCCGTACGCCGCGACCAGAAGGCTCGGGTCCGGCGCTTCGAGGATGGCCGGTTTGGCCAGGGCGTCGAGGATCACGAAGCGGAGGCGGTCGGCCCGGGTCTTCTTGTCGAGCTTCATCGCGTCCTGCAGGTGGGGCCAGGCGTCGGCGCGGTAGCCGACCGGGAGACCGAGCGACTCCAGGACGGCGCGGTGCCGGTCGGCGGTCGCGTCGTCGAGCCGGCCGGCCGCGCGGGCGAGCTCGGCGACGAACACCATGCCGATGCTGATCGCCGCGCCGTGGCGCCACTTGTACCGCTCGACGCGCTCGATCGCGTGGCCGAGCGTATGCCCGTAGTTCAGCGCCTCGCGGCCGATCCGGCCGCCGGCGGTCGTGGTCCGCTCGCGCAGGTCCGCGCCGACGGTGTCGGCCTTCACCTGGATCGAGCGGGCGATCAGCTCCTCGGTCGCGCCGTACGACGGGCTCGTGGCCGCGGCCGGGTCCTTCTCGACCAGGTCGAGGATCACCGGGTCGGCGATGAAACCGCACTTCACGACCTCGGCGAGGCCGCTGACGTAGTCGTTCACCGGGAGGGACTCGAGCGCGGCGAGGTCGCACAGCACGCCGGCCGGCTCCCAGAACGCGCCGACCAGGTTCTTCCCCTCGGCGGTGTTGATGCCGGTCTTGCCACCGACGGCCGCATCGACCATCCCGAGCAGCGTGGTCGGGATGTGGACGACCTTCACGCCGCGCAGCCAGGTCGCCGCGACGAACCCGGCCAGGTCGGTCGTCGTGCCTCCGCCGACGCTGACGATCGCGTCCGATCTGGTGAAACCGGCCTGACCGAGCACCGACCAGCAGTAGGCCAGCACCTCGGCGGTCTTGGCTTCCTCGGCGTCCGGGATCTCGATCGCGTGCGCCGTGAAGCCGGACGCGGTCAGGTCGTCCCGGATCGCGTCGCCGGTCTCGCGCAGCGCCCGCGGGTGGATCACCGCGACCCGCTGCACACCCTCACCGAGCAGTCCGGGCAACTCACCCAACAGGTTGTTGCCGATGACAACGTCGTACGGTGCGGCGGCGGCAACCCGGATCCTGGTGGATTCGGTCACGTCAACTGCTCCAGGATCTCGTCGGCGATCTGGTCGGGTGTCTTGTCGTCGGTGACGACCGTCTGCTTGGCCACCTCGTCGTACAGCGGGCGGCGCGCCTCCATCAGGTTGCGCAGCTGGGTGCGGACGTTGCCGAGCAGCAGCGGCCGCGAGACGCCGAGACCGACGCGCTTGGCCGCCTCCCCCAGGCTCACCTCGAGGTAGACCACGTGATGTGCGGCCAGGTCGGCGCGGGTCTCGGGGTCGAGGATCGCACCGCCGCCGAGCGACAGCACCGCGCCGTCGTCCTGCAGCGCGACGACGATCGCGGCCCGCTCGAGCTTGCGGAAGTGCGCCTCGCCCTCGTCGACGAAGATGTCCGAGATCGGCTTACCGGCCGCGGCCTCGATGTCGGCGTCGGTGTCGCGGTGGGACACGCCGAGCCGCTCGGACAGCACCGCCGCGATCGTGGACTTGCCCGATCCGGGCGGGCCGACCAGGACGACGACCGGGCTCACTCCCACTCCCGCGGGGCGATGGTCGTCGGCAGGTTCGCCAGGTAGGACTGGTGGTTGCGCGCGGTCTCCGCGACCGAGTCGCCGCCGAACTTCTCCAGCGAGACCTCGGCCAGCACCAGCGCGACCATCGCCTCGGCGACGATCCCGGCCGCCGGTACGGCGCAGACGTCGGAGCGCTGGTGATGCGCGGCCGCGGCCTCGCCGGTGGACGTGTCGATCGTGCGCAGCGCCCGCGGCACGGTCGCGATCGGCTTCATCGCGGCGCGCACGCGGAGCGTCTCGCCGGTGCTCATCCCACCCTCGGTCCCGCCCGAGCGGCCGCTGGTCCGGCGGACCGTGCCGTCCTCGGCGACGATCTCGTCGTGCGCCTTGGAACCCGGCGTCCGGGCCAGCTCGAAGCCGTCGCCGAGCTCGACACCCTTGATCGCCTGGATGCCCATCAGCGCGCCGGCCAGCTTGGAGTCGAGGCGGCGGTCCCAGTGCACGTAGCTGCCCAGCCCCGGCGGGAGGCCGTCGACGACGACCTCGACCACGCCGCCGAGCGTGTCACCGGCCTTCTGCGCGGCGTCGATCTCGGCGACCATCTGCTTGCTCGCGTCCGGGTCGAGACAGCGGACCGGGTCCGCGTCCAGCTTGGCCACATCGGAGTACGCCGGGATCACGCCGTACGGGGCCTTGACGGTGCCGAGCTCGACCACGTGGCTGACGATCGTCACGCCGTACGCCTGCCGCAGGAAACGGGCCGCGACCTCACCGAGCGCGACCCGCGCCGCGGTCTCGCGGGCGCTGGCGCGTTCGAGCACCGGGCGGGCCTCGTCGAACCCGTACTTCTGCATACCGGCCAGGTCGGCGTGACCGGGCCGCGGGCGGGTCAGCGGGGCATTCCGGGCGAGGCCGGCGAGCGTCTCCGGGTCGACCGGGTCGGCGCTCATCACCTGCTCCCACTTGGGCCACTCGGTGTTCCCGACCTGGATCGCGACCGGGCTCCCGAGGGACAGCCCGTGCCGGAACCCGCCGACGAACGTCACCTCGTCCCGTTCGAACTTCATCCGGGCACCGCGGCCGTAGCCGAGCCGACGACGAGCCAGGGCGTCGGCCACGTCATCAGTGGTGACCTCGACCCCCGCGGGAAGACCTTCGAGTACGGCGACGAGCGCTTGTCCGTGCGACTCGCCGGCGGTAAGCCAGCGCAGCATGCCCCGATTCTTCCACGGCACGTTCAGGTGCCGGACGCCGGTCTCAGTTGTCGAAGGGATCGAGAAGCCGTACGCCGGTGTGCTCGACGTCCGCGGTGTTGCGGGTGACGAATGTCCAGTCGTTGACCAACGCGGTCGCGGCCATCAACCCGTCGGCCAGCGGGAGTGGACGGTTCGCATTCAGCTGCCCCCAGGTCTCGGCGGCCTCCAGGGACACTGGGACGATCCGATCCGAATAGCCACGGACGAGTCGCTGCCGCCAGTCGTCGAGCGCGGCCGCCTGCCTGGGATCCCGGGTCGCGAGCCGCTCGACACCCTGTTTGATCTCTCCGACCACGAGCACACTCAGGTACAGCTGGGCGGACCTGACCGACTTCAGCCAGGCGACCACACCCGGATTCGGCGACTTCTTGCGCAACTCGGACACCACATTCGTGTCGAGCAGATAGGTCATTCGAAGTCGACCTGCCGCACCGGCTCCGTCGACCGCTCGATCTCCAGATCGACGTCGGGCGCCGAGGCCAGGAAACTCTTGAAGTCCTCCACCACTTCCACTCCCACCATTCGCCGGTAGTCCACGATGTCCAGCACGACGGCGACCTGCTCCCCGTGCTTCGTCACGAACTGCGGCCCGTCGGTCCGCACGGCCCGGATCAGTTCACTGAAATGCTGCTTCGCTTCCTGCAGTTGCCACTGTCCAGCGGTCACGGTCACGATCATCACCTCTGACCAGAAGTCTAGACAGACTAGACAGAATCGCCAAGTCAGCGGCAGGGCTGGGTGTCCTGGGTGGAGGCGGTGCGGACGGTGAGGACGGCGTTGAAGGTCTTGACGAGGGCGGAGTCCTCGCAGGTCGAGGCGGCGGCTGCCTGACCGCCGGCGATCGCCGCGCCCGTGAGGGCGGTGGTGGCGAGGGCCGCCACGGCCAGGCGCCCGGCGGTACGACGGAATGCGGGGGTCATCATGCGCTCCTTCACGGCGATCGATTGCTTCTACCAACGACCGTAGAAGCTCCGACCGCGCCGCGAACTGGCTCTGGATCCCGTCTCGGAGGTAGCGCTGACACCACCATGGATAGGGTCCTGGCATGACGCGGCGGGATGAAGAGACGTGGCGGGCGCGGATACGGGGTTGCCTGCTGGGCGGTGCGATCGGGGACGCGCTGGGCGGGCCGGTCGAGTTCGAGGACGGTCGTTCGATCGTCGCGAAGCACCCGGACGGCGTACGGACCTTCGTGGACGGCGGCGCCGGCTGGCCGCCGGGGACCATCACCGACGACACCCAGATGACGCTGTTCACGGTCGAGGGACTGATCCGGGCGGGTGTCCGGACCGACCGTGGGCTCGGCGTGACCGTGGCCGTCGTCCAGCACGCGTACGACCGCTGGCTGGACACGCAGACCCTGCCGGGCCCGAGCGGTGAACGTGACGGCTGGCTGCACCGCGAGCAGTGGCTGTACGCCCGGCGCGCGCCGGGCAACACCTGCCTGACCGCGTTGACCGAGGCCCGTCAGGGCGAGGCGAAGATCCCGCGGTTCGGCGCGCAGGCGGTCAACGACTCGAAGGGCTGCGGCGGGGTGATGCGGGTCGCGCCGTTCGGGCTGATGCCCCAGGTGTTCCCGACCGACTGGATCTTCGACTCGGCCGCCGACGCCGCCGGGTACACGCACGGCCATCCGACCGGGAAGCTCGCCTCGGGCACGCTGGCCGCGATCATCCACGCACTGTGCGCCGGGGCGACCCTCGACGAGGCGATCACCCGCGCCACGAGTCTCCTGGTCCAGCACGAGGGCCACGAGGAGACCAGTACCGCTCTCTCCTTTGCGAGGCAACTGGCCGCCACCGCGCAGCCCGGCCCGGTCACGGTCGAGCGCCTCGGCGGCGGCTGGATCGCCGAAGAGGCGTTGGCGATCGCTGTGTACGCCGCCCTCGCCTGCCCCGAGCCCGAGCAGTTCCTCGACGCGCTGGCGCTGGCGGTCACCCACTCCGGCGACAGCGACTCCACCGGCGCGATCTGCGGCAACATCCTGGGCGCCCTCCACGGCGAGACGGCTCTCCCCGCAGAGCTCGTCTTCACCGTCGAGGGCCGTCCGGTCATCCTGCAGCTCGCCGACGACTTCGCGCTGGAGTACAGCCGGCGGCAGCGGCTGCACGGCGACTACGGCCCGTTCACCGAGTGGACCACGCGCTACCCCGGCTGGTGACTGTCTATCGGGGCTCGATCGAGAGCTTGTGGCGGAACACGTTGCGCGGGTCCCACTTCGCCTTGATCTGCTGCAGCCGCGGGTAGTTGCCCAGGTAGTACAGGTCGTGCCACGGCACACCAGAGGTGTTGTACGCCGGGTCGGCCAGGTCCACGTCCGGGTAGTTGATGTACGACCCGGCGTTGATCGTGTTCGGCACCGGTACGCCGCCCGTGTCGCGGTAGATGGCGGCGTACGACTTCCGTGTCCACGCGAGGTGCTTGGCGTCGTCGGCGGCGGACGTCCACGCCGCACTGAGCACCATCTTGGCGACGACGTCGCGCTGCGCGGCCGCGGTCGCGTCCGGCGGGACGGTGTTGACCTTCCCGCCGTACGGGACGAGCAGCGCCGACGACTGCGGTCCTTCGTACGTCGTGTCGGTCAGCGCGCGGTACATCTCCACGATCTGCTCGTCGGCGTACCCCTTCCTCAGGTACCCCGCCTTGTACTTGGCGCGTCCCGGCGTCGGCGTCTCGGCGATCGACCGCTCCATCGTGGTGTGCAGGAACGGCCCCACTCCGGCGTCGATCACCTGCGGCTTCGGGTCCACACCGGCCACCATCGCGGCGTTGAACGCGTTCATCAGCTTCCCGGAGTCCGGCGCGGCGGCGTCGATCTGGGTGGAAAGCAGGAACTGCCCCGCCGACGAGTGCGTGAGGATGAACGGCGCGTAGAGCGTCGCGTACGGCGAGTCCGCGGTGTTGTGCTGCTCGAAGAAGTCGAACCAGTTCCGCACCGTCCGCACGAAACCGGCCTGGGTCATGGTCTTCCAGTCGTACACCAACAGGGTCGACCGCAGCGCGGCCGGTGCCTTGGGCAACGACTCGGCGGGCGAGCGGCCGGAGGCGCCGACGGACCGCATCAGGTACCGCGTGACGACACCGAAGTTCCCGCCGCCACCACCCGTGTGCGCCCACCACAGGTCGCGGTGCGCGTTGTCGCGGGTCGCCACCACGGAACGCGCCCGTCCGCGCGCATCGACGACCACGATCTCCACGCCGTACAGATGGTCGACGACCGAGCCGTACTTGCGCGACAGCGGCCCGTACCCGCCGCCGCTGAAGTGACCGCCGACCCCCACGCTGAGGCAGCCGCCGCCGGGCACCGTCACGCCCCAGCCGTAGAACAGCTCCTTGTACACGGTCTCGAGCGTCGCACCGGCGCCGATCGAGAAGGCCCGGTACTGCGGGTCCCAGGTCACCGCGTCGTACGTCGACAGATCCAGCAGCACCTCGATGTCGCTGCTGTCCACGAAGTCCTCGAAGCAGTGACCACCGCCGCGTACGGCGACCCGCTTGCCGCTGCGGACCGCGTCCTGCACGGCCGCGACGGCGTCCTCGCTCGACTGGATCACCCGCGCGTAGTCGGGTGTGCCGACGAAGCGCCGGTTCTGGCCGCGCTGCACGAGATCCTGGTAGCGCGCGTCGTCCGGACCGATCTTCGCACTGGTGCTGGTGCTGCCGCTGGTCCCGGCGACGGGGCTCGCGGACGCCGTACCGGGCACGGCGAGAGCGGCGCCCGCGACAGCGGTTCCGGCCAGGAGACCACGACGACTGACAGGCATTGAGATTCCCTCCCGAAGGTTCGAATGCCTCGACCCTAGGAAGACTCAGGGGCCCCGCACATCAACCATCCGGGTGAGACCAGGGATCCCCTATCCGGCGTACAACCGCTCCAACGGAGCACCGAGCACGACACCGGCCAGCGCCCCGGCGAGCATGAACGGACCGAACGGCACCATCTGCTTGCGCGTCATCACCCGGCTCGCGATCAGCACGATCCCGACCAGCGCACCGAGGAAGAACCCGCCGTACAACCCGGACACGAACTCACCCCAGCCCAGCCACCCCAGCGCACCGCCCAGCAACCCGGACAGCCGCACGTCGCCGAACCCGACCCCGCGCGGGAACGCGAACCACAGCACGTAGAACACCGCGAACCCGATCGCCCCCGCGATCACCGCCCGCCGCAGCGACCCCCACTCCCCCGTGGCGATCGCCGCCGCCACCAGCCCCGCCCCGACCACGACGTACGTCGGCCAGATGATCACCGACGGCAGGTACCGCGACCGCGCGTCGATGTACCCGAGGACTGCACCGACCACTGCCAGGACCAGCCACGCGGGGAGTACTGCCGCCAGGCCGATCAGCCAGCCCAGCAACCCGCCCGCGAACGCCGCGAGACCACCGCACCAGTACGCCGCCCTCCGCCCCGCCAGCGACGCGTACGGGATCTTGGTCTCGCCCTCGTCCAGCACCGGCTCGGGGATCCGCCGCATCAGCCACGGACCGAGTACGGACGCCGCGGGACCGCAGACGACCACACCGATCCCCGCAGCGAGCAACGCGTTCTCAGCCGGCACGATCGAGCAGCCTAGCGGGCCGCCCGCTTCACCAGCACCCGGGCGAGTACGGCCGCGCCGGCACCGAGCAGCAGCAGGCCGCCGAACAGCACCGCGATCGTGCTCCACAAGCCGTCGTTCTGCGTCACGTAGACGACGCGCTGGTACGCGTCGTCGTTCGCGGCCCGCTCGAACGTGAAGTCGTCGGTGATCCGGCTCGGCTCGCGGTACGTCGCCGTGTACGCGGTCAGGAAGGCGGCCGGCTTCGCGAGCGCCTCGTCCTCGACCGGGCCGGCGAACAGCAGCTCCGGCTGCACACCGGCGTACGGCACCTTGGTCGCGTCGACCCGGTGCTCCGCGGCGACGTACACGGTGACGGTCTGGGTGGTCGTCGCGCCCTTGCTCAGCCGCATCGGGTACACGATCCGGTCGGACGCGAACGTCAGCCGCAGCGGCGGCGTCGATCCGCTCAGGCTCTCGCCGTCGCTCCTCGGCGCGAGCTTGACCGCGACGATCTCCCACTTCTCGGTCAGGTACGGCGTGAGGTTCGCGGCCAGTGTTGCCGGTACGACGTACCCGTTCGTGCGCAGCCAGTCCGTGACCGCCGTACCGCTCGAGCCGCCGAGCCGGGTGACGGCGAACGGGCCGAGCAGCATCTGCTGCTTGACGTTCACGCCGGCGCCCGGCGCGGTCGGGGCGCCGGCCGAGTCGCCCCGGCCGCTGCCCATGATCCCGAGATCGCGGAACGGCCAGTACGTCTTCTTGACGACCCGCTTCGGCCGCGTCAGGCGTTCGAGGCGGGAGAACAGCTCGTCGTCGCCGAGCTCGACCTTCGCGGCGGCCGGGACCGGCATGATCCACGCCGCCTTCTTCGAGGTGCCGCGGACCGCCATCGAGAGCGTGATCTGCTCGGTGCCGCCGGAGTACTGGACCAGGGCGTTCTCGCCGTACACCCGGGCCTTGGACTGCCCGTCCGGCAGGTAGCCGCCGCAGGCACACGCCCACGCCGGCGTCACCCCTGCCGCGACGAATCCGGCAGCCAGCACACCCGCGATCACCCGCCAAAGCTTCACGGGCCGAACACTAGCTAGCCGAGGGTGTACGGAGCGTGGAAGAAGTTCGCCGGGTCGTACTTCGTCTTCGCCGCCTGCAGCTTCGCCGTGCTCGCGCCGTAGTACGAACCGACCGCGCGGCCGGGCTCGACGTAGTTCACGTAGCCGCCCGCGGAGAACGATCGGACCGCGCGGTGACCGTTCGCGACGAAGGTCTGCGCGGACTTGGTCTGGGCCGACGAGTACCACTGGATCACGGCGAGCGCGCCGCGCCACGGCCAGGACGAACCTCCGGCGGGCTGCATCGCGGCCTGGCCGCCGAGGGGGTCGAGGATCGCCGACGCCGGCGTCGCGGCCCGCGCGGCCGCCTTCACCGCACCGAGCAGCCCGGTGATCGCCGCCGCGTCCATCGGCCCCTCGAGTACGTCGGAACCGGCGAGGAACCCCTGGCGCGGACTCGTCGTGCCGCCGCCGAGGTACTTCACGGCGTCCAGATGCGACTTCACCGAGAGGGTCCGCGCCGACGCCTTCGCGCCGACCAGCGACTCCAGCTGGGCGGCCGCCGCGGTTCCGTCGCCGGTGGTGGACACGCCGAGCACGCGGATCACCAGCGTTCCGTTGCTCTTGGCGTCGATATGGAGGTTGGCCCAGACCGTCGTCGGCGCGCTCTGCGCGAACTGCTGCCAGCCGCGTACCACAGCCGCCGCCTGCGCCTCGGGCCAGGTGAGCCGGAAGAAGCCGAGCTCGGTCGCCGGGATCGTGGTGAACTGGAACGACGTGACCACGCCGAGATTGCCGCCGCCGCTGCCGCGCAGCGCCCAGAACAGGTCGGGCTCCGAGGTCGCGCTGACGGTGCGGGACGTTCCGTCCGCGGTGACGACGCCCATCGACACGACGCGGTCGCAGGTCAGGCCGTAGGTCCTGGTGTGGACTCCCAGCCCGCCGCCGAGGGTGAGGCCGGCGACGCCGACGGTCGGGCAGGTCCCGGTCGGCAGCGAGCGGCCGTACCGGTCGAGGAACGCGTGGACGTCGTACAGCCGGGCCCCGGCGCCGACGGTGAGGACACCGTTCGCGTAGCTCATGCTCTTGAGGCCGCCGACGTCGAGTTGCAGGCCGTTGGCGATCGTCGACGCGCCGACGTACGAGTGGCCGCCGCTTTTCGGGACCAGGACGAGTTTGTTGTCGCGGGCGAAGGTGATCGCCTGCTCGACGTCGGACGGTTTGGCTGCCTTCACCACGGCGGCCGGGCGGACGGTGTCCCAGCGAGGGTCGAAGAGCTGGTGCGCGGCGGCGTACCCGGAGGTGGAGGGCAGGTAGAGGAGGCCTTCGAGAGAGCGGGCGAGGCGGTTCCAGTTCGGTGCGGTCGACGTCGGGGCGGGGGCCGACGTGCTCGGGGTGCTGCTGGTCGGCGTACCGGTGCTGGTCGGAGCGGTCGTGGCCGTCGGCGTGGACGTTGGCGACGGGCTCGGCGTACCGCCGGTGTCTTTGGCATCGCTGCAGCCGGCGAGCGTGGCGGCGGCTGCGGCACCGCCGGCGATCAGGAGGGTACGACGGTCAAGCAGGCTCACGATCCCCGAGCTCCTCACGCGCAGCCGTCCGCATGGCCGCCAGAGGAGCCGGCGACCTCCCCGTCATCATCTCGACCTGGAGGGTCGCCTGATGCACGAGAAGGTCAAGTCCGTTCAACAGCTCGGTACCGATCCGGTGCGCCGCGATCGCGAGCCGGGTCGGCCAGGGGTGGTACGCGACGTCGAACACCACCGGCGCGACGCCGGCGAAGTGCTCCGCCCACGGGTCGACCGCGCCACCGGGCAGTGTCGAGACGCACAGGTCGAAACCGCCGATCTGCTCGACCTGTGAGAAGTCCGCGACCGTCGTGCGCAGTCCGAGCTCCGCCGCGAGATCCCGCAGCCGCTCCGCCTTGGCGACGTCACGGACGACGATCGTCACCTCGGTGACCTGCATGCCCCGGAGCGCCGCCAGGGTGGACGCGGCCGTCGCGCCTCCGCCGATCACCACCGCCGTCTCGGCGGCCGTGATGCCGGACTCCGCGAACGCATTCACCAGCCCGGGTACGTCGGTGTTATGGGCGGACCGGGATCCGTCGGGCTCGAACAACATCGTGTTCGCCGCACCGATCAGCTCCGCGACCGGGTCCACTGTGTCGACCAGGTCGAGCGCCACACGTTTCAGAGGCATCGTCAACGACAGCCCACGGACGTCCTGTCCGAGACCCGCCACGAAGCCGGCGAGCTCGGCCTCCGCCACCTCATAAGCGTCGTACGTCCAGTCCAGCCCGAGCGCGGCGTACGCGGCCCGGTGCATGGCCGGCGACAAGGAGTGCGCAATCGGCGAACCGAGAACAAGGCAGCGGGTCAATCAGCACCTGCCTTTGTGGGCCTGGCACCAGGCCTGGAGTTTCTTCACGTTGGCCTCGTGCTCCTCGGCGGTGTTCGCGAACGCGGTCTCGCCGGTGTCCAGGTTGATCAGCGTGAAGTACAGCCACTGCCCCTGCGCCGGGTTGATCGCGGCGCGCAGCTCGTCGCGGGTCGGCGAGTTGATCGGCGTCGGCGGCAGGCCCTTGTACTTGTACGTGTTGTACGGCGACGGGTTGTCGCGCTGCTCCGGGGTGGTGAAGACACCGCCGTCCCTGCCGACCACGTAGTGGATCGTCGAGTCCATCTGCAGCTTCATGCCGCGGGCCAGCCGGTTGTAGATCACCCGCGCGACCTTGGCGTAGTCCTCGGACTTGTTCGTCTCGGCGCCGACGATGCTGGCCACGATCACCGCCTGATACGGGTCCAGCTTCTTCCGGCTGGCGGTGTTCACCAGGTCCAGCGAGGCGGCGTTCTTCGCGTAGTTGGCCGTCATCAGCTTGAGCATCGTGTACGCCGTCGCGTTCTTCGGCACGTCGTACGTCCCGGGGAAAAGGAAGCCCTCGGCGTTGCCGTGCGCGTACGACGGCAGACCGAGCTGGGCCGGGTTACCGAGCGCCTTCGCGGCGGCGCCGGCCGGGAGCTTGAGCTTCGAGCCCTGCAGGATCAGTGCGACCTCGGCCTTGGTCTTGCCGGCCGGGACGCTGATCCGCGCCACCCGGACGGACTCGGCCGTGTTCAGCATCAGGTCGAGCGCCGCCTTGGCGGACATGTGCTTGCGGAGCGTGTAGGTGGCCGCCTGGATCTGCAGCGACCGCGGGTCGTCGCGGGCCACCCGCTCGAACGCGCGGGCGCTCTTCACGACTTCCTTCTTCTCCAGGGTGTCCGCGATCGAGGCGGTCGCCTGGCCCTTGGTGATCTCGACGACCACCGTGCCGGTGCCCGGTCCCTCGTAGTCCGGCGCCGAGAACACCCCGGCCAGCGCGTCCTTACCCTTGCCGAAGCCGATCACCGCACCGGCGACCAGGGCGCCGACGACGAGCAGCGAGACCAGGCCGGCGAAGCAGCCGAACGCCCGGCGGCCGCGGGCGCGGCGCCGGTTCGCGCGGCGCTCCGAACGGGACTCCGGGCGCAGACCGAGGCCACTGCCCAGGTCGTCGTGCTGGTCCTCGCTCTCGTTCGTTTCCTCGTCCACCGATGGTCCGTTCACAGGGGCCTCCCGGGTGGGTTGCCGGTCTCGCGCTCGAGGTCGAGCGCATGTTGGAGAATGACGACCGCCGCGGCCTGATCGACCACGGCCCGTCGCTTGGAGCCCTTCTTTCCCCGTTCCCGCAACATCCGTTCGGCGGTGACCGTGGTGAACCGCTCGTCCACCAGCCGCACCGTCGTCCCCGTGTTCGTCGCGCGTACCTTGTCCTGCACCTGCTCCGCCGTCTCCCGGATCTTCACCGCCGCCGGCCCCTCGCCCCCGGACAGGGAACGCGGCAGCCCGACCACGATCTCGAACGCCTCCAGTTCGGCGGCGAGTGCGGCGATCCTCTCCAGATCATCGGGACCACGGAGAATAGTAGTCACAGGTGTTGCCAGGATCCCGTGCGGATCGCTGCTGGCGACGCCGATCCGGGCGTCTCCGATGTCCAGCGCGATCCGCACGCCACGTCTCATCGAGTCACTCGCAAACTAGCCGGTGACCTGGTGGCCGATCGCGTGCTCGACGGCACTCAGCGCGTCGTCGGCACCGGCCGCGTCCGTGCCGCCACCCTGGGCGACGTCGTCCTTGCCGCCACCGCGGCCACCGAGCTTCTCGGCCGCGACCCGAACCAGGTCACCGGCCTTCAGCCGCCACTCGCGGGCGGTGTCGTTGAGCGCTACCACCACACCGGGCTTGCCGTCGTTCACACTCAGTACGGCGACCACGGCCGGCTTGTCGGTCGCCATCCGGCCACGAACGTCCAGGGCCAGCTTGCGCAGGTCGCCGCCGTTCACGCCGTCGGGCGCGCGGTGGCCGACGTACTGGACGCCGAAGACGTCCTTCGGGTTCGCCGACAGCTCGGCCGCGGCCTGCAGGACCTGGGCGGCCCGCACGCGCTCGAGCTCCTTCTCGGCGGCGCGCAGCCGCTCGGCCAGATCGGCGACCTTCGCCGGCAGCTCCTCCGGCCGGGCCTTCAGGTTCTCGCTGAGCAGCCGGACCAGCGCCCGCTCGCGGCCGAGGTAGTGCAGCGCCTCCATGCCGACGAACGCCTCGAGCCGGCGAACACCCGCACCGACCGACGACTCGCTCGTGACGGTCAGCGCGCCGACCTGCGACGAGTGCTTCACGTGCGTGCCGCCGCAGAGCTCGCGCGACCACGGTCCACCGATCTCGACCACGCGGACCTGCTCGTCGTACGTCTCACCGAACAGCGCCAGCGCACCCCATTCCCGGGCCTCGGGCAGCGACATGTACTGCGCCGACACCGGGAGGTCCTGCCGTACGGCGAGGTTCGCGACCTCCTCGATCTCCGACCGGGTGGCCGGGTCGAGCGCCGACGACCAGGCGAAGTCGAGCCGCAGGTAGCCGGGCTTGTTGTACGAACCACTCTGCAGCGCGTTCGGGCCGAGCACCTGACGCAGCGCGGCGTGCACGACGTGCGTGCCGGAGTGCGCCTGGCAGGCCGAGACGCGCCACTCGTGGTCGACCTCGGCGTGCACGTCGGTCCCGGGACGCAGTACGCCGTCGAGGACCTCGACCCGGTGCACGATCAGGCCCTTCACCGGGCGCTGTACGTCGAGCACCTTCAGCTTCAGGCCGTCGCCGACGATCAGGCCCTCGTCGGCGATCTGGCCGCCGGACTCGGCGTAGAACGGGGTCTTCTCCAGCACGACCTCGACGGTCTCGCCCTGCTCGGCGAAGTCGGCGACCGTACCCTCGCGGAGCAGCCCGCGGACCTGCGAGTCGGTGGCGAGCTCGGAGTACCCGGTGAACTCGGTGGCGCCCTTCTCACGCAGCTCCCGGTAGCCCGAGGTGTCCGCGTGACCGGCCTTCTTCGCGCGTGCGTCGGCCTTGGCCCGCTCGCGCTGCTCCTTCATCAGTGAGCGGAAGCCCTCGGTGTCGACGTTCAGGCCCTGCTCGGCCGCCATCTCGATGGTCAGGTCGATCGGGAACCCGTAGGTGTCGTGCAGCTGGAACGCCTTCGCGCCCTCGAGCTGGTGCGCACCGCCGGCCTTCGTCTCGCGCACCGCCACGTCGAAGATCGTCGTCCCGGCCGTGAGCGTACGGCGGAACGCGTCCTCCTCGGCGTACGCAACCTGGCTGATCCGGCCGAAGTCCGGCTCCAGCTCCGGGTACGACTTCTTCATCTGCTCGAGGCTCACCGGGAGCAGCTCGACCAGGCTCGGGTCCTCGTAGCCGAGCAGCCGCATCGAGCGGATCGCGCGGCGGAGCAGCCGGCGCAATACGTACCCGCCCTGCTCGTTGCCCGGGGTGACACCGTCGCCGATCAGCATCAGCGCGCTGCGGACGTGGTCCGCGACCACCCGGAACCGGACGTCGTCCTCGTGCTCGGCGCCGTACTTGCGGCCGGTCAGGTCGGAGGCCCGCTCGATCACCGGGTAGATCTCGTCGATCTCGTACATGTTGTCGACGCCCTGCAGCAGGTACGCAACCCGCTCCAGGCCGAGACCGGTGTCGATGTTCTTCTTCGGCAGCTCGCCGAGGATCGGGTAGCCCTCCTTGCCGCCACCCTCACCGCGGATGTTCTGCATGAAGACCAGGTTCCAGAACTCCAGGTAGCGGTCGCCCGCCTCCCAGTCCCGGTCGGCGCCGAACTCCGGGCCGCGGTCGATCAGGATCTCCGAGCACGGGCCGCACGGACCCGGAATGCCCATCGACCAGAAGTTGTCCTTCATGCCGAGCCGGACGATCCGGTCGTCGGGCAGCCCGGCGACCCGCTTCCAGATGTCGATCGCCTCGTCGTCCTCGTAGTACACCGAGGCGTAGAGGACCGACTCGTCGAAGCCGTAACCGCCCTCGTTCTGCGGCTTGGTGACCAGCTCCCAGGCGAACTTGACGGCGTCTTCCTTGAAGTAGTCGCCGAAGGAGAAGTTGCCGTTCATCTGGAAGAACGTGCCGTGCCGGGTGGTCTTGCCGACCTCGTCGATGTCGAGGGTCCGCACGCACTTCTGCACGCTCGTGGCGCGCGGGTACGGCGGAGTCTGCTGGCCGACGAAGTACGGCACGAACTGGGCCATGCCGGCGACGTTGAACAGCAGGTTCGGGTCCGGCGACGGCAGTGGCGCGCTCGGCACCACGGTGTGGCCCCGGTCCTCGAAGTACTGCAGGAACCGCCGCCTGATCTCACTGGTTTCCATGGGTGTTACCGGTAGTCCTCACGCTGTGTCGAATCAGTCTGGGTTGCGTTCTCGATGCCCAGCGCGTCGCGCAGCTCGGTCTCCCGCTCGGCCATGCCCTCGCGGACCTGGTCGCCGAAGTGCCGGACCGCGGCGGCCAGTTTGGCCGCGGACTCCTGGACACTCTCCGGAGCGAGGATCTGGGCCCGCTTCTTCAGCCGGGTGACGGCGTACACGCCGACGGCGATCCCGACGATCAGCCAGAAGATCCGCTTCACCGCTTCCGTGCCTTCCGCTCGGCCTTCATCTCGTCCTTGACGCGCTTCGCGACGTCCTTGCGCTGCTGCTCACCGAGTGCCCGGCGGACGCCGTACGTGAACGCGGCCGCCTTCACCAGCGGACCGCCGGCGGTGGCCGAGAACAGTGACATCAGCGCGGCCGCGTTGGTGGTCACGGTGGTCGCGTTGTCGGTGATCGTGTCCACCTTCGCCAGCTGGGCGTTGGTGGTCGCGACCGTGGTCGTCACCTCGCCGAGCAACGGGACACTGGAGTCGGAGACGCCCTTCACCATGATCCGGGTCTCGTCGAACACCTTGCCGAGCTTCAGGATCGGATAGGCCAGCAGGCCTACCAGGATGAGCAGCGCGCAGGCGGCTATCAGCCCCGCGACTTCACCGACGCTCATGGAAACGATCCACCTTCCCGTAGCGACCTCGTGCGACCTTGTGGACCGCCCGACCTTATCGCGCGGCGTCACCGCACTCCGCTCCAGGACACCATCCCGCACATCACAGTCGCTCACCAAACCGGCTCACCCGCTCGGTAACCCTTCCGTCGCAGGCGGTTCACCGCGCGTGGCCGGTGGTCCGGGCACGCTGCTCAGCCGAGGATCGGGAGCGGGACCGTCAGGAGCGGCAGGCTCGGGAGCGCGAGGCGCGGGGTCGGCTTCGTGGGTTTCGGCTTGGGCGGTTTCGTCGTCGGGGTCGGGGTCGGGCTCGGCGTGGTCGGAGCCGGCGTCGTCGGCGTCGCGGTGGTGGGTGCCGGGGTCGTCGGGACCGGTGTGGTCGGGGCCGGGGTCGTCTGCGCCGGGGTCGTCGAGGTCGCGCCGGGGGTCGGCTGGACCGGGCTGGTGCTCGGACCCGCCGGGCTGCTCGTACTGGTGGGGCCGCTCGGCGACGCAGGCAGTGACGGCGGTGTGGACGGCGTCGCCGAATCCGGCGCGGGCCTCGACCGCTCGGACGGGGCCGACCAGGGTGGCGCCGTCGCGGTCTGGGTCGCCGATGGGAACCCAGGCGTGAGCGGCTGCATCGGCTTACCCACCGGGAGCGACGGCCGCGCGCTGGACCTCGACGGACCTTCCGCGCGCTCCGGCGTACTGGACGCACCATTGGCCTGCGGCATCTCGGTGTGCCGCGCTCCGGACGGTACGAAGAACCAGGCGCCGGCCACCGCGACCACGACGGTCGCGAGAACGCCCAGTTTCAGGATCCGCGGACGCCGGCGGCTGTGCCGCGCTCCGAACTTCTTGACATGTCGACCTAGCTGGAACTGCCTCACTGGTTACCCTTCACCCCCAGGTCGTCTGGCAGCCTACCCAATTCATACGTTTCGATCGAACCTCACGATCAGTCCCCGGACGGCGCCGTCCGGTGCCCACTCCAGCTCCATCGTCCCGGTCCCACCGCCCGACCAGCGGAACCGGGCCACATCCGTCCCGTCGTACTCCCGCACCTCCACGAGGCTCATCGTGTCCGACGGCGGATTCTCCCGGTACGCCGTCGCGATCGCCGCCCGCCCTGCGAACGGGCCGGCCGGGACGCCCACGAACGTCATCGACGCGTCCGCGGCGAACCGCTCGGCGAACGCGTCCCAGTCGCCGGTGCCGACCGCGTGGTTGAACGCGTCGACGTGCTCGGCGACGCGGCTCATGCGCGGTCCCGGAGGATCTTGCGGATGGCGGCGACCCGGTCGGCGTACGCCGCCTCGCCGCCGCGGCGGGTGGGGTTGTAGTAGTCGGTGCCGTCGATCACGTCCGGCGCGTACTGCTGGGGGACGATGCCGCGCGGGTCGTTGTGGGAGTACTGGTACGACGAGCCGTGGCCGATCTTCTTCGCGCCGGCGTAGTGCGCGTCCCGCAGGTGCGGCGGGACCGGGCCGACCTTGCCCGCCTTCACGTCCGCGATCGCCGCGTCGACCGCCATGATCACCGCGTTGGACTTCGGCGCCAGCGCGAGCGCCACCACCGCCTGCGCGAGGTTGATCCGCGCCTCCGGCATCCCGATCAGCTGCACCGCCTCGGCGGCGGCGACCGCCACGCCCAGCGCGGCCGGATCCCCCATTCCGATGTCCTCGCTGGCCGAGATCACCAGCCGCCGCGCGATGAACCGCGGATCCTCCCCCGCCTCGATCATCCGCGCCAGGTAGTGCATCGCCGCATCCACATCCGAGCCCCGGATCGACTTGATCAACGCGGACGCCACGTCGTAGTGCTGGTCACCGGCCCGGTCGTACCGCACCGCGGCGCGGTCGACCGCCGTCTCCAACGTCACCAGGTCAATCACCGCCCGGCGAACCGCCTCAGCCTCGGCGGAGTCGGTCGACTCAGTCGGCTCGGGTTCGGTGGCTTGCCGGTACTTGACCGCTTGGTCGCGTTTGGCGCGGGCACCGCCGGCGGCGGCTTCCAGGTACGTGAGTGCGCGGCGAGCATCGCCGCCTGCCATCCGCAACAGGTGATCCCGGGCGTCGGCGGCGAGCTCGAACTCGTCGTTCAGACCCCGCTCGTCCACCAGCGCACGATCGAGCAGCAGGGAGATGTCTTCATCGGTCAGCGACTCGAGCGTCAGCAGCAGGCTCCGCGACAGCAGCGGTGAGATGACCGAGAAGAACGGATTCTCCGTGGTGGCCGCGACCAGCGTCACCCAGCGGTTCTCGACGCCGGGCAGCAGCGCGTCCTGCTGCGCCTTGGTGAAGCGATGCACCTCGTCGATGAACAGTACGGTCTCGACCGCACCGCCCGGCCGCGCCAGATCGCGCCGCGCCCCGTCGATCACCTGCCGCACGTCCTTCACCCCGGCAGTCACCGCGGACAGCTCGACGAACTTCCGGTTCGTCTGGTGCGAGACAACGGCCGCGATCGTCGTCTTCCCGGTCCCCGGAGGGCCCCACAGGAGAAGGGACATCGGCTGGTCGCCCTCCACCAGCCGCCGCAACGGCGAGCCGGGCGCCAGCAGATGCTGCTGCCCCACCAACTCGTCCAGACTCCGCGGCCGCATCCGCACCGCCAGCGGCGCCGCGGTGTGGTCCGCGTCCGCCAGACTCCCACCACCACGGGCCGGCGCCGGCGCACCCGGAAGATCGAACAACCCATCACTCACCCCAGCACCCTAACCACCCCCACCGACAATCACGCCCTCCGGCCGGGTCGCCCGCTCACGTCGAGGTTGCCCACTCACCTGGAGGGTTGCCCCCTCAATTTTCCAGGGGGCAACCCTCCAACTGAGGGGATGCCCACTGAGCTGGAGGGTTGTGCGTCGGGGGGGGTACCGGCCGACCGGGGTCAGCGGCCGGGGCCGGTGGGGCGGTTGGGGTTGCGGAGGGCGCGGGCGTCGCGGCGGGTCACCGGGCTGGGCCCGTCGAGGTTGTTGATCAGGTCGGCGCGGACGGAGCGGAGCTGGGCCTGCGCGGGATCGAGGCGTGTCGCGACGGCGAGGTCGTGGTCCCGCCAGGCGCCATTGAACGCCTTGGCGTAGATCACGACCGCGGGTACCCGCGCGGCCCACTCGACCCACTCCGGGGCGCCGGTCAGGCCCACCCCGGTGCTGTACGCGAACAGCAGAGACGTCCTGTTGATCTGCTGCATGACCAGCTCGCGCTTGCCGATGGGCGCCTCTTGCCTCCGGGCCAGGTTCCGGCGGTCGTCCATCAACTGCTGCGCCTGCCGAACCAGCTCGTCGGCCGCCTCGCGGAGCGGCTCGCTCACGCGGACGTGCGCACCCTCCGCGATCACGTCGCGCAGGACACTCGCTCTGGCGAACCGGGTCAGCGACTGAGCGAGCCATTCGTCGTCCCGGTCCGGCACGCTCACCTGGCCGCCGTACGCCTCGTCGAAGTTCCTCCGCAGGTCGGCGACCGTCGTGACCGGCATCGTCCGGCCGTCCAGCGCGGCCCGGTTGACCGCCTGTGCGGACGCCTCCTCGAGGCTCGTCCCCCAATCGTTCTCGGGGTCGAGCGACAGGTCGGCCGCTGCTCCCAGGATCTGCTCGGCATCGGTTCCCGCCGGATCCAGGCGTACGTCGTCCAACTCGAGCTTCTTCCACCAGTGCGCGAGCCGGTCCGCCACCCGACGCTCCCGGTCCGTGGCCGCAGCCGGGAACGATCGCTCGAAACGGTCCAGCGCCAGCAGAGCCTCGGTGGCGAACAGGTCCACCACTTGTTGCGCCGCGGCGAGCTCGTCACGGCTGGGCTCGCCACGGTAGGCAGGCGCGGTCCTCGGCGTCTGCGACGTCATTTCTGGCCGTCCAACTCGGCCTGGACCCGCTCGACGGCCTCCGCCCGGCGCCGCAGCTTGTCGAACCGCGCGGACAGCTCCGGGTCCGCGACCTGGTAGCCGGCGTCCTCCGCGGCTCCGGCCGGGACGTACCACCAGCGCCCGCCGTACCAGGTCGGACCGACCTCCGCCCCGGCGAGCATGACCGTCGCCTCATCGCTGTCGATCAACTCGCGCATGCGTTCCTGCGAAACGTAGTCATCGGTCACCCACCCGACTGTAGGCCGCCGAGGGGCGAACACGAGGTGCCACGTACCGCTGCGCCGGAGCAGGACCAGCGTCGGGATCTGGAGTACGACGATCGTCACGACCGTGATCACCGGGTCTGTGGCCGGCACTACGGAGATCGGCAACGTGTACGCGACAACGACGCGGACGATGCCGTCGATGATCGTCGCGATCCCCCACCACACCGTGATCCACTTCCAGGCGTGCCGGAACCGCGCGTTCGTCTCCCACAGTTGCTCCATCACGCGCGCCCGCCGCGGCATCATCGCGAGCGTGACCGTGTAGCAGAGCGGCCGTGGATGCCGCAGCGACCACAAGGTGATGCCTGCGAACGGCAGACTGATCCACGCGTTGCGGACGAGCAGCAGCCGCGCGTCCCCTCCGAGCACGGCGACCACCGCGCTACCCACCATGCTCAGCACGACCGCCGTCCCGATCAGGTCCGTACGGCGGGTGCGCACCAGCGAGACCGCCGAGCTGATCAGGCCCGGGACGATGCCGACCAGCAGGGCCGTCAGGTCACTCGCGCCGAGCGCCCGCAGCCCGTAGAAGAGCGCGAGCGGAACACCGACGTCGACGACGAGAAGCCATCGGTTGTTGTGGGGCATGCGGCGAGCGTCGCCCGAACAGCCGCCGCCGGGCATCGGGCCGACGGCTGTCCACCCCTAGACCAAAGTCTCAGTCCTTCTTCTTCTCGACCTCGTCGTCGTCCGCGTCGTCGTCCGCATCGTCGTCCGCGTCCCGGAGTTCTTCGGGGAGGTCCTCGTCAACGTCGCGGAGTTCCTCCGGGAGGTCGTCCTCGTCGAACTCCTCCGCGAGGATCTCCTCCGGCTCGGCGGCCGAGCCGGGTTTGATCGCGTTCCGGAGCCGGCCGAGGATCCGGTCCGCCTCGGTGCCGAACGGGTTGTCGTTGACCAGGTACGTCCACGTCGCCGTCGGCCGCGGGATCCCGCTCGCCTCCTCGTCCAGCCCTTCGGAGGTGATCTCCGCGGATCCGAAGGTCTCGGCCGCGTCCTTCCACGCGTCCTCGATCAGCGTGTCGAACGACGCGATCGCCGACTTGTTGAACTCGTCGATCGGCTTCAGGTGCACGATGCCGCCCGCCAGCGAGCGCAGGTGAATGCCCTCGCGCAGGTCGGCCAGGTACGCGAGGTGGTCGGTCCACCGCCGGTCCAGGTGCCGCAGCGCGATCCGCCGCGCCGCGTTCTTCACCACGTCCTCGCCGACCTCGTCGAGCAGTTCGTCGTACCGCTCCTTGGACCGCTCGGCGAGCTCGGTCGCGGCCAGGTCCTCGGTCAGCACCTTCTCGCGGGTCTCGAGCAGGATCGCCCGCTGCTGCCCGGTCAGCCGGTTGTACTGCCACGTCGTACGGTGCAGCTCGGCGTTCGCGCCGTCCGCGACGCGCTGCGCGTGCTCGAGCATCCCGATCGACTTGCGGTCGGTGAGCCGCCCGGTGTCGTCCGGGTGGGGCCGCAGACCGGACGACACGGAGTACCGCGTGACCAGCTCGTCGGCGAGCGACGCGAAGAACAGCGACCCGCCCGGGTCACCCTGCCGGCCGGCGCGACCGCGCAACTGGTCGTCCAGCCGCCGCGAGGCGTGCAGGCCGGTGCCGATCACGTAGAGGCCGCCGAGCTCGAGCGCCTTGTCCTTGTCGTGCGACTCGTCCCTGCCGCCCAGCCGGATGTCGGTACCGCGGCCGGCCATCTGCGTCGACACGGTCACCGTCCCCGGCACACCGGCCTCGGCGATGATCGCGGCCTCCTCGGCGTCGTTCTTCGCGTTCAGTACGACGTGCTCGATACCGGCCGCCTCGAGCTGGTCGCTGAGCTGCTCGGACTCCTCGACACTGTGCGTCCCGATCAGGATCGGCCGCCCGGTCTCGTGCACCTCGGCGATGTGCTCGACCAGCGCCTCGTTCTTCTGGTCGACCGTGAGGTACAGCCGGTCGGGCTCGTCCTTGCGGATGTTCGGCTTGTTCGGCGGTACGACGGCGACCTCGACGTCGTAGAACTCCTGGAGCGACTCCCCCACGACGACCGCGGTACCGGTCATGCCGCACAGCGTCTTGTACCGCTTGATCAGGGACTGCACGGTGATGCTGTCCAGCACCTCACCGGAGTCACTGACCGGCACGGCCTCCTTCGCCTCGACGGCGGCCTGCAGACCGTCGGGCCAGCGCTGCAGCTTCGCGATCCGGCCACGGTTGTTGTTGATCAGGCTGACCTTGCCGTCACGCACCAGGTAGTCGACGTCCTTGCGCAGCAGCATCTCGGCGTGCAATGCGACGTTGATCTGGGTCAGGCGGTCCAGGTTCTCGTCGTCGTACAGGTTGATCCCGTCGAGCGCTTCCTCGACCTTGTCGGTGCCCTTGTCGGTCAGCGCGACCGTCCGGCCGTCGCCGTCGATCTCGAAGTCCACACCCGCGCGCAACGTCCGGACCAGCTGGACCACGTCGTCGTCCAGGGCCTCGTTGCGGGTCGCGCCGGCCAGCACCATCGGAACCCGGGCCTCGTCGATCAGCACCGAGTCCGCCTCGTCGACGAGCGCCACGTCCGCCTCGACGGTGACCCGGTCCGCCACGTCGGTCACCAGGCGGTCCCGCAGTACGTCGAAACCGATCTCGCTGACCGGGACGTAGCAGACCTCCGCCTGGTACGCCTCGCGGCGCTCGTCCGGAGTGGACGCCTGGCCGACGTGCGACACGGTGACACCGAGCAGCTCGTACACCGGGCCCATCCACTCGGCGTCGCGCTTGGCCAGGTAGTCGTTGACCGCCAGCACGTGCACCCTGCGGCCGCCGACGGCGTACCCCGCAGCGGCGATCGCACCGGCGAGCGTCTTGCCCTCACCGGTCGCCATCTCGACGACGCGGCCCTGCAGCATCGCCAGCGCGCCGACGACCTGACCGTCGAACGCCCGCTCGCCGATCGTCCGCCGGCCGGCGTCCCGGGCCAGCGCGAGGAACTCGATCTGCTCGTCCTCGTGCAGCCCGCCGGTGGTGCGCAGCTCCGCGACCGCCTCGGTGAGCTCTTCGTCGGTCAGGGACAGGACCGAATCCTCCGCCTCGCCGACCAGCTGGGTGAGCCGTTCGTACGGGCCGAGATCGATCGAGCCGGGGCGCTGCAGCAGCCGGCGGAAGCGGGAAGCGATTTTCAGGGCCATGATGCAGGCAACGTACAGCCTCGGGCGGTCGTTCCGCAGGTCAGGTCAGGGTGTCCACTCGTACGGCGTGGTGGTGGTGACACCGTGCATGCCGAGTTTCCGCAGGATGGGGCGGGAGTCCTCGGAGGCGTCGACGCGGAGGAACTCGTAGCCGCGCTCCTTCGCCAGGCTGGCGCGGTGGACGAGCAGCGCGGAGTACAGACCCCGGCGGCGCCATTCCGGGAGCGTGCCGCCGCCCCACAGGCTGGCGAAGCCGGTGCCCGGGTGGAACCGGATCCACGCGGCCGACACCGCGGGACCGCCCGGTCCCTTCAGCGCGTCCTCGACGAGGAACACCGACAGCCGGTCCGGGAACATCCGCGCCTCCGCCGCCAGCCGGTCGACGATCCGCTCCAGGCCGCTGTGCCACAGGGTGTCGGTGAGTACGCCGATCCGGTGGTAGTCGTCCGGGTCCCGCGCCTCCCGCAACCGCACCTTCGACGGCAGCGCCGACGGCCGCTCCAGGATCCGGTCCACCTCGCCGAGGATCAGCGTCTCCGCCTCGCCCCGCGTGAATCCGTGGCGCGCGAGCCGCTCCCCCAAATCGGCCGGCTCGTCGTACGCGTAGGTCTTCCACTCGAACGGCAGCCCGCGCTCCTGGAAGAACGCCACCTCGGCCGCGATCACCTCGTCCGGGTTCTCGCCCAGCCCGCGCGGCGTCTCGACGAATCCGGCACCCTCCGATCCCTCCACGTACGAGCGGTGCACCCGGCCGTCGGGACCGACGTGCTCCTGCTTCCAGCCCGGGATCGCGTCCGCGTCCGGGAGCCGGATCCGGCGGTGGAACACGTCGAGCAGCTCGTCCGGGGTCATCTGCTCATCGTGCCCGATCGACTACCTGAAATCACCAGGTCCGGAAGTCAACTATCACGTCCCGGCAGCCGTCCAAGTAAGTGTCCTCATAAGGGGGGAAAACATCATGAACATCCACCACATCACCCGCAAGACGATCCTCGCCGCAGTCGCCGTCCTGGCGATCCCCGCGGCGGCGTTCGCCGCACCGACGCTCAGCGGCTCCACTTCCGCCCCCCGCACCGTTTCGGCCGCCTCGACCACCACCTCGTGCCCGCGCGGCTGGGGATCGTTGCCCGAGACAAACAGCCGCATGGTCGCGTCGCCGATCACCAACGTCCGCTCCGGACGGCACGCCTGCTTCGACCGCCTGGTCATCGACCTTCGCGGCCGCGCACCCGGGTACGACGTGCGCTACGTGCAGAACGTCTACACCGACGGCGAGGGACGACTCGTCCCGCTCCGCGGTGGCGCGAAGCTGCAGGTCATCGTTCGCGCACCGGCGTACGACAGCAACACCGGTAAGTCGACGTACACACCGGCGAACCGCCGTGAGCTGACGAACGTGAGTGGCTACAGCACGTTCCGCCAGGTCGCCTTCGCCGGCAGCTTCGAGGGCCAGACCACGATCGGCGTCGGCGTCCGCGCCCGGCTGCCGTTCCGCGTCTTCACCCTCGCGGGCCCGGGCACGAACAGCCGCCTCGTGGTGGACGTCGCCCACCGCTGGTAAGCCCCCACCCCCAGCGGCCGCCCTTCCTCCAAGGCGGCCGCACCCATGAGTGTCAAGCCAAATGTCCAGTTCTCAAGTAGTGATACTGCACTTTGGAGCGGGTTGCCGGGTGTCACGATCCATGCGTGACGACCCTACGCAAACCGCTTGCCCTGGCGGCCGTGTCCGCCCTCGCCCTGTCAACGCTGGTATCCGCACCCGCTGCCGGTACCACGACCCCGACCGACGTCGCACTGGAGTGGTACCACGTCACAGCTGAGACGATCGCCGCCGCCGGCGCGCCGACCCAGGTAACCAACAACCGCACCTGGGCGATCGGCTGGATCGCAGCCACCCGTGCGCTACTCCGATCGCCCGCGGCGCCGACGCCGTACCAAGAAGCCGCTGTCGCCACCGCGGTCCACGAGACCTTGGTGACTCTCGCACCGGCCCGTAAGACCGAGCTGGATCAGGCCCTGACCGCCACACTCGCCCGCATCCCCGACGGCAGCGCCGAGACTGCAGGTGTCGCGGCAGGACGCCAACAGGCACAGGCGATCCTGGCATCGCGTGCCGACGACGGCTTGGACCCGGCCTCGGTCAACGCGCCGTTCACCCCACCGTCGGCCGCGGCGGGTGTGTGGCAGCCGACGCCGCCGACGTACAGTCCGGCGACGCAGTACGGGAACAGGCTGGCGAAACCGTTCCTCCTCGACAGCGCCGACCAGTTCCGCCCGGGGCCACCGCCGGCGCTGGGATCGCCGCAGTACAACCGCGATCTGGCCGAGGTTCGTGCCGACGGGGCGGTCGGCAGTACGACGCGCACGCAGGCACAGACCGACACCGCCACGTTCTGGCTCGGCTCGTCGTACGTGCTCTACACCGAGCCCCTGCGAGTCGCGCTGTCAGAAGCAGCGCAGCGCCCGTTGGCTGAGCGGACCAAGCTGGTCGCGCTGTTCCACGTGGCCGCAGTCGACACGCAGATCGCCACCTCGGACACGAAGTACGCGTACCTGCGCTGGCGTCCGATCACTGCGCTTCGGACGACCGTCGACGCGGAGTGGACGCCGCTGCACAACACTCCCGCCCACCCGGACTACCCGAGCGGCCACAACACGTACTCCGGCTCGGCCGAACAGGTGCTGACCACACTGGTCGGCGCACGCACCACGAAGCCGTACACAATCGGCAGCCCGAGCGCCCCGGGCGTGACGCGCACCTACAGCAACTGGCGCCAGCTCACCGTCGAGAACGTCGACGCCCGCGTCTGGTCCGGCATCCACACCCGTACGGCGGACACCGTCGGAGTGACCCTGGGCCGACAGGTGGCCGCCCACGCACTCCGTAACGCCGGCAAGCTGTTCGGCTGATGCATGCTCCGGCGGGCGGTTTGCAGACCGCCCGCCGGAGCACCCTTTTACAGCACTCTGTTGAGCAGGTCGTAGAAGGTGTTGCCGAGGACCAGTTCGTAGGGGTCGGTAAGCAGTGGTGCGAGTTCGGCCATGTCGGACGGCGTCCACGACCAGGCGCCGATCAGGCCCGACACGAACATCGGGCTCGCGCCGTCCCAGTTCGCGATCCGCCGGTCCAGCGCGGCCTTGAACTCGACGGCCTTGCCGGGCGCGCCCCATCCCCCGGTGATCGGCAGGCCACCTTGACGGACGGCAAGCGGTTCGCCGTCCCAGGTCTGCATGATCCCCTTGGTCGGTGTGTAGGCGGCGTACCCCTCGGCGATCTCCTTGGACAGCAGGACCCACGTGTTGTCCTGCCGGCCGCTGTACGCGTACACCAGGTCGAGGCCGGTGCGGCGCATGAAGCTACCGGTCATCTTCAGGTACTCGGTGAGCTCGGCGGGCTTCCACGACGACGGGTAGGTGTAGCCGCCGCCGGACGGGCCGCAGACGAGCAGGTCGTTGCCGGTCGCGGTGCGCTGGAAGTAGCTGTAGATGTTCGGTCCGGCCTCGGCCAGGAGCGGGCTGATCGTCCAGTTGGTCGGCGCCTCGCCACGCTTCGGGTCGTCCCAGATCTCGCGCAGCCGGCGCTGGCAGTACTGGATGTTGTCGCCTTCGCCGAACGTCAGCGTGACGTACACCTTGTTCTTCGGTGAGTCGATCCGCCGTACCGGACGCACCTTGTCGGAGATCGGTGTGGTGAGGCCGGCGTGCACGGTGCCGTTCATGTAGAAGTCGGCCGCGACCACGGGCGAGCCGCCCTTCGACGCGAGGTCGACACCGTCCCATTCGCCGGAGACGTCGTTCGCGAACCAGCCCAGGTACGGCGCGGGCGTCGGGTACTTCGCGAAGTGCTCGATCAGCAGCTCGCCCGTCGCGCCTCCCGGTGGCAGCCAGCTCACCAGGGCCTTCGTCGCCACCACGTAGTCGCGGAAGTACGCGAACGGCTCGATGCGGGTGGGTGAGGTGTCGGTGATCGACACCAGGTACTGGTTCCACATCTCCACGGTGACGACGAGGGACGTCGTACCCGCGGGTGGTTCGAAGCGGTAGATCCAGTAGTTGCCGCCGTCGGCGAAGCGGTTCGCCTCGCCGCCGATGGACGAGTGCGAGCCGTCGAACAGGTACGGAGCCTCTTCCGGCGTGTCCGGTTCGAAGCTGGCGATCTCGGTGCCGTTCGCCTTGACCGACACCGTGCGCACCGAGGCGCCCCAGCCGTCGTCGGTGAACGAGTCCGCGAACTTGACGTACACGGCTTCCTTGCCGAGCTTCGCCGAGACGTCGAGGGTGTAGGTACCGCGGTTCGACGAGTCGCGGATCTGTTGTGTCTCGCGGGCGATCTCCTGCCAGACCACGCCCTCGACGTCGACCACGCGGGTCGGCGGGAGGCCGGCGAGCAGCTGGTGGGTGACCCTGGGGAACAGGTTGTCCAGCTGCCAGCGGTAGGTCTTCACGCGGTCGTCGTCGAACATGCCGCGCAGGTCCTTCACGATCTTCAGCCCGTGGGCCCTGGCCTGCTCCGCGTCGGCGACGACGGCGCCCTCCAGTCCGGCGAGCGTGGTCGCGACGTTCAGCGAGTCCGGTACGGCGGGATCGTGGACGATCGCGCCGCGGACCCGGCTCCGGTACTTCGCCACCAGGTCCAAGGGGTTCTTGTACAGCTTCGTCGGCAGGCGCATCTCGGACAGCCACTTGGCGTCCGGCACGCTCTCGGTCCCGGTGTCGTAGATGAAGTACAACTCCGGCTCAGTACGGTTGACGACGCCTTGCAACGTTGTCAGCAGAGTCTGATCTCCCCCGCTGAGTTTGCTGACGTCGGCGTAGTCCAGGTGTCGTGGGCGGTTGAACACCGGCAGCAGCCGAGCGGGGCTGCCGGACGTCGATGAAACTGCAGCTTCTGCGGCAGTGGTGAAGCCCGGAACCATCCCGAGCCCACCCACCGTCACCGCACCGCTGCCCGCCAGGAACGCACGTCTCGAAACCATCGCGACCACTCCCTGAGGTTGACATCGATGTCAAATCTGCCGGGAATCTAGCAACCTCCGGAGAGCGTGTACATACCTCGTTACAACGTTGGCCCGACTTTCTTGGAATCGTTTCCGTCCGGCGTCCTGCGACGCGCGAAGCGGGACCGGAACGAGCCGTCGTACTCGAGTTTCGTGTAGCCGGCGGAATGGACGCCGACAGCGACGATGCCGGTGACGAGGAAGACGACGCCCGCGAGCGTCGAGATGTGCCAGAACGCCGCGGTCAGGCCTGCGAACGCCGCGCCCTCCGCGATCGCCTTGGCGACGCTGACCAGGCGCGACCTGGTCACCTGACGACGGAACGCCTCCTGCCGGTTCAGTACCAGGAGCGCCGCGAGCAACGGGATCGAGACGGCGAACGCGACGACGCAGATCGTCGCGGTCAGATCCAGCGGCGACGCGGTCAGGAACGGCTGGACCACCACCAGCCCGGCCGCGGCCAAACCGCCGTAGATCAGATTGGACTGCCGGATCCACTCCTCCTGCACCGCGGGGTCGGCCTTCGCGGCCTCCGCATCCGCCCGCAGCTGCTCAGCTTCCTCGACAGCCGCCCGCTTGTTCTCGTCCATCTGCCCATCCCTCCCGCGAAAATCCGGTGCACAGACGTACAGCGGCGAGCAATAGTAAGCGGGTGCGGTACTACTACGCCGAGCACCAGGCGGCCTACCGGCGACTGGCCGACGAAGGCCTGACCCAGTGGAACGACCTCTTCGAGCAGGACCGTACCGACGACTTCGACGCGTTCCCGAACCGCGCCTTCCTCGAACGCACCCTCGACCACCTCGACCTGCGGCCGACCCCCCACGTCCTGGAGTACGGCTGCGGCACCGGCGCCGCCGCGTGCTTCCTCGCGGCGCGCGGATTCCACGTCGACGCGATCGACCTGATCCCGGAGGCGATCACCCTCGCCCGCCGGTTCGCCCGCGAACGCGGCGTCAGCGTCAACTTCAGCGTCCACGACGTCTGCGCCCTGCCGCCCGGGACCAAGCAGTACGACGTGATTCTCGACAGCTACTGCCTCCAGTCGATCGTCACCGACCCCGACCGCGCCGCCCTCCTCACCGCCGTACGCGACCGACTGAGCGGCTACTACCTCCTGTCCACGGCCATGTACGACACCGACCGCGTGTACGAGGACGGCTTCCGGTACGACGCCACCACCGGCATCTGCTACCAGGAGACCACCGAGCCAACGCCCGACGCGGTCCAACTCGACAACACGTGGTACCTCCCCCACCGCCGCCACCTACGCCCCGAAGCCCTCCGAGCCGAGCTGGAGCGCGCCGGCCTCCACGTCCTCTCCCAAGACAACGGCAACGTCATCTGCACCCCCGCCTGACCTACCAGGCGCGTTGCAGGATCTCCGTGGCTTCGGCCAGGGACAGGCCCGCCTGGCGGGCGGCTGCGGCGAGCTTCAGGGCGGCGGCGTGGGTCGCTGCGTCGTTGGTCTGGCTGCGGGACGCCAGCACGAACGTTCCGTTGCGCCCGCGGGTCTCGACCAGCTGGTCGGCTTCCAGCTCCTTGTACGCGCGCGCCACCGTGTTCACGGCCAGCCCGAGATCGAGCGACAGCTGCCGTACCGTCGGCAGACGGGTCCCCCGGGCCAGCTCCCCGGAGCGGATCATCGCCTCGAGCTGCGAGCGCACCTGTTCGTACGGCGGTGTCAGTCCGACCGGATCGACCGTGATGTCCATCCGGCAAGCATGCCGTAACGCTCAGGCGAAGTCCTCCGCGGTGTACGGCTTCTGCTCGACGAGGACGAGCCAGTTCCCGGAGTTGTCGCGCAGTACCGCCTCCACGCCGTACGGACGGTCCGACGGCTCCTGGATGTACTCGACGCCCTTGGCGGTCAGCTCCGCGAACGTCTTGCGGCAGTCGTCGGTCGCGATGCCGAAACCGTGCATCGTGCCCTTCGCCATCATCCGCTTGACGGCCGCGGTGGCCTCCTCGTCCAGCGGCGGGCCCGGCAGCGCCAGCTGCAGCTCCAGCTCCGGGTGATCGGGGTGGCACACGGTGCACCAGCGGAAGTCGGGCAGCTTGATGTCGGTCTTCAGCTCGAACCCGAGCTTGTCCGTGTAGAACGCCTTCGCCTCATCGACGTCGTTGACGAAGACGCTCATCAGGCTGATGTTGGTGATCACGATTCCTCCTCGGCAGGGCTCTCCGTACGACGGTAGGCGACTCCGCCGTCGCCGGGCTTCTCCGGAATTGCGGACTTCAGCCCCAGCATGAACACGAAGCACCCCGGGATCCGCAACCCGGCCTGCGTCCGCTGGTACTCCGACGGCGTCATCCCGACCAGCTCGGTGAACCGCTGCGAGAACGACCCCAGGCTGCTGTACCCGACCAGCCCGCACACCTCCGTCACCGTCAGGTTCGTCGCCCGCAGCAGATCCGAGGCCCGCTCGATCCGCCGCCGCGTCACGTACTGCATCGGCGTCTCGCCGTACTCCGCCGCGAAACAGCGCAGGAAGTGGTACTTCGACACGCCGGCGGCCGCCGCCAGCGCGGCCAGATCGAGCGCCGCCGCGTAGTTGCGATCGGCAACATCCCGCGCCCGCCGCAGATGCGGCAGGAGCTCCACCGGTACGTCGCTCACTTGACCGACTTTAGATAATTGAAGTAGGAGCCAAAAGACGGAGGGCACGACTTGTGAGAGTCGGACAGGGCGGTACGGGGCCGGGAGCGCACGCGCCGGACGGCAGCGCGATCGAACTCTACGAGATCACATCGGCGGCGGGTGGCGACGACGAACTGATCAACGCCGCGATCGCACCGAACAGCAGCATCCTCGAGCTCGGCTGCGGGGTCGGGCGGGTCACCCGCCCGCTGCTCGCCCTCGGCCACCAGGTCGTCGCCGTCGACGAGTCACCGGACATGCTCGCGCGGATCACCGAGACCGAAGCGATCCGCTCCACGATCGCCGACCTCCGGCTCGACCGCCAGTTCGACGTCGTGCTGATGATGTCGTTCCTGATCAACGTGGCGGACGACGCCGAGCGCCTCCGCCTGCTCGAGACCTGCGCCCACCACGTCCGCCCCGGCGGCTCGGTCCTGCTCCAGCAGGAGGTCCCCGGGCGGCGCCACGCCCCCGCCGTACTGGAGAACGACAATCGCACCATGGTCATCTCCGACGTCGAGGACCTGCCCGGCGGCGCCCAGGCGGCCACGTTGGCTTACACGATCGACGGCCGCTCCTGGTCCCAGCGCATCATCACCAAGAACCTCGCCGAGGACGAACTGGCCGCCCAACTGGCAACGGCCGGTCTCCGCCGCACGGAGTACCTGACGCCCGACAAGGCATGGGTCCGCGCGCAACCGATCTGACTCGGGCACGGCGGCCGGACCCCACTCGCGTGAGGTCCGGCCGCACCGGTCAGCCCAGGCCCGAGCCCTGCTTGGCGAGGGCCGCGAACTGGCTCCGCGTCAGCTTGCTGGTGTCACCCCGCAGCGCCGCCGGCCGGGTGCAGATGATGCCGGACGGCACCGAGCCTGTCAGATAACGCAGGGCGTTCTTGAACGAGTCGCACCGGCGCTGGTCCTCCGCACCGGCCGGGTAGCCGATGGCCGCGTTGACCCGGCCCATGTCGAGGTTGTCGGCGTACGGGTTGATGGTGCGCGCAACGGTCCAGTACCAGCGGGCGATCGGCGCGCTCCATTGCAGGGACAGCGCGAGATCGGGATTGCCGAGCAGGTCGATGCCGAAGTACCGGCCGGCCGGGCCGTAGTTGAAGTCGCCGGTGAGCTGGATGTACCCGCGGCCGCCGTACGGACGGGTGTCGCCGATCTCGCGGATGTTGTACTCCAGCCGCGACTCGTGCACCAGCGTGGCGAGGAAGGCAGCCTTGCGGTACGGCGTGTTGATCTGGGCGTCCCGCATCGCCTGGTTCAGCGACGGGAGCCCGGTCTGGACGATCGACGGGTTCGCGATCCGGGACCCGAACATCGCCTGGACGTCGGCCAGTGTCACGTCGTCCATCGGCGGTTCCGGATCGACCACGCACTCCGGTACGCCGGACAGCTTGGTCTCGGTGGTGTTGAGGTAGGCGACCGTCACGTAGCCACCGTGTGCGGGCAGATGCGCCCACCAGGTCGTCGTACGCGACCCGGCAGTGACCGAGTCACCTGACTTCTGGCAGTCGACCTCGACCGAGGCCGGCCCGGACAGCACCTTCACGACAGCTGCCGACAGATAGGCGTCGGAACGGACGTTGAGAGCGCTGGCGGTCGTCTGGTAGGTCGCCGCGTGGGCCGGCGCGGCTGCCAGCAGGCTTCCGGCGGCTACTGCAGCGCTGGCGAGGGCGGAGGACAGAACACGTTCGAGCATGAAGCACTCCTGGGGCGGTAGGAGAAGACTTGCGTCACTCTCCCACCGCCCCAGGCGTGTTGCTCAAGTACGCAACGTCAGGCTTTGGGCTCCGGCTTGGCGTCGACGCCGGCCTCCTTGCGCTGCTCCGGCGTGATCGGTGCCGGCGCGGCGGTCAGCGGGTCGAACCCGCCGCCGGACTTCGGGAACGCGATCACGTCGCGGATCGACTCTGTGCCGGCCAGCAGCGCGGTGATCCGGTCCCAGCCGAACGCGATCCCGCCGTGCGGCGGCGCGCCGAACTTGAACGCGTCCAGGAGGAACCCGAACTTCTCCGACGCCTCCTCGTCGCTGAGCCCCATCACCTTGAAGACCCGCTTCTGCACGTCCTCGCGGTGGATACGGATCGAGCCGCCGCCGATCTCGTTGCCGTTGCAGACGATGTCGTACGCGTACGCCAGCGCCGCTCCCGGGTCGGTGTCGAACGTCTCCAGCGAGTCCGGCTTCGGCGACGTGAAGGCGTGGTGTACGGCGGTCCAGGCGCCGGACCCGACCGCGACGTCACCCGCGGCGGTCGCCTCGTCGGCCGGCTCGAACAGCGGCGCGTCCACGACCCACACGAACGACCAGGCCGACTCGTCGATCAGGCCGCCGCGACGGCCGATCTCCAGCCGCGCCGCGCCGAGCAGCGCCCGCGACGACTTCACCGGACCGGCGGCGAAGAAGATGCAGTCGCCCGGCTTCGCGCCGACGTGGTCGGCGATGCCCGCACGCTCCTCCTCGGACAGGTTCTTGGCGACGGGACCGCCCAGCTCGCCGTCCTGCCCGACGAGCACGTACGCCAGCCCGCGCGCACCGCGCTGCTTGGCCCACTCCTGCCACGCGTCCAACTGCTTGCGCGGCTGGTCCGCACCGCCCGGCATCACAACCGCGCCGACGTACGGCGCCTGGAACACCCGGAACGGCGTGTTCTTGAAGTACTCCGTGCACTCGACGAGCTCGAGGCCCATCCGCAGATCCGGCTTGTCGGAGCCGAACCGCGCCATCGCCTCGCCGTACGTCATCCGCGGGATCGGCGTCTGCACGTCGTACCCGACGAGCTTCCAGAGCGCGGTCAGGATCTCCTCGGACAGTGCGATCACGTCGTCCTGGTCGACGAAGCTCATCTCGATGTCGAGCTGGGTGAACTCCGGCTGCCGGTCGGCGCGGAAGTCCTCGTCGCGGTAGCAGCGGGCGATCTGGTAGTACCGCTCCATGCCGGCCACCATCAGCAGCTGCTTGAACAGCTGCGGCGACTGCGGCAGCGCGTACCAGCTGCCCGGCTGCAGGCGGGCCGGCACCAGGAAGTCGCGGGCGCCCTCCGGCGTCGACCGGGTCAGCGTCGGCGTCTCGATCTCGACGAAGTCGTGCTGTGCGAGGACCTCACGGGCCGCCTTGTTCACCTCGCTGCGCAGGCGGATCGCCGTACCCGGACCCTGACGGCGCAGGTCGAGGTACCGGTACTTGAGCCGGATCTCCTCGTTCACCGGCGTCGCGTGGTGCTCCTCGACCGGGAACGGCAGCGGGGCGGCCTCGTTGAGGACCTCGACCTCGCTCGCGATGATCTCGATCTCGCCGGTCGGCAGGTTCGGGTTCGCGTTGCCCTCGGGACGCGGCGACACCTCGCCGACGATCTTCAGGCAGTACTCCGACCGCAGGCCGTGCGCGGCCTCCTCGTCGCGGATGACGACCTGGACGGTGCCGGACGAGTCGCGCAGGTCGATGAACGCCACGCCGCCGTGATCGCGTCGCCGCGCCACCCAGCCCGCGAGGACGACGGTCTCGCCGGCGTGCTCGGCACGCAGCGAACCTGCGGAACGGTTACGGATCACGAGTTCTCCTCCAGCGTTTCAATGCTCGGACGTACGTCGTTTGCGGGCGGTGCCCAGGTGGCGGCGTCCGCGGGCACCTGCTCGCCGCTGCGGATGTCCTTCACCTCGGGGCCGTTCTCGGTGCTGAACCAGACGAAGGGGATCCCCCGCCGGTCCGCGAACTTGATCTGCTTCCCGAACTTCGCCGCGGCCGGCGCGACCTCCACCGGAATCCCCCGGCTGCGTAGCTGGATCGCCGTCCGCATCGCCTCGGCCCGATCCTCCTCGGCGTTGAGCGCCACCAGGACGGCGGTCGGCGTACGGCGGGAACCCTTGAGCAGACCCTGGCTGACGAGCCGGTGCACGAGCCGGGACACCCCGATCGAGATGCCGACGCCGGGGTACGTCGTCTTGCCGTCGGACGCGAGCGCGTCGTACCGCCCACCGCCACCTACCGAGCCGAACGACTCCTGGCCAACCAGGTAGATCTCGTAGACGGCGCCGGTGTAGTAGTCGAGCCCGCGGGCGATCCGCAGGTCGGCCATCAGCAGGCCCGGCGCGTGCTCGGCCGCCGCGGCCATCACCTGACTGAGCTGCTCGAGCCCTTCCTCGAGGGTGGGGTGCTCGACGCCCAGCGCCCGCACCTGGTCCGCGAAGGAGGTGTCGGTGCTGGAGATGTCGGCCAACTGCACCGCGAGCCGCGCCTGCTTGTCGGTCGCGCCCGCCTCGATCAGTCGCTCGACGACCTTCTCCGGGCCGATCTTGTCGATCTTGTCGACGATCCGCAGCACGGTGGTCACGTCGTCCAGACCGAGGCCGCGGTAGAAGCCCTCGGGGATCTTGCGGTTGTTCACCTTGATCACGAACTCAGGCACCGGCAGCTTGCGCAGCGCGTCCGCGATCACCAGCGGCAGTTCCACCTCGTAGTGGTTCGGCAGCTCACCGGCGTCGATGATGTCGATGTCCGCCTGCGTGAACTCGCGGTACCGGCCCTCCTGCGGGCGCTCGCCGCGCCACACCTTCTGGATCTGGTAGCGCCGGAACGGGAAGACCAGCTTGCCGCTGTGCTCCAGGACGTACCGGGCGAACGGCACGGTCAGGTCGAAGTGCAGGCCGAGGGCCGCGTCCTCGTCCGCTCCGGCCGCGAGCCGCCGTACGCCGTAGATCTCCTTGTCGGCGTCCTCGCCCTGGTTGGACAGGCGCTCGACCGGCTCGACCGCACGGGTCTCGATCGACGCGAAGCCGTGCAGCTCGAACGTCTCCCGGATCGTCTCGAGAAACTCCAGCTCGACGATCCGGTCGCTCGGCAAAAACTCGGGGAACCCGCTCAGTGGGCTGAGTTTGATCATTTGGCCTTGCTCATATCTTCGGAATCTCCAGGTCCTGCAAGTAGGGGTTGGTCGCCTTCTCCCGGCCGATCGTGGTCTGGCCACCATGACCCGGCAGGACGACGATCTCGTCGCGCATCGGCAGGATCTTGGTGGCCAAGGTATGCAGCATCGCCGGATGGTCGCCGCCAGGCAGATCCGTCCGGCCGATCGACCCGGCGAACAACACGTCACCGGAGAACAGCACCGCAGGCACCTCTTCCGGCCCGTCGTACGGCGTGGTGAACGTGACCGACCCGCGGGTGTGGCCCGGGGTGTGGTCGACGGTGAACTTCAGTCCCGCCAGCTCGAGCGCCTGGCCGTCCTTCAGCTCGGCGACGTCGTCCGGCTCGGCGAACTCGTGGTCGCCGCCGAGCAGCATCCGGGCCGTCTCCGGGCTGATGCCGGCCATCGGGTCGGCGAGCAGGTGCCGGTCGTCCGGGTGGATCCACGCGGTCGCGTCGTACGTCCCGCAGACCGGGAGCACCGAGAACATGTGGTCGATGTGACCGTGCGTGAGCAGCACCGCGACGGGTTTGAGCTTGTTCTCCCGCACGACCTGCTCGACACCGGGGGTCGCGTCCATTCCGGGGTCCACGACGATGCACTCCGCGCCCTGGCCGGTGGCGACGACGTAGCAGTTAGTACCCCACGCACCCGCGGGGAACCCGGCGATGAGCACGACAGACCTTCCTGGAACAGGGTTCGGGACCCACCAAGGCTACCGGTCGGGATCCAGTGGTTCCGAACCGGATTGTGATCCAACCCCGTTGCGCCCGAGCGGGGAGTTTGTGATTGTTCAGGGATAAGCGTCGAGAAAAGCAGCTCGACGCGCCCAGGCCGGGGCCTGTCCGCGTGGTTGGACCGGGAACTGACCAGAATGGGCACGAGCGCACTGCATACCGCCGGAAGGGGCGAGTTGTGGCCGGAGAGAGCTGGGGCCGGGTAGCCGAGGACGGAACGGTCTTCGTACGGACGAAGGACGGTGAACGGGCAGTCGGCCAGTGGCCGGACGCGAACCCCGAGGAGGCGCTCGCCTTCTACACCCGCCGGTACGACGCACTGGCCTTCGAGGTGGAGCTGCTGGAGCAGCGCGTCCAGGCGGGCACAGTGTCCCCGGACGACGCACGCGCCGCGGTGAAGAAGGTGACCAGTTCGCTTGAGGACGCGCAGGCGGTCGGCGACCTGGACGGCCTGAAGGCACGGCTCGAGGCGCTCGCCCCGCTGGTCGCGCAGCAGCGTGAACGGCGCAAGGCAGAGCGGGCCGCGAAGGTCGAGGAGGCGCGGTCGGCGAAGACCAAAATCGCCACCGAGGCCGAGACGATCGCGGCCGGCACCGACTGGCGGCACGGCGTCACCCGGCTGCGCGAGCTCCTGGACGAGTGGAAGGCGCTCCCCCGGCTCGACAAGTCCTCCGACGACGAGCTGTGGCACCGGTTCTCCTCCGCGCGGACGACGTACACCCGGCATCGCAAGCAGCACTTCGCCGAGCTGTCCTCCAAGCGGGAGGAGGCCGCGGTGGTGAAGGAGCGGCTGGCCGCGGAGGCGGAGACGCTGGCGTCGTCGACCGAGTGGGGCCCGACGTCCGGCCGGTTCCGGGACCTGATGCGGCAGTGGAAGGCCGCCGGGCCGGCGCCGCGCGAGGTGGACGACAAGCTGTGGGCGCGGTTCCGGGCGGCCCAGGACCAGTTCTTCGGTGCGCGGGACGCCGTACAGGCCGAGGAGAACGCCGAACAGGTGGAGAACCTCAAGGCCAAGGAAGCGCTCCTGGTCGAGATCGAGGGCATCCTGCCGGTCGAGGACGCGCGGACCGCCCGCGAGCAGCTCCGCGACTACCTGGACCGCTGGGACCAGATCGGCAAGGTCCCGCGCGACTCGATGCGCGCCATCGACGGCCGGCTGCGCGCCGTCGAACAGGCCGTGAAGGCCGCCGAGGACGAGGTCTGGAACCGCAGCAACCCCGAGGCCCGCGCCCGCGCCGAGGCCACGGTCAAGCAACTCCAGTCCCTGATCGCCGACCTGGAGAAACAGGCCGCCAAGTTCGAGGCCCAGGGCAACACCCGCAAAGCCACCGAAACCCAGGAAGCCATCGCCGCCCGCCGGGAATGGCTCACCCAAGCCCAAAACGCCCTCTCCGACTTCAGCTGACGCCCGCCGATCCGGGCGGCCTGTGGACAAACTTCTGCGGGGAACGGCGGGTTCGGGGATCCTTTCGGGATGCTTCCTGCTGACTTTCCGTATTTCTTCTGCGGTCTGCCGTTCCGGCCCCATCAGGTGGGCCGGAAGCTCAACTGGTTGCTCGGGCTCGGCGATATCCGCCCGGTGATGAAGGGCGTGTACGTCGACGTCCGGGTGCCGGATTCGCCGCAGCTGCGGGCCGACGCCATGCGTCTGATGACACCGCCGGACGTTGTTGTCTGCGGTCCTGCCGCGGCCTGGCTGCACGGGCTCGACACCACCGCGCTCGCGCCCGCGGAGCTCGTCGAGGCCCAGTGGACCCGGAAGGCCCGCGACGAGGTCGAGGTGTACGGCGTACGCGTCACCAGCCCGATCGCCACAGCCGTCGAGCTCGCGATGCGGATCCCGCGCCCGTTCGCGTTGTCGGCCGTCGACGCGTTCCTCCGGTCGGGCAAGACCGACCTCTGGGTGCTCCGCGCCGCCTCGGCCGACTACGAGCGGCACCCGGGCTACCGCCAGGGCCAGGAGGTACTGCGCTGGGCCGACCGCCGGGCCGCCTCCCCCGCCGAGTCCTGGCTCCGACTGCGCCTGATCGACGCCGGCTTCGGACGCCCCGAACTGCAGATCCCCGTCACCGGCCCCACCCGCACCTACCGCCTGGATCTCGGGTACCCCGAGAGGCCTGTTGATGGGCGGCGGTTGGGGTTGGAGTACGACAGCGACCAGTGGCACTCATCCACCAAACAACAACTGAAGGACGAAACCCGCCGCACCGAACTGGACGCCCTCGGCTGGCACATCATCCCAGTCCACCGCCCCGACCTCTGGGGCTCCTACCCGGCACTCGAGCTCGCCGTCGGCTCCTTCCTGTGCCAGGAACCACGGCTGCCGCGGCGATGGTGATCAGGTGGGGGTCCAGTTGGTTTGGGTGGCCCAGTGTTCGGCGGAGGTCATGAGGATTTTGGTGGCGGGGGCTTTGATTTGGCCGTAGTCGGCTAGGTCGGGGACGGATTGGGCGAGGCGTTGTTTGAAGGCGCCCCACGCGGTGCGGGCGGTGGGGTCGGCTCGGAGGTAGTCGCGGAACAGGAGGGCGAAGCGGGCGTTGGGCTGGTCGGTGACGCGGAGGTGGACGTTGGTGGCGCGTTCCCCGACCGCCGGGGCGAAGACGAGCTTCTCGTACTGCTGGCCGTTGGTGACCTCGGTGTGGTTCCACGGTTCGGGGCGGCAGCGGAAGCCGCTGGACTCCAGCAGGTCGATCAGTTCCGGCGACAGCGCGGCCACCCGGACCTGAGCGTCGATGCAGTTCTTCGCGGCGAGACCGGGTACGGAGGTGGAGCCGATGTGGTCGATGGCGAGCGCACGATCACCGAGCGCCGCGTGCAGTCTCGCCGCCAGGTGCTCGAACTCGCCGGGCCAGTCGGGGTTGTACCCGACGACGGCGACTCCGGCACCCAACTCGTCAGGGAATGGCATTCGCTCATTCTCCCGGCCCGCCGCAGGTACGACGAGCCGGGAGGCAGGAACCTCAGCGGGTCCGGAGCGTACGCCGGCGAATGAGCAGTACGAGCGCGATCGTCAGCCCGACCCCAGCGGCAGCGATCGGAAGCACATGAATGTCAGACGTGGCCCGCACAACAGCACGGACCGGGACCTGCGCCGAGTCGCTGTAACCACCGGCCATGCCCGCGTCATTGTACGACGAGCCCGGGAGCTTGTCGGAGTACCGCCCCGAGACGAGGTCCTGGTACGCCGTGACGCTGATCGGCTTCGACCCGATCGACTTGATCGCCGACGCGTTGAGCGGCCGGACCTGGGTGGCGCTCAGTGCGTACCAGGCGCCGAGCTGCGGTTCGGTGAACACTGTCGCACCGTCCGCGGCGCTCGCCATCCGCGCCTCCGTATTGCCCGAGGCAACGTTCACCGCCTGCCATCCGCCCTTGGCATCAGGAGTCGTGAAGACCGTCATCGTCCGCCCACCAGCGGTGGCCGTCGTCGCGGCGTACCAGAAGGTGGCGACCGGCGCCGACGCATCGCGGACGAACGCGGGGTTGAGGGCGTAGATCGGATACGTGTCCCGCGCGACGGTGGTCGCCGCCTTCGCCGTACCCCCGGCCTTGCCGAGCAGGCTCAGCGCGCCGGCGGAACGGGCGGCGGTGGTTGCCTTGGACAACTCGGTCGGCGACACCGGCTGCGGGCCCGCGGCGCCGGCCGGGCCGACGGTGGCGAACGCGAAGCCGAGACCGGCGGCGAGTACGGCGGCGCAGCGGAGCAGGATGTTCTTCGGGCGGCGCATGTCAGGCTCCGATCTGGTACAGCGAGTGGGTCCAGGTGAACTGCGCGTTGGACCGGTACCAGGTGTAGGTCGAGTAGTTGTACCGCGGGTCGTCCGGCCACGGGTTGTAGTACTTGATCGTCGCGTCGGAGGCGTCGTACCCGATGATGTCCATCATGTGACCGCCGCCCGACGTCCAGCCGATCCGCGTCATCACCGGGCGGCCGGCGGCGATCTCGGTGACGAGCGTGCTGAAGCCGAGCGTGGACGAGACGTACCGGCCACTGCTGATCCCGATCGCCCGGAACGCCTTCTGGTCGTTGCCGAGCGTGGCCTGGTTGTTCGGGCAGGTGCCGTTCATCGCGTAGCCGAAGGCCAGGTTGCAGAACTGGTTCTGGGTGTACGAGTAGCCGTAGAACGCGGCGATGCTGTTACCGCTCGCCGCCCAGCACCAGTTCGACTTCTGCTGGGCCTGGCCGGTGACGTTCAGGTACCAGCTACCTGGTGCGGCGGAGGCCGGTGGTGCGAGTGGTACCAGCGTGGCCAGTCCGAGCATGGTAGCCACGAGCAACGACCAGGAGCGGCGGCCGGGGCGGAGCCTGCGCATGAGTCCTCCTTCGAGAGGTACTGCGGTGTGGGCGGAGTCCATCGTGAGGACGCCGCCCGCGCGCGGCAAGAACCCGGATCCGGGGTGTGAACGACCGATCCGCGTGAACAGCGCGTGATGAGCCAGTGCCAGCGGGTGGTGTGAATGTTTACACTGCTGCTCCGAAGGAGCGTGGGCCTCATGGTCAGACCGGTCGAAGTCCCCGCGGTGACCGCGGAAGCGTCGTTCGCGGACGCGTTGCGGCACGCGATCGCCCGTCGCGGCCTGGCCCTCAACCGGATCCGCACACACCTCGCCGACCGTGGCCTGCACGTCGGCGTTGCGACGCTCAGCACCTGGCAGAGCGGTCGCCGGATCCCGTGCGAGGACTCGCTGGCGACCGTCACGGCGTTGGAGGAGCTCCTGGCGGTGCCGCCGGGATGGCTGACCGTCCGCATCCCGCCTGCACGCACCGAGTCGGCCACGTCGCCCCAGCCGTACGCCGTCGTGGACTACGCCGAGGCGCTGACCCGGCTGCTCGACCGGCTCCGCCGGGACGCCCACGGGCGGCTGCGCAATGTCACGGTCCTCGAGGAGGTCCGGGTCGGCGCGGACCGGAGCGCACACCGCCGACGGGTGACCCAGAGCGTCGTCGCCGTACAACCGGTGGATCGGCTGATCATCGCGCACCAGGGCGAGGCGGGCTGCGACGCCGAAGGGCTGGCGCTGCGCGCGGGCAGCGGCTGCCGTACCGGACGGGTCGCCCGCTCCCCCGAGGCGGGCGCGATGCTGGGCGAGCTATTGCTGGACCGGGTCCTCGCGGTGGGTGAGACCGCCGTCGTGCACTACGAGATCGAGGACCGCACCGGGTTGCCCGCGACGGAGTACCAGCGGTTCAGCGAGTGGGGCGGGATGCACTACGTGCTGGAGGTCCAGTTCGACCGGTCTGCGCTACCGGTCCGCGTGTACGAGCTGCGCCGGCGGCACACCTCCGGCCCAGACCTCGTCCACCGTGAACTGATGCCCACCCCCGACGCCCGAGTCCACGTCATCGAGCCGTCCGCAGAGCCCGGCACCATCGGGATCGCCTGGGAGTGGGATTAGGGCCTAGCTGCTGAAGCCGGCGTGGATGTGGTCTTGGTGGGTCCGGTCGGAGAAGTAGGTGGCGCCGGGGAGTTGGTAGGGGCCGCCAACGTTGTAGGAGCCTACGGATGCGGTGGCTCGCATGTAGGACGTGACGAGGGCTCGTGGGGTGGCCGGCGAGACGACCGGGTGGCCGTCGATCTGCCAGGTGTCGAAGGCGCGGCCGCGAGGATGATCGCTGGGGCGATCGGTGCCGAACACGTTGGTGGGGTGGCCGGAGCGGATCACGCTGACGCCGATGCGGTAGGTCTTCGCGAGGTCGAGCATCGCGGTCAGCACGCTGTCGTGGACCTGCCCGGAGCGGATGTCCGCCGCGGATGCCGGGGGCAGCTCGATCCGCTGGCTGCTCAGCACCTGGCGGGCCGCTGACGACAGTTGGGTGGTCGCCTTCCCCGGTCGCGCCGGATGGGTCGCGGTCACCCGCCAGCGTCCGCGCGTCTTGGTCAGCCGTACGTCGACCGTCGTACCGCCGGTCACCACGCGACCGCCCGAGATCGTGTACACACGGCAAGGCACGAGCACGCTGGCGGTGTCGCTCAGAATCCCGCCGTACTGCGCGTCGATCACCTCCACCACGCCGCGAGTACCCCGCGGCTTCAGCAACTCCATGACCGCCGCGACAGCTGCCCGTTTCGCGGCAGGCTCGATCTTCCCGGCACCCGCAGGCCAGGACCGCACGGCCGGAAGCCGCACGCCAGGCGCTTGCGGAGACGTGCCAACCGAGCCCGGCGTCGGCGTAGCCGTCGGCCTTGTGTTCGACGAACCCGGCACCGTCGGTGAGCTCGGCGATCCGCCCGGTGTCGACGAACTCCCAGCGGTGGAGCCGCTACACCCCGCCAGAACTCCCGCGCCCGCAATCAGCAGACCGCGCCGCCCGACTCCACCCGAGAAACCCATACCGAAAAGTCTCCCCCGCCTCACAAACACAACCGGCAGTCGACGTAGTCGCCGACGAACAACCCATGCCTGGGGCACCGAACAAAGGCAGCCTCGACGGGATCCGGGTCCCACATCCGCGGTAGCTCGACCGGATCCGCCGGCGGCCGGAAGTCCCGCACGAGCCGCTCGTACTCCGCCAGGTAGACATCGACCTTCGGCGGCTCGTACGACAGCAACTCCCATCCGAACCGCGACCGGGCCAGCTCGATCACCCGCAGCAGAAACGCGCGCTCCTCCTGCCAGTTCGTTGACCAGGGCAACTCGTCGAGATCGAAGCCGTCGTTCCCGAGCCCGATCCGCGAATTGCACAGCAGCAACGCGAACCCACGTTCGAAGTCGGTCTCGGCCAACTCGCACGCGGCCGGTGCAAGCACGTCCAGGAAGACCCCGGTCGCACCGTTGGACAGCTTCAGCCCCGGTCCGCCGGCTGAACCGCGGAACCAGTCGCCCACTATTGCGTGACGCGGTACACGTCGAAGACGCCCTCGACGGAGCGGACGGCCTTCAGGACGTGTCCGAGGTGCGTCGGGTCGCCCATCTCGAACGTGAACCGGGACTTGGCGATCCGGTCGCGGGTCGTGGTGAGCGCCGCGGACAGGATGTTCACGTGGTAGTCCGACAGCACCCGCGTGATGTCCGAGAGCAGGCGGGCCCGGTCCAGCGCCTCGACCTGGATCGCGACCAGGAACACGGACTGGGCGGTCGGCGCCCACTCCACCTCGACGATCCGCTCCGGCTGGGTCTTCAGGTTCTCCACGTTCGCGCAGTCGGCCCGGTGCACCGAGACGCCCGCGCCGCGGGTGATCCAGCCGATGATCTCGTCGCCCGGCACCGGCGTACAGCACCGCGCCAGCTTCGACAGCACGTCCGTCGCGCCCTTGACGATGACACCGGCGTCGCCGCGCGCGGTCCGCTTGCGGCGCTCCCGGGACTGCGGCAGCCGCAAGCCCTCGGCCAGGTCCTCGGCCGCGCCCTCCTCACCGCCGTACGTCTCGATGAGTCGCCGTACGACGGCCTGCGCGCTGACGTGCTGCTCGCCGACCGCGGCGTACAGCCCGGTCACGTCCGGGTAGCGCAACGAGTTGGCGACCGCGGTCAGTGTCTCGTGCGACAGCAGGCGCTGCATCGGCAGGCCCTCCTTGCGGAGCTGCTTCGCGATCGCGTCCTTGCCCTGCTCGATGGCCTCGTCGCGGCGCTCCTTGGAGAACCAGTGCTTGATCTTGTTCCGCGCGCGCGGACTCTTGACGAACGTCAGCCAGTCGCGCGATGGACCCGCACCCTGTGCCTTCGAGGTGAAGACCTCGACGACGTCACCGTTCTCGAGGGTGCTCTCCAGCGGCACCAGCCGGCCGTTGACGCGGGCCCCGATACAGCGGTGGCCGACCTCGGTGTGCACGGCGTACGCGAAGTCGACCGGTGACGACCCTGTCGGCAGTGACATGACGTCACCGCGCGGGGTGAAGACGTAGACCTCGGCGTTGTTGATCTCGAACCGCAGCGAGTCCAGGAACTCCGACGGGTCCGAGGTCTCCCGCTGCCAGTCGACGAGCTGCCGCACCCAGGGCATGTCGTTCGGCCCGCCGATGTCGGTGCTGGGCGTGGCCGGCGCGACGGAGGTCGGGTCCTCCTTGTACTTCCAGTGCGCGGCGATGCCGTACTCCGCCCGGCGGTGCATCGCGAACGACCGGATCTGCAGCTCCACCGGCTTGCCCTGCGGGCCGATCACGGTGGTGTGCAGCGACTGGTACATGTTGAACTTCGGCATCGCGATGTAGTCCTTGAAGCGGCCGGGGACCGGATTCCACCGCGCGTGCATGATGCCGAGGGCCGCGTAGCAGTCGCGCACCGACTCAACCAGGACCCGGATGCCGACCAGGTCGTAGATGTCGCCGAACTCGCGGCCGCGGACGATCATCTTCTGGTAGATCGAGTAGTAGTGCTTCGGGCGGCCGGTGACCGTGGCCTTCACCTTGGCCGAGCGCAGGTCCTCGTGCACCTGGTCGATCACGGTCGCCAGGTACTCGTCGCGGGACGGCGCGCGCTCGGCGACCAGCCGGACGATCTCGTCGTACACCTTCGGGTGCAGGGTCGAGAACGCCAGGTCCTCGAGCTCCCACTTGATGGTGTTCATACCGAGCCGGTGCGCCAGCGGGGCGTAGATCTCCAGCGTCTCGCGGGCGATCCGCTCCTGCTTCTCCTGGCGCAGCGAGCCGAGCGTGCGCATGTTGTGCAGGCGGTCGGACAGCTTGATCACCAGGACCCGGATGTCCTTGGACATCGCGACGACCATCTTGCGGATCGTCTCGGCCTGTGCGGACTCGCCGTACCGGACCTTGTCCAGCTTGGTGACGCCGTCGACCAGCATGGCGATCTCTTCGCCGAAGTCGCGGGTCAGCTCGTCCACCGTGTACGGCGTGTCCTCGACGGTGTCGTGCAGCAGGGCCGCGCACAGCGTCGGCGCGGTCATACCGAGCTCGGCGAGGATCGTGGCGACGGCGAGCGGATGCGTGATGTACGCGTCGCCGCTCTTGCGCATCTGGCCGGAGTGGTACTTCTCCGCGGTCCGGTACGCGCGCTCGATCATCCCGAGGTCGGCCTTCGGGTGGGTCGCGCGGACCACCCGGAACAGCGGCTCGAGCATGGGCGCACGGTTCGGGTGGCGGGTGCCGCCGAGGCGTGCGAGGCGGGCGCGGACCCGGGCGGGCGCGATCCGCGGCGGCTGGGTCGGAGGCGGCGGTGACGCCGGCACCGGGCGCACCGGCGAGGGCGCGCGCGGGGGCTCCTGCGGTACGGCGTTCGGCACCGCAGATGTCATCGCCGGGTCTTCGCCCACGTTGTGTCCCTCCGCCGACAGGCCACCAGTCTAGAGGCCCGCGTCCAGCCAGGCGGAATCGCCTGTGGACAACACGCCGGGTCACCTCACGACAGCGGAGAGTTTGCCCGAATTCAGACTGTCAGCAAGGCGGTGAGGTTCTCGTTCCCGAGGCGCTTGCGGCCCGGCAGGAAGGACAGTTCGAGCAGGACCGCGGTCCCGGCGACCTCCGCGCCGCAGCGCCGGATGAGCCGCAGGCAGGCCTCGACCGTGCCGCCGGTCGCGAGCACGTCGTCGATGACGAGCACCCGGTCACCGGGCACGAACGCGTCCTGATGCACCTCGATCGTCGCCTCGCCGTACTCCAGCGCGTACGACTCCTCGTACGTCGCCGCCGGCAACTTGCCCTTCTTGCGCACCGGCACGAACCCGGCACCGAGCGCGAGCGCGACCGGGGCGGCCAGGATGAACCCGCGCGCCTCGATCCCGACCACCTTGTCGACCACGGGCCGACCGTCGTCGTCCTTCCCGGACACCGCCAGCGCCTCCACGACCTGCGTGAAGCCGGTGTGGTCGGCCAGCAGCGGGGTGATGTCCTTGAACATCACCCCGGGCTGCGGGTAGTCCGGGATGTCGCGGATGCCGTCCGCGAGGACCTGCTCCAGCGACCGCATCACTTACCGCGCTTCGATCGCGGCTTGCGGGTGGGCTGCGGACGTCCCGCGGCCGCCGCCTTCATCGGACGCGACGACGGGGTCGGCGCCGAACCGGTCGCCCGGTTGGCCGGCCGCGGCTTGTCCTGTACGGCGGTCCGCGTCGCGGCACCCGCCGGCGCACCGGCCGTGGCGACGCCCACCGGGGCAGCCGCCGCGGCAGCGGCCTGGGCCTTCTTCGCCGCGACCCGCTTGCTCAGCGCCTGCATGCCCGGCTCACGCTCCTTGAAGACCGCGAGCAGCGACGGGGCGATGAAGATCGACGAGTACGCACCGACCGCGATGCCGACGAACAGCGCCAGCGACAGGTCCTTGAGCGGGCCGGTGCCGAGAACCACCGTGCCGACAACCAGGATCGCGCCGACCGGGAGCAGCGCGGTGACCGTGGTGTTGATCGACCGGACCACGGTCTGGTTGACGGCCAGGTTGGTCGCGTCCGAGTACGTGAACCGGTTCGACCCGGTGATCCCCCGGGTGTTCTCGCGGATCTTGTCGAACACCACGACGGTGTCGTACAGCGAGTACCCGAGGATCGTCAGCACGCCGATCACGGTGGCCGGGGTGACGTCGAAGCCGATCAGCGCGTACAGCCCGACCGTGATCGTGACGTCGTGGATCAGCGCGATGATGGCGGCCATCGAGGCCTTGGATTCCCGGAAGTAGGCCCAGATCACCCCGAACACCAGGACCAGGAACACGACCAGCGCCAGGATCGCCTTGTTCGCGATCTGCTGCCCCCAGGAGGCGCCGATCTGCTGCGACGTCACCTGGTTCGCCGGGATGCCGGCCTCCTTGGCGATCGCCTCCCGGACCCGGCCGATGTCGGTCTGGGCCAGCGGCTTGGTCTGGACCCGGACCTTCTCGTTGTTGATCGTGGTGACGATCGGATCGCCGAGGTCCTGGGCGTTGGTCGCCTTCACGGCGTCGCCGAAGTCCTGCACGGTGCTGTCGGTGACCTTGACCTTGGCCTCGTACTCGACACCGCCCTTGAACTCGATACCGAGCGCCAGGCCACGGGCGAACAGGCCGCCCAGCGAGATCGCGACGAGGATCACCGAGAGGGTGAACCAGAACTTGCGGTGACCGATGAAGTCGTACGAGGCCTCACCGCGGTGCAGCTTGGCACCGAGCTGTCCGAGCTTCGACATCAGACCTCGCCTCCCACCGGCTTGCGCGTCGACGGCGTCCGGCGCGGACGGTCCGACGGTTTCGTCTGTCCGGGCAGGCGTTCGACGCCGAGATGCTCCGGGTCCAGGCCGGACAGCTTGTGCCCGTGGCCGAAGAAGTCGGTCTTGGCCAGCAGCGTGACGAGCGGCTTGGTGAACAGGAAGACCACGACCAGGTCGATCAGCGTGGTCAGGCCGAGCGTGAACGCGAACCCGCGGACGCTGCCGATCGCCAGCACGTACAGCACGATCGCGGCCAGCAACGAGATCGAGTCGGCCGCGATGATCGTGTGCTTGGCGCGGGCCCAGCCGGTCTCGACCGAGGAGCGCAGGCTGCGGCCTTCACGGACCTCGTCGCGGAGACGTTCGAAGTAGATAATGAACGAGTCCGCGGTGATGCCGACCGCGACGATCAGACCCGCGATGCCTGCCAGGGTCAGGGTGAACCCGATCGCCTTGCCGAGCAGGATCACCAGGGCGCCGGTGAGTGCGGCGGCGGCCCCGAGCGACAGCACCACGACCAGGCCGAGACCGCGGTAGTACAGGAAGCAGAACACGACGACCAGCGCGAGGCCGATGATGCCGGCCCAGATGCCGGCGGAGAGCTGGTCGCCACCGAGCTGCGGCGACACGGTCTCCACCGAGGAGATGTCGAACTTGACCGGCAGCGCGCCGTACTTCAGCACGTTGGCCAGGTCGCGGGCGTCGGCCTCGGTGAAGGTACCGGTGATCTGCGCCTCGCCGCCCGGGATCGGGCTGTCCACGCTCGGGGTCGAGATGGTCTCGCCGTCCAGCACGATCGCGAACAGGTTCTGGCCCTGGCCGCGCTGCGCGATCGCCGTGGTGGCCTTGAGGAACTTCTCGCCGCCCTCACCGGTGAACTTCAGGTTGACCTGCCACTGCAGGCCGTTCTGCGGGATGCCTGCGGAGGCGTCCGAGAGGTCGGTGCCCTTCAGGATCGCCGGGCCGAGCAGGTACTTGTACTGGTTCTGCCGGTCGCAGGAGAAGATCGCCTTGTTCGGGTCGTCGACCTGCTTGTCACCGCACTTGAAGGTCGCGAACGCCGCCTGGGTGGCCGCGTCCGGCGTGTAGTTCAGTCCGTCGCCCCCGGCGGCCGGCGTCGACGGCGTCGCGGCAGGCGTACTCGGCTTCGGCGTGGTGCTGGCCTTGGGGGTACCCGTAGGTGTCGGGGTCGGCGTGGCCTCGCCGAGTGCGCTCGACCAGGCGCGGCCCTTCGGCGTGCTGCTCGGGGCACTGCTCGGCTTGACCGTGGCGCTCGGGGTCACCGACGTCCCCGGCTTGGCCGTGGTGCTCGGCTTCGGCGTCGTACCGGGCTTCGGCGTCGTCGTCGGGGCCGGTGTCGGCGTGGCAGCCGGAGCTACCGCCTGCGCGTCGTACACGACCCGGAAGTACAGCAGGGCGGTCTGGCCGACCTGCGAAACCAGCGATTCCTTCGTGGCACCCGGGACGGCCACGTTGATGTGGTTCGCCCCGGAGGTGGTGATGTCGGCCTCGGCGACGCCGGCGCCGTTGACGCGCTGGCTGATGATGTTCTTCGCCTCGTTCAACTGCTCGGCGGTGACCTTGCCGGTGCTGTCGATCGTGCTGGCGGTCAGCGTGATGGTGGTGCCACCGCGCAGGTCCAGTCCGAGCTTGGGCTTCCAGGTCTTGGTCAGCGCCATGATCCCGAACAGCAGAACCAGGACCACCAGCAAGGTGATCAGGCTCCGCCCGGGACGGGATGTCGAAGTCGTTGCCACGTCAGTTTCAACCTTTGTACTTCTGGGCGCGCCGCACCGTCAGGTGGACGCCGAACGCCGCGCCGCAGGCCGTTGGGACGAGAAGATCAGTTCTCGGTGTGCGTCGGCGGCAGCTTCGGCTTGTCCTGGACCTTGCCGTCGGACTTGTCCCCACCGGCGTCCGGTACGTCGACCTTCTCGGCCGTCGTCGACTCGTCGGCGGACGCGGCAGCCGCCGTGTCGGTCGAATCGGCCTCGGTCGTGTCGGCGGTGTCGGCGGTGTCGCCGTTGTCAGCACTGTCAGCGCTGTCGTCGGCGTCCGTGTTGTCGTCGGCGGTGTCGTCGTCCGGGATGACCCGGCCGATCGCGGCCTTCACGACCTGGACCAGCACGCCCTCGGAGATCTCCAGCGTCACGTAGTCGTCGTCGGTCTCCTCGACGATGCCGACCAGACCACTGGTCGTGATCACCTTGGTGCCGGGCTTGAGCGCGGCCACGGTGTCGGCCTGCCGCTGACGCTGCTTCTTCTGCGAGCGGCTCATGAACCAGATCATTCCGACGATCAGGATCAACGGCAGCAGCAGCGTGATGCCACCACCACCCCCGGAGGAGGCCATCGGTACGGCGAGGAGTTGCATCGGGTCTCAGAATCCTTCGTCGGGTCGGTTGGAAGCGTGCTCTGCGCCGGTGCGCAGGTCACGGCGGAAACGACCTGGAGGTCAGGCCACCGGGGAGTCTAACGCCGAGCGTCAACAACTGCCGCATGACGCCGGGTCACGTTTGAGTTACTCACTACGCACTGTCTACGTTCCGGCACCGACAGAGGTTCCCCCGGTGTTCGTCTCTTCAGTTGGCCTGGGGATCCTCCAGCATCCCGTCAGTCCTCGTCGGTGTCGAACAGCGTGTCCGCGAAGGTCGCGCCCTTCGGCACCTTCAGCCCGAGGTGACGCCAGGCCGCGGGCGTGGCGACGCGGCCGCGCGGCGTCCGGGCCAGGTAGCCCGAACGGACCAGGAAGGGTTCCGCTACTTCCTCCACAGTCTCACGTTCTTCGCCGACCGCAACCGCCAGCGTGGAAAGACCGACCGGTCCGCCCCCGAACCGGCGGCACAGGGCGTCCAGGACCGACCGGTCCAGCCGGTCGAGGCCCATCCTGTCCACCTCGTACAGATCCAGCGCGGCCTTCGACAGCGCGAGGGTGACGATGCCGTCCGCCCGTACCTCGGCGTAGTCGCGGACCCGGCGCAGCAGCCGGTTCGCGATCCGCGGCGTACCGCGGGACCGGGACGCGATCTCGGTCGCGCCCTCGGCGGTGATGTCGACCTCGAGCAGCGCGGCCGAGCGGTTCACGATCTTCTCCAGCTCGGCGGCCTCGTAGAACTCCAGGTGACCGGTGAAACCGAACCGGTCCCGCAGCGGCCCGGGCAGCAGACCGGCCCGCGTGGTCGCGCCGACGAGCGTGAACGGCGGGATCTCGAGCGGGATCGCGGTGGCGCCCGGTCCTTTGCCGACGATCACGTCGACGCGGAAGTCCTCCATCGCCATGTAGAGCAGCTCTTCGGCGGGCCGGGACATCCGGTGGATCTCGTCCAGGAACAGGACTTCGCCCTCGCTCAGCCCGGACAGGATCGCGGCCAGGTCGCCGGCGTGCTGGATGGCCGGACCACTGGTGACGCGCAGTGGTGCCGACAGCTCACTGGCGATGATCATCGCCAGCGTGGTCTTGCCCAGCCCTGGCGGGCCGGACAGCAGTACGTGGTCCGGCGCGCGGTTGCGTCCGCGGGCCGCGTGCAGCACCAGCTCGAGCTGCTCGCTGACCCGGCGTTGCCCGCCGAACTCGGCCAGTGAGCGTGGCCGGAGCGCGGACTCGATCTTGCGTTCCTCGAGATCCACCGCATCCGCGGAGACCAGTGGGCGAACGTTGTCTTCCATGGTCTACGCCTTGGAGAGCACGCGCAGCGCGGCACGCAGCAGGTCGGGAACGGACGGGTTCGGGTTCTCGGCGGCGAGCGGCGACACCGCGGTGACCGCGTCCTCGGCATCGCGGGCGGACCAGCCCAGACCGACCAGACCGGCGTGCACCTGCTCGCGCCAGGCCTCCTGGACCTGCAGCGGCCGGCCGGTGACCGTCTTGGACGGCGCGCCGATCTTGTCCTTCAGCTCCAGGACGATCCGCTGCGCACCCTTCTTCCCGATGCCCGGAACCTTCACCAGGACGGCGAGATCCTCGGTCGCGACGGCCTGGCGCAACTGGTCCGGGCTCAGCACCGCGAGCGCGGCCTGGGCCAGCCTCGGCCCGACCCCGGACGCGGTCTGCAGCAGCTCGAACAGGTTCTTGGCGTCGTCGTCCGCGAACCCGTACAGCGTCAGCGAGTCCTCACGGACCACCATCGAGGTAGCGATCCGGGCCTCTTGTCCTGGGCGCAGACCGGCCAAGGTGCCCGGGTCGCAGTACACCTGCAGGCCGATGCCCCCGACCTCGACGACGGCACTGTCGACCCCGATGGCCGCCACCGGGCCCCGCACGAACGCGATCATCGCTTACCTTCCTGCGCCGCCACCGCGGCACGCAATCTCGCCATCTGCAACCGCGACTGCGCGTGCGCCTGGGCCTCCAGGTTCGCCCGGCTGGTCGCGGCCTGCTGCAACTTGCTCGCCACGCCGCCCCGCCACACCTGGCAGATCGCCAGCGCGAGCGCGTCCGCGGCGTCGGCGGGCGTCGGACGCTCGCTGAGCTTGAGGATCCGGGTGACCATCGTGGTCACCTGTTCCTTGTCCGCACGGCCCGACCCGGTGACCGCGGCCTTCACCTCGCTCGGGGTGTGCAGCGCGACCGGCAGCCCGCGCCGCGCGGCGACCACCATCGCGACACCGGATGCCTGCGCCGTCCCCATCACGGTCCGGACGTTGTGCTGCGCGAAGACCCGCTCGACCGCGACCGCGTCCGGCTGGTGCCGGGCGATCCACTCGTCGAGTTCCTCCTCGATCCGGACCAGCCGCTTGGACACGTCCAGATCGGCCGGCGTCCGGATCACCCCGACGGCGACCAGCGCCGGCGGCTTCCCCGGTGTCCCCTCGACGACGCCGAGGCCGCACCGGGTCAGTCCCGGGTCGACGCCGAGCACCCGCATGGACCACCTCCGAACGTTTGTTCGACAACCCTAATCGGCGGCCGGCTGCCACCGGAAACCGACGCGCCGACACTGCGGTCACGCGGATGCCCGCTGCTCGGTGCTCGCGGGCGTCGGGCGGCTCCCGTCAGAAGTAGTCGAGCATGTACGGCGTGGGTCCGCCGAAGACCGTGTCCAGCGCCGGGTCTAGAGCGTCTCCCCCGGTGACCAGTCCGGCGCCGCGCAGCGCAGCCAGCCGTGTACCGGCGTACAGCGCCGCCAGGCCGCGCGGGCCGACGCGGAGCGCGTCGGTCGACGGCTCGGACGGGGTGAGCCGGGCGGATCCGTCCGCGATCGACAGGTGCCAGTCGCCGGTGTTCGCGGGCAGCTCAGGATCGTCGATCCGCAGCTCCGCCTCGAGTACGGCGCCTTCCGGGAAGCCGCGCGCCGCCAGCGCGGCCGGGGCGTCGACAAGGCGGAGCATCCAGCGGACGATCCGTGCGTCGCCGTCCGCCTCGTGCTCGGCGAGGAGGTGGATCGGGTCGAACGGAGCGCAGTACGCATGCACGGTCTTCGCGATCGACGCGCCCGAGCCGACGGTCGCCCACAGGGCCCGCGCGGTCTCCTCGGATCCGGCGATCAGCTCGTCGACGACCAGGTCGCCGTCGGACCAGTTGTAGACGACGAACCCGTCGTCGGCGACGTACGCGAAGTTGTCCTCGTCCTCCAGCCAGGACACGATCTCGGACCGCGGCCAGATGAGCGGGCCGCTCGAGCGCTTGGTCTCGTGCGCCGTGGAGGCGAGCTCGAGGAACCGGTCCGCGTCGGCCGGGCCGGCTTTGCGTACCGCCGTACCGCTGCCGCCGAGGGTGCGCAGATCGGCCGCCTGGAAGGAGAACTTGTACCGGCTGCCCGCGAACTCGTAGCCGAGGTGCCGGTAGAGAACCGTCGTCGCCGGATACAGCCCGGTCAGCGGATACCCCTTGTCCGCGCACCGCTGCAGCACGCCGCGCATCAGCAGGCTGCCGACCCCGCGGCCGCGGTACTCCGGGGCGACCACGACACCGGCCACTCCGCCCATCGGCACCCGACGGCCGCTCCACCACTGCTCGAACGGCCAGATCCGCGCCGCCGCAACCAGCACGTCGCCGTCGACGACCCCGAGGAACCGCCGGTCCGCGACGAACGTCAGCGCCGTCTTCTTCCACTCGTCCCGGTCGCCGCCCGGCCCGAACGACCGGATCCGTACCTGCCACACCGAGTCCAAGTGCTCCTCGGTGACGTCCACCACCCGCAGCTCAGTCACCCGGAGACCTTACGTCCTGCGCCGGGCTCCGCGGACCCTATTTCGAATCTGCAGCTCGACAGTACGTATACCTCCACCACACTGCCGGGCACGCCTGGCTGGAGGCTCCTGCCATCCGCAGTGGACACATACGTACTGTCGAGCTGCCGCAGCCAGGGGTGGAGGGACTTGGGCGACCACCGACCGGCTACTTCTTGTCCGTCACCCACAGGTGGATGGTGCCCTCGACGACCACGGTGCCGTCGTCGCGGGTCGCCTTCACCTTCACCGGCACGTCGGGGCCCGCGGTCCAGGTGTCCGGGTCGGTCTCGGCGGAGCAGGTCAGGTCGGACGTCGATTTGGCGAGGTACGCGACCTCCATGCCCTTCGGCAGCCACCGCTTGCCCGTCGGGACCGTCGCCTCGGCGAGCGCCCCCATCGCCGCCTCCAGACCGTTGCACACGGCAATCGCATGCACGGTGCCGATGTGGTTCAGCACCGCCCGGCGCTTCGGCAACGTGAGCGCCGCGTAGTTGGGACTGACCTGCACGAACCGCGGCCGCACGGACCGGAAGTACGGCGCCTTCCAGGTGAACCCCCAGGAGAACACCCGCTCCCCACCCGGCACCCCACGCAACCGCTCCCACAACCCCAGCACCTGACTCATGCCGACATGTTACTCACGAGTCACATCCACTGTGAAGAGGTACTCGAACGTGGGGAACACGCGAAAGGACACCGCTTCGCGACCGCAGTTCCTTTCAGCCGCCTCCGGCGTCGCACACCACGCCCTCTCAGCACGAGGCGGTAGCGAAACAACACGCCCTGACGAACTGCTCGCCCCCAACTGGCCGCACCACGACAGCAGACCCGCTAGCCACACGCGGCGGAGACCCGTTAGCCGCCCCGCGGGAGCAGGCCGTCGGCCACACCGCGGCCACAAACCCGTTAGCCGCAGCCCCGTTAGCCACACCGCAGCAGCAGACCCGTCGGCCACACCGCGGCGGCAGGCCCGTTGGCGGCAGGCCCGTTGGCCGTTCCGCGGCGGCAGGCCAGTTGGCCATCCCGGGCGGCGCCCAAACCGTCTGCGCAACCACCGCCTCTGCGACGCAGCCCCCTCGCGACCCCGGCAACCGCACCGAGCCGGTAGATCACCCGCCGAGCCAGGCGATCCCCCCGCCGGGGATCACCTGCTGAGCCGGGGCACCACCTACCGGGCCAGGCGATCACCCGCCGAGCCGGGGCAGCACCTACCGCGCCGGAGCACCGCCCACCGAGCCGGGGCACCACCTACCGAGCCAGGCGATCACCCGCCGAACTGGGGGATCACCTGCTGAGCCGGGCGATGTCTGTCGTGAGGACTGAGGCGAGAGCTGCGGGATACCTCGGAGGGTCCGCTGTCCTGCCTCGGGCTTTGCGAGTGGGTTCTGCGAGTCGACCGTTGTCGTCCTTCGTCCTCGCGGGCCAGGAAGCTCTTCAGCTACCTCCGCGAGGACGGCTCGTGCTCCGCGGTCGGCGCCATGTGAACGACGTACTGCCCAGAAGCCGGAACTGAATCTCTCAGTCCGGCTTCTGGGCAGCAGTTCGGATGCGGCTTCGGTCAGACCTGGCCGGCCTTCTCCAGGGCGGTGCAGCAGGTGTTCACCAGGAGGCGGGTGACGTTGTACGGGTCGATGTTCGCGTTGGGGCGGCGGTCCTCGATGTAGCCCTTCTTGTCGACCTCCACCTGCCAGGGGATGCGGACCGAGGCGCCGCGGTCGGAGACGCCGTAGCTGTAGACGTCGTGCGGCGCGGTCTCGTGGGCGCCGGTCAGTCGCTCTTCGATGCCGTCGCCGTACCCGGCGATGTGCTCCTCGACCTTGCCCGGGGCGCCGAGCGCCTCGCAGGCGGTGATGATCGCGTCGTAGCCCTCGCGCATCGCGCGGGTGGAGAAGTTGGTGTGCGCACCGGCGCCGTTCCAGTCACCCTTGGCCGGCTTGGCGTCCAGGGTCGCCGCGACGTCGTACTCCTCGGCGATGCGGTACAGCAGCCAGCGGGCCACCCACAGGTGGTCGGCGACCTCGACCGGACCGGCCGGGCCGATCTGGAACTCCCACTGACCCGGCATGACCTCGGCGTTGATACCGGAGATCTTCAAGCCGGCCTCGATGCAGGCGTCCAGGTGCCGCTCGACGATGTCGCGACCGAAGACCTCGTCGGCGCCGACGCCGCAGTAGTACGGGCCCTGCGGGGCGGGATAGCCGACGGCCGGGAAGCCGAGCGGACGGCCCTCCTGGAAGAAGGTGTACTCCTGCTCGATGCCGAACCAGGAATCCTGCTCGGCGTACTGTTCGGCGATCGGGAGGAGCTTGGCCCGGTTGTTGGTCGGGTGCGGCGTGCCGTCGACGAGGTAGACCTCGCACAGCACCAGCTTGTGGTCGCCGCCGCGGATCGGGTCGGGACACGAGAAGACCGGCTTGAGTACGCAGTCCGAGTTGTCACCCGGCGCCTGGTTGGTGCTCGAACCGTCGAAGCCCCACTCCGGCAGCTCGACGCCGTCGGCAAGGATCTTCGTCTTCGACCGGAGCCGCGCACTCGGCTCGGTACCGTCGATCCAGATGTACTCGGCCTTGTAGGTCAACTGTCCATCCCTTCGTCGAGGCCGTTTCCCTCAGGTGTTCCTGAACCGACCCGCCTCGACAGTGCCAACGGGCGATTACGGACCTGTTGCCCAATTGTGAACACGGTGTTACCGAGCCGCCCCGTGCGCCGAGCAGGTGACCTGTGGGCGGCGGGTGCCGACGTAGGGTTTGGGCGATGACTGAGGTGCTGGTGTACGGCGGGACGGCGGGTGGCGTCTGCGCCGCGGTGGCGGCTGCGCGGGCCGGGGCTCGGGTGGTGTTGCTGGAGCCGGGGCGCCATCTCGGTGGGATGGTGTCGGGCGGACTGGGCTACACCGATCTCGGGGACAGCCGGGTGCTGGGCGGGCTGGGGCGGGAGTTCATGCTCGCGATCGCCGAGCGGTACGGCGTACCGCCGGGCCACTACGCCGGGCCGGAGCCACACGTGGCGGAGTCGATCCTCACCGGCTGGGTCGAGGACGCGGGCGTCGACGTGGTCCTCGAAGCCGCCCTCACCGGGGCGCAGCTCGCCGACGATGTGATCACCTCGATAAGTACGACGGCCGGCGACTACGCGGCCGGCGTGTACGTCGATGCGTCGTACGAAGGGGATCTGATGGCCGCGGCCGGCGTCCCGTACGACGTGGGGCGTGAGAGCAGGACGCAGTACGGAGAATCGCTCGCCGGGCGGCGGGAATTCGCGCCCGGGAAACACCAGTTCCCGTCCTTCGTGTCGCCGTTGACCGACGGCGGCGTCCTGCCGCTGGTCCACGATCGGCCGCTGGCGGAGGTGGGCGCGGGCGACGGCGGCGTGATGGCCTACGGCTACCGGGTGTGCCTGACCCAGGCGCCGGACCGGATTCCGTTCGAGCAGCGTCCCGGTTACGACCCAGCCGAATGGGAGTTGGCGCGGCGGTGGTTCGCCGTACTGCGGGCAAACGGTGTGGAACTGTCCGCGGGCGACGTGATCGGCCTGGTGCCGAACCTGCCCAACGCCAAGTGTGACGGCAACTCGATCGGCCCGCTGTCGCTCAGCCTGCTCGACGGGACGAACTGGGCCTACCCCGAGGCCGACCGCGCCCAGCGCGAGCGCATCAGGCAGCGTCACGAGGACTACACCCGCGACTTCCTCTGGTTCATGACCACGGACCCGGACGTGCCCTTGCCGGTTCGCGAAGGGCTGTCCGCGTGGGGTCTTCCGCCGGACGAGTTCACCGACACCGGCGGTCTCCCCCACCAGCTGTACGTCCGCGAGGCGCGCCGGCTGCGCGGCGAGTACGTCCTCACGCAGCACGATCTCCTCCCCCGGCCGGTCGCGCAGTACGACTCCGTTGCCATGGGCTCCTATCACGTCGACATCCGCGAGATGCAGCGCACCTGGTCGGTCGCTTACGAGCATCCGGATCCGGTCGCGTCGGTGTTCAACGAGGGCTATCTGTCCGTCGGCGTCGCGCCGTACCAGATCCCGTACCGCTGCATCGTGCCGCGCTACGACGACTGCCAGAACCTTCTCGTCCCGGTCTGCCTCAGCGCCTCGCACGTCGCCTTCGCGTCGGTCCGGATGGAGGTCCAGTACGAAATGCTCGGCCAGGCCGCCGGCATCGCCGCAGCCCAGGCGGTGACCACGGCCCGCCCCGTACAACAGATCGACGTACGCCGCCTGCAGGAGGAGCTCAACGCCGCCGGCGCCGTTCTGGCACTGTGAACGCCAGCTCACCGCGAAGCCGGGTACCGACGGACAGCGCGCCACCGCTGCGGCCGACGGGCTGTCGCCGCGAAGCGGTGTCCGGTGGATTTAGACGATTCAATCCGGTCTGACTAGACTGCGGGATGACCGGATCGGCTGCTGGACGGGGGATGATGGCGACGCCCAGCATCAAGGAGGTCGCGCGGCGGGCCGGGGTCTCGGTGGGTACGGTCAGCAACTTCTTGAACCGGCCTTCGATCGTGGCGCCGGCGACGCGCAAACGTGTGCAGGAAAGCATTGACGCGCTCGGCTTCGTCAGGAACGAGGCGGCGCGGCATCTGCGGGCCGGCAAGAGCCGGACGGTCGGCCTCGTGGTCCTCGATGTCAGCAACCCGTTCTTCACCAACCTCGCCGAGGGTGCCGAGTCGCTCGCGTACGAGCACGACACGGTGGTGATGCTCTGCAACAGCAAGACCGACCCCGTGCGCGAGGGCCATCACCTCGACCAGCTCGAGCAGCAGCGCGTGATGGGCATCCTCATCACCCCGTTCGACAGCAGCGATCCGCGGCTCACCGCGCTGGTCGACCGCGGTACGCCGGTCGTCCTCGTCGACCGTACGGCGGACCGCGGCCTGTGCTCGGTGTCGGTCGACGACCAGCTCGGCGGACGTCTCGCCGGGAACCACCTGATCGAGTCCGGCCATCGCCGGATCGCCTTCGTCGGCGGGCCGTTCACGATGCAGCAGGTGGCCGACCGCAGGGCCGGGATCACCGCGACCGCCGAGGAGACCGGCGGCGTCGACCTGCAGCACTACGAGGTCGACGTGATGGGCGTCGTCGAGGGCCGCGCGATCGGTGAACGCATCGCCGCGCTCCCGGCCCGCCTCCGGCCGACCGCGGCGTTCCTCGCCAACGACCTGCTCGCCCTCGGGTTCCTGCAGGGCATGGCGGTGGCCGGCCTGCGGGTCCCGCGGGACATGGCGATCGTCGGGTACGACGACATCGACTTCGCCCGCGCCGCCGCCGTACCGCTGTCGTCGGTGCGGCAGCCGGCCGAGCTGCTCGGCCGGTCCGCGATGGAGCTGCTGCAGGAGGAGGTCGAGGCGGCCGAGCGGCACAAGCACCGCCAGGTCATCTTCCAGCCGGACCTGATCGTCCGCGAGTCCAGCTACTACCAACGCCGCCGATGACGATCTACTACGAGAACCCGCTCGCCTCGCCGGCCGACCTCGACGGCTTCCGGCTCGAGGGGGACGGCGCGACGTCGTTCCCGCTCGGCCGCCTCCGGCTGGAGAGCGTGCGCCCGGCCGAGGACGGACAGGACGCGAACGTGGTGCTGTGGTGTCCGGAGGACTTCCCCCCGGACATCACCGTGGAGTGGGACTTCTGGCCCGTCCGTGAGCCGGGCCTGTGCATCCTGTTCTTCCACGCCAGGGGCCGCGCCGGCGAGGACATCTTCGACCTGTCGCCGCGCACCGGGCCGTACGACCAGTACCACCACGGCGACCTGGACACCTACCACGTCTCGTACTTCCGCCGCCGCTGGCCGGCCGAGCGTGCCTTCCACACCTGCAACCTGCGCAAGAGCTACGGCTTCCACCTCGTCGCGCAGGGCGCGGATCCGATCCCGGACGTCGCGGACGCCGACGGCCCGTACCGGCTGCGACTCACGGTGCGGCAGGGCGAGGTCACGTTCGCGATCAACGACCTGGTCAGCTTCGGCTGGCGCGACGATCAGCCGCTGCCCGGAGGCAAGCTCGGCTTCCGCCAGATGGCTCCGTTGATCGGCGAATACGCGAATCTGCGCGTCTCGCCGTCCTGACCTGCGGCTTCGCGCAAAACCGGTTTCCCGCAACCCGTGACCGGTCTCTGACAAACGCTTTCCGAAGCCTTGACATTGAGACGATTCAACCATACGGTCACATCACTTTTCGCCCGATTCAAGGCAGGAACCGGCATGACTACAGGCTGGGCAATCAAGCTGTACGACGTTGCAGACGAGGTGTTGTGGGCGATCAAGCTCAATGCGCTGTGGATCCTCTTCACCCTCCTCGGCGGAGTCGCGCTCGGTATCGGGCCGGCCACACTTGCCGCCTATTCGCTGGCCAGACGCCGGTCATCCGATGAATCGTTTCATGCCTTTGCTGCCTTCCGTACCGCGTTCCGCCGCGAGTTCCGCCGCGGCACGCTCGTGGTACTCCCCCTGGTCGCGGCCGCCGTCGTACTGGTGGGCAACTACCTGTACTTCGCGGCGGTCGGTGCCGCACTCCCCCGGCTGGCCAGTCTGGTCGCGCTCGTCGCGCTCGGGCTGATCTCGGCCTACGCGTTGCCGATGGCCGTGCACTACGACCTCGGCATTCGCACGTTGTTGCCCAAGGCATCGTTGATCGCACTCGCGCGGCCGGCGTCGTCCCTGGTCCTGTTGTTCGTCGCGATATCCGTCGGCTACCTGTCCGGCAAGTTCCCGCTGTTCGGGATCGTGCTGGCCGGTGGCGGCTGGATCCAGCTCAACACCTGGCTCTGCCTGCGCTTCTTCGCCGAGAACGAGGCGCGCCTGCACCCGAGTGGTAACTGAAAGGGAACTCATGTCCACACTCCCCCGACTGCGACACAAGATCATCGCAGCGACCTCGCTGGCGCTCAGCACAGCGCTCCTGGCGGCCGGCTGTTCCGGCGGCAGCGACGACGCCGACCAGCAGGCCGGTTTCGGTGAGCTGACCGTGATGACGAAGCTGTTCGGTACCGCGCCCGATCCGAACGGTGAGATGCAGCAGGCCGTCGAGAAGCTGATCGGCAAGAAACTCAAGGTCACCTGGGTGCCGAACGCGGAGTACGGCGACAAGGCGAACGTGACGCTGGCCTCGGACAGCATCCCGGACGTGATGGTGGTCAACGAGAAGAGCCCGTCGTTCGTCAAGGCGGCCGAGGCCGGCGCCTTCTGGGACCTGACCGGCAAGCTCGACAAGTACCCGAACCTCAAGCCGGCCGACGAGCAGACCGCCAAGAACTCGATGGTCAACGGCAAGACGTACGGCATCTACCGGGTCCGGCCGGCGCTGCGCTCCGGCATCGTGATTCGCAAGGACTGGCTGGCCAAGCTCGGCCTGAAGGAGCCGGAGACCGTCGGCGACCTCTACGCGATCGCCAAGGCCTTCACCGAGCAGGACCCGGACGGCAACGGCAAGAAGGACACCTACGGCCTGATCATCCCGAAGTGGCCCGGCAACTACGCCAGCGCCAGCCCGTACGACGTGATCGAGACCTGGTTCGGCGCGCCGAACGGCTGGGGTGAGCGCGACGGCAAGCTGGTCCCGGGCTTCGACACCCCGGAGTTCCTGGAGGCCAACCGCTGGCTGAAGAAGTGGATCACCGAGGGTCTGGTCAACAAGGACTTCGCCACGCTGGACACCGGAAACTGGAACGACCCGTTCGTGCAGGGCAAGGGCGGCATGATCATCGACGTCAACGTGCGCGCCACCCAACTGCTCGACCTGTTCAAGGAGAAGAACCCGAAGGACTTCGACAAGGTCACCCTGATCGGGAACCTGAAGCGTGACGACGGGCAGAAGTTCTCCTATCCCTTCACGGGCTACAACGACGTGATGGCGATCTCCAAGCAGCGCATCCGGACCGAGGCGCAGCTCGACGACGTGCTGAAGACGCTGGACAAGCTGCAGTCGAAGGAAGGCTCGATCCTGCTCACCAACGGCATCGAGGGCCGCAACTTCGAGGTCGAGGGCGAGTACGCCGTCCCGATCAACCAGAACGACCCGAAGGTCAAGGCGATCCAGAACGACGTGGACAAGGCCTTCATCCAGCTCGGCACCCGGGCCAGCGTCGGTCTGGGCGCCTACAAGGTGAAGCCGGCCGACGAGGCGAGCCGCAAGATGCGCGAGTCGTTCGACGTGCTGATGAACGAGGACCTGAAGACGGCCGTGCACAATCCGGCCCTCGGCGTGATCGCACCGACCTCGGTGGCGAAGGGCCAGACGCTCGACACGATCGTCCCGGACGCGCGGATCAAGTACCTGTCCGGTGCGATCAGCGAGGACCAGCTGAAGGCGCAGATCAAGCGCTGGTACGACGGCGGCGGCACGGACATCGCCAAGGAGGTCAACGACCTGGCCGCCAAGGCGGGCGGCTGACGATGGCAACCGACCTCGTGCCGGAGGTGGTGCGGCCGGCCGCGGATTCCTCGCGGCCGGCGCCCCCGCCGAAGCGCCGGCCCCGGGATCTCCGCCGGGACCTGCTCCGCTATCGCTGGCTGTACCTGCTGCTGTTGCCCGGCCTGGCGTACTTCCTGGTGTTCAAGTACCTGCCGATGTACGGCCTGACCATCGCGTTCAAGGACTACGTGCCGTTCCTCGGGTACTCCGGCAGCGAATGGGTCGGACTGAAGCACTTCCAGGAGCTGTTCACCGGGCCCGACTTCGGCCGATTGATGTTCAACACGCTGCTGCTTGCATTGCTGACGATAGTCTTCGTCTTCCCGGCCCCGATCGTGGTCGCGCTGATGCTGAACGAGCTGCGCGTCAACGTGCTGAAGCGGTCCGTGCAGTCGCTCATCTACATCCCGCACTTCCTGTCCTGGACGATCGTCGCGTCGCTGACCTACCTGCTGTTCTCGGTCGACTTCGGCGTGATCGCGAACTGGATCCACGGCGTGCTCGGCGGCGAGAAGACCGACTACGTCGCACAGGCGGACTGGTTCCGGCCGCTGATCGTGCTGCAGCTGCTGTGGAAGCAGACCGGCTGGGGCACGATCATCTACCTGGCCGCACTGGCCGGGGTCGACTCGCAGCTGTACGAGGCGGCCCGGGTGGACGGCGCGGGCCGGTGGCGGCAGTTCTGGCACATCACCCTGCCGGCCATCCGGCCGACCATCGTGGTGATGGCGATCCTCACCTCCGGCAACCTGCTGGACTCCGGGTTCGAGCAGATCTGGCTGATGACCACGTCGCTGAACCGCGATGTCGCCGACGTCTTCGACACGTTCGTGTACTACGTCGGCATCACGCAGGGCGCGTTCAGCTATGCGACCGCCGTCGGCTTGTTCAAGGGCGTGATCGGTGTCCTGCTGATCTTCGGCTCCAACTGGCTCGCGAAGCGCCTCGGCGAGCGCGGCCTGTTCTGAGGGGACACTGACGATGCTGAAGAAACAGAAGTCCGTCCGGTACTACGACTCGGCCGGCAGCCGCGCCTTCGACGTACTGAACATCGTGCTGCTGGCCGGCCTGGCGCTGACCACCGTGTTGCCGCTGCTGTATGTGGTGGCCGGGTCGTTCGCGACCGAGTCGGAGATCAGCTCGCGGCCGTTCTTCCTGTGGCCGGAGAAGTTCGTCACCGACACGTATCAGTACATCTTCTCCACCGACACGTTCATCCGCGCGTTGCTGACCACGATCTGCGTGACCGCGGTCGGCACGGCGGTGCAGCTGATCCTGACGCTGACGATGGCTTATCCGCTGGCGAAGCGGCAGCTGCCGGGACGTGCACTGGTGCTGAACATGGTGATCTTCACGTTGGTGTTCAGCGGCGGGATGATCCCGACGTACCTGGTGGTGCGTGACCTCGGCCTGCTGAACAGTTACTGGGCGCTGATCCTGCCGCTCGCGATCAACCCGTTCTACCTGATCGTCGTCAAGACCTTCTTCCAGCAGTTGCCCGAGGCGCTGGAGGAGGCCGCACGGATCGACGGGTGCAACGAGCTGAACGTGTTCCTGCGGATCGTGCTGCCGTTGTCGAAGCCGATCATCGCGACGTTCTCGCTGTTCTACGCGGTCGCGATCTGGAACGACTACATGTCGCCCTTGCTCTACATCGACGACAGCAAGAAGTGGACGCTGCAGATGATCGTCCGCCAGCTCACCGCGGCGAACGCGGACTCGGCGAACGTACTGCAGCAACTCGAGACGGTCACGTTCCCCGAGCAGGGCCTGAAGTTCGCGGTCGTGGTCGTGGCGACGCTGCCGATCCTGTTCTTCTACCCGTTCCTGCAGAAGCACTTCGCGAAGGGTGTGCTGATCGGGTCGGTGAAGGAATGACCATCCTGCAATGGCTGGAAACTCCTTGTGGACAAGGCGTTTCGTGGGGCATTCCGTGGCCGCGCGGAACGGTTGCCGAGGGCACCCGGTTCGCGTTGGCCGACGGTACGCCGGTGCAGAGCTGGACGACCGCCACGTGGCCGGACGGTTCGGTCAAGTGGTCCGCACATGCCATCGGCCCGTCCGAGCGGCCGGAGTCGTCGTACGAGCTGGTCACGGGTGAGCCCGCGGCGCCTGATGCTCCGGTGCAGGTCGAGCGGGTCGGCGACAAGGTCCGGGTCACGACCGGTGAGGTGACGTGGACGCTGCGGAAACCACGATTGGTCGCGTCGATCGCGGTCGGCGAGCAGGTGATCGTGCGCGACGTACGGCTGGTGAGTCTGCGGCAGAGCGCGCCGGACAACGACCTCGGAGCGGTGCGCGAGCAGACGACCGCGACCGTGGACCGCATCACCGTCGAGCAGGACGGGCCGGTGCGGGCCGTGGTACGGCTGGAGGGCAAGCACGGCGACTGGCTGCCGTTCTCGGTGCGGCTGTACTTCTATGCGGGCGCTACCGACGTACGGATCATGCACAGCTTCGTCTGGGACGGCGATCCGGACCGTGACTTCCTGGCGGGCCTGGGACTCAGCGCCGACGTTGTGATGCGCGATGAGCCGCACAACCGCCACATCCGGCTCGCTGGCCCGTCCGGGCTGCTCACCGAGGCAGTCCGCGGTCTGACCGGTCTGCGCCGCGATCCAGGTGAAGAGGTACGTCGTACGCAAGTAGCCGGCCGTGCTGTCGAAGCGATCCCGAACCCGGAGGTGGCCGACCGCCTGCACGTCATCCCGCAGTGGAACGACTACACGCTCGACCAGACCAGTGCGGACGGTTTTACCCTGCGCAAACGCACCGGACCGGGACAGGGCTGGATCACTATCCCGTCCGGGACCAGAGCGCCCGGCTACGGGTACGTCGGCGGCGTCAGCGGTGGACTGGGCTTCGGGCTGCGTGACTTCTGGAAACTGCATCCGACCCGGCTGGACATCCGCAACGCGGCCACTGACGTCGCCACGGCCACTGTGTGGATGTGGTCGCCCAGTGCACCGGCGATGGACGTGCGGTATTGGCACGACGGAATGGACCAGGACACGCACGCCGAACAGCTCGAGGGACTCGAGATCACCTACGAGGACTACGAGCCGGGATTCGGCAACGCGCACGGCATCGCTCGCACGCACGAGCTCAGTCTCCGCGTCCACAAGTCCACACCGTCCGCAGCTGAGCTGTCCGAGCACGTTGCCCTACTCAACTCCCCCGGCCTGCTGACAGTCTCTCCAGCGCGTCTGCTGGAGGCAGGTGTGTTCGGCACCTGGAGTCTGCCCACAGCCGACGACCAGGACATCGAGGCCCGACTGAACTTCCTCTTCCAGTACTACGTGCGTCAACGCGAACAGCGACGCTGGTACGGGTTCTGGGACTACGGCGACGTCATGCACACCTACGACCCCGACCGGCACACGTGGCGCTACGACGTGGGCGGGTACGCGTGGGACAACTCGGAGCTGTCGCCGGACCTCTGGCTCTGGTACCAGTACCTGCGGACGGGCCGGGCGGACGTGTTCCGCTTCGCCGAGTCGATGACCCGCCACACAGGTGAGGTCGACGTACATCACCTTGGTCGCTGGAAGGGGCTGGGGTCGCGGCACAACGTGCAGCACTGGGGCTGCAGCTGCAAGCAGGTGCGGATCTCCAGTGCGATCTACCGGCGCTTCTACTACTACCTGACCGCCGACGAGCGGACAGGTGACCTGCTGGACGAGCTGGCTGCCATCGAGGAGACGTTCCTCGTCGTCGACCCGCAGCGGAAGGTGCGGCCCGACGTGTACTCCCCCGACCCCCATGCACTGTCCATCGAGCTCGGCGTGGACTGGGGCGCGCTGGCCGCTGCCTGGCTCACCAGGTGGGAGCGGTACGGAGACGAACGAGCACGTGCCCGGCTGGTGGGGACGATGACCGACATCGCGGCTCTCCCGTACGGCTTCCTCACCGGGAGCGCCCGGCTGGACCTGTCCACCGGCCGCTTCGACACCAGCCGGAGCTCCATCGCGGTGTCGCACCTGTCGTCACTGTTCGGCCTGCCCGAGATTTGTTCGGAGCTGATCGACCTGGACCTCGACGTACCGGGGTTCGAGAAGGCATGGCTGGACTACTGCCGGCTCTACCTGCTCTCACCCGAGGAGCAGGCCGCAGAGGTCGGTCAGCCCTTGCAGGGCATCTCACTCGTCCAGGCCCACAGCCGACTGGCCGCGTACGCCGCCGCGCGCACCGGCGACCCGGAGCTCGCCCGCTTGGCCTGGCGCAAGTTCTTCGTCGACGAAGGCGACCAGCTCAACCGCAACGCCATGCAACGCGAAACGGAGTGGAAGACCACTCCCGTCACCGGCGCCCTGATGCCGGTCGACGAGGCCGCGTTCGTCAGCACCAACGGCGCGTCGCAGTACGCGCTGGCAGCGATCCAGAACCTGTCCCTGATCCCCGAACACCGAAACGACAGAGGTGGAACGGCATGGAGGTCTCCCGACGCACTGTCCTAGCAGGTCTGGCCGCAGTACCTGCTGTATCCCTGCTGGACAGCAACATCCAACCAGCCGCGGCTGCTGGAGCCCCCGACGTCAAGCTCAGCTGGCTGGAGGGCAAGCCCACCACAGCGGCTGTCACGACCTGGGGTACGCCGTGGCCGAAGGGCGCCGTACCGGCGAACCAGTCCTTCGCACTGAAGGCCTCGGACGGTACCGACGTACCGGTGCAGAGCTGGCCGACCGCCTACTGGCCGGACGGCTCGCTCAAGTGGAGCGCGCACGCGATCGCAGTGGAAACACCAGCCGAGTCGTACACGCTCGGCGCAGGTACGGCGACCGCACCCGCGCGGCCCGTCACGGTCAAGAACGAGAAGCTGTACGTCGACGTGGACACCGGAGTGATCCGGACCAGGATCCGGAAGAGCGGATCGGAGGTGGTCAGTCAGATCTGGCGCGGTGACGTGCTGATCGCGCACAAGGGTGTCCTGGTCAACCTGAAGCAGGACAAGATCGCCGAGACCGAGGAAGGCGGCGCGGTCCGGGAGCGGTACGAGAGCGACGTCCAGAAGGTCACCGTCGAGCAGGCCGGTCCGGTGCGGGCCGTGGTGAAGGTGGAGGGCCGGCACAAGTCACGCAAGGGCATGACGTGGCTGCCGTTCTCGATCCGGCTGTACTTCGTCGCCGGTGCGGAGAACGTGCGGATGGTGCACACGTTCGTCTACGACCGCGACGGGCAGAAGGACTACATCGCGGGGCTCGGTGTGCGCTTCTCGGTGCCGATGCGCGATGCGGCGTACGACCGGCACGTCCGGTTCGTCGGCGAGGGGCACGGGGCGGTGTCCGAGGCGGTCAAGGGCATCACCGGCCTGCGGCGCGATCCGGGTGCCGCCGTACGGGCGGCACAGATCGCCGGGACGAAGCTGCCGGATCCGTCGACGTGGGACCAGCGGGTGACGACGCGGCTGCAGTACATCCCGGAGTGGGGTGACTACTCGCTGAGCCAGCTGACCTCGGACGGGTTCACGGTTCGCAAACGGACGAAGACGGGATTCGGCTGGGTGCCCGTCGACCAGGGGAAACGCGCGTCCGGGCTCGGGTACGTCGGTGGCGTGAGCGGCGGATTCGCCTTCGGGCTCAGGGATTTCTGGCAACGGCATCCGACCCAGCTGGACATCCGGAACGCCGCGACGGACGAGGCCGAGGTGACCGTGTGGCTCTGGTCGCCGGACGCCGGCGCGATGGACACGCGGTTCTACCACGACGGCATGGGCCAGGACACGTACCCGAAGCAGCTCGAGGGCCTCAACATCACCTACGAGGACTACGAGCCCGCGTTCGGTACGCCGTACGGGATCGCCCGGACCTCGGAGTTGACCTTCTGGGCGCTCGAGGCCACGCCGTCGGCCGCGCGGCTGGGTGACCTGGCGGACCAGGTGCGGACACCACCACAACTGATCAACCCCGTGGATCATCTGGTGAGCACGCGGGTGTTCGGTGGGCTGTTCAGTCCGGTCGACCGGTCGGTGCCGGCGAAGAAGGCGATCGAGGATCACCTGGACTTCCTGTTCGACTTCTACCGCGGACAGGTCGAGTCCCGGCACTGGTACGGGTTCTGGGACTACGGCGACATCATGCACACGTTCGACGAGGACAGGTTGGTCTGGCGGTACGACGTGGGCGGGTACGCGTGGGACAACTCGGAGCTGTCACCGGACCTGTGGCTCTGGTACGCGTTCCTGCGGTCCGGGCGTGCGGACATCTTCCGGTTCGCCGAGGCGATGACGCGGCACACCGGCGAGGTCGACGTCTATCACCTGGGGCAGTGGGCCGGTCTGGGTACGCGGCACGGCGTACAGCACTGGGCGGACAGTGCGAAGCAGCAGCGGATCAGTACGGCGGCGTACCGGCGGTTCTACTACTACCTGACGGCCGACGAACGTACTGGCGACCTGCTGTCGGAGCTGGTCGACTCGGACAAGACCTTCCTGGTACTGGACCCGCTGCGGAAGATCCGGACGGAGCCGTACACACCTGACCCGCATGCACTGTCCATCGGCCTAGGTACGGACTGGAGCGGTCTGGCCGCTGCGTGGCTGACGGAGTGGGAGCGTCAGGGACCGAAGGCCGACGTAGCGAAGGCCAAGCTGCTCGGGACGATGGAGACGATCGGAGCGATGCCCAACGGGTTCGTGACCGGCAGCGGGCTGTACGACCTGGACACCGGTCGATTCGCGCCCGTCACCGAGAAGATCGTGAGTGTGTCGCACCTGAGCGCCATGTTCGGCGAGGTGGAGATCTGCGCCGAGCTGATCGACCTGGTGGACATGCCGAAGTTCGAGGCCGCCTGGCTGCAGTACTGCCGGCTCTTCAACGCCACCCGTGCAGAGCAGACAGCCGAGTGCGGTGCGCATTTCGGCAACCTCATCCTGCGGCAGGGCCACGCGCGACTCACGGCGTACGCCTCCGTCCGACTGGACCGCGACGACCTGGCCGCCCGCGCGTGGAAGGAGTTCTACACCGGCGACGGCTATGCCCCGACGCTCCCCTGGACCGCCGAGGACGTGACCAGCACCCTCAACCCGACCGAGGCCGCCAAGTGGGTCTCCACCAACACCACAGCCCTCTACGGCCTCTCAGCCATCCAAACCCTCGCCCTGATAGGCAACCAGATCGTGAACCCGTGAGGAGGTCGACATGCTGCGCTTACTCACGGCAGGGGTTGTACTGGCACTCGGTGCCCAGCCGATGACTGCCGACGCGGCCGCACCGGCGGCGGACTGCACTGGCGAGGCGCCGGTCACGTGCACGTACGATGTTCCACCGGGCGACTACGCGGTGACGGTGGTGCTGGGCGACCAGCACCACCCCGTCGAGGTGGTCGCGGAGGCCCGGCGCCTGCTCTTCTCGGGTAGCTCCGAGGCGGTCCTGCACTTCACGGTGAACGTGCGTGACCCGGAAGGTCAGCAGAACGGCTTCGGCGGACCGGGAACTCCCGGACTACAACTGCGGCTCACCGGAGCGGTGCCGGAGAAGGTCGTGGTGACGCCGGCTCCGGTGGCGACCAGACGGGTGTTCCTGGCCGGCGACTCCACGGTCACCGACCAGGAGACCGCGCCGTACACCGGCTGGGGACAGCGGCTGCCCAGGCAGTTCGGGCACGGCCTGTCGGTGGTGAACCATTCCGGCTCGGGCGAGAGCACGGTGTCGTTCCTCGCCGAGCCCGGGATGTGGGCGGCGCTGCGACCGCAGCTCAGGCCGCGGGACGTCGTCCTCGTGCAGTTCGGCCACAACGACAAACAGACGACGGCCGAGCAGTTCCGCGCCAACCTCACCGAGATCGTCGCCGGTATCCGGGCCACCGGCGCGACGCCGGTGCTGGTGACTCCGATCGTCCGGCGCTGGTTCACCGGGACGAAGCTCAACTCCGCGGGCCTGATCGTCAACGGCCTGGGCGTCGACCTCCCGTCCGAGATGCGCTCGGTCGCGGCGACCGAGCACGTCGACCTGATCGATCTCACGGCGCGGTCACAGGCCGTCGTCGAGAGCCTCGGGCCGGAGGCCGCCAAGACGCTCTACCTCACCCGCGAGAAGCGCGACGACACCCACACCTCGGAGTACGGCGCCACGCTGTACTCCGAGCTGGTCGCCGCGGGACTCCGCGACCTGCACCTTCTCGACGACCGCTACTGGAATCCCTCGGAGGGCTGATCGCAACTTTTCGGACGGCGTCCGCATCTTCCTGGTATCTGCACCGAACTGTGCGGAAGGGGGAGCAAGATGCGGACACGTCGTCTGGCTGCCGGCGCGATGGTGGGCGTGCTGGCTTCACTCGTGGTTGGTTGCCAGGGATCGGACCCGGCAGCCAACGACGCTCTGGGGAGCACGCCCACACCTGCGCCGGTATCCACTCCGGTCACGACCTCGGCGGCGCCACCGCCGACTCCGAGTCCGACACCGACGGTGACGAAGCCGTCCACGCCGCCGGACACGATCTCGCGGCTGTCGGCGGCGGCGATCCTGCGGAAGACGCAGGCCGCCGCGAAGGCCGCCGACAGTGTGCAGATGAAGGGGTCGCTGACCGACGGCAAGGACCGGATCGTGCTCGACGTCGGGCTCGGCAAGGCCGGGGGCCAGGGGTCGATCAGCGTCAACGGCGCCTCGATGTCGGTGATCGTGATCGGGCGCACGGCGTACTTGAAGATGAGCGACAAGTTCTGGCGCGCGCAGACCAAGTCCCAGGCCGAGGCGGACGCGCTCGTCGGGCTGATCGCCGGCCGGTGGATCAAGACGTCGCTGAGCAACAAGGAGCTCCAGGACTTCGCGGCGTTCGGCAGCAAGAGCGAGTTCTTCGACACGCTGTTCGAGCCGAGCGGCACGCTGCGCAAGACCGCGCCGCGGACGGTCGACGGGGTCGAGTCGATCGGCCTGCGGGACCCGGACGGGACGCTCTGGGTCGACACCGCGACCGCGCGGCCGGTACGGCTCGAGTCGTCCAGCACCGATGCGCTGTCGTTCAGCGACTACAACCAGGTACCGGCCCCGAAGGCCCCGCCGACCGCCCAGGTGATCGACGGCAAGGCCCTCGGCATCTGACTCGTCAGATCTTGATGACCGTCACCCGGCTGTCGCAGAGTCGCGCAAACGTCCGTTGGATCGCTCGTCAGCATGGTGACCGGCGCGGGTGCATCAAGACCGCGCCGGCAAGCTTCCGAGCCGGATGTTGCCGAGCCAGAGCTCCCGGGGTCTACCGGTACAAGCCGCCGTAATAGCCGCCGAGGCGGGTCCGGTAATCGTCGTTTACGCCGGCGGTCTCGTCGTACTCGGGGGCGTCCTTGATCTCGTCTTTGGTGCGGTCGACGAAGACCTTGCGCTCCTCGGTGTCGACGCGGTCCACTACGCCTGCCGGCAGCAGTACTTTGCGACCGAAGATCCACGGACCGGTGTCGACGACCAGACCGGAGGTGCCGGCTTCGTGCGCTGTACCCATTCCCACGCATCGGCCGCGCTGCGATACCTCGCATGTCTGCTGTCTGTCCGCAGTGCCGGCGCTCGGTGGTAGGCCGGATCGGGGGGGTCATGGCGACGTCGGCGTGGCGGTCGGCGTTTCTGACTCGGCCGGCGTGGGGGTCGGCGTGGGGGTCGGCGTTTCTGTGTCGGTCGGCGTGGTGGAGGGATCCGGCGTGGTCTGAGTTGGTGTGGTCTGAGTTGGTGTGGTCTGATCCGTCGGGCTGGTCCCGGATGTGGTTGGTGTGGGCACTGGGTGGGTCGTTGTCGTGGGGGTACTCGTGGGTGCGACCTGTGGTGGTTCGCTCGGGCTGAATGAGGGTGTGGGGGTCTTCTCGGCGGCGGGCGACTCGTCGCCCGCGTCGGTCGGATCCTGTCCTGGTTGCGTTGTCGGCGTTGATGTCTGGGGCTTGTCGGGCACGGTCAGCGCACCATCGGCGGCGATGACGGCGAGGATCTGTTGTTCGAACGACGTGAGCCGGTCGCGCAATTCGGATAGCGGGTACTGCTGGATCGAACGCGCGAAGTCCGCCAGCCGTGCCCACACCTGATTGAGCGCCGCCATGCCATCGACCGAGAGTGGGCGGTCCAAGGTCGCGACAAGTTGGGTTGCCAGTGCGTAGCTCAGGCACTGTACGCAGTTGTAGTTCAGTGCTCCGGCGAGGTTCTGGGGTACGACGATGTCAGCGTCACCGATGACCAGCACTACTTGGAAGGCGATTGCCACCGCCGCGCAGTGCGTGCAACTTGCAAATGCGTAGGCCTCGTTGGTGTTCGTCACCGGATTTGAGGACGCCTCGGCCCAGACCAGAGCGAAGGCGATGTCGTAGATGACGGTGTCGTCGGTGGTGTTGACGGCAAGCGCTTGGTTGTCGCCTGGTCCCGCAGGAAGTGGCTTGTCGAAGGGGAACACCCACACCGGAGCGCCAGGTGATTGCGGGTCACCCACGACAGGCAGGCCGCTCGAAGCGTCGTTCGGAGATGGCGGGGCTGTGGGTGCAACGGTGGTCGGAGATGAGGTCGACGGTGCGACCACTCGAGCGCTGCCCGACGTACGAGGCACCATGACGAGAGCCAATGTCGGGCTTTGGCGGGTGGGTCGCTTCACTCCGGCCGGCCACACGGTCTGTGTCCGACTCACGTCCCCCTGCTGCAGCTGTCCACTGCCGGTGGGAGGCTGCGAGGTCGTGTGCTGTGCCCGATCGACGAAGTCGCTGACAGTGCCGCGCTCGTTCGGGGTGATCGGCCGGTACCGGTCGCCGTGCGGCCACCAAGCCCAACCGAGCACCGCGATGATCGTCAACGCGACGACCGCGGCGACTGAACGCTGCGCGGGCTTACCCGCGGTGCGCCGCCACACAGACCTCACCATCCTGCCGACCAGCAGCCACAGCAGCAGCCCCAGGCCGAGCAGCGGCAGCGCCAGCGCGAGGATGGCCAGCCCACGAGCCAGGACCTCGACAAGGTCTGCGTCGTGCCAGCCACCGGCAAGCATCCGCCACTGCTCTTCGACACTCGCCCTGGCGGTGGCCACTACCCGGGGCAGCATCACCACGGTCAGGGCCAACACGACCAGCATCAGCGGCACAACCGTGAGGCACCACACGGTGATGACCGCCTGGGCCCACAGCTTGAGCGCCCGGTTGTCGCGGTCTCGCCAGCGCCAGGGCAGCAGGCCGGTCAGGGTCGGTTTGATGTGGTGGTACAGGTCGGGGACGCCGGTCAGGTCCGCGAGTACGTGATAGCCGTCGAAGCGGATGGTCGGCAGCAGTTGCCGGATCATCTGCAGAATCTGCGTCACCACGACAAGCAGGAGTGCGTCGTACCCGGTCACCTGGGCGACCACGACCGTCGCCACGGCAACGATGGCGTTGAAGTACAAGCCGCCGAGGTCGGTGCGTAGGCGCCCGCCGCGCCCGAGCCGGTAGGAGTCTGTGACGTCGGTGTAAAAGGCCGGCCAGAACAGGTAGTACCCCATGCCCATGGCGCCCGGCGTCGATCCTCCGTACCGGGCGGCCGCCGCGTGGCCGAACTCGTGGAATCCCGCCGACAGCACGGTCACTGCGAAGACCAGCAACAAGAAGCCGGGCGTGTGGAACGCCTCGTACGCGGCCGACGCCAGCCCCTGGTCGAACAACAGCCACCAGCACACGTACACGAACGCCGTAATGATGCCCACCACGGGCAACGGACTGAACAGCCGCGCGAACGGCCGGGTGATCCGCTGGGTGCGACGCGGGTCGGTGACGGCATACCTGAACCGCAGCCCCAGCAGCGGATCCGACCTACGCACACGCGGCTCCGACCCATCCGCGGCGCGCACCAGACCAAGGGGCTGCAGCCTCTGCACCAGGGCCGCTACATTGGCCGCCGACACAGACCGGCCGTAACTCGCGCTGACCAGCTCCGCGATCTGGGCGTCGCCACGATGACCGTCGATCGCCTCCAGCACCAGATACAACAGCCTGGTCAGCTGAATCATCTGCCCGTCCGCGCGGCGGACCAGTGCCGGTGGGGTGCGATAACCCGATCCGGCCATCTCACCCAACAGCACGACATCAGCCGCTCGGACGGGCACACCGCTGGTCGGCGCACCGCTGGTCGTCGAGTCGACGGTACCTGCGACGCGAACCGCGCCGGCCTGCACCGGCGATTCCTCCGGACCGGACACTGTCCCGGGCTACTGCTCGATCTCGGAGGTCTGCTCGGCGTCGGCGGTCGCCGAGCCAGTGATGTTCTGGTTGATAATGGCGTCCTGCTGCGCGATCGCCACCGACTGACTGTCGACAGCGCCGATGTTCGCCGCGACCGCGGCATCGATCGGAGCCGCGACATTCGCGTTCGCCGCTACCGCGCCGGCGATCGGAGCGGCAAGGTCGACGTCGGCATCGATATTGACGTTGACATTCAGCAGGTTCCCGTCCAGCAGCTGGCTCGTGTCAGGAGTCTCCAACCCAGTGTCCGGAACAACCGCAGCATCGGCCGCAGGCTCCACGCCAGCTGCTCCAGTGGTCCCAGTGCTCTCCTCCGACGGCGTCTCGGTTCCACCGGCGGTCGTGTCCGCGACACTGGCTGGATCAGGTTCGCCACTTGACCCATCACTTGGCGCATCACTCGTGGACGCATCGCTCCTGGACGCATCGTTCGTGGACGCATCGTTCGTGGACGCATCGTTCGTGGACGTACTGTCAGCGGCGCCGCCCTGCACCGGGGTGGAGGACCCGGCATCGACCACGTCGTTGGACTGATCGATCCCGCTGACCTGGACAGCGTGCGCAGTCGCGTCGGCATCAATGCCCTGCGTGATCAGGACACCTTGATCGGCCAATGCCTGGGCCTCGGAGCCACTGGACAAGATGTTCGCGCCGACAGCCGCGTCGATCGGCGCGGCAACATTCGCGTTCGCGGCCACCGCCAACTCGATCGGTGCAGCGGCATCAATGGCAAGCGCCAGGTCGACGTTGAGGTCGAGGATCGAAACGACCTCCTTGTCCGGCAGCACACTGCCGACCTGGGCACTCAGCTCCTCATCCGACAACGGAACCAGCTCTGCATCCTCACTCATCACAATCCTCCAGACCGGAAACTGTGGGACTTCGGTACCCATCTGAGCCGAATCCGCACCACGACCGCCATTCGGAGTCCTCAGATCCGAGGCATCGAGCGTCGTGCCACCTCAAACGAGCGACTGATCAACCGGCCGTCGGGGCACAAGGACCAGCGGTGAGAAGGACGTCTGTCCGAAGGATCGTCTTTCAGGTTGAGTGATCGGGCAACTATTGCGGCCCGCGACGCATCGTGCTTGGTGAGGCACCTCTGGGTCCTCACTAGGGGTGGTTGCCATGTTGCTGACTCGTAGGCGTTTGATCATCACGGCGGCCTTGGCGACCGTCCTCGTCGCAGGTTGTGGAGGCTCCGGGCCGCCCACCGTGGCCCGTTCAACCGTGCATTCGTCGTCCGCGCCGGCGTCGAAGCCGGCGGCAGGCATCGCCCAACTGTCAGCTCAGCAGATCCTCAAGAAGGCGCGGGCCGAGGCCAAGGCGGCCGTCGGTGTGCGCATCCGGGGCGATGTGACGCTGGACGACGGCAAGCGGACGACCTTCGATGTCAGCGCCGGCAGGTCCGCCGGCTCAGGCACCATCACCATCGATGGTGACCGCCTCAGGTTTCTCATGTTCGGCAGAACCGCCTATCTGCAGTTCAGCGACGCCTATTGGCGGCAACAGCGTAAGTCGAACAAGGATGCCGACCGGCTCATCCAGCACATGCGCGGCAAGTGGCTGAAGGTCGTCTTCACCTCCAAGGAGTTCGCCGAGATGCCAACATTCGCCAGTCTTCTCGCGACTTTGGACCGCATGCTCGACGTTGGCGGCGGGGTTCGGAAGATCGGGGCCAGGACCATCGGAGGCATCCCGTGCATCGGCGTCGGGGACGGCGACCAGCTCACCCTGTGGGTCGATGCCGCCAACGCCCGTCCCATCCGCGTCGACATGCCTGCCAAATCCAGCATGACCTTCAGCGGGTACAACCAGATCAAGGAACCCAAGGTGCCGCCGGCCACGCACGTAGTCGACAGCAAGTCCCTGAGGGGATGAGTCTCAAGTCGTGGGGATCCTGGCTTCGGCCTCCGCCTGTCCCGTACCTGCTGCCCGTCGTCGCGCGAGTGGGCACGGGAGGCCGTCGACAATCGTCTATCGGGCCTTGAGGAAGGTTTCCGCGAGTTCGGCGGACGCGACCGTCTCGGTGAAATACTGCATCGGCTGCGGGAGCAGCAGGCTGTGCACCATGCGCTGCACGTCCTCCGGAGCATCGGGCATGAACGCCGGCCAAACCTACCGCCCCAACTGTGCCCGACGAGCGTCACGTCCCGCAGGTCCTTGCGTTCGACGACCGTCGACGGCGTCCCGTGCGTCGGTCTCGAGGGCAGCGACGGCACCTTGTGGGTGGACGCGGCCACGGCACGCCCGGTCCGGCTGGAGATCCCCGACAAGTCCAGCCCGAAGGATGCACTGACCTTCACCGAGTACGGCGAGATCGCCGCACCGAAGGCCCCTCCCGCCGCTCAGGTCATCGACGGAAAGGCCCTCGGCATGTGAGCTCGCTCAGCCGACCTCGGCCATGATCTCGTCGGACACGTCGAAGTTGGCGTACACGTTCTGGACGTCGTCGCTGTCCTCGAGGGCGTCGATCAGGCGGAAGATCTTGCCGGCGCCGTCGGCGTCCAGTTCCACGGTCATCGACGGGACGAACTGCACGTCGGCGGACTCGTAGTCGATACCGGCGTCCTGCAGCGCGGTGCGGGCCGGGACCAGGTCGGTCGCCTCGGTGACGACCTCCCAGGACTCACCGAGGTCGTTGACCTCCTCGGCGCCCGCCTCCAGCACGGCCTCCATCACGTCGTCCTCGGACAGCGACTTCCCGTCCTGCTCCTTGGCGACGACGATCACGCCCTTGCGGTTGAACAGGTAGGCGACCGAGTTCGGGTCAGCGAGCGAGCCGCCGTTGCGCGACATCGCCGTCCGGACGTCCGCGGCCGCCCGGTTCCGGTTGTCGGTGAGGCACTCGACCAGCATCGCCACGCCGTTCGGGCCGTAGCCCTCGTACATGATCGTCTGGTACTCCGCACCGCCCGCCTCGGCACCGGAGCCGCGCTTGACCGCGCGGTCGATGTTGTCGTTCGGGACCGAGGACTTCTTCGCCTTCTGGATGGCGTCGTACAGGGTCGGGTTCCCGCCAGGGTCGCCACCGCCCATCCGGGCGGCCACCTCGATGTTCTTGATCAGCTTCGCGAAGAGCTTGCCGCGCTTCGCGTCGATGACGGCCTTCTTGTGCTTCGTGGTGGCCCACTTGGAGTGGCCTGACATGGCGAACCAACCCTTCTCACTGCTGCGAACGTCTAGAGGCCGCGGACCAACTCGGCGAAGTAGCCGTGCAGCCTGGCGTCCCCGGTCATCTCCGGATGGAACGACGTGGCCAGCAGCCGGTCATGGCGAACCGCGACGATCCTACCCGCGGCCGGGCCCGACCTCACCGTCGACAGTACCTCCACGTCCCGTCCGACCCGCTCCACCCACGGTGCGCGGATGAACACGGCGTGGTACGGCGTGTCGAGCGCGGCGAACTCGAGATCAGCCTCGAACGAGTCCACCTGCCGCCCGAACGCGTTCCGCCGGACCGTCACGTCGAGCCCGCCGAGCGTCTCCTGGCCCTCGATACCGCCGGTGATCTCGTTCGCGAGCATGATCATCCCGGCGCAGGTGCCGAACACCGGCATCCCGTCCGCGATCCGCTTCTGCAGCGGCTCGAACAGCTCGAACGCCCGGGCCAGCTTGTCCATCGTGGTCGACTCGCCGCCGGGTAGCACCATCGCGTCGACCTGCTCCAGCTCGGCGGGCCGCCGTACCGGACGCGCCTCGACACCGACCTGCTCGAGCATGGCCAGGTGCTCCCGCACGTTGCCCTGCAGCGCAAACACACCGATCACGGTCACAACGTCACCTTCCGATGCCAGTCGAGGGTGACTTCGATCCGGCCCTCGTCGTACACCGCGGGCAGGTCGTGCCGGCGCAGCAGCGCGAGGACGTCCTCCAGCAGCGGCTCACCGGGCGCGACGTTGGCCGTGTCCGGATGCCAGACCTTCAGCTCGAGCATCCCGAAGTCGACCGCGTGCCAGACGTCGGTGTCGGTGAAGAACACCAGCCCCTTCGGATCGGCCGCGGCCTCCAGCGCCTCGCGGGCGGCGTGATGGTCGGACGTGTACCGGACCACCACCAGCCCCCGGGACTCCAGCTCGGTCAGTACGGCGTCCAGGCGGTCCGGATCCGTGGTCGCGGGCCACCCGGCCGCCTCGGCGTCGAGATCAATCACCGCTTCGCCGATCAGCAGCGGCACGAGGGCGGACGCGTCCATCGCTGGCGCGTCCTCCCGCACCGCCTCGGTCAGCGCGGCGGTGATCGCCGCGTGGTCGGCGTACCCGGACCGCACCAGGACACGGGCCAGGCCGCGCAGCTCCCGGGCGGTCCGCTCGTCGACCGCCTGCAGTCCCTCGGTCACCAGCCGCGCTCGGCGAGCCGGTGCGGCTGCGGGATCTCGTCGACGTTGATGCCGACCATCGCCTCGCCCAGACCGCGGGAGACCTTCGCGATCACGTCGGGGTCGTCGTGGAACGTGGTCGCCTTGACGATCGCCTCGGCGCGCTGCGCCGGGTTGCCGGACTTGAAGATGCCGGATCCGACGAACACGCCCTCGGCGCCGAGCTGCATCATCATCGCGGCGTCGGCCGGGGTGGCGATCCCGCCGGCGGTGAAGAGCACCACCGGAAGCTTGCCCAGGGCCGCGACCTCCTTGACCAGCTCGTACGGCGCCTGCAGCTCCTTCGCCGCGACGTACAGCTCGTCCTCCGGCAGGCTCTGCAGCTTGCGGATCTCCTGGCGGATCTGGCGCATGTGGGTGGTCGCGTTGGACACGTCACCGGTGCCGGCCTCGCCCTTGGAGCGGATCATCGCCGCGCCCTCGGTGATCCGGCGCAGCGCCTCGCCGAGGTTGGTCGCGCCGCAGACGAACGGCACGGTGAACTGCCACTTGTCGATGTGGTTCGCGTAGTCGGCCGGGGTGAGGACCTCGGACTCGTCGATGTAGTCGACACCGAGGCTCTGCAGCACCTGCGCCTCGACGAAGTGACCGATCCGGGCCTTGGCCATCACCGGGATCGACACCGCGGCGATGATGCCGTCGATCATGTCCGGGTCGCTCATCCGGGAGACGCCGCCCTGGGCGCGGATGTCGGCCGGGACCCGCTCCAGCGCCATCACCGCGACCGCACCGGCGTCCTCGGCGATCTTGGCCTGCTCCGCGGTGACGACGTCCATGATCACGCCGCCCTTGAGCATCTCGGCCATACCGCGCTTGACCTTCGCGGTCCCGGTCTCGGGGGTCTGGTTCTCGGTCACTACATCCTCCTGGTCGTCGGGCTGCTTCCAGATTAGGAGGTTCCGGGCACCAAACTTCAGTCCACCCCGGATCAAGTGGACTGAAGCGCCTCGCCCAACCGGGCGACCACGAGCCGCAGCGTGGCCGGCGGGGCGGTGAACGGGATCCGGATGTGGCGGCGATCGGTGGCATCCGGCGTGAACAGGTCGCCGGCGCCGAGCAGGAGGCCACGCTCACGGGCCGCTTCCAGGACGCGGCGGGCCCTCGTCTCGGTCAGCTCGAGCCACAGCGTCATACCGCCCGTCGGCGTGGGCCAGGCCACACCGTCGAGCGTCCGGAGCCCGGCCTCCAGGGCGTTGAGGTTGGCGCGCAGCCTGGTCCGGCGGCGGCCGATCACCTTGTCGAGCTTCGGCACGATCGCCTGCGCCAGCAGATCGTCCAACGCACTAGGCGAGGCCACGCTCAGCTGCGCAGCGCTATTGATACGCCGCCGCAACTGCTTGCCTGTCCGAACCCACCCAACCCGCAGCCCGCCCCACACCGTCTTGGACAGCGAACCCACGCTGACAGTCCTCGGATACCGGCTCAGCGGCTCGGCCTGGTCCCCGTTCGCCAACCACAGCGGCCTCATCGTCTCGTCACTGATCAGAGCCGCGCCATACCGCCGCGCGATCTCCACGACCGCCTGCCGCCGGTCAGCAGGCAAGCTCAGCCCAGTCGGGTTGTGGTTGTCGGCCTGCAGGTAAATGACCTTCGGCCGGTGCCGTCGGCAGAGGTGAGCGAGCTGATCGGTGTCCCAAACGCCCGCAGGCCAGCCCGCCACGTCCAGACGATGTTTGCGGAGCAGGTCGAAGGCAGCTGGGTACGTCGGGGTTTCGGTGATCGCTACGCCCGGTCCGAGGTCCAGGCCGGCCAGCGCGGCGTTCAGGCCGGCCGCTGCGCCTACGGTGAGCGTCAGCTGGTCCGGCTCGGTCGGTACGCCTTCTGCGGTGAGGCGGTCGGCCAGCGCCGCTCTGAGCTCCTGCGAACCGCCTGGCGGAGGACCGTCGCCTCCCATGGCGTGTGGCAGCCCGTCCTGCACGATCTGCGCTGCCGCCTCAGCGACGTCATGCGGCGCGGCAGTCGTCGCGAACCGGAGGTCCAGCACCGGCCGGTCTCCCGCCGTGACCGTCGACGCCGGAGCCACCGGGTCCAGCAGTCGGTCCAGCGGCCGCACCACGGTCCCGGAGCCCCGCTTGGTCTCCAGTACGCCGTCCCGCCGCAGGTTCTCCAGTGCGCGGACGACGGTCACCCGACTCACCTCGAGCCGCTCCGCCAGCACCCGCTCCGACGGCAACCTCGACCCGATCGACAGGTCGCCCCGCTCGATCCGCCGCAGTACCAGGCCCTCGACCTGCTCGGTCTTGGTCCCATCCGCCTGATCCAGATCCCCCGCCCGCCACATAAGTCCACTCTCCCACAACTGGCCCCATCCCCGCCCCGTCCCCGCCCGGGCCCGCGGCACCCACGGCCGCCGCACCCGGCGGACCCACCACGACCCGCCCGCCGCCCCCGCCCGCCGCGCCCGGCGCCCCTCCTTTAGCCCGACTTTGTGCACGGGATCTGTGGCGGCGGGCGGCCGGGATGCGGATCTGGTGCACAAAGTCGGGTTGGGGAAGTGTCGGTGGCGGGTGTGAGGATGAGGGCGTGGACGAGCGGTGGGCGATTGCGCCGGTGAGCGGCGGTGGCGCGATGGTGGTCGCGCTGCGGCCGGACGGGCGGCCTGCCGGGGAGGTGCTGCGCGAGCCGGATCTTGTGCAGTCCGTCGCGTCGCGGCCGCACGTCTCGCGGTGGGTGTGGCGTTCGTCGGCGGAGATCTACCCGCGGTTGCTCGCGGCGGGGGTGCGGGTCGAGCGGTGCTACGACATCGAGAACACCGAGGGCCTGCTGCTCGGGCACGAGGGCCGGCTCGGCGAGCCGCGGTCCGCGGCGGCGGCCTGGGGGCGGTTGAGTGGCGGCCCGGTCCCACCCGATCCCCCGTTGCGCGCCGTCGTACCGGGTGAGCAGTCGTCGCTGTTCGAGATCTCGGCGGAGCCGGTCCCGTTCGAGGCGTTGCTCGCGGTGTACGCCGACCAGCTCCGGCGGCACGACCTGGCGGAGTTCCCGGAGCGCATGCGGTTGCTCACGGCATCGGAATCGTCCGCGATGCTGGTCGCGGCGGAGATGGATCTGGCCGGGCTGCCGTGGAGCGCGGACGTGCATCGGGCGATGCTGAGCGAGCTGCTCGGCGAGCGCTTCGGCGGTACGGGCGAGCCGCGGCGGCTGACCGAGCTCGCCGACGAGATCTCCGCCGCGTTCGGGCACCGCGTGCGGCCGGAGCTGCCGGCCGACGTACTGAAGGCGTTCAAACAGGCCGGGTACCAGCTGAAGTCGACGCGGAAGTGGGAGCTGGAGCAGCTGGATCATCCGGCGGTCGCGCCGCTGCTCGAGTACAAGAAGCTGTACCGGATCTACACCGCGAACGGGTGGACCTGGCTGAACGACTGGGTCCACGACGGCCGGTTCCGCCCGGGGTTTCTGCCGGGCGGCACGGTGTCGGGTCGGTGGGTCACCAACGGTGGCGGCGGTCTGCAGATCCCGAAGGTCATCCGGCGGGCCGTCGTCGCTGATCCCGGGTGGCGGCTTGTCGTTGCCGATGCCTCGCAGCTCGAGCCGCGGGTGCTGGCCGCGATCTCGCGGGACCGGGCGTTGATGGAGGTGGCGAGCGATCCCGGGGACCTCTACAAGGCGGTGTCGGACCAGGCGTTCTCGGGCGACCGGGCGCAGGCGAAGCTCGCCGTACTCGGCGCGATCTACGGGCAGACGTCAGGTGACGGGCTGAAGCATCTGGCCATGCTGCGGAAGCGATTCCCGCAGGCGGTCGCGTACGTCGACGACGCGGCGCGGGCCGGTGAGGAAGGGCGACTGGTGCGCACGTACCTCGGCCGCACCTGCCCACCCAGCGGCCATCCGCTGGACGAAGCCCTGCTGGAGGGACCGCCCGCCGACATTCCCACCACGGATCCGCGCCACGCGAGAGCCCGTGGTCGCTTCACCAGGAACTTCGTCGTCCAGGGCAGTGCCGCCGACTGGGCCCTCCTGCTCCTCGCCGCCCTCCGCCAGTCGCTGACTCCGCTGAAGGCCGAGCTCGTCTTCTTCCAGCACGACGAGGTCATCGTCCACTGCCCCGCCGAAGAGGCCGAGCAGGTCACCCACGCCATCCAGCAAGCCAGCAACCTCGCCGGCACCCTCACCTTCGGCCCCACCCCCACCAACTTCGCCTTCACCACAGCCACCGTCGAAACCTACGCCGACGCGAAGTAGGTCTCCCCGTTCGGCCCCTCGACCTGGACGCCCGAGCCTGCGGCAGCCGCAAGCTGCAGGTGGTAGCCCGGAGCAAGCACCACCCGTGCGCCCCCACGCTTGAACACGACTGCCGAACGGACCTGGCGACCCACGAGCGCCGGCCCATCGTCGAGCGGCAGGGCAGGCGCAGACCCCAGATCCGACACCGTCGCGTCGTGGACGTGTGCGGTGCCGTCGGTCCGGATCGTCGTACCGTCGGAGAACTCCACGCACCAGCCGCGGTCTCGGGCCGTTACCTGGACGACTGTGTGGTCCCGGAGGCTGAGGATCCAGCGGTCGGGTAGCTCTCGGATCTCCATCTGTCACGCGGTTTCTGGTAGGCCGTAGCGCTTGTGGTCGGTGGTTTCGAAGGCGGTGATCTCGGCGATGTGGCCGGATTCGATGCGGAAGACGTCCAGGGCGAAGAGGTGGTAGGAGGGCGTGTTCGGGGGTTTGAGGTAGGCGGCGAGGGTGGGTTGGTCGTTGACGGTGGTGGGGACGAAGCGCCAGTGGCCGCGGTACGCCGGGGTGAGGTTGGGGGTCAGCGAGCGGATCGCGTCCTCGACGCCCTCGAACCAGAACGGGTACGGCGGCATCGTGATGCGGATGTCTTCGTGCATGAGGGCGGCCAGTGCGCCGGTGTCGGCGGACTCCCAGGCGGCGAGATAGCGCTGGAGGAGCTTGCGTTCGTCCTCCGAGCTGTCACGCGCCGACCACTCGGAGCGGTGTGACGGGAGATGTTCGCGCAGGACCGGGCGTGCGCGTTGGAGGGCCGAGTTGACGGCCGCCACCGACAGGTCGACCGCGGCAGCGGTCTCCCGAGCGGACCATCCCAGGACGTCACGGAAGATCAGTACGGCGCGCTGCCGAGCAGGCAGGTGCTGGATCGCGAGCAGGAACGCCAGCTCGATCGTCTCCCGACGGATCGCGACCGCGTCCGGCTCCTCCGCCCGATCCAGCAGTACGTCGGGGAACGGCTGCAGCCACGGCACATCCTCGCGCGCCGGGAGCGCCGTGGCGGGGAACGAGGCCGGCTCCAAGTGGTACGGCAACACCCGGCGCGGCCGCCGTACGTCGATGCACGCGTTCGTCGCGATCCGGTACAGCCACGCCCGCACCGACGACCGCCCCTCGAAGTCGCCGTACGCACGCCACGCCCGCAGGAACGTCTCCTGCACCAGGTCCTCGGCCTCGTCGTACGACCCGAGCATCCGGTAGCAGTGCACCCGCAGCTCGTGCCGGTACCGCTCGACGTACTCCTCGAAGCTGCTCATTCACCGTCCTCGAGCTCGATCGTCGCCGGCATCGGCGCCCGCCCGGCCAGGTGGAACCAGCGCACCAGCCGCCGCTGCCGCAGGTCCCGTGTCGACACGACGACGTCGTTGTGGAACCGCCGGGCGAGCTGCACCCGCCGCATCGCGAGGTTCAGCTCCCCCGCCCACGGCTCGACATCCGTCGAGGTTGCGTGGATCGCGCGGGTCAACGCCGATTCTGCCTGCTCACGGACCTCCATCGCGTCCAGCGACGCGGCACGGGCACGATGCGCGGCGTCGACGAGCAGCAGCGAGGACGCCGGATCGAGGACGTCACTACCGGCCAGCTCCGCGACCAGCGCGGACCGGCGCGCCAGCTCGGTCTCCAGCGAGGCACGGGCCAGCTCCACCCGCTGGTGCAGCCGGTCCAGCCGCCCCGCCGTCCAGCTCGCGTAGGCGCCGAGCGCGAGCAGCACGACGCCGACCGCAAACAACACCCGCGAGATGTCCACACCTCCATTCGATCACCCACGCCCCTCGACCTTGAGCACCCATCAACCATTTCGCCGCTCGCCCCATGGTTGGTGGGTGCCCAAGGTCGCGATTACGGGGCGCTGACGGTGGGTCCGGGGCGGGTCGGGAGTGGGGGTTCGGGGGTTAGCGTCGGCGGTATGGCTGATATCGGCGTGATCGGCGGGTCCGGGTTCTACTCGTTCCTGACCGGCGCGAAGACGATCGAGATCGACACTCCGTTCGGCGCACCGAGCGAACCGCCGGTCGTCGGGGACCTGAACGGCCGCGAGGTGGCGTTCGTCCCGCGGCACGGCGCCGACCACCGGTTCCCGCCGCACCGCGTGAACTACCGCGCGAACCTGTGGGCACTGCGCGAACTCGGCGTCCGCCAGGTCCTCGGCCCGTGCGCGGTCGGCTCGCTCAAGCCCGAGCTGACCCCGGGCACGTTCGTCGTCCCCGACCAGTACGTCGACCGCACCTGGGGCCGCGAGCACACGGTGTACGACGAGGCGCCGGTGGTGCACACCTCCGCCGCGGACCCGTACTGCCCCGTCGGCCGCGCCACGGTGATTGCCGCCGGCAACGTCGTACCCGCAGGCACCATGGTGGTCATCAACGGACCGCGCTTCTCGACCCGCGCCGAGTCGCAATGGCACGCCGCGCAGGGCTGGTCCGTCGTCGGCATGACGGGAGCACCCGAGGCCGCGATCGCCCGCGAACTCGCGCTCTGCTACACCTCGATCGCCGTCGTGACCGATCACGACGCGGGTGTGGAGACCGGCACGGGCGTCACGCAGGCCGAGGTCTTCGAAGCCTTCAAGAACAGCATCGAACGCCTGCAAGACCTGCTGAGAACAGTCATCGGCCAGCTCCCCAAGCCGGACGCCGACTGCAGCTGCCGGCACTCCGTGGATGTCTCATGAAGGTCCTGCTCACCGGCGGCGCCGGCTTCATCGGCCGCCACGTCCACCACCAACTCCTTGCCGAGGGCCACGAAGTCACGGTCCTCGACTCGTTCCGCCCCGACGTGCACGCGGACCGCCCCGAGCCACGCCCGGACCTGATCGTCGGCGACGTCCGCGACCCCAGGACCTTCGACGGCATCGACACCGTCATCCACCTCGCCGCCAAGGTCGGCCTCGGCGTCAGCCTCGACGACATCGACGACTACGTCTCCTCGAACAGCCTCGGTATGGCGGTGCTGCTCAAGTCACTCGGCAGCATCCGGAACCTCGTCTACGCGAGCTCGATGGTCGTGTACGGCGAGGGCCGCTACGACTGCGACGACCACGGACACGTCGCCCCGGGACCCCGCCGTACCGAAGACCTGGACGCGGGCCGCTTCGAGCCGCCCTGCCCGTACTGCGGCGCGCCGCTGCGCCCCGGCCTCGTCACCGAGGACGCCGTACCCGACCCGCGGAACGCCTACGCGGCCAGCAAACTCAACGGCGAACATCTCGCCGCCACCTGGGCCCGCGAGACCGGCGGCCGCGTCACCGCGCTGCGCTTCCACAACGTGTACGGGCCGGGCATGCCACGCAACACGCCGTACGCCGGAGTCGCCGCCATCTTCCGGTCCGCGCTCGAACGCGGTGAGACGCCCCGCGTCTTCGAGGACGGCCGGCAGCGCCGCGACTTCGTCCACGTCCGCGACATCGCGACCGCCGTCACCATGGCCGCGTCCGCACTCCCCCGGCAACCGGCGTTCACGGCGTACAACGTCGGCAGCGGCACCGTCACCACGATCGGTCAGATCGCCGCCGAGCTCTGTCGCGCGTACGACGCCCCGCCGCCGATCGTCACCGGCGACTACCGCCTCGGCGACGTCCGGCACATCACGGCCTCCTCGGACCGCATCCGGCACGAACTGGGCTGGAAGCCGTCGTACGACCTGTCAGCCGGAGTGGCTGACCTCGTCGCCTCGGGCACCGACTGACGCGGGCACCGGCGGTAGGTCGATCTGGAACGCACAGCCGCCGACGACATTCGTCACGCCGATGCTGCCGTCGTGCGACTCGACGACCCCGCGCGCGATCGCCAGTCCGAGGCCGCCGCCGCCCGACGCGGCACCGGAACCGCCGCCCGAACCGACGGCCGGCGCCGGCGCCGTCTCGGGCGTGCGTTGCTCGTCGCCGCGCCATCCGACGTCGAAGACCCGCTCGAGATCGTCGGCCGGGATGCCGCCGCAGCCGTCGGTCACCGCGAGCCGGACCCGACCGTCGGTCTCGCGGTCGACCGCCAGCGTGACCGTCCCACCCGGCGCCGTGTGCCGGATCGCGTTGCCGACCAGGTTGGTGACCGCACGGGTCAGCTCGTCGGGATCCCCTTGAACGGCGAGACGGTCGTCGCCCGGCGGCGTCGACAGCGCCAGCCGAACACCTTCGGCGCGCGCGTGCTCGTTGTTCTCGCCCGCGACGTCCTCGGCCAGCTCCCGCAGACTGACCGCCGACCGGCGCCGCGGCGGCGGGGCCGCCGACAACCGCGACAGCTCGAACAGGTCGTCCACAAGCCCGGTCATCCGATCGACTGTCGTCCGCATCTGCCGCAGCGCACCCGGTACGTCGTCGATCACGCCGTCCTCGAGCCCCTCCGACACCGCCCGCAAACCCGCCAGCGGCGTCCGCAGGTCGTGCGACATGAACGCGACCAGCTCCCGCCGGCTGGTCTCCAGCGCACGCTCCCGCTCGTGCGACGCAGCCAGCTTCTGCCGCGTCATCTCCAGCTCGTTCGTCAGCTCGGCCAGCTCAGCAGGCACCGACCCACCGACGGATTCCGGCGGCTCGTACGACGTACCGAGCTGGCGCAACCGCCGCCCGACGTCCCGCGATCCGGTGCTGATCCAGTGCCCGAGCAGGACCGACATGGCCAGACCGAGCAGCGCCGCGAACGCGAGGGTCCACAGCACCACCCACGAGTCGTGCTCGGAGATGAACATCGCGCGCACGCTCTGCCACACGGCGGCCAGGGCCGCGGCCATCGGCGCCAGGGCCGCGACGATCATCGTGATCCGCAACGACCGCCGCCGGAACTGCCACAGGACCGCGGCGCCGATCGCCGCCACCACCAGCGTCCACAGCGTGGTCAGCGCCAGGATCGTCGCCATGTCCTTGTTCATCGGGCGTCTCCCGCGAACAGGTACCCGGTCCGCGGCACGGTCAGCACGAGCTTCGGGTCCGACGGATCCGCCTCGATCTTCTCCCGCAACCGCCGTACGTGCACCGTGACCGTCGACGAGTCGCCGAAGTCCCAGCCCCACACGCGGCGCAGCAGCTCGGCCTTCGTGTACGCCTTGCCGGCATGTGACACGAGGTACGCGAGCAGGTCGAACTCCCGATGCGTCAGCGACAACTCGTCCCCGTCGAGGTACGCACGGCGGGCCGCGGTGTCGACCATGACCGGTCCGGCGCTCAGCTTGGTCGGTGTCAGATCCAGCCCGGCCAGCCGCTCCTCGCGCCGGACCATCGCCTGCACCCGCAGGGTCAGCTCCCGCGGGCTGAACGGCTTGACCACGTAGTCGTCCGCGCCGACCTCGAGGCCGACCAGCCGGTCCTCCTCCTCGCCGCGCGCGGACAGCATGATCACCGCGGCGCCGTCGTCGGCCGCGCGCATCCGGCGCAGCACCTCGAGCCCGGACAGTCCGGGCAGCATCACGTCCAGTACGACGACGGACGGTTTCCACTGCTGCCACACCTCGACCGCGGACGCGCCGTCCGCGACTACGCGGGCGTCGTACCCGGCCTTGGTCAGGTACGCCGAGACGACGTTGGACACGGTCGGGTCGTCGTCCACCACGAGCACACGAGTAGCCACGTTCAGAGCGTAGATCCTCGGGCCGACCGCGAGCCGCACCAGCACCGGAACGCAGTACGCCGTAAGCGACCCGTAGTCGTGTTCGGGCCCCGCTGCGGCGGGTCCGTCCTTACCGTCGAAGCATGTCCGTCGATCTCGTCCTGCCGTGCCTGAACGAGGCGGCCGCCCTGCCGTGGGTGCTCGAACGGCTCCCGCCGGGCGTCCGGGCCGTCGTCGTCGACAACGGCTCCACCGACGACTCCGCCGCCGTCGCGGAACGGTGGGGCGCGACCGTCGTGCGGTGCGAGATCAAGGGGTACGGCGCTGCGTGCCACGCCGGCCTGGAGGCTGCCGAGGCGGAGGTCGTCGCCGTGATGGACGCGGACGCGTCGCTCGACCCGCGACAGCTCGTCCGGGTGACGGCGCCGGTCCTCGCCGGTCGCGCCGACCTGATCGTCGGTCGCCGGCGCCCGGTGTCGCGGGACGTGTGGCCGTGGCATCTGCGCCTGGCCAACGCGGAGCTCTCGCGGCGGATCAGGCGCCGTACGGGCGTCTCCTTGCACGATCTCGGTCCGATGCGCGCGGCCCGGCGTACGGCGTTGCTCGGTCTCGGGCTGACGGACCGGCGGTCCGGATACCCGTTGGAGACGGTCGTCCGCGCGGCCGATGCCGGATGGCGGATCGCGGAGGTCGACGTGGACTACCTGCCGCGCTCGGGGCGCTCGAAGGTCACCGGGACCCCGCTCGGCGCCGCCCGCGCCGTACTCGACATGTCGAAGGTGCTGGCCCGGTGAACACCGTGATCGTGATCGCCAAGGAGCCGGTGCCGGGGCGGGTGAAGACGCGGCTGCAGACCGAGTTCACGGCGCGCGAGGCGGCGGCGCTGGCGCGGGCGTCACTCGTGGACACGCTGAGCGTCGTCGAGGCAGCCCCTGCGACGCGGCGGGTGATCTCGCTCGACGGCGCGCCGGGGCCGTGGCTGCCGCGCGGATTCGAGGTCGTCGAGCAGCGCGGCGACGGGCTCGACCAGCGGCTCGCGGCGGCGTTCGAGGACGCGTACGACGGCTCGCCGATGCTGCTCGTCGGGATGGATACGCCGCAGCTGCGACCGGAGCTTCTCGGGTTCGATTGGTACGGGTACGACGCGGTGCTCGGGCTGACCGAGGACGGCGGGTACTGGTGCCTCGGGCTGCGGATGCCGGATCGCCGGGCGCTGATCGGCGTACCGATGTCGACCGACCACACGGGGCGCGAGCAGCTCCGGCGGCTGCGGGCGCTGGGGCTGCGGGTCGGGATGCTGCCGACACTGCGGGACATGGACACCCCGCGCGATGCGGCGTACCTCGCGGCGGGGTTCCCGGACCTGCGGGTGTCGCGGCTGTACCGGCGGTTGCAGCATTCGGCGCATCCCGGGTTGCTGTTCGACCAGGCGCTGGGCGGTACGACGAGGGTCGTTGCCACCGGCCTCGACGGGCGGACGGTGCCGTCGCTGTCCGAACTGGACCGGTGGACGGCGCCCGCGGACGAGGTCGACCGGCTCGCCCTGAGCCGGTGCGAGGGACCGGTGCTCGACATCGGGTGCGGGCCGGGGCGGATCGTGACCGCGCTGGCCGAGCGCGGGATTGCGGCGCTGGGGGTCGACGTGTCGCCGCGGGCGGTGTCACTCACCACCTCGCGGGGCGCGGCCGCGCTGCATCGGCCGGTCCAGGAGCCGCTGCCGGGCGAGGGGCGCTGGGGCAGCGTGGTGCTGATGGACGGGAACATCGGGATCGGCGGGGATCCGGTCGACCTGCTGCGCCGCTGCGCCGAACTCGTCCGCCCCGACGGCCTGGTGCTCGTCGAGGTCGACCCCGACGACGACCTGGACGACACCACTCCGATCGTCCTCCGCACCCTCACCGGTCGCCGCTCCACTCCCTTGCCCTGGGCAAGAGTCGGCGCCCGCGCCCTGATCCGCCACGCCCGCACCACGTCCCTCCACCCCACCGAAGACTGGCGCACCCCCCACCGAGCCTTCCTCACCCTCCGCCGGACCGCCTGATGCGCCGCCGCCCCACCCGTCCGGCCACACCGATCAGCCACCGTGATCGGCTCGACCGGGTCCTGTGTCACTTTGTGCACAGGATCCGCACGGACCGGCGCCCGCCGCACGGATCTCGTGCACAAAGTCGGCCAGGGCGGGCTTCGGCGGGGCGCGGGGCGGGTGTCGCGGTGCGGGTCGCCCGGGGTGGCGCCGGCGGTGGCGCGGCGGCGGGCGCCGGCGGTGGCGCGGCGGGGGTCGCCGGGGGTGTCGCGGCGGGGGTCGCCGGGGGTGTCGCGGCGGGGGTCGGCGGGGGTGTCGCGGTGGGGGTCGGGGCCTTGGTGATCGCGGCGACGCGGGCCGGTTGGTGGCCGAACGTGGTGCTGGTCGTCGGCGTTGTCGTGGTCGGCGCGGTGGTGTGGCGGTTCGGGCGTGGGTTGAGCGTGGCGGCGGTGGTGGTCGTCGCAGCGCTGTGTCAGGTGCCGGGGCTGCTGCAGGCGCCGATCACCAGTACCGACGCCTATCGGTACGTGTGGGACGGACGGGTGCAGTTGGCGGGGTATTCGCCGTACGGGCGGGTGCCGTTGGACGACTCCTTGGCCCGGCTGCGGGATCCGGTGCTGTTCCCGGGGCTGGGCCCGGACGAGAAGTCGGGTGTGAGCGGCGTACCCGGGGATCCGGCGCAGCAACCGGTCGACGATCCGAGGACGCGGATCAACCGGCCTGGTGTTCCGACGATCTATCCGCCGGTCGCGCAGGCCTATTTCGCCCTGGTCGCGCTCGTCACGCCGTGGTCCGCGGGCACGCTCGGCCTGCAACTCGCGGCCGCGTTGATCGCGATCGCACTCACCTGGCTACTCGCCGTACAGAATCCGCGCTGGGCCGCCTTGTGGGGTTGGTCACCGATCGTCGCCCTCGAGGCGGGCAACGCCGCCCACATCGACGTCCTGGCCGCGCTCCTGATCGCGGCCGCCGTCATCACCACCGCGAAGCGGCCGAGGCTGGCCGCCGTCCTGCTCGGCGCGGCCGGGAGCGTGAAGCTCCTTCCCCTCCTGCTGCTCCCCTCGTTCCGGCGCCGGCGACCGGTGGTTGCCCTGGGCACCTTCGTCGCGTCGTACGTCCCGCACGTCCTTGCCGTCGGCATCCTGGTGCTCGGCTTCCTGCCCGGCTACCTCAACCAGGAAGGCTTCGAGGACGGCAGCTCCCGATCCGCGATTCTCGCGCTCCTGCTACCTCCTGAAGCCCGCCAACTCGTCGCCGCGGTCCTCGCGATCGCCCTCGCCGCCCTCGCCTTCCATCGGTCCGGCCGCGACCCGATCGCGCTCACCTGCTGCTGGCTGTACGGCGCCGCGCTCCTGATCGCCACGCCGACGTACCCGTGGTACGGCCTCCCGCTGATCGCCCTCGCCGCCCTCGCGCGCCGCCCGGAATGGATCGCCGTACCGCTCGCGTCGTACCTCGCCTACGGCAGCTTCGGGCACGACACCCGCCAGGGCCTGATCTACCTCACCGCCGCCGTCGTCGTGGTCAGCGCCGTCACCCTCCGTCGCCGGTCCGTCGCGAAATCAGGTTTGACCACGACGCCCCTCCCCACGAACACTGGCGGGCGTGACGAAACGCATCGCCCTCGCGACCTCGGCCGAACTCGCTGAGTTGCACCCGCACGACCTCCCGCTCGTCGACGCCCTGCGCACCGCCGGACTCGACCCGGTCCCCGAGGTCTGGACCGACCCGTCCGTCGACTGGTCGGTGTACGACGCGGTCCTGCTCCGCACTGTCTGGGACTACTTCGTGCACTTCACCGAGTTCACCGAGTGGCTCGCCCAGCTCGACAAGGCCGGCGTACCGGTGCTGAACCCGACGGACCAGGTCCGCTGGAACAGCGACAAGCAGTACCTGCTCGAGCTGCGCGAACGCGGTGTCGCCATCGTGCCGTCCCAGATCGCAGCGGGCGCGTGCCTGCGTGAGGTCGTGGCCGGGCTGGCGGGTCAGCAGATCGTCATCAAGCCGACCGTGAGCGGCAACTCGTTGCACACGGTCCGTGGCGTCGCCGGATCCCCCGAGCTGGAGCAGGCGCTCGCCGAGCTTCCCGACCTGGTGTACCTGGTCCAGCCGTTCCTCCCGGAGATCCAGTCCGCCGGTGAATGGTCGCTGCTGTTCTTCGACGGCGAGTTCAGCCACGCGGTGGTCAAGCGGCCGGCAGACGGCGACTACCGGGTCCAGGAGTTCTACGGCGGTCAGACGACTCCCACGGAGCCGACGCAGGCCGTCCTGGAGAGTGCGAAGGCCGCTCTTGCAGCAGCCGGTCCGACCCCGGTGTACGCGCGCGTCGACGGCGTCGTCGTCAACGACCGCTTCCTGCTGATGGAGCTCGAGCTCATCGAGCCGTACCTGTTCCTCCCGCAGCACCCCGAGGCCACGCGCAAACTAGCCGCCGCGGTCGCGGCACGCGTCTAGCCCAGGGGCACGCCCGGCCTAGGCAGTTGCCAGGCCGGCCCGGGCGCCGGATCTGACGCCGTCGCTGGGATCGTCGAGCACGTCACCGTGACGTACCGGGTCGTTCTCCGGGAGGAGGATGTCGCGGGCGACGACCAGCATCAGCCACAGGGTGCCGGCCATGCGCAGGATGACCGAGAACCAGTAGATCCGGTCCGGCACCTGCGGATCCCCGGGCACGAGGAACTGCGCCAGATGCATCCACACGAGCATCCAGTAGAAGCATTCGCAGGCCTGCCAGATCAGCCAGTCCCGCAACCGCGGCCGGGCCAGCGCGACCAGCGGAAGCAGCCACAGCACGTACTGCGGTGAGTAGACCTTGTTGATCAGCAGGAACGCCGCCACGACCAGGAACGCCAGCTGCGCGAATCTGGGCGGCCGCGGCGCCATCAACCCGAGGATCGCGATCGACAGGCACAGTCCGGCGAAGATCACGATGTTCAGCTGGTTGACGTCCGCGACCTCGTGCTTGGCGAGCTTCAGGACGTACCAGATCGAGCCGTAGTCGCTCGCTCGCTCGTCGTTGAACTGCCAGAACGACAGCCATTCCTTCTTCGCCAGCAGGTAGATCGGCGCGTTCACCAGACCCCACGCGACCGCCGTCGCGATCACCGCCTGGAACCACGGCCACAGCTTCCGGCCGCGGAGGCAGACGATCAGCAGCGGACCGAGCAGCAGGAACGGGTAGAACTTCGCCGCCGTCCCCAGCCCGAGCAGTACGCCGAACCAGATCGGCTTCCCGCGCGACCAGGCGAACATCGCCCCGGCGGTCAGCGCGACCGCGAACAGGTCCCAGTTGATGGTCGATGTCAGCGCGAGCGCCGGTGCCGCGGCGACGTACAGGGCGTCCAGCGGCTGCCCTCGCGGCGCGCCCGGGCGCGATGCGACCCCGCGCGCGGTGGCGACCGTGAGACCGACGATCAGCAAGGCGCAGAGGAACAGCATCACGGTGTTCACCAGGAAGAACACACCGGCGGTGTCGCGCTTCTGCTCGACGGTCAGGTCCTTCTTGGGGTCACCGGTCATCAGCCAGGTGATCTGCGCCGCGACCTCCATGAAGCCACCGGTCAGCACCGGGTACTCCAGGACGGGGTAGTTGCCGGTGTCCAGGAACGGCCGGTTGCCCTCCGCGAAACCGCGTTCCTGGTAAAGGAACCCGATGTCGGAGTAGCACAGCGCCTTGAACGGCCGCCAGCTCTGCCGGTCCCAGCCCGCGTCCATGCACGGCGCCTTCTGCAGCACGCCGAGCCCGAAGGTGATCGTGCAGACGGCCAGCGCGATCCGCAGCGGTGTCCACCACGACGAACCGGGCCGGGCGAACCGTCCGGACGGCCCACCGAGCCCTGCGGTCAGGCCGGCGATCGCCGGATCGGCCTCCGACGGCGTCGGCGCGGGCTCGCGTTGTGCTCCGGTCACGGTGGGCATCATCTCCTATCGGCGCACCCGGCGACAGCCCGGGTCGGACCCGCTCCGCGCCGAGGTTACCCACCCGTCCCCACCACACCTCGCAACACGCCCACGGGCAGCTAGGTCGCGGCGGATTCCGGAGGCTCCAGGTGGCCGAGCCAGGTGGTGAGCAGTTTCTCGAGTTGCGCCGACTCTTCCGGAGTCAGGACTCCGAGTAACCGTTGCTCGTTGGCCATGTGGGCGGTGAACGCCTTGTCGATCAGCCGCCGCCCGGCCGGCGTCAGCCTGACCACCCGCCCGCGCCCGTCGGCGTCGCTGCGCCGGCGCCGGACCAGACCGGCCGCCTCGAGCCGGTCGACCCGCTTGGTCACCGCCCCGGTGGTCACCATCGTGTGGAGAGCGATCTCCCCCGGCGCCCGCTCGTACGGCGCTCCCGCCCGGCGCAGCGCCGCGAGCACGTCGAACTCCCCCTCGGTCAGCCCGTACTTCGCGTACAGCAGCGTCAGCTCACCGGTGAGCTGGTTCGCGATCCGGTGCAGCCGGCCGATCACGCCCTGCGGGGAGGTGTCGACATCCGGCCGCTCGGCCCGCCATTCCGCCTGGATCCTTGCCACGTGGTCCACAGCACCCACTATATCTTCCCAGGAAGATATAGTGTCTTCCATGGAAAATACCGCCCGGTGGGCGCTGGTCACCGCGATCGCGCCGATCGCCTGGGGCACGAACTACTTCGTCACCCACGAGTACCTGCCCGCCGGACATCCGCTGTACGGCGCGGTGTTCCGCGCGCTGCCCGCCGGTCTCCTGCTGCTCGCCTTGGCCCGTCGGCTCCCCCGCGGCGTCTGGTGGTGGCGCTCCGTCCTGCTCGGGATCTGCAACATGGGCGCGTTCTTCGCGCTGATCTACCTCGCGTCCCAGCTCCTCCCGGTCAGCCTGGCGTCGACGATCATGTCCGCGGCGCCGTTCACGATGGCGCTGTTCGGCTGGGCCCTGCTCGCGGAGCGCCCGACCGTCCTCGTCCTCAGCGGAGCGACGGCCGGGATCGCGGGCGTCGTACTGCTCCTCGGCGCCGGCACGACCGCCGTCGACCTGCGCGGCGTCGCCGCCTCCGTCGCCGCCCTGATCATGTCGTCGTGCGGCTACGTCCTCGCGAAGAAATGGGGACGGGCCGACGGGCCGATCGCGACGACCTCGTGGCAGCTGGTCGCGGGCGGCCTGATCCTGATCCCGTTCGCCGTGATCGTCGAAGGCGCCCCGCCACACCTCGACCTGCAGGCCATCGGCGGTTTCGCGTACGTCGGACTGGTCGCGACCGCCCTCGCGTTCACGGCCTGGTTCGCGGGCCTGCGCCGACTGAGCGCCGCGACGGTCGGCCTGATCGGGCTGCTCAACCCGGTGACCGGCGTACTGCTCGGCGTCCTGGTGTCGGGCGAGGTGCTCACCCTGCGACAGGTGCTCGGGCTGGGGCTCGTCCTGTTCGGGATCACGCTGAGCCGTCCAGGTCGCGGATCGCGGGTTGAGCGCCGACAGGAGGAGGCCCCTAAGGTTTATCGATGAACCTCGTGTGGCGGACGCCCGAGCTGACCCTGACCTTCGCACTCGACGACGGTCCCGTGCGACTGACGACCGGACCTGAACCGGGATCCGACCTGAGCCAGCCGCTGGTCGAGGTCTCGGCGCTCGGGCACGGCCGCTCCCCCGGCACCAACCGTCACGTCGACACGAGCCTCGGCCGGCGCCTGCGCTACGTTACCCACGAGGACGCGGGCTCGACCCTGCGGATCGTGCAGGAGGACGCCGCCACCGGTCTCCGCGTGACCAGCGTCTTCGAGGCCGGTGCCGGCGTCCGGGCCTGGTCCGAGGCCTCCCTGACCCGCCCCGGCGAACTCGTGCTGGACTTCCTCTCGTCCCTCGTCCTCGGTCTGGAATCCCTCGAGGCCGACCTGTACTCGGCGGCCAACGACTGGATGGCCGAGAACCGCTGGTCGGTGCAGCCGCTGCGCGCGGGCGGCGTACCGCAGATCGTCCGCGATCCGCACTATCCGGTGTCGAAGAGCCGGCATGCCGTGACCAGCACCGGCTCGTGGTCGACCGGTGAGCGGCTGCCGGTCGGGGTCCTCGTTGGTCCGTCGTACGCCCTCGGCTGGCAGATCGAGCACAACGGGCCCTGGCACTACGAGCTCGGCGAGAACCGGCACGGCGGGTACCTCCTGCTCAGCGGCCCCACCGACCAGGAGCACCAGTGGACCGTGCGGCTGACCGAAGGCGACACCTTCACCAGCGTGCCGGTCTCGCTCGTCGCCGGGACCGATCGGGACAGCGTGTTCGCCGCCCTCACCCGCCAGCGGCGCGCGGTGCGGAAACGCCGCCCGGTCGACGATCGGATGCCCCTGATCTTCAACGACTACATGAACACGTTGATGGGCGATCCGACGACGGAGAAGCTGCTCCCGCTCATCGACGCCGCGGCCGCGGTCGGGGCGGACTACTTCTGCATCGACGCCGGCTGGTACGCCGAAGGCGACTGGTGGAGCACCGTCGGCGCCTGGCAGCCCTCGACCACGCGCTTTCCCGGTGGGCTCCGCGAAGTGATCGACCGGATCCATGAGCGCGGCATGGTGCCCGGCCTCTGGCTCGAGCCGGAGGTGATCGGTGTGGACGCGCCGATCGCCGCTGAACTGCCCGACGACGCGTTCCTCACCCGGCAGGGCATCCGGGTCGCCGAGCACGGCCGCTACCTCCTGGACCTGCGCACCCCGATCGCCCGGCAGCACCTCGACGACACGGTCGACCGGCTCGTCACGGACTTCGGCGTCGGCTTCTTCAAGTTCGACAACAACACGATGACCGGTCCGGGGACCGACAAGGGAAGTACATCGCTCGGCCACGGACTGCTCGAACACCAGCGCGCGCTGCTCGACTGGCTCGACACGATCCAGACCCGGCATCCGGACCTGCTGATCGAGAACTGCGCCTCGGGCGCGATGCGGATGGATTACGCGATGCTGTCCCGGCTGCATCTGCAGTCCACCTCGGACCAGCAGCACCCCTTGCTCTACGCCCCCATCACCGCCGCCGCCCCATCCGCCGTACTGCCCGAGCAAGCCGGCCATTGGGCGTATCCGATCACCGGCACCACCGCCGAAGAGTTCACGCTCGCGCTGGTCAACGGCATCCCCGGTCGCCTCTACCTCTCCGGCCACCTCAACCGCATGACGGAGGCCGAACTCGACCTGGTCCGCGCGGCGCTGGCCGCCCACCGAACGATCCTCGGCGACCTGGAGACCCTCGTTCCCGCCTGGCCGCTCGGCCTCCCGCAGTGGGACGACGACTGGATTGCCCTGGTCCTCGGCGACGCCGAGCTGTCCTATCTGACGCTCTGGCACCGCGCCGCCGGTCCCGCGGAGGTGACGTTCCCACTACCAGCGGGAACCGTCCAGCACCTCTTCCCCACCGACGCCGATGGCTGGACCTACACCTGGAACGGCGACAACCTGACCGTGAGAACGGAGGTGGCCGAGCCGTCCGCGCGGGTCGTCCAAGTCCGTCGACCGGACGCAGGGTAGAACTGGGACAACCAGTGGAAGGGGGCGTGATGGTCACGATCGCCGACGTCGCGCGGCATGCCGGTGTCGCGACCAGCACGGTGTCCTACGTGCTCAGCGGCAAGCGGACGATCTCGCCCGACACCCGTGAGCGCGTGCAGCGCAGTGTCCGCGCGCTGGGGTACCGGCCGAACGCGAGCGCCCGCGCACTGGCCAGCCAGCGGTCGAACGTGCTGGCGCTGGTGATCCCGCTCCGTACCGGCATGCACGTCCCGGTGATGATGCAGTTCGCGACCGCGGTCGTCACCACGGCCCGCCGGTTCGACCACGACGTACTGCTGCTGACCGCGGACGAAGGGCCCGACGGGCTGGAGCGGGTCGTGCAGAGCTCGCTGGTGGACGCGCTCGTGGTGATGGACGTCGAGCTGCACGACGAGCGCGTCCCGGTCCTGCGGGAGCTGCCGATGCCGTCGGTGCTGATCGGGTATCCGGAGGAAGCCGACGGGCTGACCTGTGTCGACCTGGACTTCGTCGCCGCGGGCGCACTGTGCGTCGACCATCTGGCCGACCTCGGCCATCGCTCACTCGCCCTGCTCGGTACGCCGTCCGCGGTGTACGAGCGCCAGACCGGGTTCGCGCAGCGCACACTGACCGGGTTCGCCGAGGCCGCCGTGCGGCGCGGAGTACTCGGGGTCGAGACGCCCTGCGAGCACACGTTCGACGCGATCCTGCACACGGTCGAGCAGTTGCTGCGTGACCACCCGGACCTCACCGGACTCGTCGTGCAGAACGAGCCGATCATCGGCCCGCTCCTCGACGTACTGCGCCGGCTCGGCCGCCGGGTGCCCGAGGACATGTCCCTGGTGGCGATCTGCGCGGACGACGTCGCCGAACGGCAGGTGCCGCAGCTGTCGTCGGTGACCATCCCGGCCGAGCGGATCGGTGAGCAGGCCGTCGAATCGCTCATCACCAAGCTCGCCGGGGGCTCTGTTCCCGACCTGGCACTGCTACCGCCCGCCTTGACCGCGCGCGGCAGCAGCGCCCCTCACGCCGACCGCACCACCGCATAACCGCCGGCCGGCACGGCCAGCTCGCCATCGACCCGCGCCCCGGTCACCAGCTCCACACCCTCGACCGGCGCAATCACCTCCTGCTCACCGTGGTTGATCAGGAACGTCCAGGTGGTTTCGCCGGTACGCCGACGTACCGTCTCCAGCGATGACCGCGACAACCCGAGCAGCCTCGCCGCGGTGTTGTCGTCCAGTTCGGTCGACACGTACCACGCCGTACCAGCACCCACGTCGTGGCGCGTGATCGCGGGCTCGCCGTCCAGCACTCCCCCGGCGTACCGATCGACGACCTCGGCCGACACGGCGTGCAGGTGCTCGCTCCACAGCCGCCCGTGCCCACCCGACGACAACGCGACCGAGCCATCGTCCGGCAGCGGGTGGAACTCCTCCACCCGTACGCCGAGCAGCTCCGTGAGCGCCCCGGGATAGCCGCCGAGCCGTACCCGCAGCTCCGTGTCCACGATCCCGCTGAAGTACCCGACCACCAGCTGCCCGCCGGCTTCCACGTAAGCAGCCAGGCACGCCGCGGCCGCGTCGGAGATCAGATAGAGCGAAGGCACCACGACGAGCCGGTACGACGAGAGGTCGGCATCCGGCGCCGCGAAATCGACCGTCTCCCCGGCGTGCCAGAAGTGCCGATGCGCGGAACGCACGGCCGCCAGGTAGTCCAGTGACGACGACGGCAGGTGCGTGCCCTGCATCGCCCACCAGCACTCGACGTCCCACAGGATCGCGACGTCGGCCACCACGTTGCTCTCGGCAACCTCAGCCAGGCGCGGGAGCACCGATCCGAGGTCCACGATCTCGGTGAACCTCCGGCTGTCCGGGCCCGCGTGCGGGACCATCGCCGAGTGGTACATCTCCGCCCCGCCGCGCGACGCCCGCCACTGGAAGAACAGCGCCCCGCGCGAACCGCGGGCGATGTGCGACAGGCTGTTCCGCGCCATCCGGCCCGGCTCCTTCGTGTGCCACCGCCGGCCGTCGTTCAGCCCACCGGCCGCCTGCTCCATCAACAGCCACGGCTTCCCGCCCGACCAGCCCCGGGCCAGGTCGGCACCGAACGCGGTCTGCTCCTCGGCGCCGCTCCCGGCCTGGTCCGGATAGTGGTCGATGGCAACCACGTCGACCTCGGCGGCCCACTGTGCATGGTTCACGGGCACCCAGCCGCCGAACACGAAGTTCGTGGTGACCGGCAGCTCGGACACCGCCCGGAGCTCGGCCTTCTGCTCGAGGAACGCGGCGAGCAGTTCGTCGGACCAGAACCGGCGATAGTCCAGGTACTGCGTCGGATTCACCAGGTACTGCGTTTTCCGGGGCGGCTCGATGTCCGTCCAATCGGCGTACCCCTGGCTCCAGAAGGCCGTCGTCCACGCCTCGTTCAGCCGGTCGAGCGAGCCGTACCGCGTCCGCAGCCACTCGCGGAACCGGACCGCCGCGAGATCGCAGTAGCACGTGGTGCCGTACTCGTTGTGCACGTGCCACATCGCCAGCGCCGGGTGGTCGTGGTACCGCCCGGCCAGCTCCCGCGCGATCCCGCGGGCGGCGGTGCGGTACCCCGGCGCGCAGACGCAGTACGTGTCGCGGCTGCCATGAGTGAGCCGTACGCCGTCCGCGGTCACCGGCAACGCCTCGGGATGCAACCGGCTGAACCACGGTGGCGGTGAGGCGGTCGGCGTGGCGAGATCCACGCTGATCCCGCCGTCGTGCAGCAGGTCCAGCACCTGATCGAGCCAGCCGAAGTCGTACTCACCCGGTGCCGGTTCGAGGCTGGACCAGGAGAAGACCCCGACAGTCACCAGGTTCACACCGGCCCGGCGCATCAGCTCGACGTCCTCTTTCCACACCGCCGGGTCCCACTGCTCCGGGTTGTAGTCACCGCCGTGCCAAAGACTCATGCGCCTAGCCTTTCACTGCGCCGATGATGACGCCCTTCTGGAAGTGCCGCTGGATGAACGGGTAGACCAGCAGGACCGGCACGATCGCGATCACCACGATCGCCATCTTGATCGCGAGCCCCGGCGCCGGCGACAGTCCCAGGCCGACCCCGGTCGCCACCCCGCCGGCACCGGTCGGGAGTGGTTGCTGCTGCACGATGTAGGTCCGCAGCACCATCTGCAGCGGCCACTTGGTGTTGTCGTTGATGTAGAGCAGCGCGTTGAAGAACGCGTTCCAGTAGCCGACCGCGTAGAACAGCCCGACGACCGCGACCACGGCCTTCGACAGCGGCAGCACGATCCGGCGCAGAATGGCGAACTCGCCCGCGCCGTCGATCCGGGCGCTGTCGATCAGCTCGTTCGGGATACCCATGAAGAACGACCGCATCACGATCAGGTTGAACGCCGACACCGCCGCGGGCAGGATCAACGACGCATAGTTGTCGATCAGCCCGAGCGCGTTGACCACCAGGTAGCTCGGGATGATCCCCGGCCCGAACAGGAACGTCAGCAGCACGACGAACAGCAACGGCCGGTGGAACAGCGATCCCGGCCGCGACAACCCGTACGCCGCGAGCACGGTGATCCCGAGACTGAACGCCGTACCGACCAGCGTGATCACCACGCTGATCAGCAGCGCCCGGGTCACCACCCCACCCGACAGCAACTGCACGTACGCCGACACCGTGAGCTCCCGCGGTACGACGACCAACCCGCCGGCCCGGGTCACGGCCTCCGTCGTGGACAGGCTCGTCACCACCACGACGTACAACGGGAACGCGACCACGAGTGCGATCAGCGCCAGCACCAAAGGCTTGCCGATCCGCCCGACCGCGGTCGGTTCTTCCTCCCAGACAGCTCGTGTTGTCGTCATGAGCGCGAATACACCCCCTGTTCGCCCACCATGTGCGCGAAACGGTTGGCCACCAGGACGAGGACCAGGCCGACGACGCCCTTGAAGAGACCGGCGGCGGCGCCGTAGCCGAAGTCTCCGACGAGCAGGCCCTGGAAGTAGACGTAGGTGTCGAGCACCTCCGCGGCGCCGCCGCCGACGGCGCTGCGTTGCAGGATGAACTGCTCGAACCCGACCGTCAGCGCGTCGCCGAGGCGCAGGATCAGCAGCAGGACGATCACCGGACGCAGACCCGGCAGCGTGATGTGCCAGAGCCGGCGCCAGCGGTTCGCGCCGTCGGCCGCGGCGGCCTCGTAGAGCGCCGGGTTGATCGTCGACAGCGCGGCGAGGAACACGATCATGCCCCAGCCGGCGTCCTTCCAGACCGCCTGCGCGGTGACGAGCAGGATGAACGTGTCCGGTTTCGTCATCAGGTCGACCGCCTGGTGACCGTTGTCGCGCAGGGTCTGCGCGAGCAGTCCGGCCCCGCCGATCATCTGCTGGAACAGCGACACGACCAGCACCCAGGAGAAGAAGTGCGGCAGGTACACCACGCCCTGGACGAGGTTGCGGACCTTGGACGACAGGACGCTGTTCAGCAGCAACGCCAGCGCGATCGGGATCGGGAAGAAGAACGCGAGCTGGGCGGCGGTGATCGAGAGCGTGTTCGCCACCGCCTTCCAGAACGCGGGCTCGGAGAACATCCGGTTGAAGTTCGCGAAGCCGATGAAGTCACTGCCGCGAATCCCGGCGTACGGCGAGTAGTCCTGGAAGGCGATCACGTTCCCGAGCGTCGGGAAGTAGTGGAAGACGCCGAGCAGCACCACCACCGGCAGCACCATCAACAGCAACGGCCAGTCCCGCCGGAACCGATGCCGGAACCCCATCCCGCCGGTCGCGGCGGCCCGGCTTCGTGCACGAGTTCCGTACGCCGAGCCGCTCACCGTACGGACGCGGTGCACAAAGTCGCCGCTCGACGGCTTAGCGCCCGTTGTCACTGAGGACCTTGGCGTAGAAGTCGCGGCCTTCGTTGCCGCCGTTGTCCTGCCACTGCTTGACGGCCGTCTTCAGCTCGCTGACCGGACGGCGGCCGCGGAAGATGTCCTGCAGGGCGTCGTCGAACGGCTGGTTCAGCGCGGCCATCTTGGCGGGCTGCTCGACCCGGATGCCGTCGAAGAGGTTCTTCTGCTGCACCTTGGCCGCGGCGTTCTGCCAGGCGCTCATCGACTGCACATAGCCCGGGTACTCGCTCTGGGTGATGGCCGTCGGCCGGCCGCCGAGGAAGATGTAGGTCTGCGACACCTCCTTCTGGCCCAGCGCGGTGAGCTTCGGGGCGCCGGACGGCTGGCGGGTGTAGTGCTTGCCCTCGAGGCCGTAGTTGTAGAGCTGGTACTCCTCGGTGCCGAACGGCGCGGCGGTGTAGTTCAGGACGCCGAGCAGCTCCTTGACCCGCGCTTCGCCGAGGCCCTTCTTCACGAAGGTGAAGATGCCGGCCGGCTCACCGCCCCAGGTGATCGGCGTCCCGCCGTCGTGCGCGAACGGCATCACCGGCTGCGGGTTGTACTTCGGGTTGACCGACTGCTGGCGCTGCAGGGACTCGGCCCAGCCGCCGAGCCCGTTCTGGCGGATCAGCAGCTTGCCGCCCTCGAACAGCGCGTTCTCGTCCGCGGCCGCGTTGGCGACCACCTCGGGGTGCACGTAGCCGGACTGGAACAGCTGCCGGACGAAGGCGACCGCCTCCGCGAACTCCGGCGTCTCGATCTTGTGGACCAGCTTGCCGTCGGACTCCTTGCGCCACCCGGCCGGTGCCCCGAACATCCGGATCATCTCGTCCGAGACCCCGCCGAAGGCCCATCGACCTGCCTTGGCGTCGGTCAGTTGCTTGCCCAGCGCCAGGAGCTCGCCGGAGTTCTTCGGCGGCTCCGCGCCGAACTGGTCGAACAGGTCCTTGCGGTACATCAGCATCCAGGGGAAGCCGTCCGACGGGAACGGCACCGCCTTGAGCTGGTTGTTCCAGACGCCGTACGCCCAGGCCCGGGTCGGCAGGTTCGCCAGCATCGGGTACGCCGACGCCTTGTCGCCGGCCAGGTACGGCGTGAGGTCCTCGAACAGCTTGTCCGCGGCCTGCCCGAACCGGGTCAGGCTGGCGATGTTCCAGCCCGGGATGCACAGCAGCTCCGGAACGTTGCCGGCCGCAAGGATCGGTCCGAGCTTGTCGCCGTAGTCGTTGCCGTTGAGGATGTTGAACCGGACCGGCGCACCGATCCGCTCGTTGTTCGCGTCGAAGTACGAGTTCTTCCCCAGACCCGGCGGCATCGGGCTCCACAGCGGCGTCATCGCCGACACTTCCTTGCCGCTCGGCACCATCGTGTCCGGTACGGCGCGCTTGAGCTCGCCCGGGTACCGCGAGAAGCCCGGCGAGGCGCCGTTCTCCCCCGGCAGGTCCGGCTTGACCGACTCGTACTCGATGTACTTCGGCAGCAGGCCGGACAGCTTGTCCTCGGTCTCGGCGCGGCCCGTCGTACTGGACCCCGAACCGCCGTCCGAGCATCCGGTCAGCGTCACGCCGCCCGCGGCCGCCGCCGCGCCGGCGCCGAGCAGGGAGATGAAGGTCCGGCGGCTGGTGCCGCCGCTCTCTGGTCCGGTCACGTCGCATCCCCTAGACTTAGTTGGGCTAGTAGCCAAACAAATTAACGCAGAGCCGACAGCGCGACAAGGTGTAGAACTGACTCAGGCCGACATTCGGCGGCACAGCTCTCGACGGGACGGACCTTGACCACACAGACCGCGGACCACACCGACATCCGCGCCACCAACCTGGCCGCGGTGCTGGGCCACCTGCGCCGCGAGGCCCCCTGTTCGCGGGCCGCGATCGCGGCCGGGACCGGGCTGAACAAGGCGACCGTGACGAGCATCGTCGGTGAGCTGCTCGAGCGCCGGCTGGTCCGCGAGACGCAGCAGACCCAGAACCATGTCGGCCGGCCGGCCACCCTGCTCGTGCTCGACGGTTCGGCGTACGCGACCATCGGGCTCGAGGTCAGCGCCCGCGGCCTGACCGCGCTCGCGTGCGACGCCGCCGGGGAGCAGCTGCTGCGCTGGCACCGGGCCGGCCCGGGCGTCGACGCCGGTCCGGCCAGGACGATCGCGGCGCTGGCCGCGCTCGCCCGCCGGGCGATCACGGCGGTGCAGTCCTCCGGCCGTCAGGTGCTGGGGATCACCGCCGGCGTCCCCGGGCTGGTCGATCGCGACGGCGCCGTCGTCCTCGCCCCCGGACTCGGCTGGATCGACGTACCGCTGCGCGCCGAGCTCACGGCGGCGCTCGGACGGCCGGACATCCCGGTGACGGTCGACAACGACGCGTCCCTCGGCGTCCTGGCCGAACACCTCTACGGGCCGCTCGCCGGTACGGCGAACCTGATCCTGCTCACCGGCGACACCGGAGTCGGTGCGGGCATCATCACCGACGGCCGGCCACTCGAGGGCCATCGCGGGTACGTCGGGGAGATCGGCCACCTGCGCCTGATCCCGGACGGGCCGCCCTGCGGCTGCGGGCGACGCGGGTGCCTCGAGGCCCTGGCGAGTCTGCCGGCGATCCTCACGCGGGTCGACGGGAGTATCGACGACGATCCGCAGCACCAGCTCGAGGCACTGGTCCGGCGCGCCGACTCCCAGGATCCCGCCGTGGTCGAGGTGCTCACCGAGGCCGGCACCCATCTCGGTCACGGGATCGCGGCGCTGGTCAACCTGCTCAACCCGGAGGTCGTCCTGCTCGGCGGCGCCTACGCCCTGCTGGCCGACCACCTCGCTCCGGCGATCGACAAGGCACTCCGCGAAGCCACGATCGCACCCGACATCGGCGGCTGCACCGTCGCCGCCTCCACCTTCCCGCACATCGCCACTCCCCTCGGGGCCACCGCCCACGCCCTCAGCCCGCTCACCCGCGGCCGTCTCCCCGCCCGCTGAGGAGGCGGAAAGCGCATACCTATCCTGGCTCGCCGAGGCCTTGACCCTGAGCGCGCAGGATGCAACCCTCTGTTCACGCCCGATCTGTCGAAGCGCTTCGATCACCGTCCGCCGACCAGTCATCGAAGCGCTTCGACACCAGTCCGTGGAGTCGATCGCCGATGAGTACTCCAGCTCCTCCCCCGTTCCGCGACCCCGCCCGGCCGACCGGCGAGCGGATCGACGACCTGCTCACCCGGCTCAGCCCCGGTGAGAAGCTCGCGCTGCTGCACCAGTACCAGCCACCCGTCGCCCGGCTCGGCCTGGAGGCGTTCCGGACCGGCACCGAGGCCCTGCACGGTGTCGCCTGGCACGGTCCCGCGACCGTGTTCCCGCAGGCGATCGGTCTGGCCACCAGTTGGAGCCCCGACCTCGTCCGCGCCGTCGGAGCCGCGGTCGGCGACGAGGTCCGCGTCTTCCACCGCAAGGATCCGGCCGGGGTCGGGCTGAACGTGTGGGCACCGGTCGTCAACGCACTGCGCGACCCGCGCTGGGGCCGCAACGAGGAGGGGTATGCCGAGGATCCCTGGCTGACCGGGGTGATCGCCACCGCCTACGGGCACGGCCTGGCCGGCGACGACCCGACCTGTCTGAAGACCGCCCCGACCCTCAAGCATTTCCTTGCCTACAACAACGAGACGGACCGGTGCACGACGTCGAGCAACCTGCCGCCGCGGGTCCTGCACGACTACGAACTGCCCGCGTTCCGCGCGCCGATCGAGGCGGGCGCGGCCGTCGCGGTGATGCCGTCGTACAACCTGGTGAACGGACGGCCCGCCCATCTCAGCCCACTGATCAACGACGTCCTCCGGACGTGGACCGCCGACGAACTGCTGGTCGTCAGCGACGCCTACGCGCCGGCCAACCTGTTCGGCCTGCAGGCCTACCTGCCCGACGGCCCGGCCGCGTACGCCGCCGCGCTGATCGCCGGCGTGGACAGCTTCACCCAGGACGGCCCTGACGCCGCCGGGACCGTCGAGCGGCTTACGACGGCGCTCGACCGCGGCTTGATCACGCCCGCCGATCTCGACGCCGCGGTACGGCGGGTGCTCGCGATCCGCTTCCGGCTGGGCGAGTTCGACCCGCCCGAGCTCGACCCGTACCGCGGGCTCGAACCCGAACTGGTCAACTGCCCGGCCCACCGGCGGCTCGCCCAGGACGCGGCCCGGCAGGCCATCGTGCTGCTCAAGCACGAAGGCCAGGTGCTGCCGCTCGACGCGACGGCCCGGGTCGCGGTCGTCGGCCCGCTCGCCGGCACGCTGTCCGAGGACTGGTACGCCGGGACGCTGCCTTACCAGGAGACCGCCCTGGACGGCCTCCGCGAGCGACTGGGACGTGAGAGCGTCGAGTACTGCGAGGGCGTCGACCGGATCACGCTGCGGATCGCGGGCTCGTCGTCGTACCTCGCTGTGGGCGCGGACGCCGTACTGCGGGTGAGTACCGACGCCGGCGAGTTCGATCTGTTCGACTGGGGCGGGGACGCCTGGGCGTTGCGATCGGTGCGGAACGGACAGCACTTGACGGTTACCGACGACGGCGAGCTCGTCGCGGATCAGCCCGGCCCGAACGGCTGGGAGGTCAAGCAGACCTTCCGGCTCGTGCAGTCGTCGAGCGCGCTGCTCGTCCAGCATCTGCACAGCGGCCGCTACCTCCGGGTCGACGCGACCGGCGGTGTGACGCTGGCCGATGAAGGGACCGCGTTCGAGCTCGAAGTGGTGGTCGACGGCGCCGCGGCGGCGGCTGCTCTGGCCGCCCGCGCCGACGTCACGATCGTTGTCGCAGGCAATCACCCGCTGGTGAACGGCCGCGAGACCGAGGACCGGAAGACTCTGGACCTCCCGCCGGCTCAGGACCGGCTGATCCGGGCGGTGCACGCGGCGAACCCACGGACCGTCCTGGTGCTGAGCAGCAGCTACCCGTACGGGATCGGCTGGGCGCAGCAGCACCTCCCGGCGATCCTCTGGTCCGCACACGGCGGCCAGGAATACGGTCGCGCCCTGGCCGACATCCTGTTCGGCGACCACGACCCCTCTGGGCGCCTCACCCAGACCTGGTACCACGCGGCCACCGACCTGCCCGATCTGCTCGACTACGACATCATCGCGACGGACGCCACGTACCTGTACTACCGCGGCACACCCCTCTACCCGTTCGGCCACGGCCTCAGCTACACCACCTTCGAGTACGGCGGACTACAGCTGAGCGCACGGTCGGTCCCGGCCGACGGCGAGGTCCACGCCACGTTCACCGTGACCAATACCGGTGACCGCCCTGGGACCGAGATCGCACAGCTCTACACGCGCCAGCAGAGCTCGCGGGTCAAGCAACCGCTACGGCAGTTGCGCGGCTTCCAGCGGGTGTCGCTACAACCCGGCGAGACCGTCGAGGTCGAGCTGACCGTGGCCGCGGCCGATCTCGGCTTCTGGGACGTGACCCGGGACCGGCGCTGCGTCGAGACCGCACGCCACAGCGTCATGGTCGGCCGCTCCAGCACCGACCTGCGGCTGACCGCGACCCTCGAGGTCGACGGCGAGCGGATCCCGCCCCGAAGCCCCGGCCGCCTCGCGGCGACCAGCTTCGACGATTATTGCGCCATCACGCTGACGACCGCGTCGCGCGACCGTGGTGATGCGGTGATCTCACTGGAACCCCAAGCCTGGTTGGCGTACGACGACGTCATGCTCGAACCGACGGCCTACCAGGCGCGGGTCGCCAACCGCGGCGACCACCCCGCCACAATCGAGCTCCGCCTGGACGACCCGCTCCACGGTGAACTGGTCAGCATCCTGCAGGTGCCACCCACAGGCGACCTCATCTCGATCGCCGGTGAACTGCAGCTCGACAGTACGTATACGCCCACTGGCAGCGGCCGCACGCCTCCGCGCGCCTGGAATCCGGCACAGTCGCCGGGTACTAGCGATATACGTACTGTCGAGCTGCCGCAGACTCTCTATGTTGTCTTCTCGGCGGCCGAACTCGTGCTGGAGAGCTTGACGGTGTAGCGCTCACAGGAGCCCTCCAGTACCCGCGTCTCCACCTGGCCGGCGCGATACGCGAGCTCGATCACGGCCGCCACTCCCCCGTCCGCGTCGGGCAGCAAGACCGTTGTGGTCTGGCCCTGCGACGGCTCGAACCAGCGCAACTCCACCCCGTCCGCCCAGTCGTACTCCGGACGGTCGTCGACCGCGCCGACCGGGATGACGGCCCCCTCACGTACGAACAGCGGCAGGCTGTCGAACGAGTGCGTCTCGTTCACCCACCCGGGGCCGACTTTCACCTCACCGGTCAGCAGCGACGTCCACCGCCCCGCGGGCAGGTAGAACGACACGTCGCCGTCGAAGTTCATCACCGGCGCCACCAGGAGATCCGGGCCGAGCATGTACTGACGGTCCAGGTACGCGACCGCGGGGTCGTCGGGGAACTCGAGCACCATCGGCCGCATCATCGGCACCCCGTCACGATGCGCCTCGCCCGCCGCCGCGACCAGGTACGGCATCAGCGACAACTTCAGCTTGGTGAACTTCCGCAGCACGTCGACGGCCTCGTCGTCGAAGGCCCACGGCACCCGGTACGACGAGGAGCCGTGCAGCCGGGAGTGCGACGACAGCAGGCCGAACGCCACCCACCGCTTGAAGATCGCGGCATCGGGCGTGCCCTCGAACCCGCCGATGTCGTGGCTCCAGTACCCGAAACCGGACGCGGCCAGCGACAACCCGCCGCGCAGCGACTCCGCCATCGCCTCGAACGTCGACTCGCAGTCGCCGCCCCAGTGCACCGGGAACTGCTGACCGCCGGCCGTCGCGGAGCGGGCGAACAGCACCGCCTCGCCCTCGCCCCGGTTCTCCTCCAGCAATCCGAAGACGGCGGCGTTGTAGAGCTGCGCGTAGTAGTTGTGCATCCGCTCCGGGTCGGAACCGTCGTACCAGGCCACCTCGGTCGGGATGCGCTCACCGAAGTCGGTCTTGAAACAGTCGACGCCGATGTCGATCAGCGCCTGCAGCTTCGAGCGGAACCAGGCTGTCGCGTCCGGGTTGGTGAAGTCGACGATCGCCATGCCGGCCTGCCACATGTCCCACTGCCAGACCGAGCCGTCCGGGCGCTTGAGCAGGTAGCCGAGGCGACGGCCTTCCTCGAACAGCACCGAGCGCTGCGCGATGTACGGATTGATCCACAGGCTGATCCGCAGGCCGCGCTCCTTCAGGCGCCGGACCATCCCGGCCGGGTCCGGGAACGCGACCGGGTCCCAGACGAAGTCGCACCAATGGAACTGGCGCATCCAGAAACAGTCGAAGTGGAAGACACTCAACGGCAGGTCACGGCTCCCCATCCCGTCGACGAACGCGCTCGTCGTCTCCTCGGTGTAGTCGGTGGTGAACGAGGTCGACAACCACAGCCCCATCGACCACGCGGGGACCCGGGCGGGGCGTCCGGTCAGAGCGGTGTAACGGCGCAGCACGTCCTTCGGTGACGGGCCGGCGAACACGTAGTACGCCAACTCCTGGCCCTCGACGCTGAACTGGTTGCGGGACGTGACCTCCGAGCCGACCTCGAACGACACGCGGGCCGGGCTGTCGACAAGTACGCCGTACCCCTTGCTGCTCAGGAAGAACGGCACGTTCTTGTACGCCTGCTCGCTCGACGTCCCGCCGTCGGCGTTCCAGCTGTCGACGACCTGACCGTTCTTCACGAAGGCGCCGAAGCGTTCACCGAGGCCGTAGATCGTCTCGCCGACACCGAGCGCCAGCTGCTCGTGCACGTGGTGCTTGCCGTCCGCGTCGGTGATCAGGCCGACGCTGCGCGCTCCGGAGTTCGTCAGCGGCCTGCCGTCCTGCTCGAACCGGACGTCCCACGGCCCGTCCAGGCCGACCACCACACTCAACTCGCCCGCCGTCAGCCGCGCCTCGACGGCACCGGCCTCCACCTTCACCGGATGGTCGTCGCCCGCGTTCAGCTGGTACGACGGCCGCGCGGGCAACCCACCGAGGTGATGGGCGATCCGGACACCGATCACGCCACGGGCCGGTGAGGAGAACGTCACCGTGAACATCGGCTGGTTGAGCGTGTCCCCGCGCCGCTCGATCCGCCGGGCGGGCGCGAAGACGGTCAGCTCCCGGTCCCCCGCCGACACGCTCTCGACCTCGGCCGGCCGCAACCGCGTGAAGCCCTCCCGCAGCTGCCAGTACCCGTCCGTGAATTTCATGTGGCCAGCCTCTCGCGGAGTTGTCGAAGCGCTTCGACGAACGCTAGGCGGGCCGACTTCACAAGGTCAAGTTGCCCCTTGTCCGCAGGCCGAAAAACCGGACGACCCGGCGGCACCGCCGGGTCAGGATGGAAGGCATGGACATGTCGGTGATGCTGGGTTTCGTCGTCGCGGTCTTCCTGGTCAGCGTCGTACCGGGACCGGACATGCTGTTCGTCGTGGCGAACGCGGCCGCGGGCGGACGCCGTACCGGAGTGGTAGCCGCGGCCGGGATGTCGACCGGGCTTGCCGTGCACAGCGTGGCGGCGGCGCTGGGCCTGGGGGCGTTGATCCAGGCCGCGCCGCAGGTGCTGAACGGAGTACGGATCGCTGGAGCGGCCTTTCTGCTCTACCTGGCGTACCTGACCTGGCGGGCGAGCGGGCAGGAGGTCACGACGACCGAGGAGACGCCGCAGCTGCCTCGCCGGACGCTACGCCGGACCTACGTGATGGCAACCCTCACCAACCTCGCGAATCCGAAGGTCATCCTGTTCTACCTGGCCTTCGTCCCACAGTTCATCACCACCGGCAGCGGCAGCTGGCCCGCGACGCTGCAATTCCTGGTGCTCGGCGCGGTGTTCATCATGGTCGGCTTCCCGGTCGACGCCGGCGCCGCGCTGCTGGCCGGTACGCTCACCGATCGCATCTTCCGCGCCGGCCGCCGCATCCGGCGCCGGCTCGAGCGGGTCACTGCGGCGATCTTCGCGGGACTCGCCGTCCGGCTTGCCGCCGACCTCCGCTGAGGGGTGGTGTCGGCGGGCTGTCGGTATCAAGCTGGGAGGTGAGGAGGTGGATGTGGTGAAAGCAGCAGCGGGCGACCAGGTCGTCGTCGAGAGCAGTCACCTGATGGCGCACCGGCGTGAGGGCCAGATCGTCGAGGTGCACGACCCGGACGGCGCACCGCCGTACCTGGTGCACTGGAACGACACCGGCGCCGAGACACTGTTCTTCCCCGGGCCGGATGCGCACATCATCCACGCCGGGGCCCAGCGAAGTCAGTGAATCTCCGCACGGTCCGGTGCCACGGGTTGGAGCGGAGACCGGGCTTCAGCAGTGCCGCGGCGACGCAGTACTTGCTCACCTGCACCGGCCTGACCTGAAGGTCGCGCAGGACGCGGTCCGCCGCCCCCGCCCGGCCGGCGGTCTTGCTCTCGACCAGCACGGTGTCCGGGAGTACGTCGACCGCGGCCGTCGCGTCGAAGAACCGGAGGCCTACGTCGCACGTCAACCGCTCGTGCGCGACCGGATCGGTCAGCGTGCTGCGCCGGTACGTCGTGGTGAGCGCCGGTCGCAACGTGTCATGGCTGTCGATGCCGTACGCGGCCAGCAGTTGCTCGGCCAGGAACGCCTGCGCGTCCCCGGTGAGCCGGGAGCGGTCCGCCACCGGGTAGGGCAGCCGTGCCTTGATCGTCTCGGACCGGTTGCCCTTGAGCTTCACCTCGAAGCTGCACTCCCCGCTGTCGAGGTACGACCGCGTCCGGACCTTGTACCGGTGCCGCCGCCGCTGCACGTGTTGCCGGTAGAGCCCGTACGACGGCGTGTCGAAGTACACCGACTCGTACCGGAACATCCGCTGCCCGTCGATCTCCAGGACGGCGAACCGGCCGCTCAGCCGGTTGACCAACTCGACGAACGCACCGATCGGCACCAGGTACTTGCGGTCCACCCGGACCTGCAGCGCGGCCTCGTTCAGGACGTCGGCGAGCGTGATCGGCGGCACCTGGGCCAGCGCCCCGATCACGGCCGCGTGCGTACGCCGGTTCACGACGCGTACCGCTCGAACCGGTGCGTGGCCTCGACCGCCGGGCGGAACTGCGGGCGGCTGCGGTAGCGCACGTCGACGACGGTGGTGTCGGTGACGAGGTCCAGATCGAGGACGACGAAGTACCGGACGTCGGCCTGCAGCAGCCGCTCCAGCGCGGGGCCGACGTCGCGGACGTCCGGGTACGCCTGGTCGAGCACGACCTTCTGGCGGTACGACCGGCGGGTGAAACGCGGGTGGTCCACGACGTACATGACGCCGACCAGCAGGAAGCACAGCGCGGGCGCGAGCCAGAACGGACCCGGGTGCAGGCCGCTGATCAGGCCCATCGCGAGCGCGACGAAGTAGTACGCGACCTCTTCCTGGGTGATCGAGTCCGACCGGAGCCGGATGATCGACAGGATGCCGAACAGGCCCAGGCCGAGCCCGATCCCGGCGCCGCTACCGGCCAGCATCGCGGTCACCGCGAGCACTCCGGTGTTCAGCGCGACGTACGCCAGCATCAGGTCGCGCCGGTGGTAGCGGCGGAAGTAGGTGCCGTAGGCAAGCAGTGCGACGGCGAGCAGGTCGGCGGGGATCGCCGAGGCCAGACCGGACATGGATTCCTCCCAGTGGCTTGATGATGCGACCACTCTTCCGTCGGCCCGTGAGACCGTTCTGAGGCGTCGATGAGAGACCTCTCACGGAAGCAGGCGGTACCCCATCCCCCGCACGGTCTGGATCCGGTCCGCGCCGAGCTTGCGCCGCAGGTAGCGGACGTAGACGTCGACCACGTTCGACCCCGGGTCGAAGTCGAATCCCCAGACCTGGGAGAGCAGCTGTTCGCGGGACAGCACCTGGTCCGGGTGCCGGCAGAACACCTCGGTGAGCAGGAACTCCCGCGCCGTGAGCTCGACGCTGCGGTCGCCGACGAACGCCCGGCGGGTCCGCAGGTCGAGGCTCAGACTGCCGACCTGCAGGATGCCGGTGTCCGGCGTACTGTCGGCGCGCAACCGCAGGCGCACCCGGGCGAGCAGCTCCTCGAAGGCGAACGGCTTGGCGATGTAGTCGTCCGCGCCGCCCTCCAGCCCCGCGACCGTGTCCCGCACGCTGTCCCGCGCGGTCAGGATCACCACCGGCATCGTCACCCGCGCCTCCCGGAGCCTGCGCAGGACGGTGAACCCGTCCAGCCTCGGCAGGCCGATGTCCAGGACCATCAGGTCGTAGTTGCCGGTGGCCCCTTCCTGGTACGCCGTCTGACCGTCGCCGACGACCGTGGTGACGAAGCCGTTGCTGCGCAGGCCGCGTTCGACGAACGACGCGATCCGGTCCTCGTCCTCGGCGATCAGAATGCGGTTCATCGGTGCGGATCCTCCACCGTCCCGCCGCCCGGGCCGGCGGCCGGGAGCGTCAGTTCGAAGCGGGCGCCCGGCCCCGGTGCGAGCCGGACGTCACCGCCGTGCGCCCGCAGGATCGAGCGGACGATCGCCAGCCCGAGCCCGGCGCCGTCGGTCCGTCGCTGGCCGCCGCCGCGGGCGAACCGGTCGAAGATCCGCTCGCGATCGTCGGGCGAGACACCCGGCCCGGAGTCGGCCACCCACAACAGGGCGCTGCCGTCGGCGTCCAGATGCGAGCCGACCTCGATGCGGTCGCCTGGCTTCGTGTGCCGGACCGCGTTGGACACCAGCTGCATCAGCGCCTGCGTGAGCCGCTGCCCGTCGGCGACGTACGTCGCGTCGGCGGTCGTGTGGACCCGCCATCTCCGGTCACCGAGCGCCCGCGCCTTCGCGACCACCTCGACGACGAGATCGGTGAAGTCGACCTCGTCCAGCTGGAGGAAGTCCGGCCGGTCGCTCTTGGCCAGCACGAGCAGGTCGTCGACCATCCGGTTCATCCGGGCCAGTTCGTCCAGGACGAGCGCCTTCGTCTCGGCTCGCTCGGCCGGGTCGTCGCCCATCAGCTCGAGGTGACCGCGGATCACGGTGATCGGGGTCCGCAGCTCGTGGCCGGCGTTGTCGACGAACTCCCGCTGTGCATCGAACGCCTCTTCCAGCCGGTCCAGCATGGTGTTGAACGTCCCGGCGAGCTGCGCGACGTCGTCGTTGCCCACGACCTCGATCCGCCGGCGCAGGTCGGTCTCGCCGATCCGCTCGGCGGTCGCGCGCAACTGGCGGATCGGGGCGAGCACCCGGCCGGTGACCAGCCAGCAGGCACCGGCGGCGAGGACCAGTGTGATCGCCGCGATGATCGCCAGCGCCCGGGCCGCGTCCATCGAGGGCCGGGCGATCACGTCGCGGAATTCCAGTACGACCAGCTGGGCCCGCACCGGCTGAGTCCCGATCCGCACGGGAAGTACGCCGTACCGGACCTTGCCCGCGGCGCTGTCGACCCAGCCGTACGACGGCTCGGTGGCGGTCGCCAGGCGCTTGACGAAGGCCGGGTCGGTGTCGAGGCGGGCCGGTGGGGTGCCCTGGCTGCGGTGGAACTCGTGACCGTCGATGATCGTGAAGAAGGCCTCGGAGTCGTCCGGCAGGTTGCTCTGCAGCCAGCGGTCGAGCAGGTCCTGCGGGCGCGTGAACGAGGCCGCGGCCGGTGACGCGGCGAACGCGCGGAACTTGTTCGCCTCGTGGGTCAGCTCGTCGTCCGCGGAAGCATCCGCGCGGGCCGACAGCACCTCCCAGGTGAGGAACACCAGCGCCGCCAGCGCGAGCGCCAGGACGCCGACCATCCACCCGATGATCCGCACCCGCGCGCTGACGACCGGCCGCCCGATTCCGCCCAGGCCCGCCCACCATGGCTGACGGGGTTGCGGCCGCTCACCATCGGCGACCCCGTCAGCCATCGTCGTCCGGGTCGTCCGTCGGGTCGTCCTCGTCGTCCTGTCCCGCCGACCGGGCCTCCCCCGGCGAGACCGGGTCGGCGCCGGGACCGGTCGTCGCCCGGGTCGGCGTCGGCGGGCCCGTCGTCGGACTGGCCGGAGGAGTGGGGGTGGGGGTGGACGTGGACGCCGGGACGACGACGGTCTCGCCCAGGTCGGGCCGCGACCGGTCGGCCAGGTATCGCGGCAGCAGGAAGCCGGTCAGCACCAGCACCCCGGCGACGACCGCGAAGATCAGGCGTGGAGATCGCATACTCACAGCCTGCGATCCCTCCCGAAGAGCCGCATGAGCCGAACATTACAGATCTCTCATCTTCGGGGCCGGGTCCCGGCGCCGCTGTCCGCAGGGACTGGCTGTCCTACGGTGTGGGCTTTCGTGAGGCCGAGCCCCCTTCATCGGGAATGATGAGGGCTCGACCGCGGGAGGGCGAGTGCGCTTCGAGGTGCTGGGGACCGTTCAGGTCGTCGTCGACGGGCGGGTCGTCGAGCCGATCTCCGCCTTCCGCCGGAGGTTGCTGGCGATCCTGTTGGTCCGGGCGAACCGGCCGGTGGCGGTCGACGTACTCGTGGACGCGCTGTGGGACGACGACGCTCCGCGGCGACCGGCGAACAGTCTCCAGGTGCACGTCCACCGCCTGCGTGGCGTGCTCGACCGCGCCGAGCGCCTCCGGGCGGTCCCCGGCGGGTACCAACTCGACGTCGCTCCGGACGAGCTGGATGCCACCGTCTTCGGCAACCTGCATTCCACCGCACGGAACGCGGCCGCCGAGGGCGACCTGGCCGCCGCGGTGGCGGGCTTCCGGAGCGCGCTCGGCCTGTGGCGCGGTTCGCCGTACGACGGGTTCGAGGACACGGCGCTGGTCGCGGCCGACGCACGACGGTTGTCCGAGGCAAGGATGATCGCGTCCGAGGAGCTGTACGACACCGAACTACGGGCCGGCCGGGCGCCGGAGATCGTCCCGGAGCTGTCCGAGCTGTCCGCCAGGTACCCGCTGCGCGAGCGGCTCGTCGGCCTGCTGATGCTCGCGCAGTACCGGTCCGGGCGGCGGTCTCGTGCCGAGCTCACGTACCGCACGACACACCAGCGGCTGCTCCGCGAGCTCCGGACGGAGCCAGGCCGGGAACTCAGGGAGCTGTACGACGCCATCCGCGCCGAAGACCCCGCGCTGGACCTGGAACCACCGCCGCGGAGCGCACCGACCCACAGCGGTGCGCCGCGGCCGGCACAGTTGCCGCCGGCGCCGGGTGGGTTCCACGGGCGCGAGACCGAACTCGGTGATCTCGCGACCCGGATGGACGGACTCGTCGTGGTCACCGGGATGGCCGGGGTGGGCAAGACCGGGTTGGCCGTCCACCACGCGCACCAGGTCGCCGACCGGTACGGCGACGGCCAGCTGTACCTCGACCTCCGCGGGCACGCGACGGGACCGGCCATCGAGCCGCGGGAGGCCCTGGGCCATCTGCTGCGTGCTCTCGGTACCGATGTGGTCCCGGATTCGCTCGCGGACGCGACGGCCGAGCTCCGGACCCGGATCGCCGGCCGGAAGATGCTGGTGCTGCTGGACAACGCCGCCACCACCGACCAGGTCCGGCCGTTGCTCCCGGCAACCTCCAGCTGCCTCACGCTGGTCACCAGCCGCAACAGTCTGTCCGGCCTGATCGCCCGCGAAGGAGCGCGGCGGATCCGTCTCGGCACGCTCGACACCGCCGACGCGGTCTCCCTGCTCGCCGAACTGCTCGACGACGGGCGGGTGGCCGCCGAGCCGGCTGCGGCCGCGGAGCTCGTCGAGGCGTGCGGCCGGTTGCCACTCGCTGTCCGGATCGCGGCCGCCCAACTGGCCGACGAGCCGCACCGCTCGCTGGGCGACTATCTCGCCGTACTGCGCGAACGTGGTCTGCCGGTCCTTGCGCTCGACGACGACGAGGAATCGGCTGTCGCGGCGGCGTTCGACCTGTCCTACCACCACCTTCCGCCCGACGTACGGCGGTTGTTCCGCCTGGCCGGTCTCGTTCCAGGGCTGGACTTCACGGCCGACGCGCTCGCCGCCCTCGGTGCGGTGCCGGTCGCGGCCGCGCGTTCCGCCGTACGGACGTTGACCAACGCGCATCTGCTCGAGGAGCACGCGGCCGGACGCTACCGCTTCCACGACCTCGTCCGGGACTTCGCGCGCCACCAGGCGGACGCCGCCGAGTCGCCGGACGACCGCGTGGCCGCGCTGGACCGGCTCTACACCTGGTACTACCTCGGCAAGGAGGAAGCAGCCGGCTTCCTCATCTCGCTGCGGCTGCAGGCGCCCTGCCCGCCGTTGCCCGAGGTGCCCCAGGTCGGCCTCGCCGACGCGACCGCGGCGGTCGCGTGGCTCAAGGCCGAGTTCCACAACATCATCGCGGCGGTGCGTGCCTGCGCCGCCGACGGTCCGGTGCACTGGTGCTGGCACCTCACCGTCGGTGTGATCGCGGACATGGATCGGCACGGGTACGCCAGCGACGTCCTGGCGGCTCTCGACCTGGTGCTGGAGGTCGCGCGGACGGCCGGCGACCCGCACGCCATCGCCCTGGTGCTGGGCGAGGTCAGCGCGCTCTGGAGCGTGAGCGGCCGCTCGATGCCCGGCGAGCTGATCGACGGGATGGTCGCGGCCGGTGAACGCGCCGGCGACCCTTCGGTGCTCGGCCACGCGCTGTACTCAGCCGGCGTCGTCCGCCTCCGCAGCAACGATCCGAAGGCCGCGGCCGAGTACCTTTCGCAGGCCCGCGACCTGCAAGAACAAGCAGGTCACACGGTCGGGCTGACGCTGACCTTCCTGCACTTGGGGAACCTCGCCCTCAGCCGCGGCGAGCTGCACGGAGGGCTGCGCGCGTACGAGCGGATGCTGGAGATCGCCGGGGACCGGACGCCGTCATTGTCTGTCGCCGGCCTGCTGAATCTGTGCCACACCAGGATCACCATCGGTCAGGTCGACGGTTTGGAGGAGCTGTTCGCCCAGGGCAGGCGGCTGGTCGAGCAACTACGCGACGAGGGGCGACGCGGTGTCCTCGAATACATCCAGGGCAGTTGGTACCGCGATTCCGGACGGGTGGACGAGGGCATCGCACTGCTCACGGCGGCGATCCGTCGCGCCGAGGAGCTCGAGCATCTCCGCATCCGCGTCCACAGCCTGAACGAGCTGGGCTTCTGCCATCTGCAACGCCGCGATGCCAAGGCGGCCCGGGATGCGTTCGAGCAGGTGCTCGCCGCGACGGATTCGGACCTGCTGCGCGAGTACCGGGCGCACGCGGTCCGCGGGCTGGCGCTGGTCGAGCTGTCCGAGTCGTCGCTCGCTCTGGCAGAGTCACGGGCCCGCGAGGCCATCGCGCTGGCGGCCGGAAGCTACCGGCTGCACGAGGGCGACGCGTACGTCGACCTCGCCCGGATCCAGCTGGCGCTCGGTCAGACCGACGCAGCGATGGAGTCCGGGCACACCGCACTCGCCATCCATCAGGAGACCAGTTCACTGCTCGGCATCGCCCGGGCGCACCGCATCCTCGGCGAGGCGAGCGCCGACACCACCCACCTCACCGAGTCCCTGCAGCGCTTCGAAACCTACGGCTCCCCCGAAGCCGCCGAGGTCCGCCAACTCCTCCACGAACTCCAGACCGACGAACGCCTCGAGGCGTAGCCGCGCTGTCCGGTACGTTCAGGAGCGCAGCCACCGTTGGTCGGCGGAGCCGTTGCAGGCGGCAACGACGACGGCTGCGCCGTTGCCCGTTCCGGTCGCGGTCAGGCAGCCGGCGGACGAGGTCACGGTTTGGTCGGGATTGAGCTGCCACACCTGGTCGGCGGCGCCGGTGCAGGTCTCGATGGTGACGGCCGACGTACCGGCGGTCATGCACTTGTCGCCGTAGACCGTGAGTTCGTTCTGGGACGTCAGGTTCCACGACTGGTTGCCGCCGTTGTTGCAGTCCCACAGGTCGAGCGCCGTACCAGGGCTGGTCGAGAAGCCCGGTACGTCGACGCAGCGGTTGCTGGCCACGCCACGCAGCGGCTCGCCCGGCGGTGCGGGCGGCTCGCTGTTCGTCGGCTCCTCCTTGAGCAGACCCCAGCCCCACCAGAGCTGATCGCGCCCGCTGATGCTGTTGACCTCGAGGTCGGCCGGCGCGACCTGCGTGGTCATCGAGTACGAGTCACCGGTGCGCAGGCCGGGCCAGTAGACGACACCCATCTGCTGCTCGCGGGCGACCTGCGTGAGCGCACCGAGGTACGCCGTGTAGACGTTGCCCTCGTGGTTGCCGTAGTTCAGGCCGATCGTCATCGGTGAACCGGCCTCGTCGATGATCGTCCGCCAGCCGTACGTACCGATCCGCGGCCGCAGGTTCGCCAGCCAGGCGGACTCGGTCTCGTCGGAGGCCCAGAAGCCGTAGAAGTGCAGTGACAGCAAGGTGCCCTGCAGTTCGAGCGCCGCGCCGACCCCGGTGACGTTGTCGTTGTAGCCGGTCCCGGAGATCACGATCCGCCCGCGCGGTACGTCGCTGTGCCTGGCGATCCACGCCGACGTGAGCGAGACCCACTCGGCCAGCGTGTACCCGAACGGCTCGTTCATCGGCTCGAAGTACACACGCGCGTTCTTCCCGTAGGCCTTCACGACGGTGTCCCACATCGCCGCGTACGCGGCCGGATCGTCGACCCGGCCGTCCTTGGCGTTGTCGGCCTCCCAGTAGCTGAGGATCACCTTGAAGCCGCCGTCCACCGCGGCGTCGATCGCGCCACGGTACGAGCGCCACCAGTCGGTCCCGACGCTCGACGGGTTGATCGGCAGCCGGACCGTGTTCGCCTTCAGTTCCTTGCGGAACTCGCCCACGATCCCGGTCGCCTTGCGGTACGTCGTCCGGTAGTCGTCCGCCGTACTCAGCCCGGACGGCACCACCTCGTCGTCGGCGTAGTTGTCCCGTGGATCGGCCCAGTTGACCCCACGGAAGTCGCTCGTCCGCGGCTGGGCCGCCGCGGCAGGCACGGTCAGCGCGGCACTCAGCGATGCACAGAGCGCGAGGAGGGACAGCAGGATGGCGGCGAGACTGCGCAGGGTTGCTCTCACCCCTGGATGTTTACGTGAACAGAACCGTTGGTCAAGGGCTCGTCACAAGTTCCAGCCGAAGCCAGCGGGCCAGGTCGCGGATCTCGCGGTGGACGGCGGCGGTCAGCGTCTTCGAGAACGGCTCGTCCTCGTGCAGTGCGTCGACGCGGAGAATCCCGGCTTTGCGGTCAGCCATCGCGTCGAGCTTTCCGACCAGGCGGTCGTTGTGCAGGATCGGCAGCGCGAAGTATCCCCAGCGGCGCTTGGTGACCGGCTTGTACATCTCCAGCTGGTAGTCGAACTCGAAGATCTCGGTCAGCCGCTTCCGGTCGTACACCAGCCGATCGAGCGGCGAGATGATCGCCGTCCGTCCGGTGAACGGCTGCCCGAGCAGCTCCGGATCGACGCGCCACTCGCCGCGGACGCCCTCCACCAGGGCCCGCTCCCCCGCCGCGCCCGCGTCGAGCGGCTCGCCCGGACAGGCCGGCCCCTTCGCCCGCAGGATGCCCATCGACCGCAGCCGCTGCTCGTCCCGGATCCGCAGCGCGTCCGCGAGCGGCACGACCGGGTCGTCCGGATACACGCGCGAGGCCAGGTCGAAGAGCCGGTCCCGGCCCTCGCGTCCGGCGATCGCGACCTCCCCGCGCTGCACCATGAACTCGAGCATCTGCGACACGTTCCGGTTGTTGGTCCACCCACTCGACTTCCACGGCCGCACACAGGTGTCGGGCAGCTCCCGCATCACCAGCGGGCCGTCCTGACGCAGCCGCTCGAGGATGTCCTCGCGGCACCCCTCGTTCGCCCGCACCCAGTCGCGCCGGTACTCCTGCCAGTCGAGCAACTCCCCGTCGCCCGGCCACGCCGCCATCTCGGCCCGGAACAGCGCGATCGTCTCCGGCGACCGGAGGAACCCGCGCAGGTCGAACAGCTGCTGCGATGCCAGCGCGTCCGCCAGTTCGGACGGGTCGTACGACGACCCGAGCCTGCTCCACATCACCAGGTCCGCGTTCGGCGCGACGTACGCCGTCTGGTCGAGCTGCAGCACGTTGAGCCCGCGGACGACGTCGTACAGATCCGCCGGTCGCTCGCTCGTGAGCAGCTGGGCCCGCACTGCCAGCCGGCGGGCGTCTCGCTTCGACAGGTGATGAACGGTCACGACATGAGGTTAAGTCGGGGCACGGACAGTATGGTGGAAGCAAGGTAAGCCGAGCGGGTGGGGACCTGAGGCTCGGGATTCAGGGGGTTGTCGTGGCGGTGCGTAATCGGGCGCTCATGCCCTGTGCGGTATTGCTGGTGTTGTCGGGCCTGCTGGGCGCCGCCGGCTGTACGGTCGCCGAGGGTTCGGGTCAGGGCGTTCCGGCCCGGACGCCCTCGATCGTCGTACCGCGAACGCAGCCGGCGCTCAGACCGGCGGTCGACTGCGCCAAGTCGACCGAGCAGCTCGCGGCGGAGTCCGAGACCGACGGCGTCCAGCTGACCCTCAGCACGGACCCGAGCCGTACGTCGCTGCTGCTGAAGAACACGGGCAGCCTGACGGTCGTCGTCATTCCCGACGCCGCCTTCACGACCCGCCTCGCCTCAGCGCCGCACGCGAACCCGAAGGACGCGGCGTCGCGAGCCGCGCTGACCGCGGTCAACAACAGCGGCGGCGTCGCCGCGGTGCCCGGGATCCCGCCGTACGTACCGAAGAGCCAGATCGTCACGCTGCCGCCGCAATGGGCGGTCTGCGCGCTCACCGACGACGCGAAGGAGACGGCGAGCGTCCGCTACGTCCAGGACCGGGCGTCGAGCGCGCAGTACTTCGTCACCAAAGGTCTTGCCGACCAGCTGCTGCTGAAGACCGGCTCCGACCGCAGCCGCCCGACCCTGATCCGTTGCGCGCGCGGCACCCTGCGCGCGCTCAAGGCCTACCCGAACCTCCCGGACATCGAGTTGTACGTCGCGGTTCTCGGCGGCCCCCGCTACGCCTGCCGCGCGAGCTACCAGGCGCTGCTGGGCGGCGACGCCCGAGCCACCGGTCAACTCGGCGCGGCCGTCATCAACCGCCTGGGCAGCGTCCCACGTCTGCTGCCCAACAGCCGCCTCCTCACCACCGCGGCCGGGCCCTGATCATCTGCCTTCGTTGATCGCCATCGCCGGGAGGGGTTCGCGCCCCGGCGGCTGTGGTGGCCGGGGCAGCAGCGGCCGGCGCTTCTCCAAGGTCCGGATCGCGGGCTGCTTCGCGGTGACGGTGATCTCCTCGCCGGCATGCCGCAACGTCATCGAGGCGTCCGGCCCGTCGTGCACGGTGTACTTCACCGACACCGGGTCGATCTCCACCTTCAACCGGACGCCACGCCAGCGGACCGTGAAGCTCAGCCCGGCCAGTCCGATCGGCAACGCCGGATCGAAGTTCAGCATGTCGCCCTGGTCCCGCAATCCGCCGAAGCCCGCGACCAGCGCACTCCAGGCGCCACCGAGCGACGCCATGTGCAGACCGTCGCCGGTGTTGCGGTGCAGGTTGCGCATGTCGATCAGCGCGGCCTCGTAGGCGTAGTCGTACGCGAGATCCAGATGACCGACCTCGGCCGCCATCACAGCCTGCACGCACGCCGACAACGACGAGTCCCGCACCGTGAGCCGCTCGTAGTAGTCGAAGTTCCGCGCCTTCTCCTCGGGCGTGAACGCGTCACCGCACCAGTACGTCGCCAGCATCAGGTCGGCCTGCTTCACGACCTGCGTGCGATACAGCTGGAAGTACGGCGCGTGCAGCAGGAGCGGGTACTTGTCCTTGTACGCATCGAAGTCCCACACGGCGTACCCGGTGAACCCTTCGGACTGCGGGTGGACGCCGAGCGCCTCGTCGTACGGCACGTAGACAGCGGCGGCGGCGTCCCGCCAAATGGCCTCCTCCTCGCTGTCGACGCCGAGCTCCCGCGCCCGCGCCGGCAGCTTCGCCGCGATCGTGGCCGCGGCCCGCAGGTTGCGCGCCGCCATCAGGTTCGTGAAAACGTTGTCGTCGGCAACGGCGCTGTACTCGTCCGGGCCGGTGACGCCGGGCAGGTGCCAGCGGCCGTCGCGGTCGTGGTGGCCGATCGACATCCACAACCGGGCCGTCTCGACCAGGAGCTCCAGCCCGACCTCCTCGAGGAAGGCGCTGTCGCCGGTGGCGCGGTAGTACCGCATCACCGCTTCGGCGATGTCGGCGTTGATGTGGAAGGCCGCCGTACCCGCGGGCCAGTAACCGGAGCACTCCTGACCGCGGATCGTCCGCCACGGGAACGCCGCGCCGCGGAAGCCGAGCTCCTCGGCCCGCTGCTTCGCCAGCTCCAGCGTCGAATGCCGCCAGCGCAGTGCGTCGGCGGCGGCGTCCGGCATCGTGTAGGTCAGCACCGGGAGGACGAATCCCTCGGTGTCCCAGAACGTGTGCCCGTCGTACCCGGCACCGGTCAGCCCCTTGGACGGGATCGCGCGCCGCTCGGCGCGCGCACCGGCCTGCAGTACGTGGAACAGTGCGAACCGGACCGCCTGCTGCAGCTCGGGATGACCCTGCACCTCGACGTCGGCGCCGTCCCAGAAGTCGTCCAGGAACTCGACCTGCTGCCTGGTCAGACCGTCCCAGCCGGAGAAGCGCGCACTGGCCAGCGCGGCCGCGACCTGGTCCCGGATCGCGGTCTCCGACCGCAGGCTGGACCACCCGTACGCCAGGTACTTCACCACGCGCAGGCTCTCGCCCGGCTGCAGCTGGCAGATCACCGTGGTCCGCGCCCAGTCCTCACGGACGTCCTGGTCCATCGCGTACCGGACCGAGGTGTCCACCTCGTGCGACATCGCGGCGGCCATCAACTGCTGGCTGCGGGTCGTCCGGTGGATCAGGACGGTCCCGTGCTCGCCGCCGTCATGGCTGACCGGCTTCAACGGGTTGTCCAGTACGGCGGCCACGCGCGGATCGTCCGACAGTTTGGGCTGTGTCTCGTTCGCGACCAGTTCGGACTGGATCACGAACCGGGCGGGCTGATCGACCGGCTCCACGACGTACTCGATCGCGGCGATGGCGCGCTGGGTCAGCGACACCATCCGGCGGCTGCGGACCCTGATCCGTTTGCCGCCCGGTGAGGTCCAGTCGACGTCGCGCTCGAGGATGCCGGTACGGAAGTCCAGCGACCGCTCGTGCTTGCTCAGGTAGCCGTAGCGGATGTCGAACGGCGAGTCGTCGACGAGCAGCCGGATCAGCTTGCCGTTGGTGACGTCGACCAGCGTCTGCCCGGACTCCGGGTAGCCGAAGCCGGCCTCGGCGTACGGGAGCGGGCGCTGCTCGTAGAACGAGTTCAGGTACGTGCCGGGGATCGCGTACGGCTCGCCCTCGTCGAGGTTGCCGCGCAGGCCGATGTGCCCGTTCGAGAGCGCGAAGAGCGACTCCGACTGGGCCAGTTTGTCCAGCGCGAGCCGCGTCTCGCGCAGCCGCCACGGCTCGATCGGATGATGGCCTCGATCGATCATTCGCCCTCCAGATCACCCGGCAGTTCGGCCGGTACGCCGGACCCCAGCAGCTCCGCCAGGTCCCGGACCACCACGTCGGCGCCGTGCGCCTTCAGCCCGGCGGCCTGACCGACGCGGTCTACTCCGATCACATGCCCGAAGTGGCCCGAACGGCCGGCGGACACGCCGGCGAGCGCGTCTTCGAACACGGCCGCCGCGGACGGGGCGACCCCGAACCGCTCGGCCGCGGCCAGGAACGTGTCCGGCGCCGGCTTGCCCCGCAAGCCCTCGGTGCGGATCGTCACGCCGTCAACGATCTCCTCGACGTACTTCGCGAGTCCGGTGACGTCGAGTACCTCGCGGGTGTTCGCACTCGACGACACCACCGCCCGGCGGAGCCCGGCCTGCTCGGCGGCCCGGAGGTACCGCCGGGAGCCCTCGAAGACGTGCACACCCTCGGTCCGGATCCGCCGTTGAACGGCCTCGTTCTTCCGGTTGCCGAGGCCGTTCACGGTCATCGCCGCCGGCGGGTCCTCCGCGGTGCCCTCGGGCAGCGTGATGCCGCGCGCGGTCAGGAAGTCGCGGACCCCGCTGGCCCGCGGCTTGCCGTCGACGTAGGCGTCGTACTCCGCCCGCGCGTCGAACGGCCGGAACGGTATCCCGTGCCGCGCCGAGTACTCGCGGAGGAACTCGTCGAACATCTCCTTCCACGCGGCGGCATGGACGGCAGCAGTGTCGGTGAGCACGCCATCCAGGTCGAACAAGCAGGCCTGGATCCCCGTGGGTAGTCCGAGCATGTGTTCCACATTAGGGGGTCAACCGGTCCGCGAGGCCGAAGGCCGGGAAACGGGAGTACCCGAAGGTCATGATCTCGGTGATCCTCCCGTCGCTGATCCGCAGTACGTCGAGCTTGAACGCCCGCCACACGGTGTCCCCCGGCCGCAGCAGATAAGACGCTGCCGCGGGCAACCGGTTCGCGGACGTCGGGACCAGCCGCCACTCGCCGTCCCGGTCCGGCCCGAAGGCTCGCTCCAGCAGCGGCAGGCACGCGGTCAGCCCGGCGAACGACATCCGGTCCGGCGGCATCGAGACCCGCAGGTCCTCGGCCGCGATCGCGACCGCCGCCGCGACGTCACACCGCTGATGTGCGTCGATGAAGCGGTCCAGCACGTCCCGCTCCTCGGCAGTCGGCCGCGGCGCGCTCCAGTCGGCACGCCGGGCCGGCAGCCGCTGCTGCATCGTTGCCCGGGCGCGCTGCAGCGCGCTGTTCGCCGCGGCCACGCTGGTCTCCAGCAGGCCGGCCGTCTCCGCGGCGGACCAGCCGAGGACGTCGCGGGCGATCAGGGCGGCTCGCTGACGAGCGGGCAACGCCTGCAGCGCGATCAGGAAGGCCAGTTCGATCGTCTCCCGATCCACCGCGACCGCGTCGGGCTGGTCGGTCGGCGGAGCGACCTCGTCGAGCAGCCGGTCCGGGTACGGCTGCAACCACATGAGGTCGTTCGGTGCCGTCGTACGCCGGGATTGCCGCCTGGTCAGGTCCAGGCAGACGTTGGTCGCGATCCGGTAGAGCCAGGCGCGGAAGTACGTTCGACCGTCGTACTGGTCCAGGCTGCGCCACGCCCGGAGCAGTGTCTCCTGGACAGCGTCCTCCGCGTCGTCGAACGACGCCAGCATGCGGTAGCAGTGCACGTGGAGCTCCCGGCGGTACTGTCCGGCGAGGTCGGCGAACGCGGACTCGTCACCCGCGAACGCCAACTCCTCCAGCGTGCTCATGTGGCCTTCCCCACCTCCTGGACCGTCCAGCCGTTGCCGTCCGGGTCCTCGAAGGAGAGGAAGGTCGCGTAGTCACCCCGGTTCGGGGCGAGACCGGCCTGCTTTCCGTCGGCGGTGAAGTGGAACGGCTCGCTGACCTCCACACCACGCTCGACCAGCCGGGCGTGCGCCGCCTCGATGTCGTTCACCACCAGGTGCGTGCCCTGGTAGGCGCCCGGCGTCGCTGTCGTCAGCCCGGTCCCGATCGTGATCGAGCACGCCGACCCGGGCGGGGTCAGTTGCACCACCCGGAACGAGTCGCCCGCCCGGTGGTCGACGTCCTCGGCGAAGCCGAGCTGCTCGGTGTAGAACTTCTTGGCCCGGTCCACGTCCGACACCGGCACGATCACGAGTTCGAGTTTCCAGTCCATTGCGGCCTCCCGCGGTCACGGTCGGTCCAGTCTGACCGACATCGATGACCGTGTAACGACAGCGGGACCGGAAACTCATCGGGCGCCCGATGACAGACAGGGCCTACTTCTCGGTGGCTCCGAAAATCCCCGCGAACCAGTCGAGCTGCGCGAGCTGCTGGTACGTCTGGCCGCCCTCGTGGTTGTTGTAGTGGTAGACCTCGATGTCCTTCTGCTCGCTCCCGGTCGCGCCGTAGTGGTTGAACGCGGCGAACACCGTCGACGGCGGGCAGGTGGCGTCCATCAGCGCGACCGAGAACAGCGCCGGCGCCGTGGCCAGCCGGCCGAGGTTCACGCCGTCGAAGTAGCTGAGCGTGGTGAGCGCCGCGTCGACGTCGTGCCGGAAGCCCTTCAGGTACCGCGTGATCTCGCCGTACGGGTCCTTGTCGGTGATCTGCAGCGCCCGCTGGAAGTGGCACAGGAACGGTACGTCGGGAGCGCAGCCGAGCAGCTCGATCCCGGCGATCGGCGCGAGGCCGGCCGCGGCGATCGAGATGCCGCCGCCCTGGCTGCCGCCGGTGACGATCAGCTTGTCCGGGTCCACCAGCGGCGACGTCCGCGCGGCGTCGAGCGCCCGCACCGCGTCGATGAACACGCGGCGGTAGTAATACGTCTCCGGGTCGGTGATGCCCAGGGTCATGAAGCCGGGCGTGTGGTTCAGACCGGCGTACGGCGTGTCGTCCGGCGTGGCGTCCGGGCCGCCCGCGCTGTAGCCCTGCCCGCGGGTGTCCATCACGAAGTGCGCGTAGCCGGCCTGCGCCCACAGCGTGGTCGCGTGCGGGAAGCCGCGGCCGCCGGAGTACCCGTGGTACTGCACGACGGTCGGCAGCGGGCCGGTGGCACCGGCCGGGACGTGCAGCCAGCCCTTCACGGGCGAGCCGCCGAACCCGGCGTACGTGACGTCGTAGGTGTCGATCACCGCGAGCTTGTTGTCGATCGGGGTGAACGAGGCAGACAGGTCGTCGGCGCGCGCCTTCTCGATCGAGCGGCGCCAGAAGTCGACGAGGTCGGCGGGCGCGGCCACGTCGGGCCGGTACTCGCGGAGCTTGTCGAGGGAAAGGTCGAACATGGCCATGAGCGACAAACCTACGCCAACCGAGGGGCTTGGGTAAGCGATGTCCAAAACCGGTCGCGGCTGATTTAGGGTGAGACGATGCCCACTCCGAACATCGTCTTCGTGATGTCCGACGACCATGCCGCCCACGCGATCTCGGCGTACGGGAGCAAGGTCAACCGCACGCCGCAGCTGGACCGTCTGGCGCAGGACGGGGTCCGGATGGACGCGACGTACTGCACGAACTCGATCTGCTCGCCGTCGCGGGCGTCGATCCTGACCGGCACGTACAGCCACGTGAACGGGGTCGCGTCGATCTTCAGCCAGATCGACTACCGCGTGCCGACGATCGCGGAGGTGCTGAAGGACGCCGGGTACCAGACCGCGCTGTTCGGCAAGTGGCACCTGGGCGAGCGGCCGGAGTCCGCGCCGCGGCACTTCGACGACTGGCGGGTGTTCCCCGGCCAGGGCGAGTACGTCGACCCGCTGATGATCGGCCCGGACGGCGCCGAGACCGTACCCGGGTACGCGACCGACATCGTGACGGATCAGAGCATCGACTGGATCCGGCAGCGGGACCCGGAGCGGCCGTTCCTGCTGCTGGTGCATCACAAGGCCCCGCACCGCCCGTGGGTGCCGGACGAGAAGCACAAGCACCTCTACCCGGTCGGTTCGATCCCGGAGCCGAGCACGCTGTTCGACGACCACAGCTCGCGCAGCCAGGCGGTCCGCGGCGTTCGCATGTCCGTCGCGGAGGACCTGGGCGCGGAGGAGCTGGGCGAGGAGCTACCGGCGGAGCTGAGCGGCCCGGAGAACCGCGAGGCGCGGATGCGCTGGAAGTACCAGCGGTACCTCCGGGACTACCTGCAGTGCGTCCAGTCGATCGACGACAACGTCGGGCGGCTGCTCGACGTTCTGGACGCCGAAGGCCTGTCCGAGAACACCGTCGTGGTGTACACGTCCGACCAGGGCTTCTTCCTCGGCGACCACGGCTGGTTCGACAAGCGGCTGATGTTCGACGAGTCGCTGCAGATGCCGATGATGATCCGCTGGCCGGGCGTGATCGAGCCCGGCAGCACCTGCGACGCGATGGTCACCAACGTCGACTTCGCCGCCACGTTCCTCGACATGGCGGGTCTGGACGCGGCCGCCGTTCTCCCCACGTCGCAGGGCCGGAGCTTCCTGCCGCTGCTGCGCGGTGAGCAGGTGGCGGACTGGCCCGAGGCGATCTACTACCGCTACTGGGAACACGACGATCCCAACCACCACGCCCCGGCGCACTACGGCATCCGCACGCGAGACCACAAGCTCATCCACTACTACGGCGCCGGCCTCGGCGTTCCCGGCTCATCGGACCGCCTGTTCGCCGCCGAGTGGGAGCTGTACGACCTCGGTAAGGATCCCGAAGAACTCGTCAACGTCGCCGACGACCCGGCGTACGCCGGCATCCGCGCCACGCTGACCGATCAACTCGCGGAGCTTCAGCGGCACTACGCCGACACGCCGTACACCGGCCCGGACACACCTCACCCGGCCTGGGCCCCGCCGGCCTGACAGGACCTACGGCAGATTGAGGCCGAAGCCTGGCTGCTCCGGGAGGACGACGTAGCCGTCCTCGAGGGTGTAGCTGCCGGGTCCGGGGACGCCTTCGATGATGGGGACGTTGCCGAGGCCGGCGGCCAGGTGGGCGGCGTACAGGGTCTTGATGGGCAGGCCCCAGGCGTGCGGTGAGGCCTCGGCCTTCAAGTGCGGCATCGTGCGCCGCCAGCCGGTGAGGCCGTGGCTGATGACGTCCATCAGGGCGACGTCGACGAGGCCCTCGCCCGCCAGCTGCAGGACGTGGTCGACGTTCGGGTCGTACTCGCCGTCGGCGACCTTCGGGCGGGTCGGCAGCTCCCGCAGGCGGTCATGCAGGGCCTGCAGGTCGGGACGGCGTTCGGCGAACGGCTCCTCGATCCAGTAGAGGTCGCAGTCCGCGACGCCGTCGAGGTACTCGAAGAGGCCGTTCACGGTGAAGCCGTCGTTGCCGTCGACAAGGATTCCGGCGTCCGGGTACAGCTCGCGCGCGAGCCGGGTGACCTCGATGTCGCGCTGCAGGCCGGCGCGCGGATCCATCCACCGGTGCCCGCGGCCGATCTTCAGCTTGAAGTCGCGGAACCCGAACGCGTGGTCCTGCACCAGGTTCGTCCGGATCGCCTCCATCCCGCCGTCGAGGTCGTCGAAGTAGATGCCGCCGCTGTAACACCGCACCCGCGGCGACCCGGCGCCGCCGAGCATCGCGTACACCGGAACGTCGAGGATCCGCGCCGCCAGATCGTGCAGCGGGAAGTCGAGGAACTCCGCCGCCGGGTCGATCACACCCCGCTCCGGATCGATCAGCTCCGCCAGCGACCGTCCGACGAGCGGTCCGGGATCCCCGTCGTACAACGGCAGTCCCCAGCCGATCGCGCCGCGGTCGGTCTCCACGACGTACGCCGTGACGACGCCACCGCTGCCGTGACTGCCGAGGAACGAGTTCTTGCCGATGGTCCGCAGGTACTCGAACCCGACCTTTGCGGTCGTGACCGAGCTGATCACGTGCCTGGACAGAGTCATTGGGGTCACTGGTAAACCTCCACGAGCCGGCGGTAGGTGGGCACCTGGCTGAGCACGTCGGTGCTGTCGACGAACTGGTCGATCGCACCGATCAGACCGTAGCTCTTCAGCTGCGGATCGGTGACGGCGTCCAGACAGGCATCGGTGAACCGACCGGCGCCCAGGATCAGCGCCGGGCGATCGAAGAACGGGCGCGGCGCCGGGTCGAGCTCGGCGGTGATCCCGAGCGCGTTGTGCCGACGGGCGACCAGCTCGTACGCCGTGACCAGCGCCCGCTCCCGGTCCGCGAAGTTGCCCGCGGCAACCGCATCGGCGAGCGCCTGGTCCAGCCCGTCCGGATGCCCCAGCCGGGCGAACGCAGTACCCAGCCATTTCGTGTACGGCGCGTAGGTCCGCGACTGCAGCAGCGCCAGCCGCATCACGTCCCGCACCAGTCGCGCGGTGACGACCCGCGAGCCGAGCTCGTCGCCGACCTCGTGCGTGCGCTGCACGAACGGCTCCTCCTGCGCGATCCGCGACCACTGGCAGGCGAGCATCCAGCGCCAGAGCTCGTCCGGATACCAGGACAGGGCGTCACGCACCGGGGCGAGTCGGCCGTCGTCGGCGTACACACGTCCTCGCACCACGCCGAGGATCTGCTGCTGCGGTGTCACCAGCCAGTCGGTCTGGCTGATGCCCTGCGACGCGTCGAACCCCAGGTGATCGCGCAACCAGTCGCCGAGCGTCGCGACCGTGATGTGATGTCCCGGCTCGTGGGTGTCCCAGCCGAACCGGACAGGCACGCCCTGGTAGTCGTGCGGCAGTGCGTCCTCCACCCGTTGACGGACCGGCTCCACCTGCCCCTCGTCGACCAGGAGGACCAGTCGCGGCCCCCACCCGTGGTCCATCGACCGGGCGGTGTCGTACCCGAGGACGTCCGAGCCCCAGCCCAGCAGGCCTGCCGCGTGGGCGGTCCCTTCGAGCTGCGGCGCGATTACGTCGGCGTAGAACCCGGCCGTCAGGTCTTGGGCGTGGACGAAATCCGGCATGGGCAGCATCCTTTCATCCATCCCACTACAGTGACGCTGTGATTTCGCATGTTGTCTGGGACTGGAACGGCACGCTCCTCAACGACAACCACGCCGTACTCGCGGCGGTCAACGAGGTCTGCGCTGGGTTCGGCCGGGCTGACCTCACCTGGAGCGAGTGGCAGGCGGCGTACGCGCGGCCGATGCGGCTGTCGTACGAGCAGGTCCTGCAGCGCACGCTGGACGAGGAGGAGTGGGCGCAGGTCGACAAGCTCTACCACGACCGGTACGACGCCCTCCTGCACACCTGCGAGCTCGCGGCCGGCACCCACGACGCACTGCGGGCCTGGACCGACAGCGGGCGGACGCAGTCGCTGCTGTCGATGTGGTTCCACTCGCGGCTGACTCCGACCGTGGAGCAGTACGGCCTCACGTCGTACTTCACCCGGATCGACGGGCTGCCCGGTGAGGTGGGTGGCGGCTCCAAGGCCGACAGCCTGCGCCTGCACCTGGAGGCGCAGCGACTGGACCCGACCGAAGTCGTGCTGATCGGCGACGTCGTCGACGACGCCAACGCCGCACAGGCCGCCGGCACGCAGTGCGTCCTCGTCACGACCGGCGCGATGACCCTGGAAGCCCTACAGGCCACAGGTGCTCCGGTCACTGCCTCGATCGCGGAGGCCTTGCAACTGCTGGACACGTGACTCCCGCTGCGGAGCACCGTCTAGGCTGACCGGCGTGGGGATGGGAGAACGGGAGCTCCGGGGCCGGCGGCGGGAGACCGACGTACTGAACGGGCTGGTCCGCGAAGCCAAGGCCGGACGTAGCCAGGTGCTACTGCTCACCGGTGAGGCCGGCGTCGGCAAGTCGGCGTTGCTGGACGCGCTGGTCGCCGGGGCCGGCGGCTGCCGGATCACGCGGACGGCCGGGGTCGAGTCCGAGATGGAGCTCGCGTACGCCGGACTCCACCAGCTGTGCCAGCCGTTCCTGGACCATCTCGAGCGGCTGCCCGCGCCGCAGCGTGAGGCTCTCGGTACGGCGTTGGGCCTGGTCAGCGGCCCGACCCCGGACAAGTTCCTGATCGGGCTCGCGGTCCTCAACCTGCTCGCCGACGCGGCGTCCGACCGGCCCGTCCTGTGCGTGGTCGACGACGCCCAGTGGCTGGACCTGATGTCCGCCCGCATCCTCGCGTTCGTCGCCCGCCGGCTCGCGGCCGAGTCCGTGGTGATCGTCCTCGCGGTCCGTGACGGCGTCGAGCACGCGTTCGCCGGTCTGATCGAGCTGAAGATCCGCGGCCTCGACGATGCCGACGCGCGCGCCCTGCTGGAGTCCGTCCTGCCCGGGCCGATCGATCCCCGGGTGCGGGACCGGATCGTCGCCGAGACCCGCGGCAACCCGCTCGCGCTGCTCGAACTTCCCCGTGCCTGGACCGCGGCCGAGCTCGCCGACGGCCTCACCGCGGGCACGCTGGCGAGCCGGATCGAGGACGGTTTCGTCCGGCGTCTCGAAGTACTGCCGACCGGCACCCGGCTGCTCCTGCTGACGGCAGCGGCCGAACCGCTCGGCGATCCGACGTTGCTGTGGCGCGCGGCCGAGCAGCTCGGGCTCGGCGCGGAGCCGGCCGCCGGGGCGATCGAGTCCGGGCTGATCACGTTCGACCGGCAGGTCCGGTTCCGGCACCCGCTGGTGCGGTCGGCGGCGTACCGGACGGCCTCACCGCAGCAGCGGCTCGCGGTGCATCGCGCACTCGCGACGGTGACCGACCCCGAGACGGATCCGGACCGCCGGGCCTGGCACCGCGCGCAGGCGACCGTGGCTCCCGACGAGGACGTCGCCGCCGAACTCGAACGGTCCGCGCAGCGGGCCCGGGCCCGTGGCGGCTTCTTCGCCGCCGCCACGTTCCTGGAACGCTCAGCCGCGCTGACCATCGACCCGGCGCTGCGCGCGGACCGGGTACTGGCCGCGGCGACCGCGAAGCGCAGCGCCGGCGCACTCGACGCGGCGCTCGATCTCCTCGGCGGAGCGGCCGCGGGCCCCGCGGATGCCCTCCGCGAGGCCCGGATCACCCGGCTGCGCGGCGAGATCGCCTTCGATCAGGGGAACGCCGCCGAGGCCGCCCGCACGCTGGTCGGCGCCGCGAAGCAGCTGGACCCACTCGACCACGAGCAGGCCCGCGTGGCGTACCTCGAGGCGATGTCGGCCGCGATCTGGGCGAGCGGCCCGGACACGCCCGGGATCCTCGGCGAGGCCGCGTCCGCCGCGCCCGCACCGGCCCCGTCCGATCCACCGGGCGACCTGCTGCTGCAGGCGCTCGCGCTGCGTTTCACCCGCGGGTACGTCGTGGCCGCACCGCAGCTCGTCAAGGCTCTCGACCACGCCCGGCACAGCGACAGCGAGGCCGAGGAGGTCGGCGGCTGGATGTGGCTGGCGGGCAACCGCGCGAGCGGGGTCGTCGCGATCGACGTCTGGGACCTCGACGCGGCCCTCGAGCTCGCCGCCCGCCACGAACGAATCGCGCGCGACGGCGGTGCGCTCGTCCAGCTCCAGTGGGTGCTGAACTTCCGCTCGAACGTCGTCTCGATGACCGGTGACCTGAGCGCCGCCGCGGCGTACGTCGAGGAGGAACGGCAGATCGCCGCCGCGACCGGGAACCGTGTCCTCGGGATCGGCAGGATGCAGCTCGAGGCGCTGCGCGGCAACGAGGCCGAGGCCAACGGGCTGATCGACGTGATGATCCGCGAGGGACGTGCCCAGGAGCAGGGCCGGATGACCGCGATCGCGACGTACTCGAGCGCCCTGCTGAACAACGGCCTCGGGCGGTACGAGACCGCGCGGGACGCGGCGCTGCAGGTGTTCGAGCAGGACCCGGTCGCGTACGGCGTACTCGTCATCGGCGAACTGGCCGAGGCCGCGTCGCGGACCGGCGACACCAAGCTGGTCGAGACCGCACTGGCCTGGCTGAACGAGCGGGTCGCGGCCGTCCCCACCGACTGGGGACGCGGGATGGAGGCCCGCGCACGGGCGCTGCTCACCAACGGCGAGGACGCGTACCGCGCGTCCGTCGACCACCTGCGCCGGACCGGCCTGCGCGTCGAGTCGGCGCGCGCCGAGCTGCTGTACGGCGAATGGCTGCGCCGCGAAGGCCGACGTCAGGACGCCCGCGAACACCTGCGCACCGCCCATGAGCAACTGGCCGCGATGGGCGCCGCGGCCTTCGCCGAACGCGCCCGCCACGAACTGCTCGCCACCGGCGAGACCGTCCGCAAACGCACCCCGGAAACCACCAACGACCTGACCGCCCAGGAGGCCCAGATCGCCACCCTGGCCCGCGACGGCCTGACCAACCCGGAGATCGCCGCCCAACTCTTCATCAGCCCCCGAACCGTCGAATGGCACCTCCGCAAGACCTTCTCCAAACTCGGCATCACCTCCCGCCGCCAACTCCGCACAGCCCTCCGCCCTCGCACCGCGGGCTGACGACGTGCTGACGTTCGCCGTACTCGGGGACACCGACCACGCCTTGTTCACGGCCGCGGCCATGGCGGCGCGCACACAACAACCGATCGTCGTCGGCAGCGATCGGCCGGTTCGGCTGACGGCCCTCGGTGAGCGCGGCATCGACGTCGTTTCGGATCCACAACCGCGGGCCGACGCGTACGTCGTACTGACCGATGCGGCGAACCTGCTGGAGCTGATCGCCAGGTACGCCGAACTGCTGGCCGGTCGCGCCGTCTTGCTGGTCGCCCCTGGCGTCGGCGGCTCGGCGCTGGTGTACGACTGGCTGAGCGACGCCGGCCTCGCGCCGTCCGCGCTCGCGGAAACCAACGCCAACCCGTTCATGGGCAGCATCGCCGGCTCGACTGTGACACTGCGCGGCGCGAAACACGGGTTGCTGGCGGGCGATCTGCGCGCCGGTCCTTCGGCCGCGGAAACCTTCCGGCCCGCTCTGGACCTGGTCGCGGCGACCGCCCTCGAGAGCAGTCTCGCGAACACCAATCACGTGCTGCATCCAGCCCTCGTGCTGAGTAATCTCAACCGGATCGTGAACGCCACCCCGTTCACGCTCTTCCTCGAGGGTATGTCGACAGCGACCGAACGACTCGTAGTTGCCACCGACAACGAACGCGCCGCGCTCGCCGCCGCGCTCTCGCTGCCGTACACGCCGGTCGGCGACTGGTTCACCCGGTTCTACGGCGACCAGGGATGCGTCGGGAGCACACTGGTCGAGGCGTTCGCGGCCTTCCCGCCCTTCGCGACGGCGCCGGGACCGACGACTCTCCGGCACCGCTTCCTGACCGACGACGTGACCTGCGGACTGGCCGTTCTCGAAGAGGTCGCCCGGCGCGTCGGCGTCCCCACGCCGGTGATCACATCGACCGTGACCGCCCTGAGCGCTGCCGCCGGGACGGATCTACGCACCGCCGCCGGGCAGCGAGCGGACGCGGTGCTCAGAGCCTAACCGCGGTCGAGCAGGTTCAGCCGGGTCAGCACCTCCGCGGCCCGGTGGCCGACGTTCTCGTTCCGTTCCGGATGCCGCGCGACGAGGTCGGCGAGTACGCCGTACACGACGCTGAGCGCCGCTGTCATCGACGGGAAGAACGACACGCCTTCCGTTGGAACAACCAACGTATGGTCACTGAGCTTCGCCGCCGGCGAGCTCGCGGAGTCGGTGAGCGCACAGATCGAGGCACCGGCTTCGCGCGCCAAATCGATCGCTGTCGTGGTGTCGCGGTAGTACTGCCAGAAGCTGATCGCGACCAGGCAGTCGTCCGCGGTGAGCGACGCCAGCGCGTTCGCCAGCCGCACCCCACCCTGGTCCACCATCACCATGTCGATCCCCCGGTTGGCCCCCAGCGTGGCGAGCACATGCCCGACGGCCGCATGCGTACCGAAGCCGAGAACGACGGTCCGCCGGGCCGCCGCGATCGCGTCGACGAAGCCGGTGACCTGCGCGGGCTCGACCTGTTGCGCCGCCAGTTGGAGGTTGTGGATGTCGCGGTCCAGCGCCGAGTGCACCGGCGAATCGGCGACGTCCGTGTGATCTGCCAGACGGGAGGACAGGAACGCGTCGCGCAGACCGGTCTGCAGGTGCGGCCAGCCGGTGAAGCCCAGGCTCTGCGCACAGCGCGTCACGGTCGCGACGTTCACACCCGCCCGCTCGGCCACCTCGCCGGCGCTTGCGTACGACGCGAACGCCGGCTGCATCTGCAGCACCTGGTAGACGCTCAGCAGTTTCGGGCTCAGACCACCGGCGGGTGACGAGGCTGCCAGCCACTCGGCGACCTGCTGCTCGGACATGCCGTTCCTCCCCGGACTCTGCGACGCCGATGACTCTAGCGATCAACTCACTGCAATAGTCACTGCATCCAAAGATTTTTGCAATAGTGCTTGCAGAGTCGCCGGAATGCTGCTTCCATCGAAAACGCCACAACCCGCCGGCTCTCCGCCGGGACCCAGTGATTGGCAGGATTCCCGTGCATCCCAGTCACCAGCCTCCAAGCCACCGCCCCGCGATCACCCGCCGCCGCTTCCTCGGTGCGCTCGGTGCGCTCGGCACCGCCGGTGCCGTCGGCGCCGCGGCCACCGCCTGCGGCTCCGCGGCCCCCGTCGCCGCCCCGATCGCGCTGCCCGACGGGCTCTGGCCGTACACCGGACCCGCCCTGACCAAGCAACGGATCACGCTGCGCGTGCTGCGCCAGCAGTTCCCGATCAAGGTCCAGGACCAGTACTTCACCAAGCTGTTCGCGCAGTTCACCGCCGCCTACCCGAACCTGCGGATCGAGGACCAGACGGTCCCGTTCGGCGAGCTCTCCCAGAAGGCCCAGCTCGCGATCGCGGGCGGTTCACCGCCGGACATCATCCTGACCTTCGGCGACTTCATGCCGGAGTACGTCGCGAACAACGCCGCCGTACCGCTCGACGACCTGATCGCGAGGGACTTCATCGAGGACATCGTCACGCCGACGCGGACGCTGCACTCGCACGACGGCAAGCTCTACGCGATGCCGTGGGAGCAACAGATCCTCGCGCACTTCTACAACGCCGACGTGTTCGCGAAGTACCGCGTCGAGGCGCCGCCGGTCTCCGACGACCCGGCCGACGCCTGGACCTGGGAGCGGACCCGCGACGCCTGGCGTGAGCTCGAGGAGGCCCAGCGCGGTGACGACCGGCGGCTCTGGTCGCTCGCGCCGTCCATCATGGGCCCGGGCGGCCCCGGGTCGAGCTACTGGTTCGAGGGCATCTTCCTCCGCTCGGCCGGCGACAAGTCCGGCACCGAGTCGGAACGCCGCACCTTCGAAGCCGTCTCCGCTGACGGCACGACCGCACGGGGTTATGTCGACACGCCCGAGGCGGCCGCCGGTATGGAGTACTACCAGAGCCTCTTCACCGATCGGCTCACACCACGGGCGGGCCTGCCGAACGCCTGGTACGACGGCCGCGCGGCGTCCTTCATCAACGCGGACACGACCGCACTGCGAGCCCAGCAACTGAAGGTGAAGTTCCGCTGGGCCGTCGCTCCGGTACCGACAGGCAAGACCCAGTTCAGCCACGGCAGCGGCGCGGGCTTCTTCGTGGCTTCCGCGTCGAAGCACGTCCCGGAAGCCGCTGCCCTGCTGGCGTTCCTGCACAACGACGCGAACCGGATGACCTGGCACAGCGAGGTCCGCGGCACGCTCCCGGCCCGCAAGAGCCTGTTCGAACGACTCCCCCGCTACCGGCAGCACCCGTACAAGTTGATGCTCAACACCCTGGAGAAGTGCGCCTATCCCCCACCGGCCACACCGGGCGCGCTCAGCTACCAGTACGTCCTCAACTCCGCGATCAAGGACATCGCTCTCGGCGCCGCGCCGGCCGAGCGACTGACGCGCGCGGCCACCAAGCTCGACACCCTGCTGGCGAGGTACCGATGACGACCCAAGCACTGCGCACCGACGCCGTACGTCGCCGTACCGCGTCGACCGCTGTCCGCGCACCACGCTCGCACAAACTGACGCTCGGCATCCTGCTCGCGCCGGCCTGTGCCGGACTGGCGATCTTCCAGCTCGGCCCACTGGTCTACGCGTTGCTCAACAGCCTGCGCCAGGTCAGCCTGCTCGACCTGACCCGCAGCAAGTACGTCGGCCTCGCCAACTACGCCGAACTGCTGCAGGACATGACGTTCTGGCACTCGATGGGCAACACCCTCCTGTACGTCGTCGGCAAGCTGGCCGTCCAGGTCCCGTTGGCGTTCGCCCTCGCGGTCCTGCTCGACCGCAAGCTGCGCGGTACGGCGCTGGCACGCGCAGCCCTGTTCGCGCCGCTGGTCACGTCCGGCGCGGTCATCGCGGTGATCTGGAACCTCATGTACTTCCCCGACACCGGCTTGTTCAACGCGATCATCGACTGGTCCGGGCTGCCGACCCAGCCGTTCCTGACGAGCAGCGCGCAGGCCCTTCCGGCCATTCTGCTGGTCGGCATCTGGGAGGACATCGGCTTCTCCGTGCTGATCTTCCTGGCCGGCCTGCAGGCAGTGCCCGCGTCGGTCTACGAGGCCGCCGAGCTGGACGGAGTCCGCGGCTTCCGGCTGGCACGGTTCGTCACGTTGCCGCTGCTGCGCCGTACGACGATGGTCGTCACGTTCATGGCCACCGTCTTCAGCTTCCGGGTGTTCACGCCGATCTTCGTCATGACGCAGGGCGGCCCCGACAACGCCACGAACAACGCCGTCTACTTCATGTACCAGCAGGCGTTCCAGTTCTCGAACCTGGGCTACGCGTCCGCCGTCGGCGTCACCGTGATCATCCTGGTCGCCGGCCTGCTCGCGATCCAGGCCCGGCTCCTGCGCACCGATTTGGAGTACTGACCATGGCACTCTCCTCAGCTGCGACACCCGGCGAGCGGGTCCGCCGCCGGCTCGGCTCACTCGTCCTGCTCGCCGTCACGGTCGTGTTCTTCTTTCCCTACCTGTGGATGCTGGCCTCGTCGCTGAAGCCGACCGCGGACGTGTTCAAGTACGGCTTCCCGCTGAGCTGGAAGACGTTCCTGCCGCCGCACCCGACACTCGAGAACTACGCCACGATCTTCTCCGAGTTCGGTTTCGGCCGGAACCTGCTGAACAGCCTGATCGTGGTCGTCTGCCAGGTCGTCCTCACACTGGTGGTCTGCGCCGGCGCGGGCTTCGTCTTCGGCCGCTTCCGGTTCCGCGGTTCGCGGGTGCTGTTCGGACTCGTGATGGTCGCCTCGTTCATCCCGTTCGAGGTGGTGATGGTCCCGATGTACGTCGTGACGCGCGAACTCCGGCTCACCGACACCTACGCCGGACTCTTCCTGCCCTGGGTGGCGAACGCGATCGGGATCTTCCTGATCCGGCAGAGCGTCCAGGAGGTCCCGCGATCGCTCGACGAAGCCGCCGCGATCGACGGCGCCTCCACCTGGCGGACATTCGTCCAGATCATCCTGCCGAACCTGCGGCCCGCGCTGCTGACCGTCGGCCTGATCAGCGCAGTCGCCGGCTGGAACCAGTTCCTCTGGCCGCTGATCGCGGTGCAGGACCCGGACAAGCAGGTCGTCCAGGTCGCGATCGCGACCTTCACCGACCCCGGCCAGCTGCCGACCTGGGGCGAGCTGTTCGCGGCCGCGTCGGTCGCCGCGCTGCCGCTGCTGATCATCTTCCTCTTCCTTCAGCGCTACTACATCCGGGGCGTCGTGACGTCCGGGATGAAGGGCTGACCCGAACCACCGACAAGGAGCGCGCACCCATGCGAGTTGGAGTAGACGGCAAGAAGTTCCCGTTCGGCCGCGAGGAGGGGGCCATCGGCATCCTCCGGGCGGCGGCGAACCGGGGGTACGACGGAGTGTTCTTCCGGTCCGTCGTAGACGTCAGCCCGACATTGGACACCGGCTACCTGGCCGCGGTCCGGGAGACAGCAGACCAGCTCGGCCTGTACCTCGAGATGGGCGTCGGCAAGGTCAACCCGTACGCCTCGCCGGAGCAGCCCGAGATCCGCGAACTGGGCGGCGGTGACTATCTGCGGGCGATGGAGATGATGGTCGAGGCGTCGGTCGCGATCGGTTGCCGCGAGCTCTGGACGTCGGCCGGGAACTACAAGCACAACCTGCCCGGCCTGTACACGATCGACCGGTTCCGGACCGACGTCGACTGGCCCGACCAGCTCGTCGCGATCGACAAGTTCGTGCACAAGCTGGCGCCGATGCTGCGCCATCACGGGGCGCGGCTGAACATCGAGAACCACGAGGAGATCACGTCCTTCGAGGTGCTCCGGCTGATCGAGTCCGCTGGCGAGGACGTCCTGGGCGTCACATTCGACACCGCCAACACCGTCTCCCGCAGCGAGAACCCAGTCGCCGCGGCCCGCCGGCTCGCGCCGTACACCCACCTGTCGCACCTGCGGGACGTCGTGCTGTTCTACGACGCCGGCGGTCTGACCCGGCAGGTGCGGCCCTGCGGACAGGGCGTCATCGACTGGGAGCAGGTCATCGGCACGCTGCACACGGCGAACCCGGATCTCAACCTCTCGATCGAGATGACGAACGACCGGCTGCTGATGGGCGTGCAGATCTTCCACCCGATCTGGGAGCAGGCCCACCCGGACCTGACCACGACCGAGCTCGCGGCAGTGATGCGGCTCGCGGTCGAGTGCGAGGAGCGCGCCCGGTCCGGCGCGATGCCTTCGCTCGCCGACTACCACGCGCAGCCCTTCGGCCTGGTGGAGAAGGGCGCGTTCCTCGAGGACAGCATCGCGTACGTGCGGCAGATCCTGGCGAAGATCGATGGCTGAACCGCTCGGTCGATCCGCCGCTGGACCGGAGCGGGCCGACCTGGTGATCGGCAACGCGATCGTGCTCACCATGGATTCCGGGTTCCGGATCCTGGCGCCGGGCGCGATCGCGGTCCGGGCGGACCGCATCGTCGCGGTCGGTCCGGACCCGGAGATCCGGGCGGCGTACTCGGCACCGACCGTCATCGACGCGAGCGGGCAGATCGCGATGCCGGGGCTGATCGACAGTCACGGACACGGCGGCCACACGCTGATCCGCGGCTGGTACGAGGGCGCCACCGCGGACCGTTGGCTGGCGATCTTCAACGACTTCTACCGCACCTACGCCACCGAGAGCTTCTGGTACGCCGACGGGCTGCTCGCCGCCGCGGAGCGTGCGCTGGCCGGCGTGACCACGGGGCTCTCCTATCCGGGGTCCACGCCGTGTCTGGACGACCTCACCGCGGTCCGCGCCGGCAGCCGCGCGTACCGCGAGGTCGGCGTACGGCACGTCGCCGCCGTCGGTCCGGGCCCCGGCCCCTGGCCACACGTGTACGGCGGGACGACCAAGCTCTCGCTGGCCGACGAGCTCGAACTGACCAGCGCCGCGCTCGCCGGGCTGCCCACCGACGACCGGATGTGCACGGTCCTCCCGGCGCCGTCCAACCTGACGATGGATCCCGTCGGGGCAGCGGGCGACGAGCCACATCCGGACACGCCGTTGGTCTGGGAGCATGTGGCGGAGCTGGCTCGCAAGTACGACGTACCGATCCATGCGCACGCGTTCCGCGGCATGGTCACCCAGGCGGTCCGGCACGTACCGGAGATCGTCGGACCGCGGCTGCACCTGGCCCACTGCACCAGCCAGACCAGGACCGACCTCGACCTGATCGCCGAGCATCGCTGTTCCGTGGCGCACGGGCCGTACACGCACGCGAACGTGAAGGCGCCGTGCCATGTCCTCGAGCTGCTCGAGGGCGGCGCCAACGTGGTGATCGCCACCGACGGCGCCGCGCCGGACCGGTCCTTCGACCTGCTCGCCCAGGTCCACCCGGCGATCCAGTGGCAGCGCATCCAGGCCAACGACGTGCAGGTGCTACCCGCCGCCAAGGCGCTCGCGATGGTCACCATCGACGCGGCCCGCGCCCTGGGACTCGACGACGACCTGGGCTCGCTGGAACCGGGCAAGAAGGCCGACATCATCCTGATCGACGGCCGCGCACCCCACTTCCAGCCCTTGCTCCCGGAGCTGGCCGTTCACCGCCTGGCGTACGCCGCCAACGGCAACGACGTCTCCACGGTCGTCGTCGACGGCCGGCTCGTCGTCCGGGACCGGCAGCTCCAGACAACAAATCTGAGCGAGATCACCACGCGGGCCACGGCCGAGAGCCGAGCCGCGCTCGACAGGTCCGCGCTGACGGGCGCGCTGGAGTCGGCACCGGCTGCCTGGACCTCAGCCAGATACTGACGCGCCTTGCCGCGGGGCCGCCTGATGCAGTTGGGTTGTCCGGAACCCGACTGCATCAGGAGGCGCGCTGTGGCGAGTGAGGTGCTGGAAGGTCGCACGGCCGGCGGTCGCGGGGTGCGGGTGTGGTTCTCGCCCGACGGTATCGAGGAGATCACCGACCACCCCGCGGCGCCGGACCTGCTGCTGATCCCCGGCCTGGTCGACCTCCAGCTCAACGGGTACGCCGGCCTGGACGTCAACGACCCGTCCCGCCGGGACAGCGAACTGTCCGAACTCGTCCGGGTGCTCTGGACCCAGGGCGTGACCACGGTCTACCCGACGATCATCTCCGCGGACGACGCGACGACGACCGCGCTCGTGCAGCGCGCGGCCGCCGTACGTGCGATCGATCCGGCCGTCGCGTACGGCGTACCAGGGCTGCATCTGGAGGGGCCGTACATCTCGTCCGTGGAGGGTGCCCGCGGTGCTCACGACCCGGCTGTCATCCGCGATCCGGACGCAGCCGAGTTCGACCGCTGGCAGGCCGCTGCCGACGGTGCGATCGCGATCATGACGCTCGCGCCGGAGCGGGACGGTGCCATCGAGTTCACGCGCCACCTCGCCGGGAACGGCGTACTGCCGTCGGTCGGCCACTCGATGGCGACCGCCGACCACATCCACGCGTTCGCGGCGGCCGGCGGACGACTGTCCACCCATCTCGGCAACGGCCTGCCGGCCCAGGTGGACCGCCACCACAACCCGATCTGGCCGCAGCTGACCGAGGACCCGCTGACCGCCGGGCTGATTGCCGACGGCCACCATCTTCCCGCCGACACGTTCGGCGCCCTGATCCGCGCCAAAGGTCCGGACCGCTGCGTCCTCACCAGTGACGCCGCCGCGTTGGCCGGTTGCGCTCCCGGCGACTACCGCACCGCTGTCGGCGGAGCGGTCACCGTCGCCTCGGACGGCAGCCTCCGCCTGCACGGTACGCCGTATCTCGCAGGGAGCGGCGCCTCGCTGCTCGACTGCCTGCGCTGGTCCACCGGTCCTGGCCGACTCCCGCTGGAAACCGCTGTCACGATGGCGACCACGACCCCCGCCGACCTCCTCGGGCTGTCCGACCGCGGTCGCCTGGAGGTCGGCGCCCGGGCCGACCTGCTGGTCCTCGAACGCACCCCCGACGGTGGCGTCGGCGAGCTCGGCACCGTCGTCGTCGGCGGCGTCGTTAATTGCCTATAGCAACAGTCAAGTCTTCAGCTGTGCCGCCCGCAATCACTTCCCTGGCCCCGGTGCTTGCCGGTGAACCGGAAGTTCCCGTATAAGACGGACATGACGGCGATCCGGCTCGACGCGGTGTCCAAGGTGTTCGAGGGCGAGCACCTCGCTGTGGACGAGCTGTCGCTGGAGATCGGCGACGGCGAGTTCATGGTGCTGCTCGGGCCGTCGGGCTGCGGCAAGACGACGCTGCTGCGGATGATCGCGGGCCTCGAGCGGGTCACCGCGGGCGAGGTGTGGTTCGGGCGGACCAACGGCACCCGGCTGCCGCCCCGCGACCGCCAGGTGGCGATGGTCTTCCAGACCGGTGCCCTGTACCCGAACCGGACGGTGCAGGAGAACATCATGTTCCCGCTGCAGATCGCCGGGCAGGACGACGCCCAGGCGGGCTCGACCGCGGTCGGGCTGGCCCAGGTCCTCAGCATCGACTCGGTGCTCGACCGGATGCCGCGCACGCTGTCGGGCGGTCAGCGGCAGCGGGTGGCGATCGGGCGGGCGCTGGTCCGGCGTCCGCGGGTGTTCCTGCTGGACGAGCCGCTGTCGAACCTCGACGCCACGATGCGCACCGAGCTCCGGCAGGAGATCGGCGCGATGACCCGGGACCTGAACGTGACCACGCTCTACGTGACCCACGACCAGGTCGAGGCCCTCACCCTCGCCGACCGGATCGCGGTGATGCGGGACGGCCGGATCGAGGACGTCGGTACGCCGACACAGGTGTACAACGACCCGGCGACCGCGTTCGTGGCCGGCTTCCTGGGCACGCCGCGGATCAACCTGATGTCCGCGACCGTGCGCGTGACCGCGCACCACCGGGTCTCCCTCGACCTCGGCACCCAGTCGATCCACCTCGACCCCACCGACCGCCGCTCACTGATCCTGCGCCACCACGACGGCGCCCAGGTGATCGTCGGCGCCCGCTCGAGCGCCTTCAGCCTGATCACCGACCAGGACACAGCGAACCGCCTGACCGGCACGATCCGCGCGTTCGAGTTCCACGGCCAGCAGTCGATCGCGTTCGTCCACTGCGGCATCGAGGTCGTAGACCCCGACAAGGTCGGCCGAACCACACCGTCCCACGCATCACATGACGGCACACACGGCGCCGGCGGCACGCCGTCCATCCTCACCCGCCTCCGCACCAAACTCGCCCGCCGACCACCCACCGCCCTACCTGAATTCCACGGCCCCGCCACCCACCGCCGAGCCGACCTCGTCGTCGAACTCCCGGTCGAAACTGAGCTCACCCCAGGAACCCGCATCCACCTGGCCCTCGACACAACCCGAATCCACATCTTCGACCAAACCGGCCACCGAGTAGACCGCCTCACCCGCTGACACCAGCGGTTCGGTCGGCCGGGAAAATGCTTGGGTGGAATCCATTGCCAAGGCGTTCGGACTCGGACGACCGGTCGAAGCGCTGACGCCGGTTCAGCACACCAGCTTCGAGACCTGGCGTCTTCGGGCGGGCTCAGCGGACTATCTCGTCAAACGGCTGTGGGGCCTCGAAGATCCGCCGTGGTGGATGCGTATCGAGCGAGGCATGGCGCTGGAATCGGCCGCACTGTCGCACGGCCTGCCGATCGCGCGGCCGGTCGAACCAACGGACCCGGCCTTCGGTTACGCAGCTCGGGTCGACGACTTCGGCACCGTTCGTTTGTACGACTGGATCGATCACCGCACGCTCACCGACACCGACGACGTGGCGCCGTGGCTTGGACAAGTCGCCGCGGCGTTACACGGGTTGATGCCGCTGACCGGCGAGCAGCCCGAATGGCGTTGGTGGGGAGTCTTCCCGCGCGATCGCTGGGAAGAGTGGGCACTGCTCGGCCGCAGCCAGGGCAAGCCGTGGGCTGACGCACTCCACCAGCGAGTCGGCTTCTTCGACGATCTGGGTCAGTCGATCCAGGCGGCCTTCACCGCAGCCGACGACCAGGTTCTGAGCCACGGCGACCTCGAGCCCTACAACGTCCTGGTGTCGCCCGAAGGACCCGTGCTGATCGACTGGGAGAGCGTGGCCTGTGAGAGTGCCACCCTGGAAATCGGCCGCGCCGCACTGAGCTTCGGCGGCGATGACGCTGACCGGATCTCGCGCATTCTTCACGAGTACGTCGACGCAGGCGGCGTACTGGCCCCGATCGGCGACGACCTGTTTCTCCGCACAGTCTCGCTCCGGCTGTGCCACCTCGCCGAACAACTGGACGTGCAGCTCGGCAAGGAGTCCGCACCAGGCTGGATGCAAGATCAGGACCTGGACGCCCTGATCAGCCAGGACATCCAAGCGCTCCCACAAGCCGTAACCCATCTCCGCCACCTCGCCACATCCTGCTCAGGCTGACTTCGTCCGGGGCCGCTTTTCGTGGGTGGGCGTCCGAGATGCTGGGTTCGCGTCCGGGATCCGGGGCGTAAACCCAGCATCTCGGACGTAGACCCATCAGATGCCTCGAGGCGCCAGCGGCGGGTGGCGAGGAAGCGCGTGTTAGCACGCACCGCCCCCCTGGGAGGGTGGGAGCGGTGCGTAGCTCGGCGTGGGCCCCACGTCAGCTGGTGACGACTGCGCCGCGGGCGATGATCAGTTGAGGGGTTTCCAGTACGGCGGGATTGTCGAGAGGGCTGCCGTTGACGGTGATCAGGTCGGCGGAGTAGCCACGGGCCAGGCGGCCGACCGACTGCTCCAGGCCGAGCAGGCGGGCCGCGCCGGTCGTCGCCGAGCGGATGGCGTCGAGTGCGGTGAGGCCCGCCTCGTGCAGGAGCCGTACCTCGCCGCCGATCGGATCGACGTCCAGGCCGAACGAGTCGGTGCCGGCGACCACGTTCACCCCCAGCTCGAAGGCTCGACGTACCGCGGCCTGCAGGACCGGGAAGAACTGCTCGCCGCGCTCCCGCAGGATCAGGTTCGGTGAGTTCTTCAGCCCGTTGATCGCGGACATGGTCGGCGTGAAGTACGTGCCCTGTCGCGCCATCCGCACCAGCGTCTGCTCGCCGACGAACACCCCGTGCTCGAGGGACTTGATCCCGGCCCGGACGGCATCGTCGATCGCCTTCTCGCTGTAGCTGTGACACAGCACCCCGACGCCGCGTCTGCGCGCGGTCGTGACGATCGCCCGGACCTGCTCGTAGCCGTACACCTGAACCAGCGGGTCCTGCTCGGGTACGCCGGCCCGCTCGTTCACCCGCGTCTTGATCCAGTCGACGCCCCGATCGAGATTGACCGAGGTCATGTACCGCAGCTCGTCGACGGTTCGCACACCACCGGCCAGCGGTGCGAGCGCCGGGTCGCCGATGATCGTGTTGCCGAGGTTCGGCGTGACGAATGTCCCGGTCGCCTTCATCCGCGGTACTGCGCCCGGCGACCAGGGCCCCAGTGCGCGCAGACCGACGTCCTGGTAGAAGTCCGACGTACCGCTCCGGACTGTCGTGGCGCCGCGGACCAGCGCGGCACGCGCGTCGGCGACGGCGTTCTCGTGCACGTGTACGTCGACGAGGCCCGGCAGCACCCAGCGGCCTTCGACGTCGATCACGCGGCCGTTGACCCCGGCCACCGCGTCACGCGTCTGCGAACGGTTGCCAGCGACCACTACCTTCCCGCGGTCGAGGACGACGACGGCGTCCTCGACGACCCGCCCGGTGAGCGGATCGAGCAGCGTCCCGTTCTCGATCACCAGCGGCGGCGGAACCGGCGGGCTCCCCAACGGTCCGGCGGACCGTTCGCCCGCGGCGGAAGCGGGAAGCTCCAGCGCGGCCAGGCCGGCGCCGGCGAGTGCGATCGCCCCGCCGATCACACCCCGGCGGCTCACCGCACTCGGCAGCGGCTCGATCTCATCGTGATCACGGCACATCGGGAACCTCCTTGGCGAGTGTGTCCTTGACGATCCGGCCGCCCTGCATGATCAGCCGCAACCGGCGGTCCGGTTCGGTCAGTACGGCGATGTCCTCCAGCGGATTGCCGTCGACCACGAGCAAGTCGGCCCACGCGCCCGCCCGGATCTCACCGATCTCACCGACGAGACCGGCGATCTCGGCGCCGACAACCGTGGCGGACCGCAGAATGTCGGCGGGCTTCTGTACTTCGGCCCGCAACGTGAACTCGTTCAACTGGTGCGCGTGCAGTGCTCCGTGCAGATCGGTGCCGTACCCGATCGCGACACCAGCGCGATCGGCGAGCTCCAACGCCTCCAGGCCGCGCTCGAGAATGGCGTCGAGCTTCCCCTTGCCGTCCGCGGTCAGATGCGCGGCCCCACTGCGCCGCAGCGCGTCGAACGTCGCCAGCGTCGGCACGAGGAACGCGTCCCGTTCCTTGAACAGTTCGACGCTCTCCTCGTCGATCAGATTCCCGTGCTCGATGGTGCGAACGCCGTACCGCAGTGCGCGATTCACCGACGCCGCCGAGTACGCGTGCCCGGCGACGTACCCGTGGGCGAAGCCGGCCTCCTCCACCGCGGCCCGGATCTCCTCCTCGGAGTACGCCAGCGCGTCCAGCGCCATCGAGGACACCACGCCGCCGCTCAGGGTGAGCTTGATGTGGTGCGCACCCTGCACCATCTGCTCGCGGATCGCCCGCCGGAGCTCGACCGGACCGTCGCAGATCCGGGTCAGCACATGACCGCCGGTCGGCGCGAGGATCGGACCTCCGAAGAGCAGCCGCGGCCCGACGATCAGCCCCTCCCGGAGCGCCCGCGCCAGTCCCGCCTCGGCTCCGCCCAGGTCCCGCACGGTCGTGAATCCGCGCTGCAGCATGTCGTTCAGGGTCTGCGCGGACCGGATCGCCGCGTACGACGCCGGCCACGATTTCAGCTCCGCGAAACTCTCGCTGCCCTGGGTCACGTGCACGTGGGAGTCGATCAGCCCCGGCATCACCGTTCGCCCCTGCAGATCGATCAGCTGCCCGGATCGCCGTACGGCGGTGCCGACCTCGGTGATCCGTCCGTGGCGTACGGCGATTTCCTGGTCCTCGATCAGCCGCCCGGCCCGCACGTCGAGGACGGTGGCGTTGACGAAAACGGTGTCCATGTCAGTGGGCCGCCGCTTCCGACACGACCGCTGAATGCCGGGGTGCGGTCATCGGTTCCGGGTCGAGGTCCTCGAGCCGCCGGCCGCGGGTCGACAGGCCGAGTGTCAGGATCGCCACGGCGCCGAGCAGCAGCGCGGCCGCGATCATCGAGAACACGCCGAGGAAACCGATCGACGTGAACAGGACGCCGATCAGGATCGGTGCGCTGATCCCGCCGAGCCGGCCGACCGCGGACGCGGTACCCATCCCGGTCGCGCGGATCGCGGTCGGGTACACCTCGGGCGTGTAGGCGTACAGACCGGCGTACGTTCCGTTCATGAAGAACGAGAGCAGGATGCCGCAGGCAAGCAACTGGCCGTTGCTGCCGGCGTTGGCCATCAGGAACGCCGACACCGAACCGGCCGTCAGGTAGAACGCGATCGTCCACTTCCGGTCGAGCCGCTCGTTCAGATAGGCGCCGGAGTAGTAGCCGGGGATCTGCGCCAGCGTGATCACCAACGCATAGGTGAGGCTCTTGGAGATGGTCAGGTCCCGCTCGACGAGCAGCGACGGGATCCAGGTGAAGAATCCGAAGAACGCGAACGTGATCGAGATCCACAGCAGCCACAACACAGCCGTACGCCGGGCCAGTCCGTCCCGCCACATCAGCACCAGACCGGCGCCGGGCTTGGGGCTGCGCGGGACCGACAGCGTGGTCTGCGGCGCCTGCGCCGGAACCGGTGGTACTTCCTTGCCGGCAGCGCGGACGCCGTCCTCCAGCGCGTCGACCACCGCGCCCGCCTCGGCGTACCGGCCCTGCTGGATGAGCCAGCGCGGCGACTCCGGCAGGCTGCGGCGCCACCACAGCAGCATCAGCACCGGCAGCGCGGTCACGATCTGCGCCATCCGCCAGCCGTGCTCGAACGACGGCACGAACAGCCGGCCGAGCAGCGCGGAGGCGACGTACCCCGCACTGAAGAATCCGGCCACCGCGCCGACGAAGAGACCGCGCGACCGCGCCGGGATGAACTCGGCGATGAACGCCGGGATGATCGCTGCCTCGGCGCCGACACCGATGCCCGCCACGATCCGGGCGCCGAAGAACAGCTCCCAGGACGGCGCGAACGCCGCGATCAGGGTCGCGCCGCAGTACAGCGCGAGCGCGTACATCATCACCTTGCGGCGGCCGATTGCGTCACCGGTGATGCCTGCGGTCAGGGCTCCGATCAGGATGCCGATCAGCAGCGAACTGCCGACCAGCCCGATCTGCCACGGCGCGAGGTGCCACAGCGGCTTCACAGCCGGCAGCAGGTACGACACGAGCGAGCCGTCCATGCCGTCGAAGGCGATGCCGAGACCGCCCATCAGCAGCAGCTTGTAATGGGGACGGGACAGCGGGAGTCGTTCGAGACGATCCAGCAGCATCCGGCCGGCGGCGGGGATTTCCACGGTCATCGGGGCCTCCTTCGGCGGGACCGCGCAGGGGTGGATGCCTCAGGACAGTAGATGCATGAATTCATGCATACAAGGGTTGGTGCAATATTTCGTGCATCCGGCACAATGGGGTGATGACTGACCAGGTCCGTACCGTGGCGGAGTGGCTCGACGCCCGGATCGACCGCACCCGCCTCGGGCCGAAGGCCGAGCGCGTGCGGCACGTGGTGGCCACCCAGCCGAGCTTCTCGTCGTACGCGACCGCCGCCGAGGTGGCCGAGCGCGCCGAGGTGAACGGCGCCACCGTGGTCCGGTTCGCGCAGTCGCTCGGGTTCGCCGGGTGGCCGCAGTTCCAGGCGGAGTTCCGCTCGGTGTACGTCGTACGGCGCTACGACGTCGACGCCGGCGCACCCACGACCGGGCACGCCGGCGTACTGGCGACCGCGTTCGCACGGGACGCCGAGAACCTGCAGTCCTGCCTGCACTCGTTCGACTTCGCGGAAGGCGCCGCGGTCGTCGAAGCCATCCACGCGGCACCGCGAACGCTCGTCGTGGCCACCGGGACGCACGCCCTGCCGGCGCAGGGCCTGGCGATGATGGCGGCCAGCCGCGGGTACGACATCGACCTGGAGGACCGCGGCGGCGCCCATCTCGCGAACGCGCTGGCCCGGTTGACGAGCGACGACTGCGTGGTCGCGTTCAGCTTCTGGCAGCACTACAAGCAGACCGTCGCCGCACTGCGGTTCGCCCGGCAGGTCGGCGCGACCACATGCGCGATCACCGACACCCGGCACTCCCCCGCGGCCGATCACGCGGACCACGTCCTGATCATCCCGGCCGAAGGCATCTCCAACTTCCGATCCATGACGGTGGCGACCAGCCTCGCCTACGGCCTGGCCGCCGCCCTCGTCGGCATCGAGCCCCAACGCAGCCGCTCAGCCATCGCCCACGTAGACAGCCTCTGGCAAGACATGGACTTCTTCGTCCAGGACTGACCGCACAGCTGTGTGAGGTGGAGTCCCACGCGACTGAATCTCACGTTCGCGGGCCTATTGGCCAGCCGGCGACGGATTTTGGGCGTGGTGCGGCGTACGTCCGGATCTTGCTGGTGGACAGGCCGAGGCGGACGAGCGATTCGGCGAGCTGGACCGCGGCGGCTACGCCGTCCACGATCGGTACGCCGGTGGCCGCGGCGACCTTGCGGTCGAGGCCGGCCATTCCTCCGCAGCCGAGACAGATGACCTCGGCGCGGTCTTCGGTGACTGCCTGCACGGCCTGCTCGACGATCGCGTCGACGGCGCGGTCCGGGTCCTCCTCCAACTCGAGTACGGCGAGGCCGCTCGCGCGGACCGAGGCGCAGCGGGCCGACAGGCCGGCCAGCATCAGCCTGTCCTCGATCTGTGGGACCGCGCGGTCCAACGTGGTCACGACCGAGTAGCTCCGGCCGATCAGCATCGCGATCTGCGCGGCCGCCTCGGTGATGTCGACGACGGGGACGTCGAGCAGCTCCTGCAGTCCTTCGCGCCCGTGTTCGCCGTACCCGGCCTGGATCACGGCGTCGTACGCACCGTCGTACCGCACGACGGCGTCCATCACGGCCACCGCGGCCAGGTAGCTCTCGAAGTTGCCCTCCACCGACTCGGGTCCGATGTCCGGCGTCAGCCCGATGACCTCGGTCCCCGGCGACGCCACCGCGGCGGCCTGGGCGCGGATCGTCTCGGTCATGGCCTCGGTGGTGTTCACGTTCGCGATCAGGATGCGCATTCGGTCTCCAGTACGGCGTCGTACGCCGGCAGTGTGAGGAAGTCGGCGTAGGTGTCGGCGAGCGCCACGTCGGCGAAGATCCGGCGCGCGACCCCGAACCGCTGCGGGGATCCGATCCGCGCCACCTCCTCGTCGATGATCCGCTCGACCAGTTCGGCGGTGACCTGCTCGCCCGTGTCCAGCTTCACCTCGTTGTGCACCCATTGCCAGATCTGCGAGCGGGCGATCTCGGCGGTGGCAGCGTCCTCCATCAGGTTGTCGATGGCGACCGCGCCGTTGCCACGCAGCCACGCCTCGACGTACAGCAGGCCTACGCGGACGTTGTTGCGCAGACCGCCGTCGGTCGGCTCCCCCGGTGTCGAGCGGAGGTCGATCAACTCGGCCGCCGAAGCTTGGTACTCCTCGACCGGCTTGTCCACCTGGTTCGGGCGATCGCCGAGCACACCGTCGAACACCTCGCGGCAGAGCGGCACCAGATCCGGATGTGCGACCCACGACCCGTCGAACCCGTCAGCGGCCTCACGCTGCTTGTCCGCCCGCACCTTCGCGACCGCGGTCCGGTTGACCTCCGGGTCCTGACGGCTCGGGATGAACGCCGCCATCCCGCCCATCGCGAGCGCGCCGCGCCGATGACACGTCCGCACCAGCAGGCGCGTGTAGGCGCGCAGGAACGGCGCCGTCATCGTCACCGCGTTGCGATCGGGCAGCACGAAGTCCCGACCAGAGTCGCGGAAGTACTTGATCACGCTGAACAGGTAGTCCCAGCGGCCAGCGTTCAGCCCGGAGGCGTGGTCCCGCAGCTCGTACAGGATCTCGTCCATCTCGAACGCGGCGGGGATGGTCTCGATCAGGACCGTCGCGCGGACAGATCCCTGTGGGATGCCGAGCTGGTCCTGGGCGTGGACGAAGATGTCGTTCCACAGTCGTGCTTCGAGATGGCTCTCCAGCTTGGGCAGGTAGAAGTACGGTCCGCTCCCCCGCGCGAGCAGCTCGGCCGCGTTGTGGAAGAAGTACAGTCCGAAGTCCACGAGCGAACCGGCCACCGGTACGCCGTCCGCGAGCAGGTGCCGCTCGTCGAGGTGCCAGCCCCGCGGCCGCATCACGATCGTGGACAGCCGCCGGTCGGTCGCGAGCGCGTACTCCTTGGCACCGGACGCGAACGTGATCGTCCGGCGGATCGCGTCGTACAGGTTCACCTGGCCGCCGATCACGTTGTGCCAGTGCGGTGTACTCGCGTCCTCCAGATCGGCGAGCCACACCCGCGCACCCGAGTTCAGCGCGTTGATGGTCATCTTCCGGTCGGCCGGACCGGTCATCTCCACCCGGCGGTCTTGCAGGTCGGCAGGTGCCGGGGCGACCTGCCAGTCGCCGTCACGGATCGCGGCGGTCTCCGGCAGGAAGTCCAGCCGGCCGGTCCGCGCGACCTCCGCCCGGCGGCGCTGCCGGGCCGCGAGCAGTTCGGTACGCCGGGCCCCGAACTCGCGATGCAGCCCCGCGACGAACGCCAGCGCGCCGGGAGTGAGGATCAGCTCGGAACGATCGCCGAGCACGGTGATGTCAGCCATGGATCTCCTCGTCAGTGGGTGACGGCCTGCCGGACCGCGGCGGCGACGGCCGGCGCGACCGCCGGGTCGAACACACTGGGCACGATGTACGTCGCGTTCAGTTCGCCCGGCGCGACCGTAGTCGCGATCGCGTCCGCGGCGGCGAGCATCACCGCCTCGGTGATCTCGTGCGCGCCCGCGTCGAGCATGCCGCGGAAGAACCCGGGGAACGCCAGCACGTTGTTGATCTGGTTCGGGTAGTCGGACCGGCCGGTGGCGACCACCGCCGCGTGCTCGCCGGCCGCGGCCGGATCCACCTCGGGGTCCGGGTTCGCGAGCGCGAACACGATCGCGTCGCCGGCCATCGTGGCGATGTCGTCGCCGGTCAGCAGACCCGGTCCGGAGACGCCGATGAAGACGTCCGCTCCCGGCAGCACGTCGGTCAGCCCGCCGGTCTCGCCCTGCAGGTTGGTGTGCGCCGCGATCCAGCCGCGGTACTCGTCCAGCCCGTCCTGACCGGAATGCACCGCGCCGCTGCGGCCACACGCGACGATCTCGCGGGCGCCCTGCGCGGCCAGGAGCCGGATCACCGCATGCCCGGCCGCGCCCACGCCGGACACCACGATGCGGACGTCCTCGATCCGCTTGCCCACCACCCGGAGCGCGTTCGTCAGGGCGGCCAGCACCACGATCGCCGTACCGTGCTGGTCGTCGTGGAAGACCGGGATGTCGAGCAGCTCCCGCAGCCGCCTCTCGATCTCGAAGCAGCGCGGCGCCGCGATGTCCTCCAGATTCACTCCGCCGTACACGGGCGCGATCGCCCGGACGATCTCCACGATCGCGTCGGTGTCCTGGGTGTCCAGGCAGACCGGCCACGCGTCGACACCGGCGAACTGCTGGAACAGCGCGGCCTTGCCCTCCATCACCGGCAGCGCCGCGGCGGGCCCGATGTTGCCGAGACCGAGGACGGCCGAGCCGTCGGTCACCACGGCGACGGTGTTGCGCTTGATCGTCAGCCGGCGTGCATCCGCCGGGTTCTCCGCGATCGCCTGGCACACCCGGGCGACGCCCGGCGTGTACGCGCGGGACAGGTCGTCGCGATGCTTGAGCGGTACCTTCGGCACGACCTGCAACTTCCCGCCGAGGTGCAGCAGGAACGTACGGTCGCTGACCTTGCGGACCACCACGCCCTCGACCGCGCCGAGCGCCTTCTCCAGCGCGGCCGCGTGACCTGCGTCGACCGCGTCGCAGGTGACGTCGACGACGATCCGGTCGGCGCGCGACTCGGCCACGTCGAGGGCGGTGAGCGCACCGCCGGCGGCGCCGATCGCAGTGGTCAGCGCGGTGGTGATATGCGGTGAGGCCGGAGCCTCCACCCGTGCGGTGATCGAGTATCCCGGGCTCGGTGTCGCCATCCGGTGTCACTCCCTCTTCTCGCTGTCTGAATGTGTGACCCGCCGGCTCGATCCCGGCGAGCGGCGGGTCACACGTCTTCGGGGTTGCTCAGTTCAGCCTGAGCTCGACGCCGAGTCCGGTCCGCCGGGCCGCGTCGACCGCGAGCCGCGCGGCCGCCATGTCCTGCAGGCCGAGCCCGACGGAGTCGAAGAGTGTGATCTCGGCGCCGGTACGACGTCCCGGCCGGATGCCGGCCACCACGTCACCGAGTTCGGTCTCGAAGTGATCGGCGGTGATCACGCCCTCGGCGAGCGGCACGAGGACGTCGCCCGACTCCCGCCGTACGACGTCGTAGCTGTCCACCACGACCCGGCTGCGGGCGATGCCGGCGCTGTCGATCTCGCGGTGATCCGGTCGCGGCGGCGCACCGACCGCGTTGACGTGCAGGCCGGGCGCGAACCACTCCCCCAGGACGATCGGCTCCCGCGAAGGCGTCAACGTACACAGCACGTCCGCCTCCCGCACCACCTCTTCAGGGCCCGAGGCGACAACCACGTCGCCGACCCGGTCGTAGGCATACGCAGCGAACGCCTCGACCCGCTCCTTGGTCCTGCTCCACACCACGACCCGATCGATCGTCATCACACACGCCAACGCATCGAGATGAGCGCGTGCCTGAGCGCCCGCACCGACCAGCCCGAGCGTTCGTGACTGCCTGCGCGCCAGATGCCGAGTCGCCACGGCCGACGCGGCGGCCGTCCGGAACAACGTCAGCGCCGGTCCGTCGAGGATCGCCTCACAGCTGCCTGTCTCGGGGTCGACGAGCAGGACGGTCGACTGCTGGACAGGCAACTGCTTCGCCGCATTCGCCGGTGTGTCGGTGAGCAGCTTGATACCGGCGACGGACTGCGAGCTGATCGCGGCCGTCATCGGCACGAGCAGCGTCGTACACCCCGGCACGTCGACCGTCGAGCGCTCGGCCTGCGCCGCGCCTCCGGTGCTCAACGCGACGTGTGCCTGCTCGACGGCCTCGATGACGGCGGGCATCTCGAGCGTCTTCGCGATCTCCGCCCGGCTCAGCGCCAGGATCGGCCTGCCGACGTTCATGACACCACCGTGACCAGTTCGTCGTACGCCACCGGCGCGTCGAGCAGGCCGTCCTCGGCGAGGATCCGCATCCACTCGGCGTACCCTTCCTCGCCGATCCGCAGGTCCTCCCAGATGCCACTGGAGCGCAGATCGTCGACCACGCCAACGAGTACGTCGGTGTCCAGCGACGGCCACTCACGTGCCAGCAGCTCGGTCAGCTCGGCGGCCTCGTGCGCCTTGAGCCAGTCGTAGGACTTCTCCAGCGCGCGGTAGAACCGCTGCACGAGCTGGTCCTCCCGCGCCAGCACGGCATCGGTCGTGTAGTAGACGCTGTTCGGCATCAGACCGCCGGCGCGATCGTGGCGGATGGCAACGAACGCCTGCTGCCGGTGCTCCAGGAAGGCGGCGTTCACCAGGTCGGTGACGAGCGCGTCACCCATGCCGCCGAGGAACAGTTCGGTGAGCATCGATCCCGAGAGGTCGCGGACCCAGCGCACCGTCGACAGGTCGACACCGGCTTTGCGCATCAGCCCCGCGGTGTGCACGTACGGTGCGGTGCCACCGGCGCCGGGCGCGAGGACGATCTTGCCTTCCAGGTCCTTCCAGTCGAAGTCGGCGACCTTCTCCCGTGTCACCAGCGCCTTCGGGTTGCGGGTGTTGAGTTGCGCGAACGCCCGGTACTCGCGCCCGCGGCCGTGGTACATCGCGGGCACCCAGAGTCCGCCGAGGACGACGTCCGCGGTTCCGGTCTCGAGGTCGGTCAGGACCTGCGTCCAGTCGTCGGGTGCCGAGCGGGAGAACTCGAGGCCTTCCGCCTCGTAGTACCCGAGTTCGCGGGCGACGTACTCCGGCAGGTAGTTCGGCCAGTGCGAAGTAGCGGTCACGTGCAGACGGTCCATCGTCAGACTCCTTGAGACGTCGAATCAGAAGTGGCATCGGAGTTGATGTCCTCGAGCGAGCGGCCGTGCGTCTCTGGCGCGAACCGGCTCGCGACCGCCATCACGGAGTACATGACGGCGATCAGGACGAACACCGCGACCATGCCGGCGCTGTCGAACAGCAGTCCGGCGCCGATCGGGACGAAGGCCCCGGCGACATTGCCCTGGACGGCCACCATCGCGGTGCCGAACGCGCGGACCCTGGTCGGATAGAGCTCCGGGGCCCACGCGAAGATCGTGCTGTTGAGCAGGAGCACGAAGAACTGGAAGAGCGCGCCGAGGATCAGCACCAGCGCCGGCGAGGTCGCCAGGAAACCGAACGCGAGCGCGGCGAGACAGGCCGCCACGGCGCCGACGGTGATCACGAAACGCCGCGGCAGGTGCAGCGCGGCGTACGTCGCGGCGGCCGCGCCGAGCAGGCTGCCGACGTTCATCACCATCGTGAAGGCGAGGCTCTTGGTGATCGTGTAGCCCTGCTCGACGAGGATCGTCGGCATCAGCACCAGCACGGTCACCTGCGCCCCGAACGTCATCCACGAGATCACCGCGAGTGCCGACGTACGCCTCAGCAGAACGCCGTGGAACACCTCCGACAGCCGCACCTTCTCCACCGTCGCGGTCGCCACGCCGGCGCTCTGGATGTACGGCGTGACGGGCGCACCGGTGTCCTTCAACCGGCCGTTCGCGAGCCTGGTGAGTACGCCGTTCGCCTCGTCGATCCGCCCGCGCGACGCCAGGTAGCGCGGGGTCTCCGGGAGGAAACGCCGGTACGCGAGCACCAGGACCGCCGGCAGCACGAGCAGGCCGAACATCCATCGCCAGCTGTTCTCGGGGCCGCCGAAGAAGTTGCCGAGCGGACCGAGTACGACGGCCGCGAAGCCGAACGACACCACGTTGCCGAAGCCACCGGCGCCCACGTTCAGCGAGGCGACGACCGCGCCGCGGTACTTCGTCGAGACGAGTTCGCTGAGCATCGTCATCCCGGCGGCGATCTCGCCGCCGAGGCCGATCCCGACGATGAACCGCCCGATCGCGAGCACCGTGTAGCCGGGAGCGAGCGCGCAGATCAGCGCGCCGAGACAGTAAACGCCCAGGTTGAACGCGAGCGCGAACCGGCGGCCCTTGTGGTCGCCGATCACGCCGGTGACCACCTTGCCGATGATCATCGCGCCGATCGTCACGGTCTGCAGGAACGCCAGCTCCGGGGTCGAGATGTTCCAGGCCGACTTCAGCGCCGGGCCGACCGCGCCGAGCGCGTTCTCCTCCATCACGTCGAAGAACGCGCCGAGCAGCACCATCAGCAGGATCAGGCGGTGGGCGCGGTTGAACGGAATCGCGTCCAGGACGCGACCGACCACCGATACGGCGTCGGGCGCCTGGTGGGAGGTGAGCTGTTCGGGTGAATCTGTGCTGTGCATCGGACCGACCTCCTTCGAAGGACTATTCGTCGGAACCGAGCCGGGATCTCGGAGTTGCTTGGTGATAGGATTATCAGTCATCTGACGTTTGAGGAAGAGGCTGCGATGAAAAAGGTCGAGCGGGTCTCTCTGGTCGAGTCCGTCGGGACTCAGCTGCGCGAGGAGATCACCGCGGGCCGCTGGGCGGTCGGCGCGCGGATCCCTTCGGAGACCGAACTGGTCGAGGAACTCGGTGTCAGCCGCGCCTCCGTGCGCGAGGCGGTCCGTGGCCTGGTGCAATCGGGGCTGCTCGCCACCCGGCAGGGCGACGGCACCTACGTCACGGCGCGGGACGCCACCGACGTCGCGATCCGTCGGCGACTGGTGGCCGCCGACCACAGCGACGTCATCGAGGTACGGCGCGGTCTCGACATCGTCGCGGCCGGCCTGGCGGCGTCACGCCGTACCAGGACCGATGTCAAAGCGCTGAACAAGGCACTTGCCGCTCGCGCCGCCGCTGGCGAGGCGGGCGACGAGGCGGCCTTCGTCACGAACGACGTCGAGTTCCACCTGTCCGTCGCCCGCGCCTCCCACAACCCGGTCCTGATCGACCTGTACACCAGCTTCGCCCGGGCGCTGACCGAAAGCGTCCGCGACGACCAGTGCCTGCAGGTCTTCTCCACTGGCCAGGACACCTGGCACGAGGCCCTGGCAGCCGCCATCGAAGCGGGCGATCCCACCGCCGCCGCGGCCGCATCCTTGTCCTTGCTGGAGAACGCATAGCCGGCGGCCTGATCACGGGCAGGGGCCGGACGCCGAGAGGAGGCGCGTCCGGCGTGCCCGTACGCCCGATCTCGCTCCCCAGGAGACCGAGCGCGTCGAACGTTCATACCATCGCCGTTACAGCGCTGGAAGTCCCCAGCTTCGGGTACCGGCGCGACACTTCGCATTCCGGCGCCGCTAGGCGTGTTTCTCGTAGTCGTTGCTAGCGGCAACTTATTTTTCCGGATCCGGACAACCGCCCCGGCAGCCGCGGTGGATCCGGTTGCCTGGTGGGTGGCAAGGAGGAAGTCCTTCGCGACCGATCAGGGGAGACAATGAACATTCAGCGTTCGATGGCCAGAGGGATCGCAGTACTCGGTGCGGCGGCGACGGCGGCAGTGGTGGCTCCGGCCGCCAGCTCGGCGGCGCCGGCGCAGCAGAGCGGCTCGACGACGACCCAGCAGGCGGCGGGTGCCAACGCGACGGTCTGCGGTGTGTACGGCGGCACGGTGCGCGGCTGCGCCGGATTCCGGGCGTACGACGAGCACCTCATCGTCTGCGACCGGCGTGCGGACGGTCGCGCGGTCTACGCACAGCTGTACTGGGCCGGCAAGGTCCGCGCCACGGTGAAGGACGCGAACGGGGCCAAGAGCCCGTGCTACTACCTGGACCTCAGCATCGCCGAAGGAACGCCGGTGTACGTGCGCGCCTACGTCCAGGGCCTCGGCTTCACCCGTTGGGCCCGCGGCGTCGCCTGATCCCACTTCTCACCAAACCCGGGGCCTGTCACCGACAGGTCCCGGGTCCTTTGCTGAACCGTCCGCCTTCAGAGCCAGCCGCGGCGGGCGACCTCGAGTCCCAGCTGGAACCGGCAGTCGACCCGCAACTTCCGGCACAGGCAAGCGATCTGCCGCCGTACGGTCCGATCCGTGACGCCCAGCTCGCGCGCGATCGCCTCGTCGGTCAACCCGGCGGCGAGCAGCACCAGCACCTCGCGCGACCGCCGGCCCAGCCGCTCGACCGGATCGGCCTCGGCGATCTCGACCGCCTCGGCCACGTCCCAGGTCGCCTGGAACACCGCCTCCAACGGCCGCACGAGCGCTTCGGACCGGATCACCAACGCCGCCTGTCCCGGCGGCGTCGCGAGCACCGGAACCATCGCCGTCGACCGGTCGGCGAGGATCAGCTGCGTCAGCGGCAACCGCTCCGCGGACCTGATCTCCTCCCCCAGACCGACCACCGCCCGCAGGTACCCCCGCAGCGAGTCACCTTCCGGTCCGAGCAGACCATGGCGCAGACCGACGGTCTGGATCCGGATGCCTCGCGTCCGCAGTTCCGCGGTCCGCTGCGCCGCCGCGACCTGATCACCGTGCGGCAGCTGGCTACGCAACGAGCGCAACGACGTACGGCATGCCTTGAACATCCGATCCCGCGCCCGGCGGATGGCGGCTTCCCCTTCCAGCCGCGCGATCCGCGGATCATCACCGCCCTGCGCCGCGAGCCGCCACAGATGTTCCTGAACGCCCAACTCGACACTCGACACGCGCCCTCCCCCGAGGTTTGCCGACCTGCCCCCAGCAGACCAACAGTCCACCATGCAAAGGGGTCGGCAAACGCAGTGTCAAGGCGGGGTCCTGCGTCGGTGTCCTGTACCGGACACCGACCGGAACCTCAGCCGTTCGCGACCCTGAGCATGTCCTCGCGCGGTACGACCTTGATGCGTTCGCGCCCGGCAGCGACGCCGAGAGCGATCTCATGGGCGTCCAGCCGCGACCAGCCGTCGGCATCGATCACGGTCGCGCCGCAGCCGGCCAGATGGTCCAGAATCCCTTGCGGATCGTCGATCTCCGGCCGCGGCAGTACGTCGGCATCCGCGAGCAGGCCGGCGATCGTCTCCGCGGCGTCCGACTTCGTGTGGCCGATCAGCCCGATAGGGCCACGCTTGATCCACCCGGTCACATACATCCCGGGCAGCGGTACGCCGTCCAGGTCGAGGATCCTGCCGCGGTCGTTGGTGATCACGCCCGCCTGGTGGTCGAACGGGATCTCCGGCAGGTGCGACGACAGGTACCCGACCGCGCGATACACAGCCTGCACAGGCGTGTCGACGTACTCCCCCGTGCCCTTGACCGTGCCGTCACCCTGCAACTGGGTGATCTCGGTGCGCAGGCCCTCGACCCGCTCGTCGCCGAGCACCTCGACGGGCGCGTGGCACAGATGGATGTGGATCCGGTGCGGCGCGCCGGTGGGCTCCGCCACGACGTACTTCAGCAGCGTGTCGACGACCAGCCGCGTGCCCTTGCTCGCGTTGATCGCGGCCTGGCTCGCCTCGTCGATCTCGAACCCCTCGGGATGCACGATCACGTCCACCGACGGCGAGTGCGAGAGCTCCCGCAGCTCCATCGGCGTGAACTTGATCTGTGCCGGCCCGCGGCGGGCGAAGACGTGCACATCGGTCGCCTGGTTGAGCTTCAGGCCCCGGTAGACGTTGTCGGCGATCTCGGTGCTCAACTGCTCGTCGGCCGGTTTCGCGAGCATCCGCGCGACGTCGAGCGCGACGTTGCCGGCCCCGATCACCGCGACCTCGCGCGCCTCCAGCGGCCACTCCCGCGGTACGTCGGGATGCCCGGCGTACCAGCTCACGAAGTCCGCGGCGCCGTAGCTGCCCGGCAGGTCGATACCCGGGATGTCCAGCGGACGGTCGGCCATCGCCCCGGTCGCGAAGATCACCGCGTCGTAGTACCGACGGAGGTCGTCGAGCTTCAGGTCGATGCCGTACGCAACGTTCCCGACGAACCGGATCCGGTCCCGCCGGACGACACGCTGCAGCGCCTTGACGATCTCCTTGATCCGGGGATGATCCGGCGCCACGCCGTACCGGACCAGCCCGAACGGCGCGGGCAGCCGCTCGATCAGGTCGACCTGCGCACCCGGGTGTTCCTGCGTCACTATGTCGGCCGCGTAGATACCGGCCGGCCCCGCGCCGACGACGGCAAGGCGGAGATCCCTCATCATCACTCCAATAAGTTAGGCAAGCCTAACCTACTGGCAACGGGGCTTCGGTCACGAACCGTTGAGACTCACTTCACAGCCGGCCCAGGCGCTCGGTGAACCAGCCGGTGATGGCGCCGGGATGGGTGATCGCGGTGCCGACGACCACGCTCCAGGCGCCGGCGGCGATCGCCGCGGCCGCCTGGTCCGGGGTGCGGATCCGGCCCTCCGCGACCACCGGCTTGTCGATCGCCGCGGCCAGCCGGGCAACCAGCTCGAGATCGGGACCGTCGACCGTGGACGTGTACGACGTATAGCCGGACAGCGTCGTACCGATCAGATCGGCCCCGGCGGCAGCGGCCGCAACACCTTCCTCGAACGTCGAGCAGTCGGCCATCACGAGCTTGCCGGTCCGGTCCTGCACCGCGGCGACGACCTCGGCAAGACCGCGACCGTCCGGGCGCGGCCGCTGCGTCCCGTCCAGCGCGACGACGTCCGCACCGGCCTCGGCCACCGCGAGCGCGTGCTCGAGGGTCGGCGTGATGAACACCTCGTCGTTCCCGTCCTTCCACAGCCCGATCACCGGCACGTCAACGGCAGCCCGGATCGCCGTAACGTCCTCGATCCCCTGCACCCGAACCCCCGCCGCCCCACCCCCGACCACAGCCAGAGCCACCGCCCGCATGACGTCCGGGCTGTTCATCGCCTCCCCCGGATACGCCTGACAAGAAACCACCAACCGCCCTCGCACCGCCTGCAGCACGTCGTTCATCAAGTCCTCTCCCACACTGCCGCACCCGTCGCTTCAAGCCTCCCTCACCCACCGGAACTTCCGGACCAGGGCTTGACCCCGGAGCTCCGCACCGACAACATCTGACATCTGAGGTCAGACACTCCCCGCCTTGGAGGCCTGCTGATGACCACTCCCCGACCGATCAATCGCTGTCTCGCCGCGCTCGCGGCCGGCACGCTTAGCCTGGGCGTCGTGACCGCCGCGCAGCCCCCCGCGTCCGCCGCGGATCCGGCCCTGGCGTCCCAGGACCTGGCCGCGGCCGGCGTCGGCTCGCCGTACTACCGGATCCCGGCGCTCGCCGTGTCCACCAAGGGCACGGTGCTCGCGTCGTACGACGCCCGCCCGACACTCGGCGACCTGCCGTCGAACATCCGCATCGTGCTGCGGCGCAGTACCGACAACGGCAAGACCTGGCAGGAGCAGCAGATCGTGCGCCAGGACCCGGCACCGCAGGGGTACGGCGACCCGAGCCTGATCGTCGACCGGGTGACCGGGCGGATCTTCCTGTTCTACGCCGCCGGCCAGAACCAGGGCTACGGCGGCGGCGCCACCGGCAACGACCCCGACGACCCCGATGTCCTGCAGGCCGACTACTCCTACTCCGACGACGACGGCCTGACCTGGAAACACCGCCGCATCACGCCGCAGATCAAGGACCCCGCCTGGGGCGGCATGTTCGCCGCCAGCGGTGCCGGCATCCAGATCAAGCGCGGTCCGTACGCCGGGCGGCTCGTCCAGCAGTACTCCGTCCGTTACCAGGGACAGAACTGGGCGGCCAGCGCGTACAGCGACGATCACGGCGACACCTGGCAGATGGGTGAACTGGCCGGACCCGGCACCGACGAGAACAAGTCCGTCGAGCTCGAGGACGGACGCCTGATGCTCAACAGCCGGGCCAGGCCGAACCGTCTGGTCGCCTACTCCTCCGACGGCGGCGAGAGCTGGCAAGGTCTGCACGCCGACCCGAACCTCATCGACCCGGCGGACAACGGCTCGATCCTGCGGTACAACGAGAACGCCGTGCCGGGCACCGAGCAGGCGAGCTGGCTGCTGTTCAGCAACAACGAGAGTACGTCGTCGCGGACCAATCTGGTCGTGAAGCAGTCCTGCGACAACGGGAGGACCTGGCCGATCCGCAAGGTCGTGGAGCCGGGCTTCGCGGCGTACTCGACACTCACCAGGCTGCCCGACGGAGCCTTCGGGCTGTTGTGGGAGAGCCAGGACTACCGGCGGATCACGTTCTCGAAGTTCGATCGCGACTGGCTGGACGGGGTGTGCGCGCCGCTGACCGTGACCGCGCCCCGTGATGCGGTAGCCGGAGGCACGACCACGGTTTCGGTCAAGGTGACGAGCCAGTCGGCCGGGGATCTCGACGGCACGGTCACCTTGACCGATCTGCCCGCCGGGTGGAGCGCCGGGACGGTTCAGGTACCGCGGCTGAGCGCCGGTCAGAGCACCGAGGTGTCCGTTCCGCTGACAGTGCCGAGCGGTACGTCGACCAACGCCTACCCGATCCGCGCCGTGTACCGGACGGACCACGGGCAGTCGACCACGCCGATCCCGACGCAGATCGTCGTCCGGGGCGGGGCGACGGTGTGGGAGGACACGACGCCGCGCTCGTACGACGGGACGGAACTGCGCGACGTGTCGGACCAGGTCGGCGCCGTGAAGGATCTGGCTGCCGGCGCGGTCACGATCAAGTTCCGAACGACCGCAACCTCGGGCGCGGCCGCGTTGCTGTCGAGCGCGGATCCGATCAGTCAGGTCCGTGACCTGGTCGTGTCGCTCAACTCCGGGAAGCCGTACGTCGAGTTCCGCACCGGCTCGTCGACGTACCCGGTCCGGATCCAGAGCTCGGTGAACGCTGCCGACGGCAACGACCACGAGCTGATCTTTGCCAGCAGCAACGGAATCAGCAGTCTGATCCTGGACGGCGAGGTGATCGGCCAGACCGCGACGCAACGGTTCTTCCGCGACGTCGACGCGATGACGCCGGTCCACACCCTGAATCCCACCGGCCTCCCGAACCTCACCCTCGGCGGCAACCGCGCCTATGTCACTCCCCCGGCCGCACTCACCAACCGCTGGCTCTACACCGGCACCATCCACTCGATCCGCATCACCGGCTCCTGAACCTCACGACAGCGCGAACCGCCACGCAGGCAGAACCCGGCCCGAAGGCCCGGATTCGCCCCGTTTTCCGGGGTTTTGCCTGCGTGGCGGTTCGGCTGGCCGGCCGGACACAAGCTAGCGGAGCATCAGGGTGGCGGCGGTGATGCCGGCGAGGACGATCAGGACCCGGAGCAGGGTGCTGGGGAGGCGGCGGCCGATGTGGGCGCCGACGTACCCGCCGGCCACCGAGCCGACCGCGAGCAGGACGATCGCGGTCGGGTTCAGGTCCGCGATGAACACGAAGATGACGCTGGCGACGAGGTTCGCGGCCAGCAGGGACAGGGTTTTGAGCGCATTCAGGATCCGCAACTCGAGGTCGAGTCCGAGCGCGAGCACCGCCATCATCATCACGCCGGCGCCCGCGCCGAAGTACCCGCCGTACACCCCGGTCAACGCCGCGAAGAACGTCGTCGCGGGTGTCATCGACGTACGAACCTCCTGCGGCGCCTTGTGCCGCGAACGCAGCCATCGCGAGATCCACGGCTGCACTCCCACGAGCAGGCAGGTGAACAGAATCAGCCAAGGTGCCGCCGCCGCGAACACACCGGCGGGCAGGGCCAGCAGCAGTACGGCGCCACCGATCGCGCCGATCGCACACGTCAGCACGACCGCGACCGTCGTCGGCCGCGACACCTCCCGCAGCTCGCGGCGATACCCGATCGAACCACTCAACGCACCAGGCAACAGCCCGATCGTGTTCGAGGCGTTCGCCACCACCGGCGGGATGCCCAGTGCGATCAGCGCCGGGAAGCTGATCAGCGACGCGACCCCGACGGTCGACGTGAGCACACCGGCTCCGAGCCCGGCCGCGATGATCGCCAGATGCTCCGCACCGGTCACGACCTGTCCCGCAGCAACGCGACGTCGGAGACCAGCATCACGTGCTCGTGCATAGCCTGAGCCGCGGCCTCCGGGTCGCCGTCGGCGATCGCGTCCGCGACCTTCCGGTGCCCGGCGAGTGACTCGCGCGGCCGCCCCGGCTGGGACAACGACTCCAGCCTGGTCTCCCGGATCAGGTCGTGGATCGCCGTCATCATCTGCGCCAGCAACTCCGATCGCGCCGCCGCGGTCACCGCGCCGTGGAAGGCCTCGTCACCGTCCATGCCCCGCCCGCCGCTCTCGATGTCGCTCTCCATCGCGGCGAGCGCCGACCGGATCGCCGCCAGATCGGCATCGGTACGACGGGACGCCGCCAGCGCGGCCAGCTTCGACTCGAGCGCGTCCCGGGCCTCGATGATCTCGGGCAGCCGATCGGCGTGCGCACGGATCGCCTCGATCACCGGCGCGGTCCGCGCCCGCTCGGTCAGCACGGTGCCGTCGCCGTGACGCACCACGACCGCGCCGATCACCTCGAGCGCCACCAGCGCCTGGCTCAGCGTCGCGCGGCTCACGCCGAGCCGCTGCGCCAGCTCCCGCTCCGGCGGCAGCCGGTCCCCCGGCATCAGGCCGTTCTCGACGATCCACGTGCTGATCTGGTCGGCGACCTGCTCGTACAGGCGGGACCGCGGGACCGGACGAGGTGGTGCGGGACGAGCTGGCGGGGACTCCATACCCCTAGCTTATTGACAACTGGCCCATTGGGCTATTGGCTAGGCCACTGAGCCACCGCGCTGTGACCTGGACCTCGGCCGGCACAGTTCTCCGCCCGGAAGAAGGACTCGACATGGGACCAGAGTGGGTTGCGATCCTGGCGCTCGTCGCACTGTTCGTCGTCGGAACGATCCTGCCGATCAACATGGGCGCGCTCGCGTACGTCGCTGCGTGGCTGGTCGGCGTGTACTCGTTGCACCTGAGTGAGAAGGAGATCCTGGCCGGCGTCAGCGGCGACCTGATCCTCACGCTGATCGGCGTCACCTATCTGTTCGCAATAGCGAAGAACAACGGCACCGTCGACCTGATCGTCGCGAGCGCGGTCCGCGCCGTCGGCGGCCGGGTCGCGCTGATCCCCTGGGTGATGTTCACCGTCACCGCCGTCCTGACCGCGATCGGAGCCGCCAGCCCGGCCGCCTGCGCGATCATCGGCCCGATCGCGCTGGGCTTCGCGGCGCGGTACAAGATCAACCCGCTGATGATGGGCATGTTCGTCGTGCACGGCGCGCAGGGCGGCGGGTTCTCGCCGATCAGCATCTACGGCACGATCACCAACTCGGTGATGGAGGACGCCAAGCTGCCCTCCAGCGAGGTGACCGTCTTCCTGTCCAGCCTGGTCGTCAACCTGGTGATGGCGGCGATCCTGTTCGTCCTGTTCGGCGGTCGCAAGCTGATGGCCGAGCGGGTCGATCTCAACAACCCGGACGAGCTCACCGAGGACCTGCACCACGGCGGGGCGACGGTCACCGCGCGCGGCACCGGTGCTTCGGCGCCGACCGGCACGCTGGCACGCGGCGTCAAGCGCGACCAGCTGCTGACCCTCATGACCTTCGTCGGCGTGGCTGTAGTCGCCCTCGTCTTCGACAAGAACATCGGCTTCGTCGCGATCACCGCCGCCGTCCTGCTGGCGATCCTCTCCCCCACCGAGCACAAGGACGCGATCAAGCAGGTGGCCTGGCCGACAGTGCTGCTCGTCGCCGGCGTCAGCACGTACGCCGCGATCCTGACCGAGTCGGGCGCCCCGACCTTCGTCGGCACCTGGGCCGCCGGGCTCGGTGCGGCCGTGATCGGTGCGCTGGTGCTCTGCTACGTCGGCGGTGTCGTCTCGGCGTTCGCGTCGTCGACCGCGCTGCTGCCGGTGATCATCCCGATCGCCGTACCGCTGATCGGCCACGGCGGGATCAGCGCCGGCTTCTTCGTCGCGGCGCTCGCGGTCGCGTCGACCATCGTCGACGTCAGTCCGTTCTCCACCAACGGCGCGCTGATGCTGGCGAACCGCCCGGACACGATCAGCGAACCCGTGTACTACCAGCAGATCCTCACCTACAGCCTGATCGTGGTCGCCGCCGGCCCGCTGCTCGTCTGGGCGGCCCTCGTCCTGCCGGGATGGTGAGGCACATGCACGGACCGTTGGACGGCGTACTGGTCGTCGATCTGTCGCGGGCCCTGGCGGGGCCGCACGCGACGATGATGCTCGGTGACCTCGGCGCGCGCGTGATCAAGGTGGAGGCACCCGGCCGCGGCGACGACACCCGCGGCTGGGGACCCCCGTTCGCGGGCGACGAGTCGACCTACTTCCTGTCCGCCAACCGCAACAAGGAGTCGATCGCGCTCGACCTGAAGGACCCCGGCGATCGCGACGTCGTACTGCGGTTGATCGATCGCGCCGACGTACTGGTCGAGAATTTCCGGACCGGTGTCCTGGATCGGCTCGGCCTGGGCCTCGATCTGCTGCGCGAGCGCAACCCGCACCTCGTCGTACTGTCGATCACCGGGTTCGGCCACGACGGCCCCGAAGGCGGCCGGGCCGGCTACGACCAGATCGCCCAGGGTGAGGCGGGACTGATGTCGCTGACCGGTTCCGGACCGGACGATCCGCAACGCGCCGGCGTACCGATCGGCGACCTGCTGGCCGGGATGTACGGCGCCTATGGCGTCGTCGCCGCGCTCCACGAACGGTCCACCACCGGTGCGGGATGCATCGTCCGTACGTCGCTGCTCGCGGCGATCGTCGGCGTGCACGCGTTCCAGGGAACGCGCTACACGGTCGCCGGTGAGGTCGGTGTGGCCCAGGGCAACCATCATCCGTCGATCGCGCCGTACGGACTGTTCCGCTGCGCGGACGGCGCGGTCCAGATCGCCGTCGGGAGTGAGGGCCTGTGGCAACGGTTCGCGGCCGCGTTCGGCCTCGACACCGACGGCCTGTCCACGAATGCCGACCGGGTGGCGCACCGGGACCGCTTGATCACGGTGATCGAGGCGGCGTTCACCGGTCTGACCAGTGAAGAACTGCTCGTGAAGCTCGCGGATGCGGGCGTTCCCGCCGGGAAGGTGCGGACGCTCGACGAGGTGTACGCGTGGGACCAGACCGCCAGTCAGGGCCTGCTGATCGACGTCGACCATTCCACTCTCGGCCCGCTCCGGCTGCCCGGCCCGCCACTGCGGTTCTTCGACGGATCGCAGGAGACGACACCGGGTGACCATCGCCCGCCGCCGACACTCGACGAGCACGGCGACGCGATCCGTACCTGGCTGGACCGATGAGCGCGCACGCGTTGATCGACGCGGTGCTCGACCCCGGCTCGTTCGCGTCGTGGGACCGGCCCGGGACGCAGTCGGCCGACGACGCCTACCAGCAGCAACTGCGCCGCGCGGTCGAGCGCGCGGGTACGGACGAGTCGGTGATCACCGGCCGCGGTACGGTCCGGGGCCGGCCGATCGCCGTACTGGTCAGTGAGTTCGCGTTCCTGGCCGGATCGATCGGCCGGGTCGCCGCTGAGCGCATCACCGCGGCGATCCGGCGGGCCACCGCCGAACGACTGCCGATCGTCGCCTCGACCGCCTCCGGCGGCACCCGGATGCAGGAAGGCGCGGCCGCCTTCGTCGAGATGATCACCATCTCCAAGGCGTTGATGGACCACCGCGCAGCCGGTCTCCCCTACCTCGTCCATCTCCGGAACCCCACGACCGGCGGCGTGTTCGCCTCCTGGGGTTCCCTGGGCCACGTCACGGTCGCCGAGCCCGGTGCCCTGATCGGCTTTCTCGGCCCCAAGGTCTACCAAGCCCTCCACGGCGAACCGTTCCCGGCCGGCGTCCAGTCCGCCGAAAACCTCGCAGCCCACGGCGTGATCGACGGCGTCGTCGAAACCCAGGACCTCCCGTTCCTCCTCGACCGCGCCCTCGGCATCCTGGTCGATCCGCCGACACCCCCGGCACTCTCCCGTCGCACCGGCGCCGCCGGCCCTGTCGACGCCTGGGCCTCGGTACTGCGGACCCGCCGGCCCGACCGCGCCGGCGTCCGCGACCTGCTCCGCTACGGAGCCACCGGCACCGTCCGGCTCACCGAACCCGATGCGGCCGTGCTCGTCGCCCTCACCCGGCTCGACGGTCGGCCCTGCGTCCTCGTCGGCCAGGACCGCTCGCAGAGCAGGCCGATGGGACCGGCCGCTCTCCGCCAGGCCCGCCGCGGCATGAACCTCGCCCAGACGATCGGCCTCCCGCTCGTCACCGTCATCGACACCGCGGGCGCCGAACTCTCGTCCGCCGCCGAGGAAGGCGGCCTCGCCGGCGAGATTGCGCACTGCATCGCGACCATGACGACGCTGACCGTTCCGACCTTGTCCGTCCTCCTGGGACAAGGCACCGGCGGCGGCGCGCTGGCACTGCTCCCGGCGGCAACCGTCATCGCCGCGGAGCACGCGTGGCTCGCCCCGCTACCGCCCGAAGGAGCCAGCGCGATCGTGCACCGCGACACCGCTCACGCACCGGAACTCGCCGCGGCTCAAGGCATCACTGCGCCCGACCTGCACGCGTCGGGAACCATCCACCACCTGGTCCCCGAACGCGACAACGACACCGCCGAAACCCTCGCCACGGCGATCGCCGCCGAGTGCGCGGCGCACCTCGCCACTGGTCAGACCGCGGGATACGCCTCCAACTCGTAGAGGGAGTAGCCGTACTGCGTCGCGCGCTGGACGCCCTGCATTCGCACGTAGCGCGCCGTGGCGTCGAGCCAGAGGGTGTCCGTCCCACCGTCGCCGTTGCTGACCTCGGTCGCGGTCGTCCAGGTGTTCGCGTCGTCGGACACCTGGATCTCGTACGCCGATCCGTAGGCGGTCTCCCAGCGCAGCACGAGCTTGCCGAGCCGCGTCGACGTACCGAGATCGACCTGCAGCCAGGAGGCGTTGTCGTACCCGGACGCCCAGCGGGTGCCCGCGTTCCCGTCGACGGCGAGGTCGGCGGTGAACGACGTACCGGGCTCGATGCTGGAGGCAACGACCGGACGTCGGAGTGCCACGTTGGTGTCGCCGGTGCGCGGCCGGACGGCGACCCGCAGTACCGCCTCGAACGTGGTGGCGCCCGTCGTGAAGGTGACCGGAAGGTCCACGTCGGCAAGGGCTGCGCCGGCGGGAGGCGTCAGCTTCACGGACACCGACTGGGTGAAACCGCGCTTGACGGCGACCGACGTACTCGCCGGATCGACGGTCCAGCCCGCGGGCGCGGCGACACCGAGCGTGCCGCTCACGTCCTCGCCGCGCTGGGCCGCGATGTCGACGGTGAAGGTCGAGGCCTCGCCTCGGACGACGTCGGCGCGGTCCTCGGCGACCACGAGTTCGGCGAGGGGTGTGTCCGACCAGAGCGGGACGATCTCGGCCACGGCCGGAGTACCACTCGTCCACGCCAGCCGCACGGCCTCGACGGCGAGGTCGTCCACAGGCACCTCGGCGTACGCCGACGACACGGCGCCGACGCGCTGCCAGACTCCGCCGACCTGGACCTCGACGTGCGCCGAACCCACGCTCGACGACTGCTGGAGGATCGTGAGGCCGGCCAGCTCCCTCGGCGCCGACAGCGTGGCGGTCAGCGCGTCACCGGTCTTGGGCGCGGTCGCCGGTACGTAAGCCGTCTCCAGGTTGCCGTCGACGGCTCGCTGGTACGACGAACCCGGCGCGGGCGCCGGCGCACCACCGGCTGTCAGCGTCGTCTTCCGTCCACCGATCGTCTCCACCGAGAACTCGCGGACCACCAGCCAGAAGTCGCTCGAGCTCAGCGACCGGTAGCGCACGTACCGCGCGGTCGTTCCGGCCGGAGCCGTGGCGCGTACCTCGGCCGTGGTCGCGCGCGTGAGCTCGGTCCAGCGTGTGCCGTCGAGCGAGTACTCCAGCGCGCCCGAGTGGATGTAGTCGTTCGGGCTGGAGGCCTTGCCCATCAGCACCGCGATGGCGCCGATCGTCGCGGGAGCGCCCAGATCGACCCGGATCTCGGAGCCCGTCCGCGGGGCGCCGTTGCTCCAGTAGAACGTGTTCAGGTCGCCGTCGATCATCCGCGCCGGGACGTTGTCCTGGTAGGTCCCGAGGTTCGTCGTCGCGGTACGGCCCGGCTGCACACCAAGCCAGCGGTCGTGGACCCGCCCGGTCTCGGCGATCAGTTCGTCGACCACGCCCTCACCGATCCGCGGGTACGTCCCGCTGTGCGGCTGCCGGCTGTCCCGGATCGCCTTCGCCTGCGTGACGAGACCGCTCACCTGCTGGCGTGCGGTCCAGGCCGCGGCACCGTCACCGGCGTCCAGGGCTGCCAGCAGGTCGAGGGCGCGCTGCATCGCCTGACCCCACAGTTCGGTTGCCTTGAGCCACGACTCCGCCTCGGCGGTGAACGCCGGGTCGACCACACCGGCCCGGATCGTCGCGGGCGCGGCCGCGATCGCGCCGACCTGCGGCCGCAGTACGGCGATCGCCTGCGCGCGTTGGCCGGATCGCCACAGCTGCCAGAACTGCTCGACGGCGGCAGCGAAGACCGGGGCGCTGTCGGGATGCAGCGTGCCGTCGTACGTGTTGAGATCCGCGAACACCCGCAGGGCCGCCGTCGTCGCCGCGTTCCCGCCGGCACGCTCGGCGAGAGCGCGTTGCCAGGACGTCTCGACGTCGTACTTCGCCGGATTCCACCCGAGCTCGGCGAACGAGTACAGCGCGATCTTGCTGACCGCCGCCTGGTTCATCGGGTTCGAGATGACGCCGGCCACGTTGTCGGAGATCGCCGGCTCGCGGCCGGAGTACGGAGCGAGCAGGAGCCGGCCGGCGGCGTAGTCGTTGACCGGGTAGTTGTCCCAGATCAGGATGTCGTGGCCGAACACCGCCTTCGCCTGGGCCGCCTGCGCCGCGGTGATCGTCCGCGGCACGACGCCGATCCCGGTCCAGTGCACGACCACGTCGGCGTCGAGTTGCTCACGCAACGCCTTCTTGTACGGCGTCTCGCTGACGTTGTAGTACTCCGTCGGCACCATCTGCAGCGGCGCGACGTCGGGCTTGGTCTCGACCCACTCGCGCTGCACACGGGTCAGCAGGTCGCTCTGTGCGCGGCCGGCGGCACCGCCACCGGTCCCGTACTTCGCCCGGTCCGCGTCGCAGTGCCAGGTGTTGTAGTCGATGTCGTCGAGCGGCACGTTGAACGCCCGGCCGCCGACGTCGTACAAGGCCTGGAACTTCGCGATCAGCGCCTGGAAGTCGGCGTCGGAGGTGTAGCAGATCGAGAGCCCCGGCGACAGCGCGAACGTGAAGTCCACCTTGTTCTGCCGGGCGCGGTTCACCAGTTCAGCGAGTTGGGCGAGTTTGTCCGCCGGGTACGGGTCGCGCCACCGCTCCCGGTGGTACGGGTCGTCCTTCGGCGCGTACTCGTAGGTGTTCATCCAGTGATCGCCGAGGTAGCCGAGGTGGTCGAGCCGGTCCGCGTGCGACCAGGGCGTGCCGTAGAAGCCCTCGATCGAGCCGCGGTAGCGCATGGTCGGCCAGTCCCGGATCGCGACGCCGGGGATCCAGTCCTGACCCGGACGGGACTGGATCAGTTGGGCCAGCGACTGCGCGGCGTAGTACGTCCCGTCGGAATCGACGCCGTCCAGCACCACATGACCGCGGTCGTCCCGGTCGCGGCCCGCGGCGAGGACGTATCCCTCGGCGGCCAGACCGGTGCTGTCCGGCACCTTCAACGCGCTCAGGATCGACGCGTCGCGGCCCAGCCAGATCGTCATCGGCGTACGGGGGTCGCGGCCGTCCGAGGTCCGGACGGTCTGTACGCCGGCGTCGGTCAGCGCCTGCCGGACGACGCGCTCGGCGTCGGCGTCGGTGCGCGCCGTACGGACGAGTCCGACGACCAGGGGAATCGGGAAGCCGTCGTCCCGCTGCACGAGTTGTTGCGGCTCGGGAAAGACCTTGGCGGCTGTCGGAGGTACGGCGCCGGCCTCCAGCGGCACGGACACGAACGGAACGACCAGGGCGAGCACACAGACAGCGGACCGGAGCAGGCGCATGACTCTCCTCGGGCAGGCGGGTGACGACAGTTAGCCACTGCGCAGAACTGCTCGTCAAGGGCTCACCCTGGCCAGCTTCAGTCAGGTCATTCACCGGCTGTTCCTGGTCCGAACAGGTCCCCGCCATCGACCGTGGCCGAGAGCAACAACCTCGCCGCGGTCATCGAACTCGATCGTAGGATTACCCAACGTATTGACCGGCGCCGCGAGATTGCCTGTTCGCAATCGTGTGCACACGTGACGTGATGGACCGTCTCGTCCTTGGGGCAGAGCATGGGCGATCGCCGTGAACTACGGCATTCTCACCTGAAGAGGAGGTGACCGATGGCTGAGGGCAATGCCGGACCGCGGGCGAGGAGGCACCGCGGACGACCCAACAGATCCGGTGGCTGGCTGGGACTCGTCGTACTCGCCGTCACCGGGACGCTGACGTTGGCCCTGGTCGGCGTACTCGCCTGGGCCGCGCTGTTCAACGACCGCGACACCAGCGTTGCGGACGTGGCTCCTGGTCGGACGACCTCTCAGTCTCCGCATGCTGACCACACCTCGGCCCCGGCCGCTTCCCAGCCGAGTGCGAGCCCGCTGCTCGCCCGGACTGCCTCACTCGAGGGGTGCGTCGCCGAGGTGGCCGCGGCCGATGCCGAGGTGGCGGCGGCGAGGATCGGCATCGGTCACTGGGCCGAGCACATCCAGGCCCGCACCGATCTGCTGACCGGCAGCCAGCCGAAGGAAGTCACCAAGGCGATCTGGAAGCGCACCCGGGAAGCCGGGCCTGCCGATCTCACCCGCCATCAGCAAGCAGTCGCCGAGCACGCCCGCCGGGCCGGCTCGTGCGCCGGCGCTCCCAAGAGCACCCAGCTGACCGCTTGCCAGCAACGCCTGCGGATCCTCGACAAAGCAGTCGCGACCGGCGCGGCCGGCATGGGCGACTGGAGAGCCCACCAGAACGCGATGGCCGCCCACAAGGCCGGCGAGATCGACGCCGCCCACGCCCAGACCATGTGGGAGGCCGCCTGGACCGCCGCCCCGAAGAACATCAACGCCTTCAAGGCCGCCGACGCCACCCTCCGCACCGCCCCCGCCTGTCGCAGCTGACCGGCCGCGTCACTCGTCCTGCGAGGGGTTGAGTTGTATGCCGGTCTCGGCTGCCTTCACGCGGACGGTCTCGACACACCGGCCCAGCTTCAAGGCAATCACGACCGTGGGCAGTCCGGCCGAGACGCACCGCTCGAGCACCAGCTGATCGCCCCGCGTCCACGATGCCTCGCTCGAACTGATGACCGACATGACAACTCCCCTCTCGTCGTTCCCACAACAGCCCGCCTGCGGTACCCGGCAACCCGCCCGGCAAACGGGAACTCTGGACAAGCAGCGCGGCCTGCCTGTGTACTCGGTCTCGAGGAGGCGGCATGACCGGGATCAAGCTGGACTCGGTGTCCAAGGTGTTCAGCGGCCGGTATGTTGCCGTTGACAACGTAAGCCTCGACATCGCCGCGGGCGAGGTGATGGTTCTGCTCGGGCCGTCGGGCTGCGGGAAAACCACGCTGCTGCGGATCATTGCCGGTCTGGAGGACCTCTCCGCGGGAGATGTGTGGCTGGGCCGCACGCACGCGACAGATCTTCCACCCAGGGAGCGTGGTGTCGCACTCGTCTTCCAGAACGGCGCCCTGTACCCGAACCGCACCGGCCGCGAGAACATCATGTTCCCGTTGCGGATGGCGGGCGAGGACCCCGCCGAGGCCGGCGAGAAGGCCGACGGCGTGGCCAGGATCCTCCGGATCGACACCGCCGTCGACCGCCTGCCCCGCACGCTGTCCGGCGGCCAACGGCAACGCGTCGCCATCGGCCGCGCGCTGGTCAGGCAGCCGCGGATCTTCCTGATGGACGAGCCGCTGTCCAACCTCGACGCGACCCTGCGGACCGAGTTGCGGCAGGAGATCGGGGCGATGGTCCGGGATCTCAGCGTGACAACGGTGTACGTCACCCACGACCAGATCGAGGCCCTCACGCTGGCGGACCGGATCGCCATCATGCGCGACGGACGGATCGAGGACGTCGGGACACCGGACCAGGTCTACAACGACCCGGCCACCGCGTTCGGCGCGGGCTTCCTGGGTACGCCGCGGATCAACCTGATGTCGGCGACCGTCCGCGTGACCGCTCACCACCGGGTCAGTCTCGACCTCGGCGACCAGACCCTGGCGCTGCCTCCGCTGGACCGCCGATCGCTCATCCTCAGCCGGCACGACGGCGCACGCGTGATCGTCGGCGCCCGCTCCGACGCGTTCACACCGACGTCCGAACGGGACGAGAACCAGCTGTCGGGATCGCTGCGGGCACTCGAGTTCCACGGCAACCAGTGGATCGCGTTCGTTGCGTCGGGCATCGAGATGCTCGACCCCGACCTGGTCGGGCAAGCGCGACCGCGCCACCGGGCGGAGCGCTCACACACCCGGCACGCCGTACAGCGCGCCTCGGTCCGGACCATGCTGACCAATGTGGCGAAAGCGGCCCTTCATCGATCCGCCGCCGCTCCACGCACCAACGACCCGCACCCGCCCGCGACACACCGCCGCTCCGACCTGGTCATCGAGGTCGACTCCGGCAACGGCCTCGCGACCGGCGACACCGTGCACCTCGCCGTCGACACCGCCCGGGTCCACATCTTCGACGAACAGGGCCGTCGCATCGACCGCGTCACGCGTTAGTTAGGTCACTAACTATTAGAGGGCATAAGGTTGCTACACTCACTATGTGGCAACGACGAAGGCACCGGAGAACCCCCTCGCGCTCGAGCATCAGGTGTGCTTCGCGCTCGCGGTCGCCTCGCGCGGCGTGATCGCGCTGTACAGGCCCCTGCTCGAACCGATGGGGCTGACGCATCCGCAGTACCTCGTCATGCTGGCGCTTTGGGAGTTCGAACCGGTCTCGGTCAAGGACCTGTCCGGCATGCTCCAGCTCGAGCCCGCCACGCTCTCCCCGCTGCTCAAGCGTCTCGAGAGCGCGGGCCTGCTGCGCCGCGATCGCGACACCAAGGACGAGCGCTCGCTCGCCGTCGCGCTCACCGACAAGGGACGTGCGCTCCGCGAGGAGGCGCTGAACGTTCCCCCGGCCATCGTCTCCCGGCTCGGCCTGGACATCGACGAGCTGATGCAACTCCACGAACGCCTGACCCGCGTCATCGCCGCCGCCAAGAACGCCGGCACCGCAACCCCGAATGAGGACTGATGGACGACACGACCGACGCCGGCCGGCGGGAATCGGCTCCTGAGCAAACGCCGCCGCCCCGGCGTCCGGTACGGCGACGGCGCACGCCTCGCCCGATGAACATCGAGACCGTCCAGCGCTGGGTCGTCTCGGCCGTCCTGTTCCACGTCGGCACCGTCCCGGCCGTCACGCTGGCCGTCTACAGCATCGGCGTGTCCCGCGACGACTTCGGCCGCGGCGTCGGCCTGTGGATCATGTCCGGCGTGATCGGCCTCCTCACGGCGGCAGGCATCCTCGCCATCTTCCGCCGCACACCGCTCTCCCCCTGGCTCCCCCTGGGCATCCTGCCAACCGCAATCACCGGCTTCTACATCTTCTGAACGACCGGTCTCGGTCGGCGGGTCAGGACGACGTGGCGGCCTCGCCGCTGGGACGTGACCCCGGTGGGAGTGGGACTGCTCCTGCGTGGTGCCGCGGGCCGCCACGTCGCGTCTGTCGGCTCCTTGGACAGGTCAGGCGTCGAGCTGTTTGTGACTGCTCGCGCCGGTGACGGTGATCCGTCGCGGCTTGGCCTGCTCGGCGATCGGGATCTTCAGCGTCAGGACGCCGGCGTCGTAGCTCGCCTCGATCTTGCCGGTGTCGAGCGTCTCGCCGAGGAACAGCTGCCGGGAGAACACCCCGAGCGGCCGCTCCGCGACCTGCATCTCCACGTTCTCGGCGACTTCCGGAGGACGTCGCTCCGCCTTCACCGTCAGCACATTGCGCTCGACGTCGAGCTCGATCGCATCCGGTGCGACACCGGGGAGGTCGAAGGAGATCACGTACTCGTCGCCCGAACGGTAGGCGTCCAGGGGCATCGGATTCGGCCTCGACCAGGTCCCTTGACCGCCGGCGCCACCGAAGAACTGCTGCGTCAGGCGGTCCAACTCCCGGAACGGGTCTGTGCGCATCAACATCTGTCCTGCACCTCCTGATCCTCGACTCGGACTGGTGGCGTCAACACGCACTTCTGTTCTAACATGTCATCGAAACGATGACAAGACTGATTGTCAGCATCTTGGTGACAGGGAGCGGAGCGTGATGGACGATCGACTCGACGGCCTCGAACTGCTGGCGACCCCCGGTGCCGTGGAGAACGCCGACCCGGACCAGCTCCTCGCCACGCTCACGACCCTGCACCGGCTGCGGACGTACTTCGACCAGTGGGAGCCCGTCCTCGTCGACGCCGCGCGGGACCGCGGCGTGACCTGGGCGGAGATCGCGCCCACGCTCGGTCTCGCCAGCCGCCAGGCCGCCGAGCGGCGGTACCTCCGCCTCAAACCGCACGCGGCCGACCAGCCAGGCATCACCCGCGAACGCCGCGTGCAGGCCGCCCGCGACCGCCGCTCCGCCGACCGTGCCGTCGCCGACTGGGCCCGCGACAACGCCGCGACCCTCCGCCAACTCGCCGGCCAGGTCACCGCATTACCGCACGACGCCACGAATCCGTCCTCCCCCGCGGCGGCTCCAGCCATCGCCCGGCTCCGCGACGCGCTCGGTGCGAACGACCCCGCCGAACTGATCCAGCCGCTGGCCGCCGCCGGCCCCGAGCTACGAGCGACTCACCCGCGCCTGGCCGAGCAGATCACAACCGTCACCGAAACCACCGCCACCATCCGCACCGCCGACCTCGCCCGCCGCACCCCACCATCGCGCTGAGCCCCGCACATAGCGGGAAGGAATGCACGTCGTCACGTCGAGCGGGGCTTGGTGTTGTGGCGGGAGGGGAAGTTGGGTGGGCGGCGGTCGGTGAAGGCGGTGAGGCCTTCGTGGGCATCGGGGGCGGTGAAGGCCTTTTGGCCGTAGAGGGCTTCGCTGTGGAAGGCCTGGTGCTGTGGGAGGTCGCCCAGGCGTAGGACGGCCTCTTTGATGGTTGCGAGGGCGGTGCCGCTTTTGCGCACCAGCCGGTCGGCGCGTTCCAGTACGGTCTCGAGCAGGTTCTCCGCGGGTACGACGTCGTTCAGCAAGCCGTAGCGCAGCGCCTGGGCGGCCGGGATCCGGTCGCCGAGGAGCATCAGTTCCATCGCCCAGACGTACGGGATCTGCCGTGTCAGCCGGGTGAGCGTGCCGCCGGCGGGTACGACGCCGACGCCGCTCTCGGGGAGGCCGAACTCCGCGGTGTCGGCACCGATCCGGAGATCGGTGGACAGCATGATCTCGAAGCCGCCGCCGAGGCACAGACCGTTGACCGCGGCAATCACCGGTTTGAACAGCGTGCTGTGTTTCTGGTGCGCGGCGTCCCACTCCGAGATGTCGAAACGGCCCTCGGCCAGCGCCGGGATGGACTCGGTCAGGTCGGCGCCGACACAGAACGCGCGGTCGCCGGCGCCGGTGAGGATCGCGACGGCGAGCGAGTCGTCGTCGCGGACCTCGGCGAAGGCCGCGCCGAGTTCGTCGTACATCGCGAGCGTCAGCGCGTTGAGCTTGTCCGGACGGTCGAACCGGATGATCGCGACCGCCCCGTCGCGTTCCAGCGTGATGCCGCCCATCAGATCACGCCCTTGTCCCGCAGTTCCGCGATCCGCTCGTCGTCGAGGCCGGCGAGCGCGCGCAGGATCGTCGGCGAGTGTTCACCGACCTTCGGCGCGAGGCCCCGGGGCTGGGTGGGCGTGCCGCCGAGCTTGATCGGCGAACCGAACATCCGCAGCTCGCCGAACTCCGGGTACTCGACGTCGACGACCATGTCGCGCGCCGCGATCTGCGGGTCCTCGACGACCTCGCCGATGTCCTTGATCGCACTCAGCGGTACGGCGTCCCCGACGATCTCCTCGAGCTCGGCCTTCGTCCGGTCCTCGAACCACTGGTGCAGCACCGGCCGCACACGGCGTTCGTACACCTCGGGGTCGAACCGCTTGGCCATCGTGTCGATCTCGGGATCGCCGGCGAGCTCGGGCTGCCCGAACAGATGGCACGACAGCCGCCAGAACTTGTCGGTGTAGCCGCCGAAGAACACGAACCCGTCCTTGCACGGGTAGAGCTCGTACGGCTTCACGAACGGATGCTCGTTGCCCAGCGGACCGGGGACCTTGCCGTCGACGGTGTACGACACCACGGCGTTCTCCGTGAGGCTGAGCACCGAGTCCTGCTGGGACACGTCGACGAGCTGCCCCTCCCCGGTCCGTTCCGCGTGCCGCAGCGCGGCGAGGACGCCGATGACGGCGTACAACGTGGCCGACAGGTCGCCGATGATGGTGCCGACCCGGGCGGGCGGCCGGTCCGGGAAGCCGTTCATCGACCACAGCCCGCCGGTGGCCTGCGCGCTGTTGTCGTACGCCGGGCGGCGCCGGTACGGACCGGTCTGCCCGTAGCCGGAGATCGCCGTGTACACCAGGCGCGGGTTCTCCGCACGCAGGACGTCGTACCCGACGCCGAGCTTGTCCATCGTGCCGGGCCGGAAGTTCTCGACGAGTACGTCGGCCCGCCGCACGAGGTCCTTGAGCACCTGCTTGCCGTCGTCACCGGCCAGGTCGAGGGTGAGGCCGAACTTGTTCCGGTTGTACTGCGCGAAAAACGCGCTGAACTCCTCCCCCGAGCCGGCCCGCAGCATCGGCGGGAAGGCCCTGGCGTAGTCCGGCTCGTTCGGATTCTCGATCTTGATCACGGTCGCGCCGAGATCGGCCAGCAGCATCGAGCAGAACGGACCGGCCACGACCCGCGTGATGTCGAGGACGACGATCCCGCGCAGCGCACCGCGGGACAGCCCACCGGGCAGCAGCCCCGCGATCGCGTCATTGTCGTCGTTCATCATCAGCCCTCCACTCTGACCGCGGCCTCCAGCAGCGTGCCACACGAAGGACTGTAGAACTCGTCGATCAGTACCCGACGCCCCTCGGTCCGCGGGCGGACGCGAACGCCGTACTCGGCCAGCCGTTCCGCGGCGAAGTACGTGGCCTTCCGTGCCTCGCTGCGCCAGTCGTCCGCGCTGCCCAGCCGGGCGCCGCTGGCAGGCACGTACCAGCCGTCGGCATCCCGGCGCGGTGCGGACAGCCCCGCCGACGCCTCGTGCGACGGCGTGCTGCCGAGGCGCTCCTCGCGCAGCGCGGTCCGGGCTCGCAGCGTGGCCGTCTCGTCAACGGTGCCGTCGGCAACGATCACGCCGTACGTCCGGCGCGCGGTGTCCGCGGTCACGTAGCCGTTGCGTACGTCGTCGGCGACGAGCCGCGGGTCGCGGAGCAGCGGATCGCCGTACCCGCCTCCGCCGGCGATCCATTGCACGAAGACGTCTCCGGCCCGAATGCTCACCGACTGCTGGTTGATCGCCAGCAACTCCCGATCCGCCGCGGTCAGCGAGTCCGGGTCCGGCACGAGACCGTCGGCGAACAACTGCGCGACATCGGTCCCGCGCCACACCTCGTGGCCGCTGCCGCCGCCGGGCAGACCGCCACCGAAGCCGTCGGCAACGACCTGGGCGGTCGGGGCGAAGACCGTCTGCGTGACCTCCTGCGCGCCGTGCAGCGTCCAGGCGAACCGCAGGCCGAGCCCGCCGCGGTGCGAACCGTGCCCGGCGCTCGCGGTGTCGAGTTGCTTCCACAGGTAGAGCACCGGGTACAGCATCTCGTTCATCTCGACGTCCGGCAGCATGTTGTTGACCTGCGTCATCATGCCCGCGCAGTCGAGCCCGTCGCGGTCCGGTTGCGCGCCGGCGCCCATACCGCCGCCGTCCATGTTGAACAGGACGAAGTACTCGCCGTCGTCCGTCGTACCGGCGGAGATCCCACCGGTCCACGAGTCCGCCCACACGCCTTGGGTGCGGTCGCGGATGGTGTCGTCCGCGCTGCCCCGGCAGGCGTCGTTCAGCAGCTTGGTCACGACGCGGCTGACCCGCGCGCCGGTGGTGAGGTGGCCGTTGCTGATCGGCGCCGGCGGCCGCGGATTCACGATCGACCCCGGCTCGGCCAGGATGTCGAACGCGGTCATGACCCCTTCGTTGAACGGTACGTCCCAGGCCAGGATCGGTACGACGGCGGTCGCGACACTGCCGACCAGCGCGCCGTAACTGCAGTTGACGAACCCGTCGGTCTGCTCGCTGGAACCGCTGAAGTCGAAGGTGATCTGGTCGTCGCGCTTCGTCATGGTGCACGCGACGCGGTACAGCTCGTCGACGTGCCCGTTGTGCTCGGTCCATTCCTCGGCGGTGTAGACGCCGTCCGGGATCGCGCGGATCCGGTCGCGGACGACCTGCTCGGCCAGCTGGAACGACAGCTGCGAGTACTCGCGGAACCGTTCGAGGCCGAACTCCTCGATCGTGCCCAGCAGCCGCCGGATGCCGGTGTTGTTGCTGGCGACCAGGCTGCGTACGTCGTTCCAGTACAGCACCGGCACGCGGACGTTGTTGAGCAGGATCCGGCGTACCCACTCCACCGGCTCGCCGCGCTCGAAGATCTTCACACCGGGCGGCAGCCGCAGCGCCTCGGCGTAACAGTCGTGGGCACCGGGCGCGAAGCCGCCCGGGGTCATGCCGCCGACGTCCACCAGGTGCGCCTGCGACTGGGCCCAGCCGATCAGTTCGTAGCCGTGGAAGATCGGCGAGATCACGTTGGTGTCCGGCGGGTGGCTGGCGCCCGCGGTGTGCGGGTCGTTGGAGATGAACGCGTCGCCCGGAGCCAGCGGCTCTCCTTCGATCGCCTTCACCAGGTTCTGTACGGCGACGCTGCCGGAGCCGATGTGGAACTGGACGTAGTCGGAGTACGCGTAGATGCGGCCGGTCGGGTCGAACAGCGCGGTGTTGAAGTCACCCGCCTCGGTGATCACCGGCGATCCGGAGGACCGGATCATCGCGATGCCCATCTCCTCCACGATCGAGTCCAGGCGCATCCGGATCACCTCGAGGGTGACCGGGTCGAACCCCGCGGGGAGCGTGTACGAGCTGCTGGTCATGGTCGTCTCCTTCGACAGGGTCGGGTTCAGCGGCTCAGGCGGAGCAGGAAGTCGCCACTGCCGGTGAGTTCGGCGGTGGCCCCGCTGGGCACGTACACCGTGGTGTCGGGCTCCTCCAGCAGACAGGGTCCGCCGGCGTGCCCGAGCGCCCCGAACCCGCGGTGCACCTCGAGCTCGACGCGCTCACCAGTGAGCGGCTCGATCACGCGGCGGCGGCTGCGCTCGTGACGCTCCGCCTCCGCGCCCGCGACCAGCTCCACGGTCTGTACGTCGCTGCGCCCGATCGCCCGGACGCGGGAGTTGACGAGCAGGATCCCGGCCTCGGTCCAGGCGGTCCCGGCGCCGAACTCCTCCTCGTAGTCGGCGATGAACTGCGCGTGCAGCGCCTCCTTGTCCTGCTCCCCGAATGTGCCGGCCGGCAGCCGGGTCGTCACCTCGAAGATCTGGCCGACGAACTTCATGTCCGCCTCGCGGTACAGCTCCCGCCGGTCCTCCGGAATCCCCTCGGCCTCGAACCAGGCCTGGGCACGCGCCTCGAGAGCCACGAACTCCGCGTCGAGCGCGGCCGCCGGGTGGGCAGGCGTCCAGGGGCTCGTCTGTACGGCGGAGAACACCGAGTCGGCGTGCATCAGACCGTGAGCCGAGAAGACCGCGGCGTTGCGAGGAACGACCACCTCGCGGACGCCGGCCTCCGCGGCGATGCCGGCCGCGAACAGCCCGCACGCGCCGCCGAAACCGACGAGCGTGAACTCCCGCGGATCGTGGCCGCGGTTCACGGTGATCTTGCGCAGCGCGTTGGCCATCTGCGACGTCGCCAGCCGGTACACGCCCTCGGCCGCGGCTTCCTCGGTGATCCCGAGCGGTTCGGCCACGTGCTTGCGGAGTGCGGCGCGGGCCTGGTCCTCGTACAGCGGGACCGTGCCGCCCAGGTAGTAGTCGGGGTTGATGAGTCCGAGCACGAGCGCGGCGTCGGTGACCGCGGGCTGGGTGCCGCCCTTTCCGTAGCAGGCCGGACCGGGCATCGAGCCCGCGCTGTGCGGACCGACGCGGAGCAGGTTCCGGCCGTCCACCCAGGCGAGGCTGCCGCCGCCGGCGCCGATGGTCTCGATGTCGACCGCGGTCAGGCTCGTCGGCAGACCGCCGATCTCGGCCCGTGGCAGCAGCCGGAACTCGTCGTCGATGATCGCGGCCGCGTCGAGGCTCGTACCGCCCATGTCCGCGGTCAGCACCCGCCGGCGGCCGAGCTGCTTGCCGAGCAGCCGCGCTCCGGTCACGCCGCCGACCGGTCCGGAGTTGAACATCGAGATCGGCGCCTTCCCGGTCTCCTCCACCGACAGGAACCCGCCGTGCACCTGCATGATCTGCACCCGGGCCCGCAGCCCCCTGCTCGACAACTCGTCGGCGAGGTGATCGAAGTGCGACGCGACGAGCGGTTTGACCGCGGCGTCCAGCGCGGTCGTCACCATCCGCTCGTATTCGCGGTACACCGGGGTCAACGCGCTGGAGAGCGTGTACGGGACGCCCGGACGGTGCTTGTCGAGGTACTCGCCGATGGCCTTCTCGTGTGCCGCGTTCCGGAACGACCACAGCAAGCAGACCGCGACCGCCTCGGCACCGGTCGCGAGCACCGCGTCGACGGCGTCCGCGATCGCGTCCTCGGTGAGCGGGACCAGAACGTTGCCGTGCGCATCGACCCGCTCGGCGACCTCGACGATCCGGCGCCGCTCCACGATGTCCGGCGGCGCCGCCATCCGGTGCGGGTCACGCTCGTCGGTGCGGGCCGACCGGGCGATGCGGAGCGTGTCGCGGAAGCCCTGCGTGGTCAGCAGACCCACCGCGGCGTACTTCTGCTCGTCGACGGCGTTGGTGACGATCGTGTTGCCCAGGACGAACCGGTCGACCGCCCCGAGGAACTCGGCCTCGGCCATCCCCGCGCGCTCCCGCAGTACGCCGATCGCGTCGAGGATCCCGGTGGTCACGTCCTTGGTCGAGAACGCCTTGCCGCGGATCGCGCGCCCGTCGACGATCGCCACGGCGTCGGTGAACGTGCCACCGACGTCAATGCCCACATGCAGGGTCATGCTCGCTCTCCTTCGACTGCGTCGGTGCGGATCTTCCAGGACTGTACGAGCGCCAACTCCCCCAAGCTATGTGTTGTTCATCCACGATCCTCTACAGTGTGCTGGACGATCGGTACATCAGATCGAGGAGTACTACGTGACGGACGCACTCCCGGTCGACGTTGTCGTCAGGCTCCTGCAGGCGGCCTCGGCCGAGCAGGAGGTCGATGTGGACAGCCTGCTCGGCGGCGCGCGACTGTCCGGACCTGATGCCCTGCGCGTCGGCACCGAGATCCGCCGCCTGCGGGCGACCTCGGAACGCCGGCGACGCCGCGACCAGGAGCTCACCGCGCTCTTCTCCTCGGCACGCGAACTCGCCCAGCTCCGCGACGTCGACGAACTGCTCGGCCGGCTCGTCGAGCGCGCCCACGACCTGGTCGGCACCGACGTGACGTACCTGTCCGAGTTCGATCCGGACAGCCGCGAGCTCCGCGTGCGCACCACGCTCGGCACGGTCGAGCCGTCGTTCCTCGGCCTCCGGGTCCCTCCCGGCGTGGGCCTCGCGAGTCAGGTCGTCGAAGGGCGCCGCCCGTTCTGGACGTCGAAGTACGCCGTGATGACCCAGGCCCGGCACGACTCCGCGATCGACGCCGCGGTGTCCGCGGAAGGTCTGGTGTCGCTGCTCGGCGTTCCACTGCTCGCCGGCGACGAGGTGATCGGCGTCCTGTTCGCTGCGAACCGCGTCGAGCACGCCTTCTCCCCCGAGGAGATCTCGCTGCTCTCGGCCTTCGCCGACCACGCGGCGATCGTGTTGCAGACCGCTCGGCTCCTCGCCCGCGCCCAGGAGTCGGCCGACGAGACCCGGCGCGCGTACGGCGAACTCTCGCGCCACGTCGAAGCGATGGAACGCGCCAGCGAGGTACACAGTGACCTCACCAGTCTCGTCCTGCAGGGCGGCGAGGCGTCGGACGTCGCCATCGCACTCGGTCGCGCACTGCGCTGCCAGGTCTCACTGCTCGACCCTGAGCATCTGCACGGCCCGGTCGGCGACGCCGTCGACCGCAGCCGCCGGAGCGGACGGTGCTCCGCCGTTGCCGATGGCACCTATGTGGTCGCGGTCCTCGCCGGGTCCGCGCTGCTCGGCGCGCTGCTGCTGGAGCAGGGCGAGGTGGAGTTCGGACCGGTCGAACTGCGTACCGCGGAGCGCGCCGCCCAGATCACGGCGCTGCTCAATCTCAAGCAGGACGCGATGATCGAGGCCGAACAGCGGGTCCGCAGCGACCTGCTCGCCGACATGCTGTCCGACGACCCCGACCGCCGTGGCGACGTCGCGACCCGGGCCCGCGCCCGCGGCATCCGGCTCGGCGAACTGCAGTCGGTCGTCGTGGTCGCCGTACCGGCCGAACTGCGCCGTGACGCGATCCGCGCCCTGCGGCGGACTGGCGGACCGGCGGGTGAACACGCGGAACGAGCCGTGGTGCTCACGTCCCATGCCGACCCGGCCGCCGCGAGCACCTTCGTCCACACCACGGTGAGCCGCGCTGTGCGAGCGCCGGTACTGGCCGTCGGCGCGAGCTTCGCCGACGCCACCGACGACCTTCGCGCCCAGGTCGAGGCCGCGTCGTCGTGCGTGCGGATGCTGCCGTCGCTCGGCCTGACCGACACGGCAGTGACCACCGACGAGTACCTGCCGTACGTCGCGCTGTTCGGCCCGGGCGAAGCGCGCGTCACGGCGTACGTGCGACGTGTCATCGGACCCGTCCTGGACTGGGATGCCAAACACGTCGGCAAGCTCCTGCCCACCCTCGCGGCCTACCTGGGCAACCGGATGAGCCCGGTCGCCACAGCCCGCGCGCTCCACCTGCACAAGAACACCGTGCTCCAGCGACTGGAACGCGCCGCCGAACTCCTCGGCGACGACTGGCAGGAACCCGACCGGCTGTTCCGGGTCACCGTCGCGGTTCGCCTCGCCGAGCTGACCAAAAATCCATAGCACCGCGGCTCGTTGTGGACGATCGGTCCGTTCCCGGTCGCTGCGCCGACGGCTAGCGTCTCCCCCGTACCGCAGTCGGACCGAGGTGGAGGGTCGTCGCCATGCCGCGCACCAGTCGTATCCAGGGTCTCCGCGATCTGTCCGTCGAGGACCGGCGTACGTCGGTCGCCCGGGCCGCGGGTGTCGATCCCGGCTCGATCGCCGCCTTCGACCCGGCCCACGGTCTCGGAGCCGGCCTGGCGGACCACATGATCGAGAACGCGACCGGGGTCCTCGGCGTGCCGCTGGGGGTGGCGACGAACTTCGTCGTCAACGGCGTCGACGTACTGGTGCCGATGGCAACCGAAGAGGCCTCCGTCGTCGCGGCGGCGAGCAACGCCGCCAAGATCGCCCGCCTGCACGGCGGCTTCACCACGTCGTCGACCGCACCCGTGATGCAGGCCCAGGTGCAGATCGTCGGTGTCGCCGATCCCGAGGCCGGCCGGGTCCGGCTGCTCGAGGCCCGCGACGAACTGATCGCCCTCGCCAACAAGCAGGACCCCAAGTTGGTCGAGTTCGGCGGCGGCGTGCGGGACATCGCGGTCCGGCTGATCTCCTCGCGGGCCGGCGTCTACGTGATCGCGCATCTGCAGGTCGACGTCCGCGACGCTATGGGCGCCAACGCGGTCAACACGATGGCCGAGGCCGTCGCCACCCGCGCGGCCGAGATCGCCGGCGGCACCAGCCTGCTGCGGATCCTCACCAACAAGGCCGATCTGCGGCTCTCCCGCGCCCGCGCGGTGTTCGACGCGGACGCGCTCGGCGGCGCGGAGGTCGTCACCAACATCATCCACGCCGCCGCACTCGCCGAGGCGGACCCGTACCGCGCCGCCACCCACAACAAGGGCATCATGAACGGCATCAGCGCCGTCGTACTTGCCACTGGCAACGACACGCGGGCCGTCGAGGCCGGAGCCCACTCGCACGCCGTCTCCCCTGCCGGTCTCTACACCTCGCTGTCCCGCTTCGAGAAGGATGCCGACGGCAACCTGGCCGGAAGCCTGGAGCTGCCGATGCCCGTCGGACTGGTCGGCGGCGCGACCAAGGTGCATCCGACCGCGCAGGCCGCGGTCGCACTGCTCGGTGTCCGCACCGCCGCCGAGCTGGCCGAGATCATCACGGCCGTCGGCCTCGCCCAGAACTTCGCCGCCGTCCGCGCACTCGCCACCGAAGGCATCCAGCGCGGGCACATGTCGCTGCACGCCCGCAACATCGCCTCGACCGTCGGCGCGACCGCCGCCGAAGTTCCCGCCGTCGTCGCCCGCCTCGTGGCGGACAAAAAGGTCCGCGCCGACTACGCCGAACAGGTCCTCGCCGAGCTCCGGACCAGCCGCTGAGCCACCGGTCGCGCCCCCTACCCGCGGCTACCGCTCGCTGAGCTACCGGTCGCGGCCGTCGGTTTCGAGGAGGCGGAGCCAGAGCTCGCTCATCGTCGGGTAGGCGGGAACGGCGTGCCAGAGCCGGTCGAGCGGTACTTCGCCGACGATGGCGACGGTCGCCGCGTGCAGGAGTTCGGCGACGTCGGGTCCGACGGCGGTGAAGCCGATGAGCACGTCGCGGTCCTCGTCGACGATCATGCGAACCTGCCCGCGGTAGTTGTCGGCGTGCAGCGCGGCGCCGGAGACCGCTCCGAGGTCGTAGTCGACGATCCGGATCTTCAGACCGGCCGCCGTTGCGCCTTCGGCGGACAGGCCGACGGCGGCGACCTCGGGATCGGTGAAGATCACCTGTGTGGTGGCGCGCTCGTCGGCGGTGACCGCGTGACGTCCCCAAGGGCTCAGATCGAGCTTGTCACCGCGGGCCCGCGCGGCGATGGCATCACCCAGAGCGCGGGCCTGGTACTTGCCGTGATGAGTCAGTAGGGCCCGCCTGTTCACGTCGCCGGCGGCGTACAGCCAGCTGTCTTGCAGCGGCGTACCGGTGTCGTCGAGCACGGCGAGGTTGTCGTCGACGTGCAGCCAGTCCCCGGGCGTCAGGCCGAGGTGATCCAGGCCGAGGTCCTTGGTGTTCGGGGTGCGTCCTGTGGCGACGAGAACCTCGTCCGCCTCGACGGTGGTGCCGTCGGACAGGGTGAGGTGCACCGCGCCGGAGTCGTCCCGGCCGACCTCGGTGGCTTCGACGTTGAGGTGGAGCGATACTCCGGCCGTGCGGAGAGCATCGGTCACCTGTTCACCGGCGAACGGCTCCACGCCGGGCAGCAGGCGGGTCTGGGACACGAGGGTCACCTGCGCGCCGAGGTCGCTGAACGCGGTGGCCATTTCGGATCCGACGACGCCGCCACCGATGATGGCGAGCCGGTTCGGGATGGTTCGGACCGCGGCGGCTTCCCTGTTCGTCCACGGCGCCACGTCCGCCAGTCCGCGGATGGGCGGCAGGTGGGCGCTGCTGCCCGTCGCGATCACGACCGCATGACGCGCTTGCACCGTCGTGGTCGTGCCGTCGGTGTGCGTGACGGTCACGGCTCGCGTGCCGGTGATGCGTCCGTGACCACGAACCAGGGTGATGCCTGCCTGGTTCAGCCACTCGACCTGCCCGGAGTCGTTCCATTCGGAGGTGAAGCGATCGCGCCGGGCCAGCACCTTGGCCGGATCAAGGCCGCCGCTGACGGCGTGGCCTGCGGCCGGTAGCGCGCGTGCGGCGCGGAGCGCGGCGGCGTCGCGGAGCAGTGCCTTGGTCGGCATACAGGCCCAGTACGAGCACTCGCCGCCGACGAGTTCGTGTTCGACGATCGCCGCGGTCAGGCCGCCCGCGACCACCCGGTCGGCCACGTTCTCACCGACCGGTCCGGCGCCGATGACCACGACGTCGTACGTGTCCTGGCTGGAGTTCGGCATATCACTTCGCCTTCGTTGCGAGGTGGTGCAGACGGATCGCGGAGATCAGGAAGAAGACACCGCCCAGGATCGCGTATCCGGCGACCGTGGTGAGGGAGGCGTTCGGGCCGCCGGCCATCAGGATGAAACTGCTGCCCGCGATGACCGAGATGCCGCCGCTGAGAATCATCGCCCACTGGCCACCGAGCCGGTAGCGCAGGATCGCGACGATCAGCTGGACGATGCCCGCGGTGATCGCCCAGGCGCCCCAGACCCGCAGCACGCTCGGGATGCCGGACGCCGACGCGACGGCCAACCCGATCGCGGTGAGCAGGCTCAGCGCCATGTTGAGGTAGAGCGGCCCCTTCGGGCGCGCGGTCCCGGAGGAACGGAAGTCGACCACCGCGGCCGCTACGTCGAGCAGCGGGTAGATCACCAGCAGGACGACCGCTCCCGGGTTGATCGACGTGGCGATCGCCATCGTCAGAACCGCCCAGATGATGGCGAAGCCGAAGCGGACGTAGTACAGGGTGCGCAGCGCCTTGGTGCTGCCGGGGGCGGCGGCCACGGGACCGGCCGCGACGGCCTGGGACGAACTGGACATCAGGGTCCTTCTCTCGGATGTAGATAGAACGATCGGTACACCTGAGCTTGCAGCATCTACCGCGATGACGTCAAGACCGATCGTTCTATCTGCTAGCCTCGTGACCGGCACCGAGAGATGGAGAACACATGTCGGAAGCACGGGCTCGACTGCTCGGCACAGCCACCGGGCTCTTCTACACCGAAGGCCTGCACGCCGTGGGCATCGACCGCGTGATCGCCGAGGCGCAGGTCACGCGCGCGACGCTCTATCGCCACTTCCCGAGCAAGGACGCCCTGATCGTCGCCTACCTGACGCAGGCCGACGAGGCGATCCGCGCGCAGGTGGACGCCGCGCGGACCGAGGGCACGAATCCGGACGACATCATCCGAGCCGTCGGCCGATCCATCACCGACGACATCCAGCGGCCCGGCTTCCGCGGGTGCGCGTTCCTCAACGCCGCCGCCGAGTACCCCGACCCGGCCCATCCGGTACACCAGGCCGTCCTCGAGCACCGCGAATGGTTCCTCACCACGCTCGTCGAACTGTTCTCCGGCATCGGCAAGATCGACTCCGAACCGGCCGCCCGGCATTTCGTCATGCTCCGCGACGGCGCCATGGCCGCCGGCTGCCTGACCGACCCGAAACCCATCTGCGACACGTTCCTGCGCGGCATCGAAGGGCTCCTCAAGTACCGCAGCGGACTCCCGGCGGCCCAGCCTCAGGCGCCGCAGTCCTGAGGCCGCCCGAATCCGGTTCACTGCGAGAGTTCATGACGACGCGCCGACAACTGCGGACCGCCCGGGCTGCGCGGCTTACAGTCGTCACATCCGAAACGCCCGGAGACTCGCCTGCCCAGTGAGGAGCCGCACGTGGAGAACATCAGACCCCGCCCAGCGGCCACGCAGGAGTTGGCTCTGTGGATCGCAGGTGCGTTGTTCACGCTGTCCTGCTTCGGATTCCTTCTCCTGCTCCGAGACGACGTACCGGCACTTGAGCTGCGGCCGTCCGGCGGACTCTTGTTCGGCCTGTTCCACGTCTCGTTCGTGGACAGCGTCGTACACCTGTTGCTGGCGGTCGGCGTCGTGTTGAGCGCCGGTTCCCTGCGGGGCTGCCGGAGGTTGCTCATGGTCGGCGGCGTCGCGATGATCGCGCTCGCCGCGTACGGCCAGGTCGACGGCTCGCCCGCTCTGCCGGCGCTGGTGCCGACGAGTGGCCCGGATGCCTGGCTACATCTCGTGCTCGGCGGCGCGATGCTGGGCGCGATCGCGGTACGTCGTACGGCGACGCGTCCCGGCGCCGGACTTGGTGGCCGGTGCCGGGACGCGTGGCATGTCATCGGGCGGTGGACGACTCGCGGTCGGCAGACTCGTCAGCCACCGGCCGCGGGGAGCGGAGCGTGACCGCGGCCAGTACGGCGCCGACTGCCGCGATGACGGCTGCGCCGACGAGCGCCGTCGAGTAGCCGTTGGTCAGGGCCGACGGATCGCCCAACCGGTCCGCGCCGTTGGCTGCGGCGAGGGCCGTCATCGCGGCCAGACCGAGCGCCGACCCGATCTGGTAGCTGGTGTTCACGATCCCGGAGGCGAGTCCGCCCTCCTCCGGACGGGCCGACGACAGCGCGATGCCGAGGCTCGGGATGAACGCCAGTGACATCCCCGCGGCCGCGATCAGTGAGGCCGGCAGTACGTCGGTCCAGAACGAGCCGGTCGACCTGATCAGGGACAGTGCCGCCAGCCCCACGGTCAGGATCGACATACCGGTGACCAGGCTCTTCTTCGGGCCGATGGCCGCGATCAGCCGAGGTGCGGCGACGATCATGCCCAGCATGATGAAGCTTGTCATCGGCAACAACGCCGCGCCGCTCGGGAACGCGCTCAGGCCGAGCACCTGCTGCAGGTACAGGTTCAGGAAGAACCACATCGGCACCCAGGCCGCGCCGAGCAGCAGCTGCGCGACGTTGGCGGCCGCGAGATTCGGCGTACGGAAGATTGCCAGCCGCATCAGCGGCTCACGGCGCGCCGCCTGGATCGCCACGAACACACCGAGCAGCAGCACCGCCGCAAGACCGACCAGCAACGTCTGGGCCGAGGCCCAGCCGACCTCCGGCGCCCGCACGATCGCGTAGACGCCCGCTGCGAGTCCGCCTGTGACGGTCAGCGCACCGAGAAGATCGACGCTCCCCCGTCGCGGTGCCGCGGCCGGCATCAGGGCCGGGGTCGCGATCAGCGCCACCAGGGCGATCGGCACATTGAGGAAGAACACCCACGGCCACGAGAGGTACTGCGTGATGACGCCGCCGAGGAAGACACCGGCTGTTCCACCGGCGGGCGCGGCCGCACCGTACAGCGCGATCGCCTTCGTCAGCTCCGCGGGATTGCCGCCGAACAGCATCATCAGCAGCGTCAACGCGGCCGGCGCGATCAGTGCGGCACCTACACCCTGGACGGCGCGTCCGGCGAGTTCGAGCCCTACTCCCCCGGCGACGCCGGCCAGGACCGAACCGATCAACAGCACTGCCCACCCGGTCGCGAAGATCCGCCGCGCACCGAGCAGATCCGACAGGCGTCCGCCGAGAAGCAGCAGTCCGCCGAACGCGACCACGTAGGCGTTGAAGACCCACGACAGGCTTCCCGGGGTGAACCCGAGATCGGCCTGCATCTGCGGCAGCGCCACCCCGATGATCGACGTATCCATGATCACCATGAACTGAGCGCCGGCGATCAGCCCGAGCGCCCACCAGCGCCGGGAAGACGCCGGCGCGGAAGTGTTACTCATCATATACCCCTTACCCCTTATAGGTATCGGTCGGAACCGACCGATCCCCTAGTTCATGTTCGGTTCATGCCTCGATACCATAGGGGGGTATAGTGTGTTTGGCAAGGCCCAGTGACGACAGGCCAATGAGAACAGCGAAAACGGCCAGGATCGCGGAGCGCGATCCTGGCCGTTTCAGGCGAGTTCTACGGCAGTTGGGCGAGGAGCTTCTGCATGGTGGCGATCTCGGCGGTCTGCGCCGTCTCGATCGTCTTGGCCAGTGCGATCACTGTCGGGCTCTGCCCGGTGGCCTGTTCGGTCTTGGCCATCGCGACGGCGCCCTGGTGGTGCTTGATCATCATCTGGACCCACATCCGGTCGAAGGCGGCCCCGCCGGCCTTACCCAGCGCGGTCATCTCCTCCTCGGTCATCATGCCTTCCCCGCTTGCCATCGAGTGGCCCATACCCGGCGTCGGGACCATCTCGCCCCACGCCGTGAGCCAGCCCGACATCTGCTTGATCTCGGGGTCCTGGGCCGCCTTGATCGCCGTGGCCAACTGCTTGACCGTGGCGTTACTCGCCTGGCGCAGCGCCACGTCGGCCATCGTGACGGCCTGCTGGTGGTGCGGAATCATCGCGGTCGCGAACGTCACATCGGCGTCGTTGTGATCGGCCGGAGCGGTCGTGTCGGCGGACGGGGTGTTCTTCGTGCCGTGGTGCATGCCCGGCATGCCGCCGGACTCGCCACCGTTGTCATTGCCGCAGGCAACCAGCCCGAGGCCGGCCGCGAGGGTGAGAGCCGCCACGGCGGCCCTCTGTGTGCTACGCATCGTCAGTGTTTCCTTCCGTCGATTGTCCGAAGTTCTGCTGCGAGCGACGAGCGGCCTAAGTCCGCAGCACGCACAACTTCGACAACGACGGAGCGAGCCAGGGCGGCGAGCGACCGAGCACGGCGGACGGCACGACGCGCACCAGCGTCGCCCACGGCGCCGGCCTCGCCGATCGCTGCCAGATCAGGTACAACGCCAGCCCGATCAGCGTCACGGCTCCGAGGAACGCCACGCACATCGAGCCCATCGGCTCGGGAGCAGTCTCGAGGTACGTCGGCGGTCCCGCCGGATCATGCACCGGGACACCGGAGACTCCGGCGTGCTCCCCGTGCATCGACGACTGAACCGTCGCGACGTCGTGGTTCATCGTCAGCGCGTGCATCCCGAGCACACCGGCGAGCACACACACGTGAAGCAGCAGCCGGATCACCCGCGATCCGGCTGCTGCTCCCCGACGTTCCATCCTCGGATCCCTCACGACGATCTACAAAGTACTCGTTCAGCTGACCTCGGGGTGCCGGACTGGTCGGACGGCACCCCGAGGGGTCGATCAGGCGCCGGCCAGCTGATAGCCCGCTTCGTCCACGGCGCCGCGGACGGTCTCACGGTCGAGCGGCGACGTACTGCGGACCGTCACCGACCCCGAGGACACCTCGACGTCCACCGAGACGACTCCGTCCAGCTTGGCGAGCTGATCCGACACCGAGCTCGCGCAGTGGCCGCAGGTCATGCCCTCGACACCGTAGACGGTTTCGATCGGGGCGGTGTCGAGCTTGATCGGCTCGGTGTCCTGGGTGGCGTTGGTGCCGCAGCTGCAGTTGTCGCACATATCTGTTCTTCCTTTCGGTTGGTTGTCCGGCTCAGTCGGCCGACGTCAGGTGGACCCGGCGCAGGAGTTGCGCGTTCAGGGCGACGACGATGGTAGAGATCGACATCAGGACCGCGCCGATCGCCGGGCTGAGGGTGAGGCCCGCCCAGGCCAGCACGCCGGCGGCCAGCGGGATCGCGATGACGTTGTAGCCGGCGGCCCAGGCGAGGTTCTGGATCATCTTGCGGTACGACGCCTTGGAGAGCCGGATCACGCCCGTGACACCGCGCGGGTCCGAGGACGCCAGCACGACACCCGCCGACTCGATCGCCACATCGGTACCGGCGCCGATCGCGATGCCGACATCCGCGCGGGCCAGCGCGGGCGCGTCGTTCACGCCGTCGCCCACCATCGCGACCCGCAATCCGCGGGCCTGCAGCTCGCTGACCGCCTTGTCCTTGTCGGCCGGCAGTACCTCGGCGAACACCTCGTCGACACCGTCACGGAACCCGAGGTCCGCGGCGACCGCCTCGGCGACGGGCTTCGCGTCACCGGTGATCATCACGATCTTCTCGACCCCGGCAGCACGCAGCTGCTCGACCGCCTGCCGCGCCTCGGGACGGACCTCGTCCTCCAGGGCGATCGCGCCACGCACCTTCGCCTGGCCGCCGTCGAGCTCCAGCAGGTAGAGCACCGCGGCGCCGCGGCCGGACCATTCGGCAGCGTGTTCGGCGTACTCGCCGGTGACCTCGACCTGCAGCTCCCGCAGCAGGGCCGGGCCGCCGACCGCGTAGTTGTTGCCATCGACAACAGCCTGCACGCCGCGCCCGGTGAGCGACTTGAAGTCGGTCGCCCTGCCGCGGACACCGCGTTCGTCGGCTGCCCGGACGATCGCGCGAGCCAGCGGGTGTTCACTGTCGGACTCGACCGCTCCCGCGATCCGCAGTACCTCCTGCTCGTCACCGGCGATCCCGCTGACGACGTGCTCACCCTTGGTCAGCGTGCCGGTCTTGTCGAACAGCACGGCCTGCACGGTCCGCATCCGCTCCAGCGCCAGCCGGTCCTTCACCAGGATGCCCGCCTTGGCCGCGACAGCCGTCGACAGAGAGATCACCAGCGGGATCGCCAGCCCGAGGGCGTGGGGGCAGGCGATGACCAGGACGGTCACAGTCCGTACGACGGACTCGTCCAGGTCGCCCAGCAGCCACCACGCGACGAACGTGATCAGCGCCGCGGCGGTCGCGATGTAGAACAGCATCGCCGCGAATCGGTCCGCGAGAACCTGAGCCCGCCCGCTCGACTGCTGCGCCTCGGCCACGAGCCGCTGGATGCCCGCCAGGGCCGTGTCCTCGCCGACCGCGTCGACCCGCACCCGGATCGCGGAGTCGGTCGCCACCGTACCGGCCACGACCCGGTCGCCCGCCGTACGGGAAACCGGCCGGGACTCACCGGTGATCATGGACTCGTCCAGTTCGGCCGCGCCGTCGACGATCTTGCCGTCGGCCGGGACCCGGCCGCCGGAGCGCACCAGGACGACGTCGCCGATCCCCAGGTCGCTGACCTTGACGGTCTCGATGTCTTCACCGACCACGCGGTCGGCCTCGTCCGGCAGCAGCGCGGCCAGCGCCGCCAGCGCTCCCTGCGCCTGGCCGATCGCCTTCATCTCCTGCCAGTGGCCAAGCAGCATGATCGTGACCAGGGCCGCCAGTTCCCACCAGAAGTCGAGATCGAACAGCTCGACGCTGGTGGCGAGCGAGGCGACGTACGCGACGGTGATCGCCATCGAGATCAGCAGCATCATGCCCGGCGCCTTGTCGCGGGCCTCGCGGACGCCGCCCTGCAGGAACGGCCACCCTCCGTAGAAGAACACGAACGTGCCCAGCACCGGGCCGACCCACGCGATCCCCGGGAAGTCGAGGGAGTACCCGAACCACTCCATCACCATGTCGCTGGTCGCGACGATCGGCAGCGTCAGAACCAGACTCAGCCAGAACTTCCGCCGGAACATCTCCGGATCATGATCCGCGTGCTTGTCGTGCCCACCATGCCCGCCGTTCCCGTCATGAGCGCCGTGGGCACTGTGGGCACTGTGAGCACCGTGAGCACTGTGAGCACCGTGATGGGTCGCCTTGTCCATGGCGTGATCCCTCCGATCGAACTGTGCCGCGGGAAGCCCCGCGACCACACGCCCAACACCATACCCCCAGAGGGTATTCCGTCAAGTCGGGCCGCACCGCTTCGCGACGTGATCGATACCACATGGGGGTATCATCGAGACAGGTTCGACGAATGACGGGAGCACCAGCGTGCAGCACCACGGCTACATCGAGGACAAGGACGCGTACCTTCGGCGGCTGCGCCGGATCGAAGGTCAGGCCCGCGGTCTGCAGCGGATGGTGGACGAGGAGGAGTACTGCATCGACATCCTCACCCAGATCTCGGCGATGACGAAGGCCCTGGAATCGGTCGCCCTGGGACTGCTCGACGACCACCTCTCGCACTGCGTCGTCGACGCGGCAGCCGCCGGCGGCCCCGAGGCCGACCGCAAGATCAAGGAAGCCTCCGCCGCTATCGCCCGCCTGGTCCGCTCCTGACGACCAGCACCGAGTACGGCTAGAAGCTGGGCATCAGACCCAGGCCCACCAGGAGAGCCGGCACTCCCACGAGGAGTACGGCGAGAACGAGGGGTGCGCCGAGCGCTCCCAGCAGGATGCAGCGTGGGCCGAGGCCGAAGCGGCGCGTGTGGGCGACAGCGAGGATGCCGAACGCCACGGCGAGGAAGGTGAAGAAGGCGACGTATGCGACGCTCGCGAGGGTTATAGCGTCACGGTTGCCGGTCAGCCCCGAGAGAATCGCGGCTGCTTCGGCGACGCTGCCGAGGGCGTAGAGGGCGAGCAAGGAGAACGCGCCCCACAGGAGTACGCCGAGGACCTCCACATGCTTCGGGTTCGCCGTGAGCGAGTAGACGGCGACCGCGGCGCCGAGGAGCTTGAGCAGTACGACGAGCCAGTTCATCACCGTGAGACCGGCGGCGTAGTCGGCCAACGGGCCGTCAGCGAAGCGTCCGCTGCTCTCGAACGCCACGTTCACCACCGCGAACCCGACGCAACAGACAGCGGCGAACAACCCCGAGAGCACGACGACGCGAGGCCGTGCGGATTCGATGACTCCGGCAACCATACGGGCAGTCAAGCACGAAACGACGGCGTACCGCTTCCCCCGAGCGAGGGATCTGCTAGCGGGTGGAGCTGTGCTGCCGCAGGGTGGTGATCTCCTTGGTGCGCGTGAGCTCGATCTTCTTGGCGAGTGCGACCGCGGCGGGACTCTTGCCCGCGGTCTGCTGCGCCTTCGCCATCGCGATCGCGCCCTGGTGGTGTTTGATCATCCACTGCGCCCACGCCCGGTCGAACGCGGCTCCCGGTACGTCGCCCAGGTCGTGCAGCTCGTCCTGCGTCATCATTCCGGGCAGTTCCTCGTCGTGGCCGTGCGCCTGCTGCGGCGTCGGCTTGCCCCATCCCGCGAGCCACGCCGACAGCGTCTTGATCTCGGGCTCCTGCGCGGCCCCGACCGTCGCGGCCAGCCGCTTCACCTGCGCGGACCTGGCCTGGTACCCCGCCATACTCGCCAACTGCACCGCCTGCTGATGGTGCAGGATCATCTCGGACGCGAACCGCACGTCGGCCTCGTTGAAGTCCGCGACCGGCGTACTCGCCGACGACGCACCCCCGCCGTCCTCCCCACACGCGGCCGCCGACAGCACGAGCAGGACACTCGCTACGAGGACCATCGCTCCGCGGTAATGCATGCCAGTCCCTTCCTCGCCGGGGCGTCCGCCGCCCGTTCCACGAGCACTATGCCCTTCGGGCGCGCCGACCGCGACTTCCGGAGGCAGCGATGCGGTGAATGTTCGTTGATGCTGACATAATGACAATGAGCGCGAGATGTTGCCCGGTGCTGTGAGTGGAGGACAGATGCAGAGTCTGGATCAGCTGATCTCGGTGGATCGGTCGAGTCCGGTGCCGCTGTACTTCCAGGTCGCGCAGCGGTTGCAGGATCTGATCGAGGCCGGTGAGATCCCGTCCGGGACCCGCCTCGACAACGAGATCGTGCTCGCCGGGCAGCTCGGGCTGTCCCGGCCGACCGTCCGCCAGGCGATGCAGTATCTGGTGGAGAAGGGGCTGCTCAACCGCCGCCGTGGCGTCGGCACCTCCGTCATCAACAATCGCGTCCGGCGCAAGGTCGAGATGAGCAGCCTGTTCGAGGATCTCGAGCGGGCCGGGCGCCGGCCGCGCACCGACGTCCTGGAATGCCGGGTCGTGCCCGCGCCGGAGAAGGTCGCCGCGGCGCTCGCCCTTCCTCCTGGCACGGACGTGCTGTCGCTGCGGCGGTTGCGGTACGCCGACGACGTACCGCTGGCGATCCTGCGCAACCACGTCCGCGCCGATCTCGGGGTGACCGCCGAAGGCCTCGCCGAGCGGGGTCTGTACCAACTGCTCCGCGCCGCGGGCACCGAGGTCACCGCCGCCGATCAGACCGTCGGCGCGCGGAAGGCGACACCGGAGGAGGCCGAGCTGCTCGGCGAATCCGGAGACGCCACCCTGCTGAAACTGCACCGCGTGGCCTTCGACCGGACCGGGCGCCCGGTCGAGTTCGGCCGGGACCTCTACCGCGCCTCGATGTACTCGATCGACATCTCGGTGCGCTCGGACTGAAGTCCTTCAGTGGCTGCGCTTGAGCATCGCGTCGGACAAGGCGTCCGCGCACTCCCCCAGCCGGAGCCCGACGATGTCGAGCCGCCGGAGCAGCTCGCGCCGCTTCAGGACGTCGGTCGACAGTTCCCGGAGGAACAAGGCAGCGAGCGCGGACTGGTACAGCTGACGGACCCGCCCTGAACACTTGCGAGCAGCCACCGCGGTACGTCGTACCTCGGCCGGCCGATCGATGACCGCGGCAACGGCGTTCCGCAGCAACTCGAGGCCCTCGGCAACAGTGGTCAGGATCTCCACGTCCGCCGGGTCGGGCCGCACCGAGTAGAGGTCCGTCTCGCGGACGAGGTCCCTCAGGTTGTCCAGGACGTCGTCGACCGAGCGGGACAGGCGGTACAGGTCCTCGCGGTCGATCGGTGTGGTGAGCGCCTTCGACAGCTCCGCGACCAGTGCCGCGCGCTGCGAGTCACCGTCGTGCTCGATGCGGGCCATCTCGGTTCGTGCCTGCTCCGTGCTCAACTCGCCCGCGGTCATGCGGACAGCGAGCGCACCACCGGCGAGCGCCGCGGTCAGCTGTGCCTGCAGGAGATCCACGACCCGATGATGCGTGCGGCCCGTCAGGTCGCCGAACAGCCGTCGAAGCTTCACGTCAGACTCCCCTCAGCAGTAGACCGGCGATCAGACCGCCGACGAGTGCGGTCGGAAGCGTCACGGCCCAGGCGACCACGAGCGGTACTGCGAACTGCCACCGGACGGACCGTGGGCCGTCGTTGAGTCCCGCTCCGATCAGGCCGCCGGCGGCGGCCTGGGTCATGCTCACCGGTACGCCGAGACCGGCCGACCCGAACACCGCAGCCGATGACGCCACCTCCGCGGCGATCACATGCCCCGGCCGGATCCTGACCAGCTTGAGCCCGGCGCCGCGTCCGACCCGGCGCAAACTCGCCACGGCACCGGCGGCGAACACCGCCCCGATCACAAGCACCGGTACGACGTGGCCAGTCAGGACGACCGGATGCCCCGCGCCCGCCGCGGTCATCGTGACCACCGCGAACATTTTCTGCCCGTCGTTGGCGGCGTACGCCAGGCATTGCGCGCCGAACGCGAGCAACTGCAGGAGCCCGGTCCACCGGCCGGCTCGGGCCAGTCGCGCCCGCGCGGTCACCCGGCCGAGCAGGTAGGCAACGACCAGCCCGGCCACCGGCGCCGCCGCTCCGAGAACCAGCACGAGTCCCAGCCGGTTCCACGCGGGCGCCGCCCCCAGGCCGAGCGCCGCGCCGGCGATCGCACCGAGCAAGGCCAGCGTGATGCTCGTCGGGATACCGCTCCAGGTCAGGATCAGGACGACCGCGATGGTGACACCGGTGCCGGCCAGGAAGGTCAGTTCGGCGGTCCGGCCGGGCGCCGCGATCAGGCCGTCGGTGAACGTCGTCGCGACGCTCAGCCCGAAGACGGCCGGGCCGGTCACGACCGCGCCGGCCAGCAGCCCGAGGGCCAGACTCGCGGAGGCGCCGCGATGCCGGATCGCCAGCGTCAGCAGGGATCCGCCGTCGTTGGCCCCGCAGATGAAGACGAACACGACGGCGGCGAGGATCAGCAGGACCGCGATGTCAGCCTCCTTCGGCACAGCTGGGGTGGCGTGGTGTGCCCGGCAGGGGATCCAGGCACACCACGCCACGTTCGGTGGGTCAGTCGTCGAGGCCGGTCTCGTCGGCCACGTCGTCCCAGCTGACGAACTTGAAGTTGGTGTTCGCCCGCGGCTCGCCGTCGTCGCCGATCACGTCCGGGGCGTTGAAGCCGTCCTGGACGACGAGCAGACCGTCGGGGTACGCGCTGCCGAACGACGCGCTCGACACCATCGCCCCGTCACACTCCTCGGACCCGTCGACCGTGCTGCCCGGGGCCACCCGGAAGTTCGTCAGGTACGGGTTGGAGCCCTCGCGGTCGTAGGCGACGAAGGTGTTGTTGCCCTGGCTCGAGGCCAGCAGGTAGCCCTCACCGTCACCGTCGTCGAAGATCGTCAGCCCTTCGACATCGGCGGCCACGTGCCGGCCGCCGTAGCCCGGATCGGCACCGGCGGTGCACTCGTCGGTCTCCGGATCGTAGGTTCCCGGAATCCCGAACTCGCGGACCTTGTCCACCAGCGTCGCCGAGCCGGTCAGCGTCGCGCTGATCTTCCAGATGCCGACGTCCTCCTGGCCGGCATACAGCTTGCCGGTGTGGACGTCGACCACCATGCCCTCGACCTGTGGAGTCGAGCCCGGCTCGTCACACGGCGCCCACTGGGTGCCGTTCGGCAAGGTGAAGGACGCCGGCAGGTTGTAGCTGCGCACCGGCGTGTACTCCATCGTCGATCCGGCCACCTTGAGCTCCAGCAGCTTGAGCGTCGTGTTGTTGCGGCGGCTGACGATCGCGAAGTGCCTTCCGGTCGACCTGTCGGTGTAGGAGGCGAGTCCGTACACCGTGTTCTGGTCCTCCACCTCTTCCTCGGTGGCGGAGAAGACCCGCGGCACGGTCGTCGCGGTGACGTCGGTCAACGGTGCGGTGGCGTTGCCGGGGTTGATCCGGTACAGGCGGACCCGGTCCCGGCCTCGGTCCGAGACGACCGCCACGTCGGCGTTGCCGTCCGGGAACCGCACGCCGTACAGGAGATCGACGTTGTTGAAGCGTCCCGTCTCCAGGCCGGGCGCCGGCGCGGGCGGTACCGGAAGTGCCTGGACCTGGGCGCCGGACAGGTTGTACACCTTCAGGCCGCCCTCCTTGGCCGTCGTGATCACCAGGCTTCTCGACGGGTGGGAGTTGTTGCGCCAGATGGCCGGATCGTCGGCGTCGGCGTTGCCGCCGGCGTCGTCGTCGAACTGGGCGGGCGTCTCCACGACGGCCTCCACCTCGTCGATCGAGCCGGCGGTGGAACCGGCAGCGGGTGCGACCGGCAGCAGTACGGCGGGGAGCACGAGCCCGAGGGCCAGCGCGACGGGCAGCGAACTTCGGCGGGCGGTGCGAACAGGGAACACAGGAACCTCCGGGATGAGGAGCCGAATGATCGCTGGACGTTACATCAGTATGTCCTGACTAACAATCATTCGCGAGGCAGAAAAACTCGTTACATCCGAATGTCTTGACATATGCACGTTACGGCGTGAGCCTTTCCCCATCCGACGACCGACGTCGTTCACCCGGAGGTACCACTCATGACCAGTAGGACCAGCCGCCGGCGTCCTCTCCGCACCGGCCTCGCCGCCGGCCTCGCCTCGGGCACTGTCCTCGCGGCGCTGGCCGTCGCGGGCTGCGCGCCGTCCACCGCGACCGACGGAGCCACCAGCGGCGACGGAGGTGATGCCGCGCTCGCGGAACCGGTCGTGGACAAGGACTTCGACCTCGCCGCGCTGATCGCCGCCGCGAAGCAGGAGGGCTCCGTCACCGTCTACGACAGCACCGGCGACATCAAGAAGGTCGCCGAGGCGTTCGAGGCGAAGTACGGCATCAAGACGACCGGGGTGAAGTCCGACGTGGGCGACACCCTGGAGAAGATGACCCGCGAGGCGCAGGCGAAGAACGTCACGATCGACCTCACCCTGTACGAGAACGGGCCGACACTCGTCGGGCAGCTGCTCCCCCAGAAGACCGTCTACACCTGGATCCCCGCGGACCTGGCCGACCAGGTCGAGGCGAAGAACCGCAACCCGTTGATGGTGCTGTCCAAGGCCAACGTCTGGATCTACAACCCGCAGGTCTTCCCGTCCGGCTGCCCGGTCGACAACCTGTGGGACCTGACGTCGCCGGAGTGGAAGGGCAAGGTCACGCTGCAGGATCCGTTGGGCAAACCCAACATCGTCGAGTGGTTCAACCAGATGAGCTCCGGGTACGACGAGGAGCTCCGCGCGGCGTACAAGGCCGAGACCGGCGAGGACCTGACCACGACCGAGGAGTCCGCCGCGCACGAATGGGTCAAGCGACTCGCCAAGAACCAGCCGGTCCTGACGTCGGCCGACGACGACGTGTCCGCCGCGGTCGCGGCGCCGAACCAGACCGAGGAACGGATCGGCCTGGTCTCGATCGCCAAGTTCCGTGACGTCAAGGGCAAGAACTACAAGATGAAGGTCTGCGACACCCTCAAGCCGTACGTCGGCTACCAGTACCCCAAGTTCGCGGCGATCGCGACCGGCAGCACCCACCCGAACGCGGCCAAGCTGTTCGTGCACTTCGTCCTGACCGAAGAGGGCATCACCCCGGAGATGGGATCTGGTGGGATCTCCGGCAACAAGTCGGTGCCGCCGAGCAAGAACAACCCGCCGGGACTGACCGACTGGGACAAGCAACTCATCCGGTTCGACTCCGCGAAGCTGCTCGCGGATCACCGTGCGGCGCAGCCGATGCAGGACCACTGGCGTCTCAACCACCACTGATCATCGGAGCGTTCATCGATGGCCATCTCTGCTACGCCGTCCGCCAGGCATGTCCGGCGGTGGCGGTACCGGCTCAGCGTCGCCCGGCACGAGCCGACCTTCCTCATCGGTCTCCTGCTCACAGCTGTTCTGCTGTACCTGATCGTCGCGCCACTGGTCGCCGTCCTGTCCGATGCCGGGCGGGTCCAGTTCGGCGACGAGTCCAAGACAGGTCAGCAGGCCGGCGAGCTGACCGGCTACTACCTGTGGCGCGTCTTCCGGTCACAGGTCAGCTCGATCCTGTTCTGGAAACCGCTCCTCAACACCCTCGTCGTGGCGGTCGGCGTCACGGCGGTCGCGCTGCTGGTCGGCGGTCTCTGCGCGTTCCTGCTGACCCGCACCGACGTCCCCGGACGCAAGTGGCTGTCGACAGCACTCGTGGTTCCGTACATGCTGCCGTCCTGGACCTTCGCGCTGGCCTGGCTGGCGCTGTTCAAGAACGACCGCTCGGGCGGACAGGTCGGGATCCTCGAGGCGCGCGGCATCCACACACCGGACTGGCTGGCGTACGGCGCCGTACCGATCATCATCTGCCTGGGGCTGCACTACTTCCCGTTCGTGTTGCTGCTGTTCGGCAACGCGTTGCGGCGGCTCGACTCGCAACTCGAAGACTCGGCCAGGATCCTCGGCGCGCGCCGGCGTACCGTCCTCGGCCGGATCACGCTGCCGCTGATGATGCCCTCGCTGTCGTCGTCGGTGCTGCTGGTCTTCGGCCGGATCCTCGGCACCTTCGGTACGCCGTACATTCTCGGGCTGCCCGTCGACTACAACCTGCTGTCCACGTCGTTGTTCGCGGCGGTCCGCAACCACGAACCGGGAACCACCGCGGTCGTCGCGACCGTCATCGTCGTCATCGGCGTCGGGGTCGTGATCGCCGACTCGCGACTGCTGCGCGAGCAACGACGGTTCGTCACCGTCGGCGGCAAGGGCGCGATGGACCGCATCATCGCGCTCGGCCGGCATCGCTGGACGGCGGCGACCGCGGCGATCGGCGTCTTCGCACTCAGCGTCGTGGTGCCGGTCCTGACGCTGGCGCTGTCGACCGTCACCGTCACGCCGGGCGTCTTCCGCGCCGACAACTTCACCTGGAAGTACTGGATCGCGAAGGACCTACCGGGCGCCCCGGGCTTCCCGCACGGCGTGCTGCGGGGCACCGAGCTCCTCGACGCGGCCTGGAACAGCCTGCGGATCGTCGGCCTGGCAGCCCTCGCCTGCGGCGTCCTCGGCCTGCTGATCGGGTACGTCGTTGTGCGCGCGGACGGATCGAGGATCGCGACCGTACTGCGCCAGGTCAGCTTCCTGCCGTACCTGGTTCCGGGGATCGCGTTCGCGGCCGCCTTCCTGTCGCTGTTCGCGGTCCGCAGAGGGCCGATCCCGGCGCTGTACGGCTCGGTCGTGCTGCTCGTCATCGTCCTCGCGGTCACCCATCTTCCGTACGCGTCCCGCTCGGGTATCAGCGCGATGACCCAGCTCGGCCGCGAACCGGAGGAGGCGGCCCAGGTCACCGGGGCCGGCTGGTTCCGGCGGATCCGCACGATCGTGATGCCGATCCAGAAGGGTTCGCTGGCGACCGGGATCGTGCTGCCGTTCATCTCCGGCATCAAGGAGCTGAGCATCGTGATCATGCTGACCACGACCGGGACCCAGCTACTGACCACGCTGTCCATCAACCTGATCGACTTCGCCTACGACCAGATGGCCAACGCGGTCGTCCTGGTCATCGCGCTGGTCGCGTTCCTGGCGACCTACCTCACCCAACGACTGACCAGGACCAGCCTGGCGTCCGGACTCGGAGGCTAGCCAGTGCCCAGCATCGCGCTGCAATCCGTCAGCAAGTCGTACGCCGTCGGACCACTCGCCGTCGACAACCTGGACCTCACGATCCCCGACGGGTCCTTCACCTGTCTGCTCGGGCCTTCGGGCTGCGGCAAGACCACCACCCTGCGGATGATCGCCGGCCTCGAGCACCCGACCGCCGGCTCGATCACCGTCGGCGACCGCGTCCTGGACTCCGTTGCCGACGGCACCTTCGTGCCGACCGAACGGCGCGGCATGGGTCTGGTGTTCCAGAACTACGCCCTCTGGCCGCACCTGACGGTGGCCCGTAACGTCGAGTTCGGGCTGAAGGTCCAGAAGGTGCCGGGTCCGGAGCGCAAGGCCCGGGTCGAGGCCGCGCTGAAGATGATGCGCATCGACGGCGCCGCGGACCGCTACCCGTCGCAGCTGTCCGGCGGCCAGCAACAGCGCGTCTCACTCGCCCGGATGCTCGCAGTGAATCCGTCGGTGTTGTTGCTCGACGAGCCGCTGTCCAACCTGGACGCGACGCTGCGGCTCGAGATGCGTGCCGAGCTGAAGCGCCTGCACGAGGAGACCGGTCACACGATCGTGTTCGTCACGCACGACCAGCTCGAGGCGATGACCATGGCCACCCAGGTCGCCGTGATGAAGGACGGCGTACTGCAACAGCTCGCGCCGCCGATGGACGTCTACCACCGGCCGGCCAACACCTTCGTGGCCGCGTTCGTCGGCAGCCCCCCGATGAACCTCGCCCCGTGCGACGAGGACGGCACCGGACTCGGCGCCGTGATCCTGCACCACCTCGCCGCCGCGCACCCGCACGACCTGCCACGGATCCACACGGTCGGTGTCCGCCCCGAGGCGATCAAGGTCGTGGACGCGGACCATCCGGCCAACGACAAGGAGTGGGTGTTCGACGGCCAGGTCCGCGCCGTCCTGCCGACCGGAGCCGCTTGGACGGTCTCGCTCACCGTCGGCGCCACCGAGCTCTACCTCGTGTCCACCGACGAAGTGGCGGCGACGACCGGCGACACGATCCGGTGTGCCGTGAAGACGAAGGCAGTGCACCTGTTCGGTGCCGACGGCAATCGTCTGGAGCTGGAGACGGCCCGGGCCGAGGCGGCCGAATGGATCAGCTGACCAGGCCGGCCGCACTCCTGCTCGACTTCGGCGGGGTGCTGGTCGCCACCAGCAAACGCCCGGGCTGGTCCGTCAAACTCGCCACCGAGCTGTACGGCGAATTCACCGACGCCGGACTCACCGGATTGACCGCGGCGGACCTGCGGGCCGACATCGAGGCCGGAGCAGCCGCCGACGCACACTGGAAGAACGCGATGTCGCGGCCCGCCGCGCCCCGGGAGCTCACCCATCGCGAGTTCTGGGCCGACTTCGTTGCTGCCGACTGGCCGTCCGCGCAGCGTTCCTGGGTGATCGCGCATGCCACCGCGCTGTGCAAGCGGATGGGCGAGCTGCGCCAGGACCGGGAGCACCGCGACGGCATCCCCGAGCTGCTCGAGGCGGCGCGGGCCGCCGGAATCCCGGTCGCCGTGGTGAGTAACGCGCTCAGCGGCGCCGTCCACCGCGACTACGTCGAGCGGACCGGACTCGGCAAGGAGCTCGCCGTGCAGATCTACAGCGACGAGGTCGGGATCCGGAAGCCCAATCCGGAGATGATCCTGATCGCGAGCCGGGCCCTCGACGTCCCGGTCGAGCGGTGCTGGTACGTCGGGGACCACTTCGACCGCGACGTGGTCTGCGGCCGCCGCGCCGGCGCCGGCGCCACGATCCTGATGGAGGCACCCGGTACGTATCGGCGTCCGTACGTCGTCCGGGACGTGCCGGACGCCGTCGTACCCGATGCCGTTGCCCTGCGCACCCTCCTGCTCGCACACCTGACCGAGGAGTCCGATGACCACCACCGCAGGTAGCCACGACCGGGCGGCCTCTGCGCGACACCTGCTCGACGTCGCCACCGAAGCGGTCCAGCTCGTCGCCGACGACCTGCGCGCCGCCTTCCGCACTCGCGTCGACGTCGAGTACAAGCGCGACCGGCACGATCCCGTGACCGAACACGACCAGCGGGCCGAGCGGGCGATCGCCGAACTCCTCACCGCGAAGGTCTCCGGCAGTTCGGTGGTCGGCGAGGAGGGCGGCGCGCGCTCCGGACCCGGTGACGTCACGTGGTACGTCGACCCGATCGACGGTACGGCGAACTTCGCGCACGGCCTGGCCTTCTTCTGTACGTCGGTCGGCGCGGTGGTGGACGGCGAGGTGGTGGCCGGGGCGATCCTCGATCCGGTCGCCGATCAGCTCTTCACCGCGGATCTGACCGGTGCCTGGCGCAACGGACAACCGCTGCGCTCACGCGGCGTGGTGGACGAGGCCGACGCACTGCTCATCACGAGCTACCCGAACGCCCGCGCTTTGGAACCGGACCGTACCGCCGCGCTCGATCGCTTCGGCAGGCTCGTCACCGACTACGGCACAGTTCGCCGCCCCGGGAGCGCCGCGCTCAGCCTGTGTCATGTCGCCGCAGGATGGGCCGACGCCGCGCTCGGTACGTCGGTGAGCGCGTGGGACGTCTGCGCCGGGCAACTCGTCGTACGGCAGGCGGGCGGCATCTACCAGGCCTTCGGCGGCGACGGCTGGGACCAGCCGGGGTACGTCGCGCACACGTCCGACTTGCGGGCCGCGGCGCTCCACCGCTTCGTCGCGCACTGGCCGGCCGAGGTGACGCGATGACGGGCCCGCTGCGCTATCCGTGGCTCGTCACCGATCTCGACGGCACCCTGGTCGACCGCGATCTGCGCATCCCGCAGCGCAACCTCGACGCCATCGCGCGGTACCAGGCGGCCGGTGGCGTCGTCACGATCGCCACCGGCCGCAACGAGAGGTCGGCCCGGCGGTACCACGAACAGCTGGGGCTCGACACCCCGATGATCCTCTACAACGGCGCCCGCGTGGTCGACGTTGCCACGGGCAACCGCCTGCTCGACCTGCGGCTCGACGCCGCGTGGCCCGTCGTCGAACGGCACGGCCTGCCGGACCTGCCCGCGACGGTCGGAGTGGTGGGCTTCCACGACCTCGATGCCTACCTGCTGAAACCCGCACGCGCGCTGGCCGAGTACGCCCGGCGTGACCAGATCGAGCTGCGGAACTCGCCGCTGCCCGGGTGTCCGACCAAGCTGATGCTCATCGGCGAGAGCCCCGACGACCTGACCGGCGTACCCGAGACGATCACCCGGGCCTTGCCCGGCGTACGACTCGTCAGCTCGGAGAAGACCTACCTCGAGGTCCTCCCGGCGGCCGCGGACAAGGGCAGCGCGCTCCGCGAGTTGGCCGCTCGCTCCGGCGTGCCCCTGGAGACCATCGCAGCCATCGGCGACAACCCCAACGACCTCGAACTCATCCGCACCGCGGGCCTCGGCGCGGCCGTCGGCGACGGCCACGCCGACCTCCTGCACACCGCCGACGTCACGGTGGCGCCCTGCTCCCAGGGCGCCGTCGCAGACTTCGTCAACTCCTACCTCATGCCACCGCGTCCTGGGCGGAAGGTCTTGCGGTAGCCGGAGCTGCCGTCAGTTGGTACGTAGGTCGATGGCGAGGCAGTTCGCGACGTCCACCGGAGGTGTATCGGGAAGGCGCACCACCAGGATGCCGTGCGCCTGCTCGAAGGCGACCGGGCCATGGCCGAGCAGCCGGACACCGGCCACGGTCTCATGGCCCGCCAGACTGCGGATCACCGCACGCCCGTCGCTCGGCCAGGCCATCTGGAACGCGTAGACAGTGTCGTCGCGGCGGGTGAACCGGAAGTCGGAGCTCGTCCAGCTCACGCGGTCCTCGGTGAACCCGTCGATGACCACGCTCGCGGGCCCCTCGCCGTACACCCGGAACGGTCGGGTGCCGTAGATGCCCTCGCCGCAGGTCCGCATCCAGGCGCCGAGGTCGTCGAGCAGTTGCGAACACTCGGCATCGATCGTGCCGTCGGGCAGTTGCGGCACGTTCAGCAGCAGGTTGCCGTTCTTCGAGACGATGTCCACCAGGATCTCGATCACGTGTCCTGCGGTCTTGTAGACGTCGCGGACGTTGTAGAACCAGTCCCCGACCGAGGTATCGGTCTGCCACGGCAACGGATGGATCGCGGAAGTCTGGCTACGCTCGATGTCCATCACACCGACGGCGCTCACTTCGGGCCGGCGATCCTTCTGCTGGTAGACGGCACGGTTCGTCCCGTGGATCCGCGCGCTCGTGTTGTAAAGCCGCGCGACCGCCTCGAGCCCTGGCGTGTAGTCCGCCTCGCCGAACGGCAGCGGCCCGTCAGAGTACAGCAGGTCGGGCTGGTACCGGTCGATCATCTCGGTCACCGCGTCGAGCCAGTGGCGGTGCCAGTTCGGATCGTCGCAGTACCACGGATCCGGGACCACGACGTCGGCCAGGTACCTGCTGTTGTCGAGGTAGAGATCCCGGCTGTCCGGATCGGCTCCGTCGTACGGAACTCCGGCGAACGGCCCACGCTTGTCGCTGCCCTTGTTGACCGCCATCCAGCCCAGCGCGGCGCCCAGATGCTCGGTGATCCCGAACGGGATGCCGCGCTCGTCGGCGGCAGCCTTCCACAGCCCGACGATGTCCTTGCCCGGCCCGACCTTCACCGAGTTCCAGCGATGGAGGGTGGACTCGTAGTTGAAGAAGTTGTCGTGGTGCACGGCCTGCGCGACGAAGTACCGCGCGCCGGCCGCGACGAACCGCTCCATCAGGTCGTCCGGATCGAACCGCTCCGCCTTCCACTGCCGTACGACGTCCTTGTAGCCGAACGTCGACGGGTGCCCGTAGGTGCGGAGGTGGTAGCGGTACTGGTCGCTGCCTTCGCGGTACATGTTCCGCGCGTACCAGTCGCCGTACCGCGGCACCGACTGCGGCCCCCAGTGCGACCAGATGCCGAACTTCGCGTCCCGGAACCAGTCCGGGCATTCGAACGTGGCCAGGGACTCGAAGGTTGCATCGAACGGCACTGATCGCTCCTCGTCGGTGATCTGGGTGTGGACCGGCCGGAGTCTCCGGCCGGTCCAGGGTTGACCTACTTGTTGGGCATCTTGTCGTACGCGGTCTGCTGGATCTCGAGGTAACGCTTCAGGCCGAGCCCCTCCAGGCCCTTGACGTAGGCGTCCCACTCACTGTCGATGTTCTTCGAGCCGGTGATGAACTGCAGCGCGTTCTGCTGCACGTAGTTCTCGATGTTGGTCTGTAAGGTCGAGACCTCACCGGCAAGCGACGGGTCGATCCAGACCTTCCAGTACGGGTAGATCTTCGACTTGTCCTCCTTGCCCTCGTACAGCTTGGTTGCCTCGAACAACCGCCGTTCGTACCCGGCCGGGGTGTAGATGTCGGTCGCGATCGCCTCGGAGTTGCGGTACTTCTCGGTGTTGTTGTACTGCGCCAGCGCCTGCCACCCGGAGTTTGGCGGCGTACCGCCCTCCGGCTGCGGGATCGTCTTGTACGTCGGCTTCAGTGACTTGTCGAGCGCGACGTCTCCGGGCTCTGCCCTCTTCCAGGTCTTGCCCTCGGTGCCCCAGAAGGCGTTCATCTGCCCTTCGTCGGTGAAGATGTAGTCGAGCAGCTTGATCGCCTGGATCTGCTCCTCCTGGGTGGCCTTGTTCGTCAGCACGAACGTCGCACCCGGCGCGCTCGGGAAGTTGTACCCGGTGTGGTTCACCCCTTGCGGTCCGGTGAGCGGCGGAACGGCGTCGTACTGCTTCTGGCGACCGTCAGGCAAGTCGCTCATCGCGATGCCAAAGTGCAGCACGGTCGCCGAGCCGAGGATAGGCACCTTGCCACTGTCACCCTGCTGCTGCAGCGCGTCCGGGTTCTGGGTGAAGGCGCCCTTGTCGATCAGGCCTTCCTTGTAGAGCGAGTTCAGGTACTTGAGCCCTTCGCGCCAGCCGTCCTTGTTGGCCTGAAGGTCGACCTTGCCGTCGTTCAGCACGAGCGTCGAGTTGTTGTTTCCGCTGGTGCCCTGCGGGTTGTAGATGAAGGCGTTCATGAAGTACGGGATCAGCGCGTCGCGCACGCTCGCGCTGACCGGGATCTCGTCGGCCTTCCCGTTCCCGTTCGGGTCCTGGGTCTTGAACGCCCGCAGCACGTTGCGCATGTCCTCGGTGGTCTTCGGCTGCTGGAGCCCGAGCTTCTTCAACCAGGCCGAGTTCATCCACAACTTGCCCTGGTACGAGCAGTGGTAGCAGTCGACCCACTGCGGCATACCGTAGATCTTGCCGTCGGGCGCGGTCGCCATCGCCTTCCACTCCGGCTCCGCGTCGAGGGCCTTCTTGATGTTCGGCCCGTACTGGTCGATCAGCTGGTTCAGCGGTACGAGAACACCCTGGTTGCCCAGCTTCATCAGCTCGGCCGGGGTGAACTGGTCGACCCACGGGATCAGCAGGTACAGGTCCGGGTAGTCACCGCTGGCCAGCGAGATCTGCCGCTTCTCCTTGGCCGGCCCGCCGTCGAACGTGGTGGTCTGCCACTTGAAACTGATGTTGAACTGCTGCTTCACCTTCTTGGTGAAGTCGTTCGTGGACAGGTTCCAGTCAGCGGCCTGGGGTGCGAAGACATCCAGTGTCACGGCCGGGTTGCCGGTCACGGTGGGCAGGGGCTTGCTCTCGTCCGCGGTCGTACCGGACCCGCTGCACGCGGCCACACCGAGTGCCAGCACGCAGAGCCCGGCGACCGCCGCCGATCTGGTTCTCCTGAGCTGAGTTGTCATGTTGTCCCTCACAGGGGTAGAGATGGCGCGAAGGATCAGCCCTTGACGGCGCCGACCATGATTCCCTTGGTGAAGTAGCGCGCCACGAACGGGTAGATGAGCAGCACCGGCACACTGGCCACGACGATCAGCGAATACTTGAGCAGATCGGCCAGTTGCTGCCGTTGCAGGACGACGGAAGCGTCGATCGCGCCGCCGCTGTAGGTGTTGAGGATCAGGATGTTGCGCAACACCAGTTGCAGCGGGAACAGGTCCGGGCTCTTCAGATAGATCAGCGCGTCGAAGTACGAGTTCCACTGCATGATCGCGTACATCAGCGCGACCACGGCGATCATCGGCTTGGCCAGCGGAATCACCACCGACCACAGGAACCGCAGGTCACCGCAACCGTCCAGCTGCGACGCCTCGACCAGTTCGTCGGGGATCGCGGTGCGAAAGTACGTCCGCGCGATGATCACCTGCCAGACCCCGATCGCCTGCGGGACGATCAGTGCCCACCGGGTGTCCAGCAACCCGACCTGCTGGACCACCAGGTACGTCGGGATCAGCCCGCCGGTGAACAGCATGGTGAACAGGATCAGCGTCATCACGACGTTGCGGCCGACCAGCGTGCGCCGCGACAGCGGGTACGCGATCGCGACCGTCAGCACGACGCTGACGATCGTGCCCACCACGGTGTAGAACAGCGAGTTCAGGTACCCCTGCACAATCTGCGGGTTGGCGAAGACCGCCTCGTAGCCGCGCAGCGAGAAGTCCACCGGCCAGAACGACACCCGGCCGGCTGACACCGCCTCGGGGCTGCTGAACGAGCTCGCCACGATGTAGAGCAACGGCAGCAGGACGATCGCCAGGAAGACCGCCAGCAGCAGGTACACGCAGAACAGGAAGATCCGGTCCGTCCGCGGCTCGCGGATCCGCTGCGCCCGGGCCTCCCGGCGCTCGGTCCTCCTGCTCGTCGACGTCCTGGCCTCACTCAGAGCCGTCATGACCACAGTCCGTTCCCGGTGATCCGTTTGGCGATCACGTTCACGATCAGCAGCAGGGCCAGGTTGATCACCGAATTGAACAACCCCACTGCGGTCGCCATGCTGAAGTCCGCGTTCAGCAGGCCGGTCTTGTAGACGTACGTCGCGATGATCTCGGACTGGCTCAGGTTCAGCGGGTTCTGCAGCAGGAACGCCTTCTCGAAACCGATCGCCATGATGTTGCCGACGGCAAGCACGAGGATGATGACCGCGGTCGGCATGATGCCCGGCAGGTCGACGTGCAGGATCCGCCGCAGCCGGCTCGCGCCGTCGACCCGCGCCGCCTCGTGCAGTGCCGGGTCGATCCCTGCCAGAGCGGCCAGATAGATCACCGCGGAGTACCCGGTGGTCTGCCACACGTCCGACCACACATAGATATGGCGGAAGTAGTCCGGGTCGCCGAGGAAGTCGATCGCCGGCACACCGAAGAACCCGAGTCCCTCGTTGACGATGCCCAGCCGCGGCGAGAGCAGCAGGATCGTCATCGACACGACCACCACGGTCGAGATGAAGTACGGCGCGTACGTCACCAGCTGCACCGAGCGTTTGAAGAGGCCGTTGCGGATCTCGTTCAACGCGAGCGCGAGGACGATCGCGAGCGGGAAGCTCGCCGCCACGGTGTAGACCGACAGCACGAAGGTGTTCTTCACCAGGGTCCAGAACACCGGGTTGCGGAAGAACAGCTCGAAGTTCTGCCAGCCGACCCAGTCGCTGCCCCAGATGCCCTTGATCACGTTGTAGTTCTTGAAGGCCAGGACGGCGTTCGACATCGGTACGTACTTGAAGACCGCGAACCACACCAGCGGAACAACCATCAGCAGGTACAGCGTCCAGTGCCGGCGAACGCTGCGGCGCAGTCCTGTGACGCCTGGGCGGGCACGCTGCTGCCCATGTATCGATAAACCTGCCGGGGAGCGGACCAGGTCAACCATGCTCGAGCCTCCGTCACGACGACGAGGATTAATCCCATGAATTTCCGGGATCGTAGCGCCGTCTCTCGGCATGGTCCATACTGAAGCGCACCAAAGATGGCAAAAGATCCCATCTATCTGCGACTGTGAGGCGCCATGCCACGAATCACCTCGGTCGAGACCGTCGATCTTCGCTTCCCGACGTCGCTTACCCAGGACGGCTCGGACGCGATGAACAAGGACGGTGACTACTCGGCGGCGTACGTCGTCCTGCACACCGAGGATCCCGCTCTGTCCGGCTTCGGTTTCACGTTCACGATCGGCCGCGGCAACGACCTGTGCGTCGCGGCCGCGGCGCAACGCGCACGGCCGCTGGTGGGGCGTGACGTCGCCGAGCTCTGCGACGACCTCGGCGGGGTTTACCGCGAGCTGCAGTCGGACACCCAGCTGCGCTGGCTCGGCCCGGACAAGGGCGTCGTACATCTCGCGCTGGCCGCCGTGATGAACGCCCTGTGGGACCTGGCCGCACGACGCGCCGGCGTACCGCTGTGGCGTCTGCTCGCCGAGATGTCGCCCGAGCAACTGGTCGACGCGGCCGACCTCCGGTACCTCACCGACGTCCTGGACCGCGACCAGGCGATCACGCTGCTGACCGCCCAGGAAAGTGGCCGTCGGCAACGGATCGCAGAGCTGGAGTCGGCCGGCTACCCCTGCTACACCACGTCGGCCGGCTGGCTCGGGTACTCCGACGCGAAGCTGCGCAGGCTCTGCGAGGAGGCGGTCGCGGCCGGGTACAAGCACGTCAAGCTGAAGGTCGGCGCCGATCTGGACGACGACATCCGGCGGTGCGGGATCGCCCGTGAGGTCCTCGGTCCGGACGGTCACCTGATGATCGACGCGAACCAGGTGTGGGAGGTGCACGAGGCGATCGAGTGGGTGAAGGCGCTGGCCGAGTTCGACCCGCTGTGGATCGAGGAACCGACCAGCCCCGACGACATCCTCGGACACGCCGCCATCCGCAAGGCGGTCGCCCCCATCGGTGTCGCGTCCGGCGAGCACGGCATGAATCGGGTCCTGTTCAAGCAGATGTTCCAAGCCGGAGCCCTCGACTACTGCCAGCTCGACGCCGCCCGCCTCGGCAGCGTGAACGAAGTACTCGCGGTCTACCTGCTCGCCGCCTGGTTCGGCGTCCCGGTGTGCCCGCACGCGGGCGGGGTCGGCCTGTGCGAACTCGTCCAGCACCTGGCGATCTTCGACTACGTCGCGATCTCCGGATCGCTGGAACGCCGGGTGACGGAGTACGTCGATCACCTCCACGAACACTTCGTCGATCCCTGCGTGGTGCGCAATGGCGCGTACGTCCTCCCGGCCGCACCCGGTTACAGTGCCGAGATGCACAGGGAGTCGCTCGCGACGTACAGCTATCCGGATGGCAGTTACTGGGCCGCACGCCTCGGCGGCGAGCTCCCATGACCCCGGTCAAACCCGCCGTACAGCCGCGCGGCAGCGGCGGTTCGCAGACCGATGTGGTGGTGCAGAGCATCCGGCAGATGATCATCGACGGCCGTCTGCGGCCAGGTGATCGGCTACCCGTCGAGAAGGACCTGGCCGCCGCCTTCAGCGTGTCCCGGAACGCGTTGCGCGAAGGCGTCCGGGCGCTGTCGATCATGGGGGTTCTCGAGACCAGGCAGGGCGACGGCACCTACGTCACCACCCTGGATCCGTCGATGCTGCTCGCGCCGATGGGGTTCGTGGTGGACCTGCAGGACGGCAGCGGAACGCACCACCTGCACGCGGTACGGCGGATGCTCGAGACGGAGGCCGCCGCGCTGGCCGCCCGGCAGATCGACGCCGCCGCCCTGACCGCGGCCGAGGAACTGCTGCACCACAACGAGGTCGAGCTGCGCCTCGCGGAGCCGAATCACGAGCGCGTGATCGAGAACGACATCGCGTTCCACCAGATCATCGCGCAGGCCGCCGGCAATCCGGTGCTGTCCGCGCTCATCACCGCCCTCGGCGGCCGTACGATGCGCGACCGGCTCCGCCGCTCCATCACCCAGCCCGGCGCCGACGAGACCGCCCACCGCGAGCACCTGTCGATCCTCGCGGCACTCATGAAACACGACCCGGATCGCGCCCGTACCCAGATGGCGGTTCACCTCTTCACCGTGGAGGACTACCTTCTCGAGCGGCGCGCGAGCCCACCGACGGAATGAGAACTCGTGGACGATCGGCTCCGGTGGAGTACCCCTGACGTCACCCTCACCTTCTCTCTTCACGACGGCCCGGTGCGCCTGGTTGCCGCGCACGGCGACCACGAGCCGGCCGACGGACACGGCCGGCCGCTGGTGGAGATCGGCGCCGTCGGATACGGGCGGTCCCTGAGCAGCAACCGGCATGTCGGCACGGTGCTTGGTCAGCGACTGCGCTACGTCCGGCACGACGACACCGGGAGGACACTCCGCATCGTTCAGGAGGAACCGGGCACCGGGCTCCGGGTCACCAACGTGTTCGAGACGGGCGCGGGCGTGCGCTGCTGGACCGAGGCGGAGATCGACGGCACGGGCCCCTTGGAGCTCACCTTCCTCTCCTCGCTGGTCGTCGGCCTTCCGTCGATCGACGCGGACCTCCACCTCGCCGAGAACAGCTGGATGGCGGAGAGCCGCTGGTCGGTCCGGCACCTGCGATCGGAAAACCTCGCGGACATCGTCAGCGCGGGGCATCATCACGTCGCCCGCAGCCGCTGTGCGGTGACCGGGACGAACTCGTGGTCCACCGGTGAGCGCCTGCCGATCGGTGTGCTGATCGGCCGCGGTACGCCGTACGCCATCGGCTGGCAGATCGAGCACAACGGGCCCTGGCACTACGAGATCGGCGAGAGCCGCGACGGCGGCTATCTGCTTCTCAGCGGTCCGACCGACCAGGAGCACCAGTGGAGCGTCGAAATCACCGCCGGCAATCCCTTCACCACCGTTCCGGTCTCGCTCGTCGCGGGTACTGACCGCGACAGCATCTTCGCGGCCCTCACCCGTCAGCGTCGTGCGATCCGCCACCGGCGTCCAGCCGACGACCGGATGCCGGTGATCTTCAACGACTACATGAACACGCTGCTCGGCGATCCCACCACCGACAAGCTCCTCCCCCTCATCGACGCGGCCGCCGGCGTCGGGGCCGACTACTTCTGCATCGACGCCGGCTGGTACGCCGACGGCGACTGGTGGAACACCGTCGGCGCCTGGCAGCCGTCGGCAACGCGCTTCCCGAACGGACTCGCCGAGGTCATCGACCGGATCCACCAGCGGGGCATGGTGCCCGGTCTCTGGCTCGAGCCCGAGGTGATCGGTGTCCGGTCACCGATCGCCGCCGAACTGCCCGACGACGCGTTCCTCACCCGCCGCGGCGAGCGCGTCTCCGAGTCGGGGCGTTACCTGCTCGACCTCCGCAGTACGGCTGCCCGGAAGCACCTCGACGCGACCGTCGACCGGCTCGTCGACGAGTTCGGTGTCGGATTCTTCAAGTTCGACAACAACACGATGACGGGTCCCGGCACCGACAAGGGCGGTACGTCGCTCGGTCAGGGGCTGCTGGAACACCACCGCGCACTGCTCAGCTGGCTGGACGGCCTGCATCGCCGTCATCCGGAGCTGCTGATCGAGAACTGCGCGTCCGGCGCGATGCGGATGGACTACGCGATGCTGTCCCGCCTGCATCTGCAGTCGACGTCGGACCAGGAGAATCCGTTGCTCTACGCACCGATCACCGCTGCCGCGCCGGCCGCCGTACTGCCCGAGCAGGCCGGTCACTGGGCCTATCCGGTCAGCGGATCCAGCCGCGAGGAATTCCTCCTCGCGCTGATCAACGGCATCCCCGGCCGCCTGTACCTGTCCGGTCACCTGAACCGGATGACTCCGGCCGAGCTCGACCTGATCCGCGCCGCGCTGGCCGCCCATCGCGTCCTGCTCGACGATCTCGACTCGTTCGTCCCGGCCTGGCCCCTGGGTCTCCCGGCGTGGACGGACGAATGGATCGCCCTGTCACTCAACGGACCGACGGTCTCCTACCTGACACTCTGGCACCGCGGGCCCGGGCCGTCGACCGTCGCTCTCGAGCTGCCGCAGGCTGTCATCGAGCCGCACTTCCCGCTGGACCCTGCCGGGTGGGCCTTCGACTGGGCCGATGGGACGCTCACCGTCACGACAACCACTCCCGAGCCGTCCGCCCGCGTGGTGCGACTCACCAGCTGAACTGCTCGTTGGTAGAGCCCGCTCGGTGTGCGGTGTCAGCTGGTGACGGGATCCTCTCGGCGGGCGGCTCGGCCTGCCATGACGGCCACCAAGGTCGCCAGGTTGGCAGCAGCCGCGGCGATCACCGCGAAGGACAGGTAGGTGTCCCGCCGCTCCGAGCAGTCGCGCGCGATACCGAGCCGCCCCTCGGTTCCGACGCTGCGGTCGCTGGTCACGTGATCGCCCCACGAAGACGACCCTTCGGTGTCGAGGAACGAGTGGTCACTCGGCCACCCGACGGCGATCAACGAGCCGCAGCTGACATGCACAGCCCCCTCACCGTCGTCCTCGATCGTGAAGCTCGGCCCCTTGAACAGCAGCACCGCAATGCCGACGTACAGCAACCCAGCGACCACCCCGAACACACCCCGCGCCACGCCACTCCCCTTCCAGCCGCTCCCTGGGGAATGCACCGTACGCCGGCAACGGGTCGCGCGAGGTCGGTCAGGAATCGAGAAGCCCCGGCTGCCGCCCCGCGCCTAGCGTGATGGTCATGACATCGATCGACACCATCACGCTCGAAGTAACCGAGCTCGCGACCGCCGAGACGTTCTACGCGTCCGCCTTCGGGCTCGGCTCCAGGCTGGCGCTGCGCCGTTCCGACTCCCCCACGACCGGTTTCCGGGGCTTCACGCTCTCCTTGGTCGTCTCACAGCCGGCCACCGTGGACAGTCTGGTCCGCGCCGCGCTCGACGCCGGCGCGACCGAGCTCAAGCCTGTCGCCAAGTCGCTCTGGGGGTACGGCGGCGTGGTCCAGGCGCCGGACGGGACGATCTGGAAGGTGGCAACCTCCGCGAAGCGCAACACCGGCCCCGACACCGAGCAGATCGACGCACTCATCCTCCTGATCGGCGCCGCCGACGTCGCCGCGAGCAAGCAGTACTACGTCGATCACGGACTGACCGTCGCACGCAGCTTCGGCCGCAAGTACGTCGAATTCGAGGCAGCCCCCGGCTCGGTCAAGCTCGCCCTGTACGGCCGTAAAGCCCTGGCAAAGGACGCCGGCGTCACTCCCGCCGGCACCGGTTCGCACCGTCTCGTCATCGGTGCCGACCACGGCCCACTCACCGACCCCGACGGGTTCACCTGGGCCCTCCCCACCCAGCAGCCTCAGGAAGATGCGCGTCGGGTACCCAGCGGCGCCTGAGGGTGCCGATGGTCGATCGCAAAATCAAAGTCTCAAACCTGTTGGGTTTTGAGACAGCGGTAGACGGTGGCTCGTGATACTCCGAGAAGCTCGGCGATCTCGGCCGCCGGCCTCCCGGTCGCAAACAGCTCCCGCACCCTCGCCACCCCCGCGTCGTCCAGCGCCACGGGCCGTCCGCCGCTCCGCCCGCGCGGTCGCCCACGGGACCGCTCAGCTGGCGCGTTGGAGGTCAGGAGGGCGCGAGCGCCTTCGAGGATGAGGTGTTTGAGGCGCTCAGGAGGTACGTCGCGGAAGAGGGCGATCGGGTCGCCCAGGCCGGCGACGACCTGGGAGGCGCGGACTCGCTGCTCCAGGGTCCGGTCCGGGCCGCAGACCAGGTCGTTGGCGAGGGCGATCGCGGCGACGAAACGACTGGCCACCGGGGCCTCGACGAGCAGTGTCATATCGCGGATCAACATCACGAGCGTCTCCCGGTGCCGTAGGTAGACGTCGACGTAGCCCTCGATGGCGTTCCACCGGACTGCCTCCGGGTCGCCGCTCGCCTCGGCGTCGGCCAACGCGGTTTCCAGCTCGTCGAGCAACGGCAGGGTCAGCTGCCGGAGAATGTCGTCCTTCGAGGCGAAGTGGTAGTAGAGCGCCGCCTTGGTGATGCCGACCTGATCCGCGATGGCCTGCATCGAGGTGGCGCGGTACCCGCGCTCGGCGAACAGAGCGCGCGAGGCGCTCAGGATCCGCTCCGGGGTCGCGCTCATGTCAACTCCTCAGACATCGTGAGAACCACTTACCACCGGTCAAGTTCATCGCCTATGATACTGACCGCTGGTAAGCGTAGAGGAGCTGAGCATGGTCGAGCGGGTCAAGGTGTCGTTCGAGTCCGGCGGCGCCGACTGCGCCGGGTATCTCTACCGGCCTGCGGAGCAGGACGGGCGGCTGTCCTGTGTCGTCCTCTGCCACGGCTTCAGCGGAACGATGGACCGCTTGTTCCCGCACGCCGAGCGCTTCGCCGCCGAAGGCCTGGCGGCCCTTGTGTTCGACTACCGCGGCTTCGGGGAGAGCGACGGCGAGCCGCGCCAGCTGGCCGACGTCGACGGACAGCAGGAGGACCTCCGGGCCGCCATCGCGTTCGCCCGCAGCAGTGAGTACGTCGACCCCGGCGCCGTCCTGCTGTGGGGAAACTCGCTCGGCGGCGCCCACGCCATCTCCGTCGCCGCCGACGATCCCAGCATCGTCGGCGTGATGGCGCAGATCCCGTTCAACGGATTCCCGAAGCGGGTCGAGGGTCGTTCGAGATGGCAGACGGTCCAGCTGCTCGGAGCCATCGGCTGGGATGCACTGCGCGGCAAACTCGGTCTCCCGCCGTACTACATCCCGATGATCGGCCGTCCCGGAGAGCTCGCGGTCGCGGCCACCGCCGAGGCCGACCAGCACATCCAGACACTGACCGGCGGGGGAACGACGACCCTGTGGCGCAACAGCATCGCCCCACGAGCGCTGCTGGGCATGATGCGGTACCACCCGCAAAAGGCCGCGGCACGTTTGTCCATGCCGCTCCTGGTCTGCGTCGCGGCCGACGACCACGAGACGCCCATCGAGACGACCCGCGCGCTCGCCGAGCAAGCCCCGCGCGGAGAGCTACGCAGCTACCCGGGCACGCATTTCACGTTCTACACGGACGCCACAACACGCGAGCAGGTCCTCGACGACCAGATCGCCTTCGCCCGCCGCTGCCTCGAGCACAGCTGATCATCGGAATGTACGGACCCGCCAAGGAGCAGGACGTTCAGGCACCGCGGCTGGTTGTGGGTTCTGCGGGGTGGGCGGGGTCCTGGTCTTCCGGGATCCAGCGGAGGAGGTCGCCGGGTTGGCAGTCGAGGACTTCGCAGAGGGCGGCCAGGGTGCTGAAGCGGACTGCCTTGGCGCGGCCGTTCTTGAGTACGGCGAGGTTGGCCGGGGTGATGCCGACGCGCTCGGCGAGGGTGCCGACGGCCATCTTGCGCTTGGCGAGCATCACGTCGATCTCGACGACGATCGGCATCAGATGACCTCGTCGAGCTCGGCCCGCAGCTGCTGCGCCTCGTGGTCCGTGGCAACGGCCTGGACGAGCAACATCCGCAGGACGTAGACGACCAGTGCGACGCCGGCCACGACGACCGACAGCCCGCACACGAGCCCGACGATGCCGGGGGCAACCGCCTCCCCCGGCGCCAGGGCGACAGCCATCCCGAACGTGAGCAGCGACGCCGCGGCGATCGCGCCGATCACGATGTCGACGTACCGGAAAGCACCGTGGGAGAAGACCGTGCCCCGGCGGACCATCGTCAGCAGCCGCCAGATGCACACCGCCGTCACCTGCAGCGTCACGACCCCGAGCACCACGATCACCACCACGGGAATCCGCACCGCGGCGGGCGCGTCGTCCAGATCCATCCACAACAGCGGCACCATCAGACCCTGCACGACCAGCGACCCCAGTAGCGCAACCGCCAGCACCACCCGCAACGCGAGCACAGCCAGTCTTCCCATACCCAGTCCCCTCATCGACCAACGATACAAATCTATCGAAAATCGACAGACTTCACCATACCTTCAGGGGATGCGGAGGATCCAGGCGGGAGCGGTCAGTTCGCGGCCGCGGCTTCACCTTGGGCTCGGCGGGAGAGGTCCTGGGTGTCCTTCCAGTTCTGGAGGCGGTCGGCGTAGATCTTCTCGAGCATGGGCTGGAAACCCTGGCCGAACAGGATGCGCAGCGGCGGGTTGTCGGCGTCGGCCAGTTCGAGGAGGACCTGGGCGGCCGCGGCCGGGTCGCCGGCGGGTTGCTTGCTCATGGCACCGGCCATGCGCTGGCGCAGGCCGACGTACGCCGGGTGGGGGTCGGCGAGGAAACCGTTGTTCAGCGGGTCGGGGTTCTTACCGCCCCGGGTCGCGTAGCCGCCCGGCTCGATGATGGTGACCTTGATGCCGAACTCGGCGACCTCGGCCGCGAGAGCCTCGTTCAGGCCTTCGAGGGCCCACTTGGACGCGTGGTAGGCGCCGCCGAGCGGCATCGCCATCAGCCCGGCGGCCGACGACAGCTGGAAGATGCGCCCGGATCCCTGCTCACGCAGGTGCGGGAGCGCGGCCTGCACGACCCAGACCGCCCCGAACAGGTTGGTCTCCAACTGGTCGCGCAACTGCTGCTCGGTCAGCTCCTCGACGGCGCCGATCTGTGCGTAGCCGGCGTTGTTCACGATGACGTCGAGGCGGCCGAAGTGTTCCTTCGCGCGGTTGACGCTCTCGAAGACCGCGGCCTTGTCGGTCACGTCCATCGCGAGCGGCAGCACCGCATCGCCGTACTTGGTGACGAGGTCGTCCAGACTCGCGGTGCTCCGGGCGGTCGCGGCGACCTTGTCCCCGCGCGACAGAGCGGCCTCCACGAACTCGCGGCCCAGACCGCGCGACGAACCGGTGACGAACCAGACCTTGCTCATTGCTGCCTTCCTTCACCTCATCGATGGCTTCTGAACACCAGATGCCACCGATCCACAGCGCGTGACAGCCACAACAGGTGACCTGCGCCACGGAGTACGCCGAGGCCGTAGAGAGAGCTGCCCGGGGTGGACAGCAGCGCGATGAAGGCGATCATCGGTTGTACGTCGCCACCGTTGGCCAGCAGGATCTGTGTTGGCCCCTGAAAAGCGACGACGCAGCATCCCGTCCACGTGATCAGCCACGCCATCCGCGGGCCGACGGCGCGCTGGGACACCAACGGCAGGGCGAATGCGGCCAGGCTCAGGAGTCCGGTGACGACAAGGACTGTCCGCTGGGCCACCAGATCCATCGCCTGCGGCCCAGTGGATCCCGGTCCGAAGATGCCCCAGTAGAGGTTGGCCAGACCGAAGGGCACCATACCCAGAGCGCCGGCGACGGTCGCCACGGTCGACGGCGGTTGCGGTGCCACCGCGATGAGGTCACCCCAGCGCGCCACGACGTACTGCGCCAGCAGGACCGCCAGCGCGATCCCGAGCAGGGCGAATCCGCTGTAGACGGCCCCGAACACCCAGGGGGCGAGCCCCTCGTCCGTGGCGGTCTTCACCGCTCCGTCGGCGATCAACTGAAGGACCAGTCCGAGCGGCAGCCCGAGCAGGATCGGCGCCAGCAGACCCGTGGCGCCCGCTCCCAGGACGAACACGAGCCAGGCAGGCACCCGGTGGGCGGCAGGCCTGGTCAGGGCGATCGCGAACGCGACGGCCACGACCATCAGGAAGACCGTGATCAGGTTGCCGACCACGAACCTCGTCTCGTGCATCTCGCTGGCCCCGGCCGCGGTCGTCGTACCGATGGTCGAGCCGCTCAGCCACAGCACCTTCAGGACCAGGTACGGCACGGGGGCCAGGCAGGCGACGACGAGGGCTGCCCGCTGCAACCGCAGGCGCAGGTGAGACATCGCGAGGTGCTCCGCTCCATTAGAGATGCGCATCTAGAGAACGGCATCTAATATGGAGGAACGACCGGACACGGTCAAGTTGCCCCCTAAGGTGGTCGCGTGGCGAAACGTGCTCTGTACTCGCGGGACGAGATCCTTGACGCCGCCGTCCTGGCCGTGCACGAGCACGGGCACGCGGCGACCGTCGCCGACGTGACCAAGCTGCTGAAGGCTCCGTCGGGGTCGATCTACCACCGCTTCCCTTCCCGGCAGTCGTTGTTCGTCTCGGCCTGGATGCGCTGTGTGCGGCAGTTCCAGAACACGTTCGCGGACATCGGCACCGAGGACCCGGTCGAAGCGATCGTCGCGACAGGCCTCCAGATCCCCAGGTTCTGCCGCGACCACCCGGCCGAGGCGCGAACGTTGACGCTGTTCCGCTACCAGGTGCTGATGGCCGATCCGCCCGCGGAGCTCGTGCCGGAGCTCGAAGTGCTCAACGCGCCGGTCGCCGAGCACATCGCGGCGCTCGCGCGGAGCCGGTACGGGCGCATCACCCAGCGGCGGCTCGAACTCGTCGCCCTGGCCTGCCGCGACACGCCGTACGGCATCGTCCGCGGGCTGATCGGCGGCCCGATCCCGACCTGGCTGGACGAACCCATCGCGGCTGCGTCCCGCGCGATCGCACTCCTCAACGACAAACCCGGTCAGTCGGGATAGACCGCCGGATCGGCCGTGACGGTGGGAGGGTCACGGTGTTCGAGGGTGGGGTCGGCGTGCGTCGCGTCGGCCAGGTCGCGGCAGCGCGTGAAGTGGACGTCGCCGTACGACTGGGCGGACTCGATGAGTTCACGCAGCGCCATCAGCCGGCTCGGACGACCGGACAGGAACGGATGCAGGCACAGGTTGAACAGGCAGCGGTAGTGCCGCATCGCGTCGAGCTCGGCGCGCCACATCTCCAGGACCTTGCGCGGGGACTCGATGACCGACCCGATCTGCGGCGACGGGAGGAAGGCGTACTGCTCCCAGTCGTCCAACGACCAGTGGACCGGGAGCTCCACGACGGGCCGGCCGTCGACTCCCAGCACGTAGGGCCGGTCGTCGCCCATCAGGGAGGAGTCGTACGTCAAGCCGTGCGACGCCACCAGGTCGAGCGTCGTCTGCGTGGCTTCCCACAGCGCCGCCCGGTGCCCCTTGATCTCGATGCCCTGGGCATCGAAGACCTCCAGGGCGCGCTCGAAGTCCGCGCGCTCCTCGACCGCGTTCATCGCCGTCGGCGCGCGATGGCTGTACGAGTGGTGGGCGACCTCGTGGCCGTGCTCGACGATCGTTGCCGCCAGCCCCGGTCGGTGCTCGGCCACCCATCCCGGGACGAAGAACGTCGCCGGTACGCCGAGATCCGCGAGCAGCTCGAGGATCCGCGGTACGCCGATGTCCGGCCCGTACGCCTGGTGCGACATCGTCATCAAGTGGCCGGCGTACGCGCGGCCGGACGCGAGGATCGGCGTCTCGGCGTCGACGTCGAAGGTGAGCGTGGCGACGGCCGCCGCCCCGCCGTGCCACGTCGCGTCGGTCATGACCGACCAGTTTGCCACTGCTTCGCGTTGGCCAGCGTCACCGACGGCTGCAGCATGGCCCGGTCGAACTCCTCCAGCGCCCGGCCGTCGGCCAGCCGGCGCGGCAGGTCCGGGTTCGCCAGCGCGCCGTGACCGATCGACAGCACATCGGCGTGACCGTCGGTCAGTACGCGATCGGCCTGCTCGGGGTCGTGCATCCCGCCGTTGGCGACCACCGGCAGCCCGCTGACCCGGCGTGCCAGACCGGTGATGGTCTGTCCACCCTGCAGGCGGGCGGTCTCCAGCCAGTTGCGGCCCTCGCTCGCGATGTGCAGGTAGTCGACGCCGGTCGCGCCGAGCGCCGAGAAGATGACCTCGGCGTCGTACGCGCCGCCCGGCCAGCGGTACTCGAAGTCGTTCACCTTCGTCTGCGACAGCCGTACGCCGACGACGAAGTCCTCCGGTGTCGCGGCCACGACGGCATCCGCGATCTCGACGGTCAGCCGGATCCGGTTCGCGACCGGTCCGCCGTACTCGTCGGTGCGCTGGTTGGTGTAGACGGTCAGGAACTGGTCGAGGAGATACCCGTTGGCGCCGTGGATCTCCACGCCGTCGAAGCCGGCCTCGTGCGCGCGCACCGCAGCGGCCGCGAAGCCGTCGATGATCTCCTTGATCTCGAGGACCGAGAGCTCGAGCGGGACAGGCCAGGGTCCGCTGCCGCCGTACTCGGGCATCATCTGACCGAGCGGCTGTACGGCGGACGGTCCGGCCAGCTCCGAGCGGTGCGGGTTGCCCTGCGACAGCGCGCCGGCGTGCATCAACTGGGCGATGATCTTCCCGCCCGCCGCGTGCACCCGGTCGGTCACGGCGCGCCAGCCCTCGACCTGTGCGGCCGTACTGAGGCCCGGCTGGTTGAAGTAGCCCTGGCTGTACGCCGCGTCCGGGTACGTGCCTTCGGTGATCAGCAGCCCGAAGCCACCGTCGGCGAAGTCGCCGTAGTAGTCGGCCATCTCGGCGGTCGGTACGCCGTCGGGCGTGGCGGAGACCCGGGTCATCGGCGCCACCGCGAGGCGGTTCGCGAGGTCGAGGCCGCCGATCCGGGCCGGCTCCAGGGCAGGGTGCACACGAGTCGTTGTCAGCTCCATGCCGACAACTTCAGCACGGGTCCGCCGCGACCGGCGATGGATTCACCTACAACGATCAGCAGGACTGCTAGAGGATCCTCCACTGAACGGCTCGGCCAAACCTGGTTTGGTTACGGCATGAACGTCACCAGTCCATGGCCTGCAGTGGTGAGCGCCACCGAGCTGTCCAACAGCTTCCTCGGCAATCTGCTCGAGATCTGCTTCGTCACCCGGGACCACCGGCGCACGATGGAGGGCCTCGTCCGTCTCGGCATCGGGCCCTGGCGGATCTATACCTTCGACTCGCGGACCGTCACCGAACGGACGTACCACGGCGCCGCGGCCGACTGGGCGATCAAGGTCTGCTTCGCCGACGTCGGCGACCTCGCCGTCGAGATCATGCAACCGCTCTACGGCCCGTCGATCTTCCAGGAGTACCTCGACAGGCACGGCGAGGGCATCCAGCACCTCGCCTTCGACGTGGCCGGGCGGCCGTGGTCCGAGCGCCTCGCCGAGTTCGCCGGGCGGGGCTTCGAACCGACGCAGTCGGGCCGGTTCATGGACCGCAACGCCTTCGCGTTCTTCGCCACCGGGGAAGCGACCGGCACCGTCTTCGAGACTTACGACATCCCCGCCGGCTTCACCTGGCCTGAGCCCGAGGAGTGGTTCCCCGGGCCGCCGCCGGCGGGACAGCAGCCGCCACTTCGCATCCAGGAAGGCACCTCGTGACACAAATCTCCGACCGAACCCTCGTCCCCGCGCGGACCGGCCGCGCTGTGCGGGTCGAGCGCGGCAGCCTCGTGCGGGTCGTCGATGTCGAGGGGCAGCAGGTCGGGGACCTGTTCGCGTACGTCGCGGGGCCCGCGGGCGTCACCGGTGAGCACCTGAGCGCCTCGCACACCCGGACCGCGACCAGTCGGCTGTTCCCGGCGATCGGTCAGGCCTTCGTGACGAACCGGCGCCGGCCGATCCTGACCCTGGTCGAGGACACCTCGCCCGGCCGCCACGACCTGCTCATCGCCGCCTGCGACGACGCGCGGTACGCCGCGTTCGGCGTACCGGATCACCCGTCCTGCGCCCGGAACCTGCGGACCGCGCTCGCGGTCGACGTCGACGTCGTACCGCAGCCGGTGAACGTCTTCATGCAGGTACCGGTGACGGCGAACGACACGCTCGACTGGTTGCCCGCGACAACGAAACCGGGTGACTCGATCACGTTCCGCGCCGAACTCGACTGCGTCGTCGTGGTCTCCGCCTGCCCCCAGGACCTGACCGTCATCAACGGCAACGGTCCGACCGACCTCGCGATCGAGGTACTGCGCTAACGAGACCGGGACATGTCGTCCGCTTCGAGCGCCAGGTAGAGGTCCACCCGGTCGTCGGTGCGGGCGACGTCGCGGCCGGTCAGCTCGGTGATCTTCGCCAGCCGGTTCCGCAAGGTGTTCACGTGTACGTGGAGCGCGGCCGCTGTCGCGCCGAACTGACCGTCGTGCGCCAGGAACGTCCGCAGGGTCGTCTCCAGTTCACCGTCGCGCAGACCGTCGTACTCCCGCAGCGGACCCAGCATGCCGTCCGCGAACCCTTGCAACGTCCCGGAGTCCTGCAGACCGAGCAGCAGCCGATGCGTACCCAACTGCCGGAACGACGCGACGGCTGTGCTCCCCCGCCGCCGCAGCACCTGGCACGCCTCGCGCGACTGAACCAAAGGCTGCCGCAACTCCCCCGCCGACGCGGCGACCTCGCCGAACCCCACCACGGGAGAACGGTCCGGAAATCTCTTCTGCACCGCCGAACACAGCGCATCCGCCAACCGCGCGACGTCCTGCCGTGGACGCTGCAGTACGGCGACGACATCCTGGCTGCCGCCCGCGACGACCACCGCCAGGCTCTGCCTGAGGAAGAACTCGGTGACCGTCTCCGTCAACCCGGGCAGCGTCGATTCGGTACCAGCTGCGAAGGCGACCGTGAGCACCACCAACTCCCCCGACGGATCCACCCCGAACGCCCGGAGCCGGTCAGGCACCTCCGCCGCCCGCTGCGCACCGGACAGGATCATGTCGAGAAGCTCGCTGGCGAAGCGCAGCTCGATCGCCTGGATCGCCTGCTGCTTCGCCACCTCGAGGCTGAGGAACCGCGCGGCCTGATCGAGCGCGTCCTGCTCCGACCTGCTCAGCCCGCTCACCGGTCGCATACACACCAGCGCGGCATCCGTGTCGCCCACGGCGCCGACCAGGAAGACCGTCGCCCGGCCTTCCTCACCGCCGAGGTCCACTTCAAGCGGTGGTGGGTGCCTGGCCAGTCCTTCGGCCACGATCCGGCGTTGCTGAGCGGTCAACTCGACACCCGCGGCCGCCAGCGGCCTGGCCATCCGGTCGACGACGGCAAGCGGCAGGTCATGCTCCCGCCGGAGAACGGCCAGTACGCCGGACGCACCGGCGCCATGGGAGATCGCGGAGGCCAGCGCGTCACCGCGCCGCACCATGCCGACCAGGGCGTCGCGACGCTGATCGGCGTGGATCGCCGACGCGGCCTCGGTCACCGCGGTGAACGGGACCTCGATCGAGATCTCCACCAGCGGCATGCCCTCGCGATCGCAGGCCGCGATCAGCTCGGGCGGGGTGACCGGCGTTTCGTTGCGCAGACCGAAGACGATGCCGGCGGCACCGGCCCGCCGTACACTCGCCGCGAACGCCGCCGCGGTCGTCTCGTGCAGCCACAGGCCGTTCGTCAGCACGATCTCGCCCGCGCGCACGTACGGCGAGGGGTCCGGCAACTCCGTGTTGTGAACCCACAACGCCTCGCGCCCGACCGCGCCCGCGGGTCCGGGGACCAGGAGGCGCAGTTCGAGCGCGGGGTTGTCGAGCAAGGTTGCCAGACTCAACATGCTGTGAAGATATCCAGTGAGATCCGAAATCGCTAGAGATCTACCTACTGCCCCTGGGAGGTGGCTGCTGGTTTTCTGAGCCAACTCGTTTCCCCTGGGAGGCCGTCACCATGACCACACCGGCACCGTCCGAGACAGCACCGTCCGAGGCAACACGTTCTGAGGCAGTACGTTCTGAGGCTGTACCGTTCGACGCCCACGGCGTCGCTCCGATCCCGCCCGAGGCCCGGGACTCCAGCCCCCGCGAGCAGTTCTGGATCTGGGCCGGCGCCAACCTGGCCCCGATCAACTGGGTGCTCGGCGCGCTCGGTATCACGCTGGGCCTCAGCCTGCTGGAGACCCTGCTCGTCGTTGCCGTCGGCAATGTCCTCGGCTGTGCGCTGTTCGGGCTGCTCAACGTCATCGGGCACCGGACGGCGGTCAACCAGATGGTGCTAGGCCGCGCGCCGTTCGGCCGCCGCGGCGCCGTCGTCCCCGGCGTGGTCCAGTGCCTGCTGACCATGGCCTGGGTCGGCGTGAACACCTGGGTCGTGCTCGACCTGGTGCTCGCCGTACTCGCCAAGATCGGGATCACCGGCGGGATCGGCCTGGAGTACCTGGTCGCCGCGGTGATCATGGTCGCTCAGCTCGGGCTCGCGCTGTACGGGTTCTACGCGATCCGTACCTTCGAGAAGTGGACCGTCCCGCTCACCGTTCTGGTGATGGCGGCGATGACGATCCTGGCGCTGAGCAAGGCCGATCTGCACTGGACGGCGGCCACCGCCGGCACGCCTGCCGAGAAGTTCACGGCGATGACGCAGTTGATGACCGCGATCGGTGTCGGCTGGGGTATCTCGTGGCTCCCGTACTCCGCCGACTACAGCCGTTTCGTGCGTCCGGAGGCGTCCAGCCGGTCGGTCTTCTGGTCCTCCTCGCTGGGCATGTACATCCCGACGGTGTGGCTGGCGGCGCTGGGCGCCTGTCTGGCGAGCGCGGGTACCGGCAGCGATCCTTCGTCCCTGGTGATCAACGCGTTCGGCGTCATGGCCGTGCCGGTGCTGCTGCTGATCATGCACGGACCGATCGCGACCAACATCCTGAATCTCTACTCCTGCTCGCTCGCCGCGCTGTCGATCGGTATCGACATCGCGCGCTGGAAGCTCACGCTGTTCGCCGGCGTGGTCGCGTCGGCCGTCCTGGTGATCTTCGTGCGCGCCGACAGTTTCGGGCACGCGTTCGACAACTGGATGGTGTCGATCCTGGTCTGGATCAGCCCGTGGAGCGCGATCGTGGTCGTCGACTACCTGATCCTGCGGCGCGGCCGGATCGACATCCCGGGGTTGTACGCGCGGGCCGCGAAGTCGCCGTACGGGCAGTGGAACGTCCGGGCGCTGATCAGTCTCGGTCTCGGACTGGTCGCGGGCTGGAGCTGGCAGTACGGACTCGTACCGGTCATGCAGGGCCCGATCGCGATCGCCATGAACAACACCGACTTCTCCTGGCTGTCCGGCTCCTTGGTTGCCGGCGGCATGTACTACCTGACGTCCCGCCGAGTCGTCGTCCAGTCGCCCCAACTGGGCCTGGAAGGCCGGTAACCGCTGGGGCCACCTCCCCCACGCGGCACGGCACCACACTCGAGCGGGCCAAGGGCCGGTCATCCCCTGCGATGACCGGCCCTTACCTTGTTCCACAGCCGCCGCCGGGCTTCCTCAGCATCTCGTGGGTGGGCGTCCGAGATGCTGGGTTTGCGGCCGGTATCTCGGACGCCAACCCTGCAACTGATGGGCTAACCCACCAAAGGAGGGCAGCACGGGTCAGCGGCGCCGCGGGTCAGGGGGCGCGACCGGGGACACGGCAGCGGGCGCGGGTCAGGGGGCCGGGTAGGGCGGGCGGCTGGGCCGGGTAGGGCGGGCGGCTGGGGTGGGTAGGGCGGGCGGCTGGGGTGGGTTAGGGGATGAGGGTGTCGAAGTGGGCTACCGCGGTGAGGACGCGGTGGTCTTCGCCGGAGGTGGCCGACAGTTGGAGGCTCGCGGTGTGGGCGGGCATGACGGCGCTGGGGCTGTCGAGGTAGCTGAGGGCCATGGTGAGGCGGAGGGCTCTGGCGTTCAGTGCGTCCTCCGCCTCCGGCGAGGACCTGACCTGCTCCAGCGTCGGCGCGTCGATCTCCACCGGCGGGCTGACGAGGATCGCGTCGCCGAGTTCGCGGCGGTACTGCGCACGCAAGGCCGGCATCGCCTGCCTGAGCGGCTCCGCCGAACGTTCACGGGCCCGCGTCCGGGCGCGCTCGAGGCGCCGGCGGACCGGCGCTCCGAACAGCTCAGGGTTCCGCTCGAAGTGTCGCCCGTACGCCGCCAGCGCCTCCTCCTCGACGATCGCCAGGTGCTGCGCGTGGATCGACCGGGTGATGTCGAGCGACTCGACCCGGCGGCGTTCGAACCGGACGCCGTACGACCGCAGCCTGTCGATCGTGGCGTGGAACCGCTCGAGTACGGCGCTGTCGCAGCTCTCGAGGTACTCGTCGTGCGGCAGCACGAACGTCGTCGGACCAGCTGCCCCTGGCTCTCGAGGGTCGGCGGCGAGCACCGCGTCCGTCGTGAGCAGCGTCGCGGCGTCGGCGGCCAGGATCCCGACCGTGTCGAGGGTGGGCGCCAACGGCAACATTCCCTCGTCCGGATAGCGGCCCAGACTCGGACGGAACCCGAAGATTCCCGTCCAGGCGGCCGGAATGCGCGCGGACCCGGACGTGTCGCTCCCGAGCGCGACCGGCACGATCCCCGCCTGTACGGCGGCCGCGGAGCCGGACGACGACCCGCCGACGATGTGATCGACCCCGTCGCGTTGCAACGTCGGGGTACCGAAGCGGTCGTTGACGCCGAGACCCGAGTAGGCGAGCTCGCTGAGCGTCGTCTTCCCGATACAGACACCTCCGGCCGCGGCGATACGCCGTACCGCCTCGGCGTCCTGCCGCGCGACAGGCCGACCGTCGAAGAACCGCGAGGCCCCCGAGGTCCGGGTCCCGGCGAGATCGAACACGTCCTTCACGGCGTACGGCACACCGGCGAGCGGACCGCCGTACGTCGCCGCCCGCTCACCGTCCTGCTCCGCCCGAACGGACGTGACCTGAAGGAAGACATCGGGCGCCGCACGCGCCGCCGCGACTACATCGCTGCCGTGGGCAAGAGAGGTCACAGGTGCTGCCCCGCGGGAGCCGGGTCGATCGCGGCCGAGGCCACGAGCGCGCGGTTCCGCGACTCCTCGCCGAGCAGGACCGTGCCGATCAGCCCGGCGAGGTTCACGCCGGCGAGCAGCCACATCACCGCGCCGGTTCCCCAGTCGGTCAGGATCGTGGGCAGCAGGAACGTACTGGCGACCGCGCCGATGCGGCTGATCGCCACCACGATCCCGGTCGCCGTCGCACGGACGGCGGTGGGGAACAGTTCGTTCGGCACGATGATCTCGATGAAGTTCGACGCGCCGGAGGCGAGCGCGTAGACGGCCAGTGCCGCGAACAGCGCCGCCGGCGGCGCGTCGGGGAAGAGCGCGACGACCGCGAACGCCGCGGCCATGATCACGAACGTGACCGTCAGCAGCGGGATACGGCCGACACGGTCCACCAGCCACAGCCCCGGCACGCTACCGACCACGAACAACAGAGCGATGACGACTTCCGGGAGGTACGGCGAGTCCGTGCCGATGCCGATGCGATGCATCAAGGCCGGACCGAAGCTGTAGATCGCGAACAGCGGCACCACATGCGCGATGAAGAAGATGCTGACGTAGGCGATGCGCCGGATCGAGGTGCGGTTGAGCAGAGCCTCTGTGGCCTCGACGGGCGGTTCGACGAGTTCGTTCAGCTCAACGTGCCGTCCCCAGATCTCGTGGGCGATCTTCTCGGCCTCGGCGCGACGACCACGGCTCAGCAGCCAGCGCGGCGATTCGGGGGCGCTCAGGCGCAGGACCAGTGTGACGACACCGATCACCGCCGGAGAGGCGAGCATCCAGCGCCACGCGTCGTCACCTGTGGACGACAGCAGCCAGCCGGTGCCGGCGGCGAGCGCGGCACCGAGACCGAAGGCCGCGAACAAGGCACCGAGCAGGCGGCCGCGATAACGGCTCGGCACGAACTCGGCCAGCAACGAACTCGCGATCGGATAGTCCGCGCCGATCATCACCCCCAGCACGAAGCGCAGGACGACGAGCTGCCAGGTGTCGGTCACGAGGGCACTGAGCACCGAGACCACGCTCAGCGCGATCAGGTTGGCGATGTACATGACCTTGCGGCCGATGCGATCCGTCAGCCGGCCGAACACCAGACCGCCGACGAGGATGCCGGCCAGGGCGGCCGCGGCCGCGAGGCCGATCTCGGTCGAGTCGAGGTCGAGGGCGGGGCCGAGCGTGATCAGTGCGAGGCCGATGATCGTCACGGCGTACCCGTCGAGCAGCGGGCCGCCCGCGGAGAACGCGGTCAGTTTGAGGTGGAACCGCGTCAACGGCGCACGATCGATGAAGGACTGATCGGTGACGGAGGGGACGGTGCTCATGGGGAGCTCCTCGTGGTCGAGGTGAGGGGTTGTGCCCGGTCAGGGTCGGGAGTGGGCGACGGGTCGCCGGGCACCCCGCGAGTCGATCTGCCGGGACGTGAGGAAGACCGAGCCGATACGGCCCAGAGGGCGTACCGCCGCGGACCTGATGCGACCGTCCGGAGCGAGCAGATGGTCCGCGGCATGGGCGGCCACCACGGTCCCGAACACCAGGGTTTCGCGCCCTGGCTGTCGCGTTTCGAGCAACGTGCATTCGAAGGCGGCGAGGCAGCCGTCGATGACGGGCGGCCGCACCACCTCGGCGTCGGCCGTCGCCAGCGCGAGGTCGGCGAGCTCGTCGAACGAGGGATCGGTGTCCTCCGCGCTGCGCGCGACCTCGGCGACGAGGTGTTCGGGAGCGATGTGGACGACGAACTCACCGGTCGCCACCACGTTGGCGAGCGTGTCCTTGCGACCGCCGTCGTCCCGCGGCTCGACCGCGATCATCAGCACGAGCGGATCGGTCGACGCGACGGTGAAGAAGCTGAACGGGGCGAGGTTCCTGGTGCCGTCGGGGCTGAGCGAGGTCACCCACGCGATCGGGCGGGGCGCGAGGGTCCACGAGACCATCGCGAAGCGCGCCGCGGGGTCCAGGTCGCCGATCGGGACGGGGATCATCACGGTGCCCGCACCACGTCGTACTCGACGGGCCTCGGCGTCGCACCCAGTCCGTTCGTCGGCGCGATGTCCTGCGGGCACGCGGACAGTACGACGACAACGTCCTGCAAGGCCCGCAGCCGGACCTGAGCGCCCGGGCCGGCCACCGGCGGCTCGATGCCGATCGAGCCGTCGGCCGCGACCGGGACCCGCATGAACAGGTTCAGCGGCTGGGGTACGACGGGCAGCGGCTCGATGTCCGCGGCGGACAGTGCCGCGAAGTAGTTGTCCCGGCAGTTGTCGTGGTACCCCGGGACGCCGAGTTGCCGGTACCGGACGACGTCGCAGCTCGGGATCAGGAGATCGTGCCGGCCACCGCTCGTGTCCCCGACGATCGCCAGCATGGGCGTCCGGGTCGTATCGACGAGTTCGTCCCCGAGCCGGACGGTGAGCCGTCCGGTGCTCATCCAGGTGTGGGACGCCGAGGCGAACCGGGAGACGTCGTCCGCCGCCAGCGCCCAGGTGTCGACGACCTGCTGGCCGTACGTGTTCGTCACGACGAGTTCGTCCTTGGTCGCGAGGTGGATCGCGACACCCGTCCTCGCCGCCAGCTCCGTCATTCCAGTTCCTCTCACAATGAGCTACCCAAACGTTTGGGTGGCGTTGGACCAGGACGGTACGCAAACGATTGGGTAGTGTCAACGGCCAAGGCCCCGACCACGAGGGAGAAGCCGATCCGATGACGAAGCGGCAGGCGCCGACGTTGCGGACCGTGGCCGCGGCGGCCGGGGTGGACGTGTCGACGGTTTCGCGGGTGCTGAACAGCGGTCCCCCCGAACGGGAACGCTGGGCGGGACCCGAGACGGTCGAGCGGATCCTGCGGACCGCGGCGGAGCTCGGCTATCGCCGCAATCCGCACGGCGCGAGCCTGCGCACCGCGCGGTCGCAACTCGTCGGCGTCATCGTTCCGCGGCTGCAGGACTTCGTGCTCGCGACGATCTTCGAGGGCGTCGACCAGGCGGCGGCCGAGCGCGGGTACGCCGCCTTCGTGACGAACTCGCTCGACGACCCCGCGCAGCGTGAGGCCCGCGTCGAACAGCTCCTCGGCCGGCGAGTCGACGGGCTCGTCATCTGTGATGCCCGTACCGACGATCCGCTGTTGCGGATGCTCGACGCGCGCACCATCCCGTTCGTCCTCGCGTTGCGAACGTCCGGCGACCACGTGGGCGCCTTTGCCGACGAGGTCCACGGCGGCCGGCTCGTCGCGGAGCACCTGGCGAGCCTCGGGTACCGGGACCCGGCGGTCATCGCGGGACCCGGGTACGCATCCACGGCGAACGACCGCGTCGACGGTTTCCGCGAAGGACTGCGGGCGCACGGTCTCACCCTCTCCGACGATCGCGTCGTACGGACCGGCTTCGACGCCGAGGCCGGACGAGCGGGAGTCGCCGAACTGCTCGCCCGCGGCCCGGCACCGGACTCCCTCTTCGCAACCAACGACTTCGCCGCGATCGGCGCGATCGGCGCCCTCCGCGACCACGGACTGCGCGTCCCGGACGACATCGGCGTCGTCGGCTACAACGACACCCCGCTCGCCGACAGCCTGCCGGTGCCGCTGACAACCATCCGTTCACCGATGCTCGACATCGGCCGCGCAGCCTTCACCCTCCTCGAACGTCACCTCACAGCCGAGCCCCCCGAGTCACTCACTTTCACCCCAACCCTCATCCCCCGAGCCTCGACGAAAACTGTGCGGCGCTGACGGCTGCGCTCGACTCGCGTACCACCAGGTGCGGCGTCACCTTGGCGGACTTACGGTCCTTGCCGTCGATCAGGTCGATCAGCAGCGTCGCGGCCTGCTCCCCCATTTCGACCAGCGGCGCGTGGACGCTCGTCAACGGGACCGGAAGATCGCGCGCCATCGCGATGTCGTTGTAGCCGACCAGTGCGACATCGCGCCCGACCTGAAGGCCCTCGTCGCGCAGCACTCCCATCGCGCCGATCGCCGCGGAGTCGTTGACGGCGAACAGCGCCGTCGGCCGCGGCGAGAGACCGAGCAGCTCCCGCGCGGCCCGGCGGCCGCCCTCCGGATCGAACTCGCTGTGCACGACGTAGCCGTCCGGCACGGGGCAACCGGCGCGGTCGTAGACCTGGGTGAATCCCCGGACCCGATCGAGGGCCGTCGGGTAGCGGGGGCCGGCGATCACGCCGACCGTCCGGTGGCCGGCATCGAGCAGATGCTCCGCCGCCAGCCGGCCGCCCAGCTGGTCGTCCCCGGTGACGGCGACGTGCCCGCGGGCACGATGGTTGACCAGCACGTGCGGTGTCCGCGGACGGCGCAGTGCGGTGTAGATGTCCTCGTCGAGGGTCGCGTCGCCGATGATCAGCCCGTCGACCCGGCGGCTCAGCAGCATCTCGAGCCGTTGCCGCCGCCGCTCGGAGTCGCCACTGGTCGTGGTCACGATGGTCTGGTAGCCGAGCCGGAAGGCGGCCGTGTCGATACCACTGAGAATCGTCGCCAGGACCACGTCGTGCAGCTGGGGCAACAGCACACCCACGACGAAGCTGCGCCGCGTGCGCAGGCTCGCGGCCGTCAGGTCGGGGCGATAGCCGAGCTCCTCGGCGATCTCCCGGACCTTCAGCTCGGTGGCCGCGAAATCGGCCCGCCGGGGACCCGGCGGGCGACGCAGGATTCGCGACACCGTCGACGGATGGACCCCGGCACGCTCCGCGATCAACTTGTGGGTCGCCCGTTCCTGTGCCGACCGGGCGGCGTCCTCGTCGGCCATCGAACTCCCTTCTCGTGCTGCGCCAGGGTCGCACGGCTCCCCGGAAATCCCGGCACTGACCTCTTGACAACTCAGCTACTGCATTCGACTGTAGCTAGGTGCAGTCGAATGCAGCAAGAGCTCATCGCCGGGAAGAGACAGATCATGAAAAGACTCACCGCAGCAGTCGCCGGGATGGCGCTGGTGCTGGCGGCATGTGGTACTTCTGATGCCGCCGGGGACGGGACCGGGCCGATCAAGATCGGCCTGTCCACGCCGCTGTCCGGTTCGGCCGCCTCGCTCGGAGAGAGCGAGCGCAAGGGCGTCGAACTGGCCGTCGCCGAGGTCAACGACTCCGGTGGCGCCGTCGGCGGCCGCAAGCTGGAACTGGTGGCGCAGGACAACGCGTGCAACCCCACCGACGGCGCCTCGTCGGTGTCGAAACTGATCACCCAGGAGAAGGTGTCCGCGCTGATCGCCGCGCTCTGCAGCGGGGTGACGCTCGCGGCGATGCCGATCGCGCAGCGGAACAAGGTCCCGATGGTGGTGGCGACCTCGACCTCCCCCGACATCAGCAAGGCATCCGGTGCCGGAGGCAACAAGTTCGTCTTCCGGATCAACCCCTCCGACGCCAACCTGGCCGACGCGCTCGCGTCGCATCTGGCCGGCGGGAAGGCCAGGAAGATCGCGATCCTGGCCGAGGACAGCACCTACGGCCGCACCGGGGCCGAGGCCCTGAAGCAGGCGCTGACGAAGAACGAGCTGTCCGTCACCGTGACCGACTACGCCGCCCAGGGTACGTCGGACTTCGCGACCTTGATCAGCAAGTACCGCAACAACGGCACCGAGGCTGTCGCGCTCTACATCTCCGGCGCCGACCACGTCGGCTTCCTCCGCCAGGCCGCCGCCGCCAAACTCGGCCTGCCGTTGACCGGGCGGGTGGAACTCGAGGGCGACAACCTCACGATCCTCCGCGACAAGCAGTTCGCCGGGTCCACGAGCGTCTACCCGTACAGCTCGATCGTCCGGACGCCGGAGAACGAGGCCTTCGTCAAGAGCTTCCAGTCCAAGTACGGCGCCCCGCCGACGTACGAGGCCTTCGAGGGCTACAACGCGGTCAAGACCCTGGCCGACGCGATCAAGCGCGCCGGGAGCGGCGACGCCGAGGCGATCCAGAAGGCACTGGAACAGACCGATCTGAAGTCGCTGACCGGCGGCACGATCAAGTTCGACGCGAACAACCAGGCCCACGACAAGGCCTTCATCCTCGAGGTCCGCGACGGCCGGCCGGTGGTCGTGGCCGACGTCACGACCTGATCCGCGACCACCACCGAAGGAGCTGAGCGGGTGATGCCATGTACTCCGTCGAACTGATCGTCAACGGCATCGTGCTGGGGTCCGGGTACGCGCTGCTGGCAGCCGGCCTGGCCGTGATTTTCGGAGTCCTGAACGTCGTCAACTTCGCGCACGGCGCCCTCTACATGCTGGGCGCCTTCGCGGCGCTGTTCCTGATGCCGGTGACCGGGTACTGGCTGGGGCTGGTGCTCAGCACCGCGCTGATGGCCGCCGCCGGGGTGCTCCTGCACGAGGGCATCCTGCGGCACCTGCCACCGGACGGCGCGTTCTCGCGGACCATGTTGCTCACCCTCGGGCTGGCGATGATCATCCAGAACGGCGCGGTGCTGATCTGGGGTGCGGGCCCTCGGCAACTACCTGTGGAGAGCGTGCCGGCCGGGCAGCTCGACCTCGGTCCGGTCGGCGTGCCGCTGGCGCGGGCGTGGATCGTCGTGGTCTCCGCCGTGACCCTCGGCGGGCTCTACCTGGTGCTGAACCGGACACAGATCGGCCGCGCGATGCGCGGCGTCGCGCAGAACCCGACGGCGGCTCTGGTGGTCGGCATCTCGCCGCTGCGGATCGGCCGGTTCGCGATGGCGCTCGGAGTCGGACTGGCCGGCCTCGCCGGCGCCACCATGGCGCCGGTGTTCACGGTCAGTCCGCAGATGGGGATCACGATCGTGTTCAAGGTCTTCGCGATCGTGGTGATCGGCGGCCTCGGCAGTGTCCCGGGGTCGGTGATCGTCGCGTTCGCGGTCGGGATGCTGGAGAGCTTCGCCGGCGGCTACGGCTCGGCCATCACGCAGAGCGTGAGCGTCTTCGCCTTCATGATCCTGATCATGCTGGTCCGGCCGCGAGGCCTGTTCGCCAGAGAGGTCCGGGTATGAGCGTGATGGCATCCTCCCGCAGGCGGGTGACCGGCGGGCTCCGGGCCCTGAGCCCCCGGCCCACCACCGCACGCAGGTTCGGGCCCTGGCCGGTCCCGATCGCGTTCTTCGTCTTCGTTCCCCTCGTACTGCGCAACGACTACTACATCGACGTGGCGTCCGTCGCGATGACGTTCGTCGTGCTCGGAGCGGCGTTCAACCTGCTGTACGGGTACGTCGGTCTGCTCTCCTTCGCCCAGGTCGCCTTCTTCGGCATCGGCGGGTACGCGACCGCCTGGCTGGTCACAGCGACCGGACTCTGGCAACCGCTCGCCTTCCTCGCCGGCGGGCTGGTCGCCGCGCTGGCCGCGACGGTCGTCGGGCTGGTGACCGTGCGGTTGTCCGAGGGCGCCTTCGCGATCATCACGTTGAGCTTCACCTTGCTCTGCGCGGTGGTGGCCGCCGAGTGGACCAGCGTGACCGGCGGGCGGCAGGGCATCTTCGGCCTGCCGGCGCCGCAGTTCGCGATCGGCGCGGTGGAACTCGAGGCCGTGAGCCCCAGCCAGTACCTGTGGCTGCTGTCCGGTTTCACGCTGGCCGCGCTGTGGGGCATGCGCCGGATCGTGGTCTCGCCGGTGGGCAAGGTGCTCGTCGCGATCCGCGACAACGAGGCGCTGGCCAAGGCGCAGGGGTACTCGACCAACCGGTACAAGCTGGCAGTGTTCGTCGCCTCGGCGTTCGTGACCGGGATCGCCGGGGCGCTACACGTGTTCCGGCTGACCGCGATCGACCCGTCGGTCTTCGACTTCTACCTCATGCAGGTGATGTTGATCGTCGTCATCCTCGGCGGCGCCGGGACGTACTGGCCCGTCGTCGTCTCCGCGGTGGCCTTCGCCGCCCTGCCGGAGTTCCTCCGGCTCGCGGACGAGGCCCGTCTGGTGCTGTACGGCGTCCTGCTCGTCGTCGGGCTCGTCTTCACGCCGCAAGGGCTGGGCGGGACGTTGAAGGAACGCGCGATCCGCCGCCGTCTGCGTGACCTCGAGGAGGACAGCTGAGATGACCGCCACCGCTACGCCGGTCCTGGAGGTCAGCGGCCTGGGGAAGTCGTTCCTCGGCGTCGCCGCCCTGCAGGACGTCGGTTTCACCCTGCGCGAGGGCTCCGTCCTCGGTCTGATCGGCCCGAACGGCTCCGGCAAGTCGACCGCGCTGGACTGCATCACGGGGTTCACCCGCCCGGACTCGGGCCAGGTGCGGCTGCGCGGTCGCGACATCAGCGGCCGGCCGGCACACCAGATCGCCCGCAGCGGTTTGGTCCGGACGTTCCAGACGATCCGCTTGTACGACGAGCTCACCGTCGGCGAGCACCTGGGGCTCGCGCTGCGCGGGCTGTCGGCCGAGGACGCCGGATCGGACGATCTGCGGCAGTACTGGCTCGAAGCGTTCAAGCTCCTGCGGTTCCGGGACGCGCCGGCCGGCATCCTGTCCTACGGCCAGAAGAAGCTGGTCGCGCTCGCGGCCGTTCTGGTGGCCAGACCCGCCGTCGTCCTCCTCGACGAGCCGCTGGCCGGCGTCAACCCACTGGTGATCGAGGTGATCGACCAGGCGATCAAGCACGCCAATGAGGCCGGGCAGACGTTCCTGATCATCGAGCACAACGTCGAGTTCATCACGTCGTGCTGTGCCGAGGTCGTGGTGCTGGACGCCGGCCGGAAGCTCGCCGAGGGACCACCGTCGGTCATCTGGGACGACCCGGCCGTCTACGAAGCGTTCCTGGGCAGAAAGGCCGATGATGACGACGACACCCGCTGAACCGGCGCTGCGGATCGAGAACTTCTCGGCCGGCTACGTGGCCAGAGTGCCGATCGTGAACGAGGTGAGCCACGCCGTTCCGGCCGGTCAGGTGGCCACGGTGGTCGGGCCGAACGGCGCCGGCAAGTCGTCGTTGCTCAAGGGGTTGTACGGCCTGACCCGCTGGTCGAAGGGCAGTGTCGTGGTGGCCGGCACCGAGGTCACCCGGCTGTCCGCGTGGGAGCGGCTACGGGCCGGCCTCAGCCTGGTGCCGCAAGGCCGGTGCAACTTCCCTTACATGACGGTGCGGGAGAACCTCCAGCTCGGCGTCGCGACGCTCCCTCGCAGACAGCGCGAGTCCTCCGTGGCCGTGGCCCTGGCCGAGTTCCCCGCGCTGGAGGCGCACCTCGGCCGGATGGCCGGGAACCTCAGCGGCGGTCAGCAGCAACTGCTCGAGATCGCGATGGCGATGGCCGCGCGGCCGCGGATCCTGCTCATCGACGAGCCCTCGCTCGGCCTCTCCCCCGCGGCGCGGCGGCTGGTCTTCGACAAGCTCCGGCAGATCGCGGCGACCGGTGTCTGCGTGGTCATGGTCGAGCAGAACGTCGTCGAGGGGCTGGCCGCCTCCGACCTCGGCATCGTGATGGTCGAGGGCCGCATCCACCGCACCGGGACCGCCGACGCCATCGCGAACGACCCGGAGATGAAACAGGTCTTCCTCGGCGGGCGCCCCGGCACGGAGCCCGCGCACGCACCCCACTCGACCTCCGGAAGGGATCAGACGTGACGACTGTGGTGGCCGGACAGCTGAGCCGGATGAGACCGGGCGAGGTCGGACGCGGACTGCTCGAGGCCGGAACCCTTGCCAGTGGCAACGTGATCGGGGTGCCGTACCTCGTGGCCCGCGGCCGCGGCGACGGCCCGTGCCTGTGGGTGAACGCCGCGGTGCACGGCGACGAGTCGCAGGCCGCGATCACCGCCGCGGAGTTCTTCCACCGTGCCCGTCGCGAGACCCTGTTCGGGCACGTGGTGGTCACCCCGGTGGCGAACCCCTCGGCGTTCGACCAGCGGCGCAAGCACTCGCCGTACGACGGTGTCGACCTGGACCAGAGCTTTCCGGGGCGCCGCGACTTCCTCGGCACCCAGCAGCTGGCCGCCCGGCTGTTCGACGAGATCGAGCCGGTGGCGGACGTGGTCGTCAACGTGCACACGATGGGGCCGTTCCTCGAGGCCGTGAACTACGCGGTCTACAAGCTGCCGCCGGAGGGCCAGGACGAGAAGGCCCTGCTGGCGCGGATCGCGTTGCTGGATCCCCGAGTGGCCTGCCGGATGGACGTGTCCGGAGCCGGTGAGCTTCCGGGCCACATCGAGGGCGCCCTGGACTACCAGCTGACGCTGCGCGGCAAGCAGGCCTTCATGCTCGAGGCGGGAGCCAGCGGGAGCGTCGATCGCACGGCCATCGACCGTGCGACGGCCGGGTTGCTCAGGCTGGGTCAGGCTGTCGGCACCATCGACGGTCCTCCGGTGGAGACGCCCGCGAGCATCTGCCGAGCGACACGGCGTACGCACGTGACCAGTACCGAAGGCGGGTTCTTCCACGCCGCCGTACGTCCGGGGACGACGCTGGCGGCGGGCGAGCCGCTCGGCACCATCTACAACGTCTTCGGGGACGTGGTGGAGATCGTGACGATGTCCGGGCCGTGTCTGGTCATCGGCGTACGCCAGGATCCGGCCGTCCATTCGGGTGACCGGGTCGGATTCGTCGCCACCGAGTGGGACGAGGTCTCGCTCGCCGGGGACGCGGCATGACCGGGCAGCGGGTCGTCGTCCCCGGCGGGGAGACCGGCCATGTCGAGGTCCGCGCAGGGCAGCTCGTGGAGGTCGTCAACACCCTCGGCGGGCAGGTGGTCGACACCTGGTTCTTCAGCCTCGAGGACCCGGACGAGTACACGTCGATGAGTCACTCCCGGGCAGCGATGCGGACGTTGCGACCGCGCGTCGGCGACTCCTTCGTGACCCGGTCCCGCCGGCCGATCGTCACCCTGCGCGCAGACACCTCGCCCGGCGTGCACGACATGACCATGCCGCCGTGCGACCCGTGGCGGTACGCGCAGCTGGACGCACGCGGCCACCGCAACTGCGCGGACAACCTGCGGGCCGTACTGCGCGACACCGGACGCAAGTGCCCTGACGTGCTGCCCGATCCGCTGAACCTGTTCCAGAACTCGCCGGCCGACGCCGACGGACACATCGAGTTTCTCGAGTCGCCGGCCGCCGCCGGCGCGACGGTGCGTTTCGAGGCGTTGCGCGACCTGCTGGTGGTCGTTTCCGCCTGCCCGATGGACATCATGCCGATCAACGGCGGGCAGCCGCGCGAGATCGAGCTCGTCGCACTCGAACCGGACGAGGAGCCGGAATGACGACCGAGCGGCCCGGCGACCCGAGTCAGTGGTCGCTGGAGGAGATCCAGGACGCGGTCGTGGCCGGCCGCGTGACGCCGTACGACGTTGTGGACGCCTCACTGCGGGCGCTCCAGGACTGGGAGCCTGTGGTCGGTGCCTTCACGAGTTGGGACGAGGCCCGGCTGAACAGCAACTCCGCCGACACGGCCGAACGGCTTCGGCGGAGTGCGCCGGCCCCGTTGGACGGAGTCGTGCTGGCGGTCAAGGACAACATCCAGGTTGCCGGTCGGCCGCTGACCGCCGGCTCGTCCTGGTGGCAGGTGACCCCCGCCGTGAACGCCGAGTGCTGGCAGGCGCTCGAGGAGGCCGGGGCGATGTACCTGGGCCAGACGAACCTGCACGAGTTCGCGTTCGGCGCCACCACCGTCAACCTCGCCGCGCAGACCACCCGCAATCCCTGGGACGTGGAACGCGCCGCCGGCGGCTCGAGCGGCGGAAGTGCCGTCGCCGTGGCGATCGGGGCCTGCGGTGCGGCACTGGGGACGGACACCGGCGGCTCGGTGCGGATCCCCGCGGCGCTGACCGGCGTCACCGGGTTCAAACCGACGTACGGCCGGATCCCTCTCACCGGCGTGGTCCCGCTCAGCCCGTCGTGCGACCACGTCGGCGTCCTCAGCCGCACCGCCGCCGGTTGCGCGCGGGTGTTCGGCAATCTCCCGGGGCAGCGCCGTTGCGACACGGGGACCTGGCCGGACCGGACCTTCGCCGGCCGGCGGATCGGAGTACTCACGGCGCACCTGAACCGCTCGGAGCCCGAGGTGGTGGCCGCTGTGCAGCGAGCCTTGACGATGCTCGAGGAGCTGGGCGCGGAGCTCGAGGAAGCCACCGTGCCGAACGAGCACGAGGCCAACGCGGTCACCTCGACGATGGTCCGGTTCGAGGCGGCGCAGGTGCATCGGAAGTGGCTGCGCGATCCGGCGGTCAGGTACGGCGCAGACGTCCGCGGACGTCTCGAGGAAGGGCTCTCGATCAGCGCGGACCGGTACCGGGAGGCGCGGGAGCGGCGCGGCGAGCTGGCCGCCGCGATTCTGGACGCACATCACGGCTTCGACGCCGTCGCAGGCCCGACCGTGCCCATCACGGCCCCGACGATCAGCTCGTGCGTGCAGGCAGCGGGAGCCGCCGTCCAGTCGGCACTGCTGAGCAACACGTACTGCTACAACGTCACCGGCCAGCCGGCCATCTCCGTGCCCTGTGGCCTCACGTCCGAGGGACTGCCCGTCGGCCTGCAACTCGCCGCGGGACTCGGGCACGACGACTCACTCGTCGAGCTGGGCGTCGCTCTGCAGCGGGTCACCCGATGGCACAACGCGCGGCCGGTGTTGCAGCGGAGTCCGGCATGAGCCAGGGCCTGATCAGCAGCAGTCATTGGGGACCGCTCCGCGCGACCGTGTCCGACGGACGGCTCAGCGTGGCGAGTCACGAGCTCGACCCGGATCCCTCACCGATCGCCAGGAACCTGATCGCCGCGAACGGCCACCGGTCCCGCGTGTTGTTCCCGATGGTCCGCCGCGGCTGGCTGGACGGCGGACCCGGACCGGATGCGGCCAGGGGCGAGGACGAGTTCGTCCGGGTCAGCTGGAGCACCCTGTACTCCGTGCTCGGTGACGAACTGCGCCGCGTGATCGATGCCTACGGCAACTCCGCGGTCTTCGGCGGATCGTACGGATGGGGCAGCGCCGGCCGGTTCCACCATCCGCAGAGCCAGGTGCACCGGTTCCTGAACCAGCTGGGCGGTTACACGCGCTCGGTCAACACCTACAGCACCGGCGCGTCGAGCGTGATCCTGCCGCACGTCCTCGGCGCCGATGTCGACGCGGTCCATGGCTTGACCAGCTGGGACGTCATCGACCGGCACACCACGATGATCGTCGCGTTCGGCGGTCTGCCGGTGAAGAACCTGCAGGTCGCGCCCGGCGGCATCACCCAGCACCGCAGCGCGGAGCGGCTGCGCCGGATCGTCGCCGACGGGACCAAGGTCGTGGCGATCAGCCCGGTGCGTGACGACTGCCCACCGGGACCGGGTGTGGAGTGGCTCGCCATCTCCCCCGGCACGGATGTGGCGCTGATGCTGGCCCTCGCCTGGGTACTCGTCGACGAGAACCTGCACGACGTGGAGTTCCTCCGCACGCGGTGTGCCGGGTACGACGAGTTCGAGCAGTACGTCACGGGCCGGTCCGACGGCGTACCGAAGCGACCCGAGTGGGCCGAGACCGTCACCGGCGTACCGGCGGAACGGATCGTGATCCTCGCGCGGGAGATGGCCGCGCACCGGACGCTGGTCACGGTGACCTGGTCGTTGCAGCGTGCCCGGCACGGCGAACAGCCTCCGTGGGCGGGGATCGCCCTGGCCGCGATGCTCGGGCAGATCGGCCTGCCCGGCGGCGGCTTCGGCCACGGGTACGGGTCGATGGGCGACGTCGGCGTACCGCAGCGAGGCTTGCGGCTGCCGACGCTGCCCCAGGGGATCAATCCGGTGACGTCGGTCATTCCGGTGGCCCGGGTGGCCGACATGCTCCTCGATCCCGGCGGCCGGTACGAGTACGACGGCACGGTCGCGGCGTACCCGGACATCAGGCTCGTCTACTGGTGCGGCGGCAACCCGTTCCACCATCACCAGGACCTGTCCCGGCTGCGCCGCGCGATGGCGCGCCCCGACACGGTCGTCGTGCACGAGACGCACTGGACCGCGACCGCGAAGCACGCGGATGTCGTCGTACCGGCGGCGACGTTCCTGGAGCGGTCGGACATCGGTGCCTCGCGCAACGATTCCGCGATCGTCGCGATGCGCCGGATCCTCCCGCCGCCCGGCGAGGCCAGGACCGACTACCAGACCTTCGCAGAACTCGCCGACGTCCTCGGGGTCCGGGCGGCGTACACCGAGAACCGCACCGAGGCGGAGTGGCTGCGGCACCTGTACGAGACCTGGACAGCCACCCAGACGGCGGACCTGCCGGACTTCGACGCTTTCTGGGGCGCAGGGCACCTGCTGCTGCCGTCCGTCGAGCCGGAGCAGGTGATGCTCGCCGCCTTCGCCCGCGATCCGACGGGCGCTCCCCTGTCGACCCCGACCGGACGGATCGAGCTGACCTCTGAGGTCGTCCGGTCCTTCGGGTACGACGATTGTCCGGCGCACCCGGTGTACTTCGCGCTCGAGCAGAACGCGGCGTACCCGTTGACCTTGGTGACGACCCAGCCCGCACGACGGTTGCACAGCCAACTGGACATGGGCGCCCATAGCCAGGACGGCAAGGTCGACGGTCGCGAGCCGCTGACCATGCATCCCGGCGACGCCGCTCGGCGTGGCATCGCCGACGGCTCCGTCGTACTGATCAGCAGCGCCCAGGGGCGGTGCCTCGCGTCGGCACGGCTGACCGACGCCATCACGTCCGGCTGCGTGCAGCTGGCCACCGGCGCCTGGTACGACCCGATGGATCCCGCCGACCCGCACAGCCCTTGTGCGCACGGCAACCCGAACGCTCTGACGCGCGACGAGGGAACGTCGCGCCTCGCCCAGGCCTGTACCGGCCAGCTGGTCGGCGTCCAGGTCGAGGCCTGGCGCGGACCGGTTCCGCCGATCACGGCGTACGAGCCCCCGTCGTTCACCGACATTCACCGACAGGAGACCCGACCATGACCGGCCCTGAAGCAGTTCCGTCGCTCGCCTTCGACCAGGTCGAGCGCTGGCGCGAGTCGGCCGAGCCGCACGCGCTCCTCGACGTCCGGGAGCGTGGCGAGTACGCGCTCGGCCAGATCCCGGGGGCATGCCCGTTGCCGCGCGGCCTCCTGGAGATCCTGCTGCCCCGCCTCGTTCCCTGGCCTGACGTCCCGGTGGTGCTGTACTCACGGGGAGAACATCGCAGCCGGCTGGCCGCGAAGACCTGTCGGGAGCTGGGCTACCGGTCCGTCTTCGTGCTCGACTCCGGGATCGACGGGTGGTCGCGCGCCCAGGACCGATCACCGGCGTACGGCGTGAACGTGCTCGGCAAGACCTTCGGTGAACGGCTGTCGATCGAGGGCGAGGTCGAGCAGCTGGACCCGGACAAGGTCGCTCCGTTGATCGAGTCCGGTACCGCCCTGGTGATCGACGCCCGGACGGCCTCGGAGTACGCGAAGGGCCACCTGCCGGGCGCCGTCAACATCCCCTCCGGCGAACTCGTGCAGACCCTGCTACGCGCCGGCGTCGACCGCGAGCGCGACCGGCAGGTCATCGTGCACTGCGCGGGGCGGACGCGGAGCATCGTCGGCGCCTACCTGCTGCGGCAGGCCGGCTTCGAGAACGCCTACGCGCTGCGCAACGGAACCATGGCCTGGAGGATGTCCGGACGCGACCTGGACTTCACACCACACGACTTCGGCGAGGCCGGGCACGACCCCCGCGCGGTGGCGTTCGCCGAGCGCTTCGCGGACCTGCCCGCTGTCCGCCCGGTCTCGGCCGACGACCTGGCCGCCCGTCCCGATCCGGTGTATGTCATCGACGTACGCCAGCCACACGAGTACGCCGAAGGTCACCTGCCGGGTGCACTGAACTGTCCCGCGGGTCAGCTCGCGAACGCGGTCGACGAGCAACTCGCGGTCCGTGACGCGCTGCTCGTCTGCTACTCCGGGGACGAGACCCGGTCACAGCTCGGCGCCGGTCTGCTCGCGCGGATCGGGTACCGCCGGGTCGCCTGGCTGGCCGGCGGACTGAACGCCTGGCGTGCGGCCGGCCGGCCGGTGGCGCCCGGTCCGGCGAAGGCGTACCTGGACGAGCTCGACTTCGGCCAGGACGTGCCGACGGTGGACACGACCGGGCTCGAGGCCCGGCTGGACCAGGACGATCCGCCGACCGTCATCGACGTACGGCGGAGCAGCGAGTTCGCCCTGTCGCACATCCCCGGGTCGGTCTGGATGCCGCGCGGCGATCTGGAGCGGCGGATCGGCACCGTTGCCGAACGCTACGACCCGCTGGTGGTGGTGTCCGATCGCGGTCTGCGGTCGGCGCTCGCCGTCCGGACGCTGGTGGAGCTCGGCTTCCACGACGTCGTCCACCTGCAAGGCGGTCTGGTCGCCTGGACCGCCGCCGGAGGCGCCATGGTCGAGGGGCTCGACGGCGCGGACGTGTCGTTGCGCGAGGCCAAGGAGGACGCCGAGCTCGTCGCGCCGCGGCCCGCCCTGCTGGAGCGGAACCGCGACGACATGGTGCGGTACCTGGACTGGGAGGAGCGGCTCGGTGCCGAGCTGGCGGCCGGGACCGGTGAGGGTCATGCGTCCTGACGTGAGGACCGCCGCCGTCCGTCCGGCGTTCGGGCTCTCGGTCGCCGAGCTCCGCGGCCGGGGCGGCAAGAAGTGGCACACGTACGACGACGACGTCCTGCCGGCATGGATCGCCGACATGGACTTCCGGCCGGCCGACGCGGTCCGTGAGGCAGTCCTCGACATCGCCCGGGCCGGCGACTTCACCTACCGCCCGGATGCGATGCTGCGGCTCGCGGCGGCCACCCTGGCGGACCGGATGCGCGCCAAGTTCGGTTGGGAGATCGACCCGGATCGGGTCACCGTGCTGGCCGACCTGGTCCAGGGCCTCACCGCGACGGTGCTCGCCTACAGCGCGCCCGGTGACGGTGTCGGCGTGCTCACTCCGATCTATCCGCCGTTCGTCAACGTGCTGCGCAGCACCGGGCGCCGCTTGGTCGCCGTACCGATGACCGACACACCCGGCGGCTTCACCGTCGATCTGGACGCGCTCGAGCGCGCGCTGCGGCCGGACGACGTCACCGTCCTGCTGCTGTGCAACCCGCACAACCCGACGGGCCGGGTGCTGACCCGTGCAGAACTGTCCGCGATCGACGGGCTGGCGGCCCGTCACGGCGTGGTCGTGGTGTCCGACGAGATCCACGCCGAGCTCGTCTACGCACCCCGGCGGCACATCGTGACCGCGACCGTTTCACCGACCGCCGCGACCCGGACCGTCACGCTGCAGTCCGCGACGAAGGCCTTCAACCTCGGCAGCCTGCGATGCGGGTTCGTGCACTTCGGCTCCGAGGACCTGCACCGGCAGTTCGACCGGGTGATTCCGGACCGCCTGCTCGGACGGGTCTCCGGCGTCAGCATCGCGGCGACCGTCGCGGCCTGGCTCGAGGGCGACGACTGGCTCGGCCAGGTACTGCGCCAACTGGCCGCGAACCGTGATCGGGTGACGCAGTGGGTCGCCGCCCAGGACGGCCGCGTCCACGCGCACGCGCCGGAGGCGACGTACTTCTCCTGGCTGCGGCTGCACGAGTCCAGCCGCGAACCGGCCGCGGACGTGCTGTTGCGGAACGGGCGGGTGGCCCTGCATCCCGGTCAGCAGTTCGCACCCGAGTGCTCCTCGTGGGTCCGGCTGAACTTCGCCACGACTCCCGAGATCCTCGACGACATCCTCGCGCGTGTGTCCACCGCGCTCAGCACGCATCAGGTATCCATCAGCGGAGGCAACTCATGACGTACACCCTCGAGCAGTTCGTCCACGACCTGCAGGACCTCACCACCGCGTCCGACCGTCCTGCGGACAGCGAGCTCGCGACGATCGTCGCCGAACGCCTGCAGGAGCTCGTGATCCACCCGGACGCCGTACCCGCAGAGTTCCGGCAGCGGGACCCGCAGCGTGGTGGACGGGGCCGGTACATGTTGCACCGGGCACCGACCTTCAACGTGACCTCGATCGTCTGGGCCCCGGGAGAGATCGCTCCGCCGCACAACCACGAGACCTGGGGAGCGATCGGCCTGGTGTCCAACGCGATCGAGGAACGCCGCTACGAGATCCTGGCCGACGACACCGTCCGCCCGACCGAACACGAACGCCACCGCCGGGGTGCGGTCTCCGTCCTGATCCCCGACGAGGACGTCCACTCGATGCACAACCTGACCGACACCGACACCGTGGAGATCCACGTCTACGGCAAGGACCTCACCGGCCTCCCCCGCAAGCAGTGGTCTCTGGAGGGCGACACCATGCGCACCTTCCAGAGCTCCAAGTACTTCAACTGCTGACTGTCGCTACACCTGGTCCTCGCCGAGGACGTTCGCCTGGGCGAGTTCGACGCGGGAGCGGATCCCGAGCTTCCGGAAGATGTTCTGGAGGTGGTACCCGACCGTCCTCGGGCTCAGGAACAGTTGCGCGCCGATCTCGCGGTTGCTCGCTCCTTCCCTGGCCAGCCGCACCACCTGCAGCTCCTGCGGCGTCAGCTCCGTGGCCGGTCCGGCTGCAGTACTGCGGCGTGCGCTGCCGGCCGCTCTGAGTTCGCTCTCGGCCCGGCGGGTCCACGGTTCGGCCCTCAGCTGCTCGAAGGTGTTGAGCGCGGCGCGCAGCGGGCTCCGCGCCTCGGCGCGTCGACGTTGCCTCCGCAGCCATTCGCCGTACAGCAGTTGCGTGCGCGCACGATCGAACGGCCGCGACTGGCCGGTGCGGTCCGCTTCGTCGTGCAGTGCGAGCGCTTCGGAGTACAACCGGTCTGCTTCGTCCGCGTCGTCGGCCACCAGTGCGCGACACCGGGCGTCGAGGGCCCGCGCGCGGGCGAGACCGCTCGACGCCGCCCAGGCGCTCAGCTGCTCCAGATTGTCCTTGAGCTCGTCGACCCGCCCGAGCCGTGCCGCAGCCTCGACCAGATCGGGAGTGCGCAGGACCATCACCAAAGGGTGCTCGGCGGAGCCGTTCACGAAGGGCGGGGTCTGCTCCAAGGTCTCGGCGGGCCGGCCGAGACCGAGGTCCAGCAAGCTCAGCGCCCATCGGCCGAAGGCGACGCTCGGAGTGATCCCGCGGGCCTCGGCGTGACCCAACGCCGACGCCGCGAGCTCCCGGCAGGAGTCGGCCCGTCCGGCCACAGCATCAAGCCACGCGAGCAGAGCTTGGAAGTGACAGGTCCGGTTGGTCAGCCCGAGAGCGTTCGCCAGATCCAGTCCCTCCGTCGCGTTCGCCCTCGCGAACTGGTGACGGCCCACGAGTACGTCGAGAGTCGCAAGCACCTGCAGCGCCAGCACCAGGAGGTCCAGACGCCCTGTACTACGGCACCTCTGGACCGCAGCTTCGGCAGCCTCGATCGCAGCCGCGTCGTCGGCCGTCGCGATCGACGCCACGGCGCGCAGTACGAGTTCCAAGGGCTCTTGCTGCGCAGCAGGTCCTTCCTCAGTGTCATGCCCCATCGGCTGGGGGTGCAAGCCCGTCCCGGTCAGTCGCTCCAGCTGATCGGTGAGTTTCAGGACCGTGCGAACCAGCGAGGCACGGGAGCTGTGCGGCGGGAGAACGACGGCCGACAGCGCTTGCGCCACCCGGGCAGCCCGCTCCGGGTCGTTGCTGAACCAGGCGTTCTTCGCGGCGTCGACCAGCATCACCGCGGCCAGCTCCGGGTCCTCTTTGCCGACCTGCTCCCAGTCCGTCATCAGCAAGCGGTGCACGGTCCCCGGCTCGCCGCGATCGAAGGCGATGAGCGCCCGCAGGTGCCGGACGCGCGCCCGGGTCACCACACTTTCGGCCAGGTGCTCGGACTCGTCGGCCAGCGCCTCGGCCCGCACGGGATGACCGGCCCTGTTCGCTGCACCGGCGGCCGCGACCAGTCGACGTGCCCTGATCTCGACCAGGGAGGTCAACCGCGCGGCCTTCTCCAGCGCCACGGTCGCGGACGACGGGGCACCGCGCTGGAGGGCCCGCAGACCGCTGCGTTCCAGCTCGTCGGCGGCGACCTCGTCCGGACCGACGGCGGCTGCGGCCAGCTGCCACGCTCTCCGGTCCGGCTCGAACTCTGGATCGAGAGCCTCGGCGAGGGCCCGATGAGTGGACAGACGCTGACTCAACGACGCCGACCGGTAGACGGCCGCTCTGAGCAGCGGATGCCGGAAGACGACCCGCGGTCCGGCGATCGTCTCCTCGGCCCGTACCAGGCCGGACTGCACGGCGGTGTCGAGCGCCTCGATGCCGATGCCGAGCGGCCGTACGACGCGCAGCGCTGCCGCAAGATCGCCGGCGTCGTCCGCCGCCAGCGTCAGGAGGAGCCGGTACGTCGGCTCCTCGATCCGCGCCAGCTGGTTCGCGTAGTGCCGCAGGATGCACTCGGGCAGCGGCAGTGGACCGACCAACGGATCGATCCCTGCCCGTTGACGATCGGTCAGCGCACCGGGCAGTTCGCTCAGCGCGAGCGGGTTGCCTCCAGTCTCCCGGACGACCCGCTCGGCGACCTGCTGCGACAGCTCCGGGTGGCGGTCCGCCAGCATTTCACTCGCTGACTGCGCATCCACGCCCTGAAGCCGCAGCTCCACCGCGCCCGGCAGCGACACGGCATCCGAGGGACGTGTTGCCACAAGCAACATCAGGGACTCGTCCTGAATCCGATTGGCCAGCAGCGACAACGCGTCGACAGACTGCCGGTCCAGCCATTGGAGGTCGTCGACAAGGCAGACCAACGGCCGCTCGTTCGCCGACTCGGACAGCAGGGTCAGCGCACCGAGGGTGACCTGCAGCCGGTCGGTCGGCCGCAGCGGCATGAGTCCGAAGGCAGCACGGATGGCCGCGGACTGTGCGCTGGGCAGGTCACCGACCCGCGGTAGCAGCGGGCGGAGCAGCTGGTGAAGTGCGGCGTACGGCAGCTCCGACTCGCTCTGCAGACCGCTGGCGCGAAGCACGGTCGCACCGTGGGCACGCTCGGCCGCGAAATCCAGCAGCGCCGACTTGCCCACACCCGGATCCCCGGAGAGCAGCAACGCTCCCCCGCGGCCGGCCCGAGCCTCCGCCCAGAGCTGCTCGATCGCGCCCTGCTCCACTCCCCTGCCGTACAACATAGGTGAACGCTACGCTCCGCCGGCGGCCGGAACCTGCGGTGCACGACTGCCCTCAACCGCACGCACCACCGCATCCAGGCTCTGAGCACGGTCCGTGATCAGTCGCGCCGCCTGGGCATGAGCCAACCGACAGCCTGTCACCCGGAACTCCCTTCACGGACGCGGGAGCTTCCGAGCGTAGCCATCCGGATCGATCCTTGCATCTGTCATCCGACCTGGCTGCCCCCGCCACACGGCGGCGCCTCGGCGCCCGGTCATCCGGCGGATCCCGTACAGCGACCCGCTGCCTAGGCTGCGAACGTCCACACCCGCCCCTGACAACCGTCACATCGAATGGAAAGAGCAGTAGGTCATGAAGATGCGAGCGTTTCAGCAGGTCGAGTGGGGTGACGGGCCGGACGCCTGCGGTCTGGTCGAGGTCGATCGGCCGGTGCCCGCTCCGACCGAGATTCTGGTGAAGGTCGAGGCGGCCGGGGTGAACCCGGTCGATCACTACACCCGGCTGGGCGTGGCCTACAACCGCGTCCTGTCGCTGCCGTTCGTCAACGGCTGGGACGTGGCAGGCGTGGTCGAGGAGGTCGGGTACGGCGTCACGTTGTTCCGGCCCGGCGACCGGGTCTTCGGCATGCCGTGGTTCCCGCGACAGGCCGGTGGGTACGCCGAGTACGTCACCGCACCCTCGCGCCAGTTCGCCCTGCTGCCGGCGGGCCTGAGTTTCACCGAGGCCGCCGCGCTCCCCCTGGCCGGGCTGACAGCCTGGCAGATGCTGGTCGACGTCGGTCAGATCCAGGCCGGTCAGCGCGTCCTCGTCACCGCGGCGGCCGGCGGCGTGGGTCACCTGGCGGTGCAGATCGCGAAGGCCCACGGCGCCCACGTGATCGGCACGGCGCGTGCCGCCAAGCATCAGTTCCTCTACGACCTCGGAGTGGACGAGGCGATCGACTACACCACGACCGAGGTATCCGACGCGATCAAGGACATCGACGTACTCGTTCAGATGTTCGGTGGCGAGCAAGCGCTGCAGGCGATGCAGTGTCTGCGGCCCGGCGGCATCATGGTGAACAGCCAGGGCGCCTGGACGCCCGGAATGGGTCTGCGCGCGGCGGAGCTCGGGGTCCGCGCCACCGCCTTCCTGGTCGAGCCGGACGCCGCCGGACTCGAGAATCTGACCGAGCTGATCCAGTCCGGGGACCTGCGGGTCCATGTCGACCGCGAGCTTCCGCTGGCCGCCGCCCTCGAGGCGCACGAGCTGATGGCCACCGCGAGAACCAGCGGGAAGGTCGTCCTGACCATCGATCACGAGGAGACACGATGAGCACGTTCGTTCTGGTGCACGGCGCCTGGTACGGCGGCTGGTGCTGGGCGCACGTCGCACGGCAGCTGCGCGACGCGGGGCACGAGGTCTACACGCCCACACTGAGCGGGCTCGGCGAGCACGCGGGCCCCGGCGCCGCCAAGGTCGACCTGCGAACCCATGTCGGCGACGTCGCGAAGAGTCTGATCGAGCACGACCTCGAGGATGTCGTCCTGGTCGGTCACAGCTACGCGGGTCTGGTGGTGCGGGAGGTCGCGGACACCCTCTCCGACCGCGTCAGGGAACTCGTCCTGGTCGACGCCTGGGCCGGTGCCGACGGTGAGTCGCTGGACTCACTCGCCCCCGCCTTCTTCAAGGACTGGATCGATTCCGCGACGACCGACGGCCTGATCGCGGTTCCGCCGGCGAGCTCGGTCGGTGTCGTCGACCCGGAACTGGCGGCCTGGGTCGAGGCGCGGCTCCGACCGCAGCCGCGGCTGACCTTCTCGCAGCCCACCATGCTGCGCGGCGCCGTCGACAACATCCCCTGCCGCGCGATCGTCTGCACGCCCGGCGGACCCATGCCGTTCGCCGAGATCGCGAAGGGTTTCGGCTGGCCGATCGCGGAGATCGAGTCGGGCCACGACGTGATGACCCTGGCCCCGGACCAGCTCGCCGGGCTGTTGCTGAAATCGTGATCCAGGAAAGGACCCTGTGATGCGGATTCTGGTGACCGGCGCGACCGGGATGCTCGGCCGGGCCGTCGTGTCCGATCTGCTGGCCGACGGACACACCGTCGCGGCGATGAGCCGGCGCGTCCGTCGATGGCCGGGAGCCGAACCGGTCCTGGCGGATCTCGCGGAGGGAACCGGTCTGGACGAAGCGGTACGAGGCGCGCAGGCCGTCGTACATCTGGCATCGGCCCCGTACCAGCGGGGTTACACCGACGACGTCGAGATCGTCGGTACGCAGCGGCTCCTCACCGCCGCGGCGGGCGCCGGTGTGGAGCACTTCGTGTACACGTCGATCGTCGGAGCCGATCGCGTCCCGTGGGGGTACTTCAAGACCAAGGTCCGCGCGGAGGCCATCGTCCGGGATTCGCCTGTACCGTGGTCGATCCTGCGCTCGACCCAGTTCCACGACTTCGTCGACCAAGCCGTCACCGGGATGTCCCGGTGGCCTGTGATGGTCAGCGACCGCGGCATCGTCGGCCAGCCGATCGACGTCCGGGACGTGGCGCAGCGTCTCACTCGTCGTCTCACCGCCGGCCCGAGCACCGACGTCGAGGAGTGCGGTGGCCCCGAGGTCCTGGAATTCGACCAGCTGCTCCGGCAGTGGCAGGAGGTCCACGGCATCCGCAAGCCGATCCTGCACGTCCGCATCCCCGGCAGGCTGGGCAAGGGTTTCCGCAACGGCAGCGTCACCACCCCCGACCGAACCGGACGGATCACCTGGCAGCAGTACCTCACGAAGAAGGACTGAGGCACCCAGTCAGGCTGTCGGCAGCTCGGGCCCGTTGGCCGGGGCGCTGACGACGCGGTTCCGGCCGGTGTCCTTGGCGTGGTACATCGCCAGGTCGGCGGCCATCTGGAGTTCGTCGAGGCTGGTGCCGGACTCCGGGTACGTCGCGACGCCGATGGAACACGTGATCGTGTCGCACAGGACCGGGCCGCTGCCGGTGGTGACGGTGATCGACAGCGCGGCGACCCGACGCCGGATCCGCTCGGCGGTCAGGGCGGTGTCAGCCGCCGACGTCTGCGGGAGCAGGATCGCGAACTCCTCGCCGCCGAGCCGGCCGACCAGGTCGTTGTCGCGTACTTCGCTGCGCAGCTCGCCGGCCACCGCGTTCAGCGCCTCGTCACCGGCCAGGTGGCCGTACGTGTCGTTGACGGTCTTGAAGTGGTCGAGGTCGACGTACAGGACGCCGAGTGGGGAATTGGTGCGTTCGGCACCGGCGAACTCGCGGCGTGCGATCTCGTGCCAGAACGCGGCGTTCGCCAGCCCGGTCTTCGGATCGGTGCGGGACTCGGCCTGGAACTGGTCGACCAGGAGCGCCCGGTGCAGGCCGAGGATCGTCAGCAGCAGTACGGCGACCGTCCACGGCTGACTGAGCAGCAGCGCGGCGGTGGCCGCGCCGAGGCCGAGCGAGCCGGCGACGATGAGCTGATCCGACAGGCGTCCGAGGGCGTTGCGGCCCGGCGCGTCGGGGTTGGACAGCACGATCGCACCCGCGACCAGGACGTAGTTCACGAACCAGTAGGCCAGGCCGGCCGCGGCGACGGCGACCAGCCCGAGCGGACCGGACGGATAGCCCGGGTACACACCGGGGCGGATCGCGGCGAGAACGACGGCTCCCGCGGCGCCGGCCAGGACGAGGGTCGAGGCGGTGAAGACGGACCGGTACGGCGGGACTCGCCGTACGCGCAGCCAGGAGTGGACGTATGTGCTGAGGATCAGCACCACCGCCAGCGGTGGCGGCAGCAGGAGCACGCCCGCGAAGGTCCACATCCCCTTCAGATTGACGTACGGGATGCCCTCGGCGCCGACCTTCCGCAGCCGCTCGATGTCGCGGGCGGCTTCGAGATGGATCGCCGAGCCGCCGACGAGCACCAGCAGCCGGATCCAGTCACTGTGGGTCACCGCGACCAGGTCGAACGTCGTACCGACCACGGCCGCCGCGACGATCTCCACCGTGAGGAGATAGCCGAGAACGCTCCGGGGCTGAGACCATAACGTCCACCTGGCCGGGATCCAGGCACGGTCGTTGCGCCGGCGCAGGCGACGTTGCGCCAGCCGATGCCTGATACTCATGACAAGACCCCCGCCTCACAGTCGGTCCTTGTCACAGAGTAGCCGGGACATTCACACAATGTCACGGCACCCTGTCGAATGCCTCACTGCGCTCACACGCCAGGAGCCGGATTCCGCGGAAGGAGGCCGCCGCCATGCAGAACAACGACTGGTGACCATCAGGCGGGCTGTCGCGTAGCGCCGGCGTATCCGTACGCCGCACCCGCCGCGACCAGAATCCCGCAGATCCCGGCCGCCGCCACGACCACGGCGGGCGCCCATCGATCCGCCGCCACCCCGGCGGCCAGTACACCGATCCCCTGGGACACGATCAGCGCAGTGCGGGCCAGGCCGAACGCCTGGCCGCGCTGCGCGTCGGGGACATTCAGTACGAACGCCGCACTCGCGGCCAGCTGGTACGACGCGCACAGCCCGGAGACGAACCACAACCCGACCGTCACCCACAACCCGGGCTGGGCGAGACAACCGATCAGTGGTGCGCACGAACCGATCGCCAACGGCCCCATCAACGTGAGCCGGCGCGGTGGCGCGACACGGGTCAGCAACAGCATCCCGACCATCTGCCCGGCCGGATTGGCGGCGAGCAGCAGCCCGACAGCGGCCGGTCCGCCACCGACCACCGCGGCGTACGGTGCGGCGAGCCCTTCGACGCTCACGTAGAAGCCCGCGACGCAGGCCAGCGCGACCAGATAGCGGAGTCGCCGATCGCCCCAGACGAGCTGCGCGCCCGCTGACAGGGATGCCCACCAGCCCGCACGCGTCTCGGTCGTCTCCGGCAGCGGGCGTTCGCGGACACCGAGCCACAGCAGGACCGCGGACAGGCCGAAGGTGGCCGCATCGAGCAACAGCGCGTTTCCCGCTCCGAAGGCCGCGACCAGCGTGCCGCCGGTCACGAATCCGGCCAGCTGGGCCGCCTGCGCGGTGATGTTCGAGACCGAGCTGGCCAGCACGAAGCGGTCGCCGGTCAGGATCGACGGCAGCAGGGCCGCCCTGGCGGACTGGAACGGCGAGGCGAGCAGCTGTACCGCGATGAGCAGGATGCACAGGATCCACAGCGAAGCACCGGGAATCGCCATCGCGGCGACCAGCACCGCGCGGGCGATGTCGCAGTTGATCATGACCCGGCGGCGCGGGAACCGGTCGGCCAGTCCGGACAGCAGCGGACCGCCGGCGATGTCAGGCAGGAAGGTCAGCGCGTACGTCAGCGCCGACAACCCGGCCGAACCGGTCCGGTTGAAGACAAGTACCGCGAGCGCGACCCTCGCCAGCTGGTCCCCGATCACCGACCCGAGCTGCGCCAGCCACAGCCATCGGAACTCGGCGACACCGAAGACCTCACTGTAGGTCGCCGGGCGGTCAGCAGGATCAGTAGACGAAGCGTCAACGGGGCGGGGCACCAGCCAAAGCTACCCACGGACCATCCCAACCGCTCACCCCACGGTGCGCCCCGGCGCAAACCGCCGTCCCGGACTGCCCCGGCCGCGTCGAGGACCACCCTCGCGCGTCCCTCGCCGCAGGAACGTACCGTGGCTGGAATGAACGACCAGATCAGTTACGTCCACGCGCCCGGGAAGCACCGGTACGAGATCCGCGACGGCGAGACAGTGGCCGGCTTCACGCAGTACCGGCTCCCCGACGACGAGCACGTCGACTTCGTGCACACCGAGGTCGACGAGGCCTACAACGGCCGGGGCCTCGCCTCCGGTGTCGTCGGGTTCGCCCTCGCGGACGTGCGCGCGGCCGGCAAGCGGATCATCCCGCACTGCCCGTACGTCGCCGCCTGGATCAAGCGGCACCCCGGCGAGTACGACGACATCACCGACTGGCCCAGGCCCCGCGGCTGAGCCGACCGGCGCCGGTGGCGTGACTGGCTGTGGGTACTGGCGGGGAATGAGTGACAACGACCTGAAGCCGGATCCGCGGCAGCATCATCAGCCGAACAGCCACGTCCGCCGCTGGGGCGCGGTCTACGTCCTTCTCGTACTGTTCCTGGGCTCGTGGCTCGGGCACTTCTTCACCCAGCTGAGCGAGTTCCGGAGCGAGCAGAGCGAGCACGGTCAGGAATTCGCCTGGATGGACTACTGGATGACCTTCCTGGCGAGCACGTTCGAGAACTGGCAGAGCGAGTGGCTGCAGCTGGTCTTCCAGGCGATCCTGCTCCTCGGCGCCAAACACTTCCTGTTCCGTGTGGACGCCGAGGACATGGAACGTCTCGAGGCCAAGGTGGACCAGATCAACGAGCGGCTGGACGAGCGCAGCGGATCGGTTCGCTGACCGGCCGGCTCAGGACCTGTTGGTACGACGCTCGCGTTCGGCGGCCTCGGCAACGCGCTTGATGGTCGCCAGGCGCTTGTCCCAGTCCGCCGCAAGGGCCGACATCCAGCGTGCCGTCGCACTCAACGCGGCGGGCCGGACCGAGTAGAGCACCTCGCGACCCACCCGGCCGCCCGACACGAGACCGGCGGTGTCCAGGACCGCGAGGTGCTTCACCACCGCCTGACGTGACACCGGAAGCTGCTCCGCGAGCGTCGTCGCGGTCGCCTCGCCCCGCTCGGCGAGCAGGTCGAGGAGCTGGCGTCGCGTCGGATCGGCCAAGGCGGCCAGAACGCTGTCGACCGCCTCGGCAGCACCGGGACCGCTCGCAGTCACACGGACGACTCTTCGGCGCGCAGCTTCAGGGCGTCGAGCTCCAGCGGCCAGCCACCCGAGTTGTCCTTCGTCGCCTGATCGCGCACCTCCTGGGACGCGGCCAGCGACGCGAACCCGCTCTCCACGACGGACAGGCGCGTCTTCTCGCCCTCGGCCGTGAGCCTGAACTCGACCAAAGTGCTGTTGTCGTCCCGCAACTCCTGCCCGGGAAAGGCACTCGCCCAGCGGTACGCCAGGTACGTCGGCGGATCGACCTTCTCGACCCGCACCGGGAAGTCGCCGTACTCCGGGTTCTTCGCCAGCATCGTCTCGCCTTCTCTCGCCACGGTTCCGGGCAGAGTCGCCTTGTCGGCAACCCAGAATCCCGGCTCGGCGACCAGCGTCCACACCCGGTCGAGTGGTGCCTCGATCAGGACTTCCCGCTCGATGCGATCACTGCTCATCGTCAAGACTCCCTTGTGTTCCACAGTTCGTCGTCCTCCAAATGCGCAACCCCAGAGTTGCACATGTTTCCTCGACGTGCAACCAATGCGTTGCGCCTGGACTATTTCTGGAGTCTTGACAGAAATACCTGCTGCGGGTCAGAGTCGGGCATGCCCAAGGACGCCGCCGGACCGCTGCGCCTGCTCCGCGAGACCAATCAGGAGCGCGTGCTGACGGTGTTGCGGACCCAGGGCGTGCTGACCCGCGCGCAGCTCACCGAGCGGACCGGGCTGTCGCGTGCGACCCTGTCGTCGATCGTGCAGGACCTGCTGGCGGCGGACATGCTGACCGAGACGGCCGCCAATGCAGGCAAGGCCGGTAGCGAAGGGCACCGTGGTCGCGGCCGGCCGGTGAGCGGTCTCACCCTCAACCCGAAGGGCGGCCTCGCGCTCGGCATGGATCTCGGTCACCGTTTCGTCCAGGTGACCATCGCGAACGTCGCACACGAGATCGTCGCGTCGGGCGGCGTCACCTGCTCCGAGCGAGCCCCGTGGTCGAGACGGCTGGAGCTCGCCCTCGCTCTCGTGAGCGAACTCGCCACCCGTCATCAGCTCTCGCTGGCCGCCCTCGCCGGTATCGGCGTCGGCGTGGTCGGCCCGGTCTCCGAGACCGGCGGACATCGGCGGCCGAGCCGCGCCACCAGGATCGAGTTGGTCCGCGACGGCCTGACCGAACGCTTCGGTGTCCCGGTGTACGTCGACAACAACACCCGGCTCGCCGCCCTCGGCGAAGCGATCTGGGGCGCCGGCGCGGGGCTGGACAACGTCTTGTACCTGCGCCTCTCGTACGGCGTCGGCGGTGGCCTGGTGCTCGGCGGTCACCTGTTCTCCGGTGCGGGCGGCGCGGCCGGCGAGCTCGGCCATATCACCGTCGACCCGGCGGGACCCCGGTGCGCCTGCGGCGGCCGCGGCTGCCTGGAGCGCTACGTGTCGGTGGACGCGATCCTCGAACAGTGCGGGGTACGCCGTTTCGACGACGTACTGCACCGGCTGGCCGAGGGCGACCCCGCCGTACGGACGGTGATCTCGACAGCCGGCACCAGGATCGGTCAGGTCGTGGCCGCCGCCTGCAACACCGTCAACCCGGAGACCGTGGTGATCGGCGGCGAGCTGGCGCTGGCCGGCGCGCAACTGCTCGATCCCCTGCGCCAGGCGGTGCGACAGCACACCCACACAGAGGTCCGGCAGGGTCTCCGGATCGAGCCGGCCGCCCTCGGTCACGACGACGCTGCCCGCGGCGGCATCGCGCTGGTCCTCCGCCGCTCCCCCGTCCTGGCGGGCTACCCCGCCGCGCCCTCCGCCCCCGCACCGGTCGCCAGCCGAGACCAACTGCCGCACGTCCCCGACGCCCAGGAGATTTCGTGACCAGCACAGCGTGTATCGACATCCGCCGGACCTCGACCGGCCGGATCGATCCGATGATCTACGGCCACTTCCTCGAGTCCGCCTTCTTCGGCAACATCGAGGGCGGAGTGTTCGAGGAGGGTTCGCCGCTGTCGTACGACGGACCCGGCGCACGCAACGGTCTGCGCGGCGACGTGATCAAACTGTGCCGCGAGCTCGGACTGCCGATCGTCCGCTGGCCGGGCGGCAACTTCACGTCGCCGTACCGCTGGGAGGACGGTATCGGCCCGCGTGACCGGCGGCCCCGGCGGCTCGAGCTGGCCTGGGGCGAGGAGGAGTCCAACCGTTTCGGCACCGACGAATTCCTTGCCTGGTGCAACGAGGTCGGGACCGTGCCGTATCTCGCACACAGCTGCCGCAGCGTCGACGACGCGGTGCGCTGGGTGGAGTACACCAACTACGGCGGCGACACCGACTACACCCGGCAGCGTGCCCGCAACGGCCGCGCCGAGCCGTACGGCGTGAAGTACTGGGGACTGGGCAACGAGGTCTACGGCCCGTGGCAGATGGGGTACCGGAGCGCCGCCGCCTACGCGGCCGACGCGCGCGAGCACGCCCACTTCATGCATGCCGTGGATCCGTCGCTCAAATTCGTCGCGGTCGGTCTGACCGACGATCGCCAGGGGTGGACCGAGGAGGTGCTGAAGGCCGTCGGCGACCGCATCGACTACCTCTCGTTCCACCTGTACGGCTCCACCACCCAGCTCGTCGACGGCGCCGCGGAGTACGACGCGATCGTTGCCCAGTCGCAGTACTTCGAGAGCCGGATCCAGGAGTACTCCGCACTGGTGTCCGGGCTCGCGGCGCAGTACGGGCGTCAGCGCCCCCTCGGGCTGGCGCTCGACGAGTGGAACATCCGCCACGTCGAGCCCGCCGCCTGGCCCGCCCCGCTCCCCTCCGACGACGGCGGTACGGCGGACCGCGACGTGGACGGCCTTCCGACGGATCGCCGCCGCCGGGTGAACCGCTGGAGCCCCCGCACCCTTGCCGACGCCCTCTTCTACGCCGGGGTGTTCCACGCACTCCATCGCGCCGCCGCGCTCGACGTACCGGTCACGATGGCCAACACGGTCAACCTGCTCAACGCCAACGGCGTCGTCGTCGCGCGACCCGGCGGCGCGGTGCGGGCGGCGACGTACCACGTCTGGGACCTGTACCAGAACCATCTCGGGCCGGTCGCCCTCGACGTCGACGTACGGTCGCCGGCCCGGCTGGCGGCTGTGCGACAGGGCGACGAACGCGATCATCGGGGCGAGTACCAGGTGCGCTCGGCGACCATCGCCGACCTCGACGTGTCCGCGACCCAGGACGGTACGTCGCTCAAGGTCGCCGTGATCAACCGCCACCGGGACGCGACCATCGGCGCCCAACTGATGCTGGACGGACGCAGCGACGCGTTGCCGACGCGGGCCGCGGTCAAGGACCTCGGCGCCGACGTCGACGACGTTCTCGCGTCCAACAGTCTCAGCACCCCGGACCGGGTGGCGCTCCGGGACCGAGGCGTCGTCGACGTCGCGGACCGCGTCTACGACTTCCCGCCGCACAGCATCACACTGCTGACCCTCGACCTGTCCTGAGAACGGTCAAGCCCGCCAGCCCGACTCCGACGGCTGCGGCCGGGAGCCCCGCCCCTCGAGGATGGTCTCGCGGGGCACCACGCCGCAGCGGCCGGCCCACTCGTGATACGCCGCGACCAGCTCGGCGACCACAGCCGGTTCCGCGGCTGCCCGGTCGTCCAGCTCGGTCCGGTCGGCGCTCACGTCGTACAACTGCCACTCGCCCGGGTACTTGCGGACGAGTTTCCAGCGACCACGGCGGACCGCGGCGTTGCCCTCGTGCTCGAAGTACAACGTGTGCCCCGGGCCGTCACCGCCCCGCCACGCGTCCAGCATCGAGGCACCCTCGACCGGCGGCGCGTCCGCCGGATGCTCCACGCCGGTGATCTCCAGCACGGTGGCCATGATGTCGGGCAGCTGATGCGGTACGTGCGCGATCGTCTGCGGCTCGAGCGCGGACGGCCAGCGGACCACGAACGGCGTGGCGATGCCGCCTTCGTGCACCCAGTGCTTGTACTCGCGGAACGGCGTGTTCGACAGATTCGCCCAGGGCCTGCCGTACGACGAGAACGTGTCCTGGCCGCCCGGCGTCCGATCGGGCTCGTTGCCCCGCCGTACCCGCCGGCCGTCGCGCGTCCGCTCCCGCAGATAGAGCGGGGCGCCTGGCAGCTCGTCCACCCAGGCAGGCAGCAGGTCCTCGGCGCACCCACCGTTGTCGGACAGGAACATCACTACGGTGTCGTCCGTCCGGCCAAGCGCGTCGACGGCGTCCAGGATCCGGCCGATACCGGCGTCCATCACCTCCACCTGCGCGGCGTACACCTCCATCCGGCGGGCGTGCCAGTCCTGGTCGGGCGTGTCGTTCCACGCGGGCACCTCGGGGTCCCGCTCGCTCATGGTCCACCGCGGATCGAGGATGCCCTCCTCGATCAGTCTGCGGTGGCGCTCGACGCGCAGCACGTCCCAGCCCTCGTCGTAACGGCCCTGGTACTTCGCCACCGCTTCCGCCGGCGCGTGCAGTGGCCAGTGCGGAGCGGTGAACGCGACATAGAGGAAGAACGGATCGTCCGGACGTTGCAGGCCGTGCTCGGTGCAGAACCCGACTGCGGCGTCGCTGATCGCGTTCGTGTAGTAGAAGTCGTCCGGGAGGTCCGTCACCGGCGTCTCGCCGGCGTAGAGCGAGAACGGGTCGTAGTAGTCCGAGGCGCCGATGATCGTGCCGAAGAACCGGTCGAAGCCGCGCCGCGTCGGCCAGGTGTCGTCGGGCTGCCGCAGTTGCCCGGTGAGGTGCCACTTGCCGCTCAGGTACGTCGCATAGCCGGCGGACCGCAGTACCTCGGCCATCGTCGGACACCCCTGATCGAGTGTGCCCGGGTAGCCGTACGGCCGGTCGTCGTCGGTGAGGATGCCGATGCCGGTCTGGTGCGGGTGCACACCGGTGAGCAGCGACGCGCGGGACGGTGAGCAGCGCGCGGTGTTGTAGAACTGCGACATCCGGACGCCGTCACGGGCCAGGCGGTCCAGGTTCGGCGTCGCGATCTCCCCGCCGTAACAGCCGAGGTCCGAGAAGCCCATGTCGTCGGCGAGAATCACGATCACGTTCGGGCGCTGGCTCATGGGAGTCCTCTCAGGCGGGGTGGAGTTCCAGGACGGTGACCGAGGCGGCCGGGAACGTGTGCTCGAAGTCGTCGGCGCCGACGTGCGCGGTCGTTCGCTCGAGCTGGACGTCGCCGGGGTTGCCGATGCCGTTGTACGACGTGAAGTCCTCACCGGCGACAGTGGACACCGCGACCCGGCCGGTGTGGCGGAAGCCCGCCGGAACCACCTTGGCCGTCACGGCCTGGTCGGGGTGCCGGTTCACGACCAGGACCCGAAGGTTGCCGTCGGCACCGACCATCGCGGTCGCCGCCAGGGCGTCGTACGACGTGCCGAACGCCGGCTCGGGCTCGACCGGGACGACCTGTGGATTCTCGAACAGTGAGGTCTGCACCGACCGGCCACCCGCGCGGAGCACCGGAGCAAGCTGTTCACGGACCGTCGCGTCCACGGTGTAGACGTACGCCGGCGGTCCGCCCAGCACGGCCCGCAGGCCGTCCGAGGTCTCCGAGATCAGGGTGTTGCCCATCACCCACGGCAGCCCGAGATCGGCGAACCGCGCCCACTGCGAGGCCATGTAGGTCGCATGCGACATCGCGGTCTGCCAGGACGGGTACGACGAGACGTCGCGCTGGCCTCCGAACCACAGCGCACCGAACTCCGAGATCGCGACGTACGCGCCGCCGGTGCTGTTCTTCGCCACGTCCGCCATCAGGTCCCGCACCAGTCGCGTCGCGTTGGCCTCACCGAGCATGTGCTCGTCGTGGCCCTCCCGTGCGGTTTCCCAGTCCGGGTCCCCGAAGTCGCGGCGGAAGTTCGTGTACGGGTGGATCGCCACGCAGTCGTAGTCGTCCGCGCGGCCCGCCTGCGCCATCAGTTCGGCGAACGACGGGTCGTTCAGCCCGCTGGCGGACGTCACCGGCGCCCAGGTCGCGCAGACGTCGATCGAGGGGTCGGCCTGCTTCATCGCCTCGTAGAAGTCGACGAATCCGGGCTTCGGACCGGCGGTGTAATCGGCGCGTAGTACGGACTGCGCAGGCGGCACCGCGCCGTGCACGCCGTCGCCGAACCGGATCGCGCCGGTCGCCGGGTCGAAGGTGTACACCCGGTCGTCCGGACCGGCCGTTGACAGGTCCGCCACCGGTGTCCAGGCCACGCCGCCGACCCTGACCGTCTGCGATCCGGGCACCGCCGGCGGGTAGAGCACTCCGAACTCCTGCCCCGCCGTACCGTCGCTCGTCGAGGCTGCCGGCCGGCGGTCGCACCCGCGCGCCACCTGCTGGGCGACCTGCACCTGGCTGCCACCGAAGGCATACTGCCGGGCGGCGACCTTCGGATCGGTACTGCGCCAGTAGGTCTGCGACGGGATGCGGTCGGGCTCGTTGCCGATCTCCCAGAATTTCACGCCGTACGGCGCCGGGTGACCGTTGTCCGCGCGCCGCTGCGCCCAGGCGACCCCACCGCGCGGATTGCTGCCGACCGGCGCGTTCATGTACTCGACCCAGTCGGCCGCGTCGGCCGGCGTGCCGTTCGACATCGGCGTCATGATCTCCGGCTCGACACCGGCCGCCTCGACGAACTTCATGTACTCGTCGGGACCGAACACGCTGTCCAGCGACCCGTCGCCGCCGTTGCTCCGCCCGTCGGTCTGGCAGCCACGCCGGTCCTGCGGACCGATGGCCTTCTTCCAGTCGAACAGGTTCGCCGAGGTGCCGCCGGGGTAACGCACCATGCCGAGGCCGCTGCGCCTGGTCTTGGCGACGACATCCGGGTTCGGCGCACCGCTGCTCGGGTCCCACAGCCCGTGCGAGTTCCTGAACCACTGGTCGTTGTTGGTACCGGTCAGGTACGGCGACACCGGCGCCTGCTGCTGCGTCGACCGGACCAGCACGACCGGCTGCTCCGGGTCCGCGGCGGACGCGGATGTGGCCACGACGGCCACCAGGGGGCCGGCGACCAGCAGGCACGACAGACCCGATCTGGACAGACGCGAGAAGGCCATCGCACGACTCCTTGCAGCAGAGGTCTTATATCGTTGTAAACCCCGGTTTAGCAGCTATCCGAGGAACATCACAAGATCTCGGCCCGGATGATTTACGACGTTGAACAGCGAGATCTGTACAACGTTGTTCACGGCGCGCATAATCCACCAGAGCCGATCCTCGAAGGAGGCGTGATGCGCCGGCTACTCGCACTCACCCTGGTCCTCGCCGCCTTGATCGTGCCGTCCGGTGCGATCGCCGCGGACACTCCGGCCCCCACCTACACGAATCCGGTCAGTGCCGACTTCGGCCGCAACTTCGCCGACCCGTCGGTGATCCGCGGCCGCGACGGCTACTGGTACGGCTACGCCACCAACGGCCGTCGGACCGCCGACGACCAGCGGCACCTGATGATGATCGCCCGGTCGGCCGACCTGGTGCACTGGGAGTACGTCGGTGACGTGTTCACCGAGGAGACGATGCCGACGTACGACGGCCGCCCGGCGACCGCGAGCCGGCAGTTCTGGGCGCCGAGTATCGAGTACTTCGGCGGCCGCTACCTGCTCTACTACTCGTACGTCGTCAACGACGGCGCCGACCAGGCCTTCCGGGCCATCGGAGTAGCCACTGCCGACTCCCCCGCCGGGCCGTGGACCGATTCCGGAAGCTATGTCACCGGCCCGGAGACGTGGGAGCCGCGACCGGGCACCACGGCCTGGCGCAACGTGATCGACCCGGACGTTTTCACCACGCCGGACGGGCGGCGTTACCTGTACTACGGTTCGGTGCTCGGCGGGGTCCGGGTCGTCGAGTTGTCCGCGGACGGTCTGCACGCGGTCGGCGAGCGGGTCGAGCTCACCCAGGAGAACCGGTACGAAGCGGCGTACGTGGTGAACCGCGGCGGCTGGTACTACCTCTTCCTGTCGGTGATCGGTGGCTGCTGCGCCGGCCCCGCATCGGCGTACCCGGTCGTGGTGGCCCGCTCGCGAAGCCCGCTCGGCCCGTTCCTCGACCGGGACGGCCATCCGGTCGGCGGACGGTACGGCGGCGGCACCCCGGTGCAGGTTCCGAACGGCAACCAGTGGACCAGTCCGGGCCACAACGCCGTCGCCACCGACCTGTCCGGGCAGGACTGGCTCGTCACCCATGGCATCGACCGCGCGGCGCCGTACGTCGCGGGCACCGAGAACGCCCGCGGTCTGCTGATCAGCCGGCTGGACTGGATCGACGGCTGGCCGGTCGCCAACGCCGGCCGCGGGCTTCCGGACGGCCCGGCACCCGCGCCCGTCAACACCAGCTTCGTCTCCGACGCTTTCGAGCAAGGCACGAACGACAGCTGGGAGCCGGTCGCGGGATGGTCGACACGGACCGGGCCGGCGGGCGGGCACCTGCACGCCGGAGCGGCGGGCGTGATGAGTTCCGTGGCACCGGCCGACGGTGATCTGCGCGGCCGGGTCTCGGTCCGGCTCGGCGCCGCCGACCGCGCCGGGCTGATCCTGGCCGCGCACGACAACGGCGGCGGGATCCGCGCGGTGATCGACGCCGGGCGCCGCGCGCTGGTTCTGCAGGCCCGCGCCGGCTCGCGGATGGTGCGCGCCGAGGCGCCGCTGCCGGCCGGGTTCCGGTACGACGACTGGCATCAGCTCACCGTCGACCGGCGTGGCAACCGGCTGCACGCCGAGGTGGACGACGCCGGGTTGTACGACCCGGTGGCACAGGCCGAGCTCACCGTGCCGGCCGGACTCGACGCCGGGCCGGTCGCCCTGGTTGCTGACGGCAACGGCGCGGACCTGGCCGACTTCGACGACGTCAGCGTGGCGCGGCTGTACCGACCGGTGACCGAGCGCGTTCCGGATCCGGCGGCCGGGTCCGGTCGATCCGGCGTACAGCGACGACTTCGACCATCCGCTCGGCGCGACGTGGCGCTGGGTCCGGACGCCCACGGCGACGGTCGCCGGCGGCACGCTGACGTTGCCCGTGCAGACCCAGACCCTGACCGACCAGCGGCCGAAGCCCGATGACGACGCCTCAGTGCTGTTGCGGGACCCGCCGCCCGGCGCCTGGACCGCCGAGACCAAGGTCACCGTGCCGTTCGGCGACAGCCTGCCGTACGGATGGCCGATGGCCGGACTGATCGCGTACGCCGGTGACGACGACTGGGTGCTGCTCGGATCCGCGACCCGGGTCGACCCGCGGTACGCGACCTTCGGCAAGGAGCTGACGTACGACAGCGTCGCGACCTACGGCCACGCCGCCGTCGGACCGTCGGCGGACACCCTCTGGCTGCGGCTCCAGCACCGGGTCGATCCGGCGAACGGCGAACACGAGTACCGAGCCGCGACCAGCGTCGACGGCGAGCGCTGGGTCTGGCACGGCGTCCGCACCCTGCCACCCGGTTCACAACCGGCTGTCGGCCTGGTCGCCATGGACCGCGACAACGACCCCACCGGCGCGACGAACAACCTGACCGCAACCTTCGACTACCTGAGGTTCCTGAGATGACACTGCGAACCGTCGCCACAGCCGGACTGCTCAGCCTCACCACGGCCGCCAGCACTTCCGTCGCAGCTGCAGGGGATGCAACCGTCGACGAGCCGGTCAGGCCGAACGTGATCACCATCGTGGCCGACGACCTCGGGTTCGCCGACACCAGTCTGTACGGCGGCACGATCGACACACCGAACATCGCCGCGCTGGCGCGAGCCGGTGTGACCTTCACCGACGGGTACGCAGCCGCACCGGTCTGCGCGCCGTCCCGGCTCGGATTGATCACCGGCCGGGACCCAGCCCGCTGGGGCGCGGACAGCAACGTCTCCGCACGCCAACTACCCACCGACCTCACCGGCCCCGCGGCGCCCGGCCCGACGATGGCGAGAGCCCTGCACGACGTCGGCTACTCGACGATGGCCGTCGGCAAGTGGGACCTGTCCGGGATCACGACCAACGACACCGAGGCCACCGTCCAGAACAAGCCGAACCTGCCGCACGAGCTCGGCTTCGACCAGTACTACGGCATCCTCGCGGGCATCGCGCAGTACTGCCCGGAGAACGACAACGAGACCTACCGCTGGGATCCGGCCGCCGGCCGCTACCGCAGCGACGAGCCCGGCCAGTACCTGACCGACGCGTTCAGCGATCGGGCGGCGGGGTTCGCCGGTGACCATGCGGGGAAGGACGATCCCTTCTTCCTGTACCTCGCCTACAACGCGCCGCACGTACCGTTGCAAACCCGGTCGGAGTGCTCGCTGCCGCCACCGGCCGCCGACGAGCGCTCCCGCTACGAGGAGATGGTCCGGATCGTCGACGAAGGCGTCGGCCGGGTCCTCGCCGCGCTCGATGCGGCCGACGGCGTGGTCGGCAACAGCGCGACGGACGCCAACGTGCGGAACACCATCGTGGTGTTCACCTCCGACAACGGACCCGAACACGAGTGGCAGACAGGTGACCTGCGAGCGCGCAAGTACTCGGCCTTCGAGGGCGGCGTGCGGGTGCCGTTCGCGATGTCATGGCCGGCGATGATCCCACCGGGGACCCGGTACGGCGAGATGGTCAGCGCACTCGACCTCCTGCCCACCTTCGCCGCCGCGGCCGGTGCACCGCTCGACCTGTCGGAACGGCCGGGCGTTGACCTGGTGCCGCCAGTACTGGGCGGTCGGCCTGCGCACACCAGCCTGCAGTGGCGGTACTACGGCGACAACCTGAAGGGAGGTGCGCCCCTCGGCTCCGCGCGACTCGCGATCCGGTCCGGCGACGTGAAGTACCTTCGCGACGTCACGCCGACCGGCGAGTCGACGGAGTACCTCTTCGATCTGGGTCGCGACTACGACGGGGACGGCTCCCCCGACGGCCACACCGAGCAGCACAACGAGGTCGCGAACCCGCAGTACGACGAGAGCCGGCAGCGACTGATTCACAGCTGGCAGAGCTGGGCGACGCACCTCCCGGTCAACGAACCCTTCGAGGTCTTCCGCCCCGCCACCGGTCTCCCCGACGGCTACACGTCGTACGGCGGGACGTGGAGCAGAGCCGCCGGCGCACAGCTCCAGGTGGTGACCGACACACCCGCACGGGTGATGGCACCGGCCACCTACTTCCGGGACAGCACCGCCGAAGCCGACGTCCGCCTGTCCGGTGCTGGGGCCGCCGGGCTGGTCACGCACGGCAGCACCGGTCCCGCCGGAACTCCGGGCCAGTACCGGCTCAACGGCTACCGGACCGAGCTGATCGCCGGCTCCGACCAGGTGCAGCTTTCCCGGGTCGACGACGGCGTCGCACGGATTGTTGCCCGCGGCAAACTCGCCGAGCCGGTGCGGAGTGGGACGACCTACCGGCTGCGCACCGTGCACACCGGCAGCGGCATCGAGGTCTCCGTCGACGGGAGGCGGACGCTCACCTGGAACGACCGGGAACCGTGGGCGGGCGGCAGCGCCGGACTGGTCGCCACCGCGGACACGACTTTCGACGACTTCACCGTCAAACCCTGAAGGGCTCCAGCCGGATGCGGATTCGGGAGTCACGGTGGGGCACGCTCGGAGGATGTGCAAGCTCAACAGGTAGTGCACCGGCGAGACACCGTACGCAACGACATGACCGCACCCAGGTGCACTATCGGCTGCCCGACACCACCTGTCCAGCTTGCACACATCGGCTCCCTCTCGACCGACCACCGCGTCGAGCGGACGGGTGGCTCTCCTCGTACGGCGCGACTGGGGATACTCGCTGGACGTTTCAGGTGCACTGCATTCCCCACTCGCGCGAGCACCAGTTGCGCTCGGCCCGCTTGGGTACGTATCGCGCGACCAGCAGATCGTCGGTCGCGCGGAGGGTCCACCGGAGGAGTTCCTCGACCAGTTGCGCCACAGCTCGTCGTACCCTGGTCGTTTCTCCTCGACGAGCCGACGGAGCCACACGTAGTCGCCGCCCTTGACGCCGATCACCTCGGGTCCGCAGACGCGTCGGACACGATGCGGTACGGGAACTGCGTCTCGAGCGGGAACGGCGTCGGCTCCGTCGCCGGACCGTGGTCGATCGACTTCAGCCACTCCGAGAACTTGGCGTCAGGCTGGTCCGGGCCGGCACACAAGCCGGCGTCGGCGTGTACCCGTTGCGGAACGGCATGGTGTCCAGCGCGAATCCTTCACCGGCGGTGAAGCCCTGGCGGTGCTGGTCGGTCATCAGGAGTACGACGTTGGTCATCTCAGCGGCCCTTGCGCGCCCGGCGGCGGTACAGGTCGACCTGCTCCGACGGGATGGCGGCGGACGGCTGGGAGACGATCTCGCGGATCTTCGCGGCGTCGACCTTCGGCCGGCGGTGTTCGTCCAGCAGGCCGTTCGTCTCCTGGAGCGTGTCGGTGAACTGCGTGTAGCAGAAGCCAGCCAGTTCCCTGGTCTCCGCGATCGCGGACACCAGGTCGGAGAACCTGCTGAGCAGATCGTCGGCGTCCGCCGCGGTGGAGTAGCCGAACCAGTTCTCCCCCGCGCCCGGCGCGTACGACAGCCCGCCGAACTCGGTGATCACGACCGGCTGCCCCCGCCGTACCGGATCGCCGAGCAGCACCTTGCGCCGGCCGGGGCCACTTCCGGTCAGGGTTCGCTCGAGCTCGTCCGGCGTACCGTAACGCTCGCGGATGCTGTCGCCGTACGGCGTGTAGTCGTGCACGCCCCAGATGTCGCTCTCGGTGTGTTCCCAGCCGTCGTTCGAGATCACCGGCCGGGTCGGGTCGAGCGCCTTGGTCAGGTGGTACAGCGCGGTCGCGTAGTGCTGCTGCTCCGGCGCGCGGGCGATGTCCGGGACGCCCCAGCTTTCGTTCAGCGGGACCCACGTGACGATGCAGGGATGGGTACGGTCGCGACGGACGACGTCGAGCCACTCGGTGACGGTGCGTTCGACGGTCCGGGCGGTGAACACGAAGGCGTTCGCCATCTCGCCCCAGACCAGCAGGCCGAGCCGGTCGCACCAGTACAGGAAGCGGGGATCCTCGACCTTCTGATGGATCCTGGCGCCGTTGAACCCGAGCTCCTTGATCAGCTCGACCTCGCGCCGCAGGGCGGCGGCGTCCGGCGCGGTCAGATGCGACTCCGGCCAGAACCCCTGCTCCAGGACCAGTCGCAGGAAGTACGGATGGCCGTTGAGCTGGAACATGCCGTCGGCGATCTCGGCGGTGCGGATCCCGAGGTAGCTGCCGATCCGGTCGGGTTCGAGGCCCGGCGCGCGCAGCTCCAGATCGGCGTCGAGCAGCGTGGGCTGCTCCGGCGACCACAGCAGCTTCCGCGCCTCCTGCGGGTGGTCCAGCGCCGGCAGCCGCAGGACCGTTCGGTACTCCGTTGAGGACACCGGCACGAGCTGGCTGAGCAACTGCCTCTCACCGTCGCGGATCGTGACCGCGAGTTCGGATCCGGCCTCGGGCTCGCGGTTCAGCCGCAGCTCCAGTGTCACCGTGCCGGCGGCGGGGTCGGCGCTCCAGGTCAGGTCGGTCACGTACGTCGCCGGCGGCTGCTCGATCCACACCGGCTGCCAGATGCCCGTGGTACGCCGGTAGAAGATCCCGTGCGGCTCGACCTGCCAGTCCTGCTTCCCGCGCGGCTGGCCGACATCCTCCGGTTGATCCTCCGCCCGCACCACGATCACCTGTTGCGTCCCGGAATCGAGCGCGCTGGTGATGTCGGCACTGAACGGGGTGTGCCCGCCGGCGTGCTCGGCCACCAACTGCCCGTTCACCCAGACGGTCGCGCGGTAGTCGACGGCACCGAAGTGCAGGACCGCGCACCGGCCCATCGCGGGCCGGCTCAGCTCGACGGTACGGCGGTACCAGACCACCGGGTGGAAGCCGGGCTCCGCGATCCCGGACAGCTCCGACTCCGGCGGGTACGGCACCGTGATCGTGCGGCCGAACGACTCGTCGTACCCGAACTCCCACTCGCCACACAGGTCCAGCCACCCGGCCCGGACCCGATGCGGCACCGGCGGCAAATCGCTCTCGGTCACAGCTCTCCCTACTTGTATTTGTCCGGTCCGTAGTCGGCGTACGGCTTCCAGTCGGTGAACGCGAAGTCGTCGCGCCCGACCTTGGCGCCGGCGCCCTTCGCGGCCGTGATGTTCGCGTCGCGCTGCCGGTTGGCGGCGTCGCTGAGCTTGGTCAGCTCGGAGCGCAGGTTCGTCACGTCGCCGCTGAACGCGCCCTGCACGATCTCCCCGAGACCCGGTTTGATCGGCTTGCTCTTGGCCTGCACCGCGCTGACCGCGGGGTTCTTCAGCAACTCGTGCGGCCCGAGGAACACCTCGTCCCGGAAGGACGTCACCACGCTCTTGTACGCCGGCAGCACCTCGGCCTTGTCGATCGCCCCGAGATCCAGCGGCGGTCGGGCCATGCCGTTGGCGATGCCGACGTAGTACTCCTCGGTGGTGGCCATCGACAACAGTCGCGACGCCAGCGCGGGATCCTTGGCATTCGCGGTCAGGTGGTACATCCCTTGGGTGGGCACGACGTACACCGCCGGCTTCTGGGCGGCATCGGCCGTCAGGAGACCGCCGCCACCGAGCTTCGGCGCGAACGGCTTGAGCGTCTCGTTGATGACGCCGGCGCACCAGGGTCCGTCGATGTAGTAGCCGATCCTCCCGGTGGCGAACCGCGCCCGGGCCTGTTTGTCGTCCATCGTGGTCGAGCCGGGCGCCATCAGCTTGTCCCGGTGCAGCGACAGCAGGAACTCGATCGCGGTCAGGAAGGCGTCGTCGTGGTACGCGTAGTCGCCGGTCTGGAACAGCTGCCCGCGGTTGCCCTGGAAGCCCGAGCACTGGGCCAGCTCGTTCACCTGCGCCGACAGCCGCTCCGGCATACCGATGTTGCAGATCCAGCCGTTGCCGCCCCCACTGGCGTCCTGCATCTTGCGCGCCGCGGCACGGAAGGCGTCGAACGTCCTCGGCGGTGTCCCGGGATCGAGGCCGGCCTTGCCCGCCAGCTCGGTGTTGAACCACACCGCGCTGTTGTGCGTGCGCACGCTGAACAGCGGGAACGTGTAGAGCTTTCCGTCGATCCGGTGGAAGCCGTCGTACAGCTCGCTCTTCAGCCTGGCCAAGGCCTCGTCGTCCAGCTCGATCGGCTGGAACCACTTGCCGTCGACCAGCGAGCTCAGCGGCAGCTCGAGCCCTGCCGCGGTGGTGATGTCGGGCAGCTGACTGCTCTGCTTGGCCAGCTGCAGCGTCTGCCCCATCTTCGACGTCTGCTGCAGCGTGTACTGGACCTTCGCACCGTCCGGCTTCTTCTCGAACGCCGCGAAGATCTTCTGGTTGATCGGCTTCAGGTTCGGGCTGTGGTCCCACCAGGTCAGCACATCGGCCGAACCAGCCCGTCCCGCGCTGTCGGCGGCCGTGTCACAGGCACCGAGCAGACCAGCCGCGGCGACGGCGCCGGAACCGGTCAGGAACGTACGCCTGGTAACACTTTCCATCACCAGTACCCCTCTCTGGGTTGGCTTCTGTCCTCGGTGGCGACCAGCACGTCGAGCAGCTTCTCCTGCAGCGTCAGCCGCACGTGCGTGTGCGCCGGGTCGTCCCAGAGGTTGACGAGTTCGTCGGGGTCGGCCAGCAGGTCGTACAGTTCCCCGGTGCGGTCCCGGCTCGTGACCGGCGCACCGTGGTGGACGACGACCTTCCACCGGTCGTGACGAAGCATGGTGGTGCTGACAGGTGGGTCGTACGGATGGCTGGAGTTGCGATGCTCCGACAGGGCCCAGTCGCGGAACCCGATGCCGTCGGCCACTACCTCGCCACGGATCAGCGGCAGCAGGCTCTGCCCCTGTTGAGCGGGCATCGGCGGCAGCCCGGCCGCCTCGAGGAACGTCGGCGCCAGGTCGATCCACTGCACCAGCTCGTCGCGCACCACGCCCGGCTCGACGACACCCGGCCAGCGCATCAGCAGCGGGACGCGGACCGCGCAGTCGAACATCATCGGGCCCTTCAGCATCAGCTGATGGTCGCCGAGCATCTCGCCGTGATCGCTGGTGAACACCACGATCGTGTCGTCGGACAGGCCCAGCTCGTCGAGTACGTCGAGGATCCGGCCGACCTCGTCGTCGATGAAGCTGACCATCGCGTAGTACGCCGCCTTGGCGCGCTGTACCTCGTCCGGGGTGTACTCGGCGAAGCCCCTCGCGTGACCGGCGTACGAGCGTTTCGACGCCTCGGTGTAGATCGCCGGCTTGCTGTCCAGCTCGTCCGGCGAGCCGACCGGCTCGGGCAACGTCTCGGCGTCGTACCTGTCCAGGTACTCCGGTGGCGCCTCGAACGGATGGTGCGGGTCGTAGAAGTTCGCCACGCAGAAGAACGGCGTGCTCTCGTCGCGCCCGTCGCGCAGGAAGCCGATCGTCTCCTCGGCGGTCCACCGGGTCAGGTGCGCCTCGACCGGCAGGTTGCCGAACTGCACCGGCGACGCCGGATCGCGCGCCTCGTCGTACCACCGCGGGAACTTCTCCTCGAGCCAGCGGTGGTACTGGTTGGCCTGCGAGTCGTGACCGGGATCGTGTGCCCACCGGAAGACCCGGAACCCGTCGTCGTGCCGCTTCTCCTCCCGGCCGCCGATACAGGGAGCCAGGTGGAACTTGCCGACCAGGCCGCAGTCGTACCCGGCGTCGGCGAGGTCGCGGGTGAAGATCCGCTCGGTGTCCGGCAGGCTGACACCGTTCGCCCACAGGCCGTGCGCGTGGACGTACCGGCTCGTCATCAGGCTGGCACGGGACGGCGCACAGACCGGGTTCTGCACGTAGCAGTTGTCGAACCTGACGCCCTGGCGGGCCAGCCTGTCCAGGTTCGGCGTCGCGATGTGCTCATTGCCCTGGGCACCGAGTGCGTCGTACCGCTGCTGGTCGGTGCAGAGCAGCAGGATGTTGGGTCTGCGTTGTTCGCTCACTGCTTCACCGCCCCGGCGATGCCCTCGACGAAGTACCGCTGCAACAGCACGAAGAGCAGTACGACGGGGAGCAGGGAGATGACCGCGGCGGCGGCCATCCCGGACCAGTCGATCGAGTTCTCGCCGACGAACGCCAGCATGCCGACGCTCAACGTGCGCAGATCGGGCCGGCTGAAGGTGAACACCAACGGCAGGAAGAACGCGTTCCATGTGGCCAGGAACGTCATCAGCGTGACCGTCGCGGTGACCGGGATCGCCATCGGCATCATGACCCGGAAGAACAGTGACAGGAATCCGGCGCCGTCGACGATCGCGGCCTCTTCCAGTTCCCGCGGCAACTGCCGGAAGTACCCCAGGTAGAGCAGGATCGAGGCGACGTGGGCGCCGCCGCTCAGCGCGAGGATCATCCCTGTCAGCGAGTTCAGCAGACCGAGCCGCTGGGACACCTCGACGACCGGGATGATCGTGTACCCGGTCGGCACGAACAACGTCGCGATCAGTACGCCGAGCACCACCTTGCGGCCGGCGAAGGAATAGCGGGCCAGCACGTACCCGGCCATCGCGCACCGGACCACCACGAGCACCACCGTCACGACCGTGACGATCACGGTGTTCATCAGGTACTTGCCGAAGCTGGCCTCGGTCCACGCCCGCTGGTAGTTCTCCCAGATCGGGTTGTCCGGCAGCAGGCCGAGACCGGAGGCGAAGACCTCCATCTGATCCTTCAGCGACGCCGACACCATCCAGAGGAACGGATAGATCCACAGGAACGCGGCTCCGGCGAGGAAGAGCGCGACGAACCAGTACGGCAGCCGGCGCACGATCCAGCCGGCGGTCCAGCGGTTGTCTCCCGGCCGGCGCCGCGATCGGCGCGGCCTCGGCACCGTGATCGCCGTCATCGGGAACCTCCCGTCTTCCGGGCGGCCCGGATGCCGAGCAACTGGAGCAGGCCAAGCGCGCAGACGAACAGGCCGAACAGCACCGCCGCCGCGGAGGCGAACCCGAGCTGCGGCACGGTCGCGGCGAACGCCCAACGGTAGATGTAGATTTCGACCACCTCGGTGGAGAAGAAGGGACCGCCGTTCGTCATCGTCAGCATCAGGTCGAAGACCTTCAGGGTGGCCTCGAGCGTGAGCAGCGTGATGATGATCGTGAACGGCTTGAGCAGCGGCAGCGTGATGTTGCGCAGCATCGCTACCGGCCCGGCGCCGTCGATCTCGGCCGCCTCGTAGACCTCGTCGGAGATGGTCTGCAGCGCCGCCAGCCAGTAGATCAAGGTGACGCCGAACCACTTCCAGACGTAGACGCCGACCACCGTCCACAGCGCCGTGGAGGAGTCGCCGAGGAAGTTCACGCCCTGGTCGACCAGGCCGAGCTTCATCAGCAACTGGTTGACCGGACCGTCGGCCGGATCGAACACGATCTGCATCACCACGCCGACGATCGCGGTGGTCGTGACGACCGGCAGGAAGAACGCCGTACGGAACAGATTGCGCAGCGGCAGCTTCGGCGAGTTCAGCAGGAGCGCCACCAGTAGGGAGAGGAACACCTTGACCGGCACGGCCGCGACGGTGAACAGCGCCGTGATCTTGAACGAGCTCCAGAACAGCGGATCCGCGAGCACCTCGCGGTAGTTCCGCAGGCCGACCCAGGTCTTGGTCTCCTCGAACCCGTTCCACTCGACGAACGAGAACCAGTAGCTGGCGAAGATCGGGTACACCGTGTAGACGCCGTACAGCACGACCGTCGGCGTGAGGAACAACCAGATCCACAGCGTGGTCCGGCCCTGCTCGCGATGCCTCGGCGGGCGGCTCCGGCCGGGCCTCGTCGGAGTGTCCACGGGTTCTGCTGTCAGGAGCGTCATAGTGCCTTCACAGGATGGGCTTATAACGTTGTACAAGTCTGTGTATATATCGTTGTACAAGTTGCGTAAAGAGCCGGTGCGGGATCACTTCGGGTTCAGGCGGTACCGTTGCCGGCAGGTGCAGGCGAGGAGGATCAGGGTGCGGACGCGATTGAAGGACGTCGCCGAGCTGGCCGGTGTGTCGGTCAAGACGGTGTCCAACGTGGTGAACAACTACGTGCACGTCACGCCGGAGCTGCGCGCGCGGGTGACGGCGGCACTCGACGAACTCGGGTACCGGCCGAATCTCTCGGCACGCAACCTGCGGCTGGGGCGATCCGGCATGATCGCGCTGGCGCTGCCGTCCGTCCGCGGTGCGTACTTCAGTGAGCTGGCGCATCTGATCGTCCGCGAGGCCGAGCAGCACGAGCTGACCGTGCTGATCGACTGCACCTACGGCGATCTCGAGCGCGAGAAGAACGTGGTGGAGAGCTTCCGCACCCACCTGATCGACGGCATCATCCTGGTCCCCTGGCAGCTCGGCACCGCCGATCTGCGGGCCCGGGAGGACACCACGCCGCTGGTACTCCTCGGCGAGCGGATGGCCCAGAGCGCGGACAGCGTCGCGATCGACAGCCGTGCGGCGGGCCAGGCCGCCACCGAGCACCTGCTGGACATCGGCCGGCGCCGGATCGGCGTCATCAGGAATCTGCCGCGCAACACCGGTGGTGTGGTCAGCAGGAACCGGCTGAACGGCTACAAGCGTGCGCTCGCCGCGGCCGGGCTCGAGTTCGAGCCCGAGCTGATCGCCGAGGTCGACTTCAGCCACGGCAAGGACGCGAGGCTCGCCACGGACAGGTTGCTCGCGCTGCCGGAGCCCATCGACGCGCTGTTCTGCTTCAACGACGAGCTCGCGATGGCCGCGATGCGCCGGCTGCACGAGCAGGGCTACCGGGTGCCGGACGACATCGCGGTCATCGGCGTCGACGGCATCGCCACCGGCACCGCGGTCACCCCGACGCTGTCCACCATCGATCCGGACAAGCAGGCGATCGCGGAGACCGCGGTCCGGATGCTGGTCGAGCGGATCGAAGGCAGCGCCGAGACGGGCCCGCGCCGGGTCAAGGCCGGTTTCACACTGGTGCCGCGGGAGAGCACGATGGGCCAGCAGCACACCCGACGCCGTCGGCGTACGGCCAAGCACGTGTCCGGTCATTGACGCGGCCTGATCTCGAGCAACGTCACCGAGTGCGGCTCGAAGGTGTACGGGACATACCGCGCTGTCGCCACTGTGTGGGTCTCGGTCGTCCGGATCACCGATTCGTCGGCCGGGGTGTTGAAGCTCGCGACGTCCGGGCCGTTGTGGGTGAGAACCCGTACGTCGGCCACACCGGACCCGGCCTCGTTCAGAACGGTCGCCGACTGCGCCTTCTCGCGATCCCGGTTGACCACCACGACCCGGGTCACACCGGCCGCGTCCCTGGTGCCGTACGCCGTCAGCGCCTGGTAGTCGCCGGTACCGGCCGACGGGATGCCTTCGGTCTCGACCTCGACCGGCGTACTGCCGATCAGCTCGGTGTACAGCTTGATCAGGTTCGCCCGGCCGGTCCAGTGGAAGTCCGGCGCACCGCCGAACAACTCACCTGGCGTGGGCGCTCCCCCGTTGAGATTCGAACTGTCCATCACGGTCACGCCGTGCTCGATCATCTCGCCCAGCATGTCCGCGGCGTTCAGCGTCCAGCTCACCGAGTTCCCCCACCCGGCGGGCGCGGGCCCGGTACCGGCCTCGGCGATCACGCCCCACTCGGTGACCGCGACGAACGGCCGCCGGCCGCCCGTGCGTTGACCGAAGGTCGTGTCCAGGGCGGCATCCAGGTCACGGAGCTCCGCCATCACCGCATGCGCGTCCCGCGTCGGGTCGGCGAACCAGCGGTCCTGGATCTCGGCCGTGGTGCCACCCAGCTTCGGGTGGCCGTACAGGTGTGGTGCGATGCAGTCGTAGGGGTGCTCGGTCCCCATCAGTTCGACCCACTCGGGCTTCTCCCAGGCCGTGCAGACGGAGATCGACGGGTCGACAGCCTTCATCGCCCGGTAGTAGTCGACGAAGCCGGGGTGCGGCCCGGAGACGTAGTCGGCCCTGATCTGGCTGCCCTGCGGCGGAATCGCACCATGCGTGCCGTCGCCGAACCGGATCTGCCCGGAGGCCGGATCGAACTGATACACACGCTCGTCCGGGCCTGCGCGACTGACGTCGGAGACCTGCCGCCAGGCCTGGCCGGCGACGTACACCGTTTGGCTGCCCGGCACCGCCGGCGCCCACCGCACCTTGACCAGCTGCCCAGGCGTGCCCTTGCTGAACGAAGCGCTTTCGCGGTTGTCGCACTCCAGGCCGACCGGCTCCGCGGTCTTCCGCTCGGTACCGCCGAAGGCGTACTGCCGGACGCGCGTCGCGAGGTCCTGGGCCCGCCAGTACACCTGGTTGCCCAGATAGAGCTCGTTGCCGACTTCCCACAGTTTCACGCCGTACGGCGCCGGGTGGCCGTTGGCCGCGCGGACAGCGGCCCAGGCTGTGCCTCCGCCGGGATTCGCGCCCACCGGTGCGTTCAGGTACTCGACGAAGTCGGCCGCGTCCTGCACCGGCTGGACCGACGACGTCATGATCTGCGTCTGTGCGCCGACCTGCTCGGCGTACCGGAAGTGCTCCTCGACGCCGTACACGCTGTCGAGCGGCTCCTGGTTCCCGACGAAGCCGCCGCCGGTCTGGCACTGCCGTTGCGACTGCGGTCCGATCGCCCGCTTCCAGCGGAACAGGTTGGCCACCGTACCGCCCGGATAGCGCGTCGTGCTCAGCTCGAGTCGCTCGGACAACTCCACGAGGTCCGGCGACGGCCGGTCGTTGGCGGCGTCCCACATGCCGAGGCCGTTCGCGGGCCAGCGATGGTTCCCGCCGGCCAGCAGTCCGGTGACGGGCGCGGCGATCTTTTCCTGACTGACCTCGATCACCGCACCCGTGTCGCCGTACGACGTGGATCCGATGGCCGAGGTGGTCAGGGCGGACAGCGTGCCGACAGCCAGCGCGCCGGCGATCAGACAACGGGCGGGATGCGAGATCACGTCGTTCACCTCGATCGGAGCGGGTGTTGTACAACGTTGGAAGACTGCTGGGCAGCACGGTAGGGAGCGACCCCGGCGACTGTCAATGGCCTGGCACAGCTGGGTTTACAGCGATGTAAGCGATTCTGTCCGACTTCTTTACAGCGTTGTAAGCGAGCGGTATAACGGTCGGAAAACCGGGGGCTGTCATCAGGTTGTCCGGCCTAGGAGGTCGAGCAGTGAACGAGCTCAGTCGGCGTCGTCTGTTCCAGCTGAGTGGTGCGGCCGCCGCGGGCGCCGTACTCGCCGGCTGCAGCAACGGTTCGGCGCCAAGCAGCGGCGCGGGTGGCGCGAAGTCGATCAAGTGGTGGGACCACTTCAATCCGTTGAAGAAACTGCAGGAGGAGACCTTCGCGGCCGCCCAGAAGGAAGCGGGCATCGCGGTGCAGTACACGCTGCACCAGACCGCCAAGATGGGTGAGGCGCTGCAGCTCGCCCGGCAGAGCGACCAGTTGCCGGACGTGCACTCCAACGTCGGTCTCAAACTCCCCATCCCCGCGCTGGTCGCGGACGGCTGGTACCAACCGTTGCAGCTCTCGCAGGAGGCCCAGTCCAAGATCGACAAGAGCACCTTGATCGAGGGCGTGACCACCATCGACGGCAAGCTGTTCAGCTTCCCGATCTTCAACGTCCGCCAGTACTGGGCCGCGACCTGGTTCAACAAGGAGCTGGTGGAGAAGGCCGGACTGGACCCGGCGAACCCGCCGCAGACGTACGACGAGTTCCGGGCGGCGGCCCGGAAGGCGCAGGACGCGTCCGGTGGCGCGCACGGCTGGATCAACAACCTCGGCCAGCCGGAGCGGATGGCCGAGCAGACCAACTTCCTGGCCAACGCGGCCGGCTTCGAGGGCCTGAACGGACAGGAGTTCAAGACCGGGGACTACGCGTTCCACGCCGACCCGTTCGTCCACGTGATCGAGTTCATGCTGTCGCTGAAGACCGACGGGCTGTTGATGCCAGGCACCAACAACATGAACGACAAGGTGGCCCGGGCCCGCTGGTCGACCGGCGCGGCGGTCTACTACCTCGACGGTCCCTGGTGCGCCGGGGTGATCAAGCAGGACCTCGCGAAGTTCGCGGACAAGCTCGACGTCGGCCCGATGCTGGTGCCGGACAAGGGCACGCCCGTCACGGCGTACCGCGGTCCGCAGGGCGGCGCGTTCTGGGTGTCGGGTAAGTCCGGCAAGGCCGACCTGGCGAGCAAGGTGCTGGAGCGTCTCCTCACGCCGGAGTACGCGAAGGGGCTGGCCGAGCGGATGGACCAGCCGCCGGCCGATCTGTCGGTACTGGAGACGGTCGACGTGCACCCGGCGTACAAGAAGCTCATCGACCGGTTCCAGAAGGAATGCTTCGTGGCCCCCGTCCCGGTGGCGAAGAACCCCGAGATCTCGAAGGTCCAGAAGGAGACCAAGGACGTGAAGCCGAGTCTCGGGGAGATCGTCCAAGGCGCCTTCAGCGGCGACGTCACCGACGTACGTAAGGCGCTCAAGACGCTGTCGGACAAGTCGAACAAGGAGCGCGACCGCGCGTTCGCCGCGGCCAAGGCGAAGGGCGCCAAGGTCGAGGAGAACGACTACATCTTCTCCAACTGGAAGCCGCGCACCGACTACACCTCGACGATGTACGGCGGCTGACGACCGGCGGCCATGTCGGTCCGCGGCTTACGGGACTTCCCCACCTACCGCGCCTGAGACTGTCGCGAAGGCCGCGGCGAGGGATCGGATCGCCGGGTCTACGTCGTTGTCGGCGATGTTGCCGTACCCGAGCACGATGCCGGCGTCGCGTCCCTCGGTACGGATCTGGTACTCGGCGAGCGGGACGATCCGGGTCCCGGCGTCCCGCGCGGCCGTCGTGAGCAACCTCGTGTCGAGGCCCGCCGGAGACGTCAACGTCAGGTGGAGCCCGGCCGCGGCCCCGCCGATCGTCCACGCCGGCAACTCACGCCGTACCGCGGTGAGAACAAGATCCCGCCTGCGCCCGTAGCGGCGCTGCATGGCGCGCAGATGCCGGTCGTAGGCGCCGGCGCCCATCAGCTCCGCGAACGTCGCCTGGTCGAGAGTGGACGGTCCCGGACCGGACGGTCGTTCCAGCAAGCCGCGCCACTGCCCTTGCGCCACGAACCAGCCGATCCCGATCGCCGGACTCAGCGTCTTGCTCACCGAGCCGAGCAGTACGACGTGTTCCGGCGCCATCCCCTGCAACGTTCCGACCGGACTCCGGTCGTACCGGAACTCGGCGTCGTAGTCGTCCTCGAGGATCACGCCGTCGTTCCGGCGGGCCCAGTCGATCAGTTCCAGCCGGCGATGCGGCGCGAGTACGACCCCGGTCGGGAACTGATGCGCCGCGGTGACGACCACCGCCCGCAGCCCCGAGAGACGTCCGACATCGAGACCGTGGTGGTCGACCGGCACCGGCTCCACCCGCATTCCGGTCGACTCGATGACGTTGCGCAGGCGGGTCCAGCCGGGATCCTCGACCGCGATGCGATCGATCCCCCGCGCGCGCAGTCCGGCGCAGAGGTGGGCGACGCTCGCGCTGACTCCGCTGCGGATCACAATGTCGGAGGCGGCCGCGATCGCTCCTCGGCTGCGCTGGAGGTAGTCGGACAGCAGTTCGCGCAGCGGCAGATATCCCTGCTCGTCCGGGTACCCGAGGTCGGCCGTCGGTACCGTCCGTGCTGCCGCCCGCGCCGCCTCGGCCCATCGCGTCCGCGGGAACGCCCGCAGGTCAGGAGCGCCCGGAGCCAGGTCGAAGCGGTACGTCGCGACGCCGGCAGCCGCCGTACTGCGGGCCGGCCGCGTCGTACGGCCCACCCAGCTGACCCACGTCCCCGAGCCCACCCGGGTGGTCAGGTAGCCCTCCGTCACGAGCTGGCTGTACGCCTGCGTGACGGCCCACCTCGAACAGCCGAGTTGCGCTGCCAGTTCGCGGCTCGGCGGCAGCACTGTGCCGGTCGAAACCCGCCCCGACCGGATCGCCTCCCGCAACGCGCGCTCGACCTGCCGGTGCAGCTTTCCGTCCCCGTCCAGCGTCAGCACCACAGTCCAGGCCGCGCGTGTGGGCTGCATCGCCATGACCAGAGATCCTAGTCACGGCGAGCCGAGACCAGTACGGCGCTGTGCTGCCCCGGCTCGTGCCGGCGAGCACAGCGCCGTACTGCTGGAATTCAGCGCTGGAAGTTGCGGAGCAGGTCGTACGGATAGACGGTCGGCTTCTCGCTGACCGTGGTCAGGCGGGTGAACTGCTCGTCGGTGAGAGACCAGCCGGCGGCGCCGATGTTGTCGACGTAGTGCTCGAAGGTGCGCGGCCCGATGATCGGAGCGGTGACCGGATCGGTCTGGATCAGCCACCGCAGCGCCACCTGCGACACGCTGTGACCGGTCTCGGCCGCGATCTCGTGCAACGCGTCGAGGACGTTCCAGGTCCGCTCGTTGTTGTAGTAGTCCCACGCCTCCAGCAGCCCGCGCTCGGCCGCGGCGGCCACCCGGGAGTCCGCCGGCGGAGCCTCCATCCCGCGATGGAAGCGGCCCGCGAGCCATCCCGCGCGCAGCGGACTCCACGGCATCACGCCGAGGCCCTCGTTACGGCAGATCGCCAGCAGCTCCCACTCGGCCTCGCGGTCGAGCAGGTTGTACAGCGGCTGCAGCGCGCTGTAACCGTGCGTCCCGGCGACGTCGACCGCCTTCTGCAGCTGCCAGCCGGTGACGTTGCTCGCTCCGAGGTACCGGACCTTGCCGGCCGTGACCAGCGTGTCGAGCGTCGCGAGAGTCTCCTCGATCGGCGTCGCGGTGTCCCAGACGTGCGTGTAGTACAGGTCGATGTAGTCGGTGCCGAGGCGGCGCAGGCTCGCTTCCACGGCGGAGAGGATGTGCTTGCGGCTCAGTCCGTCGTCGTTCGGTCCGTCGCCCATCCCGCCGTACACCTTCGTGGCGATCACGAACGCGTCGCGGTCGCGGCCCTTCAGCCAGCGGCCGAGAACCGCCTCCGACTCACCCGCGTTGTACACGTCGGCCGTGTCGATGAAGGTGCCGCCGGCCTCGGCGAACTCGTCGAGGATCCGGACGCTGGTCTGCTCGTCGGTCGGCCCGCCGAAGTGCATCGCGCCGAGACACACCTCGCTGACCTTGAGCCCGGTCCGCCCCAGATTGCGGTACTCCATGAATCAATCCAGTCCTTTGCACGATCGGTCTCCCCCACCGGCCGAGCCCCGTCTCGGCACAGCGCCAATCTAGATCCGGATCCAGCGGGATCCACGCCCAATCAGGGCACGGATTCGCAGACCAATTCACGCCCGGCCGATGGCATCACGGTGGGCGCACGTCGAGTCACGGCTTGTGCGGCGAGTAGCCTTGGGTCTCGTCGGTCAACACACGGATTGCCGACAGAACGGCGTGGGTACGGGGAACGGATGTTGATCGCACATCGCTACAGGCTGGGCGCGTCCTTGGGACGCGGTGGGATGGGCGAGGTGTTCCGCGCGACCGACGTCGCCCTGGGGCGCGAGGTCGCGGTCAAGGTCATGCTCCGGTCCCAGGAGGGCACCGCGGCCGAGGAGCGATTCCAGCGCGAGGCCCGCGCCGCCGCGCGGCTGAGCGATCCGCACATCGTGGCCGTGTACGACTTCGGGCAGGCCGACGACAACTTCTACCTGGTGATGGAGCTGGTCGAGGGCAGTTCGGTCGCCGCCGAGCTGGCCGAGCACGGTCCGCTGCCGTGGGACCGCGCGGTCGACATCGTCGAACAGGCCGCCGCCGGGCTCGCGGCCGCACACGCGCAGAACGTCGTACATCGCGACATCAAGCCGAGCAATCTGCTGGTCGCGGCCGACGGCACCGTGAAGGTCGCGGACTTCGGCATCGCCCACCTGCCCGGGTCGGAGACATCCGACCTGACGGTCACCGGTCAGATCATGGGCAGCCCGCACTACCTGTCGCCCGAGCGCGCCAGAGGTCTGCGAGGCGGCCCGGAGTCGGACGTGTACGCGCTCGGCTGCGTGCTGTACCAGCTTGTCACCGGCCGGCCACCGTTCGTCGGCGACCACCCGACCGCAGTGCTCTATCAGCATGTCGACACCGCGCCGGTTCCGCCCAGTCAGCTCCGTCCGGACCTGGCGGGTCGCTTCGAGCCTGTGCTCCTGCGGATGCTCGCCAAGGCACCGGAGGATCGGCCGACCGCTGCACAGCTGACCGCTCTGCCGGCGGCCGCCGACTGGTTCCCCACGGCAGCGCTTCCCAGCGAGAGCCCGGCTGAGCCGGTTGCCGAGCCTCCCGCGGTCACGCCGGAGCCCACGCCAGTCGCTCGTTCCAGGAAGCCGCTGTTCGTCGCGGCCGTTGCCGCGCTCGCTCTGGCCGGTGCGGTCACCGCAGGCGTCGTACTCCGCGGCGCCGGCGACAACCTGCCGCCGACCGGAGACGTCGGCCCGAAACCGAGTACGAGTGCCGGTACGCCGAGTCCGAGCGAGCCGGCACCGGTCGGCCGGACCAGCGAACCGACCAGCGGCGGATCGACCACGTCGACCACGTCGACGACGCCGACGAGCCCTACGAGCACCACTCCCAGTACGTCGACACCCACCACTCCGACGAGCACGCCGACATCGTCGCCCACACCGTCCACGCAGCCGTCACCGACGCCTACCCCGACGAAGTCCCCCTCGTCGGCCACCTCGTCACCGACGAGCCCGACCTCGTCAACGACGTCAACGCCCCCGACGACCTCGAACACCCCGGAACCGTCCGAAACCCCTGCTCCCTCGAACACACCGCCCCCGTCGAACACCCCGAATCCGCAATAGGCCCCGAGGCCCGCACGTCAACGGCAGGCGGCGCGCATCCGGCTCAGCCGGGCCACTCCGCGGTGGCCCGGACCAGGGCGGTGAAGGCTTCCTCGGGCGGGGTCAGGATGCGGTCGGCCCTGTGGACGAGCGAGACCTTGCGCTGCGGCGGCGCGGGGCTGATGTCCAGACACACCAGGAAGCCGACGTCGACCTCGCGGCGTACGACGTGCTCGGACAGGACCGCCAGACCCAGGCCTTGCTGCACCGCCTCCTTCACGGTGTCCGAGCCCCACAGGTCCCAGGTGTCGACCTGATCCAGCCCCCAGGCGCGCAGCGACTGCTCCTGCAGCCGGCGGGTCGCCGATCCCGGCTCACGCAGCAGGAAGCGGCTGGAGGCGATGTCGGCCGCGGTGATCCGGCGATCTTCGAGCGGGAAGCCTGCCGGTGCCACCAGGACCATGTCTTCGCTCAGCACGGGCTCGCTGCGGAGCGCCTCCGCCGTAGGCGTCGCCGCACACAGGCCGACGCCGACCTCGCCGGCCAGGAGCCACGACTCGACCGTGTCCTCGTTCCCGACCCGGAGCTGGCACGACACCTTGGGCGCCCGGACCGTGAACTCGCTGATCAGCCGCGGCAGCAGGTAGGTGCCCAGGGTCGTCGTCCCGGCGACCACGAGCTGCCCGGTGTCCAGCCCGCGGTACCCGGCGGTCGCGTGCTCGAGCCGGTCCAGCAGGGCGAGAACCTCGCGCGCATGCTCCACGACGGTCCCACCGGCCGGTGTCGGCTGCGCGCCGTGCGGCCCACGCTGGAGCAGGCTCACACCGAGGCTCCGCTCCAGTTGGCGGATGTGGTTGGAAACCGCCGGCTGGCTCATGTAGAGCGACTTCGCCGCCGCTGAGAAGCTGCCTTCGTCGACGACCCGCACCAGGATCTCCAGCTGGGTGAGACTGAACATCGGCCGCCTTTCGTGCGGGAACGCGGCCATGGTCGCACGAGGTGGCGGAGGGCGCACAGACATCGGGCGGCCGGTCGGCGGCCCCGTCAATACCTGATGCAGGCCGACCGGAGATCGGTGTAGAAGTTCCAGACGTCGGGCGAGCACTCCGGCGCGCCGAGCTGGGAGGCCTTGGCGCCCATGTGCGGAAGGTGGGAGTACGCGCCCACGCCAGGGCGGTTCACATGTAGCATGCCTGCCTGGAAGTCCTGCAGCGCCTGGAACATCAGCGCCGGGTCCTGGGTGAAGATCGTGCCGGACATGCCGTACTTCACCGAGTTGCTGATCCGCATCGCGTCGTCGTACCCGTCGCAGGTGATGACCGACAGGACCGGCCCGAAGACCTCCTCCTGCGCGAGCTCGGAGTCCCAGGCCACGTCGTCGAGCAGCGTGGGCCTGACGAAGTAGCCCGGGGTCCCGAGCTCGGCGGCGTCCCCACCGGCGATGACCTTCGCCCCATCGGCGACGGCGTTCTCGATCGCGCCGAGGCAGGCCTGGTACCGCTCGTCGTTGACGACCGGGCCGATGTCGGCGTCCGGCTGGTCTCCCGGGCCGATCTCCATCGCGCGTACGCGCGGGGCCAGCCGGTCCAGGAGTTCGCCGTGGACGGAGCGGTCGACGATCACCCGGCTGGTCGCTGAGCACCGTTGACCAGACTGGCCGTACGCGCCGTGGATGATCGCGTCGCAGGCCGCGTCGAGGTCGGCGTCGGCCAGCACTATGAGCGCGTTCTTGCCGCCGAGTTCGAGCTGGGTGCGCAGCAGGCGCCCCGCGCCGGCCCGGTTGATGGCCTGGCCGACGGGCAGTGATCCGGTGAAGGAGATGCCGGCCACCCGTCCGTCGTCGACAAGGGCCTCACCGGCCTCGCGGTCGCCTTGCACCAGGTTGAGTACGCCGGCCGGCACGCCCGCGTCGTGGAACGCCTGAACGAGCAGCGCGGCCGTGAGCGGCGTCAGCGGGGACGGTTTGAGGACCGCCGTACAGCCCGACAGCAGGGCCGGAGCGACCTTCCAGATGGGGATGGTGAGCGGGAAGTTCCACGGGGTGATGAGACCGACGACGCCGAGCGGGCGCCGGAAGGTCATCACGATGGTGCGGGGCTCCTCGGCGGCGGTCGTCTCGCCGTTCATCCGGCGGGCCTCACCCGCGTGGAACTCGAGAATCGCCAGCCCGCGCATCACTTCCCCGCGCGCCTCGCCCAGTCGTTTGCCCTGCTCGCGGGTGATCGCCGCGGCGAAGTCCTCGATCCGCTCCTCGATCAGCCGGCTCGCCTTGGTGAGGATCGTGGCCCGCGCGATCGGTCCGATCGCGGCCCAGGCCGGCTGGGCGGCCTCGGCGGCGTCGACCGCCGCGGTGACATCGGCCGCGACGGACTCGGCGAACTCGCCGATCACGTCCGTGGTGTCGGCGGGGTTCAGGTTCGGCCGGGTCTGCCCACCGCTGCCGGGCGTCCACGTTCCGTCGATGTGGTTGAGCAGGTGGTCCGCCCGGACCTTGAAGTCGAGGCTCACGAGGAGATCTCCTTGAGGGGGTGGCGATCAGGGGAACTGGACAGCGATCCGCGGGGCGCTGCTGGTGCCTGCGGTCGTGACGGCTTGGACGATGTCGGCCAGCGCGTACGGCGCGGGGATCAAGTCGGCGAACAACGCTTGTGCGGGCGTGCGCCCGAGGAAAGCGACGGCCTCGACGAGGTCGTCGACCCGGTAGTTGTGGCAGCCGACGACGGTCGTGAGGTTCTTGACGAAACCGCTCGGTTCGAAGCTGATCTCGGGGGCGGGGGACACCGAGCCGACCAGAGCGATCCGCCCGCCGAGATCCACCACGCCGAAGGCCGACTGCACGGCCCGGCTGTTGCCGGACAGTTCGAAGACGACGTCCGCGCCGTACTCGCTCGTGATGGCGGCGAGGTCCTGCGGCTCGACGACCGCGGTGGCGCCGAAGAGCGCCGCGAGCTCCCGGCGCGACGGGTCGACATCGGAGGCGATCACCGTGGAGCATCCACGGTCCCGGGCGTAGGCCACGGCGGTCAGCCCCAGCATGCCGCACCCGAGCACCACGACGACGTCGTCGGCGTCGAGTTCGGTACGACGAGCCGCGCAGGTGACCGTCGCCGTGGCACAGTTGGCGGGCGTGGCGACGGTCGCGGGCAACTGATCCGGCACCTTCACCACGCCGGTGCCGGCCACGAGGTGCACGTGAGTCCCGAAGCCGCCGTTGAGCTTCCAGTGGTCGTCGATCGCCTCATGGCCGTACTTACGCACCGACAGGCACTTCTGGGAGATGCCACGACGGCAGCGGCGACAGGTACCGCACGCCGTACCGATCGTCCACGTGATGCGGTCGCCCTGTCTGACGGGCTGTCCGTCGGCCGCGGTCACGTCGCCACCGGTGGCGACGACGTGGCCGATGGCCTCGTGACCGAGGACGGTCGGCAGCGGGGTCGGGCGGTCGCCGTTGATGGTGTGCAGGTCGCTGCCGCAGATCGTGGCCAGCTCAGTACGAACCAGGACCTCGCCCCGCCGCAGCGCGGGCAGCGGCAGCGTGTCCACGGTGAACCCCGCTTCGACACCGGACCACACCGCCGCCGTCGCGGTCGCGTTCACTGTCGATCCTGTCGTTGTCATCGTTTCGGGTCCTGTCGGGTTCTGGCCACGGTCAGCGGCGAATGGTGGAAGCCACGGCCGCACTGGCCGTACAGCAGATCGCCACGATCGGGAAGATCAGCCCGGCGTCGCCGCCGTTGTGATCCATGATGCGGCCGATGACGGGTTCGGCGGCGCCGGCGAACAGATAGGCGAAGAAGTTGACGACGCCCACCGCGGTGCCGGCCATCACCTTGCCGGCCAGGTCCGGACAGAGCGCCCAGAACGACGACTGCGGGCCGTAGACGAAGAAGCCGGTCAGGAACAGCAGGACGATGCCCAGGCCGACACCGGGGTGCAGGGCCCACATTCCGAGCGAGCTGAGCGCGCCCAGCACCATGAAGAGCATGATCGGGCGGTCGCGACGGGACCCGAAGATCCGGTCCGAGAGCTGGCCGTTGACGAGGGCACCTACCGCCATACCGACGGGCAGGGCGACCGTGATCCAGACCGCGTTGTCGGTCTTCTTCCAGTTGTCGCCGAGGAAGTACACCGGCACCCAGATCAGCAAGCCGTACCGAGCGGCGTTCTGGAAACCGATGGCGACGCCCGTCACCCAGATCCTGGGGATTCCCAGCACAGTTTTGTAGCGGTCCGTCGAGCTGGGAGCGGCGCCGCCCGCGTCGTACGCGACATCGTCGGCGTCATGGGTGAACGAGCGGGGCGGCGTGATCCCGGCGTTCCTCGGGGTGTCCCGCGCGACCAGGAAGAACGTGATTCCGCCCACGAGCATCAGCAGTACGGGCAGGCGGAACAGCCACTCCCAGTCCAGGTCGAACGTGCTGATCGTCAAGGTCGAGGTGACGTAGACGAGAACGGACGAGGAGCCGGCCGCCAGCGTGTAGAAGCCGAAGCTCTTGCCGCGCTCGTGGTGGCTCCACCAGTTGGAGATCACCCGTCCGCCGGCCGACCAGCCCATGGCCTGGACGAAGCCGTTGGCGCCGAGCGCGACGGCCATGCCCGCGGCCGAGTGCATGAAGCTCGCGATGATGCACAAGGTCGTCGACAGGACCGCCCCCAGGGCCATCAGGCGACGGCCGCCGAACTTGTCCGCGAGGTTGCCGTTGACCATCTGGCCGATCGCGTACGACCACAGGGCGATCCCGCTGATCGTCCCGACGGTGGCCTTGGTCCAGTCGAGGTCCTTCTGGATACCGGGGATCGCGAAGCCGAAGGCCTGTCTGCCGGTGTAGAAGAACAGGTAGCAGAACATTGCTGCCAGCAACATCCGCCAGGCGAGGCGGCGGAAGGATGCTTCGGAGACGGGCTCGGCCGGGATGTTGGCGGCGGTGGGGTCGAGTGTGCTGGACATCCTCGTCACGACCTCTCAGGGGGTAGGGACGAACAGGCGGGGATTCAGGACGCCGAGGTCGTGGCGAGGTCGGTCTCGGCCACCAGGGTCGTAGCGACCCAGAACGCGTCGTAGTTGTGGATGTACGCCGGTGGGCCCCAGGGCTCGTCGAGCTGTTCTGGCCGGGGCAGCACGCGGTTGATCAGGAACGGGATCTGCACTTCGCCGAGGGCGCCGTGGGATCGCAGCGGCGCGTCGAGGCCGCTGAGGTCGTGCCACGCGGCGTACCGCCCCACGGCCGTCCCCTTCTCGGCGAGTACGACGATGTCGCCGATCCGGTCCGCCGGCAGCGAGAAGTCCCGCGCGGCCTCGTCCCGGGTGTGGACGGCCTGTACGCCGTCGATGGAGCGGAGCGCCTCGACGGTCCGGCCGAGGTCCGCGCCGCCGGGCAGGTAGACACTGGCGAAGGAGCCGAGCGCACCGTGGTGCACGGTGTACGGATCCGTGATCGGCAGGATCACCCGCAGGTCGTCCGACCCCGGCGCGGTGCCGGTCGAGCCGAGGATCCGGCGTACCTCGTCCTCGACGAAGACGACGTTCGCCGTGCCGGTGTCGTCGGTCTTCGCGCTCATGCCGTGGTCGGCGGTGAGGACCACGACGGCGCCGAGCGCTTCGAGTTGTGCGGCGTGGCGGTCGATCTCGGCGTACAGGTCGTTGGCCGCCTCGGTGCCGGGCGCGTGCTTGTGCTGGATGTAGTCGGTGAGCGAGAGGTACATCAGGTCGGCGCCACGGGTCTTGAGGATCTCGACTCCCGCGGCCAGCGCGAAGACGGACAGGTCGGCGGAGTAGACGCTGGGTAGCGGCCTGCCGACGAGCGCGAGCACGTCGTCGATCCCGTTCTCCTCGAGGTTGGCTTCGTCGGCCTTCTCCGCGGAGAAGCAGATGCCGCGCCGCCTCGGCTCGACGAACTCACCGGATCCGTCGAGGCTGGGGCCTGCCTCCACCACCCCGGCACCGAGCAGACGTCGCAGCTTGTCCTTGGCGGTCACGACCACGACGTCCAGGCCTGCCTCGTTGGCGGCCGCGAACAGGGTCGGCGCGCGCAGGAACGACTTGTCGTTCATCAGTACCTCGGCGCCGGTGGAGGTGTCGTACAGGTAGTTGCCGCTGATGCCGTGGACCGCCGGCGGGCGCCCGGTCGCGATCGACACGTTGTTGGGGTTGGTCAGCGCGGGCATGGCGCAGTGGGCTTCCCACGAGGTCCCCCGCCCGCTGCCGAGGACCCCGGCGAGCCACGGCATCCGGCCTGCCTTGATGGCCTCGAGGTGGTACTCCGGCTCGCTGCCGTCGATGCAGATCACAACGACCGGCGCACCGTGCGTGGTGTAGGTCCGGTCGTTGACGCTGAAGGTGGCGGTCACGAAGGCTCCTGGGATCGGGGTCTCGGGTCGGTGTCACTGTCCATCTCCCCCGGTCACGCCGGGAACCCCCGATCGCGCTATGGACCGCATAGCCAGATCCGGCATACCGCCGAGCAGCCACTGCTGCCAGTGTTCGAAGTCGTGCAGACCCCCGACGACCTGCCGAACGGCACCAGCGCCACGAAGGTCCTGTTCGTGAACATGGACGGGATGCGCTGGGACAAGATGCACGAGGCCGGTACGCCGAACCTCGCCGCGGTCGGCGCAACCGGCCAGTTCGGGCCGGCGTACATCCAGGACAACGCGATCGCCGGGACGAACTCCGGCCCCGGCCACACGAGCATGTTCACCGGGGTGTGGCCGGACAAGCACAACATGCTCGACAACTCGTTCACCGGCTATCGCAAGAGTCAGTACCCGGACTTCATCACCCGCGCCGAAGGGCTGAAGCCGCAACTGTCGACGTTCACCACACTCGACTGGACGCCGTTGAGCACCTACCTCATCGACCACCCGGACGTGAAGCTCCAGCAGAACGGCGCCAACCAGCAGGTCACCGACCGGCAGAGCACCGACGCCGCGCTCGAAGTACTCGGCGAGCACAATCCGGATCTGATGATGGTGTACCTGCACGACGTCGACGCGACCGGCCACGCGCTCGGCTCGGACAGCGCCGACTACCTCGACGCGATCCGTCGGGTCGACGCCAAGTTCGGTGAACTCGTTGCCGCGGTCAAGAGTCGTCCGACGTACCAGGACGAACGCTGGCTGATCGTCGCGGCCACCGACCACGGCCAGACCGGCTTCGGTCACGGCGGCGACCAGCACACCTCACGCCAGGGCTGGATCCTCGCTGCCGGCGCGGGCATCCCGACCACCGCCGCCCTGCGGCGCGAGTGGCGACAGGTCGACATCATGCCGACGATCTACCGGCACCTCGGGCTTCCGGTCGACCCGGCGTGGGGACTCGACGGCGTACCGATCGGCACCCGGAGCGCCGATCCGTTCGACACCGTGCAGGCGACCTCGGGCGTCGTCGACGAAGCACCCAAGCCTGCGGGCGTCGGCGGCTGGACCACCGAACTGCCGAAGGCCTGGACCCGGGTCGACAAGACGCCCGAGGGCAGCGGCGTGACGGAGTACCGGGGATGGCGTCTGATGAGCGGCGAGTTCTGGGCGACCTCCGAGGAGGGTCAGGGCCGCGGCTCGTTCGTCCGCGGGCGTGACGTGATCGCCGTCGCCGATCCGGACGAGTGGAACGACAAGGGCGATCCGGCGGCCGGTGGCGCGCTGTTCGACAGCGCGCTCACCACTCCGTGGATGCCGCTGTACAAGGCTCGCGGCGTCCAGGTCGACTACCTGAGCCATTACAAGCAGGTCGCTGCCGGGCAGCCACAGGACGCCGAGGTCGTCGCGGAGTTCGACAACGGCGTGACCAAGGCCATCGCCAGGCGCCACGTGACTAGCCGGTGCGGGCGATCTGGGCCTGGACCGTGAACTCGAGGCCGTCGGCGGCGGCCAGGTAGACGTCCTGGTCGACGAGGTTTCCGTCGAGGCGGAGCAGACCGCGGGGGCTGTCGTAGAAGTGGCCGGTCGGAAGGGCGGCCGACACCGCGATCGAGCCGCTGATCTCGCCGAGGCGGGCCAGGAAGCGGATCGCCTCGTAGCAGGACTCGCCGACCGCGTTCAGCGCCGGCGCGAACGCTCCGAAGCGGGCGTAGTACCGCTGGGCGAACTCGCTGCTCTCCGCGGTGGACAGACGGTCGAAGTACGCCGCGGCCGCGTACACGCCGTGGTTCGCGCCGGCGCCCGCGCCGAGCAGCGTGTTCTCCTCGATCGCGGGGCTGAGGCGGAGGAGCTTCTCGCTCAGACCGCCGTCCGCGAACTGCCGGTTGAAGTGCACCGCGTCCTGGCCCATCAGCAGCATGATCACGCCGTCGGCGTCTGTTACCCGGAGCCCGTCGACGACGTCCCGGAAGTCCGTCGTACCGAGTGGCACGTACGCCGACCGTACGACCTCGGATCCCGTTCCCTGCAGGGCCTCCCGGGTCACCGACCCGGTCACCCGCGGGTACACGTAGTCGTTGCCGATGACAACCCAGCGCCGGGCGCCATGCTGCTCGCGTAACCAGTGCGCGGCCGGCAGCAGCTGGTTGACCGGACGCTCGCCGAGCATGAACACACCCGGCGTGTCGTCGCCGCCCTCGTGCATCGCTGCGAACGCGTACACGACCCGCCCACCGATCCGCCGGGTCAGCGCCACCCGTACGGCCGAGATGTGCCAGCCGGCGACCGCCTCGACGCGACCCGAGTCGACCAGCCGCCCGACCTCCTCGGCGACGACCTCGGGCCGCCGACCGGCGTCGACGGTGACAAGCTCGACCCGGCGCCCGGCGATGCCGTTGCGGGCGTTGAGCTGCTCGGCCGCGAGCTGTCCGCAGGCGAGACACGACGGCCCGTAGAGACCGGTCGGCCCCTGCATCGGGACCACGAAGGCGATCGGCAGTACGTCGGAACGCCGCATCCGTCACCTCCTCACGCCGTACACCCAGCCGCTCGCCCGCTCGCCCGCTCGTCCGCCGGACGAGACCTCAGTCTGGCCGAACCGGAGGCGGAACGCCGAGCGAAGAGCTATATTTCCCAAGACCTGAACCGAGGAGGGGGTGCCGATGGCGTCGAGCCTTCTCCTGGCGCTCAAGCGGGCCGAACGCGAGATCGAGCTCGGGCTGCAGCCGCTGCTCGACGAGTTCGGCCTGACGATCGAGCAGTGGCGGATCATGGCCGTGCTCCGCGACGAGCCCGGGCAGCCGATGTCGGTGCTCGCGGAGTCCGCGGTACTCCCGGCCGCCAGCCTCACCCGGCACGTCGACAAGCTGGTCGAGCGCGGCCTGGTCCTGCGACGCATCCACCCGGACGACAAGCGGCGGATCGTCACCGCCCTGTCCCCCGTCGGCGGCACGGTCGCCGACCGCCTCGCCGACGTCCAGCGCAGCCTCGAGGCCGACGTCACGAAGTACTTCCAGATGGAAATACACGAACGTAGCAGCTCGGCAACACACAGGTAACACGGCGTTCCTAGGTTCCTTCCATTCGGGTGCATCCCCCGCCGGCAGCGTCGCCGGCCCGCCGGAGCACCGCTCGCCCGAAGGTGCCGCAGGAGTTCGCCCATGACTGTTGAACCCTCGCTCGACCACCACACCCCCGCCCCACCGACGCCGACCACCGCGACCCGGGAGACGCTCGAGGACTACACCCTCCGGTTCGCCCCGCGCAGTTACCGGAAGTGGTCGACCGGCGTCGTCGCCGTGTCGGCGCTCGGCGGGATCGCCTACCTGGCCGACTTCGCGATCGGCGCGAACATCGGGATCTCGTACGGGACCACGAACGCGTTGTGGGGTATCGCGATCTTCGCGGTGGTGATCTTCGTGACCGGCCTGCCGCTGGCGTACTACGCGGCGCGGTACAACATCGACCTCGACCTGATCACCCGCGGCAGCGGGTTCGGGTACTACGGCTCGGTCGTCACCAACGTGATCTTCGCGTCGTTCACGTTCATCTTCTTCGCGCTCGAAGGCTCGATCATGGCTCAGGGCCTGCAACTCGGGCTGCACGTGCCGCTGTGGCTCGGGTACGCCGTGTCGACGCTGGTGATCTTCCCGCTGGTGATCTACGGAATGAAGGTGCTGTCCACGCTGCAGGTGTGGACGACGCCGCTGTGGCTGATCCTGATGGTGCTGCCGTTCGGCTACCTGCTCGTCTCGCACCCGTCGTCGGTCTCGACGTTCTTCGCGTACGGCCCCGATGCGGACTTCGGCTCGATGCTGCTCGCGGCCGGTGTGTGTCTGTCGTTGATCGCGCAGATCGCGGAGCAGATCGACTACCTGCGGTTCATGCCGCCGAAGACCCCGGAGAACTCGCGCCGGTGGTGGACCGCGATGCTGCTGGCCGGACCGGGCTGGGTCATCTTCGGCGCTCTGAAACAGGCGGTCGGACTGTTCCTCGCGGTCTACCTCATCGCGAACGTCGCGGACTCGTCGGCGATCGCGAACCAGCCGGTGCACCAGTTCCTGGAGATCTACCGCGGGTTCCTGCCCGGGTGGCTGGCGATGACACTGGCCGTCGTCCTGGTCGTGATCAGCCAGGTGAAGATCAACGTGACGAACGCCTACTCCGGTTCCTTGGCCTGGACGAACTCGTACACGCGGCTCACCCGGCACTATCCCGGGCGGCTGGTGTTCCTCGGGTTCAACCTGGTGATCGCCCTGGTGCTGATGGAGGCGAACATGTTCGACTTCCTCAACACGATCCTCGGGTTCTACGCGAACTGCGGCATGGCGTGGATCGTGGTCGTTGCCTCCGACATCGTGTTCAACAAGTACCTGCTGAAGCTGTCGCCTCGTGAGCCCGAGTTCCGGCGCGGGATGCTGTACGCGGTGAACCCGGTCGGCTTCGTGTCGATGGCCGCGGCCGCCGGGGTGTCGATCCTGGTGTTCTTCGGCGGGCTCGGGGAGACGATCAAGCCGTACTCGCCCCTCGTCGCGATCGGTCTGGCCGTCGTCCTGCCTCCGATCCTCGCCGTGATCACGCGCGGGAAGTACTACCTGCGGCGGGTCGACGACGGGCTGGACCTTCCGATGTACGACGAGCACGGGAACCCGTCCGGTGAGGTGCTGACGTGTCACGTGTGCCGGCAGGAGTACGAGCGACCGGACATGACCGCCTGCGCCACGCACGACGCCGCCGTGTGCTCGCTCTGCCTCAGCACGGACAAGGTCTCCGACCACGTCCTTCCCGCACAACCCGCACCCCAGGTGCAGTCGTGAACTTCACTCCCGCCGATGTCGAGAAGCTGCTGCTCTCCGTGGCCGGCATGGTCGCTCGCGACCGGCTGGCCCGGGGAGTCCGGCTCAACCACCCGGAAGCCGTCGCCCTGCTCAGCACCTGGGTCATCGAACGCGCCCGCGACGGCGCCCGCGTCGCCGACCTGATGGAAACCGGCCGCACGGTCCTGACCCGCGACCAGGTCCTCCCCGGCGTCGCCGAGCTCCTCCACGACGTCCAGGTGGAAGCCACCTTCCCCGACGGCCGCAAACTCGTCACTATCCACAACCCCATCATTTGAAGGAGTCACATGACTGGTCCAGGAGCAGTACGTGTGATGCCAGGAACCATCAAGCTGAATGCAGATCGTTCCGAAGAAGAGCGTTTGCGACTGGTGATCGTGAACACCGGTGACCGGCCGATCCAGCTCGGCTCGCATCTGCATCTGCCGGATGCGAACTCGGCGCTCGCCTTCGACCGGGAGGCGGCTCGGGGATTCCGGCTGGACATCCCGTCGGGTACGTCGCAACGGTTCGAGCCGGGGGCCTCGCGTGAGGTGGCGCTGGTCGCGTTGCGCGGTGACCGCCGGGTGCCGGGGATCCAGGTGAAGCACGATGGTTGAGATCTCGCGGGCCGCGTACGCCGCGTTGTACGGGCCGACCGTCGGGGACCAGGTGCGGCTCGCCGACACCGACCTGTGGGTCGAGGTCGAGCAGGACCTGACCGTCGGCGGCGAGGAGGTGGTGTTCGGCGGCGGCAAGTCGATCCGCGAGTCGATGGCGCAGGGTACGACGACCCGCGCGGACGGCGCACCGGACACGGTCGTCACGAACGTCCTCGTCGTCGACTGGTGGGGGATCGTCCGCGCCGACGTCGGGATCCGCGACGGCCGGATCGTCGCGCTCGGCCGGGCCGGGAACCCGGACATCGCGGACGGCGTCCACCCGGACCTCCGGATCGGCCCGTCGACCGACGTGATCGCCGGCGAAGGACGTATCCTCACCGCCGGCGCGATGGACTCGCACGTCCACCTGCTCTCCCCCTCGCAGCTCCACGAGGCGCTGGCGACCGGGATCACCACGATCGTCGGCGGCGGCACCGGCCCGAGTGAGGGATCGAAGGCCACCACGGTCACCCCCGGCGCCTGGCACCTCGAGCAGATGCATCGCGCGCTGGACGCCGTACCGCTCAACGTGCTGCTGCTCGGCAAGGGCAACACGGTCAGCGCCGAAGCGCTGGCCGAGCAGGCGCTCGCAGGCGCCGCCGGGTACAAAGTGCACGAGGACTGGGGCTCGACACCGGCCGCGATCGACGCCGCGCTGCGGGCGGCGGACGACTGGGGCCTCCAGGTCGCGCTGCACGCCGACAGCCTGAACGAGGCGGGGTACGTCGAGTCCACGCTCGGCGCGATCGCCGGCCGGTCGATCCACGCGTTCCACGTCGAGGGCGCGGGCGGTGGGCACGCGCCGGACATCCTCTCCATCGCGTCGTACCCGCACGTCATCCCCGGCTCGACGAACCCCACGCTGCCGCACACCGTCAACACCGTCGCCGAACACCTCGACATGCTGATGGTCTGCCACCACCTGAACCCCGACGTACCCGAGGACCTCGCGTTCGCCGAGTCCCGGATCCGCGCCACGACGATCGCGGCCGAGGACATCCTGCACGACCTCGGCGCACTGTCGATCACCTCGTCCGACGCCCAGGCGATGGGGCGGATCGGCGAGGTGATCACCCGTACCTGGCAGGTCGCCCACGTGATGAAGCACCGCCGCGGCACACTCGGCGACAGCCTCCCCGCCGACAACGAACGGGTCCGCCGGTACGTCGCGAAGTACACCATCAACCCGGCGATTGCCCACGGCATCGATCACGAACTCGGCTCGGTCGAACCGGGCAAGCTCGCGGACCTGGTGCTCTGGGATCCCCGGTACTTCGGGGTGCGGCCGAGCCTGGTGATCAAGGGCGGCGCGATCGCCTGGGCCTCGCTCGGCGACCCGAACGCGTCGATCCCGACGCCGCAGCCCGTGCTGATGCGGCCCGCGTTCGGCGACGCGATCGGGGCGGACCTGTCGTACACGTTCGTCTCCCCCGCGGCGCTCGACGACGGGCTCGCCGGCCGGCTCGGACTGCGCCGGACGTTGCTCGGCGTACGCGCGACCAGGGAGATCGGCAAGGCGCAGCTGAAGAACAACGACGCCCTGCCGGCGATCGACATCGATCCGGAGACGTTCGCGATCCGGATCGACGGCGACCTGGTCGAGCCCGCGCCGGCCGAGGTCCTGCCGCTCGCCCAGCTCTACGCGATGTTCTGATGAGTACGCCGGAACTGGTCGCGCTGATGCTCGCCGACGGGCGGTTGCCGACCGGCGGGCATACCCAGTCCGCCGGCCTCGAACCCGCCGTCCGCGCGGGCCTCGGTGCCGACGGCAACAAACTCGACGACGTCGCCGCGTACGCCCGCGACCGCCTCCGCACCGTCACCCGGACCGAAGCCGCCGTCGCCGTCGTCACCCGCCACCTCGTCCTCCAATCCACCACCCCCGACCCGACCCCGCCGAGTCGGGGCGTGATGCTCGCGGAGCAGGCTTGGGCGGCTCGGACGCCGAGCAACGTCCTGCGGGCGGTGTCGCGGCGGCAGGGCCGGTTGTTCCTGCGGCTCGCCGGGCGGGTCTGGCCGGACGTACTGCGGCATCTGCCGCCCGACGCGGAGATCGCCCGCCCGGTGGTTCTCGGTGTGGTCGGCGCCGTCACCGGCCTGTCCGCGGAACAGCTCGCCCGGATCGTCGCGTACGACGACGCGCAGACGGTCGTGTCCGCGTCACTCAAACTGCTCCCCGTCGACCCTGCCGACGCCGCGACCTGGCTGGCCCGGCTGCACGACGACATCGAGCGGCTCGTCACCGACGTCGCGCCGCTGACCGAGACCGAGAAGTTGCCCGCGGGCGGCGCACCGCTGCTCGACGTGTTCGCCCATCAGCACGCAACCGAGAGAATGAGGCTGTTCCATGCCTGAGACCCGCTCCTTCCGCCTCGGCGTCGCCGGACCGGTCGGCACCGGCAAGAGCTCGCTGATCGCGACCGTCTGCCGTGAACTCTCCGCCGAACTGCAACTCGGCGTCATCACCAACGACATCTACACCGACGAGGACGCGCGACTGCTACGGTCGGCCGGCGTACTCGATCCCGAGCGCATCCGCGCGGTCGAGACCGGCGCCTGCCCGCACACCGCGATCCGCGACGACGTCACGCCCAACCTGATCGCGGTCGAAGACCTCGAACGCGACTTCGCTCCGCTCGACGTCGTCCTCGTCGAGTCCGGCGGCGACAACCTCACCGCGACGTTCTCCCCCGCGCTCGTCGACGCCCAGATCTTCGTGCTCGACGTGGCCGGCGGCGGCGACGTCGCGCGGAAGGGCGGACCGGGGATCGCCCGGGCGGACCTGCTGGTCGTCAACAAGACCGACCTGGCGCCGTACGTCGGGGTCGACGTCGACCGCATGGTGCAGGACGCCGAAGCGGCCCGCAACGGGAAGCCCGTCCTCGCGCTCTCCCGGACCGACACTGCCTCCATCGCGCGGTTGAAGGAGTGGGTGCGCTCGATGACGTACGCCGTACGCGATGGGAGCCACACGCCCGTCGACCCCGGACCGATGGCTCCGCACTCGCACCGAGGCGAGAACGGCGAGCTCGTCACCCACACCCATGCCCACACGCATTGACGTCGTAGCGGACCCGGTCCGCGATCGATGCCTGCTGACGACGGACCACCTGTCACCGCGGCCGCTACCCGGTCGCGCCGGAGTGGTCCGCGTCGCGTTGGTGGCGGCGGGTGCCCTGCTGCTCGCGGGTGACGAAGTACGCATCGAGGTTTCCGTCAAAGGCCCTGTGCGGCTGGAGATCGTGGAGACCGCCGGCACCGTCGCGTACGGAATGAACGGCGGCTCCGCGCGCTGGGACGTCGACCTCCGCCTCACCGACGGCGCAAGCCTCCACTGGTACGCCGAACCGTTCATCGTCTCCGCCGACGCCGACGTCACCCGCTGCACCACCGCGTACCTCGAGCCAGGATGCACAGCCGAACTGCGGGAGTCACTGATCCTCGGCCGCCACAACGAGGTCGGCGGCAGCCTTCGAACCAGCACCCGGGCCTGGATCGACGACCAACAGGTGCTCGCCGAAGACCTCGACCTCTCTGCGGCCGCCCGCACCAGCTGGGCCGTCCTCGGCGAAGCCCGGTGTCTCGACTCGATCACCACCTTGGGCTTCCGCCTCCCCCACGACCCGCACACCCTCCAACTCGAGGCTGCAGGTTCGATCACCCGCCGGCTCGTCGACGAGCACCACGAAAGCGACCTGTCCCCCGGCATTCAGAGCGGCGCGACGCAAAACAGTCTGCCGTAGCCGTCGACCTGGATGTTGGTCCCGGTCGCGGCCAGGATCGACCAGAGCAACACCTGGTTCGCTTCGAGAACCAAGTGCCCGGTGCGGCGTTCGAGCTCCTCGATCGCGCCCGCCGCACGAAAGCCGTTGCCGGCGATGAACACCGCCTCGGTCGAGGCGTCGACATGATCGCTGACGTAGTCGATCACTTGCTCCGGCCGCACCTGGTCCGGGTGCTTGGGCAGCGGCGTCGCGGTCAGGGTGACGACGTCATGATCGCGGAAGTACCTGGCGCCGAGGTCTCCCATGGCTGCGTCGAACCACGGTGGATGGACCAGGGTGACGCGCCGTACGCCGAAAGTCTTCAACGCCTGCGTGGCGGCGAGCCCGCTTGTCACAACCGGTACGCCGGCCAGGTGGCGGAGGCGTTTGACGAGGTTGAGTTCACCCGCCTGCCCGATCGCGTACCCCGACGTGGTCGAGGCGTAGGCGATCACGTCGACCCGCGCCTCGCGCAGCGATGCGACGGCCGGCCGCAGTGCCGATGGCGTGGCGAGCGTTCGAAGATCCGCAGCCTCACTCGGAAGGATCACGGAGGTGTCAGCTCGTACACGCTCGACCACCATGTCGAGAGTGGCTGACGCCATTGCGGGAAGCTCGACTTCGGGCCCCGCTGCGGCATGCGGCGTCAGCACTCCAACCGTCAGCGACGACGTAGCCCGGTTGCCGGGTGCTGCGGCCGTGACGATTCCTGATGTCGCTCCCACGAGTCACCGTGCAACCGGGAACACCAGGTGGGTCACCCGATCGCCCTGGACGCAGGTCGTCGGGTTGCCGAGCAGGATGTCTTCTGAGGAGAGTTGGCCGAAGAAGGGCCGGTTGCCCTCGCCCATCACCACCGGCACCAGGTCGACGGCCACTTCGTCGAGCAAGCCCAGTTCCAGGCATTGCCGGGCGATGGTCCCCCCGGTGACGGCGACGACCCGGTCACCGGCGAGCTCCTGGGCCCGTGCGATCGCGGCCTCCACCCCGTCGGTCACGAAGGAGAACGGCGCGTCGGGGTGGGCTTCGACCCAGTCCGTGGGGATCCGGTGTGTCACCACCACAACGGGGACGTCCAGGCCGTGCCGACCTTGCCAGCCCTCGGTGACATCGAACAGCGTTCGGCCACAGACCAGCGCGCCCACCGACGACACCCACCTCCGCCAGTGCTCCGAGCTCGGCGGAGTGAGGTGGACGGTGAGATCGCCGGCGGGGGTCGGGATCGCGACCTCGCCGTTCTGCAGCCAGTCGAACAACCGGCCGATGGTGTTGTCCTGTTTGGCGACGTATCCGTCGAGCGACATGATCGCCTGCGCCTGCACTGTTCCCATGCAGACACACTCCTCAACTGTGCTGCGGACATCAAGGTCGGTTTGGGACATCCATCGTGTAGCGTGGCTTCACGATGGCCGACATCGAGCTGCGAGAACTCCGCCTGTTCCTCGTGCTGGCCGAGGAACTGCACTTCGGCCGCACCGCGGAACGGCTCGGGCTCACGACGTCGCGGGCCAGCCAGACACTGCAAGCCCTGGAACGCAAGCTCGGCGGACGACGCTTGTTCGACCGCACGAGCCGCGCGGTCACGCTGACGGCGGCCGGACAGGCCCTCCACGACGAGCTGGCACCCGTCGTGACCGGCTTGGACAACACGCTCACACGCGCCCGGGCACGGGCGGCCGGTCCGGGCGTGATCCGCCTGGGCGTCCTCAACGCCGCATCCGGGACTCACGTGCTGAACCAGGCAGTCGCGCTCTTCGAAGAGACACACGAAGGCGCCGCCGTACGCATCGTCGCGACCCCGCTGACCGACCGGCTCGGGCCGCTGCGCCGACGCGAGGTGGACCTGACGGTGACTCGCCTGCCTCTCGACCAACCCGACATCGTGGTCGGCCCGCTGCTCTCACAGAACGATCACCGTGTGGTGATGGTGGCCATCGACCATCCACTCGCCGGTCGTCGCGACATCTCCGTGGAGGACTTCGCGGACTATCCGGTGCGGAAGCCGGCCGACGTACCCGAACTGGCAGAAGCCAACTGTCCGAGCCGCACCCCCACCGGCCGTCCGATCGTGCCCGCCGACGTCGAAGTCAGCGAGATCTCTGAGCTACTCCTGCTGATCGCCCAGGGACGGCTGATTCATCCGACCGTGGCCCCGTTCGCGGAGCACTTCCGCCACCCGGGCATCGCGATCGTTCCGGTCCGGGACCTCCCACCCTCGTCGACCGCGCTGGCATGGCTGAGGGGATACGACAACCCCGCCCGCGACACCTTCGTGGCCACCGTCGAACAAGTAGTCGCGACACAGCCCGCGCAGCACACCTGAGCCGGCCCGGCCGACGGTTCACTGTGAACCTCTTCACCCGCCGCGGATGTCACGTCGGCCGGTGGCTTTCGTGTCCAGGGGTGCGACGAATCTCCCAGGACAAAGGACGATCATGGTGTCAGGTACCTCTCAGATCGAAACCGAGCGGCCCGCCCGTCGGCGGCGGTGGTTGCGTTGGGTGTCGGGGATCGTCGCGGTGCTCCTGGCTGTGTTGTTGTTCGGGGCCTACGGCTGGCAGCCGGCCGAAGACGGGCGGGCTTACCGTTCGCCGTACCTTGCGAGCGTCGGCTCCCGGTACGTCGACACGCCGGTCGCCCGCTTCCACTACATCACGAGCGGATCCGGCTCACCGGTGGTGCTGCTGTCGCCCGGCGGCACCTCGGTGATCGGCTGGAGGGACCAGTTCGCCGCGCTCTCCCGCGACCACACCGTCTACGTGGTCGACCTCCCCGGCCAGGGCTACACCCAACTCAAGGACCGCGACTTCCGGTACGACCTGAACGCCATGACCACCGCCGTCGGCCTGTTCCTGGACGCCGTCGGAGTACGGCGCACCGCACTGGCGGGCAACTCCTGGAGCGGCGGGTGGGCCTTGGCCTTCGCGCAACGCCACCCCGATCGCGTCACCCGGCTCGCCCTCCTCGACGCGACCGGCCTCGACCTGCCCGGCACGCTGCTGTGGGAGTCCCTGAAGATCCCCGCTGTCGGCGAGCTGGCGACCAAACTGTCCACCGGCAAGTCCACCGTGCGCAACCTGGCCGAAGGCATGATGGTCAACAAGGACCGCCTCACCGACCAGCTCCTCGACGAGTGGTGGGCGCCGATGACGTTCCACGACAACATCCGCGCCACCTACCTGCTGGAACGCCGCCTGAACTGGGCCGAGACCGAACGCGGCCTTCCCACCACCACAACCCCGACGCTGGTCCTGTGGGGACGGCAGGACACGGTCCAACCCGTCGACCGCGCCCACCGCTTCGCCGACCTGCTCCCCCATGACCAGACCCGGATCCTCGACGGCTGCGGCCACGTCCCCCAACTCGACTGCCCCGAAGCCGTCACCCAGCACCTTCGCACCTTCTTCGCGGGGTAAGCCGTTCGGGTGGGCGACCGCGGGCCCAGCTGCCCGCGGTCGCGCGCCGATTCAGGCGAGGTCGTTGGTGAAGTCGGCGGTGTTCCAGTGCGTGGGCTTCATGACGTACACCAGGTCGGTTTCGGCGGCTCCGGCGTTCTCCCACTCCTTCAGGTACGCCCGGCCGCGATCCTCGCCGAGGTACCGGACCGCCAGCGGCAGCAGGTCCTTCTCGGGGTCGGTGCGACGGATCTCGGTGACCGGTCCTTCCACGGAGACATAGCGGTACGGCACCGCCTCGGACTGGACGACGAGGACGAAGCGCCGAGCCGCCTCGATCGCGGCACCCTTGCGGGATTTCCCGTTCATGATGACGGTGACACCGATCTCGGGGTCGTACTGGTACCAGACCGGCGCGCTGACAGGCGCCCGGTCCGGGCGGTCCGACGCCACCGACAGCACGCCGACACGGACGTCGGACAGGAACGCCGTACGCTCCGCACGGCTCAAACGCTCAGACATCTGGATCCCTTCGGTTAGGTCAGTGACCAAGTATAGGTCGGTGACCTAAACGGGGTAGGCTGACCTGATGACGAACGCGTTGACCGGGCGCGGCGCGGCCCGCCGAGACGACGTACTGGCCGTCGCGCGGGAGCTCCTGGTCGACGAAGGCCTCGACCAGTTCGTCCTGCGGCGGATCGCGGCGCGGGCCGGGATGAAACTGGGCAACCTGCAGTACTACTTCGCGACCCGCGACGACCTGCTCGAACAGGTCATCCGCGCGGAGTTCGAACACGACGTCCAGGCGATCCGGCGAGCCACCACGATCGACGGCCTGAAGGACGCGGCCCTGGCCCTCGTCCGCCACTGGACCACCGGCGGCGGCGCCATCTTCGTCACGATGACGATGCTCGCCTATCACCACGAGCGGTTCCGGCGACTCAACCACGAGATCTACGAGACGTTCTACCGCGACCTCGGCACGCTGATCCGACGCGTCGCCCCCGGCCTCGACGAGCAGGAGATCAGGATGCGCGCCCGGCTGATCACGTCGGTACTCGACGGCGTCGCACTGCAACTCAACGCCGGAGCCCGCAACCGCCGAGCCCTCACCACCCGAGCCGCCGACCTCGTCGCCACCGTGGCACTGCCCGACTAGCTGCGCCGCGGGCCGAGGTGGAGCTGCACGGTGAGCTGTCTCCCGACGTCTGGGCCTTCGGTCTCGTGGACGGTGACCAGGTAGTTCAGCTCCGACAGTGCGACCGGCTTGGAGACGAGTGTGAAGGTGCGGCCTTCGACCGAGAACGCCATACCCGCCTGCAGGCAGTCGACGTGGAGCAGGAACTGACCTGGCCCGAGTCGTTCCGCTGCAACCGGGACCGCCGCGGCGCCCTCGGTCATGGCTCTCCCCCGCTCGATGGTCAGGCCGTCCGATGGCGGGGTGTGCTGGAGTCGATCGGGCGGTGCGAGAGGGAGCTCGGTGCGTCGGCGTTCGCGCCCTCGTCGACGCCGATACCGAGGCGTTCGACCAGTTCGCCACCGAGCCAGCCGGTCACACCGGCCAGGGCGAAGCCGGCGAAGCTGAGGATCAGTGCCCCTGTCGTCGGGTCCCACCCGCCCTGGCCGTACCGCAGCAGCCAACTCACGGCGAAGAGCGCCACAACCACGACATTGCCCGCACCGTGCAACAGGCCGACGCGCCTGGCGCGCGTGCCGGCCGGGATGGCCAGCCAGTCGATGAACCCGAACAACGCGGCGACCAGGCCGCCGATGACGCCGGCGGCGATCGCGTAGGCTCCCGCGACCGCGAACCCGTCGCGGTCAGTGACCAGGTACAGGATGTCGAAGACCACCGCGGTGCTGAGCAGTCCCAGCGGGAACACGATCAGCATCGGATGTATGGCGTGCCCCATCGCCCGCGCGCGACTCTTCATCGTCACTCCCAGTGTCCGGTACGGCGCCATTGCAGGTGCGCAACCAGTACCCCGCCGAACGCCGGTTCACGCCTGCGCCCGAGCGGGCTCAGGCGGAGGCTGCGCGCTTCTTCTCGAGGCGTTCGCGGTCCGGCCACCTGACGTCGTACACCCAGCCGAGGCGCTCGAACTGCCGGATGATCCAGGCGTTGATGTCGATCTGTCCTTTGAGTACGCCGTGGCGCGCACAGGTCGGATCGGCGTGGTGGAGGTTGTGCCAGGACTCCCCCTGGCTGAGGATGGCGAGCCACCAGACGTTGCCTGATCGATCGCGGGCCGTGAACGGCTTGTCGCCGATGACGTGGCAGATCGAGTTGATCGAGAACGTGACGTGGTGCATCGCGGCGACGCGGACCAGCGTGCCCCAGAAGAACCCGGTCGCGGCGCCGTGCCAGGACCTGTCCCACAGACCTGCGATGACGGCAGGCGCCAAGAGCGATACGGCCACCAGCGAGCGGAAGTGCCGCGAGATCGCCACCATGTCGCGGTCCTTCAGCAAGTCCGGCGCGTACCGCTTCGGGTCTGCGCGATCCTGCCCCCACAGCACCCACCCGACATGGGCGAAGACGAATCCCTTGGTCACTGCCCACGCGGTGGTTCCGTAGCGCCAGGGAGAGTGCGGATCGCCTTCACGATCGGAGAACTTGTGGTGTTTGCGGTGGTCGGCGACCCAGCGGATCACCGGCCCCTCGAGGGCCATGCTGCCGGCGATGGCCAGAGCGATCTTCAGAGCACGATTCGCCTTGAACGAACCATGCGTGAACCCCCTGTGGTAGCCCACGCCGATACCGGTGGTGGTGATGACGTAGAACACGACCAGGAGCACGATGTCGCGCCAGCCGATCCACCCGCCCCAGGCGAAGAAGATGCTGAGCGGGAGCGCCAGCGTGGGTAGGACGATGAAGACCCAGATCAGGCCCCGCTCGAGCTTGCCCCCGACCGGCTGGAAATCGCCGGGAGGCGAATCAGTGGAATCGGTTGTTCGTGTCATATTCCACTCCGCCTCTGAACCACCGGCGGTTCGCCGGTACGCCGGTGCCGTCCGTCTTCCGCCCATGCACGTCCCGGGCGGCCTGCCTACACGGTGCCCCGTCAGCCCGCCACGCATGCGTTACCTGGGCAGCTCCCGGGTGTCGATGAGTTGCTGGGCGACTTCGCGGAGCTTGGTGTTCGTGTCTTGTGAGTACCGTCTGAGGACGGCGAACGCCTGGTCGGAGTCGAGGTCGAAACGTTCCATCAGGATCCCCATCGCCTGACCGACCAGCTTGCGGCTGTCGATCGCCTGCGCCATGGTCTCGTCGCGCCTGGCCGTCGCCACTGCGACCGACACGTGCTGCGCGAGTACCTGGGCGATCGCCTCGTCGTCGATGCTGAACGCGTGCGGCTTGGCGCTGTACAGGGACAACACGCCCACGACCTGTTCGTGACTGGTCATCGGGACATGCATCTCGCTCCCCACGCCGGCCTCGACCGCGTGCTGACTCCAGTCGCTCGCGCCGCCCTCGGCGCTGACGTCCTGCACCAGTACGGCGCTACCGTGCGCGACCGAATCCCGCAGCGGTCCTCCGCCTGCCTCGATCTCCCAGCGGCGCAAACGGTCGATCTCAGGATCGGTGGACGCACCGACCTCCGTCAGACCGCCACGTTCTGTGAGCGCCAGGCCGGCGTAGTCGCAACCCACAGCCGACACAGCGAAAGACAGCGCCCGCTCAGCCGTGTCTGCTACGCACGGCGCCTCGTGGAGTTCAACCGCCAGCCGCGCGAATTCTCCGGCAACATCCCCGTGAACCATAGTCGTCTCCGAACACAAGTCATCCCTCGTGGATGCCACCCTGGCGACGGAGCGTTGCGCCAAGCGGCATCATGCCCTGCGTTGCCAACCATCGTGCGCGACCAGCGTTCATTCAGCAAGCGAGTCGGGGAGGCGACGTATGTACCCTTGTAGTTACGTAACCGACCAGGTACATTCGCCGTATGGACGTGGTTCTGCAGGCGCTGGCCGATCAGAGTCGCCGGACGGTGCTGGAGATCCTGCGCGATCATCCGGCGACCGCCGGTGAGCTGGCCGAGGCGCTGCCGATTGCCAGGCCGGGCGTGTCCCGGCACCTCCGGGTACTGCGGGAAGCCGGGCTGGTCGACGTACGGCAAGACGCGCAGCGAAGGATCTACACCTTGCGCCCGGAAGCGCTCGTCGAGGTGGACGAGTGGCTCGAGGGCTACCGCGCTCTCTGGCGCCACCGGCTCGATGCGCTGCACACCGAGATCGCACGCGGCAAGAAGGAGCGACAGTGAAGGTCATCGGGACGATGCGGGCCCTCGACGCAACCCGCGGCGCGGTGCGCGTCGAAGACATCTACGACACCGACATCGACGATCTGTGGGCGGCGTGCACCACGCCGGAGCGGCTGTCGCGCTGGATCGCCGAGGTGTCCGGCGCCCTGCACGAGGGCGGGACGATCCACGCCGTCTTCACGAGCACCTGGAGCGGCCCGGCCAGGATCGACGTCTGCGACGCCCCGCACCATCTGCTCCTCACCACCGAACCGGGCACCGCCGACGAGTCCCAGCTCGAGGCCTGGCTCACGCCGGTCGGGACGCGCACCAAGTTGGTGGTCGAGGAACGCGGCCTGCCGGTCGAGTCGCTCCACTCCTACGGCGCCGGCTGGCAGGTACACCTGGAGGACCTCGGACGGTCGCTCGCGAGCGACGGCCCAGCACATGTCGGCGGCTGGTCTGCCCAGACTCCGGCCCCTGCTTGGGAAGCCCGCTGGACAGAGCTCTCGCCCGTCTACCAGAACACGATCGTCGACTGATGTCCGACCACATCAGACTGGACAGCGTCACGGTGAACGCGCCCGACGCCCTGGCACTCGCACAGTTCTACGCCGAGGTCACCGGCGGCGTCGCCGGCGGTACGTCGCACTGGGCGGCAGTCACGGGCCCGAACGGGTTCATCGCCTTCCAACAGGTCGCCGACTTCCGGCCGCCGCAGTGGCCCGGGAACGACGTACCGATGCAGCTGCATCTCGACTTCCTGGTCGACGACCTCGAGGCGAGCGGAGCGCGCGTCCTCGCCGCAGGCGCCAAGCTGCTCGCCTACCAGCCCAACTCCGACCATTGCCTCGTGTACGCCGACCCGGCCGGCCACCCGTTCTGCCTGTCAACGTGGTCGGGCCATGACCTCGCCGCAGCAGCAGGAACCAACAGCTGACTTCGAGCGGTGAGTGCGGTCGATGATCGGCGTTGTCAGCTCAGGTGTTTGATGACGGCACCAACCTGTGCGCGCCACAGTCGGTACGCGGCGGGGTCGCGAACGTAGGTGGTCTGGTTCGTGACCACGTCGCGCGCTGTCAGGACGCGCTGGGCGAGCGCCAGCTTCTCGGGGTCGACATCGCTGGGCGCCTGGTCGACGGCCCGACGTAGCTCGACCATCAGGTTGTAGTCCTCCATACCGTCACGGAAGTTCTGGATGCGTTGCGACGGCATCGGGCCGTTCCGCCCTGGGTAGAACAGTGAGCCGTCACCGGCAACGTTGCCCCAGGTCCGAGGGTCCCAGGTGGACAGCGGACCGTCGGTCAGGACCGAATGACCGTACCAACGGTCGACCCGGTAGTAGAGGAATCCGTCGACCTTGGCCTGGAACGACATCGGGCCGAGAAGTGTGCGCAGCTGACCGGGGTCGTAGCCCACGAACAGGTTGGGTACGGGGTTCTCGTTGCCGGCATGCAGATACCACCACGACTCGTCACCGGCCGCGCGCCGCCGCTCGATGACGTCCGGCGCGAGCCACGGCACGTCCCGGACCCAGTAGTCGATCAGCCGGCTCAGTCCGTTGCTCTCACCCATCCGGTCGTCGATGTACGTCGACAGTACTTCGATGTCGGGGAACCGCTGCTTGAATCTGGTCAGCACGTGCTTGACGAGTACGGCGTGCGCGGCAAGGGTCTCGTCGCAGCAGTACAGGTAGGCGTGATCGACCAACCCGGCGGCGCGGTAGGAGTCCACGGCCGGCTGGATCAGGTCGAACAGCGCGTCGGCCTTGGCGTCCCAGGTGTCCGGCTGATGCAGATCGAACAGGCGTGGGTCGAAGTACCAGACGTTGAATCGCCGCAGCCCGCCGTACCGTTGCTGAACGGCGCGGAGCTCCGCGACCGTCGGCGGCCCGTCGGTGTAGATCGAGCGGTAGATGTTGTCCGGCTGGATCTTGAAGTCGGCCAGGAACCGCCACTTCGCCTCGTTGACCCGGGCGATGCCGTCCGGGTCGGTGACGCCGTACGGCTCGGCGTACGCCTTGGGGTCGTTGCCGATCGCGGTCTGCAGCACCGGCCGGTCCGGGATCGTGACGTCCCAGACGGTGACCTTGACACGGGCCGGCTGCGGAGCGATGCCATCGGCGGACAAGGCCAGGTCGACCGTGTACTGCCCGGCTCGGAGGCCGGCGGGCGCGTGGACCTGGACCCAGAACGCCTGGTAGTCGTCGCCCGCGACGTCGACCGCGGACCGGTCCGTGAGAATCGGGTCCGGGGTCCAGCCCTGGTACAGACTCGGCCGGTACGGCGTCGGCGTGCCCGGGCGTGGTGCGACGGGCGCACCGAGGAAGAGCGAGGCGACGGGGCGGACCGAGACCGTCAAACCAGAGTCCGGGCCGTGCACCGAGGTCACCCTCGCGACGGCACCGGAGAGGCCGCCCTGGTACGGCGCGGCAACGAGCTGGATGTTCTCGTACTCACCACGAGCCAGCTGGATCTCGCCATCTCGCCAGGTGCACTGGCACGGCAGGTCCTTCGGGTACACCAGCGCCATCGAGTCGGCGAAACCGAGTCCCACCGGTGCGGATGGCCTGGCATGCCGTGCGTCGACCGAAGTGCCGAGCCGCTTGATCCGCCACTGGATCAGCCCGAGACCGGCAAGGATCGCCCGCGCGGTGGTCACGTCCTTGCCCAGTGCGGGAATCTGCGTGGCATAGACGTCGAGCTGGCGGCGCAGCGCCGATGCCGTGGCGCGGAGCGCCCGATCCGGCGGCGCGGGACTCTGTGGCATGCGGCGCTCCACCGCGCTGAGCGCGGCCGCCACCGAGTTGCCCAGGTCGGTGAGGCCCATCGCCGCGATGATCCGAGGTGCCAGCCGGTCCTGCTCGGCCGCTTCGTCGGGCAAGGAGTCGGTAAGACGGATGTCGTCGACATAGAGCGTCCGGGGTGACGGGCTGCGGGCAGCACTCACTTGAAGGTGCTGCAACTTCGTCAGATCCACACCGGCCGCCGCGATGGCGGCGATGCCGATCCTGAACATTCGATAGCCGAACGGTGCGGCTGCCAGTGCGCTCTGGTGGTAGCGACCGGCCTGGTCACGGACAACCACGTACAGCGTCGTCGGCTCCGGCGTCGCATTGAGAACACCCACCTGAAGGTAGTTGCGCCCGCGCCAGTCCGCCGCGGTCAGGGCAGTCCCATCCGCGAGCCAGACCCGTGGGAACACGCGGCTGCCCGAGGTCGTACTGCCCGCGATGTCGAAGCGCAGCGCACCGTTGCCTCGGGTGGCGAACGCCGTACTCTGGGCCGCCCGATCGACTTCCGGCGCGGCGAGGGTGACCCCCATCAGGTCCGGCGTCTCGAAGTCCGCCAGAACGTCGTCACTCGCCGCATGTGCCGGGACCACTCCGATCAGGGCGAGCACCGCAGCGAGAACAAGAGCAAAGCGCTTGTACACAAGCACTCCCGGGTGCCGAAGGCAGTTTTACGGTCATGACTGAAATTAAGGGCCGACTAGGTGGGCGTCAAGACCTTCGGCGTTCGGAATTGCATGCAGGCCCGCAGAACCGCGCAGAACCGCGCCTGTTCAGCGGTTGGTGAACCAGTTGCGTTGTTTGTTGCCGGCCAAGGTCGGTGTCGGGCATGCCCTCGGGATAGATCTCCTTCACGCTCGCGTCCAGGACTTCGTGCTCGGCCTCGTTCCAGATCGTGACGTGCGCCGAGCCCTCGACCACGCCGAACTGGCCCTCTTCCCCGAAGCCCACCCGGGCTCCTGAATTCCTGCTACGCGTGCCGGCCGGTTCGCGCTGGGCGGCAGCGGACGTTGATCTCGTCGGAGGGCTTGTTGCCGTTGACGAGGTGGAGGTTGACGGGCGAGCCGCCGGGGTTGTCCAGCCCATGCTGTGATTCGGGCCGGCGACGAATCCGTCGAGCGACATCGTGAAGTGCCAGAGGACCTTGCCTGCGGCGGTCTGCGGTTCGGTGTCCGGAAGTCCGGTAGTCATCGGGATCTCCTGCTGGTCTCGTTGCCGGTTCCTCGTTGTCCGCTCAGCGGACCAACCTCGACCATTCCGGTACGGCTCAGTCCGGTAGGGCATACCGTTGAAGGTGTCCACCTGGCGGCACCCCCAACCTGGACAGCCGACCGAACATCGCCGGGCCGCGGCGCTCACCCCCTCGAGCGTCGCCGACAAGACCCGATCGGTCCGAAGGCACCGTCCGGGGCCGCCGGGCGGACTGTAACGCGCCGCCACCATCACCCCCGCTCTGCCGCCCCTGCGGAACCTCAGGCAACTCTCCCGGACCTGACGGCGAGCACGCGGGAAAGTTCGTACCCGTACACCGGCCGCGCGACATCGCAGGTGTGGGTCAGAACGCCGGTACGCAGCATCTGATGGACCTCCAAGGCATCGACCCCGAGCTTGGTCGCGGCGGTCGACAACGTCAGCCATCCCTCGCGCAGCTGAGCCAGGACTTCCACGTCGGTACGGCGCAACGGCAACAGCTTGCCATGCGCCCTGAGCAGACCCGCGGTGATCATTCGCCGTACCCCGCTGTCTCCGACGCCGAGGACGACGCCGGCCTCGGTCACCGACATCCACCGGTCGAGGCCGGACTGGACGACATCGGACAACAACAGCCTCCGGTGCGCACGCGATCGCGCGGGCAGGTGCCCCGCGCGGATCAGCCCGGCGACCCGTAGCGGCGGAACCCCGAGCAACACCGCGGCCTGTGCGGTCGTGATCAGCGGATCGTCGACCATCAGCGGTTCCCCGAGCAGCTCCGCCAACCGAGCTCGATACTCGCGTACCAGTTCGTCAACCATCGCAGCCCTCCCCAGCCCGTCAGTCTCCTGCGAGCCACGACACGGGTCTGGGGTCACGCGCTCTGCCCACATCATGCCCGCCCGAACCTGCACGCACCACAGTTGGGCGGGCGGATTGGTGGACGGGCTTCGGGGCACCGGGGATCTCGTGCTTCGTGACACCTCGCCGGCGGCGACCGAGCAGGCTGGGCGTCTCCTGCGGTTGGCTCTGCCCGGTGTCGCGCTGATCGCGGTCACCTTCGGTCTGGCGCGGTACGGGTACGGGCTCCTGCTACCGGAGATGCAGTCGGATCTCGGGATCAGCTCGCACACCGCGGGACTTATCGCGTCGGGCGCGTACGCGTCGTACCTCGTCACCAACATCGCCGTCATCTGGCTGACCGTCCATCTCGGCCCGCGGTGGCCGATCGGCCTCGCCGCAGGTCTCGCGGCTGCTGGGATGGCGGTCGTCGCGACAGCACAGACGCCGGCCGGCGCAGCGGTCGGCGTCGTCGTGGCCGGCGCGGCGGCGGGCTTCGCGCTTCCGCCGTACGCCGACATCGTCGATCAGGAGGCTCCGCCGTCGCGTCGCGCGTTGGCGTGGTCGACCATCAGCTCGGGCACCGGCTGGGGCGTCGCCGTGGCGGGACCGGTCGCGGTGGGGTTCGGAGACAGCTGGCGATTCGCCTGGCTGACGTTCGTCGTCCTCACTGTCGCTGCGGGCATCATCGCGACCGCGCTGGCGCCCGCGAAGGTACGGCACGAGGGACGACCTCGGGTGCCGCAGTTGAGCTGGACGTGGTTCGTCTGCCCGAAGTCGCGGCCGTTGCTGCTGTCATCGGTGCTGATCGGTGCCGGAAGTGCCGTGTGGTGGACGTTCAGCGTCGAGGCGCTCCGAACTGCCGGACTCTCCGGCGGCCAGGCCCGCCTCGCCTACGCCGTATGCGGCGTGGCGGCGATCATCGCCTCGTGGAGCGGTTCGGTCGTCGATCGCATCGGCCTTCGGAACAGCTACCTCACGGCGTGCGCACTCCTTGCAGCCGCGCTGGGGCTCATCGCTCTCGGCGCCAGCAGGTTCGCACTCGTCCTGCTGGCCGCCGTTCTTTTCGGGGCCTTCTACAGCGCAGTCGTCGCGAGCCAAGGCATCTGGAGCGCAAGCGTCTTCGCGCGACGCCCCTCCGCCGGCCTCGCAGCCGTCAACACCGCACTGACACTCGGCACCATCACCGGTCCAGCACTCGGCGGAACGGCCATCCACGCGATCGGCCACACCCGCACCTTGCTCACGGCAGCGGCCGTCGTCGGCGTCGCCGTCTTCTTCTGCCCGCCCTCTGCACGCCGCCGCGAAGTGCTCGCCGCCCACCGATGCCGCGCGACCCCGGTCCGCGACTGAACAATCAGCCCGCTCAGCCGATGGTGCTTTCGCGGATCTCGAGGGTGTAGTCGGCGGGAAGTTCGGCAGGCGCGGAGCGGTCGCCGTCCAGGCGGTTCAGGAGGAGTCGTACGGCGTTCTTCGCGATCTGCGTCTTGTCGGGGCTGATCGTGGTGAGGCTGGGGGTGCTGTAGCGGCCGTCTTCGATGTCGTCGAATCCGACCAGGGCGATGTCCTCGGGCACGCGCAGGCCGCGGCTGAGGACGGTGCGGAGTGCGCCGAGTGCGAGCAGGTCGTTGTAACAGAAGACCGCATCGGGCGGGTCTGGCAGCGCGAGCAGATCGGCCATCGCGGCGGCGCCGTCGGCCCGGTGGAAGAACTCGGTGGGGCGGACGAGCTCCGGGATCACCTCCCGGCCCGCCAACTGCAGAGCGGCCCGGTAGCCCTGCGTCCGGAGCTGGCCGGTCTGGCGGGTCTCGTCGAACTGGTCGCCGATCGCAGCGATCCGCTGCCGGCCGAGCTCGATCAGGTGCCGGGTGGCGAGTTCGGCGGCGCCGACGTTGTCGATCATGATGTGGTCGAGCCCGCCTTCGACGACGCGCTCGCCGAGCAGCACCACCGGCGTGGACGACGGCCGGTTGCGCAGGTCGGCGCCGCCCAGCGCCAGCGGGTTGAAGATCAGCCCGTCGAACATCGCCGCCCGGCTGCCGCGCATCACCAGCTCGCGCTCGCGGACCGGATCGCCGTCGGTCTGGTCGACCACGACCGTGTAGCCCGCGACGGCCGCCTGCTCGATCACGGCCCTGGTCAGCTCGGCGAAATACGGTACGTCGAGCTCGGGCAGCACCAGCGCGATCAGACCGGACCGGCCGTTGCGCAGGGTCCGGGCGACGGCGTTCGGCTGGTACCCGAGCTCGTCGAGCGCGCGCTGCACCCGGGCGCGGGTCTCCGCCGCGACCTGCGGGAAGTCGTTCACGACGTTCGACACCGTCCGGACCGAGACACCGGCCCGCTCGGCGACCTCACGCAGTGTGGCGGCCACTGTGCACCTCGTTTCGGGGAACGTTGAAGTCTTGACACTTGCAACGTTGCAACCTTACCGTCTCGACGACAACTTGCAACGTTGCAAGTCTCGGCGAAGTCATGAAGGACCGCGACATGACCACACAGCTTTCCCATCCCCTTTCGCGCCGGACCCTGTTCCGGGGTGCGGGCGCCGCCCTGGTGGCCGGCGGACTCGGCGCCTGTGCGCCCGGCAACACGACCGGCGGCGATCCGCTGCCGAGCAGCAGTGCGACCGAACCACCGTCCGGCGAGATCACCATCTGGGACCGCACCGGCGACCTGTACAAGGTGTTCGACAAGGCGATCGCGTCGTTCACCGCGAAGTACCCGCAGGTCAAGGTCAACCACGTGGCGGTCGACATCAACGCCAAGCTCCCGGCGACCCTGATCAGCGGCGCGGGTGTCCCCGACGGCGCGTTCTACGACGACGCGCTGCTGACCGGCGTCGCGCCGCACCTGCACGATCTGAGTCAGCTGATCGAGCAGTACAAGTCCGACATCGCGCCGTACAAGCTCGGCGTGGTGACCGTCGACGGCAAGGTGGTCGCGGTGCCGTGGGACCTCGACCCCGGACTGCTCTTCTACCGCGAGGACATCGTCGCTCAGGCGGGCGTCGACCCGACGAAGCTGGCGACGTACGACGATCTGCTCGGCGCGGCGCGCACCGTGCAGCAGAGGTTCCCGCAGGCCCGGCCGATCCACCTCGAGAACGACCAGTTCCTGGCGCAACTGTGGATCGACATGTTCGCCAACCAGCAGGGCGGCGCGATGGTCGACGCCCAGGGCAAGCTGACGCTCGACTCCGATCCGTACCGCACGACGCTGACCTGGCTGGACACGGTCCGGTCGCAGGGGCTCGGCACACTGGCGAAGTACACCCAGCCGACCGATCTGCAGACACAGGACAACGGCACCCAAGTGTTCGTGCCGTGGGCGCAGTGGTTCGTGTTCGCTCCCCAGCAGTTGCTGAAGGCAAGCAAGGGCAAGTGGCGGGCCACCGCGCTGCCCGCGTGGCAGGCCGGCGGTGCGCGGGCAGGCGTGATGGGCGGTTCGTCGTTCGTCATCCCTGCCAAGGCGAAGAACCCGGAGCTGGCCTGGCGGCTGTACGAGCACCTCGTCTTCAGCAAGGAGGGGTACACCACGGTCTACGGACAGAACGACGTCTACCCGGGCGGCCTGAACACGTCGATCCCGTCGTACCTGCCGGCGCTCGACCCGGACCAGCCGCTGTTCAAGACGATCGACGCGCTCGGCGGCCAGGACCTCTGGAAGGTCGCGGTCGAGGCGGGCAAGCAGGTTCCGGGCGGCTACACGATTCCCACCTGGTGGGGCAAGGCCGTCGACTACTTCGGCGTCAACGTGCAGAAGATGCTGGCCGGCCGGATGAGTCCCGACGAGGTGCTGAAGACGTCGGCGTCCCAGATCCAGAAGAATCTGATGGGACCCAACTGAATGGCGACCCTCACCGAAGCAGCCACGACCCGGCGGTCCGCCCGGCGGGTACGCCGGCCCCGGGTCAGGGCTGCGCCGTACCTGTTCGTCGCGCCGTTCATCCTGGTCTTCGCGGCCTTCAGCGCGTACCCGATCTTCTTCGCGCTGCAACTGAGCTTCACGAACTGGCACGGGGCCGGCGCGCTGGAGATCATCGGGTTCGCGAACTATCGGTACCTGCTGACCAGCCCGGACTTCTGGCAGTCGATGGCGACCTCGGGTGTGCTGTGGCTGCTGGTCGTGCCGGCGCAGGTGCTGCTCGCGTTGACGATCGCGGTCGCGTTGCGCAAGGCAAGGTTCCGCGGGCTGTTCAGTGCCGCGTTGATCGCGCCGTTCGTGACGCCTCTGGTGGCGATGGCACAGGTGTGGATCATCCTGTTCGACCAGGACTTCGGCGCGGTCAACCACGGCTTGTCGTCGATCGGATTGCCGACAATCGGCTGGCTGACAACCTCCGCCGGGGCGAAGGTGACCGTCGCGCTGCTCGTCCTGTGGCGCACGACCGGGTACGCCGTCATCTTGTTGATGGCCGGATTGTCGACAATCCCCGCGGACGTGTACGAGGCGGCCCGGATCGACGGCGCCGGAGCCTGGCAACAGTTCTGGTCGATCACCGTGCCCCTCGTGACGCGAACGTTGAGCTTCGTCGTCGTGATCGGCACCCTGACCGTCTTCCAGTTGTTCGCCGAGCCGTACGTCGTGACCGGCGGCGGACCGTTCAACGCGACCCGGACCGCGGGGCTGTACCTCTACAAGCACATCACCAACTCCGACCTCGGGCTCGGGGCGGCGAACTCGATGCTGCTCGTGGTGATGGTGCTGGCGTTGTCGCTCGCGTCGATCCGGCTGCTGCGGTCGAGGGAGGACTCATGAAGCTCGGAGCCGCCGGACGCTACGGCCTGTTGACGCTGGCCGGTGTCGTCAGCCTGGCCCCGCTGTTGTGGATGATGATCTCGTCGTTCAAACCCGGCGGCGCCATCATCTCGAGCCCGTTCAGCTTCGACCCGGGGCAGCTGACCCTGACGAACTTCCGCTCGATGCTCGACACGATCCCGATCGGCACCGGATTCCGGAACACAGCGATCGTCGTCGTGATCAAGGGCGCGCTGACGATGATCTTCTGTCCGATGGCGGGCTTCGCGTTCGCGAAGTACGCCTTCCCCGGCAAGCGGCTGCTCTTCGCGACGGTGCTGACCACGCTGATGCTGCCGACGCTGGTCCTGCTCATCCCGCTGCTGCTGGAGATGAGCCAGCTCGGCTGGGTGAGCACGTTCCAGGCGCTGATCCTGCCCGGCGCGATCGACGCGTTCGGGGTGTTCTGGATGCGCCAGGTGATCATGGCGATCCCCGACGAACTGCTGGACGCCGCACGCGTCGACGGCGCGGGTGAGCTGCGGATCTTCGCCAGCATCGTGGTCCCGGTGATCCGGCCGGGGCTGGCGGCGCTCGGCGTACTGACCTTCATCAACATCTACAACGACTTCGTCTGGCCGGTGGTGGCTGTCAACGACGAACAGCATCAGACCTTGCAGGTGATGCTGTCGGCACTTGCGCAGAACATCCGCTCGGGGCAGCTCGGCGCCGACTGGACCAGTGTCTGGGGCCAGTTGCTGGCGGCAAGCACTGTGGCCGCGATCCCCGTGCTGATCGTTTTCGTCGTCCTGCAGCGTCACCTGATCAAAGGCGTCATGGCCGGCAGCCTGAAGGGCTGAGAGGAAACCAACTGTGAAGACACCAAGACCTGAATATCCCCGTCCGCACTTCGATCGTTCGGAGCGCTGGGTCAACCTCAACGGCGAGTGGGACTTCGCCCGCGAGGCCGATCACTACGCAGAGACCATCGTCGTACCGTTCCCGTGGGAGCACCCCGACTCCGGCGTCGTCGCGCACTGGCTGCCGACCGCCTGGTACCGGCGGCAGCTGCAGCGGCCGGACGACTGGGCCGGAGAGCGGACGATCCTGCACTTCGGCGCCGTACACCACCACGCGACCGTCTGGGTCAACGGTGCGCTCGCTGTCGAACACGACGGCGGGTACCTCCCGTTCGAGGCCGACATCACCGACCTCCTCGACGCGCGCGGTAGCGGCGAGCTCGTCGTACGGGTCGAGGCTCCGACGGACAAACGCTTCATCCCGCACGGGAAGCAACGCAGCATGCCGGCCGACGACTACGACGGCTGCGCGTTCACACCCTCGAGCGGGATCTGGCAGACCGTGTGGCTCGAGCCGCGGCCGGCGGCCTACATCTCACAGCTCGAGCTGCGGCCGACCGAGGCGCTGGACGGCATCGAGGTCACCCTCACCGGGCCGTCGCCGGTCCGGATCGAGATCCCCGGGGTCGTGGTGCAGGAGTACGGCGAATGGCCCGGGACGGTCACCGTACCGATCGCCGAACCACGGTTGTGGAGTCCGGACGATCCGCATCTGTACGAGGTTGTGGTGACCGCGGGCGAGGACGTGGTGCGGAGTTACACCGGGCTGCGCAAGGTCGAATGGCACGGCGGCGCGCTGATGCTGAACGGCGTACCGACGTACGTCCGTGGTGTGCTCGACCAGGGGTTCTGGCCGACAGGCGGGCACACGGCGCCGAGCGACGAGGCGCTGCAGCGGGACCTGGAGCTGGCGCGCGTCGCAGGCTTCAACCTGGTACGGAAGCACATCAAGCTGGAGGATCCGCGCTGGCTGTACTGGGCCGACCGGCTGGGCGTGCTGGTGTGGGCCGAGCCGCCGTCGACGGGGCGGTTCACGGTCGAGGCCGTCACCGCGTTCGAGGACGTGACGGCCGGGATGGTCTCCCGGGACGGCAACCATCCGAGCATCGTGATCTGGGGTGCGTACAACGAGGAGTGGGGCCTGGACTGGGACGTGCCGGGCGATCCCGCGAAGCAGGACGCCGTCCGGCGTGCGTACCGGATCATCCGGGACGCGGATCCGACGCGCCCGATCGTCGACAACTCGGGCTGGGCGCACGTCGAGACCGATCTGGTCGACTGGCACTACTACGACGAGAACGTCGGATCGTGGGCCGCGATCGTGGACCGGTTGATCAACACCGGCGACGGGCGCTTCCCGGTGCGGCTGGGGCCGGAGTTCGTGGCCGAGAAGGCGATCGCCGCGCCCGGCTTCGACGCGACGGACAAGCCGCAGCTGAACGGCGAGTACGGCGGTGGGTCGACGAGCGTGGAACGCGGCTGGCACCTGCGGTGGCAGACCCAGGAGCTCCGCCGGCACCCGCGGAACGCCGGCTACATCTACACCGAGCTGTACGACATCGAGCACGAGACGGTCGGCGTCTACAGCTACGACCGCCGTACCAAGGACCTCGGTGGCGCCGTCCCGTCCGACGTCCACGCGGACTCCGTCCTGATCGTCGACCTGACCCCTGAGGCGCCGGGCCGCGATCTCGTCCTGCCGTCCGCCACAGACGCGGTGACCGTCCCGGTCCGCGTCTCCCACCACGGACAGAATCCGTTGCTCGGGACCCTGCACTGGTCGCTCGGCGAAGCGTCCGGCTCCGCGCCCATCGACGCCAAACCCTTCGCGGTCACCGACCCGATCGAACTAACACCGCCATCCACCACCGGCCGGCTGCTGCTCTGGGCAACCGACGCCGCAGACGTCGTCGTAGCACGCACCTTCATCGACGTCGTGGACTAGTCGTCGGCGTCGCGGGCGACCACCACCGTGTGCCGTCCGCCGCCGGCAAGTGCCTCGATGTCGATCACAACACCGCGGTCAACGGAAACGTGGTGCAGCAGTGGAGGATCCCGGCCTAGTTCCCACGGAGGCCGGCGGGTGGTCCCGCCCGTCGGCCGGGAGCTAGGTGACCTGGACGACGCGGCGCCAGCCGTCGAAGACCAGGGTGGCGTTCATGCCGACCGACAGGTACAGGCCGAGGACCGGTGTCGGGTTGTTCGTGTCGACGAGCAGGATCGTGCCTGCTCGTCCCGCGGCCGCGTCCAGGGCGAACGCGTCGCGCAGCAGGAACTTCGCCAGTCCTCGGCCCCGGAACTCCTCGACGACGCCGAGCATGCCGATGTGACCGCAGTTCTCGGCCTCGATGTACGCGTCGGTGCACTCGCGCACCGCGACCACCCGGCCGTCGACCTCGAGCAGCGTGAGCTGGGACCACTCGAAGATGGGCAGATCCTCGTGCGCCTCGATCCACTCGTCGCGTGGGGTTTCGGCCCAGCCGAACTGGCCGCGGAAACATTCGTTGGTGGCCTGGTGTGCGGCGCGGCGGGTGGTCTCGTCGAAGGCGCCGCGGCGTACCCGGACGCCTGCGGGTGCCTCCGGGGCGGCAACCGGTTCTGGGTGGTCGATCCGCATCCGGTGGTACGTCGTACCGGTGGTGAAATCGTGGTCGGACAGCTGGGCGCGCAACAACTCGTCGGTCCGGTAGACGAACGCGTCGAGAGTGACCTCGGCATGGCCGCGCTCGCGTCCCATCTCCCGGGCACGCTGCACCGTCCGATCGACCAGCCAGGCGGCGACACTTGGGTTGTGAGCTGTCACTTCGACGTCGATCAACTGGCGGTCGCCGACGCCGAGCGTGGTCGCGTAACCGGCCGGCAGACCGTTCTCGGCGAGCACGAGCCAGCCGTCGGTCATGCGGTCGAATCCAGGCCGGTCGATGCAGTAGGCGACTTCCTCCAACGTGGTGTCGGCGAACCCGACGACCGCCTTGTTGTAGCCCGCGAGCATGTCGAGCAGCGCCTCGGCATCGGACGGCTCCGCCGGACGGACGGTGTAACCCTCAGGCAGTACAGCGGTGGTCTTCATGACTCATCGTGCGCCTGCACGTCCCACGACGGAAGGGCTGACGGGCCGTACGTTGCACCGCGCACGTACGCGAGTACGGCGGCCGCAGCGACCGCGAGCACGCGGTACGGATGGGTAATCGGCTGTTGACAGAACGGATGGTGTGAAAGGACTTCACGGCTCCCCCTCAGAACACTTGTTAGATGCGCCGAGAGGGCGGAAAGTTCTCCCACCGCGGGCCGCAGTACTCATGGGAGCTTGCTTGCCTGAGGCAATTAGTCGTCACGAGCGCCGGCAGCCCTGTAGCGCGCCTGTCAATCCTCGCCCGTTGGCTGACCGTGCGGGCTGTCCGGCGGAATGGTTGGATCTGCGGCTGCGTCCGGATCCGTCTCACCCGCGGCCGCCGGGTGAACCAGCTCGTCGTCCGCGGTCCGGCGAACTCCGTCCTCCCGCTCGTTCGCCGTGATCCTGTCTTCTGACGCGGTCCCGGATTGGTCGCCAGGGTCCTGTGTCGTCCGATCATTTTCAGACTCTTGAGTCATTCCACTCCTCCTTCGTCACGGGCCGGCCGGTACCCCACCCGAGCCCTAGCAACCGGCCGCTCCGCAAGCGTTTCTCCTCCCGCGCCGGGGGTACCGCTGGGCAGCCTGCCGATCCTGAGGAGACGACCATGACAACCGAACCGAACCTCGTCGCGGTGATCACCAAGGACCATCGCGAGGTCGAGCGGATCTTCGCCGAGCTCGAGACCGGGTCCGGTACGCCGGAACACCGCCGCGCGCTCGCCGACCACATGACCACCGAACTCGTCCGGCACTCCGTCGCCGAGGAGATGTTCATGTACCCCGCCGCCCGCAAGGCACTGCCCGACGGAGATCAGGTCGCCGATCACGAGATCGAGGAGCACGCGGAGGTGGAGCGCACGCTGAAAGACCTCGAAGGCGTCGAAGCAACCGACCCCACTTTCGCCGAACTCGTCGGCAAGGTGATCACCGACGTCCGCCACCACATCGCCGAAGAGGAACAGCAACTCCTCCCCCGGCTCCAGCAGGCGTGCTCGGCCGACGAACTCCGCGAACTCGGCGACAAGGTGGTCAAGGCCAAGGCCGTCGCTCCGACCCGGCCGCACCCGTCAGCCCCCGACAAGCCACCGGCCAACCTGATCCTCGCACCGGGTACCGGCCTGATCGACCGCCTCCGCGACACCCTCACCGGAAGGGACCACTGAACACGGCAAGCCAGTACAACCAAGTCAGTCGCCGGGAAGGGTTTCCACGTCATCCGGGGCGAGGTCGGTGCGGTGCCTGACGAGCCGGAGTGGATGGCGGTAGTGACCTGCCTGCAGGGCGGCGTCGGCGGCGACTTCGACGACGACCGAGGGCCGGACCTTGATGATCGGGGTCTTGCTGCCCCGCCCCCAGTGGGTGCTGACCTCGTCCGGCCACGGATGCCGCGCACCGGCCGGCTTCAGCAGCGGAGCGATCGCGGCGCCCTGGTCGGGTTTCAGCTTGACCGTCCGGCCGACCACCTCGAGTTCCTTGCCGCGATACCGCCCGACAACCAGTACTTCGGGGTGCTTCAGCGACCCTGTCACGGCCCCCACGATGACCTCGACCGTGTCGCGGTACTTCACCTTGACCCAGTCGCGGCGGCCCGGCTGGTACCTGGTCGACGCACCCTTCGCCACCAAGCCCTCGACACCGCTGGACTTGAACGCCGCGAGCCATTCCCGCGCCTCGGCCGGGTCGTCGGTGACCGGCGAGAGTTGCAGCGGCGGCCGCCAGTCCTTGGCGAGCGACTCCAATCGGCTACGCCGGGCGGTCCACCGCAAGGGGCGTACGTCGACGCTGTCGACGGCGAGGACGTCGAACACGATGAACGACGCCGGCCGCTCCGGCGCCAGCCGGGTACGGACCGTCGCGACGGAGTTCACCATCCGTTGCTGCAGCGCGTCGAAGTCCAGGCGCTGTCCGTCCCACACCACCAGCTCGCCGTCCAGTACGCAGTCGACGTCGGCCTGCCGAACCAGCGCCTTCTGCACGTCGGGGAACTTCGCGGTGAAATCCTTGCCGTTCCGCGACCACAGCCGCACCTCGCCACCGCGAACCACGGCTCCCGCGCGAAACCCGTCCCACTTCAACTCGAAGCGCGGACCACCTGGCATGCCGTGAGGCCCAGGCAACTCCTGCACGGCCCGGGACAGCTCCAACCCGACCGGCCCCACAAGGTCGGCCGCCAACGTGCCCACACCTTCAGTGTTGCCACCGGCAAACGTCCGGACCACCCCGACGACACCACCGTCCCGTCCGCCGGCTCAGCCATCAGATGACGTTGACGGAATCCAGGAAGCGGGCAGCGAGCTCGGCGTCGCCGGTGATTGTGACGTCACGGTCGCGCCAGGACGACCGCTGCGTGCCCCAGTCCGGGAAGGTCAGCGCAGGCGCGGTGACGTGCGCGGCGACCGTACCGTTGGCTGGTGCGAAGGCGCCTGCCTCGTCGATCCACCAGGTCCCGCCGCCAGGGCCGGTGAGCGTCAGGGCGACGCCGGCGTCGAGCCCGGCGACCGGTGCCTGGGCGACCTGATTGCTCAGTACGGCGATCATCCAGGTCAGGACCGCGCGCATCCGGCGGGTGTGTAGAAGTTCCGCGCCGTTGCACCGAGGTGGGCGACGACGTCGGCGATGCGCCATCCCGCCGCGGCGCTGGGTGCGGTCCATTCGTCGTCGCCGAGGGTGCACGTGAAGTCGAGCATCGCGGTGCGTTCGCCGCGGAGGGTGGCGGTCAGGTTCCGCAGGTCGGCGGCAGGGAGGCGATCGGTCATCTCATCTTCTTCTCTGGGGGTGAGGCCGAACCGCGGATCGCCCGGACGGCGGTGTCGTAGAGGTCGAACTGGTCGGCCCTCCCGCCCAGGCGCATCCACTCTTCTGTTGCGGCCTGCAGGCAGGTGATCGCCGCGGCGGCGATCGCGCGCGCCTCCAGGGCGCGGTGCTCGGAGTCGGGCAGGCGCGGCTCGATCAGCGGGGCGAGCAGGTCCTGCCACCGAGCCTGTTTCTCGGCGTGGCCGGCACGCAGGCTCTCGTTGCCGAACAGCAGCGTGATCAGCTCGAGCCGGCGCTCGGCTGTGGTCTCGATCTCCTCGAGCACCTGGAACGCGGCGCGCAGCGACGTCCACGGATCCTCGTCGGCAGGGCGCTCGGCGAGACGGGCGGCGATCAGTTCGCCCTGTTCCGACAGGCCGCTGAGCGCAAGGTCCTCCTTGTTGCGGAAGTAGTTGAACAGCGTCCGCCGGGAGACACCCGCTGCCGCGGCGACCTCGTCGAGCGTCGTGCCGTCGTACCCCTTGGCAGCGAACAGGTCGATCGCGGTCCGGGCGAGCAGCGAGCGGACCACGGAACGGGTCTGCTCCCGAAGAGGCGTCTGTTTCTGAGGCATGCACCGAGGGTACGTCGATTCATTCGATGTAGCAATTTGCACTCAGTGCATCACCATGCCTACAGTGAATCGCATGACCAAGATCGACTACCGCCAACAGACCACGATCGTCACCGGAGCCAGCGCAGGCCTCGGCGCCGAGTTCGCCCGCCAGCTCGCCGCTCGCGGGTCCGATCTCGTGCTCGTCGCTCGCCGGGCCGACCGGCTCGAGAGCCTCGCCGCCGAACTCACCCGCGCGCACGGCATCACGGTGACCGTCGTCGCCCGCGACCTCGGCCGGCCCGACGCCGGCCGGACCCTCCGGACCGAACTCGAATCCCGCGGCATCCACGCGACGAGCCTGGTGAACAACGCCGGCTTCGGCACCCACGACGCCTTCAAGGACGAGGACGCGGAACGCCTGCAAAGCATGATCGCGCTCAACATCGGCGCTCTGGTCGACCTGAGCCGCGCCTACATCGAGCCGCTGACAACGGCCGGCAACGGCGTACTGATCAACGTCGCGAGCCTCCTCGGCTTCCAGCCCACGCCGTACATGAGCGTGTACGGCGCCACCAAGGCGTTCGTCCTCAGCTTCACCGAAAGCCTGTGGGAGGAGTCGCGCGGCAGCGGGCTGCGTGTCCTCGCCGTCTGCCCGGGTGCGACGGACACCGAGTTCTACGACGCCGCCGGTAGCCAGACAGCCGACTACGGCACGAAGCGAGCCACCCCCGAGCAGGTCGTGACGATCGCCCTCGACACGCTCGACCGGCGTTCCGCACCACCGTCGGTGATTACCAACGGCCGCCCCCTCGCCGTCGCCAGCAAGCTGCTCCCACGCCGCCAAGTCGTCCAGCTCATGGGCCGCCTGGCCCGCCGCTAACCAGGCAGCGGCCGTTCTCATGGGCCTGCGCGAGCAGAGCGGGTACATGTCGGTCGCGACGTTGCTCACCGGCGTACTCCTGCTGGTGATCGGCGGCACCGGGCGGCTGCCCGAGGAAATCGGTCTGCAGCGCATCTCGTTCGATCCGTCGTCCAGCGCGTCGTCGTACCACGAGACCATGGTCGCGCTGGCGCAGCGTGAACTTCCGGCCCTGGCCGCTGTCGCCGAGGAGCAGCAGCGACTCGTGATCCGCGGCTACTGGCTGGACGAGTTGGGCGTCCCCATCGTCATCATCGGTGCACCAGAAGGCGTCGACGAGCTCGGCCAGGACGCACTGGAGGCGGCCGTCCGCCGGGCGGCGTCAGCCGGCGGGATGGTGTTGCTGACGAACGCCGAGGACATCGAGCAGGTCCGTTCGGTACTGCGTGCACATCATGGCAGCCGCGCCGTCGCCGTCCGCTGGCGTTCGCGTCGCGACAACGGCGCACTGTGGTACGCCGCCCACAAACTCACCAAAGTCCTGTCCTCACACCGCAAGCGCCCGGCACCACACTGATCGACCGGGGCCTGGAGAGGGTCAGGCGCCGGCGGTGATCAGGGCGTCGGTCTGTTCGTCCTGGTCGAGCGGGTGGGCGATTTCGTCGGAGGGCATCCGGCCGAGCCAGACGACGAGCAGGCTGACGACGACCGGGCCGATACCGGCCACGGCGAACACCGCGGTGACGCCGAAGAACGAACCGGCCGGACCCGCGAGCGCCATCGAGACCGGCATCAGCAGCAGCGAAACGAAGAAGTCGAGGCTGGAGATCCGGCCGCGCAGGTGGTCGGGCACCCGGCGCTGCAGCAACGTTCCCCAGATCACCATCGCCGCCGAGCCGGTCGCCCCGACGATCGCCGCGCCGGCCGCCATCAGCCACAGGTCCTCGGCGATCCCCAGCAGCACGAACGGCGCCGATCCGACACCCCACATCAGCGTCATCACCGTCAGATAGCGCCGCGGCAACTTTCGCGACGAAATCAGCAGCGCACCCGCGGCCCCGCCGATCCCGAACGCCGCCATCACCAGACCGAACTCCCGCGCGTCCCCGCCGAGCTGGTCGCGCACCGCGAACGGCAGCAGCACCTCCAGCGGTCCCAGGATCAGCAGCACGAAGACGGTCCCGAAGAGCAACGACGCCAGCAACCACCGAGTGCGCCGTACGTAGGTCCAGCCCTCGCGGAGATCCGCGAACATGGCCCGTACGCCGGTCGGCGCCACGTCCGCTCCTTCGCGGGCGACCGATCCGGCCGCCGGTTCGGGCCGGACATGCATCGCGAGCACGCAGCCCGCGGAGAACAGGTACGTCAATGCAGCCACGAGAATCGCCACGCCGGGCGACATCGCCGCGATGGCCAGGCCGCCGAGCGCCGGCCCGGTCGCCTGCTGCGCCAACGGCCGCAGTGTCCCCTCCAGGCCGTTGGCGGCCAGTAGTTCCTCCGGCGGCAGCAGCCGCGGCACCAGCGCCGTGTACGCCGGGATCAGGAACGCCTCACCCGCCCCGATGATCACCGCACCGACCGCCAGGTGCCAGACCTCCAGCAACCCCGTCAGCGCGAGCGCGGCGACGACCAGCAGCACCGCGCCACGGACCGAGTCGGCCGCGACGATCACCGACCGCTGGGACAACCGGTCGGCCGCGACACCGCCGAACAGCACGCAGGCGACCAGTCCGACGGAGTACGCCGTGGTGACGACGGACAGCTGCACCGGACCGCCGCCGAGCTCGATCACCTGCCAGGCCAGCGCCACGAGCCAGAGTCCGCTGCCGAGCAGGGCCACGGCCAGGCCGATCCACAGCAACCGGTAGTCCCGATGCCGCAGCGGGCGCACGGCTTTCCAGCGAACCCTACTCACGATGCACACCTCAAGAGTTGACGAGTGAACTATCTGCGCACACTCTACCCGTAGGAACAGTTCATGTGTCAACAGTTTTTGCGTATACTCAGGACCATGGTGACGCAGCGGATGAGCAGAGACCAGTTCGAGGCCTGGCGGGCGCTGTACCGCGCGGACACGCTGCTGTACGCCCACCTCGACAACAACCTGCGCAGCGTCGCCAAGATGACGTACTTCGAGCACGAGGTGCTGCGTGCGATCGACGAGGCGGGCGGCAAGCTCCGGATGGCACCGCTGGCCGAGGCGTTGATGATCTCCCGCAGCGGCGCGACCCGGCTGGTCGGCAAGCTGGAGGACAAGGACGGCTGGGTGATCCGGACCACCTCGCCGCAGGACCGGCGGGCCACCTGGGCCGAGCTCACCGATGCGGGCCGGGAGGCGCTGCGCACCGCCGAACCGGTGGTCGACGCGGTGGTGGCGACGTTCTTCGCGGAGCACGCTCCAGGTGAGGAACTTCGTCGGACGTCCCGGATCCTCGACCGGCTGGCCGACGCCAACCCGAACAACGACGGCTTCGACTGCGGCCTCTGAGCGCCGACCACCGGTACCGGCCGCAGAGCTAGCCGACGAGGAGTTCGACCTGGTGGTGGCCGGTGATGTTCGCGGGTAGGCGGGCGTCGTCCCGGGGCTGCTGGTCCAGGTGGACGGAGAGGACGCGGGTGCCTTCGCCTCGGAGGGTGATGTCCAGCGTCGCGGCGCGGTACCTCAAGGAGCGCAGTGACCATTCTCCGGCGTACTGCGGTGGCACCGCCGGCCGGAAGGTGATGCCTGCCGGATCGAACCTGAGCCCGAACAGGCCCTCGTGGACGAGCCGCAGCAGCGCGGTCGCCGACCAGGTCTGGTGCGGCAGCGACTCCCACTGACGCCCGACCTGCCACCCGCCGTCCACAGCGCCGGTGGTCGCGTTGTAGAGCTCGAACAGTTCGTCGCCACTCGAGCGAAACAGCCTCACGAGGTCGTCCAGCGTCCGCCCTAACTCCCCCACATGCCCCGCCTCGGCAGCTGCGTATCCCCACAGGCCCATGACCATCGGCCAGCAGATCGCGTTGTGCCGACCGGGGTGGCCGGCGTCGAAACGAGCGAAGTGCGGCCAGACGTTCACGACACCGAAAGGCTCGTGGTGGATGCCTCCGAGGAGAGCGGCCGCGCGCTCCGGACCGGCGATGCCGAACTCGATCGCGAGGGCGAGCCCGGCGGTCTCCTGGTGGAGATCGAGCCCATCGGGACCGAGGAAGTAGCCGTACCGCTCAGCCTCGGCCGACCACAGATGGTTGTTGATGGCGTCCACGAGTTCGGCGCGCTGAGCGGCGTACGCGGCCGGGTCCTCGCCGAGCTCGGCGGCGAGTTGCCCGAGACAACGAAGTGCCTCGGCGTAGATCGCGTTGGTCGACAGACACCGGATCTCGTGACTACCGGGGTGATCCAGGACGAACGACGACTGGTTGTGCGGCTGGTACGGCGGCTCCGGATAGCCGGCGATACCGTCCTGCATCAGGGCGGGGCCACGATAGAGGCCGGTGCCCGGGTCGAAGCGGTCGCGCCGCAGGACCTCCAGCGAGGCACTCCCGATCCGGAACGCATCCGCCGAGAAGGCGGTGTCGCCGGTGACCAGGCAGTGGTGTCGCGCGCCGATCACCCAGATGATCTGGTCCCACCACTGGTTGTCCTGCGCGACCAGTCCGCCGGCGCAGACCTTGCGCAGGGTGTGCTCGGCGACGTTCGGAGCCAGCAGGCTGGCCGCATGCCAGGAGTTGATCGCCGCGTCGCGCGTCCACGGATCGGAGTACCCGCCGCCGGCCCGGAGGTACGCCGTACCGGACGCGGCATCGGCAATGACGTTGACGTCGAGCAGATTGTGCAGAGCGGCGTTGTAGACAACCCGGAGGTCGTCTCCGCGGGCACCGGCAACGAGTTCAGGACGATCAGACACCGTCCCACCCTCTCAGAAACAGGATCCGCCGGTCGCACCACGATCAGTTGCTGGATTTGTTGGTCTTACTCAGGCGCGAGTAACACCTGTTCCCGACGGCACCACCAAGCACCGACCCCACCAGCGTGACAAGCAGGAGCGCGGCGAGTGCGACCAGAACCGCCACTGTCCGGTCGGCCTCCGCGATCGGCAAGGACGGCCAGTCGACGCCGGCAGCGAGGTGGTACTGGCGGTCCGCCACGTACCCCAGCCCCAGGATCAGGACAGAGGCGCACCAGCTGAAGACCCACACGTCCAGGCCTTGTCGTCCTCCCTGCGACGGCACCATCCGTCCACTCGTGTAACCGCCCAAGAAAGCGCCGACTCCCGTCGACACAACAAGAACTATCCAAGCGCCGACATACACCCAGCCGCCGCCGGCGCGACTCTCTGACCAGCTGGCAACTTTGTCCCAGCCGATCAACGCGCCAACGGCACTGACCAACGCCACCAGGAGTACGGCGGAACTGCCGGCGACCAGCCAGCCGAAGAAGGCGGCACCGAACGACGCACCCGCCGGCTCAGGCTCGTCCGCTCGCCACTGCTCAACTGCGTCCGGCTCGGCATCATCCTCGTCATCGACCGGCTGCGCATAGTCGCTTTCGCTGCCCGCGTCCGCATCCTCGTCCTCGTCCTCGTCCTCGTCCTCGGAACCGAACCGGAACAACTCATCCAGTCCGACCTCGATCACGTCGGGCTCCCCGCCCCCATGGACCGCGCCTCGCCGACGCATCATGGCCACTCCCTGACAAGACCGCCCATAACCGACGGTGTACTGCCAGCCTCCTACAGCCGCATCCCGCGGCGCTTCCGCTACACCCCCACCGGTACCCGGCCCGAACCCCACACTGCCGACCCAATCCCGGCATGGTCGATATGCACTCAGTCTACGCATGTTGACTCAATCGACTCGGCCTGGCTACAGTCATTTCAGGCAACAAGCGTTGACTGAAACTTCCACGACAGGAGAGCTGACCAGCATGACCGAGTCGAAGGCAACGACCGTTCCGAGCACCCGTGAGGTGCTGGAGCGGGCGCATGAACTGTTCCTGAACAAGGATCTGAACGGCTTCGCCGAGATGTTCGCGAAGGACGGTGCGCACGAGTTGCCGTTCGCTCCGCCCGGTGTGCCGAAGTACCTCGTCGGTCGCGAGCCGGTCCGGCAGTACCTGACCTCCATCACGAAGACCCCGCTGGAGCTGAAGACCTTCCACAATCTGACAGTCCACGAGACAGCGGATCCGGAAGTGATCATCGCGGAGTACGAAGCGCGTGGCACGGTCGTCAGGACCGGCAAGGAGTACCGGATGCCGTACGTCCAACTCCTCAAGGCGCGCAACGGCGAGATCCTCATCTGGCGCGACTACTGGAGCCCACTGTCCGGCGTCCAAGCACTCGGCCTCTTCGGCATGCTCCTGAACGTCATCCGCAACGCCCGCTCCATCCGCCGCATGCGCAAACAACTGAAGACAACCCCGTAGCAGACCGGTCAGAAGTAGTCGGCGGGCCAGTGCGCTGCTTCTGGGCCGAACTGGCCGGAGGGCCGGGAGACTGGCCGGATCATTGCGGTGGCATCGGTGAGGTCCGACTGGGGGGTCGTGAGCAGGTCGCGGGTAGGACCGGTCAGCAGCGGGTCGTCAGGTAGGGGCAGTCGACAACGGTCTACTCCCCGGGCGAGCGCGCGACGCGCCACCGCGCCGAGGAGTGCGGCGGCCGCCGCGACGGACTTGACACCGATCTCCTGTACCTCTGCCTCGCCTGCGTCCCATCGCAGCACGGCATAGCCGTCGGGCTTGTTCCGCTGCCCTGCGAGGAGGATTTCCGAGTCGGCGTACCAGATCCGAACCCGGCGCTGCCAGTCCGACGCGGTGCGGACCGTCGTGAGTGGTCGAGACGCGTTGAAAGCGTCGTACAGCTCAGCGAGGACCGGCCAGTCCTGCAGGCTCGCGTCCCAGACGTCCATTCCGGTGATCGTTTGGTCGGGCGGCGCGATGCGGCCGGCGCGATAGCGCCGTGTCAGTGTCTTCCAGCCGGACCGTTGGTACACCCCTGGAGTGCCGGTGAACAGCAGCGACCAGGCTACGTCGCGACTCTCCATGTCCATGATCGCCTCGGCGAGCAGTCGGCGTATCAGTCCTCGGCCGCGGGCTTGTGGCCGGCTGGCGACGTTGGCGACGCACCCGACCGGGACGGGTGCCCCGTCCTCGCCGCGGATCGGGCGGATCAGGTAGTAGACGGTCGCGAGCACCGTGCGCCCCGACACCGCGACGAATGTGCGATCGAATCTGCCTGCGTCCTGTACGTACAGGGGTACCTGCCACGGCACCTCCCCGAACGCGTCGCGCCACACCATCGGAACGGCATCACCGGCCACGGCCTGCCTGATTGTCACCCCATCCATCGCAGCGACTTCCGTGTCACCTCGTGCTCGAGCGGCTGTCCGGTCCGGAACCGCTCGATCTCGTCGAGAACGATGCGGCCCTGCCGCAGCCGGCCCTCGACGGTGCCCGCGGCCTGGTGCGGCGTCAGTACGACGTTGGGTAATGACCTGATCTCCGCGTCGACGGGCAACGGCTCGATGTCGAAGACGTCCAGGCCGGCCGACAGCCTCCCGCTCCGCAGTTCGGTCAGGAGCGCCGCTTCGTCGGTGAGCCAGGAACGTGCGGTGTTGACCAATGCCGCTCCGTCCGGCATCAGCGCCAGCTCGCGAGCACCGATCAGGTGCCGCGTCTCGCGGAGTACAGGTGCGTGCAGAGCGACGATCTGCGAACGGCGGAGCAGGTCGTCGACGCTCAGGAGGGCAACGCCCAACGCGTCGGCGTCCGCTATGGACAGCGTCGGGTCCGATACCGCGACGTCAGCGCCGAGTGCCCGCACCAGAGCCAGGTACGCCCTGCCCGTGCGGGACGCTCCCAGCACGCCGACCCGGCAACCGGCCAGCTCGTGTCGCGGCGGCGCACACTCGGCCTGATCCCAGGTCGCTCCGGACCGCAACGCGCGGTCGAATCGCGGTACCTGGTGCAGCAGCATCAGCGTGAAGGTCAGCGCTACCTCGGCGACCGACCGGGCCATCCCCTGGCCGGCCTGGCTGACCCGGACGCCGCGGTCGAACAGCGCGCGAGTGACGATCGGTTTCACCGAGGCCCCGGTGTGCATCACCAAGCGGAGCGCATCCGCCTCGGTGATCAGGCGCGCATTCAACTGGGGCGTCGCCCAGGAAGTCATCAGTACGTCGACACCGGCCAAGTCGGCCGCGACCAGCTTCGCCGGATCATCCAGCATCCGTACGTCGCCGAGTCCACGCAGCTCACGGTCGACGCCGAAGAACTGCCGCCGAAGATCCGGCGCCACCGCACACAGGATGTTCAGCTCAGCCATGTGTCCAGGTGCTCCGCCACGAAGTCGTCGTCGACGAGCCAGGGATAGGCCGCGCAGACCCTGGTGAGTTCGTCTGCCTGGCCGGGCGACAACGTCTCCTTCTCGTCCAGGCACCAGGTCCCGGCCAGCAGCCCTTGCCGGCGCAGTACCTCGTGGACTCCGGCGATCACACCGGCGAAGCCGTTGGCCGCGTCGAACACGGCGGCGTTCGCGGCGGTGATGCCGGCCGCCCGGGCGTTCAGGAGTGCCAGCGCATCGGCGTCGCCGGCGCGTGCGTCCTTGACCTGTGCCAGCAGCTCGACAGCTCGCCAGGTCCACACGGCCCACTGGCCGAGCAGTCCGCCGACGAAGTGCGGTTGGCCGTCGCCGAAATCCGTGAGCAGGTCGTGCACGATCGCGTCGTCGTTGCCGGTATAGAGCGCGATCTCACGGCCGGATTCAGCCACCGCCCGGACCACGTCCAGCGTGCGGTACCGGTTGAACGGAGCCGCCTTGATCGCGACGACCGACTCGATCGCCGCGAACGCCCGCCAGTAGTCCAGCGACAGCACCGGACCACCGACCGCCTCCTGCAGATAGAAGCCGACCAGCGGCAACACTTCCCCGACCGCACGGGCTCGATTCAGCAGGTCTTCCTCAGAAGCGCCAGAGACAGCCGGCGACAGCAGTACGGCGTGATAGCCCAGCTCCGCCGCCAGCGCTGCCTCGGCGACGGCCTGTGCGGTCGGGCCGCACACCCCGGCAATCCTCACCACGGGTCGCCCGGCCTCGGCGCCCGATACTTCCGCGGCGAGCTCGAGCACAGGGCGCAGCAGCCCCGCCTCGCGGATCTCGAACTGGGTGGTGTGCACCCCGACCGCCAAGCCCCCCACACCCGCCGCGAGGTAGTAGCGAGTGAGCGCCCGCTGCCGACGCTCGTCGAACTTGCGGTCAGCGGTCAACGCCAAGGGATGAGCGGGGATCACCGTCCCCGCCGAGAGCAGCGCGGCGACGTCTTGGGGCATGAGCGGCATCAGAACTTCCCATCTCGTACGGCGAACTTGGTCGGCTTGTCCACCATCGGCAGACCCGCCGCGACCCACTCGGCCTGCCAGCCGACCAGCGTCGCCAGTGAAACGTCCGGGTAACCGAACAGCCCGTGGCAGCGTGACGCGTCGTTGAGCAACGCGGTCTGTGCCTCCTCACCGGTGAACGACACCGGCAGGCCCAGTGCGGACGCGAGATCGCCGGCAAGACGCCGTACCGACGCGAGCTCCGGACCGGTGACGTTCACCGTGAAGACGTCGCTGCTCGCGTGGCCGAGGCTGCGTAACGCCACCTCGTTGGCGTACCCCTGCCAGACGACGTTGACCGCGCCGGTCGTGACGTCCACCGGCGCACCGGCGACGATCTGTGTGGCGAGATCCGCGAGTACGCCGTACCGCAGATCGACGGCGTAGTTCAGCCGGAGGACCGAGACCTTCGTGCCGCGGAGCTCGGCGGCGTGCTCGAAGACACGCTCCCGGCCGAGGCACGACATCGCGTACTCGCCGACGGGCCCGACCGAGTCGGTCTCTCGGCTGCCACCGGAACCGAGCGGCACCAGCGGGTACACGTTGCCGGTCGAGAACGCCGCGATCCGGGCGTCGGCGTACCGCTCCGCGACCTTCGCCGGCAGCGCCGCGTTGACCGCCCAGGCCAGGGACGGCGCCGAGGCCGTGCCGAACTTGGCGCCGATCATGAACACCACGTCCGCGGCGTCCGGCAGCTCGGCGAGATCGTCGTCGGACAACAGGTCGAAGGGCACCGGGGTGATTCCGCGGGCCTCGACCGTGGCCTTGGCCCGCGGATCCGACCAGCGCGAGACCGCGAGCACCCGGTCGTCGCCACGACCGGCGGCGTCCAGACCGCGCCGAGCCAGCAACGACAAGGTCGGGCCCATCTTGCCGCCGGCACCGAGGATGACAAGGTCGCCGCCGCCCTTCGCCAGGTCGGCGATCAGTGCATCGGACGGTGTGGTGAGACGGTCGTTCAACGCGTCGACTGATGAGAACATTCGTTACCCCTTGATTCCGGACATGGTCACGCCCTCGGTGAAGTACCGCTGGCCGACGAGATACGCGCAGAAGATCGGCACCAGCGCGACGACAGAGCCGGCCAACACGACGTTGAGCGGCACCTGCTCCTGCTGCAGCGAGGCGATGCCGACGGTGAGGGTCCAGTGCTCTCGGCCCTGCATGACGATCAGTGGCCAGAGGAAGTCGTTCCAGTGCCACAGGAAGACGAACGTGCCGAGCGTCGCGAGCACTGGTTTACACAACGGCAGCACCATCGTCAGGAAGAGCCGCCACTCACCGCAGCCGTCCAGCCTGGCCGCCTCGAACAGTTCGTCCGGCAGGTTCAGGATGAACTGGCGCATCAAGAAGACAGCCTGCGCGTTGGCCAGCGTCGGCAGGATGAGGCCCCAGTAGGTGTCCACCCCGCCGGCCTTCGAGAGCAGGATGAAGGTCGGGATCATCGTGACGTGGTACGGGACCATCACCATGGACAAGAAGGACCAGAACATGGCCTCGCGGCCCCGGAACCGCTTCTTCGCGAAGGCATAGCCAGCCATCGAGGCGAGGAGCAGCACCGCGACGACGCTGATCACCGAGTACAGCAGTGTGTTCAGGACCCAGCCCCACAGACCCTGGCCACCGATCACCGCGTGGTACGCCTCGGTGGTCAATCCGCCGGGCAGCAGGCTCCGTGGGAACCGGATGGCCTCTGCCGGCTTCAGGCTCAGGATGACCATCGCGTAGAACGGGAAGATCGTTACGACCGCGGCACCGCACAGCAGCAAACCGCGCAGCACCCGCCAGGCTGGTGATGTCGTCATGACTCCCTCCCCAGGGTCAGCCGCTGAATGACGGCGACGACGATCGTCATCACGAACAGCGCGAGGCCGATCGCGCTGGCGTAACCGAGATCGAAGAACTTGAAGCCTTGGTCGACCAGCTGGAAGACCAGCGTGTACGAGCCGTGCGCCGGGCCACCGCCAGTCATCACATAGACCAGGTCGAAAACCTGGAACGACCCGGTGGTCTCGATCACCGCCAAGAAGAACAGCGCCGGCTTGAGCTGCGGCAGCACGATGTAGCGGAACCGCTGCCAGGAGCTGGCGCCGTCCGTCAGCGCCGCCTCCTCCAGCTCCGCCGGCAGGTCCTGCAACCGGGCCAGGATGATCAGCATCCCGTAACCGAACCTGGACCACACACTCACCAGCGCCATCGCCGGCAACACCCAGACCGAGCTCGCCAACCACGAACCGTCGTACCCGCCGAGCCAGCCGAGCACCGGTCCGGTGATCCGGGTCCACGGCCCGTCGGAGGAGAAGATCCACGTGAAGACCGTTGCCGCGAGCACCAAGCTGGTGACGACAGGCAGGAAGAACACCGACCGGAAGAACGTCACGGTACGGAACTTCTTCCGCACCAGCAGCGCCATCGCGAGCGAGCACACCAGGGACAGCGGTACGGCGATCACGCTGTACACCACCGTCACGCGCAGCGCCTTCCAGAACAGGTCGTCGTTCAACAACCGGCTCAGGTTCGCCAGCCCGGTGAAGCGCGGCGTATCGCCCACCTCGTAATGGAAGAACGCCAGCGCCACCCCGGCCAGCCCAGGGCCGAAGCGAAAGGCGAGGAACAGCAGGAAGCACGGCAACGCGAACAACAACCCGAACCTCGCCTCGCGGCGCTGCAGCGGCGAGCGCCGCGCACGCGGGCGCGCCGGTGGGCCGGTCGGCCCGGCCGGCGCGCCCCGCTCAATCGTGGCAGTCATTGGCCGAGCAAGCCCTTCGCCTGCTCGGCAGCCGAGCTCAGCGCGTCCTGCGAGGACTTCTTCCCCAGCAGCGCTGCCTGGATCTCCGGCGCGAGCACGGCCATCACGTCACGGGACTTCGCGTTCAGCGAGCCGACCGTGGTCAGCGTCACCGTCTTCTCCATGGCGCTCTGCACCGGGTCGTTGGGGTACAGCTGACCGGTCGACTTCCGCGGCGAGAACAGATTCGCCGCCAGGTCGTACTCCTTGGCGACGTTCGGCTGGCCGGCGAACGCCACCCACTTGCCGGCCGCGGCCTTCGACTTCGCGCCCGAGAGAATCGACAGCGAGCCGACGGTGCCGTAGCCGACGCTCTTGGTCTCCGTCAGCGGCGGCAGCACCACGACGTTCTCCTTACCCCAGAAGGCCTCGACATCGGCCGGCGCCTGTTGCCAAGTGCAAGCAACCTTGTGCTGGGCGATGTGGGTCTGCTCGATGTTCGGGATCGACGAGAGCAGATCCTTCTCGACGTACCCGCCGTCAACCAGCTTCTTCAGGAACTCCAGAGCCTTGACGCCGGCCTCCCCGTCGAAGGCCACGGACTTGCCGTCGGCGGAGAAGACGTCACCGCCGGCCTGCCAGAGCAGCGGGTAGAAGCTCTCGTTCAGCGTCGCGTCCGGTGAGGCGAAGTAGTTCGTCGCGTCGATCCCCTTGGCCTTGAACCGCGGCGCCAGGGCGAGCAGGTCGTCCCAGGTCTTCGGGTACGACGTCTCGCCGATGGCCTGGAACGCCTTGCGGTCGCACACCAGCGGCCTGGTGCTGGTGAGGATCGGGGCACCGAGCATCTTGCCCTCGTAGGTCACCGCCGCCTTCGCGTTGTCGAGGTAGTCGGCCTTGTCCTGGTCGGACAGGTACGAGTCGACGGGCTCGATGTTCTTCGCGTACTTCGGCAACTGGTCGGGGATCAGGTACACCACGTCCGGCCCCTTGCCGGCCGCGATCGCGGTCTGCAGTTTCTGGTCGCGCTGCGGCCACGGGAAGATCTCGACCTTGACGTCGATGTTCGGGTTGGCCTTCTTGAAGTCGGCGATCCGCTGGTCCCAGAAGGCCTGGTGCTTGGCCTGGTCCGGCACCACCGGATAGATCCACATCGTCACCGATCCGCTGTCTGCGTCCGAACCACCGGAACCACCGGAACCGCAGGCCGCGACAACGCCGAGGCAGAGCGCGGCCGTGAGGGCTAGGAGCCGTTTCATGATTGACCTTCTTTCGTAGGAATGTTGACCACTGCGGTGTCTCCAGCTCAGATCGTGAGGTTCCCGGCGGTGCTGACCCGAGGGCCGTCCGGTGGCAGCTCGGTCCGCTCGACGCCTTCCTCGACGCAGGCTGTGTGCTGCAGGTACGACGAACCGCCGAAGGCCGCCGCGGCGAGCAGCAGCCGGCCGCCGGTGAACCGGGCGCCCACGGCGCGATATGTGTTCGTGCCGCCGGACAAGGCCAGGTGCGCCGTCGCGGCGTCGGCGGCCGCGCTGGTGTAGTCACCGAGCTCCCACCGAACCGTGCCGGTGTCTCCGGTGCGGGACAGCAACGCCTTCGCGGAGTTCGATCCGCCCAGCCGGGCGCCGGATCCGAGGTCGACCCGCTGATCGGTCGTGCCACGCAGCGCGAACCCGGTGTTCATCGTCTCGCCGGATCGCACCGCCAGACCTGTGGCCGCGACTGCGACCGGTGCCGCGCTCGCCGAGGAACCCCGCAGGTTGCAGCCGGTGAACGTGATCGAGCCGGTGCCGCTCAACCGGTGACCGTCGAGATTCAGCAGGGTCGTCCGGTCGAAATGCACCGGTGTGGTCACTGATGCCTGGACGATGTCGGTCGCGGCGGTCGTGAACGCGAAGGTGCAGCCCTCGATCACATTCGGCCGCGTCGAGTCAGCGGTGGCCTGGGAGATGATCAATGTGTCGCTCGCCTGGCAGCCACGCAGTTGCACGCCATCGGCGTTGACCCACAGCATCCCTGAGCCGGCCAACCCGGGTTTGCCGATCACCCGGACGTCCTCGAGGGTGAGGTCGGTGATCTTCACGCGGGCCACGAACCAGGAGCAGATGTGCTTGCGGACCGTGATCCGCTTCGCCCGGCCGCCCCAGGTCGCGCCCGAGTTCGCGAACGTCATCAGGCCCGAGTTGCCGGTGTACACCAGGTCGTGTTCGTACTGCCCGTGGGTCACGAACGGGCCTTGGTCGTCACCGTCGCCGTGGCAGTTGGTGACGTAGCAGTACGCCGACCCGGTGAAGTCGTTGAGGTGCCGGGTGTTCGACACATGACAGTCGGACACGTGACCGTACAGGCAGTAGATCTGCTGGGTCAGGTACCCGGCGCCACCCCACGTGACGCTGCTCGGGTTGGTCAGGGTGCACTGCTCGGTCCGGTAGTGGGTGTTGTAACGCCGCATCACCAGCGGCCAGAACGTCGCCGTACCGTGGATGTTGCTGGCGTTGCAATGGACGGCGAACTCGAACGCGAAGGGGTGGGACCCGAGCGCGGGCTCGTTGGGGGCCACCTTCTTGCCGCGGAAGACGAGATTGCGGACATTGACGTGCTGGACCGGTTCGACCTTGGTCCAGGTGACCACTCGGCCGGCCGCGAGATTCCAGCCGTTGAGGTAGTTCACCCGGATGTGCGAACCATCGACGATCTCTGTGACCTGGACGAACTTCTGCAGCTCGCGCTGGTCCCGGCCGGGCTTCGGCGCGTCCCAGGTGGCCTGGTCCGAGACCGCGGTCCACCACGAACCGACCTCGAACTTCGCCGAGTCGCCGACGTCGAACACGTCACGCAACTCCGGCGTCGGGTCGGCCAGAGCGCGGGTCACGACCGTGCCCGCCAACACACCCTGGAAGAACATCACCGCGGCGAACGGCTCGTCCGGGCCGGTCGGCTCGATCGCGTCGGTGACCACGGTGTGGCCGCCGAAGTCGAGGTCGAGGTGTGACCGGTGGAAGACGTGCCGCTTCGCGAACTGCAGATCGGTGTGCGCTTCGATGCGGTGGATCGCCGGATCGTTCACCATCGCGACCAGCGCGTCGTCCGCGGTGGTCTCCGCGCCGAAGATTCCGAACCTGCGGAAGTCGGCGACGCCGTCGTGGACGGCGAGCCACCGGCCGCCACCTGCGGTCGGCTTCAGCACGGTGCCACCGTTGACCGGCACCTGGCTCGCCGGATCCCACCGCACCAGTTGGCCGCCTCCGTCACCGGGCGATCGGTAGCCGAGGACTTGGACGGCAGTCCCCGGGGCCAGCCCCGCGGTGCGCAGAGCGACCAGGTCAGCGACGGTCGGCACGCTGAAGGCCGGGACGAGTCGGTCGCCCTCGTCGGCGGAGGCCGTGGCCAGCGCGCCCGGGCCGGCCACAGCCAGTCCCCCGGCGCCGGCGGCGAGGAGCACGGACCTGCGCGCCAGGGATCCCTTTCCGGACATGACGGTTCTCCTTACGTGATCAGAAAGTCAGGTTGTCGCCGACGGACAGCCGGTCGGAGCCGGCCGGGACGTCGCGGGTGACCGCGGTCTCGACGTTGCGGCTGTGGAGCGCGTACGACGAATCCGCGAAGGCGGCTGCCGCGAACGCGATGCGGCCACCGTCGAAGGTCGCCCCGGTGCATCGGAAGCGGTTGCCTCCGGCATCGATCAGGAGATGTGCCGTGTCACCGGCGGACGCTACGGACGTGTAGCTGTTGAGTTCCCAGGTCACGGTGCCAGGTCCGCCCTGGCGGGACAGTAGCGCCTTCGCCTGGTTGGTCCCCTTGAAGAGGGCACCACCGCCCACGTGCAGTCGCTGGTCACGGACTGCGGTGAGCTGGAGACCCACATCGGTCCAGCGTCCCCCGGTGATGACGACGTCGGAGTTCTTGAACGTGATCGGGGCCCCGGCTGTGCCACGGACAATGCAATCCTCGAAGTGCACAGGGCCGGACGAGTTGAAGACCCAGCCGTCCGCACCACTGAAGGTGCAGCGCCGGAAAGTCAGCGGTACGTCGATCGGCGTCTGACCGATCGTCGTACCGGGCGGTGCCGCGAAGCTGCAGTCGCTGACTAGGTTCGGCCGGCTCGATCGTCCCGAACGACGGCCGATGTTGAGCGTCACGCCCGTACAACCCCTGAGCTGCAGGCCGTCGGCGTTGACCTGGAACGTGCCGCCGGGATCGAACGTCGAGCGAGCCGTGACGTGGACGTCCTCGAGGGTCAGGTCGGTGATCTTCGTCAGCGCCACGAACCACGACATCCGGTGTTTGCGGATCGTGATCCGTTTGGCCGACGTACCCCACAGCGAGCCGGAGTTGGCGATGTCCAGCAGCCCGCTGTTGCCGACGAACGTGAGGTCGTGTTCGTACTGGCCGTGGGTGGTGAACGGGTTGCCGCCGGTGTCGTCGCCGTCTCCGTGACAGTTCTCCACCAAGCAGTGCGCCGACGCGGTCAGGTCGTTCAGGTGACGTGCGTTGGACGACAGGCAGTCGGCGATGTGCCCGTAGAGACAGTAGATCTGCTGGGTGAGATAACCGGCGCCGCCGTAGAAGACCGTCGGCGGATTCTTCAGCGAGCACTGGGTGGTGCGGAAGTGCGTGCACCAACGGCGCATGATCACCGGCCACCAGGTGCCGGTGGCGTGGATACCGGACACGTCGCAGCGAACGGCGTACTCGAAGGCGATCGGGTGTGAACCGGTGTACTCGAACTCGTCCGGGGCGCCGCTGCCGTCGACGTACGGATCCTTCACCCCGGCGTCCGCACCGATGAAGACCATGTTGCGGACGTGCACCTGCGTGACCGGCTCAACCTTTGTGTAGGTGAGTTTCCGGCCGGCCGCGAATGCCCAGCCGTTCTGGTAGTTGAACCGCACATGGGTGGCGTCCACGATCTCGGTGACCTGCAACAGCTTCTGAAGCTCACGCTCGTACCGGCCGCCGCCGGGCACGACGTCGCTCTCGACTGCCCACCAGGTGCCGACACCGAACGCAGCGGAGTCGGGCACCTCGAAGACATCGCTGAGTTCGGCCAGCGGGGCCGCGAGCGTGACCGTGGCCGACGTCTCTGCGCGGTTGCCGCGGAAGTACAGCACGGCACCGAACGGGTTGTCGTGGGTGTTCCGCTCGATCCCTTTGGTCACGACGGTATGGCCGCCGAAGTCGAGCTCGAGCTCACTGCGGAAGTACGTGTGCCGGCGGGCGAAGCGGAGATCGGTATGCGCCTCGATGCGACGGATCGCCGGATCGTTCACCATCGCGTCCAGCGCATCGTCGGCCGCCTCGGCGGTGCCGAACAGACCGAATCGGCGGAAGTCACCGACACCGTCGTGCAGTTGCAGCCATCGGCCGACAGCAGAACCCGGGTCGAGGACTGTTCCGCAGTTGCCCGGCGCCGTGGCGCGCGGATCCCAGCGGACCGTCATCCCACCGCCGTCACCGGCGGTGTGGTAGCCGAGCACCTTGACCAGAGTGCCCGCGGGTACGGCGGCGACAGGTGCCGCCAGCAACTGTCCCACCGTGGGGACGCTGCGGACCGGCACTGCGGACGCAGTTGATGCCAACAAACGGGTGCGAGTCATGCCGTGCACCTCAGCCTTCGGACGAATCGACAGATGGTCGTCCGTGTGCGGTGCGAACAGCGGCCGGCGCCCGGGATCCGAGCGAGGCTGAAGGCGGAGGTCCGGCGGCTGGTCCGAGACCCGGGCTGGGGTCAGGGTCCGCCGGTACGAGTGGGCATCACCGTAGGCTCATCGCCTGGCGCGGTCAAGCAATCAGCGGGATTCGTGGTCGGCGGCGTACCCGAGACCGACCGAGATCCGGGCCGCGGTGTCGCGGACGACGCGACCGAGTTCGGCGTACCGCCAGGACGGCTGCCCCAGCTTCAGACCAGTGATCGAAATCGCCCCGACGCAGGTGTTACCCGCGCCGAACAGGGGCGCGCCGATGCAGAACACGCCTTCGGCGTCCTCCTCGTCGTCGACCGCATAGCCGAGACCGCGGATGTCGTCCAGGTGTGCACGCAGCGCTGCCTCGTCGGTGATCGTCTTGGTCGTACGCCGCGGCAGACCGGTGCGGGCGATCAGCGCCGACACGGCCGCGTCGTCCATCGTCGACAGCAGCGCCTTGCCCAGGCCGGTGCAGTGCGGGAGCTCGCGGAAACCCATCCGGAGCTCGATCTGCACGCCCTCGGCCGTGGCGACCTGGTCCACGACCACCGCCTGATCGCTGTCCGGCACCGCCAGGCGCGAGCTGAACCCGACCTCCGCGGTCAATCTCGTCAGGTGCGGCCGCGCGACGTCCACCAGGCTGAGCTGGTCACGCGCCCGGGAGCCCAGCCGGGCCAGCGTCATCCCCAGCCGGTAGCGGCGGTTCATGCCCTCGCCGTCGTCGGCGACCAGGCCGAAGTGCGACAGCGTCTGCAAGGTCGAGAACGCCGAACTCTTGCTGAGCCCGAGCGCCGTGGCCAGCTCGGTCACCGACATCCCCCGCCGAGCCGGCGCACCGGACAGCACCTCGAGCAGCTCGGCAGCCCTGGCAACGCTGCGCACCCAGTAGCGCGAGTTCTCCGGCGAATCCGGATCATTGTTCGTCATAGCCGAACACTCTAGAACAACTCCCCTCCGATGTGCAGCAATCCGTTGACATCCCAGGAATTCCGACCCTACAGTCGTTGCCACGTTCGTTCGGTTCTACCGAACAGTGTTCGGAAAATGCTCTAGGCGGAGCTTTCATATCGCTCACTGCGGCCGGGCTGGGCCGCAGCGGAACCCCACGGCAGCGTCGTCGTACGCCGTCAGACTCTGGAGACCCCACATGCGCCCGATGTCCCTCTCGCAGCGCGCCGCCCAAGTGATCCCCGGCGGCGTCAACTCAGGCCAGCGACTGATCCCCGGCCTCACCGACCTGGTCGTCGCCGCCACCGAGGGAGCGCGATTCACCGACGCGCAGGGCCGGACGTACACCGACTACCACGCGGCCTTCGGCCCGCCGCTGCTCGGCCACAACGACCCCGACGTGGCGGCCGCGGTCGCCGACGCCGGCCGCCGGATCGATCTCACCGGCGTCGGCGTGACCGAGGGCGAGGTGGAACTGGCCGAGGAGATCGTCCGGCTGGTGCCGAGCGTCGAGAAGGTTCTGCTCACCTCGACCGGCAGCGAGGCGACCTTCCATGCGCTCCGGGTCGCTCGGGCCGCGACCGGCCGCCGGCTGGTGGTGAAGTTCCAGGGCTGCTACCACGGCTGGCACGATTCCGTCAGCCTCAACGTCATCTCCGCGCCCGACAAGGTCGGGACCCGGGACCCGATCTCCGCGGGGATCCTGCCCGAGGTGCTGGACGCGACGCTCGTGCTGCCCTTCAACGACGTCACCGCCGTTCGGCAGGCCTTCGCGGACCACGGTGACGACATCGCCGCGGTGATCCTCGAGCCGGTGCCACACAACGTCGGCTGCCTGCTGCCGGAACCCGGGTTCCTGCAGTCGCTACGCGACGAGACCTCGAAGGCCGGCAGCGTGCTGATCTTCGACGAGGTGATCACCGGCTTCCGGCACGCGCTCGGTGGCTGGCAGGCGATCAGCGGCGTCACCCCGGACCTGACCGCGATGGGCAAGGCGATCGCCAACGGCTACCCGGTGGGCGCCCTCGGCGGCCGCGCGGACCTGATGGAGCTGTTCAGTACGACGCCCGGCGCGCCCGCGTTCTTCGCCGGGACGTACAACGGTCATCCCTCGGTCGTCGCCGCCGCGCACGCCACGCTGCGCAAACTGCAGACCGAGCCGGTGCACGACCATGTCTTCCGGCTCGGCGCCGCCATCCGGACCGGTCTCGCGGAGATCTTCGCCGAGCTCGGCGTGCCCGCGGTCGCCCACGGTTACGGCTCGGTGTTCGTCAGCTACTTCATGGACGGGCCGGAGCCGACGACGTACGCCGACCTGCTCCGCAACGACGCCTCGTTCTTCATCGGCTACCGCCGGAGGCTGCTCGAGCACGGGGTCTTCGAACTGCCGCTCAACCTCAAGCGCAGCCACGTGTCGTACGCGCACACCGACTCCGACGTCGACGAACTGTTGACCGCCACCCGCGCGGCCGTTCGTGACACGCTGACCCTAGGCGGCGAGCGCGAGCTCGCCGGGACTTCGACCATGGGAGGTGCGTCCTGACCATGTTGACCGTGGATCACGATCGTCCGGTGGGGCCGGCAGGACGCATCTCCCGGGTGGAGACGCTCACCCTCGGCACCGCCTGGCGAGACTTCTCCTACGTGCGGGTGCACACCGACGAGGGTCTGTCCGGCGTCGGCGAGATCACCCACCCGTACCGTTCCCGTGAGACCTGCCTGCTCACCGAGGCGATGGCCGAACGCCACCTGCTCGGCGCCGACCCGTTCGACGTCGAGGAGATCTGGCTGCGGATGTACCAAGGCGACTTTCTCCGCGGCGGTGACATCGGCGGCATCGTGGTGTCCGGTGTCGACCAGGCGCTGTACGACCTGATGGGCAAGGCGCTCGGCGTTCCGGCGTACCGACTGACCGGTGGCGCGTGCCGCGACCGGGTGCCGGTCTACGCGAACGGCTGGTACACCGGCGACCGGAAGCCCGACGCGTTCGCGGAGCGGGCCAAGGACGTCGTCGGCCGCGGTTACACCGCGCTCAAGTTCGACCCGTTCGGCGCAGGCCTCGGCGAGTTGTCCCGCGCCGAGCGGATCCGTTCGCTCGACATCGTCGCCGCGGTCCGCGACGCCGTCGGCGACGACGTCGACCTCATGGTCGAGGGGCACGCCCGCTTCAACTTCGCCACCGCCGCCCGACTGGTCGACGACCTGCGACCGTTCGACCTCGCCTGGTTCGAGGAGCCCCTCCCCTGGACGCACATCGAGCGGTACGCCGAGCTGCGTGCCCGGGCCTCGATGCCGATCTCCGGCGGCGAGCACTTCCACAACCGGTACGAGTTCAAGCAACTGTTCGCCACCGGCGCCGTCGACATCGTCCAGCCGGACCTCTCGATGGCCGGCGGCTTCACCGAGCTACGCAAGATCGCCGCCATCGCCGATCTCCACGCGATGTCCGTCGCTCCGCACAACTCGAACTCACCGTTGTGCACCACCGCCTCGGTGCATGCCGTGGCCGGCCTCACCAACCTGAAGATCCTGGAGACCTTCGACGGCATGGTCGAGGATTACGTCTTCGACGCGCTACCCGGCGTACTGCCGGTGGTCGACGGGTCCGTGCCGTTGCCCACGGCACCGGGTATCGGAGTCGAGCTGGCCGACGAGGTGTTCGCCGAGCACCCACCGAGCCACCGCTTCTGGAACATGTTCGCTGACGGCTGGGAGAAGCGGAACCGCACATGATCGTCGACGTTCACTCACATCTGTTCACCTGTCCCGACGACATCGGCGACCCGTTCCGCGGCGAGGTCTCGCGGGCACACGGCGGACCTGTCGATCTGACGGTCAAGTACGCCGACTACGCGGCCACCGCACCGGACGGGACCCGGACGATCGTCGTCGGCGGCAAAGCACGGCGCAGCGGTGTCTGGGTCGAGGACGACGAGGTGGCGGCGTACGTCGCCGAACACCCGGACCAGCTGATCGGCTACCTGTCCCTCGATCCGACCCACCCTGGCTGGCGGGACGAGCTCCGGCACGGCCACCAGGAGCTCGGGCTGCGCGGGATCAAGCTGATGCCGATGTACGCCGGCTTCGACCCGGCCGACCCGGCGTACGACGACCTCTATTCCTACGCCGAATCCCACAACCTGCCGCTGCTGATCCACACCGGGACGACCTTCGTGTCGAAGGCGCCACTGCGCTGGGCGATGCCGGTGCACATCGACGAAGTGGCGATCCGGCATCCCGACCTACGGATCGTGCTCGCGCACCTCAGCCACCCGTTCGAGGGCGAGTGCATCGCGGTGATCCGCAAACATCGGCACGTGTACGCCGACGTGTCCGCCCTGCACTACCGCCCGTTCCAGCTGTGGCACTCACTGCGGCTCGTCCAGGACTACGGGGTGTGGGACAAACTGCTGTTCGGCTCCGACTTCCCGTTCACGACAGTGGACGCCTCGATCGAGGGCCTGCGCCGGGTCGCCGCCGTACCAGGAATCCCGGGCCTCGATCCGTTGGACGCCGACCAGGTCGAAGCGCTCATTCACCGTGACGCGTTGCCGCTGCTGGGGTTGACGTGAGCGCTTCGTTCTCACTGTCCGGGCGGACCGTCGTCGTCACCGGCGCCGCCCGCGGCCTCGGAGCCGCGTTCGCGACCGGGCTCGCCGAGGCGGGTGCCGACCTGGTGCTGGTCGACCGCACCGAACCCGCCGAGACCGCGGCGGCCGTGATCTCGCTCGGCCGCAGATGCCGCAGCTATGTCGCCGACCTCGCCGAGACGCCGGAGCTGGCTCCCCTGGTCGACACGATCCGGCGCGAGGCCGGTCCGATCCACGTCCTGGTCAACAACGCGGGCGTCGCACGGCTGGAGCAGTTCAACGAGATCACCCCGGCAGGCTGGCGCGAGGTCATGGCCGTCAACGCCGAGGCCCCCTTCTTCCTGGCCCAACGCGTCGCCGAGCACATGATTGCCGACGGCATCGAGGGCCGGATCGTCAACATCTCGTCGAAGAACGGCCTGGTCGCCGAGGCCGGGCTGGCCCACTACAACGCCTCGAAGGCCGCCCTCGAACTGATCACCAAATCACTGGCCGCCGAGCTCGGCCCGCACGGCATCACCTGCAACGCCGTCGCGCCGGGGATGATCGAGACGCCGATCGCCGACGACTTCGACGTGGACCTCGCCGGCCTGTTCGAGGCGTGGCGGGCCCGGATCCCGCTACGCGGTGGCTTCGGGAGACCAGAGGACTGCGTCGGCGCCGTCGTCTACCTCGCCTCCGACGCCGGCCGCTACGTCACCGGCACCACGCTGCTCGTCGACGGCGGCGCGCTGGCCGACCAGCTACCACGGCTCCGCTTCCTCCCGCCGTACCGCTCCAGCCTGTGACCAGCGTCAGGGTTCTGGTCGATGCGGCGGCCGAGCTCGGCGAAGGACCGGTCTGGGACGAGCGCGCCGGCGTACTGCATTGGGTGAACATCACGGCCGGCCAGGTGCTCACCACGTCGATCGAGACCGGCGAGACAACAACCGTGACGCTGCCGACGATGGTTGGGGCGGTCGCACCCGCGGCCAGCGGCGGTCTGGTCGCCGCCGTCGCCGAGGGCTTCGCTTTCGACTCCTGTACAACGACCTTGCGTGTGCTCGGTCCGAGCGAACGGATGAACGACGCCAAGGTCGACCCGTACGGCCGGTTCTGGGCCGGCAGCACCGCCCGCGACTTCACGCCCGGGCGTGGCGCCCTGCATGTGCTCATGCCAGACCGAACGTCAACCGTCGCGCTCACCGGTCTCACACTGCCGAACGGTCTCGGCTGGAGCCCGGACGGACTTCGGATGTACCTCGTCGACACCTTGCAGTACCGGCTCTACTCTTTCGCCTTCGGCGCTGACGGTCTTGACCCGCACGACCGGCAGGTCCTGCATCAGTTCGACACTGCCGAGGGCATGCCGGACGGACTGTGCGTCGACGCCGAGGGCTGCCTGTGGGTAGCGATCTGGGGCGGCCACAAGCTCGTCCGCTACAGCCCGTCCGGCCAAGCACTGACCACCGTCGACCTCCCAGTCGAACAACCCTCGTCGTGCACCTTCGGCGGCCCCGCATGGGACCGACTGTTCGTAACATCCGCCCGCCAGGGCCTGAACGCCGCCCCACCCGACCTCAACGGCGCCCTCCTCGAAATCCTCACCCCCGCCGTCCCCGGCCATCCCACCAGCCCCTTCGGCGGCTGACGAAGATATCCAAGATCCCGGTGGTACTCCGCCGCACAGGCCGGCATTCGACGAGTTCGTGCGCAGAGTCGCGCTGCTGGGTGGTCTGGCGCGGCGTTCTCCATTCGTTTTATACGGTAGCGTATGTATATACGGCAATGCGGTGCCGTACAGACGGAGAGGGAGGACAGCTCAGGAATGGCAGCTCCGACGCGCACGCCGCGTGATCGATGGGTTGAGGAGGGCCTGCGGACGTTGGCCACCGGCGGACCTGACGCGGTGCGCGTCGAGGCGCTGGCGAAGCGGCTCGGGGTGACCAAGGGCGGCTTCTACGGGTTCTTCGCCGATCGCGATGCGCTGCTGCAGGCGATGCTGGACACGTGGGAGCGCGAGAGTATCGACGACGTGATCGAGAGCATCGAGTCCGAGGGCGGCGACCCGAAGACCAAGATCCACCGCGCCGGGATGCGCACCTTCTCGAACGACCGTCTGCTTCCGATCGACCTGGCGATCCGCGACTGGGCCCGACGTGACGCAGGCGTCGCGGCGCGTCTGCGCCGGGTCGACAACCGGCGCATGGAGCTCCTGCGCGAGATGATCGGCACCTTCTGCCCGGACCCCGACGAGGTCGAGGCGCGCAGCCTGATCGCCTTCTGCGTAGCGATCGGTGAGCACTTTCTCGCCGTGGAGCACGGCGGCCGCTCCAGGGCCGAAGTCCTCGCGCGGGCCGCGGATCTCATCCTCGACCGTCCACACAACCACTCGCCGAAGTAGCCAAACCAGAAGCCAAGCGTGCCGAGGTCAACCGACACACGCACCCAGAGGCTCGGCCTCTTGCGCAGCGCCGAGCCGGACGGCCCCGGGCGGCATCCCCGATCACCACGAGAATGAGCGTGAGAACGCCTGGCACCACAATGCGGATCATCTGTCCGCGCCGTTCACGCCAAGCCGGTCGCGCCCAGCACGGCACCGGCGAGGTAGAGAACGGTTGAGAGCGCAAGACCGATGCTCGGCACGTTGAACCAGTAGCGCACGCTGGTAAGCAGCATCGTCAGCAGGTACGCCGCACCGATCACGAGCAGGTACGGCGAATCGAACAACAGCTCGTCGTGCGCCAGGGCGAGATAGCCGAACGTCAGCGCGAAGACCAGCGCGCCGAGAGAATGACTGACGTTGAAGCCGACCCACAACCGCAACACGTTGGTCGCATCGGACAGCGGCACCACGGACACCGCAAGACGCTTGGCCAGGTCGTCGTCAGGACTCAGCGTCGGACTCGCGTAGAGCAAGACCAGATGCCCGGCACCGAGCACTCCCACGACGGTCGCCGCGGCCGCAAGCAGGCCGCCGCTCACCGCACGGCCCGGACGCGACCCTCGACTGCGTGCCATTCGCGTTCCATCGCGCGCATGAGTTGCGGATAGACGATCCAGTAGCGGAACGGCGCGATCCCGGACATGTACAGCCGGCCGAAGAACCCGTTCGGCCGCACCAGCACAGCCATCTCGGCGTGGTACCGGCCCTCTCCGTCCGGCACCCAGCCGATGTGCATCACCCCGTGCACGGTGCGGTTGGCCATCTCGGCCGCCCATTCGTCCTGCAACTGGTAAAGCGGCGAGAACGGCAGCCCGACGAACTCGGGACCGGAAGGGCCGCTGCGCAGGTCGTCCGGCAGCCGGTCGCGCAAGGTGGGCACCCTCGCCTTCAGACCATGCTCCGGGTTGTCCCACCCGAACAGCTCGCCGAGCTTCCAGCGGATCGCCCAGAGCATCCGGGCCGGCCACGCCCAGTTCGCCGACGGGTCGGTCGAGCCGGTGACATCCGCGACGAAGAGCCGGAGGTCGTCCGGTCCGCCCGCCGCAGGCAACGCCCAGACATCCTCGAGGGTGAAGTCCTGAGTGATCTCATGGATCCGCCAGGGCCGCGCCAGGTGCTCCGACTTCGGAATTCTCATCTGCATCCACCCCATCCATACGACTGCGTATAGATGGGAGCGTAGCTTCATCTATACGCGGACGTATAGATGAAGCCGTTGTGATGCCCGCCGCAGACCGTAGGTCCTGAGTCATCTGCGGCCGCAAGGCCTCGTACTTTGGGCGAGGTCGAGGGCGAGGGCGGCGGTCCAACTGAAGGAGCGGGCGCCGTGTGCGCTGCCGGTGAGTGGGTCGACGTACTCGGCGAAGTCGGTCGCTTCAGCCAAGGTCAGCAGATCGGCCCGGAGGGCGTCGGCGTAAGCCGTCTGACCGAGCTGGACGAGCCCACGGTGGATCAGCCAGGCGGTGTTGAACCAGCTGGGTCCTCGCCAGTAGCGACCGGCGTCGAAGTCGTCGGCGGTCAGGTCGTAGCTGGGCACGAGCCGTGTCTCACCGAGCCGGAAGCGTGGGCCGAGGGCGGTCGCCAGGAGTGCGTCGGCCACGGGCAGCCCGGGGATCGTGAGCGGGATGAGACCGGCCACGGTGTCGGCGGGGATCAGCTCGCCGGCAAGCAGGTCGAGAGACCGGAACATGCCGGCCACGAACAGCCGGCTGACCAGCGCATCGGTGAGTTCGGCGGCGTACCGGCGGTGGGGCTCAGGGTCGTGGCCGAGCACCACGGCGATATCTGCGAGCGCGTGTTCGGAGCAGATCAGCAGCGCGTTGAAGCAGGGGTCCTCGACAGCGAAGGCGTGCGGGGTCTCCCGGTCGTCGTACCCGTTGTCGCGATAGGTGGCTGCAAGCTGCACGTACCGGCCGTAGTCCAGGTCGGTGGGACGGTCGGCGCCCGCCGCGTGGTCGGTATCACGCCGGGTGAACGAACCGGCGGGCGCGGGTGTGACCCGCGCGAGTGGCGAGTCCCAGGCCGGACTGTTGTCCATACCGGACTCCCACGGGTGAACGATCGCGACCAGTCCAGCGGCGCCGATCGTACGGCGGTCGCGCAAGTAGCCGTGCCACGCCACCAGACCCGGATAGACCCGCTGGAGGAATCCCCGACGAGCCGACTCCGCTGGGTCGGCCTCGTGCGTGAGCCATGCGGCCAGGGCATGGATCGGCGGCTGGACGATCCCCGAGGTCTCCGTGCCGTTGGACAACTGGGCCCGCCAGAAGTCCGGACCCGGGAAGTACGCGTCACGCGGGACACTCGGGGAGAACGCGATATGCGGGATGCGACCGTCAGGCCACTGGGCCTGCAGGAGCCACTCCAGTTCGGTCTGGGCGCGGCTGATCGACACGTGTCGCAGTCCGATGGCGATGAACGCCGAGTCCCAGCTCCACTGGTGCGGGTAGAGCGATCGTGACGGCACCGTCGACCGGCCGGTCCAGTTCTGGTCCAGCACCTTGGCTGCCTGGTCTCTCATCGGTTTCCTCGAGGTGGAGACGGCGGATGGGATCTGCCGTACGTCAGTATTGGCCGAGCGCGAGCCCCTTGGCGAAGTAGCGCTGGGACACCAGGAACATCAGGGCGGTCGGCAGCGAGACGAGGATCGCGGCCGCCAGAACCACGGTGTAGCTGGCGCCGCCGCCTTCCGTCGACTGCAGGCCGGTGAGGACCGGCATGACCGGGCGGGTGGTGTCGCTCTGCGTCAGGATGAGCCCCAGCAGGAGATCGTTCCACACCCACGTCGCCTGCAGGATGAAGACGACGGCCAGCGCGCTGGACGACATCGGCAGATAGATCCTGGTGAAGATGCGCAGGGTCTTCGCACCGTCGACAACGGCCGCCTCGAAGACCGACTCGGCGATCCCGGCGAAGAAGTTGCGCATCACGAACGCCGAGAACGGCAGGCACACGATCGAGTAGATCAGCACCATGCCTGTCAGCGAGTCGTAGAGCCCCAGCCGGGAGTAGCTGTCGAACAGGGGAATCACCAGCATCTGCAGGGGAAACACCGACCCGCAGTAGATCACGAAGAACCACAGGAATCCGCGGCGCAGCTTGAGAACGATCACGGCGAAGCCGACCGTCGCTCCCAGGATGACGGCGATCGCCGGAGCCACCACGCTGTAGACGGCCGTGTTCGCCAGCGCGCGGGGAATGTCGGTCTCCGTCGCGACCTGGCTGAGGTTGCGCCACAGATCTCCCAGCGAGCCGGGTTGCCACAAGGTGGAGCCGGAGTAGTTCTGGACCGTCTTGCCGGCGTTGGCCAACAGCAGATACACCGGGACGAGCCACAGAGCGCCCAGCAAGGCCAGTACGGTCACACGGATGGCGATCCCGGTCCTTGATGGCGTCACTTGCCACCTCCTAGGCTGCTGCTGCTGAGGCTCAGCTGCCTGCGCAGGTAGATGATCGAGGCGCCGACCGTCACGACGCTGAGGAAGATGGCCACTGCCGAGCCCAGGCCGTACTCACTGTTCACGAAGGTGTCGCGGTACATGGTCAGGGCCAGCGTCTCGGAGGAACGCGCCGGCCCGCCCTGGGTCATCGCCTGGACGATGTCGAAGGTCTTCAGACCGTTCACGATCGACAATCCGACGACCACGGTGGTCGACGGCCGCAGCAGGGGCCACGTGATGTTGCTGAACAGGCGCCATCCGGTCGCACCGTCGATCCTGGCGGCCTCCAGTGGTTCCTTCGGGATCGACTGCAGGCCGACGGTGAACAGCAGGGCGTTGACGCCGACGCCTTGCCACGAGGCGGCGATCACCATGACGACGGTGTTCAGCGGGGAGTCCTGGAGCCAGCGCAACTCCGCGCCCGGCAGGCTGAGGAATCGCAGCGCCTGGGTGAGCGCGCCGTCCGACCCCAGCATGAAGCTCCAGATGACGCCGACGGCCGCGCCGGACAGCGCGTAGGGAATCAGGAACGGCAGGCGAAGCCAGCCGCTGCCCCTGAACCCGTAGGCCAGTACGGCGACCAGCAGGCCGAGCCCGACCGGGAGGACCAGCGTGCCGACCACCCAGATCGTCGTGTTCTTGACAGCGTCGAGGAACGCGGAGTCCGCGAACATGGCGGCGAAGTTGTCGAGACCGACGAACTCCGGGGTGCCGAGGCCGTTGTACTCGGTGAAGCTGAGATAGAAGGTATAGAGAACCGGAAGATAGAAGACCAGAAGCACCAGAGCGAGGCTCGGGAGGAGGAAGCCCCGAGCCTGGCTCTGGTACGAGGTCGCGCCGGACCGTCCCACGCTGCTATCGCCCGGCCCAGTACTCGTCGGCCGCGGTCTGGATCGCCGTCAGGTAAGTCATCGGGTTGCCTCGGTTGGTCAGGAACGCGCTGAACTGCTCCAACGCGACGGTCCGGATCGGCACCGGCGTCGCCTCGAAGTACCTGTTGTAGTACTCATATTTGCCGGAGGCAAGCTTGTTCTTCAGGGCCTTCGTCTCCGGCGTCGGAGCCTCGGCGTCGGAGTTGAACGGCAGGTTGCCCTGCTGCTTGACCCACGGGTCCTGCCCCTCCGGGGACATCCACCACTGGGAGAACTTCAGCCCCAGGCTCTTCTGCTTGGAGCTCTCGCCGACGCACACCGGTGCGGTCTCGATCGCGATCGGCGTGGCCGCGCCCGGCTTCACCGCCGGGATGACGAACATGTCGACGTCCTTGCCCATGGTCATGCCGGCCAGTGCGGCGTCGGCGGTGAACCAGGTGCCTTCCGGCGCCATCGCGATCTTCCCCTCGCGCATCAGGTCGCGGGCGAAGTCGGTCTGGCCGGGGTCGTTGAAGTACCCCTTCTTCTGCAGGTCGAGCCAGCTGTTCATCACCGCAACCACCCGCGGATCGGTGTACTTCGCCTTGCCGGTGGACAGGTCGTTGTACAGCTGCAGATCAGTGCCCGCGAGCAGCGTCTGGAACCAGACGAAGGAGAAGTTCTTCGTCTGGTTCCAGAACGGCGTCACCCCGCGCTGCTTGAGGGTGGCCGCGACCGTCATCAGCTGGTCCCACGTCGTCGGGACGCTGAGGTTGTACTTCTTGAACACCGACTTGTTGTAGAACATCACCCAGTTGTCGACGCTGATCGGCGTGCAGTACTGCTTGCCGTCCACCGTGTACAGCTGACGCACCGCATCGGTCACGTAGCCCTTGTCGACCGCATCGGTCCACAGGTCCGTCGTCTCCGCGATGACGCCTTGCTCCGCGAGCTCGTCGAGTGCCGTGCTGACCTCCCAGGTGAACAGCCCCGGGCTCTCCTTGGTCCGGAAGGACTGCCGGATGAAGGCCCGGTACGGATCACCGGAGTACTGCGTGCTCTTCAGGCTGATGTCGATGTCCTGCTTCGAAACCTTCGAGAAGGAGTCGAAGTCCCAGGGCTTGTTGTGCGCGAAGGCGAGCTCGCCGGTGGTCGCGCCACCGTCGTTCGACGAGCCGCCGCAAGCGGTGGCGACCAGAGCCGTGGCCAGCACGGCTCCGGTCCCCGCGATGATCTTCCGGGCTTTCATTTCTTCGACACTCCTTCGCTCGGGGACACGCGACCGATGCCTTGGGCAATTGTCATCGGGTCACGCAGGGCGATCACGAGTCCGGTCCAGGTCTGCGGTGCGGCGCCGAGACCGGCTCCGTTCTCGGGGTTCCAGTACTCGGCCCAGCCGCTGTGCAGCGAGCCGTCGACCGAGCGCGAGGCCAGCGTGTGCGCGGCCCCGGCCAGGTCCCACCGCCGCGCCGCCAGCCAGAACAGGTAGTTCAGCGGCGGCCAGGCGGGTCCACGCCAGTAGGTCTGGGGGTCGTACGACGGGTGGCTACGGGCAACGTTCGCCGGACCGTACGGCGCTCCGAACCGGTGCGGATCGTCGAGCTGGCGCAGCGACGCGAGAGCCCTGCTCCGATCCTGAGTGACCAGTGCCGGCATGACGCCGTCGCTCGTTGGCACTCTCGCGGAGGCGCCTCCCCCGACGACCGGAAGATCGGACCAGAGCTGCTCGTCCTCGTCCCACAGGTGGGTGTCGATCGCTTCGCTCAACTGCTCGGCACGGGCGGCCAGCTCCTGGTCGTCCTGCAACTCGGCCAGTTCCTTCAGGTTGAAAGCGACGTACGCGTTGAAGGCAGCCGGGCAGACGACGAAGGTCGACGACCATTGCGCGCCACCGTCGTCGTCGAAGGTGACGTCGTGGACCCGTGCCTTGTTCCAGGCCGTCCTGGCCGGGCGGCTGTAGCTGTCCGGCGTCCGTCCGGGCGCACCGAAGTCGTCCCAGCGCGGGCTGTGATCGTTGCCGGCTTCCCACGGGTGGACGACGTAGATCAGGCCGTCGTCGGTCCTGCGGGTCCGCCACAGCCAGTCGAGCCCACGCTTGGCGCGGTCGAGCGTCTGCTCCGACGGCTCGAACCCGTGCCGGCTCAGAACCCTGGCCGCGTGGCCGAACATCGGCGGCTGGGTGAGCGACGAGGTCGTCTCGAGTGGACCCAACCACGAGTCCGCGCGCCTGCCGCCGTACCGCATGTGCGGAACGAGACCGTTGGGCAGCTGGCCGGCCAAGGTGGCGTCGAGCTCGCGCAGAGCGCGCTCGTCACCGAGGTGCGCCCAGATGATCGCGTGGAAGCAGGAATCCCACAGCCACAGATGCGGATACGTGGTGGGATTCGGGACGCAGTACCCGCGGGCCTCGTCCCAGTGACTCTCGAGCAACTGCCGGACCTGGTGGTCCAGCGTCGCGTCGGTGTCCGTCATCGAACGTCGTCCTTCCTCGGCCGTGCGGCTTGGTGTCCGGTGTCGTGCACCGCCCGAACCAGTGCTCGCGCCAGTTCCGCATGCCCGCTGTCGTTCGGATGAACGTTGTCGTCGGCAAGCATCGTGGCGCTGTCCCAACCATCGACGACCACTGTGCGGGCGAAGTGGAAGGGTGCGACGACGGCGCGCAGGATCGCGTTGTACTGGTCGACGATCGCGTCCGTCGCCCGGTCGTACGGCGGGTGGCCCGAGTAGTCCTCGATGTGGGGCTGCTCGATCGCGAGCATCACCGCTTGCGGATCAGCCTTGTGCAGCGCGCGGAGCAGGATCTCCAGGGAGTCCTCGTACTGGCGACGGCCCTCCGGGGCGGTGCCGTACAGCCGCGCGTCGTTGAAGCCGGTCATGAGCACGAACATGTCGGCGGGCTCAGGAGTCTGCGCCATGACGAGGCGCGCAGTCTCGGTACTGAGGCTGCCGCTCGCTGCATGGTTGTTGAGGCGAAGCCCGAGCTGCCGCGCGGCCAGCCCCGCGAACCCTTCGCTGTGCTGTCGCGCTCCGGTCCCGAACACCCAGGAGTGCCCGTAGGCACCCAACACACGGTGGCTCACCAGCACCTCGATGTCAGCACGGTCCGTCCACCTCGTCGGCTCGGAACGGAAAATGGTCACCCGCGCGAAAGGGCGGCGGCTCCAGGTACGCATTGAGACCTGGGACCGCTTCGCCGCGCAGGAGGAACGGCGAGGCCTCGTCCGGCCTGGTGATGCGTGTACTGGTGGGGATGTACCGGATCGTCAGGGCTCGTCGCCAGCGGTCCGAACGATTCGGCATCGAGCTGTGCACGATGTTCGGATGGTGCACCTCGACGTCCCCCGGTCGCATCACCAGGTCCACGGCGGCGGCCTCGTCGACGTCGGCATCGATCCGGCGGCGGAGCACGCTGCCGGGATCCGTCTGCCTCATCTCCGACAGCGACGACCGGTGCGATCCCGGCAGGACGCGAAGGCAGCCGTTCGCCGGTTCGGAGTCGGTGAGCGCGAGCCAGAGCGTGACGACGTTCATCGGCTCGAGTGGCCAGAACGCTCCGTCCTGGTGCCATTCGACGCCCTTGCCGGTCCTCGGTGGTTTGCACAGGTAGTGCGTGGCGAACAAGGCGATGTCCGGGCCGACGAACAGCTGGGCGATGTCGAGCAGGCGCTGGTCGGAGACGAGCTGGATCCAGAACGGATCGTCGCGAGAGAGCCGATGCCCCAGTTGTTCCGGCGTCAGTTCGGGGTGCCTGGCCAGCAGCCAGTCGACGTGCGCGTTCGCCGTACCGACGAGGTCCGGGTCGATCACGTCCGGGACGACCACATAGCCGTCTTCCGCGTATTGCCGGGTGACATCGCGGGTCGCCTGCATCGTGGCCTCCTTCCGGCGGTGGGTTCTGCCGTCGACGCTATATGCTCGAATGTGATGCTTCTTCCTGCAGAAGGACCGAAAATTGCTCTCCAGTGACACTGACGTGACCGTGCTGCGGCTCGAGGACTATGTCGCGGCCGGTGAGACCTACTACGTCGGCCGGAGGACGGAGACCGTGAAGTTCGTCGGCCGGCTGCATACGCACGACGACTTCGCCGAACTCACCTGGATCGAGTACGGCGCGCTCCTGCACGTGGTGAACGGCACACGCCGACTGCTCGAGGCGGGCGACGTCGCGTTCATCCGGGCCGACGACGTCCACCTGTTCCGGCCCGTCCCCGGACGCTCGTTCGCCCAGGTGAGCGTGTCGTTCCCGAGCGAGACGCTGAGGGCGCTCGAGGCGCGGTACTTCGGCCCCAAGGACTGGGCGTGGTCGGCCGGCGGCCTCCCGGTCACGCACCGGCTCGACAGCGTTCGCCTGCAACGGCTGACCGAAATGACATCCGTTCTGGTCTCCGGCCCCGCCGGCCGTCTGCAGCTCGAACGGTTCCTGCTCGAGCTACTGTGCGATCTGGTCGGCCGCCAGACCGGTGACGGCCTGCCGGTGTGGTTGACCGAGGCAATCACCCGCCTGGCCGACGACCCGATCGCCCTCGCCGAGGGGGTGGCAGGTCTGGCCGAGCTCGCCGGCCGCAGCAGGGAGCACGTCAACCGAGTCATCCAGGCAAGCACCGGTCAGACCGCGACAGCGATGATCAACCAGCTTCGGCTGAACCGCGCCGCGGCCTTGCTCCGAATGACAGATCGTCCGATCGCCTCCGTGGCCTCAGAGTGCGGCATCCCGTCACTCAGCCACTTCTACCGGCTGTTCAACGAACGCTTCAAGGCAACCCCCCGCCACTACCGCATGGCCTCGACCGTATCCGGACAACGACCAGTCGGCAGCGGCGTCTCCTCGGCAGCCGACTCGTAGATCAGCGGGACAGCAGCTTGGCGACCTTGGGTAGGACTTGGTCGACTGGACCGCTGAGGCCGCATTCCATCGCCAGCCAGCCCTGGTAACCGATCGCTTCCAGGGCATCCAAGGTCTCTGGCCAGTCGTAGTGGCCGGCGCCGGGCTCGAGCCGGTTGCTGTCGCCCAGCTGGACGTGACCGATCAGCGGGCCGGCCCTCTTGATCGACTCACCGATCCGGGCCTCCTCGATCGACATGTGGAAGGTGTCCGCGGTGATCATGACGCCGGTGGACGCGACCTCCTCGACGACAGAGACGGCGTCGGCCAACTCATTGATCACGAAGTCCTCGAACCGGTTCAGCGGTTCCAGGTAGACCTTCGCGCCGACGGACTCGGCGTGCTCGCCGACCTCGCGCAACGCCTCGACCAACGCGGCCCGGGAGTCCTCGACCGATCGAGGCGGCTCGAACGGCGGCAGCCGGCGGGAGAACAGCCCGAACGCGTGCGGCGAGACGATGCCGGTGCCGCCCGCGGCCGCGATCGTGCTCAGGTGGATCTTGAGCTGCTCGATCGCATCCCTGCGCCGCTCGGCATCGAAGTCTCCGATGAAGTGATCCATGTGAACGACGGCGGTCGGCATCACCACGCCGGCGTCCCGCGCTCGGCGCAGTTCGTCGATCCGCGCGCCGAAAATGCCGTCCCCGCGGGCCGACAGCTCGATACCGTCGAACCCCATCGTCCGCACGAAGGCGAACTTGTCCTCCAACGTCTCGCCGGGCAGCGTCAGCTCGGCGGCCGCAAGCCGGAAGGTCATGCCGTTACCTCCTCGTCGAAGCTGAGAACGACCTGAAGCGCCTCGTGCGGCCGCTCGTCGAGCATCCGGAATGCCTCTGCGGCGCGGGCCACTGGCACGGTGTGGGTGATCAGGGCGGTCACGTTGAGCCGCTTCGCCGAGGCGAGCTGGATCGCAGTCCTCGCCAGCCGGTCGTAGTCCCACCGATGCTGCAACGCCGGCGCGACGCCCGAGATCTGCGAGCAGATGAGCGCCACGCGGTTGTGATGGAACTCCTCGCCCAACCGCAGTCCGGCACCTTCGCCTTGCATGAACCCGGCCACACAGACCCGCGAGCCATAGGCGACCGACCGAATCGCCTCGTGCAGGGCCTGGTAGCTGCCCGACACCTCGAGGCAGACATCGGCACCGCGGCCGTCCGTGAGATCACGGATCCGCTCTGCCACCCCGCCGTCCGCGGGATCGAGGGCACAATCGGCGCCGAGTTCCAGCGCGAGCTCGCGGCGGGCCGCCAACCCGTCGACGGCGATCACCCGGCCGCCGTTCAGCCGGGCCAGCTGCGCAGCCAGTTGGCCCGGGACGCCGAGGCCGAAGACGACCACCGTCTCGCCGACGTGGATGTCGGCGTCCAGCACCAGATTCAGAGCGATCCCTCCGATCTGGCTGAAGATGCCGATCCGCGGATCCACGGCCGGGTCCAAGATCCGCTGAGCGGCCCAGTCGGCCTTCTTGACCGTGTGACTGCGATGCCCCCAGGTCCCCCAGACCACGTCGCCGACCTTGACGCCTTCAGCGGCGGCACCGAGCGAGACGACCTCACCGACCTCCTCGTAGCCCCAGCCGTCGACGGGGTAGCTGATCGAGGTGTCGCCGTCGACGAAGAGACGGGAAGACTCGTCCCATCGCTTGTTCAGGTAGGGGTTGCTGCCGCGGTAGGCAGTCAGTTCGGTACCCGCGGAGATCCCGGAGTACAAGGTGCGAATCAGCACCTGATCCGGCTGAGGGACGGGGTCGGTATCGGGAACGACCTCGGCGACACGAGGTGAGCTGAATCTGACCAGGGATGACATAAGGGGGTGTCTCCTTCGAGGCGTGGTTGTCGGCGCGGTCAGCCTTTGACGGCACCGGAGATGAAGCCCTGGGTGACTTGTCGTTGCAGGATCACGAAGATCACGATCACCGGGACGATGGTGATCAAGGTGCCGGCGGCCAGCGGTCCGATGTCCATCGAGCGACCGCCGGTGAAGTTGTACAGCCCCGCCGTCAACGGCCGGTATTTCCCGCTCGGCAGGTAGAGCAAAGGCACCAGGAAGTTGTTCCAGTTGCTCAGGAACGTGAAGACCGTCAGCGCGGCGGCACCCGAGCTCACCAACGGCATCATCACCTGGGCGAAGATGCGGCTCTCGGAGGCGCCGTCGATGCGCGCAGCCTGCTCGAGCTCGTCGGGGAGATCGGAGAAGAACGCCCGCATGAAGAACGTCCCGAACGACAGGTTGGTCGAGATCAGCACCAGATTGGCGCCGACCAGACTGTCCAGCAGCCCCATCGACCGCAGCTGGAAGTACAGCGGAATCATGTAGGTGAAGAAGGGCACCAGCAGGCCGAGTACGACGAGATAGAAGACGACCGTACGCCCGGGAAACGGCAACCGGGCGAACGTATAGCCCGCCATCGTCGAGATCACGATGACGACGGCCGTACTGGGGACGCTCAGCAGCAGGCTGTCGAGCAAATAGCTGCTGAAGCGCCCCACCGTCCAGGCCGACTGCAAGTTCTCCAGCGAGAACGAGGTGAAAAGTCCGAACGGATTGCTGCGGACGTCCTGCGGGGTCTTGAGCGCCGTCGAGACGATCAGCAGCACCGGGAACAGCGTCAGCGCCGCCATCGCGATCAGCACCAGATGGCGAGCCAGCAACCCGCCGGATCGGCGGACATCGCGCCCACGCACAGTCTCCTGGCCGGCCGATTCACTGCCGCGGGAGGCGGCGACTGGCACGTCGACCATCACGCCCCCATCCCTTGCAGCGAAAGCCTTCGCTGCAGCCGGTTCAGCATGATGGTGAACGGCACGGCCAAGACCGTGATCAGAAGAGCCAGCACGGTGCCGTAACTGATCCGGTTGAGCTGGAAGGCGCTCGAGTAGGCATACGTTCCGAGCACCTCCGTGGCATCCGCCGGCCCACCGCCGGTCATGATGAAGATGATGTCGAAGACGCTGAACCCGCCGACGAGCGTGAGGGTCAGCACCATCAGGAAGACCGGCATGATCTGTGGCAGCAGGACGTGCCACAGCCGCTGGCCGGCGTTCGCGCCGTCGATCCGCGCGGCATCCACGAGCTCCACATCGACGTTGCGCAGTGCGGAGAGAATGATCATGGTGACGAAACCGCAGGTCGCCCAGATCGCAGTCGCCAGTACGGCGAAGATGGCTGTGTCCGGATCTCCGAGCCAGCCGCGACTCAGACCGCCGAGTCCGACCGCCCCGAGGACACGGTTGATCCAGCCGTTGACCGGGTCGTACATCCACCCCCAGACGATGCCGATCGCCACGCCGGGAAGCATGAAGGGCAGGAAGAACAGCACACGGTAGACCGGCCCGCCACGACGGCCGGACCAGATCAGCACGGCGGTCAGCAGCCCGATGATCATCGGTGCGGCGGTGCCGATCGCGATCCAGATCGCGTTGTTGCCCAGCGCGTGCCAGGTCGCGGTGTCCGTGAACATCTCGGTGAAGTTGCTCAGCCCGACGAACGGCGGGGTCGGATCGAGACCGTCGAAGTCGACCACCGCGTAGTACAGGGCGCTGACCATCGGGAAGACAAAGAACACCGCTGTGACGACCGCGACCGGAAGTGCGAGGACGATGCCGAGCCGCGCCTGAGCCCTGCGGGTGACCGGAGGAACGTTGCTGGCGGCCCGCATCCTATTTGGCCGACTTCTCGTAGGCCGACTGCAGCTGCGCGGCGACCTGCGCCGGCTCCGCCTGATCGCTCAGGATGCCCTGGATGCCCTTCCACATGGCGTTGTTGAAGACATCGGTGGTCAGTACGTCGATGTTGTACCCGAAGTCACCGCTGCCGTCGGCGATCTTGGCCGAGTCGTCCAGCACCTGCTTGAACAACGGCGACGCCTTCATCCCCGCCGTGTCGATCGGGTACGCCGGGATGTCCTGCAACTTCTCCGCGGCCCAGCGGCCGTGCTCGGGGCTGATCAGGTAGTCCAGGAACTTGACCGACGCCTCCGCCTTGGTGGTCGAGGCGGACACAAAGGTCCCGGACCCGAGACCTCCACTGAAGATGCCCGCACCGTCCTTGGCCGGGAACGGGATGAAACCGACCTCGAACTTGGCGTTCCGCTCGATGTCCAAGGCCAGCCAACTGCCGGTCGGGTTCATAGCTGCCTTGCCGGAGTAGAACAGCGCGTTCGCGTTGTCGTAGCTGACCGCGGCCGGTGACGGAGTCAGCAGGCCTTTGTCGTTCCAGTCCTTCCAGACCGCCAGGGAGTCCACAACCGGCGGGCTGTTCCACGACGTACGGCCGTTGAGCAGGTCGTCCATGCCCTTGGACCCGACGGCGCTGGACAGCGACATGCTGAGCAGGTGGCCGCCCTGCCACCCCTCCTTGTCGCTCACCGCGAACGGGACGACGTTGTTCTGCTTGAGCTTCTCCGCGGCGGCGGTCAGCTCGGTGAGATTCTTCGGCTGGGCGATCCCGAACTTCGCGAACAAGGTCTTGTTGTAGAAGACGCCGACCTCCTCGATCTGGCTCGGCACCCCGACGATCTTCCCGTCGAAGGTGACCCGCTTCTTCGCGAAGTCATAGACCGGCCAGTTGCGCTCCCGGTAGGCATTGGTCAGGTCGTACACGAGCCCTGCCTTGGCGAGCGCGCCGGCGAAACCCGGTCCGGTGTCGTACCCGAAGACATCGGGCCCCTGGCCGGAGCGCAGTTGCGTCTGAAGGACCGTCCTGACGTTCTCGGAAGGGATGACGTCGAGCTTCACCGTGATCCCGGGGTTCTTCGACTCGAACGTCTTCAGGTCGGACTTGATCAGCTCCAGATCCGCCGGGTCCTCCGGCTGCCCGATCATGTAGCGGATCTCCTGCTGGGCGCCGGCGTCCTGCTGGACGCCCCCGGACCCGGCGCCCGGGGCGCCTCCGGTGCAGGCGGCGGTGGCGAGCAGCGCTCCGGTGGTCAGCACGAGCGAGGCGACGTACGCGGTCTTCTTCACGAGGCGACTTCCTTGTCAGCGGCAGTGCGTCGGGAAAGTTCTAACGTTAGAAGTTCTAACGTTAGAAGTTGATGCTGACGGCGCTCGTAGGCTCTGTCAAGATGTCGTCCTACGGTTTTTCCGCAGCGATCGAAGGAGCAGGATGACGCCGTCCGCCGACCCGAGCCGCGTGCCCGGTCGCCCCGCCCGGCTGAAGGACGTCGCGGAACTGGCCGGGGTGTCGTTGAAGACGGTGACCAACGTGGTCCACGAGCGGCGCCACGTGAAGGCGGAGACCCGCGCGCGGGTCAAGGCCGCCATCGCCGAACTGGGCTACACGCCTTCCCTCGTCGGGCGACAGCTGCAGAGCGGCCGCAGCAACATCGTGGCGCTGGCCGTGCCGCGGATCGACGAACCGTACCTCGGCGCGCTGGCGCACGCGCTGATCCTGGCGGGAGAACGGCACGGTTACGCGGTCTTCACCGACGAGACCGGTCGCAGCGACCAACACGAACTGCGCGCCGCCGGCGGATACCCGGGACAGAACATCGACGGGGTGATCTACAGCCCGCTGGCCGTGGACCCGCAGCGGATGGCGGAGATGAGCCGGTTCACTCCGATGGTGCTGCTCGGCGAGCATCTGAGCGAAGGCGCCGCGGACTATGTCGCGATCGACAACGAACAGTCCGCCCGGGACGTCGTACGGCATCTGGCCGACGGCGGACGGCAGCGGATCGCGTACGTCGGCGGCAACCCGGCCCGGCCGGCGAGTGTCGGCCAGCTGCGGCTGGAAGGCTTCCGCGCCGAGGTGGAATCCCTCGGCTTGGAGAGCCGTGCCGACTGGCTGCTCCGATGCGACCGGTACAGCCGCGAGGCCGGCGTCGCGATGGCCGAACAGTTGCTCCCCCGAATCGGCGAGATCGACGCTCTGGTCTGCGCAAGCGACCTGCTGGCGATCGGCGCCATCCGAACCTTCACCGAGCACCGTGTCCGAGTCCCCGACGATGTGGCGGTGATCGGCTGGGACAACATCGTCGACGGCCGCTACCTGTCCCCCAGCCTCAGCAGCGTCGCAACGGATCTGGACCTCCTGGCGGACCGGGCGTTCGAGGCCCTGATCAGCAGAATCCAGGGAAACCGCGCCCCAGCCGAGGTCTACACCGTCCCCCACGAACTCATGATCCGCGAGTCGAGCCGACCGACTACCACGTAGCGTGGTGGCCTGCGTGATCCATATCGTTCGGGACATCATGAACGTCACGCGATACCGCAGACGCTCGGCCGGCCTGCTGCTGACTGTCGTAGTCATGCTCGGCGCCGCGACCACAGTCGGCCTTGTATCGGGAGGCGAGGGGGCGCTGATCCTGCTGCTCGGGCTTCGCAAGTGTGTCCCTCTTCTGGGATCGCTCGCCCTGGCTGCGCTGACCGGGGCAGTCCTCCTTGGCCTGAGGGGCTCCACGCTGCGCGTGCCTCTGGTCACCATGCTGCTCGTCGTCGGCGCCCCGACGTTGCTTCTCGGCGGTGCAATCCACGAAGTGACCATCACCCCAGACGGTCGGCCAGACCGGGTTGTTTCAGTCGGCTAGCGATCTGAGTCAGAAGGTTCACCGCCGCGATCGGTGGCCGTTGCCGGCGAGCACTCGGTCAGCGCGTGCTCCCGACCAGACTGGTCGATCGCCGGACGTCGCGGGTGAGCGCCGCCAAGGCGTCCGTGCCGTTCGGTACGCGATCAGCCTGAGTGGTCGGGAGCGGTTCGCGGCTTCTCGTGAATCAGTGAGCCGCGACCTCGTAGACACGGGCGATGTCGGGGGTGGTTGCGGACGGATCGGTAATGGTCAGGCGGATCTGGTCGACGGTGGCAGTCGGGCCGGGGATCGAGACCAGCGAGCGGGTGTTCCCGGTGACCGTGCCGAGCTGGACCCAGCCGGCGGCCGTGTGCGCCTCGACCCGGAAGGCGGACAGAACGGTGCCGGTGGCAACGTTCGGGAAGCCGTACCCGCTGTAGACATCGACCTGGTTGACGTCCTTGTAGGTGCCCAGATTCAGAGTCAGTACGGGTGTCGTGTCGCCGACGGCCGACATCCACCGCCCGGAGTCCGCGCACGACCCGTCGACCGCCTTCGCCGCACCGGACGACGCGTCGTACGTCGAGGAGGCGGTTGCGGTGGCGCCACGGGCCAGATGGTCCGAGCACGGTGAGACCGCGGGGGCACCTGCCAGCCAGTCGCGGATGAAGGCACCTTGGTACTCACCGCTGAGCAGATTCCAGTTCTTGTCGAACATCACCGGCGCCCAGAAGTTGTCGAAGATCCACCCCATCCAGCCGATCTGCGGTCGCGCGTCCAGGTACTGCCGCAGCGGCAGTCCCCAACCGGACGTCGTCCCCCTGGTCACCTGGTTCGCCGAGGACGACGGATCCCAGCCGAACTCGGTCAGTACGACCGGCAGCGTGGCGGACGCGGTGCCGAATTTCGGGTCGAGGTTGGCCGCGGTCGCCGGGCCCTGGTTCGGGTAGAGGTGGTAGACGTAGGCGATGTTGCCGCCGGTGATCGGATCTGTCAGCGCGCCGTTGAGCCGAGTACTCCAGGACGGGCTGCCCATCAGGATCACGTTCTGCGCGACCGACCGGATCGAGGTCACCACCGGCTGGATGTACGACTTCCAGGTCGCCCAGTTGTCCGGCGCGATCGGCTCGTTGAACACCTCGAAGAGCACGTTCGGATTGTTCGCGTACCGCGGCGCGATGAAGTCCCAGAAGCCCTTCACCTGCGACTGCGGTACGGCGCCGGCGCCGTCACCGTAGTTGCGGACCAGGTGCAGGTCGATGATCACGTAGAGACCTTTGGCGATCGCGTGGTCGACGTACGGCTTGATGTAAGTCGCGTCGTACGCCGCGAGATCCTTGCCGAGGGCCTCGGTGACGAGCAGCCGGAGTACCTTGGAGTTCCAGCCGTTGGACACCGTCATGTCGATCAGTTCGTTGATCGGTTTGGCGTTGCAGTCGGTGCAGACGTCGTTCTGCTCGGGCGCGATCACGGACAGGCCTTTGAGGGTGATGTTGGTACCCGCACTGTTCTTGATCCGGTTGCCCTCGGTGTGCAGAGCCGGGAGTGCGGTTGTCTGGGCCGTGGCGTTCACCAGGGACACCGCGGACAACAACATGGTGGAGCACAGGGCGATGAAGGACTTCCTGAGCACAGGCTTCTCCTTTGTACAGTTGACCACCTGGAGTTTCCGGCCCCGGGCGTGACGCTCCTCTCAGTCGCGATGGGTTCTGATGTGGTCCGGCCAGGACAGCCGGATACCGAGGCCGTCGGACAGCAGATGCTGATAGTCGGCCAGGTGTGTGGGGTCGTTGCGGACCTTCCGTGGGGCAAGTCCGTTCGTGAGACAGAAGCTGACCAAGGCGCCGACGGCCTCACCGATGCTCCACTCGACGGGATGCAGGCGGTAGCAGCCGTTGGTCACATGGGTGGAGCCGATGTTCTTGTTGGCCGGCAGCAGGTTGTCCACCCGGACCGGGATCAGCGCACCGAGCGGGATCTGGAACGGATACGCCTCGATGTCGACATACGTCCGTCCGGCCGTACTCGGATGCAGATCGATCCGGTACCGCCCGAGCCCCACCGCGTCCGCGAACACCTCGCTGCCTGCCCCCTCCGGACGCGCGGCCACGCCGACGTGCTGCTCCAGCACGGTGAACTCGGCCGCGATCCGCCGCGACTCCCGGATGTACGGCGTCTTGGCCAGACCATCCGCCGTACCGGTGATGTCCGGACGCAGCCGCAGGCCCGGATACCCGGCCTCGGTCTGCATCCAGTAGAGGAACGACAGCGACAAGTCCCGACTCGCTGCCAACGTCTGCGAAGGATCCTCGACGCCGATCAACGGCCGTTCCCAGTAGTCGATCTGCGGCCAGTTCACCACTGTGACATCCGGAATCGCATCGTCGACAAAGTTGCTCGCAGCAAGAATCCGGCGAAACTCCCACAGTGGGAACGGCGCATGCTCCGAAGGGTTGCGCTCGAACAACCGCCACTCCCGCTGCTGCAGGGTGATCGGTACGACGTCCCGCCAGGACAACTGCGGTCCCGGCCAGAACGGCGCGACGGTGTCCCGCCAGTGCGCGTACCCGGCCGGACGGTCGATCGTGTGGTCCTCCCCCGGCCGGTGCTCCAGCGCGAAGCACCACGAGATCGCCTGCTGATCCGCCGGATCGGCGACCTCCGGGGCGTGCAGTTCGCCGGTCACGGACTGGCTCTCGGCGCCCACCACGTGCTCGACCCCGGCCAGCTCCAGCAAGTCACCCAACTCGGTCGCATCGACGACGTACGTCGCGCTGATCGTCCGCTCGGTCCCGGAACGCAGATCGCGCACCGTCACCGCGCTCAGAGAGTCGCCATTGGTGTGCGCAGCGATCGCCGAGTGCTCGAGCAGGACGGTGACCCGTTCGTTGGCCCGCCATGGCGCGAGCATCTCCTCGAGGACCGCGGCGGCCACGCGCGGTTCATGACAGAACCGGCTGACGATGCCGCGGCCGGGATCCAGCAGCGGGTCGTCCGCTACGTCGGGCCGCAGCGGGTAGTTCCGCCGGTAGTAGTCCCGGATCCGCCGGCGGAGTTCGGCGTACCCCGGCGCGGCGTACTCCTCGATCCAGGGGTGCTCGTCGGGCGGCACCGCCTGGCTGGTCAGCTGGCCGCCGAGCCAGTCGGTCGGCTCGGTCAGGACGACGCGCCAACCCAGCCGGGCCGCGGTCAACGCTGCCGCGACACCTCCCAGGCCGCCCCCGACCACCAGTACGTCCGTTGCGAGTTCCACCCAGTTCTCCTTAACGAGGGTCGGCGATGGTTTCTCCGGCCACGAGATCGCACTGCACGAGCTGACTGAGCGGAGGCTGGTCCGGGTCCTCGACCCGGGCCACCAGCGCGTCGATCGCGATCCGGCCGATCTCCTTGCGCGGGATCACCAGACAGTCCCAGCGATGCCCGGGCTCGGTGCCCGACCCCTCCAGGACCGCCACAGAGACATCCGACGGGATGCTCCGGCCCCGCGCCGCCAGGCCACGGCGGAGGTCCTCCGCGAGTCGCACGCTCTCCGCGACCACCGCGGTCTCGGGCCCCTTGGCCAGCTCGTCCAGCCATTCGTCCGTGAGCCAAGGCTCGTCGTGGAACCCGGGTGAGCGGTCGTGCAGTCCGAGCCGGTCGACGGCGTTGCGATAACCCGTACGGCGGTCGGCGTACGACTCCTGCTCGATGCCCTCGCGCAGATACGCGAGATTGCGGTGACCGCGGGCGGCGAGCGACTCGACGATCCGCGCGGCGGCGCTCTCGTAGTCGGGGACGATGCACGGGATCGCCGCGCCTGGCACCTCGCGGCGGCCGATGTGGACGAACACGTAGCCGTCGTGCCACAGCCGGGCGAGCTCTTCCCGGTCGGTGGCGACACCGAGCAACACGCTGCCATCGGCCAGGTTCAGCCGGTTGGTGCCGTCGCGGTAGATGCGGCGGCGGCCGTCACTCGTCCCGGTCGAGGTGAACAGCACCAGGTCGTAGCCGACCTCCTCGGCGCGTTCCTCGATCCCGAGCAGGAACTCGAAGTAGAAGTCCTCGCGGGCGTGCGGGAACACGGCCTCGAACGTGTGGACACCGAGCAGCCGGTTGCGCTTGTTGCGCAGGTTCCGGGCGGCCGCGTTCGGCACGTACCCGAGCTCCTTCACCGCGGCACGGATCCGCTGCCGGGTCTCCTCCGGGATCCGGTCGACGTCCCCGCTGACCACGCGCGAGACCGCGGACTGCGACACCCCCGCGAGCCGAGCAACATCAGATTGTCTTGGCGCCTTCATGCGTTCTCCTGCTGCCAGCAGTGCGTCCACTGCCCATTGGGTCGTTCCGTCCGTCGTGGTGCCTCGGTCCGGCAGATGTCCATCGCGACCGGGCAGCGCGGATGGAAGCGGCAACCGGCCGGCGGATCGATCAGGCTCGGAGGTTCACCGAGATCCTCATCGTCCAAGAAGGCATCCCGACGGCTGCGTTCGGGGTCGGGCGACGAGTCGATCAGCAGTTGCGTGTAGGGATGCAGCGGCGCCGCGATCACGTCCTCTTTCGGACCGCCCTCGACCATCTGCCCGGCGTACATCACGACGATGTCGTCGCACAGGTAGCGCGCGCTGGCGATGTCGTGGGTGATGTAGAGCAGCGCCAGACCCTCCTCGGTCCGCAGGCGGTCCAGCAGGTTGAGCATCTCCAGCCGGATCGACACGTCCAGCATGGAGATCGGCTCGTCCCCGAGCAGTACCTTCGGCTCGACCGCCAAGGCCCGGGCGATCACCACCCGCTGCCGTTGCCCACCGGACAACTCGTGCGGAAACTTGTCGATGAACTGCTCCGCCGGCGACAGACTCACCCGCTCGAGCAACTCCACCACCCGCCCCTCGAGCTCCGCCTTCGTCCGTACGGCGTGATGCAGCTTGACGGCCCGTTCCAGGTTGTACCGCACCCGGTGCAACGGATTGAGCGAGCCGAACGGGTCCTGAAAGATCAGTTGTACGTCGCTGTAGTAGGCCCGCGGCTTTCCCTGAACCGTCTTCCCGTGCAACCGGATCTCACCGGACGTCGGCGGATAGAACCTGGCCAGCATCCTGGCCAACGTCGTCTTCCCACTGCCACTCTCACCGACCAGCGCAACGATCCGGCCCGGTTGCAGCGCGAGCGTCGCATCCTCAACCGCGCGCACCACCGCACGACCGGCCGTGAAGTGCTTCGACACCCCACGAGCCTCGAGAACGGGTTGACTCATGCTCGATCATCTCCCGACGGATACAGCCGACAGGCCACCGCGTGCTCGTCGACAGTCAGCAATTCCGGACGCTCTCGGTCGCAACCGTCGAACCGGTCGGGACAGCGCGGGTGGAACGAGCAGCCGGGTGGTGGATTGAGGAGGTCCGGTGGACTGCCTGGGATGCCCGTCAGCCGGCGCAGCGGCGAGCGCAACGGTGGGAACGAGTCGCGCAGGCCGCGGGTATAGGGGTGTCTCGGCTTGGTGTAGAGCGATTCGGCGGTGCCGATCTCGACGATCCGGCCCGCGTACATGATCGCGATCCGGTCGGCCAGCTCGAGCAGCAGCGACAGATCGTGGGTGACGAAAACGACCGAGAAGCCCAGTTCACGCCGCAGGCGCAGGACCTGGGCCAGGATCTGCCGTTGCATCACCACGTCGACCGCCGTGGTCGGCTCATCCATCACCACGAGCTCAGGACCACACGCCAGCGCGAGCGCGATACTGGCCCGCTGCCGCATCCCGCCGGACAGCTCGTGGGGATAGCTACGGACCCGATCGGCCGAGATCCCGACCATGCCGAGGAGCGTCGCCGCCTTCGCCCACGCCTGCTCGCGGCTCAGGCTCCGGTCGTGCGAACGCAGTACGTCGACGAACTGAGCGCCGACCCGCATTACCGGATTGAGCGCGTCCATCGCGCTCTGCAACACGATCGCCAGCGAGGTCCATCGCAACGAGCGCAACCCGGACGGCGACAGCGTGACCAGATCGACCGGCTCGGCGCCGGCACGCGGGTGGAAGGTGATACTGCCCGCGGTGGTTGCGGCGGGCGGACGCTGGAGCCGCATCAAGGCGGTGATCAGGGTCGACTTGCCGGAGCCGGACTCACCCGCGACACCGAGGATCTCGCCCCGGCGGAGCTCGAACGAAACGGCGTCGCAGGCTCGAACCGGGGTGTCGCCAGTCGCGTATTCGACAGTGAGCCCACGCACGTCGAGGACCGCCAGGCCGGCAGCTGGATCGCTGGTCATCACGCCTCCACCGCCTTGCGTGTCCGCACGAGCACGGAACGTCGGGCCATCCGCAGTTTGGGGTTCGACACCTCGTCGACGCCGAAGTTGACCATCGTCGCCGCCGTACCGATCAAGGCGATACACAACCCCGGCGGCACGAACCACCACCACAACCCGCGCAGTACGGCGCTCTGCTGCTGAGCGGACTGGATCATCGTGCCCCAGCTGATCGAGCCGGAGTCGGAGATACCGAGGAACGCAAGCCCGGCCTCCGCCATCACACCGCCGATCATGCCGTGCAGGAACATCGCCGAGATCCAGCCGGTCAGGTGCGGAAGGATCTCGCAGAAGATCAGCCGGCGATGGGGTTCGCCCACCATCCGCATCGCCAGCACGAAGTCACGGCTGCTCAGACTGAGCGCCTGGGCCCGGAGTGTCCGGGCACCGCCGGACCAGCCGAACAGACCGATGATCAGCGCGATCACCCACGGCCCGGTGCCCTGGACGTAGCCGGCCACGATCAGGATCAGCGGCAGGACCGGCATCACCAGGAAGAGGTTGGTCAAGAAGTTCAGTCCGTTGTCCACCGCACCGCCGAAGTACCCTGCCGGTACGCCGACAAGGACCGCGATCAGCGTGCCGATAGCGGCCGCGAGGATGCCGACCAGCATCGAACCGCGAGCACCGGCGATGGTCTGCGCGAGAACGTCCTGACCGAACTGGGTGGTGCCGAACAGATGGTCCGCACTCGGGGGCTCAGAGATCGAGGTGATGTCGTTGGCGCGCGGGTCCGCACTGATCAGGGGACCGAAGATGGCAAGCAGTACGAAGAACACCAGCACTGACAGCCCTACGCGGACCTTCCAGCTTGCGAGCACTTCACCTCACCCCTTCGCCCGGATGCGCGGATCGAGCAGTACGTACGCCAGGTCGGCGACCAGGTTGGCCAGGAGAACGGCCAACGTGATCAGCAGGAAGACGCCCTGCATCATCGGGTAGTCCCGCTTCTGCAGCGCCTCGTACAGCAGATAGCCGATCCCCGGGTAGCTGAAGACGATCTCGGTCAGCAGCGCACCGCCGACGACCCCGCCGAGCGCCATCGCGAAACCGGTGAAGCTCGGCAGCATCGCGTTCCGGGCGGCGTACCTGAACATCACCCGGCGCGGCGAGAGGCCTTTCGCCTGTGCGAGCAGCACGTAGTCCTCGCGGACCGTGGTCACCGTCATGTTCCGCATCCCGAGCAGCCAGCCGCCGAAGGCCGAGAACACGATCGTTGCTGCGGGCAATAGTCCGTGATGCAGCACGCTGACGGCGTACGCGAAACTGAACCCCTGTGGCAGGTCTGCGTCGTATCCGCCGGACAGCGGGGTCCAGCCGAGGACGAAGCCGAAGACCCAGAGGGCGAGCAGCGCGACCCAGAAGTACGGGACGCTCGACAGGAACGTGGTGAACGGAGTCAGGATGGCGTCGAATCGGCTGCCCGCTTTCCACCCGGCGACGACGCCCAGCAGTGTGCCGATCGCGAAGGCGGTGATGGTCGTCGCACCGACGAGCAGGAGCGTCCACGGCAGCGCCTGCAGGACCAGGTCGGCGACCGGGACCGGGAAGTTGACCACCGAGACGCCGAGGTCACCGTGTGACAGTTGGCGCGCGTAGTCGACGAACTGCTGCGCCAGGTTGTCCGACGGGTTGCCGAAGATCGCCCGGATCGACATCAGCGTCTCCGCCGGGACCTGCTGTCCGCTGACCCGTTCGAGCTCCTCGACGATCGCGGACGACGGATCGCCCGGCATCAGCCGTGGGAGCAGGAAGTTCAGCCCGATCGCGGCCACCGCCGCGGCCAGGTAGAACCCGAGCCGCCGGGCCAGGAACGCCAGTCTCATCGACATCTCCTCTCTCTGTGTCCGAAGCTGCGGGGCGCGCGGGGCCGGAATCGCGCGCCCCGCAGTGCTTCAGCTCCCCCGGCGTTGCAGTCCGAGCAGGGTGAGGATGGTGTCCGGGCCCATGCCGACGAACGGGATGTGGTCGAACTCGGCGGGCGTCGGCCAGCCGGTCCACCGCGTCGCATTGATCTCGACGAAGTAGTAGTTGTTGTAGATCGGGCTGAACGGGACCTTGTCGACCACGATCTTCTGCAGTTGCCGGCCGAGGGTCTTCAACTGCTCGACGTCGTCGGTGCGCTGCATCGCGGCGATCACCGCGTCGGTCGCAGGGTCGTTCCAGCGGCCCTGGTTCAGGGTTGCCGACTTGCCGATCGGCGTACGGTACGTGCTGCTCAGGAAGCGGTAGACGCCATACACCCCTGAGCCACCGGTGGACGCCGCGACGAGGTCGAACTGGCCGAGGTTCTGCTTGTCGTAGTACCCGGCGCTCGGCTGGCCGGCGCCCTTCACCTGCAGCCCGAGGGACTGCTTCCAGGTGTTGATCAGGATGTCGGCGTAGTTGCCCCAGCCCCAGTCGGCGTTGAACAGGATCGACGGCTGGTACCGCTTGCCGTCCTTCACCAGCGCACCCTGCTCGACGGTCCAGCCGCCGGCCGCCAGCTCGGCCTTGGCCGCCGTCGCGTCGACCTTCTGTACCGTGCCCTTGTACGCCGGATCGAGCCAGTCCGCGAACAGTTGCTCGGACAACCCGGTCGGACCTGCCTCGGTCCCCGGCCGTTGCAGCGTCGTCACGACGGCTGTGCGGTCGATCGTCATGGCGAGCGCACGGCGTACGTGGACATCGTCGAACGGCGGCTTGGCGGTGTTGAAGAGGACGGACATCGCGCCGCCGTTGGAGTACAGCTGGTACAGGTGCTTGTCCGGGTCCTTGGCGACGTACTCCTTCTCGCCGTTCGCCCAACTGTTGGACGCCCAGTCGACCTCGCCCTTGAGCAGCTGCGCCTTCAACGCGTCCGGGCTGGTCGGGATGATCTTGTACGTCGACATCGGCAGCTTCCCGCCCCAGTAATCGGTGCGGGCCTTCAGCGTGATCTGCTGCGGCTTGAACTCGCCGAGCGTGAACGGGCCGGTGCCGACCGGGTCCGGATTCGTCCAGGAGTTCAGGTTCTGCGTCGACCAGATGTGCTTCGGGACCATCGGGAGCAGGATGTTCGCGAACTGGTTCAGGGTCGCGTACGACGGTTCGCCGAAGCGGACCGCGACCGTGCTGGCGTCCACCTTCGCCACCGACTTGTAGGTGATGCCGGCGATGCTGAAGTCCGGCTTCTCGATCGGCAGCCCGAGTGAGTAGACCGCGTCGTCGGCGGTGAACTTCTTCCCGTCGGAGAACGTGACGTCGGTGCGCAGCTTGATGGTCAGCAGCTTGCCGGCTTCGGCGAACTGCCAACTCTCGGCCAGCCACGGCTTCACCACACCGCCGTCGCCGTAGTCGACCCGCATCAGCGGCTCGTACACCAGCTCCATGTTCGGTGCCTTGTCGGTGGCCGGACCGAGCACGTTGTAGTTCCGGACGAACGTCGTACCACCGTCGGTCTTGCCGTGCACGATGGTGGCGCCGGCCGCGCCGTCACCGGACTTCGGCGCCGCCGGACCCGAACACCCCGCCAGAAGGGCTCCCACCAGCAGCCCGATCGCCCAGCGCATGACATCACTCCCACCACGAGAAGTTGATTGTTCATACGTATGAGCACTCGATTAAGCACCAGCAGAGGCGTGCTCTTACGTATGCGCAGGAACCTACGAACAACCCACAACCACTGTCAAGAGGTCACCGGTTCCGGAACTTCCAGTGCCAGATCCGGCTGCCGACAGCGCGGACGTCGTCCCAGGCGAGGTCTTCCGCTCGCCCGCCGTCAGGACGGAACCATGACGGACCGCGGACCGCCGCCTCGGGGGTGCTTCGGAGCGTCGGGCGCGACGGTTCCGTCCGGGGCGATGTGGTCGATGATCTGCTCGATGAGGACGAGGACATGGGGATCGTCGACGGAGTAGATCTGGCGGCGGCCCTCACGGCTGGCGGTGATCAAACCGGCGAGGCGCAACTTGGCCAGATGCTGGCTGGCGGTGGTGATGCTCACCCCGGCCCGCTCGGCCAGCGTCCCCACGTCGTGCTCGCCGACAGTCGCCAGCCACAGCAGATGAAGCCGTACCGGAGCGACGAGCAGCGCAAGGGTCTGGCACGCAGCGTCCAGCTGAGGCTTCGTGGGCTGCGTCATGTCAGCCGTGCCGCGGTGGCGGTCAGGAACGTGACAAGGAAGGCGAGAGCCAACGGCAGCAAGGTCGCCGTGGCCGTCCATTTGAGACTCCTGGTTTCCTTCCAGATGGTCAGAACGGTCGTGCTGCACGGGTTGTGCAGCAGGCTGAAGAGCATCAGATTGACACCGGTCAGGAGCGTCCAGCCACCGGCTTCGATCAACACGGACGCGGTCTCGGCGTCACCGAGCTCCAGCAGCACACCACCCGGTACGCCGAAGTCGACCGGCCCGACCGTCATCGTCAGCAGCAGGATCGCCGGGATGATGATCTCGTTGGCCGGTATCGCGACGACGTATGCGAGCAGGATGACGCCGTTCAGGCCGAGCGCGAGCCCCAGCGGATCCAACCCGTGCACGAGGTGCGCTGCGAGGCTCTCCCCCACGACGTCGACGTTGCCGATCAGCCAGATGACCGCACCGGCCGGCGCGGCCATGACCACGGCCCTGCGCAGCACCTTGAGAGTTCGGTCGATGATGCTGGTGTAGATCGTGCGCAGGACCTGCGGCGGCCGGTACGGCGGAAGCTCGAGCGAGTAGACCGAGGTCGCGCCGCGAAGAACGGTCTTCGACAGCATCCACGACACCACCAGGGTCATAACGATGCCGAGGACCGCTACGAGGACCACACTCGCGGCGGCCACCAGCCCGGCGGCACCGGGCGGAGCCAGCTGCCCGATGAAGATGGTGCCCATCAGGATCAGGGTCGGCCAGCGTCCGTTGCAGATGCTGAAGTTGTTCGTGATGACGGCGATCAGGCGTTCCCGCGGACTGTCGATGATGCGGGTCGCAGTCACCCCGGCCGCGTTGCAGCCGTAGCCCATCATCATCGTCAGCGACTGCTTGCCATGGGCACCGGCAGCGGCGAACAGCCGATCCAGGTTGAAGGCCACCCGCGGCAGGTAACCGAAGTCCTCCAGCAGGGTGAACAACGGAAAGAAGATCGCCATCGGTGGCAGCATGACCGCGATCACCCAGGCGGTGCCGAGGTAGACGCCGTCCGCGACGAGCCCGGTCAGCCACCACGGCGCACCACCGAGCAGGTCACGTACGACGGCGTGTCCGTCCTGCACGAGCAGCCGATAGAGCAGGTCGGACGGTACGGCGGCACCGGCGATGGTGAACCAGAAGACGGCGAAGAACAGCAACGCCATCACGACGAAGCCCCACACGCGGTGGGTCAGCACGCGATCGAGCGCACCGTCGACGCGCTGACGAACCCGTCGGCCTTCCGTCCGGACGCAGAACCGCGCGATCCGGTCCGCCTCGGCGAACACCACCAGGGCCGCATCGTCGTCGGAAAGATCCTCGTTCGGCGGCCGACGCACCCGGGATGTGAAACTGCCGGTTGCCACCGATTCGACCGACGACATCAGATCGGCGATCCCGCGACCTCGCCGCGCCGCGGTAGCGACCACGGGTACGCCGAGTGAGCGCGCCAGCCGTCTGGTGTCGACAACGATTCCATGTCGCTCGGCCTCGTCGACCAGATTCAGCGCGACCACGACGTGGTGGGTGACCTGCAGGATCTGGAGTACGAGGCCCAGGTGGCGCTCCAGCCGGGTCGCGTCGACCACGACCACGGTGACGTCGTGGATGCCGTTCTCCAGGTAGGCACGGGCGACGTCTTCCTCCCCCGTCGCCGATCGCAGCGAGTAGACCCCGGGCAGGTCGACGACCTTGTACCCGCGCCCGTTGTGCCGGTAGCCGCCTTCGGCCCGGGTGACCGTCGTACCGGGCCAGTTCCCGGAGCGTTGCCGCAGTCCGGTGAGGGCGTTGAACACCGTGCTTTTGCCGGTGTTCGGGTTGCCGGCGACCACGACCACGAAGTCGTGACTGCCGGCAACCACCTCCAACCGCTGCGGGTTGAGCGCGCAGCTCACGCAGTCGTGACTCATGTCGCCGCCAGTTCGACATGAATCGCCCGGGCTTGCGTGCGGCGCAGCACGATCAGGCTGCCCCGGACCAGGTACGCGGTGGGATCGCCCAGTGGACTCGTCAGATCGGCCCGTACCTCGGTGCCGGGCAGGATCCCGAGGTCCATCAGCCGGAGCCTTTCGGCGCCGGCGCTGTCCAGTGCGATCACCACCGCACTGGACGCCCGTGGGAGCTGGTCGAGTGTCATGGGTCAGTAGATGTTGGAGGGACGGACCATGCCTTCGGCCAGGTCACCGAAGCCCGGGGCCATGATCGCGCCGGGGTGGCCGATGACCTCCTCGACGACGGCGGTCTCCGTCGTGATCAACAGTGCCGCGATGGACGCCGCGCTCTCCAGTGCCGCGCGCGTGACCTTGAGCGGATCCATCACCCCTTCGTCGAACATGTCCGCGTAGGCGCCGGTCAGGGCGTTGAACCCGTGGCCCAGCGGCAGGCCGGCCACCTTCTCGATCACCTCGTCGCCGTCGTACCCGGCGTTGATCGCGATCCAGCGCAACGGTTCGGACAACGCCCGCCGGACCACTTCACGGCCGACCGCGTCGTCACCGGTCAGCTCGACCCGGGACACCGTTTCCTGCGCCTGGACCAGCGCCGTACCTCCGCCTGCGACGACCCCTTCCTCGAGAGCGGCCCGGGTCGCGGCCAGCGAGTCCTCGACCCGCAGCATCCGCTCCTTGAGCTCGACACTCGTCGCGCCGCCGACCCGGACCACGGCCACCCGGCCGGACAGCCGGGCCATCCGGAGCTGCAGGTTGTCCTGGTCGGCATCGATCCTGGCCCGCTCGAACTGCGTCTCCAACTGGGCCAGCCGGGCCTCGACCAGCCTCGGATCGCCATGGCCGCCGACGATCGTCGTACCGTTCTCCGTGATCGTGATCCGGTCACACGATCCGAGGTGGTCGAGCGCGACCTCGGCCAGCTCGAGGCCGGTGTCGTTCGCGATCACACGGCCGCCGAGGGCGACCGCGAGATCCTCGAGTTCGGCGAGCCGGCGGTGGCCGAAGCCAGGAGCCCGGACGACAACCGACCGCATGGTGTTGTGCATGTTGCCGCCCACCAACAGCTGGAGCGCGGGGCCGTCGACATCCTCCGCCAGCACGACCAGCGGCCGGTCCGCCCGCTTGGCCACCTCGACGGTCGGCATGATGTCCTGGACCTGGGTGATCTTCTTGTTGGTGAGCAGGATGACCGGATTCTCGTACACGGCCTCCATCCGCTCCCGGTCGGTGACCATGTACATCGAGATGTAGCCGTGGTCGAACTCGATCCCGTCCACCACGTCGACCGACAGGCCGAAGGTCTCGGATTCCTCGGTGGTGACGATTCCGTTCCGGCCGACCCGATCGACCGCCTCTGCGACCGTGTCGCCGATGGACTCGTCGTCGCTGGCGGCCAGGGTCGCGATGTGCCGCAGGTCCTGCCGGCCGCCGACGTCCGCAGCCCACGAACGCAGCGTCTCGACCACGACGGGTACGGTCTGCTCGATGCCCCGCCGTACCCGCATCGGGTTGGCGCCGGCGTCGACGGCCCGCAGTCCTTCGCGGACCATGGCCTGGGCGAGCACCGTGGCAGTCGTCGTCCCGTCGCCGACCACGCCGTTGGTCTTCATCGCGACTTCCTTGACCAGCTGCGCACCCATGTTGGCGAACGGCTCGCGCAGCTGGATCTCGCGGGCGATGGTCACGCCGTCGTTGGTGATGGTCGGCGGGCCGGTCAGCTTCTCCAGTACGGCGTTGCGCCCCTTCGGACCCAGCGTCACCTTGATCGCGTCGGCCAGGGCGTTCACACCCGACTCGAGCAACCGGCGCGCTTCCTCGTTGAACCTCAGCTCTTTTGCCATGATCAGACCGCCCTCTCTTGTCAGGAAATGTGACAGTGGGTCACGGGATGAGAATCGCCCGGCCGCGGACCCTGCCCGCGTCGAGGTCGTCGATCGCCTGCTGGAAGTCGGCGAGCGGGTACTTGGTGGTGTGCAGGGTGACCTTGCCCTGCGCGGCGAGCACCATCAGCTCCTGCAGGTCGTTGTACGAACCGACGAGATTGCCGATGAAGTTGATCTCGGTCGAGATGATGTCGATCGTCGGTACGTCGATGTTCTCGCCGTACCCGACGACGTAGTAGTTGCCGGCCCGGCGCAGCATCGCCACGCCCTCGGCGGTGGCGCCGCCCTCGCCGACGAAGTCGATCACGGCCTCCGCGCCCTTCCCGCCCGTCAGCTCCAGCACGTCGTCCACTTGGGTGCCGTCGGCAACGATGCCGAGGTCGGCGCCGATCTCCACGGCGAGCCGGACCGCGGCCGGGTTCCGGTCCACCACGACGAGGGTCGCGGCCGAGATCGCCTTCAGCACCTGGATGCCGATGTGGCCGAGGCCGCCGGCGCCGATGATCACGCAGACATCCCCCGGCCGAGTGGCGCGCGCTGCCTTCGCCGCCGCGTGGTACGCCGTCAGGCCCGCATCGGCCAGGGCCGCGACGTCCGCCGGCTCCAGGTTGTCGTCGATCCGGACCACGCTGCGGGCGGTGGTGCGCAGGTACTCGGCGTACCCACCGTTCGTGTCGATGCCCGCGAACTGGCTGTTCTCACAGTGCACGTCGTCACCGAACCGGCAGGCACGGCACAGACCGCAGGTGATCAGTGGGTGCAGGATGACCTTGTCACCGACCTTCACGTTCGTAACCGCCGCACCGACGGCGTGCACCCAGCCCGCGTTCTCGTGGCCGATCGTGTACGGCAGCGCGACGCCGGTCTTCTCCGCCCATTGGCCCTCCAGGATGTGGAGGTCGGTCCGGCAGACGCCGGCGCCACCGATCCGGACGACGACGTCGAGCGGGCCCTGAACAGCAGGCTCTGCTACGTCGGTCAGCTGCAGCTTCGTGTGGTAACCGACCACCTGGACCGCTCTCATGATGTGCTCCTCAGATTCGTGACTCGGGTTGACATGCCGCCGGGCTCGGCGTCGGCGTACCGGGTCGCGAGCAGTCCGCGGCAGAAGTGTGAGTTGCCCTCGATCGAGATGCGGACGGCCTTGGCGAACCGCAGCCGAAGCGGGACGGCCGACGGTTCGAGCGGCCCGCCGTACTCGTCGACGACAACCGGTTCGCCAGGGTCGACGCCGAGGCCGATGGCGACGCGGCGGCGCAGTAGTGCCTCCTTGGTGCGCCCTTCCGGCAGCTGGGCGAGCGTGATCAGGTGCAGGTCGTCGACTGTCAGGTCGGTGTCGCGCAGCAACCGGGCGGCAGAGCGTTCCATCGCCGCGGTGTGCGCCTTGCGGAGGAAGATCGAGCGCAGCTCGTCCAGGCTGGTGTCCGCCTCGACGCCGAACGTGCCGACGTACCCGGCGTCCGCGACCAGGCCGGCGTTGATCTTCTCCGAGTCGTGGTGATCGTCGAGCTGCACCACGATCCGTCCCAGACCCTCAACCCGTCGCAACGCGTCCTGAGCGTCCGACGCCATGAGATAGGCGAAATTCGGCGAACAGAACGACGTCGGCAGCCTGAGGTGAACGGTCACTCCCGTGTCGTCCAGACGGATCGACCGGACGAATCCCAGCTCGGTGATCGGCTCGTCCAGCTCGGGATCCATGACCGTCGCCAGGGCAGCCAGGACCTCGTCCACCAGAGAGGTTGCGACGGCGGTCATGAGCGTGCGCCGGCCGCTACCTCGACTCCGGCGTCGCCGGCCACGGTCGGAAGCCGGAGGTCGGCCGGGACGTCGAGGTCGTACATCGCGGCCGCGTTGAGACCGAGGATCTTCTTCTTCTGATCCGTCGTGATCGGTGCGTACTCCGTCATGTCGGCCGGGATCTGGAAGTCGACGAACTTCTCGACCAGCCACTTCGGTGTCCACAGGGCGTAGTCGCTGGCGAAGAAGATCTTGTCCTCGCCGATCCAGTAGAGCAACTCACCGATGATCTGGGCGAAGTACCGCGGCCGGGTGTGGATGAACGGTATCGCCACCGCGAGACCGCCGTACACGTTGGACTCCTGGGTCGCGATCCAGCAGAAGTCCTCGAGTCGCGGCAGGCCGACGTGCTCGACGATGAAGTTGAGGTCGAGGTAGTCGGTCGCGACCTTGTCGATGTCGGCGACGTCGAAGGCGTCCCGGTCCAGCGGGCGGATCGTCGGGCCCTTGTGGACGTGGATGTTGGTGATGCCGAGCTTCAGGCACTCCTCGAGATAGCAGCGCGACCACGGGTCGTCGAGCTTGTAGCCGCGGGAGTCGCCGTGCCACTCGGCGGTGTAGAGCTTCACGCCTTTGAGCTGCATCCGGTCGGCGTCCCGGCGCAGTTGTTCGAGGCCGGCCTCGCCGTACCGGGGATCGTAGGCGTGGTTGTAGGTGAGCTTGTCCGGGTGCTCGGTGGCCAGGCCGAACGCCTCCTCGGTCTGGCCGAACCCGGTCTTGTAGAAGTCGCTGAGCAGTGTGGCCTGGAAGATCGCGTGATCGACGTACCCCTCCTCGAAGAGGTCCTTCATCAGCCGCTGGCCGCCGTAGTACGTGTAGGTGTCGTAATCCCAGACGACCTCTTCCGGGCTGAGGTTCTTGTGGTAGTCGTAGAAGCAGTCGATGAACTGCTTGCCGTGCACGTTCTTCAGGTTCGACTCGCGGCCGTCCCAGATGTGCACGTGTGCGTCGACCACGTAGTACTTCTCACCGTTCTTCTCGTACATGACGTCCTCGCTTTGTCGTCAGGCTGATCGGGATGAGCCCCGGTCCGGGAGCCACCTCCCCCGGACCGGAGCGGCGTCGGGGCTAGTGCGCGGTCAGGTCGAAGCCGATGTACTCGGCGGCGTCCTCGGGGCTGGCGAACAGGATCGTCTTGTCGTCGAGATGGACCATCCGGCCGTAGTGGGTGGAGCTGATCTCCTCGAACACCGAGCCGTCGAACTCCGACCCCAGCGCTTCGGTCAGCTCGGCGTAGTCGAAGTCGAGCAGGCCGACGCCGTCGACCCGGATCATCGACGGGTACTCGGTCAGCTCGACACCGTCCTTGGCGCCCATCACGGTCGCGACGACCCGGCCGATCGGCGTGTTCATCAGGGTCACGCCGCACTTGTTCGAGAACGCGGTCTCGGATCCGAACTGCATCGTCACTGGTCCAGCTCCTTCGGAATATCGAGCCCGAGCTCGTCGAGCAGCGAACGGAACTTCTGCTTGGCCGCGTCGAAACTGGCCGCGAACGTGACCGCCTTGTCGGCCGGCTGCGACCAGATCGGCTGCAGCGCCCGCGCGGCCGCGAGGCTGCGCGGCACCCAGGTCGCCATCCACTCGCCGAACAGCACCTTGTTGGTCTCGCCGTACTGCTCGTCCCGGGTCAGCAACCGGAACAGGTTGCGGGTGTAGGCGAGATCGCGGTCGTAGTCGTGTTCACCGGTGCCGACGATGGTCGGCGTGATGTAGTCGCCGTTGCGGGCGGCGATCTGCATCACCAGCTCGCTGCGGAACAGCGAGCCGACCAACTGCTCGAACACGACGTTGGTCGCGAACAGCAGCTCACACCAGTCGCCGACAGCGGTCAGCCGCTCGACCACCTCGCGAGTCGGCTGCCACTCCGGCGCGCTCTTCCAGACCTCCTGGTGCGCCGAGCCGTCGAACGGTACGTCGGCCTCGGACAGATCGAGGTTGAACAGCGCGAGGTCCTGGGCGAACCGCAGTTTGTGTGCCGCGTTCACCGCGACCGCCGTGTTGATCATGTTCGTCGGGCCGGAGCGCTGCACCGCGGTGAACACGTGCAGGCCGAGACCGTTCTCCGCATGCATCCAGGCGCCGAGGTTGCGCTCGATGAACGTCAGCCAGGCCGCGTTCCAGCCGTCGTACGCCCGGGCACGCTTGGCGTTCTGCAGGCACAGGTCGACCTGGCGGACGACCGCGGAGTTGTTCCGGTAGATCGTCTGGTCCCACTCCTCGTTCGGGTCGAGGAACGCGTGCCAGTTGGACGACTTCGCCGCCGTCCACTCCTTCGGGTAGCCACCGGGTCCGTCGCCGAAGCCGTAGATCCATCCCTGGCTCAGGTGCCGATCGGGGTCCGGCTGGACGTCGACAGTGACGTCCTCGTACATCGTCGCCCGCAGCTTGGCCGGCTGGTAGTAGTTGTAGGTCCGGCTCTTCGAGCTCGGGAACTCCAGCGCCCCGGCCTCCGAGTCGGTGAACTCGATCTTCGGGAAACTGCGTTGCTTCGTTTGGGCCATCTCAGACTCCGTCGGTAGTCGCTGGGCTGGTGAACTTGTCGTAGAAGACCTGGTCCTTCGGTACGTCGTGCGCGTCGAGGAGCGCGAGTGCCGCGTCGACCATCGGAGGCGGGCCGCACAGGTACGCCTCGCACCTGTTCAGCTGCGGCTCGCGGCGCTCGACCACGTCGCTGACGTTGCCGACCTCGAAATCACCGGAGGCCGACTCCGACAGGCACGGCACGAACTCGAAGTCGGTGAGTGTCGCTCCGAGGTCGCGGATCGCGTCCAGGTAGAAGAGGTCGGCCGCCGTCCGGGCGCCGTAGTAGAACCGGACCGGCCGGGTGCTGCCGGTCTCGCTGAGGTGCCGAAGGATCGACAGGATGGGCGCCATCCCCGCGCCGCCGGCGATGCAGACCACCGGGAGCACGTGGCCGTCCTTCAGGGTGGACGACCCGTACGGTCCGGTCATCGACAGCTCGTCCCCGACGGCCAGGCCGTTGTCGAGCAGGCCGGAGAACCGGCCGCCGGGATACTTCTTGATGAGGAACTCGATCTCCTCCGGCGCCGACGGGGTCGTCGCCATCGAGAACGAACGGTGTTCGTCGCTCCCCGGGATGGTGAGATCGGCGTACTGCCCGGGCTTGAACTCGAACGGCTCCGTCGGCTTCAGCCGCAGCGACACGATGTCGCGGGTGACCGGGTCGATCGCCGCGACCCTGGTCGTGACCGTGGTGATCGGCAGGCCGCCGAGCAACTCGTCCTCGTCGAAGTTCAGCAACTCGATGGTGCAGTCGCTGAACGCGTGCGCCTTGCAGAGCAGCACGTACCCCTCCGCGACCTCGGCGTCGTTGCAGGCGAACGTCGAGTAGCGCTCCATCTGGATCTCGCCCTCGAGCACGTACGACTTGCACGCCGAGCACTGCCCTTCGCGACAGCCGTGCATCAGGTGGATGCCCTGCCGGAACGCCGCGTCGAGAATCTTCTCGTCCTCGCCGACCTCCATCTCGAGGTCGACCGGCTCGAACTGAATGCGGTGTCTGTCGGCCACGAAGGCCTCCTCAGGTGCCGGCGGCTGGTGACGACGCTCATCCCCGCGGCGCCACCAGCCGGATCAGGGGTGGGTTCAGGCGACCTTCGTGCCGTTCGCGCGGTACGCCGCGACGTGCGCCTCGCGCTCCGCGTCGGACATCTCGTTCAGCAGCACGTTCGGGCTGTTGAACGTGTTTCCCCGGACGTCGTCGAGAGTCCACATCTTCTTCGGGTCGTCCAGGTCGAGGTGCGGCTGCCCGATCAGGGTCTTGCCGTCGTCGCGGACGTACCCCAAGTCCTGAACGATGTCGGCGAGATCCTTGCCGTGGTGCAGCGTCTCCCACTCGCGGAACCCGGTGAGGCGGCCCATGTTCGGCGTCGCGCGCCCGTCGTACTCACCGCGGAACGCGACCGCGTCGGTCCAGTAGCAGGTCTCCGAGCAGTACGTGCGCCACTGGTCGTCGACCTTCTCGACCACCATGTCCTCGTGGATCAGCGCCGGCACCATGCAGGTCCAGCAGCGGTGCGGGTACTGGTAGCCGACATCCTCGAAGGCGATCGGCTTGTTCCGGCCCGGGTAGGCCAGCCGGTTGTAGTTCTCCCACCACTTGCCGTACTTCGAGTACCAGCCGGGGTACTTGTCCTCGAACCACTCGAAGTCCTTGTCGGTCATCGCGTCGATCCGCCAGTAGTTCACCGGCCATCCGGTCGCGAAGAACCGTGCCACCTCGTGCACGTAGCCCTTGTCCACGATCCGTTTCCAGGCCTCCTCCACCAGGTCGTGCGGGATGGTGAGCCCGTACTTCTCCAGCGGCAGCAGGTAGCTGCGGTAGTAGTCGTCGTAGATCCAGCGGCGCCACATCTCCGCATAGCTCTCACGATCCTTGCGACGGTCCTTCGTGCCGTACTCGATGAACGTGCCGATGGCCGCGTCCACGACACAGTGGTTGTTCCACCACGCGTAGCGCAGGTCGCGCTCGAGCAGCGGCCGGTTGCGTTCGTCGGCCAGCGCCATCAGCAGGATCGAGTAACCGTTGCTGATGTGCCGCGACTCGTCGGACTGCACCGAGTGGAAGACCGTCGGCAGCAGGTAGTCGCCGTTCGCCGCGGCCTCGTCCGGCATCGCCACGAACAGAGTGTTGGTGAAGGCGGTCTCGGCCACCACGGTCAGGTAGATGTTCGCGGCGGTGATCGCGTCGCCGGTGATGAACCCCTCACCGAACTGCCGGCCGATGGTGCCCGCGTAGTTGTTCGCGAACGCCTTCTCGGTCATGTCGAACCCAGCCGGGTCGATGTAGTTGTTCATGTACAGCTTCTTGAGGTTCATCTGGATCGTCGAGTGCCGGACCTCGTCGATCATCTGCACCGCGAGTCCGTTGTGAATCTCCGGGTTCGGTACGGCGTCGATCGCCATCGGCATCGCCCGGGCCGCCGAGATCTCCGGGAACGGGATGATGCTGAGGAACAACTTCTGCCACTCGAGCCAGCGCTGCTGGACCTGGCGGAACATGTTGCCCCGGATAGCGCCGTCCATGGCGCCGTACACGCGGTTGTCCTTCTCCTCCTCCATCGGGAAGTACGACCGCATGATCTGCTTCAGCGGGTCCTTCTTCGGCGCCTTCTCGAACGTGTAGTCGGTCCCGAAACGGGTCGCCGGAGTCGCGAAGGTGGGTTCCCACGAGAGCTCGGTGATCTTGGCATGCGCCTTGGTGAGACTCTGCCTACTCAATGTCTGCCTCCAGGGTCGGGAGCCGGCGTCGGTCCGGCTCCAGCGGTACGGCGGGCTTCGTTGGAGCGATGAAAGCCGCATCGTCCGGACCCTGCTGTCTCAATGTGAGACGGCGATCACAGTCTTGCGGGATAGCTTGGGTCGTGTTCCGCTGTGTGTTACGCCGCCGACCGGAGGGAGACCGCCATGACTGGGCCGCCGGTCCGGAACTCGATCCGGGTCTCCTGGCAGCGCTCGGAGGCGTCGAACGTCGACATCGACCGGCCTGCTCCGACGTACCTCGACCGCTTCGACCGCGAGACCACGCTCACCAGGGCCGCCGGCCCGGTCATCGACGCGCTGGCGTCAGAGCTGACCGACGAGCCGGTCTGCATCATCCTCACCGATGCCAAGGGCGTCGTCCTCGACCGCCGCGGCGGCGACGCTTCACTGCTACGGCGACTCGACGCGGTCGACCTTGCCCCCGGCTTCCGGTACGCCGAGTCGGAGGTCGGGACCAACGGCATCGGTACGGCGCTCGAGATCGGCGGTCCCATCCTCGTCAACGGCGCCGAGCACTACAACGGCCAGTTACGGGTCTTCTCCTGCGCCGGAGCGCTCATCACGCACCCCGTCACCGGTGGCCTGCTCGGCGTCCTCGACATCACCACGAAGGCCAGGAACACGAACTCCGTACTGCTGTCGTTCGCCAAACTGGCCGCCAAGCGGATCCAGGAGCGTGTGATCGAGGAGGCGAGCGCACTCGACCGGGCGCTCCTCAGCGACTACTACGCCGCCTGCCGGCACAGCGGCGGCTCGGTCATCGCTCTGGGCGACGAGGTGTTCATGATGAACACCCACGCGCAGCAGCACTTCGACGCCGTCGACCAGGCCGCCCTCATCGACCGCGCCCGCGACGCCCGAGGCGGCCCCAAGCCGCTCGTCTTCCTGACCGACCTCCCCAGCGGAACCGTCGCCCGCATGGCCTACCAGCCGACCTTCGTTCGCGACACACTCGCCGGCGGAGTCATCCAGATCAAGGAGCAGCGCGAACCGGCGACCGCCCGGGCACAGACTCGGATCCCTTCGATCCCCGGTACCGTCGGCACCAGCGCAGTCTGGCGACACGTCAGCCAGGAAGTACTCGACGCCTGCACCCGAACCGATTGGCTCGTCGCGGAAGGTGAGCCAGGTGTGGGCAAGTTGTGCCTGCTGCGTGCCGTGCACGACCACGCCTCCTCGAGCCGGCACCTCGCCATTCTCGATCCCGCCGGACTGCCCGAGCCCGACGAGCTCGTGGCGGCGGCACGGGCAGAGCTCGATTCCGGCTCGGATCTGATCATCCGCCACGCCCATCTCCTGCAAGCAGAGGCGATCGACGGCCTCACAGAACTTCTGCAGATCGTGCGTGACAACGCAGTCACCGACGCACCCTGGATCGCCCTCACGGTCCTTGCCGATCGGGGCCAGGACTCCGGCCAGCTCGACACCCAACTCCTCCACTTCTTCCCTCGCACCGTCGTCGTACCTCCTCTGCGTCACCATCTCGAGGACATTCCAGCCCTGGTACGTTCGCTCCTGTGCAAGGCAGGTTTCGCCGACCTGACGCTCTCCACGACGACGGTGAACCAACTGATGCGCCTCGCCTGGGCCGGCAACATCACTCAGCTCCGCGGCGTCCTCACCGCGATCGCCCGGAAGCGCCGGTCCGGCGTCGTCCAACTTGAGGAGCTGCCACCCGAGTGCCGGGCGACAACCCGCCGCCACCTCACGCCCCTCGAAGCTCTCGAGCGCGACGCCATCGTGGAAGCCTTGTCCAATTCCGGCGGCGACAAGGCCGCCGCCGCCGGCGCGCTCGGCATGTCGCGAGCCACCATCTACCGCAAGATCCGCGACTTCGGCATCGTCACCTGATCCCGCTCACAACGAGACAGAAATGCCGGCGCCGCGAGCTTTCCTGGTGACGACCTCATCCCCGAAGCGGCCGCGGTCCCGTACTGGCTCCACCACCCATCTCGATCGAAAGGCCACCGGACCGCCGCAGCAGCACTCCGCGAATCCGCAGACCACCTGCCCAAATGTGTGATCGAACTGCTGTAGGACTTCGCCACGGTACATCGGGCTGCTAGCGGCGGGTGGGAGATGTGGCGTCTCGCGATGCCCTGTCCAGTTCGTGCTCGAGTGGGGACGCGAGGTATCGGTCCAGGGCGAGTGCCGCCGAGGCGTGGGGCCAGTTGAACGCGCGGTTGTCCTCGTAGTAGCGGACACTCGCTTCGCGCCCGACAAGCTCGTGGTGCCGCACCCTGATCGCGTCGAGGCAGGCCCCGATTTCGTCGGGGGTGCCGAGCCTGCCCCGGATGATGGTCTCGGCCGGCGCGACCAGGCTCATGATCAAGGGGATCACGCGGCCGAGATCCCGCGCTCGGGCCTGCCGGAGTTGCCGCAGCTGCTCGGTGTCCTCGTCCGGGTAGAGGTCGCGCTGTAACGCGCCGGGCTGGAGCACGCCGGCCTCGACGGCGCGCCGCAGCAGCGCGTCGTCCGTGCAGGTCGCCTTGACGCAGCCGACCTGTCCACAATCGCAGAGGTACTCGGATCCTGGTACGACGATGTGGGACACGAGTCCCCCGGCATGCGGGCCGTCCCAGACCAGTTCGCCGCCGCGCATCTGCGCCACCCGGATCGAGCGCCCGACGAGCACCGTCAGTACGTCGTCATCGGCGCCGTCCCACCAGTAGTGCTCGACGGCCAGCGCGCGAACGTTGGGCTCCACGCGCACCGGGAGGGGCAGGCGCTCACGCAGACCATCACGCAGCTCGTCGTGATCGACGTCCGCCACCAGCGGGGGCGGCTGCCCGTGGTGGACTTCGGCCCAGGGCGTCGTCACCCCGACGCCGACGACAGCCGCGGCACCGGCTTCGGTCACGACCTCGTCGACCAGTCGCGCCGCCTCGTCGATCCGCTCGTGCTGGTTGCGTCCTCTGGCCGGCGCCGTCCGCCACGCGATGCGCTCGCCCCGGAGGGTGAATGCCCCGCAGGAGGTACTTTCCGGGTGCAGGTGGGCGCCGACCACCAGCCGTTGCTTGTCGGGCACGTCGAGCGGTACCACCGGGCGCCCTGCGCCCTGGGGCGTCGGGCGAGCCGACTCGGTCAGGGCTCCGAGCTCGATCAGCTCTGTCACGGCCTTCGTGATCGTGGTGAAGGTGACGCCGGTGGCGGCCGCGAGTCCCTTTCGGCCGACCGGGCCTTGGCGGACGATCGCGCGCATGATCGCTGATGCCGTCGCGTTCCGCTGACGCACCATGAGCTCAGTTCGCGCCGTGCCAGAAGCCATCGTTCAATTCTAGGGCAGTGCGACCTCAGGCAGGCCGTTCGCCCGGGCCGGGGGTGGCACCGGACCGTGCAGCAGCGGGTCGTCGGTGTCGGTCATCCAGCGGTTCAGGCGTTGCGCCAGGTCGGCCTGAATCGCTGCCGCGGCCGGATCGCCTGCCAGGTTGGACCGTTCGTGCGGGTCGAACGTCAGGTCGTGCAACCGAATGCGAGGCACCGGTTGGTCCGCCCAGCCCGCATCCACCCACAGCGTCTTGCTGCCCGAGGCGTCCACGTTGCTGAGGTTCGGCCGGTTCTGGTCGTCGAACGATTGGATGTACAGCCACTGCTTGGTGCGGATTGCCCGTTGTGGTTGATAGGCGGCGTGATAGGTGATCTCGGCAAACGTCTCATCTCGGATCGATCGCCCCTCGATCGTCGGCAGCAGGGAGTGTCCCTGCAACCATTCCGGCTGATCGATACCGAGCAGCGCGCACAGGGTCGGGAACACGTCGACCTGACTGACCAACGAGTCGACAGCGAGACCGGCCGGCAGTCCGGGTGCACGCAGCATCATCATGACGCCGGTCCCGGTCGCTCCGAGCGTGCACTTCATCCCCGGCATCGCCAGTCCGTGGTCGGTGGTCACCAGTACGACGGTGTTGTCGGCCAGCCCCTCCTCCCGCAGCGTGTCGAGCACCGCGCCGAGCGTCTGGTCGACCTGTGCCGCGGCCGCGTGGAACGACGCCATGTCCCGACGCGTGACGGCCGCGTCCGGCATGGTCGGTGCCGGCGCGGTCCATCGTTCGTCACCGCCGGGATGTCCGAAGAGCCATTCGGCGGACTTCATGGTGTGCGTCTCCAGGAGGCCGACCGAGAGGAAGAACGGCTGGTCGTGGCGACGTCGTAGATAGCCCACTGCCGCCTCGCGACGGGCGGGAGCCAACTCGTCGGCGGTGGGCAGCTCTTCGTGGTACCCGATGGTCTTCGTCGCTGCTCCAGGACCACTGGCCTCGTGCTGTACGCCGACCAGCGCCGAGGTGTAACCGTGCCGGTGCAGGGTGCGGACCAGGTGCTGGTCGTAGTTCCTGAGGCTGTGTCCACGATGTGCGAGGCCCAGCATTCCCGCGCTGTGCGCCCACTGCCCGGTGAGGAGCCCGGCCCGGCTCGGTGAGCAGGTCGGCGCGACCGAATGCGCGTTCCGGAACACCACCGACTCCTCGGCGAACGCCTGCAACCGCGGGGTACGGATCGGCGCACCGTAGGGCTCGATGTATCTCCCGCTGTCGTGGGTGTGGAAGTAGACGATGTTCGGTCGCCGCATGGCGAAGGCTCCTCCTGGCGCGAATGGTCAGCGGGACGACTTGTACTGCGCGTACAGCTCTTCGGCGATTTTGTCACCGCCTGCGCTCTTCCACTTCTTGACCGCCTGCGCCCAGTCGGACACGGGCTTGCGCCCCTGGATGATGTCGTCGGACACCGTGGAGATGTCCCGATTGATCTGCGCACCCTTTCGGCTGCCCGTCTCGGAGTACATGCCGTCGACGGGGTTGGGCAGCGCCTTGGGGCAGATCTCCTTCATCGCGTTGAAACAGGACTCGGTGCTGCCCTTCCGCTCGGGCAGGAAGATCGCCCACGGACCGTCGGCCTGGTACTGCAGGGCGAGCTGCGTCTCGCTGAAGCCCTTCTTCGTCAGGACCGGGTCGCCGTCGCGCACCTGGTGGTCGATGCCCTTGATGCCGTACTTGCGGAACAGGTACTCGCTCGTGCCGAACGGAGTGGCGAGATAGTTCAGGTACGCCAGCATCGTCTCCACCCGGTCCTCGGCCGACTTGCTGATGGCCGTCACGGACAGCGTTGGGGCGCCCAACCAGGTGTGGCCGGGGCCGGATCCGTCGTGTGCCGGTGGGGCGATGATCGCGATCTCCGCCTCCTGGTCCATCGTCTGAAGGTACGTCGGCCAACCGCTGAACGTCGCCACCACCAACGGGCCGGTGCCGTTGCCGAACCGGGTCTTGCGGTCCTGGTTCTGACTCGTGAACGCCTCGGGGTGGATGTAGCCCGACTTCCAGAGTTTCTGGACCAGCGCGAGGGCTTCCTCCTGGGCCGGGTCCTCGAAGCTGCTGACCAGTTTGCCGTCGGCTTCCTTCCAGGTGTTCGGGATGCCGAACATGTTCCGTACGTACGCGGTAGGCAGGTCGGCCAGGGCGAAACGGTTCTTGCGTTTGTCGGTCAGTGCCTTGCAGAGCTCCACGAAGTCGTCGGCGCTCTTCAGTTCGGCCGGGAGACCTTGCGCATCCAGGATGTCCTTGCGCGCGTACAGAACCTCGGTACTGATCGCGCCGCGCGGGATCGGGATGCCGTAGATCTTGCTGTCGAAGATCGCCGCGTTCCAGCTGGTCTCCGGCAGATTGGCCAGGTACGGATACTTCTTGATCTTGTCGCCGGCCAGGTGCGGCGTCAGGTCGACGGCCTTTGCCGCGAGCATCTGTGGCTTCTGCGGTATGTTTCCGATCGAGAAGATGTCGCCCAGCTTGCCACCGGCAACCGCCGTGGCGAACTTCTGGCTGTAGTCCACCGACGGCGTGAGATTCAGGCGCACCGGTGATCCGACGCGCTCGTTGAACTGCTGCCAGAACGCGTTCTGGGCCACGCTCGGCGGGATCGGGGTGTTCGTGCTGGTCATCACCTCGATCGGCTTGCCGTCCCCCGGCGGCTGGGTGATCGCCTGCACAGGGTCGGCGGGATAGCGGAGGAAACCGTCGGGGATGCCGTACTGCTCGCCCGGCAGGTCGGCCTTGACGCCGTCGTACCGCACATAGGCGGGCCGGACCTTCGCCTTCGCGGCGGAGTCGTTGGATCCGGAGGCTCCGCCGCGGCCGGCGTTCGAGCACCCGGGCACGGTCGCTGACAACCCGAGTGCCGCGCCGGTGCCGAGCAGGGTCCTCCGGGACAACGGTTGGGAATCGAACTTCGGCATGGTGTTCAGACCTTCCACGGTGACGGAGCGGACAGCGTGCGGCGGGGGCGCGTACCTCAGCCCTTGACGGCGCCGGTCAGGACGCCCTTCGCGAAGTGCCGCTGGATGAAGGGATAGACGCACAGGATCGGGACGATGGAGATCATGAGGATCGCCATCTGGATCGTGGTCTGCGGTGGGAGGGACTCCGACCCGATGCCGAGGTCCTGGCCTCCTAGCTCGACGCCGTTCACGACGTAGGTCCGCAGCACCAGTTGTAGCGGCCATTTGGCGGAGTCGTTGAGGTAGAGCAGCGCGCTGAAGAAACTGTTCCAGTAGCCGACGCCGTAGAAGAGCCCGACGACGGCGACCACAGCCTTGGACAGTGGCAGCCCGATGTGGCGGAACATCTTCCACTCCGACGCTCCGTCGACTCGGGCGGCGTCGAGAATCTCCGCGGGCAGCCCGGCGAAGAAGGAGCGCACCACGATGACGTTGAACGCGCTGACACAGGTCGGGACGATCACCGACCACAGGCTGTCCAGCAGACCGAACTGCTGTACGACGAGATAGGTGGGGATGAGTCCTGGATTGAACAGCAAGCTCACCAGGACCAGCATCAGCAGCGGTTTGTTGGCCAGCGTGCCGCGCCGGCTGAGTGCCCAGCCCAGTGTGCAGGTCAGTACCAGCGAGATCGCGGTACCGACGGCGGTGACGAATCCGCTGACCATCAAGGCCCGCGTCACGGTTCCGCCGGCGAAGATGGAACGGTACGCCGACAGGTCGATACCGTCCTTGGGGAACATGACGAATCCGCCGGCTCGGATCACTTCTTCCGGGGTCGCCAGGCTGGTCGACACAACCGCGACGAAAGGCAGCACGACCAGCCCGCTGATCACGGTCAGGAAGATCCCCTTGAGGACCCGCTCCGGCGTACCGGGCCGTGGCATTCCGTCGATCACGGCGTGCCGGCGCGGTCTCGCCGGAGCGTCGGTCGAGGGCCTCGCCGATGTGAGGGTCGTCATCCGCGGTAGATCCCTTCCTCGCCGAGCCGGTGGGCGATCTTGTTGGCGGTCAGTACGAGTGCGAGGCCGATGAGCCCCTTCACGAGTCCGACGGCAGCCGAGACTCCCCAGGCGCCGCCGAGGATGCCGTTGTTGTAGACGTAGGTGTCCAGCACCTCGCTGGCCTCGGTGCCGACCGCGGGTTGCTGCAGGACGATCTGCTCGAAGCCGACCGACAGTGAGTCACCGAGTTTGAGGATGAGCAGCAGGATGATGATCGGCTTCAGGCCCGGCAGAGTGACGTGCAGGATCTGCTGCCAGCGGCTCGACCCGTCGACGGCGGAAGCCTCGTAGAGTGATCGATCGATCTGGGACAGCACCGCCAGGAAGAGGATCGCCGCCCACCCGGTGTCCTTCCACATGACCTGTGACGTGAGCAGCGCCCGGAACGCGTCGGCGTTGCCGATGATGTGCACCGGGTCCAGGCCGTGGCCGCGCAGCCAGTTGTTGATCATGCCCGTGCCGCCCAGCACCTGCTGGAAGATGGCCACCACGATCACCCAGGACATGAAGTGCGGGAGGTAGAGGATCGACTGCACCAGCTGGCGCAGTCTGTTCGACAGCAGGGTGTGCAGCGTGATCGCGACCACGATCGGCGCCGGGAACACGATCACCGTCTGGATGAGCGTGAGGATCAGCGTGTTCTTGACCGCGTTCAGGAACTCCGGATCACCGTTGACGATGACCGCGAAGTTCTCCACTCCGTTCCAGAGGCTCTTGCCGATCCCGAGGTACGGCTGGAAGTCCTGGAACGCGATGACGTTGCCGTAGAGCGGGTAGTACTGGAACGCGAGGATGACCGCCATGCCTGGGATCGCCAGCAGTAGCACCGGGTAGTCCCGCCTCAGGCGCGAACCGACCGAGCGCCATCGCTGACGACCGGCAGTGCTGCCCGCTGCGGCCGCCTGCCGTTCGCTCGTTGCATGCTCCATGACAAACCCATCGGTGTGCTTCCCCTGTGTGCACAGAGGAAGGTCGGTTGGCCGCCGTTCCGCCATCGCCACGGACGTCGCGTCCGGGGCGGCGGTCACGAGACTCGCACCGCATCGAATGAATTGTCAAGTGCCTATTATTAATTTGCGACCGATAAATCAGCAGCTTGACGCCGCTCGAAGCAAGGATGCAGCCGAACTTCCGTGCTAATAGGCATTATCTTCTTGACGTCCCGACCGGCGCGGGGGTTGCATGAGCGCTCGACCGATGCACGTCGATCTTCTCGGAGGTCCGTCATGTCCGACCCGTCCACATCCAGCGTCTCCCGCCGAAATCTCCTGTGGGGCGCTGCACTGGTTCCGGCCGCTCTCGGAGTGTCGGCGCCCGCCTCGGCCGCCGCCGACGACGGCGTCACGGCCGCCGGGGCGGCCACCGACTTCGACACCATCCGGATCCAGTGGCGCGAGACATTGGTTGCCTCAAGCATCAATGATCCTGTCGTCGCCAAGTATGTCCGGGATTCCGCGGCTGTCGCGGCGAATCTGTGGCGCACGATGAACACGTCCTCTTCGCGCTCCTACCTGTGGGCCGACCTGGACAGCAGCACGATCCCTGCGGTCCAGCGCAACAACATCGGCAGGTTGCGGCAACTCGCGCTGGCCCTCAAAACTCCTGGCTCCACCCTGTCCGGTGACCCCGGGTTGACCGCCGACCTGGTGTCGGCGCTCGACTGGTTCCTCGCCAACAAGTACGGAGTGACCAACATCTACGGCGGCTGGTGGGATTGGCAGATCGGTATCCCGCTGGCGCTCAACGACTTCTGCGTCTTGATGTACGACGACCTGCCGGCGGACCAGATCGCCAGCGCCATGGCGGCGATCGCGCGGTACGAGCCCGATCCGCACGTCGTCGGGTCCGGTCCCGCCACCAGCGCGAACCTGAACTGGACCTCGGCGGTCACACTGCTGCGTGGCGCGCTGAGCCGGGACGCGGCCACACTGAGCCTTGCGAAGTCCGCCTGGGCGGGCATGTTTCCTTACTCGACTGACGGAGACGGCTTCTACACCGACGGCGGATTCATCCAGCACGTGCACTACTCGTACAACGGCAGCTACGGCGTCTCCCTGCTGCAGTACTTGACCTACGGGCTGGTCGCGACGCGCGGGACAGCCTGGGCCTTCAGCTCCGAGGCGATCGACCGCGTGATCAGCTGGGTGCAGGACAACTACCGGCCCTGGATGTACGACGGGGCGTTCATGGACATGACCCGCGGGCGAGCGTTGTCGCGGTTCTACGAGACGGACCACCGCATCGGCCGACTCACCACTGCCACCCTGCTGCAGCTGGCGCAGGCGCTCCCGGCAGAGGCCGGCCGGGCCTTGAGGTCGCAGGTCAAGGCCTACCTGACCAACGACACGTTCCAACCGTTCTTCGTCTACGACCCGATACCGATCGAGCAGGTCCGGATACCGTCGATCGTCGAGGCTCGCGACGTGCTTGCCGACGACTCGATTCCGGCCGCCGGCGATCTGGTCACCACGAGGGTCGCCACGTCGATGGCCCGGGCGGTCCACCGGCGACCTGACTTCGCCTACGCCATCGCGATGGACCGGCACGCCATCTACTCCTTCGAGACCGCGAACAAGGAGAACGTACAGGGCTGGTACACCGGCGAAGGCGCGGTCTACGTCTACCTGCCGGATCAGGTCGGGCACTGGGCCGACATGTACTGGCCGACAGCTGACAAGTACCGCATCCCCGGCATCACGAGGGACCGTCGTCCGCTGCCGCACGGCGTCAAGCGGTACACCTTCAACGAATGGGCTGGCGGTGCGGTGCTCGACGACCGAGCCGCTGTCGGCATGCAGCTGAACCCGAAGGGACAGACGCTGCGCGGGAGCAAGTCGTGGTTCTGTATGGACGATGCCGTGGTCTGCCTGGGCGCCGGCATCTCCAGTACGGATGGCTACGGCGTCGAAACAGTCGTCGAGAACAGGAACATCGGCAAGTCCGGTACCGCTCGGCTGACGGTCGACGGCCGCGCGATGAACTCCGGTACGGACGCCACCGCGACCCGCCTGCGCGTGGGATGGGCACACCTCGATCAGGTCGGCGGCTACGTCTTTCCGGAGCGGACCGATGTCGACATCCTCCGCGAAGATCGGTCCGGCCGCTGGACCGACATGGACCTGCGCGGGGTTTACGAGGACCCCACGCTCTACACCCGACGCTTCGTGACCATGTGGATCGACCACGGCACCGATCCGGCCGACGCGCGATATGCCTACGTCCAGCTGCCGGCGGCGTCGCGGACGGACACGGAGCGTTTCGCCCGGCGCGGAGTGGTGGAAGTACTCGCGAACACACCAGCCGTCCAAGCCGCGACGCGCCGCGACCTGGGCCTGACGATGGCGAACGTCTGGGCACCAGGCACGCCGCCCGTCGGCGGCATCTCCGTCGACCGCACCGCGTCGGTGGTTGTCAGCAACTGGCGCGGCGAGCTCAGCGTAGCCATCTGCGATCCGACCCAACTACTGACCGGCAACGTCACCGTGGAGGTGGCTGTGCCGGCTCGACAGCACGTCGGCGGTGACGCGAAGGTCCACGCCGCATGTCACGGGAAGTCGGTGTCGCTGTCCGTCGACATGACCGACTCGGCCGGCCGCTCGTACGTCGCTCGTTTCCGCCGCTGAATCAGCGCGGTCATCACCTTCTGATCAGGGAGCAAGAGAATGCCATCACCCGAACACAGGATCGCCCGGCGTCACGTTCTTGCAGGTTCTGTCGCGGCGGTCGGAGCATCGCTCGCCGCGAGCTTCCCCGCGCCGGCGCGCGCCGCCGGCCGGTCTCCTCGTGCTGCGGCATCGCTGGAGTTGGACGCAGCGACGTACGTCGAGCTCGATGCGGATTTTCTCAACACACAAACCGCCCACTACCCGCGGATCAAGCGGATGCGCGACGGTCGCTTCATCCTCTTCTACCAGACCTCTCAGCTGGCGTGGAGCATCTATTGGACGACCAGCCGCGATCTGAAGCGCTGGGACAAGCCGCAACTGCTGTTCGCGACGCACAAGATCCTCGACGGGGCAGACGACCGATGCTATGCCACCGCAGATGCTCGCGTGCTGGACAACGGTGAGATCCTCGCGGTGTGTTCGTTCCGAGCGAATCGCGGCTTCAGCTCCAACATGAAGCTCAACGGGCTGATGATGCGCCGCAGTACCGACAACGGCCGGACCTGGCAGCCCGAGCAGGTGATCTACGTCGGCGCCAATTGGGAGCCGTTCGTACACCAGACCAGCACCGGCGAAGTCCAGGTGTACTTCACCCATTCGGCGCCGAAGCGGGTGATCGAGAACACCAAGGGTTCGACCGGCGTCGCGATCATCCGGTCCCACGACCGAGGTCGAACGTGGACGCCCAACGTGACCGAGTACCCGTACGCCGCCGATCGAGTTGCTCAGCAGTACACCCGTACCACCGATGCCGGCGTCAAGATGTTCACCGACCAGATGCCCAGTGCGCTTCAGACTCATCCGCACGGCCGGATCGCGCTCGCAATGGAGTCCCATCTGGCCAACGGTGACTACATGATCTCCTTGGCCTACACCGCGCGGAACTGGCCGGACAAACTGGCCATGGACGAGCCAGGACCCGCCGACCGGCAGAACAACCTCTTCCTGGGCGCCGCCCCGTACCTCGCGCGCTTCCCGTCCGGTGAGTCTGTTCTGGCCTACAACCGTGCCTCACGCCAGTACCTCCGCCTCGGGGACCGCGACGCCCGCGAATTCGGTGATCCCGAGACCTTTCTGCCCGGCACAGGATTCTGGGGATCGATCGAGGTGGCCGGCCCCCGTCAGCTCGTAACCACGATGGCAAACGTCCGATCCGACGGCAACAAGATCATGCTCGGCGTCCTCGACCTGGTCAGGCATTGATCAGAACCTGCGACACACCGAGCGCAGACAGCCGAGAGGAGCCCCGGGCGGCCTGCTCGACCTGGTCGTTCGATCGAGCAGGCGCCGCTCTCATCGTGATGACTTGAGGGCTTGAGTGAGTTCGTCGGCGATCTTGTCGCCTCCGTCGGTCTTCCATTTCTTGACTGCGCCGGCCCAGGCCGACACCGGTTTGCGGCCCTGGACGATGTCGTCGGTTACCTGGTTGATCGCGTCGGTGAGCTGCTGGCCCTTGCGCACGTTGGTCTCGGAGTAGAGGCCTGCGGCCGGGTTGGCGATCGCGGTGGGGCAGACGCTCTTCATTGCGTTGAACTGGGCTTCGCTGCTGCCTTCCTTCTCGGGCAGGAAGATCGTCCAGGGTGAGTCGGCCTGGTACATCAGGCCTAGCTGGAGTTCGCTGAATCCCGTTTTGGTGAGGACGGGGTTGCCGTCGGCCAGGGTGTGATCGACGTCCCTGATGCCGAACTTCCGGAAGAGGTATTCCTGCGTTCCGAAGGGCGCCGCGAGATAGTTGAGGTACTTCAGCAGTGTCTCGACGCGGTCCTCGGACTTCTTGCTGATGGCCGTGACGCCGATCGCTGGTGCGCCTAGCCAGGTCCGCCCCTGGCCTGAGCCGTCATGCTTCGGTGGAGCGATGATCGCGATCCTGGCTTGCTTGTCAGTCATGGTTTGCAGGTACGTCGGCCATGCACTGAAGGTGTCCAGCACCAGTGGGCTGGAGCCGTTCGCGAACCGGGTCTTCAGATCCTGGTTCTGGCCGGAGTAGGCGTCCGGGTGGATGTAGCCCGACTTCCACAGCTGCCGGAGGATCTCGAAGACCTCCTCGTGTGCCTCGTGCTCCAGGTAGCTGACCAGCGAGCCGTCCTTCTCGGCCCAGGTATGCGGCATGTCGAACATGTTCCGCACGAACTGAGTCGGCGCGGCGGCCAGCGCGAAACGGTTCTGCTTGCGGTCGGTGAGGCCCTTGCAGAGCTCGACGAACTCGGCGGCGCTGGTGATCTCCGGTTTCAGCCCCTGCGCCTGGAGGATGTCTGCCCTGCTGTAGAGAACGTTGGAGCTGATCGCCCCGCGGGGAATCGGGATGCCGTAGATCTTGCCGTCGAAGATGCCGGAGTTCCAGGCGACCTCGGGAAGGTTCGCGAGGAACGGGTACTTCTTGATGTTGTCGCCGGACAGGTGGGGAGTCAGGTCGGTCGCCTTCGCCGCCAGCAATTGGGGGATCTGGGGAACCCCGCCGACCATGAAGATGTCCCCGAGCCGGTCGCCGGCGACCGCAGTGGCGAACTTCTGTGTGTAGTCCACCGATGGAGTGAGACTCACCGATATCGGCGATCCCACCTGCTTGTTGAGCTCCTGCCAGAACCGGTTCTGCTCGAGCTTCGGCGGGATCGGGGTGTTCGTGTAGGTCGTGGCGTGGATGGGTTTGCCGTCACCAGGCGGCTCCGAAATCACCTTGACCGGGTTCGCCGGATAGCGGTGGAAGGCGTCCGGGATGTTGTACTCGGCTCCGGCCAGGTCGGCCTCGACTCCGGTGTAGCGGACGTAGGCGGGCCGAACCTTGGAGCGGGACGCCTCGTCGTTACTCGCGCCACCGCCGCCACGGCCCTCGTTGGAACAGCCGGCTGTACCGATGGCGCCGGCCAGACCCAGCGCCGCACTGCCGGCCAGGACCGTCCTGCGGTTCAGCAGGCGCGCCTCGTAGACATTCATGGTGGTACCTCTCTTCTCAGGATCAGCCCTTGACGGCGCCGGTCAGCACGCCCTTGGCGAAGTGACGCTGGATGAATGGATAGACACAGAGAATCGGAATGATCGAAATCATCAGGATTGCCATCTGGATCGACGTCTGCGGAGGAAGCGCCTCGCTGCCGACACCGAGGTCCTGTCCGCCGAGTTCGACGCCGTTCACGACGTAGGTGCGCAGCACCAGTTGCAGCGGCCATTTGCTGCTGTCGTCGATGTACAACATCGCGCTGAAGAAGCTGTTCCAGTAGCCGACGCCGTAGAAGAGGCCGATCACGGCAACCACCGCCTTGGACAGCGGCATCCCGATGTGCCAGAACAGTTTCCATTCCGAGGCGCCGTCGATGCGCGCCGAGTCGATGATCTCGGCGGGCAACCCAACGAAGTAGGCGCGGACGACGATGACGTTGAACGCGCTGACACACACTGGGACGATCACCGCCCACAGACTGTCCAGCAGGCCGAATTGCTGGACGACCAGGTAGGACGGGATCAGCCCGGGGTTGAACAGCAGGCTGATCAGGACGAGCAGCAGTATTGGCCGGTTGCCGAGCGTCCCGCGGCGGCTCAGCGCCCAGCCGAGGGTGCACGTCAGTATCAGCGCCATCGCGGTGCCGACCGCGGTGATGAAGGCGCTCACCAGGAGTGCCTGGGTCACAGTCCCACCGGCCAGGATCGAACGGTACGCCGACAGGTCGATCCCTTCGGTCGGGAACATCACGAAGCCGCCGGCCTTCGTCACCTCCTCCGCCGGCGCGAGGCTCGTCGAGATGACACCGATGAAGGGGAAGACGACCAGCGCGCAGATGCCGGTCAGGAAGACTCCCTTGACGATGCGTTCCGGCAGCCCTGGTGTCGGCATCCCGTCGATCATCGTGCGTTGGCGCTTCGGAGCGCGAGCCGTGCTGTGCCTCATCCTCGGTAGACCCCTTCCTCGCCGAAGCGGTGCGCGATCTTGTTGGCGGACAGGACCAGCGCCAGTGCGACGACGCTCTTGACCAGACCGACCGCGGCGGCGACGCCCCAGTTCCCGCCGATGATTCCGTTGTTGTAGACGTAGGTGTCGAGCACCTCACTGGCGTCGATGCCAACGGCCTGCTGCTGCAGGATGATCTGCTCGAAGCCGACCGTCAGTGAGTCGCCGAGCTTGAGGATGAGCAGCAGGATGATGATCGGCTTGAGGCCTGGAAGCGTCACGTGCCAGGTCTGCCGCCAGCGACCGGCACCGTCCACCGCAGACGCCTCGTACAGTGCCCGGTCGATCTGCGAGAGCACCGCCAGGAAGAGGATCGTCGCCCACCCCGTGTCCTTCCACAGCACTTGGGATGTGAGCAGTGCACGGAAGACCTCGACGTTCCCGATGATGTGCACTGGGTCGTACCCATGAGAGCGCAGCCAGTTGTTGAACATCCCGGTCCCGCCCAGGACCTGCTGGAACACCGCGACCACGATCACCCAGGACATGAAGTGCGGCAGGTAGATGATCGTCTGCACGATCTGCCGCAGCCGGTTCGACAAGAGACTGTGCAACACGATGGCCACGACGATCGGTGCCGGGAAGACGATGATCGTCTGGATAGCGGTCAGGATCAGCGTGTTCTTGACCGCGTTCAGAAACGCCGGATCACCTTCGACGATGATCTTGAAGTTGTCCAGCCCGGTCCACAGGCTCCTACTGATGCCTAGATATGGTTGGTAGTCCTGAAACGCGATGATGTTGCCGAGCAGCGGGTAGTACTGGAACGCGAGGATCACGAGCATGCCCGGAACCGCGAGCAGCAGCACTGGGTAGTCGCGTCGAAGCCGGGTGAACAGCGACACCTTGTTGATCCGCGGTGCTTCCCGATCCTCGTCGCGACCAGGACTGTCAGGTGCGCGCTGAATGCTGCGGATCATGGTCATAGCCCGAACTCCTCGCCCAATGCTTCGAGCTCCTCCTGATCGCACAGCCGATCGATGAACACGAACCTGTGCCGGAGCGCCAGCGTCTGCGCATCCGCCAGGATGATCTCCTCGTCGAACGAGGGCGACGGCGCGATGCACGCGAACGGCTCGCGCCGAACGAACCACTTCAGCGGCACCGGTGCAGTCGAAGTGCCGGCGACCGCCAGGACTGTCCCGCCCCCGTCCCGCTCGTCGTACTCGGAGGCGTACGCGATCCATGGCGCGGCGCGCCCCATCATGTCCTCGTCGCCGGCCTGCGCCGGCCGGAGGATCCGGCCGCCAGTCCAGGCTCGCGGTCCGCGCCAGAACAGGCCGGTGTAGCCGGCTTGCGGACGTCCGTGGGTCGTCGGACTGCCGAGGTCGAGCGATCGTCCGGCGACGTTCCGCAGTTCGGTGTCGAAGGTCAAGGTCCACAGGCCCCGCGAGCGGTCGACGTCACCGAACGTGTGCCGCCGACGTTCGTCGATCCAGGTTTCGCCGGTCGAGGTGATCCAGGACAGGTTCTCGTCGACCACCACCTGATCACCGGTGCAGCTGACGTCGGTGAAGCCGGCGTGGTCGATCCGGCCGACGTTCCCGGCGTTCCGGTAGCCGTCCTCGCGCGAGAACGTTGGGCCGCCCCAGAAGTTCTGTCCGGACACGTGGGACCAGGTCATCTGCAGCCCTTTGTGCCACCGGTGGTCCCAGGGGCGGAAGCTCGTCAGTACCTCTCCACTCAGGCTGCGGACCGGGTGCAGATAAGGCTTCGGCGCCTCGTACTGCGCGTCGTCGTGGAGGAAGACGTACCGACCGAGTTCGATGGCTCCGTAGCTGATGCTGAGCGTCTTGTCGTCTTCCCGAACGGACAGAATGTCAGTGCTGGACATGCGCTTCTCCCTTGGTCAGCTTGAGCAGATCGGTGAACTCGGCGGGCGAGCCGCCGGCCATGGATCGATAGAAGGGGTTCGAGGAGTCGAGCTCCGACCGTCGGACGGGCCGGCCTTCGAACGCCGACTGGTAGAGCCCGGCGACGAACTCGAGCACTCGCCGGCCGTCGGCGCCACTGGCTTCAGGACGTTCCCCGCGGCGGTAGCTGTCGAGCAACTGCCGCAGCTGAGCCGTATGAGAACTGGCCACGTCCTCGGTCGGCTGCCAAGCAGCGGCTGCGACCGGATCGGCAGAAGCCGAAGGCGTCCACCGCCAGTTCGCGTTGTTGTAGCCGTACAGGTGCTCGACCTCGACAGTCGCGTGGGTGAAGTCGAATCGCAGTGAACTGGTCTCCCGCGGCGACAAGAGACTGTTCGTCACCGACGCGATCGCGCCGGACTCGAATCTCACGATCGCGAACGAGACGTCTTCGGTGTCGGTTCGGCGGTCGAGCGTCGCGGCGACCGCGGTCACCTCGGTCCAGTCACCGAGTAGCGAGAGCATCAGATCGATCTGATGGATCCCATGGCCCATGGTGGGTCCGCCGCCCTCGGTGTCCCAGCGCCCGCGCCACGGCACTTCGAAGTACCCGTGGGGCCGGTACCAGAGTGTGTTGCACAAGGCAACGAGCGGACTGCCCAGGGTCCCGGCGGCGATCAGCTCCCGAAGTCGTCGCGCCGCCGAGCCGAAACGGTGCTGGAAGACGTAACTCACATAAGGCCCGCCCGCACGCTCATGGAGCGCGATGTCGTCGTACTCCGCCAACGACAGCGCCGGGGGCTTCTCGCACCACACCCACGCGCCGGCGTCGAGTGCGGCCGTCACCGGCTCACGGTGTGCGGACGGCGGCGTCGACACGATCACCAGGTCGGGCGACTCCTCGGCCAGCAGTTGATCGATGCCGACGTAGTCCCGCGGAATGTTCCACTCGTCGGCCAGCCGACACGCGGCCGCGAGATCGACATCGCACAGCGCGACGATCTCGACGGCGCCAGCCATCGATCGCAGGGCCGGCAGATGGCAGGTTCTCGCGATCGCACCGGCTCCGACGACCGCGACTCGGACAGGGTCAGACACGTCGGAACTCCCTGATTCACAGAGGGGCCGAACCTCGATGAGGTGGCAAAAAGTGACTGATCACTTTCTGGGCCGGACGTTAGTGATCGGTCACTTTCCTGTCAACGGTTCGTCAGCTACATTGACAACCGAACTACTTGCGGGAGGACTCGGATGGCCGAAGCCGGCGACCAACGCATCACAATCCACGAGGTGGCGCGCCGGGCAGGCGTGTCCCATCAGACGGTGTCGCGGTACTTCACCCGGATCGAAGGTCTCAAGCCGGCCACCCGGCAGAAGATCGAAGCCGTCGTCTCCGAGCTGAACTATCGGCCGAACCTCGTGGCCCGCTCGATGCGCGCGAAACGCACCGGCCGGCTCGCCATGGTCCTGCCGTCAATGCCCAACCAGATGCAGTCGGGCCTGCTCGCCATGCTGGCGACCATCGTCGAGGCCGAGGGATATCGACTGGAGGTCGTGACCATCGTCGGCGACGCTCCCACCCGCGCCGATCGGGTCCTGGAGCTCGCTACCAGCGGCGGCTTCGAGGGCATCCTCTCGCTCAGCCCACTCCCCCTGGACCCAGCCCGGTCCCCCGTTCCCGTCGTGACCACCGCTGACTACGACGACCGGATGCAGTCCCAAGGCGATCTCGCGGACGCCTCGGTTGTCCGGGAAATCATCGAGCATCTGGCAGCGCTCGGCCATCAGGACTTCTTCCACATCGCAGGTCCTCAGACGCACACCGCAGCCCAGAACCGAAGGGTCGTCTACGAAAGGACGATCGAGGAACTCGGGCTCCGATCGCACGGTGTCGCGGACGGTGACTGGACCGGTCGGTCCGGGTACGACGCTCTCCAGGCTCTGCCGGCCGCCACCGCAGTGACCGCCGTGGTCGCAGTCAACGACCGGGCTGCGCTGGGCGCGATCCGCGCCGCGTTCGAGCGAGGCTGGCGCGTTCCCGACGACATCAGCGTCTTCGGCTGGGACGACTTCGACATGGGCCGCTACAGCACGCCGACGATCTCGACAGTCGCGGTCGACCGCGAAGGAAGGGCCCGTGTGGCGATCCAAAGGCTCATCGCGGCGGTGCGCGGCGAGGAGCCGCCCGAGATCCACCACGGCCCCACCAACCGAATCATCATCCGCGAATCCGTCGGCCCGGCCTCCAACGGCTCATCCAGGGCGGTCGAGGCTGGTCGGAGATCATTCATCCCAGTTTGCTGATCTTTGATCTGGTACTGCGCAGCGAAGTCGAGCAGCTTGCGCAGCGCCGCCGGCGTGCAGTCCTCGAGCCAGAACAGGTCGTACGGGCTCGAGGTGCGCTCGACCACCGCGGCACTGGCCCAGAACTGCTCTGAAAGGGCTGCGGGTTAGGCGTCAAACCCCTTGCAGATAAGGCTATTTCAGCTCCGCGGACGTCCTCCCGAGCAGGCGGCGGGCGACGATCAACTGCTGGATCTGCTGGGTGCCTTCGAAGATGTCGAGGATTTTGGAGTCTCGGGACCACTTTTCGAGGAGTTCGTGTTCGGAGTAGCCGAGGGTGCTGGTGAGTTCTACGCAGCGGAGGGTGATGTCGTTGGCGGTGCGGCCGGCTTTGGCTTTGGCCATGGAGGCTTGGAGGGAGTTGGGTTGGCCGTTGTCGGCCATCCAGGCGGCCTGGAGGGTGAGGAGGTAGGCAGCTTCCCAGTCGGCTTCCATCGCGAGGTAGGTCGCGGCCGCGGCGGGCTGGCGGTGGACGGGGCGGTCGTAGTCGACCTGGACGCCGGCGTCGGCCAGCAGGTCGCGGGTGAGTTCGAGGGAGGCGCGGGCGCAGCCGACGGCCATCGCGGCGACGAGCGGGCGGGTGTTGTCGAAGGTCTGCATCACGCCCGCGAAACCCTTGTCGATGTCCGCGGTGCCGAGCAGGTTCTCGCGGGGGACGCGGCAGTTCTCGAAGCGGATGGTGGCCGTGTCGGAAGCGCGGATGCCGAGCTTGTTCTCGAGCCGTTCGACCGTCATGCCGGGTGTGTCCTTCATGACGACGAACGACTTGATCGCCGCCCGGCCGAGCGACTTGTCGAGCGTGGCCCAGACGACGACCGCGTCGCAGCGGCCGCCCGCGGTGACGAAGATCTTCTCGCCGTCCAGCACATAGGCGTCGCCGTCCAGCCGCGCGGTCGTCTGGATGTTGGCGGAGTCCGAGCCGCATCCGGGCTCGGTGATCGCCATCGCCGCCCACACACCCTCGAACCGCTTCAACTGTTCGTCCGAGGCGACGGACGCGATCGCGGAGTTCCCGAGACCCTGCCGCGGCATCGACAGCAGCAGCCCGACGTCACCCCAGCACATCTCCATGATCGACAGCACCGACGACAGGTTGGACCCGTTCACGACCCCGTCCTCGGCGGCAGCGGTACGCCGTACCCCCGAGGCTCCCGCACCGGAACTGGTGCCTGAGGCACCCAATCCGTCGACCATCGCGGCGAGCATGTCGAGCTCGACCGGGTACTCGTGCTCGGCCAGGTCGTAGCGCCGCGAGTTCGGCCGCAGCATCTCGGCCGCGACCTGATGCGCCTGGTTGACGAAGGCCCGGAACTTCTTCGGCGTTTCGAGGTTGATCATCAGACCAGCACCGCACCTTCCATCACACCGATCGCCCGCAGGTCGCGGTACCACCGCTCCACCGGATGCTCCTTCACGAACCCGTGCCCGCCGAGCAGCTGTACGCCGTCCGTCCCGATCTGCATGCCCCGCTCGGCGCACAACCGCCGCGCCAGCGCCGCCTCCCGGGCGAACGACAGCCCCTGCGACGCGCGCGATGCCGCCCGGTACGTGACCAGCTTCATGCCCTCGAGCTCGATCCCGATGTTCGCCACCATGAACGCCACCGACTGCCGGTGACTGATCGGCTCACCGAAGGCCTCACGGGAGTTCACGTACGGCGTGACGTAGTCGAGCACCGCCCGCGCCGTACCCAGCGCCAGCGCGCACCACCCGAGCCGGGACAGCCGCACGCATTCGGCGTAGTCGTCGACCGATCCCAAGGGCACCGCCGGGACGTCGGTCAGGATCACCCGGCTCAGCGACGCGGCCCGCAGACCCATCGACGGCTCGGCCTCGATCGTCACGCCGGGATGATCCGGCTCGACCACGAACAACCGCGGCCCGGCGTCGGTCTGCGCGCCGATCACGAACAACTCCGCCTCGGCGGCGCGCGGCACCAGCGACTTCACGCCGTTCAGCAGCCCACCGGTGTACCGCGTCCGCAACTCGAAGGGGTCTAGCAGTGCTCGTGGTTCTAGCAATGCTAGGGCGGCCGCGGGCACCGACGATCCGGTGAACGCCGGCAGGTACGTCGCCTGCTGCGTCTCGTCGCCCCACAGCGAGATCGCCGTACTCACCGCCGACGGCGCCAGGCACGCGACCGCCTGCCCCATGTCGCCGTACGCGAGCGCCTCGGCCACCAGGACGCCGGTCATCGCGGACCGCTCGGTGACGATGCCGCCTAGCTCCTCCGGGACCTCGATCAGGCTCAGCCCGAACTCGGCGGACGACTCGAGAACCTTCGCGTCCGTCGTACACGCGGTGTCCGCGGTGGCGGCAGCGGGTCGCAGTACCTCGCCGGCGAACTCGCGCACGACGTCGACCATCATCTGCTGGTCCTCGGTCGGCGTCAGGTCGAACCGGCCGCTCCCCCGCGCCGCGGGCAGCCGGGACGGGGCTGCCGGCTTGGACGCCGCGGTGAATCGCCTGGACAGCGCGCCTGCTGTCCGGAATCCGGTCTTGGTCGCCTCGAACACCGCCCGCTCGGCCGGCTTCCGCAACCCGAACCGGTCGATCGCGCGGGACCGCGCCAGCTTGTTCAGCAGGGCCACGCCGACCCCGATCGCGTCCCGCCTGGTCCGCACCTGAATGCTCATCCACGTCCTCGCTTCGCTGCGGGCGCGGATGAGGCACGGAGGGCGCTGTGCTTGATGATGACCTCGCTGCGCTCGCTCATGCCGCTACTGTAAACCGAAGTTACAACTCAGGTCACGCCCGAGCCCGTTGATAACCTGACGCATCCCGGGTGAGAGGAGCGCAGCGGTGGCGGTCAGCATGTCCGACGTGGCCCGGCACGCCGGCGTCTCGCAACGCACGGTCTCGAACGTAGTGAACAACTACGTCCACGTCTCCCCCGCGACCCGCGCCCGCGTCAAGGCCAGCCTCGACGCGCTCGGCTACCGCCCCAACACGGCCGCCCGCCGCCTGCGCACCGGCCGCACCGGCACCGTGACGCTGGCCGTCCCGACCTTCCGCGAGCGGTACTTCGCCGACCTCGCCGAGGCGATCGTCGCCGCCGCCAGAGACCGCGGTACGACGGTGCTCGTGGAGACCACCGGCGGACGCCGCGAGACCGAACTGGAGTTGCTGCGCGGCGGCGGCGAGATCCTCACCGACGGCGTGATCATGAGCGCGGTGTCCCTCGGCCGCACCGACCAGCGCGGCGCGCACCCGGTGGTGCTGATCGGCGACCGCGAACCGGGCAGCACGATCGACCACGTGGGCATCCGGAACCGCGAGGCCGCCCAGACCGCGGTCACGCACCTCCTCGACACCGGCCGGCGCAGGATCCTGCTGCTCGGCGCGAACCATGGCCCGAAGCGCTCGTACCAACTCCGCCGCCAGGGTTACCAGGCCGCGCTCAAGAAGCACGGTCTCACCCTCGATCCCGATCTGCTCGTCGCCTGCGACTGGACCACGACCGCGGCCGCCGCGGCGATCACCCGCACCGTCAAGGACCTCGGACCCGACGGCATCTTCGCGATGAACGACTCGGCCGCGCTCGGGGCGCTCCAGGCGCTGCAGCGCGCGGGGGTCGCCGTACCGGGGGACGTGGCCGTGATCGGCTTCGACGACATCGTCGAGTCGAGTCTGTCCACGCCGACGCTGAGCACCGTCGCCCCGCTGCTCGACGAGATCGCCGGCAGCGCGCTCGACCTGCTCGAGGAGCAACTCGACGACGACCACGTGCCGCAACACCGGATGGCAGGCTACGAGCTCCGGATCCGGGAGAGCACCGCCCGCTGATCCCGCGAGTTCTTGTGCCACAGATTTGCTACGTAGTAAATTCCGGCGGCATGACGCGTACCGCCCTCGCCCCCAGGTTCACCGGAGCCGGAAACATCGAGTTCGCGGCTCATGACTACACCGATCCCGGCCCTGGCCAGCTCCTGCTCTCCGTTCAGGCCAACGCCCTCTGCGGCACCGACCGCCACCAGTACGACGACGGCTCGTCCGTCGTCCCCGGCCACGAAGCCGCCGGGACCGTCCTGCAGGCCGGCGAAGGCACCACCACTCCCGTCGGCACCCGCGGAGCCGTGTTCCTGATGGACTTCTGCGGAGAGTGCCGCAGCTGCCGGTACGGCGCGACCAACCAATGCCTCGCCAAACGCGCCGACATGGGTTTCACCCACGACGGCGGCTACGGCCCGTACGAACTCGTCCACGAGTCCAACTTCTTCCCGATCACCGACGACATCGAGATCGGCAACGCCACGATGCTCCTCGACGTGATGGGCACCAGCAGTCACGCCCTCGGCCGCGCGGCGCTCGTACGGCAGGACGTCGAGAGCATCTACATCGCGGGCGCCGGCCCGATCGGACTCGGGCTGACCGTGATGTGCAAGCTCCGGTACGACGTACCGGTCTACATCTCCGACTTCTCCCGCTGGCGGCTCGACTTCGCGGAGTCGTTCGGCGCGATCCCCCTGCTCGCCGACGATCTCACCGCAGCCCGGCGCCCGGACCTCGCGTTCGACGCGTCCGGCAAGGAAGCCGCCCGCCGCGCCGCGCTCGACATCCTCGGTCCACGCGGCGCCCTGATCTGCGTCGGTCACGGCGAGGCAGTCACGCTCGACGTGTCCCGCGACCTGATCAGCCCTGAGCACGCCGTCCTCGGCAGCGAGTACTTCCGGTACGACGAGATGCCCGGCAACCTTGCGCTGTTGCGGGAACACCAGGAGCTGATCGCCCGCGTGATCAGCCACCGCTTCCCGGTCACGGACATCGCCGAGGCGTTCCGCCTGTTCATGGCCGGCGAGACGGGCAAGGTCGTCGTCACCCAGGACGGTGCGGCATGAGGGTCGCGGTGGTGGGCGCCGGCGGCTGGGGCGAGCACCACGCCCGCATCTTCGTCCGCCGCGAGGACACCGAGCTCTGCGCGATCGTCGGGCGGACCCCGGAGAAGACGCGGCGACGAGCGGAGAAGTACGGCGCCACGCCGTACACCGATCTCGACCTGATGCTGGAGCGCGAGCGCCCCGGCCTCGTCACGGTGTGCCTGCCGAACGAGGACCACTACGACCTCACGCTCGAGCTGGTGCGGACCGGCGTACCGCTGCTGGTGGAGAAGCCGCTCGTCTTCGACCTCACCGAGGCGGACACGCTCCTGAGCGAGGCAGGCGACACCTTCTTCGCCATCAACTTCAACCACCGGTACGCCGAACCCGTCCAGCGCGCGAAAGCTCTGATCGACGCCGGCGAACTCGGCGAGCTCGTCTTCGCGACCTGGCGCTTCGGCGGCGAGGCGAACCACGGAAACTCGCCGCACGCCAACCTGATCGAGACCCAGTGCCACGGCTTCGACCTGCTCGAGCACCTCGTCGGCCCGATCTCCGCGCTCTCCGCGCACATGACGGACAAGACGTACGGCGCGTTCAGCACCGTCGCGTTGGCGCTCGACTTCGAGAACCGCGCCGTCGGCACGATGCTCGGCAGCTACGACTCGTCATACGCCTACCCGGACACACAGCGCGTCGAGATCAACGGCACCCGGGGCCGTCTCGTCATCCACGACACCGTGCGGGCGCTGACGTTCTCGAAGGCCGGCGACCCGGTCGAGCAGCGCTGGCACTCGACGTACTTCGACGACGAGTCCCGCAGCTTCGCCGGTACCTTCGACCGGCACGTCGACGCCGTACTCCGAGCCCTCCGCGCCGGCGAGCGACCACCGGTGCACGCCCGCGCCGGCCGCCGGGCGCTCGCACTGGCCCACGCCGCGATCGAGTCGCACGCGACCGGACGAACAGTACGATCCATCCCATGGACCGGACCAACGCGCTCGTAGACAGGCTCTTCCGGAACGCCGGTGCGGCACTCGAGCTGTACGCCGTCTACCTCGGCGAGCGACTCGGTCTGTACAAGGCGCTCGCCGAGCACGGCCCCGCCACGTCCGTCGAGCTGGCCGAACGGACCGGTACGGCGGAGCGCTACATCCGCGAGTGGCTCGAACACCACGCGGCCAGCGAACTCCTCGACGTCGACGACACGACGGCCGCCCCCACCGAACGGCGCTACACGCTGCCACCCGAGTACGTCCCGGTCCTCGCCGAACCGGACCACGCCGACTACCACGGCTACAAGGGCGTCGAGCTCGCCCGAGCCGCGCGCATGCTGCCCGATCTGGTCGAGGCGTACCGCACCGGCGACGCACCATCACCGCTGGCCTGGGGGCCGGAAGGACGCGCGGATCCCAACCGGGCGAGCTATCTGAACCTCCTGGGCAAGGAGTGGCTGCCGGCCATCCCTGAGATCGACCAGCGACTGCGCGCAGATCCACCGGCGCGGGTCGCCGACTTCGCCTGCGGCACCGGCTGGTCGTCGATCGCGATGGCGCGCGCGTACCCGCGGATCACCGTGCAGGGCGTCGACCTCGACGAAGCCGCGATCGCGGCCGGCACACGTGAGGCCGCGGCGGCCGGGCTCGCCGACCGGGTCAGCTTCTCGGTCGCGGACGCGGCCACCCAGCGCGGGCAGTTCGACCTGGTGACGATCCTCGAGGCGCTGCACGACATGCCGCGGCCGGTCGAGGCGCTGCGCACCGCGCGGCAGATGCTCGCGCCTGGCGGCACGGTCCTGATCGCGGACGAGCTCGTCGAGGAGGAGTTCACCGCACCCGCGTCGGAGGTCGAGCGATATCACTACGGGTGGAGTCTGATGTCCTGCCTGCCGAGCGCGATGGGCGATCCGGAGTCGGCCGCGACCGGCGCGGTGATGCGGCCGGCCACGCTCCGCCGGTACGCCACCGAAGCCGGTTTCCGCGAGACGCAGGTCCTCCCGTTCCACACGACGTACTGGCGGTTCTACCGACTCATCCCGTGATCGCGTCGGCCTTGGCCTGCAAGTACCGCTGCTCCGGGAGACTCGTCGTACGGCGGGCCGCGGCCAGGTAGTGCTCATGGGCCCTGGTCGCCTCGCCGGCGCGCTCGTACAGGTGCGCGCGGACGGCGTCCAGACGGTGGGTCTCGGTGATGTTCTTGTCGTTCTCGATCGTCACCAGGAGATCGAGGCCCGCCTGCGGACCCTCCACCTGGGCGAGGGCGATCGCGCGGTTGAGCGTGACCATCGGGTTCGGCGCGATCTTCTCCAGCAGAAGGTACAGCGAGTGGATCTGCCGCCAGTCGGTCTCGTCCGCGCTCGGCGCCTCGGCGTGGACCGCGGCGATCGCGGCCTGCAGCTGGTACGGCCCGACCGCGCCCTGCTGCAGCGTGTGCAGGATCAGGTCGGCGCCCTCGGTGATCTGCTCGCGGTCCCACAGCGACCGGTCCTGCTCGTCGATCGGCACCAGTCCGCCGTCGGGCGTCGTCCGCGCGGCCCGGCGCGAGTCGGTCAGCAGCATCAACGCCAGCAGCCCCGAGACCTCACCGTCGTCCGGCAGCGCCGCGCGCAACATCCGAGCCAGCCGGATCGCCTCCGCCGTCAGCTCGACGCGCTGCAACTGCTCGCCCGAGCTGGCCGTGTAGCCCTCGTTGAAGATCAGGTACAGCACCTGCAGTACGACGCGCAGCCTGTCCGCCCGCTCCGACTCGGGTGGCATCGCGAACCGGCTGCCGGCCGCCTTGATGCTCTTCTTCGCGCGGCTGATCCGCGGCGCCATCGTTGCCTCCGGCACCATGAACGCCCGGGCGATCTCCGCCGTCGTCAGGCCGCCGACCGCCCGCAGCGTCAGCGCGACCTGGGAGGCGGGTGTCACCGCCGGATGGCAGCACAGGAACAGCAATGTCAACGTGTCATCGGTGTCCGGCGCCTCGTCCACATCGGCGCCCGGGGCAACCAGCTCCTCCGGACCGGCCATCGCCGCGACGCTGTCCTCGCGCCGCCGCCGCGCGTTCTCGCTGCGGAAGGCGTCGGTCAGGCGGCGCGTCGCGACGGTGATCAGCCAGCCTCGCGGGTTCGCCGGTACGCCGTCCGCCGGCCACTGCGTCGCAGCCGCCAGCAACGCCTCCTGGACGGCGTCCTCGCACAGGTCGAACTGCCCATGCCGCCGCGCCAGAAACCCCAGCACCTGCGGCGCGAGCTCCCTCAACAGTTGCTCCACGTCAGTCCCCCTCACCTTGGTACGCCCACCCCGACCAGCCGTCGACCCGAACCGTGATCACCGGTCCCTGCGGCGGATCGCTGTCGTACTGCGGGTACTTCGCCACGAGCAGCTCCACTGCCTCCGCGTGCGTGTCCAGCACCCGCGCGACCCCGTCGACCCGGACCCACCACAGATGCGTCCAGTCCTCGTCGTACTCGTCTACCAGGACGGCGACCCGCTCGTGCGCCGCGATGTTCGCCAACCGCTTCAACGCGGTGGTCGACTTCGGCTTGTGATCCACGGCGACGAAGAGTTCGTCACCGTGTACGGCGTACGTCACCGGCACCAGATGCGGCCGCAGGTCAGAGCCCACGGTCCCCAACCGCGCCACCCGGGCGGCCGCCACCCGAGCCCTGCACTCTGCTTCGTCGAGTTTCACCGTTGGAGGTGGCGGAGGGTGGCGGCGGGGAGTTTGCGGGTGAGGGGACCCAAGAGGGAGGCGTCGCGGAGCGCGGTGCGCGCGGCGAGGTGGCCGCAGGCACCGTGCACGCCGCCGCCGGGGTGGATCGCGGAGCTGCCCAGATACAGGCCGTCGACGAACGTGCGGGCGCTGCCCAGACCGATCGTCGGCCGGAAGATCAGCTGCTGCTGGAGCTGCATCGTGCCACCGCCGACGGCGCCGAGGCCGAGCGCGGCGTTCCCCGACTCGAGCGCGGACGGCCGCTGCAGATCCCGGTCGATGACCAGGTCGCCGAAGCCGGGTGCGAACCGCTCGATCGCACGCTCCATCCGGCCGGCCAGCTTCTCCGCCGACGCGTCGTCCGCGACGCCGCGCGGAAGGTGGGCGTACGCCCAGACCGCCTCGGTCCCCTCCGGCGACCGCGACGGATCCGACTTCGTCGTCTGGCCGATCAACAGGAACGGCTGCGACGGCACCCGCCCGGTGTCCAGGTCCGCGGACAGGTGCACCAGCTCGTCGGCCGTCCCGCCGAGGTGCACCACACTCGCGGAGCGCGCCTCCGCGGACAGCCACGGGATCGGCCCGCTCAGCCGGAAGTTCAGCTTGACGGTCGGATAATCCCACTCGAACCGCTCGTCCAGATCGCGCCGCAGCCCGCCCGGAATGAGTGCCTCCGGCAACAAGTCGCCGTACAGCACCGGCGCGGACGTGTCCGCGATCACCGCCCGCTGCACCGCGACCGTCTCACCGGAGGCCGTCCGTACGGCGGTTGCGCGGCCGCCGGAGACGTCGACGCCGGAGACCGGCATGTTCGCGACCAGTAGCGCCCCGGCCCGCTCGGCCCGCCGTACCAGCGCGCCGGAGAACATCGACGAGCCGCCGGCCGCGACCGGGTAGCCGACGTCCTGGGCCAGCATCGCGAGCAGCCAGCCCATCGTCCCGCTGACCGCGCCCGACAGCGGCGCGTCCGCGTGCATCGCGTTCCCCGCCAGGATCGCCGGACCGTGCCGCCCGGCGAACAGCTCCTGGCCCATCCGGTGCATCGGCATCGCCATGAACCGCGCGAACCGCAGCAGCTCACCCGCCGATCCGAGCCTGCGGGCCAGCTTCACCCCCGGCACGACCGGCGGCCAGGTGGTGAGCAGCGCGTTCAGCAGCGGCTCGCGGATCGACACGTACTGCTGGTACAGCCGCAACCACGCGTCACCGTCGCCCGGATGCTCGGCGCCGAGCGACTTCGCGGTGTCCTCGGGGTCCGGATGGACCGCGGCGGCGGCGCCGTTCTCGTCGAGCAGGTGCACCAGCGGCAACGGCGCGTGCGCCCACCGCAGCCCGAACTTCTCCAGCTCGAGGGCGCGGATCACCGGCGACGCGACCCCGAGCGGATAGTTCGAACTGAAACGATCACTGATCCAGCCGCCGTCCTCGGTCGACCGGACGGCACCGCCGAACCGGTCGGCGGCCTCCAGCACCAGCACGTCCCAGCCCGCGTCGGCGAGCGTGATCGCGCTCACCAGCCCGTTCGGCCCCGATCCGATCACGATGGCGTCAACACTGCGCGGCAGCATACTTCGAGCCTAACCGGCCCGGGACTCGATCTCCCGCATCAGGGTGGTGATCTCGCGCGCGCGGCCGATCATCGCCGGGTCGACCATCCGGCCGTCGGGTAGTACGAGCACGCCGCCGTCGGAGACACCGGCCTTCTCGACCGCCTCCAGCAGCGCCTCGGCCTCGGCGACCTCCACCGCGGTCGGTGTGAACGCCTCGACGATGGTCGGGAGCTGCCGCGGATGGATCGCCGTCCGGCCCACGAACCCGAGCAGCCTTCCCTCCAGCGACGTACGGCGCAGACCCGGCACATCGTCGACATGCGGGAACACCGACATCATCGGCGCGCCCAGTCCGGCCGCGCGGGAGGCCGAGACCAGCCGTCCGCGGGCCCAGGCGAGCCCGGCCGCACCCTCGACGCCGAGCGCGCTCGACAGATCCGCCTCGCCGAGCGCGACCCCGACCACGCGCGCATCGGCGGTGGCGATCTCGAACGCTCGCTCGACACCCAGCGGCGACTCGATCAGCGCGGTGATCCTTGCCGACGGCACCTTGTCGAGGACGGCCCGGACATCGGCCGCGCTCTCCACCTTCGGCACCCGCAGGCGCACCGTCGGCATGTTCGCGATCGCGGCCAGGTCGTCCTCGATCCAGGGCGACGTCAACGCGTTCACCCGGATCTCGACCGGCCCGTGCGCGTTCGCGGCGACCCAGGCGACCGCCCAGCCGCGCGCGTCCGCCTTGTCGGTGACCGGCACCGCGTCCTCGAGATCGAACACCACCAGGTCGGGGCGCGCCGCGACGGCCTTCGCGAACCGGTCCGGCCGGTTGGCCGGTACATACAGTGCGGTCAGCACGTCGAGCTCCCCCTCACACCACTCCTGCTGCCCGCAGCGCCGCGAGCTGGTCGGGCGTGACGCCGATCTCGGCGAGCACCTCGTCGGTGTCGGCGCCGTGCTGGCGGCCGGCCCACTTGATCTCCCCCGGCGACTCCGACAGCCGAAACAGCACGTTCTGCATCTGCACCGGCCCGCCCAGCTCGTCGTCGTCCACGCTGACGATCGTCCCGAGCGCGCCGTACTGCGGATCGCTCATGATCCCGCGGATGTCGTGCACCGGCCCGACCGCGGCCTCGGCCTTCTCGAACTCGGCCATCACCTCGTCGAGCGGCCGCTGCGCGATCCACGACCCGACCGCCTCGTCCAACTCGTCGGCGTGCTGGGCGCGCTCGCGCCCGGTCGCGAACCACGGCTGCGCGACCAGGTCCGCGCGCCCGACGAGCGTCACCACCCGCTCGGCGATGCTCTGCGAGCTCGTCGACACCGCGACCCACCGGCCGTCCGCAGTCCGGTACACGTTCCGCGGGGCGTTGTTCGACGAGCGGTTCCCGAGCCGCGGCTGCACGTACCCGGTCTGCTGGTACGCCGTGATGCCGCCGCCGAGCATCATCAGGATCGGCTCGATGATCGCCATGTCGATCACCTGTCCCGCGCCGGACCGGTCCCGCTCGCGCAGCGCCACGAGCACGGCGTACGCCGTCGCGAGCGCGGTGATCCCGTCCGCGAGGCCGAACGGCGGCAGTGTCGGCGGGCCGTCCGGCTCACCGGTGACCGCTGCGAACCCGCTCATCGCCTCGGCCAGCGACCCGAACCCGGGCCGCCGCGACCACGGCCCGACCTGCCCGAACGCCGTCACCCGCGCGATCACCAGCCGCGGATTGGCCTCCAGCAGTACGTCCGGCCCGAGACCCCAGCGCTCCAGCGTGCCGGGCCGGAAGTTCTCGACCAGGACGTCGTTCTGCCTGACCAGCTCGAGGAACACGTCCCGGCCGCGCGACAGGTCCAGCGTCGCGAGCCGCTTGTTCCGGCCGAGGGTCTTGAACCACAGCCCGACCCCGTCCTTCGAGGCGCCGTGCGTACGCGCGGCGTCCGGACGGGACGGGTGCTCGATCTTCGTGACGTCGGCGCCGAAGTCACCGAGGAAGGTCGCCGCCAGCGGCCCCGCGAACAGGGTCGCCGCCTCCAGGACCTTCACACCGTCGAGGGCGGCAGGTCTCATCCCGCACACCTGAAGCCGATGTTCTCCGAGCGGTCGAGGCCGCCGCCGGTGAGCACCAGTTTGAAGCTGACGTCCGGGTCCTGCGGCCCGCCGTCGGCGTACCAGTCCGAGCCCTCGGCGACGTAGTGCGAGCCGCCCTTGAGGATGCAGAACCGGCTGCGGCCGTCGCGGTGCTCGCTCTCGGTGAGATTCCACACCAGCGGCTCGCGCCGGTCGAATCCCTCGAGCACTGCCGCGACCTGCCACTCGTCCTCGGTGGGCAGCCGGCCTCCGCGCCACGCGGCGTACGCGCGGGCGTCGGGCAGGTCGACGTACGTCACCGGCTGGTCCTCGGTCCCGGGCGCCGGAGCGCCGTCGACCCAGTGCTGGAGGAACCGGTTCGCGATCAGCGGCCGGTAGCCCGTCGCGGCCAGGAACTCGGCGTACTGCGCGTTCGTGACCTCGGCGACCGCGACCCGGACGCCCGGCAGCGACACCTCGCGTGTGACGGTCTGGATGTCGTGCAGCCGGGGCGGCAACGGCTTCCACTCCTCGACGTACGGCGCGGTGTCGTACAGTCCGGTCTCGCGCCGCCGGTGCCGGACGGTCAGCGTCCGCTCCCCCGCCGGTACGTCGACCGCCGGGCCGATGTTCGCGTCGCCGGACACCGGCTGCGGCGCGATCCGCTCCGCCGGACGCATCGGGAACGCGGACTCGCCGACGTGGGCCCGCGGCATCGTTCCCAGCCGGCGCGCGGTCGCGCGGCACGAAGCGCCGGCGGTCGCGCCGACCCGGACGATGCCGGCCACACCACGCCCCGGTACGACGAGGTGCACACCCTCGTCGTCCGCGGTGATCGGGACGCCCGACGTCACGTCGTACCAGTCGCCGACCTGGTCCTCCGAGCGCAGCACGATGCCCTCGAAGTCCTCCTCGTCGCGGTTGATCAGCGTCCAGAACGTGATGTCCGCCAGGTCGAACCGCGACCCGTAGACGCCGTGGTCGCGGGCCTTCTCCGGGATCTCCGGCGTCAGCTGGATCCAGTCGCCGTCGATCAGCACCGGCGCGAACGCACGCTGCGCGGCGACCATCCGGCGCAGCGTCGCGCGGTCGCGGGCGTTCCAGCCGACCCAGGCCGAGAACACCGACTCCCAGACCAGCATGCCGACGCCGTTCACCCAGGCGGACTGCAGCTCGTCGCTGTGGTCACGGTTCCAGCGGCGGGTGTGGTGCATCATGTGTCGGCGCTCGAACAGGTGCGCGCGCAGGACGCCGGGCGCGTGGGTGTCGGCGAACCACTGCGCCCAGGACAGCGCGTGATCGCCGATCCTTGCCATCGGCAACCGCGACTCGCCTTCCAGCGCGATCGCCGGGTTCGCCTTCCGGATCGCCTTGGTGAACGCCGGATCGCCTTCCTTCAACGTGTCCAGGAAGACACCGTCGACGGCATAGTCGGTGACGAGCGCGGCGAACTCGTCGGCGTCCGAGCGGGCCGCCCGCCGGGTGCCGACGTCCCACGGGTTGTAGTCGAAGAACACCTTCAGCCCGAGCCGGTGCAGGTCGTCGATCAGCTCCCGCAGGCCGGGGACGTCACGGTAGAAGTCGAACTGGTTCCGGTCGTCGATCCCGATCACCGGATACGCGTGCCAGAGCACGATCGCGTCGTACCCGCCGAACTCGGCGATCCCGTGCTCGACGAACTTCTCCGGCGTGAACCGCCCGGTCTCGACGTCGTAGAGCAGGTCGTCCCAGAGCCAGACCAAGGCCACCGAGTACGCCGTCTGGGTCCACTCGCGGCCGGGCTCGTCGTAGTGCGAACCGTCGTACCGGGTCCGTTCGAAGGCGCCGAACCGCCACTCGGCCAGCTTCGCGCGCCACCGCGGCAGGTCGGCCGGGTCCTCCGGCGCGCCGAGGATCTTGGCGTCGTCCAGGAAGGACAGATCGGTCCCGAGCCCGACATCGACCGTCGCCGGACGGTCGATCGGCCGCGGTTCGAGCGGGTTCACAGGTATACCTCCGCATGACGCGCGTCGATTGCATCCCCGTGAGGCACCGAGGAAATCGCCCCCGCGGCCTGAACACTCAATGAAGCAGCAACGTTAGCGCGTCGGACCGCGTTCGTCAGGTCGCTTGCCGTGATCGAGTCGTTAGCTGAGGCGGCAACCAAACTCGCTGCCAGCACTCCACAGAATGTATCTCCGGCAGCCGTCGTGTCGACGACCTCCACAGGTACGCCGGGCACCGCGATCTCGTCGGTGTCCCGGGTCAGGATCACCGCTCCCGCCCCACCGAGCGTGACGACCACCGCGGGCACCTTCTTCAGCAGCGCGGACCGGTCCGGCCCGGCGATCGCCTCGGCCTCGGTCTCGTTCACCACCAGCAGGTCGACCTCGGCCAGCAGGTCGTCGGACAGTTCGGCGGCCGGGGCCGCGTTCAGGATGAAGTACGCCGACGCGGCCGCCGCGGCCTGCACCGTCGGGAACGGGATCTCCAGTTGGGAAAGGACGATTTTCGCCTTTCCGATCGCGGCCAGCGCGTCGGCGGACAGGGTCAGCTCGCCGTTCGCGCCGGGGGCGACGACGATCGAGTTCTCGCCGCTCTCCTCGACCGTGATGATCGCCGTACCGGTCGGGGCGTCGCTCGTCGTCGCCAGGGACAGGTCCACGCCGTCGAGCGCGTCCCGCAGCAGGACGCCGCCGTCGTCGTCGCCGAGCGCAACGACCATCGCCGTCCGCGCGCCCGCGCGCGCCGACGCCACGGCCTGGTTCGCGCCCTTACCGCCCGGACCGCGGGTCATCGCGCCCGCCAGGACCGTTTCTCCCGGTCGCGGGATGCGCTGGACCGGCAGCACCAGATCCACGTTCGCACTGCCGACGACGACAACCTCAGATACGACATCAGGCTCCACCCCGGGCCACCTCCACAGTCCGCCGCGCCAGTTCGTCGATCGCGATCTGGTTCATTCCCGGGAGGCTTGTGGTCACCCGGTTGTCCAGTGGTGCCGACCACTCTGCCGGAACCCCGCGCGTCGCGCCAAAAACCGCGCCCACGGTGGCACCGGCCGAGTCGGTGTCCCAGCCGCCCATCACCGCGCGACCGATCGCGGTGGTGAAATCCGGGGCGGTCAGCGCGTACGCGGTGAGTGCGGTGTTGTTCACCGCGTGCACCCAGTGCAGGTCGCCGTACTCCGCATGCAAGGCGTCGAGGGCGTCGTCCAGCCCGGCGTCCGCGAGGGTGAGCCCGAACCGGACCGCGCGGGCGATCGCGCCCTGATCATTGATCACGTCGAGGCCGGAGACGGCCGCGGCGACGGGATCGTCGAGGACGAGGGCCGCGGCCGACATCGCGGCGACCCAGAGCGCACCGTCGACACCGGCGCCGGTGTGACTGAGCCGGGCGTCGACGAGCGCGAGCCGCGCGGCCGCCGTACGGTCACCCGGGTTCGCCCAGCCGTAGGCGTCGGTCCGGATCTGTGCGCCGATCCACTCGCGGAACGGGTTGCCGACGACGGCCGCGCGGGCCGGCTCGACGCCCTCGAGAAGGTTGCGGTAGGCGACCCGCTCGGCGGTGAAGACGCGACCGGCCGGCAGGTCACCGAGCCAGCTCTGTGCCACGTCCTCGGTGGTCAGCCCGCGCCCGAACCGCTCCATCATCACCAGCGCGAGGATCGCGAAGTTGATGTCGTCGTCCTCGGGCATGCCGTCGATGACCTCGCGCAGGCTGTTCACCTTGGACCGCCGGTTCCACGGCCAGCGCTGCTGGACCTCGTCCGGCACGCCGACGGCGGTGATGTACTGCGTCAACGGCCACTGACCCGAGCTCGTCAGGATCTCCCGGATGCCCTCCCGCGGAATCTTCTCCACGGGCTTGCCGAGCAGGTTGCCGGCCATCCGGCCGAGCCACGCGTTCAGCGTCCGGGCCTCGAGATCGCCCGGACCTGGCGGCCCTGGCAGCCCTGGCAGCGCCGGGATCGCGGGCTCACGCCATTCCCCTGTCCTGGCGTCGAGCACGTCGAGCAGCTCGCGGGCCAGTGCACGCAGCGCGGGCGTCGCCGGCTCGTCGGAGGCACCGGACACGGGCGCGTCCGTCGTACCCCCGGCGGCCAGCCAACGGGCCTGGACGTCGGTGACGTCGACCCCCTCCGACCGCGCCTGGACCAATTGGTGCGGCAGAAGGTCCTCCGGCTGCACCCAGGTCAATCTCATCGAGACTCTTCCTTCCCTTGTTGCGCCAGGCGAAACGCACACCTGGATTGATCTGCCGGCACCGCCCGATACTTCCGGCCATGTCTCGAATGGCTGTCACCCGCCGCAGCTTCATGACCGCCACGGGCGCCGCCGCCGCGCTCGCGATGTCCGGTAGCCTCCCCGATCTCGTCGATGCGGTAGGAATATCGCACCGCACCGACAAAAGGCCGCTCTTCACCCTCGGCGTCGCGTCCGGCGACCCGCTCCCGGACGCCGTCGTGATCTGGACCCGGCTCGCACCCGGTCCGCTCGAACCGTTCGGCGGCATGGACGACCGCACGGTGGACGTCGACTGGGAGGTCGCCGAGGACGAGACGTTCCGCAGGGTAGTACGTCGCGGTACGGCGCACGCGCGTCCGGAGTACGCCCACACCGTGCACGTCGACGTCCGCGGGCTCCGTCCGTGGCACCACTATTTCTACCGCTTCCGCGCGGCCGGTCAGATCAGTCCGGTCGGTCGCACGCGGACCGCGCCGGCGCTGTCGGACGAGCCGGCCGTGACGATGGCGGTCGCATCCTGTCAGGCGTTCTACGACGGCTACTACACGGCGTACCAGGACGTCGTCCGCCGGGACCACGACGTCGTGCTGTTCCTCGGTGACTACATCTACGAGGTCGGCGTCGGCCCGACCGCGGGGATCCGCAACCAGTCCGTTCCGGCCGACTTCGCCGGCGAGATCTTCACGCTCGACGAATACCGCGCGCGGTACGCCCTGCACAAATCCGACCCCGACCTGCAGGCCGCGCACGCGGCGGCGCCGTGGGTCGTCACGCTCGACGACCACGAGGTCGAGGGCAACTGGGCCGGGTACGTTTCCGAGGACGGGATTCCGCACGACGACTTCGTGGTACGCCGGGCCAACGGGTTCCGCGCGTACTGGGAACACATGCCGCTGCGCCTCGACCAGTCGCCCGACGGCCCGTCCGTCCGCCTGCACCGTCAGCTCCGCTACGGCCGGACCGCCGACCTGAGCATCCTCGACACGCGGCAGTTCCGCGACGACCAGACGAGCACGGGCGGCTGGCTGCCACCGGACGAGGTGTCGACCGATCCGGCCCGCACCATCACCGGCGACGCGCAGGAACGCTGGTTGCTCGACAGACTCGGTACGTCGACCAGCCGGTGGAACGTCGTCGCGCAACAGGTCGCGATGGCGCAGCTCGACCGCAAGACCGGACCGGAACTCGAGCTCCCGATGGACACGTGGAACGGGTACGCCGCCTCGCGCGACCGCGTGCTGTCCGGCGTGCGCGACCGGGACGTGCGCAACTTCGTCGTACTCACCGGGGATCTGCATCGCAGTGTCGCGTCGGACCTGCGGGTCAACTTCGCGGACCCGTCCACCCCGGCGGTCGGCAGCGAGTTCGTCACCACGTCGATCTCGTCCGGCAAGGACGGTGTCGACGCCGATGCGACCGGTCGGGCGCTGCTCGCCGAGAACCCGCACGTCAAGTTCCAGAACGTCCAGCGGGGCTATCTCAGCTGCCGGCTCGACCGGACGCGATGGACGTCCGAGTTCCGCATCGTCGACCGCGTCACCACGCCCGGCGGTACGGCGTCCACCCGCGCCACCCTGGTCGTCGAGGACGGCCGCCCCGGAACCCATCTCGCCTGAACGGACCCTCCCATGCGTCTCGCCCGCTACCGCAGCGCCGCTCTGCTCGTCCTTCCGGCGGCTGTCCTCGTCCCGGCCCTGGCGGTTGCCAGCAGCAACAACCACGTCGAGATCAGCGCCACCCCGCAACCCGTCGAGGTCGTCCCGCTGCCGTGCTTCCCGTCCGGCAAGCTGACCCTCGGCATGACCAACACCGGCAGCAAACCAACCGTCGCCGACCTGCGCGTCTACGGCGACCCGGAACTCAGATTGTCCCGCCATCAGTTCTCCAGCTACCTGCCGGTCGACCAACTGGTGAAGGCTCCGCTCGAGATCACGGTCCCACGGGGCACGGCACCCGCGACCCACACCGTCGACCTGACCGTCGGCAAGGAACAGCTGAAGGTGCCGGTCGTCGTCAAACCCGTCCCGGCGCGGGACAACGTCCTGCTCGGCGAGCAGGCCGTCGCGTCCTCCACCCACGGCAACATGCGCCTGTGCGGCGGCGTCGACGGCAACGCCGACTCCGAGCAATGGGGCGCCAGCGGCTGGCACGACAACACCAAGGGCGTCTTCCCCGACACGTACGGCGTCGACTTCACCCACCCGACCACGGTAGGCCGAGTAATCCTGCAAACCCTCGACTCCACCCGCTACCCCGCGTCCGTCATGGGCCTCCGAGACTTCGACCTCCAGGTCCGCACCGGTAGCAACCTGTGGACCACCATCGAAGAGGTTCGTGGGAACAGCACAGGACTCCTGAACATCACCTTCGAGCCCCGCGCGGTCGACGCCGTCCGCTTGGTGATCCACGACTCCAACGACCACGGGTACTCCCGGATCGTCGAACTCGAGGCCTACAGCAGCTGACATTCAGACCAGCGCGTCCAGCGCGGCCGCCCGCCGGGCCCACCGCTCGGCGTCGGCCGCCCGGATGTCCTGCACGACCGAAGCCATCACACGCCCCGGCTGCACCAGATCCGTCTTGCTCGCCTCCGCGATGTCGCCCGCCCAGTCCGCCGGCACGCCACCGTGCCCTTGGAGAGCACCAGTGATCGCCCCGGCCATCGACGCGATCGAGTCCGCGTCGCGCCCGTAGTTCGTGCCTCCCAGTACGGCCCGCCGTACATCGCCCTCGGACACCAGGACGAAACCGAGCGCGACCGGAAGCTCCTCGATCGCCTTGGTGCGGCTCGGACGGCGGGCGTCCATCGACAGCTCACGGTAGTTCGGACCGACGGTGTCGTAGGGCTCGATCGCCTGACGCAGCACCGGAATCGCTTCCTCCCAGTCCGTCAATCCGGCGGCGGCCTCGGCGACGGCCTCGACGGCCCTCCGAGTGCCGTCCTTGGCCAGCTTCAGCGCCGCCTCGACCGCGGACCCGGCCGTTGCCCCCGGCACCATCGCGGCAGCGACGGCGGCCGCGAACACACCGGCCGCCTCTCGCCCGTAGCTCGACTGGTGCGCACCGGCGACGTCGAGCGCCTCGGCGTACGCCCCCTCGGGATCGCCCGCGTTGGCAATCCCGACCGGCGCCATGTACATCGCCGCACCGCAGTTCACGATGTTGCCGACTCCGGCCTCGCGCGGGTCGACGTGCCCGTAGTGCAGCCGGGCGACCAGCCACTTCTCGGCCAGGAAGACCCGCTGCAGCAGCAACGCGTCGGCCTCGAGCTCGGGGACCCACCGGGTCCCGTCGATCATCTTCGGCACCAGCGACTCGGCGACCGCGTAGGCGTCCAGGTGCGTCCGCCGTTCGTCGTACACCTCGACCAGCGCGTGCGTCATCAAGGTGTCGTCGGTGATGTGCCCGTCGCCCTTGTGGTACGGCGCGATCGGGCGCGCGGTGCGCCAGTCGTCGTACCACGGGCCGACGATGCCGGTCACCCAGCCGCCGTGCCGCTCCCGGATCGCCTCCGGGGTCCAGCCCTCGACGGCTCCACCGATCGCGTCACCGACCGCGGAACCGACGAGGACCCCGACCGCCTTGTCTTCCAGCCCCGTACTTGTTGCTTCAGGCATCAGCTGTTGACCTGGCCCCATCCGTCGTTCAGCTTCTTGCCCAGCGCCGCGAGGTCGGTCTTGTTCGCCAGGTACTCCTGGAACGCCGGCGTCGCGATCTGGTCCTTCCACTTCGGGTAGTTCTCGACGCTCTGGAACGGCGCCTTGGTCAGATCGGCGCCACTGGCCAGCGTCTGCTGCCAGCCGTTCTTACCGCCGGTCGCCTTCTGAATCGCGTCCCGGGCCGCCTGCGTGGTCGGGATCAGCCAGTCGCCCTGACCGACCGCGGCCAGGTTCTCGGCCTTCATGAAGTAGTCGATGAACTTCGCCGACTGCTCGATGTGCTTGCCCTCGGCCGGCACCGACAGGGTCTGCGGGTTCGCGGCCTGCTTCGTGCTGGTGCCCTTCAGCGGCGGCAGCACCTCCCACTGGAAGCCCTTCGGGGCCTCCTCGGCGATCTGCTGCGCGACGTAGTTGCCGGCCACGATCATCCCGTACTTGCCGGCGTAGAAACCGGGCAGGACGTCGGTGCCGCTCTGCGTCAGCGAGGTCGGCTCGATCGACTTGTCGTCGTACGCCATCGCGTGGATCCGCTTCGGCACCTCGAGCTCCGCGTCGCCGACCGTCGCCTTGGCGTCACGGCCGGAGCCGTCGAAGAACTTCGCGTCGAAGTTCAGGCCCAGGTTCAGCATCGTCGCGGTCGGGCTCTTCAGGCCCCAGCCGAGTCCGTACTTGCCGCCCGCGGTCAGCTTCTTCGCGTCGGCGGCGAGGTCGTCCCAGGTCAGCGCGTCACCGGTCGCGGTGATACCGGCCTGCTTGAGCAGCGCCGAGTTCGCGAACACGACGTACGACTGCAGCAGCGTCGGGGCGGCGTACACCTTGCCGTCCTTGGAGACCGTGTCCCAGACGCCCTGCGAGACGGCGTCCTTGGTTTCCTGGCTGAGGTACGGCGAGAGGTCCGCGAGGTACCCCTGGTTGATGAAGCCGCTGAGGTCGGCGGACTCGTCGTGGATGATGTCCGGCGCGGTCCCGCCCTGGAACTGCGTGACCAGCTGGTCGTGGACGGAGTCCCAGCTGCCCTGCACGTACTCGACCTGGATGTTCGGGTTGGCGGCGTTCCAGTCGGCGACGATCTTCTTGGTCGCGGCGACCGTCGTCTTCTGGAAGGCGAGGCTCTGGAACTTGAGCGTCACCTTCTCGTTGGCGGAACCGGAGTCACCGGAGCCACTGTCGCTGTTGCCCCCACAGGCGGCGAGCGTCACCAGCGCACCCGCCGCGAGCAACGCGGTCAGTACTTTCTTCTTCATCGGGTTGGTCGCGGGGATACCCCGATCCTCTGGACGGGGACGAACCGCGACTCCCTCCTTTCGGACATCAGGGACTGTCGGTCCCGACTGATTGGATGGATTCCATGTCCCGGTTCCGGCTGTACCCGACTGCTGCGCAACAGGCTGCGTTGCTGCAGCATTGCGAGCATGCCCGGTACGTGTGGAACCTGGCGCTGGAGCAGTGGTCGATGTGGACCCGCGACAAGGGTCCGACGCCGGGGTACGTCGAGCAGGCACGCCAACTGACCGAAGCACGCGCCGCGTTCGGCTGGCTGCGCGCCGGGTCGCAGACCGTGCAACAGCAGGCGCTGCGGGACTTCAACCAAGCCGTCAAGAACTTCTACGCACGAACCCATCGGCGTCCGACCTGGCGCAAAGCCGGACTGCACGAGGGATTCCGCATCGTCGGGTCGCAGGCCTCCCGGATCGCGAAACTGAACCGGAAGTGGGCCGGGGTCAACGTGCCCAAGGTCGGCTGGATACGGTTCCGGCTGTCCCGCGCAGTCCCAGACGCGAAGTCTTACCGCATCACACGTGACCGGGCCGGACGCTGGCACATCGCGTTCGCCGTCATTCCGCCGCCGCTCCCCGCCCCAGGCACGGGTGAGGTCGTCGGTGTGGACCGCGGCGTGACCGTGTCGGCGGCGCTTAGTACGGGGGAACTTCTGACGTGCCCCGTGTTGTCGGAGGCCGAACAGGTACGGCTGAAGCACCTCCAACGCCGCCTTGACCGCTGCCGTCGCGGCTCCAGGCGCCGTCAGCGGGTGAAGACCAACATCGCCAAACTGCATGCCCGCGCCGGCGACCGCCGCAGAGACTGGGTCGAGAAAACCAGCACTGACCTCGCCCGGCGGTTCGACGTGATTCGTGTCGAAGCCCTGCGCATCACCCAGATGACCCGTCGCCCTGGCCCCAAACCCGACCCCGAACGACCAGGGGCGTACATGGCGAACGGGCGCCACGCGAAGGGCGGTCTGAACCGAGGCATTCTCTCCAACGGCTGGGGGGGCCTGGTACGTCGCCTGGAGCACAAAGCGCTGGGGCGGGTCGAGAAGGTCAATCCCGCGTATACGTCGCAGACTTGCAGCGGCTGTGGGCATCGCACACCGGAGAACCGCGAGAGCCAAGCGGTGTTCCGGTGCGCAGCCTGCGGACACCGGGACAACGCGGACGTGAACGCGGCAATCAACATCGCGGCCGGACGGGCCGTCAGCGCACGCCGAGAGACGCCCGTACGGGTCTCGCTGAAGCGTGAACCTCAACTCACTACCTCCACGTAGTAGTTGGAATCCCCACCCGCGGGATGGGGAGGACGTCAATACCTCTCCTAACCTTTGACTGCGCCGCTGAGCAGGCCGGACGTCAACCGACGCTGCAGGAAGGCGAAGAACACGAGACTGGGTACGGTGGCCAGCACGGAGGCGGCGGCGAGCGGGCCGAACTGCACCTGGCCCTCGGCGCCGACGAAGCGGGCGAGTACCAAGGGCAGCGTCTTGAGTTGCGGGTCCTGGAGCAGGACCAGGGCGAAGAAGAACTCGTTCCACGCCGAGATGAACGTGAACATCGCGGTCGCGATCAGGCCCGGGCGCAGCAGCGGCATCACGATCGACACGATCGTCCGGATCCGGCCGGCGCCGTCGACCGAGGCCGCCTCCTCCAGTTCGCGCGGCACCGCGGCGACGTACCCCTGCAGCATCCACAACGCGAACGGGAGCGACCAGACCATGTAGACGATCACCACGCCAGGGATCGTGTTCGTCAGGTGCAGCGGGCGCAGGATCATGAACAGCGGGATCACGATCAGGATCACCGGGAACACCTGGCTGACCAGGATCCAGCCGTTCGTCAGCGGACGCAGTCGGCTGCGGAAACGGGCCAGCGCGTACGACACCGGGAGCGCGACGATCAGCACCAGGATCGTCGTGTAGATGGAGATCTGCAGGCTGTTGCCGAGGCCGCGGACCAGGCCCTGCTCGTTCAGCGCGTCGGTGTAGTTGGACACGTCGAAGTGCTTCGGCAGCAGGCTCGGTGTGATGCTGGCGAACTCCTGCGGCGACTTGAGCGAGCTAGAGATCAGCCAGAGCAGCGGGAAGCCGAGGAAGACCAGGTACGCGACGACGGCGACGTACTGGAGGACGCGGGCGGCGGGGCGCGCTCTCATGCCTCGCTCCTCAGCCGGTTCCGCAGGTAGAAGAAGAGGAACAAGATGATGATGACCACCATCACGTCACCCATCGCGGCGGCCATACCGAAGTTCCCGTAGCGGAAGGCCTCGTTGTAGGCGAACAGCATCGGGAGCATCGTCTTGCCGCCGGGGCCGCCGGCGGTCAGGACGTAGACCAGGCCGAACGAGTTGAAGTTCCAGATCATGTCCAGGCTGGTGATCGCGACGATCACGGTCTTGAGCTGCGGCAGCGTGATGTTCCAGAACTGGCTCCAGGCGCCGGCGCCGTCGACCGCCGCGGCCTCGTAGAGGGTGCGGTCGATGCCCTGCAGGCCGGCGAGCAGGGTGACGGTCGTCATCGGCATACCGACCCAGATACCGACCACGATCACGGCCGGGAGCGCCGTACCGAAGTCGCCGAGGAAGTTGATCGGGTGGTCGGTGAGGTGCAGCGTCTGCAGGACCTCGTTGACCGGGCCGTTGGTCGGGTGCAGCAGCAGGCGCCACATGATCGCGACGACGACCGGCGGCATCGCCCACGGGATCAGCGCGAGGGTGCGGGCGACACCGCGGAACTTCAGGTCGGTGTTGAGCAGCAGGGCGAGGCCGAGCGCGGCGACGAACTGCAGGATCGTGACCGACAGGGTCCAGATCACCCCGATCCGGAACGAGTCCCAGAAGAGGTCGTTCTGCAGGAGTTTGCCGAAGTTGCCGAAGCCTACGAAGTTGGTCTCGACGTTCAGCCCGGCGCGAGCGTCGGTGAAGCCGAGCGCGATGCCGCGGATCAGCGGGTAGACGCTCAGGAGCAGCACCGGCAGCAGCGCGGGCAGGAAGAGCAGAATCGCCTCCCGGTTCTGCTTCGGCTTCCCCGGCTTCTTCTTGACCTGCGGCGGCGCGGTCAGGGTCGCGGTCATGGGGCCTCCCGGTCTGGACTGAGGAGCGGAGGGAGCGCAGCGACCGGAGCGACGAGGGAAGACCGGGAGTCACAGCCCCATGACCCGCCGCGACGGAGTCGTGGCATCAATACCGTCATGGGGTGGACTTTCTGATGCTGAGCGACGGTTGTACGACGATGCGCCGGGGAGTCCGGTCGTTGTCCTCGATCCTTGCCAACAGCAACTCAGCCGCCCTACGTCCACGCTCGGCCGACCCGAGATTCACACTCGTCAACGGTGGGAAACTCTGCTCGGCCAGCTCACTGTCGTCCATCCCCACCACCGCCACGTCCTCCGGCACCCGCAGCCCCGCCGCCGCCAACTCGTGCATGACCCCCACGGCCAGCAGATCGTTCGCGCAGATCACCGCATCAAGCCCCACCGCGACCTCGGCGACCAGCAGTTCGGGGGCCGCCGCACGTCCTGCGGCGAAGGTGAAGTCACTTGCCTCGGCGGTGGCGACCGCCTCGAGGTCGTGCGCTTTGAGAGCGTCGGCGAAACCCTTGGCCCGGGCGGCGCCGGGCACCGTGTCCGCGGGACCGTTCAGGAAGGCGATCTTCGTACGGCCGCGAGCCACCAGGTGGTCGACGGCGAGGAGCATGCCCTTCGGGGAGTTCGCCCGTACGGTGTCGACGCCCGCCTTCGCCGGGACGTTACCGGCGACAACCACCGGCACCTCACACTCGCGGATCGACTTGACCAGGTCCTCGTCGACGCGCAGCGGGCTGATCAGCAGACCGTCGGCGTACCCACGCGCCATCCCCCGCACCAGCGCGACCTCGTCCACGACATCCGGCCCGGTCGTCGTCACCACGAGCCGGTAACCGGCCGCGGAGACAACCTCCTCGACGGCGCGCATCATCGTCACGTACACGGGGTTACCGACGTCCGCGACCGCCAGCGTCAACTGGAACGTCCGCCCGACCTTCAGCGACCGCGCCCGCGCGTCCGGCACGTACCCGAGCTCCGCGACCGCCCGCTGCACCCGCTCGACCATCTCCTCGGTGGCCGGCAACCCGTTCAGCACGCGCGACACCGACGCCACCGAGACCCCGGCCGCCCGGGCCACCCCAGCGATCGTCGGACGACTCACGCCGACCTCCTGTAATCGTTCTTGTAATCGTTTACAGCCCAGACAATAAGCCGCCACCCAAACCTCGTCAACACCACCTAGGCCCCCACTGCACCCCGCAACCGGACCGTGACCGCCGCCCCCAGCCCGACTTTGTGGCGGCGCGTGGTCAGCGTGTGAGGGGTGGGCCGAGGAGTTGGGTCTGGTGTTCGGCTTCGGTGCGGGCCATGGCCTCGGCGGTGGTGGGGTCGGCGAGCATGCGTTGGAAGCGGCGTTCGAAGCCGGCGGGGGCGAACAGGCAGAGGAGTCGTACGTCCTCGTCGCCGAGGTTGGCGAGGGTGTGGGGTGTGTTCTTGGGGGCGCAGGCCCAGGTGCCGGGGCCGCCGGTGGTGATCTCGTCGCCGAGTTGCACGGTCAGTTCGCCGGCGAGTACGTAGAACCCCTCTGCGTGCGTGGGATGCAGATGCAGCGGCGGGCCGCCGGACCCGACCTGGAGCGTCATCTCGACGACGCTCAGCGCGTCGTCGCTGCCCGAACTGTCGAGCAGCACGCGCAAGGTCTCACCGGCGGCCGGCCGAACGATGATGCCGCGGTCGAAAGTCATACAGGACTAGCTACCCGCTCGGTAGAAGAGCCACGCGTCCGCCATCCGTTGCGACTGACCGGGTGTGAACTCGGTGTAGCAGGAGTCGTAGGAGTAGTCCATGTAGTTGTGGATCGGGTCGAGCCCGGGCGCCTTGCAGGTGTCCTTGCCTGCCGGGCAGCCGGAGGTCGCCGTCTTCTCGGCGGGCGTGTCGTCGACGAAGTCGCCCTTGGCGCTGCAGCCGCCGTAGAACGTGTGCTCGAGGTTGAGCCAGTGACCGACCTCGTGGGTGGACGTCTCACCTTGGTCGTAGCGGCCCGCGTACGTGGTCGACGTACCGATGAACGACTCCCAGTCGACCACGACACCGTCGAGGTACGCCTGCCCCGGCTTGGTCACGATGTCCGGCAGGTACGCCCAGCCGAGGTAGTCGCCGGCAGTCGTCGAGTACAGGTTCAGGTCGCCAGGTCCACCGGTGTGCAGCGCCTGCTTCATGCTGTGCTCGCCGGTGCCCCCTGGGTTCGCGTAGAACCAGGCCGCGTTGTCGGTCCGCGTCACGCCCGCCAGCTTGAAGTGGAACCCGGTCTCCGCACCGCCTTCACCGCCGGCGTAGGTGTTGTTCAGTACCGCGATCTGCGCGCTGATCTGGCGCGCCGTCAACGCCCCGATCGATCCGTCGGTAACCACGTGGAAGTAGACCGGAACGGTCACTCCGAAGCCGGCCTTCGCCTTGCCCTTGGCCGAGGCCGGAAGGTCCTGCGCGACCTGTCCGAGATCCGGCTCCCGCGCACCACCCCGCGCGTGTACGACGCTTTCCTCCGAGACGCACTCCTCGTCCCCGGGCGGACCCGAGGCCTGGCTCTGCGTTCCGGTCAGTCCAGCACCCAGCATCGCCGCCACCGCGGCGATCCGTGCGGCCCTGCTCCACCTCATGTCTGCCCCCTCCTGACTCGCGGCCCCAGGCAGTTCGAACTCTAGGCAGCGACCGGGCGCGGCGGAAGGGATTCTACTCGTCGTCCTCGTCGGCGCCGGGGCGCTCGGCCCACGGAGTCTCCTTGGCGGGGCGGACGACGATGAGCTTGTCACCGGCGGCGAGGACCGAGACGTTCGAGTCGTAGTACCGGTGCACCTTGCCGTCGCGGACCACCGACACGACCCGGTCGGGTACGGCGGACGGCGGCTTCCCGACCTCGCGGCCGAGGACCGGGCGCTCGGCGACCTCGAGACCCTCGCCGTACGTGAGCAGGTCCTCCATCACCTCACCGAGGTTCGGGCTGACCGCGGACAGGCCGAGCAGCCGCCCGACCGCCTCGGAGGACGTGACGACGGCGTCCGCGCCGCTCTGTCGCAGCAGCGGCACGTTGTCCTCCTCGCGGACCGCGACCACGATGTGCGCATTCGGGTTCAGCTGCCGCACGGCCAGCGTCACCAGGACGGCCGAGTCGTCCCGGTCGGTCGTCACGATCACCTCGCGCGCGGTCATCACCTCGGCGCGCCGCAGTACCGTCCGGTTCGTCGCGTCGCCGTGGAAGGCGGCCATCTGATCGTTGCCCGCGTCACCGATCGCCGTCGCCCGCGGGTCGATCACCACGATGGCGTCGCGCTTCACTCCGTTGCTGATCAGCGTCTGCACCGCGGACCGGCCCTTGGTGCCGTAGCCGACGACGATGGTGTGGTCCTTCATCCGTTTCCTCCAGCGCGTGTCGCGCATGATCCGGCGACCCTCGTTGGCCAGCACTTCCAGTGTCGTACCGACCAGCACCACCAGGAACGAGATCCGCAGCGGCGTCACGATGAAGGCGTTCACCAGCCGGGCGGTCGGTGTCACCGGCGTGATGTCGCCGTACCCGGTCGTGGTGAGCGTGACGGTGGCGTAGTAGATGCTGTCGATCAGGTCGACGCTGCCGTCGTAGCTGTCCTTGTACCCGTCACGGTCGACCACCACGATCAGCACCATCAGCGTCAGCAGCCCCAGCGCGATCAGAAACCGGCTGAAGAGCTGAAAGAGCGGCGAGCGTGTGCTCGCGGGCAGGTTGACCAGCAGGCCGTGTGGATTGCGGCCGATGGGAAGGGGTGGCACGGTTCAGACGATATTGCACCGCGGGGCGATCCACCGCATGCGACAGGCTCCGGTCGGACAGTGCGACACTCACCATCAAACTGTCGCCGTCGCGGACGACCCTTGATCGCATCCGCAGCCGCTCCAGCGTCCGGAGCATCGCGTGGTTCTCCGGCTGCACCATGCAGACCACCCGGTCGGCGCCCAGCGCGCGGGCCTCCCCCACGACCTGACGCAGCAACCGCAGCCCGAGCCCCTGCCCCTGCCAGCCGTCCTCGACGAGTACGGCGACCTCCATCGTCGTACTGCCCAGCTCCTCCCACGGCGCCGCTGTCGCCATCCCGATCACGGCGTCCCCGACGGATGCGACGACCGAGACGCCACCGGCCGGCGCGGACAGGTGCCGCGCCGTACGGGCGGTGAGCTTCGGCATCGGAACGTGGTACCGCCGCGTGCGGCTCTCGTACGAGCACCGCTCGTGCATCGCGACCACGGCGTCGGCGTCCTCGACCGTCGCGATCCGCAGTTCGGGAACGGCGCTCCCGGGCCGCGGTCCTTCCGGTACGTCGAAACGCTCGGCCAGCCGCCCCGCGATCTCGACCAGTACGTCGGCCCGCGCCCACTCGGCGGGCGTGTACTCGTCGAAGCCCTGCAGATTGCCCAGCTCGTCGTCGACCGACACCGGGTCGTCGATCAGCCGCAGTACGGCGCGCAGGTACCGGGTCGGCGCGTCGTTGAGCACGTCGGCCTGGCACGGGCGGACCGTCGTACGGACGCACCCCGCCTCCGCGACCAGGGCGGTCAGGTCGGCGGCGGTCCAGCCGACCCCGGTGGAGACCACGAGCTCGTCGACGGCGCCTGACTCGGCGGTGAAGACCTCGAGGCTGAGAATGTTGATGTCGTCCGCACCACACCGTGCAGCGAGTTCGGCCAGCGCACCGGGCCGGTCGGCGAGTTCGGTCCTGATCTTCCAGAGCATGCGGACGCCCTCCCTCGTGGAAACGTCCTCCCACTCTGCGTCCGGCCTGTTGCCCCGCCGGGTCCGGGATGTTACGCGTGCGTCAACGTTTGCGGCGTACCTTCGGCAGCGGCAGCTTCGGCCGCCGGGCGGCCAGCGTGGCGGCGGACTCGCGCCTGTCCAGGTCGGCGTGCCGGAGCAGCTCGGGGTACGCCGACTGCGGGACGGCAGGGTACGTCGTGACGATCGCGTCGCCGGAGAACACGAAGAAGATCGCCTGACCGTCCTTGATCACCTTCAGCAAGGAGCCGTCGCGCACGGTCAGAGCGTGCTCGACCGCCTTCCGCCGTGCGGAACGCTTCGCCCAGGCGGCCTGGACCGCCTGCTGCGCGGGCTCCCGCCCGTGCCGCACCGCCTCGACCACCAGCGGCCCGTACCGCACGCCGTACTTGACCAAGTTCTTCGCCAGCCGGCCCTGACCACTCGCTCCACCCGCCATAAAGCGAGGGTACTGACTGCGCCGGGTCGGAATGCGGACGCTCGCGGGGTCAGGCACCATGGTGGCCGTGACCACCCCGAATCCGCGTCGGCCGATCATGCCCGGCAACAAGCTGTTCGAGTCGCTGCCCGGGGCCGCCGATCCGGCGACCGTGACCGAGGCCGCGCACCGGACCGCCGAGTTGCTCGTCCGCGGCGTGCGGAAGTCCGAGGACGCGGAGGTGCACGCTCGGGTGGTCAAACTCGCTGACGAGTACGGTCTCGACGAACTGGCCGAGCTGTGGTCCGACTCCCCCGCCGACTCGTTGCCCGGGGCGCTCTGGCGGCTGTACGTGCTGCGGTCGTGGGTGCACGCGAACGCCGAGGAGGTGTCGCGCGAGTTCGCAGGCGGCCGCAAGTACGCCGAGGTGCACGCGGTCGTCGCCGGCGTCGCGGAGCCACCCGGGCCGACCGAGGTACGGGACATGGTGGACGCCGTACTGCGGGGTGTCGCGACCGGGGATTTCGCGACCACGCTGGACCGCGCGGCCGCGTTCGCGCGGATCGTGGCGACCGGCCGGGCCCATCTCGCCGACGACGGCCACGACCGGGTCCTGGCCGCCTCCAAACTGGTCGAGACCGCTGACCAGCTGCAGATCGCGGCACGCATCGAACGCGCCGGAAATCTGTGGTAGTTGCGTCCCGCGCCGACGGATGTTATAGCGTCTCGCGGCCTGGAATCCCAACAGGACAAGGGGTTTGAGCACCCGCTACACTGTTCGAGGTGTCGGGCCGGTGCAAGCCCCGGGTCCCAAAATAAGCCGCTACGAGCGGCCACGCGCCGTGAGGCGCTTCCCGGTCCGGCACCCTCAATCTCCGCTCCCACAATCACCCCGTTGCAGCTCTACGTGGCCGCTGGATCTACACAGCTCAGGGTTCGGTTCGGGGATAACCCCCTATCGGTCCGGCGCGAACACGTGCACACTCGGTGGAAGTTGTTGACCGGTTTGCTGGGGGGCCGCTGATCAGCCAGGGGAGGGCGATCGGCAATGGAGGGGACTGTCGCAGTCGTGCACGCCGAAGGCGTTGTACGCGTGTACGGCGAAGGGGACACCGCAGTCCGTGCGCTGCACGGTGTGGACGTCGAGATCGAGTCCGGACAGCTCACGGCGGTGATGGGGCCGTCCGGGTCCGGCAAGTCGACGATGATGCACATCCTGGCGGGGCTGGACCGGCCGACGTCGGGCTCGGTCCGGATCGCCGGCATCGAGATCACGACACTGGGTGACGACGCGCTGACCAAGCTCCGCCGTCAGCACATCGGCTTCATCTTCCAGTTCTTCAACCTGCTGCCGATGCTCAGCGCGCGGGACAACATCCTGCTGCCGCTGACGATCGCCGGGGAGAAGCCGGATCAGGAGTTCTTCGACGGCCTGGTCGAACGCGTCGGCCTCGCCGACCGCCTCACGCACCGACCGGCCGAGCTGTCCGGCGGCCAGCAGCAGCGCGTCGCGATCGCCCGGGCGCTGGTGTCCCGGCCGACCGTGGTGTTCGCCGACGAGCCGACCGGCAACCTGGACTCCCGGACCAGCGGCGAGATCCTCGCCCTGATGCGGTCGTCGGTCGAGGAGTACGGTCAGACGACGGTGATGGTGACGCACGACGCCAAGGCCGCCGCGATGGCCGACCGGGTGCTGTACCTCGCCGACGGCGAGATCGTGAAGGAGACCGGGCGGTCCAATCAGCACGAGATCCTGCAGATCATCGACACCATGGACCTGCAGTGATCAAGTTCGCGCTGCAGGGACTGCTCGCCCGCAAGCTACGGACGGCGCTGACCGCGATCGGCATCGTCCTCGGGGTGTCGCTGATCTCCGGCACCTATGTCCTCACCGACTCGATCTCGAGCGCGTTCGACTCGATCTTCAGCCAGAACTACAAGAACACCGACGCCGCGATCACCGGGAAGTCCGCGTTCGACCTCGCCGACGACGGGACACAGACAGCGCCACCGTTCGGTGCCGACCTACTGCAGAAGGTCCGGGATCTTCCGGAGGTCGGCGCGGCCGGCGGTGCGGTGGGCGGCGAGGCCCAGCTGATCGGCAAGGACGGCAAGGCGATCGTGTTCGGCGGTGCTCCGAACCTCGGTTTCAGCGTCGATCCGTCGCTGCCGCAGTTCAACTCCCTCAGTCTGGCCTCCGGCGACTGGCCGGCCACGGGTGAGGTGGTCATCGACACGAAGACCGCGGCGGAGAAGGGATTCGTGGCCGGCGACACGATCGGCGTCCAGGCCCGCGGCGCGGTCGAGCCGATGCGGATCTCCGGGCTGGTCAGTTTCGGCGCTGTCTCGTCGATCGGCGGCGCCACGCTGGCGGGCTTCGAGCTCGGCACGGCCCAGCGGTTGTTCGACAAGCCCGGGAAGCTTGACCAGATCCTGATCGCCGCCAAGGAGGGCGTGGACCGGCCGCAGCTGCTGGCCGCGGTCCAGAAGATCCTGCCGCCCGCGACCCAGGTCCGCAGCGCGGAGGATCAGGCCGCCGAGGACGCCGCCGGGACGAGCGAGTTCCTGAGCTTCCTGCAGACGTTCCTGCTGGTCTTCGGCGGGATCGCGTTGTTCGTCGGCTCGTTCGTGATCGCGAACTCGCTGTCGATCACGATCGCCCAGCGCACCCGCGAGTTCGCCACGCTGCGGACGCTCGGCGCCGCGCGCCGGCAGATCCTCGGCACGGTCGTCCTCGAGGCGCTCGTGACCGGCATCGTCTCGGCCGTCGCCGGGTTGTTCCTCGGTCTGGCGATCGCGACCGGCCTGTTCAACCTGTTCGATGCGATCGGCTTCACGCTGCCGAACAACGGGCTGGTGTTCCGGACGCGGACCGTCGTCGTCGCGCTCCTGGTCGGCGTGGTCGTGACCGTGCTGGCCAGTTTGCGGCCGGCGATGCGCGCCACACGGGTACCGCCGATCGCCGCCGTCCGAGAGGGCGCGGCGCTGCCGCCGGGACGTTTCCACCGGTTCCGCTCGGTGGGTGCCGCGGCGCTGGCCGTGGTGGGAATCGGCACGGTGCTGGCCGGACTGTTCGTCGACGGTCTGGCGACCCGGACATTGCTGATCCTGCTCGGACTCGGCGTCCTGCTGCTGTTCGTCGGCATCGCGTCGTTCTCCGCACGACTCGTCCGGCCGATGGCCGCGGTCTCAGATCCGGTGGCGCGCTGGTCGGTGGTCGCCCTGACCGCGATCGCTTGGCCGTTCTTCCTGGTGCCGCTGTGGCTGATCCGCCGGCTGTTTGGGCGCCCGGCAGAGTTCCCCGGGATTCTCCCGGACGGCCCTGCGGTCACCCTCGGCGGGCAGAACAGCCGGCGCGATCCACGCCGTACGGCGTCGACGGCCGCGGCCCTGATGATCGGGCTCGCGCTGGTCACCCTCGTCGCCACGCTCGGCGCCGGGATCATCAAGCCGTTCGAAGACGCGGTCGACCGGATCTCCAGTTCCGACTACGCGATCACCGCGCAGAACAACTTCAGCCCGCTGCCGCCGGCTGTGGCGGCCGCGGCGGCCAACGTGCCGTCGGTGACGGAGGTGACCAGCGTCCGCGCCGGGCAGGCCAAGGCGTTCGACAAGACGATCTCCATCACCGCGATCGACGAGACAGCGCCCAAGCTGCTCCGGTTCGACTGGCGCTCCGGTTCGCAGGCGTCACTGACCGAACTGGCAGCCGATGGCGCGATCGTCGACGCCGACTACGCCGACGAGCACTCGCTCGCCATGGGCTCGAGGTTCACCCTGCAAACGGTCAACGGCAAGCTGTTGCAGCTCACGGTGCGCGGCATCTTCGATCCGCCGGCCGGTGGGTCGCCGTTCGGCAACGTGACGATCTCGACCAAAACCTTCGACGCCTCGACCGGACAACCGCAGAACATCTACAGCTTCCTGAACATCCAAGGCGGAGTGACACAGGCGAACACCGCCACCCTGAACGCCGCCCTGGCCTCGTTCCCGAACGCCAAGGCCGTGACCATCGAACAGTTCAAGGACAACCAGACCGACGGCATCAAGAGCTTGCTGAACGTGCTCTACGTCCTGCTGGCGCTGTCCGTGATCGTGAGCCTGTTCGGCATCGTCAACACACTGGTGCTGACCGTCTTCGAGCGAACCCGCGAACTCGGCATGCTGCGCGCGATCGGCCTGACCCGCCGGCAGGTGAAGCGGATGATCCGTCAGGAGTCCGTCATGACAGCGCTCATCGGCGCGGTCATCGGGATCGTCCTCGGTCTGGTCCTCGCGTCCCTGCTGGCCGCACGGCTCGACGAGATCAGCTTCACCGTCCCGGTCGGCCAACTGGTCGTCTTCGCCGTCGTCTCGGTCGTCGTCGGCATCATCGCCGCGATCTGGCCGGCCCGCCGCGCGGCCAAACTGAACCCGCTGGAGGCACTCCAGTACGAGTAGTCGTACCTAACCCTTGGCGCTGCTAGCTTCGCTGGCTGTGAAGCGAATCACCGCCGTCGCGCTCGTACTCGTCCTGGCCGGTTGTTCGACGGTCGAGTCGAAGGACATCCGGACCAGCGGGATCACCGCCGACTACGTCGTCACCCTGCCCGAAACGGACGACGTTGCGAAGGTGAGTGCGTCGTACCGCGTCGGCAAACTCACCTTCGTCGAGCTCGGCGACGGCGAGTCGGTCACGTCGTCAGGCGGCGGCAAGAACGTCAGGCTCGAGCGTCACCGCGCCGCCGGTGCCACCGAGTACGGCGGTCGACTCGACGGCGTGGTCGCCGCAGGGACCGAGATCACGTTCGACCTCAGCCGCGGGAAGGACGACGACTCCGCGCCGCGGTCCACGGTGAAACTCCCCGAACGCGTGCGGCTCACAGCTCCCCTGGCCGGTACGACGTACTCCCGCCGCTCCCCGATCCCGGTCCGCGTTGACAGCGCGCCGTCCGAGCTGCCGTCCGTCCTCACCTGGAACGGTGAATGCATCCAGACCGGCAGCCTGGAGCTGGCGCCCGGCCGTACGTCACTCAGCATCCCCACCGGCTCGATCCGGCCGGCCACGGAGACGCCGACGCCCGGCGCCAAGCCCACCACGACCTGCCCGGTCGACCTCACACTGACCCGACGTTCCGAAGGCACGCTGGACAAGGCCTTCAAGAACGGCCACATCACCGCAGAGAGCCAATCCGTTCGCCGGATCACCTCCACACCGTGAATTAGGGTCGAGCCATGCCCGCTTCTGAGATCACCGTGAACGAATGGTTCCGCCCCTGGGACTTCCTATGGCTCGCGGCCGGCATCGCGGCGATCACCGCCATCGTGTGGATCACCGTGGCGGTTCCGGCCGGTGACCTGGTTCCGCTAGGCAACAACAGTGCCTTTCCGAAGTACGCCGACACGCACCGGGCGCCGCTGCTCATCCCACTCTTCGCGGTCCTCGGATGGGTGGGCCTGAAGTTCGCCTGCCAGCTGCAGAGTCCGCTCGCCGCGCGCCTCGACCAGCACGGCATCAAGCTGTACGCCGGCACCAACTTCGGCCTGCGCACAAAGATCGGCCCGCCACGAGCCGAGGCCCCCTGGGACGCGATCGCCCGGGTAGTCCTGCGCTACCGCCCCACCAAGCTGCTCAAATTCATCCCAACCCGGACAACAGTCCTATCCTTCGAACGCCCCAACGGCAAACCCTACGGCCACCGCGCATCCGTCTCCCCCTGGTCCCTACACAAGATAGCCGCCGCCACAACACATTTCGCCCCCCACGTCGAGGTCACCGACGAGCGGTACCCGCGCAAGCCTCGCGTGGTCACGCCGTAACTCTCACACGCAGCTGGCTCAGGACGTCGGATCCCGGACCGGGCGGTGGTTTCGGTCCGGTCGTCTCCGAGGTGACGACGGCGGCGGTAGCGCGAGGCCGGTTGGACAGAGTGGGTGTGATGGCGCAAACGGTCACTCGACCGCTAGTGCTCGATCGCCTGACCACCCAGGCGGTCCTGAACCACCACCTTGCTCACCATCGCGGTAATGGCGCGCGACGGGGCGACCGAGACACCGCGCGCCTGGCGCCTTCTGCCCAATCGCATCGCACCCGTGACGGCGTTGGAACTGCTTCCAAACCGGCTGCACGACCGTCGGCCCTCGCCCCCAGGTGGTGACTCGACCACCTAGGAGCGCGCCCACCGACCCATTCGTGCGATCACACCTGAGCGCTCCGACACCCGGCATATTTACCTGGGAGAACCCGCCTACAATCCGTCTCGAGAGGTTCGCGCGTCAACTACTCTGCGATCGGATTAGGTACAACTCATAGTCACCGGTAGCCACGAGATCCCGCGCTGCAGCAAGAATTGATTCAACCCCAGGCTCTCGCAGGATGACGCCATCGGTTGACACGAAATATGCCCCCGAGGCATGCTCTCCAGTTTCATTCCACCGCTCCATCAATCGCCCCACCTCCGCCAGCGTCAGAAATGTACCGGCCCACGACTCATCATTTGGTAAATCAATCCAGCCATCTACATTGCAGACTGCTTCCGGGGCCTCACCATCTTCAAGAAGCAGCCTCAGCCGGAAATTCGGTTCATCGATCGAGTACAAAGCTACCTTCCATAGACCTCGGTCAATCTCTTGATCACTGCGTTTTCGTTGCCCTTATTTGCCTTGCCGACAATTTCGATACCTTGGCTGTTATTCCTATAGAAGACGCGAGCGCCACTGCGCGTCCTCAAATAATACACGTCCGTGTTACCGAGAGATTTTGACCCGATTCCCGGATTGGTGTTCCCGTTCTGAAACCTAGCAACAATATTATCCACATCTTGCTGCTGGCGAGCATTCTTTCCAACCTGCTGGGCCGCCCTCTCCAGCACCTTATCTCCACGCAGTCGTGAAGTGACGGTGATTTTCGGTTTGCCAGGGCCCTGCTCGTCGTCTGGATCCGGTGATTGTGCGGTACTGCCGCTGACATTGGAACCGGATCCTGACGTGCTGTCTGAGCCCGAGCCTACGGTCTGCAGGATCTGGTCGATGATCTGGGCGATCGCGTCACCGATTGGGATTCCCGCGATGCCCACGGCGATGCCGCCAACTGCGGCACCGGTCGAGCCTCCTGGCACACCCATGACCTGTGGTCGGCCCGGTTGTCCGCAGGCGGCGGACTCGCAGATCTGGATACCGTTGAACCAGTTGTACGAGCCAGTGTTCTTGACGCTCGCGACGACGGAACCGGCGGTGTCGAGGGCGTTTTGGTATTGCTGGTCCGACCAGGCGCTAGTTTCGTCGGTTAGGTCGTCTCCGGAGGAGACGACAGTGGCCGGCTGTGATGGGTCGGTTGGGCAGAGCGGATTGCCGCTGGCGCAGACGGGGTCACCGGGTGGCGGTTGTACGACCGTCTTGGCCTCATCCTCCAGCTCGTCGCGTTCCTTCTCGATCTTCTTTTCCAGCTGGCACTGGGCGTCGCACTTCGGCGGGGGCTTGGGGCCACAGCCGCGTTTGCAGCCGCCGTCGCCGCCACCGCCGTCACCGTCACCGCCGTCCCCGGCGCCGTCGCAGGCTTTCGGGTGGCTCTTGCAGTTGGGGTCGGGTTCTGGCGGACAATGCTTTCCACCGCCGGGCTTCGTGCACTTCTTCGGTGGGCACGTGTTTGTCTTCTTGCAGTCCTTCTTTGGCGGCGGTGGCGGCTTCGGGGGATCCTCGGGACAGATCCTCACGGGCCGCGCATCGTCGTGCGGATTGAGAGGGTCAGGGACCGTCCAGACGCACCCACCATCGAGCTCAGGATCGGCCGGTCGGTGCCCGTCAGGATCGTTTAGCGTGATCGGGTTGCCGCCTGCGTAGGCGTACAGGTTGAGGACTGAGCTGGCGGTGCCGGCGTTGTGGGTGATGGTGTCGCGGGAGTTGAAGGTGCCGGTGCCGGGGTTGTACCAGCGGGCGCCTTGGTTGACGTCGCCGGAGCGGGGGTCGGTCCAGTCCCCCTGGTACCCGACGCGGTACTTGAGTCCGGTGGCGTTGGTGGACTGGCCGAACGGGTCGTAGGTCCGGGTGTCGGGCAGGCCCGCGTCCAGCGTGGTGTCGGCCGGGTCGAAGCCCGCGACGATGTCGCCGTGGCGGTCGGCCAGGACGAGGCGTTTGGTCGTCTCGTAGCCGACCGCGAGCAGGCCGTCGGATGCGGATCGGCCGAAGAACTGGGTGCCGTCGGAGACGACTTCGTCGCTGAAGCCGTCGTAGCGCATCCGCGCGGTACCGGCCTGCACCGGACGGTCGAGAGCGTCGTAGGTGAAGTCACGGTCGGAACGGGTGATCATCCGGTCGAAGGCGTCGAAGCTGAACGCCTCGGTCGTGGTTGTCCCGTCTGTGGTCGTGGCCTGTGTCAGTAGGGCACCGCGGGGTGAGTAGGTGTAGGTGGAGGTGCCGTCGTTGAGGAGACGGTTTCGTTCGTCGTACGAGGCCAGTTTGGTCCCGGCCTTGGTGCGGTTGGAGTTGGCGTCCCAGCCGTAGGCGGTGGTGGTTGTTCCCTTGGTCCAGGCGGTGAGCCGGCCGAGTTGGTCGTAGGTGTAGGTGTTGTTGCCGGCGCCGGCGACGCCGGTGGTGTTCTTCGACGTGATGTTGTTGTCGGCGTCGTAGCCGTAGGTGATCGACGAGACCGTTGTTCCGGGAGCGGCTCCGGCTTTGAGTACGTCGGAGTTCATCCGGCCGTAGGCGTCGTAGCCGATTGTGCGGACCCGGTTGGAGCCGTAGTCGATCGAGGCGAGTTGCCCGGCGGCGTTGTAGCCGAGGGTTTGCAGGACACGGGTAACCGGGTCCGTGACCGTTGCCGGTCGGCCGTTCAGGTAGGTGAAGTCGGCGGTTCCGGCGGCGTCGATCCGCTGGGTGAGCTGGCCGTCGGGGTCGTAGCCGTGGGTCGAGGTCCCAGAAGGGCCGTCCGCGCGCAGGAGCATGCCGCGGTCGTTGTAGGTGTAGGTGTTGACGCCGTCGAGCGCGCTCGAGGTCGCGAGCCGCCCGGCCAGGTCGTAGGTGAGGTTGCGGGTCGCGGTCGGCGCCTCAGCGCCGGTGCCCGTTTCGGTCTCGAGCCGTCCGGCCGCGTCAAAGGTCCGGGTCCGCTGCACGCCGCCCGGCGACAGCAGCGACACCGGGTTCCCGGCCGCGTCGTACGACGCCGTCCAAGTCCGGTCGGCCACCACTGGGTGGGCCGTGGTGGACGGTTCGATGACCTTCTCCGGCAGGCCGAGCGTGTTGACCGTGTAGGTCGTCGAGTTGCCGCGGCCGTCGGTGTAACGGGTCCGATTCCCCGCGGCGTCGTACCCGTAGGAGACAGTGACCTGATCAGTCGCCGAGACCGGGTCGGTCTCCCCGTTAGGTGTCCGCAGTTCCGTCGGCTGGACACCGGACGGGATACGCCTTCGACGCTCCGTGCCGCAGCGTTAGCGTGTACCCATCCCGTGCTCGCGCGGGGCGGGGCGGTCGATCGCGGGCGTTAGCCCGCAGCGTCCGGCGTCAGCCGGAAACTGTGATCCGGCGCTAGCCGGAGGGTGGGTGGGAGCGCGCGTAGCAGGCGCGGGAGGAGCGTAGCGACGGAGCGGCTGCGGAGCACGCGTGGGCTGGTTCACCCGTTGCCGGTTGGTCATCGGTGGGACTGGACTCTTGGTGGCTACCTTTGCGAGGACATGGGTATGCCTGTGGCAGACAGCCTCTGGCTGTGTCCGCCCACTGTCCATCCGGAAGGAAACCCCTCATGCGCCGCCTTCCTCGCGCGCTTCTCCCGTGTGCGCTGGTCGCCGGGCTGCTGCTGCCGGCTGCTCCGGCCGCTGCGGGTCGTGGTGAGTTCGACGTGCAGGCTCATCGTGGTGGGCTCGGGCTCACCGTGGAGAGCACGATCGCCTCGTTCTCGCACGGGCTGCAGCTCGGTGTCAGCACGCTCGAGCTCGACGTCCAGATCACCCAGGACGGGTACGCCGTCGTCACACACGACCGCAAGGTCGACGCCAAGAAGTGCCGCGACACGGCGCCGTACACCGCGGGCGATCCGGAATACCCGTACGTCGGCAAGTACATCAACACCCTGGAGCTGAAGCAGGTCAAGCAGCTCGACTGCGGCTCGCAGACGTTGCCGAACTTCCCCACCCAGCAGCCCGATCCGGGTGCCCGGATGCCCGAACTGCGCGACGTCTTCGCGCTCGTGCACCGCTACCACGCGTACGGCGTGAAGCTGAACATCGAGACCAAGGTCGAAGCCGGCGCACCCAGCGAGACCGCGCCGCGCGAGCAGTTCGTCCAGGTGGTCGCGGACGAGATCCGCAAGGCGAACATCGCCCGCCAGGTGACGATCCAGAGCTTCGACTGGGGCGCGCTGATGCGCATGCGCGAGGTGATGCCGAAACTCCCACTGGTCGCGCTGACGAACTACGACTTCCTGCAGGTCGGCAAGCCGGGCAAGTCGCCCTGGCTCGGCGGGATCGACATCGACGACTTCGGCGGCGACCTGGTCAAGGCCACGAAGTCGTTCGGCGCGTCGGCGATCTCCCCGGTGCACGGCTTCCCGCAGGACGGGAAGGTGACCGACCCGACGTACCGGCCGTATGTCACCGCGGACATGGTGAAGTCGGCGCACCAGGCCGGGATGAAGGTCGTCCCGTGGACGGTCGACGACCCGGCGACCATGCAGTCGCTGATCGACAAGGGTGTCGACGGCATCATCACCGACTACCCGGACCGGCTGCGCGAGGTCGCCCGGGCCAACGACTTCAAGCTTCCCAAGTCGTACGACGCTCCGGCCGTCCGCGCGCTCCCGTCGGCGCACGCGCACAACGACTACGAGCACCGGCAGCCGTTGCAGGACGCACTGGACCGCGGGTTCAACAGCGTCGAGGCCGACGTGTGGCTGGTCGACGGCGAACTGCGCGTCGCGCACGACCTCGCCGACGCCAAGCCCGGCCGCACTCTCGAGAGCCTGTACCTGAAGCCGCTGGCCGATCGGGTCCGGGAGAACCACGGTGAGGTGTACAAGCGCGGCGGCGGTTTCCAGTTGCTGATCGACATCAAGAGCGACGGACCCTCGACGTACGCCGCCATTCACCAGGCGCTGGCGAAGTACCGTGGGATCAGCACGATCTTCGCCGACGGCCGGGTGTTCGAGGGCGCTGTCACCTCGGTCATCAGCGGCAACCGCCCGCTGGACGTCATGAAGGCCCAGAAGGTCCGCTACGCCGGGTACGACGGACGCATGGCCGACCTGCAGTCAGGGATGCCGGCGTCCTTGATGCCGCTCGTCAGTGACAACTGGACGAAGGTGTTCACCTGGCAGGGCGTCGGTCCGATGCCCGAGGCCGAGAAGGCCAAGCTGCACGACATCGTGATCAGCGCACACCAGTCCGGCTACAAGGTCCGCTTCTGGGCGACCCCGGACATCCCAGGAGCCGCCCGTGAAGCCCTGTGGCGCGAGCTGGTCGCTGCTGACGTGGACTACATCAACACCGACGACCTGCACGGACTGGAAGACTTCCTCCGCAGCTAGGGCTTGACCTCTGTGAGGGCGACGAAATCGTCGCCCTCACGGAGGGCCTTCCGCTGCTTCACTGCACCGTTCCCTTCGCGCAACACGCGCTGGATGCCGTCACGCACCAGGTCCTCGGCACCCAGTACCTGCAGTGCTGGTTCGACATGCCTGTGCAGCCGTTCTATGACCTGCGGCATCGGCAGGCTGTCCCCACTCAGCACGTCCAGCCCACGCGCGGTCACCCCGTTCCGTGCGGCGAGCCAGTAGGCGGCCCGCAGTACCTCAGGCTCCAGCGTCGGCCCCTTGGTGCCTTCCTCCAGAGCAGTGACCACCACCGCACGGACCAGCGTCGCGATCAGCACGGTGTCGTCCGTGGTGAGAGGTATGTCGGTCACCCGCACCTCAACGGTCGGCAGGTGCGCCGAGGGCCGGATGTCCCAGTAGACCATCCGCTCGTCCATCAGGGTCCCGGCCGCCATGTGCATCGCCACCAGAGCCTCGTAGTGGTCGAGCGACTCCAGGTACGGCGGCGGGCCGGCGCAGGGCCATCGTGTCGTCATCAGCCACCGCCAGCTCGCGAACCCGGTGTCCTGCCCGAGGTAGATCGGTGAGTTGGCACTGATCGCGAGCAGCACGGGCAGCCACGGCCGGAGGTGGTTGCTGACCTTCGTAGCCGTGTCCTTGTCAGGCACTTCCACATGCACGTGGCAACCGCAGACACCCTGCTCCCGCGCCAGCAGACCCCACTCCCGGACCAGCTGTTGGTACCACGGCTTCTTGGTGATCGGCTGCGCCGCCCGACCATGAGGGGGTACTGCGATCGCGAGCAGCCGGGCATCCTCTTCCGCCGCGGCGATCGCGAGCTGGGAACGCATCCGAACCAGGTGCTCATGTAGCTCACTTGCCGACGTACAGACCGGCGTGTTGATCTCTACCATCGCCCTGGTCAGCTCCAGCGCCACGTCCAACTCCCCCGCGTCCCTGAGCACGGCTTTGCTCCGCGGGAGCGGATCACCCGTGGCGGACACGAGGAGTAGTTCTTCCTCTACTCCGAACGGAGGTAGCTTCACCCTCGACAAGTACCCCTCCGCTAACCGGTTAGGCTCTCCCGCGTGAGTCTGCCTGTAGTCACCGCGACCCGGTACGTGCTGCCGCTGCGCGAAGGCGGGTCGCTGCCCGGGGTTGTCGAGGGCAACGACCTCGGCACGTACGTGATCAAGTTCCACGGCGCCGGCCAGGGCCCGAAGGCGCTGGTGGCGGAGGTCATCGTCGGTGAGCTGTTCCGCCGCCTCGACCTGCGGGTGCCCGAGCTGAAGCTGATCGAGCTCGACCCGGCGATCGGCAGGTCCGAGCCGGACTTCGAGATCCAGGAGCTGCTGATCCGCAGCGCCGGTCTGAACCTCGCCGTCGACTTCCTCCCGGGCTCCTTCGGGTACGACGGATCGGCCGGCAATCCCGGTGACGCCGCGATGGCCCGCATCCTCTGGCTGGACGCGTTCGTGGCGAACGTGGACCGCTCCTGGCGGAACACGAACATGCTGGTCTGGCACAAGAACCTGTGGCTGATCGACCACGGCGCCGCGCTGTACTTCCACCACTCCTGGATGTCCGCGGAGAAGTTCGCGAGCCTGCCGTACGACGCGAACGACCATGTGTTCTCGGTCGCGGCAGCCGCGGTGCCGGGTGTGGACGCCGAGCTGGCCGCGGCGATCACCCCGGAGCTGTTGAAGGAAGTGATCGGGCTGGTGCCGGACGAGTGGCTCGGGGACGGCGATCGCGAACGGTACCTAGGCCATCTGCTGGCTCGACTCGACAACCGGCCCGCCTGGCTGCCGGGAGGTGCGCGGTGAAGCCTTTCGACTACGTGATTCTGCGGGCCGCTCCGCGCATCCAGCGGGGCGAGTTCATCAACGTGGGGGCGGTGCTCTACTGCCGGGCGCTCGACTACCTGGGCGCCGGATGGGACGTAGATCCGGATCGCCTGAGAGCGTTGGACCCAGCAGTAGACGTTGACGTGGTCTGTGCGTCGTTGGAGCAGGTTCGCGCGATCTGCGCGGGCGATCCGGCTGGTGGACCAGCAGCGGCCACGAAGATCGGCGAGCGGTTCCGGTGGCTCGCCGCGCCTCGGAGTACCGTCGTCCATCCCGGGCCGATCCACAGCGGGCTCACCGATGACCCCGCTGCGGACCTGGAGCGGTTGCTGGACTCCTTCGTGCGTTAGCCCAGCGCCTTGGACACCACGTCGCGTGCCTGGGTGAAGACCTGCTCCAGGTGCTCGGCGCCCTTGAACGACTCGCCGTAGATCTTGTAGAGGTCCTCGGTCCCGGACGGGCGGGCAGCGAACCACGCCGACTCGGTGGTGACCTTCAGCCCGCCGATCGCGGCGCCGTTACCAGGAGCCTCGGTCAGCCGGTCCACAATCGGCTCGCCGGCCAGCTCGGTCGCGGTGACCGCATCGGCGGACAGCGCGGACAGCTTGGCCTTCTGCTCGCGTGTGGCGGGTGCGTCGACCCGTGAGTACGCCGATGCGCCGAACTGCTCCACCAGCTTCGCGTGGGCCTGCGACGGCGTCTCGCCGGTCACCGCGGTGATCTCGCTCGCCAGCAACGCCAGCAGGATCCCGTCCTTGTCCGTAGTCCACACCGTGCCGTCGAAGCGCAGGAAACTCGCACCGGCGGATTCCTCACCACCGAAGCCGACAGAGCCGTCCACCAGGCCAGGTACGAACCACTTGAAGCCGACAGGTACCTCCCACAACCGACGACCCAGGTCCGCGACCACGCGGTCGATCAGCGACGAGGAGACCAGTGTCTTGCCGACAGCGACGTCCGGGCCCCACTGCCGGTTGCTGAACAGGTAGGAGATCGCCACGGCCAGGTAGTGGTTCGGGTTCATCAGCCCGGCGTCAGGCGTGACGATGCCGTGCCGGTCCGCGTCCGCGTCGTTCCCGGTCGCTACGTCGTACTTGTCCCGCTGCGCGACCAGCGAGGCCATCGCGTACGGCGAGGAGCAGTCCATCCGGATCTTGCCGTCGTGGTCCAGCGTCATGAACGACCAGGCGGGGTCGACGCGCGGGTTCACGACGGTCAGGTCCAGACCGTGCCGTTCGGCGATCGCGGCCCAGTAGTCCACACTCGCACCGCCGAGCGGGTCGGCGCCGATCTTCACCCCGGCGTCGCGGATCACGGCCAGGTTGAGCACCGACGGCAGGTCGTCGACGTAGTGCGCGACGAAGTCGTAGTCCCCGGCGTGCTGACGCGCCTGCTCGAACGGCTTGCGGCGTACCTCGCGGTTGTCGCCGGCGATGAGCTGGTTGGCGCGGTTCGCGATCCAGCTGGTCGCGTCGGAGTCGGCCGGTCCGCCGTGCGGCGGGTTGTACTTGATGCCGCCGTCCCGCGGCGGGTTGTGCGACGGCGTGATAACGATACCGTCGGCGTCGGCGCCCGCGCCGCGGTTCAGCCGCAGGATCGCGTGCGACACCGCGGGGGTCGGCGTGAGCCGGTCGGCGCTGTCCACGAGCGTCTGTACGTCGTTGCCCGCCAGCACCTCCAGGACCGTGCGCCAGGCCGGCTCGGACAGGCCGTGGCTGTCGCGGCCGACGAGCAGCGGTCCCGTCGTCCCCTGGCCGGCCCGGTACTCACAGACGGCCTGGGTGATCGCCAGGATGTGCGCCTCGTTGAAGGCGCCGTCGAGACTCGAGCCGCGATGGCCCGACGTACCGAAGACCACCTTCTGGGCTGGGTTCTCCACGTCCGGGGTGATGTCGCCGTACGCCGCCAGCATGGCGTCGACGTCGACGAGGTCCTCCGGCTGTGCTGGCTGGCCTGCGCGTGGGTGCATGACCACATGCAACCACACGAAGGTCAGCTGCCGTACGGCGTGAGGAGCTGGTCGACAGGTGCGTAGTCGTCGGTCAGCACCGGTGCGTCGCCGACGAAGTCGTCCAGCCGGTCACGGATCTCCATGTTCGGCTCGAGCTTCGCCGCGATCCCCGGTACGTCGATCGGCTGGTCGGACGCGACCACGACGAAGTTGCCGCCGCTCTTGCCGGTGAACTCGTTCTTGCGCGCGATCACCGCGACGTGCGCGAACTCGGCCTGCACGGTCTTGATCTCGGCCTTCGCGAACTTCGCCGGCCCGAAGTCGATCACGTTGATCAGGTAGATCCCGCCGGGCCGCAGGACCCGCCGGACGTCGGCCACCAACTCGCGGGTGGTCAGATGCCACGGCACGGACACCCCGCTGAACGCGTCCATCAGGACCACCTCCCAGCGGTCCGTCGCCTCGTCCCGTACGCCGAGCCGCCCGTCCTTCACCGTCACGTTCAGGTCCGGACCGGTCCGCACTCCCAGCTCGCGCTTGTCGAGCTCCACCACTGCCTTGTCGATCTCGTACACCTGGTGCTTGCTGCCCGGCCTGGTCGCCGTCAGGTACCGCGTCATGGTCATACCGCCGCCGCCGATGTGCAGCGCGTCCACCGGCTGCCCCTCGGGCCGGCTGCCGTTGATCGCGGCCGCGTAGCTCTTGATGTACTCGAACTCGAGGTACGTCGGGTCGTCGAGGTCGACGTACGAGTGCCGCAGCTGGTCGAGGTACAGCGTCCGGCCGCCCTCCCGGTTCGGGTCCGCGGCGACACGGGCACAGTGGTACGCCGTCTCGACCTCACAGGGCCGTGGCGCGACGAAGGTCAGCGTGCCACCGATGATGGCGAGAGCAACCGGTTTGACCGCTGCCCGCGCTCCACGCAACAGGATGGTCAGCACAGCGCCGACGACGACCAGCACCGCGCCTAGCACCAGGACGATCGTGCTGATCGGAACAGTCGCCACGAAGACGAAGCCGGTCAGCACGGTGCCGAAGATGCCGCCGACCGTCGCATACGCGGACAGCCTGCCGACGACGGTACCGGTCTGCTCCAGCGTGGCCAGGCGCAGTTTCGTGACCATGGGCGTGACAGCGGCCAGAAGAGCTGCTGGTGCGAAGAGGGTGACTGCGAGCACGAGGAACACCAGGTCGTTCGCGCTGTCCCTGAAGGCCTCGCCGGTCCAGCGGACCACTGGGAGCACCAGCATCACCAGTGCGCCACCGACCAGGAACAGCGGCCCGAGCGTCCGATGCGGCGGTACCCGGTCGGCGAACCGGCCGCCCAGCGCCGCGCCGGTCGCGATGGCCGCCAGCGCCACCCCGATGACTGCGGTGTTCGTCTCCAGCGTCAGCCCGATGTACGGCGCCACCAGCCGAAGCGACACGAGCTCCAGCACCATGACCGCGGCCGAACTACCGAACGCCAGTGCGATCGCCAGCTCGTGGCTGACCGCCCTACCCTCACCCTTGTGCACCTGCGTCACCCTATCGGTGCGCTGTTAACGCTCAGGACTCGTCCAGGCGGGCGATCAGGGTCTTCGGGGCGATCTGCCGGAAGGCGGTCTCGACCAGGTCCTCGAAATGGCCCCAGTCGACGTCCACGTCCAGGTACACGCCGAGCCAGCCTCGGTGGCCGACGTACGGCGGCCGGTAGAAGTGTGCCGGGTCATCGGCGACCAGCGACTCCTGCACACCGGGCGGGGCTGCCATCCACACCCCGAGGCGGTCGTCGTGGTGATGGTCGGCGTACATGACGAACACCTTCTTGTCCCGGACGAACCAGGTCGGCTCGCCATGACTCGGCCGCTCGGTCACCTCGGGCAGCGCGAGGCAGAGGCCGCGTACGCGTTCCAGAACGTCCATCTGGTTACTGTGTCAGCCGCGCGGTCCAGGTACCACCACACCGGTCTCGTACGCGTAGACGACCGCCTGTGCCCGGTCGCGGAGGTCCAGCTTGGTCAGGATGTTGCTGACGTGCGTCTTCACGGTCTGCTCGGCCAGTACCAGTTCGTCGGCAATCTGCCGGTTGGACAGGCCCCGCGCGACCAGCCGCAGTACGTCGCTCTCTCGCGGCGTCAACTTCGCCGGGGTCACTGGTACTGCGGGCTGCGCGCGGGTGAAGTCCTCCACGAGCCGACGGGTGACCGACGGGGCCAGCAGTGCGTCACCCGCGGCCACGACCCGTACTGCCGCAGCCAGCTCGTCAGGGGTGGAGTGCTTCAGGAGGAAGCCGCTCGCACCGGCACGCAGAGCGGCGTACACGTAGTCGTCCAGGTCGAACGTCGTCAGCATCACAACCCGCGGCGGCCCGCCGGGCGTCGAGTCGGCGAGGATGCGCCGGGTCGCGGCGAGACCGTCCAGCACAGGCATGCGGACGTCCATGAGGATCACGTCCGGCTTCAACTCAGCCGCGAGCTCGACCGCCTGCGCGCCGTCACCGGCCTGACCGACCACCTGCAGGTCGGGCTGCGCGTCCAGCAGCGCACTGAAACCGGCTCGCACAATCTCCTGGTCGTCAACCACCATGACCGTAATCGCCACCCGCCACCTCCTCTCCGACCGGGATGAACGCCTGCACCAGATAACCGCCTCCGGGGGTCGGACCGGTGCTCACAGTCCCGTCGACGAGCGCCACCCGCTCCCGCATACCTCTCAGACCCTGTCCGCTACCAGGAGCAGGTACGACGGGCCGCGGTGGCTCCTCGTTCTCCACCGTGATCTCCAGCTCGCCCTTGGTGCGCCGTACCCCCACCACTACGGGGGCGTGGAGCGCGTGCCGTACTGCGTTGCTGAGCCCCTCCTGCACGACGCGGTACGCCGTCAACTCGACAGCCGGATCGAATCCGGTCGGGACATCACCCACCAACCGCACGTCCACGCCGGCGCGCCGGGTGCTCTCCACGAGCTCGGTGACCTGCTCCAGACCGGGCTGTGGTCCCAGCTCGCCCGCTTGTTCGACCGGCTCGCGCAGCAACCGCAGTACTCGACGCATCTCGGTCAGCGACGCCCGCGCCTCGTCGGCGATGCTCGCGAACTCCGCGCGGACGGCGTCGGGTACGTCGGGTAGCCGGTGCGGCGCACTGTCGGCGCGGACCACCACCACGGACAGGTGGTGCGCTACGACGTCGTGGAGCTCGCGGGCGATGCGGGCTCGCTCCTGGAGGCGCTCACGCTCGGCGCGCTCGGTCTTGCTGATGGTCTCCTGCTCAGCCAGCCGGCGGGTCGTCTCGCTGCGGGAACGGAACAGGTCGCCGACAACGACGGCAACGGCCGACAGCACAGCCATGGTGATCAGACCGCTCCAGCTGCCACGGTCCGGCGCCAGTGCGACCGCTGCGGCGCCAACTGCCTGCGTTGCGAGCCACCACAAGACCTGCTCCCTGCGACCGAGGCCCCGCGTGCCTGCGATCGCAATGACGAACGAGTGCCCGAACGCTGACGTCGTACCCCACGGCCAAGGCTCACTGGAGCTGAGCGGCGTTGTCAGCGCAGCCGTGATGGCAGTGGTGACAAGTGAGACCACTACAGCCTCCCGCGGCCGCAGCCACGACAGGCCCAACGCCAGCGCGCGTGCGATCGCGAGAGCCAGCACAGCCCCTGGTGGTACGTCGTAGTGCTGTGCGAGGTCCATGATGGTCAGGACCAGCAGCGCCACGACTCCCCCGCCGGCACCCCATGCCCACCGGCCGCGCGGCCAGCCGTTCGGTATCTGCACGGTTGGACCCTACTCACAGCTGCTGGAGCCAGGACCAGAAGAACGCCAGGCTGCCGCTCGCCAGCGCGATAGTTGCCGGAAGCACCCACCTGCGCGTTCCCTGCACCAGGAGCGTCTGCAACGCCGCGATGCCCCACAGCGCGAACAGGAAGACGAGGATGCACGGCACGGCGATCAGCGCATGCGCCGTCCATGCACCGGCTCGTGTCGGGCCGCCCCACGTGCCCGGTTGGACCGGGCCGTGTTCGACCAATCCCCAGAACGGCCCGCGGACCACAGCCAGTACCACCAGGAGCATCACGAACACGCTCGCGAGCCCCAGCACCGCACTGAGCAGTCCGTAGCCGAACGCCTGTCCAGCACTCATCGCCCGCGGGGCAGCGGCCCTGCCCAGGCGGTACGTCACCAGCCGGCGCCAGCGTCGTACCGCGGTCTCCTGCTCACCCACGACCGCGTCGGCCATCGTCAGTACACCGACAGGCACCAGCAGCGCGTCGTACACCACTGAGCGACCTAGCCGACGCAGCCCGGTGATGGTGTCCCGGATGGTCGGCTGGGTGAGTGTGTCCGTCATGGTCTCTCCTCGGTCTCGAGTCCTGACCTCGACGGTAGGAATCTGCGCCTCTTGGCACCTCCAGCCACGGAACCGATCGCGGAGCAGTACTCCGGTACGGGGTCGAAGTGATCTAGGTCACAGTGACCACGTTATGTCGCAACGCGTTACACGATCAGTGCTGGATGGCGTACGCGCGCCGACGGCCTGCAGGACGGGGATCGCGTCCAACAGGAGGTACACGGACACCATGCGCATGCGGAACCTGGCTGTGACCGCCACGCTGACCCCGGTTTTGCTGCTGCCCGGTTGCGGCACCGACGCCGACGTCGCCGCTGCGGCCGCACCCGCCGCCCAGAGGGCGACTCGCACCACCGCCACCGAGGAGGCCGTCGGCTCCGACGACCCGGTGGTCAACGCGTACTACGCCTACCGGGACGCGCTGGACGTGATGATGCGTAGCGGCGGCCGCAGTACGAAGCAGTTGGAGCCTGTGATGACGCCGAAGATGTACCAGGCGATCGGAGCGCAGGCGAAGTACTTCCGGACCCACAAGCTGCGCAACACCGGCGCCACGAAGGTCATCTGGGCGCGACGCACCCTCGCGGCGAACGGCGTCATCGTCAGCGCCTGCTACGACACCACCGCAGCCCGCACCGTGAACGTCCGCGGCCGCGGCGTACTCCCGAGCTCCACCCCGACCCGCTGGCTCGACCAGATGCGCGTCGTCAACCTGCACTCTCGCTGGATCGTCGACGGCGGCACCACGACGCCTACCGACTGCTGACCAGCTTTGTGGCGGTGCGATCACGATTGCGTGGCCGCCGGATTCCTCTCGGTGAGCGGGGGCAAACTCCCTCCAAGTGCCGACGAGGTCGAGGGGTCCACCATGATCGACACGAAGGTCCGGCGTTGGCTGCCGACGTGGTTCGGCGGCCGCCGTACGCCGGAAGTGTTCCGGCCGCGCGGGACGAGTTCGCGGGTCAGCCGGCTGGCGGCGCAGTACGACGCCGAGGTCGACGCGGCCCTGCGACGCCTGTGGCCGAAGGCGCGGATCTACCACGACCGCGAGTTCACCCGGGACCGGGCCGACTTCCTGCTCGTGGTGCGCGGCCGCGGCGTGATGATCGAGACCAAGGTCAAGAGCGATCCGGGTCTGTTCCGCGGCTCCACGCTGCCGCCACTGCTGGACCGGCTGCAACGTGACGGCCGGCGCCTCCTCGTCCTCGTCAACCAGGGCGACCCGACCCCGGCCCGCGACCTGATCAACACCAAGCTCGGCGACCGCGGCCGCATCGTCGTCTGGTCCGGCCCCCACCACGACACCGACCTCCGCCAGGCAGTCGAAGCACTCCTCGACCAAACCACCCGCCACGCCTGAGCCGGACTGCCACCTCGAACACGCAGTGGGGACCGGCGGGGTCAGGCGTTCTTGATGGCCGAGACCTCGAGTTCCAGCGTGACCTTCTCGCTGACCAGGACGCCGCCGCCCTCGAGGGCCGCGTTCCAGCTGACGCCGAAGTCCTTGCGGTTGATCACGACCGAGCCCTCCAGGCCGAGCCGCTGGTTGCCGAACGGGTCGGTCGCCGTACCGGTGTACTCGAAGGTCACGTCGACCGGCTTCGTGACGCCGCGGATCGTCAGGTCGCCGCTCACCACGAACTCCCCCTCGCCGTTCTGCTGGACGGCGATCGACACGAAGGTGATCTCCGGGTTCTCGTCCATCGCCAGGAAGTCGTTGCTGCGCAGATGCTCGTCGCGCTGGCTGTTGCGCGTGTTGATGCTCTTCGCCTGGATCGTCACCCGCCCGGACGAGTTCGCCGGGTTCTCGCCGTCGATGTGGAACGAGCCCTCGAACTCGTCGAACGCGCCCCGGACCTTGGTCACCATCGCGTGCCGCGCACTGAACCCGATCCGGGTGTGGGAGGCATCGAGGGTGTAGTCACCGCTCAGGGCGGCGTACTCGCTGGACATCGAGGTTTCCTCCAGAAGGTTAGTTGAACTTTCCACAGTACAGATTTCACCTTTGTGCCGCAGAAGTCCACCCCTCACCCGGCGTGTCCGTTCTGTGGACCCCGATCCGACCGGCACCTGGACAGGGTCGCGATCGGCCGGGAGCGCGTCACGGACAGCTGACCGTTGCCCGCAGCAACCGAGTTAACCGGTTGCACGACGCCTGCCGGAGCAGTTCTCATAGGTGGCCGAAGGATCGGAGGAAACACCGTGGAACCGCTCAGCGCCGAAGAGATCAGGCGCTCGTTCGTCAACTCGACCAAGAGCCAGGTCAAGTCGATGGCACTACCGGCCAAATTCACCGAGTTGCCGTGGGAGTCGCTGGACTTCCTCGGCTGGCGCGACGCAAAGGCTCCGAACCGTGGCTACCTCGTCGTACGGCGCGACGGCGGCGTGACCGGGATCGCGGTCAGCACGCAGGCGTCGGGCGCGGCGCGCCGGTTCGCGGGACTGTGCGACCTGTGCAACACCGCCCACCACGTCAGCGACGTCGCGCTGTTCGCAGCCCGCCGCGCCGGGACGGCCGGACGCGAGGGCAACACGGTCGGGATGTACATCTGCGCCGATCTCGCCTGCTCGCTGTACATCCGCGGCCTGAAGGAACTCGACGTACCGCAGGGCGAGACCGCCGCCCCGGAGGTCCGCGCGGACCGTCTCACGACACGCCTCGAGAGTTTCGTCCAGCGGGTCCTCGCGTAGGCCGAGCCGGATTAGGCTGGACTGGCACAACCGGCCCGCGGGGATCGAGAGGGAGCGAGTTGCGAATGACCGAGTTCCGCATCACGCATGAGATCGCCCAGCAGCATCCGGACATCCGCGAGCGACTCACCGCCACCACCATCGAGGCGATCAACGAGTCCAGCGCCCGCTCCGCGGACGACGCCGCCCGGGTACTGCGGCACAAGCTCGGCGAGATCGGCGTACACATCAGCGAAGCCGCCTGCCTGTCCGCCATCGAACGCGTCCGCTCCGGCAAACAACTCCACTTCGAGATCGAGCCCACCTCGAACGAGGAGTAGATCGCGCGGTCTCAGACGGACACCGTGGCCGGCTTCCCGAGCTCGAGCCAGGTAAGTTCCGGGCCTGCGGGCGCAAAGGCCGCCTCGATCTCGTCGCGGCCTTGGTGGAAGTGACTCCAGCCCTCGTAGTGCACCGGCACGACCGTGTGCGGGTCGAGCAGCGAACACAGCTCCACGCCGTCAGCGCCGGTCATCGTGTACCGCAGCGGTCCGCTGACACCGAACCGCACACCGCCGAGATGAAGCAGCATCGTGCCCACCTCGAGCCGCGTACCGACCTGCCTGAGCCCGCGGTGGAGAACCGAGTCACCGGTGATCCACAGTGCACCGTGCTCCTGCCCCGGCCAGCGCAGCGCAAAGCCGATGACGTCTCCGGTGAGACCGCGGCTGAGCGGCGGCCCGTGCCGGCACGGGGTCGCAGTGATCTCCAGTGGCGGCCGACCACGCTGCCGCAGCGAGTGGACAGACCACGGCGGCAACCCGACTGCGCCACCTCCGAGCCGCGATGCACCCGCGACGGTCGTCACCACTGCGCCGACCGAAGGCAGCAGTGCCCGGCCGGCGTTGTCCAGGTTGTCCGCGTGCTGATCGTGGGTCAGGAGTACGGCGTCGATCGGCGGCAGCTCGTCGACCCCGACCGCCGGGCCTGAGAGCTTCCGCGAGGCCGTGCCCCAGCCGAACGCGTAGCGCCGGCCGGGCGGATCGAAGGTCGGGTCGGTGAGCAGCCGCCAGCCGCCGACCTCGATCAGCGTCGTCGGGCCGCCGATGTGGGTGATGCGCATGTCGCTCACGACGAGTGCTTCAGTGCCCAGTCCAGTACGTCGTCCGCGATCTTCTCCCACCCTTGCTGCGCCGGGAGCAGATGCGCGTAACCGTCGTACTCGCGGATCTCGGTGATCGTGTTCGACTTGTAGTGCTTGGCGTTGGAGCGCTGCACCTCGGGCGGCATGATGTGGTCCTCCGAGCCGGAGACGAACAACAGCGGCACCCGCGCGTCGTTGTGGTAGTCGACCCAGGTGTCCTGGTGGCCGGGTTGGAGGTTCGCCAGCACACTCCCCCAGAGAATCCCGCCGTTCGCGGGGATCGCGTAGCGCTCGTACAGCGCCCGGGCCTCGTCGTCTGTGAACGTGTTCGTGAACGCGTACTTCCACTCGTCGAAGGACAGCGGGATCGTCTTGTGCCGGTTCGCCGGGCTCTTCAGGACCGGGAACGTCGACTTCACCTGCGAGAGCGGCACCACCTTGACGCCTTCGGTCGGCGCCGAGTTCATCGCGACGCCGGCCGCGCCGAAGCCGTGGTCGAGGAGGATCTGGGTGAACGCCCCGCCGGCCGAGTGACCGATGATGATCGGTGGCCGGTCGAGTTCACGGATCACCGACTCGAGGTGGTCGATGATGCCCGGCACCGTCACCTTCAGGACGGGCTCCGGGTCCGCGTTCAGCGCCTCCACCTCGACCTCGAAACCCGGGTACGCCGGCGCCAGCACGCGGAAGCCGCGCGCCTCGTAATGGCTGATCCAGTGCTCCCAGCTCCTCGGTGTCACCCAGAAACCGTGCACCAGCACGATCGTGTCAACCGGCATGATCGCCCTCCCCTTCGTCTGGCAGATGTGCCGAAACCGTAGCTGCGCCGACAGGGTGCTCCGTAGGATGTGGCTGCACAGATCTGGGCTCTCTGTGCACAGTTCGCTGGTTCCAGGGGTGGGGGGCGACGTGGCTGTGCTGCTCGATACCGCTGTTCTGCCGCGGCGGGACCGGACCGAGGCGTTCCACGCGGCGATGATGTCGGCGAGTGTGCCGTCACGCGTGGAGCACGAGGACCCGGACGGTGACGTGCACGCGCGCATGGACTTCTGGCAACTCGGTACGCCGGACCTGTTCCGCAACGAGGGCTCCGGCATCCGTCTCGTCCGTACGCCGAAGCACGTCCGCATCGGCGGACCGGAGCGCCTCGCCCTCGCGGTGCACGTCGTCGGGGCGGGGGTGTTCAGCCAGGGCGGCAACGATCAGCGGGTCCGGACCGGTGAGCTGATGCTGGTCGACCTGACCGCGCCGTACGAGTTCGCGTGGAGTGGGCACGGCGCGTCGCAGGCGTTCCAGATCGACTACGCCGACTTGGGGCTGAGCGTCGAGACGATCCGCGCAGCCGCTCCACGACTGCGCAGCAGTCCCGTGTACGACCTCGTCCTGCACCAACTCACCGTGCTGCCGGGAATCCTCGAGCCGTTGCAGAACTCTCCGTCGGCGCGGATGCTCGGCGAGGCCACGACACAACTCGTCCGCGCCCTCCTGACCTCCGCGGCGGAGCACGGCACGCAGCCACGTGCGATGGCAGAAGTGCTGTTCTCCCGCATTGCGTGGTACGTGCGGACGCGTCTCACCGATCCGGACCTCGGTCCCGCCCGAATCGCCGCGGAGCACAACATCTCCGTCCGTTACCTCTACAAACTGCTGGCCGAGCACCACCTCAGCCTTGAACAGTGGCTGATCACCCAGCGCCTGGACGGTGCCGCTCGTCAGCTCGCCGATCCGGCGAGCAAGCACCTCCCCATCGCGGCTGTCGCAGCACGCTGGGGGTTCGACGACGCAGCCCACTTCACCCGGCGCTTCCACAGGTCGTACGGCATGACCCCACGCGAATGGCGTCGCCGGTAGACAGCAGCAGCCAGGCGGCCTCAGCCCGCCGGTGTCAGGTCTTCGGGTGTCAGGTCTTCGGAGGTGAAGACGGCGTGGAGCGAGAGGCCTGCCTCTGTGAGCGCCGCGGGGACCGTGGAGTTGCGGTTGATGACGCAGAGCGCGTCGGTGATGTGGGCACCGAGGGTGCGTAGCTCGGCCGTGGAGAGCACGATCTGGCCACCCGTGGTGACCACGTCTTCGACGATGGTCACCCGTCGTCCAGCAGTCTCGGCCCCTTCCGCCAGCCGGCGGGTCCCGTACGGCTTGGCCTCCTTGCGCACGAACGCACACGGCAGGCCGGTGTGGCGCGCAAGCGCGGTCACCACCGGGATCCCACCCATCTCGAGACCGGCCAGCACCTCGGTGTCCGCAGGCACCAGCGGCACCATCGCCTGCGCGACCGCGTCCAGCAACACCGGGTCGGCCTCGAACCTGTACTTGTCGAAGTACTGATCGGTTGTCTGCCCCGATCGCAGGACGAACTCCCCGGTGAGATGGGCTGCCGCGTAGATGCGCCGCCCCAGTTCCGCTAACTCCACACCCGTCACCCTAACCGCCAGGCCTCACGCCCCTGAGCACCGGTCTGGCCGGTCTGGCCGCTGGCTGGTCTGGCCGTGGCTGTCGACTACCCGGCTTTGCGTTCGTTGGTGGGGAGGAGGCGGCGGAAGTCTTCGGTGGAGATGATGGGGACGTTGAACTCGCGGGCCATGCGGGCCTTGACGGAGAGGCTGTCGACGTCGGCGGCGACGAGGAAGGTGGTGTCGGGGCGGACTGCTTCCTGGGGCACGAAGCCTGCGGCGACTGCGCGGTCCCACCACACCTCGCGCGGCTCGACCATGTCGCCGGTGAACACCAGCGTGCTCCCCGGCGGAAACCCCCGCGCCCCAGGGCGATCCGGTACGACGTACCGCCCGTTGCTCGCTCGCAGCAACGCCTCGTCGACATCGACTGCGCGTTGTCCGAGCATTACCGCGACCTTGTCGAGATCGCTGCGCTGATCCGGCGTGATCCGGCCCGTGGCCCACGACGCGTCGGCCAGCGCGGAGACGTAGTACCGATGGAGGTGGTCGACCTGCGGGCGCGTGAGGCCGAGCTCGTTGGCGACCTGCACCAACTGGTCCGCGTCCGCCGCGGTGATCTCGCGATTGGCGAGGATCGTGTCCAGCAGGACCAGGTACGAGTCGGCCTGCGGCGGCTCCGGGACGCGCGGCAACTGGTCGACCAGCCGGCTCATCCACCCATGCCGCCCACCGGCATGGACCGGACGAACAGTCGGCGCCACGTCCGTCCCCGGCAGCTCCGGCCACGGCAGGCGGCGGATCTCCTCGTAGGCCCACTGCCACGGCGGAGGCGCCGCGAAGGCCCCCAGATACTGTGCGAACAGCTCGGCCGTCGCCCGCGTGTCTGCGAGCGCCGAATGCCAGCCCTCGAGCGAGATCCCCGCCGCCGCACAGCACGCTCCGAGCGTCCGCTTCGACCCCGGATGGAGGTAGCCGGCCAGCGCCATCGTGCACATCGACCGCTCGGTGATCAGCGGTACGGCGGCCCCGAGTCGCGCGAACTCCGCCCGCAGGAACCCGAGGTCGAACTCGACGTTGTGCCCGACAACCATCCGCCCCGCCAGCAGCTCACCCAGCTGCCGCGCGATGTCGCGGAACTGCGGCGCCGCCAGCACGTCGGCGGTGAGGATCCCGTGGATGTGCTGCGGACCCAGATCACGCTGCGGATTCAGCAACGTCACCCACTCGTGCTCGACCCGGCCGCGGGCGTCCAGCAGCACGACCGCGATCTCGATCACCCGATGCCGATGGCTCGGCAGCAGGCCGGTCGTCTCGGTGTCGATGACGGCGTACATCCGGGCCTCCTCCGGTCGATAACCGACTGGAACAACCCAACCACAGGCCGCCGACAGTTTTCGTGACGTCAGGTATCCGGAAGTTCCACCGCGATCTCGGCCCCCAGCTTCGCGCCGTGGGCGAGCTGCAGTTCGTCACCGCTCCAGAACCTGCCGGGGTCGTACCAGTTCGGCCGGCGCCCGTGCAGCAGCCCCATCGCCTCGTACGTCACCGCGACCACCTCGGCGCAGTACGCCGACTCGAGCTCGAGCTCCCGGGAACCCTTCCGGAACGCAGGAACCCGCCCACGGACCCAGCGCGACGCGAGCCGTGCAGTCGACGGGAACGGCGTACCGTCCAGCCGCGCGACGGTCCGCAGTACGGCGTCCTCCATCGTGCGTGTCACGGGATGGTCGAGCTGCCGCAGCCACGCGCGCTGACCGTACCTGCGGCCCCACACGAGCACCGCGTCGCGCAGGTCGTGGAGCTGTACGCCGCGCTGATGCGTCCCCGTCCACAGGTCCGGGAGCGAACGACCCAGTTCCGCGTGCCACATCAGCGGCGGCAGGTCCTCGACGACGATCGCCATGCCGACGTGGTTGACCGGGCTGTTCGTGGTCAGCTGGATCGCGCGATCCGCCGCTTTCCCACCGCGGAACAGCCAAATGTCACCTGTTCGTGTCAGTTCCGTAGCGTCATCCAGTGAAATCCGGCTGGTCACGTCGCTAGGTTAGTCCGCATGAAGGTATGGAAGGTGGTAGGGCTTGCGGGGCTCGTCGGCGTCGCCGCGACGGGGGTGGTGATCGCACGGGGCGAGCGGAAGCGCCGTGCGTACACGCCGGAAGAGGTCCGCGATCGCCTCAAGACCCGGGTCAAGGAAGCAGCGAACGCCTGACCTGGACGACGAATCGGCCGGGCAGCCTGGTACGCCGTAACTCGGTGGTACGGCGGTCGACCACGCGCGCCCGGCCGTGTTCGTTGCAGGACGCAACCTTCTAGAGGTTGTGCAGGGCAACCTGTTCCAGGCGGCCCGCGGTGATGGTCGCGGTCTGGTAGGTGCAGTACGGCTGCCGCCGGCGGTCGGTCGGGGAGCCCGGATTCAGCAGCCGCAGGCCGCCCGGGGCCGTCGTGTCCCACGGGATGTGGCTGTGCCCGAACACGAGCAGATCCACCCCTGGGTACGCCGCCTCGCACCGCTCCTCACGTCCCTTGGCCGGACCGGTCTCGTGCACCACGGCAACCGACAATCCGTCGAGCGTCGCCCGCGCGACCTCAGGTAGCCGCGCCCGCAACTCCGGGCCGTCATTGTTGCCCCAGCACCCGATCAACCGCGCGGCACGGGACTCCAACTCGTCCAGCAATCCGACGCTCACCCAGTCCCCGGCATGGATGACCACATCGGCGTCCTCGATCGCCTCCCAGACCGGGTCCGGCAACTTCTTCGCCCGCACCGGCAGGTGAGTGTCCGAGATCAGCACCAGGCGCATGCGCCCACTCTCTACGCGTTCAGTGCCTCGATCAACTCCTTCTCCTTCGCGGGGCTCAGCCCGGCGCGCCGCTCACGGTCCAGGCCGAGCTCCCGCTCCCAGGCAAGCGTGTCCACCAGCACCTCCTTGCGCGGCCGATGCGTCAACCCGGCCGCCGCCGCGGCTGCACCACTGCGCGACGACCAACCCTCGTACCCCGGCTCAGTCAGCCACATCGTGAGCGAATCCGGCCCCATGTACTGCTCGACCTTCTGCTCCTCCAACCACTCCCGCGGCGCGAGCACGACCGGCCCGGTATGACCGCCGACCGCTCGCGACATCTCGATCCAGTCCCCGAACGGCACGACCGGCCCGACCGTGTCGAACGTCCCCGTCCTCCCCTCGGTCGCGTTGTCGAGCAGCCAGCCGGCGAGATCGCGTACGTCGATGACCGCCGTCGCCAGCTCGGGCGTGTCCGGCACGAGCATCGGCTCCTCCGGCGCCTGTGCCGCCCGCGCGACCCACGCACCGGCCCGATCACTGCTGTCCCCCGGTCCACCGATCAGCCCGGCCCGGGCGATCACCAACCGATCCCCGACCACCTCACGTGACGCGAGCTCAGACGCCACCTTCGCCTCGCCGTACAGCTCCCGATCCACCACGTCCAGCTCCGTCGGCTCCCGCAGTACCGCTGTCTCGTCCGCGCCAGGCGTGTCGTACTGCGCATACGCGTTCCCCGACGACACGTACGTCCAGTGCTTCGCGCGCGCACCGAACGCCGCCAGCGCGCCCTTCACGAACCCCGGCTGCCACGAGACCTCGAACACCGCGTCCCAGTCGCGCGCCGGTACTGCGTCGTACGCATCCGGACGGCTCCGATCGGCCACGACGAGCGTCGCCCCGTCCGCGACCGCGCCGCTCTCGCCCCGCGCCAGACACGTGACCGAATGCCCGCGGGCGACCGCCTGCGCCGCGATCTCGCGCCCCACGAACGCCGTACCACCGAGGATCAGAATCTCCATGCGGGCAAGCCAATCAGGCCCCGCCGACAATTCCCAGGCACCTCTGCCGAGGGCAGAACGCCGAGCCTGACGACGAGGCTGACGTCAGAGCTGATGAGGGAGCTGATGACGGGCGAACGACGGCGTGTGATGCGGCGCCCGCGTCAGGTCACCGTAAGGGTCCTGCCCTTGCCAGACGGGCGATCCGGGCGCACTGTCGGAGCAGGGACGCCCAGGGGTGAGTGTCCGTCACAGCTAGGGGGAAGAGATGGCCGGCTTTATCCAGATCATCGAGTACCGGACGTCGAAGCCGGAAGAGATCGCGGCGCTGATGGAGGACTTCCGCGCGAAACGCGAGGCCGAAGCGGGCGGCCCGAGCCCGGTCCGCGGCGTCACCGGCGCCGACCGGGACGAGTCGGGACGCTACTTCTCGATCATCGAGTTCGCCTCGTACGAGGAGGCGATGGAGAACTCGAACCGCCCCGACACCAGCGAGTTCGCCGAGAAGATGATGGAGCTGTGCGACGGCCCCACCACGTACTACAACCTCGATCAGGTGGCGCTGCAGGAGTATCGCTGAGAGTTCCTCAGGTACGGCGTACGCCGGCTCGCCCAGGCGTACGCCGTACCGAGGTGGACCGGTGCCGGGAGGGGTGGTGGGCGGCCGGCACCGGTGGATCGGGAACTCAGCGGAAGACGCGGTACGACGACCAGGTGGACGGCGGCGCCGCGCCGTGCGACCCGAGTTCGCGGTCGGAGTGCAGCGGGTCGGGATCCTGTGGCTCCGGGCCGTGCGGCTCGGGGGCCGCGTGCAGATCCGGCCACGGACGGGGTCGGAGGGACTCGCGGGGCGGCAGCTTCAGGTCGGGGTCAGGACCCGGCTCCGGGTCGAGCCACTCGACCATGGTGGCCCCGCCGTGACCGTGGATCGCGACGACGGACTCGATGCCGTCCCACACGGTCGTGGTCGGATAATCGCCGTACCAGCGGAGAGCGACCGCGCCGTCGGTGAACTGCACGCCTTCGGCAACGGGCCCGGTGCCGCTGACACCGGAGACGTCCTGATGGCGGATCAGCCGGAAGCGACGGGAACTCATTTCGGCGCCACCTCCCACAGCCGCTCCCCCGGCAGCCTCCGCTCCGGTCCTGGATCGTGGTCCGGGATCGGGTCGCTCGTCACCCGCAACCCGGCGAACCTGCGCGACATGGCCGCGGCGTACCGCTCGGCCAGTTCCGCCTCGGCCCGGTAGTCGGCGACCACATGGTCCCCGAACCAGACCCGCACCCGACGACGCTCCACCCGGACCTGGACCGGGTGAGGATCACCACCGTCGCCCATCTCAATACACCCGGCACCGACTCGAGCCGGATCCCATCAGCGACCTCGCACAACCCTTCACGTCAATCACTTCCACTTCCCTGTGGGGATGGGTTCACAGGTAGTGACGGCCCCCCACGCCGTTCATGACGCGATTCCCGAGAAACTTCTCACAGCCCGTGAGGACTGTCCGCCTCCTGACGTATCCGTGGGTCGACCGCTCGAGGGCCCACGAAGTGCCGCGTGGTACGGGTCTGGGGTGGATTTCCCACCCATTCCGGGCAGCAAGGCTCCCCAGCCCGCCGTACCCCGAACGCGACCGGCAAACAACTCGGGTCACCACCTGAAAACCGGCAGTTGTGGCGGATGTGGGAGCGGTTGACCCCGACGATCAACGGGACGCCACCGGTGACGGGCCCTGGGCCGTTGTACGACGCAGCGATCTGCAGCTCGACAGGAGGTGTCGCGCGGCTGGGTAGTGCACCTACGCGTGATCGCCTGCGCGTGTACACCGTCTCGCGGTGCACTACCTGTTGAGAGAGCCGACTATCCCCCAGCGGACGACCCACGGGCGCGGACCCCGAACACCCCATCCGACCTACGAACGCGACCCTCGTGCTGGAACTCGCCCGTCTCGGGGCGCACATCCCCGTTGAACTCCAACCCCAGCACCCCCGCGGCCCTCTCCGCCAGGCGCCGGCTCGTCCAGCGCCAGAACGATCTCGTCGCTGTCAGCCGTGACGGCTCCTTCACGAGGGTCGCCAACTCACACGACCCAGGGGCGCCAGGTGTCGATGTCTTCGACGTCCGGGGTGATCGGCGGATCGAACGAGTGCGTGGCGACACCGGGCAGATGAGCCGACACGAGCGTGTCGAGATTGTGCACGAGCAGCGCAGGTACGTCGGGGCGCGCGGTGACGAGCGTGTCGAAGAGTCGCCGCGCCACCCGGTGCAGGACCTCATCTGAACTGCCGCCGCGTACCTGGACCTCGATCGGGTACCGATCCATCGCCTGCACCTCGTCCGGCTCAGGCTCCGGCGCGACGTACCCGTTCGGCTGCACCACCACTCCGAACCAGTCGTGCTCGATCTCCCCGTGCATCCGCAGCCGAACCGTCTCCGCCTCGGTCACCAGGACCTCGGCGCCAGCACCTTCGACCAACCAGTCACCTATCTCCTGCGGTGCACCGGACACCGCCAGGAAGACACTGTCGACGACCGACATCACTTCTCCTTTCGATAGCTGACCAGCCGACCGTCGCCAAGGATGAGGTGGACGACGTCGGCAACAGTCTTGCCGGGCTGACCGAGTGCCCGCCGGTAGGCGCGCGAGGCGTCAGCCTCTGAGAGGTCGATACCCCGCCCGTCGATGACAATCTCCCCGGCTTGGCTGCTGGCGTCGCAGATGTTCCGTTTGACGGTGTTGGTGCCGTTCGTGTTGGGCGTCTTGAACTCCACGATCACTCCGCGCTCGTGCCCACGTTTGCGTACCGTCGCGTCCGGATTCGTCTGTCCGGATCCGTGATCCGGCTTCCGTGCGTCGATCCGCCAGCCTTCCTCGGCCAGGCGATCGGCAACAACCCGCTCGTGGGGTTTGAAGACGCCCAGCGGGTCGTTCACGCCGGGGGCGAAGTCGAACTCGAGGGGGCGGAGGTCGAAGCTCGGGTCGAAGTCCAGGTCGGGTCGGGGGAGGTCGGGGAGCTGGATGTCGACGACGATGGGGGTGAACTGAGGCTCGTCGGCGTGGTCGAAGGTGGCTTCGATGCGGTCGGCAGTGATGGTGAGGGTGGCGTGCTGCCACTTCTGGTCTTCGGACTCGGTCATGGATTCGAGGAGGTCCTTGACCGCCTCGGTGAGTTCTGGCCCGATTTCGAAGTCGCCGGTGAGTCGTTCGGCGCACTTCTCTTCTTCCTTCTCGTCTCGTTCTTCGATGGTGAGGTCGCCGGTTTCGGTGACGGTGATCTCGAGTTCGAGGGGTTCGCGTTCTTCGGTTTCGTCGTCGTTCTCGTGGGCCTTGTGGTATTTCTCGAAGGCTTTGCGGGCGACCGTGATCAGCGGCGGCTCATTGTCTTCGGCAACTTCTACGTCCTCGTAGTCGACGACGAGACGCTTCGTACGGATCTCCGCGGCGGGGCCGCCGCTGGTCAGCTTGTTGCGGTCGGCGGAGTCGGACGACGGGCGGTTCGTGGAGGGGCCAGACGTACCGGTGAGGGCCTCGGCCCAGTTGCGGGCCTTCGGGGGTGCCATCGAGAGGAAGTGGGCGGCTGCCTCACAGGCGCGGGCGGCGGCGTCGAGTTGCTGGGCGGCGACGGTCGCCTGGCCGCGGGACGCGATCAGGGCGACCTGGGCGTTCTCGCGGCAGCGGGCCGCCGTACGCAGCAGGTGGTCGACGACGCGGGGGATCTCGTCGAAGCAGTCGACCAGGCCGCGGGCGACCCGCTGCAGCTCGGACGGCAAGACAGTCAGATCTGGTCGGCGTAGTTCTTGCAGCCGGCGGACGCGATCTCGAGCGCCTCGGCGGCCTGTTCCACCGCCTTGCTCGCGGCCTCCAGGATCTCGGTGATGTCGCGGTCGATACCGGTCGCGGTGCCCGCGATCAGGCTTTCCACCAGCTGGCTGTGCTGCGTGAACCGGAGCTTGAACCCGGCCAGGCCGCCAGCTGCCTGCTTGGCCTCCATCGAGACCTGGTGCAGCTGTTCCTTGAGCCGCAGTACGTCGGACACGTCAACCCACTCCCAAACTAGTTGCGCTTCTTCGGCAGCACGATCGCCGTACCGGCCACCACGACCGGCACCAGGATGCCGAGCCACCACGGCAACCCCGCCGCCATACCGACGATGACGAGGATCGCACCACCCCAGCCCCACCAGCGCGCGACGGGCAACCGCGGCAACCCGAGCACCCGCGACGCGGCCAGCATCGTGACGGCGGCGATCGCCGCTGCCTCGACACCTGCCAGGAACGAACCGCTGAACACCCACACGAGCACGAACCCGACCAGTGCCAGGACCGCGCTGATGGTACGCCGCTTGCGCTGCTCCTGGAGCGCCCGGGCCCGGGTACGCACCTCCTCCAACTGGTCGACCGTCTCGGCGAGCTGTTTGGTGATCCGCTCCGCGACGGTCTCGATGTCGTTCAGCGCGCGGATCTCCGGCAGCGTGTGGTTCGCCCGCTTGCCCTCCGCGGGCAGCCCGGCCCGCTCCAGGCTCTCCGCCGCCTTCTCAGCGAGCGCGTTCAGCCGCGTCTGCAGCTTCCGTCCACGCTCCGCCATCGCGTCGGCCTCGGCGGCCGCGGTCGCCTCGGCCTTGGACTTGTGCGCGGTCAACCGGTCCTGCGCCTGCTGCGCGTCGGCGCGCGCCATCGCCACCGTTCGCAGCGCGCGCGTGTACTCGGACCATTCCTGCTCTTGGGTCTTCATCTCAGAAACACCTCATCGCCGCACCAACTCCACCGCGCGATCCACCTCGTCCGACCGCAGAGCGGCATACGGTACGACGACCTGCGCCTCGGGATGCAGGCCGTCCCACAGCAACGCGCGATGCGGCTCGGACGCCCATCGCACCAGCGGGCCGGCCACCGCACGGACGCCGTCCTGTGGATGCCGCAGGAACAGATGTGTCGCCACGTTGGCCCGCCCGTACCCGAGCTGCTCGGTGCAGACATGCAGCCGGTTCCACCACCCGAACGTGATCAGCCCTTGCGCCGGCCCGTCCCGCACGATGTCCTGCAACGCGTTCGCCGGACTCTCGAAGAACCCCTCGGCATGCACCTGCATCCGCGGTACGCCGTGGAACCCGAAGCCGAGCAGGTACGTCCCGGCGGCCTCCCCGTTGCGCATCGCGTCCCGCAGCGCGAACAACCGCGGCGCGATGTCGTCGTGCTTGTCCACGGTCTCGACCTCGCACCCGAGCTCCCGCAGGACCTGCACCAACGCATCCTTGCCTTCGGCAACAGCAGGCGCCGAGTTCGTCCCGTCGACGAACAGGAACCGCGGCGGCTCCACCGCGGCGGCAGCCGTCGACACCGCCAGGCCGGTCAGTACGCCGAGCGCATCCGCCGGACCGTCGCCCAGCACGAGCACTCCGGCGCCGGGCTCCGGCTGTACCTCGACACACACCGGCTCCTCGGTCACCGCGATCGGCAACCCGGTCCACGGCCGGCCGAGCTCGGGCTTGACCGCCGTGGCGGTGTCCGTCAACCGCGCCGGCTCCGCCAGATGGAAGACCCGCGGCGGATGCATCGACGAGCCGGCCTGCGACCACAGCTCGGCGCGCAACGAGTCCAGCACGGCCTTGTCCGCGAAGCTCACCAGCACGTGCTGGTTGTCGTCCGGCGACCCGAAGTTCGCGTTCAGCACCGCTTCGCCGCGGAACTGCAGCTCGGCCGCCGCGGTGTTCCCGCTCCGCAGGATCGCCTGCGAATCGGCCGGCGTGGTCTTCAACGCGATCCGGTACGGCACTTGCCCGAAGATCGAGTCCCGCCGCGTCGACAGCCGCTTCACGCCCTCGATCGTCTGCGTCGCCAGAACCACGTGTACGCCGTACGCACGGCCCAGCCGGACCAGCCGCTCGAGCAGTTTCGCGGCCTCGTCGGCCAGCTCGTCGTCGTCCTCGAGCAGCACCTGGAACTCGTCGAGGACGACGAGGATGCGCGGCGGCCGATCGGCGCCAGGAGGCAGCTCGGCGATGTCGGCCACGTTCCCGTGCGATTTGAAGATCTCGCTGCGGCGGGCGAGCTCGTCCGACAGATGACGCAGTACGGCGAGACCGAAGGCGCGATCGCTGTGCACTCCGAGGACCCGGATCTGCGGCAGCCAGTGCGGCCGGTCCGGGCCGGGACCGAGCGCCGAGAACTCGACGCCGTGCTTGAAGTCGAGCAGGTACATCTCCAGGTCTGCCGGGGAGTACCGCGCGGCGAGACCGTGGATCATCACGAGCAGCAGGTTCGACTTGCCCTGACCGACCGCGCCGCCGACGAGGACGTGCGGCAGCGCGGGGTTCCCGCTGCGCAGCCGGACCAGCGCCGGTGTGCGGTCGTCGTACCCGATCACCGTGCCGATCTCGTCCTTGACCGGCCGCCACCAGGTGGAGCGGGCCGGCAGGGTCCGTTCGAAGTCGATGGTCGGCAGGACGGCGATCTCGGCCTGCTCGGCGATGACGTCACAGATGCCCGCGGCAACAGTCGCGTCGAACGGCGGATCGAGCCGCGCCGGCGGAAGCTGCGCGACCTCGACCCGATCGCTGGTGATCGCGACCGGATTGAGGAGATCGAGCAACTGTTTCGAGTCGACGTCGAGCTCGGCCGCCGTCGACGCGTCGTAGTGCACGAGGAAACAGATGCCGCGTTTGCCGGCGGTCGCGGCCAGCCGGAGCAGATCGCGCTGGGCGAGCGTGTCGATGCCGAACGGGTAGTCGAACAGGATCACCAGCCGATAAGGATCGGTGGCCTGCCCCGTCTCCTTCAGCAGATCCTCGAACCGTTCGTGGCCGAGCTGCGCCTGCCGGCTCGCGCGCAGCGACGACACGTCGACGAGGCCGGACAGGACGGTGTGCAACTGCTCCGCGGTGTGTGTTGCCCTGGGCACCAATTGCGGGTACTTCGTGGTGAGGTGCCCGAGCAACCCCATCATCCCGGTCAGCTTGGGGTCGAACGCGTCGATGCGCAGGCGGAACGGTTCCGCGGCCGCGACGAGCCTCAGCGCGACGCTCTGGAGCAGGCGGCGGGCGGACTCGTTGCGGTCGCCGGTCACCTTCCAGCCGTTCGTCCGCAGCAGTGGCGCGACCACCGGCGTGCCGGTGTCCAGTTGGCCGACACGCACGTACGACGGGACGCCGGCGCCGACCAGTTGACGCGAACGCCAGCGTGCGTCGTTGGGCGGTATCGATGCCAGTCCGGGCGCCAGGCGGTCCGCGAGCAGTCTCGCCTTCGGCTCGGCCTCGGCCAGCGCCTCGGCGGTCTTGGCGTCGACCAGTGACCGCGATTCGCGGCGGGCCGCCGCGGTCTGTTCCTGCAGTTGACGATGCAGCTTCACGGCGCGCTGGTGCTCGCCGTACGTCAGCCGCCGCGCGTTGTCCAGCAGCTGCGCCAGCGCGTGCTGCAAACCGCGGATCCGCGCTTCCAGGAGCTCCGGTGCGGCCGGACCGGGCGTACTTCCCCCGTCAGGCTTCTCCGTCACGAGCATCGTCCTTCCACACTTGCCCCGCGACCGTACTGACTGCGTCACTGACTGCGTGGCGTAATCGTGTCACACCAGTGGCCCCAGTGGTCACTCCAGGTATCAGTAGTCTCACCTGCTAATCCGGAGCGACGATCTCGAGTTCGTAGTCGTCGGTGTTGTGCAGGAAGGCGGCGTAATGCTGCGGTCCGCCGGCGTACGGGTGCCGGTCGGCGAACATGAGCGTCCAGCCGTGTGCAGCGGCCTCCGCGACGATGCCGTCGACCTCCGCCCGGCTCGCCGCGTTCAGCGCCAGATGGTTCATCCCGGGGCGCATCCGGTCGTGTTCGGACGCCGACATCGCCGGGCTCTGCTCGACCACGACGTATGACCCGTCCGGAGCGGTCCAGGTCATCCCGCCCGGCCAGCCGTCACCGTCCTTCCAGCCCAGCCGGTTGAGGACCCAGCCCCAGCTCGTGACGGCCCGGGACAGGTCCGGGACCCAGATCTCGACGTGATGCACCGCGGCGGCCATCGGAGCATTATCTGTGCTCGTCGGCATGGCTCGACACGGCCATCGCGATCCCACCGCAAACCAGCAACCAGGTGAGGGCCGCGAGGACCCACGGCCACCAGGGACGAACCTGCGCGGCCTCGGCGACGGCCTTGCCGAACAGACCGCCGGCGGGCGCAAGGACGAGCACGAGCAACATCCGCGCGAACCTCGTCTCGCTGGTCATTTCTTCATTGTGCGAGGCCGCCGCCGACCCTGCAGAAACCTTGGCGTTTCGCGCCCCGTCACCTTTCTGTCTGTGGCAAGGTCTACCGTCTCCGTTGACAGTCATCAGATGGAGGTTTCGAGGTGAGCAGCACCCGGATCGAGAGCACGGCGTACGGCGCCGCGGCTCTGGAGCGCCTGGAGGCCGTGGTCGCGCGCCTCAAGGCCGACGATCCGATGACACCTGTCACGCTGCTCCTGCCGAACAACCTGGCCGGCGTCGTCGCCCGCCGGCACCTCGCCCGCTCCACTGTCGGCGGTCTGTACCTGGCGACCCTCGAGCGCCTGGCCGAGCAGATCGCCGCCGGTCTACTGAGCCCGCGCCGCCCGGCCACCCGGCCGATCGTCGCGGCCACCTGGCGTACGGCGCTCGCGAAGGCGCCCGGGATCTTCGAGGAGGTCGCCGGGCATCCGTCGACCATCCAAGCGCTTGCCTCCGCGCATCGCGAGCTCCGCGATCTCACCGATCCGGCGCTCGACAACGTCGCGCAGGCGTCCGCGCTCGGCCCCGATCTGATCCGCCTGCACCGCCATGTCACGGCCGAGCTCGCCGCGGACTGGTACGACGAGACCGACCTGTTGCGCGCCGCCGCGGCGCGGATCGCGGCATCGCCGTCGACGGTGCACGAGCTGGGCGCCCTGGTCTTGTACCTGCCGCAGGAGCTGACTCAGGCCGAGGCCGCCTTCGTGGCAGCGCTCGGCGACGCCGCGGCAGATCTCACGGTGATCGTCGGGCTGACCGACGTACGCCGGGCGGACCGGGCCGTTCGGCGGTCGCTGACGCGGATCGGGATCGATCTGCCGCGGTCGATCTCCAAGAACTACCCGGTCGCGACCGAGATCCTGAACGCGTCCGACGCCGACGACGAGGTGCGGTGCGTGGTCCGCGACGTCGTGTCGGCACTGGAGCACACACCGGCGCACCGGATCGCAGTCCTGTACGCCGCGGCCTCGCCGTACGCGCGCCTGCTGCACGAGCACCTCGGCGCCGCGAAGATCGAGGTCAACGGGCCGGGTACGCGTCCGGTGCACGAGCGCGCGATCGCGCGAACGCTCCTCGAAGTACTGGCGCTCGTCGACCAGGATCTGCCGCGGGCCGACGTGTTCCGCGCGCTGGCGAACGCCCCGACTCGGGACTTCACCGGCCAGCGCATCCCGGTGCCGCAGTGGGAGCGGATGTCGCGGGCAGCCGGCGTGGTGCGTGGCGACGACTGGGACACGCGACTGGCGCGGTACGCCGAGTCCGAGCGGCGGACCGCTGATCAGGAGGAGGCGGCCGAGGATCCACGACCGGCCGCGGTACGGCGCGCGCAGTACAACGCGACGACGGCCGAGCGACTGCACGCGTTCGCTTCCACTCTGCGCCGGCGGTTGAACGAGCTGGCGGAGCTCGACACCTGGGCGGACCTTTCCGCCGGGGTTCTGCAGCTCTTTCACGACTTGCTCGGAGACTATTCGTCGTTGCCGATCGAGGAGCAGTACGCCGCGGCCGCGGTCGAGGGGTCGTTGAAGGGGCTCTCGACGCTCGACGAGCTCGGGACGCCGGCGAGCCTCGCGGTACTACGCGACGTCCTGGATCTCGAGCTGCAGCAATCACTGCCTCGGGTCGGCACGTTCGGCACAGGCGTGCTGGTGGCGCCGTTGTCGGCGAGCGTCGGGTTGTCGGCGGACATCGTGTACGTCGTGGGTCTGTCGGAGGACCTGTATCCGGGGCGGGTGCACGAGGACGCGCTGCTCCCCCACCGGGTGCGTGAGGCGGCCGCGCCGGAGCTGGCGTCGTTCCGGGACCGGTTGGACGAGAAGCAGCGCCACCTGTTGGTCGCGTTCTCGGCGGGTGCGCGAGTGGTGGCGTCCTTCCCGCGCGGCGATCTGCGGCGGTCGTCGCGGCGGTTGCCGACGCGGTGGTTGCTCGGGTCGTTGCGGGAGCTGACGGGCGATCACGCGTTGCCGGCGACGCAGTGGGACAGGTACGAGGACGTGTTGCGGACGTCGGCGTCGTACGCCGGTTCGTTGACCACGGCAACGATGCCGGCGACCGAGCAGGAGTGGCAGACGCGGGCCGCGGCGGCGCGGTTGTGGGTGCAGGACGGCGTCCTGGTCCGGGCGCGGGAGATGCTGCGCGGACGTGCCTCGAATGCGTTCACCCGCTTCGACGGGGATCTGTCGGGCGTGTCCGGACTGCCCGAGTTCGCGGTGGAGGACCGGATCGCCTCGCCGACGTCGCTGGAGTCGTATGCGACGTGCCCGCACGCGTACTTCGTCGAGCGATTGCTCCAGGTGGAGCCGTTGGAAGCGCCGGAGGACCTGCTCGTCATCTCGCCGGTCCAGATCGGGAACCTGATCCACAACAGCCTGGATGCCTTCGTCCAACGGCTGTCCGGTTCGCTGCCGGGGTACGGCGAGCCGTGGACGGACGAGCAACGGTCGCTGCTGCTGGTGATCGGGGCGGATCTCGCGGACCAGTTCGAGGCCGAGGGGCTGACGGGACATCCGCGGCTGTGGCAGCGCGAGCGGATGCGCATCCTCGGCGACCTGATGGTGATGCTGACCGACGACGACCGGTGGCGCGCCGAGCGGTCCGCGTCGGTCGTCGCGAGCGAGCTGCGGTTCGGGTTCGACGGCGAGCCGCCGGTGGAGATCCCGGTGCCGTCCGGGCGCGTGCTGTTGCGCGGTTCGGCGGACAAGGTCGATCTCGGCGAGGACGGGACGATCTACGTCACCGATGTGAAAACCGGCGGCTTCTCGCGCTACGAGGGCATCGAGTCCGACCCGGTCGCGGGCGGGACGAAGCTGCAGTTGCCCGTCTACGCGTACGCCGCCCGCGCCCGCCTGGGCGAGCCGTCCACACCGGTCGAGGCGTCGTACTGGTTCGTCCGTCGCGGCGGCAAACGGATCCCGGTCCCGCTGACCCCCGAGGTCGAGGCCCGGTACGTCGACACGCTCGACGTGATCGTGTCCTCGATCGCGGCCGGGTACTTCCCGCCGAAGGCGCCCGAGGTACCGGACTTCCTCTGGGTGCAGTGCCCGTACTGCAACCCGGACGGTCTCGGCCACAGCGAGGTCCGGGCGCGCTGGGACCGCAAACGCCACGACCCGGTGCTGGAACGCCTGGTCCGGCTGATCGACCCGACCGCTTTGGAGTCCGGCGATGAGTGAACAGCTGCTGGACGGTCCGGCCCGCGACCGGATCCGCTCCGACACCGACACCACCCTCTTCGTCGAGGCGGGCGCCGGGTCGGGCAAGACGCATGCGCTCGTCGAGCGGGTCAGCACGCTCGTGCTGCGGGACGGCGTACCGCTGCGGACGATCGCTGCCGTGACGTTCACCGAGAAGGCCGGCGCGGAGCTGCGGGACCGGCTGCGGGTCGAGTTCGAGAAGGCGCGCCGGAGCGACGTCGGACAGCTCGCGGACGCGGCGCTGGACGATCTGGATTCGGCGTCGATCGGGACGCTGCACGCGTTCGCGCAGCAGATCCTGCTCGCGCATCCGATCGAGGCGGGGCTGCCACCGCTCATCGACGTACTGGACGAGGTCGGCTCGTCGGTCGCCTTCGAGGAACGCTGGGCCGAGTTGCAGCAGCAACTGCTCGACGACGACTCGATCGCCGAGCCGCTGCTGCTCGCGATGGCGGTCGGTGTCGAGCTGAAGCATCTGCGCTCACTCGCGCGGCTGTTCGGCAACGACTGGGACCTGATCGCCGATCGGGTGCTCGTCGAGCCGCCGGAGCTGGTGTCGATGCCCGACCTGACCGGTCTGGTCGCCGCGGCCGCGCAGATCGGCACCGCGGCGGAATCCTGCATGGATCCCGAGGACCGGTTGCTGCCGAAGGTCCAGCAGATCCGCGAGCTCGGCCTGATGCTGGACGCGGCGTCCGACCAGGAGACGCAGCTCGCGATCCTGCAGACGTTCCGCGGCCTGAAGGTGGGCCGGATCGGGCGTAAGGAGAACTGGCCGGACATCGCCAAGGTCCGCGGCGACTGCACCGAGGTCGTCGAGGTCGCGGCGTCGCTCGTCGAGCTGCTGCTCGATGCATGCCTGCGGCATCTGTCGCATTGGATCGCGGAGCGGGTGCTGGAGTCGGCCGAGCTGCGGCGCGCGGACGGGCGGCTCGAGTTCCACGACCTGCTCGTGCTGGCGCGCGATCTGCTGCGGCGGGACGCCAATGTGCGGGCCGACCTGCAGGAGCGGTTCGAGCGGTTGCTGCTGGACGAGTTCCAGGACACGGACCCGATCCAGATCGAGCTGGCGGTCCGGATCGCGGGCGGCGCGGAGGCCGACGCGGACGACTGGCGCGACGTGGAGGTCCCCGAGGGGAGGTTGTTCGTCGTCGGGGACCCGAAGCAGTCGATCTACCGGTTCCGGCGGGCGAACATCGCGACGTACCTGAACGCGCAGGACCTGCTGGGCGAGACGGTCGCTCTCACCACGAACTTCCGCACGGTCCCACCGATCCTGCAGTGGATCAACACCGTGTTCGCCACCCTCATCCAGCCCCACGAATCCGCTCAACCGTCGTACCAGTCCCTCTCCCCCCATCGCACGAACCCCGGCGCCTCGACCGGTACTGCCCCTGCTGTCACCGCGTCCAACGATCCCGGCCGCACCTCACGCCCTGGCGCCCCAACCCGCCACGGCGCGCCGTCCTCGCAACCCCCTGAGCCCGTCAAGGGCGACCAGCTCTCGATGTTCGACGAGCCGTCACTCTTCGACGAGCCCGCTCCCTTCGACACGAACACCGATGCGGACCCCGCCGCCCCCGGTGAGCAGGTCAGCGACCTCGCCGCGGTGCTGCCGTTCCGTCGGCGCGCGGCCGACGGCGCCGTCGACGTACCGCTGGAAGAACCACCACCCGAGCCCGAGACACCCGGCGCCGGTCCCGCCGTCACCATCCTCGGCGCCGAGCCGCACAGCGACCTCCCGCGTGCCCAGGCCTCCGTCCTGCGCGAACGCGAAGCCACCGACGTCGCCTCGGTCATCGAGGAGGCGCTCCGCGACGGCTGGTTGGTGTACGACGACCGCGCGGAGACCTGGCGCCCCGCGGCGGCCGGCGACATCGCCGTACTCGTCCCGGCCCGCACCTCGCTCCCGTTCCTCGAGGACGCGCTCGACCGCGCCGACATCCCGTACCGTGCCGAGGCCAGTTCACTCGTCTATCAGACCGCCGAGGTCCGCGACCTGCTCGCCTGCGCCCGCGCGCTCGGTGACCCGAGCGACCAGCTCGCGCTCGTCACCACGCTCCGCTCCCCGCTGTTCGGCTGTGGTGACGACGACCTCTACACCTGGAAGGTCAACGGTGGCAGGTTCCTCCTGACCGCGCCGGTCCCCGACCAGCTCCTCACCCACCCGGTCGCCGACGCGATGGAGTGGCTCCGCCGGACGTACTACGCCGCGCGCTGGCTCTCGCCCAGCGAGGTCCTCGCGAAGATCGTCGCCGACCGCCGGATGCTGGAGGTCGCCGCGATCGGCCCGCGGGCCCGCGACGCCTGGCGCCGCATCCGGTTCGTGATCGACCAGGCCCGCGCGTGGTCCGAGGTCGAGCACGGCGGCCTGCGCTCGTACCTCGCCTGGGCCGCCCATCAGGGCGAGGAGACGTCCCGCGTCGCCGAGGCCGTCCTGCCTGAAACCGACGCCGACGCGGTGCGCGTGATGACGATCCATGCCGCGAAGGGGCTCGAGTTCCCGATCGTGATCCTGTCCGGCATGAGCGCCTCGCCGAATCGTCAGCGCGGTGTCCAGGTGCTGTGGCCGCAGTCCGGCGGGTACGCCGTGAAACTCAAGTCGTCCGTCCAGACCGAGGACTTCGACCTCGTGCAACCGGTCGACGAGCAGATGGACGACTACGAACGCCGCCGCCTGCTGTACGTCGCCGCGACGCGCGCCCGCGATCACCTCGTCGTCTCGCTGCACCGCTCCGGAAACCGCCGCCACTCCAGCAACGCCGAGCTGCTCGCCACCGCGGGCGGCGTCGAGGCGCCGCACTCGACGCTCTTCACCAGCCCTCCGGTCCCCGACCGCGAGCCGACCGGCAGCCCGGACGTCACGCCGCCGATCTCCCGCACCGAATGGGAAACCCGCGCCTCGGCCGCCCGAGCCGCGAGCCGCGCCCCCTCGGCCAGGTCAGCCTCCGGCCTGGAAGGCACCGGCCCAGAGCTCGCCCTCGCCCCTTCCCCCGCCGACGATCCCGATGCTGGATCCGTCGTCCGCATCGATCCGGGCACCGCGAAGGCCGCCCGCGACCTCGAACTCCCCCCGTGGTCCAAGGGGCGTTACGGCACCGCGATCGGCCGCGCCGTCCACGCCGTACTCCAGGTCGTCGACCTCTCCACCGGCTCCGGCCTCGAACCCGCCGTCTCGACCCAATGCCTGGCCGAAGGTGTACTGGAGTACGCCGACGTGGTCACCGCCCTCGTCCGCTCAGCCCTCGCCTCCGACGTGGTGCAACGAGCCGCCGCCCGCGAACACTGGCGCGAGTCGTACGTCGGCACCGTCCAGCCCGACGGCACCGTCCTCGAAGGCTTCGTCGACCTCATCTACCGCGAAGACGACGGCCGCCTCACCATCGTCGACTACAAAACCGACGCCATTCCCGCGGCGGCGCTGGACAGCCGGGTCGCCTACTACGCCCCACAACTCCAGGCGTACGCCGAGATCCTGCCCAACACCGCCCCACCGATCCTGCTCTTCCTGAACCCGGCCGGAGCCGTCGAACGCCAACTGCCCTAGGCAACACGGCGCCCTAGGCAACAATCCGCACGGCCAGCACGACGATGACCGCGGACGACGCCAGCGCAGTCACCAACCGACCCGTCGGCCCGGTCAGCAACCGCCCGAGCAACGCACCACCGCCGGCCAGCAACAGTTGCCAACTCGCCGACGCCACGAACGCCGCCACCACGAAGACGATCCGTTCCCCGGCGCCCGCGATCTCCGACCCACCGAGCACCAGCGCGGCGAAGTAGATCACCGTCCACGGGTTGAGCATCGTCATCCCGAGCATCCCGAAGTACGCCGTCCACGCACCGATCGGCGTGTCGTGCTGCAACGCGACGATCCGCCGATCGCGATAGCGCCGTACCGCCCGGACCGCACCCATCACCGCGAGCCCGACCAGCACCACAACCGACGCCCACCGCAACGGCCCCACAATCGGCACCAGCAACGGAGCCAACACCGACCCGGCCCCCGCGGCCACCGCCGCGTACACGCCATCAGCCGAAGCAACCCCGAGCGCCGCAAACGCCCCGATCCGCAACGAACTCCGCGCCGTCAACGCCACCAAATAGGTCCCCACCGGCCCGACCGGCATGGCAACCCCATACCCGGCCAACAGCCCGGCGACCACTGCCCCGATCACGACGGATCGGGCATCGACCCCCAACAACGGCCCACCTGCTGCTGAACCCGAGCCACCAAGGCCACAGGTCCCACCAGCAACAGTCCGAAGGTCGTCGTAGTCATGCCCCCATGATGATGACGCCCACCGACCCGCTCAAACCATTTACCAGTTGGCCCAAACAACCATCCCTAGGCGGCGGGTGCGGCGAGGAGCTCGGGGGTCAGATCGCTCGCCGTGACGTCCGCGCCCTTGCGTGCGGCCGGAATCGCTGCGTTGCCGGTTGGTGCCATCCGCCCAAGCATCAGGCCGGTGGATGTGCTCCCGGCGTCGCTGCGATCTTGGCGGCCAGTTCATCGCTGAGCGGGTACGGCCGCTCGTCCGGGAGCTCCGCCTCGGCCGCACTCGTCGACGCCCGGGCCAGGTCGCGCACGCGGTGCATCTCCGCTGTGACGTCCTCCAGTCGCAGGATCCATTCGTTCACGTACCGCCGTACGGCCTCACCGGACAACCCGATCTGAATCGCCCGCACCCGAGGCCGCGGCGTCAGCGTCACCGTTTGCTCCGGATCCCACTGAATCCGCACCGACGCCCCGACCAGCGACTCCTTCCAAGCCGCCTCGGACTCGTGAAACCCAGCGTCGTAATGCGAAAGCGCCCCACGAGCCAACGCCCACTCGAACCCTTCACGCCGCAGATGAATCCGCAGCACCCGGGTCTGCCCCGGCTTGGTCCCCCACCCCGACCGATAGGCCATCCACAGAAACGACGGCTTGATCCACGTCATCCGCCCCATCCCGAACGGCTCGACAAATGTCCCCGCCCGCAACGCCGGCTCCGCAATCTCCGGCGAATACGCCTGATACACAGCAACCGAAGCATCGTCGTACGACGCCCGAACCTGCCGAAACACCCCAGCCTCCATGCCCGCGATCCTAAAGACGTTCCGGACCGCACTCAGCTGGACGTCGCGGTACGGCGGTCATCGCCGGGCTGCGGAGCTGACGCGGGGATGGCGTTGTCGATGAGGACGGCGGCGATGGTGGCGGCGGCGGGGAAGCAGTCGCTGTTGAGGACTCGGGTGCGCGCCGAGGCGCCGTCGATGAGCAGGGCCAGTTGTTCGCCGAGTTGCTCGGGGTCGGTGGCGCCGGCTTCGCGGGCGGTTTCGGTGAGCCGCGCGGCGATGGCGGTCTTGTAGTCGCGTGCGTACTGGGATGCGGGGTGTTGGGGGTCGTGGAGTTCGACGGCCGCCGCGATGTAGGGGCACAGCGGCGTGGACGCGGGCATCTCGAAGGCGGCGAGGAGTCGTTCACGGGGTGTGAGGTCAGTGCGGTCGAACACTCCGGGCATGACGTCGGGATCGAATCGGCGCAGGTATTCGGCGACGAGTTCGTCCTTGCCGGTGAAGTGCTGGTAGGCCGTGCGCTTGGACACCTGGGCCGCGGCGCAGAGTTGGTCCATGCCGGTGCGGTTGATGCCCTGATCGCGGAACAGTTGCTGGGACGCGCTGAGGATGCGCTCGCGTGCGCCCCTGCCGCGGCGCCGGCCACTCGGGCCCTTCTCCAACTCCGTCATGGCTCCAGTGTAGGCCGTTCGGTACCGATCGGTGTACTTAGCTGGCGCTCCGGCCGGTCATCGGATACGTTACATACACAGTCCGGTGTACATAAGAACCGAGCTGTTCCGGACATCCATCAAGTCAACGGAGTGATCGTGGGAAAGCTCGATGGCAAGGTCGCGGTGATCACCGGCGGATCCACCGGTATGGCGCTGGCCGGCGCCAAACTGTTCGTCGAAGAAGGAGCATACGTCTTCATCCAGGCCCGGCGGCAGGAAGCACTGGACGACGCCGTCAAGCTGATCGGCCGCAACGTCACCGCCGTCCAGGGTGACGCGGCCGAACTGGACGACCTGGACCGCTTGTACGACACCGTCAAGCGGGAGAAGGGCTCGATCGACGTGCTGTGGGCCAGCGCCGGGATGGGCGAACCCGCCGTCCTCGGCGAGATCACCGAGGAACAGTTCCACCGCGCCTTCTGGCTCAACGCGCGCGGCACCCTGTTCACCGTGCAGAAGGCACTGCCGCTGATCAACGACAACGGCTCGATCCTCATGACCGGATCCAACGCCTCCCTCGGCGCCTTCCCCGGCTGGAGCCTCTACGCGGGAAGCAAAGCCGTCCAGCAGGCGTGGGCCCGCGTCTGGCTCAACGAACTGCGCGACCGCAAGATCCGGGTCAACGTCCTCACCCCCGGCCAGGTTGCCACCGCCAAACAGGAAGAACTGTTCGACGAGGCAACGAAGGCCGCATTCGAGTCCCTCATCCCCCGCGGACAGATGGGCCGCCCCGAAGAGGTCGCCACCGTCGCCCTGTTCCTCGCCTCCGACGACTCCAGCTACGTCAACGGGCTGGAACTGGTCGCCGACGGCGGCACCACCGCCATCTGAGCCACACGAACGAGACAGAGCGACACCTCGAGAACAGGAAGAGAGCACCTCATGAGCAGCATCACCCTCATCGGTACGGGAAACATGGCCCGTGCCATCGGCACGCTCGCGGTCGTGGGCGGCAACACCGTCGAGGTCATGGGACGCGATCAGTCCAAGGCCGATGACCTGGCCGAGGCTCTGGGCGGCGGCGCGACGCCGGGCAAGTGGGGTGCCGTCCCGGCCGGGGACATCGTCATCACGGCCCTGTTGTACGACAGTGTCGTTCCGGTCGTCGCCGAGTACGGAGACGCCCTCGCGGGCAAGGTCATCGTCGACATCAGCAACCCCTTCAATGCCACGTTCGACGGACTGGCCCACAGCGAGGAGACCTCGATCGCGCAGGAAGTCGCCAAGGTGGCCCCGGCTGGCGCAAGCGTGGTGAAGGCGTTCAACACCATCTTCCGCAGTGTCCTGGAGGAGGGCCGGCCCAACGTCTTCATCGCCGGCGACAGTGCGCAGGCCAAGGCGGACGTCGCGGCATTCGTCGAGAGCCTCGGACTGCGCCCGCTGGACGTCGGCGGCCTGAGAATGGCGCACTGGCTGGAAGGAATGGGCCTGGTCACGATGGGGCTCGCCGCCAATGGCGTCGGCCACTGGAACTTCGCCCTCGGCGTCAACGAATTCCCCGGCTGAGCCCCGGACCGACCAGTCGACGAACACGGCGCCCTGACAACGGGATCACCGACTGATTCTGCTCAGCTTCTCGAACAATACGGACCGTCTATCAGCCCCGTGCCCACCCGAGCAACTCAGCACTCTTCGACCTGGATCCCGCCGACGGCGATGAGCGGCCACCGCAGCGCACCAGTCGGTTGAACAAGATCCTCCCCATCCGGCCGTCCTGAGGCTCCTGCTGCGACCCAGCGGGCGATCAGTCTCAGTCGTCGCGTGAGCGATCTTCCAAGTCCGGCTCGTCCTCGCGTCGCCGGTACACCCATTCCTCTCCTGCCAACAGCTCACGGGACTGGTCAGGCGGTACGGCGACAGCGTCGAACCGGACGTCAACCGCAGGTACGAAGTCAGCGATGACGTATGCCTCAGCCTCCGAGACCAGGAGGTGCTCTTCCTGGCCTAACGCCTCATAGAGGAACCTTGCCTCGATCAGCGGAGATGTGGGCCGAACCGTGACACCTCTGAGATTGGGCGTGACCAAGTCCCACAGGGCGCGCTGAAAGGACAGCAGTACTTCGATCCGGAACTCAGCTGCATCCATCCTCACCTCGGTCTCCCCGGAACGCCGCAATCCGCGTCAGTCGTCTGCTTCGAGCCGGGCCGCGGCTATTCACCTGATCGATTCTCCATCAGAAAGCTACGGATGCGATCGTGGAGCATCCTGGATTCCTCCGGACGCATCCCGAGCCGAGTGTCGAACTCCCACTCATCGACGACTTCCAGCGCCTCCTGCACCGAGTTTGCCAGGAAGGCGAGTTCACCTCGGGACAGCACAAGGACCGACTCATCCTCAGCAACGGCGGCGCGCTCTGCGTCGACCTCATTCGAGCAAAGGATTCTCATGCGAACACCTCATACACCTCGAGAAAACAAGCGCGACCCGCACGAACGGAACAATGCGCCACACTGACGAAGGGCGGACTCGGCGTCCGGCGAGTCGAGCAGGCCCTGTCACATGAATGCGGACCACGCGCTCGTCAGTCGCCAGTCATAGCCGAGCCCTGGCCTCGGCGAGAAGCCACTCGATCGCTTCCACTGGCACATTCTTGTCAAAGACATTGACAACCCGATTGCCCGTGTCGGCGTCCTCGAACACCTCGGCCGCGCAACCGCCGTCGACCCGCGTGGGTTCGAGCCCGATACCGTCGCGTTCACCGACAGAGCTCGCGAGGATGAGGGAGTATCCGGCACTCATTGTGGCTCCAAGAATCCTATGACCGTTCCATCAATCACGCCTGCAGCGACACTGACGACTTCCACATGGTCGCGGCATTCTGCAGGACATGGTCATGCGCTATCCGTCACGGGATGAGCCCTGAGAACGCCACCAGTCCAGATCCGCCTCGGCATCACCCAGCCGGTCCAGGTACTCGAGGGCGTGGTCAACGAACTCGGGTGGCAGCCGAACATGGTGCTCGGTCACATAGTGCACGAGTCCGTCCGGCCAATACCAAACGCCGTCGCTCCGCTCGAGTGCGCCATTCTGACAATCGCAGAGGCGACAGGTCGACAGGCCCCCGAAGGCTCGATAAATAAAGCCGCATCGCAGATAGTCAGCAATCATGTCCCGTTCCTCGGGATCCCACGAGCGATCAACGTAGTCCCTCGGGTCGGGCCAGTCGGGTGCCGTCGGACTACGCCAATAGCCAATCAGCCTCAGCGTCGAACGACCGGTTCGAACCACCGCCAAACACCTCCGTCGTAAATCTTCAAGGTCTTGCCGGATCCACTGGATGCGATCTCTGTCGTCGGCGCCAAGACCGTCACCCCGAGTTCATTGGCGAGGTCTTGTGCAAAGGTACCGCTGGGGCATCCCGTCGAGCATGAGAGGAGCCTGACATTCCGCCCGGCCAGACCCGGGCTGATCTTGCGTGCGATCTCCGCTGCGGATTGACCCGCAAGTTCGTTAGGTCCGCCGTGTCCGATCAGGTCGTAGAAACCGTCCAACGGATTCCTCTTCGAGTACGCGATCATGTTGATGATCGCTGGGTCCCGCCCGCCGAACGATGCGTACGCCATCGTCGGGAGCCGTCGCGCGCTGCCGACGGCGGGGAAGCGGCTGGCGACGAGGCCTACGGTTATGTCGGCTGCTAGTTGGGAGCAGTTGCCTTTGAGGACGCACGCTTGGGAGTCGAGGATGCCTGCTGTGCCGGCTGAGAGGACTCCGGTGGCTGAGGAGACCTGGAGGAAGATGGGGACGGCGGGGGCGCAGGGGCGGGCCAGGGTGCAGATTACGGCGCCTGCCAGGGCTGCGGTGGAGACGTAGCCGGAGATGTGGGAGACGTCGGTGAGGGTGCCCTCGATGCCGTCCGGCTCGGGTCTGGCCGTACGGCTCGTAGTCGTGTTGGGCGGGCTTGGCTGGGGTTGTCGTGAGTACGGAGCCGTTCGCGCTTGTGGTGAGCGGAGTCCGCGCGGTGGGGGTCTGTTGCGCGAGGAGGCCGGCGCCGTAGAGGTAACGGGTGGGGCTCGCGTCGGTCGCTGTGTTGAGGATCTGGGGCGAGAGTGGGTCCCAGAGGTAGCGGGTTACTCCGCCGCCTGTGGTGGACGTCGCTCGGCGGCCGTCGCCGGAGTGGGCGTACGTGGTGGTTGTGCCGGCTGCGGTTGACGTGACGGGTTTGCCGGCGGCGGACCAGGTGTAGGTCGTGGTGCCGTCAGAGGTGAGGTTGCCGTCAGGGTCGTAGGTGTAGGCGTGGGTGGTCGGCGGGTCGAGCGGGTAGCTGGCTGGAGCGGTGATGGAGGCCTGGAGTTCGTTGCCGGGGCCGTAGAGGGACCAGGTGGCGCTGGTGGGGCGCTTCTCCCACGTGCGGTTGCCGTTGGCGTCGTAGGCGTAGCGGATGTAGTCGCGGGCGTCATCGGTGCATTGGTCGGTGCCGTAGCAGGCCGCGGTCAGGCGGTTCAGCGGGTCGTAGGTGTACGACGAGGTGCCGGCGGTTGAGTCGTTCGAGCGGGTGATGTTGTCGGCGGCGTCGTACGTCGAGGTGATTGTGCGGAGCGGGCGGCCGTTCTGGGTGATGGACAGGGAGGTGGTGCGGCCGCGAAGGTCTTGGCGCTCGGTCTTGGTCAGCCCGGCCGGCTGGGTTGTCGTGATCGTGCCGTGGGCCAGGTCGTAGCGGTAGGACGCCAAGGGCTTGCCGTCAGCCGCGGCGGAGGTGAGGCGGTTGACGGCGTCCCACGTGTACGACTCCGTGTGGCCGGCGGCTGTCCGGCCGGCGAGGTTGCCGACCGGGTCCCAGCGATAGGTGACCGTGCCACCTGGACCCGTAGCTGAGGTCAGCTGGTCGAAGGAGTCGTAGCCGAAGCGGGTGACGCCCAACCCGTCGCCCATCGCCGTACGGCGGCCCGCAGCGTCCCAGGTGGAGCTGACCGCGGGCGTCTTGTCGGAGTACGTGATCCGTAGCGGCGCGCCGCGGGCATCCAACTCGAACGACGCGGTCTTGCCTGACGGCAGCGTCGTGCGGATCAGGCGGCCGGACTTGTCGTACGAGAACTGCCAGGTGCGACCGCCGTACGTCGTGGAGTTCGTCCGGCCGGCGCCGTCGTACGTGAAGGTCTGCGCACGTCCGCTCGCGTCGACGGCCTTCGCCACCCGGCCTGAGGCGTCGTACGTCGTGGTGGCCTCGGGCAACGACGGTCTCGTGACGCCGACCACGGCGCCGTTCTCGTCGTACCGCAGCCGAGTGACACCGCCGCGCGAGTCGACCAGCGTCGAGACGCGGCCCTGTGCGTCGTACGTCTGGCTGCTGGAGGCGCCGAGCGCACCGCGCTGTTCGAGCGGCTGGTCGTCGTCGTTGTACTTGACCGTGCTGACCGCGCCACGCGGTGACGTCACCTTGACCGGTCGTCCCCACCCGTCGTACTCGATCCGCGTCACCTGCCGCAGCGGATCGGTGACGCGCACCAGATCGCCGTCCACGGAGTACGCGAACTGCGTCACCCGCCCGAGCGGATCGCGCGACGCCGTGACCAGCCCACGCAAGTCGTAGCTGACGGAGGATGCGCGACCGAGGTACGCCGTACCGGTCAGGTTGCCGCGGGCGTCATACGAGTACGTCGTGCGCCGCCCGAGCGGATCCACTGTCGCGACGACATCGTTCCGCGCGTTGTACGTCCGACGAGTCACGGCACCCACGGCGTCGGTCGACGCGACGGCCCGTCCGAACGCGTCGTACTCGTGCCGGGCGCCATGGCCCAGCGTGTCGAAGACCCGGATGAGGTTGCCGTCGGCATCGTAATGGAACGTCGCCGTGGCACCGGTCGGATCGGTCTGACGGATCAGCCAGTTCCGCTCGTACTCGTTGATCCACTTCCCGCCCGTCGGGTCGGTCATCGTGGACGTGCCGCGAATGCCCTCGGTCTCCCACGACCAGGTCGACCGACCGCCCTTGCCGTCGGTCTGAGCGACGACCCGCCCACCGTCGTCGTACTCCGTCACGTACGCGGGCACCTTCGCGTCCCCTACGGTCTCCGACCTGAGCCGCCCGTCGGCGTACTCGTACCGCGTCCGGATCCCACCCGGCGAGGTCACGCCCGTCAGCCGTCCGTCCGTGTACTCGTACCGAACGGTCCGCGGCGCGACGCCAGGCCCCGAGAGCCGAGCCGACACGAGCCGGCCTTCACCGTCGTAGTCGTACGACAGCGACCGCCGCCCGTTGGTGACCGTGCGAACGCGTCCCGCGACACGTTCGATCGTCACCCCTTGACCGTTGCGGTCCCGGATCGCCTGCAACTCGCCGGCCGCCGAGAACAGCATCCGCACCTGGTCGAAGCTCGTCAGTACATAGGTCGTCCCCGCCCGCGCCAGCGTGAACCGAGCGGCCCCCGGCTCCACGGCGAACCCGGCGCCCTTCCGCGCGAACCCGATCTCCCGCCCGTCGGACGCCAGGTACCGCGCGCCGGTCGGCGTCAGCTCGAGGCGGTCCGAGTACGTCGAACGCCAGCCGACGCCGAGCGGGCCGGTGGACTCGTCGTTCGAGTTGTAGGTCCGCGTCACCGTGAGCGGTACGCCGACCGCCGTCACCGCGGCGTCCGTCGCGACGGCGGTCAGCGCGCCGGTCAGTGAGTTGACCGGGTCGGACTGCATCGCGAACGGCCCGAAGAACGCCCGTGCCTGCTTGTCCGGCAGTGCGAACCCGGGCGCGCCGGCGTAGATCATGACCGAGGCTCCCGCCGAACCCTTGCCGTTCGTCAGGGTGACGCTCAGCAGATTCGGTGAGCCGACGAACTCGCAGTCGAGCGGCACCGAGACCGACCAGCTCAGTGACTGGGTCCGTGCCGGCTTCGGCTTGGGCGCGTTCTCACAGGGCCAGTGACCGACCTGCCACGTGCGCGTGTCGGTGAGGCGCAGGTTGCACAGGTCGATCGTCGGATTGAAGGTCCGGGCCTGGAAAGTGAGCGTGACGCCGGTGCCGGCGTGCGCCATGCCGCCGTCGTTGGCGATCTCCGAGCCGGTGCTCAGCACCTCACCGTTCGCAGAGACGGCGACGTCCGGATGCAGACACGAATATGCGTCCGGTGGCGCTGCGTCCGCGGCCGGGGTCAAGGGCACGAGCAGGAGGACAGCCAGGACGAGCGCGAGGAGCCGATTCCGCATGGTTGCCTCCGCTCAGTCGTGGGATTGTGACTGAGAGTTTACGGAGTTCGGCGCGCTCGCGGACCGAATGATTACAGGTTGTGGATAACGGGCAGTGACCCTGGCGTGCAGGTCGCCCGGAAGTCGCTACGATCTGCGGAAACAGTGTGAGGAACGTTCGAATGATGGTCCGCCCGCTGGCGGGTATGCCACCACGAGTGTGAGGGTGTGGCTCATGAACATCGGTACCCGGAAGATCGTCGTCGACGAGGCGATCGCGCAGTTACGGCTGTACGCCGAGTCGAACGGCGCCGTGCTGCAGTACTACGACGGGCTGCCGGGTATGACTACCGTCGGCGGCTCCGACCCGAACCAGATCACTCTCGAGGACCTCGCCCGGACGATGGTGATCGGTTCCGACCTGCGCGCCAACGACATTCCGTGGCTGCTCGAGGTCGATGCCGAGAAGGATCTCGCCGCGATTCCGGTGGACGCGCGCCTCGAGGACGCCGAGCCGGGCAGTGCGCTGTTCGAGGCGGCGATCGCGCTGGACGAGAAGTTCACCGGCCACCGCGGGTTCGGGCACGCGAAGAAGTCCAAGCTGCTGCACCTGAAGCGGCCCTACCTCTACCCCGTGACCGACAGCTTCATCCGGATGACGTACGGCAGCGCGTCGGCCGGCGCCGAGTTCCTCAAGGCCGTCCGCGACGACCTGGTGAACCCGGCGAACGTCCGCGACTTCAAGCTGCTGCAGGTCCGTCTGATCGCGGAGCCGGCCACGTCCGCCGCCCGCCTGCTCGGCGAGGTGCCGACGCTCCGGCTCCTCGACATCCTCGCCTCCCTGCTGGGCGAGGCCAAGTAGGAACTACAGCACGCCGAGCCGCGCCAGCGGCTCGACAAGCTCACGTTCCTCGTACGACAGGTGCGACAGCAACGTGTCGTCCAGCAGGTCGACAGCTGCCCGCAACCCGTCAATGCTTCCTGATCCGTCAACCAGTGCGACGAGCGCCTTGTCGACACCTTCGAGCACGTCGTGAATGATCTTGTGCTCTTCCTGCAGCCGGTCCACGACCGGTGCCAGCGCGGGATCCGCCCGGCGCAGGTGCGGGAAGAGCGACGCGTCCTCCAGTGAGTGATGCGTCGTGACGAGCCGGCAGTACGACTCGCAGTACGTCCCCAGCGTCCAGTTGTTCTGCCGCATCGTCATCGTGTTGATGTGCGACCGCGCCGCACCAACTCCCAGCGACCCGGCCGCGACCTGCTCCACCAGGTCACGGACCTGCTCGAGCTCTGCCCGCAGGTGATCGTGTACGTCGATCAGATGCTGACCGGACTGCAGCTGGTACTGCGTGTACGTCCGACTCGGATCCGGTACCGGGCCGGTCGGCCGCTCCGACTCGTCCAGCAGCTGTACTGCGCTACGTCGTACAGCAGGAGGTGGTGTCGGTACGACGCCGAAGCTGCTCGCAGCGACAGGACGGGCAGCAACAGCACCACCCGACCGAGCGACTGACACTGCCTCGCGGACCCCTGCTGCCACCTCAGCGAACCGCCTGATGTCGTCAGGGTTGTCAGAGGCAAGGATGTAGGTACTCATCCCCTCCCCCAGCGTCAGCTCGGTCAGCTGGTCGATCCACAGCTCCTCAGGTCCCTGCAGGAACCCACCACTGCCACTGAACCGACCAGCGATGTTGTAGAGCCGCCGTACCGCAGCAGGATCCCGTCCGGCCTCCACAGCCGCCTCGTCGATCACCTTGTTCATAGCGGCCAGCTGATCCGGCCCGGCGTACCCGCTGCTCGGCAACCACCCGTCCGCAAGGCGCCCGGTCAGCGCCAGCATCCGCGGCTTGTACGCACCCAGCCAGATCGACACGTCGTGCGCCGGCGCCGGACCGCGCTTCGCTCCGCTCACCGTGTAGTGCTTGCCCGCCAGCCGGATGCCGCCGCCCTCAGGTGTCCAGACCTCGCGCATGATCGCGATGGCCTCCTCCAGCGCGGTGATGCTCTGCCCGGTCGTCAGCCGGGGCCCCGCATTGGCTGCGACCGCGTCCAGGAACCCGCCGGCTCCCAGGCCGAGCTCGACCCGCCCGCCGGTGACGAGGTCGAGCGTTGCGACACTGCGTGCGAGCACGACGGGGTGCCGCAGTGGGAGGTTGGCGACGTTCGTGGTGACCTTCACGCGCTGGGTCTGGGCGGCGACCACGGACAGCAGTGTCCACGCATCCATCAGCCGCGGCTGGTACGGATGATCCTGGAAGCTCACCAGGTCGAGACCGACCTGCTCGGTCAGCTGGGCCAGCGCGATCACGCGGTCCGGCGCGTCGACCGCCGGGGTCAGGAACGTGCCGAAGACCAACTCGTGGCCGTAGTCCATGGTTCACCTTCACCTGTCGAAAGGGGCTCGTCGGCCAAATTACTTGGCGCAACAGATAATCTCAACCACAGACTATCTGGTCTGGACGACCAGGGAGAACGCCTCGACCGGACTCAGCTCGGCGCCCTGCGCGTACGCCGCCTGATAAGCCTCGGACCCCAGCGCGGACTCGGCCGCGGCGACGGCCCGGCCGAGATCCTCGACCTCCGTGGCAGCCACCAGGTAGTTCTCGGTGGCTCGGGTGGCGGCGCAGCTCCCGAGAAGTATTGCCGCGAGGGTCTTGTCCGGATGACACGCGGCGATCCCCTCCAGCGCCCAGCACATCCCGCGCAGTGACTCGAACTCCTCGGACACCCGGAACGACTCCGTGTGCAGCTCCAGCGCGTCCTCCTGACGGCCCTGGAGCTCCCTGACGAATCCGAGCTCGACCAGCACGATCGACAGGTAGAGAACCGCCTCCTTCTGCTGGCGGGCGGTGTCGATCAATGCCTGCAATCGCTGCGACGCCTCGTCCAGAGCACCGGTACGACGAGCCGCGAAGCCGAGCACGAGCTCCGCCAAGGCTTGTATCGAGCGCTGACCCTGCTCGGTGGCCAGCCGCACCGCGCGCTCACCGTAGGTCCGCGCGGCGTCGTAGCGGCCCTGCCGGATCGACGTCCAGCCGAGCATGCCCAGCGCGCTCGCGACCTCTGGCCACAGGCCGATCTCCTCGGCCGCCTCCACGCCTTCGAGGTGCAGACGCTCCGCCTCCTCGAAGTCACCGACGAGCTCCGCGTGTGCCCCGAACCAACCCGTCGCCTGCAGGACGCCCCACCGGTCCCCCAGCGCCCGGAAGATCCCGATGCTCCGGCACGCGTCGTCGTACAGAGCCGGCAGGTCCGCCCGAACATGCGCGTGCTTCGCCCGTGCGGCCAGCACTGCCGCGACGCCCCACTGGTCCCCCTCGGCCTCGAACCGCTTCAGCGCACGGTCCAGCAGTGACAGGCACGCTGAGAGGTCACCTACATCGCTGGCTGCGTTGGCGATCCACCACTGCCCCATCGCATCCGCGCCATCGACCCAGCGGTCTCGCTCCGCTGCAGCTTCAGGGTGCCCGAGCAGGTACAGGTATCCGGCACGCCACGTCCCCGCCCGCGCAGAACCTGGAACAGCCTCCAGCGACCGCAGCGCCTCGACGTAGCGTCCTCGCAGGAACCAGTACCACGCCAGCGCGTCCACGAGCCGTTCAGCGAGGTCCAACTGCCCAGTGGCAACAGCACGATCCAGTGCGGTTCGGAAGTTGGCGGAGTCCTCGTCGAGCAGCTGCAACCAGCGACTCTGCTCGGCACCGAACAGTCCGGGCCGAGCCTCCTCGGCCAGCGACACGTAGTACGACAGGTGCCGCTGACGTGACGACTCCAGTTCACCAGCAGCTCTCAGCTTGTCGACGCAGTACGCCGCCACCGACTCGAGCACCCGGAAGCGGGTCCCTTCCACCGGTACGACGAGCGACCGGTCGACCAGGCGCACCAGCACATCCAGTACGTCGTCCGTACCGCAGACAGCTGCCGCCGCTTCCGCCGTACAGCCATCGGCATGTACTGCGAGACGGCGCAGCACGGACTGCTCCTCGTCAGTGAGCAGCTCCCAGCTCCAGTCGATCATCGCGTGCAACGTCTGCTGGCGTGGTGCTGCACCGCGATGACCTGTTGCCAGCAACCGGAAGCGGTCATCCAGCCGCGCTACGAGCCCACGTACTCCCAGAGCTCGCACTCTCGTCGCCGCGAGCTCCAACGCGAGCGGAATCCCGTCCAGCCGCCGGCACAACACAGCCACGTCATCCACGGTCTCCTCTGTCAGGGCGAACCCCCGCGAGGCCGCAGCTGCACGGTTGACGAACAGCTGCGCCGCACTGCACTCAGCGACCTCCTCCACATCAGCCGACAGAGGCGGTACGGACAACGGCGGCACGCTCCACACGACTTCACCGGCCAGGCCCAGCGGCTCACGGCTCGTCGCGACTACCCGTAGACCCGGAGCAGCCGCCAGCAAGCGGTCCGTCAGGGCTGCGACCTCCTCGACGATCTGCTCGCAGTTGTCGAGCACGAGCAACCGGGAACCCATCACCGCGGCCAGCCGGTCGGTGACAGGCGAGTCTTCGGTGTCACGGAGGTCCAGCGCGGTCTGCACAGCGTCAGTGAGCGCATCAGCGACCGACAGCGCATCAGGTGTGATCGCCGCGAGCTCCACCAGGACAACCCCGTCGGCGAAGCGGTCCGCGACAGACGCAGCCGCAGCAAGAGCCAGACGGGTCTTGCCGACACCGCCTGGCCCGGTCAGCGTCACCAGGCGAGCCGTGCCCAGAGCTGCACCAATGTCAGCAAGAGCATCGGACCGCCCGATCAGCTCGGTCACCTGCGCAGGCAGATTGCTCCGCGCGTGCGGTAGCTCCTGCGCGAGGATCGACTGCTGCAGGGCGACCAGCTCCGGACTGGGATCCAGGCCGAGCTCCTCCAACAGCAGCTCCCGCAGCTGCTCGAAGCTCTCCAACGCCTCGGACTGCCGCCCGGCCCGGTACAGGGCCCGCATATGTGCGGCTCGCAAGCCCTCACGCAGGGGGTGCTCCTTGACCAGAGCCGCCAGGTCGACCACCGGTAGGTCCGCTCGCTCGAGAGCGGTGAGCCGCAGGTCGGTGAGGCGTGCGACCGCGGTCTCGACAAACGCGTCGTCCGCGAAATCGGCGTACGCCGGACCTCGCCACAACGCCAGCGCCTCGTCGGCCGCCCCAGCGGCCAGCAACTCGTCGAAGCGGAGCGCGTCGTAGTTGGAGCTGTCCACGGCGATCGAGTAGCCGGCCGGGCCGGACCGCACCAAGGACCGGCTCCCGGGCTCGGCGTCCTCGAACGCACGCCGCAGCTGCGACACCTTGGCGGACAGCGTCCCGGACGGGTTTCCGGGCAGCTCCGAGCCCCACAGGTCGTCGATGAGCCGGTCCGCCGGGACAGGCCGGCCCTCGTGAACCAGGAGGTCGGCAAGCAGCGCTCGCACCTTCAGCCCCTGGACGACCACAGGTGTCCCCGCGTCCGTCCATGCCGTCACCGGCCCCAACACCCCGAAGCGCATGACCGCACCCTATTCCGGGCCAGCCAGAAAGGACCGGAAAGAAACCGTAAACGCCCTTTGACAGAGTCTGGACCAGACGGAAGGAGGACAGCAGATGCGACTGACAGTGATCATCGGCAGCACCCGGCGTGGCCGGTTCGGACCGACTGTGGCCAACTGGCTCGCACAGCAGGCAGCCAAGCAGTTCGAGGTCGACCTGGTCGACCTGGCAGCGGCTAATCTTCCGGCGACACTGCCTGACACCGACGACGAGACACCGCAGGAGGTCGCCGAGCTCAGCACGAGGCTGGCAGCCGCGGATGCGTTCGCCCTAGTCACACCAGAGATCAACTGCAGCTTCCCGGCCTCGCTGAAGACAGCACTGGACTGGTACTACGAGGAGTGGCACGCCAAGCCGGTCGCGATCGTCAGCTACGGCAGGGAGGGCGGCGGCAGTCTCGCCACCGCACAGCTGCGACAGGTCTTCACCGAGCTTCAGGCCGTCACCATTCGCAACACCGTCACAATGCCCTGCTACTGGGAGCAGTTCACCGCCGACGGCGGATGGCCCAAGCCGTCCGCCGGCTACGAGGCAGCAGCAAAGCTCATGCTCGACCAGCTCGTCTGGTGGGCCGCAGCACTCCAGGACGCCCGCAAGCGGCGCCCGTACCAAGCCTGATCAATCAAGCCTGATCAACCAAACCTGAGTACCAACCCCGAGAGGAAAAGAACCATGAGGAAGCTGATCGAATCCACCTTCGTCACCCTGAACGGCGTCATCGAGGACCCGCAGGTCTGGAGCCCGCCGTACTGGGACGACGAGCACGCCGGCTACTCGCAGAGCCTGATGGAGGGCGTCGACGCACAGGTACTCGGCCGGGTCACGTACGAGAGCTTCGCCGAGGCGTGGTCGGAGCGCAGCGGGGACCCGTTCACCGACAACTTCAACGCGATGCCGAAGTACGTCGCCTCCCGCACCGTCACCGAGTGGAAGTGGAACGCCCAGCCGCTCGAGGGCGACGTCGCCGACGCGGTCCGCAAGCTGAAGGAGTCCGACGGCGGCGACCTGATCAAGTTCGGCACCGGGTCGTTCTCGAAGACGCTGCTGGAGAACAAGCTCGTCGACGAGTACCACTTCTGGGTCTTCCCGGTGGTCGCCGACGGCGTGAACATGTTCCACGGCACCGGCATCGACGCGACCCACCTCGAGCTGCTCGGTACGACGACCTTCAAGTCCGGCATCGTCGTTCACAAGCTCGCACCGAAGGCCTGATCCGACGGCGGCCGGTACGTCGACGACGTACCGGCCACGAGAGGACACTCCGATGACGGAACTGAACGCAGAACACGCCCGGCGAGCAATCGTCGAACACACGCGGCGGCTGGCGGAATCAGCCGCCGCGGCCGGACCTGGCGCCGCCGTGCCGACAGCCCCGGACTGGACCGTCAGCGAGCTGGTCGAGCACGTGGGCCAGACCCACCACTGGGTCGCGGAGATCATCGAGCGGCGCATCACCGACCCCACGCAACTGCCGACCGAGTATGCCGCCCTGCCCGCCGACCCCCGCGAGTGGCAGACGTGGCTGTCGGAGGCCGCGCAGCGCGTCGCCGACGCCTGCTCCGACGATGCGCTCGACGCGCCGGTGTTCAACGCCGCGGGCGACGAGCGGTCCGGGACGCGGTTCTGGCTGACCAGCGTCCTCAACGAGTCGGTCGTCCACGGTTTCGACGCGGCCGCCGCGGCAGGCCGACCGGCCGACGTCGACCCCGACATCGCCGCCGCGCTGATCAGCAACCACCTCGCGATGCTCACCTCCCCCACCTGGGAGATGCGGCGGCCCGAGTCCGCCCACGCCATCCGGGGCGCCGGTCAGACCCTGCAGTGGCTGGCCACCGACACCGCGGCCGGCGCTGGCGCTTGGTTCGTCGAACGCCGACCTGACCGGGCAGCCTGGCGCGCCGACACCCAGCAGGCCGACGTGACGGTCACGGGCCCGGCAGGATCGCTGCTGGGAGCCTTGACCCGACGCTTCCCTCTCACCGAAGCCCCTGGCATCCACGTCGAAGGCGACACCGACCTCGCCCACCACTGGCTCGACAACACCGCCCACGTAGCCGACTGACAAGCACACCTCTGCGCATCCTTGAGAACCCACCAACCATTCTCGAGGCCCGATTTTGGCCGGTGGGTTCTCAAAGACAGGGCCCAGCCGTCAGGGCACGATGTTCTGGTTCAGGTGGAACAGGTTGCCCGGGTCGTACTTGCGTTTGACCTCCGCCAGCCGGTCGTAGTTCTGGCGGTAGTTCTCCCGGATCCGGCCCTGGTCGTCGTCGGCCATGAAGTTGATGTAGCCGCCGGACTCGGAGTGCGGTGCGACGTCGTCGTAGTACGAACGCACCCACTCGATGTTCGCCTCGTTCTGCGCCGGGTCCGGCCACATGCCGGCGATCACGGTGGCGAAGTTCGCGTCCCGGTAGGCGAACGCCGTCCCGTCCGGGGTCACCCGGTGACAGGCGCCGTTGATCGGGTAGATGTGCACGGTCGAGTTCACCGACGGCAGGCCGCCCGCGTGCCGCAGGTGTGCCTGGATCGCCTCGTCGGTCAGCTCGGTGACGAAGTTCGCCTTCCAGTAGTGCTGCAGCCCGGGCGGAACCAGTCCGTCGAACGCGCTGTTCAGCGACGGGTACGGCATCGCCCCGACGTGCTCGGCCATCACCGGCGCGAACTCGCGGAACTTCGAGATCTGGGTCTCGCCCTCGTCGAGGTCGCCGGCCCAGCACCCGACGATCGCGACGAACGGCTCCCCGTGCCGCTCCTCCGGGATGAACGGCAGCGGCGGCGCGATCTGGAACGCCGGGAACCCGCCGAGCTGCTCCGGCGCGTCCTTGATCAGCTCCCGGAACCCCGACAGTACGGCGGCCGCGTCGGACAGCTCGAAGAACATCGGGCCGCCGTAGATCGTTGCCACCGGCGCCAGCCGGAACTCCAGCGCCGTCACGACACCGAAGTTGCCGCCGCCACCGCGCAACGCCCAGAACAGGTCCTCGTTCTCCTTCTCACTCGCGATCAGGAACTTCCCGTCCGCGGTCACCACGTCCGCCGAGACCAGGTTGTCGCACGACAGCCCGAGTCCGCGGGCGAGATACCCGATCCCGCCGCCGAGCGTCAGCCCGCCGACGCCTGTCGTCGAGATGATGCCGCCGGTCGTGGCCAGCCCGAACGCGTGTGTCGCCGCGTTGAAGTCGCCCCACGTCGCGCCGCCGCCGGCCCGCGCCGTCCGGTTCACCGGATCGACGCGGACGTTGCGCATCCCGCTCAGGTCGATGACGACGCCGCCGTCGACCGTGCCGAATCCGGGCACGCTGTGCCCGCCGCCGCGGACCGCGAGGTCGAGCTCGTTCGTCCGCGCGAACTCGACGGCCGCCATCACGTCGCCGGCGTTCTCACACCGGACGATCACCTGCGGCCGCTTGTCGTGCATCGCGTTGTTGACCCGGCGCGCCTCGTCGTACTCCTCGTCACCTACCGTGATGACCCGCCCTCGCGTGCGTTCCCGCAGGCTCTCGATCATGTGCTCGCTCCCCTGTTGCAGCCCGTCGCAGAACGGTGCGCGCGTACGGCGCACCGCGCAGACCGGTGATCACCGTCGAGCGCAGCGCGAGACTTCACCCCAGAAAGCGTCTGAACCCCCGACGGGCGCCGGCCCTCCCCCAGACCCACCCGTATTCCCCTCGACACTCCCAAGCCGCGGGACTTTCGTCAATGCCCGATCTCTTACGAACTGGTCGGACCAGTGCCCGCGGCGGTCCGACCAGTGCCCGCGGCGGCCAGGGCGTCGGCCACGGCGGCGACCGCGGGAGTCCTGGTACGGCGGGTGAGCAGGAAGACCTCCCGCCCGACGTCGCCCTCGGCCGGCAGGCGCACGGCGACTCCTGGCGCTCCCGAACCGATGACCAGATCCGGGAGCAGCGCGCCCGCACCCGTCGTACGGACGAGCTCGAGCAGGATGAGGAAGTCGTCCGAGCTGTAGCGGATGTCGGGCTCGAAGCCGCCGAGTTCACGGCAGACGCGGACGTGCATCTCGCGGTGACCGGTGCCCGGCTGGCAAGCGGCCCAGGGCAGCTCAGCGAGCTGCGCGAGCGGGACGCGGTCGGCGGCGGCCGCGGGGTGGTCGTCGGGCAGTACGACGCGGATGTGCTCGCGAAGCAGATGTTCGCGGTGCAGGTCGGTGTGTACGGCGCGCGGCTGGCCGTCGTACTCGTCGCCGACCATCACGTCCAACTGCTGCAAGCGCAGCGCCGGCGCGGCCTGCTCGACCTCGAGCTCGGCCGCCTCGACGCGGATGTCGGGATGCGTCGCCGCGAGACTACGGATCGCAGGCGCCACGACCCGGATGAACGCCGACTGGAACGACGCGATGCGGACGACTCCCGCGACCCGGCCCGCCGCGACCGCGGCGAGCTCCGCCTCGGCCGCCTCCACTCCCTCGAGCAACGTGGTCGCATGCCGTACCAGGACCTCACCGGCCGCGGTCAGCCGCACGTTGCGCCCGACCCGTTCGAGCAACGGCGTACCGGCTTCGCGCTCGAGAACGGCCAACTGCTGGGAGATCGCGCTGGGCGAATAGCCGAGCGCGCGGGCCGCACCGTGCACGGTGCCCCGACCATGGACTTCACGCAGCAACCGCAGTCGATGCAGCTCCATCATTCGTTCAGCTTAGCTTCACAATGCTGTGCGTGAAGCCGCGATGGACGTGAACGGTCTACTGGCCGGACCATCGATGGCGTGGGACGCCTCTTCTGCCTTCTGTCCGCCGCGACCTTCGGGGTCATGGCTGTGTTCGGCAAGCTCGCGTACGACGCGGGCGTGTCGGTGGACGCGCTGCTGCTGGTCCGGTTCGGCCTGGCCGGAGTACTGCTGCTGGGCATCGCGCTCGCGCGTGGTGCGCTGCGCAATCTGCCGCGCCGCGCCGTGATCACAGGACTCGCCATGGGTGCCTTCGGGTACGCCGCGCAGTCCACCTTCTACTTCTCCGCGCTGGCCCGGATCGACGCGTCGCTGGTCGCGCTGATCCTCTATCTGTACCCGGTCCTCGTGATGGTCGGGGCGATCGCACTGCGCCGGGAGCGCGCGTCGCGACGGCGGGTGTGGGCGCTGGTGGTGGCGCTCGCGGGCATCGGGCTGGTGCTCAGCGGGGCGATCTCCAGGCAGTTCGACGTACTCGGCGTCGTGTTGGCGTTGGGCGCACCAATCGTCTACACGTGCTACATCCTGGTCGGCGATTCGTTGACCGCCGACGTGCCGCCGCTCGCGTTGACGGCCCTGGTGTGCACGGGGGCGTTCGGCACCTTCGGGATCCTCAGTATGTTCCGCGGCACCGACCTGACGTTCGCGCCGATCGGCTGGCTGTGGCTGGCCGCCGTCGCGCTCGTCAGCACCGTGGCGGCGATCCTGTTCTTCTTCGCGGGCATGGCGCGCGTCGGGCCGTCAGTGGCCTCGATCCTGTCGATCTTCGAGCCGGTGGTGACGGTCGGCGCGGCAGCGCTGGTGTTCGGCGAGCAACTGGGGGCCACCCAATGGCTGGGCGGCGCGCTCGTGCTGTCCGCCGTACTCATCGTGCAGTGGCCTGCCCGCCAATCGTTGCCGGAACTTTCGCGGACTTCAGGGGCGGCCACGGCAGACTTGACGGTATGAGCCGGCGGATGGCGTGGGCAGGAGCGGTCGCATGCGTGACGATGGCCGCGACCGGTTGTACGAACGACGACGCGGCACCCCCTGCGCCGTCACCGAACGCGACCCCCACCACGCCGTCCGCCGCTCCCTCCAGCACGCCTGCACCGCAGACGACTGCTCCGCCAGCCGCCCCGTCGACAACCCCGGCGGCGGCGCATCCGGTCTCGTTGCAGGCCCTGATGAAGCAGAAGTACAACGGCGGCAACCTCCGCTTGGCCCGGGTGCTCGCCCGCAACCCGGCGTACACCCGCTACCACGTCACCTACCGCAGCGGATCGCTGACCATCTCCGGCATCCTGAACGTCCCGTCCACCCCGGGCCCTCACCCGGCGCTCGTCCTGAACCACGGCTACATCGACCCCGCCGTCTACACCAACGGCCGCGGGCTGATGCGCGAACAGGACTACCTGGCGCGCCGCGGGTACGTCGTCCTGCACACGGACTACCGCAATCACGCCCAGTCCTCCGACGACCCGCGGAACGAACTCGATCTGCGCCTCGGCTACACCGAGGACGTCATCAACGCGGTGCTCGCGCTGCGGACGTCGCAGTACGTCGACCCGGACCGCATCGGCCTGCTGGGACGGTCGATGGGCGGCGGGATCACGTACAACGTCCTCGTCGCGCAACCCGGACTGGTCAAGGCCGGGGTCGTGTTCGCGCCGGTCAGCTCGAACGCGGTCGACAACTTCAACCGCTGGACCCGGCCGGACGGGCCGGTCGCAACGCAGATCCTGCGCGCATACGGCGAACCGGCCCGCAACCCGGCGTTCTGGCGCAACCTGTCAGCCGTGAACTTCTTCGGCCGGATCACCGAACCGCTGCTGATCCACCACGGCGAGGCCGACTCGACCTGCCCGATCGCGTGGTCGCGGACGACCCTCACCGCGCTGAAGAGCGCGGGGAAGGACGCCACGATGTACACCTACCCGGGCGAGGAACACGCGTTCGGCCCGGCCTGGCCGACCTCGATGGCACGAACGGTCAGCTTCCTCAAGCAGCAAGGCGTCTGAAGGCGCCCGGGCAGGTGCCCGCTACGGCAGCGGTTGCCATTCGTCGTTCGGCATGCGGAGGATCGCCCACCCCACCGCGGCGAACCCCGCTGCCTGCAGTCCCCAGCCGACCAGGTCCAGCGGGTGACTGCTGATGATGACCGAGATCAGGTGCAGCGGCTGCGAGACCGCGACCGCCACCGCGGCCCAGCGTCCGCCGACGCCCGACCGCCACATCGCGATCCCGAGCAGGATCGTGCCGAGCACGTGCCCGGTCACGAACACCGCAGCGGCCAGATCGACCGAGCCGTGCGTGGTCTCGACGGCCCTCGTGATCGACGCCGGGTCGAGACCCGCGGTCCCGGCCGACCAGGTGAAGACGTCGCTCACCGTCGCGATCGGCAAGGACAGGTACCCCGGAATCATCAGGAACAATGCGATCCCGGTGAGCCACGGCGTACCGCGGCGTGTCAGCCGGCCCACGAAGTACACCCCCGGCACCAGGGTGACGAACCCGAGGTAGGCCAGCCAGATCACCAACGAACTGCGATCGAGGTCGCCCACGATCTTGCTGGTGATCGTCGGCATGTCGTCCGCCGTGTCGTAGGGCAGCAGGAACCGCAGGAGCGCGATCGCCGCCGGTCCGATCGGCAGGATCAGCACCGCCATCCACCGCCAGGCGGCACGGCTGTCGACGCGCGTCGACGTACGACTGATCGTCTGTGTCATCGCGCACCGACCAGCTCACGCTTCGGCAGCAGTACGGCGATGACGCCGACCACCGTCGCGGCGACGCCGACTCCGGCAGCCAGGACCGCGGCCGTCGGTACGCCGGACTCGAAGAACGCCGGTACTGCGAGCAACGCCGAGGCCAGGCGCAGCGTGATCAGCGGCGCCAGCGCCCACCGCTTGCCGCGCCAGGCGAACACGACGAGCACCACACTGATCAGCCCGATCACGGCGGCTCCGATCGCGATGCTCATCGGCGGGTGCTCCCCGTCGGTGACGAGCGGCGTGGCAAGGTCCCCCAGCGCCAGAAGCCCCAGCAGGACGAGCCCGAATCTGTACATCTCCCTACCCCCTTCTCTCGGTGTCGCCCTACCGTCGCCCGTGAGCCGGACCGGTCGCCTGGGGGCCGGTTCCTTCCCGGACGGGCAGTTCCCCGGTCGATCCGGGATCCCGTTCCCGAGACGCCGGGACCGCTTCGGGAGCACACTTCCGGTATGACAACGCCCGTGAACCGCCGCGGCTCCGTCGGCGCACCGCCCGGAATGCTGACCGGTGTGCTTGCCTGCTTGCTGGCTGCGCTGGTGATCGCCGAGGTGGTCGTCGCCGTCGCGTACGGCGTCTCGGCCGGCTGGGGCTGGCAGGAACTGGTCGACAGCTTCGTCATGACGAACTCGCTGATGGCCCTGACGTTCAGCCTCTGCGGCGCGGTCATCGCGTGGCACCGGCCGGCCAATCCGATCGGCTGGCTCTTCCTCGCCGACGGGATCGGGCACGCCACCACGCCGTTCGCCAACGTCCTCGCTCATGCGACGGACAGTCAGCTCGCGCAGCAGGTTCTCGTCACCGTTTCGCTGGCAGCGTGGCCGTGGTCGATCGGGCTGTTCCTGCCGCTGGCACTGCTGCTGTTCCCGAACGGCCGGCTGGTGTCACCGCGCTGGCGGTGGGCCGCTATCGGGATCGTCGTGACGTCACCGCTGTTCGTCCTGGAGATGGCCGGGGGCGGCGAGCCGGTGTCTCCCGATCTTCCGCTCGGGTACCTGACGATCTCGAACTTCGACGCGCTGCAGCCCCTGTGGACCGCGACCGAAGTACGGAACCTGATCGCAATCCTGCTGCCCGTCATTTGCCTGGGAATCCGGTACCGGCGCGCGGACGAAGCGGGCCGTCGGCAACTGCTGTGGTTGCTGCTGGCATCAGTCATCGCGATCTTGTTCATCACACCCTGGGCGTTCGTCGCCGGTACACCGATCCTTGTCCTGCTGGCGATTCCGCTGATTCCGATCGCGGTCGCGGTGGCGATCGTCCGGTACCGGCTGCTCGACATCCGGCTGGTCGTGTCGCGCGCGTTGACGTGGGCGTTGCTGTCGTTGGTCGCCATCGGGATCTATGCGGCGCTGGTTGCTCTGCTCGATTCGCTGATCACCTCGCAGGTCGGGCGTTCGGCCGCGGTGACGGTGTTCGTGGCGTTGATCATCGCGCCGGTGCTGCCGCGCCTGCAGCAGCTCGTCGATCGGGCGCTGTACGGCGATCGGCACGATCCGGCGCGGGTGGCGTCGCGGGTCGGCGAGCAGTTGTCGGCCGGTCTGCCCGGCGTGGTCGCGTCGATCCGGTCCGCGCTCCGGTTGCCGTACGCCGGGTTGACGGTGGACGGGGTCGTCGTCGCGTCGGACGGTGCGGCCGCGAGTTCCGTCGTACCGCTGGAGCTTTCGTACGGCGGTGAGGTGGTCGGGCTGCTCGAGGTCGGGGTGCGGTCGGGCGAGTCGGGGTTGTCGTCGGCGGATCGGAGTGTGCTCGGGTTGGTCGCCGTACCGCTGGCCGTTGCTGTGCACGCGACGCGGTTGTCGGCGGAGTTGCAGGCGTCGCGCGAGAGGCTCGTGGCTGCGCGTGAGGAGGAGCGGCGGAGGTTGCGCCGGGATCTCCATGACGGTCTCGGGCCTACGCTCACGGGGGTGGCGTTCTCGGCGGATGCTGCCGCCAATCTCATCACGAGGTCAGCGGATACCGTGCGGGCGGTCGAACTGCTAGCACGGCTGCGCGCCGACACCCGCTCCGCGATCACCGACGTACGTCGTTTGGTCGACGATCTCCGCCCGCCGGCGCTGGACGAGCTCGGGCTGATCGGGGCGCTGCGCCAGCGGGCCGACCAGATGTCGATCCGGGCCGACGGTTCGGCGATCCGGGTGGAGGTCACGGCCGAGGAGCTGCCGACGCTGCCGGCTGCTCTGGAAGTCGCGGCGTACCGGATCGCGACGGAGGCGTTGGCGAACGTCGTGCGGCACGCGCGGGCGTCGTCCGCCGTGCTGACGCTGCGATGTGGACGCGAACTGGAGATCGAGATAACGGACGACGGCCCGCCGAGCGGGCCCTGGACACCCGGCGTCGGCCTTCAGGCCATGCAGGAACGCGCCGCCGAACTGGGCGGCACCTTCAGCGCCGGATCCACTCCCCAGGGCGGCCGCGTCCAGGCCCGCTTCCCTCTCCCGGTCTCCACACTGCAGGTTCCTCTGGAGGTGCTGTGATCCGGGTTGTGCTGGCCGATGACCATCCGGTGGTGCGCGCCGGGCTGGAGGCGTTGCTGAGTTCGCTGCCTGGGATCGAGGTGGTCGGCGTCGCCGCGACCGGGCGCGAGGCGATCCGCGAAGTCGTCACCACCCGCCCGGACGTCGCCGTTCTCGACCTGCAGATGCCGGACCTCGACGGTTTCGCGGCCACCCGCGAACTCGCCCGCTCCGCCCCCGAGGTCGCCGTCCTCGTGCTCACCATGTTCGAGGACGACGACTCGGTGTTCGCCGCGATGCGCGCCGGCGCCCGCGGCTACCTCGTCAAAGGCGCCGAACAGGAAGAGATCGCCCGCGCGATCCACGCCGTCGCCGCCGGCGAAGCCATCTTCGGCCCCGGCGTCGCCCGCCGCGTCCTCACCTTCTTCGCTGCCCCACCGCCCACCGACCCGTTCCCCGAACTCACCACCCGCGAACGCCAGATCCTCGACCTGCTCGCCGCCGGCCTGTCCAACCCCGCGATCGCCACCCGCCTCGACCTGGCCCCCAAAACCGTCGCCAACAACGTCTCCACCATCTTCACCAAGCTAGGCACCGCCGACCGAGCCACCGCCATAATCCAAGCCCGCAACGCCGGCTTGGGGGTACCGAAGGACAGGACGTAGTCGCTCAGGCCGCGCGGCCGCCAGCCTGAGCAGGGCGGGGGTGGCGCCGGGATCGCCCACTACCTCCTAATGGGTGTTACCGGGTCGGTCGCTGGCAGACTCGGTGGCTGGTAGCCGCTGGCGGGTGAGCACTCATACCTCCTGGACTGTTTGAGTCCTGACGACAGAGCGTGCCCTCGCTGGTGGTGCGGGAGATTGTAGGGCTGATGGGGTGTCGTGCCCACCGCTGCTGGTTGGTTGGTGTGAGCACTGATCCATTAGGGCGCTCAAGGTCTCTCGCGGGCTGCCGGGATTGGTCGGGAGGCGATGGGAGAGTTGTTGTGTTGTTTGTGGGTGACGACTGGGCCGAAGGGCATCACGACCTGCAGGTCGAGGACGACCAGGGCCGGGTCCTGGCCCGTGGGCGGGTGGACGAGGGCATTGCCGGGATGGTTCGGTTCCACGAGTTGGTGGCGGAGTTCCTGGGCGATGATGCCGGTCCGGAGGAGGTGGTGATCGGGATCGAGACCGATCGCGGGCCGTGGGTGGCCGCGTTGCTGGCGGCGGGGTATGTGGTGTTCGCGGTGAACCCGAAACTTGCTGCCCGGCACCGTGAGAGTTTGTCGTTGTCGGGTGCGAAGGACGACAAGACCGATGCCCGGACGCTGGCCGACCTGGTCCGGACCCGTAGGCATCAACTGCGGCCGGTCACGGCCGATTCCGAGCTGGCCGACGGGGTCAAGGTGCTCGCCCGGGCGCATCAGTCGCTGATCCAGGAGCGGACCCGGCACCTGCTGCGGCTGCGGGCCGCGCTGCGGGAGTACTTCCCGGCCGCGCTGGTTGCCTACCAGCAAGGGACGTTGACGCTGACCGGTGCCGACGTGCTGGCGTTACTGGCCAAGGCCCCCACCCCGGCAGCGGCGGCGAAACTGACGATCGTCCAGATCACCGCGGCGTTGAAGACCGCCGGGCGGCGAGGCGACCTGGCCGAACGGGCCGCGGCGGTGCAGGCCGCGCTGCGCACCGAGCACCTCGGCCAGCCCGAGATCATCACCGCCGCCTACGCGGCCACGGTCGGCTCCACGGTCGCGATCCTGCAGACCCTGAACACCCAGATCCCTGCCCTGCAGGAAGGGGTCGAGGCCTCTTTTGGCCGGCACCCGGACGTTGAGATCTACCGCAGCCAGCCCGGCCTCGGACCGATCCTCGGCGCCCGGGTGCTCGCAGAGTTCGGCGACGCCCCCGGCCGCTACGCCGACGCCAAAGCCCGCAAGAACTACGCCGGCACCGCACCCATCACCCGCCAATCCGGCAAACTGAAAACCGTGCACGCCCGGTTCATCCACAACAACCGGCTCGTCAACGCCATCGACCTGTGGGCCAGCGCCGCCACCCTGCACGACGCCGATGTCCGCGCCTACTACGACCAACTCCGCGGCCGCGGCCTCGGCCACCACGCCGCGCTACGCCAGATCGGCAACCGGCTCGTCGGCATCCTCCACGGCTGCCTCAAAACCCACACCCTCTACAACCCCCAAACCGCCTGGTCACACCGCGCCACAACCCAAGCCGCTTGACACCCTTAGCTCTAGGGGTGTCTGTCGGTCGGTCCCTCGATCGCGTTCAGGTACCGGTTGCCGAGGGTTTTGAGGTGAGTGATGAGGGCGGGTGGGCCGTCGACGTGGAAGTCGAGGCCGAGCATGCCGATGTAGACGGCGACGGTCTCCAGGGAGTCGGCGCCGGTGACGAGGACGCAGGTGTTGTCGTCGACGGACTCGACGATGCCGACGGCGGCGTGGATGCGGGACAGGACTTCCTGCGCGGGCGCATACACCGTGATCCGGGCATGTACCTTCCACCCGGCCGACGCCACGTCGCGTAGTACGAAATCGGTGTAGGCCGCGTCCGCCATCGGCTTCGGCTGATAGCGCCGACCCGTTGCCATCCGCAACGACATCCAGTCGACGCGGTACGTCCGCCACTCCGCCTGCTCGTCCCGCGCGACGAGATGCCAGTACCCGTGCCAGCTCACCAGGCGGTACGGCTCGACCAGGATCGGCAGGTCCTGCGTCGCACTCGACCCGGCCTTGTAGAGCGAGACGCCGTCCGGTACGACGTACTCGAAGCGGAGATAGTGCTCGTCGCGGATGCACGCGGCGATCGTCGACAGTACGGCGGTGTCGATCTCGGGGGCGTCGACGTTCGAACGGGTGTTGTCGGGGCCCTTCTCCATCGCCTTGTTGATCGCGTCCACCTGGCGTTGCAGGCGGTGCGGGAGAACCTGCTCGAGCTTCGTCAGCGCGCGGACGCTGCTCTCCGCCATACCGACAACGCCCGCGCCGGTCCGTAGACCGACGGCGACCGCGACCGCTTCCTCGTCGTCGAGCAGCAGCGGCGGGAGCTTCGCGCCGACGCCCAACTGATAGTGGCCGGCCGGGCCGCGGGTGGCGTCGACCGGGTACCCGAGCTCGCGGAGCCGGTCGATGTCGTTCCGGACCGTCCGCGTCGACACGTCGAGCCGTTCCGCCAGCTCGGCGCCGGTCCAGGCCGGGCGGGTCTGGAGCAGGCCTAGCAGTGCTAGCAGACGCTGCGAAGTCTCGAGCAAAATTGGTCTCCCATTTAGGAATCTAATGTTCCTATATGGATCCTACGGTAAAGCCATGAACACGAACGAGAGCATCCGGCCCTTCACCGTCACGATCGACCAGGCCGACCTGGACGACCTGCTTCAGCGGCTCGCGCGGACCCGTCTCCCCGAGCCGGCTCCCGGCGACGACTGGGACTACGGCACCCCGAACCACTACCTCCGCGAGATGGTCGACCACTGGCAGAACGGATTCGACTGGCGGGCACAGGAGGCCCGGATGAACGAGTTCCCGCACTACCTGACCGAGATCGACGGGCAGACCGTGCACTTCATCCACGTACCGTCTGCCGTCGAGGGCGCGACGCCGCTCCTCCTGACCCACACGTACCCGGGTTCGTTCGTCGACTTCCTCGACATGATCGGCCCGCTCACGGACCCGGCGGCGTACGGCGGCTCGCCCGCGGACGCCTTCTCGGTGGTCGTCCCGTCGATCCCCGGCTTCGGGTTCAGCACGCCGCTCGTCGACCGCGGTTGGACGATGGCGCGGGTGGCCCGGACGTTCGACACGCTGATGCGGCGCCTCGGGTACGACTCGTACGGCACCCACGGGTCGGACGCCGGCGCGATGGTCGCCCGCGAACTCGGCCTGATGAACCCTGAAGGCTTCCTCGGGCTGCACGTCCTGCAACTGTTCTCGTTCCCGTCGGGCGACCCGTCCGAGTTCGAGAAGTTCACGCCGGCAGACTACGCGGCGCTCGAGCACCTGCAGTGGTTCCAGTCGGTCGGCGGGTACAACGCGATCAACTCGACCCGCCCGCAAACCGTTGCCGTCGGCATCTCCGACTCCCCCGTCGGCCAACTCGCCTGGAACGAACTCTTCAACAGCTTCGGCAACGGCACCAGCCTGCTCACCGCCGACCAGATCCTCACCGAGGTCTCGCTCTACTGGTTCACCAACACCTCAGCCGCCGCCGGCCGCTACCACTACGAGGAGTCCCACGCCAACGCCGAACCGGCCCTGAACCACGCCCGCACCGGAGTAGCCGTCTTCGCCGACGACTTCAAAACCATCCGTCCCCTGGCCGACCGAGACAACACCAACATCACCCACTGGTCCAACTTCGACAAGGGCGGCCACTACGCCTCCCTCGAACGCCCCGAAGAACTCACCGCAGATCTCCGCACCTTCTTCCGCAACCACTGACCAGCACGAAGGGCCGGCCTCCGGGCCGGCCTTTCAGTTGTTGGAGTTCAGTGGTCGGTGTCGATGATGCCGACCTGCCTCGGCCCGGAGCTGTCGAGCACGGCGATTCCCGGCTCGAAGAAACGACTGAGGTAGATCCTCTGCCCGTCGGGGCTGACCGCTATCCGGGCGGGCAGGCCGAGGTTCGCGTTCAAGGACCCGACAACTTTCCGGCTGCCGGTGTCGATGACCTGGACCGTGTCCTCCTTTCCCGAGCGCCCGAACAGGCACAGGAACCTGCCGTCGTTGCTCACGGCACCGTCTTTGAGGTCACCTGGCACAGCGTTCTTCGTCGGCTTGGAGAGTTCGACTTTCGTGTTGATGACGGCGTATGACGCCTTGCCGACGACATAGAGCGCTCCGTCGGGACCAGAGATCAGATCGCCCGGCGCATCGCCGACCGCGATCGGGCTCCGGACCGCCTGCCGGGACCTGGCGTCGAGGACCGCAACGGTATCCGTGTCGCGGGACGAGACGTAGAGCCGACCGCTGTCGTCGACCGCGACATCGGTCGGCGTGGTGCCGGCAGCGAGCGGACCGCCGACCGTCGTCAGCGTCTCGGTGTTGATCTCGGTGATCGTCGCCGCCGTCTGGCTGAGCACGAACAGCCGGTCCGTCGCGGTGTTCAGCGCGAACGTCGTCGGCCCGGGCGCGACGGCGATCGGGCGGCCGACTACGGTCCAGGAGGCGGCGTCGATCACCGAGACCGAGTTCGACTTCGAGTTGGCGACGTACAGCCGGGACCCGTCGGGCTCGACGATCAGGTTGCTCGGAAACTCGCCGACCTCGAGCGGTTCACCGACGCGCTCCTGGGTCGTCGTACTGAACCTCATCACCCGGCCGTTCTGGGTATCGGTCGCGTACAGGAAGCGGTCGTCGGGACTGATCGCGAGGCCGACCGCCAACGGGGGCCGCGGAGCAGGCGGTACGACCGCGACGCCGACGACGCCGAGGACTGGAGGAGCAAGAAGGGCGGCCGCGGTGACCCGTAGGCCTAAGGGTCTGCCGGTCCGGAGGGGCAACACCGTCGCCACGCCGAGCACGAGCCAGACCGCGAGCAACGCAATCGCGGCGAGTTGGGGCAGGTCGGTGTCGCGCTGGAACCGCAGGAAGCCGAACAGGAGCGCGAAGCCGCTCACGACCCAACCGGCGAGGAACTGACGGTTCAGCTGGATCAGCGGTCCAGCGATCGCGATCTCAGCGGTCAGTACGTAGAGAACTGTCACCCAGAGCGGATGCACCCTGGCGTGCCGGTCGACGTACAGCAGGATCAGCAGCACCAGGATCGCCGCCACGGCGCCTAGCACCAGCAGCAACCTATGTGGCGCGCTGCGAACAGGCGAAATACGGCGCAACCGGAGCAGGCCGACGACACCAGCGGCGACCCAGGCGACAGACCCGATCAAGTACCAGGTGGCCGGCAAGGGCTGCAGGCTTCTCGAGAACTCGTGCAGAATCCACCCGGTCGCCTGAACCGTGGCCAGGAGCGCCGGCCCCGCAAGCCCGGCGGCGAACGTGGACGCGTTGGTGCGCAGCCTGACCACCACCGGGACAGCAGCGACCGCTAGCGCTGCTACAACGATCGTCTGCCAGACGCGCGGTGCCGCGATGACCGCACAAACGATCTGCGCGACGGCGGCGACCGCGGCGAGGCCCACAATTGGCCAGTCCAGCTCCGGCAGGCTGACACGGCCGCGCCAGCGTCGTGCGGACGCTCTCGCTGCGGCGCTGAACGTCGGACCGGTTGCACGTCTAGGGGTTGGCGTCGTGGTCGGCTGTGGACGGACGGGCGGTGGCGGGTTGTCGAGATATGCCTGAGCCATGGCCGCGATGCTGCGGCTGTCGTCGTCGCGGAGTAGTTCGAGCTGCTCGCGCGCGGTCCGCCGTACCAACTCGTTGTTTGCCTGCAACAACTGACCCAGCGGGGCGATCGCCGTCTGGCGGATCTCCGTGATCGGGCTGTTGACCGCGCCCGCGAGATGATCGGGCAGAGCCCAGCGCGCGTTGGATGCGACGACCGTCCGGCCCTCGACCTCGGCGAACTGGCGGGGACGCTGGTTCGGCTGCTCGGCGGTGACGGCGTTGTAGGTGTAGTCGTACAGCTCTTCGGTCGTGATGTCGCCGTCGGCGTCGAGGTCGGCCGCGCCGGTACGCAGCCCTTCGACGAGGTGGTGCGTGAACACCGATTCCGTTCCTTCGAAGGCGTACTGCGTCGAGTCGGAGGCGGTCAGCACGATCCGCCCACGCCCTCCGAACGCTTCCTTAGTGTGGACGGCGGAATCCGACTTGGCGAACTGCTCCGCGGCATACGCCCCGCTGTAGCAGCAGTCGAGGATGAGGACGGTCTGCCGCGGTCTGCTCTCCGACACCGTGTCCCGCACCAGATCCGACGACAACGCAGTGAACCGCAGACTGTCCCGCGCCGTGTTCTTCATCGCCAGGTAGAGCCGGCCGTTGTCGTCCTTCAAACCGTGCCCACTGAAGTACAGCAGCATCAGGTCGTCGCGCTCACCGGCGGCGAAGAAGTCCGCGATCGCCTTCCCCACCTCATGGGTGGGTTTGTTCATCAGCACCTGTACGTCGAATCCGGCGACCGCCTGATCCTCCAGTACTTCGGCCAACGCCTCGACGTCCCGCTCCGGCGCCGCCAGCCGCCGCAACCCGGTGTCCTCGTACTCGTACGTGGCCACCAACAGGGCCCGCCGCATGACTGATTCAGCTCGCTTCGTGCCGACGCAGGAAGGCCTCGATCAGCTCCCGCTGCTCCTCGGCGGACGCAGCCTCCACCTCGATCGAGTCTGCACCGACCGTGAGCTTGACCCGCTGCCCCGAGGTCCTACGCCCGAGCCAGTCTCGCAGGATCGAAATCAGCAACGGCACCATCCCACCGGCCCCACCCAACGCAACCGCGACCGCCCCCACCGCAGCCGCATCCCCCTTCGCCCCCGCAGGCGCCGCCGCCAGCACATCGCGCGTCTCGAACTCCCCCTGCAGCTCCCGCCGCAACTGCCGAATCCCCCGATCCGCCACCTCCGGATCCCCATCCACCAGCACAACATCAACCCAAGCCCCCACAACCCCACCCCTCCCCAAGCTCGCGCTAATAGTCCTCGACAACCCCGCCCTTCCGCAACGGTAAGTAGCCACCCACTTCCCGTCCGCACCCCCGGCTGGCGCCGCTCACCCCACTCACCCAACCCACCCGACAACAACGTCTGAGGGTTCGCTTCAGTTGCAAGCGCCTGTGGATAACTCCGCTCGCCTACGTCAGCCGGCTTCTATCCTGAAGGTCAGTTTTAACCCGCGAAAGGACAAACATGGATGCCGACGAAACGCCGTACCTCCTCGCCGACGGAGAACGCGTCTGGGTCATCAAGACGTCCACGGCTGCAGGGCTCCTCCCGCAGATGCTCGAACGATTTCGGGCCGGTGAGCCCGAACCACTGATCTTCGGCGACGCCGGCCAGCCGGAGGCCGTCGTCATCCCGTTCGACGTCTGGCGTCGGCTCGATGCATTGGCAACCGACGAGAACGGATTCGATGCGACGTACGCCGTGGCACGAGAGCGCCTCGCAAGTCCCGGACGGTCAATTCCGATCGAGGATGTCGCCGCCGAGCTCGGGTTGAATCTCGATGAGCCCGTCGACGACTCAGACCTGCCAAACAAGCAATGACCCGGTATCGCCTGCTCGTCCGCGAGGAGGTGCTGAGGCAACTAGCTGCCCTTCGGCAGGCCGGAAGCCAGCAACCAGGCGGCCTACGCGATCGGGAGTTCCGAACCCTCGAGCTGGGTCTTCGCGCCATCGCCCATGGCCAGGAAGCCGACTTCACGGGTAAGCGTCTCGGATTCGCGACCCATGACCTGAGCGACTGTGCCGAGATCAAACTCTCGGCTATCCCCGAGTCTCGAGGCAACCGCGAGCTCGGTCCCTCACACCGCCTCATCTACCGTGAGTTCGAGGCCGAAGACGGCGGACTGCCGTACCGCCAGGTGATCGCCTTCGAGCCGCGCAAGGACGACCGCCCTTTTGACGTAGCAGCCGCCCGCCTCGGCCGCGAACGCGGCGTCAGGATCCACGAGTTCAGGCCAGCCGTCCGCACCGACCCACCCGCACCAATCCGCCAAGCACTCCCACAAGACCTCCGCATCGCCCTGGCCGCAGCATCCGATGTGGCACCTGCCCATGGTGCTGTCGGTGCCGCACCTCAGGCTCAGAGCTCACGCATCGGCCCGCACCGAACCGGTCCACCCAGCAGGGAGCTGTAGCACCGCGCGCGATGTGCGCTCACCAAGGAACATCGCTTGGTCGCTCCACCGCCACGATAGAACGGCAGACCCACAACGCGATCAACTCGCCCCGCCCGCAACCCGTTGCCGTCGGCATCTCCGACGCCCCCGTCGGCCACTCGCCTGGAACGAACTCTTCAACACAGCTTCGGCAACAGCACCAGCCTGCTCACCCAGGACAGGATCCTCACTGAGGTCTCGCTCTACTGGTTCACCAACTGAACTCCGCCCACCCGTACCTCCCAACAACGGTGGAGACCCTAGCCACAGGGACTACGCGGCCCGAACCGACGACCTGTCGAGGTTCGGCGCACATCAGACCCCGGAAGGCGTGTCATCGCCGGCCGCAGCGACCTCGAGTGCCCGTCCGAAGTGACGATACAAATGGGAGAGCAGGCTCAGCCCGTCGAGACAGTCCTGATAGGACATCGCGTCGGCCTCCACCAGCCGCTGCTCCTCCTCGTGCGCATAGGGATTTCGGAAGGCGACAACTGACCCTTCCGACAACTTCAGGTGGCCGTCACGAAAGTTCGTCAGCGTCTCCTTGTCGAAGCCCGCGTCTTGGTAGGGGCGCGCGATGTCGATCCGTGGTGAACGGCCTTCTTTGGCGTTGAAAGCTTGGTTCATGATGTCCCGGCCCTTGTTTCCGGTCGCTCCCGCCGCTCGTTTGACGTCGTTGATGAAACGCTTGAGTGCTTCGGACAACGCCGCATGAAAGTGGCCGGACTCGTAGTACGTCTGTGAGACTTCCTGGATGACAGGGTGCAAGTGCCGCCAGTGAAGGTCCGCGTAGTCGGGGGCGATGGTCCGCAGGCTGTTCAGGAGCGACGAGCGATCCGCCTCGGCCAGCGCGGAATCCGGTGACGTCAGGATCGAGGCTGCTTCTTCGACGGCAACGCGCTCGCTGCTCCTGATCGAGCCGACCCACTTGTCGACGTCGACCCCGTGATCCGTTCGGATTCGCGCCTTGTTGGCGTCACGTCGAGCGGTCCGTCGCTCACGGGAGAACCATTGCACGAGCTTCTGGAGACAGGCGTTGAGTGCAGCCGTCGGCTCGCCGTCCCAACTGACGGAGCGTCGATCGGTCGAAATGACGTCCGCCGCGCCGTCGTCGATGTAATCGACGTCGAGATAGCCGGTCAGGTAGGAGAACGCGTAGCTGGACTCGGAGACGCCGAAGAACTCCGGCTCGTTCGCGAGTCGCCCGTGTGCGTACAGCGCGATTCCCCGGTGATCGGCACCGACCGGCTTAGCAGCCGCAACCACCCGGCCGGTGATGCCAGCATCGGGCAGTTCGTCTCGAAGAGAGTTGGGAAGATCGTCCGGAATTCGCCACTCGGCATCCAGTTCCAGCCGGTTCAGGTGGGTGTCCCGATTGATCGGAGGTACTGGCCCGGCAGCGGCATCGATTACCACGATCTCGAAGTCAGCGTCGAGATAACCGAAGAGTCGAGCGAGACTGTTCGCCAGCTCGACGGCGTTGACGGGACTCCTCCGGCGCAGCTCGCGCAATTCCACGATGGTGCCGTGGCGATCCGAGTCGGCCTCGGTTCGCGTCAGGTCGGGTTTGTACTCGGAGCCTGTCGCACTCTTGATCGCGTTCCAGCTCATCACGACATGGAGATTGTCCGTGACCCCTCGGCGCTTCGTCGTCAGCTCGATCCTCTCGCCGATGCCGAACAATGCCAGCTTTCCCAGGCCCTTCTTTCCGGCGACGACACGACGACCGGACTCCGAGCGTCCCTCGCCCTGGGCCCTTCGATTACGGCCGATGCGCAGGTACTTCTCCTGGAGGTCGTCGAAATCCATACCGTGCCCGTTGTCCCGGACGGTGACGGAACCGCCGCCGGCGTCGTTGCGCACTATCACCTCCACCCGCGTCGCATCCGCGTCGTAGGAATTGGCTATCAACTCGGCCAGCGCGTTGGGCAGGTGGGAGTACATCTTGTAACCGAGATGCTCGATGGTCAGTGGATCGAATTCCAGCGTCAGCTCTGGTTTCACAACGTCGTTCCTCGCTCTGCGCCGGCCTCACCCGGACTACCTTGTCGGCTTCCGCCGCATGCGTTGTCCGGCTCTGCAATTCACAACTCCGTCGACGCCCGGCGATCTCGAAGATAGCGAAGATCGGCACAGCAGCTGTCGAGGAAGGGCGTGTCACTCTCAGCCTGATGGCTTCGACGAAACGGCTCGAGACGCCCGAATCGCCTCGATCGATTCCTGTGCGACACTACGCAGCTCGTTGTCGAGCGCTTCGGGCGGCAGCGCCTCGAAGACCACGAACGGGCTCAGGCGCAGCAGACGCTGAAGAAAGTCGCGCAGGACGTCCCGCTCCTTGCCTCCGTCCAGTTCGAGATCCGACCACGCCCGCAGGATCGCCTTGACGAGCAACGGGCTGCCACCGAGCGCCTTGCGGCGGGCGTAAATCTGGTCGAAGGCCGCCTCCCCGAGAACGTCGAGCGCCCGGTAGGGATCGGCATCCTCCGGCGAGTAGACGAGCTGAGCTCGCCACCACAGCCTGCCGAGAACGTGTCGGGTGATATCCGTCCCGAGCACGCGGTCGCCCGGTGGCTGTGGGTACCGCCAGTAGGCGACATCCGGCAGTAGCACCAGTGCAAGGAAGGCCCAGACGTCACCCGACGCCGCCTCGGCCGGGATGATCTTCATGGTGCCGTGCAAGTACCTGGCCAGCTGAAGATCGAAGTCCCCGCGCGCGTCTCGTGACGACTCGCCCGGAAATCCGAACTGCGCGGCCAGTTGCCGGAGCCCGTCGCGGAGCTCCTCGAGTCGGCGGACGGACACCCGATCGCCACCCGTGGCGGCATAGATGGCCGATTCGTGCGATGTCGCCGATCGGCCGCCGAGATCGCGGATGGCGAGGGTCCTGTAGAGCTCGTGCAGCGGCTTCGCCTGCTCCGTGAGCAGACGCGGGTAAAGAAGATTCATTCGATCTCCTCGAACAGCCTGACCGCCGCTCGCAGCTCCGATGCGAAATGGGTCGGGGAGTGTTCCATCCGCAACTTCAGGTCCTCGCGTGAAACCCCTGGGAAGAATCGGTCCAACAAGGAGACGATGGTCGCCCCGAGCGTCCCCTCGGGGTACGACGTGTCGCCGTCGACCAGCTCGTCGGATCGCAACCCGTGCTCCACCATCGTTCGAGCAACGTCGCAGTACACCGCCGACAGAATCGCCTTGTCGACCGTGCGTGGCCGAGCAGCGTTCTGGAGCGCACGGACCGTTGCGAGATTCCGCTCGTTCACGAGCAGGATCATCCCGCCCATCGTCGCCGACATCAGGTTGGTGGAGATCTGAACATGCCATGCGGCATCGTTCGGGAACGACGTCTTCCCGAAGTCGATCACGGAGATCGGGAACTGCGGGGCATCGCCTTGCAGCTGAACCTCGTGACTGTCGCGCCAGAGCACGGACCCTGCGCGACGCGGCGTGGCGGCGGTCTGCTCGACATTGCGAGAGTCCAGGACGACAGCCGTCTCGAGGGTCAGCCGGCCGCCGACCTCCGTTCCAGGGATCCGGACCTCGACCTGACAGACGTCCCGATCCGGGCCCGAGAGCGCCGTACGGTACCCGGCCGCCTTGAGACCGGAACCGCTCGCCGTCCAGACAACTGCGAGCGCGAGCGGAACGTCGGGTGACAGGCCTGCGCCGACGCGCAGCGACTTGGTGTCGATCTCGACGTCGCGCCGAATCACCAGATTCGTCTGGTAGTCCCAGTCCGGAAGCCGGTCGGGCATCGGAATCAGTTCGTCGCCCAGGGCAAGGACCCAGCCGCCGACGTTCACCGTCTCGCTCGCCGGCAGCCGGTAGGGCATCGCCCGCCTGGTCATGACTCCACGTCCGATCGGCTCGTGATCACTACCTCGGTCATCGTGTCGAGGGCCGGTCGCACCAGCACGCTCCAGACCGTCCCGTCGCCGCCCTCGAGGCGAGGCGATCGATCTCCCACGAATCGACCGTCGTCGGACCTCCATCCCATGACGACCGGCTGATCGGCCCCCACCGGCGGATCCGTCTCCCGGGAACCGGCCCCGGCCAGGACGGCCACATCGGCGGTCACGTCGTGGCCGCCATCCATCGGCAGACGGAAGGCCTGCACGACCACCGTCTTGCCGTCGAGCAGCTCGACGCGGGGATCGTCGACGTACTCGATCGACGACGTCCGCACCGGTCGCGGATCGCCCTTCCGGTGTCTGCCGCCCTTCCCTGTGGTGTCTCGCCCGCGCGCGGACGTGAAGTCGGTCGCTCCTCCCAGCCCCTCGGCACCGGCCACCAAGGACGCGAAATGACTGCTCGCAGCACCGAGAGCAAGTGCAGCCGAACCACCCCGCGCGGTGCCGCCCAGCTCCAGCAGACCTTCGAGCGCCTCCTTGATGCGGAGGAAGGTCGTCCGAACGAAGGTGTTCTGCGGTGCCTGCAAGGACTGTGGATTCCAGCTGTCGTGCGTCGGTGGCTCGGCGCGCGCGTAGACATCGTCCATCGCCGGGTCCGCACGAAAGACGCCGGCATAGGCGAGAAGTTCACTCGGCGGCTTCGGACCGGGGCGGTAGGTCACGACCAACTCGGCCGGCCTCATCAGGCACACGTGGTGGACCAGCGTGTCGACTCCGGCCGTCAACCCTGCCGGCGTCGGCGTCAGCGCAGGCGCCACCGTCTTGACGAGGCCCAGTCTGCCCAACAGTTTCTTCGGACTCCGGCATTCGAGCTCTCGACCACCTTCGCTGTCCAACTGCCGATACGCAGCCACGAAGAGGTCGAGCGGCCGTGTCGTCTCCGGATCCGGTACGACGACGTCACGCCCGTTGTGGCGTACGGCGAATCGCATGGGCGGGCGACCGTCGATTCTCCTGAGCATCTTCGGCCACAGCTGCCAGGCAACTGTCTCGGCGAGGTACTGCGCGACTTCTTCCGTGTCCCGATCGTCGAGCTCCGGATCGAAGATGACCACGTCAGTACCGGTTTCGTCGTCCTCGAACGGCTCCAACCCGAGCCTGCGGGCCATCTCGGCCGCGGCGTCGTCCACCAACGGCTCGACGATTCCGCTGGTCACATCGCCCCACCAGTGGCGACCGGTGTACCGCCGCTCCCCCGTGCCGTCAGCGCCTACGTAGCTCTTCCACAGGGCACACCCGATCAAACGCGTCTGCAGTCGGCCGGTGCCGTCGTCGCATCGGGTGTGTAGCAGCACTGTTCCGGCACTCGACAGCAGGTAGAAGATGCCCTTTCCGAAGCCGTACGTTCCGCCACCGAGCTCCTTGTCCCTCGGTTCGCCGATATTGCGGACGAAGGCGACGAAATCGTGGTTGCCGCCCTGGATCGTGTCCGCCCGCGTCGGCCCGCCGAGGCCGGTGGTTCCCCGGTCGGACACCGTGAGCGTGCGGATGTCGGATTTCTGTAGGATCCGACGCAACGGCAGGTGTGCGTCGATGGGAGCATTGCGCAGCAGCAGATCCCGCCAAGCCGACGAGTTCGCCGCACTCACCGACCCGATCGACAGCCGGAAGTCAACCACTTGTGCGTCGCTGCGCCGCGCATCCCAGGAGTTCTGGGCGGCCTCCCGAACGAGGATCGTCAGAAGGTCGAGCTCGGGCCGTCCGAGCTGATTGCGGATTCCCTCCGCCGCGCTTGCCCCTTCGGGAGGGAACGTCTGCGACAGCCACTCAGCTTGCATCAGAATCCCTCCTTGACAAGCGCGACGATCTGCTGCGTCGAGGCTTCCGTGTCGACAGGGTGTGGTGGCTCCGATGACAGATCGACCGTGTAGGCGACGTCGGTCACGGTGATCGGTACGCCGGCACTCGTCAACTCACTCGCCACCAGCCGAGGGAAGCCCTGCTCGACCGCGTAACAGCGCTCCTCGACAACGGCGAAGCGGGCATCCCCGTAGTGGGGCGCGTCCAGGAACTGGTAGCCGCCTGCCGACAACAGTGATCGGATCGCGTTCTCGTCGTCACAGGCCTCCACCACGCGCGTTGCAAGGTCGTTCAGTCTCCTGCCGCCTGCGCCGGCCTCCAGGCGCATCCAGTACAGGTGCAGACCACCGGGCGGGGCCTCGAGTTGGTCGAGCCCGTGGACTCGGATGCGACGGCCCTCGGTGGCCAGAGAGGACTTGATCTCGACAGCGTGTCGGGCGGAGGCGAAGTCGTGCCGGTGACCCGACGGCCCCTTCCAGAGGACATGCGCACCAGGATCCTGTTCGAGCAACCTCTCCAGGAAGACCAGCTCACCGAACAGGCCCGCCTGCTGCTCAATTCCGAGCAGATTGCTCTGCGACCGGAACAGCGCACGCCACCGATCGATCTGTCCGTACAGGGCCTTCAGGGCGTTCCCGGGCTGGCCCTCTACGTGCAGCAGCACGTCCGCACAGAGTCCGGTGAACACATCGTTCAGGTCGGCCCGTGCACAACACAGGTCGGCGAAGGTACGGAGTGAGGTCTCGTCCTCGAATAACACCTTCCTCAGGATCAGCGCCGGACCGTCGAGTCCGCCCCGAACTCTGCGCTCGGGCTGGATCGGTACGAGGATGTGTCGGTGTCCGGCACCGTCGACGGCCGCGACGACCGGTCCCTCGCCGGTCTCGACCGGGAGGTCCGAGACACGAAGTCGACCGCTCGCGTGACCGTCACGCTCGAGTGCCTGCCAATGTTGTTGCACGATGTCACGCAGGCCGGCGGTCACGCCGATTCCTCCGACTCCAACGCCGTGAAGTCCTCTTCCTCGATGTCGATGTTCGACAGATCGGCGGAGACGTAGTCCCACTCGATCGGACTGTCGACCTTGGGTTGCGGGAAGACCAGGCCGACCCCGATGACGTCGATCTCGGCGTCGAGGGCGACACGGTGCTTTCGGCCGGCCGCAGGTTCCGAGACCTTGTGGATCGGATAGAGGACGATCAGACCGGTGTCCGGCAGCTCGTTGCGCCGTCCCTCCTTGATCTCCTTCTCGTCGAGTTTGCCCTTGTCGCCGACCGACAGATCCACTGCTGCATCCCGCCGGCTCATCAGCGTCTTGATGTCGGCAACGCTGTCGTAGCCCACTTCGTCGCGGATGTCGTCCGTCGTTCCGAGGCGTGCACGAACAATCCGACCGACCTGGATGTCGGGGGCGAATTCGAAGGAGCCTAGCTGGGTGTCGACAGGATTGCCGACAAGCGCAACATTCCAGTTGGCCAGCGACCCGACCTCTTTTCTCCGCCGTTCGATGTAGCGGATCAACAGGTCCGAGTCGCACTCCTGCGACTTCTCGTGGAACTGGTAGACCCGGAGGAAGTCGAGAACGTGCTCGTACGGCACATCTCGAAAGATGTGTCGGCCGTGCTCGGCATCCGCCTCGTGCAGGCCGGAGGCCATCGCTCGGGTTACCAGATCTCTTGCCGCGTTCTGATTGACCTCGAGCCAGGTCTTGTCCCGGCGGAAGTATCTGGTCTGCACACGCTGCCCGCCGTACGCCGACCAAGCTTTGACGGCGTCCTTCATCTTCGCTGCAGTTGTGACGCGCAGCGAAGGGTGCGTCCGCAACCTCACCGCGAACGTCAACGGATCCTTGTCCTCGGTCATGTACAGGTCGATGTCACGGCGCATCTCGGTCTCGACGGTCGACAGGTGCCGGAACCAGTCCTGCAACTCTTCCGTCATCCAGATCCTGGGGAGGTCCGCATATCCGTCCCGATAGCCGAACCAGCGGCCCATCTGCAGGAGCGTGTCATAGGCGGAGACCGCCCGAACGAAGTAGCTGACGGACAAGCCCTCGAGGGTCAAGCCCCTGGACAACGTGTTGCCGCCGACCGCGATCGCGACGACCGGTCCGGATTCGTAGTCGAGTCGGTCCTCGCTGCTGGAGTTGTCCATGATGATCCGGCAGTCGTCGACCACGCCGGGCAACTCCACCAGCAATTCGTCGAAGGACACCGTCCGCTCCCCGAAATCGGATGCCGGCACCCTCGCCGTCTCCGCGTCCCACAGGGACCGCAACTCTTGCTGAACGTCCGGGTCGTGCAGGTCCGCGCGCAGATCGCGGCGAAGTTTCTCGAGCGGCGCGCGGAAACCGTTGTGAACGACGGTGTTCACGCTGGTGTGAATCAGCATCGTGCTGTGCTTCACCCCGGTGCCCCGCACCCGACGCGCTGCCGTGCTGAGCCAGAAGTACTTGACCGCAGTCCCGAGGGTCTCGGTCACCGTCGGCTGAAAGGTCTCGATGTCGTCGCGCCGCTTCGGACGGACGAAGTCGATGTCGGACTTCGGTACGGTGCGGATCATGTCGTAGCCGTCGTCGACCTCCCCAGGGTCCTCGCCGTCCAGGGCATAGCGACCAAAGATCACCTCGGTTCCGAAGTGGCCGGCCGGCTTGGGCAGGTTGACGACGAAGTCGCTCGGATAGAGGTCACCCGAACTCGGGTCGATCAGGAGATTGGCGAACGGCGTCGCCGTGTACCCGACATAGGCGGACTTCGGCAGCACGCCCATGATGTCGTGGATCAGCGGGTTGATGGTCCTGGAAGCCACCGTCGCCTGGTCGGCCTCGTCGTCGATCACCAGCGCAGGGCAGTCCCCCAGATAGTCGGATGCCGACCGCAGCCACGCACCGAACTTCCGCAGGACCGTCGCGTTCTTCTTGATCACGCACAGGACGTGGGTGCGGTTGCTCTTCCCGAAGAAGGACGCCGCGTTCGCGGTCGGTACGAAATCCCTGTCGAGGTCCGTGAGCTGCGCCCATCGGGTGGGGTTCGGCTCGATGAGCTGTTGCACCAGGCGGGCCTGGGTCTGGCGTCGCAACCCGTTGTGGACGCCCGCGAGCACGATGAACAGCTTGTAGCCGCGATCGGCAGCCTTCGCCATCACGGCGGTGAAGTTCGTGGTCTTGCCGGACTGGACGTAGCCGACGACCAATCCGCGTGTCGAGAACTCACGTTCCTTCGGGTGGCTGAGGAGCGACACCACCTTGGTCGACGCCGCGTCGAGAGACTCGACGGCCGAGTCGTTCCATCCGGTGTCGCGGAGCTTGTCGACGATCGCCGGCCAACACTTGTCACCGGCTCGCGGACCCGTGTACCAGGTGACCCGGTTGTCCTTGTACACGACCCGGGGCTCGTCCATTTCACGGATCTCGATCACCCGCTGTTCGTGACGGTCCCTGATCCGCTGGATGACGTCGTCACGAAGCCCGAGTACCTCGAGCGACTTGACGGCCTCCTCGGGCGTCCTCGTCTCGAGAAGGTCCCTGAACACCTCGTACTTGGCGTCGATCTCGTCACTCATGTGTTCCCCATGCTCGTCGCTGCAAACGAGGTCAGCGCCGTGCTGGACACCCAGCTGGTCGTTGCCCCCGCGCGTATATCGGACTAGACAGCCGCGCGTTACGTACAGTCACCCGAACCGGTGGCTTCGGTCAAGGCTCGGACGACACGTTGGGTGGCCAGGTCGGGGTCCTCGTGCTCCCAGATCCTGACGACGGTCCAGCCTGCGTCAACCAAGAGAGAATCGGTTTCACGATCCCGTTCGACGTTCCTTCGAAGCTTCTCGGCCCACCACACGCCGTTGTGACGCGGGCTGGTCGCGTGTTCCGGGCAGCCGTGCCAGAAGCAGCCGTCGACGAACACGGCGACCCGCCTCGCAGTGAATGTCAGATCGGCCCGACGCCGGGGCATGCCCGGCAAAGGATGATTGACGCGATAGCGGTATCCGAGGCGGTGCAAGCGTCGTCGCAGCTCGAGCTCAGGCTGAGTGTCGCGTCTCGCCTGGCGAGACATGCGCGCCGATGTCTGCGTGGACGTCAGCAGGACCGGACGAGCGCCGCCCTGAGCGCGCGCCGCTCCGGCCGACCGTCGATCTGTCCCATACGTACTCATGACTACGCCAAACCTCTCACGAAGCGTCGACCGTGTCTTCCGAACCGCCGTACCTCGGGGTGCGACGATTGCCTCGGGGTGCCGGCGTTGCGGACGGGTGCCCCCGACTCGCGAGCCCTATACTGCGCTCCATGACGCGGGAGCAGAACGGTCTGCCGTCGGAACTGCACATGGTGGATTTGTTCGCCGGCCCAGGCGGCCTCGATGTTGCCGCGCGATGGCTCGGTATCTCGGTCGAGGGAATCGAGTGGGACGACGACGCTTGCGAGACGCGGCGTGCGGCGGGCCTGTCGACCATCCAGGGTGACGTACGCGCCTACGAGGCGAAGGAGTTTTCCAACGCCAAGGTGTTGGCCGGTGGGCCGCCTTGCCAGACCTACACAGTGGCCGGCAGCGGCTCGGGGCGACGTGCCTTGAGCCTGGTGGTCACCGCCGCACGGAGGATGGCGTCCGGCGAAGATGCCGAGACGGTGTTGACGACCGTCGACGAGCGCACACGTCTGGTCCTCGAGCCGCTCCGCTGGATCTTGGACGCGCACCGCGCAGGCGATGCATTCGAGTCAATCGTCCTCGAACAGGTTCCCGCTGTCCTTCCGGTGTGGAGAACCATCCGCGAAGTGCTCCTCGGTCTCGACTACAGCTGCGAATGCGAGGTGCTGCAGACTGAGCAGTACGGTGTTCCTCAGACGCGACGTCGCGCCATCTTGATTGCAAGACGAAAGACGGCGGTCGTGCTTCCGAAACCGACTCACCGCCCGTTTCGACAGGATGTATCGAAGGAAGACGGCGACCAGGCGCTACGGCCCTGGCGCACCATGGAGGAGACACTGGACCGACCGACCCCTTTCACGGTGATTTCCAATTACGGCACCGGTGGCGACCCGAAGAATCGTGGACGACGCCGATCCGACCAGCCCTCTGCGACGGTCACCGGGAAGATTTCGCGAAACAGGATCGAGACGCCCGACGGCGACGACGGAGACCGTTTCACGTCCGAGGAAGCCGGCGCCCTGCAGACGTTCCCGCGCGATTACCCATGGTCCGGTCGGGACAAGTCTCAGCAGATCGGCAACGCCATCCCGCCCAGACTGGCTGCCCATGTCCTGGCCGCGGCGCTCGGAATGGAAGTCGACACGGATTCACTCGACGACGTCATGACACGAAACTGGTTCGAGACGGAGAGCGGATCCGTCGCCGTGCGCCCAGTGGCACGGACGACGGCAGCATCGACCCTTTTCGAAACGATCTGAATCACCGCGGTCTGCTCCACACTTCCCCTCGTTGGGATGCTGGCTGTCCAAGTACGACGAGCACAGCCGTATCCGCCACAGGCCGAGCCAAGTCCTCGCCGATGGAATGCCTCGGCCGCAGTCTGAAAGACCATTCCCGCTTCGGGGCGACGAGAGTCAGTCGGCTCGCTCCGCGTCATCTCTGGGTGGCTCGGAGGCCCCGGTTCCCTCGCCGGCAAGGCGAACCTGTCGGCGTGCCCAGGTCCACGGCGATGTACGGCACCCCGATGCGCTCCAGCAACACACGCTCCGTCCGTGATCAGACCGCCGCCCTACTTGTAGCGGTGCCAGAGTTCGTTGGCGCCGGATCTGAGGGTGGATAGGCGGTGGGCGTGGATTTTCGCGATTTCCGGGCGGTTGCGGAGGTCGGTGATGACGCTCGTGACCAGGACGAGCTCGCGGATTCTGCGCAGGACCGGCCAGGACGAGAGGGTGGTGACGTCCAGGCCGTACGTTGCTGCCAGGGCCTCGTAGTCTTGTTCGGCGCCGAAGCGGAGTGCACTGACTGCCGCGACGACGAGGTCGTAGGCAATTGGGCCGATGCTCGTTCCGTCGAAGTCGCAGAGGACGAAGCGGCCTGTGGGTTCCTTGAGCAGGTTGCCGATGTAAGCGTCGCCGTGGAGGAGGCCGACTTGCAACTCCGGGAGTATGGCTCGGTACTCCGCCTCGATGTCCAACCATTGCGCGGTGAGCCAGGCGTGATCGTCTGCTGGAAGGCCGTCGGCCAGGGCGAGCCGGCTGCGGGCGCTACTGAAGGGGTCCCAGTGTTTGAGGCCGGGTAGCGGGGTGAGTTTGTGCCAGCCAAGGATCGGTTGAGCTAGGTCGGCTCCAGTCCAGGAGGGGTTGCCTGCCTCGAGGAGTTGCCAGATGGTTGCCGAGTAGTTCTCGAACAGGACCGGCTGAGTGGGCCCCGGTGCGAGTCTGGCGGCTGGTGCATCGTTCGCCGCCAACCAGGCTGCGATGTTGGCGACGTGATTGGCGCGCTGGCTCGCGAGGTCGCCGGCACCGAACCGAACCACGACGCCTTGGCTGGGCAGGCGGAAGACAGCGTTGTTCGTGTACTTGATGAGTTCCGCCTCGTCGGCGACAAGCCCCGCTTCCTGGCAAATGCCCTTCAGCGCGTGCTTGAGCTTCTGGTCGAGCTCTGGTGTCACATTGGTCATGCGGTGAGCGCCTTCAGGGCGGTCTTGCGGACAGTTCCGAGTTGCTGCACGAGTTCCTTCGTGTCGGCGTTGTCTGGTAGGTCGGCTGCCGCGGTGGCGATCTCGGCCAAACGCCCGATGCCGCGTCCGCTGCGCAGGGTCTGGGTCTCACTGATCACTTGATGGGCAACCTCGATGCCAGTGTCGATCTCGTTCGTTCGCAGGAGGTTCGTCGAGAGGATGATGCGATCGAAGGTCTTGCTGCGCCTTGATCTGTCTGGTCCCGATTCCTGCAGTGCCTGGTGCGCCAAGGCCACCGCGCGTACAGCGTATTCCCGGCTCTGACGTCGGTCCTTGGTGTAGCCGGCGAGCGAGTTGTAGACCAGTGCCTGATGCCCGGTGTAGTCGCCAGGTGTGAAGTAGAGAGTCGTCCACGGCGAGACACGGCTCCGATCGGCGCGACCCATTTCGTGCTCCGCACGAGCAAGGGCGTCCTGCACGTGATCGTGCTTTCCGAGCATTGCGTAGGCGAGTGCTTCGTTGGCGTGGAGCCGAGCGACCTCCGCGGGATCGCCTGCGTCCTGCGCAGCCAGTTGTCCGAGTTGCAGCATCCTCAGCGCCTCGGCCGGTTGTGCTTCCTGCATGCTCACTCGCCCGAGACGATAAAGAATCGAGGAGGCCAGCGAAGGCTCGTCGGCGTCCTTCGCAAGGACCAGTGCGTTCATCAGATAGCGCCTGGCCGAGGATTGATCGCCGATGTCGTGGAACGACCAGCCGAGCATGCTGCTGAAGTCCGCCAGTGAGACCTTCAGGTCTCTGTGCGTTCCAGCATCTGCGGCCGAGTGGATCATTCGACGGGCATACCCGTAGAACCCCAGCGACGCATCGACAGCTGCCCCGCCGCCGTAGCGCTGGTCCAGCTTTCGCAGCTCGACCGTGATCGACACAACCTGCTGCACGTCGGATTCAGTGATGACAGCAGGCACTGTGCCCACGCTGCCTGCGAACTCCGGTAGCCATTTCTTGGCCTCGTCGTTCACCGAGCCGAACGCGACACTCGCGACCGCCCCGGCGAAGTTTCTCCGATCATCGATCGTCAGCACTCGACACTCATCGGCGGCGGGTTGCGATGTGGTGCTGTAGGCCAGACCCATCAGGCCACGCGGGATCTCCAACGCGTCGGCGATGCGTTCCAGGACGTCGTACGCCTTGACCTGGCGGCCCTTGAGGATCTCGGACACTTCGCCTTGTGACTGGTACGTGCGCGCCCCGATTTGGGTCTGGCTCCAGCCGTGCCGCTGCAGCCAGCGAAAGATGCCGGCGACATCACGAGTCGCCAGCACCGAGCGCAACTCCGGGCGATCCCACCAGGCGGAGTCGAGCGGCGGCTGCGATGCCGTCATGGTCACTCCTCGTCGCTAGGTGGCTCTGCGACGTTAACGCGCGCTCATTCGATGAGTCTATCGGCGCTGCCGATAGGTGCCGTAGATGAGCACGGCCCGTAGTGGCGCGGTAGGCGCGAGGGTCATCGTCTGAATACACAGCGTGAAGTCGATACCGACGACTCCGAAGAGTGAGGAGGCCGACCAATGACACCAGCACTACTCGTCGTGTCATGCATCGCGGCAGTCCTGACGATCCTGATGCTGACCGACCTGCTACGCGATCTTGGCGGCGGAAATGAATGACAGTAGCCACGCGCCTCGGCTCCAGGTTCGGGTCTGCACCGAGCCCGTGCTAAGGAGGCTCGCACTGCGATGACGGCGATCACGGCAGATGCCACCGCCGACCACGGCGGACAGGACCACATCGTGAAGGCGTACGGCTACCTGCGGAAGCACTTCCTCATGAGCGACGCAGAGCTGGCCAGGGCGCGGCATCTGATCGTCGACTCTGCACGACGACTCAGCGTGCAACTGATCGCGATCCATGTCGAGGACATCGAGACCGCGCCGGAAGCGTTCCACGATCTGCTCGCCGCCGTGATGCGTAACGAGCAGCGAATGATCATCGCACCCGACATCCACCACTTCGAGGTCGCGGGCGACGCCTCAGCCGTTGTCGAGCGTCTCGAGTCGAACGGCATCAAGATCGTGCTCGGGCACTGACCGGCGAAAGGGTCTGTGAGGTGTCAGAAACGCCAGCAATCGGTCTCATCTCAATGCAGCACATCCGGGATCTCGACGAGCTTCTGGCGACGCATCAAAGGCTGATCGACCGTGCTGGCGAATGCGGCTATCGACTCGAGAGGGCATACATCCATACCCACGTAGCCCTCGACACCGTCCGTGGCCTCCTCAGCGCGCTCATGGAGTCCCACGGAGCGCCCCTCGTCGTACCGACCCTGCACCACCTGTGGATGCTCGGCAACCCACTGCAGATCCGCGAGTACCTCCTCCACAGCGGTCATCAGGTGCTGATCGCCTACGAGCCGGCGGAGCGGACGTGCTGAGAGGGGGACGACTCCTCGTTCTCCTCCAGTCCCCTGCACTCCGCGTCCGTTCCGCCGTTCCACCCCCAAACCACAGCCTGCTCGGTGCCCTGCACGCTGGGCGGGCGTGGCCTCTGCCCACAGAGGAGATCGGAGTAGGCCAATGTCCGCCGTACAACAACTCGGGTACGACCCGCCAAGGTCAGAGACTGCACTACCGTGGCTGGCCACTGAACCGGCAGCGCTGATCCTGCAGCCGACGTCGCTGTGCAACCTCGATTGTTCGTATTGCTACCTGCCGGCACGGAAGCTGAAGCGAGATATGTCGCCGGCGGTCGCCCAAGCGATCGCGGACGGCATCCCTGACGCATGGCCATCTGACGGCGTGCTTGAGATCGTCTGGCACGGCGGCGAGCCGTTGACCATCGGGGTCAGGGCGATGCGCGAACTGCTGGCGCCCTTTGAACGGTTGCGGCGTGCCGGCCGGATCTTGCACGTGATCCAGACCAACGCGACGTTGATCAGTGACGAGTGGTGTGACCTCTTCGACGAGTACGACGTGTCGGTCGGAGTGAGTGTCGACGGTCCGCCCGAAATGACTGGAAATCGCGTTGACTGGCGCGGCCAGCCAGCCTTCGACCGAATCGTTGCAGGACTCTCCATGCTGCAAGGGCGAGACATCCACTTCACAGTCATCGCGGTCGTCGACCAAGCGAACGCCGGACGAGCGTCCGAGATCCTGGACTTCCTCGCAGCGTTGGGCTGTCCGTACGTAGGCATCAACATGGAGGAGAAGGAAGGGACGAACCTCCACCACGGCACACCCACGATCGACCAGGCACGCCACTTCTGGCGCGACGCCTTCCTCTGGAGCGAGGCAAACCCTGGCATGAAGGTGCGAGAGGTCGAGCACTTGCTCGAGTACCTGGCTTTGGCTCCGTCAGCCCGGGCGGCGGGCGTGTTGCACGACCCGATTCCCACCATCGGCTGGAACGGCGACACGGTGCTGTTGTCGCCGGAGTTGCTGGGCGCGCGCAGCGAGCGCTACCACGACTTCGTAGCCGGCAATGTTCTCGCTGATCCGCTCCTGGCAATCATCAACCGCGCGGCGGGGCTCAGTTATGTGCAGGAGTTCCGCGTCGGCATCGAGCGTTGCAGGGCAGCCTGCGAGTTCTTCGCTCACTGCCAAGGCGCTCATGCCGGAAACAGATACTTCGAGCACGGCACCTTCGTCGCCACTGAAACCGAGCACTGCCGAACTTCGGTGCAAGCAGTAGTGCTTGCACTGCATGACATCAATTCCGAAAGGAGCACCGCAGAATGACGATCCTTGAGCAGTTGGCAACCACCGACTCCCCTGACGTCGCAGACATGATCGAGGCCCGACGCCAGGAAGTTCTTCCACCTGCAGTGGTCGGGTGGAACAACAAGTCGAGCTGGGACAACTGGGCTCAGAAGCCGAAGCCATTCAAGAAGAAGACCGTCTACTTCCGGAACCGCTAGGTTGATCCTTGTCACTTTTGTCCTGAACGGGTGCCGATGGAGATCGAACAGTACGGACGAGCGAAGATCCTCAAGCCTTCAGTCGAGGACGACGAACTGACTGCGGTCGACGAATTGGACGGTGCCGAGTCCCTGGCCGACTTCCTGTACGCCGACACGTCTGTCCGCCATTTGATAGCGGCAGACACGACGCTGTCCGGGGGCAGGCTGAGGCGGATCGAGGCTGAGCGCCTGACCTTCAGCCAGGTGACTCTCCAATCAGTTGTGATCGATCGGTGCGTGCTCATGTCCAGCGATTGGATCGACTGCGTTCTGTCTCGGGTGGTGTTCCGCAACTGCAAGCTGCTCGGCGCGAACTTCGTCGACAACAAGTGGAGCAATGTCGTCTTCGACAACTGTCGGGTCGAGTACGCGACCTTCGAGACGATCCATGCGAGCGCATCCGCTGTCTTCGTCGGCACCCGTTTCAAGGAGGTGACATTCCGGAGGTCGAACCTTGTTGGTGGGCATATGTCCAACTGCACTCTCGAAGCGGTCGAGTTCGATGGCGGCTCCTACACAGATTTCGACTGCCGCGGCAACGACCTGTCCACCGTCCGCGGCGCCAGGAACCTGGATGGCATCCTGATCGATCCCACCCAACGGCAGGAGCTCGCGGAGGCCCTCGTGTCCGAACTTGATCTGCGATATGTCGACGAGGCCGACCGGTGAGTGCCGGGACGCGCCGCGCCTGGATGGAGGCTCATCTGGAGTGGGCAGCCCAGGAGTTTGGTGTCGAGAGAGTCGGTCTGCCGGTGCATACGGGGAGGTTGCACTCGGTCGGTTGCCGCGTCATCGATGCCGGTGAGGACGCGTGGCTGCGGGTCGTGTACGCCGACCCGGAGTGGGGTGACGGCGAGTACCTCGGCCAGAACCTCGCCGCCAACACGATCCACGACGTACCCAAGCCCACTGTCAAACGGTGGCGAGAATGGGAGGACAACGGGCGAAGGTTGCGCGGCGAGGTCAGCACCTTTGTGGCCTCCACAACGATCTCCACCGGGATGACCCCCGCCCTCCAGGTCGACATCTCCGATCAGTGGCTGTCCGACCTCAACCGAGCACTGCATGCACTCGCCGCGCATCCCGTGCCGGCTCAGGGCGTCGACGCTGACCACGTGAACGACGGAATCAGGGCTTTCTTCGGTGTCGACGTCGACGTCGCTTCCGTGCCCTGGACAACCGCACACTGCGACCTCCATTGGGGCAACCTCACCGCTCCCACGCTTGCGATCCTCGACTGGGAGACCTGGGGTAAAGCACCCGCAGGCTACGACGCCGCGACCCTCGTCTGCACAAGCCTGGCGTATCCAGATCTCGCGCGGAGGATCAGCCGAGCACTCTCAGAGTTCCTTGACACTCGGGCAGGGCATGTCGCTACGCTTGCCGCCGCCACACGACTACTTCGCTTCGCAGACGGCGGCGAACTGACTGAGCTGGCTCGACCTGTCCGCGATCATTCGACAGCGATCCTGAAATTCCTTTGAAGCCCGAGCAGGCCATTGGCGTACGGTGATTCCGACGGCGGACGCTCGCGCGACGTGCCTGACGGTGCGGCGGATTCCGGCCAGGCGAGCGCGACCGGCGCGCCGCGGATCCCTAGGCGCCACCAGCAGGTCCGCTCGAGCACACGTGCTGGCACCAGTACGAGGCAGTCGGTGCGGCGGCAGCCGCAGAGCGCCGGCGGCAGCCGGCAACATCCGGCGCTAAGCCGGGGGCGGGTGGGAGCGGCGCGGAGCACGGCGACGGAGGAGCCGCGCGTAGCACCGCGTGGGGACTATTACCCGCAGACTCAGAACGTGCGGTCATAGGACTGTGCAGATTCTTCTGTTGGAAGTCTGAGCGGGGGCGCGGGAGGGTGGGGGTATGGAATTTACTCAGCTTGGGCGTACGGGACTGAACGTCAGTCGGATCGTTTTGGGGACGATGAACTTCGGGCCTCACACCGAGGTGGGGGATGCGCACGCGATCATGGAGCGGGCGCATGACGTGGGGATCAACTTCTTCGATACGGCGAACGGGTACGGGCGGTCGATCTACCCGGGGCGGACCGAGGAGATCATCGGCGAGTGGTTCGCCAAGGATGCGAAGAACCGCGAGAAGACGGTGCTGGCGACCAAGGTGTACGGCGACATGGGGCAGGACTGGCCGAACACGAGCCGCCTGTCCGCGCTGAACATCCGTCGCGCGCTCGACGCGAGTCTGAAGCGGCTGCAGACGGACTACGTGGATCTGTACCAGTTCCATCACATCGACCGGAACACCCCGTGGGAAGAGATCTGGCAGGCGATGGAGGTCGCCGTACAGCAGGGCAAGGTGCTGTACGCCGGGTCGAGCAACTTCGCGGGATGGCACATCGCGCAGGCTCAGGAGGCCGCCGCGCGGCGGAACTACGCGGGTCTCGTGAGCGAGCAGTCGCTGTACAACCTGATCCAGCGTGACGTCGAGCGTGAGCTGCTGCCGGCGGCGCAGGCGTACGGGCTGGGCGTGATCCCGTGGTCGCCGCTGCACGGTGGGCTGCTGGGTGGCGTGATCCGCAAGGAGAACGAGGGCGTACGTCGGCTCGAGGGCCGCGCGAAGGAGACGCTCGACAAGTTGCGGCCGCAGATCGAGCAGTACGAGGCGTTCGCGGACGAGCTCGGGCACGAACCGGGTGAACTCGCGCTCGCGTGGCTCCTGCACCAGCCAGCGGTGACCGGTCCGATCGTCGGCCCGCGGACGATGGAGCAACTCGAGTCTGCCGTACGCGCGGTCGAGATCAAGCTCGACGAGAAGACCCTCACCCGCCTCGACGAGATCTTCCCGGGCTACAAGACCGCCCCGGAAGACTACGCCTGGTAGGTAGGTCGCCGGCCCGTCGTACGGCGGGCCGGCGCCACCCAGGCGGGCACCACCGTCGCGGCGAGCCACCTGAGGCGGTCGTCAGGGCTGGACACAGGTGATGAAGTGGTGGACCTCTTTTCGGGGTTCGTCGGGGCGGCAGGCGACCGCTAGTTGGGCGGGTGGGAGGTTGGGGACGGGGCGGCAGGTTAGGCCGGGGCGTTGGTAGAGGTCTGTGTTGCCCTCGGCCAGGAGGGCGATGCCGACGCCTGCGGTGACCAGTTCGAGGACCTCGTCGGCGGCTGTTGCCTCGGCGGCTATGACGGGTGGGCGCGGGCGGTCGGCGACGGCCAGCCAGAAGTCGCGGAGTGGGCCCGCGGCGGATGGGAGAGCTACGAAGGGCTCGTCGAGCAGGAGCTCGAAGGGAATCTCGGCACGGTCGGCCAGCGGGTGGGCGGTGGGTAGCGCCACCCAGCGAGGTTCGCTGATCAGGACCCGGGTCGCTAGGTCGGCGGCGGTCGGGAGCCAGACGAACGCGACGTCGCTGGTCCCGTCGGCCAGGCCGGCGGTGGGATCGTCCCAGCCGACCAGGCGCAGCGAGACTGTCCAACTCGGGAATCGGGCACGGAAGCGCTCGACGGCAGGTCGTTGGAGATCGCGACCGACAGCGGTCTGCATGCCGACGACCAACTGATGCGGGTGGGCCGCTGCCCGCGCTTCGGCGTACCCGCGGTCCCACAGCGCAAGCACCTCCCGCGCCACCGGCAGCAAGGCGCTCCCCTGCGAGGTCAGCGCCAGACCGCGCGGCCCGCGGTCGAACAGGTCGAACCCGAGGCGCCGTTCGAGCGCACGGAGCTGCTTCGAGAGCGCCGGCTGTGAGACGAACAGGCGTGCCGCCGCGGCCGTCACGGTCGATTCCTCGGCGGCCGCGACGAAGTACCGGAGTTCCCGCAGGTGCGCATCCATAACCAATGGTTATAGCAACAGGTCTTGGTGCGGCGGCAGGCACCGCGTCGATGCTGGGCGCATGACGAAGACAAGGAATCTCGGCGGGCTCGACGTACCGGCGATCGGGTTCGGCGCGATGGTCCTCTCCCCCGGCATGTACGGCGCGATCGACGACGAGCGCGGGCTCGCGGCGCTGACCGCGGCGATCGATGCGGGCGGGACGTTCATCGACACCAGTGACGGGTACGGCGACGACGCGCACAACGAGAAGCTCGTCGGGCGGGCGATCCGCGGGCGGCGCGACGAGGTGACGGTCGCGACGAAGTTCGGTCTGCGGCTCGACGACGGTGCGCAACCGCATCCGATCGAGGTCGGGTTCGCGTTCGAGCAGCTGCTGGTCAACGCGGAGCCGAAGTACGTTCGCGGGTACGCCGAGGCCAGCTTGCGCAATCTCGGCACCGACGTGATCGACCTCTACTACCTGCACTTCCCGGATCCCCAGGTGCCGATCGAGGACACCGTCGGCGCGATGGCCGAACTGGTTGCCGACGGCAAGGTACGACAGCTCGGGTTGTCGAACGTGACACCGGACGAGCTGCGGCGCGCGTACGCCGTACATCCGATCGCTGCCGTCCAGACCGAGTGGTCGATGTGGCGGCCGATCGATCCCGAACTGCTCGAGGCGGCACGGGAGCTCGGCGTCGGCGTCGTACCGTGGAGTCCGCTCGGCGCGGGGTTCCTGACGGGGACTGTGCAGGCGCTGGGCGAGGACGACTTCCGGAACAACGCGCCGCGGTTCGACGCCGAGAGCCTGAAGGCGAACAACGCGTCGTACGACGCACTGCAGGCGCTCGCGGCGGATCTCGGGATCACCCGGAGTCAGCTGGCGCTGGCGTGGTTGTTGCACCAGGACCAGGCGGTGGTGCCGATTCCCGGCAGTCGTACGCCGGCGCACATCGTCGAGAACCTGGCGGCCGCGGACATCACGTTGCATCCGGACACGCTCGAGCGCATCGACGCCGTACTCGCCCGAATCGCACCCGTCGGCGCGACCCTGCTCCGGGACGACCGGTGATCGCTGCTCGCGCGATCCTGTCGTGGGTGTCCGCGGCAGTCGTACTCACGGTCGGCGGCTGCGGCAGTGGACCTTCCGCCACGCCGGACGAGGCAGTCCGGTCGAGCGAATCGAGCGGGCCCAGCGCGTCGAGCGGGCCCGAGAGTTCGAGCAGTGCGGGTACGACGACGCCGCGGGACGTGCTCGTGGCAGTGCGGACGTACGTCGACGCCGTCAACCGGCAGGACCTCGACGGGCTGGTGAACGCGTTCCGCCCGGACGGACGGATCGTCGACGTGTCGCGGACGATCGCCGGCCGGGACGCGATCCGGACGTGGGCCCGCAACGAGGTGATCGGCGGCAGCCTGCACGTCGTACGGATCGTCGAACGCCGCCCCGACGGACAGAAGCTCCTGGTCCGCTGGGCACCGGCGGGGTCGAACGGCTGGCTCGCCCACTACGACTTCACCGTCGCAGGTAACCAGATCAGCTCGGCGGACCTGCAATACGCATGACGGTCAGGCGTGACCCGCCGTCGTCGGGAGCATGCCGAGCAGGGCGTCGGCGGCCAGGGAGGCAGCCGGGCCGGTGGGGACTGCTACCGAGACCTGCCAGTGGGAGGCGGTGCCGGGGGCGAGGGTGACGGTGGCGTGGTCGCCGCGTTTGGCGGCGATGCGCTCGGGGACGAGGGCCACGCCGAGGTTGTGTGCGACGAGCGCCAGGAGGGTGTGTACGTCGTTCACCTCGATCGTCACCGGATGCGCGACACCGGCCGTGGCGAACGCGCGGTCGGAGATCGCACGGGCGCCCCAGGTCGGGTCGAAGTCGACGAACGACTCCCCCGCCAGGTCGTCCAGCGTCACGCCGGACGCCTTCGCGAGGCGGTGGTCGGGGGCGCAGACGAGCACCATCGACTCGCGGGACAGCGGGCGCAGATCGAGCCCGTCGACCGGGTCGCCGGCGGTCGCGACGAACGCGACGTCGAGGCGGCCGGAGGCGAGTTCGTCGAGCATCGGCGTGGAGCCGCCCTGCCGGACCTCGATCTCCACCCCTGGATACGCGGAGCGGAACTTGGCGAGCAGCGCCGGTACGTCGACCACCCCGAGGCACTGCTCCAGCCCGACCGTCAGGTGACCGCGCAGCAGCCCCTGCACCGCGGCGACCGCGTCCTTCGCGGCCTCGGCGGCGGCCAGCGTACGGCGTCCCTCGCACAGCAGGGCCCGCCCCGCCTCGGTGAGCTCCACGCTGCGGGTGTTGCGCACGAACAGGGAGGCCCGCAGCTCCCGTTCGAGCGCGCGGATCGAGGCGGACAACCCGGACTGCGAGATCGACATCGCCTCGGCGGCCCGCGTGAAGTGCTTCTGCTCGGCCACCGCCACGAAGTGCTCCAAATGCCTCAGCTCCATAACTAAGAACTCTAGTCGATCGAACCAGCGTGATTCTGCGGTGCCGCATGTTGCCCCGCCCCCCGCCCCCGCCGCAGGCGACCGCCGGCCCATCACAATCGCCCCGAAGCCGCACCGTCCAGGCGGCGAGCGACGCCGGCGGCGCGATTGTGATGGCCTGGCGGTCCGCCCTGCCCCGTGCTGCGGACCCGCGCCTCCTGCGGTCGGTAGGGTGTGGTTCATGGCGGATGAGGAGTTTCGGGTTGAGGTTGTGCTTGGGAACGACGAGCACGGGTTGACGTTCTGGGAGCGGTTGCGGGCGTTGGATCTGGATGACGACGCGCAGAAGCGGCTCGGGAGTCAGGTGACGGTGACTCGGGACGGGAACCGGATGCTGCTGTACACGCACACGCTCGAGGACGCTCAGGAGGCGGAGCGGACCGCCAAGGATCTCGTCGGGGACGACCACCTCGAGGCGAAGTACACGATCACCCGCTGGAACCCTTCCGAGCAGGAATGGACCGACCCGAGTGTCCCGGTCGGGCCGCACGACGCGGCCGGGGACGCGGCAAAGAACGCGGACATGGAGGTTCCGGACCCGCGGTACGTCGTACTCCAGGCCTACAAGCCGGAGTTCCTCCGCGACCTGGGGCTGTGACCGCCTAGGGCACGTAGCCCGACCGTTCGCAGAAGGTGTCGGCCGCCCCTTGATGGGCGGCCGCTTCGTCTGCGCGATCGAGCGCGGTACAGCAGCGTGCCAGCAGGCTGTGGGCTCGCTGCTGTCCGATGCCGTAGTCGATGACCTCGCATTCGGCGAGGACAGCGGTCGCCTGGGAGTGGGCCAGGTCGACTTGGCCGTCCAGGAAGTTGCAGTAGGCCAGGTGGCAGCGGACCTCGGTCAGCACCGTTGTGTAGCCGGACTTCATCGCGAGCGGTTCCACCTCCTCCAGGTAGGTCCGGCCGGTCGCCACGTCACCGGCGTACAGGTAGGACTCGGCGAGCGCCTGCAACGCGACGCAGGTTTCGTACGTGCTGCCGATCTCGCGACTGATCTCCAGTACGTCGTTCGCGGTCGCGCGTGCTGCCTCGTGATCGCCACTGCGGTTCTGCACGTCAGCCAGTGCCAGGCCCCACTGAGCGCGGTCGAGGCGGTTGTCCACCAGCGGCTCGGCGGCTTTCAGGTCAGCCATCGCAAGGTCCAGTTGACCGGTGTCCTTATAAGCACCGGCACGATTGATCAGGGCAACGAGTTGGTCGACCCCGCTGGAGAGACGCAACGACTCGGTAGCGCAGGTCACCGCCTCGCGGAACTCCCCGAGATGCAGGTGGTTCATCGCCTGCGCGTTCAGACCGCGCGGCATCCGCTCGAACTCCCCACAATCGCGGAAGACCGCCAACCCGCGGCCGAACAGCTCCGCAGCCCTCCGAAGCTGACCCTGGGCGTTATGGCTGACAGCCAAGTTGCACAGCAACGCCCCCTCGCCAAGCGTGAAACCGCCCGCGCGATAAAGCTCCACGGCCTGCTCGAAACACTCGATCGCTTCGTCCCCGGAACCCCCGGTCCGGGCCAGGGCTCCGCGTGCGTGCAGCATCGCGCCACGGCCGAGCAGGTCACCGGACGCCCGAGCGCCGGCCTCACCGTGCTGGATCAGCGCACGCCAAACGCTGAGCAGGCTGTTCTTGGCAAGGTACAGCCGAAGAGCGTCGGTAAGCTGCCACGCGACATCGCCGGTACCGACCTCCAGTGCGCGCTGCGCAACAGCCTCGACGTTGCCGAGCTCCGCGCTCAGCCACGCTTCCGGATCGGCGACGGCGCGCTCGCCGTACGACGGTAGCGGAACGCGGACCCCTGTGGGTTCGAGAGCCGTCATCGCGGCGTCCGCGGTGCCTACATACCAATGACACAAGGAAATCCAGGCGTCGAGATCCGGCTCGGCGAGCTGAGCGGCGTACTCCTTGACGAGGTCGTGCATGAGATATCGCCCACGCCCGACAGGTTGCAGCAGGCTCGCGGCCTCGAGGCGGTCGAGGACCTCGTCGTACGACGGTCCGATGAGCGCCTCCGCCGCGCCGGGTGCGAACTCCTGCCCCGGGAACAGCGACAGCAACCGGAACCCGCGCTGGACCTCCGGGTCAAGGAGGTCGTACGACGTCCGGAACGCCGAGCTGACCGCGGTGTCGTCGTCGATGGTCAGCGACGCGAGCGCGCCCCGGCGACGCATCCGGTCGACGAAATGCGCGACCGAGCCGCGCGCCCCGACCGCGCCCGCGATCCGGAGGGCGAGCGGTAGACCCCCGCACAACTCGGCAAGGTCCTCCACTTCTTCGTCGGTGGAGCGATCGAGCATCGACTGGAGGAGCGACTTGCTGGCCTGCGGGGTCAGCGCGGGTACGCGGATCGGGATGCCGCTGTCGAGGGCGGCGAGCGCGTCCAGCGGGTTCCGGCTCGTGATCAGGACCGCGCTGGACGGCGTACCCGGGAGGAGGTGCCGGACCTGGGCGGCGTCGCGGGCGTCGTCGAGGACGAGCAGCACGCGCCGGGTTGCCAGGCGGGAGCGGAACAGCGCGGCACGGGCATCGCGGTCGTCGGGCATGGCTTGCGGCTCCACGCCGGACGCCCGCAGGAGTTCGACGAGTACGTCGTCCGCGCGCCGAGGCTGATCCGATGCGCCACGCAGACGGACGAACCACTGACCGTCCGGGAATCGCGCGGTCACCTCGTGCGCGACGCGGACGGCGAGAGCTGTCTTGCCGACGCCAGGCGTCCCGGACAGCGCGACGATCCGGACGCCGTCGGTCGTGGTCAGCAGATCGACAACCTCGCGGACGAGCTCGGCCCGCCCGACGAGGTTGCGGATGTCGAGCGGCAGCTGGTTCTGCTGCTGCCACTCGCTGTCGGGTGCGTCGAGCGTCGATGTCAGGATCGACTGGCGAAGGGCGCGGAGGTCGTCCGTCGGATCAAGTCCGAACTCGTCGACGAGCCGCTCGGCGAAGGCGTCGTACGTCGACAATGCCTCGGACTGCCGGCCGCAGCGGTACAGGGCGATCATCAGCAGCGCGGTCAGGCGTTCGCGCAGCGGCTCTTGTGCGCTGATCGTCTGGAGGTCCGGGACGACGTCGGCGTGCTCACCGCGGGAGAGGCGCGCATCGTAGTACTGCTCGAACGCGGTCAGCCGTTCCTCGTTGAGGCCGACGGCGACGGTGGGCTCGACGCTGACCGGATCGCCGCGCCATCGTTCGAGCGCGCTGCGGAGGTGGTCGACCCGTTGGGCCGGGTCCGCGGCCGCGGCGGCGAGATCGGAGCGGAAGGCAACGAGATCGGTCGGCTCCGCGGCGAGCAGGTAGCCGCGGCCGCGGGTCTGCAGTACGTCGGCGCCGACGATGTCGCGCAGGCGCCGTACATAGGTATGGACGGTCGCGGTGGGGTTCGCCGGCTGGGGCGCGCCGTCGGGCCAGAGCCCGTCGATCAGCTCGTCCACCGAGACCACACGATGCGGGCGCAGCAGCAGGATCGCGAGGAGCGCGCACAACCGCGGAGCCGGCGTGGGGAGCGTGCGTCCGTCGACGACGATCTCGAGCGGGCCCAGGATGCGGAACTCCATGTGCATAGTCTGTCAGCCATGGATGTCGTGCTGAGCCCTGTCACGGAAGATGATCTGTGGTTGTTCCAGCGTTTCGCGGTGGAGCCGGGGCTGATCGGGCTGGACTGGGGCGGGTTCCGGGACGCGCAGGCTCCGGTACGGCGATTCGCGGAGGACGGATTCCTCGGGAAGGACGACTCGCGACTGATCGTCCGGGCGAACGCCGAGACGGCCGGGTTCGTGATGTGGCGGTCCGGGTCGTTCGACCATTTGACGACGTACTGGGAGATCGGGATCGCGCTGCTGCCGGAGTACCGCGGGCGTGGGATCGGGTGGCGGGCGCAGGCGATGCTGACGGCGTACCTGTTCGAGCACACGCCGGTGTACCGGATTCAGGCGGCGACACATCCGGAGAACCTGGCCGAGCAGAAGTCGTTGGAGAAGGCGGGTTTCCGGCTCGAGGGAGTGATCCGGGGCAGCGAGTTCCGCGCCGGGCAGTTCCGGGACGCGCACCTGTACAGCCGGTTGCGGGACGATCCAGCACCGGAACTCGGCAACAGTTCGGTGACGGGAACCGGCTTCGACCCGGTCGGGGAACCTCTCGCGGAATAGTCTCGGCGGGTCGCTGCACGTCGACCGGGCGTGCTTCTGCGACGCTGAAAAGTGCTGAGGAGAGGGGAACTCGTGTCTCGTCGACGTGGTCTTGCTGCCGCTGCCGTCGTACTGTCGTTCGGTCTGGCGGGGTGCTCGGACGTGGCCGCGAGCGAAACGACACCGTCTCCCACGCAGCCTTCCAGCAGCACTCCCCCGACGGCTGAGCCGAGTGCAACGCCGACGGTCAAGCCGACTGTGAAGCCCACGGTGAAGCCGAAGCCCAAGGTGAAGCAGCGGCCGCAGTACTACGCCCTGCGGGTCGAACGCCAACTGGACAAGCTCGGATACCCGGTCGGCGACGTCGACGGGGACATCACCGCCCGCGCCAAGCAGGCGCTGTGCGCGTGGCGCGAGACGCACGGGCTGCCGGTGAGCCGGGGCGGCCTGACCCTGAACGACGCGTACTCGGTGCTCAACGCAACCAAACGCCCGACGCCGACACGCGAGCCCGGCATCTACGTGAACAAGACTTGCCAGATCATGTACCAGATCGTCGGGAAGTCCTACAAGCGGATCGTCTGGATCTCGACCGGCGCCCCCGGGTACGACACCCCGAACCGCACCGGCAAGGTCTGGCGCAAGTGGGCCGGCGCGCACGAGAGCAGCCTGTACGACGACGCGTACATGTACGACTCCATCTACTTTCTGAAGGACCGCCCCGGCATCGCGCTGCACGGCTCCCGCGTCAACTCCCTCGTCAAGCCCTACCCCGCCAGCCACCGCTGCGTCCGCGTCACCCGCCCCGAAATCCACCACATCTTCCAAGAAACCCCCATCGGCACCAAGGTCCAGGTCTACGGCAAGTACTAATCCGCGCTCCTGCAGGGCTTTGCAGGATTCGGATCCAGATTTCGCTGGGGCAGCACCGGGCCTGATCTCCGGTTCAGTGTAAATCGGGCCCTGACCTGCGGTTTCTCGCCCATCGTTGCCCATCGATGACCGACACTTGTCAGCGTCCGACGGAGCAGTGACGGAGCAGAGAACGGCCAGCAGAGGCCGTGCGAGGTTGTGAGGGGAGAGTCTGTGGCGAGGCGACGCACAGGCCGGTCCGTCGTCGTGGCGGGAGTTGTCGTGGCGCTGGTTGTCGGGGTTGTCTGGTTGGTGGATTGGTTCCGGGGCAGGCTGCCTGGCGAGTCGTACGATCTCGATCCTGCCTGTGCCGGCAAGGTCTACGACGACGCCGCGCCGTACACGGGCGCCGCGCCGCACCCGGTTGTCGCCTTCAGTGAGAACGAGGCGGGCGTCCTCGATTTCGAATGGCCCTTGATAACGGAGCGGCCGGTCACCGACGACGTGCAACTCGTAGCCTGTGCCAGGCTGGCCAGTGAGGAGCCGTCCGGCCCCACCTGCGGCTACCACGCGCCGGCGATGCAGGTTCCGATAGTCGTCGCGACCTATCAGGTCACCGTGTACGAGCTCCGCACCGGCCGAGCGATGCGCACGTTCACCCTGCAGGGGAAGGATACCGAGTGCCCTTCCTTCCTCTACGAGGGTTTCGACGAGGGTCGGCTGGTCAGCCGACTGACCGACGAACAATGGCGCAAAGCCCTCGCCCCTCTGGTCGACGAGAATCGCTGAATCGGGAGTTCAGCGGATGAGCTTGTAGCGGCGCAGGGCTTCCTCGCGTTCGGCGTGATCGACGACAGGGTCGGGTGTCGATGGCCCGCGCGCTGCGCACGACCAGCACGTTCGGATGGATGGCATCCCTGTTCATGGCAGGCGAGGATCACGAGGCGAGGAACTCCTCGATGGCTTGGTCGAGCAGGCACCAGACGAGGACCCCGCCCCTAGCTGACCGGTGGCCCGGACAGGGATTGCTCGCGGCAGAGCTCCTCGAGACCAGAGCCCGCAGCTGACGGGTATCAGCTTCTGGCGATCGACATCACGCGTCCGTAGAAGTCGACCGTGTAAGTCTTGACGCCCGGCAGAGCATCAAACTTCTCGACGACAGCAGCACTCAGCGGCGTCGCCGATGTGATTGAGAGCAACTCGCCGGTGTGGACGTCGATCACCGTGACATGTCCCGGCCCGGTCGTGAACACGGGCGCAGCTGCGCGCGGGCTCACAGCAGCCGCGGCTGCCACCTGCGTGCCAGCGCAGAAGGTGCCTGCGGGCTGCTCAACCAGGTACGGGTCAGGACAGGGGTGGTTCGACGCCGAGGTTGCGGAGCGCCTCGGCGTAGATGGTGATGTTGCGGAGTTTGACGGATTCGTAACCGCGGATCAGGTCGGGGAGTTCGGCAAGTTGGACGGCGCGGTCGTAGGAGGCGATGTCCAGGTCGGCGGCCAAGGTGGTCACCATGGCGCGGTAGTGGTCGCGGAGAGTGCGTTCGAGTCTGCGGAGGTGGGCGTAGCCGAAGAGGTCGGCAGGGGTGCCGCGGAGGGACTTGAGGCGGGCGAGGGTGCGGAGCGTGCCGTGGGATCGGGGGCCGAAGGTGATCTTCTTCTTGCGGCCCAGTGCCCGGAGAACCGGTGGGTGGAGTTTGAAGGAGATCGCTCCGCCGCCGAAGGCCTCGTCGGTGGAGTTCAGGAAGGCCGGGTCGGTCAGGAGGCGGGCGACCTCGTATTCGTCCTTGTACGCCATCAGCTTGAACAGGTTGCGGGCGACGGCCTCGCTGAACCGGGTCTCGGCGGTGACGGCCTGTTCCGCGGCTGCGATGCGCGCGACGAAGTCGACGTAGGTGTCGGCGAGCTTGACGTTCTGGTAGTCGACCAGGTCGATTGCGCGGCGGGTGACAAGGCGCAGAATCTCGCCGTGGAGACCAGAGGTCGCGACCGACGCCGGGGCCTCACGCGGACGGGTCGGTGCGGGCGTCGTACCGGCGCGGCGGAACGCGGCGGGATCGGTGACGGCGACGCGGCCCCAGGTGAACGCTGCAATGTTCGCGGCCACCGCCGTGCCGTTGATCGTGATGGCTTCCTCGATGGCCGCGGCGGGGAGCCTGAGGGCACCGGTCTGGTACGCCGCGCCGACGAGCAGGAAGTTCGCGGCGATCGTGTTGCCGAAGATCCGGTCCGCTGCCTCCAGCGCGTCGAAGTCGAACAGTTCCACGCAGGCAGTGCGAACTCGCTCCAGCAGCCCCGCCTCTTCCGGGTGCCGGATCGACGGGTCGTACACCATTGCTCCGGTTGCGGTGCGGCTCGTGGAGACGACCGTCCGCGTCGAGATCGCGTTGCCGTAGGCAAGGTTTCGGTCCTCGGCGAGCGTGAGCAGATCGAAGCCGAGGAAGCAGTCCGCAGACCCGGGAGTCAACCGGTTGGCCGGTTCGAGATCGCCGGCGGCGAACCGTAAATGGCCAGTGACCGGGCCTGCCTTCTGGCTCAATCCGGTCTGGTCGAGCGACTCGACGGCGTACCCCGCCCGGAGTGCCGCTGTTGCGAGCACCTGGTTGACGGTGACGATGCCGGTGCCGCCGATGCCGGCCATGAAGACGTTCTGAGTAGCAGTGATTCGTTCCTCGGCGCTGCTCGGCGCGACTGCGGGCGGAGCCGGGAAGGCCGCAGTCCTGCGGGTACGGCGGGACGACGCCGTCTCGACCGTCACGAAGGACGGGCAATCGCCGTCGAGACAGCTGTAGTCGGTGTTGCACGACGTCTGCTCGATGCGGGTCTTGCGTCCGTACTCGGTCTCGACCGGCTGAACCGACAGGCAGTTGCTCTTCACACCACAGTCGCCGCACCCCTCGCAGACCGCCTCGTTGATGACGACGCGCTGAGTGCGAGCCGGGAGGCTGCCGCGCTTGCGCTGTCGACGGGCGTCCGCGGCACAGTGCTGGTCGTAGATCAGCACCGTCACGCCGGAAACCTCTCGCAGCATCCGCTGGGCTTCATCAAGGCGGTCACGGCTCCACAACAAGGTGCCTGGGGCAAGATCGCGACGGCGATACCGACCCGGCTCATCGGCGCAGACCACGATCTTCTTCACACCCTCGACGTGCAGTTTGTGGGTCAACTGCGGCACTGTGAGCGCGCCCTCGGCGTCCTGTGCACCGGTCATCGCGACGACGTCGTTGTAGAGCACCTTGTAGGTAATGTTCACCCCGGCGGCGATACAGGCCTGGACTGCCAGTTGGCCTGAGTGGAAGAAGGTGCCGTCACCAACGTTCTGGAAGATGTGGCCGGCATCGGTGAACCATGCCTGGCCGATCCACTGGGCGCCCTCGCCGCCCATCTGGGTGACACCTGTGACCGCGCTGTCCTGTCGGTCGGAGATGGTGACCATGGCGTGGCAGCCAATACCGCCACCGGCCATCGACCCTTCCGGGATGGCGGTGGACTTGTTGTGCGGGCAACCGCTGCAGAAGTACGCCGCTCGGCTGCTCGAGAGCAGAGGGAGCGGAATGCGCTTCGCGGGCGGCGGAGTGACTGCGACCAGGTCCCCGAGCAGATGCCGCATCGGCGCGAGCAACCGGCCCGAGGTGAGTTCGCCGTCGGCCGGGATCAGCATGCGCCCGGCGGTGTCACGCTTCCCGAGGATCTGCGGTGCGTTCGGCGTACCGTAGAGGATCTCGCGGATCTGGGTCTCGACGAACGCCGTCTTGTCCTCCACCACCACGATCCGGTCCAGCCCTTCGGCGAACGAGCGGACTGTACCGTGGGCAACCGGGCTCATCAGCCCTAGCCGCAGTACCCGGACGCCCGCCTGGGCGAGCGCCTCGTCGGTGACACCCAGATCGCTCATGGCCTGGCGCATCGAGTCGTAACAGCTGCCCGAGGCAATGAATCCAACCGTGGCGTGAGCCGGGTCGATGTCGACGACGTCGAGCGAATTCGTGACGGCGTACATCCGCGCGAGTTCGGTCCGAGGGCCGACCAGCTCGGCCTCGGCGCGCACGATGGCGTCGGGCCGGAGAACCATCGGGCGCTGCGCGTAGGCGTAGGGCTTGCCGTCCCACTCGATCAATGGCACGACCGGGGTGACGCCGCTGACATCGGCACCGACGGCCCAGGCGCCGTCGGCAACGTCCGCGACGATCTTCAGCGCGACGACGCAGCCCGACGTCCGCGACATCTCAACCGCGTGCAGACCGAGCGTCACGATCTCGGCCGCGTTGCGCGGGAAGAGGACCGGGATCCCCAACGCAGCCAGGGAGCGCTCACTCACCGCCGGAACGGTCGAGGACTTCGACGCGGGGTCGTCACCGACCAGGAGTACGGCGCCCCCGTGCGGATTGACACCGTACATGTTGGCGTGGCGCAGCGCGTCGGTCGCGCGGTCGACGCCAGGCCCCTTGCCGTACCAGAAGCCGGTCACGCCGTCGTGGGAGCCGGTACCGAGCGGAAGCTCGATCTGGCTGCCCCACACCGAGGTCGCAGCGATCTCCTCGTTCAGACCGGGCACGAACCGGATGTCGTTCTCGTCGAGGACATCCTGCATGCCGGCCAGCAGCCGGTCCAGCCCACCGAGCGGACTCCCCTGGTAGCCCGAGACGAAGGACGCCGTCCGCAGTCCGCGTCGCCGGTCGAGTGCGCGATGCTCGACGAGCAGTCGCGCGATGGCCTGGACACCGGTCAGCAGCGTCGTCGGCCCGGACGGCCGGAATCGGTCGGCGAGGTTGTACGGCGACGCGGCGACAGGCCGGTCCACAGTGATCTCGGCGGGGGCGATGGGGGTCATCGGCTCTCCAGGGGTCCGCAGCGGTTCCACCGAGCGTGCGGGCTGGTGGGCCGGGTCACAAGAGTTGTCGTGGAGTTTGGCGACGACCCGCAATTCATTTGTCGATTCGTCCCGTGTCAGCGCAACAAAGGCGATGTCTGGAGTAGACTTCGTTGCGTGCCCGAGCAGGCAGTACTCGATCCCACCGACCATGCGATCCTCGATCTCCTCAAGGAGAACGCCCGTCGCCCGCTCCGCGAGATCGCGACCGCTGTCGGCCTTACCGTCGCGCCCGTGCAGCGGCGCATCGCGCGGCTCGAGAAGCTGGGCGTGATCGAGCGCTACACGGTCAGGATCAACCACGGACGGATCGCGAGCGGCATCGAGGCGATGACCGAGCTCCAGTTCGCCGACGACCTCGATCTTGCGCAGATCATGGAGTTCGTCGCCCAGATCCCAGAGGTCGAAGAGGTTCTGACCCTCGCGGGTGATCCCGATGCACTGGTCCGGATCCAGGTCGAAGGTGTTGAGGATCTGCGCCGGGTCGTCAGCTCCCTGCGCTCCGCTCCGGCCATCGCCAGCACCAAGACCCTCGTCGTCCTAGAACAATGGACCCGGCGCGGCTGACCCACGCCATACCGCTCCCCCAAGAGGCGGGCGATCCTTCAGCCGTTCGGCCTGGTCGCGTACTGGTGGTTCGGGGTGAAGCGCAGACCGGTCTGCGGGTCGGTTCCGTCGATCATGTACTGGCCGGGGGCTATCCCGACGTAGGTCTCGGTCGTCGTACCGAAGCCGCCATAGATGCCGAGAATGCGCCGATGGTCTTCGTCGTAGAACAGGGTCGTGGTGTCGACGAGGAGTTTGCCGCCTTCCGCCCTGACGTTCTGGTGCCTTTGGAAGCTGGCGTACTCGCCGGACAGGCCGGCGTCGGACCGGGTCGGGACAGGGACGAACGGCGGTGTTGACTGCTTCCCGGTGAGATGCTCGATGGCAGCCGTGTGGAGGGCGTCGTTGAGGAAGACATCGGGGCCGGCCACAAGCTGACGATCACGGCGTCGAACTCCGGAACGATGCAGAAACTCGATCGTCCGCCCGGGGAGCCTCCACCGTGGCATCGGTCATCCCACAGGGGCCGAACAGTTCGGTCTGTAGTGCCTGCTCGTACGGCAGCCCGGTCTTTTCCTCGATGATCCGCGCCGCGAGCACGAACCGGATTGGAGATCCGGCGGCACCGGGCAAGGTGAGCCGCGGATCAATCGGCGGTCAGGTAGCGGTTGATGGTTGGTGCGAGCCAGCGGACGACCTCGTCGTCGGGCATGTCGGCCGCGGCAGGGAATCTCAGGACGTTGCGGCACAGCGCCATACCGAGGACCTGTGACGCGACCAGCACTGCTCTGGCAGCAGCCTGCTCGCCGGCGAAGGTGGCGATCATGGGCGCAAGCTGCGTACTGAAGATGTCACGCATGCGCTCGGCCGCGGCCGCATTGGTGACGCCCGTGCGCAACAGGACCTGAAGGCCTTCGTCGGCGCGCCACCGCTCGAGGAAGTGCCGGACGACCGTCTCGCCCAGGCGCTCGCGCGGGACCCGGCTCAGGTCGGGCAGGCGCAGGTCGAACTCGGCGGCGCTCGCGAACAGTTTGTCCTTCGAGCCGAAGTACCGCATGACCATCGCCGGATCGATACCGGCATCGGCGGCGATCGCGCGGATCGTGGCCCTCTCGTACCCATCACCGGCGAACCGCTCACGGGCCGCGGCCAGGATGACCGCCTTGGTGTCTGCTGCCGATCTCCTCATGTCAACGAGTGTAGGCCAACACCTGTTGACATCGCTATCGCAGTTAGTCAACACTTGTTGGCATCGGACGAGAGAGGAGCTAGTGAATGTCGAAGACCGTGCTGGTGACCGGGGCTTCCAGTGGCATCGGCCGGGCCACCGCGCTGCTGCTGGCCCGCGAGGGCTTCACCGTCTATGCCGGAGTGCGCCAGGAGGCCGACGGCGAGGCACTTGGACCGAAGGTCACGCCGATCACGCTGGACATCACCGATGCCGGGCAGATCGCAGATGCCGCCGCCCGTCTCGACCGCCTCGATGCGCTGGTCAACAACGCCGGCGTCGGCGTGACCGGGCCACTGGAATTCGTGTCCTTGGATGCTTTGCGGTGGCAGTACGAGGTCAATGTGTTCGGGCAGGTGGCCATCACCCAGGCGATGCTGCCCAAGTTGCGCGCCTCGGGCGGGCGGGTCGTCACGGTCGGCTCGGTCGGTAGCTGGATCACGCTGCCGTTCGGCGGTCCGCTGTGTTCGTCGAAGCACGCCATCCGTTCGCTCAACGACGCGCTGCGCATGGAGCTCAAGCCGTACGGCGTCGCGGCGGTACTGATCGAACCGGGATCCATCCACACTGCCGCGGTCGACAAACTGGAGGACGAGGTCGAGCCGCGGCTGACCGCGATCGGCGAGCAGGGCAGAGAGCTGTACGGCGAGGCGTACCGGGCGATGACGTCCGCGGGACTGAAGGAAGAGCGTGCGGGATCCAGCCCGGACGTGGTCGCCCGCGCCATCCTGCACGCGCTGACCGCGAGCAAGCCTCGCTCCCGCTACCCCGTCGGCAAGAAGTCACGGCTGATGAGCACGCTCGGCCGCATCGTCCCGCAGTACACCCTCGACGCCCTGCGCCTGCGCGCGCTCGGCCTGTCCTGAACGGAACAGACCAGGACCTCGAAGACTCGACTCCGGCTGGCCCACCTTCACCCGACTCACTTGACCAAGGAGATTCTCATGAAGCTCGTCAATGACCAGCTCGCCGTCAAGGCCCGCACGCTGCCTCCGACCGGTGACGGCTTTCTCATGCTCGCCGGCGAGGTCGGCACCTGGCGTGGACCCTTCGCGTCTCCTCCTGCACGACTCACCGCCCAGCTCAAAGCCCTGGTCGCGGGACTCGACGCACCCGAGGTTCGCGAGGCCAACGTGTTCCGCGCCGTCCTGCGGCCACCCGGCGAAGGCAACGAAGTCCTGGCCGCACGAGGAATCCGGCCGGCCCGCTTCGACATCGTCCTGCTGATCCGTACCGAATCCGTGCAGGCCGCCGAGGATGTGCGGGACAGCACCGCCTACCAGGAGATCGCGCGAACGCTCGGCGCGGTCGCCCGCCGTACCCACGAAATCGTCGCCGGCAACGCCGGCCTGCTCGGCGACGTCGACCACACCCAGAACCACTGCTACCTGTTCAACTACTTCTACGCCGACGATCGCGACACGCTGCTGAAGGTGTGGGAGTACACCGCCGGCTGGTTCCAGGCCAACACGGCGCTCCCCAACTCCGCCCTGATGCGGCCCGTGGACGGCGAGCCCGCCGACTACGGCCTGATCAACCACGCCAGCTGGCCCACCTGGCGAACCTTCCTGCCCAGCCTCATCTTCCGGCCCACCTACCGCAACTTCGTGCTGGCCAACTTCAAAGCGAACGCCGTCGCCGCACAACCGACCATCTACCGCCGCGCCTGACCACGGTTGCAAGGCTGGCGGGCGGAGCCGAACTCGCGGTTGGACTTCGGGCCGATGTCATCGATCCGTAAGGCCGGTCGCAGAGTAGCGGGTGGCAAGCTTACGGTGAGAGACGTCGATGGGCTGGAGTCCGAGTGTTCGTACAGCGGTTGGCTGGGCTGATTCTGTCCTCGGGCCTGGTCGTTCTGGCCGGCTGTGGTAGCGACGAGCCTGCGACTTCGGGCGGTGAACCGACCACACAGACCACACCGACCGCTGCTCCGAGCAGTGCTGGCCAGCCGTCCGTCACGAAGCCCTCGACGCCCGCGGCGCCGACCACGGCCGGCGCCGTCGTTCCGGACATCCTGCAATTCACCGCCATGACCGTGGACGGCAAGACCTTCCAGGGCTCCGCCTTGGCGGCGAAACCCGTGGTGCTGTGGTTCTGGGCGCCGTGGTGCCCGAAGTGCCGGGCGCAGGCCGACGCGACGGCCAAGGTGGCGAGCGACTACCAGGGGAAGGTGAACGTCGTCGGCGTGGCCGGTCTGGACAAGACCGGCGCGATGCGAGACTTCGTCACCGACCAGAAGGTGAGCGGATTCCCGCACCTCGCGGACGAGGCCGGAGTGGTCTGGAAGCGCTTCGGGATCACCGAGCAAAGCATGTACGTCGTGCTGGATGCCCAAGGCAACAAGGCCTTCAGCGGCACGCTGGTCAACGGTGACGGTCTCGCCGACCAGGTCGCCAAAGTCGTCGGCTGAGCCGTCGGTGAACGAGCTTCCGGTAGCACTGGCACTCGGGGCAGGCATGCTGGCCGCGGTCAATCCCTGCGGATTCGCCATGCTGCCGGCCTACCTGTCGCTGCTCGTGGCCGGTGACGACTCGCCGCGCCGTACTGTCGCCGTCGGCCGGGCTCTGGCGGCCACCGTCGCCATGACCGCCGGTTTCGCTGCGGTCTTCGGGCTGTTCGGCCTGGCGATCGCACCCGTGGCGGGCGAGGTCCAGCAGCATCTGCCCTGGTTCACCATCGTCTTGGGGCTGGTCCTCGCGCTCGCGGGACTGTGGCTGGTCCTCGGACGCGACCTTCCGGTCGTGGTACCCAAGCTCCGGCGCGGGCCGGCGGTCACTCGGACGGCCGTCTCGATGATCCTGTACGGCGCCACGTACGCGATCGCCTCACTCGGCTGCACGATCGGCCCGTTCCTCGCCATCGTCGTGTCCACGTTCCGCACCGACGACATCGCGAGCGGCGTCGTACTGTTCGCGGCGTACGCGGCGGGCATGGGACTGATCGTAGGAACCGCGGCGCTGGGCGTCGCACTCGCCCGAGCCGGAACCGTCGGGCGTCTGCGCCGCTTCGGCCGCCTCGCGGGCCGGCTGGGCGGCGTCGTCCTGCTGATCGCCGGCTCGTACGTCGCCTATTACGGCTGGTACGAGATCCGGGTGTTCCGTGGTACCACGACCAGCGATCCTGTCATCGACGCAGCCGCTCGGCTGCAGGCCTGGATCGCCGATGCTGTCGGCCGACTCGGGGCAACGACGATCGGCGTGGTCTTCGCGCTGCTCCTCGCACTCGCCCTGGTCCTCGTCCTCCGGCGCAGTCCCCGGAAACGCCCACCGAACTGAGTCGCCGGAGCGCACCGGGTTCGCCCCTATCGCCGTCTTCGCCGAGGTTTCACGTCCCGATGCCGGCGAGCCACGTGCCGACTACCTCCTCGTAGAGGTCGGGCACCTCGAGGGGAAGCAAGTGGCCGACGTCTTCGATCGACCGGGAGGTCCAGCTCGGCCGCCGGGCGTGCTGCAGGAGCGACGCGGGGTCGACCAGCGGATCGTCGCTTCCCCACAGCACAAGTACGGGCGCGCGCACGGAATCGAGCGCTGCGTTCGTCGTCCGCTGGGAGATGAACATGGCTTCGATCACCGACGCGAACGCCGTGGCTGTGCCCGCCAGACGCTCCGGGTGCTCGCTCGCCGCGTCGAGGTCGTCGAGCCACAGGGCGACCTGAGCACCGGCGACCCGGTCCGGGTCTCCGCCGATGCGGATGGTGCGGCTACCTGACGTATCCCCGGGAGTTTTGATCGCGTTGCGCTTGGAGGCCAGGATTCTCCGGCCCACCAATCGCAGCGCGACGCGTGTCGTCGGCGGGCCGGCGGCGACGACGAGGCGTCCCAGCGTCTGCCACCCGAGCGTCTCAGTCCGCGATGCCCGGCGCCACGGCAGCGCCGGGGCAACCAACACCACTCCCCGAGTCTTGCCGGGCATCATCCCTGCGGCGAGCGCCGCCACCAGCCCACCCGTCGACCAGCCGTGCAGCACCACCTCGCCTTCGAGGCGGAGCCGGCGGACGAACGCCACCACGAATCGCGCGTCGAGGTCCGCACGTGGCCCGCGTCGGTAGGGAGCACCGGTGTGGCCGGCAATCGTCCCCGGGAGGTCGACGGAAATCACCGGGCCGAACCGTCTCAGGTGAGGGACGAGGTCGATCCACATGCTTGCACTGCCGGTCATCGGGGGCACGAGCAGGTGAGTCGCCGCGCCGGGAGCCGCGGCTGCATCAGGGTCCGCACGGACGTAGTGCACTGGCACGCCGCACACGCTCGTCGACATGCTGCGCAAACCGGTCCACTGCTCCGACCGGGCACCCCAGTCGTCATACCGCACGAGAACCCTCCTCCCAGGCGATCGTCGCAGGAAACACAGTGGCTGTTGCCCGTGGAATGCGCCGTACGGTCAGGTCGGCGAGGTGAAGCCTTGGCTCAGTGACGCTCACAGCCTGTTCTCTTGTGACTTGGAGCGGAGGACGTATCGCGCCGGGTCGCTCGGGGCTCGTGCTCCGGATGCCAGCCAGTCTTCGAAACCGGTGGGATTTCTTCGCTCCAGCTCGTCGAGAACCTGGCCGCGGAAGCGTGCGATCGACGCCTTGGTCTCTGCGGAGTCGGCGTGCTCGAGCTCCACGTAGCTTCGTCGCCAGGCCAAGCAAAGTTCCCGGTCGGTCATCGCCTCCACCGCCGGTGCTGTCGGCTCACGCAGACCGGCCCGCGACGCAGCTCGACGTTCGGAAACGTTCTGAACGGATCCCGGTGGCATCGACAGTCGCCTCCTCGCGCGCCACCACACCACCGCACCGGGAGATGTCACGCCCATCAAAACGGCCAGTGGTAGAACTGCAGCTCCGATCAGGCTGCTCAATCCGAACATGGCAACCACCACCGCTCCAGCCAGGCCGCCGTGTGGCGAGGCTCTGGTCGGTGGGTACGGCCGCGAGAAGGAGTCCGGGGATGCATCGCTTCCTCCGATGGGCAGCGGGACAGCTACACCGCCGACCAGACTTCCCGGCACTCCGAAAAGGATGTTACCGCGAAACCCCGGGGCCGTCACCGTTCCACGCCTCCGTGGTCCAGGCCCAAATCGGCATGCCTACGCGAGTACGCGCTCCAGTAGCGCATCGAGCGTGATGACGCCGAGCAGCGGTCCGTTGTGTTCCGCGATCGCTACCAGCGGGCTGCGTGATCGGGCCATGACGGCGGCGATCTCGAGCACTGTGGCGTCGGGTTCGAGCACCGGAAGGTCTCGGTGTTCCTGCGGCAGCGCCTCCGCGACCGTGCGGTCGCCCAGATTGCGAACGAACAGATCAGCAGATCGCTCGTCGATGACGCGCGCGAGTGCGGGATCGTCCTGGCAGTAGCCCGGCACGGCGAGCTGCAGCACCTGCGTGCCAGGCAGGATGGTCACAGGCCGGTCGCCGTCGACCACGATCAGACCGGGAAGATTCTCGGCAGCCATCAATCTGGCCGCGTCAATCACCGGCGTGCTCAGGTCCACCGTCGGATAGGGCGCAGCAAGTTCACCAGCACGCATCGAGTGCCTCCAGACAGATCGAGGTCGGTAACGCCAATCAGGACAGAACGAAATAGCGCAGCCACAGGTACGGCGCCGCAACGACAATCGTGATGGCCGTCATCACGATGCCCTTGCGGGTGAACTCCCAGAAACTGATCGGATGCCCTGCCCGCAGCGCCAGCCCGATCACGACGACATTGGCGCTCGCCCCGACCGCGGTCGCGTTGCCGCCGAAGTCCGCTCCGATCGCCAGCGACCACCACAACGCCTCCGCCTGGACCGGATCCTGGATGCCCTTCGTGAGCTCCAGCACGACCGGACTCATCGTGGCGACGTACGGGATGTTGTCCACGATCCCGGACAGGACCGCGGACACGACCAGGATCAGCATCACTGCCAGCAGCGCACGGCCTTCGGTGATCTTTCCGATCTGGTCGGCCAGCTCACCGATCACGCCGGTCTTCACCAGAGCACCGACCATCACGAACAGCCCGGCGAAGAACAGCAGCGTCTGCCACTCGACACTCGCCATGTAATGACGGGTCTCCACCCGAGAGATCAGCACCAGCAGGCCGGCGCCGAGCAGCGCCACCACCGACGGCTCGATGTCCACGACCGCACGGCCGACGAACCCGGCGAAGACCAGCAGCAGCACAGCACCGCACTTGATCAGCAGCCGCGGATCTTCGATCGCCTCCCGCTCGTTCAGCCGCATCACGCCGTCCACACGCTCCGGGTCCACCCTGAACGAGCCCTTGAACAACCAGGGCAGCACAAGCGTGAAGACGATCATCTCGATGATCACCAGCGGCGCCATGTGTACCAGGAAGTCGTTGAATGTCAGGCCGGATCGGCTGGCGATGATGATGTTCGGCGGATCACCGATCAGCGTCGCCGCACCGCCGATGTTCGACGCCAGCACCTCAGCGATCAGGAACGGCACCGGACTGATGCCGAGGCGATCACAGACCAGCAGCGTGACCGGCGCGATCAGCAGCACCGTCGTGACGTTGTCCAGCAACGCCGACGCCACCGCGGTGATCAGCGTCAGCAGGATCATCACCCGCAGCGGCGACCCCTTCGCCCGCTTGGCCGCCCAGATCGCGATGTACTCGAACACACCCGTACGGCGAACGATGCCGACGATCACCATCATGCCGAAGAGCAGAAAGATGACGTCCCAGTCGACACCTGTCTCGTGCGAGTAGAACGCGTGCTCCGCATCGGTCACCCCGAGCGCCAGCAGCACCGCCGCTCCCCCGAGGGCGGCGTACAGCTTGTGCACCCATTCCGAAGCGATCAGCACATAGGCGACCACGAACACGACCACCGCGATGATCGTCATGCGCGGCACCCGTCAGGCAGCGCGTCGGCGTACGCAGCAGCGCAATCACAAAGAGCGACCAACAAAAGCGCCGACCTCCCGGGACGTCGTCAACAGCCCGCACCCCCGATGGGTGCAGGCGTGCCGACCAGACTTCCCGGCGCTCCAGCCCTTACCCTCTCCCATTCCCTGGCCAAGAGCAAACAAGCATCCGGAGAACTCCCGTGCCACCTTGGGCGAGAGCGTGGGATGATTCGGCCCGGGGTGGGATTCGTCGGGGAGATCGAATGAAGCTGTCGGGGTGGTGGTTTGGGGGCGGTCGTCCGCCCCGCTGGTTTCGGCTTGCCTCGGCGGCGATCGCGGTCTTGTTCGCCGTAGGACTGATGAACGCGCGCGAACTGACCGACGTGTTCCGGGGCATCCTGGGGTGCTCGCTCATGCTGCTCACTGCCATTGCCCCCAAGGGCCTGTACGACGGCAGGTTCAAGGCCTGGACGCCCAGGCATCGGATCCTCAGCGGCGCCCTGGTGTTCCTCGTCCTGGGCGGCATCTTCCTATTTATGCTGTCGGACTACATCGCACCATGGCTCGCCGCTGTCTGTGCGTTCCCCCTGTCCGCCGCGTTTGCCGCATGGTCCACCTACCGCGAGCGCGCCGCCTCACAAAACACGTGACATGACGGGGTGAGGACCGGCGTCGCGGCGCGCAGCAGGGCGGGTGTGATGGACAGGAAGGCGAGCACCAAGCTGCTCCGCCGCCCGCACGCCAGCTCCCAGTCCGGCTGGGTCGCGACCAGCAGTTCGAGCCCTGCCCTGATCAGGTAGGAGTCCTCCGCCACCACAAGACGCACCATCGTCCCATCATCCACAACCTCACCCCGGCGTCCCGAGCGTCCCGAAGGCGGCCGGGCATCGGGCTGTTGCCGTGGGCATCACGTCGGGGTGGCGACGAGGACGTAGCCGGCGATGGGGATCTCCAGGCGGTCGCTGTTTCGGAATCGTCCAAGGACGTGCTCGGACTCGGTCAGGATCTGGCGCAGCTCGGCGGGTTGCAGCCGGTCGGCGAGTGGGGTGGCGTTGACCTCGGTCAGCACCATCGCCTCGACCGAGGGGAAGTACGCCGGCCGTACGTCGTCATGCTGCGCGACCACCCGGAGCCCGGCGTCGGTACAGCGGGCGCGGAGCGCGCCGGGGTCGCCGTGCACCCAATAGGTGCCGAGCATCTCGGTCGCGACCGCGCCGGCGTGGCGGGCGACCATTTCGATCCACGGCCCGTAGGCCGGCTGCGACGAGAGTGCCGAGAACACCTGGACGGCTACCACCCCGCCCGGTCGGGTGACTCGCCCCATCTCTCGCAGCGCGGCGGTCGGGTCGGGGAAGAACATCAGGCCCGCCTGGCAGGTCACGACGTCGAAGTCGTCATCGGCGAACGGGATCTCGCCCGCGTCGCCGGCCCGCCAGTCCAGCTCGGGTCGCACGTCCCGCGCCACCGCCAGCATCGCGGGGTTCAGATCAAGACCGATCACTGCGCCGGTGCTGCCAACACGATCCGCGGCGCTTCGAGCGACCACTCCGGTGCCGCAGGCGACATCGAGCAGACGCTGGCCGGTGTGTACGCCGGCTCCGTCGAGGACCAGATCGACCCAGTTCCGGAAGAGCGCCGGCACAAATCGCTCCTCGTACAGTTCTGCTTGCTCGCGGGTGATCCGGAAAGTCTCGGTGCCCATGTGGCCGCCTCCTTTCGAGACACCACGAGCCTCCACCGCCGCCCACCGCATGGCATCGGGCAGCTGCCCCATCCGAATGCCCGTTTGCGCGGATAATGAAGCCGTGGAGCACGCGGATCGGCTGCTTCGTGCAGCAGATGTGCACGCCGGGGCCGGCGATTACGCCGCCGCCCTCGACGCACGCGAGCGCGCCTTCGCCGCGCTCCGCGCCGCCGGCGACACCCGCATCGCGGCCCGGCTCGCGGCGTACCAGATCTCGTTCGACCACCTCGCGCTGTTCGGCAACCAATCGGTCGCCCGCGGCTGGCTGGAGCGCGGCATCCGGCTGGCCGCGGACTCCGGCGACTGTGTCGAAGCCGGCTGGGTCGCGCTCGCGCGGGCCTTGCACTGCTCGGACGCCCGGGAGCGCGCACAACAGGTCGCGGACGCGTCGCTGGTCGCTGAGCGGTTCGGCGACGCGGACCTGTACTTCGACGTCCTCGCGTACGCCGGTCTCGCCCTGGTCGAGTCCGGCCGGATCACCGATGGAATGCGGCAACTGGACGAGGCCGCCGCCGCGGCCCGCGGCGGCGAGGTGGGCAGCGAGACAGTCGCCGGCGAGATCTACTGCAAGCTCCTCGTGGCCTGTGAGACCACCCTCGACGTACGTCGTGCCGAGGAATGGACCTCGGTCTTCCGACCGCTCGACGGCAGGCCCGCGGTGGCCTGGGCGTCCGCCATTTGCCGGATGCACTACGGCGGGATCCTGATCGCCGCCGGACGCTGGAGCGACGCAGACCAGGAGCTGACCCGCGCCGTCGAGCTGTACGACGCCACCTACCGGGCGCTTCGTGGCGCGGCGCTGGTCCGGCTGGCCGAGCTGCGCGTACGGCAGGGGCGGCTCGGCGAGGCGGGCGCGCTGATCGCGGAGTACGGCGAGGACACGTACGGCGTACGCCCGTGGGCTCGGGTGGCTTGGGCGAACGCAGGCACCGAGGTCGACCGCGCGGCCGTCGCGGCGCGGGTAGCAGCCGTGATCGGCGACTCGACCTCGTGGACGCTTGCCACCGTTCCGTCGCTGGTCCTGCTCGCGGAGCTGCAGCTCGGCTGCGGACAGCAGGAGCGGGCCAGAGACACAACGACACGCCTGGCGCGCTTGACGGCGGCCGATCCCGTCGACGCACTGCTCGGTTACACGCGGCAGGTCCAGGCGTCTGTGTCAGAAACAGACCAGGCAGTCGCGGCGCTGGGTGCCGCAGCCCGCCACTTCGGCTCGGCGGGTCTTCCACTCGAGCAAGCGCGAGCGCGGCTCCGGCTGGCCGAGTTGATCGTCGACACCGACCCGGGGTCGGCCGCGGCCGAGGCGCGAGCCGCGGCCGACACCTTCGCCTGGCTCGGCGCCGCAGCGGAGGTCGACCGGGCGTGGTCGGTGCTCAGAGCACTGGGCAGCCCGGCGCGGACCGGAGCGGTCGGGCCCGGAATGCTGAGCGACCGCGAGAAGGAGGTCCTCTCCCTGGTTGCGCAGGGCCTGTCCAACCCCGACATCGCCCAACGACTGTTCATCAGCCGCAAGACCGCGGCCCACCACGTGAGCAACCTGATCACCAAGCTCGGCGTACGCAACCGAACCGAAGCCGCAGCCTGGGCAACCCGCCACAACCTCGACCACGCGCGCTGACCCACAGTCGACCGCTGCGTGCGGCACAACGAACGCGGACAGCTAGGCGGGAGGCTTTGGCGGGCCTAGCCTGACGGTAGGGGTGGTGACATGGAGCACGACGGGGTGATTGCGGTACTGGGTGCCACGGGACGTCAGGGTGGCGCGGTCGCTCGGCATCTGCTGGCTAGGGTTGGCGGGTGCTCGCGCTGACCCGCAACCCGGAATCAGCTGCCAGCAGTGCCTTGCGGTCCGCGGGTGCGGACGTTGCGCGCTGCGACATGGCCGACACCGACGCGCTGCGCCGCGTATTCGCCGGAGCCTACGGCGTCTACAGCGTGCAGAACCCGATGATCGCCGGGCACGACGGCGAGATCCAGCAGGGCAAGAACGTCGCCGACGCGGCCAAGGCGACCGGCGTACAGCATGTGGTGTACGCCTCGGCCGGACCAGGTCTGCGCGGTACCGGAGTCGACTCCTGGGAGTCGAAGCTGATCATCGCCGATCATCTGCGCGCGTCCGGCGTTCCCCTGACCGTTCTCCGACCGACGGCTTTCATGGAACTGATGACCGACAAGGACTTCTACCCGCCGGTCTCGGTCTGGCACGTCATGCCCAAGCTCGCCGGCGATCAGACACCGATCCCCTGGCTCGCGGTCGACGACCTCGGCGCGATCGCGGCCCGGGTCTTCGCTGAACCACCACAGTTCGTCGGTACCGAACTGCCGCTCGCCGCCGAGTTCCGCTCGATCGCCGAGTGCCGCCGTGCCTGGAGGGCGGCGAAGGGGCGTTCTCCCAGGGGCTTCCCGATGCCCGTGCGACTCTTCGAACGCTTTGTCGGCAAAGACCTCACCACCATGTGGCGCTGGCTGGCGCAGAACCCGGTATCCGCAGACCCCGCCGCGACGGCGAAACTCCTCGGCGAGATCACCACCGTCGAAGAATTCCTCGCAAGGCCGCCAAACGTCACCAGGGCCTGATCCGCCGACCAGTTCGCGGCCGTCCGAGCTGATCGATCGTGCTGGTCTTTGATCGAATACGTTCGGCTTCTTGTCGCGGTCGACGGCGCCGGACGAGCCTGTCTCTGTGTCTCTCGTCCGCCCGGACGAGCAGCTCGGCAACCTCGCACGGAGGCAGCAGCATGCTTGGGAACATCCCGTGGCGTCGCGCGGCGTCGGTAGCGGTGATCGCCACGTCCCTCTGGGCCGGCGTGACGTCCGTGGCCGCGTCGGTGGGCGAGACCGCTGACACGCGGACCCGTCCGGAGCTGTCCTTCGGTGACGACGCCAGTCCGTGGAAGGACATCGTCGTCGACGGCGACGACGTGGAACGAGACGCGGTCGGCACGGCGTACAACGTCTTCGGCGGCTTCGGCTCGGTCTCCTGCAACAACACGTCGCGGCTGCTGCTCGACTATCGCGAGGAGAATCCGGCGGCGTACTGGCGGATCCTCAACCTCCTGTTCAACCCGCGGACCGGTGCCGGCCTCAACCACATCAAGGTCGAACTGGGCTCGGACACCGACACGTCCTCGGGTGCCGAGCCCGCGACGAAACGCAGCGCGGACGAGCCCGCGAACGTCCTTCGCGGCGCGGGCTTCCGGCTGATCGCGGACGCGAAGACGATCAACCCACACGTCAAGGTCGAGGCACTGCGCTGGGGCGAGCCGTCCTGGACGGGCAACCGCCCGGCCGACCGGTACCGCTGGTACAAGGAGACGATCGACGCCGCGTACGACACGTACGGTGTCAAGTTCGACTACATCAGCCCGTCGCAGAACGAGGTGAACATGAACCACCTCGGCTCCGAGCTCCGCTGGGTCGTCGACTTCGCGCAACGGCTCGAGGCCGATGCCCGCGCCGACGACTCCCGCTACGACTACTCCAAGATCAAGGTCGTCGCGATGGACTCCTACCGCAACGGCGAAACGGTGTCCGCAGCCATCCTGAACAGTCCCGAGGCACTCCAGCAGGTCGATGCCATCGGCATCCATTACACGATCGGTGGTGGACCGAACCTGACCAGGCTCAACAAGGAGTACGGCAAAGAGGTCCTGTACTCCGAGGGCGTCGCGCCGATGATCGACCCGGAGTACCGCATCAACGCACAGCCCGAGCGAGGCGGGATCGGCGGAACTGTCGGCGCGGTCGACATCGCGGACCGCTTCATCAACGCCTACCGGTGGTCCGGCTCCGGTGACAACCCGGCGCACATGACGTCCTTTCTCTTCCAGCCGGCGGTGAGCGCCCTGTACGAGGGGTCCTCGTACTCGCCCAAGCACCTGATCCGGGCCTCCGACCCGTGGTCGGGCTACTACGAGGGCGGCGTCGGGATCACCCTCGTCCGGCACTTCATGCAGTTCATCGATCAGGGGTGGGAGTACATCGAGGGCGCCAGCTACGGAGACGGCACGTTCGCCGACGGCGGCACCGCGGTCGACTCGAGCACCCGGACCTACCTGACGCTGCGGGAGCCGGCCAAGGTGGCCGACGCGCGCCAAGGCACAGACTTCACCCAGGTCCACGCCAACAACACCAGCACGGCTCGGTACTTCGAGGTCAAGGTGACCGATCTCGGCATCACGTCGACGACGCCCCTGTACCTCTGGCAGACCAAAGGACCCGACGACCCCGCCACGCAGCCGGTCGACGTGAACCACTTCAAGAATCCCGGTCACGTCACGCCGGTCCGCTCGGAGACCAGCGACGACGGCCGCACGTACTTCGTGTACCGCATCAAGGTCGAGCCGTAGTCGATCCTCACCATGTCGTCGCTGGACCGCGGAATCCACCGCTCGGCCGAAGAACACACGCCTGGCGAGTACACGCCGAAGGCCGGGAACGCACCGCTCGCGCTGCCCTACTCCGACGACTTCGAGTACGCCGGCTACCCGACGGAGAACGTCAACGGCGTCGACATGACCTACCTGGAGCGGCGCGGCGGAACCCCGCGCTACACCGCCGACCAGAACGGCGCCTTCGAGGTGGTCGGTTCCGGCGACGGCAAGCACGGCAACGTCCTCCAGCAACGCATCCACGCGGACAACCGCGGCTACACCTGGAACGTCTGGGGCGATGGCTCTCAGAACCGTCTCTCAACGGCCACGCCGGCGACGATCCTCGGCGATCACACGTGGGCCGACTACCGCGCGTCGATCGACGTCCGCTTCGACCCGGACGTCCGCAACCCCGCGCTGCCCAACTTCGCCGGCCTCGGCGTCCGTCAGGTTGTCACCCAGGGATCCGATCTCGCCGCCTACGCGCTGCGGCTGTCCCCCACTGGCGCCTGGCAACTGCGCAAGCTGGACACAGTCGTTGCTTCAGGCATCATCACGGACTTCGACCCGGCTACCTGGCACCGCATCTCGCTGGAGGCCAAGGAGAACCAGCTCACCGCGGCGGTTGATGGTTCCGAGTTGACGACCTGGACCGACTCAGCTCCGAACACCGTCATGGCAGGACGCATCGCCCTGACGTCCGGCTACTACCAGAACACCTGGGACAACCTGTCCGTCGTACCCGTCGAGGGCCACGCCTGGCGTTCCGACAAACTGGACGACACAGCACGCGACATCGCATACACCGGCGCTGCACAGTTCCAGCAATCTGGATTCGCGAACTACAACCGGACGCTGCACGTGCTCAGTCAAGGCGCGACCTTGACGGCTCCCTTCCAAGGAACCGGGCTCAACATCTTCGGAGCAACCGCGCGCGCCACCCTGGACGTGGCCGTCGATGGCGCACCCGCCCAGCGGATCACCGTCGGCGCAACCGGCACACGCCAAACGTCGTACTGGCTCCGCGGACTCACACCGGGTCCCCACACGCTGACAGTCACCGTCGTGTCCGGCACCTTCACCATCGACGGCATCGACGTCCTCACAGGACCGGAGTGGGGACTGGTTGGGTGTCAACGCAGTGCTCGTCCGGAGATGTGGCGGCGGTATTCGCCTGGGGACATGCCGGTATGGCGTTTGAAGACGACGCCATGTACTCCTCGGCCCAGAACGACGTACGGTGGCTGGTCGCGAACTCCTGCGTCTTGGCACCCCAGAACCCGGTCCACGGGAGACGATGAGGAACAGCAGCCCGATGCCGAGAACGGCGCCGGTGCGGCCGTGCCGCGAACGCAGGACCGCGCCCGCCGCGCCCGCGGCCCGACGGCGGGCGCGCGCAACCCTCCCGCGGAGGAACAGGTGCTCGATCGGCGTCCGGATCGTGTCGCCGCTGCGGCTGATCTCGACTCCGCCGCTGCCCACGCATCAGTCCTGCATCCGGCCGACGTACTGCCGCACGCTTCTGCGTGACCAGCAACTGGTTCACGTCATCATCTCCAGGGGTCCACCCGGCGGAATCGCTGTTCTCTGACAGCAAGAACCACCCGGGCGCGACCGGCGACGGCACACCGCCCGGGATGCGCCATGCCGTCCGGCATGGCCCTTCCGCTCACCGGCGACGCGTCGTCCACGCGCCGCCGGATCCTGGACCCCCAGAAGGACTCAAGCCATGGCTTCTGCCCTGCTTCACGACCCAGACGAACTCTCGACACAACTGGCGGTTGCTGCGCGCGAGGGCGACCTCGATGCCCTCGACCGCTTCATCCGGACAGTGCACCGCGACGTACGGCGCTATGTCGCACATCTGAGTGCTGATCCGCATGCGGTCGACGACCTCACCCAGGAGACGTTCCTGCGGGCCCTGAAAAGCCTGCACCGCTTCGAGGGACGATCGTCGGCACGGGCGTGGCTGCTGTCGATCGCCCGGCGTACCGTCGCCGACGACCTCCGACGCAAGGCCGCACGCCCGAGAATCTCCGGCCACGACTGGCAACGCGCCGCCGAACAGGCCCAGCCCCGGAACCTTCCCGGCTTCGAGGACCGGATCGCCTTGGCCGAACTGCTCGACAGACTCCCCGGCGACCGCCGGCAGGTCTTCGTACTGACCCAACTGGCAGGCATGCCCTACGCACAAACCGCCGCACACCTCGGCTGCCCGATCGGCACCGTCCGCTCCCGCGTAGCCCGGGCCCGCACCACACTGGCCGACCTGCTGGCCGCCTGACCCGGGTCGGCCGCCTTCGACCGGAAGGCGGCCGACCCGGCCTCCAGCGGTCAGCCGCGGGGATGTGGAATGCGTTCGACGTGGGGTTTGGGGGTGCCGTCGTAGGGGTTCGGGGGGAGGGAGGCCAGGGCCTGCGGTAGTTGGAAGGTCTGGAAGAGGGTGAGGTCGAAGAAGGCGACTGCGTGGACCACGGCGGCTGCGGTCAGGGTGAGGACCTGGAACTGGAAGGCTCGGTGGACGTTGTCCTTCGGGTCTCTCATGTAGACGGCGAACGCGGGGTGGCCGTTGGCTTCCAGCGGGACGAGGTACTGGTCGCCGGGGCGTTCGGCCGGGCAGTGGGTGGAGATCAGGCGGCCGATGTCGCGGGCACCCCGGAACCAGGACGTGAACGGTGGCATCTCCCAGATCGCGTCGTCGGTGAAGAGCGCGACGATCGCCGGTACGTCGTACCGCTCGAAGGCGCTGCGGTACCGGGCGAGCAGCGCCTCGTCGGGGGTGACGAGTGGGGACGGAACGATCGGTGCCGGTGCGACGTCGCCGGGACGACCCGTCAGGAAGTCGGTGGGTAGGCCCTCGAGGTGGTGGACGGCTGTGGCGCGTTCGAGGGGGTCGAGGCGTTGGAGGGCCGCGATCAGGCCGAGGTCGATGGGGTGGTCGTCCATCAGGCTCGCGGGGATGGGTTCCAGCCAGAGGATCTCGGTGTTCTGGGTGAGGGTGCCTTCGGGTCGGGCGCTCGGCGCGCCCAGGGACGACGGGAGCGGGCGGGTGCCGGCGCGCTGCAGGCAGGCGCGGGTCGCGGACTCGTATCCGCTCGTCTTCGCGGCGATCTCGACGGCGTCGGTGATCGAGCCGAGCATCCGGTAGCAGTGCGAGACCAAACCGCGCTGCAGTTCGTCAGCGTGGTCCGCCGTACCTCCGGAATCGATCATCGGACCAGGTCCTCACCTCGTCCGCCAGTCTCCTGCTCGGTACGTCGCCTGTCGAGATGCCGCAGCGCTCGCGTCGGGTTGGACCGGGGTCCAGGAGGGCTCGCGGCCGGCGTGCCGCTGCAGATCGCCGCGGGCTGTGGGAGGAGAAGCTGCTGAGTCCGGGGATACGGCGGTGGTTGATTGCGGAGTGCTTCAGGCGGGGTTGGCGGTGTGCTCGCGTAGGTAGCGGTAGGAGTTGTGTTCGGCGAGGGTGCCGTCGGGGTTGGTGATGATGTGGTCCACGCCGTACCACTGCGCCACGGTTGCGCCCTGGCAGACCTGACGCTCTCTGCCTCCGCCGGCCGCGAAGGGTTTGATGCTGTTGCGCCAGCGGGACTTCCAGATCCCGTTGTCGCAGTACGTCTCGACGTCGTCAATGGGTGCCATGGTGGCTCCGTCTCCTGATGTCTGACCCATCGTGGTGAGCGTGGTGTCCCAGGGGTGGTCTAAGGCGGTTGCCACCGCACCGGCCCGACTCGGATCGCCGCCCCGACACGGATTCCCCGGCCGACATGCGTCGCCGGTGGCGCGGCGGGTGGTGGCCCGGGTCGCGGTGCGGGCGCCGTGGCCCGTCGTACTCGGATGCGGTCGTAGGCCGCGCGGCGGATGGGGTCGCGCAAGGTGGCGTAGGCGTTCAGGATCTCCTGCAGGCGCTGGTCGGCGTCGCCGTCGGACTGTGCCGACGCAACTGCGCGCTCTGCCGCACTCTCTGCTGCGTGGTCTGCTGCGTGGTCTGCTGCGGCCGAGGCACGCGTGTCGGGGTGGTGCCGGAGGACGAGGCGCCGGAAGGCATGGTCGAGATCGTCGTCCGAGGCCTCGGCGGCGGCCCCGAGAATCGCGTACAGGTCGCGGAGCGACGCGGTCATGGCTGCGATCTCCTGAAGGCGTTCAACGGAATGCGTGATCGGAATGCGAGATGGGATGCGTGAAGGGAATGCGTCGACCGGGGTGATGCGGCGGCCCGCGCTGAGAGCTTCGTCCTAGGAAGGACTCCGGCGGGAAAGGGGACCTCGCCGGCGCGAGGGGTGTCACCGGCGGGCGGTCGCATCACCCGGTCATGAACTACGTCGGTTGCCTGAGCTCCTCACTCCCTCCGAATATCCAGCTGTCCATGTCTCGATCCGTCGATCCACCGCCTGCCGTTCACGGAGGACCGCGGCCCCGGCCGAGCGGCCGTCGCAATGGCCAGCGGTCGAGCCGGATGCGGGAACTGCGCGGCCGACTCAACGGTGGCCGTGGCTCCCGGCCGCGGGTCGGCGGACTGGGCTTGCCGGGCGGCGGCTCGTACGGCGACTCCCAGCAGGCAGCGATCAGATCGTCGAATTCGGCCCGCACCAGGTCGTCGTCGCTGAGCACGAGGTCCGCGAAGGCCTCGTGCTCGGCGATGGGCTGCTCGGTCACCGGCATCGGTCTCACCCCGTCAGCTGTCACCTACACGATGACGGCCCGTCAGGCGTCGATCTGTTTGCGGTCGCCACCGCTGGCCGTGACCGCGATCTTGCGCGGTTTGGCCTGCTCGGCGATCGGGATCGTCAGTGTCAGGACGCCGCCGTCGTAGCTCGCCTCGATGCGGTCCGCGTCCAGGGTCTCGCCCAGGAACAGCTGCCGGGAGAAAACTCCGAGCGGACGTTCGGAGACCTGCATCTCGGCGCCCTCGGCGAGTTCGACCGGCCGGCGCTCGGCCTTCACCGTCAGCACGTTGCGCTCGACATCCAGTTCGATCGCGTCCGGTGAGATCCCGGGCAGATCGAACACCGCAACGTACTGGTCACCGTCGCGATAGGCGTCCATCGGCATCGGGGTCGGGCGCGACCACGTGCCCGGCGACTGGCTGCCGAAGAACTGCTGCGCCAGTCGATCGAACTCCCGGAACGGATCCGTGCGTATCAACATCGTCCCTGCACCTCCTCAGGTCCTCGACTCCTGGGTGGTGTCAACACGCACTTCCGATATAGCATGTCATCGAAACGATGACAAGAAGATCGTGTCATCTAAACGGTGACGCATCCGGTATCCGGAGAAGGAGGTGACGAATGGCCGCCGACGAAGCGACCGAGGCCAACGCCGTCGGAGACGGAGAAAGCGCTGCGCGGGCCGCGTTCACCACCGTCGAGGAGACCGTCCAGCGGCTCGCGTCCCCGGGCGACGGGCAGGATCAGCCGGCGGAGCGAGGACGCACGGTAGGGCGCGACGGTACGGCGGAAGACGTCACGGCGGCGCAGGACCGTGCGGCAGACCAGGGGACGGTCAGTTCGGCGGATGTGCTCGCCGCGCTGACGAGCCTGCGGGTCCTGCAGGAACAGTTCGCTACCTGGGAGCCATTGCTGATCGGAGCGGCCCGGGACCGCGGCGCGAGCTGGGCGGCGATCGCGCCCACACTCGGACTGGCCAGTCGCCAGGCCGCCGAGCGCCGCTACCTGCGACTCAACTCGCACGCCAGCGACCCCGACGGGATGACGGGCGAGCAACGCGTCCAGGCCGCCCGGGACCGGCGAGCCGGTGACCGAGCCGTCACCCAGTGGGCCCGGGACAACGCGGCGATGCTGCGCCGGCTCGCCGCGCAGATCACCGCGCTGGACGACCTCGATCCCGGCACCCAGGCGAGCGCCGACCGGCTCCTGCACGCCCTCGGTGACGGTGACACCGCAACCCTGCTCAGTCCCCTCGCCGAGGCCGGCGCGAAGCTCGAGGACAGCCATCCGAACCTGGCCGGGCAGGTCTCGGATATCAACGTGACGACCGACCGATTGCGAACCGAGCGAACGGCGCGCAACGAACAGGCCTGGCCGTGATCGACCTCGACGGTCAGTGGCCGGCGCCGAGTTTGCCGGCGAGGCGCTCGTGGCGTTCGGCGCTGGCGGGGTTCAGCCCGACGATCTGGACGGTCTTGCCGTAGCGGGCGTACTTGGTGGTGATCGCGTCCAGGGTTGCGACCGTGGAGGCGTCCCAGATGTGGGAGTCGGTCAGATCGATGACGATATTGGCGGGGTCTCCGCGGTAGTCGAACTGGTAGACCAGGTCGTTGCTGGAGGCAAAGAACAGCTCCCCCGTCACGGCGTACACCTTGGTGTCGTCGTCGAGGTGGGCGACGTCGGTGACCGTGGTGAAGTGCGCGACGCGACGCGCGAACAGGATCATCGCGACGACGACGCCGACGATCACACCGATGGCGAGGTTGTGGGTGATGACGACGACCACGACCGTCGACAGCATGACGACGGTTTCGCTGCGCGGCATCCGGCGCAAGGACCGCAGGCTGTGCCAGTCGAAGGTGCCGACCGAGACCATGATCATCACCGCGACCAGGGCGGCCATCGGGATGTCGCCGACCAGGTCACCGAGACCGACGACGAGGATCAGCAGGAACGTGCCGGCCAGGAAGGTCGAGATCCGGGTACGAGCGCCCGAGGCCTTCACGTTGATCATCGTCTGGCCGATCATCGCGCAGCCGCCCATCCCACCGAAGAAGCCGGTGATGACGTTCGAGACTCCTTGTCCCCAGGCTTCACGGGTCTTGTGCGAGTGGGTGTCGGTGACGTCGTCCACGAGCTTGGCGGTCATCAGGGACTCCAGCAGCCCGACCAGCGCCATCGCCACGGCGTACGGCGCGATGATCCGCAACGTGTCCAAATTCCACGGTACGTCGGGCCAGAACAGCGACGGCAGGCTGTCCGGCAGCTTGCCCTCGTCACCGACCGTCGGCACCGTCACCGACGTCAGCGCCACGAACACCGTGACCGCGAGGATCGCAATCAGCGGCGCCGGGACGGCCTTGGTGAACCGCGGCAGGAAGACCATCACCACGATTCCGGCGGCCACCAGCGGATAGACCGGCCACGGCACGTGCGTCAGATGCGGCAACTGAGCCAGGAAGATCAGAATCGCGAGGGCGTTGACGAAGCCCACCATCACCGACCGCGGGATGAACCGCATCAGCCGCGCGACCCCGAGCACGCCGAGGACCACCTGCAGGACGCCGGCCAGGAGCACTGTGGCGATCAGGTACTCGAAGCCGTGGTCACGCATCACGGGAGCGATCACCAGCGCCACCGCGCCCGTCGCCGCGGAGATCATCGCCGGGCGGCCGCCGAGAAACGCGATCGAGACCGCCATCGTGAACGACGCGAACAGCCCCACCCGCGGATCGACGCCGGCGATGATCGAGAAGCTGATCGCCTCCGGGATCAGCGCGAGCGCGACCACCAGGCCGGCCAGCACCTCGACGCGCAACCTGCGCGGCGAACGGAGCGCGGCGCGGACCGACGTGATGTCGGCTTCATCGGCGGGAGGGAACTGGGCGGGTTCGGGCGTGGCTGACTCAGGTGCCAGCGAGGTCATGCGGTCTCCAGACAAGCAGGCGGGCGGCACCTCGTGGCGGGCATGCGCAGCGCGTCCTTGCACCGGCGGCAGCACGAGGTCGCATCACAGGAAGGTGTGAGGCGGGTGAGGAGCACCAGAACGCCTCACACCCCCAACTCTACGGGTCAGCAGTAGGACGTGAGTGCCATGGGTGAGCACCTGCAGATCGCTAAGCGGTCTGCTCGACCGTGGCGAGTTCGAGGATCGCGTCCGCGGCAGCGCCCGCGCCGTCGGTGGCGGCGTACAGCCCCTTGACGCGCTCCGCCGCCGCACGAGAACGAGGGTTGGCGAGGACACCGCGAACGGCCTCGGTCAGGTCACTGGTCGCGCGTGGCAGAGGTACGGCGCGAGCCACACCGACGCGCTCCGCGATGTCGAGGTTGGCGGCCTGCTCGGGCTGGAGGGCGATGCCGACGAACGGTGTCCCCGCGGACATCGCCGTCTGCACGGATCCCTGGCCGCCGGTGATCACCGCGACCGCCACCCGCGGCATGATCCGGTGACTCGGCAGGACCTTCTCCACCAGAACACCGTCGCCCTCGAGGCCGGCCAGGTCATGTGTCGTACCCGCGACGAGGACCTTTGGTACGACGGTACGCACCTGCTCGACCACATCGCGGACGAGTTCGGGCGACGTCGAGGTCAAAGCGACGTACGCAACCGGGTCGTCCTGATCGAGAAAGCTCTCGACCCGCTCGGGCATGGGCAGGTCGAGGTGAGCGAAGAGCGGTCCGGTGTAGCGCAATCGCGCGCCCGGTCGATACGCCCTGGCCGGTCTGGGAATCCAGCCGTCCACGTCCTGTCGTGACACTCCGAAGACCTCGGGAATGTCAGTGATCAACGTGAGATCGCCCATCAGCAGAGCAGGGAAACTCGGAATCCCGGCGACACCGAACTCCTCCGCTACACGATTGAAGCCGTCGGTGTAGATCTTCTGGTACCGCAATCCCTTGTTGAAAAGGAACTTGCGGAAACGCGCCGGCATGAGGCCCTCCAGCGGCAGGCCGATCCGGCGGTCCGGCGGTATCGCCCGCCCGCGCTCGAACAGCGGCGGCACGAAAGCCCCCGAGTGCTCGACGACGACGGGAACGCCCGCTACTTGCGACGACAGCAGCGCGGTCAAGGTCCACCCGGTCACGACGGCCGTGACGCCGTGCGCACCGAAGTACTCGGCCTCGAGCGCGACGTACTGCCGGATCTCGTCATCGGTCCACATGCTCTGTCCGGGTGGACCGATCCCCGGAATCGAGGAGATGAACTGCGTGACGCGCTCGGCGGTCCAGCCGTCCCCGAGGACGTCGACCTCGACGCCGTGATCGCGGAGCAACTCGACGTACGGCCCTCCGTGGGTCGCGGTCGTGACCTCCGCGCCGCGAGCCGTCAGCGCGCGATGGATCTCCAGGATGCGCGACGTCTCCGACAGGAAACCGCAGTTCGGTAGCAGGCAGATCATGTCGCGCCCCCTCAACCCTCGATGAGGCCGAGATTAAAGGTAATATATTGCGCATGTCAACGACAGGTCCCACCCCGCTCCGTCTCCGGCCCGACCAGGCCGCGAACCTTCCGGAGCACTCGCTGCTGGCGGTCGAGGCGTTTCGTACGACGCTCTCGCTCGCCGCTCGGCTGCGCGCGGCCATGGACAAGCGGCTCCGCGAAGACGGTCTGACGACTCAGCAGGCCGCTCTGATCACTGTGGTCGAAGCAGCCGGTTCACCGTCGCTGTCCGACGCGGCAGCCGCGCTCGCCTGCTCCAGGCAGAACCTCAAGCAGATCGCCTCGGCCCTGCAACGCAAGGGTCTGGTCGAGCTGCGCGCAGACCCCGACGACGCCAGGACCACGCGCCTCGTCGCCACACAGCAGAGCCGCGACTACTGGGCTTCACGCGATACGAGCGACGTCGACGCCGTGGTCAGCTGGTTCGAAGCCCTGGACGCCCCAGCCCTCCGCGCGTTGCTGAGCTCACTCAACCTGGTCATCACCCGACTCGACGCGAACTCGCCGTAGTCAACACCTCGACCCGGGCGGATACTCAGCCGTATGGCGGCTCAGACCAGAACTCGCCGTACCTGTGTGTCTCCCCCAGGCACGTTGTCGACCCGCGTCCGATGCCGTGCATACGTTGGTGCTGCCATCGTTCTGGTCGCGGCCCTCTCGGCGTGTGGGACCGAGGTCGCGCCGGCCCCGGAAGCGCGAGACGCTACGCCGACCGCACTCCGTACCGTGGAGCCGACGGTGATCCCGTCAGGTCCTCCCACTCCGGCGTTCCTCGCGCGGGCGCGCGCCGTGGAACGGGCCGTCCGAGCGGCGGGCATCCCGGTACCGCCCGAGGGTGTGTTCCTGTACTCATCCCGTATGCCTGGAATCGCCTTCGACACGACCGAGCAGAAGGTGGCGTGGTCCGCCGGACAGGTCACCGTCGCGCCCGGTGTCCAACCGGTACCGGGCGGCACCTCGCGCATCGACTTCGCAGACGGATCGAACCTGCCGGTGCGCGTGCTCGACGCCCGTCCTGCCCTCATCGGACAGATCGGAACCACCCGGAGCAACTGCAGGGGGTTTCCTGCGGCGGCGTGCACTCTCACGATCGCCGGCGCATCCCTGGGAACAGCCGAGGTCGACACCAGCCGCGGACCGGCCACCGTGCCCGCCTGGTCGTTCACCGCAAAGGGTCTCTCGAGGCCGATCGTCGTCGTCGCAGTCTCCGACGATGTGCTCAAACCTCCGTTCGAGCCCGACCCGCCACCCGGGCTCGCTGAACTGCCTACTGGCCTCCTCGGGGTCGACAATCTGGCCCGCGTCGACGGCAGGACCCTCACCTACTACGTTCTCCACGGGAGCTGTGAGACAGAGCTTCGCGCTCACGTCCTCGAGTTCGAGGACCTGGTCGTCATCGGAGGCAGTTACGGCCCGGTGCCGGGCGATGCATGTGGTGACGACGTCGGTCATCGTGCGGCCGCCGCCGTCATGTTGGTCGCCCCGCTCGGCGACCGTGCGGTGATCAGTGCGGCGACCGGTGTCAGGCTCGTCCCCCGCGAATGACGACAGGCATCGAGGAGGTTCCGGGCTATGGTTCGGGCATGGTACGCGGGGACATCGACAAGATCGCTCAGGAGACTGGCTTCTCCGGGGTGGTCCGGATCGATCGGGGTGGGGAGATCGAGTTCGCGAAGGCCTATGGGCCGGCCAATCGCACCTACGGCGTCCCGAACACCCTGGACACCAGATTCGGTATCGCCAGCGGTAGCAAGGGTTTCACCGCTCTGGCGGTGCTCGCGCTGGTGCAGGACGGCGTACTCGAACTGAACACCACTGCGCGGTCCCTGCTCGGCAAGGACCTTCCGTTGATCGCGGACGACGTGACCGTCGAGCATCTCCTCACGCACACCTCCGGCATCGGCGACTACCTGGACGAGGATGCCGACACGGAGATCACCGACTACTTCGTTGGCGCGGCACACGAACTGACCACCACCGAGGCCTTCCTGCCGTTGCTGGACGGGCATCCCACCAAGTTCCCGGCCGGTGACCGGTTCAGCTACTGCAACGGTGGGTTCGTCGTCCTCGCGCTGCTGGCGGAGCGGGCCGGCGGTGTCGGATTCCATGACCTGCTCCGGGAGCGCGTACTCCGCCCCGCCGGCATGACGAGCACCGATTTTCTCCGCTCCGACGAGCTTCCCGCTGACGCGGCCGTGGGGTACCTGCCGTTGGACGGGGTCGACCGGTCGAACGTCTTCCACCTGCCGGTGCTCGCCAGCGGCGACGGCGGCATCCATACGACGGCAGCCGACATCTCGACCTTCTGGCGCGCGCTGTTCGCCGGGCAGATCGTGGATTCCGTCGAGGACGTCGTACGGCCGCGCCGCGACGTACCCGAGCAATCCCGGCGCTACGGCCTCGGCTTCTGGCTGCACGAGAGCACCGACACGGTGATGCTTGTCGGGTACGACGCCGGCGCGTCGTTCAAGTCCACCCACGATCCCCGCACCGGGACCACGTGCACCGTCCTCTCCAACACGTCCCCCGGCGCCTGGCCCATCGCCCGCGCTTTCCCAGCTTGACGATCGGCTCGTCTGCGCGGCTGAACTACTCGGCCGGCCCGTCGCCGAGATCGTGGCGGACCCAGACGTTCGGCTCGATGTAGCGGCCGATGTCCCTGGGGTGATCGACCTCGACGGGAACCAGGCCGCCCGGGACGACGTACTGGCCGCTGGCCGGCATCGCGAGTCCGGTCCACTCCTCCCACTCCGCCACCGCTCCGGAGATCATCATGGATTCCTGGCAGCAGTGCAGGATGCGGCCGCCCAGGCGCCAGTGGACGCGGAGCCACGGGTCGAACGGCTCCGTACCGTCTTTCAAGGTCCAGCGGGCGTAGTGCTCCATCGGGATCAGCGGGTAGCGGTCCTTGCGGTTCGGGCGCACCGGGGCATACAGAACAGGCAATGCGTGGGCTGCGGCGACATCGCGCAGGCTGCGCACCATCAGCTGGCTCAATCCGGTGCCCAGCCGGTCCTTGGCAACCACGATCTGGAGCGCGGACGCGGCATTCGGCATCCGCCCGGCGTCGCGGTCGGCAACTCCGGTGGCGAGAACGAAGTCCCAGCCCTGATCCGGCAGCTCCGCATCCGTTCCGTCCCACTGGAAGGGAATCGAATGGCCCTTCGCGATGACGCGGCCCTGGTCGAGGAGGGCGACCTGGTAGTCGGGGAAATCCGTGACCAGCCGTGGCCAGCACTGCGCCGCCACCGCGTCGTGGTAGAGAAGCTCGGGCTCCGGCATCAGGTCTGGGTTGCCCAGAGCCTCGGCGAGGTCAGGGCGCTCCGCGAGGGTCACAAGTTCCACGACAGCACCCTGGCCCGCACCAAAATATCCGGCAACGTTATTTCCGCACGTTCCATGACCCCCCGCTGTCAACAAGGGTCTTCGGTCAGTGGGGCTGGAAGGCGCGGCGGTAGGCGATCGGGGACATTTCGACTCGTCGGGTGAAGTGTTGCCTCAGGTTGACGGCGGTGCCGAATCCGCAGTGTCGGGCGACGTCCTCGATCGGGAGGCTCGTGGTTTCCAGGAGTTCCTGGGCGTGACGGACGCGCTGGGTGAGCAGCCATTGCAGCGGCGTCGTCCCGGTCTCCTCGCGGAAACGGCGGTTGAGCGTACGAGGGCTGACGGCGGCCTGACGTGCGATGTCGGCCAGCGTCAACGGTTCGCCGATGTGCTCTCGGATCCATCGCATCGTCGGCTCGAGCGAACCGCTGTCACCCGTCGGTTCGCGGTGCACGATGAACTGCGCCTGCCCGCCGGCGCGCTGCGGCGGGATCATGATGTGGCGGGCGGTGTCGGCCGCGACCGCCGACCCGAAGTCGTTGCGCACCATGTGGATGCACAGGTCGAGGCCGGTCGCCGCCCCGGCCGAGGTGAGCACGTCGACGTCGTCGACGAACAACACGGTGGGGTCGACCTCGACCCGAGGGAACCGCCGGGCGAAGTGCTCGGCCGTCGTCCAGTGCGTCGTCGCCCGCCGTCCGTCGAGCAGGCCCGCGGCAGCCAGGATGAAGGCGCCACAACAGATCGAGGCGATCCTCGCGCCGCGGGCGTGCGCCTGCCGCAGGACATCGAGGACCTCCGTGGCCGGCTCCATGTCAACGCGTGTGCCCGGCACGATCACGGTGTCGGCAGTCAGAGCCACGCTCAGGTCGTGTGGTGCGGTGAGCCGGAACATCTCCGCTCCCCCGCGGCCGCACACCACGAGATCAGGGCGCTCCCCACACACGACCACGTCGTACAGCGGCGCACCGAACACCGCCCCGGCAGGTTTGTCGTGCGAGTGCGCAGTCCCGAACACCTGGCCGGGGATCGCGAGTTCGAGGCTCTTCACGTGATCGGCGGCCACCACCGCGACCCGATGCATGGCGACAATCTATCGAACCTGGGCATTCTTGCCACTGTCGAGCGCGATCCGACCTAGCGACGATGATGTGCGTGTTCCTCCTCATCCAGCTCGCCGTCTCCGTCGTCGCGATCCTGCTCCTGCTCCTCCTGGGTCGCCTCGCCGACCGTCTGACTGTTACCGGATCGACGGCCAGGGACGGGTCTCGGCCCGGTGGTCGTCCAGATAGCCGGCGAGTGCCAGCGCCTGGAGGTCCTGGTGGTGCGGTACGGCGAGTTGGGCGCCGATCGGCAGTCCGGAGGTGGACCAGCCGACGTTGGCGGTGGTCGCCGGATGGTGGGACATGTTGTACGGAACGGTGAAGCCGATGTGTTCGAAAGGCTTGGCCGGATCATCCGTCGGATACGCCAGCTCGGCGGGGAACGCGGTGATCGGCGCGACCGGTGACAGGATCACGTCGTACGTCGTGAACACCTGTCCGACCGCCGCGGCCATCGCGCCCATCTGGCTGTACCCGTGGAAGACGTCCGCCGCGGTGAGATCCGCAGCCGTAGACACCCACGACCGGATCTGCGGCAGAACCTTCGCGCGCCGCTCCTCGGGCAGCGCCGCGATGTCCGTGGCCGACCGGATGCGCCAGAAACGATCGAGGCCGTCGAGCATCTCGCGCGTGATGATCGGCCCGATCGGCTCGACGATCGCGCCGCCCGCCGCGAGTACGTCGACCGCCGCCGAGACCGCCGCCGTGACCTCGGGATCGACCGGCAGCCCGACCCCCGCGTCGAGCAGCAACGCGACCCGCAGGCCGGCCACCTGAACCTCGAAATCATCGGACGGCACGGGAAGCGAGGTGTGATCACGCGGGTCGTATCCGGACATCACCGACAACGCCAGCGCCGCGTCCGGCGCCGTCCGCGTCAGCGGCCCGATCGCGCGCCCGGCGTACGGGTTCCCGACCGCGATCCGCCCGTGCGTCGGCTTGAGCCCGACCAGTCCGCACCACCCCGCGGGCAACCGGATCGATCCGCCGATGTCCGTGCCGACGTGGATCGGCCCGTACCCGGCCGCGGCCGCGGCAGCAGCGCCGGCGCTCGAACCGCCGGCCGTCTTCGACAGGTCCCACGGATTCCGCGTCAGCCGATGGAAGGTGGAGACCCCGGACGACAACATCCCGTACTCCGGCATCGTCGTCTTGCTGAAGATCACCGCCCCTGCCGCCCGCAACCGCGCCGCAGCGGGCGCGTCCTCCGCCGCCGGGATCAGCGCCGTCGCCGCGGTCCCTTGCGGTACGGGCGTTCCACGCGTCGCGATGTTCTCCTTCACCGTCACGGGTACGCCGTCCAGCGCCCCCGCCGTACCGTCCCGCCAGCGACGTTCCGACTCGTGCGCCGCCGCTCGCGCACCGTCCGGATCCAACGCGTAGAGCGCACACAACTGCGGCTCGAACGAGGAGACGCGGGTCAGCACGTCCTCGATGACCTCGACCGGTGACACCGAGCCGTCGCGGTACTTCGCCAGCAGTTCGGTTGCCGTCAAGTCAGCGAGCTGCATGCACACTCCTCAGTTCGGTGGTTCGAAGCGGCCGTCGACCGCGGTCCAGCCGCCGTCGACCGCGAGGACGCTGCCGGTCACGAAGCTCGACGCGTCGGACGCGAGGTACACGACGGCGCCGGCGAGTTCGTGTGGTTGCGCCCAGCGGCCGAGCGCGCCCTTCTGCGCGTAGGCGTCGTACCAGCTCTGATCGGCCTTGATCTGCGCGGTCAGCGGTGTCTCGACGACGCCCGGGGCGATCGCGTTCGCGCGGACCCCGGACGGACCGAGCTCGGCGGCCACCGTCCGCAGCAGCTGGACGAGACCGGCCTTCGTTGCCGCGTACACCGATTGGCCCGGCTCGACCGTCGTACCGCGGATCGAGCTGAACCCGATGATGCTGCCGCTCCCCCGCTCCGCCATCCCCCGCCCGAACCCGCGCAGGAGCTGGAACGACGCCCGCAGGTTCAGCGCCACAACCCGGTCGAACTCCTCGCCGGTGTAGTCGAGGATCCGCTTCCGCACGTTCGTCGCCGCCGTGAACACGAGCACGTCCACCGGATCCAGGTCCGCGACGGCCTGTTCGATCGCCGCGTCGTCCAGCACATCCAGCTCGTACGCCGTCAACGAGTCGCCGGCCGTGTCGCGCGCAGCCGCGAAGTCCCGGTCGGCGCAGGTCACCCGCGCGCCGTGGGCCGCCAGCGCCAGGGCGCTCTCCCGCCCGATCCCGCTGCCGGCACCGATCACCACCGCATGCTTCCCGTCCAGCCGGAAGAGCTTCGTGTACTCCATGGGGCCGCCTGTCATGGGCGCGGGCGGATGATGGCCATCCGGGTCGTCGTCAGCTCCTCGATCGCGAAGCGCGGTCCCTCCCGGCCGGTGCCGGAGTCCTTCACCCCGCCGTACGGCATCACGTCGGAGCGGAACCCGGGCACTTCGTTGATCACCACTCCCCCGACGTCGAGCCGGTCGATCGCGGCGAACGCGGTGTCGAGCGACGACGTGAAGACGCTCGCGTGCAGCCCGTACCGCGTCTCGTTGACGGCCCGCAGCGCGCTGTCGACATCGGGCACCGACCGTACGGCGATCACCGGTCCGAAGATCTCCTCGTCCCACGCCTGCCGACCGTCCGGTACGTCGGTCAGCACGATCGGACCGAGGACGTCACCAGGGGCCTCGTACGCGATCGAGGCGCCCGCATGGACCGCATCACCGACCCACTGCCGAACGCGATCCGTCGACGCGGGGTTGATCAACGCGGACACCCGCGTCTCCGGGTCCCGCGGATCACCGACCACCACAGCGGGCAGCCGCGCACCGAGCCTGTCCAGCAGCGCGTCCCGCACGGATTCGACCGCGATCACGCGTTGCACCGAGATGCAGGCCTGACCGGAGGCGTAGTACCCGCCACGCACGATCGCGTCCGCAGCCGCGTCCAGGTCGGCGTCCGCGGCGACGACCAGCGCGGAGTTGGATCCCAGTTCGAGCAGGACCTTGGTCGGCGCCGCGTCCCGTGCGATCCGGTGCCCGACGGCGGCCGATCCGGTGAACGACACGGCTCCGATGCGTTCGTCGGTGGTCAGCGTCGCGCCGACATCGGCCGCACCGGTCACGACCTGCAGAGCGGACTCCGGTGCGCCCGCGTCGGCCAGCGCCGAGCGCATCAGGTGAGCGAACCAGAGCGTCGCGAGCGGGGTCTGCGGCGCGGGCTTCACGATGATCGGGCAGCCGGCCGCGAACGCCGGCGCGATCTTGTGCGTCGCGAGCAGCAACGGATAGTTGAACCCGGTGATCCCGATGACCACACCGATCGGCTTGCGGACCCAGAAGCCCTGCAGTCCCTCACCACTCGGCAGCAGATCGAGCGGCACGGTCTCGCCGTGCAACCGCGCGACCTCCTCGGCCGAGGTCTCCAGCGTGAGCAGCGTCCGATCGATCTCGACCCGGCAGTCGACCAGCGGCTTGCCGGTCTCCAGCACCAGCAGGTCGACGAAGGCGTCCCGCTCGGCCAGGACCGCCGAATGCACGCTCTGCAAGACTTTCCGGCGCAGGTACGACGGCAACCGGCCGACCGTTTCGCGAACGGTGAGCGCGCTGTCGAGGGCCGCCCGCGCGGCGGCGACGTCCCCGACCGGCGCCTCCGCCACCGTCGATCCGTCGTACGGGAAGATCACCGGCGCCGTCGCCGGCGCCTCGATCCACGACTCACCGATCGGCAAGCCGGCGGGGAACTTCATGCTGGATCTCCCTTCGCGAGCAGGTCGGACGTGGTTGCGCCGGCGAGTGCGCGCTGCAGTGTCGGGATCGCCGAGACGAGGCGCTGCGTGTACGGATGTTGCGGAGCGGCGTACACGTCACCGGTGTAGCCGGTCTCGACGATCTGGCCCGCGTTCATCACGGCCACGCGGTCGCAGACGTGCTTGACGACGGACAGGTCGTGCGAGACGAACACGAGCGTGAGGTCGAGCTCGTCGACCAGGTCCGAGATGAGGTTCAGGACCTGGGCGCGGACGGACACGTCGAGGGCGCTGACCGGCTCGTCGGCGATCAGGATGCGCGGGCGCGGCGCGAGCGCCCGGGCGATCGAGATGCGCTGGCGTTGGCCGCCGGAGAACTGGTGCGGGTACCTGTCGCCGGCGTCCGCCGAGAGACCGACGGCTTCGAGCAGTTCGCGGACGCGTGCTCCCGAAGCCGGATGCCCTTGCACGACGAGCGGTTCGGCGATGATGTCGCGGACGCGCATCCGCGGATCGAGCGAGCTCATCGGATCCTGGAAGACGAGCTGCAGGTTCTCGCGGAGGGGGCGCAGCCGGCGTTCGGGGAGGCGGGTGATGTCGGTGCCTTCGACGATCACGTGCCCGGAGGTGGCGCGGTCGAGGGCGGAGATGATGCGCAGGAGCGTCGACTTGCCGCAGCCGGACTCACCGACGATGCCGAACCGCTCGCCCTGCTTGACCTCCAGGTTCACGCCGCGGAGCGCGTGCACGACGGGAGCAGGCTTGAGCAGGGAGGTTCGTGGACGCGAGTAGTCGCGGACGAGGTCGACGACCTGGATGGCGGTCGGCGTCCCGGGCTCGTGCGTGGTCGGCATGTGCTCAGGCATCGTCGCCTCCTGCCGGGTGATGACAGGCGAACCCTCGCGCCTCCGAGCCGGTCCACGGCGGCGTCTCTTCGCAGAGAGCGGTCGCATGCGCGCACCGGGTACGGAAGACACAGCCGGACGGGAACCGTCCGGCGGGCGGCACGTTGCCGGGGATCGTGGTCAGCCGACGGGACGTGGTCTCCAGGTCGGAGGCCGCGAGCAGACCTTCCGTGTAGCGGTGCCGAGGACGAGTGAACACCTCTTCGACGGGGCCGGACTCGACGACGCGTCCGCCGTACATGACCAGCACGCGTTCGCAGACGGTGGCGACGACGGCGAGGTCGTGGGTGATGAAGAGCAGCGCGGAGGACCGGTCCATCACCCCGCGGACGATCAGGTCGAGGACGAGCGCCTGAACGGTGACGTCGAGTGCGGTCGTCGGCTCGTCGCAGATCAGGAGTGCCGGATCGTTGGCCAGGGCGAGCGCCAGGACGACTCGTTGCCGTTGGCCACCGGAGAGCTGGTGCGGGTACGCACGCAGCGTCTCGGCCGGCAGCTGTACGCGTTCGAGCAGGTCCGCGGACGCCGTGCGGGCCGCTTGATTGCTCACGGTCTTGTGGATGACCATCGCCTCGGCGATCTGGTCGCCGATCCGCATGGTCGGGTTCAGCGCGGTCATCGGCTCCTGGAACACCATCGCGATGTCGCGGCCGCGGACGCGGGACATCCGGCGCTCGTCCGCACCGACCAGCTCGTGGCCGACGCCGTCGAGCCGCACCGATCCGCCGGCCCGTACGTCCTCCGGCAGCAGCCCGAGGATGCTCAACGCGGTCAGCGACTTGCCCGATCCCGACTCGCCGATCAGGCCGACCCGCTCCCCAGCGCCGACCGTCAGATCGACGTCCGACACCAGCGCCGTGTCCCGCACGGACACCGACAAACCGCGCACGGTCAGTACGTTGCTCATCCGCGTCCTCGCTTCGCTCCGGGCGCGGATGAGACACGAGGCGCACTGTGCCCGATGATGAACTCGCTTCGCTCGTTCATCGGCGATCCTCCAGTTTCGGGTCGAACCGGTCGCGCAGACCGTCGCCGAGCAGGTTGAACCCGAGGACGGCGATCGCGATCGCGATCCCGGGGAAGATCGCCAGCCGCGGCGCGCTGAACAGGAACTCCTGGCTCTCCTGCAGCATCCGCCCCCACGACGGGGTCGGCGGCGGCGTCCCGTAGCCGAGGAAGGACAACGCGGCCTCCGCCAGCACCGCGATCGCGAACGACACCGACGCCTGCACGGTGATCAGGCTCGTCACGTTCGGGAGCACATGCCGTACGGCGATCGGCCACGGCCGCCGCCCCGCCGCGCGCGCCGCGAGCACGTACTCCGTCCGCATCACCTGCAACGCGCCGCTGCGGATCACGCGCGCGAAGCTCGGCACCGAAGCGATGCCGATGGCAATCATCGCGGTCAGCGTGCTGGCGCCGAAGACCGCGCCGAACATGATGGCCAGCAGCAACGCCGGGAACGCGAGCAACAGGTCGTTGGCCCGCATGATGAACTCGCCCGGCCACCGCCGAACCATCGCCGCCAGGATCCCCAGCGGTACGCCGATCACCGCCGCGACCCCGACCGCGACGACCCCGACGAAGAGCGTCGTGCGCGAGCCGACCATGATCTGGCTGAAGATGTCCCGCCCGAACTTGTCGGTGCCGAACCAGTGCGACCAGGACGGGTCCAGCAGCCGCGCCGTCGGTGTGACGAGCGTGGCGTCGTACGGCGTCCACACGAACGACAGGAGCGCCATCAGCACGATCACCGCGACGATCACGGCGCCGACGATCAGGCTCGGGTTCAGGCGCCGCATCACGCTGTCCTCAGTCGCGGGTCGAGGGCGACGTACAGCAGGTCGACGAGGAAGTTGACGAGCAGTACGGCCATGACGAGGACCATCACGACGTCCTGGACGAGGAGGAGGTCGCGGTTGGAGACGCCGTCGAGGAGGAGGCTGCCGAGGCCCGGAATCACGAAGACTCTTTCGACGACGACTGCGCCGATGAGAAGGGTCGCCAACTGGAGGCCCAGGACTGTGACGACTGGGACGGCGGCGTTGCGGAGACCGTGCTTCCACAGGGCTTGGAACGGGCGGAGGCCCTTCGCCCGGGCTGTGCGTAGATAGTCCTCGCGCAGTACTTCGAGGACGGCGCTGCGGACGTAGCGTGTGAGGACGGCGCCCTGGACGAGCCCGAGCGACAGCGCCGGGAGGATCAGCTGTTTGAGGAACATCGCCGGATCCTGGGCCGGTGGTGTCCAGCCGTTGGCCGGCAGCCAGCCGAGCTTCACCGCGAACACCACGATCAGCAGGATGCCCGCGAGGAACGCGGGCACGGCGACGCCCACCTGCGAGAGCGCGGACAGCGCCAGCCCGGAGACCTGGCGATGCCGCGCGGCCATCACGGTCCCGGCGGGCACGGCGACGAGCAGCGCGATGATCATCCCGGCGACGACCAGCCACAGCGTGACCTGCAGCCGGTCGAACACCTGCGGCCCGATCGCCGCCTTCGACACGTACGACGTCCCGAAGTCACCGCGCAACAGCCCGCCGAGCCAGTCGAAGTACTGCGTCGGCAGCGGACGGTCGAGGCCGAACTGCCGCCGCAGCTCGGCCACCGCCTCGTCGGAGGCGTTCACGCCGAGAGCGACCCGGGCGGGATCGCCGGGCAGCACCGCCATGAACGCGAAGACCAGCACCGAGCTCACCACGAGGCTGACCAAGAACACTCCCGCGCGCTCGATCAGTCGGAGAATCATCGCGCGAGCTTGGAGAGATCGAAGTTCTCGGTGATCGCGTTGGTCGGCAGGCCCTTGACGTTCTTGTCCGCGACCATCAGGTTCGGCAGCAGGAACAGCCAGTCGCCCGCGGCCTGCTCGGACAGCCGGCGGGCCGCCTTCTTCATGTTGTCGGTCTGCGCGGCCTCGTCACCCGCGTCCGCCGCGGCCAGGTAGCCCTGCAGCGTCGGGTCGTTGTAGCGGGTGTAGTACTTCGGGTTGAACACCGCGCCCAGGTCGCGCGGCTCGACGTGCGCGACGATCGACATGTCGTAGTCGGCGTTCTTGAACACCGTGGTCAGCCAGGCCGCCGGGAACTCGAGCTGGTCGATCTGCACCTTCAGCCCGGCCTGCTCCAGCTGGCTCTTCACCACCTGGCCGCAGGACGTTGCGTAGGGCAACGTCGGGAGGCGGAGCCGGAGCGTCTTGCCGGCCGCGCCGGAGGCCTGCAGCATCGACTTCGCCTTGGCCAGGTCGAACGGCGCGACGCCGGTGAGGTCCTCGTACCACGGGTCGGTCGGCGGGACCATGCTGCCGATCAGCTTGCCGCGCCCGGCCCAGCAGGTGTCGAGCAGCGCCTTGTGGTCGATCGCCATCCGGATCGCCTGCCGGGTCTCCAGGCTCGCCATGACCGGTCGCGCGTTGTTGAACGACAGCAGGACTTCGCCGTTCGTCGTTCCCTCGATCACCTGGTACTTGTCGTTGCTGGTGAACTGGCTGAGCGCCTCCGGTGCCTGCACGGTGCCGATCACGTTGATCGTGCCGGTGAGCAGCGCGTTGTTGAGGGCGGTCGCGTCCTTGAAGTACTTCAGCGTGATCTGCTGGAAGAACGGCTTGGTGCTCCAGTAGTTGTCGTTGCGGGTCAGGACGATCGAGTCGCCGCGGTTCCACTTCGAGAACTTGAACGGGCCCGTCCCGATCGGTGCGGTCGCCAGCGCGCTGACACCGCTCTCCGAGAACATCGCGCCGATCCGGGTGGTCATCCGGAACAGCCAGTCGTTGCTCGGCTTGGTCAGCGTCACCTGCAGCTGGGTCGGCGACAGCGCCTTGGCCGACGAGACGACCTCCATCGCGGCCTTGAGCGATGTCGTCCACGCGGTCTTCACGCGGTTGATGCTGAACACCGCGTCGTTCGCCGTGAACTGCTTGTCGTTGGTGAACTTCGCGTTGTCGGCCAGGTCGAACGTGTACGTCTTACGGTCCGGCGACACCGTCCACGACTTCGCCAGCGACGGCACGATCTTGCCGGAGTCGTCCTGTTTGACCAGCGTCTCGTACACGTTGCCGAGCAGCGCCTGCGGGATCGCCGCGCCGTCGGTGGTGGTGAAGTCCAGGCTGGCCGGTTCCGCGACCAGACCGATCGACAGGTTCTGATCACCTCCCGGCGAGCTACCGGACGACGTACCGGATCCGGCCGAACAGGCGGTCAGGGCCAGCAGCGCCGCGGAGGCGAGGAATGCGACCGCTCGCGTGGGAAACGACGACTTCACGTCTACTCCTCCAGTGCCGCCAACTGGTCTGACCAGTGGACTAGGTCTCAATGGGCCACTAGGTTTGTCCTCTGCTCAGGTACCTGTCAAGCGATTGGGGGGTGTGCCGGATGACCAAAGGGCCGAAGTTCACGCCTGTGCAGCCGGTGCGCGCGTACCAGCGGATCGTCGAGCAGGTGGAGGACGCACTCGCCCGCGGCGACCTGGCCCCCGGCCAGCGGCTGCCGAGCGAGCGGGAACTGGTCACGCAGTTCGCGGTCAGCCGGTCGACCGTCCGCGAGGCCCTGCGGGTCCTGGAGAGCAACGGCGTGGTCCGCTCCCGTCCGGGTGATCCGAACGGGCCGGAGATCCTGCCGTTCTCGGCGTCCGCGCTCCGCAAACAGATGGCACGGCTGGCGCGGGTCGACCAGCTGACCCTGAGCGAGCTGATCGGGTTCCGGATGATCATGGACGGCGCCGCGATCCAGGTCGCGTCCCGGCTGCGGACCGCGGAGGAGCTGGACGAGCTCGAGGCGACGCTGGTGGCGATGCGGAACGCGATCGACGTCGACTTCGCCGCGTTCAGCGAGGCCGATCTCGCGTTCCACGAGCTGATCGCGCGGATCAGCCGGAACTCGCTGATCCAGACCTGCAACGAGGTCGTCCGCGGCGTCGTACTCGGCCTCATCGCCGACAAGATCGCGCACGCGCCGAACAGCCGCGCCCTGATGCTCGAGTCCCTGCACCACCACGCCGAGGTCGTCGACGCGATCCGCGACGGCGACGGTCACGCGGCGGCCCGCTTGGCGCGCCAGAACATGTTCGATTACTACGCCGGGTACGTGCCCGACTCCGACCAGGAAACCTTGCGGGCGCTCGTAGAGGACTGACCAGTTCCGTGGCATGCTGACGGGATCGCTTCACTGCTGTGGGGGGCACCGCGTGAGCAAACCTGCGATTCTCACTGTCGACGACGATCCGATGGTCTCGGCGGCCATCTCCCGGGACCTGCGCCGCCGGTACGGCGACGACTACCTGGTGGTCCGCGCGAACTCGGCCGACCAGGCCCTCGCCGCCCTGACCAAACTCGCCTTGCGCAGCCAGCCGATCGCGCTGATCGCCACCGACCAGCGGATGCCCGGGATGACCGGTATCGAGCTGCTCGAACGCGCCCGCGAGCACGCACCGAGCGCGAAGTACCTGCTGCTCACCGCGTACGCCGATACGGAGGTCGCGATCCGGGCGATCAACGACATCGGCCTGGACTACTACCTGCTGAAGCCCTGGGACCCGCCCGAGGACCAGCTGTTCCCGGTCGTCGACGACCTGCTCGACGACTGGCGGCACGCCAACCCTGAGCACACCTCCGACGTCCGCGTCGTCGGCAACCGCTGGTCGGACCGCGCGCACGACATCAAGACGTTCCTGGCCCGCAACCACGTCCCGTACCGCTGGTACGACGTCGAGCGCGACGCCGAAGGCCGGCGCCTGACAGACCTCGCCGGCGCCGCGGACAACGACCTCCCACTCGTCCTGATCCCGGACGGCGAGACGCTGCGCTCCCCCGGCACACTCGACCTCGCCTCCTCGCTGGGCCTGCGCACCCGCGCCGAGCAGCCGCTGTACGACGTGTGCATCGTCGGCGGCGGACCGGCCGGTCTCGCCGCCGGTGTCTACGCCGCGTCCGAAGGCCTCAGCACCGTGATCGTCGAACGCGAGGCCCCCGGTGGTCAGGCCGGACTCAGCGCCGCGATCGAGAACTACCTCGGCTTCCCGCGCGGACTCACCGGCTCCGACCTCGCCCAGCGCGCCGTCGCGCAGGCGTCCCGGTTCGGCGCGGAGATGGTGGTCGCCCGCTCGGTTGTCGGCCTCGAGTCCCGCGGCCCCGTGCACGCCGTACTGCTCGAAGGTTCCGGCGAGATCGAGGCCCGTTCGCTGATCGTCGCGACCGGCGTCTCGTACCGCAGCCTCGACGTCGACGGCCTCGCCGGCTTCACCGGCCGCGGCGTGTACTACGGCGCCACCGCCAGCGAGGCGAGTCAGGTCCAGGACGACGAGGTGTACGTCGTCGGCGCCGCGAACTCGGCCGGCCAGGCCGCACTCAACCTGGCCCGCTACGCCAAGCGCGTCGTGCTGCTGGTCCGCGGCGAATCGCTCGAGAGCTCGATGTCGCGGTACCTGATCGACAAGATCACCAAGGCGCCCACCATTGAGGTGCGCTGCCGAACCGAGGTCGTCGGCTGCCGGGGCGACGGTCATCTGGAAGGGTTGACGCTCGCCGATCGCAGGTCCGGTCGCGTCGAGGAGGTGCTCGCGAGCTGGCTGTTCATCTTCGTCGGCGCGATCCCGCGGACCGATTGGCTCGGCGACTCCGTCGTCCGGGACGACCTGGGTTTTGTCGTGACCGGTCCGGATCTCGTCGCGCAGAACCGGTGGCCGCTGCCCAGGCCGCCGTACGCGCTGGAGACGAGCATGCCGGGCGTGTTCGCCGCGGGCGACGTCCGGCTCGACTCGATGAAGCGGGTGGCGTCCGCGGTCGGTGAAGGCGCCATGTCGATCTATCTCGTGCACCGCTACCTGGCGACGATCTGATGGACACCTCGGAGTTGCGAGACATCCCGCTGTTCGCCGGGGTCAGCGATCCACAGCTCGCGGAGCTGATCGCGGGCAGCACCGAGGTGCCGATCGTGCCCGGCGCCGACCTGTTCCACGAGGGCGAGCCCGCGGACTTCTGGTGGGTACTCGTCGACGGCGCGATCACGCTGCACCGCAAGATCGGCCGCGAGGACACCGTGATGGGCAAGATGGACGTCCCGGGCCGCTGGGCGGGAGGGTTCCGGGCGTGGGACGAGCACGGGCTGTACCTCGCCAGCGGCCGCGGGCTCGAAGCGGGACGGGTACTGCGGGTGCCGGCCGACGTACTGCGGGAACGGATCGACGACTGGTTCCCGCTCGCGGGGCATCTGATCAAGGGCGTGTACGGCACCGCGCGAGCGATCGAGTCGACGGCGCGGCAACGGGAGTCGCTGATCACGCTCGGCACACTGGCGGCCGGGTTGGCGCACGAGATCAACAATCCCGCCGCGGCGGCGGCGCGTTCGGTCAGCGCGCTCGACACCGCCTGCGGCACGCTGCTGTCCGCGTTGCGCGGGCTCGCGGAGGGCGACGCGACCGCGGCGCAGTTCAGTGCCCTCGACGAGCTGCGGCTCGAGCTCGGCGCGGGGACGGCGGCACCGGATCCGGTGGACCTCGCCGATCACGAGACCACGATCTCGGACTGGCTCGACGACCACGGGGTGGAGCGATCCTGGTTCATCGCACCGCCGCTCGCGGCTGCCGGGGCCGGTGTGGAGTGGTGCGAGCGTGCGTCCGTCGTACTCGGGGATGCGCTGGAGGCCGGTCTGGAGTGGGTGGCCAGCACACTCGCCGCGACAACGCTGCTCGGCGAGGTCAAGGAGTCGACCCGGCGGATCACCGAACTCGTCGCGGCGGTCCGCTCGTACTCGCAGATGGACCGCGGTTCGATCCAGACCATCGACGTCACCGAAGGCATCGAGAGCACGCTGGTGATGCTCGGGCACAAGCTCCGCGACGGGGTGGAGGTGGTTCGCGTGTACGGCGCCGACGTACCGCGGATCGACGCGTTCGCGGGTGAGCTCAACCAGGTGTGGACGAACCTGATCGACAACGCGGTCGACGCGATGGGCGGTGTCGGCACGTTGCGGATCACGACCCGGACCGACGGGGAGCGGATCGTCGTCGAGTTCACCGACACGGGCGCCGGGATGCCGCCGGAGGTCGCGGCACGCGCATTCGAGCCGTTCTACACGACCAAGGAGGTCGGCAAAGGCACCGGCCTGGGCCTCGACATAGCCCAACGCATCATCACCGAACACCACGGCGGCACGATCGCCATCACCTCCCACCCAGGCGAAACCACAGTCCAGGTCCGCCTCCCCCACCAACCGACAACCTGAGCCGGCTCGTGCCACTGATGGGGGCGGATCGACACCGTTGATCTACACACCCACCACACCAGGCCTGCACCTGATCCGCGTCCTTGCCCGAGGCCGCCGCACACACCACGACGGCATCACAGACGGCCCGAACGAGGACTACGACATCATCACCGACCCGGGCAGGCAATCCACAGCCGGTGACGGCCTCTACCTCAACTGACACGACCCAATCGAAAAGATCGTGACGCCGGCGCTCAGGCGCCGGCGTCACGTCTGGCTTCCAGGTGGCGCGACAAGGCAGCCAGGCCGATGCGCGTCCCCCTACGTCCCTGACTGATCCAGCGCCGCATTGATCCAGCTCGGCAACAAGGTGCAAATCACTGGATCGGCTGCTCGGCCTGTGGTTACCGTGCCGAATGAACGATGCCCACAGCAACCGTCAGACGTCGGGCGCCGGGGCTCATGGGCTTCCCGCTCGCCACACCCCGCCTGCACCAGCAGGTCGCCCGCCACTTGCACCGACCGCGTCGGTGGCTTCCTTCGTGGATCGACAGCATGGCGGGCAGGGCAGTCGAGCTTGCGGCGTTTGCCACTTCAGCGCGAAACTGGCTTCAAGCCTGCGTGATCGGGTCCGCGAATCGCCGACTGTCCTGGTGATCTTCGGTGCCCAGAACCATGCGGGACGCGCAGGAGACCTTCGCGGCCGTGGATAGGAAGGAGTCGCGCATGTGTCGCTGGCTGGCCTACTCCGGTTCCCCGATCCTGCTGGAGGAGCTGCTCTACAAACCCGCCCACTCCCTGATCGACCAGAGCATGCATTCGCGGCTGGGGGTCGAGACGACCAACGGGGATGGGTTCGGCGTCGGCTGGTACGGGAGCGAGGGCCTGGCCCCGGCGGTGTTCCGCGAGGTCGGCCCGGCCTGGAGCGACCGCAACCTGCGCGAGATGGCCGGCCACGTCGCGTCGCCGCTGTTCCTGGCCCACATCCGAGCCTCCACGGGCACAGCTGTCCAGCAGACCAACTGTCACCCGTTCCGCCACGGGTCGTGGCTGTGGGTCCATAACGGCGCCATCCGAGACTTCTCTCAGATCAAGCGCGAGTTGGTGCTGGCGGTGGACCCGTCGCTGTACCCGGCGATGGAAGGATCGACGGACTCCGAAGTGATGTTCTTCCTGGCGCTGACCTTCGGCCTCGACGGCGATCCGCACGCGGCGGTCGAGCAGATGGTCGGTTTCGTCGAGGCAGCCGCCGCCGGCCACGGCATCGCCAACCCGCTTCAGATGACGATCGGAGCCTCCAACGGGTCAGCAGTCTGGGCGTTCCGCTACTCGAGCGAGGGCCGCTCACGCTCACTGTTCTACAGCACGAAGATGCAGACAATGCGGCAGCTGTACCCCGACAACCCCGTCTTCCAGACGGTCTCCGAAGACACCAGGCTGATCGTCTCCGAGCCGCTCGGCGACCTGCCCGGCGCCTGGAACGAGGTGCCTGAGTCCAGCTACGGCGTCGTACACCAAGGAGACGACGAACTCCACCCCTTCCGGCCGAGGTTGCCCTAGGAGGTCCCGGCGTCAACGATCTCCGATTCTGCGGGCATCCACGACGCTTCGACGGGGTTGCTCCCTCCGGGCTGCCCTCGGCGAAAGGCAATGGGCAGGCCCCGGGCAGTGGGCCAGTGCGTCGAGTCGGTCACCTGCACGTGAACGTGTGGCTGGGTGCCGGCTGGTGCCGGAGTTCCGCACTCGCCGAGCTGGTCACCGACCGTGACCGCGTCACCCGGAGCGACTCGCACTGTCTAGCCGACCGGCCTCTGCCGGCCGGGCTGCTTCAGTTGTCGGCTCAGGTGTCGTGTTCGACGATTCGGACTCGGGGCACCTTGAGGACCTTGCGGGCCTTCGTGGTCCAGTCGGAGCACAGGAAGCGGGCCGCGGTCTCGGGCCAGGCGACCACGACGACCTCGTGGCTGTTCGTCGCCCGGACCATCTGCATGAGCGCGACCAGAATCTCGCCGTGCGTGATGGAGACGTGCACCGGGTAACCGCTCGCCACCCGCAGATGCCGGGCACTGTGCTCGATCACCGAGGCGAGATCGACCGCCGGGTCCGCGAGCACCGCCGTCGGTGTTCGCCCCGGACCGGTAGCGCCGGCCTCCGAGCCGCTCCGCGCCGACGGCACCGCCGCCGGACCGGTCCCGGAACCACCTCCGGACACCCCGGCACCGACTCCAGGCGCCGGTCCGGTCAGACCGGCGACATCCGCGAACGTCGACCCCAGCAACGCCAGCGGTCCACCGAAGCCGCTCTCCTGATGACTGGAGATCAGCAGGTGGTATTCGACAGGTTCCTCGTGTTTTGCGTACAGGGCGGCAACGCGGCGCGCGTCGCCCTCACTCATCTCCCGCTCGATGAGCACCACCACGTCGTACGTCATGCGTGGCTCCCTTCGCGTTACTTCCGTTGTACTCCTGCACCGCAACCCGCCATAGCACCGAACCCACCTCCGTCACCCAATTGTCAAGAATCCACCCGTCCGCCCCACCTCCGCTGACACCCCATCCCCAATGCCGTTCAGTTCGGGGCGTGGGGTGTTGGCGAGCGTGGACGTGGTCGAAACCGGACGGGACCGAAGGGACAGGACGTATACGTGCACGGCCGTCGGCCGCACGCGGGACAGCCGCTGGGTCGCCGGGCGGTGAGTGGGTACGTCCTGTCGGTCGGCACCCACCTCGACCAGCCACCACGTCGTACACCGCTCTGCTGGACGCGACTCCTCCCACCACACCCACCCCGCACCACACCCCGCACCACACCCATCTCCCCACCACACCCACCTCGCGCGCCCCAGCTCCCCACCGCACCAGCCCGACCGCCCGACGACCATGCCGGCACGCTCGCCTGTCGGGCGGGCGCAGCGTCAGAGTGCTCGGAGGCCTGCCCTCGCACGCGTGTCGGGGGCGAGGGTGGCTAGTAGGTGTGGTGCGTCGATCAGGGAGACGCTCGCCGCGTCGAGGAGGCGCGGGTGCAGGGCGTAGACCTCGGCGCCGCGTCGCGGGGTGATATCGCCGGCGAGGACCGCGACGAAATCCGAACCGGCGGCGGCGTCCTCGTCACAGGTGCGGTCGGGCTCCAGTCGTGCGGTCACCCGGCGCGCGTACTCCGCCAACTCCTCCCCGGGACTGCGCCGGTAACCGACTACCGACCCGTCCGCGCACCGGACCACGATCTCGTCCGCCCGCGCCGCCGCGTGCCAGCAGCAGATCTCCCACAGGCTGACCCGATCGCCTGACCCGTGCACCTCTTCCAGCGTCGCCGCCATCAGCCCGACATGCCCGCCGTTCTTCGCGATGTTGTGACCGTAACCGGCCGCGCCGAGGTTCACGTCGTACCAGCGCAGCTCCTTGGTGTGCAGGTCGACGCCGAACGGCAGCAGGATCTTCGCCGGCCCCGCCAGGTCGAACCGCTCCTCGACCGCCGCCGGATCGAACAACCCGGACGGCTGCCGCAGCACGCCGACGAACCCGCGCTCCAACTCGTCGAACGGTACGTCGTTGTAGCTGAACACCACCGGCAGTACATAACGACCGCCCACGCGACGCACCGCCCGCAGATCCAGATCCACGAACTCCGTCGACCCGTCCGGCCCCGGCGCGGACGTCAGATCGCCGGAATGCACCAGCGCGTCCTGGTCGAACCGCAGCCGCGTGTAGTCGCACAGCCCGACGAACGCCCACTCCTCGTCGAACACCGCCACCGACAGGTCGAGATCGATCCGCCGCCCACGCGGCTCGACCCAGTGCAGGAACAACCGCAGCAACTCGTCCTGCGGGATCGGCACCGCGCTCCCCCGCGTCATCCGCCGCAGACTCGACGACGCGCTCCGCTCCGAACCGGGCGCGGCCAGCCGGGACAGCTCCTCGTCCAGGAACACCCGCCGCCACCGCGGCAGCTCCGTTGCCCGACGCAACATTTCCCCGACCAGTACGCCGGACAGCTCGGCGGCGAGCGTGGCGGGCAACGGCTCGCGCTCGTCGACCCGCGTCCAGATCCGGGCGGTCCCGCCCCGCGGGAAGAACAGCCGCAGATCGCCCGGCGGAGTCCGGACCTGGCCGAGCGCGGCCGTGATGACGGTCGGCGACACGTCCGACACCGCGGTCAGCAGAGCGTCGACGAGCGCCGGGTGCTGCTCCGGCGGCAGCGCACGCGCCAGCTGCACAAGGCGCCGTACCAGCTCGCCCGGGCGTTGGCGCAACAGATCGAGCGCCTGCTCGGGCCGGCCCTGCACCAAGGCCCCCTCGAGGCGCGAGCCGAACGTGCTCATCACGAGTCGCCCGTCCTCCACCCGCACCAGCGGATGCCGCGACGCCTCACCCGCCACCGCCCGGCCGGCCGCAGTCCCGAGGTCGAGGTCGGTCCGCCGGAGGATCGCGAACGCCAGCGCAGCCACCGGGAATCGGGTCGCGAACTCGAAGGGATGCAGGTTCTCCCCGACCCGTTTCCAGGCGCGCTCGTGGCGGAACATGTCCTCCACCAGCGTTTCGATCGGCAGCCGGTCGAGACGCCCGAGCACGAGCCGCCGCGTTGCCCGTGGCAACGACTTCCGCCGGGCGGGCGGCGTCCGCAGGCCGGGGTCGGCGTCCATCAGCGCGTAGACCAGCCGCAGTACGTCGGTGGCGGTGTCGGCGCGATCGATGAGGTCTGGGTCGTCGGCGAGGAAATGCGCGATCACCAGCGCCCGCGTCTCCCGGACCGGGATGTCCTCGGGAAGCCAGGCCGGTACGGCGCCGTCGAGCAGGAGCTGCAGGTCCGCGCGGTCCGAGGCCGACAGCGGCGCGCGCCGGGCCAGCAACGCCTCCACGGTCTGGCGAACCGAGTCGGCCGTGGCCAGTGAGAGCAGCCGCAACCGCTCCGACCGAATGTGGGCCGGTTGCTCCTCGTCCGCGGACGGCTTGAGAAACGGGTCCTTCGGGTCGATGCGCCGCAGGCACAGCGGGCAGGCGCTGAAGTCGGAGCCGTCCCAGCAGGTGCGGCACACCAGATGCGCGCACGGCGACACCGCATGCACCGAGGTCGTGTCGCCGCAGAGCACGCAGGGCTGGTCGGGCTCCTGCAGCAGGCGGGCGAAGACACGGTTCACATAGAAGGTCTCGGTGTTGCCCGGCACGGTCTCCGGGAAGCCACGAAACAGCGGGGTGTGCTCGGTGTCGAACCCGGACTCGGCGTCGAGCAGGTCGAGCAGGGCGCCCCCGAAGCCGGCCAGTGCGGGCGCCGAGAGCGAAGCGCAGTACCGATAAAGGCCGACCGAGAGCAGGAGGCCGCGGTGGATCAGGTCGGCCTGGAGCGCGGACAGGCCCGCCTGGATCGTCAGCGGACGGCGCAACCACTGCCAGGCAGAGCGCCGGACCGGCGGGGTGAGGGCGGTGGCGTCGACGAGCCGGCGGCGACGCAGCAGGACGGCGGCCCGCGGATCCGCTGGTTGGTCCGGCATCGCGTCTCCCCACTGACGTGCTTCCTGGCAGAAGGCGCCAGGGGCGGAGAGCGGACGCGCTACTTGGCCTGGTGAAGGAGAAGGAAGCACGTCCAGGAGCCGCCCCTGGCACTGAGAACGCTATCGGGTCGCACCGACAGTTTCCGGCGCGCCCACAACGCCAAGAAGGGGGCCACGAAGAAGGGGCACAAAGAAGAGCCCGGTGGCAGGGTCGGGGCCGCCCCGCCCAGACCCCGCCACCGGAGATCTCCAGAGTAGAACGTCCCTCCAAGTCGCGCGCCACCGGGTCCCCCGATCTGGCACTGATGAGTCGCGAAAGGTGGTGAACGACACGGTCTCGAACACGCTCGGGAGGTGTGGGGCCACGGATTGTGGTTAACGTCGGAGGTATGTCGGTTGGGGTGGTGGAGCGAGCACGATGGCGGGACGTTTTCGGGCACTCGGAGTTCCGGGCGCTGTTCCTCGCCGGGATCCTCTCGGTCGCCGGCGATCAGCTCGCCCGCGTCGCCTTGTCGGTGCTGGTGTTCGACCGGACCGCCTCCGCCGGGCTGACGGCGCTCACGTACGCGCTGACCTACATTCCGGACCTGCTGTTCGGGCCGTTGCTGGCCGGCTTCGCCGACCGCTACCCGAGGCGCCGCGTGATGATCGTCACCGACCTCGCGAGGGCGATTCTCGTTGCCTGTATGGCGATCCAGGCCCTTCCGCTGCTCGCGGTGATCCTGTTGCTGGTCGCGCTCCAGGCCTTCGGGTCGCCGTTCAACGCGGCTCGTGGAGCGACACTGCCTGCTGTGCTGCCCGGCGATCACTACGTGCTCGGCAAGGCGGCGAACGACATGGTCGTGCAGTTCAGCCAGGTGCTCGGTTTCGGGCTCGGCGGCGCTGTCGTGGTCGCAGTCGGTACGTCCGGAGGCCTGCTGCTCGACGCCGCGACGTTCGTCCTGTCCGCCCTCCTGGTCGCAGCCGGCGTCCGCCCTCGCCCAGCACCCACGAGTGGCACTGATGCGCCATCGGACGGCTACTTGAGCAATCTGACCGCGGGCCTCTCGCTGGTCGCCCGTACGCCGAAATTGCGGACGCTGGTGCTTCTCGCGACGATCGCCGGGTTCTACGTGACCGTCGAGGGCCTGGCGGTCCCGTACGCCCACGACATCGGCGGAGGCGCGACAACCGCCGGGCTCCTCCTGGCCGCCAGCCCGGCCGGCTGCGTCGTCGGCATGTGGCTGATCACGCTGTGGGCGCCTGAGCGGCGGCTGAAGCTGCTTGGTCCGCTGGCCGTCGCCTCGTGTCTGCCGCTGATGTTCTGTGCGTTCCAGCCTGGACCGGTCGCGACGTTCTGCCTCTGGGCAGTCTCCGGCGCCGCGTCGGCGTACCACTTGCCGACCAGCGCCGCCTTCGTGCAGGCGGTGCCCGACCACCAGCGCGGACAGGCCTTCGGGGTCGCGGGGACCGCTCTGAAAGGCAGCCAGGGCCTCGGAATTCTGCTCGCCGGAGTGCTCGCCGAACCATTCGGCGCATCGGGCGCACTCGCTGTGATGGGGGCCGCGGGGACATTGCTGGCGGCTGCGGCGGGCGCGGCCTGGGCGCGCGCCCGCCGAAACGGCGACGATTCCGCGGAAATCACGGTAGGATAAATATCCGAGCCGCCGGGTTTAGCCTGTGAACAACTGCTCCGGAATGTAAGAGAAAGGTAAAGATTTACCTTTCGTCACCAATCGTTACCGCCTTTGGCGGTGGTCGGCGCGAACCAGTCGTTCCCGCCGCGGAGCCAGTCGTTACCGCCACCGGTGAACCAGTCGTTGCCGCCGGTGAACCAGTCGTTCCCCCCATGGAACCAGTCGTTGCCGCCGGTGAACCAGTCGTTGCCGGTGCCGCTGACGTGCGCTGACTTCTGCATGATTTCGACCCTTCTGGAGTGACCAACTGGTGGAATGCCCCGGACGCCGGGGTGACCTGCCGTGAACGGCCCGTTACGATGTACACATAAACCGCTCAGGTCGACCGCGTGTGAGGCTCATGATGATTCTGATCGGTCGGAGCAACTGGGTGCCACCCCGGCAATGGAAGCTCTGGTCGTTGCCGAGGACCGCATTGGCTTATGTAGTCGCGGTTGATTTGATTGCGGTGACGATAACCACACTCGCGGTCCGTAGCACGGTCAGCGGCCCGAATTCCGGCATCCGGCACGCGGAGTGGGTGGCGTTCGTCGTGCTGGCGGTGGCCTCGACGCTGCACCTGGAGTGCGCGCGCGGGATCGAGCGCCGCCGGGAGATGGCTGCGAACACCTCCCCGCACACGAATCTGAAGTGCCTGTGGATCTTCGCGGCGCTCCTGCTGCTGCCGCTGTCGTTGGTCATCCCCTTGGTCGTTCTCGCCTACACCTACTCCTGGTTCCGCGTGTACGGCCGGACCGTCGCGCACCGCAAGGTGTTCTCGACCTCGACGTACATCCTGGCCAGCGCTGCCGCGGCCGCAGTACTGCGTGCCGGTGGTCTGCTGGACGCTCCGCGCGTGCCGACGAGCTTCTGGACGCTGCTGGTGGTCCTGGCCGCGGCCGCGACCTGGTGGCTGGTGAACTACGCGCTGGTGATCGGGGCGATCCTGCTGTCCAGTCCGGACGCCACCGCACGTGATGCGCTCGGTGAGCTGTCCGATCAGCTGGTGGTATGCGCCGGCCTGGGGCTCGGTGTGGCGATCGCTGCGGTCCAGACGTCGTACCCGTGGGTCGTTCCGGTGCTCATGGTGACGGTCCTGGCGCTGCACCGCGACCTGCTGCTACCGCAGTACCAGAGGGCCGCGGGTGTCGACGACAAGACCGGTCTGGCCACGTCGTCGTACTGGGCGAGCGCAGTACCGGCGGAGCTGGCCCGCGCCGACACGCTGCGCAGTACTGTCGGTCTGCTGATGCTGGACCTGGACAAGTTCAAGGAGATCAACGACACGTACGGGCACCCCGCTGGTGACGAGGCGCTGCGTGCGGTCGGCGAGTCCATCCGTGCAGAGGTGCGGCACGGCGATCTTGTCGCGCGGGTCGGTGGTGACGAGCTGGCGGTGCTGCTGCCGGGCGCGTTCGAGAGCGAGGTGCTGGAGATCGCGGAGCGGATCAGGGCACGGCTCGTGGACCTCACCGTCACGGTCAGCACGGCGGACGGGGGTACGGCGAAACTCGACGGCGTACCCGCTTCGTTCGGCGCGGCGGTGTACCCGGATGTCGCGACCACCATGGATCAGCTCGTGCTCGCCGCGGACGACGCGCTGCTGACGGCCAAGCGGTCCGGGCGGAACCAGATCGTCTCCGCCCGCCCGAACCCGCCGGCCGTCATCGATCGTTCAGAGGAGTCGGAGCACCACTCCGACACGTCGGTCAACGACGGACACTGATCAGCGCCTTCCCGCGCAGGGTGCGGTCCTCGAGGGCCCGGTGCGCGTCGGCCACGTGGTCGAGGTCGTACACCTTGTCGACGACCGGGACGAGGTCGCCGGCGACGGCGCGGGCGATCACGTCGGCGCCCGTGACCGCGGTGGTCGTCGAGTCGGCGCGGAGGTCCATGATGCCCTTCACGGTGATGCCACGACGTGCGGCTTCGGCGGGGTCGATACCTGCGAAGCCGCCGCTCGGAGCGCCGTGCGCCGAGAACCAGCCGCCGTCCTTGGTCGCACTGAACGCGGTCGTGCCGAGCTCGCCGCCGGCGCCTTCGAACACGATGCTCGCGCCTTGACCGTTCGTTGCCTCTAGCACCAACTTCTCCCAGGACGGCTTGCTGTAGTCGACGAGTACGTCGGCGCCCTGGACGCGGCTGAGCTCGAGCTTCTCCTCGCCACGGGCCGCCGCGATCACGCGTGCGCCGGCGTGGTGCGCGAGCTGGATCAGGAGCAGACCCATCGCGCCGGCCGATGCGGTGATCAGTACGTCCTGACCGGTCATCGGAGGTGCGAGCTCCTCGAGCATGAGGGCCGTGAAACCGTCGCCGTACACCGCGACGGCGGTCCGTAGCCCGAGTTCGGCCGGCACCTCGACGAGGTCGGTCGTGGTGCGGGCCAGCTCGGCGTGCGCACCGAAGTTCACACCCCGGCCGACGACGGTCTTGCCGATCCATTCATCGGGTACGCCGGGGCCGACCGCGCGGACGCGTCCGGCGAGGTTGCTGCCCGGGACGTACGGCGGCTCCACGTCGAAGAACCCACCGTGCTGCCCGCGGCGGATCGCGGTCTCCACGAAGATGATGTCCGCGGTGTCGACCTCGACCAGCACCTCACCGGCAGCCGGCTCGGGATCCGGCAGGTCACGGGTCTCGATCACGTCCGGCCCACCGAACGCGGTCACAACTGCTGCACGCATATCTACTCTCTCGGGTTGATCCGTCAGATGCCTCCGAGCGTGCAACCTCAACTTTGGTTCAGGTCAAGTTCTGTCGGTGCTGCGGCGTACTCTGCGGGGCATGTTCGACGCCGTCTTCGTCCCCGCCGACCCGCCCCGCGCGGGCCGGCTGGCGCTGTACGGCGACCTGTCCGAGGAGCCCGCGGACGGCACCGTCGAGCTGGTCCTCCCGCGCGGCGCCACGGTCCGCCGCAGCACGGTCCCGGCCCGCCTCCTGACCATGCAGGAAGTCCTGACCCGCCTCGCGAGCACGAACGGTGCCGGCGAGCCCGGCGCCGGCAGTTGGGCGGCTTGGCGGGCGGCCGGGCTGGCTGGGTTGGTGTTGATCGGACGAGGGCGGCTTGTGCCGGATCTGAGTCCGGAGGGGTACGGCGCTTGGCGGGTGGCGCCACTCGATCCGATCGATCACGCCTGGCTGCGGAACCTCAGCGCGGCCCTGCCGGCGTACGGGCACGCGCTGCCGATCGAAGGCACCCGGCCGGTGCGGCTGGTCGATCCGGAGCAGCTCGTCCGCGCGTTCTGGGACGCCCTCGCCGACACCCTGGTCCGCACGCCGGCCGCAGCCGTCGCCACCCGCCCCGGCGCCGCCCCGTTCGCCGCCACCGAGCCCACGCCGCTCCCCGGTCCCACAACCTGGCTGGACGAAACCGCCCTCACCGAACAAGCCGGCACCCGCCTGGTCCTCCGCATCGAACCGCCCGCAACCGACACCGGCAGCGACACTGACGCCGACACTGTTCCCCCCGACGCGGACGGTTTTCGGGCTGTCCTGCAGTTGCGGAGCGGGCTCGATCCGAGCCTGCTGGTGGATGTCGCCGACCTGTGGAACGCGCCGGCCGCCGTGCTGGCCGCGCTGGGCGAGCGCGCCGAGACCGATCTGCTGCTCGGCCTGCGCCGCGGTGCACGGGTCTGGCCGCCGCTCGGGGCGGCGCTGCGGGACGCCGCGCCGGAAGAGATCCCGATCGACGACGTCGCCCTGGACGAGCTCGCCGAAGGGAGCGAGGCGCTGGAGGGTGCCGGGATCGAGGTGCTCTGGCCGGCCGAGCTCTTCGCCGGTGAGCTCACCCTCCGGGCGAGTGTCGCGACCCCGGCCCCGGGCGCCGTCACCGGGCCCGATTTCAGCCTGAACGAGCTGGTCGCGTTCCGCTGGCGCCCTTCGCTCGACGGGCAGGACCTGACCGAGGCCGAGATCGCCGCTCTCGCGGAGGCCAAGCGCCCGATGATCCGGATGCGCGGCCGCTGGATCCGGGTCGATCAGGACGTCGTACGGCGACTGCGCAACGGCGCCACCCGCAAGCTCACCGGTGCCGAAGCGCTCGGTGCCGCCCTGACCGGGACGATCGACGTCGACGGCGAGCTCGTCCCGTTCGAGGCGGACGGTTCGCTCGCGCAGATGCTCGCCCGGCTGCGTTCGGCCGAGGACCCCGCGCCGTTCAGCGATCCTGTCGGTCTCCGGGCCACGCTCCGCGACTACCAGCGCCGCGGCGTCGCCTGGATGGCGCAGCTCGCGAATCTCGGCCTCGGCGGCTGTCTCGCCGACGACATGGGCCTGGGCAAGACCATCCAGGTGATCGCCCTGCACCTCCAGCTCCAGGACCGCGGCCCGACCGTCGTCGTCTGCCCGTCGACGCTGCTCGGCACGTGGGAGCGCGAGTTCGAGCGGTTCGCCCCCGACGTACCGATCCGGCGCTACCACGGCCCCGGCCGGACGCTCGGTGAGCTGGCCCCCGACGAGGTCGTGCTCACGACGTACGGCGTCGTACGCCAGGATCACCGTCTGCTCGGTGAGATCGCGTGGGGCCTGGCCGTCGCGGACGAGGCGCAGCACGCGAAGAACCCGTTGTCGCGCACCGCCCGCGCGCTCAGGACGTTGCCTTCAGCAACCAGGATCGCGCTGACCGGCACACCGGTGGAGAATCGCCTGTCCGAGCTGTGGTCGATCCTCGACTGGTCGGCGCCGGGGCTGCTCGGGACGCTCGACCGGTTCCGCCACGACGTCGCCGTACCTGTGGAGCGGTTCCACGACGAGGAGGCGACCGCGCGGCTCGCCCGGGTCACGCGGCCGTTCCTGCTGCGGCGGCGTAAGAGCGATCCGGGGATCGCCCCGGAGCTGCCGCGCAAGTCCGAGCGCGACGTCGTCGTTCCACTGACCACCGAGCAGGCCACGCTCTACCAGGCCGTCGCGAAGGAGACGCTCGCGAAGATCGAGTCGGCGGAAGGAATCGCGCGGCGCGGGCTCGTGCTGAGCCTGCTCACGCAGCTGAAGCAGGTGTGCAATCACCCGGCTCAGTTCCTCCACGAGCCCGGTCCGCTCGAGCGGCGGTCCGGCAAGCTCGCGGCGCTGGACGAGCTGCTCGACGTGATCCTGGCCGAGGGTGAGTCGGTGCTGATCTTCAGTCAGTACGTCGAAATGTGCCGGCTGATCGAGGCGCATCTGGCGGCGCGCCAGGTCAGGACGCTGTTCCTGCACGGCGGCATCGGGGTGCGGAAACGCGAGCAGATGGTGGAGCAGTTCCAATCCGGGGCGGCGCCGGTGTTCCTGCTGTCGTTGAAGGCCGGCGGTGTCGGGCTGACGCTGACGCGCGCCACGCATGTCGTGCACTACGACCGCTGGTGGAACCCGGCAGTCGAGGACCAGGCCACGGATCGTGCGTACCGGATCGGCCAGGACCGTCCGGTGCAGGTGCATCGACTCGTCACCGAGAACACGCTCGAGGACCGCATCGCGACGGTGATCAATGCCAAGCGCGATCTCGCCGATGCCGTCGTCGGGTCGGGCGAAGCGTGGCTCAGCGAGCTGTCCGACGCGGAGCTGTCCGAGCTCGTCGAGCTGTCCACCCGGCCGGCTCGATCCGGGTCGGCCAGCGCGTACAACCCTTCTGCTGTGGGGAAATCCGATGGCTGACGACGATCGGGTGCCGTGGCAGGCGTGGCGGCGGAAGGGTGAGGACGCCGGGTTGCCCGCGGCGAGGGGGCCGGGCAGCCGACGGACGTTCGGGGCGACCTGGTGGGGTCGGGCGTGGCTGGAGGCGCTGGAGCAGCGGGCCCGGCTCGATCCGGGGCGGTTGTCGCGCGGACGCTCGTACGCGCGGCGCGGCAGCGTGCTCGAGTTGACGGTCAGCCCGGGTGAGGTCGAGGCGGTCGTGCAGGGCAGCCGCGTCACGCCGTACCAGGTGACCGTCCGGATCCGCGCGTTCTCGACGGACGAGTGGAACGCCGTACTCAACATCGTGTCGGCGCAGATCGGGCGCGTGGCGGCGCTGCTCGACGGTGAGCTGCCGCCGGAGGTCGTGGACGACGTACGGGCAGCCGGGCTGGACCTCCTGCCCGGCGCAGGCGAGGTACTGACGAACTGCAGTTGCCCGGACTTCGCCGTACCGTGCAAGCATTCCGCGGCTGTCTGCTACCTGGTGGCCGATGCGCTGGATGACGACCCGTTCGCGCTGCTGCTCCTCCGCGGCCGACGCAAGGACGAGCTCCTGGCGGCCCTCCGCTCTCGCCGCGGCGGAACGAGCACGCCCGCTCCGCCCCGCACTCCCCCACCTCCCGGGATCCCCGCGATCGCCGCCTTCGCTCGCCTCCCCGCCGACGACGCGCCCGTCGTGGTTCCTGTCCCAGCACCACCCCGGCCGCTCAACGCCCCCGGCGTGCCCGCGGCGGTGAAGGTCCTCGATCCACCCCGATCCTCCGGCGTCGACGTACGCGACCTGGTCGCCCTGGCCGCCGACGCGGCCCGCCGCGCGTGGGCATTGGCCTCCGGCGACCCCAACCTGACTCTCACGTTCGAGCAGGATCTGGCGCGACGAGCCGCAGACCTCCTCGGTACGCCGGAGCTCGCCGATCTCGCGCACCGCGCCGGCATCTCCGCCCGCCAACTCACGACCTGGGCCACCGCCTGGCGCCAAGCAGGCCCCGGCGGCCTGGCCGTCACCATCGACGACCCGCACGACGTCGACCCCGACGACCTGACCGAGGCCGTGGCAGCCCTCCCCAACGCCACCGTCGAAGCCAACCGTGTCACCGCGGCCAAAGTCCAACTCCGCCTCGGCAAGGACGGCCTCTGGTACCGCTTCGACCAACAGTTCAGCGACTGGACCCTCACCCGCCCGCCCACACCCGACCCTCAGGATCTCCTCTAAGGCGGTGGCTTGGGCCTATCCTCCAGCCGGCAGCGGGACGAACGGCATCGGCTCGGGCTCCGGCGCGGGGTTCCACGGCTCGTCGAGCGGGGTCGGCCGCCACTTCCACGCCTCGGGTGCGCCCGCCGCACGCCCGGTCAGCCGACGCAGCTCGAGCCACGGATCGTCGTCCCGCCGCGGCTCGTGCGGGAACAGGCGCGCCAGCACGCGATTACACAGGTCAGCGGGCGGTTCCAGCGAGCAGCCCAACCCGTCGGCCAGATCCTGACCGTGCACCAGCAACTCCACGCACGCCATGCCGGCGAAGCCCTCCGGATCGCCGATCCCCCACGGATGAAAGGCCCGCGTCTCTGCAGGGCTCGAGCGCACGACGAGCGCGAGGATCCGCCCCGCAGCCTCGACGAAATCGAGTACGCCGGCCGGCGGAGCCAGCTCCTGCGCCCGCGCGGACCAGCGGACGTACTGCGTCCGCGCACCCACCGCGAGCTGCGACGCCCAGTGCAGCTGCGCCTGACCGATGTGCTCCGCCGTTGTCCGGCAGCTCCACTCGATCGTCCCGGCCCGCACGCCCCAATCGGCGTCCGCCGCCGGGAGCAGCGCCTGCACCACACACTCGGTCGCCGACTCGACATCGCCCGCTGTCACCATGCACTGCTCCTCTCGACGCCCTCAGTCTGGACGCCCGGGAGGCCGAAGAACAGTCTGTTGCGCGGCGACCGTTTTTGTCATAGATAGAAGGAGAAACCTATCCGCGACGGCGCAGCGAGGTGTGCTCCTCCAGCTCCGCGATCAGGTGGTCCGCGATCTTGGCGTGGCCGGCGACCGTCGGGTGGACGAGGTCGGTGCAGTCGTCCTCGGTGATCCAGCCGGTCGAGTCGATACAGACAAGGTTCGCGTCGTCGAGGGACTTCACCGCGGCCTGGATCGTGTCCGCGTGCTTCCCGTTGAACGGTGTCAGCGCGACGATCCTCGTCGACGGGTACGCCGTCCGCACGCGCCGGACGTAGCCGGCGTACTCCTCGGTCTCCAGCGTCGGATCGTTCACGCCGAGGTTGATCACCACGACGTCGGACGGCTCGACCCGCTCGGCCGGTGACCCGGCGAAGTTCCAGCCGAACGAGTCCACGCCCGCCGGCACCTCCCCGTTCCCCGGCTTGCTGATCCCCTGGCTCCCGAACCCGACCTGGTACGACGTCGCGCCGAACGCCCGCGCGGTGAGATAGGCGTACGACGCCGTACCGTCAGCGCCCTCCGACTCCGGGTGCTCGCTCAGCGACAGCACGCCCTGGGTGATCGAGTCGCCGTAGAACTCCAGCCGCGGCCCGCCCGGCCGGCCGCTCAACCGCAGGCGGGTCTTCACGTCGAGCACCAGGCCGGCGAACACGACCGCGCACTCGAACGGCGGGTTCCACCGGTTGACGTGCTCGTTCACGTCCTTGACCACGACCTCGACCTGGTGCCGGCCGTCGGGCGCTTCGAGCTCGACGACCGGCTCCTCGATCACGTGCAGCGCCGGCTCGCCGTCGTCGACCGTGATCCACAGGTGCGGCGCGACGGTCAGGCCGTCGGTGTCGAAGAGCAGTTGCACCCGCTCACCGGCGTACGAGAACGAGATCCGCGAACCGGAGTTGACGGTGATCGCCACGCCGGGCTGGTGTCCCCACTGTCCCTCCAGGACGATGCGCGGATCGGACGGGGCGACGACCTCGCCTGGCTCGAACGGCACGGCTGCTCCTTCTGCTCGGGTGCTGCGCCATTTGTCGGTGCCATTCTGCCGGTGCCGTTGTGCCGGGTCACCACCCCTCCTTCCGAGCCCGCGCCTCGAACAGCAGGATCCCCGCGGACAGCGCCACGTTCAGCGAGTCCGCCTGACCCAGCATCGGGATCGACACCGCGTCGAACCCCTCGTCGTGCCACGCCCGCGACAACCCGGCCCCCTCGGATCCGACCACGAACGCGGTCGGCCCGTCGTACTGCGGAACGCGATAGGTGCCCGTCGCCGCGGGGTCCGCGAGGTGGACCCGGAACCGGTGGCTCCGCAGCCACGCCGCCGCGGACGGGATGTCGTCGAACTCCACGATCGGCGTCGAGAGGACGGTGCCGCGGCTCGCGGAGTACACGGCCGGATGCGTCGGACGGGCGCGCCTGCTGGTCAGGACGAGGCAGTCGGCCTTGGCGGCGTCCGCCGTACGGATCAGGGTGCCGAGGTTGCCGGCGTACTCGACGCCGTCGGCCACCAGGACCAGCGACTGGCTGGTGAAGCGGAGCGCCTGCGGCCGCCATTCCGGGAGCCGGGCGATCGAGATCAGGCCGTCGGAGCGGGTCTTGCGGGAGAGGCGGGCGAGCAGCTTCTCCGAGATCCGGTACACCTCCTGGGCGCGTTCGGCGACGCGGTGTACATCGGTGCTGCCGGCCTCGGGGCACCAGAAGAAGGTCTCGACCGTGGCGCTCGTGGTGAGCAGGCGGTCGTGTTCCCAGGTGCCTTCGACCATGATCCGGCCGGGCGAACCGTCCTTGCGCAGCGCGAGCAGGTCACGGACACGGGGATGTTGCGCGCCGATGGGGCGGGCAAAGGGGTGCACAGTCATGTGCAAGCTCCGTACGGAGAGAATCAGCAAGCGCGCCGGGGGCCCTGAGGCCCGCACCGGCGGGGCGACACCCGTGGGTGCCGTGGTACTGACGCGGCCTTCCCGACCGCGTCAGCCAAGGATTCTCATCACATCTCGGATGGTAGGCAGCCCGGCATCAACCGTCATCCGGTTTTCCACAGGCCGCCGCCGGGCGAGTTTTGGTCTGTCGGTGCGGGTGGTTAGAGTCCTTTTCTCTGATAGCCCCGCTATCACACGGGAGGGAGTGCGGATGGACGCGACGTTGCTCGACGCCGAGGCCGAGGCAGCGGTGCTGCGTGTCTACCGTCAGGTGTTCGCCGTGCTCGCCCGTGAGGCGGGCGCGATGATCGTCGATCCCGACCTGCTGGACGTCGACCAGGCGATCCTCGACGCGTTCGCCGAGGCCGGCAGCGACGGCCTGACCGTCGAGCAGGCCACCCTCGCCTGCCGCGCGTACCCGCACGACGTGATCGTCCGCCGCTTCGACGTCCTTCGGCAGTACGGCGCGATCACCAAACTCGTCGACCGGCCGAACGAGTTGCGTCACCGCGCCGCCTTCGCGCCGTACGTGATGCTGATGTTCCTGCGCCGGATGTCCGTCCAGGGCGGCCAGGGTGAGCTGCACCAGCTGCTCACCCTCGAGGCCCACAGCGTCAGCGACCCGCAGGCGACCGCCGACGACGGCAAGGCGTCGATCGAGCGGCTGACCAAGGTCTTCCGCCTGCTCGGCAACGAGCTGGCGATCCTCGTCGCGACCAGCACGACGGCGCAGCTGCGCGAGAACGCCCAGCTCGCGTGGGGCAACGAGCGCCTGATCGAGCAGGCCGAGGTGGTGCATCGCCTGGTCCTCGGCCGCTGGCCGACGCTGCACCGCGACTGCACCTCACTCCGGATGGCCCTGGCCGCGTACGCGGACGCCGTACAACTCGCTGCCGGCCGCCTGGTCGAGCGGGCCGGTACGACGCGAGCGCTCGGGCTGCTGCCCATCGAGACCTGGCTGACGTTCGCGCGCAGCAGTGAGCCCGACGCGCTGGCCGCCGTACTCGACGGCCTGCTGTTCGACGCCGCCGCGCCCGACTTCTCCGCGCAGACGCTGGTCGAGGCGGTCGAGACGGGCCGCCGCAGTGGGACGGCCCGGATGGCTCCGCCGCGTCCGACCGCGGACGTGGACGCGCCCGAGTCGGCCGCGGCGACGGATCGCGAGGACCTGCGCGCGGAGGCGGAGCGGGTGCTGGCCGGGCGTACGTCGGTCGACATCGTCGAGGTCGTCGACCAGGCAGGCGACTGGATCACCGCGCGGCGCGTGCTCGCCGAGCTGACCGCGGCGCATCTGCATGACGAGCTCGACTACGAGCTGGTGTGGTCCGACGGCATGCGGATCGATCCGGCGTCGGGCACGCCCTGGGCGACCGAAGGCGTCTTCCGCCGGGTGGAACGGTGAGTACCGAGGCCGTCGAGCGACGGTTGTACAACGCGCTCTGGTGGGCGAAGGTCCAGTCCGCGGGCCCGCTCGAGGTCGATCCGGAGACGCCCGCCGTCGCCGGACTCACCCGCGCCGCGGCGCCGGACGGGTCATCGGTCTGGCTGGTGCCGACGCTTCCCTCAGGCGCAGGCCACAGCGTGCTCGACGAGCTCGGCGCTCCCCCGGTCGCCGTCGAGCAGCCGAACGAAACGGCCCGCGTCCTCGCGATCTGCGTCGCCTGCTGCTGGACCGACCGCAGCGCGCCGGCCTGGCCCGGCTCGACCGGCACGCTCGCGCAGATCAGGTCCGTGTACGCCGGGATGCGCGGCAGGCCCGAGCAGTCGAGCGATCTCACCCTGATCATCGGCAGCCTGCGCCGCCTGCACGCCACGCACTGGCTCCGCTGGGACGAGAAGGCCGGCGAGGTCCGGCTCGGCCCGCGCGTCGTCACCTGGACAGCGGCCGACCTCTCCACCCTGCGCGACCTGTGCAGGCACCTGCCGGAGCCACCGCCGGCAGTCCTGTCCACCGAGCACTCCACTGACCGCCTGTCTGTGCCGGCCCCCGACGACGCGCTGCCCGATCCCGCTCCGGATCCTGATGCAGAGCCTGACGCGGAGCCTGATGCGGAGGTGTCGGATGACTGACCAGCATGCGTTGTTCGACCCGTTGCTGCAGGACCTCAGCGACCGCTCGCGCGACGAGGTGCTGGCCGCGTTCAGCGCGGTGCAGTACGCCGCGCATCCGGTCGCCGAAGTACAACTGGCCGGCCTCCGCGATGTGACACTTCGGCGTCAGGTTCAGCGGATGCTCAAGCTCATCGGCCGCACGCTCGTCCACGTGGACGGCACGCACTGGACCGCAGGCTACGACGACGACATCGCCGCGAGCCTCGCCGCGCAGGGGTGGCAGCCGTTGTCGGTCATCGACCGCGCGGTGCTGGTGCTCGTGCTGATCCATTCGGTCGCGATCCCCCGGAGCGAAGGCATCCTCACCGGCGACAGCTGGAAGTCCGCGCGGCCCACGACGGTCGACGAGCTGCGCACGACCCGGATCAGCGGTGAGGAGCGGCGCCTTGCGCTGCAGCGGCTGCGGGCCGCCGGGTTGGTCCAGCTGTCGGGCGATCACTCGGGCGGACCGTCGTACATCCCGGGTCCGCAGTTGCAGCGCCTGACACCGGCCGCGCGCCGTCGCCTGCAGGACCAACTGATCCTCGCCGCCGCCCCGGCCAGCCCGATCGCCGAAGCCATCCGCGCCCGCAACGGCGTCCCGGCAGAAGAAGTGGGAGAACATGCATGAGCGCCGCTGAGGACGGACCGTTCGACATCCTCGGGTCGAAGGTGCTGCTGGGTGTGCAGGTCGTCGACCTGTCCCGCCTGTCGACGCACCCGATCCCGATGATCGGCCGCGGCCTGATCACCGTCGCGGGCCAGGGCCCGACCGACTCGAACGGCGCCGGCAAGTCGTCCTGGATCGCAGCGCTCAGCCTCCTGCACGCCGACGACCAGTGGCGCCTGACCAGCGGCGCGCCCGGCGCGGCCGAGCTGCTGTTCACCGCGGAAGCCGCCGGTCAGGAAGGCAACTGGTCGAACGTCGACCGCGGCTACATCGTCGGTGTCTTCTCCGACCCCGATCTGACCGACCTCGAGGAGATCGAGGCCGCCGCGATCACCGTGTGGATCCGCATCAACCGCAAGGCGTCGTACCTCGACCTGCGCTGGAAGAACGGTCTGCACATCCCGTACGGCGCGACCGAGGCCGAGCGAGCCGCGGGCGCCGACGCGCTGTGGGCCGCCCTCCCGCACTCGAACGGCCGCACCGACTTCCACGCCAACAAGCTGTCCCAGGTCCTGTACGGCGGACAGGTCCGGTGCGTCTCGTTCTTGTCGACGTCGGTCCGTTCCAGCCCGACCGCGAACCTCCTCGCCGAGCCGCTCAACGAGCTTGGCCCGGCCCGCATCTTCAACGCGATCGCCACACTCACCGGTCTCGACCACGAGCTCGAGCAGGAGCAGGCGCACCGGTCCGCCGAGCACACCCAGCGCGAGGCGACCAAGCAGGCGTCCGCCGACCTGCAGCGCTGGGAACAGGAGATGGCGACCGTCGAGGCCGGCATCCTGCAGCGCGCCGCGGCGCGCGAAGCACTCGCCGCGGCCAAGGAGTCCTGGCAGGCCCGATCCGCGCGGCACCTGCTCGACGGCTCCGCGCGGAACGCCGAGATCGTCCAGGAGCTCGCCGTTCTCGCCGAGCGGGTCGCCGAGCAGGAGGCCCGCAAGGAAGCGATCGAGGCCGAGATCGAGGCCTTCGGCAACGAGGAGAGCCTGCTCCGGGACGTCCAGCTGACCCGTCAGGAGCGGGACAAGCTGGACGCCCGCGACCGGGAGCTGGACCTCGCGCAGCGTTCGGTGCGGGAGCAGTTGGAGCGACTCGGTCAGGAGCATCGCAGGCTGCTCGACGCGGGCCGTTCGGCGGACGGCCGCGACCTGGCCGCGGCGGCCGAGGAGCAGGCCGAGGCGCGGGCGGTGCTCGAGGAGCACATCGGCCGGGATCACGCTGCTCGTTCGGCGGTCGACCACGCGACGGGCGAGCTGCGCGAGGCGGAGAGCGGTCAGACGGTGTCGGCGCCGCAGCAGCAGGTCCTGGAGAACGCCGGGATCGGGTGCGGCGCGCTGACCGACATCACCGAGTTGCCGGCGTCGGAGCGCGCCGAGTGGGAGCCGCGGCTGGCGCCGTACCGGGAGGCCGTGGTCATCGATGCCGGCGACGCGCAGGTCGCGTCGACCGCGCTGGCCGACGCCGGGTACGCCGGATTCCTGCTGGTGCTGGCGAACCGGCCCGGTGCGAAGGCGTCCGGGAAGCGCGGACCGAAGTCGGCGGACAAGCGGTTCGTGCTCGACGCGTTCTTCGCGGCGATCGGTGACCGGGCGACCAAGGACCACATCGACGACGCCGCCGGCGTCGTCGCGGTCGGGCAGTTCGACGAACCGATCACCGGCCGCACCGCGCGGATCGAGGCCGCCCGGCGCCGCCTGGAGGCCGCGGTCGAGGCTCGTACCGAAGCGTCCGCGGCGCTCGAGCAGGCCCGATCCCGGGTCGAGCAGGCAGAGCGCCGTACGGCGGCCGCTCGCGCGCTGGCCGACGCGGAGTCGGTGCAGGAGCAGATCCTGGCGCTGCGCGAAACCGTCGACCGGCACGAGACCGATCGGGACTCGCTCGCTCCGCAGCTGCAGGCCGCGAAGGAGTCCGCCGAGGCCGCCGCGGGGCAGCAACTCGTCCGCGACGAGCGCCTGAAGAACCTGGAAGCGACCCGTCGCGACCACGACCGGATCCTCGACGAGCTGAGCGGTCGCCGGCTCACGTTGTGCGAGGAGCAGGCCACGCTCGACCTGACCAGCCGCGCCGCGGCCTGGGGCGGTACGCCGGAGGAGGCGGAGGAGTTCCTTCTCGGACTGCCGGATGACGCGCATCGCCGTACGACCGCTGACTGGAACCACCAGGCCTGCACGCAACTCGACGACGTCATCCGCCGCTGCTTCCCGAACGCGCGCTCCCGCGAGGAGATCCCGACCGAGCTGTGGGAGATCCTCAACGGACCGGACGGCTGGACGAACGGCACACTCAGCGACCGCGTCGGCCTGGTCCCGGCGCTGCACCGGACGCTGAGCAGCCACCTCGCCCAGCACGAGACGTTCGACAGCCTGCAGCAACAGCAGATCGCCAGTCAGCGCGCCGAGCGGAACGCCGCCCTCGAGCGCGCCCGCGAAGGCCTCGGCGAGGCGGAGAGCACGGCCCGTGCCCACCGCGCGTCGCTGGCCGACGGCATCAAGGCGCGGCTCCGGCTGGTGTCGCAGGAGTTCGACCGGCTCGACCAGCAGTACGGCGGGTACGGCGCGAAGCTCGAGTTCCCCGAGCCCGACCCGCCGGCCGAGCCCGACAAGCCGTGGCGCTGGACGGTCACGCCGAAGTGGCGCCGGTCCGAGGGCGGCCCGTTCTCCGCGTTCAACGTGAAGGGCAACACCGCCCAGATGGACGAGAAGGCGGTGAAGCTGGTGTGCGCGGCCGCGCTCGCCGGCGGTTCGGACCGTCCGTTGCTGCTGATCCTCGACGAGCTCGGGCGCAACCTCGGTTCGCAGCACCGGCGGGAGGCGGTGGCACTGTTCGAGCAGATCGGTCGCGACCGGAACATCACCGTGATCGGCGCGCTGCAGGACGACATGGAGCGGTACGCGCTCGCCTCGTCCCGGCTGTACGTGAAGCTCCGGCGCAGCTCGGACACGATGCCGTACAACCAGGCGCCGGTGGTCAAGGGCAACGAGGACAACGCGGCCCGCGTGGAGCTCCTCCGCGAGTGGATGACGTCGTACCGCGGCTCGACACCGACACTGGAGCTCGCCTCGCCGACACTCACATAATCCGCCGCCAGAACAATCACCCGAGGTCTCGACCTCGCCGCGACAGCCCGCAAACTCACGACTGAGAGCGCTCTCTTCCTACCGCGCCATGAAGAAGGCTCGACCGCTCCTGGAACGAAGGCGCGTCCTGGCCGGGCGGCTCGTCCCTCGGCCGCACCAGCGTCGCATCCGGCGCTACGTCGACAAAGATCCTCCTTTACGCGACAACAGATCCGCTCTCCAGGCTGTACGGCGGAGCGGTCCGCGCGTGCGGACGAGACGGCACGGCCTGGTGGGGCATCGCGTGGGTTGCGGCGTACGACCTGACGGGTGACCGTAAGTACCTGGACATGGCGGCGCTGTCTGGTTGCAGCGGGCAACCACGGCCTGGAACTGGTTCGCGGACAGCGGGATGCTCAACTCGTCTCACCTGGTCAACGACGGTCTGACCGGCTCGTGCACGAACAACGGGCAGACCGTGTGGACCTACAACCAGGGTCTGGCGATCGGCGGGGCGCTGGAGCTGTGGCGCGCGACCGGTGACACTTCGCGCCTGTCGACGGCGCGGCAGTTGGGCGACGCGGCCATGTCCTCGCTCAGTCCGGGCGGCATCCTCACCGAGTCGTGCGACCCGGCCGGTACCTGCGACGACAACCAGAAGCAGTTCAAAGGCATCTTCATGCGGTACCTGACGGACCTCGCCGACGCGACGGGCGAGGCGCCGTACCGCACGTACGCGCAGCACCAGGCGGAGTCCATCTGACAGAACGATCGTGCTGCCCTGAACCGGCTCGGGCAGCGCCGGAGCGGCGGTGGCGCGCGCGCCCGGCGGACCCAGGCGAGTGCGCTGGGCGGCCTCCTCGCGGCCGTGCCGACGAGCTGACCTTGACACTTGTCCAGATTTCGATGCGTTGTTACCAAAATCGGACCCCGGTGCACACCTGAGACCCGAGGGTGCAGCAGACTGGTGCGGTGACTTTTCCGGAGAGCTGCCGTACCTACTCGGACCGAGTAGCCGGACCTCTGGTCAACCGGTCGTATGGCGGCGTACCGTCACCTGCATCCGGCATACCGTCACTGTCCGGCATCTTGCCGTCCGGTACGCCGTCGGCTCCGCGGCTGCGGCCGTCTCGAGATCGGAGGGCGTGAATGGCATCCTGGCTGCTCCGCGCCCAATGGCCGCACCGTGACGAGTCCGTCGAACACCGCGCTCTCCGCGTCGGCCGCACGCTGACCGCGGTGGCGGTCGCCTTTCCCGAGGTCCACAACTGGACGCAGGACGAGCGGTGGGGGTACCACGTGCTCGAGGCCGACGGCTCCACTCCGCTGCAGGAGATGGTCGAGGCCACGACGAAGGTGCTGGCGAACGGCACGAGTACGACCCGGTTGCACCTGCAGAGCACCGGCGAGCTCCCGTGGCTGTTCGACCTGTCCATGGGCGGCACGATGACAACCGTGTCGGACCAGCTCACGCTGCACTGGAGCGATGAGGAAGCGCTGCAGCAGTCGGAGCGGTTCGCGCAGGTGCTCCGCGCAGTCGTCACGATCTGGGAGCCTCGGTGGGCCAGCATCGCGGACACCGAGCTCGCGGCAGCGGCCGGCGTGTTCCGGCGGGGGATCCCGATGATGGGCTGGCTGACGTACGTACGCGGCCTGGTTGCCGGGGCGCCGGGCATCGACATCACGCTTACGCCGTACGAACGCGGCACGCTCCTGCAGGCGCCGGTCTCCCCCGTCGACCTGACACCGGTGCACATCTGCGCCGCGGCCGCTCTGGTCGGTATCGCTCCCGAGGAGTGAGTCAGGCCCGCACCACAAGCTGCCGGTCCCACCGCGCGATCTCGTCCTCGGTCGGTACCTCGAACCGCCCGCTCCACTCCACGAGCTCCTCCCGGCTGATGGAGAACGTTCCCGCCGGCAGATCCCCGTTGCGGCGCTCGAGGCGCTCCCACAGAACGTCGAACGGCAGATCCAGTACGACGATCTCCGCACTGGCACCGAGCTGCTGCGCCCGGGTCCGGAACAGCTCGCGCTCCTCCTCGGACCAGCACCCGTAGTCGAGGATCACGTCGACGCCGAGCTCCAACATCCGCGCCGCGATCCCCCACAGCAGCTCAGACTCCAGCACCCATCGCCGTCCGTCGACCTCGCTGGCGTCGAACAACGCGTCCATCCACTCGTCCGGCGTCAACCGAACAGCCCGCCGCTCCTCCTCCAGCCGCCGAGCCCACGACGTCTTCCCGGCCCCCGGCAACCCCACAACCAGCACCATCCCAGCCACCCCGAGAGCCTAGCCCGATCAGCTCGGTCAACGGCGCACCTGATAGCGCAGGTGAAGCACCCGGTCGCCCTGCACGACGTCAGGATTCTCCAGCAGGTGCTGCGCGTCGACTGACCCGAAGTAGCGCTTGCCGGACCCGAACACGACGGGTACGACGTCCATGCGCACCTCGTCGATCAGGCCCGCGGCAAGCACCTGGCCACCGACGTCGCCGGCTGCGACCTCGACGATGCGGTCACCCGCAAGCTGCTGTGCCTTGGCCATGGCTGCCTCGATGCCGTCGGCGAAGTGAAACGGCGCCTCGGGGTCCCAGCCCTCGGGCTCCGGCCGGTGCGTCACGACGACCACGTGGTCGATCCCGCCCGGAGGCTTCCCGTCCCAGCCGTCGGTTATGTCGAAGACGTGACGGCCGGCAACTGTCACCCCGATCTCGTCCCAGTACGCCCGGGTGTAGTCGTAGGACACCTGCGACACCTTCACCACGCCGCTCTCGTCCAACGGGATGTCACCGCTGGTCAGCCAGTCGAACAGCGGTCCGGGCTGATCATTCTCGTCCGCGATGAAGCCGTCCACCGACACTGAGCTGTACATGACCACCTTGCCCACGGGGCTCTCCTCTGCTTCGGGTGCCCCCAAATTAGCGTGTCGTGGGCCGTCGCTCTTGTAAGAAATCAATCGGCCGGCAGCGGCCAGCCTTCCAGCACATGGCCGGGATGTTCGCGCAGGAACCGCCGCCGGACTTCGACGTACCGGGTCGGCGTGAGCCCGGTGAACGCCTGGAACTCGTGGCCGAAATGGGCCTGGTCGAAGTAGCCCGCGCCGCCGGCAAGATCGCCCCAGTCGACCGGTCCGGCGGGGTTGATCGCGAACACGGTGGCGCTGAAGCGGTAGGTGCGGGCCAGCCGCTTCGGCGTGATGCCGATGAGCTCTTTGAACCGCTGCGCCAGATGAGTGCTGCTGACGCCGGCTGCCACGCTCAGGTCGCCGATCGCCACCGCCCCGCGGTTTGCCGCGATGACGCTGCTCGTATGGCGGACCAGTCCCAGGCCGGCGGTCTCGCACAGCCGTCGCATCAGCTCCTCCTCGAGCAGCGTCAGCATCTCGTGCGGTCCGTCCGCCGTGGCCAGCCGGTCCCGCAGCTCAGCAGTGGCGGGCCGGCCCCAAACCTGCTCTACCGTCACCGGCCGGTCACATAGCTCGGCCGCGGGCATCGGCAGGAACGGCGCCAGCCCCCACGGCTTGAAGTGCACGCCGACGGACCGAGTCCCGAGTGGGTAACCGAACTGCCATGCGCGGGTGGGCATGGTGACCACGCAGCCGTCGGCGTACTCGGCCGTCTCGATGTCCGTGCCGGCGCGGATGTGGAACGGCGCCCCGAGGTTGACGATGAGCAACGCCGACGGCGCCGGCGGCAGCGTCAACCGGGCGTACGGCGGCGCACCTTCCAGGTAGTAAAGGTCGTCGATCAGCCCGGCCAGCGGCGCCCGCGGCACTCTGGAGACGTACTCCACGAGCACAGTATCGCCGACGCATCGCTCGCCCGGGATGGTCAAGCCGCGCTGCCGCCGGCATCGAGCCGGCGCCGATCCCGGACGAGCGCCCATTAGGCGCCGAACTGGAGGATGTGGGTCAGGTAGGCGGAAGCTGGGCCAGATCCTCAGCGGTCACCTGCCCCGGCAACCAACTGCCGGATGACCTCCATCATGTCGATCGCCGTTTCGAGTCAGCGGCTGGGCCGTTCGAAGATGAGTTCCAGGCCGTCCTCCTCATCCCACTGTTCACCGTTCTGAACGAACCCGAAGCCAGCGATGGTGGCCAGCGACGCCTCGTTGGTCGGGCTGATCGTGGCTCGGACGGTCCGTACGTCGGGTTCAGCCGCGGCACGCTCCAGAAGCGCGGTCAGGATCGCCCTGGCGTACCCCCGTCGCCGGTACGGCGGATCGACGGTGTAGCCGACCTCCACCATGCCGTCATCGTCCGGCGGACCGTGGAATCCGGCATACCCGACCACAATCCCGTCGACCACAGCGAGCTTCACCAGCCACCCGAAGGCACCGGGATCCCGCTTCAACTGATCAAGACGGTACTGCCAGAGCCACTTGGCCCTGTCCGACAGAAACTCGTCGCCGAGCGAGAACCCAAGCTCAGCCTCTGCAGCCGACCGATCATCAGCCAGCAAAGCGCTCATCGCGCCACCGGTCATCTCGACAAACCGAACGGTCGGCGAGGAAACAATTGACATACCCCCATCCTCAGCCCCACCACCCCCACCAGACCAACCATTAACCGCAACCCCCAGGGCGACCCGCCCGCCACCCACTCGGCGCACGCGCCCACCCAACTCAGCGCACCTGCCGCCAACCTCTCGGCGTACCTGGCCTCATCACCACCAGCCAGCTCCATCTCCTCCGCGACGGAGTCGGGCGGTTGAGTCGCCGCAGGAGGGCACGCGGCCACATGCGTGCAACCGACACGAGCGCCAGCCCGCCTGTGACCCGGCGCGGTGCTGCGTCGCCGGTGCAGGGGCACTGCGATCTGGAAGGGCCGGTGAAGTCCGGCACGCCTGTGGGAGCCACGTCCAGCGCGAGGCCGGGCCGGCGTGTGGCTGGACGCGCCGCTGGGTTGCCGTTGCAAGGGCGGCGCCTTCCGGTGTGGCTGCTGAGGTGCGGTGCCCCTGCGGGAGGCACGTCCACCGCGAGGCCGGGCTCGCGTGCCGCCCTGCGCGGCGCCGCGCGGCCGATGGAAGCCCGGTGAGGTGCGGTGTGGCCGGTGAGGTGCGGTGCGCCTGTGGCAGGCACGTCTAGCGCAGCGCCGGGCCGGCGTGTGACCCGGCGTGGTACTGGGTTGCCTGTTGGAAGGGGCGGTGCGGTCCGGTGTGGCGGGTGAAGTGCAGTGCGCCTGCGGCAGGCACGTCCAGCGCGGCGCCGGGCCGGCGTGCCGCCCGGCGCGGTGCTGGGTTGCCTGTTGGAAGGGGCGGCGCGGTCCGGTGTGGCCGGTGAAGTGCAGTGCCCCTGTGGCAGGCAGGTCCAGCGCAGGGCCGGGATCGCGTGCCGCACGACAGGCTCCGACAAGCTCTGGCAGGCTCCGCCGGCGCGGTACGACCGGTGCGGTACCGCCTGCTCTGACCGGCTCCGACAGGTGCGGCCGGCACCGAGAGGTGCGGCGGGCGCCGTGCGGGCGCCGTGCGGGCGCCGTGCGGGCGCCGTGCACGGATACGTGGACACGGCAGGCGCGGCGAGAATGTGCTCGCCCGGAATCGCCTGGGACCGCCTGGAATCGCCTGGAATCGCCTGGGCCCGGGCTGGGGCCGACTGTGCGCGGTTCTGTGTCCACCACCCCAGGTTGGTGCGGGGTGGGTGGACAAATGTTAAGGGCCACCCCCGGAGGGGTGGCCCTTAACAGTGTGAATGTCCGGCGGCGTCCTACTCTCCCACGACCTCCCGGTCGCAGTACCATCGGCGCTGGCGGGCTTAACTTCCAGGTTCGGAATGGAGACTGGGTGTTTCCCCGACGCTATGGCCACCGAAACTCTATAAGAACACATGTCAAACCTGCACAAGCCACAAAACTGCTGGCTGGGTTGACCGTATTCCGGGAACCGTACAGTGAACGCGAACATCGTTACATAACGCAGCCAATAGTCTCAGTTTCCACACCCCGCGTAGCGGGTGGTGGGTGTGTGACAAGCCCTCGGCCTATTAGTACCAGTCAGCTCCACACGTTACCGCGCTTCCACTTCTGGCCTATCAACCCAGTGGTCTACTGGGGGCCTTACCCGGTTAACCCGGTGGGAGACCTCATCTTGAAGCGTGCTTCCCGCTTAGATGCTTTCAGCGGTTATCACTCCCGAACGTAGCCAACCAGCCGTGCTCCTGGCGGAACAACTGGCACACCAGAGGTTCGTCCACCCCGGTCCTCTCGTACTAGGGGCAGCCCTTCTCAAGTCTCCTGCGCGCGCAGCGGATAGGGACCGAACTGTCTCACGACGTTCTAAACCCAGCTCGCGTGCCGCTTTAATGGGCGAACAGCCCAACCCTTGGGACCTACTCCAGCCCCAGGATGCGACGAGCCGACATCGAGGTGCCAAACCATCCCGTCGATATGGACTCTTGGGGAAGATCAGCCTGTTATCCCCGGGGTACCTTTTATCCGTTGAGCGACGGTGCTCCCACATGCCACCGCCGGATCACTAGTTCCGACTTTCGTCCCTGCTCGACATGTCTGTCTCACAGTCAAGCTCCCTTGTGCACTTACACTCGACACCTGATTGCCAACCAGGCTGAGGGAACCTTTGAGCGCCTCCGTTACCTTTTAGGAGGCGACCGCCCCAGTCAAACTACCCACCAGGCACTGTCCCTGATCCGGATAACGGACCAAAGTTAGACAGCCAGAACAACCAGAGTGGTATTTCAACGATGACTCCACCCGAACTGGCGTCCGGATTTCACAGTCTCCCACCTATCCTACACAAGTTGTACCGACCACCAATACCAAGTTGTAGTAAAGGTCCCGGGGTCTTTCCGTCCTGCTGCGCGTAACGAGCATCTTTACTCGTAATGCAATTTCGCCGAGTCCATGGTTGAGACAGCGCCCAAGTCGTTACGCCATTCGTGCAGGTCGGAACTTACCCGACAAGGAATTTCGCTACCTTAGGATGGTTATAGTTACCACCGCCGTTTACTGGCGCTTAAGTTCAAAGCTTCGCCGGCCGAAACCAGCTAACCTGTCCCCTTAACGTTCCAGCACCGGGCAGGCGTCAGTCCGTATACATCGAATTACTTCTTCGCACGGACCTGTGTTTTTAGTAAACAGTCGCTTGGGCCTGGTCTCTGCGACCATCACCGCTTCGGCGAGTAAATCACCTAACGGATCCGGTCCCCCTTCTCCCGAAGTTACGGGGGCATTTTGCCGAGTTCCTTAACCATGGTTCACTCGATCGCCTTGGTATTCTCTACCTGATCACCTGTGTCGGTTTGGGGTACGGGCGGCTCTAACACTCACTGCGAAGTTTTTCTCGGCAGCATGGGATCATCCACTTCCCCTAAACGGGTCCGCCTCGGCTCTCAGGCTCAATGAGACACGGATTTGCCTATGCCTCGCCCTACCACCTTGCCCGCGGATCAGCTTGCGCCTACCATCGCCGCGGTTGGACTACCCTCCTGCGTCACTCCTCAATGCACCTACTACCACCTCGGGTCACCAACGCCACCAATCCGTCCGAAGACATCATGGCCTTGTTGGCTTAGCATCAGCAGGTTCGGTCGGGTCGTGTTAATGCCGGTACGGGAATATCAACCCGTTGTCCATCGACTACGCCTGTCGGCCTCGCCTTAGGTCCCGACTTACCCAGGGCAGATTAGCTTGACCCTGGAACCCTTGATCATCCGGCGGACGGGTTTCTCACCCGTCATTCGCTACTCATGCCTGCATTCTCACTCGTGCAGCATCCACAACTCCATCACTAGGCTGCTTCACACGCTGCACGACGCTCCCCTACCCACCCACACACCTGGACGACCCAAAAGGGCCGCCGAGTACTTGTGTGAGTGCCACAGCTTCGGCGGATTGCTTGAGCCCCGCTACATTGTCGGCGCGGAATCACTTGACCAGTGAGCTATTACGCACTCTTTCAAGGGTGGCTGCTTCTAAGCCAACCTCCTGGTTGTCTGGGCAACTCCACATCCTTTTCCACTTAGCAATCGCTTAGGGGCCTTAGCTGGTGATCTGGGCTGTTTCCCTCTCGACTACGGAGCTTATCCCCCGCAGTCTCACTGCCGCGCTCTCACTTACCGGCATTCGGAGTTTGGCTGATTTCGGTAAGCCGGTAAGCCCCCTAGACCATCCAGTGCTCTACCTCCGGTAAGAAACACACGACGCTGCACCTATATGCATTTCGGGGAGAACCAGCTATCACGGAGTTTGATTGGCCTTTCACCCCTATCCACAGGTCATCCCCCAGGTTTTCAACCCTGGTGGGTTCGGTCCTCCACGCGGTCTTACCCACGCTTCAACCTGCCCATGGATAGATCACTCCGCTTCGGGTCTAGAGCATGCGACTAAAGCGCCCTATTCAGACTCGCTTTCGCTACGGCTACCCCACACGGGTTAACCTCGCCACACACCACTAACTCGCAGGCTCATTCTTCAAAAGGCACGCCGTCACACCCCACAAGGAGATGCTCCGACGGATTGTAGGCAACCGGTTTCAGGTACTATTTCACTCCCCTCCCGGGGTACTTTTCATCTTTCCCTCACGGTACTAGTCCGCTATCGGTCACCAAGAAGTATTTAGGCTTAGCGGGTGGTCCCGCCAGATTCACACGAGATTTCAAGAGTCCCGTGCTACTTGGGAAAACACTCGAGAGTCACTGTCTTACGCCTACAGGGCTATAACCCACTACGGCTCAACATTCCAGAAGATTCGACTTCAACAGTGATTTATAACTCTCCGGTCTCACGGCATTAAGACCTGAATGCTCCCACAACCCCATATACGCAACGCACGCCGGCTATCACACGCACATGGTTTAGCCTCATCCGCTTTCGCTCGCCACTACTCACGGAATCACAATTGTTTTCTCTTCCTACGGGTACTGAGATGTTTCACTTCCCCGCGTTCCCTCCAGAACCCTATGTGTTCAGGCACTGGTAACTGGCTTTAGAATGCCAGCTGGGTTTCCCCATTCGGACACCCCCGGATCACAGCTCGGTTGCCAACTCCCCGGGGCTTATCGCAGGCTCCAACGTCCTTCATCGGCTCTTGGTACCAAGACATCCACCGATTGCCCTTAGTAGCTTGTCACAAAAACAAAAACTAAAAGCAAAAATTACGCTACAAAGAGATGCTCGCGTTCACTATACAGTTCTCAAAATACGGGCAGGAACACCAGCCCCAAACCACCGCTTACCAATCAGCACACCCTCAAGGGAAACAACCCACCCATCAGATACACCCACCAGCAGTTCAGTGAGAGCCGGCCCCAGCCACCCAACCAACCACAACCTGGTTGGCCCGTGACCCAGAAGAAACAGATCCAGCCCCCAGAAGCACAGCTTCCGTGAACCGGGCCCGATTCCTCAGGACCCAACAGCGCGCCTCAGCCACTCACCCGAACAACCCCGCGTTCCACGCCTTCACCCCAAAGGGCTCCAGCAGTACTAACCCGATCACTCGAGATCCTGGCCTAATGGTCAATGTTCCACATTCCGAAGCACCGTCGCCCTGGAACGGACGTCCAAGAAACGACGAATTGACGACCACCCTTCCGGGTCGATCGCCGAATGCTCCTTAGAAAGGAGGTGATCCAGCCGCACCTTCCGGTACGGCTACCTTGTTACGACTTCGTCCTAATCGCCAGCCCCACCTTCGACGGCTCCCTCCACAAGGGTTAGGCCACCGGCTTCGGGTGTTGCCGACTTTCATGACGTGACGGGCGGTGTGTACAAGGCCCGGGAACGTATTCACCGCAGCGTTGCTGATCTGCGATTACTAGCGACTCCGACTTCATGGGGTCGAGTTGCAGACCCCAATCCGAACTGAGACCGGCTTTTTGGGATTCGCTCCACCTTACGGCTTCGCAGCCCTTTGTACCGGCCATTGTAGCATGCGTGAAGCCCTGGACATAAGGGGCATGATGACTTGACGTCATCCCCACCTTCCTCCGAGTTGACCCCGGCAGTCTCCTATGAGTCCCCACCACCCCGAAGGGCGTGCTGGCAACATAGGACGAGGGTTGCGCTCGTTGCGGGACTTAACCCAACATCTCACGACACGAGCTGACGACAGCCATGCACCACCTGTATAGGACCCTTACGGACCCCCCATCTCTGGAGGATTTCCCTATATGTCAAACCCAGGTAAGGTTCTTCGCGTTGCATCGAATTAATCCGCATGCTCCGCCGCTTGTGCGGGCCCCCGTCAATTCCTTTGAGTTTTAGCCTTGCGGCCGTACTCCCCAGGCGGGGCGCTTAATGCGTTAGCTGCGGCACGGAGGACGTGGAATGTCCCCCACACCTAGCGCCCAACGTTTACGGCGTGGACTACCAGGGTATCTAATCCTGTTCGCTACCCACGCTTTCGCTCCTCAGCGTCAGGTAAGGCCCAGAGAGCCGCCTTCGCCACCGGTGTTCTTCCTGATATCTGCGCATTCCACCGCTACACCAGGAGTTCCGCTCTCCCCTGCCTACCTCTAGTCTGCCCGTATCGGAAGCAGGCTCGGGGTTAAGCCCCGAGTTTTCACTCCCGACGTGACGAACCGCCTACGAGCCCTTTACGCCCAATAATTCCGGACAACGCTCGGACCCTACGTATTACCGCGGCTGCTGGCACGTAGTTGGCCGGTCCTTCTTCTGCAGGTACCGTCACTCTCGCTTCGTCCCTGCTGAAAGAGGTTTACAACCCGAAGGCCGTCATCCCTCACGCGGCGTTGCTGCGTCAGACTTTCGTCCATTGCGCAATATTCCCCACTGCTGCCTCCCGTAGGAGTCTGGGCCGTGTCTCAGTCCCAGTGTGGCCGGTCGCCCTCTCAGGCCGGCTACCCGTCGACGCCTTGGTAGGCCATTACCCCACCAACAAGCTGATAGGCCGCGAGCCCATCCCCAACCGCCAGAACTTTCAACCAACCACCATGAGGCAGCCGATATTATCCGGTATTAGACCCCGTTTCCGAGGCTTATCCCAAAGTTGAGGGTAGGTTGCTCACGTGTTACTCACCCGTTCGCCGCTCGTGTACCCCCGAAGGGGCCTTACCGCTCGACTTGCATGTGTTAAGCACGCCGCCAGCGTTCGTCCTGAGCCAGGATCAAACTCTCCGTTGAAATCTATATGTCAACCACGGCGAACCATGGAAAACAGACTACTTCGAGAAGATCCTTCGAATCAGAAACAATCAAACTGACTTGAATCAATGTTTCAAAGGAATCCATCCACAGACAATGTCTGGGGACGGGGTTAATGCATCTTTCGGCATTGACTTTCGGCACGCTGTTGAGTTCTCAAGAATCGGACGCACACCGCGCTTCTTACTTTCGTTCGAAGCTCCGGGGCAACTCGCCCAACTTTACTGTTTCGATTCGAGCCGGTCAAATCGGCCTTTTCGATCCAGTCTCCCTGCGCGACCCAGTGACTGAAACCCGACGAGGCGTGTTTCAGCTTCCGAGACCTTCAGGGAGTTTGTCGGAGGGCCGGCCGCTTTCGCGTCCCGCGCCTCGCTCCAACAAGAAGAACATTACTGACATTCGTGGTGCGGATGCAAATCGGGGTCCTGGACCGCTGTCCGAGGCTCCCGGCACCCGTCCTCGGCACCGGTCAGCCGGTGTCGAGGGAAGCAGTGCTCGTCCCTCTGGTCACTCCACTCGCTCACGTCTCCGCGAGCGACACTTCCATCATGCCGCACCCACACAAGTCGTTTTTCCCGCGGGTGCGAGGACGAGGTGGGAGCCGGTCAACCGACTCCCACCTGTCACGTACACCACCGTCCAGCAGACGCCTCTCGGCGAGTGGCCGCTCGTAGCGGCTGAGGTTGAGGCCCGGGGTCATGTAACCGGACGGCAGTAGGTGTAACCGACCTCCCCCAGGACCTATTCCCGGACACACTCGACCTGTGTGCCGGCCTGTTGGAGCACCAGTCCGCCGTCGCGAACCTCCAACTGCGCGTCAACTCCTGCTGCAGCGAACCGCGTGGCCGACAACGCCTGGAAGACCAGCGGCGCCTGCCCACCGAACCGTGCCTCGAGCCCTCTTCCCCGCGGCCTCACCACGAAGGGCGGACCGCCGGCCAGCCGATAGCGCCCTGCCAACTCGTTCAGCGTGGCGTCCACCGGCAGATCGGGTTGCTCCAGTTCCTGCGGGTACCCCTTCCACCCGTACGTAGACGCGACGGCTGCGAAGGCACGCAGTACGACCCACATGCCGGAATCTCCGTTGGTCATCACCACGGCGCCCTGTCGCGTGTCGCGGTATGCCAGCAGATGGCAGCAAAAGCCGGCGTTGCCGCCGCTGTGCCCGTAACGCACGCCTGACTCGTCCAGAAATAGTCCAAGTCCCAAGTGATTCAGCCCGCCGATTCGTGACGTGGCGGCGATCTGCGGAGTGAGCATCTCCCTCGCCAGCTCGACTGACAGCAGTCCACCGTCGGCGTACGCGTGCTGCACCCCGATGGCGAACTTCGCAAGATCCGTTGGCGTCGTCCACAACCCGGCCGCAGCCAGCTGCGGGTAGACGTCCCACATCCCTGCCAGTGGACGACCGGCGTCATCATGACCTCTGGCCGCTCTCCCGTGCAGTTCCGCCGGCAAGGGCTGTGCATAGTCGCTGTCGGACATTCCCAACGGTTGCAGCACCAGCTCCTGCATCAGTTCGCGGAACGGCGTACGCGTGACGTCTTCCAGCAGTTGCTGGATCACTGTTGTCCCGCCACCGGAGTACCGGAACTGGATTCCCGGCACGAGGTCTACGCGTACGCCGATGTTCGTGGCTGGTCGCACACCGTCGAGGATCTGGACCGTCGTCGGCAGTACTGCGTCACGGGGGTACCCCGGGAATCCGGAAACGGTCAGGCCGGCGCTGTGGCTCGCGAGCTGGCGAAGTGTCACCGCGGGCTGCCATCGGCCGGTTGGTGGGACCTGCCAGGACCTCAGCTTGCGATTGACGTCTTCGTCGAGGTCGAGCAGGCCACGGTCGACCAGCCTGAGCATCGCGAGTACGGCGATCGGTTTGCTGATCGAAGCTGCCTGGAACAGCGTTTCCGGCGTGACGGGCTCGGTGCTGCCGGCCTCGACGACGCCCGCCGTCCCGGTCTCCGTGACGGCGCCGTCGCCGAACACGACCCAGCTGGCGCCAGGCACCTCGAACTCGTCGAGGTCGGCCGCGATCCGCTCACCCAGCATGTCGGTCCCTCCTCGGACTCCGCCATCAGGAGCCGTTGGAGTGACAGTACGGCGGATCAGGACCGCTGAACCGTGGTCACCGTGAGGGTTGTGGGGCTGTGCAGTCGATCTTCGGGGTTGCGCCGACGTAGTTGAGTGGGCCGGCCGCGATCGTCACCAGCGTCGTGCCGACCTTGGCGCAGGTCGCGCTCGAGCCGGCGAAGTAGTTCCGTTGCGCCGCGGCTGCCAGTCCGATCACCAACCACACCACGACAATCACCGCAATCGCGCGGGAACCCGTCCTCGACGCTCTGTGAGTGCGCATGCTCACCTCCCGGGCTGGGCGCACCCCCCGTGTGAACGTTGCACCGGTGCCCGTCGGGTACCGCGCAGAAACTCAGCGCGGCTCAGCGTTCGCGGAACTCGTAGTACGGCTTGATGTGCTTGTTGACGTAGGCGCCGATGCTCGGAGCGGCCAGGAGGGCCGCGTACGTCGGTTGCGGCACGTCGAGGTACTGGTAGACGTAGCCGTTCAGGTACTCGAGCTCCAGCGTTCCGTCGGACCATCCGACCGATCGCACGCTCGACGAGTTCACCGGGCGTCGCCTCATCCGCGGCTCCTTCCGCACTCACGCTCGGCCCAGTTTGCCGCGTCGGCGGTCAAGGCGAGGGTGATCGCTCCGGATTCTCGGCCTGCAGCCGTGCCAGGGCGCGGGCGAGGTCGCCGAGCGCCGAGTTGAGCTGGGTCAGGACGGTGCTGTCGATGGGCACCCGGCGCTGGTCGAGACCGAGATTCGCCGCGAACCGGACCTTGGCGTCGGGCGGCGCCTGGTTCAGGTAGGTGTCCAGAGCGTTCTGGAGAAAGGGGCCGGGAACCAGCTCCGGTTTCTCTTTCCACTTCGTGAGCGTGCGCGGCGAGATGCCGAGCTGCTCGGCGAAGGCCTCGTTCGTCAGGCGCAGCGCCGTACGCAAGGCGTGCGCGTGCCGGCCGGTCCATTCCTCGATGACTGTCATGCGTGTCGCTCCCTGGCGTGGTCGGTTACTCCCAGCAATGAGAATATGGCGATTCGGTGACCGCCGGAGGGCAGAATTTGTGCGCTGTGGATACCGGTTGAGTTCCTGGTGAGGACCGGCGGCCGGGCGTTGACTTGGCCCATGGACGAGATCAGCGGGAGAACCGCGACGCTGATGCGCAGTACGCAACGGCGTCATCTACGAGTCGCGCGCAAATCTGGGCCACGCTGCTTCCAGCTGGTCCGTCACTACGACCATTCCGGCGTCAGCGGTACTGGCATCGTCGCCGAGGGGGTCGAGTGGAGCGATGGCACAGTTGCGCTGCGCTGGGGCGGTCAGTACCCGACAACGACGGTCTGGCAAGACGGGATCGACGCTTTGCTGGCCATCCACGGGCACAACGGCGCGACCACGATCCGCTGGCTGGACGAGTAGCCATGCGCAGTCGACTCCGGTGGGGCGGGTCCACCCTGCAGACAGCCCGCCTCACCGGCCTATTCGGTGAAGAACTGTTCCCGGTACGTGCCGTCCTCGGGGCCGGAGCCGTTCAGCTTGGACCTGGCGGGGCCTGTCTCGTGGCGGTCGCTCTGGTCGTCGGTGCGCTGCCGCGGGACCGGGCGCTGCTCGGCTGTGGCTGTCGGGCTGCTCCCGTCCGCTTCGGCGCTGCTGGCGCCCGCCGGGTCCGAGCCGGCGTCGCTCAGTTCTTCGATTGCCGTGCTGAAGGCGAGTTCGGCGCGAGTCGGCCGTTGGCGTTCGATCTCCTCGGCGGCGGTCCGCCGGGCGGGGAGATCGTTCGCCGCGGCCGACAGTTCGGCAAGTGTGTCGAGCAGGCCGAGGGCCGTCTCGACCTCGCCCGGGTGGTTGACCAGCCACCAGACCGCAGCCGATCCAGGCGTCGCGAAGACGTCGTCCTTCAGATACGCGCGTTTGTCCTGCTCCATCCGGCGCTCGAGCAGTGTGGTCTGCTCCCGGCGATGCAGGGCGGCCAAGTGTTGAAGGTGCTTCTGATCCGCATCGGGCAGCCGCAGTCGTACGTCGGTCGCCCAGCTACGGACCTGCCCTTTCTCGTCGAGCGCAGGCTCCCCGAGGATCGCGGCCAGGCGATGCTGGTTGAGGGACTCCTCGGTCACCTGCTGCCTCGCCGTCAGCGACCGTGCCCGTTCCAGCAACGCATCGACGGCGACCGCGCCGAGGTCCGCATGACGCGAGCCGGACAGCACGGTCGACCACTGCACCACAGCCGAGAAACTGAACTGGAAGTCCGGCGACGCCGACGGCAACCGAACGTCCGACACCGTCCTCGACGGCGGCCCGGAGAACACCGGCTCCGGATCCGGCAGTACGACGGACGGCGGCGGCGCCTGCTTCGTGACGACTGGACGGGGCTCGTCGGGCTGCTTCCACACGACGGCCAGCAACACCAGCAGCACCACCGTGAGCACCACGGCCGCCCACGCCGGCAGGCCGACGACCAGCGAAACGACGTACAGCACCAGCACAATCGCGGCGGCCGTCAGGAGGGAGTTCCGGTCGAGTTTCATGGTGGCGTTCCTTCACCGCGTCGGGCGGAGGTCAGCAGGTCAACCAAGGCGCACCCGACGGCCTCCCCCGTCCCCACACCATCCGAGCCACCCGCAACCCAGACCACAGACTGCGCCCCTCGACGAGTCCACGAAAAGTCTCACACGCCCCACCTCCCCCCACCCCCGAAAGCGTGTCGCCGCGGCTCGGGATCAGCCGGTGAGGGAGCGGAGGGCTTGGCGGGAGGGGGTGAGGAGGACTGGTTTGTAGGGGCAGCGTTGGTCGGTGAGGGTTTCGTAGGCTCGGATGGCTCGGTTGGCGGCGTCCCAGCCTTGTTCGGCGGGGGTGCGGCCGCGGCCGCGGTTGCGGACCAGGGCGCCGTAGAAGGCGGAGCAGAAGACGGTCGCCTCGTACCAGCCGATGACGGTGCTGGTGCCGATGTAGGTGATGTCGTCCTGGAGGCAGTCGCGGATGGCGCGTTGCCACTTGCCGATGCCGGTCTTGCAGCCGTCGGCGATGACGACGCCGCTGGCGATGCCCCACTGGCGGTCGAGGAACCAGTCGGCCAGGGACCGCAGCGAGACCTGGGTCTCGCCGTCGGTGGACAGGAACGACGGCTCCTCGCTGTGGTCACCGTGTGCCATCACGTGCAGGACCGAGGAGGGCGTGGTCAGGGCGGAGAACGCGGTCTCGTGGTCGCGGGTGCGGACGAAGTTCACGTCGATCACCGGCCGGTTCCACCCGGCGTTGATGTTCCCGGTGATGCCCTGGACGAACGACATCGACGCGTCGAACGAGCTGTCCAGACCGAGGTCCACCAGAGTGATCAGGCGATTCTTCATTTGCCCACCCCTTCAACGCGTTTCGAGCCCCACCGGACCATCATGAACCACGGATCCGACAGTTCGCAGGGCGGTTTCACCGGCGTGAGACGAGACGCCCGGGACCGTACGGCGTACGGCGCCGGGAACCGGGCACCGGGTCCGCGGCGGACGGTGATCGACGTACGGTGGCAGGGCAGCGGTCGACGAAGGAGGACACGGATGAGTCAGGTCCCGACGGTCACGTTGAGTCACGGATCCGCGATGCCGCGGGCCGGGCTCGGGACGTCGCCGATGAACGACGCGGACGCGGAGCGGGCGGTGCGTACGGCGCTCGAGCTCGGCTATCGCCTGATCGACACGGCGGAGAACTACCGGAACGAGGTCGGCGTCGGCCGGGCGCTCAAGGACGCGCCGCGCGACGAGGTGTTCGTGACGTCCAAGTTCAACAAGCGATGGCACAGCGTCGAGGGCGCACGCCAGGCGTTCGAGGCGAGCGCGGAGCGGCTCGGCGTCGAGTACCTGGACCTCCTGCTCATCCACTGGCCGAATCCCGAGCAGGACCGGTACGTCGAAGCGTGGCAAGGACTGATCGCGCTCCGCGACGCCGGCCTGGTGCGCGCGATCGGTACGTCGAACTTCAAGCCGGCGCACCTCCAACGGCTGATCGACGAGACCGGTGTGGCGCCGGAGGTGAACCAGGTGCAGCTCAGCCCGGTGTGGGCGAAGTCGGCCGAACGCGAGTTCCACCAGCGGCACGGGATCGTCACCGAGGCGTGGAGTCCGCTGGGGAAGGGCACTAACCTGCTGGACCACCCGGTGGTGCGGGAGATCGCCGAGGCACACGAACGCGCGCCGGGACAGGTCGTGTTGCGGTGGGAGACGCAGCAAGGCGTCGTACCGATTCCCAAGTCGGCGAACCGCGAGCGCCTCCAGCAGAACCTGGCGGTCTTCGACTTCGACCTCACCGATGCGGAGCTGGCAGCGTTGACCACGCTCGACGGTACGGCGAGGCCGGCAGCCGACTCGGACCGCTCAGGCCACTGAAGGCTCAGGCCACTGAAGGCTCAACCCTTGCGGCAGATGTAGTACGTGTTGAACGCGTCGGCCTCCACGTGGGTCGTCTCGACTGAGCTGAAGCCGGCGTCGGTCAGCATCTGGCAAGCCTTCTGTTCACCCCAGACGGTGCCGAGGCCGTCGCCGTCGAGGGACAGCGAGACGGGCATGCAATGCATGGTCGAGAGGCCGTACAGGAAGGTCGCGAACGGATGCTCCAGGTTGTCCTCGAGGTCGCTGGAGGCCTGGATATCGACCATCAGGAACACGCCGCCCGGCCGCAGCGACTCCCAGACAGCGGCCAGCACCTGCGCGGGATGCGCCTGGTCGTGGATCGCGTCGAAGGCGGTGACCAGGTCGAACCGCTCGTGCTCCCCCAGATCGGCGGCGTCCCGGACGAAGAACTCCGTGTTGGCCAGCCCGAGCGCCGCAGCCTCGGCCTGCCCCGCGGCGATCCCTCCGGCGGAGAAGTCGTATCCCACGCAGCGGCTCCGTGGGTAGGCCGCCGCGATCAGGTTGACCGCATGTCCACTGCCACACCCGACGTCGGCCACGTCGACCCCCGCGGACAGCCGCGACGGCAACCCGGGCACCAGCGGCAGGATCGCGTCGATCAGCGCCGTATCGAAGACCGCGCCGCTGTTCTCGGCCATCACCCGGTGGAACTCGGCGTACTCCGAGTACGGCACCCCGCCCCCTCGCCGGAAGCACTCCACCACCGAGGACTCGACCTCCGCAAGCATCGAGACGAACTGGGTTGTGGCAGCAACGTTCTGCGGACCGGCCGCGCGGGTCAGGAACGCGGCGTGCTCGCGCGGCAGCCAGTACGTCCGGTCGCGAGCGTCGTACTCCACGATCCGGGCGACGGTCATCGCGCCGAGCCATTCGCGGACGTACCGCTCCTGCAGCCCGGCCGCGCCGGCGATCTCGTGGCTGGTGGCCGGCGGCAGCTCCGCGAGGGCGTCGTACAGTCCGACCTGGTGGCCGATGTTCATCAGCAACGCGAGCGTGCCGTGGTTCAGGACGTCGCCCATCTGCTGCCCGAAGGCCTCGAGCCTCGTGGTGTCCAGCGTTGTCTCGCTCATGGTGGTCTCCAATCCCCACCCGCAGCGTCACACCGCGGGTCCGGGCGGGGCATCGGTGAGTTCGCCTATTCGTGGACCCGGGTGAGGTAGGCGGCCGCCTCGGTGCGGTTCCGTACGCCGAGCTTCGACAAGATGCTGGCTACGTGGTGCTCGACCGTACGGCGACTGATGTACAGCCGGGCCGCGATCTCCGGATTCGGCAGCCCCACGGCCAGTGCGGCGAGGACGTCACGCTCCCGCCTGGTCAGCAGTCCCAGGCCACGAGGCCCCACACGAGCAGCCGTCGCTCCGGCAGCCCGCAACCAGGCAGCCGCGGCGTCGGCATCAGCGGCGGCCCCCAGGTCCTCGAACACCGCGAGAGCAACCCGTGCCTCGGCAACCGCAGGAGCAGGGTCGTACGTCGCCATCGCCTGCGCCAGCTGCATCCGGGTCCGCGCAACCTCGAACGGCATCTCCAACAGACCGAACCAGGTCTGCGCCGCCGCCAGCCGTGCCGCAGCCGCCTGACACTCCCCCTGCGCCAGCAACGTCCGCCCGCACAACCGGGCGGCCCGTGCCGCGATCAGTCCGCTGTCGGTCGTCGTACCCAGGTCAGACAGCTGCTCCGCCTCGCCAACCGCACCCACCACATCGCCCGACACCAGACAGGCCGAGCCGAGCAGTTCATGCAGTCGGGCCTCCTCCAGCGGCAGGCTGTCGTCGAGTCGGCGTCGTGCCAGCGAGACCGCCGTCGCCACCTCCCCCTCAGCCAGGTAGACCGCGGCGAGGACCGGCTGTACGACGCTGCGGTCCTCGAATCCGTCCAGCAACTGCCGTGCCTCGCCGACGCGGCCCTGTGCCAGCCGGAGCTCAGCAAGGAACGCGGCAGCCTCCGCCCGGACCGCCGGCAGCGAATCGCGGGCCAACTCCATCGCAGCAGTCAGCTCAGCCTCCGCACGCGGCCAGTCGCCGGTGGAGACAAGCACAGCGCCGTACGACGCCCGGCACGAGGAGTGGAGGTACGGACAGCCGTAGCGGGCGATGAACGCGTCGAGCGACCGGACCCACTGCACGACCCGCAGGTAGTCGGCACCGCGAACGCACGAACGCATCAGCAGGCAACTCGCAAGAACGACTGTGTCCGGCCGGGCACCCTCACCGCCCAGCGCGCCGGCCAGCGCCTCGTCCAGCAGCGCCGTGCCCTCGATGATCTGACCGAGGTCGATCAGCGCTGCTCCCCACAGGCTCAGCGCGCAGAGCTCGAGATCACGGTCGCCAGCGTCGGCGCCGACCTCGTACGCCGCCTCAGCCAAAGCCGCAGCCGCCGAGACGTCTTCCGCCGCGCCCGCCCGTGCCAGCGAGGCCCACGCCCCCACGACGGGATCGCCAACCTCGGCCGCTACCCGGACCGCCCGCGCAGCCCAGCCCTGCGCCGCGGCACGGTCGCCGAAGTTGGCGTCGTACAGCATGCTCAGCCCGAGAGCCAGGAAGACAGCCTCGGCAGGGTTGGTACGGCGGTACAGCGCGTAGGCACGTTCCCAGCTCGTGAACGCGGCCCTGACGTCACCGAGCCACCACTGGGCGTTCCCCAGGCCGGAGAGGCCCTCGGCGGTCTCACAGACCCCGTCGGACCCGAATGCCGCGAGCGCCGTCGCCCAGTCCCCGTCACCGAGCGCCTTCTCTCCCGCCGCAAGGAGACCGCCGACCTCCTCCACAGCTTGACGGTAGACGCGCTGCGGCCCCCGGGGAAGGTGGGAAGTCCCGGGGGCCGTGGCGCTTTCAGCTGGCGGTCAGCTGCAGCCGGAGGTGCTGCCGCAGCCTTCGCAGACGTAGCAGGAACCGCTCGGACGCATCTTGGTGCCGCAGGTGAAGCAGAGCGGGGCGTCGACCGAGGTACCGGTGATGAGCTCCAGCATCTCGGCGGTGGTGTGCGCCTCGCCCTTGACCGGCTTGGCGGCCGCCGCTTCCGCCGGCTTCGCGGGGGCATCCGCGTCGGCGGCCGGCTCGACCGTCTTCAGCGACTCGGCCTCGGAGACCTCGACCGGAGCCGGCTCGTAGGAACCGGTGTCGAGCTGCCGGGACCGCTCCTCCGCCGAGTAGATGCCCAGGGCGGCCCGCTCGTCGAACGGCAGGTAGTCCAGGGCCAGGCGGCGGAAGATGTAGTCCATGATCGACTGCGCCATCCGGACGTCCGGGTCGTCGGTCAGACCGGCCGGCTCGAACTTCAGGTTGGTGAACTTCTGGACGTAGGTCTCCAGCGGTACGCCGTGCTGCAGGGCGATCGAGATCGCGATCGAGAACGCGTCCATCACACCGGCCAGGGTCGAACCCTGCTTGCCCATCTTCAGGAAGACCTCGCCCAGACCGTCGTCCGGGTAGGAGCCGGCGGTCATGTAACCCTCGGCGCCGCCGACGGTGAACGACGTGGTCCGCGACGGCCGCGACTTCGGCAGACGCTTGCGGGTCGGCCGGTACTCGATGACCTTCTCGACGATCTTCTCCGCGACGGCGGCCTCGGCGGCAACCGCCTTCTTCGCCTTCGCGTCCGCCAGCGGCTGGCCGACCTTGCAGTTGTCGCGGTACACCGCGAGCGCCTTCAGGCCGAGCTTCCAGCCCTGGAAGTAGACGTCGGCGATCTCCTCGACCGTCGCGGTCTCCGGCAGGTTCACCGTCTTGGAGATCGCACCGGACAGGAACGGCTGCGCCGCCGCCATCATCCGGACGTGGCCCATCGGCTTGATGGCCCGCTCACCCATCGCGGTGTCGAAGATCTCGTAGTGCTCCGGCTTCAGGCCCGGGGCGTCGACGACGTGACCGTTCTCGGCGATGTACTCGATGATCGCCTCGATGGTCTCCTCGGTGTAGTTGTACTGCCGCAGCGCCCGCGGGACCGTCTGGTTGACGATCTGCATCGAGCCGCCGCCGACCAGCTTCTTGAACTTGACCAGCGAGAAGTCCGGCTCGATGCCGGTGGTGTCGCAGTCCATCATGAAGCCGATGGTGCCGGTCGGCGCGAGCACCGAGGCCTGCGCGTTCCGCCAGCCGTTCTTGGCGCCGATCTTCAGTACGCCGTCCCACGCCGCGGTGGCGTGCTTCTGGACGTCCTTGTCGATCTCGTGCATGGTCCGGATCGCGTCGTTGGCCGCGGCGTGCTTGCGCATCACCCGGGTGTGCGCGGCCTTGTTCCGCTCGAAGCCGTCGTACGCGCCGACGATGCCGGCCAGCTCGGCGGAGCGCTTGTACGACGTACCGGTCATCAGCGACGTGATAGCGCCCGCCAGTGCGCGACCGCCGTCGGAGTCGTACGCGTGACCCGTTGCCATCAGCAAGGCACCGAGGTTCGCGTAGCCGATACCGAGCTGCCGGTACGCGCGGGTGGTCTCGCCGATCGCCTCGGTCGGGAAGTCCGCGAAGCAGATCGAGATGTCCATCGCGGTGATGATCAGCTCGACGGCCTTGACGAACTTCTCCGAGTCGAACAGGTCGTCGTCGCGGAGGAACTTCATCAGGTTCAGCGAGGCCAGGTTGCAGGACGAGTTGTCCAGGTGCATGTACTCCGAGCACGGGTTGGACGCGGTGATCCGCCCGGTCTCCGGCGTGGTGTGCCAGTCGTTGATCGTGTCGTCGTACTGCAGGCCGGGGTCGGCGCAGGCCCACGCCGCCTGGGCGATCTTGTCGAACAGCTCGCGGGCGTCGACGGTCTCGATGACCGAGTTGTCCAGCCGCGCACGCAGCCCGAACTCGCCCTTCTCGTCGACCGCGCGCATGAACTCGTCCGAGACCCGGACCGAGTTGTTCGCGTTCTGGTACTGCACGGAGGTGATGTCGCGGCCGCCGAGGTCCATGTCGAAGCCCGCGTCGCGCAGGACGCGGATCTTCTCCTCCTCGCGCATCTTGGTCTCGACGAACTCCTCGATGTCGGGGTGGTCGACGTCGAGCACGACCATCTTCGCCGCGCGCCGGGTGGCGCCGCCGGACTTGATCGTGCCGGCGGACGCGTCCGCGCCGCGCATGAACGAGACCGGGCCGGAGGCCGTGCCGCCGCTGGACTGCAGCAGCTCCTTCGACGAGCGGATCCGGGACAGGTTCAGGCCGGCGCCCGAGCCGCCCTTGAAGATCAGGCCCTCTTCCTTGTACCAGTTCAGGATCGAGTCCATCGAGTCGTCCACGGCGAGGATGAAGCAGGCCGACACCTGCTGCGGCGAGGACGTACCGACGTTGAACCAGACCGGCGAGTTGAAGCTGAAGTACTGGTGCAGGAGCATCCAGGTGACCTCGTGCTCGAACACCTCGGCGTCGGCCGGCGTGGCGAAGTACCCGTGCTCCTCGCCGGCCTTGCGGTAGGTCTTCACGACCCGGTCGAGCAGCTGCTTGAGGCTCCACTCGCGGTTGTCGTGGCCGACCGCGCCGCGGAAGTACTTCGTGGTGACGATGGTCGAGGCGTTCACGCTCCAGAAGTCAGGGAACTCCACCCCTCGCTGCTCGAAGACGGTCTCACCCGTCTTCCAGTTCTGCTGTACGACGTCGCGACGCTCCCACGTCACCTCGTCGTACGGGTGGACGCCCTCGGTGCTGAAGACGCGCTCGATGGTGAGTCCCGTGGGCGCGTTCTTCCGCCCGCGGAACCCGGCCGCCGACCTCTTGGTCGACCCCGAGTGGCCGGTCACCGTCTCTGTCATGGTTGCTCCTCGCCCTGTGTCTACTACCGCGGTCTGTCGGGACCGCCCCGTTGGAGTACTACGTCACGCCACGTACTGCTCGTACTACTAGGAACTACTGGAACTACCGTTCCCCCGGTTTACGTCTACTGGGTCGGCTTCAGCTGGCCCGGCTCGGTGCCCTGCGGCTCCTTCTCGGCCCGCAGCAGCGCGATCTCGGTCTCGAAGTCGTCGGCCGACTCGAACTGCCGGTACACGCTGGCGAACCGCAGGTAGGCCACCTCGTCCAACTCCCGCAGCGGCCCGAGGATCGCGAGTCCGACCTCGTGCGCGGGAACCTCCGGGGAGCCGCCACCCTTCAGCGCGTCCTCGACCTTCTGGCCGAGCCGCGCGAGCTGGTCGGCGTTCACCGGCCGGCCCTTGCAGGCCTTCCCGACCCCGTTGATGACCTTCTCGCGGCTGAACGGCTCGGTCGCGCCGGAGCGCTTCACGACCGTGAGCTGCATCTGCTCGACGGTGGTGAACCGCTTCTCGCAGACCGGGCACTGCCGCCGGCGCCGGATCGCTCCGCCGTCCTCGGCCACCCGGCTGTCGACCACTCGGGAGTCGGCGTGCCGGCAATACGGACAGTGCACGGCGAACACTCCTCCCGTGACCACCCGCGAGGGGTGGGTTGTGGATCGGCCTGGGGACAACTTGTGTAGAACCTGTGTGCAACTAACCACTACCTGTGGAAAATTACACCCGTGTAACCACTAGATATAGGGATCCTAGATCGCTGCTCCGACAGTTTGCAAGCACGCCCCGATTGCCCGCGCGTGTCACAGGTTTCAACACTCGCGCGGCCCCGTGTACTCCCGCGTGGCGCCATCACGGCGGCCGTTCGGAGGCGCACACTACGGCCTCCGCGGGTGCGTGACGGCCGGGTGCCGGATGTGAGGATGGACTCCATGAAGCCGGTGATTCTCGATGTCGACACGGGGCTGGACGACGCGTGTGCGCTGCTGCTGGCGGCGCGGCATCCGGACCTCGATCTGAAGGCCGTGACCTGTGTCGGCGGGAACGTCGGGATCGACGACGTCGTGCGCAACACGCTGACGGTGCTCGACGCGGCGGGACGTCCGGACGTACCGGTCGCGCGCGGTGCCGCCGTACCGCTGATCCAGCCCGTCACGTCGGCGCGGCACGTCCACGGCGAGGACGGGCTCGGGGATCTCGACTGGCCGCGGTCGACGCGGTCGACGGATCCGCGGCACGCCGTCGAGCTGCTGCGCGACGTACTGCGGGACGCGGCCGCGACCGGTGAGCGCATCACGCTGATCCCGTTGGCGCCGCTGACGAACATCGCGTTGCTGCTGCGGACCTACCCCGACGTGGCCGCCGGGCTGCAGGAGATCGTGTTCATGGGCGGGTCCGCGGGGATCGGCAACGCGACCGCGTCGGCGGAGTTCAACGTCTGGACCGATCCGGAGGCGGCCGCGATCGTGCTGGCGGCGGCGAACGATCTCGGCATCGCGGCGACCATGTACGGGCTGGACGTCTTCTACGACGTCGTGGTCACGCTCGAGCAGGCGCGCGGCCTGACCGGATCGCCGTCGGCGGAGCTGGCCCGCAAGCTGATCGAGAAGCGCAGCGAGCGGTACCAGTCCGACGGCGGAAGCATCGGTGACGGCGGCGCGGTCTGCGCGGTGATCGACCCGTCGGGCCTCACGACACAGCCGCACCCGGTCCGCATCGAGCTGTCCGGCGGCTGGTCGCGCGGCCGGACGATCGTCGACACGCGGGACGCGCTCGACGTGGCGAGCGATCCGCAAGGGCCGGCGCCGGTCGTGCAGGTCGCGACGGCGGTGGACGGCAAGCGGTACGCCGAGCTGTGGCTGGCGACCGTCAGCTGAGCAGCTCGAGAAGACGGGCGCGTACGCCGTACAGCAGCAACTCGAGGCCGTCGGCGAACAGGTCCTGACCGTCGGCGGACTCCGCGACGACGGCGGCCAGGGTCCAGCGAGCGGTGACCTCGAAGAGGTGCCGCGCGTCGGGCTCGGGTACCCCGATGCGCACGAGCGCGTCGATCTGGGCGCGGACGAGTTCGGCACGTGAGCCGTCGCCCTGATCGCGGTCGGGCGTGGCCTTCGCGAGGATCAGGCCGGCGAGGCCGGGATGCCCGGCGTAGAACGCCCGCAGGTCCAGCGAGCCGGACCGCGTCAGGTCGATCCACTCGTCGACGGTCGTCAGTTCGCCGTACGCCGTGTTGTCCGCCGTGAACTGGCCGAACGCGTTCCGGGCCACCAGGTCGAGCAGCTCGGACTTGTTGTGGACGTGGTGATACAGCGACGGGGCGCGGACGGTCAGGCGCTCCGCGACGGCGCGCATCGTCAGGCCGGCCACGCCGTCGGCGCGGATGACGGCCAGGGCCGCGTCGGCGATCGCGGCGACGGTGATGCCGGCCGCCGCGTGCGACGAAGGGTCGCGTCTGGTCACGAAATCTCGTTGTGGGTCGAGGGCTTGAGTGAGTACTGTCGAACGTTGTTAGACACAATAGCCGAGGAAGGCGCCATGACCGGATTCCGACCCGCGTATCCCCTGCTGACCGAGCGCTTGGAGCTGCGGCCGCACCGGATGGACGACCTGGACGATCTGTTCGCGTTCCATTCGCTGCCGGAGGTGGTGCGGTACACGCCGTGGCCGGTGCGGGATCGGGAGGAGACGCGCGTCGCCCTCGAGCGGAAGCTCCCGCAGGGCGAGTTGACCGAGGCCGGTCAGTGGCTGGTGCTGGCGATCGAGCTGCGCGAGACCGGGACCGTGATCGGCGAGGTGCTGCTCAAGTGGGCCAGCGAGGCGGACCGTCAGGGCGAGATCGGGTACGCGTTGCACCCGGCGTACCAGGGCAAGGGGCTGGCGGCGGAGGCCGCGCGCGAGATGCTGCGGGTCGGGTTCGAGGAGCTCGGCCTGCACCGGATCGTCGCGATCCTGGACGACCGGAACGCGCCGTCGGCCCGGCTGCTCGAGCGACTCGGGATGCGGCGCGAGGCGCACCACCTAGACGCGTCGCAGTTCAAGGGCGAGTGGGCGAACGAGTACGTCTACGCGCTGCTCGAGCACGAATGGCGCGGCGTGACACCTTGATCGGGCGCAGCCGCTCCCGGACAGTGTCCACCAGGGGGCCGCGATGGGCATCGACAATCAGATCTACAACCGGATCGGCGACAGTTGGTGGGACGAGGACAACCCGCTCAACATGTTGCACGGCAGCTTCACGCCGGGACGGTTCGCGTATTTCCGCGACGTGCTCAAGCGGACCGGGAGGGATCCGGTAGGCCGGCTGGCCGTCGACATCGGGAGCGGCGGGGGCTTCATGGCCGAGGAGTTCGCCCGGGTCGGCTGCCGCGTGGTCGGCGTCGATCCGTCGGAGGTGTCGGTCCGGACCGCCCTGGACCACGCGAGCGCGTCCGGCCTGGACGCGCGGTACGTCGTGGCGACGGGTGAACACCTGCCGCTCGCCGACGAGAGCGCCGACGTCGCCTACTGCTGCGACGTCCTCGAGCACGTGTCGGATCTCGACCGGGTGATCGGGGAGACCGCGAGGGTGCTGAAACCGGGCGGGCTCTACCTGTTCGACACCATCAACCGGACGTTCGCGTCGAAGGTGCTGGTGATCAAGGTGATGCAGGAATGGCGGCTGACCAGGGTCGTCGACACCGAGTTGCACGCGTGGCAGATGTTCATCAAGCCGATCGAGCTCGAGGAGGTCCTGCGCCGGCACGGTCTGCGGCTGGGCGAGATCACCGGGCTCGGGACGCGGGCCAACAAGCTCGGAGTACTGCGGAACTTCGTCCGGGCACGTCGTGGCGGGATCAGCGTCGGTCAGTTGAGCCGGGCCTTGGACGTCGGGCAGGTGAAGGGGACGGACGTGTCGTACATGGGGTTTGCCACCAAGCCGTACTAGGCGCCGTCAGCCCGTCAGGCGGGCATCCGGCCAGCCTGTCAGTGCGGCAGCCGGTCAGTGCGGCAGCCGGTCGGGCCGTCAGCCGGTCGGGCCGTCAGCCGGTCTGGCCGTCAGCCGGCGATCGGGATCCGCAGGGTCTGGCCGGGGGTGATGTCGGCCGGGGTGGCGAGGTTGTTCAAGTCGGCGATCTTCTCGACGACGATCGCGGGGTCCTGGCCGGGGTTGGTGGACTGGGCGATCGACCACAGGCTCTGGCCGGGCGTGACCTGGACCGGGACGGTGTGGGTGAAGTGCGGGCCGGGCTCGAGCACGCCGGTGACGCGGAGGCCGAGGACGACAACCGCGGCGCCGAAGACGAGAACCGACACGGCGGTCAACAGCAGGCGGCCACGGCGGGTCAGCCGCAGGGCGGCCGGCTCAGGGGCGCGGCGCTCCTGCGCGTGGCGCCCGAGCGATTCGCCGGAGCAGCCACGCACCGGGAGCCGGTCGGTGGCCGCCCCCTCGATCCGCGGCCGCCGCCGAGGCGCCGGCGCAACTACCGGAGCCGAAGCAGGCACCGCCGCACGGGCGGCGGGGACAGAGGGCGCCACGTGTGCAGCCGAGACGGACGACGTCGGGCGTGCGGCCGGGACCTGGGACGCCGCATGTGCGGCGGGGGCGGGGCGTGCGGCGCGGGACGTCGAGCACCCGGCGGACCCGGGGGGCGCCGGGACGGACCTGAGGTGGGTCGTGCCGCGGGAGGATGGGGCCGAGGGTGTGCGGGGTGGCACGGGCTCGGGTGAGCGGCGCGGGGACAGCGCGTTGGTCGCGAGAGCTGCTGTGCTCATCGGATCCTCCAAGACCTCGGTCGGTACGCGTTCTGTGGTGCTGGTTCCTGTCTATCGGCCGCCTCCGACAGTTTCCGGAGGGCGGGCCGTCCGACCGGACCGAACACCTGTTCGATCGAACGCCTGTACGAATGATTAACCGACAGTCGCCCGTCGCGCAACCATCTCCAACCGGGACACGCCCAGGAAATTCCCTGACGCCGAAGTAGTCCGCGTGCGCCCTATAACTCGAAACCCGAACAAAGATGCGAAGCGACACGCCTTCGAACAGATGTTTGAAGAATCTCAGGATTCGGTCTACGGTCATCTCAGTCGAGCAAGCTTCGGCCGGTGGGTGATCGCCGGCCCGACCCGAGGAGCAACCAGCGATGGCCAGGACGCCGAGCGGTTCCAGCAAGGACGAGCGCACCGGCGCGGACAAGGCAGCGGACAAGGCCGCCCACAAGGCAGCCGACAAGGTCGCCGAGCTGCCGGACGGGCCGGCCGACGCGACCGGTCTGACGCCCCGCCAGCGCCGGGTGCTGGACGTCATCCGCGACTCGGTCGACAGCCGCGGCTACCCGCCGTCGATGCGCGAGATCGGTGAGCGGGTCGGTCTGACCAGCTCCTCCTCGGTGTCGCACCAGCTCCGCGTGCTCGAGCAGAAGGGCCTGCTCCGCCGCGACCCGAACCGGCCGCGCGCGATCGAGGTCCGCTACCCCGGCGAGGTGGACGCCGCGGCCCGGCGGGCGGCGCTCGGCCCGGTGCGGCAGACGGCGTACGACGAGACCGACGCCGGTGACGCGCACCCGGACGCGGCGTACGTGCCGGTCGTCGGCCGGATCGCTGCCGGTGGACCGATCCTGGCCGAGCAGGAGATCGAGGAGGTCTTCCCGTTGCCGAAGGCAATGGTCGGCGAGGGCACGCTGTTCATGCTGCGGGTCAAGGGTGAGTCGATGATCGAGGCGGCCATCTGCGACGGCGACTGGGTCGTGGTCCGGCAGCAGCCGACCGCGGAGAACGGCGACATCGTGGCCGCGATGATCGACGGCGAGGCGACCGTGAAGACGTTCAAGAAGACCAAGACCGAGATCCTGCTGCTACCACACAACCCCGCCTTCGAGCCGATCGACGGCAAGGACGCGATCATTCTCGGAAAGGTCGTAACAGTTCTGCGCCGAGTCTGACATATCGGACGCCGCGCGAAGTCGGGCGTGTCGTGTCAGCATTGAATCATGACGACTGTCTATGACTTCAGCGCGCGGCGGATCGAAGGCAATGAACAGTCTCTTGCCGATTTCCGCGACCAGGTGCTCCTGGTGGTGAACACGGCGTCGCAGTGCGCCCAGACTCCGCAGTACACGGGGTTGCAGAAGCTCTACCGGACGTACCGCCGGCAGGGCTTCTCGGTGCTCGGTTTTCCCTGCGACCAGTTCGGCCACCAGGAGCCCGGTGACGAGAACGAGATCGCGAACTTCTGCTCGACGATCTACCACGTCACGTTCCCGATGTTCGCCAAGATCGACGTCAACGGGTCCGGGACGATCCCCTTGTACAACTGGCTCAAGCGCGAGGCGGGCGGTCTGCTCGGCGGCCGGATCAAGTGGAACTTCACGAAGTTCCTGGTCGGCCGCGACGGCGCGGTGATCGCCCGGTACGCGCCCACGCATGCCCCGGACAAGCTGACCGACAAGATCGAGGCCGCCCTCGCGGTCCCGGCCCCGTCGCGGGAATCGAACGACTGAAATCCCTCGACTCTCTGCGACAATTGAACAGAAAGCGTCTCAGCGACGCTGGACATTGACCGCATTTCGAACATTTCGGCGTGTCGTCAGCATGTCGTGAAATGCATTCACGTTCGGTCGACGACGACCGTTTCCGGGTCGATGTCGAGCCGTAGACCGCGCCAGACCGGATGCCGGAGGCGGCCGTCGCCGCCCCAGCCGGAATAGGTGAGCTCGGCGACCAGGACCGGGTCCAGCCAATGCGCCCGTCGCCGGTCGGTCGTGGGAATCCCAGAGGCGTCAAAGGCCGGCCGGTCGATCTCGAGGCCGGTCAGCTCGGCGCTCAGCATTTCCAGGGTCGCGAAGTCCAGTCCGGACCCGACCTTGCCGATCAGCACCAGCTCGTCCCCGTCGTACGCCGCGCAGTAGAAGGAACCGATCCGCCCTTCCCGGTTGCCCTCCCCCGGATGCCAGCCGCACAGGATGACGTCCCGGGTCAGCACCGGCTTGACCTTGATCCAGTCGGAGCTGCGCCGTCCCGGCAAGTACCGCGACTTGCGCCGCTTCGCGACCACGCCCTCCAGCCCCTGCGCAGCAGACTGTTCGAGCGCTTCCTCGCCGTCGGTCAGCGCCGGCGGCACCTCCCAGAACGGGTCGCCGATGTCGAGCGACTCGAGCAGGCCACGCCGGTCGTCGTACGTTGCCTCTAGCAACCACTTGCCGTCGAAGCGGAGCAGGTCGAACAGCCGCACCGACACCGGTACCTCGGTGATCAGGTGCCGGAGCTGGCGTGGATCGCGGACGTGCATCCGTCGCTGCAGCAGCCCGAACGACGGCGCGCCGTGCTCGTCCAGAGTGACGATCTCGCCGTCCAGTACGGCGGGATGCCGCAGCCCCGGCGCCTCGGCCAGACCGATCAGCTCCGGGTACCCGCCCGAGACGTCGTGGCTGTTCCGCGACCACAGCCGGCACAGGCCGTCGTCCACCTCCGCGATCACGCGGATGCCGTCCCATTTCAGCTCGTACGACCAGCCGGCCCCTGAGGGCATCTTCCCCAACGCCGCCATCATCGGCAGCACCGGCGGGCCGGCCACCGGACTCATGCGGACTGCAACCTCTTCAAGGCACCGAGCACCTTCTCACGATCGGCGGTCGGCCACATCGGAGGCAAGGAGGCACGCAGGAATCCGCCGTACCGCTGGGTGACGATGCGGGGGTCGAGGATCGCCACTACGCCGCGGTCGGTACTGCGGCGGATCAGCCGGCCGGTGCCCTGCGCGAGCAGCAGCCCGGCATGTGTCGCGGCGACCGCCATGAACCCGTTGCCGCCCGCCTCGTCGACGGCTCGCTGGCGGGCCGCCATCAGCGGCTCGTCCGGCCGCGGGAACGGGATCCGGTCGATGATCACCAGGTTGCAGGTCGAGCCCGGTACGTCGATCCCCTGCCACAGCGACAGCGTGCCGAACAGGGACGTCTCCGGATCGCCCACGAACTCGCGGGCCAGCTCACCGAGCTGCGCGTCGCCCTGGCACAGCACCTTGAGGTCGGTCGCCTCGCGCACCGCCGCCGTCGCCGCCTCGGCCGCGCGACGGGACGAGAACAGGCCGAGGGTCCGCCCTCCGGCCGCGGTGACGAGGTCGATGATCTCCTCGAACTGCTTCTTGCCGAGGCCGTCCCGGTGCGGCGGCGGCAGGTGCTTGGCGACGTACAGGATCGCCTGCTTCTCGTACTCGAACGGGGAACCGACGTCGAGGCCGCGCCACGGCAGCGGGCCGGTCTCGCCGGAGTCGTCCAGGTCCGGCATCTCGTCGTCGTCGGCGAGCTTGTCGGAGGGCCGCAGACCGACCTGCCGGGCGATGGCGTCGAAGTCGCCGCCGAGCGTCAGCGTCGCGGAGGTGAGCACCGCCGTACGGTCGCGGAGAACGAGCTCGCGGAGCAGGCCGGCGACAGTGAGCGGCGCGATCCGCAGCTCGCGGCCGAAGCGGTCGCGGTCGATCATCCAGACCACGTCGGCGTCGCTCAGCGCGGCGACGCGTTCGGCGACGTCGAAGATCTCCTTGACCGCGCCCTTGGACTGCCGCTTGGCGCCGTCCGGGTCGTCGTCCTTGTCGTCGGACTTCTTGTTCAGGTCGGAGTACAGCGCGCGGGCCGCGTCGCGGACCAGGCCGGCGGCCTCGAGGACGGGCGCGTTCGACGGCTCGATGCGGCCTTCGCGGGTGCCGTCGAGGGCGGCGCGGAGGGCGTCGGAGGCATCGATCAGGTCGTCGGCCTTGTCGTCGTCGACGAACCGGCGGGCGCGCTTGGCAGCGCGCTCGACCATCTGCGGGGACAGCTCGTCGCCTGCCGCTCCGGTGACCCGGGCGGGCAGCTCGTGCGCCTCGTCGACGATAACCACGTCGTGCTCGGGCAGGACGGTCCGGTTCTCGAAGGCGTCGATCGAGAGCAGGGCGTGGTTGGTGATGACGATGTCGGCCTTGCGGGCGTGTTCCTTGGCCTTCTCGGCGAAGCACTCCTCGCCGTACGGGCATTTCTGGGCACCGAGGCATTCACGGGCGCTGATCGCGACCTGCTGCCAGGCCTGGTACTGGTGCGACGGGGCGTGGTCGCGGTCGCCGGCCTCGCCGTCGGCGAGCTGCTGCTCGGCCCAGTCGCGGAGCTCGACGACCTGGCGGCCGACCTCCCCCGACGGCGGGACGTCGACGAGCATGCCGTCGTCGTCCGGCGCGCCCTCGCGGATCCGGTGCAGGCAGGCGTAGTTGTTCCGCCCCTTCTGGATCGCGTACGCCGGTCTGCGCGGCAAAAGCTTCTCCGTGGCGTCGAGCAGCGCCGGGACGTCGCGGTCGACGAGCTGGGACTGCAGCGCGAGCGTCGCCGTGGAGACGACCACCCGGCGGTCCTCGATCGCGTGCAGCAGCGCGGGCACGAGGTACCCGAGGGACTTCCCGGTGCCGGTGCCGGCTTGAACGAGCAGATGCGATCCCTCGTGCATCGCGGTGTCCACGGCCTGCGCCATCTCCACCTGCCCGGGCCGTGTCTGTCCGGCGATCCCGGACACGGCAGCTTCCAGCAGTTCCCGCACATCAACACCCACCGCCACACCCTAGCCCGCGCAACGGACAGATTTCCGCTCGGCGGGCTGGGGTGTGGATAACCCCGGTGCCAGCGCCACTCCAAGGAACGTTCGAGTTCTAATCCGCCGCCCCGAGCTGGGTGCCGAACGACAGGAGGTGCGCGGGGATCGGGCCGGATTGCCGCTCTGTTCAGGCGTGTGGCGGTGGACAGTGGGCGGATACGTCCTAATGGGTGTTACCGGGTCGGTCGCTGGCAGACTCGGTGGCTGGTAGCCGCTGGCGGGTGAGCACTCATACCTCCTGGACTGTTTGAGTCCTGACGACAGAGCGTGCCCTCGCTGGTGGTGCGGGAGATTGTAGGGCTGATGGGGTGTCGTGCCCACCGCTGCTGGTTGGTTGGTGTGAGCACTGATCCATTAGGGCGCTCAAGGTCTCTCGCGGGCTGCCGGGATTGGTCGGGAGGCGATGGGAGAGTTGTTGTGTTGTTTGTGGGTGACGACTGGGCCGAAGGGCATCACGACCTGCAGGTCGAGGACGACCAGGGCCGGGTCCTGGCCCGTGGGCGGGTGGACGAGGGCATTGCCGGGATGGTTCGGTTCCACGAGTTGGTGGCGGAGTTCCTGGGCGATGATGCCGGTCCGGAGGAGGTGGTGATCGGGATCGAGACCGATCGCGGGCCGTGGGTGGCCGCGTTGCTGGCGGCGGGGTATGTGGTGTTCGCGGTGAACCCGAAACTTGCTGCCCGGCACCGTGAGAGTTTGTCGTTGTCGGGTGCGAAGGACGACAAGACCGATGCCCGGACGCTGGCCGACCTGGTCCGGACCCGTAGGCATCAACTGCGGCCGGTCACGGCCGATTCCGAGCTGGCCGACGGGGTCAAGGTGCTCGCCCGGGCGCATCAGTCGCTGATCCAGGAGCGGACCCGGCACCTGCTGCGGCTGCGGGCCGCGCTGCGGGAGTACTTCCCGTCCGCGCTGGTTGCCTACCAGCAAGGGACGTTGACGCTGACCGGTGCCGACGTGCTGGCGTTACTGGCCAAGGCCCCCACCCCGGCAGCGGCGGCGAAACTGACGATCGTCCAGATCACCGCGGCGTTGAAGACCGCCGGGCGGCGAGGCGACCTGGCCGAACGGGCCGCGGCGGTGCAGGCCGCGCTGCGCACCGAGCACCTCGGCCAGCCCGAGATCATCACCGCCGCCTACGCGGCCACGGTCGGCTCCACGGTCGCGATCCTGCAGACCCTGAACACCCAGATCCCTGCCCTGCAGGAAGGGGTCGAGGCCTCTTTTGGCCGGCACCCGGACGTTGAGATCTACCGCAGCCAGCCCGGCCTCGGACCGATCCTCGGCGCCCGGGTGCTCGCAGAGTTCGGCGACGCCCCCGGCCGCTACGCCGACGCCAAAGCCCGCAAGAACTACGCCGGCACCGCACCCATCACCCGCCAATCCGGCAAACTGAAAACCGTCCACGCCCGGTTCATCCACAACAACCGGCTCGTCAACGCCATCGACCTGTGGGCCAGCGCCGCCACCCTGCACGACGCCGATGTCCGCGCCTACTACGACCAACTCCGCGGCCGCGGCCTCGGCCACCACGCCGCGCTACGCCAGATCGGCAACCGGCTCGTCGGCATCCTCCACGGCTGCCTCAAAACCCACACCCTCTACAACCCCCAAACCGCCTGGTCACACCGCGCCACAACCCAAGCCGCTTGACACCCTTAGCTCTAGGGGTGTCTGTCGGTCGGTACCCTCGCGACGCTTGACCAACCCGGGCAGGAGTTGACGCTGGAGCAGCCCGGGGGCCAGCGGAGTACTAAACGACGGCTCCGCGGTCGGGTTGGGCGTCGCGGTCGACCTGGGCGCGCTTCGGGCGCGGGGGCGGGGCCGGGTAGCGGCGTTCCAGTTCGAGGAGCAGGGGTGCGGCGGTGAGGTTGGACGAGTACGTGCCGACGAGGATGCCGAGGAGCAGGGCCAGGGCGAAGTCGGCCAGCGAGTCGCCGCCCAGGAACAGCAGCGCGGTGAGGATGAACAACGTCGAGATACCGGTGTTGATCGTCCGTGGCAGCACGTTGACGATCGCGGTGTCGATCACCGGGCCCAGGCTGTCGGTCGCGCGGGCGCTGCGGGTCTCGCGGATCCGGTCGAACACGACGACCGAGTCGTTCACCGTGTAGCCGATGATCGTCAGGATCGCGGCCAGGAAGATGCCGTCGATCGGCTTCCCGGTCCAGGCGAAGAAGCCGACCACGACCGCCACGTTCTGCAGCAGCGCGAGGACGGCGCCGGCGCCGTACGTCCAGCGGAACCGCGCGGCGAGGTACGCCAACTGGGCGAGCAGCGCGATACCGAGCGCGATCAGGCCCTTGTTGCGCAGCTCCTCACCGAGCGACGGGCCGATGCTCTCGTTGCGGAGCATCTCCGCGCCGCCGCCGATCCGCCCGATCGACTCGCGGATCTTCTCCGCCTCGTCGTCGCTGATCGTCGTCGTCCGGACGGTGATGTCGTCGGTCCCGGACCCCTGGACGACGGCGGTCGGGTACCCCGCTTCGGCGACGGCGGCCCGCGCCTGGTCCGGCGTGATCCGTTGCGACGTACTGACCTCGATCAGCCGGCCGCCGGTGAACTCGATGCCGAGGTTCAGACCGCGGACGGCGATGCCCGCGACACTCACGAGGACCGCGACGGCCGTGATGAGCAGCCACCGCCGACTGTGCTTCATCAACGCAGGCCGGCGGGACTCCAGCCAGGTCCGCACCCGGCCGTGGCCGGCGATCCCGCTCAGCCCCGGACGACGCAGTACGAAACCACGCGACACCACGAACTCGGCGAGCACGCGGGTCACGACGAGCGCCGACATCAGCGACGCGATGACACCGATCGATAGCGTGACGCCGAAGCCGCGGACCGGGCCGGCGGCCAGGAAGAACAACAGTCCGGCTGCCAGCAGGGTGGTGATGTTGGAGTCGGCGATCGCGGACAACGCGTTCTGGAAACCGCTGCGCAGGGAGCGGCGGAGTCCGTCGGTCCGACCGGCGGTGTAGTCCTCGCGGGCGCGTTCGAACACGAGGACGTTCGCGTCGACCGCCATACCGATCGCGAGCACGAATCCGGCCAGGCCGGGCAAGGTGAGGGTGGCTCCGATCGCGGTCAGAGCGGCGTACGACATCGCGGCGTACCCGAGGAGGCCGAGCACCGCCATCAGGCCGACGAGGCGGTAGACCACGATGATGAACAGCGCGGTCAGCGCGAGGCCGATGAGCGCGGCGAGGGCGCTCGCCTCGATCGCGTCCTGGCCGAGCGACGGGCCGACCGTGCGCTGGTCGATCACCTCGACCGGCAGCGGCAGCGCACCGCCGGAGATGAGCGCCGCCAGGTCCTTCGCGTCGGTCTCGGTGAAGGTGCCGGAGATCGTGGTGCTGCCGCCCTGGATGCCGATGTTGCAGAGCTGGTTGCCGCCGTTCGGGTCGACCTGCGGGGCGCTGATCACCTCGTTGTCCAGAACGATCGCGATCAGCCGCTGCGGCGTACCGACCGGCTGGCAGGCGGCCTTGCCGGTGATGTTGGCCCAGATCTTGCCGCCGTCGCCCTTGAACTTCATCTCGACGAACCAGCCCTGCGCGACCTGCTGCGGGTCGAGCAGGCCTTCGGCGCCGCTGACCATCTCGCCCGTCATCGCGGGTTTGGCCAGCCGGAGCAGGCCTTGGCCGTCCTCGGGCGGCAGGTACGTCTCCCCCGCCGCCGGTTTGGCCGGCTTGGCCGCGACCTGGTCGAGCACCTCGTGGAACGTGAGCTGGGCGGTCTTGCCGATCACCTTCGCGGCCTCGCGCGGGTCCTGCACGCCGGGCAGCTCGACGATGATGCGGTCCTCGCCCTGGCGGGTGACGTTCGGCTCGCTGACACCGAGGGCGTCGATCCGCCGGTGCAGCACCTGGGTCGCCTTGTCGGTGTTCTCCGCGGTCGCCTTCACGGTCGCCGAGTCCTTGGCCTGCAACACGATCTGCGTCCCGCCGCGCAGGTCGAGACCGAGCTTGGGCTTCGCGGTCAGCGTCACGTACGTCGACGCGGCGAGGACCAGGAACGCAAGCAGTGCACGGACGAGAGTCGACCGGTTCACCGATTCCTCCGGAGGTGGGCACCCGTAGTACAGGTGTCGTGACAGAGAGCATCCACGCTGATGTGGAACGCACAGTCTACGGATGCCATTCAACCCGCCCGAAGAACCACCACACAAGCGCCCCCGTCGCAGGCCTCGACAGCCCCCGTGTGCCACACGCGCTCCTGCCGACGGCGGGTTCACCAGTCGGCTCAGGGAGTGACTGGCTAGGCCTGCTTGACGATGCGGCCGCATGTGGTGGAGACCGGGTCCATGGACGTCTCGGTGCTCGACGTCGGGTGAGTAGTCGCTCGGCGCAGCAGGGCTCCGACGGGCTCGTCCAGTTCCGGTGCTCGTCCTGGGTTGTTCGTCGCGGGGCGGTGGCCTAGTAGTCGCGCGCGAGCGGCAGCTCGCAACAGGCCGGCGGCAGCCGGAAACTCGCGGCGCCAGCCGCAACTCCCGGCGTTAGCCGGAAACAGATGTCCGGGCGATAAGCCCGGGGGTGGGTGGGAGCGCGCGTAGCGGGCGCGGCTGAGGAGCAGGGCGACGGAGGTAGCGGCCGCGTAGCACGCGTGGGCTGATCAGTCCGTGTCGAGGCCGTGCTCGATCGCGTAGCGGACCAGTTCGGCTCGGTTGTGGAGTTGGAGTTTGCGGAGGGTGTTCTGGACGTGGTTCTCGACGGTGCGGTGGGAGAGGACCAGGCGGGTCGCGATCTGCTTCGCGGTGAGGCCGCGGGCTACCAGGCGGAGTACTTCGGTTTCCCGTTCGGTGAGTTGGGGGACTTCGGGGCCGGTCCCGTCCAGGCGGCGGTACTCCCCCAGCAACAGTCCGGCCAGTCCCGCGCTGAACACCGCGTCGCCCTCGGCGGTACGGCGTACCGCGTCGTCGAACTCGTCCAGCGACGCTGATTTCACCAGATACCCGGACGCTCCGTTCTTCACGGCCGCGAGTACGTCGACCTGCTCGGCGCTGGCCGACAGCACCAGGACACGCGTGTCGGGGAGGGCCGTGGTGATCTCGCGGGTCGCGTCCACGCCGGACCCGGTGCCGAGTTGCAGGTCCATCACCACCACGTCCGGCCGGGTCGCCAGCGCGATCTTCACCGCACTCGCGACATCCGATGCGGTCGCGCACACGTCGTACCCGCGGCTGCCCAGGTCGCGCGCCACGCCCTCCCGCCACATCGGGTGGTCGTCGACGATCATCACTCGCGTCATGTCGGTACCTTCAGCTCCCACTCGGTTCCTTCGCCTGGGGCGGTTCTGACCGTGACGGTGCCGCCCAGGTCGGTGATGCGGCCGCGGATCGACTGGCTGACACCGAGGTGGCCGTCGGCGCGGGCCTGGTCGAGCCTGGCGGGCGTCGTACCGACTCCGTCGTCGCGGATCGACACCAGGACCTCCTCCCCCAGGTCCTCGACCACCACCCACGATCGAGCGTCCGGGCCGGCGTGTTTCGTCACGTTGCTGAGGGCTTCCTTGACCGCGGCAACCAGTTCGGTCGCGGTGGCGGCGGGCAGCAGGGCCTGTCCGGCCGGTACGACGACGTCGACGCGGGTCGTGGCCAGCGGCAACAACAGTCCGCACAGGTCGACGCGGCCGCCTTCGCCCACCGCCGGGCGGGACGCCATCAGGGTGCGGAGGGCAACTTCCTGTTCGGCGGCCAGCTGCGCCAGTTCGAGCGCTTCGCCGCCGATCGCCGTACCGCGACGCTGGACCTGGGCCAGCACCTGCAGTACGCCGTCGTGGATCGAGCGACTGAGCCGCAGCCGTTCGGCGGTCGCGCTCTCAGCCGCGATCGCCTCACGCAGCCGCGCACCAGCCTGGCGCATGGTCGACGCGGTGTACCCCACGACCAGACCGGCCACCAGCAGCAGCTGGACGTTGCTGAGGATCTTCGACGCGTGCTCGACACCCCGCAGCGACAGCAGCGCCAGGCTGATCGTGGCCGCGCCGAGCAGCCCGCCGTCCCGGCCGCGCGAGATCGCCAGCGCGAGGACCGGCCCGGCCGCCCACACCGAGGTCAGCACCGAGGCGCCGCCGCGGATGTCGATCAATGGCTGCGCCCACAGGGTCGCGTACATGCAGCCGGCCGTGACGATCAGGTCCGCGAACGCCAGCCGCGTGTTCCGGCGGCCCCAGCGGCGGCTGTAGCCGTAAGACGAGATCAGCGTCCAGATGCCCATCACGGCCATCTGGAGCACCGCGCCGTACGGCCGCACGATGCCGTCCCAGCGCGTCCAGACGCCGAAGCAGGCGAACGCCCACGTGAGGACCCGGAACACCACCAGAGCACGCCACAACGGCTGCAGCAGGTCGGTCTGGCGCTCCACGCGCCACAGTCTGCCAAGGACCGGGCCCGCAGCGCGTGAGCCGTTCTACTCAGGATGCAGGTTTCCCCCTCGGTTCCCGGGTTTTCCGCAGTTCCACTTCAGCTCGGCGGATTTTCGCCGTACTCTCGCGCAAACACGCTCGGGGGAGCTACGAACACAGTGCGTCATCAGACACGGAGGGGAATCGTGCGCAAGCTACCCGCCGGGCTGTTCAGCCTGGCCCTGGCGGCGACAACGGGGCTCGGCATCGCCGCGGCCTCGTCCGGTAACGCCGCCACACCGCCCAAACCAGCTTCGGCACCGAGCGCCAGTGAACCCGCGCCCGCATCCGACGAGCTGTCGAGCCCGCTCGAGGACAAGCGCCGCGCGCTGCGGCAGGAGGCCCTGACCAAGGTCATCAACGGTCAGGCCACGCCCGAGCAGCGCAACGGCAGCACGGTCGTCAACCTCGGCAGCAAGGCCGTCGCCGGAACCATGAGCGCGAAGGCCAAGGCCGACCAGTACGTCGAGCTGTCCCGGGAGAAGACCGACCGGATCTTCGTCGTGCTCGCGGAGTTCGGCAACGAGCGGCACCCGAACTACCCGGACCAGGACACGTCGCCGAACTTCCCGGGCCCGGCCCGGTTCGACGGTCCGCTGCACAACGAGATCCCGGCGCCGGACCGCTCGGTCGACAACTCCACCGTCTGGCAGGCCGACTACAGCCGGCAGCACTTCCAGGAGCTGTACTTCGGCGCCGGCAACTCGGTGAAGAAGTACTACGAGAAGCAGTCCTCCGGCCGGTACTCCGTCGACGGCGAGGTCACCGACTGGGTCAAGGTGAAGTACAACGAGGCCCGGTACGGCCGGTCGAACGGCTACCCGTGCAACAGCAACGTCTGCAGCAACACCTGGGCGCTGGTCCAGGACGCCGTCAACCAGTGGGTCGCCGACCAGGTCGCCAAGGGCCGGACCAAGGCCGAGATCACCGCGGACCTGAAGACGTTCGACCAGTGGGACCGCTACGACTTCGACGCCGACGGCAACTTCAACGAGCCGGACGGCTACATCGACCACTTCCAGATCGTGCACTCCGGCGGCGACCAGGCCGACGGCGACCCGTGGCAGGGCGAGGACGCGATCTGGTCGCACCGCTGGTACGCCGGCTTCCCGGGCGGCCCCGCGAACAACCCGAACGGCGGCGCGCAGATCGGCGACACCGGCCTGTACGTCGGTGACTACACGATCCAGCCGGAGAACGGCGGGATCAGCGTCTTCGCGCACGAGTACGGTCACGACCTCGGTCTGCCGGACCACTACGACACCTCCGGCGCCGCGGTCGAGAACGGCGTCAACTGGTGGACGATCATGGCGCAGAGCCGGGTCGGCAAGCCCAGTGACGGCGGCATCGGCGAGCAGGCGGCCGACTTCGGCATCTGGGACAAGCTGCAGCTCGGCTGGCTCGACTACGAGATCGTGCAGGCCGGCCAGAACCGGACCGTCGAACTCGGCCCACACGAGTACAACTCGAAGAAGGCCCAGGGTCTGGTGGTGACGCTGCCGAAGAAGGAGGTCACGCACCAGCTGGTGCAGCCCGCGGCGGGGACGAAGTCCTGGTGGAGCGGTCAGGGCCATCAGTTCACCCACACGATGAGCCGCCAGGTGACGCTGCCGGCCGGTCAGGCCGCGAAGCTGGAGTTCCAGGCCAACTGGGACATCGAGGACTGCGGTCCGGACGCGTGCGACTACGCGTACGTCGACGTGAACGACGGCACCGGCGCCAAGCCGATCAAGGGCAGTATCACCAAGGACGCCGAGGGCAACGGGATCGACGGCAAGAGCGGCGGCTGGGTCCCGGCGACGTTCGACCTGTCGGCGTACGCCGGCAAGACGATCACGCTGCAGTTCCGCTACGCCACCGACCCGGCGGCCGGCGGGCTCGGGTTCTTCGCCGACGCCATCAAGGTGACGTCGGGTACGGCAACGGTGCTCGAGTCGGGTGCGGAGACGTCTCCGGAGGGCTGGACGCTGAACGGGTTCAGCTCGGTCGGTGCGTCGTACACGAGCCTGCACGACAACTACTACCTGGTCTCGAACATCAACTACACCTCGTACGACAAGCACCTGCAGACCGGGCCGTACAACTTCGGCTGGGCGAGCACGCTGCCGGACAAGGTGGAGCACTTCCCGTACCAGGACGGCATGCTGGTCTGGTACTGGGACACCTCGCAGGACAACAACAACACCAACCAGCACCCCGGTGAGGGCCTGGTCCTCCCGATCGACTCGCACCCCGCGCCGATCAACCGGATGGACGGCCAGCTCTGGCGTCCGCGGGTCGGCGGGTACGACGCTCCGTTCGGCCTGGAGAAGGCGGACTCGTTCACCCTGCACATCAACGGGCAGGCGAGCTACATCCGCGGCCAGAACGCCGTCCAGACCTTCAACGACGGCAAGTCGTACTGGACTCCGGACCAGCCGAGCGCCGGCGTCAAGGTCCCGAACAACGGCGTCAACATCAAGGTCCTGTCGAAGAACGGCACCTCGATGACAGTGCAGGTCAGCAAGCGCAAGTGATCGCCTGAAACACGAAACGGCCCTCCCGGGATCCCGGGAGGGCCGTTCTCGTTGCGGTCAGGCTCAGGCGACGGCGTACGGTGTGAGGTCGCCGGCCAGCGCCGGGTGGACGCGGGCGGTGATGCGGGTGCCGTCCGCGGTGTGTTCGAGCTGCTCGACCGAGCCCTCGGAGTGGATCCGGGAGACCAGGTCGCCGCGGTCGTACGGCAACAGCACGTCCAGAGAGATGTGCGGCTGCGGCAGTGCACCCTCGATCAGCTCACGGAGCTTGTCGATGCCCTCACCGGTGCGGGCCGACACGACGATCGCGTGCGGCTCGCGGTGCAGGATCGGCGCCAGCGCGAGCGGGTCGGCGGCGTCGGCCTTGTTGATCACCACGATCTCCGGTACGTCGGTCGCGCCGATCTCGGCCAGCACCTCGCGGACCGCCTGGATCTGCGCGATCGGGTCGGCGTGCGAACCGTCGACCACGTGCAGCAGCAGGTCCGCGTCCGCGACCTCCTCCAGCGTCGAGCGGAACGCCTCGACGATGTCGTGCGGCAGGTGCCGGACGAAGCCGACCGTGTCGGTCAGCGTGTACACGCGGCCGTCCGAGGTCGTCGTACGGCGGGTCGTCGGGTCCAGGGTCGCGAACAGCGCGTCCTCGACCAGCACGCCCGCGCCGGTGATCTGGTTCAGCAACGAGGACTTGCCGGCGTTGGTGTACCCCGCGATCGCGACCGACGGGACCAGGTGGCGGCGCCGCTCCTGGCGCATCGTCGACCGGGTGCCCTTCATCTCCTTGAGCGTCCGGCGCAGCTTGCTGATCTTGGTGTTGATCCGGCGCCGGTCGGTCTCGATCTTGGTCTCACCGGGGCCACGGCCGCCGATGCCGCCGCCGGCCGCGCCGACGCGTCCACCGGCCTGCCGGGACAGGTTGCCACCCCAGCCGCGCAGGCGCTGCTTCATGTACTGCAGCTGCGCCAGCTCGACCTGGGCCTTGCCTTCCTTGCTCTTCGCGTGCTGCGCGAAGATGTCCAGGATCAGCGCGGTCCGGTCGACCACCTTGACCTTGAGCTTGTCCTCCAGGTTGCGCAGCTGCGCGGGGGCCAGCTCGCCGTCGGCGATCACCGTGTCCGCGCCGAGCGACGCGACCAGGTTGCGCAGATCGGACACCTTGCCGGAGCCGATGAAGGTCGCCGGGTCGGGCTTCTTGCGCCGCTGGATCACGCCGTCCAGGACCTCGGAACCGGCGGTCTCGGCGAGCAGCTTCAGCTCGGCCAGCGAGTTCTCGGCGTCCTCGGCGCTGCCTTCGGTCCAGACACCGACCAGCAGCACGCGCTCGAGCAGCAGCTTGCGGTACTCGACCTCGCTGATGTCGGTCAGCTCGGTGGACATCCCGACCACGCGGCGGAGCGCCTGGCGCTCCTCGAGGTCGAGGCCCTCGGTGCTCAGTTCCTGCTCGTGCTCATCGTGACCCGTCAACGAAGCGCCGGAGTCATCGCCCTGTTCCAGGTCAATTTCGACGGCGTCCAACTCCCCCGCCCCGCCGCCCCGGTCAGTGGTGGTCTCGTATGCATGTGAATGGGTCGTCATATACCTTCCATGGTGGCACGGGCCTCCAGTACAGGCGACCCGATTACCAACGTCAACGCCCCACGCTGGACTCAGATTCCCGGCAGCCAGACCCGGTCGAACTCCCCGCGAGCGTGCACGACCGCCGGACCGGTCAGCTCCAGATGGTTGTCGGCACGCCACGTGACGGTCACTTCACCGCCTGGTACGCCGACGCGGTAGGTCACCGGCAACTCGTCCCGGGCCGCCCGCGCGGCTGCCACCGTCACGGCGCAGGTCCCCGTCCCGCACGACCGCGTCTCCCCCGCGCCCCGCTCGTGCACGCGCATCTGGACGTCGCGCGCGCCACGCCGTACGACGAACTCCACGTTCACGCCCTGGGGAAAGGCCTCGACCGGCGACCACGTGGGCTGATCGCACAGGTTGCCCGGCTCCGCGAGGCTGTCGACGAAGGCCACGGCGTGCGGATTGCCCATGTCGACGTGGAGTGCGGGCCACTGGTGACCGTTGGCCTCGACCACGATCCCGGCCGCGTCGGGGATCCTCGGCTCGCCCATGTCGACGGTCAGCGTGCCGTCGTCGTTCTGCGCGACCTCCTTCACACCGGCGCGCGTGCCGACCCGGACCGGCTTGCCGTCGATCCAGCCCGCCTCCGCGAGGTACTTCACGAACACGCGCACACCGTTCCCGCACATCTCCGCGATCGAGCCGTCCGCGTTCCGGTAGTCCATGAACCAGTCGCCACCGTCCTCGACGTACGACTGCTTGTCGCCCCGGACCACCCGCAGGACCCCGTCCGCACCGATGCCCGCGTGCCGGTCGCAGAGGAACCGCACCAGCGCCGCGTCCAGCTCGCCGTGCACGGAACCTTCCGGGTCGGGCAGGATCACGAAGTCGTTCTCCGTGCCGTGCCCCTTCAGCCAGGGAAACAGACTCATGGGGCAAGCGTACGGCGGAGGTCCGGGGTCGTACCGTTTGGGCATGATCGCGTACTTCTGGGAGCGGGACGACGCCGTCGCGGTCGCCGACCGGCTGGGTGGTGAGGTGCGGCGGGGCCGCTTCCACGGCGAGGACGACGACGAGGACCATCCGTGGATGGTCCTGTTTGCAGGACGTCGATCCGGCACTGCTGGACGAGCTGCTCGCGCAGTACGACGGCTGGATCGAGTCGGACGCGGACGGCAACGCCGAGCCCGCCGGTGCACCGCCCCCGTTGCCCAGCGAGCCCAAACGCTTCAAGAGATGATCCGGCCCGGGCGGCGGCCGGTCGGTACGCCGTCGGTGAGAACTGGTTCGCCGGCTACCAGGACGTGCTCGACGCCGACGGACAGGTGCCAGGGGTCGTCGTAGGTCGACTTGTCGGCGACTCGCGCCGGATCCAGGACGACTAGGTCCGCGATCGCGCCGGGCCGCAGGACCCCGCGGTCGGCGAGGCCGAGGCGGGACGCGGGCAGCGCCGTCATCCGGCGGATCGCCTCACCGAGACCCATCACGCCGAGCTCACGGGCGTAGCGGCCGAGCACCCGCGGGAACGTGCCGAAGTTGCGCGGATGCGGATGGCCGGGGCCGGTCGCGTCCATGATCCAGCCGTCGCTCGCGATCGCCGTCCGGGGATGTTCGAGGACGGTGATCACGTCCTCCTCACGCATCGCGTGGTTGACCACGCTGACCGCGGCCTGGTGCGTCTCGAGGATCCGGAGCACGATCTCGGCGGCGTCGACCCCGTCCTGCCGGGCGATCTCGGCGAGGCTCAGCCCGCGGCTGTCCTGGTAGGGGCCGGGCGGCAGTGACGCGATCACGACGGTGTCCGGTGAGAGCAGTACGTCGGCACGCAGAGCGTCGGCGATCCGCGCGCGTTCGGCTGGATCGGCGAGCCGCTCGAGGAGGGTTCCGCCGGCCAGCGCCCAGGTCGGCAGGCGGGTGGTGAGCGTCGTGTTGGTCGCGGTGTACGGGTAGGCGTCCCAGCCGAGGTCGACGTCGTCCACCCGGTCGAGGTGTTCGAGCGCTGTCCGGACGAGTCCGTAGTTGGGCTTGCCAACGGCTTTCAGGTGGGAGATCTCCAGGCGGGCGCCACCGGCCCGCGCAGCCGCGATCGCCTCGTCGAGCGCGTCCAGGAGCCGCGCGCCTTCGTTGCGGATGTGGGTCGAGTACAGCAGGCCGCAGTCCGCCGCGGTGGCGACGAGGGCGGCCACCTCCCCCGGCGATGCGTAGGCGCCCGGCGCGTAGATGAGCCCGGTGGAGAATCCGGCCGCTCCCTGGTCGGCCGCCTCGCGCAGCAGGTCCTGCATCTTCCGGAGCTCGCCCGCCGACGGCGCTCGTTCCGCGCTGCCCATCGCGGCGATCCGGAGTGTGCAGTGGCCGACCTGCAGCGCCACGTTCACCGCGGGTTCCAGCGTGGCGGCGAAGCCGGTGAGATCGTTCCACGACCAGTCGAGCGACGGCGCGAGGAACGCCGTACCGGAGCGCAGCGGCTCGAGCTCGGTGATCGGGAACGGCGACCAGCCGCAGTTCCCCGTCACCAAGGTGGTGACGCCCTGCGCGAGCTGCGATTCGGCGGCCGGACTCGCTCCGAGGCTGAAGTCCGCATGCGAGTGCAGATCGATGAATCCGGGTGCCACAATGTTGCCCGTGGCATCGATGCCGTCGGCACCGGCGATCGGGGCGCCGGGCGGCAGCACCGCGCTGATCCGATCCTCCTCGACCAGCACCGTCCCGGGCCGCGGTGCGCTGCCGGTCCCGTCGGCGATCAGGCCGCCGGTCAGAGCAACACGCACCGAGTCACTCCTCTTTCCGGTCCGAGGGACAGCTCGGCGACCGTGTTCGCGACGACCAGTTCGCGGTCCACGGCATGTCCGAGACCGGTTGCCTGGGGCACCTGGACGACGCCGCGGACGGCGGTCACGGCGGGTTCGACGATGTCCCGGGCGTAGTACTTCTCCGAGGCGGACACGTCCGATGGGAGGGTGAATCCGGGCAGGCTGGAGAGGGCGACGTTCGCGAGCCTGCCGATACCGAACTCGTGCATGCCGCCGCACCAGACCGCGACGCCGGCGTCCCGCGCCCGGTCGTGCGCCGCGCGGGCCGCGGTCAGGCCGCCCATCCGCGACACCTTGATGTTGAGCACCTGCAGGGCGTCGAGCGCGAGCGCGGTCTCCAGGTCGGCGACGGTCTCCACGCTCTCGTCCAGGCAGACCGGCGTACCGATCGTGCGTTGTAGTTTCGCGTGCGTGAGCAGGTCGCGCGGCGCGAACGGCTGCTCGATCATCGTCAGCCGGTAGGCATCCAGCTTCTGCAGCTTCGGTAGGTCGCCGGCCGTGTAGATCCCGTTCGCATCCACGTGCAGATCCAGCTCCGGGTACGCCGCCCGCACTTCCCGGACCGGTTCTACATCCCAGTCGGGAGCGATCTTCAGCTTCACCCTCGGGTACCCGGCTTCGACCTGACGTTCGACCTGTACCAGCAGGTCGTCGATCGTCGGTTCGATACCCAGCGAAACACCCGCGACAACCTCGGTCCGTGTTCCACCAAGAACTGTTGCCAGAGGCAGTTGCTGAACCTCGGCCCACAGAACCCAGGCGGCCATGTCCACGCCTGCCTTGGCGAAGTAGTTGCCGCGGACCTTCGACCATGCCGCCTGCAGCTGATCGGGATGCGTCCACGGGCGGTCGAGTACGGCGGGCAGTAAGTACTTCGACGCGATGTGCCAGCACGTCTCGACCGTCTCCGGTGCGTAGTACGGATCGGAGGACGACGCGATCTCGCCCCAGCCGACCGCGCCCGAGGCGTCCTCCAGTTCGACCAGGATGTGGTCGAGGAACGCCTTGCGGTGCGAACTGGTCCGGAACTCGTGCACCAGCGGCATCCGCACCCGGTGCAGCCGCGCCGCGACGATCTTCAGGTCAGTTGACATACAGTCCCAACTCCGTGTTCAACCGGTCCCGCTCGACCAGCCGTCGCCGCGCGCCCTTCGCGCTCGCGGTCGTCAGCGTCGCCAGCACATGCAGCACCGAGGCGACGACGGTCGGCGAGTCGACGTACGACGCACTCCCGGTCGCGACGTAGATGCACTGGTCGGCGAGCTTGGCCAGCGGCGCGTCCTCGAAGTCCGTGATCGCGACCAGCTCACCGCCGGCCTCGACGAACCGCTGTGCGATCTCCACGGTGTCGCGCCGGTACCGGCGGAACGAGAAAGCGACCATCAGATCGTTCGACCGGACGTCGGCCAGGACGTCGACACCGCGCACGACCGTGCCGTCGATCAACGTCACCTGCGAGAGGCCGACGCCGAGGTCGAACGCGAGCAGCGACGCGTACGAGAACGACTTCGCCGAGCCGACGATGAAGCGCCGGCGGGCGGCGACGATCCGGGCCGCGGCCTGCGCGATCGACTCGTCGGTGAGGATCTGGTCCAGGGCCTCGTCGATCGAGGCGCGTTCCTGCTCGACCACGCGGCGCTGCAGCAGCGTCGACGACCGGCGCTGCAGACGGGCGTCGTACCGCTCCTGCGGACTGCTGAGCTCGCGGTTGCGGGGATCGTCAGGCATCGTCGGCCGGCCCGAAGTAGTAGGCACCGCCGCCGTCCGGAAGACGCCGGCACGACACGGCGACGAGTCCCTTGCCGAGCAACTCCTCGAACGAGCGGCGCAGCTCACCCGGTTCGGCCGGTACGACGAGTTGGGTCAGCGCGGAATCGTCCAGCGCGGGGACTTCGTCTCGGGTCAGGTCCCACTCGACGATCACGCGATCGGTGCCCGGACCGTACATGTCGGGCGCGAACCAGCGGCCGCGCGCGCCGAGGACGTCGAGGTTGAAATGCGCGTTGCGGACCTGCACCGGGTCGTACGTCCAGCGCATCCGCGACATACCGTGGCTGAGGGCAACTTCTCGCTGGGCGTGCTTGAGCATCCGGCCGAGGCCGCGGCCCTGCTGCCCGTCGGTCACCACGGCCGACTGCGAGTAGTGGTAGAAGCCGCGCCGGTCGGTCCCGCAGAAGCCGTACGCGAACGCGACCAGCCGATCGCTCTCATCGAGGATGCCGACCACCGAGCCGCCGTTGCTCGCCAGCGCGCCGAGCAGCCGCGGGTTCAGCCCGTACGCCGGGTCGAGGTAGCCGAACACCTCGCGGTACAGCGCCGAGGCCTCGGCGAACCTCGACGCCGTGGTGAGCGAGACCGCGCGGAAGCCCACCTCAGAGATACGATTCATATATCGATCCTACGCCTGCCGGATGAGCGCTGGTCAATCGCTGATCGGATGATGATACGTTGACTATCCATGATGATCGAGCGACTCCGGGAGTACGTCGGCGCGGAAACCCCAACCGGCGACGCCGCCGCGCTGAACGCCTTCGCCGACCGGCTGACGACGCGGTACGCCGAGCTGGGCGGAGCCGTGCGCCGGATCCCGGCGCCGACCGGCGACCACCTCGTCGCGGACTTCCCCGGCCGCGGGCCGCAGGCGTCGGCCGCGCCCTTGCTGTTCCTCACCCATCACGACACCGTTTGGCCGATCGGTCAACTGCGGGACGTGATGCCGTGGCGTGAGGCCGACGGGATCATCCACGGTCCTGGCGTGTTCGACATGAAGGGAGGCCTCGTGGTCCTCGAGAGCGCGCTCGAGGAGGTCGCCGATCGAGATCACCGGCCGCTGCGGGTCGTCGTGGTCGCGGACGAGGAGATCGGCTCCCCGTCGGCGCGCGCCCTGGTGACGGCCGAGGCCGCCGGCGTGTACGCCGCCTTCGGTTTCGAGCCGCCGCATCCGAACGGGGACCTCAAGACGTCGCGCTGGGGCAGCACGCGGGTCCGGATCGAGGTCACCGGCCGCGAGGCGCATGCCGCCCTCGATCCGGGCAACGGGGTGTCCGCGATCGACGAGCTCGTCGATCAGCTCGTCGCGGTACGACGCGTGGTCGCCGGCCACGACCACGTGCTGTGCAACGTCGGCACCATCACCGGCGGCGGGCGCACCAACGTCGTACCGGGGTCTGCCGCTGCGGAGATCGGATTCCGCTTCGTCGATCCGTCGACCGAGGAATCCGTGCTCGCGGCGGTTGCCGCGTTGGAGCCGGTGCGGGACGCGCAGCTGAAGGTGCGGGTGTTGTCGAACCGGCCGGCCTGGCAGCCGTCGGCGGCGAGCGACGAGTTGCTGGCGAAGGTCGTCGCCGCCGGGCGATCGGTCGGTCAGGAGATCGGCGGCGCGGCCGCGTCCGGGGCGGCGGACACCAACCTGACCGGATGGTTGGGCATCCCAACGCTGGACGGCCTGGGTCCGGTGGGCAAGGGCGCCCACGCCGTCCACGAGCAGGTGGTCGCGGCGACCCTGACCGAACGAGCGGACCTGGTCGCCGCGATCGTCACCTCACTCTGAAGGGCCAAGCCGTTCCGGCCGCTCCTCCGCCGCGTCGCGTCGGTTCCGCGGCCGCGAGGATCGCACCGCCCGGCAGGAACTCGAGTGCCGCGACCGCTCCGATCTCGGACGCCGAACTCCCCGGAGCACCGGCCGGCGTGAAGGTGTGACCGTACGGCGTCAGCGCCGCGCCGTACCGGTCGATGAACGCCTGCTCGGCCGTCACCGACGCGGTGTTGCGCTGCGCCGCCCGCGGTGCCGCGATCGCCTCCGGCAGCGTCATGCCACGGTCGATCCGGTTCGTCAGCGCCTGCAGGACGGTCGTGATGATCGTCGAGCCACCCGGCGAACCGAGCGCGAGGAACGGCTTGCCGCCGCGCAGCACGATCGTCGGCGACATCGACGACCGCGGCCGCTTCCCGGCCTCGACCCGGTTCGGGTCCTTCGGGTCCGGTACGGCGGTGAAGTCGGTGAGCTCGTTGTTGAGGAGGAACCCACGCCCCGGCACGGTGATGCCGCTGCCGCCGGTCTGCTCGATCGTCAGCGTGTACGACACCACGTTGCCCCACTTGTCGGCTGCGACCAGGTGCGTCGTCGAACGCCCTTCACTGTCCGGGCGCTGCTCGACAGAGCTGCCGATGGCGCACCGCGAGTAGTCGCCGTCCGGCGAGCCCGCGGGCACCGGCTTCGTCGCGGCCTTCTCCGGGTCGATCAGGCAGGACCGCTCGAGGCCGAACCCACGCGACAGCAACTCTTTCACCGGTACGTCGACGTACGCCGGGTCACCGACGTACGCACCGCGGTCGGCGAACGCCAGCGCGGACGCCTCGAGGTACGTGTGCAGAGCCTGCGTCGTCGACTGCTGCCGAATGCGCTGCGGTTGCAGGATGTTGAGCGCCTCGCCGACGGTGGTTCCACCGGACGACGACGGCGGCATGCCGTAGACGTCCAGACCGTCGTACCGGACCTTGGTCGGCGTGCGGTCGATCGTCTTGTACGCCTCGAGGTCGCCGGCCTGCAGGTAGCCGGGGAAGAACGGCAGCGTCGCATCCGGCGTCTTCGGCGGGTTCTTGGCCACGGCGGCCATCTCGCCCGCCAGCGCGCCGTTGTAGAACGCCGACGAGCCCTGCTCACCGATCAGCTTGTACGTCGCGGCGAGGTCGGGGTTCTTGAACAGCGCACCGACCTGCGGCGCGTCGCCGTTCGGCAGGAACAGCTCGGCGGTCGGCACGACCTGCGCGAACCGCGACTTGTTGTCCAGGGTCTGCAGGCGGAACGTCGGGTCCACGACGAACCCGCGCTCGGCCAGGTCCGCGGCCGGCTTCAGCGCCTTGCCGAGTGACAGCGAACCCCACTGCTTCAGGGCCCGGTCCCAGGTGGCGAGCGTGCCCGGGACGCCGATCGAGACACCTGACGTCACCAGTTGCGCGAACGGATACGCCGCACCGGTCGCCGGATTCACGAACGCGTCGGACGGCATGGTCGCGGGAGCCGTCTCGCGCCCGTCGATCGTGAACACCTTGTGCTTCTTGGCGTTGTAGTACACGAAGTACCCACCACCGCCGATGCCGGCCGAGTAGGGCTCGGTGACACCGAGCGCGGCGGCCGTGGCGACGGCTGCGTCGACGGCGTTACCACCACGACGCAGTACGTCGAGACCGATGTTCGTCGCGTCAGGGTCGACCGAGGACACCGCACCGCCGTACCCGATCGCGGTCGGCGTCTTGGCCGGAGCCTGTGTCTGTTGAGTGGCGACTGCTGGTGAACTGGTGCCTGTCAGAACCAGGGCGGTTACGGACAGGGCTGCGATCAGCTTCTTCACGGATCTCCCCCACACGAGCTCGGCGGGACAAGGGACTACCCCTGCCTATCTCAGGTGGAGGTTGGTGCGCTAGTCGTGGCGCGTTCAGTTGATCGCGCAGGAAGCCAGGAAGCGGCGCAGTACGTCGTCCGGCCACTCGACCGTACCGGCCGGGAGCTCGACCAGCAGCCACTGGTCGGTGAGCTTCACCTGACCTGCCAGCCGGCCCTGCAGTGTGCCGATGTGGATCGTCTTGCCACTCGCGGCCGTGACCCGCGCCTCCGCGAGGGTGCGCGCCTCCGGAGCCGCCTGCAGCACCACCTTGGTCGCGGCCTCCGCCGTCCGCATGTCCGGCCGGGACAGGACGACACGGTCGGCCGTGATCGGCGCCTCGGGCGACCATCCCTTCGGCGCCAGGCCGCAGTCGATCGAACTCCACGGCTGCTTGTTGGCCACCAGCTCGACGACGGTCGCACCGAACATCGACATCGTCTGGCTGGGCCGCGGCTGCGTGGCCCGCGAGGACGTCGAGCTCGGAACCGGGGCGGCCGTCTCGGGCGCTACCGGAGTGCCGGCCACCTCGCTGCCGCTTCCCCACCACTTCCCCTGATTGCCGAGGGCGAGGACGAGAGCAGACGCGGCGGCGACGCACAGCACCCCGGTGACCCGGCGGCGGCGCTTGATCCTGCGCAGGGCGAGCCGTCCGCGGGCCATGTCGGCTTCGATGGCCGCGTCGATGTCCGCGTCCGGCAGCCCTTCGGCCGCCCGGTCCGCGAACCCCTCCAGGAGTTTCTTGACCTCGTCCACTGCGCTCTCAGCTACTCCCCGTCTCTTCCGTCATCAGTTCCTTGAGGCGCTTGAGCGCCTTGGCCGTCTGGCTCTTCACGGTGCCTTCGGTGCAGTCCAGGATCCGCGCGCAGGTCGCGACGTCGAGATCCTGGAAGTACCGCAGTACCAGGACCGCCCGCTGCCGCGGCGCGAGATCGAGCAATGCGTCCCGGACGGCCAGCGTGTCCGCCTGGTCCGGTCCGCCGGCCGACCGCGGCTCGACGGCCTCCGCGGTCACCACCTCCGGATGGCGGCCGGCCCGGCGGCGCTCGTCGAGGAAGGCGTTGACCAGGATGCGGTGTGCGTACGGGCCCGCGCCCTCGTGCTTGATCCGGTGCCAGTGCACGTACACCCGGGTGCAGGCGGTCTGGACCAGATCCTCGGCCGTGTGCACATCCCCCGCGGTGAGCAGCAGCGCCGTTCTCAGCAGTCTGGTGCGGTCCGCGAGCAGGTACTCACGGAACTCGGCCTCACGGTCACCCCCTCGCATCGACGGCCCCTCGGCCTTGGTTCACCTCGACTACGCCGGGGGCGCCTTCGCGGTTGCCTTCGGCCACTACGGTTTTACGCACCACGTCGAGGGCCTTCTCCACCAGCTCGGGGTCGTCGTACGGCAGCCAACTGATCCGTCGGTCCTTACGGAACCACGAGTCCTGGCGGCGCGCGAACCGGCGCGTGGCCTGGGCGGTCCGCTCCCGGGCCTGCGCTTCGTCGATCTCACCGTTCAGCAACGCGATCACCTGCGAGTACCCGAGTGCGCGGTTGGCCGTCTTCCCCTCAATCAAACCCTTGTTCAGCAGACCTCGCACCTCGGCCACGAATCCGGCGTCGAACATCCGGTCCACCCGGCGCTCGATCCGCTCGTCGAGAACCGGCCGCGGTACGTCGAGACCGAGCTGGATCGCGCCCTCGTAGACGTAGCGGTGCTCCGGCAGCGTCGCGACGTACGGGCCGCCGGTGATCTCGATGACCTCGAGCGCGCGGACGATCCGCCGGCCGTTGCTGGGCAGGATCTGCTCGGCGGCCTTCGGGTCGGCCTGCGCCAGTTTGGCGTGCAGGGCACCGGAGCCGTGGGCCTCGAGCTCGGCCTCCAGGCGGGCGCGGACGTCCGGGTCGGTGCCGGGGAAGACGAAGTCGTCGAGGATCGCGCGGACGTACAGCGCGGAGCCGCCGGCCAGGACCGGCACGACCTGCCGGCGGATGCAGTCGTCGATCGCGGCGCGGGCGAGCTCCTGGAACTCGGCGACGGTCGCGGTCTGGGTGACGTCGAGAATGTCGAGCAGATGGTGCGGTACGCCGTGGCGCTCCGCCGTCGTGATCTTCGCCGTACCGATGTCCATGCCGCGGTACACCTGCATGGCGTCCGCGTTCACCACCTCGCCACCCAGGCGCTCGGACAGCGCGACGGCGAGATCGGACTTCCCGGCCGCGGTGGGACCGACGACCGCGACGACGAGTGGGGCAGGCATCGCTCCAGTCTGGCAGTTCGTTGTCCCGCGCCGCGCCACCGCCCTGCTGCGAAGAGTTCGCCAAGAGCTGCCGGCCGGCCTTGTGGATGACCCGGAAAGTTCGGTAGGAACCTTGGCGTTCGCAATATTTCTACGGGAGGAACCGAAGTGACGAATCCGTTCGAGGAAGAGTCGGAAGCGGCCAAGGACGCGCTCGGTCTGGGGGACAGTGCCGGCGATGTCGACCCGGGCGGCGACTCCGGGGGCGATGTGGAGTCCGGCGGGGACGTCGAGTCCGGCGGGGACGTGGAGTCCGGCGGCGATGTCGAGTCCGGCGGCGGCGGCTCGGACAGCGGCGGCGACGTAGAGTAAGTACGTCGCATCGTTTCGGGTACGGCACTCGCGGAGATCCCACAGTTCCGGCGTTGCAGGTGCGAAGATCACCGCTAGCTGTCTGTAAGCACTCAACTACGCAGGAATGGGAGCCCCGAGATGGGCATCTTCGACAAGTTCAAGGACACGGCCGAGAACCTGAAGGACAAGGCCTCCGACCTGGTCGACGGTCACGGCGACAAGGTCGGTGACGGTCTGGACAAGGCCGGCGACTTCGTCGACGAGAAGACGGGCGGCCAGTACGGCGACAAGATCGACTCCGGCGTCGACAAGGCCAAAGAGGGTCTGGACAACCTCGACGGCCAGAACGACGACATCCCGGACAACCCGAACCAGTCCGCCTGACGTACCCACCGAAGGGCCGCAAGCACCCGCTTGCGGCCCTTCGCCACGCCCGACCGCCCCGCCCGCCCCCCGCTCGGCCGCTGTTTGCGACACGCGACCGCATCTGGAGACAGGCCGTGGCTTGTTCTCAGCCACCGGCGCTTGTCGCAGACGTGTCGGCGGTGGTGTTTAGGGTCGGGGGCATGGATCGGTTTTCGGTGGTGCCGGCGGCTTATGTGATCGTGCGGCGGGGGGACGAGGTGTTGTTGCTGCTGCGGGCCAACACCGGCTACATGGACGGGTACTGGGCGGTTCCGGCCGGGCATGTGGAGCACGGGGAGTCGGTGGTCGCGGCGGCGGCGCGCGAGCTCAAGGAAGAGGTGGGGATCGACGTCGACCCGGCGGACCTCGTGCCGGTGACGGCGATGCACCGCACGGGTGGGAACGGCGACCCGATCGACGAGCGGGTGGACTTCTTCTTCACGACGTCGCGGTGGAGCGGCGAGCCGCGGCTGATGGAGCCGGAGAAGGCGGCCGGCCTGGACTGGTACTCGCTGGACAAGCTGCCCGAGCCAGTGGTGCCGCACGAAGCGCGCGTGCTGGGGTCGTTGAAAGCCGAAGGGCTTCCTGCGGTGATCGTCCAAGGTTTCGCCTGAGTTCACCGCCGGGCAGGCTCCCTGGCCCTAGTCTTCGCTGCGTTGTCAGCGAGCTTGGGAGCGTGGGGCGATGAACGAGCGGTACGACGGCACGAGCCGCCGGCGGCTGTTGCAGGCAGGGGCACTCGGGGCCGGTGCGGTCGTGACGCCGGGGGTGTTCAACGCCGTCACCGCCTCGGCCACGGGCCCTACCGGCAGGATCGACACGGAGCATCCGCAGTTCACGCTCGCGGTCGTGCCGGACACGCAGTACCAGTTCGACCAGGACCGCGGTGACGCCGCGCCGCTCACCGCGACGTTCAGGTACCTGATCGACCAGCGCACCGAGCAGAACATCGTCTTCGTCGCGCATCTCGGCGACGTGGTGGAGAACGCGCTGGCGAGCGAGTTCGCGCAGGCCGACCCGGTCTTCCGGCTGCTCGAGCGTGCCCGGTTCCCGTACTCCGTGCTGGCGGGCAACCATGACATCGACGGCTCGAAGGACGACACCCGCGGCCCGTCGCCGTACCTGGACACGTTCAACCCGCGACGGTTCCGCTGGATGCCGACGTACGGCGGATCGACGGCGAACGGGTACAACTCGTACCACGTGTTCCGCGCCGCCGGGCGGCAATGGTTGCTGCTGGCAATGGACTGGCGACCGTCGGACGCGAGCTTCGCCTGGGCCCGGGCGGTGATCAAGGCACACCCGAAGCTGCCGGTCATCCTCACCATCCACGAGTTGGTGAACGCCGACCACGGCAACCCGGTCGCCTACTTCAGCGCCCACGGCAACCGGGTCTGGGACCAGCTCGTCGACGGCAACGACCAGATCTTCCTCACCCTCAACGGCCACTACTGGCCGCCCGGGCGGGTGACCCGGAAGAACGCCGCGGGCAACGACGTGCACCTGCACATCACCAACTACCAGGACCGGTACTACGGCGGCTCGGGAATGGTCCGCCTGTACCACTTCGACCTGGCCCGGAACACGATCGACGTCGAGACGATCTCGCCGTGGATCATGGCCCAGGACCCGGCCCGCCGTAACGAGCTGGCCGAGGCGGAGATCGAACTGAGCGACGACACGAACCGCTTCAGCGTCCCGATCGACTTCGCGGCCCGGTTCGCCGGCTTCGCCCCGGAACCTGTGCGTCCCGCCCGTCCGGCCAAGCAGCTCGTCATCCCGGGTACGGCGGCGTACTGGCGCTTCGACGGTCCGGTCACGGACAAGGTGCTCGACCATTCGGGTCACGCCAACGATCTCACCCGCGTCCAGCTCAGCAACGATCTGCCGACCGCGTCGGCGGAGTACCACCCGGACCAGCCGGGGCACGCGAGCTGGCTGTTCCCCGGCGGCAAGAACCCGGCCCGCGGCGGGTACCTGAAGACCGTGGACAACGCGCCGCTGAACGCGATGACGTTCCCGGACGGGTACACGATCGAGGCGTTCGTGAAGCTGGCGAACGACGGCCAGGACCACGCGTGGGAGGGTTTGTTCACCCGGCTCGGCACCGGACGCGACGCGGCCAAGACGGGCAGCGACCCGGACGAGCCGGCGGCCAAGCTCGGGTTCTCCGGCGGTCTGCAGGTGCAGTGGGCGGTGTACCCGGTGGACCGCAACGAGACGTTCACCAACTGGGGTCACGAGCAGCGCGCGGGCGAGTGGTTCCACCTGGCGATCGTGAACGACGGGCGGCACAGCGTCGTGTACGTCGACTCGTCGGAGCTCCTGCGCAACCCGGCGACCCCGTCGAACGGGCTCGCGACGGCCGGCAAACCGTGGCTGGTCGGCGCCGGGCACTACGCCAACGAGATCGACCAGGCCTTCGCCGGTCACATCGGCGAGCTCCGCGTCGTCGCCCGCGCGCTCAAGCCGGCACAGTTCCTGAACGCCTAGGACCTGTCTGGTAATCCAGCCCCGTCGCGAGGTGCCGTGCCGAGTGCCCCGCAGTAGGCGATGGGTTGCCGGACAGGTCCTAGGACAGACTGCGGATCAGGTCCTCTTGTGCGGGCAGGAGGGCCAGCTCCGCGGGGGTCAGGGTCGGGTTGTTGCCGCGGGCCCGCATCGCGGCGGGCAGGCCCGGGGCCGGGTCGATCGAGCCGGCGAGGTACGTCGCCAACGCCTCCCGCAGGAGCGGGCTGAGCTGTTCGTAGGACGGGTCGAGGGCGACCTGGGCGAAGATGATCGCGGTCATCGCGACATCGAACTCCGGCGGGCCCTCCTCCGCGTTCCGCCAGTCGATGACGACCGGACCGCCGGGCGTGGCGATCACGTTGAGCGGGTGCAGGTCGCCGTGGATCACGACGAGGCCGGGCGTACCGCTCGGCGCCGGGATCGCCTGCAGGCGGCGGTGCAGGCCGGCGTGGATCCGGCCGAGCTCGGACGGGTCGAGGTCGCCGGCGATCGCAGCTTCACCCAGCGTCGGGCCGGCGAGCCGCTCGACAACCATGTCCGGGCCCTCGACCTCGCGCACGGCCGGGACCGGATAGTCGTACTTCGCGACGTGCCGCATGAAATCCGCCTCGTCGCGGACCGGGTGCCCGTTGCGGTACCGCCGCAGTACCCAGTCCTCGTCGATCGAGTAGACGTCCGCGTCCCGCCCCGCCGCGAACGGCTCCGCGCCCGCGGGAAGCAGCGCGGCCAACCCCGTCGCCGTCCCGCCCGGCGCAGCAGGACCCGTTTCCGGGTCGCCGCCTGACGTCGGGGCGTCGGTCATCCGGCCTGGCAGCCGCCGGCTGCCGGCTCGAGGGGCTTCGCACCGATCGTCGGCATGCCGAGCATGACACCGGGCGCCGCGGCTGGTGCCCCCTGCGCGCGTTCCCACGCGTCGCCGGCGCGGGTGCGGCGTACGGCGCCGAACACGTCCGCGACCAGGTGGTGCGGAGCGGCGTACGTGACCTCGACCGTTGCCATGTCACCCGGTCGCGGCGCCTCGACACCCTCCGGCACCGCGAAGTGCACCAGCCGGTTGTCGGGACCGCGCCCGCTGAGCCGGTGGGTGGCGGCGTCCTTACGCCCCTCCCCCTCCGCGACGAGCACCTCGACCGACCGGCCGACGATCCGCTTGTTCTCGGCCCACGCCATGTCGTCCTGCAGCGCGACGAGCCGCTCGTACCGGTCCTGGACGACGTCGCGCGGCACCTGGTCCGTCATCGACTCGGCCGGCGTCCCGGGACGCTTGGAGTACTGGAACGTGAACGCGCCCGCGAACCGCGCCTGCCGGACCACGTCGAGCGTGCCCTGGAAGTCCTCCTCGGTCTCCCCCGGGAACCCGACGATGATGTCGGTGGTGATCGCCGCGTCCGGCATCGCCGCCCGCACGTCCTCGATGATCCGCAGGTACCGGTCGCGCCGGTACGAACGCCGCATCGCCTTCAGCACCTGGTCGGACCCGGACTGCAACGGCATGTGCAGCGACGGCATCACGTTCGGCGTCTCGGCCATCGCCTCGATCACGTCCGCGGTGAAGTCCCGCGGATGCGGCGACGTGAACCGGACCCGCTCCAGCCCGTCGATCTCGCCGCACGCCCGGAGCAGCTTCGAGAACGCGTACCGGTCGCCGAACTCCACGCCGTACGAGTTCACGTTCTGCCCGAGCAGCGTCACCTCGAGCACACCCTCGCCGACCAGCGCCTCGACCTCGGCGAGGATCTCGCCCGGCCGACGGTCCTTCTCCCGGCCGCGCAGTGACGGCACGATGCAGAACGTGCAGGTGTTGTTGCACCCCACGCTCACCGACACCCAGGCGCTGTACGGCGATTCGCGCCGGGTCGGCAGCGTCGACGGGAACACGTCGAGCGACTCCAGGATCTCGACCTGGGACTCCTGCTCGACACGGGCCCGCTCCAGCAGCACCGGCAGCGAGCCGATGTTGTGGGTCCCGAACACCACGTCGACCCAGGGCGCCTTCTTGGTGATGGACGCCTTGTCCTTCTGCGCCAGGCATCCGCCGACCGCGATCTGCATCCCGGGCTTACGCGCCTTCACCGGAGCCAGGTGCCCGAGGTTGCCGTACAGCTTGTTGTCGGCGTTCTCGCGGACCGCGCAGGTGTTGAAGACGACCACGTCGGCCTCGTCACCCTCAGGCGCGCGGACATAGCCCGCATCCTCCAGCAGCCCGCGCAGCCGCTCGGAGTCGTGGACGTTCATCTGGCACCCGTAGGTGCGGACTTCATAAGTACGCATGACGGCTACCAAGAGTACGTGTTTGTCGGGGAACGGGCGTAACCGCACACTGAAGAGCAAATCGGCGCGGGCTGTGATCGGCCGGTCACAGCCCGCGCGGCGATATTGCAGATCGTTACCACCGTGGAACCACCCGGGCCTGCGACCGCCCCCTCGGCTCCGCTAGGTTCTGGCCATGAGCGATTCCGACACGCTGACGAAAACTGGTCTGGTGGCGCTGACCGGTGTCAACAAGCATTTCGGCGACCTGCACGTCCTGAAGGACATCAACCTGTCCATCGCCAAGGGCGAGGTCATCGTGGTGATCGGCCCGTCCGGGTCCGGCAAGTCGACGCTCTGCCGTGCGATCAACCGGCTGGAGCCGATCGACTCGGGCACCATCACCCTGGACGGACAGCCGCTGCCGAGCGAGGGCAGGGCCCTGGCCAGGCTGCGCGCGGATGTCGGCATGGTGTTCCAGTCGTTCAACCTGTTCGCGCACAAGACGATCCTGCAGAACGTCACCCTCGGGCCGTGCAAGGTCCGCAAGGCGGACACGAAGCAGGCCGAGCAGCGAGCGATGGAGCTGCTGGAGCGAGTGGGGGTCGCCAACCAGGCTTCGAAGTACCCGGCTCAACTGTCCGGCGGCCAGCAACAGCGCGTCGCGATCGCCCGGGCGCTGGCGATGGACCCGAAGGTCATCCTGTTCGACGAGCCCACTTCGGCGCTCGACCCGGAGATGATCAAAGAGGTCCTCGACGTGATGATCGACCTGGCCAAGCAGGGCATGACGATGGTCGTGGTCACGCACGAGATGGGCTTCGCGCGGACCGCGGCGAACCGGGTGGTGTTCATGGCCGACGGCGAGATCGTCGAGGAGGCCACGCCGGAGACCTTCTTCACCAACCCGACCTCGAGGCGGGCCCAGGACTTCCTCGGCAAGATCCTCAAGCACTGACGTCCGCCCGCGGCCGAACCCAGCACCGAAACGAAGGGGAACCTGATCATGAGAATGCGCAACCTCGTCGCCACGCTCGGCGTCGCGGCGCTCGCGCTGACCGCTGCCGCCTGCGGAGGGGACGAGCCCACGACGGGCGGCGGCGGCAACGCGGCGTCCGACGCCTGCGGTGACCTCCACAAGTTCGACGTGGCCAGCGGCGTGGACGTCGCCGGCAGTGCGACCTTCACCAAGATCAAGAGCAAGGGCGCTCCGGTCGTCGGGGTCAAGGCCGACCAGCCGAACCTCGGCTACAAGGACGCCGACGGCAAGCGCTGCGGTTTCGACATCGAGGTCGCCCGGATGGTGGCGGCCAACCTCGGCTTCGACCCGGACAAGATCGAGTACAAGGAGATCCCGTCGGCGAACCGGGAGACCGCGATCGCCGGTGGTGAGATCGACTACTACGTCGGCACCTACTCGATCACCGACAAGCGCAAGAAGCAGGTCGGGTTCGCCGGCCCGTACTTCATCGCCGGCCAGGACCTGCTGGTCCGCAAGGCCGACACCTCGATGGACGCCGGCAAGACCGCGCTGAAGGGCAAGAAGGTCTGCTCGGCCACCGGGTCCACCCCGATCCAGCGGGTCAAGGACGAGCAGCTGACCGAGGCGAGCAACATCTCCGAGTTCAAGACCTACTCCGAGTGCGTCTCGCAGCTGCTGGACAACAAGGTCGACGCCGTCACCACCGACGACGCGATCCTCAAGGGCTACGCGGCCACCGCGCCGGACGAGCTGAAGGTCGTCGGCAAGCCGTTCAGCACCGAGAAGTACGGCATCGGCGTGCCGCTGGCCGACAAGGCGCTGCGTGACAAGGTGAACTCCATCCTGGAGACGTCGGCCTCCGACGGCACCTGGAAGAAGATCTACGACGAGACGCTCGGCAAGTCGGGTTCGGACTCGACGCCGCCGCCGCTCGAGAAGTACTGATCCACCTCCCGGCCGCGGCGTCCTTCCGGGCGTCGCGGCCGGCCTGCGCGCCAACTCATTCGCTGGGGATTGCGCTCCACATCATTTCTGGAAGGTCGCGATGCTCTCGGTCCTTACCGACAACTGGGAACTGTTCGTCGACGGTTTCTGGACCACGCTCAGGCTGTTCGTGATCGCAGCAGTGCTGAGCCTGGCGCTCGGCACCTTACTGGCCGGGTTCCGGGTCTCCCCGGTGCCGGCCATGCGTGCCATCGGCACCGGCTACGTGAACGTGGTGCGAAACACCCCGCTGACCCTGGTGTTCGCATTCCTCGTCTTCGGCGCTCCGAAGATGCAGATCTCGCTGCCGACGTTCTTCTGGTCCGCGGTGGTCGCGCTGACGCTGTACACGTCGGCGTTCGTCTGCGAGATCGTCCGGTCCGGGATCAACACGATCTCGCCCGGCCAGGCCGAGGCCGCCCGCTCGGTCGGCATGACGTTCATCCAGGTGCTCGGCATCGTCGTACTCCCGCAGGCCTTCCGGGCGATCGTGCCGCCGTTGACCAGCGTGATGATCGCGTTGCTGAAGAACACCACGATCGCGGCCGGTTTCTCCGTCGCGGAGGCCGGTGCGATCCCGGCGGTGATGGCCGAACGCGGTCAGAACCAGATGGCCACGCTCGTCTGGATCACCATCGGCTTCCTGATCCTGATCATTCCCCTGGTCTTCCTGCAGCGGTGGGCCGAGCGACGGACGGCGGTGGCCTGATGAGTGCGGTCCTGTACGACGTACCCGGCCCGCGGGCGAAGGCACGCAACCGGATCCTCAACGTGGTCGTCATCGTCGGCCTGCTGGCCGTCGTCGGCTGGGTGGTCTACCGGCTGAACGAGAGCGGACAGTTCGCCGAACGCCGCTGGATCCAGTTCACCTACTCGTCGATCCAGCAGGAGCTGTGGGGCGGTCTGCTCAACACGCTCAAGGCGGCCGGTCTGGCCGCGGTGCTCGCGCTCCTGTTCGGTGCCGTGTTCGCGGCGGCCCGGATCAGCGACCACTGGTGGTTCCGGGCGCCGGCGACCTTCGTCGTCGAACTGTTCCGGGCCATCCCGCTGCTGATCCTGATGTTCTTCTTCTACTACGGCAGCCTGCAGTTCGACCTCGGCCTGACCCCGTTCTGGGCGGTCGTGTTCGGATTGACCTTGTACAACGGCTCGGTGCTGGCGGAGGTCTTCCGGGCCGGTATCGCCGCCGTACCGAAGGGTCAGCGGGAGGCGGCGTACGCGACCGGCCTGCGGAAGAACCAGGTGGTCCGGCTGATCCTGTTGCCGCAGGCCATCACCTCGATGCTGCCGGCGATCGTCAGCCAGCTGGTCGTACTCCTCAAGGACACCGCGCTCGGCTTCATCATCACGTACGCCGAGTTGCTCTACGTGGCCAAGCAGATGGGTGGCCGGCTCCAGTACGGCTTCCCGTACATCCCGACGTACATCGTCGTCGCGATCATCTACATCGGCCTCTGCTCGCTGCTGTCGGTGGTGGCCCGCTACCTCGAGGGCCGCTCCCGCCGCCAGCGCAGGACGCGTGGAACTCCCCCACCGTCGGCCGCCGAAGCCGCCACCTCCGTGGAAGCTCCGCTCTAACCAAAGACAGTGCCCCCGGTACGCCGTACCGGGGGCACTGTTCTTTGTCAGCGGAGGGTGTTGAAGGAGTCCCGGATGATCTCGAGGGCCTCGGTGGCCTCTTCCTCGGTGAGGGTCATGGGCGGGGCCATCCGGAGGACGTTGCCGTAGAGGCCGCCCTTGCCGATCAGCAGGCCGCGGTTCTTGGTCTCCTGCTGGAGTTTCGCCGTGGCGGCCGCGTCGGGGCTGTTGTCGTCGGGCTTGACGATCTCGGCGGCGAGCATCAGACCCTTGCCGCGGACGTCGCCGAGCTCGGGGTACTCGTCGGAGATGCCGCGCAGGCCGTCGGCCAGTTGCGCGCCGCGCTTGGCCGCGTTCGCCTGCAGGTCCTTGTCGAGCAGGTAGTCGATCGTCGCCTTCGCCGCGCTCGTCGAGATCGGGTTGCCGCCGAACGTGGACAGCGAGTTCGCCTTGATGCTGTCCATCAGGTCACCCCGGGCGACCACCCCGCCGATCGCGAACCCGTTGCCGAGCCCCTTCGCGAACGTCATCGCGTCCGGTACGACGTCGTGCGCCTGGATGCCCCAGAAGTGGTCGCCGGTGCGGCCCCACCCGGTCTGCACCTCGTCGGAGACGAACAGGATCCCGAACTCGTCCAGGACCTCCTTGAACGCGGCGTACAGCCCGTCCGGCGGCGAGGAGAACCCGCCGACGCCCTGGATCGGCTCCGCGATCAGGCAGGCGACGTCGCCCGAGGTCGTGGTCTCGATGACGTTGCGCAGGTCGTCGACGCAGACCTTGATGTACTCCGCGTCGGGCAGGTCCCGGAACGGGCTGCGGTACCGGTACGCGCCCTGCACGTACTGCACGTTCACCGGCGACAGGCTGCTCGCGGACCAGCCGCGGTTGCCGGTGATCGCGACGGTGCCGAACGCGCGGCCGTGGTACGAGTTGCGCATCGCCAGCACCTGGTTGGACCGGCGGGCCTGGGTGGCGAGCAGCAGGGCCGTCTCGTTCGCCTCGGTACCGGAGTTCGCGAAGAAGACCTTGGCGTCCGGGATCCCGGACAGCTCCGCGATCTGCTCGGCCAGCTCGATCTGCTTCCGGATCAGGTACACCGTCGAGGTGTGCGCGATGCCGGAGGCAAGCTGCTCACGCACCGCGTCCGCGATCTCCGCGATGTCGTACCCGATCGCGTTGGTCAGGATGCCGGCGAAGAAGTCGAGATAGGTGTTGCCCTCCCCGTCGGTGACCCGGCGGCCGGACCCCTGCACGATCTCGATCGGCTCCTCGTAGTACAACGCGAGCCAAGCAGGCATGACGGCCTTGTGACGCTCCCAGAGCTCCGCATGTGTCATGTCCAACCTTTACCTCACCTGATAGTGCACGTCTATCTGGCTAGGCTGCTCTCCGTGACGTTGCCGAGCATTCCGCATGTGGACATCGAGTCCCTGGAGCAGTTCGATCGGGTCCTGGCCGCGGGTGCCACCACGATGACCGGCTGGCGGGTGCAGTCCGTCGATCTGACCCGGCGTACGGCGGAACTCCTCGGGCTGAACCCGGCCGGCGCTGTGTTCCTCGGCTGCGTGCTGGAGGACAAGGCCGACCTCTGGGTGCGCGACGGCGGCGGGCTGGTGTTCCCGGCGATCCCGGCGCTGCCGTTCGACGCGTACCGCGGCCGGCTGTACGACGCCGACGAGTTGTACGCCGGTCTGGAGCGCGGGTACGACGCGACGCCGGACGCGCTGATCTACGCCTGGTCCCGTCAGCACGACGAGAAGGGCGACACGAGCCGCACCCTCGCCGCGGCGCTCCACGACCACGCGATCGCCGACGCCCTGACGGAGCTGCCAGACGACAAGCCGTGGGTCGGCGTGATGGGCGGTCACGGCGTCCTGCGGGGCGACGCGAACTACCGCGCCGCCGTACTGCTCGGGCGAACGCTTGCCCGCCGGGACCGGATGGTCGTCACGGGCGGCGGTCCGGGCGCGATGGAGGCGGCGAACCTCGGTGCGTCGCTGGCGTCGTACGACGACGGGGTCGTGGATCGTGTGCTGGCCGAGCTGGCCGCAGTACCGTCGTTCCGCCCGTCGATCGCGACGTGGGCCGGTGCCGGGCTCGACGTACGGCGTGAGTTCCCGGGCGACGGTGGTGTGTCGATCCCGACGTGGTTCTACGGTCACGAGCCGCCGAACGTGTTCGCGTCCGCGATCGCGAAGTACTTCTCCAACGCGCAGCGCGAGGACGTCCTGCTCAGCCGGGCCCGCGGCGGCATCGTCTACCTCCCGGGCGCCGCCGGCACCGTGCAGGAGGTCTTCCAGGCCGTCACCCCCAACTACTACGGCGACGCCGCGACCCAGATCCCCCTCATCCTGGTCGACATCAACCACTGGACGACCACACTCCCCGTCTGGCCGCTACTCCAGTCCTTGTCGGCCAACCGCCCCATGACCCACTCCGTCCACCTCGTCAACACCATCGAAGAAGCCGCTCAGCTGGTCAGCTAGTTCTGTCGGTGGGGTGGTTTACGGTCCGGTTCATGACGGACTTCGTGTTGGTGCCGGGGGCTTGGCTTGGGGGTTGGGCCTGGGATGGGGTGGCTGGGGTGCTGCGGGGCGCGGGGCATCGAGTTCATCCGGTGACGTTGCGTGGGCTGGCTGAGCGGCGGGGTGAGGACGCCGGTCAGCAGGAGCATGTTGCGGATGTGGTGCGGGTGGTGGAGGAGCACGGGCTGACGGACGTCGTACTCGTGGGGCACAGCTACTCCGGGATCCCGGTGGGGCAGGCGGCGGGGCGGATCGGTGAGCGGCTGCGGCGGGTGGTGTACGTCGACTCGAACGTCCCGGTCGACGGGCAGTCTTTCGTGGACGGCTGGTCCGCGGAGGGGCAGGCGTGGGTGCGGGACCAACTGGAGCAGTCCGGCGGCGTACTGGCCTTCCCTGACGGCCGAGGACTACGCCGACCAGGATCTCTCCGCCGAGGCGATCGCGACGATCCTGGAGCGCGGTACGCCGCATCCGGGCCGCTCGATCACGGAGCCGGCCACCCTGACGCGGCCGATCGGGGAGCTCCCGACGACGTACATCAAGTGCCTGATGGACGGTGCGACCCCGTCGTCGGCGGTCGCCGAGCACCTCGGCTCCCCGTCCTGGCAACTGGCGGAGCTCAACACCGGCCATTGGCCGATGTTCTCCCAGCCGGCAGCACTCGCGGAGATCCTCAGCGCGGCCGCCTGAGTCAGGCGACGCGCTGTGGGGTGAACTGCATCCGCGGGTTGGCGTAGGCGTCCTGCGATTCGACGAGCTGCAATTCGCGCTGTCCCGACTCATGGGTGCGCGAGAGCAGATCGAACACGCTCGACGTCGTGCGCGCGAGCGCCTCCGTGAGATCGCCCGTGCGGCGGTAATGCGCCGTGAAGAGCGCAGCCGTCACGTCACCCGAGCCGTTCGCCTTCATCGGGATGTACGGCGTCTGGACGAGCCACGCGCCGCTGTCGTCGACGGCCAGCATCTCGATCGTGCCGTCCTCGCGATCGGGGCGCTCGACGCTCGTGACGAGCACAGTGCGCGGACCGGTCGCGCGCACCAGCTCGACTGCGGCCAGCGTGGACTCGAGCGTGTCCGGCTCGGTCCCGGTCAGGAAGCCCAGCTCGAACTGGTTGGGAGTGATGATGTCGGCCGCCGGAACCACCCGATCGCGCAGCAGCACCGGGATCGCGGGAGCGACGAAGCATCCGGACTTCGCGTTGCCCATCACCGGGTCGCAGGAGTAGACCGCAGCGGGGTTCGCCGCCTTCACCCGCTTTACCGCCTCGAGAATCACCTCGGCGATCCCCTCGCCGCCCTGGTACCCCGAGAGAACCACGTCGATCTGCTGAAGGACGCCGCGCTCCTCGATCCCCAGGAGAACCTCTCGCACGTCGTCCGGGCTGATCAGGGGCCCGCGCCAGGCCCCGTAGCCGGTGTGGTTCGAGAAGTTCACGGTGTACACCGGCAGGACCTCCACGCCGATGCGCTGAAGCGGAAACACAGCCGCCGAGTTACCCACATGCCCGTAGGCAACCGCCGACTGGATCGAAAGAATCTTCACCGCCCGATCATCCCATTCCCCGAAACCAGCCTGCCCGCAGGACAGCCGAGACTGTCGGCGCCCCGTGGCTCACCGCCAGCCGGACGGCACGTGGAAGTGGCTTCTGGATCGACCCAACGTCTTCGACGTCTAGCGGAGCCAGTCCTGCGCGGTGTCGAGGAACGCGTCGACCTCTTCCATGTCGTAGCCCTCGGTGAGGCGGACCGGCCGGAACTGCACACGGCGGACCTCGTCGGCGGTCACCGGCCGGCTCACCGGCAGGCCGTTCACGGTCGCCATCACGCGGTCGACGAAATCGTCCACCTCGTCGACCGCATACCCCTCCCGCAGCCGTACGGCGCTGAACCGCGGCGCGGGCCGCCCGCCCACAGTCGACGTACCAGGAGCACGCCCGTCCGCGACGGGCGAACCGGCGGGACCGGGCGCCACACGGCCCGGCAGCCAGCGCTCGGCCTCGAGGAGGAAGTTGTCGACCTCCTCGGCCGAGTACCCGGGGCCGAGGAACGGGGTACTGAACGCGACCCCACGGACCTCGTCGACGGTCACGCCCGGCCCGGCTGACCGGCGTTCCGCCGTGGCGACGATCCGCTCGACGAACGCATCCACCTCGCCGCAGTCGTAGCGCTGCCCGATCCGCCGTACGCGGAACTCGGGTGCGAGCATCAGGGCTTGCTCGCGGCGGCGAGCTGACCGCAGGCGCCGTCGATCTCCTGGCCGCGGGTGTCGCGGACCGTCACCGGGATGCCGCCTGCCTCGAGGCGACGGACGAACTCGCGCTCGTCGGCCGGGTCGGACGCGGTCCACTTCGAGCCCGGCGTCGGGTTCAGCGGGATCAGGTTGACGTGCACCCAACCCCAGTCGCCGCGCGCGTTCAGCTTCTCGGCCAGCAGATCGGCCCGCCACGCGTGGTCGTTGATGTCGCGGATCATCGCGTACTCGATCGAGACCCGTCGCTTGGTCTGCTGCGCGTACCCCCAGGCCGCGTCCAGCACCTCGTCGACCTTCCAGCGGTTGTTGATCGGCACCAGCTCGTCCCGCAGCTCGTCGTCCGGCGCGTGCAGCGACAGCGCCAGCGTGACCGGGATGCCCTCGGTCGCGAGCTGGTTGATCCGCGGCACCAGCCCGACCGTCGACACGGTCACCCCGCGCGCCGAGATCCCGAGGCCCTCCGGCGACGGATCCGTGAACCGGCGTACGGCGCCCATCACGGCCTTGTAGTTCGCCATCGGCTCGCCCATGCCCATGAACACGATGTTCGAGACCCGCCCCGGACCGCCGGCGACCTCGCCTCGCGCCAGCGCCCGCGCGCCGTCGACGACCTGCTCGACGATCTCCGCGGTCGACATGTTCCGGGTGAGTCCGCCCTGGCCGGTCGCGCAGAACGGGCACGCCATGCCGCATCCGGCCTGCGAGGACACACACATCGTGGCGCGGCCCGGATACCGCATCAGGACCGACTCGACGAGCGATCCGTCGAGCAGCTTCCACAGCGTCTTGCGGGTCTGCCCGTTGTCGCACTCCAGGTCCCGCACGCGGGTCAGCAGCGGCGGCATCAGCTCGGCGACCAGCTTGTCGCGGGTCGCGGCCGGCAGGTCGGTCATCTCGGCCGGGTCGGACACCAGCCGCGAGAAGTAGTGGTTGGACAGCTGCTTCGCCCGGAACGCGGGCTCGCCCAGCGCCGCAACCGCCGTACGCCGTTCCTCCCCGGTGAGATCGGCCAGGTGCCGCGGCGGCTTCTTGGCGCGGCGCGGCTCATCGAAAACAAGAGGCAGGGAGGTAGACATAACCGACCTATTGTCGCCCGCCGGGACAGCGGTTCACAAATTCACATCCCATGACCCGCATCACCCGTCGCTGTGCGATCCGAGTGGCCGAGTTGACGGTCCGGGGCGATCCGGTCGCGGACCATCTGCTTCAGCAGCGGGATCTCGGCGAATCCGCCCTCCGCCTTCCGCGACCACAGCAGCTCCCCGTCGAGCCGGATGTCGAAGACGCCCCCGGTCGACGGTACGAGGGCCACCTCCCCCAGCTCCTTCGGGAACGTGGTCAGCAGCTCCTGCGCGGTCCACGCCGCCCGCATCAACCACCGGCACTGCGTGCAGTACTCGATCTCCAACCGCGGTTCCCTGGGCACCTACTCAGTATCCCGGACCCGACCTTGAGCACCCACCAACCGTTCCCGGCACCCGAAAACGGCCGGTGCGTACTCAACGTGCGTCAGGCGGAGTAGCCCTTGGGCGGGATCAGGGTGGCTAGTTGGGTGAAGGTGAGCCAGTAGGTCGCTGTGGGGGCGAAGCCGGCGGGGTCGGCGATCAGGACGGTCATGTCGCTGGAGTCGTACCCGATGACGGTGAAGTAGTGGTAGATCGTGTAGTTCGGGTAGCCCGGCGGGTGGTTGTTGGCCGGGGCAACGATGTTCGCGACGATCGGGTAGTTGTTGTCGATGTCGAGCACGATGTCCCGCCAGAGCAGGTCCCGCTGCGCCTGGGTGGGCGGGTCGTTCGGCATCTCCTTGGTCTCGTACCAGCCGGTGCCGAGGTGGTTGTTCAGCACCCGCGTGACCTGGCCGATCCAGTCCGTGCCGTTGGTCGTGGTCGGCAACTCGTTGGCCAGTTGCTGCTGACTCGGCGGTGAGATCCGGGCCGAGAGCGCGATCCGGGTCGCGGCCGGCCCGCACCAGTAGCCGGTCTGCTGGTACTGGAAGTCGATCTCGAGCGTCTTGAGAGTCTGCGTCGAGTACCCGAGGTGCGGCACCGGCTTGGCCGCCGCGGCTGAGACGACCTGCAGAGTTGCCGGGGAGGCAGCTGCCGGGGCGGAGATCGGGACGGCAGCAGCGGCAACCAGCGCGAGACCGCCGAGGGCAGCCTTGAACTTCGTCGTGGGAATCATGGTCAGCTCCTCACTGGACGACCGGGCGGATCGTCCTGCGTTTGATCCTGACACACAGCGCTGCGGCATGGTGAAAAAGTCACCGCTCGATTCGATCTCAGTCGAAAGGGGGAATGAGGGCATCGGCGGTCCGGTTGGACTCTGCATGCTCTCCGTCCCGCTGTCAGTCCTGGACCGGTCTCGGACACGTGTAGGCGAGACCGAGGCGGAGACACTGGGTGCGACCGTGGAGCTGGCGCAGCAGGTGGAAGAGCTTGGCTACAAGCGTTTCTGGGTGTCCGAGCACCACAGCGTGCCAGGCGTGGTCGGCTCCGCTCCGACCGTCTTGGCGGCGGCAGTTGCCGCCCGCACCGATCAGATCCGCGTCGGCACGGGCGGGGTCATGCTGCCGAACCACAGGCCACTGGTCGTGGCGGAGCAGTTCGGCGTACTGGAGTCGCTGTACCCGGGCCGGATCGACATGGGTCTCGGCCGGTCCGTCGGCTTCACGAACGGCGTACGGCGCGCACTCGGTGTCGAGAAGGACGCGGCCGAAGACTTCAGCACACAGGTCCAGGAGCTCCTCGGCTATCTGGCCGGTACGTCGCCTGACCGGGTCCACGCCCGCCCTGGCGAAGGACTGCGCATCCCGCCCTTCATTCTCGCCGTAGGTGAAGGCACGGCGATCGCCGCGGCGCTGGGTCTGCCTGTGGTTCTGGCCGCACGCCCTGACTCCGAAGAGCGCCTCGAGGACTACCGAAGCACCTTCCAGCCTTCCGAGTGGGCGCCGGAGCCCTACGTGATCCTGGCCGTCACCGCCGCGGTGGCCGACTCCACCGAGGCAGCGCGACAGCTCCTGTTGCCCGAGGCATGGGCCAGCGCGTACTCGCGGACCCGTGGCGTCTTCCCGCCGCTACAGCCCGACGTACCGGCTGACCTGACCTCCCGCGAGCATGAGTACTTCGAGAACGCGCTCCGCGGCCAGATCTACGGCACGACCGCCGAGGTCGACGAGGCGCTCGGCGACCTGGTACGTCGTACCGCTGCCGACGAGCTCCTGATCACCACGAACACCTTCGACCGCGCCGCGCTGCTGGCGAACTACGCGGCGCTGGCGAAGCTCACCGGCTGATCCGGTCTTCCAGCCGCTTCCGCACGTCCGGCCACTCGTCGGCCAGGATCGAGAACACGACCGTGTCGCGGAACGACCCGTCCGCGAGCCGCATGTGCCGCCGCAGCACGCCCTCCCGCGTCGCGCCGAGCTTGGCGATCGCTGCCTGCGAGTGAATGTTCTTGGACCCCGTCTGGATCTTCACCCGGCCGAATCCGCACACCTCGAAGGCATGCTCGAGCAGAAGCAACTTGCAGGACGGATTCACTGCCGTCCCCCAGACCGCCGGCGCATAACCGGTACCACCGAGATGGATCGACTCGTTGTGAAGGTCGATCTCACTCAGGCTGGTCGTGCCGACCACGGTGCCGGCGGCACCCAACGGGCCGTCGCCGGCCAGCCGCACGACGTACACGACGCGCTGATCCGTGGACGGGAGGAACTTGTCCCGCAGCTCGTCGGCGTTCGCGGGCAGTCCGGCGGGGCCGCCGCCGAAGCTGGTCGCGTAGACCTGCTCGTTGGCGATCGCGTCGTACAGAGGCTCGATGTCGCCGGCAACCAACCGATCGAGCCGGACGATGCCGTTCCGCAGCGATCGTCCGTCCGGTGCGATGGTCATGCTTTCACCAAAAGATGGAGGAGGAGCCAGACGATCGGCGCGGTCGCGAGCAGCGAGTCCAGGCGGTCCATCACGCCGCCGTGACCGGGCAGCAGGTTGGACATGTCCTTGATACCCAGGTCGCGCTTGATCATCGACTCGCCCAGGTCACCGACCGTCGCGGTCAGCACCGCGACCGCGCCGACGATCGCACCGACCCACCACTCACCGTCCAGCAACAGCACGACCGCGGCGATCCCGGCACCGATACAGGCGAGCACCGAACCGGTGAAGCCCTCCCAGGACTTCTTCGGACTGATCGTCGGCGCCATCGGGTGCTTGCCGAACAGCACGCCGGCGACATAACCACCGACGTCGCTCGCCACGGTCACCACGAAGAAGGTCACCACCCGTCCGGCCCCGTCCGCCTCCGGCTGGGACAGCAGGATCGCGAACCCGGCCAGCAACGGCACGTAGCCGATCAGGAACACCCCGGCGGTCACGTCACGGACGAATCCGACCGATCCGCCCGGCATCCGCCAGAAGATCGTCCCGAGCACGGTGATCCCGAGCGCGACGAGCAGCGCCATGGGGCCCCCGAAGTACGCCGCCACGAGCATCGCCGTCGTACCGGCGAACAGCGGGATCCGCGGGATCTCGGCGCCGCCGGTGCGCAACGCCTTGATCATCTCGTCGACGGCCAGCAGCACGACGACCAGCACCAGGACGGTGAACAGAACCTTCTGCCAGTACAGCGATCCGAGGATCAGCGCGCCCAGCCCGACACCCACCGCGATCGCCGCGGGCAGATTGCGGCCGGCGCGGCTCGGGCTGGGACTCGGCGCGGGCGTGCTGTCGACGCCCATCACACCTCGAGCAGTTCGGCTTCCTTGTGCTTGAGCAGGTCGTCGATGGAGTCGACGTACTTCTTCGTCAACCCGTCGAGCCGCTTCTCAGCACTCTTGCCCTCGTCCTCGCCGGCGTCGCCGTCCTTGACCGTCTTGTGCACCTGGTCCATGGCGTGCCGGCGGATGTTGCGCACCGAGACCCGGGCCTCCTCGGCCTTGCCCTTGGCGACCTTGATGTACTCCTTGCGGCGCTCCTCGGTGAGGGCCGGCATCACGACCCGGATCACCGAGCCGTCGTTACCCGGGTTCACCCCGAGGTCCGAGTCGCGGATCGCCTTCTCGATCGCGGCCATCGCGCCCTTGTCGTACGGCGAGATCAGCACGGTCCGGGGCTCCGGGACCTGGAAACCGGCCAGCTGCTGCAGCGGCGTCGGGCTGCCGTAGTAGTCGGCCAGGATGCCGGCGAACATCTGCGGGTGCGCGCGGCCGGTGCGGATCGCGGCGAAGTCGTCCTTCGCAACCTCCACGGCCTTCGCCATCTTCTGATCGGCATCGCGGAGAGCTTCGTCGATCACGACAATCCTCGCTTCCTCTGGGCCGCCTCGACGCGGCCACTCCAACAGTTGGAACGCAGGTCTACCAGATAACGGACAGACACCCGTGTGCGACGATCCTAGTCGTACGGGAGACGACGGTGTACGGCGGGTTACTGCCGCCGCGACGGGCTACTGCCCGCGCGAGACGACCGTGCCGATCTTCTCGCCGTGGACGACCCGGGCGATGTTGCCCTCCTCGAGACCGAAGATCACGATCGGCAGCGCGTTGTCGCGGGCCAGGCTGATCGCGGTGGCGTCGGCGACCCGGAGCCCCCGGGCCAGGAAGTCGTCGTACGACAGCTGGTCGAACTTGACCGCGTCCGGGTTCTTCTTCGGGTCGGAGTCGTAGACGCCGTCCACACCCTGCTTGCCCATCAGCAGCGCCTCGGCGCCGATCTCGAGCGCGCGCTGGGCGGCGACGGTGTCGGTGGAGAAGTACGGCATCCCGGAGCCGGCGCCGAAGATGACCACGCGGCCCTTCTCCAGGTGCCGCTCGGCCTTGCGCGGGATGTACGGCTCGGCGACCTGGCCCATCGTGATCGCGGTCTGGACCCGAGTCTCGATACCGAGCTTCTCCAGGAAGTCCTGCAGGGCCAGGCAGTTCATCACGGTGCCCAGCATGCCCATGTAGTCGGCACGGTTCCGCTCCATGCCGCGCTGCTGGAGCTCGGCGCCGCGGAAGAAGTTGCCGCCGCCGACCACCACGGCGACCTGGACACCGGCCCGGGCGACCTCGGCGATCTGCTTGGCGATCGAGTTCACCACGTCGGGGTCGACGCCGAGCTTGCCGCCGCCGAACACCTCACCCGACAGTTTCAGCAGCACCCGGTGATAGGCAGGCGAAGAGGCCGGACTCGTCTCGGTCCCCATGGTTTCCGTCACGATTCCGGCCTCCTCGATAGATGGGTGTGCGCTCAGATCCTTCGCGGGATCAGGCGCCGACCTCGAAGCGGGCGAACCGCTTCACGGTGACACCGGCCTCGTCGAGCACGGCCTTCACGGTCTTCTTGCTCTCCTGGACCGACGACTGCTCGAGCAGCACGACGTCCTTGAAGAAGCCGTTCACCCGGCCCTCGACGATCTTCGGGAGGGCGCCCTCCGGCTTGCCCTCCTCGCGGGCGGTCGCCTCGGCGATCCGCTTCTCGTTCTCGACCGTCTCGGCCGGGACCTCGTCGCGGGTCGTGTACAGCGGGCGCATCGCGGCGACCTGCATGGCGGCGCCACGAGCGGCCTCCACGTCGTCACCCTCGAACTCGACCAGGACGCCGACCTGGGCCGGCAGGTCCGCGGCACGCTTGTGCATGTACGCGGTCACCCGGCCGTCGAAGACGGCCACCTTGCCGAGCTCCAGCTTCTCGCCGATCACACTGGCCAGGGCCTCGATGTTCTCGGCGACGGACTTGCCGTCGGTGAGCTTCTCGTTGAGCAGGCCCTCGATGTCGCCGACCTTGCTCGCCGAGGCGTGCGCGACGATGTCGGCGGCCAGCTGCTGGAACTGCTCGTTCTTGGCGACGAAGTCGGTCTCGCAGTTCAGCTGGACGAGCGCGTTCTCCGCCGCGGCCACCAGGCCGTTGGTGGCGGACCGCTCGGCGCCGCGCTTGGCCGCCTTCGCGGCGCCCTTGATGCGCAGCTCCTCGATCGCCTTGTCGAAGTCGCCGTCGGTCGCCTCGAGCGCCTTCTTCGCGTCCATCATGCCCGCGCCGGTCGCGTCGCGGAGCTTCTTCACGTCAGCGGCGGTGTAGTTCGCCATTCCTCGTTCTCTCGTCTTGTCGGTGCTGATGGGGACTGCGGCGGTCTGCCAGGCCGTTTCCCCGGTCCGTCACCAGGCAGTACCCGGCGCGGACCGACGTACGCGGTCCGGGTGTGGGCCGCCCGGCGGGTCTGCCGGGCGGCCCGCAGGCTCTCAGGCCTCGTCGGACTTCTCGGACGCCTCGGCCGGGTTGACCGGGACGACCGGGGTGTCGTCGGCCTTCGCGACGGCTTCCGCGGTGGCGCCGGACTCGGCGACCGGCGGCTCCTCGGCGACGGCCTCGGTCTTCGCGGCGGCCTCGGTCGCGTCAGCGGCCTCGGTCTTGGCGGCCTCGGTCTTGGCGGCCTCGGTCTTGGCGGCGGCCTCGGTCTTGGTGGCGCCGTTCTGGCTCTCCAGCAGCTCGCGCTCCCAGGCGGCCAGCGGCTCCTCCTGGCCCAGCTCCTCACCGGCCGCGGCGGCGCCCTGGCCACCGCGCGACATCAGACCGTCGGCGACGGCGTCGGCGACGACCCGGGTGAGCAGGCCGACCGAACGGATCGCGTCGTCGTTCCCCGGAATCGGGTAGTCGACCTCGTCCGGGTCGCAGTTGGTGTCCAGGATGCCGATGATCGGCAGCTTCAGCTTGCGCGCCTCGTCGACGGCGAGGTGCTCCTTCTTGGTGTCCACGATCCACACGGCGGCCGGAACCCGGGCCATGTCGCGGATACCGCCGAGGGTCTTGAGCAGCTTGTCGTGCTCGCGACGCTTCTGCAGCAGCTCCTTCTTGGTGACACCGGAGGCGGCGACGTCGTCGAAGTCGATGAGCTCGAGCTCCTTGAGCCGCTGGAGCCGCTTGTTGACCGTCTGGAAGTTGGTCAGCATGCCGCCCAGCCAGCGCTGGTTCACGTACGGCATCCCGACCCGGGTCGCCTGCTCGGCGATCGCTTCCTGCGCCTGCTTCTTGGTGCCGACGAACAGGATCGACCCGCCGGACGCCACCGTGCTGCGCACGAACTCGTACGCGCGGTCGATGTAGGACAGCGACTGCTGCAGGTCGATGATGTAGATGCCGTTGCGCTCGGTGAGGATGTAGCGCTTCATCTTGGGGTTCCAGCGCCGGGTCTGGTGCCCGAAGTGCACGCCGCTCTCGAGCAGCTGCTTCATGGTCACGACGGCCATGAGGTGTTCCTCCTACGGACCCGGAAACCCGGGTCGCTTCTCGGTTGGTCTCGCCCCGGATCGGGTGATCCGCGGCGCCTGATGCCCGTCGCGCGGATCCACCCGGAGCACTTCCGGGACCGAAGGAACAACGCTGTTGTGCGGGCATGCGTAGTCGCCCCGCTCACACGGGGCGCCACCGGAAGTGTACGTGACCGCCCGCCCCCAACGCGAACCGCCCCCGTTGTCCACAACCACCCCAACACCCCACCCAACGCGGTCCCGACAACGGCATCTTCTCCGATATGACCATCGCCCTACTAACCCTCGCCACCCTGGCCCTCCCACCCACCCAGTCCCCACCCCAACCCACAACAGCCGCACCGCAACCACTGACCGCCCCACTCCACCCCACCCCCACCCCACCCGACACCGGCGCCACCGCACCCACCCCACCCGGCGTCGGCGCACCCGCCTCACCCGACACCTCCGCACCCTCCCTACCCGACGCCACCGCCGCCGCACCCGCACCCGCACCACCGGACACCTCCGCACCCGCCCGACCCGACACCGCACCTGCCCCGCCCGGCGTCGGCGCACCCGCCCTACCCGACACCGCACTCGCCCCGCCCGGCGTCGGCGGGTCCGCCGGATGGCCGTTGAACCCTCGACCGGAGGTGGTGCACGGCTTCGATCTGCCAGCGAAACCGTGGCTCCCCGGCCACCGCGGCGTCGACCTGGCCGGCCGCCCCGGCCAGCCCGTCCTCGCCGCCACCTCCGGCATCGTCACGTACGCCGGCACACTCGCCGGCCGCGGCGTCGTCACAATCACCACCGGCACACGCCGTACGACATACGAGCCAGTCGTCCCCGAGGTCTCAGTCGGTACGACGGTCCGCACCGGCACCGTCATCGGCCGCCTCTCCGCAGCAGGCTCCCACTGCCCACCCAGAACCTGCCTCCACTGGGGCCTGCTCCAGGGCCAGCAGTACCTCAACCCCCTGTCCCTACTCCCCAACCGCCCCGTCCGCCTACTCCCCCTCACCAACCACCCAACCCCCACACCAACGCTCGGTTCCGCACCCGGTCCCGCACCCGGTCTCGCATCTGTCCCCACGTCCGTACCCGCGGCAGACACGTCCAGCCCGCATACCTCGCCGAACAGCGCACCGGATAACTCGACGATCGGCCCGCCGGTCGCCTCCGCAGGCACGTCGACACGCGCCACCAGGGCCGCCTCAGCAGGCAACTCGACAGACACCCCGGCACGCACCCCGGCAGGCACCCCGGCCGACCGCACGACGCGCTCCCCGATGGACCGCTCCGCAGACCGCGCGGGCGACGACCGCCTGGCGGGCCCGGCCTCCTCGGCAGCGGCTCCCGCGGACCACTCGACCGGGTCGTCGATGGACCGGCCCGCGGGGCGCTCGGGTGACGACCGGTGGGCGGGGTGGGCCTTCTCGGCAGTGGCTTGGGCGGACGACCCGGCGGGCCGTTCGGCTCGGTTCTGGGTGGATCGCTCTGTGGGTGGTTCTGCCGATGATGAGCGGGTGGCCAGGCGGGTTGTCGCTGGTACGGCGCTCCTGATGGTGATTGCCGGGGTGTTGATCAGGCGGGAATGAGGCTCAGTTGTGCGGCAGGTTCAGTTGCCAGGAGACGCCGAATCGGTCATTGACCCAGCCGAACTTCTTGCTGAATCCGTACTCACCCAGCGGCATCAGCGCCCCGCCGCCCTCGAGCAGCGCGTTGTACAGCCGCTCGAGCTCGGCCTCGTCCGCACAGTCCACGAACAACGACACCGAAGGCGTGAAGGTGAACCCGTGATGCGTGTAGCTGTCACTGCACATGAACTGCTGCCCCGCGAGCCGAAACACGGCAACCATCACCGACCCCTCGGGCCCGGGTCCCTCGGCGCCGTACTTCACCATCGACACGACCTCGGCGTCCTCGAAGAGCGACAGGTAGAAGTTCATCGCCTTCTCCGCGCCGCCCTCGAACATCAGGAACGTCTTGATCTGCTGCTCGACCATCGCCCACCTCCCATAGTCACCACTTATATAAGCGAAGACTATAGCAACAGCTCAGCTCCCCGGGACCCGCGCCTGCCAGGCGTCCTCGTCCCGCGACCGGCGCTCGACCCCGGCCGGAAGCTTGTTCTTCGCGAGGTCGGTCAGCGTGGTGTTCTCGAGCACGTCCCGCAAGCTCGCCCGGGCGGCGATCCAGACCCGCTGCAGCACCACCGCATGTTCGTTGTACGTGACACTCTCCGGCCGCACGCCCGAGATGCTCACGATCGGCCCGTCGACCGCACGCATGACGTCGGCAACGGAGATCTCGTTGGGGTCGACGGCCAGCCGCCACCCACCGGACTGCCCCCGCTGACTGGCCAGCACCCCGGCCCGGCGCAGATCGGCGAGGATGCCCTGCAGGAACCCGTGGGGAATCCCCTGCGCCCGGCTCAACTCCTCGGCCGACACCACCGCCGGGTCGTTGGCCACCCACCGCTGGGTGATCTCGATCAACGCACGCAACGCATAGTCAGACTTCGCCGAAACCCGCATGTCCCGCAGTCTGCCGCATCCAGCCCCTCCCCCGCCGCATCCCCGCCCCGCCGAAGCCGAACCCTCACGCAGTCACGCGCGATCAGGCTCGTGGGTGTGCTTGCTGGTAGGCCTGCCGGAGGCGGTCGGTGGAGACGTGGGTGTAGATCTGCGTGGTCGCCAACGACGCATGCCCGAGGAGTTCCTGCACACTCCGCAGGTCCGCACCACCTTCCAGCAGATGCGTGGCCGCCGTATGACGCAGACCGTGCGGAGCCAGATCCGGCGCGTCGACGACCGCGATCCGCTCATGCACCATCCGCCGTACCGTCCGCGGATCAATCCGGCCGCTACGGGCCCCGAGGAACGCCGCGGGACCGCTGCCCTCACGCGCCAACGTCGGCCGCGCCTCGGCCAGCCACCGCCCGAGTGCCTGCTCGGCCGGTACGCCGTACGGAACCGACCGCTCCTTCCGCCCCTTGCCGAACACCCGTACGACGCGACGCGACCGGTCGATGTCGTCGACGTCCAGCGCGCACAGTTCACCGACGCGGATCCCGGTGGCGTACAGCAGTTCCATGATCGCGAGGTCCCGCAGCCCGACCGGACTTCCGTCGTCCGCAGCCACCGCGGCGGCATCGAGCACGGCCCGCGTGTCGGCCTGGCCGAGCACACCGGGAAGGGTCTTGTGCGCCTTCGGGCTCGCGAGCAACGCTCCCGGATCCGTACTGATCCGCCCGGTCCGCTGTGCCCACGCGGTGAACACCCTTGCGGCCGTCGCCCGGCGCGCCATCGTGCTGCGGGATTTCCCCAGACTTTGCTGTTTGGCCAGCCACGACCGTAAACCCCGGATATCCAGGCCTTCCAGATCATCGTGACCAAGCCGAATCAAATGATCGAGTAAATCCGCGATGTCTCCGATGTACGCTCTCACCGAGTGAGTGCTGAGGTCTCTTTCCGCCGTCAGATGCCTTTCGTAGTCAGCCAGTAACGCAGCGAAATCCTCCGGCCAGGAGCGGTTTCCACTGACTTCGTCGGGCGTCATGCCTCGACGATGCGTGAGGTGGCCCTGCATCGCAAGCCACCGCGCGGCACCGAGGAAAGGAGGGCTGGTCGACAGCCCGACGGTCGACTACTGTTCGGCCCGATTGCCCTAGTAGCAACGGAGGCACCCCTGACCATGGCCCCCTCAGCGAACGGACAGACCGTAGGCCGGCGCCTGCCGGTCGAGTCGGCGTTCACTCGAGTCGAGGACGCGCGGCACCGTCTGCCGCGCCTGTTCGGTCGTCGCGACCTGGTCGTACTCGGCCTGGGCGTGATGATCGGCTCCGGCATCTTCAGCATCAGCGGCGTCCAGGCGGCGAACGTCGCCGGACCGGCAGTGATCCTGTCGTTCGTCATCGCCGCGATCGTCTGCCTGCTGGCCGCGGCCTGTTACGCCGAACTGTCGTCCACGATTCCGGTGTCGGGCAGCGCTTATACGTTCAGCTATGTGACCTTCGGCGAAATGTGGGCCTGGCTGGTCGGCTGGGCCCTGGTGCTCGAACTCGTGACCGCGGCGGCGATTGTCGCGCGAGTCTGGTCGGCGTACTTCCTGGCCACCCTGGACGGATTCGGCGTCACATTGCCCAGCGGGATCGCACAGTTCTTCGGGCCCGAGGCCGAGGTGAATCTGGTCGCCCCGCTGCTGCTGCTGATTCTGACCGCGCTGATCGTGACCGGCACCAAACTGTCGGCCCGCGTGCTGACCATTGTCGTCATCGCCAAGGTCGCGGTGATTCTGCTGGTGGTCGTCGTCGGCGCGGCGCACGTGAAGATGGAGAACTACCAGCCGTTCGTGCCGCCCGCCCGGGCAGCGCCCGCGAAGGCGGATCCGACCGTGCTGGGCTGGCTTCTGGATTCCGCGTTCGGCTCGTTCGGGATGATGGGCATCTTCACGGCGGCCAGCACGATCGTGTTCGCCTACATCGGCTTCGACCTGATCGCGACCGCCTCCGAGGACGCCCGCAGCCCGCGCAAGACCGTGCCGCAGGGCATGCTGCTCGGCCTCGGCGCCGTCACGATCCTGTACATCGCGATGGCCGTCGTCCTGGTCGGCATGCGCCCGTACGCGAAGCTCGGCGGATCGGCTCCGGTGTCGGAGGCGATGGCCGCGGTCGGGCTCGGTTGGGCGGCGAAGGTCGTCAACCTCGGGGCGTTGCTCGCGTTGATGACGGTGATCATGGTCGTCCTGATCGCGCAGAGCCGGGTGCTGTTCAACATGGGCCGCGACGGTCTGCTGCCGAAGAGCCTCGGCCGGGTCAGCCGGGTGTACTCCTCCCCCGCCCGCGCCGCGGCCGCTGCCGGCATCGCGGCGCTGGTGCTGACGCTGTACCCGAAGGTGCTCGAGCTCGAGGAACTGCTGGTCATCGGCGCACTGTTCTGCTTCGCGTTCTGCGCCGTGGGTGTGCTGAGGCTGCGGCACACGGAGCCCAACCTGGAGCGTGGCTTCCGGGTCCCGCTGGTGCCGTTGATCCCGCTGCTGTCGCTGGCGGCGACGATGTGGCTGATGCTCAACCTGAAGACCGGTACGTGGATCAAGTTCTTCGTCTGGATGGGTATCGGCATCGCGATCTACGGGTTGTACGGACGCTGGCACAGCCGCCTCGCCAACGAGGACAGCTGGGACTTCGACCTCGGCGACACCGACCCCGGCACGGGAGGCTTCCAAGCCATCCGCGCCGACCAGGACCGCCCCACCGAACTCCGAGCCATCCGCACGCCGCCCGAGCAGCAACCCCAGAAACCCACCCGCGGCAAACACATGCGCAACTGACGCCACCGGTCCGGCTCCACCAGCTGACCTTCACTGGCTCGCCGACCCACCGCAGCGCCCGGTGACTGTCAGAGGCCGGCCGACCGAGGAACTGGTCACCCTGCTCGCCGGATCGTGTCAGCTGCCCGTTGGAGGCCGGCGAGGACCGTGCGGACCGCCTGGCGGGCGGTCCGTTCGGGGCGGTGGAGGACGTCGATGTGACGGCGGGTGTGGACGCCGCGAAGCGGCCGGAGCACTACGGCCTCGTGCGGACGGGTGGTCCATCGAGGCATCAACGCGATGCCCGCGCCGGCCGCCACCAGCTCGGCGACAACGGTGAACTCGTTGACCCGGTGAACCAGCGCGAGACGCTCGCCGGCGGCCGCCCCGATCGCCTCGACGGTCGCCATCAGCGGGAATCCGTCGTGCACCGTGATCCAGGGTTCGCCGGCCACGTCGCGCGGCGAGAGCGAGCGCTTCGCCGCCAGTGGATGATCAGCAGGTACGGCGACGTCCAGCGGTTCGTGCAGGAGCGGCGTGACCGCCACCGTCCGCGGCCACGAAGCAGAGTGGTCGAGCCGGTGCGCCAACACCAGGTCGTACTCGCGCGTCAGGGCCGGAAACTCGTCCTGCGGCACGTCCTCGTCATGCAAACCGAGCTGCGGCGCGATCTCGGCGCGCAACAGCGAAGGAAAGAAGGCCGCGGCAGCGCTGTGAAACGCGGCCACGGACACCAATCCGTCGGGCTGCTCGACGAACTCGTCCACAGTGTGCCGCGCCCGGGCCAGAGCAGACTCCACATCCGCCGCGGCACCGGCGAGCGCGCGCCCCGCAGCCGTCAGCACCACTCGCCGACCGTCGCGCTCGGTCAGGGGAACCGGGATTGACCGCTGAAGCAGTCGCAGCTGCTGCGACACCGCCGACGGCGTGACCATCAACGCCTCCGCCGCCGCCGTCACGCTGCCCAGCTCGCCGACTTCCCGAAGTACCCGCAGCTGCCGTTCGTCCATCTCCACACTGTAGGTGTCCTACAAGGTTGCTTTAGAAAGTGGTACTTGGCTTCAACATTCCGGTCCGTCACCGTTGGAGCCGTGCCAGAATCCCGCCGTCCTGACATCGTCCTGCTTCTGGTGGCGATGGTGTGGGGTTCGAGCTACCTCGCGGCCAAGACCGCGACCGGCAGCGCGCCGGTCCTGACCGTGCTCTTTCTCCGCTACGCCATCGCGGCACTCGCACTCGTGCTCGTTGTACGACGCATCAACCGCCGCGAGCTGAAGGCAGGCGGGCTCCTCGGCATCACCCAAGCTGCCGTGTTGCTCATCGAGACGTACGGCGTCGCACACACGAGCGCCGCCAACGCCGGGCTGATCATCAGCTTCACGCTCGTCATCACCCCGTTGCTGGATCGCCGCCGCGTCCCACGACGCTTCTACCTCGCAGCCGGCGTCTGCGTCGTCGCCATCGGCTTCCTGATGTCCGGCGACGGCCTGCACGCACCGGGACTCGGCGATGCACTCATACTCGCGGCGGCCGTCGTCCGCGCCGGCCACGTCGCGCTGGTCGGACGCGTGGCGACCGGAATCAGACCATTGCCGTTGACAACGGTCCAGACTCTCGTCGGCACGGCGCTGTTCGCGGCACCCGCGGTACACCATCTGCCGAGCGCAACCGACTCTGCGACCTGGCTTCAACTGGCGTACCTCGCCTTGTTCTGCAGCGTTTTCGCCTTCCTCGCCCAGACCTGGGCCATCCAGCGCACCTCGGCGAGCCGCGCCAGCCTGCTGCTCGGGACCGAGCCGATGTGGGCCATGGCCGCAGGCATCATCCTCGGCAACGAGCAGCTGACGATCCCCGTCGCGATCGGCGCCGTACTCATGCTGGCCGGAACGACCTGGGGTCAGTCCATCGAACGCAACCACCGGGAGCCGACATGCCGGACCCTGACACCTACCGCCGCCTGATCGAACTGCTCGACGAGGCAGCGGTCAGCTACAAACTCATCGATCACGAGCCCGAGGGCACCACCGAGAAGGTGAGCGGCCTCCGCGGCCATCCGGTATCGCTGGCCGCGAAGTGCATCATCCTCATCGTGAAGCCCGACAAACGGACGACGCGCCACGTGCTCGCCGTCGTCCCCGGGGACTGCCGGGTCGACCTCGACGCGATCAAACAGCTGTACGGCGCCCGGTACGTCGGATTCGCCGACCACGCGACCGCGGAACGACTCGCCCGAACCGTCCCCGGTACCGTGCTGCCGTTCAGCCTCGACCCCGCGCTGGAGCTCATCGCCGACCCTGCCGTGATCGCCGAGCCCGAGATCTACTTCAACGCCGCCCGGCTGGACCGCTCGATCATGCTCTCGGGCGCCGACTACAAGACCCTCGCCCGCCCTCGAATTGAGCCAATCGCACTCCCCCAGTCGAAATGACCGCGCGGGCAAGACGCCGGTCGTGCTGCTTTACCGGCGCCGGTGCCTGTTTCGGCCGCGGTCAGCCAGAGGGTGAGCTGGGGTCGGGGATGCTCGGGGCGAGGCGCCAGCCGGTGGGGGTTTGGGTTATCAGGGTCAGGGTGGCGAGGGTTTGTAGGTAGCGCTCGGTTGTGGGGAGGTCCAGGCCTGCGGTTGCGGCGATGCTGGTGGCGGGGGCTGGGTGGTGCACGGGAACGGCGTCCAGGGTGCGTTGGAGGTCGGGGTGGAGGGTGTCGGTGACGGTCTGTGGGGCTCTAGGGGGTGGGGCCAGGTTGGTACCGAACGGCGACGTTGCCTCGATGATGTCGGCGACGTTGGTTGCCAGTACGGCGTTGCGTTCGCGGACGAGTAGGTGACTGCCTGCGGACATGCGGGACGTGACGGGACCGGGGACTGCCAGGACGGTCCGGCCGCATTGTTCGGCCCAGCCCGCGGTGTTCAGGGCGCCGCTGCGGACCGCGGCCTCGATGACCACGGTGCCTTGGGTGATCGCGGCGATCAGGCGGTTGCGGGCGAGGAAGCGGAGTTTGGTCGGTGAGCAGCCGGGTGGGAGCTCGGCGACGACCAGGCCGTCCTCGGCGATCCGGCTGAGCAGGGCCGAGTTGCGTTTCGGGTAGCTGACGTCGACCCCGCAGGCGAGGACCGCGATCGTCAGGCCGGAGGCGGCGAGTGCTCCCCGGTGTGCGGCCGCATCGATGCCGAAGGCACCACCGGAAACGATCGTCACGCCGTTGTCGGCCAGGCCCGAGGACAACTCGGCCGCCACGTGCTCGCCGTACGACGAGCAGGCGCGGGCACCGACCAGTGCAACGGCTCGGGTTACCGCGTGGCGGAGGTCTGCGCGGCCGCGGACCCAGAGGCCGTACGGCACTCCGGCTCGGCGGGTCAGTTGTCCTGCTTCTTCGAGTACGTCGAGTTGGTCCGGCCACTCGTCGTCGCCCGGGATCACGAACCGTGCTCCCGCGGCTGCGGCGCGCTCGAGATCTCGCTCTGGGTTGGCGTCGGCCAGGCGTGTGGACCAGCGCTCGAGGCCCGGGGCACCGCGTTGGAGACGGTCCCAGATCTCCAAGGCAGGCAGGCCGTCGAAGGCCTTCAGGGCGGCGAGGTCACCTGGCTCGACGACGCGCGACAGGCCGGCGCGGGCAAGTCGCTCTTGGTCGCCGTTCGCCCCGGTCGTCATCTCGGCCCCAGGGCTCCCGCTGCCGGAGCCGGATCCAGCGCCGGCACGGTCTCGGGCGACAAGTTCCTGGGGCCTGAGCCGCGCTGTGCACGCAGCCGCAGCGGGTTCGTGAGCCTCGTTGCTGCTGGCAAGGACGCTTGTCTGATGGATCGGACGGGAGTATTCGGGGGTATTGGTCAGGACCGGGCTGCTTGTCATTGGAGGGGTCCTTTGAGGGGGCGCGTGTCGGTGAGCGGGGTCAGGGGCTGGCCGGACCGGAGTTGGAAGGCTTCGTGGGTCTGGTCGACGGTGGGCGTGGCCAGGGCGGCCAGGTCGGTGAGGGTCCAGGCGAGGCGGACGACTCGGTCGAAGCCGCGGGCGGTGAGGCGGCCGGCGGCGTAGTGGTCTTCCAGGAGGCGGTGGCTGGCGTCGTCCAAGGGGTAGTCGCGGCGCAGGACAGGGCCGGGGATCTCGCTGTTCAAGGTCCAGGCCGTCTTGCGGTAGCGGTGTGCCTGGCGATCGCGGGCGGCCTGGACCCGGGTGGCGACGACTGCGGTCGACTCCACGGTCTGGCCGTCGGTGACCGTCCGGGCGGCCGGCAGGATCTGGCGCTGGATGTCCAGGCGGTCCTTGATCGGGCCGCTGATCCGTTGGCGGTATCGCGCGAGGACCTGGGGCGTGCAGCTGCAGATGCCCTGATTGGTGCCGGACAGGCCACAAGGGCACGGGTTGGCGGCCAGGACCAGCATGAAGCGGGCCGGGAACTTGGCGACAGCCGCGGCGCGGTGCACCTCGACGAATCCCGACTCGAGCGGCTGCCGGAGCGTGTCCAGGGTCAGCGGGTGCATCTCCGGCGCCTCGTCGATGAAGAGGATGCCGCGGTGCGCGCAGCTGATCGCGCCCGGCCTCGGCACACCCGACCCGCCGCCGACGAGGCTCACCAGCGACGCTGTGTGGTGCGGCGCGATGAACGGCGGCCGGACGACCAGTTCGGCGTCGTTCGTGAGCAGCCCCGCGAGCGAGTGCACGGCCGAGACCTCCAGCGAGTCGTCCGTGCTCAGGTCGGGCATCAGGCCTGCGAGGCGCTCGGCCAGCATCGTCTTGCCCGACCCGGGCGGTCCGTGCAGGAACAGGTGATGCCCACCGGCGGCCGCGGCCTCGATCGCTCGGCGGCCCTCCTGCTGGCCGATGACGTCGTCGAGATCGACCGCCGGCACCCGGCTCAGCGACTCCGACACCAGGCGTGGCTCGGCGCGAGGCGGTGCCTCGTCCGGGATCTCGGTCCCGCGGAGGAGCGCGAGGACCTGACGCAGCGAGCGAGCGCCGTACACCTGGATGCCGGGGACCAGGCGGGCCTCGCCGACATTCAGGTCCGGGACGACGATGCGGTCGAAGCCGGCGCGGGACGCCGCCAGCGTCATGGCGAGCGCGCCGCGGACCTCACGGATCCGGCCGTCGAGCCCCAGTTCGCCGATGATCGCCGTCCGGCGGAGCGCGCCGGGATCGACCACGCCGGCTGCCGTCAGCAAACTCAAGGCGATGGCGACGTCGTAGTGCGAGCCGGTCTTGGGCAAGGTCGCGGGCGACAGGCCGATCGTGACCTTCCGGTCAGGGAACCGCTCGCCGCTGTTCACCACGGCGGCGCGGACCCGGTCGCGGGCCTCGGACAGGGATGTGTCCGGGAGACCGATCAGGGTCGTCTTCGGCAGGCCCTGGGCGATGTCGGCCTCCACCTCGACGAGGTGGCCCTCCAGCCCGACCAGAGCGACGGACCAGGTCTGTGCGAGCGCCATCAGGCCGCACCTCGCACGTGATCCACCCGCGGAGGCGTGTTGTGGTCGAACAGGACCGAGATGATGTCGATCCGGACCGCGGCCGGTCTGAGCTGATGGGTCTGCAGCCAGCGGCCCGCCAGCTTCCGCAGCGTCACCAGCTTGCGGTAGGTGATCGACTCCAGCGGTGAGCCGTAGTTCAGCCCGCGGCGGGTCTTCACCTCACAGACGACGAGTGTGCCGCCTTCGCGCGCCACGATGTCGATCTCGCCGAGCTCGCAGCGCCAGTTGCGCTCGAGCACGGCGAAACCTTCTCCGGCGAGATACCTCGCGGCGAGATCCTCGCCGTACCGTCCGACGGTGTTCCTGGTCCGCATCGATGACCACCTCCGGCAGAGAAGATGCCGGGATCAGGCCTCGGAAACGGACCTCTCCTTCAACTTGTGGACAACTGCCCACCGTGGACAGCGGTCAGCGACCGAAGTCGGAATCCTTCGGGACCTCGAGGTCGGACTTCGCGAGCTCCTCGATGTTGACGTCGCGGAAGGTGACCACCTTGGCGTTCTTGACGAAACGGGCGGAACGGTAGACGTCCCAGACCCATGCGTCGGCCATGGTCACCTCGAAGTACACGTCGCCGCCTTCGGTGCGAACCTTCAGATCTACCGCGTTGCACAGGTAGAAGCGCCGCTCGGTCTCGACGACGTACTTGAAGATCCCGACGACGTCCTTGTACTCCCGATAGAGCTGCAGCTCCATATCGGTCTCGTATTTCTCAAGGTCGTCAGCGCTCATGCAGGCTCTCCACTCCGGTGGGACTGGTCACATTCTGTCCCATATCGGGCCGCAGACTGCGGCGGACATTCTCGAACCGCCGTCGATGTTGTGGGCACGGGCCGTATTCGTCCAGTGCCGCCTGGTGTTCCGGGGTGCAGTAACCCTTGTGGATCCCGAACCCGTACTGCGGGTACTCCTTGTCCCAGTGCTCCATCACCCGGTCCCGCGTCACCTTGGCAATCACGGACGCCGCCGCGATACAAGCCGCCACGCGGTCACCCTTCCAGATCGCCAGGCCCGGTACGCCGAGCCCGTCGACGCCGAACCCGTCGGTCAGCACGTACGCCGGCCGCACGTCGAGCCGGAACAGCGCCCGGCGGAGCGCCTCCACGTTCGCGACGTGCATGCCGAGCCGGTCGCACTCGGCCGCCTCGATGGACACCACCGACCACGCGACCGCCCGCTTGCGGATCTCCTCGTAACAGCGCTCCCGCGCCTTCGCGGTGAGCAGCTTGGAGTCCGCCAGCTCCGGGATCTGGCCGCGTTTGCCGTCGGGCAGGATCACCGCGGCGGCCACCAGCGGGCCGGCACACGGTCCGCGACCGGCCTCGTCGACGCCGGCGATCGGATCCAGACCGACCCGGCGCAGGGCCCGCTCGTACCCGTACAACCCGGCGTCCCGCCGTACCGTGCTCCCGCGCGGCAGCGCGCTCATCCAGCCCTCCGCATCACACAACCCACCCTAAGCACAGCAGCCGACAACCGCAGACGGCGGCGGCCATCTCAGAGGTCCCGTTCAGCCGGCGGTCTTGGGTGGTGCCGTGAGGGAGATCGACGGTTTGTCCGGTGCCGGACCGGCCCCCGGGACCGACTTGAACGTGTCGGGTACGCCGAGTTTGCCCCACCGCCCCGCCGGCCAGACGATCATGATCGCCCGCCCGGTGACCTTGTCGAGCGGCACGAACGCCGCGTCGCCCTGGTTCCCGCCGTTCGCGTCGAGGTCCTGCAGATGCACCCGGGAGTCGCCGGAGGCGGACCGGTGGTCGCCCATCAAGAAGACCCGGCCGGCCGGGACGGTGACCTGGAACTCCATCTGGGACGGGGCGTCGCCGGGGTACAGGTAGCTGGTCTCGTCGAGCGGCTGGCCGTTGACCAGCAGGCGGCCCTTGGAGTCGCAGCAGGCGACCTTGTCGCCGGGCATGCCGATCAGGCGCTTGATCAGGTGGCCGTGGCTGGAGTCCGGCAGCAGGCCGACGATCTCGAAGAACCGGCCGACCGAGCCGCGCTTCTGGCCGCTCTCCTCCGCGCCGAGCCAGCCGCCCGGGTCCTCGAACACGACCACGTCACCACGCTCGACGCCGGTCAGCTTCTCGACCACGACCCGGTCACCGACCAGCAGGGTGTTCTCCATCGACTCGCTCGGGATGATGAACATCTGCCCGACGAAAGCCCGCAGGATCGACGAGACGATCAGCGCCCCGACCACGATCAGCACGAACTCACGGGCGGCCGCCGCGAAGCCCGAGCGATGGGCGGGTTTGGCGTCCGTCTTGGTCGGCGTATCGGTCACTTCTTCAGCCCCGGCTTCTTGAAGGTTTCCGGAGGACGCAGCATCGTCATCCGGTCAGACGGCCAGATTACGCAACAGGCCCGGCCAACCACGTTGTCGACCGGCACGAATCCGCCGCCGGGGCCGCCCATGTGGGCGCGGGAATCGGCGGACTCGGCCCGGTTGTCCCCCATCACCCACAGGTGACCGGCCGGCACCAGCACGTTGAAAGGTTGCTCGGACGGCCTGGCGTCGCGCAGCAGGTACTCCCGCTCGTCCAGCGGGATGCCGTTGACGGTGATCTGGCCCTGCTTGTTGCAGCAGATCACCCGGTCGCCACCGAGGCCGATCACCCGCTTCACCAGGTGACCCTCACCGCTGCGCGGCAGGATGCCGACGAACTCACCGAGCCGGCGGATCGCGCCCGGCTGAACCTGCTCTTCGTTCAGCCAGTTGTCGGGGTCCTTGAAGACGACGATGTCACCGCGGTCGACGTCGCGGTGCAGGTAGCTGATCTTCTCGGCGAGGATCCGGTCGTCCTTCGTGAGCGTGTCGTACATCGACTCCGACGGGACGTAGAACGCCTCCGCGACGAACAGCCGCAGGACCACCGTGATGACGAGCGCGAGCGCCGTGACGGTGCCCATCTCGACGAGCAGGCTGAGCAGCGGATTCCGCTGCTTCAGCCTGCGGTGACGTCCCTTGCTGCGACGTGCCCTCCTGGAAACCGGGCGAGGGCGAGCGCGAGTCGCAGTGCTCGGCGCCATAGGTGACCGTCGTCGTTACGCGGCGTCAGGAGGCCGGAACTTCGCGCTTCTCCTTGATCTTCGCCGCCTTACCGCGCAGCTCGCGCAGGTAGTACAGCTTGGCGCGGCGGACGTCGCCGCGGGTGACGACCTCGATCTTCTCGACGATCGGGGTGTGCACCGGGAAGGTCCGCTCGACGCCGACGCCGAAGCTGACCTTGCGGACCGTGAAGGTCTCCTGCAGGCCGCCGCCCTGGCGGCGGATCACGACACCCTGGAAGACCTGGACGCGGGACCGGTTGCCCTCGACGACCTTGACGTGCACCTTGACGGTGTCACCGGGGCGGAAGGCGGGGATGTCGTCGCGCTTGCTCGCGTTGTCGAGCTCGTTCAGGACCTTGCTCATCAGGTGTCTCTTCCTCGCGCGTGCCACAGGTCACCCACGAATGTCGGTGGTGATGAAGTCATCAAAAGGCTGCCGGTCGGTGGTCACCCCCTGTGGCAGGAGCACCGAAGGGCAGCAGCAGACAATCTTGCCACACGCCCCTCACGGTAACGAAATCAGCCCGAGTCGTCAGCGCAGGGTAAAGCTACGGCTCGGCTCACGCTCGTCACTTACGGCGACGACGCTTCGCCAGGTAGACCAGATCGACCTTCGGCGTCTGGGGCGTGCGGCGGGTCTCCCGGTAGCCCGCCTTCCGGTAGAGCGCCAGGTTCCGGTCGCTCTGGGCACCGGTGTTCAAGGTGTACGACGTGACGTCCGCCGGAGCCAGCTGCTCGGCGGCCCGCAGCAGGCGCGTACCGAGGCCGCGGCCCTGCCAGTCGGGAGCAACGACAAGTCGCTCGATCGAGCCGACCTCACCGTCGACCGTCAACTGAACGGAGCCGACGATGCGGCTGCCGGCGACCGCCTTCAGGACGGTCCCGCGTTCCAGACGCGCCACGGTCGCGCCGGGGTCCTCGGTCAGGGGCGGGATCGTGTAGTCGTCGTACAGCCGGGCCTCGGACAGGAACGCGGCCAGCTGCAGCACGTGGATCTCGCCTGCATCGGCCGTCGTAGCGGGCAGGATGCGGACCCCGGCACTCGCCTCGTCCTTGCCGGCCAGTACGTCGCCCCACGCCGCCAGCAGATCCGGCCGGCGTTCTGCGGTACGCCGTACCGACTCCTCGTGGCGCCACTGCGCGATCAGCCCGTGATTGCCGGACAGCAGGACCTCGGGTACGTCGTGCCCGCGCCAGCTCGGCGGCTTCGTGTAGACCGGGTACTCGAGCAGGCCGTCGCCGGAATGCGACTCCTCGGCCAGCGACTCGGGGTTGCCGATCACACCGGGCAGGAGCCGGGCCACGGCCTCGACCATGACGAGGACGGCGACCTCACCGCCGTTCAGCACGTAGTCCCCGATGGACACCTCGTCGACGCGCATCCGCTCGGCGGCGTACGACGCCACGCGCGCGTCGATGCCCTCGTACCGGCCGCAGGTGAACGCCAGCCACGGCTCGGCCGCCAGCTCGTACGCGAGCTCCTGCGTGAACGGACGCCCGGCCGGCGTCGGAACGATCAGCCGCGGCTGCGCGGGACCGTCGACGGGGGCGATCGCGTCCAGCGCCTGCCCCCACGGCTCCGGCTTCATCACCATGCCCGCTCCCCCGCCGTACGGGGTGTCGTCGACGGTCCGGTGGCGGTCGTGGGTCCAGTCGCGCAGGTCGTGCAGGTGGACGTCCAGCAGACCGCTCTTGGCCGCCTTCCCGACCAGGGAGACGTCGAGGGCGGCCAGGTACTCCGGGAAGATCGTGACGACGTCCAGCCGCATGTCAGCCCTCCGGCTCGGTCGGGACGACCTCTGCGCCCTCGGGGTCGAGCAGGCCGGGGCGGTCCGCCACGACGACGTACCGCTTGTCGATGTCGATCTCCGGGACGAGTTCCTCGACCATCGGGACCAGCACGAGGTTGCCCGCGGTACGCCGGATCTCCAGGAGGTCCTGCGCCGGCAGGTGCACGACGTCGGTCACCTCGCCCACGTCGGCGCCGTCGGTGGTGCGGACCGCGAGGCCGATCAGGTCGCGGTCGTAGTACTCCTCGGGGTCCTCGGGCCGCTCGTCCTCGTCGATCTCGGACTGGATGACCAGGTTGCGCAGCTGCTCCGCCGCGGTCCGGTCCGGCACCTCGGCGAACTTCACCAACAGCTTCCCGCTGTGCCAGCGGCTCGAGGCGATCGTCAGTGTCCGCGACACCTTGGCATCGGTCACGACGGTCGCTCCGTCGGCGAACCGGCGGTCCGGCTCGTCGGTACGTACGTCGATGCCGACCTCGCCCTTGATCCCGTGCGCGCGGCCGATCCGCCCGACAGTCACCAACACCTGCATTACTCCTTTGTACGAGATGAGGGGCCGCACCCCAGACCGGGTGCGGCCCCTCACAGGACTGCTGTGAACTACCGAGTCAGCGGCGCGGACGCCGGTTGAGCTCGTCGACGAAGTCGATGCGCAGCGAGGACTCGGAACTGATGGCGCCGACGACGGTGCGGATCGCGGTGGCGGTGCGGCCGTTGCGGCCGATCACCTTGCCGATGTCGTCGGGGTGGACGTGCACCTCGAGGGTGCGGCCACGCCGCAGGTTCCGGGCCCGGACGCTGACGTCGTCGGGGTTGTCCACGATGCCTCGGACCAGGTGCTCGAGCGCCTCGGTCTCCATCATGGTCAGGCCTCGGTGGACTCGGCCGCAGCCTCGTCGGCCTTGGGCTCGTCAGCCTTGGTGTCGGCCTTGGCCTCGTCGGCCTTCGCCTCGTCGGCCTTGGGGGCCTCGGCGGCGTCGTCCTTCTTCTCGGCCTTCTTCGCCGTCTTCTTGGCGGTGACCGCCTCGGTCTTCAGCGAGCCGTGGGCCTCGGCCAGCGCCTCGTTGAAGATCTCCTGCTTGTCCCGCTTCGGCTCGGCCACCCGCAGCGGCGCCGGGGCGTCCAGGCCCTTGAACTTCTGCCAGTCGCCGGTGGCCTTGAAGAGCGCCTCGACGGCCTCGCTCGGCTGCGCGCCGACGCCCAGCCAGTACTGCGCCCGCTCCGACTCGACGCGGATGAACGAGGGCTCGGTCTTCGGGTTGTAGATCCCGATCTCCTCGATCGCGCGGCCGTCCCGCTTGGCGCGGGCGTCCATCACGACGATGCGGTAGTGCGGGGTGCGCTTCTTGCCGATGCGCTTCAAACGGATCTTGACTGCCACGTTTGTGGGGTCTCCCTTGGAATTCCTGTCTTGGTGAGCAGCACGACGCGTCGTGGGGACAACGCAGTGAGACTCGATGGGCCGGCCGGGACGTGGAGTTAGAGGGCTGCACGGAACCTGGACGGACTCAGCAGGCCATTGTGCCAGATCCGGCCGCACATCGACCAATCCGGTGTCAAGCGCGAAAACGGGCGAGGCCGGGCAGGTGATCAGCATAGGCGTCGAGGAGACGCCGGCCGACGGTCGCCGAGTCGACCAGGGGGTGCCAGGCGAAGGCACGCAGGGCCGCGGAGCGGGATCCGGCGCCGGCGGCCTCGATCGTGGACCGTTCGACGGCCTTCACCGCGCAGACCAGTCCGGCCTGATGGTCGGTGAGCTGCGACACGGTCACCGGCAGCGCCCCGTTCGCGTCGACGGTGCACGGGATCTCCACGACCGCGTCGTCGTCCAGGTGGCGCAGGGTCCCGCGGTTCCGGACGTTGAGGATCAAGGACGCCCGCTCGTTGTGCGCGATGGCCCGCATCAGCGACAGCGCGACCTGCTCGTACCCGCCGGCCGCCATGTCGCGCTCGTCCCGCTCCCCCGCGTCCGCGACCTCACGACTCTCCACCATGTACGTTGCCTCGCGTTCGGCCCGCGTCTTCTGCCACAGCTCGAGCGCCTGCTCCGGGTGTTCACCGGTCTCGGCGTAGAACGCGGCCTGCTGCTCCAGCAGGAACGCTCCACGCGTCTGCCGAACCCCCTGTACGGCGGCCAGCGTCTCGCGCGCGAAGTAGTAGTAGTGCAGGTACTCGTTCGGAATCGCCCCGAGCGAGCGCAACCAGTCCGCACCGAACAGCCGGCCCTCCTCGAAGGAGGTCAACGCGTCGGCGGACTGCAGGAGGTCCGGCAGGCGGTCTACTCCTTCGGATCGCAGGCCGCGGAGCCAGCCGAGGTGGTTCAGCCCGGCGTAGTCGTAGAACGCGGTAGACGGGTCCACGCCCAGCGCCGCCGCGGCCCGGCGACCCAGACCGGAAGGTGAGTCGCAGATGCCGATCACGCGGTCACCCAGGTACGGAATCATCGCCTCGGTGACCATGCCGGCCGGGTTGGTGAAGTTGATGGTCCAGGCATCCGGCGCGACCGCCGCGATCCGCTGGGCGATCTGCACCGCGACCGGGAGCGTCCGCAGCCCGTAGGCGATCCCGCCGGCGCCGACCGTTTCCTGCCCCAGGACACCGAGGTCCAGGGCGACCCGCTCGTCCACGGTCCGTCCCTCGAGGCCACCGACCCGGATCGCCGAGAAGACGAAGTCAGCGCCCCGCAGGGCGTCGTCGAGATCCGTGGTCGCGGTCACGACCGGCGGATCGAGCGCCGCGGCCGCCTGCTGGCGGAGGACTGCGGCGACGGCGGACAGCCGCGACGGGTCGGCGTCGTACAGGACGACCGACGTGATCCGCCCGGACCCGCGGTCACCGAGCAGCGCGTGGTACACCAGCGGAACCCGGAAGCCGCCCCCGCCCAGGATCGTCAGCTTCACGCGAGGACCACCTCGACTCCTGCTTCGGTCAGTTGGGCGCGGGTCGTCTCGTCGGCGCCGGGTTCGGTGACGACCATGGCGAGCTCTCCCGGCTCGCACACCCGGGCCACGCCGTGGCCGGGGAACTTGGTGCGGTCGGCGAGCAGGACCACACGGTCGGCGGCCTTGATCATCGCCCGCTTCACCGGCACCTCGATCATCGTGCTGTCCATCACCCGGCCGTCGGGCCGGACGCCACTGGTGCCCAGGAACAGCCAGTCGACGTGGATCTGCCGCAGACTCTCCTCGGTCAGGTATCCGACCAGCGACCGGTAGCTGCGCCGCACGAACCCGCCCAGCACGATCAGCTCGATCTGCTCGTCGTTCTGCAGCTCCTCCAGTACGGCGAGGTTGCTGGTCACCACGGTCAACGACCGGCCGTGCAGGTGCTGAGCGACCCGGAGTGCCGTCGTACCGATGTCCAGCAGCACCGACTCGCCGTCGGCCACCAGGTCGGCGGCACGCCGCGCGATCCGGTCCTTCTCCTCGGCGTGCACGGCGTTGACGTCGGCGAACGGCTCGTCACCGCCGTCCACCGCGAGCGCCCCGCCGTACACGCGGGTCAGGCGACCCTCGGCGTGCAACTGCTCGAGGTCGCGCCGGATGGTGGCCTCGCTGACGCCGAGCTTCTCGGCCAGCACTTTGACGCCCCCGGCGCCGTCGGCCCGGAGTGCGCGGACGATCTGATCCTGACGCTGCTTCGGCAACACAGACAGACCGTATCACGCAAACTCCGTCACTTTCAGTCAAATTCGTGATCAGGTATTGCGGATCCTGAGCAAGAGTTTCAAGATTCATGCACGAGTTTGATCGACCCTGCAGGAGTGTGGCTTCAGATGCCCGAGCTGGACGGTGCCGCCCTCGATGTCGTCGTGTCCGGTCTGGTCTTCGAGGACCTGGTCCTCGGCCTGCCCGCGGCACCGCGGCCGGGCACCGAGGTCTGGGCCACCGAGTCGCACGAGAGCCCAGGCGGCATCGCGAACTTCGCCGTCGCGCTCGCCCGGCTCGGCCTGCGCACCGGTATGGCGGCCGCGTTCGGCGCGGACGCCGGAGGCGACCGGGTCCGGGCGTACCTCACCGCCGAAGGGATCGATCTGACACTCTCCCGAAGACTCGCCGGCTGGCAGACCCCATTGACGGTGGCCCTTGCCTACGCAGGAGACCGGGCGCTGGTCACCCGGGGCACCCCTCCCCCGCTGTCGGCCGACGAGCTGATCACCACGCCGCCGGCCGCTCGAGCCGTCGCCGCCCACATCGGTCCCTGGCCGAACGAGTGGCTGGCGAAAGCGAAGGCGGCCGGCAGCGTGGTGTTCGCCGACGTCGGCTGGGACCCGAGCGAGCAGTGGGACCCGGAAGTGCTCGACCAGCTCCAGCACTGCGACGTGTTCCTGCCGAACGCCGATGAGGCCATGCATTACACGCGGACGGACTCACCGGAGCAGGCGATGCACCGGCTGGCTGAGCGGGTGCCGCTCGTGGTCGTGTCCAACGGCGCAGCGGGCGCCACTGCTCTCGACGCGAGTACCGGCGAGCAGGTCACCGTACCTGCGTATCAGGTCCCGGCGGCGGACACCACCGGGGCGGGTGACGTGTTCGCCGCCGGCTTCATCGCCGCCACGCTCTGGGAGCTGCCGCTGGCGCAGCGGGTGCGGTTCGCCGCACTCACCGCGGCGCTCTCCGTCACCCGGCTCGGCGGTGCGGACGCCGCACCGCGCTGGGCCGACCTCGCGGCCTGGCAGGCCGCGCATCCGGAAGACCACCACCTCCAGGCGCTGATCAGCGCACACTCAGGAAGGTAGAACCATGGAGCTCTCACGTCGGACACTGCTCGGGGGCTTCGCGGCCGTCGCCGGAACTATGGCTGGTGGCGCACTCGTCGGCTGCTCGTCCGGAATGGACGCCGGTACGACGACCAAGAAGAACGCCGCCACCGAGCTGACGATGTGGTGCTGGCCGGGCGGCCTGGGCAAGTCGGTGCTCGACGACACGATCGCGCACTTCCCGGACCCGAAGATCAAGTACTCCGAGATCGGCGGCGACTTCAAGCAGAAGCTGGTCACCACGTTCAACGGCGGTACGTCGATCCCGGACATCACCGGTCTCAAGGGCGAGGACATCGCGTCACTGCTGCCCCAGGCGGATCGGTTCGTCGACCTGAAGACCGTCGGCGCGGACGCAGTCCTCGGCGACTACCTGGAGTGGAAGGTCAAGCAGGCGACAACACTCGACGGCAAGGTGATCGGCCTGCCGATCGACGTCGGCCCGACAGCGCTGTACTACCGGGAGGACGTCTTCGCGGCGGCCGGTCTGCCGAGCGACCCGGCCGCGGTGGCGGAGCAGTTGAAGACCTGGGACGCCTTCTTCGAGGCCGGGGTCCAACTGAAGGCGAAGAACCCGAAGGCGTTGCTGGTCTGGGACGCGACCGACCTCTACGACATGGTCGTCGGCCAGGGCACCGAGCGGTACATCTCCCAGGACAACAAGTTCATCGGCGACCAGGACCACATCCGCAAGGCCTGGGACACCTCGGTGAAGGCGATGACGCTGAAGATCGACGGCAAGACGCCGAGCGGCAGCCCGGACTGGAACGCGGGCCTCGACCAGGGCACGGTGCCCGCGCACATCGGCGCCGCGTGGGTTGCCCTGGACATCAAGTCCGCGGTGAAGACCGGCGCCGGTAAGTGGCGGCTGGCGCCGACACCGAGCGGCCCGGCGAACTTCGGCGGCTCGTTCCTCGCGATCACCAAGAACGCTGCCGATCCGCAGAAGGCGTTCGACGTGATCAAGTACATGCTCAGCCCCGACAACGAGGCGAAGGCGTTCGCCGACGCCCAGATCTTCCCGTCGACGCCGGCGGCGTACGACAAGCCTCAGCTCAAGGCCGCGGACAAGTTCTTCGGCGGGCAGGTCCCGATCGACGTCTTCGGACCGGCCGCGAAGGCGATCCCGGTCGCGTACCAGAGCCCGTACGACGACTCGGTCGCCGCGCCGTTCCACGACGAGCTGAAGACCGTGCAGTCCGGCGCCAAGACCTCGGACGCCGCCTGGTCGGCCGCCGTGTCCAAGGCGAAGGCGATCGCCAAGCGGCAGGGGGTGCAGTGACTGCTACGGCGACGGTAGCCAGCCCTGTTTTGACGGCGACGGCCGGCCGGAAGCGGATCTGGTCGTACTGGCGGTTCTATCTGGCGTTGTCGCCGTTCTACGTCCTGTTCGCGGTGTTCGGGCTGTACCCGATGCTGTCCACGATCGTGCTGGCGTTCCAGCGCTGGGACGGGCTGAGCGCGCGCAGGTTCACCGGGCTGGACAACTTCGCGTTCCTGATCAAGGACCCGACGTTCTGGCAGGCGCTGGAGAACACCGTCGTCCTGTTCCTGATGTCGACGGTCCCGACGCTGGTGCTGGCGCTGGTCCTCGCCGTGATGCTGCAGTCCGCGGTCCGGTTCACCAACGTCTACCGGATCGCGTACTTCATCCCGAACGTCACGTCGCTGGTCGCGATGGCGATCTTCTTCAGCTCGATCTTCAGCACGAACTTCGGTCTGGTGAACGCCGCGCTGCGCTCGCTCGGCATCCCTCAGCAGGACTGGCTCGGGCAGCCGTGGGGCATCAAGATCGCGATCTCGACGATGATCGTGTGGCAGTGGGTCGGGTACAACACGCTGATCTACCTGGCCGGCCTGCAGGCGATCCCGAAGGAGCAGTACGAGGCCGCCAAGGTGGACGGGGCGGGGGCGGTCCGAACGTTCTTCTCGATCACGTTGCCGCAGCTGCGTCCCGTCGTACTGTTCACCGTCGTCATGTCCACGATCGGCGGGCTGCAGACGTTCACCGAGCCGCAGGTGATGGTCGGCAACAGCGGCGGCACCGGGCAGAGCGGGATGACCGTGGTGCTGTTCTTCTACCGGGCCGCGTTCCTCGACAACGACTACGGGTACGCCGCTGCGATCGCGCTCAGCATCTTCGCGCTCGTGCTGTTGTTCACGGCCATCAACTGGCGGATCTTCCGCGAACGGGGTGAGAACCGATGACCCGCTCCAGGCTGCGCGGGCTCGCGCTGCACGCGGCGCTCGTGCTCGCGCTGCTGGTGTTCCTGTTCCCGTTCGTGTGGACGATCGTGATGGCGTCGAACACGACCGCGGACATCTACCGGTTCCCGCCCAAGTTCACGTTCGGCGGGCACTTCGGCGACAACGTCCGGCACGTGCTCGACAACGTCGCGTTCTTCCAGTCGATGGCGAACACCGCGATCGTCGCGGTGTCGACCACGCTGCTGGTGCTGTTCTTCGACTCGCTGGCCGCGTTCACGTTCGCCAAGTTCCGGTTCCCCGGGCGGAACGCTTTGTTCGTGATCCTGCTGGCGACGATGCTGCTGCCGGCGCAACTGGCCGCCGTACCGCAGTTCCAGACGATGGCGATCCTCGGCTGGGTCGGCTCGCTCAAGGCGCTGATCATCCCGGGTGCGGCGAACGCGTTCGGCATCTTCTGGATGCGGCAGTACTTCCGGAACTCGATCCACGACGAGCTGGTCGAGGCCGCGACCCTCGACGGCTGCGGCTTCTTCGGGACGTATTGGCACGTCGCGCTGCCGTCGGCGCGGCCGGCGCTGGCGTTCCTGGGCATCTTCACGTTCGTGGGTTCGTGGAACGACTACATGTGGCCGCTGATCGTGCTGACCGACCCCGATCACGTGACGCTGCAGGTCGCGCTGTCGACGCTCAACCGTGCGCACGGAGTCGACTACAGCATGGTGATGACCGGCGCGTTGCTCGCGATGATCCCGCTGGTGATCGTCTTCGCGGTGTTCGCCCGACAGTTCATCAAGGGCGCGACGGAGGGCGCAGTCCGCGGCTGAGCACACCGGCAACGACCAGTGCGTTGCCGGCCAGTGCAGTCACGAACACGGCCGGTGCGTCGCCCTCGGTCAGCGCGGGCACGTAGGCCACAGTGCTGATGATCGCGTACGTCGTAGCGGCCGCACGGACCCACAGCGGCGCCGGCCCTGCTGTCGCCAGCCAGCCGAGCGCTACCGTCACCAGAGGCCCGAGGATCGCCAGTGGGGTGACGTCGACGAACGCGATGTCGTCAGAGTCCGTGACCAGCTGGCTTGCGAGCAACAGCAGGCCACCGGCAACGACCAACACCGCCGGTACTGGATGCACCGGCGACAGAGCTGGTTTCCACGGGCGCAGAGCGATGAGCAGTACTACGAGCAGACCGGCGGCGACTGTGGTGGCGCCGGCCCATCTATTGGCCCCGTCGTAGTAGATGCCGCCGCCCAGGACCAGGATGCCTGTTTCCAGGACAGCTGCCGCGCAGCCGGTCGCGATGCCGAGTGCGATCGGACCGGCGGATCGGGCCACCAGAGCTGCGATCAGGACGCCGAGGGACGAGAGGATCATGGGGTCGCCCCAGCTGCGATACACCAGCCAGTCGGTGTTGGAGTCGTACCAGAGCTTGTGGGACTGCGGTGCTCCTGGCCAGTTGAGGGCGATCAGGAGGATGCCGCCGAGGAGCAGCACTGCGAGCAGCCACCAGGGCGGAGCTTCGGGCGGCGGCGTAGCGCTCTTGGGCGGAATGGTGGTCACGAAGACAGGTGCTGGACTGACGGGTGGTGCGGCCTGTGGCTGTGGCGCAGGTTCCTGCACCGGCTGCGGCGCGGGCTGTGCTACTGGCTGTGGTGCTGGGCGTGCTGCTGGCTGTGGTGTAGGTCGAGGCTCGGCCGGCCGAGGCGCTGCGACCGTGAGGCGGACCGGAATGTTGTGGTCGCCGATCGGGCCGGTGATCTGAACCTCCGTCTCGTGGACGCCAGGTGGCGACTCCACCGCGCGGAGGCGGATGGTCCGGCCGTCCTGCTCTACCTTGAGCCAGTCCACGTCGGAGGACGCTGCTGCCGTGAGGGCGAGCGGCGGACCGGCGAGCTGGAGCTCCGCAGTGCTGGTGCCGACGAGCTCGACGACGCCGGGTGGACTGATCCGGAGCGCGGCGCGAGCGACTGCGTCCTGAGCGGCTTCGGAAACCTTGCGGCTGTCGTCGCCGACCATCGCCTGCAGGGCACGCCATGCCGCGTACGCCTGACCGAGGTCGTCACCGGACAAGCGTTCCCGGAGGTAGTCGACGACCCCGAACCTTGCCGCCGGCAACGGACTCTCCATCGCCTGGGTGAGCTCCGGAGCAAGGGGTGTCGGCGTGATGCGCCGTACCCGGCTCCGAGCGATCAGCAGCTCGCCCTGCGATCCGAAGGTCCACATCTGCGGGTTCTGGTTCGGTGTCACCCGGCGCACGCGATCGGTCACGTACCCGACCAGCTCCGTCAGGCCGACCCACCCGTCGCCGTCCCGGTCCGCCTCCCCGGTGGTCAGCCCGTCGACCACCGCACCGGTGAAGACCGAAGGCGCCGGTGTCGCATCGGTCGCCAGCCGGCCGCCCTCGAAGGCGTACTCCATCGCACTCGACGCCGTGATCACCACCCGGCCACGACCGCCGCCGACGTCGGCCTGGCCCGCGAACGCGTCCCGGACCTGTGCCTCACCGGCTGCCCGGACCACCATTCCGCGGGGAAACGCGCCGCCGTAGCAGCAGTCCAGGAACAGGGCGATCCGCTGCGCCCGGCTGTCCGCCATCTGCCGGTTCACGAAGTCGGCCGCGACGGCAGTCGACGCGAGCCGGGTCGGTCTCGTGTCGGCGACCGCCAGGAACAGTTCCCCCGCCGCGTTCTTCAAGCCGTGACAGGAGAAATGCAGCAACAACAGGTCCTCGGGCCCGCGGTCCGCGAAGAAGTCCTCGACCCCGAAGCGGATCTCCTGCGCCGACGCGTTCCGCAGTACCTGCACGTCGAATCCGCCGACGGCCGGGTCCGCCAGTACCTCGGCCAGCGCGGCGGCGTCGTGCGCCGGCGCGAGGAGTTGCCTCAGGCCGGGGTCGTCGTACTGGTCGTTCGCGACGACGAGCGCGAGACGCTTGGCGTCCATCTCACACGTCCGCTCCGGCATGCCGTCGTACGAAGGCGTCGACCAGTTGCTGCTGGACCTCGCCGGTGGCGCCGCTCAGCTCGAGCACGTCGCCGTCGATGGTGATCTTCACCGTCCGCCCGGACGACGACCGGCGCAGCCACTCCCGGATCACCACGATGACCGAGCCGAGCGCCTGCAGTCCCGGCGCCAGCGAAACACCCAGCAGGCCCGCGACCGCGGCCAGCCCGCCCTTCGACCCTTCCGGCGCGACGCCCTCCTGGTACGGCTCGACCGCGTTCACGTCGAGCATCAGCAGCTCCTGCCGCAGCAGCAGCGCCAGCACTTCGAGCCGCCCGTCGTCCGCCCCCGCCTCGACCACCTCGACCTGCACGTCTTCGGCCATGGCCCCTCCCCAATCCCCCAGGCCGTGCGTTCCGACAGCACCACCATGCGCTCGTGAGCCGCCGACCACAAGGTGCGACCGAACGTCCGGCCGTGGTGCGGGAAGGCGTGCCCTAAGCTTCGGGGGAACTGCAGCAGGCGGAAGTGCGTCGGAGGGGCAACATGGTTGGCAAGCGGGGGCGGGTGATCGGCCGGATCGCACCGGGGATCGTCGGTGAGGTGATGCTGCCGGTCCGAGGTGCCACCGAGGCCTTCTACGCTTACCCGGCGACCGACGAGGTACTCGAGGTGGGGACGCAGATCGTCGTGGTCGAGTTCGACCCGCCCCGCACCGTCTACGTCGCGCGCGCTCTTTAACTTAGTTCCCTGGAGGGGAAATGCTCTGGACGTACCTGATCATCGCCGCGGTGGCGGTGGTCGTCCTTCTCATCCTGTTCCGGATGGTCTGGCGGGTGGCCGAGCCGAACGAGGCGCTGATCATCTCCGGCCTCGGCGCGCATTCGAGCTCGGAGCAGGTCAACGAGACTCTCGGCTTCAAGATCGTGGTCGGCCGCGGCACCGCGGTGCTGCCCGGATTCCAGACGGTACGGCGGTTGCCGCTGGACATCCGCGCCACGCCGCTGACCGTCACGTGCGTGTCCAGCCAGGGCATCCCGCTGCACATCAAGGGCGTCACGGCGTACAAGGTCGGTGACGACTACGGCTCGATCGCGAACGCCGCCCGCCGGTTCCTGGAGCAGAGCGACGAGCAGGTGATGAGCACGATCCACGAGCTGTTCGCGGGTCACCTGCGGGCGATCGTCGGCTCCACCACGGTCGAGGAGATGCTGCACGACCGGGAGACGCTGACCACGAACATCCGCGGCTCGCTGGCCGGCGACATGGAGAAGCTGGGCCTGGTCGTCGACTCGCTCCAGATCCAGGAGATCGACGACGAGTCCGGCTACATCAAGAACCTCGGCCGGCCGCAGGCCGCCGCCGTCGAGGCCGCGGCCCGGATCGCGCAGGCCGAGCGGGACCGCGAGGCGACCGAGCGCGAGCAGGCCGCCGCGGCGAAGAAGGCTGCCGCCGTCCGGGAGAGCTCGATCGCGCAGGCCGGTTACCAGGCCGAGGTCGACCAGGCCAAGTCGAAGGCGTCGCAGTCCGGTCCGCTGGCCGAGGCGCTGGCCCGGCAGGAGGTCGTCGTCGCCGAGACCGAGACCGCGAAGCTGAACGCGTCGCTGGCCGAGAAGCAGCTGGAGTCGACGGTGCTGAAGCCGGCCGACGCCGAGGCGTACAAGCAGCGCACGCTGGCCCAGGCCGCACGCGACGCGCAGATCGCGGCCGCCGAGGCGCAGGCCCGGGAGGTGGCCCTCCGTGGTGAGGCGCAGGCGAAGGCGACCGAGCTGACCGGTAAGGCCGAGGCCGCCGCAGTCCAGGCGAAGGCGATGGCCGAGGCGGCCGGTATCAAGGCCCGTGCCGAGGCGCTGGCCACCAACACCGACGCGGTCGTCGCGCAGCAGCTGGCCGAGGCCTACCCGGAGATCGTCGCCGCGGCGGCGAGCTCGTTCGAGAAGGTCGGCAACATGGTCGTGCTGAACGGCGCGCAGGGCATCGAGGACACCCTGGTGAAGACCATCACCATGGGTGGCTCCGGCTTCGCGCTGGCCAAGCAGCTGATCGACTCGCTCGCCACCAAGAAGGACGACGAGAAGCCGACGCTGGAGTCGGTGGCGGACGAGTCCGCCTGACAATTAACTACAGACGCAAACCGTTGAAGGTTGCTGCTTGACGACTGACACTGAGCAGCATGCCGCCCAGAAGGATTCTCGCAGTACTCGCCTCGCTCCTGCTCGGCGCCGCCACCCTCGTGGCGGTGCCGACGCAGGCGCAGGCCGCGCCGAACTTCAAGGCCCCGTTCCCGTGTGGCCAACGCTGGACCTACAGCCACCACTCCGCTGAGGTCCGCCGCGCACTCGACTTCATCCGCGCCGACGGCGGGACGACGAACGGTACGCCGGTGCTCGCCTCCGCGGCCGGTACGGCGTACCGCTTCTCGCAGCCGAGCGGTGCGGGCAACTACATCGCCATCGAGCACGGCGGCGGCTGGAAGACCTACTACTTCCACCTGGCCGCCTACTCCGTTGCCAACGGCCAGCAGGTCGCACAGGGCCAGCAGATCGGGACCACCGGCAGTACCGGGAACTCCTCAGGCCCGCACATCCACTACGAGCAACTGCTCAACGGCGTCGGTCAGAACATCGTCATCAACGGGTCCGCACTCGCCTACCCGGGCTCGTACGGCTCCTACTTCCTGACCAGTGACAACGGCTGCTCCGGTCCCGGCAAGAACTACATGACCTGGGGCTCCGGCGTGAACGTGCGTGCCGACGCACGCCTCAGTGCGCCGGTCGTGACCACGCTGCCCGGACCGACCTCGGTGTGGGTGCTCTGCCAGAAGCAGGGCGACACCGTGAACGCCGAGGGGTACACCAACAACTGGTGGTCCAAGCTGCGCGACCAGAACGGCTTCATCAGCAACATCTACATCGACGATCCGAACGCGCAACTGCCCGGGGTACCACTCTGCTGATGCTGTGGGATCCCCTTGCGCACAAGGGGATCCCACAGTTCGCTAGGCCGTGTGCAGAGTCAGGTTGTAGGCCTGCAGGATCTCGTTGACCGGCTGGAACCAGGTCTCGCCGCCACTGCTGCAGTTGCCCCAGCCGCCGGATGTCACGCCCTGCGCCTGGTCACCGGTGATGAACGAGCCGCCGGAGTCGCCACCCTCGGCACAGACACTGGTCTTGGTCGCGCCGTAGAACAGCTGGCCGTTGCCGTAGTTCACCGTCTCGTTCTTGGCGAGGATCGTGCCGCAGTGCCAGTGCGTCGTAGAACCGCTGCGACACACCGAGGACCCGATCGGTGCCTCCCAGGAGCCTCGGACGAGCCGGTCGCTGGTCTGTCCCCAGCCCAGGACGACAGGCACCGTCCACCAGCCGTACCCGGTGGCCACCCAGCCGTAGTCGTTGCCCGGGAAGGACCAGCCGCGGAACGAGCCCTGGTCCGAGCCGTCCCAGCCGCGCACGATGCCGCTGCGGCCGCAGTGTCCGGCAGTGACGTAGCCGCCGTGTACCGAGAAGCCGATCGAGCAGCGGATGTTGCTGACGTAGTACGGGTCACCTCCGACGGTGCCGGCGGCGAACGTACGTGGCGCCTGCGCCGCGACCTCCTTGACCGTGACCGCCCCGGCCTGCGCGACCTTGGCGACGAACGCATCGACGGCGGCCGAACGCTTGCCTGCTTGGACGTTGATCACCACGCTGCCGCTGCGCGGGTCGGCCGCCCAGCCGCTGACGACCGCCGGTACGGCCTTGCCGGCCAGCTTGTCGACAGCAGCCTTGCGCTGGTCGAGTTGCCTCGCCGGCACCGGTACTGCGGCCACCTGTGCACCCGTGGCCCGTACGGCGGCCGCGCGCTCCTGTCCCACGGTGCCGGCCAGGCCGACGACGAGCTTCTGCGTGGAGGCGTCGTACCAGGCTCCACCGAACGCGGCGCCGGCCGCTTTCTGAGCCGCGGGCAACAACTTGGCGGCCGAGGTCTCGGCCTCGAGGCGTTCCTGCATCTGCGGCTCGGTCAGACCGAAGTCACGTTGCATGGCGGCCGACTGATCGGGGACAGCCAGTGGATCTGGCGCGGCCAGGGCCTGCGCGGGCACCGTCAGGACAGCCGCCGTGAGTACGGCGGCCAGTAGGACCTTCATCTGAACTCTCCTCACCTAGGGGCGGTTCGGTGGATGAGAGCGCTCTCAGATCTGAGAGTGGCCTACGTTGTCAGGCGCGTCAAGTTCACAGAGCGAGTGACTTCGGTCTTCCGGGGCGGCCCGGCCGCGGGCTCCTAGCCTGCGGCCGGGCGGCTCCTAGTCGTTCAGCACTCCGGGACGCCGGGGAGCTTGGGGTTCGGGTCGTCGATGTAGATGTTGGTCATGTAGCCCTTCTGGTCGCGCAGCTTCGCCCACCAGTTGTTGGTGTAGCCGCCGGCGGTCACGGTGTCGCCCTGGACCTGGCACTCGACGAAGACACGGGTCGGGCCGGGCAGGGTGGTGACGACCGACGCGGACAGCTTCGGCGCGGAGCGGACGTTCACGCCGCTGCCCCAGGTGGTGAAGTTGTACTCCGGCGGGTTCGGCTCGCCGCCGTTCACCAACTGCATGTAGTAGTCCCAGTTCCAGTTCGGGCCCGGGTCGGTGTGGTCGTTGTTCGGCATCTCGCTGTGGGCCTTGATGTGGGCCCGGTCCTTCGGGATGCCCCGCCGGTCGGCGATGTTGCGGGTGAGCGCGGCCGAGGAGCGGTACATCGCGTCGGTGAACCAGGACGGCTGGTCGACGAACCCCTCGTGCTCGATGCCGATCGTGTACGGGTTCTCGGTGCGGACGTGCCAGGCGGTGTCCTTCTCGGCCACCATCTGGGTCACCTCGCCGTCGCTGGAGCGGATCACGTAGTGCGCGCTGACCTGGGCGGACGGGTTCTTGAACCAGCTGATCGTGCCGGCGTACGAGCCCTGGGTCACGTGGACGACGATCGTGCTGATCGCCGCGGTCCGGCCGACGCGGTAGTTGCTGGTGCTGGCCGGGTTCCAGATCGCGCCCGGGTAGTCGACAGCGGCGGTGCCGAGCGGTGCGGTCTTCGCATAGGCGCCGCGATCCGGAACGACTCGCTGCGGCTGCGTGGTCACACCTTCGGCGTTCACACCCTTGCCGATGATGCGGTAGACCTCGTCGGTGTAGAGCCGGGCGGTCGGCGCGTCGGCGGAGTGCGAGTACTTCGCGATCACGCCGTACCACTTGCCGAGGTCGCTCCTGTCGCTCAGGCGCGCCTGGTCGGCGTACGCGTCGAGCACCGCCGCGGCGCCGAGGACGTTCGACGCGTTGTCCTTGGAGAGCTCGGCGACCGGGAGACCGGTGAGCCTGCTCGCCTCGGACAGCGTCTTGTTCACGTTGTTGCTCGCGAGGTGCATGACGCCGTAGCCGTTCGCCTGGCTCGGCTCGCCGTCGTGGTCGTCGAGGTGCGTCTCGGCGTACGCGACACCGACCAGCACCTCACGCGGCACGTCGTACTTCGCCGCGGCTGCGCTGAACGCGCCTGCGAGAGTTGGTGGTTCGGCCGCGTCGCTCGGGAGGGCGGTCAGCGCGAGCGCGCCGACGGCCAGGAGTGCGGGTATCAGGGCGGTCTTCCGCATGGGGCGGTTCCTTCCGTGTCCGGTCCGCCGAGGGGCGTCGGCGGTCCCGTGAGCCCACGCTAAGGGAAGATCTTCCGCTGATTCCAGTGTTTGAGTGAATTCTTTCCGGTCACCGGCGGAACACGATTTGACCCCGCAGCGCGATCAGCCGCGGGTGCGTCAGTACGCCGGGATCGACGCGCGGGTCCTCGTCGTACACGACCAGGTCGGCCGGATCGCCCGGGCGCAGCTCACTCGGCGCGCCGAGCCACGCGCGTGCGCCCCACGACCCGGCGGCCAGTGCCTGCTCCCCCGACAGGCCGATCTCGGTGAGGGCCTGGATCTCCTGCGCCACGAGGCCGTGTCCGAGGACCCCGCCCGCGTCCGTTCCGGCGTACACCGGCACTCCGGCCTCGAAGGCGTCGCGCAGGCGGTGCAGCCGGCGGTCGTACAGGTCGCGCATGTGGGCGGCGTACGTCGGGAACTTGCTCGCGGCCTGGTCGGCGTACTGCGGGAAGTTCTCGAGCTGGATCAGCGTGGGTACGACGGCGACCTGGTGCTCGGCCATCCAGCTGAGCAGCTCCGGCTCGATGCCGGTGCCGTGTTCGAGACAGTCGATGCCCGCGGCCAGCAGATCCGGGAGGGCGTGCTCGCCGAAGACGTGCGCGGTGACCCGGGCGCCGAGCTCGTGGGCGCGGGCGATCGCGGCATTCAGCGCCTCGGCCGGCCAGCACGGAGTCAGGTCGCCGGCGTCACGGTCGATCCAGTCGCCGACCAGCTTGACCCACCCGTCACCACGGCGGGCCTCCTGCTCGACGTACGCGACCAGCTCGCCGGGCTCGATCTCCCAGCCGTAGTTGCGGATGTACCGCTTCGAGCGGGCGATGTGCCGGCCGGCGCGGATGATCTTCGGCAGGTCCTCGCGCTCGTCGATCCAGCGGGTGTCGGCGGCCGAACCGGCGTCGCGGACCAGGAGCGCACCGGCCTCGCGATCGGCGATCGCCTGCTGCTCCTGGGTCTCCCGGTCGACGGCGCCGTGCTGGTCGAGGCCGATGTGGCAGTGCGCGTCGACCAGGCCGGGCACGATCCAGCCACCGGTGTGCACGGTCGTCACCTCAGCAACGGTGGGCCGGTCGACGACCAGCCCACCGCTGAGGTGGAGCTCCTGCCGCTCACCGGACGGCAACACGGTGCCGACCAGCCTGAGTACGCCGGTTCCGGTCATGGGGCCTCCCGGCCTGGACTGAGGAGCGCAGGGAGCGAAGCGACCGGAGCGACGAGGGAAGGACGGGAGTTACAGCCCCATGACCCGCCGCGCCGGAGGCGTGGCATCAATACCGTCATGAGCCGACCGTATCCGGGACTCCGTTATCCGTGCGAGCCGCCGCCCGGCGTACAGGTCGGGGTGGTGGTCTCGTTGCCGTCGCACGGCGTCCCGCTCGGGCTGTCCGTCGGCGTCGGCGTGGGCGTCGGGGTCGGCGTCGGCGTGGGGGTCGGAGTCGGCGTCGGGGTCGGCGTCGGACTCGGGGTCTTGGTCGGTGTCTTCGTGGGGGTCTTGGTCGGCGTCTTGGTCGGCGACGTCGTCGGCCGGTGCGTCGGTGTGTCGGTTACCGTGTCGGCCGGGCGCGGCACGGTGGGCTTGCCGTCGGGCGAGTCCGGCGGCACCGGCGGCACCGTGGTGCTCGGCGGAGTCACCGTCGGCGTCGGGGTCGGCGTCGTGGTGTCGTCCGGTACGTCGGGCACCTGCCGCGGGTCGTCCCGGCGCTCGGCGTTGCCGGTCGTCTTCGCGGTGGAGATGTTGCCCTTCGCGTTCGGCACCAGGACCGCGCTCTTGCTGTAGACGCGCATCCACTTCAGCACGGTGGCGACGAAGTCCTTGGAGTGCTGGTACCGCAGCAGGGCCCCGACCAGGTCGCGCGGGCTGCGCAGATCGTCACCCTGGGCGCAGAGCACCACGGCGACCGTGGTCACCGCGTCGTACACGTTGTTGGGGTTGCGGTAGCCGTCGCCGTTGCCGTCGGCCCCGAACTCCTCCCACACCTGCGGGACGATCTGCATCGGCCCGACCGCGCGGTCCCACGTCTCGTCCGCGTCGTACTTGCCCTTGTCGGTGTCGGTGATCCGGCCGTTGCCGCGCCGGCCGTTCAGCACCGGGCCGAGGATCCGGCCGCGGGTGGTACCGGCCACGTCGACGCGGCCGCCGCTCGCGTGGTCGGACTCGACCTTGCCGACGCCGGCCAGCAACGGCCAGGTCAGCCCACAGTTCGGCCGCACGACCGCGAGGTTCGCGGTGGCGCGGCGGTAAGCGGGGAACACCCCGCGCGGGATGCCGTTCACGGCTCCCGGCCGCCCGGCGCGGACGACCGAGCGGCCGTCGGTGGCCCCCGAGACGGGGACGTCGGCACGAGCGGGTTTGTCAGATCCGAGCCGGCCGTCCACTCCGGGACGCTGCGGCACGATCATCGTCAGTTCGTCGAACTCACCGCTGTTCAGCCCGGCCCCCGGCGACGGGGCGACCGGGCTGTCCGCCGCGAGCTGGCCGGCGGCACCGGCTCCCCCCGAGGCGACGGTCACGATGGCCCCGACCAGGAGCGGGGCCGTACACAGTGAAGCGATGATGATTTTGACCCGACGGTTACCACTACGGGTTAGGCGCATAGCCCCTTCAACGAAGCAAGCGCCAGAAAGTTACATCAAGACGACGCAAAGTTACGGGACGCAGAAACCACTCGGAAAACCGGCACCGGGGTAACGATCGCGACTACCTCACCCTACAGAGCGTGGACAGCCGGCCTCCACCGGGTGGTCCCTAGGTCGGCGGGCGGCGTCAGTTGGCGGGGGCTGCCGACGACGTCTCCGCGTCGGGTGCCGTCGCGGCACACGTGGGTGACGTGGTGTCCGGCGACGACGGCGTGGTCGTCGGCGTGTCCGTCGGGGAGTCCGACGGCCCGGCGCTCGGCGAGGTCGTCTCCGGCGACGCGGTCGCGGACGACGTCGGAGTCGCGCTGGTCGGTGTACACGTCGGATCGGTCGGCGTGGCCGACGGAGTGGTGGTGGTCGTGGTCGGCGTCGTGGTCGTCGGCGTCGAGGTCGTCGGCGTGGTCGTCGGCGTGGTCGTCCTCGGCGGCGTGTACGGCGGCTTCGTCGGAGTCGTCGACGTCGGGGGCTTCGTCGTCGTCGAACCCGGCCCGTTCGTCGGCGTCGGGGACGTGGTCGTGGAGCCGGTCGTCGTCGCCGAGGTCGGCCGGGACGTCGGCGCCGTCGTCGGGCGCGTCGTCGTACCGCTCGTCGGGATCGTCGTCGGCGGCGTGGTGGCCGGCGTGGTCGTCGTGGTCCGCGTCGAGTCGCGCTCGTCGTCGGCGTTGCCGGTGTCGTCCGGGGTGTCGATCTGGCCCGGCTTGTCCGGGATGCTCACGGTTTCCTTGCTGTACGTCTGCATCCACCGCAGGACCGTCGACACGTACTCCATCGAGTGGTTGTAGCGCAGCACCGCCTGCACCAGGCCCTGCGGGTCGGACAGGTTCGCGCCGCCGGAGCACAGGTACTCTCCCGCCGACCGCGACGCGTCGAACACGTTGTGCGGGTCCTTGACGCCGTCGCCGTTGCCATCGGCACCGAACGCGTTCCAGGTCCCCGGGATGAACTGCATCGGCCCGACGGCGCGGTCCCAGGCCGTGTTCCCGTCGTACGCGCCCTGGTCGGTGTCGGCGATCGCCGCCATGCCGGGGCCGCCGTTCAGGACCGGGCCGAGGATCTTTCCGCGGGTGTTGCCGTTCGCGTCGACCTTGCCGCCGCTGGCGTGGCCGGACTCGACCTTGCCGATGCCGGCCAGCAACGGCCAGGTGATGTGGCAGCCGGGCATCGAGAACGCGAGGTCGCGGGCCGCCTTCTGGTACGCCGCCAGCACGGTGCCCGGGATGCCGGAAGTGTCACCGAACACGCCGGGAATGGGCTTCACGGTCCCGTCCGTCGTCCCGGTGACCGGGACCTGGATCGTGGACTTCTCCTGCGACGGCAGGCTGCCGTCGACGCCGGGCTGATTCGGCACGTCCTTCGCCAGGTCGTCGAACACCGCGTCCTGGCGCGGGGCGCCCAGCGCGTGCGCGTCGACGATGAACGTGTTCGAGGTGACTCCACCGACGACGAACACGGCCACCATGGCGGTGGGCGGAGCCAGGCAGACCCAGGTGGCGGTCAGCTTTCCCCGCCACGTGTCCAGGTTCTTGAACTGCTGCCTCATCCGAACCGTCCTCGACGCATTCCGCAGTTGGTGTGTCTCTCGGGCGTAGGGACGATCTTAGCCGTGATGGGGTCGGCGACAACCGGTCCGGTGCGGCGCGACCGGGTACCGAACGGGGCTTCACCCAATCGTCGCCGGGCGTTCGCACCCGCTCCCGGGCACCACGCACCGTAAACGCCGACGTCCGCCCACCCGGGTCGGGTGGACGGACGACCGTGTCCCTCAGGACTGTGCCCTTTCGGGAAGGCCTCAGTTGCCGCCGAGCATCTTCTTCAGGTCGTCCGGCAGCTCGAAGTCGCCGCCGTTCTGCCCGCCGAACGCGGCCGGCAGCTGACCCGGCTGCGGCGCCTGCGGCTGCTGGCCGCCCTGGTTCGCCCGCTTGGCCGGGTTGCCGGAGCCGCGCTTCTTGCCTTTCTTCTGCTGCTTGGCCTTGCGGGCACCGCCACCGCCGCCGCCCCCCATGCCCGGCATCCCGGGCATCCCCGGCATCCCCGGGATGCCCTTGCCGGACGCCATCGCGGACATCATCTTGCGGGCCTCGAAGAACCGCTCGACCAGGCCGCTGACGGTGGCCACCTCGGTCCCGGAACCCTTCGCGATCCGTGCCCGGCGGGAGCCGTTGATGATGTTCGGATCGGCCCGCTCGGCCGGGGTCATCGAGTGGATGACGGCCTCGATCCGGTCGATCTCGCGCTCGTCGAAGTTCTCCAGCTGGTCCTTGAACTGGTTCGCGCCCGGCAGCATGCCGAAGATCTTGGTCAGCGGGCCCATCTTCCGGACCGACTGCATCTGGGCGAGGAAGTCGTCCAGCGTGAAGTCCTTGCCGCCCTTCTTCGACAGCTTGGCCGCGGTCTTGGCGGCCTCCTCGGCGTCGAAGGTCTGCTCGGCCTTCTCGATCAGGCTGAGCACGTCGCCCATACCGAGGATGCGGGACGCCATCCGGTCGGGGTGGAAGACGTCGAAGTCCTCGAGCTTCTCGCCGTTGCTGGCGAACATCACCTGGCGGCCGGTGACCTGCGCGATCGACAGCGCGGCGCCACCGCGGGCGTCACCGTCGAGCTTCGACAGCACGACGCCGTCGAAGCCGACCCCGTCCAGGAAGGCCTGGGCGGTCGTCACGGCGTCCTGACCGATCATCGCGTCGACGACGAACAGGATCTCGTCCGGGCTGACCGCGTCGCGGATGTCCGCGGCCTGCTTCATCAGCTCCTCGTCGACACCCAGCCGGCCGGCGGTGTCGACGATCACCACGCTGTGCTGCTTGGACCGTGCCTCGTCCATCGCCTTGCGGGCGACCTCGACCGGGTCGCCGACACCGTTACCGGGCTCGGGCGCGAACACCGGCACCCCGGCGCGGTCGCCGACCACCTGGAGCTGGGTGACCGCGTTCGGCCGCTGCAGGTCGGCGGCGACCAGCATCGGGGTCTGGTGCCGGGTCTCGCGCAGCCACTTGGCGAGCTTGCCGGCCAGGGTGGTCTTACCGGCGCCCTGCAGACCGGCGAGCATGATCACCGTCGGCGGCCGCTTCGCCATCCGCAGCTCGCGGGTCTCGCCGCCGAGGATGTTGATCAGTTCCTCGTTGACGATCTTGATGACCTGCTGCGCCGGGTTCAGCCCGCCGCGAACCTCGGCCCCGGCGGCCCGTTCCTTGACCGCCGCGATGAACTCCCGCACCACGGGCAGCGCGACATCGGCCTCCAGCAACGCGATCCGGATCTCCCGGGCGGTCGCGTCGATGTCGGCGTCGGTCAGCTTGCCCTTGCCCCGCAGGTTCTTGAACGCGGTGGAGAGCCGATCGGAAAGCGTGTCGAACACGAGAAACAGTCCGTTTCCTCGAAGCGATGAACTCCCCGAGTCTACCGGCCCCGCAACCGGGTCCCCTGCGCGGTGTGCGGGGGTACTGGGAGCGCCGGCCGGCGGATCGGGGACGGCCTCCGGGGAACCGCGGTGGGGTTGTCGTGGTAGAGGGTGCCGAACTACAGGAGGTGCGCCTGCAGGACGGAGTACTCGCGGGTGTCGCCACGCTCAACTCGGCCACGGCTGCCCTGAGACCTCATGTCCTCAGGTACCCAGCGCCGGCCCCGCTCGCTGGTCCGCTACCACCCCAGCAACCTGTGGATAACTCCGGCAACCAACCCCAGACCCTCGCTACCTTGCTGTCATCAACATCGGCGACCGCATCTGTCAGCAAGGAGTTCCTTGATGCCGCTCGACATCCCCGGCTTCAACCGGGCGTTCAACGAGGCCTACGACCGGGTGCACGACGGCCGGACGGCGGTCGATCTCGCGGCCGAGCAGGAGAAACTGCGGGCGCTGATCCCGGCCGACGCGTCGGACTGGGACCGCACCTGGACCGCCCAGCTCATCGACGAGGACCTCCCCGAGCCCCCACTCGCCCCGCCGGAACGCAGCGACCTCTACAAGCAGGCGATCCAGATCCACACCGAGGTCTACCCCCCGAAGGGGACCACCGAGGAGAAGATCGAGATGCTCGCCGACGGCACCCGACGCATCTGGGAGCTCGCCGAGCAGGCGACCGAGGACGAGAAGTACAGCATCCAGGACCTGACCGAGGATCTCTATTCTCTGGAGCAGGCACTCCGCAACCCACCCTTCCGCTTGACCGACGAGCCGTTCCCCACGCGCGATGCCTGAGCCTGCGCAGCGCGTCCCCGAGGACTCTGCGGCGTACCGCGAGTTCGCCCGGCTGTACAACGTCGCGCGGCAACTCCGGCCGACCGGTGTCGATCGATGGAACCGGGAGCTGTACGCGACCAGAGGTCCCGGGTACTTCGACCAGCGGATCGGCGCGATCGGGGTCAACGAGAACCGCCTCCGCCAGGGACTGACGTTACCGAGCGAGCCTGCCAATTCACGAGTGCACGCAGCCGCGCTGGCAACTGTTCTCCGTCGGGCCTCGCAGGCAGGCATGGCGCTGGACGCACCGGGTGAGGCCAACGCCGTGCGGACCGACGGGTCCCTGGGGCTGAGCGACGGGGTGGCGTCACTTCGCGTCGCCGGCGATTTCCAGGCCTTCAGCCGGATGGCCGGCTACCCCCGTCTGGCGTATGACGGGAGCCAGGAAACCGGCGCTTCCGCGGCCGCGAACGGTCTCGTCCACCAGGCCTCCGGCCCGCGGTTGAGTCGTGGGGAGCTGCTCAATGACCTCTCGCGGGGGCCCGTGGCGATGCAGTTCGATCGGCTGGCTGAGGGGGTGGTGCGGAATCGGCTGGAGGAGGTGGCTCCGGCCGAGGGGGTGGATCGGCGGGCGATGCGCGCCGAGCTGATCGGCACGATGCTCCATCCGCGCTGGGAGGAGCTCGCCCAGCGATCCCCCGAGGCCGGCCGCCAGGTCGCGGACGAGATCGGCCGAGCCCTCAACGCAAAGGTCGACGAGCTCCGGCGGACGACCCGGCAGACGACCATGGGCGCCGCGGGCGACGGCGTCCAGTCGCCTGGCGTCGAGCGGCTTCAGAGCGACGTACGCCACGCGGCAACTCAGCAATCACAGCCCCGGGACGCGGGATCGGAGCCCCGGGACGCGGGATCGGAGCCCCGGGACGCGGGATCGGAGGCCCAGGACGCGGGATCGGAGGCCCAGGACGCGGTGAGATTTCTGCGTGGTGTTGCCCCGGCTGCCGAGGTGCCGGGATCCGCTCCGGCCCTCGGGGACGGTTCACGAGTAGCTGCTCGCGCATCGGTACCGCGAGCAGCGCGTGTGCGGAACTCGGGTGAACCTCGACGCAGATGAGCAACAAGTGCGTCGAGCCGCGCGACTCGCCGGGAGGCCGGGCGGCCCGGCTGGGCGGTGATCGTGCTGAGACGTAGCTGCTACGTGGTGGGAGTCATTGATGGAGTTCGAGCAGTTCAAGCGGGAGTATGTCGCGGCGCGGGCAGAGGTCGATGCCGGGGAGCTCGTGGACGTTGCCGCCGTACGGGCGCGGTTGCGGGAGCTGGCCGCTGGACTGACCGCGGACACCGATCGCGGGGTCGCCTACGGTCTGATCGAGCAACTCGGTACGGCGGAGGCACCGGACGACCAGTCTCCGGAGATGAAGCAGGCACTGCACATCCTCGACTCGACGGTCTTCGAGACCGGCACCACCGAGGAACGTCTGGCGGCGATCGGTGACGCGCGCCGCCGGATCTGGGCGCTGGCCGACCGGGCCGGCCAGGACAGCAACGCCATCCGGGCGCTGACGCGCGGCCTCGAGACCACGGAGAACCTGCTGACCGAGGGCGCGCCTTGGGACGACCAGCCCGGACGCCGCATCTCAGGCGTGAACAGGTTCTTTGATTGACAGCGGCCCCGGTCGCCCGGAGGATCTAACCGATCAGGTTGGATTTATCGGTTAGGCGGTGGCTGGGGTGCGGGTTGTGGTGGATGGGCCTTCCAACTTGGGGTTGCGGATGCCTGCGGCGGGGGTGGTGCCGGGGTGTTACAAGTTGGCGGGGGCGGTGCGGGATCGGGGGTTCTTGGGGCGGGTCGGGGCGGTGGACGGCGGGTGTGTGACGCCGCCGCGGTACGACATGCACGCGTGGAAGCCGGGCGACGGGGTGTTCAACGCGGCGGCGATGGCGGCGTACACGGTGCGGCTGGCGGATCGGGTGGCGGGGTGCGTGGCGCAGGGGCAGTTCGTCGTGCTGCTGGGTGGTGAGTGCAGCAATCTGCTCGGGCCGGCGCTGGCGTTGAAGCGGCTGGGGCGGTACGGCGTGGCGTACCTGGACGGGCACTCGGATTTCCGGACCGTCGACAACTCGCCGTACGTCGGTGCCGCGGGTGGCGAGGCACTGGCGCTGGTCACCGGGCGCGGGCAGGCGGATCTGACCGATCTGGAGGGGCTCGGGCCGTACACGCGGGACACGGACGCGGTGCTGCTCGGGATCCGGGCGGACGACGAGTACGTCGGAGACGTCGAGAAGGCCGGAATCCCGGTGTGGCCGGCCGCGAAGATCGCCGACGATCCTGGGGCGGCGGCGCGCGGGACGCTGGAGCGGCTCGAGCGGGACGACCTGGACGGGTTCTGGGTGCATCTGGACGTGGACATCCTGGACGCCGCGATCATGCCGGCCGTCGACAGCCCGGACCCCGGCGGGATCGACCACGACCAACTGCGCGCCCTGCTGCGACCTCTGCTCGCGTCACCGAAGTGCGTCGGCGTCGACATCGGCATCTTCGACCCCGACCTCGACCCGGACGGCAGCTACGCCACCGAGCTCACCGACACGCTGGTCGCCGCCTTGATCTAGTCCCAGAACAGTTCTTGGCCGTGGGGTGCGGCGTGGCCGAGGGTGCGGCGTTGGCCGCCCGGCCAGATGCGGAGGTCGATGCGGTACTCCCAACCGTCGGCGCCTCGCTCGTGGGTGACTACTCGGTGGGGCTCGAGGCGCAGGTGGGCCAGCGGGGTGGAGTCGGTCGCCTGCGCGCCCAGCTCCTCGAGCCGCGCCTCGATCGCCGCACGGTCCGTTCGCCGCAGGTACTGCCACATGATCGAATGCCACACCACCGTCACGTGCCCCGGCGACAACTCCAGCCCGTTGAGGAACGAGACGGCGTCCTCCCGCCGTACGTCGGCCGCCACCTGCTGCGCGACCGTCAGCGCACCGCGCAACCGCGCCAGCCGCTCGGGCATGTCCGGCCAGACGTACGACGTCAACGTGAGCGCACCGTCCGCCGACAACGGGTTCACCGGCGCGATGTCGCACCCCACCCGCTCGGCGATCCGCAGCTCCACCGCCGGGACCTGTCCGGACCAGGCCGGGTCGAACACGACAGGGCTATCAGCAGGCCCGTACGACGTCCCGTCCGCGACGTACCGGAAGTGGTCCGCACGCAGGTTCAGCCCACCCGATGCGCCGATCTCGAACAGCCGCACCGGCAGCGGCACCGCCTTGACCAGGTGCAGCAGACCGCCGTACAGCGAGGCCGACCGGCCCACCTCGTTCGTCTGGGGCGGCTGGGTCAGCAGCGATCGCACCTCCCCCTGCCGCGACCGTAGTACCTGCTCGAACGCCTCCCAGCCGAGCACCGGGTCCCACGTCCCGCCCGTACTCGGGTAGAACGCCGCAAGCTCAGGTGCCGCACCGGACAACACCAGTCCATGGACGGCGGCCAGCAACCGCAGTGCGATCGCCTCACCGAACGACCGGTCCTCGTACCCGGCCAGCACCTCGACCGACACCCCGCCGACCTCGTAGTCGTCGACGAGCAGCCTGAGCAGCTCGGCGTACATCGGGGACCCCAGGTCCTCACACGCAATCGCTTGTCGCTGCAGAGCCTCTACAACATCCACGTACGGAGATTAGAAGCTCAGGCGATCGAGAACCGACTTTGCCGTCGTCCGCGCGTCCTCTTCCTCGAGTGGGGCACCGTGGCGATCGGTGAGGTAGAAGACGTCCACGCACTCCGCTCCGAGCGTGCTGACGTGCGCAGACCGGATGTCCGCACCAGTGGCAGCAATAGCCGCGGTCACGTCGTACAACAGCCCCGGGCGGTCATGCGCGCGTACCTGCAACACAGTCGCTGTCTCCGAAGCTTCCGGCAGCAGGTCCACTCGACTCGCCACACGCGCCGTCGTAGACGAGTCCCGAGCAGCCAACCGCCGTACGACGTCACTCGGATCCCGTAGCGCTACGCCCAGCCGGTCTCGGAGCCGCACTGGATCAGGAGGTGATCCGGCAACGGTCCACTGCGAGATGCCCAGCCCGTCGACGGACGTGATCACAGCGGACCGCACAGCCAGCCGCTGGACCGCCAGCACCGCGGCAACGGTCGACAGCGTTCCCACCTGATCGGGTACGGCGACGTTCACCCGCAGGTCGCCGTGGTGGTCGGTGACGGTGACCCCGAGCCGTCCTACGCCCACGACCTGGTGCAGCACCGGCACCGGAACCGGCTGGACCTCCGTCCACATGCCCTCGCCGCCACCGGCCAGCTCACCACGCACCCGACGGCACAGCTCCCCCACCAACCGCATCCGCCACGGCGACGACGCAGCCGGACCCGCCGCCCGTGCGTCGGCGTACGTCAGCGCCTCCAGCAGGTCCAGTGTCTCGGTACTCCGGACGATCCCGACGACCATGTCGACGGTCATGGGGTCCTCGAGGTCGCGGCGGGTGGCGACCTGCGCGAGCATCAGGTGCTGCCGGACGAGCAGTGTGATGGTGTCGGCATCCGTCTCGTTGAATCCGAACCGCCGCGCGACACGGGCCGCGATTCCCGCTCCGGTGACGCTGTGGTCGCCGTCGAGCGCCTTGCCGAGGTCATGCAGCAGTGCAGCGACCAGCAGCAGGTCAGGTCGCCGTACGTCGCGCACCATCGCGGACGCCTCGACACAGGTCTCCAGCAAATGCCTGTCGACGGTGAACCGGTGGATCGCCGACTGCGGCGGCCGGAACCGTACCGCGTCCCACTCCGGCAGGATCCGCGAGATGTACCCGGCCTGGTCCAGCGCCTCCCAGACTTCGAGCAATCCCTGGCCGGCGCCGAGCAGTGCACACAGAAGCCGCTGCGCCTCCCGCGGCCACGGCTCGGGCAGGTCGGCAGCCGATGTCGCCAGGCGCGCACAGACTGCAGGAGACAGCACAAGCTCTCGATCGGCTGCTACCGCAGCAGCACGTAGCCCGAGCACTGGATCGCGCTCCGGTCGCGCATCCGGCATCAGCACGACCTCACCTTCGTGCTGGCCCACTCCCTCATCCAGCGCGAGGAGCAACGGCCCACCGGACCGCTGCCGCCGCCTGGATCGCGGTGGCCTGGTCATCAAGCTCTCGACGCGCCGCCAGGACACATCGCACACGTGCGCGAGCGTCCGCCCGGTCGCGTACACGTGCCGCAGCAGCTCGTCCCGCCCCGACATCCCGAGTCCGGCCGCCACCTCACCAGCCAGGTCGGCTACGAGTCTGTCCGTTGCGCGGCCGGCCACCTCGTGCAGAGCATCGCGGATCTCCAACAGGTCCCGCCGCGCGCGCTCCAACACAGGATGCGGTACGTCGATCAACCACGAGGCCACCAAGGCACGTAGTACGACGGCATCGCGCAGGCCGCCGTACGCCTCCTTCAGGTCGGGCTCCGCGAGATGTGCGAGCTCTCCGACCGATGTGGCGCGGTCGCGGCACGCCTGCGCCAGGCCGGGCAGCCTGGACTTCGCAGTACGCCGCCAGTCCGCCATCAGCACCGAACGCAGCTGCAGCGTCAGGTGCGAGTCGCCCGCGACATGGCGCGCGTCCAGCAGGCCCAGCGCGACCCGGTCGTCGGAAGCCGCGGCCTGCCGTGCTTCGGCCAGCGTGCGGACGCTGTGGTCCAGCTTGGTCCTGGAATCCCACAGCGGGTACCAGATCTGGGCAGCCAGCTCGTCGATCCGCGGGTACCCCTCGGCGTGCACGAGCATGACGTCGAGGTCGCTGTACGGCGACAGCTCCTCACGCCCGTAGCCGCCCACAGCGACCAGCGCGACGCCCTCGGTGGGCACACCGAGGGCGTCACAAGCCTTTGCGAGCAGCAGTTGCAGCAGCGCGTCGGCCTCTTCGGCACGCGCGCGCCGCTGCTCTGCCCGATCGAACATCTAGAGAGCGTCTCCGTCCAGCTCACCGGTACGGACCCGGACGATCGTCTCGACCGGGGTGACCCAGACCTTGCCGTCACCGATCTTGCCGGTCTGCGCGGCCTTCACGATCACGTCCACCACGTCCGCGCTGTCACCGTCCTCGACGACCACCTCGAGCCGCACCTTCGGCACCAGATCCACCTCGTACTCGGCGCCACGGTAGACCTCGGTGTGGCCCTTCTGCCGACCGTAGCCACTAGCCTCGGTCACTGTCATGCCGGTGACGCCGAACGTCTCCAGCGCGGCGCGCACGTCCTCCAGCTTGTGCGGCTTGACCACCGCGGTGATCAGCTTCATGCCTTGACACCTTCCTTCTCCGAGGCCTCAGTGGTCTCATTCTCGGTCTCGGCGGGGACCGTGGCAGGCCGGGACGACAGCGCACCGCGCAGACCCCCGGCACTGAGGTAGTCGTACGCCGTCTCCGCGTGCTCGACCTGGTCGACACCGGTGACCTCGTCGTCCTCCTTGAGCCGGAAGCCGATGGTCTTGTCGATCAGCTTCGCCAGGATGAAGGCTACGGCGAAGGAGTAGATGCCGACGACCACGTTGGCCAGCGCCTGCCTGCCCAGCTGGGACACACCGCCGCCGTAGAACAGACCGTCGACCGCGGACGGCGCAGCCGCCGAGCCGAGCAGACCGATCGCCAGCGAGCCGAACAGACCGCCGACGAGGTGGACACCGACCACGTCGAGCGAGTCGTCGAAGCCCAGCTTGTACTTCAGCGAAACCGCGAAGGCGCAGATTCCACCGGCGAACAGGCCGAGGATGATCGCGCCGACCGGGGTGACCGCGCCACAGGCCGGGGTGATCGCGACCAGACCGGCGACAGCACCGGACGCCAGACCCAGCGTGGTGGCCTTGCCGTGCGTGATCCGCTCCACGATCAGCCAGCCGATGACCGCCGCGGCGGTGGCGACCTGGGTGTTCACGAAGGTAACTGCGGCAGTGGTACCCGCGCTCAGCGCGGAGCCGGCGTTGAAGCCGAACCAGCCGAACCACAGCAGGCCGGCACCGAGCAGCACCAGCGGCAGGCTGTGCGGCCGCATCGGGTCCTTCTTCCAGCCGATCCGCTTGCCCAGCACGATCGCCAGCGCCAGCGCCGCGGCACCGGCGTTCACGTGCACCGCCGTACCGCCGGCGAAGTCGATCGCCTTCAGCTTGTCGCCGATCCAGCCGCCGTTGCCGTCGTCGAGGAACCAGACGGAGTGCGCGACCGGGAAGTACACCAGCAGCGTCCAGCCGACCACGAACGCGATCCAGCCACGGAACGTGGCCCGGTCGGCGATCGCGCCGGAGATCAGCGCGGGGGTGATGATCGCGAACATCAGCTGGAAGGCGACGAAGGCGAGCGTGGGCGTCGTGCCGGTCACCGCCTCCGGCGCGAGCAGACCCGACAGCCCGACCTCGGAGAAGTTCCCGATCACGTGCCCGGTGTCACCGCCGAACGTCAGCGAGTAGCCGACCACCACCCAGAGGATGGTGACGACGGCGATGGTGACGAAGCTCATCATCATCATGTTCAGCACGCTCTTCACGCGCACCATGCCGCCGTAGAAGAAAGCCAGTCCCGGGGTCATCAGCATCACCAGGGCGGCACTGGCCAGCACCCAGGCGGTATCGCCGGCGTTGATCTCCATCAACGTCATCCCTTCCATCGAACGGGGGTGGCCGGCGTCCTCGGTCCGGGAGGTCTCCACAACGCCGGGGAGCCCACCGCTCGGCCACTCCGCACACGGTGTCGGCGCGCCGTTTCAGCCGATCGGTCGGTTTGTTTCAGGCGTGTGACAAAGCGGGCTCCCAGGTGACATCGAGGTGACATGACCCGCTCGGGGCGAACGTGTGGCACTCTGGCCTGGACCACACGGGACCGCAGCCGCGCCACTGCGCCCGTCCGACCTGGGGACGACGAAATGGAGCCGAACTACGCGGTCCGGCCGCGCCGCGGCAGGCCACGGGACCCGGAAGCGGAGCCGAGGATCCGCAGGTACGCCGTGCAGCTGCTGCTGGAGCGGGGATTCGACGGAATGACGGTGGACGACGTCGCCGAGGCCGCGGGGGTCGGCAAGGCGACCATCTACCGGCGGTGGGCCAGCAAGGAGCTGCTCGCCAACGACGCGATGGCCGATCTGTTCGACCTGGAGATCCCGGACGCGGACACCGGTTCGCTGGCCGGCGACCTGCGCCAGATCTACCGGGTCGCCCTGGCCTTCGCGAACAGTGAGCGGGGCCGCGCGATGATCCGGCTCGCGGTCTCGGAGGCGAACCGCGACGAGCGGTCCGCGGCGATCTACCGCAACGTGCTGGAGCGCCGGATCGCGCTCACCCGGCAGTCGCTGGAGCGCGCCCGGGCCCGCGGCGAACCGATCAAGAGCACCGCGGACCCGGTGCTGATGGTGGAGTGGATGGCCGGGGTGTTCGTGATCCGCGCGCTGACCGGCCAGCCGATGCCGCCACCCGAGGACGCCGACCGCCTGGTCGACGTCACCCTGCAGGCGATCCTCGACAAGGACTCGGTCGACACGGACTCAGTACCGTAGGCCCGGCCCCAGAGCCACCTGGTCCACCGCCAGCTCCGTTACGCGGAGGACCCGGCCCGACTCGAGGTTCCACGCCAGGATCCAGCCGTGGACCTGCAGCAGGACGTTGCCGTCGTCGTACCAACCGAGCACCGCGCAGCAGCCCGGCTCCCGGAAGAACGGACGGTCCCCGGCGCCTTCCTGGTTCCGCGGCGGATTGCCCTGTGGCTCACCGAGTACCAGCAGCCGGCTGGGCAGCATCCGCAGGGTCGAGATCGCCGCGACCACCTGTGCTTGCGAGCCTCTCGTCGGGACCGGCTCCAGATCGTTCGCGACGAAGAGGCGGGCCGTGCCGGAGATCGACGAGAAGGTCTGGCCGACCCACGACCGGACAGGCAGTGTCAGGCGGCTGTCCTCGGTCCACCTCCCGTTGAACAGGTAACGCATCACCGACCCGGTCTGGATCCGGAAGGGCGCCGTGACCTCCTCCGGATCCCTGGCGGGCGCGACCGGCACCACGGTCTGCTCCTCAGGTCCGCCCTCGCCGACAAGCACCTGGTACGCGACGCCGGGCCCGCTGACGAGGAGGCGCTCGCCGTCCCCGATCCAGGACACGCTGCGGTACTCACCGCTGGGCAGGTCGTGGCGGGAGATCTCGGCCGTCGGCGCATTGACCGTGATCAGGGCACCCGGCTGCGGGAACGCCACGCTTCGGCCGTCCGGAGCGACCGCTCCCGAGCTGAGCGGAGCGGCACCTCCGACCGCGACCAGGCCGACATCGGCCCGCGCCCAGGTCGCGTCCGAGCCGAGCAGCAGCGGCACGTAGCGGTCGCTCTCCTTCACCAGAACGACAGCTGCAATGCCCTCCAGCCTGTTCTCGGTCAGGGACCTGACGCTGTCCGGCAGTTCCAGCCGATCACCGAGCGGTGTGTCGAGCCGGTCGAGGAACCGCTCACTGCCAGGAGGCGGTGCCACCCAGAAGTCGAGCCCGGCGATCTGGCCGGCCGGTTGGATATAGCCCGGCGGTCTCGTGGGTTCACGATCCGGCGGATTGAGGTCCGCCCTGCCGCCCGCACCCGCCTCGATGAGGATCGAGGCGATGATGGCCAGCACCAGGACGGCGAGCAGACTGATCAGAACGGTACGGCGCCGACGTCGCCGTACCGTCAGACCAGCGGCCCACGCCGCGTCGGCCAGATCAGGCTCCGGCAGCCGGTCGGTCGCCTGGACGAGCAGCGGCTGCACCTCCTCCCGCCTCATCTGGCATCACGCCAGTCGGTCGCACCGAGCGCTTCACGGAAGCGGCCGAAGGCGCTGAGGCCGTGGGCGTGTACGGCGCTCTGGGACATCCCGAGCAGATCTGACACCTCGAACTCGGTCAGCTCCTCCAGGTGCAGCAGCACGAACACAGTGCGCTGTGCCGCCGTCAGGTTCGCCAACGCCAACCTCACCTGGTCCTCGTCGTCCTGGAACGGCTTGATGCGGTTCCAGGGCCGCAGGACCGGCTGGTAGAGCAGGCGCTGGACGTAGACGTCCGGGTCGTCCACCCGGTCCCAGCACAGGGACAGCTGTGAGAAGGCGTGCAGCAGTGCGGCTTCTGCGCGTTCCAGATCGCCGTACACGAGGTACGCCGTACGCAGCCATCTGCCCTGCCGCGCATCGACGAACGAGGCGAAATCCGGGTCGACCGTCTCTTGCATCCACCCTCCCGCCTCTATTCAACTCCTCAACTACTGCGGGCTGCTACCGCGAGACGCGTCTCTTCGGTGATCAGGTCGAAGTTGATGCCGGCTCCGGCCATCAGTCCGGCCGCCGCGGACGGCATCACCTGGGCCATCGGGTTGCTGACATTGCCGGCCGCGAAAACACCAGGCACCTGCGTAGCACCCATTCCGTCGACCTGGAGCGCAGTACCGACCTCGACCCCGTTCGTCTCCACCAGGGTCGTCTCCAGGCCCAGGTCGACCAGGAAGCCGGCACGGGCCCGCACGGTGGTCTGAATCGCCAGCGCCTGCCGCGGAACGACCTTGCCGCTCTCCAGCCGTACACCGGTGATGCGGTCGTCCGTCATCTCGAGCTGCTCGACCTTGCCTTGTACTACTGAGATTCCGCGAGCAGCCAACTCCTCCCACTGCTCCTCGGTCGGCTCCGGCGCAGTGTGCAGGAACAGCGTCACGTCGTCGCTCAGCTGCCGGAAGAGCAGCACCTGGTGGATCGCCATTGGGCTGGTCGCCAGCACACCGATGGCCTGGTCCCGCACCTCCCAGCCGTGGCAGTACGGGCAGTGCACCACGTCCTTGCCCCACCGCTCAGCCAGCCCGGGTACGTCGGGCAGCACATCGGTCAACCCGGTCGTCACCAGCAGCCGCCTGCTCCGGTACGTCGTACCGTCCGCCAACTCGACCGTGAAGCCGTCGTCGTCGCGACGCGCCGTCGTCACGGTGCCGTCCGCGAACTCGCCGCCGTACCCCGCAACCTCCTGGCGGCCGATCGCGTAGATCTCGCCCGGCGGTACGCCGTCACGGGTCAGGAAGTTGTGCACACCGTCGGCGGGCGCGTTGCGCGGCGTACCGTCGTCGATCAGCAGCACCGACCGGCGGGACCGGACCAGCGCCAGCGCTCCGCTCAGCCCGGCCGCCCCGCCGCCGATCACGATCACGTCGTACTTCGTCATCTCCGGAACTCCTCTGTCTCAGGTTCCTCACAGGATGCGTGGTGATTTTCATTTTCGACAAGTAAAGTTGCCGGTATGGCAAACGACACCCTGGAGACGTTCGACGAGGTACTGGAGTCGGTCGGGCCGCGGCTGCGGGCGCTGCGAACGGAACGCGGCACGACGCTGGCGCAGCTGTCCGAGGCGACCGGGATCTCGGTCAGCACCTTGTCCCGGCTGGAGTCCGGGCAACGGCGGCCGACGCTGGAGCTGCTGTTGCCGCTGGCGCGGGCCCACCAGGTGCAGCTGGACGAGCTGGTGGACGCACCGCCGACCGGCGACCCGCGGATCTACGCGCGACCGATCAAGCGGCACGGCACCGTGCACATCCCGCTGAGCCGGCGGCCGGGCGGACTGCAGGCGTTCAAACAGATCCTTCCGGAGGGCTATCCGGGCAACGACTTCGAGCAGAAGACCCACGAGGGGTACGACTGGTTCTACGTGCTCTCGGGCCGCATCCGGCTGAGGCTCGGCGACCAGGACTTCGTTGTGAAGGAGGGCGAGGTGGCCGAGTTCGATTGCCGGGTGCCGCACTGGTTCTCCAATCCGGGCCCTGGACCGGCCGAGGTGCTATGTCTTTACGGCCCGCAGGGGGAGCGGATGCACGTCAGGGCGCGGACCAAGTGACAGGAGAGATCTAGTGAGCGTCGCGTTGTTCACGTTGGGCGGGACGATTTCGATGGCCGGCAGCCATCGCCTGACCGGTGACGACCTCACCGCCGCCATGCCGGGGCTCGACGAGCTCGGACACGAGGTGGCGATCCAGGACATCGAGAAGATGCCCAGCGCCAACCTGACGGCGGCCAAGGTGCTCGAGGTCGTCGACGCCGCCTCGAAGGCCGTCGCCGCGGGTGCGGCGGGGGCTGTGGTCACACAGGGCACGGACACCCTCGAAGAGAGCGCCTTCCTGGCGGACCTCGTCTGGCCGCATCCGCAGCCGCTGGTGTTCACCGGTGCGATGCGCAACCCGACGCTGGCAGGCCCTGACGGCCCCGCGAACCTGCTGGCCGCCCTCCGTGTCGCCTCCTCCCCCGCGGCCCGTGACCTCGGCGCGTTGGTCGTGTTCAAGGAGGAGATCCACGCGGCCCGCTGGGTCCGTAAGACGCACAGCACGAGTACTGCGACGTTCGAGTCACCGAACACCGGTCCGATCGGCCACGTGATCGAGGACCGGGTCCGTGTGCTCACACGCCCCTTCCGGCTGGACGGCGTACAGGGCAGCGCTGAGCCCACCGAGCTCGACACCATCCGGGTCGCGCTCTACACCGTGACCCTGGACGACGACGGGCTCCTTTTGCGGGGCCTCGCCGACACGCATCAGGGTCTGGTCGTCGCCGGGTACGGCGTCGGGCACGTGCCGGCCGCACTCGCTCCGGTGCTCGGTGAGCTGGCGGCACGCATGCCTGTGGTCCTGACCTCCCGCACCGGCGCCGGCTCGGTCGTCCGCAACACGTACCACTCGCCCGGATCGGAGACCGACCTGCTGCAACGCGGTCTGATCGACGGCGGGTTCCTCGACCCGTACAAGGCGCGCATCCTGCTGCGGTTGCTGCTGGCAACCGACGAGGACATCGCGGCCGCCTTCGGGCAGTACGTCTGATCAGCTGAGCGACGCGGCCTTGGCGAGCAGGTAGTTGCGCTCCGGCAGACTCGTCGTACCACGGGCCGCCGCCCGGAAGTGTTCGGCGGCGGCCTGGTGGTCACCGCGCATCTCGTAGAGATGTCCGCGGGTGGCGTCCAGACGGTAGTGGCCGGCCAGCTCGTCGTCCAGTGGTTCCAGCAGCTTCAGGCCGGCGTCGGGGCCGTCCACCATCGCCGCTGCGATGGCCCGGTTGAGCTTCACCATCGGGTTGCCGGACAGGTCCTCGAGGAGTCCGTACAGGGCGAGGATCTGTGGCCAGTCGGTGTCCTCCGCCCGGTCCACCTCGTCGTGCAGTGCGGCGATCGCCGCCTGGATCTGGTACTCCCCCAGTGGTGGCGTCTCGAACGCTTCGACAGCGAGCGCTACTCCTTCGGTGATGCGGTCGTGGTCCCACAACGACCTGTCCTGCTCGGCCAGCGGGATGAGCTCTCCGCCCTCGCCCGTCCGCGCCGCACGTCGAGCATCGGTCAGCAGCATCAGTGCGAGCAGCCCGGTGACCTGTCCGTCGTCGGGTAGCTGCTTCCGTACTGCGCGCGTCAGGCGGATCGCCTCGCTGGACAGGTCGCTGCGGTGCAGCTCCGGCCCGCTGGTGCTGGTGTAGCCCTCGTTGAACATCAGGTACAGAACATGCAGCACGTTGCGCAGTCTGTCCGGGTCGGCGTCCAGTTCGAAGCTGGCGCCCTTCAGCTTCTGCTTCGCCCGGCTGATCCGTTGCGCCATGGTCGCCTCAGGCACCAGGTACGCCGTCGCGATCTCTGCTGTGGTGAGGCCGCCGACCGCCCGCAGAGTCAGCGCGATCGCCGATGCCGGTGTGAGCGCGGGGTGGCAGCACAGGAACAGCAGCCGGAGCGTGTCGTCGTACTCCTCGACCTCTTCGGCGGGTACCTCGCGCAGCGCCGCCCGCTCCTCGCGGCGCCGGCGTGCCCGCTGCTGGCGTACCTCGTCGATGAGCCGCCGGGAGGCGGTCTGGATCAGCCAGGACTTCGGGTTGTCCGGCCGGCCGTCTCGGGGCCACGTGGTGGCGGCTGCGAGTAGTGCCTCCTGGACTGCGTCCTCGGCCGCGGCGAAGTCTCCTGACCAGCGCACGACCGCGCCGAGGACCTGCGGGGTCAGCTCCCGCAGCAGGTCCTCGAACTCGTGGTCGGGTTCAGAAGTCGTGGAGGTCCGCATCCGACTCCATGACGCGGCGCACCTCGATCGGTTGCTCGAGCGGAACGCCGCCGGGCCCCGGGGCGGCCGACTGCCACGCTGCGATCTCATAGGCCCGCTCCTCCGACTCCACGTCGATCATCGTGTAGCCGGCCAGGACCTCCTTCGACTCCGCGTACGGACCGTCCGTCAGGACCGGCGCGGTCACGCTGCTCGCCCGCACCACCTTGGCGTGCGACGGCCAGGTCAGCCCCTGGACCTCGACCAGCTCGCCGCTCTTCCGCAGTCGCTCGATGCCCTCACCGAGGTGGTCCATGTGGGCCTTCATGTCGGCCTCGTTCCACTCCAGCATCGGGGTGTCGCAGTTGCCGCCATCCATGTTCATCAGCAGCATGAACTTGGTCATCAGGGTCTCCTCCTTGTTGAGCCTTTACCCGGAGACGGAGCCGGCGCTGGGTTCTCTACATCAGTCCAGGAGGGCGTCGACGAATTCTTCGGGGTCGAACGGCGCCAGGTCGTCCGGTCCCTCGCCGAGACCGACCAGCTTGACCGGTACGCCGAGTTCGCGCTGCACCGCGATCACGATGCCGCCCTTCGCCGTACCGTCCAGCTTGGTCAGCACCAGGCCGGTGACGTCGATGACCTCGGAGAACACCCGGGCCTGGGTCAGACCGTTCTGGCCGGTGGTGGCGTCGATGACGAGCAGCACCTCGTCGACCTCGGCGGACTTCTCGATCACCCGCTTCACCTTGCCCAGCTCGTCCATCAGGCCGGTCTTGGTGTGCAGGCGGCCGGCGGTGTCGACCAGTACGACGTCCGCCTCCTCCTCGATGCCCTGCTTGACCGAGTCGAACGCGATGCTCGCCGGGTCGCCGCCCTCCGGGCCGCGGACGGTCCGGACACCGACCCGCTCGCCCCAGGTCTGCAGCTGGTCCGCCGCGGCGGCGCGGAACGTGTCCGCGGCGCCCAGGACGACGTGCTTGTCCTCGGCGACCAGGACGCGGGCCAGCTTGCCGACCGTGGTGGTCTTGCCGGTGCCGTTCACGCCGACCACCAGCACCACCGCCGGCTGGGTCTCCTTGCGGCTCACCTTCAGCGACCGGTCGAGCGACGGGTTGACCAGGTCGACCAGCTCCTCGCGGAGGATCTGCCGGGCCTGCGCCGCGCCGACCCCTTCGACGCGCATCCGGGTGCGCAGCTTCTCGACCAGCTCCTGCGTCGGCGCCACGCCGACATCGGCGGTGATCAGCGTGGTCTCGATGTCCTCCCACGCCTCCTCGTCGAGCTTGTCGCGGGACAGCAGCGCGAGCAGGCCCTTGCCGAGCGAACCCTGCGAGCGAGCCAGCCGGGCGCGGAGCCGGACCAGGCGGCCCTGTGCGGACTCGGGCTTCTCGACCGTGGGCGCCGACGGCTCCGGCAGCTCGGTGTCCTCGAGCGTGCGGGTCGGCGTGTCGCGCGGTTCCTCGGCGTCCTCGCCGACCGTCGGCTCGACCGACTCAGGGGCCTCGACGGACGCCGGCTTGGTGGCCGGGGGCAACTCCGCGCGGCGCCTGCGGGCGACGACGAGACCGGTGGTACCGACGACCAGGACGACCGCGATCACCACGACAATCGTGATCAGGGCCTGGTCGGTGAGCAGGGTGACGAGCTTCGGGGTCAACACGGTTCCCCATCTTGACAGAGACCAGGCCCGCCGCACGCATTTGTCACGTCAGGCACACCAGCTGTCGCGGTATGTGATCGGGGACCAGGTCCGGGCGGTGTGTGAGGAGGACGACGGTGCGGTCTCCGGCCGCGGCGAACAGGTCGGCGAGCAACGCCCGGCCGGTTGCCTCGTCCAGGTGCTCGGTCGGCTCGTCCAGCACGAGTACGTCGCGGTCGGCGAGCAGGAGCCGGGCGAACGCGAGGCGCTGACGTTCGCCACCGGACAGCCGCGCACCGTGCTCCCCGACCATCGTGTCGAGGCCGTCCGGCAGCTTCTCGACGAAGACCCCGAGCCGGGCCCGGTAGAGCGCCTTCCACAGCTGCAGATCGCTCACGCCAGGCTTCGCGAGCAGCAGGTTCTCCCGGATGCTCGTGTCGAACACGTGGCTCTCCTGCGTCAGCAGGCCGACAACAGACCGCACCTGATCCCCCTCGAGCCTGGTCAGGTCCATACCGTCCAGCAGCACCTCTCCCCCGCGCGGCTCGAGGAATCGCAGCAGGACCGCCGCCAGCGTGCTCTTGCCGGATCCACTTGGACCGGTGACCACCACCCGGCTACCAGCAGGCATGTCCAGACTGAGCCCGTCCAGTACGTCGGTGCCGTCGTACCCGACCCGCAGGAGCTTCACCTGGAGATCGCGTCCGGTCGGCAGCGGCAACGGCTCGCTCGGCTCGGTGACCGGCTCCGGGGTGTCGACGAGCTCCTGGACTCTGGCGAGAGAGGCGCGTACCCGGATCGCCAACTGGGCGGCTGCTGGGACTCCACCGAGTACGTCGGCCAGTGCGAGCGGGGTGAGGACCAGTACCGCGAAGACCGCGCCCGTGATGTCCGCAGTACTGCCGAGAACCAGTGCGGCCACGCTGGCGCCGCCGACGCACAGGACGAGCAGGGCGCTGCCGAGGCCGCTGCTCCAGGCGGATCGACGTTCGGCTGCTGCCAGGCGGGCGTCGCGGCGGCTGAACTCGTCCAGCGCGGAGCCGATGGCGTTGTAGGCCACCACATCCGCCGCCGTCAGCAGGGTCTCGGTGGCGGTGGCTGCGACGTCACCACGTGCTCCGGCCACGTTTCGCTCGGCACGAGCAGCGGTCCGGGCGGTCAGCCACGGTACGACGGTGCACGCGACCAGGACCGCCAGCGCGACCGCTGCGCCCGCTGCGGGGAGCAGCAACGCCAGGAGGGCGACTGTGGCCGCAGCTGTCACAGCGGCGACCGCAACGGGCAGGAGAACCCGCAGCCAGAAGTCGAGGACCGCATCCACGTCCAGCACGAGCCGGGCGAGCAGATCGCCCTTCCGCTGCGAGGCCAGCGGCGCGAGCTTCTCGAGCCGTCCGGTGATGCGAGCGCGGGTCTCCCCCAGCACCCGGTACGCCGCGTCGTGGCCGACCAGACGCTCGACGTACCGGAAGACGCCGCGACCGACGCCGAAGGCACGCACTGCGACGATCGGCACCATCAACAACAAGACAGGTGGTTGTGCCGAGGCAGCCGTGATCAGCCACGCGGAGGTGGCCAGCAGCGCCACTGCCGAGCCCGCTGCTGCGACACCGAGTAGCAGCGCCAACAGCAACCGCCACAGGACGCCGCGCTGCGGGCGGGCGAGTTCCCAGCCTGTCATGCGTTCACCAACTCTCGGGCTCCAACGGTGACTGTTCGGTCGGCGGATGCGATGAGGGCAGGGCGGTGAGCGACCATCAGGACCGTCTTGCCGCTGGAGCGCAGTGCGGTGATCACGGCCGCTTCTGCGTCGGCGTCGAGCCCGGCTGTTGGTTCGTCGAGCAGTAGCACCGGAGCGTCGGTCAGGAGCGCCCGGGCGAGCGCGACGCGGCGTTGCTGACCGCCTGACAGTTGCTGCCCCTCCTCCCCCACCAGCTTGTCCAGCGGCAGACCGGCGGCACCAGCGGACAGGAGCGCCAAGCGGATCTCGTCGTCCGAAGCCTCCGGCCGGCCGAGCCGCACGTTGTCGGCGACGGTTCCCATCCGTAGACCAGGACGCTGCGGCACCCACGCGAACTGCCGCCGCCACTCCACCGGATCGAACTCGTCCGCCGCACTGCCACCGGCCACAACCACACCACGCTGAGGCATCACAAACCCAAGTAGCACAGCCAGTACCGTCGACTTCCCTGCCCCGCTCGGCCCCGTCAGCGCAACCACTTCCCCTGGCCGCAGCTCCAGATCGAACCCGTCCAGCGCCGGCTCGTCACGGCCGGGGTACGTCACCGTCACGTCGTACAGATGCAAGGGAGTCACCCGCAGGTCCGGTACGTCGGCCCGGTCGCCGCGCTCCGGCAGCGGTGTCTCCAGGACGCGGAACACCTCTTCGCTCGCTGCGACACCGTCCGCGCTCGCGTGGAACTGCAGGCCGACCTGGCGCAGCGGCAGGTACGCCTCCGGCGCCAGGATCAGCACCATCAACGCCGTCTCCAGCCCCAGATTCCCGTCGACCAGCCGCAGACCGACACCCACGGCGACCAACGCCACCGAGAGACTGGCCAGCAACTCCAACGCGAACGACGACAGGAACGCCACCCGCAGGCTCCCCATCGACGCGGCGCGGTGCCGGTCGGTCACCCGGCGTACGGCGGACTCCTGCGCCTTCGCACGGCCGAACAACTTCAGAGTGGTGAGTCCACCGACCACATCCGCGAAGTGGTGCGCCAACACCGCCAACGCGTGCTGACGCCGGCGGCTGCGCGCCTGGGTCACCCAGCCGATCAGCGCCATGAAGATCGGGATCAGCGGCAGCGTGACCAGTACCGTTCCGGCAGCAATCAGGTCGCCCGTTGCCATCCAACCGATCACCCCGGCCGGCACGGTGGACGCCAGGACGAGCTGCGGGAGGTAGCGGGCGAAGTACGGGTCCAGATCGTCCAGGCCCTTCGTCAGCAGAGTTGTCAGCGCACTGCTGCGTTCACTGCTCAGCCACACGGGTCCGAGCTTCAACGAGTGCTCCAGCACCTGTCGGCGCAACGTCGACTTCACTGCGGCCGCAGCACGCTGCGCGACTACCTCCTGTCCCCACACCAGCAACGCCCGGCCCACAACCACAGCGATCAGCCCCCAGGCCACCGCGCTGACCTCACTGCCGCGCAGTACGACACCTGCGATGCCATGTGCCAGCAGTACCGCCTGCACGACGATCAACACACCGCTGGCGACACCGATCAGTACAGATGCCGCCAGGAAGACCCGAGCGCCCCGGGCACGCTTCAGCAGCCGCGGGTCGAGAGGCTTCACGACGCTGCCACGATCACGCGCTTGCGGAACACCCAGTACGTCCACCCCTGGTAGAGCAGCACCAGCGGGAAGAAGATCGCCGTGATGATCGTCATCGCCTTCAACGTGTACGACGAGGACGCCGCCTCGACCGCGGTCAGCGTCGACGCCGGATCCAGCGTGGACGGCATCACGTCCGGGAAGAGCGCGACGAACAACGACACCACAGCCAGTCCGATCGCGAACGTCGTACCGACGAAGGCCCAGCCCTCGCGCCGCAGTACGTTCGCCACCAGCCCTCCGGCGAAGGCGACGACCGCGGCGACCGCCACGCCGGCGGAGATCGTGTCACCGCGCAGCGCCTGCGCCCAGGTCAGGAAGGCGATCGCGAGCACGGCCGCGACGGCACCCGCGCGCGTGGCGAGCCGGTTGGCGCGAACGCGCAGGTCGCCGGTTGTCCGCAAGGCGAGGAAGATCGCGCCGTGCGTCACGAACACGGCGACGAACGTGAGGCCGCCGAGCAGGGCGAACGGGTTGAGCAGTGTGCCGAGACCGCCGACGTACTCGTGATCGGCGTCCAGGGGCACGCCGCGCACGATGTTGCCGAAGGCAACGCCCCAGAGCAGCGCCGGCAGCACCGACCCGACCACGATCATCGCGTCCATCCGCGCACGCCACACCGGATCGTCCCGCTTGCCGCGGTACTCCAGCGCGACACCGCGCAGGATCAGCCCGACCAGGATCGCGAACAACGGCAGGTAGAAACCGCTGAAGAGCGTCGCGTACCACTCCGGGAACGCCGCGAACGTCGCCGCGCCCGCCATGATCAGCCAGACCTCGTTACCGTCCCAGACCGGACCGATCGTACTGATCGCGGCCCGCCGCTCCGGCTCGTCGCGGCCGAGCACGCGGTACAGCATCCCGACTCCGAAGTCGAAGCCCTCGAGCACGAAGTACCCGGTCCACAGCGTCGCGATCGCGACGAACCACACAGTCGTCAGTTCCATCCCGAACCCCTCAGTACGCGAACGACAGCGGCTTGTCGGCCGTGCCGTCCTTGTCGGGTGACTCGTCCGGCGACTCCGCCGGCCCGTCGGTACCGGCCAGCCCGCCCCGGATCGTTCGCAGCAGCAGCTTGGTCTCGACGACCGCCAGTACGCCGTACAGCGCGGTGAACCCGACCAGCGAGGTGATCACCTCACCGCTCGTCGTACCGGGCGACACACCCGATGCCGTCGGCAACAACCCGAACACCAGCCACGGCTGCCGCCCGGTCTCGGTGAAGATCCAGCCGAACGTGTTCGCCAGCAGTGGCAGCAGTGGCAGCGGAGCGGCCAGCCACACCAGCCAACGCGCAGGAGCCCGGCCGCGACGCGTGGTCCACAGCAGCCACAGCGCCACCGCCGCGGACGCCATCCCGACCCCGATCATCAGCCGGAACGTCCAGTAGGTCAGCGGGATGTTGGGCTTGTACGACCCCGGGCCGTACAGCTGCTCGTACGCCTCCTGCAGCGAGTTGATCCCCTTCACCTCGCCGTCGAAGTGCCCGGTGGCGAGGAAGGACAGCAGATACGGCACCTTGATCGAGAAGATCTCCTTCGACCCGTCCAGCGTGCCGACCGTGAACACCGAGAACGACGCCGGCTGCTCGGTCTCGTAGAGCGCCTCGGCCGCGGCCATCTTCATCGGCTGCACCTCGGTCATCACCTTGCCCTGCAGGTCACCGCTGATCGCCACACCGGCACTGGCGACCAGTACGACGGACGCGCCGATCTTCAGCGCCGAGCGGAACACGTCCTTGTCGACACCGGGACGCCGTACCAGGTGCCACAGCGCGACACCGGCCACGAACGCGCCGCCGACCATGAACGCGGCGAAGATCGTGTGCGGGTAGGTGACCAGGACGACCTTGTTGGTCAGCACCGCCCACAGGTCCGTCAGCTCCGCCCGGCCCCGGGCAGCGTTGTACCGGAAGCCGACCGGGTTCTGCATCCACGAGTTGGCGGCGAGGATGAAGTACGCCGACAGTTGCGTGCCGAGCACCACCATCCAGATGCAGCCCAGATGGACGAGCTTCGGCAGCCGGTCCCAGCCGAACATCCACAGGCCGATGAACGTCGACTCGAGGAAGAACGCCAGCAGGCCCTCGAGCGCCAGCGGTGCGCCGAAGACGTCGCCGACGAACCGCGAGTAGTCGCTCCAGTTCATCCCGAACTGGAACTCCTGGACCAGGCCGGTGACGACACCCATCGCGATGTTGATCAGGAACAGCTTCCCGTAGAACTTCGTCAGCCGGAGGTACTTCTCCTTCCCGGTCCGGTACCAGGCGGTCTGCAGGCCGGCGGTGATCGCGACCAGCGAGATCGTCACCGGCACGAAGAAGAAGTGGTACACGGTGGTGATCGCGAACTGCCAGCGGGCCAGATCCAGGGTGTCCACAAGTCCTCCCGAGGGCATCTACGACGTGTCGTAGTAGATGCTAGCGTGGATCTACTACGACGTGTAGTTATACTGGTCACGTGGCGAGTGAGGAGAAGGCCCCGCGTCCCTTGGGCGACCTGGAGCGGCTGGTGATGGAGCAGCTCTGGGCGGCGCCGTCGGCGTTGACCGTGCGCGAGGTGCACGAGCAGCTGGCCGGTACGCGCGAGCTCGCCTACACCACCGTGATGACCGTTCTGGACCGGCTGGCGAAGAAGAAGCTGACCGAGCGCGAGCGCGACGGCAAGGCCTGGCGTTACCGGGCCGCCGCGCCACGTGAGGAGCTGGCCGCCGACCTGATGCGGGACGCGCTGGACCGTGCGGGAGACAGGCGGGAGGCTCTGGTCCGTTTCGTCGGTCAGGTGTCCGGCGAGGAGGCAGCGCTGCTCCGTGAGGCGCTGTCGCGGCTGGAAGACCAGGAGCCGACGGGGTGATCACCCCGGTCCTGCTGGCGGTTCTGGCGCTGGTGCTCACCGGCCCAGCTCCGGCTCTGCTGGCTCGCTCCGACTGGCCCTACCGGGTCCCCCGCGCTGCGGTCATCCTCTGGCAGGCGATCGCGCTGGCCGCGGTCCTGGCAGCTCTCGGCGCCGGCATCGCACTCTCCTACTACATCGCCGGACGGCCCGGTGAGCCGCGGTTCGACCCGTCGTCGCCACGGGACCTGCTGGCCGCAGCCATCCTCGCGATGGTCGCATCGGTCGTCGTGCGGCTCCTCTGGGCTGTTGGTCGCGTAGCAGTCGGTACGCGGGCCCGACGCAGGCGGCACCGCGATCTGGTCGACGTACTGGCCACACCGGACGGGCTGATCCCTGGACTGCGGGTGCTGGCTGAGGAGACGCCGCTTGCCTACTGCCTGCCGGCGCTGCGTGGTGCCCGGGTGGTCGTGTCTGTCGGCGCACTGGACCGACTGGACGACGGCGAGCTGAAGGCAGTGCTTGCTCACGAGCAGGCACACCTGCGAGCTCGCCACGACCTGGTGCTGGAGGAGTTCACCGCGCTGCACCATGCGTTCCCGCGGTGGGTGCGTAGCGACGTTGCGCTGGAGCAGGCGCGCACCCTGGTCGAGCTGCTCGCCGACGACGACGCCCGGCGTCGTACCGGTCCGCGTCCCCTGGCCCGCGCGCTGGTGGCACTGGCCGGTGCACCAGCCCCGGACGCCGCTCTGGCCGCATCGAAGTCCGCCACGGTCCTCCGGGTGCAGCGCCTGGCCGGACCAGCACCCAACGAACGCACCCTGTCCGCCGTCACCTACGCCGGCGCGGCCGCGCTCCTCGTCCTGCCCACGATCACCATCGCCGCCCCGATCGTCACAGCGATCGTCGACGCGGTCAGCTAGTCGGCCGGCTCAATCCGGCCGGTTCAGCTGGTCGGCCGGTACCGGACCAGGACGCCGCCCGTGCCCCACGGACGCGCCTCGATCAGGTCGAGGCCGACCGGCGACCCGCCCGCCGGGAACGCACTCTTCCCCGCGCCCAGCAGCACCGGGCAGATCCGCAGCTGTACCTCGTCCACCAACCCGGCCCGCAGCAGCGACTGGAACAGCGTGATGCTGCCCCACAGAATGATGTCCTTGCCGGTCTGCTCCGCCTTGAGCGCGCGCACCGCGTCCAGGTCCCGGACGACCAGGCCCGGCTCGTACGAACCCCACGGCGCACTGGCCAGGGTCGTCGACACCACGACCAGCCGTAGCGCGTTGAGCTTCGCCGCGATCGGCTCCTCGGCCGCCGCCTCGGTCGGCCAGAACCCCGCGAACAAGCGGTAGGTCTCGGCCCCCAGCAGCATCGTGTCGACGCTGTCGAGCAGGTCGAGATTGTCCTCGTCCGGGTGCGCACCGATCGCGTCGAAGAACTCGAGTCCCCCGTCCAGCCCCGCGGCGTACCCGTCGAGCGTCACATACTCCTGGAAGATCAGCCGGCGCATGCTGCGAGGCTACCCGAAATGCTTCCCTTCACCTCGCGCTACGGCCAGCAGCACAAGGCCCGACAGAACCAGCAGAACCACCATGGTGACGACGAATGTCAGCACTTCTCTCCCCGAATCCCCAACCCAACACAGTGCCAGACGTCCTCAGCGCGCCAGAAGTTCCCCAAAGGCCTTGGCGATTTCGTCGATCTGCCACTCCAGCGTGGCGGGCATCATCACCAGCTCGACCCACGACCACCCAGGGACGTCGGCCACCTGCCACGGACCGCACAGCGCCTCGCGGGTCCGCTCCATCCGTTCGACCGCCGCCAGCTCGATCGCCTCCGCGGAACGCGGCGCGTAGACCCGGAACGAGTTGGTGTGCGGCGGCTCCGGGAAGACCCGGAATCCCTCGCTCTGCAAGGCCATTGCGACCTCGACGGCCCGCTGGTGCAGGTCGTCCATCAGCGGGAGCACTGTGCGCAGTCCGTTCCGCGCGGACACGGCGTACGGGAACAGCGAGTACAGGTTGCCGCCCAGTCGCCGCTGCCACCGGCGTACCTCCGCGACCACGTCCTCGGGCCCCGCGAGTGCCGCACCGCTGATACCGCCGAGCACCTTGTAGAACGAGACGTACACGGTCGACGCCAGCGCAGAGATCTCAGCCAGGCTGTGGTCGAGGTACGGCGTGCTCTCCCAGAGTCGCGCCCCGTCGAGATGCAGCGGTACGCCGCGCTTCGCACAGGACTCGGAGAACACCACGAGCTCGTCCCACGTCGGCAGCACGAATCCGGCGTCGCGCAGCGGCAGCTCCAACGTCACGGCGGCCAGCTTGCCGGGAATCGCGGCCAGCTCGTCCGGGCGGGGCTGACGCGGCTCTGACGTCAGCCGCTCGATGCGCAGGTGATGCACCTCTTCCAGCGCGTTCAGCTCGTGCACCAGCAGGTGAGCCAGTCCGTGTACTGCAACCCGGTCGGTGCCTGCACGGTCGGCGTAAACCCGCAGTACGCTCTGCTGGGCCATGATGCCGGTCGGCACGAACACTGCGGCCGGCTTGCCCAGCAGCTCGGCCACCTCCTGCTCCAGCGCTGCTACCTCGCCACCGTTGCCATAGACATCGACCTGGTCGTCTGTCGCGACTTCGGCGAGCTGCCGCAGTCGGTCCGGTACCGGTACGCGCCTGTTCGACAGCCAGCGCTCGCAGCTCTCGGCCGCGTTCTTCCGGCGCTCTCGCAGGTCCTCGGAGGTAGTAGCCACAGCTCCATCCTCTCGTGTCCCGCAACCGCGTCAGATCGTGGCTGTCACCACATGCTTGCCCTGGACGGTTCTAATCTCCACAGACCGCACCTGGTCCGGCGGGATCACCACACCCCCACCGAACGTGCTCCCGTCCTTCGCGGCCTTCTCCGACACCAGCCAACTGCCCGCGATCCACGTCTCGCCGGTCTTGTCGGTGATGACCATCTCGCACTGATCCCCTGCCTTCAGCCCCTTCACCTGCACCCGCACCCAGGTCCAGCCGGACCGCGGCTCCACAGTGGCGGCCATCGTGGCACCCGTAGCGCTGTCCGACGTCGTGACCTGCTTGGCCCCTGCCACCGGCTGGTTGGTTTCCTCCGGCGCTGTCGCGCGTCCGAGTGCGACACCTCCGCCCAGTGCTCCCGCTACGACGACTGCCGCGGCCGCGATCAACAGCCAGCGCGAGCGACGCTTGCGAGGACGTACCTCCCGGAGCGTGCGCTGCAGTAGCAGGTCACCACCCTCAGGCGGCCCCTCCAGGAACGCCTCCGGCGGCACCTCACCGAGCAACTCCTTCAGCTCGGTCAGCTCAGCCAGCTCGTCCCGGCACTCAGCACAGGTCGCCAGATGCGCATCGACCTCTGCAGCCTCAGCCGGCTCCAGTGCGCCCAGGGCGTAGGCGCCCAGCTGCGTACGGTCATGCTCAGTCATGGGACACCTCCGCTGCTTTCTCTGCCAACACCGCGCGCAGAGCTCGGAGGGCGTAGTAAGAACGCGATTTCACCGTACCCGGCGGGACACCCAGTTCTTTCGCAGCCTCCGCCACGGACCGGCCGCGGTAGTACAGCTGCACGAGTACTTCGCGATGCTCGGGCGACACCTTGTCGAGCGCGTCCATCACCACCATGGTGTTCACGACGGACTCCGAGTGGTCCCCCTCGACCGGTGGCTTGTCCGCCACGTCGGCCACCTCCGCCGGGCGTACCGCACGGGCACGGGCTCGATCGGTGACCAGATTGCGCACCACAGTCAGCAGCCAGCCCCGCACCGACCCCTTCCCGGAGGTCAGGTCGTCCGCATGCTTCCAGGCCCGCAGCAGTGTTTCCTGTACGACGTCCTCGGCCGCGGCACGGTCTCCGGTCAGCCGGGTCGCGTACGCCAGCAGACTGCGCCCGTGCTCGGCGTACAGGGCACGGATGAGGGTCTCGGCATCCTGCGGCCCTCGGGTCTCACCCACCGACCGCACGATACCGGGATTCGCCGGTACCAACACCAGCAGAGCTTCAGTAGCCGTAGCCATCGCCGGAACCACCCGGTTGGGTGGTGACCTTCTGGCCGTCCGCGCCGACGACCCACCACACTCCGCCGACCGCCTGGCCCTTGGCCTCGCCGGGGCGACCGTCGCCGGCGAACAGGTACAACGGAAGGCCCTTGACCGCGAGCTGCTTGGTTCCGTCCGCGCGGGTGATGGTGCTGACCAGCGAGGCGTCGATGCCGTCGAACTGCGGCGTACCGTCGCCTGCCGGTACCGCTGGCCACTTGGCGAGGCAGTCGCCGGAGCAGTTCGACGTACCGGAAGTGTCCTTGTCGAACACGTACACGGTGCGGCCGTTGCCGTCGACAATGACCTTGCCGTAGTCACCGACGGTCGCGGTGGCCAGCGCTACCGCCGCCGGGCTCGGCGCCGTGGTGCTGCCCGGCGCCGCGCCGGAGCCGTCGTCGCCGCACGCCGTCAGCGCCGCGACCCCGAGCACCACAGCCGTCAACACTGCCGTCAGCACACCTGCCATCCCCTTCATCAGAACCTCCTCGGTCGACACCCGCGACACGTGCGGATGCGCCGATCGGTTCAACCCGGAGGGATATCGTCGGCGGCATGAGCGAAGAGATCCCCGCAGCGGTCCGGCGTGCGCTCGACGCGATCGACGCCCTGGACAACGACGCGTTCGTGGCGGCGTTCGCCGCGGACGGCTACGTGAACGACTGGGGCCGCGAGTTCCGCGGCCACGACCGCATCCGCTCCTGGAGCGACAACGAACTCATCGGCAAGAACGTCACCTTCACCGGCACCGAGGTCAGCACCGCCGGCAACCCGTTGACGATCCTCACCCAGGTCGGCGGCGACGGCTTCAACGGCCCGTCCCACTTCACCTTCGACGTCCAGAACGACGAACTGGCCTCGATGACCATCACCGCCTGACCGCCGGCCCGACGGCCAGACCGGTCAGACCGGTTCGGGTTCGCGGATGCGCTGGGAGATGACCGACGAAACGCCGTCGCCGCGCATCGTGACGCCGTAGAGGGCGTCCGCGACCTCCATCGTGCGCTTCTGGTGCGTGATGACCAGGAGCTGGCTGTTCTCGCGGAGCTCCTCGTAGATCTCCAGCAGACGGCCGAGGTTGGTGTCGTCCAGCGCGGCCTCGACCTCATCGAGGATGTAGAACGGCGACGGGCGCGCCTTGAACAGCGCGACCAGGAACGCGACCGCGACCAGTGACCGCTCGCCACCGGACAGCAGCGACAGCCGCTTGACCTTCTTGCCCGGCGGGCGCGCCTCGACGTCGATACCGGTGGTGAGCATGTCCTCAGGGTCGGTCAGCACGAGCCGGCCCTCACCACCCGGGAACAGCCGGCTGAACACGTGCTCGAACGCGACCTCGACATCGCGGTACGCCTGGGTGAAGACCTGCTCGACCCGCTCGTCGACCTCCTTGACGATGTCCATCAGGTCGCGGCGGGACTTCTTCAGGTCGTCGAGCTGCTCGGAGAGGAACCGGTGCCGTTCCTCCATCGCCTCGAACTCCTCGAGCGCGAGCGGGTTGATCTTCCCGAGCTGGTTGAGCGCACGCTCGGCCTGCTTGAGCCGCTTCTCGACCTTGGTCCGGTCGAACGGCTCGCCCTCCAGCTCCAGCGTTTCGTCGTCGCCGGCCTTCGGCAGCGGCGGCACCAGCTTGTCCGGGCCGTACTCCGCGACGAGCGCATCCACCTCGATGCCGAGCTCGCCCAGCGCCTTCTCGTACAGCGCCTCGAGTCGCATCTTCTGCTCGGCCCGCGCCAGCGCGTCCCGGTGCACCGTGTTGGTCAGCTGCTCCAGCTCGGAGCTCAGGTTCCGCGTCGCGGACCTGGCCTGTGCCAGGGCCTGCTCGCGGTCGGCCCGCTGCGCCTGGATCGCCGCCCGCTCGGCCGCGGCCAGCTGCAGCGAGGACTCCAGCCGGGCCAGTACGTGACCGGCGGCCAGATGCACGGCCTGCGCCGCCTCCGCCTGCCGGGCCCGCCGCGCCGCCCGGGCGATCGCCCGCGCCCGCGCCTCGCGCTCCTGCCGCGCCGCCCGCTCCAGCGAGTCGGCCCGGCCGGACAGCGCCCGCGCCCGCTCCTCGGTGGTCCGCAGCGCCAGCCGCGCCTCCATCTCGGTCGCACGCCCCGCCTTGGCCGCCTCGGCCAGCCGGTCGCGCTCCGACGTGTCCGGCTCGTCGCCGTCCTCGTCGAACGCCTCGGCGTCCATCAGCCGCTCTTCGAGCTCGGCCAGGCCGGACAGGTTCCTGTCGCGCTCCTCCTCGGCCGCCGCGATCGCCTCGGCCATCCGCTGCGCCTCGCCGCGGGACGCCTTGGCCAGCGACCCGAAGTGCGCCAACTGCTCCGCCACCGCGGCCATCGCCGCGTCCGACTCGTGCAGCCGGGCCAGCGTGATCTCGACGGACTCCTTCTGCCGCGCCCGCTCGTCCTCCAGCGCCTGCAGCTCGAACCGCAGCCGCTCGCTGCGCGCCGTCGCCTCGGTCAGCTTCTCCGTCGCCTCGTCGACCGCGGACTGCACCTCGATCAGGCTCGGCGCCGCATCGGACCCGCCGTACGCGAAGTGCGCTCCCAGTACGTCGCCCGCACGCGTCGTACACGTGACGTCGGGCAGGTCCCGCACCAGCGCTCGCGCCGCGTCGACGTCGTCCACCACCGCGACCTTGCGCAGCAGCCGCCGCAGCGCGGGGCGCAGCGTGTCGGGGCACTCCACGACGTCCACGGCGTACGACGCGCCGTACGGCAACGCCGGCCAGGCGGCGTAGTCGTCGGTCGGGGCGTCGCCGAGGAGCATCCCGGCCCGGCCCAGGTCGTGCTCCTTCAGGTGACCGACCGCGTGCAGAGCGGCATCGGTGTGGGTGACGGCGACCGCGTCCGCGGCCTCACCGAGCGCCGCCGCGATCGCGGTCTCGTACCCGGACCGCACGCTCAGCAGGGCGGCGACCGAACCCATCAGCCCGTTGACCTGCTCGGAGGCGGCCAGCAGTGCGCCGGCGCCGTCCTTGCGGTTCAGGCCGAGCTCGAGGGCTTCCTTCCGCGCGGCCAGACCGGTGCGCTCGCGCTCGGCGTCGCGCTCCTCGGCCCGCAGCTTCGCCAGCCGCTCGTCCAGCTCGTCCAGGACCGCCTGGGCGGCCTCGTACTGGTCGTCGAGCCCCTTCTCGCCGGCGTCCAGCCCGGCGACCTGGGTCTCCAGCGCGGTGAAGTCGTGCTGCGCCTTGGCGGCCCGCTCCTCGGCCTCACGCTTGTTGCTGGCGAGCCGGCCGATCTCGGACTCGGCGGCGGCCGCGCGGCTCTTCAGCGCGTTCACCTGGCCGGTCAGCCTGGCCAGGCCCTCGCGGCGGTCGGCGGCGGCCCTGATCAGCGCCGAGATCCGGCGCTCCTCCTCGGCCTCCTGGGCCTCCAGTTGCTGGCGGCTCTCGATCGCCTCGGCGAGCAGCTCGGAGTGCGCCTCGACCTCGGCCTCGATCTGCGCCTCGGTCTCGCGGACCCGGGCGGCCTCCAGTTCGAGCTCCTCCGGGTCACGACCCGAGCGCGGCCCGTCCTCGGCCTCGTCGTTCAGCGAACGGATCCGGTCCGCGGCGATCCGCGCCGTACCCTTGATCTTCTCGCCGAAGCCGGACAGCTGGTACCAGGTGTCCTGGGCGGCCTGCAGCGCCGGGGCGTCCTCACGGAGGGCGTCCTCGAGCTCCGCCTCCAGCTCGCGGGCTTCGCGCAGCTTGGCCTCGGTCTCGGTACGGCGCTCGGTCAGCCGGGCCTCGTCCCGCAGCTCGGCCTCGAGCGCGGACTGTGCCTGGACGATGTCGTCGGCGAGCAGCCGGGCGCGGCCGTCCCGGACCTCCGCCTGGATCGTCACCGCCCGGCGCGCCACCTCCGCCTGGCGTCCGAGCGGCTTGAGCTGGCGGCGGATCTCGGTGATCAGGTCGCCGAGCCGGTGCAGGTTGCCCTCGGTGGCCTCCAGCTTCCGGATCGCCTTTTCCTTGCGCTTGCGGTGCTTCAGGACGCCGGCGGCCTCCTCGACGAACCCGCGCCGGCCTTCCGGCGTGGCGCGCAGGATCGAGTCCAGCTGGCCCTGACCGACGATGACGTGCATCTCGCGGCCGATACCGGAGTCGCTGAGCAGCTCCTGGACGTCGAGCAGGCGGCAGTTCTGGCCGTTGATCTGGTAGTCGGACCCGCCGTTGCGGAACATCGTCCGGCTGATCGTCACCTCGGCGTACTCGATCGGCAGCGCGCCGTCGGTGTTGTCGATGGTGAGGACGACCTCGGCGCGGCCCAGCGGGGAGCGGCCGGAGGTGCCGGCGAAGATGACGTCCTCCATCTTGCCGCCGCGCAGCGACTTGGCGCCCTGCTCACCCATCACCCAGGCCAGCGCGTCGACGACGTTCGACTTGCCGGAGCCGTTCGGCCCGACGATGCAGGTGATGCCTGGTTCGAAGTTCATCGTCGTCGCGGACGCGAACGACTTGAAACCTCGGAGCGTCATGCTCTTCAGGTACAAGGCGAAGCTCTCCAACCCGTGAAAGGACAGACGATACCGAAGGAACCGTCGTAACTGCCTATGACGCTGCCGCTACCCGGGGGAAGTAGTTCCGCTTCGCAGTCTACAAAGAGATTCGCGGGAACCTGCGGAAGCCGGGCCTTTCAGAGTGGCCGGGCGAAAGCGAGGACAACATTCGGTGAACAGACAGGGCGTTGACACACAAGCGGCGGAGGCCCGGACGGGGGCCACCGCCGTTGGTAGTGCGGACGGTCGAGATCGATCTCTGGGGTTCAGACCGAAGCGGGAGCGCGCAGGGCCTCGTCGACGGTCAGCAGCCGACCCTCGTGGATCTGTGCGACGAGGTGGTCGTTCTCTGCCTGGAGCCGCATCACGTGCGCCTCCAGATCGGCGACACGCCGGTTGAGCAGACGAACCTGCTCGAGCATGCGCGGGTCAGTGCCTCCAAGATGCCCTAGAAGAGCCTTGGCCATTGTGCTGTCCTCCGGAAGGGTTCTGGCCTGTTGCGCTCCGCATGGGGTCACGAGGGAGCGCCGAAAATGTGTGCCGTCTTTCAGGGTGACACCGCCGACACCGACCGGTCAACCTGGGCCACAGTTATTAACGATACCTCGCTCACCAGCGCACGTGGCGCGGGACGGGCTGACATCTCGGGCACCGGTACGACGAACGGTTCATGAACGGCTCGCGACGGATCGGGCGGCCGTCCCGCGGGCACGGCGATCCCTCCTGCCCGTAGACGTTCAGACCGCGCTCGAAGTACCCGGATTCCCCGTTCACGTTGACGTACAGGGCATCGAAGCTGGTGCCACCAACGGTCAGCGCCTCGGCCATCACGGCCCGCGCCTGCTCGAGGATCGCCCTTATCTGCAAGGGTTTCAGCGTTTCGGTGGCCCGGGCGTAGTGCAGCTTGGCCCGCCACAGCGCCTCGTCGGCGTAGATGTTCCCGATGCCGCTGACCGCGGTCTGGTCCAGCAGCGCCCGCTTGAGGCCGGTCCTGCGGCGCCGGATCTTCGCGGTCACCGCGTCGGTGTCGAACAAAGGATCGAACGGGTCGCGGCCGATGTGCGCGATCTCGCCGGGCAGGTCCGCGCCGCCCTCGGAGTACGACAGACCACCGAACATCCGCTGGTCCACAAAACGGACCTCTCCGCCGTCGTCGGCGAACCGGAACCGGACCCTCAGATGCGGTTCGTCGGGCGCGCCGACCGGCTGGACCCGGAACTGGCCGCTCATCCCGAGATGCGTCAGGACGGCGTCACCCGACGTGAGCGGGAGCCACAGGTACTTCCCGCGCCGGGCCGGTTCGGCGAACACCTGGCCCTTGAGCCGGGACACGAAATCCTCCGGCCCGGCGGCATGACGCCGTACCGGGCGGGGATGCAGGACCTCGACGGTTTCGATGGTCCGGCCGGTGGTGAACCCGGCCAGACCCCGCCGCACGACTTCTACTTCGGGAAGCTCGGGCACCTCAGGGCTGCTGCGAGGGGTCCACGCTGTCGGGGTGCGCGGCGCGCAGGGCCTTCCAGGCGGTCTCGGCGGCCTGCTGCTCGGCTTCCTTCTTGCTCCGGCCGATGCCGTGACCGTAGGTGTCGGAGCCGATCCGGACCCGCGCCTCGAACGTCTTCGCGTGGTCCGGTCCGGACTCCGCGATCACGTACTCCGGCACGCCCACGCCGAGCTGGGCGACCAACTCCTGCAGCGAGGTCTTCCAGTCCAGGCCGGCGCCCAGCCGGGCCGACGACTCCATCAGGTCGTCGAACAGCCGGTGCACCACGCCGCCCGCGACCTCGAAGCCGCGGTCCAGGTAGACGGCACCGATCAGCGCCTCGACGCAGTCGGCGAGGATCGACGACTTGTCCCGGCCACCGGTGGCTTCCTCACCGCGGCCGAGGCGCAGGTACTTGCCCAGCTTGAGCTCGCGGGCGACCCCCGCGAGCGCACGCATGTTGACCACCGCGGCCCGAAGCTTGGCCAGTCGGCCCTCGGACAGGTCGGGGTGGTTCCGGAACAGCGACTCCGTGACGATGACGCCGAGCACGGAGTCCCCGAGGAACTCCAGCCGCTCGTTCGTCGGCAACCCACCGTTCTCGTACGCGTACGAGCGGTGGGTGAAGGCGTGCTCCAGCAGTTCGTCAGCCAGCGATACGCCGAGCCGCTGGTTCAGCTCGGCGTAGAGCCCCGTTTCGTTGGCAGAGTTCACTGGGTGGTGCCGTTTAGCTCTCGACGACCTGGCGACGCTCACCCTTGGCGCCGTACTGGCCGCAGTTCGGGCAGACGGTGTGCTGCAGGTGCTTCGCGCGGCAGGCGGGGTTCACGCAGGTGACCAGCGACGGGGCAGTGGTCTTCCACTGGGCCCGGCGGCTGCGGGTGTTGCTGCGCGACATCTTCCGCTTCGGAACGGCCACGGTTATGACTCCTCGGTTCGGCCGGGGGCTGGTGGACCCGGCCGGCTCAGTCTCGACAGGTGCGTACTGCGGTGAAGCTGTTCAGTTGTTCCGCTCGTTGTTCTCGAGCAGCCCGCCGAGGGCGGCCCAGCGTGGGTCGGTCCGCTCCTCGTGCGTGTGGCCGGGCTCGTCCGCCAGGCGTACCCCGCACTCGGGGCAGAGACCCGGACAGTCGTCCGTACACAGCGGCTGGAACGGCAGTGCGAGCACCACCTGGTCCCTCAGCACCGGCTCGAGGTCGATCAGATCGCCCTCCATCCGGCTGGCCTCGTCCGGCTCGGCTTCACTCTCCGGGTAGACGTACAGTTCCTGGACGTCAGCGAGGAACTCGTCCTCGATATCGACCAGGCACCGCGCGCACTCCCCGACCAGACGACCGCGGGCCGTTCCGGTGACGAGCACCCCTTCGACCACCGATTCCAGTCGTAGATCGAACTGGATCGGATCGCCTTCGGGGACGCCGATCACGTCGATTCCGAGATCTGCCGGCGCCGGCGCCGTGAAGGTGACTTCGCGTTGGGACCCGGCGCGGCGTGTCAGCTCGTGCGTGTCGATCACGAGTGGGGACCGCGGGTCCAGGACGCTCAGGGCAAACCTTTCAGGCGTGGGCAGGCAAGATCTCGGTCTCGTCGAGACCGGTTGTCAAGACTACCAACTCCCCGGCGTACCGCCCAATCCGGGGGAGCCTAGAGGGTGTTCAGTAACCGGGAGTGAACGGCCGGGGTCACGAACGTGCTCACGTCGCCGCCGAGCCGGGCGATCTCCTTGACCCAGCTGGAGGAGATGAAAGCGTTCTCCGGCGCGGTCGGGAAGAACAGGGTGTCGACGCCCGTCATCCGCCGGTTCAGCTGCGCCATCTGCAGCTCGTAGTCGTAGTCGGCGGCCGACCGCAGGCCCTTCACGATCACCCCGGCGCCCTCGGCCCGGCAGTAGTCGACCAGCAGCCCCTCGAAGGTGCCGACCCGGACGTTCGGGAACGGCTCGACGAGTTCGGTGAGCATCTCGATCCGCTCCTGCGGCGCGAACAGCCGGTTCTTCGACTGGTTCACCCCGGTCGCCACGATCAGCTCGTCGAAGGCGGCGGCCGCCCGGGTGACGATGTCGAGATGGCCGACGGTGGGCGGGTCGAAGGTCCCTGGAAACAGTGCCTTCATTCTTGGCGAGCCTTACTCATGGCGGTGACCGTACCAAAGGCGGGCCTCGCCGTACTTGCGGTCCCGCAGCGCGGCGAACCCCTCGGGCCACTCCCACGGCTCCCGCTTGCCGCGTTCGACGACCACGACCGCGTCGTCGGCCAGCCAGCCGTTCGCTGCCAGGCCGGTCAGCACGTCCTGCAGCTCGGCGGTCTCCAGCTTGTACGGCGGGTCGGCGAAGACCAGGTCGAACACCGCAGGTGCGTCACCCGCTGTGACCTTCTCCACCGGCCGGGTCAGCACCTTCGCGCCGGGCAGCCCGACGACCTTGATGTTCGCCGCGATCACCTCGGCGGCCTTCCGGTCCGACTCCACCAGCACGGCCTGCGCGGCGCCGCGGGACAGCGCCTCGAGCCCGATCGCGCCCGATCCGGCGTACAGATCGAGCACCGCCAGCCCGTGGAAACTGCCGAACTCCGCCTCGAGCGACGAGAACAACGCCTCCCGCACCCGGTCCGCGGTCGGCCGCGTCCCACTCCCCGCCGGTACGCCGATCCGCCGCCCCCCAGCCGCTCCGCCGACAATCCGCGTCACGTCTTCTCCAGATATTCGGTGGTCTCGGACTCCAGCGCGCTGCGGACGACTGCTCGTAGCGCCGGGTACTCCGCGAGCTCCGCGTCGACCGAGACGATCGAGGTCGCCACGTGCCGCGCCGCGAGGATGACGTCCTCGTCGCGCAGCACGCTGAGCATCTTCAGGCTCGAGCGCCGCCCGGACTGCGCGACACCGAGCACGTCGCCCTCGCGCCGGGTCTCCAGGTCGATCCGCGACAGCTCGAACCCGTCCGTCGTCGAGGCGACCGCCTCCAGCCGCCCGTACGACCTGGAACCGGCCCACAGATCCGTGACCAGCAGGCACAGTCCCGGCACCTTGCCCCGCCCGACGCGGCCGCGCAGCTGGTGCAGCTGCGAGATGCCGAATCGGTCGGCGTCCATGATCACCATCGTCGAGGCGTTCGGTACGTCGACGCCGACCTCGATGACCGTGGTCGCGATCAGGACGTCGACGTCGCCGGCCGCGAACCGGGACATCACCGCGTCCTTCTCCTCGGCCGGCAGCCGCCCGTGCAGGATCTCGACGCGCAGGTCGTGCAGGATCTCGCCGAGCGCGTCCGCCACCTGCAGCACGGAGATCGGCGGGCGGGCCTGCTGCTTCTTGCCCTTCTCCTCCTCGCCCTCGACGAACTCGCCTTCCTCGTCGCCGGCGTTCTTGACGTCGTCCCCGATCCGCGGGCACACGACGTACACCTGGTGCCCCTTGCCGACCTCCTCGCGGACCCGCGTCCAGGCGCGCTGCAACCAGTCGGGCTTCTCCTTGGCGGGGACCACCGACGACTGGATCGGCGACCGCCCGGCGGGGAGCTGGGTGAGCGTCGAGACGGCCAGGTCGCCGAACACCGTCATCGCCACGGTCCGCGGGATCGGCGTCGCGGTCATCACCAGCACGTGCGGGGTGTTCTCGCCGGACTTCGCGCTCAGCGCGGCCCGCTGCTCGACGCCGAACCGGTGCTGCTCGTCGACGACCACGAGTCCGAGGTCCGCGAACTGGACCTTGTCCTCCAGCAGCGCGTGTGTCCCGACGACGATCCCGGCCGCGCCGCCGGCCGCGTCGAGCATCGCCGTACGGCGTCCTGCGGCGTTGAGCGAGCCGGTCAGCAGAGCGACCTTGGTGGCGTTCTCTGCGCCGCCGAGCATGCCCTGCTCGGCCAGGTCTCCCAGCATCTTCGTGAGCGTCTTGTGGTGCTGGACTGCCAGGACTTCGGTGGGCGCGAGCAGCGCGGCCTGACCGCCGTTGTCGACGACCGACAGCATCGCGCGCAGCGCGACCACGGTCTTGCCGGAGCCGACCTCACCCTGCAGCAGCCGATGCATCGGGTGCGGGCGGGCGAGGTCGGCGAAGATCTCCTCCCCCACCTCGGCCTGCCCCTCGGTCAGCTCGAACGGCAGCCGCTGGTCGAACTCGTCCAGCAGCCCGCCGGACTTCCGCGGCCGGGGTACGGCGTTCAGCGCGTCCGTCACAGCGCGGCGCTGGGCGAGGATCGTCTGCATCACCAGCGCTTCCTCGAACCGGAAGCGCCGCTGCGCGTCGTGGATGTCCTTCTCGGTGTCCGGAAGATGCACCTTCTGCAGGGCCTCGCGCAGTCCGAGCAGCTTCTCGTCGCGCAGGACGAGGTCCGGGATCGAGTCCTCGACGCGCTCGTCCAGGCTGTCCAGCACGATCTTGATCGACCGCTCGATCGTTGCGGTCGACAACTTCGAGGTCGCGGGGTAGAGCGGGCGGAACGGCCGGGCGCGGCGCTCGATCTCGGCCTCGGTGAGGTTCTCCTCGTCGAGGATCTCGGTGCCGGGCCCCTTCAGCTGCAGGATGTCGCGGAACTTCGTGACCTCGCCCCAGAACAGGGCCGCGGTGCCGGGGGTGAGTTTCGTCAGCAGCCACGGCTGGTTGAAGAACGCGATCTCCAGGTCGTTGCGGCCGTCGGTGACCACGACCTTGGTGATGGTCCGCTGCTTGCGGAACCGGTGGACCTGGTCCGGTTTGATCTCGATCTTGCTGTCCAGCGCGCGGGCCGTGACCTTCTTGACCCGCCCGTTGACGGTCGCCTGGTCGCCGATCTCCAGCTCGTCGAACGGCGTCAGCTCGCCCTTCTTCAGGTACCGCCGGGGGTAGTGGCGCAGCAGCTCGCCGACGGTCTCGAACCCGAGCACGTCCGCGAAGGACTTCGCCGTCTTGGCGCCGAGAAAGTCCCGGAGCTTGCGATCCATATCCGATTTCATTCGACCCCGATCAGCAGCGGGTACCTGTCCTGTCCTCCGTCGTACACCACGACGTCGACATCTTTGCGTTGCCGGCGGACGTGGCGCTCCACGGCCGCGGCGAGAAGCGGGTCGGCGTCCCGGCCGGTGACGATCGTGAGCAGCTCGCCGCCGCCGCCCAGGAGCCGGTCGGCCACCTGCCGCGCGGCGTCCTCCAGGTCGTCGGTGATGAGCGCGAAATCACCGTCCACGACGCCCAGTACGTCGCCGACCCGGCACCGGCCGGCCATCGTCCAGGCGTCCTTGACCGCGATGGTCACCGCGCCGTGCCGGGTCTGCCCGGCCGCGGCCGAGAGGTGGACGACGTCGTCGTCGAAGCTGCGCTCCGGGTCGTGCACGGCGATCGCCGCGAGGCCCTGGACCTGCGCGCGGGTGGGGATGACCGCGACGCGGATCCCGTCCTGGCGGGCCGCGGTGGCCGCTGCCTCCGCGACCGCGATCGAGTCCTGGTCGTTGGGCAGAATGACGATCTCCGAGGCCTGCGACTGCTCGACCGCCTGCAGGATCTCGCCGGTCGAGCAGCGGCGGCCGGGCCCGCCGCGGATGATCCGCGCGCCGGCCTCGGTGAAGAGGCCGGCCAGCCCGTCGCCGGCGACGACGGCGATCACCGCCCGCCCGGGTGGGGGCTCGTGATGATGGGCCTGGTCGTCGAAGTGGGTGACGCGGATCCGGTGCGGACGGCCGATGTCGATGCCGTGCTCGATCGCGGCGCCGACGTCGTCGGTGTGGACGTGCACGTTCCAGAGCCCGTCGCCGCCGACCACGACGACCGAGTCGCCGAGCGCGGCCAGGGACTGCCGGAAGTCGCCGACCTTGTCGTCGGGCGCGTCGAGCAGGTACATCACCTCGTACGCCGGCCCGTCCTGGCTCTCGGCGCCTTCGCCCCGCGGCTCCACCCTGGCCGGTACGTCGACGCGCACGTGCTGCCCGGTCAGCACCGACTCCATCGCCCCGAGGATGACGACGAGGCCTGCTCCCCCGGCGTCGACGACGCCCGCGCGCCGCAGTACGTCGAGCTGGTCGGTCGTCCGGCCGAGGGCCTGGCGGGCGGAGGCGACCGCGGCGAGGCAGACGTCGGCGAGGGTCTTCCCGTCGTTCGCGGCGGTCATCGCGCCGGAGGCGGCGGCGCGCGCGACGGTCAGCATGGTGCCTTCGACCGGTTGCGCGACCGCTCCGTACGCGGCGTCGGCGGCGTACTGCAGCGCGTCCGCGAAGGCGGCCGGCTCGCTCATCCGGGGATCGGCGAGGACGCCGTTCACACGGTCGTGGGGCAGGTTCTCGTCGAGGCGCAGGCCGCAGGCGCGGATCAGCTGGGAGGTGATCACGCCGGAGTTCCCGCGGGCGCCGAGCAGCGCGCCGCGGCCGAAGGCCTGGATCGCCTCGGTGAACGTCAGCTCGCCCCTGGGCAGCGCGTCGCAGGCGGCTTCCCAGGTCAGGTAGAGGTTGGTACCGGTGTCGCCGTCCGGCACCGGGTACACGTTCAGCTCGTCGATCTCGGTCCGCGCCCGCGCCAGATCGGCGAGCGCCGTCCGGGCCCACGCCCGCAACACCTCGACCGTCAATTCCGCCACGCCCGGAAGGCTAACGGGTCCGCTTACCATGTGCTGTGCCTCGCTCGATTCTGTTCTCGTTCGCGTCGGACAGCTACCGGTACGCCGTCCGCGAGATCCGCGAGGCGCTGCCCGGTGAGCACCGGTTCGAACGGCTCGGGTCGGATCTGGCGCGGCTGGCCGACAGCGCCGTCCCGGTCGGGCAGTTCGCCGCGGCGTGTGACGAGGGCCGCATCATGTTCGTCCGGCACCTGACGGAGGAGATCGCCGGGTACCCGCTGGACGACCTGCCGACCGAGTCCGAGCTGGCGACGACGCTGCTCGAGGAGCTCGCCGACCACGCGGACCTCGCGGTGCGCGCCGTCGCCGTACAGACGTGGGTCGAAGGCAACGGCACCGGGGGCTCGTTCCACCGGCTGATCACCGACGCGCTGACGAGCCGTGGCGTCACCAGCACGCGCGCCGGGCAGGACGTCGTCGTGTCCGGGGTCGTCGCCGGCAAGCAGCTGCTGATCGGGCTGAACCGGCTGGCGGACAGCTTGTCGGACTGGCCGGGTGGGCGGATGCGGTTGGCTCGGGGTGAGGAGCGGGTGTCGCGGTCGGAGTTCAAGCTGGAGGAGGCGATCGCGACCTTCGGGCTGGAGCTGCCGGCTGGCGGGAAGGCCGTCGACCTCGGCGCCTCGCCGGGCGGGTGGACGCGGATCCTGCGGCAGCACGGGCAGGAGGTGTGGTCGATCGACCCCGGTTCGCTGGACCCGCGGCTGCGCGGCGATCGGGGGATCCACCACGAGGCGACGACGGCGGGGCGGTTCTTCGCGGCGAACCGGGTCCGGTTCGACGTGGTGGTGAACGACATGCGGATGGACCAGGTGACGAGTGCCCGGATGATGCTCGACGCGGCCGAGCACCTGCGGCCCGGCGGTCTGGCGATCGTCACGCTCAAGGGCGGCGGCAAGAACCCCCTCGACGGCACCCGCCGCGGCCTCGACGTTCTCCGCGAGCGCTACGACGTACTGCACGCCCGCCAACTCCACCACAACCGCAACGAGATCACCGCCATCGCCTACCGCCGCTGACCCGCGCCACAACCAGCTGCGGGTGTTTGCGACACCTCCCAGTGTCGGGGAACAGGCCCCTGCGTGTTCCCCGATACCGCGAGGTGTCGCGAACGTACGCCGGGAGTACGCGAAAACGCCCGCGCCGGGCGGCGCGGGCGTTTTGGGTACACGAACAGGCGCCCGGGTGGACCCGGGCGCCTGTTCGAAGGCCCTACACGGAGGAAAGCTGAGGGTCAGCCGACGACGCGCTGGACCTTGCCGGCCTTGATGCAGGACGTGCAGACCTTCATGCGGGTCGGGGTGCCCTTGATGAGCGCCCGGACCGGCTGGATGTTCGGGTTGAACCGCCGGGGCGTGCGAGCCTTGACCCGGCGGATCATCGCGCCCTTACCCAGGCGGGCAACCTTGTTGCCGAACGTCGGCTGCTTGCCGCAGACATCGCACTTCTTAGACATGATTCTCCGTGTTCAGGGTCGTGACACCGACAGACCATGTTACATGCGTGTCAGCACACGACCAATTCGGCTGTCCAGCCCTCACTGGCCAGTGAGATAGGCCACTTCCTCGTCCGTCAGCGTGACCGACAACCCCGGTGTGGAGGTGCGTGTCTCGCTCACGTGCCGCGGCCCGATCAGCGGGAACACCGGGTACGGCTGGTGCAGCAACCATGCCAGAGCGATGGCGGTCGGCTCCACTCCCTTGACCGCGGCGAGCTCCCGCGCCCGGTCCAGCCGGCCGAAGTTCTCGTCGGAGTAGAAGCAGCGCACCAGTTCCTGGTCCGACGTGTCCTCCGGCTTGGCCCGCCCGGTGAAGAAGCCGCGCGCCTGGCTCGACCACGGGAACAGCGCGACCTGCCGCTCCCGCAACCAGGCCTGCGACTCGTCGTCCGCCACGTGCCGGCATCCTGCCCACGGTACGTCGTACGCCCGCGCGAGGCTGAGGTGGTTGCTGAGCAGCGTGAACGGCTGCTTGCTGTTCGCCTCGGCGTACGCATTGGCCTCGTCGAAGCGGGCGGTGGACCAGTTCGATCCGCCGTACGCCTTGATCCGTCCGGCCTTGAAGTGCTCGTCGAGGACGTCGACGAACTCGGAGACCGGGATGTCCTCGTTGTCGCGGTGCATGAAGTACAGGTCGACGTGGTCGGTCTGCAGCCGTTCGAGGCTCTCGTGCAGCTGCCGGGTGATCGACTCGGGGTCGCAGTGCGGCGTGTGCGCGCCCTTGCCGATCACGACCAGGTCGTCCCGGTTGCCGCGCGACTTCATCCACTGGCCGAGCAGCTTCTCGCCGCGTCCGCCGCCGTAGATGTACGCCGTGTCGAACGTCGTACCGCCGCGCTCGACGAAGTCGTCGAAGACCACCGCCGCATGGGTCAGCGACTGCTGGTTGTCCACGCCCATCACCAGGCGGGACACCTGCTTGTCGACGCCCGGCACCTTGCCGTACGTCATCGGGGCGTCGTCGCGCTTGGTCAGCGGCCGTCCGGTCGCGGTCGGGATGATCGCGTCGTCCCGCTCGCTCGCGTACTGCTGGCCGATCGCCGCCCGCCACTGATCCTGGACGGTGAGGTTCCCGAGCGTGTCCGCCCAGGTCATCTCCGGCGCCTCCTTCGCGCCGGAAGCGATCGCCGCCTGCACCGCCTCGGCCTCTGCGGTGTAGATCAGGGCCGGCTCCGCGGAGATGTCCCGCGGCTCCTCCCCCACCCGGTGCAGGGTGACGTGGGACGGTTTGCCGTCGCCGCCGAACCACGGGTCCTCGACGACGAGGTACCCCTCGCTGCCGAAGATCCGGACTTGGTTCTGGTCGGCGAGCCGGACGCCGGTGCTGATCTGCGCGGTGACGCCGCCCTCGAAGAACAGCGTCGCCACCGTCCATTCGTCGGCGCCGGTCTCCCCGACGTGGCCGACCGCGTTCACGGCGGCCGGTTCGGCGTACGGCTGCCCGGTCGCCGCGCCGGCGATCAGGCGGGCCATCGACACCGGGTACCCGCCGACGTCGAGGATGCCGCCGCCGGCCAGGTCGTCGGCGAAGATCCGGCTCTCCGGCCGGTACCCGGCGGCGAACGCGAACGTGGCCTGGATCTGGTGCACGGTGCCGAGCTCGCCGTCGCGGACCAGCTGGGTGATCAGCTTGGTCTGCGGCAGGCACCGGTACATGTACGCCTCCATCAGGAAGACGTCGTTGCGGACCGCGGCCTCGATCATCGCCTCGGCCCACGCGCGGTTGATCGCGAGCGGCTTCTCGCACAGCACGTGCTTGCCGGCCTCGGCCGCCTTGATCGCCCACTCGACGTGCATCGGGTGCGGTGTGGCGATGTACACCGCCTCGACGGACGCGTCGGCGAGCAGGTCGTCGTACGAACCGTGCCGGTTGGCGATGTCCCACTTGTCGGCGAAGGTGTCGGCCGACTCCAGCGACCGGCTGCCGACGGCGACGACCTCGTTGGTCTTCGACGTCGGCACCTGGCTGGCGAACCGGGACGCGATGTTGCCGGTGCCGATGATGCCCCAGCGGAGCTTGTGGTCAGTCAAAAGGAATCCCGTGTGTGATTGTCGGTTGGGTAGAGCTTCCGGTCAGAACTTCATGGCGCCTGCCGCGAGGTCGGCGATGAAGGAACGGGCGCCGATCAGGAAGACGCCGATCAGGGGTACGACGCTCATCAGGGCGCCGGCCATCACCATCGAGTAGTCGGTGCCGTAGATGCCGTTCAGCTGGTCGAGGGCGACCTGCAGGGTGAGGCGGTTCGGGTCGGTCATCACGATCAGCGGCCAGAGGTAGTCGTTCCAGACGTTGATGAAGGTGAAGATGCCGAGGAAGGCCAGACCGGGCCGGAGCACCGGCAGGCCGACGGTGAGGTACTGCCGGAAGAACCCGGCGCCGTCGACCTTGGCGGCCGAGATGAGTTCGTCGGGGATCGCGCCCTTGGCGTACTGGCGCATCCAGAAGATCCCGAACGCGTTGGCCGCGCCGGGGATGATCAGGGCCTTCAGCGACCCGATCCAGCCGAACTCGGCGAGCGTCACGAACTGCGGCACCAGCGACAGCTGGGCCGGGATCATGAAGGTCGCGAGCAGCAGGCCGAACAGCAGGTTGCGGCCGGGGAACTCGTACTTCGCGAACGCGAACGCGGCCAGCGAGTCGAAGAACAGCACCAGCACCGTGACTCCGAGCGACGCGATCAGCGTGATCACCATCGAACCGAAGAAATCGATGTTGTCCAGCACCTTGCCCATGTTCTCGAACAGATGCGAGCCGATCCAGAGTTTCGGCGGGTAGCTGAAGATGTCCGGGGTGGTGTTGGAGGCCATCACCACCATCCAGTAGAAGGGGAACAGCGAGACCACGACGCCGAGCATCAGCACGACGTGACCGACCACGGTGCGGATACGCTCAACGGACATCTGCGGTCTCCTTCGCTGCGGCCGTCTTCTCCGCCGTCTTCTTGGCATTCTGGGCTGCGATCCGGCGTTCCACCCGCCGAGCGGCGCGTCGGGTCAGCCGTTCGTCGTCGTTGCCGCCGATCAGCCGCCAGTTGATGATGCTGAACAGCACGATCAGCACGAACAGCGCCCAGCCGATCGCGGCGCCGTACCCGAACTGATTGGTGATGAACGCGCTCTGGTACAGGTACGAGACGATCGTCAGACCGGCGTCGCCGGGGCCGCCGATGTTGTTGGTGTCGCCGAACAGCACGCGGGACTCGGTGAAGATCTGCAGGCCGCCGATCGTCGAGGTGACCGCGGTGAACAGGATGACCGGCCGCATCATCGGCACGGTGATCCGCCAGAACGTCTGCCGCGAGCTGGCGCCGTCGACCTTCGCGGCCTCGTACACGTCGGCGGAGATCGCCTGCAGGCCGGCGAGGTAGATGATCGCGTTGTAGCCGACCCAGCGCCACGTGATGATGGTCGCGATCGCGATCTTGATCCCCCAGGGCTGGGTCAGCCACTCGACCTGGCCGAGGCCGATCGACTGCAGGAACGCGTTCAGCAGGCCGAAGTTGTTGCTGAAGATCGATCCGAACACCAGGGTGATCGCGACCACCGAGGTGACGTTCGGGATGAAGTACGCGACCCGGTAGAAGGTGCGGAACCGGGTGGCGTTGTGCAGCGCGTTGGCGATCACCAGCGCCAGCAGCAGCATCGGCACGGTGGACAGCACCCAGATGATCAGCGTGTTGCCGATCGCCTTCCAGAACGTGGCGTCGCTGAGCAGGTAGTTGTACTGCTCGAGCCCGACCCAGGTCATCTCGCCGATGCCGTCCCAGGAGTGGAACGAGATCCAGATCGAGAACAGCACCGGGAACGCGCCGAAGATCGCGAACAGGATGAAGAACGGCGAGACGGCGGCGTACTGCGGGAGCGCCTGCTTGAACTTGTTCGGCGGCTTGTCGGCGGTGGTCGCGGTCGCGGTCACCGCCGCCGGAGCCGTCTTGCTGGTGACAGCCATCTCAGATCGCCCCCGCTCGGGTGAGTTCGCGTTCGATCTGCCGCTGGGCGTCGCTCCAGGCCAGATCGGGATCCTTGCCGGACGCCTCGATGTTCACCAGCTCCTTGCCGATCGGCGTACCGATGATGCTGTCGTACGGCGAGAAGTACGCGCCCGGGTACTTCTTGGCGGACTCGGCGAACACGTCGACGATCCGCTGCCCGCCGAAGAACGGGTCGGGCGCGGTCAGGGTCGGATCGGTGTACGCCGCCGGCGTGGACGGGAACAGCACCGGGTCGAGGAACGCCTGGGCCTGGTTCTTCGCCGACTCCAGCCAGCTGATGAACGCGAACGCCGCCTCCGGGTTCTTGCAGTACTTCGTGATGCCGAGGAAGGAGCCGCCGCGGTTGCCGGCACCACCAGGAGCCGCCGTCACCCGCCAGAGTCCCTTGGTCTTCGGCGCCGCGTTCTTGGGCCCGAGCTGCGCCCACCAAACGGCCGCGTTGTAGGCGACGAGCTTGCCGTTGGTGACGACCGCGTTCTTGTCGCTGGAGTTCTGCGCGTTGGCCGAGAGGCCTTCCTTCACGACCCGTACGGCCAGGTCGAACGACTGCCGGACGTGCTCCTGGTCGCCGATGTACTGCCCGTCGGCGGTCATGTAGCGCTTCGGTTGCTGCGCCATCCGGTAGTCGTAGACGCCCTGGATGTTGTCGGTGATCGCGGACCCGGGCACGGCCTGCTTGAGTTTCTTGCCGAGCTCGATGTAGGCGTCCCAGTCGGGTGCCAGCCCGGCGACCGCGGCGGGATCGATGTCGACACCGGCCTTGGTGAAGATGTCGGTGCGGTAGAACAGCGCGGTCGGCCCGGTGTCCATCGGGTAGGCCATCATCTTGTTCTCCGGCGTGATCCCGAGCTTCCACTTCCAGGGCAGGAAGTCCTTCTCGAGGTCCTTGGCACCGAGCTCGAACAGGTCGTGGAACTGGTCGGCGTTCGGGAAGTACGTCGCGACGTCGTCGTTGATCGCGACGATGTCCGGAACCAGGGACTTGCCGGCCAGTGCGGTCAGGACCTTGGTCTTGTAGTTGGTGCCGATCCGGGTCATCGCCAGCTTCATGCCGTCGTACCCGGGGATCGCCTTCTCCGCCTGGGAGATCAGGTCGTCGTTGACGGACCCGACCCAGGTCCACATGCTGAGCTCGTTCGAGCCACCCAGCGAGCTGCGGGAGCCGCAGCCGGTGAGACCCGCGGCGGCCGCGGCTGCTGCTGACGTGCCGACCGCGAGGAACTTCCTTCTGCTCAGGGTCATAGCCTCACCTGGCGCTTTCTGTTGGATTTCGCCGGAAGGTGTCCACATATGTTTACGTAGCCATTAGGTAAGCGCATACCGACTGAACCGGTCAAGGCTCCGATGACAAGATGGACCCATGAGCCCCGTGACCGCCGTCCTTTTCGATGCCGACGGTGTCATCCAGCGTCCCAGTGCCGACTGGTGGACCCGGCTGACCTCGCTCGTCCCGTCCGACGGGGAGTTGTTCGTCGCCGAACTGATGGCGGCGGAGAAGCCCGCACTGGTCGGCAAGGTCGATTTCCGCGACGCGCTGACCGACGTACTGCGGCGCTGGAACTCGCCGGTGCCCGTGGAGGACGCGCTCGAGCCGTGGACCTGGTTCGCCGCGGAGCCCGAGGTCGTGGCCCTGATCCAGTCGCTGCGATCGGCCGGGATCGGATGCCACCTCGCGACCAACCAGCAGGGGTACCGGCGGGCGATCATGCAGGACGAGCGCGGGTACGGCGCATGGTTCGACCGGACGTTCTACTCGTGCGACCTCGGGCTGGCCAAGCCGGATCCGGCGTACTTCCGGGCGATCCTGACCGCGATCGACGTACCGGCCTCGTCGGTGCTGTTCATCGACGACAACGAAGCCAACGTTGTCGGCGCGCAGGCGGTCGGGCTTCAGGCGGAGCTCTACGACCTGTCGGCCGGCGTACCCGCCCTGGCTGCGCTTCTTCGGCGTTACCACCTGCCGATTCCGGACTGAGGCCTTGTGACGGCGGGACGGCTGTGACATCGTCACCGGACAACTGACAACGTAGGACAGTCCACCAGCCGCTCCCTGGAGGCATCACATGTCCGACCCCCTGTCCCGCGTGGGCCGTTCCACGCTCTCCCGCCGTCGCGCGCTCGGTCTCACCGCAGGCCTGGGCCTCGCCGCCGCCGTCTCGCCGTCGCTCGCCTCGGCCGGTCCGGCCGCCGCCGTGTCGCCGTACCCCAAGGGGCAGCGGCCGCGCATGCTCAACGTGTTCGACGAGAACTCGCTGAGCCTGCCCGAGCGGACGCTGGCGACGACGCTGCAGGGCCTGATGGCCCGGCTCGGCGGTGAGTCGATCTACCTGAACCTGCCGACGCTCGGGTATCAGTACTGGCTGGACGACCTCGTCTCGCGGTACGGCGTCGGCGTGCGCACCGGCGACCTGTGGAAAACCGTCTGGCGGTCGGGCGTTCGCGGATATGTTCTCTTCCGTACGGGCACCCCGTCGGTCAACGTCGCGACCACGCTCGCCGGCGTGACGGGTGCCGTGGCGATCGAGGAGAGCTTGGAGGCACTCGCGATCCGGAACGGATTGCGCAAGGTCCTGGACGTGCGGGACAAGGACGACCGCTGGGTGTTCGAGACGTACTGGCCCCGGCTGCGGCACGACGTCGCGGTCGAGCAGCGCGCGGACATCCCGGAGCGGCTCCGGGACTACGTCACGATGGCGGGGACGCTCGCCTTCTTCGACGGCAACTCGGAGTTCCGCGCCGAGGTGGTCGACGCGCTGGACGACGACGCCACGGTCATCGGCTGGGGCGACGCGAGCCGGGGCGAGGACGCGTTCATCGGCGTGAACTCGGCCGCGGGCGTGAAAGCCCTGCCCGCCGACCACGCCCGCAACCTGTCCGTCCTGTCCGGCATCCACGAAGACCGGCTCGAACAGCGTGGAGGGGGTGGGGGGAGGGCCCTCGAACCGGAGCCGGACGCCCACTACGTGAGCTTCCTGATCACCGACGGGGACAACATCCAGTGGGCGCTCGGAGATTTCCCGACTGATCCACGATGGTTCGGCAGCCCGCGGCGGGGTGAGGTGGAGCTGGGCTGGGGCATCTCGCCGTCGTTGATCGATCTGGCGCCGTCGGTGATGCGATGGTTCTACGACCAGTCGGTGAAGGACCGCTGGGTCGTCGGTCCGTCCGGCGGGGGCTACATGTACCCCAGCCGCTACCCGAGCGCCGCGCTCGACAAGCACACCGCGTCGCTGGCCACCGCGATGGGCCGCGCCGACCTGTCCGTTGCCCAGATCATCGACTTCGACGCGTTCGACAACACCCGCCTGTGGTCGTCGTACCTCAAACACCCCGAGATCGACGGGCTGATCTACCTCGAGTACTCGCGGTACGACGGCCTCAAAGGCAGGGTCGTCTGGTCCGAGGGCAAGCCGGTCATCGCGGCGCGCACGATGCTCTGGTCCGGCCTGGACGGCGCCGACGAGGCCTCAGTCACCGCCGAACTCAACAACGCCACCCGCAACCCGTACTCCACCGCCGGCTACTCCGTCGTCGTCTGGCACGCCTGGAGCAAGACCGTCGACAACGTCCTGTCAGTCGTCGACGGCCTCGCCCCCCACGTCAAGGTCGTCCCACCCGACACCCTCGTCCGCATGGTCGGCAAGTACGCCAAACCGTAAGCGGCCTCCAGGCCATCACAAATGGCTTCGACCAGCGCTCTCGAGCGTGGGCGATGCCGCAATCCGGTGATTGTGATGGCCTGGAGATCGGCGCATCAGGTGCGGGGCACCTTCAGGCGGTCCCAGCTGTCCTTGCCGGGGATGCCGTCGGCGTCGGAGCCCGGTTGGGAGACCGAGCCCTGGAAGCCGAGTTTCTGCTGCCAGGCCGAGTACGAGCGGAGGTCGCCGCTCCCCCACACGTCCTTGTTCGTCTGGGTCTCGTACTTGTTGCATCCGACCGCGACGAGCCGGTCGTGCATCGCCGCGATGATCGGGCTGCGCCGGCCGGTGACGAAGAACGACTTCCCCGGGAAGATCACGAACCCGGTGCGCGGCCCGCCGGAGTGCACGTAGATCGGGCGCCCGTAGCCCGCGATCCAGTTGGACTTCCGCACGTGCCGCTCGCACACGTCGCCGTAGTTGCCCTCGATCGTGTACACCTTCGACCCGCTGACACCCGTCACGATCCCGACGTGGTCGATCTTCGCCTTCACATCGGTACCGCCCCAGTCGAAGAAGACGATGTCGCCGCGCCGGATCCCCGCGATGTCCACATGCCACTGAGCGCGCGTCTTGAAGGCCCGCGCGTGCGCCGTGGTCAGCGCGAAGTCGCCGCCGAACGTGACCGCGCCTTCGTTCCCGGAATGCCAGGCCCAGTACGTGATCGACGCGTCGCACCACGGGAAGTTGCCCCCGAACGCCGGGCCGTTGCGGTCGCGGTACCACTTCTGGATCTTGTTCGGCTCGCCGAGCCCGAGGTCGCTCTCGGCGGTGTGGATCATGTCCTCGACGCCGCTCACGACCCGTCACCCCCGCTGTACGTCTCCGCGCTCTCGATGTCCCCGCGCCCGTACCCGCCGTTCTCGTCGGGCGGACCGAACTCGGCGGCCAGCAGCTCCGCCTCGTCGTCGATCCGGTTCTCGAAACTCGGCTCGGTGAGCAGCTGCGCTTGCTCCTCCTGGGACAGCTCGCCCTCCGGCCATCCGTCCGGCTGCTCCAGGACGGGTCCTGTCTCGGACCGTACGTCGTCTGTGGTCATGACAATGAATCCCCCTCAAGACGCTGAAAGCCCCCAGTCTTGATCCGTTCATCATGCTCCGGTCCGGCGTGCCCGTCCACGGCTCAGAGCTCGCGGAAGTACACGGCCACCGGCAGTTGTACGCAGCCGAGACTTTCGTAGAACGCCCGGGCCGGGGCGTGGAAGGCGTCGCCGCCCGTTCCGATCTCGACGTACTGGGCTCCCTCGGCACGCATCGCGGCGAAGGCGTGCTCGCACAGCGCGGTCGCGACGGTGGTGCGGCGGTGCTCTCGGGCGACTGCCAGGAGCTCGACCGTGGCCTGGCGGCGGGCCAGGTCCAGGTGCCAGGCGACATACCCGGCGAGTACGTCGTCGTGCTCGGCGACGGCGACGTACTTGTGGGCGGCCGGATCGTGCAACCCCGGCACCTGCCGGCGGTAGTCGCCCCGCCAGTCGCCGTGCTGCCGCGTGAAGATCAGCTCGCCGACCAGCGGCCGGAACGACTCCTCGTAGAACGGCCCGAAGGTGTCGATGGTCAGGTCGATCAGCCGGTCCAGGTCGGCGTCGACGTACGAACGAATGTGCATGGAGTGTGCCTCTCGCGAGTGAAGGAGAAATCCGGGCAGCCGCGACCGGCCCGCCGCCTCGCACAGGCGACAGCGGTGGGCCGGATCAGCGCCGGGTACGCCCGGCGGCGAAGCACTCCATGCCGACGAGGCTACCGATCAACCGGCGGTACGGCGACCGGAATCGTGTACACCCGACCGGTCCGCGGGCCGTTGATCAGGCGCTGGATGTTGTCGGTGATGCTGTCGCTCATCCGCCATTCCGCGGTCAGCAGGCACAGCGTCGGGCCGTCGAAGTCGACGACCGTCAACGCGAACGGCGCGCGGTCCTCGAACGGGAGCTCGACGCGCTGCAGGATCTCGCCGCCCTCGGTGACGCGAACCGCGCCGGCGCCGCCGGTCTGCACCCAGATCGCGCCCTCGGCGTCCAGGCAGATCCCGTCCGGGCCGAGGTTCCCGGCGACCACCCGGCGGTTCGACAGCCCGCCGTCCGGCCCGACGTCGAACGCGGTCAGCCGCCCCGCGAACGACTCCGCGATCACCAGCGTCCGGCCGTCCGGCGTGAGCACCATCCCGTTCGGGAACTGGATGTCGTCCGCGACCTGCCGGACCGCGCCGTCGGGCGTGACGAGCTTGATCCAGCCGGGTTTCGGCGCCTCACCACCGGCGAAGTCGAAGTCCGCTCCGTTCAGATAAATGTTGCCCCGGGCATCCACCACCAGCTCGTTCGCGCCCTGCTCGGCGAGCACGGTCACCGATCCGTCCGGCTCGTACCGCCGCAGCTTGTCGCCGGTGGTCAGCAGGCGGCCGTCCGGCGTCCAGTCGATGGACCACCCCATCAAGCGCCCGACCGGTACGTCGGAGTACTCCGCCTTCCCGTCCGCGTCGACCGCGACCACCTGCTGCTCGATCCAGTTGCAGAACCACAGCCGGCCGTCGTGCCAGCGGGCCGACTCCGGCATCCCCAGGTTGTCGACCAGAAGCTTCGGTTCGGACATCACGCCACCTCGTTCGTCGTGTGCGGGCTCGTTCGCCCTCTACACGAACGAGGCACGGCCAGATCGACGACTCAGCAGAAAAAGTACGGCGAGCAACGGAAGCGTGACAAGGTACGCCGTCCGCAGATCGACGACCCGTGCCACCACACCGAGGGCCGCCGGCGCGACCAGGATCGCCGTACCCGAGGCCAGCGCGCCGATCGCGGACAGGCGGGCCGCGCTGAGTCCGGGAGTCGCCACGAGCGAGGCGAGCGTGACGGGGTACAGCGGCGCGACGCCCAGCCCGGCTACGACGAGACCCAGCGCGACGACGGCCGGAACGTCGAACAGACTGACCAGCAGCGTGCCGAGCGCGGCCAACGCACCAGAGGGCAGCACCGGCGACCAGCCGCGCCACCGGATCGGGCCGATCGCCCGGCCGACCGCCATACCGATCGGGAACGCACTCCCGAGCAGCGCGGCCGATGCCATCGGCAACCCGGTCGCCACCAGCCGCGCCACCGCCCACACCACGAAACAGAACTCGACCGCCACCGCGAGCACGACGCGCAGCCAGCCGACACCCACATCCATCGCGACCCGCCGCCCGACGCGCCGCCACTTCCGCCCCAGACCGACTGCCGGAGCCGAGTCGATCAGCACCGGCACGCCTGCCTGATCCTCCTCCGCCGGCCACGGAGGCGTCGCCTCAGAGCGTCGCGAGCGCCGCGTCAGGAGGGCGAGCAGGAGCAGCGGTGGAGCCGCGGCGATCATGACCAGCCGCCCACTCGGGCCCTGACCGTCCAGCGTGCCGATCGCCAGCGGCGCCAGGATGCCGGTCCCGCTCGCGACCGCGTTGACCCGGCTCAGCCGGGCGGCCGCCGTGGGACCGTCGAGCATCAGTGGAGCGACGAGGACGAGCAGCGCGCCACCGAGGCCGACGAGGAGGCCGCCGACGATCGCGACGGCGTACACCGGGGCCACGGCGATCAGGACCGCGCCCACCGCGCAGACGACCGACCCGAGCGCGAGAACCGTCGGCATCTGCCACCGCCGGAGCATCCGCGGGCCGATCACTGCGACGAGCAGCAGCCCGACCGCGAACCCCGAGGACAGCAACGCCAGCCGGCCCGTCGGCTCGTCCAGGTCCCGCGCCAGGATCGCCACGCACGCCCCGAGCCCGGCCAGCACGAACCCCATCGCCGACAGCGCGACACCGATCCGGATCTCGTCGCCACGGCGCCCCGAGTCCACGGGGGCCTCAGCGCGCGCGGTCACTCCAGACCTTGGAACAGCGCGTCCAGCTTCAGGAGATCCGGCAGCTCGATGTCCGCCGCGATGCCCTTGAGACCTGCCGTCAGCGCCCCCGCCGCCTGTCCGGCGGTCAGACCGACCACAGTGTCCTCGACCACCAGACACTCCGTCGCCGGTACGCCGAGCAGCTCGGCGGCCCGCAGATACCCCTCCGGATCCGGCTTCCCGCGACTGACGTCGTCGACGGTGACGAGGACCGACGGCGCGATCCCGGACGCGCTCAGCCGCACCTTCGCGAGCTGGGCCGGCGCACTCGTGTACACGGCCCAGGGCAGGCCGATGCGGTCGAGGGTCGCGATCAGCTGCACCGCACCGGGCTTCGCCACCACGCCCTCGACGTCGCTGACCTCCAGGTCGAGCACCCGGGCCCCCGCGGTCGCCCGCTCCGCCGGCGACGCGTCGGGCAGGAACTGCGCCACGGTCGCCACGGCCGGATTCCCGTGCGCCACCGCGAGCACCTCGGCCGGCACCAGGCCGTACTCGGTCGCCCAGCGGCTCCAGCTCCGGTCGACGACCGCGTCGGAATCGACCAGCGTGCCGTCCATGTCGAACAGCACGGCGCGGATGTCCCGGATCTCCATCAGCCCTCCCATTAAACTCGTCCTCCGAGCATAAGGGGAAGGCAGCGATGACTCCAGCGCGCCGGGGACAATGGCAGACCGCTTCCGCGGTGCTGACCCGACTTGCCCGTCAGCCCGGGATCACCAGGTCCGAGGTCGCGCGGGCGCTCAGGCTGAGCACAGGTTCGGCCACTGAGGTGACCGCCCGGCTACGCGACGTACATCTGCTGACGGAAGCACCCGCTCCCACGCAGGGCCGCGGGAGGCCGACCACTGTGCTGCAGGCGCATCCACAAGGACCTGTCGTGCTCGCACTCGACCTACGGCAGAGCAGCTGGCGGAGTGCGGTCGTAGCGCTCGACGGGTCGCTGTCCGAGCCGCAGTACAAGCGGCACCGGAGCCGCCGCGCACAGGTCGTCCTGAACAACCTGCGAGGTGAGGTGGAGCAGGCGCAGCAGCAGTACGGCGCGCGGCTGCAGATGGTGAGTCTCGCCGTACCGGGCACTGTCCGCGACAACCACCTGATGCAGGCGCCGACGCTCGAGTGGGTCGAACTGGACCTGACACAGGTGACGGCTGGTCTCGACGTACCGCTGCTGGCCGGCAACGACGCAACGCTGAGTGGCGTGGCAGAGTCCCGCACTGGTGCGGCGGCAGGAGCTGGTACGGCGGTGCACCTCATCATCGAGGTGGGGATCGGTGGGACGTTGCTGATCGACGGCGTGCCAGCACAAGGCGCTGCCGGAGCAGGCGGTGAGTACGGCCACATGCCCTTCGGTGACCGGTCCCGCGCCTGTCCGTGTGGCGCCCGCGGCTGCTGGGATCTCGAGATCGACGGACGCGCGCTGGCGCGGCATCTGAAGGAGCCGACGCCGGACGACCCCGTTGCCTACACAGAACGGGTACTGCGGCGTTCTGACCGAGCTGCCCGCAGAGCCGTCACCAGTGTGGTCACGGCTCTGGGCTACGGGATCGCAGGTCTCGTGAACGCGCACGACCCCGACGTGGTGACCATCGGGGGTCTCGCCATCCCGTTGCGTGCAGCCGCCGAGGAGGCGTTCGCTGAGGCGTACGAAGGCGGTCTGATGACCTTCCACCGCAGTGCTCCCCCGCCGGTCCTGGCCGCCACGCACCAGCCTGACGGACCGCTGCGCGGGGCGGCCGCGCTGGCGCTGGACCAGCTCACCAGCGAGCCGGCCATCGCCTCCTGGGTCGCCCAGCGCTAGTCGGAGACCTCTACCTCATCAGCTTCTTCGACCCCGACCCCGGGCTCGGGCTCGGGTTTCGGCTTGGGGACGATCGGCGGCTCGACCTTCGCGAGGATCTCGACGATGTCGTGCCGGTGGTGCTGGATCTCGTGCGCCGTGTGCCGGATGATCCAGCCCAGCGTGCGCGGCGCCCGCACCGGGTAGTTGTACAGCCCGAGCTTCCCCAGCTCCTGCGGCCGCAGCACCCGCGCCGCGGCACCGAACTCGCGCGCGAACCGCATCAGCGCGGCCGCGACCTCCGCCGGGTCCTGGTCCTCGTACTTCTGCTGCTTCACCCGCCCGGTCCGGTCCATCGGCGCGTACACCGGCCGGTCCTCCGCCAGGCACTGCGCGATCCGCTGCCGCTGCACCTCGAGTACGTCGCGCACGTGGCAGGCGTACTCGATCGCCGACCAGACGTCCGGCTCCGGCCGCAGCCGCACCACGTTCGGATCCGGACCGGCAGCCGCTTTCGTCAGCGCCATACTGCAGTCCGCCGCCTGCCGGATCAGCAGCGTCACCGTGCCCTGCAGATCACCCGTGTCGTAGTTGAATCCGCACTGCTCGCAGTACCCGTCGACCGGGGGCTGCTGCTTGTTCAACTCGTACTCCCTCGAAATCTCCAGGCGTGGTCGACCGGACCGATCCCGTCGCCCAGTGCGAACCCGGCCGCGATCGCTCCCGTCACGTACTCCTTCGCAGCGCCGACCGCACTCGGTACGTCGTACCCACGAGCAAGGTACGACGCGATGGTGCTGGCCAGCGTGCATCCGGTCCCGTGCGTGTGCCGGTTGTCGGCACGGACCGCACTGTACGAACGCCGTACTCCAGGACCATGCAGTATGTCGACGGACGCCGTACCGACGTCGTGGCCGCCCTTGATCAGCACCCAGGACGCACCCGCATCTAGTAGTGCCTTCGCAGCGAGCTCCCGGTCCTCCACTGTCTCCAGGTCGACTCCGGAGACAGGTCCGAGCTCAGTGAGGTTCGGAGTGAGGACTGTGGCCAGCGGGACGATCTCGGCACGTACGGCGTCCATCGCGTCGGCAGCAAGCAGAGCGTCGCCGTGCTTGGACACCGACACCGGGTCCACCACCACCGGCACCTCCGGCGGCAGCGTCCGCAGCAGCGACGCGACGACCCGTACCATCGACGCGGACGCCAGCATGCCGGTCTTCACCGCATCGACCCCGATGTCGTCCACGACACTGCGGAACTGCGCGCGGACCTGCTCCTCGGGCAGCTCCCAGGCGCCCTGGACGCCGAGGCTGTTCTGCGCGGTGATCGCGGTGAGCACGCTCATCCCGTGCACGCCGTTGGCGAGCATCGCCTTCAGGTCCGCCTGGATCCCGGCTCCGCCGCCGGAGTCGGAACCGGCGATCGTCAGCACTCTGGGCGGCGCACTCTCAGCCGGCATTCTCAACTCCTGAAATGGGCGTGACCCGTGTCCGCAGCATACGGCGACCCGTCCACGGTCACGGTGCCGGCCGGGCGTTCCTCGTTGCCTACAGCAACCGACCCGATCACGGTCCAGCCCTCCGGCACGTCGGCCGGCTCGAAGGTACCGACCAGGGCGTGGTCCTCGCCGCCGGTCAGGACGAACTTCAGTGCGTCCACCCCGGTCGCGGCAGCCACCGCCTGCAGCGGCTCGGGAACGGTCAGCGCCTTCGTGTGGACGTCGATGATCACGTCGCTCGCGGCGGCGATGTGCCCGAGGTCCGAGAGCAGGCCGTCGCTCACGTCGCACAGCGAGGAGGCGCCGCCGAGCGCGGCCTTCGGCCCTTCGTCGTACGGCGGTTGCGGCCGGCGATGCGCCTCGACCACGGCCCGCGGTGAGCGGAACCCGCGGGCGAGGACCGCCCAGCCCGCCTCCGCCCAGCCGAGGCGACCGATGTACGCGACCTCGTCGCCGGGCCGCGCACCGGAGCGCAGGACCGGAGCACGGCCGTCCAGCGAGCCGAACGCGGTCACGGAGACCACGATCTTGTCGGACTGCACCGTGTCACCGCCGACGATGCTGGCACCGACCAGCTCGCACTCGTCGACCAGGCCCTGGTTGAGCTCCAGCGCCCAGGCGGTCGGCAGGTCGGCGGGCGCACCGAAACCGACGACCAGGGCGGTCGGGCGGGCGCCCATCGCCATGATGTCGGCCAGGTTCTGCGCGGCGGCCTTGCGGCCCACGTCGTACGCCGACGACCAGTCCTTGCGGAAATGCCGGCCCTCGATCAGCAGGTCGGTCGTGATCACCATGCGGCCGTCCGGCACCGCCATCACGGCCGCGTCGTCACCGGGACCGACCAGGACGTCCTCACTCTTGGACAGCCCCTTGGTGACGGCCGCGATCAGGCCGAACTCACCCGTGCTCCCCAACGTCTCTGTCACGTCAGTAGACCTCCCATATCGCTAGGCGGAGTCTAGGCGGTACCGTGACCGGGCAACGAGTACGCCCGGCCACCTGGCAGTACTGTGGCCGGAGCCAGCTGAGGACGACTGAGTGGAGAACGACGTGGTGGTCCAGGCCTACATCCTGATCCAGACCGAGGTCGGCCGCGCGGCCGACGTCGCCGCACAGATCGCCGAGGTCCAGGGCGTCACCCTGGCCGAGGACGTCACCGGCCCGTACGACGTGATCGTCCGCGCGGAAGCCCGCAACGTCGACGAACTGGGCAAACTGGTGGTTGCCCGGGTCCAGAACGTGCCCGGCATCACCCGCACGCTGACCTGCCCGGTCGTCCACATCTGACGCGCTGACGCGCTGACACGGGGACCCGCCACTTCTCGGTATGCCCAAGCTCCCGCCCGCCCTCGGCGTGCCCAGCCTCCCGTTCGCCCCAGATCTGCCCGGCACGGTCCGGGCCGCGGGCGCCGTACTCGGCCTGCTGCTGATCGCGGGCTGCAGCGCGGGCCCGACGCCGGTCCCCGTCCCGTCCCCCGCGCCCGAGGTGGCCGCCGCCTGCGCCGACCTGATCAAGGCCCTGCCCGCCAAGGTCCTGGACGCCGAACGCCGCGAAACCACCCCGAAGAGCGCCCTGACCGCGGCCTACGGCGACCCGCCCATCGAGATGACCTGCGGCGTGACCCCGCCGGCCGGCATGGCCGAGGCCCAGTCCCAGTGCTTCGAGGTCAACGGCGTCGGCTGGTTCGCCAAGGAAGTCCAGAACGGCTTCATCTTCACCACCATCGGCCGCTCCCTGTACTTCGAGGTCGCGGTCCCCTCCAAGTACTCCCCCGAAGCCAACGCCCTCACCGACGTCTCCGACGCCGTCCAGAAACACAACAAACTCGTCACACCGTGTACGTGACGGCACCCTAAACTCGGGTGGCTGGTGGTGTCCGGTTCTGGGGCGGAGGGGCGACGTCTCGGGTGGAAGTGCCCCAACGGTGGGTGCTCGGAAGGACGGGAGAATCCGATGAAGTACATGATCCTCACGTACGCGTCGCAGCAGGACTACGACGGGATGGCCGGGAAGGACACCGGGAAGCCCGCCTGGAAGCCGGAGGACTTCGAGGCGATGGGTGCGTTCATGGAGAAGTTCAACAACGACCTGATCGAGTCGGGTGAGCTGGTCGAGACCCGCGGCCTGGCGGCGCCGGTGCTGACCCGGCGGCTCGGGTCCAAGGACGGGCAGTCGGTGGTCACCGACGGGCCGTACGCCGAGACGCAGGAGGTGCTCGCGGGCTACTGGATCGTCGAGTGCGAGTCGTTCGACCGGGCCACCGAGATCGCGTCCCGCCTCGCCGACACTCCCGCGCCCGAGTTCGCCCGCGCGACCGCCTACGCCGACATCCGCCCCCTGGTCGAAGGCCGCGCCGACCTGGTGGAGTGACCACGACGACCCGCCGACAGGGGTGGGGAGGACACGTGACTGCTGGTTTTGAGGGCTTGTTGCGGGAGCTGGCGCCGCAGGTCCTCGGGGCGTTGGTGCGGCGGTACGGGCATTTCGACACGGCCGAGGACGCGGTGCAGGAGGCGTTGCTGGCGGCGGCGCAGCAGTGGCCCGTGGACGGCGTACCGGAGAGTCCTCGTGGGTGGTTGATCACAGTGGCTTCTCGCCGGCTGACGGATCTGCTCCGGCGTGAGCAGGCCCGTCAGCGGCGGGAGGACCGGGTCGCGCACTGGGCACCGCAGGGCGAGCCTGTCGGGGACGCGGACGACACGCTGGTGCTGTTGTTCCTGTGCTGCCATCCGTCGCTGTCGCCGGCGTCGCAGATCGCGCTGACGTTGCGCGCGGTCGGTGGTCTGACGACCGCGGAGATCGCGCGGGCGTTCCTGGTGCCGGAGGCAACCATGACGCGGCGGATCACCCGGGCGAAGGCGAGTGTGAAGGACAGCGGCGCGCGGTTCACGATGCCGGCCGACCGGGACGAACGGCTGGGCGCGGTGCTGAAGGTCGTCTACCTGATCTTCAACGAGGGCTATGCGAGTACGACGGGCCCGAGCCTGCAGCGCGTCGAACTGGCGGCCGAGGGGATCCGGCTGGCGCGGATGCTGCACCGGCTGCTGCCGGACGACGCCGAGGTCGCCGGTTTGCTCGCGTTGCTGCTCCTCACCGATGCGCGTCGACCGGCGCGGACCGGACCGCACGGCGAACTGGTGCCGATGGCGGAGCAGGACCGGTCGCTGTGGATTCCGGAGCTGATCCGGGAAGGCGTGGACCTGATCACCGCGACGCTGCCGCGTGGACCGGTCGGGCCGTACCAGCTCCAGGCGGCGATCGCCGCCGTACACGACGAGTCGCCGAGCGCCGAGGCGACGGACTGGCCGCAGATCGTCGCGCTGTACGAGGTACTGCTGCAGCTCACCGACAACCCGATGGTCGCCCTCAACCACGTGGTCGCCGTCGCGATGGCGCGCGGTCCGGACGACGGTCTGGCCCTGCTGCGGTCGATCGAGGACGACGACCGCATCGCGAACGACCACCGCCTGGCGGCAGTACGAGCGCACCTGCTCGAGTTGTCAGGCGACGTGCCGGGCGCCCGGGCAGCGTACGAACAGGCCGCAACCCGCACTACGAGCATCCCTCAGCAGCGCTACCTCCGGGCCCGCGCCGACAACCTGTAGCTCAGCGGAGGCCGGTGCGGCGGGTCATGGCCAGGGTCAGGAGGTGTTCGACCAGGGCTGCGTAGTCCTTGCCGGAGGCGGCCCAGAGGCGCGGGAACATGCTGGTGGGCGTGAAGCCGGGCATGGTGTTGATCTCGTTGATGACGACCCGGTTGTCGGCGTCGAGGAAGAAGTCCACGCGGGCGAGACCCTCGGCCTCGATGGCGTCGAAGGCGGTCAACGCCTTGGCGCGGATGTCCGCGGCGATCTCCTCGGGCAGCTCGGCCGGCACCGACAGCGCGGTGTACTCCTCGCCCTCGGGCAGGTACTTCGTCTCGAAGTCGTAGAAGTCGTGCCCACCGCCGGAGACGGCGATCTCGCCGCAGACGCTGACCTCGGGCTTGCCGCCGTCCAGTCCGCCGAGGACGCCGACCTCGATCTCGCGCGGGCTCTTCGCGGACGCCTCGACGATCACCTTCGGGTCGTGCGCCCGGGCCACCGCGACCGCCTCGTCGAGCTCGTCCAGGCTGTTCACCTTGCTGATCCCGACGCTCGACCCGCCCCGGCACGGCTTCACGAACACCGGGTACCCGAGCGCGTCCACGGCCTCCCGGCACGCGGCCGGGTCCTGGATCCAGTCGCGGTCCCGGATCACGACGTACGGCGTGACCTCGAGCCCGGCGCCCTGGAAGACGACCTTCATGTAGTGCTTGTCCATGCCGACGGCGCTCGCGAGTACGCCGGAACCGACGTACCGGATGTCGGACATCTCGAGCAGGCCCTGGATGGTGCCGTCCTCACCCCACGGGCCGTGCAGCAGCGGGAAGACCACGTCGACCTCGCCGAGGGTGCTCGGCACCTGGTCGGGCTCGCTCACGACGAGTTCACGGTTCGCGCCGAACAGCACCGGCAGCGCGGTGACGTCGACCTCCGGGAGCTTGCCGTCGGTGATCGACAGCCGCTCGGGGTCGCCGCTCTCCAGCACCCAGTGCCCGCTGGTGCTGATCCCGACCGGAACCACGTCGTACTTGTCCCGGTCGATGACCTGCAGGACGTTCGCCGCGGTCACGCACGAGATGGCGTGCTCGCTCGACCGGCCGCCGAAGACGACGGCGACGCGGGGCTTGCGCTGTTCTTCCCTCGAGTACTCACTCACCGGCTCGACTGTAGCGGCCTCGCGATCAGGTTCCGACCGGGGTTCGGTTAAGAGCTCTTCAGATCGCGGTCGGTAGCCGGCGCCTCCGCCGCCCGGTCCCAGGTCACCGGCAGCGCTGACACGCCGTACACGAGCGTGTTGTCCCGGTAACGAATTTCCTCGAACGGTACGGCGAGTCGCAGCGTCGGGATGCGCGAGTACAACCGCGTGAAGACCTCCTGCAGCTCGACCCGCGCGAGCTGCTGCCCCAGGCACTGGTGCGGACCGAACCCGAAGGCGACATGGGCCGCCGCCTCCCGCTCCACGTCCAGCCGGTCCGGGTCCGGGAACACGCTCTCGTCGCGATTGGCCGACGACAGGGCCGCGATCAGGAACTCACCGGCCCCGATCGTCGACTCCCCGAGCGCCACCTCGTCCGTCACGTGCCGGAACAGCCCGAAATGCACGACCGACAGGTACCGCAGCAGCTCCTCGACCGCGGCCGGCGCCAGCGAGGGATCGGACCGCAGCAGGGCGAGCTGCTCCGGGTTGCGCAGGAGCGCGAGCGTGCTGAGCGCGATCATGTTCGCGGTCGTCTCATGACCCGCGATCAAGAGCGTGATCCCGAGCGACACCAGCTCCGGCAGGCTCAACGGATCCCCCAGCTCCTCGCCGCGCGTGATCAGCCGGGACAACAGGTCGTCCGAGCGCTCGGCCTGTTTCGCCTGCACCAGACCGACCATGTACTGGTCCAGCTCGTCGCTGGCACGCTGGATCTCGTCGGTCCAGCCGTCGACCCGGACGAGCAGCGCGCTCCGCTCCTGGAACTCGTCGCGGTCCGCGTACGGCACGCCGAGCAGCTCGCAGATCACCAGCGACGGGATCGGCAACGCGAACTCCCGCACCAGGTCGACCGGTCCGCCGGCGGCCAGCATCGCGTCGATCCGCTCCTCGATCATCGCCGCGATCCGCGGCCGCATCGCCTCCATCCGCTTCGCCGCGAACTCGGTCGCCAGCAGCCTGCGCAAGCGCTTGTGGGCCGCGCCGTCGACGTTCAGGATCGAGCCCGGGTCGACGTCCCGGTCCAGGTCGGCGTCCGGTACGACGTGATCCGACGGCGCGGACCGCGAGCTCAGCCGGCTGTCCCGGAGCAGCGTGCGCACCTCGTCGTACCGGCTCACCACGTAGGCGTCGACGCCGGCCGGGGTGGAGACCTTGGCCAGACCGTCCGTACGGCGGAACGTGGCGTACTCACGCGCCGGGTCGAAAGGACACCCGGACGGCCGTGCGACAGGGAAGCTCTCGGTCATCGGTGCCCTCCCACTGAGATTTTGGTAGTGACTACCATATGACTGAAACTGCCATCAGTCAGCCCGGTCGGCGCGTCGAGGGGCGGTAGTCTGCCCGCGGAGGTGCTGATGGGACTGCGCGAAGTGAAGCGGGAGCGGACCCGGCGGCTGATCGCGGACAAGGCGTTCGAGCTGTTCAGCGACAACGGGTTCGGGCGGACCACGGTCGAGCAGATCGCGGCCGCGGCCGAGGTCGGCCCGAGCACGCTGTACCGGTACTTCCCGACCAAGGAGGCGCTGGTCCTCGAGTTCGTCGACGACTGCCTGGCGGACGCGGTCAGCTGGTTCCGCGAGCAGCCCGCGATGGAGCTGCCGGACGGCCTGCGGGCCGTGATCGAACGCGTCCTCGAACAGCTCGAGGGCAACCCGGACCGCATCCGCGCGGTGTACGACCTGGCCGACCAGACCGGGTCGGTGAGTGCCCACCTCAACGAGCTGATCTGGCGCTTCCGCACCGATCTCGCCGACGAGCTGGTACGCCGGCTGCCCACGGACGACCCGCGCCGCTCGGAGTTCGTCGCCGGACTGTCCGCGGGGATCGCGATGAACATCATCGAAACGGTCGTCCAAGTCTGGGTCGAGACTCCGGACACCGTTGACGTGAAGTCACTCGCCCGGCAGGCGATGCGCCTGCTGCACACCGGCGGCGTCCCCCTCCCCAGCGCCCAAACGCCTGACCGACCCGACGCACAGGACACCTGACCCGCCCGTCGTGCAGGACCTCCGACCCACCCGACGCACGCGGTCCGTGGGCAGGGAGAATTCGAGGCATGACTCGTGACCTCGATCCCTCCACCGTTGTCGTGCACGCCGGGCGGCCGGAGCGGGTTCCCGATGCGCCTGTCGGCGAGTCGCCCGTGTTCAGTTCGACGTACGTCGCCGGTGGCGATCGCGGGTACGGACGGTTCGGGAACGACGCCTGGACCGCGCTCGAGGAGACACTCGGTCAGCTGGAGGGCGGCCGCGGGCTGGCGTTCGCATCCGGTATGGCGGCCGCCGCGGCGATCATGGATCTGGTCCCGGTCGGCGGTCGGGTGGTCGCGCCGGAGCATGCGTACTCCGGCGTCCTCGCACTCCTCGATCAGCAGACCGCGACGGGCCGGCTCACGGTCGAGCGGGTGAACGTCGCGGACACCGAGGGCGTCGCCCGAGCGGTCGCCGGTGCCGACCTGCTCTGGATCGAGTCGCCGACCAACCCGGCCATGGAGGTCGCCGACATCCCGGCCCTGGCCGCGGCCGGTCACACCGCAGGGGCGACCGTTGTCGTCGACAACACGTTCGCGACTCCCCTGCTCCAGCAGCCGCTGCGGCTCGGCGCGGACGTCGTGATGCACTCGGCCACCAAGTTCATCGCCGGTCACTCCGATGTCATCCTCGGTGCGGTCGTCACCGCGGACGACGAGCTCCGTTCCGCGATCGAGCTGCGGCGGCGCAGCCTCGGCGCGATCCCCGGGTCGATGGACGCCTGGCTCGCGCTCCGAGGCCTGCGCACCCTCGCGCTGCGCCTCGAACGCGCGCAGTCCAACGCCGCGTTCCTGGCCGAGCGTCTTCTCCAGCACCCGAAGGTCAGCCGGGTCCGCTATCCCGGGCTGCCGGACGACCCCGGCCACGACCGGGCCGCCGCGCAGATGTCCGGCTTCGGCGCGATCCTGTCCGTGGAACTCGGTGGCGACGCCGCGGCCGCCCAGAAGGTTTGCGAGAGCACCGAGCTGTGGGTGCACGCGACCAGCCTGGGCGGCGTCGAGTCGATGCTGGAACGCCGCCGCCGCTGGCCGATCGAGGTCCCGACCATCCCCGAGGACCTGATCCGCCTCTCGGTCGGCATCGAACACCCCGACGACCTCTGGAGCGACCTGGAGCAGGCCCTCAGTTCTTCGACTTGAGGACCGGGCCGCCGAAGAAGGTCAGGACGCACAGGACGACCGGCAGGATGAAGGCGATGTTCAGCGGCATCCAGTGCGCCAGCCCGCCGATCAGTGCGGGTCCCGCGAGCAGGCCGACGTACCCGAGGCCGACGACGCGCGCCATCAGGGCGCCCGACGAGCGCGGGTCGAGGTTGCCGGCGGCGGTGAACAGCTGCGGTACGCCGCCGGCGAGGCCGAGGCCGAAGATCGCCCAGCCGACGAGCGCGACGGGCACCCACGGTACGACGATCACCAGCGTCAGGCCGACCGCTGCCATCGCGGCGCCCCACCGCACGATCGCCGCCGGACCGACCACGGCCGCGACCCGGTCGGTGAGGAAGCGGCCGACGGTCATCGCGACCGCGAACGCGCCGTACGCGTAGGCCGCCGTACTGACCGAGGTGCCGAGGATGTCGCGGAAGTGCAGCGCCGCCCAGTCGTTGGCGACCCCCTCGGCCAGCATCAGACCGAACGCGAGCCCGCCGAGCGCCCAGACGAGCTTGGCCGGCGGCTTCTCCCGCGGCGTCCCGTCGTCCGGGTCGCCGTCGGAGACAGTTGCCTCCAGCAAGAACCGGCTGGCGGCCAGCGACAGTACGACGCACACCAGGCCGGACAGTGCGAGGGTGACCTCCGTCGGTACGCCGGCCCGCAGCGTGGCCGCACCGATGAGCGCGGCGATCGCGCCGCCGATCGACCACATCGCATGGAACGCGGCCATGATCGGCCGCGGGTACCCGCGCTCGACCACCACGGCCTGCGCGTTCATCCCGACGTCGATCGAACCGTTGCCGAAACCGACGAGGATCAGCGCGAGCCCGAGCGTCCACCAGCTCGTGGCCAGGCCGGGCCCGGCCAGCGCGATACCGAGCAGGATCCCGGCCGCCGGGACGAGCCGACGCTGACCGAGTTTGTCGACGAGTGGGCCCGCGACCTGCATGCCGGCGAAGGCGGCGCCGCCGAGGACCAGCAGGAGCAGGCCGAGCGTGCTGTGCGTGATGCCGGTCGCGTGCTCGATGCTCGGGATGTGCACGACCCACATGCCGACGGCGAACCCGTTCAGGCCGAAGTACAGCCAGGTGGCGACGCGAGCGGCTCGGGGCGGTGAGGTCTGAAGCTGTACGGAGGTGGCGGTCAAGACGCCACCTCGACGAGCGTGCCGCGCTGGGTGAGCAAGGTTCGTTGGTCCTCGGGTGCGGAGTCGTCGGTGATGATCAGGTCGGGGCGGTCCGCCGCGCAGACGTAGGCGAGAGCGGCGCGGTCCCACTTGGCGCCGTCGGCGAGCACGATCGACCGGCTCGCGACCTTGAGCGCTTCCTGCTTGACCTCGGCGTCGCCCAGGTCGAACGCGGTCATCCCCGCCTCGAGGCTGAACGCGCACGGGCTCAGTACGGCGGCGTCGAACCGCAGCGCCCGCAGCGAGGCGACGGTCAGCGGGCCGACCAGCGAGAGCTCGCCCTTGCGCGCCTCACCGCCAGGCATCAGCAGCCGGATCCGCGGCGCGTCCGCGAGCTCGTGCGCGACGTGCAGCGACAGCGGCATGACAGTCATCGTGCGGTCGTGCAGGAGTTTCGCGGTCTCCAGGGCCGTCGTACCGCTGTCGAGCACGATCGTCTCGCCGTCGTGGAGGTGCTTGACCGCGGCGCGGGCGATCGCCTGCTTGGCGGCGACGGCGGCCTGGGCACGGAGCGAGTGCGGCGGCTCGAGGCCGGACGGCATCGCGGACACCGCACCGCCGTGGACGCGCTTCAGCACGCCCTGCGCCGCCAGGAAGTCCAGATCGCGGCGGACCGTCATGTCCGACGCCTCGGTCGCCTCGACCAGTTCCTGGACCGTGACTCGGTCGACGACTCTTAGGCGTTCTACGATCACTTGGTGCCGTTCCGCACTTCTCATGCGCAAAAAACTACCATCCGCCTGATCGTTCAAACAGATAGCGTGTTCGCTTGTGACTGATACCACCACCCTCGTCAAGCGGTCGCGGTACGCCGTCGCCGCCGTCTTCTGCGTGCACGGGGCGGTGACCGGATCGTTCGCGACCCGGGTCCCTTGGATCCAGGAGCACGCGGGGGTGTCCGCGGGCCAGCTCGGGCTGGCGCTCGCGTTCCCGGCGCTCGGGGCGGCGCTGATGATGCCGCTCGCCGCCCGGGTCAGTCACCGGTTCGGCACCCGGACCGCGCTGCGCGGACTGCTCGCGCTCTGGACGCTGTCGCTGATCCTGCCGTCGTTCGCGCCCGGTCTGCTGACCCTGTGCGCGGCCCTGCTGATCTACGGCGGCACGGCGGGAATGGCCGACGTGGCGATGAACGCGCTCGGCGTCGAGGTCGAGCACCGGCTGAAGAAGTCGATCATGTCCGGGCTGCACGGTCTGTGGAGCGGCGGCGCGCTGCTCGGTTCGGCGGTCGGGACGGTCGCCGCGCACGCGAATCTCAGTGCGCAGGTCCATCACCTGATCGCGGCCGCCGTACTGACGGTGGTCGGCGCCGTGGTGTGTCAGTTCGTGCTGAACATCCATCCCGAGGACGACGAGGAGCCGCCGGCGCGGTTCGCGTTGCCGCCGAAGTCGGCGTTGCTGATCGGTGCGATCGGGTTCTGTGCGGTGTTCGCCGAGGGCGCGAGCCTCGACTGGTCGGCCGTGTACCTGCGCGACATCCTGGACAGCTCGGCGGGGGTCGCGGCCGGCGCGACGACCGGTTTCGCCCTGACGATGACGATCGCCCGGCTCACCGGCGACGCGGTGGTCGACCGGTTCGGCGTGGTGCCGACGGTGCGGTGGAGCGGCGTGATCGCGACACTCGGCGGTCTGCTGGTGGTGCTGGCTCCGCACGCGGTCCTCGCGATGGTCGGCTTCGGCCTGATCGGGATCGGGATCGCGGTCGTCGTACCGCTGGCCTTCGCCGCCGCCGGCCGGACCGGAACGAACGCGAGCCAGGCGATCGCCGGTGTCGCGACGATCACCTACGCCTCCGGCCTGGTGGCGCCGTCGATCATCGGCGGTATCGCCCAGGCCAGCAGCCTGACCATCTCGTTCGTCGTCGTCACCGCACTGTCCGCCGGGCTGGCCGTGTTCGCGCGAGTCCTGGCAACCAACCACCGGACAGCGCCGGACGACGTCGTCCCGCGGTGATACGAATCGTCGGGTGACGGATTCCGAGGTGCGGTTCCGGGTCGCCGGCGCGGACGACGCGGCGGCCGTGGCCGAGTTGCACAGTGACAGTTGGCAGCGGCACTACCGGGGCGCGTACGCCGACGCGTTCCTCGACGACGAGTCGCCCGAGTACCTCGGCGCGCTGTGGGCCAAGCGACTCGCCGCGCGCGAGGGCACGGTCACGACGCTCGCGGAGTACGACGGCCGGCTGATCGGACTCGCGCACGTGATGCTCGGCGCGGATCCGCAGTACGGCGCCCTGGTCGACAACCTGCACGTCCGCGCGCCGCTCAAGCGGCAAGGGATCGGCAGCAAGCTCCTCGCCCGCGCCGCCGCGACCGTGCAGGACACCGGGATCTACCTGTGGGTCCTCGAACAGAACACGGCCGCGCAGGCGTTCTACGCGGCGCGCGGCGGCATCCGGGGAGAGCGGACGAACGTCCCGCCACCGGGTGGTGAACCGCGCCGCCTCAACGGACAGCCCGCCTGCTTCCGCTACTACTGGCCCGAACCCGCGACCTTGACGGCTTCGATCAGCGCGTACGACGCCTGACTCGCCGCCTCGGGATCACCGGCCCGGATCGCCTCCAGTACGTCGACGTGCGCGTCGAGGATCCGGTGGTCCTCGGGGATCGTCGCGGTCTGGTGGATCGACTCGGCCAGGACCTCGGCGAGCGCGTCGTACAACCGGAGCAGCAGCGGGTTCCCGCTCGCGACGACGACGCCGCGATGGAAGTCGGTGTCGACGGCGACGAACGCGTCGAGGTCACCCGAGGCGAGCGCTGCGGCTCGCGCCTCCAACGCGTCCGACAACGCGGTCAGGCTCTCCGGATCCGGGTGCCGGGCGGCCAGCCGGGCGGCAGCTGCCTCGATACCGGCGCGGGCGTCGAGGACGTGCGCCAGTGACGCCGACAGCTCGTCGCGGACCAGGACGCCGCTGATCTCGTTCGTCGCGCGGACGTAGGTGCCGTCGCCGACGCGCGGCTCCAACAGGCCTGTCAGGCTCAGCGAGCGCAGCGCCTCCCTTACCGTGCCGCGGCTGACGCCCAACTCGCTCGCGAGCTGGTTCTCACCCGGGATCCGTGAGCCGCGCGGCCACGCCCCGGACTCGATCTGCGCGCGGAACTGCTCCGACACCTGCAGCACGAGCGGCTGCTGCCGCACCGGTCCACTGAGAGACACCGCCGCCACCTTCCCGTCATCTGTCGCGTACAGTGTAAATGTAGGACATCTGCAAGGGAGAGGGTTGTTGACGTGGCCGTGGTGACCGAACCAAAGGCTCTGGCGAGGTCGTCGCTGATCACCGCGACCGCCTTCGTGGTCGCGCTGAGCCTGCGGCCGGCGCTGACGGCGGTCGGTCCGGTGCTGCCGCGGCTCGGGCTCGACCTGCACCTCGGTGAGGCCGCGCAGGGCCTGCTGGGCACGCTGCCGCTGCTCGCGTTCGCGGTCGCCTCTCCCCTGGTCCACCTCGCGTCCCGGCGGATCGGGATGGAGCGCACGGTGTTCGTCTCGCTCCTGGTCCTGGCAGTGAGCAGCGCGCTCCGCCCGTACACGGGCCAGGCCGGGCTCTGGATCGGCACGGCCGTGGTCGGCGCCGCGATCGCGGTCGGCAACGTCCTCGTGCCGGTCATCATCAAACGGGACTACGCCGCGCACGTCTCCCGCGCGACCGGCATCTACACGGCGTTCATCACCGGAGGCGCCGCGATGGCCTCGATCCTCGCGGTCCCGATCGCGGACGCGGTCGACTGGCGGCTGTCGCTGGCGGTCTGGGGCGGCCTCGCCGTAGTGGTCGCCGTGATCTGGCTCCCGCGGACGCTCTCACCCGAGCCGATGCCGCCGACGACCACGACGGACGGCGTACCTCCGGTGAGTGTGTGGCGGCAGCCGATGGCGTGGCTGGTGACCGGCTTCATGGGCCTGCAGTCCACCAGCTTCTACCTGTTCGTGAACTGGCTGCCCACCATCGAGATCTCCACCGGCGGCATCTCGGAGCGCGCGACCGGCGTACACCTGTTCGTCTTCCAGGTGTTCGGCCTGATCGGCGGGCTGAGCATTCCGCTGCTGCTGAAGCATCCGACCAATCAGCGCGCCGGGCTGATGACGGCGAGTGTGCCGATCCTGCTCGCGCTGCTCGGTCTGCTGCTGGCGCCGCAGCTGGCGATCGTCTGGGCCGTCGTCGGCGGACTAGGACAGGGCGCCGGGCTGGTCGCCGCGTTGTCGCTAATCAGTCTCCGCGGCCGCGGCCATCACGAGACGACCCAGCTGTCCGGGATGGCCCAGGCGGTCGGTTACACGCTCGCCGCGGCCGGTCCGGTCGTCGCGGGCTACCTGACCCAGGTCACCGGCGGCTGGAGTACGACGCTGGGCGTCTTCGCGACGCTGGCCGCCGTACAGGTGGTCATCGGCTTCGCGGCCGGCCGGGACACCCGGCCGGCCTGAGCCACGCCTACTTGTCAGTGGCGAACGCCGCGTCGAAGGCCGCTTCCGGCTTGTCGAAGGCGAGTGCGCGGATGACGTTGACCGCCTCCGCCGCGCCGACCTTGCGCTCCATACCGGCGTCCTCCCACTCGACCGAGATCGGGCCGTCGTAGCCGATCGAGTTCAGCACGCGGAAGCAGTCCTCCCACTGCACGTCACCGTGTCCGGTGGAGTAGAAGTCCCAGCCGCGCCGCGGGTCGCCCCACGGCAGGTGCGAGCCGAGCCGCCCGTTGCGGCCGCCGCCGACGCGCATCCGGGTGTCCTTGCAGTCCACGTGGTAGATCCGGTCCTTGAAGTCCCACAGGAACGCGACCGGGTCGATGTCCTGCCACACCATGTGGCTCGGGTCCCAGTTCAGGCCGAACGCCTCGCGGTGGCCGATCGCCTCGAGCGTCAGCGTGGTGGTCCAGTAGTCGTAGGCGATCTCCGACGGGTGCACCTCGTGCGCGAACCGCACGCCCTCCTCGTCGAACACGTCGAGGATCGGGTTCCAGCGGTCGGCGAAGTCCTTGTACCCGGCCTCGATCCGCTCCGCGGGCACCGGCGGGAACATCGCGACGTACTGCCAGATCGACGAGCCGGTGAAGCCGATGACGGTGTTCACGCCGAGCTTCGCGGCCGCCCGCGCGGTGTTCTTCAGGTCCTCGGCGGCGCGCTGCCGGACGCCTTCGGGGTCGCCGTCGCCCCAGACCCGGGACGGGACGATCGCCTGGTGCCGGAAGTCGATCGGGTCGTCGCAGACCGCCTGGCCGACCAGGTGGTTCGAGATCGCCCAGACCTTCAGGTTGTACTTCTCCAGGATGTCCTTGCGGCCCTGCACGTAGGAGTCGTCGTCGACCGCCTGCCGGACGTCGAAGTGGTCACCGGAGCAGGCGATCTCGACGCCGTCGTACCCGGCCTCGGACGCGAACTGGCACACCTCCTCGAACGGCAGGTCGGCCCACTGACCGGTGAACAGGGTGATCGGACGAGGCATCTGAGCTCCTACGAGTTGTCGACTGTGGTCCAGGCGCTGTCATCCGCGGCGGAGCGCAGTACGGCGTCGACCACACGAGCGGACCGCGCTCCGGCGGCGAAATCGGGCAGGCCGTCCGGGAGATCTCCCCGTACGGCGGCATAGCTGTCGGCGACGAACGAGTCGAACGCGTCCTGGTACCCCTGCGCGTGCCCGGCCGGCAGCCGGTTCACCCGCGCCGCGGGCGGGCTCAGCGTCTCGGGGTCGCGGGTCAGGAGCTGTGAAGCGTCGCGGTGGCCGACCCACAGCCGGTCCGGATCCTCCTGGTCGAAGCCGAAGCTCGACTCGGTGCCGGACACCTCGAGGTACAGCCGGTTCTTCCGGCCCGCCGCGACCTGGCTGACCACGATCGTCCCGACCACACCGGCCTCGGTCCGGAACTGCGCGGTCGCCAGGTCCTCGGTGCGGACGTCGACGCCGCCGCGCTGCGCCCGGACGGTGCGCAACTGGGCGCTGATCGCGGCGATCCGGTCGCCGGTCACGAACTCGGTCAGATCGCACCAGTGCGACCCGATGTCGGCGAACGTCCGCGACGGTCCGCCGGTGGTGTCGTCGACCCGCCAGTTCTGGTCGTCCTCGCCGGCGAGCCAGTCCTGCAGGTACGAACCGTGCAGGCTGGTGATCAGACCGGCGTCGCCCGCGGCGATCCGGGTGCGCAGCTCGCGAACCATCGGGTGGTAGCGGTACACGAACGGCACGGCGCCGACCAGACCTGCCTCGGACGCCGCAGCCTGGAGGCCGGTCGCGTCCTGCACCGACGTCGCCAGCGGCTTCTCGCAGACGACGTGCTTGCCGGCCTCGAAGGCCTTGAGCGTCACGTCCCGATGCGTGTTGTTCGGCGTACAGACGTGGACCACGTCGATGTCGGCGGCCAGCAGCTCGTCCAGGTCGGCGAACCCGCGCTCGGCGCCGGTCGCGTGCGCCGCGGCCTCCGCGCGCTCGGGAGACGAGCCGACGGCTCCGACCACTGTTGCTCCGGACACCAGGGCGGCCCGGCCATGGACCTGTCCCATGAAGCCGCCGCCGACGATCCCGACCCTGAGCCTTCGCGCACTGGTGGACACGTTGAAGGACGCTATGGGACCCTTTTGAACCCTGTCAAGCAAAAGTCCACCGCCAGTACGACGAAAGTCCGATGCATGAGCGAACTCGGTACGACGGATCCCGTACTGCGGCTGCTCCGCGACGGGCAGCCGCGGACGCGCGCCGAGCTGATCGAGCTCAGCGGGCTGGCGCGATCCACCGTGACCGGACGGATCGAGACGCTGCTCGCGGACGGTCTCGTCGTACCGTCGGGCGAGGCGGCGTCGACCGGCGGGCGGCCGCCGGCGCGATTCCGGTTCAACCCGACGGCACGGCTCGTGCTGGCCGCGGACGTCGGCGCGACGCATCTGTCCGTCGCGCTCACCGACCTCACCGGCGCGATCCTGGATCGCTCGACGACGCAGCTACCGATCGCCGAAGGGCCCGAGGTCGTGCTCGCCGCGGTCGCCCAGGCCGGGCAGGCGTTGCTGCGTACGGCGGGGCGGTCCGTCGAGGATCTGGCCGGGACCGGGGTCGGGCTGCCCGGGCCGGTCGAGCACAGTACCGGGCGGCCGAACCATCCGCCGATCATGCCGGGGTGGGATTCGTACGACGTGGTCGGCCGGCTGAGCCGGGATCTTCCGGGGGCGGTGCTGGTCGACAACGACGTGAACATCATGGCGCTCGGCGAGCACGCGACGGCGTACCCGGACGTCGAGCACCTGTTGTTCGTGAAGGTTGCCACCGGCATCGGCGCCGGGGTGATCAGCGGCGGCCGGCTGCATCGCGGTGCGCGTGGCGCGGCCGGCGACATCGGGCACATCCAGGCTCCGGGTCACACCGAGCTGTGCCGTTGCGGCAACATCGGTTGCCTGGAAGCGATCGCGTCGGCCGCAGCGCTCGCGTCGAAGCTCGGAGTCGGGACCAGCCGGGACGTCGTCGAGCTCGTGCGTTCCGGTAACGCCGAGGCGATCGCGGCGATCCGGCAGGCCGGGCGCGAGATCGGCACGGTCCTCGCCGCGGCTGTCAGTCTGCTGAACCCGTCGGTGATCGTGGTCGGCGGATCGCTGTCCCAGGCCGGAGACAGCCTGCTGGCCGGGCTCCGCGAGACGATCTACGCCCGATCGTTGCCCCTGGCCACCACCGACCTCCGCGTCGTCCCCTCCCGCACCGGCCGCGACGCCGCCCTCCTCGGCGCCGCCACCCTCGTCCTCAACCACACCCTCAGCTAGCCGCTCGCCCGGCGTCTCGTGGGTTCACCCACCAGATGCCGGGTTTACGTCCGGGATCCGGTGGGCAAACCCTGCTTCTCGTGGGTAGACCCACGAAAGGCGGGCGGGTGGGTCAGGTCAACGCGACGGCGACCTCGTCGATCAGTCTGACGATCTGGTCGAGTTGGCTGCCGTTGCGGGCGCGGCCGAAGCCGTGGCGGCGGCCCCAGAACGAGGACTGCACCGCGATCAGCTGCGTCCAGCGCCGGATGCGCTCGGCCTCGAGGCCGGACGCCTCGGCGAACTGCTCCAGCTCGGCCTGCAGACGCCGCACCAGGCCGGCCGCGGCGAGACCGCCCGCGAGGAACAGGTGGTACGCCCGGGTGCGGAGGAAGATCGCGGCGTCGTACGCCGGGTCGCCGACGTAGCCCTTGGGATCGACGGCCAGCCACGGTTCGCGGTCGGCGCGGAGGATGTTCCGGGGATGGAAGTCGCCGTGGACCATGGTCTCCGGCTGCTGCCGGCCGAGTTCGTCGACGACCGCGAGGGCGGCGTGCACCACCGGGTCCGGTAGCGGGTGGTCGAGTTCGGCGGCGTCCTTCCGGAGGTCCTCGGCCCAGACGTCGGCCTGCTCCGACAACCGCGGCAAGCCGGCCGGCGCCGGGACGGTCAGCCGGCGGTGCAGCTCGCCGGCGATAGCGACGCCATCCTGGCCCTGTTCGACGAGTGTCGACGGCTGCACCCGCTCCAGCAGCATGGCGTACCGGGCGTCGTCGCGCTCGTACAGCTTCACCGCCCCGCGACCGCCCCACACCTCGAAGGCGTCCGGCTCGTAGTCGTTGCCCGGATGCGGGAACGACACCTTCAGTACGGCGTCCCGGACCGGCACCACCACGCCGACCTGCCCGTGCGTGATGTCACCGTCGATCGTGCAGCCCCACGCCGACACGAGCTCCTCGATGATCCCGGGCAGCTCGGCGAGCCACGCCGTACCGGCCTCGCCCTCACGCTCGACCGTCGCCTTGGCGAACGCTTCCGGGATCAACCCCAACGCTCCGACTTCGCGGAGCGGGACACCAGGCTGAACAGCATGTCCTTCGGCGTCATCTCGCCGGCGACCACCCTCGTGACGTGTTCGGCGATCGGCATCTCGACGTCGTGGTGGTGGGCGAGTTCGCTGATCGACGCGCACGACTTCACGCCCTCGGCGACCTGCCGGGTCGCACCGGCGATCTCCGCGACCGTCATCCCCTGACCGAGCTTCTCGCCGAACGTCCGGTTCCGCGACAACGGTGACGAGCACGTCGCCACCAGGTCGCCCAGGCCGGCCAGCCCCGAGAACGTGTGCTCGTCCGCGCCCAGCGCCGTACCCAACCGGGCGATCTCGGCCAGGCCGCGGGTGATCACCGACGCCCGGGCGTTGTCGCCGAAGCCGAGACCGACGGCCATACCGACCGCGAGTGCGATCACGTTCTTGCAGGCGCCGCCGAGCTCGCAGCCGACCACGTCGTTGTTCGTGTACGGGCGGAACGCCGGAGAGTGGCACAACTTCTGCAGCCGCGCCGCGGTCCCCTCGTCCGCACAGGCGACGACGGCCGCGGCCGGCTGCCCTTCTGCGATCTCACGCGCCAGGTTCGGCCCGGAGACGACCGCGATCCGTTCCGGCCCGGCGCCGGTGAGCTCGGCGATCACCTCGCTCATCCGCTTCGTCGTACCGAGCTCGACGCCCTTCATCAGACTGACCAGCGGTACGGCGTTCGGCAGGACGCCGGCCCAGTCGGTCAGGTTGTCGCGCAACGACTGCGACGGGACGGTGAGGAACACCGCCTCGGCTCCGTCGACGACGGCGGCCGGGTCGTGGGACGCGGTGATCGCCTCCGGCAACCGCAGTCCCGGAAGGTAGTCGGCGTTCTCGTGGTCCGCGTTGATCGCCGCACACAGCGACTCCCGCCGGGCCCACACGGACACCTGGTTCCCCGCGTTCGCCAGCACTGTGGCGAACGCCGTACCCCAGGAACCGGCACCGAACACGGCTACCTTCGTCATGCCTTCTCCTCACCGGTCGAGCCTTCGGCTTTGCGGGCCTTGCGGAGGTCGTAGAGCTCCTTGGGCGGAGTCTCCCCGCGGAGTTCGCCGAGGGTCTCGGCCACCTGGGACATGATCACCTCGGTTGCCTCGTGCAACAGCTGGTTGGTGATCGGCCTGCCCTGGAACGCGCTCAGGTCGACCGGCTTCCCGGCCCGCACCTGCAGCGTCTTACGCGGCAGCAGCCGGATCCTCAGCTTGCCCGTGTACGACGGGAAGACCTCGTGGGCGCCCCAGTTCGCGACCGGGATCACCGGGCAGCCGGTCATCAGCGCGATCCGGGCCGCGCCGGTCTTACCGGTCATCGGCCACAGGTCCGGGTCCCGGGTGATCGTGCCTTCCGGGTAAACGCCCACACACTCACCGCGTTCGACCGCGGCCACCGCGTCCCGGAACGCGTCGGCGGCCTGCGCGGAATCGCGGTACACCGGAATCTGCCCGGCCCCGCTGATGATGCTGCCGAGCACCGGGATCTTGAACACCGAGGCCTTCCCGAGGAACCGCGGGATCCGCCGGCACTCCCAGATGAAGTAGCCGAGCACCACCGGGTCGAAGTGCGAGATGTGATTGGGCACGTACACCACGCCACCCGTACGGGGCATGTTCTCGCGGCCGGTGAAGCGGCACTTGGTGAACACGATCATGAACGGCTTGACGATCGCGACGATCACGCCGAACCAGAACCCGCGGGGCGGCCGGGGATCCGATTGCCTCGCGTCCACAGCTGCCTCCTGGTGCTCATGATGGCCGTCGGTCATGGGAGAATCCTGCCTGATGGCAGACCTACAGGTCGCTCCCTGGACCCTGGTGATCCCGGTGAAGCGTACGGCGATCGCAAAGAGCCGGCTCGCTCCGGCCTACCCTCAGCACCGTCCCGAGCTGGCCCGTGCCTTCGCTGTCGACACTACTGCGGCCGCCCTGACCTCTCCCCTGGTCCGCGCCGTCCTGGTCGTCACCGACGACCCGCTGGTCGCCACCGACGTCGCCGCGGCCGGAGCCCGCGTCGTACCGGACGCTCCGGACGCCGGTCTCAACGAGGCCTTGCTGCACGGAGCCACCGTGGCCGCCGCCGAGTTCGCGGGGCACGGGATCGCGGCACTGTCGGCCGATCTTCCCGCGCTGCGTCCGGCCGAGCTGACCGCCGTACTCGCGGCCTGTACCGCGCCGCGTTCCTTCGTCGTCGACCTTCCCGGAACTGGTACGACGTTGCTCGCCGCCGCTCCCGGGGTGGCACTGGATCCCCGCTTCGGCGTGGGTTCCGCCCTGGCCCACCAGGCGTCCGGCGCACTGCCGATCGAGCTGACCGGGATCGAGTCGGTACGTCGTGATGTCGACACCGCGGCCGATCTGGCGCACGCCGTACAGCTGGGTGTCGGTCCGGCGACCGCGGACGTGATGTCGCTGGTGCTCGGTGCCGCCACGGGCACCGAGGGTCTAGCCTGCTGACATGCAAGCAACCGTGAGCCGGTACGACGAGGAGACGTTCTCCGGGGCGGTGCTGACGGACACCGGGATCGAGCTCCCGTTCACCGTGCACGCCGTCTCGGACACCCCGATCCGCCATCTGCGGGTGGGACAACGGGTCGGGATCGAGACCACCGGCACGGGCGCCGGACTGGCTGTCACCAAGGTGGAGTTCGCGACCCGCCTGTAGTTCCTGGGGCGAGAGTGGCTGCTGCGAGAGTTGTTGCTGCGGGCACCTCCGTACACGGCGAAGGCCGGTCGCCCCTGGAGTGGGGTGACCGGCCTTCGCTGTTGTGCGGTCTGCCGCAGTGCGTGAAGATCAGCGAGCGGTGCGCTTCGCCGCGGTCTTCTTGGCGGGGGCCTTCTTGGCCGGCGCCTTCTTCGCAACGGTCTTGGCCGGGGCCTTCTTGGCCGGGGCCTTCTTGGCAACGGTCTTCGCCGGCGCCTTCTTGGCAGCCGTCTTGGCCGGAGCCTTCTTGGCGACCGTCTTCTTGGCAGCGGCGGTCTTGGTGGCAGCGGCCTTGGCCGGGGCGGCCTTCTTCGCCGGGGCAGCCGCCTTGGTGGCGGTGGCGGCCGGCTTCGGGACGACCAGCTTCGGCAGCTTCTTGGCCCCGGAGACAACGGCCTTCAGCTCCGCACCCGCGCGGAACTTCGGAACCGTGGTCTTCTTGGCGCGCTTGGTCTCGCCGGTCCGCGGGTTGCGCACGATGCGCGCGCCACGCTCGATGGCCTCGAAGGCACCGAAACCGGTGATGGCGACCTTGCCACCCTTCTTGGTCAGCTCACGCTGGACGGTGTCGATCACCGACTCCAACGCGTGCTGGGCCTGGCGGCGGTTTCCGTCGAAGTGCACTGCGAGCGCTTCGACCAACTGGCTCTTGTTCACTGCTTCCCTCCGTGAACACTAGGCGTCGAGCACAGCGCTCGATCTCACAGGAACGTTATGGACTCTACGGGTCGTTCACAAACACCAACGCGGCAATTCGGCCTTGTTTTAGGCGATTCGTGCCACAATTTGGCCCGATTCGGCCCGAATGAGGAGTTTCAGAGCCATCCGCGGCGCTTGAAGATCTGGTGCAGACCTCCACACACCAAGGCCATCAGGCCGATCGCGAAGGGGTATCCGTAGCGCCAATGGAGCTCCGGCATGTGGTCGAAGTTCATCCCGTAGACGGTCCCGATCAGGGTCGGGGCGAACAGGATCGCCGCCCACGCAGAGATCCTCTTGACCTCTTCGTTCTGCTCGCTGCTGGCGATCGCGAGGCTCTTCATCTCCTCGTTCTGCTGCTGGGCCACCAGGGTCGCGTTCACGGTCAGGATGTCGCGGAGCAGCTCCCGGAAGCCGTCGACCTTCTCCACCACCTCGGTGACGTGGTCGGCGACGTCGCGCAGTGAACGTTGCAGTTCCTCGTCCACGCCGTACTTCTGGAAACCGCCGCGCAGCTGCTCGAGCATGCCGATCAGCGGCCGGGTGGCGCGCTGGAACTCGATCACCTCACGGGACAGTTCGTAGATGCGCCGCGACACCTTCGGATCGCCGCGGAACACCTCGGTCTCGATCTCGTCGATGTCGTTCTCCAGACCGGCGACCACCGGAGCGTAACCGTCCACGACCTTGTCCATGATCGCGTAGAGCACCGCTTCGGCACCGCGGCTGAGCAGTTCGGGATCGCGCTCGACGCGTCGCCGTACCGCCGCCAGATTGGGCGCTTCGGCGTGCCGGACCGTCACCACGAAGTCCGGGCCGACGAAGACGTGCACCTCACCGAACTCGACCTCCTCGGTCGCGTCCCGGTACCGCGCGGCCTTCAGTACGACGAACAACGTGTCGCCGTACCGCTCCAGCTTCGGGCGCTGGTGCGCCTCGTTCGCATCCTCGATCGCCAGCTCGTGCAGGTCGAACTCCTGCGCCAGCGAGGCGAGTTCGCGGCGGTCCGGGCGGTACAGGCCGATCCAGGCCAGGCTCTGCGGCGAGGTGTGCAGCGCGGCGTACGTGTCCGCCAGCGAATCCGGGGAGGCGATCCGGTTGCCGCCGCAGTAGATCGCGCTGTCGACGACGCTGTGCCCCTTGGGCTTCTGCGGATCGCGGTGCTGCTTGTCGGCCGCCTCGATCGCGGGCGCGGCGGCGGATGCGGCGTGCTTGCGAGCGGCGGCGCGCAGTGACGGAGTACGGCTGAACGCACGGAACGTGCGCAGGCGCAGGTCGGACATGAGTCCTCCAGGAGCAGTGTGGTGCGGGTGAGTGATCAGCACACGTCTGCCCGACCCTGCAACTACCAGAGACTCTGCGACTTCTAGAAGGAAGGAGCCCCCACAGGCCGAGCGAGACCGGTATGTCTGGAGGGATCGCTGCTGGTGTTCATCAGCGCCTCACCTCCTCGGTCTCGCAAGCCTTGTCGTGACAACCGTCAGAAGGGTAACACCAGAGCTATCGCCGTTGCAGGTGAGTAGTCATTGGCTACACGCTCCCAGCCTTTGGCAAGGCGGTCCCGGTCTGATGCTGAGGGCTGCCGGGTAGACGTTTCACAGCCACCTGCCCGGTTGCACGGGTCTTCTGGTCGGCTCCACGTCCGTTTAATGTCTCCGCGCCACTCGCGGCGACCGCCAGCGCGGCGAGGTTCCTCGCCGCGTTCTCGTCACGATCCATCACCAGACCGCAGGACTCACACACATAGAGGCGTTCGGACAAGAGCAGCTTGGCTTTCACCACTCCACACCCCGAACAGGTCTTACTCGAGGGAAACCATCGGTCGGCCACGACCAGCCGCCCGCCGTTCCACTCGGTCTTGTACGCCAGTTGCCGCCGGATCTCACCGAACCCCGCATCCCCGACCCGGCGAGCAAGACGCTTGTTCTTCAGCATCCCGGCAACGTTCAGGTCCTCCACGACGACGGTCCCGTACTCGGCCGCGATCGCGCTGGTGAACTTGTGCAGGGCGTCGGCGCGCTGGTACGCCACCCGGTGATGGACCCGGTTGCGCTGGCCGTTGGCGCGCTTCCACCGGTTCGACGGCACCCGGCCGGTACGGCGATCAGGCCCGACGCGGCGGGACACCCGCCGCGACAGCTTGCCGAGCTTACGCAGCGAGGTGTCCAGGTGCTTCAGGTTCGGCACGGTGTGTGGCTCGCCGTCGGGTTCTGCCATGACCGCGAGGCTCTTGATGCCCAGGTCCACGCCGACCACCGCGTCGGGCCGGTCCGGAGCCCGAACAGGGGTGTCCTGCTCGACGGTGAACGACACGAACCATCGGCCGCGCTCGAAGCGGATGGTCGCGGCCAGGATCCTGGCTGTGCCGTCGAGCAGTTCCGGTGCCGGTGTCTCGTGCAGCCGCATCCGGCCGATCCGCGGAAGTACGGCGTACCGCTCGTCGCAACGAATGACGCCGGTGGTCAACCGGCACGACCTGACCGCCGTGCGCTTGGACTTGAACCGCGGGAACCCCACCGACCGACCGCCGCGCCTGGCCTTGCGTGAGTCGGCCCAGTTCTTCAGCGCAGTTGCAAGCTGGGTCAGGCCGGAGGCGTAGGCCTCCTTCGAGTACTCCGCCCACCACGGCGCAACGTCGCTCTTGGCCCGATTCCAGGCCTTGCGCAGCGAATACATCGACCACGAGATCGCCGGAGTCAGCAACTGGTCCGGGATGCCGTAGCTGGCTTCGGCCGACCGCTGATCCATCACGGCCTTGACCCGCGCGAGACCCCAGTTGAAGGCCTTCCGCGCTGCGCCACAGTGTCCGTCCAGGAACCGAGCCTGACGAGGCGTCGGGTTCAGCGCGTACTTGTACGCCCGCAGCATCACAACCGAGCCCCGGACAAGGCGACGACAGCATGGTCAGGCATAGGAGAAGTCTCGCCGACCCCACCGACACAAATTGCTGCCGACAACCGGCCCGCTTCAGACCCACTCCTGTTCGGCGGTCACCACACCGGGCTCACCGACGACGACCAGGCGGCCCGCTCGACGGCCCGAGGCGGCAACCTCCGCCCGGACCGTTACGGGGACGACAACTCTGCAAGGAGTTTCAGGCCTTGGCCGGGAGGGTGGCCGGCTTGAAGGACGGCCGGGTCGCTTCGTAGGCAGCGATGTCGGCCTCGTGGGACAGGGTGATGCCGACGTCGTCGAGACCGTTCAGCAGCCGGTAGCGCGTGTAGTCGTCGATCTCGAAGGGTGCGGACACGTCACCGGCCGAGATCGTCTTGTTCTCCAGGTCGACCGTGACCTTGGTCCCCGGGTCGGTCTCGATCGCGGTCCACAGCTGCTCGACGACGTCCTGCGTCACCAGGGCGGCGAGCAGACCGGCCTTGCCCGAGTTGCCCCGGAAGATGTCGCCGAACCGGGACGACACGACCACCCGGAACCCGTAGTCGAGCAGGGCCCAGACGGCGTGCTCACGGGAGGATCCGGTGCCGAAGTCCGGTCCCGCCACGAGCACCGAGACTCCGTCGTACTCGGGCTGGTTGAGGACGAACGACGGATCGTTGCGCCAGGCCGCGAACAGCCCGTCCTCGAAGCCGGTCCGGGTGACCCGCTTCAGGTACACGGCCGGGATGATCTGGTCGGTGTCGACGTTGCTGCGGCGCAGCGGAGCCGCCGTACCGATGTGCTGGGTGAAGGCGTCCATGATTCCGTTGCTCCTCAGGCGTTCGCGGGGACGGCGACGGGCGGCAGGTCGGCCGGTGCGGCCAGAGTCCCGGTGACGGCAGTCGCGGCGGCGACCAGCGGCGACACCAGGTGGGTGCGACCGCCCTTGCCCTGACGGCCTTCGAAGTTGCGGTTCGACGTCGAAGCGCTGCGCTCCCCCGGGGCCAGCTGGTCCGGGTTCATGCCCAGGCACATCGAGCATCCGGCGCCACGCCATTCGGCGCCCGCCTCCTTGAAGATGGTGTCCAGTCCCTCGGCCTCGGCCTGCAGCCGGACCCGGCCGGAGCCCGGGACGACGAGCATCCGGGTGCCCTCGGCAACCTTCCGTCCGGCCAGCACCCCGGCCGCGGCCCGCAGGTCCTCGATCCGGCCGTTGGTGCAGGAGCCCAGGAACACCGTGTCCACGTGGATCTCGCGCAGCGGCGTACCGGCGGTCAGGCCCATGTACTCCAGCGCGCGCTCGGCGGCGACCCGGTCGTTCTCGTTGTCGAAGTCGTCCGGCGACGGCACGGTGGCGGCCAGCGGCACGCCCTGGCCCGGGTTCGTGCCCCAGGTGACGAACGGCGTGATCTCCTCGGCCTTCAGCACCACCTCGCGGTCGAAGGACGCGTCCTCGTCGGTGGCCAGGCTCTTCCAGTACTCGACGGCCGCTTCCCAGTCGACGCCCTGCGGCGCGTGCGGCTTGTCCTTCAGGTACTCGAACGTGGTCTCGTCCGGCGCGATCATGCCGGCCTTGGCGCCCCACTCGATCGACATGTTGCAGATCGTCATCCGGGCTTCCATGCTGAGCGCGCGGATCGCCTCGCCGCGGTACTCGACGATGTAGCCCTGGCCGCCACCGGTGCCGACCTTCGCGATCAGCGACAGCACGAGGTCCTTGGCGGAGACGCCGTCGGGCAGCACGCCGTCGACCGTGACGGCCATCGTCTTCGGGCGGGCCTGCATCAGCGTCTGGGTGGCGAGCACGTGCTCGACCTCGCTGGTACCGATACCGAAGGCGATCGCGCCGAACGCGCCGTGCGTCGAGGTGTGGCTGTCACCGCAGACCACGGTCATCCCGGGCTGGGTCAGGCCGAGCTGCGGGCCGATCACGTGCACGACACCCTGGTCCGGGTCGCCGAGGGTGTGGATCCGGATGCCGAACTCCTCGGCGTTCTTGCGCAGCGTGTCGACCTGGGTCCGCGACACCGGGTCGGCGATCGGCTTGTCGACGTCGAACGTCGGGACGTTGTGGTCCTCGGTGGCGATCGTCAGGTCGGGCCGCCGGACCGGGCGGCCCGCCAGCCGCAGGCCGTCGAACGCCTGCGGACTGGTCACCTCGTGGACCAGATGGAGGTCGATGTAGAGGAGGTCGGGTTCTCCGTCGGCATGGCGCACGACATGCGCATCCCAGACCTTTTCCGACAACGTCCTACCCATCAGACTCTCCCTTGAGAATGTTTGTGTGGTCGGTGCTTTCGCTCACAGTGCTCTCGATCAGGCTGCCGAAGCGACTTGCGTTCCACGATTCGAGACGGCAATATCGTCTCATGGACAACTCTAGCGGAGTCGGCGTTCTCGACAAAGCAGCCCTCGTGCTGTCCGCCCTCGAGTCCGGGCCGGCGACCCTGGCCGGTCTGGTGGCGGCAACCGGTCTCGCCCGCCCGACGGCGCACCGTCTCGCGGTCGCGCTCGAGCACCACCGGCTGGTGGGGCGCGACATGCAGGGACGCTTCGTGCTCGGGCCGCGACTCAGCGAGTTGGCCTCCGCCGCCGGTGAGGACCGGCTGCTCGCGACCGCCGGCCCGGTGCTGGCGCGACTGCGGGACATCACCGGTGAATCGGCGCAGCTGTTCCGCCGCCAGGGTGAGTACCGGGTGTGCGTCGCCGCCGCCGAGCGTCCGTCCGGGCTGCGCGACACCGTTCCCGTGGGCAGTCAGCTGACGATGGCGGCCGGTTCCGCCGCCCAGATACTGCTGGCGTGGGAGGACCCGGAGCGGATGCACCGCGGCCTCCACAACTCGTCGTTCAACGCGGCCGCGCTGGCCGGCGTACGGCGTCGCGGCTGGGCCCACTCGGTCGGCGAACGCGAACAGGGCGTCGCGTCCGTCTCCGCGCCGGTCCGCTCCCCCAGCGGCAAGGTGATCGCCGCGGTCTCGGTCTCCGGACCGATCGAACGCCTGTCCCGCCAGCCCGGCCGCATGCACGCCCCGGCCGTCATGGCCGCCGCCGAACGCCTCTCCGAAGCTCTGCGCCGCGCCTCCGAGTAGTAACTACAGGGCCCAGATCTGCCCCGTGCCGCTGTCGATCAAAGCGGCACGGTCAGCAGTAGCTTCAAGCGGCAGTACGTCGTACACAGCCGCCGTCAGCACCGGCAACGCAACCAGCGGCACCCGCGGCGCGAGCGTGCAATGCGGCACCCAACGTCCCGGCTGATAGTGCCGATGCAGGTCAGCCCCTGTCGCCAGAACCGCCGACACCACAGCCGCCTGCAGTTGCAGCACCTCCACACCCACAGCAGGCACCAGCCACGCCCTGCCCCGGCGGAACGTCCCGAGCGCATCGAAGTACAGCTCAGCCGACTGTTCATTGAGCAACGGCTGCACGGCCTTCATGACCTTGTCGTGGTCCCACTCACGCAACACCGCCAGCGACAGGTGCGGCACGTGGTGGCCATGAGTGTGCGAGAGCAGCGTCGGCAGGCCGAGCTCCTCCAGCCGGACCCACAGGTTGCGTAGCAGCCGATCGGTCCGGCGGTCGAACAACCAGCAGACGGCCAGCGCCATGACTACTGGGCCGAGGGCCACCCGCCGTACGGCACGGTGAGGATCTCGAGGTTGTGGCCGTCGGGGTCGTCCCAGTAGAGGCCGCGGCCGCCGTCGTTGGTGTTGATCTCGCGCTCGCGCTGATGGAACGGATCCGCCCAGTACGTCAGCCCGCGCTCGACGATCCGCGCGTGGATCTCGTCGAACTCGTCCTCGGTCACCAGGAACGCGTAGTGCTGCGCCCGCGGCTGTCCGTGCTCGGCGAAGTCCAGCGAGGCGCCGTTCCCGAGTTCCACCACCGCGAACGGGCCGTAGCTGCCGGGCTCCCCGAGCCCCAGAATGCCGGAGAGGAAGCGTGCCGACGCCCACTTGTCGGTGCAGTTCACGATGGTGTGGTTGAACTCGACGGCCATTCCTTCAGGCTACTCGGGTTCGGTGCACCCGCAGGAGGTGTTCGGGAGGAGTTCGTGGCTGAGGACGTGCCGGGCCGCGGGCGGATTGGTGGGGTCCAGCAGGAGTTCGACGGCGCGGCGGGCGGTTTCCTCGATCGGCTGGCGGACGCTGGCCAGGGGCGGGATCGTGACGGTGCACTCGCTGGTCCCGTCGAACCCCATCACCGCGACGTCCTCGGGGACCCGCAGCCCGGCTTCCCAGGCCGCGAACAGGACGCCGAACGCCTGCTCGTCGGTCGAGCAGTAGATCGCCCGCGGCGGCCGCTTCTGCTGGAACCACGGGCGTACGGCGTCGCGCGCGGCGAACCGGGACACGGGTGCGGCGACGTACCGCGCAGACGCGCGCGGATGCGCCTTCAGCGCGCGTTCGATGCCGGCCCGGTGTTCCGACGTACCGGGTGACTCCTCCGGGCCGGTGACGACGCCGAGGGTCCGGTAGCCGTGGGACAGCAGGTGATCCGCCGAGGCCTCGGCGCCCGCGACGTAGTCGATGGACAGCGTGGAGACCGTGACGCCGTCGGGCACGGGATGCAGGGCGACCACCGGTACGCCGGCCGCCGCGAACCGCTTGATCGCCGGCTCGACCAGCAACGAGACGAGCACCACCCCGTCGACCTTGCGCTCGATGAACGAGCCGATGTGCGCCGACTCCTGCGCGGGATCGCCCGCCGAGTCGCCGATCAGCAACAGGTGATCGTGCTGCCGGGCGAAGTTCTCCAGGTGCTCGGCGAGCGTGGCGAAGTACGGGTTGCGGATCTGCGGGATCAGCAGGCCGAGCGAGAACGTGCGGCCCGCGCTCAGTGCGCGAGCGAGGATGTTCGGCTTGTACTCCAGCTCCGCGGCGGCCTCCAGCACGCGCCGGCGGGTCTCCGCCGACACGGGCCGGGGGCCGTTGTTGAAGACGTAGCTGACGACCGCCGTGGATGTGCCGGCGCGTTCCGCGACATCACGCGCGGTCGCCATCGATCTCCCCACGAACGCCAGCGTAGGCCGTACCGGCCGCCACGATCCGCGCCGTGATCTCCTCCGCCACCTGCTCGGCATCGACTCCGGTAACGATCCGCACGCTGCCGGCCGGGTCAGGGGTGAACGTACTGTGCCCCGCGCGCTCCCCACCGACGGCAATCGTGACTCGCCCGGCCTCGGAAAACCTGAACAGTTCTGGACAACTCAGAGCGAGCACCGCCACCGGATCATGCGGCACGTTCCACGTCTCGTTCCAGAACGCCCACCACTGCTCGATATCCGCCCCGAGCGCCGCACCCAACGGACCCGCCGCCCGGATCCGCTCCAACCGGGCGGACTCGATGGTGACCTGCTGGGTGATCTCCAGCCCGGTGACCGTCGTCGGGATACCGGCGTTCAGCACGGCTTGTGCGGCAACGTCGTCGGACTTGAAGTTGTGCTCGCATTTCTCGTTGCCGAACGACCCGCCCATCACCCACAGGTGCCGGATCCACCCCGCCGCCTCCGGTTCGAGAACGAGTGCGGCGGCTAGGTTGGTCAGCGGACCGATCGCGGCGACATCGAGCTCACCAGGGTGCTCGCGTAGCCGGTCGACCAGCCGTTCGGGTGCGGTGTCCGCACTGATCGTCTCGCTCTCCAGTCCGTCGTGCAGCGTGCCCTCGTGCCCGGCCCACCAGATCTTCCGGCCGGACAACGGCTCGACGACACCGGGTACGACGTCCAGGTCGCGGCCCGCGAGTACGCCGTACCGCCGGGCGAGCCGGGCCCGCAGCAGCGTGTCGCCGTACACCGTGTGGACCTCTGCCAGGCTCAGGTCCGGGCTGCCCAGGATCTGGGCGAGCGCCATCGCGTCGTCGACGTCGGAGCCGATATCGGTATCGAGAATGATGGATCGCACAGAGTTCCTCTACTGTTCCGTTACTTGAGCCCGGTACTCGACACGGACTGGACGAAGTACCGCTGGAAGCCGGCGATGACCACCAGCGGGATGACGGTGAGGACGACGGCACCCGCGAACACGAGACCGTAGTCGGTGAAGTTCTGGCCTTGCAGGTTGGACAGGGCGACCGGGCCGAGGATGTGCTGGGCGTCGGTGCCGATCAGCAGCGGCCAGACGTACGCCTGCCACTGGAACAGGAACAGCATCAGGCCGGCGCCGATCAGCGCGGGCTTGGACAACGGTAGATAGATCCAGCGGAACACACCGAACCAGCCCAGCCCGTCGAGCCGGCCGGCCTCGACCAGCTCGGCCGGGATGCCCAGGAAGAACTGCCGGAGCAGGAAGATCGCCATCCCGTTGCCGATGCCGGGCAGCACCAGACCGGTGAAGGTGTTGGTCAGGTGCCAGTCCCGGAACATCGTCGACAGCGGGATCGCGATCGCGTCGAACGGCACCAGGAAGCTGAGAACGACGACGCCGAACACCAGCCCGCGCCCGCGGAACTCGAACGCCGCCAGCCCGAACGCCGCCGTCGCACAGACCGCGAGGCCGATGACAACGGTGGCCGCGCTGACCAGGATCGAGTTGATCGTCGCACGCCCGATCTCGCTGCTCACCAAGGCTGAGTAGTTGACGAGAGTCGGTCGCAGCTCGAAGAACGTCTGCCAGGACAGCGGATCGAGGTTGGCGAACGTCTCCGACCCCGGCCGCAGCGAGTTCGTCACGACCCAGAGCAGCGGCAGGAAGAAGAGGATGCCGACGACACCGCCGGCCACCGACAGACCGATGCGCTTCACTGGTCACCCCGCAACAGTCGGAACTGGCCGGCCACGATCGCCAGCGTCAGCGCGACCAGGATGACGACCTCGGCCTGCGCCACGTGGATGTCGCCGATCGCGTACGCCCGGTTGTAGACGTCGTACATCAGCAGGTTGCTGTTGCCGTTCGGCCCGCCCTTGGTGAGGATCTGCACCGGCGCGAACACGAGCAGGTTCGACACCGTGTCGGCGACCAGGACGAAGGCGAGCGGACGACGTACCAGCGGGAGGACGACCGACACCATCCGGCGCCACGGACCGGCGCCGTCGAGCAGTGCGGCTTCGCGGACCTCGGCCGGGATCTCCTGGATCCCGGCGATCAGGAACAGCATCCAGTACCCGACGCCGATCCACGACAGCAGGACGATCAGCGACCCCAGCACCTGCCCGGGCGAGGTGAGGAACGGCTGCGCCGGCAGGCCGAGGCGTTCGAGGACGCCGTTCGCGAGGCCGTCCGGCCGGTAGATGACGCTCCAGATCACTGCCGAGACCGCCGGTGGAGTGGCGATCGGCAGGATGACCAGGGTCCGCCAGAGCCGCGCGCCCGCGGCCCTCTGGGTGAAGAGGACCGCGAGCAGGAACGAGACCGCCACCTGGATCGGGTTCACCAGCACGGTGAACAGCAACGTCACGCCGACCGACTGCCGGAAATCCTTACTGGACAGCAGATCCGTGTAGTTGCCCAGCCCCGCGAACACCCGTCCGCCGCGCAGCAGGCTCTCGGAGTAGAAGCTCTCGACCACCGCCGAGATCGCCGGGACGATCCGCAGTACGGCGAGACACACCAGCGCGGGCGCCAGGAAGGCGAGGGCGATCAGCCCCTGCCGCTGCCTCACTGGAGCTGCCTCACTTGATCGACTTCCAGGCTTCGGTCAGCTGGCGGGTCGCCTCCTGCAGCCGGGCGTCCGGGTTGGCCCCGTTGCGGATGTCGGCGAACGCCTTGCCCATCACTTCCTCGAACTGGATGTACCCGACACTCACCGGCCGCGACACCGCGGTGTGCTCACTCTCGTACGTCGTGATCGCCGCGGCACCGGCCGTCTTCGCACCGGAGAACCCGTCCATCTGCGGGGTGTACTGCTTCTGCGCCTCGAGGTTCGCCGGGATGATCGTCGTCGTACTCGTGGTGGCCAGGTTGCCGGCCGGGTCGAGCGCCGCGAACTCGACGAACTTGCGGGCCATCCCCTGCTGCTTCGACGCCGGGTTGATGCCGAGCGACCAGGACCCGGTCGGGGTCACCGGCTTGCCGCCCTCGAAGTACGGCAGCGGAGCGACGCCCCAGTCGACCTTCGAGCTGCCGAAGATCTTCAGGTCCCACGGGCCGCCGACGAAGAACGCCACGTCGCCGTTCGCGAACACCGGACCGGTCTGGAACCCGCCGATGCCGCGCGGCGACAGTCCGCTCGCGAACGTCGCGCCGTACCACTTCATCGCCTTCTTCCAGCCGTCGGTCTCGACGGCCGGGGTGAGCGCGTCGTCGCCCTCGATCCCGGAGCCGCCGCCGAGCGACTCGGCCAGTGGCTGCAGCTGGTAGTACGCCTCGGGCTGCTCCATGAACAGGCCGTACTTCGTCCCGCCCGCCTGCATCGCCTTGCGGCCGGCGGCCTCGACCTGCTCCCAGGTCCAGCGCTGCTCCGGGTTCGCGGTCGGCGGGGTCACCTTCGCCTTGGCGAGGGCGGTCTTGTTGTAGAAGAGGAACTGCGTCGAGTTCCACATCGGCAGCGACCAGAGCTTGTCGCGGAACCGGTTGGTCTTGTACGCCGCCTCGCTGACCGAACCCTTCACGCGGCCGTCGAGGTCGCTGAGGTCGACCAGGAACCCCTTGGCGGCGAGCTGCGAGACGCGCGGCTCGTCGACCGTGTAGACGTCGATCCCGGCGTCCTTCGCACTCAGCCGCTGCTGCATGGTGGCGTTGAACTGGTCGAACGGGATCTGGGTGTAGGTGACCTTGATACCGGGATTCTTCGCCTCGAAGGCCTTGATCACCGGCTGGTAGGTCTCAGCGTTGTCGGTGCCCGTGAACGTGATCGTCCCGGTCTCCGGACCCGGATCGGCGGCCGGTCCCGAGGAACCGTCCGGCGAACCGGACGAGCCGCCGCACCCGGCCAGCAGGAGCGCCGCGGCAACCGCCGCGGCCGGAAGAGCTAAGAGGTTGCGCCGCACAGCGATCCCCTTTCGTGGAACGGCCGCGCAGAGCGTCGGCCAGAGGAGGTCTAACCGCTTAGACTCTAAGCGGTTAGACCTGCAGGTGTCCAGGAGCCCGGCGGCTTTCCGGAACATAGTTGGCGCATAGCGCCGAAAAGGTTCCGGAAAGGCGCGGTGGTCACCGGCCGAGGTGGCGTGGCGCGTGGGGCCGCCGGGGTGCGGCCGGGGTGAACGCACGAGCGCCTCCCACCGGTGCGGTGGGAGACGCTCTTCTCTGGTAGCCCCGACGGGATTCGAACCCGCGCTACCGCCTTGAGAGGGCGGCGTGCTAGGCCGCTACACAACGGGGCCAGAGGTTTTGTCATCCGGACCTCACGGCCCGGGCAACGAGGTTGAACTCTACCGATTTTCATCGGTGCGGTCCAATCCGCTGGGGTACCAGGACTCGAACCTGGACTAACTGAACCAGAATCAGTCGGGCTGCCAATTACCCCATACCCCAAAGGCATTTCACTGAAGTCGGAGAGTTTGTTCCCGCCCTCACCAACCCGGCTCGGAGAGCTTACCCGAGCATGGGACCGGACACCAAAACGGCCCCCCACCGGCGGGTTGTCACTCCCGTCACACCCGTCGCGGACCGCCGACCGGCAGTGCCGCCAACGGCAACTCGGAGCGGTCCTCGAGCTTCATCCGCCGGGCCAGCCACAACGCGACCGCACCGAACGCGGCGAACTTCAGCACGTCGATCGTCACCAGCGGCCACGGCGCGTCCTTCACGCCGAGGCTCGCCCCGACCGTGTCGGTCATCGCGGCGAACACGAACGTCGTCACGTTGTTCGCCGCATGCGCCGCGATCGACGCCTCGAGCCCTCCGGTCCGTACGGCGAGCAGTCCGCCGACCAGACCGAACGCGAGCCGGTCGACGAACAGCGCCGGGCTGTCCCACGGCCAGATCCCGTGCGCCGCGGTGAACAGCAACGCGGTGACGACCACCGCGACCGCCCAGCCCTTCACGAACGCCCCGACCGCCTGCAACAGATAGCCGCGGAAGTAGTACTCCTCCGCCGCCGCCTGGATCGGTGACGTCAGCAACGTGACCGCGATGACGGCGATCGCGTCCGACGCCGCGGGACCGCCGTGCCGTTCACCGGTGGCGAGCGGTACGTCGCCGAACTCGATGATCGCGAACGCGATCAGCTCGAGCACGACCGCGACCAGCGCGAACCAGGCCAGCGGCCGCCAGCGCAGCCGGCCGACCACCGAGGACAGCAGGCCCGGCGTCTGCCGGTTCAGCCACCGGGCCACCAGGATCGACAGCGGGATCAGCGCGATCAGCGTCAGGTTCGTCGCCAGCAGCCCGAACCAGGACATCGTACCCTTCGGATCCGGCCGGATCGCCGTTTGCGCCCCCACGATGACCAAGCTGGCGATCATCCAGCCGACCAGGATCGTGAAGGTGCCGAGGACGACGAACGCGCGCGGCGTGACGTCGTTGCGGAGCAGTCGCTGGTACGGCGTCTGCGCGGCGACCCGGCTCATGACGTCGTACGGCGGGACTGCTCGAGCCGGTGCAGGGCCTTGGCGCGGCCGAGCAGCTCGAGAGACTCGAACAGCGGTGGTGAGATCCGGCGGCCGGAGATCGCCACCCGGACCGGACCGAACGCGTTCTTCGGCTTCAGCCCGAGCCCGTCGATCAGCGACGCCCGCAGCGCGGCCTCGATCGCCTCGGTGGTCCACTCGGTCTCGGACAGGCCGGACAGCGCCTTCACGGTGGCATCCAGGACAGCGCCCGCGTCGCCGGTCAGCACCTTCGCGGCGGCGTCCGGGTCGACACCGAACGCGTCCTCGTCGACGAACAGGAACCCGAGCATCTCGACCGACTCCGACAGCGTGTTCATCCGCTCCTGCACCAGCGGGACGGCGGCCCGCAGTACGGCGAGCTGCTCGTCCGAGGGCTCCAGCGGGAGGACGCCGGCCTGCGCGAGGAACGGGATGGTCCGCCGGGCGAACTCCTCCGGCGGCAGCATCCGCATGTGCGCGGCGTTGATGGCCTCGCACTTCTTCGGGTCGAAGCGGGCGGCGTTCGAGTTCACCTTGCGGATGTCGAAGGCCGCGACCATCTCGTCGAGGGTGAACACGTCGCGGTCCTCGGCGATCGACCAGCCGAGCAGGGCCAGGTAGTTCAGCAGGCCCTCGGGCAGGAAGCCACGCTCCATGTACTCGCCGAGGCCGGAGCCCTCGTCCCGCTTGGACAACCGCTTGTTGCCTTCACCCATGACCATCGGCAGGTGGCCGAAGCGCGGGATCCGGCCGGTGCCGACGCCGATCTCCGCCAGCGCCTCGTAGAGCGCGATCTGCCGCGGCGTCGACGGGAGCAGGTCCTCGCCGCGCAGGATGTGGGTGATCTCCATCAGCGCGTCGTCGACCGGGTTCACCAGCGGGTAGAGCGGGTACCCGTTCGCGCGGACCAGGACGTAGTCGCCGAGGTTCTCCGGCAGGAAGGTGATCTCGCCGCGGACCAGGTCGTCGAACACGATCGGGCGGTCCGGCATCCGCAGCCGCACCACGGGGCGCCGGCCTTCCTCGACGTACGCCTGGACCTGCTCTGGCGTGAGGTTGCGGCAGTGGCCGTCGTACCCGCTGTGCTGGCCGGCGGTGCGGGCCTCCTCGCGGCGCTGGTCGAGCTCCTCCTGCGAGCAGTAGCAGTGGTATGCCCGGCCGGCGGCGAGGAGCTTGGCGACGATGTCGGCGTAGATGTCCATCCGCTCGGACTGCAGGTACGGCCCGTAGTCGCCGCCGGCCTCGGGGCCCTCGTCCCAGGTGAGGCCGAGCCAGCGCAGCGAGTCGTAGGTGTACCGGTAGCCCTCTTCGGTGTTGCGGGCGGTGTCGGTGTCCTCGATCCGCAGTACCAACTTGCCGCCGAAGTGCCGGGCGAAGGCCCAGTTGAACAGCGCGCTGCGGATGTTGCCGACGGTCAGCAGGCCGGTCGGCGACGGCGGGAACCGGACGCGTACGTCGCCCGGCTCCAGATCGCCCAGAACGGCGTCAGTCACGCACAATCACCTTGTTCGTCAGAGTTCCGATCCCCTCGACGCTGACCGAGACCTCGTCGCCGGGCAGCATCGGGCCGACCCCCGCCGGCGTGCCGGTGAGCACCACGTCGCCGGGCAGCAACGTGGTGAACGAGGTGATGTAGGCCAGCACCTCGGGGATGTCGAAGATGAACTGCGAGGTCCGCCCGTCCTGCTTGGCCTCACCGTTCAGCTCGGTGCTGACCCGCAGGTCGGACACGTCGAGCTCGGTGCTGATCCACGGGCCGAGCGGGCAGAACGTGTCGAACCCCTTGGCCCGGGCCCACTGCCCGTCGGACTTCTGCAGGTCACGCGCGGTCACGTCGTTCGCGATCGTGTAGCCGAAGATCACCTCGTTGACCCGCTCCTTGGGCAGGTCGCGGCAGATCCGGCCGATCACGATCGCGAGCTCGCCCTCGAAGTGCAGGTCGTTGGTCTGCTCGGGGTACACGATGCCGTCGCGCGGGCCGATCACACTCGTGTTCGGCTTCAGGAAGATCAGCGGCTGCTCGGGGACGTCGTTGCCGAGCTCCTCGGCATGCGCCGCGTAGTTGCGGCCGACGCAGACCACCTTGCTGCGCGGGATCACCGGCGCGAGCAGCCGGACGTCCGCGAGTTGCAGCTTCTCCCCGGTGAACTGCGCCGACCGGTAGAGCGGGTCCGAGTCGAGAACGTTGACGGTGCCGGCGAGCCCTTCGGGGTCGTCGGTCTCGACGACGCCGTACTTCGGCTCGTCGTCCACGGAGAATCTGGCGATACGCACGGGCCGAGCCTACCGACTCCACCGGATGAGACAGTTATGCGGTGACACTCGACATCCGCCTGGCCGTTCCTTCGGAGTACGACGCGGTCGGTGAGCTGACCGTGGCGGCGTACACGCACGATGGGTTCGTCCGGGGTGACTACGCGATGACACTGCGTGCGGCCGCGGACCGCGCGGCGAAGGCCGAGCTGTGGGTCGCCGCCGACGGCGACGGCCTGCTGGGCACGGTGACCTACTGTCCCGTCGGCTCCGTCTACCGGGAGATCGGCCGGGACGACGAGGGCGAGTTCCGCATGCTCGGCGTCGCCGGCCGCGCGCGAGGCCTCGGCATCGGTACGGCGCTGACGGAACGCTGCATCGAGCGGACCCGCGAGCTCGGGCAGCGGCGGATCGTGATGAGCAGCGCCGTCTACATGACCACCGCGCACCGCTTGTACGAACGCCTGGGTTTCTACCGCCTCCCTGAACGTGACTGGGCCCCCATCCCAGGCGTCGATCTGCACGCATTCGCCCTCGACCTATGACACTGACGCTCTCCCGCACCGAGTGGTCGTCGTACGCCGACGACCACACCCGCCGCGTCGACGCCTTACTGTCCGGCCACCTCGCCCGCCGAAAGCGCCGCGAAGCACATCCCGTCGAGGATTTCCTCTTCACCTATTACCCGACGCGCCCGAACCAGCTCCGGGTCTGGCACCCCGGTCCGGGCGTCCGCATGCTCGACGCTCCGGAGTACGACGGCCGGCGCGGGTACGTCGTCGTCGACGGAACAGCCTGCGTGGATCCGGCCGAGATCGAACGCCGTACGGACAGCATCGGGTGGATCCGGCGGCTGCTCGCCTCCACGCTCGACCGGCAACCGCAGTTCGGCTGTTTCGGGCTGCACGAGTGGGCGATGGTGTACCGGACGCCCGAGGTACGGCACGCCGCGTGGCCGCTGCGATTGGGGGCCGAGGGCACCGATCGGGTCGTCGAGTCGCACAAGATCGGCTGCTCGCACTTCGACGCGTTCCGGTTCTTCACGGACTCGGCCAGGCCGTTGAACGTCCTGCAGCCGACCCGCGAGTCGCAGCCGGTGCTGGAGCAGGGCGGCTGTCTGCACGCGAACATGGACCTCTACAAGTGGGCCTGCAAGCTGATGCCGTTCACGCCGAGCTCGTTGGTGCTGTCCTGCTTCGAGCTCGCCCGTGACATCAGGACGCTCGACATGCGCGCCTCGCCGTACGATCTCGCCGCGCTCGGCTACTCCCCCGTGCGCATCGAGACCCCCGAGGGCAAGGCGGAGTACACCGCCGCCCAGCGCGCCTTCGCCGACCGCGCCCGCCCGCTGCGCCGGCAACTCGTGGACCTCTGCGACGAACTGCTCGGCTAACCTCCCCGCATGGGAAAGATTGTCGCCATCGCCTTCGCCGTCCTGCTGATCGCGATCGGCGGCGTGTGGACGTTCCAGGGCCTCGGCTACCTCAAGGGCAGCTCGATGACCGGCAGCACCCTCTGGGCCACGGTAGGCCCAATCGTCGCGGCCTTCGGCGTCTCTTTGCTCTACGTCGCAATCCGCGGCCCTAGGAAACGCTGACTCGCAGGACTGCCCACTGGTAGTGCATCGCACCGCCGTCGTCCCAGGTGGCCCACGCTTCGAGTTCGCCGTACCGCTGGAGGGTCTTGCGGAGCCCTTCGTCGCTGCGGATGCTGAAGAAGCGCCCGGGTCCGTAGCCCTTGCCGTCCTCCCAGACGTGTTCGCTGTCGCGGACGTCGCCCCAGAGTCCGATCGCCAGCGGTGCACCGGGGCGGAGGACGCGGACGATCTCCTGCAGTGCTTGACCGAGATCCTCGTCAGCCACGTGAAGCAGCGTGCTCATCGTCCAGCCCGCCTCGAATGTCGCGTCACCGAACGGCAGCTCGAGCACCGACGCGACCTCGGCCTGCAGACCCAACTCGCGGCAGGCCTGCACGCTGGCCGGCGACAGATCCACACCGGTGTAGCTGAACCCGGCCGCCGCGATCGCCTCACCGTCACGGCCCGGTCCGCAACCGATCTCGAGGACGGTGCCGCGGCCCTCGGCGCGCAGTTGGTCGAGGTACGCCGTACGTCTGGCCACTCGCGGCTCGGGAAGGTCGCGATCGACGCGTGCCTGGAGTTCGCCGGTGTAGTAGGCGATCAGGTCCTGCTCGCGGTCCGCGCGGGTCATCGGACTGCCTTGAGCGCGAAGAAGAGCGGGATACGCGGTGCGTCGTCGGGGAGGCGCCACCAGCCGTCGGGGGTCTGTTGCATCGATGTCCAGCGAGGCCAGGGCAGTACTTCGGATTCACGCAGCGTGGTGATCTGGAAGCCGGTGCTCGCGAGGGTGGTGACGATTTCGCCGAGGCCGTGGCGCCACTCGTAGCTGGTCTGCGACCGGGGACCTCGTCGCCGGTGTAGGTGACGGTCGAGTCGTGCGCGATCGGGCCGCGACCCTCCAGGTAGTCGGCGCGGAGGACCAGTTCGTCGGACTCGCCGGGCAGCGAGACCTCTCGGAGCGAGTTGAGCAGCGGGTGGAACTCGACGATGTACAGGACACCACCAGGCTTCAGCAGGTCGCGCACCACCTCGGCCCACTGCTTCAGCTCGGGCAGATAGCAGAGCGCACCCTTGCCTGTGTAGACGATGTCGAACTGCCGGCCGCCGACCGCCTCCGCCGCGTCGTACACGTTCGCATGCAGATAGTCGACCTCGATACCGGCCTCGCCCGCGATCTCGCGAGCAGCCTCCAAGGACTTCTCCGACAGGTCGAGCCCGCTGGCCCGCGCACCCCGCCGCGCGAACTCGATCGTCTCCGTCCCGAGATGACACTGCAGATGCAGGACGTCGCGCCCCTCGAGCGGACCGAGATCCGCCCACTCGTAGTCGGCGAACCAGAACTCCGCGGGCCGGTCGTAGAAGTCGCTCGCCGCGTGCAGCGGGGCCCGGGCGTTCCAGTCGGCCTCGTTCGCGGCCACCATCTGCTGCGTCTGCGCATCCAGAGTCACATCCAGCAGTGTGCCCATCACAGGGTCCACAACATTGTTTTGTATCCACAGGTCTTGTTCAAGGTTTGTGGATAAGCTTGAATAAGACCATGGCACGGATTGAGTTGCATCGCTGGCCCGGGCACCCCGACGGCTTCACCCGGGCGGAGCGCCTGGGCGGGCCGTACGAGCTGTATCTCCCCGACCCGTTGGTCGGGCGTGAGTTCGACCTGCCCGACGACGTGCTCGCGCTGCTCGAGGATGCCGCGGGCGATCTGGCCCGCCTGGACGCGACGGCCGCCGTACTGACGAACAGCGAGGCGCTGGCGCGACTCCTGCTCCGGGCCGAGGCGGTCGGGTCGTCGCACATCGAAGGGCTCGTCGTCGGCGCGCGCCGGTTGCTGAAGGCCGACGTACTGCGGGACCGCATCCACGACGTGACGGCCGAGGAGGTCCTCGGCGCGGTCGACGCGATGACCTGGGTGACCGACTCCGTCGAGGCCGGCGACAAGCTCGAGGTCGACCATCTGCTCGAGGCGCATCGCCGCCTGATGGCCCAGTCGCCGAATCCGGAGTACGGCGGCGAGATCCGCTACCTGCAGAACTGGATCGGCGGCCGCTCCCCCGCCGAGGCGTACTACGTCCCGCCGCCGGCGCACCTGATCCCCGAGCTGCTCGCCGACCTGATGACGTTCGTCCGCGAGTCACCCCTGCCCGTCCTGGCGAAGACGGCGATCGCGCACGCGCAGTTCGAGACCGTCCATCCGTTTGCCGACGGCAACGGCCGGACCGGTCGTGCGCTCATCCACCTGATCCTGCGCGCCGAGGGCGTGGTGACGCGGACCGTGCCGCCGGTCTCGCTCGCACTCGCCACGCACGCGTCGGAGTACGTCGACACACTCACAGCGTTCAGGTACGTCGGACGCGCGACCACCGCGAAGGCCCGCGCGGCCGCGAACCCGTGGCTGCGGATGTTCGCACTCGCCTGCACGCACGCGACCGCGGAGGCCGCCCGCTTCGAGCAGGCCGCGTCCGACCTGAAGGCCGAGTGGCGCGAACGAGCGGCGCCGGTCCGCGCGGGGTCCGCGGTGGAGCTCCTGATCGACGCACTCCCCGCCGCGCCGGTCCTCACCCTCGCGGCCGCGGCGCAGCTGATCGACCGCTCCCAGCAGGCCGCGAACCAGGGCCTCGCCCGCCTCGTCGAGGCCCGCATCCTGCGCGAGATCACCGACGGGCGGCGCAACCGGGTGTACGAGGCACCGGAACTGATCGACGCCTTCACGCTGCTCGAACGCCGCTTCGCCAGCCCGGCCGCGGACACCCGGATCGCAGCACCTAGCAGACCGGTGCCGCCAAGGCCAGGACCGACACACTAGGTGGTTTGACTTTCCCGTCGCGATCGAGCAAGAATTCGAACACATGTTCGATCATACAGGGAGTTGTGATGCCGGAGGCGTTCGACTGGGACATGCTGCACCGGCCGTCGGCAATGGCGATGGTCCGCGGCCAGCTGGGCTTCAGCTGGATGGTGCTGTCCGGACGGCTCGCCCAGTTGACCGACGAGCAGTACTTCTGGCGACCGAGCAGTGAGGCGCTGACCGTCGTCCGGCGGCACTACGCCGGCCATTTCCGGTCGCTCGGGTCCGGCGAGTGGGTCGCGCAATGGCCGGACGAGCCGGATCATCGCGGCCCGCGGACGATCGCCTGGCTGATCGCGCATCTGACCGAGACGTTCTTCGAGCGCTGGGAGTGGACGTTCGGGGCGAGCCGGCAAGGGCGGGCCGACATCACCCTGCACGGGAACGCGCGGGACGCGGTCGCCTGGCTGACCTACTGGGTCGAGGCCTGGCAGGACGCGATCGCCGCGCTGGACGAGGACGAGGTGATGACGGTCGGCCTCAGCCAGGCGAACGAGCTCGACGCCGCCGAGCCGTTCGGTCACGTCGTCCTCCGGCTGAATCGTGAGCTCATCCATCACGGCTCGGAGATCATGACGCTCCAGGACCTCTACGCGGTCGCGGCGTGAGGACACAAGATGTTCGACACGCGGCGTGGCGCTACCACAAGATCTAGCCAGATCCCCCTAGCATCACTACTGCTGGTGGTTCAGGGCGCTCGACACCACAAGATGTTGATCGCCCCGAGGCAACAGGGGAATCCGGTGCAACTCCGGAGCTGCCCCGCAACGGTGATCGGACGCGCTGCCGCAGCCTGTCCGCGAGTCCGGATACCTGCCACCGGCGCGTGTACCGCCGGTGCACGCGGTCCGAGACCTCGCGGGTGGGTCGCAGGGCGTGACGGCAGTGATCCCGGCCGGTGCTGCCGGTCCCGTCGTGCGCCTGCTCGCGTGGTCCCGGATCTCCGAACTCTTCTGGAGCGCACACCTGTGACCATTGCTTCCTCACTTGCTTCCTCACATCCCGTGGCGACCACGGACCAGCCGGCAGAGCTCACTGTCGTCCGCCGGGACGGCAGCAGTACGCCGTTCGACGCCACCAAGATCTCCGTCGCCCTGACGAAGGCGTTCCTCGCCGTCGAAGGCGCCGACGCCGGCACCACCCACCGGGTCCGCGACCTGGTGACCGACCTGACCGGCCGGGTCGTCACCGCCTTGACCAGCCGCGGTCTGAATTCCTTCTCCGGCCGCCGCAGCGTGCACGTCGAGGACATCCAGGACCAGGTCGAGCTGGCGCTGATGCGCGCCGGCGAACACCAGGTCGCCCGCGCCTACGTGCTCTACCGCGAGGAGCGGACCAAGGCCCGCACTCCCGCCGATCCGTCCGGCGTCGCCGAGAAGCCGGCGCTGACCGTCCTGGCGGCCGACGGCACCCGGTCCCCGCTCGACCTCGACCGGCTCCGCGTGGTCGTCACCGAGGCGGCCGCCGGGCTCGACGCGGTCGATCCGGACCTGATCCTCGACGCGACGCTCGGCGCCTGCTACGACGGCATCGCGCAGCACGAGGTCGAGCTCGCGCTGGTGATGGCCGCCCGGTCGTACGTCGAGACCGAGCCGCAGTACAGCTTCGCCGCCTCCCGGCTGCTACTGGACCAGATCCGCCGCGAAGCCCTCGGTCGCGTCCATGGTGAGCCGCGGCAAGCCAGCCAGGCCGACATGACCACGGCGTACGTCGACTACTTCCGGCGCTACCTCCAGGTCGGCATCGAGGCGGGGCAACTCGACCCCGAGCTAGGCCGCTTCGACCTCGACCGGCTCGCCGCCGCGATCAGGCCGGAGCGCGACCTCGACTTCACATTCCTCGGTTTGCAGACGCTGTACGACCGCTACCTGCTGCATCGCGACAAGGTGCGGTACGAGCTGCCGCAGGCGTTCTTCCTCCGGGTCGCGATGGGGATGGCGCTGCGCGAGGACGACCGTGAGGCGCGGGCTATCCAGTTCTACGAGCTGCTCAGCTCGTTCCGCTTCATGTCCTCGACGCCGACGCTGTTCAACTCCGGTACCACCCGCCCGCAGCTGTCGTCCTGCTTCCTCACCACGGTCGAGGACGACCTGTCCGGCATCTTCAGCGGCATCCGCAACAACGCGCTGCTGGCGAAGTACTCCGGCGGCCTCGGCAACGACTGGACCCCGGTCCGCGGCATCGGCGCCCACATCCGCGGCACCAACGGCGAATCCCAGGGTGTCGTCCCCTTCCTCAAAATCGCCAACGACACCGCCGTCGCAGTGAATCAGGGTGGAAAGCGCAAGGGGGCGGTGTGTGCGTATCTGGAGACGTGGCACGTCGACATCGAGGAGTTCCTGGACCTGCGGAAGAACACCGGTGACGAGCGGCGCCGGACGCACGACATGAACACGGCGAACTGGGTGCCGGACCTGTTCCTACAGCGGGTCGAGGCCGGCGGAGAGTGGACGTTGTTCTCGCCGGACGAGGTGCCCGACCTGCACGAGCTGTACGGCGCCGCGTTCGCCGACGCGTACCGCGGTTACGAAGAGGCCGCGGATCGCGGTGAGATCCGGGTGTTCAAGCGGGTCAAGGCGGTCGAGCTGTGGCGGCGGATGCTGACCGTGCTGTTCGAGACCGGCCACCCGTGGATCACGTTCAAGGACGCCTGCAACCTGCGCTCGCCGCAGCAGCACGACGGCGTGGTTCACTCGTCGAACCTGTGCACCGAGATCACCCTCAACACGACGGTCGAGGAGACAGCAGTCTGCAACCTCGGCTCGGTGAACCTGGTCGCGCATCTGACCGACGACGGCCTCGACGCCGACCTCCTCCGGGACACCGTCAAGACCGCGGTCCGGATGCTCGACAACGTCATCGACGTGAACTTCTACACGACCCCGGAGTCCGAGCGCGCGAACCAACGGCACCGGCCGGTCGGCCTCGGCCTGATGGGGTTCGCGGACGCGCTGTGCAAGCTCCGCATCCCGTACGCGTCCGACGCCGCAGTCGAGTTCGCGGACAGCTCGATGGAGCAGGTCAGCTACCACGCGATCGAGGCGTCGAGTGATCTCGCCGCCGAGCGCGGCCGCTACTCGTCGTACGACGGATCGCTGTGGAGCCAGGGTGTGTTGCCGATCGACTCACTCGACCTGCTGCGGACTGCCCGCGACGGCGACGTGATCATCGACGAGAGCCGGCGCCTGGACTGGGACGGCCTGCGCCAGAAGGTGTTGCGCGACGGCATGCGGAATTCGAACCTCATGGCGATCGCGCCGACCGCGACGATCTCCAACATCTGCGGCGTGAGCCAGTCGATCGAGCCGACGTACAGCAACCTGTTCGTGAAGTCGAACATGTCCGGCGAGTTCACCGTCGCCAACCCGTACCTCGTCGCGGACCTGAAGGCGCGCGGGCTGTGGGACCAGGTGATGGTGTCCGACCTGAAGTACCACGACGGGATCCTGGCCGGGATCGAGCGGATCCCGGCCGATCTGCGCGACCTGTACGCGACCGCGTTCGAGATCGACCCGCAGTGGCTGGTGAAGGCGGCGTCGCGGCGCCAGAAGTGGATCGACCAGGCGCAGTCGCTGAACCTCTACATGGCGAAGCCGTCCGGTCGCGCGCTCGACGAGCTGTACCGGTCGGCCTGGCGGTACGGCCTCAAGACGACGTATTACCTGCGTTCCCAGTCGGCGACCCACGTGGAGAAGTCCACCCTGCAGGGCACCGACGGCCGGTTGAACGCCGTACCCCCGTCGCTGCTGGAAGCAGCTCTCCCCGAACCAACCGGCGCGGCGTGCGCCATCGACGACCCGGACTGCGAGGCCTGCCAGTGACCACCGGACTGAGCGAGATCACCGTCGGCGCCGCGCGCGTGGAGGTCGCCGACAAGGCGATGATCAACGCCCGCGCGGACGTCAACCAGCTGCTGCCGTTGAAGTACACGTGGGCCTGGGAGAAGTACCTGGCCGCCTGCAACAACCACTGGATGCCCACCGAGGTCTCCATGCAGGCGGACATCTCACTCTGGCGGCGTCCATCAGGGGCGAAGGACGGTCTGACCGACGCCGAGCGGCTGATGCTCAAGCGCAACCTCGGCTTCTTCGCCACGGCGGAGTCCCTGGTCGCGAACAACATCGTCCTCGCGGTCTACCGCCAGCTCAGCAATCCCGAGTGCCGGCAGTATCTGCTCCGCCAGGCCTTCGAGGAGGCCGTGCACACCCACACGTTCCAGTACATCTGCACCTCGCTCGGTCTCGACGAGGGCGAGCTGTTCAACATGTACCGCGAGGTGCCGTCGATCTCCGACAAGGACGCGTGGGCGCTCAAGTACACCCAGCACCTCGAGGACCCGGACTTCCGGACCGGTACGCCGGAGACCGACACGGCGTTCCTGCGCGACCTGATCGCGTTCTATGTGGTGTTCGAGGGGATGTGGTTCTACACCGGGTTCGCGCAGATCCTGTCGCTCGGCCGGCGCAACAAGATGGTCGGCATCGCCGAGCAGTACCAGTACATCCTGCGCGACGAGTCGATCCACCTGAACTTCGGCATCGACTGCATCAACCAGATCAAGCAGGAGAACCCGCACCTGTGGACCGCCGCCTTCCAGGCGGAGGTCCGGCAGATGCTCACCGAGGCGTGCGAGCTCGAGGTCGCCTACGGCCGCGCCACCCTGCCGAACGGCATGCTCGGCCTCACCGCGGACCTCTGCGAGCAGTACATGCACTTCGTCACGGACCGCAGAGCGGAACAAATCGGCCTCAATCCGATTTTTCATGAAACGCGGAACCCCTTCGGATGGATGTCAGAGGTGATGGACCTGAAGAAGGAGAAGAACTTCTTCGAAACCCGCGTCATCGAGTACCAGTCCTCCAGCGGCCTCAGCTGGGACTGACACCGCGCTGACAGCGACCTAGACCGGAAGGCCCGCGGAGCAACTCGCCGCCCCGCGGGCCTTCCTTCCACTGCGGATCAGCCCGGATTACCGGCGTGGGCGAGGGCCGCCCAGGCGTAGAAGTAGCTGGCGTGCCGTCTCCGCGACGTGCGTCGCCACGGTGAGCCCCCAGCCGGTATAGCCGAAGTCGCGGCAGATCTCCTGAGCGAGTCCGTTCGAGCCGGAGCCGCATTCGACGACCGCGCGCGGCTTCGGGATATACGACAAGGCGGCGTACGAGCTGGCCGTCATCGTGTCGTACGCCGGGATGGGTGAAGGCGGCGCGCGGTACCGGCTAGCGGAGCTAGCGGGGCTAGCGGGGCTAGCCGGGCTAGCGGGGCTAGCGGCTGACAGTACGACGCACGTCGCGATCAGGGTCAACGTGAGGGTCAGAAGGACTGGGGGCGGTGCAGTCGGAGCAAGCTCTTGTCAGCTGACGGTGACCTCGAGGACGCCGATCACCTTGTTCAGGCGGGCGGCGACCCGGTTGGCGTCGAAACCGTTGCCCTCGACCACGACCCGGAGTTCGCCCTGGTCCAGGGACAGCGCCAGCTCGCGGACGTCGTACGGGTTGAGCAGTACGGCGACGCGCGCCAGCAGACCGTCGACCTCGACCACGCGCGCCGTGAGTACCGTGACCGCCCGTTCCACCGCGAGCAGACTCATCGCACGACCTCCTTGTGGCGCAGCAGGCCGAACGTGACCGCGTCGACCAGCGCCTCCCAGGACGCCTCGACGATGTTGTGCCCGACGCCTACCGTCACCCACGAGCCTTCGCCGTCCGTGGTCTGGATCAGGACTCTGATCACGGCGTCGGTCCCGTGCCCCTGGTCGAGGATGCGGACCTTGTAGTCGACGAGCTCGAACTTGTTCACCACCGGGTACGCGCGCTCGATCGCCGTCCGGAGCGCGTGGTCGAGCGCGTTCACCGGGCCGTTGCCCTCGCCGGTGACGATCTCCCGCTCTCCCCCGGCGACGAGCTTCACCGTCGACTCGGACACCGCCTCGCCGTCAGCGCGCGACTCCGTGATCACCCGCCACGACTCGACGTCGAAGAAGCTCGGCCGCTTGCCGTCGACCTCTTCGCTGAGCAGCAGCGAGAACGACGCGTCGGCCGCCTCGAACGTGTATCCGCGCGCCTCGAGCTCCTTCACCCGCTCGGTCACCCGGCTGACCAGCTCGCGGTCGTTGCCGAGGTCGAACCCGAGTTCACGGCCCTTCAGCTCCACGCTCGCCCGGCCGGCCATCTCCGACACCAGCATCCGCATGTCGTTGCCGACCAGCGCCGGATCCGTGTGCTGGTAGAGATCCGGGTCCACCTTGATCGCGCTGGCGTGCAGGCCGGCCTTGTGCGCGAACGCGGACAGGCCGACGTACGGCTGCCGGGCCGACGGCGGCACGTTCGTCACCTCGGCGATGGCGTGCGCGATCCGGAACGACTCGGCGAGGTTGCCCTCCGGGAGCAGCCGCATGTCCCGCTTGAGTTCGAGGTTGGCGACGACCGCCAGCAGGTCGGCGTTCCCGGTGCGCTCGCCGTACCCGTTGATCGTGCCCTGGACGTGCGTGACGCCCGCTTCGACGGCGGCGATCGAGTTCGCCACCGCGCAACCCCCGTCGTTGTGAGCGTGGATACCGAGCCGGGCACCGGTCGACTCGAGGACGTCGCGGACGACGTCCTGCAGCTCACGCGGGAGCGTCCCGCCGTTCGTGTCGCACAGGGCAACGACATCGGCGCCGGCCTCGGCCGCCACCCGTACCACCTCGAGCGCGTACGCGCGGTTCGCCCGGTACCCGTCGAAGAAGTGCTCCGTGTCGAGGAAGACCCGCTGCCCGTTCTCGCGCAGGTGGCGGACGGTGTCGGCGACCATCCGGAGGTTCTCGTCGAGGGTCGTCCGCAGCGCCCGTTCGACATGTGCGTCGTGGCTCTTGGCAACAAGCGTCACCACGCCGGCGCCGGACTCACGCAGGGCCGCGACCTGCGCGTCGTCAGCCGCCGCGGACTCCGGCTTACAGGTCGCACCGAACGCGGCGAACGTCGCGTTCCGCAGGTGCAGCTCGGTCCTGGCCCGCTCGAAGAACTCGGTGTCCTTGGGTACGGCGCCCGGCCAGCCGCCCTCGATGAAGCCGACCCCCAACTCGTCCAGGTGCTGCGCGATGGCGATCTTGTCGGCCACGGACAGCGCCAACCCCTCCTGCTGCGCGCCGTCGCGCAGAGTCGTGTCGTAGACGTGGAAATCGTCCGAGATGCTCATGGGGGTCGGCCTTCCGGAGGGGGTTTGACTGAGTCGGGAGAGGCAAACAAAAAACCTCCCGCAAGGTGCGAGAGGTCTGCGCGCTCAGGTACAACTTGCTGAGCGCGCCTAGGGAATAATCACCCGATAGTGCTTCATGACGTTTTGCAGTCTGCCACACAATGTCCGGACCATGGTGCCGACGTCTCGCATCACGAACATTCAGTACGCGAAGGGGTACTGGAGTTCAGGCGGTAAGTGACCAGCCCGGATCGTCCCAGGCGGTGTAGAAGTCCTCGCGGGTCAGCGGGCGCAGGCCCCAGTCGTCGCGGTCGAGGGCCTGGTCGGTGAGCATGCCCTCGTCGTCCTCGAGGCGCTGCCACCAGTACCGCGTGACCTCGCCGTCCTCGCCGACGCCGAGTTGCCGGACGACGACCCATTCCGCCTCGTGCCAGACCGCCTCGTAGAGCCAGTCGGTCCCGTAGTCGTCGACCGCCGCGCCGTACGTCCGCGGCGCCGTCCCGCGATCCAGGTCGCGGATCAGCTCGACGGTCGACCGGATCGCGGCGACCGTCTCCGCCGGCCACCCCCGCCGCTCGGCCAGCTCCGCGTAGTACCCCTCAACCTCGTCCGGGAAGCCGCTCATGCCGCCAGACCCTATCGAACCGAAGCGACAGAAGCCGACCAACTGTCCAACCCCTAGACCTGAAAAGATGCTGTGAGTTCGACACCGCGAGAAAGGACACACCAGTGAGCGAGGCCGACAGTCGTGACACCTCCGAGGAGGACGTTCGTACCGCGCTGTTCCGGCCCTCGGGCGCACTGAGCCGGCTGCAGTTCCGGCTGATGGGATTCGGGATCGGGCTCGCACTGCTGGTGACGCTGGCACCGACCTGGCTCACCAGACACAGCAGGTCGGTGGACGAACTCCGCCTCTACAGCGGAATCAGCCTGCTGGGCCTCACTCCGGACAGCAAGTCGCCGATGGAGGCCCTGGGCACCGTTCTCTTCCTGCTGTACCTGCTGCTGGCGCTCGGGTTCCTGCTGGTCCGGCCGGAGACCGGCGCCGCGGTTCTGATGGGCATCGCCGGGCTGGTGGTGACGATCGTCGTCGTCGCGAACGAGCCGGACGGCAGCATCCGGACCACGGTCTCCTGGACCGGCGCGCCGACGGTTGCCATCGGCCTGTGGATCCTCGCGACCGTCGTCTCGATCGTCGCCCTCAAGAAGATCCGCTCCTGACAGCAGACGGCCCGGCGCAGCGCGCCGAGCCGTCGGTGGATCGTGGGATCAGGAGATGCGGGTCATCCAGCCGTGCGGGTCGGCCGCGCGACCGTACTGGACGTCGAGGAGCGCGGTCCGGACGGCCGCGGTGACCGGGCCGCCGTTGCCGTCGCCGATCCGGGTCTCGCCGTCCTTCCACTTCAGCGAGGCGACCGGGGTGACGACCGCGGCGGTGCCGCAGGCGAACACCTCGCGGACCTTGCCGGAGGCCGCGCCCTCGCGCCACTCGTCGACCGAGACCTTGCGCTCGGTGACGTGGTACCCGAGATCCGTGACCAGCTTCAGGATGGAGTCCCGGGTGACGCCCTCGAGGATCGTGCCGGACAGCTCCGGAGTCACCACCGAGTTGTCGTCGAGGACGAAGTACAGGTTCATCCCGCCGAGCTCTTCGACCCACTTCTTCTCGACCGCGTCCAGGAACGCGACCTGGTCGCAGCCCTGCTCGATTGCCTCGGCCTGGGCGAGCAGCGACGACGCGTAGTTCCCGCCGGTCTTCGCCGCGCCGGTGCCGCCGGGGGCCGCGCGGGTGTACTCCTCGCTCAGCCAGATGCGGACCGGCTTCACGCCGTTCGCGAAGTACGACCCGGCCGGCGACGCGATCACGCAGTACGTGACGTGCGCCGACGGACGGACCCCGAGGAACGGGTCGGAGCCGAACATGAACGGCCGCAGGTAGAGCGACGTCTCACCGCCGCCCGGCACCCACGCCCTGTCGATCTCGACCAGCTTGTGCAGGGAGTCGACGAAGGCCTCCGTCGGCAGCTCCGGCAGCGCCAGCCGCCGCGCGGACCGCTGGAACCGGACCGCGTTCGCCTCCGGACGGAACAGGTGGATCGAGTCGTCGGGATGCCGGTAGGCCTTCATCCCTTCGAAGATCGTCTGGGCGTAGTGGAACACCGCGGTCGCCGGAGACAGCTCCAGCGGTCCGAAGGCGGTGATCCGTGCGTCGTGCCAGCCCTTCTCGGCCGTCCAGGTGGCGATCGCCATGTGGTCGGAGAAGTTCTGCCCGAATCCCGGGTTCGCCAGGATCTGGGCGCGCTGGTCGTCGCTGGCCGCATGGGTGGTTGGCTCAACGGTGAACTGCAACTCGGCGCTCATAGCCGCACCGTACCTCTCCACCAACTGGTCAGGCGAGCGTCCTGCGGCAGCCGGCCGGCGTACGGCGCCGCGCCGCGAGCGGCGGCGTCACACGTCGTCACGGGTCAGCCCGCCGCGCGCTTCGCGATGGCGTCACCGATCTCGGCGGTACTGCGGGCAGCGCCCGTGCGCTCCTCGATGTCCGCCTCGACGGCCGCCTCGATCGCGCGTGCCGCCTCGGTCAGCCCGAGGTGCTCGCAGAGCAGGGCCGCGGACAGGATCGCCGCGGTCGGGTCGGCCTTCTGCTGACCGGCGATGTCCGGCGCGGAGCCGTGCACCGGCTCGAACATGCTCGGCGCGCTCCGGTCCGGGTTGATGTTGCCGCTCGCGGCCAGCCCGATGCCACCGCTGATCGCGGCCGCCAGGTCGGTGATGATGTCGCCGAACAGGTTGTCGGTGACGATCACGTCGAACCGCGCCGGGTCGGTGACCAGGAAGATCGTCGCCGCGTCCACGTGCAGGTAGTCGACCGCGATCTCGGGGAACTCGGCGGCCACCGCGTCGACGGTCCGCTTCCACAGGTGGCCGGCGTGGACGAGCACGTTGTTCTTGTGCACCAGCGTGAGCTTCTTGCGCGGACGCGCCTGCGCCCGGGCGAACGCGTCCCGGACGACCCGCTCGACGCCGTACGCCGTGTTGACCGACACCTCGGTGGCGATCTCGGCCGGCGTACCGACCCGGAGCGCGCCGCCGTTGCCGACGTACGGACCCTCGGTGCCCTCGCGGACGACGACGAAGTCGACCTCGCCCGGGTTCGCCAGCGGGGAGCCGACGGACGGGTAGATCTTCGACGGCCGCAGGTTCACGTAGTGGTCGAGCGTGAACCGGAGCTTGAGCAGCAGACCGCGCTCGAGGACGCCGGACGGGACACTCGGGTCGCCGACCGCGCCGAGCAGGATCGCGTCGTGCTTGCGGATCTCCTCCAGCTCGGCGTCCGGCAGCGTCTCACCGGTGGCGTGCCAGCGCTTCGCGCCGAGGTCGTACTCGGTCCGCTCGAACGTCACGCCGTGCTGCGCCGCGACCGCGTCGAGGACCTTGAGCGCCTCGGCGGTGACCTCCGGCCCGATCCCGTCCCCCGGGACGACGGCCAGCGTGAAGTTCTTGTTGTCGCTCACTTCTTGGGTTCTCCCCCGTTGTCGCGGCGGTTCATGGCCTCTTGGACAGCCCTGACCTCGTCCCTGGCCGGACGGGCGGTACGGCGACGGCGGGTCGCCTTCCGCTCGCGGGCGTCGATCGCGGGCCAGTCGGCTGGATACATGTCGTACATGCTGCTCCTTCCCAATATGGCGTGGGCGGCAGGATGCGCACGAATTTACTCGCACGTCCGACTATTCCTCCACTATGCGGGCAGGATGTCCCGGCATGTGAGATCCGAGTGAGGCCACTGGACCGGACCTGTGCCACCCTCAGCCCGTGAGTGCTCCTCCAGAACTGCCGCCGCTGGTGTCGGCGGCCCTCAGCCTGTCCGGCCGGCGCGGATTCGTCAGCTCCACCAGGAACGAGACCGGCCGCCTGCTCGCCACCCTCGCGGCCTCGAAGACCGGGCTGCTCGGTGAGCTCGGGACCGGCTGCGGCGTCGGCTCGGCGTGGCTGCGCAGCGGCGCCGGTGAGGGTACGAACATCGTCACGGCGGAGAGCGATCCGCAGCTCGCGAAGGCGGTCGCGGAACTGTTCGCCGCCGACGAGCGGATCGAGGTCGTGTCCGCCGACTGGACGGCGCTGATCGAGCGCGGCCCGTTCGCACTGCTGTTCGTGGACGCGCGCGAGGCGAAGCTGTCCGCCCGCGACATCATCGCGGACGTGGTCGAGCCGGGCGGGTTCGTCGTCCTGGACGACTTCACGCCGTCCCCGGTCTGGCCGCCGATGTACGAGGGCCGCGTCGACACGCTGCGCCAGGAGTGGCTGATGGACAAGCGGTTCACCACCGTCGAGGTGATGGTCGCCCCGGACGCCGCCGTACTCCTCGCCACGCGCCACTAGCGCCTCGCAGCACGCCGATTTGGCTGGCTGACCCAGGAGATTGGGGGTTGTGCACCTGAATTCAGGGTGCAGAACCCACCGTTTGGCTGGTCGACCCATCAAATCGGGGGCGAAGCGGGCGGGAAACGAGAGCGGGCCCGGGCTATTGAGCCCGGGCCCTTGTCAGCCGCCATGCGCCTGCGGGCGGCTGACCGCCTTCAGTAAAGCAGTCGTTGGGTTGACTAGGCCTCGAGATCGACGGTGCGGGCCGTGTCGGCCTGGACGGCGGCGCTGATGTCGTCGAGGACGGCCGGGGCGATGGCCGAGTCGACCGACAGCGCGACCAGGGCCTTGCCGCCCTTGCGGTCGCGGCTGACCTGCATGCCGGCGATGTTCACGTCGGCGTCGCCGAGGATGCGGCCGACCTGGCCGACGATGCCCGGACGGTCCTCGTAGGTGAGGAACGCCAGGTGCGCGGCGAGCTCGATCTCGACGTCGAACCCGTCGATCTCGACCAGCCGCTCCGACTGCCGGACGCCGACCAGCGTGCCCGACACGGACACCTGGGCGCCGTCGGCGAGCGTGCCGCGCAGGGTGATCAGGTTGCGGTGCTCGGGGCTGTCGTGGTCGGTGACGAGCCGGACCTCGAGGCCCCGCTCGGCCGCCAGCAGCGGCGCGTTCACGTACGAGACGTTGTCCTCGACCACATCGGCGAAGACACCCTTGAGCGCCGCGAGCTCGAGAACCTTCACGTCGTACTGCGTGATCTCGCCGCGGACCTCGACGTCGAGCTGCTGCGCGACGCCACCGGCCAGCGCGGTGAAGATCCGGCCGAGCTTCTCGGTCAGCTGGATGCCGGGGCGGACGTCCTCCGCGATCACACCGCCCTGGACGTTGACCGCGTCCGGGACCAGCTCGCCCGACAGTGCGAGCCGGACCGACTTGGCCACCGCGATACCGGCCTTCTCCTGCGCCTCGTCGGTGGAGGCGCCGAGGTGCGGCGTGACGACGACGTTCTCGAACTCGAACAGCGGCGAGTCGGTGCACGGCTCGGACGCGAACACGTCCAGCCCGGCGCCGGCCACCCGGCCCTCCTTGAGCGCGCTGTACAGCGCCTGCTCGTCGACGATGCCGCCGCGGGCCGCGTTCACGATGATGACCTCGGGCTTGACCTTGTGCAGCTGCTCGTCGCCGATCAGGCCGATGGTCTCCGGGGTCTTCGGCAGGTGCACCGAGATGAAGTCACTGGAGGCCAGCAGCTCGTCCAGGGTCGCGAGCCGGACGCCCATCTGCGCGGCCCGGCCGGCCTGCACGTAGGGGTCGTAGGCGATCACGTTCATGCCGAAGGCGGCCAGCCGCTGCGCGACCAGGACGCCGATCTTGCCGAGGCCGACGATGCCGACGGTCTTCTCGAACAGCTCGACACCGGAGTACTTGCTGCGCTTCCACTCGCCCTTCTTCAGCGACTCGTTCGCGGCCGGGACGCGGCGCGCGGAGGCGAGCAGCAGGGCGACCGCGAGCTCGGCGGCGCTGGTGATGTTGGAGGTCGGGGCGTTCACGACCATCACACCGGCCTGGGTGGCCGCCTTGACGTCCACGTTGTCCAGGCCGACACCGGCGCGGGCGACGACCTTCAGCTTCTTCGCGGCGGCCAGCGCCTCGGCGTCGACCTTGGTGGCGCTGCGGATCAGGATGGCGTCGACGTCGGCGATGGCCGGCAGCAGCTCGGCGCGGTCGGCGCCGTTGGTCTGCCGGATCTCGAAGTCGGGGCCGAGCGCCTCGACCGTGGCCGGGCTGAGCTCTTCGGCGATCAGGACGACGGGCCGGTTTACGTCAGTCATGGAGGAATCTCCTGCAGAAGCGGTAGGGGCTCATCAAGAACAGAGCACCGCGCTGTGCCCGCTGACTCGATGGTACCCCGTCCGCCATCCGGCGCGTGCGGGGACCCGCATGGCGGTCAGTCGGTGTCACAGCTGACCGGATCCGACATCTGGGTGGCCTTCTCGATCACCAGTTTGCCGTTCTCGCGGACCAGTTGGTACCGAAGGTCCAGCCGGTTGCAGTTCCGGCCGGCGGCGCCCTGTGCGGTGGGTGCGAACAGTACGTTGAACGACACTCGCGCGTACGACGCGTCCGGACCCACGTCGGTGAGCTCCGGGTTGAAGAAGTACGAGGTCAGATGGCTCCTGCGGTCCCGGTCCTCGGTCAAGGACCTGGCCAGCCCCTTCGAGTACAGCGACTGCAGCGCGCGGAAGTCCTTCTGGTTCTCCAGGGTGAGGTAGTTGCCGAGCAGCCGCTGGGCCTCGACCGCCGGTGCTGTGCCGGCGACCTGCAGCTGCGGGACGATCGCGGCCTGCGGACCACGTGACTGCTCGCAACTCCCGCCCGCCGCGACGGTGAGGCCCGTCGGCGCCGGAGCGAGGTACCCGCGGAGCTTGCCGAGGCCGACGATCGTGCTCGCCTGGACGGTGTCGCCGACGACCACGCCGACGAGTCCGCCGGACTTGTCGACGACGGGACCGCCCAGCTTGGCGGCGTTCATGAACTGGCTCAACGGCTCCGGGTCGGCTGCCGAGCCGACCGCGTTGACGACCTGCTTGCCCGCTGCCGTGTGGCCGACCAGCGCCCGCTCCGCCATCGGGTCGGGATCCGTCGGCGGTACGGACAGCGGCGTCTCGTCGAACCCGATCGCCTGCAGGACGGCGACTCCGTCCGGGCTGGTGGCGAGCAGGTTCGCCCGCCGGATCCGCCCGTCCGGCGCCACGATCACGATCGACTTCGGCTGCTCGACCGCGGACGTCGCGGTCAGTACCCGGCCGCCCTCGACCAGCACCCCGGACGCCTCGCCGCTGCCGGCGCACGTCGTGGCCAGCACGCGGACGACGGCCGGACCGACGGTCTGCAGTACGTCGGCGGTGTCGATGCGCAGGCTCTGCTGCCGGACGAACCAGCCCGCGCCGGCGCCGCCCGCCACGATCACCGCCAGGACGAGGACCCCGGCCAGGAACCGGCCGAAGATCCACGGCTGCCGCGGCTGCGGCTCGGACGGGTGCGCAGGCCGGCTCGGGGCCTCCAACTGGGTGAGCGTCCCGGCATCGGCCGGGACCCGCCGAGGCGGTCGCGGCAGCCCGTTCCTGCCGTCCTCCACGACCTGCTCACCTCCCCCACTCACCGATCCGGTCCAGACTCGTCACACATTGTGTCAAACACAAGGGCCCGGACCATCCACCTGGATGGTCCGGGCCCTGAGTGCTGGTTCGTCAGCGGGCCGCGGTGCCCTCGACGTAGTCCTCGTCGTGGGACTTGACCCACGCCATCAGGCCGCGCAGTTCCTTGCCGACGGCCTCGATCGGGTGCGACTCGCTCTGCTTGCGGAACTCGGCGAACTCCGGCGCGCCGGCGTCCTGGTCGGCGATGAAGCGGGCCGCGAAGGTGCCGTCGGTGATGTCCGCGAGCACCTCCTTCATCCGCGCCTTCACCGACGCGTCGATGATCCGCGGGCCGGACACGTAGTCGCCGTACTCGGCGGTGTCGGAGACCGACCAGCGCTGCTTGGCGATGCCGCCTTCGTAGATCAGGTCGACGATCAGCTTGAGCTCGTGCAGGCACTCGAAGTAGGCGACCTCGGGCTGGTACCCGGCCTCGGTCAGCGTCTCGAAGCCGGCCTGGATCAGCGCCGACACGCCACCGCAGAGGACGGCCTGCTCACCGAACAGGTCGGTCTCGGTCTCCTCGGTGAAGGTGGTCTTGATACCGCCGGCCCGCAGGCCGCCGATGCCCTTGGCGTACGAGAGCGCCAGGTCCCACGCCTTGCCGGTCGCGTCCTGCTCGACCGCTACCAGCACCGGTACGCCGCGACCCTCGGAGTACTCGCGGCGGACCAGGTGGCCCGGGCCCTTCGGGGCGACCATGAACACGTCCACACCCGCCGGCGGCTTGATGTAGCCGAACCGGATGTTGAAGCCGTGCCCGAAGACCAGCGCGTCGCCGTCGACCAGGTTCGGCTCGATGGCCTCCGTGTAGAGCTTGCGCTGCGCCGGGTCCGGAGCGAGCACGACGATCACGTCGGCCTCCTCGCAGGCCTCGGCCGGCGTGACGACCCGCAGGCCCTGTGCCTCGGCCTTGGCGCGGCTCTTCGAGCCCTCCGGCAGACCGACCCGGACGTCGACGCCGGAGTCGCGCAGCGAGAGCGCGTGGGCGTGGCCCTGGGAGCCGTAGCCGAGGACGGCCACGTGCCGGCCCTGGATCACCGACAGGTCGGCGTTGTCGTCGTAGAACATTTCAGCAGCCACTTCGGGCACTTCTCCTTAGTTTTGATTCGGTACGGCGGCGGCGGTACGGCCCGGCGGCGGCGCCGGTACCGGGTGCGGGCGCTCGGCGGGTCGCGCCTGAACGTTCGGCGGTCCGGACTGCACGTGCGGCGGCGGCACCGGGACCGGGCGCAGCGTGCGGTCGGAGATGGAGCGGCTGCCGCGGCCGATCGCCACCATGCCGGACTGCACCAGCTCGCGGACGCCGAAGGGTTCCAGCACCCGGAGCATGGCTTCGAGTTTCTCGGGATTGCCGGTCGCCTCGATCGTGATCGCGTCCGGTGCCACGTCCACCACCTTCGCACGGAAGAGCTGGACGGTCTCCAGCACCTGTCCGCGGGTCAGGGTGTCCGCCTTGACCTTGACCAGCAGCAGTTCGCGCTGAACCGTCTGGCTGGGCTCGAGCTCGACGATCTTGATCACGTTCACGAGCTTGTTGAGCTGCTTGGTGATCTGCTCGAGAGGCTGTTCGTCCACGCTGACCGCGATGGTCATCCGGGACACCTCGGGATGCTCGGTCGGACCGACCGCGAGGGAGTCGATGTTGAACCCGCGGCGCGAGATCAACGCGGCCACCCGGGCCAGCACACCGTGCTTGTTCTCGACCAGGATGCTCAGTGTGTGCTTGGACATCACATTTCCTCGCTGTCCCACGTCGGGGCCATGTCGCGGGCGATCTGGATCTCGTCGTTGCTGACGCCGGCGGCGACCATCGGCCACACCATCGCGTCCCGGTGCACGACGAAGTCGACCACGACCGGCGCGTCGGTGACCGTCATCGCCTTCTCGATGGTGGCGTCGACCGAGTCCTTGTCCGTGCAGCGCAGCCCGACACCGCCCATCGCCTCGGCCAGCTTGGCGAAGTCCGGGATCCGGGCCGAGTGCAGGTCGGTGTTGGAGTAGCGCTTGTCGTAGAACAGCGTCTGCCACTGCCGGACCATGCCCAGCGACTGGTTGTTGATCACGGCGACCTTGATCGGGATGCCCTCGAGCGCGCAGGTGACGAGCTCCTGGTTGGTCATCTGGAAGCAGCCGTCGCCGTCGATCGCCCACACGGTCTTGTCCGGGCGCGCGACCTTGGCGCCCATCGCGGCCGGCACGGCGTACCCCATGGTGCCGAGGCCACCGGAGTTCAGCCAGTGGCCGGGCTTCTCGAACGGCAGGAAGTGCGCGGACCACATCTGGTGCTGGCCGACGCCCGCGGTGTACACGGCGTCCGGTCCGGCGATCTGGCCGATCCGCTGGATCACGTGCTGCGGCGACAGCGTGCCGTCCTCGGGCTCGTCGTACCCCAGCGGGTACCGGGCGCGGACACCTTCGAGCTGCTTGCGCCAGGCCTCGTACGACGGGGTGCGGCCAGAGTTCCCGATCTCGGTCTTCAGGGCCGCGATCAGGTCGGAGATGACCTCCTTGCAGTCGCCCACGATCGGCACGTCGGCCGCCCGGTTCTTGCCGATCTCCGCCGGGTCGATGTCGGCGTGGATGACCTTCGCCTCCGGCGCGAACGAGTCGAGCCGCCCGGTCACGCGGTCGTCGAAGCGGGCGCCGAGCGTGATCAGCAGGTCGGAGCGCTGCAGGGCGCCGACCGCCGAGACCGAGCCGTGCATGCCCGGCATGCCGAAGTGCAGCTCGTGCGTGTCCGGGAGTGCGCCGCGGGCCATCAGGGTCGTGACGACCGGGATGCCGAGCAGTTCGGCCAGCTCCTTCAGCTCGGCGTGGGCGTGGGCGCGGATCACGCCGCCGCCGACGTACAGCACCGGCTTCTCGGCGGCGACGATCAGCCGGGCCGCCTCGCGCACCTGCTTGGGGTGCGGGCGGGTCACCGGCCGGTAGCCGGGCAGCGAGAGCTCGGTCGGCCACTGGAAGTCGACCAGCGCCTGCATCGCGTCCTTGGTCACGTCGACCAGCACCGGGCCGGGCCGGCCGGTCGAAGCGATGTGGAACGCCTCGGCGATCGTGGTGGCGATGTCGTTCGGGTCGTTCACCAGGAAGTTGTGCTTGGTGATCGGCATCGTGATGCCGCGGATGTCCGCCTCCTGGAAGGCGTCCGTGCCGATCGCGGCACTCGCGACCTGGCCGGTGATCGCCACCAGCGGCACCGAGTCCATGTACGCGTCGGCGATCGGGGTCACCAGGTTGGTCGCGCCCGGGCCGGAGGTCGCCATACAGACGCCGACCTTGCCGGACGCCGCGGCGTAGCCCTGGGCGGCGTGGCCGGCCCCCTGCTCGTGACGTACCAGGATGTGGCGGATCTGGGTCGAGTCGAGCATCGGGTCGTACGCCGGGAGGATCGCGCCACCCGGGATACCGAAGACGGTGTCGACTCCGGCATGTTCCAGTGCGCGGATCAGAGCCTGTGCCCCGGTCAGCTGCTCACTCATGAGTGCGCCTTCCCTCAGTCAGTCACGATGTACGCTTCGCGACCGATCCATCCTCGCTCGTGGCCGTTCCCGCCGCACTACTGGGTCGCAGATAGTCGCATTGGCAACAAAAAACCCCCTCCGCCGGGTTGGGCTGAAGGGGGCGCGCTCGACTCTGTGGTCGCGTCAGTCGGCGCGCCGCACAAGTACGAGGAGAATCGATCGCATGTAGGCATTATTCGCCGACAACCGGCGACCGGGTCAAGTTCGGGCCACCCGTGTCTCATTTTTTGAGACGGCCGTCTTAGAACTACTGTTGCTCAGATGACTGACGATCCGTACGGCGACGAGCGACTGGTGGAGCTCTACGACCTGGACAACCCGGCCGGCGAGGACCACGAGTACTACCGGGCGCTGGCCGAGGGGGCCCGCAAGGTCGTGGACTTCGGCTGCGGGACCGGCCTGCTCACGCGCTCGCTGGTCGCGCCGGGGCGGGTCGTGATCGGCGTCGACCCGAGCCCGACGATGCTCGGCTACGCGCGCAGCCGGCCCGGCGCCGACGCGGTCACCTGGCTCGACGGGGACCACCGATCGGTCGATCCCACCGGTGACGTCGACCTCGTGGTCAGCAGCGGCAACACGATGATGCACGTCGCGGAGCACGCGGCAGCGGTCGGCGCGGTGGCCGCCGCGGTGCGTCCCGGCGGGGTGTTCGCGTTCGAGTCGCGCAACCCGGCGGCCCGTGCGTGGGAGCAGTGGACGAGCGAGGCGACGTACGGGGAACGGGACACGGTGGCCGGGCACCTGAAGGAGTGGCTCGAGCTGATCGAGATCGCGGACGGGCGGGTGGTGTTCGACGCGCACAACGTCTTCCCGGACGGGCACGACGCGGTCTACCGCAACGTCCTGTACTTCCGGTCCGCGGACGAGATCACGGCCGAGCTCACGCGGGCCGGGTTCTCCGAAGTGGTCGTCGACGGTGGTTGGCAGGGCCAACCGTTGACGGACGAGTCCCGGCTGCTGGTCGTGCGCGCCACCAAGTAGGTGTGCAGGTAGGCTGGCGCCGCGACTGGCGAGGGTGGATCACCACCGGGGAGCACACAGCAAGGCGTCGTCCGCCTGGGCGCCTCCGATTTAGTCGGAGGTCGCGATGCGTCTGCGGTACGGCATGAATCCTCACCAACAGGCCACGATCACCCCGCTCGGCCGCCCGCCGTTCGCGGTGGTTTCGGGCGGGCCGTCGTACATCAACATCCTCGATGCGCTGACCGGTTGGCAGCTCGTGCGCGAGGCGGCGCGGAGGTTCGGCGTGCCGGCCTCGGCGTCGTACAAGCATGTGTCGCCCGCGGGGGCCGCGCTGGGCGAGACGGTGGCGGACGCTTACGCCCGGGCGCGGGACGCCGATCCGAAGTCGTCGTACGGCGACTTCGTGGCGGTCTCGCATCCGGTGGACCTGGAGCTGGCCGGATTGCTGAAGCGGGTCGTGTCGGACGGGATCATCGCGCCCGGGTACGACGACGGCGTGGTCGACGTGCTGGCGGCGAAGAAGCGGGCGACGTACCTGGTGCTCGAGGCGGACGCGGAGTTCGAGCCGCCGGCGGAGGAGGTTCGCGAGGTGTACGGCGTGCGGCTGACGCAGCAGCGGGACGCCTTGCCGATGCCGCACGACCTCCCGGACGACGCCGTGCTCGGGATGATCGTGGCCCGTTACACGCAGTCGAACACGGTCGTGATGGTGAAGGACGGCATGACGATCGGGGTCGGCGCCGGGCAGCAGTCGCGGGTGGACTGTACGCGGCTGGCGGGCGAGAAAGCGCGGCTGTGGTGGTCACGCCGGTCGAGCGAACCGCTGACCGGCGTGACGATGGTCTCCGACGGCGCGCTGCCGTTCGCCGACAACGTCGAGGAGGCCCAGCGGTACGGCGTGACACACATCGCCGAGCCGGGCGGTTCGATCCGATCCCCCGAGGTCGCCGCCGCCTGCGCGAAGGCCGGTATCACCTGGTCCGCAACCGGCCTCCGCCTATTCAGACACTGAAGTCAGCGCCAACGGCCGGTGCTGACGGGTGGCGCTGCGAGTCAGGCGCTCGGTGCGTTGAGCAGGTAGTGGCCGGAGGCAACGGCTTTGCGGACTTCGGCGGCGGTTTGCTCGGGGTCGAGCCGGGTGGTGTCGATCGCGTGGGGCTCGAGCGGGCCGAGGTCCGCGAAGGCCCCGTGCAACCCGGTGAGGGCGTCCGCGTCGGTCAGTTCGGACGCGGGACGGTCCTGGCCGCGCCGCAACGTCGTTCCGAGATCGGGCCGCAGTACGACGTACGACATCGTCCACTCCCCCGCCGCCGCGGCCTTGCGGAACGGCTCCAGGAACCACGGCCCGATGATGCCGTCGACCACCACGTCGTACCCGCCGCGCGCGTAGACAGTGACCGTGGCGACGATCGCGTCGACGACCACCTCGTTCTGGCGCTGGGCGCCGGGCAGGTACGGCGCGACGAACCCGGTCCGGATGCCGCGGTAGAACTCGTCGGTCGTCACGTGCATCGTCGGACGCAGCGCGCCGGTGGCGACGAGTCGGGCCACGGTCGTCTTGCCCGAGCCGGACGGGCCGGTCAGGAGGAGGACGTTGCTCATCCGCCCGACGGTAGCGGCGGCCGCAACCTCTTTTCAGCCGCCGCCCTCCCGCAAACTGCACGAGGAGCCGCCCCAACCTCTCCCTCAGCCGCCGGCGACGCTCGGTAGGACGAGGAGCTCGTCGCCGTCGGCGAGTTCGGTCTGCAGGCCGGAGAGGTCGCGGATGTTGTCGTTGCCGAGGTAGATGTTCACGTGCCGCCGGACCGCGCCCTGCTCGTCGGTCAGGCGGCGGCGCAGCGCCGGGTGCTGCCCTTCGAGCGCGGCGAAGACCGAGGTGACGGTCGGTGGACCGTCGACCTCGACCTCCACCCGTTCGGCACCACCGGCGAACGGCCGCAGCACGGTCGGCAACCGGACCGCGACCGTCACGCTCCCCGCCGCCGCACTCCCCGCCGTCGCACTTCCCGCCGTGCTTCCGGTCGTCCCTGGCCCCGTCCTGTCTGGTTCCGTCATTCCGGTCTCCGTCATCCCACGACCGCGGCGCGCACCGTCAGGACGTCGGGCAGGTGGCTCGCGACCTCGACCCAGGTGTCGCCGGCGTCGGCGCTCGCGTAGGCGCAGCCGTCCCGCGTGCCGACGTACACACCGGCCGGATCGGCGGTGTCGGTGGTCATGGCGTCCCGGAGCACCGGCGCGTAGGACACGTCGGGCAGGCCCGCGGACAGCGGCTCCCAGGTGTCGCCGGCGTCCCGCGACCGGAAGACCCGGCACTGTGCGTCGGTGGGGATCCGGTTCGCGTCGGCGACCAGCGGGAACACGTACACGGTCTCGGGCTCGTGCGGGTGCACCACGATCGGGAACCCGAAGTCGGACGGCAGGCCGTCCGCGATCGACTTCCAGACCGCGCCGCCGTCGTCCGACCGGTACACGCCGTGGTGGTTCTGCGCGAACATCCGCTCGGGTGCGTCGGGGTGTGCGGTCAGCTTGTGGACGCATTGCCCGAACTCCGGGAACGGATCCGGGAAGAACTTGGCCTGGATGCCCTTGTTCGCCGGGGACCACGTCGTACCGCCGTCGGCGGTCTGGTAGACGCCGCCGGTGGACATCGCCACACTCACCCGCGCGGGATCGGTCGAGTGCGGCACGACGGTGTGGATGGCCGCGCCGCCGAAGCCGGCGCCCCATTCGGACCGGTGCGGGTGGTCCCACAGCCCGCGGACCAGCTCGAACGTCACGCCGCCGTCGGTCGACTTCCACAGCGCCTGCGGCTCGGACCCGGCGTAGACGACACCCGGCTGGCCGGCGGGGCCCGGCTGGATCTGCCAGACGCGCTCGAGCGAGGCCTCGGCGTCGGCCGGGAACCCGATCGAGCCTTCCGGCGGCTCGGCCCAGGTCTTGCCCAGATCGTCGGAGTGGAACACGGCCGGACCCCAGTGTTCGCTCGTGCCGCCCACGAACAGGCGGGGCTGGTCACCACGGGTGTCGATGCCCACGGCGTACACGCCCTGCATCTCGAACTCCGGCACCGGCCCGTCGAGCCGCCAGTCCTTACGGGCAGCGTCGCTCCGGCCGATCCAGAGCCCCTTCTTGGTGCCGATCAGCAGTACGGTCTCGGACATCGTCGTCCCCTCCTAGCGTGGCGGACCTGCCACCACATTGATCAACGGTTCCCCGGACGCGTAGCGCTCCAGCTGCGCCCGCACCAGCCTGGCGACCCGCGGCGCGAACGCCGTCGAGGCGCCGCCGCGGTGCGGATTGATCAGTACGTTCGGAGCAGACCACAGCGGATGTCCGGCGGGCAACGGCTCGGGGTCGGTCACGTCGAGGGCGGCCCTGATCCGCCGCGTCCCGAGCTCGGCCAGCAACGCGTCCGTGTCCACGACGACACCGCGCGCGACGTTCACCAGCAGCGCGCCGTCCTTCATCCGCGCCAGGAACTTCGCGTCCACCATCCGCTTCGTCTCCGGCGTCGCGGGGGTGAGCAGGACGACGACGTCCGCGCGGGGCAGCAACTCGGGCAGCGCCGAGATCGGGTGTACGCCGTCCCGCTCCCGCCGCGCGACCCGGATCACGTCGCACTCGAACCCGGTCAGCCGCCGCTCGAGCGCCTCGCCGATCGCGCCGTACCCGAGGATCAGCACGGTCCGGTCCGCGAGCGAGTCGTCGACCTCGTCGTACGAGCCGGGCCAGACCTGCTGCTCCTGGTCACGGACGGCACGCGGAAGGTTCCGGTACGCCGCCAGGATCAGCCCGACCGCCAGCTCGGCCGTGGACGCGTCGTGCACGCCGCGCGCGTTGCACAAGGTCACGCCCTCGGCGAGCCGCGACTGTACGTGCTCGAACCCGGCCGTCTGCAGCTGCACGACCTTCAGCGCCGGCATCTCGCGGACGACGTCGAACACGTCGCCGCCGCCCATGTAGCTCGGCACGTAGAACTCCACCTCCTCGAGCGACTTCGGCCGCTCGCCACCGGAGTAGAAATCCACGTCGAACCCCGCGGGCACGCCGCCGAGGAACCCCTCGGGGTCCTCCCACGGGAGCCATGCCTTCACCACATCAGCCATGTGACAGAACTTACTCGCGGCCCCGGACAGTTTTGAACTCCGTGCCAGACATCCGGGGTGGTCGTACTCTGGATCGGTGCCTTCGACATCGGATGTGGCGGCGGTGGTCGCGCACGATCAGGCCGTCGGGCGGCTGCGGGAGTCCTACGAGCGGATCCCGCGCGGCGAGCCCGTCCGGCTGGCGAAGCGCACCTCGAACCTCTTCCGCCCGCGCACCGAGATCGACCGCCCGGGGCTGGACGTCTCGAAGCTGACCGGCGTGATCAGCGTCGATCCCACCGGGCGCACGGCGGACGTGCAGGGCATGTGCACGTACGAGGACCTGGTCGCGGCGACCCTCCCGCACGGGCTGACGCCGATGGTCGTGCCGCAGCTGAGGACGATCACGCTCGGCGGCGCGGTCACCGGGCTCGGCATCGAGTCGTCGTCGTTCCGCGCCGGTCTCCCGCACGAGTCGGTGCTCGAGCTGGACGTCCTGACCGGCGCCGGCGAGCTCGTCACGGCGCGTCCCGAGGGCGAGCACGCCGACCTCTTCCGGGTGTTCCCGAACTCGTACGGCACGCTCGGCTACGCCACCCGGCTGCGGATCGAGCTCGACCGCATCTCGCCGTACGTCGCTCTTCGGCACGTCCGCCTCGGGCTCGACGAGCTGGCGCCCGCGATCGCCACGATTGTTGCCGACAGCATGTACGACGGCGAGCCGGTGCACTTCGTCGACGGGGTCGCGTTCAGCCCGTCGGAGGCGTACCTCACGCTCGGGCGGAACAGCGACGCCGCCGTACGGACCAGCGACTACACCGGTCAGCAGATCTACTACCGGTCGATCCAGCAGCGGCAGAAGGACTTTCTCACTGCGCACGACTACCTGTGGCGGTGGGACACCGACTGGTTCTGGTGTTCCGCGGCCTTCGGCGCGCAGAAGCCCGTCGTACGGCGGTTGTGGCCGAAGCGGTGGCGGCGTAGCGACGTGTTCCACAAGATCGTCGGCTTCGAGAACCGGCACCAGGTCGCGGCGCGGCTGAACCGCCGCCGCGGGAAGCCGGATCGCGAACGCGTGGTGCAGGACGTGGAGATCCCGGTCGATCGGCTGGCGGACTTCCTGCGTTGGTTCGACGCCGAGGTGGGGATGCGGCCGGTCTGGCTGTGCCCGCTGCGGCTGCGCGGGTCGTCGGCGTGGCCGCTGTATCCGCTGCGGCCCGGCGAGACCTACGTCAATGTCGGTTTCTGGGGCACCGTACCGATCGCCCCGGGCGCCGCGGACGGCGACGTCAACCGGCGGATCGAGGCCGCGGTCACCGAGTTCGGCGGCCACAAGTCGCTGTACTCCGACGCGTACTACGACCGCGACACCTTCGGCACGCTCTACAACGTCCCGGCCTGGGACGAGGTGAAGAAACGCTACGACCCGGACGCCCGGCTCACCGGGCTCTACGAGAAGGCGGTGACACGCCGTTGACGTCCTCCCCGCCGGCAAACGACGGGGGTTCCAACTCAGCTACGCGGAGGTAGGGAGTTGAGGTTCACGCTTCTCAGCGACCGGTACCGCTGTCGCTCCACGTGCGTTCACGGCCCGTCCGGCCGCGATGTTGACAGCAGCGTTCACGTCGGCGTTCGTAGTGTAGTTGCAAGACCGGCAGCGGAAGACGGCTTGGCTCTCGCGCGCCTCCCGATCCCTGGTCCCGCACCGCGAACACGTCTGAGAGGTGTACGCCGCCGGAATCTTCTCGACCCGGCCGGCGGCCTTGTGCTCCAGCCGCTGAACGAGCCGGCCCCAGCCGCTGGCCAGGATGCCCCGGTTCAGTCCGGCCTTCTGCCGCACCCGGCTTCCGGGGTTGTCGACCGTGCCCTTGGCCGAGCGCGTCATCTGGACGATGCGCAGGTCCTCGACCCGGATCACATCGAACTCGCGGGCCAGGCGGGTGCTGATCTGCTCGACCCAATCCTTGCGCCGATCCGCCTTCCGCGCCTTCAGCCGGGCAATCGCAGCCTTGGTCCTGGAGCGGCGGTTGCTGCCGCTGCGGGCACGGGACAGACGCTGTTGCAGCTTCCGCAGCCGGGCCTTCTCGCCACGCGTCAGGGTCGGCACGGCCAGCTTCTCACCCGTGGACAGCGCGGCCGACACAGTCACACCAAGATCCACCCCGACAACCTCCCCGGTACCCGGTCCCGGGATGGGCTCGGGCACCACCGCGAACGCGATGTGCCAGCGGCCGGAACGGTCACGGCTGACCCGGTACGACTTCGCGTCAGGCAGCGGCCCGGACAGCCGGAACTTCACCCAGCCGACCTTCGGCACCAGGACCCGGGCCCACTTGCGGTTCAGCTTCTCCACCCGTCCGGCTTGCGGGCCGACGATCCGGAACCCCTCGTGGATCCCGGCCTTGCGCCAAGTGGGTCGGCGGTGGGTGCCACCGTAGAAGTTCGTGACGGCCTGGTCGAAATCCCGCAACGCCTGCTGCTGCACCGTCTGCGACCCGGCCCGCAACCACTCGCTGGCGGCCCTGGCCTCGGTCAGCTGCCGCGCCTGCTGCACGTACCGCGGTGGGTAGCTGCGGCGTCCCGCCGACCACATGGACCACTGCTCCAAAGCCAGGTTCCAGACGTATCTGGCATGTGTGCAGTGCCCGAGCAATGCCGTCTCCTGTTCCGGACTCGGGGCAAGACGAAAGCGGGACACGGAACAGATTCAATCAGCCGGGACCGACAGTCCCTAACACGCGAAGGGAGGGAGTTGCGGTTCCTCCCCGTCCTCCAGGACGGTGTTCGCCCGCAACTACTCCGATGACGACGCTTGCGACCCAGGTTTCGATTGCGGACGCACTCACAACGGTGACCCCGGGCGGGCTGCCGTTCCGCTTCACGGCGTACGACGGCAGCGCGACCGGGCCCGAGGACTCGCCGATCCACATGCACCTGGGCAACGAGCGCGGGCTGTCCTACGTCCTCACCGCACCCGGTGACCTCGGGCTGGTGCGCGCGTACGTGATGGGCGATCTGGAGATCACCGGCATCCACGAGGGCAACCCGTACGGCCTGATGCGGATGATGCTCAATCAGCTGCACTTCGAGCGGCCGACGACGGCGGAGGCGCTGCGGATCGTCCGCGGGCTCGGGTGGAGTCACCTGAAGCCGCCGCCTCCCCCGCCGCAGGAGCACCTGCCGAAGTGGCGCCGTACCTTCGAAGGGCTGCGCCACTCGAAGGCGCGAGACCGGGCGGCGATCCACCATCACTACGACGTGTCGAACCGGTTCTACGAGTACATCCTCGGGCCGTCGATGACCTACACGTGTGCGGTCTACCCGACCGCGGACGCGTCGCTCGAGCAGGCGCAGTACGAGAAGTACGACCTGGTCGCGCGGAAGCTGGACCTGAAGCCCGGGATGCGGCTCCTCGACGTGGGCTGCGGCTGGGGCGGCATGGTCCGGCACGCGGCTCGCGAGTACGGCGTGCGGGCGCTGGGCGTCACGTTGTCGGCGGCGCAGGCGGAATGGGCCACCGAGGCGATCGAGCGCGAGGGGCTGGCGAAGCTGGCCGAAGTACGGTTCCTGGACTACCGCGACGTACCGGAACGCGATTTCGACGCGATCAGCTCGATCGGGCTGACCGAACACATCGGCGTGCGCAACTACCCGTCGTACTTCGGCTTCCTGCTGGACCGGCTCCGTCCCGGCGGGCGGCTGCTGAACCACTCGATCACCCGGCCCGACAACCGCTATCGCTCCACCGGCGCGTTCATCGACCGCTACATCTTCCCCGACGGCGAGCTGATCGGCTCCGGCCGCATCATCGCCGAGGCCCAGGACGCCGGCTTCGAGGTCCGCCACGAGGAGAACCTCCGCGAGCACTACGCCCTCACCTTGGCCGCCTGGTCGGACAACCTCGTCACCCACTGGGACGAGGCCGTCGCCGAAGTCGGCTACCCCACCGCCAAGATCTGGGGCCTCTACCTGGCCGCCTGCCGCGTCGGCTTCGAACGCAACAACACCCAACTCCACCAGGTCCTCGCCGTAAAACTCGACGACAACTCCAACGCCCACTTCCCCCTCCGCCCCACCTGGGGAAGCTGAACCACCCGTTGACCTGCGGTGTAGTAATGGGGCAGGACTACCGGAGGAGACGGTGTGAGCAGCACGAGGGTCGGGCGAGGCGGGCGGGCTGCGATGGTGGCGGCCGCGCTGGTGGTGGCGGCGGGTTGCTCCGACGGTACGCCGACCGGGTCAGGGACGAGTGTTCCGACCTCGGCGCCGACAGCCGGCGGCTCGGTTCCCGGCGGTGCGGGCGCGGTGAAGCTGACCGTGGACTCGACTGTCGCGACCGGGATCGAGGTGCCGTGGGGGTTGGCGTTCCTGCCGGATTCGACTGCGTTGGTGGCGGAGCGGGACTCCGGGAAGATCAAGCGGGTCTCGGGCGGACAGGTCAGTGAGGTCGGGACCGTCGACGGGGTGGAGAGTTCGTCGGAGGGTGGGCTGCTGGGGTTGGCGGTGGATCCGGGGTATCCGGGGAAGCCGTACATCTATGCGTACTACTCGGGCGGCGACGACAACCGGATCGCGCGGATCACCTACCGCGACGGGAAGTTGTCGGAGCAGCAGGTGATTCTGGAAGGGATTCCGGCGGCGGCGATCCACAACGGCGGACGGCTGCGGTTCGGGCCGGACGGATTCTTGTATGCGGGGACCGGCGACGGATCGGACCGGCCCACCTCGCAGGACGACAACTCGCTGGGTGGGAAGATCCTGCGGATCACCACCGACGGCAAGGCCGCGCCGGGGAACCCGGACGGGCGGGTGTGGATCAGCAAGGGACACCGCAACGTGCAGGGGCTCGCCTTCGACGGGGACCAGTTGTACGCCGCGGAGTTCGGGCAGAACACCTGGGACGAACTCAACGCGATCACGCCCGGCACGAACTACGGCTGGCCCGCCGCGGAGGGGATCAGTCAGCTCGACGGCATGACCGATCCGATCGCGCAGTGGCGCACGGCCGACGCGTCGCCGTCGGGGATCGCGTTCGCGAAGGGGCACGTCTTCATGGCGTCGCTGCGCGGCGAACGGCTCTGGGCGATACCTGTTGCCGGCGGCAAGCGAACCGGCGAGCCTCAGGCCTTCTTCACCAACCAGTACGGGCGCTTGCGCACGGTCGAGGCAGCGCCCGACGGCTCGTTGTGGCTGACGACGTCGAACACCGACGGGCGCGGCGACTCGCGGGACGGCGACGACCGCATCCTGCACGTGACGCTGGGCAGTTGAGACAAAGGGGCACCTTCTGACAGGTCAACCGTTTCAGGCCTTCGGTCGTCTGGTACTTGTTGAAGGAAACCCCAAGACCTGAAGGAGGAGATCGGTATGCCGACCGGCCAGGTGTCTGGCGTCCCCAGCAGTGTGATCGCATCGATGAGCAGCTTCGTGGATGCTCAGCGAACAGTCGAGTACCTCAGAAGCTACGGGATGGACGCCGCAAGCCTGGACGTCGTCGGTGCCGGTCTTCGGCAGGCCGTCAGACGCAGGACCGTGCCGGTCGTGCGGCTGACCGCGACCAGTGCGCTGCAGGGCGCGCTGGTCGGCGTACTCGCCGCGGTGTTCGTCACGCTCGTCGCCGAGACGACCCTGACCGGCCTCGCGGTCGTCGCCTGGGGATTCGTGTACGGCGTCCTCGTCGGAGCGCTGTGGGGGATGTTCCGCGGACTCGTCCGCAACCGCCCCGAGGCAGTCAGCACCGAGATCGTGCCGACCCGCTACGAGGTCCGCTGCCCGAGCGACGAGCTGTCGGTCGCGCAGACGCTGCTCGCGAACGCGGCGGACGTGGACGACGGCCGGATCGAGCGCAGCGTCATCGCCGAAGCTCCCCAGCCGGAACGCGCGACGCACCCTGAGCGCGACGCCGCCTGAGTCTGCCGCCGTTGGGTGGGGGTGCACGACCGGCACCCCCACCGACGGGTCAGATACCCAGCTTCTCGTTGAGCAACTGGCGGACCTTGGCGGCGTCCGCCTGGCCGCGCATGTCCTTCATCACCGCGCCGATCAGCGCACCCGCCGCGGCCGGCTTCCCGGAGTTCACCTTCTCGACGACGTCCGGGTTCGCGGCGATCGCGCGGTCGATCGCCTCGAGCAGCGCCGAGTCGTCCGACACCAGCGCCAGCCCGCGCTTCTCGATGATCTCCGCCGGCGTTCCCTCACCCGCGAGCAGACCCTCGAACACCTGCCGCGCGAGCTTGTCGTTCAGCGTGCCGTCGTCGACCAGCTTCTGCACCTCGGCGACCTCGCCGGGGCCGACGTCCAGACTGCCGAGCTCGGTGCCCGACTCGTTGGCGTAGCGGGCCAGCTCGCCCAGCCACCACTTCTTCGCCGCGGACGGCGGGACGCCGAGCTCGATCGTCGACACGATCAGCTCGAGCGCGTTGCCGTTCACGACGTCGCGCATCTCGAGGTCGGTGAAACCCCATTCCTGCTGCAGCCGCGCACGACGTACCGACGGCGGCTCGGGCAGGGTCGCACGCAGCTCCTCGACCCATTCGCGCGACGGCGCGACCGGCACCAGGTCGGGCTCCGGGAAGTACCGGTAGTCCTCGGCGTCGGACTTCTCCCGGCCGGAGGTCGTGATGCCGGTGTCCTCGTGCCAGTGCCGGGTCTCCTGGATGACCTTCCCGCCGGTGGACAGCACCGCCGCCTGCCGGGTGATCTCGTACGTCACCGCACGCTCGACCGAGCGGAACGAGTTCACGTTCTTGGTCTCGGTCCGGGTCCCGAACGTCGTCGCGCCGCGCGGCTTCAGCGACACGTTGGCGTCGCAGCGCAGCGAGCCCTGGTCCATCCGGACGTCGGACACGTCGAGCGCGAGCAGCAGGTCGCGCAGCATGCTCACGTACGCGCGCGCCACCGCGGCGGCCTTCTCCCCCGGCACCTCGATCGTCTTGGTGACGATCTCGATCAGCGGGATCCCTGCCCGGTTGTAGTCGACCAGCGAGTGCGACGCGCCGTGGATCCGGCCGGTCGCGCCACCGATGTGGGTGGACTTGCCGGTGTCCTCCTCCATGTGCGCGCGCTCGATCTCGATCCGGTACGTCTCGCCGTCGACGACGACCTCGGTCCAGCCGTTGAACGCGATCGGCTCGTCGTACTGCGAGGTCTGGAAGTTCTTCGGCATGTCCGGGTAGAAGTAGTTCTTCCGGGCGAACCGGCACCACTCGGCGATCTCGCAGTTCAGCGCCAGGCCGATCTTGATCGCGGACTCGACCGCGCGCGCGTTCACCACCGGCAGCGCGCCCGGCAGACCGAGGCAGACCGGGCAGGTCTGGGTGTTCGGCGCGGCGCCGAACTCGGTCGGGCAGCCGCAGAACATCTTCGACTTCGTGTTCAGCTCGACGTGGACCTCGAGGCCCATCACCGGGTCGTACTGCGCCAGCGCCTTGTCGATCGGCATGACCTCGGCAGCGATGGTCATCGGGTCACCTCCAGTTCCGGAGCCTTGGTCATCAGGACGCCGCCCCACTGCTCGGCCAGCGCGGACTCCAGCGCGGCGCCGACCTTGTACAGCAGGTCGTCGCGCATCACCGGCGCCATCACGTGGAAGCCGACCGGCAGGCCGTCCTCGTCGGCGAGGCCGCACGGGAACGACGCGGCCGCGTTGCCGGCCAGGTTGGACGGGATCGTGCACAGGTCGTTCTTGTACATCGCGATCGGGTCGTCGATCCGGTCGCCGATCGCGAACGCGGTCGTCGGCGTGGCCGGCGAGACCAGGACGTCGACCTGCTCGTACGCCTTGGTGAAGTCGCGGGCGATCAGCGTCCGCACCTTCTGCGCCTGGCCGTAGTACGCGTCGTAGTACCCGCTCGACAGCGCGTGCGTGCCGAGGATGATGCGGCGCTTCACCTCGGCGCCGAAGCCGGCCTCGCGGGTCAGGCTCGTCACCGTCTCGGCGCTGTTCGTGCCGTCGTCGCCGACGCGCAGGCCGTACCGCATGGCGTCGAACTTGGCCAGGTTGGACGAGGCCTCGCTCGGCAGGATCAGGTAGTACGCGGGCAGCGCGTACTGGAAGTGCGGGCAGGAGACCTCGACCACCTCGGCGCCGAGCTTGGTGAGCAGCTCGACCGCCTCGTGGAAGCGGGCCTCGACACCCGGCTGGTAGCCCTCGCCGCCGAGCTCCTTGACGACACCGATCCGCAGCCCGGCGACGTCACCGTTGCGCGCGGCCTCGACCACGGCCGGGACCGGCTGGTTGATCGAGGTCGAGTCCATCGGGTCGTGCCCCGCGATCACCTCGTGCAGCAGCGCCGCGTCGAGCGTCGTCCGCGCACACGGACCAGGCGTGTCCAGGCTCGAGGCGAGAGCGATCAGCCCGTACCGCGAGGTGCCGCCGTACGTCGGCTTGACCCCGACCGTCCCGGTGAACGCACCGGGCTGGCGGATCGAGCCGCCGGTGTCGGTGCCGATCGCGAGCGGCGCCTCGTACGCCGAGATCGCCGCGGACGAACCGCCGCCGGAACCGCCCGGGATCCGGCCCAGGTCCCACGGGTTGTGAGTGGTGCCGTACGCCGAGTTCTCCGTGGAGGAGCCCATCGCGAACTCGTCCATGTTGGTCTTGCCGAGGATCACGATCCCGGCGTCCTTCAGCCGCTTCACGACGGTCGCGTCGTACGGCGGCTTCCAGCCTTCGAGGATCTTCGAGCCGGCCGTGGTCGGCACACCCTCCTGGGTGAGCACGTCCTTCAGCGCCAGCGGCACTCCGGCCAGCGGGGACAGCTGCTCGCCCGCGGCCCGCCGGTCGTCGACGGCCTTGGCCTGCGCCAGCGCGCCCTCGGCGTCGACGTGCAGGAACGCGTGGACGGCGCCGTCGACGGCGTCGATCCGGTCCAGGTGGGCCTGGGTGATCTCGACCGAGCTGGCCTGCCCGGACGTCATCAGCTCCGCGAGCTCGGCCGCGGTCTTCCTGGTGAGATCCGACATGATCAGTCCTCCTCCAGGATCCGCGGCACCCGGAAGCGCTGCTCCTCCGCGGCCGGCGCGCCGGACAGCGCCTGCTCGGGCGTGAGGCACGGGACGTTCTCGTCCGGGCGCATCACGTTGGTCAGCGGCAGGGCGTGCGAGGTCGGCGGGATGTCGTCCGCCGCCACCTGGCTGACCTGCCCGACCAGGGTGATGATCTGGTCGAGCTGGGGGGCGAGGTGGTCGAGCTCGTCGTCACTGAGCTCGATCCGCGCCAGTCGCGCCAGGTGCGCGACCTCTTCGCGGGTAATCGATGGCATGAACTGATCCAATGGTTCGCAGGACTTCCACAGCGTTTTCCGCCGGGACCCCGTCATCCTAGTGGGCCGGTGTGACACGTGCGTTTCCTCGTCCCCCAGGCTGTGGACAGGAGCCCGATGAGATAGGCCCGCGTGTCGTGTCCTACCGCTCTGTAACATGGGCGGCGACAAGGCGTTACGCGCAAGGTGATCGGCTGGGAGATGATCGTTCGGTGTTCCTGCTGCGCTTGATCATCCCGGACCGGCCAGGTTCGCTCGGCACCGTGGCGACGGCGCTCGGCGAGGTGAACGCCGACATCCACGCGATCGAGATCGTCGAGCACCGGCGCGAGAACGGCACCGCCGTCGACGACATCGTGGTCGACCTGCCGGCCGGTGTCCTGCCGGACCGCCTGGTGTCGGCGTGCAACGGCGTACCCGACGTCGAGGTCATCTGGTTCTCCCGGTACGGCGCCGGCGGCGGACTGCACATGGACCTGGAGGCGGTCGAGCAGATGACGTCCGCGCCCGCGGACGCGATCGACATCCTGGTCGAGCAGTCGCCCGCGGTCCTGCACGCGGACTGGGCGGCGCTGCTGGACGGCACCGGCAGCGAGGTGAAGGTCGCGCTGGAGACGAGCGCGACGCCGGAGTTCGGCGACGTGGTTGGCAACTGGCTGCCGATGGAGAAGGCGACGACACTGGAGGCGCCCGATCACAAGGGCCTCTCGGAGTCGGTCCTGGTCGCCGCGCCGCTGGAGTCCGACCGCCGGATCCTGGTCATCGGCCGCCGCGGCGGTCCGGAGTTCCTCGGCTCCGAGGTCGCCCGGCTGTCCTACCTGGCCTCACTCGCCGTCACCATCCGCGCGACAGCCTGACCCACCCTGATCACACGCAGAAACCCCCCGCTCGCGGACGAGCGGGGGGTTTCTGCTGCTGTCAGGTGAACTGGAAGTAGGCGAGGGCCCAGAGGCCGGCGATCACCAGCAGGATCACGATCCCGATCAGCGAGACGATCAGGATCGCCTGGCTGTTGCTGCCGTTGCGGTCCGGGAGGTCGAACTGGGTGGGGCCCCAGGGCCCACCGCCGTCGACCCGCTGGGCCGCCTCGGGCGGCGGCTGTGCCACCGTCCGTGACTCCCGCTTCTCCCGGGGGAACTTCACTCCGGCCTCCGTACCCCGCTCAGGCGTAGAACGACTCGTACCGGATCGAGATCCGCTGCGACTTGTAACTGCTGGAGTCGCTGCCGTCGATCTCGACCTTCCAACCGCCGACATAAGCAGCGTACGGCTTCCCGTCGCTGTGCGCCTGGATGTACGACTTCACCGCGGCCGCGTTCCCGCCCTTGAGGACGCCGAAGGTGTCGTTCACCACGGCGTTCATGGCGTTCTTGACCGCACTGCCCTCGCCGTAGACGCTGACCTCGATGTCCTTGATGCCCTCGCCGGAACGGGCGTAGGAGTACACCCGCTGCGAGCCGTACTGGCCCACTTCCTTCTTGCACGACGAGGTGCAGACGTAGCCCTTCGCCTTCAGCGCCGCGGTCAACTGCGCCTGGGTGGTGTCGAAGTTCTGGTCCGGCAGGTCCAGGGAGTCTTCGCCGGACTTCTTACCGGACAGCCGCAGGCTCTCACCGGAGTTGCTGAGCTGGAGATCGCCCCAGCTGGTGCTGACCTCCTCGGACCGCTGGCCGGTCTTCACCGCCGCCTGGACCTTCTTCACCGAGTCGGCGCCGAACGCGTCGTTGCCGACCGCCTGCAGCACCTGGTCGAACGCGACCTGGGCGTTGTTGTTGTTGTCCGAGTCCTGGGCCTGGACCCGTACGGCGACGATGTTGCCGTCCGACCCGAACTGGAGGATCGCCTCGGCATCCTTGCGGCCGTCGGACTTGAAGCAGCCGCGGTGCGCGCCCTGAGCGGTGTTGAACAGGTCGCTGCAGGCGAAGCCGATGCCCTGGAGCTTCTCGGTCGCGGCCTTCGCCTGACCGGTCGCGTTGCCGAGCTCACCGTTCGCGGGGCCGCTGGTCGGCGACTCCGTCGGGTTGCCGCCCGTCGGCTCTCCGGTGCCCGTCGGCTCGATCGTCGGCTGGGTCGTCGGGGTGTCGTCACCGCTGAAGGCACGGACACCGAGGAAGACCAGCAGGCCGATCAGGATGACGCCGACCACGCCACCGCCGATCACGAACGGCAGCTTGTCCTTGCTGATGCCACCTGGGCCCTTGCCGCCCGGACCGCCCGGCTGCCACTGCCCCGGCTGCCCGCCCTGCTGCTGGTGCCAGGGACCCTGCTGCTGGCGCTGTCCCCAGGACTGCTGCTGGTACGCACCGCCGCCTTGCTGCGGCGGCTGTCCCCAGCCACCCGCCGGCTGACCAGGCTGGCCTTGCTGACCAGGCTGCCCCGGCTGGCCGGGCTGCTGTCCCCAGCCCTGCTGCGGCCGGTCCTGCTGCGGAGGGCGGCCGTGCGGAGGCTGGCCCTGCGGCTGCTGCGGAGGCTGACCCCAGCCGCCTCCTTGGCCAGGAGGCTGCTGTCCCCAGCCACCCTGCTGTGGTGGCTGCTGAGAGCCACCCTGCCCCCCGTGCTGCCCGCCTGGCTGGCCCCCCGGCTGCCCAGGACCCCATGGTCCCTGCGGCGGCGTCGTCATAGATTGCTCCTTCTGGCCCAGATGTGACGTGCAAAGTTAACAGTCGGACGGCTCAGCGCCGCCGCCGGATCCGTCCGGCACGAAGATCGTGGGAGATTCTCAGGCCTCGCCGGCCGAAGGCGTGGTCGCCACACCGGCGGCCGCGTCCGGGCCGTCCTCCAGCAGCACCCGGAACCCTGCGGCGTCCAGGATCGGTACGCCGAGCTGGACAGCCTTGTCGTACTTCGATCCAGGAGAGTCGCCGACCACCACGAACGACGTCTTCTTGGACACCGAGCTCGCGACCTTCCCGCCGCGGCCGACGATCGCCTCCGTCGCCTCGTCGCGGCTGAACCCCTCGACCGTCCCGGTCACCACGACCGACAGCCCGGTCAACGTCTGCGGCAGGGACGGACCGGTCCGCTCCTCGCGCATGACCACGCCGGATGCCTGCCACTTGTCCACGATGGCCTGGTGCCACGGCACCTGGAACCACTCGATCATCGCCTGCGCGATGGTCGGCCCGACGCCCTCGATCTCGGCCAGCTGCTCCTCGCTCGCCGCTCGGACGTCGTCGATGGTGTCGAACACCTCGGTGAGCGCGGCGGCCGCTGTCGGCCCGACGTGCCGGATCGAGAGCGCGACGAGCGCCCGCGACAGCGGCTTGGCCTTCGCCTCCTCGAGGTTCGCCACCAGCTTGCGCGCGTTCGCCGACAGCGCGCCGGCCTTGGTGGTGAAGAACGCGCTCCCGGCCAGCTTGTCCTCGGTCAGCGCGAACAGATCACCCTCGTCGGCGATCAGTCCACCGCGGATCAGCGCGTCGGCCGCCTTGAACCCGAGCCCCTCGATGTCGAACGCGGACCGCCCGGCCAGGTAGAACAGCCGCTCCCGCAACTGGCCCTGGCAGTACTGCGAGTTCGGGCAGCGGATGTCGACGTCGGACTCCTTGGCGGGCGCCAGCACGGTGTCGCACCACGGACACCGGGTCGGCATCTCCCAGGACGGCAGCCCCTCCGGACGCAGCTCCACCACCGGCCCGAGCACCTCGGGGATCACGTCGCCCGCCTTCCGCAGTACGACGGTGTCGCCCGGCCGCACGTCCTTGCGCGCGACCTCCTTGGCGTTGTGGAGCGTCGCGTACTCGACGGTGGAGCCCGCGACGCGGACCGGCTCCATGTGCGCGAACGGGGTGACCCGGCCGGTGCGCCCGACGTTCACCTCGATCTCGATGAGCTTGGTGTTCACCTCTTCGGGCGGGTACTTGTACGCGATCGCCCAGCGCGGGGCGCTCGAGGTCGACCCGAGCGCGCGCTGCAGATCGACCTCGTCGATCTTCACCACGACGCCGTCGATCTCGTGGTCGACCGAGTGCCGGTTCTCGCCGTAGTACGCGATGAACTCGTTCACCTCGTCGAGCGTGCCGACCCGGCGGGCGCGGTCGCTGACCGGCAGGCCCCAGGCCTTCAGCTGCTCGTACGCCTCCGAGAGCCGGCCGATGTGGTGCCCCTCGACCTTGCCGAGGCCGTGCACGACGAAGCGCAAGGGGCGTCCGGCGGAGACGCGCGGATCCTTCTGGCGCAGCGAACCGGCCGCGCTGTTGCGCGGGTTGGAGAACACGTCCTTGCCGGCCTCGACGAGCTGGGCGTTGAGCTCCTCGAAGTCCTCGACCCGGAAGTACACCTCGCCGCGGACCTCCAGGAACGCCGGGAAGCCGTCGCCGTGCAGCTGCTCCGGGATGCTCTTGATCGTGCGGACGTTGGGCGTGACGTCCTCGCCGGTGCGGCCGTCGCCGCGGGTGGCGCCGCTGACGAGCCTGCCGTTCTCGTACACCAGATCGAGCGCCAGCCCGTCCACCTTGAGCTCGCACAGGAACCCGCTGTCGTGGATCTGCCGGACGGTGACCTCACGCTCCAGCCGCTTCGCCCAGGCCTCCATCTGCTCGGCCGAGAACGCGTTGGCCAAGCTCTCCATCCGGCTCGGGTGCTGGACCGGGGTGAACAGGGTCGAGACCGGCGCGCCGACCTTCTGCGTCGGCGAGTCCGGCGTACGGAGCTCAGAGTACTGCTCCTCGATGCCCTGCAACTCGTGCATGAGCGCGTCGAAGTCGGCGTCCGAGATGATCGGGCTCGCCAGGTAGTACCGCGCCCGGTGATCCTCGATCTCCTTGCTCAGCGCCGCATGCCGCTCCCGCACTTCCGCGGGCGCCCCGCCGTTCTCCTCCGTGCTCATGAGAAGAATTTACAGTGGCCCACCGACAGTTCCGGTCAGGCGTCGGCGGCCTCGGCCACCACGTCGGCGACGTCGCGGAGCAGCTTCAGCCGCGCTCTGGCGTCCGCGGTCGACCCGGCGGCCGCCAGGCCGCAGGCGGGCGTGATCACGGCCATCTTGAGCAGTTCGGGATCGAGCCCGAGGTCGCGCCACCTGCGGACGAGCGGTTCCGCGGCCTGTTCGGCCCGGGGCAACGCACCGGTGGTCGGCACGACGCCGGCGTAGACCGCCGTGCCGCCTTCGGCCGCGGCCGCGATCTGGTCCCAGGCGGCGGTGTTCAGCAGCGACACGTCAACGGCTACCCCGCTGGCGCCGGACTTGGTGAAGACCTCGATCGGTGGCCGGGCCGCGCAGCAGTGCACGATCGTGGGCGCAGTACCGGTGAACAGGCTCAGCAGCTCAACAGCACCAGGACCGTCGACGGACCGGTGCTTGCTCCAGCCGGACGCGGTCGGCACAGCTCCGGCCAGTACTGCGGGCAGCCCGGGCTCATCGACCTGCAGCAGCACCTCCGCGCCCGGGACACGCTTCCGTACTTCGGCCACGTGCTGCTGCACGCCGTACGCCAACGCCTGTGCCAGGTCCCGTCGCGCACCGTGGTCCGCCAGCACCTTGTCACCACGCGGCCGCTCCACGGACGCCGCCAGCGTCCACGGCCCGGTGACCTGCACCTTCAGCTGCCCCTGGTACCCGTCGGCGTACTCCTCCAGCACGTCCAGGTCTTCGTGCAGCAACGCCCTCGCCCGCCGCTGGTCCAGACTGGCCCGCGCGTCACCACCGCCGGTCAGCCGCCACCCGACCGGCTGCAGGTCAGCGGCCAGCTCCGTCAGTACGGCGACGGTCCGGCTGAGCATGTCGCCGTACGGACGCGCCGGCAGCTCCGGCAGGAACGGGATGTCGACCAGCTCGAGTACGGCGCGCATCCACTCGCGGATGTCGTCGCCGGGGACGGATCCGAGCCCGGTCGTCGTCATACGGCAGCGGTCACGCGCTGGACGGTGTCGATGGTGGCGGAGCCGATGACCCGCGTTCCGTCGTACAGCACGACGGCCTGGCCTGGGGCGACCGCGGATGTCGGTTCGTCGAAGGAGACCTGCACTCGATCGCCGAGAACTGTTGCAGTGACGGGGACCTCTTCGCCGTGCGCACGGAGCTGGGCTCTCGCGTGCACCTGGCCCGTCGGCTCGGCGCCGCACCAGCGGGGCTTGGAGGCGGTCAGCTGCGACACGGCCAGCTCCTCACGGGATCCGACGGTCACGGTGCGGTCGACTGGCGAGATGTCCAGGACGAAGCGCGGCTTGCCGTCCGCGGCCGGAGTACCGATCCGCAGGCCCTTGCGCTGGCCGATGGTGAAGCCGTGCGTGCCCTGGTGCTCGCCGAGCTTGTTGCCCTGCGCGTCGACGATGTCGCCGGGCGCGTCGCCGAGCTGCGCGCTGAGGAATCCCGGAGTGTTGCCGTCGGCAATGAAGCAGATGTCGTGGCTGTCCGGCTTGGCCGCCACCGCCAGCCCGCGGCGCTCGGCCTCCTCGCGGACGTCGGTCTTGACCGTGTCGCCGAGCGGGAAGAACGCGTGCGCGAGCTGCTCCTGCGTCAGCACGCCCAGCACGTACGACTGGTCCTTGGCCGGGTCGACCGCGCGGTGCAGCTCACGTCCGTCCGGCGTGTCGACGATCCGCGCGTAGTGCCCGGTCGCGACCGCGTCGAAGCCGAGTGCGAGCGCCCGCTCCAGGACCGCACTGAACTTGACCTTCTCGTTGCAGCGCAGGCAGGGGTTCGGCGTGCGGCCGGCGGCGTACTCGTTGACGAAGTCCTCGACCACGTCGGCGTGGAAGCGCTCTGCCAGGTCCCAGACGTAGAACGGGATGCCGATCACGTCCGCGGCCCGGCGGGCGTCGCGGGAGTCCTCGATCGTGCAGCAGCCGCGCGCGCCGCTGCGGTACGACTGCGGGTTGCGGCTGAGCGCCAGGTGCACTCCGGTGACGTCGTGCCCGGCCTCGGCCATCCGCGCGGCCGCGACCGCGGAGTCGACCCCGCCGGACATGGCGGCGAGTACCCGCATCAGGTGTTCCTTCCCACGTTCTGCAGGCCGGCGGACTTCGCCCGCTCCACGACCGGCCCGATGGTCTCCAGTACGGCGTCGATGTCGGCGCGCGTACTCGTGTGCCCGAGGGTGAACCGGAGCGAGCCGCGGGCCCGCTGGTCGTCGTACCCCATGGCCAGCAGGACGTGGCTGGGCTCGGCGACCCCGGCGTTGCACGCGGATCCGGTGGAGACCTCGATCCCGCGCGCGTCGAGCAGCAGCAACAGCGAGTCGCCCTCGCAGTCGCTGAAGGACAAGTGTGCGTTACCGGGCAAGCGGCCGACCGGGTCGCCGGACAGCTTCGCGCCCTCGATCGTGCCGGTGATGCCCTCGACGAGCGCGTTCCGCAGCTCGCTCAGCCGCGCCGCCTCGTCCGCCTGGTGCTTGATCGCGTGCTCCGCCGCCACCGCGAACCCGGCGGTCGCGGGCGCGTCCAGGGTGCCGGACCGGACGTCGCGCTCCTGTCCCCCGCCGTGCAGGATCGGCGTCAGCTGCGTCTCCTTGTGGACGACGAGCGCCCCGATCCCGTACGGACCGCCGAGCTTGTGCGCGGACACCGTCATCGCGTCCACCCCCAGCTCGGCGAAGTCCACCGGCACCTGCCCGATCGCCTGCACCGCGTCGGTGTGCACGGGTACGCCGTACTCCTGCGCGATCGCCGCGACCTCCCGCACCGGCTGGAGTGTGCCGACCTCGTTGTTCGCCATCATCAGCGTGACGAACGACACCGACGCCGGGTCGCGCTCGACGGCCCGCCGTACGTCGTCCGGCTGCACCCGGCCGAGCTCGTCGACGGGCAGCCACTCGATCTCGGCGTGCTCGTGCTGACCGAGCCAGACCGCCGGGTCGAGGACCGCGTGGTGCTCGATGCCGCTCAGCAGGATCCGCCGGCGGCGCGGGTCCGCGGCCAGGCGGGACCACCACAGGCCCTTGAGCGCGAGGTTGTCCGCCTCGGTCCCGCCGGAGGTGAACACGACCTCACTGGGCTGCGCCCCGAGCGCCGCCGCGATCGACTCGCGGGACTCCTCGACCGTCCGCCGCGCGCACCGGCCGGAGCCGTGCAGTGACGACGCGTTACCGGTCTGCGTGAGGTGATGAGTCATCGCCTCGATCGCGACCGGGAGCATGGGGGTCGTCGCCGCGTGGTCCAGGTACACCGTGCGGCGGTCGGATGCAGTCATATCGGTTTCAAGAGTAGTTCCGGCACCGATGTTCCCGCGCGCCGGGATTCACCCGTGGACGCGGCGGGCGGTGCCGGGGGTGTCGGGGCGGTGACCCGCCGACAGGCCATCCTTCCGGAGAGCGACATCGGGTGACGGAGGCGGAGCATGACGGACTGGTGGGCCGAGCGGCGGCAGAACGAGCAGCTGGAGAATCTGCAGAGCGAGATGTCGTACGCGCGGCAGGAGGCGTCGAGCCTCAGATCGCAGCTGTCGAGGATCCAGGGCAGCCTGCAGAGCCGGGTCGACAATCTGTCCAGGGCCTTCGACGCGTTCGTCGAGCTGTCCGACCTGCGCCATGAGACGGCCGGCTTCGTCCACGCCGCCGACCTCCGCCGGTACGCCACCCGCGTCCTCACCGCGATGGCGTCCTCCACCGAACTCCCCACGGCCGGCGCGCCCGTTCCGCAGTACTGGCTCGACCCTGCGGTCGCAGCGCTGATCTCGCTGCACGCCTCCACGCCGGACGAGGAGGCGGTGAGTACGGCGATGAAGCTCGACCAGCGCCGTACGTCGATCTTCCTGGCGCTGGCGCTGGCGGCACTCGGGCAGCGGCACCAGGTGCGGACCGAATGGCTGGATGTCGCGTTCGGCGTACCGGCCGCGGACGGGGAGCTCACCCGGGCACAGCGGGTGCTGTGGACGACAGCCGCGCGTGGCGGCTTCGGACCGGAGGGTCTGGAGCTGGTCGTGGAGCGGCTGCAGTCGGTCGCGTCCAGCGACGCCTGGCTGACGCGCCTCGAGACACGCGGCAGCGCGGCGCCTCGCCCGAGCGGCACACGACTGAAGGCGACCCAGGTGCAGGACGAGGCGTGGACCCGGCTGAGCCGCGTACGGGACGCTGTCGAGTCGATCGCGGGCAACACCGCGGCGCGCGAACCCGACCCGGCCCTCAGCTATCCGGAGGAGCGGAAGTCCGACCGTACGCCGGACGACGCCAAGTCATCACGCCGCGACGCCGACGCCGAGCCGGACCAGAACAGCGCGGCGGCCATCCTGCGCCTGCTCATCTCCGAAGGCAGTGAACCGGAACGCGAGACGCTGGCGCGCATCGCCGTACTGCGTGCTCAAGTCACCGGTACGCCCGAGTCGGAGGCCCGGACGCTCGACGATCCTGCCGGGACGGTCGACGCGCTGCTGACCGAGGACCTGGGGCTGTCCGCCGAGCCGCACCTGTCGGCGACCGCGCTGCGTGTCGTCGGTCCGTTGGTGCTGCCTGCGGTCGAGGAGCTCGCTCAGGTCGCCGAGCAGCCGGGGCCCGCACAGGTTTCGATCGAGAACGGCAAGCACACCGTCACGATCCGGCCGGACGGTCCCGACCAGCTCGAGCTGAGCAAGGCGACGACGTCGCTGACCGCGGCCGCGGGCGTGGCGACCACCGGCCAGCGCGCAATGCCGCTCGGGCTGCTGATCGGTGGCGCGGTGGTCGCGATCGGGCTCGGGATGTTGCTGCACTGGTTCTGGATCGTGGTCGGGCTGGTGGTGATGGGCTTCGGCCTGAACAGCTACGTGAGCCTCCGCCGGGCGCTGACCGCCGACCGGAACCGGGCCGCGGGAGAGGTCACCAACCTCAACGACCGCTGCACCACCACGGCCACAGCCCTCAAGACCTACCTCGACAACACCGACTCCCGCCTGACCGCCATCACCACCGACCTGACCACCATCCGCCAGCACCTGGCCGCCTGACCGAGTCTGCGCGCTTGGCTGCTGCCATACACCACTGCCCGTCGTACCCGTCCAGCACCCGCCAGGTCGTCGGCATAGCCGGTCACTCGTGTCTCCAGGTGCTTTGGTGGGTCCAGCCGATGACCTCGGCTGCTCGTCGGCTGTCGAACAAGGAGACGGTGCCTTGGAGGGCGGGGCGGAACTCGGGGCGGATCTCGGTGTCGGGTGAGTGGCGGGCGAGAAGGTCCGCTGTCGGCTCGTGGCGGCCGGTGTCCTCGGCGGCGATCACCAGCGTGGCGTAGCGGTCCCGGGTACGCGGTGCGAGGGCCAGGATGCAGGCGCGGGCGGCTTCGGCGAGGTCGACGTACCCCCACAGGTTCCGCCGGTTCTGCTCCGGCGGCGCCTCCGCGACGAAGCGGCGTACTTCGTCGGGGGTGAGGATCCAGTGGAAACGCAGGGCGGTCACCTGTACGCCGCGGCGCGCGTACAGCTGGCCCATGCGTTCGAGGACGTCCTTGGTGAGCGCGTACGGGTCGACGTACCGCAGCTCGGTGTCCTCGTCGATCGGGACGGACGGCGTGCCGATCTCCTCGGGTGACCAGGCGGTGCCGTAGATCGAGCCACTGGAGGCGAGCACAGCGGTCCGGATACCGAGCTTCCAGGCTTCCTCGAGGGCGTTGAACGTCGTGATCGCGTTCGTCTCGAACAGGCGCACCGGCTCGATGTCCTCCGGGCTCGCGATCCCGGCGCAGTGCACGATCGCCTCCACGCCCAGCAACGAGCGAGCCACCGCTCCCCGGTCCATCAGGTCAACCGGCGCAGGACCCGTCCGGTCCGCGTCGACCACGTCATGCCCAGCGGCAATCAGCTGCCGGCAGACCTCCGCCCCCAACTTCCCCCGCGCCCCACTGACCCAGACCCGCACCCACCGCATGTTAGACAGCCCGGCTCGGGAGGGGAACCGAGCCGGGCTGCCGAACTACCGCCGTGGCTGCGCCGTGCGGCCGTCAGACGTTGGCGGAGGGGTCAGGACTTGCGCTTGGTGACTTCTTCGGTGGCGGTGGGGAGGACCTTGTGGAGGTCGCCGACGACACCGAAGTCGACGAGCTCGAAGATCGGGGCTTCGGGGTCCTTGTTGACGGCGACGATGGTCTTCGAGGTCTGCATGCCGGCGCGGTGCTGGATCGCGCCGGAGATGCCCGCCGCGACGTACAGCTGCGGCGACACCGTCTTGCCGGTCTGGCCGACCTGGTAGGCGTGCGGGTACCAACCCGAGTCGACAGCGGCACGCGACGCGCCGACGGCCGCGCCGAGCGAGTCGGCGAACGCCTCCACCGGACCGAAGTCGCCACCGGTACCGCGGCCACCGGACACGATGATCGCGGCCTCGGTCAGCTCCGGACGGCCGGTCGCCTCCCGCGGCTTGGAGTCGGTGATCCTCGCGGTCTTGGCGGCGTCGGAGATCGTCACGTCGAACTCCTCCACCTCCGGCGACGTCTCGGCGGCCTCGGGCGTGGCGGCGTTCGGCTTCACCGTGATGATCGGCGTGCCGTGGGTCACCTTGGCCTGGACCGTGTAGTTGCCCGCGAACACCGACTGCGTCGTCACCGGGCCACCGTCGGCAGCGGTGACGTCGACGGCATCGGTGATCAGGCCCGCCTCGAGCTTGACCGCCAGCCGCGCCGCGATCTCCTTGCCCTCGGCGTTCGACGAGATCAGGATCGCCGACGGCTCGACCTTCGCCGCGACCTGCTGCAGCGCCTCCGCCTTCGGGGCGACCAGGTACTGCGTGAGCTCCGGGTTCGACTGTGTGGACAGGGCGATCACCTTGGTCGCGCCGTACTGCCCCAGGGCCGGCAGCGCCTCCTGCACACCCTCACCGATGAACACCGCGACCGGCTCGCCCAGCCGGCGCGCGATCGTGAGGAGCTCGGCGGTCGTCTTGCGGACCGTACCCGCGGTGTGGTCAACGAGAACCAGAACGTTCGACATTACTCAGCCGCTCCTCAGAGGAACTTGTTCGTGGACAGGAACTCGACGAGCTGGGCAGCGCCGCTGCCGTCCTCATCGGTGACGATCGTGCCGGCAGTGCGCGGCGGACGGGCGGTCACCTCGACCACCTCGGTCCACGCCGACGAGCCGCCCACCTGCTCCGGCGTCAGCTCCAGATCGGCCAGCGACCAGGTCTCCACCGGCTTCTTCTTCGCCGCCATGATGCCCTTGAACGACGGGTAGCGCGGCTCGTTCGCCTGGTCGGACACCGACAGCACCAGCGGCAGCGTGCCCTCGATCGTCTCGCTCGCGGTGTCGCCGTCGCGGCGGATCCGCACGGTCTGACCCTCCACGGTCACCTCCGAGCCCAGCGTCACCGCCGGCAGCCCGAGCCGCTCCGACACCATCGCCGGGATCACTCCCATGCTGCCGTCGGTCGAACCCATCCCGAACACGACCAGGTCGGCCTCGAGCTTGGCCAGCGCCTTCGACAGGATCAGCGAGGTCGCGACCGCGTCGGATCCGTGGATCGCGTCGTCGACCACGTGGACACCGGCGTCGGCGCCCATCTGCAGGCCCTTCTTCACCGCATCCGCGGCCTGCTCCGGACCGACCGTGAGCACGGTCACCCCAGTGCCATCCGGGTCACCGGACTCCTTCACGGTGAGCGCGGTCTCGACGGCGTACTCGTCCAACTCGGACAGCAGCCCGTCGACACCGGCACGATCCACCGTGTTGTCCTCCGAGCGGAAGCGGCGGTCCGCGGTGGCATCCGGCACGAACTTCGCGCAGACGACGATCTTCATAGCGTGTGGGACCCCTTCTGGTTAACGGTCTCTCCAAGCCTGCCACGGATGTTACTCGCGAGAAACATAAGGCGGGTGCGAGTCCGATCACAGTCCGGCGCAGCCCAGGCTAGCGGCTCGGCTCGTCCTCGGTCCGCCGACTGTGCCGCATCACACCGACCCGCCGTTAGGGTGAGCCGGGTGACCGAGACGTTACCGCTGACCGGCGAGAGGACCGCGCCCGGGATCTGGCACGAGAACTACTGGGTCTCGACCGCCAATCCTATGTGCTATCGCGCCTGTCTCGCCTGACTCACGGGACCTATCTCCCTCAGGTTATCCGCTCAAATTGAGCGGTCCCGGACGCGGCGATAGCAGCGCCGGCCGGGACCTCGACCGGAAGCAGGTCCGACCGTGCACACATCATCTCTCACCGACGAACCCGTCTCGCCCGACCCCGAGGAAGTCATCACGGCGGAGGTATCTCGCCGCTTCCCACCCGCTCTGCTCAACGATCTCTGGAGTCAGCCGCACCGGCTCTCCACTGACGCTCTGGTCGAGCGGATCAGCTACCTGGAGGGTCACTCCTTCCGGCAGATCCGTGCCGGCTTGCAGTCGATCGTGGACGAGGTCGAGCTGCACCGGGTCGGTTATGACGACGGGTTCGAAGACGGCCACCAGGCCGGTTACGACCGGGCGGTCCGCGACATGATCCACAACCCCGACGCGATCAGTGCGCTGCTCCTCGCGCTGCGAGACAAGGAGCAGGGGCAATGACGGGCGAGCAGAAGCTCCGGGGCATCGACGAGGGGCTGGAGCGGATCAAGGCGATCCTGCGGGAGCTGATCGCGGAGCTCGACGCCGAGATCGCAGCGCAGAAGGCGGACGACCAGTGAGCGCCGAGCAGGAGTTGCGGGACGCGCTCCAACGGGATCTGTACCGGCACGCCGACCAAGACGTGCATATGTTCGCGGGCTTCATGATCTCGTGGGTGACGCGCAACGTGCCGCTGACGCAGGTGGAAGAGCTCGCCGACCAACTGGACGCGGCACACCCTGGGCCTGCAGGCGCACCGGGCAGCTAGTCCGCAGGAATCTCGTACAGCAGTTCGTAGCGGTCGCCCGTCAGGGTCATCTCGTTGACCTCGACCGGGCGGCCGTTGCTGTCGTAGGCGACACGCTGCAAGACCAGCACCGGTACGCCGGCGCCGAGCTGCAGCGCGGTCGTCTCCTCCCGGCTCGGCATCCTGGTCTTCACCAGCTCCGTGTACCGGCTCGGCTTGTAGCCGGCGTCCTCGAGGCGCGAGTAGATGCCGCCGGGGCCGGTGTCCATCTCCTCTGCTTGCGTACCGCGGGTCAGTTCGCGCGGCAGTCGTGACGTAGCGAGCTGCACCGGCTGACCGTCTCCAGCATCACCCGCTGGCGCACCAGGAGCTCACTGCCTACGGGTACGTCGAGGACGGCAGCATGCTCCGGCGACGCGTCCTCGAATCGGATCGTCACCTGAACGGTGGGCGTGAATCCGGTGCTCGCGGCGTCGCCCAGGAAGTACGCCTGGTTGGCGTCGCGGGCCGCCTTGCTGAGCCTGGAGCGGCTGAGACGTACGAGGGGAGCGGTAGCGCGGACGAACACGCCACGGCCGTGCTCAGCGACGACGAGACCTTCGGACCTGAGTAGCCCGATGGCTTCTCGGATGGTGATTCGGGAGACGCCGTAGTCGTCGATCAGGGTCCGCTCGGACGGGAGCTTGCTGCCGGCTGGATAGGTGCCGTCGCTGATCTTGCCCCGTAGGTCTGCCGCCACCTGGCGGTACGCCGGAACACCGCTTACGCGGTCGATCACTGGACACCCTCTCGCGGTCTCGTCATGTCGTCCTGATCGGGACAGTTTGCCACTCGTGGCACAGGAACCAAGCCCTCGCATTGACGGCTCGCCGTGGGAATTGGCACACTCCTAACTGGTCATGACGACATGACGAGTAGCGATCGAGGGGTCACTCATGGGTGTCGAGCGGGACGCGAAAGGCTGGCCGATCCTCCACGCCGCACAGGACTTCGCGTGTGACGGGATCAACCCGCGCACCGACGCGCGGTGCATCCTCGGCCGCCACAAGGGCTTCCACCGCGACGACGACGGCGATGAATGGCTCGACGACGGCGACCTAGCGCGCCCGGACTGGCTCGAGCAGCGCCCCTGAAGCCGGTCAGGGTGGCGGTCGACTAGACCCCCGTCCCGCCACCCTGACCGTTCCACCACACAGCAGAGCCCCTGACCAAAGGTGTAGATCGGTCAGGGGCTCTTGCGGTCCGCTGGGGAAGAGTCGCCTATGCGTGCGAGAGAAGGCGATCCGCGAGGGCGGTTGCGAGCTCCTCGTGCCTGCGCTGGGTCTCCTGTCGGTGCCTCGTTGGCCACGGGACAGGAGGTTTCCGCCCGTCACGGAGCCGAACATCCCATCGAGCAAGCCAGTTGGTCGGACCGAAGGACCGCACACCGATGACGGAACATCCGACCACCTCGCGCAGTGGAATCAGTTCCGCGGTGATGCTGGCGCCGTCCTCCCGGATCTCGTCCCATTCGCTGCCCAGATACCACTCGCTTCCTGGCCGGCTGGCCGTGACGATGACCAGCGCGTCCTCGGTCAGCATCATGCAGTCCCACTGCGCCAGCGTCTCCTCTGGCGAGTTGTCTTCCTTCGGCTGTGTTGTCACCTCGTAGGTCGCGACAGCGTGCGTGATGGTCCGCTGCCCGAGCGCAGACGCCGCGGCGTGGATCACCTTCATCGGCGGTTCGCTGTGTCCGGCTGCGAGATGGTCCTTGAGGCGCATCAAGTCGTCCTGATCCGCTTCCACCAGAGTTCCCCCCTCTGTTGATGTTGCATGCCCTATCGCGGCGGGTCACTGCCGCGTTACACAACAGCGCCCGCCGGGGGGCGACTCGGCGGGCGCTGTTGTGCTGCTGGAAGGGCAACCGGGCGCTGGTCGGGTCTCCGCGCACGCACACAGTTGTGGGCGCTCGCCGGCCATCCGTTCCCTGCTCCGCTGCGATCCTTTGGAGGACTGGAGCTAGGGCGTGGTTGACGCCCGGTTGCCACGCTTCGTACGCGCCGGAGTCCGGCGCCGCGGCTGCTGCACGCCGCCTGTCGTGGTCTCCAGATGCGCCTCGAGCGCAGCGGTGACGACGTCCGCGAGTGTGACCCCGTCAGCCTCGGCCCTGGCGTACGCCGCCGCGACGAGGTCAGCCCGGACAGGTGCGTGCAGCAACCGCATCTCCATCAGGCGTCCAGCACCCGGAACGCGTTGTCGACGACGGAGTCCGAACCGGTGCGGAACCACAGCATGGCGCCGCGCTGCCCGGTCGGCCGGCCGTTAGTGCCGACGACGTTCTGGATCAGCTCGATACCGGTTCCGATCCGGTCGGCGATGACGAAGTTCCGGAAGTCGCCGTACAGCAGGATCTTGTTCGACTGCGCCGCGTTGATGACGCCGTCCATGTTCGACAGCTCGTGCAGCGGCCGGTTCAGCAGCCTGCCGTCGCTGATCTCCGGGAACAACCGCGCGCCCGCGGTGGTCTCCATCTGCGACATCAGGTTGATGATCGGAAGCGCCGCACACCAGCGCGCGTTCGCCTGGAATCGCGCTGGCAGCGCCTCCTGCAGCTTGTACACGTCGCCCTTGACGAAGGTGTCCGCGGTCCCGGTGGCCACGATCGACCCGACCGGCAGTGCAGTGATGATGCCTGTCGGCTGACCCGTGCCGGTGCCGGTCGTGTACGCCGTCGCCATCAGCTGATCGGCTGCGTCGTTCAGGAGCACCGCGAGCTCGGTGGCGAAGTTGCCGGCGGAGTCCATGCCGACCTCGTACGAGTACGGCACCCACGCGTCACCGAAGTAGACCGGGATCGGTGCGGGATCGGTCGGCGGCGTGAGCTCGGTAGCCTCCGCGCCCTCTGTCTTCCATTCGGCGTTGACTCCGGCGGAGGTGATGCCCTGCCAGGTGTTCGAGATCGTCTGGACGACGCGGGAGATCTGCCGCAGCGGGTTCGTCGACCCGTCACTCGTGAGCATGATCGCCGGGTCCAGGTTCAGCGGCAGCAGCTCGGAGTTCCCCGAGAGCGTCATGGCCTTGAGTTCGCCCTGCACGGCCTTCGCGGTTCGGTAGGCCTCCTGCTCACGCGCGGTCCACAGCAGATGGCCGCGGCTGGGGTCGGCGAGCAGCTTGCCGAACGCCTTGCTGTACTCCGGGTCGCCGGTCGCGGTCACCCACCGGGCCGCGAGCGTGCGGTCGCCGGCGTCGGGAAGGTCGAGCAGCCCGTGAGCCTTCTCGGCGGCGTGGTCCGGCAGCTTGCGCGACTTCACCACATGATCGAGCAGGCGCTTCGCCTGCTCGACCGGCGAATGGCCGTACAGCGTTCCGCCATCGGTGGCACCCGGCTCGGAACCGGACTCGGTGCCGGCCCTGCCGCCGTCAAGTGCGTCGTGGATCTTGAGCTCCTGGTCGCACATCTCGATCGCGGCCTTGCGGCGGCGGATACCGGTGTCGATGTTGCTCGCGCGCTCACTCGTCGGATCGACGTTGTCGAGCTGCCCGATCAGCGACTTGAGTTGGCTTTCCTGCTCGGCCTTGTACTGCTCGACCTGGGCACGTGTCCCGGCCATGGTTCACCTCTTCGGATCAGTGGGGGCGACGGCGCGGCGCTCGATGTGGCAGCCGGCGAGTTGTCGCGGGGGTGCCCGTGGGGTGAACCAGAAGTCAGCCCAGGGGTGTTGCGGTAGACGTCGAGGTGAACCAATCAGCTCGACGTGAACCATGCTACGCGTTGTCGCCGGAATCCCGGATGTAGCCGAGCCTGCGCGCCTCGGCGGGGTCCATCTCGCCGGCCATGAACCGGCGCGCGGGAGGCGACAGTCTCGGCGCCTCGTCGAGCGCCTCATGCGCAGCGAAGCTCAGCTCAGGGTGCGCGAGCTCGAACTCGTCGAATCGTGCGCGGTCGATCTCATCCATGGTGGGTCTCCTTCTCGTTGATCTGCGCCCAAGATCCGGGCGTGCAGGGCTTGCCGTTCCGCCCGCGGCGTGTGCCAGAGGTGGCGGACATCGCGCCGTCCGCAGCGCTTGCCGTACACCACTTCGCGGTTGGGGCACATGCCGACCATCTGCAGCGCCTCGGGGTCGTCGCCGACGTAGTGCGCCCAACCGCTCTCGGTTGGCCCCTGCTCGACCGGACGGACCGCCTCGGCTCTGCGGCGCGCCATCACGCACCCTGTCCGCGACGGTTCCAGCGGCTCTCAGCGGCCCGCTGTGCCTGCGCAGAGCGCGCGGACGGCACCGGTACGCCCTCGGGGTCCGGTAGGCCGAGCTGAGCCAGCAGGCGGCCCAGCAGGGCCCGCGAGGCGGTGACCTGCGAAACCGCCGGGTGTGCCCGCGGCTGGCCCTCACTGCCGGCCACCGTCATCCCGTCGCGCGAGATCGCGTCCCGCAACTCGTCCAGCAGATCCAGCGTCCGGCAGATCTCCGTCAGCAACTCCAGCTCGTCGCGGTTCACCTCCCACGTCGCGAGCACGTCACGCCAGAACGCTCGGCCACGTGCGCCCAGTCCGGGCGGCATCTTCGGCTTAGTCATCGTTGGTACCTCCATTCGGAAAACGAGCTCACGCAGTGCTCAGGGGGCGAGAAGGGTGGCACGGGGGTCATCTCTCGGGGCCGTCGTTGCGTCACGACCGGACCCCCTCCGGTCGCGGGACCTGTTGCGTGACATGGATCGTCTGGGGAGAGACGCTGGCTGGCGCGGGGGTCAGGCCGCGCCTGTCCGATCGACGTCGCACCTCCCGCCCCTGGGTTGTGTGAGCGCTTGACCTCGCAGCCGTTGCCTGTGGCACCACAACCGGCGCAGTCGGTGGAGGTCACGACGCCTCGCCGTGTTGCCAGCAGCGCATGTGCTCGCTGATGCGCTGTAACCGAGTGCAGTCCGGGCAGTCGGTTGCCTCCACCAAGGGAGCGCCCAAGGGAGCCAAGGGAGCGGGCTCTATCTGTGCGCTCCCTTGCTCGCTTGGTGCTCCCTTGGGGTCGAGCTGCCAGTACCACGGACCCTTCACATCGGGGTGTGTGGCCGTGATTCCCAGTCGCTTCTTGGCTCGCTTGGTCTGGTCCTTGGAGTACCCGGCAGAGTCGGCGGCGCGATAGATCTCGTTGGCCGTGAGCGCCCCGTCCTCGAGCAGCTCGGACAGCCACACGTCGAGCGCATCCCGCTCGTCGCGCTCGTCGTCATCTGTGTGAGTGCGGAGCAGGGATGAGGCGGTGTGTTCGACTGTGCCCGCCTCCCACTCCACGCGGGCGCACCCTGTCGGCGCATCGTCGACCAACCGGTAGGCGAGGCTGGGCGGCTCGGCCGCAAGGTTGCTCTTGCTGCAGGCGAGGATGCGCCGGCCCTCGTCGTCGGGATCGCGGGCAACGAGGTAGGCGGCCCGTGCAGCGCCGACGATGCCGATGGATCCGCCGCCGCGGTACAGAGCGTTGCTACCGCCGGCCTTGTTCAGGTGCCGGATGAGGACGATCGTGCAACCAGTGCTGTCGGCCATCGCTGCGAGCTGGTGAAGTACGCCGCGGACGTCCTGGTCGCGGTGTGAGTCGACCTTGCCGTTCAAGTACGCCATCAGGACATCGACGACCAGCAGCGTCACGCCGCGGTCAGCGACGATGCGCGCGAGGTGGGGGATGTCGCGCGGGAGGGTGGGCGGAACCATCGTCGAGTTGCCGTCGTCGTCCCTGCTCGGTACCTCCGTCAGCGCGTGGACCCGTCGACGGTCCGCGCCGGCCGCGACCAGCCGGGGAGCGATCGTGTCGGCCAGACCGTCCTCGGCTGAAAGCAGCAGCACATCACCGGCATCACAGTGCGCGCCGTCCGGCCATGGCTTGCCGGTGGAGACGTGCGCTGCGAGGTCGAGGCTGAGCGTCGACTTGCCGGTTGATGGGTCGCCGTCGAGTACGACCAGCTTGCCGAGCGGGAACCGTCCAGGCCACAGCCACGCGACCCGCTCGGGGGTCACGTCGGCGAGCGTGATGATCCGCGGGGACTGCGGGGTCGGTGTGGATTCGGGCGGACAGGAACAGACCATGCCTGCGGTCTCGAAGTACGTGAGGCCGGCCATGTCGCAGCCGAGGCGGTGGACGACCATCTACGCCACCTCCCGAACCACGGCGGTGATGTCCTCGCTGAAGGGGTCGCCTGCCGCGAGCAGACTTGCATGCCGCAGGCAGCGCGCGACGTCGTTCCGGATCCGCTGATCGCGTTCGGCGATCTGCTCAGGGGTGAGTCGGCCGGCAAGATCACCGGGACGACTGAGACCCGCTGCGAGCTGTTCGGCCCGGCGATGCCAGTAGGTCGCGAGACTGTCGCGGAACGCGTCCCGGATCAGCTGCTCCGCGATGTTGTCGACGTCGACCAGGAATCCACTGCGCGGACCCGTGGGTACCCACCACTGTCGGTGCGGTGCCGTATCGTTGCGCTTGCGCTTCTCGCCGTCGCGCCTGGGAGCCGCCCCCGCGATGGGGCGGCTTTCTCGTGTCGGAGGCATCTACGCGGCCTCCGGTCCGTCGCCCGCATCTGAACCGCCTGCACTCCGCGCTAGGCGGCGGGCGTTCTTCGCCGCTAGCGACATGCGCAGCATGTGGGCTTGAACTAGGAGTCCGACGCGACGTTCGAGCTCCTCAGACGGCAATGTGCCGTCAGGGTCTATCTCTCGCGCGAACTTGGCGCGGAGTCCGGCTCGGGCCGGTGCGGTTGCCGACGCGCGGTCTGCGGTGCGGCCCCAGCGTTCGGAGGCGGCGATTCGAGCCACAAGGGCTCGGTGTTCTGGGTCTTTGGCAGGCAACGGAAAGCCCCTTGGGTACAGGGGCTCCGGCCGGCGCGCCTTCCCTCGGAGCAGCGGATACGAGCTTGAGGTAGGACACGACGCGCGCTGCGTCTCAAGCCGATCTGCGTACAGCATAAGGGATGATCCCTTGTCCTACGCAGATCGGCCGATCACGGCGTGGCGCTCACAGCCGGTCGCCGAGGCGCATCCGCTTGAACGCAGCGCGGGCACGTTCGTCGGCGGCCGAGCTGCCGTACCGCTCGAGCATCGAGTCGGACTTCCAGCCCATCAACCGCTTGAGGTCCCGTTCCTGGCCGCCCTGCACCAGCCAGCTGTGCGCGAAGCCGTGCCGGAACTGGTGCGCATGGATGTGCTCGATCCCCGCCTGCCGCACCCGCTTCTTGAGCGCGTACTCGACGCCGTCCGCGGTGAGGCCGCCGCGGATGCCGAGCCACAGCGCATCCGTCGTGTCGGCCAGGCGGTGATCACGGCGGGCCCGCAGGAAGCGATCCAGCGCGCGGCCGGTCTTCGCGCCGAACGGCACCGCGCGCTCGACGTCGCCCTTTCCGTGGACCCGTACGACATCGTGGTGCTTGAGGTCGACGTCGGCGAGCTCAAGACCGGCGCACTCGCTGATCCGGATGCCGCAGTCGAACAGCACCCGCAAGATCGCCTGGTCGCGGCGGTCATCGTAGCTCTTGCCCTCGCACGTGCGGAGCAGCTTGGTCACGTCGCCGTCGGTGACGAGCGGTACCGGCTTCGGCTTCACCGTCGCGGGCTCGATGCCTGCCATCGGGTCCTTTTCGAGCTCATCTTCAGCGACGAGCCAGCGGACGAACCGGTGCAGGCCCTTGTAGCGGATCTGCAGCGTCGCGGGTTCCCGGCCGGCGTCGGCGAGGTCGCCGAGCCAGGTCGCGATCGCGTGCTTGGTCAGCCCGTCAACGGTCGGCTCCCGGTCGTGCTCGACGAGCCAGTCCCGGAACTGATTCACGGCCAGCATGTACTGCTTGATCGTGCGCGGCGACCTGTCGGCGGCGCGTAGATCGCGGATCCAAGACGCGGCGACGTCGTCCAAGAGTTCTGCCATGGAGCCTAGGTTATCCGGCGAACGTCCTTTATGCTATCGCCAATGGATGATCCCGAGGCCGAGTTTCCGCAGGTCATGACGCTAACTGGCGAGAGAACGGCACCTGGAATTTGGCACGAGAACTACTGGTTCGCGCGCCACGACGCCGCCTACCGCTGGATCACGGCCCAGCTGCCGATCGAGCGGACCAGCCGGATCCTCGACGCCGGCTGCGGCGAGGGGTACGGCGCGGAGCTGCTCCGGCTGGCCGGGGCGAGCTCCGTGACCGGTCTCGACTATGAAGATACGACGTTGCGGCACGTCCGCCGGGTTTATCCACAGGTCAATGTCGTGCGCGGCAACCTGGTCCAGACACCCTTTGCGGACAGGGCTTTCGCGACCGTCACCTCGTTGCAGACGATCGAGCACCTGTGGGAGCAACCGCGGTTCGTCGCCGAATGCGCGCGCATCCTCGCGCCGGGCGGCACCCTCGTCCTCAGTACGCCGAACCGCCTGACCTTCCCGAGCGGGAACTGGTACCACACCCGCGAGCTGACGGCCGCCGAGTTCGCCGAGCTGCTCGCTCCGCATTTCGTGATCACCCAGGCGCTCGGACTCCACCACGGCGCACGCCTGACCGCCTGGGAGAAGCAGTACGGCTCCTGTGTGGACGCGCAGCTCTCCGCCGAGCACGACCAGTGGGACGACAACCTGGCCGGGCTCGTGCGGAGTACGACGTACGCCGACTTCGAGATCCGCCCGGGCAGCCTGGACGAATCCCTCGATCTGATCCTGGTCGCTACGGCCGGATGATGCGCTCGAGGATCTTGCCGGCGATCAGGTAGACCAGCGCCGCGATCCCCCAGTTGACCAGCAGGGTGTTCTTCGCGGTCTCCAGCCGGAACAGGTCCTTGAACGGGCCGACCAGGTCGTGGCCGCGCTCGAGGATCCAGCGCACGATCTCGTTGCTCTGGTTCGTCTGGTCGAGCGCCGTGAACAGCGCGCCGAGCGCGAGGACAGCGGCCGCGAGCACCGCGACCAGCCAGACCAGCGACGCGATCAGATTGCGCAGCTTGCGGACCCCGGAACCGACCGAGGACAGCGCCTGCTTGCCCTTGCCCGAACCCGCCGACCCCGAGGAACCGCCCTTCGCGGTCGGCGGCTTGTTGCCCGAGGCACCTGTCGGTCGCCCCGGCTTCGCGCCCGCCTTACCCGCTGCGGCGCTCGTGGTCGCACTGACCGCCGGTTCCTTCCCGGCAGCGTCCTGACCGGTGCCCTTGCCGGCACCACCGGTCCGGCCGGCCGCGGCATCCTCCGAGCCCGCCGCGGCCGATCCGGTACCCGACGCCGCGCCGGATTCAGCACCGGATTCAGCACCGGATTCAGCACTGGCCGCCGACGCCGCCTTCTCCCGGGCCCGCTGCTCCGCCACGATCTCCGCGGCCGTCTTCGGGCGCCCGGTCTTGGTCGCGGTCGCCGTACCCGCACCGCTCGCGGCCGCGTCGGCGCCGGGCTCGGCACCGTAGTCGGCGCCCGTGCTCACGGCCGGCGTCGCACCGGCCTCGGCGGCCTCGGCCGTCGCCTTCTCGTCCTGCGTACCCACGTCGTCCATCTCCTCAGCCGGGGTCCGTTGCTCGTCCGTGGCCACTGCGGCGGCCGGCGGTCTCCTACGCCGGCTGACCGGGACCGGGCGCGGCGACAACCTGCGACGGGCGCCCGCAACCGGTGCCGCCGCCGTACTGCCGTCCGCTGCCTGTGCTTCCGGATTCACGTTTCCGTTCACGCCCATGTGTGGTTCGTTCGTTTCAAGCACTGGTTCCAACGTAGCGCCGCCGGGTGCCGAGGCAGGCACGATCGGGACCGGGTCGACCGCACGCGCCCGCGCCTGCGTGATCGATCCGTCCGCCGCGGCCTGGTCGAGCAACGACCGGGCAGCCTGATCGGGCCCCGTCGCTGCAGCCCGGTCAGCCACGCTACTTCTCCTCTCCGATGCTCATCCGATCGCCGAAGCGGTCGCTGGTCCGGTCGTGGGCGTCCGACCGGACGTGGGGGCCATAGTGCCCGACTGGTGAGTAACTTGAGAACCCCTCGGGAGTCTCTTTTTCACCACCTGCTTCTACCCCATCACCACCCGCATCCCCCGGCGCCACGCTCCGGGAGGCCTCAGCCGGGTCTTCCAGAGGCGGAACAGGTGCGACAGGCGAGTCGGTCGCAGGAGCCTCGGCAGGTGGTTCGCCGGAGCGGAGACGGGCGGCGGTCCGCGCGTTGGCCTCGGCCAGTCCGGCCAGGTACTCGCGCCGCTCGGCGTCCTCGGCGTACCGCGTGGCACGATCCGCGAGCACCTTGGCCGGGACGCCGGCCGCGATCGCGTACGGCGGGATGTTGCCGCGGGCAACGCTGTTGGCGCCGATCACCGCCCCGCGGCCGATGTCGGCGCCCCGGGTGACCGTCACCTTGGTGGCCAGCCAGCAGTCGGGACCGATCCGGACGGGCGACTTCACCAGGCCCTGGTCCTTGATCGGCAGTCCCAGGTCCTCGGTCTTGTGGTCGAAGTCGCAGATGTACGTCCAGTCCGCGATCAACGTGGACGCGCCGATCTCCACGTCCAGGTAGCAGTTCACCGTGACGTCGCGGGCGAACACCACCTTGTCGCCGATCCGCAGCGTCCCCTCGTGCGCGCGCAGCCGGGTCTCGTCACCGAGGTGCACCCACTTGCCGAGGATGATCCGTCCGTGCCCGGGCCGCGCCACGATCTCCAGGTGCTTGCCGAGGAACACGAACCCCTCGGTGATCACCTGCGGGTGGCGCAGCTTGAACCAGGCGAACCGCCAGTAGCGCTTCAGGTAGTACGGCGTCCACGCCCGATGGCGCACCACCCAGCGCAGATTCGCCACGGACAGCAACCGCATCAGCACACCCTACTGCGCGACCCCGGTAATGGAGACGTTGTAGTACAGCTCGTCCGGTACGACGGCCGACAGCGCCTTGTCCACCTTGGACAGCTGCAGCCACGACTTGTACGCGAACATCCGCCAGCCGAACCCGAGCTTCTGCTCCGGTACGGCGGCCTCGAACGTCCGGATCGGCCACCCGACCCACGCCGCCAGCAGCTCCTCCGTCACCGTCTTCACGTCCGCGGCGCCAGCACGGGTCGCTGTCCGCGCCAGCGTGTCCGGGTCGAACGTGTGCAGGTCCACGACCGCCTCGAGCGCGGCCGCCCGGGACGATTCGTCGAGCTCTTCCTGCGGCCGCCGCCAGTGCGCCAGCGCGGGCAGCTTGGTCACGTTGGTGGTCGCCCACCAGGTGAACCGCGACAGTCGCCGGGCCACGAAATCGCCGTACCGCGTGGGCTCGCCGCAGATCACGAACCGCCCGCCCGGCTTGAGCACGCGCAGCATCTCGCGGAACGCCAGCTCCACATCCGGGATGTGGTGGATGACCGCGTGCCCGATGACGAGGTCGAACGTGTCGTCGTCGTACGGGAGCTTCTCCGCGTCCGCGACCCGGCCCTCGACCGCGAACCCGAGCGTCTTCGCGTTCTTCTTCGCGGCCTCGACCATGCCCGGCGAGAGGTCGGTGACGTGCGCCTCGTCGAGGACGCCGGCCAGCTTGAGGTTCAAGGTGAAGAAGCCGGTGCCGGCGCCGATCTCGAGCGTCTTCCCGTACGGCCAGCCGCTGGTCCCGGCGATCGCGGTGAAGCGGTCCCGGGCGTAGTCGACGCAGCGCTCGTCGTACGAGATCGACCACTTCTCGTCGTACGTCGAGGCTTCCCAGTCGTGGTACAGCACCTGGGCGAGCTTGTTGTCGTTCCAGGCCGCCTCGACCTCTTCAGCGGAGGCAGCGGGCTTCGAGGTTGCAGACATCGCTTACTTTCCCTTGAACTCGGCCTTGCCGGGGCCGTTCTCGACGAAGGACTTCATCCCGATGGCGCGGTCCTCGGTGGCGAACAGCGCGGCGAACTGCTGCCGCTCGATCTCCAGCCCGGTGGTCAGGTCGACGCCCAGGCCCGTGTCGATCGCCTCCTTGGCGGCCCGCAGCGCCATCGCGGCGCCGCGGGAGAACTGCGAGGCCCAGGCCACGGCCGTGTCGTACACCTCGGCCGCCGGCACGACCTTGTCGACCAGGCCGATGGCGAGCGACTCTGCGGCGTCGACGAAGCGGCCGGTGTAGATCAGGTCCTTGGCCTTCGACGGGCCGACCAGCCGGGACAGCCGCTGGGTGCCGCCGGCTCCCGGGATGATGCCGAGCAGGATCTCCGGCTGGCCGAGCTTGGCGTCTTCGGCGGCGATCCGGTAGTCGGCGCAGAGCGCGAGCTCACAGCCACCGCCGAGCGCGTACCCGGTGATCGCGGCGACGGTCGGCTTCGGGATCGCCGCGACCGCGGACAGCGACGACTGCAGCGGGCCGGAGCGCTTGGCCATGTCGGCGTACGACATGTCCGCCATCTCCTTGATGTCCGCGCCGGCCGCGAACACCCGCTCGCCGCCGTAGATCACCACCGCGCGGACGTCGTCGTTCGCCGTCGCCTCGAGCGCGGCGGCCCGGATCTCCTCCTGGACCTGCACGTTCAGCGCGTTCATCTTCGGCCGGTCCAGCCGGATCGTGCCGACACCTTCACTCACGGTGAGGTTGACGAACTCGCCCATCACGTCGCTCCTTACGGTTCCCGGGGCCTACCCGTGGGTCACATCCCCGGGAACCGTACCGGACTGGAGCAAGCAGGTGTACTACGGGCTCCTAAAGATCGACCGCTTGGCCTGATGCCGCGGAGCGGCGGGCGGCGTCGACGATCTTCAGGGTGCGGAGGCCGACGGCGCCGTCCGGTTGGGGTACGACGGCCGGGGCCTGACCCGGCTTCGCCGGACCCGAGGTGCGGACGGCGTCCAGGAACGTGTCGAGCAGCGACTCGTCCAGGTTGCCGCCGATCGGGAGGAAGACCTCGCCGGAAGCGTCCGTGCCACCCACGTGCGGCAGGAACGGCTCGATCTCCACCGACCCGTTGGTGCCGGTCACCTGCAGCGACACCCCGCCCCACGTCGCACCGTTGTCCGGCACGCTCCACGAGCAGTCGATCGTTGCCAGCAGCCCGTTGTCGTAGTTGATCGTCACGAGCCCACCGGTCTCCACCTCGACACCCTTGTCCTGGTGCAGGATGCGGTTCGCCGCGGCGTACACCCGCGTCGCGGACGCGCCACCGGTCAGACCGTCGATCAGGTCCGCGCAGTGCACGGTGTGGTCGACGAGCGCGCCGCCACCGGCCAGCTTCGCGTCGGTGAACCACTGCCGGGCGGCATGCGGGATCTTCCCGTTGTTCGTCCCCAGGATCGCGAACACCTCGCCGAGCCGGCCGGCTTCGACGTTGGCCCGCAGCTGCGCGTACTCCGGCGCGAACCGGACCGGGTACGCGATCATCAGGATCGTCCCGGCCGCCTCGCAGGCGGCGAGCATCGCCTCACCGTCCGCGACCTCGGTGGCCAGCGGCTTCTCGCACAGCACATGTGCACCGACGGCGGCGGCCCGCTCGACGAGGGCGCGATGGCCCGCGTTCTCGGACGTCACCACCACCGCGTCGGGTCCCCAGGCGAACAGTTCGTCGTACGAGTCGACGTACGGGATGCCGAACTGCTCGGCGAACGCCGCACCCCGCGGGCCCGGGTCCGGCGCCGCGGCACCGTCGGGGTCGGCGGACAGTACGTCGATGTCGGGCATCGACGCGAGCAGATGCGCGTACGAACCGGCGTGCACGTGCGCGAACGACGCGATCGCGACCTTCAAAGTCATGCCACTGCTCCCGTCGAGACGAAGGTCTTCATGTCGATCGGCTGACCCGACTCCATCGACGCGCGCGCCGCCTCGGCCAGGTAGACCGCGGTCGCACCGTCGGTCCCGAGGACCCGCGGCTGCGCCCCGCCGCGCAGACCGATCGCGAACTCCCGCAACTGCGTGAGGTAGGGGCTCTCCCCCAGCGACGACTCCGGAATCAGCAGGTCGCCGGCGGCACCGCCGTTCTGCAGCTCCTCCTTGTAACCCGTGCCGCCGTCGGAGGTGAACTTCAGGACGCCGGTCGATCCCGCGACCGAGAAGCCGGTCTGGAACGTCGTACCGGTCGCTCCCCAGGTCGCGCGGCAGTGACTGATCGCACCGGACTCGTGCGTGAGCGTCACGTGCGCCGCCACGTTGACCGGGCTGATGCCGTCCACGGTCGGCGGGTTCTGTACGGCGTACACCGTGGTGACCTCGCCGCACAGCCAGCGCGCCTGGTCGAGGTCGTGCACCATCAGGTCCATGATCACGCCGCCGGAGTGCGCCACGTCGCGGTACCAGCCCGCACCGGCCGGCGAGGACGCCTGCCGGTAGAACCGCGCCACCGCGACCTCACCGATCCGCCCGGCCTGGATCGCGTCGTACGCCGCCTTGTACGCCGGGAAGAACCGCACGACATGCGCCGGGTACAACTGGACGCCGGCCGCCGCGGCCGCGTCGATCACCTCGTGCGAGTCGGCCGCGGTGAGCGTCAGCGGCTTCTCGCAGATCACGTTCCTGCCCGCCGCGATCGCGGCCAGCGCGATCTCCTTGTGCGTTGCCGACGGTGTGACGATGTCGACGAACTCGGCCTCGGCCAGCACGCCGTCCAGCGACTGGACGACCTCCAGCCCGTACTGCTCCGCCAGCTCCTCCGCGCCTTCGAGGGAATAGACCAGGACGCGAGCGCCGACGGCCTTCCAGGACGCGGCATGGATGCGTGAGATGTTGCCCGCGCCGATCAGACCTACGGTCAGACCGGCCAACTCTTCCGACATGTGTTCCCCTGGGGATGGGTAAATTAGTAACGGTCCTTGCGTATCACTGCGCACAGGCGTTCGCAAGCACCGTCTCACGAACACAACCACCTCACTATCGTGAACGCGCAACGACCTGTGCAGAATGTCCCGGTGAAAGAAGCGACCGCTGCCCCGAGCGCTGCCGGCCTGTCGACGGAGACCGGTCTGCGTCCTGGCGCAGTGGTCCAGACCGATGGGACCACCTTCACACTGTGGGCCCCGGCCGCGGAACGGGTCGAGCTCGCGCTGATCGCCGACGACGGCAGCCAGCGCAACCTGGACCTCACGCACACCGGTGAGTTCTGGACCGGGTTCGTGCCGGGCGTCGGCGCCGGCCAGCGGTACGGGTACCGCGTGCACGGCCCGTTCGACCCGTCGCACGGACTGCGGTTCAACCCGTCGAAGCTGGTGCTCGACCCGTACGCACGGGCCATCGACGGCTCGCTGGACTTCACCAGCCCGCTCATCTACGACTCCTCCGACGGCGACTCGGCCGGGCACGTCCCGGTCGGTGTGGTGGTCGCGGACTCCGCGCCGCCGCCTCCGATCAGCAGTCCGGTGCACTGGGGCGAGACGGTCGTCTACGAGCTCCACACGAAGGGGTTCACCAAGCTGCATCCCGACGTACCCGAGCACCAGCGCGGGACGTACGCCGGGCTCGCGCATCCGTCGGTGATCAGGTATCTGTCCGACCTCGGCGTCACGTCGGTCGAACTGCTGCCGATCCACCACTTCCTCACCGAACCGGCGATCGCGGCGCGCGGCCTGCCGAACTACTGGGGCTACAACACGCTCGGGTTCTTCGCCCCGCACGCGCCGTACTCCTCCTCCGGCTCGCGCGGTGAGCAGGTGGCCGAGTTCAAGGCGATGGTCGCCGCGTTCCATGCCGCGGGCATCGAAGTGATCCTGGACGTGGTCTACAACCACACCGCCGAGGGCGGCTTCGACGGGCCGACGCTGAGCTTCCGCGGCATCGACAACCGCGCGTACTACCGGCTCGCCCACGGTCACCACCACGGGGCCGCGATGTACGACGTGACCGGCACCGGCAACTCGATCGACACCTCGCATCCGCAGGTACGCCGGCTCGTGATGGACTCACTGCGCTACTGGGTCGAGGAGATGGGCGTCGACGGGTTCCGGTTCGACCTGGCCGTGACGCTGGTGCGCAACGACCGGCACGAGGTCGACATCCCGGACCATCCGTTCCTGGCCGAGGTCGCGGCGGACCCGGTGCTCGGCCGGGTGAAGCTGATCGCCGAGCCGTGGGACGTCGGCCCGTTCGGGTACCAGGTCGGCAACTTCGGGCCGCCGTGGTCGGAGTGGAACGGCAAGTTCCGCGACAGCGTGCGCGACGTCTGGCGGAACACCTCCGACGGTGTGAAGGACCTCGCGTACCGGCTGTCCGGTTCGAGCGACCTGTACGGCGACGACGGGCGCTACCCGTTCGCGTCGATCAACTTCGTCACCGCGCACGACGGGTTCACACTGCGGGACCTGGTCAGCTACGACCACAAGCACAACGAGGCGAACCACGAGGACAACCGGGACGGCACCGATGACAACCGGTCCTGGAACTGCGGCGTCGAGGGCGAAACCGACGACGAGCACGTGATCGCGCTGCGCAAGCGGCAGATGGCGAACCTGATGTCCACGCTGATCCTGTCCACCGGCGTACCGATGATCACCGCCGGGGACGAATGCGGGCGGACGCAGCACGGCAACAACAACGCGTACTGCCAGGACAGCGAGATCTCCTGGTTCGACTGGTCGTTGCCGGCCGCTTGGTCCGATCACCTGGAGCTGACCAAGAAGCTGCTGGCGTTGCGGGCCGCTCACCCCGCGCTGCGGCAGTGGCACTACTTCTCCGGGCAGCCCGACGTACCCGGTGGCCGTAAGGACCTGTCCTGGATCGCACCGCACGGTGGCGAGATGACCGACGCTGACTGGTTCGACGGGAACCTGCGGACGATCGGGATGTTCCTGCGCGGTGACGCGTTGCGGGCCACCGACGCGGAGGGCAACGCGTTGACCGACAGCTCGTTCCTGTTGGCGTTGAACGCGACACCCGAGACCCGGAACGTCGTCGTACCGGACGCGTCGTGGGCACCGGCGTACGAGGTCGTGCTGGACACCAGCAACAGCATGGTGACCGAGGTGGAGGCCGGTGCGACCGTGCCGCTCGCACCGCGCTGCCTGGTGCTGCTGCGCGCACTCTGAGGTCGTTAACCTTCCCCCTGTACATTCGGCGGTCACCTTCTGTTCATCTCTGGGGGGACCGATGTTGTTGCTGCGTCGAGGGGTCCGGGAACGGACGACGCCGATCGGTGCGCTGCACCACGCGATCATGCGCTGGGGCGAGGCGGAGCGGACCAGCTCCCGCCTCGCGATCCAGCGCTGGGTGGACGGCGTGGCGTACGTCGACGTCCAAGCGCGTACGTACGCGGAGTACTGGAGGCAGCAGAACGCTGTCGCCCTGTCCGCGGACGGACCGCTCTGGGTCGTCCTGGGCGACTCGACGGCACAGGGGCTGGGCGCGTCGTCACCGCTGCACGGGTACGTCGGCCAGGTGCTGAACGCACTGCGGCGCAAGGGGACGCCGTGGCGGGTGCTGAACCTGTCGCGGTCCGGTGCGCAGACACGACATGTGCTGGAGGACCAACTGCCGTTGCTGGACGGTTTGACGCCTTCTCTCGTCACCTGCGGAATCGGCAACAACGACATCCTCGCCACGCCGCCGAAGCGTTTCCGCGACCACCTCCGTCAGGTGATCGATCGACTGCCCACCTCGTCCGTGGTGATGGACCTGACCGTCCCTGACCGTTTCTGGCGCATCGGTGGAGCTGTGAGCCCGTACGTGTCCGGCATCAACCAGCTGATCAGCACCACAGCCACGTCCCGCGGCCTCCCGGTCGCAGAGGTCTCGAAGTACGCCCGCCCACCCTGGCGCGGCATGCTCGCACCAGACGCCTTCCACCCCAACAACCTCGGCTACCGCCGCCACGCCGACGCCCTCCTCGCAGCACTCCCACCCCGCGTCCTCACAGCCTGAGCAGTTCCTCCAGGCGGTCGAGGGTCTTCGCAGACTCGTGCCGGACACGGAGCGGGATGATCGCGCCGCGGCCGGGTACGCGGACACCTCCTGTCAGGGCGACGCGGGTGCCGCCGCCCGGCTCGGGCGTGACCGCCATACCGATGATGAGGAACCGGCTCTGCAACCAGCACCAACCCGGCCGGAACTGTCCGGTCAGCCGCGCGCGCCGGCCCTGCTTCCCCTTTGCCAGCAGGACGACACGGTCGCCGTCCTGGTCCAGCACCATGACCGACACCAGGTCCGCCTGGATCGCGCTGAAGACGTCGAAGTCGGCGAGCATCGTCTTCACCTGCTCGGGATCGGCCGGCAGTACGCGTTCGGTGACCGCGGCGCCGGACACGCCTGCCGCGAGCGCACGGAACCGCTCGACGTCCGTCAGGTCGGCCTGTGGCCAGTTCGCCGTCATGATCTCCACGCCTTCCGGAAGCTCGCCCGCGCACGGTGCAGCCGGGACTTCGCCGTACCCGCCGGAACGTCCAGCACCTCGGCTGCCGTCTGTTCGTCCATTCCTTCGAGGTCCCGCAGTACCAGGACCGCGCGGTGCTCCGGCGACAGCCGCCTGAGCACGTCCTGTACGTCGACCACCAGCTGCGGATCGTCCGCGGCCGGCACGTCCGTGAGCTCGGCCGGTTGCTGCCGCTGCGCCCGGCGTGCGACCCGGACCGCCTCGCGGACGGCGATCGCGCGCGCCCAGCCGCGGAGCGCCGCCGGATTCTCCAGCCCGCGCAACCCACGGAAGATCGCGATCAGCGCCTCCTGCGCCGCGTCCGGTCCGTCGTCGAGCGCGATCGGCCCGCAGATCCTCCCGACGTACGGCGTCAACTCGTCGAGCAGCTCGTTCATCGCTCGCGTGTCCCCACGCTGGGCAGCGCGCACGAGGTCGATCATCTGAGGAACGCCGCGAGCAACAGCGTCACCTGATCCGCACAGTCGACGGGGAGCGCGTGTCCACAGCCGGGGAGGACGCGCACGGTTGCGTTCGGCAACAAGTCGCCGAAGCGGGCGGCCTGCGCGACCGGCAGCACGCTGTCCTGGTCGCCCCAGAGCACGAGCGTGGGCCGATGCATCGACAGCAGCGCCTTCTCGGTGACGCTCCAGTCGAGGCCGCGCTCGAGCGCGTACAGGGATCGCACGTTGTCACGATACGTTCCGGGGATCCACGTCGAGTCGATGAGCTGCGGCGTAGCCAGTTCCTTGTGCACGAACAGACCACGCACCGCCGACTCAACCATGCCGCGGCTCGTGCCGAGCTTGGCCAGGGCTTCGCCGATGAGCGGTTGCTTGAGAATCTCCCAACTCCAGACGTCCGGCTCGTCCAGACCCGACGGCGCAAGCAGCACCAACTTGCTGACGCGCACCCGGCGACAGAAGCACCACTGGCGAACCTGTGCCGCGCTGGAGGTAGTGGATGCGTGCCAGCGGTGTGTCGACGTACCGGGAGTCAGCTGACGCGGCTGGGTGCGGCTGTTCCTCAGGCTCGTAGACGTACGCGACCAGCGCGACCATAGTCACCAGAGTGACCGGGACGACGACAACGGTTGCTTTCAGCCAGCGCGCTTGCAGCATCTTCAGGTCGGCCATGCACAAAGCGATGCACAGTGGCGTGTAGAGGAGCAGGTTGAGCCAGTAGAACGCCGTACTCATGTCACCAGCACCTGTGATCCAGACGAGGCCGGCAGTGGCCCGCGCCGCCAGCCCGGCCGCCAGGCCCGCTACCACCAGCCTGCTGACCTTCCAGCGCTCACTGGTCAGAATCGCTGCGGCCAACACGAGATGCAGTAACGCCAGTGGAAGCACTACAGCAGGCCTGAAGCTGACTGGCCCACCGAGCACAGCCAGCGACAGACTGCGCTCGTCTCCTGCCGGCCAGGTCGTACCCGTCGCCCAGTAGACATGCAGCGCGGCCAACAGCCCGTGCACTCCCGCCACGATCCGTCGCATAACCCCTCCTCCTCGTTGTGCAGACACCCAGAAGAGGAGAGATCCCAGGCACACGTTCCCCCGCGTGAGTGGCGTCACATAACCCAGTACCAGACAGATGTGCAGGCGTTTCCCTTTACATTGCCCCTGGGGCAGGGGGTGTGATGGGCGCGTGTTGACGATCAGTGAGTTCGGGAAGAGGAGCGGACTCTCGCACAAGGCGTTGCGGTTGTACGACGTTTCGGGGTTGCTGACGCCGGCTCAGGTGGATCCGGCGAACGGGTACCGGTGGTACGACGAGGCGCAGCTGGAGCGGGCTCGGCGGATCAGTGTCATGCGGCAGCTGGACATGCCGTTGACGACGATCGCCGAAGTACTGGCGGGTTCCGACGAGGACGCGATGATCCGGCTCGACAGGTGGTGGGCCGCGGAAGAAGCGACCACGGCGGCGCGCCGGGCGACGCTGCAGTACCTGCGGGATCGGCTGTCGCGATCGGGTACGACGGGACTCGCGCCACGGCCGGTGCTCACGCGGGACGTGCCCGCGACCAAGATCGCGTCGATCCGGGCGGACACCGATCAGCAGTCGCTGGTCGGTGTGATCGTGACGTGCACCGACGAGATCACGGCGTACCTGCGAGCGGCCGGGGCGACCGCAGACGTCGGGTCGTGGGTGATCTACCACGGCGCGGTCACACCCGAGGGCGAGGCGACGGTCGAGATATGCGTGCCGTTCGAGGGCCTGGTCGACCCGTCCGGCCGGATCGCGATCCGGGTCGAACCGGCGCACCGGGAGGCGTACTGCACGATCACGATGGACGAGTGCGCCTACCCGCGGATCATGCTCGCGTACGACCTCGTCTACGACTGGGTCCGCGCCTCCGGCACCCCCGAGGCGGGTCCGCCGCGGGAGGTCTACCGCCCGGACTGCCACCTCCTCCCCCGCCACGAGCCGGCCGTCGACATCGCCGTACCCGTTCTCGAGAGGAAGCTTTGATGGACTACGCGCTGCAGACCCGCTTCAGCGACCCGGGCGTCCACGCCGGACTGTTCGACGCCTTGCCGGACGACGTCACCGACATCGCGGCGGTGGTGCGGAACCTGCTGATCCACTACCGCGCCGGCGGGATCGAGTTCACCGGCGAACGCCTCGCCGAGATCGACCACCGCTGGGTGTCGGCGATCCTCGCCACGGACCAGAAACGCAACGGTACGGCGCTCGCGGTGCCGCGGGAGCCGGTGGACCGGGTCGTGGGGTGCTGCCGCGACTACACGCTGGTGTTCGTGTCGGCCCTACGGCACAAGGGGATCCCCGCGCGCAGCCGGATCGGGTTCGGGAACTACTTCGCCGAGGGCTTCAACCACGACCACGTGGTCGCCGAGTACTGGAACGGTGACCGCTGGGTGATGATCGACGCCGAGATGGATCCGGCCGATCCGAGGTTCACGTTCGACGTGGCGGACATGCCACGCGGGCCGTTCACGTCGGCCGCGGAGGTGTGGCTCGGGTACCGGGCCGGCGAGCTCGACGGCGACCTGTACGGCGCCGACCCCGACCCGGACGCGCCGCTCAAACTCCACGGCGGCTGGTTCATCCGCACCTACGTGCACTACCAGCTCGCCCACCTGAACGGCGACGAGCTCCTGCTCTGGGACAACTGGGGCACCATGTCCGACACGCTCGACGGTGCGGACGTCGAGCTCACCGACCGGATCGCCCACCTGATGGTTGCCTCCGACAACGGAGACGAGACCGCGACCAAGGAGGTCAACGACCTCTACCGCACCCACCCCGGCCTGACCTTCAAAGGCCGGTCGTTCCTCACCTCACCGGCCGGTGGGCCGTTCGCGTGGGTCGACGTCTAGGCAGACACAGCTGGGCGGACAGCAGGCCCGCCGCGGCGACCACGACCCACAGCAACCAGGGCCGGACCGCGTAGGCGGCTCCACCGATGAGCGGTCCGGCGCCCGTACCGATCGTGTACGCGACGCCGTACAGACCCTGGTAGCGGCCGACCAGCCGCGGCGGAGCGAGGCTGCCGAGGTACGCCGCGGCGACTGAGCTGGTCGTCATTTCGCCGAATGTCCACAACAGCACCGTCACGGCCAGCAGCGGCATCCCGGCCGCGAGTCCTGTCAAGGCCAGACCGAGACCGATGAAGAGATTGCCAACGGCAAGTACATACTCGGCGCGGTACCGGGAGACGAAGCCGGTGAGCGGTAGCTCCAACGCCAGCACCAGCAGGCCGTTCAGTCCGATCAGCAGGCCGAAGTCGCGCGCACTCAGCCCCACATCGCTGACGTGCAGCGGCAGACCGACCGTGGACTGGATGTAGACGAACTCACCGACCAAGGTCATCAGCAGGAACCGCGTCAGCCTGCGGTCGCCGAGCGCCTGCCGGTAGCCGACCGCCGTACTCTCGTCCGTCACAGCGGCCGCGGACCGCCGGCGGGGAGCGTCCCGCAGCAGCACCGCCACGACCGCACCGAACAGCAGACACGCCGCCGCGTTGCCGAGGAAGAGCTCCTCGTACGACGTACTGGCCAGCAGACCACCGATGACGCCACCAAGAGCCGCACCGATGTTCATCGCGAACCGGAACACTCCGAAAGCCGCCAGCCGTTGCTGATTGGACTCCACCGAGTCCAGCAACACCGCGGCCGCGGCCGGGCGATAGATCTGCGACGTCACACCGATCAGACCGACCACCGCGCCGATGACCGCGAGCGACCCGAGGTACGGCACGACCGCGGTCAGCCCGGCGGTCGGTACGGCGGACGCCACGATCGTCCAGCGCCGCCCGAACCGGTCCGCGAGCGAGCCGCCGAGCGCGTTGCCCACCACGTTGCCGAGCCCGGACACCCCCAGTACGAATCCCGCGGCCCCGGCGGAGTAGCCGCGTCCGGTCAGGTACAGCACGATGAACACGGGCAGGAAGTTGCCGACCTTGTTGACCAGGATGCCGAGGCTGACGATCCAGACCCGCGCAGGCAGGCTCCGCAGCGCATCACGGAACCGCGGCTCGACTTCGGTGCTCATGTGTTCTCCTCCTGTGCCGGGACCAGGAGGAATCTGCTGCCGTGAGGACGGCGCACGCATAGGAAATCTTCCCTATGCCCGCCGCTCACAGGCCCTTAGGGAGCAACAAAACACCCCCGCCTGGTGAGGCAGGCGGGGGTGTGTCTTTTGTGGTGGAGGCTCAGAACTCCGAGCCGGCGGGCAGGTCGGGGGTTTCGGGGTCCTCGGGGTCCGACGGGCCGGCGGCGAGGCCGAGCTCGGCGGGGCTGGCGAGGCCCTGGTGGTTCGGGACGACGCGGACCGTGTAGCCGAACGGGCCGGTGCGGTCCAGCTTCAGCTCGCCCTCGTACCGGTGCCGGTTGCCCTCGTAGGTCTCGGCCAGCGACAGCTGCGTGCGGACCGGGTCCGTGATCTCGTCGTTGGTGTCGACGCGGCCGTGCAGGACCTCGACACAGATGTCGGACGGCGCCAGGTCACCGAGCGCCGCGAAGGCGCGCAGGCCGACCGTCGTCCCGAGCTGCGGTACGTCGCCGAGGCCCTGGAGCTCCACGTGGTCGACCCGGATCTGCGGCCACGCCGCCCGGACCTTCTGCTTCCACGCGGCCAGTTCGCGCGCACCGTCGTACGTCGAGTTCAGCGCCCGCGACGACTGCGCGGCCGGCACGTACAGCTGCTCGACGTAGTCGCGCACCATCCGGGTCGCGAGCACCTTCGGGCCGAGCTCCTTGATCGTGTGCCGCAGCATCTCGATCCAGCGGCCCGGGACCTCACCGTCGTAGAACCGCGGCGCGACCTGCTTCTCGATCAGGTCGTACAGCGCGTGCGCCTCGAGGTCGTCGCGCCGGTCGGTGTCCTCGATCCCCTCCGCGGACGGGATCGCCCAGCCGAACTCGTCGTCGTACCACTCGTCCCACCACCCGTCGCGGATGGAAAGGTTGAGCGCGCCGTTCAGCGCCGCCTTCATGCCGGACGTGCCGCAGGCCTCGTACGGGCGCAGCGGGTTGTTCAGCCAGACGTCGCAGCCCGGGTACATCGGCTGCGCGAGCGCGATGTCGTAGTCCGGCACGAACACGATCCGGTGCCGCACCTCCGGGTCGTCGGCGAAGCGGACCATCTCCTGGATGAGCTTCTTGCCGCCCTCGTCGTGCGGGTGCGCCTTGCCGGCGATCACGATCTGCACCGGCCGCTGCGGGTGCAGCAGCAGTGCCTTCAGCCGCTCCGGGTCGCGCAGCATCAGCGTCAGCCGCTTGTACGACGGGACGCGCCGCGCGAACCCCATCGTCAGCACGTCCGGGTCGAGGATCGAGTCGACCCAGCCGAGCTCGGCCTCGCTGGCGCCGCGGTTCAGCCAGGACTGCCGGACCCGCGACCGGGTGTCGTCGATGAACCGCTGCCGGAGCAGCCGCTTGGTCTCCCAGATCTGCGCGTCGGTGGTCTTGTCCAGCCCCTCGAACACCGAGTCGCCGTCAGCCGTGTAGTTCGCGTACGTCAGGTCGTGGACCTCACGCGCCACCCAGGTCGGGGCGTGGACGCCGTTCGTGATCGAGGTGATCGGTACGTCGATGGGGTCGAAGCTCGGCCACAGCCCGGCGAACATGCCCCGGCTGACGACACCGTGCAGCTTCGACACGCCGTTCGCGCGCTGGGCCAGCCGCAGGCCCATGATCGCCATGTTGAACAGCGCCGGGTCGCCGCCCTCGAAGTCCTCGGCGCCGAGCTCGAGGATCCGCTCGATCGGGACCTCCGGGCCGAACACGTCCGCCGAGAAGTGCTGCTGGATCAGCTCGACCGGGAACCGGTCGATACCGGCCGGCACCGGGGTGTGCGTGGTGAACACGGTGCCGCCGCGGTTGACCTCGAGCGCGGTGTCGAAGTCCAGGTCCTTCTCGGCGGCCAGCTCACGGATCCGCTCGATGCCGAGGAAGCCGGCGTGGCCCTCGTTGGTGTGGAACACCTCGGGCGCCGCATGGCCGGTGATCCGGCAGTACGTGCGGACCGCGCGGACACCGCCGACGCCGAGCAGCAGCTCCTGGAGCAGCCGGTGCTCGGTCGAACCGCCGTACAGCCGGTCGGTGACCTCGCGCTCGGAGGGCTCGTTCTCCTCGATATCGGAGTCGAGCATCAGCAGCGGCACCCGGCCGACCTGGGCGACCCAGATCTGCGCGTGCAGCTCGCGGTTGCCGGGCAGCGTCAGCGTGACGGTGGCCGGAGCGTCACCATCCCGGAGCAGGCTGATCGGCAGCCCGTCCGGGTCCACCAGGGGGTAACGCTCCTGCTGCCAGCCCTCACGGTTCAGCGACTGCGCGAAGTAGCCGTGCCGATACAGCAGGCCGACACCGATCAGCGGGACACCGAGGTCGCTGGCCGCCTTCAGGTGGTCACCGGCGAGGATGCCGAGACCGCCGGAGTACTGCGGCAGCACGTGGGTGATGCCGAACTCCGGGGAGAAGTAGGCGACCGCGTCGAGCGGTGAGCCGCCCGCGGTCTGGAACCACCGGTCGTCGGTCACGTAGCTGTCCAGGTCGGCGACAGCCAGTTCCAGCCGGCGCAGGAAAGCGTGGTCGTTGGCCAGCTCGTCGAGCCGGGCCGCCGGGACCTCGCCGAGCAGCTTGACCGGGTCACCGCCGGTGCTCCGCCACAGTTGCGGGTCGACAGCCTCGAAGACGTCCTGCGTCTCCGGGTGCCAGGCCCAGCGGAGGTTGTTCACCAGGGTGCCCAGGCCGGTCAGCGGCTCGGGCAGGACAGGGCGGACGGAGAATCGTCGTATCGCTCGCACCGGGACACCGTACCGGGCCGGGGTGCGCAAAACACCTTCGGGATGCATCGATCTTGCAACGCGAGCAAGATTTTGCAGAGCTGTGTGTCACGTACACCGGGTGGGAACCGATAACGTCAGTGCTGCACCACCCGACGTAGTTACCCCACCCGCCGGATCGCAATCGGGCCGGCTTCACATTCGCGAGGGAAGGTTCCTCTACGCCATGACTGGGCGCATCCCGATCACCGACGTCACCCCGACCGTCGACGCCGGAGCGTATCCGGCCAAGGCCTCGGTCGGCGAGACGTTCACCATCGCGGCCACGGTCTTCCGGGAAGGCCATGACGCGGTGAACGCGAACGTCGTGCTGACCTCGCCGTCGGGACAGACCAGACGGATGCTGATGACCCCGGTCGGTCAGGGCACCGACCGGTGGACCGTCGACGTGACGCTGCAGGAGCAGGGCGCGTGGACGTTCGCGGTCGAGGGCTGGAGCGACCCGTACGGGACCTGGCGGCACAACGCCGAGATCAAGGTGCCGGCCGGGATCGACGTCGACCTGATGTTCGCCGAGGGCGCCGCGTTCTTCGACCGGGCGGCCGCCGGTGTGCCGCCCGCCGTACGGGCGGACCGGTCGACGCTGAGCGACGCCGCGCACGCGCTGGCCAACGGCGCGCTGCCGCCGGAGGCGCGGCTCGCCGCGGGCATCTCCCCCCAGGTCCGCTCGGCCCTCGGCCGGTACCCGGTGCGTGAGCTGATCACGTCGTCGGAGACGTACCCGGTGTGGGTCGACCGGACGCGTGCGCTGTACGGCAGCTGGTACGAGTTCTTCCCTCGCTCCGAGGGCGCCAAGTACGACGAAGCGACCGGACAGTGGAAGTCGGGCACCTTCCGGACCGCCGCCGAGCGCCTCGAGGCCGTCGCGAAGATGGGCTTCGACATCCTCTACGTGCCGCCGATCCACCCGATCGGCCACTCGTTCCGCAAGGGCCCGAACAACACCCTCGACCCGAAGCCGGGCGACCCGGGCTCGCCGTGGGCGATCGGCTCCGAGGAGGGCGGCCACGACGCGATCCACCCGGAGCTCGGCACCTTCGAGGACTTCGAGTACTTCGTCGGCCGCGCCCGCGAGGTCGGCCTGGAGGTCGCGATCGACCTCGCGCTGCAGGCGTCGCCGGACCACCCGTGGGTGAAGGAACACCCGAAGTGGTTCTCGGTCCGCGCCGACGGCTCGATCGCGTACGCCGAGAACCCGCCGAAGAAGTACCAGGACATCTACCCGATCAACTTCGACAACGACCCCGAGGGCATCTACGCCGAAGTACTGCGGATCGTCCGGCTGTGGATCTCCAAGGGCGTCACGGTGTTCCGGGTCGACAACCCGCACACCAAGCCGGTGAACTTCTGGGAGTACCTGCTCGGCGAGATCCGCAAGACGGACCCGGACGTGGTGTTCCTGTCCGAGGCGTTCACCCGGCGGCCGATGATGCGCGAGCTGGCGAAGGTCGGGTTCCACCAGTCGTACACGTACTTCACCTGGCGCAACGAGAAGTGGGAGCTCGAGGAGTACCTGACCGAGCTGACGCAGGAGAGCGCGCACTACCTGCGGCCGAACTTCTTCGTGAACACGCCGGACATCCTCACGGCGTACCTGCAGTACGGCGGACCGGGCGCGTTCAAGATCCGCGCCGCGATCGCGTCGACGTCGTCGCCCGCCTGGGGTGTGTACGCCGGGTACGAGCTGTTCGAGCACGTGGCGCTGCGGCCCGGGTCGGAGGAGTACCTCGACACGGAGAAGTTCCAGCTCCGCCCGCGGGACTGGGAGGCGGCGGAACGTGAAGGCCGCACGCTGGCGCCGTACCTGACGCTGCTGAACAACATCCGCCGCCGGCACCCGTCGCTGCAGCAGCTGCGCAACCTCACGCTGCACTCCGTCGAGGACGAAGCGATCATGTGCTACTCGAAGCGCTCGACCGCCCCCGACGGCCACAGCGACACCGTGATCGTCATCGTGAACACCGACCCGCACTCGGTCCGCGAGTCGATGGTCCACCTCGACATGGCCGCCCTCGGCATGCGCCCGGAGGACACCTTCACGGTGTACGACGAAATCAGCGGCGCGACGTGGCGCTGGGGCCAGAGCAACTACGTCAAACTCGACCCCAACGGCGACCCCGCCCACATCCTCGCCGTCCGCCGCGGCCAGGCCTGACGGACTGTTTCCGGGGGTAGATGAGCAGCCCCACGCGGAGCACCGCGCGGGACGGACCAGTCCTCCTAGAGCGGGACGGTTTCCGGGTACTTCAACCCGGCGCCGGTGTTCAGGGCGACGACCTGGTCGTCGGCGTGGATCCAGCCGGACTCGCGGAGCGTGCGGATGGCGGCGAAGTTGGCGGCGCCTTCGGGGCAGACGAAGGCGCCTTCGAGTTGGGCGACGCGGTGTTGCTCGGTGAGGATGTCGTCGTCGTCGACGGCCACGGCGCAACCGTCGGTTTCCGCGATCGCTTGCAGGACGAGGAAATCGCCGAGGGCCTTGGGGACGGTGATGCCGAAGGCAACGGTTTGGGCGTCGGGCCAGGGTTCGCTCTCCGGCAGGCCCTTCTCCCACGCGCGGACGATCGGCGCACAGCCCGTCGACTGCACCGCGACCAGGCGCGGCAGCGGGCCGTCGATCCAGCCGAGGTCGCGCAGTTCGGTGAGCGCCTTCCAGATGCCGATGATGCCGACGCCGCCTCCGGTCGGGTAGACGATCACGTCGGGCAGTTGCCAGTTCAGCTGCTCCGCGATCTCCAGGCCCATCGTCTTCTTGCCCTCGATCCGGTACGGCTCCTTCAGCGTCGACGCGTCGAAGTACCCGGGCTGCTCCCGGATGTACGCCGCCGCGTCGCCGATCAGGCCGTCGATCAGCTGCAGCCGCGCCCCGACCGCGGTCACCTCGCGCCGGCAGATCTCCGGCGCGGCCCGCGGCATCGCGATCAGCGCCTCCATCCCGGCGCGGGCGGCGTACGCGGCCCACGCCGACCCGGCGTTCCCGTTCGTGGGCATCGCGATCTTCCGGACGCCGAGCTCGTACGCACGGGACACCCCGACGGCGGCGCCCCGGGCCTTGAACGTCCCGGTCGGGATCAGACCCTCGTCCTTCATCAGCAGCCGGTCGACGCCGAGCGCCGCGCCGTACCGGGGCAACGGCAGCAGTGGCGTCATCCCCTCCCCCAGCGTCACCACGTTCTCCGGCGAACGCACCGGCAGCAGTTCGTGGTACCGCCACAGATCCGGCGGCCGCGTGGTCAGGTCCTGCTTCTTCAGCTCCGGTACGCCGTACCGCGCCAGCAGCGGCGATCCGCACGGGCACAGGCCGATGATCCGGTCGGCGTCATGGGTCGCTCCACACCGCGGGCACTCGAGATGACTCAGCGCAGAGAACGTCACATCCGGCGACGTTACCCCGCGCGCAGATCGGTGATCGTCGGGCGCTGGTGATCGGTGAGCCGGAACCCGATGCCGCGGACGGCGTCGATGGTGACCGTCGTCCCGAGGTCGTCGAGCTTGCGGCGCAGGCGCTTCACGACCGAGTGCACGTCGCCGGTGCCGCGGACGTTCCGGTCCCGCCACACGGTCTGGTGCAGGGCGTCGTACGACCAGACCCGCAGCGGCGTGGACATCAGGCGGCCGAGCAGCTCCTGCTCGAGCTCGGTCAGCTGGATCTCGCCGCCGTGCCAGCGGGCGACCGAGCGGTCCCGGTCGATGGTGAGTACGTCGGCGTCCGGGTCGTCGCCGGTCGCGCGGACGGCGGTGGCCTCGACCGCGTCCGGGTCCGGCGGCTGCTTTTCGGACCCGGCCGGCGGTGGCGGCTGGACGGGCACCAGGAGCTTGCGCAGTTCGTCGAGGCTGGAGACCAGCAGCAGCGGCGCCACGTCGTCGACGAGTTCGGCGAGCCGGACGCGCTGTTCGGCCGAGGCGGCGATCGCGATCAGCAGCGGGAAGGTCTCTGTGAGATCGGCGTCCGTAGGGGCGGGTTCACGGGCGGTGACCATCTAGTCACGATGTCAACCGTTGCCCGCGATCGTCAACGAACTGCCAAGGTTTGCCTAGCTTGCCTCGATCGGCGCGACAGCTAGTCACAAGTTGCTCACGAAGTGTGCTTGTTACCACGTTGTTCTGACACATAAGGTCCACGTCAGGCTGGCGGTGTCACATGCCGCAGCCTGGGGGGCACGCGCTGTGAGCCCTCCTGCAGCAGATGACTCGGGGGAGTCGACTCGGGGTCTTTCAAGTGAGGGGCTGCAGAGATGTCACATCAACCACGAAGGGGACTCGCCAGATCTCTGGTGGGTGCCCTGGCGACGGTGGCCGTGCTGGCCACCGGACTGGCCTCGGTAGGCCAGGCCCAGGCAGTGCCGGATTCTGGACCGCCCACCAAGCCGGAAGCCACACCGGCCTCCAAGATCAAGCCGGACCTGATGGCGAAGCTGGAGGGCAAGGACGCCAAGCCCGCGACGGACTACTGGGTCCGGTTCGCGGCCAAGGCCGACCTGACCGCCGCCGGCCGGATCACCAACTGGAACGAGCGCGGTACGGCGGTCGCCGCCGCGCTGAAGAAGGCCGCCGCGGACAGCCAGGCGAAGATCCGCGCCGAACTGGACGCGCAGCACGTGCAGTACCAGTCGTTCTGGGGCACGAACGCGATCCGCATCGAGAGCGGCTCGCTCGACCTGGCCAAGAACCTGGCCGCGCACACCGAGGTCGAGGGTCTGTACGCCCCGGCCCAGGTCGAGGTGCCGAAGGTCACCCCCGGCCAGTCCGAGATGGCGGTCCAGGCCGTCGAGTGGGGTATCGCGAACATCAAGGCGAACCAGGTCTGGTCGCAGTACGGCGACAAGGGCGAGGGCATCGTCATCGCGAACATCGACACCGGTGTGCAGTACGACCACCCGGCGCTGGTGAACCAGTACCGCGGCAACAACGGTGACGGCACCTTCAACCACAACTACAACTGGTTCGACGCGGCCGGCACCTCGCCGGCCGCCCCGTCCGACGGCAACGGCCACGGCACCCACACGATGGGCACCATGGTCGGCGACGACGGCGCGGGCAACCAGATCGGCGTCGCCCCGGGCGTGAAGTGGATCGCCGCGAACGGCTGCTGCCCGAGCGACGCCGCGCTGATCGAGTCAGGCCAGTGGATGCTGGAGCCGACCGACCTGCAGGGCCAGAACCCGGACGCGAGCAAGCGGCCGAACATCATCAACAACTCGTGGGGCTCCACGCTGCCGTCGAACGACCCGTTCATGGAGGACATCACCCTGGCCTGGACCGCGTCCGGGATCTTCGGTGCGTTCGCCAACGGCAACAGCGGTGAACTGGGCTGCAACAGCAGTGGCTCGCCGGGCAGCCTGACGAGCAACTACTCGGCCGGTGCCTACGACATCAACAACAACATCGCGAGCTTCTCCGGTCGCGGTGCGGGTCAGGGCGGCACCATCAAGCCGAACATCTCGGCCCCCGGTGTCAACGTCCGGTCCAGCCTGCCGGGCAGCACCTACGGCGCGTTCAACGGTACGTCGATGGCAACGCCGCACCTGGCGGCCGCCATCGCCCTGCTGTGGTCGGCCTCGCCGTCCCTCAAGGGTGACGTCGCCGCCACGCGCGCGCTGCTGAACACCACCGCGATCGACACGCCGAACAGCCAGTGCGGCGGCACCGACGCGAACAACAACGTCTTCGGCCAGGGCCGCCTGGACGCGCTGGCGCTGGTGAGCGCCGCGCCGATCGGCGACACCGGCACGCTGACCGGCACCGTCACCGCCGCCACCGGTGGTGCCGCCCTCGCCGGCGCGAGCGTGACGGTCCAGCGTGAGGGTCAGCCCGACAAGACGCTGACCACCAGCAGCAACGGTACGTTCTCGTCGGTGCTGACGGCCGGCGACTACACCCTGACGGTCGCGTCCTTCGGGTACAAGACCCAGACCGCCACCGCCACGATCACCACCGGCCAGACCACCACCAAGAGCTTCGCCCTGGAGAGCACTCCGCAGGTGAGCGTCGGTGGCACTGTCACGGACGGCTCCGGCCACGGCTGGCCGCTGTACGCGAAGGTGTCGGTCGAGGGCCCGGGTGGCGTGTTCGACTACACGACCCCGAGCAACGGCCGGTACAGCCTGAAGGTCCCGTCGGGTGCGGCGTACTCGCTCAAGGTCGAGACGACGTACGCCGGGTACCAGACCGTCAGCGAGCCGATCACGGTCGGCAGCGGCAACCTGACGAAGAACATCGCGGTCCCGGTCAGCGCCACCGCCTGCACCACCGCGCCCGGCTACAAGTGGGGCTCGGACGGCGTCTACGAGACCTTCGACGCCAAGGCCGCCCCGAACGGCTGGACCGTGGTCGACAACAAGGGCAACGGGCAGGTCTGGAAGTTCGACAACCCCGGCAACCGCGGCAACCTGGCCGGCGGCAGCGGCAACTTCGCGATCATCGACAGCGACAAGTACGGCGGCGGCGGTTCGCAGGACACGTCGCTGGTCAGCCCGGTCGTGGACCTGACCTCGGTCACCGCTCCGGTGATCCGGTTCAACCAGGACCTCAACTACCTGGGCGGGGAGAAGGCCGACGTCGACCTGTCGATCGACGGCGGCGCCACCTGGAGCAACGTGCTCACCCAGTCGGCCGACGTCCGCGGAGTCAAGGAGATCGCGATCCCGCAGGCGGCCGGTCAGGCGGCGGTCCAGGTACGGTTCCACTACTACAACGCGTCGTACGAATGGTGGTGGCAGGTCGACAACGTGCTCGTCGGCAGCCAGGTCACCTGTGAGCCGACCGGCGGTGGCATCGTCGTCGGCAACGTCAAGGACGCCAACACCAACGGGTTCGTGAACGGCGCGGTCGTCACCCGTGACGGCAGCAGCGAGTCCGCGACGACGGCGGCGACCCCTGAGGACACCGCTCTGAACGACGGCTTCTACTGGCTGTACTCGTCGGCCGACGGCGACCAGGGCTTCACCGCCAAGGCCGGCAACTACGTCAGCACGACCGCGACCGTCCCGGTCGAGGCCGACTGGGCCACCACCGCCGACTACAGCCTGAAGGCCGGTCAGCTGGCCGTCACACCGGGCGCCGTCAGCGGCAACCTGAAGCTGCCGACCGGGAAGGTGACGAAGTCGTTCACGGTCACCAACACCGGCGGCGCGGACGTCGAGGTGAAGTTCGGGGAGAAGGACAACGGTTTCGTCCTGCAGAACGCGAACGGCACCAAGACCACCAAGGAGCAGGTGGAGAACGGGCCGGGCGCCCCGCTGCAGCGGCTCGCCGTGGACACCTCGTTCGCCCGGATGCTGTCGGGCAAGACAGGCTCCTCGCCGGCCGCCGCGAAGCCGATGGCGGCTCCGTGGACCGATATCGCCGACTACCCGGCGACCGTGATGGACAACCGCGTGGTCAACCTCGACGGCAAGCTCTACTCGATTGCCGGTGGCAACGGTAGTGCGTCGACGGCGAACAGCTACGTGTACGACCCGGCGTCGCTCGCCTGGACCGCGATCGCCCCGCTGCCGGGCGCCCGCAACGCGATCACCGTCGGGGTGATCGACGGCAAGATCATCGCCAGCTCCGGCTGGGGACCGTCCGGCCCGGCGCCGGAGACCTGGTCGTACGACCCGGCCGCCAACGCCTGGACCGCACTGGCCGCCAACCCGGCCCCGCGGGCCGCCGCCGGTCAGGCCGTGCTCGACGGCAAGCTGTACGCCGTCGGCGGGTGCACCACCTCCGGCTGTACTCCGATGAGCAACTCGGTGGTCCGGTACGACCCGGCCGCCAACGCGTGGGAGACGCTGGCGAACTACCCGAAGTCGGTCGCGTTCGCGTCCTGCGGCGCCATCGACGGCCTGCTGTACTGCGCCGGCGGCAACGACGGCGCGACGTCGCAGAAGTCGGCGTACGTCTACGACCCGGGTGCGGACTCGTGGACCGCGATCGCCGACGCTCCGGCCGACCACTGGGCGGCGTCGTACGCCGTCGCCGGCGGGAAGCTGCTGATCGTCGGCGGTGTCCAGGCGGGCGCGGTGACCAACGCCGGCTTCGCCTACGACCCGTCGGCCCAGGCCTGGTCGGCACTGCCGAACGCCAACCTGCCGCGGTACCGCGGTGGTGCGGCGTGTGGCTTCTACAAGGTCGGCGGCTCGTCCGGCGGCTTCACGGCGACCGTGGACAGTGAGGCCCTGCCGGGTCTCGAGGACTGCTCCGAGTCGTCGGCCGACGTCAGCTGGATGTCGATCGACAAGACCGAGGCCACCCTGGCCCCGGGACAGTCGACGACTGTCAAGGTCACGCTCACCGCGAGCGTCGACCAGCCCGGCACCTACAGCGGCGGCGTCACGATCCGCGAGAACACCCCCTACTCGGTCGCACCGGTCGGCGTGACGATGACCGTCACCCCGCCCACGACCTGGAGCAAGCTGCAGGGCACGGTCACGGGCGTCAGCTCGTCCGGCGCCTCCGCCGCCCTCCCGGGCGCGATCGTGCAGGTGGACTCGTGGGCGCAGTCCTACACCTTCATCACCGACAAGGACGGCGGCTACGCCTACTGGCTCGACCGTCGCAACAACCCGCTCACCCTGATCGCCGCGAAGGACGGCTACAGGCCCCAGACCCGCACCACCCGTCTCCTGGCCGGTGAACCCGTCACCGAGGACTTCGCCCTGAAGTCGATCAGATAGCCAGGTAGTACAGAACTCGGCCCCCGGACCACGCTGGTCCGGGGGCCGAGCCCGTTTCCGGTGGGGAATCGGCCGCACCTGGAACGACCAGGAGGATTCCCCACTCCCGGTTTTGCACAGGTTGGGAGTTGGCGGCGTACGGCGGGGTGGGGGTGGTGCATCTTCTTGGGGGTGGAACGGGAATTCGACGAGATCCTGCATCGGCAACGGGGAGCGTTCAGCCGGGCGCAGGCGAACACGTCAGGGATATCGGACCGCTCGCTCGCGGCGCGGCGCCGTACGGGGCGGATCCAGCGGCTCTATCGCGGGGCGTACGTACATTTCTCCGGCCCGGTGCCCTGGGAGACGCGGGTGTGGGCGGCCTGGCTCGCGTACGGTCCGGAGGCCGCGTTGGCCGGGGAGACTGCGCTTCGGCAGTACGGGATCGAGCGCAGCCAGACAGATGTGATCCGGCTGGAGATACCGCACCGGCGCAAGGTGCGTGGGGAGCCTGGTGTTGTCATCACGCGGACGCGGGACTTCGCGTACCGCGTGCTCGGATCGCGGGAGCTGCCGACGGTCCGACTCGAGACGGCTGTTCTGACGGTTGCGAGTCGACGGGCGCGGGCGGATGCTGCGGCGTCGCTGGTGCTCGACGTTTGCCGTCAGCGCCGTACGACGCCACAACGACTGCTGACCGAGTTGGCCCGGACGCAGCAACTCCCCCGCCACCGCTTCCTCGTCCATGTACTGCGTGACGCTGCCGACGGAGTCGAGTCTTTCCTGGAGCTCTTCTACCTCCGCAAGGTCGAACGTGCGCATGGGCTCCCGTCCGCGAGACGACAGGTGCGCGTGGCCGGCGGGTACGGAGTTTCGTATCGCGACACCGTGTACGACTACGACCTGATCGTCGAGCTGGACGGTCGTGTTGGACACGAGGACACCAGCTCCCGCTGGCGCGACATGACCAGGGACAACGTGGCGCTGATGAGCGAGCAGGCCACGCTCCGGTTCGGTTACCAGATCGTGGAGGACCCGTGTGGTGCTGCAATCCAGGTCGCCACCGTCCTCCGCCACCGCGGCTGGCCCGGTTTCCCCATCCCCTGCGGACCAGGGTGCCTGATCGGGGTGGGGAATCCTGCGAACCTCAGATGACCAGTCAGGTTCCCCACCTGCGCGGATTGGGGGTCAGGCGGTCGGGAGGAGGTGGAAGCCGACGCCTCGGACCGCGTGGATGGTGACGGTGGCGCCGAGGTTGGCCAGTTTCTGGCGGAGGCGTTTGACGACCGAGTGGATGTGCGACCCGTGGCCGAGGTGTTCGTTGCCCCAGACGGCGTGGTGCAGACGCTGGTACGTCCAGACCCGGCCGGGTTCGGCTACCAGGCAGTGCAGGAAGTCGTGTTCGAGCCGGGTCAACGGCATCTCGCGGTCCTTCCAGCGGACCACGCGGCGGTCGACGTCCAGCCGCAGCTCGGTCGACGGCTCCGGCGGCGGTACGTCGCGGACCGCCTTGATCTGGGCGGATCGCTCCGCCGCCGCCACCACGGTCGGCGCCGAGAACGCCGTACCGGGGGTGACGCCGGTGAGCTCCAGGAACGCGCGCGCCTGATCGGCGTTCGCCACCAGCAGCAGCGCGTCGGCCTCGCCCAGCAGACGGGCGAGCTGTACTCGTTCGGCCGTGGACGCGGCCACGCCGATGATCAACGACGAATCGGACGGCCTCTCCATCGACAACACAGCAAGCCCCTCCCCCAGTCGAACCGGCCCGCTCACAAGTACGGTTCACGCCACGAAATAAGTCAAGGGATTCCTTGCGCGCCGGGCTGGCACAAATGCGTCCTGTCGGAAACAGGACAGGAAACCCGCGGAAACACCGCGCCGCTCCCCCGGCTGGTGTGCGATCGGACTGCGAGGCGGAGTAGTCTCCTGGCGCACGGTCACTCTGACCGCATCCACGGAGGAACAGTGCCCGGTCTCGTCCGACGGCCGCTCGTCATCTGGTTGCTCGCGGCCCTCGCAGTCCCTGTATTGCTGACCGCTGTGCTGATTCCCGCCCGGGCCGGCACCACCGAGGACGACCTCCGCGAGCGCACCGAGTCCGCGCTGAAGGCGCGCGGCATCGAGACCAGCCACGTCGACTTCGACGGCCGGGACGCGCGCGTCGCCGTACCGGCGGGGGTGGATGCGGGCCGCGTCCGGGAGGTCGTCGCAGGCGTCGACGGGGTGCGGTCGGTCTCGGTCGAGAACAGCCAGGCCTCCGGCAGTACGCCGACACCCACCACGGCACCCACCACGGGAACGGCCGAGGAGTCCGGCGTACCGGCGTTCGAGGTCGGGCGCACGAATCGCGCGATCCGGGTGCAGGCGCCGGTGAAGAGCCAGGCGGTCAAGGACGCCGTCACCGCCGAGGTGGAGCAGTTGCTCGGCGAGGACCGTGAGTACGACGACCGCACGACGATCGACCCGGCCAACGGGCTCGCCGACGCGACGACGCTGTCCGCGCTGCTGCGGGCGCTCGCGATCGGGACCGGCGACGCCTCGGTGCGGTACGACGGGACCACCGTGACACTGTCCGGTCAGGTCCCGGACCAGGCGACCAAGGCGACCGTCGGCCGGGCCGCGGCGAGGGCCGTCCCCGGCGCGGTGATCGCCGACGAACTGGAGCTTCCGGCGGCCGCGAAGACCGCGGTGAGCGAGCCGTGCCGGACGTTCCAGAGCCGGCTGGGCGCGTTCACCCGGCAGCACCCGATCATCTTCCTGTCCGGTACCTCGATCGTGAACGACGCGTCGAAGCCGTCCGTGGTCAAGGCGGCCGCGTTGCTGAAGTCGTGTACGACGGCCCGCGTCGAGGTGGCCGGTCATACGGACAACCTCGGCTCGCCCGCGACCAGCCTGCCGCTGTCCGAGCGCCGGGCCGCCGCGGTGAAGGACCAACTGGTCCGGCTCGGGGTGGCGCCCGACCGCATCATCGCGAACGGGTACGGCGAGTCCTTCCCGATCGCCTCGAACGACACCGGCGCCGGCCGGATCGCCAACCGTCGCGTCGAACTCCGGCCCCGTCAGTAGCCGGCCCGTACGGCGAGGGCGAGGTTGAAGTGCGGTGGCGGTGGTGGACGGAGTAATGTCGCCGCACGGTCACGTGCCGCGTTCGGCGTGGTGTCGTGGCCGTCGAGATGCGTGGTCCATAGCTTCCGTAGGGGATTGCATGAGTTGGCTGATCGCACAGGTCTGGATCTTGCTGCTGGTCGCGTTCGTCCTCGGCAGCGCGGCCGCTTGGCTGCTGCACCGGCTCCGGCCAACGAGGGGCGTCCGCTGATGAGCTGGCTGCTACGCGACAACTGGCTCGGCTCCCTCCTCGCCTTCGTCCTGGGCGCAGCCATCACCTGGCGCCTCCTGGACCACCGCCGCCCCGCCACCCACCCCGCGGACCCCGGAGCCGACGAGCAACCCCTCGCCGGCACAACCGCCACCAGAGCAGCCCAGTCGCCCCCGGCAACCTCCACCCCACCGCCAACTCCGGCAACCTCCGACGGCCCGAAGACTCCGGCAGCAACTCCCCCGCCGACGGCTCCAACCCCGTCCGCCCGAAGCACTCCCGCCGCAACACCCGAGCCCGCTGTCCCAACCGAGCCGACGTCCACTCACCCGCCGGCCGCTCCGCCACCGTCCGCCCGACGCACTCCCGCCGCCCGCTCCACCCCAGCACCCGAGCCCGCGGCCCCAACCGAGCCGACGTCCCCTCCTGCGGCCGAGGCGGCTCCTGCCTCGGATGCGGGGCGGGTTGAGTTCTCGCAGTTGATGGATGTGGAGCCGACGCTGTTCGACCACATGCAGCCGGCGACGGAGAGCGGGCCGGAGGCGAATCCCGCCGTACCACCCGGCCGGTACGGCGAAGGCTCGGCCGACGCGGTGCCGCACCAGGGCCCGCCCGACGGGTTCACGATCAAGGGCAACGCGCAGTCGATGCTGTTCCACACCCCGGACTCGCCGTACTACGGCCGTACGAAACCCGAGGTCTGGTTCCGCACCGAGGCCGACGCCGAACGCGCCGGCTTCACCAAGTACACCCGCCGTCCCCGCAAGTCCGCGAACCCCCGCGGCTGACACGCTCGGCGACGTCGAGCCGCGACCGCCGGTTCCGCCCACCGGCTGTCGGTTACACCACGCGACCGAACCGGGAATTCTGACCCCGGACCAGACCTACGATCGCGAGTAGTCAACAGACATCAGGAGGCGGAAGTTGCAACGCGAGATCACAGTTCCCTTCGTCATCGAGCAGGACGAGAACGGCGCCTGGTGCGCCTCGGCTGCGTTGAACCCGGACTCCTTCGCCAACGGTGAGGGCGCGACGCGGGAAGCGGCGATCGAGGACCTGAAGGAAGCCATCGCCGCGCTCGCCGATGTGGTCGGCGTGCCCGAGCAGGTGACGGTCACGGTCGAGGTCGACGGCTGATGGCGGGACCGAAGAGGCGCAAAGAGGCTGAGAGCGAACTGAAGGGCCAGGGCTTCAAGAAGATCCCGGGCCGGGGCAAGGGCAGCCACGAGGTGTGGCAGGACGACTCGGGCAAGACCGTCACCGTTCCGAACCACGGTAAAGAGATCGCGGCCGGCACCTGGCGCAGCATCGCGAAGGCAGCCGGAATCAGGAAGTCCCGGCCGCTGCGGACGCCGGACGTCGAGAGCGTCCAGCGGCTGGCGAACGACGGGGTCGCGCGACCCGGTACGTCCGCGGGCCCGGCCGCCGCTCCGCAGGCCCGGCCGGCCACGCAGCCCGGCCAGCAGGCCGTCAAGCGAACCGGCAGGGCGTCCACTCTCGGCGGCGACTGAGTTCGGGACCGATCACGGTCGAGCGAACCGCCGGGCGGCGTACCTTTGCACGAGAAGGTACGCCGCCCGGCGCACGTAGTACACGGAGTACGGGTGGTGCAGCGACCTGGCCGGTCCGGTGGAAGGAGAACGCGGTGGGACCCGACGAGTCGGAGCCGTTGGAGCCGGATCAGGTGTTCACGGCCGAGGAACTGCTGCAGAAGAAGGACCCGCGGATCGGGGTCGCGGACGCCACGGGGGCCGTGAAACGACGACCCCGGTTGTGGCGTGGTGGCAGGTGGATCCGGCGCGACCAGGGCACCGAGCGGCAGAACGAAGGACTCCGCCGCTGAGCGACCCGAGCGGTCGCGAACGCGGTGCCCGCGGGCAGTGCGAGCCGCGGTGCGAGTCGTCATCGAATCGCAGTGTGGGCTGAGCGCGAGCCCTATTTGCTTGTACTGGCAAAGGGCCGCCAGACTGTGCGGAACGCCTTGCGGGACCGTTCGGCCGATGGCGTCACCACATCACCGCGGATCACCGGAGTCTCCGGGGATCACCGGCCCCACGCACTGCCCCCTCCTTTTGAGTACGCCGTAACGGGGTACACGGGTGCAGTGCCTGAACCGGGCGGTCCACACACCGGCGCCACGTCGTGGCGCCGGGCTGTAGTCAAGCTGTAGTACCGCTAGGTTTGGAGACACCCGATGGAGGTGAGCGTGACCGACATGCTGCCGGAGCAGCACCACGGACTGACGAAGAGTGACCCGCTGTGGTTCAAGCGGGCCGTCTTCTACGAGGTCCTCGTGCGGTCCTTCAAGGACTCGAACGCCGACGGCATCGGCGACCTGCAGGGCCTGACCGAGAAGCTCGACTATCTCGAGTGGCTCGGTGTCGACTGTCTCTGGTTACCCCCGTTCTACCCGTCGCCGTTGCGCGACGGCGGGTACGACATCTCCGACTACACCGGTGTGATGCCCGAGGTCGGCACGATCGCCGACTTCGCCGCGTTCATGGAGGCCGCGCACGCCCGCGGGATCCGGATCATCGTCGACTTCGTGATGAACCACACCTCCGACCAGCACCCCTGGTTCCAGGCGTCGCGGGAGGACCCGGAGGGCCCGTACGGCGACTTCTACGTGTGGTCCGACACCGACGACAAGTACGCCGACGCGCGGATCATCTTCGTCGACACCGAGTCCTCGAACTGGACCTGGGACCCGGTGCGCGGCCAGTACTTCTGGCACCGGTTCTACTCGAACCAGCCGGACCTGAACTTCGAGAACCCGGCCGTCGGCGACGCGATGATCGAGGCGCTGAAGTTCTGGCTCGACCTGGGGGTCGACGGCTTCCGGCTGGACGCGGTGCCGTACCTGTTCGAGACCGACGGCACGAACTGCGAGAACCTGCCGCGCACCCACGAGTTCCTCAAGCGGGTCCGCAAGGAGGTGGACGCGAACTACGAGGACCGCGTCCTGCTCTGCGAGGCGAACCAGTGGCCGGCCGACGTGGTCGAGTACTTCGGCGACCGCGACTCCGGCGGTGACGAGTGCCAGATGGCGTTCCACTTCCCGGTGATGCCGCGCATCTTCATGGGGGTACGGCGCGAGTCGCGCTTCCCGATCTCCGAGATCCTGGCCCAGACGCCGGAGATCCCGGACACCTGCCAGTGGGGCATCTTCCTGCGCAACCACGACGAGCTGACGCTCGAGATGGTCACCGACGAGGACCGCGACTACATGTGGTCGGAGTACGCGCAGGACCCGCGGATGAAGGCCAACATCGGCATCCGCCGCCGGCTGGCGCCGCTGCTGGACAACGACACGAACAAGATGGAGTTGTTCACCGCGCTGCTGCTCAGCCTGCCGGGCTCGCCGATCCTGTACTACGGCGACGAGATCGGCATGGGCGACAACATCTGGCTGGGCGACCGCGACGGCGTCCGGACCCCGATGCAGTGGTCGCCGGACCGCAACGCGTCGTTCTCCACCGCCACCCCGGGGAAGCTGCACCTCCCGGTGATCATGGACCCGGTCTACGGCTTCCAGGCGGTGAACGTCGAGGCCGAGATGGAGAACGCCTCGTCGCTGCTGCACTGGACCCGCCGGATGATCCAGACCCGCAAGCAGCACCCCTGCTTCGGCATGGGCACCTTCACCGACCTCGGTGGATCGAACCCGAGTGTGCTGTCGTACATCCGCGAGTTCGGCGACGACGTGGTGCTGTGCGTGAACAACCTGTCCCGGTTCCCGCAGCCGATCGAACTGGACCTGCGGCACTGGCAGGGCGTCGAGCCGATCGAACTGCTCGGCGGTGTGCACTTCCCGACGATCGGTGAGTTGCCCTACCTTCTGACCCTCGGCGCCCACGGTTTCTACTGGTTCCGGCTGCCGGTGGCGAAGCCGGAAGACCACGAGGAGAGCATTTAAGTGACTTCCCATCTGGACCAGGTCCAGTCCTTCTGCGCGAGCCAGAGGTGGTTCGGCGAGAAGGGACACGACGTCCACGTCGAAGCGATGGCCAGCTCGGTCTGGCTGTCGGACGCGGACGCCTGGCCGGCGGTCCGGATCGGGTTCGTCTATTGTTCGGGCCCGCCTGGGGTGGAGATCCCGATCCGGGTGTACCAGCTCCCGCTCAGCTACCACCGCGCACCGGTCGAGCACCTCGCCCACGCGCTGGTCGGTGAGTGGGTGGAGCCTGATCTCGGCGACACCGAGGTCTGGGTGTACGACGCGCTGCACGACAAGGAAGCGACGCCGTACTGGCTGGCCGGGCTCACGCACGGACGGCAGCTGGACGGGCTGGAGTTCCATCCCGTCCACGCGCCGGAGCGTTCCATCGACGTACCGGAGGACGCGCAGTCGCTCGTCCTCACCGTCGAGCAGAGCAACACGTCGCTGGTGTTCGACGACGTCGCGCTGCTGAAGGTGTTCCGCCGGCTCGAGCCCGGGAGCAATCCCGGGGTCGAGATCGAGTCGGCGCTGACCGAGGCCGGGTCCGAACTGGTCCCGGCGGTGCTGGGCTCGGCGCGCGGTCGGTGGCCGCGCGCGGGCGGCGGCACCGACAGCGGCGAACTGGCGATGATGACGGCGTTCCAGAAGAACGCGACCGACGGCTGGTCGTTCGCGACCTCCTCGGTGCGGGACCTGTACGCCGAGGCGGACCTGCACGCGGAGGAGGTCGGCGGCGACTTCGCCGCCGAGTCGCACCGGCTCGGCGCGAGTACGGCGCAGGTGCACTCCGAGCTGGCCAAGGCGCTCGGCACCGACATCTGGGAGCCGGCCAAGCTGGTCGAGCACGCCGAGGCGATGCGCCGACGGCTCGCCGCCGCGGCGTCCGCGATCCCGGACCTGCAGCCGTACGCCGACGGCCTGATGCGGGCCTTCGACGCGCTGGCGGCGTACGACGAGCCGGTGACGGTGCAGCGGATCCACGGTGACTTCCACCTGGGTCAGGTGCTGCGCACCATCGACGGCTGGAAGCTGATCGACTTCGAGGGCGAGCCGGCCAAGTCGCTGATCGAGCGGCGGGCGCTGGACACGCCGGTGAAGGACATCGCCGGGATGCTGCGCTCGTTCGACTACGCGGCCCGGTCGCTACTGGCCGACCACCAGGGCGACCAGCAGATCGCGTACCGCGCGGCCGAGTGGGCGAGCCGCAACCAGCAGGCCTTCTGCGACGGGTACGCCGAAGTCGCCGGCACCGACCCGCGCAACCAGCGCGTCCTCCTCAACGCCTTCCTCGCCGACAAGGTCATCTACGAGGTCCTCTACGAGGCGCGCAACCGCCCCAGCTGGCTCCCCATCCCCCTGTCCGCAGCAGCCCAACTGGCCGAGCACTAGCAGGAGGTTCTTCGATGGGCGAGCGTGAACCTTTCGAGATGCCGGCGGCGCCGGTGGACGAGGTGCCGGTGTCGGCGGTGCCGGTGGATCGGACTGTGCTCGACCGGCTGGTCGGCGGTACGTATCACGATCCGCATCAGGTGCTCGGGCCGCATCTCGGCGAGCACGGGGTCACGGTACGGGTGCTGCGCCCGTTCGCGAAGAGCGTCACCGTGCTGTACGACGGCCAGCGGCTCGAGCTGCGGCACGAGCACGACGGCGTGTGGGTCGGCGTACTCGACACCGACAAGGTGCCGGACTACCGGCTCGAGGTCACCTACACCGACGGACCGGCGACCGAGGCCGACGACCCGTACCGGTACCTCCCGTCGCTCGGCGAGGTCGACCTGCATCTGATCGGCGAGGGCCGGCACGAGCAGCTGTGGACCGTGCTCGGCGCCCACGTCCGCCGCTACGACGGCCCGGCCGGAGAGGTCACGGGGACGTCGTTCGCGGTCTGGGCCCCCAATGCGCAGGGCATCCGGCTGACCGCCGACTTCAACTTCTGGGACGGCCGCGCGCACCCGATGCGCTCGCTCGGCGGCTCCGGCGTCTGGGAGCTGTTCGTGCCGGGTGTCGGTGCCGGTACGCGGTACAAGTTCGACATCTGCGGCCGCGACGGCGTCTGGCGGCAGAAGGCGGACCCGATGGCCAACTTCGCCGAGACTCCCCCGGCGAACGCGTCCGTCGTGCACGAGTCGACGTACGAGTGGGACGACGACGCCTGGATCCAGCGGCGCGCCGTGTCCGAGGCGTACGCCGAGCCGATGAGCGTGTACGAAGTACATCTCGGCTCGTGGCGGAAGGGGAAGTCGTACCGCGAGCTGGCCGACGAACTCGTTGCCTATGTCAACGAGATGGGCTTCACGCATGTCGAGTTGATGCCGGTGATGGAGCATCCGTTCGGCGGCTCGTGGGGCTACCAGGTGACGTCGTACTTCGCCCCGACGTCGCGGTTCGGCGACCCGGACGACTTCCGGTACCTGGTCGACAACCTGCACCAGGCCGGGATCGGCGTGATCGTCGACTGGGTGCCCGCGCACTTCCCGAAGGACGCCTGGGCGCTGGCCCGGTTCGACGGTACGCCGCTCTACGAGCACCCGGACCCGCGCCGCGGCGAGCAGCCCGACTGGGGCACGCTGGTGTTCGACTTCGGCCGTCCCCAGGTGCGGAACTTTCTGGTCGCGAACGCGATCTACTGGGCCGAGGAGTTCCACATCGACGGCCTGCGGGTGGACGCGGTCGCCTCGATGCTCTACCTGGACTACTCGCGCCAAGAGGGCCAGTGGGTCCCGAACCAGTACGGCGGCCGGGAGAACCTGGAAGCCGTCTCGTTCCTGCAGGAGATGAACGCGACGCTCTACAAGCGCGTCCCGGGCGTGATCACGGTCGCCGAGGAGTCCACGTCCTGGCCGGGTGTCACCCGCGCGACGCATCTCGGCGGGCTCGGGTTCGGCTTCAAGTGGAACATGGGCTGGATGAACGACTCGCTCCGCTACCTGGAGCACGAGCCGGTGCACCGCCAGTACCACCACCACGAGATGACGTTCTCGATGATGTACGCGTACTCCGAGAACTTCGTCCTCCCGCTCTCCCACGACGAGGTCGTACACGGCAAGGGATCGCTGCTGCGCAAGATGCCCGGCGACCGCTGGCAGCAGCTGGCGAACCTGCGCGCCTACCTGGCGATGATGTGGGCGCACCCGGGCAAGCAGCTGCTGTTCATGGGCTGCGAGTTCGGCCAGGAGTCGGAGTGGTCGGAGAAGGGTGAGCTGGACTGGTGGCTGCTGGACCACAGTGACCACCGCGGCCTGCAGCAGCTGGTCCGCGACCTGAATCAGGCGTACAAGGACAACCCGGCGTTCTGGCGCACCGACCACGCGGCGGAGAAGTTCAGCTGGATCGACGCCAACGACGCGGGCAACAACGTCTTCTCGTTCGTCCGGTACGGCGACGAGGGCGAGCCGACCGTGGCGTGCATCACGAACTTCTCCGCGTTGCCGCACCACGGCTACCGTCTCGGCCTGCCGTACGCCGGTCGCTGGGAGGAAGTCGTCAACACCGACGCAGGCGCGTACGGCGGATCCGGTGTCGGCAACTTCGGCGCAGTGGAGGCCGACGGGCCGGAATGGCACGGCATGACGACCAGCGCCGAGCTGTCCGTACCACCCCTGGCGACGGTGTACCTGCGCTTCACCGGGTAGCGTTCAGGGCGTGACCGCCGTACCTCCGCTGACCGATGGTGACCTGACCCTGCGACTGGCACGTCAGGATCCACAGGTGGTCGCGTTCGACGTCGAGAACGGCGGACCGGCCGGGACGGTCGAGGTACGGCGGACGACGCCCGGCGTCGGCCTGGTGGTGTGGGCGATGGACAGAACGGACGTCGCGCAGCGTGCGCTGCGGTTGCTGAGCGAGTACGCGTTCGGTGAGCTCGGTCTGGAGCGGCTGCAGGTCGAGGTGGATCCCGCGCTGCACGCCTCCGCGCGGGTCGCGATCCGGTCCGGTTTCCGGCGCGAGGGCGTACTGCGCGGCGCCGCGCTGGTGGAGGGTGAGCGTCGTGACATCGCGGTGTACGGCATGCGCGTGGACGATCCGCGCCCGGAGACCGTGACGGGCTGGACGGCGTTGATGGACTCGACGCTGCCGAAGAAGCGCGTGATCGCGCACGTCGTCGTCCGCGACACCAGCGGGCGGGTGCTGCTCTGCCAGGTCAGCTACAAGAAGGACCTGGAGCTGCCGGGCGGTGTGGTCGAGCCGGACGAGGACCCGGCGACCGGTGCGTCACGCGAGATGGAGGAAGAGCTCGGTACGGCGTTGCCGCTGCTCGGCGTACTGGCGATCGACTGGCTGCCGCGCTGGGAGGGCTGGGGCGACGCCGTCGAGATCCTGTACGACGGCGGCGTGCACGACCCGTCGCTGATCGACCGGTTGCAGCCGGACGGGTTCGAGATCAAGGACATCTCGTGGCACGCGCCGGAGGAGCTGACCGGCCTGGTGTCGCCGCTGAACGCCCGCCGGCTGCCGATGATCCTGGCCGCACCGGAGCAGCTGCACAACCTCAGCGACGGTTCGCCGATCATCTCGTGAGCTGGTCGACGCACCAGCGGTAGTGGCCGTCGCCGGCGTTCTCGTCGTAGATCGTCGCGGTGACGATCGCGTACGCCTGCCGGTACAGCCGCATCCGCTCCCGGTCGTGTCCCAGCTCCACGAACCGATCCACCAGCAGGTCGTCGAGCCGCCGCGCCCCCGGCCCGTACATGTCGAAGAACCCCGCCGCCAACGAAGCCTCGAACGTGTTGTCCCCCGCCGTCGACAAGAACCCCCAGTCAAGCACAGCACCAACCCGCGCCCCGTCCATCAGCACGTTAGGCGGGCAAATATCCCCATGAACCACACTCAACCCACCAACAAGGGCAGAGTCACCGCCAGTTCCAACCTGTAGCTGCTCCAGCACTTCTTCCAACAGTCCGGCGAAATCAGGCACGTCCCGCTCGAGATGCACCTTCGAAGCTGCAGCGCGACGGCGTACCAAACCCGCCAGACTCTCCCCCCAAGAACCGGCCCAAAACGCCTCCCCAACCACCGGCAACCGCCGACTCGCCGGCCCCGGCCGGGCCGACCGTAACGCCTCCACCACCGCGACGAACGCGTCGACCGCCTGCTCCTCCGGCAGACCGGCCTCGTGCAGCGGTACGCCGGTCAGCTTGTCCTCCACGCTCACCGCGAGCCCGCCCTCCCCCGCCCCGATCTCCCTGATCCGCGGCGTCCGGAACGGCAACTCCGGCAACTCGTCGAGAAACTCCTTCAACGGCAGCACGTCCTCGGGCCGCCGATCGAACCAGACCTTCCGCACCGTCCCGTCCCCGAGGTCGTAAACGGCACCTTCCATCCCCTGCCCGATCAGCTCCATCCCCTTAGTCAATCAAGCGGACCGATTCCTTTCCGCCTGGTCCCTGGTCAACACGGGCAGGCAACGAAAGGGAGAACCGATGGCAAGCAAGGAATCGGAAGCGGTCCGGCAGCACTGGGCCGCGGGCCGGAAGGCAGTCGAGCAGGGCACGCTCGACACCGACCAGGAGCTGACCGACCACCGCTGGGCGGAACTGACCACCGAGCCGCCGAATGTCGACTACCTGGCGGTGCCCGGGCGCGAGGCGCTCTGGATCGTGCCCCACAACGCGGCCTCGGACCGGGTTCTGCTGTGTCTGCACGGCGGCGGGTTCGTCGGCGGCTCGCGCTACTCGCACCGCAAGCTCTTCGCCCATCTCGCCCGCGCGGCCGGGGTTCGCGCGCTGGCGATCGACTACCCGCTGGCACCCGGCCACACGCATCCGGCTCCGGTCGACGCCGCGGTCGACGCGTACCGCTGGCTGCTCGACCAGGACATCGCGCCCGAGCACATCGTGTTCACCGGCGACTCGGCGGGCGGCGGGCTGGCGATCACCACGCAGCTGCGGGCGCGCTCGCTCGGCCTGCCGCTGCCCGCCGGGGCGATGCCGTTCTCGCCGTGGGTGGACTTCGAGGCGATCGGAGCGTCGTACGACTCCAACCGGGACCGTGACGCGTACTTCCACCGGGACCTGGTCCGTGGCCTCGCCTGGATCCTCGTCGGCCCGGACGGCTCGCTGCGGGACCCGTTCGTGAGCCCGTTGTACGGCGACCTGACGGGCCTCGGGCCGATCTACATCCAGGTCGGCGGGGACGAAGTACTGCTGGACGACGCGCGGCAGCTCGCCGAGGCGGCGGAGAAAGCTGGGGTCGAGGTGCGGCTGGACCTGTTCCCGGAGATGCAGCACACGTTCCAGATGGCCGCCGGTCGCGCGCCCGAGGCGGACGATGCGGTCCAGCGGATGGGACGCTGGGTTCGGCCGGTGCTCGGCCTGTGACGATCCAGGCTGTGCCGATCGAGGGAGGGGTGATGGGCTTCGACGAGCAGACCGAGCCGTTCCGCAAGGAGCTGCTGGCGCACTGCTACCGAATGCTCGCGTCGGTCCACGAGGCCGAGGACGCGGTGCAGGAGACGTACCTGCGGGCCTGGCGGTCCTGGGAGGGCTTCGAGGGCCGGTCGTCGGTGCGGGTCTGGCTGTACCGCATCGCGACCAACGTGTGCCTAACAGCGCTCGAAGGACGCCGCCGCCGGGCGCTGCCGTCCGGGATCGCCGCGCCGAGCGCGGAGCTCGACGCCGCACCGGAGCCGGCGCCCGACGGGATCGGCTGGGTGGAGCCGATCCCTGAGTCGATGGTCGCCTCCGACCCGGCCGCGATCGTGACGCTCCGGGAGAGCCTGCGGTTGGCGTTGATCGCCGCTCTGCAGTACCTGCCGCCGAAGCAGCGCGCCGTACTGATCCTGCGGGAGGTGCTCGCCTTCCCGGCGGCCGAGGTCGCGACGATGCTGGATACGTCGGTCGCAGCCGTGAAGAGCACGCTCCAACGCGCACGGGCCCGGCTCGACGAGACAGCTCCTTCCCAGGGCGAGGTTCTGGAGCCGACCGATCCGCGGTCCCGGGCGCTTCTCGACGACTACATCGCGGGCTTCGAGCACGCCGACACGGCCGCCCTCGAGCGTGCGCTACGGACGGATGCCGCGATCGAGCTGGTCGGTACGACCACCTGGTTCAACGGGCGCGAGCTCTGCCTGGGATTGCTCGCTTCGGCAGTCGGCGAACCTGGTGACTGGCGGATGATCCCGGTCGTCGCGAACGGTCAGCCGGCGGTCGGCGCCTACGTCAAGGGCGAGCCGTACGGTGTCGCAGTACTCACCCCGACTCCGGCCGGCCTCACGCACATCCACGTGTTCAGCACGCCGGATCTCGTCAGGTACTTCGATCTGCCGGACCGAGCGCCTGGCCCAGATTCCTGAGCCTGGTGGTGAGGAAGCGGCGCTCGGTCTCGTTGCCGGTCAGTTCGATCGCCTGCCGGTAGGCGTCGGCCGCCTCGTCGGGGCGGCCCAGCCGGGTGAGTACGTCGGCGCGGGTCGCGGGGAGGTACGCGTACGACGCCAGCGCCGGTTCGTTGCTCAAGGCATCCAGCTCGGCGAGGACGGCGGACAGGTCCGCGTGCGGGACGAGGCTGCGCGCGGCGGCGCGATTGAGGGCGACGATCGGGGTCGGCCAGCTCACCATCATCGCGTCGTACATGCGAACCACCTGACGCCAGTCCGTCTTCTCCCACGACGGGGCGATCACGTGCAGGCCGGCGACGGCGGCCTGGAGCGCGAACCGGCCGTGACCGCGCTGGAGGGCGGTTGTCGCTCGTGAGACGCCCTCTGCCAGCAAGCGCGCGTTCCAGCGGGTTCGGTCCTGGTCGGCGAGCAGTACCAGCTCACCGTCCGCGCTGAGCCGAGCGTCGCCGCGTGCCTCGGTCATCAGCAGCAGTCCGAGCAACGCCTGCGGCTCCGGCTCGTCCGGCATCAAGCGCTCCAGCATCCGGGCCAGCTCGATCGCCCGCCCGGTCAGGTCGGTCCGCGTCAGCTCCGGGCCCGCCGCGACATGTCCGGCCGTATAGACCAGGTGTACGACGGTCAGCACGACGTCGAGCCGCGCGGGCAGCTCGTGATCGGCCGGGATCCGGTACGGGATGCCCGCCGCCGCGATCTTCTTCTTCGCCCGGGTGATGCGGGCGGCGGCTGTTGCCTCGCCGATCAGGAGGACTGCCGCCACTTCACGCGTTGTCAGGCCGCAGATCAGGCGCAGCGTCAGCGCCACCTGCGACTCCCGCGCCAGGGCCGGGTGGCAGCAGGTGAACACCAGGCGGAGCGGGTCCGTCGGTTGCTCTACCTCGCCCGGCTCTTCCACCAGGAGTGGGAGCTTGCGGCGCAGGTTCGTCTCGCGCCGCAGCCGGTCCAGCGCGAGCCGGCGGGCGACAGTCGTCAGCCATCCGCCGGGGTTGTCCGGGATCCCGTCGGGCCAGGTCCGCAACGCCTGCACGAACGCGTCCTGCGTGCAGTCCTCGGCCAGGTCGAGGTCCCGCGTCAGCCGCACCACGGACGCCAGCACGGTCGGCCAGCTCTCCCGGTGCGCGCGGTCGACGACCCGCGTCACCTCGACCGCTTCACTCACGCGCCCTCCCGGTGCCGGGGATCTGGCAGGTCACCGGGTGCGGCCTGTACGCCAACCGGCCACGCGGGTACGCCGACGCGGCCGAGCGCCGGCGTACCCGGGGGTGCCTGCATGTCAGGCCTGCGGTCCCGCACCCTCGGAGGTGTCCATCACCGGTCGCACCTCGACGTTGCCGGACGGGCAGAGCTTGGCCAGCTCGAGCGCCTGGTCGAGGTCGCGGGCCTCGACGACGTAGTACCCGCCCAGCGCCTCCTTCGTCTCGATGAACGGCCCGTCGGTGACCAGCGGGTCGGCTCCTTCCCGCTGCCGGACGGTGCTCGCCGTGGTGGACCGCTCCAGGGCCTCCCCGCCCAGGATCCGCGCCCCGGCCTTCTCGACCGCCTCCGAGAACGCGCCGTGCAGCTTCATCGCCTGCTGCCACTCGTCCGCGGTCAGGTTGTCGTACCACTCCTCGCTGTCGTACAGCAGGAACATGTACTGCGCCATCTCAGGCTCCCTCGTCTGGGTTGTACTGAACATCTTGCTGACGATCGGCGCCGCGCGGAATCGACAACACCCGGTCGAAGGATTCACTACTGTGGAGTAATGCAGCACTTCGACGTCCTGATCGTCGGCGCGGGCCTGTCCGGGATCGGCGCGGCGTACCGGATCCAGACGCGCTGCCCGGAGCGCACGTACGCCGTCCTCGAGGCCCGCGACACGCTCGGCGGCACCTGGGACCTGTTCCGGTACCCGGGGGTGCGGTCGGACTCGGACATGTTCACACTCGGGTTCCCGTTCCACCCGTGGAAGGCGGCGAAGGCGATCGCGGACGGTCCGTCGATCCTCGACTACCTGCACGAGACCGCGTCGACGTACGGCATCGACCAGCACATCCGGTACGGCGAACGCGTCGTCCGCGCCTCGTGGTCGTCGGCGGACGCACTGTGGACCGTGGAGACGGGCGGGACGTCGTACACGTGCTCGTTCCTGTATGTGTGCAGCGGGTACTACGACTACGACTCGGGTCATGTGGTCGACTTCGAGGGGCAGGACGAGTTCCAGGGGCGGATCGTGCACCCGCAGCACTGGCCTTCCGACCTGGACTACACCGGTCAGCGAGTGGTCGTGATCGGCAGCGGCGCGACCGCCGTGACGGTGGTGCCGGCCATGGCGGGTACGGCGGCACACGTGACGATGCTGCAGCGGTCGCCGAGCTACGTCGCGTCGCGGCCGGCCCATGACGCGCTCTCGGACCGTATCCGCGCCGTCCTGCCGGAGAACCTCGCGCACCGGGTGATCCGCGGGAAGAACGTTGCCCTGAGCACCATGGTCTACAGCGCGTTCCGGCGGTGGCCGGCGCATGCCGCGTGGCTGCTGAACAGCACAGTGGCCAAGGAGCTACCGGAGTCGATCCCGGCCGATCCGCACTTCACGCCGCGGTACAAGCCGTGGGACCAGCGGCTCTGTCTGGTCCCGGACGCCGACCTCTTCAATGCACTGCGGAACGGGACGGCGTCGGTGGTGACCGACGAGATCGAGCGGTTCGTCCCGTCCGGACTGCGGTTGCGGTCCGGACGGGTGCTGGAGGCCGATCTCGTGGTCACCGCGACCGGCCTCCGGATGGTGGCCCTCGGCAACATCGAGGTGACGGTCGACGGGCGGGCCGTGGAGCCGCACGACACGTTCGTCTACCAGGGGATGATGCTCAGCGGCGTACCGAATCTCGCCTGGTGCATCGGGTACACCAACAACTCGTGGACACTACGGTCCGACCTCACCTCGCAGTACGTCTGCCGGCTCCTCAACCACCTCCGCGCCACCGGCCACCGGATCTGCGTCCCCGAGGTCGATCCGGCCGAGTACGACGCCCCGCCGCGCCCGGTCGTCGACCTGTCGTCCGGCTACATCCGCCGGGCCGCCCACATCCTCCCCCGCCAAGGCGCACAGGGTCCTTGGCGACTCCGGCAGAACTACCCGCGCGACCTGGTCCGGCTGCGCTTCGCACCGCTCGACGACGGCGTCATGCACTTCAAACCCGCCCACTGACCGGACGGTACCGACGATCGGCACCGCATGGGGGCAGGCCTCCGGCTCAGCGGGGCAAGCGATGGTCGGTCAGGGGATCGGGGCCGGGGGTTGCGGGCCGACGTACGTCGCGATCGGGCGGATGATCTTCGGGTCCTGGGACTGTTCGAGGATGTTGGCGGACCAGCCGATGATGCGGCTGACGGCGAACGTCGGGGTGAACATGGCGCGCGGGATACCGCACAGCTCCATCACGACGCCGGCGTAGAACTCGACGTTCGCGTAGAGGTTGCGGCCCGGCTTGAGTTCGGCCAGGACGTCGACGATGCGCTGCTCGACGGTGGTCGCGAAGTCGACCAGGTCGCCGCCGATCCCCCGGGCGATGTCGCGCAGCATCAGCGAGCGCGGGTCCTCGGTCCGGTACACCGCGTGCCCGAACCCCATGATCCGGTCGCCGGCGGACACCTTCGCGCGGACCCAGTCGTCGATGCGGTCCGGCGTACCGATCTCGTCGAGGCTGGCGAGCGCGCGGTCCGGTGCACCGCCGTGGAGCGGACCGGAGAACGCGCCGATCGCGCCCGCGACGGCCGAGACCACGTCCGCGCCGGTGGAGGCGATCACGCGGGCGGTGAACGTGGACGCGTTGAAGCCGTGGTCGACGGTCGAGACCAGGTAGTGCTCGATCGCCGTCGCGTGGACAGCGGTGGGCTCGGTGCCGGTGACGAGGTACAGCCAGTTCGCGGCCGCGGACAGGTCGGGGCGGGGCTCGAGCGGCTGCTTGCCTTCGCGGAGGCGGTAGAGCGCGGCGAGGATGGTCGGGGTCACCGCGCACACGAGCATCGCGTCGGCCTTGCGGCGGGCGGGGTCGGCGTCCCACAGCGGCGGGAGGCTGCGGACGGCAGCGAGCAGCGACAACGCCGTCCGGAGGCCGGCGAGCGGGTTGAACGCCGGTCCGGCGGCCGCGATCGCGGGCAGGACGGCGCGGACCTCGTCGGGCAGGACGCGCAGGGGCGCGAGCTCGGCACCGAAGCGGGCGCGCTCGCCGTCGGTCGGGAGGTGGCCCTCGAACATCAGGTACCAGACGTCTTCGAGGGTTTTGGCCTTGGCGAGATCGATCGCGGAGTACTGGCGGTAGTGGTAGAACCCCTCGTCGCCGCGGACGTCTCCGAGCGTCGTCTCGGTGACGACGACGTTGCGGAGACCGGGCGGAACATTGATGGTTGTTGACATACCTTCAGAGTTGACAGGCAATCAACTATTGTCAATATTGATCCAGTCAACATGAAGGCAGGAGGAGCCCGGGATGCCGCCGGAAGGTGACGAGAATTACCTGACCACCGCGGAGGTCGCACGTCGGCTGCAGGTGAAGCCGGCGACGATCTACGCGTACGTCAGCCGCGGTCTCCTGACCAGCGTCCGGGCCCGCGGACGTCGTGGCAGCCTGTTCGCCGCAGCCGAGGTGGACCGCCTTGCGGCCCGTTCGGTGGAGCACTCCGGTGTGGTCGAGCGGATCGAATCCGAACTCACCCTCCTCCAGGACGACGAGCTCTACTACCGCGGCCACTCGGCCCGCGAGCTAGCCACAACCTCCACCGTAGAACAAGTAGCCCACCTCCTGTGGACCGGCCACCTACCACCTCCCGTGGGGGACAGCGCGGGGACCGGGGTTGGGCAGGAGGGGGTGGAGTTGGCTCGGGCGGGGATGGAGGTGGTGCCGGGGGCGGCGCGGATGACGGATCGGTTGCGGGTGGCGGTGGCTGTGCTGGGAGCGGCTGATCCGCTGCGGTTCGATCTGTCGGCGCCGTCGGTGACCGCCGCGGCCGGAACATTGATCAGGACCCTGATCGCGGCCCTCCCAGGACCGACGGTCGCGAACACGACCCTCGGCGGACAACTCTGGCCGAAGCTGACCGAAGACAACGCTCGCCCCGAGATCCTCGACGCCGCCCTGATCCTCCTGGCCGACCACGGACTCGCCGTCTCCACCGTCGCCGCCCGCGTCGCGGCCAGCGCCCGAGCGAATCTGTACGCCGTCATCTCGGCAGGCCTCGGCGCACTCGACGGGCAGTACCACGGCGCTGCACCGACCCTGGCCTATGAATTCCTGGACCGGGCCAAACACGACCCATTGAAGGCACTGTCGGACCAACTGCGCTCCGGCGAACCGATCCCCGGCTTCGGTCACCGCATCTACCAACAGCACGATCCACGCGCCGAAGTACTACTCGACCTCCTGGCGGACCACCCCATCGTCGACACCGTCCGTGCGATCGCCGAGCGCACCCCGACGTTCCCCAACAGCGACCTCGCGATCGCGGCGATCATGCACGCCTACAACTTCCGCCCAGACGCAGGCGACGCGCTGTTCGCCCTGGCACGCATGATCGGCTGGACCGCCCACGCGCTGGAGGAGTACGCAGCCCCCGCGCTCCGCTTCCGCGCGATGGGCGTCTACACCGGCCACCCCACCTGACCCCGCCCCGACAGGACGAGCCGGAGCGGGGTCAGACCAGCTACTTCGCGGTGAGTTTGACCAGGGTTGCCGCGCCCGGCGCCAGGGAGACCTCGACCGGCGCTACGCGTTGCGGTACGTAGGTCTGACGGCCCGCGTGGAAGACGCCGACCGAGCCGACCGTCTGCTCGTTCAAGGTGAGGACTGCCCGGGATCGGGCGCTGTGGGAGCGGTTGGCCACGAGCAGCCAGCGATCGGTTGACGTGGTGTCGCGGGCGCGGAAGGTTCCGATCACGACGGGGCTGCCGGCGACGGCCGACACGAGGTTCGTCGGCGTGAAGCCGACGGTGCCGTTCGGTAGTGGAGTTTCGTTGACGTGCTGGACGGTCTCCGACACCAGCGGCTTGAGTTCGCGGCCGACCTGGTGGAGCCAGGTGGTGTTGATCTCCTTCGCGGCGTAGTACCGCGACGTGCGCTCGCCGTCGACCGTGATCAGTGCGGGGCCGAAGCCTTCGCCGCGGGCGGCCTCCGGTGTCCAGTACGTGAAGTACTGGATGCCCTTCGCGCCGTACGCGAGGCTGATGTTGACCTGCCAGAGCAGCTCGGCCGCGGTCGGTACCCGATGGTTGTGGTAGGCAAGCGTCTGGATGAACACCCACGACGGGATGTCGCCGTGCAGCGCGGCGTCGCGGACGATCGCCCAGTTGTGGAAGTAGTTCGCGTCCTCGCGGCCCTCCGACAACAGCGGGTACCGGTCGAACGAGATCAGCGACGGTTTCACCACGTCCACGAAGCTGCGGTAGTACGCCGGGTCGTCGGACGGGAACAGGTTGATGTACGGGAGCAACTGCGGCGCCAGCTCACGTGAGATCGCGAGCGCCTTCGCCAGCGTCGGGAACCAGCCCGCGCCGGGTTCGTCGTAGAAGTTGAAGCCGGCCAGGGACGAGAACGGGCCGTAGGCGTTCCGCGCGCGGGTGTAGAGCTCGCGGGCCTCGGCCGGTGTGACGCTGAGGAAGTCGGTCGTGGTGTCGGAGATCGAGAACCAGCGCGCCATGTTGCGGATCTGGATGTCGTCCGAGATCAGCATCTTCAGGCCGGCGTCGCGGGCCAGGCCGAGCTGGTACTGGAAGATGTTGCCGTCACCGGCGTAGTTGCCGGAGATGACGAAGTCGAATCCGGCGTTCTTGATCTCGGCGAACCGCGTCGCCGTACTCGCGTACGGATGCGGCGGCCAGAACAACCCGATCGGGAAGTCGGGCCCGCCGGTCAGCGGCAGCGTGTCCGGCGACGGCACGGCGAGATCAGCCGGTACGGCGGATGCGGTCGCCGCGGAGGCGGTCGTTGTGCCGGCCGTGGTGGCGGCAGCGGTCAGGGCGGTGGCGCCGGCGCCGAGTAGCAGACTGCGGCGGGACGGGCCGAGGATCTGGTGCGGACTCTGCATGGCTCTCCTTCGGAAGGCGGTCGAACGGAGTGGTGAGTAGGAGTCAGGACCGCTGCCGATGGTCCGCGACCGCGTCGGCGGTGGCGTCGAAAGCCTGCTCGGCCAGCGGGTAGTCGCGTTGCGCGACGCCCAGGTAGAGGGCGTCGAGGACGAGCATCTGGGCGTGCCGCCCGGCCAGTCCCCCGGTCCGGAACGTCACGTCGCGGGCCGCGGTGACCAGCACGATGTCCGCCGCCCGGGCCAGCGGCGACCGCGGATAGTTGGTGATGGCAACAGTTGTCGCACCCTGCCGGCCGGCGCGGGTCAGCGGCTCCAGGACCTCGATCGTCTCGCCGCTGTGCGAGATCCCGACCGCGACGTCCCCGGTTCCGAGCAGCGCGGAGCTGGCCAGCGCCGTGTGGACGTCGCTCCAGGTACTGGCGCCCCGCCCGATCCGGTGCAGCCGCAACCGCAGATCCTCGGCGACGGCAGCCGACCCCGCCACGGCGTACAGGTCGATCCGCCGCGCGTCCGAGATCGCCTGGGCGGCCCGCCCGAGCGCGTCGACGTCGAGCGCCGCGACGGTGTCCTCGAGGGCGCGCGTGTCGGCGCGCAGCAATGTCCGGAGTACGTCGTCCAGCGAGTCGTCCGGACCGACCTCGGACCCGGTCCCGCGCTCCCAGCTCGGGCTGGTCCGGCCACTCTCAGCGGCGAGCGCCAGGCGCAGCTCGGCGTACCCGGACAGGCCGAGCGCGAGGCAGAACCGCGTGACGCTCGGCAACGACGTACCGCAGCGAGCCGCCAACTGGCCGATCGTCGACGAGGCCACCGCCGCCGGGTCCCGCAGTACTTCGGTCGCGATCCGCGACTGCGCCGGGCTCAAGGCCGGCAACAGCCCGTGGATCCGCGTCTCGAGACTCGGCGACGGCGACTCGGCAGCGCTCATGTGAAGAATTCTCAGAGCACGTCAGCATCGATTACAAGAATTCACACTGTCCGGAACCGGCCAGCGCGTTTTCGTCCTGTCAGCTCAGAACAGGGCCGCCATCAGCCGCCGCCGCGCCTTGACCACCCGCTCGTCGTCCGCGCCGACCACGTCGAACAGCTCCAGCAGATGCACCCGGACGGCGTCCCGCTCGTCGCCGGCCGTCGCCTGGACCGTCGAGATCAGCCGCGCGAACGCGTCGTCGACGTGCCCGCCCATCAGATCCACGTCGGCCACCAGCATCTGCGCCTCGACGTCCGTCGGGTTGTCGGCGGCCCGGGTCCGTACGTCGGCCGGCACGTCCTGCGTGCGCTTCACCAACTGCACCCGCGCCAGCCCCGACTTCGCCTCGGCGTCGTTCGGCGTTTCCTTCAGCAGCTCCTCGTACGCCGCGATCGCGCCGTCCAGATCGCCCGCGCCGACAGCGTTCTCGGCCTTCTCGTACCGCGGGTTCGGCGCCTCTTCCTCGACCGGCTCGGCCGCGGCGCCGACCGGCTCCGCGCGCCCGGTGATGCCGTTCGCGACCGCCACGGTCATGAGCTGGTCGAGGTACTGCCGCGCCTCCGGCTCACCGAGCGCGCCCTGGAAGAGCGGGACGACCTGCCCACGCAGTACTGCGATCACCAGCGGGACCGTCTGCACGCCGACCGCCTGGGCCAGCTGCGGGTTCGCGTCGATGTCGATCCGGGCCAGCACGAACTTCCCGGCGTACTCCGTGGACAGCTGCGCGAGCACCGGTCCCAGCGCGATCGACCCCTGCGAGCGCGGCGACCAGAACTCGACCACCACCGGGACCTGCAGGGACCGCTCGATGACGTCGCTCTGGAACGTCGGCTCGCTCACGTTCAGCACGTACGACCCCGCGGGGCCCGCACCGGCAGAAGCACCGCCGCCTGGCGCGCCTCCGCCAGGGGCAGCGGGAGCGCCGGGCGCACCCGCTGGCTTGCGCAGGGACGACAGGTCGATCGCCCCGGGACGGGAGAAGTTGGACTGGCTCACCACTGTCCTCGCATTCCGTGCGCACGGGAGACAAACTCTACGTTCACAGGTCCATCCTCTACGACGCCGCCGACTTGCGCTGCGGCCGGGTCACCATCAGCAGCCGCGCCAGGCCGGCCCGGGTTCCCGCGACCGCCAGCCGGTCCCCCGCACGGACCGGCCGCCCGGCCGCCGGACGCCACTCCCAGGGACCGTTCAGATCCTGCCGCGCGAGCACCCGCAGGCCCTCGGCCTCGTTCAGCTCGCCCAGTCGCCGGCCGTCGGCGATCGAGTCCGCCTCGACGATCACCTCGGTCAGCAGCAGCACCCGGCGTCCGGCCGGCACGATCACCTGCTTGCGCTGGTTCGCGACCGCGGCCGCGACGGCCGGCGCCACCAGCATCGACACCGAGCGGCTGTGACCGAGACCCAACTGGCGCTCGACCCGCTGCGCGAGGTCGTGGTCGAACATCCGCATCGTGATCCGCGCGTCCGGGTTCAGGTCCTGGGCCACCATCGCCGATTCCAGGTTGGTGATGTCCCCGTCGGTGATCGCGAGCATCGACTGGCAGCGCTGCACACCGGCCGACCGCAGCGTCTCCTCGTTGCTGCTGTCCCCGATCACGACCGGGATCTTCAGCCGGTGCGCGACCTGCACGCCGGGCGCGTCCTCGTCCTGGTCGACGCCGACCACCGCGACGCCCCGCTCGGTGAGGATCTCCAGCACCCGCGCGCCGACCGTACCGAGACCGCACACCACCACATGGTTACGCGGCCGCCCCCGCACACCGCCGATGATCCGCGACAGCCGCGCCCCGATCAGCGAGTCGACCACGACCGCGGTCAGCAGCGCCATCAGCACGATGCCGGTCAGCTGCACCATCACCGCCGCGACCTTCACCCACGGATCCGCCTCGGAGAACGCGTCGTCCTCGATGCCCGCGGACGTCACCGCACCGGCCGCGAGGTAGATCGCCCGCCACCAGTCGACGCCGCCCACGAAGTGGATGACCGCCGTACCGGCCGCGACCAGGAGGGCCATCACCGCGGCGATCTTGCGGACCCGGCTGTCGAAGACGTCGCGGACGGCCATCACCCAGCCGGCCGGGCGGACGTCGCGACTGCGCCAGATCGACCGTACGCCGGTCCCCAGCACGATGTCGCCCTCCGGGTCGGCGCTCGATGCCGGCAGCAACTGCGGCGTCGCGGACGAGGTGGTGTCCGCGAGCACGGTCAGGTGCGGCTCGCGGATCAGGTCGGCCTGACCGACGACCACCATCTGGCCGCCGAGCTCCATCCAGGTCAGCTCGTCGTCCTCCAGCGCGTCCGACACGAACGCGGGCGCGGCCAGCGACGGCCCGTTGATCACCACGCAGTCGCCGAGCAGGCTGTTCAGCTGCTTGCCCAACCGCGGGTTCACCATCTGCACGATGATCCGCAGGTCCGGATCCATCTCGCGCGCGGTCAGTGCGGTGTGCACGTTGTGGACGTCGTCGGTGTCGAGCAGTACGAGCGCGCGGGCCGTGGACGGCGTACCGTCGTCGTCGGCGTCGACACCTGCTCGCCGCAGCAACGACTCGCTGATCACCCGGGCGCCCATCACGGTCGCGCCCAGCTCGCCGATCCGGTCGTAGTGCCGCGAGGCGGGGTTGACGATCGCGGTCACCCGCTCGCCCGAACTCACCAGCTCGGTGACCACCCGGAGCATCGTGCGGTCCGAACCGCAGACCACGACCGGGCGTCCGTCGGCCGCCTTCGCCGCCGACCGGACGCCCGACGGCGACTCAGAATCGGGCGGGCTCTCGGTACTCTCCCCACTGTTCCCGAAGAACGTGACAGATTTCCCCCATCGTGGCCTCCGCACGCACTGCCTCCAGCATGGGCTCGATCAGGTTGCCAGTGCCCCTGGCCGCCTCCACCAGAGCCGACAGCGTACGCCGTACCCGGTCCTCGTCACGGTGCGCCTTGCGCTCCGCCAGCACCCGGCACTGCTCGACCTCCACCTCGTGCGAGACCCGGAGGATCTCCAGCTCGCCCGACACGGTGTCGGTCAGCGTGTTCACGCCGACGATCTTCTTCTCGCCCTTCTCGAGCTTCTGCTGGTACTCGAACGCGGCGTCGGCGATCTCGGCCATGAACCAGCCGTCCTCGATCCCACGCAGGATGCCGCCGGTCATCGACTCGTCCGGGCTCATCTCCCGGATCCGCGCGAAGATCGCCTCCGCCTCGGCCTCGATCTCGTCGGTCAGCGCCTCGACGTACCAGGAACCGCCGAGCGGATCCGCGACGTTGGTGACGCCGACCTCCTCCATCAGCACCGACTGCGTGCGCAGCGCGATCTCGGCCGACTCCTCGGTCGGCAGCGCGAGCGTCTCGTCGAGCGCGTTGGTGTGCAGCGAATTCGTCCCGCCGAGGATCGCGGCCAGCGCCTCGACGGCGGTCCGTACGACGTTGTTGTACGGCTGCTGCGCGGTCAGCGACACGCCCGCGGTCTGGGTGTGGAACCGCAGCCACTGCGCCTTCTCGGTCTTCGCGCCGTACACGTCGCGCAGCCAGCGCGCCCAGATCCGGCGGGCCGCCCGGAACTTCGCGATCTCCTCGAAGAAGTCCAGGTGGCTGTCGAAGAAGAACGACAGGCCGGGCGCGAACACGTCGACGTCGAGGCCGCGGCTCAGACCCAGTTCGACGTACCCGAACCCGTCGGCGAGCGTGTAGGCGAGCTCCTGCGCGGCGGTCGAGCCGGCCTCGCGGATGTGGTAGCCGGAGACGCTCAGCGGCTTGTAATCCGGGATCGTGGTCGCGCAGTACTCCATCAGGTCGCCGATCAGGCGCAGGTGCGGCTCCGGCGGGAACAGCCACTCCTTCTGCGCGATGTACTCCTTGAAGATGTCGGTCTGCAGCGTCCCGTTCAGCCGGGAGATGTCGGCGCCCTGGCGCTCGGCGGCGACCAGGTACATGCAGAAGGCCGGGACGGCGGGGCCGGAGATCGTCATCGACGTGGTGACGTCCTGGAGCGGGATGTCCTTGAACAACCGGTCCATGTCGGTCGCGGAGTCGATCGCGACGCCGCAGTGGCCGACCTCGCCGAGCGACTTCGGGTCGTCGGAGTCGCGGCCCATGAGGGTCGGCATGTCGAACGCGACCGACAGACCGCCGCCACCACCGTTCAGGATCATCTTGTAGCGCTCGTTGGTCTGCTCGGCGTTGCCGAAACCGGCGAACTGGCGGATCGTCCAGGTCCGGCCGCGGTACCCGGTCGCGTACAGCCCGCGGGTGAACGGGAACTCGCCCGGCCAGCCGATCCGCTCCATCCGCGGGTCGTCGACGCCCTCGGGCGGCCCGTACACGGGCGCCAGCTCGGTCCCGGAGAGCGTGGTGAAGTCCGCCTCCCGCTTGCGCGCGGCGTCGTACCGCTGCTGCCACCGGTTCCGCCCGGCCGCGATCTGCTCGGCATCCATCAGTCAGACCTCCCTAGGGACTGGTCCCAAAATACTAGGACGTCCAACTATTTCCAACGTGACGAAGACCGCCAGGCCATCACAATCGGTGGCCGGCGGCCGTCCGCCGCGGGGCCAGCTGGTCGCGGGCGGATTGTGATGGCCTGGGCGTCCGAGTCCGTCAGGTGAAGTCGCCGGCGTTGCGGCGGAGGGGCTCGAGGACGGACCAGAGCATCTTGAGCTGGTCGTCGGCCAGGCCGGACAGGGCGAAGTCGGCGGCGACCAGGTCGGCGGTGGCGCGTTCGACCAGGTCACGGCCCTCGGGGGTGATCTCGCACAGGACCGCGCGCCCGTCGTCCGGGTGCGGGGTCCTGGTCACCAGGCCCGCTGCCTCCAGGCGGCGGACGATCGACGTCACCGACGTCGGATGCACCTGGAGGCGCTCCCCCATCTTCCCGAGCGGCAGCGACCCGCGCCGCGAGAACGTGAGCAGCACCAGCGCCTCGAACCGGGCGAACGTCAGCCCGTGCTTGCGGAGAATCTCGTCCAGCTCGTTGATCACGATCTGCTGCGCGCGCATCAGCGACGTGACGGCCCGCATCTGCTCGACCGCACCCCAGCGCCGTCCCCACTGCCGCGACGCCTCGTCGATCGGATCGAACGGCAGAGCCCTTTTCCTGGCCATGTGCGGAACCTTAGCCTCACACTGTTCGCACCATGTCGAGACTCAGAGATTCGGACTTCCCCGCGCTGGGGACCGACACGCCGGCCGAGCAGCTGATCGGCATCCGCTTCCGCTGGTACGCCACGCACGCCCGGCGCGCCCGCATCTGGTACCGCGCCCTCGGCACCGTGCAACTGCTGGCCGCCCTGGTGATCGCGATCTCGGTCGCCATCGAGGCACCCATCTGGCTGGCCCCCGCGCTCGGCGGCGTGATCGCACTGGCCGAGGGGGTCCGGACGTTGTACGGGTTCAAGGACACGTATCCGACGTACACCCGGACGGCCCAGCAGTTGCGTAACGAGGCCTGGCTGTACGCGCAGAAGGCCGGCCGTTACGCCAGGGCCGACGAGCCGGTGAGGTTGCTGGCCGAGCGGGTGGTCGAGATCAGTCACTCCGAGACCGAGGACTGGGAGGCCGCGCTGAAGTCGCGGAGCATCTGAAACTGTCGGCCGCCTCTGGAAGGGTGCGTGCATGAGTTTCCTGGAGCACCTGCGGTCCGAGAGTGCCCGGTTGGGCGAGGTGGCGCGGAGCGGACTCGACGCGCCCGTGCCCAGTTGCCCGGGGTGGACTGTGGACGACGTGATGCGGCACGTGGCGCAGGTGTACGTCCACAAGGTCGAGGTGCTCCGGCTCGGTGCCCGTCCCGACCCGTGGCCGCCGGACTTCTCCGATCAGGACACCCTCCAGTGGTACGACGAGGCGCGCGCGGCGATCGTCGACGCCCTGGACGCGGCCGGGACCGGCCTGCGGACGTGGACGTTCGACCCACGCGACACGACCTCGGGCTTCTGGCACCGGCGGATGGCGCACGAGACCGTCATCCACCGGATCGACGTGGAGCAGGCGCACGGCATGGTCACCCCGATCGATCCCGAGCTGGCGCTCGACGGCATCGACGAGGTGCTGTACCCGACTCTCGGCGGTCCGTGGTGGGAGGAGGGCGACACCGCGCATCCGATCGACGCGGCCGTCCGCTTGACCGCTTCGACCGGACAGGCGGGCCGTTCCTGGACCGTGCACGCCGACGCGACGAGTGTCGACGTACGGCAAGGTGCCGAGGGCAACGTCGCGGCGGAGATCTTCGGCGGCCCGGCGCAGCTGTACCTGTGGCTCTGGGGACGGGCCGGCGACGACGCGGTCCGGACGGTCGGCGACCCGGACGCCGTACGGGCCTTCCGCGGACGAATCTCGGAAGCCACGCAATGACGATGTCCTGCCGGCGGATGGCTGTTCGTTCCTCTCCCGAGGGACCAGAGTGGTTCCAGCGAGAAGGAGGACTCCGATGGCGCAGTACCTTGCACTGACCTACACCGCGGACGTCGACTGGTGGGCGCCCGAGCAGGCCGACGAGCTGGCCGAGTACCGGCGGTTCGGGGTGGAGTACGCCGACCAGGTCAAGGCGAGCGCCGTGCTGCATCCGACCTCGACGGCGACCGTCGTCCGGGTCGAGGGCGCCCGTGGCGGGCCGGTGGTCACGACCGACGGGCCGTACGCCGAGACCAAGGAAGCACTGACCGGTTACTACCTGATCGAGGCGGACGATCTCGAGGAGGCGGTGCGGATCGCGGCCGAGATCCCGGCCGCGTGGGGCGGCGCGGTCGAGGTCCGACCGGTGATCCTGGCGAAGTAGGCCCGGGTGGACGAGCGGTACGCCGCGGTCGCCGAGACGATCCGGATCGAGGGGACGCGGATCCTCGCGACCCTGATCCGGACGGTCGGCGACGTCCAGCTCGCCGAGGACGCGGTCCAGGAGGCGGCTCTGGCGGCGCTCGGTGCCTGGCCGGTGACCGGCGTACCGCCCGAGCCGCGCGCCTGGCTCACCGTGACCGCCCGGCGCAAGGCGATCGACATCATCCGTCGCGAACGGGCCCGCACTACCAAGGAACGTGACGGCACGGATCTGCTCGAGCTCTCCCGGCGCGAGCTCGATCCGGCCAGCGGGCTCGAACCGGACGATGTCGTCCAGGACGACCTGCTCCGGTTGATCTTCACCTGCTGCCACCCGTCGCTGTCGCCGCCGACGCGGGTCGCGCTCGCGCTGCGGACGTTGTGCGGGCTCTCGCCCACGCAGATCGCCGGCGTCCTGCTCACCACCGAGGTCGCGGCGACCAAGCGGCTCGTCCGCGCGCGGCAGAAGATCGCGGCGGCGCGCATCCCGTACCGCGTGCCCGCGGAGGCCGAGCTTCCGGAGCGATTGCCCGCGGTCTGTGCCGTCATCCACAGCCTCTACACCGCGGGCCATGCACCGTCCGAGGGCGAGGCGGCGTACGACGTCGACCTGTGCGCGGAGGCGATCCGGCTGGCCGAGCTCCTCCACTCGCTGCTCCCTGAACAGCCCACGCCGACAGCTGTCCTGGCGCTCCTGCTCCTCACGGAAGCCCGGCAGGCGGCTCGTCTTGACGATTCCGGCGAGGTGGTGACGCTCGATCGGCAGGACCGCTCGTTGTGGAATCAGGAACTCATCGCTCGTGGCGTCGCGCTGCTCAACGACTCACTGGAGCGGTCCGCCCGGCAGGCCGACGCGTACCAGCTCCAGGCCGCGATCGCGGCCGAGCATGCGCGCGTCCCCAGCTACACCGCGACCGACTGGCGCGAGATCGTCCGGCTGTACGACCTGCTGGTCGACGTATCGCCCAGTCCCGCGGCCGAGCTGGCCCGCGTCGTGGCGATCGCCGAAACCGGCGAGGCCGACGCCGCTCTCGCACTCCTCGAGCCGATCCCCCGCAACTCCCGCTGGCACGCCGTCCGCGCCGAACTCCTGGCCCGCCAACACCGCTACCCGGAAGCTGTCAGCGAACTGGACGAGGCGCTGGCCACTGCCCCACCCCAACACCCCGAACGCGCACACCGCGAACGCCGCCGAGCCCTGTTCCGCGACAACTCAGGACAGCCAACGGGGACCGTGAACACCTGACCAGATGTCCGAGGTCCCCAGCCCCTGTCCCCAGCCCCTGTCCGCGGCCGGGCCCGGTCTACTCGTCGTCGGTCCAGTTGCCGCGTTCGCTGTTGAAGATCGACTTCGACGCGGAGGACGTGGGTGGCGCGGGGCGGGACTGTTGTGTGGCGGTGACGGTCGGGGCGCTGGCGGCGACCTCCTGCGCGGTGTCCATGCCGATCGGGCCGGTACCGTCGTCGTCGGAGTCCTCGTCGCCCTGGACCACGTCGACGCTCGCCGACGCCCGCAGGCCGGTGCGCTGGATGACGCGCTGGATGGTCAGGTCGCGGTCGTCGGGACGGCTGACCCACTTGATCTCACGGAAGCCCTGGTCCTGCGCGGCCGACTCGAAGACGAAGTGGCCGTAGCCCAGCATCCGCCCGATGATCGGCTTCTGCAGCGTGATGTCGAGGACCCGGGCGATCGGGGTGGTCGCGACGGTCTGGGAGAAGACGCCGCGGATCCGCATCACCCGCATGTTCGTGACCACGAACCGGTCCCGGTGCTGGGTGAGGAACTGCCAGAAGGCATGCGCGAGCAGGACGAGAACGATCGCCAGCAGCACCGGCTGCCCGCCGATCGACGTGGTCGCCATCGTCAGCAGCAGTGCCGCCGCGAGCACCACCTCGAGCATCGGCACCGTGAACACCACCCAGTGGTGCCGGACCTCGTCGATGACGACTTCGCCCTCGTCCGAGATCAGATGGCGCCGGACCTTCGGGTCGAAGATCCGGAACAGGCCTATTCCGGCCATCCACTCACTCCCCTGTCACGCTGTTGTGTGACCCCGTACAACTCAAGTGTCCCGCACGGCTACGCGGAGCGGGACACTCGACGGCAGATCAGCTGAACAGCGCGGTCAGGAACGTGATGACGCTCCCGAACGCATCACCAACGGCCGAGAACGCGCCCCCGACCGCTCCGGCGGCGTTGGCCGGCTGGGTGAACAGATAGAAGCCGGCAAAGGCGATGAGCGACCAGATCAACAGCTTCTTCGGCATGTCGCCACTCCTTGTTCCTAACCCACTCGGTCGACTGTGTTTGAGTTTGTATCACGGACCGTCACCAATTGTCACTGACTGAACACAGCCCACCGCACAATGCTCACCAGCTACAAGGTCCATTCTGTAACGGATTCGGGGGCACGGCAGCCACCGGCGCGCCGCCCTGAGACGCTGATCCCCGTAACGCACGGAAATTCTGCGGCCTGTGCCCGAATTCGGCACAACTTTCGGTGAACGGAAAGCAAAGACACAATGTGACACTGCGTGGTCGATTGTTCCACAGCGAGACAAGTGTCACAGCGCTGCGATCAACTCGTCGGCCGCCGAATACGGGTCGGTGTCCCCGTCCGCGACCTTGGCGGCCAGTACGTCGAGCCGCGCGTCCCCGTGCAGGTGGGCGAACCGGGCCCGCAGCGCGGTCGTCGCGATCGCCTCGATCTCGTCCCGCGCGCGACCGCGCCGGCGCTCCGTGAGTACGCCGTTCCCGGCCATCCACGCGAGCCGGTCCTCGATCGCCTGCACCACCTCGGCGACGCCCTCGTTGCGGGACGCGACGGTCTTGAGGATCGGCGGCGACCACGCGCCCTCGGCCCGCTCCGCCAGGGCCAGCATCGCCCGCAGGTCCCGGGTGACCGACTGGACGCCGTCCCGGTCCGCCTTGTTCACCACGTAGATGTCGCCGACCTCGAGGATTCCGGCCTTGGCGGCCTGGATGCCGTCGCCCATCCCGGGCGCCAGCAGGATCAGCGTCGTGTCCGCCATCCCCGCGATCTCAACCTCGGACTGCCCGACCCCGACCGTCTCGACCAGCACCACGTCGAACCCGGCCGCGTCCAGCACCCGCAGCGCCTGCGGCGTCGACCACGCCAGGCCGCCGAGGTGCCCGCGGGACGCCATCGAGCGGATGAACACGCCCCGGTCGGTCGCGTGATCCTGCATCCGCACCCGGTCCCCGAGCAGCGCCCCGCCGGAGAACGGCGACGACGGGTCCACCGCGAGTACGCCGACCCGCTTGCCGGTCTCGCGGTACGCCGAGACGAGCGCCGACGTCGACGTGGACTTGCCGACACCGGGCGACCCGGTGATCCCGACGATGTGCGCGTTCCCGGCGTACGGCGCCAGCGCGGCCATCACGTCCCGCAGCAGCGGCGACTCGTCCTCGACGAGCGAAATCAGCCGGGCGACCGCCCGGGACTCACCGTCCCGGGCGCGCTCGACCAGCTCTCCGACCGGCGGAGTACGTCGCGGCATCAGCTCTGCATCAGCTCTGGATCAACCTGGATTCCGGATCAGCTCTGGGGCACGCGGACGATGAGGGCGTCGCCCTGGCCACCGCCGCCGCACAGCGCGGCCGCGCCGACGCCACCGCCGCGCCGGCCGAGCTCGAGCGCCAGGTGCAGCACGAGGCGGGCGCCGGACATCCCGATCGGGTGGCCGAGCGCGATCGCGCCGCCGTTCACGTTGACCTTGTCCTCGCCGACCTGCAGCTCGCGCGCGGACGCGATCCCGACCGCGGCGAACGCCTCGTTGATCTCGATCAGGTCGAGGTCCGCGGGCTGGATGCCTTCCTTGGAGCAGGCCTTGGCGATCGCGTTGGCCGGCTGGCTCTGCAGCGTCGAGTCCGGGCCGGCGACCGAGCCGTGGGCGCCGATCTCGGCGATCCAGCTCAGCCCGAGCTCCTCGGCCTTCGCCTTGCTCATCACGACGACGGCACAGCCTCCGTCGGAGATCTGCGAGGCGGATCCGGCCGTGATCGTGCCGTCCTTGCCGAACGCCGGCCGCAGCTTGGCCAGCGCCTCGACCGACGTGTCACCCCGGACGCCCTCGTCGGTGTCGACCACGATCGGGTCGCCCTTGCGCTGCGGCACCTCGACCGGGACGACCTCGTCGGCGAACACGCCGTTCTTCCAGGCCTCGGCGGCGCGCTGGTGCGAACGGGCGCTGAACTCGTCCTGCTCCTCGCGGCTGAGCTTCTCGACCGCGTTGTTCTGCTGGTCCGTGAGCGCGCCCATCGCCTGGTCGGTGAAGGCGTCCCACAGACCGTCGTACGCCATCGAGTCGACCAGCGCGGTGTCGCCGTACTTGTAGCCCTCGCGGGACTTCGGCAGCAGGTGCGGCGCGTTCGTCATCGACTCCATGCCGCCGGCGACGACGATCTCGTACTCGCCGGCCCGGATCAGCTGGTCGGCGAGCGCGATCGCGTTCAGGCCGGACAGGCAGACCTTGTTGACGGTGATCGCCGGCACGTCCATCGGAATACCGCCCTTGACCGCGGCCTGGCGGGCGGTGATCTGACCGCCGCCGGCCTGCAGTACCTGGCCCATGATCACGTACTCGACCTGGTCCGGCGCGACGCCGGCCTTCCGCAGTGCGCCCTGGATCGCGAACCCGCCGAGCTCGGCGCCGGTGAAGCCCTTGAGGCCACCCAGCAACCGCCCGATCGGGGTCCGTGCACCGGCGACGATGACGCTGGAGCTCCGCGTGTCAGACATGCTGTCACGATACCTGCGACCGCACTGGTACGCCGCTGCTCGCACACGTCAGACGGGTCACACGACCAGTGTCGGCTCGGCCACTTTCCATGGCGTCGTGGGCGGTGGGTGCGCCACGCTGACGGGATGGATCAGTTGTTCGACGCGATCGATCATGTCGGCATCGCGGTCGCCGACTTCGACGAGGCCGTCCGGTACTACGCGGACGTGTTCGGGATGACCGTGGCGCACGAGGAGGTCAACGAGGAGCAGGGCGTCCGGGAGGCGATGCTCTCGGTGGGCGACTCGGGTTCCTCGATCCAGTTGCTGGCGCCGCTGTCGGACGCGTCGCCGATCGCGAAGTTCCTCGACCAGCGCGGTCCGGGCATCCAGCAGCTCGCGTACCGGGTCGGTGACCTCGACGCGGTCTGCGAGGTACTGCGCGAGCGCGGCGCCCGCTTGCTGTACGACGTACCGAAACGCGGCACGGCCGGGTCCCGGGTGAATTTCATCCACCCGAAATCGGCCGGCGGCGTACTCGTCGAACTCGTGGAGCCATCACCGACCCACACCGCGTGACGGCACGCGAAAGAACTCTCGCCGGGTGGTCCGGGCGGACTACTCTGTTCGGGTGCTGAAGGACAGCGCCACCGACTCCTTGCACGGTGCGCCGGCCGGGTTCGAGCACGATGCCTTCGTCCATGCCTCGGACGAGGAATTCGTGCAGCGTGCGGCCGCGTTCGTCCAGGAGGGTCTGGCGGCGGGGGAAACCATCATGGCCGTGCTTCCACCGGGGCGGATCGCGATGCTGCGCGACGCCCTTGGTCCGGACCAGCACGCGGCCGGGTTCGCCGACGGGACCGTTGCCGGAGGCAACCCCGCGCGGCTGATCCCGTTCTGGCGCGAGATCCTCGAGCGGCGGCCCGGACCGGTGCGCGGGCTCGTCGAGGCGGCGTACCCGGGCCGGAGCGCGGCGGCGTACGACGAGGTGCTGCTGCACGAGGCGCTGTCCGGCATCGCGTTCGCGCACGACCGGTCGTTCCGGTTGTACTGCGCCTACGACGTGGCGGTCGGGATCGATCCGACGGCGACGCACGCGGGCGGGGACGGCCTTGCGGAGAAAGCGTTCCGGACCGCGCTGGACGACGTACCGGACCGGGCCGAGCGGTGGGATTTCGGGGCGCGGGAACTCGGGCAGATCCGGCAGTGGCTGAGCGGACAGGCGGCCTCGCACGGCGTCTCGCGCGACCGGCTCGAGGACCTGTCGCTGGCGTTGCACGAGATCTGCACGAACAGCATCCGGTTCGGCGGCGGAGGCGGCAGGCTCGCGGTCTGGATCGCCGACGGCGCGCTGCTCTGCGACGTGACCGACCGCGGCCGGATCGACGACCTGCTGGTCGGACGGGTGCTGCCGCCGCTCGACGGGCTCGGCGGTCGCGGCGTCTGGCTGGCGAACCAGTTGTGCGATCTGGCGCAGCTGCGGTCGGGCGACGGCTTCACCCAGGTACGGCTGCACACCCGCCTGCGCTGACCGGACCGGGATAAGACCACTGACAACGGTGGACTGGAAAAGTGACGGTCGTCTCAACGGCCGTCCGCTGTGTTACAGCGCACAGCCACGCGCGCATACTCAACGGTAAGTTCCGCTCACCGATTTGTTCCGGACCGCCGCCGCTGCAGGAGGTACGACGTGAAGCAGATCCTTGAAGCGATCCTCTCCGGTGACAACGCCGCCGTCGGAGGGCTCGACGTACCGGACCACTACCGCGGGATCACCGTGCACGCCGACGAGGCGGGCATGTTCGAGGGGCTGGACAGCAAGGAGAAGGACCCGCGCAAGAGCCTGCACCTCGACGACGTGCCGACGCCCGAACTCGGGCCGGGCGAGGCGCTGGTCGCGGTGATGGCGAGCGCGATCAACTACAACACCGTCTGGACGTCGATCTTCGAGCCGGTGTCGACGTTCTCGTTCCTGAAGCGGTACGGGAAGCTTTCGCCGCTGACGGCCCGGCACGACCTGCCGTACCACGTGGTGGGCTCCGACCTCGCGGGCGTCGTACTGCGGACCGGACCGGGCGTGAACGCCTGGCAGCCGGGCGACGAGGTGGTCGCGCACTGCCTGTCGGTCGAGCTGGAGTCGCCGGACGGGCACAACGACACGATGCTCGACTCCGAGCAGCGGATCTGGGGATTCGAGACGAACTTCGGCGGTCTCGCGGAGATCGCGCTGGTGAAGTCCAACCAGCTGATGCCGAAGCCGGCGCACCTCACCTGGGAGGAGGCGGCGTCACCCGGGCTGGTGAACAGTACGGCGTACCGGCAACTGGTGTCGGCCAACGGCGCCAACATGAAACAGGGCGACGTGGTGCTGATCTGGGGCGCGTCCGGCGGCCTGGGGTCGTACGCGACGCAGTTCGCGCTGAACGGCGGGGCGATCCCGGTGTGCGTGGTGTCGTCGCCGGAGAAGGCGGAGATCTGCCGGGCGATGGGCGCCGAGCTGATCATCGACCGGACGGCGGAGGGGTACAAGTTCTGGAAGGACGAGACGACCCAGGACCAGAAGGAGTGGAAGCGGTTCGGGGCGCGGATCCGGGAGCTGACCGGCGGGGACGACCCGGACATCGTGTTCGAGCACCCGGGGCGGGAGACGTTCGGGGCATCGGTGTACGTCGCCCGCAAGGGCGGGACGATCGTGACGTGTGCGTCGACGTCGGGGTTCATGCACGAGTACGACAACCGCTACCTGTGGATGAACCTGAAGCGGATCATCGGCTCGCACTTCGCGAACTACCGCGAGGCCTGGGAAGCGAACCGGTTGATCGCGCGCGGCATGGTGCACCCGACGGTCAGCAGGGTCTACTCGCTGGAGGAGACCGCGCAGGCGGCGTACGACGTGCACCGCAACCTGCACCAGGGCAAGGTCGGCGTCCTCACCCTCGCACCGTCCGAAGGACTCGGCATCCGCGACACCGCCCTGCGTGAGCGGCACCTCGACGAGATCAATCGCTTCCGCAACAGGTAGCAGTGTCTCGTCTCCGTAACAGCTGGCTCCCGTTTGGGTGATGGAGAGGGGTTCTGACAGGCTTATGGTGGGGGATTCACGCTGAGCCGCCAGAAGGGAACCTGGGGAATGCCTGACGAGTCGAGCCTGCCGTTCTTCGACCGTACGGCGACTGCTGCCGGGGGCTTCCCCGTCAGCCGTCGCGGGTACGACAAGCAGGCCGTGGACGATTACGTCCGCGCGCTGGAAATGCAACTCGTCGAGGCCAGGCACCGGGCCGACCAGCTGCAGCACAACGTCGCGCCGCTGCAGCAGCAGCTCGAGGAGACCCGGCGTCAGCTCGAGGCCAGTGCGAACCCGTCGTACGCCGGGCTCGGCGACCGGGCCGCGCAGATCCTCCGGCTCGCCCAGGACCAGGCGTCCGAGGCGCTCGAGGAGGCCAAGCGTGAGGCCGAGGAGCTGCGTGCGAACGCGGCGAAGGAGGCGGCCTCCGCGCGGGCGACCGGTGAGCGCGAGGCCGAGGACATCCGGAGCGTCGCGCTGAACGAGGCGGACAGCATGCGCCGTACCGCCGAGGGTGACGCGGCCGAGCTGCGCCGTACGGCGGAGACCGAGGCGGCCGAGATCCTGCAGGCGGCCCGTCGGAAGGCGGAGCAGCTGCAGCTCACCGCCGAGTCGCAGGCGAGCACGCTCAAGAACGGTGCGCTGCACGAGGCCGAGAAGATCCGGACCGCGATCCAGCGCGAGTCCGCGGCGCTGCGGGCGCGTCTCGCCGACGAGCGTGAGCAGCAGGCGAAGGAGCTGGCCGACAAGCACCAGCAGATCGCGGCCGACACCGACAGCCTGACCACCCAGATGAAGGAAGCCGCCGAGGCGTCCGAGCGCCGGGTGGCCGAGGCGACCGAACAGGCCCGCAAGATCCGCGCCGAGGCGGAGGAGTCGGCCGAGCGGACGCTCGCGCGGGCCCGGCGGGAGGCGGAGCAGCTGCTCACCACCGCACGCACGCGCGCCGAGGCCGAGCTCGCGAACGCGGCGGACGAGGCCGAGCGGTCCCGGACGGTCGTGGCCCGCGAGACCGAGCGGCTGGCGAAGCGCCGCGACGGGATCCTCACCCAGATCGCCGGCCTCAACGAGATCGCGAGCAACATCGCCCGCCAGGCCGCGGAGCTCGACTCCGAAACGGCCGCGGCGCCGTACGTGAACCCGTTCGCCCGCCCCGCGGAGGCCAGCGCGACGCCGTCGGCGGGCGCCCTCGGCGCCCCTGGCTCCGGCACCGGCAGCCCGTTCGCCCCCGCCCCGTCGGACTCCACGTCCCCGGCTTCCACCACTCCGGGCTCCACCTCCTCGACCTCCGGTACGAAGCCGTCCGGCACACCGGGGTCCGCCACGCCTGGCTCCACCTCCTCGTCCAGCTCCACTTCGACGGAGTCCGGCTCGGCGGAGTCTGCGGCGGCCGGCGCGACCACGACCGGCTCCACCTCCTCCCCGTCTGGCTCCGCCTCGTCCGCGGCTCCGGGCGCCACCTCCTCCGGAGCGTCGGCCGACGGCGGGAGTGGTTACCCGGCGGCGACGCCGGCCGACAACCCGTTCCCGGGTGCGACGCCTGCCGCGAGCCCCTCGGGTGTCTCGTCGTACGACGACGAGGACGGACCGTTCACCGGAGCGAGCCCGTTCGTCGGCATCGACGCCGGGGATGCCCGGGTCGACGAGACCCGGATCGACACCGGTCTGCGGGTCGACCCGAAGGACGCCGGCGACCTGGCCGGCAAGACCAGCCGCACCGGCGGCGGCCCCGCCGAGGCCGCGGAGGACGAGCCGAAGGATGCGACGAGGGTCGACGAGTTCCGGCTGAGTGACCTCGCGACCGAGGAGACTCGGGTCCAGACGCGGCCGTCCGCCTCCGCGAAGTCCTCCGGAGGTGAGTCGTCCGCGAACGCCAAGACCGATGCGGCCACCTCGCGCGCGCGATCCCCGAAGGACAAGATGTGACGCCATCCGGCGACGACGACACCTCGACAGCGACCGACCCGGACATCGCCGACGCAACCCGCGAGGCACAAGCGGCAGCCGCCAAGGCCGAAGCCGCCGCCGGCAAGAGCGAACAGTCCGCTGCCCAGGCGGCCGCCTCGGCACAGGCCGCCGACGAATCGGCCGACGAGGCCGACGAATCGGCGGACGAGGCGGAGGCGTCGGCCGCGGAAGCTGACGCGGCCGAGAAGGCCGCCGAGCAGGGCTCGGACATCGCCGACGAACTGTTGATCGAGGAGCGGCACCCGTCGGTCGGGATGGGTGAGCCGGGGCCGCCCATCCGCCGCGGCAACCCGTTCACGTTCGGGTTCTTCGCGGCGCTCGGCGTACTCGTCGCCTGGGGTCTGTGGAACGCGCTCGGCCAGGCCCGCTCGGTGCTGATCCTGCTGCTGGTGTCGATGTTCATCGCCGTCGGCCTGAACCCGCTGGTCGAGTGGTTCATGCGTCGCGGCCTGAAGCGCGGCCTGTCGGTCGGCGTGGTGTTCCTGCTGATGATCCTCGCGGTCGCCGGCGTCGGGTTCGCGATCGTGCCGGTCGTCAGCGACCAGATCAACAGCCTGATCAAGAACGCGCCCCAGTGGCTCGACCTGCTGACCAAGTCCCAGACGCTCAACGAACTGAACGACAGGTACCAGTTCATCCAGAAGGCCCAGGACTACGTCCAGGACCCGGCGCTGGCGCAACGCGCGTTCGGCGGCATCCTCGGCGTCGGCAAGGTGGTCGCGAACGCGCTGTTCAACACGTTCACGATCCTGATTCTGACGCTGTACTTCCTCGCCTCGCTGCCGTCGGTCAAGCGGGCGGCGTACAGCCTGGTCCCGCGCACCCGCCGTACCCGCGTCTCGATCCTCGGCGACGAGGTGCTGGGCCGGGTCGGCGGTTACGTCAGCGGCCAGTTCCTGGTGGCGCTGTGCGCGGGCGTCAGCATGTTCATCTTCCTGGAGATCATCGGCCTGCGTGACTACGCGGTGGCGCTGGCGATCGTGGTGATGTTCACCGCGTTCATCCCGATGGTCGGCGGCCTGATCGGCGTCGTCGTGGTCGCCCTGATCGGCTTCACCGACAGCCTCTGGGTCGGCATCGCGTGCCTGATCTACGGCATCATCTACCAGCAGGTCGAGAACTACGTCATCGCGCCCCGCATCATGCGCCGCGCCGTCGACATCCCCGGCGCCGTCACCGTCATCGCCGCCCTGCTCGGCGGCGCCCTGCTCGGCGTCGTCGGCGCCCTCCTCGCCATCCCGTCCGCCGCCGCCATCCTCCTCATCATCCGGGAAGTCTGGGTCCGCAAGGCCGACGACTCCTGACCGACGCCGCCACCTGACCCTCTCAGTAAGGTAACCCTTACTTGCGGAGCCGAGTGGAGGTGTGGGCGGTGTGACGGCGCAGTGGTTGGGGTGGGGCCGGCAGCGGCTCGTCGGCTGGCTGATGGTCAGCTCCGAGTCCGAGCGGTTGCTGGCGGAGCCGGGCGCGCATGCTGCCGACCTGGGGGTGGTGCGGGCCGAGGGCAACGGGGTGTACCGGGTCGGGGGTGGGGCCGAGCGGTTCCGGCTGGTCAGGCGGGTGGAGGCGCTGGACCCGGGGGTGACGTTCGAGTATGCCGTTGCGGGCGGCAACGTACCGGTGGTTGAGCTGACCTTGTCCGAACGGTTGCCGGTGGACGAGGTCGCGCCGGTGCTGGCGCGCGCCCTGGCGGAGTCGGCGGCTGTGATACGTGGTCGACGTACGGCCGCGGCGCGAGGTACGGCGGTAGGGGTCCGGGGTGATAGCGGGCTTGACGGGGATCGGGTGTTCGGGCCGGGTAGTGCGCCGGAGGTCGATGTTGTGCAGCGGCCTGTCGACGTGGGTTTGCGGGCCGAGTTGCGGCAGCGGGGGCGGTCGGAGCGTACGGGCGGTCCGGTGCGGCGGGCCGCCGTACGACGGGAGATTCGGCGGCTCGCGCTGCGGATGGGTGTGGCGGACGGGCAGGCGAACGCGCCGCTGCTGCGAACTCTGCTCAGCGACGAGGAACGCGAGGTGCTCGAACGGGCCAAGGACGGGCGCCGGCCGTTGGAGGACCGGGTCGACTCATCGGGGTACCTGGCCAGGGCGGTCGGCGGATCGGGGGTTTCGTCGGTGATGATCGGCGCAGCAGCTGCCGCGTTCACCGGGAATCCGCTGGTCGGCGTCGGGATCGCCGTGCCGACGATCGTCAACGCGGCGGTCGGGGCGTACGCGGAGCGGCGGCTGGACCAGCAGAAGATGGCTGGGCGGAAGCCGGCGTACGCGGCCGATACACGGCAGCGCGAGTACGACTACCCGGGGCTGCGCGGACTGCTCGACGGACCGGAGCGAGTGCGGCCGGCGGTCGTCGAGCTGCCGCGGGCAACGGCCTGGCGGAACTACCTGCGCCGGTACGCGATGCCGACCCTCGCCACGGCCGCGGTCGCCGGGACGCTGACGGTGTTCGGCGTACCGGCGATGTCGACGGCACTGGTGATCGCGTCGTCGGCGCTCGCGAAGTCGCTGGCCGAGAGACTGATCGACACGAAGAAGCTCGAATTCCGGCTGCGGCGCATGGACGCGACGGAGCGGCTGCGGTTGGCGGATCCCAGGTTGTACGTGAACCAGGTCGCGACCGAGTTCGCCGACCTGCGCGCCCGTCTCGACCGCGTGGTCGCCGACCTGCAACCCGCCGGGAACCCGGTAGCGTTGCCGCCCGCCTCGTCCGACGTACCGGGGACTCCGCCGCTGACCGTCGGACTGGCTGCGCAGCTGATCGAGAACGTGTCGGGTACGGCGCGGCGCGCGTTCCTGGGAGGCAGGCCGGCGACCGACGTCGATCCGACCGCGGTCGCCCGCAGTGTCGGTCCGCAGCTCGAGGGCCTGCTCGGCTCGGCCGGCCCCGGGCTGGTCGGTGCGCTGACCGGCGCGCTGGGCGACAAGTACTTCCTGAACCGGGACGAGCTCGCCCGCGACGCGTCGAAACGCTGGTCACGCAGCCACCAGGAAACCGCCCAGGCAACCGCCCTCGCCTCCATCGTCGAGCCACAACTGCGCGCACTCCGCGAACTCGTCGATCACTTGGAGACCTCGACCGGCGGCGCCGACAGCAGCGCGGGCGCTCCCGCGGGCGTCGCGGGCCGACTGCCGACGGTGGCCGGTCCGCCGGTCGGGCCGCGGCCCGTGGCGCGGGCGCCGAAGTCGGCGTACGTCGTACAGGCCGCCGCCGGCCCGATCGGCGGGGTGAGCAGTGCGGTGGCGCTGGATCTGGTGTTCGACCTGCCGGATCTGGTGATCGTGCTGACGACAGCCGGTGCCGCGGGATCGTTGCTCGCGACGCCGGTCTCGCGGTATCTGTTCCGGCAGCGCGAGCTCCAGGTGCACGAAGGGCTCGAGGAGGACAAGGCGGTCCGGGCAGTCAACCAGTCGGAGCTTCTCGAGCAGCGCGCTGTCACGCGGTACTTGATGACACAGCTGTCGATGCGTGCCGAGACAATCGTCGAGCGGATCGCGCCACCGGGGCCGAACGATCCGCCGCCGCAGACCCCGGACGTCGGCGCGGTCGGCCCGGCCGTAGGCACCGTCGGCCGGCGCGGCGAAAGGCAGGCTGTCGGCGGTGTGACGGCTCAGGTGCGGTACGGCGTACCGCTGGTGGTTCGCCAGCTGGCCGCCGAGCCGAGTGGCAAACCGTTGCTGGCGGAACGGTTGCTGGCAGTCGAACGGCTTGTGCAGGCGGCGGATGCCGTCGATCACCATGCGCAGCACGGGACGCCCGAGTCGCGAGCGTTCGTGCAGGACGAGTTCGACACGACGCGGGCGGAGGCGGATCGGTTGTGGCGCGAGGCCGGCGTGCCGGACGGGCTCGTGATGCCCGCGCTGTCGAAGGACACCGCACAGCGAACCACCGAGGACGAGCGGCTGCGGCGGATGGTCGCGCAGCTCGTAACTACTGCCGGCGCCGGGGAGACGCACGCCGAAGCCCAGCGGCCGGCCGTCGCCCGCGGACGCCGCCCGGACGAGGTGTCCCGCGAGCGGTGAGTGTTCAGGCGGTGCCGGTGACGTCGAGGATGAAGCGTTGGGCGGGGGTGAGGCGCTTGTACGTCTCCACGCGGAGGTAGGCCTGCTGGTCCAGCTGCTGCGGGAGGTGGCGGTGCGCAAAGTACGAGTGCATCGCACGGCGCGGCTTGGCGGTCCGGTTGAGTGTGCCGCCGTGCCACAGGTGACTGTTGAAGATGACGACGTCGCCTGCGCGGCCAGTCAGTTGTCGCTGGTCGGGGTGGGGTGCGGCGGGGTCGGGCATCTCGTCGGCGGGCATGGTGCCGCGGCGGTGAGAGCCGGGGACTACGCGGGTCGCGCCGTTCTCGGGGGTGAAGTCGTCGAGCAGCCAGATCGAGTTGCAGACCTCGTACGCACCGGGCTCGACGGGGTGGCCGAAGTCGGCGTGCAGTGCCTGATGTCCCTCACCCGGGAGGGCGGCGCGGCTGTTCAGTGACGACAGCCTGAACTCCCCCAGCACATGCTTCATCGCCGCCAGCACCCGCGGATGACTGAAGCACACCTCGAACTTCGGGTCCTTGTTCACCAGGTCCGCCAGGCGGTCCGCGCCCTTCTCCTGATGTACTTCGAGTCCGGCCCGATCCCCCTCCGCGGCCGTCAGCTCGGCCAGCCGCTTGTTGATCGCGGACACCTCCTCCGTCGTGAGAATCCCTTCCAGCGCGAGGAATCCGTCCCGATCGAGCTGGTCCTTCTCGGACGGTGTGAGTACGTCGTCGGTCACGCCCAGGTCCCGCAGCGCGGAAGACATATCCATCGCAAGCTCCTTCACAAGATGCACGGATCGATGCCAGCATCGGTGCGACGTACCAGGGAAACAATGCAGGAGGCGACAGGGCTTGTGCACAAATCGCCACGACTACTCGGCGCCGGTGTCCACACCGCCGCGCCCGGCAAGGACTACCCGTCGCACGCACACACGTCGTGGGAGCTCGTGTACTACGTTCGCGGCCGCATCACGTGTCCCGTGGGCGACACGACGTACGACGCGACGCCCGGCACCGTCCTGCTGACGCCGCCGAACACCTGGCACGCCGAGCAGAGCCGCACCGGGTACGCGAACCGCTTCCTCCAGGTGGAGGCGGCGACGACCCACCCGTGGCCGCGGCTCTGCTACGACGACGCCGACCACACCTTGCGCCGCGTCTTCGACGCACTGGTCCGTGAAACCGAGAGCGAGGAACTCCGCAAGCTCCTCCTCGCCGAGTTGGACCTGCGCCTCCGCCGCGCCGCAGCCACCCCACCCGCGACGCCCGCGGAGCAGCTGGTCGCGCAAGCAGAGCAGTTGTTCGAGGAACGCTTCGCCACCGGCCTCCGCGTCTCGCAGGTCGCGGCCGACCTGGGCATCTCGCCGTCCGGCCTCCGCGCCGCATTCGCCCGGCTCCGCAACACCAGCCCGCTGGCCGCGCTCCAGGCGGTCCGTCTACGCCACGCGCTCGCCCACATCCGCAACTCGACGCTGCCCCTTCAGGTGGTCGCGGACCTGACCGGCTACCACTCGGTCAGCCACCTCACCCGCCACATCAAGGCAGCCACCGGCTCACCACCAGGCGCCCTCCGGAGTACGGAGTTCAGGAAGCCCCCTACCTGAGTTCACGAATCACTTCGCCGATCAACTGGAGAAGGCGGTTTGGACTGTGGTGAGTTGGATGGAGCGGTCCTTGATGGCCTGGTGGATGTCGGGGTCGGTGACGATTGTCTGGTCGGAGAGGCGGTATTCCTCGGCCCAGCGGTAGGTGTACGAGCCGGGGCGGTGGAGGGCGGCCAGCTCCGGATGCGCGGCGGCGCAGTGGGTCACGAGGAGGTGCACGCCGGGCGTCAGGTTGCCCAGGTACGCGAGCATCCAGGGCTTCTTGTCCGCCGCGTCGCGGTCGCTCAGGATCTCGATCGACGCGAAGCGCTGGGACTCCTCGGGCCCATAGATGAACGGTTTGCCGAGCGCCGCCGACACCTCGTCGTACGCCGACGGCACGGACGAGCCCATGTGGAAGTCGAGATACTCGACCGCGAGTCCTTCCGCCGCGAACTTCGCCGCCTGCGCGGACAGTTCGCGGACCGCGTCCTCGTGGCTGATCGCGGCCTTCGCCTCCTCGACCGTCCGACGGAACGTGCCGTCCTCCCCGACCAGCGACGGACCGTCCGTCAACGGCCGCCAGCGCAGGAAGTCCCACTCGCACGTCAGCGTCTGATGCACCCCGACCGGGATCCCGAACTCCCGCGCCAGCGCCGCCGCCTCGGTGAACCACGGGCACGCCGCCATCGTCGAGACCTGCGTGACGATCCCGTCCCGGAACGCCTGCACAGTCCCCACGTTGACCGCGTGACACATCCCGAAGTCGTCGCTCTGCACCACCAACCGAATCTCGGCCACGCCGCTCTCCTTTCGTTCAGAACGCCAGCCAACCACAGATCTACGGGCCGGCGAGCTTGGTGACCTCGGGCGCCGGGTTCGCGTGGAAGGCGCAGGCCCGCGGGTACGACGCCAGGCAGCCGCGGGTCGTCATCAGCGCCGTGTAGTAGTCGATGTAGCGGAAGCCGTACGTCTCGCCGCGGGCGAAGGCCTGATGACGGATGGCCGCGATCCACCGGTGGTACGCCTCATCGGAGATCGGGACGTACATCGTGGGCGTGAATCCCTCCATGTCCTCCCAGTTCTCGGCGTGCAGGAAGGTGCGGACGCCGTGCCGGGGCAGCGCGGCGAGCTCCTTCGCGAGATCCCCGTACGGCGTGATCGCCGCGAAGTCGTCGTCGGGATCGATGGGCAGACCGGCCAGGAACCGGGCGCGCTCGGCCAGCACGGCCGTGTGCTCGTGGTCGCGGTGGATGGAGTGTTTCCAGTGGGTGATGATCGTGTCCGGCTGCTTCTCACGGATGATCCGGGCCAGCTCGAACGCCACGTCGTCGGTGTCGGGGAGGAACCCGTCGCTGTGGTCGAGCACCATGAAGTCGGCGCCGATCGCCTCCGCGAACGCCGTACCCTCCGCGATCTTCTGCTTCTTGTAGTCGGCCGGCGTCATCCGCGGGTGGCCGCGCTCCCCCGGCGTCAGCGCGACGATCGTCGCCGACGCGCCCTCGAGCGCGAGCTTGGCCAGCGTCGGCCCCGCGGTCAGGTCCATGTCGCCGATATGCGCCCCGATGGCGAGCACTGTTCTGGTCACAAACCTCTCCTCACTTCAAGCCGCTGAGTACGACGCCACGCACGTAGTACTTCTGGAACAGCAGGAACACGACCAGCACCGGCAGCGTGCTGATCACCAGGCCGGCCATCACGATCGGCATCGTCCGGTCCGGATCGAGGAAGCTCTGCAGCAGCTGGATCCCGACCGGCAGCGTCTGCAGCGACGGGTCGGACGACGAGATCAGCAGCGTCCAGATGTACTCGTTCCAGGTGCCGATGAACGTGATCAGCCCGAGCGTGATCGCGACCGGCTTGGTCTGCGGCAGCACGATCAGCCGCCAGATCTGCCACTGGTTCGCGCCGTCGATCTTGGCCGCCTCGAGCATCTCGTCCGGCAGCGAGACCATGAACTGCCGCATCAGGAAGATCCCGAATCCGGACACGGTGAACGGCAGGATCAGCGCGAGCAGGCTGGTCGTCAGCCCGCCGTCACCGCCGCGTCCCAGGATGTCGTTGCCGCCGGCCAGCGGCCAGTTCAGCATGATCAGGAACGTCGGGATGAGCAGCAGGAACGGCGGCAGCATCATCGTCGCGAGGATGAACCGGAAGATCACCGCCCGCCCACGGAACCGCAGCTTGGCCAGCGCGTACCCGGCCATCGCCGACGTGATCAGCACCGACACCGTCACGCTCACCGTGACGATCACGCTGTTGCGGAACAGCCGCGGCAGCTCCAGCTGCGAGAACGCCTCCCGGTAGTTGTCGAGGTCGAACGACGACGGCAGGAGCTTGTACGGGATCACGCCGTACTCCCCCGGCCCCTTGAACGAGCTCATCACCATGTCCAGGAACGGCATCACCATCGCCACCCCGCCGAGGACGACGACCAGGTACGCGAACCACGGGAACCGCCGTTTCACGAGGTCTCCTCTCCGCGGCGCCGGGCGATCCACAGCTGCAGCAGCGTGATCGCCAGGATGATCACGAACAGCACCATCGCCATCGCGCTCGCCGTTCCCCACGCGCCGTACTTGAACGCCCGCTGGTACATCTCGAACGCCGCCACGTTGGTCGCGTTCACCGGCCCGCCGTCGCCGGTCATCACGATGATCAGCGCGAACGACTGCAGCCCGCCGATGAACTGCGTGATCAGCACGAACAGCAGCGCCGGCCGCAGCAACGGCAGCGTGATCGACCAGAACAGGTGCCAGGAGTTCGCCCCGTCGACCTCGGCCGCCTCGTAGTACATCTCCGGGATCGCCTCCAGCCCGGCGGTGAGGATCAGTACGGCGCCGCCGATCGAGGCCCACGCGTGTACGACGGTCACCGACGGCAGCGCGTACGACGAGTCGGACAGGAACCCGACGCTGTTCACCCCGAGCTTGTTCAGCACGCCGTTGATCAGCCCGGCCGGCTGGTACATCATCTTCCACACGTTGCCGATGGCCACCACCGTCGCGACCACCGGCAGGAAGTACAGCACCCGCCAGAAGCCCTGGAACGCCAGCCGATCGATGCAGTAGGCAACCAGCACCGAGCCGAACGTCGCCAGGAACACCGAGCCGAACGCGAACAGCAGCGTGTTGACCAGGATCGGCTTGACGAACGTCCCGTCGAGACTCAGTACGTCACCGAAGTTCTTGGCGCCGGCCCACTGCAGCGTCCCGAGGTCGAACCCGCCCCAGTCCGAGAACGCGAGCACGATCGCGAACAGGAACGGCAGGATCAGGAACACGCAGAAGAACAGCAGCGCCGGCGTCAGGAACAGGTACGCCGCCCGCCCCTCGCGCTGCAGCTTGCCGACCCGCTGGGCCGGCGCCGCCAGGGCGCCGACCCTGCCGACCGCGGACGTCATTGCGGCTTGACCGCCTTGGCGGCCTGGGCCAGCGCATCGTCCGGGTTCTTGCCGTCGGCAAGCACACCCATGATCGAGTTGTGCAGCGCCGTCTTCGCCTCGTACGCGCCGGGCTGGTTGGGCTCGGCCATCGCGTACGTCGCCGCGTCGTAGATCGGTGCGAGGTTCGGGTCGGACAACGACTTCTTGTACTCCGCCTGGTCTGCGGTCCGCGGCGGGATCAGGCCCTGGTCGGCCAGCCACTTGCCGGTCTCGGTGACTTGGGAGTCGGCAGCCTTGTGCTCGTTCATCCAGGTGAGGAACTTCCACGCCTCGTCCGCGTGCTTGCTGCGCTGGTTGACGCCCATGAAGAACCCGTACGCCAGCGACCCCTTGCTGCCCGCGGCCGGGCCCGGGATCGCGGTCACCCCGACGTCGGAGGAGTACTTGTCCTTCATCTGGGTCTTCAGGCTGCCGATCCACCAGCCCGCCTGGATCGCCATCGCGACACCGCCGCTGCGGAACTGCTTGGTCGGCATGATCGACGGGTTGGTCGCCTTCGCCGCGGCCAGCTCGGACTCGAACTTCAGCGCCGCCTTGCCCTCGGCGTTGCCGAACTGCGGCGTCCCGTCCGGACCGAGGAACTTCCCGCCGGCCGAGTCCAGCAGCGACAGGAACGGGTGCACCGACTTGTTGTCGCCGTCCTGGATCAGGCTCAGGCCCTCGACCTGGATGTTGCCCTTGGCATCCCGCTTCACGGTCTTGCGCGCCGCGTCCGCCAACTCGGCCCAGGTGGACGGCGGCTTGGTGATGCCGGCCGCCGCGAGGATCTTCTTGTTGTAGAAGAGCACGTAGGTGTTCAGCTCGGTCGGGTACCCGAGCAGCGTGTCGCCCGTCGTCACCGCGCCGAGCGCGGCCGGGCTGTACTCCGCCTTGATCTTCGTCGCAAGGTCGTCCGGGACCTTCGCGACGACGTTCGCCTTCATCAACTGGCCGCCCCACAGGCCGTACGCGCTGACGATGTCCGCGCCGCGCCCGCCGGTCTGCCGGACCGTCATCGTGGTGAGCAGGTCGTCGAACTTGACCACCTGCGCCTTCACCTGGACCTTCGGGTTCTCCTTGTTCCACTGCTGGATCATCTTGTCCAGGCCCTCTTTGGACGGCCCGTCGCTGTAGTGGCTCAGCAGCGTGAGCTCGACCTTTCCGTCGCCGCCACTGCCCGAGTCGCCGCCACCACAGGCAGCGCCCGTAGCGAGGAGCCCCAGGACAACAGCGAGCCGCAAAATCTTCGCGATGCGCATTGTCACTCCTTTTCGCCAGCCGGGAGCAAGGGCGCCCGGAGGATGGTGAACGTGCGGGTGATGTCGAATCCCGTCTTCAGGTACAGCTGACCGGCCGCGGACTTCTCGCCGGTCCACAGGAACCAGGCGCTGTGCGCGCCGGCGGCGACCATCCGCTCGAGCGTCAGGTGCAGCAGCACCTTGCCGAGCCCGGTGCCGCGGGACGCCGGCAGGACGCCGAACGGCCCGAAGCGGTCGATGACGCCTTCGTACGTCCCGTGCATCGCCCAGCCGAGGATCTCCCGGTGGGGCTGTGTTCGACCGTGTTGGCGCGCTACGACGATGCGATCCAGTGGCAGACCGGCGACGACGCCCTCGCGGATCGCCCGCGCCCAGTCCGGGTTGAACTCCGCGCCGGCGATCGCGATCAGCGCACTCAGCTCGTCGTCGGTCGGCGTACCGAAGCTGTAGCCCTCGGCCGTCAACGCGTCGATCCGCTTGCGGACGTCCTCCGGGACGGCATAGCCGACCAGCGAGCGGTCCATCGCCACGGCGTCGTACCCGCGCTCGAAGCCCAGCTCGCCGAGCAGGCGAGCGGCCGCGGGGTAGCGGGCCGCGTCGAGACCGGGGAGGAAGTAGTTGGGCGTGTACGACGAGAAGAAGACCTCGGACCGCCCGTGCGACCGCAGCCAGTCCATCGCCGCGGTGACCACCGCGCGACCGAGGCCACGACCGCGGTACTCCGGATGCACGAAGAAGAACGGGATCCAGCCGGACGCCGGTTCGAGGTCGTCCGCGTCGACGGCGATCAGCCGGCGCACGGCGTACGCCGCTCCGGCAATCTGATCATTGATCACGGCCACCTGGAGGCCGGCCGCGTCGAAGTTGCGATCGAGCAGGAACAGATCGCGGAAGCGCTGGTAGCTGATCGGATCGGCCGGCGCGGCGGCCGTCCACGCGGCGGCCAGCGCGGGCCCGTCGCCGACCTGGAACGAGCGGATCGTCACGGCAGCGGCCGTCTCGTGGGAGGCAGTCATCGGGCTTCCCCTTCGTAGAGCAGTACGTCGGGCCGGGCCCAACCGGACGGTGTGGTTGCCGCGGGCAAGAGTCCGGCCGGGTCGTCGCCCGCCTCGAGGGCCTTGCGCAGCGAGTCCGAGCCCCACAGCTTGTCCAGCGACGGCAGCAGCGTGAAGTCGCCCGGATAGAGCTCGTTCAGCACCCGCAACATCTCCAGCGCGGTCCGCACCGGCTCGAACACGTCCCGCTCGACCACGTGCAGCTGGACGCCGGACACCACCTGGCCGGCGTACTTGCTGAACACCGGCTCGAACCACGTCCGCCGGAAGATCACCCCGGGCAATTCCAGCGCACGCAGCGCCGGCACGAACTGGTCGTCGACGTACGGCGCCCCGATCGTCTCGAACGGTCGCGTCGTACCGCGGCCCTCGCTGAGGTTCGTGCCCTCGAAGAGCCCGGTGCCGGGGTAGACGAGCGCGGTGTCCGGCGTCGGCATGTTCGGCGACGGCGGCACCCATGGCAGGCCGGTCCCGGACGAGTCGCGGGTCCAGCCTTCCATCGGGACGACCGTTGCCGCACCCAACTGCCGGGCCAGTTCGCCGACCGTCAGCCCGTGGCGGAGTGGGATCGGTGCGCGGCCGACGAAGCTCTCGAACCCTGGCTGCAGCATCGGCCCTTCGACGCGGACGCCGCCGAGCGGGTTCGGCCGGTCGAGGACGACGAAGGGCAGACCGAGGCGCGCCGCGGCCTGCTGGCAGTCGTACATCGTCCAGACGTAGGTGTAGAACCGCGTCCCGATGTCCTGGATGTCGAACAGCAGCGCGTCGACGCCGGAGAACAGGTCGTCGAGCTCGCGGCCCTTCCGCCGGTAGGTGTCGAACACCGGCAGACCCGTGTCGGGGTCGACGCCCTCACCCTCGCTCGCGCCCGCTTGCGCCGTACCGCGGAGACCGTGCTCGGGACCGAACAACGCCGTCAGCGGCAACCCCGCCGCACACAGCGCGACCGAGGTCGGCGTAAGGTCCGGCAGGACGCCGGTGAAGTTCGTGATCAGTCCCAGGCGCCCGTCCGGCACCAGCCCCGGGTCCTCGGCCAGACGCTGCGCGCCGGTCCGGACCACCATCGCTACCACCAACCCAGATCGTGGATCCTGCAGGAACTGGGTTGAAAACTTACCGATGTATTCAGCCGAAGGTCAATGGATTACTGACAACCGTTTGCCGATGTCAGCTTCCGAGCGACCCCAGGTAGTCCATCACCCGCGCGCGGATCTCGTCCGGCGGGATGTCGCGGGCCCGGAGTTCGGCCATCCAGCCGTCGTACACCTCGTTCGACGCACTCAGCTCGAGCGCGATGTCGTCCGGGTCCCGGAAGTTCAGGTGCGACGCGAACGCCTCGTCCCGGATCGGCGTGTAGGTCACCCCGAACTCCTCGAAGCGGCGTTCCCACTCGACGAGCTCGTCCCGGTTCGCCGCCGCCAGCCCGACGTGGTCCAGACCGGTCGTCAGCTCGGTGAACGCCCCACCCGCCCCGAGCTCGTGCTTGCACAGCGACAGCACGAACCCGCTCTCCCGGTCGACGAGCGTGCGCACCGTCCCGAAGTCCATCAGCGGCTTCAGCCCGAGGACCTCGGTGTAGAAGCGCTCGCTGCGGTCCAGGTCGGTGACCGTCAGCCCGAGATGATCGATTCCCGCAAAGGCCGGCATGGTGGCCCCCCCTTCCCCCTGCTCGCGAATGTAACTCCGCGGCGTCAGGGAAGGAACGGGGTGAGGGCCGCCAGAAAGTCGTCCAGCCGTTCCGCGTGCACCCAGTGGCCGGCTTCCGGCACCTCGGCGTACTGCGCCTGCGGGAAGTACGACGCGATCGTCGCGCGGTGGTCCTGCTGGACGTAGTCGGACTTGCCGCCGTAGATGAACAGCGTCGGTCCGTCGTACACGAGGCCCGCGGCCTCCGACGGCCAGCCGGAGATGGCCGGGAGGGCGGCCTCGATCACCGGGAGGTTCGGCCGCCAGCGGGCGCCGGCGTCGTCGAGGATCAGGTTCTGCAACAGGAAGGCGCGGGTCCCGGGCGTCGGTACGGCGTCGGCGAGCTGGGCGTCGACCTCCGCCCGCCGGGTGATCGACGACAGGTCGGCGGTGCGCATCGCGCGCGCGTACTCCACGAAGGCCGGCGGATAGCCGACCGGCGCCGCGTCCACGACGACGAGCCGCTCGACCACCGACGGGTGGCGCAGAGCGGTGAGCATCGCGGTCTTGCCGCCCATCGAGTGCCCGACGAGCGCGACCGGACCGGCTCCGAGCGACTCGATCGTCTCGCGGACGTCGTCGGCCATCTCCGGGTAACTCATCGTGTCCACGTGCGGCGAGGTGCCGTGGTTGCGCAGGTCGAACGCGAACACCCGGTGCCGGTCGGCGAGTCGCCGCGCCGCAGTCATCCAGTTCCGGCCCGAGCCGAACAGGCCGTGCATCACCACGACCGGCGAGCCCGTTTCGCCGTACGACGTGACCGGGAGCTTCATGCCCTACGCACCTTTCACCGACTTCTCTGCCAGCAGGCCGTGTGCCAGTGGCGCCGCTCGTCCAGCGACTGGCTGCCACCGATCGCGCCGAGCAGGCTGGGGTTCTCCGGCCAGACCACGACGTGCGGGGTGGCCGGCGGGATCTGCTGGTCGCAGCCCGGGCAGCGGTACGACTTCGCGGACGCGGAGCCGGACAGCCGCCGGACGTTCCACTCGCCGTCCGCCTTCGCCTCCCGGCTCTGGGTACCGCCGAGCAGCGGCCGGTCACTGACCGGCCGCTGCCACTTGGAAGGCCTTCTGCGCGACATAGCCCCTCAAGGCTAGTCGTATGGCCTAGATCACCCGCGGGCAACCGCGTACGTCGCGCAGCCGATCAGTTCCATCGACACCTGGAGTCGCTCCAGGCTGACGTTCTTCGCGATCGTGTCCTCCGGCGAGTGGTACGGCGGCTCGAGGAACGACGGCGCGAGCTCACCCCGCCACGAGAAGTTGGCCGACGCGATGCCGACCTCCTGGAACGACTGGTGGTCGGACGCGCCCCGCTGGACGGGTCCGACGAGTTGGGCGTCGTACCCGAGCCGCTGACCGGCCGCCCGGACCGAGTCGGTCGCCGCGTTCGCGAGCCCGGTGAAGGACAGCAGCCAGTACGTGACGGCCGGGTCCCAGCTGGTCGCGACCATGTCGTTCTGGAACACGGCGCGGTAGCGGTCGCGCTGGTCCTGGGCGAGCTGCTTCACGTGGTACCGCGAGCCGATCAGGCCCTGCTCCTCCGAACCCCAGAGCGCGAACCGCAACGTCGCGTCGGTCGGGATCCGGCTGAACACCCGTGCCAGCTCCATCGTCAGCACGGTGCCGGAGCCGTCGTCGTTCGCGCCGGGGGCGCCGGTGACGGTGTCGTAATGGCCGCTCACCATCACGATCGGGCCGGCCGGGCCCGACAGGCCGCGCCGTTCGCCGATCACGTTGTTGGAGATCAGGCCGCGGTGGGCCGCGGTACTGATCCTGAGCGGCAAGGAGCTGACCACGGCGAGGGCTTCGCGGATCAGCCGCTTCTGCACCTGGGCGACCCCGACGACCGGGATCGGTGCGTCGGTCAGGCCGCTCGGCGAGAACGCCGACGCCCGGCGGGGGAACACACCGTCTGCTGGCAGCAGGATCACGCCCACCGCACCGCGTGCGGCGGCCTCCGCGACGAACGCGGGACGCGCCGCCGCGGTGTCGTCCGCGATCACGATCGCACCCTTGACGACAGCGGGGTCGGCAGGCCACACCGGCGCGGTCGCCGGACCGACGTCGCGGACCGGTCCTTCGACGGTGACGTCGAGCTTCCCGCCGGGCGCGGCCCCGGCCTGCCAGCACAGGTCGTCCGGCAGCAGGCCGCGGACGTCGGTGATCTGCGCGAGGAACTTGTCCGCGACCGGGAAGGGTTCGAGCCGGGTCCGGTAGCCGAAGCGGTCGAGTTGGTCCGCGATGTAGTCGGCGGCCCGCTTCTCGCTCGCCGTGCCACCGATGCGCGGGCCGATGCGCTCGGAGAGCACCTCCAGATGCTCCAGCGCGCGCTCGGAGGACAGGCCGGAGACGATCTGCCGGTCGTACCTGTCCAGGTTCGGCCGGTTCACCGCGCCCGGCCGGAGGTCGTCGGCACCCCAGGCGGGCACGGCGGGAAGAGCGGTAGCGGCGGTGACACCGGCGACGCCGGCCAGCAATCCACGGCGACTCAGACCGGATCTGTCGGTCATGCAGGTCTCCTTCGAGAGGGCGGCCCCGAGAAGCCAGACCGTAACCCACCTGCGACCGATCGCCTAGTGGTTGTCAGGCATTGCCCAACTCGCGGCCCAACTCGCGGCCTAGCTCGCGGCGCGCAGCTCGCTGCCGACCTCGTGCATGTGGCGCAGTCCCAGGCGGTACGACTCGATCAGAGTCGTGGAAACGTAGGGCATTCCGATGCGCTCGCAGTACTCCCTGACCATCGGCTGGGCGAACCGGAGGTTGGCCCGCGGCATGCTCGGGAAGAGGTGGTGCTCGATCTGGTAGTTGAGTCCGCCCATCATCCAGTCGGTGACCAGACCGCCGTTCACGTTGCGTGAGGTCAGCACCTGCTTCTCCAGGTGCCCCCAGTTGCTGTCGTCGTCGGGCATCTCCATGCCCTTGTGGTTCGGCGCGAAGACGCTGCCGAGGTGCAGCCCGAAGATCATGTGGTGGACGAGCGCGAAGACCACCGCCTGTCCCGGCGACATGATCAGGAACAGCGCGGTGAAGTACAGCACCAGGTGCGCGGCCATCAGGCCGAGCTCGACCTTCTCCGTCCGGCGGCGGGCGAGCAGGAAGCGGATGCTCGAGACCTTCAGGTTGAAGCCCTCCAGCGTGAGCAGCGGGAAGAAGATGCGCGCCTGGTTGCGGCTCAGCCAGCCCTCGAGGCCCTTGCGGCCGGCGGCCTGCTCGAGCGTCCAGACCAGCACGCCCTCGCCGACGTCCGGGTCCTTGTCGGTGTGGTTCGGGTTGGCGTGGTGGCGATTGTGCTTGTCGTTCCACCAGGCGTAGCTCATGCCGAGCAGGAGGTTGCCGTGCAGCATCCCGATCCAGTCGTGCAGCTTGCGCGAGCTGGCGATCTGCTGGTGCCCCGCGTCGTGCCCGAAGAACGCCGCCCGGGTGGTCAGGACGCCGAGCGGCAGGGCGAGCAGCAGCACCCACCACGAGGCGCCGATCACGGCGATGCCGGCCCAGGTGAGGCCCATCAGCGCGACGTTGATTCCGATCGCCATCACGTACGCCGCCGTACGGCGCTCCAGGAGCCCGGCCGCCTTGATCTCGCGGAGCAGCGGGGAGAAGTCGGAACGGCGCGTAGCAGCAGGTGACACGATTGGCTGAGCCATCAGGTCCTCGTCTCGAGTGCGGTGGAAGGCCTAGGCGTACAGCCACGGGCCAGCGTACGTCATCAAGCCTGTGCGGACGAAAGACCGAAAACATGAGCGTTACTACCCGGATCCGCCGGGGAGTAAGCCCCAGGGAGACAGTGGGGATAGCCCCACCGCGCTCAACCTCACGCTCGGTCATGATGGAGGCATGAGCACCGTCGCCACCACTCCTGAAGCGCCGCCGATGCGCTATCCCAAGCTCGCGCAGCCGTGGATCGCGCTGCTCCTCGCGGTCCTGGCCGAGCTCGGGATCGCCCTGTTCGTGCTCAGCGTGGTGTCCGTGCCGCTGATCGCGGTGTGGGTCGGGATCCCGCTACTCCTCGTGGTCGTCCCCGCCGCGCGCTGGTTCGCGAACTGCCACCGCACGCTCCTGGCCGGCTTCCTCGGCGAGCGGATCCCGCGCCCGTACAAGAAGCCCCCGATGCCCGGGATGCTGATGCGGATCCGGACGATCCTGACCGACCCGCAGACCTGGCGGGACATCGTCTGGCTGCTGGTGAACGCTGTCCTCGGCTTCACCCTGTGCCTGCTCAGCGCCGTCCTGTTCCTGGCGACGCTCTTCTACCTCGTCTACCCGCTGCTGGTCGGCGTCACGCCGGAGGGTGTGTTCACCGAGCCGTTCGGCGGGCTGGTCACGGTGAACTTCTGGACCAGCTTCCTGGTGATGCCGGTCGCGCTGCTCGCGTTCATGATCTGGAACGCGGCCGGCGAGCGGCTGCTGAAGGCGAACGCGTTCGTGGCCCGTTCGCTGCTCGGCCCGACCGAGAGCGCGAAGCTGGCGATGCGGGTCCGCGAGCTGGCCGAGTCCCGCGCCGAGACCGTCGACACCCAGGCGGCCGAGCTGCGCCGGATCGAGCGCGACCTGCACGACGGCGCCCAGGCCCGGCTGGCCGCGCTCAGCATGAACCTCGGCATGGCCGAGGAGATGGTGGCGCGCGACCCGGCCCAGGCCGCGGCCCTGCTCACCGAGGCCCGGGAGTCGGCGAGTACGGCGCTGTCGGAGCTGCGCGACCTGGTCCGCGGGATCCACCCGCCGGTGCTGGCCGACCGCGGCCTGGAAGGTGCCGTCAAGGCGCTCGCGCTGACCTGCCCGTTCAAGGTCGACGTCACCTTCGACGTCCCCGGCCGACCGCCGGCGCCGGTGGAGTCCGCGGCGTACTTCGCGATCGCCGAGTGCCTCGCGAACGCGGTCAAGTACTCGGCCGCCACGAACGCGTGGGTCCAGATCACGCACGAGGACGAGAAGCTGCACATGATCGTCGGCGACGACGGTGTGGGAGGCGCGACGGTGAAGCCCGGCGGCGGTCTGTACGGTATCGAGCGGCGGCTGGCCGCCTTCGACGGTACGTTGACCGTGGTGAGCCCGAGCGCCGGGCCGACCACCGTGATCATGGAGCTGCCTTGCGAGTCCTCATCGCTGAAGACCACGCCCTCCTCCGGGAAGGCCTGATCCGCCTGCTCGAGGCGCACGACTTCGAGGTCGTGGAGGCGGTCGACAACGGGCCCCGGCTGGTGCCCGCGCTGGTCCAGCACCGGCCGGACGTCGCGGTGGTCGACGTCCGGCTGCCACCGACGTTCACCGACGAAGGTTTGAAGGCCGCGATCGAGGCCCGCGAGAAGGTCCCGGGGCTCCCGATCCTGGTGCTGTCGCAGTACGTCGAGCAGCTCTACGCCCGCGAGCTGCTCACCGGCGGCGGAGGCGGTGTCGGGTACCTGCTGAAGGACCGGGTGTCGAACGTCGCCGAGTTCCTGGACGCCGTCCGCCGGGTCGCCGGCGGCGGGACCGCGATGGATCCGGACGTGATCGGTCAGCTGCTGGCCCGCAACACCCGCGACGAGCCGATCAGCCGGCTGACCCCGCGCGAGTCCGAGGTCCTCGGCCTGATGGCCGAAGGCCGCTCGAACGCCGCGATCGCGAGCGCGCTGTTCGTCACCGAGAAGGCGGTCAGCAAGCACACCAACAACATCTTCGCCAAGCTCGACCTGCCGCCGTCCGAGGACGACAACCGCCGGGTGATGGCGGTCCTCACCTACTTGTCGTCCCGCTGATCCGGCTCAGGAACTCTTGCGGTACGTCGTAGGGCTCGATCCGGTGTGCCGACGGAAGCGGGTCGAGAAGTAGAGCGGGTCGGCGTACCCGACCTGGGCGGCGACCGACGCGACGGAGCGGCTGGTGAGTTCGAGGAGACGGGCCGCGGCGTCCAGGCGGCGGTGTTCGACGAACTGCTGCGGGGTGACGCCAAGCTGGTCGCGGAACAGGTGCGCGAAGCGGGACACCGACAGGTTGACCGCGCGGGCGAGGCGCGGGACGTCGAGGTTCGCGGTCAGGTCCTGGTCGATGATCTCGATGGCGCGCAGCAGGCGGTCGTCGATCTGGACGGCCTTCGGGTTCTGGGTGTCGCACCACAGCAGGGCGGCCTCCAGCGAGTTGACGCTGAGCTGCTCGGCCTGCGGGAGGACGCTGCGCTGATGCCGTACGGCGTCGCGCAGGTGGTCGGCGATCCGCTCAAAGGTGGGGTCGGCCGGGTGCAGCTGAACGATGCCGGGAGCAACTTCCGGCCAGTCCAGCAGCGGCAGCCAGTCGGGTTTCGGGTGCAGGTGCGCATAGAGGAAGTGCCAGCGGTCGCCGACCGTGGCGTAGTCGTGCAGGGTGCCGGGGCGGACCAGCGTGACACTGCCCGGCGCGGCGGCGACCCGCCCGAATCGTCCCTGGCCGTCGAGCGTCTGGACGAGCAGCCAGTCGGTCGTCCCGCGGCGCCGATACGTCGCGTACTCAGGTCCTTCGTCGAACTCCCCGGTCGCCAGCCGACGCACGACCGGATGCGGCGCCTCAGCAGGATATCGAAGGTTCACAGCTAGATAGGCTATCGCTGCTATCCGCCCGTCCGCCGCATTCTGGGCGTATGACAGTACGGATGCCACGCCTCCGGCGCGGCGGGTCATGGGGCTGTAACTCCCGGCCTTCCCTCGTCGCTCCAGTCGCTTCGCTCCCTCCGCTCCTCAGTCCAGGCCGGGAGGCCCCATGACCGTCGTAGACATCTACCAGCGGGACGGCATCGTCCAGGTCCCCCAGCTGCTCGAACCCGCCGAGGTCGAGCGGATCAAGACCGTCTTCATGGAGCAGGTGGCGGCCGACCTCTCGCTCGCCCACGACGACGGCGTACCCGACGACGACCCGCTGGCCAAGTACCCGCGGTTCGTGCATCCGCACCGGCGGACCGACACCGAGGCCGGGGCGATCGCGCTCGAACTCATGCTCGACCACCGGATCCTCGATGTCGTGCAGGCATTGATCGGCCCCGCGCTCGGCGCCCAGTCGATGTTCTACTTCAAGCCGCCGGGCGCCCGCGGGCAGGCGCTGCACCAGGACAACACGTTCCTGCGGGCCGACCCGGAGACCTGCCTCGCGGCCTGGATCGCGATCGACGACGTGGACTCGGCCAACGGCGGCCTCCAGGTCGTCCCCGGCTCGCACCGCACCGAGCTGCTCTGCCCGGAGCCGGCCGACCTGACCGTGTCGTTCAGCACCAGGCAGGTCACCGTCCCCGAAGGGATGAGCAAGGTGCAGACCAGGATGAAGGCCGGTGACGCGCTGTTCTTCCACGGCAGCGTCGTGCACGGCTCCCGCCCGAACTCCACCGACGACCGCTTCCGCCGCTCGCTGATCTTCCACTACATCCCCGAGGACAGCGTCGAGATCGCCTCCTTCTACAACCCCCTCATCCGCCCCGACCGCCGCGAAACCGTACTCGCCGAAGCCATCGGCGGCGGCCCCTGCGGCGACTATGCCCAGGCCGAGCCGTAAACCCCAGCCGTAGAACCCGGGCCGGTCGAGCTACGCGGCCCGGCTGTGCACCCGCCGGACCAACGCACACCCGGCGGCGATCGCGACCAGCACCGCTCCGCCGGTCAGCAGCCGGCCGACGGAATGCGGTGGGTTGAACCCGGGCTCCGTGGCCGCGGCCGCCAGGCAGGTGAACAACGTCAGCCCGAGCAGCCCGGTCGCCAGTGTCGTCATCCGGAGCAGCGCCGCACCGGTCGACCGGTCGAAGCGGCCGCCGGTCACCCGCACACCGTGACCGGGCTGCGGGGCGGCGTACCCCCAGTCGTCGAGCACATGGCGCGGTACGTCGATCCGGGAGAGCGCGGTGACACCTCGGGTGAGCGATTCGGTCGTCAGCGCGTGGTCGGCGTACAGCACCAGCGCCGTCCCCGCGATGACGAGGCTGACCGGGCGCGCGTCGAGAAGGGCCTGCATGGTCCGCGGGTGCAGGACCGCGGTGAGGTAGCGGGCATCCTCACCGATCACGTCGAAACTGCGGTTGAACTCGGTACTCTCGAGCGTCAGGTCCGATCGCGCCAGCCCACCCGGCCGGACCTCCACCGCCGGAAGCGCGACGGGGAGCGTCGCGACGAAGACGCTCATCCGGCGCGGCCGGCACAGCGGTCCACGCCACTGCAGCCACCGCACCTCGAACGCGAGCCCGTCCGGCGTCTCGACGACGTTCCGCACACTCCAGGACCGGCCGACCGGCAGCGGGAGCACCGGCAGCCGCACCGCCGACGGCTCGACGACCCGCCACCCGTTGCGCCGTGCGATCTCCTGGATCTCCCGTGTCGTTGCCCGCGGCCACAAGTACGCGAGGGCCGCGGACACCAGGACCAGGATCGCGAGCAGCGGCAGTACGGCGACCAGCACCGCCGGACCGGCGTCGTACGTCGACCAGACGAGCCGCACCAGCACCGCGCCGACGGCGAGTACCGCGATCCACCGAGCGACCTTGGCCGTCCCCGCTGACAACCCGATCAGGACCCAGGCCGCCGGCACCACCAGCACCGCGACCAGCAGCATCAGCGACGTCCAGCCAGGCCAGTCGGCACCGACGATCTGCGGCATCATGATCAGGCCCAGACCGGTCGCGACCACCAGCAACGTTCCGGCAACCGACACCAGGTCCCGTCGGCCGAGGTTCCTCCGCATCTACCCCAGTCTGTCAGCCGGCGCAGGTCACGCGTAACCGGGTCAGCTGCTGTAGTCGCGGAAGCCGCGGCCGGTCTTGCGGCCGAGGTAGCCGGCGGTTACCAGGTGCTCCAGCAGGGGCGCCGGCGCGAAGCCGGGCTCGCGGAACTCGAGGTAGAGGGTGCGCTGGATGGCGAGCGAGACGTCCAGGCCGACCACGTCGAGGAGTGCGAACGGGCCCATCGGAAGACGGCAGCCGAGCTTCATCGCGGCGTCGATGTCGTCGACGCCGGCGTAGTGCGCTTCGAGCATCCGGACCGCGTCGTTCAGGTACGGGAACAGCAGCGCGTTCACGATGAAGCCGGCGCGGTCGCCGCAGCGCACCGGGTGCTTGCCGGCGGCAACGGCCACGGCGGCCACCGTGTCGGCGACCTCGGCGGACGTGCTGACAGTGCTCACTACTTCGACGAGCTGCATCACCGGCGCCGGGTTGAAGAAGTGCAGCCCGACCACGTCGGACGGCCGCTTGGTCGCCATCGCCAGGTCGATCACCGGCAGCGACGAGGTCGTGGTGGCCAGGATCGCGCCCGGCTTGCAGATCTCGTCGAACGTCTCGAACAGCGCCTGCTTGACGCTCAGCTCCTCGACGACAGCCTCGATCACCAGGTCCACACCGGCCAGGTCGTCGAGCTTCGCCGTACCGGTCACCCGGCGCAGCGCCGCGTCGCGCTCCTCCGCGGACAGCTTGCCACGCTGGACGCCCTTCTCCAGCGAGCGTTCCAGCACGCTGCGGACCCGGTCGACCTTCTCGGTACCGCGGGCGACGTACAGGACGTCGTACCCGGCCTTGGCGAGCACCTCGACGATGCCGACCGCCATCGTGCCGGAGCCGACCACGCCGACCTGCTTGATCGTGCGGACGGCGATCTCGTCACCGTTCTGGTGCGGCGTGTGCTCGTCGTCGACGACGACCGGCGAGTCCGGCGCCTCGTAGGTGTAGAAGCCGCGCCCGGTCTTTCGGCCGAGCAGCCCGGCGGTGACCATCTGCTTGAGGATCGGGGCAGGGGCGTGCAGACGGTTGCGGCCCTGCTTGTACATCGTGTCGAGGATCTCGTACGCGGTGTCGAGGCCGATCAGGTCGAGCAGCGCGAGCGGACCCATCGGGTACCCGCACCCGAGGCGCATCGCGGCGTCGACGTCCTCGCGGGTCGCGTACTTCGACTCGACCATGGAGACGGCGTGGTTCAGGTACCCGAACAGCAGCGCGTTGGCGATGAAGCCGGCCCGGTCGGCCGCGACCACCGGGACCTTGTCGAGGCGGCGGGCCAGCGCCTGCACGTCCTCGACCACGTCCGGCTCGGTGACCACGGTCTTGATCACCTCGACGAACTCCTGCACCGGCGCGGGGTTGAAGAAGTGCATGCCGACGACGCGGCGCGGGCGCTGGGTGGCGACGGAGATCTCGGTGACCGACAGCGAGGACGTGTTGGTGGCCAGGATCGCGTCCTCGCGGACGATCTTGTCGAGCGCGCCGAAGATCTCGCGCTTCAGCTCTAGCCGCTCGACGACGGCCTCGATCACCAGGTCGCAGTCGGCCAGTGCCTCGAGCGAGGTGGCGAACGTGACCCGGTCGAACAGCGCCTGCTGGTCCTCGACCGACAGCTTCCCCCGCTTCACGGCGCGGTCGGTCGAGTGCTGGATGTGGCCGCGGCCGCGCTCGGCGGCATCCTCGTCCCGCTCCACGCCGACCACGGTCAGGCCGTTGCGCGCGAACACCTCGGCGATCCCGGCGCCCATCGTGCCGAGACCCACCACACCGACTGTCGTCAATTCCCGAGCCATGCTCTGCACTATGCCAGTCCGGCCCCAAATCCTGCACAGCTCCGCCCATGAGATCCGTCACCGGGGAGGCCAACCTCACACGGTCTCGTCGATGACGACCGGGGTCTCTGCCCAGCCGTCGAGCAGCCACCAGGGGTCCGGCGCGCCGTGCAGCGCGGCCGCGATCGCCCGCGGCCGCAGGTCCCGTACGGCGAGGTCGGGCAGCGGCAGCCACACGGGACGGTAGGTGCCCCGCTCGGAGTCGGCCGGGCTGCGGTACTCCGGGCCGTCGCCGGTACCGAACTCGCCGCCGATCACCTCAGCGGTGAAGTAATGCTGCGTGCTGTCGCCGAAATGCACGACCGCGACGGCGTTCCGGATCTTCATCAGCAGGCCCAGCTCCTCGAAGGCCTCCCGCCGCGCCGCCTCCGCCGGACTCTCCCCGTCCTCCACCTGTCCACCCGGCAGCACGTGGTACGTCCGCCCCGCCCGGACCCGCTCGATCGCGGCCAGCCCGTCCGCGCCGAGCAGTACGACGCCCGCGCGCATCACGATCGCAGCGCCAGGATCTGGAACCAGGTGCCGATTTTCGAATCGCCGCGCTCCAGGCGCTCCACGGACCATCCGGTCGCGGTCAGCAGGTCACGCAGCGGTCCTTCCTGCCAGAGGACGAAATGCCGCGGCAGGTCCAGGTGGCGGTTCGACCATTCCTCCCCCTTGCCCTCGCGGGTGGCGAAGGCAAGCAGCGGGGCGGTCCGGGCCGCCTTCCGCAGTACGCCGTCCAGTTGCGCGCGATCGAAGTGCAGGAACACGGCGCTGGCGTACACCGCGTCGTACGGGCCGCCGAAGTCGTCGGTGAGCGCGTTCACGCGGTCGGCGGCGTACCCGTCGGATCGCATCATCTCGACGAACGCCTGGGTCGCGTCGGTGCGGCGGACGACGTACCCGCGGTGCTCGAGTTCGAGGGCGTCCTTGCCGGTTCCGCTGCCGAGCTCGAGCACCCGGCCGCCTGGTTCGAGGCGTTCGGCGAGCAGGTCGATCAGCGCGTGGTTGGGTTCCTTGGGGATCGAGTCGCGGAACTTGCCGGCGGCCTGCTCGTACGACGCGAGCGTGACCTCGTTGTCGGACGCGACCCGGGTCCAGCCGTCGCCGGTGTGCTCGACGACGGCCGGCAGCCTGAGGCCGAGGTCCAGCCCGAGCACGACGACCGTCTCGCCGCGGTGCAGGTCCGCGATCGCCTGCAGCTCCGCGTCGGGTCGCTGCGTCAGCTCCGGGACGACGCTCAACCGCACACCGAGCCGATCCGCCAGCCGCGCCCCGGCCGCCGCCTCGAACGGCCCCGCGTACACCTGCGCAACCCGCTCCCCCACCGCCGCGTCCCGCCCGTCACCGGGCAACAGCAAGATCCGCGCCGGACACATGAGATTCATCGCGCGACATACTCCAAAGCCTCGCCGGCGTACTCGGGCCAGACGTCCGACTGTGCCAGCGGGATCGCGACCCACTCCTTCATCGGCCTGCCCATCCCGGGGTCGAACGGCTCCGCGCCGGGCACTGTGAGCGCCCGCTCGCGCGGCTCCGGCGGGAGTTTGAAGGTCATCGCGTCGCCGTACATACCCGCGACCACCAACTTGTCGATCTTCAGGCACGGCATCCCGAACATGCTGCCCCGGACCACGCCGGCCGCCTCGAGACTGTTCGCCACCGCGTCGTACGCCGCGACGGCCGCGTCGCTCACCTTCAGCATCATGTTCCCCACCTTCCCACTCCCACCCCCGGGTGCACTACGGTGCTTTGTCGTGCGCTTGGTGATTGCTACGTGTTCTGTGGACTACTCGGGGCGGTTGACGGCTCATCTGCCGATGGCGCCGCGGTTGCTGATGGTGAAGGCGGACGGGTCGGTGCTGATCCACGCCGACGGCGGGTCGTACAAGCCGCTGAACTGGATGTCGCCGCCGTGCAAGCTGACCGAGGAGGAGGGAGTCTGGAGCGTCACCAACAAGGCTGGTGAGGAGCTCCGGATCACCATCGAGGAGGTGCACAGCGACACGGCGTACGAGCTCGGGACCGACCCCGGACTGATCAAGGACGGCGTCGAGGCGCACCTGCAGGAGCTGCTCGCCGAGCACGTGCACACGTTCGGCGACGGCTGGACGCTGGTACGGCGGGAGTACCCGACCGCGATCGGCCCGGTCGACCTGCTGCTCCGCGACGCCGACGGCAAGCACGTCGCCGTCGAGATCAAGCGCCGCGGCGAGATCGACGGCGTCGAGCAGCTGACCAGGTACGTCGAACTGCTCAACCGCGACCCGCTGCTCGCCCCCGTGCGGGGCATCTTCGCCGCCCAGCTGATCAAGCCACAGGCCCAGTTCCTGGCCACCGACCGCGGCCTCGAATGCCTCACCGTCGACTACGACTTGCTCCGCGGCATGGAGTCGGACGTCCTCAGACTGTTCTGAGGACGTCCGACTCCGTCACATCTCGGGAGCGACCTCAGCAGGCGACCGCGGCGTCCACGGTGAAGCCCTGGGCGGTGACGGACGAGTCGCTGATCAGGCGGACCACACCGGTCGGTGTGCCGATGCACGGCGACGTGGCGCCGTTGCGGTCGAGACCTGTGTAACGCGCGAGCTCGTTGCCGTTGCCGTCGTACACGATGACGTAGTCGAAGTCCTTCTCCGTGTCGAGCAGGCTGAAGTGGAACGCGAACCCGGCGGCGCCGTGGTCGTAGGTCCACGTGCAGTCCGCGTTGTTGCCGTACGGGTGCGGCGACTCGAACGGGATCTGCGCGTCGGGGTCACTCACACACGGCGGCGGAGGCGGCGTCGCCGGCGTACAACCGGCGTGGACGCCGACGGCCGCCCAGGCGGCGGAACCGGCGGCCCCGCCGACGGCCGCGGTGGCGTTGCGTGCGTCGCAGAAGTTCGCGAACTCCGGCAGACTGGTGAACGCCTGGTAGAACACCGACCGCGCGGTACTCAGGCCCATCGCCGGCACGGTCACGTCACAGTCGGCCGTGTGCCTGTGCCCGCTCAGGCTCCCGGCGCAACCGGCGTTCTTCCCGCCGTTGACCGCCAGGTAGTAGGCGTGGTTCGGGATGCCGCTGTTGGAGTGCACGCCGCCGTTGTCCAGTTCGGTGACGATGAACTCGCTGTAGTGGTCCGGATCGGCGTCCTCCTGCGGGTCGGCCATGTTCCGGAACCCGGGCCTGATGTCGGGCGAGAGGATGACGTCCTCGCCGATCAGCCAGTCCGGTGTCCCGGCCGGGTCACGCCCGTTCGCGGCGGCGTAGAACTCGATCGTATTGCCCATCATGTCGCTGAACGCCTCGTTCAGGGCACCGGACTCGTCCTCGTAGATCAGGTTCGAGGTGAACTCGGTGACGCCGTGGGTGAGCTCGTGCCCGACCACGTCGAGCCCGCCGGACAGCGGCAGGCAGGTCTTGTTGTCGCCGTCGCCGTACGTCATCTGCTCGCCGTTCCAGAACGCGTTGCAGTACCGGTTCGCGAAGTGCACGGTCGACACGATCGTCATGCCCTGGTTGTCGATGCTGTTGCGCCCGAACACCTCCCCGAAGAAGTCGTCGGTGACGCCTGCGTAGTAGTGCGCGTCCACGCCAGGCGCCTGACTCGGGGTCCGGAACGTGGGCAGGTTGAAGTTCCAGTGGTCGTCGGCGTCGGTCATGATCGTGCCGGGCAGGACCGCCTTGTTCATCGCGTCGTACGTCTCCTGCCGCCGGTCCTGCGAGCGCAGGTAGAACGTCCCGCCGATCCGCAGCGTGTCGAGCTGCTTGGTGTCGCCCTTGACGCCGACGCCGTCGCCGTGCGCCACAGCGTCGTACTGCTTCTTGACGGCGCCGCTGCCCGCGTCGACCCACTGCACCCAGCGCTGGTCAGGCCGCTGGCTCTCGACCTCGTGGAACAGCGTCCCGTCGCGTGGGTCGAGCCGCAGCGCAGACGACCACTTGCCGGCGCTGCCGACCCGCTTGGCCGCGATGCCCCGGGCGCTCGCCGCGGACACGGTGGCGCTGTTCTTCGCCTTCAGACCGGGGAAGTAGGCGCCGATCACGGCGTCGGTCCGGCCGGCCCTGTCGGTCAGGACGGTCAACTGGCCGCCGAGCACCGAGGCGCCGCCGACCATCTGCTGGTACCGCGTCTGGGTGCCGCCACCCGGCCGTTGGGCGGTCCAGAGCTCGACCATGCCCGGCGGTACGGCGAAGGCGCGTGCATCGGCTCCGGACAGGGCGATCGACCCGCCCCGGAGCGGTGTAGGGGCCACCTGCCGGGCGGTCGCTGTGGTGCCGCCGGCGGTGACAAGAGCAAGGACCGCGATCGCGGCCATGACAGTGGATCTGCGCATGACGGACCTCCCGAAGCGACGAGACATCGCCGGGCGGGCCGATCCACACACAAGCCCTGTCCCCGAGGGCCGGCCCGGACGGTGCCGGAACAAGTGCCGTTCGTAGCCATTCGTACGCCCACCGGGATCGACCGGCAAGATCCGGAGACCGACCGGTTTGCCGTTGATTCGTCAGGGAATTTGCCCGATTTCGGGCAGATGCTTTGCGTTGCCCCGCCAGAGACTGCATGGTTGACGGGTGATCAGTGAGGCGGCGGCCGTGGAACCGGTCGACGAGCTGGCCGAGCAGGTCAGCCGGACCACCGGACTTCCGGCGGATGTCGCGCGGCGCGTGGTCGCCGACGTACTGGCCTATTTCACCGAGACGACCGAGGAGTACGTCCGGCGCCGGCACCGTGAGCTGCAAACCTACGGCGCCCGCAACGACGAGATCTTCGCCCGCCTCGGTACCGAGCTCCGGCACTGGCCGGTCCGCTCACCCGAACTCTCCGCCCGCCAGCTGCGACGGATCGTCTACGGCTGACGGGCCGCTCAACCGAACCTACGAAGGGGCACCACTACATGTGCGGAATCGTCGGGTACGTCGGCAGCAAGCCGGCCGCGCCCATCCTGGTGGACGGCCTGGCCCGGCTCGAGTACCGCGGCTACGACTCGGCGGGGGTCGCCGTGCTCGGGTCCAGCGAACTGAAGGTGCACAAGGACGCCGGCCGGGTCCGTGAGCTGGAGGCGTCGCTGCCCAAGCGGTTCGGCGGCAAGCTCGGCATCGGCCACACCCGGTGGGCCACCCACGGCGGCCCGAGCAAGGACAACGCGCACCCGCACGCCAGCGGCAACGAGCGGATCGCGGTCGTGCACAACGGCATCTTCGACAACGCCGCCGCGATCCGCGCACAGCTCGAGGACGCCGGCGTCAAGCTGCGCTCCGAGACCGACACCGAGGTGCTCGCGCACCTGATCGAGCAGGCCGACGGCGACACCCTCGAGGAGAAGGTGCTGGCCAGCCTGCGCCGGATCGAGGGCACCTACGGCATCGCGGTGATCGACCTCGACTTCCCGGACCGGATCGTGGTCGCCCGCAACGGCAGCCCGCTGATCCTCGGCATCGGCGACGGCGAGATGCACATCGCCTCCGACGCGGCCGCCCTGATCCGCTACACCCGCCAGGTCGTCTACCTGGACGACGGCGAGCTGGCGACCGTCCGCGCCGACGGCTACCGCACGTTCACCCAGGACGCCTCGCCGACCACCAAGACCGCGAAGACGGTCGAGTGGGAGGCCGACGAGTACGAGCGCGGCCTGCACGAGCACTTCATGATGAAGGAGATCCACGAGCAGCCGGACGCCGTCGGCCGGGTGATCCGCGGCCGCCTCGACGAGCGCTTCCACACCGTGCACCTCGGCGGCCTGAACATGGACGCCCGCGAGGCCCGGGAGATCAAGCGGGTCAAGATCCTCGGCTGCGGTTCGGCGTACTACGCCGGCCAGATGGGCGCGCAGTTCATCGAGGAGGTCGCCCGGATCCCCGCCGACGCCGAGCCGGCCTCGGAGTTCCGGTACCGCAACCCGGTGGTCGAGCGCGACACGCTGTACGTCGCGGTGTCGCAGTCCGGCGAAACCCTCGACACCCTGGTCGCGGTGCAGGAGCTGAAGCGCAAGGGCGGTCGGGTGATCGGCCTGGTGAACGCGGTCGGGTCGAGCATCGCCCGCGAGGTCGACGGCGGTGTCTACCTGCACGCCGGCCCGGAGGTCTCGGTGGCGTCGACGAAGGCGCTGACCAACATGGCGGTCGGGTTCGCGATGCTCGGCATCCACCTCGGCCGCATCCGGGACGTCTCCCCCGCCGACGGCCGCCGGCTGATCGACGGGCTGAAGAAGCTCCCCGAGCACATCGCACAGATCGTCGCGCAGGAGGAGGAGCTGGCCAAGATCGCCGGGCGGCTGGCGCAGCACGAGAGCCTGTTCTTCGTCGGCCGGACCCGCGGGTACCCGGTCGCGCGGGAGGGCGCGCAGAAGCTGAAGGAGATCTCCTACCGGCACGCCGAGGCGTACCAGACGTCCGAGCTGAAGCACGGTCCGCTGGCACTGATCTCGCCGGAGGTGCCGAGCGTCGCGATCGTCCCCGACGACGAGCTGCTCGACCGGAACATCGGCGCGCTGCACGAGATCGGCGCCCGGTCCGGCCCGCTGTACGTCGTCACGCACCCGGGCGTCGAGGTCCCGGACGGGGTCGCGGCGAAGATCGTCGTACCGAAGAACGAGCCCGAGCTGGACCCGATCCTGCTGACGATCCCGCTGCAGATCATCGCGTACTACGCGGCCGTTGCCCTCGGCCACGACGTCGACAAGCCCCGCAACCTGGCGAAGTCGGTCACGGTCGAGTAGCGGACCGCCAGGCCATCACAATCGCGGCACCGCGGCCCCCGTCACGCTCGACGTGGCGGGGGCCGCTGGATTGTGATGGCCTGGGGATCCGCGATCAGAGCTGCTGGCCGGGCTGTGCGGCGCGCCGCGCCCCCGTGCCCGTGGTCCGCTCGCCATCGGTGCCGTGGACCGCACCGCCGGTTCCCGGCCTCGCCATGCCGGCCTGTGCGCGGTAGGCGGCGCTCGCCGCCTCCCCCCGGCGGTCGGCCGCGTTGAGCCCGCCGGCCAGTTGCCGCCCGCGCTCGGCGCCGAGGCCGCGGTACGGGTGCAGGCCGAAGTCGTTGACCAGCCGCTGGCACACCTCGACGCCGCGCACCGAGTTGCCGGCCGCGTCCAGCCGGGGCGAGAACGTGACCACCGCGAGCCGTTTCGACGGCACCACCAGCATCACGTTGCCGGACACACCGCTCTTGGCCGGCAGCCCGACCTGGTCGGAGAACTTCCCGGAGTCGTTGTACATGCCGCTGTGCCCCATCACGGACAGCACCCGCCCGGCGGTCTCCTGCGAGAACACCCGCTCACCGGAGTACGGTGAGACACCGCCGTTCGCGAGCGTGGCGCCCGCGGCGGCCAGCCGCTGCGCGTCCACCTCGAGCGAGCAGACCTGGAAGTAGAAGTCGGCGGTCCTGGCGGCTCCGTCCTCCCCGGAGGCCTTCAGCATGTCGGCGGCCTTCATCAGGCTGGCCAGCCCGCGGTTCCCGTCGCCCGTGGCCCGCTCCGCCAGGTACGTCTCCTGGTCGAACCCCGGCGCCCGCCCCATCATCCGCGTCCAGGTCTCCCGCACCGTGCGGAACCGGTCGCTCGTCTGCTTGTCGTGATCGACGAGCGCGAGCGTCGCCATCGCGCCGGCGTTGATCATCGGGTTGTGCGGCCGCCGCCCCTCACCGAGCGACAGCCGGTAGTCGTTGAACGTCCCGCCGCTCTGTTCCTGCCCGACCCACCGGTGCACCTCGGTCGACCCGAGCTGCTCGAGCGCCATCGCGTAGCTGAACGGTTTCGACGTCGACTGCACACTGAACCCGAGGTCCGCGTCACCGATCGAGAACGTCTGGCCGTCCGCCGTACAGATCGCGATCCCGAACCGCTCCGGGTCGGCGTCCCGCAGCGTGGGGATGTAGTCGGCGACCTGGCCGTCGCGGTTCGGCAGTACGTCGGCGTAGATCGCCTCGATGCCGCGCGCGAGGTCGCGGAACTCCGACGGCGGAACGGCCAGCTCACCGTTCAGCGCCCGCCGGATCAGGCCGTCACCGTGGTGCGCGATCGCGGCGTACTGCTGGTGGTCGAGCTCCACCGGCTGGGAGTCGATCCCGACCGGCCGCCCGTCGGGAGCGCGGACGTCGGCCATCGCCGCCCGGACCCGGGGATCGTCCGGCTGGATGCCGGCGCGGCCCAGCGCGCTGAGCAGTACCCAGACCGGAATCTTGTCGTCCGAGTCCTTGCCTGGCGTGCGGGACGGCGGAAGGATCCGCTCCGACATCTCCATGGCTGCTTCCTTCCCCAGAACAGAAGTGTGCGCGCGACCACGCTGTCGGCGGTGCAGCAGCTTCTCCGGCTCGTGTTTCCGCGCCGGTTCCCTGGCGTTACGGCGGCGTCAACATTCACTTGTCGTACAAGCTGACCACTTGTACGATCACCTGACATGGACCGCATCCGGCACGTGCAGCTCTCGTCCGTCGTCCTCCCGCTCGACCAGCCGATCAGCGACGCCAAGGTGCTGACCGGGCGGCAGCGGCCGATGACCGAGGTGGTGTTCCTGTTCGCCGAGATCGCGACCGAGCAGGACCAGCACGGGATCGGGTTCAGCTACTCGAAGCGGGCCGGCGGACCGGCGCAGTACGCGCACGCGAAGGAGATCGCGGCGAACCTGATCGGCGAGGACCCGTCGGACATCGCGAAGGTGTACGACAAGCTGCTCTGGGCCGGCGCCTCGGTCGGCCGGTCCGGCGTCGCGACACAGGCGATCGCCGCGATCGACATCGCGCTGTGGGACCTGAAGGCGAAGCGCGCGGGCCTGCCGCTGGCCAAGCTGCTCGGCGCGCACCGCGACTCGGTCCGCGCGTACAACACCTCCGGCGGGTTCCTGCACGCGCCGATCGAGGAGGTGAAGGAGCGCGCCTCGAAGTCGCTCGCCGACGGCATCGGCGGCATCAAGATCAAGGTCGGTCAACCGGAGACGCGGATCGATCTCGAGCGCGTCCGCGCCGTACGGGAACACCTGGGGGACGACGTACCGCTGATGGTGGACGCGAACCAGCAGTGGGACCGGCCGACGGCGTTGCGGATCGGCCGGGTGCTGGAGCAGTTCGGCCTGGTGTGGATCGAGGAGCCGCTGGACGCGTACGACGCCGAAGGGCACGCCGAGCTGGCGCGAGCGCTGGACACCCCGGTCGCGACCGGCGAGATGCTGTCGAGCGTCGGCGAGCACGTCCGGCTGATCGAGGCACGGGCCGCCGACATCATCCAGCCCGACGCGCCGCGGATCGGCGGCATCACGCCGTTCCTGAAGCTGGCGACACTTGCCGACCACAACGGTCTCCAGCTCGCGCCGCATTTCGCGATGGAGATCCATCTGCACCTCGCGGCGGCGTACCCGCGCGAGCCCTGGGTCGAGCACTTCGAGTGGCTGAATCCCTTGTTCAACGAGCGTCTGGAGACCGTCGACGGACGGATGCTCGTCCCGGACCGGCCGGGTCTCGGGTTCACCACCAGTGAGCAGTGCGCGCGCTGGACCGTCGACCGGTGCGAGTTCTCGTGAGCGGGTTGGCTGATCAGGTCGTCGACGAGCTGAAGCGGCGGATCCTCGACGGGCAGATCGCGCCGGGCGAGAAGCTGCCGGGTGAGAACGGCCTGGTCGCGGAGTTCGGCGTCAGCCGGACCGTCGTACGGGAGGCGGTGTCGCGGCTGCAGGCGGCCGGGCTGGTCGAGACGTTCCAGGGCCGCGGGTCGTTCGTGCTCGAGGTTCCGGAGCGTACGCCGGGACTGCGCGCGGTGCGGTCGCATCGCGACGTCCTGGACCTGATGGACTTCCGGATCGGTGTCGAGAGCGAGGCGGCCGGGCTGGCGGCGGTACGGCGTACCGGCCATCAGCTCAAGGGGATCGAACGGGCGCTGGACGACTTCCGGCGGGTGGGTGACGACCCGAGCCGCTCGGTGGAGGCGGACTTCGCGTTCCACCTCAAGGTCGCCGTTGCTTCGGGCAACCGGTTCTACAGCGACCTGATCGCCGAGCTCGGGCCGATGATGATCATGTTGCCGCGGACCCGGCTGGACCCGGCGTACGAGATGTCGGACCGCGAGCACCTGACGCGGGTGATCCACGAGCACGAGAACATCCACGCCGCGATCGCCCGCGGTGAACCCGAGGCGGCCCGGGCCGCGGCCCGCGTGCACCTGGCGAACACCCGCGACCGGCTGCGCGCTGACCCGCGGTCCCGGTAGATTTCCGGGGTCTCCGGGAGGTCGCCTTGGCGCAGTTGGTGCATGCCCGTAAGCCGGTGCCGCCGCGGCGGCGGGTCGAGTTCGGGGCGCCGATCCTGCTGGCTGTGTTCGCGTTCTTCGAGCTGCTCAACGGGGCCTGGCAGATCGCGGTCGGGTTGGCGATCGGTGCTGTGGCCCTGGTCCCGGTGGCGTTCGTGGTCGCCGGTCGCGCCCAACCCGCAGCGCACCGCCGTACTCAACGCCCTGTCCGCGAACGGCTGGCCCGTGTGACTACCAGCGCGCCGTGTTCGGGCTGAACCCCGGATCGATCGTCCGCATGTACGTCGTGTCGTCGCGCTTCCGGATCCCGCACGCCAGGTACTGCTCGTGCAACGCCCCCAACGCGTCGACGTCCAACTCGACCCCGAGCCCGGGACCGCGAGGCACCCGCACACTCCCGGACTCGAACGCCAGTACGCCGGGTTTGACGACGTCCTCCGTCTTCCACGGGTAATGCGTGTCGCAGGCGTACGTGAGGTTGGGCGTCGCCGCAGCGAGATGCGTCATCGCGGCCAGACTGATCCCGAGGTGCGAATTGGAGTGCATCGACAACCCCGTCCCGAACGTGTCGCAGATCCCCGCGAGCAACTGCGACCGCCGCAGCCCGCCCCAGTAGTGATGGTCCGACAGCACCACCTGGACCGCGTCCGCGAGCACCGCCGGCTTGAGATGCGCGAACGCGATCACACACATGTTCGTCGCCAGCGGAAGCTCGGTCTGCCGCGCCACGGCCGCCATCGCGTCGATACCCGGCGTCGGATCCTCCAGATACTCGAGTACGCCGGTCAGCTCCCGAGCGACCCGTACCGAGGTCTCCACAGTCCACGCGCAGTTCGGATCGATCCGCAGCATGTGCTCCGGGAACGCCTTGGCCAATGCGTGGACAGCCTCTGCCTCCTGCCCCGGCGGGAACACGCCACCCTTCAGCTTGATCGCCGTGAAGCCGTACTCGTCGATCATCTTCCGGGCCTGCCGCACGATCCCGTCCGGGTCGAGCGCCTCACCCCACGCGTCGGCCTCGCCACCTGGATGCGCACCCCACTTGTAGAACAGGTACGCGCTGAACGGAACCTCGTCCCGCACCGCCCCGCCGAGCAGATCCACAACGGGACGGTCCAGCAGCTTGCCCTGAAGGTCGAGCAGCGCCACCTCGTACGGCGACAGCACCACGTCTACCGGATCCTGCAGGTTGAGCATTCCGCCGACCTGCGCGCCGGCTGAGATCAGTACGTCGCGCACGCGCCGTCGCAGCCCGTTGAGGTCGAACACGTCGAGTCCAGGCAGGACGTCCGCGACCGCCTTCAGACGCAGGAGATGGTCGTCCGATGCATAGGTTTCACCGAGGCCGACCAGCCCGTCGTCGGTCCACACCTGGACGATCGTCCGGAGCGCATACGGTTCGTGCACGCCCACGACGTTCAGCAACGGCGGATCCGCGAACGCAACCGGGGTCAGTTCGATGCGCGCAACCTTGCTCACACGAGTTCCTTCTCTCGGCCGATTGCGTGAGCGTAGGGAGGGTGGATCATGCGTGTCCAAGGCCGATTGGGCATCGAGTGATACCTTTCGGGAATCATGTTCTCGCTGGATCAGGTGAGTGCGTTCGTCGCCGTCGCCGAGGAGCTGCACTTCGGGCGCGCCGCCGAGCGGCTGAACATGACCCAGCCGCCGTTGAGCCGCCAAGTGCAGAAACTCGAACGGGCAGTCGGCGCGCGCCTGCTGGAGCGCGACAACCGGAAGGTCGAGCTGACCGAGGCGGGACAGGCGTTCCTGGTCGAGGCGCGGCGCCTGCTGGCACTGGTCGAGACCGCGGGCGACCTCGCCCGCCGAGTGGATCAAGGAGCCGCCGGGACGCTGCGGCTCGGGTTCACCGCGACCTCCGCGATCCGCACCCTGGGTCCGTTGCTGCGGCGGATGTCCGAGGAACTGCCGGACGTCGACGTGATCCTGCACGAGCGGGTCACCCCCGCGCAGCTCGACGGTTTGCTGCGCGGCGAACTGGATCTCGGGCTCGGCCGGCCGCCGTTCGACTCCGACGTCCTCGCGTCCCGGATCGTGTTCCGCGAACCGCTGTGCGCTGTTGTCCCCGGCAACCATCGGCTCGGGTCACTCGGCCGGCCGCTGTCCGCCTCCGACTTCGACGGCGAGCGGGTGATCAGCTACTCACCGACCCAGGCCCGGTACTTCCACGAGCTGACGGTCCGGTTCCTCGCCGACGCGCATCCCCGGATCGAACAACGGGTGCAGCAGATCCTCACCGTGATCCTGCTGGTCGCGGCCGGCCGCGGGGTCGCGCTCGTACCCGCGTCGGCCCGCAACCTCGGCGTCGAGGGCGTGACGTACTGCGAGCTGGACGGCCCCGGCGACCTGGTCGAGCTGCATGCGATTTGGCGGCGGGACGCGAACAGCCCGGTGCTGCAGCGCGTGCTCACGATGCTCTCAGAGCATCATTAGATCCACAATCGATCTTGGACAGGTATCCGTCCGCGTTCCTACGCTGACCGCGTGACCCACTTCTCCCCCGCAGAACTCGCCGCGCAACTCAAGACCGGGCTGCTCTCGTTCCCCGTCACGGCCTTCCACGCGGACCTCAGCTTCCACGAGGCGTCGTACCGCGAGCACCTGTCCTGGCTGAGCCAGTACGACGTCGCGGGCCTGTTCGCCGCGGGCGGCACCGGCGAGGGGTTCTCGTTGACGCCGACGGAGATCGACACCGTCGTACGGACGGCTGTGTCGGAGGTGAACGGCCGGGTCCCGGTGATCGCGCCGGCGACCGGCGGGACCGCGTCGGCCGTGGAGGGAGCGCACGCCGCCGAGGCTGCGGGCGCGGACGGGATCCTGTTGTTTCCGCCGTACCTGACAGAAGCCGGTCAGCGTGGTCTGATCGAGCATGTGTCGACGGTGTGCCGCAGTACGACCCTCGGGGTGACCGTGTACAGCCGGGCGAACGCGATCCTCACCGACGTGACGGTCGCGGAGCTGGCGGACCGGAACCCGAACTTCGTCTGTCTCAAGGACGGTGTGGGGAACGTCGAGCAGATGACTCGGACGTACGCGCGGGTCGGCGAGCGGCTCACGTACGTCGGCGGGCTGCCGACCGCGGAGACGTTCGCGCTGCCGCTGCTGCAGCTCGGGTACAGCACGTACTCGTCGGCGATCTTCAACTTCGTGCCGGAGTTCGCGCTCGGGTTCTACGCGGACGTGATCGCGCAGGATCGTTCCGCTGTCTATCGGAAGCTGAACGAGTTCGTGCTGCCGTATCTGGACATCCGGGACCGGACCAAGGGGTACGCCGTGTCGATCGTGAAGGCCGGCGTCAACGCGATCGGCCGCAACGCCGGGCCGGTGCGCCCGCCGCTGCAGGACCTGACGGAGGACGAGGTGCGGCAGCTCACCGCGTTGATCGGCAAGGTCAAGTGACGCCGACGGTCGCCTCGGTGGAGGTGGTGCCGGTCGCCGGGTCCGACAGCATGCTGCTCAATTTGAGCGGGGCGCACGGTCCGTTCTTCACACGTAACGTCGTGATCGTGACCGACAGCACCGGGAACGTCGGGCTGGGCGAGGTGCCGGGTGGCGAGAAGATCGCGAGAACGATCCGCGACGCGGCCCCGCTGCTGATAGGCCAACCACTCATCCGGTATCGCAGCCTGCTCCGCTCCATCTCCACCACATTCGAAGGCAGAGATGCCGGGGGCCGCGGACTTCAAACCTTCGACCTCCGCACGACGGTGCATGCTGTAACAGGCCTCGAGTCCGCGCTGCTCGATCTGCTCGGCCAACATCTCGGCGTACCGGTCGCCGAATTACTAGGCGAAGGCCAGCAACGCACCACAGTCCCAGTACTGGGTTACTTGTTCTACGTAGGCGACGTGGAGCAAACGGATCTGCCCTACCGGATGGACGACGGTGGGGGCGGCGCCGACCGCGGTGCGCCCGGTGGGGGCGGTGCCGACGGTGGTGTTCGGGGTAGGGATCGGTGGTTGGAGTTGCGGCGGCGGCCTGTGTTGACTGCTGAGGCTGTGGTGGCGTTGGCGGAGGCGGCTCAGGAGCGGTATGGGTTTGTGGACTTCAAGTTGAAGGGTGGGGTGTTCGACCCGCACGTGGAGATCGACGCGGTGCGGGCTTTGCACGAGCGGTTTCCGGCCGCGCGGATCACGGTCGACCCGAACGGGGCGTGGCTGCTCCGGGAAGCCGTCGCGGTCTGCTCGGGGCTGGACGACGTACTCGCCTATGTCGAGGATCCGTGCGGCGCCGAGGCCGGGTTCTCCGGGCGGGAGACGATGGCGGAGTTCAAACGCCGGACCGGTCTGCGCACGGCGACCAACATGATCGCGACCGACTGGCGCGAACTGGCGCACGCGATCCGGACGGACGCGGTCGACATACCGTTGGCCGACCCGCACTTCTGGACGATGGCCGGGTCGGTGCGGGTCGCGCAGCTGTGCCACGACTTCGGGCTGACCTGGGGCTCGCACTCGAACAACCACTTCGACATCTCGCTGGCGATGTTCACCCACGTCGGCGCGGCCGCACCGGGCGACATCACCGCGCTGGACACGCACTGGATCTGGCAGGACGGCCAGGCGCTGACCAAGGAGCCGTTGCGCATCGCCGACGGCCAGATCGCCGTACCCACGCGCCCCGGCCTCGGCATCGAGCTCGACCGCGACGCATTGGCGGCGGCACACGGGCTGTACCTGGAACACGGCCTCGGCGCGCGCAACGACGCCATCGCGATGCAGTACCTGATCGAGGACTGGGAGTTCGACCCGAAGCGCCCTTGCATGGTGCGTTGACCGGGCGTTCATCTGCTGTTGTGCGGGATAGGTTTTGATCGCAGCTGTCGTCTCTTCCAAGGAGTTCCGGAATGCGCTGGCACAAGCCGCTCGCCGCAGCAGTTGTCCTGACCGCCCTCACCACGACGCTCACCGCATCGGCGACTGCGTCAGCCACTGGAGACAGGCCCGGCGGTGGTGGAGCGTGCTCACCCGACGCGGCGCTCCTCGGTTTCAGCGACGCGCTCGACAAGACGACGTACGACGGGCAACTGGTCGCCGGACTCTCGGCGCTCGACGTGACCGGGCCGCACAGCGCGGTCGCGCTGGTGGACAACGTCCAGACCAGCCCGGCCCGTGTGTTCGACCTGCGCGTGAACAGCGCGCCGACCTCGGTCAGCGTCGACGGGATGACGATCCTCAAGCGGCCGGACGGTACGCCGTACAACGGCGGCGACTTCGACGGTGAAGGACTCGTCGTCGAGCGGGGCGACCGGACCATCCTCGCGACGTCGGAGCGCGAGCCCTCGATCCGGCGCTTCCGGCTCTCGGACGGCAAGCAGACCGGCGAGTTGCCGGTCCCGGAGCGCTTCCGGGTCGCGCCGGCCGGTGAAGCGAGCAACAACGCGACGTTCGAGTCGCTCGCGGTCAGCCGCGACGGTCTCTCGCTGTACGCCGGGATGGAAGGGCCGCTCGCCACGGACGGGACCGACGCCGGCAACCGGTCGCGGAACCGCATCATCCGGTACTTCGGCCTGCCCGGGCACGAGTACCGGCCGGTCGCGCAGTACGCGTACAAGCCGGACCCGGGCCTCGCGCTGGTCGAGCTGGCGTCGGCGAGCCCGACCGAGCTGGTGTCGATGGAGCGGACGTACACGCCGGGCGTCGGGAACACGATCCGTGTGTTCACGGTCTCGCTGCGGCACGCGACCGATGTGACCAAGGTGGCGTCGCTCGCGGATGCGCCGGAGCAGGTCTTCCTGCAGAAGAAGCTCCTGTTCGACCTGGTCGACTGCCCGCCGTCCGGTGCGGTCGCCAAGCAGCCACAGCCGAACCCGTTGCTGGACAACGTCGAGGCGCTCACGCTCGGCGAGTACCTGCCGGGCGGGCGGCGGCAGCTGTACCTGCTGTCGGACGACAACAACGGTGCCACGCAGATCACCCGCTTCTACTCCTTCGCGGTCGACCTGCACTGAGGTCCCTGCCTGGCGTGATCACGGCGGTTGGGTAACACTGTGTGAATGCGCGTGATCGTGGTGGGTGCGGGCGTGATCGGGCTGAGCTGTGCCATCCGGCTCGCCGAGGGCGGGTACGACGTGGCGGTGTTCGCCCGCGATCTGCCGTTGGAGACGACGTCGTCGGTGGCGGCCGCGATCTGGTACCCGTACCTGTCGGCGCCGGTGGATCGGGTGGCGGGCTGGTCGCGGACGACGTACGAGGAGTTCGCGAAGCTGGCGGAGGTCGAGCCGTCGGTGCAGCTGCGGCACGGGCGCGAGTTCCTGGTGGAGCGGACGCCGGATCCGCGGTGGGCCGACGTACTGCCGGATCTGGAGCGGGTGGGGTCGCCGCCGGTCGGGTTCGCGGACGGGTGGTCGTTCACGTCGCCGGTCATCGACATGCCGGCGTACCTGCCCTCGCTGGTGAAACGGCTCGAGGCGGCCGGCGGGACACTGACGCGCGCGGCGCTGTCCGCGTTGCCGACCGGGGCCGATCTCGTGGTCAACTGCACCGGGCTGGGCGCGCGCCTGACCGCGAGCGATCCGACCGTGACGCCGGTGCGCGGGCAGGTGCTGACGGTCGAGCCGTGCGGGCTGACCGACTGGCTGGTCGCGGACCGTTCGCCGGACGAGCTGACGTACGTGATCCCGCGGCAGAACGACGTGGTCGTCGGCGGCACCAGCCAGCCCGGCGACTGGAACCTCACCGTGGACCCGGACACCACGTCGCAGATCCTCGAGCGCGCGGCCGAACTGGTCCCCCAACTCCGCAAGGCGAAGATCATCCGCCAACGCGTAGGCCTCCGCCCCGCCCGCCCTACGATCCGCTGCGAACTCGTACGAACAAGCGCCGGCGAACCGATCATCCACTGCTACGGCCACGGCGGCTCCGGCGTGACCCTCTCCTGGGGCTGCGCCGACGAGGTGCTGGATCTTGTCCGCAGCGTCTGACCGGCCGGTCATCCTCGACGGCGGTTTGTCGAACGCTCTCGAGGAGCGGGGGCATGACCTGTCGGATGCGTTGTGGTCGGCTCGGTTGCTGCGGGATGCGCCGGGGGAGATCGCGGAGGTGCATCGGGCGTACTACGAGGCCGGCGCGATGGTCGCGACGACGGCGAGCTACCAGGCCAGCGTGGTCGGCTTCGAACGCGCCGGAGTCGGACGCGCCGAGGCCGAACGCCTGATCACGAGATCCGTGCAGATTGCCCGCGCGGTCCGCGACGAGTTCCCGGGGCGGTTGGTCGCGGCTTCTGTCGGGCCGTACGGCGCGATGCTGGCGGACGGTTCGGAGTACCGGGGACGGTACGGCGTGAGCTCGAGGGTCCTGCGCGACTTCCACGGGCCGCGCCTCGAGCTCCTCGCCGCCGCCCAGCCCGACCTGCTGACGGTCGAGACCATCCCGGACACGGACGAGGCCGAGGTCCTGGTGCAGCTGCTGACCGAACTCGACGTACCCGCCTGGTTCTCCTACTCGATCGACGGTGACCGCACGCGTGCCGGCCAACCGCTCGCCGACGCCTTCGCCCTCGCCGCCATCGCCCAGGTAATTGCCGTAGGCATCAACTGCTGCAAACCCGCCGACGTCCGCCAAGCCGTCACCACCGCAGTCGCCACCACCGGAAAACCCGCCGTCGCCTACCCCAACCGCGGCGAATCCTGGGACCCGATCGCCCGCACCTGGATCGGCGACGGCACGACCCCGGCGACGTTCGCGCCCGAGTGGGCCGAGGCAGGCGTGGCGTACATCGGCGGCTGCTGCCGCGTCGGGCCGGAAGACATCCGGACCCTTGCCGCGGCTGTCGGGTAGTGCTGCGCGCCCCTGCCCTTCCTGCTTAAGTCTATCGGCATCCCTCTTCGCGAGCCCGAAGTTTTCCACAAACTAGACGCCGAGGACCTGGCAGAGGAGGTCCAGGGCTCCGGGGTAGGCGTGGTCGGGTGGGGTGCCGTAGCCGACGATGACTGCTTGGCGGGTGGCTGGGGTGGGGTTGAAGTGGTACGTCGTGAGGGTTGTGAGGCCGAGGCCCTGGCGGGCGGCCCGGGTGACGATGTCTTCGGCGTCTCCGGGGACGTCGAGCAGGACGTGCAGGCCTGCGGAGATGCCGGCGACCTCGACGGTCGGTGCGCGGACGGCGAGCAGTTCGACCAGGCGGTCGCGGCGGCGCCGGTAGTGCAGGCGGGAACGGCGTACGTGCCGGTCGTAGTGGCCGGAGGCAATGAACTCGGCGAGGACGAGCTGTTCGAGGGTCGCGGTCTGGTAGTCCGCGGTCCGTTTCGCCGCGACCACCGGCTCGATCAACCGCTGCGGCAGCACCATCCACGCGAGCCGCAGCCCCGGCGCGAGACTCTTGCTCGCCGTACCGGTGTAGACGACCCGCTCCGGATCCAGCGCCTGCAACGCCCCGACCGCCTGCCGGTCGTACCGGAACTCGCCGTCGTAGTCGTCCTCGATCAGCACCGCCCCGCTCTCCCGCGCCCATTCGACGGCGGCCGTACGACGCTCCGGCGCCAGCGGCACGCCTGTCGGCATCTGGTGCGCCGGCGTGAGCAGCACCCCGTCCCCGGCCAACCGATCCGTCCGCGCGCCCAGCTGGTCGACCGGTACGGCGACCACGTCCAGCCCGCGTGCGCGGATCACGTCCCGATGCAGTCCGTACCCGAACTCCTCGACGGCCACCGCCGTACCGCCGAGCGTCCTGATCACCTCGCTCAGCAGACTCAACGCCTGCACGTACCCCGAGCAGATCAGGATCCGCTCCGGATCGGCCCGCACGCCCCGTGCGCGCGCCAGGTAGTCCGCCAGCACCCGGCGCAACTCGATCCGGCCGCGCGGGTCGCCCAGCCCGAACGCCTCGTTCGGCGCCGCGGTCAGCGCTTTCCGCGCCGCCGCCAGCCACTCGGTCCGGGGGAACGTCGCCACGTCCGGCGAGCCCGGCGTCAGGTCGTACCGGAAACTACGGGCCTCGGGCAACGAAACGGCCGATGCCGGCGGTACGGCGGCCCGGTTCGCGACGACCGTCCCGGAGCCCTGCCGTGCCGTCAGCCACCCCTCCGCGACCAGCTGCCCGTACGCGTCCGCAACCGTGTTCCGCGCGATGCCGAGATCCCTCGCCAGCGACCGCGACGACGGCAGCCGCGTCCCCGCGGCCAGCCGCCCACTCCGGATCGACTCGTGCAACGCCCGCACCAGGTCGCTACGCCCTCGCGTCGCCGCCAGCTCCAGATGCAGATCCGCCCCCGCCGGAGCGGCCCCTGAATCCTCCATGACCGGACCTTATGCCGGGAGCCCGCCGGACGGGACTACCACCCGCCATCCAGCGCGATCCGGGCTGTTCGCCGAACCGTGCTACTCGCCGAACAGCGAGTCGAAGTCGAGAGTCGCCCAGCGGAAGTAGACCGGAGCGTCGAAGCTACCCGGGACCTTGCCGAGGCCGCGGATCACGGTCGCGGTACCCGCCGCGTGACCCACGGCGTAGAGGTGGGCTGTTCGGGTGTCCTTGTCGATGCCGACCAGCAGTGTGCCCTGGCTACCGCACTTCTCCGCGACCAGCGATTCGAACCCCTGCCAGGTCGATCCGCGCACCTTCTTCACCACCGGCTTCATCGGTGCGCTCGCCGGGATGTGGATGGTGTAGAGCGCACCGCCCTTGGTGGTGGCCAGGAAGGTGTCGTAGGTCGCCGTCTTGCTGATCAGCGCGATCGTCTTCACCGCGGAGAACCCCGGGGCCGACGCGAGTTTTCCCCAGGCGCCGTTGGCATCGCGGGTCCATCGGAACAGGACGCCGTCGTTGCGCAGGCCGTACTCGCTCGTCCGCGCCGAGCCTCCGCGGTACGGCACATAACGGGACTCCGCCAGAGCGATGAACGGTCCCCAGCCGCCACCGATGCGCTGAAGGCCGACCGATTCGGGGACCATGCTGTCGTACCGCGTGCGGTACAGCGCCGAGCCGATCACGACGTAGCCCTGGACCCGCAGGCCGCCTGGAGTCGGTTCCTGGACCATCGTGGTGCTGAGCCGCACCTGTCCGTCGGGATACAGGTCCCGGATCACGGTGGCGACGCCCCTGTTCGTGGGCGGCGTTGTCGCGACAAGATCCTGCCACTGGTGGTCGCCCGTCGCCGACACCGACCCCAAGCCCAACTGGCACTGTGCCGAACCTGTACTCGGCGTTCCGGCCGCCGTTCCGGGCAGCAGACCCGCCACAAGGACGGCCGCACCCAGCACCCCCATCGTCATCGATCCGTACTTCATCGAACTCCCCCTTGATTACCAAGCCTGATGCGATCGAGGAGCCGAAAGTTGCGTATCAGGCAGGCTGCTTGCGGTGGGTGAGGCCGCGGGCGCCGCGGACCGGCGCTTCCAGGAGGCAGATCGCGGAGCGGATCGCCGACGAGTGCCAGATGTTGCGCCATCGCGACCACTGGCGTCGCTTGTCCACGCAGACGACCTTCGTCTCGACAACTGCCTCCGGATGGCCGAAGTGTGCCGCGAGGTTGCCGAGGGTCTGACTCCAGAACCGGTCCTCCTGACCGTGACCGCCCATCGTGAGCGCCAACTCGAAGACGGGATCCGAGGCACGCATCAGAACCTGTGTCTGTACGACGGTCTCGTCGTCCTGTCGCACCGCGCTGAACGTGATCCAGCCCGCGAACATGTGGCCCTGCGGCGTCATCAGCGTGAACGACTCCTCGTCGGCGTACAGCACCATCACACCGGTCGACAGTTTGGTGCCGCCGGGCATCCGCAGGTTCAGGAGCGCGACGTCGCCGGGTTCGATACCGGTGAGCGGCGCGTAGAAGTGGTTGCCCGTCGGCCAGAACTCGGCGAACTGCCGGCGCCAGGTGGCGATCAGTTCGGTCGGGCCGATCCGCTCGGCCGGGAGCCGCAGCAGGTAGGTTTTCTGCCACATCTTCCCGAAGCCCTGGATCGGGCTGGTGAGCTGCCGGCCGTCCACGTTCAGGTTCAGGGCACCCTCCGGTACCTGGGAAACCTTCAGCCGCGAGACCGTCTTCGCCCAGTTGGCCGCGTCGCGGTTCGCCGCGGCCGGCTGCTCGTCGTTGCCGGTGGTCATGGTGTTCGCCCCTCTACGCCGCGCCGGCCGCTGCCAGCGCGTCCTGCTCGGTGTCGTGGATGCCGATCGCCTCGTCGAGACGGGTCAGCTCGAAGATCTGCCGGTAGTGCTCGGACAGGCCGTAGGCCAGGAGCCGTTGCGAACGCCGCCTGGCGCGCACCAGCAGCGTGACCAGCAGACCGATTCCACCGCTGTTCATGTACGACAGTCCGGCGAAGTTGAGGATGACCGCCGTGACGTCGCCCGCGCCCTCGTACGCCTTCATCAGGACGTCCTCCGAGCCCGCTGTCACGTCTCCCCGGATGTCGAGGACGCCGGCCGTCCCCTGCCGGCGTACGTCGAATGTCGCTGTTGCCTCAGCCATCTCGTTCCCCTCCCACGCCCTGTACGGCGCTGTCCTCGTCGTCCTCGATCGCCATGAAGTCGGCCAGCCTGGTGATCTCGAAGATCTCCCGGTAGTGGTCGCTGAGTCCGTAGGCCCGGAGCGGGATCCGGTGGCTCCGCGCCTTCGCGAGCAGGCCCACCACGAGCGCGATTCCGGTCGAGTTGATGTAGCCGCTGTTCTCGAAGCTGAGCACGACGGCGTCGGGTGGCTCGTTCGTCGCGGCGGTCCACGCTTCGTCCAGGGCGGATTCGGCCGCGGCGTTCAGGTCACCGACCAGTTCGATGACCGCCACGCCGTCCCGCAGCCGGACGTGGGCGAGCGCTTCACGTGTCGTCATCGTCGGCTCCTTTCTCCGGCACCGGTTCGAGGTGCATGACGAGTTCGACGACGTGGCGTTCTCCGGCGCTGGTCTCCCGCGCTTCGTCGACCATGTTCTTGATCAGGAACAGTCCCCAGCCGCGCGGCCGCTGCCGTCCCGCGAGCTTCGCCTCCAGGTCGGGTACTTCGGTCTCACCGGGAGCCGGGCGGTCGCCACCGAGATCGGCGACCTCGACGCGGACCTGGCGCGGCTCGCCGTACACGCGCACGGTGACGGGACGATCGGCGCGGTAGGAGTTGCCGTGCTCCATCGCGTTCATCGTGGCCTCGGCGACCGCGGTCTCGAGGCGGCGGAGGCGGGTCGCGGGGAGACCGAGCGGAGCGACCAGGCCGGCGACTCGTTCGAGTGCCAGCCGCTCGTTGCCCTCGACGCTCGGCACCTCGAACTCGGCGAGCAGTCTCGGACCGATCCTGCCGTTGGGGCTCTCGCTCCGCGTGGGCTCCCGTTGCAGCACGACCATCGTGATGTCGTCCTCCTGCTCCGCGCCGGGTCCGGTATGCGCGTGCAGATCGGCGAGTACCAGCTCGATCAGCTCGCCACCGCCCGGGTAGCGCGCCACCAGTTCCTTGAGCCGCGGGAAGCCGAACATCTGTCCCTGGGGGTCGTGCGCTTCCACGATGCCGTCGGAGTGCAGCAGCAGCGAGTCGCCGGGCGCGAGCAGGGTTTCGTGCTCCTCGTACGTCATCCCGCCCATCAGGCCCAGTGGCATGCCGCGCGCCCGCAGCTCGACCGACCCCTCGGCGGTCTTGACGTACGGCAGATCATGACCGGCGTTGGCGAACCGGAAGCGGCCGGTCGCCGGATCGAGAACGCCGTACAGGCAGGTGACGAACATCTTCGCGGGCATGTCCGGACAGAGGTGCTCGTTGACCCGTTCGAGGACCTGACCGGGCTCGATCAGTCGCTGGGCCGAGGCGCGCAGGACGCTCCGCGTGGCAGCCATCACGAGCGCGGCCGGTACACCCTTGTCCGTCACGTCACCGATCACGAAGCCGACCTGACCGTCGGCCAGCGCGATCACGTCGTAGAAGTCACCGCCGACTTCCCTGGCCGGCTGGTAACAGGCCGCGACCTGCCAGCCCGACAGTTCGGGCAGTTCCTTGGGCAGGAAGTTCTGCTGGATCAGCCGGGCGACCTCGAGTTCCTGCTCGAAGCGCTGGCGGGTCCGGGCCTCGGCTTGTTGCTGGCGGACCAGCTGGCCGACCCGCAGCGCGGGCGCGGCCTGCGCGGCGAGGTTGTCGAGCAGTCTGCGGTCGTCGCTGGAGTACTCCTGCTCGGAGCGGCGCGGCCCGAGGTTGAGTACGCCGATCAGCTCGCCCTGACTCACCAGCGGTACGGCGAGCTTGACGCCCGCGGCCTTGAGGTCCGCCAGGGCCGGCGAATCGAGTTCCAGAGTCTCCACGTCCACCGCACCGCTCGCGCTCTGCAGGTAGGCGAGGAGCGGGTCGTTCGGTGCGATGTCGACGGGCGCCGCCTCGTCGCCCGCGACCGCCCGCGCGGGCCGCTCGGGCGCGGGCCGCCCGGCCTCCGCGGCGTTTCGCCTGCGGAGTCGTCGGAGAGCGCTGTTCAACATCACAAGCCCTTTCTACGCATCCGGCGTCCGGGAATCGTTACGGTCCCGCAGCCACAACGTCACGTGCACCGGTTGCACGGTGTCGTGCACCACGGCCTGCAAGTCGTTGCCCAGCGCCTCGACATCCAGCTCGTTGCGCAGCCGTGCGCCGAACGCCGCCGACGTCCGGGCCGCGTCGTACTTGCGCCGGAAGAACCGCCGGTCCACCGCGGCCTGGATCCGCGATCGGGCCGGGCGGAACAACGCGGCGACAGCGAGTGTCGACGCCGCCACCGCCGGCCCGGACTCCTCGGTCATCGGGCGAAGCACCACCTGCAGCAGCAGGACGATGCCGACGTACGCCGTCCCCAGCGAAACCGTCACACCGCCGTAGACCAGCGTCCGATTGACCACGAGGTCGATGTCGAACAGCCGGTGCCGCAGGATCGCGATCCCAGTCGCGACCGGGACAGTCGCAAGTGCCGTCGAGGGGATCAGTTCCGAGAAGGGGCCGGTGTCCTCGACCGCCGTCTCCAACCCGGCCAGCGTGCAGAGTCCGGCGGCGAGGAGCATGCCGGCGTACATGAGCCACTTGAGCTGCTGCCGCTCCACCGCGCGTGCGGCCCGAAAGCGGATCACGAGCGAGACGACCGAGCCTGCGACCGCCGCCAGCATCGCGGCCGTTCCCACCGCGGTCAGCGGAGTCCACACGTCGATGCCGACGTCGATCCCGAACGGGTTGTCCAGTCCGGCGTCCTCCATCGGCCCCGGCGCGAACGCGGCTCTCACCAACAGTGCCAGGAAGCCACCGACGGCAAGCCAGGCGACCGGGCGCCAGCGCCTGGACGGCAGTCGGCCGGTCGGGAACAGCAGCAGACCGAAGGTGGGCGGCAGCCAGACCGGCAACCACCCCCAGGTCGAGAACCAGCCGGCCGCCAGCACCAACTCGTCCATGCCGAGCCTGTCGAGTCGCTCGGCCACGGAGCCGATGAACCCCACCAGGACCGAGCTGACCCCGGCCAGGAGCAGGATCCAGCCGATCGGATGGCGGGGCCGCTGGGACACGATCAGGGCGCCGACCGACACGAACGCGAGCACGAACACCAACCAGCCGGCGGACGTCGGGAATCCTCCGCCGGTGGCGAGCTCGTCGACGACTCCGGCCACCGGAACGCTGACCGCGAGCAGCCAGACCGAGCTGATCGGAAGCCAGCGTTTCATCGCGAACCTCGCAACCACAGTGTCACGTGGGTGGGCTGTACGGTCTCCTGCACGACGCCCGACAGGTCGTTGCCCAGTGCATCGACATCCAGTTCGTCGCGAAGCCGCAGCCCGAAGGCCGCCAGTGTTCGGGCCGCGTCGTACTTGCGGCGGAAGAACCGCCGGTCGACCAGCAGCTGGACGCGGCGCCGGGCCGGGCGGAACAGCGCGGCCACTGCGAGCGTCGACATCGCGACCGCGAGATCCGACCCCTGGGTCAGCGGGTTCAGGATCAGTTGCAGGAGCAGCACACTGCCGAGGTACGCCGTACCGAGGGTCAACGTGAGCGTGGCGTAGACCAGCGTCCGGTTGATGACGATGTCGATGTCGTACAGCCTGTGACGCAGGATCGCGATGCCGATCGCGGACGGCAGGCCGACGAGGAGCAGGACGACCAGCGACCACCAGGCGACCAGCTGCACCGCCTCCAGCCAGGGCGCGCCGTCATCGCCCGCGACCAGGCCGACGAGCGCGAGCACGACGAACGGACCGAGGGCCAGCAGGCAGATGTAGGCGAACCAGGCGACCTGCTGACGCTCGCGGCCGTGCGATCGGCGCAGGCGCAGGAAAACGCTCAGTCCGCCGAGCACCAGCGTGCCGGCGGCGAGCAGTTCGCCGGCTGCGGACAGCCAGGAGAGTGCGTCGCCGGCGGGCCCTTGGAGGCCGAGCGGATTGCGGAGCGGGCGGTCCGCGGAGACCTCGAGGTCACCCGGCGCGAAGGCGGTCCCGATGATGTTCGCTGCCACAGCGGCGACGCCGACTCCGACGACGGCCCGCCAGCGTCGCGACAGCAGCCGGCCGGCCGGGAACACCAAGGCGAGGAACAGAGCCGGCAAATAGAGCCACACGAAGAGCAACCAGCTGCTGAGCCAGCCGGCCCAGGCCGCGCCGGGCAACGTCGCCCGGCCGACGTAGACGCTCATCAAGGTGTCGAGGCCCAGGGCAACAGCGGCGACGAGCAGCAGCCAGCCCACTGCGTTGGCGGGTTGCCGGGACGCGATCAGTGCGCCGACGAGCGCGAAGCCGATCCCGGTCGCGACCAGCGCGTCCGATGCGTTCCCGTCGCGTACCGCCACGAGCACCGGCGCTGCCGCGGCCAGCGCCACGAAGAGGCCGAACAGGCTCCACGCGAGCCGGCGGGCGGCGCGGGCGCTCATCGGCCGGACTCCCGCAGCCACAACGACACGTGCGCCGGCTGCATGGTCTCGTGCACCACAACCTGCAAGTCGTTGCCCAGTGCATCGACATCGAGCTCGTCGCGCAGCCGCGATCCGAACGCCGCCAGTGTTCGGGCCGCGTCGTACCTGCGCCGGAAGAACCGCCGGTCGACGATGGACTGGATCCGCGACCGCACGGGCCGGAACAACCCGGCCACCAGCAGGGTCGAGACCGCAACCGCGACGCCGGACCCTCGCGTCACAGGACTCAGGATGACCTGCAGCAACAGGACGCTGCCTACGTACGCCGCGGCCAGTGTCAGCGACAGCGCGCCGTACACCAGTGTCCGGTTGATCACCACGTCGATGTCGTACAGGCGATACCGCAGGATCGCGACACCGATGGCCAGCGGGACGGCCATCAGCACGCCCGCGAAGACAAGCTCGTCCACCGGGATGGCACCGACCTCGAGGTTGGTGGACGACAACGCGACCGTGATCGGAATGGACACGAACAGCAGGGCCGCGAGGTAGAACATCCAGGAGATCTGCAGCCGCTCCACCCCTCGGGCTCGCCGGAAACGAAGCGCCAGTGCCGCCATCCCGAGAACGATCCCGAGACCGAGGGCGGGCGCGGCGACCCGCCCGACCGCCGACAGGACGGGGCTCACCGCGGGGAACGGATTCGGGACCGTCGGGAAGTAGTGCAGGGTCCTCGGGTCGAACAGCGTGCCTGCGATGTAGGCGGTGGCGTCGATCGCCACTGCCCACACGAGCCACCGCCATCGGCGCGACGGCAGGTGCCCGGTCGGGAAGAGCGCGAACATCAGAACCGAAGTCCCCGCGACGGACGGCCAGACCACGGCATCGGCCACCAGGCCCGCCCACGCCCCACCGGGCGCTGTTCCCGGTGCGTGCAGCAGGGAGAATGCGCCGTACTCGAGCAGAGCCTGCGAGACAGCGTTCCCCAGACCCGTGGCCAGGAGCAACCAGCCGATCGCGTTGCCCGGCTGCCTGGCGACGATCACCGCGCCGACCGTCGGGAATCCCAGGACTCCGACATCGATGACGGCATCCAGAGAGCCGTAGGAGTCGGCCGGTCGGGCATCTCCGTTGATGGCGAAGAGTACAAGCGCGACTGCGGTGAGTACGACGCACAGACCCCACAACGACCATGCCGCCCATGCCGCCCAGGCCAACCGGGCAGCCGCACCCCTTCGGTCCGTCACGTGTCCCCCTCCCCCTGCAGGCATGGAACTCCCGATTCGTCAGGGACAACACGGTCGCGCCCGGCCGTGCAAGAATCGTTACGGTTCCGGTGCGCGGTTCGCCGCGCGGCCGGCGCCTGGGGGTGGTGCGTTGATCGAGGTCAGCCTGTTGGGTCCGCCGCGGGTCGAGCGGGCGGGAACGCTCGTCCGGTTCGATACCCGCAAGGCGGTGGCTCTGCTTGCCTGTCTGGCGCTGGCCGACCGGCCGCGGCCGCGTGACGCACTGGTCGACCTGCTGTGGCCGGACAGCGACGTGGAGCGTGCGCGCGGAGCGTTGCGGCGGACTCTGTCCACGCTGCGGGCCGCGATCGGGCCTGAGTCGCTGGAGGCCACCCGCGACCACGTACGCCTGGTGAAATCCGCCGGGCTGACCGTTGATGTCGACTGTTTCCGGGGACTGCTGGCGGCCGGCGACCTCGCCGCGGCGGCCGCCCTGTTCCGCGGCGACTTCCTCGAGGGATTCGGTCTGCGGGACGCACCTGACTTCGAGGACTGGTCCCGCAACCAGGCCGACGTACTGCGCCGCGAACTGACGGGCGCGCTCGCCCGGCTGGCCGATCAGGAGGAGCGGGCCGGCCGGCTTCCGGACGCGCTCGCTCACGCTCGCCGCTGGTTGTCGCTCGACCCGTTGCACGAGCCGGCGCACCGCGCCCTCATCAGGCTGTACGCCCTCACCGGGGACCGGGCCGCCGCGATCCTCCAGTACCGCCAGTGCCTCCGCACCTTGTCGCGCGAGCTGGGTGTTGCACCGCTCCCCGAGACCACCGAGCTGTACGAGGCGGTCAACACCGGAGCCCTCGCCGGAACGCTGCCGACCCCGGTGTCCACCACGGTGTCCACCACAGGGGCCACCACAGGGTCCACCGCGACGCAGGACGAGCCGCCCCGGACGCCGTTCGCCGGCCGGGACAAGGACCTTCACGCGCTGCGTACTGCCTACGACGCGATCGATCACGACGGCCGGCTGGTCGTGGTCGAGGGCGAGGCCGGCATCGGCAAGACCCGCTTGGTCGAGGAGTTCCTCCTCGAGCTGCGGAACAACGGTGCCGCCGTACTGGCCGGCCGTGCGTACGAGGACGAGGCGACGCTGGCCTACGCGCCGATCGTCGACGCGCTCCGGGCCCGCCTGCACGAGGACCGCCGGTGGGTCGCGGACGTACCGGCCGACGCGCTCACCGAAGCGTCCCGTCTCGTGCCCGAACTCGCCGAGGCCCGACCGGCCGTCGCGACGGACGGTCCCGGAGCGGAAACCAGGTTCCTGGCCGGCGCCTGGGACACGCTCGCGACCGCTGTGTCGGGGACGGTTCCGGGCGTGATCCACGTCGACAACGCGCAATGGCTCGACGAGGCTTCGCTGGCCCTGCTCAGGTACGGCGTACGGCGGCTCGCCGGGCGCCGCCTGCTGATCGTCCTCGCCTGGCGGACACCTGCTGACCGCTCCGCCGTCGGGTTCGCCGGGGCGGCCGCCCGGGGCGTCGGGGCCGTACGGCGCCTCGCCCGGCTGGGGACGGACGCGGTCGACGAACTGCTCGCCACCGCACTCCCGGGAACGAACCACGAACTGTCGCGCCGGTTGTACGCGGAAACCGAAGGCGTGCCGCTGCTGGTGGTCGAGTATCTCGACGCGCTGAAAGCAGGCGCGGACGAGAACTGGCCGGTCCCGGCCGGTGTCAACGACCTCCTCCGGGCACGGATCGACAGGGTCGGCGAAACCGGCAGGCAGGTCCTGGCCGCCGCCGCGGTGCTCGGACGATCGTTCGACGTCGACACGGTCCGTGTCGTCAGCGGGCGTACCGACGAGGAGACCGTCGCCGCTCTGGAGGAACTGGTGCACCGCGGGTTGATCCACGAAGGCGCTCTCGAGTACGACTTCGTCCACGATCAGTTGCGAAGGCTGGTTGCCGAGGACACCGGTCTGGCCCGGCGCCGGCTGCTCCATGCCCGGGCGGCGCGCGCCGTCCGCGGCCCGGCAGCAGCAGTCGCCCGTCACCTGGAGCTCGCCGGCCAGGATCGGGAGGCCGCGCACGTCTACGCCGGCGCCGCCGAAGAAGCCCGCGAGCTCCATGCCAACGCGGAGGCTCTCGAACACTTCCGCGCCGCGCTGGCGCTCGGGCACGAGAAGCCGTCAGCCCTGCACGCCGCGATAGGAGACCTCGAGACTCTCGCCGGGAACTACACCGCCGCCGTACGCAGCTATGAGCTGGCGGCCGCGGAAGCATCCACGGCCGACCTGCCCGGGATCGAGCACCGCCTTGGACGCCTGTGGCACCGGCTCGGCGAATGGGCCCTAGCAGAGGCCCATTTCCGCGAGGCCCTGAACCTCCTGCCGCCTGATCGGCCCGGCGAGCTCGCTGCGGTCACGGCCGACCTCAGTCTGACCCGCCAGGAAGCAGGCGACGCGGTCGGGGCGACGGACCTCGCCCTGCAGGCCCTCTCGTTCGCCACCGCGTCAGGAGACCGGCGAGCCCTCGGCCAGGCACACAACCTGCTCGGCATGCTCGCGACTACGTCCGGCCGGCTCGACGAGGCCTTCCGGCAGCTCGAGGCCGGCCGTGAGCTCGCGGAGCAGATCGGCGATCTCCCGGGCCGGGTCGCGGCGCTGAACAACCTCGCCCTCGCACACCGCGCGGGCGGAGAGCTCGAACCCGCGCTCGAACTCGCCGCCGCCGCGCTCGGATTGTGCAGCGAGCAGGGGGACCGGCACCGGGAGGCCGCGCTGCACAACAACCTCGCCGATCTGCACCACGCCCTGGGCCATCCGGACGAGACGATGCGGCACCTGAAGTCAGCCGTGGCGATCTTCGCCGAGGTCGGCTCCCCGCACGGCACGGCCCCGGAGATCGCCGCCGAGCCACGCCCCGGCCTCTGGAAACTCGTCCGCTGGTGACCGGAACCGGAATTTCCCCGCGGCCGGGCGCGTTGAACCAATGACAGCAAACGTTTCTCGTCATCGTGACTTGCGCCTGGACCCGCGCGGGAATGCCGCCGTGGAACACCATCGGCCTGACCCGGCCCGCACGATTTCGAGGATTTCATGGCTTCTGCCATCACTGATCTACCCCGCACCAGGCGCTCCGGCGGCAGCGAGTTCGCGCCGCTGCTCCGCGAGATCAAGACGGCTGGCCTGCTGGAACGCCGTACCGGACGGTATCTGGTCTCGATCGCCGTCAATCTGCTCTGTCTGGCCGCGGTCGTCGCGGGACTGATCCTGCTCGGCAACTCGTGGCTGGTGCTGCTGCTCGCCGTACCCGCCGCGCTGTTCACCACCCGCGCCGCGTTCTTCGGCCACGACGCCGGGCACCAGCAGATCGGACGCTCGCGCAGGCTTCACGACGCCGTCGGCCGCCTGCATGCCAACCTGCTGCTCGGGATGAGCTACGACTGGTGGAACGACAAGCACAATCGCCACCACGCGAACCCGAACCACACCGACAAGGATCCCGATGTCGCGGCCGGCGTCCTGGTCTGGACGCTCGACCAGGCCGAAGGCCGCACCGGCGTGCACAGCTGGCTGAGCCGTAACCAGGCCCGGATCTTCTTCCCGCTGCTGACCCTCGAAGGCATCAGCCTGAAGGTCTCGAGCATCACCTACCTGCTCAGCCGGCGGCCGCTGCGTACCGCCGCGATCGAGCTCGGCCTGATCGCCGCTCACCTGGCCGTATACTTCGGCGGGCTGCTGCTGATCATGTCGCCGCAAAAGGCCGTCGTCTTCGCTGTGCTCCACCACGCGCTGTTCGGTCTCCATCTCGGCAGCGTGTTCGCCCCGAACCACAAGGGCATGGAGATGCCGGATGCGGGCACCGGCTGGGGACACCTGGAGAAGCAGGTCCGTACGTCACGCAACGTCAACGGCAATCCGATCACCGACTGGCTGATGGGCGGCCTGAACTACCAGATCGAGCACCATCTGTTCCCGAACATGCCGCGGGCCAACCTGCGCCACGCCCAGGGCGCGGTCCGCGCCTACTGCCAACACATCGGAATCCCGTACCTCTCGACAGGCATCATCGACTCCTACGCCCAAGGCCTGCGCCACATGCACTCCGTCGGAGAGAACCTCCGCCGGAACGCAGCTCTGTCAACCGGAACGGCGGTACAGACCTCATGACCGAACCACCTGTGGACCAAGACACTTATCGGCTGGACCACGTGGCGCTGCCCGCGCACGTCCACATCCGGATCGACGGTGAATGGCGGTCGGGATGGCTCATCGCCTGCGACCGCCAGGTGTCGGGTTGGCACGGCCTCGTCCAGTACCAGGACGACGACCGGCCCGAGACCACCGTCTGGCTGCCCGCCGAAGAGATCTCCGCCGGCTGACCGACGGCGGCGTCCGACGAGCCGCGGGGAGCGCTTTCCGGAGCGGACAGGCGTAGGGTGAACGTAGTTCCGGAATCGACGTCACCCATCAGAGGTGCCGGCCACACCGGCCCTCTCCCTTTGGGGATGTCATGTCCGTATTCCGTCGTACCCGCACCGCACCTGTCACTCCGGCACCGGAAACCGACCTCGATCCGCTGGGATCGGCCGTCGACGAACTGCTCAAGCCGATCCCGCGGCGCGAACCGCGCACCCTCGGCAGCGCCTGGCGCCGCATGGTGGGCCGACCCAAGGCCTGAAATGGCCCACTGATCTCGACGGAAAGTGGACCAGGGGTCTGGGCCGTTGGAACCCTAAGTTGAAGCCATGAGCACAACGACGACGCGGCGGGTCAAGCTCGCCAACGTGGTTCCTGACTTCTACAAGGCGATGATCGAGGTGGACCGGGTGTCCGCCGAGGGGATCGACCCCAAGCTTGCCCATCTGGTGCGGATCCGGGCCTCGCAGATCAACGGGTGCGCCTACTGCACCGACATGCACTCCCTGGACCTGCTGAAGCTGGACGACAACCAGCAGCGGATCACCCTGCTGCCGGTGTGGCGGGAGTCGAGGAACTTCTACAGCGAGCAAGAGCAGGCGGCGCTGGAGCTGACCGAGGCGATCACGCTGATCAGCGTCGACCATGTCCCGGACGAGGTGTACGAGGTCGCGGCGAAGGCCTTCGACGAGAAGGAGCTCGCGCAGCTGATCGCGCTGATCATCACCATCAACATGTGGACCCGGGTGGGTGTCACCGGGAGGATGGAGCCCGGTCACTACAAGCCGTGAGGTCACACCCATGACAGCGGAGCAGTTCAGAGCACTGCACCACGGCGGTCCTCCCCTGGTCCTGCCGAACGCGTGGGACCCGGTGAGCGCCCGTCTGGTCGCCGAGGCCGGCTATCCCGCCGTCGCCACGAGCAGCGGGGCGGTTGCCCGTGTGCTCGGGTACGACGACGGGCAGCTGACCCCGCCGGAGGAGATGTTCGCCGCCGTGGCGCGGATCGCCCGTGCGGTCGACGTACCGGTGACGGCCGACATGGAGGCCGGTTACGGTCTGCCGCCGAAGGAGTTCGCGGAGCGGTTGCTGGAGACCGGCGCGGTCGGCTGCAACCTCGAGGACTCGGTCGACGGCTCCTTGGTCGACGTCGCGCGGCAGGCCGACTATCTGGCCGAAGTACGCGCCGCCGCGGGTGCCGAGCTGGTGATCAACGCGCGGGTGGACACGTTCGTCCGGCCGGTCGGTGACCCGGTCGACGAGGCGGTACGGCGCGGACGCGAGTACCGCCGCGCCGGAGCCGACTGCGTCTATCCGATCCTCGCCCCGCTCGACCAGCTGGCCCGGGTCGCCGAGGCCGTCGGCGGACCGATCAACGGGCATGCGAAGACCGGTGGACCGACGCCGACCGAGCTCGCCGCGGCCGGTGCGACACGGATCTCGTACGGGACGAGCGTGCACGAGTACGTGATGGCCCAACTCCGGGACCTGCTCCTAAGTCTCGGCGAGGGTCCGCGGTAGACCGAAGTACGGTGCGACCGAGGTCTCGAAGTGGGTGATCTCGTCGATCCGGTCCCCGGCGATGCCGATCACCAGCACCCCGATCAGGTGCAGGCCGCCGGTGACCGGGTCACGCAGATACTCGCCCCAGGCCGGTTGGAGGTTCGCGCCCACCGGGACCATGGCGGCGATCTGCCGGCGGTGCCCGGCCAGCGCGGTGAAGAACCGGTGCGCGGCCGCGGGACCCTGGTACTCGAACGGCAGCGGCGGCATCCGTACCCACGCGTCACTGGTCATCAGCGCGACCAGCGCATCGGCGTCCTGCGCCGTGAACGCCTCGACGAACCGGTCGGTCAACGCCCGCTCGTCCGTGCCGGCGTGCACAGACGATCGGTCGGTCGCCTTCGCGTCCATCGTCGCCCGGGCGCGAGCAAGCGCGCTGTTCACCGCGGCCTCGGTGAGACCGAGCAGTTCCGCCGTCTCACTCGCCCGATAGCCCAGTACGTCGCGCAGCAGCAGTACGGCGCGCTGATTCGGAGGGAGCAGCTGTACCGCGGTGACGAAAGCAAGCGAGATCGCCTCACGGGACTCGTACCGCGCCTCAGGCCCCGGTAACTGATCCGGAAGGCCCTCCAACAGGACATCCGGATACGGCTGCAGCCACAGCACCTCCCCCGACCGTGACGGTTCCGGCGCCGGAACCGGAAGCGGGACCGCCGGCACCGGTCGGCGCGACGACGACCGCAGTGCGTTCAGGCACCTGTTCGTCGCGATGCGGTAGAGCCAGGTGCGGACCGACGACCGCTCCTCGAAGCCGCTCAGCCCGATCCATGCCGAGAGCAACGTTTCCTGCAGCGCGTCCTCCGCGTCCTGCAGCGACCCGAGCATCCGGTAGCAATGCACCTGCAGCTCACGGCGATGCGGCTCGACCAACGCCGCGAACGCTTCCCGGTCACCTTCGCGCGCCCGCTGGAGCAGCTCGTCAGGCATTCTTCACCTCCGTCGTCATTGTCCTCGCACTGGTTCCGACACCGCAGCTCCCCCGAACTGATCGATCCCCCAGCGACAAGTTCGCGTCTTCACCGCCGTCTGTCTCCTGTGCAAGCACCATGACCGAACGGAGAAGACACCATGCCCAACCCCTTCGCGGACCGCAGCGTCCTGATCACCGGAACCAACCGGGGCATCGGGCGCGCGCTGGTCGAGGAAGCCCTGCTTCGAGGCGTCCAGCGCGTGTACGCCGGTACGCGGGTCCCCCTCACCCACGCCGACCCACGCGTGACGTACCTGAGCCTCGACGTGACCGACGAGGCCCAGATCGAGGCAGCGGCGAAGACCGTCGACTCCCTCGACGTCCTGATCAACAACGCGGGCATCGCGGCGTACGACGACCTCGGAGACCGTGCACTGCTCGAACGGCATCTGGCCGTCAACCTCTTCGGGCCACATGCCGTCACCACAGCGTTCCTGCCTCACCTCGTCGAGGCGCGGGGATCGATCGTCAACGTGCTGTCCCTGGCGGCGATCGCGTCGTTCCCGATCATCCCGGCGTACTCGATCTCCAAGGCGGCCGCGTTCTCGCTGACCCAGTCGCAGCGTGCGCTGCTCGGTCCGCAGGGTGTTCGGGTCCACGCCGTCCTCACGGGCCCGACCGACACCGAGATGTCGCGTGACCTCGACGTGCCGAAGGCGCCACCGGCGTCGGTCGCGCGGGCGATCTTCGACGGCGTCGCGGCCGGCGAGGAGGAGATCTTCCCGGATCCCCTGTCCGCGGCGCTGGCTCCGAGTTGGGCGGGCGGTTCGGTCAAGGTGCTCGAACGTCAGAACGCCGCGCTGCTCAGCTGAGCTGTCGCAACGCGTACACGAGCGCCCAGTCCTGGTCGTTCGCGAGTGGATCGGCGATGTGGGCGGGCTGCCCGTTGACGCAGCTCGGGTACACGAACGCGCACGTCGCCGATCCGTCCGCCGCGAAGCTGACCAGGTTGGCGTGGAGGATCGCGTCCTCCGCGCGGTCCAGCCACGCGGCATCGGCGGGCGTCACGAGGTCACGCGGCCAAGCGGCGTACACGACGGCGCTCAAGGCGGACCAGTAGTGCGGGAACACGTCGCCCCACAACCGCAACCGCCCGAACCAGTACCCGTCCCAGTGTCTGATCGGCACGTGCCGCAGCCGTACGTCGGGCTGGTCGGCGGCGAACGCGGTCAGCCACGGCAGGCGCCGGGTCAGCTCCGCGCCGTCGATCTCGCCGGGCGCCACGCGGTACGCCGACGCGAGGAGTTCGAGGAGCGGCGCGACCATCGACTGCTCGTAGTTGACCTCGTGCGGCGGCAGCTCGTCGCCGTACCCGATGAAGGTCTTCGCGTGCCGCACCAGGTGGTCGTGGAGACCGAGTTCGCTCAGCAGCGGGCCGAGGTCGAAGGCGAGGAAGTGGTCGCCGCCGAGTTCGTAGTACCGGTTGAGGATGCGGGTCGCGCCGGCGCGGTCGCCCTGGCCGAGCAGGAAGCGGGCGAACCACGGGAAGTTGTACAGCCGTACGGCGTTCTGATGGATGCTGTCGTCCTGGATCGTGCCCTGGTCGTCGAGCAGGTGCTCTCGGACGAACTGCTCGTAGCCGGCGAGGGCCTCGTCCAGTTCCGCGCGATCGCCCCAGCCGCGGTCGCGGACCTCCTGGAGAAGAAGAGCCATGCCGACGCGTTCGCGGGCGTCGGACCAGTCGCGCCACGCGCTGGACAGCACGGTCAGACCGCTGTCGTTGTCGAACGGCACGAACGCGTACCGGCGACTGTCCGGCAGCTCCGGCCGCCGCTGATGGTCGAGGACGAACCGGGCGCGACGCTCGGCGATGACCCGCAGCGGCTCGTGGAACAGCACCGCGATGCGGGACCTGCCGCCGGGCGCGTCGACGTACTGGATGCCGGGCTCGCTGCTGGTGATCTCGCGGCCGTCACGCAGCCGGATCGGCTCGTTCACCTCGGCCGTGAGCCGGTCGGCGTCGATCAGCGGTTCACGGTCCGCATGGAAGGCGGGCAGGTCGTCGTACCAGGCCAGCTGCCAGGTCCAGCGGTACGACGCCCCGGGCGCGAGCGTGATCGCCGGCTGGCCGCCCATCGCGTGCGGCGCGCGTGCCTGGTCGGTCACGTGCAGGTAGATGTGACCGCGAATGTTGCTGCTCGTACCGGGCTCGCGGGACTCGACCGAGTACGCCCACAGCTCGCCCTCCTCGAGCTGGAGCCCGAGGCCCGGCCCGCTGCCGTCCATCGGGACCGCCCAGACCCACGCGTCCGCCCCGCCCGTCCAGACGTGCGCGTGCACAGCGCCGGTCAGACTCTCCCGGCTCGACGTGTAGACGTCGCGGTACGGCGTACTCACCGCCACCGAGCCGATCTCGACCGGGCCGGACCCGGTGTTGCGCAGCTCGTAGGTCTCGGTCCACCGCTCGCCGAAGCGCCGGCCGACGCGCAGCTCGAGCTCGCCGAACTGGTACAGCAGGTCGATACCGCTGCTCCGCCACCGGGTGAACGCCGGGCTGTCGAACCGGAACGCGCCGCGGTCGGTGATCACGAAGCCCTTGCCCCAGGCGTGCAGGCTGTCGTGCACCACGCTGTCGGGGCCGTCGCCCAGCAACACCCGCCGGCCGTCCGGGTGCAGCACCTGCGCGACCGCTCCGTCGTCAGCTACCTGGACCGTCCCCGGGCCGAACGCAAAACTTTCCACGATTCGCCAACCTATCGATGTCGAGAACCGTACGGCGGCTCCGTCCCCCTGATGAGAAACCCCCTCAGAGACGGGAACCGACATGAACCAGCAGCAGATCGCCGAGATCCTCGCCAAGCCGTACGCGCAGCAGCTCATCAACGGCCCCGACCCGGCCCGGTTCGCCTACGACGGACTCGACGGGGACCCGCGGGTCATCCCGATCGGGTTCTGGTTCGAGGGCGAGCAGCTCGTGATGGCCACCGTCCCGAAGTCCGCCAAGGTCGCCGCGCTCCGCAAGAACCCGAAGGTCGCGTTGACGATCGACACCGGCGCCTTCCCGCCCAAGGTGCTGCTGCTGCGCGGCACCGCCGAGCTCACCACGGTCAAGGGCGTCCCCGAGGGCTACCTGCGGGCCGGCCACAAGAACGTGACCGACGAGCAGTACCCGGAGTGGTCCGCGGGCGTCAAGGCGCTGTACGACGAGATGGTCGTCATCACCGTCACGCTCACGTGGGCCAAGCTGCTCGACTTCGAGACCACCATCCCCAAGGCCGTCGAGGACCTCATCCAGGAAAAGTCCGCCGACTGACGCCGGGGTGCCGACCCGTGGCGTGGACAACACTCGCGGCTCCTCGGACGGCCACCGTGTGCGGAGCTGGCGCAGGGCCCACCACGATCCCGAGACGCCGGCCGAGCTTGTAGGTGATCTCCGGACGGAGCCCGCCGCCACCCGCCAACAGAACACCTCGGTCCAACGCATCGGCCACCTGGGGACCGCGCTCTCCCCGCAACAGTTCCAGTACTGCGTCGCCGATCACCTCCACAAGCACAGCCGCCGGCACTCGGTCGTGCAGGCCGAGCAGGGTACGCCGTGCCTCGACGACCGCACCCTCCGCGAGCAGCGCGATCTCCGTCAGCTGAGCACCGACATCGGCAACCAGGAGGGGCTCGCTCAGATCCATCCCGGCGCCCAGGGCCGCCGCCTTCACGCCCTCGATCATCACGACGGTCGCCGCACCGGCTTCGGCCATCAAGGTCCGGACATCCTCCCGATGCGCATCGCCGCACAGCACCGGCGTCGTCGCCACCACGGTCAGCTGCGCCCGGGTGATCCTCAGCTCCGCGAGGACCTCGGCCAGCACCCCGGCTGCTCCGCGCACGTCCACGATCCGGCCCCGCGACACCAGCGGCGGGCCCGGGACGGGCGGGATGTCGAGCGGTCTGCGTTGGGCGGGGGTGCAGAGTCGGATGCGGGAGCTGCCGAGGTCGAGCGCGAGCCCGGTCGGCGGTCGGGACCTCATCGGGCGGTGGTTTCCTGCAGACGGTGGCACTCGGCGCAGTGCAGAGCCTGAGGGCAGATCCGGAGCCGCGGGAGATCGATCGTGGCGCGGCATGCCCGGCAGCGGCCGTAGTGGCCGGTCTCCATCCGGTCCAGGGCGGCCTCGACGTCGGCGAGCACGAGCCGCGCGGCGACGGCCAGATGCCCCTGTACCTCGGCCCGCGCCCCCGCTTCCACCACGGGCAGCTCCTCCGCCTGCTCCCCCGAGGACTCGTTCGCGTGGCGCCGGATTCCGGCGAGCTGTTCGCGGCGGAACGCGCGCTGTTCCAAGAGCAGCGCTCGCAGTACCGCGAGTTCCTCCGGTCGCAGACCCGCGTTGGTCCGGCTGGTCACGGTCGGCCTCAGAGCGCCTGCTGCTGGCAGCGGACGCAGTACCGGACGTACGGCAGGATCTCGAGACGGCCCACCGGGATGGTGGCGTCGCAGCCGCGGCAGACGCCGTACGTGCCGTCCGCGACACGCTCCTCGGCCGCGTCGATCTCCTTCAGGACCACCCGGATCGCGGTGGTCTGAGCCGTCACCAACTCCTCGTTGGCGTTCGGCTTGTCGGCCTCCATCGCGCTCAGTTGCGCGAGCCGGGTGTTCCGCTCGTGCTGCAGCCGCTGCAGGATCTCGTGAACCCGGTGTCCACCCGGCTGCACCGTCTTGTGGGTCTTCATGTCCACACCATGACCGCTGCCGCAGGGGTTGCCTATCGGGACCAACACCCATCTTGCGCGGGCGGGAATGCGGCAGGACTGCGATAGTGGCCGGGAACCCGGGTCTCAGGAAGGAGCGTGCCGGCGGTGTCGCTGTTCTGGCGGATCTTCGCGCTCAACGCGGTCGTGCTGGGAGCCGCGACGGCCCTGCTGCTGTGGGCGCCGGTGACGGTCTCGGTGCCGGTGCTGCTCACCGAAGCGATCGTCCTGGTCGGCGGTCTCGCGGTGATGCTGGTCGCCAACGCGGCGCTGCTGCGGGTCGGTCTGGCTCCGCTCGCCCGCCTGAACCGGCAGATGTCCACGGTCGACGTACTGCGACCCGGTCAGCGGCTCCCGGTGCGCGGGCACGGCGGCGTACCGGATCTGCTGCGGGCGTTCAACGACATGCTCGACCGGCTGGAACGGGAGCGGGCCACCAGCGCGGCGCGGGCGTTGTCGGCGCAGGAGTCCGAACGGCGGCGGATCGCGCGCGAGCTGCACGACGAGGTGGGTCAGACGTTGACCGCCGTACTGATGGATCTGAAGCGGGCGGCCGATCGCGCACCCGATCCGGCGCTGCGGAGCGAGCTGGCCCAGGCGCAGGAGACGGCGCGGGCGAGTCTGGACGAGGTACGGCGGCTCGCGCACCGGCTGCGTCCCGGCGTACTGGAGGATCTCGGGCTGACCAGTGCGCTGACGGCCCTCGCGACCGAGGTGTCGGATCACACCGGACTGGAGATCCGGCGGCGGTTCGACGGCGGCCTGGTCCTGGACGAGCAGACCGAGCTGGTGCTGTACCGAGTTGCGCAGGAGAGCCTCACGAACGTCGCGCGGCACGCAGGCGCGACGCGGATCGACCTGTCGCTGGTCCGCGAGGGCGAGGCCGCCGTACTGCGGATCGAGGACAACGGCCGTGGCGCCGGGCCGACGCACGAGGGCGCCGGGATCCGGGGTATGCGCGAGCGGGCCCTGCTGATCGGCGCGACGCTCGAACTGCTCGACAACCCCTCCGGCGGCACGCAGGTCAGCCTGACCGTGCCACTCGGCCGCAGCGTGGGAGCGTGACGGTGGAGACGACCAAGATCCTGCTGGCCGACGACCACGCGCTGGTACGGCGCGGCGTCCGGCTGATCCTGGACGGGGAACCGGACCTCGAGGTGGTCGCGGAGGCCGCCGACGGCAGCGAAGCGGTCGCGGTGTGCCGGAGCCGGCCGGTGGATCTCGCGATCCTGGACATCGCGATGCCGCGGATGACCGGGCTGCAGGCCGCGCGCGAGCTGTCGATCCTGGCGCCGGACGTGCGGGTGCTGATGCTGACGATGTACGACAACGAGCAGTACTTCTTCCAGGCGCTGAAGGCCGGCGCCTCGGGGTACGTGCTGAAGTCGGTGCTCGACCGCGACCTCGTCGAGGCGTGCCGGGCGACGATGCGCGGTGAGCCGTTCCTGTACCCGGGTGCGATGACGCGGCTGGTGCGCAGCTACCTGGACCGGCTCCGGCAGGGCGCGGACCTGCCGCAGCAGATCCTCACCGCCCGCGAGGAGGAAGTCCTCAAGCTGGTTGCCGAGGGCAACTCGTCGAAGGAGATCGCCGAACTGCTCACGATCAGCGTCAAGACGGTCGAACGGCACCGCTCGAACATCCTCCAGAAGCTCGGCCTCCGGGACCGGCTCGACCTGACCCGGTACGCCATCAGGGCCGGACTGCTCGAGCCGTGATTCGGTCCTGACGCGCAGGTACGCCATGCTGGATGGCATACCAAACGCTGGAGAGGCCGATGACTGAGACTCCGGAGTCCGAGACCGAGCGGGTGACGCGGCTGTTGCGGGGCGAGATCCTCGACGGGGTGCGGCTGCCCGGCGAGCGGCTGGTCGAGCGGGAACTGGCGGCCGCGCTCGAGGTCAGCCGGGTGCCCGTGCGGGAGGCGCTGAAGGCGCTGGTCGGCGAGGGGCTGGTGACGTTGCGGCCGCGCTCGTGGGCGGTGGTGCGGACGTTCACCGACTCCGACATCGCCGATCTGACCGAGGTCCGGGCGGCCTTCGAACCGCTGACGTTCCGGCTGGCGGCGGAACGGCGTACCCGGGAAGGCATCGAGCGATTGCACGCGGTGCTGGACGAACAGCTGCGCGCCGCCCGGGCGGGGAACGCGCTGGTGGCGCGGCGGAAGGCGGCCGACTTCCACGAGATCGTCACCGAGCTGGCGTCGAACGAGCTGCTGGTCGAGATCGAGCGGCCGCTGCGGAGCCGGATGCGCTGGCTGCTGACCCAGCACGACGACCTGGTCGCCGTCGCCGAGCAGCACCAGGAGCTGTTCACCGCGATCGCGAACCGCGACGTCGCCGAGGCCGAGCGGCTGGCCGGTGAGCATCTCGTCCGGTCCCGGGACCTCCGCCGCGGCCAGAACTAGCGTCCCGAAATGGTATACCATTCTGGTCATGACCTCCCTGCTGCTTGCTGACGTGCGCCCTTGGGGCGGCGACGCGGTCGACGTCACGATCGTCGACGGTGTCATCTCGGACATCACCCCCGCCGGGACCGATACGGTGCAGCAGATCGACGGGCAGCGGATCGACGGGCGCGGCCTGCTGGCGCTGCCCGGGTTCGTCAACGCGCACGCGCACGTGGACAAGAGCTGGTGGGGCCAGCCGTGGGTGTCGTACGGCGGGCAGCCGACCACCCAGGGGCGGATCGCCCACGAGCGCGCGGAGCGGGACAAGTACGGCATCCCCAGCGTCAGCGGCGCGACGGCCGTCCTGCGCGAGTTCCTTCGGCACGGTACGACGGCCACCCGCACGCACGTCGACGTCGACCTCGGTGTCGAACTGCGTGGCATCGCAGGAGTTCGCGAGGCCGCGGCCGCGCTCGGCGGCGCGGTCGACGTGGAGATCGTCGCGTTCCCGCAGGACGGTGTTCTCCGGCGCCCCGGCGTACTCGAGCTGCTCGACAAGGCCGCGGCCGAAGGTGCTACCAGCATCGGCGGACTGGATCCGGCCTCCATCGACCGCGACCCGGTCGGCCAGCTGGACGCGCTGTTCGAGATCGCGGTGCGGCGTGGGGTCGGGATCGACATCCACCTGCACGACCGCGGCGACCTCGGCGCGTTCCAGTACGAGCTGATCGCCGAGCGCACGGTGCAGGCCGGGCTGCAGGGCAAGGTGAACGTGTCGCACGGGTTCGCCCTCGGCGAGCTGGCCCCGGCCCGGCGGTCCGAACTGGTGGAGCAACTGGGCGAGGCAGGGATCTCCTGGACCACGGTCGCGCCGCCGACGTCGGCGCCGTTGCCGTTCCGGAAGATGCGGGCGGCCGGGGTCCCGCTCGGCCTCGGCACCGACGGCATCCGCGATCTGTGGTCGCCGTACGGCGATGGTGACCTGCTGCAGATCGCCCGCGGATTCGCGCGACTCCACGGTCTCCGCACGGACGAGGACCTGACGTATGCCGTCGAGCTCGCGACGAGGTACGGCGGCTGGTTCGTGCACCGCGACAACCACGGTCTCAGCGTGGGCGCGCGGGCCGACCTCGTGCTGCTCGACGCCGAGAACGCGGCGGACGTGCTGGTCCGCGCGCCGCGTCGTGAACTGGTGATCGCCGGCGGTCAGGTCGTCGTCCGCGACGGCGAACTGCAGGTGTGAGTACCCGGACCCAACCGGCGCTGGTCGGGCGGACCCTCGGCTCGTTGCGCGCGAACCGCCCGTTCCAGTTGCTCTGGTTCTCCAACCTGTTCTTCTTCGGCGGTGTGTGGACGCAGACCCTCGTGCTCGGCTGGCTCGCCTGGGAGACCACGCATTCGGACTTCCTGGTCGCGGTCTTCGGTGCAGTCCGCCTGGCGCCGCTGCTGCTCGGACCGGTCGGCGGCGCGTTTGCGGACCGGCACAATCGCGTCCGCCTGCTGATCATCGCGTGCTCGTGGGCACTGGCGTCCGCCGGCATCGTCGCCGCATTCGCAACCCTCGGCAGGGCGTCGTACGGCGTCCTTCTCGTCGGCGGCCTGGCGCTCGGGCTCGCCCAGTCGCCGTCGCAACCGGCCCGTGCCTCGCTGGTCCTCGACCTGGTCGGGCGGGAGAACCTCAGCAACGCCAACGCCCTCAACTCGATGGCGCTGAACATGACCCAGGTGATCGGGCCCGCCGCCGGCGGTCTGCTCATCAACGGCCTCGGCGCACCGGCCGCGCTCTGGGTCTCGACGATCTGGTACGCCGTGTCGCTCGTCCTCCTGCTGCCACTGCGGGGACTCGGTCAGGTCGTGCACGCCCACACCGGATCGTCGCTGCGCCTGGTCACGAGCGGCCTGCGGGCGATCGCCCGGAACCGGACGGCCTCGACGGTCCTGCTCATCACCCTGGCCGCGAACATCCTGATCTGGCCGATCGCGCAGTCGTTCATGCCGGTGTTCGCCGAGGAATCGCTCGGCCTGGACGCCGCCGGACTCGGGTGGCTGCTGACCTGCGCCGGCGTGGGCGGCCTCGCCGGTTCGCTGGTCATCGCCGGGCTGGGCGACTTCCGCCGCAAAGGCGCCCTGTTCGTCGTCGGCACCGCCGCGTGGGGTACGGCGTGGGCGCTGTTCGGTCTGTCCCACCACCGGATCGCGTCCTTCGTGCTGATGACCGCGATCGGAGTGCTGAGCGCCGCCTTCGGGGTGCTGCAGACGACGCTCCTCCTGATGACCACCGACGCACCGCTGCACGGCCGGGCCCTGGGCATCCAGGAACTGGCGATCGGTGTCATGCCGCTCACGTCCCTGATCCTCGGCGCCTGCGCCGAACGCTTCGGCATCGGCCCCACGACCTTCGTCAGCTCGACCCTGCTGGTCCTGTCCATGGCCGCCCTGGCCCGCCGGACGCCCAGTCTGCTCAGGTACGGCAGCTAGATCAGTGCCACCATTTGCTGCTCTGGGACAAGGCGTCCGCAGTGCGGTGGGTGGTGTCCATGGCGTCGAGGGTCGCGACCGCGTCGTCGTCGAGGGTGAAGTCGAAGACCGCGTAGTTCTCCTCGATGCGGTTCTTGTGCGACGACTTCGGGATGACCGACAGGCCCTTCTGGAGCGCCCAGCGGATCAGCACCTGCGCGTTCGTGCGGCCGACGGCCTCCGCGATCCGGCCGACCGCCGGGTCGTCGAGGTGCCGCCCGGTGCCGAGCGGGCTGTACGCCTGCGCGACCACGTTCGCCTCCTCGCAGGCCTCGAGCAGGCCCTGGCGGTACTCGAACGGGCTGAACTGGATCTGGTTCACCGCGGGCTGGATCCCGGCGACCTTGGACAGCTCCAGCTGCTCGGCGGCGCTGAAGTTGGAGATGCCGATGCCCTTGGTCAGGCCGGCCTCCACCGCCGCCTCCATCCCCGGCCACGCCCAGGTCGGCCCGCCCTGCGGCCAGTGGATCAGGTACAGGTCGAGGTAGTCGGTCCCGAGCCGCTCGAGGCTCTTCTCCGCCTCCACCCGCGCGTCCTTGCCGCCCGGGTAGAACTTCGTCGTCAGGAAGATCTCCTCCCGCGGGATCCCGCTGTCGCGGATCGCCCGGCCGACGCTCTCCTCGTTCCCGTATCCCTGCGCGGTGTCGATCAACCGGTAGCCGGTCGCGAGCGCGTCGCCGACGGCACGCTCACACTCCGCCCCGTCGTCCACCTGCCAGACACCGAGTCCGAAGACCGGGATCGCACTTCCGTTGGACAGCGCCCGAGTGGCGCGCGGGTCATCGAGAGTCATGCTCTCCTTCTACCACGCCCTCCACCTTGTTCGCGTGACGTATCACGTCGACCACGTCGGACATCATGCCGGTGAGGTCATAGTCCTTCGGTGTGTAGACGGCGGCCACTCCGGCCGACAGCAGGGCCTTGGCGTCGGCGTCCGGGACGATGCCGCCGACCACCACCGGGACGTCTTCGAGACCGGCTTCGCGGAGGCCCTGCACCACCTGCGGGACCAGCGCCATGTGCGAGCCGGACAGGATCGACAGCCCCACGCAGTGGACGTCCTCCGCGACGGCGGCGGCGACGATCTGCTCGGGCGTCAGCCGGATGCCCTGATAGATGACCTCGAATCCGACGTCGCGGGCGCGGACGGCGACCTGCTCCGCGCCGTTCGAGTGACCGTCGAGACCGGGCTTGCCGACCAGCAGCCGCAACCGGCCACCCAGCTCCTCGGAGGTCGACGAGACCTTCTCGCGGACGGCGGCGATCTCGGCCCCACCCGCTGACACGCCGACGGATCCGGCCACCCCGGTCGGCGCGCGGTACTCGCCGTACATCTCCCGCAGGACCCCGGCCCACTCCCCCGTCGTCACCCCGGCCCGCGCGCACTCGAGCGTCACCGGCATGAGGTTCTCGCTGCCCTTCGCGGCAGCCCGCAGCTTCGCCAGCGCGGCCTCGACCGCGTCGCCATCGCGCGCGGCGCGCCACTCCTTCAGCGACGTCAGCGCAGCGGCCTCGGCCGCCGGGTCGACGGTCTGGATGGCGGTGTCGAGGTCGGCGGTCAGCGGCGACGGCTCGGTGTTCTCGAACCGGTTCACCCCGACGACGACCTGTTCACCGGACTCGATCCGCTGCCGGCGCTCGGCATGCGACGCGACGAGCGCCTGCTTCAGGTACCCGCTCTCGACCGCGGCGACCGCTCCGCCCATCGCCTGCACCCGATCGATCTCCTCGCGCGCACCCTCGACCAGCTCGGACACCTTCGCCTCGATCACGTGCGACCCGTCGAAGATGTCGTCGTACTCGAGCAGGTCGGACTCGTACGCCAGCACCTGCTGCATCCGCAGCGACCACTGCTGGTCCCAGGGCCGCGGCAACCCGAGCGCCTCGTTCCACGCCGGTAGCTGTACCGCCCGCGCCCGCGCGTTCTTCGACAGCGTGACGCCGAGCATCTCCAGGACGATCCGCTGCACGTTGTTCTCCGGCTGCGCCTCGGTCAGCCCGAGCGAGTTCACCTGTACGCCGTACCGCAACCGGCGCGCGCGCTGGTCCGTGACGCCGTACCGCTGCTCCGTCAGCTCGTCCCAGAGCCGGACGAACGCGCGCATCTTGCACGTCTCCTCGATGAACCGCACGCCGGCGTTCACGAAGAACGAGATCCGCTGCACCACGTCCCCGAACCGCTCCGGCGGCACCTGCCCACCGTCGCGTACCCGGTCCAGGACGGCGATCGCCGTCGACAACGCGAACGCCAGCTCCTGCACCGGCGTCGCGCCGGCCTCCTGGAGGTGGTAGCTGCAGATGTTGATCGGGTTCCACTTCGGCATGGTGGAGACCGTGTAAGCGATCACATCGGTCGTCAGCCGCAGCGACGCGTCCGGCGGGAACGCGTACGTCCCGCGCGACAGGTACTCCTTCACGATGTCGTTCTGCGTCGTCCCGGTCAGCTCGTCCGGCAGCGCGCCCTGCTCCTGCGCCGCGACCTGGTACAGCGCGAGCAACCACATCGCGGTCGCGTTGATCGTCATCGACGTGTTCATCTGGGCGAGCGGGATCTGGTCGAACAGCGCGCGGACGTCACCCAGGTGCGCGACCGGTACGCCGACCTTGCCGACCTCGCCCTTGGCCAGCGGATGGTCCGCGTCGTACCCGGTCTGGGTGGGCAGGTCGAAGGCGACCGACAGTCCGGTCTGGCCTTTCGCGAGGTTCCGGCGGAACAGCGCGTTGGACTCCGCCGCGGACGAGTGGCCCGCGTACGTGCGCATCACCCAGGGTCGATCCTTCTCGGTCGCCATGTACCCGAGAGTAGGACTGCGTGACCTTGTGAGTCTGCCTCTCGTGACTGGCGTCACCAGGGGCCTACATCACAGTCAGGCGCTGATCGGGAGCGGGGTCCGTTCGACGTTCAGCACCCGGTGCAGGCGGGTGACCGCGAGGATCCGGACCACCGACGGCATCGGGTGCCAGAGCACCAGTTGCCGGCCGAGCAGCTGGGTCCGGCGGTGGGTCGCGACCAGCAGGCCGAGGCCGGTCGCGTCGACCGCGTCGACCTCCTCCAGGTCGACGATGACGTCACCGTCGGAGGTGTCGATCAGGTCGTTGAGAGTTTGACGGACGTCGCCGACCGAGCGCACGTCCAGGATGCCGGTCAGGTGCACCACGTTGTCGCGGTGGTCCCTGGTGTTGTCGGTGCGGGTGTTGTCGGTGCTGGTGTTGTCGGTCTCGGTGTTGTCGCGGTTGTCAGGTGTGCTGTGGGTCGGTGCGAGCATGTCCGTGCCCTCCGCTCTTCCGGCGGCCCCCGAGGTTTCCATCGGCCGCGTGACAGCGTCTGTGAGAGTAAAGACTCCCTGGAGACACGGAAGGTTGCCAAGACCTCACGAACTTTTGCTTCGCGAGACACGATTCGCGGGACAATGGTGGCTGTGTTCGCCGAACAGTACTTCCTGTTCCCGGTGGTGGCCTTCGCCCTGGCCGGTGTGATGGTGCTGCTGTGCCGCTGGGCCTTCTCGAAGGCCAAGGGCGGGTCGCTGGTCCGGCGGGTCGACCACACGCCCGCGGACCGGGACGCGTTCGGCCTGCTCGTCGACATCCGCACCGTGGCGAACTACAACGAGGCCCGCGTCCTCGTGTCCCGCCTGAAGGACTTCGGTATCAAGGCGACCGCGGCCCGCACCACCGACGGCTGGACCGTCTACGTCTGGCCGCGCGACGAGGCCGCGGCCCGCGGCCTGCTCGACGCTCCCTGAGTCTGCTTTGCCGGGGGTCTAGGGTCTTGGTATGGGGACTCTGCTTGAGCTGGACCTGACCCGCGGCGTGCTCGAGACGCCGCCTGCCTCGCCGGTGGCGGCGTTCCGGTCGCGCCACCTGCCGACGCTGCGCGAACTGGTCGGCGCGCTGCGGAAGGGCGCGCGTGACGACTCGGTGGTCGGCGTGATCGCCCACCTGGGCGGACACCGGCTGTCGCTGGCGCAGGTGCAGGAGCTGCGCGAGGCGGTGGCGGACTTCCGTACGTCGGGCAAGCCCGCGGTCGCGTGGACCGAGTCGTTCGGTGAGACCGGTCAGGGAACGGTCCCCTACTACCTGGCGACGGCGTTCGACGAGATCTGGCTGCAGCCGTCCGGCGACCTGGCCATCACGGGTGTGTCCGTGCAGGCGGTCTTCATCCGCGGCGCCCTCGACAAGACGGGCGTGATCCCGCAGTTCGGCAAGCGGCGTGAGTACAAGACGGCCGCCGACACGTTCACCGAGCGCGAGATGACGCCGCCGGCCCGTGAGATGGCGTCCCGGCTCGCGGAGTCGGCGTACGAGCAGATCGTCGAGGGGATCGCCGTACGGCGGCGGCTGGACACCGCACGGGTACGAGAGCTCGTCGACAGTGCGCCGCTGCCCGCGCAGACCGGTCTGGACGCCGGTCTGGTCGATCGGCTCGGCTACAGGTCGGACGTGTACGACGAGCTCGAGAAGCAGCTGCAGTACGACGACAGGCTGCTGGCCGAGCGGTACATCCGGCGTGGTCCACGGACGCTGGACGAGATCCGCAAAACGCTTCCCTGGCCGCAGAAGCCGCTGGTGGCGGTGGTGCGGGTGACGGGTGGCATCGCGGTCGGCCGCAACTCCAACAGCCCGCTCGGCGGTCCCGGCTCCGGCTCGGACACCGTCGGCGCCGCACTGCGCGCGGTGGCCGACAACGAGCGCGTGAAGGCCGTGGTGCTGCGCGTCGACAGCCCGGGAGGTTCGTACGTCGCCTCCGACGCGATCCGCAACGAAGTACTGCGGTTGAGGTCGACCGGACGACCGGTGATCGCGTCGATGGGCGGAGTCGCCGCATCCGGCGGGTACTTCGTCGCGATGCCGGCCGACGTGATCGTCGCGCAGCCCGGCACGATCACCGGGTCGATCGGCGTACTGACCGGCAAGGGCGTCGTACGGGATGCGCTCGAGCGGATCGGGATCTCGCGCGAGGCCGTGTCCGAGGGTGCGAACGCGCAGATGTACTCGGCGCAGGAGGAGTTCACCGACGAGCAGTGGGCGCGGCTGGAGGAGACCCTCGACCGCATCTACAAGGACTTCGTCGCCAAGGCGGCCCAGGACCGCGGCCTGCCCGAGGAGCGGCTGGAGTCGCTGGCCCGCGGACGGGTCTGGACCGGTGCCGACGCGCACAGCCACAAGCTGGTCGACGAGCTCGGCGGGTTCCAGCACGCGCTCACGCTCGCCTGCAACCGGGCCGGTCTGGACCGCGACGAGATCGCCGTGACCTCGGTGCCGCACCGCAACCTGCTCAGTCAGCTGAAGGCCCCCACGACGACCGATGATCTGGCTGTCAGTGCGGCGCCGTTGACGCTCGACGGCCTGACCACCGGTCTCTACAGCGCGCTCGGGCTGCCGCCGGCCGGCGTACTGCGGATGCCGTTCAGGTGGGAGATCGGCTAGGAACGCTCGCCGCCAGGGACCCAGAGGACGTCGCCGCCGGACGACAGGTTGGCGACACGGCCGAGGATGAACAGCAGGTCGGACAGGCGGTTCAGATAGGTGAGCGCGAGCAGGTTGACGGACGGCCCGTGCGCCTCGACGGCGGCCCAGCCGGCCCGCTCGGCGCGGCGGACGACCGTGCGGGCGACGTTCAGGTACGCCGCGCCCTCGGTCCCGCCGGGCAGGATGAACGACCGGAGCTTGGTCAAACGACTGTTGTAGTCGTCGCACCAGCCCTCGAGCCGATCGATGTAGTCCTGGGTGATGCGCAGGGGCGGGTACTCGGGGTCCGGCGTGATCGGGTTGCACAGGTCCGCGCCGACGTCGAACAGGTCGTTCTGGACGTGGGTCAGCAGGACCACGAGCGCAGTGTTCAGGTGACCGGCCGCGATGGCCACACCGATCGCCGAGTTCGCCTCGTCGACCTCGCCGTACGCCGCCAGCCGCGGGTCGGTCTTCGACGTCGTGGAGTTGTCGCCGAGGCGGGTCTCGCCGGCGTCACCGGTACGGGTGTAGATCCGCGTCAAGTTCACAGCCATGCCAGGACTCTACGCAAACCCCCGGAGCGTCAAACGCTACAGTCGACCGGTGGAACGGTTTCGGATCGCAGGTGAGGCACGGCTCGACGGCACTGTCGAGGTGGCCGGGGCGAAGAACAGTGTGCTCAAGCTGATGGCGGCAGCGCTGCTGGCGGAGGGTACGACGACGCTGCGGCAGGTGCCGGGCATCCTGGACGTCACGTTCATGGCGCAACTGCTGGACACGCTCGGCTGCTCGGTCAAGGTGGACGCGGAGGGGCGGCTCGCCACGATCGCCGTCCCGGGGACGATCGGGCACCAGTGCGACTACGACCTGGTCCGCAAGCTGCGCGCCTCGATCTCGGTGCTCGGCCCGCTGCTGGCCCGCTGCGGTCAGGCGGAGGTGGCGCTGCCGGGCGGTGACAACATCGGGTCCCGCGGGCTGAACATGCACGTCGCCGGCCTGGAGGCGATGGGTGCGAAGGTGCACATCGAGCACGGTTTCGTGATCGCCGAGGCCCCGCAGGGCCTGCACGGCGCCGAGGTCTGGCTGGACTTCCCGAGCGTCGGCGCGACCGAGACGATCATGATGGCGGCGGTGCTCGCGAAGGGCACCACCGTGATCGAGAACGCCGCCCGCGAGCCGGAGATCCAGGACATCGCCACGATGCTGGTCGAGATGGGCGCGCAGATCGACGGCGCGGGCTCGCCGCGGATCGAGATCACCGGGGTGAGCGGCCTGCTGAACCCGGTGGACCACGTCGTGATCCCGGACCGGATCGTGTCCGGGAGCTGGGCGTTCGCAGCCGCGATCACCAAGGGTGACGTCACGGTCGCGAACGGACACGCCGAGCATCTGGAGCTGCCGCTCGACAAGCTGCACAAGGCCGGCGCGGAGATCACCGTGCTGAATCCCGGGTTCCGGGTCCGGATGCACGACCGGCCGAAGCCGGTGGACGTGGTCACGCTCCCCTACCCCGGGTTCGCGACCGACCTGCAGGCGTTCGTGATCGCGCTGAACGCGATCAGCGACGGCGCGGCGATGGTGACCGAGAACCTCTTCGAGGGCCGGTTCACGTTCGCACAGGAGCTGACCCGGCTCGGTGCGCAGATCCAGACCGACGGGCATCACGCGGTGGTCCGCGGCGTACCGCGGCTCTCCGGCGCACCCGTGGTCGCCTCCGACATCCGTGCGGGAGCCGCGCTGGTGCTGGCCGGTCTCGCGGCCGAGGGCGAGACGCTGGTGTCGGCCGCCCACCACGTGCACCGCGGCTACACCGACTTCGCCGGCAACCTGCGCCGCCTCGGCGCCGACGTGGTCGTCGAGCCCGACGACGCGGAGCTGTACTGGAGCTGACCCCCGCTCCAAGGGCCTGCCGGGTTAGGGTCTTGCGCATGAGTGAGCGCGTGGTGCGGCCGGTCGGCCGGGGTTTCCTGTTCCTCGACTCGCACCCGGCCGGGTGTGCACAGGTGGTCCGGGACATGGCGGCGCAGGTCGAGGGGCGTACGCCGGAACGTCGTACGGCGCTTGTGATCGGGTCGAGTTCGGGCTACGGGCTCGCGACGACGATCGCGGGTCTGGCGCGGTACGGCATCGACGGAATCGGCGTGTGCTTCGAGAAGGCCGCCACGGCTCGTCGTACGGCGACCGCCGGGTGGTACCGCACCGCGGAGACCGCCGCGCTGGCGGCCGAGCTGGGTCGCTCGTGGAACTTCGTGAACGCGGACGCCTTCGCGGACACCACGAAGGACGAGGTGCTCGACCTGGTCGCCGAGCAGCTCGGCGGGATCGACCACCTGGTCTACAGCGTCGCCGCGCCGCGTCGCGTCGATCCGCGCACCGGCGAGACGTACCAGTCGGTGCTGAAAGCGATCGGCGCCGAGCACACCACGAAGAGCCTCGCGTTCGACGACGGTGCGCCGGTCCTGCAGGAGGTCGGCATCGAGGTCGCCACCGATGACGAGATCGCGCAGACCGTGAAGGTGATGGGCGGCGAGGACTGGTCCCGCTGGATCACCGCGTTGCAGGAGCGCGACCTGCTCAAGCCGGGCTTCAACACGGTGGCTCTCACGTACATCGGCTCCGAGCTGACCGGCCCCCTCTATCGCCAGGGTTCGATCGGGGCGGCCAAGGCGGACCTCGAGCAGACCGCGCTGAAGCTGGCCGCCGACGGCGTGACCGCGATGACCTCGGTGAACGGCGCGGCCGTCACGCAGGCGTCGTCCGCGATCCCGGGCATCGGCCTGTACGTCAGCCTCCTCCACAAGGTCACCGAGCTGCAGACCCCGATCGAGCAGTCGATCGCGCTGTGGGACCAGCTCACCGGCAAGGCACCGCTCGACCTCGACGACGAGGGCCGCATCCGCCTCGACCGCTGGGAGCTGTCCGACGACGTCCAGTCCGCCGTCCGGACGCAGTGGGAATCGGTCACCCAGAACAACATCGCCGAGGTCGCCGACGCCGCCTGGTTCTTCAACGAGGTACGCCGACTGTACGGCTTCGACGTACCGAACGTGGACTACGCGGCCGAGACCGAGGTCGACGTGGAGTGGCCAACGGGCACCGTCGAGTCGTGACTGCCACAGACCAACTGCGGACGGCGAACGCGACCGACGTCGATCAGCTGGTGCGCCTTTGGGCTCTCGTGTTCGAGGACGACGCCGACCAGGCGCAGTGGACGGACCACGCGCGTGGGTGGTTCACGCGGTTCGTCGACGACGCCGGCGCTGCGCGGTTCCCGGTGATCGAGGTCGGTGGCCGGCTTGTCGCGACCGCCATCGGCACGCTCGAACTCGGGGTTCCCACTCCCCAGTGCATCAGGGGCCGCACGGTGCGGCTCGCGAACGTCATCACCCTGCCCGAGTACCGCGGGCGCGGCTACGGGACGCGGCTCGTGCACGATGTCGTCGACTGGGCCCGATCCATCACCGCCGATCGCGTCGACCTGAGCGCCACACCGGCAGGACAGCGCCTCTACACGAACCTCGGCTTCACCGGCACGTCCGCCCCGCGGATGAAGCTCGTCCTCTGAACTGCTCGCCCTGAGGCGGATCGGATCTGACTGCGAGGCCTAACCGCGGGCGCGGTACGCGCGCATCTTGTTGCGTGAGCCGCAGATCGACATCGTGCACCAGCGGCTGCGGCCGGCCGGGCTCCGGTCGTATTACACCCATCGGCAGGTGTCGGCGGCACAGGCCTTGAGCCGTGGCTGCGCCTGGCACACGTCACGGACCGCTTCCCGCAGCGTCAGCACCTGCTCCAGGCCGGCCGCGTCGAACCGGAGCCCAGGCAGCCCGTGGGCCGCACAGAACGTGCCGAGCTCCGCGGGCGTCGCGAGCGTGTCGCGTTCCATCTCCAGGTCGACGGTGTTGACCAGGTCCTGGACGAGGACCCTCGGCCTCGTGCAGTTCGCCGCCGGCGTCGGGCTGGGCGGCGCGAACGTGTTGTCGGTGACGATTCGCCAGCTCCTGATCCCGCGGACATCCCTTGCCCGAAGCAACGGCGCCTACCGTGCCTTCACCTTCGGCGTGCTCCCGGTGGGTGCCGCGCTCGGCGGCGTCCTGGGCAGCACCTTCGGCACCACCGCTGCTGTGGTGGTCGGCACCGTCGGCATGGCCTTGTCCGCGCTCCCGATGTTCGTCCGGGAGGTACGGACGCTCGACACCCCGGTGACTACAGCGGCTTGAACGACACCAGCTCGAGGACCAGTTCGCCGGCCTCGTCGGAGGCGGTGAGGTCGACGGTGGCCGAGATGCGCCAGTCGTGGTTGCCTTCGGGGTCGTCGATGATCTGCTGGACTTCCCAGTAGCCGGGGTGCTCCTCGATCAGGAACAGTGCGGGACCGCGCGCCTCGGGGCCGGTACCGACGACGTCGTGCTCGGCGTAGTACGCCGTACCGGCCTCGGCCCAGCGGCCCGCATCCCAGCCGGCGTCGGCGTCGAGTTGGCCGAGCTCGGCCCAGCGGTGCAGGGCGAGGAGCTCGACGCGGCGGAACATCGCGTTGCGCACCAGGACCCGGAAGGCCCTGGTGTTCAAGGTGATCCGGCGCGGGCCTGCCGGCGTCGGCGCGACCCCAATTCCGGTCAACTCAGCCTCGGTGGTCGGGTTGGTCAGTTCCTCCCACTCGTCGAGCAGGCTGGAGTCGGTCTGCCGTACGACCTCGCCGAGCCACTCGATCAGGTCGGCCAGGTCCTCGTCCACCTTGTCCGGCGGCACGGTCTGCCGCAGCGCCTTGTACGCGTCGCTGAGATACCGCAGTACGACGCCCTCCGAGCGCGCGAGCCCGTAGTACCCGATGAACTCGCCGAACGTCATCGCCCGCTCGAACATGTCCCGGACGACGGCCTTCGGTGACAGCCCGGTGTCCGCGATCCACGGATGCGTCTGCCGGTACATCTCGAACGTTGCCTCGAGCAACTCAGCGAGCGGTTTCGGCCAGCTGACGTCCTCGAGCAGCTCCATCCGTTCGTCGTACTCGATGCCCTGGGCCTTCATCGCGTTGACCGCCTCGCCGCGGGCGTGGTGCTCCTGCGCCCAGAGGACCGCGCGCGGATCCTCCAGCGTCGCCTCGATGATCGAGACCACGTCGAGGGCGTACGACGGGTCCGCCGGGTCGAGCAGGTCGAGGGCGGCCAGGGCGAACGTGGACAGCGGCTGGTTGAGGCTGAAGTCCTTCTGCAGGTCGACGGTCAGGCGCAGGAACCGGCCGTTCTCGTCGGGCTCGTCGAGGCGCTCGACGACGCCGGCGGTGACGAGGGTGCGGTAGATCTGGATCGCCCGCCGGATCAGCCGGACCTGCGCCCGGGACTCCTCGTGGTTGTCGCGGAGCAGGTGCCGCATGCTCTCGAACGCGTTGCCGTCGCGGGCGATGACGTTCAGCAGCATGGCGTGGCTGACCCGCATCCGGGACTGCAGCGCCTCGGGCTCGGCCGCGACGAGCCGGTCGAACGTGTCCTCGCCCCAGGTCACAAACCCTTCCGGCGGCTTCTTGCGCTGCACCTTGCGCTGCTTCTTCGGGTCGTCACCGGCCTTCGCGAGCGCCTTCACGTTCTCGACCACGTGATCCGGGGCCTGGACGACGACGGTGCCGGAGGTGTCGTACCCAGCCCGCCCCGCGCGGCCCGCGATCTGGTGGAACTCGCGCGCCTTGAGGATCCGCTGGCGACGTCCGTCGTACTTGCTGAGCGCCGTGAGGACGACGGTCCGGATCGGGACGTTGATGCCGACGCCGAGCGTGTCGGTGCCGCAGATGACCTTGAGCAGACCGGCCTGCGCGAGCTGCTCGACGAGCCGCCGGTACTTCGGCAGCATGCCGGCGTGGTGCACGCCGATCCCGTGCTTCACCAGCCGCTGCAGCGTCCGGCCGAAGCCCTTGCTGAACCGGAAGTGGCCGATCAGCTCGTTGATCTTCTCCTTCTCCTCCTTCGAGGAGACGTTGATGCTCATCAGCGCCTGCGCGCGTTCGAGGGCGGCCGCCTGGGTGAAGTGCACGACGTACACCGGGGCCTGGTGGGTGGTGAGGAGCTCCTCGAGGGTCTCGTGCAGGGCCGTGGTGACGTACTTGTAGATCAGCGGCACAGGGCGCTCGCCGGACGCCACGATCGCGGTCGGGCGGCCGGTCCGTCGCGAGAGGTCGATCTTGAACCGTTCGACGTCGCCGAGGGTCGCGGACATCAGGACGAACTGCGCCTTCGGCAGCTCGAGCAGCGGCACCTGCCACGCCCAGCCGCGGTCCGGCTCGGAGTAAAAGTGGAACTCGTCCATCACCACCTGGCCGACGTCCGCTGCGGTGCCTTCACGCAGGGCGATGTTGGCGAGGACCTCCGCCGTACAGCAGATGATCGGAGCGCTCGCGTTGACGGCGGCGTCACCGGTCAGCATGCCGACCTTGTCCGCTCCGAACACGTCGCACAGCGCGAAGAACTTCTCCGACACCAGGGCCTTGATCGGCGCGGTGTAGAACGTCCGCTGCCCGTTCGCCATCGCCGCGAAGTGCGCACCGGTCGCCACCAGACTCTTCCCGGACCCGGTCGGCGTCGACAGGATCACGTTCGACCCCGTCATCACCTCGATCAACGCCTCCTCCTGCGCCGGGTACAACGAGATCCCCTGCCCCGTCACCCACCCCTGAAAGGCATCGAACAGATCGTCAGGCTCGGTCGTCCCCGGCAACTTCTCGGTCAGCGTCATCACTGCCCATTGTTCCTTGGGCCCGAAGGACAGGAGGTACTGCCCTCCGATAGCCGGCCGCCGGCGCGTCAGGCGGGACGGCACCGGTCAGCAGCCGACACCTCCTGTCGCTCGGGCCCCAACCGCTCGGCTCACGATTCAGACCGCTCGGCGACAGCGTCAGTGCAAACGATTGCAAGCATGTCTATTCAGCGATGACTTGATGGGCATGAAACTTTCGTGGCGCCGGGTGGGCGCGAGTTTGCTGGTGACGGTGATGGGTGCGGCGGGTCTGGTGGCTGCCGGGCCCGACGAGCAGGTCAGGACGGAAGGAGGTGGGCTGGTCACGACCTGGGGTGCGGCGGACGACATCGCCGGTGGGACGTTGAGCGACATGACGGTGCGCAACATCCTGCGGACGAGCGTCGGCGGAAAGGATCTGCGGATCCGGATCTCCAATGCGAACGGGGATCAGCCGCTGGTGTCGGACTCGGTGTACGTCGGCCGGCACGACAGCGGTGCGAGTGTGGTGCCGGGGTCCAGCCGGCGGTTGACGTTCGGCGGCAGTACGACGGTGACGATCCCGCCGGGCGCGATGGCGATCAGTGATCCGCTGCCCGGGACGGTGCCGGCGCTGACGAGTCTGACCGTCAGCCTGCACGTGGTCGGGTCGACGGGCGTGATCACCGCGCACAACCGGGCGATGCAGCACAGCTACAAGTCGACATCCGGCGATCACGCGGCCGACGAGTCGAGTACGGCGTACCAGACGGAGTCCTCGGCGTGGTTCTTCCTGAACGCCGCGATCGTCGAGGCGACGCGGGACGTGGCGACGGTCGCGACGCTCGGCGACTCGATCACGTCGTCGGTCGGTACGACGATCGACACCAACCGGCGGTGGCCGGACATCCTCGCGGCCCGGTACGCGCAGCTGCCGGATCCGGCGCGGCTGGCGATCTCCAACGAGGGCATCTCGGGGAACCGGGTGCTCGGCGGGATCGCGAAGGCCGGGAGCGCCGGGCCGAGTGCGTTGGCGCGGCTCGACAAGGACGTGCTGACGAAGCCCGGCGTACGGACGGTGCTGGTGCTGGAGGGGATCAACGACATCTATGCCGGGGCGAGCACGGAGCAGTTGATCGCCGGGTACCGGCAGCTGATCGCTCGGGTGCACGCGTCGGGGCGGTGCATCGTGGGCGGGACGTTGACGCCGATGGGGAGCTCGTTCGTGTACACGCCGGAGAAGGAGGCGATCCGGCAGGCCGTCAACACGTTCATCCGGTCCAGCGGTGAGTTCGACGGGTACGTCGACTTCGACGCGGCCACGCGCGACCCGGCCAACCCGTCGCGTCTGGCACCGGCGTACGACGGCGGCGACGGCCTCCACCCGAACGACGCCGGCAACAAGGCGATGGGCGAAGCCCCCGACCTCGACACCCTCCGCTGCAACTAGCGCTTGCCCACCGAGGTGGAGGGTTGCCCCCTGAAAATCCCAGGGGGCAACCCTCCACTCGAGAGGGCAACCCAGCTACTTGGCGCCCTTGATGGCTAGGGCTTGTTCCAGTTCGTCGCGGATGGCGTCGGCGCCGGATTTGCGGTAGTTGGCTACTGCTTCGTCCCACGCGTTGAGGTCGGCTCGGCCCAGTTGGATGTCCTTGGTGAGGGCGTCCATGCGGGTGTCGAGGACCTTGCCCTTCGTGGACTGGGTGGGTGAGTAGAGGCCGTACGTCGGGGACAGGATCGCTGTCGGGAGTACGGACTCGAGGTGGTTGTACAGGTTGTCGACCGCCTCGGGATGACCGGGGAAGTACGCCGGATACGGCCCGTCGGCGAGGTACTGCACCGGGAACTCACCCAGGCACACCTCACTCCCGCCGTCCTTCGTCAGCTGCGGATCGGTGCCGTTCAGCGTGTAGTGCCGCCCGGGCAGACCGAACTTCCGGAACAGGTACTCCTCCGTCCCGAACGGCGCCGCGAACCAGTTCAGCATCCGCAGCAGCGTCTTCGTCCGCTCCGGCGAACTCGGCCGGATCGCGGCGATCGAGTTGTTGGGCGACCCGAGCAGCACCCGCCCGACCTTCCCGTCGGCAGCTCGCGGCACCGGGATCGTGATGCTGAAGTTCTTGTTCGTCGCCCGCCGGTAGAAGCTCTGGATCGACGAGTACGAGTCCTGCGTCATCACCGCCGACCCCTGCGTGAACCAGACCTTCTGGTTGGCCTTCGCGACCCCGTCCGGATGGATCAGGCCGTCCTTCACCAGCTGCCGGGTGATCACCAGCAGCTCCTTGTGCTCCGGCAGCTCCCGGCTGTGGACCAGCTTCCCGTCGCGCACTTCCCAGCCGTTCGGCAGCCCGAGCATCGCGCTCACGGACGCGGTGGGCGGCACCGCGAAGGCCCACCGGTTCTTCTTCCCGTCGGTGACGGCCTTCGCCACCTTCACCAGCTCGTCGACGGTCGGCGAACCGATTTCGACGCCGAGCTGGTCGAGCAGGTCCTGCCGCACCAGCAACGTGTTCGACGACATGATGCCGCGCTGGATCGGCACCGCCCGGATCCCGCCGGAGAACACGCACCCGCGCCACGAGGCCTCCGGCGCGTTCGCCAGGAACGGGTACTCGAGGATCGCGTCCCCGGACAGGTACTCGGTCAGGTCCTGCGCCCGCGCCTCCAGGAACTGCGGCAGGTACGCGAATCCGCTGTCCACGTTGAACACATCGCCCAACGTGTCGCCGGCCACCGCCGTGGCGAACTTGTTCGGGTAGTCGGCCGCCGAGGTGATGTTCAACCCGAGCGGCGACCCGAGCCGCCGGTTCAGCTCCTGCCAGTACGGGTTGCGGTCGGCCGTCGGCGGGATCGGGTTCGACGTCGGCGCCGAGCCCGTCACGTCGGTACCGTCGCCCGGCGCCCCGTCGGTCGCCTTGACCGGACGCTCCGGGAACTTGTAGAAGCAGTCCGGCATCAACGGATGACTCCGCGGCAGGTCCGGCTTCGGTCCCTCGAAGCGTTTGTACGTCGGCAACGCGACCGGCTTGTTCAGCGCCGCGATGTCGGTCGACCGGGTCACCGTGGCGCAGCCGCTCAACCCGCCGGCCGTCGCGACCGCGGCGAGCGACCCGCCCAGAAACGTTCTTCTCCTGATCGTCATCCCTTCACCGCCCCGGTCAGCATGCCCTTGGCGAAGTGGCGCTGCAGGAACGGGTACACGATCAGGATCGGTACCAGCGACACCACCAGGATCGCCATCTGGATCGACTCCTGCGGCGGCAGCTGATCGGCCGACGCGCCACCGAGGTCACCGGCGCTCAGCTCGGTGTTGTTGATGACGTACGTCCTCAAGACGAGCTGCAACGGCCATTTCGCGGTGTCGTTGATGTAGAGCATCGCGTTGAAGAACGCGTTCCAGTACCCGACCGCGTAGAACAGCCCGACGACCGCGAGCACCGCGCGCGACAGCGGCAGCACGATCGACCAGAAGATCCGGAAGTCCCCGGCTCCGTCGATCCGCGCCGAGTCGAGCACCGAGTCGGGGATGCCCATGAAGAACGAGCGCAGCACGATCACGTTGAACCCGCTGATCGCCGTCGGCAGGATCAGCGCCAGCAACGAGTCGAGCAGCCCAAACTCCTTCACCACCAGGTAGTTCGGGATCAGCCCCGGGCTGAACAGGATGCTGAACAGCACGATCAGCAGGATCGGCCGCTGACCGAACGAGCCGGACCGGCTGAGCCCGTAGGCGAGCATGGTCGACCCGGCGAGACTGATCAGCGTGCCGCCGAGGGTGATGACGAAGCTGACCATCAGCGCACGCTGCACCACTCCCCCGTTGAAGATCGTCTTGTAGGAGTCGAGGTTCAGCGCGTCCGGCCAGAGCACGAACCCGCCGGAGTTCGTCACGTGTTCCTGGCTGGCGATGCTGGTCGAGATCACGCCGATGAACGGCACGATCACGACCGCACAGCAGATCAGCAGTACGACGCCTTTGACAACCCGCGCCGGCATCGCCGGACCGTCGTCGATGCCCTTCTGTTTCACAACGCTCGTTGACGTGGTCATGGGGCCTCCCGGTCTGGACTGAGGAGCGGAGGGAGCGAAGCGACCGGAGCGACGAGGGAAGACCGGGAGTCAAAGCCCCAGGACCCCGCCGGCGCCGGAGGCCCGGCCAAATGCACTGAGCTCATTTCTTGTACACCCCCGCCTCGCCGAAGATGTGGGCTACCTTGTTGGCGCCGATCACCAGGGCGACGCCGATCAGCCCCTTCACCAGGCCGACTGCGGCGGACACGCCCCATTGGCCGGCCAGTACGCCGTTGTTGTAGACGTACGTGTCGAGTACTTCGCTCGCGGGTCTGCCGACCAGGTTCTGCTGCAGGATGATCTGCTCGAACCCGACTGTGAGCGAGTCACCGAGCCGCAGGATCAGCAGCAGGATGATCAGCCCGCGGATACCGGGCACCGTGACGTGCCACAGCTGCCGCCAGCGTGAGGCGCCGTCGACCCGCGCGGCCTCGTACAGCCCCGGATCGATCTGCGTCAGCGCCGCGAGGAACAGGATCGTCCCCCACCCGGTGTCCTTCCAGATCACCTGGCTGGTGAGCAGCGCGATGAAGCCGTCCGGGTTGCCGAGGAAGTCGATGGTGCCCATCCCGTGCTCGCGCAGGAAGTTGTTGATCAGCCCGCTGCCGCCGAGGATCTGCTGGAAGATCGCGATCACGATCACCCAGGACAGGAAGTGCGGCAGGTACAGCACCGACTGCACGACGCGCTTGATCCGCTCGGACAGCAGGCTGTTCAGCAGCAGCGCCAGGGCGATCGGCGCCGGGAACACGAAGATCACCTGGACGATCGTGATCAGCAGCGTGTTCTTGAGGGCGTTCAGGAACTCCGCGTCGCCGTTGAAGATCACCGCGAAGTTGTCCAGCCCGACCCACGCACTGCGGCCGAGCGGCACGAACGGCAGGTATTCCTGGAAGGCGATCAGGTTCCCGAGCAGCGGCAGGTAGTGGAAGGCCAGCAGGAGGACCAGCCCGGGCAGAGCCATCAGCAGGAGCACCTTGTCCCGGCGCGCCCGCGCCCACCACGACAGCCCTTTGCCGCCCGGCCGCGGCGCCGATCTACTGTCCGTAGCCGTGCCCGGTGGTCCGGAGCCGGTCACACCGGACCGGTCGATGGGCCCTGCGGCCTGCTTTCGGTGGGTTTGCGGGCTGAGAACTCCGTCTGTTTGAGCCACGCGACACTCCCAGGGTCGATGCCGTCGCTCCCTCACTGGAGAGCGCTTTCCGTTCTCCTGCGTTCGACCATGTCGTATTTTGCGAGGCCCGGCAAACCCTTACCGGTGTGTTTTGCGGAAAATGAACGCTATCCGGAGTCTCAGCCTCACGGACGGTGGTGCCAGCGCGGCTCGGCGCCGCCGCGCAGGGCGAGGTGTTCCAGGTGCGCCCGGGCCATCCGGACGGTCTGCAGATTGATGCCGCCGTACGCCCCGAGCTCGGTGCCGATCTCGTCGGCCAGCTCACGGACAGTCAGCGAACCGCGGGTCCGGAGCAGTCCGGCGGTGAGCGTATCGACGGCAGTCACCCAGTCGAGGCTCTCCTCGATCAGCTTCCGGCCGGCGGTCGCGTCGATCGCGTCGCCGTGGGACGGCACGAGCAGGTCGAAGTCCAGGGCGAGGAGCCGCGTCAGTCCGTTGGTGTACCGCTCGACGTCGGTGTAGAGCGGCGCCAGCCAGAGCGAGCTGTCGAGGTACGGGCGACCCCGGCCCTGGACGTCGTCGAAGGTGAACAGGGTCCGCGAGGTCTCGTCCAGTACGGCGATGTGGCCGGGGCTGTGCCCGCTGGTCGTGATCACCTGCAACGGCCGCTCGCCCGGCAGCCGATCGCCGTCGCGCAGCAGTACGTCGATCCGCACCCGCTCGTCCAGCATCTCGAACAACTCGGATCGCTCGGCGTCGGACAGCGCCATCGCGTCCGGGTCCGAGCCCCACAGCTCGTTCACCAGCCGCTCGTTGTCCTCCAGCCACCCGGCCTCCAACGCCGGCGCCGCGAACCGTGCCCCGCTGTGTCTCCGCAGGACGGCGTTGCCGCCCATGTGATCGGGGTGCGCGTGGCTGTTCACCACCAACGTCAGATCCGGCAGCCCCAGCCCGAGCGATGCCAACTCGGGTGCCGTCGACGACTCCGGGGTCGACGCGATGCCGGCGTCCAGCAGCACCAGCTCCGACCCCGCGTCGATCACGTGCAACCAGAGCGGCAGTCCGCACACGTGCGGGTAGTCCGTCGCCAGCCGGTGGATTCCCGGCGCGATCTCGTCAGCCACAGCTCACCGTCCTTCGAAGGTTCCGGTACGTCGTTCCGCGAAGGCCGCTCGCCCCTCGGCGGCGTCCTGGGTGCCCAGCGCAACGGCCTGCAGCTCGCGCTCGTACTGGATCGCCGCCTCCAGGCCCATCGACCAGGCCGCCCGGAGATTCGCCTTCGCGGCCGCTGCGGCGACCGGTGGGCGCGACGCGATCCGCTGCGCCAGCTCGGTTGCCGTAGGCACCAAGTCGTCGGGGGCCACGATCTTGCTGACCAGTCCGATCCGGAGCGCTTCGACGGCGTCGATCGGGTCACCGGTGAGCAGCATCGCCGCCGCGTCGGTGGCCGGAACCGAGGCCGCGAGCAGCGCCGTCACTCCCCCGCCGCCGATCCAGCCGAGTTTGATCTCGGCCGCGGCGAAGCTCGCGGTCGCCGACGCCAGCCGGATATCGCAGGACAGTGCCAGCTCCAGTCCACCGCCGTACGCGTAGCCGTTCACCGCCGCGATGACCGGTGTGCGCAGCGAGCGCAGCGCGTCGCAGTAGTCGCGCCGGTTCCGGAAGTGCCACGGACCGTCGTACCGGTCGAGCTCGCCGATGTCGCTGCCGACCGAGAACGCCCGGTCGCCCGCGCCGGTCACGACGACCGCGCGGATCGACGGGTCCTCGTCGATGCGCGGGATGAGTTCGAGCAGCTCGGCGCTCATCGACCGGGTGGCCGCGTTCAGTTTCGCCGGCCGGTCGAGGGTGAGCAGGCCGACGTACCCGTCCTGCTCGAAGCGGACCCGCCCGCCATCCAGCCCGATATCCAGCCCGTCATCCATGTCGCACCTTCCGGAAGTCGTCCTCGATCCGGTCGACCGCGCGCCCCGGATCGTCGTCGTTGCCGAGCAGCTCCCGCACCCGCTCGGCCAGCTCGTCCTGGAACCCGATCCAGCCGTCGAACCGCGGCCGGATGTACGACGCGCGCAGCGTCCCGAGCGTGGCCGAGTAGTGCCCGTTCCACGCCGTGTCGACCGCCGACGACTCCCACACCGCGGCGGTCGCGGACTGCCCGCCCACCGCGGACACCACCTCGAGCTGCGTCCGTACGTCGAGCAGACCGCGCACGTACTTCGTTACCGCGAGCACCTTCGAGTAGGACCGCGGAGTGATCGCGAGACCGGTCCCGCCGAGCGTGCCGTTGCCCAGCGCATCATCCGGTCGCAGCCGCGGCGCGGCGGACCAGGCGAGCGTGTGACCGTAGTACGCGTAGCTGTAGACCAGTGGACAGCAGACTGCCTCGCCGGCGACGAGCAGCTCGTGGATACCGATCGGGTCGAGGCCGGCGACACTCTGGTCGCTCCGCTTCCACACCGCGCGCAGCAACTCCAGCGCCTCAACAGCACGCCGCGGATGGAGGAGGTGCTCACCAGTGCGATCCCCCGCCATCCCCAACAACATCAGCCCTGCGTGCGGCCCAGCGACGCATAACACGACACCAGTCAGTCCGAGGAAATCAGACCAGCTCGAAGGCGGCGTCGGCATGCACCCCGGCCGATAGACACAGGCCTGTGTGGCGGCGTCCAACGGTAGGGCCCACCCACGCCCGTTCAACTGGTAGCTCTCCCACGTCGGCTGCACCGCAGAGGACTCCCACAACGCCAGATCCTCCGGCGAGAACACATCATCGACAGGCAGTACCGCGCCCGCCTCGATCGCAGCACCCAGTCCGGGATGGTCTATCACCAGCAGGTCGTACTGCTCCGCCAGCTCCACCAGCGGCGTCGACTCGAACCCGGCGAGCGGCTGCCGCTCCCACACCACCTCAACGTCCGGGTGCGAGAACGCCTCCAACGGCCGATAGCCCCGCGGGTGGTCCCAGGTCAGTCCGCGTAGCTGGACGGTCACGGCGCCACCACTGCGCCCTTCTCCAGCAGCGCCTGTCGTTTCGCCGGCGATACGCCGAGCTCCGTCAACAGCTCGTTCGTGTGCTCACCGACCAGTGGAGCAGGTCGATGTACGTCGGCAGGCGTCCGGCTGAAGCGGTACGGGAACCCGGGCGTCGTCACAGTGCCTTCGGTCGGGTGCTCGTACGTCACGAACGACTCGTTGTGCAGCACCTGCGGATCCGTGCGCAGGTCGTCGTACGACAGCACCGGACCGCACCACACGCCCCGCTCGCGCAGCTTGAGCATCCAGTGCTCGGCGGTCTCTCGTCGCAGCGCTGTCGACACGGCCGCGGCGATCTCGTCCCGGCGGGCGAACCCGTCCCGCTCCGCATCCAGACCGGCCAGCTGCGGCGCATCCAGTACTTCGGCCAGCACCGGCAGGTTCGCAAACGCCAGCGAGATGTACCCGTCGGCGGTGGTGAAGATTCCGTACGGCGCACGGATGTAACTGTGCGCGTGCACCTCCTCCGACCGCGTCTGCGGTACGCCGCCGACGGTGTGCACCGACAGCTCCTGCATCTGCAGGGCGATGACCGCATCCAGCATGTTCACCTGGACGAGCTGCCCCTCACCTGTCCGCTCCCGGTGCAGCAACGCGGCCAGCACACCTTCGAAGGCGGTGTACGCCGTGACCGCGTCGGCCAGGAAGTACGGCGCGGCAACAGGCGGCTCGTCCGGACGACCGGCACTGAACAGCGCACCGCTCATCGCCTGCACCAGCAGGTCCTGTCCAGGCCAGTCGGCGTACGGACCGCTCTCGCCGTACCCGGAGATCGACACGTAGACCAGTGACGGCTTCAGCGCACGCAGGGTCTCGTAGTCGACGCCTAGTCGCGCAGCCACACCAGGCCGGTAGTTCTGCAAGAACACGTCCGCCGTGCGCACCAGCTCGTACAGGAGCTCGCGGCCCTCCTCGGACTTGAGGTCCACGGCCAGACTGCGCTTGTTGCGGTTCAGTGACAGGAAGGACGCGTTGACCTCGTTGCCGGCGGCACCACCGGCGGCCGTGTGCCGCTGCCATTCACCGGTCACCGGCTCGACCTTGACGACGTCCGCGCCGAGGTCGCCGAGCCGCATCGCGGCCAGCGGCCCGGCCATCGCCACGGACACGTCCAGCACCCGGTAGCCGCCGAGGATGTTCATTGCGCCGTCCATCCCGCGTCGACCGGCAGCACCGCACCGGTGACGAACGACGCGTCGTCACTGGCCAGGAACGCGATCGCCGCCGCGACCTCCTCGGGGCGGCCGATCCGGCCGAGCGCGTGGTGCCGGTCGACCATCGCCTGCATCGCGCCCGGGTCGTCCTCGCCGCCGACCTTGCCGTTGCGGATCAGCGGCGTGTCGATCAGGCCGGGCGCCACGCAGTTCGCGCGGACGCCGGCTGCTCCGTGGTCGAGGGCCATGGCGCGGGTCAGGTTCTCCACGCCGGCCTTCGCCGCGCAGTACGCCGACCGGTTCCGCTCGCCGACGGTGCCGATCGCCGACGAGATCGTGACGATCGCGCCGCCGCCCTGCTCGACGAAGCCCGGCAGCACCGCGCGGCAGGAGTTGTAGACGCCGGTCAGGTCGACGTCGAGAATCGTCCGCCACTGCTCGGGGGTCGTGTTCGGGACCGTGTCACAGACGTCCACCCCGGCCGCACTCACCAGCACGTGCACCTGCCCCACCTCGGCGACCACCTCGAGCGTCCGTTCCAGATCGGTCACGTCCAACTCGAACGCCCGAGCCGCGGACGCCTCACCGTTCAGTTCCGCGGCGAGTCGCTCGGCGGCGGCGGCGTCGCGGTCGCAGATGACGACTGTGCCGCCCTCGGCGGCGATTCGGCGGGCGGTGGCCGCGCCGATCCCGGAGGCACCTCCGGTGATCAGCGCGACCTTGCCTGCAAACCTTTCCGTATCCATGTCTTTCCGGGAACCTCAGGGCTTCTCGTAGGGGAAGGACGGCAGCACGCCGATCCGGTCGTACTGCATCTTGGAGTCGTCGAACCCGGCCTCCCAGCTCACGTTCGAGAACGTGTCGCACGGCCCGGCCGACGGCCCGTGGTACGGGTCGCTCTCGGTGTTGGTCACCTTGATGTCCGAGAACGCGAACCCGCAGCCGCCGAAGTCCATGTGCACGCCGTACGGCTTCGCGTCCGGCATCGACGGATCGGCGTTGGCGTCGTCGATGATCATCTGCGACACCTCGGCGTCCGGCGTGTACGGCGGCTGGTTGCGAACGCCGTACGCGTAGAACGGACCGGTGTCACCGCTGTCCTGCGCGAGATGCGACAACCGCACGTACTTGACGGTGTTGCCGCCGGTGTAGTTGTCGGCGTTCGGGATCTCCGGCCGCGACTCGATGCTGATGCCGTACCGCGCGCCGTGCTCGACGACGGTGTGGCTGACCTCGTTGCCGCCGCTGTTCATGATCTCGACGCCGGCCGAGTCGCCGGGGACGAGCTCGCCGATGTGGTGGATGTAGTTGTTGGTGAAGAGGTTGTCGTGGGCAACGTCGCCCTCGCCGGGCCAGCCGCCCTCGACCTTGATGCCGTCGTTGCCGAGGTGTTCGAACAGGCTGTCCGACACCGTGGTCTTCTCGTTGGCGAACAGCAACTCGATCGCGGTGAACCCGGTCTGCTGGATGTGCAGCCTGGTCAGCTTGACGCCGCGCGTGTTGGTGAGTGTGATCGCGCCCCACCGGTTCCGCGGCAGCTCGATCTGGGTGTCGTACTTCGGGTACTTGTGCTTGAAACCCGAGTCACCCGTCCCGTTCCAGCCGTACCGGTACCAGTCCATGAAGTCCGTGTGCTGGATGGTCAGGCCGTCGAGGGTCAGGTTCTCCACCCGCCGGTTCGCGGAGGCGCCGGCGATCGAGAACACCTGCGTCTGCGTCGGCCGGTAGACCGTGACACCGTCCATCGTGCCGCCGCGCGGCTTGTAGTACAGCGTCTTCGCCGGGTAGTCCAGGTAGTACTCACCGGCCTGGTCGAGCAGGCTCAGCGAGTTCTGCACGAAGTACCGGGAGCCGCCGCCGGAGTTGATGAAGCCGTACCGCGCCGGGTAGACCAGCGTGGTGCGCTTCTTGGTGAAGTTGATGTCGAGCATCGGAATCGTGTCGGTGAACCATGACCACGAGCCGCCCGACCACACCGTCACCTGCGCCGGCCACGACGTACCAAGCCGCAGGTCCCACGACGGGTCGATGTCGCCGGTGTTGAACCCGAGCTGGTCGCGCACCGCTTCCTTGGTCGGGTCGAACAGGATCGACCGCAGGTACGGCGCCCACTTGTCGTCGGACGCACGGTTCGGGTACCGCGCGGTCGTCGCTGCCCCCTTATATACACCCAGCCCCTCGGCGTACAGGCTGTAGAACGGCTGGCTGATGTCGACCGGCGCCTTGAAGATGCCGTCCTTGTACGGCGTCCAGCCGGTCACCTTCCGCCCCGCCTCGAAGACGGCCTTACCCGGACCGTCCACGCTCCGGTACGTCACCCCGGAGTCGCGGTCGTCGAACGTGATCGTCTTGTCCACCTGGTAGGTCCCGGCCCGCAGGTTCACCACCGCCGTACACCCGGCATGCCCCGTCGTCCGCAGGACGTCGCGGGCACGCTCGACCGTCTTCCACGGCTTGCGCTCCGTCCCCGCTCCGGTGTCGTCCCCGTCGGGAGACACCCAGTACGACTTGCAGGCGGGGTCGGCGGCCGGTGCCGCATCGGCTCCCAGCGCCGAGCCGCCGACGACTGCCGCGGGTACGAGCAGACCGACCGCGAGCCCGATCAGCAGTCCTGAACGTGTCGACATGTCAGTTCACCGCCCTTCCACGCTGTAGGGGAAGGAGGGCAGTACGCCGATCTTGTCGTACTCCATCCGCCCCTGGTCGAAGCCCGCCGCCCAGTTCGCGTTGGTCACCTGGTTGCACTGGTACGACTGGTACTTGTCGTCGGTCACCGTCCCGACCTCGATGTCGGAGAAGCTGAACCCGCACCCGCCGGCGTCCATGTGCACACCTCGCGTGCCGCTGTCCGGCATCGACGCGTCCGGGATCACGTCGGTGATCACCATCTGCTTCACCGTGTTCCGCACCGGATGGGGCTCCTGGTTGTCGACGCCGTAGGTGTAGAACGCACCCATGTCACCGCTGTCCAGGCCGGTCTCCTCCAGCCGGATGTAGGAGAACTCGTTGCCGAGCGCGTAGCCCTCGCCGTCCTTCACCTCCGGCCGGGCCTCGAGAGTGATGCCGTACCGCGCGCTGTGCTTCACGACGACGTGCGAGACCTTGTTGTTCCCGGTGTTCATCAGCTCGATCCCGGCCGCGTCGCCCGGCACCAGCTCGCCGACGTGGTCGATGTAGAGGTTGGTGAACGTGTTGTGGTTCGCTATGTCGCCCTCACCCGGGTACGGGCCTTCCACCTTGATGCCGTCGGCACCGATGTTCTCCAGCAGGCTGTCGGCGATCGTCACGTGGTCGTTGGCCGACAGCATGTAGATGCCGTGGTATCCGGTGTCGCGCAGGTGCAGCCCGGTCAGGTTCACGTTGCGGGTGTTGGTCAGTGTGACCGCGCCGAACCGGTTGCGGGTCATCTCGATCTGCCGGTCGTACTCCTTGTACTTGTGCTTCTGTCCGGAGTCACCGGCGCTGATCCACCCCGAGCGGTACCACTGCATGAAGTCGGTGTTCGCGATGCCGATACCGTCGAACGTGATGTCGTGCAGGCGCCGCGAGGGCGTCGCACCGGCCAGCGACAGGACCTGGGTCTGCGTCGGGTGCAGCACCCGCTTGCCGTCCATCGTGCCGCCGCGCGGCTTGTAGTACAGCTCCTTGTTCGCCCAGTCGAGGTAGTACTCGTCCTCGGCGTCGAGCAGGTCCAGCGAGTTCTGGACGAAGTACCGCGAACCGGACCGCGAGTTCATCATCGCGTACCGGGTCCAGTAGTCCAGCGTGACCTTGTTGTCCTTCCAGTCCGGGTTCTTGATCGGCACCGTGTCGGTGAACCAGCTCCACGATCCGCCCGACCAGATCATCACCTGCGCCGGCCAGTCGGTGTAGCTGCCCAGGTTCCAGGTCTCGTTCCAGTCGCCCTCGGTGAAGCCCACCTGGTCGCGGATGGCCTCCTTCTCCGGCTCGATCAGGACCGACTTCAGGTACGGCGCCCACTCCTCGTCGGACCGCCGGTTCGGGTACCGCGCGGTGGTCGCCCGCTCGCCGTCGACGTACAGCGTGTAGAACGGCTGGTCGATGTCGACCTTCGCCTTGAAGATGCCGTCCTTGTACGGCGTCCAGCCGGTGACCTCCCGTCCCGCGTCCAGGACCGCCTTGCCCGGACCGTCGGCGCTGCGGTAGGTCACCCCGGAGTCGCGGTCGTCGAAGCTGATCGTCTTGTCGACCTGGTAGGTGCCGGCCCGCAGGTTCACCACCGGCGTGCACCCGGCATGGGCCCTGATCCGCAAGGTGTCCCGTGCGTGTTCGATCGTCTTCCAGGGCTTCGACTCGGTTCCGGGGGCACCGTCGTCGCCGTCCGTGGCGACCCAGAACGAGCTGCAGTTGTCCTGCCCGGCCGGGGCGGCGGCTCGCGCCGCCACCCCGCCTCCGAGGACAAGAGCGGGCAGGGCCAGGCCTGCGAGTACTCCCGCCGCGAAACGTGACATCGGAGTCACCGGCCCGCGACGTCGTACGGGAACGTGGGGAGCACGCCGATCTTGTCGTACTCCATCTTCGAGGCGTCGAAGCCCTCGACCCAGTCGGCGTTCGTTACCTGGTTGCAGTGGTACGACTGGTACTTCTGGTCCGTCACCTTGCCGACCTGCACGTTGCTGAAGGCGAACCCACAGCCACCGGCGTCCATGTGGACACCACGGGTGCCACCGGCGTCCGGCATCGACGGGTCGGGAATGACGTCACCGATGACCAACTGGTCGACGGTGTTCTGCACCGGGTGCGGATCCTGGTTCTCGACGCCGTACGTGTAGAACGCGCCCATGTCACCGCTGTCCAGGCCCGTCTGCTCGAGCTTGATGTACTTGAACGTGTTGCCGCTCGTGTACTGCTCGCCGTCCTTCACCTCCGGCCGGGACTCCAGGCTGATGCCGTAGCGGGCGCTGTGCTGGACGTGGATGTTCTGGATGGTGTTGTTGCCGGTGTCCATCAGCTCGATGCCGGCCGAGTCACCCGGGACCAGCTCACCGATGTGGTCGATGAACACGTTCGAGATCGTGTGGTGGTTGCTCAGGTCGCCTTCACCCGGCCAGCCGCCCTCGACCTTGATGCCGTCGGCACCGATGTTCTCCAGCAGGCTGTCGGTGATCTTCGTGTGGTCGTTGGCGAACAGCATGTAGATCCCGGTGAACCCGGTGTCGGACAGGCGCAGCCGGCTCAGGTCGATGTTGCTCGTGTTGGTCAGCGTGATCGCGCCGAACCGGTTCCGCGGCATCTCGATCTGCCGGTCGTACTCCGGGTACTTGTGCTCGAGTCCCGCGTCACCACTGGCCACCCAGCCGTTGCGGTACCAGGTGACGAAGTCGGAGTACTGCACACCCAGACCGTCGAACGTGACGTCGCGCAGCCGGTCGTCCGGCGACTTGCCGGCCAGGTTCAGCACGGTCTTCACCGTCGGCCGCAGGACCTTGACGCCGTCCATGCTCCCGGCCCGCGGCTTGTAGTAGACCTCGCCGGCCTTGAAGTCGACGTAGTACTCACCTGGCTGGTCCAGGAAGCTCAGCGAGTTCTGGAAGAAGTAGCGAGAACCACCACGGCTGTTGACCATGGCATAGCGGGTCCAGTGCTTCAGCGTGGTCTGCGTCTTCCTGAAGTTGGTGTCCAGCAACGGGATCGTGTCGGTGAACCACGACCAGGAACCACCGGACCAGATGGTGACCGACGCCTGGCTCATGTCCCAGCTCGGGTCCCAGTCACCCGGGGTGCCCCACAGCCAGTTGCGGACGTCCATCTTGTCCTCTTCGTAGAGGATCGACGTCATGTACGGCGACCAGGTGTCGTCGGTGCCCCGGTTCGGGTAGCGGGCGTTGGTGGCGCGCTTGCCGTCCTCGAAGAGCGTGTAGAACGGCTTCGACTTGTCGAACTTCGTCTTGAAGATGCCGTTCTGGGTCGGCGTCCAGCCGGTGAGCTCCTCGGCGCCCTGCAGGTTCGCCTTGCCGGGGCCGTCGGCGCTGCGGTAGACGACCCGGTGGCCGTTCTTCCCGGAGTCGCGCTGGTCGAGGTCGATGGTGGACGGGACCGGGTAGTCGCCGGCCTTCAGGTTGACAGTGATGTCGCAGTTCATCCGGTCGTTGAGCTGTTTGTCCCGGATCTCGTCGCGGGCCCGGGTGACCGTCTTCCACGGTTCGTTCTCGGTACCCTTGGCGGAGTCGTCGCCGTCGGGCGCGACCCAGAAGTTGCTGCAGTCGACCGCACCGGCGGGCTGGGCGTTGAATTGGATGGCGGCGACCGTCACCAGGGCAGCCGCGACCACCCCGGCGCCGACGCTGAACGCCGTACGCCTGGTTCTCTTGGACATTTTGGGCGGGGTCCTCTCTCGGGGGGAGGTCAGTCGCCGGCGTTGCCGTTCTGGCTGCGCCAGCGCTCGTACTCGAGACGGGTCTTCTCGTTCAGGGGGTAGTAGTCACGCAGGGGGGCGCCTTCGTCGATGCGGCGCCGGCTGAACTTCTCCCACTCGTCGTGCTCCGCCGCCGCCTCGATGACGGACTCGGCGCGACGGCGGGGTACGACGACGGCACCGTCGTCGTCGGCGAGCACCAGGTCCCCGGGCAGCGTGAGGACGCCGCCCACCGCCACCGGGACGTTGTACGCCCACGGGAACAGTTCGGACTGGGACGCGTAGTGCGGGGTGGCTCCGGTCGACCAGATCGGGACGTCGAGCTGTGACACCCGGGGTACGTCGCGGATCCGGCCGTCGACGACGATGCCGGCGCCGCCGCGGAGCTTGAAGTAGCGGACCAGCATGTCGCCGAAGCAGCCTGTGGTGTGGCTGCCGTAGGCCTGGACCACCAGGACGTCGCCGGGCTGGATCTCGTCGAGCACGGCCCACAGCGCCGTACTGCGCTCGATGTACTCCTGGCTCTGCCCGTCGGCGATGTCCTCACGCTGCGGCATGAACTGCAGGGTCAGCGCGCGGCCGACCACCTTCTTACCGGGGAACATGCTGGTCGGACCGTCGACGAAGGTCCGGCGGATGCCCTGGTTGTGCAACCGGGCACAGGCGGTGGCCGACCCGATCTCGGACAGCCGCGACAGCAGTTCGGGATCCGGCGCCGGCGGGTTGTCGCCGCGCACCGGAAGGTCCCAGACCGGCGTCACCGGAGCTTGTTCCGTGCTGCTCATATGTCTCCTCAGTCAAGCGCCAGGTGTGCGGCGCGGTAGGTGTTCCTGGTCAGCCGCAGGTCGAGCCGGATGGTCCGGCCCGGCGGCATCGTCACTTCGAGTCTGTTGCCGCCGACAACGACCGTGCGGCGGCCCGGTGCGGGCGGGGTCGAGGTGTACGCCGGCGACGGGCCGGGGTAGTCGCCCGGCGCCTCCGCGGATGCCGTGGTGACCGTCACCTCGTCGATCCGGTCCGTGCCGAAGCTGCCCGCCTGCACCACGACGCGGCGGGTCTGTGTCGCCGACAGGTTCACGAGCTGCAGACCGGTCCGGTCCGGCTCGACGGTGTCGACCAGTGCGGCCACGTCGGGTGGCAGTCCGGGCCGGCCGCGATCCGGGTCGAGGTACAGGACCCGCAGTGGCAGCAGGCCGCCGTTGTAGAGCAGTTGCGGCGTACCTGTGGTCAGCTGCAGCAGCGCCTCGGTCGCGACCGGGTTGTGCCGCTGCCAGTGGTGGATGTTCATGTCGGCCGGTTCGACGGTGTCGACGGCCATCAGGTCCATCCGGCGCTGCACCTGCGACAGAGCGACGCCCAGCATCGCCTCCGGGTAGCCGGGGTTGTCTCCCGCGAGGTAGGCGAGCCATGGGGCCTCGTGGCCGGCGTCCTCCTTGTTGCGGAAGTCGCGGACCGTCCGCCAGTCGTAGCCGCTGCGCTCCCGCAGCTTGGTCAGCCGGTCCCGGTCGGACGACTCGAACGCGGCCTGCCACAGCCACATCGGCAGTCCGAGCTGCGGCGGCTGGTAGTCGAACCAGCCGTCGTCGTTGTGCCGGTTCGGGATCAGCAGTGTCGGGTTGGCGCAGTCCTCACCGAGCTCCGCCTCCCAGCGATCCCGGATGCTCATCTCCGTGTCGTCGACGGCACCGGTCATGCCACGCTCGTACAGGTGGTCCAGCAACTGCCTGGCGAAGTCCAGCCGCTTCGAGTCACCCGTGAGGACGACGCCGTTCAGGGCCGCGATGCAGGCGGCCGAGCCGACGCTGTAGACACCGTGCGGCCAGTTCCAGCCGTAGTTGCCGCCGTACCAGCGTCCGTCGTGGAGCTCGCCGACGATGCCGTTCGGGCCGACGTTGTCGGGCAGCAGGCCGCCGTTCGCCTTGGCCCGTTCCTCCCAGGCGTCCAGGTACTCCAGCGTCCACGCGGCGAACCGGTCGCTGTGGTCGTAGAGCCAGGCGTTCGCGGTCAGGGTGGTCGCGGCGAGGTTGACTGCGGTGTCACCAGCACCGAGTCGGCGGATCATCTCCGCGCCCATCCGGTCCGCGTTCGCCGGGTCCTTCAGGTCGTCCCAGGTCGCGATCCCGGGGACACCGGACAGCGGCAGGCCGAAGAGCTGCATCTTCGCCTGGTCGGCGCCGTACGTCCGCCACTCGTCGTTGATACCCCAGCGCGGTCCGCCGGCGCCGTTGTGCGGCGCGCGGATCGTGCGGGTCGCCGGGTCGTAGTTGCCCGCCAAAGAAGTTCCACGCTGTGAACCGGGCAGGTACAGCTCGGCGAACCGGTAGGCGCGTTCACGGAACACCTCGTCGGTCGGGTCGGCCGCGCACAGCGAGTAGAAGAAGATCATCGACTCGCCGATGTGGAACCAGTCGTACCCGCGCTCGAACTCGTCGACCAGGAAGCCCAGGTCGGTGAGCTGGCGCGTGACGCCTTCCCAGTGCCACTTCGACACGTCGATCAGGTCGTCCGCGCCGCCGAGCTGGTACAGCACCGGCCAGTTCACGAAGGCTTCGTAGAAGTCGTCCGCACCGTCGCGGCTCTGCATCGGGCCGGCGTACCGCAGGCCGCCGTCGGGCAGGCAGTAGCGCTCGCGGAACAGCCACCAGCCCTCGTCCATCACGTCGAACAGGCGGCGCTGCATGATCGCCCAGGCCGGCGGTGCGCCGACCGGGATGTCGGCAATGATCGGCTGCATCTGCTGGCTCATCCCTTGGTCGCCCCCGCGGTCAGGCCGCTGATCACGTGCCGCTGGAGCAGCACGAAGACCACCAGCAACGGAGCCACCGCGAGCAGCAGCGTCGGGAAGACCACCGTGTAGTCGGTGGAGTACTGGCTCACCGCGGCGTACACACCGGTCGTCACGGTGTAGAGACCGCTGCCCGGGCCGAGGATGATCTGCGGGTTCACGAAGTCGTTCCAGACCGAGAACGTGTTCAGGATGACCATCGTCACCACGGCCGGCTTCATCAGCGGGAACACGATCGACCAGAACACCCGGTGCTGACCGGCCCCGTCGACGGCCGCCGCCTCGTCCAGGCTCGCCGGGATCGTCATGATGTACCCGGCGTACAGGAAGATCGAGAACGGCAGCGTCAGCGTGGTCTCGAACAGGACGAACCCGGGGATGGTCCCCATCAGCCCGAGGAACTTCAGCGTGTAGACGACCGGGATCACCAGCACCTGGCTCGGGATGAACGTCCCCGCCACGAACAGCAGCAGGAGCATCCGGTACCGGCGTTCGCTGCGCCGCGCGATCACGTACGACACCGGGCCGGCCAGCGCCACGGACAGCACGTTCACCGACACCACGAACAGGATCGTGACGGCGTACCCCTTGAGGATGTTGAAGTCGGGGTTCGTCGCGGCCTTGCGGAGGTACTCGGTCGTGAGCTGGTCGGGCGACAGCGAGAACGGGTGCGTGAGGATGTCCTGCTGCGACTTGAACGCGCTGACGATCAGCAGGTACATCGGCACCAGCATCAGCACGCTGGTCAGCACCAGGAACGCGATCCGTCCCCAGCCCTTGGTCCTCAACGGTCTCAGCTGCACAGTGGCCACCCGTGGCATCCTCAGCGCGCTCATGTCTGCACCCCTCGGTCAGCGCGCGACCGCAGCCGCGCGACGGTGAGCGCGAGCCCGGCGGTGATGACCATCAGGACGACGCTCTGCGCCGAGCCGAACCCGAGCGCGTTGTTGTGGAAGGAGTCCCACAGGATCAGGTACGCCGCCGTCTGCGTGGAACCGGCCGGGCCGCCACCGGTCAGCGACACCACGAGGTCGTACGTCTTCAGCAGCGTCACCAGCGACAGCACCAGGTTGACGGTGACCACCGGCGCCAGCGCCGGCAGTGTGACGCTGAAGAACGTCTGACGTGTGGACGCCCCGTCGATCCGCGCGGCCTCGAGCAGGTCCTTCGACACGGTCTGCAGGCCGGCCAGGTAGAGCACGACGTTGACGCCGAACCCCGCCCACACCAGGACGCCGATCAGACTCGCCAGCGCCCAGTTCGGGTTGGACAGGAACGGCAGTACTTCGGCGCCCTTGGACGTCAGCCAGCCGTTGACGACTCCCGACGTACCGAGGACGGCGCTCCACAGGAAGCCGACGACCAGTGCGCTGAGCACGTGCGGGTAGAACAGCACGATCCGGAAGAACGCGTTCAGCCGGGACGCCCCGTTCACCAGCAGGGCGAAGCCGAGTCCGAGCACGCTGAGCAGGACGGTGCCGACCGCTGCGATCAGCAGCGTGACCCAGCCGGCCCGGATCGCCTCCGCGCTGTGCGTCAGGTTGACGTAGTTCTTCAGGCCGACGAACGCCGGGTTGGCGCTGTAGCCGTCCCAGTCGGTCAGGCTGAGGTAGAGCGACAGACCGACCGGGACGACCAGCATGACGACGAACAGCACCAGGGCGGGGCCGACCATACTGAGGGTCGTCAGTTGGCCCGTCAGTTGGGTCGTCAGGCGTGCTCTCACGACTTCGAGCCCATCCAACTGTCGATGCGGGTCGCGACGTCCTTCGCGCTCTTCCCCGTGTAGAGGCTCTGGACCGCCTTGTTCCATTCGCCGTTGAAGCCCTGCGGCAGCGTGTTGGCGCCGTACCCTTCGCCCTGGGCGACATGCTTCGGCGCCTGGTCGAGGATCTCCTGCACCTGCTGGCCGAGCGGCGACAACTTGTCGGTGTAGCCCTTGCGGAAGTTGCCGTCCTGCGCGAGCTGGCTCTGTACGGCGGTCTTGTCGGTGACCAGCCACTGCACGAGCTTCACCGAGAGGTCACGCTGCTTGGTCGACTTCAGCACCATGTACGGCGCGGCCATCGTGACACCCTGCGGACCGGGCGACGGCTGTCCCGCCTCGGTCGGGGCCGCGAACACGCCGAGGTCGAACGCCGGCTTGGCGTCGTCGGCGGTCCGGACGAACCAGCTGCCCATGATGTACATCGCGGCCTTGCCGGACAGGAAGTTGGTCTGCGCGCCGACGTCCTTCAGACCGAGCGCGTTCTTGTCGACGTACCCGTTCTTGATCCAGGACTCGTAGCGCTCCAGCAGCGGCAGCATGGTCTCGCCGACCTTCAGCTGCTTGGAGTTGACCTGCTGGTACCAGTCCGGGTGCTTCGTGGCGATCGACGGGTCGCTGAGCTGCAGCAGCTGCAGACCGGTCACGTAGTCGCCGGCCGTCTGCAGCGGCAGGTAGCCAGCGGCCTTGAGCTTGCCCATGGCCGCGGTCAGCTCGTCCAGGTCCTTCGGCGGCGACGTGATGCCGGCCTTGGCGAAGGCGTCCTTGTTGTAGAACACCAGCGACTGCGCCTGCTGGCCGACACCGACCGTGTACACCTTGCCGTCGACCTTGGCCTGCTCCACCAGTGGCGTGTCCTTGGTCCACGCCTGGTCGGACAGGTCGAGCATCTGCGGCGCCAGCACCTTGTCGGCCATCAGCGTCTCGACGACATCCGGCGCGTTGCCGGCCGCCAGCAGCTGCGGCAGTGTGTCCTTCACACCTGAGCCAGTCGGTGCTTCGATCTTCACGTCGACGCCGGGGTTGGCGTCCTCGAAGGGCTTGACCAGGCCCTCCCAGTAGCTCTTGGTGAGGTTGGGGGTGATGTTGACGAGCATCCGGACTTCGCCGGTGCTGCCACCAGCAGCACCCTTGTCGTCACTGAAGCCGCCACCGCCGCAGCCCGCCGCGCCCACCAGGATCACAGCGGATGTCAGCAGGCCGAGCCTGACCTTGAGCTTGCGGGCTACCGAACGAGCCATTTCCGGGTCCTCCTCGGATCGTCCCGGCGTCGGGGGCGGCCGGGCGTCGTTATCGAGTGACGATGCAGAGCGCGGCGCTGAAGTGTCAACGATTACGCGACAAAGTGGACGTTCTGAGTCATAAGTCCGCACCATAAGGGGTTGGCAGAATCCTGTGAACGGGGTCACCATGCAGCCATGCCCGATGCCGGAAGACCGAAATCACCGCTGACCCTGTCGGTGGCCGAGCGGACTGCGCTCAGCCAGCTCGCGGCCGCCCCGCGGACCAGTGACGCGATGCGGCTGCGGGCCCGAATCGTGCTCGCCAGCGCGGAGGGACGCTCCAACAAGGCGGTGGCCGACCTGCTCCAGGTCACCCCGGGCACGGTCGGCAAGTGGCGCCGCCGGTTCCTCCGGATGGGGATGGCCGGCCTGGACGACGGCATGCGCAGCGGCCGGCCCCGGATGGTGGACCGCGTGCAGCTCGGCGCCGCCGCGAGGACAGGTGCGCCGACATCGATGGCCGATTCCGGACACCGGCCGTCGACGCGGGAGCTGGCGGCGACGTACGGCGTCTCGCAGTCGACGGTCTCGCGCCGTCGCCGGGAGGAGTTCCAGCACCACCGCTCCGGTGCTACTGGGTCATCTTCCTTTGGCGATCTGGGCGCCGGTCACGCCGCTCCGCCGTTCGCCGGTGACCCTGAGTTGCTGTCCGACCGGGTGTACGAGGCGATCCGCAACTGGATACTGTCCGGCGAGCTCGCCCCGGGGATGCGGGTGGTCGAGTCCGAGATCGCCCGGGTGCTCGGCACCAGCCAGACCCCGGCCCGGGAGGCCGTCCGGCGGCTGGCGCACGAGGGCCTGGTCACGTACCGGCCGCGGCTGGGGAACTTCGTCACCGAGATCTCCCAGGTGGAAGCCCGGGAGGCACGCGAGGTGCGCGTGCTGCTCGAGGCCGCGGCGGCGCGGCGGGCGACCGGGCACGTGCCGCCCGAGGAGCTCGACCTGCTGCGGATCCAGGTGCAGCGGATGAGCGAGGCGGCCGACCACCACGACATCGGCGCGTTCCGCGAGGCCGACCTGCGATTCCACCGGCAGGTGCTGGCGACCAGCGGGAACTCGATGCTGCTGCGCGTGTGGCGGACGCTGGAGCCGGCGCTGTGGAGCCTGCAGGTGGTCTCGAACGCGATGTACGCCGGTGACTGGGGCCTGATGGCCCGCCGCCACCTGGACCTGATCGAGGTCCTCGCCGGCACCGACCCCGAGGACTCCGCCCGCCTCTTCTCCGCCCACGCCCGAGGCGAAAGCTCCATCACCAGACCGGCCGCCCACCATGATTGACGCACACGTCCACGTCTGGGAACTCCGGCGCCGGGCTCTGCCGTGGCTCCCGGTCGGGCATCCTCTCCGCCGCGACTTCACTCTCGCGGATCTCGCCGGGGCAGCCGGCGGGGAGGTTCCTGACGTTGTGTTGGTGCAGGCGGATGCTGATCCGGCGGAAGTGGATGATCTGCTGGCGTTGGCTCGGCAGCACCCGGCCGTGGTGGGGGTGGTGGGCTGGTTCGACTTGCTGGATTTTCCGGATCGAGTGCCTGACGACCCGCGGCTGGTCGGCGTGCGCAGCCCGCCGACGGACCAGACCGACCCCGACGCCCTGACCGATCCCGCGCACCTGCGCGGCGTGCGGGCCGCCGCCGACGCCGGCCTCGCCATCGACCTCCTGCTCCGCCCCTCCGCCCTGATCGGCGCCGCCCGGCTCGCAGCCGCCGTACCGGACGCCCGTCTGGTCCTCGACCACCTCGGCAACCCGACCACCGCCACCCCCGAATGGCGGACCGGGATGCAGGCACTCGCCGAGTGCCCGAACGTCACCGTCAAACTCTCCGGCATCGCCCACCTCGCGACCGACGACCTGCGCGCACTGGTCGACGTCGCCCTCGAACTCTTCGGCAGTGAACGGTTGCTGTTCGGCTCGGACTGGCCCGTGTGCACGCAGGCCGGCTCCCGCGCCGAGGTGATCCGTCGTACCACCGCACTGCTGCCACCCGCCACGCACAACGACGTGTTCCATGGCACCGCCCAGCGCATCTACCGTCCCAGGGAGACCGCCCCATGTCCGAATACACCCGCCGGCAGGTCCTCAAGACCGCCGGCACTGTAGCTGGCACTGTCGCCGGCACCGCAGTCATCGCCGGCTCACTCACCGCCTCCCCCTTGACCGCTGCCGCCGACTCACCGCCCGGCAGCGACACCAACCCGCTGAAGCTCTGGTACAGCCGGCCCGCCACCGAATGGCTCCAGGCGCTTGCCATCGGCAACGGCCGCCTCGGCGCCATGGTGTACGGCGGAACCGCCACGGAGACGCTGCAGCTGAACGAGGACTCGATCTGGGCCGGCGGCCCGCACCAGTACGACGACCCGGCCGGTAAGGAGGCCCTGCCGGAGATCCGCCGGCTGATCGCCGAGGAGAGGTACCTCGAGGCGCAGAACCTCGCCGACGAGAAGTTCATGGGCCGTCCGACAGAGCAGATGCAGTACCAGCCGGTCGGGTACCTCAACCTGGCGTTCCCCGGCGTCGACGCGGCTGCGGTCACGGCGTACCGGCGGGAGCTCGACCTGACCACCGCGACCACGTCGGTCAGCTACGAGCACGCCGGGGTGCGCTACACGCGAGAGGTGTTCGTCAGCCATCCCGCACAGGTGCTGGTGATGCGGATGACCGCGAGCCAGGCCGGGGCGCTCACCTTCGACGCGACGTACAGCACTGAGCAGGCTGCCACGCCGGCGACGTACGACGAGCGCACGCTCGCGCTCAACGGGATCAGCGGGGACGCCGAAGGCCTGAAGGGCTCGGTCAAGTTCTGCGCACTGCTGCGCGCCTTCACCGAGGGCGGCACGACGACGGTTGCCGACGGCAAGCTGTCGGTCGCCGGCGCGGACGAGGTGATCCTGCTGTACTCGGTCGGGACCAGCTACCGCAACTACCTCGACGTCAGCGCGGACCAGGTCGCTCGCGCCGCCGCGCCGCTGGACGCGGTCGGCCGCCCGGCGTACGGACAGCTGCGTCACGACCACGTCGCGGACTACCAGCGCCTGTTCGGCCGTCTCGACATCGACCTCGGTACGTCGGACTCGATCGCGCTCCCGACCGACCAGCGGGTGATGGCGTTCCGCAACGGCGGCGACCCGCAGCTGGCGGCGCTGTACTACCAGTTCGGCCGGTACCTGCTGATCTCCAGCTCCCGCAGCCCGGGGCAGCCCGCGAACCTGCAGGGCATCTGGAGCTACAAGATGCTGCCGGAATGGCAGTCCAAGTTCACGCTGAACATCAACTGCGAGATGAACTACTGGCCCGCCGGGCCGGCCAACCTGGCCGAGTGCTGGGACCCGCTGTTCCAGATGATCGGCGAGCTGTCCGAGTCCGGCGCCCGGACCGCGGCGACCATGTACGACGCTCCTGGCTGGGTCGCGCACCACAACACCGACGGCTGGCGCGGCACCGCACCGGTGGACTTCGCGTACTACGGCGTGTGGCCGACCGGTGGTGCGTGGCTCTCGCTGCTCTTCTGGGAGCGGTACGAGTACACCGGCGACGTGGAGATGCTGCGCAAGTACTACCCGGTCCTGCGCGGGTCAGTGGAGTTCTTCCTCGACCAACTGCAGACCGACGCGAAGACCGGCTGGCTGGTGACCAGCCCGTCGCACTCCCCCGAGCTCAAGCACCACGACTACGACAACGAGGGCGTCAGCATCTGCGCCGGTCCGACGATGGACACCGAGATCCTGCACGACCTGTTCAAGGTGTTCGGGCAGGCGGCCGCTCTGCTGGGTGAGGACTCCGCGATGGCGGCGCAGGTCGCCGAGGCGCGGTCCAAGCTGGCGCCGATCCAGATCGGGTACCTCGGCCAGATCCAGGAGTGGCTGATCGACTGGGAAGAAGCCGCTCTGGAGACGAGTCGACATGTCTCACACCTGTGGGCCGTGTTCCCGAGCGACCAGGTGACGCCTCGCCTCACCCCGGAACTCGCCGACGCGGCGCGCAAATCGCTGGAGCTGCGCGGTCCGGCCGTCACCGCCGGGTGGTCGCTGGCCTGGAAGCTCAACCTGCGCGCGCGGCTGCTCGAGCCGGACAACGCGTACAAACACCTGACCCAGCTGCTGGGTCCGGGCCGCACGGCGCCCAACTTGTTCGACCTGCATCCGCCGTTCCAGATCGACGGAAACTTCGGCGGTGTCTCCGGGATCACCGAGATGATCATGCAGAGCCACTCCGGTGAGGTCTGGCTGCTGCCGTGCCTGCCGTCCGCTTTCCCGTCCGGAAGTGTCCGCGGCCTGCGCGCCCGCGGCGGCTTCGACCTGGAATTCTCGTGGTCCGGCGGGAAGTTGGCGAAGGCAACGATCCGTTCGCTGCTCGGCAACCGCCTGCGGCTGCGGACCGGTGTGCCGGTGGACGTGAAGTCCTCGGCCGGACCGGTGGCCTTCGCCCGCCCGGAGGACGGTGTCGTCGAGTTCCGGACCCGCCCCGGCGTCGACTACTTCATCGAGCCCCGCACCTGAGCACGTTCCCCGCCCCCCTGAAAGGTTCGTCATGCTTCGAATAGCGTTACCCCTGCTTGTCACCCTGATGAGCGTCGGTACCTCGGCCGTCCCGGCCGCCGGCCTCACCGCAACCGACGACGACGCCGCGACGACCGCCTGGCACGACGGCGCGCTCCGCGCCGACACGGCAGGTCTGGTCGCACGGTCCGACCTCGTCCAGGAAGGACCGGCCTGGCGCAGCTACCAGGCCATGCCCGTCGGGAACGGAGTGCTCGGCGCCGCGGTGTGGGCCGAGAAGGGCTACACCGCCCAGCTCAACCGCGTCGACACGTTCCCCGATCTCAAGTCCGCCGGGCGTCTCGTCGTACCGGGTCTGGACTCGCTCATGCGCGCCGACGACTACAGCGGGCGGTTGGCGCTGTACGACGGCCAGGTCGTGCAGAGCGGTGGTGGAATGACAGCGCGCTCGTACGTGCGCGCTGATGCAGACCAGTTCGTCCTCGAAGTCACCGGCGCGGATCCGTCCCGGGCCCAGACCGCCGACCTGAAGTTGTGGGCCGGTAGGACGCCGGCCGTCAGCGCGGCCGACGGCATCGCCGCACTGGCCGAGACGTTCCACGACGAGGCGTCCGGCAGCATCACCGGTGCGGTCGCCGCGCTCACCGCGCAAGCCCAGGGCGTCACCGCGTCCGTGGTGGATCCGCTGACGGTGCGGCTGACGTTCCGTCCCAAGGCGGACGGCAGCTTCCGGCTCGTGGTCGGCGTACCGTCGTACCGCGGTGGCGAGCTGCGCACAGCCGCCAAGCGTGCTGTGGTGGAGTCGCCGAGCAACCACCTCGACTGGTGGCACTCGTTCTGGTCCAAGGCGGCGCCGATGCGGATCACGTCGGCCGACGGTTCCGGTGAGTACGTCGAGAACCTGCGGACGCTGCAGCTGTACACGATGGCCGCGTCGATGCGCGGCGACGTACCGAGCACGCACGGTGCCGTCGTCCGGATGTTCTCGGCGGCGCAGGACCAGGCCGACTGGGCGCAGGACGCGTACTGGCACTTCAACCTGCGGATGCTGGTGTCCGCGAACCTCGGCGCGGGCATCGGGCAGCTCAACTCGCCGTACTTCAAGTTCTACCTCGACCGGGCCGAGCTGATGCGCGAGTGGACACGGACGCACTGGATCGGTGGCGAGGGCCTGTGTCTGCCGGAGTTCATGCGGTACGACGGGACGGGCGACGGCTGTGACAACACCCAGGAACCGAGCTGGACGCGGCGGATCCTGACCAGCGGGCCGGAGCTGGTCTACAACATCTGGCAGCAGTACCGCTACACCGGTGACGCGGCGCTGCTGAACCGGAGCTACCCGCTGATGCGGGACGTTGCCCGGTTCTACCTGTCCGCGATGACGCCAGGCGCTGACGGCTACCTGCACCTGGAGCACGTCAACGCGTTGGAGGTGCAGTGGGACACCACTGACCCGGTGCCGGACCTGGCGGCGATGCGGGTGATCTTCCCGCTCGTGGCCGACCTGGCGACGAAGCACGGTGACACGGAGCTGGCAGCGCGGTTGAAGGATGCGGTGGGCAAGCTGCCCCCGTTCCGGACGATCGAGCGTGGTGGCGAACAGGTGCTGGCGTGGTCCGGTACCGACGAGGCGGCGCACAACACGCAGAACCCGGAGATGGAGGCGCTCTGGCCGTGGGGCGTGTTCGACGAGACGTCCGAGTTGATGCAGGCGACGTACCGGCAACGGGTGTACCCGCAGGACAAGGACTGGGGCATGGACGCCACCTGGGCCGCGCGGCTCGGGCTGTCGGACGAGGTGAAGCGCATGCTGCTGAAGGGCATCGCGGACTTCCAGATCTACCCCAACGGCTTCACCGTGCACCGCCGCGGCCAGGAGCCGGTTCGCAACAACAGCTTCTACAACGAGTGGGGCGGTGTGCTCACCACCGGTCTGCAGGAGGCGTTGGTCCAGTCGTACGACGGGGTTGTGCACGTCGCCCCCGCGTGGCCGAAGGACTGGGAGGTCGCCGGATCCGTGCAGATCGAGGGCGGTCACCGGATCAGCACCGAAGTGCGTAACGGCGTACCGAGTGTTGTCGGAATCCAGGCGGGTAGCGACGAGACCCTGAAGGTGCGCAACCCGTGGCCGGGACAGGAGGTGCGTGTGGTCGACTCCGAGAACCGCACGGTGGTCGCTCCGACTTCCGCCGACGTCTTCTCGCTCGCGGTCTCCCCGAACACGTCGTACACCGTCGAGCGTGTGGCCGTGCCGCTGTCGTCGTTCGCCTACGCACCGCTGACCGGGAAGCCGGCGACTGCGGTGAAGACCGTGGGGAACCGGGTGCTGGGCATCAAGTGGAGCGAGCCGCCGTTGAAGAGCGACCTGGTGTCCGTGGTGGCGCCGGAGAAGCTGTCCAACCTGGTGAAGGCACAGGTCGGCGCGCCGATCTACGTGGACCGCAGCTACACGGTGAATGACCTGCCTGGTCAGTTGAACGGGCAGGCGCTGGTCCCAGGTGCGAACAACGACTCCAAGGCGACCACGCCGCCCAACTACCTCACGTTGAACCTGACCCGCCCGGCGACGGTCTACGTAGCCTTCGACCCGCGCGGTGAGAACGTCTGGTGGCCGTCGTGGCTGTCCGACTACACCCGCACCGGCGAAACGGTCGGCACCACCGACCAGCGCCTGATCCTCTTCAAGCGCGACGTACCCGCCGGCCAGCTGGTACTCGGCCCCAACTCAGGGGTCCCGGACAAGGGCAACTCCACCTACGTCACGTTTGTGGTACCACGCTAGGCATGTTCAACCATGCTCCTGAGGGCTACGACTGCCCGTTCTGCCGGCTGGCCGCCGGCGGAGAGGACCACCTCACGGCGCAGCACGACATCGTGCTGCGCCGTGAGCGCGCCTTGGCCTTCGTGGCCTCCCGCTGGTGGCCCAACAACCAGGGCAACGTCCTCGTCGTACCGACCGACCACCACGAGAACCTGTACGACCTGTCACCCGAGTCAGGCCACGCCGTCCACGACGTCGTACGAGAGATCGCGATCGCGATCCGCAGCACGTACAACTGCGAAGGCATCTCCACCCGCCAGCACAACGAGCCAGCCGGCTACCAGGACGCGTGGCACTACCACGTCCACGTCTTCCCCCGCTATCCCGGCGACAACCTCTACAACACCCGCCATCTCCCCACGCCCGCGACCGCGGCCGAACGCGCTCCCTACATCGAACGCCTTCAGGCCTACTTCAACCCCTGACCTCCGCAGCGTCCTCTCAACTGTCCAACCCCCAGCGACCGCGGTCCACCAAGACACCCCACCAACACGAACAACAGTCCCGAGTCACGAACCGCGCGAACAACGGCCCGCTGAAAGCAAACGTCGCCCCGCCGCGAACGGTCCCACGCACGAACCGCACCGCACCGACCCGAACAACGACAACCCCGCATGAGCAGCACCGCGCGAACAGCACGACCGGCGCGAACGACGGCGGCCGGGCGAAGCAACGACCGGCCGGCCGCCAAGCGACCCTGAACGCGCGACGGCTGCCTGACGTGAGCGACGACGGACCTGTGCCGGGCAGCTGCTACCAGCAGACTGTGGCCAACGACGCAGGAGCCCACTTGGACGGATTGCGCATGAGAGTGGACGGCACGCCGCGACGGCCGCTCAGCCCGACGGGTCGACCTGCTCGAGGGTGCCGGGCCGGTTGGGAGGCGTGTGGTATCAGATCGTGGCGAAGGACGGTGGGCCGGTGCCGGCTTCATTGGTTGTGGCCATGCCCCAGACCGCGAAGCGTGCTGCTTCTGCGTACGTCGCTCGATCGGCCCTCCAGCGGCCGGACCGTAGCCCCGTGGCGGTGGCCGCTGGCAGGGCTGTCCCACCCCACGGATCAACTGATGGGGATGAGGTTCGGTCGCATGGATTGTCAGTGGACGTGACTCCACCTCCCGATGGATCGGGACGCGTGGCGCCGGCACCTACTGGTCCGGGTGCTCGGGACGTGTCGCCCGGCGGCTTCGGAAGGTCGCCCAGTGACTTACGGAGGTCACTCGGTGACGTGCGGAGGTCACCCGGTGACGTGCGGAGGTCACCCGGTGACGTGCGGAGGTCGCTCGGTGGCTTGCGGAGACCGACTGGTGGTTTGGGGAAGCCTGATGGCGGTGGGTCGGCCCAGGTGGGGCGGGCGACGTGGACGATGCCGTCGGTGATGGTGATGGTCCAGTGACCGTTGTGCAGGTCGACGTGGTGACGGCGGCACAGCAACGCCAGGTTCGTGACTTTGGTTTCGCCGCCGTCGATCCAGGAGATCAGGTGATGGGCGTCGCACATGACCGGCGGTGCGCCGCAGACCACGCAGCCGCGGTCGCGGGCGTTCAGGGCGCGGCGCATCGCGCGGGTGACCAGGCGTTCGCAGCGGCCGACGTCCAGCGGTTCGGAGTGCGCGCCGAGCACCAGCGGGATCACCTTCGCATCGCAGGCCAGCCGCCGGATCGTGGCCGCGGACAGCCCGCCGCTGTAGACCGTGTCACCGACAGCATCCGCGGTCGCCGCCGTCAGGTCGTGAAGGTCGATCGTCACCGTGATATTCGCCTTCGCCCCAAACCCAGGCACCACATCACCACCCGAACCACCCAACCCAGCACCCGCCCCGCCACCCACGGCGGCACCCATCTCCGCCCCCGCGCCACGCTCCAGATCAACCACCACACCACAACCAGCGGTGGGGCGGGGGATGGTGGGGGACGGGGTGCCGGTGTCGAGGGCGGTTGCGGCGAGGGTCAGGGTGGTGGTGAGGGCGTCGGCCTGGCGCTTTTCGCGGGTGCGGGGGTCGGGGGCGCCGTCGATGGTTTTGTGGGGACGGGCGGCGGCGGTGATCAGGGAACGGAGGAGTTCGGCGTTCTCGTTGGCGAGGTAGCCCCTGAACTTGACGCCTCGGTCAGCCCTGCTCAGGGTCAGGGTTTCGCGGGCGTAGGCCTTGTGTTCTTCGGGTTCGGGGCCGTCGGTGTCGAGGATGTCGCGGGTCTGCTCCGCCGCTTTGCGCAAATCCGCTGGTGGCAGATGCTTCGCCAGACGGACCAGTTCCCGTTCGGCCACCTCGAGATCGGTCACCGGCACGGTCGTCGGGACCTTTTCCAGCGCGGTCACGATCGCCTCGGCTTGCGCCGGCCGCAACAGCACCGCCGGCACCGACGACTCGCCCGCCAACCGCTCACCGAAGTCGGAGTCCGGTTCAGCGTCGGGCAGAGTGTCGGGGAGAGCGGCGGTGACGGCGGCGTACTTCGGCAGCGCGCGGGCCAGTTGGACGTCGCGGCGCGCGCGGTGGTGGTCGAGGCGATAGCGGTACTCCACGAACTGCACCGTGTCCCGCGCGCCGACTTGTTCGGCGTAGCCACGCGCATCCAGCGCCGCGATGAGCCGCAACCGCCGGGTCTCCACCCGGGCCAGGTCAGCGTCGGCCCGGTCGAGAGCGCGCACCAGCTCCTGGTCGCTCATCAACTCAGGAGACCACTGCCCCGAAGATTCCATGCACCAACTCTAGACACCCCCACCGACAGTTTCCGAAGCCAGATCCCCTTGATTTCAAGGGATTCTGTTATCCACAACCACCGCACCCTGTGGATCTTGCTGCGAGCAACAATGCACTGGCGGGTCGTGTGCCCGCTGGCGGGTTGCAGCAGGTGAGCGGTGAAACATCCCGCCATCCGCACGAGAGGCGCACGCAGCCGCGTACCTCAGTCGGCCCGGCGCCTCAGTCGGCTCGGCGCCTCAGTCGGCCTTGGTCCGGGGATCGGGCGATGGGACTGGGCGGAAGTGCAGGGTGAAGGTGTAGGGCGCGACTTCCAGGATGTGTGGGGCTGTGGCGGCTGGGCCGCAGGAGGCTGAGCCTAGGCCGGTTTGGGCTAGGTCCAGGTTGAGGTAGATGTGGTCGCGAGGGGTCAGGTCCGAGCGGTGGCGGGCTGCTTCCAGGTCCTCCGTGGTCCAGCGGCGCGCGGTGAGCTGGAAGTGTGGGGCACCGGTCACGCGGACACCATTGCCCTCGGCATCGGTCAGTTCGGCCCAGCGGACGTCGACGCGGGCACCGTTCTCCTGCGGGACGACGTACGGCGTCTGCAAATCGTCGACGGTTCGCGTGTACAGGCCGACACGGGCCGCCTCGCGACTGTCGGCGTACGCCTCACCCGGCCCGCCGCCGTACCAGCGCACCTTCTCCATTGCCTGAGGCAACGTCATTCGTACGCCGACCCGCGGCCAGCTCCCGCAGCGCGGTGTGACCGCAGTACCGCCCCACTCCCCCTCCGGCTCCACGTCCACGGTCAACCGCAGCACGTCCTCATCAGCGCTCCACCGGTACGTCGTACGCACGCCGACGCCCAGCCCTTCAGGCGCCACCCGCGTCCGGACGACCAGCTCGTCGTCCACCACGTCGACCGTGTCGACCCGGTGCAGCAGCCTGTCGAGCCCGGCGGCGCGCCACTCCTGGGTGACGCCGTTCCGCCCGCCCTGCCCGTTGTCGTTGTCGGTCGGAGCACGCCACAGGTCCAGCACCGGCCCATCGACCTCCTGCCCGAACAGTCGAGTCAGCCGCCCAGTACTACGGTCGAACTCACCCCCACCAAGCCGCAGTACGTCCCCGCTCTCAACCACGGGACCAGCCGGAACAGCCACCACAGCTGGCTCCTCCAGTACGAACTGCGCCCAGGCAACCTCATGCCCCGCCGTGGCCCACGCCTCGTCCTTCGCCAGCACCGCGCGTACAGTCAGCACCCGCTCCACCCCGGAAGACGCAGGCAGAACAAGCCCCAGCTCGATCGACTCCCCCGGCGGGACATCAGGAACATCCAACCGGCCGGCGTCCACCTCGACACCGTCCTCGGCCACCGACCACAGGAACTCCAGATCGTCCACGCCCGTGAACGTCCGATGGTTGTGGACGACGAGCGGATCCGGCCCGGTGATGCGCACCGGCTCGATGACCTTCTTGTACTCCGTCAGGCCCGGCGACGGCGTACGGTCCGGGAACAGCAACCCGTCGATACAGAAGTTCGCCCCGTGCAGCTGCTCGCCGAAGTCACCGCCGTACACATGGTCGGTTGCCCCAGGCAACAGAAGACCGTGGTCGATCCACTCCCACAGGAACCCGCCCTGCAACCGCGGATAGCGCTCCAGGATCCGCTGGTAGTCGGCGAGACCACCGGGCCCGTTGCCCATCGCATGTGCGTACTCGGCGAGGACGAACGGCAGCGCGCGGCGCCTCGCCTCCAGCGAAGGGTCGCCGGCGGTCTCCTCCGGTACGTCCTCCGTCCGGGTCCCGATCGCCTCCAGGTCCTCCAGCGGCGGGTACATCAGGCTGTAGAAGTCCGAGAACTCGTACGTCCGGTCCCGTTCGTAGAACACCGCCCGGCCCGGGTCCCGGTCCCGGGTCCACGCCGCCAGCTCACCGAAGTTCCGCCCGCGGTGGCTCTCGTTGGCGAGCGACCAGATCACGACGCTCGGGTGGTTCTTGTCGCGTTCGACCATCCGCCGCATCCGGTCCAGCATCATCGGCGCCCACGCCGGGTCGTCGGCCGGATTGCCGCGCCAGTCGGTGTAGATGAAGCCGTGCGTCTCGATGTCGCACTCGTCGATCACCCACAGCCCCAGCTCGTCGCACAGGTCGAGGAATGCGGGATGCGGCGGATAGTGGGCGGTCCGTACGGCGTTGACGTTGTGCTGCTTCATCAGCACCAGGTCCTGCCGCATTGCCTCGACCGTCATCGCCCGGCCGCGCCGCTCGTCGTGTTCGTGACGGTTCACGCCGCGGAAGAACAGCGGCCGCCCGTTCGCGGTGAACACCCCGTCCACCATCGCCACGGTCCGGAACCCGATCCGCAGCTCGACCGTCTCCCCCGGCACCTCGACCGTCGCGTCGTACAACCGCGGCAGCTCGGCCGACCACGGCTCCACCACCGGAACAGTCACCGGCACGCCGGGCTCGGCCACCACCCCCAACTCGGGAACCCGCACCACGGCGTCGGGCGCCCCTTCAACAACCGTCTCCACCCGCAGTGTCCCCGCCCCGGTCAGATGGTCGTACGACGCGTGCACGAAGACGTCGTCGATCAGCGGCCGCGCGAGCAACGTGACGTCCCGGAAGATCCCCGGGAGCCACCACATGTCCTGGTCCTCGAGGTACGAACCCGACGACCACTGGTGTACCCGCACCGCCAGTGAGTTCCGCCCCGGTCGCAGCAGGTGGCCGACGGTGAACTCGCTCGGCAGGCGGCTTCCCTTCGCGGTGCCGGCCTCGACGCCGTTCACCCACACCTTGAAGCACGAGTCGACGCCCTCGAAGCGCAGTACGGCGCCGTCCGCCGGCCAGTTGTCCGGCAGGTCGAACCAGCGGAAGTGGTCGCCGGTCGGATTCGCGTCCGGTGCGTACGGCGGATCGATCGGGAACGGGAACGCCGTGTTCGTGTACCGCGGCCGATCGTGCCCCTGCAGCACCCAGTGCCCCGGAACCTCCAGCTCACCCCAGCCGTCCGGACGCGGCTCACCGTCCGGAGCGGTCGGCCACAACCTGAACTGCCAGCGGCCGTTCAGGCTCAGGCGCGGCCGGGACGACCTCAGCCACGCGCGCGGCTCCCGGGCCCCGGTGCTCGGCGTCAGATCCTCGAAGTACCTCACTGTGCCTCCCCCTGGACGCTCTCCCTGAGCACCCGGACGTCCCACGGACCCAACTCGAACTGCTCGAACCCGGGCGGCTCGACAACCACCGCCGTCCCGGACCAGTTGTGCACGAACCACAGCCGCTCGCCCGCGGCGTTCACCGCCGACAACGCGGTGACCGACGGCGCCAACAACCGCGACTCGCCGTACGACGCCGTCCACAATGCGGCCGCCAACTCCGTATCCGGCACGGTCCCGACATACGTCACCCGCCCGGCACCGCAGCGCTTGGTCGTGACGATCGGCCGGCGCTCACCACCCGGATGCTGGTACGACGCCAGCACCTCGGCATCGTCAACGATCAACGTCTCCGCCCACCGCGTCGCTTGCCCGCGAAGCCCAGTCACCGGCAGCGCGGAGTCCAGGTTCTCGAACTCCTGGTACGTCACGCCCGCCGCTTCGCCCAGCCGCGGCGGTGCCGGTGCGACCCGCGGCCGCGCCTCCTCGTCCGCGTATCCCGTCCGCGGCCCGACGATCAGGTGCCCGCCGTCGCGCGCGTACTCGACCAGGCGATCCAGCAAGCCATCCGGCGCGACATACATCCCCGCCGCGACCACCACAGGCGCGGACAACGCAGCCTCGAGCCGCTCGACCGGCACCACCCCGGGCCGGAGGCCGGCGTCCAGGATCCCGCCGTAGAACGCCCCCACGATCGTCCGGTACGACGCCTTGTCCGGCGAACCTCCAGGCGTGGCCAGAGGCGGCTGGAACTGCAGCGCCCAGTCGCTCTCGTTCGACCACAGCACCGCGACGTCGACGTCCGGCGTGAGCTCGGCAACCGACGAACCGGCCTCCGCCAGTTCGGCCCCGACCGCGGCGATCTCGCGGTAGACCCGCCCCGGCTCCAGACTGTGTCCGAGGATCCCGCCCCAGAACGTCTCCGCCCCGTGGTTGATCGAATGCCAGTGCCAGTACTCGATCATCCGCGCGCCGCGCGCCACCATCGCCCAGGCGAGTTGCCGGAGCTGGCCGTCGTACGGCGGCCGGTTCTGGTGCGAGCCGCCGATCGCGGTGGCGTTCGTCTCGGTCACCAGGAACGGCTCGCCCCGCGATCCGTACACCCGGTCCGCCGCCAGGAACAGCTCGGCGACGCTCCGCCCGATCCATCCGGGCTCGAGCCGCGACGGCCGGGCCGGCCGCGCCAGCCCGTCCTGGACGTCCACGTAGATGTTGCCTGCGGCAACATCCAGCCGTGAGGTCAGCGGTACGTCGGCCACGGCCGGCCGGTCGTACGCCACACAGGTCGTCACGAACTGTCCCGGGCGCCGCAACGCCTTCACCAGCTCCGCCTGCCAGCCGATGAACTCGGTCGTCCGCTCCGCCTGGAACCGTCGCCAGGCCAGGTCGTACGACGGCGTGCTGTTCCCGTCCGGGCGCCAGAGCTCCGACCACTCACTCAACCGATGCGACCAGTACGTCAGCCCCCACGCCTCGTTCAGCGTCTCGACATCACCGTACTCACGCCGCAGCCGGTCGACGAACGCCTGGAACGCGGACGCGTTGTGCGCCAGCAGCACACCTGGCTCGTTGTCGACCTGGTACCCGATCACCGCCGGATGGTCGCGGTACCGCTCGACGATCCGGCGCACCACGCGCTCCGCATGGAACCGGAACGCGGGCTGCCCGTAGTCGATCTCCTGCCGGATCCCCCACGGCACCGGGACACCGCTGCGCCGCTCGGCCGCGATCTCCGGGTGCGCTCGTTGCAGCCACGGCGGCACGGCGTACGTCGGCGTCCCGAGGATCACCGCGATCCCACGCCCGGCCGCGCCGTCGAGCACCGGGCGGATCCATTCGAGGTCGAAGACGCCGTCCCGTGGCTCCCAGGTCGACCAGACCGACTCCCCGACACGGATCGCGGTAAGGCCGGCCGCAACCATCAGGTCGAGGTCGGCAGCGATCCGGTCGCCGGCCGAACGCGGCAGGTACTCCGGGTAGTAGGCCGTCCCCAGCACGACATGTGGCGGCAGCATGCGCCAACGCTAACCGACGCCAAGGGCCGCGTGCAATCGTTTGCAAACAGGGATTTCAGCTCGCGCGGATGCGTGCCCTCCGCCGGGCCGGCCCGGTGCTCGCCCGCACCACGAGCTCCGGCGCGAGCAGGTCCGGCGCCGGCCAGTCGTCGCCGCCGAGCCGCTTGGTGAGCTGCTGCCAGGCCAGCTCGCCCAGCTTGGCCCGCTCGTTGCGCAGCGACGTCAGCGGCGGCCGCGAGTACGCCGCGATCGGAATGTCGTCGTACGACGCGACGGACAGCTCGGACGGGACCTCGACGCCGTTGTCGTACATCCAGCTCAGCAGCCCGATCCCGACCAGGTCGTTGAACGTGATCACCGCGGTCGCCCGGCTGTGCAGCACGGTCGGGCCGGCGTCGTACCCGTGGTTCCCGGACCAGCCGCCGTCGACCTCGTCGAGCGTCACGTCGAGGGCACGTGCCGTACGCCGCAACGTCCGGCGGCGCTCGCCGTCGGACCAGGAGGTCGCCGGACCGCCGACGTACAGGACCCGGCGATGGCCCAGACCGGTGAGGTGCTCCAGCAGCAGCCGGCTGGCGACGCGGTAGTCGATCGCGACCACACCGGCGTTCTTCACGGTGCGGTTGATGCAGACCACCGGCACCGGCTGCGCGAGCGCCTTCTCCAGCCCCGCGCGATTCAGCCGGGAACTGCACAGCACCAGCGCACCGGAGTAGTCGACCAGCTCTTCGACCAGCCGCAGCTCCTCGGCCGGATCCTCACTGCTCTCGCCGATCAGCAGGCGGTAGCCGCCGGCGCGCGCGGCGGCGTTCAGTCCTTTCAGGACCTCGGAGAAGAACGGGTTCGTCAGGTCGGGCACGGTCACGCCGACGGTCAGCGGGCGGCCGAGCTTGAACTCCTGCGCCCGCTTGTCCGCGCGGTACCCGAGCTGGCCGGCCACCGCGCGGACATGGGCGACCACCTCGGGTGAGATCAGGTCGGAACCGTTCAGCGCCCTCGACACGGTCGAGACCGACGTGCCCGCCTCGCGCGCCACGTCGATCAGCCGAACCCGCTCCGCCACCGCTGTCCCCTAAGCCTGAAATCCTCTAAGTCTGGCCGATCCACACGTTCCGGATCGTCACGTCGTCGGCGTACTGTACGACAGCCTCCGCCGCGACCTCGTCGAACCGGCTGTTGCTGATCGCCACCGACCGGATGTGCTGCGTCTGCGCCCCCACGACGCGGTACGCCCGCTCGGCCCGGGCCACCCGGACCGCATCCAAGCGGATGTCACGCACATCGGGGAACAACGACTGGTCGCCACCTCCCTGGTAGCTGAAAGTGATCTCCAATGGACGATACATCCACGCTCGCGAATCCACGTCGCGGACATCGACAGTGTGGACATAGCCACCGCGTGTCGAAGTGGACTTCACGCACAGCAGCCATTGCAGGTAGGCCTCGTCCGCGGCCGGGTCGGCCGGCGCGGACAACCGCCGGACGAAGACGTCCGCGACACCGCCGCTCATCTCACTACCGACAGCCACCGCGGCGCCACCGCTGACGAACGTGCAGTCCTCGACGATGATCCCGCGCGACGGCATCCCGAGCCGGCGGCCGTCGGCGTCCCGGCCGGACTTGATCGCGATGCAGTCGTCGTGGGTCGCGAACGTGCAGTCGCGAATCAGGACGTCGGTACAGGACTCCGGGTTGCAGCCGTCGCCGTTCGGACCCAGGTTCTCGACCGTGACGCCACGCACGGTGACATTGCGGCACTCGAGCGGGTGGATGGTCCACATCGGCGAGTCCTTGACGGTCACGCCCTCGATCAGCACGCCCTCGCAGCGGAACGGCTGGATGAAGCTCGGCCGCAGATAGTGCCCCGCGCCGAACACGCGCTCCTCGAGCGGGATCTGCTCGTTGTTCATCCGCTCCAGCTCGGCCCAGTCGGCGCGCTGGTTCGGCAGGCCGGTGTGCCAGCCGTACTGTCCGCTGCCGATCCAGTACCACCAGTGCTCGTTGTCGCCGGCGCCGTCGAGCACGCCCTTGCCGGTGATCCCGATTCCGGTCTGGCCCTCGGCGCGGATCAGCGACGAGTAGTTGTAGAGCTCGACGCTCTGCCACCGGGTCCGCACGACCGGCAGGTACGCCGCCGGATCCGTACTGAACCGCAGCGTCGCTCCCTCCTCCAGGTGCAGGTCGACGTAACTCAGCAGGTTGATCGCACCGGTGTGCCACACTCCGGGCGGTACGACGACGTGCCCGCCGCCGGCCCGGTGGCAGGCGGAGATCGCGGCGGCGATGCCCGCGGTGGCGTCCTCGGGCGTGGCGCCGTACTGCGTGATCGGGAACCAGGCGTCACGGAACAGCGGCGGCCGGATCCTGGACCGGACCAGACCTTCGACACTCGGATCGGCACTCGGATCGGCACTCGGATCGGCAGCAGCGGGCAATCCGATGCCTGCGGCAACAACACCTCCGAGACCGGTGGCGAGCAGCTGACGGCGGGTGGGACGCATGGGCGGAGCCCCTTCCTCACAGCGGGGTGGGGTAAAGCTTTGCCCGCAAGTATCCAAGAGATTTCAGGCCGGTCAAGAGTTCGGTCGCGCCAGGCGTTGACACTGCCGCGCTCTGCGGGCACGATCGGTTGCAATCGTTTGCATGCTAGGAGGCCGCGGATGCCCGCCCCACTTCGTCGCCGTACTGTCCTGTTCGCCGGTGGAGCTGTTCTCGCCGGCGGAGCCACGCTCGGCGGCGGTACCGCCCCGGCCGCCGCCGGCCCCGCTCCCGACGCGCAGGTGATCGAGATCCTCAGCCGGATCCGCCCGCCGCTGTTCCCGGACCGCTGGTACGACGTGACCGACTTCGGTGCCGTCGGCGACGACGCCACCGACTGTACGGCGGCCCTCCGCGCGGCGATCGAGGCGTGTCACCGCGACGGCGGCGGGCATGTCGTCGTACCGGCCGGCGACTACCGGACCGGCGCGGTCCACCTGCTGAGCCGGGTCGACCTGCACCTGAAGAAGGGTGCGCGGCTCGCGTTCAGTCACGACCCGGCGGCGTACCTCCCTGTCGTGCCGACGCGCTACGAGGGGACCGAGTGCTACAACTACTCGGCCTTCGTCTACGCCTACGGGCAGCGCGACATCGCGGTCACCGGCCAGGGAATGCTCGACGGCCGCGCCGACGCCACGCACTGGTGGGACTGGACCGGCGGGCCGCCGCCGAACGAGGGACCCGACAAGACGACCCTGCTGCAGATGGCCGCGGAGGGTGTCCCGGTCGAGGAGCGCGTGTTCGGTGAGGGGCATTACCTGCGGCCGAACCTCCTGCAGTTCAACCGCTGCGAGAACGTCCTGCTCGACGGCATCACCGTCAAGGACTCCCCGATGTGGAACATCCACCCGGTGCTCTGCCGCAACGTCACCGTCCGCGGCGTCACCGTCGACAGTCCGCACGGCCCGAACAACGACGGCATCGACCCCGAGTCCTGCACCGACGTCCTGATCGAGAACTGCACGATCTCCACCGGTGACGACTGCATCGCGTTCAAGTCCGGCAAGGACGCCGACGGCCGCCGGGTGAACGTGCCGTCCCGGTACGCCGTCGTACGCAACTGCGAGATGGCCGACGGGAACGGCGGCGTGACGGCCGGCAGCGAGACCAGCGGCGGCGTCATGGACATCTTCGTCCGGGACTGCCGGATGAGCAGCCCGCACCTCGAGCGGGCGATCCGGATCAAGAGCAACCCGCAGCGCGGCGGGACGATCGCGAACATCGACGTACGGCGGGTCACCGTCGGACAGGCCGCGGACGCCGCGATCGAGATCGTGCTCAACTACGCCAACGTGATCACCGGCGCGTACCCGCCGGACGTGCACGGCATCACGATCAGCCAACTCACCGTGGCGTCCGCGCCGCGGGCCCTGAACCTGCTCGGCCTGACCGACGACCCGCTGCGCGACATCCACCTGCACCAGTGCCGCTTCGACGCGATCACCGAGGACAACGTGATCGAGCACGTCGAGGGCCTGCGCCTGGACCAGGTCTGGATCAACGGCGCCCGCGTCGACAACTGAGGAGCCTCACATGGATGACCTGACTCGGAAGAACTTCCTCCGCCTGGGCGCCGCCGCAGCCCTCGCCGGCACGGCTACGAGCCTCGGCGCCGGCCCGGCCGCCGCCGGCGGCGCGAGCGGTGCGGGCGCGGGTGGCGCGGGCGCGGGAAGCGGCAGTGCGGGAGGCGGTGGTGCGGCGGCGGAGTTCGGTTCTTCGGCCGACCTCGACCCGGGGCCCGGGTGGGGGCATGTCGGGCACATTCTGTCCACCATCCGGCCGCCGCAGTTCCCGGATCGCGACTTCTCGATCACGACCTTCGGCGCGGTCCCCGACGCCACCACCCTGGCGACCGACGCGATCGCGAAGGCGATCGCGGCCTGTCACAACGCCGGCGGCGGGCGGGTCGTCGTACCGGCCGGGACCTTCCTGACCGGCGCGATCCACCTGAGGTCGAACGTCAACCTGCACGTGTCCGCAGGCGCGACGCTGCTCTTCAGCAGCGACCCGGAGCAGTACCTCCCGGTCGTCCTGACCCGGTTCGAGGGCCAGGAGCTGATGAACTACTCGCCGTTCATCTACGCGCGCGACTGCGAGAACATCGCGCTCACCGGCAGCGGCACGCTCGACGGCGGCGGGACCTGGGAGACCTGGTGGTCCTGGACGGGCCCGGGCGGTGCGGACGCGCAGACGCTGCAGAAGATGGTGGCCGACGGCGTGCCGGTGAAGGACCGCGTGTTCGGCCCCGGGCACCATCTGCGCGCCGCGTTCATCGAGACGCAGTCCTGCCGCAACGTGCTGATCGAGGGCCTGACGATCCTGCGGTCGCCGTTCTGGGAGGTGCACCCGGTGCTGTCCCGCAACGTCACGGTCCGGGGCTTGACCATCGACACCCGCGGCCCGAACAACGACGGCGTCAACCCGGAGAGTTCGCAGTACGTCCACATCCAGGACTGCACGTTCAACTGCGGCGACGACTGCATCGCGATCAAGTCCGGCAAGGGCGCCGACGGCCTGCGGATCAACGTGCCGTCGGAGAACATCCTGATCGAGGACTGCACGATGAACATCCGCTACGGCGCGATCACGATCGGCAGCGAGATGACCGGCGGCGTCCGGAACGTGTTCGTCCGCAACTGCACGCTGGGCAGCCCGTACCTGTACTTCGGCCTGTACATCAAGACGAACTCGGTCCGCGGCGGCTTCGCCGAGAACATCTACCTGCGCGACCTCGAGATCTCCAACCTGACCAAGGAAGTCGTGTCCTGCAACTTCTACCGCAGCGAGGGCGACGTCGGCCCGCTGACGCCGCGGGTGCGCAACGTCGAGCTGCGCAACATCACCGTCGGCCATGCGCGCAACGCGTTCTCGATCTTCGGCTACCCGCGGTCGCCGATCCAGGACTTCCGCCTGATCGACTGCACCTACACCAGCATCGACTCACCGAGCTCGATCCAGGACACCCAGCTGACGTTCCAGAACTTCACGGTCAACGGGCAGCTCATCACCGACCCGGCGCAGCTCCTGTGACAGACCACGCCCCCGGCTGGCCGGACGTCGAGCGCATCCTCGCCGACGTCCGGCCGCCTGCCTTTCCCGCCGTCGACTTCCCCATCACCTCGTACGGCGCGGTCGAGAACGACGCCACCGCCGGTATCGCGGCCGCCGTCCGGGCCTGCAGCGAGTCCGGCGGCGGCCGTGTCGTCGTACCGCCCGGCACCTGGCACACCGGCCCGATCCACCTTCGTTCCCACGTCGAGCTGCACGTCTCCGAAGGCGCCACGCTCCGCTTCAGCACCGATCCTTCCGACTACCTGCCCGTGGTCGAGACCCGGTACGAGGGCGTCGAGGTGCTCAACTACTCGCCGATGATCTACGCGAACGGTTGCACCGACATCGCGATCACCGGCACCGGCACGCTCGACGGCCAAGGCTCGTGGGACACCTGGTGGCAGTGGTTCCACGAGTGCGACGAGGAGTTCAGGCGTCTCCGGGAACAGAGCTGGTACGGCGTACCGCTCGCGGACCGCGACGCCGGGCACCGGCTGCGGTCGAGCTTCGTCCAGCCGTACAACTGCACGAACGTGCTGATCGAGGGCGTGACCCTGATCCGCTCGCCGTTCTGGCAACTGCATCCCGTCCTGTGCCGCAACGTGACGATCCGGGACGTCGTGATCGACTCCCACGGCCCGAACAACGACGGCATCGACCTCGAGTCGTGCCGCTCGGTCGTGATCAGCGGCTGTGTCATCGACGCCGGCGACGACTGCATCGTGCTCAAGTCCGGTCGCGAGGCCGACGGGCTGCGGGTCGACGTACCGACCGAGGACGTGCTGATCGAGGACTGCGAGCTGGGGGTCAAGTACGGCGCGATCACGCTCGGCTCGGACCTCACCGGCGGCATCCGCAACGTCTACGTCCGCAACTGCACGATCGGCGGGCCGTACTTCGCCCTGTACATCAAGACGAACGCGGTTCGCGGCGGGTTCGTGGAGAACGTCTACCTGCGCGACATCACGGTCACGAAGGTCCTGAAGGAAGTTGTCCAGTGCAACTTCTACCGCGGCGAGGGCGAGGCCGGCCCGCTGACGCCGTACGTCCGGAACGTCGAACTCCGCGGCGTCAAGGTCGAACAGGCCCGCAACGCGCTGCTGCTGCGTGGCTACCGGCACTCGCGGATCGAGGACTTCCGCCTGGTCGACTGCGAGTTCACCGTCGACCAGCCGAGCACGGTGCAGCATGCCGCGCTCACGTTCGACAGCGTGACCGTCAACGGGCACCCGGTGAAGGACGTTCACCAGATCAGGTGAGACAAGGGGCGGTCCACCGGGCCGCCCCTTGTCCTCAGCTCACGGCAGGTGGGAGCAGTTGACGTCCAGGTCCCACAGGATGACCGACAGCGCGTACGGGCTGATCGTGTGGTCGCCGTGGGTGGCGTCCTCGAGCAGCTCCCAGTGACCGTTCGACTCGTTGCTCACCGCATCGGTCCCGATCACCGCGATCCGCTGCCGCACCGCCGCCTCGTACGACCGGTGGCCGACGCCGTTGAAGCAGCAGTCGTCGAACCGGTTGAGGATCTGGATCTGCCGGCGGTTCTTCCCGACCGACGCGAGCGCGTAGAAGTCCGGGAAGTCGGCGAGCCCGTAGAGCCCCGGCTGCTTGTCCAGCCGTTGTTCCCAGTCGCCCCGCGTCGGGCTCGGCTTCGGCGACCCCGGCCGGACGAAGAAGGGCAGCGAGCCGGCCGTCGGGTACGACCGCGTGATCCGGGTGTCGAGCGCCGGGTAGACGGTCGTCGCCCAGCCGCCGCCGGACAGTCCGATCATCTGCACGGACGACGGACGGTACGTCTCCTGGACGTAGTTCATCGCGACGGCCAGCGGCTCCATGAAGAGCGCGAGCGGCGAGTACGTCGCCGACTCCCACAGCGGCAGGTCGTTGTGGGACGGCTGCAACTGCTGCGTCGGGTCCGCCGGGTCCTGCAGGGTCTTCGGGTTCCAGTGGTAGAACGGCATCGCGAACAGCAGCACGGTGTACCCGTGGTCGAGCAGGCCCTGCGCGACCCGCTGCATCGTGTCCAGGCCCTCACCGTGCCCGTTGTGGTAGAACGCGACGCGCCGGTGCGGGCTCAGCGTCGGCTCGAGGACGAACACCGTGGCGATGTACCCGAACGGCATCGCGACGTCGAGCTTGTCGTAGCGCCGTACGCCGGTGAACTCGGGCACCTCCGCCGGGACGCCGACATCGCGCCGTACCGTCGGCAGCCCGGTCGGCAGGACGCCGGTGTCCTTCCACACCTGCGCGACCAGCTGCGGGCGCAGCACGTCCGCGTCGGCGGCGGTGTGGATCTTCATCAGGTCCTCGACGTCGACCCCGACGACGACCTCCGGCAGGGTCTTGTAGATCGCCGCGTGGGCGGCCGCGACCTCAGCATTCACCGGCGCGACGGGACGCGGCGCCGGGCGCGGCTGCACACCGCCCGCGGGAACCTCCGTCGCGGCCGCGGTCCGCGGCCACCCGGCGGCGCTGCCGGCAGTCACGGCGAGAGCACCTCCGAGAATGGCCCGACGGTTGACGTTCATCATGATGGATCACCTTTCGAGGCGGGGAACAACCGGGTGCCAGCCGCCGAACACGGACGCCGGGTCGCGCAGCTTCGCTGCCTCGTCGTCGCCGAGCTGCCGGGAGCACGCCAGTCGTGCGGTGGTGTCGAGCGGGCGGCCGGTCAGGTCGGTGCTGTGGTACTCCCAGAACCGGAGCTGGCCTGCTGCCGCACAGTCGTTGGGGCTGGTGATCAGCCAGCCGGTCTTCTTCACGTGGCTGTCCATGGCCGAGTCGATGAACACGGCCTGGCTCGCCGGGAACCGGCTGAGCTCCGCCCGCGCTAGGAACACGCTGTCGTCGGCCACCTCCGGCGCACGGGTCAGCCGGACCCGGACGAAGATGTTGCCGGGTCCGTTGTCGATGTTGCGGACCTGGTTGTAATAGCCCTCGTGCAGCGCCTTCAGCTCCGAGTCCTGCATGAACACCCCGCCGGTGCCCCAGACGAAGTCCACATCGCCCTCGACGTAGCTGTTCGTCACGAACGCCTGTCCCTGCAGGCGGAGGCTGTCCTGGTACCCGAGGATCCGGACGCGGGCCAGGACGATCCGGCTGCCGTTCCCGAAGAACGCCTCGGCCTGCGAACCGCGGTACGGCGTGAGGTTGCGCACCGTCACGTCCGACATCGTGAAGTCGTCGGCGAAGACGGCCATCGCGGAGCGCCAGCAGTTGAAGCGGTCGGACTGCGGGATGACGCGGCGCTGGCAGTACGACTGCTCGACCGGGACGCTGCCCATCGCGGAGTCGCCGTTCAGCAGGTTGTTGTTCGGGTATCCGATCACGGTCTTCCCCGCACCCGCACCGCGGATCGTCAGACCCGGCTTGGTCGGCGGCACCCAGACCAGCTCGCGGTACAGGCCCGGACCGACGTCGATCGAGGACTTGTGCCCCTCGCCCACGAAGTCGATCGCCGCCTGCACGGTGCAGAAGTCACCGCCCCCTTGGGCGTCCACCCGCAGGGTGTCGTCGGTGCTGGGGTCGCGCTGCGTCCGGAACCGCCACTCGTTCGCCCCGGTGATGCCGGGATCGCCGAGCACGAAACCGGGATCGACCGTCACGTAGTACAGCTGTCCCGGCGCCAGGCGCTGGTGCGGGTAGACCTTCACGGTCCGGCCGTCGACGACGACCGCCTGGTACGTCCACGTGTGCACCTGGTCGTAGTCCGTCCGCGCGCCGCCGACCGTCCGGTGGTACGACGTGAGATCCGCGAGGCTGATCGTGTCGACGACCTCGCCGTTCGCCTGGTGGATCCGGAGTTTGCCGGTGACGCCGAGTCGGACGGGTCCGTCGAACGTCAGGGTGAGCGGGGTGTCCGAGCAGGTCGCCTCCTCGACGTCCACCGGAGCGAGCTTCGGCTTTCCGATCGGTCCGGTGGACCAGCCCGTCAGCTGCTTGATGACCGCGGTGAGTTTGCCGGCGGCGACCTGGTGCCCCTGGATGTTCGGGTGCGTGCTGCCGTTGAAGTCGTCCGGGCCGAGCCAGCCTGTCGTGTCGACGTAAACGATCCTGCGGTCGTTCGCGGCGGCGACGGCGGTCTTGATGTCGTCGGCATGCGTGCCGTTGAACGGGCGGAGGGCAACGATCAGCGCCTGCGGGTCGGCGGCACGGATCTTCCGCAGATAGGCGAGGTACGCCGGCGTGAACTCGGCGCTCGGGTACGCGGCGTCGTTCGTGCCGAAGTTGACGACGACGGCCTCGGGGTCGAACCCGGTGGCCGGGAAGCCGGCCAGGTTCCAGCCGAACGACTCGGCCGCTGTCCCGACGCCGCCGTGACCGGGCTGCAGGATGCCCTGCTTGCCGAAGCCGACCTGGTTGGTGTCCGCGCCGAAGGCCTTGCCGACCAGGTGCGGGTACGCCTTGGTGCCGTCGGCGCAGTCGGTGCCCAGCTCGGCGCACAGCGCCATCACGCCCTGGGTGATCGAGTCGCCGTAGAACTCGATGCGGTGCTCCGCCGTGGTCGGCAGCGGGATCAGCTTGGCGCCTGGCGCGAGCTCGATCTTCTCCAGCACGACGCCCGTCTGCAGCGGCACGTTCCAGCGGTTCACGTACTCGTCGACGTCCTTGACCAGGATCTCCGCGGTGTGCGCGACCGCCGGGTCGAGCCCCTCGGCGAACACCTTGCGCTCCGCGTCCACCTTGTGCAGGACGGGCGCCTGCCCGTCGACGGCGACGTACAGCTGGGCCGGGACGGTGATCGACGCGGTGTCGAACAGCGCGCCGAGCTGTGACCCGGTGAAGCGGAAGCGAACCGACGATCCGGAGTTCACCGTGATCGCGACGTCGTCGTCACGGCCCCAGTGACCGTCGAGCTCGATCCGCGGGTCGAACGGGCCGTACGTCGCCGGGTTGGCGGCGCTCGCCCTGGTGGACGCGGTGGCCGACGCGGTCAGCACGCCGGCCGCGACGAGCACGGCCAGACACAGACTCAAGAGACGATTTCGCACGGTGTTCTCCTCGCGCGGACCGCCGCAACACAAGCCCGGGGCGGTGGGCGGGTAATGCTTTTCCCGGTTACCGTCGCAGTGCAGCGCGGCGGCGTCAAGAGTTCGTCCCGGGAAATCGGGAAAAGGTTTACATTGTTCTGGCGGCAGCGATCTGGGCGGTGCTCATGGTCCAATGGGCGCGTGAGAAAGCCTGCTGCGAAGCCCGCCGCCCGTGCCACGATCCATGACGTGGCGCGGCTGGCCGAGGTGTCGACGGCGACCGTGTCGCGGGTGCTGAGCGGGGGCAAGCCGGTGTCGCCGGAGGTCGCCGAGCGGGTCCGCACGGCCGCCCAGGACGTCGGCTACCGGCCGAACCCGGCCGCGCAGACACTGCTGCGCGGAAGCAGCCGCACGGTCGGCGTCGTCGTACCGGACCTCGGCAATCCGTACTTCGCGGAGATCCTCAAAGGGGTCGCCGCGGAGGCGGCCGCCGACGATCACCACACGCTGGTGGCCGGCACCGAGGAGGACCCGGAGCAGGAGTACCGATCCGCGATCGAGCTCGCGCGATGGGTCGACGGCCTGCTGCTGTGCGCGCCGCGGATGAGCACGCCCCGCCTGCGCGAGGTCGCCGAGGCGGCGCGCCGGCTCGTGCTCATCAATCGGGTACTGCGGCATCCCGCCGTCGGCTCGGTGGTGGTCGACTATCACGTCGGCGTCCGGGCGCTGTGCGAACACCTCGCGTCGCTGGGGCACAAGAGGATCGCGTACCTGCAGGGCCCGACGGCCGCGTGGTCCGATCAGCAACGCCAGCGGGGGTTCCGCTCTCCTGAGGCGTCCGGTCTCACCATCATCCGGGTGCCGTGCGGGTCGACGCTCGTCGACGGGCAGGAGGCGGTGGAGGAGGCGCTCTCGTACAACCCGACCGCGATGATCTGCTTCAACGACCACGTCGCCGTCGGCGTCCTGAGCCGCCTGCGCGAGCTCGGCCTGTCCGTCCCGGGCGACATCTCGGTCGCCGGGATCGACGACGCCCCGATGAGCGCCCACACCGACCCCGGCCTCACGACGTACGCCGCCTCCACCGTCGAACTCGGCCGCCAGGCCTGGTCCCGCTTCGGGCCCGAACCCACTCCCGCCACCACCCACGTCCAGGGCGAACTCGTCGTCCGCGCCTCCACAGCCCACCCACCCCGCCGCCGCTGACCCACCCGCCGCCGCTCACCCCCCGCTCCGCCGCTCAGCCACCCGCCGCCGCGGGGCCACCTGCCGCTGCCGAGCCACCTGCCTCCGGCCCGCCGCGCGACCGCTCGTCCCCTCCCCTCAGCACCCGCGCCCCGGCTGCTCTTCGAGCCGCATCTGGTGGGTGGGCCCACCAGATGCAGGGTTTGCGTCCGAGATCCTGGACGCAAACCCTGCATCTCGGACGTCAACCCACGAGAGGCGGTTGATCACGGGCGCACGGCGGGGCGAGCGGGGCGGGGTGAGCGGGTAAGGGGTTGGGGCTAGGCGGGGGTGGTGAAGCGGTAGGTGCCGGGGGCGGCGCGGCAGAGGGTGGTGTCGGGGGTTGAGTCGAGTGGGGTGAGGCCCTCGGACTCGGTCAGGGGACGGCCGGACTCCTGGGTGGAGTCGGGGTCCTTGGTGGGAATGTGGATCGTCGCGTCGGCGCCGGGCGGAATGGTCACGTCGAGGGTGAGAGTGCCGTCGGACAGCTCCCAGCGGGTGGAGACGCGGCCGGACGGGATGTCGTACGACGCTTCGGCCCAGGTCAGGCGGCCGCCGGGGCGGGGCTTGACGACGAGGTCGCGGAAGCCGATCGACTGCTCGGACTGACTGATGCCGGCGACGTCGCCGTACAGCCACTCACCGACCGAGCCGAGCGAGTAGTGGTTGAACGAGTTCATCGCCACCGGGCCGAACCCGTTCTCCTCGGTCCACCCGTCCCAGCGCTCCCAGATCGTCGTCGCGCCGTGCTTGATCGAGTACCCCCACGACGGGTAGCGGTCGTCGTGCAGCAGGTCGTACGCGAGGTCGGCGTACCCGTACTTCGTCAGGATCGGGCACAACAACGCCACGCCGGCGAACCCGGTCGTCAACGACCGCTCGCGCCGCTCGAGATCCGCGACGAGATGCTTCACGGCCGCCTGCTCGGCGTGCTCCGGCAACAACCCGAAGGCCAGCGCCAACAGGTACCCCGTCTGCGTGTCACCACGAATCTTGCCCTCGGCATCGACGAACTCCGCGACGAACGCGGCCGCGATCTCATCGTGCAGAGCGCCGTACTTCGCTGCGTCATCCGTCAGCCCGAGCACCCGAGCGGCTGCCGCCGTGAACTCCACGCTGCGCGCGAAGTACGCCGTCGCGAGCACATCCCGGTCGGTCTTGACGCCGACCTGCAACCAGTCACCGTAGTGACCGCTCGTCCGGTTCCGCCAGATCAGATCGGGGTTCGCCCGGTGCACGTAGTCGACCCAGCGCCGCATCACCGGCCACGCGGTCCGCAGTACCCGCTCGTCGCCGTAGATCCGGTACAGGGTCCACGGCACGATCGTCGCCGCGTCCGCCCAGGCGGGCGTCCCGTGCCGGCCGGTGATCACATGCGGAATCACGTCCGGGATCGCGCCCTCGTCGGTCTGCGCGACCGCGAGATCGGCGAACCAGTTCTCGAAGAACGTCAGGACGTCGGCCTGGTACGCCGCCGTCGGCAGGAAGATCTGTGCGTCCGCGGTCCAGCCGAGGCGCTCGTCGCGCTGCGGACAGTCCGTGGGCACGCTGACGAAGTTGCCGCGTTGCCCCCAGCGAATGTTGCTGAGCAGCTGGTTGACGCCCGGATCCGAACACTCGAACCGCCCGGCGACCGGAGTGTCCGAATGCAGGACCCGTCCGGCGACGTCCTCGACCGTCAGCTCACCCGGGTAGCCGTCGACCTCGACGTACCGGAAGCCGTGCACGGTGAAGACCGGCTCGAAGAACTCGTCGGCCGCGCCGGCGCTGACGAAGTAGTCCGTCGCGTCGGCGGTCCGCAGGTTCGCGGTGTACAGCTCCCCGTCGGCCTGCAGCATCTCGCCGTGCCGCAGGCGGATCCGGTCCCCGGCCTGGGCGCCACGCACCCGCAACCGGACCCGGCCGGCCAGGTTCTGCCCGAGGTCCACGATGAATCGCCCGGGTGCGAGCGCTGTCACAGCGACCGCCGGCAGCTCCGACGTGACCCGCACGGGCTCGGTCGTCATGGCGATCAGTGTCGACACGTCACCGCCGACGTCACCCGCCGGCGCCCACTCGCCCGCGTCGTACCCCGGGCTCGACCAGTCGCCCAGCTCGTGCCGCGCGTCGTACGACTCCCCCATCAGCAGGTCCGCGAACCTGATCGGCCCGACGCGCTCGACCCACCGGCCGTCGGTCGCGACCACGGTCCGCGATCCGTCCGGATGGTCGACGACGAGCTGCGCCAGCAGTTGCGGCTTCTTGCCGTAGTGGTGCGCGTGGCTCCGGGTGTCCCATCCGACGTACCCGGACCACCAGCCCTCGCCGAGGACGGCGCCGATCACGTTCTCGCCCTCGCGCAGCACGTCTGTCACGTCGTACGTCTGGTAGGCGACGCGCTCGCGGTAGTCGGTCCATCCGGGCGTCAACTCGTCGTTGCCGACTCGCTGACCGTTGGCACTGAACTGGTACAGGCCGTGGGCAGTGGCGTAGAGCCGTGCCCGGGTCACCGGCTGCGTCAGCTCGAACGAGCGCCGGTAGTACCGCGGTGGCGCGATGGTTGCCTGCCGCACCGTTCGGGGCTCGGCACGGTCCACCGGCGGCTCGAAGTACGGGTCGGTCTCGTAGTCGTGTTCGATCCAGTGCGCCTCCCACTCGTCGTCGTGGAAGATGCCGGTCGCGAACGACGCCTCGGCACCGGACACGCGCCCTGCCGCGTCACGCACCTCGACCTGCCAGGTGTAGTCGGTCTGCGACGTCAGCGGAGCGCCACCGTGATCGACGGACGTCGACGGCTCGTCCCTCCAGCCGCTGTCCCAGACCTGTACGCCGTCCCGCAACACCCGCACGCGGAACGCGGCCTGCCGGTCGCCGCGGGTCGGCGACGCGAGCCGCCAGCTCAGCCGCGGTCGCGCCGTACCTATGCCGAGCGGATCGACGCGGTGCTCACAACGCAGGTCGTACGCCGTCAACCCCGTCAGCTCGGTCGGCGGCTCGGACAGCACCCAGTCAGTTGTCACCAGGACCACTCCGTCTCGGGTCGGTGGAGCTCGTACTCACGCAGGCCGCCGGCGTGTTCCGGACGGTCGCCGTACATCGGGCGGGACCGGCCCGGCGGGTCGATCGCGATCACGTCGTCGCCGCGCCAGGTGGTGCGGAACTCGTTGCCGGCCGCAAGCTCCGTGGTGGTCTGCTCGACCACGGGGAACGTCACCGTGATCCGCTCCCCCGGCCGCGGCCGCGGGATCGACAGGTAGCCGTCCGGCGCCCAGATCCGCTCGGCGCCGGTCCACTCGTCGTCGCCGCGCTGCAGCTTGAGCCGCGCGTACCCGGCCCACTCGGGGATCCGCATCCGCAGCTCGTCGATCGGCTCGTTGACGTGCAGCTCGACCTTGCCCTCGACCGGCAGGTGGCTGACGACGTCGACCGCGTGGTGCCCGCGAGTCAGCAGCAGGTTGACCCGCGTCAGCCGGTTGTCGCCGGTGACAATGCTGTTCCAGGCCCAGAACAGTCCTCGTACTCCGGACCCGACACAGCAGGCCTGTACGTCGTTCGTGTGGCCGCGGCCCAGTGGTACGTCGGACACGTAGTCGTTCGGGGCGCCGTACCCGCAGAACGCGCCGAGCACGCGCTCGCCGACGTTCACGTACGTCCGCCAGCCGGGCTCGTCCTGCGAACGGTCCGGCGCGGACTCGACCCAGCTGACGTCCTGCAGTTGCGACGCGGCCAGGTGGTTGCGGACGAACCGCTCGACGACCGCCCAGTACTGCGTGAGACCGTTACCGGCCAGCGTCGTACCGAGCCCGACGAGGTCGACGAGTGAACAGGTCTCGTGCTCGTACTGCTGGTCGGCCAGGTCGCCGGGTGTCCACCCGAACCTCGTCGCCTCACCGAGCACCCAGTCGTAGCTGCGCCGCACGAACTCGGTCAGCCCGTGATCGCCGGTGTGCCTGGCCAGGCGGGCCAGACCCTCGAGCGTGCCGACCCGGGTGTGGAAGTGACCACTGCGGTACGCGCGGGCCGCGTTGAAGCTGCCGTCCGCGTTGTAGACGCCGCTCTTCTCCACGATCAGCCGGGCGAACCACTCGCACAGCTCCAGCGCGTCGGTGTTGCCGGTCGCCTGGTGGTAGCGCAGCAGCGGCATGATCAGCCGGCCGGAGAACGACGCCGGGTCGGGCGCGAGATGGAGGTCGATCGCGTTCGACGACGGCCAGCCGTCCTTCGTGTACTCCGAGGCGGGGTAGAACCAGACGTCGCGCTCCTTGATCGCGATCCGTTTGAGCCCCGCCACCTGGCGGTCGGCCGCCTGCTGCGCCTGCGGGTCGTCGGTGGCGACCACCGCGGTCGTCATGGCGAGCAGCGTGGCGCGCTGGTCGATCAGGTTGGCGTTCGGCAGCCAGTGACCCTTCGGGTGGGCCTGGCGATAGGTGAGCCCGTCGTCGTGGAGCAGCGCGAAGAGGCGTTGCCGGTAGCGGTCCGCGATCGTCTCCCAGCGCGGATCCCAGTCCTTGCCGCCGGTCATCTGGCGGGCCAGCAGGATCGCATCGGTGAGCCGGCCGTGGCTGGAGCCGTAGTCCCAGTCGCCGTGGTCCATGCGGGCCGGGCGGGCCAGCAGGTTCGCGCTGAAGAACGGGATGCCGTCCAGGTCGTCGTCGGCCAGACCGGTCACCGCGTTCATCGCCAGCGCGGCCCGGTCCTCGAGCAGCAGGGTCGCTGGGATCATCGCCATGAGGAAAACCTTTGCCTGCTGAGGTCACGATGTCAACCAGTCATCCACAGGGTGACCGATCTGCCTTGTTTTCTTGAGGTTTCCCGATGGAGACTGAACCATCGCGCCGTCCCGAGCGAAGGAGAGTCCTGATGTCAGCAGCTGCCGAGGTCGTCGCGACGTACCTGGTGGAGACCTACCTCCCCCTCGACCAGGCCGCCGAGGCCATCGCCGGCGAGCAGTCGACCGGGACGTTCGTGAAGGTCGCCCGCGAAACGGCCGAGCTCCGGGAGCGGTTCGCGGCCAGGGTCCTGTCGGTCGAGGAGCTGCCACCGACAGGAAACGCCGACCTTCCCGGGGCATCAGGTGACGAGCGCAAGCGCAGCGCGCACGTGCGGATCGCCTTCGGACTGGACAACTTCGGTCCCTCGTTGCCCAACCTGCTCGCCGCGGTCGCCGGGAACCTGTTCGAGCTCCGCCAGCTCGCCGGCATCCGGCTGCTCGACCTCGATCTGCCGCTCGCGTTCGCCGAGCGCTACCCCGGACCGCAGTACGGCGTTCGCGGGACGCGGGAGCTGCTCGACCGGCCGGACGGCGTCCTGCTCGGCACGATCGTGAAGCCCAGCATCGGGCTGCCACCCGAGGAGCTCCGCCTCCTCGTCCGCGAGCTCGCCGAGGCCGGGATCGACTTCATCAAGGACGACGAACTGATGGGCAATCCGCCGCATTCGCCGCTCGCCGAGCGGGTGGCCGTGGTGTCGGAGGAGCTCGGCAAGGTCGCCGCCCGCACCGGCCGGCGTCCGATGTACGCGTTCAACATCACCGACGACCTCGACCGGATGGCCGCCAACCACGACCTGGTCCGTGACGCCGGCGGCACCTGCGTGATGGTCTGCGTGAACCTCGTCGGCTTCAGCGGTCTCGCCTGGCTGCGGGAACGCTGCAGCCTCCCCATCCACGGCCATCGTGCGATGACCGGTCTCTACACCCGAGCGCCGCAGCTCGGCATCGACTACGTCGCCTGGTCCAAGCTCGCCCGGCTCGCCGGTGCCGACCAGCTGCACACCAACGGTCTGTCCAACAAGTTCTACGAGACCGACGAGGAGGTGCTGCGCTCAATCGCCGCCGTACGCACGCCGTTCCTGGGCGGCTACGAGACCCTGCCGGTGCTTTCGTCCGGTCAGACAGCGGGGCTGGCGCCGGAGACCTACCGGCGGACGAACACCACTGACCTGCTCGTGCTGGCCGGCGGTGGCATTCACGGTCACCCGGGCGGCGCGAGCGCCGGAGTCACCGCGATGCGGGCAGCCTGGGCGGCGGCCACCTCCGGCACAGACCTGCAGGACGCGGCCGAGCAGGTGCCTGCCTTGCGGGAAGCGCTGGACACGTTCGGGGCGCCGCAGTCGTCCGCGCAGGACGGAGGCCGCCGTGGTTGAGGTCGCCTTCTACGGAGACGACTTCACCGGGTCGACGGATGCGATGGTGCAGTACGCCCGGACCGGGCTGCGGGCGGTGCTGCTGGTGACGTTGCCGTCGGCACCTGAACTGCGGACGCTGGCCGAGCGGTACGACGTGATCGGCGTCGCCGGGATCGCGCGATCGCTGCCGCCCGACGAGCAAGCGACCGAGCTGCGTCCGGTCCTGCAGGCCTTGCGCGAGCTCGAGCCGCGCTTCATCCAGTACAAGGTCTGCTCGACCGCGGACTCCGCCCCCACCCGCGGCAGCATCGGTCGCGCGCTCGAGGTCGGGCGTGACGTCTGCGGACCGTCCGTCGTACCCGTCCTCGTCGCGCAGCCGGAGCTCGGGCGGTACACGGTCTTCAGCCACCACTTCGCGGCCGAGGACGGCACGATCCACCGCCTGGACCGTCAGCCCACGATGTCGACGCACCCGTCGACCCCCATGCACGAGTCCGACCTCCGCCGCCACCTGGCCGCCCAGACGACACTGCCCATCACGTCCCTCCACCTCACCACCTACGCCGACTTACCGGCGTCGTACGCAGCTGCCGCCCAGGCTGGTGCGGTCGTCCTCGACGCCGTGACCGACGAGGATCTGACGGCTCTCGGCAGCGCGATCCTGGAGACGGCCAAGACAAAACCTGCCTTCGCGATCGGCTCCGGCGGTCTCTCCCGCGCGTTGGCCCTCGCCCTCCGCCCGAACGGCGCACCCGTCACGCCACCCAAGTCCAGTGCAGGTGGTCCGGTGCTGGTCGTCTCCGGCAGCCAGTCGCGACGGACCGCCGACCAGCTCGAGCACGCCCGAGCTGCCGGCTGGACGGTGTTGCCACTCACCGACGAGGCGCCGAGGGAAGCAGCCGAGGCGTTCGCAGCCGGCGTCGACGGCGTCGTCGTCCACACGAACGCCCTGACCGCGGAAGACCTCCCCCGGATCCCCACCGCCCTGGCCGGTGTCATCCGCACTGTCGCCACAACCACCGCCGTACGCCGGGTCGTCGTCGCCGGCGGCGACACCTCTGGTCAGGTGCTAGGTCACCTCGGCATCACCGCACTCGAGCTGGTGCACTCAGTGTCCCCCGGAGTCCACCTGTGCCGCGCCAGCTCCGAATTCGGCAGCCTGGACGTTCTCCTCAAGCCGGGGCAGCTCGGCCCCGTCGATCTCTTCACAGAGTTTCGGAGGAAGTGAACCGGAAGTCCTGGACCGGTGCCTGCGGACTGTCGTGGATCTCGACGGTCCGCGGCGCCGACCGGACCGAGAGATTGGTGACGGCGACATCGCGTACGACGGGAGCGTGTCCGCCGAACTGCTCCGGCTCCGCATGCCGTGTCGTGATCAGGACGGCGGAGGTGGTGACGGCGTCGACGGCCACGTCCTCGACCGTGATGTTCTCGATCACGCCGCCGCGTTCGGAGTTCGTCTTGATGCGCAGCGCATGATCGACGGTTCCGGTGACGCGCAGGTCGCGGGCATGGACGTTCTGGACGCCCCCGGACGCCTCGCTGCCGATCGTCAGCGCACCGTGGCCGGCGGTGAAGCGGCAGGACTCGACGAGGATGTTGCGCGCCGGACGCGCCACCCGCCGCCCGTCGTGGTCGCGGCCCGACTTGATCGCGATGCAGTCGTCGCCGGTCGCGAACGAGCAGCCGGTGATCACCACGTCCTTGCAGGAGTCCGGATTGCAGCCGTCGTTGTTCGGCCCGAGCGAGTCGATGGTGACACCTCGCACGAGGACGTCGGAGCAGAAGACCGGATGCACCACCCACATCGGGGCGTTGACGATCCGCACGTCCTCGATGCGGACCCGGTGACAGCTGTGCGGCTGGACGAAGCTCGGCCGGAACCCGTGCCCGGGCTCGAACACACGGTCCTCCACCGGTACGTCGTCCTCGACCATCCGCAGCAGCCGCTGCCAGTCGGACCGCGGGCGCGTGTCGCGCCACCAGTTGTCCGTACTCGCGCCGCCGTCGAGGGTCCCGGTGCCGGTGATCGCGACGTTCGTCTCGTCGTACGCGTAGATCAGCGGTGAGTGGCTGAAGCACTCGATCCCCTGCCAGCGCGTGCGGACGATCGGGAACGCGGCCGGATCCGTGTGGAACCGGAGCGTCGCCCCCGCGGCCACGTGCAACTCGACGTTGCTGCGCAGCCGGATCGGCCCGGTCAGGAACTCACCGGCGGGTACGACGACCCGGCCGCCGGCGTCGATCGCCTTCGCGATCGCGGCCGAGCAGTCGGTGCCGGGCTCGGCGCCGTAGTCGGTGATCAGGCGGTCAGTCGTCACGCAGGGACTCGATCCGGAGGGCGTTGGCCAGCGGCACGGCGATGACCCAGCTGGGATTCCACGTGTTGGTGTGGCCGCGGCGCTGCCAGTGGGTCTGGAAGACGGCCTCGCCCTGTTCGCCCGGCAGCGGGAAGTTCCAGTCGCCCGTGCCGGCCGCGATGCCCTGAGTGAGGGCGTGCAGCGTGGTCCGCGCGGCGGTCACATACTCGGGACGGTCCGCGGCCAGGCCGAAGGCCAGGAGTTCGTACGTCGGGAAGAACACGTCGAGGTGATGATTCTGCACGCTGACGGACGGCCAGCCGATGGCGCTGAACCCGGCGGCGTGCAGTGGCGAGTCGTCGTCCTGTTCCGGTGACCACACGTAGACCCAGGTGAGGAGCCAGTCGGCGGCCACGTCACACCAGTCGGCGTAGAGCGGGTCGCCGGTACGGCGGAAGAGTTCGTAGGCCGCCATGAAGTAGTACATGCCGGCCTCCTTGTCCTCGCAGGCCGCGTCCAGCGTGGAGCGGGCGAACGGACGGTCGAAGGTCCGCGCATGCTGGTCGTGGTACCGGGACAGCCAGATGGTTGCTTCCGACAACAGCTCGGCGTCGTCGAGCACGTCGGAGGCTTTGAGCGCCGCGAGCACGCACGGGACACCCGCGGTCGAGACCGTCGTCGCCGCGGGACTGCCGTCGAGGCGCCAGCCGACCGGGAACGTCCCGTCCGGCAGTTGGGCGCCGCGAAGGTACCTGACGGCTTCCTGGAGCGCGTCCAGCCAGGACGGCGGAACCGGCTCGTCGTACTGCCGGAACAGCGCGACGACGTCGGCCAGGTCCGCGATCGTCTCGCCGTACGCACGGCTGGAGATCATCGGGCGGTTCCCGGCGCGGAAGCTGGTCCAGCGCCGGGTGCTGACCTGGTAGGCGTTGTGCCGCAGGCCGGGCGTCGGGGTCGGGCTGCCGGAGAGGTAGAACTCGACGGCGGCGCGGCAGCGGTCGATGCGCAGCCGGTCGCGGGTGGTGAAGCCGATCCGGGCATCACACCAGGCCAGTTTGAGCGCCTGACCGGTCCAGCCGTACAGGAAGTGCCGTGACTTACGCGGCCCGTTCCCCGGGATGTCGCTGAACTTGGTGTGCCCGGCGACGGTCCCGGACCGGTACCACCTGTTGTCCAGGGCAACCGCCTTCCGGGCGACGAGTTCGTCCAGCGTCAGCCCGTCGGCGCCGGGATCGGCGAACAGGCTCCGAGCGGTCCGGACAAGATGCCGGAACGCGTGACCGCGCAGCTCCTGCGGCCCCCAGTCGAGCACCAGCTGTTGTGTGTGGACCTCGCCGGGCCGCAGCGTGAGGTAGCCGTCGTCGGTCGTCTCGGTCTCCGCCTTGCTGACGTACCGGACGTCCTGCTTGCCGTCGAACATCAGGACGCCGCTGAGCGCCGCGATGACCGGCCCCTCGTGCCGGACGACACCGAGCGAGCCGTACCGGACCTGACCGTCACCCGAGCGGCGTGGTCGCGGCCGCGAGAACACGGACAGCCAACGCCGTTCACGGCCGTCGCGCCACTCGAGGTTGACGCCCGGAATCGGCAGCCGGTCCTCCTCGGCGACGAATCCGCCGCCGGGCGTCGGGCCGACGCGAGGTACGGCGCGCGCCGGATCGGCGGACGGATTGTCGTTGTAGATCAGGCCCGGAACGGTGAGCTGGCTGTCCTTCACGCGCCCCAGGTCGAGCAGCAGCCCGACCGCGAGATCGGCGAGCCGGCGTTTGCTCGTGTTGCGACACCGGATCTCCAGCTCCAATCGGTCGCCGTCGTCGAACGCCAGCCGCACCTCGACGGCGATCGGCCCGGTGCGGCAACCGGCCCGGTGCTCCCCCGGCCGTCGCGAGATCCACCAGCCATCGGCCTGCAGCGCGTCGGCCTGCCACGGCCGGCCGGCCGAACAGGTGAGCAGGTCCGCCAGCGGTCGTTCGAGGTAGACCGGCCCGTCCACCAGACCGAACTGCAGCACGACGCCTGTCGGCGTGCGCCGGAGCTCGGCCTGGCGTGGTCCGGAGGTGAGCGCAGGCATCAGGACGCCCGGCGGATCTGGATCGCCTGGTACTGCCTGCCGGGCAGCCGCACGGTCAGCGTGCCAGAGTCAGTACCCGTCACGGTTTCCCGCGTACGGCGTACCGCGTGGTTCCACACGTCCAGTACCTCGACCTCGTACACACCCTCGGGCAGCGAGAACGTGCGGTCCGGGAACTGGTGTTCGCCGAGGTACTGCAGGTAGTACGAGCCGGGCACCGCAAGAGTCGGCGCATCGCGGTAGTCGTCGATCGGCTCGACACCGTCGGGCAGCTCGTCGAGAACCTCCCGCAGCAGCCGTAGACGCTGCGCAACGACACCACCCGGACGCGCGCCGCCGCCGGACCACGGTCCGTCCTCGGCGTCGACGTACCACTCGCCGTGCGTCACGTACGCGCCCCGGACCGTTCCCTCCCAGATGCGGGTCAGCATCTCCTCCGGGCGGAGGCTGGTGTCGGGGGTGGTGCCGTCGCCCTCGTGACCACAGGCGTCGACGAAGACGGGTTTGGCGAAGTCCCGGCGCAAAGCCGACACACCGCGGAGGTTCTCGAGCCGCACGCTGAGATGAGTCAGCCAGGGCGGCCCGGGGTCCGTTGCCTCGTGCATCGAAATCAGGTGATGCCCGCTGTCCAGCTCGGCGATCAGCTCCGCCAGTCGCCGAGCGTCCGACGTCTCTTCCAGACACCACGTGACGTTCCGGTACGCCGACAGCCGGTTGACCGCGTCGCGGACCACAGCCTCGTCCGGCGGCAGCACCACGTCCGCCACGATGTCAGCGGCCAGCAGATCGCGCACCTGCTCCTCGACAGCGTCGCTGTGGCGCAGCCGGACCCGGTTGAACGGCGACGCCGCCAACGCCGGCCGGGCGGCGGCCCATTGGTCCGGCTGCCCGAACCACGTCGTCGTGAGCGGGTGGTACGGCGTCCCGTCCGCCCACCGCAACGCCGTCCCGGACCGGCGCACCGGGCCCGTAGACGTCGCCGGCGTGCAGGTGACGGAACCGCCGTCGTACGTCCAGCTGCCTTCGAGGTCAGGGCTGAAGCGAACCAGCCAGCCGTCCCCGGACCGGAACGACTCGGCGTACGCGGAGGCGCCGCCGGCGTGCCGGAACACCAAGCTGGTCGGGCCGGACACAGGCAGTTGGAGCACGTCCCAGCGTGCTACTGACGTCATCGGGTCCCTCTCAGGGCGAGGTACGGCGTGGCGGGCAGTGGGATCCGGCTCGGTCCGGTGAACTCGTCGAGCGGGGTGATGGTCATCGCCCGGGTGTCGATCAGGTCGAAGTGGAACGGCGGACCGTCCGGCAGCTCGAGCTCGACGGCCGACGGCTGGCGGTCACCCAGGTAGTGCAGCACGCACCGATCGGTGTCGACCTCACCGTCCGACTGCCGCGGCAGTCCGGCGAACACGGCCCGGAGGAAGTCGATCCGCTCCGGGCTCTCGCCGTACAGCCGCCCGCCGACCGAGATCCACGCACGCGTCTCGCGGTCGACGAAGGACTCGCCGTGCCCGACGTACCCGCCGAGCGACATGCCCTGCCAGAACCGGTGCACCAGCTCGTCCGCGGTCAGGTTCCCCCAGCGGCGGCCGGCGTTGCCCTCGTAGCCGATCTCGTCGATCACCACCGGTTTCGGGCAGTCCCGCCATTCGGCGACCTCGGCCCCGTCCCAGTGCTGCACGCTCTGGTGGGTGATCCACGGTTTGCCGAAGTCGTACGGCGTGAAGACCTCGTACATCTTGGTGCCGTTGTGGATCGATCGCAGCCGCTGGTACGGGTCGTACCGCTGCACGACCTGCAGCAGCCGGTCCCAGTCCGCGATCGTCTTCTCGTGGTTGAAGTCGTACTCGTTGGACAGCGACCACCAGACGTTGCGGTACGCCGCCAACCGCGCGACGACGTACCGCAGGAAGGCCGCATCCTGCGCCGGGGTCATCCGGTCGAATCCCCACACGCCCCGGTCGTACGGGTGGAACAGGATCAGGTCGGCCTGGATGCCCAGCGCCAGCAGGTCGGCGACCCGGCTCTCGAAGTGCTGGAAGAACACCGGGTCGAAGCGCTCCACGTCGACCTCGCCCGGTGTCGCGCCGGCGAACGGGGTGCGCTCGGGGCGCATCCCGTCCGTCGGCAGCAGGCACATCCGGACCTTGTCGAAAGGTGCTGAGCGCAACGATTCGAGGGTGAGCTCCTGGAGCTCCTTCGTCTCGTACGTCCAGTGGTAGCAGGTTGTTCCGATGCAGTCGTAGCGACTGCCGTCCTCGTACGAGAAGTGGTGCCTGCCAAGAACTGTGACGGGGCCGTGGTTGCCTTGGCCTGGCGGAGCGCAGGTGAAGGTGCCGCGGTGGCCGTCGAGTTCCGCGGCCGAGCTGGACGTGATGTACGACCAGTCCCCTTCGCGGTCCGGTGAGAACCGGGCCCGGTAGGTGCCGTCGCCGTCGTAGAAGCCGTCGACGGTCACCATCCGGTTCCGGAACTGGTAGGTGACCTGGAACTCCACGTCGGCGAACGGGTTGCCGCCGGGCACTTCCGGCGGGCCGGACAGCGTCAGCTCGTGCAGGCCCCACTTCTCGATACTCGTCATGGCAACCGGTCTCCTGCCTGGATCCACTCGGGCGCCAGGATCACGTGTTTGATGGTCTTGCGCAGGTACGAGTACGCGACGTGCAGCCGGCCGTCCCGGGTCTGCAGCAGCGTCGGGTACGAGTAGCCGAACTCGTTCTCGCGGTACTCCTCGTCCTGCACCTGCAGGTTCCGCCAGTACGGCCAGGTCGCGCCGTCGTCCTCGGACAGCGCCAGCGTCAGCGGGGTCCGCAGCGTCTTCCGCCGTACGCCGCCCTTGCCGTCGTCGACCCAGCGGAACTGGTCGCGTTCGGCGGACGAGTCGTTGAACACCAGGACGAGACGCCCGTCGGCCAGCCGGAGGACCTGGACGGCGGAGTTGTTGTTCGGCAGTGCGGTCCGCTCCGGGGACGTCCAGGTGCGGCCGTTGTCCTTCGAGACGGACGTGTAGATGCGGTCCGCCGCGCGGCTGCGGAAGTACCCGACGAGCTCGCCGGGCGACAGCTCCACGATGCTCATCTGCACCTGCCCGACGGCGTCCGGCACCTCGACGGTCGACCAGGTGTCACCCCGGTCGGTGCTGAGCTTCAGGACGGTCCGCTCGGCCGTCTTGTCACAGTCGTACGCCGGCACCAGCCAGTCGCCGTTGCTCAGGACGACGATCGGGTTGCGGATGAAGCTGCCGAGGTGGTCGAACAGCACCTCGCTCCGGTCCCAGGTCAATCCACCGTCGTGCGACACCCGGCGGATCACGCGCGAGGTGGACTGGTCGTGCGGTTCGTTCGACGTATGCAACAACCAGACGTCCTCGTCCGGGGTGACGAACAACAACGGGTTCTGTTCGGAGCGCTTCGGGTCGGAGGACAGCTGCACCGGCTCGAGCCAGGTGTCGGTGCCTGCCGGGAGGCGGGAGAGGACGATGTTGGTGTCCGGTTCGCCCTCGCCGGGGCCGTTGAACCAGGCGCACAACAGGTCGCCGTTCGCCGTCTCGACCAGCGTCGCGGCGTGGCTGTCGCCGGGATGGATGGTGGGCAGGAGGGCCGCACCCTCTCGGATGCGGCCGTCGAACCTGGGATCCGTCACCATGTGAGCCCGCGGGCGACCTGCGCCTTGATGTAGTCGGGGATGTCCTGCGTCTCGGTGACCAGCAGGGACGAGTCGACGTCCATGCCGTCCTTGAGCACGTGCTGCCGGAAGACCTTGTACAGCGGGATGTCCCAGTACTCGGTGTTCTGGTAGTTCTTGATCACCGCGTTCTCGCCCCAGTACACGGCCGAGGTGTCGATCGCCGCGAGCTCCGGGATCGCCGTACCGAACGCGTTCACCACGGCGTCGGTCTTCAGCACCGCCTTCATGCCGTACGACGAGATGCGGGTCTGCATCTCCTCCGACACCAGGTACTTGACCACGTCGAGCGCCTGGTCCTTGTGCTGCGACTGCGGCGGGATGAACGCGGCCCGGGTGTCCGGCTGGTAGATCGTGTTCGCGCCGCGCGACAGCACCGGCATCGAGGTGACCCCGATCTGCACGCTCTTCGCCCACTCGGCGAACTGGTCGGCGTCGTCCTCCTCGACGTAGTACGAGCTGAGTGCGTACGCATTCAGCTTCGACAGGTTGTTCACCGCCATCGCGAGGTGGCCGGGGAAGCTCATGTCACCCTTGAAGAAGTCGTCCACCGTGGTGAAGTTGTTCCGCGGGATCATCAGGAACCGGTGCAGGTTGTTCGCGACGGTCTTCCACTCCGCGCTGGTCAGGTTGACCTTCACGTCCTCGGGCGCCGGCTGCTCGCTGGAACCGGGCACGAACGGGTACAGCCCGAGCTGGTTCATCGCGAGGTAGTTGTCCGGGTGCTGCATGTAGCCCTTGTAGTGGTGGATCCCGTCCTGCCGGGTGAGCTTCACAGCCAGCTTGTAGACGTCGTCGTACGTCGATCCGAGAGCCGGGTACTTCTCGCCGAACTTGTCGAAGATCAGCTTGTTGTAGAACAGCAGGCTCTCGTCGATCCACAGCGGGACGCCGTACAGGCCGCCGTCGGAGCGGGACTTGATCTGCTCGACCGAGGCGATGTTCAGCTTGGTCAGGTCGATGCCGGCGCCCTGCACCAGCGACGTGATGTCCTGCGTCCAGCCGAGCGGCTCGAGGTCCCGGTCGATCCGCAGCCGGGGGTCCTCCAGGATCAGGTCCGGCACCCGGCCGGCCTTGGCGAGGTCCTCGTACCGGATCGGGTAGTCCCAGGTGGCGTACTTCAGCTTGACGGTCGGGAACTTGGCCCGGATCGCGTCACCGAACACGGTGTCGAAGTACCGGGTCGACTCCCGGCCCTGGTCGTTGCCGCCGAGCTCGAACGGCTTGAAGTTGGCGGCGAACACGAACAACTCGTCGTCGGCCACCGAGAACGGCACGTTGTACCGGTTCGGGATGTCGACCGTGCCGGTGGCAGAGCTGACGTTGCCGCGCGACGTCGCGGTGGTGGAACTGGTGCCGGCCGCTGCGGCAGGAGCGGCCTGCAGCGCGCCGCCGAGGGCCGCGAGCCCGCCGATCAGGGCGGTGTTGCGGACGAAGCCGCGGCGGGACATGCCGGCGCCGGACTCGGGGCGCTCGGCGGGGGTGGGGGTTTCAGACATGGACGGGCCTTTCTACGGGGCGGTGGTGGCCGCGAGGACACCCTTCAGGTCGAGCTGCTCGGCTAAATGGCACGCGACTTTGCGGCCACCGATCTCGCGCAGCTGCGGGACTTCGGTCGCACACCGGGCTTCGGCGTACCCGCACCGGGGATGGAACGGGCAGCCGGCCGGCACCTTCGAGGGATCCGCGATCTCGCCGCGCAGCTTGATCCGCTCGCGTTGCCCGCGGGACGCGGGGTCGGGATCCGGTACGGCGCTGAGCAGCGCCTCGGTGTACGGGTGCAAGGGCTTGCTGTACAGCTCCTCGGTCGACGCGCTCTCCACGAGTTTGCCGACGTACATCACCGCGACGTCGTCGGCGACGTGCTCGACGATGCCGAGGTCGTGGGACACGAACAGGTAGGTGAGCCCGGACTCCTCCTGCAGATCCCTGAGCAGGTTGAGGATCTGGGCCCGGACCGAGACGTCGAGCGCGCTGACCGCCTCGTCCGCGACCACCAGCCGCGGATCGGTCGCGAGCGCCCGCGCGATCACCACGCGCTGCCGCTCACCGCCGCTGAACGCGTGCGGGTAGCGATGCGCATACTCCGCCCGCAGCCCGACGCGCCGCAGCAGCGCGGCGACCTTGTCGTCGATCTCGTCGCGGGAACCGGCCTCCTGGACCTTCAGCGGTTCCGCGATGATGTCGCGCAGTGTCTTGCGCGGGTCGAGCGACGAGTGCGGGTCCTGGAAGATCAGCCGGACCTGTGCGCGGTACGGCTTCAGCTGCTTCTCGGTCAGCGGCGCCAGGTCGACGCCGTCGAACATGATGCTGCCCGACGTCGGCTCGTACGCGCGCACGATGCAGCGCCCGAGCGTCGTCTTGCCACAGCCCGACTCACCGACGAGTCCGAGTGTCCGGCCGGCCCGGATCGACAGGTCGACACCGTCGACCGCCTTCACGAACCCGCGGTTGCGCCCGAAGAACCCGCCGTGCAGCGGGAAGTGCATCGTCAGGCCGTTGGTCTCGAGCAGGTTCATCGCTCCCCCTCCCCGTACAGCAGGCAGGCGACGTCGATCTCGTCGCTGCGCACCCGCGCCGGCACGATCCGGTCACACTTGTCCGTCATGAACGCGTCGCAGCGCGGATGGAACCGGCAGCCGGACGGCCGTTCGTAGGGCGGTGGAACGGTCCCGCGGACGGCGACCAACCGGTCCTGGCTGCTCGCCCCCAGCCGCGGGACCGAGCGCACCAGCGCCTGCGTGTACGGATGCTTGGGCTTGCTCAGTACGGCGGACGCGGGCCCCTGCTCGACGACCTCGCCCAGGTACATCACCGCGACCTCGTCGGCGACCTGTGCCGCGACGCCGAGGTCATGGGTGATGAGCATGATCGCCATCCCGAACTCCTGCTGGAGGTCCTGCAGCAGGTCGAGGATCTGCGCCTGCGTGGTCACGTCCAGCGCGGTCGTCGGCTCGTCCGCGATCAGCAGCCGCGGCCGGCAGGACAGCGCCATCGCGATCATGGCGCGCTGCCGCATCCCACCGCTGAGCTCGAACGGGTACGCGTCGACCCGGCGCTGCGGGTCCGGGATGCCGACCCGGCCGAGCATCTCGATCGCCCGTTCGCGGGCCGCCTGCTTGCCGACGTTCTCGTGCAGCCGGACCGCCTCGACGATCTGGTCGCCGATCGTGTGCACCAGGCTGAGCGACGCCATCGGCTCCTGGAACACCATCGCGATGTCGGCCCAGCGCACCTCCCGCAGCCGCTTGTCCTTCGCGGCGAGCAGGTCGAGCGGCTCCTTGCCGGACTCGTCGTCGTACAGCAGCACCTGGCCGCCGACGATCCGGGCCGGCCGCTCGACCAGCCGCAGGATCGACCGCGCCGTGACGCTCTTGCCGCACCCGGACTCACCGACCACGGCCAGCGTGCGACCGCGTGGCACGGTCAGGCTGACGCCGTCGACCGCCTTGACCACGCCGTCGCCGAGCTCGAAGTGGGTCCTGAGCTCGCGCACTTCCAACAACGGTTGCATGGAGGCTCCTACTTGTAGGGATCCGCGGCGTCACGCAGACCGTCGCCGACGAAGTTCATGGCGAGTACGACGACCACGACCGCGAGGCCCGGGGTGAGCAGCCAGGGGGCGGTGGCGACCGCGCGGATGTTCTGCGCGCCCTCGAGCAGCACACCCCAGCTGACCGCGGGCGCCTGCAGGCCGAGGCCGAGGAACGACAGGCTGGTCTCGGCGAGGATCATCCGCGGTACCGCCATCGAGATGGACGCGATGATGTGGCTGGCGAACGACGGCACCATGTGGCCGAAGATGATCCCGGTCCGTCCGACCCCGTCCAGCCGGGCGGCCATCACGAAGTCCTCCTCGCGCAGGCTGAGGAACCGGCCGCGAACGTCGCGCGCCAGCCCGGTCCAGCCGATCAGCGACAGGATCACCGTGATCGCGAAGTATCTCGTCAACGGTCCCCAACTGCTGGGCAGGGCCGCCGACAACGCCATCCACAGCGGCAGTGTCGGGATCGACATGATGAACTCGATGACGCGCTGGATGAGGTTGTCGACCGTGCCGCCCAGGTAGCCGGAGATGCCGCCGATCAGCATGCCGAGCAGGAAGCTCGCGAACACGCCGATCAGGCCGATCGACAACGAGACCCGGGCGCCGTGGATCAGCCGAGACAACAGGTCCCGGCCGGAGTGGTCGGCGCCGACCAGGAAGAACGCCTCGCCGGCCTTGGTCGGGCCGATCAGGTGGATGTTCGACTTGATCGGCCCGAGAACCGTGTACTCGTCACCGCGCACGAACCACCCGACGTCGACGATCTTCGACTTGTCGACGGTGAACGTCTGCTCGAACGTCTCCTGGTTACGCGTCGACGAGTACCCGTACACGAACATTCCGTGCTCGCTGTCGATGTGCACCCGCTGCGGCGGGGCGTACGGCAGCGCGGTGTGCGCGGTGTCCGAGCTGGACGGCGCGAAGAACCCGGCGAAGATCGCGATGAAGTAGATCGGGATCAGCACGATCAGCCCGATCAGCGCCAGCCGGTGCCGGCGGAACTGCCGCCACATCAGCCGCCACTGCGGCAGCGCGCCGTGGTCGCGAAGGCTCTTCACCACCTCCCCCGGCGCCTGCTGGGCGCCGGGCGGTGACTCAGGGGCGATCGCCTCGGTCTGCTGGACCATTCAGATCTATCCCTTCTGGAACCGGGCACGGATCCGCGGATCCCACCAGGCCAGTGCGAGGTCGCTGAGCATCGTGCCGATCACCGTCAGCGTGCTGAGGATCAGCACGAAGCTGCCGACCAGATACATGTCCTGGCTCTTCACCGCGCCGAGCAGCAACGGGCCGCTGGTCGGCAGGCTCATCACGACCGACACGATCGTCTCGCCGCTGATCAGTCCCGGCAGCAGCCAGCCGACGGTGCTGAAGAACGGGCTGAGCGACATCCGGACCGGGTACTTGAGCAGCAGCTTCCACTCCGGCAGGCCCTTCGCCCGGGCGGTCGCGACGTACGGCTTGTGCAACTCGTCGAGCAGGTTGGCCCGGGTGATCCGGATCAGTCCCGCCGTCCCCGCGACCCCTACCACGACGATCGGCACCCACAGGTGCGATATCAGGTCGAGCAGCTTGCCCAGGTTCCAGGCGGCGTCGGCGTACTCCGGTGAGAACAGTCCGCCGACACTCTGGCCGAAGTACCGGAACCCGATCCACATCATCACCAGCGCGAGCATGAACTCCGGGACGGCCATCCCGATGAAGCCCAGGAACGACGCCAGGTAGTCGCCGGGCGAGTACTGCCGCAGCGCGCTGTAGATGCCGATCGGGAACGCGATCGACCAGACGAACAGCAGGCTGCCGATCGACAGCAGCATCGAGAGCAGCACCCGGTTGCCGATCAGGCTGGCGACCGACTGGTTCCACGCGAACGACTGCCCGAGGTCACCGTGCAGCACCACCCCCTTGATCCAGGTGAGGTACTGCACGATGAACGGCTTGTCGAGGCCGTAGTGCCGTTTCAGCTCGGCGATCTGCGAGTCCGGGATGTCCTGGCCGCGGGCCTCCGCGTTGGCGATCACCGTGGTGGTGTAGTCGCCCGGCGGCAGCTTGATGACCACGAAGGTGACGAAGGAGATCGCCGCCAGCGTGATGACCATCCAGACCAGCCGCCGGGCCACGAAACGCAGCATTACTGCCCGATCGCGAACTGCTCGGGGTGGACGATGCCCGGGGCAACCGACTCGCTCATCTTCTCCGGCACGTTGTGGAAGTCGTTCTTCACCACGCCGTACGTGTTGGGCACCGAGCTGATCCCGATGTAGTAGAACTGGTCGGCCGCGATCTGCAGGATCTGCTTGCCGAGCTCGAGCGTCTTGCCCGGGTCCGGCTCCTGCCGCGCCTGGGTGAACAGCTCCATCTGCTTCTTCACCTCCGCCGGCGGCTCGGTGCCCTCCTCACCCTGCGACTGGTACCACTGCGCCCAGGTGATCGCGTACCGCGCGCTGCCGTCGTTGGTCGGCACCCAGTAGTGGTCGCCGCCGGTACCGGTCGGCAGCACGAAGGTGCCGCAGGTCCAGGTGCCGGCGTCGTGGTCGTTGGCCTTGACCCGCTCCTTGTAGAGGTCCTCGCTGATCGCCTGCGTGCGCAGCTCGATCCCGACCGCGGCCCAGCGCTTCTTGACGAACTCGATCGCCTCGACGTGGTCCGGGAACGACTCGCTGACCTGTACGGCGACCGACACCGGCTTGCCGTCCGCGCCGAGCCGTTTGCCGTCGGCGGACTTCTTGGTCAGCCCCGCGGCGTCCAGGTGCTTGTTCGCCTTGGCGACGTCGAACTCGAGGAACTGCGTGGCGAGCTGCTCGTTGTAGTACGGCGAGTCCTTCGGCGGCGCGCCCTGCCAGGGCTCACCCTGACCGGCGTACACCGCGTCGATGACCTCTTTGCGGTTGATCGCGTGCGACAGGCCGGCCCGGAACTCCTTGTTCGCGAACAGTGCCCGCTTGACCGGGTCCTTGTGGGTCATGTTGATGCCGATGACCATGGTGTTCGTGAGCTGGGTCGGCACCTCGAAGATCTTGTAGCCGCCCTTTTCCCGGTTCTGCGCGACGACCGGCTTGTTCTGCGGCGTACCGAAGTTCCGGTACTGCATGCCGAACTCGCCGTTCATCACCTTCAGCAGCTCGACCTGCGCGTCCTGCACGACCTCGACACGGCAGTTGTCGATGTACGGCAGCTGGCGGCCGGCGTCGTCGACCTTCCAGTAGTACGGGTTGCGGGTCAGCGTGACCGCGGAGCCCTTGCCGAGCGGGTTCGTCACCTTCCACGGTGCGAGCGTCGGCTGCTCCGGGTTGGTCCACGGGTTCTGCTTCTGCGCGAACAGGTCGGTCCAGCTGCCGACACCGGCCTTCTTCGCCAGCGCGTTGACGTTCTTGTTGTACTTCAGGTGGAACTGCTGGAAGTAGTGCTTCGGCAGCAGCATCCCGTAGGCGCCCTCGCGCTCGAAGATGCCGTCGGCGATCTGTCCGAGCAGCGACGGCTGCGGCGCGGTGTAGGTCAGCGTGACCGTCCGCTCGTCGACCTTCTCGACCTTCACCAGTTTCTCGGTGTCCGAGGACAGGAAGGCGTCGTAGATTCCGTCCGGGTGCAGCCCGGTGTCGCACTGCACCTCGAGGATCGTGAAGACCATGTCGTCGGCCGTGCAGGGCTTGCCGTCGGACCACTTCAGGCCCTCACGCAGCTTGAACGTGAACACCTTGCTCTCGGCATCGACCGTGAACTCGGCGGTGTTCGCCTCCATCTCGTCGTAGCCGGGCTTGCCGGTCTTGTCCGGCTTCCAGCGGACCAGCGGCTCGTAGCGCATCGCGTACCACAGCCACTGGGTGTCCTCCTGGGTCAGCATCGCCGAGCGCCAGGTGCCGCCGTACATCGCCTTGCCGGCCAGCGGCTTGATCACCGGGGGATTCTTCGGGAGCCGGTCCGCCAGCGGGGGCAGGGAGCCCTTGTCCACCAGGGCTTTCAGCATCGGCGATTCCTTCTCGCCGGCCGCCGCGGCCTGGGCGCCGGCACCGGCCGGCTTGGTGTCGAAGAAGCCGCAGCCGGGGACGGTCGCGACCGCCAGGAGTCCGAGACCGCCCTGCAGCAGCCGGCGTCGATCGATCATGCGTTGGGACACGTTGGACATGCTGTCTACCTCACTGCTGCTCGAGCTTGATGTTGCTGAACTGCGCGGTGCCATAGTCGATCAAGGCGTTGTCGATCCTGCCGCCGTCGATCGCGAAACCGATGTAGAAGGTCCGGCTCGGCATCATGATCCTTTCGTAGCCGAAGCGGTCCCACTTGACCTGATCCGTGGAGATGAAGGCCTCGAACTCGACCTCGCGGGCCTGCGGGCGTTCGCGCCGGAGCAGCCGCAGCCAGTACACCTTCGTGGGATCCAGGTAGCTGTCGTCCCACGGCCACGGGCCGACACTCGGCACCGCTCCGTGGGTCTGGATGCGGATCGCCTGGGCCTTCATGCCACCGTCGTCGGTGGCCGTCGGCGCGGCGCTCGCGTTGTCGTTGACGGTGCCGTACCCGCCGGCCACGCCGAAGCCGATCCCGCCGTACATGAACGGCGCGGCCGGGTCCAGCGAGTCGCGGATCATCAGGCCCGCGGTCAGCCCGTTGGCGATCTTGCTGACCTTGTCCAGTCGCGCGGTGAGGCTCGAGACCGCACCGGCGCCGCCGACCTGGAGCTTCTGGTAGACGTAGTGGAAGTTGCTGGTCCGCGCGTAGATCCGGCCCGACCCCTTGATGGTCAGGACACCGTTCTCCAGGTTGCCGGAGCCCGGCACCGGCGGCTTCCCGATCGACGCCGAGGTCCAGCCCGCCGTACCGGTCTGGCGGTTGACGTGGATCTGGACGGAGCTCGACTGGGTCGCCGTACCGTTCTTGTCCGTCGCCCTCGCGGTCACCCAGTAGGAGCCGTCGGCAACGTCTTTCCATTGGGCCTGGTACGGCGCCCGTGTCGCGGTACCGATCACCTGGTCGCCGACGAAGAACTCGACCTTGGCCAGCTCACCGCCCTTGGCCGCCGCGGCGTCGGCCGCGATCGTCACGGTCGGCGCCGTCCGGCCGGCGAAGACCTGGTTCTGCGCCGGGCCGGTGATCCGCACCGTCGGGTTGCCGACCGGGTCCGGGACCAGCGAGTTGAGGTAGTTCTCCAGGTAGGTGTAGCCGTTCGGCGCGATCTTCTGCGCGTCGGACGGGTCGTTCGGGTCGAGGCCGTTCGCCTTCTCCCACCAGTCCGGGATGCCGTCGTGGTCGGAGTCGACCGGCGCCTCGGCCTGGATCAGCTCCGGGTAGCCGCCCACTTCCTTCTGCGAGTTCAGCAGCCGGCCGGTGCCGTTGCGGACCTCCTCGACCAGCCGGGCGTCGGCCGCATCGCGCTTCGGCAGGATCGCACCGGCGCCGGCCAGCACCGCCTCGTACGCCTTCGCGGCCGGCTGCACGTCACCGCGGCCGGGGATCGACTGCGGCTCGGCCAGCTCGACGATGCCGCCGATCGGGTACCTGATCCCGCGCCGGTTGTGCGCGGTGACGTCCGGGTGGCCCTCGACCTCGTTACCCGAGATGTGCCACTGGCCGCCGCGGTTCGCGCTCACCACGACCGGTGCGACCTCGGGGAGCGTGGTCGGGCCCGGCTTGTAGAAGTTGTTCATGATGTTGATGCCGTTGGCCCACTCGCCGCCGTACACCGAGGTGTACCCGTGGTCGTAGACCACGTTGTTGTAGTAGTCGACCTCGAGGTTGATCGCCTCGGTGTAGCCGAAGCGCGGCTGCCGTCCACCCTGGTGGGCGATCAGGTTGTGGTGGTAGGTGTTCCGCTCGCCACCCCAGATACCGCCGTACCCGTGCCGGTTCTTCGGGTGCGTGGACAGCGCGAGGCCCTCGGAGACGATGCACCACTGGACCGTGACGTCGAAGTTCCCGTACGGCGACAGGCACTCGTCGACCGCCCAGCTGAACGAGCAGTGGTCGATGATCAGGTTGCGGATCTCCGGGCTCACCGAGCCCGGCACGTTGGTCTCGAACGCGTCACCCACCACCGACGTCAGGTCGCCGAGGCGGAACCGCAGGTAGCGGATCACGATGTCGTGCGCGCCGCCCTTGATCCCGGTGCCGTGACCGGCCACGCAGATCCCGCCACCAGGCGCGGTCTGTCCGGCGATGGTCAGGTTGTTGCCGGAGATCATCAGGCCGGTCTCGAGGTGGATCGTCCCGGAGACCCGGAACACGACGGTCCGGTCGGAGCCGGAGACCGCGTCCCGCAGCGATCCGGGTCCGGAATCGGCCAGCGTGGTGACCTCGTACACGGAGCCGCCGCGACCGCCTTTGGCCCACTTGCCGGCGCCCTCGGCACCGGGGAAGGCAGGCAGCTGGTCGTCGGACGCGGCGGTGCCGGCGGCGGTCTTCGCGCTCGCCGTCGGGGTGATCCCGAGGGACGCGACGCCGATGGCGGCCGCGGTGGTCCCGACGAATCCACGCCGGGACCAACCCGGTGTCGGGGATTCGACCGGTTGAGTTTCGGTCATCGTCCATGCCTCGCTTTCGGCAGGGGGCGGCGGCTGCTGAGTTGCGCAGTCTGAATATCTAGTCAAGTCCGAATGGAACGACGGCCCTCATGGTCACGGAGGTTACGAAGCCGTGTCAAGAGGATGACACCACAAAACCGCAATCGTTTGCATGCGGTGATTTTCTCGACCGCAATCGTTTGCACGAACCCTTGCCCGGACCTCGGAGGCGGTGGTTACCTTGCCTCCATGCCTTTGCGCCCACTCCCTTTCGGCAGCACGTCAATCACCGGAGGCTTCTGGCTGGAGCGTCAGCGGACCAACCGCGACGCCACCATCCCGGCCGCGGCGCAGCGCCTCGAGGAGGTCGGCACGCTCGAGAACTTCCGCCGGGCGGCCGGCACCGAATCAGGTGGCTTCGCCGGGAAGTTGTTCGCCGACACCGATGTCTACAAGTGGCTCGAGGCGGTCGCCTGGGAACAGGCCCGCGAGCCGTCACCCCAGCTCGCCGACTGGCAGTCCGGCGCGAGCGCCTTGGTCGCCGCGGCCCAGGAGCCCGACGGGTATCTCAACACCCACACGCGGCTCGCGCTCGGCGGTCAGCGGTACGGCGACCTGGAGAAGGGCCACGAGCTCTACTGCGCGGGACACCTGCTGCAAGCGGCGGTCGCGCAGGTCCGAGCCACAGGCGATCGCACGCTGCTCGACGTCGCGTCCCGGTTCGCCGATCACCTGTGCAAGACCTTCGGACCCGGCCGGCTCGAAGGTGTCGACGGACATCCACTGATCGAGATGGCGCTCGTCGAGCTCTACCGTGAGACCGGTACGGCGGCGTACCTCGAGCTGGCGTCGTACTTCGTGGAGGCCCGCGGCCACGGGACGCTCACTCCCCCGGGCCACCACGGCCCGGCGTACTTCCAGGATCATCTGCCGGTGCGCGACGTCCGCACGATCGCCGGCCACGCGGTCCGCGCGCTCTATCTCGCGGCCGGGGCGACCGACGTCGCGGTGGAGACCGGTGACGCCGAGCTGCTCGACGCGCTGCAGGCCACCTGGCAGACGATGGTCGACAGCCAGACGTACCTGACCGGCGGCGTCGGGTCCCGCTGGTACGGCGAGGCGTTCGGCGACCCGTTCGAGTTGCCGCCGGATGCGGCGTACTGCGAGACCTGTGCGGCGATCGCCAGCGTGCAGTGGAGCTGGCGCCTGCTGCTCGCGACGGGTGAGAGCAAGTACGCCGACCTGATCGAGCGCACGCTCTACAACGCGGTGATCTCCGGCGTCTCGCTCGGCGGTGACAGTTTCTTCTACGTGAACACGCTGAAGGTGCGGCACAACGCCTTCGCCGACGACCAGCGCTCCGCGGTCGGCGGGCGGCAGCCCTGGTTCGGGACGGCGTGCTGCCCGCCGAACGTGATGCGGACGTTGTCGTCGCTCGATCAGCTGGTCGCGACCTCGGACGACGACGGGGTGCAGGTGCAGCTGTACGCGCCGGCCTCGGTGCGGATGGGTTCCATCGGCTTCGACATCGAGACCGAGTACCCGTGGCATGGGACGGTCCGGGTGCGGATCACAGCCACTCCGGACACACCGTGGACGCTCGGACTGCGGATCCCGGCGTGGGCGGACAGCCACCGGTTGACGATCAACGGGTTCGAAGGACCGCTGCGACGGGTGTGGTCGGTGGGTGACGAGGTCGTGCTCGAGTTGCCGGTCACGGCCCGCCGTACGACACCCGACGAGCGGATCGACTCGGTGCGCGGATGCGTCGCGATCGAACGCGGTCCGTTGGTGTACTGCTTCGAGCAGCAGGACGCGGACGCCGTACTCGACGAAACCGCGGTCGTCCCGGGTGAGCTGATCGAGCGGGACCAGCCCGGGTTGCTCGGCGGCGTGACGACGATCGAGGTGCCGGCGCGCGACGGAACGCTGACCGCGATCCCGTACTACGCGTGGGCGAACCGGACGGTCGGCCCGATGACGGTCTGGATCCGGGAGGACGCATGAACTATTGGGAAGATCCGGGTCCGGGGTACGGCGTGCTGCCGGCGCGGGCCGCCGTACGGTCGGATGCGCCGCGGTTGAGTCTGAACGGGCAGTGGCGGTTCAAGCTGTCGCCCTCGGTCGTCGAGACCGGCTTCGAGGCCGTGGACTTCGACGACTCCGAGTGGGACTGGTTGCCGGTGCCGTCGTCGTGGCAGCTCCACGGGCACGGGAGTCCGGCGTACACGAACCAGAAGTACCCGTTCCCGGTCGATCCGCCGTACGTGCCGGACGAGAACCCGACCGGCGACCACCGGCTGGTCTTCGAACTGCCGGACGCGTGGAACGGTCCGACGGTACTGCGGTTCGACGGGGTGGACTCGTGCGCGCGGGTGTGGCTGAACGGGGTCGAGCTCGGGGTGACGCGCGGTTCGCGGCTGCCGGCCGAGTTCGCGGTCGGTGACGTCCTGCGCCCGGGGCGGAACGTGCTGGCGGTGCGGGTCCATCAGTGGTCGTCGGGGTCGTACCTCGAGGACCAGGACATGTGGTGGCTGCCGGGGATCTTCCGCGACGTCACCTTGATCTCACGGCCCGTCGACAGCATGGACGCGGACGTGTTCGTCCACGCGGACTATGCCGACGGCGCGGGCGTGCTGCGGGTCGAGTCGTCGCCGGGTGCGGTCGTGCGGATCCCGTCGCTGGACGTCGAGGTTCCGTGCGGGGAGACGGTGACGATTCCCGGTGTCGAGCCGTGGTCGGCCGAGGTACCGCGGCTGTACGACGCGGTCGTCGAGCTGCCCGGTGAACGGGTGTCGCTGCGGATCGGGTTCCGGACGGTGGACATCGTCGACGGCGTACTGCGGGTCAACGGCCGGCGGATCGTCTTCCACGGCGTGAACCGGCACGAGCACGATCCGGTGTTCGGTCGCGCCGTACCTGTCGAGCGGATGCGCGAAGAGCTGCTCGTGATGAAGCGGCACAACATCAACGCGATCCGGACCAGCCACTACCCGCCGGACTCGCGGCTGCTGGAGCTGTGCGACGAGCTCGGGTTCTGGGTGATGGACGAATGCGACTACGAGACGCACGGCTTCTTCCTGCTCGACTGGCGCGGGAACCCGGCCGACGATCCGCGGTTCCTGGACGCGTCGCTGGACCGGATGCGGCGGACGGTCGAGCGGGACAAGAACCACCCGTGCGTGGTGATGTGGTCGTTGGGCAACGAGGCCGGTGTCGGGTCGAACCTCACCGCGATGGCGGCCTGGACCCGGGACCGCGATCCATCCCGTCCGGTGCACTACGAAGGCGACCTGTCCTGCGCGGACGTGGACGTCTACAGCCGGATGTACGCGTCGCACGCCGAGGTGGAGGCGATCGGCAAGCGCGCCGAGAAGCCGCTGGAGGATCCCGCGCTGGACGCTCGCCGGCGGGCGATGCCGTTCGTGCTGTGTGAGTATTCGCATGCCGGAGGCAACGGTCCGGGCGGGCTGCCGGAGTACGAGGAGCTGTTCGACCGGTACGAACGCTGCCAAGGCGGGTTCCTCTGGGAGTGGATGGAACACGGCATCCTGCGCGCCGACGGTTCCTACGGGTACGGCGGCGACTTCGGCGAGGAACTGCACGACGGCACCTACGTACTCGACGGCCTGGTCTTCCCCGACCTCAGGCCGCAACCCGTCCTGGCCGAGGTCCACAAGGTCTACGAACCGGTCCGCTTGTCGGTTGTCGACGACATGCTGACCATCACGAACCGGTACGACGTCCTGGACACGTCTCACCTCCGCCTGCAGTGGGACGTCGCCGACGAAGGCATCGTCGCCGTTCGCGGCACCCTGGACCTCCCCGTCATCTCCGCGGGCGACTCAGCCACGGTGCAGCTGCCCCAGCTACCGGTCCAGAACCGCGAACGCTGGCTGACGATCCGCGCAGTACTCGTCCACGACACCCCTTGGGCCCCGGCCGGCCACGAGGTCGCCTTCACCCAAACCCACCTCGCCCCACACTCCCCCGCCCCCACGCCCGCCTCCGCACCCGCACCACATCTCAGGGGTCAACGCCTCAACCGGGAACTGGTGGACCTGGGGCCGGGCCGGTTCGACGGGCGGACCGGACGGCTGGTCCGCTTGTCCGGGTGGGGAATCGAGCATGTGCCGCTGGAGCTGTGGCGGGCGCCTACGCAGCATGACGCCCGAACGTGGGACGCGACGACACTCGACCGGAAGACCCGATGGGCCAACGCCGGGCTTGACCGCCTGCGCTATCGAACCGTCTCCGTGGAGCCCACAGCCGACGGGCTCACCGTGGTGACGATGGTCGGCGCGGCGGCAACGGATGCCCGGGTGCTGACGACGTACCGGTGGACTACCGACGGCCACCGGCTGACGGCGGACGTGGACGTCGAGCCGCTGGGTGAGTGGTCGGTGCCGTGGGCGCGGCTGGGCGTGACGTTCGGCGTGCCGGCCGGGTTCCAGACCATGACCTGGTTCGGGCTCGGGCCGGGGCAGGCGTACCCCGACTCGCGGTCGGCGGCCCGGATCGGTCGCCATACCAGGACGATCGACGATCTCCAGGTGCCCTACCTGTACCCGCAGGAGAACGGCGCCCGCGGCGACGTCCGCTGGGCCGAGCTCTCCGGTAGCGCGGGCAAGCTGCGCCTGGCCGGCGACCCGCACCTGGCGGTGACCGTCCGCCGCTGGACGATCGCCGACCTGGCCGCTGCCGAGCACCCAGCGGATCTCCGGCCCGGCGACCGGGTCTGGATCACGCTGGATGCCCTGCAGCACGGTCTCGGCTCGCCGACGAGTGGTGCGCCGATCCTCCCGCCGCACGACCTGCAGCCGCAGCAGCACAGCTTCAGGTTCAGTTTGGGAAGCTGATCCACGTCCCGGCCAGCGGCTCCTGGCCGATCCCCGACGTCGACCAGTCACAGACGCCCTCGGGGAAGATCGCCAGCAGCTTGTCCCACTGAGCGTCGGTGAAGCCCGGGTACTCCGACCGTACCGGCGTCCGCAGCTTGCACTTGATCACGTCCGCCGCCACCCCCGCACCGGCCACCTCGCGCGGGAACGACGCCGACGGGAACAAGCGCTCGCAGCGCGACGCCGGGTCCCGGTCCAGCGGCTGCGCGACGAACTCCGTCGACGACGGCACCCGGCAGCCCTCCATCAGTCCGGCCGGCCGCGCCGCCACGATCTTCTCGATCCGCGGCCGCGACGTACTGTCAGCGGTCAGTTGGGTCAGCCAACGATCCATCGAGTCGACCGCGTGCCGCAGCAGGGGGCTCGCGGTGCTGAACCCGCCGTACGTCGAATCCTCGAGCAGGCTCACCTGGTTGGCCGACGTACCGTTCGCCTTCTCCAGCCGGGAGCGCATCGAGAACGTGTGGTAGCGGACGTGGATGTCGCCGTTCGGATTGGTGTCGGCGTACGCCCGGTAGTCGATGATCGGCACGTCCTTCAGCCCGCCGCCGCCGTTGGTCAGCCGCCCGGTCCGGTACGCCGCACGCACGGCCTGCGGATCCGCCACGGTCCGGGACGGCACCAGGTTCGCGTCCGCGTCGAAGCCGCCGACCCGCTGGTTCAGGTCGAGGAACTGCGCGGGCGTGATCGCCCCGGACTTCAGCACCTTCAGCCCGTACTGGATCCCCACGTTGTCCAGCGGCCGCCGCGCGAACCCGGTCGACGGATCGGCCCCGTACGCGTTGATCGTGTGGTCGAACACGTCGCACCGGGCGCCGCCCGGGTTCGTCACCGGGTCGTAGCGCTCGGCCGGCGGGACGACGGTGCAGTTCTTCCGCGGGTCGATCCGGTTCGCACTGACCGCCATGGCCGGCAGCGTCGCGTACGTCTGGAATCCGGACACCTGGCGCTTCTGCTCCTGCGTCCACGCGATGCCCGACGTGGTGAAGTACGAGTTCAGCAGCCACGCGTCGCTGATGAAGGACACCGTGCCGAACCCGACCTCCGGGAACGAGCAGCCGACGATGATGCCGTCGAAGATCCCCGGGTAGTTGTCGGTGATCTGGTGTGCCTGGTACGAGCCGCCCGAGCACCCGAACCCGATCGTGAAGTCCGGCCGGCCGTAGTGCTCGACGAACAGCTCCTTGGTCGTCATCGCCGACTCGGCCGCGGTCAGGTCGTTGCAGTTCTGCCCGAAGACGTTCAGCGACGACGACATCAACGCGTACCCCCGAGCGAGCAGGACCGCGTCCGTCACGCCTCCGGTCGTGGAGCCGGAGCGGTACCAGCCGCCGGCGCACCCGCCGCCGAGCGTGAAGATCGCCCGCCCGTTCCAGTTGGAGGAGCGCCGCGTCGGCGTCGGCGCGGCCTCGCGCAGCGGATCGTGCAGCATGGTGGTCTGGACGACGGCCCGGTTCGCACTCCCCGTCTCCATCCGCACGATGAACGGGTCACCAGAGCCCGTCTTCGCGAGATCGGCGGGGTACGTCGTGGCGCCGCTCGGCCACTTCACGAACTTGGCCGCGGTCGTCCGGTAGAAGTAGTCGACCCGCGGTGCGACCGTGCAGTCCTTGTCGAGCGGATCGCCGAGCGTGCCGCCGATCACCGGGATCGTGAACTTCGCGGTCTCACACACGAACGGCTGCTCGTGCGGCCCCGAGAACACCGGGCCCTGGCGCGGGTGGTTGTGCAGCTCCAGCGTCGTACGCTGTCCGTCCGCCTCCGCGCGGAGCACGTTCGGCCCGAGCCGCAGGCCCCGCACCAGCCCGGTCAGCCCGGTCCCGTCCGGCGTGAACACCGACGACACGTCGTCGCCGTTCAGCGTCACCCGCACGCGGTCGTCCACATCCGGTACGGCGACGTGCACGAGCGCATCGCCCCCGGTCACCGTGCCGGCCCGGCTCGACAGCACCTCCAGTTTCACCTCCCGCGACGCGAGTGCGGGGACCGCGGGGACCACGAGCGCGCCGGCGAGCAGCGCGACGATCAGACGAACCGGTCCGGAACGAATCACAGGTCCTCCAAGGCTCAGGCGGCAACAACCTCGCAGAAACGGGAAAGCATGTGCTTGTTTATACCCAGCTTTGGTGAATTGCTTTCGCACGATCTCATATCAACCCCGAGAAGCCTCCGCGACGACGATGACGGGGTGCCGTCCGGCGACCGCGACGTCGTACCGCGCCTCGATCCGCCAGCCGCGGCCCAGTCCGGCCGCCTGCTCCGCGGTGAGGATCGCGACCAGCCGTCCGTCGAGTACACGTCGCCAGGCCCGGAGGTACGGCGCGAGGTCGCCGATCCGCACGCGTCGGTTCCACGGCGGGTTCGTGATCATGCGGTCCGCTGAGCCGGTGAGCCGACGGGTGTCGGCACAGCTCCACGTCATGGTTCTGTCGCAGGCACTCGCACGTGCGGCGTTCGCTCTGGCCGCGGCGATCGCGGCCGGGTCTCGGTCCAGTCCGACGTACTCGGCCCGCGGCTCCAGCAGGCGTGCTTCCAGCAGCAGCGTCCCCGCACCGCAGAACGGGTCGAGTACGTCGTGCCCGGGTGCGAGCTGCGCGAGACGCGCCATTGCGGCGGCCACCGGCGGGTGCAGGCTGCCCGGTACCGTCCGGGTCCGCCAGGCTCTGCGATGCAGCGGTACGGCGTACGGCCGCACCCCGATCCACAACGTCTTCCCGTCCAGCACGACCCGCCACTCGGCCCGCTCGTCCGGCGGCACGATCCCGCCACGCCGCGAGTGGTACCGCCCGCCGGTGAGCCGCGCGATCCGCTCCCCCACCAGGTCCTCGACATCGAACCGGTTGAAGTTCCGCTCCCCCACGAACGACGCACTCACCGCGAACGCGCCCCGCTCCCCGGACCCAAGCGCGGTACTGCGAACCGCCGCCACGAGCCCGGCCTTCGTCCGCCCCGGATCAACCACCGTGCCCCGCACGACGAACAGATCGTCAGCCACCCGCGGCGGCCGCTCCACGATCGCATCCGACGAGGGCTCGACCACCACCAGCCGCTTCGACACCTCGACGACCCGATGCCCCGCCGCGACGACCTCCTCGGCCGCCAACCACTCCAGACCCGCAACCACCCGCACCAGAACCAGTGCAGAACGCATGAAGAAATCTCCCGGCAAGAACCCGGGAGCAACCGGCCGGCCACTCCCGCCTCACCGGCCAAGGGCAGAACGCCACACAAGGGCCAGCGGCAGCTAGCCCAGTCGGAAGAAGAAACTCTTCATGCGGCCGATGATGGCAGGTCGCTGCAGCCTGTGCCTACCGAATTACCGACCGTTCGCCGCAGATCCCGGACCACCGATCGACCGGATCAGCCACGGCCTTGAGTCGCCACCTCGCATGGATTCAACTGCAGGTCGTCGCTGTGAGCAGAATTCCGCACCCGCCCCGGAGGTTGCTCGTGCACGCACACCTGTCCTGGATCGGTCGGCGAGCGTTGCTCGCCACCGCCCTCTTCCTCGGACTCTCACCTCTAGCCCCCGCGCAGGCCGCACCGCTGCCCGCGCCCACCGAGGCCGCGGTCGTCGCGACAACGATTGCGCCACGTGGCGCCGAGGTTGTCGCGGTCAAGCAGGTCGCGGACCGGATGACCGACCTGACCGTGCGGTCCCAGGCGCTCGGCGGCCGCACCGTCAACGTCCGGCTGCTCACGCCGGACGGCTGGAATCCGGCGGACCGCCGTCAGCACTGGCCGACGTTCTGGCTCCTGCACGGTTGCTGCGGGGACTACACGTCGTGGTCCGGCACGGACATCGCGAAACTCGCAGAGCTCCGCAAGGTCCTCGTCGTCATGCCCGAGGCCGGCTGGAACGGCTGGTACAGCGACTGGTGGAACTACGGTGTCGGCGGCGACCCCGCGTGGGAGACGTTCCACACCGTCGAGCTGGCGCACCTGCTGGAACACGACTGGGGCGCGAGCTCGAACCGCGTCGTCGCCGGTCTCTCGATGGGCGGCCAGGGAGCCCTGCTGTACGCCGCTCGCCACCCCGGCATGTTCCGCGCCGCCGCGGCGTACTCCGGCTCGGCCCATCCCCTGCTGAACGACGAGTCGATCAACCGGATCAAGGGCTTCTTCGCCGGTCAGGGCAACGATCCGCTCCGGGTGTGGGGAGACCCGGTCGCGCAGCGCGGGATCTGGGAAGCGCACGACCCGTACTACCTCGCGCACCGGCTCAAGTCGCTACCGGTCTACCTCTCGTGTGGCGACGGCACTGCCGGACCGTTCGACCCGCCGGGCAAGAAGGACGCGCTGGAGGCGGACTTCAACCGCCAGAACCAGGCCCTGGCCGCCGAGCTCGCGCGCGTCGGCGCGAAACACCTCACCACCAACTTCTACGGACCGGGCACGCACGGATGGGCGTACTGGCAGCGCGAACTGCACGCCTCTCTGCCGATGCTGCTGGATGCCCTCAGAGTTAGCTGACTCAGAGGTACGTCTGGGTGCTGGGTGGTGCGGACTCCATCCAGGCCAGGACGCCGGTGAGGGCTTCCTCGGTCATGGCGAAGTGCACAGTCCGGTCGCGCAGATCGGCGTCGACGATGACATGGCCGGCGTACATCACGAGGGGCTCGTTACCCATCGGGCGGCGGGTGCTGATGCCCTCGAGCTGGCGGCGGTTGACGACGAGCTTGGGCCACCAGGCGAGGCTGAACACCCGGAACCATTGCAGCTCGTCGCCGACGTACCGGGCCAGGCCGAGGGCCCAGCCGCGGCCGTGCTCCTTCTGCGCGAGCTGCAGGCTGCAATCAAAAGTTCCGCCGTCCCTGGACAACCAGCGACGGCGGAACGCGACAAGTGCGATGAACAGTACGGCGGCAAGCAGACAGACCCCGACGACATCGAGGACTGTCCTCATACCTTGTGACCCCATTTCCGGTGCCCAGTGTTCGCTCCGGGCACCCCGGAGAATCGTACTGTCAGTGACGATATTCGATTATGGCAGGTCGGGTCAGGACGTCTGCTCGGCGGCCCGCACCCGGGCCTCGGCGAGTCGCACCTCGTCGGTGTCGGCGTCGGCCAGGCCGGCCGCCAGCGCCTGCTCGAGCTCGCGCCGAGCCTCCTCGAGGTCGATGTCGTGACCCATCTCGGCGTTCTCGGCCAGGATCGAGACCCGGTCGTTCGCCACCGAGATGAACCCGTCCGGCGCGGCCGCGACGAAGTACTCGTCGTCGACGGTCCGCACCTGGACGGTGCCGCCCTGCAGCAGGCCCAGCAACGGCGCGTGGCCGGGCAGGATGCCGACGTCACCGTCCGTGGTCCGGGCGATCACGATCCTGGCCTGGCCCTGCCACACGGTCCGCTCGGCCGCGACCAGCGCGACCTCGAGGTGCTTGGCAGCGTCATCGGCCATGTCAGTTTTCCTTCTGCAGCTCGGCCCACTTGCGCTCGACGTCCTCGAGCGAGCCGACGTTGAAGAACGCCTGCTCGGCGATGTGGTCGCACTCGCCCTCGGTGATCTTCTTGAAGGACTCGATGGTGTCCTTCAGCGGCACGGTGGAGCCCGGGATGTTGGTGAACTTCTCCGCCATGTAGGTGTTCTGCGAGAGGAACTGCTCGATCCGGCGCGCACGCGCGACGGTGATCTTGTCCTCTTCGGAGAGCTCGTCGACACCGAGGATGGCGATGATGTCCTGCAGTTCCTTGTTCTTCTGCAGGATCTGCTTCACCCGGACGGCCACGTCGTAGTGCTCCTGGCCGATGTACTGCGGGTCGAGGATCCGCGACGTCGAGCTCAGCGGGTCGACGGCCGGGTACAGACCACGCGACGCGATGTCGCGGGAGAGCTCGGTGGTCGCGTCGAGGTGGGCGAAGGTGGTGGCCGGCGCCGGGTCGGTGTAGTCGTCGGCGGGCACGTAGATCGCCTGCATCGAGGTGATCGAGTGACCCCGGGTCGACGTGATCCGCTCCTGCAGCACGCCCATCTCGTCGGCCAGGTTCGGCTGGTAACCGACCGCGCTCGGCATCCGGCCGAGCAGGGTGGAGACCTCGGAACCGGCCTGGGTGAACCGGAAGATGTTGTCGATGAAGAGCAGCACGTCCTGCTCCTTGACGTCGCGGAAGTACTCCGCCATCGTCAGCGCGGACAGCGCGACCCGAAGGCGCGTGCCCGGCGGCTCGTCCATCTGACCGAACACCAGCGCGGTGTCCTTGAAGACGCCGGCCTCTTCCATCTCGGTGATGAGGTCGTTGCCCTCACGGGTCCGCTCGCCGACGCCGGCGAACACCGACGTACCACCGAAGTTGTGGGCGATCCGGTAGATCATCTCCTGGATCAGAACGGTCTTGCCGACACCCGCACCGCCGAACAGGCCGATCTTTCCACCCTGCACGTACGGCGTCAGCAGGTCGAGCACCTTGATACCGGTCTCGAGCATCTCGGTCTTGGACTCGAGCTGGTCGAAGGCCGGCGCCTTGCGGTGGATCGGCCAGCGCTCGGCGATCTCGAACTCGGACTCGTCCTGGTTCAGGCACTTGCCGGTCACGGACCACACGCGGCCCTTGGTGACGTCACCGACCGGGACGGAGATCGCCGCACCGGTGTCGCGCACCTCGGCGCCGCGGATCAGGCCGTCGGTCGGCTTCATCGAGATCGCCCGGACGATGTTGTCGCCGACGTGCAGCGCCACCTCGAGGGTGATCGTCTGGCTGAGGTCGCCCAGGGTGATGTCCACCTCGAGCGCGTTGTACATGTCCGGCATCGCGTCCACAGGGAACTCGACGTCGACGACCGGGCCGATCACCCGGGCGACGCGACCGATGCCGGTGGCACCCGCCTCGTTGTTCTTCTCGGTAACCGTGGCAGTCATCTCTCTCACTCGCTCCCGGCGGTCGCGTCGGCCAGCGCGCTGGCGCCACCGACGATCTCGCTGATTTCCTGGGTAATTTGTGCCTGGCGGGCCTGGTTCAGGTCCCGCGTCAGCTTCTCGATCAGGTCCTGCGCGTTGTCGGTCGCGGACTTCATCGCGCGCTGCCGGTTGGCCAGCTCGGAAGCCGCCGCCTGCAGCATGCAGTAGTGGATCCGGCTGGCGACGTACTTCGGCAGCAGCCCGTCCAGGACCTCTTCGGCGGACGGCTCGAACTCGTACAGCGGCAGCACGTCGTCCGCCGCCGGCGGCTCCTCGCCTTCGACGACCTCCAGCGGCAGCAACCGGATCACGTCCGGGCGCTGGGTCAGCATCGACACGAACCGGGTGAAGACGATGTGGATCTCGTCCACGCCGCCCTCCTCGGTCGGGGTCAGGAAGGCCTCGATCAGCGCGTCGGCGATCTCCCGGGCCCGGGCGAAGCTCGGGTTGTCGGACTCACCGCTCCACGTCTGCGCGACCTCGCGCTGCCGGAAGGTGTAGTAGGCGATGCCCTTGCGGCCGCTGATGTACGGGACGACCTGCTTCTCGTCCTCGCGCAACAGCTGGTTCAGCCGCTCGCCCTCACGGATCACGTTGGCCGAGTAGGCCCCGGCCTGACCGCGGTCGGAGGTGAGCAGCAGGACCGCGGCGCGCCGCGGGTTCTCCTTCTCGGTGGTCAGCGGGTGGTCGACGTTCGAGAACGTCGCCACCGCCGACACGGCACGGGTGAGCTCACGCGCGTACGGACCGGCCGCCCCGGCGCGTTGCTGCGCCTTGACGATCCGGGACGCCGCGATGAGCTCCATCGCGCGGGTGAGCTTCTTGATCGTCGAGACCGAAGCCTTCCGGTCGCGAAGCTCCCGCAGGTTGGCCGGCATCGGTCAACCCCTCTTCTGCTTGACGATCTGCTCCTGGTCGACGTCCGCCTCGTCCAGCGCCTCGGCCTCGGCCTCGGTGCCGAGCAGCGTGCCCTCGGAGGTCTGGAACGTCGGCTTGAACGCGGCCAGCGCGTCGGTGACGGCCTGCGCCTCGTCGTCGCCGAACAGCCCGGACTCGCGGATCGCGTCGAGCACCTTGCTCTCCCGGCGCAGGTAGTCCAGGAAGTCCCGCTCGAAGCGGAGCACGTCGTTCACCGGTACCTCGTCGAAGTGACCGCGCGTGCCGGACCAGATCGAGACGATCTGCTCCTCGACCGGGTACGGGGAGTACTGCGGCTGACGCAGCAGCTGGACCAGCCGCTGGCCACGGTCGAGCTGCCGGCGGGAGGTCGCGTCGAGGTCGGACGCGAACATCGCGAACGCCTCCATCGCGCGGAACTGGGCCAGGTCGATCTTCAGCGACCCGGACACGTTCTTCATGCCCTTGACCTGCGCGGCGCCACCGACCCGGGACACCGAGATACCGACGTCGATGGCCGGCCGGATGTTCGCGTTGAACAGGTCGGACTGGAGGAAGATCTGGCCGTCGGTGATCGAGATGACGTTGGTCGGGATGAACGCCGAGACGTCGTTCGCCTTGGTCTCGATGATCGGCAGACCGGTCATCGAGCCGGCGCCGAGCTCGTCGGACAGCTTCGCGCAGCGCTCCAGCAGGCGGCTGTGCAGGTAGAAGACGTCACCCGGGTACGCCTCACGGCCCGGCGGGCGGCGCAGCAGCAGCGACATCGACCGGTACGCCTCGGCCTGCTTGGTCAGGTCGTCGAAGACGATCAGCACGTGCTTGCCCTGGTACATCCAGTGCTGGCCGATCGCCGAGCCGGTGTACGGCGCGACGTACTTGAAGCCGGCCGGGTCGGACGCCGGGGAGGCGACGATGGTGGTGTACTCCATCGCGCCGGCCTCTTCGAGCGCGCCGCGGACCGACGCGATCGTCGAGCCCTTCTGGCCGATGGCGACGTAGATGCAGCGGACCTGCTTCTTCGGGTCGCCGGACTCCCAGTTCGCCTTCTGGTTGATGATCGTGTCGACCGCGATCGCCGTCTTGCCGGTCTTGCGGTCGCCGATGATCAGCTCGCGCTGGCCGCGGCCGATCGGGATCATGCCGTCGATCGCCTTGATGCCGGTCTGCAGCGGCTCGCGGACCTCCTGGCGCTGCATCACGCCGGCGGCCTGCAGCTCGAGCGCGCGGTCGCCCTCGAGGCCCTGGATCTCGCCCAGGCCGTCGATCGGCTTGCCCAGCGGGTCGACCACGCGGCCGAGGTACCCCTCGCCGACCGGTACCGACAGCACCTGACCGGTACGGCGGACCTGCTGGCCCTCCTCGATCCCGTCGAACTCACCGAGGACGACGACACCGATGTCGCGGACGTCGAGGTTCAGCGCGATGCCCCGGGTGCCGTCCTCGAACTCGAGCAGCTCGTTGGTCATCACCGAGGGCAGGCCCTCGACGTGGGCGATACCGTCACCCGCGTCGACGACGGTGCCGACCTCTTCGGCGCCTGCGTCGGCCGGTTGGTACTCGGTGACGAACCGATCCAGGGCGTCCCGGATCTCCTCCGGCCTGATCGTGAGCTCAGCCATTGTGTTTCCTGCTTCCTTGACCCTTGCTGGCCTGTTGTGGCCCTAAAGGCTCTCCCGACCCTTAGCGCCGCTGTATGTCGTTAAGGGGGTTCAGCCCGCGATGCGCCGTTGCGCGTCGTCGAGCCTGGCCGCGATGGTTCCGTCGATCACTTCGTCGCCGATGTCCACCCGGACGCCGCCGACGACGTTCGGGTCGACGATGACGTTCAGCTGGATGTCCCGGCCGTACTGCCGGCCGAGCGCCGCCGCGAGCCGGGTGCGCTCCGCCTCGGTCAGGTCGGTGGCCACCCGCACGGTCGCGATGCTGGCGTTCCGCCGGGCCGCCGCGGCGACCTGGTAGGACCGCATCGACGCCGCGAAGCTGCGGCCGCGGCCGTCCACGGCCCGCTCGGCCAGCCGCACCGTGGTGGCGTCGGCCTTGCCCTGCAGCAGTCCGCGGAGCAGCTCCTGCCGCTGCTCGACCGGGATCACCCGGTCGCCCAGCTTGTCGGCAAGGGCGCGCTCGGCGGCGACCACCCGGTCCAGCCGGAACAGCTCGTCCTCGACCTCGTCCAGCTTCCGCTGGGTGTCGGCGTACGCCACCTCGGCCTCGACGCCGAGCTGCTCCAGGGCGTCGCCCAGGTCCCGTCCGCTGACCCACCGACCGGCCACCGCGGCGGACAGGATCTCCAGCGCCTGGGCGGAGATCTTGCCGCCGAACAGCTGCTCGGCCAGTGCCGTCTTCGAGCCGGCCGGTCGTGCCGGGTCGGTCAGGGCACGCCGGAGCGCGCCGCTACCGTCCAGCAGCTTGGCGATCGAGAACAGCTCGCTGCCCAGCCCTTCGGCCGGGGTCGCACCCGCCAGGGCCTCTTCGGCCCGGGCGAGTGACTCGTTCGACGCGCCGCGCATCAGCCGTCCGTTCCGACTGCCTGACGAGCGGACTCCGACGCCTCCAGATCGGCCAGGAACCGCTCGACGGTCCGGCGCTGCCGGGCCTCGTCCTCGAGCGACTCGCCGACGATCCGGCCGGCCAGCGTGGTCGCCATCGTGCCGACCTCACCGCGCAGCGAGGCGACCGCCTGCGCCCGCTCGGCGTCGATCTGGGACCGCGCGTGCGTGACGATCCGCTCGGCCTCGGCGTTCGCCTGCTCGCGCATCTCCGCGATGATCTGGGCACCCTGCTCGCGGGCGTCCTCGCGGATCTTCGCAGCTTCCTGCCGGGCCTCGGCCAGCTGCGCGTTGTACTTCTCCAAAGCCGCCTTCGCCTCGGCCTGGGCCTGCTTGGCCTCGTTCATCCCGCCTTCGATCGCCGCGGTCCGATCGGCATACGCCTTCTCGAACTTCGGGACGACCACCTTGGCGAAGGCGATGGCCAGCAGGACCAGGAAGACGAAGCCGAAGATGATCTCGGCGGTGTGCGGCAGCAGCGGGTTGACTTCCTCGCCGGCCGCTGCGCTGAGCGGTAGCACCAACGTCGTCATATCTGAGTCCTGTCAGTCAGTGTGGCTGGATCAGTTACCGGAAGCGCGGAACACGAAGGCCAGCGCGATACCGATGATCGCCAGCACCTCGGTGACGCCGAAGCCGATCCAGGCGATCGACTGCAGCTTGCTCTGGGCCTCCGGCTGCCGCGCGGTGCCGTTGATGACGGCGGCGAAGATCAGGCCGACGCCGACGCCCGGGCCGATCGCCGCAAGGCCGTAACCGAGGACCGCGATGTTGCCGCCCAACTCGAGGGCCAGCTGAGTAACCATGGTTTCGGTGTTTCCTTTCAGTACGGATAGTGGCTATCCGGGTTTCCGTTACTACGGGTCTGGGGGTACTGCGGATCAGTGGTCTTCGGCGATCGCGCTGCCGATGTACTGCGCGGTGAGCACCACGAAGATGTAGGCCTGGATGCACTGCACGAACAGCTCCAGCCCGGCGATCGCGAAGCCCATCAGGAAGGTCAGGATGCCGACACCGGCGAGCGCGATGCTGCCGGCCTCGAAGACCATGTACTCGCCGCCGAGCACGAACACCAGCAGCAGGATGTGACCGGCGAACATGTTCGCGAACAACCGCAGGCTCAGCGAGACGGGCCGGACCAGGATGTTCGAGATGAACTCGATCGGGATCATCAGCGGCATCAGCCAGGCCGGGACACCGGCCGGCATCGTCTGGTGCTTGAAGTAGCCCCAGGCGCCGTGCTTCCGGATGCCGACCGCGTTGTAGATGACCCAGCTCATGATCGCGGCCACGTACGCCCAGCCGATGTGGCTGAAGGTCGGGAACTGGATCAGCGGGACAGTCGCGGCGACGTTGTTCAGCAGGATGAAGAAGAACAGGCCGCACAGGTAGGGCACGTACTTCATGTGCTCCTGGCTGCCGATCGCGTCGCGGGCGATCGAGTTCCGGACGAAGTTGTACCCGAGCTCGCCGGCGAACTGCAGCTTGCTCGGAACGACAGCGGCCTTGCGGGATGCTCCCCAGAAGAACCACACGATGACGACGACGGACAGCGCGGCCACCAGCACGGGCTTGGTGAACCAGTCCACGCCGTCGATGATCGGCGGGGTGTCGAAGCTCTGTGGACCGGGTGCGATGAACTCGGTCGGAACGCCGGCGGTCACCGGGTCTCCTCTCGCGTCGTGCTCAAGTCGGACGCCTTGTGGCTAAGGGCAGGGCGGCTCAGGGCATGGCGGTCAACAACGTCAGACCCGGTAGGGATCGGACCCAAGGTCAGGACCGCGACCCGTACCGGAAGTGCAACATCAAGATGGTGAGCCCGGCACCGAGGACGATGCCCACCGGGAGTAAGAACTGGGTGCCGAAGAGGCGATCCAACCCGAACCCGATGCCCCCGTACACCAGGACACCGCCGATCAAGTAGGACAGGACCCGCCAGCCGTCGCCCGAATTGGCGGGTGATGGCTTCGGATCCTGATGCTCGCTCATTGGCACCCGAAACGTACCAGTTGGCAGCAGAAGCGGTCACATCGGGCCCCGTAATCTCCACCACAGCAGGGGAAGCGTTACCGACGGTCGTCATGCCGTCACCTCTTTGTCGAGGTCGTAGATCGGCACGCGCAGGCGCGACCAGGCCCAGATCTCGCCGGCCATCCAGCCCATCACGACCACCAGGGCGACCAGGCCGAGCACGGTCAGGTTCACGTGCTTCGCCAGGCTGTCGGAGCTCAGCGCGAGCGCGAGCAGACCCCCGAAGATCGCGATCCGGCCGGTGTACGACGCCATCGCGACCGCGAGCTGCGTGGTCGGCGACGTCCTGCGGGACAGGTGCAGCGCGAGCAGACCCACGCCGGAGAACACGACGACCATCACCAGGCCCAGCACGGCGCCCAGGAGGCCGGGAACACCAGCGGCGACCGTGGACACGGCGGCGGCGTTCACACCGACGACCAGCGCGGCGAGGAGAGCGCCACGCAACATGGCCAGCGCCGGGTGCTTGGTCGCTTGTCCGGCGGTGTCGGGGCTGTGGGCCGTGGGAGCCATCTGGTGGTTCCGTCCTGCGGGCGAACTGGTCTCGCGGCCAGCTCGTCGGGTGGGCGGGGTCAGGGGTGTCACTCTTCTTCGCTGATGCTTGTGAAAACTAGCACAAAGTCTGCACGGTCAGCAAAACGGGGATCCCTGCCGCTGTACACGCACACCCTATCGGTAGGCCAGACAGGCGGCTGGTCTGGTCCCCACCCTGGCGATCAGACCTTGGCGAGCGGTTTCCGGGAGCGGCGCGGCAGGCCGGTGGTGAGGAGGACCGCGGCGACCGCGACGGCCAGCACGACGAGGGCGGTCCACCAGTACAGGACGAGGCCGAGGACCACGACGCCGTACGCGATCAAGGCGGTCCACAGATACATCAGCAGGACGGCCCGGCGGTGCGAATGGCCGCGTTGCATGAGGCGGTGGTGCAGGTGCTGCTTGTCGGCGGCGAACGGCGAACGGCCGGCCTTGGTACGGCGGACGTAGGCCATCGTCAGGTCCAGCGCGGGAATCGCGAGGATGGCGATTGGCAGCACCAACGGAAGCAGTGCGGGCAGCAGGCTGGAGCCGCCGACCTCGTACGGCACCGCGTTCGGGTCCATCTGGCCGGTGAGGCTGATCGTCGACGCGGCCAGCATCAGGCCGATCAGCAGGGCGCCGGAGTCGCCCATGAAAACCCTTGCGGGGAAGAAGTTGTGCGGCAGGAAACCGAGGCAGGCACCGGCCAGGGCGACCGTGATCAGCGTCGAGGTGGTGGCGCGGTCGAGGTTCTCGTGCACGTTCAGCAGGTACGAGTAGGTGAAAAACGCGGTCGCGCCGATCGCCGTGACACCGGCCGCGAGACCGTCCAGACCGTCGACGAAGTTCACCGCGTTGCAGGAGACCAGCAGGATGCCGGCGGTCAGGACGGCGAGCTGCGCGGGCGACGGCGAGATCACGCCGCCCGGCAGCGGGAGCCAGTACAACTGGATGCCTTGGACAACGAGTACGCCGACCGCGAGCACCTCGCCGGCGAGCTTGGTGATCGCGTCCAGTTCGTACAGGTCGTCGACGACGCCGACCGCGCAGATCACCACACCGCCGACCAGGATCGCGCGGGCGTCGTGGGCGACCTGCAGGCTGTTGCCGAGGAACGGGAGGCTGGAGGCGACCGCGAACCCGGCGATCAGGCCGCCGAGGATCGACAGGCCGCCGAAGTACGGGATCGGGACCTTGTGCACGTCCCGGGCCCGGACCTTCGCGACCGCGCCGTACCGCAGCGCGATCTGCCGGGCCACGCCGGTCAGCAGGAAGGTCGTGGCCATCGCCACGAACAGGACCAGCAGGTACTCGCGCACTAGTCCGCAGGCCTCACATCGGGATCGGTCTTCTTCGCCTCACCCTCCTTGGACGCCACAACCACCCCATCAGTTGGCCCGGCCTCACCCTCAGCAGGCTTACCCTCGTCCGCCACCTTCGGCTCGTCATCCGCTGGCTTGGGCTCCGCCGCCTTCGGCTCGTCGTCCGCCGGCTTGGACTCGTCGGCCTTGGCGTCCGGCTCCTCGGCCTTGGACTCCGCCGCCTCGGGCTCCTCGACCTTGGCGTCCGGCTCCGCCGCCGTGGGCTCCTCCGCCTTGGGCTCGTCCGCCTTGGGCTCCTCGTCCGCCGGCTTGGACTCCTCGACCTTGGCGTCCTGCTCCTCCGCCTTGGGCTCGAGATCCGCCGGCTTGGGCTCCTCGGCCTTGGGGGCCTGCTCTTCGGGCTTGGGCTCGTCGGTGGGGGGTTCGGTGTCGTCGGCGTCCGTGGTTACTTCGGGGACGACGGCGCGGAGTTGCTCGAGCGTCAGTGCTCCGACGCGGACCACCCGCGGGATCTCGCCGGTGATGTCGACGATGGTCGACGGCTGGCCGACGGTTGCCTCGCCGCCGTCCAGGTAGACGGCGACCGAATCACCCAGCTGCTCCTCGGCGTCATACACGTCCAGCGCCGCCGCCTGGCCCGACTTGTTCGCGGAGCTGACCGCGAGCGGACCGGTTCGCGACAGCAGTTCGCGGGTGTTCTCGTGGTCCGGCACCCGGAGCGCGACGGTCCCCTGGGTCTCCCCCAGGTCCCACATCAGCGACGTCTGCGCATGGCAGATCAGCGTCAGCGGCCCGGGCCAGAACTCCTCCGCGAGCTTGCGCCCGTTGTCCGGTACGTCGGTGGCGAGCGCGTCCAGCGACTCCACCACCGAGATCAGCACCGGCGGCGGCATGTCCCGGCCACGGCCCTTGGCGTCCAGCAGTCGTTGCACGGCGTCCGCCTTGAAGGCGTCCGCGGCGATGCCGTAGACGGTGTCGGTCGGCAGAACGACCAGGTCCCCGGCCTCGATGGCGTCCACCGCTGCGCGGTACGCCGGTGCCAGTTCGTCCCCGGTGAAGTCGAAGCGCTCACTCACGGAGTGAATCGTGCCACTCGCTCAGGTCCGGACTCCAACCGGGCTGTTCCTTACATCCGATTGTCAGCTTTCCAGACGGAAACCACGAGATTCCCTAGGATCCCGCACATGACTGTCTCGCAGGAGTTCCTTGCCGGATTGCCGAAGGCCGAGTTGCACGTCCACCACGTCGGGTCCGCGTCGCCGCGGATCGTCGCCGAGCTCGCCGCGCGGCATCCCGGGTCGCCGGTGCCGGCCGATCCGGCCGCGCTGACGGAGTACTTCAAGTTCAGCGACTTCGCGCATTTCATCGACATCTACCTGTCCGTCGTCGAGCTGATCAAGACGCCCGAGGACGTCCGGCTGCTGACCTACGAGATCGCCCGCGAGATGGCCGGGCAGAACCTGCGGTACGCCGAGCTGACCGTGACGCCGTACACCTCGGTGATCCGCGGGATCGCGGCGGAGGCGTTCTGCGAGGCGATCGAGGACGCGCGGGTCGCGGCCGAGAAGGAGTTCGGCCTGGTGCTGCGGTGGATCTTCGACATCTCCGGCGAGGCGGGTCTCCCGGCCGCCGACGAGACGCTGCGGATCGCGACCAAGGTCCGGCCGGAGGGACTGGTCGGGTTCGGGCTCGGCGGCCCGGAGATCGGCGTACCGCGGCCGCAGTTCCGGCCGCACTTCGAGGCGGCGATCGCGGCCGGTCTGCGCAGCGTCCCGCACGCGGGCGAGACCACCGGGCCGGAGACGATCTGGGACGCGGTCCGGGTCCTGAAGGCGGAGCGGATCGGCCACGGTACGTCGACGATGCAGGACCCGGCCCTGGTCGAGTACCTCGGCGAGCACCGGATCCCGCTCGAGGTCAGCCCGACCTCGAACATCGCCACCCGCGCGGTCGCGTCGTACGACGTGCACCCGTTGCGCGCGATGGTCGACGCCGGTCTCGTGGTGACGATCAACTCCGACGATCCGCCGATGTTCGGCACCGACCTCACCAACGAGTACGCCGTCGCGGCCCGGCTGCTCGACCTGGACGAGGCCGGCGTCGGCGAGCTGGCGAAGACCGCCGTACGGGTGTCGTTCGCGGAGGACTCGGTGAAGTCCGCGCTGCTGTCCGAGATCGACGACTACGTGGCTCAGCGGGTGCCGTAGCCGGCAGGAGATGTGGTTGGCTGGTGAGGTGCGGAAGGTCTGTGGGGCAGTAGCCGTCGTACTGCTGGGCCTCACGGCCTGCAGCGACAGCCCCGCACCGACCAGCCCACCTCCGAGCAGCGCCCGTTCCAGTAGCGCCGCTACCGGCCCCGCTCCCCCGCCGGCGGGTCGTGACCTGCCGCGGGGCGGGCGGGCGATCTTCCCGAAGTACCAACTCGTCGCGTACGTCGGTATGCCGGGCTCACCGGCTCTCGGGCCGCTGGACAAGGACCTCGACGCGAAGGCGGCCAAGCTCGAGACACTGGCGCGGGCGTACGCGGCCGGACGTACGCCGCAGCCGGTGATGGAGCTGATCACGGTCGTCGCGAAGAGCTCGCGCGGCAAGGACGGGCTGTACCGCGGACGGCTCGACGACGCGAAGATCGAGGAGTACCTGACGGTCGCGCGCAAGCACAAGATGCTTCTGCTGCTCGACATCCAGCCGGGGCGGGCGAAGATCCTGCCGGAGGTGAAGCGGCTGGAGCGCTGGCTCAAGGAGCCGGACGTCGGCCTCGCGTTCGACCCGGAGTGGGCGGTCGGACCGGGACAGGTGCCGGGCAAGGTGTTCGGGCACACGACAGGCGCCGAGCTCGACAGCATCGCGGCGTACCTGTCGGGACTGGTGCGGGCGAACGACCTGCCGGAGAAGGTGTTCGTGTTCCACCAGCTGTCCGCGCGGATCGTCGGCGACGAGCGGGCGCTGAAGAAGCATCCCGGCGTGGTGACGATCAAGTCGGTCGACGGGATCGGCGCGCGCACGGACAAGCTCAAGACCTGGGCGAAGCTGACCACCAAGCTCCCGCCGGCCGTCCACGCCGGCTTCAAGTTGTTCTACACCGAGGACGCGCGGCACGGTCCGCTGATGACACCCGCGCAGGTGCTGGCCCTGAAACCCCGTCCGGAGCTGGTGGTCTACGAATGATCTCGCTCGCCTTCGCCAACGTCGCCGGCGGACGTCTGGTCGGCGGCCTCTTCACCCGCTGATGTATCTGCAGCTCGACAGTACGTATATGCCCACTGCGCCGGCTCGACCGCTCGGCCGAGCGTGCCCGTGACCCGTCCGGGAGAAGACCTCCTGTCGAGCTGCCGATTACTAGATGCGGCGGCCCGTTGTGAAGCGGTGGCGGCCGGCGAGGTCCAGTTGGTCGCGGACCTCGGTGAACAGGGACGTGGCGGCGAAGACCGCGGGAGCCGATTCGCCTTGGACGTCGGCGTGCTCGCAGGCGAACCAGCCACCGGGTCTGAGCAGCCGACCGGCCGTCGCCGCAACCACCTTGATCTCGTCCAGCCCGTCGTCACCGGACCACAACGCGAGCGCCGGGTCGTGATCGCGGACCTCCGCCGTCACGGATTCCCAGGCAGTCAACGGGATGTACGGCGGGTTGGAGATCACCGCGTCCACCCGTCCGTCGAGCTCCGGCAGGCAGCCGTCGATGTCACCTTCGTGCAGGATCGCCCCGGTGCCTTCCAGGTTGCGCCTGGCCCACGCGACGGCGTCCGGCGAGAGCTCGACGGCGTGCACCGTGCTGTCCGGCCGCTCCGTCGCGATCGCCCCCGCGATGGCTCCCGACCCGGTGCAGAGGTCGACGACCAACGGGTTCTTGACCTCGGCGATGCGGTCCAGGATCCAGCCGACCATCACCTCGGTCTCCGGCCGGGGCACGAACACGCCCGGGCCGACCGCGAGCTCGCGGTAGCGGAAGGCCGCCGTACCGGTGAGGTGCTGCAACGGCTCGCGAGCGGCGCGTCGCGCGACCAACTCGTCGTACCGGAGTTCCTGGTCCGCAGTCGGCTCGCTGAGGTGTAGCCGGCTCGAGCCGGTGACGAACGCCAGCAGTTCGGCAGCGTCGAACTCCGGTGACGCGACCCCGGCGGCTCGCAGCCGCTCCGCCGCCTGGCTGACGAGGCCCTTCGTGCTCACTGCGACTCGACGGCCTCGAGCCGGGCGGACAGGTCGGCATCCGTCAGCGCCTTGATCACCGGCTCCAGCTCACCGCCCAGCACCTGGTCGAGGTTGTGCGCCTTGTAGCCCACCCGGTGGTCCGAGAACCGGTTCTCCGGGAAGTTGTAGGTCCGGACGCGCTCCGACCGGTCCACCGTCCGGATCTGCGAGCGGCGGGCGTCGGACGCCTCCTGGTCGGCCGCCTCCTGGGCCGCGGCGAGCAAGCGGGCACGCAGGACGCGCATGGCCTGCTCGCGGTTCTGCAGCTGGGACTTCTCGTTCTGCATCGAGACCACGATGCCGGTCGGCAGGTGGGTGATCCGCACCGCCGAGTCCGTCGTGTTCACGCTCTGCCCACCGGGGCCCGACGACCGGAACACGTCGATCCGCAGGTCGTTCTGGTCGATCTCGACGTCGACGTCCTCGGCCTCCGGCAGCACCAGCACGCCGGCCGCGGACGTGTGGATCCGCCCCTGCGACTCGGTCACCGGCACCCGCTGCACCCGGTGCACGCCGCCCTCGAACTTCAGCTTCGCGTACGGCGCCTCGCCCGGCTCCGGCGTACCTTTCGCCTTCACCGCGACCGTGATCGACTTGTACCCGCCCAGGTCGGACTCGGCCGAGTCCAGCACCTCGGTCTTCCAGTTCTGCGACTCGGCGTACTTGAGGTACATCTTCAGCAGGTCGCCGGCGAACAAAGCGGACTCGTCGCCGCCCTCCCCCGCCTTGATCTCGAGGATCGCGTCCTTGTCGTCGTTGGGGTCCCGTGGCACGAGGAGGGTCTGCAGCCGCTCGGCCAGCTCCTCACGTCGCGCCGTCAGCCGGGTCGCCTCCTCGGCGAACGCCGGGTCCTCCGACGCCAGCTCCTGCGCGGCCTCGATGTCGTCGCCGGTCTGCACCCACTCGTCGTACGTCCGCACCACCGGCGCCAGCGCGGCGTACCGCTTGCCGACCCGGCGGGCGTTGGCCTGGTCGGAGTGCAGCTCCGGCTCCGCCATCTGCCGCTCCAGCTCGGCGTACTCCGCCTTCAGCGTCTGAACCGCCTCGAACATGGCCACACTCCTCCCTTCAAGCTTCCTGCTATGACAAAACCGCGCGCCGGTCCCGCCATGACAGGCGGGACCGGCGCGCGGTAAAACAACTACTTCTTGGCGTACCGCTTCTCGAAGCGGGCGACGCGGCCACCGGTGTCCAGAATCTTCTGCTTGCCGGTGTAGAACGGGTGGCACTGCGAGCACACGTCGGCGTGGATCACGCCGTTCTCCGCGGTCGAGTGCGTGGTGAACGTGGCGCCACAGGTGCAGGTCACCGTGGTCTCCACGTACGTCGGGTGGATGTCGCTCTTCAAGACAGTCTCCTAGGTTTCAGGTGCCCCGGGTCGCTCGCACGGTACGAACGTGAACCGGAACCGACAGACCAGTTTGCCACCCGAGGGCGGCAAACCGGTAATCGGGGACGTCAGTTGCCGTTGTCGGTGCCGTGGCTGGAGCCGGCGGACGGCGTGGTCTTGTTGACCTGGAGCAGGAACTCGATGTTCGACTTGCTCTCCTTGAGCTTGCCGATCAGCAGTTCCAGCGCGGCCTGGCCGTCGAGCGCGGACAGCACCCGGCGCAGCTTCCAGACCACCTGGGTCTCGTCCTTCGACATCAGCAGCTCCTCGCGGCGGGTGCCGGAGGCGACGACGTCGATCGCCGGGAAGATCCGCCGGTCGGCGAACTCGCGGCGCAGCCGGAGCTCCATGTTGCCGGTGCCCTTGAACTCCTCGAAGATCACCTCGTCCATCTTCGAGCCGGTCTCGATCAGCGCGGTCGCGAGGATGGTCAGCGAACCGCCGTCCTCGATGTTGCGGGCCGCACCGAAGAACCGCTTCGGCGGGTACAGCGCGGACGAGTCGACACCGCCGGACAGGATCCGGCCGCTGGCCGGGGCCGCGATGTTGTACGCACGGCCCAGCCGGGTGATCGAGTCCAGCAGCACGACGACGTCGTGACCGAGCTCCACCAGCCGCTTGGCCCGCTCGATCGCCAGCTCCGCGACCGTGGTGTGGTCGTCGGCCGGCCGGTCGAACGTCGAGGCGATGACCTCGCCCTTCACCGTGCGCTGCATGTCGGTGACCTCTTCGGGCCGCTCGTCCACCAGCACGACCATCAGGTGTACTTCGGGGTTGTTCGTGGTGATCGCGTTCGCGAGCGCCTGCAGCACCATCGTCTTACCGGCCTTCGGCGGCGAGACGATCAGGCCGCGCTGACCCTTGCCGATCGGGCTGACGATGTCGACGATCCGGGTGGTGAGCACGCCCGGCTCGGTCTCCAGGCGGAGCCGCTCGGTCGCGTACAGCGGGGTGAGCTTGTTGAAGTCCTGCCGCTGCTTGGCGATCTCCGGGTCCGCACCGTTGACGGTGTCGATCCGGACCAGCGGATTGAACTTCTCCTTGCGCTCGCCCTCCTGCGGCTGCTTCACCGCACCGGTGATCGCGTCACCCTTGCGCAGGCCGTAGCGCTTCACCATCGACAGCGCGACGTACACGTCGTTCGGGCCGGGCAGGTAGCCGCTGGTTCGGACGAACGCGTAGTTGTCGAGCACGTCGAGGATGCCGGCCGCGGGGACCAGGACGTCGTCCTCGCTGATCGTCGGCTCGGCGTCGTACCGCTCGCCACGACCGCGGTTGCGGCCGCTGTCGCGGGTGCTGCTCTGGCTGTCGCGGTTGCGTTCGCGGTCACGACCCCGGCGACGGCGACGACGGCCCTCGCCTTCCTCGCCACGATCGGCGTTGCGGTCGTCCTGCCGGTCCTGGCGGTCCTGCCGATCTTGGCGGTCCTGCCGGTCCTGGCGCTCCGGACGGTCCTGGCGGTCCTGCCGGTTCCGGTTGTCGCCGCGGCTGTCCCGGTTGCTGTCCCGGCCGTCGCGGTTGCCGTCCCGGTTGTCCCGGTTGCTCTGGCCGTCACGCTGGCTCTCGCGCTGACCGTCCCGGTTGCTGTCCCGGTTCTGGTTGTCGCGGTTGCGGTCGCGGGTGTTGTCCCGGGTGTTGTCGCGGTTCCGGTCGCGGTTGCGGCCCTGGCTCTCGCCGCGGTCGTCGGCGCGCTCCTCGGTGCGCTCCGCAGTACCGTTCTGGGCCGCGGTCTCGTGCTGCGTCGCCGCGGGCACGTCGACAGCGGTGTTCTGCACCGGGGCGGCCTGCGCGGCGGTGTTCTGCGCGGTGTTCTGCGTGGTGTTCTGGGCTGCCTCGGTCGGCGCGGCGTCGGTGGCCGCGTCCTTCTGGGCGGCGGCGCGGGTCCGGCGGCTGCCGCCCTCGCGCTTGGCGGGCGCCTCGGCGGCCTTCGCCGTGGGCGCTTCGGCGGCCTCGTCCAGGGTCGGCTGTGTCGCCTTCGCCCGGGAACCGCCGGTCGAGCCGCCCGCGGACGCACCGGCGGACCCGCCGGCCTGGGCGGCCTTGATCGCCTCGATCAGCTGGCCCTTGCGCAGCGCGCCGGTGCCCTTGATGCCGAGCGTCCCGGCGAGCTGCTTGAGCTCGGGGAGCAGCATGCCCTCGAGGCCGCCTCCGGCTTTCCGGCGACGCGTCGCGGGGGTGGCCGCGGCGTCTGCTCCGCTGGAGGCTTCAACAGTTTCTGTCACGTGAGGTCCTTCCCACACGGATCGTCGATGTCCGATACGGCTCATCGACCAATGTCATTCCACCCACGGCCGCACAACGGGCACGTGGGGTACAGGAGCCTCTCGCTCGATCTGAGTCCCCCCGGACATCTCCGACGCAGGCGGCGCAAGGTCACATCCACAGGAGGGTCGCCACACAACACAGGGTGCCGGGAGCACAGCCCGGATCGTGACGAGAGCACACCGATCACCTGGAGGGGATCGGGTGTGAGTCGAGACTAGCACCACTACAGGTCGTTCTGCCGACTCGAGGGGTTCAACGCGTGTCAACCCCGGATCATTCCGCGCGTCAGCCGGCTTCCAGCGACCAGACCTGTACACCGACTGGATCTATTCCCAGCTCGTACTTCGTCCAGCCGTCCGGAGCCTCCGGCGTACCCCGGAAGAAGGTGCTCCGACCTGCGGATTCGTCCTCGTGGCCGCCGAGTACGGCGACCGTCGGACCGGCCCCGCTGACGATCGCCGCCAGCCCACTGCCGCGCAGTTTGTGCACCAGCGCGAGGCTCTCCGGCATCGCCGGCTCGCGGTACTCCTGGTGCAACCGGTCCTCGGTCGCGACCAGCAGCAACTCCGGCCGCCCGGTCACCGCCGCGACGAGCAACGCGGCCTTCCCCGCGTTGGCCGCCGCGTCGGTGTGGGAAACAACGCTCGGCAGCAGCCCGCGCGCCTCCTTGGTCAGCACCCGGTTGTCCGGTACGTACGCCGCCGCGGCCAGACCGTCGGCCGGTTCCAGCCGCACCGCGCGCCCCGTATCGCCTTCCGTCCAAGCGATCGTGAACCCGCCGAGCGCGGCCGCCGCGACGTTGTCGGGATGCCCTTCGATCTCGTTCGCCAGTACGACGAGGCGCTCGCGATCGACCGGCTCGCCGGCCAGCGCGTACGCCGCCGCGAGCCCGCCGACGATCGCGGCCGACGAGGATCCGAGCCCGCGTCCGTGCGGGATCCGGTTCTCGCAGCGCAACGTGAAGCCGGGCACCTCGGCACCCAGCGCCTCGAGCCCGGCCCGGATCGACCGGACCACGAGGTGCGACTCGTCCAGCGGTACTTCGCCTTCGCCACAGCCGGTGACCTGAACGGTCACACCGGATCCACCGGGCGTCACGATCAGGTCGTCGTACAAGGTCAGCGCCAGCCCGAACGCGTCGAACCCCGGCCCCAGATTCGCACTCGTCGCCGGCACCCGCACCCGCACCTGATCACACGGCCGCCGGCCACCCGTCCCGCCCGGCGCCGCGGACTCGTCACGGACCGGGGCGTTCCGCTCGTCTCCCACCAGAGGCTCCTCAGGCGAGGCCGGCGAGGCGGGCGACGGCGTCGGGGTCGGCCGGCGTGACCGGCGGCTCCTCGAAGGTCACGTGGCCGAGGGCGGTGTCGATGTCCTTGAGGCCGTGACCGGTGACGGTGATCACCACCGTCGAGCCACCCGGCAACCAGCCCTGCTCCTTGGCGTACAGCAACCCGGCCACGCCGGCCGCCGACGCGGGCTCGACGAACACGCCCTCACGCGCGGCGAGCTCACGCTGCGCGTCGAGGATCTGCTGGTCGGTGACCAGCTCGATCCGGCCGCCGGACTCGTCCCGCGCGGCCTCGGCCAGCGTCCAGGACGCCGGGTTCCCGACGCGGATCGCGGTGGCGGCGGTCTCCGGCTTCTCGACGATCGCGCCGCGCACGATCGGCGCCGCGCCCTCGGCCTGGAAACCCCACATCTGCGGCGTCCGGGTGGCCAGCTTGTCCTTGGCGTACTCCTGGTATCCCTTCCAGTACGCCGCGATGTTGCCGGCGTTGCCGACCGGCAGCAGGTGCAGGTCCGGCGCGTCGCCGAGCGCGTCGCAGACCTCGAACGACGCGGTCTTCTGCCCTTCCAGGCGCACCGGGTTGACCGAGTTGACCAGCGCGACCGGGTAGTTCTTGCCGAGCTCGCGGACGATCCGCAGGCAGTCGTCGAACCCGCCGTCGATCTGCACCAGCTTGGCGCCGTGCACGACCGCCTGGGCCAGCTTGCCCTTGGCGATCCGGCCCGCCGGGATCACCACCAGCGGCAGCATCCCGGCGCGAACGGCATACGCCGCGGCCGAGGCCGAGGTGTTCCCGGTGGAGGCGCAGACGACGGCCTTGTCACCGGCCTGCGCGGCGAGCGAGATCGCCACCGTCATCCCGCGGTCCTTGAACGAGCCGGTCGGGTTGTTGCCCTCGACCTTGAGCCAGACCTCGCAGCCGGTCTGCTCGCTCAGCCACTGCGCGGCCACCAGCGGCGTCCCGCCTTCGCCGAGCGTGACGACCGGGGTGTCGGCCGACACCGGCAACCGGTCACGGTATTCCTCGATCACGCCACGCCACTGGTGAACCATGGTCTTACTCGCCTTCTACCCGCATCACACTGCTGACTTCACGGACGATGTCCATGTCCCGCAAGGACTCCACGGTCGCGGACAACGCGGCGTCGGTCGCGGTGTGGGTGACCACCACCAGCTGTGCGTCACTGCCCCGGCCCTCCTGGCGGACGGTCTGGATCGACACGTCGTGCTCCGAGAAGGCATGGGCCACTGCCGCCAGCACACCGGCCTTGTCGGCCACGTCCAGGGACACGTGGTAGCGGGTCATCGCGTCACCCATCGGCCGCACGGCCCGCTGGGTGTACGACGACTCGCCGACCCCCGGCACACCCTTGAGCCGGTTGCGCGCGGCGGACACCAGATCCCCGAGGACGGCACTGGCCGTCGGGGCGCCGCCGGCACCACGACCATAGAACATCAACCGCCCCGCTGCCTTGCTTTCCACGAAAACGGCGTTGTACGCGTCCCGGACGTTGGCCAGCGGGTGGGTGAGGGGGATCATCGCCGGGTAGACCCGGGCGCTGACCGAATCGGTCGCCTCGTCGAGTTCGCAGATCGCCAGCGACTTCACCACACAGCCCATCTCCCGGGCCGACGCGATGTCGGTGGCGGTCACCTCGGTGATGCCCTCGCGGTGCACGTCGGCGATCGACACGCGGGTGTGGAACGCCAGGCTGGCCAGCAGCGCCGCCTTGGCCGCCGCGTCGAACCCCTCGATGTCCGCGGTCGGGTCCGCCTCGGCGTACCCGAGGGCCTGGGCCTCCTCGAGCGCCTCGTCGAAGCCGGCGCCGGTGGAGTCCATCTTGTCGAGGATGTAGTTCGTGGTGCCGTTGACGATGCCCATCACCCGGACCACGTCGTCGCCGGCGAGCGACTCGCGCAGCGGACGCAGGATCGGGATCGCGCCGGCGACCGCGGCCTCGAAGTACAGGTCGCGCTGATACTTCTCCGCGGCCGCGAACAGCGTCGGCCCGTCCTCGGCGAGCAGCGCCTTGTTCGCCGTGACGACCGAGGCGCCGTGCTCGAGCGCGGTCAGGATCAGGCCGCGAGCGGGCTCGAGACCGCCGATCACCTCGATCACCAGGTCGAGGTCGCCCCGCGACACCAGCGCCTGCGCGTCGGTGGTGACCAGCGCCGGGTCGACCGCGATGTCGCGCTCCCGGCCGGCCCGGCGGACGGCGATCCCGGCGATCTCCAGCCGGGCGCCGACGCGGGCCGCGAGATGGTCCGCCTGCTCGGTCAGGATCCGCACCACTTCGGTGCCGACCACGCCACAACCGAGCAGGCCCACCTTGAGAGGTTTGCCCTCGTTCATTCGTCAACCCCCATGTCCAGTGCCAGCAGGTCGTCCTCGGTCTCACGGCGTACGACGACCCGCGTTCGACCGTCCTTGACCGCGATCACCGGTGGCCGCGGCACGTGGTTGTAGTTGCTCGCCATCGACCGGCAGTAGGCGCCCGTGCCGGGGACGGCCACCAGGTCGCCGGGTTGTACGTCGCCCGGCAGGAACTCGTCCTTCACGACGATGTCGCCGGCCTCGCAGTGCTTGCCGACCACGCGGGCCAGCGTCGGCGGGGTGCCGGAGTACCGGTTGGCGAGCGTGCACGAGTAGTCGGCGTCGTACAGCGCGGCGCGGATGTTGTCGCTGATCCCGCCGTCGACCGACACGTACGTCCGGGCGGCGCCGGCGTCCAGTTCGACCTCCTTGACGGTGCCGACCGAGTAGACCGTGCACACCGCCGGGCCGACGATCGCGCGGCCGGGCTCGATCGACACCTTCGGCACCTCGATGTCGTGCTCGTGGCACTCGTGCTCGACGATCTTGCCCATCTCGGTCGCCAGCTGCGCCGGGTCCGACGGGTCGTCCTGCGTGGTGTAGGCGATGCCGAACCCGCCACCCAGGTCGAGCTCCGGCATGTCCACGCCGAGCTCCTCGGAAACCCTTGCGTGCAAGGCGATCACGCGCTTCGCGGCCACCTCGAACCCGGACGAGTCGAAGATCTGCGAACCGATGTGCGAGTGCAGGCCGAGCAGCTCCAGCTCCGGCGCTTCGTTGACCCGGGCAACGGCCTCGAAGGCCGCGCCGGAGGTGATCGAGAAGCCGAACTTCTGGTCCTCGTGCGCGGTCGCGATGTACTCGTGGGTGTGCGCCTCGACGCCGGCGGTGACCCGGATCATCACCGGGGCGACGACGCCGCGCTCGGCGGCCAGCGCGATCAGCCGGGTGATCTCGTGCTGCGAGTCCACGATGATCCGGCCGATCCCGGCGTCGAGTGCGCGGGCCAGCTCGGACTCGGACTTGTTGTTGCCGTGGAACCCCAGCCGCTTCGGGTCCGCCCCGGCGCGCAGCGCGACGGCGAGCTCTCCCCCGCTGCAGATGTCGAGGTTCAGGCCCTCCTCCATCACCCAGCGGACGACCGTCGTACAGAGGAAGGCCTTGCCGGCGTAGTAGACGTCGAAGTCCTTGAAGGCGTGCTTGAACGCGCGCGCCCGGGCGCGGAAGTCGTCCTCGTCCAGGACGTACGCCGGGCTGCCGTGCTCGGCGACCAGGTCGCGCAGGTCCACGCCGCCGATCTCGAGGGCGCCGTCGCCGTTCTTCTTCGCGGTCTGCGACCACAGCGCGGTGACCAGGTCGTTGGGGTCGCGCGGCGCGCGCAGCCAGGCCGGGGCCCGGTGGCCGATGTCGGCGTGCAGCGCGCCCGCCTCGTGCGCCCTCACATCCGCTCCGGTGCGGAGACGCCGAGCAGGTCGAGCCCGTTGGCGAGCACGGTCCGGGTCGCGGAGACCAGGGTCAGGCGAGCCTTGTGCACCGGCTCCACCTCCTCGTCGCCGCGCGGGAGCACGCGGCAACTGTCGTAGAACTTGTGGAACGCGGACGCGGTGTCCTCGAGGTACCGCGCGATCCGGTGCGGCTCGCGCAGCTCGGCGGCGGTCGCGACGACCCGCGGGAACTCGGCCAGCGCGCGGAGCAGGTCGCCCTCGCGCTCGTGGCTGAGCAGGCCGGGGTCGAACTCGTCCAGCTTCACTCCGAGGTCGTCGGCGTTCCGCACGATCGACGCGAGCCGGGCGTGGGCGTACTGCACGTAGTACACCGGGTTCTCGCTGGCCTGGCGGGTCATCTCCTCGATGTCCAGGGTCAGCGGGGAGTCGGCCGGGAAGCGGCACAGCGTGTAGCGCAGGGCGTCGACGCCGCCCTCCTCGACCAGCTCGGCGAGCGTGACGATCGTGCCGGCCCGCTTGGACAGGCGCATCTCCTCGCCGCCCTTGAGGATCTTCACCAGCTGGCCGATCAGGATCTCGATGTTGTGCTCGGGGTCGTCGCCGGCGCAGGCCGCGATCGCCTTCAACCGGTTCACGTACCCGTGGTGGTCGGCGCCGAGCAGGTACACACAGGTCTCGAACCCGCGCTCGCGCTTGTTCACGTAGTACGCCGCATCGGAGGCGAAGTACGTCGGCTCGCCGTTGGACCGGATCAGCACGCGGTCCTTGTCGTCGGTGAAGTCCGTGGTCCGCATCCACAGCGCGTCGTCGGCGTCGTACAGATGGCCCTGGTCGCGGAGCTTCTGGATCGCGTGGCCGACACCGTCCTGCTCGTGCAGGCTGCGCTCCGAGAACCACACGTCGAACTTGGTCCGGAAGTGCTCCAGCTGCTCCTGCTGCTCCTTGAGCTGCCGCTCGTACCCGGCCTCGCGGAACGCAACCACCTGCTCGTCCTCGGGCAACGTCAGGATGTCCGGGACCTCCGCGACGATCCGCTGGGCGAGCTCGACGATGTACTCGCCGTGGTAGCCGTCCTCGGGGATCTTGTGCCCGTGCGCCGCGGCCTGCAGGCTGGCGCCGAACTTGTCCATCTGGTTGCCGCGGTCGTTGATGTAGAACTCGCGGGTGATGGTCGCGCCGGCCGCGGCCAGCACCCGGGCGAGCGCATCGCCGACGGCCGCCCAGCGGGTATGACCGAGATGCAGCGGACCCGTCGGGTTCGCCGAGATGAACTCGAGGTTGATCGTCCGGCCCTGGAGGCTGTCGCTGGTGCCGTACGCCGGGCCCGCGTCGAGGATCGCCTGCGCGACCTTGCCCTGGGCATCCGCCGCGACCCGCAGGTTGATGAAACCGGGGCCCGCGATCTCGACCGCGGTGATCGCGTCGTCGTCGCGGAGCCGGGCGGCCAGCAGCTCGGCGAACTGGCGCGGATTCAGCCCGGCGCGCTTGCCGAGCTGCATCGCGACGTTGGTCGCGTAGTCCCCGTGCTCGGGGTTCTTGGGTCGCTCGACCTTCAGCTCGCGGGGCAGCCCGCCCTCGACGGTGATGGTGCCGTCGGCGGCGAGCGCGGCCAGGGCCTGCAGGATCTTCTCAGCGAGCTGTTCCGGAGTCACCGGATCAGCCTAATGGCCAGCCCCCGAAACCCTTGACTCACCATCCACAGCCCGGTACGGCGCCTACTCCCAGGGATTGATCAACTCCACACCGGTCCGGGCGAAGTCCTGCGTGTTCCTGGTCGCGAGCGCGGCCTGCTCCACCAGACAGATCGCCGCGATCTGCGCGTCGAAGGGCTCGATCGGCAGACCGGCCCGGCGCCGGTCACGCATCACCACCGAGTACGCCATGGCGGCTTCCGCCGTGAACGACAGCAGGTCGGCCTCGACCACGGCGAAGGCGACGTCCGCAGCGTCCCGCACCTGGCGGCGCCGGCGACCCGTCGGCATCTGCTCGATACCGTGGTGGATCTCGGCGGCCGAGATCGCTGTCGCGCACAGCTCCTCGCCCGGAATGCTCTGCAACCAGCGCCAGACGGCGGCATCCGGAGAATCCTTCATCAGCTCCGAAAGCACATTGGTATCGAGAACGATCATCAGTCGAACTTGACCATCTCTCGGTGCCCGCCGGTCCGCGGCGGAATGTCCAGCTCGACGCCGCCGATCGCGGCGAAGGCCTCGTGGAACCTGATGACCCAGCTCTTGGGCTCCTCCTCCTCGGCCACGGCGTCGACGAGGATCTCTCGCACCTCGGCCTCCATCGAGCGGCCGTGCTTCGCGGCACGGATCCGCAGCCGGTGCTTCACGTCGTCGTCCAGACTTCGCACAGTGATTGCCGCCACGCTCGACCCCTTGTCGTCGGTGATAGCAAGAAGCGTAGCATTGATTGCACGAGTCAGGGACGCACAGTGACGACGATGTGACTGTTGCGGGCCAGCGGCGTGTCCCATGGGGCGGGTTTGCCGTTGACGGTGACTTCCAGGTTCTTGCAGGCGTCCGCGAGGCAGTCGGCGTCGTACCGGACTCCCCAGAGAGTGAAGAACTGAGCCAGCGTCGGTTTCTCGTCGGCGGTCTTGGCCTCGACCCAGACCACGCCGTCCGTGGTGTGGGTATGCACGGAGGCCTGCTCGGCCCGGAGCTTGTCGACACCGATCCCGGCCGGGACCTGCACCGGTTCGCCGTCGACCGTGACCGCGATGGTCAGCGTGTACGGCGCCGGGCCGGAGAAGTCGAGCGGGAGCCGCTCGAACCCCGCCTTGTCGATGTACGAGACCCCGTCGCGCGGAGCATCCCAGGGCGGCGCCCCGGTCCGGAGCTCCGCCGCCGCCGGCTGGGCCGGACCGACCCCGCAGCCGCCGATCACGCCGCCGGTGAAGAGCAGAGCCGCCGCCGTCCCGGCCGCCCGGCGCCACCTGCCTGCTCTCATGAAGAGCCAGATTGCCAGGTACGCCGTGACGGCCAGGAGCCGGGGTCAGCGGCCGGGTCAGCGGTCGGGGTCAGCGCTCAGAAGGCATCAGGATCCAGAGCACGATGTAGACCAGGATCTGCGGGCCGGGCAGGAGGCAGCTGACCACGAAGATCAGGCGCATCGTGTTGGCGGAGATACCGAACCGGCGAGCCAGTCCGGAGCAGACACCGCCGATCCAGCGATCGTGCGACGGGCGAACCAGAGTGGTAGCCATGAGTACAGTTTTCCTTTCCACCGTTGGGCTTACGTCCACTATGACGGTGCCCACGGCCCAACGGGTCCCCTCCACGCCGGGTTCCAGGGTCAGGTCAGGGGTCCCCCGTACGACCATCGGCGCGGCTCGCAGCACACCGGGCCCCAATTCGGGATTTCACCGAACTTCCTGCTACTGTTCTGCACGTTCCTGAGCCCCCGTAGCTCAGGGGATAGAGCACCGCCCTCCGGAGGCGGGTGCGCAGGTTCGAATCCTGCCGGGGGCGCGGACGATCTGGGCGATCTGTGTCGACGGAAAGCGTCGACTTGGATCGCCCGTCGTGTTTCTGGGGGTGCAACCCCCAGACCCCGCCCGGCGGGGCTTCGCCCCCCGGACCCCCCGCCGGATGTGCTGCGGCGGGATGTGGTGGGCCGGGCTGGCGTGGCTTGGGGAACTGGTGCGGGGGCCGTGGCGCTGCTGACTGGTCTGGGGGTCAGGGGGCTGTGGCTTGGTGGCAGTAGGTCCACGTGTTGTGGAGGGCCTCTTCGGATTCTTGGGTCTTCTTGCGGTAGTGGGGTGGGCGGGTTCTGCGGTCGTGCCAGAACTTGCCGGTGGGGGGTGTGGGGGTGGTTGCGGCCAGCCAGATCGTGGTGTCGGCGCCTTGGGCGGGGGTGCGGAGGAAAGGGCGGGTGAGTTTGGTGAAGGCGGGGAGGGATTCGGTCAGGCCGGGGGTTTCGCACCAGCCGGGGTGCATGGTGGCTACGAAGGTGGGCGCCAGGTGGGCTGCCAGGAGCGGGGTCAGGGCCACCTGGATGCGTTTGGTCCGCGCGTAGGCGGTGGCACCGCGGTACGGCGCCTCGCGGTACTCCGGGTCGGCGGGCAGGGGTTGCGTGTACATGCCGCCGGACGCCACGAAGACGACTCGGCCGTTCCGCAGGTTGGAGCGGAGGAGTTCGGTCAGGAGGAGCGGGCCGAGGACGTGGGTCGCCAGGGTCAATTCGTGGCCCTGGGGAGACTCCGTGCGTTGGGCCGGCATCACTCCCGCGTTGTGGACCAGGACGTCGATGTGCCCGGTGAGGGTGGCTGCGTAGCGGCGTACGGCGTCCAGGTCCGAGACGTCGCATTCGTCCAGCACGAAGGTCGCACCGGGGACCTCGCCGCGGAGGTCTGCGACGGTGCGCGCGGCCTTGCCGGCATCCCGCACCACGAGGTGGACGGCGGCGCCCAGCTCGGCCAGACGTGCGGCGGTGGCCTTTCCGAGACCACTGCGGGCGCCCGTGACCACGGCGGTCTTGCCGACCAGGGCGTTCGGGCGGGGATCGTCGGCGGGCCAGGACCTGCTCCGCAGGCGATAGCCGAGTCTGGTGTACCCGGGGACGACGGCGCGCTCGAGGAGAGTGTCGAGGCCAGGGGTCATGTCGCCAGCTTCGTCAGAGCGTTGTGGAGGCCCTGCTCGGCCTCGTCCCCCAAGCGGTCGAAGGATTTGCGCAGGAACGGTTCGGCGAAGCGGGCCAGGCCTTTGAACCGGAACTCGGCCCGATAGGTGACCCGGGTGGCGTCGGCCGCACTGTGGAAGGTCATCGTGTCGTGGGCGACGACCGTGCGGTTCTCGCCCCGCAGCACCAGGCGGTCAGGGCGGTCCGACTCCTGTAGGACGTACGTCAGCTCGGTCTCGCGGCCCGCGAACGACGAGACGTTGTGGTAGGTCGTCCCGACCTCGCCGTCGCCCGACACCAGAGTGGTGCGCACGGTTCCCGGGTCCCACTCCTCGGTGGTGCGGAAGTCGGCGAGGTAGTCGAACAGCTGCTCCGGCCCGGCTGCAACGGTCACTTCACGTTCGATCAGGATCATCGGTTCTCCTCGGTTCGTTCGGCGGCGTGTGCGATGTTGCGTTGCATCCCGCCGAAAACAACGTCGTGGAACGGCCGGATCGCCGCCCAGTACAGCTCGCCCGGCAGACCGCGCGGACGGAACAGCGCGCGCTGCCGGAACAGCGTCCGGCCGTGCCCGTCGGTGCCGGCGCTCAACTCGAGCCACGCCTGACCGGGCAGTCTCATCTCGGCGCGCAGCCGGAGCAGCCGGCCGCGTTCGAGCGCCTCGACCCGCCACCAGTCGAGCGGGTCGCCGACCGACAGCGAGTCGGGGTGCAGCCGGCCGCGGCGCAGTCCGGGGCCGCCGACGACCCGGTCGAGCAGGCCGCGCGTCCACCAGCCGAGTCGCCACGAGTACCAGCCACGCCGGCCGCCGATCCCCTCGATCACCGTCCAGAGCCGCTCCGGCGACGCGTCGACCGTGCAATCGCGCTCGTCGACGTACAGCGAGCCTCCCGCCCAGTCCGGATCGCTCGGCAACGGGTCGCTCGGCGCCCCCGGCGTCGAGGCGGAAGCCCACGAGGTGCTGACGTCCAGGTCGTGCACCTTCTGCAGCGCGAGCTCCACCGCCCGCTCGAACCCGATACCGCCGGCGCTCCGCGGCTCGACGTACCGGTCGATGTCGTGGTCCTTGCGGACGACCTCGTGTACCAGACTGTCGACGAGCGGGCGGGCGATGCCGCTCGGCACCGGGGTGACCAGCCCGACCCAGTGACTGGACAGGCCCGGGGTCAGCAGCGGCACCGTGAGGATCCTGCGCGGCCGCAGCCCTGCGACCGCGGCGTACCGCTGCATCATCGCGCGGTACGTGAGGACGTCCGGCCCGCCGATGTCGAAGGCTCGGTTCACCTCGGGCGGCATCCGGGCCGAGCCGACGAGCTGGTGCAGGACGTCGCGGACGGCGATCGGCTGGATCCGGGTGTCCAGCCAGCGCGGCGTCACCATCACCGGCAGTCGCTCGGTCAGATAGCGGAGCATCTCGAACGACGCGGAGCCCGAGCCGATGATCACCGCGGCCCGCAGCACAGTGGTCGGTACGCCGCTCGCGAGCAGGATCTCGCCCACCTCGCGCCGGGAACCGAGGTGCGGCGACAACTCCTCGTCCTCCGGGTACAGCCCGCCGAGGTACACGATCCGGCCGGCACCGGACTCGCGGCAGGCCGTACCGAAGGCGAGCGCGGTCCGCCGGTCACGCACCTCGAACTGCCGTCCGCTGCCCATCGAATGGATCAGGTAGTAGGCGACGTCGACGGAGGCCAGCGCTCTCGCCAGCACCGCCGGATCGGACGCGTCGCCCTCCACCACCTCGATCCGGGACCGCCAGGGACGCGCGTCGAGCCGCTGCGGATGCCGGGCCAGGACCCGGACGTCGTACCCGGCCGCGAGCAGCTCCGGTACAAGCCGCCCGCCGATGTAGCCGGTGGCTCCGGTGACCAGAATCCGGGTCATGGTTCGTCCAATCGCTCCGCGGCTGTGACGGGGTCGTGGTCGACGTACCGCACTCCGACGGCGGCTGCGAGCTCGGCGGAGGCACCGGGTCCGGCCACCGCGACCGGCCGGGCGGAGAGCCGGACGAGTTCGGGACGGACCGCGTCGAACCGGGCTGGATCGGAGGCAGCCAGCATCACCAGCTCGGGTCCGAGCGTCTCGGCCAGGCGCTCGATGTCCCCCATCGGCGAGTCCGCGCCGAGAAAGACCACTCGCCAGCCCGAGCGCCGAAGGACCAGACCGAACGACAGCAGAGCGATGTCGTGCAGCTCACCGGGCGGACAGGCCAGCAACGCTCGCGGCCCGCGGCCGCCGCCCCAGCCCGTCGACAGGGCTGCCAGCCGCGATCGGATCAGGTTGCTCGCGAAGTGTTCCTGACCGACGGTCACCTCACCGCGGCTCCACCGGTCCCCGAGCTCGTGCAGGTACGGCATCAGCACGTCGCGGATCACGGCCTCGATGGTCAGCACACCGAACAGCTGGTCCAGTACGGCGTGCGCGCCCCGCTCGTCGAGCGCGTCCAGTGCCGCCCGTAGGTTCGCGGCGCCGTTGGCCTCCGCCATCCGTACGACGACCGGGTCGGCGGCCGGTGCCGTCACCGCAGGCTCGGCCAGCACGGCACGGGCTGCCTCGGCGGCGGACAGGCCGTCGGCGAGGTACGCGCGCATCCGCTCGACCCGGCGGACGTCGACGTCGGAGTACAGCCGGAAGCCGCCGGCCGAGCGTGTCGGTGACAGCAGGCCGTAACGGGTCTCCCAGGCGCGCAACACGTGCTCGCTGACGCCCGCGCGCTTGCTCAACGCACCGATCCGAAGTCCGCCTGGCGCCGAAGTCTCCACAAGCACACTATACAGAACTTAGACAGACCTTTGACAGAGATGAATCTTCTGCCTAATCTCTAGACAAACCTTAGACAGCCGCCTGGAGGCTCTGCCCATGACCGAATCCGTTGCGGTGATCGGCGCCGGTGTGTCCGGCCTGACGGCGGCCTATCTGCTCGCCCGGCGCTACGACGTCACGCTGCTGGAGGCCGACCAGCGGCTCGGCGGACACGCCCACACCCACGACGTCACCGACCCGGCCGGCCGCCGGCTCGCGATCGACACCGGCTTCATCGTGCACAACGCCCGCACCTATCCCTTGTTGCGCAGGCTGTTCACCGAGCTGGGTGTGCGGACCCGCCCGACCGAGATGAGCATGAGCATCCGCGACCCGGCGAGCGGCCTCGAGTTCGCGGGTGGACGCGGGACGACGGGGATCTTCGCCCAGCGTCGCCGGCTCGTCGATCGGCGCTTCCTCCGACTGCTCGGCGAGGTCCGCCGATTCCACCGCCGCGCCGTCGAGCACCTCGCACGGACCGGCGACGACGATCTCACCACGTTCGGCGAGTTCCTCGAGACCGAGCGCTTCAGCCAGGCCTTCGTCCGTCTGTACGCCGTCCCCGTGGTGTCCTGCGTGTGGTCGTGCGGCGGCAGTTCGGCGCTGACCTACCCGTCGCGCTACCTGTTCCAATTCCTCGACCACCACGGCATGCTCTCCATCGGCGGCTCACCGCAATGGCTGACCGTCACCGGCGGCTCCCAGCGGTACGTCGACGCGATCGCAGGCCGCATCGGCGTCGTGCACACGGACTTTCCGGTCCGCACCGTCCAGCGGCACCCGGACGGTGTCACGGTGATCCGGGCCGACGGCCACGTGACCGACTTCGACGGCGTGGTGCTGGCCACGCACGCCGACCAGGCCCTCGGCCTGCTCGCGGACGCGTCACCCGAGGAGAAGGCGGTGCTCGGACCGTTCGAGTACAGCCGCAACACGACGGTGCTGCACACCGACACCTCGTTGCTTCCCGCAACGAAGAACGCTCGGTCGTCCTGGAACTACATCGTCGGCCCCGGTGCGCCGTTGACGACGTACTGGATGAACAGGCTGCAAGGCCTGGAGACCGAGGAGAACTATCTGGTCACGCTGAACGGTGCCGAGGCAGTCGATCCGGCGAAGATCATCGCGCGGATGGACTACCGGCACCCCATCTACACCCCGAAGGCGGTCGCCGCGCAGAGCAGGCTGCCGGACCTCAACACCGGCCGGATCGCGTTTGCAGGGGCGCATCACGGCTGGGGCTTCCATGAGGACGGTTGCCGGGCCGGCGTCGCGGCGGCCGAGTCCTTCGGGGTCCGCTGGTGACGGTCGCCGGTGTGGCCCCCACCCTCCCGGCGATCGTCACCGGCTTCGTCCGGCACGGTCGGTCCGTTCCGATCCGGCACGCGTTCCGGCACCGCGTGTACCAGTGGCTGGTCGACCTCGACGACGTACCGAGGCTGCCCTGGTATCTCCGCCCGTTCGCGCGGTTCGACGTACGCGACCATCTCGGCGGCCGCGGCCCGACGATCAAGGCCGATCTGCGGCGTTACCTGGCCGGTCACGGCATCGAGTACGACGGCCGCGTCGTCATGCTGGCCAACGCCCGCACACTGGGTCACGTCTTCGACCCACTGACCGTGTTCTGGTGCGTCGACAGCCCGTACGTCGTCGCGGAGGTGCACAACACGTACGGCGAGCGGCACGCCTATCTGCTCCGCCCGGACGAGCGCGGCACTGACGAGACCACCAAGGAGTTCTACGTCTCGCCGTTCAACGACGTGTCCGGCCGGTACCGCCTCGGGTTCGAGCTCGACCACGACCGGGTCAGCGTCCGGGTGAGCCTGACGCGGGGCGGCCGGACCGTGTTCGGCGCGAGTTTCGACGGCGTACCGCGACCGGCGACGCGCCGCTCGATCGTCGCAACCGCCGTACGGATGCCGCTGATGCCGCACCGGGTGTCAGCCCTGATCCGGCTGCACGGGGTCTGGCTGTGGGCGCGCCGTCTCCCCGTCGTACCGCGTCCGGAGCACCGGCTCCAGGAAGGAATCAGATGAGCACGCTGACCGTTGCCCAACCACTCTGCCTGCGACACCCCGTCCTTCGGCCGCTCTGCGTCCGTGCGCGGATCGCCCGGCTCGTCGTCGACCGGATGCTCGACCAGGTTCCGGTCCGCGCGATCTACCCGGACGGCACGGTCCGCGGTGGCGGCGGGCCGGATGCACCGGTGGTGCGGATCATCCGCCCGGACGCGATGTTCGAGCGGCTCGCCCACAACCCCAAGATCGGTCTCGGCGAGGCGTACACGGCCGGGGACTGGACTGCGGCCGACGGCACCGACCTCGCCGACCTGCTGACGCCGTTCGCGGCCCGCGTCTCTCGACTCGTCCCGCACTGGCTGCTGCGCTTCCGGCGGGTCCTCGACCGGCGCATCCCCCACCGCCTGCGGAACACGCCGAGCGGAGCCCGGGACAACATCAGCGCACACTACGACCTCAGCAACGCGTTGTTCGCCGCATTCCTGGATCCTGGCCTGACGTACAGCTCCGCCCTGTTCGACCACGACGTGCCGCCGGCCGATCAGGATCTCGAGGAGGCCCAGTCCAGGAAGGTCGAACGCATCCTGGATCTGGTGGAAGTCGGTCCGGGAAGCCAGGTGCTCGAGATCGGATCCGGCTGGGGCACGCTGGCGATCGCTGCCGCTCGTCGTGGCGCCGAGGTCACCGGCATCACGTTGTCGACCGAGCAGCTGCAACTGGCACAGAAACGCGTCGCCGAGGCCGGCTTGGCCGACCGGGTCGACCTGCGGCTGCAGGACTACCGCGGGGTGACCGGTTCGTACGACGCCGTCGTCAGCGTGGAGATGATCGAAGCGGTCGGCGAGGAGTACTGGCCGCACTACTTCCGCAGACTGGACGAGTTGCTCGCACCGGGCGGAAAGATCGCCTTGCAGGCGATTCTGATGGATCACGACCGGATGCTCGCCACCCGGCACTCGTACGGCTGGATCCAGAAGTACATCTTCCCCGGCGGGCTGATCCCGTCCAGGACCGCAATCGACGAGACCGTGGCGCAGCACACCGCGTTGACAGTCGACGACGACCACAGGTTCGGCGCGGACTACGCGGAGACCCTCCGGCGGTGGCGCCGGCAGTTCGTCGCCAATTGGCCGATCATCCGGGCGGAGGGATTCGACGAGTCGTTCCGGCGAACGTGGGAGTACTACCTGGCCTACAGCGAGGCCGGCTTCGCCTCCGGCTACCTGGACGTCGCCCAACTCCGCCTCACACGTTACGGAAACGGAGTGGGATCAGCTGTCCGGGAGGGAGAAGAGGGACAGGACTATGCGGTCTTTGCCCGGTGACTCGGTCAGGTAGGGGTGGATGAGGGCCTCGAAGCTTGTGCGGAAGGTTTCCAGGTCCTCGGGGGCCATGTAGAGGGCCAGTTGTGAGTAGCCGAGTTGGTGTAGGCGGGGGTACAAGTCGCCGTTGTCGAGGACTCGGTCGAAGTCGGCGGCCAGGCGGGTGAGCATCATCAGGAAGGCCTGGCGGTGCTGGTCGGGGGTCATGGCGCGGGCTTCGCGTTCGTCGATGCGGCCTACCTTGGTCTGGTCCAGGCTGAGCGTTCTTTCCGTGGTGCCGCGGATCTTGCGTTCGCGGACGACGGTCAGGTAGCCGGCGTCGATGAGGGCGGCGACGTGGCGGTAGAGCGTGGTGGTGGGTACGTCGGGCAGGTCGCGTCTGAGGTCCGTCGTGGTCACCTCGCGGCCGAGTACGCGCTGCACGATGCGCCAGCGGATCGGGTGCAGCAGGACGTCCAGCACCGGGGTCGGTGACTCCTCCATCGGCTCTCCATCAGGGATCTTTCAGGGTATCCATTGATACCAATGATGGTAATAATAGCGGCAACGGAAGCATTCACACTCGTCCGAGGAGACGTTGACGTGTCGCTCACTCGTCGTACCGTGCTCAAGTCCGCGGCGGCCGCCGTACCGCTGGCCGCCCTCCCCACTCTGCCCTCGGCGGCCGCCCGGGCCACAGGGCTCGTCCGGGAACCCGCCGCGATCGGCCGGCTGGCCGAGAAGATCGAGGCCGGGATGGCGAAGTACGCGATCCCCGGTGCCGGGCTCGGCGTCTGGTACCGCGGCCGCGAGTACGTCCGCGGCTTCGGGGTCACCAGCGTGGACACCGGCGAGGCCGTGTCCGCCGACACCGTGTTCCGGATCGGGTCGACCAGCAAGACGTTCACCGCGACCGCGATCATGCGGCTGGCCGAGCGCGGCCGGATCAGCCTGGACCGGCCGGTCCGCGCGTACCTGCCGGACTTCGCGACGACCGACCCGTCGGTGGCGGCCCGGGTGACCGTGCGGCAGTTGCTGAACCATTCGGCGGGCTGGCAGGGCGACTACTTCGAGGACACCGGTGACGGCGACGACGCGCTCGCGAAGTACGTCGCCAACATGACGAAGGTCCCGCAGCTCACCCCGCTCGGGAAGGTCTTCTCGTACAACAACGCGGCGATCGGGGTCGCGGGCCGGGTCCTCGAGGTCGTGTACGGGAAGCCGTACGAGACCGCCGTACGGGAGCTGGTCATCGACCCGCTCGAGCTGGCGCACAGCCGGTTCTTCCGCAGCGAGGTCGACGGGTTCAGCGTGGCCGCGTCGCACAACGTGGTCGACGGCAAGGCTGTCGTCGAGCCGTCGTTCGACGCGATGCCGCGGAGCCTGCACGCGGCCGGCGGGCTGATCTCGAGCGCATGCGACCAGCTCCGGTACGCGAGGTACCACCTCGGGCACCGGGGTCTCCCCCATCTGCTCAGCGATCGTGGCCGACTCGCCATGCAGTCGAACCCCGGCCCCGGCGGCACGTTGTTCGTCGAGCTGAACGGCGTCGGTGTCGGCTGGATGCTGCGTCCGACGGCTCAGGGGCCGACCGTGGTGCAGCACGGCGGTGACTGGTCAGGTCAGCACTCCGGCTTCCTCTTCGTACCGCAGCGGGACTTCGCCATCACGTTGCTGACCAACTCGGAGAGCGGGCCGTCGCTGGTGGCGGAGCTGTTCGCGGACGACTGGGCGCTGCAGGAGTTCGCGGGTGTCAGCAACCTGCCCGCCGTACCGCGGGAGCTGCCGCCGCGTCGGCTGGCGGAGTACACCGGCTCGTACGTCGCGCAGCAGCTCGGGTTCGACGGCAAACCGGAGCAGATCGGGCTGGACGTCACCGCCGACGACGGCGAACTGGTCGCGAGTGTGGGCGGACAGGCGATGTTCCGGTTCGCCTTCTACCGCAAGGACTTCGTCCTCGCGCTGAACCCGGACGGCACGCCCACTCACACCCGCGCCAACTTCGTCCGCGGCAACGGCGGTCAGGTCGAATGGCTCCGGTACGGCGGTCGCTTGTTCCGCTTCCACCCGTCAGGCACCCACCGTGCAACCACCTTCAGCCACCGCAGGCTCTAGTCAGTGGTGGTGATCATCCACAGGTGACCGTCGGGGTCGGTGAACGTGGCGAAATAGGCCCACGGCTTGCGCGTCGGCTCCGTGACCTGCACTGCTCCGGCGGCAAGCGCCTTGGCGGTCTGCGCGTCGACAGCCTCCTCGCTGTCGGCGCGCACGCTGAGGATGCATTCGCTCTGCCCGTACGGCGCGGCAGGCTGGTCGCCGAGCACCCAGCCGAAGCCCTCGGTCGGAATCAGCATCATCGTGACGCCGTCGGCGAGCTGGAACTGCAGCGGCTCCGGGATGCCGTCCTCGGCCAGCTCGCCGACCGGCGTCAGGCCGAGGGCCTCCTGGTAGAACGCGTACGAGCGCGGCCGGTCCTCGATCGGGAGGCTGATGATCATCGGGTCACTCCAGCGGTGAAGCGGTCGGCGTCGCGACCGGACAGGTGGTTCGGTGGGAGGGTGCGGCCGCACAGGACCAGCAGGAGGTCCTGGGCGGTGCCGGTCAGCGGTTCGCCGGTGCCGTAGGACCAGTCGAGGTCTGTGGCTCGGAGTTGTACGCCGGCCAGGTCCACCCCGAAGTACTTGGCCTGACGCGGCTTGAGCGCACCGAGGACGATCCGTAGCCGCTCGAGCGGCACCTGGCGGTCGATGCCCAGCGCAACGGTCACGTCCAGGCCGTGGATCACGTCGTGCGACAGCGCTCCCTCGTAGCCGTCTCCCGGTGGTTTCCAGGAGTGGTTCACGTTCTCACGCAGGCAGGCGACCAGCTGGGCCGGCGTCAGGTCCGCCGCGTCCCGCCGCGCCTGCCGGTCGGCGTACCGGTTGAAGCTCCCCCCGGCCCGGACCAGTCCGGCCAGGAGCCGCGGCATCGTGATCCGGTACGGCATGGTGATGTGCGCGACCAGCTCGCGCACTCGCCAGCCGTCACACAGTGTCGGTCTGTCCCAGTCCGTCTCCGGCAGTCCGGCCAGCAGTTCCGCCAGCTCGCCCCGTTCACCCGCCACAGCGGTTCTGATATCCGTCATGCCCCACCGACGAACGGGTCAGCTCCGGACAGACACCTCTCGCAATCTTTTTTCCAGATAGCGGCGCTCGGCGTCTGTTGTGGCCAGGGCCAGGGCTTGCTGGTACGCCGCTGCCGCCTCGGACCAGCGTTCCAGCCTGCGGAGGAAGTCGGCGCGGGTGGCCGGGAGGAGGTGGTAGCCGGTCAACGGACCTGCGGCCAGCTCGTCGACGAGACGGAGGCCCACAGCCGGGCCGTCCGCCATGCCGATCGCTACAGCGCGGTTGAGTGCGACGACCGGGGTCTGCGGGAGCTGGGCGTACAGGGAGGCGATCTGCGACCAGTCCGTGTCCGCAGCGGTACGGGCGGTGGCGTGGCAGGCGGCCACGGCAGCCTGCACCTGGTACGGACCGGGGACGCCACGCTGGAGGGCCGAGTCCAGCACCTCGGTGCCTTCGGTGATCTGCGCGCGGTCCCACCGGGTGCGGTCCTGATCGTCGAGCGTGACGAGAGCGCCGTCGGGCGCCAAGCGCGCGTCCCGGCGCGCATCGTGCAGCAGCATCAGTGCGAGCAGGCCAGCGGCCTCTGGTTCCTCCGGCATGAGCTGCACGAGCAGTCTGGCCAGTCTGATCGCTTCACTACTCAGATTGCTCCGTACGACGTCGGAGTACCCCTCGTTGAACAGCAGGTACAGCACTGCCAGGACGGCGGGTGTCCGCTCCGGCAGGAGGTGTGCGGGCGGGACGCGGTACGGGATGCCTGCGTGCTGGATCTTCTGCTTCGCCCGGGTCAGCCGCTTCGACATGGTCGTCTCCGGTACCAGAAACGCCCGCGCGATCTCCGCCGTACTCAGACCGGCCAGCGTCCGCAGCGTCAGCGCCACCCGCGCCTCCATCGCCAGTGCGGGATGGCAGCAGGTGAACATCAACCGCAGCCGGTCGTCCGGTACGTCGTACGCCGGGTCCGACTCGGCCGGTGTCGCGGCCAGCTCCCGGAGCTTCTGCGCGCCGACCGCCTCCCGGCGCAGCCAGTCGATCGCCCGGTTGCGCGCGGTCGTGGTCAGCCAGGCACCGGGCCGATCCGGTACGCCGTCGATCGGCCACCGCTGCAGGGCCGCGGCGAACGCCTCCTGCGCACACTCCTCCGCCAGGTCCCAGTCACCGGTTAGCCGGATCAGGGTGGCGACCACCTGGCCCCACTCCTGCCGGTAGATCTCCTCGAAGGTCACACGACCCCTGGTGGTGGTTCCCACACCGGCCGGATCTCGATCGTGCCGTAGCCGGCCGCAGGGTGCTTCGCCGCGATCTCGACCGCCTCGTCCAGGTCCGCGCAGTCGATCAGCACGAACCCACCGATCTGCTCCTTGGTCTCCGCGAACGGCCCGTCGGTCAGCAGCAGCTCGCCCTCCCGCACCCGTACCGTGGTGGCCTCGTCCGGCGGCCGCAACCCCGCTCCACCGGCCACCACCCCACGAGCCTCCATCTCCTCCGACCAGCCACCGCACCCGTCGTTGGCGTGCGCCGCGGCCGACTCGTCGCCACAGATCATCAGCAAGTACTTCACCGCCTCATCCTCGCAGGTCTAGCGTCGGCGGCAAGGAACGTGGCAAGGACTCCCAGGGAGGGACAGGCGATGACGAACAGGATCGTGCACTTCGAGGTTCCGTACGACGACGCGGAGCGAGCACGGGCGTTCTACCGCGAGGCGTTCGGGTGGAACCTGATGGAGATGCCCGAGCTGGACTACACGATGGTGTCCACCGGGCCGGTGGACGAGCAGCAGATGCCGGCCGAACCGGGCTTCATCAACGGCGGGATGTTCCGGCGCACCGAGGAACTGACCCGGCCGGTGCTGACGATCGACGTGACCGACATCGACGCGGCGTGGAAGACCATCGAGAGCCTCGGCGGTGAGCGGGTCGGGGAGAAGCTGTCCGTCGGCGACATGGGCTTCGCGGCGTACTTCAAGGACCCGGAGGGCAACGTCCTCGGCCTGTGGCAGACCGCGGCGGCCGGCTGACCGCGCGCGGACTGCCGGCACCTGTCAGCACCTGTCAGCACCTGTCAGCAGGGTCAGCTGCCCATGGTCTGGAGGTGCTGCATCGAGCCGTAGCGGGTGGTGAGGCGGTCGAAGTCCGCGGCGTCGAACAGCTCGCAGTCGCCGGCGCCGTAGCTCTTCGCGGCCTCGACACAGAACCGGGCGGCCGACTCGACACTGGCCAGGTCGGTCGCCCCGGTGCCGCAGCCCGGCACCGCGGTCTCGGTCGTGATCGCGATGCCGACGACCGGTGCGCTGGTCGCCGTACACGGCTGCAGGATCGAGTTCACGTGGTAGACGTCGTTCCCGTACGGCGTGATGTCCTGCATCGTCAGCGGCAGTACGGCGGGGAGCCGCCCGCTGACCTGCGACGCGAGCTCGAGCAGGTCCTCGCTGACGCGCAGGATCCAGCCCTCCTTGACCGTCGGCGAGATCGCGAACCCGTGGTGGTTGACGATCCGGTTGCCCTTGGTGGTGTCCACCGAGAGCACCGCGTCCATCGCCTGCTCGACCTCGTGCTCGTTCATCGCGGCCAGGTCCACCGGCGAGTCCATGAACGGGACCGGGTCGTGCGGCCGGGTCGGCGCGTCCGGGCAGACGTGCGTCGCCACGATCACGTCACCCGGCAGCTGGTCGCCGCGGCGCAGCATCGAGCCGAGCTTGCCGGCGACGGCCAGCGCCACGAGCGCCCCGTCGCCGTCGGACACGAACCCGATCCGTTCCGGCCGCGCGCCCAGCCCGCCGAGCCGGCCGATCACGCCGAGCGTCGGCGCGTCGCCACCGGCGCTCCGGCCACGACTGCCCGGGATGACAGCGCGCACGAAGTCCGTGCTGCCCTTGTCGCCCTTCACCGTGGTCACGCTGACGTCGTCGACACCGTTCTTCCGCAGCCAAGCGGCAACGGCCTCCCCCGATGCGGAGGCGTCGTCGAGGACGTCGTACAGATCGAGAACTTCACGCCATGGCATATGTATCTCCCAATTGATGTCAGAACTTGGTCTTGAAGACGCTGTTGCCGAAACCCCACAGCGCGTCGCCGGCGATGAAGCCGGCCGCGGCGATCGTCATCTGCGACTCCGCGTCCGCGCCCTTCCAGCGCCGGTACGCGATCCGCAGGACGATCCCCGCCAGCACGGTCCAGCCGGCGATCGGGTTGACGATCAGCGTGCCGGTCGCGAGCAGGATGCCCATCTGCCGCTTCGGGCCGCCGAGCAGCTGGATGATCGCGCCGGGCACCGCCCAGAGCAGCAGTTTCCCGATCAGCCCCGGATCCACCCCGGCCTGGATCGTCTTGGCGTAGACCTGCACGATCGGCGGGAACAGGTCGCGGTCGAAGTACACGCGGTACGTCAGCGCGACGACGGCGGCGGCGACGGCCATCCCGATCAGTCCGGCGAACAGCTGCTGGCGCCGGCCGGCCAACTCGAACGCCGGATCCGCTCCCCGGCCGCGCAGCAACCAGCCCGCCTTGAAGTCGTACCCCGCGTCGGCGAACGCCGGCCCGCCGGCCGCGATGAACCCGACCAGCAACGCCAGCGCGATCGCCGGGAACCCGAGCAGCATCCCGATGGTGAGGAAGATCAGCGACGTCGCGAACGACGGGAACCACCCGGAGTGCATCGCCGACAACCCGACGATGAACTCCGCGATGATGCACGACACCGCGGCGTACAGCACCCAGAGCACCAGCCGGCCCGGACCGAGGTCGCCGATCAGTCCCCCGGTCACCGCGAGCAGCACCGCCGCGCCGACGTACAGCGCGAATCCCCGCCCGAGGCCGCGCCCGACGGTGGCGTCGTCACGGGTGTACGACGTCTCGGCCGGCTGCTCGGCGTCCTTGCGCCGACCCCGCGCGACCACCACCAGCGCCTGGGCGAGGGCGACCACGCCGGCTCCGATCATCAGACCGTGCGGCAGGTAGATCTCGGCGATGTTGACCCCGAAGACGTCCGCGCTGTAGCCCCGTGCCAACAGCCCGACCCCGAACATGGTCAGCGCGACGACGTTGCCGATGAACGCGACGCCGAAGGCCGACATCGGTACGCCGAGCCAGGATCCGGCCAGACCGACCGCCGTCCCCGCGCCGAGCAGAAGGGCCCGCTTGCCGCCCTCGTCACCGGCCTTGATCGCCTCGGCCGCGGCGACTCCCGGCGGCCAGGCGGCCGCACCGGGGAAGACCTTGGAGTCGTACAGCCAGTAGAGCATCACGAAGTCGATCAGCATCGCCAGCCCGGCGCCGATCAGCATCGGCCAGACCAGTCCGGGGCGGCCGAGCACGACCGGGATCGCGATCGGCAGCAGCAGCGAGTTCGCCGCCGCGAAGGTCGCGGTGGAGATCGTCGACTGGACGAGGTTCTGCCGGTGCACCGACCGGAACGGACGCAGTACGGCGAGCGGCACCCGGCTGAGCGCGATCGCGACCAGGACGCCGATCAGGGCGGTGTTCGGCGTCACGCCCAGCGTCGTGATGATCTGCAGGCCGATGACCGACCCGACCCCGGCGCAGAGCACCAGCAGGACGAGCGTGGCCGGCTCGAACGTCCGCGGATGCTTCGTTGGCGACTGAGTAGGCTGTGATCTTGAGGATTGGGTCATGTCAGCTCCGCAGTAAGTCGTGCGACGACCGAACGGGACAAGACCACCGGCAGACCGGACGCGGCCGCAGCTGTCTCCCGATGCTCCTGCGTGTAGCCCATACAGTCGAGCACCAGCAGCTGCGCGCCCTCCTCGGCCAGCTTCCGCGCAGCGGACGCCAGCTCGGAAGTTCCCGGCTGGTACGGCGTCGCCCAGGCCACCTTGATCTTCTGCTCGAGGTGCGCGAACTTCTCGTACGACTGCTGCTCCTGCTCCGCGAGCGGGCAGACCACGCCGACGAGCGAGTCGCCCGCGAGCGCGGACAACCCCGCCGTCAGCAACGGCCCGGCGAGCAGCAACGGACGGCTGTGCCGGAACGGAGGGAACTCACCGGTGCAGACGATCAGTACGACGTCCGCACCGTCCTCCTCGAGGAGGTCGATCGCCGCCTGCAGCCGCGGCAGGATCCCGGCCCGGCCGATCACGACGGACGAGCCGTCGCGGAGCCGGGTGGTCAGCGTCTCGTCCCCCGGTTCGGGCGCGAGCGCCGCGATCTCCGCCGTACCCAGACCGTCCAGCGCGCCGCGCTCGCGGACCTCGACCGAGGCCGGCAGCCACTCGATCATCTCCGGGACCATGTCGCTGCGCGGCGACTGCCCGATCGTGACCACACCCAGAACACTCATGCGACGGCCTCCTTCGTTCCGGCTTCGACGAGTTCGCGGCGCTCGGCCCGGTCGAGCCGCGCGCGAGGATCGGCGGACGGCACGGCGGCCAGCAGGGCCCTGGTGTACGGATGCTTCGGAGCGGCGAAGACCTCGTCCACGGTGCCCCGCTCGACGACCTTGCCACGGCTCATCACGAGAACGTCGTCGGCGATCAGCCGCACCACGGACAGGTCGTGCGTGATGAAGACGTACGTCAACCCGAGCCGTTCCTGCAGGTCTCTCATCAACTCCAGCACCTGCGCCTGCACCGACACGTCGAGCGCGGACACCGGCTCGTCGCAGACGACCAGCGACGGATTCAGCAGCAACGCGCGGGCGATCCCGATCCGCTGCCGCTGACCACCGGAGAACTCGTGCGGGAAGCGCTCGAGGTGATCGGCCTCCAACCCGACCAGCTCCATCACCTCGACCAGGCGCTCACGGATCCCGGCGGCGTCGAGGTCGGTGTGCAGGCGCAGCGGCTCGGCGAGCGTGCGCTGGATCGTCCAGCGCGGATCCAGTGACGCGTAGGTGTCCTGGAAGACGATCTGCATCCGCGATCGCATCGCCCGCAGCTCCTCGGCGGGCAGCGCCAACAGGTCGACGCCGTCGAAGCTGACCGATCCGGACGTCGGCTCGTGCAACCGCAGCACCGCCCGCCCGGTCGTCGACTTGCCCGATCCGGACTCCCCGACGATCGCGAGCGTCCGGCCCGGTGCGACGCTGAAGCTCACGCCGTCCACCGCGGTGAGGGATTCGGTACGCCGTCCGCGCCGCCGCCGGCCCGGGAACACCTTGACCAGGTCAGACACCTCCAGCAGCGGAGGCCCTTCGGACGGACGAGCGGTACGCGACCGCTCCTGGTTCGACGGCAGGAAGCTGAGCAGCCGCTTGGTGTAGTCCGCCTGCGGCGCCTCGAAGAGTTGCTCGACCGGCGCGGTCTCCTGAACCTGCCCGTCGTGCATGACGGTGACCTCGTCACAGGTTTGCGCGACCACTCCGAGGTCGTGGGTGATCAGCAGTACCGACGTGCCGTGCTTCTGCTGCAGGTCGGTCACCAGGTCGAGGATCTGCAGCTGGGTGGTGACGTCGAGCGCGGTCGTCGGCTCGTCGGCGATCAGCAGCTTGGGCTCACACGACATCGCCATCGCGATCATCACGCGCTGCCGCATGCCGCCGGACAGCTGGTGCGGATAGTCCCGCAGTACACGCCGGGTGTCGCGGATGCCGACCATGTCGAGCAGCTCCGCCGCACGGTCCGCCGCCTGCCGGCGGGACATTCCGAGGTGGATCCGCAGCGGTTCGGTGATCTGGTCGGCGATGGTCAGCACCGGGTTCAGCGCGGTCATCGGCTCCTGGAAGATCGTCGCGATCTCCTTGCCGCGTACGGCCCGCAGCGACCGGTCCGACAACTGGGTCAGGTCGCGGCCGTCGAACTCGATCCGGCCGCCGGTCACGTGCACCGATCGCCGCGGCAGCAGGCGGGTGATCGTCATCGCGGTGACGCTCTTGCCGCTGCCCGACTCCCCCACCAGTCCGAGCATCTTGCCCCGCGGGATGCTGAGGCTGACGTCGCGGACCGGCGTGATCGGGCCGCGCGAGGTGTCGATCCGCACGGTCAGGTCGGTGATCTTCAGCAGGTCAGTCATCGCGGACCCCGAGGTAGCGGATCGTCGTCGACGCGTACGTCTTCGCGGCCAGTACGACGTCCGCGACCGGCGCACGCTCGTCGAAGCCGTGGATCGTGGACAGCTCGGCCGGACCGTACTGCAGCACCGGAATCCCGTGGCTGCGGAACGTCCGCGCGTCCGACGACGCCCACTGCAGCACGCCCTCGGCCGGTTCACCGGTGAGGTCGCTGAGCGCGCCGACGAGCTCGACCACGATCGGGTCGTCGGGCAGCGTCCAGTTCGGCTCGCTGCGGAATCCGAGCGGCTCCACGGTCGCCTCGACGCCCGCCTCGGCGAGCAGCTCGTCGACCCGCGCCAGCACCTGCGCCCGGCTGAGCCCGATCGGGACCCGGGTGTCGATCTCGACCACGCAGGTGTCGGCGACCACGTTGGTGGCGCTGCCGCCGGTCACCTTGCCGACGTTGATCGTCACGTGGTCGAAGACCGCACCGATCCCGGGCGCGTACCCCTCACGCTCCTCGGCGAACACCTTCGACCGCTCGATCAGCTCCCGGACGTCGGCCGGCGCGTCCGGAACCATCTCCCACAGCCCTTGCAGGGCGAGGATCGCCTTCGCCGCCTGCAGGTTCGCGTTGGTCCCGTGCAGCGGTTGCAGGCTGCCGTGACCGGGCCGCCCCGACACCGTCAGCCGGAACCAGTTGCTGCCCTTCTGCCCGATCGTCGGATGCGTCCGCTCGGCCGGCTCGGCGATCACCGCGCCGGTCGCGCCGTCCAGCACGCCCTGGTCGAGCAGCCAGTCCGCGCCGAGCGGCCCGCCGGCCTCCTCGTCCGGTACGGCGGCCAGCGACAGCCGCCCGTTCAGCGGTACGCCGAGCCGGTGCATCACGACGTACGCGTGGATCACGCCGGCGAGACCGGCCTTCATGTCGCTGGCGCCGCGGCCGCGCAGGTACCCGTCGACGACGTCACCGGCGAACGGCGGGAAGCTCCAGCGGCTCACGTCACCGACCGGTACGACGTCCGAGTGGCCGGCCAGCACCAGGTGACGATCACCCGCCTGGCCCTGGTGCGACACCACGCTCAGGCGGCCCTGCCCGGCGTCGAGAACGTCGACCTCGACACCGGCCTTGCGCAGGACGGCGGCGATGAACTCGCCGACCTCCGTGCAGTCGCCCGGCGGGTTCTCGCTCGGGATCCGGATCAGGTCGCCGGCCAGCTCGATCAGCTCGTCCGCGGTCCGGTCGATCTCGTCGAGGACCTGCTGCTCCCAGCTCATTTGGTGGTTCCGCTCAGCTGGACGAAGCGGACGATGCCGTCGGGGTACGACGTGTAGCCGTCGATACCGGCCCGGTGTGCGACCACGATGTTGTACTCGTACAGGTACGCCCACGGCGACTTCGTGTTGATCGACTGCTGCGCCTCGCCGTACAGCTTGTTGCGCTTGGCAACGTCCGGCTCGGTCGCGGCCTGCTGCCAGGCCTTGTCCACCACCGGGTCGGAGAAGTTGGCGTAGTTGCTCGAGCCCTGGCTGGTGAGCAGCAGGCCGAGGTGGTAGCCGGGGTCGTTCACGAACGACGTCCAGCGGGTGATGTACGACTGCACCTTCTTCGTCTCCAGCGCCTCCAGGAACTGCGGCCGCGCCATCTTCTTGATGTTCATCGTGACGCCGATCTTGGCCAGCTCGGCCTGGATCAGCACCGCGTCGTCGTTCCAGTCGTCGAACCCGGACCCGAGCGTGAAGTCGAAGCTGAAGCCCTTGGACAGGCCGGCCTCCGCGAGCAGGGCACGGGCCTTGTCCAGGTCGTGCTTGTAGGTGTAGCCGGCGTCGCTGAAGCCCGGTGTCGAGCTTGCCACCGCGGACTTCATCGGCGACGCCTCGCCCTTCATCACGTCGTTCAGCAGCTTCTCGTACGGGATCGCGTACGACACGGCCTGCCGGACCCGCGGGTCGTCGAACGGCTTGATGTTGTTGTTCATCGCGAAGAACAGGATCTTGTTGCTGGCCCGCGAGTCGATCACGACACCGTCGGCCGACTTCAGCGACTGGACGTCCTTCGGCGGCACCTCGAGGGCCAGGCCGACCTCGCCCTTGCGCAGCAGCTGGACGCGGTTCGACGCCTCGGCGATGAACTTGACGCTCACCTGGCGCAGCTTCGGCTTGTCACCCCAGTAGCCGTCGTTGCGGGTCATCGAGGCCTCGGTGGCCGGGTCCCACTTGGTGATCGAGTACGGCCCCGAGCCGGCGGTGTTGGTGGCCAGCCACTTCGCCCCGCCGTTCTTCGCCACCGTGTCCATGTCGATGATCGAGAACGAGTACATCGGCAGGATCTGCAGGAACAGGTGGTTCGGCGCGGTCAGGTCGATCTTCACCGTGTGCTCGTCGACCTTCGTGACCTTGGCGATCCCGGCCATCTTGTACAGGAAGCTCGCCGAGCTCGACGCCTTGATGTGCGCGAACGACTTCACCACCGCGTCCGCGGTGACCGGTGACCCGTTCTGGAACTTCGCGCCGGCCCGGAGCTTGAAGGTGTACGACGTGATGTCCGCGCTCGCCTGCCAGGACTCGGCCAGCATCGGCACGATCTCGTCGGTCTTCGCCTTGGGCTTGCCGTCGACCTCGGTGCGGCCGTAGGTGACCAGCTGGTCGTAGGCCGCGACCACGAACGTGTCCGAGGTGACGTCGTTGGCCTCGGCGGGGTCGAGCGTCTTGCCGCCTTCGGAGTACGCGGCGACCAGGGTGTCGCCGGCGTCCTCCTTGCCGCCACCGTTGCTGTTCGCGTTCGCGGCACAGCCGGACACCGCGAGGGCCGCCGCGGCGGCGATGGCGAGAACTGTCCGCTTCATGCAGATCTCCTTGTCATTTGCTGGTCCGCAGGCGCGGGTCGAGGACGTCCCGGAGGCCGTCGCCGAGCAGGTTGAAGCCGAGGATCGAGGTGGCGATCGCGAGGCCGGGGAAGGTGGTCATCCACCACTCGCCGCTGATGATGTAGCCGCGGCCGTCGGAGATCAGCACGCCCCACTCGGGGTCGGGCGGCTGCGCGCCGAGGCCGATGAAGCTCAGCGACGCGGCGGTGAGGATCGCGTACCCCATGCCGAGGGTTGCCCGGACGAGGATCGGCGCCAGGGCGTTCGGCACGATGTGCCGGATCAGGATGCTGCGGCCGGGCAGCCCGATCGCGTGCCCCGCCTCGACGAAGTCGCGCTCCCGCAGCGACAGCGTCTGGCCGTGCACGATCCGGGCGAACTCCGGGATCCCGACGATGCCGACGGCGATCATCGCGCTGACCATGCCGGGCCCGAGCGCCGCCGCGATCGCCATCGCGAGCACCAGCGACGGGAACGCCAGCAGCATGTCCATCAGCCGCATCACCAGCCCGCCGGCCCGGCCGCGGACGAACCCGGCGAAGGCGCCGAGCGGTACGCCGACCAGCAGCGAGATCGCGATCGCGATCAGCCCTGTCCACAGCGAGATCCGGCCGCCGGCCAGCACCCGGGTGAGGATGTCGCGACCGAAGTTGTCGGTGCCGAACGGGTGCGCGAACGACGGACCTTGCAGCAGCTCACCGGCGCCCGGCTGCGACGCGCCGTACGGCGACAGGCCGGACAGCAGCGCGCCGAGGGTCCAGAGCGCGACGAACACCAGACCGACGACGGCGAGGCGGTTGCGCAGCAGCAGGCGGACGGTCGTCTGCGGCTTCAGGGCGGTGTCAGGCATCTTCAGAGCGGTGTCAGGCATCGGCGATCCTCGGGTCCAGGCGGGCGTTGACGAGGTCGACGACGAGGTTCGCCGCCAGGTAGACGACCGCGGCGAGCAGCGTGAACGCCTGGACGGGCGCGTAGTCGGTGGCCAGCACGGACTGCACGACGTACGACCCGATACCCGGCCAGGTGAAGACCGTCTCGGTGATCACCGCGCCGCCCATCAACTGACCGAACTGCAGGCCGGACACCGTGACGATCACCGGGGCCGCGTTCCGCAGCGCGTGCTTGAGGGTGACGACCGACGGCTTCAGGCCTTTCGAGACCGCCGTCCGCACGTAGTCCTGGCCGATCACCTCGAGCATCGCGGACCGGGTCATCCGCGCGATGATCGCCGTACTGCCGGTGGCCAAACAGAGTGCCGGCCAGATGATGTGCGACAGCGACGAGCGCAGCGCCACCAGGTCGCCGGTCAGGAGCGAGTCCAGGACGTAGAGCCCGGTGAGGTGGGTCGGCGGGTTCACACCTTCGGCCACCCGGCCGAGCGGCGCGGGCGCCCAGCCGAGCTGGTTGTAGAACACCACGATCACCATCAGGCCGAGCCAGAACAGCGGCATCGACGCGCCGAGCAGCGAGAACACCCGGCCCGCGTGGTCGACCGGCCGGTCCCGGCGGGTCGCGCTGATCACCCCGAGCGGGATGCCGGCCAGGAGCGCGATCAGCAGCGCGACGAGCGCGAGCTCGATCGTGGCCGGCAGCCGGGAGGCGAAGTCGGACGTGACGCTGTGACCGGTGTGCCAGGCGAAGCCGAGGTCACCGTGCAGGAGGTCGGAGAAGTACCGGACCAGCTGGACGTGCAGCGGCTGGTCGAGGCCCATGTCGGTGCGGATCTTCGCCACCACGCTCGGGTCGGCCTGGTCGCCGGCCAGCGTCCGGGCCGGGTCGCCGGGCAGCACCCGGGTGAGCACGAAGATGCACACCACGACGCCGATCAGCGCGGGCGCCATCGCGGCCACGCGGCGCAGGACGAGGTTCATGCGGAAGAGAGTCGAGGAGAAGCTGCGACATCTGCAACGACTTCCCGTTATATGAGAGACGGATTCGATATTCGCGACGCTGCGCTACCGTTCTCCGCGTGGATCCTGACGATGTGCGATCACCGCTGCAGACCGTGGACCGGGCGCTGCAGATCCTGATCTCCTACTCCGAGCAGCGTCGCGACTGGGGCGTGATGGAGCTCGCGGACGAGCTCGGCATCGACAAGTCCTCGGCGCAGCGGCTGCTGGCCGCGCTGGCGTTCCGCGGGTTCCTGCGGCCGGATCCGATCACCCGCCGGTACAGCCTCGGCCCGACGATGTGGCGGATGGCGGCGTTGTGGGAGCGCACCGGCGGGCTCGCCGCGCTGGCCGACGGCGTCCTGGTGCGGCTCGCACAGGACACGGAGCGGACCGCCACGTTCACGATCCCGGACGGCTTCCACGTCCGGTGCATCGCCGCGGTCGACGGCGGCAGCGGTCCGCTGCGCAGTCATCCGCTGGTCGGGGACCTCTACCCCGCGCACGCCGGCGCGACGTCGCGTGCGTACTTCGCCTTCATCGACCGCAACGAGCGCCGGGCGCTGCTGTCCGGGCGTCCGTTCGCGCGGTTCACCGATCTCACCGAGGTCGACGAGGCCGCACTCGAAACGGTCTTCGAGGAGACCGTGCAGACCGGCTGGGCGTTCTCCGACGGCGAGTACGACGCCGCGACCCGGGCGATCGCCGCGCCGGTCCGGCTCGGCCGACGCCCGATCGGCTCGCTGACCGTTGTCGAGGGCAAGAACGAGGAGGTGCCCGGCGACATCCGGGACTATGTCCCTCGGTTGCTGGAGGCAACCGAAGAGCTGAGCAACCTGCTCGCCCACCGCACCCCCGCGGCCCGCACCCGGCGCCGCTGATCCCTTCCGGACAAGGAGAACCCGTGGAACTGCTGTTGCTCTCGAACTCCACCGCGCCTGGTCGCAAGTACCTCGAGCACGCGCTCGACGTACTGGCCGAGGTCCTGACCGACGAGGTCGTGTTCGTGCCCTATGCGCTCGCCGACCACGACGGCTACACCGAGCAGGTGCGGACCGCGCTGGAGCCGCTCGGCGTCCGTGTCACGGGCGCCCACACCGCGCGGGACGCACTGCGCGAGGCGGCCGCGATCTTCGTCGGCGGCGGCAACACGTTCCGGTTGCTGCGGACGCTGCAGCTCAGCGGCGACCTCGACGTGATCCGCGAGCGGGTCCGGGCGGGCACGCCGTACGTCGGATCGAGCGCGGGGACCAACCTCGCGGGGCCGAGTGTGCGGACCACGAACGACATGCCGATCGTGCAGCCGCCGTCGTTCGAGGCACTCGGGCTGGTGCCGTTCCAGATCAACCCGCACTACCTGGATCCGGATCCGTCGTCGACCCATCAGGGCGAGACCCGCGAGCGGCGGATCACCGAGTTCCTCGAGGAGAACGACGTACCGGTGCTCGGGATCCGCGAGGGCACCTGGCTGCGTCGTCGTACGGACACGCTGACGCTCGGCGGGATCCCCGCGGGTGCCCGGTTGTTCCGGCGCGGGTCGGAGCCGGCGGAGGTCGCGGGCGGTACGGATCTTTCGGAATTGTTGCGGATCACCGCGCGTTTCGACGTACACGAGTAGTCAACTCCCGAGTGCCTAGACTCGGGCCGTTGGCTCCGGTGGTGTCCTCGGGAGGACTGCATGCCAGACCGTACTCAGACCATTGCGTATCCGGCACCCGGGTCGCGGCCGTCGCGGCGGGATCCGGAGCCGTTGGCGCCGCACGTGATCGTGCTGTTCGGCGCCACCGGTGATCTCGCGAAGCGCAAGCTGCTGCCCGGTCTGGCGTACCTGCAGCAGTCGAAGTTCGCGCCGGACGTGCGGATCATCGGCACCGCGACCGAGGACCTCAGCTGTGACGAGTTCCGGGACCGGGCGCGGCAGGCGGTCGAGACCTTCGGCACGCACCAGATGACGGACGAGCAGTGGGCACAGTTCGCCGAGCGGCTCGAGTACGTGCCGGTGACGGCCGGGCCGGACGCGCTCGCGACCGCGGTGAAGGCGGCCGAGGAGCTGCTGGGCCCGGACTCGCGGCGGCTGCACTACCTGTCGGTGCCCCCGAAGGCGGCCCAGGCGGTGATCGCGATGCTCCGCGACGCCGATCTGGTGGAGCGGGCCCGGGTGGTGATGGAGAAGCCGTTCGGCGACGACCTGGCCGGTGCGATCGAGCTGAACGACTTCGTCCACGAGACGTTCGACGAGGCGCAGATCTTCCGGATCGACCACTTCCTGGGCAAGGAGGCGGCGCTGAACATCCTCGCGTTCCGGTTCGCGAACGGCCTGTTCGAGCCGATCTGGAACCGGAACTTCATCGACCACGTGCAGATCGACATCCCGGAGTCGCTCGGCCTGGACCAGCGGGCCACCTTCTACGAGCCGACCGGCGCGTTCAAGGACATGGTGGTCACGCACCTGATGCAGGTGATGTCGTTCGTCGCGATGGAGCCGCCGACCGCCCTGGAACCGCGGGCGATCTCGGAGGAGAAGAACAAGGTCTTCCGGTCGATGCTGCCGATCCATCCCGGCGACGTGGTCCGCGGGCAGTACTCCGGTTACCGCACCGAGGACGGCGTCGCGCCGGATTCCGACACCGAGACGTTCATCGCGCTGAAGGTCGAGATCGACAACTGGCGCTGGGCCGGCGTGCCGTTCTACCTGCGCACCGGCAAGAAGATGGCCGAGGGCCAGCGGATCATCTCGATCGCCTTCAAGGAGGCGCCGAAGACGATGTTCCCGGCCGGCTCCGGTGTCGGCTCCGAGGGCCCGGACCACCTGACCTTCGACCTCGCCGACTCGTCCCGGGTGTCGCTGTCGTTCTACGGCAAGCGTCCCGGGCCGGGCATGCGGCTGGAGAAGCTGTCGATGCAGTTCTCCACACAGGAGACCGAGAGCGCGGGCGACGTCCTGGAGGCGTACGAGCGGCTGATCCTCGACGCGATGCGCGGGGATCACACGCTGTTCACGACCGCCGAGGGCATCGAGTCGCTGTGGGAACGGTCCGCGCCGCTGCTCGAGGACCCGCCGCCGGCCAGGCCGTACCAGCCCGGCACCTGGGGGCCGAACGCGATCCACCAGCTGATCGCACCGCGCGCCTGGCGGCTCCCCTTCGAGCGTGAGTGGCGACAGGCCAAGCAGTAACCCATTGCCGTCCTGCCCGGCCAAGGCGCACTATCGAGGGTGTGACGTAAGTCACGAACACCTCGGAGGGCGAGGAGGTGGGCGAATGACGGGGACCAAGACGCATCTCACCGGGGAACGGGCACCGTGTGGGCGCCTGGGAGATGCCGATCGCAGCCAGGAAGACGACTTCGAGGGCTTCCGGCTCGACGACGTGCTGTTCGCCTGTGGGTGCCGGCAGATGCGGCACGAGTTCCACGACGGCAGCGTCCGGATCCAGACTGTGCGGCACGACGGCAAAGTGCTGATGGACGAGCACAGCGGCGATCACGAAGCCTAGCCATGGCGAGCTATCACGACGTGGTGGTCGTCGGAGGCGGCGGTGCCGGGTTGAGAGCTGCCATCGCGGTGGCCGAGACCAACCCGGCACTGCGGGTCGCGGTGATCTCCAAGGTCTACCCGATGCGCAGCCACACGGTGTCCGCCGAAGGTGGTGCCGCGGGCGTGGCCGGACCGGACGACACGCTGGACGAGCACGCGTACGACACCGTGTCAGGCAGCGACTGGCTGTGCGACCAGGACGCGGTCGAGGCGTTCGTCGCCGAGGCTCCTCGTGAGCTCCTCCGGCTCGAGCACTGGGGCTGCCCCTGGAGCCGGCAGCCGGACGGGAAGATCGCCGTCCGCGCGTTCGGCGGCATGAAGAAGAAGCGCACCTGGTTCGCCGCCGACCGGACCGGCTTCCATCTGCTGCACACGCTCTTCCAGACCGCGCTCTCCTACTCGGACATCGTCCGGTACGACGAGTGGTACGTGACGAAGCTCCTCGTCGACGACGGACGCGCGTACGGCGTGGTCGCGATCGAGTTGGCGACCGGACGGGTCGAGACCATCACGGCGAACGCGGTGATCGTGTGCACCGGCGGCTGTGGTCGCGTCTTCCCGTTCACGACCAACGCGAACATCAAGACCGGCGACGGCATGGCCCTCGCCTACCGGGCCGGCGCGGCGCTGAAGGACATGGAATTCGTGCAGTACCACCCGACGGGCCTGCCGTTCACCGGCATCCTCATCACCGAGGCGGCGCGGGCGGAAGGTGGCTGGCTGCTCAACAAGGACGGCTACCGGTACTTGCAGGACTACGACCTCGGCAAGCCGACGCAGGAGCCGGTACTGCGCAACATGGAACTCGGACCGCGCGACCGGTTGTCGCAGGCCTTCGTGCACGAGATGGAGAAGGGCCGCACGATCGACACGCCGTACGGACCCGTCGTCAACCTCGACCTGCGGCACCTGGGCGCGGAGCTGATCGACGCCAAGCTGCCGTTCGTCCGGGAGTTGTGCTCCAAGTACCAGAACATCGACCCGGTGCACGAGCTCGTCCCGGTGCGTCCGGTCGTGCACTACATGATGGGCGGGATCCACACCGACATCCGCGGGGCGACGTCGCTCGACGGCCTGTACGCCGCCGGCGAGGTGGCCTGTGTCAGCATCAACGGCGCCAACCGGCTGGGGTCGAACTCGTTGCCGGAGTGCCTGGTCTTCGGCAACCGGGCCGGCCGGGCCGCCGCTGTGTTCGCGGGTCGCTACCACCGCGCCGTGCCGCCGTCGATCCTCGCGCTGGGCCGGGACGAGGAGCGCCGGCTGGCGACGGAGCTGGGCCGGCGCGCCGAGCGGCACCAGCGGATCGCCGACATCCGGACCGAGATGCAGACCACGATGGAGAACGGCGCCGGGATCTACCGGGACGGCGACTCGCTGGCCAAGGCCGCGCACGAGCTGGCGGAGCTACGGCTGCGCTTCCAGCACGCGGCGATCGACGACCACAGCGCGAACTTCAACACCGAGCTGATCGCGTGGCTGGAGCTGGGGTTCATGCTGGATGTTGCCGAGAGCATCATCGCCTGCGCGGTACTCCGGGAGGAGTCGCGCGGCGCGCACCAGCGGACCGACTTCCCGGCCCGCGACGACAAGCGCTTCCTGGCGCATTCGCTGGTACGGCGCGAACCCGACGGAACCAGCCGAGTGACATATCTCCCGGTGACGATCACCCGATGGCCGCCGGGAGAACGGGTGTACGGGAGGTAGCGATGGCTGACGAGATCACGCTGGAAGTCGCGCGCTACCGGCCGGGGGTCGACACCGAGCCGGTGCTGCAGTCGTACCAGGTCCCGCTGCGAGAGCACTGGGCGATTCTGGACGGTCTCACGTACGTGAAGGACCAGCTGGACGGCACACTGTCGTTCCGGTGGTCGTGCCGGATGGGGATCTGCGGCAGTTGCGGCATGACGGTGAACGGCGAACCACAGCTGACCTGCGCCACCTTCCTCACCGACTACGCGCCCGGCCCGATCCGCGTCGAGCCGCTGCGGAACTTCCCGGTCCTCCGCGATCTCGTGGTGGACATCGACGACTTCATGACCAAGCTGCCGAAGGTCACGCCGTGGCTGGTCCGGGACGTGCACAGCCCCGTCGAGGAAGGTGAGTACCTGCAGACGCCGGAGGAACTGGACGAGTACAAGCAGTTCAGCATGTGCATCAACTGCATGCTGTGCTACTCGGCCTGCCCTGTCTACAGCCTCGAACCGGACTTCCTCGGCCCGGCGGCGATCGCCCTGGCCCAGCGCTACAACCTCGACTCACGCGACGAGGGTGCCGACGAGCGTCGCGCGGTACTGTCGTCGCCCGAAGGGATCTGGGCCTGCACGTTCGTCGGCGAATGCAGTGCGGTGTGCCCGAAGGGCGTGGATCCGGCCGGAGCGATCCAGCGCTACAAGCTGACCGCCGCGACGCAGTCGATCAAGGACCTGCTGATGCCGCGGAGCAAGCGGTGAGCGTCTATCAGCGGCCGATTCACCTGTTCTGGTGGCTGGAACGCCGTTCGTATGTCGTGTTCGTCCTGCGTGAGCTCAGTAGCGTCTTCGTGGCGTGGTTCGTGGTGTTCCTGCTGTTGCTGGTGAATGCGATCAGCGACGGCGCGGCGTCGTACCAGCGCTTCCTCGACTGGAGTGGGCAGTGGTGGATGGTCGCGATCAATGTGGTCGCGATGCTGTTCGTGCTGCTGCATGTGGTGACCTGGTTCGGTCTGGCACCGCGAGCGATGGTGATCAAGGTGCGCGGCCTCCGGGTGCCGCCGCGGCAGATCGTTGCCGCGCACTACCTGGCCTGGTTGGTGTTGTCGGGTGCCGTCGCGTGGCTGGTGCTGCGATGAACCACCGCCGCTCCCCCGAACCCTTCCTGTGGATGCTGTTCAGCTCCGGTGGAATGGTGGCCGCGCTGATGGTGCCGATCCTGCTGTTCCTGTTCGGCCTTGCGTTCCCCCTCGGCCTGCTGTCGGCACCATCCCATGCCCACCTGTATGCCGTAGTGCACAATCCGCTGACCCGCCTGGTGCTGTTCGGCCTGTGCGTGCTGGCGTTGTTCCACTGGGCTCACCGCTTTCGCTACACCTTGTACGACGGGCTGCAACTGAAGCGCTACGCCGTACCTATCGTGGTCCTGTGCTACGGCGGCGCCGTTGTGGGCTCCGTCATCGCAGCCGGACTGCTGCTGACGGTCTGACATAGGCTGCGCCCCATGCGGGAGATTGTGGTCATCGGTGTCGGTGCGGGTGATCCGGAGCAGGTGACGATGCAGGCGGTGTCGGCGCTCAACCGGGTCGACGTGTTCTTCGTGCTGGACAAGGGCGAGGTCAAGCAGGAGCTGGTCGACCTGCGATCGGAGATCCTGCGCCGGTACGCGACTTCGAAGGACTACCGTGTCGTCGTCGGCCGGGACCCGGAGCGGGACCGGACGAGTTCGGCGTACGTCGAGGCCGTCGACGACTGGCGGCGGCGCCGGGCGGACGTGTGCGCGGGGATGATCGCGGCCGAGCTGGGCGAGGACCAGGTCGGCGCGTTCCTGGTGTGGGGCGATCCGTCGCTGTACGACAGCACGCTGGCGATCCTGGACGACATCCTCGCGCGGGGTGAGCTCGCATTCTCGGTCGAGGTGATTCCCGGGATCAGCAGCGTGTCGACGCTCGCCGCGCGGCACCGGGTCGGGCTGAACCAGGTCGGTCGCCCGATCCAGATCACCACCGGGCGGCGGTTGGCGCGCGAATGGCCCGCTGGTGTGGACGACGTGGTGGTGATGCTGGACGCGCAGACCGCGTTCACCGAGCATCTCGACCAGGACGCCGACATCTACTGGGGCGCGTACCTGGGGACGCCCGACGAGATCCTGATCTCCGGTCCTGTGCGGGAGGTCGCGGCGGAGATCGAGAAGATCCGCGCCGAGGCCCGCGACCGCAAGGGCTGGATCATGGACACGTACCTGCTCCGACGCAGACCAAAGTCGTAGGCGGCGGTCGGGTTCCTGCTGTGGGCCAGAACACACCAGGGTTCGGGCACGTAGCATCACCGCTGTGGCGAGGACTGAAGTCGATCGGTGCCCTGGTGTGCTGGCAGTGCACCAGGCGGCTGACGGCGGTCTCGCGCGAGTGCGGCTACCCGGTGGACGGCTGACTGCGGCACAGCTCGACGTACTGCGTCTTGCTGCCGCAGAGCTGGGTGACGGGCGGCTGGAGCTCACGTCCCGCGCCAACGTGCAGCTGCGCGGCCTGACGGACCACGGACCGCAGGAACTGTCGGACCGGCTGTTCACGGCCGGTCTCCTCCCGTCACTCCCCCACGAACGCGTGCGGAACATCCTGGCGTCGCCGCTCTCCGGTCTGGACCAGCAGTCGCGGTACGACGTACTCCCGGTGGTAACTGCACTCGACCGCGCGCTGTGCGACCGCCCCGCGCTCGCTGACCTGCCTGGTCGGTTCCTGTTCGCGCTGGACGACGGGCGCGGGGATCTGGCTGATCTCCGGGCGGACGTGACAGTGCGGGCGCTCGACGAGCGGATCGCCTTGCTGAGCCTCGGGACGCTTGGTGTGCAGGTGGAGTGGGATGTCGTTCCTGAGCTGATGCTGGCTGCCGCGGAGGCGTTTCTGGAGGTGCGCGACCAGGAGTGGCGGATCGCCGAGGTTCCTCAGGGCGCGTTGCAGATCTTTGCGCGGCTCGGGCTGCAGGCTGCTGAGGTGCCGCCGACAGGCGCGACACGGGTCACGGCGGGCCGGCACGGGGCCGGGCTGGTGGTCACGGTGCCGCTGGGCAGTCTCACGCAGGAGCAGGCGGCCGCACTGGCGCAGGTAGGGCCAGAGGTGCGCATCACGCCGTGGCGGTCCGTGGTGGTGCCGGCCGACGCTGCTGGACTCGAGGCAGTCGGGCTGATCACGACCCCGGACTCGAACTGGGAAGGTGTCACGAACTGTGCGGGTCGACCTGGATGCGCAAAGGCGCTGGCTGACGTGCGAGCGGACGCAACCAGGCTGCTGGGCGGGGACGCGGATCGCCCGGCGGAGGATCCGGTGGAGGGCCCAGCGGGTAGCCGGGGGGAAGACCTAGCGGGTGGACCGGGCCGGGGGTTGAGCGGGGTGTTCGGTCGCGGGCGGCGGGTGCACTGGTCGGGCTGTGAGCGGCGGTGCGGCAAACCGGCCGCCGGCTTCGTGGACGTTCTTGCGGTGACTGACGGTTATCTGGTGGACGGGGAACGGGTGTGAGTTACGAGTACGAGCGTGACGGCGCGGAGATCTACCGGCGGTCGTTCGCGACGATCCGGGCGGAGGCGGCGCTCGACGGGTTGCCGGCCGACGTGTCGCAGGTCGCCGTACGGATGATCCACGCCTGCGGGATGACCGATCTGGTCGCCGACCTGGCCTGGTCTCCCAACGTGGTCAAGAACGCCCGCGCCGCCCTCCAGGACGGGGCGCCGATCCTGTGCGACGCGCAGATGGTCGCGGCCGGTATCACGCGGCGACGGTTGCCGGCGGACAACGAGGTCATCTGCACGCTGCAGGATCCACGGACCGTGGAGCTCGCACAGCAGCTCGGCACCACCCGCAGCGCCGCCGCGGTCGACCTGTGGCTCGACCGCCTCGAAGGCGCGGTTGTTGCCATCGGCAACGCCCCGACCACGCTGTTCCGGTTGCTCGAGGTGATCGCGGCGGGCGGGCCCCGTCCGGCGGCCGTGCTGGGGATCCCGGTCGGGTTCATCGGCGCGGCGGAGTCGAAGGAGGCTCTGGCGGCGAACGAGCTGGGGCTGGATTACCTGGTGGTCAGAGGACGGAGAGGCGGCAGCGCGATCACCGCGGCCGCCGTGAACGCGATCGCGAGTGAGGCGGAGTGATGGGCGAGGGTACGCCGACCGACGCGACAGGCGCGGCAGGTGGGGTGGGGCGGCTGTGGGGCGTCGGGCTGGGCCCTGGTGATCCTGAGCTGGTGACTGTGAAGGCGGCCCGGTTGATCGGGGCCGCGGACGTGATCGCGTTCCACAGTGCGCGGCACGGGCGGAGCATCGCGCGCTCGGTCGCCGCGCCGTACCTGACGCCGGGACAGGTCGAGGAACACCTCGTCTACCCGCTCACCACGGAGACGACCGACCACCCCGGCGGGTACCAGGGCGCGATGGACGACTTCTACGCCGACTGCGCCGCCCGCCTCGCCGCTCACCTGGACGCCGGCCGCGACGTCGTCGTCCTCGCCGAGGGCGACCCGCTGTTCTACGGCTCCTACATGCACATGCACAAACGGCTCGCGGACCGCTACCCGTGCGAGGTGGTCCCCGGCGTGACCTCGGTCAGCGCCGCGGCCGCCGTCCTCGGCCGACCGCTCTGCGAACGCGACGAGATCCTCACCGTCCTCCCCGGCACCCTTCCACCGGACGTCCTCGCCGACCGCCTCCGCACCACCGACGCGGCAGCCGTGATGAAACTCGGCCGCACGTTCGCCGGGGTCCGCGAGGCCTTCGAACTGGCCGGACGCGCCGACGAGGCCTGGTACGTCGAACGCGCCACCACCGACGCCCAGCGCACCGCACCGCTGAACGAGGTCGACCCGGACGAGGTCCCGTACTTCTCCCTCGCCCTCCTCCCGAGCCCGATCAACAACACGTTCACTGCTCCGACGACCAAGACCGCCACCGAAGGGTCGGTCACGGTGGTGGGCCTCGGACCGGCCGGACCGGAGTGGATGACTCCCGAGGTACGGGCCGCCATCGCCGGGGCGGACGACGTCATCGGCTACACCACGTACGTCGACCGGCTGCCGGAGCGGGCCCGTCAGCGCAAGCACGGATCGGACAACCGCGTCGAGTCGGAGCGGGCCGCGTTCGCACTCGACCTGGCCCGCAAGGGCTCCACCGTCGTCGTGGTGTCGTCCGGCGACCCGGGTGTGTTCGCCATGGCCAGTGCGGTGACTGAGGTGGCAGCGGAGCCGGAGTACGCCGATATCGCCGTACGCGTGCTGCCCGGGATGACAGCCGCACAGGCAGTTGCCAGCCGCGTCGGTGCACCGCTGGGACACGACTACTGTGTGCTGTCGCTGTCTGACCGCTTGAAGCCGTGGGAGGTGATCGCTCAGCGCCTGGCCGCTGCCGCACAGGCCGACCTGGCAATTGCGATCTACAACCCCGCCTCCAAGTCCCGCACCTGGCAGGTGGCAGCAACACGGGACCTGCTGCTGGAGCACCGCTCCCCCGGTACGGCGGTCGTTGTCGGGCGAGACGTGGGCGGTCCGGAAGAGGCGATCACCGTGACGACTCTGGCCGAGCTGGACCCTCAAACGGTTGACATGCGGTGTCTGCTCCTGATCGGCTCCTCACAGACCCGCACCGTGTCCCGCCCGGCCGGCCCCCTGGTCTTCACTCCACGCCGATACCCGGCGACGGTGAGTGACACCAGGCCAGGAGTCGGTTAAATCCGCCCTTCGACCGTGTCAGCTGAGGGGCGGACGGGTAAGGACCGCCCGGAAGCCGACCTGTGAGGAGCCAGCGGAGATGAGTCAGCAGTACCCCGGCGACACCGCCACGATCACCACGTCCGCAGGCGACGCGAGCACGCAGAAATACGAGGAGGCGCGGGCGGCGGCGAGCCGGGCGATGAGCACGATCTCGATCAAACCGGACCCGGACCAGCCGCTGCGGACACCCCCGCCCCCGGCGGCCGAGGCGGAGGTCGATCCGGAGCTGCTGTCGTACCGCGGGTTCAAGTTCGGCGCGGCGTTCTTCGGCTGGCTGGTCGCGATCTCGATGTCGGTGCTGCTGATGGCCGCCGTGGCCGCGGCCGCGTTCGGCACCGCCGAGATCCTGGACTACACCACCAGCGACGCGAAGGCGCAGCCGGGCGCGGCCTTGCTCACCGCGGCCGGTGTCACGGTCTTCATGCTGGCGGTGGCCTTCTACACCGGCGGATACGTCGCCGGCCGGCTGGCCCGCTTCGACGGCGGACGGCAGGGCTTCGGGGTGTGGATGATCGCGCTGCTCCTCAGCGTGGTCGCAGGTGGCGCCGGCTGGGTACTGGACAGCCAGTACGCCCTGGTCGACGACATCAACCGGCCGGACGTCGCACTGGCCGACAACACCCTGCTGCTCGGCAGCATCGGCGCGGCCGCCGCACTGCTGCTCCTGACCCTCCTGTTCGCGATCGTCGGCGGCAAGGCCGGCAGGCGTTACCACGATCGCATCGACGAGTTGCTCTGAGTAACCGTCACGTCGGTTTCTCGCCGGGTACCTGAGAGGTGACACGGGGCTTGTCCGGTGAGGAGAAGCTGACATGACACAGCAACATCACGAGGAGACGCGCACTGATCGGCTCGGCCCGTCCGAGCTGTACGACGACGAACGGAGCGTCCCGCCCACCGGTGAGCGGGTGTCCAGGAGCTCCGCGGGCGGCGCGACGTTCTACGGCTGGCTGGTCGCGATCGGCCTGATCGCCCTGCTGACCGGTGTCGCGGGCGCGATTGCGGCAGCCGTCGACTACGCGGCCACCTTCGACTGGTACGACGCCATGAACAGCGCGAACACCGCGGGCACCATCGGGATCGTGTCCGGCGCGATCATGCTGCTGATCCTGGCGATCGCGTACTACCAGGGCGGCTACGTCGCCGGTCGCCTCGCGCGCTCGACCGGCGCGCTGACCGGGTTCGGCGTCTGGCTGCTCGGGGTCGTGGTGACCGCGATCGTCGCGGGGCTCGCCACGCTCGCGGGTTCGCAGTACGACGTCCTGGACCGGATGAAACTGCCGTCGGTGCCGATCGCGGACCAGGCACTGACCACGGGCGGTCTGATCGCGGTGGTCGCCGCGGCACTGATCACGCTCGTCGCGGCGGTGGCCGGTGGCCGGGCGGGCCGGCACCGCCGGGTCGAAAGCAGCACCGACTGAGTGGCCTTACCCGCGGACGTGCTACAACGGGCACAACCAAAGGGGCCTTTGTGGACCAGCTGTCAACTCTCGGCGTCATCGGCCGTTCCCGCAAGGAGAACGAGCACCGGCTGCCGATCCATCCGCACCACTTCGAGCGGATCGACGAGGATCTGCGGCGGCACATCTATCTCGAGACCGGGTACGGCGACCAGTTCGGCGTCTCCGACAAGGAACTGGCCGAATCGGTCGCCGGGGTCCTCGGCCGGGACGAGCTGATCGCCACCGCCGACATCGTCGTGCTCCCCAAGCCGCAGCCCGAGGACCTGGCCGGGCTGCGGCCCGGGCAGGTTCTCTGGGGCTGGCCGCACTGCGTCCAGGACGACAAGGTCACCCAGCTCGCGATCGACCGCCGGCTCACGCTGATCGCGTTCGAGGCGATGAACCACTGGACCGCCGACGACCGGTTCAGCCTGCACGTGTTCCACAAGAACAACGAGCTCGCCGGGTACTGCTCGGTCCTGCACGCACTCGAGCTGATCGGGTCGACCGGCGACTACGGGCGCCGGCTCCGGGCGGTGGTGATCGGGTTCGGCGCGACCGCCCGCGGAGCCGTGACCGCGCTGAGCGCCCACGGCGTCCACGATGTCGACGTACTGACCGGACGGGGTGTGGCCGCGGTCGGTTCGCCGATCCATTCGGCCCGGATCATCCAGTTCGACCACGACGACCCCGCGGACGACGATCCGCGGCGCAGTCACGCGCTGACCGACCGGGGCAGGGTGCCGCTGGCCGGGTTCCTGGCCGAGCACGACGTGGTCGTGAACTGCGTCCTGCAGGACCCCGACGCGCCGCTGACGTTCCTGATCGAGGAGGATCTCGACCTGTTCGCGCGGGGGAGCCTGATCATCGACGTCTCCTGCGACCTGGGCATGGGGTTCAGCTGGGCGCGACCGACCGGGTTCGACGACCCGACATTCGTGGTCGGCGACCACATCACGTACTACGGCGTCGACCACAGCCCGTCGTACCTGTGGAACTCGGCGACCTGGGAGATCAGCGAGGCGCTGCTGCCGTTCCTCCGCCCGGTGCTCGAGGGCCCCGCCGCCTGGCACGCGGACGCGACCCTGAGTCGGGCGATCGAGATCGAGGACGGCACCATCCGCAACCCGGGCATCCTGTCCTTCCAGCACCGCTCTCCCGACTATCCCCACCCACGGATCTGATCCTGTCAGGCCGGGAAGACGCGAGCCGGGTACGGCGTTGTTCGCAGTGTGCTTGAAGTAGCGGTGATCGGCGCGGGGCAGGCCGGCCTGTCGGCTGCGTACCACCTGGTGCGGCTCGGGTTCACGCCGTACGACGAGGTTGTCGTGCTGGATCGGAACGCGGCGCCGGGCGGCGCGTGGCAGCACCGGTGGGACTCGCTGACGATGCACGACGTCCACGGGATCGCGAACCTGCCCGGCGTACCGGTCCCGTCGAGCGTCGGCGCGGAACGGGCGAACGAGTTCGTGCCGGCGTACTTCGCGGACTACGAGCAGCAGTTCTCGCTGCCGGTGGTGCGACCGGTGGCGGTCGAGAGCGTCCGGTCGATCGACGGCGGGTTCGCGCTGGAGACGTCGGCGGGCCGGTACGACGCCGCGGCACTGGTGAACGCGACCGGGACGTGGAATCGGCCGTTCATCCCTTGGTATCCGGGAATCGAGACGTTTGCGGGGCGGCAGCTGCACACCGCCGACTACCGCGGTGCCGGTGACCTCGCCGGGCAACAGGTGCTTGTCGTGGGTGGTGGAGCGTCCGCGGTGCAGCTGCTGGCGGAGATCTCCGAGTTCGCGACCACGACGTGGGTGACCCGGCGTCCTCCCGAGTGGCGCACCGGCGACGACTTCACTCCGGAGTACGGTCGCCAGGTCGTGGCGCGGGTCGAGGAACGTGTCCGCGCCGGTCTGCCACCGCGCAGCGTCGTCAGCGTCACAGGGCTGCACCTGCGGCCCCAGGAACAGGCGGCGTGGGACCGTGGCGTCTACACGCGGTTGCCGATGTTCTCGCGGATCACGCCCGACGGTGTCGAGTGGGCCGACGGTCGTCGGCAGCGCGTCGACACGATCCTCTGGGCGACCGGCTTCCGTGCGGACCTCGCCCACCTCGCACCGCTGCGGCTGCGTGAGCCCTCGGGCGGCATCCGCATGAACGGCACTGCGACGGTTGCCGACCCGCGCATCCACCTGGTCGGCTACGGTCCTTCGGCGAGCACGATCGGCGCGAACCGGGCCGGCTTCACCGCAGCCCGCGACCTCCGCGACCTGCTCAAACCGGCGGCGCTCAGCGCCTGACGGTCAGTCCTTCAGCTTGAACTGCAGGTCGGTGTCCCAGTCGTTCAGGTCCGGGACCTCCCGCGGGTCGGAGCGGTAGATCTCCAGGCGCGCCGTCCAGCGGTCGCCGTACGCGTCCCACTCGAGCCCCTTCTCCTCGGCCCAGGCGAGCAGATCGCGGGTTGCCGCCATCAACCCGTCCGGGTGGCCGTGGTGGGTGGCAGTCGCGTACCGGCCGGCCGGGAGCACACCGGTGACGATCTCGCCCTCTCCGGAGTGCAGATCGTCGACCGGGAACCCGATCTCCAGCACCAGCCCCGCCTCCATGTCGACCACGTCGTACTTGAAGAACGGCGCGTCGTTCGGCGCGATCTCCCGGGCAGCGAGCCAGTCGACGACATCCCGCAGCCGGTCCGCGAAGGCGGGGATGCCGCCCATCGCCACCTTGCCGCGCAGCGCGACGTACGGCCGCTCCCCGAGCTCCACGATCTCCGCCATGACCACAGCCCTCCCGACACTCGATATCGGCCTCAACCTACCGGAGCACCGGCCGGAGAGCGTCTACTAAGAGCAGGGGGTCGTCATGATCAAGTTCAAGGTGGCTGCAGCCGCTGCTCTCGTTCTGGTGGTCGGACCGTCCACGCCTGCTCTGGCCGAGCCGACGACGCCGATCACTTACAACGCCGGTACGACGGCGACGCGCTTCACCGGCCTGGCGTTCGACACCTGTACGGCGCCGACGCTCGCCCAGATGACCGCGTGGAAAGCATCGCCGTACAAGGCGATCGGCATCTACATCGGCGGGGTGAACCGGAGCTGCGCGCAACCACAGCTCACCCCGTCCTGGGTCACAGCCGTGACCGCGATGGGCTGGCGGCTCGTCCCGATCTACCTGGGACTGCAGGCACCGTGCAGTACGCGCACCACCGCACTGAAGATGTCGCTGACCGCCTCCAACCGCGAGGCGGTGCGAGACGCGGACGACGCGGTCGCCAAGGCGAAGGCGCTGGGCATCCTCCCGAGCAGCGCGATCTACAACGACATGGAGCACTACGACAACACCAACGCCGCCTGCCGCTCCGCCGTGCTCCATTACCTGTCCGCGTGGACGAAGCAGCTGCACCTGCAGCGGTACGTTGCGGGGGTCTACGGTCACCAGAACTCCGCCGCGCCGGACCTCGCGGCGGCGTACAACTCCAGCTCCTACGCCCGGCCGGACGCGCTGTGGATCGCACGCTGGGACGGCAACAGCTCCCTCACCGGCTGGCCTACCGTGCCGAACACGTTCTGGGCGGTAGGGCAGCGCGGCAAGCAGTACCAGGGCGACCACAACGAGACGCACGGCGGCGTGACGCTCAACATCGACAGCGATCGCTTCGACGCTCCGGTCGCGAGCGTTGCCTACAGGTACACCGTGCGTACGACGATCCACTCCTACAGCGGACCGTCGACGGCGTATCCGGTCCGCTCGACGATCGCCGCCAACTCGACGGTCCGCATCGTCTGCCAGACGTTCGGGCCGAAGGTCGGCACGACTACCGTCTGGGACAAGCTGATCGACGGCACCTACGTCACGGACTACTACGTGCGGACGCCGAACAAGACCGGCTACAGCCCGCCTCTCCCCGGCTGCGCGTTCCCGTTCCAGACCACCATCAACAACCTGTCCCGCCGGCAGGGGCCGGGTACGGCGTATGCGGCGTACCCGAACCCGCTGCCGATCGGGTCGCTCGCGTGGATCACCTGCCAGCGGGCCGGATCGAAGGTCGGTACCACCTCGGTCTGGGACCGGTTGAGTGACGGGAGCTGGGTCACCGACTACTACGTCGCCACGGCGAGCAAGACGACCTATACGGCACCGATCCGCCGCTGCTGATTGCTCTACTGGGCCCAGGGCGGCTGGATCGCCGTGCCGTCGGCCAGGTAGCCGGTGAAGCCCGCGGTGATCGCCACGATCAGCTCGGCCTTGTCCTCGCCGAGGTTGGTCAGTGCGATCGGCTCACCCGCCGGTACGACGACCGCGTCGCCGGCGCCGAGCTTGTCGCCGTCCGGGGCGAGCTGCACCGTGCCGCTGAGCACCATGAACACCTCGTCCCGGTCCAGCGTGTGCGGCGCATCGGCGCCGTGCCCGGGCGGAACCGTCAGCCGCCACGTGCACAGCCCGGCCGATCCCCGGCTCGGCGCGGCTAGCCCGGTGAACTCCACTCCCTGCAACTGGAACCGCGGCGCCTCGTCGGCGTGGATGACGTGCATGTCTGCCCCCTTCTCATTTAGTCAAGCTGACTTGACCAAGTCAGCTTGACTATCATGACCGCTATGACACGATCGGGCAAGCCGGATCTCGGCATCCTCCTGCTACTGGCCGACCAGGAGTTCGTCCGCGAGCTCCGCGCGCACACGACCGCCCAGGGGTTCGACGACCAGGGCCGCTCGGACGGCTTCGTCTTCCGGACGCTGTCCGACGGACCGACCACGATCAGCCGCCTCGCCGAGCGGCTGGAGATCACCAAGCAGGGCGCGAGCCAGATCGTCGACGACATGGAACGCCGCGGATACGTCGAACGCCGCCCCGACCCGTCCGACGCCCGCGCCCGCCTCCTCCACCTGACCGACCGCGGCCGGGCAGCGCTGTCCGCCGCGCGGCGCTTCCACCACGCCTACGAACGCCGCCTGCGCAACCGCCTCGGCGACGAAGCAGTCGACACCCTCCGCGACGTACTGACCGAGATGGCCGGCGAAGCCCAGGTCAGCACGCCGCACTTCCGGGCGTTGATGTTCTGAGGCGGGGCGTCGACCCCCAGGCCATCACAATTGCGCGTTGTCGGGGGGTTCCAGCGTGACGGGCTGCTCGCTTGGGGATTGTGATGGCCTGGCGGTCGCCATGGCCGCTGCGAGCGGTCGTTCGGGACCTACTGTCGAGCTGCACCCGACTCGAGCGTGGGGTCAGCTGAAGTACTTCGGGAAGTAGTCGTGGGTGGGCCAGGACGTGACGCCCCGGGCGGCGGTCCACAGGGCCGCGTCGATGTCGCCGTACGACTTGCCGCTGGCGTCGTCGCGGCGGTTGAAGACCGCTGCCCAGCTCATGCCGTTGTAGGTGCGGACCAGCAGGGAGTAGGTCCCCGGCATGCTGCCGGTGTGCCACGTGTTGCGGCCGGTGCCGCCGGTGACGGGGCGGATCTGCCAGCCGAGGCCGTAGTACCAGCCGCTGGAGTTCACCCCGGTGGATGGCTTCGCCCAGACGCGGCCGAGCGACGTACTGTTCAGCACGCTCGACGGCGCGTCGAACATCTTCGCCCAGCGCACCAGGTCCGGCGCGCTCGCGATCCAGCCGCCGTTCGCGTCCTGGATCCGCATGCTGAACGAACCGTACGGGCCGGCAACGGTCTTCCCGGACGTGTCGAGGACCGTCGGCCCGGAGTACTGCGACTCGTACGACGTCTCGCCGCTGTGCTTCGCGATCGTCCAGCCGAGCGACATCCGCTGGATCTTCAACGGGGCCAGCAGTTTCTGCTTCACGTAGTCCTCGTAGCTCAGACCGCTGACCTTCTCGATCACCCGGCCTGCGAGCAGGTACCCGAAGTTCGAGTAGGCGTACTTCGTGCCCGGGTCGAAGTCGAGCCTCTGACCGGCCATGTACTTGATCACGTCCGCGTGGCGCAGCTCCATCGGCACACCGAGCGTGCGGGAGATGGTCGCGTCCTTGAAGTTCGGGTCGCCGGAGACGTCGCGGTCCCAGCCGCCGAGATGCTGCAGGAGCTTCCACAAGGTGATCGTGGACCAGCGCGGGTCGCGGGCGAGGCCGGTGGCGGGCGTGATGTCGATCAGGTTCGCGACCGGCGTGGACAGGCTCAGCTTCCCGTCCTGAACGAGCTTCACGATCGCGGCGGCCGTGATCGACTTCGACAGGCTCGCGATCCGGAACAACGACGTCGGCTGCACGGTCAGCGCGGTCGACGTACTGTAGCCGCGGGCAAGCACCAGGCGCCCCTTGTAGGTCACCGCCACCTGCCCCGCCGTGATCCCCCGGGCCTGCATGAACGCCTTCATCTGGTTGTCGAACCCGGCCAGCGCCGACACGGCGGTCCCGGTGGTCTTCCAGGTAGCGGCCGCATCAGCGGGCCGCCCGATCGAGTAACCCGCAGCGGTCCCGACCGCGGCAGTAGCACCAGTGGCGACAGCGAGCTTACCGAGATTCCGGCGCGTCAGCTCCACGAACGTGTTCTCCTTTGACACAGGCGTGCACAACATAGAAAGTCTTTCACCCCACGGGGTCCACCTCACGAGCCAGTGCTTGCTCCGGGTCCGTGTCCGGCGGTTCGTAGTGTGGGAGTGGACGGGTGCCCCTGTGATCGACGAGGAAGCGGAATCCGTGAGGACTGATCCACTCGTCACACCCGCTTGGCACGCGCCGACTGCGCCACCCACCGAAGGTTTTCGCCCGGTGATGGAGCCGGTACGAGTCCCGGCCGGGCGACGGCTGGGAAACGCTGTACGACGGCGTACAGCTCGTTGGGGTGTCGGGCCGGTGGATGATGCGCCACCCGATCACGCTGAAACGCTTGTAGCAGCGAACAGCCCCGCGTGACGCCCGGGCGAAGGGAGCAAACCAACTCCCGGGCTGTCAACGAGCGGGGCTGTTCTGACCCGGGGCCGCCCATCATGCGGGTTCCCGGGTTCTCGTACGTCTACCCAAGATCCGCGTCGGTGATGCGCGCCCGCTCCAGCACCTCGTCCACGGTCCAGTCGGCCCACTTCTCGGTCTCCCGCGCCTGCCGCTTCCGCCAATCCTCCCGCCACGCGCAGCGCTGCGAACACCACCGACGCGGACGCCCGCGGCCGGCCGTACGGCGGCATCAGCGCACCACATCCCGGCCACCGTGGCTGTCGTCCCATGGCTGGCAGCGATTTCACGGGGTGCGAAAAGCGGAACGGTCCCGCGTGTGGCTCGGCTTCCCCTGCGCCCGTACAGTCGTACGGCCGACAGGTCATACCCCCTCCCCGGATCCGTCCGGCGTCGCCGCATCTACTGACCGGACTTCGGGAACCCACTTCTTCGTGTACATGCCCAGCGTGGTGTCGCCTAGGTATTCACCGAAGCTGAGTCCAGATGGGTCAAGTCCCTGGAAGTGGTGTAGTGCTGCGTGATCCTGGGGGTGGGTTAGGCGGTGAGTGCTGGTAGGTCGTCGGTTTCGATCTCGGGTTGGGTGTTGGTGTGGCTGGTGAGGCGTGAGCGGGCGAGGACGTCGAGGCCGAGGTAGCGGCGTCCTTCGGCCCATTCGTCGGTTTGTTCGGCCAGGACGGCGCCGACGAGGCGGACGATGGCGTCGCGGTTGGGGAAGATCCCGACCGCGTCGGTGCGGCGCCGGATTTCTTTGTTCAAGCGTTCGGCGGGATTGTTGGACCAGATCTGTGTCCACACGTCCTTCGGGAAGACGGTGAAGGCGAGAACGTCCTCGCGGGCCGCGGCGAGATGGTCGGCGACGGCGGGCAGCTTCTCGCCGACGTAGTCGAGCAGCCGGTCGAACTGGGCCTGCACCGCGTGCGCGTCGGGCTGGTCGTAGACCGAGTGCAGCATCGCCTTGACCGCCGGCCACATGCTCTTGGGGCAGATGCTCATCAGGTTCGCGGCGTAGTGCGTTCTGCATCGCTGCCAGGACGCGCCGGGCAGGTTCGCCGCGATCGCCTCCCGCAGGCCGGCGTGGGCATCCGAGGTGACGAGCCGGACACCGGCCAGGCCGCGGGCGACCAGATCGGCGAAGAACTCGTTCCAGGCCGGCCCGGTCTCACTGGTGGCCACGCGCAGGCCGAGGACCTCGCGGTGCCCGTCGCCGTTGACGCCGGTCGCGAGCAACACGACGGCGTTGACCACGCGGCCGCCCTCGCGGACCTTCATCGTGAGTGCGTCCGCGGCCACGAAGGTGAACGGGCCGGCGGCGTCGAGCGGCCGGTGCCGGAAGTCCTCGACGACCGCGTCGAGGTCGGCGGCCATCCGGGAGACCTGGGACTTGGACAGTGAGTCGATGCCGAGTGTCTTGACCAGCTTGTCCATCCGCCGCGTGGAAACCCCGGCGAGGTAGCAGTCGGCCACGACGGTGATCAGGGCCGACTCGGCGCGTTTGCGGCGCTCTAGCAGCCACTCCGGGAAGTAGGTGCCCTTCCTGAGCTTCGGAATCGCGACATCGACCGTTCCGACACGGGTGTCCAGGTCGCGGTGCCGGTAGCCGTTGCGCTGCGTCGTACGGCCCGGCGAGGGGCGTCCCCACTCCGCGCCGACCACCGCGTCGGCGTCGGCGGACAGCAGCGCGTTGATGATCGACTGCAACAGCGAACGCATCAGATCAGGGCTGGCTTCGGCGAGCGCCTCGCCAAGCAGACCGACAGGGTCGACAATGTGTGGTGCGGTCATCGTGATGGTCCTCGAGGATTCTGTGGAAGGTTGACTCGAAGGATCACGCGGTGACCGCGTCCTCGTCCACGACGAGTTCGGCGACCGCGCTACACCACTATCGGGGACTCAACTTCCAGATGTGCAAGCGCGAGCGAAGTGCTCGTGAAGATGATCGAAGGGCTTGCTCCGCGAGTTGTTGCATGGCTGGCAAAGCCCGGCGCGAAACTTCAGCTCGGATGAGCCTGCGCAATGTCGGAGCGCTTCCATTTGCGCTCCCGGGAATCAGCCAGCGCACCGCACCATCAGCAGCGTCCCACGTAGTCGAAGCGCATCTGAGCGGGGAGTTAGGTGATGCCGTAAGGCGACGGATCAGTTGGATGCACACACCCAGATTAGGTGGCACCACCGACAAGCCGGGCGTCGCGCGGCCTACCGTGGTGATCCGCAGCCGCGCGACCAGTAGTCCGCCCGGCTTCTCAGACCGCCGCGAGGTTCAGCTTGCGGATCGCCTCAGTGCACACCATGCCGCACCCAACACCGCGACTCCAGCGGCACGCCAGACGCCGTTGCCGGAAGTCGCCGAGCGGGTCCGATGCCGACCGCGCGGATCGGCGGATCAGAGAGACGTTGATGCGGCAGGGCGAGTTCCGGCGTGGTCGACGATGAAGCGGAATCCGTGGGGGCTGATCCACTCGATGCCTCCGCCGGGCAGGCGTCGGTTACGCCACCCGCCGAAGGTTTTCGCGCGGTGGTGGAGCCGGCTCTGCGGTATCAAGTTGTCGGTGCTGGTTTGGGGGGCTTGACCTGGTGGACCGGTGCGGTCGTATGGCCGGATGTGGTCCTGGTCCATCGAGACGGTGGCCTCGGCGGTGCCGTAGGGGAACATGTCGACCGAGTGGCGGAGCCGGACGCGTTCGCGGATTCGGTCGGGGATCTCGTAGCTGTGAACACTGACCTGATCATGCAGGTCGATCACCGGCTTGACCACGACCTGGTCGTGACCGAGCAGTTCGGTCAGTTGGCGCGCGAGCAGCGGGCCGAGTTCTTCCACGCGGAGTACGCCGTTGCCGGCAGCAAGGGTCTTGTCGGTGAGGTGCACGTACAGCGTGTGCCGGTTCCGGCGACCGCTACCCGCGCCGAGGCCATGGCTGTAGGCGTCGCGCTTGATCGCAGCAAGCCGGGCCGCGAGCGTGCCGGCCAAGGCCTGTCGCGTAAAACCGTCCTCACCGTCGACGTCAACTTCCGTGTCACCGTCGGCGTCACCGTCCAGGTCGCCGCCGTCCAGGTCGCCGCCGATCTCACGGTCGACCTCATCGCCGATCTCACGGTCCAGGTCGTCGATGTCACCGTCGGTCATGTCGTGGCGAGTGTCGATCGGAGCCGTCGCGGCGGGGTCATCAGCCGGCAGGACCTGCTCCGCCTCCAGCACTGAATCACAGCAGTCCGGTGCCGCCGGCTGGCCGTCGTCTGTCCCGACGTCGTCTCCCCAGGCCGTGCTGCCGGTAGTCGCACTGCCCGTAGCCGCACCGCCCGCCGCCCCACCGCCCGTCGCCGCACCGCCCGTCGCCGCACCGCCCGTCGCCGCACCGCCCGCAGCCGCTCTGGTGGCGTCTCGCCTGGAGGCGTGAGCGCCGGCAACGTTGACTCCGGCGGTGGCTGTGTCGGCCGCATCGGCACCATCGGCGGGGTCGGTGTTGTCGGCTGGGTTGCTGGCCGGGTTGCTGGGTGGGCTGGGTTGGGTGCGGGCGAGGTAGCGCGCGACTTCGAGCAACTGGTGCGCGGCGGCGGGGTCGGCGATCCAGCCGATCGCCTTGGCACGGCGCTGATCGAGGGTGTCGGTGTCGCCGAGGATCTTGAGGGCTCGAGCGAGGTCGTCGATGGTGGCGTCGAAGCGGATCACATCACCCGCAGCCGCACGGACCCAGATCCGTTTGGTGCCATGGTCGTCGGACTGAGCCACGAACACCCCGCGGGCCCGGGCGGCCGCTTCGGCGTCGGCTTGGGCTTGCTCGGGGTCAGCTTCCCAGATGGCGGCGGTGACGATGGTCTTCAGCTTGCGCGGGGTCACGGTGTTGACGATGCCGGCAACGCGGCGGTCGACGACCGCGGCCGCCTCCAGGGACAGCGACAGGCAGGCCTCGGCGATCTTGCGTGCCCGCCAAGTGATTGCCTGCCCGGACAGCACTGCCGCCCACACCCGCGGGAGGCGGTGCCGCAGCGCCAGCGCCTCCCCGATGAGTGAGGCGGCGGCTCCGCTGGACATGCCCAGGACGGCGCCGAACTCGACCGGCGCGAACTCGGCGATCTCGGGGCAGCCGTCGCCGCCGTACACGACGAACCGCTCACAACCCGGCAGCGGCTTGTGGCCGGGAATCACCGCATTGCGGTCCGCGAAGGCGAGCGCGGTCCGCAAGATCCCTACGGCGGCGCGTTCTTGATCCTGGGCGTACTCGGCTGCCGCGGCCAGCAGGTCGCGGTCGCTGAGGTCATCCAGATCGTTGTCGAACATGTGTTCTATTGTAGATCACAGAATGATCACGGGCAAATCGATCCGACACCGGGATCCCTTGTAAACAAGGCCAAATACCAAAGGAATCATGATGCCGAAGGGAGCCATTTCTGAGAACCAGCCAGGCCGTGACGGAGGCGCTGGCACCTCGGACCTCGACCACGAACCACCCTCAACTGGCGGGAAACAGCGGCCGCGCAGCGGTGACCTTTCACTCAGCCGTCTCCAGGAGAACGCGGCCGTGGCACATCCTGCGCCCGACCGGATGTGCAGGTGCCGACGACAGTCGGGAAGGCGCCAGCACGACCCCGCACGCCGCCGGAGGCGGACAACAGAACAGCCGCCGCGAAGCGGTGTCCTTTGGGCGAGCGCGGAGTGGTGTCCTTTTACTCGACCATCGAGGCGTACGAGATGACGCCTCGGCGGATTTGGTCTACTACGGATCGGGCTGTGCGGCGGAGGGGGGTGTCGCCGGCTGCGTCGGCGATTTGTTCTGTCAGGTCGATGAGTTGCTTGACCCAGCGGACGAAGTCGCCGGCGGCCAGGTCGGACTCGTACAGGACCTCGGCCAGCGACGCACCTGACGCCCACCGGAACGCGGGCCAGCAGAAGTTCAGGTCCATCGAGCGCAGGAAGTCCACCCGCATGTCCCGCTCGAGCGCGGACAGGTCGCGCCAGATCGCGCCCATCCGCTCCAGTGCCAGCCGTACGTCGCCACGCGGCAACCGCGGTGAAGTCGGATCGTCCTTCGATCGTGACTCGTACACCAACGCGGCGAGGCAGGCCGCCAACTCGGGCACGGTCAGGTCGTCGAAGACCCCTTGCCGCAGGCACTCGGCCGCGACCAGGTCGAGCTCGGTGTAGATCCGGGCCAGCCGGTCACCGGCCTCGGTGGTCTTGTCACCGTCCAGGTAGTGCAGCGCGTCCAGCACCTGGCAGACCCGGTCGAACTGGCGGGCGATCGTGTTCGTCCGCTGCTCGATCTTGCGCTGGACCTCACGGTTCTCCCGGTCCAGGCGGAAGTACCGCTCCGCCCACCGCGCGTGGTCCTCGCGGTCCGAGCAGCCGTGGCACGGGTGCGCGCGCAGTTGTGCCCGCATCTCCTGCAGCTCCGGATCGTCCGCGTGCGCGACGACGTCCCGCGCGCGCGACGGCGGTCCGTCCTCGCCGAGCAGGTCGGTCCGGTTCCGCAGTACCTGGGCGAGCTCGCGGCGCTGCTGCGGGTTGCGCGGGTTGAACTTCCGCGGGATCCGGAGCGTGCCGATCGCCTCGACCGGCGTCGGGAAGTCGACCATCGACAGCTTCCGCACCTGACGGTCCAGCGTCAGCACCGTCGGCCGCGGGCCCTCGCGCTCGGACCGCATGCCCGGGTCGAGCACCAGCGCCCAGCCCGCACTCCGGCCGGCCGGGATCCGGATGATGTCCCCGGTCCTGAGCTTCTCGATCGACTCCTGCGCCTCGACCCGGCGGTCGAGCTTGCGCCGCTTCGAGCCGGACGCCTCGCGCTCACTGATCCGCCGGCGCAGCGCGGCGTACTCGAGGAAGTCGCCGAGGTGGCACTCGATCGACTCCTTGTACCCCTCCAACGCCTCGGTGTTGCGCTGCACCTGCCGCGCCAGCCCGACGACGGCCTGGTCGGACTGGAACTGCGCGAACGACAGCTCGAGCATGTCCCGGGCCCGCGTCCGCCCGACCTGGCGCACCAGGTTGACGGCCATGTTGTACGACGGGGAGAACGACGACCGCAGCGGATACGTCCGCGTCGACGCCAGGCCCGCGACCTCCCGCGGGTCGAACCCGGGCTGCCACAGCACGACCGCATGACCCTCGACGTCGATCCCGCGCCGCCCGGCGCGACCGGTGAGCTGTGTGTACTCCCCCGGCGTGATGTCGACGTGCGCCTCACCGTTCCACTTCGAGAGCTTCTCGAGGACGACGGTGCGGGCCGGCATGTTGATGCCCAGGGCAAGCGTCTCGGTGGCGAACACGACCTTGATCAGGCCGCGGGCGAACAGTTCCTCGACGACCTCCTTGAACGCGGCCAGCATGCCTGCGTGGTGCGCCGCGATCCCGCGACTCAGCGCCTCGGCGAAGTCGTGGTACCCGAGCACGCCGAGGTCCTCGTCCGGGAGGTCCGCCGTACGCTCGGCCACCACCCGCTTGATCTCGTCGCGCTCCGAGGGCTTCGTCAGCCGCAGACCGGACCGCAGGCACTGCACGACCGCGTCCTCACAGCCCTTGCGGGAGAAGATGAAGTAGATCGCGGGCAGCAACGCCCCGGCGTCCAGCTCCTCGACCACGTCCGAGCGGTACGGCGTGAAATGCGTCCTCGCCGGCCTGTTCTTGGGCATGTCCCGGCGCCGGCGCGGTTTGCGCGAATCGTCCCGGAACACCCGGTTGTCGTCGCGGGCGATCCGCACCAGCTGCGGGTTGACCAGGTCCTTGAGGTCGGCCTTGACCGCCTTCGCCGGATTGCCCGACTTGGACGGCTTCGCAGGAGCGCCGACCCGAGCGGTCGGCGCCTCACCGGCGAACAGGTCGTGCAGCCGCTTCCCGACCATCACGTGCTGGAACAGCGGCACCGGCCGCCTCTCCTCCAGTACGACGACCGTGTTGCCGCGGACCGTCTCGAGCCAGTCGCCGAACTCCTCCGCGTTGCTCACGGTCGCCGACAGCGAGACCACCGAGACCGAGTCCGGCAGGTGGATCAGCACCTCTTCCCAGACGGCGCCGCGGGACCGGTCGGCCAGGTAGTGCACCTCGTCCATCACGACGTACGACAGGCCGAGCAGCGTGCTGGAGCCGGCGTACAGCATGTTCCGCAGGACCTCGGTCGTCATGACGACGATCGGGGCCTCGGAGTTCACCGAGTTGTCGCCTGTGAGCAGGCCGACCTTCTCGGCGCCGTACCTGCTCACCAGGTCGCCGTACTTCTGGTTGCTGAGGGCCTTGATCGGGGTGGTGTAGAAGCACTTCTGCCCGCGCTGCAGCGCCAGATGGACGGCGAACTCGCCGACCAGCGTCTTGCCGGAGCCGGTGGGCGCCGCGACCAGCACCTGGTGACCGTCCTCCAGGGCCGCACAGGCACGGAGCTGGAACTCGTCCAGCTCGAAGTCGTACAGCGCCCGGAACTCCTTGACGGCAGGATGCTCCTGGTCCGAGCGGAACGAGGCGTACTTCTCGGACGGGGTGCTCACGGACCCCAGACTATGCGACGCCTCCCCCAAAACCTTCGAGCCGGTTCCTGATGAAGGTCGCGGCGTGGTCGAGCGCCTCGTCGGCCTCGGGGAGCATCCCGGCGAAATACTGGTACACGTGCGGCGCCCCGGCGACCACGTCCAGGCTGACGTCCACCTCCTGCTCGGCGGCGCGAGCAACCAGCCGCAGCGAGTCGTCCAGCAGCACCTCCGCCGAACCGACCTGCACCAGCAGCGGCGGCAGGCCCTTCAGGTCGGCGAGAACCGGACTCGCGAGCTCGTTTTTCGGGTCCGCACCACCCAGGTAGAGCTCGGCGGACTCAGCAATGTGCGCGCGAGTGAAGAGGGGGTCGAAGTCGCCCCGTGCGTCCATGCTCGGTCCGGTCATCGTGGCATCGGTCCACGGCGAGAACAGCACCACCCCCGCAGGCTGCGGCAGGCCTTCCGACCGCGCCGCGAGCAGCGTCGCCAGCGCGAGCCCGCCACCGGCCGAATCGCCGGCGATCACGACCTTCTGGCCGCTCTCGACCAGCTCCCGGTACGCCGCGAGCGCGTCGTGCACACCGGCCGGGAACGGATGCTCAGGCGCCAGCCGGTACTCCAGCGAGACCGCCGGGACACCACTGCGGCGTGACAGCGGCGCCGCCAGGTTCGCACCGGTCCGGGCGGAACCGATCACATACGCCCCGCCGTGCAGGTAGAGGATCACGCCTGCCTGGTCCGCGCCCGCGACCCGCACGTCGAGCGCCGGGACACCGCCCAGCGTGCGTTCGACGAGCGTCACGTCCTCGCCCAACGGGCGGTTCGCGAACAGGTCGTCGAAGTCCGCCCGCTGCTGCTCTGGCGTCCGTCCGAGTTCGCCCTTCTGCATCATGCCGCGTGCTGCCGCGCGTTCTTCAGCGCTCATCGCTCGTCTCCCACTGATAGATTCCGAGGAATATAGTTTTCTCCAACTACATTCCGAGGAATCTAATTCCGTGACTGATCTCACAGCATTGTTCACGGACCTGGTCCGGCTGGAGACGCGGCTGTACAACGTGCTCGACGCGCGACTGAAGGCTGAGCACGACCTTCCGCTCGGCCAGTTCGAGTTCCTGCGCTTCATCGCGTCCCACGGAGCCACCCGGGTCTTCGACCTCGCACGCGAGATGGCGATCACGGTCGGCGCCACCAGCAAGGCGGTCGACCGGCTGGAGTCCGCCGGGCGCGTCCGGCGTACGGCGAACCCGGACGACCGCCGGTCCTCACTGGTCGAACTGACCGCGGCCGGCGAGCAGGCGCTCGCCGCCGCGGAACCGACGGTCGAGGCCGAACTGCGGACGTGGGTCGGCTCCGCCCTGCCGGCACCTGTCCTCGAGCAACTCGCCACCAGCCTCTCGATGCTCCGCCAGCGCGCGGAGCTCGACCCCCGCACGGACCGCCACCACTCGACAACCGCCTGACTAGCCGATGTGGTACGGGTCGCCGTACACCGCCCAGTCGAGCGGAGTGTCCAGGTCGAAGTTGCCGTTGCGGAGGAAGACTCGCTGCGCGGTGTCGACCCGGCTGGTGTCGCTGTGCGCCTCCTCCTGCTTCATCGCCCAGACCCGCGCATCCAGGAACGCGTTCAGGTACGTCGTCTCGTCTCCGCCCTGCGCCGGCGGCTCCGCGGTGTCCAGCGCCCGCTGCCGAATGCTGCCGAAGCTGGTCGGGTCGTCGCCGTCCCCGTGCATGACGATCGCGTCGTAGTAGCAGAACTGCCCGAGCGTCCGCAGTCCGTCGGCCTTGCCGCGGGACACCGCCGGGTTGAAGTACACGCGGTCGCGCTCGTCGTTCTGGCACTGCTGGAACACCGAGTCGGCGGCGGCGGTACGCCAGTCGCCGGTGTAGTTCGGGTCCAGGCCCTCGTGCGAGTCGCTGCCGTCCACCGCGCGCAGCGCCGGCAGGTACTTCTCCAGCACGTTGCCCGGCTTCCGATCGGCGTACAGCTCGACGAGATCGAGCATGTCGCCGGTCCCGGAGCAGAACCCGATGATGCCCGCGGTGTACCCGCGGCCGTCGTCGATGTCCTCGATGTACTTGTACTGCGCCTTCCAGTCCAGCGACGAGTTCTCCGCGCTGCAGACGAGCTGCATCGCGATCTCCTTCTTCGCCGGGTCGTCGAGGCCGACAGCGTGGTGCACCGCGGCGTCGGCGTGCGGGGCGTAGCGGGAGACGGCGAAGCCGGTGGCCGGGACGGCGGCGAGCGAGAGGCCGAGCAGCAACGCGGTCCGGCGGGTGGGGCGGTTCTCCATGAGGTCCTCCGAGGGGCGTCCGAGGATGAACTGTTAGGAACCTTTCCTATCAGGCTATTCCTGGACGGAGAACCCCGCGAACATCAACGTTTCGTCTCAGGCGAAGACGGTCAGCGCGCCCGGGGCGATCCCGATGTCGACCGGCAGCGGCCCGAGCGGCTCACCGTCGGCGTACGCCGTGATGCCCGGCGACTCGATCCGGACCGAGCGGCCGCGCAGCATCCGCACCGCCGGGTGGCCGACGTGGGTGCCCTTGGACAGCTTCGGGAACATCTGCAGCAGCGTCAGCCGCGACACCGGCTCGATGATCGTCACGTCCAGCTGCCCGTCGTCGATCTCCGCGTCCGCGCAGATCCGCAGTCCCCCGCCGTACGTCGGCCCGGTACCGACCGCGACCAGCATGGCGCTGGTCTCGATCGGGTCGCCGTCGACGGTCACGACGTACTCCAGCGCCTTGAAGGTGCGCAGTTCGGCCAGCGTCGCGACCGTGTAGCGGGCATTGCCCTTCGGCCACGTCATCGCGTTGGCGCGCTTGTTGACGAGCGAGTCGAAGCCGCCCGCGACGACGGTGGTGATGAACTCGTCCTTCGCCACCGCGAGGTCGATCGCCCGGGTCCGGCCGGCGACCACCAGGTCGGCCGCGGCGGCCGGATCCTTCAGCGGCAGACCGAGGCCGCGGGCGAAGTCGTTGCCGGTGCCGGCCGGGATCACGCCGAACGGCATCCCGGAGTTGGCCAGCACCTGGGCGCCGAGGTGGATCGTGCCGTCGCCGCCGATCAGCACGACCGCGTCCGCACCGGACGCGACCACCTCGGCGGAGATCCGGCCGACGTCCTCGGCGCAGGTGGTGGTGTGCACGTCGACGGTCAGGCCGGCCGCAGCCAGCCGCTCCCGGACACCCGGCGCGATCCGCGCACCCAGCCCCCGGCCGCTGGTGGGGTTGACCACCAGCGCGATCCGCCTCACTCAGTCCGCCAGGAGTTCTTGGGTACGGCGAGCGCGGCGGCGGTCGTTGAAGTGCGAGATGACCTCGGCGACGAAGAACAGCAGGCACATCGGGATCGCCAGCAGACACATCGTGAACGGGTCACCGGACGGCGTCGCCACGGCGGCGAACACGAAGATCACCAGGACGATGTACGGCCGGAACTTGCTGAGCGCGGCGGCCGGCACCACGCCGACCATGTTCAGCAGCACGACGACCAGCGGGATCAGGAACGCCACACCGAAGACCAGCATCGTCCGCAGCACGAAGTCCAGGTAGTCGGGCAGCTCGACCAGGTTCTGGATGTCGAGCGGGGTGAAGCCCAGCAGGATCTCGATGCCCTTCGGCAGGGTCCAGTACGCGACCGCGATGCCGGCGGCGAACAGCGGGGTCGCGATCGCCGAGAAGATGTACGCCCACTTGCGCTCGCTGCGGTGCAGCCCGGGCGCGACGAAGGCCCACAGCTGGTACAGCCAGACCGGCGCCGCCATCACCAGACCGAACAGCGCCGAGATCTTGATCCGGAACGTCAGCGCGTTGCCGACACCCGGAAAGGTGAGCTGCGGCGTCTTCGACTGGCCGGCGTCCTTGGCCATCTCGGCCACGCTGGTCACGAACGGCTTGGTCAGGAACTCGAAGGCCTGGTTGTAGAAGATCCAGCCGACGATGGTCCCGACCACGATCGCGAGCACACTGATGAGCAGGCGGTTGCGCAGCTCGACAATGTGCTCGCGCAGGGTCATCCGACCCTCTGGGTCCCTCGGGCGGACGTCCTTCTTTTCTTTCCGTCGCCCGAACTTCACCATCGACACAGGTGGGGCGTTCGGCTCAGTTGGCCGTGTGGCTCGGCGGCAGGCCGTCGCCCGGCGCCTGGCCGTTCACCTGGTTCGGCTGCTGCGCCGCCTGGGCCTGCGCCGACTGCTGTGCCGACTGCTGTGCCGACTGCTGCGCCGGGGGCTGCGAGGCTTCTTCGGTCAGCTCCGGGTCCTTCTTCTTCGGGCCGACCTCTTCCTCCCAGATCTTCTTCGACTTGCCGAGCTGCTTCACCAGCGCCGGCAGCTTGGCCGAACCGAACAGCAGCACGACGATGGCGAGGATGATGAGCCATTCCGCGCCCTGGGGCATACCGATGAGCGGTGCTGCCATGTCGATCTCTCCCTTTCCAACATCAACTCGGGACTCGAGCCTGAGTTCGTGGCCGAATACTACGCCGGAGCGTCGGCGTCCTCACGGGTTTGTCCAGACCCGGCCTCGGACTGCGCTGCTTCCAGCTTGGACTGGGCGGCGACCAACTCACGCGTCAGTGCCTTGCCCTGGCCCCACAACTTCAGCGCGAGCAGGGCGAGCACGATCAGCCACACCGCCACCACCGCGAGGAAGAGCAGGAACCAGTACATACCTGGAGCCTAGCCGGTTCCGGCCCGCTGCCCACGCCCCGCGGTGCGTCTCGGCGGACAACGGTGTCGGAACGTGATGGTAAAACCGAGTGTCCAGCAGGCAGGTTCTCCAGCGGCGCGAGGGGTGCGGATGATGCGAATGGGGGTCGCGGAGCGACGGGCCCGGCTCGGGCGGCGGCACCGGCTCGGTGCGGGCTGTCAGGCGGCGGATCCGGTCGAGGCGGCGGCGTCGATGGTCGCGTTGCACGCCACCGATCCGGCCACTGTGCACCTGAGCGTGGCCGCGCGAGTACCGGGGAGTGACGTCGCGGGTACGGAGCGTGCACTGTACGACGATCGCTCGCTCATCCGGATGCTGGGCATGCGGCGGACCGTGTTCGTCGTACCGACGCCGTTCGCGCCTGTCGTCCAGGCGGCGTGCACGGACGACATCGCGGTGAAGCAGCGGAAGCTGCTGGTCAAGCACCTGGCCGAGTCCGGGATCGCCGACGACGCGGAGGCGTGCGGACGGTGGCTGGCGGCGGTCGAGGAGTCGACGGCGACCGCCCTGGCGCTGCGGGGCTCGGCGACCGCACAGGAGCTGTCCGCCGACGAGCCGCGGCTGCGGACGCGGTTGAACATGGCGGTCGGGAAGGCGTACGCCGCGCAGCCGTACGTCACGAGCCGCGTCCTGTTCCAGCTGTCCGCGGACGGGCGGATCGTGCGGGGGCGGCCGCTGGGGACGTGGTTGAGCGGGCAGCACCAGTGGTCGCCGGCCGCGGACTGGCTGCCCGGTGGACTCGGTGAGAAGCCGGTCGCGGAGGACGCCCGGGTGCTGCTCGCGCGGGCCTGGCTGGCGTCGTTCGGGCCGGGTACTGCGGCCGATCTGCAGTGGTACGCCGGGTGGACGCTGGGGCAGACGCGGAAGGCGCTGGCGGCTGTCGAGGCGGTCGAGGTGGACCTGGACGGTCAGGTCGGGTACGTCGCCCCGGGCGATGAGGAGCCCGAGGCGCCGGTGGAGCCGTGGGTCGCATTCCTTCCCGGTCTCGACCCGACGCCGATGGGCTGGAAGGAACGCGACTGGTTCCTCGGGCCGCACAAGGCGCAGCTGTTCGACAACACCGGCAACGTCGGCCCGACCATCTGGTCCGACGGCCGGATCATCGGCGGCTGGGGCCAGCCGGAGTCCGGTGAGGTCCGCTACCAGCTGCTGGAGGACGTCGGCGCCGACGTCACGGCCCTCGTCGACGCCGAGGCCGACCGCTGGACGACCTGGCTGTCCGGAGTCCGCGTCACGCCCCGCTTCCGTTCCCCACTCGAGAAGAAGCTCAGTCGGGGCTAGACGTCGTACGCCGAGAGGGCCTCGCGGGCGGTGGCGGCTATCTGGGTGGTGAGGTCCGGCGGGTCGAGGACCGTGGCGGCTCCGCCGAGGCGGAGGACCAGGCGCTGGAGCCAACTGGTGTCCGCGACGCGGAGTTTGACGATGAGCGAGTTGCCGGGGCCTTCCTCGACCGACTCGTTCGGGTAGTACTCGGCGACCCAGCGGGCGGGCGGGTCGAGTTTGAGCGTGGCCAGCAGATCGCGTTCGGACGGCTGGAACATGCCGTTGGACAGGTCCCGCGGCGTGGCCTCGGGCGGCGGTTCGCTCGGGAGGTCGAGCAGCTTCACGGCGGCGATCCGGTCCAGCCGGAACAGCCGGACGTCCTCGGCCAGCCGGCACCACGCCTCGAGGTACGTCCGTCCCTCCGACACCACGAGCCGCATCGGGTCCACGTCACGCTCGGTCGTCTCGTCGCGCGACGGTACGTCGTACGTCAGATGCAACCGCCGCTGCGTCGCCAGCCCGCGGTTGACGATCTCGGCGATCTCGGGCGCGGCCGGCTCGACGTGCACGTGCGCCGCCGCACCTTCGTTCGCCGCCGCGGCCTCGCCGGCCGCCCGCTCCAGCTTCGCGATCGCCCGGTCGACGGCGTCCCGGTCGGCGCCGGCCGTCACCTCGCGCAGCGTCCGCAGCGCGGTCAGCAACGCGAGCGCCTCGGCCGCGGCCAGCCGCAGCGGACGCGCCAGGTAGTCGGCGTTGTTGATGTGGATGACGCCGTCGCCCTCGGCCGCCTCGATGTCGATCTCGATCAGATCGCCCATCTGCGCACCCGGCAGCCCACAGAACCACAGCACCTTCAGGTCCGCGATGATCTGCTTCGGCCGGACCCCGAACTCCTTCGCGACGTCGTCGACCCGCGCCCCGTCGTTCTCCCGCAGGTAAGGCACCAACGCCAGCAGCCGCTGCACCTGGTCACGCGCGTTGCTCATACCCCGGCCACCGTCCGCAACCGCCACAGCACCCCGTCGAGGACGTCGCCAGGGCCTTCGACGACGGCGTCGGTTCCGTACGACGCGATTTCCTCGGCCAGCACGGACGAGTCCGCGTACGGGACGTGGAGCAGGTCCCAGCCGTCCTCGTACGGCTCGATGGCGTTCGCGCGCCGCCGCAGGCTCACACACGACCCGGTCCGCGCCCGCACCTTCGCCTCGGACGTCGGCCGCGGCGGCGCCAGCTCGGTCACCAGCGAGCGCAGATCCGTCCCTTCGGGCACGGTGAACGCGCCCGGCTCCCCCACCGTCTTCACGTCGCCGCCGATCCGCGACAGCCGGAACATCCGGGTCGCCTGGCGGTCCCGGTCCCGGCCGACGACGTACCAGCGGCCGTGCCAGGACACGATCCCCCACGGCTCCAGCGTCCGCGTGGTCGGCTCCGACGCCCCGCTGCGCAGATGCTGGAACCGGACCGCCTGCCGCGCCACCACAGCCGCCCACAGCGGGTCGAACGCCGGCTCCGACGCCCCGACGTGCGGCTCGATCGCGCTCAGCGCCGACTGGTCGGTCTGGATCCCGGCCGCCTTCAGCTTCAGCACCGCCGAGGTGGTCGCCTCGGACAGCCCGGCGTGCTGCCACACCCTTGCCGCAACGCCCAGTACGGCGGCCTCGTCCGGCTCCAGATGGACCTCGGGCAGTTCGAACACGTCGCGGCGGATCCGGTAACCGACCTCGTCGGAGAAGAACTTGTCGATCGTGCCCATCTCGATCGGGATGCCGAGGTCGCGCAGCTCGTCCTTGTCGCGCTCGAACATCTTCTCGAAGGCATCGTCGGTCTGCCCCGCGTACCCCTCGACGACCTCGCGGATCCGCTCCTTGGTCACGTAGGTGCGCGCGACCAGGAGGCAGATGACCACGTTGAGCAGTCGCTCACTCTTCCGCGCCGACACCCGACCACCTTACGGCCTCGGGGCGTCCAATTCCCGCCTTTCCGCACCGAAACTTCGAACACGGGTTCGACGGCACGGGCATGCCCTAGTCTCGGCACGTGATTCGGTGGCGGGACGGTGTGGTCGCACAGGTCGGACGGAGCTGGGCCGGTGCGCTCGAACTGACAGTGACGGTCGGAGAACAGTCTGTGCGCGCGCTGGCGTACCCGGACCTGGTCGGTACGCCGGTGCCTGGCGACCGCGTGCTGCTCAACGTCGGCGCACTGGACCGCGGTCTGGGGACAGGTGGTTACGCCCTGGTGGTCGCCGTACCGGACAGGCTCCCGGAGGACCCGCCGGAGCACGGGCACCTGGTGAAAGCGCGGTACACGCCGCTGCAGGCGATGGTGCTCGGTGCGGACGAGCAGGACTCCCCCGACCACGACGTACTGCGGGACGCGGACGACCTGTTCGGTACGCCGGTTGTAGTCGCGGATCTGCACTCCGCACTGCCCGCTGTGCTCGCCGGTGTGTACGAGGCGCGGCCGACCACACGGGTCGTCTACGTGATGACGGATGGCGGTGCGCTGCCGCTGGCGTTCTCGCGGAGCGTGGCAACGCTGCGGGACGCCGGCTGGGTCAGTGGGACTGTGACGGTCGGTCAGGCGTACGGCGGGGACCGTGAAGCGGTGACTGTCCACACCGGGCTGTTGACCGCCGTACAGGTGCTGGCGGCCGAACTGGTCGTCATCACGCAGGGACCGGGCAACCTGGGCACAGGTACTCGCTGGGGCTTCTCGGGCGTGCAGTCGGGTGAGGCGGTCAATGCGATCGGCACTCTGGGCGGCCGCGCTGTCGCCTCACTGCGGATCTCCGAAGCAGACCCCCGTCCACGGCACCGTGGCATCTCCCACCACAGCCTGACCGCCTACGGCCGCGTGGCGCTCCAGCCGGCCGATGTCGTCGTACCTGATCTGCCGGGCGACTTCGGTGATGCCGTGCGCGACGCCGCCGAGCCCCTGAAGGCCAGGCACCGAGTGGTGCGAACAGGAGTCGACGGGCTGTACGAGGCCTTGCAGGCAGCCCCGGTGAAGCTGTCGACCATGGGCCGCGGCCTGGACGAGGACCGCGCGTACTTCGAGGCCGCAGCCGCAGCAGGCCGCCACGCAGCCGGACTGGTGGACGTCCCGGCCCCGGAGCGCGGCTGAACGGTGGATCCAGGTCCACCTGGACTGTGGTTGCAGCACTCCTGTTCCGGAGCGGCTGCGCGGTGACAGTGGTTGCATGAACAGCACCAGGCATCGCGATCTCACCATCCACGACGTGGTACTACCGGAGCCGCCGCTGGCCGTCCGGAGCGCGACCACGCTGTGGTTCGCCGCGATCGGTGCCGGTGTCGTGGAGTCCGTCCTCGGTGTCCTCGGCGCCCTCGCCGACGGATCCTCCGTCTTCGGGCTGCTTCTCCAGATCGCGTTCCGCGCGATCGTGTACGGCGGACTCTTCGTGGTTGTCGACCGCTACTTCCGCCACGGCGTCCGCTGGTCCCGCTGGCTGCTCACCGGTCTGCTCGGCACGGTCGGCATCGCCTCGCTGGTGGTGGGTCCGATCGGCTGGCTCCTGCAGAACGGTGACTTCGGCACGCTGGACTGGTCCGCCTCGTTCATCGCCTTCGCCGCGGTCAGGTGCGTCCACCTCACCGCGGTCGTCACGGCGATCCTGCTCAGCTTCCAGCCGGACGCGAACCGCTGGTTCAGTCGCCGCCCGGTGCGGCGGACGCGCTGAAACGCCGAAGGACCGGCCTCCCGTACTGGGAGCCGGTCCTTCGGTGGAACTCGGGCCTTTACTGCCCGGTCTGCTTCGGCGCCGGGAAGGCGTTCAGGATGTCGATGACGGCGAAGGCGTTGACCGGCTTGCCGGCCTGGTCCTTGGACGCCGGGAGCTCGACCAGGACGCGACTGCCGACCGTGACGCCGGCAAGACCGTCGAGAGCGCCGGTCTGACCGTTGGGGCCTGGGCCGACCTGCAGCTGGTCGGTTGGAGCGGCCGGCTGCGCGGGGGCCTGCTGGGTGGCCGGCTGGGGGTCCCAGGTGCTGGCCTGCTTCTTGCCGGTGTAGTCGTAGACGACGTACCGGCCGATCAGCTGGCTGCCCTTGTCGATGGGCTTGCCCTTGCCGAGCGCGAACACGACCGGTTTGCCGGGCTTCGCCGGGGGCTTGGTGCCGGGCGCGACCGTCACCTTCGGCTCGGCGTCGAGGGCGCCGGAAACGGTGATCTTGGTGGGCGTCGACGGGGTGACCGGGTTCGCTTCCAGCGGGGTGTTGTTGGCCGCCGCGCCGACCAGGTCGACGACGAAGATCAGCGTGTCGTCACCCTTGATGCCGGCCTGCTCGTTGCCCTGCTCCTTGTAGCCCTTGTCGGCCGGGATCGACATCAGCACGCGGCTGCCGATCTTCTTGCCGACCAGGCCCTCGTCCCAGCCGGAGATGACGCCGCCGACACCGATCGGGAACGACGACGGCGCGCCGCGGTCGTAGGAGTTGTCGAAGACCTTGCCGTCGCGCCAGATCTGGCCGAGGTAGTTCGCGGTGAGCAGCTCACCCTTCTTCACCTCGGGACCGTCGCCCTCCTTGAGGACCTCGGTCACCAGTTGCTTCTCCGGTTCACCCTCGCGGTGCGTGACGGTCGGCTTCTGCCCGAAGTCGGAGGTCACCTTGATCCCGCCGGCCCCGAAATCGTCCTTCTCCGATCCGCACGCCACCAGGGAGGACCCCAGCGCCGCGACCACGACCAGACTCAACAGCTTGCGCACGAAACCAGCACCTCGAACCATCCCGGCGCAGGGTGCGCCGATCGCCTCCGGTCAACAACGCCGACCACCCTAGCCTGCGGGTTCAACCGCGAGAGCCGCCGCCCGCGTCACCGTTGAGTCACACCACGTACAGTCACAGCGCTCAGAACCCGACAGCGTTGTGGGGTGCGCGGTCCGGCCGCAGTACTGCGTCCAGACGAGATACCGCCCCGGGTGTGCGCTCCAGAACCCGTCCTGCGTACAACAGCTCGCTCGCGCGGACTCCACCTAGGTAGAGCGATGCCAGCTCGTTCACAGTCAGACTGATGTCCGGTTCCTCGTCTACCGCAGTACAGGTCGCTCCGTCGGGTGCTGCGTCCAGACGCCAGCGGCCGGCGCCGTACAGGTCGTCGGACACGTCCAGTACGAGTGAATCCGTCGCTGCGTACGTGCGTGCCTCGAGAGCCCGCCGTACGTCGAGAACGCGCAGCCACAGGTTGTCCCGGGTCCGGGTCAGCTTGAGCGCCCGTGGGTTGGTCAGCATCCACCGCAGTGGCTCGTCTACCGGCCGGCGTGCGGCGACGACCCGCTTGGTCAGGTCGAAGTCGAGCAGCAGACCCCACAACGCGCGGTACGCATCGGAGGTGAGCGCTTCGAAGGCTTCTACCTGCAGTACGCCGGTCTGCGCCGGGTCCGGCGACCAGGGCAACCGGAAGATCGCGGCACCGTCTACCGCACCGGACGCGTCGCGATGCAGCAGGTGGTGCGCCGGCCCCGATCCGTCCGCCGGTAGCCCACCGGCCGCGAGGCCCTCCCACTTCCCGGGCAACGGGCTGATCTCGCCCACGCGTTCAGCCCGTACGCGTTCGTGCAGCACCGGCCACGCCTCCCCCGCGACCGCACCGTCCACCAGCTCCAGCGCACCCGGATCCGTGAACTCGGAGCGGAAGGCCACGTCGGTACGGCGTACCTCCCACCGGTGCTGGAACGTCGCCGGCGAGAACCCGTACCGCCCGTAGATGGTCGCCTCGCTCGCACTCAGCCCGGCCAGGAACTCACCGCGCTCCCGGCAGTCGTCCAGCATCGCGGACATGATCTTCCGCAGCAGCCCACGCCGCCGGTACGTCGGCAGTACGGCGGTCGACGTGACACCGCCCAGCGCGCCCTGTTGCCCACCCGGCACGGTGACCTGGACGGAAACGATCGCCGAAGCACCTGCGATCTTCCCGTCCACGAACGCCGCCTGCGGGCGGATCCAGTCCGCCTGCAGGTCGGCGGCGTACTCCTCCACCTGGGCAGCGGTCGGAGGGACCTGTGGCGGCCAGGCCGCGCTACCGGCGTACCAGGCCGAGGGCTCGGGCTCCTCCTGCGGGAAGCCGTTCACGTACGGCAGGACGCGCAGGTACTCGTTCGCCTCCGCCGCGGTGATCGGCCGGATCTCGATCGTCATGTGCTCTTTGTAAGCAGCACAGGCCGACCAAGGCTCATCATTTAGCCAGGAACTACATGCTGGCGATGAGCTTCTCGACGCGCTCGTCGTGGGCCTTGAACGGGTCCTTGCACAGCACGGTCCGCTGGGCCTGGTCGTTCAGCTTCAGGTGCACCCAGTCGACGGTGAAGTCGCGCCGCCGCTCCTGCGCCCGCTTGATGAACTCACCGCGCAGCCGGGCCCGCGTCGTCTGCGGTGGCACCGACTTGGCCTCGAAGACCCGGAGATCGTCGACGACCCGGGTGACCGCGCCCTTGCGCTCGAGCAGGTAGTAGAGCCCGCGCGGACGGTGGATGTCGTGGTACGCCAGGTCGAGCTGCGCCACCCGCGGGCTGGCGAGACCGAGGTTGTTCTGCGCGCGGTAGCGCTCGATCAGCCGGTACTTGATCACCCAGTCGATCTCGCGCTCGATCCCCGACATGTCGCCGGACTCGATCGCCTTCAGCGTCCGCTCCCACAGCGACAGCGCCCGCTCGACGGCCGGTGTGCCCAGCTCGCGGCGGTCGACGAAGTCGCGCGCCTTGGTCAGGTACTCCGTCTGGATGTCGAGGGCGCTCGCCTCGCGGCCGTTCGCCAGCCGGACCTCGCGACGGCCGGTCATGTCGTGGCTGATCTCGCGGATCGCCCGGATCGGGTTGTCCAGGGTCAGGTCGCGCATCACGATGCCGGCCTCGATCATCCGCAGCACCAGGTCGGTGCTGGCCACCTTGAGCAGCATCGTGGTCTCGGACATGTTCGAGTCGCCGACGATCACGTGCAGCCGGCGGAACCGCTCGGCGTCCGCGTGCGGCTCGTCGCGGGTGTTGATGATCGGCCGGGACCGGGTGGTCGCGCTGGAAACGCCTTCCCAGATGTGCTCGGCCCGCTGGCTGACGCTGTACACCGCGCCGCGCGGGGTCTGCAGCACCTTGCCGGCGCCGCAGATCAGCTGCCGGGTGACCAGGAACGGGATCAGCACGTCGGCCAGCTTGGCGAAGTCGCCGTGCCTGCTGACCAGGTAGTTCTCGTGGCAGCCGTAGCTGTTGCCGGCCGAGTCGGTGTTGTTCTTGAACAGGTAGACGTCGCCGAAGATGCCTTCGTCGTGCAGCCGCTTCTGCGCGTCGACCAGCAGGCCCTCGAGGATCCGCTCACCGGCCTTGTCGTGCGCGATCAGGTCGGTGACCGAGTCGCACTCGCCGGTCGCGTACTCGGGATGGGAGCCCACGTCGAGATACAGGCGGGCTCCGTTGCGGAGGAAGACGTTGCTGCTCCGCCCCCAGGACACGACACGACGGAACAGGTACCGAGCCACCTCGTCCGGGGTCAGTCGCCGCTGCCCGCGGAACGTACAGGTGACGCCGTACTCGTTCTCCAGACCGAAGATTCGCCGGTTCACATCACCCACACTACGGCGCGGTTCCGACAACCGGGTGCCGTCCCAGGCGCGCCGTCGTACGGCGTTATCCCTTTGATGCCCGCAACAATGAGCTGTCCGCCCGCATCGTGACCACTGACGAAAGGATTTTCAGATGATCAGATACGGGCGAACGCTCGCGGCCGGGGTCCTGCTCGCAGGAGGTTTCGCGTCTGCCGCACCTGCCGGCGCGGCACCGGCCGGGGCCACCGCTGCCTGTTCGCTGCGGCTCGGCTCCGTGACGCCGGGTGGCGACCACACCGTCCAGACCATCACCGCGACCCCGTCCGCGGGCGCCCGCCGGGTCGGCCCGAAGGACCTGTATCCGGACGGCCAGGCGCGGCTGCCCAGCTCGGTGCGGTACGAACCCGTCGTCCCGGCCGGCGAGCAGCGCCAGGGCCTGGTCGTCGTCGGTCCGAACATGTACCGGTCGTCGTACACGACGGACGGCACCGGCACCGCGGTGGTGCCTGGTTCGGTGACGCAGACCCTGATCGCCGGCGGGTGGAGCGACGACTACAAGTACGTCGAGCGCAGCGAGTACTCGGGGACGTCGTTCAGCCGGGAGAACGTCTACTCGCTGGCCATCGACCCGCTCAACGGGCTCATCATCCGCTGGACGGTCACCGACACCGGGTGGCGGTACCGCACTACGTTCCCCGGGTTCAAGGCGGTGAAGACCATGGCCCTGATCGGCCAGGGGGCTCGCTACGACACCTTCCTCGCTACCACGAACGGCGGAGCGCTCTACACCGTCCAGGTGCCGACGGGGTCGGGCAAGCCGGTGGTGACGAAGATCCGGACGTCGACCTGGCAGGGGTTCGAGACGCTGATCGCGGAGAAGTGCGGGAACTACGGGACCCTGCTGCTCGGCATCGACAAGAACACCGGTGCGGGCTACCTGTACGCCGTCGGCCACGCCAACGGCGCCGCCACGGTCATCAAGGGCCTCGGCAAGGTCCCGACCACCTTCCCGGCCGGCGACTCGTACTTCCGCTACAACCTGGCAGGCGTCCACCTGAACGGCGCCTGACCTCGACTGGCGTCTCCACCCGGGGCCGTAACTCCGGGTGGAGATGCCGGCGGATCAGCCGACCACTGCGCGCGCGGCTGCCAACGTGCTGGACATGAGACGACGAACCTTCCTCACGGCTACCGCCACAGCCACCGCCGCCTCCGCTCTGTCAGCTCAGACCGCTGCGGCCGCCAGCGACCTGACATTGCGCCTCCCCGCTCCCACCGGCCCTTGGTCAGTCGGTACGACGACCCGCGCACTCGTCGATCCGACACGCTCCGACCCGTGGAACGGCGCACCAACCCGTGAGATCGCACTGACGGTCTTCTACCCTGCACCCGTCGTACGGGGGTATCAGCGCGCTCCGCACCTCGCACCAGCCGCAGCCGAGGTCTTCAAGGGGCTGGACGCAGGTGTCCTGCACCCAGAGCTCCCGGCCAGTGGAGTGAACTGGGCGGCCACGCTGACCCATTCGTACGTCGACGCGCCCGCACTCCCCCGTCGACGGCCGACGCTGCTCTACAGCCCAGGCGGCGCGGACCCACGCACCATCGGCACCTCTGTGGCAGAGGACCTGGCCAGTCACGGGTACGTCGTGGTGACGATCGACCACCCTGGTGAGGCCAGCGAGGTGGTGTTCCCGGACGGGCGGTTGCGGGTCATCGAGATCAGCCCGGACGTGCAGACGGACCCAGTGCGGTCGCGGCTGATGATGAACACGCGCTTCGCGGACATGCGGTTCGTACTCGACCACCTGTCCGAAGTGCATGACCAAATCGACCTGCGTCGAGTCTGCGTCTACGGGCACTCTGCAGGCGGTGCGACGGCCGCTGTGTCGCTGGAGCACGCGCTGGTACGGGCTGCTGCCAACCTGGAGGGCTACCTTGACGCACTGGACGGTGAGCTGTATCCAATCGCCCAGCACGGCACTCAGAAGCCGCTGCTGCTGGCCGGCACAGACGGGTTCCGGGACGCGCGTTTCGACCGCACCTGGTCGGCACTGATGTCGCATGGCGGTCCGGTACGGCGTGTGGAGCTGTCCGACGCGAACCACTGGATCTGGACGGACTACGCCGCATTCGCCCCGCAACTGCAGTCGGCCGGCCTGATGACAGCTGCAGCGCGGGCCCACCTGGTCGGTGCGTCCGGCTGCGGCGTTCCCGCAGTACGGCGACTGGTCCGGAAGTTCTTCGATTGGTCCCTAACCTTTTCGGGGTAGCCGGCATCGAGGTGAGTGACATGACTCCTCGGAGGGGGCTGGATGACAAGAGGGCGGATCGCCGCGGGTGTGCTGGGCGCGGCGATGACGGCGGCGGTACTGGTTCCAGGACAGGCCGATGCTGTTGCGGGGCGGGCCAGTGCGCCCTGCTCGATGACGCTGGGCACGGTGACCGTGCAGGGCGATCACAAATTCCAGAAGATCACTGCGACCTCGCCGGTGACCGCGTCGCCGCCACACGTCGGGCCGAAGGGACTGTTCCCGGTCGACCAGGTCCGGCTCGCGACGTCGGTCGGATGGGAGCCGGATCCGCCGTCCGGCATGCTGCGCAGTGGGTACGTGCGGATCGTCAACGATCTCTACCGGTTCCGGTACGTCACGGACATGACCACCGGTGAGCTCGATCCCGCGTCGTACCAGAAGACGAGGGTGGGCGGCGGCTGGATCGACCAGACCTACGTGGAGCGGTCGACGTCCCACACCTACGCGTTGCAGGGCGACGTCATCACGCGGTGGACCGTGGAGGGATCGGTCTGGCGCAACAAGACGACGTACAGCGGGTTCTCGGCCGTCAAGACGATGGCGCTGATCAGTCAGACCCGCACCTACGACACGTTCCTCGCCAACACCCGGGGTGGGGCGCTGTACACGATCCGGATCCCGCGGAGCGGCGCACCGGTGGTGAAGAAGGTCCGTACGTCGACCTGGCAGACGTTCGAGACACTCGTCGCGGAGAAGTGCGGCGTCCAGAGCACTCTGCTGCTCGGAATCGACAAGGACACGCGGAGGGGCTACCTGTACGCCGTCAGTCACGCGAACGGGACCGCAACGGTCATCAAGGGCCTGGGCAGGGTGGGCGACCAGCTCGCCGCCCCTGAGGACAAGACGTACTTCCGCTACTACCCCGGCAGTTCCGAGGCCGGCGTTCTGCTCTACGGAGAGTGACCATGAAGATCAGGAAGCGGGCAGCGGCCCTGCTCGGGCTCGCGCTGACCGCCGGAGCGCTGGCTCAGACGGCGCCGGCAACAGCGAGCATCAGTGAGGTTCCGTTCTGCCAGATGTCGCTGGGCTCGACCACGAGCGGCGGTGACCTGATCCTGCGTGGCCTGTACGGGGTCGTCCCTCCGGGCGCCAGCCCGAGCAGCTGGGGCGGCAAGGACCTGCTGCCGGACAACCAGGTCCGTCTGACCAGTGGGCTCGGCACGCAGATGAACGCCGAGCAGAACGGCGAGTCCCGCCGGCAGTACGTCGTACTGGGCACTGGCCTGTACCTGCTGACGTACGAGGTGAACGACTTCTACGGCGACGTCGATCCCGCCTCGGTGAAGCGAACCCCGATCGGTGGCGGCTGGGGCGACGTGCGCTACCTCGAGAGCTCACGGTTCAACCGCGGCACCACACTGGTCCGGCACAACGCGTACGCGCTCCTCGGCGACACCATCCTGCGCTGGAACGTCGACGGTACGGCGTTCAGCCGGAAGGAGACGTACAGCGGGTTCAGCGCCGTCAAGACGATGACCCTGATCAGTCAGACCGCGACGTACGACACGTTCCTCGCCAACACGCGGGGCGGGGCGCTCTACACCATCCGGATCCCGGTCGCGGGTCCTCCGGTGGTGAAGGTGGTGCGGCGATCCACCTGGCAGGGGTTCGAGTCGCTGGTCGCGAACGGCTGCGGTCTCAAGACGATCGTGCTGGGCGTCGACAAGGAGACCGGGGCGCCGTACCTGTACGAGTTCGGGCACGCCAACGGGACCGCGACCGTGATCCGGGGGCTGGGGAAGGTGCCGCGGACGTTCACCGAGGTGGCGCACGCGCGGCGCTTCCAGGACAACCAGGAGCGCGAGCAACTGTCCGGCGAGTAGGCCGACGCCCAGGCCATCACAATCGCCTCGGCCGGCCCGCACCACGCTCGTCGGACGTCCCGCCGGTCGATTGTGATGGCCTGGCGGTCGCCTCCTGCTTACAGGTCGACCAGATCCAGCAGCTGACCGAGCTCTCTGGAGTCGAGTTCGCGGAGCTCTCCGGTGTGGAGGTTGCCGCGGCGGACCGGGCCGATGGCGGTGCGGGTGAGGCGCTTCACCGGGTGGCCGACGGCGTCGAACATCCGGCGGACGATCCGGTTGCGGCCCTCGTGCAGGCTCATCTCCACCAGGGTGCGGCCGGGAACCGTCGAGATGATCTTCACGGTGTCGGCGCGGGCGGGGCCGTCGTCGAGCTCGACGCCGTCCAGGAGTCTGCGCGGTACGGCCGGTTTGACGTTGCCCTCGACCTCGGCGACGTACGTCTTGGAGACCTCGTACGACGGATGCGCCAGGCGGTGCGCGAACTCGCCGTGGTTGGTGAGCAGCAGCAACCCCTCGGTGTCCGTGTCCAGCCGGCCGATGTGGAACAGGCGCTCCGGGCGGTCCTGCACGTAGTCCGTGATGCACGGCCGCCCCTGCGGGTCGGACATCGTCGTCACGACGCCGCGGGGCTTGTTCAGCACGAGGTACACGTTGGCGCTGACCGGCGGGATCCGCGCCCCGTCGACCCGGATGACCGCCGTCTCAGGATCCACCCGCACCCCGAACTCCGTCACCACCCGCCCGTCGACCTCGACCCGCCCCTCCTCGATCATCAACTCCGCATTCCGCCGCGAAGCCACCCCCGCCCGAGCCAAAACCTTCTGCAACCGAACCCCCGCGTCATCCCCCATCCCGCACCCCACCCTCACGTCCACCAGCACCCAGCCCGTCCACATCCTCCGCACCCGCCGCCAACTCCCCCCGCGAGCCGCCGAGTTCGTCCTCCGCAGCGCCGGCGTCCTCAGCCGTCGACGCCTCAGGCGCGGCATCGCCGGTGATCTCGTCGGGCGTAGCGGACCCACCCGAGTAGCCGTCCGAGGCCGCCGTACCGGACTCGAGGTCAGCGTCGTCCTCGGCGTCCATGTCGTCCACGGCGTCGGCGTCCTGCTCAGCGCCTGCGGTCGCCTCGGTGGGTTCGTCCTCCGCGCCGGCGTCGCGCTCTGGCAGGTCCGCCACAGCCTCGGCAGGCTCCGTCAGCTCATCGGACGTCGCCGAGTCGCCCGCGGCGTCGTCCGAGGCCGGAGTGCCGGACTCGTCGTCCACGGCGTCCACGGCGTCCTCTGGGGCGGCGTCGTCTGTGGCGGCGTCCTGGGTAGCGCCTGCGGTCGGTTCGGCGGGTTTGTCCTCGGCGAGGTCGGCGTTTTCGGGCCGGTGCGGCTCGTCCTCGGCCGGGTGCTCGTTGGGTGTCGTGGACTCGGAGGTGGTGTCCGGTGTTGCCGGCGTGCTGGGCTCACCTTGTGTGGCGTCCGCGTCGGCTTCGGGCTCGGTGGTGGCCTCCGGAGAGGTGGGTGGGAGGGATTGGGCGGCCAGTTCCTCTTCGATGTCGTCCATTTCGGGGAGGTACGGGGCCAGCTCGGGGAGGTCGTCGAGGGACTGCATGCCCATGCGTTCGAGGAAGTACGTGGTGGTGCGGTACAGGGTCGCCTGGGATTCGGTGTCGGCGCCGGCCTCCTCGACCAGGCCGCGGGCGACGAGAGTGCGCATCACGCCGTCGACGTTCACGCCGCGGATCGCGGAGACGCGGGCGCGGCTGACCGGTTGCTTGTACGCGACCACGGCGAGGGTTTCGAGGGCGGCCTGGGTGAGGCGCGCCTGCTGGCCGTCGAGGACGAAGCGTTCGACGTACGGCGCGGCCTCGACGCGGGTGTAGTAGCGCCAGCCGCCGCCCACCTCGCGCAGGTCGAACCCCCGCCCCTGCTCGGTGTACTCCGCCGCGAGCTCCGCGAGCGCCTCCGCGACATCCCCGGTGGGACGCCCGACCGCCCGCGCCAGCGTCAGCACCGGCAACGGCTCGTCCGTGACCATCAGAATCGCCTCGAGCGCCCGCCGCATCGTCTCGTCGTCGACAACCACCTCGTCCCCGACCGGCACCGAGGTCTGCCCCGCCGGCAAATGCTCCTCATCGTCCCCCGACACGTCCGCCGCGAGTACGTCGTCCGCGGACTCGGTGGCAAGTACGTCGTCCGCGGACTCGGTGGCAAGTACGTCGTCCGCGGACTCGGTGGCACGTACGTCGTCCCCGGCACCGTCAGCACCGTCGCCGCCATCCTCGGCGCCCTCGACCCCGCCCTCGTCACGGGACACATCCGCACCGTCGGCGTCGTCGCTCTCGTCCGCTGACACGCCGACGGCGTCGCCGCCCGCGACCCCGGCCTCGTGGCGGGACACGTCCGCACCGTCGGCGTCGTCGCTCTCGTCCGCTGACACGCCGGCGGGGTCGCCGCCTTCGTCCGCGCTCTCGACTCCGGACAGGTCCGCACCGTCGACACCGTCGACACCGTCGACACCGTCGGCACCGTCCGCACCGTCGACACCGTCGACACCGTCCGCACCGTCGGCGTCCTCGTCCTCCGAGACGTCGGCGCCGTCGCCACCCTCGTTCGCGCCCTCGACCCCGGTCTCGTCATCGGCCGCTTCGGCCGACATCTGCCCGGTCTCGGCCTGCTCGGCGGCGTCGGCCTGTCCGGTCTCCGCCCGCGCCGCGCGCGCCGCCTGCTCGGTCAACTCGGCCTGATTGGTCTGGGCCTGGTCGGCTGGTGCGTGGTCGGTGGGGTCGGGGGTTGTGGTGGTGTCGTGGTCGGTCACTGGTTTGCCGTCTCGGATTCGTCTGGGGCGGGGTCGTCTGGGTGGGTGTGGCTGGCGCCGGGTTCGAGGAAGTCGGGGTCGTCGTCGACGTGCGGCGCCTCGCCGGACTCGTCCGCGGGTTTGAGTTCCTCGTCGAACTCGTCGCTGACAGCGATCTCACCCTCGTCGGTACCCGTCCAGCGGATGGTGAGCTCCCCCAACGGTGTCACCTGGTCGAACGACACCGCAGCCTCCCGGAACAGCTCGAGCAACGCCAGGAACCGGCACACCGTCGTCACAGTGTCGGGTGAATCGGCCACCAGGGACCGGAACGTGGCGCTCCGTTGCCGCCGCAGCCGGTCCACGATCACCTCTGCCTGCTCCCGCACCGTGACGGCCGGCGCGTGCAGGTGCGCGAGCGACACCCCGGGCGGTACGTCGTCCCTGGGCGCCATCGCCTTCGCGGCCAGCGCCGCCAGCCCGGCCGGATCGATCCCGAGCAGTACTTCCGGCAGCAGCTCCGCGAACCGCGGCTCCACCCCCACCGCCCGCGGGAACCGCCGCGACTCCAGCGCCATCCGCTCCTGCACCAGCGACGCGATCTGCTTGAACGCCCGGTACTGCAGCAACCGCGCGAACAGCAGGTCCCGCGCCTCCAGGAGCGCCAGGTCCTCGTCGTCCTCGACCTCGCCCTTCGGCAGCAGCCGGGCCGCTTTCAGGTCGAGCAGCGTCGCCGCGATCAGCAGGAACTCCGACGTCTGGTCGAGGTCCCACTCCGAGCCCAGCGCCTTGATGTGCGCGATGAAGTCGTCGGTGATGACCGACAGCGCGATCTCGGTGATGTCCAGCTTGTGCTTGCTGATCAGCTGCAGCAGCAGGTCGAACGGCCCCTCGAAGTTGACCAGGTGGACGCTGAACCCCTTGCCTTCAGCAACAGTCGGTACCTCGTCCGACGTACCGGAAGGCAGGTCCAGGGGCAGCGACGCCGAGTCCGACGAGCTCATTCCGAGGCCTTGAGCCGCCGTACAAGCACCGAGTCCGGCCCGTGGTCGACGAAGTCGGCGAGCAGGACGTCGATCGCCTCCCGGACGATCCGGCCCCGGTCGGCCGTCAGGCCGTGTTCCGCGCGCAGCGCGAGTCTGGTCTGTTCCAGGCCGAGCAGCTCCTCCTCCGTCACGTACACGGTGATCTTCGTGTCGTGACGGATCCGACCACTCGACTTGCGGTCGTCGACGACCGTCGTGCGGGACCGCACGGTCGACGCCGGCGGTCCGTCAGTGGTGGTGCGCTTCTCGGGTCTGGTCTGCTTCGGTGCCGCACCCCCGAAGAGTTCACTGGCACCTGGCAGGCTCACCCGGCGGGACAACGCGCCAGCACCTCCTTGGCAAGGTCGCGGTACTGAGTAGCCGCTTGGGACGAGGGGGCGTACGTCGTGATCGGTTCACCGACGACCGTGGTCTCGGGGAACTTGACGGTACGCCGGATGACGGTGTGGAAGACGCGTTCGTCGAAGGCCTGGACCACCCGGTCGAGGACCTCCCGGGCGTGCGTCGTACGCCCGTCGAACATGGTGCCGAGGATCCCGACGATCTCCAGCTTCGGGTTCAGCCGGTCCTGCACCTTGGCGATCGTGTCGGTCAGCATGGCCAGGCCGCGGAGCGCGAAGAACTCGCACTCTAGCGGTACGACGATGCCGTGCGACGCGGTCAGCGCGTTCACGGTGAGCAGACCGAGCGACGGGGCGCAGTCGATCAGGATCACGTCGTACTGCGGGATGATCGGGTCCAGCACCCGCTGCAGCGTGTACTCGCGCGCGACCTCCTGGACCAGCTGGACCTCGGCCGCGGACAGGTCGATGTTGGCCGGCAGCAGATCGAGGTTCTCCACCCGGGTCGGCTGGATCACCTCGTCCGGAGTGATGTCGCGCTGCATCAGCAGGTTGTAGACCGACAGCTCGAGGTCGTGCGGCTGGACGCCCAGACCGATCGAGGCGGACCCTTGCGGGTCGAAGTCGATCAGCAGCACCTTGCGACCGGTCTCGGCGATCGCCGCACCGAGGTTGATCGTGGTGGTGGTCTTGCCGACGCCGCCCTTCTGGTTGCACATCGCGATCACCTGCGCCGGGCCGGTCTTGGTGGGGGGCTCGGGCATCGGCAGGTCCGGCACCGGCCGGCCTGTCGGCCCGATCCTGTGGCGCGGGCCGTTCGCGTCGTTCACGGGTGCAAGGTCCTCCGCGGTGAGCTTGGCCGTCGGCTTCGGCATCTCCGCATAGTTGTCGGGCAGGGCGCGCGCCGGCACGGGGGCCGGACGGGGCGGGTCGCTGGGTGGCGTGCTGATCGGCTGGACCGGCTCCGGGGCGGGAACGCGGCCCGGAAGGTGGCCCATCACGTGTTCGGTGCCCGGGAATGTCGACTCGTTCATGACTCGTCAAACCTTTCAACCGATACGGGCGATCCCAGCGACTGTAAGCGTGCATTCAAGCACTCTCAACCAGCCACTCCGCACCGGGGTGGGGTGGTTTGTCGACAAAGCTCCGAACAAGCTCCGAACCCGGCCGGTCACCCTTCCCGGATCACCTGCCGTAACCAGATGATCGCACACCGTTCAGACGGGCCGTGCACCGGGTCCTACAGCGCCCGCGGGTGGGAGGTGGCGTAGACCTCGCGGAGTTTGTCGACAGTCACGAGTGTGTAGACCTGTGTCGTCGTCACCGACGCATGTCCCAGCAGCTCCTGTACGACGCGGACGTCCGCCCCACCGTCCAGCAGGTGCGTCGCGTACGAGTGCCGCAGCGTGTGCGGTGAGATCTCCTTCGAGATCCCAGCCCGTTGTGCAGCGCGACGCAGTACCGTCCAGGCGCTCTGCCGGGACAGGCGGCCGCCGCGGGCGTTCAGGAACAGCGCAGGAGTACCGCGGCCACGGGACACCAGGTCGGGGCGGCCGCGGACCTGGTACGCCGACAACGCCTCACGGGCGTACGTGCCGACGGGTACTACCCGCTCTTTGCTGCCCTTGCCGCGCAGCAGGACCGCTCCGGCGTCCAGGTCGATGTCATCGACGTCCAGCCCGACCGCCTCGGAGATGCGGGCACCAGTGCCGTACAGGAACTCCAGCAGTGCAGCATCCCGCGTAGCCAGCACAGCAGGCTCCGCTTCGGCCCCTGCGGCTGCTGAGAGGATCCTGGTCACCTCGTCGACAGACAGGGCCTTCGGCAGCCGCTGCGGCGGTACAGGTGGCTTCACGGCCGCTGCAGGGTCTACTGCGGTCATGCCCTCCCGTACACAGAACTTGTGGAAGCCGCGGACCGCAACTACGGTCCGGCCCGCACTGGACGCGGTCAGTGGCGGATGGTCAGCGTCCCCTTCACGCAGACGCATGAGGAAGTCGCTGACCACGGCCTCCGTGATTCGTCCGAGGTCGTCGATCCCGGCCTCCGCCAGAAAGCCGACGTACCGGCGCAGGTCGCGCCGGTACGACGCCAGCGTGTTCGCGGCCAGGCCGCGTTCCACCGTCAGGTGGTCCAGGTACGCACTGACTGCCCGGGCGATAGTCAGACCAGCACCTCGTCCAGCTTGAGCTGCGACAGGTCGTGCGCCTCCGCGACCGGACCGTAGGTGATGTGGCCGTCGAAGGTGTTCAGGCCGAGCGCCAGGCTGTGGTCCTGCTTCAGCGCCTCCCGCCAGCCGAGGTTCGCCAGCTCGATCGCGTACGGCAGTGTCACGTTCGTCAGCGCGTACGTCGACGTGTTCGGCACCGCACCGGGCATGTTCGCGACGCAGTAGAACAGTGAGTTGTGGACCTTGTACACAGGGTCGGCGTGGGTCGTGGGCCGCGAGTCCTCGAAGCAGCCGCCCTGGTCGATCGCGATGTCGACCAGCACACTGCCCGGCTTCATCCGGCGGACCATGTCGTTCGTGACGAGCTTCGGAGCCTTCGCACCGACCACCAGCACCGCGCCGATGACCAGGTCGGCCTCCAGCACCGCCCGCTCGATCTCGTACGCGTTCGACGCGATCGTCAGCAGGTGGCCCTGGTAGATCTGGTCGGCCTGCCGCAACCGGGCGATGTTGCGGTCGAACAGCTGCACCTGCCCCTGCATACCGAGCGCGATCGCGGCGGCGTTCATCCCTGAAACACCCGCACCGAGGATCACGACGCGGGCCGGGTGTACGCCCGACACACCACCGAGGAGCACGCCGCGCCCGCCGCCCTGCGCCATCAGGTGGTACGCACCCGACTGCGGCGCCAGCCGGCCGGCCACCTCGCTCATCGGCGCCAGCAACGGCAGCGTACCGTCCGGCAACTGCACCGTCTCGTAGGCGATCCCGGTGATGCCCGACCGCAGCAGCGCATCGGTGCAGTCCTGACTGGCGGCCAGGTGCAGATAGGTGAACAGCACCTGGTCCCTGCGCATCCGGTGGTACTCCTCCTCCACCGGCTCCTTCACCTTGAGCACAAGCTCGGCGTCCGCCCAGACGTCGTCCGCGTCCGCCACGATCCGTGCCCCGGCGGCGACGAACTCGTCGTCCGGGATCAGTGAACCGTCGCCTGCCCCCTGCTCGATCAGAACCTCGTGACCGCTGCGCACGAACTCGTGCACGCCCGACGGGGTGATCGCCACCCGGTACTCGTGGTTCTTGACTTCCTTGGGAACTCCGACCTTCACAACTCGCCCTTCTTTCACGATCCAGGAGTGCGGCCCACCTCGTTGTGTCCGCGGCCCGGCGGTTGAGGGGATGTTGCCAGGTCGCTGCCGAGTGTAGCCCGCAGGGTTCATACCACCCGACCGGATGGTCTGATCGTGATCCGACGCGCTGCCGGTACCCCAGCGGTAACCCAACGGAAGCATTCCGGCAAAGATCGACCGCATGCAGGACGAGATCGAACGCGGGTGCACGGGTACGACGACCGCGGACGGAAAGTGCTCGACTACCTTCCGGGTACGGCGTACCGACGACGTGCTGGCGGACGCGATGCGCTGGCGATCCCGTTGGACCCGGAGTACCAGGCCGGACGCCTTCGGCTGATGGCTTCGTCGTACGGCGGAACGTTCACGCCGCTGCAGCTTCTCGAGGCGGCACCCGTCCTCGCGGAACGCTCCGCGCGGGTGATGCGCGCCGGCCAGCTCGCGGGCAATCCCGGCATGCTCAACCTCACCCAGGTCGGCGAACCGGAACGCACCGAACGCCGGCTCGCCGTGCTCCGCGACCGGATCCCGCAGATCGCCGCCTGCCTCTGACACGGCAAGGATCATTGACGCGCATTCGTGGGCGTCAGGGATGCTGTGGAATGGAGCCCGCCCGCCCCGGGTTGCACGTCGAGGACGAACAACCGAGAGGAGCACGGCGTGGCGATGGAACTGGGACGCTACGGGGTCTGGCACGGACCCCAGCATTTCGGCCCGGAACTCGCGGCGGGGCTGGAGCGGGCGGGGTACGGCGCTCTGTGGCTGGGCGCTTCGCCGGACACCGCGCTGCGGGACGCCGAGGTGTTGCTGGCCGCAACGACTTCGGTTGCCGTCGGCACCAGCATCGTGAACATGTGGAACTCGCCCGCGACCGAGGTGGCGGAGTCGTACCACCGGCTCGAGGACGAGCACCCGGGACGGTTCCTGCTCGGTGTCGGGATCGGTCACCGGGAGCGGAACGACGACTACCGGTCGCCGTACGAGACGATCGTCAGCTATCTCGACGAGCTCGACGACGCGAAGGTGCCGGTCGACCGGCGCGCGCTGGCCGCGCTCGGCCCGAAGGTGCTGCAGCTGTCCGGCTCGCGCACCGCCGGGGCGCTCCCGTACCTGACCACGCCCGAGCACACCCGGGAAGCGCGCCGGGTCCTCGGCGGTGGGGTGCTGCTGGCGCCGGAGCAGATGGTCGTGCTGGAGACCGACCCGGAGATCGCCCGGGCAACAGCGCGTGATCGGCTGGCTCCGTACCTGCAGCTGAGCAACTACACGACGAACTTCAAGCGGCTCGGATTCGGCGACGACGACATCGCCGACGGCGGCAGCGACCGGCTGGTCGACGCGATGGTGCTGCACGGCTCCGCCGTCGAAGTCGCCGAGGGCCTGAAGGCCCATATCGACGCCGGCGCGAACCATGTCGCCATCCAGCAACTGGGGCCCGAAGGGGTCGACCTGCTGCCCGGCTACGAGGCGCTCGCAACCGTCCTCGAATAGGTCTTGATTCCGGGCCGGAACGGGGGAACATCAGCAGTAGATGCACCACAACGGTGTGGTGCATGTTGGAGGTGTTCCCATGACCGAGCGACACGAGTTGCGATGGGGCGGCTTCGCCGGACTGGCCTTCGTCGTCCTGGCACTACTGGGCAGGTTCCTGCCCGGTACTCCTCCGACGGTCGGTGATTCGGACAGCACGATCACGACCTGGATCACCGACAATCGGACCATGCTCCTGCTCAGCTCGCTGATGTGGGCCGCCGCGGCCGGACTGATCATCTGGTTCGCGGCCGCGTTCGCCGAGGCGATGCGCGAGCGGGCCGAGCGCAGCGACGTACACCTGGCGCTGCTGGCCGGTTCGGTACTGGTCGGCGGTGCGATCTTCGTGAACGCGGGGCTGACCGCCGCGACGGCGTTCGGCGTCGACGGCCGGGACGAGGCCATCACGCTGTCGATGTTCGACCTGACCGCGGTCATGACCACGATGATCGGCTTCGCCGCGGCACTGCCGCTGGCCGCGGCCGGGATGGGCGTACTGCGCACGCACGTGATGCCGAACTGGCTCGGCTACCTCGCCCTGCTGGCCGCCGTGGTGTCCTTCCTCGGCGCGTTCGGCGTCTTCGCCACCTCCGGCACGTTCGTCGCCGGCGGCCTGCTGATGACCACGATCCCGCTGCTGCTGTCCGCGGTCTGGATCATCTGCGCGGGCGGCTACATGGTCCGCGAGCACCTACCGGAACTCACCACGGGAGATACCGCCGTACCGCAGATGTAGAGCAGGTCCAGCGCATCGTGTCACCCCGGGCCGGGCCGCCTGCCAGGCACCCGCCGGCACCACCACCTGCGGCCGCTGCCCGGCCCACACGCCCGGCCCGAGGGTGACCGCCAGCCCGGACTTCGCCATGAGCCGATCCTCCGGCAGAGTGCGGCGCATGTTAGCGGTTAGCGGTCCTTCGCGGGCCAGGGGGAGTCGGCAGGGCGGAGGGTTTCGAAGCCGGGGCCGTTGAGGGCGGTCCAGGCGGCCAAGGAGCCCATGACGAGGATGGGGTTCTGGAGGTGGCCGGCCAGGACGGCGCCGACGACGTCGATCAGCGGGGCCCAGACGGTTTCCATGTCGGCCTCCTCGTGGAGGCGTTCGAAGGATTCGTCGGCGGGTGACAGGTCGCGGGCCAGGAAGATCCGGACCGCCTCGTCGGTGAGCCCGGGTGAGGTGAACGCGTCGACCAGGATCCGCCAGTCGGCGGCCTTGGTCGCGGTCTCCTCCCAGAGCTCGCGCTCGCCGCCCAGCCGGTACTGCTCCCCCTGGACGTCGAGCAGACCCGCCGGCGCCTCGAGCAGCTTGTAGCCGACCGGGTGACGGTACTGGCGAACCAGCAGCATCCGGTTGTTCTCGTCCAGGGCGACCACGCCGACGGCGCCCGGGTGCACGACGACATCACGGACGAACGGTTCACCGCCCGGCGGCTCGATGGCGTCCCGGCGTACCGAGATCACTCGGCCGGTCTCGTGCACGGTCTCCGACGAGGTCACCGGCCAGCGCTCGGGCTGGTCGGCCAGCCCGGCGCCGAACCGCAGCTCGGGATAGTCCGTCATCGAGCCTTGACCGCCGTCTTCTTCTCGGCAGTCTTCTCGGCGTTCTTTTGAGCGGCCGGCTTCGGGTCCTCGACCGGGAGCCGGGACTCACGCTGCCGGTCCAGCGCCGCCGCGACCAGCCCGGAGAACAGCGGGTGCGGCTTGGTCGGCCGCGACCGCAGCTCCGGGTGCGCCTGGGTGGCCACGAAGTACGGGTGCACGGACCGGTCCAGCTCGATGAACTCGACCAGCTCGTTGTCCGGCGACAGCCCGCTGAACACCAGCCCGGCGGTCTCCAGCTTGTCCCGGTACGCGTTGTTCACCTCGTAGCGGTGCCGGTGCCGCTCCTGCACCGACGGGGCGCCGTACAGGTCGCGGACGATCGAGCCGTCGGCCAGGTTCGCCGGGTACAGCCCGAGCCGCATCGTGCCGCCCAGGTCGCCGGAGCCGTCGACGATGTGCTTCTGCTCCTCCATCGTCGCGATCACCGGCTGCTCGGCGTCCGGGTCGAACTCGCTGGAGTTCGCCTGGTCCAGCCCCGCCAGGTGCCGCGCCACCTCGATCACCATGCACTGCAGGCCCAGGCACAGTCCCAGGATCGGGATGCCCTGCTCGCGCGCGTACCGGATCGCGCCGATCTTGCCCTCGATCCCGCGCACCCCGAACCCGCCCGGGATGCAGATCGCGTCCACGTCACCGAGCAACCGGGCCGCGGCCTCGGGCGTGGCGCACTCGTCGGAGGCGATCCAGCGCAGGTTCACCTTGGCGTCGTTGTCGAACCCGCCCGCGCGCAGCGCCTCGGCGACCGACAGGTACGCGTCCGGCAGGTCGATGTACTTGCCGACCAGCGCGACCGTGACCTCGTCCTTCGGGTGGTGCACGACCCGCAGCAGCTCGTCCCAGCGGGTCCAGTCGACGTCGCGGAACTGCAGGTTCAGCCGGCGGACGACGTACGCGTCCAGGCCCTCGGCGTGCACGACCTTCGGGATGTCGTAGATCGACGGCGCGTCCACCGCGGCCACCACGGCCTCGACGTCCACGTCGCACATCAGCGAGATCTTGCGCTTCACGCTGTCCGGGATCGGCCGGTCGGCGCGGCACACGATCGCGTCCGGCTGGATACCGATCGACCGCAGCGCGGCGACCGAGTGCTGGGTCGGCTTGGTCTTCAACTCACCGCTCGGCGCCATGTACGGCACCAGCGAGATGTGCAGGAAGAACACGTTGTCGCGGCCGACGTCGTGCCGGACCTGCCGGGCCGCCTCGAGGAACGGCAGCGACTCGATGTCACCGACCGTGCCGCCGATCTCGTGCAGCACGACGTCGACGTCGGGGCCCGCCATCGCGAGCATCCGTTCCTTGATCTCGTTGGTGATGTGCGGGATCACCTGGACGGTGTCGCCGAGGTACTCGCCGCGGCGCTCCTTGGCGATCACGCTCGAGTAGATCTGCCCGGTCGTCACGTTCGCGACCTGGGAGAGGTCCCGGTCGAGGAAGCGCTCGTAGTGACCGATGTCCAGGTCGGTCTCGGCGCCGTCGTTGGTGACGAACACCTCGCCGTGCTGGAACGGGTTCATGGTGCCGGGATCCACGTTGAGGTACGGATCCAGCTTCTGCATCGTGACGCGGATGCCCCGTGCCGTCAGCAGACTGCCGAGGCTGGATGCTGTCAGTCCCTTACCGAGACTGGATGCCACGCCACCGGTGACGAATACGTGCTTGGTCTGCTGGGAATTCGAAGCCCTGTCCACGGGCCTCCAGCCTACCTCTTGTCAAGCACCGGTCGCGACGAGACCCGCGTAGATGTCGAGGAGATTCTTCGCCACCGCGTCCTCGTCCATCCATCGGGCGGCCAACTCCCGGCCTCGTGTCCGCATAGCGTTCGCGGTCTCCGGCTCCGCGAGCACGGCCCGGACCCCGTCCGCCAGCCCGTCCGCGTCCCCGGGGAACGCCAGTACGGCGCTGTCGCCGACCAGCTCGGGTACGCCGCCGACAGCGGTCGCCACGACCGGTACGCCGACCTGCATCGCCTCCTGGAGTACGAGCGCGCGGGCCTCCCAGTGCGACGTGAGCAGGAACACGTCCGCGGCGCCGAGCAGATCAGCCACGTCGTTGCGGTGTCCCAGCAACCGCACCGGCAGCTGCTCCGCGTCGATCCGCGCCTGCAGGTTGTCCCGCAGCGGCCCGTCTCCGACGACCACGAACGTGGCGTCCGGAGTCGACTCCTGTATGCGGGCGGCCACGGTCAGCAAGGTCGGATAGTCCTTCTGCGGCGCCAGCCGGCCCACAGTCAGCACCATGGGCCGGTCAGCGAGCCTCAGCTCACGCCGGACGTCTCGACGCGGCGTACGGATCCAGGGGATCGCTGGAGCGGCCACAGGTGCCAGCTGCGCGTTGCGGGCGCCGAGGCTCTTCGCCAGGTCCACTAGGTCGCTGGACGCTCCCAGCGTCAGGTCAGCGCCCCTGGCGACCAGCCGCTGGCCCATCCGCATCACGAGGCCCCGTGGGCCTGCTGCGATCACCGCGTTGTGCCAGGTGACGACCAGCGGACGCAGCCGTGACCGGTCCCGCAGCGCGGTCATACCGGCCCGGTAGCCGTGGGCGTGGATGACGTCGCAGCCGCGCAGACCGGCCGCCTGCGTGACGACGGTCGCCGGGCCGAAGTCGAAGTGCTCGGCCGTGCCCGGCGGGGCGCACACCAGCACCTCGTGCCCGGCGCTCACGAACCGCGGCACCAGCGAGGCGACGTGCTGCCCGATCCCGCCCCGCGACTCCGCGAGCAGCAGCCCGATCCTCATGGTTTCTCCCGTCGTACGAGTGCGCGGGCGTCCGCGCGATCCAATGCAAGCACGACCACGGCGTACACGACGACGACAGCGAGTCCGGACAGGGCCGCGAACAACACCGAAGTACCCGGACCGGCGTCCCCAGCCGGTACCGACACGGCCCAGCCTGCCGCACCGGCCAGTGCGGCACCGACCAGCGCCGCCAGCGTCGCACGCGGGAGCCCCGCCAGCACACCGGCACCCGCTTCCCGCCGCAGGACCACCAGCAGCACAACGGCCCCCGCAACCATGCCGACCGACATGGCAGCAGCCAGCGCGGGTACTGCGGCCCACTGAGCCGTCAGCACCACACCAGCGACCGCGACGAGCACCCACGCCACAGAGGTCACGACTGCCACCTCACGTCCGCAGTGCCGCGCGTACAGCACCCGGCCGACGTGCATGAGTACTGCGAACCCGATCGCAGCAGGTGCGAAGAACATCAACCCGTCGACCAGAGCCGACGCCCACGACTCCTGCACCGCGCCGTCGTCGTACGCGAAGATCCTGGCGACCGGTACCGCCGTACCGACGAGCAGGGCGGCGCCGGCGCCGCCGGCCAGCATCACCGCGCGGGTGGACGTCGCGGCGTAGTAGTCGAAACGGTCCCCCGACTCGAAGGCGGCCGCCAGGCGCGGGAAGACCGCTGTGGTGATCGGCACGGCGAGTACGGCGTACGGCAGGAGGTAGACCGCGTTCGCCCAGGTGTAGACGGCGATGCTGCCCGCGGCGCCACGGTGGTTCGCCAGGTACGTCGTGACGACGAAGGTGAGCTGTTGCGCGACCAGTACCGCCAGGCCGGCGAATGCGAGCTTTCGGAGTACAGGTCCTACGCCGGGGTCAAGGCGCAGCGTGGGCTTGATCGGCAGCCGCAGGAGGAGCATCGGGATCAGGACTGTCAGCGCCAGCGCCGCGACGCCGGCCGTCGTACCCCAGGCCAGCAGGTCGGTGTCGCCCCGCGAGGCGGCCTCGGCGTCGGGCGCTGCCGCCGCGAAAGCGAAGTACGTCGCGACGACAACGAGGCTCGAGATCAGCGGAGCCCACGCGCCGGCCGCGAAACGCTTGTGGGACTGGAGAACCGCGGTCGCGATCACCGCCACGGCGTACCCGAAGACCTGCGGTACGAAGATCGCCAGCATGCGTGTCGCGGTCGCCGTCGTACTGCCGCACTCGGCGCCCGGAGCGAGCATCGCGTCGGTGTACCGACCGGCCAGAACCCAGGCCAGTAAGGCGACCGGCGCCAGCAGCACGAACGACCAGGACAGCAACGCCCCGATGATCCGCCCCTGCGCGGCACGATCGCCACGTGCCACCGGACCGGCCAGCACCGGGATGACAGCACCGGCCAGCGCTCCACCGGCAACGACTTCGAACAGGATGTTGGGCAGCTGGTTGGCCGTCGTGTAGGCCTCCGCCAGACACCCCGCGCCGACCGTCTTCGAGAAGACCAACCACCGGCCGAAGCCGACAACCCGCGCCAGAACGGTGACCGCGGCAACAATCAGCGCGGCACGGGCGAGCCTGCTCACCTGGGGCGTCGGCCCCACTGGTCGATCTTGTCGAGGACCGGGGTGTCGGCGATCACCTTGGTGAAGCTGACCTTCTCGCTGGCCAGGTTCAGGCCGACGACGGCCGCGAGAACGAGGGTCTTGAGCGGCCCCGGGAGGGTCGCCGCGAGCGCCGTGCCGGTGATAGCGCCCAGGCCGTTCGCACCGGAGTCGCCGAGCATCGAGCGTTCGCCGAGGTCGGACGGCGCGGAGGCCGCGGCGGCGCCGACGACGGCACCGGCCGGACCGTTCACGACGGCCAGCGGGGCACTCACAGCGGTCACGGCCTTGAGCGCACGACCCGGCCGCAGGTCGAGGAGGTTGGTGAGGTTCGCCGTACCGGCGATCAAGGCGCCGTCGGCAACGATCCCGGCGACCGCCTTCGCACCGCGCGACTTCCGCGGCAGCAGGGCGGCGGCCGCGAGACCGGCCGCGCCGACGCCGAGGATCTTCACCGCACCGCTGGTCACCTCGCCGCGCTTCAACGCGCTGAGGTGACCGCGGAATCCCTTCGCCTGCGTGGTCCCGCACAGGTCGTCGTACGCGCCGACCGCACCTGACACGGCACCGGCGAGCAGCGCGGCCGTCTTCACCTTGCCGTTGCCGCGTGACGCGGCGACGCCGGCCAGCGCACCGAGCACCGCCACCGGTCCCTCGAGCAGCGTCACCGGTTCACCCCGGTGGTTGGTGCGCTCGAACGGTTCCCGGTTCTCCTTCGGCAGCTTCTCCGCCGCGCGCTCGAGCCCGGCGGTGGCAGCCGCCGCGACGGCAGCGCTCAGAATTCCCACGTCAGTTGTCCTTCGTCTGTACGGCCGACGGCGCGACGCCGTTCTTCGCGTTGATCGCGCCGTACTGCCCCGCCTTGCCGCCCGCCTGCTCGGCCAGCGAGAAGACGACCGTCGCCTGTCCGGCGGGGAGGTCGGCCACGTCCACGGAGGAAACGATCTTGGTGGCGTCGGAGTCACTCCGCAAGGCCTTGATCAGTCCGCCGTCCGCGGCCGCCTCCGGCGTCCCCGCGACCACGACGCCGCCGCTGCCGGTGTCCAGCCCCTCGATGAAGTCCACGCTGTCGGCGTACGCCGAGTCCTCGGGCGCCGGCGTCGGCGCCTTCGCGGCGATCACCACGACCAGCGTCGCGCGGTCCTTGATCTGCGACGGCTTCAGCGACATCAGCTTCGCGCCGGTCAGCCCGCTGATCACCTTGGTCGAGTCCGCGTCACCGTTCTTGCCCTCTTCCTTGGCCGCGACGCCCCGGGCCAGCAGCAGTCCTGCCCGCTGGTACGTCGTACTGTCCGCCGGGAAGTTCATGTCCGCGGTGACCAACTGGTTCACCAGCGACTCGACCAGCTGGCGCTGCCCGGTGTCGAACAGCTTCGAGTCCAGCGCGACCTTGGTGGTGATCACAGCGCCGGACTTCTCGATCGCGTCCTGGACGCTGTTGGTGAGGTCGTTGTCCGCGCTCGGCATGGTGACGATCGCGACCTTCTTGTTGGTCAGCTTGCCGTCGGTCATCCCGGCGGTCACCTTGGCGACGTAGTCGTCGCGGTACTTGTCGAGCGCCTTCACCTGGACCAGTTCGGCGCGGGCGTCGGCGAGCTGCTGCCGGTCCTTCTCCGCCTGGCTGGCGACGAGTTCGCTGCCGGTGCCCTTCAGCGGGCCGGCGCCGAGCACGACCCCGGCGCCCAGGGCGAAGAAGATCGCCACGATCGAGACGATGTGGTAGCGAAAGTCGATCACGTGAACAGCTCCCGGATCCAGTAGACGAAGTCGCTCCAGCGCGCCCGCAGGATCGACCACAGCACATCGTCGGCGCCGATGGCGACCATCGCCATCCCGACCGCGAACAGGCCGGCCACCATCAGTGCGACGACCTGGAACGTCGAGACCCGGCTGCGGTACAGCCGGCCGACGCCCTTGGCGTCCACCAGCTTGGCACCGACCCGCAACCGGGTGATGAAGGTGCTCGCCATGCCGGAGCGCCCCTTGTCGAGGAACTCCACCAGCGAGTTGTGGGTGCCGACCGCGACGATCAGCGAGGCGCCCTTGGAGTCGGCGAGCAGCATCGCGACGTCCTCGCTGGTACCGGTGGCCGGGAACTCGATCGAGTCGACGCCGAGCCGCTCCAGCCGTTCGGACCCGGGCGCGCGGCCGTCGCGGTACGCGTGCACGACCACCTCGGCGCCGCTCTTCAGGGTCTCGTCCTTGACCGAGTCCATGTCGCCGACGATCAGGTCCGGGACGTACCCGTTCTCGACCAGCGCGTCCGCGCCGCCGTCGACCCCGATCAGCACCGGCCGGTACTCGCGGATGTACGACTTCAGCGCGACCAGGTCGTCGCGGTAGTCGTACCCGCGGACCACGATCAGGACGTGCTTGCCCTCCATCGGCGTGTGGATCTGCGGTACGCCGACGCCGTCGAGCAGCAGGTCCTTCTCGCGGCGCAGGTACTCGAGCGTGTTCGCGGTGAACGCCTCGAGCTGCGTGGACAGCCCCGCGCGGGCCTCGTCCATCAGCTCCGCGACCGTCTTGCTGTCCTGCGAGAGCCCCTTCGCGACCGCCTCGTGGCCGCGGTACAGCGTGCCGTCGTCGAGCCGGACCCGCTCGCCCTCGTGCAGGACCGAGAACACCTCGCGGCCGACCCCGTCGACCAGCGGGATGCCGGCCTCGACCAGGATCTCCGGACCGAGGTTCGGGTACCGGCCGCTGATCGAGTCGGCGACGTTGACCACCGCCGCGACCTTGCAGTCGACGAGCGCCTCGGCGCTCACCCGGTCCAGGTCGACGTGGTCGATGACCGCGATCTCCCCAGGTCTGAGACGTTTGGTGAGATTCTTGGTACGTCGATCCAGCCGGACCACGCCGGTGATGCCGGGCAGTTCAGTGGGTCGTGCTCTCCGCAGGCTGGGCAGTTTCATCGCACCCTCATCCTGCCATGTCAAGAGCCTCTTCCCGGGTCATTTACCCGGCCGGGCCCTTGTTCACGCACCGAATTAACGGTGACTGTGCGTGTCCCGGGGCGTCGAATCATCCTTTTGAACGACCTGCACCCGGGCCGGACTAGGGTTTCAGGCGCAGCCCACCGAACGGAGCAGGCCGTGACGCAATCCCCCCAAGGACCCAGCGATTCCGAACTGGCCGCGCTGAAACACGTGTTCGAAGGTGTCGCCCCGGCCAAGAACATAACGGCCCGTGATGACTGGGAGCAGGCGACCGATCCACGGCAGCCGTCCGGTCGCGCCCGGGCGTGGGCGCGGACCGTCGCGGAGATGGACCCCGCCACGATCGCCCACCGGACACGCGGCGAGGACCCGAACGCGGGCCTCGAGGAGCGGCGGTCGAGCCTGCTGCGCCAGGTCAACGGCGCCTCGCAGGCCTATACCAGACTGCTTGCGGAGTCCCGCAACGCGCAGGACTCCGGCGCCGTCACCGGGTCCGAGCGTCCCGTCACCGGCAGCAGGGTGGAGAAGCCGGCCGACGGCTCCCTCAGAAAGGAGTGATTCAGCGCTTCTTGCGTTTGGGTTTGGTGTGGCGCTCGGCCGCGAGTGCGAGCAACTCTTCGGCGTGGGCCTGGGCGGCGTCGGAGTTTTCCAGGCCGGCCATCATCCGGGAGAGTTCCTTCAAGCGGGCATCGTCGTCCAGGGCCACCAGGCCGCTCGTGGTCACCGATCCGTCGTCGCTCTTCAGCACGACGGCATGACGATCCGCGAACGCGGCGACCTGCGGCAGGTGCGTCACTACGATCACCTGGGTCTTCTCCGCCAGCCGGGCCAGCCGCTTCCCGACCTCGACCGCGGCGCGGCCGCCGATCCCGGCGTCGATCTCGTCGAACACCAGCGTGGGCACGGGGTGCGTGTCGGACAGGATCACCTCGAGCGCGAGCATCACCCGCGACAACTCACCACCGGACGCGGCCTTCTGCAGCGGGCGCGCCGGGCTGCCCGGGTTCGCCGCGAAGCAGAACTCGACCTCGTCGACACCGAACGGTCCGGCGGTGGTCTCGTGCACCTCGACCGACAGCTTCGCGTGCGGCATCGCCAGCCCGGTCAGCTCCTCCGACACCGCGACACCGAGCCGCGCGGCCGCCTCGATCCGCGCCTCCCGGATCTGCTGCCCGAGGTCCGCGAGCTTCGCGTCCAGCTCCTCCAGCTCGGCCGTCAGTTGCTCCACGCGCTCGTCGCTGCCGTCGAGCTCGGCCAGCCGCTCGGCCGATCGCTTGGTCCATTCGATGACCTCGTCCACAACGCCCTGCTCGCCGCCGTACTTGCGCACCAGGCCGGTCAGCAACGCCCGTCGCTCGCTCACCACGGCCAGCCGCGCCGGATCGGTGTCGACATCGGCGGCGTACGACGACAACTCCTGGGCGAGATCGGACGCCAGGTAGCCGAGCTCCCCCGCGCGGTCGGCGAGCTCGGCCAGCTTCGCGTCGTGCTCGCGCTCACCGTCCAGGACCTGTTTCGTCAACGCCAGCAGGCCGAGTACGTCGTTCGGCCGGGTGGAGTCCAGGTCTTCGGACGCCAGGGCATCCGCCGCCGTCGTGGCCGCAGTACGCAGACCGTCGGCGTACGCGAGGCGCTCCTCCTCGGCCGCGAGCTCGGTGTCCTCACCGGGCAACGGCTCCGCCTTCGCGACCTCGTCCAGACCGAACCGCAGCAGGTCCGCCTCCGCCAGGCGGTCACGCTCGCGCGTCGTCAGCTCGGTCAGCTCGGCCTCGACCTCACGATGCCGCTTGTACGCCGCGGAGTACTCCTGCAGCGGCACCAGAACCGGCTTGCCCGCGAACGTGTCGAGGGTCTCCCGCTGCCGCGCGGGCTGCAGCAACCGCCACTGATCCGCCTGCCCGTGGATCGCGACCAGATCGCCCGACACCTCGCCCAGCACCGACACCGGGACGGACGCGCCACCGAGGAACGCCCGCGAACGCCCCTCCGACGACAGCTCGCGCGCGATCAGCAGCTCGTCGTCGTCCAGCTCACCGCCACGGTCCTCGGCCTGCTGCACGATGGCCCGCGGTACGGCACTCGCGCGCCCCTCGACCCGCGCGCGGCGCGTCCCGTGCCGCACCAGGCCGCTGTCGGCGCGGCCGCCGAGCAGCATGTTCACGCCGGTCACGACCATCGTCTTGCCGGCCCCGGTCTCGCCGGTGACGGCGGTGAAGCCCGGGTCGAGGTCCAGCGTCGCGTCCTCGATCACGCCCAGCCCGGTGATGCGAATCTCGGAAAGCATCAGTTCTCCTGTTGGCTGTTGCCGTTGCCGTTGCGTTTGCGTTCGGCGGCCCCACGCCAGCCGAGCACCGGGAGGTCGAACTTCGCCACCAGCCGGTCGGTGAACGGCGCCTCGTGGGCCCGGGCCAGCCGGACCGGCGTCGCACCCCGCCGTACCTGGATCTCGGCGCCGGGCGGCACCTCGACCATCCGCCGGCCGTCGCACCACAGCACGCCGCGGCCGTGCCAGGACGGGACCAGCTCGATCGACAACCGCGACGTGGGCGCCACCACGATCGGCCGCGAGAACAGCGCGTGCGCGCTCAGCGGCACCATCAGGATCGCCTCGACCTCCGGCCAGACGATCGGTCCGCCGGCGGAGAACGAGTACGCCGTACTCCCGGTCGGCGTCGCCACGACGACACCGTCACAGCCGTACCGCGACAACGGGCGGTCGTCGACCTCGACCAGGACCTCGAGCATCTTCTCCCGGGCCGCCTTCTCCACACTGGCCTCGTTGAGCGCCCAGGTCTCGAAGATCAGGTCGTCGTCCAGCCGCACGTCGACGGCCAGCGTCATCCGCTCCTCGACCGTGTAGCTGCGGTCCACCACGACCTGGACGATCCGCTCCAGGTCGTCGACCTCGGCCTCGGCCAGGAAGCCGACGTGGCCCAGGTTCACACCGAGCACCGGCGTACCGTGCGGACGGGCGAGCTCGGCGCCGCGCAGGATCGAGCCGTCGCCGCCGAGCACCATGATCAGCTCGACGTCGTTCGCCGCCTTCTCCGGGTCGTCGACGATCTCGGCCGGGTCGAGCTTGAGCTCCTCGGCCTCGCCGCCGAGCAGCCGGACCTGCATCCCGGCGCCGGTCAGCAGCCGGTGCGCGGCACGGGCGACCTCGACGGCCTCCTCGCGGCCGGTGTGCGTCACCAGCAGCACGCGCCGCGGCTCGTGCTCAGCCACACGTACCTCCTATTACTGCGGTCCGCGCTCGATGGCGGTTTGCAGCATCGTCTCATCGAGAACCGGTGCTTCCCGCCGTATCCACAGGAAGTATTCGACATTTCCTGACGGGCCAGGCAACGGGCTGGCCGCGACGCCCGCGATCCCCCACCCGAGCTCCCGCGCCTTGGCGGCGACCTTGCGGACCGCTTCGGCCCGCAGTTCCGGGTCCCGGACCACGCCGCCCTTGCCCAGCCGCTCCTTGCCGACCTCGAACTGCGGCTTCACCATCAGCACCAGCTCGCCGTCCGGCTTCACCACGCCGATCAGCGCCGGAAGGACCAGGGTCAGGCTGATGAAACTCAGATCGCTGACCACGAGATCAACCGGTTCACCGCCGATGTCCTCGAGCGTGAGCGTGCGGACGTTGGTTCGGTCCATCACGGTGACCCGCTCGTCGGTCTGCAACGCCCAGACGAGTTGGCCGTACCCGACGTCGACGGCGATCACGTGCGCGGCCTCGTTGCGCAGCAGTACGTCGGTGAATCCGCCGGTGGACGCACCGGCGTCGAGCGTACGGCGGCCTGTCACCTGGACGCCGGGGAACGCCTCGAGCGCGCCGAGCAGCTTGTACGCACCACGGCTCGCGTACCCGGGATCCTCGTGGTCCGACGTGTCGACGACGATCGGCGCGTCCGCACCGACCCCGGTCGCGGGCTTGCCGGCCACGGTCCCGGAGACCTTCACCTTGCCCGCCGCGATCAGCTCACTCGCGTGCTCCCGCGAGCGTGCGAGACCACGTCGTACCAGCTCGGCGTCGAGCCGCGACCGCTTGACTCCTTTGGCCACTAGGGCATGCCCATGGTGTTCCGGTCAGCCCCGGTCGCCCTGCTCGGCGTCGGCCTCGACCAGCGCGCTCTGGAGCCGCTCGTGCAGGTCGGCGTACACCTCACCGTGCTCACTGACCGGACGGTCCCGCAACTCGTCGAGGCGCGCCATGGTCTCGTCGACCAGCGGATGCCCGCCGTCGGCGGAGCCGGCCTCGTAGGAGTGCTCGTGCTCCTGGCCGGGCTCGCGCGCGAACTCCGGGCCGAACTCCACCTCCGCCGGATCCACATGCTCGCCCGCTTGATCCGCGGTGTCCTCGGCCAGGTCCTCGGCTGGGTCCTGGGAGCCGGGCTCGCTGTCGTAATCGGGTTGGGCGGGTGTCTCCTCGGACTGGTACGGGTCGAAGCCGGGCTCGACGTCCGGGTCGACGTCCGGTGGGAGCTGCTCGCCGGGATGCTCAGTCATCTCAAGCCTTCTTCGCGATCTTCTTCACCGGCGCCTTCTTCGCGGGTGCCTTCTTCGCCGCCTTCTTCGCCGGGGCCTTCTTGGCCGCGGCCTTCTTCGCCACAGCTGTCTTGGCGGCAGCCTTCTTGGCGGCGATCTTCGGGGCAGCCGTCGGCGCGTCCTCCTCGAACACCCCGGCCTCGACGACCTCGTCGGTCGCCGGCCGGACCCCAGGCTCGCGGACGACCGGTGCGGACGCCGCGGCGCGCACCTCGGCCAGCTCGGTCTCCAGCGCCTTCACCCGGCGGGTGAGCCCGGCGACCTCCTCGGAGCGCGCGAAGCCGAGCCGCGCGACCGCGCCCTCGACCTCGTTCGACACGATCGCCTGCAGCAGTTGACGATTGCTCTTGCTGGTGGCAACGATCTCGTCGGCCAGGTCACTCACCCTGGTCGTCAGCGAGTCCGCCCCGGTCTGCTGCAGCAGAGCCTTTGCCGCCACCTGGGCCTTCTGCCTGGTGACCTCGGTCAACCCGTTCGCCAGTTGTACGTAGCCGCGCAGCGCGTCCATCACCATGTCTGCCTCCTAGCGTCGTCCCCAGCAACGGTAGCGCCTCCCCGCCTCAACACCACCCGCGCCACCTGCCGGAGAACTACTACTTGTCGAGACCGATGCGGTGGAGCGCGGCATCGAGGGCGATGGAGTCCGCCGTCGGGGCGGGCTTCGGGCGGGGACGGCGGCCGCGGGTGGTTTTCGCGGGCTTCGCCGGCTCGGCGGGTGCGTCGACACTGGCCCAGACCGCGGACAGGATCGCGCGCAGCCCGTCGTACGGCGAGCCCTCGCCCTTGACCGCGACGGCGTTGTTCACGACCTCGGCGGTCCAGCCCTCGCAGGTGTGTTTCCCGCCGTCGACGGTCACGCCTGGCTGCTTCTCCACCAGCGCGCCGAGCCCGGCGGCGACGTACGTCGGACGCTGGTTCTTCGGCGCCCTGGCCAGGTCGGACGCGTCGTGGACACCGGTCGCGACCCAGAGGCTCGCGATGCCGACCGCGTTCGCGCCCTCGATGTCGGAGTCCAGCCGGTCCCCGATCATCAACGGTCGCTTGGCTTCCAGCCGCTCGATGCTCGTCTCCAGCAGCGGCGGCTCGGGCTTCCCGGCGACGACCGGGTCGACGTCGACGGCGGCCCGGACCGCCTGCACCAGCGTGCCGTTCCCGGGCGCCTTCCCGGCCGCGGTCGGGATGGTCAGGTCCAGGTTGGTCGCGAACCACTTCGCGCCCTCGTTGATCGCGTGCGCGCCGTCGGCGAGCATCACCCAGTTCACGTCCGGGTGGAAGCCCTGCACGACTGCGACCGGGTGCGCGTCACTGCTCCGGACCGGCGTCAGCCCGTACTCCTCGAGCGCGACGAACAGCCCTTCACCGCCGACCACCAGCACCGGCGAGCCCTTCGGGAACTCGCTCGCGACCAGCTTCGCCGCGGCCTGCGCGGACGTCACCACGTCGTCGGCGATCACGTCCAGCCCGAACGACGCGAGGTGCTCGGCAACGATCCGCGCCGGCCGGCTCGCGTTGTTGGTGATGTACCCGAGGCGCAGGCCTTCCTTGGCGGCCTTGCGCAGGTACTCCGGCGCGTCCGGGACCGGGTCCGGCCCGACGTACACGACGCCGTCGAGGTCCAGCAGCGCGACGTCGTACCGGCTCGCGAGCGGTTCGTCACACGCCGACAGCGGCGGAGGCGAAGTTCGTTCCGTACTCATGCTTCACCCCGTACGATTCCGCGCATGCCGGATCCGGTGCTGAGACTCGATCCCCTGCGGGCCTGGCGGTTCGTGGCGGGCAAGGTGAGCGGGCTGGGCGCCGTCACGTCGCCGCCGTACGACGTGCTGGAACCCGCCATCGTCCGGCGGCTGACTGACTCTGATCTGCACAACATGGTGAGGCTCATCCTTCCACGCGATCCGGACCTCGGCCCCGGCCGGTACGACGAACCCGCCGAGCGGCTCGCCGCGTGGCAGCGGGCCGGCGTGGTGGTGCAGGACGAGCGGCCGGCGCTGTACGTGTACGAGCAGCGCCTGGGGAACGCCGTACTGTGCGGACTGGTCGGCTCGCTCCGGCTGGACCCGACGCGGCGGGTTGTCCTGCCACACGAGAATGTGATGCCGCACTGGGTCGACGACCGCCTGCGGCTCATGCAGGCGACGGACGCGGATCTGGAGCCGATTCTGCTCGCGTACGCCGACGGTGGGGTGGCGAGCGATGCGGTGGACGCGGCGCGGAGCGGTGAGCCGTGGGTGGAGGCCGAAACGTACAACGAGGCCGAGCACTGCATCTGGCGGATCGAGGACCCAGTGACGGTGGCGGCGATCGCTGCGGAGCTGGCGAAGCACGAAGCTGTCATAGCGGACGGGCACCACCGGTATGCGGCGTACCTGGAGCGCCAGCTGCGAGAGCCGTACCGGCCGGGTGCAGAGGTCGGTTTGGCCATGCTGGTGGACTACGTGCGGCACCCGTTGACGCTGGACCCGATTCACCGTCTCGCACCGGGTCTGGACCTGCAGACTGTGCAGCAGCGCACGCCTAGTGGTTGGCAGATGCAGCCTGGCCGGGTGGAGGGCGACCCGGAGCGCATCTCTGTCACGGACGGCTCCAGCTGGCTGACACTCCACACCGCTTCGGACATGCCCACAGTCAAGTTGCTGCACGAGGTGTTGCTGCCGGCCTGGGGGGTGGTGCAGGAGGAGCTCAGCTTCCACCACACGCTTGCGGACGCGCTGGCGCTGGCTGGCCCTCAGCAGCTCGCTGTAGAGCTCACAGCGCCCCACATGGACCAGGTACTGCGTTCCGCGGCACAAGGCGTCGTACTGCCACAGAAGGCAACGTCGTTCGGCCCGAAGCCACGAGTGGGGTTGCTGTTCCGAACGCTCTGACTCAGGGACGGTGGTACAGGCTGAGGAACTGCTCGCGGAGGGGCTTGCGAGCAGCCCTGTGGCGCTCTGTGAGGCGTCCGAGCGTGAACGAGAGCTCTGGGTCGTCCTCAGCGGCCGCGTGGGCAGCCATGTTGGTCAGGGCGTCTGCCGCGGCGCAGTGGTCCTGGTGCTGCCCCAGGAGTTCCTGGTACGTCGCTGCGTGGGCAGCTGTGGCTTTTGCTTCGTCACCGAGTACAGCGGCTGTGGTGTCGGCGGCGTACCGGACTCGCTTGGCCAGGAGGCGTACCTCATGCCAGTCGTCGTCCGGGGTCCAGGGCTTGAGCTTGTCTGCTTCCTGGGTGAACTGTGCGGTGGCGGCTTGCAGGAGCTGTGGCAGGACTTCGCTGCAGGGCTTGTCTGCCTTGGTTTTCAGGTCGGGGGCGGTGGCGATCGCTTCGAGGGTGGTGAGGAGGTCCTTGGTGGACTCACCCAGCACCACCTCGGCGGACCGGGCGGCTGCGCGGTCGAGGCCGAGCGTGAGGGTGGTGAGGATCGTGTCGACGTGTTCCTCGTTGTCCTCGCTGGACGTGTGCTCGCGAACGAGTGCAGCGATCACCTCGAGGTCCCGCGCCTCCCCACAGGCCTGTGCCAGCGCCTGCAGATCCGCACGTAGTCCGGTCGCCCAGTCCCCCGCCAGCAGCTTGCGGAACAACTTCAGATCGCTCCGCAACCGCCGGCAGGACACCCGCACCTGGTGGATGGCGTCGTCCTCACCGTTCTCCACCATCCCAACAGCCTTCTCCAGCCGCCGCGCACCCTTCACCAGGGCCGCGGCCACCAGCCCCCCAACTGGATCGCCGGCCACCAACTCCCGCCCCACAACCCCCACGCCCTACTCGCCGTCCCGCTTCGACTCCCCCGCACCCACACCCACATCGCCTGCGCCAGCCACGTCTGCACCGCCATCCACGTCACCTGAGTCAGCGTCGTCGACAGCGCCCGTGTCGGCGCCCGCCTCCGCGCCCTCGGCGTTGTCCGTAGCCTCGTCGCTCGCGCCCTCAACCTCGGCAGCGTCGTCCTCGGCTTCCCCACCGACGTCATCGGCGTCAGCGTCGGCCGAGTCAGCAGCGTCCGTGACCTCAACCCTGGCGGCGTCGGCGGCGTCCGTGCCGTCGCCCGTTCCCGCGACCTCGTCGTCACCCGCGTCGTCCACGGCTGCGCTGGTCTCTTCGGCGGTCTCGTCGGCGTACTCGTCCTCGAAGTACTCGTCGTCGAGCACCGTGTCGTCCTCGTCGAGGTCCGTGAACTCGAGCCCCTCGAGCTCGGCCGCACGCTCCGCCGCCCCGGTCAGTCCATCACCGTCAACACCCGCGGCGCGATGGAACCACACGAGCGCATCCTCGGTCCGCCCGGCTTCCGCGAGCGCATCGGCGTACGCGTACCGCAGCCGCGGCAACCAGTCGGCCCGCGTCCGCTTCGTCAGCTCCGGCACCTCCAGCATCTGGATCGCGGCCGCCGTCTGTCCCTTGTCGCGCCGCGCACCGGCCGCCACGATCAGCAGCTCGATCTGCGTCGGCTCCGACAGGTCGTGAACGTGCTTGTCCTTCGTCAGCGCCAGCGCCTTGTCCGGCCGCCCGAGCGCGCGCTCGCAGTCGGCCATCATCGCGAGCACCTCGTGGTTACCCGTCATCCGCCGTACGGCACGGAACTCGGTCAGCGCCTCGTCGTAGTGCTCAGCCAGATACGCCGTGATCGCGACAGCCTCCCGCACTCCACCGAGCCGCGCCGCCAACCGCCGCGCGGTCCGCGCATGCTGGTACGCAAGCTCCGGATCGTCGTCGAGGAACCGCCCCGACGCCACCAGATGCTGCGCCACCAGGTCGGCCAACGTCCGCGGCAACGACCGCAGCTCAGCCTTCACGCCACGATCGAGCTCGGCCCCCGTGATCCCCTCCGGAACCTTCGGGTCGTCGCGCCGAGGCCCAACCTTCTCCTCACGCTCCTCCCGCCGGAACCCACTCCGCCGATCGTCCCGCGCTCCACGCCGATCATCCCGACCCCCGGCACGCCCCCGCGAGTCGCCGCCACCGGCCCGCCCACGCGAGTCACCAGCACCGGCGCGTCCACGCGAGTCGCCGGCACCGGCACGCCCGCGCGAATCCCCACCACGCTCGTCCCGCCGGAACGCACCACGCTCACCCCGCCCAGGCCCACCGGCCCCAGCAGGCCCACGCCCGCGCGAGTCCCCAACCGGCCCACGCCCGCGCGAATCCCCACGGAAGTCCCCCGACCGCTCATCCCGCCGACCCTCACCACGCGGATCCCCAGCCCGCTCATCCCGCCGGAACCCACCGGCACCCCGCTCATCCCGCTGCGAGCCACCACGCCCAGCCCCACCACGCTCATCCCGCCGATAACCACCGCGATCGTCCCCGCCACGCTCATCACGCCGGTAACCACCACGGTCGTCACCACCGCGCTCATCACGCCGGTATCCGCCGCGGTCGTCGCGCCCAGCGCGGTCGTCCCGCCGGGAACCGGCTACGCCTCGTCCCGCACCAGGCCCGCGCCCAGAACCACCCCGGTCGTCCCGCCGACCGCGCTCCTCGCCGGACAACTGCCCACCGAACGGATCCCGCCGCGCCTTGTCCTCACCCCGAGAGCCGGCAAACCCCCGCCGATTCTCCGACGGCCCCTGATCCCGATCGCCGTACGACGAACCACCAGAACGCCCACCGGACCCACCGGCCCGCCCACCGGCAAACCCACCACGCCGAGCCGGAGCCCCACCGGAACGCCTCGCAGAACCCCCGCGAGCCCCACCAGACCCCGAACCGCCACCGCTGGACCCCGAACGCCCGCCGCCCGAACGTCCGCCGCCCGAACCCGACCACCCAGCCCCGGATCCGCCAGAGCCACCAGAGCCGCCACGACCGGATCCCCCGCCGCTCGACTTGGACCAACCACCAGCCCCGGACCGACCGGCCCCCGAACCAGAACCCCCGGCCCCAGGTCCAGAACGACCCGAGCCAGAACGCCCCGAACCCGAACGGTTGCCGGAGTCAGAGCGTCCCCCACCGGTACCGCCGGAACGGCCGGCGCCTCCGGAGGAACCGCGTCGGTCCCCTGAGCCGGAGCGAGGATTGCGAGGTGGCGTAGCCACGGTGACTCCTAACAAAGCTGAAGAACAGTAATCGGACAAACGTTACCGTCCCCCACAACGATCCACCGCATCGAGTACTTCCCACCACAAGCCCCACCCGCCCACCGACCACGACTCCCGCGAACCCAACCGTCGACCCGCCCAGCAACCGGCCATCAGCCACGCGCAACCCCGCCACCCCCGAAGCCCGACAACCACACTCCCGGCACCACACCCCCGGCACCACACCCCCGGCACCCCCGGCACCACACTCCCGACGACCGCACTCCCCGCACCACACTCGCACTGCCGCAGTCGCGGTGCCGCAGTCGCGGTGCCGCTGATAGCGGCGGCCAGCAGCGCGACGGCCGACGCCGTCGGAGCCCGGTCCAGCGGCGTCGCAGCCGTCAGCGCGTGCAGCCAGCGGTCACTGATGTGCCGCGACGGGGTGTGCGCACGCCCCCGCTGCCGAGGCCGCCCGGCATGCGACGCCGCCGTCTCAGGCCATCCGGCGGTACGGCGGTCCGCCACCGGCCCTGAAGCGGGCACCGGCACAACCGCACAGTGGCGTCGACGCAGGCTGTAGGCCGACTGCCTTCTGCGCATCCGGCGCCACCCGAGCCGCGGTCTCAGACGCGTGTCCGCCGAAGCATCCGGCGGTGCGGCGGCCGGTCGCGTTCGAGCGGGGTCCGACGCCATCCCCGGGGTTCGCCACCCACGTCCGGCCCGATCCGAAGTTGAGTCCCCGATAGTGGTGTAGCGCGGTCGCCGAACTCGTCGTGGACGAGGACGCGGTCATCGCGTGATCCTTCGAGTCAACCTTCCACAGAATCCTCGAGGACCATCACGATGACCGCACCACACATTGTCGACCCTGTCGGTCTGCTTGGCGAGGCGCTCGCCGAAGCCAGCCCTGATCTGATGCGTTCGCTGTTGCAGTCGATCATCAACGCGCTGCTGTCCGCCGACGCCGACGCGGTGGTCGGCGCGGAGTGGGGACGCCCCTCGCCGGGCCGTACGACGCAGCGCAACGGCTACCGGCACCGCGACCTGGACACCCGTGTCGGAACGGTCGATGTCGCGATTCCGAAGCTCAGGAAGGGCACCTACTTCCCGGAGTGGCTGCTAGAGCGCCGCAAACGCGCCGAGTCGGCCCTGATCACCGTCGTGGCCGACTGCTACCTCGCCGGGGTTTCCACGCGGCGGATGGACAAGCTGGTCAAGACACTCGGCATCGACTCACTGTCCAAGTCCCAGGTCTCCCGGATGGCCGCCGACCTCGACGCGGTCGTCGAGGACTTCCGGCACCGGCCGCTCGACGCCGCCGGCCCGTTCACCTTCGTGGCCGCGGACGCACTCACGATGAAGGTCCGCGAGGGCGGCCGGGTCGTCAACGCCGTCGTGTTGCTCGCGACCGGCGTCAACGGCGACGGGCACCGCGAGGTCCTCGGCCTGCGCGTGGCCACCAGTGAGACCGGGCCGGCCTGGAACGAGTTCTTCGCCGATCTGGTCGCCCGCGGCCTGGCCGGCGTGCGGCTCGTCACCTCGGATGCCCACGCCGGTCTCCGGGAGGCGATCGCGGCGAACCTGCCCGGCGCGTCCTGGCAGCGATGCAGAACGCACTACGCCGCGAACCTGATGAGCATCTGCCCCAAGAGCATGTGGCCGGCGGTCAAGGCGATGCTGCACTCGGTCTACGACCAGCCCGACGCGCACGCGGTGCAGGCCCAGTTCGACCGGCTGCTCGACTACGTCGGCGAGAAGCTGCCCGCCGTCGCCGACCATCTCGCCGCGGCCCGCGAGGACGTTCTCGCCTTCACCGTCTTCCCGAAGGACGTGTGGACACAGATCTGGTCCAACAATCCCGCCGAACGCTTGAACAAAGAAATCCGGCGCCGCACCGACGCGGTCGGGATCTTCCCCAACCGCGACGCCATCGTCCGCCTCGTCGGCGCCGTCCTGGCCGAACAAACCGACGAATGGGCCGAAGGACGCCGCTACCTCGGCCTCGACGTCCTCGCCCGCTCACGCCTCACCAGCCACACCAACACCCAACCCGAGATCGAAACCGACGACCTACCAGCACTCACCGCCTAACCCCACCCCAGGATCACGCAGCACTACACCACTTCCAGGGACTTGACCCGATCCGAAGCCGCTGTCAGACAAACCTGTTGGCAAGGACGGCGTCCCTTCGGATCAGGGTTCGACGTCAACCCAGCCCTTGGAGAGCGCGAGCTTTCCGGATCGAGCGGCTCTGCGCTGACCCATGACCCACTGCTCAAGGTCGTCGACAGATTGAGCGATGGATCGACCCGTGGTGTCGAGGACGTACGTGTACCACCTGGGATCTTCCTTCGTCCACGTCGACCATCGATCCCAGACCATCTCCGGCCAGCTACCGTCAATGATCACGTCAGGCCGGTGGCGAGGGTCTTCAGCGTGCCCCAGGTGCCACGCACCCCAACCGACGAAGGAGTCAAGAACTGCGGGTGACCAGCGACCTCCGTCTCGTCGATCGAGGCGCCGCCGCCGTTCCTCGTCGGAGACATGCACCAGACACACCGCGATGCCATCGAGCTGAGGCGCTGACGGCGACGCCAAGATCTCACCGAGCGGGGACTGGCCGGTCAGGACAACATCCAGCCCACGGTCTTGATACTCCAAGGCTCGGCGGATCCACTGTTCTGTCGTCCGATTCCGCCATTGCGCGTCCGCATCCTCCGGTACGCCGATCTCGTCGTGATCATGGAAAACCACGCCCCGCCGGCGGTCACCCAGCGCGCGAGCGAGCGTCGTCTTACCCGAACAACTCGAACCAGTCACCACCAGCAACATCCGACCAACCCTGACAGCCGAAGGCAGCCCGAGCCACCAATTTGTCACCTCATTGGGCGATCGGGGATTGGATCACCGTCTCTGCGTTCACCAGCAGCGTTGGAGCATGACGGATGACAGAGGCATCCCGGCAAAGCTCCGACGACCAACGCTCGAGCGCGCGTGAGCATCTACGCCTCGAACATCCGCTCGTGCCCTCTGCAGACACGACGTCCCTTACGGCTGTGTCCACGAAACCTCCACCAAGGTCCCCCTCGTCACCCGACGCGGTGCTGCGCAGCCAATGGCAGTGCGGTGCAGTCTGGCATGGCCGGTGAGGCGCGGTGCGCCTGCGGGAGGCACCTCCAGCGCGGGGCCTGGTCGGCGTGCGGCCGGGCGCGGTGCCGGGTGTTGCCTGTCGGAAGGGCGGCGCGGTCTGGTGTGGCCGGTGAAGCGCTGTGCGCCTGTGGGAGGCCCGTCCAGCGCAGGGCCGGGGCCGTGTGCCGCCCGGCGCGGTGCTGTGCAGCCATGCAACGGCGGTGCAATCCGGCATGGTCGGTGAAGTGCTGTGCGCCTGTGGAAGGCAACGTCCAGCGCAGGGCCGGGATCGCGTGCCGCCCGGGGCGATGCTGGGTTGCCGTTTGCAACGGCGGTGCGGTCCGGTGTGGCCGGTGAAGTGCAGTACGCCTGTGAGCGGCACGTTCAGCGTGGGGCCGGGCGCGGCGCTGGGTTGCCTGTTGGAAGGGGCGGTGCGGTCCGGTGTGGCCGGTGAAGTGCGGTGCGCCTGCGGGAGGCACGTCCAGCGCGGGGTCCCGGCCGGCGTGTGGCCCGGCCTGGTGCTGCGCTGCCGTGGAAGGTCGGTGCGGTCGGCGCAGTACGACCGGCTCTGGCAGCTGTGCCGCCCGCGGTGCTGTGCCGCCGGTGCAATGGGGTGGTGGATGGGCTGCCGTATAGCCAGTGCAGTGCGGCCGCCGCGGCCGGTGCGGTACGACGGGCTCGGGCAGATGTGCCGCTCGCGGTGCTGTGCCGCCGGGGCAAAGCGTGTGGTGGGTGGGGTGCCGTAGAGCCGGTGCGGTACGACAAGCTCTGGCAGGCTCCGCCGGCGCGGTACGACCGGTGCGGTACCGCCTGCTCTGACCGGCTCCGACAGGTGCGGCCGCCGCCGTGCGGGCGCCGTGCGGGCGGATACGTCGACCGGCAGGCGCGGCGAGCCTGGGCTCACCTGGAATCACCTGGGCCCGCCTCGGATCGGCGTGGCCAGGCTGTAGCTGGCTGTGGCCGGCAGGCCGTCGTTCTGTCTACCCGCAGGTTGGTGCGGGGCAGGGAAATGTTAAGGGCCACCCCGTGTGGGGTGGCCCTTAACAGTGTGAATGTCCGGCGGCGTCCTACTCTCCCACGACCTCCCGGTCGCAGTACCATCGGCGCTGGCGGGCTTAACTTCCAGGTTCGGAATGGAGACTGGGTGTTTCCCCGACGCTATGGCCACCGAAACTCTATAAGAACACATGTCAAACCTGCACAAGCCACACAATTGTGGGCTGGGGTTGACCGTATTCCGGGAACCGTACAGTGAACGCGAACATCGTTACATAACGCAGCCAATAGTCTCAGTTTCCACACCCCGCGTAGCGGGTGGTGGGTGTGTGACAAGCCCTCGGCCTATTAGTACCAGTCAGCTCCACACGTTACCGCGCTTCCACTTCTGGCCTATCAACCCAGTGGTCTACTGGGGGCCTTACCCGGTTAACCCGGTGGGAGACCTCATCTTGAAGCGTGCTTCCCGCTTAGATGCTTTCAGCGGTTATCACTCCCGAACGTAGCCAACCAGCCGTGCTCCTGGCGGAACAACTGGCACACCAGAGGTTCGTCCACCCCGGTCCTCTCGTACTAGGGGCAGCCCTTCTCAAGTCTCCTGCGCGCGCAGCGGATAGGGACCGAACTGTCTCACGACGTTCTAAACCCAGCTCGCGTGCCGCTTTAATGGGCGAACAGCCCAACCCTTGGGACCTACTCCAGCCCCAGGATGCGACGAGCCGACATCGAGGTGCCAAACCATCCCGTCGATATGGACTCTTGGGGAAGATCAGCCTGTTATCCCCGGGGTACCTTTTATCCGTTGAGCGACGGTGCTCCCACATGCCACCGCCGGATCACTAGTTCCGACTTTCGTCCCTGCTCGACATGTCTGTCTCACAGTCAAGCTCCCTTGTGCACTTACACTCGACACCTGATTGCCAACCAGGCTGAGGGAACCTTTGAGCGCCTCCGTTACCTTTTAGGAGGCGACCGCCCCAGTCAAACTACCCACCAGGCACTGTCCCTGATCCGGATAACGGACCAAAGTTAGACAGCCAGAACAACCAGAGTGGTATTTCAACGATGACTCCACCCGAACTGGCGTCCGGATTTCACAGTCTCCCACCTATCCTACACAAGTTGTACCGACCACCAATACCAAGTTGTAGTAAAGGTCCCGGGGTCTTTCCGTCCTGCTGCGCGTAACGAGCATCTTTACTCGTAATGCAATTTCGCCGAGTCCATGGTTGAGACAGCGCCCAAGTCGTTACGCCATTCGTGCAGGTCGGAACTTACCCGACAAGGAATTTCGCTACCTTAGGATGGTTATAGTTACCACCGCCGTTTACTGGCGCTTAAGTTCAAAGCTTCGCCGGCCGAAACCAGCTAACCTGTCCCCTTAACGTTCCAGCACCGGGCAGGCGTCAGTCCGTATACATCGAATTACTTCTTCGCACGGACCTGTGTTTTTAGTAAACAGTCGCTTGGGCCTGGTCTCTGCGACCATCACCGCTTCGGCGAGTAAATCACCTAACGGATCCGGTCCCCCTTCTCCCGAAGTTACGGGGGCATTTTGCCGAGTTCCTTAACCATGGTTCACTCGATCGCCTTGGTATTCTCTACCTGATCACCTGTGTCGGTTTGGGGTACGGGCGGCTCTAACACTCACTGCGAAGTTTTTCTCGGCAGCATGGGATCATCCACTTCCCCTAAACGGGTCCGCCTCGGCTCTCAGGCTCAATGAGACACGGATTTGCCTATGCCTCGCCCTACCACCTTGCCCGCGGATCAGCTTGCGCCTACCATCGCCGCGGTTGGACTACCCTCCTGCGTCACTCCTCAATGCACCTACTACCACCTCGGGTCACCAACGCCACCAATCCGTCCGAAGACATCATGGCCTTGTTGGCTTAGCATCAGCAGGTTCGGTCGGGTCGTGTTAATGCCGGTACGGGAATATCAACCCGTTGTCCATCGACTACGCCTGTCGGCCTCGCCTTAGGTCCCGACTTACCCAGGGCAGATTAGCTTGACCCTGGAACCCTTGATCATCCGGCGGACGGGTTTCTCACCCGTCATTCGCTACTCATGCCTGCATTCTCACTCGTGCAGCATCCACAACTCCATCACTAGGCTGCTTCACACGCTGCACGACGCTCCCCTACCCACCCACACACCTGGACGACCCAAAAGGGCCGCCGAGTACTTGTGTGAGTGCCACAGCTTCGGCGGATTGCTTGAGCCCCGCTACATTGTCGGCGCGGAATCACTTGACCAGTGAGCTATTACGCACTCTTTCAAGGGTGGCTGCTTCTAAGCCAACCTCCTGGTTGTCTGGGCAACTCCACATCCTTTTCCACTTAGCAATCGCTTAGGGGCCTTAGCTGGTGATCTGGGCTGTTTCCCTCTCGACTACGGAGCTTATCCCCCGCAGTCTCACTGCCGCGCTCTCACTTACCGGCATTCGGAGTTTGGCTGATTTCGGTAAGCCGGTAAGCCCCCTAGACCATCCAGTGCTCTACCTCCGGTAAGAAACACACGACGCTGCACCTATATGCATTTCGGGGAGAACCAGCTATCACGGAGTTTGATTGGCCTTTCACCCCTATCCACAGGTCATCCCCCAGGTTTTCAACCCTGGTGGGTTCGGTCCTCCACGCGGTCTTACCCACGCTTCAACCTGCCCATGGATAGATCACTCCGCTTCGGGTCTAGAGCATGCGACTAAAGCGCCCTATTCAGACTCGCTTTCGCTACGGCTACCCCACACGGGTTAACCTCGCCACACACCACTAACTCGCAGGCTCATTCTTCAAAAGGCACGCCGTCACACCCCACAAGGAGATGCTCCGACGGATTGTAGGCAACCGGTTTCAGGTACTATTTCACTCCCCTCCCGGGGTACTTTTCATCTTTCCCTCACGGTACTAGTCCGCTATCGGTCACCAAGAAGTATTTAGGCTTAGCGGGTGGTCCCGCCAGATTCACACGAGATTTCAAGAGTCCCGTGCTACTTGGGAAAACACTCGAGAGTCACTGTCTTACGCCTACAGGGCTATAACCCACTACGGCTCAACATTCCAGAAGATTCGACTTCAACAGTGATTTATAACTCTCCGGTCTCACGGCATTAAGACCTGAATGCTCCCACAACCCCATATACGCAACGCACGCCGGCTATCACACGCACATGGTTTAGCCTCATCCGCTTTCGCTCGCCACTACTCACGGAATCACAATTGTTTTCTCTTCCTACGGGTACTGAGATGTTTCACTTCCCCGCGTTCCCTCCAGAACCCTATGTGTTCAGGCACTGGTAACTGGCTTTAGAATGCCAGCTGGGTTTCCCCATTCGGACACCCCCGGATCACAGCTCGGTTGCCAACTCCCCGGGGCTTATCGCAGGCTCCAACGTCCTTCATCGGCTCTTGGTACCAAGACATCCACCGATTGCCCTTAGTAGCTTGTCACAAAAACAAAAACTAAAAGCAAAAATTACGCTACAAAGAGATGCTCGCGTTCACTATACAGTTCTCAAAATACGGGCAGGAACACCAGCCCCAAACCACCGCTTACCAATCAGCACACCCTCAAGGGAAACAACCCACCCATCAGATACACCCACCAGCAGTTCAGTGAGAGCCGGCCCCAGCCACCCAACCAACCACAACCTGGTTGGCCCGTGACCCAGAAGAAACAGATCCAGCCCCCAGAAGCACAGCTTCCGTGAACCGGGCCCGATTCCTCAGGACCCAACAGCGCGCCTCAGCCACTCACCCGAACAACCCCGCGTTCCACGCCTTCACCCCAAAGGGCTCCAGCAGTACTAACCCGATCACTCGAGATCCTGGCCTAATGGTCAATGTTCCACATTCCGAAGCACCGTCGCCCTGGAACGGACGTCCAAGAAACGACGAATTGACGACCACCCTTCCGGGTCGATCGCCGAATGCTCCTTAGAAAGGAGGTGATCCAGCCGCACCTTCCGGTACGGCTACCTTGTTACGACTTCGTCCTAATCGCCAGCCCCACCTTCGACGGCTCCCTCCACAAGGGTTAGGCCACCGGCTTCGGGTGTTGCCGACTTTCATGACGTGACGGGCGGTGTGTACAAGGCCCGGGAACGTATTCACCGCAGCGTTGCTGATCTGCGATTACTAGCGACTCCGACTTCATGGGGTCGAGTTGCAGACCCCAATCCGAACTGAGACCGGCTTTTTGGGATTCGCTCCACCTTACGGCTTCGCAGCCCTTTGTACCGGCCATTGTAGCATGCGTGAAGCCCTGGACATAAGGGGCATGATGACTTGACGTCATCCCCACCTTCCTCCGAGTTGACCCCGGCAGTCTCCTATGAGTCCCCACCACCCCGAAGGGCGTGCTGGCAACATAGGACGAGGGTTGCGCTCGTTGCGGGACTTAACCCAACATCTCACGACACGAGCTGACGACAGCCATGCACCACCTGTATAGGACCCTTACGGACCCCCCATCTCTGGAGGATTTCCCTATATGTCAAACCCAGGTAAGGTTCTTCGCGTTGCATCGAATTAATCCGCATGCTCCGCCGCTTGTGCGGGCCCCCGTCAATTCCTTTGAGTTTTAGCCTTGCGGCCGTACTCCCCAGGCGGGGCGCTTAATGCGTTAGCTGCGGCACGGAGGACGTGGAATGTCCCCCACACCTAGCGCCCAACGTTTACGGCGTGGACTACCAGGGTATCTAATCCTGTTCGCTACCCACGCTTTCGCTCCTCAGCGTCAGGTAAGGCCCAGAGAGCCGCCTTCGCCACCGGTGTTCTTCCTGATATCTGCGCATTCCACCGCTACACCAGGAGTTCCGCTCTCCCCTGCCTACCTCTAGTCTGCCCGTATCGGAAGCAGGCTCGGGGTTAAGCCCCGAGTTTTCACTCCCGACGTGACGAACCGCCTACGAGCCCTTTACGCCCAATAATTCCGGACAACGCTCGGACCCTACGTATTACCGCGGCTGCTGGCACGTAGTTGGCCGGTCCTTCTTCTGCAGGTACCGTCACTCTCGCTTCGTCCCTGCTGAAAGAGGTTTACAACCCGAAGGCCGTCATCCCTCACGCGGCGTTGCTGCGTCAGACTTTCGTCCATTGCGCAATATTCCCCACTGCTGCCTCCCGTAGGAGTCTGGGCCGTGTCTCAGTCCCAGTGTGGCCGGTCGCCCTCTCAGGCCGGCTACCCGTCGACGCCTTGGTAGGCCATTACCCCACCAACAAGCTGATAGGCCGCGAGCCCATCCCCAACCGCCAGAACTTTCAACCAACCACCATGAGGCAGCCGATATTATCCGGTATTAGACCCCGTTTCCGAGGCTTATCCCAAAGTTGAGGGTAGGTTGCTCACGTGTTACTCACCCGTTCGCCGCTCGTGTACCCCCGAAGGGGCCTTACCGCTCGACTTGCATGTGTTAAGCACGCCGCCAGCGTTCGTCCTGAGCCAGGATCAAACTCTCCGTTGAAATCTATATGTCAACCACGGCGAACCATGGAAAACAGACTACTTCGAGAAGATCCTTCGAATCAGAAACAATCAAACTGACTTGAATCAATAATTTCAAAGGAATCCACCCACAGACAACGACAACCCCCAACCCAAGATCAAAGACCCAGGGCCTAGGAAGAATCGTTCAACGCCTGTGGACGGGGTTAATGCATCTTTCGGCATTGACTTTCGGCACGCTGTTGAGTTCTCAAGAATCGGACGCACACCGCAGCTCGGCTTCTCAGCCAGGCTCCCGGGGCAACCTGCGTTACTCTACCGGACCAGATCCACCGAGTCAAGACTCGATTTTTCTGACCACCCACCCGCGTCTGCGTGGCCGACCCGAGTCCGAGGACACGTTTCAGCTGCTCTAGCCTTGGGGGGTTCGGAGCGACCGGCCGCTTTCGCGTCCCGCGCCTCGCTCCAACAAGAAGAAGATTACGTGGCTCCCAGGTTGCCGGTCAAATCGAGCCCCGGTGGGCTGAATCACAAGGCTGTAATTTGCCTTTGGCAACCCGGATGTGGGAGTGGAGCCCACCCCCGCACGCGACCGTCGGACAACCGTCAGCCCTGGGCCGGCGAGGCCAGAACCCCTGCAAACGAACGCTTCCCACGCCGCAGCACCAAGACGCCACCCGGCAGCAGATCGTCCGCGGCCGGAACATACTCCGCGTCCTTCACCTTCTCGTTGTTCAGGTACGCCCCACCCTCGGCCACCGTCCGCCGCGCAGCGGACTTGCTCGCCACCAGGCCGGACTTCACCAGCAGGTCGCCGTACGTCGGCATCGCCTCGCCGGCGCCCAGCTCGACATGAGGCGCCTCGCGTAGCGCTGCGACCAGTGTGGAACCGTCCAACGATCCCAGCTCCCCCTGGCCGAACAACGCCTTCGACGCTTCCTGCACCCGCCGAGTCTCCTCGGCCCCGTGCACCAACGTCGTCACGTCCTCTGCCAGCACCCGCTGTGCTTCCCGTGCCTGTGGCCGGTCCGCTGTCGCCTGCTCGAGTGCGGCGATCTCCTCCGCCGTACGGAAGGTGTAGAACCGCACCAGCTGCATGACGTCCCGGTCGTCACTGTTGAACCAGAACTGGTAGAACGCGTACGGCGTCGTCAGCTCGCGGTCCAGCCACACAGTGCCGGACTCCGTCTTCCCGAACTTGGTCCCGTCGGCCTTCGTCACCAGCGGCGTCGCCAGCGCATGCGCCTTCCCCGAGTCAGCACGGCGGATGAGCTCCACACCTGCCGTCAGGTTCCCCCACTGGTCGCTGCCACCTGTCTGCAGCGTGCAGTTGTGCCGCCGGTACAGCTCGAGGTAGTCGAGCGACTGCAGCAGCACGTAACTGAACTCCGTGTAGCTGATCCCCTGCTCCAGCCGCGCCTTCACAACCTCGCGGCCGAGCATCCGGTTCACCGGGAAGTGCTTCCCGATGTCGCGCAGGAAGTCGAGCGTGTTGAGGTCCTTGGTCCAGTCGTAGTTGTTGACGATCCGGGCCGGGTTCGGCAGGGACTGGTCGAAGTCGATGAACTTCTCCACCTGCACGCGCACCCGCTCGACCCACTCGTGGACGACGTCCTTCGGGTTCAGCACCCGCTCCGACGTCTCCTTGGGGTCACCGATCAACCCGGTGGCACCACCAACGAGCCCGATGGGGTTGTGGCCGGCCAACTGGAGGCGGCGCAGCGTCAGCAGTTGCAGCAGGTTCCCCATGTGCAGGCTGGGCGCGGTGGGGTCGAAACCGACATAGGAGGTGATCGGTCCCGCCGCCATCGAGGCCCTGAGGGCGTCTGGATCGGTGGAGTGGGCGATCAGGCCACGGCTCTCCAGGTCGTCAAGCACCTGAGTGCGGCGTTCGGTCACTAGTTCTCTCCTCGAGTACGTCGGTCGGTACTAGTGTCCTGTACGGCGGCGTACTGCGACTCAGGTGGGTTCCGGACGCGTCAGCACGGACTTGAGCTGTGGGCGCAACGCATGTCCGTCCGGCCCCTGCACCGTGACGGCGGTCGGCCTGTGCGGGTCGTGGGCACCTGGGTCGGCGTTGGGCACCGGCAGACCGTGCGACAGCACCTGCTCGGCCGGAGTGAGCTGGCGGATCCCGATGGCCAGTACGTGATCCGGATGGGTCTGCGCGAAGTCGCCGTACAGCTGGGGGTCGTGCTGGCCGTCGTCACCGATCAGCACCCAGCGCACGTTGGGGAACTCGCGCGCCAGCCGGCGTAGCGCGGTCCGCTTGTGCTCCTGCCCACTCCGGAACCAGCCCGTGTTGGTCGGCCCCCAGTCCGTCATCAGCAACGGCCCCGGCGGATACCCGTGCCGCGCAAGGAACCTGCTCAGCGTCGGCGCCGTGTTCCAGGCGCCGGTCGACAGGTAGAACATCGGCGCACCGGGATGGTCCGCCAGCAGCTCCTCGTACAGCCCAGCCATTCCCGGTACGACGCGGCGCGCCTGCTCGTCGCGCACGAACGTGTTCCAGGCGGCGATCAGCGGACGCGGCAGCATCGTCAGGATCACCGTGTCGTCGATGTCGCTGACGAGCCCGAACGTCGCGTCCGGATCCGGGACGAAGATCCGCGCCCGCGCCTGGCGGTCGCCGTGCATGCCCAGGACGATCTCGTGCCACCCCGGCGGCAGCACCACCGGGACCGCGAGGTCGATGAACCCGCCGCGGTCGGTGACGGTCTCGAACGTCTGCCCGTTGACGATCACCGACACCGGCACCTTCGTCGCGGGCGCGGTCACGAATGCGCGCCACCCCCGCACCACCTGGTCCTCGTCGTACCGCGGCTGGTTGCGCGGATCGCGTCCGAGGACGACGCGCGCGATCACCCGGACGAATTCGGTGTTGCCGTACCCGACCTGCGGGATGATCCGCTCCCGCCAGCCGCGCCGCCGCAGCACGGCCGCCACACCGACGTTGAACCAGTCCTCGAGACGGGACGAGTAGTGCGGACGGGCCATACCAGAAACCTACCCGCCGCACGGTCCGCTAGTCGTCCTCCCCCGCGGTAGAGCATGTCGGCCGGGGACAGGCGGCCGAGGGAGTGCAGCGCCTACTGTCCGGCCAGCTTGGCGACGGCCGGCGCGAGTGTGTCGGCGAAGTCGGCGCCGATGACGAAATAGGAGAACCCGATCTCCTCGCGTCGTCGCTGGATTTCTTCGGCGGCCGCTCCGGGGTCGCTCGGCAGTACGACGAGCGAGTCCGCCGCGCGCAGCGCCGCGGTGTCGAGGTCGGGCGGCGCCATGAACGGGGCGACACCGTCACCCACAGCGGCGACGTGCTGGGCGAGTTCCATGTCCCGGCCGCCGGCAAAGTCGCGCACCCGGCGCGTGGTCTCGGCCCGGTCATCGTCGGCTGGGAGTACGAACGTGACCGCGTCAGCGACTTCGAGCGCCAGCGCCTGCGACTTCGGTCCGCTGACCGCCATGACGACCGGCGTGTGCAGCTCCGGGCCGTCGAACTCACGCAGGGCGGCCACGGTCTCGCGCATCCTGGTACGACGCTCGGCCGGGGAGACGGCAGGCAGGCCCAGCTCGACCTCGATCCCGGGCCGGCCGGCGCCGATGCCCATCTCGAAGCGACCTTCGGTGAGCACTGAAAGTGAGTGGGCCTCCCATGCGGTGCTCCATGGCTGGCGCAGCGCGGCGGCATAGACCCAGGAGCCGACCCGCAGGTCAGCGAGCGCGGCCGCGGTGGCCAGCATGGGGCCCAGCGCCGGCTGCCACGTAGGAACGTCGGGCACCAGCAGCGTCGAGTAGCCGCTGCCGGCGATGCGGCGCACGCGGTCCCGCCACGTCGGCAGGTCAGAAGTGAGCGGGGCAACGACTCCGAATCGGAATGGTCTGGTCACTCGCCCGGTCTGGTCGTTCATCGTGGCTCTCCTCGAGTCTCTGGGGATCTTGTTCGGTCCGCTTGCCCTGTCCACGAACCGGCTACCCGGAATCCGACAACGCCGCCCGAGAACGTCGGCACTTCGAGCGAACTGTCGGTGGCATCTCCTACCTTCTCCCCATGACCGATGTCGGAATGTGTTTCCCCCGGACCTACCCGGCCGCGCTCGTCAGGGACGTGGCGCGGCGCCTCGACGACGGCGGCGCGGACGAGCTGTGGATCATCGAGGACTGCTTCTACACGGCCGGCCCGTCACTCGTGTCGGCCGCGCTCACGTCGACGGAGCGGCTGACCGTCGGGCTCGGGATCGTGCCGGCGGTCGCTCGTACGGCGGCCGTGACGGCGATGGAGTTCGCGACGCTGGAGGCCCTCGGGCCGGGCCGGTTCCTGCCGGGCATCGGTCATGGGGTGCAGTCGTGGATGGGCCAGATGGGCGTCCGGCCGAAGTCGCCGCTGACAGCGCTCGAGGAGGTAACCACGAGTGTCACGCGGCTGCTGCGCGGCGAGGAGGTCAGCGTCGAGGGCAAGACCGTCTTCCTCGACAAGGTGAAGCTGGACGCGCCGCCGGCCGCAGTACCGCCGATCTTGCTCGGGGTGCAGGGCCCGAAGTCGATGGCTCTGGCAGGACGGGTCGCGGGCGGTGTCGTGCTCGCGGAGCCGGCGACGGCGGCGTACGTACGCCAGTCGGTGCAGTACGCCGGTTCGCCCGAGGGTTTCGTGGTGGCTGTCTTCGCGGCGATGTGCGTGCGCGAGGATCGCAGGGCGGCGTACGAGTGGACGGCGCCTTGGCTGGCCGAGCGGATCGCGGCGAAGGCGCCGCAGCTGACCGCGTTGCCGTTCTTCGAGGAGCTGAAGAAGTTGTACGACGACTCGGGCAACGCCGGCCTGGTCGGGATGCCGCGCGACTGGTGGACGCAGATCGGCGCGGTCGGCACGCTCGACGACGCGGCGGCGCACCTCGAGACCCTGGAGGTGGCCGGGGTGCACCACATCGGGCTGTTCCCGGATCCCGAGGTGGAGCACGGGCTCCCGCAGCTGGACTACGTGCTGGAGCTGGCCAACCGTTAGGAACGCTTCTTCGGGACGTGCGGGCGGTACGGGGAGACGGTCGGGTCGCCGGGGATCCAGAAGCGCCAGGCGCGGTCGGCGGCCTCACGCAGCCCGACGCGCGGGCCGGTAGACGGTACGCCGTCGAAGCCCGGACCGTCGACGAGCTGGATGGACGAGGTCTTGGCGAGGAGGTCGGCGCCGTTGCCCTCACGTCCGATGCCGAGGGCAACGCACAGCCGCGCCGGACCGCGCGCGAGGTCGCGGTCCGGGTTCGCGGCCGCCCGCTTGACCAACCGCCCCGCCCGAACGCCGGCCGCGCTCGCCCGGAGGCCCGGCGCGTCCGGCCGGAGGCCCGGCCCGTCCGGGCGGAAGTCGGGCGTTGCTTGGTTGATGACGGTCTTCTCCGGCGTGGGGCGGCGGCGGGCGCGGGCCAGTTCGACGCCTTCGACGATCTCGCCGGCTCGCAGGAGCACCGCGGACGGCGTACCGTCCGGACCGGCGACGACGTTCATGCAGAAGTGCATGCCGTAGGTGAAGTACACATACAGGAACCCGGGCGGGCCGAACATCACCGCGTTCCGGGCGGTCTGACCGCGGTACGCGTGCGAGCCGGGGTCGTTCGGGCCGTCGTACGCCTCGACCTCGGTCAGCCGGACCGCGACCGTCCCCTCGGCGGTCGTGCTGCGCAGGACCATGCCGAGCAGCTTCGGCGCCACTTCCAGCACAGGACCAGCAAGAAGTGAACGCCGCATGCGCAGCACCCTAAGCGAGACGGGTTCCGTGGTCGGCGATCCGGGTCCGCAGTTCGGCCAGCTGTTCCGTCACGCGGTCCTCGGCGGTGCCGCCGCGGGTGTTGCGGGAGGCCAGGGAACCCTCGACGGTCAGGACCGAGCGGACCTCGGGGGTCAGCTCGGGTGAGATCGCGGCCAGGTCGGCGTCGGTCAGGTCCCAGAGCTCGATGTTCCGCTTCTCGCACTCCTGGACGCAGGCGCCGGCCAGCTCGTGGGCGACCCGGAACGGGACCTTCTGGCGGACCAGCCACTCGGCGATGTCGGTCGCCAGCGAGAAGCCCTGCGGAGCGAGCTCCTCCAAGCGGGCGGAGTTGAAGCGCAACGTCCGGATCATCCCGGTGAACGCGGGCAGCAGGACCTCGAGCGTGTCGATGGAGTCGAAGACCGGCTCCTTGTCCTCCTGCAGGTCCCGGTTGTACGCGAGCGGCTGCGCCTTCAGCGTCGCCAGCAGGCCGCTCAGGTTCCCGATCAGCCGCCCCGCCTTGCCCCGGGCGAGCTCGGCGATGTCCGGGTTCTTCTTCTGCGGCATGATGCTCGACCCGGTCGAGAACGCGTCGTCCAGCTCGACGAACCCGAACTCCTTCGTCGCCCAGAGGATGACCTCCTCCGCCTGCCGGGACAGGTCGACGCCGATCTGCGCGGTGACGAACGCGAACTCCGCCACGAAGTCCCGCGCCGACGTACCGTCGATCGAGTTCGCCGACGAATTCGTGAAGCCCAGCTCCTGCGCGACGAAGACCGGGTCCAGCCCCAGCGAACTACCGGCCAGCGCCCCCGAGCCGTACGGCGAGTCCGCGGCAACCCGGGCGTCCCAGTCGGCCAGCCGATCAAGGTCCCGGATCAGCGGCCACGCGTGCGCGAGCAGATGATGCGAAAGCAGCACCGGCTGCGCGTGCTGCAGATGCGTCCGCCCCGGCATCGCCACACCCAGGTGCCGCGAAGCCTGCTCGGCCAGCACCTGAACCTGCTCCAGCAACAGCCGCCCGATGATCCGGCCGTGCTCACGCAGATAGCCCTTGAACAGCGTCGCGACCTGGTCGTTCCGCGACCGTCCGGCGCGCAGCCGCCCGCCCAGCTCGGCGCCGAGCCGCACGAGCAGCCCGTGCTCCAGCGCGGTGTGGACGTCCTCGTCCTCCTCTGCGGGGAGGAACTTCCCGGACAGTACGTCGTCCAGCAACTCGTCGAGCCCCGCCAGCATCGCGGACAGGTCCTCGTCGGTCAGCAGCCCCGCCCGGTGCAGCACCTTGGCGTGGGCCTTCGACCCGGCGATGTCGTACGGCGCCAGCCGCCAGTCGAACTGCGTCGACTTGCTCAACGCCGCCAGCGCATCCGCCGGCCCGCCCGCGAACCGTCCGCCCCACAGGGCGGCGCTCTCTCCAGTACTCACGACACTTCCTCTACTTCGGTTCGGAACGGGCGGCGAGGGACAGGAAACGGGCGGCCAGGGCCTCTCCCCCGGTGGGGTTGCGGGAAACGACCATGACGGTGTCGTCGCCGGCGATGGTGCCGAGCACGTCGTCGAGCCCCACGTGATCGATCGCCGAGGCGAAGTACTGCGCCGCGCCCGGCGGAGTCCGCAGGATCACCAGGTTCGCGCTGCCCTCGGCCGACACGAGCAACTCCGACGCCACTCTGGCCAGCCGGGCCTCGAACGCGGCAGCCTCACCGGCACGCGGCGTACGGTCACCGCCTTCACCCGGTACGGCGTACACCAGCTGGCCGGACGAGTCGCGAACCTTCACTGCACCGATCTCCACCAGGTCCCGCGACAGCGTCGCCTGCCCGACCACCAGCCCGGAGGCCGCGAGCAGCTCGGCCAGCTCCGTCTGCGACCGCACAGGCTGCCGCCCGAGCAGATCGACGATTCGCTGCTGGCGGGCCGTCTTGGTAGTGGGAACCGCGATACTCACGACGAGAAACTCCTTGCGAGCAGCCACGACAGCAGCGCCTTCTGCGCATGCAGCCGGTTCTCCGCCTCGTCCCAGACGACCGACTGCGGTCCGTCGATCACGGCCGCCTCGATCTCCTTGCCACGATAGGCGGGCAGGCAGTGCAGGACGATCGCGTCCGGCTTCGCCTTGCCGAGCAGCTCCTCGGTCACGGCGTACGGCACGAACGGCGCCTCGCGGTCCGCCGCCTCGGACTCCTGCCCCATCGACACCCAGGTGTCGGTGGCCACGACGTCGGCACCGTCGGCCGCCGCGATCGGGTCCCCGCTCCAGGCGACCGATCCGCCGGTCTGCTCGGCGATCGCCGCCGCCTGGACGACGACGTCCGGGTCGGGCTGGTACTCCTCCGGCGACCCGATGATCACGTGCATGCCGGCCGTCGCGCCGCCGAGCAGGTACGAGTGCGCCATGTTGTTCGCGCCGTCGCCGAGATACACCAGCTTCAGCCCGGCGGTCGAGCCCTTGTGCTGCCGCACGGTCTGCAGGTCCGCGAGGATCTGACACGGGTGGAACTCGTCGGTCAGCGCGTTGATCACCGGCACGCTCGAGGCGGCGGCCATCTCCTCGATGCGGCTCTGGCCGAAGGTCCGCCACACGATCGCCGCGACCTGCCGGTCCAGCACCCGCGCGGTGTCCGCGATCGGCTCGCCACGGCCCAGCTGCGAGGTCTGCGCGTCGATCACCAGCGGTACGCCGCCCAGCTCGGAGATCCCGACCGCGAACGAGATCCGGGTCCGCGTCGACGTCTTGTCGAAGATCACCGCGACCGTCTTCGGCCCCTCGAGCGGCTTGTGCCCGTGCCGATCCGTCGCCAGCTGCGCGGCCAGCGTCAGTACTTCGTCCTGCTCGACCGGGGACAGGTCGTCGTCCCGCAAGAAGTGCCGCACCATCACACAGCCTCCACCTTGTCGAGCAGCCCCGGAAGGGCTGCGACGAAACTGTCCGCATCAGCCTTGCTGAGGATGTACGGCGGCGCCAGCCGCAACGCGTCCGGAATCGGATTGTTCACCACGAACCCGGCCTCCAGCGCCAACGCCGCCACCTGCTCGGACACCGGCTTGGTCAGCTGGATAGCGAGCAGCAGACCACGACCGCGGACACCGGAGATGAGCGGATGGTCGAGCGCGATCACCGACGAGGCGAGGTGGTTGCCGACGGCATTCACCTGCTCGAGCAGGCCGTCCCGCTCGATCACGGTCAGCACCGCAAGGCCGGCGATCGCCGCGACCGGATTGCCGCCGAACGTCGTACCGTGGTTTCCCGGCTGCAGCAGGTCGGCGGCCGCGCCGAGCCCGATGCACGCACCGATCGGGATGCCGGCGCCGAGGCCCTTCGCCACCGTCACCAGGTCCGGCGTGATGCCCTCGGGCTGGTAGGCGAACCAGGTCCCGGTCCGCCCGATCCCGGTCTGGATCTCGTCGATCCACAACAGTGCGCCGTGCTCGGACGTGATCCGCCGCGCCGCCTGGAGGTAGCCGGCCGGCGGTAGGACGACGCCGTTCTCGCCCTGGATCGGCTCGAGCACCACGGCCGCGGTCCGGTCGTCGACCGCGGCGGCCAGCGCTTCCGCGTCGCCGTACGGCACGAATTCCACGTCACCGGGCAGCGGCGCGAAGGCCTCCCGGTACGCCGGCTTCCAGGTCACCGCGAGCGCGCCCATCGACCGCCCGTGGAAGGCGCCGACGGTGGAGACGATCTTGGTGCGGCCGGTGCGCCGGGTGATCTTGAAGGCGGCTTCGTTCGCCTCGGTGCCGGAGTTGGTGAAGAACACCTTGCCGGGGGCATCGAAGAGAGCGAGCAGCTTCTCGGCGAGCGCGATCTGCGGCGCGGAGGCGAAGAAGTTCGAGACGTGGCCGAGCGTGGCGAGCTGCGAGGTCACCGCGGACACCACGAACGGGTGCGCGTGCCCGAGGCAGTTCACCGCGAGCCCGCCGAGCAGGTCGAGGTACTTGTTGCCGTCGGCATCCCACAGGTACGCGCCCTCGCCGCGGACCAGCACCCGCTTCGGCGCGCCGAAGGTGTTCATCAGCGCGCCGGAGTACCGCTCGGTCAGCGCCGCCTGTGTGCCGTCGACGGTCAGCAGTTCGGTCATGAAGGAATCACCTGGGTTCCAACTCCGGCGTCGGTGAAGATCTCGAGGAGGAGCGAGTGCGGTACGCGGCCGTCGATCACGGTCGCCCGGGACACACCCGACTCGACCGCGCGCAGGCAGGCTTCCATCTTCGGCACCATGCCGGATGCCAGCGACGGCAGCAACTCGGCCAGCTCGGTGGTGTCGATCTGGGTGATGATCTCGTCGCTGTCCGGCCAGTTCCGGTAGAGCCCGGCGACATCGGTGAGGACGACGAGCTTCGCCGCACCGAGCGCGGACGCCAGCGCGGCGGCCGCGGTGTCGGCGTTGACGTTGTGCGCCAGGCCGTCCTCGTCCGGCGCGATCGTGGACACCACCGGGATCCGGCCGGCGTCGATCAGGTCGATCACCGCCTCCGGCCGGACCTCGACCACGTCGCCGACGAGCCCGATGTCGACCTGCTCGCCGTCCACCAGCGCCGTACGGCGCTCCGCGGTGAACAGGCCCGCGTCCTCACCGGACATCCCGACCGCGAACGGGCCGTGCGCGTTGAGCAGCCCGACCAACTCGCGGCCGACCTTGCCGACCAGCACCATGCCGACGACGTCCATCGCCTCGGGCGTGGTGACCCGCAGTCCGCCCCGGAACTCGCTGTCGATCCCGAGCCGACCGAGCATGTCGCTGATCTGCGGTCCCCCGCCGTGCACGACGACGACCCGCACCCCGGCGTACCGGAGGAACACGATGTCCTCGGCGAACGCCCGCTTGAGCTTCTCGTCGACCATCGCGTTCCCGCCGTACTTCACCACGACGGTCTTGCCGTGGAACTCCTTCAACCACGGCAGCGCTTCAGTCAGTACGGCCGCCTTCTCGACCGCTTCCGGGTAGCTCATCCACGTCCTCGCTTCGCTCCGGGCGCGGATGAGGCACGAAACGCCCTGTGCTTGATGATGAGCTCACTCCGTTCGCTCATGACGAGTACGCCGAGTTCTCTTCGACGTACGCGTGCGACAGGTCCGTGGTGAGGACGGTCGCCGACGCCGGGCCGGCGTGCAGGTCGATGACCACGTCGATCTCGAGACCGCTCAGGTCCGCCTCGGAGCGGTCGACGCCCTTGCCGCCGGCGACACAGATGGCAGCGCCGTTCAGCCTGATGTCGAGCAGCGACGGGTCGAAGGCGGTGGGCGCGTTCCCGACCGCCATCGCGATCCGTCCCCAGTTCGGATCGGAGGCGAAGAACGCCGTCTTGCACAGATTGTCCTCGGCAACGATCTTGGCGGCGGCCAGCGCCTCCGCCTCGGTCGCGGCACCCTGGACCGTGATGCTCACGTGCTTCGTGACGCCCTCCGCGTCCGCCTGCAACTGCTTCACCAGGTCAGCAGCCAGGGCGGTCAAAGCGGCCTCGAACGCCTCGGGCGTCACGGTCACCCCGGAGGCGCCAGAGCTCAGCAGCAGCACGGTGTCGTTGGTCGACGTACCGCCGTCGACGTCGAGCCGGTTGAAGGTCTTGCCGACCGCGTTGCGCAGCGCGTGGTCGAGGTGCGGCTGGTCGAGGACGGCGTCGGTGGTGATCACGCTCAGCATCGTCGCCATGTTCGGCGCGCACATCCCGGCGCCCTTCGCGAAGCCGCCGATGCTCCACCCGTCGGGGTGCCGAAGCGCGGCCTGCTTCGGCACGTTGTCGGTCGTCATCACCGCGGTCGCCGCCGCCAGACCGGCCGCGGCGTCGTCACCGAGCGCCGCGACGGCCGCGTCGACACCTGGAATCAGCTTGTCCATCGGGAGGCGTTCGCCGATCAGGCCCGTCGAGCAGACGCCGATCTCCGCGGCGCCGACGCCGAGCACCTCGGCCAGCTTCTCGGCGGTCTTGTGCGTGTCCTGGAAGCCTTCGGGTCCGGTGCACGCGTTGGCGCCGCCGGAGTTCAGGACGACGGCCTTGAGCTTGCCGGCGGTCAGGACCTGCTGCGACCAGAGCACCGGCGCGGCCTTCACCTTGTTCGTGGTGAAGACGCCGGCGGCGACGTCGTGCGGGCCGTCGTTGACCACGACGGTGAGGTCCGGCGTACCGGCGGGCTTGATCCCGGCGATCACCCCGGCCGCTCGGAAGCCGGCCGGCGCGGTGACACCGGCGCTCCGATCGACTCCAGAATCCAGCGCAGCGTCCGGGGTGATATCGACGGTCACGGAGCTACTCCTACTAGAGGAAGGGCCAGGGTCTCGTCGAGACCGGTGGCCAGGTTCATGCACTGCACGGCGGCGCCGGCGGTGCCCTTGGTGAGGTTGTCCATCGCGGCCACAATGACGACACGGCCGGTGCGCTGGTCGAGGGCGACCTGCAGTTGCACGGTGTTCGCCCCGAGGGTGGCCTGGGTCTGCGGCCACTGTCCCTCGGGCAGCAGGTGGATGAAGGGCTCGTCGGCGTACGCGTCCTCGTAGGCCTTCCGGAGCGCCGCGTAGTCGGTGCCCTCGGCAATCGGCGCGCTGCAGGTCGCCAGGATGCCGCGGGCCATCGGCGCGAGCACCGGCGTGAACGAGACGCTCACAGGTTGGTCGGCGTACGGCGTGAGGTTCTGCTCGATCTCCGGCGTGTGCCGGTGCACCCCGCCGACGCCGTACGCCGACGCGGAACCCATCACCTCCGCACCGAGCAGGTGTGCCTTCGGCGCCTTGCCCGCGCCCGACGTACCGCTGACCGCGACCACCACGAGCTGCGTGGAGTCGACGAGCCCGTTCTGTACGGCGGGCAGCAGGGCCAGTGTGGAGACGGTCGGGTAACACCCCGGTACGGCGACCCGGTTCGACCCGCGGAGCTTGTCCCGTTGCCCGGGGAGCTCCGGGAGCCCGTACGGCCAGGATCCGGCGTGCTCGCCGCCGTAGAACTCGACCCACGCCTCGGCCTCGGTCAGCCGGAAGTCCGCGCCGCAGTCGATCACGGTGACGTCATCGCCGAGCTGCTCGGCGATTCCGGCGGACTGTCCGTGCGGCAGGGCCAGGAACACCACGTCGTGACCGGCGAGATTCTCCGCCGTGGTCTCGACCAGGATGCGCCCGGCCAGCGGCACGAGGTGCGGGTGGTGCGCGCCGAGCGCCGTACCGGCGTTCCCGCCGGCGGTCAGGGCGCCGATCTCCACCTCGGGGTGGCCGCTCAGCAACCGGAGCAGCTCGCCTCCCGCATACCCACTGGCCCCGGCTACCGCCACCGTCACACTCATGTGAATGAGTATGCCACGTGCCGCATGAATATCCAACCACGTCTCGTCCATCAACTACCCACTCCGCCGGGATGCACCCTGTGACGCAGGTCATGTCACAGCCCGGACCTCGGGGCGTGTCCAAGGGCCGACGACGAATTTCGGAGGTTAGCGATGGCGCGGATCGGGCTGGAGCACCGGCGGTCCTTGACGGTGCGGCTGGTGGAGTGGGGCACCCGGCGGAGGTACCGGAAGGTGCTGGACCCGGTGAAGCTGGCGTTGCACAACCGGCGGGTCCTGGTGTCGGCGACGCTGATGGAGACCACGGCGGCACGCTGGAACACGCTGGACCCGGGACTGAAGGCGCTGAGTGTGATGGTGGCGTCGGCGCGGATCGGCTGCAGCTGGTGCATGGACTTCGGCTACTGGGAATCCCATCACCAGGGTGTCGATCCCGCGAAGCTGCGCGATGTGCCAAGGTGGCGGGACAGCGACGCCTACACGGATCTGGAGCGCGCGGTGATGGACTACACCGAGGCGATGACCGCCACCCCGCCGGAGGTCACCGACGAGCAGGTCGAGCGGCTGCGCCAGGACCTCAGCGACGAGCAACTGGTCGAACTGACCGCGGTCGTGGCGCTGGAGAACTACCGGTCCCGGTTCAACTCCGCTCTCGGTCTCACCAGCCAGGGGTTCAAGGAGTACTGCGAACTGAGGCCGGTGCAGTGACCGAGGAGCAGCTCGCCCGCGAGTTCGCCGAACACCGCCAGGTGCTGGTCGGCGCGGCGTACCGGGTCGTCGGCAGCGTGAGCGACGCGGAGGACGTGGTCCAGGAGGCGTGGCTGCGCTGGTCCGCGATCGACCACGACGACATCCGCGACCCGCGGGCGTACCTGATCCGCATCACGACCCGGCTGGCGCTCAACCGGTTGCGCGAGCAGAAGGCCCGCCGAGAGCAGTACGTCGGCCCGTGGCTGCCGGAGCCGCTGGCGACCGACGACGACCCGGCGGCCGCGGTCGAACTGGCGGACTCGGTCAGTATGGCCATGCTCGTCGTCCTCGAGACGTTGTCACCGCTCGAGCGCGCCACATTCGTCCTGCGGGAGGTGTTCGACCTGCCGTACGACGAGATCGCCGACACACTCGGCCGCTCGGAGGCCGCCGTACGGCAGCTTGCCCATCGCGCCCGGGGACACGTGCACGCGCGGCAGCCGCGGCACCCCGTCGACAAGGCGCGGCACGACGAGCTGACGATGCGGTTCATGCAGGCGGCCGGCTCGGGTGACTTCGACCAGGTGGTGGCGCTGCTCGCGCCGGAGGCCGTCCTGATCAGCGACGGCGGCGGGAAGAAGAGGGCCGCGCTGCGCCCGATCCAGGGTGCGGAGAAGATCGCGCGCTGGATGTTCGCCGTACTCGCGGACTACCCGGAGTTCGAGATCCGGATGGCGACACTGAACGACGAACTCGCCTATATCGCGTACGTCGACGACGAGCCGGACACCGTCACGTTCATGAAGAGCGCCGACGGCCGGATCACCGAGCTGTACCTGATCCGGAACCCCGACAAGCTGGGCACCGTGCCTCCGCTGCACCCTCTGGAGCCGTAGACTATCTGCAACTCAGTCGCAGATGGAGGTGCGGTGAAGTACCTGGTGGCGGACCCGGACGAGGCACTCGATCCGGGGTTGCGGGCGGACCTGCTGGACACGTGGGTCGCGGCCACGAACGCGGGCGGCGCGGTCGGGCACACCGCGCCGGCGCCGGTGGACCAGATCGCCGAGAACCTCGACGGCGCGCTCGGCCGGGTCGCGGCCGGCCTGGACCTGCTCGGCGTGTTGCACGACGGCGAGCGGTACGTCGGGATGGGCATGCTGGTCGCCCGCGGAGGCGTTCTGCAGCCGCACTGGCGCACGGTGCTGCGGGTGATGGTGCATCCGGAGCACCAGGGCAACGGCGGCGGCCGGATGCTGATGGAGGGTCTGCGCGGCTCCGCGGTCGATCTCGGCCTCGAGCAACTCCAGCTCACCATTCGCGGCGGCCTCGGCCTGGAGAACTTCTACGGCCCCCTCGGCTACCGCATCGTCGGCACCCATCCCCGCGCGATCCGGGTCGCCCCGGACGACTACCGCGACGAGATCACACTGGTCATGGACCTGTAGGCCATCACAATCGCCCGCGCACGGCGCTCCTCCGCGTGGAGCGTCGTCCGCGCCAGGATTGTGATGGCCTGGAGATCACTTCCGTGTGCGTGCGATGGCGACCAGGGTTGCGCCGAGCGCGGCGAGGAGGATGCCGAGGGTGAGGACGATCGCTGGTGGGCCACCGGTTGCGGCCAGGTGGGTGCGGTTGACGGTGCGTGGCTCCGCGGCCGGTGCGGCCCCGACGGTGAACTTCACCGGCGCGGCAACGATCTCGCCGGTGTCGTCGGTCCGCTCGTAGGTCACCTTCGCGGTGCCCGTGAACGTGGCCACCGGTTTGAGCGTGACCGTTCCGTCCGTGCCGACCGTCCAGGTGCCGGCGCCGTTGGTGACGTTCTTCGCGCACGTGCCGCTCGGCGTCCGGAGGCAGACCGAGCTCGGCCTGATCTCCCCGCTGTCGTTGAGCAGCGGGTTCACCGCGACCGGGTTGCCCGGCGTACCGGTCGCGGTGTCGGGTGCCGCCTTGGCGAGCAGCGGTCCGGCGACGGTCACGTCGAGCAGCGCGGTGCCCGACGTTCCGTTCGCGTCGGTGACCCGATAGGACAGCGCACGCGTCGTACCGACGAAACCCTTCGCCGGCGTGTAGGTGACCGCGCCGGCGGCATCCACCGCGAACGTGCCCTCGCGCGGCACGGTCACGGACTTCTTCTCCTTGGCGTCGGCGGGATCCCGCAGGACGACGGAACTCGGGCGGAGCGGCGCCGACGGGTCACCGGCCTTGTCGTTGCCGAGCACGTTCACGACGGCCGCCGTACCGAACGCGGTCTTGGCACTGTCGTCGACGAGCACCGGACGCACCGGCACGACCGTCACGGTGATCGTCGCGCGGCCCGAGTTCCGGTTGCTGTCCTTCACGTCGTACGCCACCGGCCGCGCGGTGCCCGAGAACGTCGCGTCGGGGGTGAACGTCACCTTGCCGTCGGCCACGACGTACGTGCCCTGCCCCGCGATCGCCACCTGATCGACCAGTGCACCACTCGGCCCGACGAGCAGCAGCGACTTCGGGTCGAGGGTCGCGCCCGGACCCGGCTTGTCGTTCGCGAGCGGATCGACGGCCACCGCGACGTGTTGTTTGGTCCGCGCTTCGTCCGGCACCGCCACCGGCCGAGCCTGCACGGTGATCGTCAACGATCCGGCGCCGATCGTTCCGTTGCGGTCGGCCACCTGGTACCCGACCGGGACCGCCACCCCGGCGTACCCGTCCACCGGCGCGAACCGGATCGCGCCGGACGGCTGCACCGTGAACGTCCCCTCCCCCGGCACGACCAGCGCCGGCACCGCGGCTCCGGTCACCGGATCCACCAGCCGTACGCCGCCCGCTACCAGCGGAGCACTCACGTCACCCGGCTCGTCGTTCGCGAGGACGTCGACCGTGAGCGCGGTCTCGTACGGCGTGCTCGCAGCGTCGTCCTTGATCACGGGCACGACCGGCGCGACCGTCACCGTGACGGATGCACTCGCCGGGTTCCCGGTCGAGTCCTTGACCTGGTACGCGACCGACACGACCCCGCGGTACGCCGGTTCGGGATCGAACGTGATCCGGCCGGACTTCACGGTGAACACGCCCTGCCCCGGGATCACCGCCTTCGGTCCCCACGCCCCGCGGTACACCTGGACCGACGCGCGGTCGAACTGCGCGCCCGTCCCCGGCTCGTCGTTCGCGAGCGGATCGACGGCGACCGTCACGTTCTGCTTCGTGCTCACCTCGTCCGCCACCGCCGACGGCCCCTTGCCGACCGTCACCAGCAGCAGGCCCTCCGCGGTGGTGCCGTTGGCGTCCGCGATCCGGTACGTCGTCGGCGTCGTCACGCCCTGGAAGGCCTTGGCGGGCGTGACCGTCACCGCTCCGTAGGCGTCGACGGAGTACGTCCCCTCACCGGCACGCGTCAGCGTCTTGCCGTAGCGCCCGCTGGCGTCCTTGATGACCAGGCTCGCCGGCTTCAGTGGCGCGGACGCGTCGCCCGCCTTGTCGTTCGCCAGCACCTTGACCGTGAGCGCCTGCCCGTACGGCGTGATCGCCGAATCGTTGACGGCGACCGGGTTGACCGCTGTCACGGTCATGCTCAGCGTCGACGCCGCGTAGTTGCCGTCCGAGTCCGCGACCCGGTACTGCACCGCGCGCGCCTGGCCGCGGAACGCGGGCAGCGGATCGAACTCGATCGCACCGCTGGGCTGCACCGCATACGTGCCCTGCCCAGCGACCGTCCGAGACTTCACGTACCCCTCCGCACCGAGCAGGCCGACCGAACCGCGGTCGAGCTTCGCGTCCGTGCCCGGCCGGTCGTTGGACAGCACGTTCACCGTCACAGTGACGTTCTGCAGTGTGGAGGCGGTGTCGGCGATCGCGACCGGCGGCTGACCGACCGCGACCGTCAAGCGCGCGGTCGTCCTTGTCCCGTTCCGGTCGGCCACCTGGTACGTCAGCGGCGTACCGGGCCCGCGGAACATCGCGCCCGGCTCGAACCGGACCGCTCCCCCGCCGGCCGTGTACACACCCTCGTTCCGGATCCGTACCGTTGCCTTCGGCAATCCATCGGCCGGATCGACGAGCTGCAGACTGCCCGGCACCAGCGGGGCGGTCGGGTCACCCGGCTTGTCGTTCGCCAGCACGTTCACCGTGACCTTCTTGCCGTACGGCGTCCGCGCGGTGTCGTCGGCCGCGACCGGGGTGATCGGCGCGATCGTGACCGTGATCGTCGACCGCGCGGTCTGACCGAACTCGTCGGCGATCCGGTACGTCACCTTGGCTGCCGTGCCGGTGAACGTGGGCAGCGGATCGACGGTCACCGTTCCGTCCGGGTTGACCTGGTAGTCGGCCTGGCCCGGGAGCTTCACCAGCTTCTTCAGCGCTCCGTCGGCCGGATCGACCAGCAGGAGGCTGCGCGGGTCGAGCGTGGTCCCGGAGCCCGCGAGGTCGTTGAGCGGCGGGTTCACGCGGAGCGTGACGTTCTGCTTGCCGGTCGCTGTGTCGGGTGTCGCGGTCGGGGCCGGTGGTTTGGCGATCGTGACGGTCAGCGTCGCGGTGGTCGGCGTACCGTTCACGTCCGCGACGCGGTAGCTGACGGGGGTCGCGGCGCCGGTGAACTTGGGCAGCGGGTCGACCTCGACCGCGCCCTCCGCCGTCGTCGTGTACTTCGCCTGGCCGGGGACCACGAGCGTCGCCGTCGGCCGCTTCGTGGCCGGATCGATCAGCCGGACGGTGCTCGGTACCAGCGGGATCGACGGGTCGCCCGCGGTGTCGTTCGCCAGGACCGGCACGGTCACCTTCGTGTCGTACGCCGTCCGCGCGGTGTCGTCGGACGCGTCCGGCTGGACCTTCGTCACGCGGGCCGTCAGCGTCGACTTCCCGATCGCTCCGTTGCCGTCGGCCACTTGATAGCCGACCGCGGTCGCCTTACCGCTGAAGGCAGGCAGCGGGTCGAAGACCACAGTGCCGTCGGTCCTGACCGAGTACTTGCCCTCGCCTGCGACGACAAGTGACAGCACCGGCCTGGTCGCCGTCAGGAGCCGCACACTGCCCGGCTTCAGCGCCGCGCCGGTCGGGCCGGGCTCGTCGTTGGCCAGCACTGTTGCCACCACGGACTGCCCTTGCACAGTCGTGATGGTGTCCGGGTTCGCGACCGGAGGGCCGGGCGCCGCGACGGAGACCGTGAGATCGGCGCGCGCCGCCGTACCGTTCTTGTCGAGCACCTGGTAGGTCACCGGTGTCCCGACTCCGGTGAAGCCGTGCACCGGCTGGAAGTTCACCTTCCCGCCGGTCACCAGGAAGGTGCCTTGCCGGGCGATCGTCACCTTCGCGACGAGCTGCTTGCTGGCCGGGTCCACCAGCCGGAGCGATCCGGGGACGAGCGGCGCGTCCGGCGAGCCGGGCAGATCGTTGTCGAGCACGGGTACGACGATGTCGGTGTCGAACGCCGTCGAAACCGAGTCACCGTTGGCCGTCGGCGTGACCGCGGTGACTGTGACGGCCAGCGTGGACTCAGCGGTTTGGTGGGTGGTGTCCGCGACGCGGTAGCCGATCGACGTCCCGACGCCGGTGAACTGCGGCACCGGGACGAAGTCCACGCCACCGTCCGGCTTCACGACGTACGCGCCTTCGCCCGCGATCACGACCTTCTTCTTGAACGTCGCGTCGGCCGGATCACGCAGTACGACGGAGCCGGAGGCCAGCTGCACACCCGCGGCGGCGCGGTCGTTGGCGAGCGGCTTGACGGCCACGCTGACGTTCTGCGGAGTGGTCACGGTGTCGGGGTTGGCCACCGGGCGCGCCGGGAGGGACACCGTCACGGTCAGCTTGGCGGTAGCCGCAGTGCCGTTGCTGTCGGCAACGCGGTAGGTGATCGGCTTGGCCGTACCGACGAAGCCCGGCACCGGCTCGACGCGGACGGTGCCGTCGGGTTTGGCGACGTACTTCGCCTGACCGACGACGTTGACCATCTGCACGCAGGTGCTGCCGTTGACCAGGCACAAGGTGCCGGGCGTGAGCGGCGCGGCCGGATCGCCGGGCTTGTCGTTGGCCAGCACCGGTACGACGACCGCGGTGCCGAACCCGGTCGTCACGGTGTCGTCGACCGGCACCGGCGGGGGCGGCGGCGTAATCGCGAACTGGTGGTCCTCGACCTCACCGGCATCCGCGGCCCCGGTCGGCTTCTCGACCTGCGCGACGTCGTACCCGACCCGGACCCGCGCGTACGACGCTCCGGCCTTCGGAGCGAGCTCGGACCAGCGCAGCGTGATCGTCGACTGCTGGGCGGCGAACGCGGCACAGGCCCGCTCGCCCGGTTCGAACGCGCCGTTGACGTTGAGGTCGATCCACGCGCACGCGCGGCCCGCCTTCGACGTACCGGCAAGCTGCAGGTCGGCGGAGTACGACGCCTGACTCGTGCGGAGCGGCTTGAAGACGACACCGTCGTCGGACTGGTCAGGTGTGGCCGGGCCGGTGCTGCCGTTGGCGATCGCGGCGTTGTCCTCGGTGACGTCCTTGCCGAGGTGTACGTCGCTGAGCACCGACCACGCCGCGCCGTACGTCGTGGGCGCATCGCCGAAGTCCTCGGGCGTGGACGCGACGATCGAGAACGCGTCGCCCGAGGAGCCGGTGTTCAGCGCCGGCAGCTTCGGATGCTTCGTGAACAGCGCCGACATGTCGAACGCGACCGTGGTGACGACGCCGTTGACGCGGACCGATCCGCAGGCGGCGGTCGCGGAGGTGTCCAGGCCTGACGGGCTCTTGGTATTCACGCAGTTCGGGCCGGCGTCGTGGTTCGCGGCGGTGATCGTGTCGCTGGTGACGGCGAGGTTGTTGCCCTGGCCGAGCTTCGTGAGGCTGAGGCCGGGAGTGGCGAGCTTCAGGATCGAGTGCAGCTCGGACTGCGCGGTCGTCCGGCCGCTGACAGTCCGGGTGACGGAGCCGCCCAGACCGCCGAGGTGCAGCACCGGGTTGCGCACCGGCTGGGAGAACGTGATCGTCAGCGTGCCGCGATCGCCACAGCCGCCGGTGGACGCGCAGTCGCCGGTGTTCACCACCACGTCCTGCGCCGGAGTCTTGGTCTCGATCGCGGGCTGGTACGTGGCCGGGCCGATACCACGGAAGCCCGCGGTCGTCGGATCACCGAGCTCGGTCAGCCCGCTCACGGTGATCGTCTGCCGCAGCCCCGAACCCGGCATCACCGTGGTGGCCGAGTCCCCTTGCCCGAACGGTGCGGTCGGCACCTGGTAGGCGTTCGCGGAGATCGTGCCCAGACTCAACAGGCCGAGGGCAAGAAGAATGGCCCCCGGTCGGGTTGCCCGCATGTGTCCCGCCCTCCCGAGCAATCAGGTGCATTGCTGCGGCCGCGGGGCGGGCGGGCCTGCACAGACGTAACGGCCCATGCAGACCCGATGTTACGGGACAATCACTCTCCGAGGTCGTAGATCAGGATCTTCCCCACGCTGTGTCGTCGTACGGCGAGCCGGTCGAGCACCGGCGCCACGGGCCCGTTGCGCGCGTCGGCGTACAGCCAGCGCACGCCGTACTCGTCGCGCAGCCTGCGCAGCAGCTCGGGGGTCGGTGCCGTGATGGCTTGGTTGGTGAGCGCGACGCGGTCCGGCCACGGTGACGGCTGCTCGGTGTAGCGGCGGCCGTTGTCGCCCTGCTTCGCCATCGCCTGGCTCGTGTACGCCCAGCCCTCGACGAGCGTGCGGCGGCCGGCGATCCCGCTGACGAGATAGCCGCGCGCGTCGCAGCCCGGCGCGGGCGGGCCGGCCGGGCGGCACCAGGTGTTGGTCGCGACCACGTCGGTCGGCGCGGAATGCCGCCCGAGCCACAGCGCGGCCGAGGCCTCGTCGGGGTATACCCACCAGCGCGCCGCTCGGTACGTCGGCGCCTTTTCGGTGTCACCCCGGACGGCGCTCTGCAGGAAGGAGCTGATCGGGGCGGTCGAGAGCAGCACCAGTACGACAAACATGCCGCCGCCTGCTTGCCGGAAGAACAGGCGCCACGCCACGAGCAGGAACAGGGTGATGCCGAGTACGACGAGCAGCATCCGCGTGCTCAGCCACAGTTGCCGACCTGTCGACGCGGCAGGTACACCGCGTGCCCAGACCAGCAGACCGGCGTACAGGATCGACAGGACGAAGGCGGCGATCGCTATCGGGATCGGCCGGCCCGCCGCGCGGGCACTGGTCGCTGCGAACCATCCCGCTCCGGCCAGGCTGAACGGCGCCGCGGTGTAGACGAAGTACGACTCGCTGACCGACGGATGATCGATCAGCAGGTACCCGAGCCAGCCGGCGATCATCGCACCGAGCAGGAACCACGCGACCGGATCCTTGCGGCCGGCCACTCCGAACCCTGCCCACGACATCGCCTGAAGCGTCAGCAGCAGACCGAGCAGCAGGCTCAGCGTGCCGATCACTTCGCCGTGTGCCAGCGCCGGGAGGATCAGGCCGCCGGCACCTGGCTGCGTCTTGTCACCTGTCGCTGCAGTGTAGACGGGCAGCGACTTCAGTACGGCGAGGAACTGCACTCGCGAGCCACTGGTGCTTCCGGCGACGGTCAGGAAGGTGATCGCGCCGACGACGAGCAGTACGGCCGCCGTACCGATCGAACGCCACGGCAACCGCCGCGTCGTCACCAATAGGTAGAGCGCCGCGAGGCCGACGGCCGCGATCAGCAACGGCAGCACAGCGGGCTTGGACCCACCGCCGACGACTGCAACAGGCACTGTGATCAGCCAGAGCCAGCGACTGCCGTCCTTGAACAGCAGGTCGATCAGAAACACCGCGACGGCGACAGCCGCGACCATGCCGAACGTCTGCGACGGACTGAGCAGGCTGACCGGCGGGGCCAGATTCACACTCGTGTCGACGAGCAGGAACAGTTGCGGCGCGGCCAGCGCGAGAGCAGCGAGTACTCCGGTCCACCAGGTGCGACTGACCGTGCGGGCAAGTGTCGCGCAGACGAGCAGTGAAACGACGAGCCACGGCAGGACCCACAGACGGAATAGCACTACCATCGGTGTCAGGCGTGTGACGTCCACTGCTGCGGCCATGTCGGCGTTGGCGAACCAGTGGTATTCGAGCGGCTCACCGACCACCTGCGGCGTTTCCGGCGGCACCGACCGGATCAGCTCCTGCACCATCGACAGGTGGTAGAGGAGGTCGGGGTAGTACGCCTCGCCGTGCGGCGGCATCGGGTGGTACGCCATCACGCCGAACGTCGTCGCGCCGACCATCACGGCAGCGGACACCGCCAAGCCCCACGTCCACGCGACCGGCAGCGGCTTGGGCTCGGTGATCCGGAAATGCTGCCGGCCGGCGATCGCGAAGCCGAGCAGGACCAGCGCCGGCCAGACGATGAGCCAGCGCTGCCAGCCGAGTGCGGTGAAGATCGCCCAGCCGATCAGTTGCCACGTCGCGCCGACGACCGACCCGAGACCGAGGTCCTCGGCCCAGTTCCCGGTACTGCGCCACGCGGCCCGCAGCAACAGCGTGCCGGGCAGCGCGATCGCGGCCGCGAAGTAGACGGCGTACTTGAGGAGCGGACCGGGGCCGACGTCACTTAGCGCTGCGAACCCACCGGCCGCCACCGCGATCGGCAGCAGCCACGGGAGGGACCGCTTCATCTGTTGGAAGGGGTGCTTTCGTGCAGTGGGTCCTGATGTCCGTGGTCGTCGAGGCTGTCGTAGCCGACGAGGAACTGCGGTCTGCGTTGACTCGACTGGAACAGGCGGGCGACGTACTCCCCCAGCAGGCCGAGGCAGAGCAACTGGATCGCGCCGATCACACTGACCGCGAGCACGGTCGACGTCCAGCCCGGGATGCTCCGGCCGGTCAGTTTGATCACCAGCGCGCCGACGACGAACAACCCGGACATCGCGCCGCCGAGCAAGCCCAGCCAGGTCGCGAGGCGCAGCGGCGCCGCCGAGAACGCGGTCACGCTGTCGAACGCGAGCCGGACCATCTTGGACACGCTGTACTTCGTCGACCCGGCGGCCCGCTCCGCCCGGACGTACGGGACCTCGGTACTCGGGAAGCCGAGCCACGGGATGACGAGGCGGAACACCCGGCCGTCGTCGGGCAGCGCGTTCACGGCGTCCACCACCCGGCGGGTCACCAGCCGGAAGTCGGCCGCGTCGAACGGGATCTGCTTGCCGACCAGGCGGCACATCAAGCGGTAGTACAGCCGGGCCGTCGTACGTTTCGGCCACGAGTCGCTGGAGCGGTCGGAGCGGACGCCGTACACGACGTCGACGTCCTGTTCGCGGACAGCCTGCAGGAAGTCGGCGATGACTTCGGGCGGATCCTGGAGGTCGGCGTCGATCGTGACGACGTACCGGCCGCGGGCGCGGCGGAACCCCGCCGACTGCGCTGCCTGATGACCGGAGTTGCGGAGCAGCCGTACGACCCGGAGTTGCGGCCAGTCCTTCGCCGCGTCGAGGAGCAGCGCCGCGGTCCGGTCCCGGCTGCCGTCGTCGACCACGAGCAGCTCGTAGGTGATGCCCAGGCCGTCGAGCAGCGGGTGCATCCGCTCGAAGAAGATCGGCAGCACCTCCTCCTCGTCGTACATCGGTACGACGACGGAGAGCTCGGGCTGGGTGTCCCGCATCAGCTGCCTTTCCGTGTCCTCGCTGTCAGATTGTTGACCTTACCGCTCAGGACGAGATCGCGACCGCTCCGGTACGGCGCGGGTCGCCGACGGCGAGGAGGCCGTCGGCCGGGTCCCAGAACGCGGCTGCCACGCCGCCGAAGTACATCGAGTGCGGCGGCATCGGGCGGGACGGCAGCGCGGTCGAGCCGGAGACCGGCAGATCGTCCTCGAAGTCCACCACGACGTCCTCGCGGACGCGGACGTGCAGGCGCGGGTGCTCGACGGCCTCGCGGAGCGGCAGGCCGCCGTGGGTGTAGAGCGCGTAGACCTGGGCGAGCGCGGTCGGGATCCGGTCCGAACCGGGCGAGCTGATCGCGAGCACGGCACCGTCGCTGTCGCGGCGGGCGACGCTCGGCGCCATGTTCGAGGTGAGGCGGGTGCCCGGCGCGAGGCTGTGCGGCCCGCCGTGCAGGAGCTCCTGCTCGCCGAGCGCGTTGTTGAGCCAGATGCCGGTCCCGGGGGTGAGCACACCGGATCCGTACCCGGACGAGACCGTGATCGCGCAGGCGTCACCCTCGTCGTCCACGACCGACACCGTCGCCGTACTGGGCGAAGTCAGCGCGCGCAGGTCGCCGGCCGAGGCCAGCTCGAGCACCCGCTGACCTTCCAGCTTGCGCACGTCCTCCTCGTCGAGCTCGGCGAGCCGCCGGCCGAGCACGGCGTGCTGGACGTCGATCAGCCGCTCCAGCTCGGACTGGTTCCAACTGCCGTCGGACGGTACGCCGTCCAGCAGCGCGAGCATCGCGGCGACAGCGACTCCCCCGACGGCGGGCGGCGGGTTGGTCGCCAGGCGCCAGCCGTTCTGCTTCACCACCAGGGCCGGGCGTACGACGGCCTCGTACGCGGCCAGGTCCTCCGCGGTGAGGATGCCGTCGTTGGCGGCCATGTCGTGGATCAGGAGCTGGGCGAGCTGCCCCGTGTACAGGGTCTCGGCGCCGTCGCGGGCGATCAGCTCGAGCGCCTCGGCGAGCTCCGGGATGACGATCGTCGTACCGGCCTTGATCACCTCGCCGTCGTGGTCGTGCACGACGCCGTGGCTCGGCTGGTGCCAGCCGAAGATGATCTCGTGGGTGAAGCCGAGGTAGTAGCCCGACGTCCGGCTCAGCGGGAAGCCGTTGCGGGCGACGTCGATCGCGGGCTGGACGACCTCGCGCCACGGCGCCTTGCCGGAGCGGCGGTGGGCGAGGTCGAGCGCCTTCATCCCGCCCGGTGTGGCGACGGAGCCGTGGCCGACCGTGGTCGTCGTACCGCCGCCGTAGTCGGTGGTGACGTCCCAGACGCCGCGGCCGAACTGCTCGGCGGACAGGCCGCGGCCGGGCATCTCCACCCAGCCGTCGATCGTGACCGGGTCCCCGCCCGCGACCTGCAACGTGACGAAGCCGCCCGAGGCCGGTGAGACCACGCCGATCTCGTTCACCATCGTGACGAGCGTGGCGGCGATCGCGGCGTCCACGGCGTTGCCGCCTTCCGCGGCCACCCGCACACCAGCGTCGGCCGCTGCCGCGTTCGGCGCCGCGACGGCAACTCGCGGATGGGCCCTGCTCATCGCGAAGCCCGGGCGAGCCGGCGCGCGGCGCCACTCATCTCAGCCGACCCGTTGGACGGCGCCGAAGCGGTCGACGGCGACCTGGACGGCGGCCTGGCGCGCGTCGGCGACCTCGTTCTCCTTCAGGGTCCGGTCCGGGGCCCGGAACCGCAGCGCGAACGCCAGCGACTTCTTGCCCTCGCCGATCTGCTCGCCGGTGTACACGTCGAACAGCCGGACCGCCTCCAGCAGCTCGCCCGCACCCTCGGCCAGCGCCGCCTGCACGTCCGCCGCCGACACCTCGGCCGGGACGATCAGCGCGACGTCCTCCTTGGCCACCGGGTACGACGAGAACGGCCGCGCCGCGACCGACTCCGGGCCTGCCGCGATCAGCGCGTCGAGATCCAGCTCCACCGCACTCGACCTGGCCGGCAGCCCGAACGCCTGGCACACCTTCGGGTGCAGCTCACCCGCATGCCCGACCACGGTGTCCGAGATCGAGAACTCGGCGCACCGCCCCGGGTGCCACGGCGCGAGCTCGGTGTTCTTCACGACCAGCTCCACACCGACCGCGGACGCGATCAGCCGCGCGATCTGCACCGCGTCGGCCCAGCCGGCCGGGCGGCCCTTGCCCCACCAACCGGTCGGGGTCAGCGCACCGGTCAGCACGACTCCGACGTGCAGCGGCTGGTCCGGGAGGGCGTCGTACAGCGACTGGACCTCGGCGTCGCTCGGGCGCTGCGCGACCGACGGCAGCGGCGCGGCCTTCGTCTCCGCCTTCGGGACGAAGACCAGGCCGGTCTGGAAGATCGCCAGGTCGTTCGCGCCCCGGCCGACGTTGCGCTCGGCGGTCCGGAGCAGGGTCGCGAGCAGCGTGGTCTGCATCGACGGCTCTTCGTCGGACAACGGGTTGACGAGCTTGACCGTCGTACGGCGGGGATCGTCGGCCGGGATGCCCATCGCGTCGAAGTCGGCGTCACCCGTGAACGGGTACGACACCACCTCGGTCAGACCGGCGCCGACCAGCGCGGTCGCCACCTTCCGCCGCCGCTGCTGCGACACGGTCAGCCCCTGCCCGCCCGGCGCGGACGGCAGGATCGACGGCACGTTGTCGTACCCGAACAGCCGGATGACCTCTTCGGCGAAGTCGTTGGGGTCCCGCAGATCCGGCCGCCACGACGGCGGAGTCACGGTCAGCAGGTCGTCACCGGCCAGTCCCGCCGCCACCGCACTGCCACCGGCCGAGGCACCGGAAGCGGGAACCGCCTGCGCCGCCGTGCCGGGCTGGGTGAGCGCCGAGCCGGCGGACTCGATCACGAGCGCCGGCGAGTGGACGCCGGCGGCCAGCGGAGCAGCCACCGCGTCTGCCGCGGCCCGGTCGACCGTGCAGCCCACCGACCGCAGGTGCCGCAGCGTGTCGGTCAGCGTGATTTGCGCACCCGCGACGCGAGCCGGGTGGTCGGCGCGGATCGTCACCGGGGCGGGCTCCGGGTGGGTGTCGACGACGGTCTCGTCGGGCAGGACCGTGCCGCCGGCGTACTCGGCGAGCAGGTCCGCCACCCGCTGCGCGGCGTACCGCGGCAGGTCCGGGTCGACCTCGCGCTCGAACCGCCGCGACGCCTCCGACGACAGCTTGTGCCGTCGCGACGCCCGCGCGATCACGATCGGGTCGAAATGCGCGGCCTCGATCACGACGTCGGTGGTCGCGTCGGAGATCTCCGTCGATGCACCACCCATCACCCCGGCGACACCGATCGGCCCGGAGTCGTCGGTGATCAGCAGGTCCTCGGCGTCCAGCTCGCGGGTCTGGTCGTCCAGCGTCATCAGCTTCTCGCCGGCGTTCGCCCGCCGTACGACGATCTCGCCGGACAACCGCGCCTTGTCGTACCCGTGGATCGGCTGACCGAGCTCGAGCATCACGTAGTTCGTGACGTCGACCCCGATCGAGATCGGCCGCATGCCGGCCGCGAGCAGCCGCTTCTGCATCCACCGCGGCGACAGCGCCTTCGGGTCGATCCCGGTCACGGTCCGCGTGACGAACACGCTGCACGCCCCGGCGTCGTCGACCCGCACCGGATAGCCGCCCGCACCGGATCCGGTCAGTGTCAGGTCCGCCGGGTCCTTCAGCGCCACGCCGTACGCCGTCGCGGCCTCGCGGGCCACGCCGCGGATCGAGAGGCAGTACCCACGATCCGGCGTCACCGCGATGTCGAGGACGTCGTCCCGCAGCGCGAGCAGCTCGATCGCGTCGTCACCCGGCGTGCCCTCACCCGGCTCCAGGACGACGATGCCGTGCGTCCCGTCGTCGCCCAGGCCGAGCTCCGCGCTCGAGCAGATCATCCCGTTCGACACGTGGCCGTACGTCTTGCGCGCCGAGATCGCGAACCCGCCGGGCAGCACCGCGCCCGGCAGCACGACGACCACGAGATCGCCGACCTCGAAGTTGTGCGCACCGCAGACGACCCACTGCGGCTCGTCCTTGCCGATGTCGAGCGAGCACCAGCGGATGGTCTTGCCGTTCTTCTGCGGCTCGTTCTCGTACGTGAGCACCTTGCCGACCACGAGCGGCCCGGTCAGGTCGGACTCCTCGACGGTCTCCACCTCGAGGCCGGCCCGGATCAGCTGCTCCGCGACCTGGCGGCCGGTGACGTCACCCGGCAGGTCGACGTACTCACGAAGCCATGACAGTGGGACCCGCATCAGATCTCCATCCCGAACTGGCGGCTGAACCGCACGTCACCCTCGACCATGTCCCGCATGTCCTCGACGCCGTTGCGGAACATCAGCGTCCGCTCCAGGCCCATGCCGAAGGCGAAACCGGAGTACCGATCGGTGTCGATGCCGCAGGCCTGCAGGACGCGCGGGTTCACCACGCCGCAGCCGCCCCACTCGATCCAGCCCTCGCTGCCGCAGGTGCGGCACGGGCGGTCCGGGTTGCCGACGGAGGCGCCGCGGCAGACGAAGCATTTCAGGTCCACCTCGGCCGACGGCTCGGTGAACGGGAAGAAGTTCGGCCGCAGACGCGCCTCGAGGCCCTCGCCGAACATCGACACGACGAAGTGGTCGAGCGTGCCCTTCAGGTGCGCGAGCGTGATGCCCTCGTCCACGACCAGGCCCTCGACCTGGTAGAAGACCGGCGTGTGCGTCGCGTCCAGCTCGTCGGTGCGGAACACGCGTCCCGGGCAGATCACGTAGATCGGCGGCTTGCGGGTCAGCATCGACCGCGCCTGCACCGGCGACGTGTGCGTCCGCAGTACCTTGCCGGAGCCGGCCGGCTCGACGAAGAAGGTGTCCTGCATCTGCCGCGCCGGGTGGTCGGGCTGGAAGTTCAGGGCGTCGAAGTTCAGCCACTCGGCCTCGACCTCGGGGCCCTCGGCGACGTCCCAGCCGAGCGCGGTGAAGACGTCCGCGACCTGCTCGGAGATCAGCGACAGCGGGTGCCGCGCGCCGAGCTCCGGGGTGTGCCACGGCAGCGTCACGTCGACGCGCTCGGTGGCCAGCATCTGCTCCTCGTGCTCCGCCTCGAGCACCGCGAGCCGGGCCGCGAAGGCCTCGTTGATCGCCTTCCGGGCGGCACCGATCCGCTGACCGGCCTCCTTGCGGGCCTGCGGAGGCAGCGCGCCGATCTCCCGGTTCGCCAGCACGATCGGCGACTTGTCGCCGAGATGGGTGGACTTGGCCTCCTGCAGGGCGGCCAGATCAGCCGCCCCGGTAAACGCCGTCAGCGCCTCGTCGCGGGTCCGCTCCACCTCTTCGGCATGCAGCGGCGTCACTTCGACCGGGTCGTAATCAGTGTTGGGACCGGACATGGCTCGCTCTCGGGTTGGTACGTCTTCGGCTTGCAGTCTAGAAACCCGAACCCGAATACCGTGAATCGGCCGTCCACAACCGCCCTGCCGATCAGCCCAGGCGGTAGCGGGCCCGGACCGCGCCGACCAGAATGCCGAGGCCGGCGAGGAAGGCGCCGACGCCGACCGGGAGGTAGAAGTACGGATCGTCCGCTGCGCCGGGTGGTGTCATCCACGAGCCGTCGCGGGGCTCGGACAGGAGCAGGAACACCGCCCCGGCCACGTCGTACACGACGGCCAGCACGATCGTCACGATCGCGAGGGCACGGGCCCACTCGAGCACCGAGCGGTTCCCTCGTGAGCGCCCGGCCAGCATCATGCCGAGGCCGATCGGCGGCAGCAGGAACAGGCAGGTCAGGACAACGTTGGCGAGCGCCTGGTACTCAGGCACGACTCTCCTGGCGGAGCGTACGCAGCGACCAGGCGAGGGTCAGTAGGCCGATGAGAAGCGCCCCGGAGCCGACCGGGAAGGAGACCGACGGACCGTCGTCCCACATCGGATCGCCCGGCGTCTCGCGGCCGTGCTGGTCGACGGCGCCGGCCAGCAGGTAGATCGCCATCAGGACCGTCATCAGCCCGCCGGCTGCGAATCCGGTGACCGGTGCGACCGCTTCGGCACGAAGCCTCTCGCGGGAGACCAGCCGGGCCAGCACCACCGTGGCCGCGATCGGCCCGACGATCACGACAATCCACCCCAGCCAGACCAGCATGAGGTAGTCGCCTCTGTGGAGGCCGCTCATCCAGCTCAGCATGTACCCCAGCACCGACCAGAGCGTGCACAGCACGACCGTGGCGCCGATCAGCCGTTGCCGCACCGAGGTGCGCTCCGGCCGGATCCGTCCGAGCAAGCCGGACAGCACCGCGAACGGAACCAGCATCAGTGCGGTCCAGAGCAGCAGGTTGAGTGCGCTCTGACCGCTGCTCGTGTAGTTCGGCTGGATCCGCGCGAGCTCGCGCTTGGTCAGTCCGGACCGGCCGGCCCACGCGAGGTCGGCCGGGTCCATGTCGTCGATGCGCGCGAGGTTGGCGGTCGCCGCGATCCGCCGTACGGCGTCGTGTTCGCCGTCCTCGCGCATCAGGTGGCCGACCGCGCAGTGCCGGCCCGCGCTGTCCACGAAGTACGGCGTACTGCGCAGGCCGGTGTCGTTGCGCGGAAACGCCCGGCTCTTCCGGTATTCCCGGAGGAGGTCGAGATTTCGCAGCCGAGCCGGATCCGACGACGGACGGTGGCGGAGCTGGAACTCCGCCGACCACAGATGGAGCCGGGTCGGCAGGTCGATCAGCCACCGTCGCGTCATGGATTCATGCTGTCAGCGGACCGGGTCGTCCACCGCCGGTACGGCGTCCTCCACCTTCGCCTCGCCCGTCGGCAGCACCGCCAGCGCGACCACCGCACCGGCCACCGCGCCGATCGCGCCGACCGTCATCGCGATCGACATCGCGTCGGTGAACGCGTGCCTGGCGGCGGCGAGGAAGTCCGGTCCGAGCGCGAGCGTGTCCGCGATCGACTTGCGGGCCGCCTCCGGGACCGAGTCCGGGAGCGCCGACGAGTACGCCGCCGCGAGCACACTGCCCAGGACCGCGACCGACAGTGCCGCACCGGTCTGCTGGACGGTGTCGTTCATCGCCGAGCCGACCCCGCGGTGTTCCGCTGGAACGGCCTGCATCAGCAGCGTGTACGCCGCCGGACCGGCCAGTCCCCCGCCGATCCCCATCACCAGCAGGCCGACGATCAGCAGTCCGTACCCGGTCGAGTCCGACACCTGGGTCAGGATCGCGAACCCGCCCGCGATGATCGCCAGACCGAGCGAGATCAGTGTCCGGTCGGCGAGCTTCTTCCCGAGCGTCGCGCCCAGCCCGTTGAACAGCGCCGCGGCCACGGCGTACGGCAGCAGCGCCAGTCCGGCCTTCAGCGGCGAGTACCCGAGCGCGAACTGCAGGTACTGCGTCAACGCCAGCATCAACCCGCCCGCGGTGAACGACAGCAGCACGATCGAGAAGCTCGTACCGCTGAACCGCCGGTCCTTGAACAACGCGAGCGGCACCATCGGATGCGCGCTCCGCCGCTCCCACAGCGCGAACGCGGTCAGCGCGACCACTCCGACCGCCAGCCCGCCGAGCACCCGGCCGGAGCTCCAGCCGTGCGCCGGGATCGAGACGATCGCCCACACGATCGACGCCATACCGACGATCGTCAGGACCGCGCCCGCCGGGTCGACATCGCGCGCCGGGCCCTTGGACTCCGGGATCAGCGCCAGCGAGCCGACGATCGCCAGGATCGCGATCGGCACGTTCAGCCAGAAGATCGAGCCCCACCAGAAGTGGTTCAGCAGGACGCCGCCGACCGTCGGACCCGCCACCACGCCGACCATCGCGACCATCGACCAGCCGGCCATCGCCTTGCGGTGCTCCTCCGGCGGGAACACCGTGAACAGAATCGACAGCGTGCTCGGCATCAGGAGCGAGCCGCCGACACCCATCAGCCCACGGCAGGCGATCAGCTGCCACGGCGTCTCGGCCAGCGTGGCCAGCAGCGACGCCGCGCCGAACACGACCAGCCCGAGCAGCAGCATCTTCCGCCGCCCGAACCGGTCGGACAGGCTTCCGGCGGTCAGCAGGAGGCCGGCGAACGCCAGGATGTACGCGTCGATCACCCATTGGATGTCCGCGGGCGTCGCGCCCAGGTCCCGCATCAGCGCCGGGATCGCCAGGTTGAGCACGGTGTTGTCGACCACCAGCACCATCAGGCTCAAGCACAGGATCAACAGGATCCACCAGCGCCGGGGATGCCCGGTGGTGGACTCGAACGGTGTACTAGTCACTCGCACACTGTACGACGAACTCGAACGGTGTGCGAGTGCTTTGTAGGATGGGTGCATGACGGACTCGATCTGGACTCGGGAGCGCAAGGCCACGCCTCCGAAGGAAACGCTGAGCCGGGCGCAGATCGTGGCCGCGGCGATGGCGATCCTCGACGCCGACGGGGTGACCGGGCTGAGCATGCGCAAGCTCGCCGCGAAGCTCGACGCCGGCGCGACCAGCCTCTACTGGCACGTGCCGACCAAGGACGACCTCGTCGACCTGCTGATCGACGAGGTCTGGTCCGAGATCGACGTCCCCGAGCCGGAGCTCGCCGGCTGGCGGAACGGGGCACTGCTGTTCGGGCACAGCCTGCGGTCCGCCGTACTGCGGCATCCGTGGCTGCCCGAGGTGATGTACACCCGCCCGAGCATCGGCCCGCACGCGATGGCGCTCGGCGAACGCGGTCTGGCGCTGTTCGGCGCGGCCGGCTTCTCGGACCACGACATCGACCTCGCGATGGGCAGCGTGATGTCGTACGTGCTCGGCACGGTGAGCGCCGAGGTCGCGACCCGCGAGATGGTCCGCAAGTCCGGCCGCTCGGAGGAGAGCTGGGTCCGCGAGCGACTCGAAGAGGCCCAGGCGGTCGCCGTCGACTACCCCGAGATGCAGGAATCGGTACGCCGCCGTACGTCGGCCGGCCTGGACACCAGCCTCACCGAGAACTTCGTCTTCGGCCTCGACGCCCTCCTCGACGGCCTCGAAGCCCGCGTCAAGAAGTAGCCGCCACGCTCCGCGGGTCAGCGGGCAGGGCGGGGTGGCAGATGGATCGGGTTCGTCCAGGCGCGGGCGCCTGAGGCGTCCTCGATTGTGATGCGGCAGTGGGTGCCGCGGAACAGGGCCAGCGGTAGCGAGCACTCGGTGAGATCGGTGCCCTGGGCAACCTCTGCGCCGGGGTGGCCGCCGCTCAGCAGGATCTTCGTGGCGGGCGAGCAGCGGACCACGACCACGTCCGCCTCGACGCGTACGTCGTACAGCTCGGGCCCGGTGCTGGAGTAGAAGTGGCCGGCTTTCAAAGCGGCCAGGAGTGCGTCCGGCTCGAGGACCTCGGCGCGGACGTGGACCCACGCCTGGCACGGCGGCGGGTCCTGCGGTTGCAGGTGGGCGTCGTCGGCGGCGTACGTCGTCAGCCGGTGACCGCGGTTCAGCAGGACGTCGGTGAGGTGCCAGCTGTCGCCGCGGTTCTCCCGGTCGGCGAGCGCGTTGTAGACCTCGACCGAATGGGCCGCGTCCAGACTCTCGGCATCCACGGCCGACAGCAGCGACGCCGCCGGATGAGCCATCCCGACGAACGCACCGGCGGCCCGCGCCCGGCGCGCCAGCTCCGGACCGGTCTCGGTCGACGAAGGCGCCGCGAAGTCCAGCGGCAGTCCGGCCGCCACGATGTGCCACGCCTGCCCGGCCTCGGTGAGCGGAGCGTGCAACTCCGCGCCGATCAGCGTGGTGAATCCGTCCGTCCGCAGCTCCCGCGTGTCCGTCATCGGGAACCCGTACTCCGGCCGGAAATGATCTGTGATCGCCACGAAGTCGTACCCCGCGTCGCGATACACCGCCGCGGTCTCGCGCGGTGACAACGCACCGTCGGAGCGGTCCGAGTGCGTGTGCAGGTTCCCTCGCCAGAACCGCCCCGGCAGGTCGAACGGCAGGCCCGTCACCGGCGTTGCTCGCGGGCCGACGCGTACAGGCAGACAGCTGCGGCGGTCGCGAGGTTCAGGGACTCGGCGCGGCCGTAGATCGGGACCTTGACCGAGTGGTCCACCACGGCGTTGATGCCGTCGGGCAGACCGTGGGCCTCGTTGCCGAACAGCCAGACGGTCGGCTTCGCGAGCGTGCCGTCGTCGATGCACGTGTCCAGGTCGGTCGCGCCGTACCCGTCGGCGGCCAGCACCTGCAGGCCCTGCTCGCGCCACGCCTGTACGGCGGTGACGATGTCGACGTCCGTGGTGATCGGGACGTGGAAGATGCTGCCGACACTGGCCCGGACCGCCTTCGGGTTGTGCGGGTCGACGGACTCCGACGACAGTACGACGGCATCCGCCCCGGCCGCGTCCGCCGTACGGATCAAGGTGCCGACGTTGCCGGGATCACGGACCTGTACTCCGGCCGCGATCAACTTCCCGGTGCTGCCGAGCGGCACGGTCACGAGCGAGCAGACGGCGACGACGCCCTGCGAGGTGACGGTCTCGCTCAGCGCCTCGACGGCGGCCCGGTCGACCTCGATCCACGGGACACCGGATGCCGCGGCCAGGTCATGGAGGTCGCGATGCCGGGTGGCCACGGCGGGCTCGGCGTACACCTCCACGACGAGCTCGCGGTGCTCGAGCGCCTCCCGGACGGCCTGCGGGCCCTCGACCAGGAACCGGCCGGACTTGCGCCGGAACGCGCGAGTGGCGAGCCGCCGAGCCTGCTTGATCCGCGCGGATTGCGCGGTCAGCAGACCGGGACTCGCCACTCGAGTTGCTACTTCGGGGGTGCGGCTCAGGCCGCGGCGTCGCTCTTCGGCGCGTTCACGTCCGCCGGCAGGGCGGCCTTGGCCACCTGCACGAGCGCGGAGAACGCGGCCGGGTCGTTGACGGCCAGGTCGGCGAGGATCTTCCGGTCGACCTCGACCTCGGCCAGGCGCAGGCCCTGGATGAAGCGGTTGTAGGTCAGGTCCTCGGCGCGGACCGCGGCGTTGATGCGCTGGATCCACAGCTTGCGGAAGTCGCCCTTGCGCGCCTTGCGGTCACGGTAGGCGTAGACGAGCGAGTGGGTGACCTGCTCCTTGGCCTTGCGGTACAGCCGCGAGCGCTGGCCGCGGTAACCGCTGGCCTGCTCGAGTACGACCCGGCGCTTCTTGTGGGCGTTGACTGCCCGCTTCACGCGTGCCATGAGGTGTTACTCCTTGTATTTCTGCGCCGGAGCCGGACGGAGCCCACTCGGCGGGGGATGTTGGGGTGGGGGTTTGCTCAGATGCCGAGCAGCTTCTTGGCCTTCTTCACGTACGCCGGGGCGACCTCGACGGTGCCCGACAGGCGGCGCTTGCGCTTCGACGACTTCGCCTCGGCGAGGTGACGAACACCGGTCTGCTCACGACGGATCTTGCCCGATCCCGTGACCCGGACCCGCTTCTTCATCCCCGAGTGGGTCTTCATCTTCGGCATGGCTGTGTGCTCCTGATTTTCTTCGTTGACTCGATCATCGGTGTGACGGCTCCGGCCGCCTCGGCAGCCGGAGCGGTTCGTCACTCCGGGTCGAGGTTGTCGGCCGGACCCTTCGGCTTCTTGGTCACTCCGGCTGCGCGCTCGGCCTCGTGGGCCTGGGCCTGCTCGGCGCGCTCCGCGCGCTCCGCCTGCTCCTCGGCCTCCCGTTCGGCCTTCCGCTTCGCCTTCTCGGCTTCCACGTCCACGCGCGCCTCGGACTTCTTCTTGTGCGGTCCGAGCACCATGATCATGTTCCGGCCGTCCTGACGCGGCGACGACTCGACGAAGCCGAGCTCGCTGACGTCCTCGGCCAGCCGCTGCAGCAGCCGGAAGCCGAGCTCCGGCCGGGACTGCTCGCGACCGCGGAACATGATGGTGATCTTGACCTTGTCCCCGGCCTTCAGGAACCGCACCACGTGACCCTTCTTGGTCTCGTAGTCGTGCGGGTCGATCTTCGGCCGCAGCTTCATCTCTTTGATGATGGTGTTGGTCTGGTTCCGGCGGGACTCGCGCGCCTTCTGCGCGGTCTCGTACTTGTACTTGCCGAAATCCATCAACTTGCAGACCGGAGGCCGTGCGGTCGCCGCGACCTCGACCAGGTCGAGGTCGGCCTCCTGGGCCAGCCGCAGTGCGTCCTCGATCCGGACGATGCCTACCTGCTCACCGTTCGGTCCGACCAACCGCACCTCGGGAACGCGGATGCGCTCGTTGACGCGCAAATCAGTGGTGATGGGTCCTCCTGGGTTGAACTAGTACTGGGTTGCCACCTTGTGATCACACCGGAGCTTCCTGGAAAAACAAGAAGGCCCTCGTGCGATCACACGAAGGCCCAATTCCCAGATGTACGACGTCCCAACCCCACGGGCGATACGCCGTACCATGACCGGGACCCGCCGACTGTTCATCGACTGGGTGGGAGGTGGCCCTCCGCTTTGACCTGAACCACCGGTGACCCTCGAGTATTCCGCTCAGGGGTCACCATCGGACCAGGTCGGTCGCCATGCAAGAGTAGCAGCATGACCGACGCAGATGCCACTCCGCCCGCAGACCCGTCCGAGCAGCAGCCGGACCCCCTCGCCACCGCTTCCCGCGACATCGCCGAGGTCCCCGCCGTGGAGATCATCTCCACCGCAGCACTCCACCTGATGAGCGCGGCCGCCGTCAACCTCGGCCTGGCCGCCGACCTCCCCGAGCACAAGGACCTCGACGAGGCCCGTTCGCTGATCGACTCGCTGGCCGGCCTGCTCGACGCGGCGGGTCCTGCCCTCGGCCACCACCACGCCGCCCCGCTCCGCGACGGCCTCCGTTCCCTCCAACTCGCCTTCCGCGAGGCCAGCACCATCCAGGACGAACCCGGCCAGGGCCCCGGCGAGAAGTACACCGGCACGGTCTACCCCGTTGCCAGGTAGGCGAGCCGGCCGACGACGGTTGGCAGCAGGAACGGCCGGGTAGGGTCGGGCGGCGTGACTGCCGAGGGTGTGCCCGCCGCTGTTCCGAAGCTCGACGCACAGCACCTGATGCTGGAGGTGAACCGGACGACGGGCGCCGGCCTCGAGTACGTCGGTCCGGCAGCAGGCGGCGAGGTCGGGGCCGCCTTCGTCCGGTGGCCGGACGGCCGTGACGCTGTTCTCACCCGCGGCCACGGATCACTCGACGAGTTGCGGCGTACGGCGTCCGCTCTGGACGCGGCGCGGTCGCACGGGTTGCCGGTCCCGCAGTACCAACTGCTGGCCGAGCTCGCGGACTACGTCGGCGTTGTCCAGGAGCGGCTACCGGGCAGCCCGCCGGACAAGGCCGACCGGGCGTTGCTGGAGTCGATGATCGCGATGACCGAGCAGTTCACCGGTCTGGGCGCCGGCCTGCCGGTCCCGTCGATGCACCTGCTCGAGAGCGGCCCCGGTTTCTGCCTGCACGAATCCCTCCAGCGGTACGACGACCGCACCCGCCGGCTCCTTCGCTGGATCCACGAGGTCGGCCGCGCCGAGCCGGACGGAATGACCGGTGACGACCTCGTGCACCTCGACTACCACACCGGCAACGTACTGACCGACGCCGACGAGATCACCGGCATCGTCGACTGGGACGGCATCGGCCGCGGCGACCGCCACTTCGCCCTGGTGACGCTGCGCTTCGACGCCCACGTCCGTCTCCCCGGCGCGAACCTCACCTGGTTCGACGAACTCCTCGAGACCACCCTGTCTCCCGAGGTACTGCGTCTCTACTGGGCCCACATGTCCCTGCGCCAGGTGGACTGGTCGATCCGCCACCACACCCCCGCCGACACCACCCACTGGCTCGACTTCGCCGAGTCCCGCACGCACTGAATACGACGGCGTCCTCGGTTGCACGCTGCACCGGCCCGTCCGTGCCGTGGGACTTCACCGCGATCAACTCGATCCTGCTCGTGAGGTAGTCCACCAGCAGCAACCGGCTCCGGCCTGCGTCAGGCCGGAGCCGGTTTCGCTATCCCTTGACCGCGCCTTCCTCGACGCCCTTGAAGAAGAAGCGCTGGAGGGTGGCGAAGACGATGACGATCGGGACGAAGGCGATCATCGTGCCCGCCGCGATCAGGCGGGGGTTGTTGCTGAAGGTGCCGGACAGGTACTGCAGGCCGACGGTCAGCGTGTACTTGTCCGGATCGGTCAGCACGATCAGCGGCCAGAGGAAGTCGTCCCATGCGCCGATGAACGCGAAGATCGCGATCACGCTGATGGTTCCGCGCACCGACGGCAGGCCGATGTAGAGGAACCGCTGCCACGCGTTCGCGCCGTCCACGACCGCGGCCTGGTCCACTTCCACCGGCAGCGAGCGGAACGCGTTGTACATCAGCAGCACGTTCAGCGCCCCGATCATGCCGGGCAGTGCGACCCCGAACAGCGTGTTCGCCAGCCCGAACTCCCGGACCGTCACGTACTGCGAGATGATCGTGACCTCACCCGGCAGGACGAGCGTGGCCAGGAACAGCCCGAGCACGATCTTCCGGCCGCGGAACTGCAGGCGCGAGATCGCGAACCCGGCCAGCGACGCGCCGATCACGTTGCCGCCGACAACCAGGACGGCAACCACGAGCGAGTTCCGCGCGTAGTCCCAGACCGGAATCGTGTCGGCGACCGCCTTGTAGTGGTCGAACGTCGGCTGGGCCGGCAGCAGCCGCGGGATCCGGGTGTAGATGTCCTCGCCGGACCCCTTCAGCGACGTCGACAGCTGCCACAGGAACGGCCCGATCGTGATCAGCAGCACGAACGCCAGCAGCAGGTACCGCACGACCCGCTCGCGCGGCGAGATCGAGTTGAACCCGAACGACCCCTTCCGCCGGGGCGGCGTACTGCTTGAAGGCGCCTCGACCGGGCGCACCGGATCGGTGACAACACTCATGCTTCCGCTCCTCGCCGGTTGATCCGCGCCAGCACCAGCATCGGTACGACGGTGACGAAGAACAGCACGATCGACAACGCCGACGCGTACCCGAGGTTGCCCTCGAAGCCCTGGCTGTACTGCTGGATCAGCATCACCACCGAGTTGTCCCGGCCACCGGGGCCGCCCTTGCCGCCGCTGAGGATGAACAGCTCCGAGAACACCCGCAGCGCCGACACCGAGATCAGGATCGAGATCAGGATCATCGTGCCGCGCACCCCCGGGATCGTGACGTGCACGAACCGCCGCAGTGGTCCGGCGCCGTCGACCGCGGCCGCCTCGTGCAGCTCACGCCCGACGTTCCCGAGGGCGGCCAGGTAGATGATCATGTAGTACCCCAGCCCCTTCCAGATCGTCAGACTGATTGCACTGAGCAACAACAGCCACTGGTCGGACAGGAACGGCAGCGGCCCGGAGATGACCCCGAGCTTCTCGGCCAGTCCGTTGACCAGGCCGCGGTCGTCGAGGATCCACTGCCAGATCAGCGCCACTACGACCGCCGACGCGACCACCGGGGTGTAGAACGCCGTCCGGAAGAACGTGATCCCGGGCAGCTTCTTCTCCACCAGCACGGCGAGCAGCAGCGGCAGAACGGTCAGGAACGGCAGGCAGACCACCATGTAGATGACGCTGTTCAGCAGCGCCCACCGCAGCTGCTCGTCGTGCAGCAGGGTCTCGAAGTTCTTCAACCCGACGAACGTGCCGCCGCCGAGCGGCTTGGCGTTGGTGAACGACAGGATGACGGTGTTGACCGACGGCCAGAGGTTGAAGACCAGCAACCACGTGAGTGCTGGGATCACCAGCACCCACGGGGTGAACCAGCGTTGGTGACGCATCCCCCGACTCATTACTGGGTGAGCAACTGGTTGGCCTTGGCCACCGCGGCGTCGAGGGCTGCCTGCGACGAGATCTTGCCGGCGATCGCCAGCGAGATCTGCTGACCGATGAAGTCGTTGGTCGCACCGCTGATCACCGGCGGCTGCAGCACCTTGGCCTTGGCCAGCGACTCGAACGCGAGCACTTTGGCGTCGCTCTCCGGCGTACCGTCGGACTTGGAGAAGTACGGGTCGGACGCGGAGGCCTTGGTGGACGGGAAGATGTTCACGATCTTCGCGAACGCGGCCTGGTTCTCGGCGTTGGTGACGAACCTCGCGAGCGCGATCGCGGCCGCCTGGTTCTTGGTCTTGGCCGACACCGACAGGCCCTGCACGTACAGCGGCGGGGTGTCCAGCGCGGGCGACGGGACGACCTTGCCCTTCAGCGACGGGTTGTCCTTGTTGAAGTCCTGGATCGCGTTGCCGCCGCCGGTGGTCCAGGCGACCTTGCCCTGGGTGAAGAGCTTGGAGTTGCCCAGGTACTCGTTGGTCAGGATGTCGCGCGGCATGTACCCGGCCTTGTAGGCGTCGCGGTACTTGTCCAGCAGCGCGGCGGCCTCAGGGGTGTTGAAGACGAACTTCTTGCCGTCGTCGGACAGGATCTTGACGCCGGCGTTGGTGAAGTCACCGATGCCCGGCAGCCGGCTCATGAGGTATTCCTTGCCGCCGGTCTTGTCGTGCATCGTCTTCGCGGCCGCGAGCAGCTCGTCGAAGGTCTTCGGCGGGTTCTTCACGTCCAGGCCGGCCGCGGCGAACTTGGTCGCGTTCCAGTAGTCGATGTCGGTGTTCAGGTACCACGGGTAGCCGAACGTGCCGTCCATACCCTGGTACTGGTACGCCTGCACGCCGCCCTCGACGTACTCGTCCTTGATCTTCGGGTCCGCGGCGGCGACGTCGAGCAGCATGTTCTGCTTGGCCAGCGAGAGCGCGAAGTCGGGCGGCAGGTTGGTCACGTCCGGGAGCTGGCCGGCCGACGCCTGGCTGAGCACCTTCTTGTCGTAACCGTCGCCGGGCTGGTCCAGCCAGGTGACCTTCGTGCCCGGGTACTTGGCCTCGAACGCCTTGATCACGCCTTCGACGTACGACGTGAACTTGGGCTTCAGCGCCCAGGTCTGGAAACTGACCTCACCGGTCACCTGGGCGTTCGCGTCGACGGTCGGCTTGGCACCGCCGCTGCCGCCGGAGTCCTCGGAACCGAGGCCGCAACCGGCGAGGGTGAGAGCGGCGGCGGCGAGCATAGCCACGACCGCCGGACGGCGTCTACGCATGGGATCTCCTGGAATTGATAAACCGGTATAGCTCCCGAACTATCCACATCGTAGAATCCGCTGTCAAGGGCAGGAGGAATCACGATGGCGAGACCGACGATCGCGGACATCGCGACCAGGGCCGGGGTGTCCAAGGGCGCGGTGTCGTTCGCGCTGAACGGGCGGCCGGGGGTCAGCGACGCGACCCGGGAGCGGATCCTGAAGATCGCCGAGCAGATGAGCTGGCGGCCACACAGCGCGGCGCGGGCGCTCGGCGCGTCCCGGGTGGACTCGGTCGGCATGGTGATCGCCCGCCCGGCCCGGACGCTCGGGGTCGAGCCGTTCTTCGCGCACCTGCTGTCCGGCGTGCAGTCCGGCCTGTCGGCGGAGTCGATCTCGCTGCAGCTGCTGATCGTCGAGGACACCGCGGCCGAGATCGAGGTGTACCGGCGATGGACGTCGGAGCACCGCGTCGACGGCGTGATCCTGGTCGACCTGACCGTGAAGGACCCGCGGATCGACGAGCTCAAGGCGCTCGAGCTGCCGGCCGTGGTGATCGGCGGCCGCGGCGGCAAGGGCGCGCTCGCCTCGGTCTGGGCCGACGACCGCGACGCGATGCTGGCGATCGTCGAGTACCTCGCCGCGCTGGGCCATCGCCGGATCGCGCACATCGCCGGTACGCCGAACTTCCAGCACACCCAGCGCCGGATGCGGGCCGTCCGGGACGCGGCGCCCCGGCTCAAGCTGCTCGACGCGCCCTCGCTCACCACGGACTTCAGCGACGCGGAGGGCGCCGCGATCACCCGCAAACTGCTGTCCCAGCCCGACCGCCCGACCGCGATCGTCTACGACAGCGACGTGATGGCGGTCGCAGGGCTCGGGGTCGCGATGGAGATGGGTGTCTCGGTCCCGCACGACCTGTCGATCGTCGCGTTCGACGACTCGATCCTCACCCAGCTCATGCACCCGGCCCTGACCGCGCTGTCCCGCGACACCTACGACTTCGGCCGCCAGGCCGCCGAGGTGCTGCTCGACACCATCGCCGACCCGGCCACGGTGATCAACCGCCGCACCGCCGACCCGGTCCTCACCGTCCGCGAGTCCACCGCTCCCCCACCCCGCTGATCACCCCGGCCCCACCCGCACCACCCACCCTCGCCCACTGACGCATTCGACTGGCTGACCCACGAACTTGGGGGTTCTACACCCGCAAGCAGGGTGCAGGACCCCCGATTTGACTGGCTGGCCAGCAACATCGGGGAGCTGGCGGCGGGTGCGTGGGGAGGGTGCAGTTGCTCTTGTGGCCTAAACCGATTTAGCATCCTCGGCATGGCTTTGCAGACCGTCACGCCCCGGTTCGGTGCGAACTACGTTCCCTCGGCGGGATGGTTCTACAGCTGGCTCGACTACGACCGCGACGCCGTCCGCCGGGACTTCGCGGACCTGGCCGGGGCGGGCCTGGACCACGTCCGGGTCTTCCCGGTCTGGCCGTGGATCCAGCCGAACCGGGCGATCATCCGCGAGCAGGCGATCGCCGACCTGCTGGACACGATCGACGCCGCCGCGGAGCACGGCCTGACCGTCGCGGTCGACCTGATCCAGGGCCACCTGTCCAGCTTCGACTTCCTCCCGTCGTGGGTGCTGACCTGGCACAAGAGCAGCCTGTTCGAGGACCGAACGGTCCGCGACGGACTCACGGCGTACGTCGACACCGTCGCCCGCGCCGTCGCGACCAAGCCGAACGTCTTCGCGATCACCCTCGGCAACGAGGTCAACAACCTGTGGCCGGACAGCCCGACGACCGCGGAGACGTCGACCGCGTGGGCCCATGAACTGCTGACCACGCTGAAGAAGGCCGCGCCCGACGTCCTCGCGCTGCATTCGGTGTTCGACGACGCCTGGTACAAGGCCGACCATCCGTTCCACCCGGTCGACGCGGTGGACCTGGGAGACCTGACCACCGTGCATTCGTGGGTCTTCAACGGGGTCTCGCGCGTCGACGGTCCGCTCGGCCCGGCCACGCTCACGCACGCCGACTACCTGATCGAGCTCGCCAGGGCGACCTCGCTCGACCCCGACCGGCCCGTCTGGCTGCAGGAGATCGGCGTACCCGGGCCCGACATCCCCGTCGACCTCCAGGCCGAGTTCACCCGCCGTACGGTCGAGACCGTGCTCACGAACCAGTCGCTGTACGGCGTGACGTGGTGGTCCTCGCACGACATCGACCGGCGCCTGCTCGACTTCCCGGACCGTGAGTACGACCTCGGCCTGTTCACCGTGGACCACCAGCGCAAGCCGGCCGCCCAGGCGCTCGCCGAGGTCATCGCGGAGGTGAAGGCGAACGGCGTCCGGCCGCAGGAGCCCGTCACCACGCTGACCGCACCGGTCAACCTCCGCACCGACCCGTCCCGCCGCCCGGAAGTTGCCCCCGGCAGCGATTTCCACCTGCGCTGGGTCGAGGCCCGCGCCGACGGCCCGGTGCGCATCGTCCTGCCCTAGACACCCTTGCTGATCAGGACTTCGATGCCGTCGAGGATGCGGGCGAGTCCGAAGTCGAGGTCGTCGTCGAGCTCGTCCTCGTACTCGTGGTTGAGATACAGCGACGCCACTGTCGGGTAGCCGCCCTCGATCAGCCGCGGGACGAGGAACCGGCCGACCTGCTCCGCTTGCACCGGCGTACTGTCACTCGCGCCGAGCTGCCGCGCGAGATTCGCGTAGTTGCGCACGTGCCCGTCCAGCAGCACCAGGCAGCCGAGGTTGTCGTGCTGACTCAGCCCGGTCTCGGCGAGGGCCGCGAGCATCACCTCGAGCCAGCGCAGCAGATTCGGCGTGACCGGCGCGCCACGGATCGGTACGTCGAGCAGCCACGGCCGGTTCTCGTACAACTTGACCTGCGCGTCGACCCACGCGATCGCCGCCGCGCGCCAGCCGGACGGCAGCTCCGGCGGCAGCCCGACCGCCTTGTCGTGGACGAGCACGATCAGCTCTTCCTTGGACCGGACGTAGCGGTACATCGCGTTCGTGGTGACGCCGAGCTGCGCCGCGATCCGCTGCAACGAGACCGCCTCGAACCCGTACCGGTCGCCGAACTCGATGCCGGTGGCCACGATCTGCTCGACCGACAGCGCAGGCTTCGGCCCTCGCCGCTGCGCCGGCTGCACACCCCACGCCAGCTCCAGCCCCGGCGGAAGCACGTCCCCGCGGTCCTCGGTCATGTCACCATCCTGCCGTCCCCGGCTTTCCGGAAAGAATTCGTCGCTCTGTGACCGTTTCTTTCCGGAAAGGCTCAGTGGCCCGGCTCGATCCAGGCGTAACCGCCGTCTTCGAGGCGGATGATCTGGAGGCCGGCGGCGAGGCGGCGTACGTCGTCGGTCTCGATCACGCCCGTGGCGGGGCCGGCGATGTCGAGGACGATCGCGGCCGCACCCTCCTGGATCGCCGCGGTGGCGACCAGCTGGGTCTGGGCCGGCATCGGGCGGGCCTCCGGGCTCCAGCGGGCCAGGCTCTCGGTGCTCGTGAACGCGAGCAGCGCGTTCCGCCCGTCCTGCCCCCGGAGCAGCGCGACGGCCATGTCGGACGTCTTGTCGTGCGCCAGGCCGTTCTCGTCGTACTCGACCTCGCCGAGCATCGCGACCACTGGCACCAGCAGCCGCGCCCGCGTGATCGCCGCCAGCACGGCGCCGTCGTCGCCGTCGGCCAGTGCTTGGGCCAGTGCGGGATCCGCCGAGCCGTCGTCGTTGTCGAACCCGGTGAAGGCCAGTCGCCGCTCTGGTGGTTGCACGCGCCCATTCTCCCCGGACCGGTGTTTCAGGGGTGCGTCAGGGCTGTTCCCCTCTTGGATCGCGCGGCAACTGTGCGAGCCTGGGTATGTGCCTGACTTCAACGATTTGACGCTGCTGCCGTTCTGCGTAGGCCTCACGCTGCTCGGTCTGATCGGCTCGTGGTTCGCCTGGCGGCGACGCGGGGTGGCGGCCGGCACGCGCGGCGTGGCCTGGTCCCTGCTGCCGGTCTCGCTGTACCTGACCGGTCTGCTGGAGCTGGTCTGGGACGTGGTCCGCTCCACCGTGAGCTGGGTCACCCACCTGATCTTCTCGCCGACCGTGTGGGCCGGTGTCGCGCTGTTCGGCGTCTCGGTCGTGCTGTACGTCGTTTCCGGTGTGGCCCGCGGCCGCGGTGGGAACAAGGAGAAGGCACCGAAGAAACCCGCCTCGCCCGCGGGAGAGCTGTCATCGACCGGCCCCGAGCCGGCGACAGCCGATACCGCAAAAGCTGCTGCGCGCTCCAAGGGGCCGTCAAAGGGGAAGGCGAAGCAGCCCGAATCGTCGGAGTTCGACGAGATCGAGGACATCCTGAAGCGCCATGGAATCAACTGAGAAGGCCGCTGACCACGGCTCGCCCCTGACCATCGACTCGCTCCTGGACAACGTCCAGGCCGGCTCACCCCAGCTCGGCCGGACCCGGCTGATCGGCATCGACGGACCCGCCGGCTCCGGCAAGACCACCGTCGCCGCGAACCTCGCCGCCCGCGCCGAAGCTCGGGACCTCAACACGTACGTCGTCCACATGGACGACCTGTACGACGGCTGGACCGGAGCCGAGCGCGGCTTCGGACTGCTCCGCGACCACGTCCTGCAACGGCTGGCCGACGGCCGCGAGGGACGGTACCGCCGGTACGACTGGTACCAGCGCACGTACGCCGAGCTGCACGTCGTACCGAACACCGTGGAACTGCTGATCGTCGAAGGTGTCACGGCCTGCGACCGGGACGCCGCGCACTGGCAGTCGCTGCGCCTGTGGGTCGAGACGTCGAACGAGGTCCGTCTGGGCCGCGGCATCGAACGCGACGGCGAGGCGCTGCGCGACCACTGGCTCGAGTGGATGCGCTGGGAGCGCGATCACTTCGCCGAGCAGGCCACCCGCTCCCGCGCCCACGTCATCGTCGACGGCGACCCGTCGATGCCGTTCGACCCCGCCCTCGAGCTGGTCGCGAAATCCGTGGCCCTACCCCCTCACGACTCCGCCGCCTCCTGAAGCCCTTCCCAGGACCACCGCGGGACTGCCTGACCGGCGTCGATGTCGTCGAGCCGGTGGCGGTACATGGTGGTGAAGGTCGCCCAGGCGAAGTAGTCGTGCAGTACGGTCCGGACCCGCTCGTCGTCGATGCCCGCGTCGGCCAGGGCCGCGTCGAAGCAGGCGATCGCGCGCCGGTTCATCTCGTCGTGCTCGCCGTTCCCGGCGTGCCGGCGTTGCACCGACGCCTCGTCGCCGTACGCCGTGGTGTAGGCCGGCGGCCCGCCGAGAGCTTCACCCCAGTACGCCGCGAGCCGCTCGGTGTGATCGGGCCTCGCCCCGCCGTGGAACGCGTGGCTGACGATCTCGTCCGCCATCACCCGCTCGTGCCACGCCGCCGCCAGCCGCCGCATGCCGTCCGCCCCACCCGCAGCTTCGTAAACGGTCTCCATGCGGCACCATCCTGACCGCAACGACGACCCGCGACAACGGGTCAGGCGTTCGAGAGGTCGGCCACCGGGCGGCCGTTGAGCGCGTTGGCCAACTGCGGGACGAGGACGTCGAGCGCGTAGAGGAGCGCCTTCGGGCCGCTGTACGACAGCGCGCCGCTGAGGTTCGACTCGAACGACGTGTACAACGTGCGATCGGAGCGCACGACCGCGAGCCGAGCGAACACGGGCGACGCCGCCAGCTGCTTCTTCGTCGCGCCGTTGACGAACAGCACGTCGCGATCCAGCACTGCGACCTTCTCGGCGCTGACCTCCTTCGTCGCCTGCTGTGCCGCGAACCCGAGCGCGTCGAACAGCGCCCGCCGCGGATCACCCTTGCCGAGCAGGTAGTGCCCGCCGTTCGCCGGACCGTAGTCCTCCACCAGCACCTTCCCGGCGAACTCAGGATGGGCCTTCTTCGCCTCGTCGATCTTCGCGTGCACCTGATCGAGCAGCGCCTGCGCCTCCGCCGTCTTGCCGAGGGCCTTGCCGGTGAGCAGCAACTGCTGGTCCCACGGAGTCTCCTCGTTCGGGTAGTCGGCGCTCTGCACCACCGTCGGCGCGATCGCGGACAGCCGCTCGTACGTCGGCTTGTCGATCGTCTCGTAGATCGCGAGGATCACCTGCGGCTTCGCCGCCGCGACCGCCTCGTAGTCGATCCCGTCGCGCCCGGCACTCGGGACACCCTTGCCGCCGGTCGCCTCGCGCACCCACGGGAAGTCGTTGTAGTTGTCGAACCAGGCCCGCGTCATCACCGGCACCACGCCGAGCGCCAGCACGAAGTCCTGGTCGTTCCAGCCGACCGTGGCCACGCGCGACACGTCGCGTGGGACCTTCGTCTCGCCGTACTTGTGGGCGACCGTGATCGCCTCGGGCGGCGGCGCGGCCTCGGGCGAGGACGAACAACCGGCCAGCGCGACGATCAGGGCGAGCGCGAGGACCAGGGTCCGCTTCATCAGCACTCCTCACGAATTTAGGTGAGGCTTACCTTATCTGGAAGCGTTCAGTACGGCGAGCCGCCGCCGGACGTGCTCGCGTTCCGGTTCGGATCCGGCCAGGGTGAGGGCGTGGTCGTAGGCGCTGATCGCCTCCGGGACACGGCCGAGGCGCTGCAGCAGATCGGCTCGGGCGAGCGCGAACGGGTGGTAGTCCCGCAGGACCGGTTCCGCGGCCAGCTCGTCCAGGAGGGCGAGGCCTGCCTCGGGGCCGTCGCGCAGTGCGATGGCGGCGGCGCGGTTGAGCGCGATCACGGGCGACGGGTCGAGCTCGAGAAGTACGTCGTACAGCTGGACGATCTGCGGCCAGTCGGTGCCGGCGAAATCGGCCGCCTCGTCGTGTACGGCGTTGATCGCGGCCTGGACAGCATACGGTCCGGCGGGGCCGCCGGTGAGTGCGGTGACGACCAGGTCGCGTCCCTCGGCGATCATCGCCTGGTCCCAGCGGCTCCGGTCCTGGTCCTCGAGCAGGACGATGTCGCCGTCCGGACCGCTGCGGGCGTCGCGGCGGGCGTGGATCAGCAGCATCAGCGCGAGCAGACCGGTCGCCTCGCGGGCATCCGGGAGCAATCGGTGCAGGATCCGGGCCAGGCGGATCGCTTCCTCGGCGAGGTCGAGGCGTTGCAGGTACGGTCCCGAGCTGGCGGCGTACCCCTCGGTGAAGACGGAGTAGATCACCTGCAGGACACCGGGCAGCCGCTCCGGGAGCTCGTCCGGGCCGGGGACGCGGAACGGGATCCGCGCCTCCCGGATCTTCTTCTTCGCCCGGACGATCCGTTTCGCCATCGTCGCGGTCGGGACCAGGAACGCCCGCGCGACCTCCGGCGTGGTCAGGCCGGCCAGGCAGCGCAGGGTCAGCGCGCCGCGGTCCTCGGGAGCCAGGGCGGGGTGGGTGCAGGTGAAGAACAGCTGCAGCCGTTCGTCCGGCAGTTCGTCCCCGGCGGCCTGCGGCGCGGAGCGATCCGCCTCGACCTGGAGGATCGCCAATTTCGCGGCGTACACCTGGTCACGCCGGAGCCGGTCGACGGCCTTGCGCCGGGCGGTGGTCATCAGCCAGCCGCCCGGATTCGGCGGGACGCCGTCGACGGGCCAGCGCGTGAGCGCCGCCTCGATCGCCTCCGACGTGACCTCCTCGGCCAGGTCGAGGTCCCCGAACCGCCGGGCGAGCGCGGCCAGCAGCCGACCGCGCTCCTCCCGGAACACCGCCTCGACGTGATCCACCGTCAGGCCCCGGGGAACTCCGCGACCGGGCGGACGTCGACCGAGCCGCCGCCGCGCGACCCGGGGCACTTCGCGGCCCACTCGAGCGCGACGTCGAGGTCCGGTACGTCGATCACATAGAACCCGCCGAGCACCTCCCGGGTCTCCGCGAACGGGCCGTCGGTCACGGTCCGCTTGCCGTCGTTCGCGACCTGCACGCGCGTCGCGGTGACCAGGTCGGCCAGCGACTCGGACGCGACCACCACGCCGGAGTCGGTGATCTCCTTGTCGAACCGCATCCAGTCCTCCGGCTCGCACCCGACCGGCGAGTTCTCCGGGTCCAGCTCGCCGGCGTTGATCAGCAGCATGTACTTCACGGTGTACCTCCTGTGAGCGTGTTTACAGCATCACCACGAACGGGGTCGCCCCCGATGGACAGGGGACCTAAGAACAGGAGGTGTTTCCCGTCAGGGCGGCTGCCGTGAGGTCGCCAGGCGGGGGCGAGGCCGTCGGCGTGGACTACCTCCTGTCGTTCGGGCCGCATCGGTCAGGATTGGGGCATGAATGTCTTCCCATCCGGTGAGCAGTGGGTCCTCCAAGGCGGCGGGTACGAGGCGACCGTGGTGAGTGTCGGCGGCGGGCTGCGCCGGCTCACGTACGACGGACGCCCGATCCTGCTGGGGTACGGCGAGGACGAGGCGGCGCACGCCGGGATCGGGCAGCACCTGTTCCCGTGGCCGAACCGGATCACCGACGGGCAGTACACCTTCGACGGCACCGACCAGCAGCTCGCCCTCACCGAGCCCGCCCGCAAGAACGCGATCCACGGCCTGACCCGCTGGGCGACCTGGCAACGCCTCGACGACGGCTCGGACCCGGCCGCACTCGCAGTCGGCCACCGCCTGCACGACCACCCCGGCTATCCCCACCAACTCGACCTACGCCTGGACTACCGCCTGGACGCTCCAACGCCACCCACCTCGCCCCAACCGCCCAGCTCACCCCAATCGGGCTCGCCCCAGACGCCGCCGTCCGGCTCACCCCAACAGCCCGGCACACCCCAACAGTCCGGCTCACCCCAGCCGACCGCCTCACACCAGCGGCCCGGCTCACCCCAGCTGCCCGGCTCGCCCCAGCTCTCGGGCGGGCTCACTGTCATCGCCACTGCCACCAACATCGGTAGGAACTCAGCGCCGTACGGCTATGGAGCTCATCCGTATCTGACCGTAGGACGCCCGATCGACGAATGCGTCCTCGAGTTCACCGCAACCGACCGTCTGGAAGTATCCGCAGACCGCATGGCGCCCATCGGACTCACACCGGTGGCCGGCTCACCGTACGACTTCCGCAGCGCACGCACGATCGGCACGACCACGATCGACAACGCCTTCACCGGCCTGGGCGCCGAGTGGTCGGTGACGCTCAGCGACCCGGACACGGGCACCCGCTCCGTGCTGACGAGCGACACACCGTGGATGCAGCTCTTCACCGGCGAGGCGGTCGGGCGTACGGCGCTCGCGGTCGAGCCGATGACCTGCCCTCCCGACGCCTTCCGCACCGGCCAGGACCTCGTCGTCCTGAAGCCGGGCGAGTCGCACACGACTACTTTTCAGGTCTCGATCTAGGTCCCGCGCCGTGTTCGCGGGCGACCGCCGCCAGCTCCTTCGCGGCGCGGGACGCCCGCGAACCCTCGGCGGCCTGGATCGCGAGGATCCCGAGCCGGTTGTCGTCGGCATCGAACAGCTGCAGCCACGCGTCCCCGGGCCGGAACCGCAGGGCGGTGATCTCGGACCACTGCAGCGTGTACGACTTGAAGACGTTCCGCACGCGCAGCCGGTCCGGGTACGCCGTGACGCGCAGCGTCGTCATCCGGTACAGGATCCACAGCACCGCGCCGAAGAACGCCAGCAACGTGAGCCGCTGGAACAGGTCGAACGTCGCCCGATCGTCCGGCGACAACCGGAACCAGATCACCCCGAACACCGCGATCAGCGACAACCCCATCCCACCGGCCATCAACGCCACGATCCGCGGGTGGAACGTGAACAACCGATCGGAACTGGCCGGTGCGGCGGGATCGGGGTCGTCGGTCGGCATGGCGCGGACGGACCGGTCAGATCCTGCAGGCGTGGATGTCGGTGGTGAGGATGGCACGGGCGCCCACCTCCCACAGCTGGTCCATCAGGCGCTGCGCCTCGGCGCGCTGGACCATCACACGGACGGCGACCCAGCCCTGCCGGTGCAGCGGGGAGACCGTCGGCGACTCCAGACCGGGCGCGACCGCGGTGGCCGCGTCGACGTCCTCGGCGCGGATGTCGTAGTCCATCATCACGTAGTTGCGCGCGATCAGGACGCCCTCGAGCCGGCGCACCAACTGGTGCAGGCCGTTCGGCGGGGTCTCGACGCCGTGCCGCTTGATCAGCACGGCCTCCGACTGGAGGATCGGGTCCCCGAACACCTCGAGCCCGGCCTGGCGCAGCGTCGTACCGGTCTCGACGACGTCCGCGATGACGTCCGCGACGCCCAGCTGGACCGCGGACTCGACGGCTCCGTCGAGGCGTACGACAGCGGCGTCGACACCGTTCTCGGCGAGGTGGTCCTGGAGCACCCCGGCGTACGACGTGGCGATCCGCTTCCCGGCCAGGTCCTTGATGGACTCCGCGACACCGGGCCGTCCGGCGAACCGGAAGGTGGACGAGCCGAACCCGAGGCCCATGATGACCTCGGCGTCCGCGTGCGAGTCGAGCACCAGGTCACGGCCGGAGATGCCGACGTCGAGCGTGCCCTCGCCGACGTACACGGCGATGTCGCGCGGGCGGAGGTAGTAGAACTCGACCTCGTTGGCCGAGTCGGTGAGAGTCAGGTCCTTGGTGGTCCGGCGCTGCTTGTAGCCGGCCTCGGACAGCATTTCGGTGGCGGCTTCGCTCAGCGAGCCCTTGTTCGGTACTGCGACGCGCAGCATGGCACTGCCTTCCTGAGGTGACGTGAACCGGTGGCTGTGGGGTGCTCCTACAGATGTCGGTACACGTCGTCGAGATCCAGGCCGAGGGCGTGCATCATCACCTGGGCGTGGTACAGCAGCTGTGACAGCTCCTCCGCGGCCCGGTCCTTGCTCTCGTACTCGGCGGCCATCCAGGACTCGGCGGCCTCTTCGACCAGCTTCTTGCCGATCGCGTGCACGCCGGCATCCAGCTCGGCCACGGTCCCGGAACCCTCCGGCCGCGTCCGCGCCTTCTCACCCAGCTCGGCGAACAACTCCTCAAATCTCTTCATCGCGCGCCCCAGCCTACGGGGTTCACTCCCCGCAGGCCGTCACCAGGTCCGCTACCCGGACTGCGTCAGCGCTTCGGACAGACGGCGTGGCAGGGAATGTGCGTCGACGTACCAGGAGTGGCGTTCGGACAGGAGGCGTTTGATCATGGCGTGGTCGGCGGTGTCGGCCGGCGTGCGGAGGTGGTACGGCGGCGGGTAGAAGGCGTCGCCGACGATGGCGACTCCGTCGGCCACGACGATGGTGGAATCCGGGGCGTGGTTGCCGCCGACGTGGCGGAGTACGACGCCGGTCGGGAGCGTCAGGGTTTCGTCGAAGGTCTGGCGCGGAGCGACGATCCGGAAGTCCGTCCAGTCGGGGACGGCGAGGGCCCGGGCGCGGAAGCTCGGGGCGAGCTTCGGGTTGGCCTCGACCTGGTCGTGGAGGTAGCGGTGGCTCCAAGGGCGGTCGGCTTCCGCGGTCAAGAGGTCGACGGCTGTCGAGTGTGCGACGACGGTGACGTCGGGCCAGGCGCAGGCGCCCCAGGTGTGGTCCCAGTGGTGGTGGGTGTAGACGAGCCACTGCGGCGCCGGTAGTCCGGCCGCTGCGATCGCCGTACGGACAGCCCGGGCGTGCTCGGGGCTGTTGCCGGCGTCGACGAGCACGCTGCCGCGGTCGTCGGCGATCACGGCGACGGACGGGCGGATCGCCTCCGGGTCGGGGTCGTGCGGGTAGAGCCAGACCCGGCCGGTCAGGTGCTGCAGCATGTGGCCGACGATAGTCGCATGCAGACACCACGGAGGGTCCGCGACCTCGGCGTCACCGTCGGGACCCTGTCCACGGGGCCGTTGAACGCTGTCACCGACGTACCGGGAGTCCGCGTCGGGCAGACGACGATCACCGGCAACGGGCTGAACACCGGGGTGACCGCGATCGTGCCGGACGGCTGGGCGGAGACGCTGCCGGCCGCGGTTGCGGTGGGCAACGGGTACGGGAAGCTGGTCGGGAGTACGCAGGTGGACGAGCTCGGGGTGATCGAGACGCCGATCCTGCTCACCGGGACGCTCAGCACGTTCCGCGTCGCGGACGCGTTGATCAGCTGGGTCCTCGACCGCGACCCGCGGATCACCAGCCGGAACCCGGTCGTCGGCGAGACCAACGACGGTCACCTCTCCGACATCCGCCGCCGTCCGGTCACCCCCGACCATGTCCACTCCGCCCTGGACACCGCCACGTCGGCCCTGCCCGCAGAGGGTTGCGCCGGAGCCGGCACCGGCACCTGCGCCCTGGGTTTCAAGGCCGGCATCGGCACCGCCTCCCGCGTCCTGGACCACGGCGTGGTGGGCGCTCTGGTCCAGTCGAACTTCTCCGGTCTGCTCACCGTCCTCGGTACGCCGGTCCCCGCGCAACCGATCGATGCCGACGGCAACTCGTGCATGATCGTCGTCGCGACCGACCTGCCGCTCGACGCCCGCCAACTCGGCCGCCTCGCCCGCCGCGCGATCTTCGCGATGGCCCGCGTCGGCTCGGACTACGCCCCCGGCAGCGGCGACTACGCGATCGCGTTCAGCACCCGCCGTACGCCGGGATTCGCCGACCGCGACCTCCGTTGCCCGTTCCAGGCGGTCACCGAATCCGTCGAGGAGGCCCTGCTCAACTCCCTCACCATGGCCCAGACCACCACCGGCTTCCAGGACCGCACCGTTCAGGCCGTCTCCCACGACCTCATCCGCCGTCTTGGGTGAATCGCCATGCAGGCAGAAGTCGGGTTTTCGGCCCGTTTGCGCCCTCTTTCGCGGGTTCTGCCTGCGTGGAGGTACGGCTCCCGGCCGATCAGTACGCCACGCCGACCGGTTGGGCGACGGTCGACTGGTCGTCGAGGACCGCGAGCATCAGGTGCGCGACGTCGGCGCGGGAGATCAGGTAGCCGCGCGTGACGGTGCCGCCGACCATCGTCCGGTAGCGACCGGTCAGGTCCTTGTTGTTGAGCTTCGGCGGACGCAGGATCGTCCAGTCCGTGGCACTGTTCCGGATGTCCGCCTCCATCACCCGCAGATCGGCGTACACGTCGGCGGCGAAGGCGTTGATCAGCGGGAGCAGCACCCGCCGGTTCAGGAAGCTCTCGTCCGGCGGGACCGGCCCGAGCGGCGCAGCGCTCACCGCGACGAACCGCCGTACCCCGGCCGCCTCCATCGCCGTGAGGATCGACTTCGTACTGCGGGACGCGACCGGCCCGTCCTTGCGCCCGCGCGGCCCGACGCCCGAGATCACCGCAGCGCTCCCGTCGATCGCCTCGCGCAGCGGCTCCGCCGCGTCCAGACCGGGCACCCGGACGACCTCCAGCGACGGATGCTCCAGCTCGAAGGCCGACGACGTACGCACCACCGCCGTCACCTTGTGACCCGCATCGAGCGCCTGCCGTACGACGTGACCGCCGATCCCGCCCGTCGCGCCGAACACCGTGATCCTCATCCCGAACGCCTCCTTGCGCTACCGTGAATATCATCCGCATCTCATATAGTACGGAACTCATAATATATGGAATCGAGACAAGAGGCAGGTGACGTGCGCCACCGTCGCCGGACCGGGAACGAGATCAAGGCCGCGCTCCGCGACCTGCGCATCCAGCTCGCCCTGCTGAACCATCAGATCGGCGGCCGGCTGGCGCTGAAGGACGTCGACCTGGACTGCCTCGACGTGCTCGCCCGCAACGGACCGCTCACCCCGAGCGCGCTCGCCCGCCAGGCCGGTGTGCACCCGGCGACGCTGACCGGGATCCTCGACCGGCTCGAACGCGGCGGCTGGATCGCCCGGGACCGCGCGCGGGCGGACCGGCGCAGCGTGACGATCAGCGTCCTGCCGGATCGCGGCACCGAGGTGTTCCGGCTGTACCGCCCGATGATCGGCGCGATGGACGACGTACTCGCGGACTACAGCGATGCCGAGCTCACGCTGATCGCGGACTTCCTCCGGCGCAGCGCCGAGGCCGGCGAACGGGCGAACGGGGAGCTGGCTCAGGAGTAGAGGTCGTGCAGCTTCCGGCCGAGCTCACGCAGTTCGGCCCGGAGCTCCGCGGGTCGCAGTACTTCGACCGCGTCGCCGAAGCGGCTGAGTGACGCCGCCGCGTTCACCACGGACTCGATCGGGATGGCCGCTACGACGCTGCCGTCGGGTTCCGGTACGGCGGCGGCCACCGCCCTCACGAGCGCCGGGTACGAGACGTCGTACATCTTGGCGGCGAGGCGGGGCGACACCTTGACGACGGCCTCGGCGGTGAAGCGGGTGCGGTCGAAGCCCTCCAGGTGGTCCTGCCAGAACCGCGCGAGGTCGAACCCGTCGGCGCGTTCGAACTCCTCGTCGGTCGGGGTGAGCTCGAGGATGTTGGAGACGCGGTACGTCCGCAGTCCGCCGGGTGTGGACGCCACGACGTACCAGCTGCCGTTCTTCAGGACGAGGCCGTACGGCTCGAGGGTTCGCTCGACCTCGCGGGGCTCCTCCCAGCGGCGGTACAGCACCTTGACGCGCCGGTCGTGGAGTACGGCGTCGGCGACGGCGGCGAGCTGTGGTGAGTCCTCGGCGTCCTGGTACCAGGCGGGCAGATCGAGGTGGAAGCGGTTCTTCAGGCGGCCGGCGCGGTCGCGCTGGTCGGGTGCGAGCGCGGCGAGGAGCTTGAGCTCGGCGGCACTCGTCTCGGCGGTCAGTCCGAGTGCCGCGGCCGCGCCCGGCATGCCGACGAGGAAGAGTGCGGCGGCTTCCTGTTCGGTGAGGCCGGTCAGGCGGGTGCGGTAACCCTCGACCAGGCGGTACCCGCCTGCTCGGCCTTGGTCGGCGTACACGGGAACTCCTGCTGCCGCGAGCGCCTCGACGTCGCGGTAGATCGTCCGCAGCGACACCTCGAGCTCGTCGGCGAGTTCGCGCGCGGTCAGCTGCCGGCGCGTCTGCAGCAACAGCAGGATCGACAACAGCCGGCTCGAACGCATGCTTCGAGGTTAGTGCTTATCGCTGCCATGGGTTGTCAGGTTTTGCTCGCACGCTTGGTCCCATGACGACTTGGACCAAGGTGACCGGCGACTTCGACTTCCTCAACGGGTACTTCGACGTCCGTCACCGCACGCTGAAGCAGGCCTTCGCCGGGTGCGACGAGTGGCTCGAGTACGACGGGACGTCGACCGCGCACACGTACTTCGACGGGCAGATCAGCATCGACGAGATGCGGTTCCCGACGAAGGGGTCGTACGGGCTGTCGCTGCGGCTGTTCGACCCGGTGGCGAAGCAGTGGAGCATCTGGTGGGTCAACAGCTCCACGATGAAGCTCTATCCACCCGTGCACGGCGGGTGGGCAGAGGACGGATCCCGCTGCCGGCTCGTCGGTGAGGACTCGCTGGACGGGCAGCCGATCCTGTGCAGTTACGAGTGGTCCGACATCACCGAGCAGACCGCGCACTGGGAGCAGGCGTACTCGAACGACGGCGGCGAGACCTGGGAGACCAACTGGACCATGGACTTCACCCGCCGCGACACTCCCCCGCCCGCGCTGGACGTCCCCAAGGTCACCGACGACTTCGACTTCCTCGTCGGCCGCTGGTCCTTCCACAACCGGCGCCGCCGCCCGGTCCTCGGCGAGCCGCACGAGTGGTACGAACACGACGCCACGCTGCAGGCCACGACGTACTTCGACGGTGCGATCAGCTTCGACGAGGGCTGGTACCCGAGCGAAGGTTTCCGCGGCGCGACGTTCCGCCTCTACGACCCCGAGACCCACACCTGGTCCATCCACTGGATCAACAGCACCCGCGGCCGCCTCGAAACCCCCGTCATCGGCTCCTTCGACAACGGCACCGGCATCTTCGAAGGCCCCGACGAGTGGGACGGCCAACCCATCGACGTCAGATTCCTCTGGACCACCGGCACCGACAAAGCCGCCTGGGAACAGGCCTTCTCCACAGACGCCGGCCAAACCTGGATCACCAACTGGCAGATGGAACACACCCGCCTCGAGTGAGCTGTCGAGTGGACCTGTGCCGATGTGAACACTCCGTGGGGTCGGGAGACAGGCAATGGCGTGTCTCCAGACCCCAGGGGGTGTCGCAGACGTCGGCCCAGCCCGCTGCGGGTGTTGCTAGTCGAGATTGCTGAGGGTGGAGGTGAGGTGGCGTAGGTGGGCGAGCTTTGTGGGGAGGGTTCTCAGGCTGGTGGTGATTGCGGTGTTGATGCTTGCGGGGTCGCCCATCCAGCGGGGCGCGGTGGCTTCGCCGAGTGCGACCCGGATCTGCTCGCTCAGGACCTGAATTTGATTTCTGGTCACGCTGAAGAGGTCCGGGCCGGCCCAGCCGAGGTTGCCGCCGGCTGCTCCGTAGACGGTGAGGATTCTCCGGACCTGTTCGGGTTCGCCGGCTCCGAAGATGTATGCGACCCGGCCTGCCTCGAGCGCCGCGCTGTCGGTGCGGACGCTGTCCCAGTCGACCAGGACGGGGCCGCCGGGAGACATGACGATGTTGTGGGTCTTGAAGTCGCCGTGGGTTGTCACGACGTCCGGGGCGAGGTCGCACAGCTCGGCGATGCGTTCAGTCGCCGCGAGGATGTGCGGAATGCAATCCCGGTAGAGGCTCGCCCACGGAACTTCGCGGGCTCGGGCGAACCAGCCTTGCCAGGTCTCGGGAGGATGAATTGCTGCCCGCCACCAGTCAGGCAGACCGACCGAGTCGACCGGCTGCAGTTGATGGACCTGCAGCATCGTCCGGCCGAGCCAGGACGAGATGTCTCCGGCGGGCGGGGCAGTTCGATGCTCGACCCAGCGGTAGACCCGGAACAGCCGGTCCTCGATACAGACCAGCCAGTCCAGGTGGGGATCGGTCGGCATGATCGGCTCCGGCATGTCCACACCTGCGTCGAGCGCCCGACGTTCGAACGCCATCGCGGCGGCCAGTTGATCGGACAGGTGCTCGCCGTGGAACTGTCCGCCCGTTGCCGCGAAGTACCCCTTGACGAAGTACCTACCGGTCGAGGTGTCGAGCCGCCACGCATCGGTGTCGCCCCGCCGGACGTGAACGAGGCCGCCGTCCGGCGTACCCAGCTCGAACCGGCCGGCGATCTCCTCCGGCGTCGGTGTGTGCACGGTGCCCTCCCGGATGCCGTCGGCGTACTGCCCATCGACACTAGCTCGACACCCGAAAGTTGCCCAGGTGGACGAAAGGAGCCCTCGGCAACCAAATGGAAAAGCGAGGGACAGGGCGAGACCGCGGCTGTAGCGTGACCAGCCTATGGACACGGACGACATCACCCGGGCGATCGCGGCTACGACTTCGGTCGCCGCGACGCTGGGTCTGCAGGCCGACGACGCCATCGTTCTCCACAACTCCAACAAGCTGGCGCTGCGGCTGACGCCGTGCGACGTCTTTGCGCGGGTCGCACCCGTAGGACAAGAGGTCGCAGAGTTCGAGATCGAGCTCGCACAACGACTCGCCGGCCTCGGATCCCCGGTAGCCGCGCTGGAGCCTCGGGTGGACCCCCAGGTCCGCACACGCGACGGCTTCGCGGTGACCCTCTGGACGTACTACGAACCAGTGACACCTCACGTCTCACCAGAACAGTACGCCGAGGCACTGGAGCAACTGCACATCGGCATGCGCAAGGTCGCACTGCCGAGCCCGCGGTTCACAGACCGCATCGCGGAAGCCGAGCAGATCGTCGCCGACCCGATGCGCTCGCCGGAGCTCGCCGACGCCGACCGCGTGTTCCTCACCAGCAAACTACGAAGCCTGCAACAGACGATCGACAACCACGGCGCCGCAGAGCAACTCCTCCACGGCGAGCCGCACCCAGGCAACATCCTGAACACGAAGGCCGGCGCCCTCTTCATCGACCTCGAAACCTGCTGCCGAGGACCAATCGAGTTCGACCTGGCCCACGTCCCCGAAGCAGTCTGCACCCACTACCCGAACGTCGACCAGCAACTACTGGACAACTGCCGCCAACTAGTCCTCGCAATCGTCGCAGCATGGCGCTGGGACCACACAGACCAATTCCCGAACGGCGGGTACTTCGGAGCAGAACTCCTCCGCGCCCTGCACGCGGGTCCACCCTGGCCAACCCTCGACACCCTGGTCGCCCGACTCGACCGTCCCTAGCGCGTGGGTTGACCACGCTCCCCCACCACGCCGTTACTTCTCCAGTTGGCGGATGGCGGCGAGGGTGGAGAGGGCGGCTTGGGTGGCTTCGTAGCCTTTGTCTTCGCGGCTGTCGGGGAGGCCTGCGCGGTCGAGGGCCTGGGGGTCGTTGTCGCAGGTGAGTACGCCGAAACCGACGGGTACACCTGTGGTGACGCCGACCTGCATCAGGCCGTCCGTCGCGGCCTGGCAGACGTATTCGAAGTGCGGGGTGTCGCCGCGGATCACCACGCCGAGGGCCACCACCGCGTCGTACCCGGACTTGGCCGCGTGCAGTGTCGCGACGGGGAGTTCGAAGGAGCCGGGGACGCGGATGACGGTGTGGTCGGTGACGCCGGCGTCTTCCAGGGCGCGCAGGGCGCCGGCGAGCAGGCCGTCGGTGACCTTCGGGTGCCACTGGGCGGCGACGACCGCGACCCGGGCGCCGTCCACGCGGGGGACCTCGATGGTGGGTGCTCCACTGCCCGACATCAGCCGGCTCCGTTCTCTTCAGTCAGTCCAGTCAGATCTGTGGGGAGGCCGCCGGGCAGGTGGTGGCCCATCCGGTCGCGCTTGGTGCGCAGGTACCGCAGGTTGTGCTCGGTCGGGTCGATGGAGATGCCGCGCCGCTCGACCACGTCGATGCCGTAGCCCTGGACGCCGGCCAGCTTGTCGGGGTTGTTGGTGAGCAGCTTCACCGACTGCACGCCGAGGTCCGCCAGGATCTGCGCACCGGTCCCGTAGTCGCGGGCGTCGGCGGGCAACCCGAGGTCCAGGTTCGCGTCGACCGTGTCGCGTCCGGCGTCCTGCAGCTCGTACGCCTGCAGCTTGTGCAGGAGCCCGATCCCCCGCCCCTCGTGGCCGCGCAGGTACACCACGACACCACCCTCGGCGGCGACCTGCCGCAGAGCCTCGTCGAGCTGCGGCCCGCAGTCGCACCGCAACGAACCGAACACGTCGCCGGTCAGACACTCCGAATGCAGCCGTACCAGCGTCGGCCCGTCGCCGATCTCGCCGCGTACCAGCGCGAGCTGCTCCGACCCGTCCACCGTGTTGCGGTAGCCGTGGGCAACGAAATCGCCGTACTGCGTCGGCAGCGTCGTCGTCGCGACCCGCTGGATCTGGGACTCGGTACGGCGCCGGTACCGGATCAGGTCGTCGATCGACACCAGGACCAGCCCATGCTCGTCCGCGAACGCGCGCAAATCGTGCCCGCGCTTCATCGTGCCGTCGTCGTTCACGAGCTCCGAGATCACCGCGGCCGGCGTCAACCCGGCCATCCGGGCCAGGTCGATCGACGCCTCGGTGTGCCCCGGCCGCACCAGTACGCCGCCCTCGCGCGCCCGCAGCGGGAACACGTGGCCGGGCTGCACCAGGTCGTACGGCTCCGAGGCCGAGTCGGTCAGCACCCGGATCGTCCGCGCCCGGTCCGCCGCCGAGATCCCGGTGCTGATCCCGTCCCGCGCGTCGACGGAGATCGTGTACGCCGTCCGCATCCGCTCCCGGTTGTGCGGCGTCATCAGCGGAATCCCGAGCCGGTCGAGATCCGCGCCCTCCATCGGCACGCAGACCACGCCGGAGCTGTACCGGATCAGGAACGCCAGCAGCTCCGGCGTCGCCTTCGACGCGGCGAAGATCAGGTCGCCCTCGTTCTCGCGGTCCTCGTCGTCGACCACGATCACCGGCCGCCCGGCGCGGATCTCCTCGATCGCGTGCTCGATCGTGTCGAGCTTGAGTACGTCGCCCATCTCAGCCCACCACCGCAGGCTCGGGTGTCTCGACGCGCTCACGGTTCTGGATCCGCCACCAGGACGCGAACCCGACCACGCAGAACAGCCCGTAGACGATGTACATCGTCGCCGACGGGTAGAACCCGGACTGCAGCAGCAGCGGTACGCCGACCACGTCGACCGCGATCCAGATCAGCCAGAACTCGACGAACCCACGCGCCATGCCGTACGTCGCCAGGATCGACCCGGTGAGGATCCATGCGTCCCACTGCGGGCCCCACGAGCCCAGCTCGCGCAGCACGACGTACGAGATCGCATACAGCACGACCGCGATCCCGAGCAGTTCGAGCCGCTCGCGGGTGGTCGCCCAGCGCGGCTGCACGGCGGCCGCGGCACCGTGGTGCCGGGTCTGGTACCAGCGGTACCAGCCGTACAGGCTGACCAGCGCGAAGAACACCTGGCGCCCGGCCTGGCCCCAGAGGTCCTTGTCCTGCGGGGTGTCGAAGATCCCGCCGACGAAGACCGTGAACAGCAGCACGTTGCCGACGATGCCGACCGGCCACGCCGCGACCCGCCGGCGCATGCCGAACAGCGCACTGGCCAGACCGAACACGTTGCCGACGATCTCGCGGACGAGCACCGCCGAGCCGGCGATCACCACCTCGGAGTGCAACAACCAGTCGATCGGGTTCACCGCACGCCTCCGTTGTCCTTCACGTTGCCCGCTGTATTGCCCGCTGTGTCGCCTGCTGTGTTGCCGGCGCCGAGCAGTCTGTCGACGTACTTCGCGATCACGTCGACCTCGAGGTTGACGGTGTCGCCGACCTGGTTGCGGCCCAGCACGGTCAGCTCCAGCGTCGTCGGGATCAGGCTGACCCCGAACGTTCCGCTCTCGTCGTCGACGTCGGTGACGGTCAGCGACACGCCGTCGATGGCGATCGAGCCCTTCTCGGCGACGTACCGCAGAATCGCCGGGGACGTCGCGACCCGGACGTCCTCCCAGTGCTCGCCGGGCGTCCGCGCCGCGATCGTGCCGGTGCCGTCGACGTGGCCCTGGACGATGTGCCCGCCGAGCCGCTCGTGCGCCGTGACCGCGCGCTCGAGGTTGACCGGCGATCCCTTCTCCAGACCGCCGAGGCTGGTACGCCGCAGCGTCTCGCGCATCACGTCCGCGGTGAAGGTCGCGCCACCATGGTCGACCACCGTCAGGCAACAGCCGTTGACCGCGATCGAGTCGCCGTGGCCGGCGTCCTCGGTCACCAACCGAGCGCGGATCGTGAGCCGGGCGGCGTCGCCGTCCAGCAGGTCCAGGGACTCGACCGTGCCGAGCTCCTCGATGATGCCGGTGAACATCTACTTTCCTCCCAGAGGGACCAGGGTCAGCCGGACGTCGTCGCCGAGCCGGGTGACATCCGCTAGCTTGAACCGCCGCAGGTGGTCGATCGATTCCGCGCCGAGGTCGCCGACCGCGGCGTAGCCGGAACCGAGCACGGCCGGGGCGACGTACGCGACGATCCGGTCGACCAGACCGGCGCGCAGGAACGCGGCGGCCAGTGTCGGCCCGCCTTCGAGCCAGAGGTGCCGGATCTGCCGGTCGTCCAGCTGCCGGAGCACCTCGGCGGGATCATGGGTCGGCAGCAGCAACGTCTCGGCGCGGTCGTTGCGGATCCGCGCGGTCGGCGGGATCTCGCGGTCGCCGACCACCACCCGCAGCGGCTGCCGCGCCGCGGGGACGTCGAACTCGTCGCGGACCGTCAGCTCGGGGTCGTCGGCCAGCACCGTCTGGGTGCCGACGGCGATCGCGTCGCACTCGGCCCGCAGCCGGTGGACGTCGGCCCGTGCGATCGGGCCGGTGATCCACTTGCTGGTCCGGTCCGGCGCCGCGGACCGCCCGTCGAGCGTGGTCGCGAACTTCCAGGTGACGAACGGCCGCCCGGTCCGGACGCTGTGCAGCCAGACGTGGTTGACCGCTTCCGCCTCGGCCCGCAGGACGCCCTGCACGACCTCGATGTTCTTGCTGGCCAGCTTGTCGGCGCCGCCCGCCGCGGTCCGGTTCGGATCGGGTACGGCGTACACGACCCGGGCGATCCCCGCCTCGATCAGGGCGTCGGCGCACGGACCGGTCCGGCCGGTGTGGTTACACGGCTCCAGCGTGACGTACGCCGTACCGCCACGGGCCGCCGCTCCGGCCATCCGGAGCGCCTCGACCTCGGCATGCGGGCCACCGGCAACGGCGTGGAAGCCCTCGCCCACCGGATGCCCGTCGCGGCCGGTGATCACACAGCCGACGACCGGGTTGGGGTGCGTGCTGCCGGTACCTCTCGCGGCCAACTCGACGGCACGCCGCATCCAGGCGACGTCCATCGGCGACGCGTCGTTCACTGCTCGGGCCCCTCGTCGTCACGGTCCGCGCTTCCGGGGTCTCGTGACAACCGGCGACCACGCTCCGCCGCCCGGGTCCCGCCGTACGCCGTCCCGCGCGCACCGCCTGACCGGATGCCGGAGCACACCCGCCGATCGCGTGCGCCTCCCATCCGGACTTTCACCGTCGGTCCTGGAATTCCACCAGGTCAACCGATCGCCGAACCACAGCGACCGGGTCGCGGACTATTACCGCCGGCTCGGAATTACACCGACCCCGGAGCACGCGAGTGGGTTCACTCGTGCTTCAAGTATGCCCTCCCCCGCAACCAGCACCACGACCCAGGTCACATCGTGGTCGACGCCGGGGCGGCCAACCGCCGGCTGAGGGCCAGCGCGACGGCGGCCGACACACACCCGACGGCCACCGTGAACATCAGCGGGCGGTACCCGAACGCCTCGGCCAGCCACGCGGCGCCGAGCGGACCGACCGCCTTGGCGATCGTGGCCGGTGTGCCGATCATCCCGGCGATTGTGCCGAACCCGGTCGCGCCGTACCGGTCGAGCAGGATCGCCGGCATCGCGACCGACGACACCCCGAACCCGAGGCCGAACAGCACCAGGCACCCGATCGCCCCGCCGACGTGCATTCCGACCGCGGGCAGCAGGGCGACCGCGGCACCCTGACCGAGCATGATCAGGGCGGTGATCGTCGCCATCGGCAACCACCGGGCGGACACACTCGCCACCAGCCGTCCGGTGACCGACAGCAGGCCGAGCAGCCCGGCGAGACTCGCCGCCCGTGCCGGCGGATGACCGAGGCTGACGAGGTACAGCACGAGGTGGACCGAGATCACGGCCAGCCCGGCGCTGTGCACGACGAACGCACCGGCGAGCAGCCAGAACCCCGGATCGCGCAGAACCCGGGCCGCAGACTTGGCGTACGGTACGCCGGTGCGCGGCAGCCGCGGACGCCGGGGTACGGCGAGCAGGTGCAGCGGGACCGTGGTGGTGGCCACCAGGCCGGCGAGGACGACGAGTGCAGCCCGCCAGCCGTAGGTGTGAGCGAGATAACCCGTGAGCGGGATGAAGATCGAGCTCGCCAGGCCGCCGACCATGGTGATCGTGAGGATCGAACTGTTCCGGGCGGACGGTTCCGCGACCGCGACCACGACGGCGAACGCCGGTGGGTAGAGGACCATCGCGCTCGCGATCCCGATCACGACGAAGACGGCGTACAGCTGAACGGTGTTCTGGACCTGCGACCAGCCCAGGACGGCGAGTGCGGCCAGGAGCGAGCCGCCGCTCATCAGGCCGCGGCCGCCCCGCACGTCCAGGCGGCGTCCGACGGGGATGGACATCAGGCCGCTGACCAGGACGGCGACGGTCGAGGCGCCGACGGCCGTGGTGGTGGAGATGGACAGCTCGTCGCTCATCGGGCCGAGGAGGGCGCTGAACGCGTAGGTGAGGACGCCGTAGCCGACCGTCGTCGTGATCGCGAGCGCGGCCACCAGCAGTCGCACCCGGTCACGTGTCAGCCTGGTGACCGCCGCCGAGTCCATCGGCAGCAGTCTTTCACGACCGCTCACCTTCCCTGCAGCAAACCGAGACTGTTTGCGATTGCAATAATCCGACCCTCTGAGGGTGGAAATTAGCGTTCGCAAGTGCGAAGATCCTGGGCATGGAGCAGACGGCACACAATCTGCAGCAGCAGGTCGAGCTGTACGGGGAGCCGCTGGGCGAGGTGGTCCGGCGGATCACCGGGACGCTCGGCCTGACCCAGGGCGGGCTGGCCCAGGTGCTCGGCCTGTCCGCGCCGATGCTCTCGCAGCTGGTCAGCGCGCAGCGGGTGAAGATCGGCAATCCCGCGGTGGTCGCGCGGCTGCGGGCCGTCTCCGAGCTCGCCGACCTGGCCGTCGCCGGCGGGATCGAGCCGGAGAACATCGCCCACGAACTGGACGGCATCCGCGCCGCCACCGGCGCCTACACGCGCCCCACCACGGCACAGGTCCGGCGCCCACCCGGCGCATCAGGTCCCGGTTCGGGACAGGCGCCGTTCGCGTCGCCGACCGGGCTGTCCGTCGAGACCGCGCCATGGCCGGCACCGGCACCGCACGACGCGCCGCCGTCCGCGCGGGCCGTCGTACGGGAGATCCAGGACCTGTTCCGCGCCGTCGCCTCGGCCGACGAGATCCAGCGCGCCGCCGCGGCGGCGGCCGCCGAGTCGCCCGCCGTGGCCGAGCTCCTCCTCGCGTACGGCGCCGGCCGCACGGCCGACGCCCTCGCACACTATGAGCAGCATCACGGCTGACCCGCCGGATATAGCACAAGCCGACTGCACTTTTGCCCTCGTCTCATCCCTCGTCGGGCCGGAATTTCCGCGTCCCCGGCTGGTGTTGAGTTGCGGAGGTGGGGCGGATCGCCCTGCGTTCGTTGACGTTGTGAGGAGACAGTTGTGCGCGCGTTCGGCGCTTTTCGGCGGGTTGTCGCAGTGGCCGGTGCCATCACCCTGACCGCGGCGATGGTTGCCTGTGGCAGCGATCAGAAGGATTCCGCGTCGGGCCCGGACCTCGGGCTGATGCAGGCCGGGACGTTGCGGATCGGGACGCTCACCGACGCGCCGCCGAACGTGTACGTGAAGGACGGCAAGTTCACCGGCTTCGACAACGACCTGATCACCGCGGTGGCGGCCAAGCTCAACCTGAAGCCGGAGTTCGTCGGCACCGACTTCTCCGCCCTGCTGTCGCAGGTGAACGGCGGCCAGTTCGACCTCGGCAGCTCGTCGATCACGGTCACCGAGGCGCGGAAGAAGACGGTTGCGTTCAGCAACGGGTACGACTTCGGCTACCTCGGCCTGAACACGACGAAGGACTCCGGTATCAAGTCCTTCGACCAACTCTCCGGCAAGCGGGTCGTGGTCGTGCAGGGCACCGTCCAGGACGACTACGCCACGAGCAAGAACCTGAACCCGGTCCGCGTCCCGAACTACAACGCCGCGCTCGGCCAGCTCAAGGCCGGTACGGCGGACGCGTGGGTCTCGCCGGCCGAGATCGGCGAGAAGATGGCCAAGGAGCAGGGCGGCGGCACGGTGATCCTGGCCGCGAAGGAGCTGAGCGACGCGCCGATGGCGTTCGCGGTGGCCAAGAACAACGACAAGCTCCGGGAGGCGCTGAACAAGGCCCTCGACGAGGTCATCGCCGACGGCACCTGGACCAAGCTGGTCGAGCAGTACTACCCGGGTCGCGCCGTACCGGCGAACTTCAAGCCGGGCAGCGGATCGGTCAAGTTCACGGCGCCCAAGTCCTGATGGATATCTGGTCCACCCTGAGTGACACCTTCCTCGACTGGGAGTCGATGAAGGCGGTCCTGCCCGAGATGCTGAAGGTGGGACTGGTCAACACCCTCGTTCTGGCGGCCGCCTCGGTCGTGCTGGGCACTGTGCTCGGCATGATCGTGGCGGTCCTCGCCCTGTCCGCGAAGCCCTGGCTGCGCTGGCCGGCGAAGATCTACACCGACATCTTCCGCGGCCTGCCCGCGATCCTCACCATCCTGCTGATCGGCCAGGGCCTGTCCCCGATCACCCGGCACTGGTGGGGACCGAACCCGTACCCGCTCGGCATCCTCGCGCTCTCGCTGATCGCGGCGGCGTACATCGGCGAGATCTTCCGCTCCGGCATCCAGAGCGTGGAGAAGGGCCAGCTCGAGGCCGCCCGCGCGCTCGGCTTCAGCTACACCAGCGGCATGCGCCTGGTCGTCATCCCGCAAGGCGTACGGCGGGTGCTCCCGGCGCTCGTGAACCAGTTCATCGCGCTCGTGAAGGAGTCCAGCCTCGTCTACTTCCTCGGCCTGCTGGCGAGTCAGCGCGAACTGTTCCGGATCGGCCAGGACGCGGCCGCGACCAACGGCAACCTGTCGCCGTTGTTGCTCGCGGGCATCTTCTACCTGGTGATCACGGTGCCGCTGACCCACCTGGTGAACCACTTCGACAAGCGGCTGCGCGAAGGCCGCCCGGTCGAGTCGGAAGACGTACAACTGGAGGATCTCGCCCATGCGAACCGTTGACGCGGCAAGCCTGGAGGTCAGCGGCGTCGAGCTCGCCTTCGGCGCCAACAAGGTCCTCCGCGGCGTCGATCTCGCCGTACCGGCCGGGCAGACGGCCTGCGTGATCGGCCCGTCGGGGTCCGGCAAGTCGACGTTGCTGCGGGCCATCAACCGGCTGCTCGAGCCGGACGCGGGCGACGTGAAGCTCGGCGGCGAGTCGGTACTGCGGGGCGATCCGGACGTCCTGCGGCGCCGGATCGGGATGGTGTTCCAGCACTTCAACCTGTTCCCGCACAAGAGCGTGCTGGACAACATCACGCTGCCGCTGCGCAAGATCAAGAAGCTCGACGCGGACGCGGCACAGGCCGCTGCGCGCGCACAACTCGAGCTGGTCGGTCTCGCGCAGAAGGCCGGCGCGCGGCCCGGGAACCTGTCCGGCGGTCAGCAGCAGCGGGTCGCGATCGCGCGGGCGCTGGCGATGGAGCCCGAGGTGATGCTGTTCGACGAGGCGACGTCGGCGCTCGATCCGGAGCTCGTCAAGGGCGTGCTGGCGCTGATGGCCGACCTCGCCCAGGCCGGGATGACGATGGTTGTGGTCACCCACGAGATGGGATTCGCGCGCGAGGTCGCGGACCAGGTCGCGTTCATGGACCACGGGGTCGTGGTCGAGTCCGGCGTCCCCGCGCAGATCTTCGGCGCGGCCGAGTCGCCGAGGTTACGTCAATTCCTGTCACAAGTGCTCTAGCGTGAGCCTGTGAGGTTCCAGTGAGGATGTGAACCACCCACCCGCCCTGGGGGGCACATGGACGTTCGCTTGACGCGTGCGGGGAACAGGGTCGTCGGCCTGGCGATCATGATGCTGGTGAGCGCGGTGATCGGCACGGTCGTCGTCGCCGCCGCGAGATCACCCGCGAAGCCGGCCACGCCCACGCCAGCCCTGTCGGCGGGGCCGGCCACCACCTCGAAGACCCCGTTGCCCAGCAAGTACGTCGTACTGACCTTCGACGACGGTCCGGATGTCGAGTACACCCCGAAGGTGCTCGACATCCTCGCGAAGTACGACGCCAAGGCGACCTTCTTCGAGATCGGTCAGAACGTGGTCAAGCATCCCGAGCTGACCAAGCGGATCCACGCGGCCGGCCACAGCGTGCAGAACCACACCTGGACGCACGCCGACCTCCGCAGCCTGAGCGCGACCGCGTTCCGGCAGCAGCTCGCGTCGACGGACGAGGTGATCCGCGCCCAGACCGGCAGTACGCCGGCGTGTCTGCGGCCGCCGTACGGCGCGGTGAGCGCAACGGTCCGGCAGCGGGCGAAGGCGCTCGGCAAGGACCTGGTGGTGTGGACCGTGGACTCACGGGACTGGAAGAAGCCGGGGACCACCGCGATCGTGCAACACGTGCTGAAGAACGTGCGGAACGGCTCGGTGATCCTGATGCACGACGGCGGCGGCAACCGTACACAGACGGTGGCCGCGCTGCCCGCGATCCTGCAGGCGCTGAAGGCGCAGGGGTACGGGTTCCGCACGCTCACTTGCTAGGAGAGGGCGCTCACCAGCGGTACGACGTCCGCGATCGAGGCGACGATGCGGGTCGGGCGGTACGGGAACCGCTCGACCTCGTGCTCGCCGGTCGACCCGGACAGCACGAGCACGCTCCGCAGCCCGGCCTCGAGGCCGCTGATGATGTCGGTGTCCATCCGGTCGCCGATCATCACGGTGGTCTCGGAGTGCGCCTCGATGCGGTTCAGCGCGCTGCGCATCATCAGCGGGTTCGGCTTGCCGACGAAGTACGGCGCGACACCGGTCGCCCGGGTGATGAGCGCCGCCACCGAACCGGTCGCGGGCAGCGGGCCCTCGGTCGACGGGCCGGTCGGATCCGGGTTCGTCGCGATGAACCGCGCGCCCTCGGCGATCAGCCGGATCGCCTTGGTGATCGCCTCGAACGAGTACGTCCGCGTCTCGCCCAGGACGACGTAGTCCGGGGCGCGCTCGGTCAGCACGTACCCGACCTCGTGCAGCGCCGTGGTCAGCCCCGCCTCGCCGATCACGTACGCCGTCCCGCCCGGACGCTGGTCGTCGAGGAACTGGGCGGTGGCGAGCGCGCTGGTCCAGATCGACGTCTCCGGGATGTCGATGCCCGCGGCAAGCAGGCGGGCGCGGAGGTCCCGCGGGGTGAAGATCGAGTTGTTCGTGAGGACCAGGAAGCTCTTGCCGGACGCCTGTAGCGCGGCGATGAACTCACTCGCGCCGGCGATCGCACGCTCCTCGTGCACCAGCACGCCGTCCATGTCGGTCAGCCAGCTCTCCACCGGTTTGTGCTCGGTCACCGGCCCATCGTAGGCGGGCCGTCTCCGTCAGCTCGGCACTGCGTCGGGTGACACGTCGAGAATTGTCGGTGGGCGGGTCCAGAATTCAGCCATGGAGTTGTCCGGGTACCGCGAGCTGGCGCGGACGCGCGGTGTGCCGGCGCTGCTGGCGTCGTCGTTGCTCGCCCGGCTGCCCATGCTGGCCACGATGGTGCCGGTCGCGTTCCTCGCGAAGGACACGGGAGGGTCGTTCCGCTGGGCCGGCGTGGTCGCCGGTGCCTACTCGGTGGGCATGGCGATCGCCGGGCCGCTGTGGTCCCGGACGGCGGATCGCCGTGGCCCACGCGGCGTCCTGCTCGTGACCGGGATGGCGTGGAGCGTGGCGCTCGTCGCCCTCGCCCTGCTGCCGGCCGGGCTGTACCGGCTGATGCCCTTGCTCACTCTGCTCGCCGGCGCGCTCGTCCCGCCGGTGATGCAGACGTTGCGGGCCGCGTGGCCCCGGGTGGTCGAGGGCCCCGCGCTGCGCACGGCGTACGCGGTGGATGCGACCGCCCAAGAGCTGCTGTTCATGGTCGGGCCGATGCTCGGCGCGACCGCGGTGAGTGTCGCGAGCCCGCGGCTCGGCGTGTTGCTCGCGGCCGCGATGGCCGCGGTCTTCATCTGGTGGTACGCGTTGCGACAACCGGAGCCACGGCCACGGGACGATCGCGGCGAGGTGCCACTGACAGCTCGCCAGTTGCTCTGGCATCGGCACCGTCTGCCGTTGATCCTGTCCTTCGGTCTGTGGGTGACGGCGTTCAGCGGCGTCTCGCTCGGCATCGTGGCGTTCGCGGACGAGCACGGCGATCGGCTGATCGCCGGGATCATGGAGGCCGTCTGGGCGTTCGGCAGCCTGGTCGGCGGAGCCGTCGCGGGCGCATTGCCCGGTCGGCGTACGTCGTACCTGTGGCGGCGGGCCGCCCTGGTCACGGCCGGGATGCTGTTGTGCGTGTTCGCGACCTGGTCGCCCGTGGCGCTCGGTGTGGCGCTGGCGGTTTCCGGGCTGACGTTGGCCCCGGCGATCGGTGCGCTGTACGAGCGTCTTGGCGCGTTGACGCCGGATTCGGTGCGGACCGAGGTGTTCGGGTGGATGGGTAGCGCGGCCATGGGCGGTGCGGCGGTGGGGTCCGCAGTGTCCGGGGCCGTGGTGGAGAGCTTCGGGGTGCGGTACGTCTGGCTGCTGGCCGCCGTGCTCGCGGGGGTTTCGTTCGTGCTGTTGCTGCGGGTGCCGTCGGAGCAGCGGCCGGAGTTACCGGCCGCCGACTTGCTCGGCGAGACCGCGTAGGTGTTCGACCATCGCGTTCGGGTCGTCGGCGGCGTACACCGCGGAGCCGGCCACGAACACGTCGGCGCCGGCCTCGGCGCAGCGCTCGATCGTCTCGGCCGACACTCCCCCGTCGATCTCGATCCACAGGTCCAGGCCGTGTTTGTCGAGCAGTTCGCGGGTCCGCCGGATCTTCGGCACGCAGACGTCGAGGAACTTCTGCCCGCCGAAGCCGGGCTCCACGGTCATGATCAGGATCATGTCGAGCTCGGACAGCATGTCCTCGTACGGCTCGATCGGCGTCGCGGGCCTCAGCGCCATCGCGGCCCGGGCGCCCTTCGCGCGGATCTCCCGGGCGGTCCGGATCGGCGCCCGGCAGGCCTCGACATGGAACGTGACGCTCGACGCGCCCGCCTCGACGTACCCCGGCGCCCAGCGGTCCGGGTCCTCGATCATCAGGTGACAGTCGAGCGGCATGCCGGTCGCCTTGGCCAGCGACTCGACCACCGGCATCCCGAGGGTCAGGTTCGGCACGAAGTGGTTGTCCATCACGTCGACGTGCAGCCAGTCGGCGTTCGACACCGCCGCCGCCTCGTCGGCCAGCCGCGCGAAGTCGGCGGCCAGGATGCTCGGCGCGATCTGAATCCCCATGGCGTCAATCTATCGACCGCCCGCCGGGGGGCGCTCAGGCGGGGTTCTGCCGCATTACCCACTGAGCTGCTTGTTCGACCGAACTGACGGTCTCGGCTTCTGCAGGCAGGGCCGGTCGGCGGATCAGCACCACTGGGAGGTCCAACTGACGTGCGGCACGCAGTTTGGCCGCAGTCGCCGCACCGCCACTGTTCTTGGTCACCAGCACGTCGATCCGGTACTCCCGCAGCAGAGCCAGCTCGTCGGCCTCCGAGAAGGGTCCGCGCGCGAGGAGCAACTCACACCAGGACGGCGGCGGTTCGGGCGGGTCGACGCAGCGCGCCAGCGTCCACAGACCCGTGCCGGCGTAAGCGTCCAGGCCCTGCCGACCGATCGTCAGGAACACCCGCGCGCCGAGCGCCGGAAGCATCGCGGCAGCATCCGCGTGCGAATCCGCCGGCTGCCAGTCGTCGCCGGGTTCAGGCGTCCAGCCGGAGCGACGGAGGACCAGCAGCGGTACGCCGGTCGCGCGGGCGGCCTCGATCGCATGCGCCGTCATCGTCGCGGCGTACGGATGCGTCGCATCGATCACCGCGTCGACCGGATGCGTACGCAACCACGCCGCCAGTCCGTCCGCGCCGCCGAATCCGCCCGAACGCACTTCACCGGCCGGCAGCCGGGCGTTCGTGGTGCGGCCGGCGAGCGAGGTCAGCACGTCGATCCCGGCCCCGGTCAGCAGGCCGGCGAGCTCGCGGGCCTCGCCGGTCCCGCCGAGGAGCAGGACTTTCATCGGGCCCGGTCGACCGAGTACAGATGGCTGTCCCGGAAGGCCGTTGCCGACAGCACCTTTCCGGCGATGATCACCGCGGTACGGCGCACACCAGCGGCCTTCACCTGGTCGGCGATCCCGGCCAGCGTGCCCCGGAGTACGACCTCGTCGTCGCGGGAGGCCCGGGCGACCACCGCCACCGGACAGTCGGGGCCGTAGTTCGGGAGCAGTTCGTCCACGACGCGGTCGATCTGCTGGACGGCGAGGTGCAGGACGATCGTCGCCCGGCTGCGGCCGAGCGTCGCGAGATCTTCCCCGGCCGGCATCGCGCTGGCGCTGCCGCCGATCCGGGTGAGGATCACGGTCTGGCCGACCTCGGGGACGGTCAGTTCGCGGGAGAGGGTCGCGGCGGCCGCGGCGTACGCCGGGACGCCGGGCGTCACGTCGTACGGGATCCCGAGGGTGTCGAGGCGGCGCAGCTGTTCGGCCATGGCGCTGAAGACGGACGGGTCGCCGGAGTGCAGGCGGGCGACGTCGTGGCCGTCGGCGTGCGCGGTGGCGAGTTCGGCGATGATCTCGTCGAGGTTCAGGTTCGCGGTGTCGATCTTGCGCGCGCCGGGTGGGCAGTGGTCGAGGAGTTCGACGGGGACGAGCGCACCGGCGTACAGACAGACCGGCGACGACGCGATCAGGTCCCGGCCCCGCACGGTGATCAGGTCGGCGGCACCGGGACCGGCGCCGATGAAATGAACCGTCACTTGGTCACACTCCAGATGGTCACCGGCATCGCGGGGCGCCAGCCGGTCATCCCGCCGACGGCCGACGCGCGTTGGACCTGCAGCCGGATCAGGTCGCCGCCGAACGTCTTGTACCACTGGGCGATCAGCGCCTCTGTCTCCAGCGTGACGCCGTTCGCGACCAGCCGGCCGCCGGGACGCAGGGCGTTCCAGCAGGCGTCGACCATGCCGGATGCCGTCGCTCCCCCGCCGATGAAGATCGCGTCCGGCTGCTCGAGGCCGTCCAGTGCCGCGGGAGCCGCGCCTTCCACGACGTTCACCGCGGCGCCGAGCGCGGCCGCGTTGCGTTCGAGGCGTTTCGCGCGATCGGGGTCGCGTTCGACGGCGATCGCCCGGCAGGACGGGTGGTGGCGGGACCACTCGATCGCGATACTGCCCGCGCCGCCGCCGACGTCCCACAACAGTTGGCCTGGCACTGGAGCGAGCCGGGACAGGGTGACCGCACGAACCTCGCGTTTGGTCAGCTGGCCGTCGTGTTCGTAGGCGTCGTCGGGCAGACCGGACACGGTGGAGAGGATCGGGGCGTCAGCGGGGCAGCGGATGGCGATCACGTTGAGCGGATCGACTGCGTCAGACCAGTCGGCGGCTTCCGTCGTACGGACGCGTTCGGTCGGGGATCCCAGTTGCTCGAGGACGGTGAACTCACTGGAACCGTAGCCGCGGGCAACCAGCAGTTCGGCGACTTCGGCCGGCGACTGCGCGCCGCGACTGAGGACGAGGATCCGCCGGTCGGGCTGGAGGTGGGGGTGCAGCCGTTCGGCCGGGTTGGTGACCAGGCTGACCACTTGCACCTGGTCCTGCGCCCAGCCCAGCCGCGCACAGGCCAGCGAGACGCTCGACGGATGCGGGATGACGCGTACGGCGTCGGCGCCGAGCAGCCGCACCAACGTCGTACCGATGCCGTGGAAGGTCGGATCACCACTCGCCAGCACACAGATTTGCCGCCCGCGGTGCTCCTCCAGCAACCGAGGCAGCCCCTCGGACAACGGCGAAGACCAAGCAACCAGGGCGGACGGGGTCGACGGGAGCAAAGCTAGTTGGCGGGGGCTGCCGAGGATGACTTCGGCGGATTCGACAGCTGCGCGGGCGGCCGGGGACAAGCCGGGCCAGCCGTCGGCGCCGAGGCCGATGACGGTGACCGTGCCGCTGATGGCGTCAGCCGGCATTGCCCAGGACCTTCGTGACGGTGATCTCGAGGACCACACGCTGCGGATTGACCCGCGGCTCCTTGTAGCGCTTGGCGTACCGCCGCTCGGCCTCCCGCACGCGCTCGGGGTCGTCGATCACCACGGCACGCCCCTCGATCGTGCTCCACCGGCGCCCGTCGACCTGCGTCACCGCGACCGCCGCCTCCCGGAGCCGCGCGATCGCCCGGGCCTTGTACGACGTACCGGAACAGATCACCCGCACCAGCCCGGCCTCGACGTCGAGCGTCGCGCCCACCGGCGTCGCATGCACGGTCCCGTCCGCCCGGACCGTGCTCAGCACGCACAGATGCCGCTCACTCCAGAAGTCCACCAGCCGCTCACTGAACACCCCGCGATCGTAGACAGGCCCGCCCGGTACAGGACCGGGCGGGCCAAGCGCTGGACCCCTCAGACCAGCGCGATCCGGGTTTCAGCCGATGTCACGGCGGCGGAAGGTGGTGAAGCCGGCGACGGTGAGTGCCGCGGCGATCGCGGTCAGCCAGATCACAGGCGTCGCGGAGAAGTCGCCGCCGGGCAGCCGCGGCGTGTGACCGTACGGGCTGAGGTTGATCATCCACTGCGGCAGGCTGAAGATCTCGCCGAACTGACCGATCAGCAGGAACACGCCGTACAGCGCCCATCCCCCGGTCACCAGCTTCGGCGCGAGCCCGAACAGGATGACGACCAGTGCGGTGACCAGCCAGATCGCCGGCAGCTGTACGGCGGCCGCCGCGAGCATCTGCGGGATCTGCCGCCCCAGGTTCCCCAGCGACGCACCGCTCGAGATCCCGGACCCGAGACCGGCGACCAGGATCAGTACGCCGGTCCCCAGCAACGCCATCAGCACATGACTCGCCAGCCACCGCGCCCGGGTGACACCGGTCGCCAGCAGCGGCTCGGCCCGCAACGCGGTCTCCTCGGACCGCAACCGGAGTGCCGCCTGGATCCCGTACGCCGACGCGAGCAGACCCATCATGCCCATCTCGGTCGCCAGGAACGCGTCGGTGATCCCCTCGACACCGCCGAGCTTCTGCACCATCTCCTTCGCGCTCTCACTGGTGACGAACCCGTCGACGTTGCTCGCGATGTTGCCGACCAGCAGACCGAGCAGGAGGAACGCGAAACCCCAGGCGTACAAGGAGCCCCGGTGCAACCGCCAGGCCAGTGCGAGCGGGGACCGCAACGACGCGGCTGCCCGCGCCGGCCCGGGACGCGGCCGCACCAGACCGGCACCGACGTCCCGCCGCCGGATCAGCGCCGTCGCAGCCGCGATCATCACGGCGAGGAACACCACCGGCAGCAGCAGTACGACGAAACGGTCACCGGCGTACGGCCGCACCTGCTGCGACCACCCGATCGGCGACAGCCACGACACCCACCGCGCGCCGCCGTCGGCCGACGAGTCGCCGATCGCCCGCAGCACGTACGCCACGCCCAGGACGATGGCCGTCAGCCCGTTCGCGGACCGCGCCCCCTCGCTGACCTGCGCCGTCACGGCGCCCACCCCGGCGAACGCCAGACCGGCCGCCGCCCACATCAAACCGAAGGCAAACGATCCCTTGGCGTCCAGCCCGGTCCCGATCAGCGCGAGCGCGGTCAGCAGACCGAGCACGATCACGGTTCCCGCCGACACGATCAGTGCGGCGGCGAGAGCGGCGTACCGACCGAGGACGCCGGCGCTCAACAGTTCGAGCCGCCCGGACTCCTCTTCGGTCCGGGTGTGCCGTACGACGAGCATGGCGGCCAGCAACCCGACCAGCAGCGCACCGAAAGCGGTGAGCTTGAACAGCGCGACCGCCCCGAGCGAGGACTCGTCGAAGATCCGGCCGTACAGCGAGACCAGGGCCGGGGACGCGTTGGACGTCCGCGCGGCCTCGACCAGCGCGCTCTGTTCGGAGTACAGGTCGATCGACGCCTGGGCCGATCCGGCCGCCGTGATCACGAAGACCAGGATCCAGATCGGCAGCATGACCCGGTCCCGGCGCAGCGCGAGCCGCACCAGCGTCCCGGTACCGACGAAGTCACTCATCGCACGGCCGCCTCAGGCTCAGCAGCAGCCGCGACGTCGTCCTCGTAGTGCCGCAGGAACAGCTCCTCGAGCGTCGGCGGCTGCGCGACCAGGCTCTTGATCCCGCTCGCGGACAGCTGCCGCATCACCGCGTCGAGCTGGGCGGTGTCCACCTCGCAGCGGACCCGGTTGCCCTCGACATCGAGCTCGTGGACGCCGGGCAGTTGCGCGAGACCGTTCGGCGATCCGGCCAGCTCGGCGTGGATCGACGTACGGGTCAGGTGACGGAGATCGGACAGCGTGCCGGTCTCGACGACCTTGCCGCGGCGGATGATGCTGATCCGGTCACACAGCGCCTCGACCTCGGACAGGATGTGGCTCGACAGCAGCACGGTACGGTCGCGCTGGCGCTCGTCCTCGATGCACTGCCGGAACACCTCCTCCATCAGCGGGTCCAGGCCGGAGGTCGGCTCGTCCAGGATCAGCAGCTCGACATCCGACGCGAGCGCCGCGACCAGGGCGACCTTCTGCCGGTTGCCCTTGGAGTACGTCCGGCCCTTCTTGGTCGGGTCGAGGTCGAACCGCCGCAGCAGCTCGTCCCGCTTCTTCTCGTCCAGGCCGCCGCGGAGCCGGCCGAGCAGGTCGATCACCTCGCCGCCGGTCAGGTTCGGCCACAGGTTCACGTCACCGGGAACGTAGGCGAGCCGCCGGTGCAGCTTCGCCGCGTCGTGCCACGGGTCGCCCCCGAGCAAGGAGACATCGCCGGCATCACCGCGCAGCAGGCCGAGCAGGACCCGGATGGTGGTGGACTTCCCGGCGCCGTTCGGCCCGAGGAAGCCGTGCACCTCACCGGTCGCGACCTCCAGGTCGAGACCGTCGAGGGCGTGCGTACTCCCGTACGACTTGTGCAGTCCAGAGACCACGATGGCTGATGTCATGATTCATAACGTACACTTCGTTCAGAAAAATGTGAATCTTTCTAACGCGTCTCTGACACGTCAACAGGACCCGGGAGGAGATGATGGGGCTGTGAGCGCAGAGCGAGACGACGACGCCGTCAAGCGGTACACCGAGCAGTTCGGCAACCTGCTGGCCGAGACCGGCTGGCCCCGGATGGCTGCCCGGGTGTTCGCCGCGATCCTGTCCAGCGTGGACGGCCGGATGACCGCCGCCGAGCTGTCCGACCAGCTGCAGGCCAGCCCCGCCGCCGTCTCCGGTGCAGTGAACTACCTGCTCCAGCTGCGCCTGGCGACCCGCGAGCGCGAGCCCGGCAGCCGCCGCGACGTGTACGTCGTCCAGGACGACGCCTGGTACCAGACCATGATGAGCGAGGACGCCGCCCTGGTCCGCTGGTCCGACTCCCTCCGCAAGGTCCTCGACGCCTCCGGCGAAGGCACCGACACCTACCGCCGCATCCGCGTCTCACTGGGCTTCATCGACTTCATCAGCGAAGAGGTCAAAGGCCTCAGCGAACGCTGGATCAAACGCAAAGCGGAGATAGACGCCGAAATCGACGCCGAGCAGGCCGCCCCGCGCGAGTAACCGCCGTACGCCGGCCGCGGCGCGCCGGGTTCGTGCCGTTCCCGGTCAGACCGATGGACGTACGGCGGACGTTGAAGCGGGGGATCGGCTGCCTGCGTACTCGGCGAAGATCTCGTCGAGGACACGCTTCGCGCTCGCTGCCGCCAACCTCTTCTCGGCATCGTCGTAGGTGCCGGAGTAGCTGGACAACGTCTTCCACAGGGCCCAGCCGCGCCCACGCGCCCAGGTGCCCTCATCCACGGCCAGCCGATCACGGAATGCCTGGCGACCGTCGGTGGTCAACAACGTCCAGGCGATCGCGAGGTCACAGGCCGGGTCACCGACACCGCAGGTCCCGAAGTCGATCACGGCCGCCAACTGCCCGTCGTCGAGCAAGAGATTTCCTTCCGCGACGTCTCCGTGGAACCACCGGTCCACACCGTCCCAGCGGGCGTCGAGTGCGCTCGCCCAGATCTCTCGGGCGAGCTCGACGTCGATGCGGCCCTCGAGCTCCTCGAGGGCGCTCTGGGTGGTCTCGTGATAGGTGCGCAGGGTCGCGCCGCGGAACCAGTTGTGGATGCCTGGCTGGGGGCCGTCAGTGGCGTCGACGCTCTGCAGAGCGGCCAAGAAGCCGGCCACGTCGAGTGCGAATCGAACCGGATCGGCGATACGGTCCGGCGTGGCGGTCACACCGTCGAGCCACCGGTAGATCGACCACGGATGCGGGTAGTCCGCGCCGGGCTCGCCCTTCGCCAGCGGGACGGGAATGGGGATCGGGAGTTCAGGAGCGAGAACCGGAAGCCATCGGTGTTCCTTCTCGACCGCCTGGGCGTACTCGGACGCGCTAGGCAGGCGTACCACCATGTCGGTGCCAAGGTGAAACGTCCGGTTGTCCCAGCCGCCGTTGGCGACGAGATGAACGGGCAGACCGGCCCACTGCGGGAACTGCTGTTCCACGAGACGACGGACCTGGTCGGCATCGACATCGATGCGCTCCGGTACGGGACCGAGATCCGGCGTATCACTCATTGACAGACATCCTTGGAGTTGCTGAGGGCTGGAACGAATTCGCCCTGCACCGTAGCGCCATGGCGGCATCGCAGCCAGCGATTTTCCTCGGCCGTGAAGTGGGGACCTCGGACATCTGGTCAGATGTCCGAGGTCCCCATCGAGTGCACACGGTGATCCGCAGGACAGGGTCAGCGCAGTGACTTGCCTGCGATGGTGTCGAGGGTTTCCTGGAGCATTGGGTTGACTCGCTGTTGCTTCGACCTCGGGAGGTGTACGGCGTTGCCGTCTACGGGGCCGTCCACCGGGAAGACCGAGAGTTCGGCGGGTAGTGGGGACGTGCCGCAGACCTGGTCCTTGCCTGGTAGTTCGCCGGAGAAGACGAAGCGGTCGCCGATCTCCTCCACGCAGGCCGACGGCGAGCCGACGTACTGGCCGTGCTGGCCTTCGTCGTCGATGGCAACGAAACGGGTCGCCTTGGCGGTGGCCTCGTGGGTGCGCAGGGCACCCTCGTACGCCGTCGCCGGGTCCAGCTCGTCCTGCACCATCAGCATCCGCGGCGAGCCCTTCAGGTCCACCCTCCGGTCCTGCGGCGGGTACGGCCAGAACGCACACATCGGTACGCCGTTCATGTAGCCGAAGAAGTCGTACTTCTTCGCCATCCTGTCCGCCTCGCGCAGGTAGTACCGCGGGTCGTGGCTGAACGCGGTGTCGTTGCAGCGGACCGTCGTACTGATCGCGCCGAGGTTGACCGTCGCGTCACCCTTCGACCTGACCGCGGCTGCCCGGGCGTCGGCGATCACCGACCGGGTCGAGTCCACCCGCACCGCCGCGGCCGCCGCGGACGAGGCGGCCGGCGTCACGCCGTACCGGGCACGGATCGTGGCGAGTGTGTCGAACGCCTGCAGCTCGGGCGAGATCCGGGCCCACGCGCGGTCGACATGCCGCAGCTCGACCTCACCGGACGCCGACGGGTCCTTCACGTACTCGTCGTGCACGAGGACGTCGAGTGTGGCGCGGATGAAACGCACGTTGCCGTACTGCGCGCTGTAGATCATCCCGTCCAGGTTGTCGCCGCGGACGGAGCTGGTGCCGGCCTTGACCAGCTTCACCAGGTCGGCGCGAACCTGGTTGTACTTGGCCGTCACCTGCGCCGGCGTTGAGCCGAGCCCCTGGATCATGTCGGCATGCCGGGCGATCCACGGGATGAGCTGGGTGTCCCGCCGCCGCTGGCCGGAGAACGGGTCGAAGTTCATGTTCTCCCACTGCGTGTGGGTCCAGTCCATGTTGGAGTCGAGCACGAACCGGCCGACCCGCTCCGGGTACGCATCGGCGTACCAGCCGCCGAGCCAGGTGCCGTAGCTGTAACCGATGAAGTTGAGCTGCCGAGCCTTCAGCAGCGCCCGCAGGAACTCCATGTCGTACACGGTCTGCTGGCTGCTGGCGAACCGGCCGAACTCCGTCGCCGCGCACGCCTCGGCCAGCAGCTTCGCCTCGGCCACCTCGACCTCGTGGGTCAGCCTGGTGCGCTCCTTGTGGTCCGGCGTCACCGGCAGCGCGTTCAGCTTCTCGGTCGTGGTGATGCACTGCAGCGGCGTGCTCTGACCGAAGCCGCGCGGGTCGAACCCGAGCAGGTCGAAGTCGCTGAACAGCTGCGGTTTCTCGACTGCGAGCGACGCGGACAGCGTCAGGCCCGCGCCACCCGGTCCGCCCGGGTTCGTGGTCATCAGGCCCTTCGACGTACCGGTGGCCTTGCTGTGGGAGATCGCCACCTTCACGTCCGGGTGCGCGTCCGGGTTGGCCCAGTCCATCGGGACGGTGACCGTGGCGCAGTTCGTGGTCGGCGCCTGCGGGTACAGACGCTTGACCGCGGCGTCGAACGAGCAGACCGACCAGTTGATCGGCTGGTCGAGGTACTTCTGCGGAATGGCGGGCACCGGCGGATCCACCGGTCCCCTCGTCGGGTGCACCGCGGTGGCGGTGCCGGCGGCCAGCTGCGGTACGGCGAGTACCGCCGCGAGGGCCAGGGCGATCGTGCGCGATCTGATCATCTGCGAACTCCGTGTGTCCGGGCGGGGATCAGGAATGCAGGCAAACCTATCTTCAGAGTTCGTACGTGGTGAAGATCGTGCAGTAGATCGGTGGCGACTCGAGCCCCGGGTAGTACAACCGGCCGGCCGCGTCGGTGATCTTGAAGTACGCCGTCGACGCGCCGACCTGCGACGGCGCCCGCAACGTCATCCGCACCGTCACGACCTCGCCGGGCGCGGCGTCGGGCACCCGTTCGCGCGCGGGTGAACGCAGCCACCCCGGTGCACCGGCGGCACCCTGCCGCGTCAGCCAGCGGTCGCGCCACGGCCGTTCACCGCTGTTGCGGATCTCCCAGGTCTTCTCGAACGGCTGGTCGCGGCACACCTGGGTCCCGTCCGGGACGGTCTCGCCGACCAGCTCGGCCCGGTCGTCGGGATGATGGTCGATCGGCACCGAACCGCCGAGGAGCACCGGTTGCACGTGCCGCCGCAGGTCGCGCTGGGACACGTCACGGCCGGCCCGGACGGCGGCGTCGAGCTCCGTCAACTGGTTCACGAGCGCCTGGTTCGCACCGAACGAGTCGTCGTACCACTCGATCAGCTCGCGGCTCGGCTTGGTGTGACCGCGCTCGACCCGGGACAGATGACCCTTGTCCCAGCCCGACTCGGAGGCGGCGCGGGTCAACGGGACCCCGGCGGCCTCGCGCAGCTCGCGCATGCGAGCTCCGATCACGTACCGGGCCTGGGCTGGACGCACGGCGCACTCTCCGCTCTCGCCGCCAATTATCTACACAAAGTACCAAACTGCAGTCATTCAGTTACGTTGCCCACTGCGACAACCTGATCACGCTCTGATTGTCTGCACCTGGAAGTGATTCTCCAAGAGAACAGGCCGATCCATCGCAGTTCAGAGCGAAAGGCAACCACCATGACGTCCTCCATCTCCCGTGCGTTCACACGGCTGATCGCCACCGCGGTCCTCGGCGGGCTGAGCCTCGGGGGCTCCGCCATCGCCGCCACGGCCGCACCGGCACCGGCTCCCACCACGACAGCGACCAGTACTTCGCTCGGGCCGCAGTCGCGGGCCGACGACGCGATCGCCTGGTTCGCCGCGCGAAACGGCTCGACGGCCTACCAGGGGTACTGCGAGAAGGCCGTCGAGAACGCCTACGGCAAGACCGGGGTTTACGCGTCGGCCATCGCCAACTGGAACGCCGCAGTACGTCGCGGCGCCGCACACCGCGGCGACCTGAACCCGCCGAAGGGCGCGTTGGTGTTCTGGAACATCAGCCAATACGGACATGTCGGCCTGGCCACCGGAGACGGCTACTTCTGGGCCACGAGCGTCAATGGCCGGATCGGCAAGGCCAAGTTGCCGTACTTCTCCAACTACCTCGGCTGGGCGCAGCCGAACTTCTGAGCACCCGGGCGGCGCCTGGCCGATCGGGCGCCGCCCCTCGTTGCCTACTGCGACAACACCGTCACTGTCTGGTTCCCTGCGTTGTGACGACTCCCAGAAGGGAACACCACCATGCGTACCGCCCTCATACGCATCACCGCCCGCCTCTCAGCCATCACCCTGCTCGCCGGGACCGCGCTGCTCGGCACCGGGGTCCTCCCGGCCAGCGCCGCCACCGGCACCGTGGTCACCGACAGCGGCCTCGGTGTGACCATCCGCTCCGGCAACGCGACCAGCTTCAGCGCTGTCGGCACGCAGCCCAACGGGCCGGTAGAGATCGACTGCCAGATCTACGGCGAGCCGGTCACCGGCAAGTACGGCCGCAGCCTGATCTGGGACCACGTCCCGGGCAAGGGCTTCATCAGCGACTCCTACGTCAACACCGGCAGCAGCGGACTGGTCGCACCGCTGTGCACCAGCAACCCGCGCGCCGACAAGTCGATCGCCTGGTACGCCGCCCGCAACGGCTCGACGGCCTACCAGGGGTACTGCGAGATGGCCGCCGAGAACTCGTACGGGACGACCGGCGTCTGGGCGTCCGCCAAGGCCGGTTGGAACGACGCCGTGGCCCGGGGCGCCGCCCACCGCGGTGACCTGAACCCACCGAAGGGCGCCTTGGTGTACTGGGATCTCGCCGCACCGTACGGCCACGTCGGCGTCGCGCGGGGCGACGGCTACTTCTGGGCCACCAGTGTCGGCGGCAAGATCGGGCTCGCGAAGCTCCCGTACTTCTCCAACTACCTCGGCTGGGCCTGGCCGAACTTCTGATCCACCCCGAAGACGAGCACCCGGACGCGCGTCCCGCCCCTCACGCGCCCGGGTGCTCGACTCTGTCCAGCCAGTCCGACACCAGCGCGCGATAGACCGCCAGCCCCGGCCCGGGCAGGAAGTGATCCTCCTGATCGAGTACGGCGAACGTCGCGCGTGGGTAGTCGTCGAGGATCGACCACGCGTCGGCGTACCCGGCGATGGTGTCCTGGCGCCCGGTCACGATCAGCGTCGGCCGTTCGAAGCGGATCGCAGGGTCTTCCCGCAGGCCGTACGTCGAGACGTCACGCTGGATCCGGCCGAGGAACGCGAGATCGGCCTGTGCCTCGGCGTCGTCGTAGTACCGATGCTGCCGGCCCCGGGCGGTCGATGCGCCGAGGTGTTCTGCGGTCGGTAGGGTGCGGCGGGAGCGGTCGATCACGATGCCCGGCGCCCGGAGCAGCAGGCCGAGAACGCGAGACGGGTCGCGCTTCACGATGCCGCGGGCGTGCAGGCCGCCGGCCGACGTACCGGCGAGGGCGAACGGCTCGTCGCCGGCGAGGTCGTCGATCAGCTCCGCGATGGCCGCGAGCATGCCGTCCTGGTCGGTGATCGACGGGACCGCAGGCGACCTCCCGGTGCCGGGCGGGTCGACGTAGATCCGCCGCCAGCCGGGGCGCTGGTCGAAGAGCGGCTCGTGCACGTCACGGCCTTCACCGGCGTCGCCGCCCCAGCTGGGCAGGAAGAAGATCGGCCGGCCCGCGCCGAAGGACTCGTAGTACACGCCGCGACCCTAGTCAGGACGGCGCCGGCTCATCGAGCCTTTCTCTTCGCAGCAGAATCCGGCGGGCGCTCCCCCGAACCGCGCTCGATGAGTGCGCACGGCAGCACGATCCGCTGCGGCGGACGGGTGTCGGCGCCTGAGGCGCGGTCGAGCAGCAACCGCGCCGCGCTGCGGCCGAGCTCGGCGATGTCGGAGGCAACGACCGTGACCGGCGTCGGCAGCATGTCGGCGAGCCGGAAGTCGTCGAAGCCGACCACGGCGGGCTCCTGACCGAGCTCGCCGAGGGCCCGCAGGACACCCTCGACCAGGAAGTTCGTCGAGGCGAAGATCGCGGTCGGCGGATCCGGCCGCAGCATCACCTCACGGGTGGCCTTCTCCGCGGCCTCCGCGTTGCCCTCCGGCAGCTGGATCACCAGCGACTCGTCGATGTCGATGCCCGCCGCCCGGTGCGCCCGCCGGAACCCGCGCAGCCGGCGACCGATCGTGTAGTACGACGGCGCGAGGATGATCGCGATCCGCTCGTGGCCCTGCTGGAGCAGATGCTCGGCCGCCAGCCGGCCGCCGCCCTCGTTGTCGACCATCACGATGTCCGCGTCGATCCCGGTCGCCGGGCGGTCGACGAACACCACTGGTACGCCGGCACCCTGCAGGAACGCGTGATCACCCTGGTCGGGAACGATCATCAACCCGGCCACCTGGCGGCTCACCAACTCCTGGATGGCCCGCTTCTCGCCCTCCGGGTCCTCGTCGACACTACCCAGCACGACGGCGAACCCGGACTGCCCGGCGACCTCGAGCGACGCCTTCGCGATACTCGCGTAGAACGGGTTGGTCAGGTCGCCGAGCACCAGCGCCAGGCTCGTCGACTTCTTGCCCGGCCGGAGCGCCCGGGCCACCTCGTTGCGCTGGAAGCCGAGCTCGTCGATCGCCGCCCGGACCCGCCGCGCGGTCTCCTCGCGGACGCCATGACCACCGTTCACGACACGTGACACCGTGCCGAGCCCGACGCCGGCCCGGCGCGCGACGTCGATCATCGTCGGCCGGGCGACCTCAGAGGACCTCTGGGCCTGGCTTGGAAACGTTTCGGACACGGGGTTGACTTCCTTTTCGGGACACGGCATCGTCACCCAACAGTAAATCCTTGGAAACGTTACCGTCCAGGAGGTCGGGTGAGTTCTTCTCCGAGCGCAGCGAGGGAAGCATGAATACCGTTCCGAGCGCAGCGAGGGAAGCATGAGTACTGCGTCTCCGGTCCGGGCGCGGCGGTCCGCCAGAGGTGGGATGAGCCGGAACGCCGGCTCCGACGTGAAGGCGGCGTACCTGTTCATCGCACCCGCGGTGATCGGGTTCCTGGTCTTCGTCGGCTATCCGCTGATCCGCTCGTTCTATCTGGCACTGACGAAGTACAACGGGTTGACCGACCCGGTCTTCGTTGGCCTCGGCAACTTCCGCCGGCTGTTCACGACCGACCCGGCGTTCTGGCCGGCGCTGCGGGCGACCGGCTATCTGGTGCTCCTCTATGTCCCGTTGTCGTTGTTCCTCGGGCTCGCGCTGGCGATGTTCTGCAACCAGCGGTTCGCCGGTGTGCGAGTGGTCCGCACGCTCGCGTACCTGCCGGTCGTGCTGCCCGCGGTCGCCACGATCACGCTCTGGAAGTTCATCCTCGACCCACAGGTCGGGCTGCTGAACACGATCCTCGACCGGCTCGGCCTGCCGACGAGTCTGTGGTTGCAGAGCCCGGCCATGTCGATGCCCTCGGTGGTTCTGGTGATGCTGTGGGGTGTCGGCGGGACGATGATCATCTTCCTGGCCGCGCTGCAGTCCGTGCCGAACGAGCTGTACGAAGCGGCCCGCGTGGACGGCGCCGGTCCGTGGTCGGTGTTCTTCCGGATCACGATGCCGATGATCAGCCCGATCATGCTGCTGCAGGTGATCCTGCAGACCACGGCCGCGCTGCAGACGTTCAACCAGCCGAAGATCCTGACCAACGGCGGACCGGGGTTCAGCACCAAGGTGCTGATGCTCTCGATCTACGAGAACGGCTTCCCGACCCTGGGCAGGATCCCCCAGCTGGGTTACGCCTCCGCGCAGGTGTGGGTGCTGTTCATCATCATCATCGCCGTGATCGCCCTGACCGCGAAGTTCTCCTCGCTCTGGACGTACAGTGACAACACTCCCGACTGACGCCTCCCTGGCCGCGCCGGCGCAGGCCGCCCGCCCGGCCAAGAAGAAGCCACGCTTGATCGGTACGACGTCGTGGTACGTCGTCGCGTTGTTCATCTGCGCGGTGATGGTCGTCCCGCTGCTGTGGATGATCACGATCGGCCTGAAGAGCCGGACCGCGGTGTTCGACATCCCGCCGAAGCTGCTGCCGCACGAATGGACGTGGAGCAACTTCATCGAGGGTCCGAAGGCGATCCACTTCCCACGGCTGCTGCTGAACTCGTTCGTCATCACCGGGCTCAGCGTCATCGGCGGCGTGATGACCGCGATGATGGCCGGCTACGCGCTGGCCCGGTTGCGGTTCCCCGGTCGCAAGGTGTGGTTCTACCTGTTCGTCGGCAGCATGCTGCTGCCGGGTGTGGTCGGCCTGATCCCGTTGTTCCAGCTGTACAAGAGCATCGGCTGGTACGACACCTGGTTGCCGCTGATCGTGCCGGCGTTCCTCGGCGGGAACCCGTTGTTCATCTTCCTGGCCAGGCAGTACTTCCTGGCCATCCCGTACTCGATCGACGAGGCGGCGAAGATCGACGGCGCCGGGCACCTGCGGATCTTCGTCAGCGTGATGCTGCCGTTGACCCGGCCGGCCTGGCTGACGATGGCGATCCTCGCGTTCCAGGCCTCCTGGAACGACTACCTCAACCCGCTGGTCTACCTGTACTCGTCCGGCAAATGGCCGCTGTCGGTCGGTATGGCGTCGTTCATCTCCCCGTTCGCCGGGAAGACGCCGGACTGGAGCTACTACATGGCCACGAACCTGCTGTACATGCTGCCGCCGCTGATCATCTTCTTCGCCGCGCAGCGCTACTTCATCCAGGGCCTCGGCGCTCTCGGCAGCACGACCCAGAAATGAGGCCAGAAAGAAATGAGAACAGCTGTGAAGAGGACAATCGGTGTCACCGCGCTGGTGTGCGCGGGGTTGCTGGCGGCAACGGCCTGCGGCGGCTCGGACTCGGGCGGCTCGAGCGACGGCCCGGTGACCGTCACCGTGATGACGTGGGAGTCTGCCGAGACCAACGCGGCGATCAAGAAGGCCCTGGCGAACTTCCAGGACCCGAACATCACCGTCAAGCTGCTCGACACCCCGAGCGGTCAGTACGGCGACAAGCTCGCGTCACTGACCCAGGCGAAACAGCTTCCGGACCTGTTCTGGTGCGGTAACGACACCGAGCAGCAGTACACGTCGCAGGGCCTGCTCGTCGACTGGGCGGAGAAGATCACAGGCGGTGACGGCGACCTCAAGGCCGACAAGTTCGTCCCGTCCGCGATCGAGAACTGGAAGACCGCCGACGGACAGATGGGCGGTCTGCCGTCGCTGATGAACACGTACGGCGTCTGGTACAACGCCGACGCGTTCACCGCGGCCGGGATCCCGCTGCCGAAGGCGGGCTGGACCTGGGACGACATGTACTCCGCCGCCGCGAAGCTCGCGAACAAGAACGGCGCGAAGTACGGCCTGGTCGCCGACCAGCTGACCGGCGCGGACGGCCCGTTCACGATGAGCATGTACTCCGTCTCGGCGGGCGGCGCGCCGTTCACCGACAACGTGAACCACCCGACGAAGGCCGAGGCCGACGACAAGTACAAGGAAGGTGTCGAGAAGCTGGTCGCGGCGATCAAGAACGGCTCGGTCGCGCCGCCCGGGTACGACGCGGCGAACGTGCAGTCCCTGTTCGCGGCCGGCAAGATTCCGATGACGTTCGGCGGGCAGTGGCTGGCGGCCGGGTTCCAGACCGACAAGCCGAAGGTCAAGTACGGGTTCGCACCGTTCCCGCAGGTGCAGACACCGACCACGCTGTACGACTCGGTCGGGATCTGCACGCCGCAGTACACCAAGGACCAGGACGCGACGTTCAAGGTGCTCGAGTACCTCAACACCAAGGTGTGGGACGCCGTCCTGCCGGCCTCGCCGGTCGCGCCGCCGGCCTACACCCCGGCGCAGGCCAGCTACTTCGACGCGTTGACGAAGGCGCAGCAGACCTCGGTCGTCGACACGGTCAAGGCCGACCTCGCCGCGGAGAAGACGGTCGGTGTCCGGTTCACCACCACCTGGGCCAGCCAGGTCGGTGACCTCACCACGGCGAACTACCAGCCGATCCTGAGCGGCAAGAAGCCGATCAGCGAACTGCCGGCGTACGTCGAAAAGATCAACGGCCTGATCAAACAGGGCGGCTGATCCCCTACATCCGCCCGGCCGGCAATTTGCCTGGCTGACCCACCATCTGCGGGGTTCTGCACCGTGAATCCGGGTGCAGAACCCCGCATTTGCCTGGTCTGCCAGGCAAATGCGGAGCGGCGGTCGCGCGCGGCGCGGGGCCGCGGGGCGTGCGGCGCGGGGGCGGGGCGCGGTTAGGTTGCTTGCCAGAGGGAGAGGGCGAAGCGGGCTTCGGTGTCGGTCCACCAGGCGGCCGGGGTGAAGCCTGCTTTCGCGAGTTCTGCCTCGACGCCGGAGCGGCGGAACTTGGCGGAGATCTCGGTGCTGATCTCCTCGCCCTCGTCGAACGTGATCTCCAGGTGGATCTCCGGGATCAGCACCCGCATCGCGCGGGTGGCGCGCAGGTGCATCTCGATCCACTCGTTCTCCGCGTCCCAGAGCGCGACGTGCTCGAACGCGTCGACGTCGAAGTCCGCACCGAGCTGCCGGTTGATGACGCGCAGCACGTTCTTGTTGAACTCGCCGGTCACGCCCGCCGAGTCGTCGTACGCCGCAACCAGCGTGCCCGGATCCTTCACCAGGTCGGTGCCGAGGAGGAGCCATTCGCCACGCTCGAGCACGTCGCGGATCGAGCGGTAGAACGACTCGCGCTCGGCCGGGATCAGGTTGCCGATCGTGCCGCCGAGGAACGCGACCACCCGCGGCGGATCGCCCGGGAGCTTGTCGAGGTGCGCGGTGAAGTCGCCGACCACACCGTGCACGTCGAGCGTCGGATAGTCCGCGTTGATCGCGTCGGCCGCCTCCCGCAGCGCGGACTCCGAGACGTCCAGCGGGACGAACGACGTCAGCGTGCCGTGGTCGCGCAGCCCGTCCAGCAGCAGGCGGGTCTTCTCCGACGAACCCGAGCCGAGCTCGACCAGCGTGTGCGCCTTGGTGATCGTCGCGATCTCACCCGCCCGGGCGTGCAGGATCTCCCGCTCGGCCCGGGTCGGGTAGTACTCCGGCAGCCGCGTGATCTCCTCGAACAGCTCACTCCCCCGCGCGTCGTAGAACCACTTCGGCGGCAGCCACTTCGGCGTCGCCGACAACCCCGCGCGGACGTCGTCCCGCAACGCCCGCGCCGCGTAGTCCGGAGTCAGATGTACGTCGATGAGGGTCACTCTCGTCCTTCCATCGGGGTGATCTGCACTGTCGCGGCGGTCGCCACGAGCAGGGATCGATCGGGTACGGCGGTCCAGCCGTCGCCGCCGAACGGTTCGGAGGAGACGGTCACGGAGTCCTCGGTACGGCGGACGTGGAGCGAGTGCGTCCACGCGGTGGCGACGAGCTGCTCGCCGTCGGTCAGCAGGACGTTCAGTCGCGAGTCCGGAGCCACCGCTTCCACGTCCTGCACGACCGCGGCGACCGCGTCCGCCGGCGGCACGCCGTCGCCGAGGCGATGCGCGATCAGGGCCCACAGGAAGACCGAGTCGATCGGGGCGTCGAGGCTCAGGAGGTCGGCGACCGGCAGCCGCTCCGCCAGCTTCAGCGTCGCGTCCGGCCAGCCGGGGATGCGTCCGTTGTGGCTGAACAGCCACTGCGCGGACGCGAACGGTGCGACCGCCGACTGCCCGTACGGCATCCCCACGGTCCCGTTGCGGATCGCGGCGACGACGGCGCCGGAGCGGATCGCGCCGGCCAGACCGGGCAGGTTCTCGTCGGTCCAGATCGGCACGTCCCGCCGGTAGCGCACCGGTCCACCGGACACGGCGGCGTCACCTTCGGGATACCAGCCGAGCCCGAAGCCGTCGGCGTTGACCGATCCCCCGCCGCGCATGTCGGCGGGGGCCCAGCTCTGTTCGTACAGCGAGTGCTGCGGATCCAGCACCAGCGAGGCGAGGGTGACGGGCGGGCCGAGGTACGCCAGGTGGCGGCACATCAGGCGTGCAGCTCCCCGGTCTGAAGCTCCCCGGCGTGCAGCTCGCCCGGGCGTGGGTCGCGGGCGCAGCGGAAGCCGGCGAAGATCTGCCGCCGGATCGGGTAGTCCCAGTTCCGGAAGGTGCCGCGGGCAACGACCTCGTCGGTGCCGAACGAGCCGCCGCGGAGCACCTTGTACTCCGGCCCGAAGAACACCAGCGAATACTCGTCGTACGGCCACGCGCGGAACCCGGGATACCCGCGGAAGTCGCTCGACGTCCACTCCCACAGGTCACCGATCAGCTGCTCCACGCCCAACGGCGACGCACCCGCGGGGTACGCCCCGACCGGCGCGGGCCGGAGGTGCCGCTGGCCGAGGTTGGCATGCTGCGGTCCGGGCGACTCGTCACCCCAGGGGAAGCGCCGGCTCCGGCCGCTCGCCGGATCGAACCGCGCCGCGAACTCCCACTCCTCCTCGGTCGGCAGCCGCTTCCCGGCCCACCTCGCGTACGCCTCCGCCTCGTAGAAGCAGACGTGCATCACCGGCTCGTCCAGCGGCAGCCGCTCCCGGTGCCCGAACCGCAACCGCCACCACTCCCCGTCGTCCTGCGACCAGAACCGCGGCGCGACCAGTGAGGCCTTCTGCACGTGGGCCCAGCCGGCCTCCGACCACCACCGCGGATCGGAGTACCCGCCGCCGAGCACGAAGCGGAGGTAGTCGCCGTTCGTCACCGGCACCGTGTCGATCACGAACGTCCGGACGTGGACGGAGTGCGCCGGTCGCTCGTTGTCCAGCGCCCACGGCTCGATCGAGGTTCCCATCTCGAACACGCCGCCCGGCACGAACACCTCGGCCGCCGGCAGCGGACGTCCGGCGGGAGGCGGCGGCGCGTCCAGCACCGGCGCGCCCTCGCGCAACTGGTGCGTCGCGAGCATCGTCTCGTCGTGCTGCTGCTCGTGCTGCGCGATCATGCCGAACGCGAACGCGTTGTCCACCAACCCGCTTCCGCCGTCGAACTTCACGTGGTCCAGCACGTCGAGCACCTTGTCCCGGACCTCGGTGACGTAGGCGCGCGTCTCCACCGGACCGAGCAGTGGCAGCGAGGGACGGTCCGCGCGGGGGTGCTGGAACGCGTCGTACAGCTCGTCGATGTCCTGGCGCAGCGGCTCGCGGCCGCCGACGTCACGGACCAGCCACAGCTCCTCCTGGTTGCCGACGTGCGCGTAGTCCCAGACCAGCGGCGACATCAGCTTGGAGTGCTGTTTGACCAGGTCGTCGGTGTCGACCGCATCGGTCAGCTGCATCGTTCGCGCCCTCGAGCGCTCGAGTTGCTCACCGACATATGCGCGCAGGCTCTCCGAAGACACATCGGACAGCTGGTGGTTCATGGGGCCTCCCGTTCTGGACTGAGGAGTGGAGGGAGCGAAGCGACCGGAGCGACGAGGGAAGAACGGGAGTCACAGCCCCATGAACCCGCCGGCGCCGGAGGCCCGGCAATATGCACAGTCATGAGGCTCGCCTTCCTTGGGTGGTGCCGACGACGCGCTGCAGCCGGGTCGCGACGGCAGCGATGAGTTCGGGATCCGCACCGGTCCGGTCCAGCACCTCGGTCCCCAGCGCCACCACGTCGCGGGCGGCGCGCAGTACCAAGGAGTCGTGCAGCCCTTCGCGGGCCGCCGGGAACCAGCGGCCGGCCGCGGGCTCGGCGGCCGCCAGCACCTGGTCGATCGGGGCGGACATGAGTGCGGTGAGCAGCAAGGTCGGGGCGATCCACCCGTCGCCCTGCTGCGCGTCGAGGTAACGCACCTCGAGGTACCCCCGCGGCCGGACCGGCGGGAACAGCGTGGACAGGTGGTAGTCCAGGTCGTCGTACGTCGGTCTGTCTCCGGGCAGCTGTCCGTCGGCCCACGCGCCGAACGTCAGCCCGGTGGGCGCGTCCCACGTGTCGCCGCGACGCAGACAGAGCACCGGCGCCTCCATCGCCATCCGCGCCCACGCGGCGGCCGGGTCGCCGTCGAGCGGCGGCGGCTCGGTGAACGGGGCGCAGGTGCCGAAGGTCGCCTGTGTCCGGGCCGACGCCCAGCCGGTGTCCGAACCGGCGCGGCGGCGGGAGTTGGCGAAGAGGCCGACCAGCGCGGGGCCCAGATCGTGCAGGGCGCGCCAGCGCAGGGCGGTCTCGTCCCTTTCGCCGGCGTCCAGGCAGATCTGCAGGCCGGCGGTGCTGCACATCATCCGCGGGCCGTGCGGTCCGAGGCGCCGGAAGGCGCGTTCCATCGCGGCGTACCGCGGGACGGAGAGGATGCGGCGGGGTGTGCGGAAGGGGTCCAGGCCGGAGCCGCCCGGGACCAGGCCGGCGTCGAGAAGGAGAGCCGTGAGCTCGGCGGCGTCGGCGGCGGTGTCCTCGATCAGCCGGGGGATCGAGTCCGACGCGGGGCCGGAGATCTCCACCTGGCCACCCGGCTCCACGGTGACCAGTGCGCCCCGGCTCAACGGCAGTTGCGGACTGCCGCGGACCAGGGTCGCCGGGGCGTGCACGCCCAGGGCCTTGCTGAGCTGTCCGGCGTCGAGCGGCCGGCGCGGATCCTCCGCGTGATGCACGGTCCACTCGAGCTCGACGCCGAACAACCGAGGTGGACCGTGCTTGAAACAGACCATCGCGACATACCCCTCCGCGTCGGCCCGGGAGCCGATCGGAGTCGTCGCCGGAGAACCACCGGGCGAGGTCACGTCTGCGAACCTAACTCCGGATCCAGGACGGGACAACCGACGGCGGGTTACCCCTCGATGACGCGGTACCGGTCGAAAAAGTCATGCGAACCATCGTGCACGGGCCCACCGACAGTTTCCGAAGTCAGCGAAAACGCGGGCAGGTGGTGCAGGCCTTCACGTTCGGCAGGACGTAGAAGTAGCAGCAGGACGTGCGCAGTTTCTGCTCCAGCGACACCCCGAATTCCGCGGCGGCCCGGTCGGCGTACGGCGCCTCCTCGGGCAGCCGGATCGCGGCCCGGACCTCGTCCTCCACCGCGCCGAACCGCTGCAACGACCCGAGCTTCACACCGGGCTCGTAGGAGTCCAGAAACGCCCTGGCATGGTCCTTGAGCTGTGCAGCCGCAGTCTCGAGCGGGACGACCTCGTCCGACAGCAACGCGACCTCAGCCGGGTAGTGCGCGGTCGGGTGCCGTCTGAACGCCAGCGCGGCCGGTGAAACATCAGGTGACATCCCGGTGACCGCCGCGGTCACACCGGCAACCAGTGCCGGCACCTGGACGTACCACATCAGCGTGAACATGGCCGCCACTTGCACAGGCGGCTCGATCGCGTAGTCGCGCGCGTAATCGGCCGCAGCAGCCGACCGCCACTCCAGCGTCGGGTCGCCGCCGGCCTGCTGCTGCGAGAGCAGGTCCGCACACGAGATCCACCCCGGTCCGGTCGCGGAGCCCAACCGCACGGACATCCAGCTGACCGAGTCAGCCAGGACATCCGCCAGGCGGCCCACGGTGTAGCTCACCCAGCCAGCCTACGATCCGGTACGACGACCGGCGCGCCTCCGACCTCCACCACCTTCGCCTTCAGCCCGAACACCTCGTCCAGCAGCCCTGCACTCAGTACGTCGACCGGACGCCCCTGGGCCGCGATCCGCCCGTCGCCCATCACCACGAGGTGGTCGGCGTACTGCGCCGCCAGTGTCAGGTCGTGCAGTACGGCAACGACTGTCCGTCCGGTGGCGGCAGCGGCGTGGACGACGTTCATGACGTCCACCGCATGTGCCAGGTCCAGGTACGTCGTCGGCTCGTCCAGCAGCAGGTGCTGCGTCCCCTGCGCCAGCACCATCGCGATCCACACCCGCTGGCGCTGGCCACCGGACAGCTGGTCCACCGACCGGTCGCGGAGCTCCGTCAGCTCGACCGCCTGCAGCGCCTCGTCGATCGCCGCGTCGTCCTCGGCGGTCAGCCGTCCGAACAGTCCACGATGCGGATGCCGTCCTCGCGACACCAGCTCGGCAGCGGTGATCCCTTCCGGCGTCACCGGTCCCTGCGGCAGCACACCGAGCTGCCTGGCCAGCTCACGCGCCGGCAGCTGGTGAATGTCCTTGCCGTCCAGCAGCACCTGGCCGCTCTGTGGTGTGAGCAGCCTGCTCATCCCCCGCAGGAGTGTGGACTTGCCGGAGCCGTTCGGTCCGACGATCGCCGTCAACTGCCCCGACGGCACCTCCAGCGTCAGTCCCTCCACGACCGGCGCATCAGCGCCGTAGGCGAGGGTGAGGTTCTCGACGTGCACGGTTCAGCGTCCTTTCTGCTGACGACCGATGAGGTGAAGCAGGTACGGCGCTCCGCAGGCAGCCGTGACCACACCGACAGGCAACTCGTACGGGCCGATCTGCGCCCACTGCAACCCGTTCCGCGCCAGCAGGTCCGCCAGTACGACGAACAGCGCGCCGAGCGTCGCCGCGGTCACCAGCGGCGGCCGCTCCATCCGCGTCAGCCGCTGCGCCACCTGTGGCGCCACGAGCGCGACGAAAGCGATCGGACCGGCACCGGCTGTCGCCATCGCGGCGAGCACGGTCGCGATCACCAGCAGCGCGAGCCGGATCCGCGCCACGCGGACTCCGAGCGACGAGGCGACGTCGTCGCCGAGCACGAGCGCGGACAGGTCGCGGTTGAACATCATTGCCACCGGCAACAGCAGGACGACCGCACCCAGCACCGGGAGCGCGTCGCTCCACTCCCGGGAGTTGAGCGACCCCGCCAGCCAGGCCGCCGCCCGGCCGGCGTCGTTCACGTCGCCGATCACGAGCAGCCACGCGACGAGTGAGTTCGCGGCCGCGGCGATGCCGACGCCGATCAGCACAACCCTGCCCGCGTCGACCATGCCGCGCTGGATCGACAACGCCCCGACGATCAAGGTCGCCAGGAGCCCGCCGAGCAGCGCGGCCAGCGGAATCCCGACCTTGGCCGCGAAACCGGAGATGTTGCCGCCGCCGGTGCCCGCCAGCACGATCACCGCGACGGCGCCCGCGGACGCGCCGGAGTTGACGCCGACGATGTCCGGGCTGGCGAGCGGGTTGCGTGACAGGGTCTGGAGCAGCGCGCCGGACACGGCGAACGCGATCCCGACCAGCAGCCCGGTGGCGACTCTCGGCAGCCGCAGTTCGAGGACGATCAGCCGGGTTCCGCGACGGCCGCCGCCGAGCAGTACCTCGACCACGTCCGCGAGCGGGAGCTTCGTCGTACCGACGCTCAGCGACACCAGGGCGATCACGATCGCGAGGGCGGCGAAGAGCACGCTCAGGACCACGGTGCGTGACCTCACAGCGCCACCGCCCGGCGGCGTACGACGAGCACGAAGAGTGGAGCACCGACGATCCCGAGGACGACGCCTGCCTGGACCTCCCCGGCACCGCCGACGAGCCGTCCGACCAGGTCCGCGAGGACCAGCGCGGTCGCGCCGATGACGCCCGCGGCCGGGATCAGCCAGGTGTTGCGGGCACCGAAGATCCGCCGCGCCACGTGGCCCGACAGCAGCCCCAGGAACCCGATCGGGCCACAGGCCGCGACACCGGCCGCCGTCAGCAACCCGATCGCGCCGAGCCCGACCAGGCGAGCACGCCGGATCGACAGCCCGAGTCCCGCGGCCACGTCGTCACCCAGCGCCAGCATGTCGAGATCGCGCGCGTTGACGACCGCCAGCAAGAGCCCGACGACCACGAACGGCAGCACCTGACCGGCCACGTCCAGGCCGCGCCCCGCCACCGAACCGACCGCCCAGAACCGGTAGCTGTCCAGCGTGTCCGCGTCGAGCAGCACGATCGCGGACGTCAACGCGCCGAGCATCGCAGCCACCGCGGCGCCCGTGAGCGCCAGCCCGACCGGGGTCGCGCCGGTGCCTCGCGACGCCAGCTGCTGTACGCCGAAGGTCGCGATCAGCGCACCGAGAAGAGCGACCCAGACCGTCGACGACACCGACTCGACCAGGCCCAGCTGCAACCCGAGGACGACCGCGAGGGCCGCGCCGGAGCTCACCCCGAAGATGCCCGGCTCGGCCAGCGCGTTCCGGGTGTGCCCCTGCATCAGCGTGCCGGCGATCCCCAGGCACAGCCCGATCAGCACGGCCACGACCGTGCGCGGGAACCGCAGGTTGCGGACGATCACGTCCGCGTCGGATCCGGTGTTCGCGGCCAGCGCGTGCCACAACGCGCCCGGGCCGAGCCAGCGCGAGCCGAGCGCGAGGCTGGCCGCGAACGCCAGCAGCAGGACGACGACCAGCGCGACCAGCGCCGCGGTACGCCGTACGGGCGGCGGTGAGACCGAGCGCACAGTGGTGGCGTAAGGGTGCATATGGTTAGGTTTGCCTTACTTCACAGAGGTGGTGAGCCACCTTAACTCGCAGTCCCGCCTGACCAGGAGTCCCCCTATGCGTCTGTCCCGCCTGCCTCGTGTCACCGCGCTGTTCGCCGCCGCCGCGCTCGCCCTCACCGCCTGCGGCGGATCCTCCGACGAGGAGTCACCGGAGGCCGCGAACTCGTCCGCCGGATACCCGCGGACCATCCAGCACGCGATGGGCACGACCGAGATCCCGGCCAAGCCGAAGCGGGTCGTCGCGCTCGACGCGAGTTACGTCGACGCCACGCTGATCCTCGACACCCCGGTGGTCGGCTACACCGAGTACCGCAGCATCAAGGGCAGCCTGCCGGACTACCTGGGCGACGACCGGACGAAGTACGGCTCCGAGGCGCAGGCCGTCGGCACGCTGGCCGAGCCGAACCTGGAGAAGATCGCCGCGCTGAACCCGGACCTGATCATCTCCGCCAAGGTCCGGCACGAGAAGCAGTACGAGCAGCTGTCGAAGATCGCCCCGACGATCATGTCGGAGACCACCGGCGCCACCTGGAAGGAGAACATCCGGATGGAGGCGAAGGCGGTCGGCCAGGAGGAGCTGGCCGAGCAGGAGATCGCGGCGTACGAGAAGGCCGCGAAGACCGTCGGCGACGCGATCAACGCCAAGGCCGGGAACCCGACCATCTCGATCACCCGGTTCATCGACGGCCCGACCCGGCTGTACCAGAAGAAGAGCTTCTCCGGCATCGTGCTGAAGGACGCCGGCCTGGCCCGGCCGAAGTCGCAGGACGTCGAGGACTTCGCGCTGGAGATCAGCCCGGAGCGGATCAAGGACGCCGACGCGGACGCGATCTTCGTCACGGTGTACGCCGACGAGAAGGGCCTGAGCGCCAAGACCGCCGCCCAGTTCAAGGCGAACCCGCTGTGGAAGCCGCTCGCCCCCAAGGTCCACGAGGTGTCCGACGTCACCTGGATGACGGCGGTCGGTCTGCAGGGCGCCTGGTCCATCCTCACCGACCTCGCGAAGACGTTCGACGTCCCCGCACCCGCCAAGTCCGCCTGATCCCGCGGGTAGGGTCGTCGCCATGACGGCTCTGACCCGCTGGCACGTCGGCCCGTGGACCACTCGGGGGACACGGCCCGGCGAAACACCCGTGCCGGGACGACGGCGGACGACGGACGAGCTGAACTTCGACGTCGTCGGCCTGGCACGGATCCTCGGGCGGCGACTGTCCGGGCGCGACGAACTGCAGGTCCGCCTGTGGCAGAACGAACTGCGCCCGACGCACACCCGGCAGTGCGGAGTGCACACGCTCGCCGACCCGGAGAACGCCCAGCTGCTGCACGACACCGCACAGGAGGCACTGGCCTGGCTGGGCGAGCGGGCACCGGCCGGCTACGAGTTCGTCCTCACAGACGCCGTCGAGCTGCGCCCGCTGCTCGACCTGACCGCCGAGGTGGTCGCCGTCGAGGCGGTCGTCCAGCTGGCCGACGTACCACTGCCGGCCGCCCGCCTCGCGACGGCACACGTACGGCGTTCCAGCACGGGCGACTGGTACGCCGGAGACGCCGTCTGCAACTGGTCGGGTCCGCACCCGACAGCTGACGAGGCACTCGCCGCCGTACGACAGGCCCGCACCGAGTTGGTCGAGCAACTCCGGGCAGCCGACCGGGACGACCTGGCCGCCACCGCGGACCGGTGGCCCGCTGTGGCAGTGGAATCGGACTAGGCGAAGCTCGCGACGAAATACCCGACGCCGTACGGCGCCGCCTCGTACGACAGCTCGCCTGCCAGGCCAGTCCCCCGCAGCGCACCCGCGAGCACCTGCCACGGAGCCCGCCCGGCCGCCTGCAGCTCGGCGGCCAGGTCCGGATCGAGCGCTTCGAGTACGTCGAGATCGTCGGTCTGGAACGCGTTCGCGACCGTGGTGTCGAAGATCTCCGCGCGCGGATGCAGGTGGACGGGTGAGTGCTCGCTGCGTCGCGCGGAACCGTCGCCCATGACCAGCAGGCCGACCGAATCGTTGCCGGCAGCAATCTCACGGCCGAGGCGCACGCACTCGCCGGGCGCGGTGGCGGCCGGCACGGCGCGATAGGTCCGAGGCAGCCGGGCGGCCTTGCTCTGTTCGAGCAGCCAGCCGCCGATCGCCAGCGACAACGGCAGGACCGCGGGCCCCGTCCCGATCCGCACACCCGGAGCGCCGTACGCGCCGAACGATCCGCCCGCTGCCCCGTCGTACGCCCCGTCGTTTCCGGATCCGACCACCAGAACCGAGGACGCGGTCGCCAGCGTGTCGATCGCGGCCAAGCAGGCGGCGCGCAGGACGTCGAGCTCGGGCGCCGCGCCGGACGCGACCTCGGGCACGAGCAGCGGCGGGTGCGGGCAGACCGCGGCGGCAACGACTGGCACGGGTCAGGCCTCCCGGAGGTAGCGGAAGAACAGGTAGTCGTCAGAGGCGGTGAGCGTCGACTCCAGCTTCATCCGCTTGGTCAACGTCGTCGGAGCACCGGCCGTGATCCGGCCGGCTCCCGGCCCGGCCAGCAACGGAGCCAGCGCGAGGCACAGCTCGTCCACCAGATCGGCCTCCGTCAACGCGCCCAGCAGATGCGGTCCGCCCTCGGACAGGACCTGCGTCAACCCGCGACCGGCGAACTCCTGGACGACCGCGGGCAGATCGACCGCGGCCTCCCCCAGCACGAGGACCTCGGCCACCTCCGCCAGCGCTTCGCGGCGATCGGGCGGCGAGGCCGCGTGCGTCACGACGATCGGCCGTACGGCGGACTGGAACACCGGGTTCACCGGACTCAGCTCGAGCCGCGACGACACGATCGCGAGTGTCGGGTTCTCGGCGAGACCGGCCGCCGTACGCCAGGTGCGCGCCTTCGCCGACAGCTTGAGCGGGTTGTAGCCCTCGTCGCGGATCGTCCCCGCGCCGACCAGGACGACGTCGGCCAGGCGCCGGATCACGCTGAAGACGCGGCTGTCGGAGTCGCTCGACAGCGCCTTCGACTGCCCGTCGATCTCGACCGCGCCGTCGAGGCTGCTGACGAAGTTCGCCCGCAGGTGCGGGACCTTCCGGTCCGCCACCTCGTAGATCGCGATCAGTTCCTCGTCGCCGAGGTCGTCGAGTCGGCGCATCACGCCAGGCTCCTTCGGGTTCCGGCGGGCTGCGCGGTGCCGCGCAGGACGGCGATGAAATCGAGGGCCTGGCGGGCGGCCGGTACGTCGTGCACGCGGAAGACCCGGGCGCCGAGCCAGGCCGAGACGCTGAGCGCGGCGAGCGTCCCGTTGCCGCGCTGCCCCGGCGGGAGCTCGAGGGTCTCGCCGATGAAGTCCTTGTTCGACACCGCGACCAGGACCGGCCAGCCGGTGGCCGCGAGTTCGTCCAGACGGCGGGTCAGTTCCAGCGACTGCAGCGTGTTCTTGCCGAAGTCGTGCGTCGGGTCGATCAGGATCCCGTCCCGCCGTACCCCGGCCGCGAGCGCGCGGTCCGCGAGCGCGGTCGTCGTACGGATCACGTCCGCGACCACGTCGTCGTACGCCATCCGGTGCGGATCGGTGCGCGGTGAGAGGCCGCCGACGTGGCTGCAGACCAGTCCGGCTCCGGCCTCGGCGGCCGCGTTCACCAGGTCCGGGTCGGCGCCGGCCCAGGTGTCGTTGATCAGGTCCGCGCCGGCCTCCGCGACCCGGCGGGCGACACCGCTGCGGTAGGTGTCCACGCTGATCACGAGCTCGGGGTGGCGGGCCCGGATACCGGCCACGAAGTCCACGGTCCGGCGGAGCTCCTCGCTCTCGCTGACCGGTTCGCCGTACCCGGCCTTGACGCCGCCGATGTCGACCAGGTCGGCGCCCTCGGCGACCGCCTTGTCGATCGCGGCGTACGCCGCATCGGTCGCGTAGGTCGCGCCGCGGTCGAAGAACGAGTCGGGCGTCCGGTTGATGATCGCCATCACCGCGAACTCACCCGGCCCGAACGACCGCCTCCCCAGCCGGAGTACTCCCTCGCGCTCGTCCACCACACCCCGACTCTACGTGGGCGACCGCCAAGCCATCACAATCGCCACCCCACGCGCTCCGCCCGCGGGGCGCCGACCGCGGGGCCCGATTGTGATGGCCTGGCGATCGGCGCCACCTATCCTGCGAGCCCCATATCCTATAGGATTCACCGCGACAGTCCGCCCACGCAGCAGATCGGGTCCTCGATGCCACGATTCACCGAACTCGAGACGTACGACGTCCGCTTCCCCACCTCGCTCGAGCTGGACGGCTCCGACGCGATGAACACCGACCCGGACTACTCCGCGGCCTACCTGATCCTGCGGACGGACGCCGGTGACGGGCTGGAGGGGCACGGGTTCGCGTTCACGATCGGCCGCGGCAACGACATCCAGACCACGGCGATCGAGGCGCTGCGCGACCACGTCGTCGGGCTCGACCTGGACGCCACGCTGAACGATCTCGGCGGGTTCTGGAAGTCGCTGGTGCACGACTCGCAGCTGCGCTGGCTGGGCCCCGAGAAGGGCGTCATGCACATGGCGATCGGCGCGGTCGTGAACGCGGTGTGGGACCTGGCCGCCAAGCGCGCCGGCGTACCGCTGTGGAAGCTGCTGTCCGACCTGACGCCGGAGCAGATCGTCGACCTGGTCGACTTCCGGTACCTGACCGACGCGCTGACGCCGGACGAGGCGCTGGACATCCTGCGCAAGGCCGAGCCCGGTCGCGCCGAGCGGGAGGCGGTCCTGCGGGAGCACGGGTACCCGGCGTACACGACGACGCCCGGCTGGCTCGGGTACGACGACGCGAAGCTGGTCCGGCTCTGCCACGAGGCGGTCGCCGAGGGGTTCACGCAGGTCAAGCTGAAGGTCGGCGCCGACCTGGACGACGACGTCCGCCGGATGCGGCTGGCCCGCGAGGCCGTCGGGCCGGACATCCGGATCGCGATCGACGCGAACCAGCGCTGGGACGTCGCGGACGCCATCGGCTGGATCGAGGCGCTGGCGCCGTACGACGTCTGGTGGGTGGAGGAGCCGACCAGCCCGGACGACGTCCTCGGGCACGCGGCGATCGCGAAGGCGATCGCGCCGATCCGGGTCGCGACCGGCGAGCACGTGCAGAACCGGGTGGTCTTCAAGCAGCTGCTGCAGGCCGGCGCGCTGTCGTTCCTGCAGCTCGACTCGGCCCGGGTCGCCGGCGTGAACGAGAACATCGCGATCCTGCTGCTGGCGGCGAAATTCGGTGTCCCGGTGTGCCCGCACGCGGGTGGGGTAGGACTGTGTGAGTTGGTCCAGCACCTGTCGATGTTCGACTACGTCGCGGTGAGCGGATCGACGGACGACCGGGTGATCGAGTACGTCGACCACCTGCACGAGCACTTCCTGGACCCGGTGGTGATCCGGGACGGGCACTACGTGGCACCGGTGCGGCCCGGGTTCGGCGCGGAGATGGACGCCGAGACGCTGGCCGGGTTCCGGTACCCGGGTGGCAAGATCTGGACGGACCTGACAAGGGAGCACAAGTGACCGATTTCGACGGCCTGCGGGCCGTGGTGACCGGAGGCGCCTCGGGGATCGGGCTGGCGGCCGCCCGGTTGCTGGCGGCCCGCGGCGCCGAGGTGGTCGTGTTCGATCTGAAGCCCGACGTCCCCGAGCCGCTGACCGGGATCGCCGCGGACGTCACCGACGACGGTTCGGTCCGGGACGCGATCGCCGCCGCGGCGCTGCGGCTCGGCGGGATCGACATCGTGGTGAACAACGCCGGTATCGGCGCGCAGGGCGACGTCACCGCGAACGACGACGCCCAATGGCACCGGGTGCTGGACGTGAACGTGGTCGGCATCGCCCGGGTGACCCGCGCGGCGCTGCCGTACCTGCGCAAGTCGGAGGCGGCCGCGATCGTCAACACCTGCTCGATCGCCGCGACCGCCGGCCTGCCGAACCGCGCGCTGTACTCGGCCAGCAAGGGCGCAGTCCTGGCGCTGACGATGGCGATGGCCGCGGACCACGTCCGCGAGCGGATCCGGGTGAACTGCGTGAACCCGGGGACGGCCGACACGCCGTGGGTCGGGCGGCTGCTCGAACTCGCGGCGGACCCGGACGCCGAACGCGCCGCGCTCGAAGCGCGGCAGCCGATGGGCCGGCTCGTCTCGGCTGACGAGGTCGCGGCGGCGATCGCCTACCTGGCCAGCCCGCTGTCCGGTTCGACCACCGGTACGGCGCTCGCGGTCGACGGCGGCATGCAGAACCTGCGCCTCCCGGCGGTGCGCTCATGAAGCTCTTCGGTGACGGCCAGCGGATCGGGCTCGGCGGTGCGCCGCTGGGCAACCTGCTCGGCGAGGTGCACGAGGCCGACGCCGTCGCCACGGTGAACGCCGCCTGGGACGAGGGCTGGCGGTACTTCGACACCGCCCCGCACTACGGCCTCGGGCTCGCGGAGGAGCGGCTCGGCCTCGCGCTGCGGGACAAGCCACGGGATTCCTATGTCCTGTCGAGCAAGGTCGGGCGGATCATCTACTCGGCGGAGACCGAGGCGTCCGACGACGAGGGTTTCGACATCCAGACGACGCGCCGGCGGCGATGGGACTTCTCGCGGGACGGCGTACTGCGGAGCATCGAGGACTCGCTGCGCCGGATCGGCACGGACCGGCTGGACGTCGTGTTCGTGCACGACCCGGACGACCACTACGAGGAGGCGGTCGCGACCGCGTTCCCGACGCTGATCGAGCTACGGGACCAGGGCGTGATCGGCGCGATCGGGTCGGGCATGAACCAGTCGGCGATGCTGACCCGGTTCGTGCGGGAGATCGACATCGACGTGATCATGCTGGCCGGCCGGTACACGTTGATCGATCCGGACGGTCTCGACGACGTACTGCCGGCCTGCCTGCACAACGACGTCCAGGTCGTTGCTGTGGGCATCTTCAACTCCGGCCTGATGTCGCAGCCGCGGCCGGCGCCGGGGACCACGTTCAACTACGAGCCCGCGGCGCAGACGTTGATCGACAAGGCGAACAAGCTCGCGGACGTGTGCGAGGCGCACGGCACCACGCTGCCCGCGGCGGCGCTGGCGTTCCCGCTCCTCCACCCCGCCGTCGCGGGGATCGCGGTGGGTTGCCGTACGCCGGACGAGGTCCACACCAACGCCGCGCTCGCGCGCACCGAGGTCCCGACAGGGCTGTGGACGGACCTGAAGTCGGCGGGTCTCCTCCGGGAAGACGCACCTACTCCGTAGGGGTCGTGCGCGAGGCCAGGTGCAGGGCAAACCGGCCCTTCGCTGCGGTAGTTTCCGGTGTGCCCAGTCGTCAGGACGCCCCGGTGATCCTCGGAATCGCCTTCGTCGTGGCCTCACCGTTCGCGGCCGTGTCAGTCGGATTCGTCACCTGGCTGATCGCCGATCAGGTGACCCCCTGCCACTGCGACGGCGACCCGGACACCGCGTGGGTCGAGTCGATGAGTGCCGTCCCGATCGGCCTCGTCGGCGGCGGCATAACACTCGTCGCACTACTACTCGCAGCCACCGCCGTGTTCGTCGTCCGTGCCCGCAAGCCCCGACGGCCCATCACCCGCTGAGTCGTGAGAGTTGGGGCGGATACCGCGTCGGGTGGCAGTTAGAGGGGGTCTGTGGCGGTGAGGAACTCAGGGGTTAGTTCCAACCAGCGGGTGATGCCGATGTCGCGGAGGAACGGCAGGTCGTGGCTCGCGATGACGAGGGCGCCGTTGTACGACGCCAGCGCGTCCTTCAGTTGCGCCACGCTCGACAGGTCGAGGTTGTTGGTCGGCTCGTCCAGCATAAGCAGCTGGGGAGGCGGCTCCGCGAGCAGCAGCGCCGCCAGCGTCGCCCGGAACCGCTCGCCACCGGACAGCGTGCTGACCAGCTGATCCGCCGCCCGCCCGCGGAACAGGAACCGCGCCAGCCGCGCCCGTCGCTCCTGGTTCTCCGTGCTCGGAGCCAGCAGCGCCAGGTTGTCCACGATCGACAGGTCGTCCCGCAACAGGTCGAGCCGCTGCGGCAGGTACCGGAACGGCACCACCGGCAGCTCGCCCGCCACCACCGACTGCAGCAGCGTCGTCTTCCCGGCGCCGTTCGGCCCGGTCAGCGCGATCCGCTCCGGCCCTCGGATCTCAAGGTCGACGTGAGCCCCGGTCCGCAGCACATGGTCCTCCAGCCGCAGCACCACGCGCCCCGCGGGGACGGCGGTCTTCGGCAGGTCGACCCGGATCGTCTCGTCGTCGTGGACCTTCTCCTCCGCGTCCGCGAGCGCCTCCTGCGCCGAGTCGAGCCGCTCGGACTGCATCCCGAGGTGCTTGCCGGCCGACACCTGCGCCGACCGCTTCAGCCCGCCCGCGACGATCTTCGGGATCCCGCCCTGCTCGAAGGCGCGCTGCCCCCGGGCCCGGCGCTGATCCATCTTCATCCGCGCGTCGATCAGGTCCTTCTTCTGCTTCCGTACGTCGGCCTCCGCCGCCCGCAGCATCCGCTCCGCGGCCTCCTGCTCGATCGCGACCGCCTCCTCGTACGCGGTCAGGTTGCCGCCGTACCAGGTGACCTCGCCCTTGCGCAGGTCGCCGATCTGGTCGACCCGATCCAGCAGCTCCCGGTCGTGGCTGACGATCACCAACGCACCGCGGAACTGGTCCACGGCGTCGTACAGCTGCCGCCGCGCCCGCAGGTCGAGGTTGTTCGTCGGCTCGTCCAGCAGCAGTACGTCGGGACGCCGCAGCAGCTCGGCCGCGAGTCCGAGCAGGATCGTCTCGCCGCCGGACAGCTCGCCGACGTTGCGATCGAGGCCGATCGCGCCCAGGCCGAGCTTGCCGAGCAGCGCCTCGGCGCGTTCGTCGACGTCCCACTCGTCGCCGACGACCGCGAAGTTCTCCTCCGAGGCGTCACCCGACTCGATGGCCGTGATGGCCCGGCGGACGGCGTCGATGCCGAGCGCCTGGTCGACCCGCAGCGACGTGTCGAGGGTCAGGTCCTGCGGCAGGTACCCGAGCTCACCGCTCACCCGGATCGACCCGCGCTGCGGGGTGAGCCGGCCGGCGATCAGCCTGAGCAGCGTCGACTTGCCGGCGCCGTTGCGGCCGACGAGTCCGGAACGTACCGGACCGGCGACGAACGTCAGGCCGTCGAACAGCACCTCGCCGTCGGGCCAGGCGAAGAAGAGATCGGTACAGGACAGGGAAAAGCTCATGGACGTTGCACTCCCAACGAGGTCTCGGACGAGATCGCGCACCGAGAAGCGGTGGCGATCGATCGACTGAAGAGAAAGACCTCGGAGTTACAACGCGGACCCCTGACGCCGGGAATGGGACGCCGATCAGGATACGGGCCGCCGTCCGGCCCGATCAACTATTTTCCGAAAGCTTGCGCCGGGCAACGACCAGCAGGTCGACCGCGGCGACCACCGCGAGCACGCAGAACGCGATCACCCAGCCGGCCGGGAGACCGAGCACGGCGAACAGCACGGCGGCCGCGATCCACAGACACAGGCCGAACACCGACAGCACGATCCGCAACGTCAACGCGCTGCGCGGCGGAGGAGGCTCGCCGATCGGAACAGCCATACCTCCTCTGTACCCCTACGGGGCCTTGCGCAGCCAGGTCTCGACGCCGGCGATGTGGGCGGTCATCCAGGCCCGGGCGGCCTCCGCGTCGCCGATCTCGATGGCGTCCAGGATCGCGGCGTGCTCGGACAGCGTCCGCTCGACCGCGCCGGCCTGGGTGACACCGCGCCAGATCCGGGCCCGCTGGGTCGCGCCGGAGACGCCGTCGAGCAGCGAGCAGACCACCTGGTTCCCGGTCGCCTCGGCGATCCCGCGATGGAACCGCAGGTCGTTCGCGACCAGTTCCTCGACGCCCGCGTCCGGGGTGAGGTCGCTGCACAGCAGGCGCAGTTCGGTGACCTTTTCCGGGGAGATCCGGGTCGCGGCCAGCGCGGCGACGCCGGGTTCGAGCAACCGCCGTACCTCGAAGAACTGCAGAACCGAGTCGTCGCGGTGCAGATCCACCATGAAGCTCAGCGCGTCCAGAAGATGCGCCGAGTCCAGACTGGTCACGTACGTGCCGTCACCGTGCCGGACGTCCAGCACGTTGACCAGCGTGAGCGCCTTGACCGCCTCCCGCAGCGAGTTCCGCGACAACCCCAGCCGGGCCGCGAGATCCGCCTCCTTCGGCAGTCGATCCCCCGGCCCCAGCTCCCCCGAGGTGATCATCTCCTTGATCTTGACGATCGCCTCATCCGTCAGCGCCATTCGGTCAGTATGCCGCGCGCCGGAGTCTCAGCGCCGTACGGCGGCCGCTCAGCCGGTGCCGGAGGCGCGGGCGAGGAGGGTGGGACGGGTGTGGGCGCCGGTCTTGGCGAGGATGGCCTTGACGTGGTCGTTGACGGTGTGGTCGGACAGGACGAGGCGCTCGGCGATCCGGCGCGAGTCGGCGCCGGTGGCCAGTTCGGCGAGGACCTCGCATTCGCGGCGGGTGAGGCCGTGGGCGAGGGCGAAGACCTCCAGCCGTTCGTCCGGAGTCGATCGCTCGATGCTCACGGCGATGTCGGCCTCGGGGCCGGAGGCCGCGCGGGCGGCCCGGAGGGTGAGCCAGCGCCCGGCGCCCAGGTGCACCCGCGACCACGGCGGCCCCACCGGAACGCCGTCCTCGTCCGCGATCAGGGCCGCGGCGAGGTTGTACGCCGCCGCGGGAATCGCCTGCTCGACCACCGAGGGGTCGTCGGGAGGGTTGAGCCGATGCAAGGCCGCACGCGCCGCCTCCGTCCCGACCCGCACCCGCAGGTCCGGCCCGAGCAGCAGGATCGCCGGCCCGACCGCCTCAGCCGTCGCCGGTGCGGCGCCGAAGGTACGCGCCTGCGCGGCGCGCAACGCGGCCGTCAGCGGCGGCAGCGCCGATTCGACCAGCCGGCACTCCTCCGCGGTGAACGCGTCGCAGGTCGTACGCCACAGATCCAGCCACGCCCAGCAGCCGAAGCGGTCCGCGAAGACGGCGGTCAGGACGTCGACGACACCGGGACGGCGCCACCCCACCTGCTCGCCGGGACCGAGCGACCGCACCACGGCACCGGAGTCCAGCAGATCGGTCCACCGCGTCCCCACCCCGGCGTACCGCGCCCGCACCAGCCCGGGCAGCTCCGCCCATGACACCCCCGGTACGTCGGCCAACGGCGACGTACCCACCCGCGACACCGGATCGGTCAGCGCCCACACATGCCCGTCGAACGGCACCACCCGCCGCAGCTCGGTCAGCGCACGTTCACGCAGCACCTTGGCGTCGAGCTCACCGGAGCACAGCCGCTCCATCCGATCCCGCACATCGCGAGCGTACGGAAGATCCCCAGGATCGGGGATGGGCGGGCACACCCCGGCCGCCGCACGCTGGTCGCATGATCACACTTCATCTCGAGAACACCATCCACGACTACGACGCCTGGAAGGCCGCGTTCGACCGCTACGACCGCGCCCGCCAGGACCATCACGTCCTCGGCCACCGGATCAGCCGGCCCGCCGACGACCCCACCACGGTGTACGTCGACCTGGACTTCGAGAGCCGCTCCGACGCGGCCGCCTTCGTCCAGGTCCTGGAGAAGATCTGGCAGACGCCGCGGTCGGCCGCCGTCTCCAGCGCCCACACCGCACCGCAACTCCGCACGCTCGACGAGCAGCGGGTGACCGCCGTCCCGGCCTGAGTCGATGAAGGCCAATCATGCCCGTGTGGACTGATCCGGTACGTGATGTTGGCCACATGATTGTGCAGTCGTGATCGTCACCAGGGGTGAGTGAACGACTGCATACAGTGGGCAGTCACGCTCAGGGCAGCCGATCGGCAGGGGCCGGAACGGCGGCGGAAAGCCACATCTGCAAGGGGTCCCGCAGGTGTGGCGGTTCCTCACGCCACCGGCGGCGGGTGAGAGGAACGGCTGTGGCCTGAAACACCTTTGTGGGCAGTGTTTCAGGCCTCGGCGGATCCGGTCGCCAGGGGGCGACCACTCGACACACTGGTCCGGTGGTCCCCGGCTGTGGAAGTGGTCCGCGTGCTATTAGCCTTTGCTTGGGACACCACCCATAACATCAGCATTAACCACCGTGGTACCGGACCCGAAATCGGAAGAGGCGAACTGCCAAGTGGCCACCGAGCCATCAGACACCAATCCCCTAGCAGCCTTCGGTGCGAACGAATGGCTGGTCGACGAGCTGTACGAGAAGTACCTGCAGGACCCGAATTCGGTGGATCCGGCGTGGTTGGACTTCTTCAAGACGTACAAGCCCGGCGAGACGCCGGGTGACAAGCCAGGTGACGCGAAGCCGGTGACGACCACCCCGGCCGACGCTCCCCGGCCGGACGCGGTGTCCGACAACAAGACCCCCGAGGCGCCGGGCCGCGGTACGGCGACGTCCGCGCCGGCCTCGAGCGCACCCGCGGCCAGCACCGCCGTTGCCCAGCCCACTCCGGCCGCCGCGAAGGCGGCGCCACAGAATCAGCCAGCAGCGAAGCAAGCACCGGCCCAGTCCGGCGCCCCGACCGGAGGCACGGTGAACCAGCCGCCCAGCGCCCAGCCCAAGCCCGCCCCCGCGACCAGTGCGGACTCCGAGCGGCAGATCCTGCGCGGCGCGCCCGCGCGGACGGCGCAGAACATGGAGACCAGCCTCACGGTCCCCACCGCGACCAGCGTCCGCCAGGTCCCGGTCAAGCTGCTGATCGACAACCGCATCGTCATCAACAACCACCTCAAGCGCGCCCGCGGCGGCAAGGTCTCCTTCACCCACCTGATCGGCTGGGCGCTGGTGAAGGCGCTGAAGACGCTGCCGGAGATGAACGCGTCGTACGACGAGACCGAGGGCAAGCCGACCCTGGTCAACCCGGCCCACATCAACCTCGGCCTGGCCATCGACATGCAGAAGCCGGACGGCACCCGGCAGCTGCTGGTGCCGTCGATCAAGGCCGCCGAGGACATGACGTTCGCCGAGTTCTGGATGGCGTACGAGGACATCGTCCGCCGGGCCCGGGACAACAAGCTCGCACTGCCGGACTTCCAGGGCACCACGATCAGCCTGACCAACCCCGGCACGATCGGCACCCAGCACTCGGTGCCGCGGCTGATGAAGGGCCAGGGCTGCATCATCGGCGTCGGCGCGATGGAGTACCCGCCGGAGTACCAGGGCGCGGCCGACGAGACGATGGCCAAGCTCGCGGTCAGCAAGGTGATGACGCTGACCTCGACGTACGACCACCGGATCATCCAGGGCGCCCAGTCGGGTGAGTTCCTGCGCCGGATCCACCAGCTGCTGCTCGGCCAGGAAGGTTTCTACGACGAGATCTTCCAGAGCCTGCGGATCCCGTACGAGCCGATCCGCTGGGCCGCCGACCTCCCGCACAGCCACGAGGAGGACGTCTCCAAGCAGGCGCGCATCCTCGAGATGATCCACGCCTACCGGGTGCGCGGCCACATCATGGCCGACACCGACCCGCTGGAGTACAAGCAGCGCAGCCACCCGGACCTCGACGTCGCCACCCACGGGCTGACGCTGTGGGACCTGGACCGCGAGTTCGCCACCGGCTCGTTCGGCGGCGTGGACCGCAAGTTCATGAAGCTGCGCGAGATCCTCGGCATCCTGCGCGACTCGTACTGCCGGACCACCGGTATCGAGTACATGCACATCCAGGACCCCGAGCAGCGCAAGTGGATCCAGGAGCGGGTCGAGCGCCCGCACACCAAGCCGCCGCGCGAGGAGCAGCTGCGGATCCTGGCCAAGCTGAACGAGGCCGAGGCCTTCGAGACCTTCCTGCAGACCAAGTACGTCGGTCAGAAGCGGTTCTCGCTCGAGGGCGCGGAGACCACCATCCCGCTGCTCGACGAGCTCTGCGAGGAGGCGGCCGGCGCAGGCCTCGACGAGGTCGTGATCGGGATGGCGCACCGCGGCCGCCTGAACGTGCTCGCGAACATCGTCGGCAAGTCCTACAGCCACATCTTCCGTGAGTTCGACGGCAACATCGACCCGCGGACCGTGCAGGGCTCCGGTGACGTCAAGTACCACCTGGGCGCCGAGGGTGAGTTCGTCTCCGAGTTCGGCGACAAGATCAAGGTCTCGGTGGCGGCGAACCCGTCGCACCTGGAGACCGTCGACCCGGTGCTCGAGGGCATCGCCCGGGCCAAGCAGGACATCCTGGACCGCGGAGCCGCCTTCCCGGTGCTGCCGGTGCTGGTGCACGGTGACGCGGCCTTCGCCGGTCAGGGCGTGGTGGCGGAGACGCTGAACCTGTCCCAGCTGCGCGGATACCGGACCGGCGGCACGATCCACGTGATCGTGAACAACCAGGTCGGCTTCACCACCTCGCCGGCCTCGTCGCGCTCGTCGATGTACTCCACCGACGTCGCGCGGATGGTGCAGGCGCCGATCTTCCACGTGAACGGCGACGACCCCGAGGCCTGCGTCCGGGTCGCGGACCTGGCGTTCGAGTACCGGCAGGCGTTCAACAAGGACGTCGTCATCGACCTGGTCTGCTACCGCCGCCGCGGTCACAACGAGGGCGACGACCCGAGCTTCACCCAGCCGCTGATGTACGACCTGATCGAGCAGAAGCGCTCGGTCCGCAAGCTCTACACCGAGGCCCTGATCGGTCGTGGCGACATCACGATCGAAGAGGCCGAGCAGGCGATGCAGGACTACCAGCAGCGGCTGGAGCGGGTGTTCGCCGAGGTCCGGAACGCGAAGAACGAGCCCGAGACGCCGGCGCCGTACGTCACCGTCCCGGTCTACCCGGACAAGCCGGAGGGCCCCGACGCGACCGCGATCAGCCGCGAGGTGCTGAAGAAGATCGCCGACGCGTACACGACGCTGCCGGAGGGCTTCACCGTGCACCCGAAGGTGCAGCCGCAGCTGCAGCGCCGGGCGCACGCGATCACCGAGGGTCCGCTGGACTGGGCGAGCGCGGAGATCACGGCCTTCGGCTCGCTGCTGCTCGACGGCCGCCCGGTTCGGCTCGCCGGACAGGACAGCCGCCGCGGAACGTTCGTCCAGCGGTTTGCGGCCGTCATCGACCGGGTTACCGGGCAGGACCACGTCCCGCTGCAGCACCTGGACGAGAACCAGGCCAACTTCCACGTCTACGACTCCCTGCTGAGCGAGTACGCCGCCCTCGGCTTCGAGTACGGGTACTCCGTGGCGCGGCCGGAGGCGCTGGTGCTGTGGGAGGCCCAGTTCGGCGACTTCGTGAACGGCGCCCAGTCGGTCATCGACGAGTACATCTCGTCCGGTGAGGCGAAGTGGGGCCAGAAGTCCGGCGTCGTGCTGCTGCTGCCGCACGGCTACGAGGGCCAGGGCCCGGACCACACCTCGGCCCGGATCGAGCGCTTCCTCCAGCTCTGCGCGGAGAACGCGATGACCGTCGCGCAGCCGTCGACGCCGGCGTCGTACTTCCACCTGCTGCGCCGGCACACGCTCGGCGAGGAGCACGTCCCGATGATCGTCTTCACGCCGAAGCAGCTGCTGCGGCGCAAGGAGGCGGTGTCGCAGCCGGAGGAGCTGACCCACGGCACGTTCCGGCCGGTGATCGGCGACGCCGAGGCCGAGGCGAACGCGGGTGCCGTCGAGCGCGTCATCCTGGCGTCGGGCCGGATCGTGTACGACCTGTTCGCGGAGCGGAAGAAGGTCGAGCCGGACAAGATCAGCACCGCGATCGTTCGCGTCGAGCAGCTGTACCCGCTGCCGCACGAGGAGATCGTCGCCGAGCTGGCGAAGTACGGAAACGCGACCGAGATCCGCTGGGTCCAGGACGAGCCCGCGAACCAGGGCCCGTGGCCGTTCATGGCGCTGAACCTGACCGAGCACCTGGGCGGGAAGCCGTTCTACCGGGTGTCCCGGCCGGCCATGTCCGCCCCGGCGGTCGGCTCGCACAGTGTGCACGGCACCGAGCAGGCGACGCTGCTGAAGCAGGCGTTCAGCTGACATGTACTTCACCGACCGCGGCATCGAGGAGCTCGAGAAGCGGCGTGGCGAAGAGGACGTCACGCTCGCGTGGGTGGCCGAGCGGCTACGCGAGTTCGTCGACCTGAACCCCGAGTTCGAAACCCCCGTCGAACGCTTCGCCACCTGGCTCGCCCGCCTGGACGACGAGGACGACTAACCCGACCGCATGCCCTCCGCCACGGCACCCGTACGGGGGCCGTGGCGGAGGGCATCGGCTTGTGGTCCTCACCGCGGCTCAGGATGAACCGCCACGCATACAGAAGTGGCTCAAACGGGCCCTGACATCCCGCTCCAGCGGGGTTTTGCGTGCGTGGAGGTTCGCCGTCAGTCGGTGTGCGGTGGGCGGGTGCGGCGGGGTGGGTCGGGGGCCAGGGAGCCGTCGGGGGCGATGTGTTCGAAGATCTGGTCGACCAGGTTGAGCACGTGCGGGTCGTCGACGGTGTAGATGTGGCGGCGGCCCTCGCGGCGGGCGGTGATGATGCCTGCGAGCCGGAGCTTGCCGAGGTGCTGGCTGGCGGTGGCGATACTCACGCCGACCCGCTCCGCCAGGGTGCCGACGTCGTACTCGCCCTGGGCGGCCAGCGACACGAGGTGCAGCCGGACCGGTGCGGAGAGCATGGCGAAGGTGCCCGCGGCGGATTCGAGCTGCGCCTTCGTCGGTTCAGGGTTGGTCATCGCGCAGTCATTGTGACCGGTGGACCGGTCTCCGGGCAGTCCGCCGGGCCGTCGTGAGGACGGTCTCATACTTTCGCAATTGCGAAAGTATCAAAACGGTGTCAGGCTGGAACCATGTTCCGAGCGGTCCGCCCAGTGCTCCTGCTGCTCGCGGTGGCGATCCCCGCGGTCGTCCTGCGGCTCGCCGGCACTCATCCCCCGGCGCCGGCGTCGATCCTGATCTTCGGCCTCGCCGTGGTCGCCGCGTCGTTCGTGCTGGCGTGGGCGGCGGAGGCGGCCGAGATGGACATCGCGGGCGGCCTGGCGATCGCCCTGCTCGCGGTCATCGCCGTGCTCCCGGAGTACGCCGTGGATCTGTACTTCGCCCACACCGCCGGCTCGAACCCGGAGTACGTGCAGTACGCCGCCGCCAACATGACCGGATCGAACCGCCTGCTCCTCGGCCTCGGCTGGTCGAGCGTCGTCCTGATCAGCCTGTACGTCGCCTCGCGGCGCAGCGGACGCTCCGTCAAGGCCCTGGTCCTCGACTCGGGCTACCGCCGCGAGCTGGGCTTCCTGGCCGTCGCGGGCGTCGTCGCGTTCGTGATCCCGGTGACCGGTCAGATCCACCTGCTGCTGGGGCTCGCCCTGCTCGCGTTCTTCGCCTTCTACCTGTACCGCGCGGCGACCGGCGGCCACGGCGACGAGCCGGACCTGATCGGGCCGGCCGCGACGATCGGCGCGCTGCCGAAGGTCACCCGGCGGATCACCGTGACCGCGATGTTCGTCGCCGCCGCCGGGGTGATCCTGGCGGCCGCGGAGCCGTTCGCCGACTCGTTGGTCGCGGGCGGCCAGGCGCTGGGGATCGACCAGTTCCTGCTGGTGCAGTGGCTGGCGCCGCTGGCGTCCGAGGCACCGGAGTTCATCGTGGCGCTGCTGTTCGCGTGGCGGGGCAAGGGTGCAGCTGCACTGGGGCTGCTGATCTCCGCCAAGGTGAACCAGTGGACCCTGCTGATCGGCAGCCTGCCGATCGCGTACGGGATCGGCGGCGGAGGAGCGGCCCTGCACCTGGACGGGCGGCAGATCGAGGAGTTCCTGCTCACCGCCACGCAGACACTGCTCGGACTCGCGATCCTGCTGAACCTGCGGTTCCCGCGCTGGGCGGCGTGGACGTTGCTGGGCCTGTTCGCGGTCCAGTTCGCCGTCCCAGGGCAGACCGGGCGGTACGTGATCAGCGTGATCTACCTCGTGCTCGCGATCGGCGCGGCGATCCACAACCGCGAGCAACTGGTCCCCACGATCACCGCCCCGTTCCGCCGTACCACGACAGACCCCGCCGACGCGGACCGCGCCGACGAGCTGATCAAGGTCTGAGCAGGTTTGTTAGCGTGCGGCGGGTGGAACCTCTGGGACTCGTGCCTTGGCCACCCGAGCCGATCAAGACCGAGCGGCTCGTGCTCCGCGAGCCCGCTGCGCGGGACCGGGCGGCGTTCATCGAATTGCTCTCCTCGCCCGACGTGCACACCTACCTCGGCGGACCCCGGCCCCGTGCCGAGCTCGAACGCGAGCTGCCCGTGGTGCCCGAGCGGTGGCCGGGGAGTTTCGTCGTCGAGCTCCACGGATCGATGATCGGCCAGGTGCTGCTCCGCCGCGCGACACGGCATCGTCCGGCCGCCGTCGGAAAGCTCGACCTCGGTTATCTGTTCCTGCCGCAGGCGTGGGGATTCGGGTATGCCGGCGAGGCCTGCGCGGCGGCGCTGGACTGGCTCGGCGGCGCCCTGCCAGGCGAACCGGTCGTGCTCGCCACCCAGACCGCCAACCGCGGCTCGATGCGCCTGGCAGCGAAGCTGGGGTTCGTCGAGGTGGAGCGGTTCGAGGCCTGGGACGCCGAGCAGTGGCTCGGGATGCGGTCCTAGCTCGCTTGCTGCTCCTCGATGATCGAGGGGCGGGTACGGCGTTCCTGCGGGCCGGGGCGGCCGCGGCGGCGGCCGGCGAGGAACTTCTCGCCCGCGGCGGTGCCGGTGAACTTCGTCCGGCGGGCCCACTCACGGCACTGGTCGATCACCGGGCAGGACGTCAGGCAGATGGCTTGGGCCTTGCGCTGCTCCCACTGGCTGGCCGTCTCGTCGTACGACGGCGCGTGGCCGACGCACGCGGCCTTCGCCATCCAGTTGTCGACCGGGTCAACGATCACCGTCAAAGTAGGCCTCATGGGCTCCCCTGCTCCTCATCGATCGGGCGGATCGGTAGGAACAGAGTGACCCCGCTGCGTTGCCCCGGTGCGACGCGAATGTTTCAGCCGTGAAACGTCGTACCCGAAAGGTGTCACATGAGTGCCGGTGGCACTGGCGCACGTCTAGTGGCGGACCATCCGGATCTCGCGCAGGTCGAAGTACGGGTCGTGCTTGTCGGCGCCGTCCGGCGCGAATCCCTGTCGCTGGTAGAAGGATCGCGCCCGCGCGTTGCCCTCGAACACCCACAGGAACGCCGGCTGCTTGCCCACGGCAACGTCGAACAGGCGGGCGCCCAGCCCGGTCCTCCAGAACGCCTGCCGGGTGTAGATCGCTTCCAGCTCGAACGGCACCGGCGAGTCCTCGTCCCGGCCCGGACCGGTGCCGACGAAGCCTGCCACGCGATCCTGGACCGCGGCGCCGGGGTCCGGGTTCAGCGCGATCCAGCGCTGCCGGCCCGCACCGAGCGGCGTCGTCCAGCGCTCGGTCCGGCGGTCGATGTCGGACGTCCGCTCGAGCAGGACATCGGCCGGCACCAGACCGGCGTACGCCTCCCGCCAGCAGAGCAGATGACACCACGCTCCGGCCACGGCGTCCTCAGCCGTGACCGGCCTGATCTCGGGCTGCATTTAAACAGTAAAAACGATCTTGCCGAACACGTCACCCGCGTTCATCTTCTCGAAGCCGGTCCGCGCGTCGGCGAGCGGCAGCACCGTGTCGATGTGCGGTGAGATCCCGGCGTTCGCCATGAACTGCACCAATTCCGCGAGCTCCGTCCGGGTGCCCATCGTCGACCCCTGCACCCGCAGCTGCAGGAAGAAGATCCGGTTCAGCTCGGCCGACTTCGGCGCCTGACCGCTCGTCGCGCCGGAGATCACCAGCGTGCCGCCCTGCTTCAGCGACTTGAGCGAATGCGACCAGGTCGCCTGCCCGACGGTCTCCATCACGGCGTCGACCCGCTCCGGCAGCCGCGCGCCGGACTCGAAGGCGTCGTGCGCGCCGATCTCGAGCGCCTTGGCGCGCTTGCCCTCGTCCCGGCTGGTCGCCCACACCCGGATCCCCGCGGCCCGCGCGAGCGTGATCAGCGCGGTCGCGACGCCACCGCCCGCACCCTGTACGAGCACCGTGTCGCCCGGCTTCAGCCCCGACTGCGTGAACAACATCCGGTACGCCGTCAGCCACGCCGTCGGCAGGCACGCGGCCTGCTCGAAGCTCATCCCGGCCGGTTTCGGTACGACGTTGCGGGCCGGTACGGCGACCTTCTGCGCGAGAGTGCCCTGATACCGCTCGCTCAGCAGCGACCGCTTCGGGTCGAGCGTCTCGTCGCCCTTCCATGCTGGGTCCGAGACCACCGCGTGCACGACGACCTCGTTCCCGTCCGGGTCCACGCCGGCCGCATCGCACCCGAGGATCATCGGCAGGCTCTGCTCGGCCAGCCCGACGCCCTTCAGCGACCACAGATCGTGATGATTGAGCGCCGTCGCCCGTACGTCGATCGTCACCCACCCGTCGGGCACGACCGGGTCGGGCCGCTCGCCGACTTCCAGCGCGGCGATCGGGTTGTCGGTGTCGAACTTGGCGGCATAAGCAGCAAGCATGCGAACCACCTTAGGCGCTGGTCCGCATCACGTCAGTTACCGACTTCACGCCCGCGGGCCGCGAGATCTGGTCAGCGGGACGGTCGTGTGGTTTGATCCGCGATTAACGGCCTTGACCGTAATTCCCCTGAGGAGGACCGATGCTCCGCGCTCTGGTGACCGCGGGCGTGACCGCCGCCCTGCTGATCGGACCAGCCGCTCCTGCCCCGGCCGCGACCACCTCGCAGGTCGCCGGCGCCTACCTTCAGATCACCGCCGACGGTGTCTCCACCGGTCCCGGGTTCGAGGGTGCGACGCACGCGTTCGCGGCGCTGGCGGCGATCTACGACGTGACCGGCAACCCGGAACAGCGCCGTACGGCCGACGAGTTGCTCGGCTACATCCTGGCGCAACGTCCGACCCACATGAACACCGACATCGCCCTGCAACTGCTACGGAGCCCTTATCTGCAAGGCGATGCGCGACTGCTCAGCAACCTGGACAGGTACCTGACCTCGCTCCTCGACCTGTACGCCACGCGCCCGGACACCGTGTTGCGCAGTGGTGACATCAGGACCCTGAGCGGGCGTGCCGAACTGCTGGTCGGGTACGCGCGGTACCTCGAGCAGCGCTCCGGTGACGAGGCGCGCATCCAGGCGGCCGACACCGCGGCGCGCGCGATCCTGGATCGCGTGGCAGCCCTGCAGTACACCCGCCAGGAGGCCGTCCAACTGTTCCGCAACGACCGGTACGTCGGCGCCTTCCCGCACTTCGTGGCCGGTGACGACGGCAACATGGGCACCTGGGACGTCGAGCACTGGGCGCCCGCGATGCTGTCGCTGGACCAGTACGCCGCGGTTCGCGCGCTCGCCGTCGGGTACGGCCGGTTCCACGCCAGCACGTACAACGACGCCGCTGCCGCCGGGACCCGGCACCTGCTCGGCACCACACAGATCGATCCGGAACTGGTCTACGCCGGCGCGCCGGCCGGGTTCCCGCTGGACGGTGCGACGTACCAGATCGGCGAGGAGACCGGCGAGCACCCGTACCTGATCACCTACGGATGGTCACCCAACGCGATCGCCCAGATGGGTACGGCGTTGCAGGCCGTCCGGGACAACCTGGTCATGGTGCCGCAGGCGCCGGCGTGGCAGGCGTCGTACTGGCGTGGTACGCCCCCGCGCGCCGTCCTCGCGCCCGGCCTGTTCTGGCTCGGGCTGGAGGAGAAGGTCCGGTACACGCACCGGTTCATCGAGGCCACGCAACTCCCGGTCGGTGCGGACTTCCCCTGGCTCGACCTGGAGCGGACCACGTTCCCGGGCACGGGCGACGACCCGATCCGTCGCGACGGGTGGTACGACGGCTCCGGGCGCGGCGCGATGTCAGCGGTCTACTCGCGGCTGGCGATGACCGGGTACGTGCAGGCCGGCGGCCACGACGTCGACATGCTGAACCGCGCCGCGCACTGGTGGGAGCGCATGGTGGTCCGTAGCTAGGACCTAAGACCTCAGGGCCGGGCGACGCCGTCCGTCACGGCAGCGGCGGCGACGGCGGCCGCGACCGCCGGTGCGACACGCTCGTCGAAGGGCGACGGGATGACGTAGTCCGGGCGGAGGTCGTCCGCCGAGATCAGGCCGGCCAGGGCGTCCGCCGCGGCGAGCTTCATGCCTTCGGTGATGCGGGAGGCGTTGGCGTCGAAGGCGCCGCGGAAGATGCCGGGGAACGCCAGCACGTTGTTGATCTGGTTCGGGAAGTCGGAGCGCCCGGTCGCGACCACCGCGGCGTGCCGGTGCGCGATGTCGGGGTGTACTTCGGGATTCGGGTTCGCCAGCGCGAAGATCATCGCGTCGTCGGCCATCTGCGCGACAGCCTCCTCCGGGACCGTGCCGCCGGACACCCCGAGGAACAGGTCCGCACCGGCCAGCGCGTCGACCAGCCGGCCGGAGATGCCGCCGGTGTTGGTGTCCCGGGCGAGCGACAGCTTCACCGGGTTCAGGTCGGGGCGATCCTCGTGCAGCACGCCCTTGCTGTCCACGACCGCGAGGTCGCCGACGCCCGCCTGCAGCAGGATCCGCGCGCACGCGACCCCGGCCGCGCCGGCGCCCGAGATCACCACGCGGATGTCCTCGATCGGCCTGGGTGTTCCGTTCTGCCCCGTCACCCGCAGCGCGTTGCGCAGGGCGGCGAGCACGACGACCGCCGTACCGTGCTGGTCGTCGTGGAAGACCGGGATGTCGAGGCGCTCCTTGAGCCGGCGCTCGATCTCGAAGCAGCGCGGCGCGGAGATGTCCTCGAGGTTGATGCCGCCGAAGGTCGGCGCCATCCGCGCGACCGTCTCGACGAACTCGTCCACGTCGGTGCAGTCCAACGCGATCGGCACCGAGTCGACGCCGCCGAACTCCTTGAACAGCAGCGCCTTGCCCTCCATCACCGGCAGGGACGCGGCGGGACCGATGTCACCCAGACCGAGTACGGCGGTACCGTCCGTGACGACCGCGACCACGTTGGACTTCCAGGTGTAGCGTCGTACCAAGGACGGATCCTCGGCGATCGCGGTGCAGACCCGGGCCACGCCGGGGGTGTACGCCTTCGACAGGTCGTCGGCGTCGGTGACCTTGATCGAAGACGTCACCTCGATCTTGCCGCCGCGATGCAGGTCGAAGACGGCATCGCCGGCGAACCGGTCAGCGGGAAGGTTGGGCTCAACAGCTTGGGCGACCATGCGGGGACCCTTCGGGGGATTCGAGCGGTACTGAGATAGTGGCGTTCGATGAGGGTGCGTCGAACGGCGCTGTTTCCAGGGGGTCACCCGTCGGTCACGAGTAAACCACAAGGTTCACTGGTCTGCTGTGAGAGGCCCCACATCTCCCCTACGTGTGCCAGGATTCGGGCATTCACAACCCCTGTCGAGGAGAATCCGCGATGAACATCGTCCCCACTCTCCGCAAGCGCCGGGCTCTTGCCCCGGTCGCCGCCGTCGCGCTCGCGTTGTCGCTTACCCTGACCGCCTGTGGCGGCGGCGATTCGGACAGTAGCAGCGGCGGTTCCGAGGACAAGGCGGCCGCGGCCGGCATCACGCTGGTCAAGCCCGGCAAGCTGACCGTCTGCACCCACCTGCCGTACAAGCCGTTCCAGTACAAGGAGGGCACCAAGGTCGTCGGCTTCGACGTCGACCTGCTCGATCTGCTCGCCGCGGACCTCGGCATCGAGCAGGAGGTCGTCAACATCGAGTGGGCGCAGGTCACCTCGGGCGCGGCGTTCCAGGCCAAGAAGTGCGACATGGGCATGGGCGCGATGACCATCACGCCGGAGCGCCAGGCCGCGATCAGCATCACCGAGCCGTACATGGACGCCACCCAGGTGCTGATGGCCAAGAAGGACTCCGGCATCAAGGCGCTGGCCGACCTGCGGGGCAAGAAGCTCGGCGCCCAGGCCGACACCACCGGCAAGAAGTACGCGGACGACAACGCGAAGGCCAACGGCTACACGGTGATCCCGTTCAACGACCTCGCGCTGCAGACCAACAACGTGAAGTCCGGCCGGGTGGACGCCGCGATCAACGACAACGGCGTGCTCTACGACTTCGTCAAGGAGAACCCGGACATGGCCGTGGTCGCCGAGTTCGACACCGGCGAGCAGTACGGCTTCGGCGCGCTCAAGGACGGCAGCGGTCCGAAGGTGGTGGCGAAGTTCAACGAGGTACTGGCCAAGGCGAAGTCGGACGGCAAGTACAACGAGATCTACAAGAAGTGGTTCGGGGTTGAGCCGAAGAAGTGAGCACCTCCACCGACACCGTTGTTGAGCGGAAGGGGCTGAGCCCGCGGCAGCGGGCTCAGCGCTCCCGCTGGATCCAGTACGCGATCCTCGTCGTCCTGGTCGTGGTCGCCGCGTTCACCGCGGACTGGGGCCAGATCGGCAGCGTGTTCTTCAAGCCTGAGTTCATCAAGTCGACGTTCCAGGACGGCGTGCTCCAGGCGCTGGTGAAGACCGTCGAGTACACCGCCGGCGCGTTCGTGATCGGTCTGGCCGGCGGCACGCTGCTGGCGCTGATGAAGCTCAGCCAGGTCGGCCCGTACCGGTGGCTCGCGACCGCCTACATCGAGTTCTTCCGCGGCCTGCCGGCGATCGTGGTGTTCATCGCCTTCAGCCTGCTCCCGCTGGCGTTCCCGGGGATGACGATCCCCTGGGACCCGTACGGCGTGGTGTGGCTGGCGCTCGGGATCGTCGCGTCGGCGTACATGGCCGAGGTGATCCGCGCCGGTATCCAGGCGGTGCCGAAGGGGCAGGTCGAGGCGGCCCGCTCGCTCGGCATGCCGGCCGGGGTGGCGATGCGGAAGATCGTGCTGCCGCAGGCCTTCCGGATCGTGCTGCCGCCGCTGACCAACGACCTGATCCTGCTGGTCAAGGACTCCTCGCTGGTGTTCATGATCGGCGTCGCCGCGGACGGGTACGAGCTCACCGGCTTCGGTCGCGACCTGGCCAACACGTACTCGAACCTGACCCCGATCGTCGTCTGTGGCTTCTGCTACCTGGTGATCACGCTGCCGCTGGGCATCCTGGCCCGCCGGCTCGAGGCACGGACGGCGAGGACGCGCTGATGGCACTGGTCGAGATCAAGAACCTGCACAAGTCCTTCGGCACCAACCACGTCCTGCGCGGTATCGACTTCACCGTCGAGCAGGGCGAGGTGGTGTGCGTCATCGGCCCGTCCGGGTCCGGCAAGTCCACGCTGCTGCGCTGCGTGAACCTGCTGGAGCAGCCGCAGGAAGGACAGGTGATCGTCCGCGGGGAGGACATCACCCACCCGGACTGCCACCTGGACGCGGCCCGGCAGCAGATCGGGATGGTGTTCCAGCAGTTCAACCTGTTCCCGCACCTGTCGGCGCTCGCGAACTGCACGGTTGCCCAGCGCACCGTCCTGAAGCGCTCTGCCGAGGAGGCGGACAGGATCGCCCGGGCGAACCTCGAGCGCGTCGGGCTCGGCGAGAAGATCCTGGCGTACCCGGCGCAGCTGTCGGGCGGCCAGCAGCAACGGGTCGCGATCGCGCGGGCGCTGTCGATGGACCCGGCGCTGATGCTGTTCGACGAGCCGACGTCCGCGCTCGACCCCGAGCTGGTCGGCGACGTGCTCACCGTGATGCGCAAGCTCGCGCTCGACGGGATGACGATGCTCGTCGTCACCCACGAGATGGCGTTCGCGCGCGAGGTCGCGGACCGGGTGGTGTTCATGGACGGCGGCGTGATCGTCGAGCAGGGCCCGCCCGCCGACGTGATCGGCGACCCCAAGGAGGAGCGCACCCGCACCTTCCTCCGCCGGGTCCTCGACCCGACGCACGTCGAGCCCACGCACTAGCCGCGAGACACCGAGCACGAGGCACCGAGCACCGGGCCGGCTACCGGCCCGCTGCCACTTTGTGCACCACATCCGCACGGTTGAGCCCACGCCGTACGGACCTGGTGCACAAAGTGGCGGCAGGTGGCGGCAGGTGGCGGCCAAGTGGCGGGCCGTTCGCCGTGCGGCGCGGGGCTTGAGGTTGGATGATGTACGGCGTGGTGGGTCGAAACGAGGGAGACGACGTGAGCAGCACCGCAGGAGCCGCCGAGGTCCGCCTGAGTATCCCGGCGGACAGTGCGTACGTCGCCGTACCGCGGGCGGTGGTCGGCAATCTCGCGGCCCGCAACGACTTCACCCTGGACGCGATCGACGATCTGCGGATCGCGGTCGACGAGGCGTGCGCGCTCCTGCTGCCGCAGTCCGCGGACGGGGTCCTGGAGTGCGTCTTCGAGATCGCTCCGCCGCAGCTCACGGTGCGCACGAGTGCCGTCGTACCGAACGGCTGGCGGCCGGACACCACGTCGTTCGGCTGGACCGTGCTGACCGCGCTGGTGGAGTCGGCCGCCGCCGAGACGATCGACGGGCGGCTGACGATCAGCATGACGGCTACTGCGACGGAGAGCCTGTGAGCGAGCGTAGCGAGCGAGCCATGGGCAGAGCAGCGTTCTCGCTCACGCCGGAGCCGAGCGCCAGCGAGGCGCAGGCGTGAGCGACGAGCGCACTCTGGGCGAGCCGCAGGAGTCCCCCGATCTGCGCACCCGGACCGCCGAGCTCTTCCAGGAGATGGCGGCCGGTGCGCGCGATCCGGCGTACGCCGCCGCCCGCGACGCCCTGGTCGCGCTGCACATGCCGCTGGTGGAGCATCTGGCCCGCCGGTTCCGCAACCGCGGCGAGCCGTACGACGACCTCGTACAGGTCGCCACGATCGGGTTGATCAAGGCGATCGACCGGTTCGACTCGGAGCGTGGCGTCGAGTTCTCGACGTACGCGACGCCGACGATCCTCGGTGAGATCAAGCGGTACTTCCGGGACAAGGGCTGGGCGATCCGGGTGCCGCGGCGACTGCAGGAGCTGCGGTTGTCGCTGACCGCGGCGACCGCGGAGCTGACCCAGGAGCTCGGCCGCGCGCCGACCGTGGCGGAGTTGTCGGAGCGGCTCGGCCTCTCGCCGGATCTGGTGATCGAGGGCCTGGAGTCCGCGAACGCGTACAACACCCTGTCTCTGGACGCCCCCGATCAGAACGAGACCGACGCGACGACGGTCCTGGACGGTCTCGGCGGCGAGGACGAGGCGCTGGAGAGCGTGGAGTACCGCGAGTCGCTGAAACCGCTGCTGGCCCAGCTCGACACCCGCGAGAAGCGGATCCTGACGCTGCGGTTCTTCCGCGGCATGACGCAGTCCCAGATCGCCGAGGAGATCGGGATCTCGCAGATGCACGTCTCCCGGCTGCTCGCGCGCACCCTGACGGAGCTGCGCGCCGGCCTGCTCAAGGAGTAACTAGAGCACCGGGTGGTCGCCGGAGTCGCCACCGGCCAGTGCGTCGGTGGAGGCCTTCTGGAACACGCAGACCAGTACGGCGAGCGCGAGCACGGCGAGCGCTACGGCGACTGCCTTCGTGCCTCCGCCCCAGAAGCTGTACGCGACCAGGAGCTGGATCAGCTGCGTGAACACCGTCGGTCCGCGGCTCCACCGGGCCGCCTTCCACAGACCACGGAACGCGACGAGGACCAGGCAGGCGCCGTACAGGACGAAGAAGCCCGTGGTGGTCAGCCCGAGGACCAGCCGGGAGCTGTGAATCGTCAAGGCTTCGGCAATTCCGAGAACGACGAGCACGAGCCCTTCCACAGCGACCACTGCCGCGGCTAGCTTGAGCGGTCTCGGGACGGCGGCAACTGGGGAGTCGGTCGGCACTTCGCCAGCTTAGTGCCAGCGTCCCCGGGGGATCTGGGTACGTCGAACGATGCGCGCACCCGATCCGGTGCGCGGGAACCCCAGCCCCACAGGGATTTGAGGTTGTGCGTAACCAATGGGCGGTTGGAACGGTTACCTGCAGTGAACGGGTGCTTGCGGAACGGCCGCTCTGTCCGATAACCGGATGGAGAGAACCACTGCGTGCCAGTTCGGAGTGTTAAGGAAGCGTTGTGATCGGATCGACAACTCCATAACCCTTGTTTCGATCCCCCAAGATTGGGAACATGGTCTCGTTCGTGAATGCGTTCACAACAGGACGCGGCACCAACCCCCGTGCGACACGAACCGACGAATACAGCACCGCTGGCCGGGCACAGACCTACCCGGCAGCATACGTCAACTACTGAGAGAGATGGGATCCGCCATGGATTGGCGCCACCGGGCCGTATGCCTCGACGAGGACCCGGAACTGTTCTTCCCCATCGGTAACACCGGGCCGGCGATCATGCAGATCGAGGAGGCCAAGCAGGTGTGCCGACGCTGCGACGTGCGTGAGCAGTGCCTGGCGTGGGCGCTCGAAGCCGGCCAGGACCACGGTGTCTGGGGCGGCCTGAGCGAGGACGAGCGTCGCGCTCTGAAGCGCCGCAACGCCCGCCAACGCATCCGCACCGCCTGAGCAAGTCCTCTCGAGGCCCCGCGGAACTCCCCGCGGGGCCTTTCGCATTCCCGCCCCACCCCGCCCGATTCGCCTGGCAGGCCAGCGAAACCGGGGGTTCCACACCCATCTCAAGGGTGTAGAACCCCGCATTTGACTGGCGGACCAGCCAAATGCGGGTGGCAGGGGTCAGTCCTTGACCGGGATGTCGAGGGTGACCTGGGCGCCGGGATCGCCGTCGTGGCGGTTGCCGAACTCCAGGGTGCCGTCGAGTTCGCCGATCACCAGGGTGCGGACGATGGACAGGCCGAGATTGCCGGACAGTTCGGAGTCGAAGTTCGTCGGCAGTCCCTTGCCGTTGTCGATCACCTGGATCCGCAGCCGGCCGACGGAGCGCTCGGCGATCAGTTCGATCGTGCCGCTGGCCGCTCCCCCGTCGCGCGCCCCGAACGCGTGCTCCACCGAGTTCTGCATCAGTTCGGTCAGCACCATCGCCAGCGGCGTCGCCACTTCGGAGTCCAGGACCCCGAACGACCCGCTCCGCCGCGTCTCCACCGCGGTCGCGACCGTCGACACGTCCGCGACCATCGCCCCGACCCGGTCGGCCACGTCGTCGAAGTCGACGTGCTCGTCGAACGACTCCGACAACGTCTCGTGGACGATCGCGATCGACCCGACGCGCCGGACCGCCTCGGCCAGCGCGGTCTGTCCTTCCACCACGGTGATCCGCCGGGCCTGCATCCGGAGTAACGCGGCGACCGTCTGCAAGTTGTTCTTGACGCGATGATGAATCTCCCGGATGGTCGCCTCCTTGGTGACCAGCTCCCGTTCCCGGCTGCGCAGCTCCGTCACGTCCCGGAGCAGGATCAGCGCCCCCACGTGCTGCCCGTCGGCGCGCAGCGGGATCGCCCGCAGGAACAGCGTGGCGTCGGAGTTCTCGATCTCGATCTCCTTGGCCGCCCGCCCGGTGACCACGGACGCGAGCACGTCGTCGACCTTGTGCCCGGACTGCAGCAGGTCGGCCGTCACGTCCTTCAGCCGGGATCCGACCAGATCGGTGACGAGGCCCATCCGCCGGTACGCCGACAACGCGTTGGGGCTCGCGAACGTCACCATTCCGTGCCGATCGACACGGATGCAGCCGTCACCGACTCGTGGTGTGGTGGACAGCAGCCGTTCGCCGCCGTACGGGAAGATCCCGTCGGTGATCATCCGGGCCAGATCGGTCGCGCTCTGCAGGTACGCGATCTCCAGGCGGGACGGCGTCCGCACGCCGAGCAGGTTGGTGTTCCGCGCGATCACCGCGATCACCCGGGCACCCCGTCGTACCGGGATGGTCTCGACCCGGACCGGTACGTCGTCGCGCCACTCCGGGTCGCCCTCGCGGCAGATCCGGCCGCCGTCGTACGCCTGGTCCAGCAGGTGCCGGCGGCCGCGCGGGATGAAGCTGCCGACGATGTCGTCCAGGTACGCCGTGGGGCCGGTCGTCGGACGCATCTGCGCACCGGCCCAGAACCCCAGCCCTTCGGTGTCCGGCAGCCAGAGCACCAGGTCGGCGAACGACAGGTCGGCCAGCATCTGCCAGTCGGAGACGAGCAGCTGCAGGCGGTCCAGGTCGGCCTGGTCGAGCGTCGTGTGGTTGCGCGCCACATCGGTCAAAGACGGCACAGCTTGATGCTACCGGGGCTTATGAGGGCGTGTGAGGACGCTGCGCCGTCGCGAGCAGGTGCTCGGCGGAGTGCCTCGGCGCGCTGGAGGGAAGGCCTCGATGTGGTTTCATCGTGGCCTTTCCTCCAGTGCGGCGAGGCGCCCGCCGAGTGCCGCGCAGTAGGCGCAGCGTCCTCACACGCCCTCATACCAGCGACTCGGGTGGTCCGCTCGACAAGAGGGTGTGGGTAGGTGTTGATTGATCAGCGACAGATGAAAGGATGCTCGGGTGGAGTCGACGTACTGGCAGGACGTGATGGCCGCGGACTACGCGGTACCGCACGACCGTACGCTGACCGAACTCACCGAGGAGCTCGTACGCGGCCTGGCGAGCACCAACCCGCAGGTCCGTGACGCCCTGGCCTACCCGACACTCGCCACCTGGCTGGAGCGAGGGGTGTACGACGACCTGCTTCCGGGGTTCGGGGACGGCCTCTGCGCGGGGCTGAACTACGGGCTCGGTGAGGACGGTACCGACACGGTCTTCCGGCGCTCGTTCACCGCGCTGACGCTGGCGGAGGTGATCCACCGCGACAACGCCGAGTTCCTGGTGCACGACGAGGTGGTGATGCGCTGGGGCGACCGGCTGGCCACCTGGTTGCTGCGCGAGCGCGACCTGCGCGGGTACGTCGCGGACTGCGGCTGGGCCCATGCCGTCGCTCACGGCGCCGACGCGATCGGCGCGCTGGCCCGGTCCCGGCACTGCGACGCCGGCGTGCTACGCGCGCTGCTCGACGTGCTCGCGGACCGGATCGTCAAGGACACGCCGTACCGCTGGGTGCACGAGGAGCACGACCGGGTCGCCCACGCGGTGATGACGGTCCTGCACCGGAACATGCTGACCAGCGACGAGCTCGAGCGCTGGCTGAAGCCGATCGCGGCGACCGCGGCGCAGCAGCCGTTGATGCACGAGACGCTGCCGGAGTGGCCGACGCCGCCGGTGTTCAACGCCCGCGGGGTCCTGCACGTCCTGCTCAGCCAGCTCGCGATCGGCGTGAAGGGATTCCCGATCCCCGGTGACGACGAGCTGTTCGGCCGCCCGATCGAGGCGCGCGCCGACCTGCTGCTGATGCTGACCGAGGCCGTGCAGTCGTCGCAGCCGTACATCTACCGACCGGCGGCCAATCCCTCCTAGGGCAGTACGGCGACCGTCGCGACCACGGCCCGGTGATCGGTGCCGCGGATCGGGTACGTCGTGAAGCGTCGCGGCTGGAGCTGCCGTGACACCACCACGTGGTCGATCTGCGTGCGTAGTACTGCCGGCTGATCGGCCGGCCAGGTCCCCTGCAGACCGCCGCCGACGGCCGGGCCGACGCTGCGGCAGTAACCGCCCAAGGCGTGCCGGAAGTCCGCGTGGTCGACGGTCGCGTTGAAGTCACCCGCGACGACCATCGGCGGATTCTGGGCACACCACTGCCGTACCTTCTGCAGATCCTTCTTCCAGGTCGTCACCGCGTCCGGCAGCGGCGGGTAGCCGTGGTACGCGATCAGCCGGATCGGGCCGAGGTTCCCACCCGTCACGACGACGGTGCCGAACGTCGTCCCCGGCTCGGACGCGAACGCCACGTCACCGAGGGCCGCCGAGACCAGCACGCTCGTCGCGCTCGGTACCGCCCGGCTCGGCTGGGTCGTGAAGCCCTTGTACTGCTGGTCCTGCAGTTGCGCGCGGATCTCCTCACGGACGTCGACCTGTGCCTCCGGCAACGACACCAGATCCGGCTTGCGCTCGCGGATCACCTCGGCCACGTCCGCGGCCCGGGCACCGCCGCCGAGCACGTTGGCGACCATGATGGTCAGCTCGCGGGCCCCGTCCGGTGCCGGTCGCGCGGCGGAGAGCTCGCGTGGCACGGTCAGCGCGACCCCGATCAGCCCCAGTACGCCGATCAGGGCCGCGGCGATCCGCCAGCCCCGGCGTACCAGCATCAGCAGCGCCAGGGCGAGGACGACGACCAGAATCTGCGGGCGGAAGGCGGCGAGCTGCGTGAGCGGCGTCAGCTCGTCCAGCCCGAACAGCTCCGGATACAACGGCACGGCAACGATGAGCAGGAACAGCACGGACAGTACGACGCGCCGTACGAACCATGCCTTTTCGTTATCCATGCACCAACCTGTTTGGTCTAGTGGCCAGTCCGGTCGAACGGTAGCGTGCTCCGTTGCGCCTGTGTGTCCCGAGGAGGTTTGCAGTGTCCCGATTATCCGCGGTCAGACCCGCGTACTGGATCTCCGGCGTACTGCTGGCGATCGCGGTCGTCGTACCGCTCCTGGTCTCCACGTATGCCAAGGACGAGCCTCGGCTGTGGGGATTCCCCTTCTTCTACTGGTACCAGTTCTTGTGGGTGTTCTTGTCGGCGATCCTGGTGAGCATCTGCTACTGGCTGGTGATCACCGAGGAGCGCAAGCGCCGGGCCGCGCAGGGACTTGGTGACCCTGATCGGCCGGAGACGGAGGCGGACCGGTGAACACCACGGTGGACTGGATCCAGCTGATCATCGTCGTGGTGATCTTCGCCGCGGTCACGGTGATGGGCTTCATGGCGGCCCGGTGGCGAAGTACCGGCCGCCTCGACAACCTGGACGAGTGGGGCCTGGGCGGCCGCGGGTTCGGCACGTTCATCACCTGGTTCCTGCTCGGCGGCGACCTCTACACCGCGTACACGTTCGTCGCCGTACCGGCCGCGATGTACGCGACCGGGGCGATCAGCGGGTTCTTCGCGGTGCCGTACACGATTGTGGTCTACCCGATCATCTTCGTGTTCATGTCGCGACTGTGGTCGGTGTCGCACCGACACGGCTACGTGACGCCGGCGGACTTCGTCGGCGGCCGGTACGGCAGCCGGGCACTGTCCCTGGCGATCGCGGTCACGGGCATCCTCGCGACCATGCCGTACATCGCCTTGCAGCTCGTGGGTATGCAGGCCGTGTTCGAGACGATGGGCCTCGGCGGCGACAGCCTGCTCGAGAAGGACCTGCCGCTGCTGATCGCATTCGCGGTCCTCGCGGCGTACACCTACTCGTCGGGTCTGCGGGCGCCGGCGATGATCGCGTTCGTCAAGGACGGCCTGATCTACCTGGTGATCGCGGTCGCGATCTTCTACCTGCCGCATGTACTCGGCGGCTGGGACGCGATCTTCGGTGCGGCCCAGGAGAAGCTGACCAAGACCAACCCGGCCACGGGTAAGCCGGTCGGCGCGTTCATCCCCGGTGAGTCGGGCTACTCGGCGTACTGGACGCTGGCGCTGGGATCCGCGATGGCGCTGTTCATGTACCCGCACTCGGTGACCGCGGTGCTGTCGACGAAGAACCGCAACATCGTCCGGCGGAACGCCGCGATCCTGCCGGCGTACTCGCTGCTGCTCGGTCTGCTGGCCCTGCTCGGCTTCATGGCGATCAAGGCGAACGTGAACGTCACCGGCCTGGACGGCCTGGCCAACCCGCAGCTGGCGATCCCGCGGCTGTTCGACCAGGAGTTCCCGTCGTGGTTCGCGGGCATCGCGTTCGCGGCGATCGCGGTCGGCGCGCTGGTGCCGGCGGCAATCATGTCGATCGCGGCGGCCAACCTGTTCACCCGCAACATCTACCGCGACTTCCTCAAGCCGGACGCGACACCGGCGCAGGAGGCGAAGGCCTCCAAGCTGGCGTCGCTGGTGGTGAAGGTCGGCGCGCTGGCGTTCGTTCTCATGCTCGACAAGACGCTCGCGCTGAACTTCCAGCTCCTGGGCGGGATCTGGATCCTGCAGACCTTCCCGGCGATCGTGGTCGGCCTGTACACCCGGTGGTTCCACCGCTGGGCGCTGCTGGCCGGCTGGGCGGTGGCGATGGTGTTCGGCACCCTCGAGGCCTACAACGTGATCAACCCGGCGACGAAGAAGCACTTCGGCGGCTCGCTGGCGAACATCCCGTTCACGGATACGCAGTCCTACATCGCGCTGACCGCCTTCGGGCTGAACCTGATCGTGGTCGTGGCGCTGACGGTGGTCTTCCGGGCGCTCAAGGTGCCGGACGGCCAGGATTCCACGCACCCGACGGACTACGTCGCCGACCGCGGCGACCCGGGTGTGAAGGACCTGCCGGAGATCATCGACGAGGGCGGGGCGGCGACAGCGAAGTCCTGAATCACGCTGACGGCGGTCCGGGATCCCGGGCCGCCGTCACTTTTTGCGGTTAAATCGACACGCTGCGGGATCAGCTTGCCCGGTTTCGGGCCGTTGATTCGGCAGAATCTCCTGCGTGCTGCTGGTCCTCCTCGTCATGGTGCTCGCCGCCGCGGCGGCGCTCGCGACCGGCGGACGTTTCGGGCAGCTGGCCGACAACACATTGACCGGCGTGCACTGGCTGGCCGCGGCCGCGATCGGGCAGCTGCTCGGGTCGCTTTTCGGCGGTACGGCGTACCCGGTCGGGCTGATCGGGTCGGCGGTCTGCATCGCGGTGTTCCTGCGGATGAACCTGCGGCATCCCGGCGTCGGCCTGCTGGCTTTGGGGTTCTTCGGCAACGCGGTCGTCGTCGCACTGAACGGTGCGATGCCGGTGTCGCTGCGGGCCCTGGAGCGCGCGGGCGTCGGCGACGCGATGGTGACCGATCCGCGGCACGAGATCTCCGACGCCGCGACGCGGCTGCCGTGGCTCGGGGACGTCGTACCGGTGGCACTTCCCGGGCTGGGCCAGGCCGTCAGCCCAGGCGACGTACTGATCGCCGCCGGCGCCGGTCTGCTGCTGTACGCCGGTATGGGCGCCTCCGGCCGGGTACCTGCGACGTGCGCGCCGCTGTGGGACGACCTCGAGCCGTGCGCCGGTACGCCGGCCCTGCTGCACCTGTCCCCTGAGGCCGGTCGCGAACTGTCAGAACCTGAAGCCGCGCCCGACGATGCGGCGCAGTGACGCCACCACCACGGGGTCGTACTCCGCACCGATCCCCAGCCCGATCGACTCCATCGCCTTGTCCGGCGTCTGCCCCGACCCTTCCCCCACGAGCTGCTCGTAGGCCAGGGCGACGTTCACGATCCCGCTCTCCACCGGAATCCCCGGATTGTTCGCCCGCCCGTGCCGGTACGGATCGTTGGAGTGCCGCACGATCTCCGCCACATGATCCAGCACCCCCGACCGCTCGATCACCGAAGCCCCGATCTCCGCCGCCCGCTGCCGCTCCTCCCGGGTCCGCAACAACGAAGCCCCACCCGGACTGGGATCCGCCAACGCCAGCTGCCCCACCCCCGACAACAAGGCCGCATACTCCAACGCCTCCATCCGCGCCGGCGTCAACCCCAGATCATGCCCGATAGCCACCGCGAGCTGCGCGGTCCGCGCGTTCTGCCCCGGACTACTGAACCCAGCAATCTCCGTACTCCGAGCCATCGACCGCACCGTACTCCGATACGTCCGCTGCGCCGACGAGTAACGCCGAAACGCGAACTGTGTAAAGAGCAATGGCACGAGCACCAGCGGTGGGGCCCAGAGACCGACAAGAGACGTTCCGGCGGCAAGCAGCATGCCGCTGATCGCCATTGCCATCCCGATGCGGGCCGTGACACCCAGCTCGTCGCGCAACGCCGCGGGGAACGGCTTGCCGTACCGCTCGGTCGCTTGACCTGCTCCGACGATCGCGTCGAGCCCCGCGGCGCAGGAGACCGCAAGCAGCATCGCGCCTCCCAGCGGCAGCGCGTGTGCCACGGAACCGTTCCAGGACAGGCTGTTCGGCACGATCGCCGCGAAGACCACCGCCGCCGCGCCGACCGAGAGGAGCCGCCGCGACGATACGACCGCGTCCCACCAGAGGCCCGCGACGATTCGTGGCAGCACGCCGATGGCGGTCGCCACGGCCGCGACAGCGACGATCTGTGCGACTTCCGGTGGGACCGAAACCTCCGGACCGCGCAGCAGGCAGTAACCCAACGCAGCGCTGGTGGCGATCGGAGCCCGATTCCGCGTCATGTCGACGCGAAACTGAACCATCTCGCCGACCGCGATCAGGACCCCGAAGGTGAGCGCGAAAGGCCACCCCGTGACGCCACGATGAGCCGTCATGGCGAGCGCCATGACACCGAGCGCGGCACCCGCGATCAGAATCACCACTCCGCTGCCGGACCCGCGGAACTCCAGGCCCTCGGTCTCACCGGGGACGGTCATGCCGGTCCGGCCGCCGACCCGCTGGCGCCGCCACCACTGCCGAGGCTCAGGTCGTCGTGATCGATCGGCGCCTCGAGCTCGGCGTTCGGCGCCGGCTGCTCGGCCGCGGCGGGAGTCCAGCCGTCGCGCCTGATCACCTCTACGAACTCGTCCACGAGCTCTGGGTCGAAGTGTGTGTAGCGGTCCTGCAGCAGGATCGCGACGGTCTCGTCGACGGTCCGGGCCGGCCGGTAAGACCGCGTCGAGGTCAGGGAGTCGAACGCGTCGACGATCCCGATGATCCGGGCGAAGTACGGGATGTTGGTGCCACTGAGTCCGGCCGGATAACCCGTTCCGTCGTACTTCTCGTGGTGATGGAGAACAGCAGACTTCACTTCCTCGAGGAACGGGATGTTCCCGATCAACTCGACACCGCGTGCCGGGTGCAGCCGGATCGCGTCCATCTCGGAGTCGTCCAGACGCCCCGGTTTACGAATAATGCTGGTCGGTACGCCGACCTTACCGACGTCGTGCAACAGCCCGGCGTGCTCGAGCGCCTGCTGCCGGTCCTCCGGCAGTTGCAGCTGCCGTCCGAGCATGCCGACGCCTTCACTCACCCGCTCGGAATGACCACGGGTGTAGAGGTCTTTTGTCTCGATCACCTGGATGAAGGCCCGCAGCGTCGCCGCCTGCGCCTTGCGCTCGGCCTCGTACTGCGAGAGCGCCCACCGGGCGACCAGGAGGGGGCCGAGGATCAGCACTCCGGCGAGGATGTTCAATCCACCAATCCAGATGATGCCCATCGAGAGACCGAGCAGACCGTAGCCCAGAACCGGCACGGCGGTCGTCCGGACGACGTGCCGGAGGAACTCCTTCACTCCACTCGGACCCCGTTCGAGGCCGAGCACCATCGAGATCAGGAGGGCATTCACGAGTTGCAGCGCGATGCTGGCAACGGTTGTCGCCACGATGGCATCGGGAATCCGGCGCAGTACCTCATCTCCCACAGGGCCACCCAGGGCGGCGTACGCGATCGCGCCGCCGCCGGCGGACAACACACGTTGAGCGCTGTTGAAGATACGTTTGATGGCCGGCGCGGGCGCCTGGACGAGAGAACCCGCTGCGGCGACCACGACAGCGGCCTCAGGTCCGGCAATGACGTATACCGCAACAAGTACGACGGATACCAGTTCGATCTGCCGTTGCGTGTGGACAGATCGGAGCGAACTGGCAACGAGAGCGACCAGGCACAGCCCGGCCACGACAAGGGGGTCATGGGTTGCGGAGACGGCCAGGCCCAGCGCGATCAGAGCAGCAGCCGCTGTCACCGAGACAACGAGCCGCAGCGTCCTGACCCGAGGGCGCCACGTCATCTCATGCCCTCCACGACAGAAGGTTCACCAGTCCCAGACGTCGCCGGTCATCATACGTCACCTCCGATCAGCGGTCGCAGTCTTACGCCCGGTGATCTGCCGGACGTAGGGGGGCAGACAGCTCTTCGCTGACTCGTCTGAATTTTGCTCATCAGGCCTGCGCCGAAACACTGTAAGCCCAACCGTGACCCGCCGCAGGACGTGAGGAACCGGGAGTGGTATGAGAGACTGTGACTCTTTGCAGTTGTTTCAAGGAGGCTTAGAAATGGGAAAGACCGGCCGGAAGCGCCGTGCACGCAAGAAGAAGGGCGCGAACCACGGCAAGCGCCCGAACGCCTGAACGAAGGCGGCTACAGACAGCGAGGACCTCGGAGAAATCCGGGGTCTTTGCGATTTGGTCACAGCTTTACAGCAGACCACCTATAACAGAGGTTCTGTATTCGGAGAGTCCCCGGTCGCATACTGAATGCTATCTTTCAAACGATCGTTGGGCATTCGGTGACCAACTCCCCCGTACGACGGCACCCATCCGGCCGCGCACCCGCAGACCTGTGGACAACGACGTACGGTGGTCGGCGGATCCCTCTAGAGTTAGGCCCGCAAGTTTCCGGTACTGACCGATATCGGGCCTGGATCCGAGGAGGGTGAGCACGTTGAGCGAGCCGGCCGCGCCGACGCTGAGCGAGCTCCTCCGTACCTTCCGTACCCGCGCCGGACTCACCCAGGCCGCCCTCGCCGAGAAGGCCGGCCTCAGCGAACAAGCCATCAGCGTCCTCGAACGCGGCACCCGCAGCCGCCCGCGCCAGGACACCGTCCGCTCACTCACCACGGCCCTCGGCCTGTCGCCCACCGAAGCCACTCAGTTCCTGTCCGTTGCCCGCAGCAAGAGCGGGTCCACACCCGCCCGCGTGACCGGGCAACAACCGGCCGCGGACCGGTACCCGATGCCATGGCAGCTTCCGCCCGCGGCACCGGACTTCACCGGCCGCAGTGCCCAGATGGACGCAATACTTGCCGTTCTGCGCGCTCCGGCGGACGGCGACAGCGGCGCCGTCGGCGTGGTTGCCATCACCGGGATGGGCGGCATCGGCAAGACCACTCTGGCCGTGCAGGCCGCACACAAGCTGGCCGACAGCTATCCCGACGGTCATCTCTATCTGAACCTCCGCGGGTACGGCCCGGGTGATCCGATGGCCACCGCCGACGCGCACCGGCACCTGTTGCGCTCTCTCGGGGTCGATCTGCAGCTGATTCCGGAGGACGTCGAGGAATCTACCGCACTGCTGCGTTCCCAGTTGGCCGGTCGCCGGGTTCTGATGGTTCTCGACAACGCCACGGACGCGGCCCACGTGCTGCCGTTGCTCCCTGGGCGTGCGGGATCCGCGGCGATCGTGACCAGTCGTGGGTCCTTGGTGAACCTGCCGGGCGCGCGGCAGATCCGCCTCGACGCGTTGTCGAAGAGCGAATCGCTCGAGCTGCTCACGGAGGTCATCGGCCCGGCACGCGTCGCCGCGGAACCCGCCGCGACCGAGGTGCTGGCGACGTTCTCCGGACGGTTGCCACTGGCCGTCCGGCTCATCGGCGGGCGGCTCGCTACCCGGCCGACGTGGCCTGTCCAGCACTTCGTGGATCTGTTGCAGGACGAGGAACGCCGCCTCGACAGCCTCGGCTCCGACGAGAACGGCGTCCGGGCCAGCATCGCCAGCTCGGTGCGCTTCCTCGAGACCAGCGACCGCGAGCTCGACCGGCAGGCCGCCGGAGCACTCCCGCTGCTGGCCGTGCCGGACGGCTCCGACCTGATCACGGCCGTCGCCGCCGCGCTGCTCGAGCTTCCGCTGCGCCGGGCGACCGCGATCCTCGAGCGACTCGTCGACCTCAACCTGCTCGAGTCCGTTGCCCCGTCGCGCTATCGGTTCCACGACCTGATCCGCGCGTACGGACGAGAGGTCGCCGACGAGACCCTCGCGTCGGCCGAGCGTGACCAGATCTTGGCCCGGGTCCTCCGGCTGTACACCGAGATGGGATGGATCTCGCAAGCCCTGACACATCCGACCAGCCCACGGCTGCCGCTGGCAACTGTCGGGAGCCGCGGGCTCCTTCCGACTTTCAGCGACCGTGAACTTGCCCTGCGCTGGATCGACGCAGAGCAACGCAACTTAGTGGACCGCTTCCGGCAGGCACGACAGTCCAGCCTGGCGGATCACGTGCTTCTTGCGGAGCTGACGCTGGCGTTGTTCGGCTATCACGAGTCGCGGCGACGCTGGCAGGAAATGCGCGAATTCGTGGTCGGAGCGGTCGAGCTCGCACAGCAGCACGGGCGGCCAGGAACGGCTGCCTGGCTACAGCACGACAGCGCCATCCCGGACGCCGAGAGCGGTGCAACCAGCGCGGCCATCGAGCGGATCATGGTGGCTCTGGAGATGTTCCAGGAGATCGACGACAGGTTCGGTCAGGCGCGGTCCTGCTCGTCGCTGGCTTACCTGCTCGGCTTCCAGGAACGTATCGACGAGGCGCTGGAGTACGGCCGCACCGCCCTCACCCTCAGCCGCGCGATCAAGGACACGACGCTGGAAGGCGTCGCCCTGACGGCGGTCGGCGGCCTCTACGATCGCACCGGGGAGTTCGCGCGGGCCGACGAAGCGTTTGCCCAGGGCATCGCCCTTGCCGAGCGGGCGGATGACACACGGGCGGTTTTCAAGCGAAACCTCAACGCCGCCTTCGCCCACGTGCAGGTCGGACGCCATGCGGATGCCGTGGTGCTCGGGTTGCGCGCACTGCGCGTGGTGGAGCAGGCCGGGGACGCCACGTTCCAGGGCGAGAGCAACCATCTGCTGGCGATCGCCTACGCCGCGCAAGGCCACTACGACAGCGCCGCAGAGCACATCGAACGGGGCCTACTGGCGGCGCGGACAGCCCGCGATGCCGAGCGCGAAGGCCGGTTGTACGTCGAACTCGCGAAAATCAGTGCTGCCCGTGGCGAACACGGCCTGGCCGTCGACCAGTTGAACACCGCGCTGCCCCTGCTCAGGAATGCGTCGGAGGTTTACTTCGCCGACGCCCGCGACCTTCTCGAGAAACTCGGTCGCGGCGAATTCGAGCGCTACGAGTTCGCTGCGCACTCGATCTGACCCGCACCGTCACCGGGCATCCGATTTGATCAAATCGGGGATTCAGTCGGGGGTGGTGATTGTGGTTTCTACCTGGATTTGGGTCAGGCGGAGGAGGATTTTCTGGCGGAGGGCGTCGGGGGCGTGGTCGGAGCCGCAGGAGCGGTGGACCAGGTTTTTGACGCAGCGTTCCAGGTCGTACTCGTCGAGGCAGGGGGCGCACTCTTCGAGGTGCTGGCGGATCTCCTCGGAACTGGCGTCCTCGAGCTCGTTGTCGATGAAGACGTACACCCGCTGCAGGATCTCTCCGCAGTCGACGTCGTGGGGCTCGCCGCAGCTCACGACTCCTCCTTCTCCACTGCTCCGCCGGTGATCGACGGGGCGGCGTCCGTACTCTCGTCCGGCGCCGGGATCAGACCGCGGTCCCGTGCGTAGTCGCCGAGCAGGTCACGCAGCTGCCGCCGGCCGCGATGCAGCCGCGACATCACGGTGCCGACCGGTGTGCCCATGATGTCGGCGATCTCCTTGTAGGCAAAGCCCTCGACGTCGGCGAGGTACACGGCCAGCCGGAAGTCCTCCGGGATGGCCTGCAGCGCCTCCTTGACGTCGGAGTCGGGCAGGTGCTCGAGCGCGACCGCCTCGGCCGACTTCAGCCCGCCGGGAGTGTGCGACTCGGCGGCGGTGAGCTGCCAGTCCTCGATCTCCTCGGTCGGCGACTGCGTCGGCTGGCGCTGCCGCTTGCGGTATCCGTTGATGAAGGTGTTGGTCAGGATCCGGTACAGCCACGCCTTCAGGTTGGTGCCCGGCGTGAACTGGTGGAACGAGCTGTACGCCTTCGCGAAGGTGTCCTGCACCAGGTCCTCGGCGTCCGACGGATTACGGGTCATCCGCATCGCCGCGGCGTACATCTGGTCCAGGAAAGGCAGCGCCTCGCGCTCGAAGCGCGCGGTCCGCTGCTCGGGTGTCTCGGTGGTGGTGGGAGTCGGCATCGTGATCGAGAATACCGGGGTCTTCCCGGTCGTCCGCGCCGGAGCCTCTCTCGTCGCCATCATGTTCGTCACAACACGCCCGGCCGCGGGGGCATTCCCACCGCGCCGGCCGGTCGCTATCCGGACACCTCGCGGCTGACCCATTCGAACACAGCTTCGACCAGCAGGTCGTACGTCTCCTGCTGATCGAGCTCGGCACGCTTCGGGACCTTGAAGGAATGGTCGGCGTCCGGCACCACCGCCATCTCGGTCAGCGGCGGGAACTCCTCCGGCGTACCGAACGGATCCCGCTCCCCCTGGACGACCAGCGTCGGCAGCCCGGCCCCCTGCAGCTCGTCGACGCGGGACTTCTCCGGCTTGCCGGGCGCATGCAGCGGAAACGCCATTGCCAGTACGCCGGACGCGCCCAAGCGGCTCGCGGTACGGCAGGCGACGCGGGCGCCGGCGCTCCGCCCGCCGATCACCAGCGGCGTACGCACCCGCAGCTGCCCGATGATCGCGATCCAGGCCTCGTCGAGCACCTTCGGCGCCGGCGCGAGCTTGCGGCCGGCCCGGCGCCACGGCTGTTCGATCAGGAAGACGTTGATGTCCTGTTTCGGCAGGCGCGCGGCCAGCGCGGCCAGATCGCCGGACTCGATCCCGGCCCCGGCCCCATGACCGAGCGCCAGCGTCGCCACCGGGCGGCGGGCGCGATGCGCCAGGATCCGTGCCTCTCCGTGCGGCGTCCCCACAATCCGTTCGTCGGTCACCCGCCCCATCCTGTCATCCCCGGCCCCTCGGAAACCGCACCACGCACACGGTGCGTCGGCCGCCGAGCCTCCGACTCGCCCAACACGGCGCGCTGCCCGGGGAACCACCGGGTGGGTTGACGTCCGAGATGCAGGGTTTGCCAGCCAGATCCGGGTCGTGAACCCTGCATCTCGGACGCCCACCCAGCAGATGCGGGAGGAGGGCGCCGGGCGGGGACAGGCCTAGAAGAGGGTGGTTTCGTCGGGCGCTGGCGGGCGCTCCGTCGGATCGGCGCCGTCCGGGGGCAGGGGGTCGAGGAGGTGCGGGCCGTTGTTCTTGACCGAGCTGACCGCCTTCGAGACGGCGTATGCCTCGAGACGACCCGGGGAGGCCGGGACCAGGAGCTCGAGGAGGTCGTCGGTGTTCGAGGACAGGGGGTCGAGCCAGGCGTCGTACCGCTCGCGTTCGACCAGCAGCGGCATCCGGTCGTGGATCCGGCCGAGGTCGTCGGTGGCTGAGGTGGTCAGCACCGTGCAGGTCCACAGCCAGGCGTCGTCCCGCTCGGGGTCCTCGACCGACTTGTCCCTCCAGATCTCGTACAGCCCGGCCATCGCCAGGACGCTGCCGTCCGGCGGGTGGATGAAGTACGGCTGCTTGACCGGCTTGCCGTTCACCTTCTCCTCGGCGGTGTACCACTCGTAGTAACCGTCGGCGGGCAGGATGCAGCGCCGGGTGGCGAACGCCTTCTTGAACGCCGGCTTCTCGGCGACGGTCTCCATCCGGGCGTTGATCAGCCGGTTCCCGATCGAGGGGTCCTTGGCCCAGGACGGCACCAGGCCCCACTTCACCGTGGTCAGCTTCCGGATCGTCGCGTCGGGCTGCTCGCGGTTCTTCCGCTCGACCACGGCGACCACCTGTTTGGTCGGCGCGACGTTGTAGTCCGGTTCGAGCTCCTCGACCGACTCACGGACGTTGCCCGCCTCGATCTCGAACTCCTCGACAAGGTCGGACGGGGCCCGGCTGGACGCATACCTACCGCACATACCCACAGCCTATGACTCGGAGCGAACTTCATGCGGTCTCCCGCTGTCCAACCGCCAGGCGGAACGACAGAAGGAGAGAACAGCGTGCGAGTCGCGGTGCTGTGCGGTGGTGAGAGTTCGGAGCGGGACGTCTCACGCTCGTCGGGCTGGGCGGTTGCCGAGGCGCTGGCCGGGCGGGGCCACGACGTGGTGCTGATCGATCCGGCCGCGGAGGTGCCGGTGCTGGCCGATCCTGTGCCGGCCGGCCGTTCCGTCGTCCGTGTGCCGAAGGAGCCGCCGGCACAGGCCGACCGCGCTCTGCTGGGACAGCGCATGTACGCCGCATTGACCGGCGGACCCGTCCTGGAGCAACTCCGGCGAGCCGATCGGGTCTTCATCGCGCTGCACGGCGGCTGGGGAGAAGACGGACACGTGCAGGCGCTGCTCGAGCTGGCGGGCATCCCGTTCACGGGGGCGGGCCACGATGTCTGCGCCGTTGCCTGGCACAAAGGTCGTGCCCAGGCAGTGCTGGAGGCCGCCGGAGTACCGGTGCCGCCGCGGGTGCTCTACAACCGCGCCGAGCAACCGGAGCCGCCGACCGAGCTCAAGCAAGTGCTGGAGAGCGGGCCGGTCGTGGTGAAGCCGGTGGCCGAAGGATCCAGCGTCGCCGTCCGCAAGGTCGACTCACTGGACGAGGTGCGCGCCGACGACGAGGTGCTCGTCGAGCCGTTCCTGAGTGGCCGCGAGTTCACCGTCGCAGTGATCGGTATGACGACCCTTCCCGTGGTCGAGATCGAACTCACCACAGCCCTGTTCGACTACGAGGCGAAGTACCAGCCGGGTGCGGTACGGGAGGTCAGCCCCGCCGAGATCCCCACACACTTCGCCGAGCGGTTGCAGGACCTCGCGATCCGGGCGCATCGAGCCCTCGGGTTCGGTACGACGTACTCCCGGGTCGACTTCCGCTGCGACAGCGCCGGTACGCCGTACTGCCTGGAGGTGAACGCGCTGCCCGGACTCACCCCCGGCAGCCTCGTCCCGGTCGCCGCGAAAGGCGCGGGGCTGAGCTACGACGAACTCGTGGAACGGTTGCTGACAGCAAGCGGCGGCGGATCGCCCACCCCGTGTTAGGCGATCCACCGCCGGTCTGATGCGCCCGGGCGCCCCCCTGTAGGCGTCCGGACGCAGGTCTCAGGTTCTGGCCAGCTCGTCGAGGAGCCTCCCGGCCATGGCGTCGGTCCCCGGCAGACCCTCGATCCAGGTGCGGGCCAGCTGGGGTACGTCGGTGTCCAGCCGCCACTGGGTGATCAGGGCTCGTACCGTCGCGACCTGCTCCGGCAGGTTCGGCTCGCGGCCGACGAGCGCCGCCGCGCGGCGTGAGCCGAAGCGGCCCAGTACGTCACCGCCGCTGAAGACGATCCGCAGGCATTCCGCGACGTCGACGAGGCGGAGTTCGCGGTCGAACGGCGATGTCCCCGCGGGATGGAGCGGCTCGACAACCACCAGTGCGTGGGTTTGCGGTACGGAAGTTCCACGGAATTCCGCCTCTCGATAGAGCTCGCCGAGCCGGGACCGCAGGTGCGCCAGGCTGGACAGCCCGGTCAGCGGGTCCTCGCAGGACAGCGAGTGCAGGTAGACAAGGGAGGCCTCGGCCCAGCTGGAACTGAGTGCGCGTACCGCTGCGAAAGCCGGCTCGCCCCCGGCGATCGAGCGGTACAACGCACTCAGCCCATCAAGTGCCTCCACCAGCGAGATTCCATCTGCCGCCAGGCGGCGTCCGGTCTCGTCCGATGCAGGCACGACATCGGCACCGTCCCGCAGCGCCTCGGCGATCGCGAGATAGGCACTGTGGTCGGTACCAGCTGCGCCGTGCGGTTCCCTCCGGCCGCACGGTTGCTCACTTGACGACGCCTCCGGCGCGAGCCGGGCGGGCGACCCCGCCAGGTTCAGGGACGCTTTGCCGGGCCGCAGGTCGAACCGTCGGCGGATGTCCGCGAACAGCGACATGGCCCTCCTCAAGTGGTCCCGTCAGTCTCCCGACCGGTCGGCCGGAAGCGTCGTACGCCGATGAGACAGACCTCGGAGAAGTTCATGACGCGGATTCGCCAAACTTTTTTCGGCGTAACTTCGGGGCTGGCGTTCTCGTCAGGAAAGAGGCACAGTTCCGCGTCAGGAAAGGTGCGCTCGACCGTCCTACGTGGGAGCCTTGTCTCCGGCAGCTGTGACGGTCCGTCACAGCGCCGTACAGAGAGTTGTCAGAGAGCCCACGGGGGAGATGGAATGGAGACGCCGGACGGCCAACTGGACGCCCAGCCGGGCGCCCAGCCGGATGCGCTGAGTGACGCGGAGCTGATAGCACGCGTCCGCAACGGCGACCTGGAGGCGTACGGCGAGCTGTACGCGCGGCACCACCACGCCGCCGAACGGATGGCCCGCCAACTGGTCCCGGCGAACGACGCCGACGACCTGGCCAGTGACGCGTTCGCGAAGGTCCTGGACGCCCTGCGGGGCGGCGGCGGTCCGGACGTCTCGTTCCGCGCCTATCTGCTGACCACGGTACGGCGGGTGCACGTCGACCGGATCCGCTCCGGGAAGAAGGTGCAGACCACCGACGACATCGCGGCGTACGAGCGGGAGCCGGAGACCTTCGACGACCCGACCGTGACCGGTTTCGAGAGCGGCGCGGCGGCCAAGGCGTTCGCCAGCCTGCCCGAGCGCTGGCAGGCCGTGCTGTGGCACACCGAGGTCGAGGGCGAGAAGCCGGCCGCGATCGCGCCGCTGCTGGGCCTGACCGCGAACGGCGTGTCCGCGCTCGCCTACCGGGCCCGTGAGGGCCTGCGCCAGGCGTACCTGCAGCAGCATCTGGCCGATGTCGCCGGGGACCGTTGCCGCTGGACCACCGAGCGCCTCGGCGCGTACGTCCGCGGCGGTCTGACCAAGCGCGAGAACCGGAACGTCCGCGAACACATGGACGACTGCGCCAAGTGCACCGCGGTGTACCTCGAACTGGTCGAGGTCAACAGTGCGCTGCCGGCGCTGCTCGCCCCGGCCCTGCTGGGCACCGCGGGTATCGGCTACCTGGCCGCCGCCTCGGGTGCGAAGGCCGGCCTGGTCGGCTTCTTCGTCACCGGGTGGAGGAAGGTCACCGAGAACAGCACGCGGTCCGCGGCCGGCGCCGGTGCGGTGGTGGTCGTCGCGGTCGCCGCCGTCCTCGCGGCGATGGCGCTGACCGGCAACGACACTCCCCCGGCCGCGATCAACCAGCCGAACCCGCAGCCGACCCAGGCCCAGCCGACGCAGCCGCCGGCAAAACCGACCCAGCCGCCGGTCAAGCCGCCGGTGAAACCGCCGTCCGCGAACCCGACCCAGCCGCCGGCGTCCAACCCGACGCAGGCCCCGACCACGGCCCCGACGACCCAACCGACGTCACCCCCGACGACTGCTCCGACCCCGACGCCGACGCAGACCACCCCGGTCCCGACCCCGCCGCCGAGTACGCCGACACCGCCGCCGCCGACCCCGACGACGCCGGTGCTGGACGAGGGTCTGGTGACGATCAGCATCCCGCGCGGCGGCGGCAGCCCGGTGATGCAGGACACTCCGGCCGTGCGGTCCGAGCAGACCCGGGCGGACGCCGGCATCCGGTTCGTGGTCACGATCAAGACCCCGGCCGGGAACACGAACCCGGTGGTCATCGGGCTCAAGTACGGCGCCGAGCTGTCCTGGCCGCTGGGCACCAACCCGCCGGGCTGGACCTGTGACAGGGCGTCCGGCAACTGTACGGCGACCGACCCGGCGAACCCGAAGCCGCTGGCGGTCACGTTCGACGCCCCGACCGGCGGCTCGGCCGCGGACCGGACGTTCACCGTGTCGGGCCGGACCGGCCGGCTGTACGACTCCGACGCGGCGACCGTCGAGGCCCAGGCGAGCACCGACGAGAACCTGCTGAAGATCGTCGACGGCAAGGCCGACCCGGACGTGCACCACCGGATCCTGACCGTTGCCCCGCGCACCAACCGCACCAGCGTGACGCTGAAGATCACCTACGGCGACGCGCTGGAGTGGCCGATCGCGGCGAGCCCGGCCGGCTGGAAGTGCTCCCCGAAGACCTCGACGTGTACAGCGGCGAACCCGGACAAGCCCGCTCCGTTGCCGGCGGCCTTCGACGTACCGGACCAGGCGTCGGCCGGGGCGCGGACCTACACCGTGGCGGCGAAGGCGGACCTGGTCAGCGACGCCGACTCCGAGGTCCTGCCAGGGCTCAAGCAGGACGAGTCGCTGCTGCAGATCCTCACGCCGACCCCGCACACCGACCCGAATCCCTTTGTCTACAACAGGTTCCTGAAGGTCAACGGCGCGCAGGGCCGGCAGGTGGAGCTCGACATCTCGTGGGGGCGCAACCTCGCGTTCATGCCGTCGTTCGACCTGGGCTGGACCTGTGAGCGCACGAGCGACATCCGCCGCGCGACCTGCCGGACGAACAACTACAAGAAGCCGCTGAACTCGGAGTGGAACGCGTGGCTGCCCGGCAACGGCTCCAACAACACGATCACCGTGCACGCGCGCGTCGGCGGACGCGAGGACACCGACACCGCGCAGATTCCCCCGTCGTCGACCCGGCGGTGAAAATCGGGTTGCCGGGGTCGCTTATCCTGGTGATGTTCGCGTCGACGGAACCGAGTAGCGCCGTACATCACGTCCGAGAGAGTCGCCGGTAGCTGGGAAGGCGACACGTGAAGCGGTGGCGAAGACACTCCCGAGCGACTGCAGTGCAAAGAGGCCGGATCGCCTGATCCGGTGAAGGTGTGGTGGCACCGCGAGTTCCCCTTCGCCCACACCTCCGGGGTTCGAGAACAGACCTGGAGGTGAAACAGCGATGCGCATTCTCAGCCATGAGATCCCCTCAGCAGTGGGCCAGTCCGTCACGGTGGCCGGCTGGGTGCACCGAAGACGACGGCTCGCCGCCGTCAGTTTCCTGATCCTGCGCGACCGGTCCGGCCTGACCCAGATCGTGATCAAGTCCGCGCAGACGCAGGCCCAGCTGGACGAGCTCGGCGAGGAGACCGTGGTCCAGGTGACCGGTACGGTCGCCGCGAACCCGCAGGCTCCCGGCGGCGCGGAAATCGTCGACCCGGTGATCGAGCCGCTGACCGAGCCGGCCGCGACGCCGCCGATCGAGCTGTGGCGTCCGGCGGTCGGCGCCGGGCTGCCCGTCGTCCTCGACAACGCACCGGTCGCACTGCGGCATCCCGCCGTACGCGCCGGCTGGGAGATCGCCGCGGCCGCGCTGCACGGGTTCCGGTCGGCGCTGGACGGTCAGGGCTTCACGGAGATCCAGACACCGAAGATCGTCGGTACGGCGACCGAGTCCGGGGCGAACGTGTTCGCGCTGGACTACTTCGGCGGGCCGGCGTACCTGGCGCAGTCGCCGCAGTTCTACAAGCAGCAGATGGTCGGGGTGTTCGAGCGGGTCTTCGAGGTCGGTCCGGTGTTCCGGGCCGAGCCGCATGACACGGTCCGGCACCTTGCGGAGTACGTGTCGCTGGACGCCGAGTTCGGGTTCGTCACGGACCATCGCGACGTGCTCGCCGTACTGCGGTCCGTGATCGCCGGCATGCTCACAGCGGTCGGCGAACGGGCCGGCGGTGCGCTGGAGCGGCTCGCTGTGACGGTGCCGGAGATCCCCGTCGACGTGCCGGTGGTGCACTTCACGGAGGCGCTGAAGATCGCCGGGGCGGACCCCGAGGAGCCGGACCTCGCACCGGCGGACGAGCGTGCGGTCGGCGAGTGGGCGCTGCGCGAACACGGCAGCGACTTCGTCGCGGTCGAGGGCTATCCGATGGTGAAGCGGCCGTTCTACACCCATCCGCAGCCGTCGGACCCGCGCTGGTCGAACTCGTTCGACCTGCTGTTCCGCGGCGTGGAGCTGGTCACCGGCGGCCAGCGGCTGCACCGGTACTCCGACTACGTCGCGGCCCTCGCGGCGCGCGGCGAGTCGGCGGACGCTCCGGCGTACAGCTCGTACCTGCAGGCGTTCAAGCACGGGATGCCGCCGCACGGCGGGTTCGCGATCGGGCTGGAGCGGTTCGTGGCGCGGCTGACCGGCGCGGAGAACGTCCGCGAGGTCACGCTGTTCCCGCGCGACCTGCACCGGTTGACGCCCTGATGGAGACCACCGCGTCGGTTGTCGCCGAGCTGAACGTTGCCCTCGGCACCGATTATCGGCTCGTGCGGCAACTGACCGGTGGTCTGCAGTCCACGGCGTACGAGCTGACCGGCGGAGTCGTTCTCAAGTGGACCGGCGATCCGGCGTGGGCACCACGGGTCCGGCGGGCGGCCGAGCTCGTCCGGCGGGCGCGTGCCGTCGGTTATCCCACGCCCGCGTGGCTTGCTGTCGGTACGACGGCCGCCGGGTCGCCGTACCAGCTGCAGGAGTTCGTCACCGGCTCCGCGCCGACGCTGGACCAGGCGCTGGCACGGCAAGTGATCGAGATCTGCGAGCTGCAGCGGGACCTCCTCCCGGAGGATCACGACGTGAGCTGGTCCGGATGGTCACACGGCGTCGTCTTCGACGGCTGGGACGGCGTCTGGGAGCGGGTACAGCGGTACGACGGTGAGGCCGCCGAGCTGCTCGCGCGGTACGGCGCGTTGTGCCGTCCGTACCGGGACCACGAGCTGCCCCACCACGACTTGGTGCACGGGGACCTGAACATGGGCAACCTGCTCGCGGCCGACGGGCGGATCACCGGGATCGTCGACATCGAGGCCGCCGGAGGGGGCGCCCGCGCGTACGACCTGGTCGCGTTGGCAGCGTCGGCCGCCCGTGACGGCGCGGACGCCGGTGTCGACGAGTTGTTCCTTGAGGCGGCGTTGCGGGCGAACGGGCGCGCCGCGGTCGCGGTGTGCGCGGCGGCGGGGTTCGCGAGCGTCGCGGAGTTCGTCCACACGCGCTCGGAGCAGTCGCAGGACATGGTGAACCACGGGGGCCGTCGATTGCTCGAACTGCTGGATGCATGATGTGCGCATGGTGAGTGAGGTGGAGCGGGCCGTTCTGGATGCGATCGACGACGAGCGGATCGTGGCCGAGCTGCAGGAGCTCGTGCGGATCCCGAGTGTGGACGGGACCGCGGCCGAGGTCGAGGTCCAGGCGTGGTGTGCGCAGCGGCTGCAGGCGCTCGGCCTGACTGTTGATCACTGGCGGCTCGATGTCCCGGAGCTGAACGCAGATCCGGAGTTCCCCGGCATGGAGGTCGAGCGGCCCGAGGCCTGGGGCTGTGTCGGTGTGCTCGGCGGCGATGCGACACCGGGGCTGATCCTCAACGGGCACGTGGACGTGGTGCCGGGCGACGCGTTCGACGCGGTCGTCGAGGACGGCGTGATGTGGGGCCGCGGGACCTGTGACATGAAAGGCGGTGTCGCGGCGGCCCTCGGTGCGGTGGCGGCGGTCGTTGCCGCGGGCATCCGGCTGCGCAAGCCGCTGGCCGTCCACACGGTGATCGGCGAGGAGGACGGCGGCCTCGGCGCGTTCGCCACCCTACGGCGCGGCCATCGCGGCGAGGCGTGCGTGATCGCGGAGCCGACCGCCGGCTCGGTCATCCCGGCCAACTCCGGCTCGCTGACGTTCCGGCTGGAGGTGCCGGGCCTCGCGACCCATGGCTCGACCCGCAGCCGCGGTGTGAGCGCGATCGAGAAGTTCACCGTCGTCCAGACGGCGCTGCTGGAGCTCGAACGCGAGCGCAACCGGGACCCGCACCCGCTGCTCGCCCACCTCGACCTCGCGAACCCGCTCTCCGTCGGCACGGTCAACGCCGGCGACTGGGCGAGCACCGTGCCCGACCGGCTGATCGCCGAGGGCAGGTACGGCGTACGACTGGGCGAAGGGGTCGCGGACGCGCGGGCCGCTTTCGAGGCCGCGGTGGCGGAGGCCTGCGAGAAGGACGACTGGCTGCGCGATCACCCGGTCACGGTCAGCTGGCCGGGTGGTGAGTTCGCCTCGGGGTTGCTCCCGGAGGGGGACCCGTTGCTCGCGGACACGTTGCAGGCGGTGGCCGACGCAGGTAGTGCGGTTCCAGCGGTCAAGGGCGCGCCGTACGGGTCGGATCTGCGGCAGTACGCGGCAGCAGGCATTCCCACGCTGCAGTACGGCCCTGGTGACGTCCGGTACGCCCACGCCGCCGACGAGCACGTAGTACTGGCCGACGTACTCGACGCCGCGCGTGCGTATGCGCTTCTGGCTGTCCGTCGCTGCGGTTGATACAAATCCACCATGGTGCCGCTACGGGGACGCTCCGCCGAGCTCGGCAAGCTCCTCGACGCGCTACGTGCGGCTGCCCACGGGCGGGCTTCGCTGGCCGTTGTCAGCGGCGAGCCCGGTATCGGCAAGTCGGCGCTGCTGGCGGCCGCGATGGAGCAGGCCCAGCGGCAGGGGTTCCTGGTCGCGAGTGCGACCGCGCACCAGACCGACAACATCAGTCCGCTCGCGTCGCTGGCTCCTGCGCTCCGCGCCGGTGCGGAGCCGCTGATCGACACCGAGCAGTTCCTGGACCTGGCCACCCTCAACACCCAGCCGTTGTGGCTGGCCGAGCGCCTCGCTGACCTGATCGGCCGCCGTCTGGCCGGTGTCCGTGCATTGATCGTGCTGGACGACGCCCAGTGGGCTGACCCGCTCACTGCGTTCGTACTGCGCGTTGTTGTCGCTCGTCTGTCGGCGGCTAACGTCCTGTGGCTGCTCGCGACGCGCCCCACCCCAGGTGGAACGACAGACCAGCTGGTCGAGGCTGTCGGCATCCCCGTGCACACCATTCCACTCGCTCCGCTGACGGCTGACGCGATCCAGGATCTCGCAGCGGACCGGCTCAACCACACCGTCGACCCGTCGCTGGCAGTGCAGCTCGCCGGTGTCCAGGGCATCCCCTTCCTGGCCGAGCAGCTGATCGCCGGCCTGTACCTGGGCGACGCCGACACGTCCGGCCCGCTGCCCGCCGGTCTGGTCGAGGGCGTACGTCGCCGTACCAGTGAGCTGTCCGAGACCAGTCGGGAGCTGGTCCGCACGGCCGCTGTCTTCGGCAGCGAGTTCCGTCTCGAGGATGTCGCCGTACTGATGGCCACTCCGATCGCCAGGCTCGCTGCACCACTGGAGGAGGCCATCCAGGCGGGTCTGCTCACAGACGCTGGTTCGGTACTGCGCTTCCGCCATGAGCTGCTGCGGTCTGCGGCACTGGCCGACGTACCGCCGTCCGCTCAGCGAGCGCTGCACGGCGCGATCGCCAATCAGCTCATGTCCGCAGGGCGTGGTGCAGCCGCTGCGGCACCACATGTCCTCGCGGTGGCACAGTCCGGTGACACCTCAGCTGTGGCAACGCTGCGAGAGGCAGCGCGGGACCTGCTCGCGACCATGTCGACCACGGCGGCCGAGGTGATCCAGGAAGCGTTCGACCTGACGCGCGTGGACGATCCGCTCCGCGCCGAGGTCGGTGTGGACGTGGTGAGCGTCCTGCTGGCCGCGTGGCAGTACGACCGGGCAAAGGCCTTCGCCGACGACCTGCTCGACGGTACGGCGCTCTACCACGGTCCGATCACGCCGGACCTCCACGCAACGCTCCGTCTGCAGCTGGCGCCGTACCAATGGGCCAGCGGGCGTCTGGACGTGCAAGAGCTCACGGTTCCCAGTGCACCGCCCCAGCTGGCCGAAAGGCTCGCCGGCTACCGCGCACTGGCCGGTGCTGAGCAGCCAACAGCAGCAAACGACCCGACAGCACAGGCTCTTCAGCAGGTCGCTGCCGCAGAGCTGGCGCGTGCTGAGGGCAAGTACGCCAACGCCCGCGACCTGTACGCCGCGGCGCGGCAGACGGAGCCCGGCCTGGGCAGTCTGCCGACCACACTGGTCGAGATCGGCGAGCTGTACTGCCGGGCCGAGACCGACGAGCTGCACGCGGCCCTGGAGCGAGTGCGGGAGCTGATGACCGTCGGCGACTCGTGGGCGGGACCGCAGCTCGCGATTCTGCGGGCGCGGCTCGAGTACGCGGCCGGCAACCTGCAGCAGGCGGAGGAGGCTGCCAACTCCGGTCTGCGGTGGATGGACCAGCTGCAGGTGAAGGGCCTGGCAGCGGAGGCGGACCAGGTACTGGCACTCGTCGCACTGCTCCGGGGCCAGCTCACACAGGCACGGAAGCTCGCCGGCAACGACCCGACCATCAACGCGCTGCTGGCGATCGCGGACGGCGACGCGAAGGCGGTCAGCCGGCTCGCGGACACACCACAGGACTTCCCGGAGCGCATCGCCATACTGATGCAGGCCGACGCCCGGGCCGAGCTGTCGCAGCTGAGTCCTTCTGCAGCAGCCCGCGGTGCACTCGCGGTCGTAGCTGCGGGCGACGACGTGGAGCAGTTGGCGAAGGCAGCAGACCTCGTGCGTACGGCGCAGCGGCCGTTGCTGCTCGCACAGGCCGAGGAGCGGTATGGCCGGACCGCTCTGGAGGCAGGTGACCGCAAGACCGGCGTACCGGTTCTGGAGCAGGTCCTGGACAGTCTGACGGCTCTTGGCGCGACGGCTCCGGCCGGGCGAATCCAGGCGGTGCTGCAGGCGGCCGGAGTACGACGGCGTCGCTGGGCCGCCGTACCGCCGCGGGCTCAGGAGGGGTGGGAGTCGCTCACGCCGATGGAGCGGAGGGTCGCATTGCTCGTCGCCGAGGGGCACACCAACCGGTCGGCGGCCGAGGAGCTTGTTGTGTCGGCCAGCACGGTCGGGACTCATCTGCGGGCCGTGTTCGGCAAGCTCGGGGTGAACTCGCGGGTCCAGCTGACCCGGCTGGTGCTGGAACGGTTCGCCCCTCCCCCGAACGCATGAGATTCGGGTGCAGCGACCGGCCTGACCGGGTGCGGCGGCACTGACAGGTTCACGTGTTCGCTCGATCCGCCGGAGCGGGCCGACGCGGTTTCCTTCCGTTACCAACCAAGAAGGGAACAGTCAGATGACAGAGCAGACCCCCACCGTCGTCCTGGTGCACGGTGCGTTCGCGGAGAACTCCAGCTGGTCCGGTGTGATCGCCGAGCTGACCAGCCGCGGCATCCCGGCGATCGCGGTCGCCAACGAGCTGCGCGGCCCCGCCCTCGACGGAAGCCGGGTGGCCGCCCAGGTCCGTGAGATCGACGGCCCGGTCGTCCTGGTGGGGCACTCGTACGGCGGCGCCGTGATCACCGCGGCCGCCAACCAGGCCGACAACGTGACCGCGCTGGTGTACGTCGCGGCGTTCCTGCCCGAGGAGGGCGAGAGCCTGCAGGACCTGCTGGGCAGCTTCCCGGCCAACGACTTCGCGTCCGGCCTGGTCCCGCACACGCTGCCGGCCGGGGACGGCGGCGAGGAGACCTGGCTCGGCATCGACCAGGCCAAGTTCCAGGCGTTGTTCGCGGCCGACGTCGAGGACGCCGAGCTGCTCGGCCGGACCCAGCGGCCGATCGCCGCGGCCGCCTTCGACGAGAAGTCCGCGGCCGCGAGCTGGAAGCGGCTCCCGGTCTACGACCTGATCGCCACCGGCGACGAGGCGATCCACCCGGACGGCCAGCGCACGATGGCCGCCCGCGCGAACGCCACCACGATCGAGGTCGACGGCTCCCACGCGGTCGCCGTCTCCCAGCCCAAGGCCGTCGCCGACTTCATCGCCACCGCCGTCGAGGCCACGACCCGGTAACCGAAAGGCCGGACCGCGTCGAGCACGCGGTCCGGCCTGCTTTCAGTCGTCGAGCGCCTGGTAGAGCGTCGTCCAGAAGTCGTTCATGAGCTGCACCGAGGACGGCACGGTCGTACCGACCTGGGTGAGCAGGATGCCGACGACCTGGTTGACCGGGTCCGCGTACGTCGACGTACCGGCGCCGCCGTCCCAGCCGAACTGGCCGATCGGAGCGTAGTCGCCGCGGTAGGTACGAACGGCCATCCCGAGACCCCAGCCACCCTGCTGCCCCTGGCCGAACGAGATGTGCACGTTGTCCCTGGCCAGAGCCTCCCGGGCCGCCAACTGCTCGGCCGTGAGGCTGTTGCTGGTCATCAGCTCCACCGCCGGACGGGAGAGGATCCGCTCGCCCTGGTGCACACCGTGGTTCAGCAGCATCCGGAAGTAGGCGTGGTAGTCGTCGGCGGTCGAGTTGAGTCCGCCGCCGCCACCCTGGAACGCCGGCGGAGCGCTGTGCCGGCCGCCCTCAGCCTCGTCCCACACCTGGAACTCGCCGGTCGCGGGGTCCGGCGCGTACAGCGGCGGCAGGCGGTGGAGCTGGTCGGCGGAGACGGAGAAGCCGGTGTCCTTCATACCCAGCGGCCCGAAGATCCGCTCGCGCAGGAACTCGTCGTACGACTGACCGGTGACCCGTGAGACCAGGACGCCGATCAGGTCGCTGCTGATCTGGTACTGCCAGCGCTCGCCCGGCTGGTACATCAAGGGCAGCGTGCCGAGACGGCGCATCCACTCGTCCGGCTCCGGCATCGGTACCGGCCCGTTCGGCGTGATGCCCTGTTCGAACAGCGCGGCCATGATCGGCGTACCGATCATCGTCATGTCCATGCCGAGCCCGAACGTCGAGGTCAGCACGTCCCGGACGGTGATCGGCCGCTTGGCCGGCACGGTGTCGTCGACCTGGCTGTCGATCCGCTTCAGCACCTGGCGGTCGGCGAGCTCCGGCAGCCACGGCTCGACCGGGTCGTCCAGCCGCAGCCGGCACTCGTCGAGCAGCACCATCGCCGCCGACACCGAGACCGGCTTGGAGGTCGACGCCATCCGGAAGATCGTGTCCCGCTGCATCGGCGCTCCACCCTCGTGACGCATGGTGCCGAGCGCCTCGACGTACGGGTCGCCGTCGCCGCGGCTGACCAGCGCGACGACACCGGGGATCTTCCCGGAGTCGACGTGCCGGGCCAGTACGTCGTGCAGCCTGCGCAGGCCGGCGTCGGAGAAGCCGTTGGTAGCCATAGGTGTTCTGCTCCTTGGGGTGTGGGTGCTGCTTCAGAGGCTGCGGGCGATGATGTCGCCGACCGAGGTGGTCGCCCGGATCGTGAGCTCGGCGCCGGCGCCCGCGCTGTTCTTGAGCGCGTTGTTGATCCGGCCGGTGGCGGTGCCGGCGTCCAGCGTGGCCGAGACTCCGGCGGCGGCGACGATCTCCACCTCGCCGACCTCGGTGCGCAGGACGACCGCGCCGCGCCGGGCCTCGGCGATCCGGATGTCGCCCTTGCTGGTGCGGATCTCCGCGGGACCCTCGAGGCGGCCGACGGCGACGTCGCTGGCGGAGCTCGTGATGCGAGCGCTCGCGACGTCCTCGAGGTCGATCGGGCCCTGGGCGCTCTCGATCACGACGTCGCCGAGGCGACCGGTCGCCCGGAGAACGGCGCTGGCCGCCTTCACCTCGGCCCGCGAACCGGCCGGCAGCTGCACCGTCACCGCGACGGCGCCGGAGGGACCGAAGTACTGGTTCTTCGCGACGACCGCGATCCGCAGGACGCCGTCGGCGTACTCGACCGTGGTCTGCTCGACGGCCTTCACGTCGCGGCTCCTCGAGGCGTCCGCGGGGAGCACCTCGACGGCCGTGTCGGTCCGGTCGGTGGCGACGAGCCGGATGCTTCCGGCGGGGATGTTCAGAACTGCGGAGATCGGCTCGGGGGTGCTGTACGTCGGCATCGTGGTGCCTTCCTGGTGTGTGTTCGACTGGCTGTTGACACCAAGATCCAGGACCGCGCTGACACCGAACCGCCGCCGTGCTGACACGGCCGCTGACACCTGTCAGAGCACCCGTTCCAAGGCCGCGCGCCCGATCGGACCCCAGTGGGTCTTGCCGCCGGGAATCCCCTTCTCGCCGTTGATGCCCATGGCGATCAGGAACAGTGCGCGCGTGACGGCCCAGCCGCGCGCTCGCCGTACCGTCGCGTCGTCCGCCCCGTAGGCGTCGAGGAAGCGCTCCGCCTCCGGGAGCAGGATCCAGGCGGCCGCGAGGTCGTTGGCCGGGTCGCCGGCGCCGACCTCCTCGAAGTCCACGACGCCGGTGAGCGTGCCGTCGGCAACGACCACATTCGCCGGGTGCAGGTCGCCGTGCACCCACACCGGCGCCCCGTCCCACTCCGGTGCTGCGAGCGCGTCCTCCCAGACCGCACGGATCTCGTCGGTGCGGCCGACAGACGCCTGCACCTCGTCGAAGCCGGGGCTCGGCGCGAGAGTGCTCCGTTCGCTCACCGGCGCGTCGGCCGGCGCCTCGGTGTGCAGCGCTTTCAGGAACTCCGCGAGTACATCGGCAGCGGCCGGCGCCGTGATCGGTGCGTGGTCCGCGGGTTCGCCGTGCACCCAGGTCGTGATCATCCACGTCCGCGGGAAGCTGTCCGACGGATCGCTGAGGCGCAGTGGCGTCGGGACGGGCAGCGGGAGCTGGGCGGCGAGGCCGGGCAGCCACTGGTGTTCTCGGCGGAGGGGTTCGGGGGCCTGGTTGATGCGGGGCATTCTGACGGCCAGGTCGTCGCCGAGCCGCCACATCTGGTTGCCCCAGCCGCCGACGACCTCCTTCAACGGCAGATCCGCGAGGTCGGGGTGCTGCTCTTTCAACAGGGTCCGCACGAGATCCGCATCCATGGAGCGTCAGACGCGTCACACCCGGAGCTGGTTGGGAATAGGTCCACAGAGTGTTCAGTTGCCGACGATTATGCGCGTTGATGTGTGGTCCGACGTCGTCTGTCCGTGGTGCTACATCGGGAAGCGGCGGCTCGAACAGGCTCTCGCGGAGAGCGGCGACCAGGCGGAGATCGTCTGGCACAGCTTCCAGCTCGACCCGTCCTCGACGAACGACGACCCGCGGGACCTGGCGACCCGGCTGGGCGAGAAGTACGGCCGTGGCCGTGAGTGGGGTCTGCAGGCCAACGCCCAGGTCACCGAGGTGGCGGCCGAGGTCGGTCTGGAGTACCACCTCGACCAGGCGAAGCCGGTCAACACGGTCGACGCGCACCGTCTCCTCCACCTGGCCCGCGACCTCGCGGAGGCCGGTGAGGTACCGGCGGACACGCAGGGACGTCTCAAGGAGCGGCTGCTCAAGGCGTACTTCACCGACGGCCTCCCGGTCGGTGACCACGCCACGCTGACCGACCTGGCCACCGAGGCCGGCCTGCCCACTGACCGGGTGCGTGAGGTCCTGGCGGGTACGACGTACACCGAGGACGTCGAGGCGGACCAGGCGCAGGCGCTGGCGTACGGCGCGAACGGCGTACCGTTCTTCGTCATCGACGAGAAGTACGGCGTGAGCGGCGCCCAGCCCGTGGAGGTCTTCCAGGAGGCGCTGCGCCGCGCGAACGCGGACCGGAAGCCGGTGACCCTGATCACGGCGCCGGGAGCGGCCACCGACGGTGACGCCGCGTGCGGCCCGGACGGCTGCCCCATCTGAGTCGCAGGTTCAGCGGTGGGTACCGGATGTCGTACGAATCGTGGTGTATGAAGGAGGCATGACTGTCGTGCGCGCACTGGCCAGGCCGTTGCTGTCCGTCATTTTCGTCGTGCAGGGCGCCAACGCCGTCCGGAACCCCGAGCCGCTGGTACCCAAGGCACAGCCGGTCACCGACAGGTTCGTGCCGATGGTGAAGAAGGTCGCGCCCCCGCAGGTCAGCGACCGGATCCCCGAAACGACAGCCAACCTGGTCCGGCTGAACGGTGCCGTCCAGGTGCTCGGCGGTCTCGCGCTGGCGACCGGCAAGGGCCGGCGCCTCGGCGCGTCCGTCCTCGCGGCTTCGCTGGTCCCGACGACGCTCGCCGGGCACGCGTTCTGGCAGGAGAAGGACAAGGACGCCCGCAACCAGCAGAAGATCGCGTTCATGAAGAACCTGGGCGTGCTCGGCGGTCTGCTGCTCGCCGCGGTCGACACCGAGGGCAAGCCGGGCGTCGCCTGGCGGGCCACGCACGGTGCGCGCGCGGCGAAGCGTGAGACCAAGCGCGGCGCGAAGGCCGCCAAGCGCGAGGCGCGGCAGCTGGCCCGCGAGGCGAAGCAGGCCGCCAAGCTCGCGAAGGCCGAGCTCCACCTCGGCTGATCCCGATGCCCTAGGCTCAGTGCATCACAGGACTGAGCTGAGGAGTGGGATGAGCGAGCAGCAGGGATGGGCGGCACCGCGGGCCGAAGGAGCGGTGAACGGTCGGGTCACCGTGCCCGGATCGAAGTCGCTCAGCAACCGCGCGCTCATCCTCGCCGCGATCGCCGACGGCCCGTCACACCTGACCGGCCTGCTCGCTGCCCGCGACACCGCGCTGATGCGGTCCGCGCTGGTCTCGCTCGGCGTCGGCATCAGTGAGAGCGGTACGACGGTGACGGTCACCCCGGGCTCGCTCAAGGGCCCCGCGAGCGTCGACTGCGGTCTGGCCGGGACCGTGATGCGGTTCGTCCCGCCGGTCGCCGCGCTGGCCGACGGCGTGGTCGCGTTCGACGGTGACCCGTACGCGCGGGAGCGGCCGATGGGCGTCATCCTCGACGCGCTGCGCGCCCTCGGCGTACAGATCGACGACGGCGGCACGGGCCGGATGCCGTACACCGTGTCCGGCACGGGTTCGGTGCGGGGCGGCAAGGTTACGCTGGACGCGTCCGGGTCGAGCCAGTTCGTGTCCGCGCTGCTGCTGGCCGGCGCGCGGTACGACGAGGGCGTCGACATCCGGCACGACGGCAAGCCGGTCCCGTCACAGCCGCACCTGGACATGTCGGTCGCCATGCTGCGCGAGCGCGGTGTCACGGTCGACGACGCGGAGCCGAACCGGTGGGTGGTTGCTCCCGGCCCCATTCGGGCGCTGGACGCCGCGATCGAGCCGGACCTGTCGAACGCGGCGCCGTTCCTGGCCGCGGCCGTCATCACCGGCGGTTCCGTGACCGTGACCGGATGGCCGTCGGAGACCACGCAGCCGGGCGACCAGCTGCGCGACATCTTCACCCGGTTCGGCGCCGAGGTGACCCGGACCGAGGACGGTCTGACCGTGCGCGGGACCGGACGGGTCCAGGGCTGTGACCTCGACCTGAGCGAGGTGGGCGAGCTGTCGCCGGTGATCGCCGCGGTCGCCGCCTTCGCCGACGGACCGTCGTACCTGCGGGGAATCGCGCACCTGCGCAACCACGAGACCGACCGGCTGGCGGCGCTCGAGACCGAGTTCAACGCGCTCGGCGGTGACGTCACGCAGCTCGAGGACGGGCTGGAGATCCGGCCGAAGCCCTTGCACGCTGGGCTTTTCCACACGTACGACGACCACCGGATGGCGCACGCCGCCGCAGTCCTCGGTCTGCTCGTCGACGACCTGCGGATCGAGAACATCGAGACCACCGCGAAAACCCTGCCCGAGTTCCCCGACATGTGGCCGGGGCTCGTCGGCTGATGTCGCGGTACGACGAGGAGGCCCGGTACGACCGGCCGAAGCGCCGCACCCGGCCGCGGACCAAGGACCGCCCCTCGTACGTCGACGCCGCCGAGGCGTTCGTGATCACCCGCGACCGCGGCCGCTACACCTGCTGGGTGGAGGACGGGGCCCATGGTCAGCCGCCGTCCGGCCGGGCGGGCCGGGAGGTGACCGCGATGAAGGCGCGGCAGCTCGGCCGCACGGGCGTGATCGTCGGCGACCGGGTGAAGCTCGACGGTGACGCGAGCGGCGACGAGGGCACGCTCGCGCGGATCGTCGAGGTCGTCCCCCGCTCCACGTTGCTGCGCCGCTCCGCCGATGACGACGACCCGGTCGAGCGCCCGCTGGTGGCGAACGCGGACCAACTGGTGATCGTCGTCGCGGTCGCCAACCCGGAGCCCCGCACCGGCCTCATCGACCGCTTCCTGGTCGCGGCGTACGACGCCGGCATGCGACCGCTGCTCTGCCTCACCAAGACCGACCTGGCCGACCCGGATCCGCTGCTCTCCATCTACCGACCGCTCGGCGTCGAGTCCGTCGCGACCCACCAGGGCGGCGACCTGAGCGCCCTCCACGAGCAGCTCCAGGACCGCACCAGCGTGCTGGTCGGGCACTCGGGCGTCGGCAAGTCCACGCTGGTGAACGGCGTTATCCCCGGCGCCGCCCGGGCGGTGGGCATCGTCAACGAGGTCACCGGCCGCGGCCGCCATACGTCGACCAACACCGTCGTCCTGCGGCTGCCCGGCGGCGGCTGGCTGATCGACACCCCCGGGATCCGCTCGTTCGGTCTCGCGCACGTCGACCCGGACAAGCTGATCCACGCCTTCCCGGATCTGGCCGACATCTCCGAGGACTGCCCGCGCGGTTGTGTCCACACCGCCGACGCCCCCGACTGCGCCCTGGACGACGCCGTCGCCGAGGGCCGCGCCGACGCCGACCGGGTCGCGTCGTTCCGCCGGTTGCTCGCCAGCCGCGCCGCAAGCAGCTGAGCGGTCGGCGCCGTCATTGCGTCCGGGCGTGGGGAGTTCTGCTGGTCGCGTGAGGTGGGTAGGACTCCCCACTCGTTCGGCTGCTCCTCGCCCGGGCCCGAACCACCCGGTCTCGTCTCGTGACCGGGGATGCCTCGCCTGAGCGAACACATCGCATGGGACTGGGACCACCTCGCGGCGAGCGCGGCCGGTGGGTTCTGAAAAGATCCACGGAGAGCGAGCGGCCAACTTCGCGAAGCCGCGGCGCGAGACAGGGGCTACTTCGGGAGCTGGCCGTCCCAGACCGCCTTCGCGCCGGCGTCGCCGGTACGGATGGTCTGCCAGATGACCAGCGCGCCGACCACCACGACGGCCGCCTGGGTGACCAGCTCCAGCGGGCGGCTCTTCGTTGCCTTCGCACCCTTACCGCTGGCCAGCGCGGACGGCCCGCCGAGCAGCAGGAACGCGGCCACGGCAGCCAGCGCGAACAGCACGCAGAACCAGACCAGCAGGTTGCCGCGTTCCTCGTGGACCGCGACAGCCTTCTCCAGCGTCGGCACCGCCTGCACGAACGCCTCACCGCTCAGCTTCGCCACCAGCGCGACGACCACCGTTCCCAGCCCGAGCAGCAGTGCCGGCCAGCGCAGCAGCCAGCGCCATTTCGGCACCAGCGCGAAGACGATCCCGGTCAGCGCGGCGATCGGCAGCAGCACCACGGCCAGATGAATCACCAGCACGTGCAGTGGCAAGTCCCCGAAGCGCTCGAACATTGACGCCTCCCGGCAGTCGTAGGACGTGATCAGACACTAATGGCACGTTCAACGACTTCGTTCGGTTCAATCCACGGCGCAACCGATCCGCAACGTTTACCGGACTCCCGGACCCCTCGGCGGACGGATCAGGCTAGCCTTCCGGCATGCCTTCGCACACGGATGACCTGCGGCTCGCCCACATCCTGGCCGACGACGCGGACTCGACCACGATGGACCGCTACAAGGCGCTCGACCTGCACGTGGCCACCAAGCCCGACCTCACCCCGGTGAGCGAGTCGGACAAGAAGGTCGAGGACGTGATGCGCAAGACGCTCGCCCGGGCCCGCCCGCGGGACGCGTTCGTGGGCGAAGAGGACGGGACCTCCGGCTGGGGTGTGCGCCGCTGGGTGGTCGACCCGATCGACGGCACCAAGAACTACATCCGCGGCGTCCCGGTCTGGGCGACGCTGATCAGCCTGATGATCGAGGACCAGGTCGTCGTCGGCGTGGTGTCGGCTCCCGCGCTCGGGAAGCGCTGGTGGGCGTCGTACGGCGACGGCGCCTGGACCGGCCGCGCGCTGCACTCGTCGCAGCCGTGCCGGGTCAGCGACGTGAGCAAACTCGAGGACGCCTCGCTGTCGTACGCCTCGCTCAAGGGCTGGGAGAAGCTCGGCAAGAAGGACCAGTGGGCCGAGCTGATGGACTCGGTCTGGCGGACCCGCGCGTACGGCGACTTCTGGTCGTACATGCTGGTCGCCGAGGGCGCCGTCGACATCGCCGCCGAGCCCGAGCTGAACCTGTACGACATGGCCGCGCTGGCGATCATCGTCGAGGAGGCCGGCGGCCGCTTCACCTCCGTCGACGGTGCCCCCGGCCCGAACGGCCCGAACGCCGTCGCCACCAACGGCCGCCTCCACGACGAGGTCCTGAAACACCTGGAGTGAACTGGTTTACCGACCACGTATGGTGGCCGGTATGCCCTTGACGTACGCCATCGCGGAGCAGATGCTCGACAACGGCCTGCGGGTCGTCGTCAGCTCTGACCGCGCCGTTCCGATCGTCGCCGTCAACCTCTGGTACGACGTCGGCTCGCGCCACGAACCGCCGGGGCTGACCGGCTTCGCGCACCTCTTCGAGCACCTGATGTTCCAGGGGTCGCGCAACGTCGCCTCCGGTCAGCACTTCAGCCTGCTGGAAACCGCGGGCGCCAGCCTCAACGCGAGCACGTTCTTCGATCGCACCAACTACTTCGAGTCGCTGCCCAGCGGCGGTCTCGACCTCGCGCTCTGGCTCGAGGCGGACCGGATGGGTTACCTGCTCGACGCGGTCAACCAGGAGAACCTGGACAACCAGCGTGACGTGGTCAAGGAGGAGAAGCGGCAGTCGTACGACAACCGTCCGTACGGCGACTCGTACGAGCGGCTCGTGCGGCTCGCGTTCCCCGAGGACCACCCGTACGCGCACATGACGATCGGCTCGATGGCCGACCTGGACGCGGCGTCGCTGGAGGACGTGCACGCGTTCTTCCGCAAGTACTACGGCCCGAACAACGCCGTCCTGACGATCGTCGGGGACGTGTCCGAGGAAGACGCGTTCGACGCCGCCAAGCGGTACTTCGGCCATCTGCCGGCGATCCCCGCGCCGCCGCCCGCGCCGGACGGCACGATCGGCCCGCTGACCGAAGTACGCCGCGACGACGTGGTGTCCGACGTACCGTCCGACCTGGTGACGATGATGTTCCGGCTGCCGGTGGACGGTACGCCGGAGCTCGACGCGGCCGGGCTCGCGCTCGACATCCTCGCCGCGGGGCAGAGCGGCCGGCTGAACCGGCGGCTGGTCCGTGACGAGCAGATCGCGCAGTCGGTGTCCGGTGGGGCGCTGCCGCTGATCGGCGGGGTGTCCTTCGGGACGCTGACCGGGATCGCGTCGGACGGCGTCGACCTGCAGAAGGTCGAGGACGCACTGCTCGAGGAGATCGAGAAGCTCGCTCTCGACGGTGTCACCGACGAGGAACTCGCGACCGTGCAGGCGCAGGCCGAGCGGGACTGGCTGGAGCAGCTGGCGACGTGCGCGGGCCGCGCCGACGAGATCTCGCACCACGCCCTGCTGTTCGGCGACGCGAACCGGATCAACACCCGGATCGACCAGATCCAGGCCGTCACGGTCGAGCAGGTCCAGGAGGCGGCGCGAACCTGGATCCGCGCGGAGGGCCGCGCACAGGTCACCTACCGCCGCAGCGAGACGGCGTCGACTTCGGTGCCGGCTTCGGGAGGAGCACAGGAATGAACCAGGTTCTGACCACCCCGCCGCCCGTCGGCGCCCCGCGGCCGTGGAAGTTCCCGGACGCGACCACGACCCGGACCAGCGTCGGTACGCCGGTGCACGTCTTCGACCGCCCGGGCCAGTACGTCGCCACGGTGCGCGTGACCATCGCGATGCCGCTGATCGCCGAGCCGCGCGAGCTCGAAGGCGTCGCGACGATCATGTCCCGGACGCTCGACGAGGGCACCGAGCTGCACTCGGCCAACGAGTTCGCGGCCGCCCTGGAGCGGCACGGAGCGGCGTACGGCGTCGACGTCAGCTCGGACGCGCTGCACGTAGAGATTTCCGTGCCGGTGTCGCATCTCGCGCCGGCGGTGCAGTTGCTGGCCGAGGCGATCACGCGGCCCGCGTTCAACCAGGCCGATGTCGGGCGGCACGTGACGATCCGGCTCGGCGAGATCAACCAGGAGCGGGCGAACGCCGGGTACCGGGCACGCGAGGCGTTCGCGGCGCACCTCTTCGACCCGTCGACACGGCGCTCCCGGCCGACCGCGGGGACGCCGGACACGATCAGGCCGCTCACGAACGTCGCCGTGGCCGACTTCTACCACAAGAACATCGGCCCCGAGCGGGCGGAGATCCTGTTCGCCGGTGACGCGACCGGCGTGGACGTCGCCGCGATCATCGACGAGGCCTTCGGCAGCTGGTCCTCCGAGGCGGCGCCGACCGTCGAGACACCGGAGCCGATCTACCTCCCGGGCAACCGGGTCGTACTGGTCGACCGGCCGGGTTCGGTCCAGAGCCAGCTGCTGATCGGCTGCGCCGGCCCGGACCGTCGGGACCCGGCGTGGGGTGCGGCCGCGGTCGCGAACCACGTCGTCGGCGGGACGATCACGTCGCGCGTGGACACCGTGCTGCGCGAGGAGAAGGGCTACACCTACGGGACGCGGACCAGCTTCGCGGCCCCGCGCAAGGGCGGGACCTTCAGCCTCGGAGGCGCCGTACGGACCGAGGTCACCGGCGCCGCGATCGGTGACGCGCTGCGCATCCTGCGGGAGGCCCGCGACGGTCTCACCGAGCAGGAGGTCCAGGAGGCGAAGGACAGCCTGATCCGGACCGCGCCGCTGCGGTACGAGCAGGCCGACTCGGTCGCCCAGCAGGTCGGCAGCAACATCGCGAACGGCGTACCGATCGACTTCGCCGACACGTACCTGACCACCATCGCCGCCACCACGGCCGAGGCCGCGACCGAGGCCTACCGGCGGTACGTCGGCACCGACGGCCTGCTCGTGGTCGTCGTCGGGGAGGCGAAGGACGTGCGCCCGCAGCTCGAGGGCCTCGACCTCGGAGACCTGATCGAGCTGAGCTGAGCTGCTTGCCGCCCCGGAGTACGTCCCGGGGCGGCCGCGGTCAGCTGCTGATGTAGTTGGAGAGCTGCTCCCTCTCGAACTCGAGCTCACCGATCCGCGACTTGACGACGTCCCCGATGCTGACCAGCCCGGCGAGGTTGCCGTCGACAACGACCGGGACGTGCCGGATCCGCTGGTCCGTCATCAGCCGCATCAGGTTGTCGATGTGGTCGTCCGGTGTGCAGGTGTGCACCTCCGAGGTCATGATCGCGCTCACGCGGACGTCGCCCGCTTCCGGCGTACCGTTCCAGAGCCGAACGATGTCCCGCTCGGACACGATGCCGGCGACCGCCGACCCGTCCGGGCTGACCACCACCGCGCCGATGTTGCGTTCGGCCAGCAGGGCCAGCAGTTCGGTGACAGTGGCTTCTGGGGAGATGGTGACGACCTGGTTGCCCTTGCCGCGCAGTACGTCGTTGATCTTCACGGAGCCTCCTGCAGTTCGAGGACCAATACCCCACGGTAACGGCAATCCCGCGATCACCCCCAGTGACAACGAAGGACAATCCGCTGCCCGGCCGGCGGCCCGGTCGGATACGATCACCGGGCTCGGGAGAGGGGTGGCGGGGGTGACGTTCCGGGAGGACCTGGCCGTACTGCGGCATCGGGACGTGCGGGTGTTCGTGTCCGCGCGGTTCGTCTCGATCCTGGGATCGTCGATCGCCCCGGTGGCGCTGGTGTTCGCCGTACTGGACGTCTCGCACTCGGCGTCCGCGGTCGGGACCGTGCTGGCGGCGCGGAGCACCCCGAACATCGTGTTCCTGCTGCTCGGCGGGGTGATCTCCGACCGGCTACCCCGGCACCTGGTGCTGGTCGTGGCGAACACTGTCAGCGGACTCACCCAGGGCCTGGCCGCGGCGCTCGTACTCAGCGGGCACGCGACGATCTGGCAACTCGCGGTGATCGAAGCGGTCAACGGGGTCGCGGCGGCGTTCGTGATGCCGGCCATGACGGGCATCCTGCCGTCGATCGTGGACCGGGCCGAGCTCCCGCAGGCGAACGCGATCTCCGGGTTCGCGCGATCGGCGGCGATGATCGGCGGAGGCGCGGTCGCCGGCGTGATCGTCGGGCTGACCGGGCCAGGAATCGGGCTCGCGGTGGACGGCGTGACGTTCCTGCTCGCGGCGCTGCTGCTGTCCCGGCTGACGATCCCGCGGATCGAGCGGGCGGCGAGCTCGGTGCTGACCGATCTGCGCGAGGGCTGGCGCGAGTTCGCTTCCCGGCAGTGGGTCTGGGTGATCGTGCTCGCGTTCGGGCTGCTCAACCTCATCTTCACGGCCTGCTACCAGGTCCTCGGACCGGTGATCGCGGACCGCACCTTCGGCCGGGCGGGTTGGGGAGTGGTGAGCGCCTGCTTCGGCGCCGGACTCGTTGCCGGCGGCATCGTCATGCTCCGGCTCAAGCCTCGCCGGCCGCTGCGCACCGGGATGCTCGGCATGCTCCTCACCGTGCCGGTCATGCTGTGCCTCGCCCTGCTGCCGCAGTTGTGGGCGATGGCGATCGCCGCGTTCCTGCTCGGGGTCGGCTTCGACATCTTCGGGATCAGCTGGGAGACCGCGCTCGGCCAGCACGTACCCATCGACAAGCTGTCCCGCGTGGCGTCGTACGACATGCTCGGCTCGTTCATCGCCGGCCCCGCCGGCCAGCTCACCGTCGGGTACGTCGCGGTCGCGATCAGCGCGAAGGCCGTCGAACTGTACGGCGCCGCACTGTTCGTCCTGATCACCGTCGTCACGCTCATAGTCCCATCGGTCTGGAACCTGCGCCGCCTCGACACCTGACTCACCCGCTTCGGTGACCGCGCCGCCGCCTCCGCCTTTGGTGGGTATACGTCCGAGATGCAGGGTTGGCGTCCCGGATCTCGGCCGCTAACCCAGCACCTCGGACGCCAACCCAGCAGATGCGGAGGCGTCGTACCCTCGGACGTGCGTAGGGTGGATGGGTGAGCTCAATCGTTCCAGGCCCGAAGAAGAAGCTCGAGGAAGACATCACCGCGGCTCGCGCCGGCGACAAACCGCTCGACGCGAGTGCCCTCAACCCGTCCGCGCCGCGCCAGCAGGAGCTGACCGGACTGGACGACTGGCCGGACACGCTGCGAGCCACCGTCGAGGCGGAGCACGCCCGCGTCACCGCGCTGGAGACCAACCGCCGCAGGACCGCCGATCACGCCGTACCGGCCCTCGTCAGCAGCGTCGACCAACTGCTGGACGAGATCACCGAACGCCTCCAGGCCGACAAGCCGCGCCTCTTCGGCAAGTCCACGCCGGCCGAGCCGTCGGCCGACCTCGCGGAACTGCTCGGCATCCCGCCCGACGAACTCGACCCGGTCCCCGGCCGCGGTCAGCACCGTACGGCGCTACGCACCGTCAAACAGCTCCGCTCCCAACTGAAGGACCTGGAAGCCACACCGGATCACTCCCGCCTGACCCGCCTGACGACCTTCGTCGTCCGCCTGGCCATAGTCCTGGAAGGCGCCCCCGAAGCAGCCACCACCCTGGCCCCCATCGCCCTGTCCCGCTTCGCCGACGCCGCCCCCGACTCTCAATGGAATGCCACGTTCCAGGAAAGGCTCGACTCCTGGCAACAAGCCCGCCACACCCTAGCCACCCGCTGACCCCTCCAGGGGAGCGCGACGCCGAGTCGTGGCGTTTGGCTCCGGAGCCGAACCGCGAGTCGTGGATATCGGCGCGCGTACGCGACCAAGATCCACGACTCGCCGGGCTGTGCCGCGCGGCGGTGTCCTAGCCCTTGATGGCTCCGCCTAGGGCGAAGGCGCCGCCTAGTTTCTTGCTGAGGAGGAGGTAGAGGAGGAGGACGGGGGTGGTGTAGATGAGGGAGTACGCCGCCAGCTGCCCGTAGTTCGGTTCGCCGTACTGGCCGAAGAACGTGAAGATGCTGACCGACGCCGGCAACCGCTCCGGGGAGAGCAGCAGCATGAACGGGACGAAGAAGTTCCCCCACATGCCGATGAACGTGAAGATCAGCACGACCGCGATCCCCGGCCACATCAACGGCAGCACGATCGCCCACAGTGCGCGCATGTTGCCGGCGCCGTCGACCCAGGCCGCTTCCTCCAGCGAGATCGGTACGCCGTCCATGAACGTCTTCGTCAGCCAGATCGCGAACGGCAACGCCGAAGTCGCCATGAACATGATCGTGCCGCCGATCGTGTCGACCAGGTTCAGCTGCACGAAGAGCCCGTACACCGGCACCATGACCGCGGTGATCGGCAACCCGGTGCAGAACAGCACCGTCAGCAGGAACGGCCGGTTGAACCGCGTCTTGAAGCGCGACAACGGGTACGCCGCGAGCACCGCACACACCATCGTCAGCAACGCGGCCCCACCGCACAGCACGACGCCGTTCAGGACGGGACGGTACGTCGTGTCGGTGTTCAGCACCGCCTTGAAGTTCCCGAGTGTCGGATCCGTCGGGAACTCGACCCGCAGCCCCGCGGTCCGGTTGATCGACGCGAACAGCACCCACAGCAGCGGAAGCACGAACAGGATGCCGATGGCCAGCAGGACCAGGTTCGATGCCAGCTTGCTGATCCGGTCGCGGGCAATCACGCTGCCTCCGAGTTGAGTCCACGCAGGTAGATCAGCGAGAACACCGCGCCGATCGCCAGCATCACCAGTGCGATCGCCGTGCCGTAGCCGATCTGGGAGAAGCTGAACGCCTGCTCGTACATGTACAGCGGCAGCGTCTGGCTCTTGGTCCCCGGGCCGCCGCGGGTCATCGCGTAGATCAGGCCGAACACGCTCAGCGTCTGCAGCGTGATCAGCATCAGGTTGGTCATGATCGCGCGGGTGATCATCGGCAGCGTCACGAACAGCAGCCGCCGCCACCCGCCGGCGCCGTCCATCTCGGCGGATTCCTCGATCTCCTTGGGGATCTCGCTCAACGCGGCGGAGTACACCAGCATCGAGAACGCCGTACCGCGCCAGATGTTCGCCAGCGACACCGCGATGATCGGTGCCGCGTACAACCAGTCCTGACCGGGCAGGCCGACCGCGTGCAGCATCACGTTCAGCGTGCCCTCGTCGTTGAAGAACGCGCTCAGCAGGTACGCCGCGACCACTTCGGGCAGGACCCACGCGCCGATCACCGACGTACCGACGAAGTTGCGAATGATCCGGTTGGACTTCCGCATCAGCAGTGCGAGGCCGAGGCCGAGCGTGTTCTGGCCGATGATCGCGGAGATCAGCGTGAACACCAGCGTCAGCCAGATCGCGTTCGTGAACGCGCCGCTGCCGAACGCCTTGCGGAAGTTCTCCAGCCCGACGAACTTGACGTCCGCGGCACCGGTGCCGGTGAGCGCCATGTTCGTGAACGCGGCGTACAGGCAGTAGATGATCGGGCCGGCCAGGAAGACCAGCATCAGCCCGATCGCCGGGGAGAGCGGCAGCATGCGGAGGAAGTTCGCCGCCCGCGGCCGGCCGCTCGGTTGAGCGGGCGCGGCCGTGGTCGGCGCGACAGTCGTCGTCACAGGGGAGATTTCCCTTCCGGGCCAGGGATTACTGGCCGGTGCTCTGGGTCGTCGTCTTGTCCTTGGTGACGATGCCTTCGACGGCCTCGTCGTAGTTCTTCGCGGCCTCGTCCGGCGAGGACTGACCCGTCATCACCGCCTCCATCGCGGTGATGATCTCGTTGGAGACCTTCGGGTACTCCGCGAACGCCGGGCGGTACACGGTCACCGACACCAGGTCGGTGAAGAACTTCGTGCTCTTCGCGGAGTTCTTGTACCCGGGGTCCTCGGCGACGTCCTTCCGTACGGCGATCTGCGCGCCGTCGGTGGCGTACTTGGTCGCGTTCTTCTGCGTCTGCAGGGTCTTGATCAGGTTCCAGGCCGCGTCCGGATTCTTGGACTTCGCCGGGATCGCCCAGGTCCAGCCGCCGGAGAGGCTGACCTTGCCCTTGCCGCCGCCGTCCTGGGTCGGCATCGCGGTCTGGCCGAGCACCGTGGTCCACTGCGGCCACGGCTTCGCACCGGTCTTCTGCCAGTTGCTGTAGATCCAGGAACCGTCCAGCGCGATGCCCAGCTTGCCGCCGGGCAGCAACTCGGTGCCGACCTTGCTGCCCATGTTCGGGTCGAGCGCCTGCTTCGGCGACGGGGCGAGGCCCTCGCTGTAGATGGTCTTGATGAAGTTCAGCGAGTCCTTGAAGCCCTGGCTGCCGACGACCCACTTCTTCTGGTCGTGGTTGTACAGCGAGTCCTTGGTGCCGTACAGCAGCATCTCGAAGCCCTGCATCGCGGACGCTTCACCCATCGGCTTGCCGGAGTACACGTTCAGCGGGGTGACACCGGGGAGCTTCTGCTTGATGGTCCGGGCCGCGCTGAGCACGTCGTCCCAGGTCTTCGGCTGCCAGTCCTCCGGCAGTCCAGCCTTCGCGAACAGCTGCTTGTTGTACCAGAGCGCGCGGGTGTCGGTGCCGTCCGGGATGCCGTACGTCTTGCCGTCGAGCGCCTTGGCCGCGCCCTTGGCGGTCTCCTCGAACTGGCCCCACTGGTCCCAGCCCTTGATGTAGTCGTCGAGCGGCTTCAGGTACCCCGCGGTGATGTCGGAGTTGATCAGGAAGGTGTCCTCGTAGACCACGTCCGGTGCCGTGTTCGGCGACCGCATCATCAGCTGCAGCTTGGTGTAGTAGTCGTTCTCCGAGGCAACGATCGGCAGGATCTCGACCTTCGAGCCGGGGTTCGCCGCCTCGTACTCCGTCTTCACACCGGCGAGGAAGTTCTTCATCACCGTGCCCGGACCCCACTGCTGGTACGCGATCTTGATGTTCGCCGGGCCGGCGCTCTGCGAGCCGCCCGTCTCCGGCTGTTTGGTCGTCGAGCCCTGGCTGCAGGCCGAGACCGCCAGCAGCAGCGCACCCAGCGCGGCCGCTGCTTTGAAACGTTTCCTTGTCACCATCAGGTCCACCTTCGGGCAATCGTTGTCATCCCGGTACTACGGCCCAACCCCAGCGGGCTTTCCCGCGACCGTAGGAGCCCTCGCTGACCGAAGTCAATGCTTGACAGACAACGTTGTCGCACCTGTAGCGCAGTAACGCGGTGACCGGAACGTAACGATCCGGTCACCGCGTTGCCATACCACTACTTTGTCAGGCCGTGACCGCCTCATGACGGGCGGGTACGGCGTGTCCCCGGCCACGGAGTGCCCCGAGGCCGCAGAACACCAGACCGGCGAGCAGCCAGCAGCTCAGTACGACGAGAGGCCGGGTGGCGCCCGCACCGTCGAAGAAGCTGACCGAGCGCAACGCCGTACCCGCCGCACCCGGCGGCAGCAGCTGCCCCAGCGCACCCCAGCCGCTCGGCAGCATCTCCGGCGCACTCGTCATCCCGGACAGCGGGTTGCCGAGCAGCATCATCACCGCACTGCCGAGGGCGAGTCCCGCCATACCGAGCAACCATTCGAGGCCCAGCAGGGTGAGGCTGATCGCCGCGATCGACATCGCGATCACGCCGGAGTTGCCCAGGTAGCTGCCCTCGAACGAGCCGAGCCAGTACTGCAGTACGGCGGCCAGCGCCAGGCCACCGGTGACGGCGAATGTGAGTGCACCGATCATCCGCTTCGTTCCGGAGCGCACCAGTTGGGTCAGGGCGCCGGCGGCGAGAATCCCGCCGAGTACGAGCGGCAGCGCGCCGGCGGCCAGGCCTGCGCCGCGCGGATCGTCCTTCGGCAGCGGGACGACATCAGTGACCTTCACCTGGCCTTCCGGCGACATCCTGGCCGACACCTGCGTCAGCACCTGTGCGACCGACGGTCCACCGGCCGATGCGGTGAGAATCTCGGGCTGCGCCGCGTCGAGCACGATCGCGCCGTACGCGTCGCGGTCCTGGATCCGCTGCACGGCCGCCTGCCGATCCGGTACGGCGGTGATCTCGAAGCCGCCCGGCATCGCCTGGTCGAGCTTGGCCTTCATCTGCTCGACCGCGGGCGCCGGACCGGAGACGGCGATCGGCAGGTCCCGCGGTTCGGAGCGGGCGGACGGCCAGGCGAACGCGATCAGCAACACCGTGAGGACCGCGGTCAGCAGAGTGATGACGGCGATCAGGGGCGGCCGGCGACGGTCGGCCGCGTGCGCCTCAGTGGTCATGGTTCTGCACTCCCTCGCGCAATAAAACCGAATGATCGTTCTTTATCGGTTCCAGCCTGATCAGTGGGCGGGTGACTTGTCAAGAACGGACATTCGTTTTATGTTGCGGACGTGCCCAAGGTCACCGATGAACACCGCCTGGCCCGCCGCGCCCAGATCGTCGCGGCAGCCCGCACCTGCGTGATCGAGGAGGGGTTCCACAAGACGACGATGGCGGACGTGATCCGCGAGTCCGGGCTGTCCGCGGGCGCCGTCTACGGGTACTTCAAGAGCAAGGAGGAGATCGTCGGCGCGATCGCCGAGGACGCGCTCAGCACCGTCGACGAGGTCTTCGAGCAGATCCTCGCCACCGAGGGTCCGCTGACTCCTGTCGCCGCGCTGGAGACCGCGCTCAAGCATGTCGTCGTGATCGCGGAACGCCCCGGTGGCGATGTCACCCGGGTCGGAGTGCAGGCCTGGTCCGAGGCGCTGCGCAACCCGGCGGTGATGGCGACCGCGGCCGACAAGTACACCCGGCTGCGCGACCACTTCGAGGCGGTCGTCCGCCGCGCTCAGGCCGACGGCACGGTTGACCCGGACGCCAACCCGAAGCATGTCGCGCAGGTCATGTTCGGCACCTTGCCCGGGTTCATCCTCCAGCGCCTGGTCATCGGCGACGTCACCCCCGAGAGCTACGCCGAAGGGCTGCGAGCGCTGCTGCGTTACTAGGGTGCTGCGTTACCAGAGGGTGGACTTTGGTCCACCTGCCGTGGCGGTCCAGCACCATCGGCCGGTACGCCGTCCGTCCGTAGCGTCGACGGCATGAAGAAGCGGACGCAGGAAGCTTTCGACGGGACCGGGTACTCGGTCGTCCTGCAGGATGTACGACGGGCCTACGGCCGGGGCGGGAACGCCGTCACCGCGCTCGACGGAATCTCGATGAAGTTCTCCCCCGGCACGTTCACGGCGGTGATGGGGCCGTCCGGGTCAGGGAAGAGCACCTTCCTGCACTGTGCCGCCGGCCTCGACCGGCCGACGTCGGGCAGCGTGTACATCGACGGCCAGGCGCTGGCCGGGCTGAACGAGCGCAAACTGACCGAGCTGCGGCGGGAGCGGATCGGCTTCGTGTTCCAGTCCTTCAACCTGCTGCCCGCGCTGACCGTCTGGCAGAACGTCTGCCTGCCGCAGGAACTCGACGGGCGCCGCCCGAACAAGGCCGCGGTACGTCAGGTCCTGGAGCGCGTCGGTCTCGGCGACCGCCACAAGCACCGCCCGGGGGAACTGTCCGGCGGTCAGCAGCAGCGCGTCGCGATCGCCCGCGCACTTGTCTCCCGTCCCGCGGTGATCTTCGCGGACGAGCCGACCGGTGCGCTCGACACCCAGACCGCTGCCGACGTACTCGAACTGCTGCGTGAGCCGGTTCGGACACAGGGTCAGACGGTCGTGATGGTCACCCACGATCCGGTCGCGGCGTCGTACGCCGACCAGGTGGTCTTCCTCGCCGACGGCGCACTGGCCGGCAGCCTGACCGAACCGACCGCCGAGGCCGTGGCCGATCGGATGACCCACCTCGGCGCATGGTCCAGCCTCCAGGCGGTGGCGGGATGATGCGTCTCGCCGTCCGCACCTTGCGTCATCGCAAGAGCGGATTCATCGCCACGTTCGTCGCGGTCGTCTTCGGTACGGCGATCGTGATGGCCTGCGGCGGCCTGATGGAGACCGGCATCCGCTCCAACGTGGAGCCACAACGCCTGGCCGCAACGTCCCTGGTCGTCACCGGCAAACAGTCCCACCACCGCCCCGGCGTCGAAGACCCCACTCCCCTGACCGAACGCGTAGGCGTCCCCGTCGACGCCCTGCCCAAGATCCGTTCAGTAGAAGGCGTCTCATCAGCCGTAGGCGACTACACCTTCCCAGCAATCATCCCACCCGGAGCGACGACACCCACCGGCTCCAGCAACCAGCCAGGCGACACCGACGGTCGACCCGCTGAGGCTCCGGTGGTGACCGAGGGCCACAACTGGTCCAGCGCCTCTCTTGCGCCCTACCGCCTCAGTACTGGCAGCGCGCCGCGTTCCGGAGAAGTAGTGGTTTCGTCGGGGAAAGTAGGCGAGCAGCTGACCCTCATCATCAACGGCGAGCCGAAGACCTTCACGATCAGCGGAGTAGCAGCAGGCCCACCCGGTCACGCCTTCTTCTCCGACCAGGACGCGGCGCAGCTCGTCCGCAACCCGGAACGCTTCGCCGACATCGGCGTACAAGTTGCCCCCGGCACCGACATCTCGGCCGTCAAGGACCGGCTGGAGGAGATCGACGGCAACCTGACAGTCCGCGCCGGCGTCGACCGCGGCCTGGCGGAACATCCGGAGGCCGAGTCCCGCCGTACGGCGTTGATCGCGATCGCCGGCTCGTTCGGCGGGATCGCGGCGATGACGATGATGTTCGTGGTGGCGTCCACGCTGGCGCTCGCCGCGCAGCATCGGGAGCGTGAGTTCGCGTTGCTCCGCGGGATCGGCACGACGCCGGGTCAGGTCCGGCGGATGATCCTCGGCGAGGCGATGATGGTGTCGCTGCCGGCGGTCCTCCTCGGGATCCTGCCGGGGACCCTCCTCGGGCGATTCCTCTTCGATCAGCTCGGGTCGCACGGGGTCGCGTCGCCGGTGGTCGAGTTCTCGCAGGGCTGGATCCCGTTCGCGGCCGGTGCCGGCGCGGCGGTGCTCGCGGCGGTCGGCGCGGCGTTGATCGCGGCGCGGCGGTCGGCGAAGATCCGGCCGGTGGAGGCGCTGATGGAGGCGTCGCTGCAGCGCAAGTGGTTCAGCTGGATCCGGTTGCTCTTCGGCCTGCTGTTCCTCGGTGGCGGTATGGCGTTGCTGATCGTCACCGCGACCGTGATGAGCGGGCCGCTCGCCGCCTCGACCGCGGGTCCGTCGATCCTGTGCTGGGCGATCGGGGTCGCGCTGCTCGGGCCGTTCTGGACCAAGCTGGTGCTGGCGTTCTGGCGGTGGCCGGTGCAGGCGCTGACCCGGGTGAACGGGCGGCTGGCGATCCGCAATCTGTCCGCGCGGTCGGTGGCCCTGTCGTCCGCCGTGATGCCGGTGATGCTTGCCGTCGGCATCTCGACCGCGAACCTGTACATGCAGACCACTCAGGTGCACGCCTCCTCGGAAGCGTTCACGCGGGATCTGCGAGCGAACGCCGTACTGGTGTCGAACGCCGGGGTTTCAGAGACACTGCTCTCGCAGGTCCGCTCGGCTCCCGGGGTCGCGAGTGCGTCGGCCTTCGTGCGGAGCATGGCTGCCGTCGACGATCCCCGGAATGCTCCGTTCGACGAGGAGGGCGCGCCGGTGATCGGCGTGGATGCGCAGGGCGCGGACGGTACGGCGCCGGTGCGGTTGACGGGCGGATCGCTCGCCGGGCTGACCGGGTCGACGGCGGCCGTGCCGGAGTACATGGCGCAGAAGACCGGTCGCGGTGTCGGCTCGGAGATCGCGATGACGCTGGGCGACGGGACCCCGGTGAAGCTGCGGGTGATCGCGACGTTCGCCGCGGAGCGCGGGTACGAGTCGATCATCCTGCCCGCGTCGCTGGTGGCCGCACACACCACGGACGGGTTGACGAAGCAGGTCCTGGTGCGAGCCGCTCCGGGTGCCGACGTACGACCGGCCCTGACCGAGCTCGCGGCAGCCCATCCGGGCGTCCAGGTCGCGGACCGCAGCACCCTGGTCGCCTCGAACGTCGAGGACCTGCAGACGCAGGCATGGATCAACTACATGCTCGTCGGCATGCTGATCGCGTACACCGCGGTCTCGGTCGTCAACACCCTGGTGTCGACTACCCTGCGCCGCCGCCGCGAGTTCGCGCTCCAACGACTGACCGGCTCCACCCGCTTCCAAGTACTCCGCATGCTCACCACCGAAAGCACCTTGGTCACCCTCACCGGCATCACCCTCGGCACCGCCGTAGCCATGGCCTGCCTACTCCCCTTCGCCGCCAAGGTCTCCGACAACGCCCTCCCCACCGGCCCGATCTGGATCTACCTCGTAGTCATCGGCGCCGCCACCCTCCTCACCTTCGCCTCAACCCTCATCCCAGCCACCACAACCCTCCGCCACTCCCCCACCCAACCCACCCACACCGACTGACCCGCGTGTATCTGCTTCCCGTGCGCCGGTACGGGAAGCAGACACGTGGTGAGATGAAGGCATGAGATGGCTGGACGACTGCTCTCCGGCGGCAATCGCTCAGGCGTTGCGGGCTGTGGCTCCGGAACTGAGCAATCAGGAGATCGTCGTTCGGGCGTCGATCGGCGACGACGACCCGGAATGGCAGGCTGCCAGCGCGATGGTCGGGGAACGATTCGTCGTGAAGTTCGCGTGGTCGCGTCCCGCGGCGCTGCGGTTGGCGCACGAGGTCGGGATCCTCGTGGCGTTGGCCGCCGAACCCGGTGTCCCGTTCCTTCCCGAGATTGTCGCCAGCAGCACGGACCCGCTCCTCCTGGTGACCCGCCGCATTCCTGGTACGGCGCTCTTCGACGTCGTGGACTCGATCGACCGTGAGGATGCGGGTCGGCAACTGGCCGGCTTTCTGGCCGCCCTTCATCACCCGGCCACCGTCGAGCGGGTCGGCCGCCTGACAGGTGGTCTGCCGCTGGCGCTGCTACCGCCCGCGACGACCAGGACGATCCGGCAGCGGTTCGGCCAGTGGGTCCGGCCGGATCAGGTCGACCTGGTACTGCGCTGGTGCGACTGGGCGGATGCGGTCCTCGCGTCGTCGACGCCGACCGTCCTGGTCCACGGCGATCTGCACGGCGGAAACCAGGTGTGGGAGGGCGACCGACTCCGCGTGGTGGTCGACTTCGAAACCGCCGGAACCGCCGAGCCGGAGTACGACCTGCGCGCCTTCCCTGGAACCGGCCCGGGCGTCGAACTGCTGGACGCGACCCTGCGGCACTACCAGCACCTTGCCGGACGCCGTTTGTCTCCCGATCGCGTGATGGCCTGGCATCTGCGCACCGCCCTCGGCGACGCTCTCTGGCGGAGCGAAGCCGATGTTCCGCTCCCGGATCACCGTACGCCGATCGCCTGGGTCGACGATCTGGCCGCCCGATTCAGCGCCCTCGACATCGAACCCACCCAGCTCCCCTGAGGTTCCCACCAGAACAACAGGTCGAGGGACTGACGTGTCTACCGGGCGGGTGTGGGTTCGGCGACTGGTTGGAGGGCGATGGTGGTGGCTTGGATGATGGTGGCGTTGGTGCGGATCCAGGAGGAGAGGACTACCTGGAGGTCTTCGAGGTCGCTCTCCTCGAGGATGACTCCGGGGACGGGGGCGCTCGCCCCGAGCTCGGACAGGACCGGGCGGAGGTGCTGGTCCGCGAGGAGCTTGTGGCTCGGTGCGGCGGACACCGTGAGGGGGACGACGACCGCGCCGGCCAGCGCCGCGGGACGCAGTACGTCGAGGAAGCTCTTCAACAGGCCCGTGTAGCTGCCCTTGTAGACCGGGGTCGCGAGCACGATCACCGACGCCGACGACACCAGCTCGACCGCGCTCTCCAGCGCCGCCCGCGCCTCGGCGCTCGCCTCGTCGCCCTGGAAGATCGCCGGCGCGAACGTCACCAGGTCGATCAGCTCGTCGATCCGGTACGGCGTCCCGAGCTCGGACGCGAGCAACTCGGCGACGGATGCCGCGGCAGCCGCCGTCCGCGAACCGGCCCGCGGATTGCCCACCACTGTGACCACGGACTGCGGCCACGCCGGCGGCTCCGGCACGACCTGCGACTCGAACGCGACTGACGGCATCTGACCCAACTCCTGAACCTCGGCGGCAACTCCCCCGAGCGTAGTCAAAGTCGAGCCGTCTACTGGACTTTCTCAGCATTCGAACGCCCGCGCAGCTTCACCACGACGAACGACACCACGGCCACCACCGCCGCGACGACCACGAGCTTCTGGAACACGCCGACCGACGACTCGACCACATGCCACCGCTCACCGAGCTGGTGACCGGCCATGATCAGCAAGGAATTCCACACCAGGCTCCCGGCCGCGGTCAGCGGCAGGAACACCGCGACCCGCATCCGCTCCACCCCGGCGGGCACCGAGATCAGGCTCCGCACCACCGGGACCAGCCGCCCGATCAGCACCGCCTTCGGACCGTGCCGCGCGAACCACCCCTCGGCCTTGTCGACGTCGCGCAGCTTGACCAGTGGAAGCTTCTCCGCGAGCGCCCTGGTCCGGTCCCGCCCGAGCACGGCGCCCACGCCGTACAGCGCGAGCGCGCCGACGACCGAGCCCACGGTGGTGAACACGATCGCGCTGATCAGCCCGAGGTCGCCGCGGCTGGCCGCGAATCCCGCGAGCGGCAGGATCACCTCGCTCGGCAGCGGAGGGAACAGATTCTCCAAGGCGACCGCGAGTCCCGCGCCGGGCGCACCGAGCCTCTCCATCAGCTCGATCGCCCACCCTGCCACCCCGCCCGCCGGCTCCTGGGTCGCTTGCGCTGCGGTCATCATCACCTGATTCGTCGTCGTCAACATGGCGACGACGCTAGGTCCGCGGAACCCACCGGCGCAGTGCGGCCGACCGCCGTCTTCCGAACGATTTTCCACAGTACAGACCTGAGGAAAACCGCAGTTTCTCCTCCTCCGGTGCCCGCTACGCTTGCGAGCATGCGGCAACGATCCGGCCTGGTACGACGCGGCGCGGCGGCCCTGGCCGGTCTCACGGTCGGCGCGCTGCTCGCGCCGTTCGAGCTGCTGCTGGTCGCTTTCGGGGCCCTCACACTGGTCGCGGTCCGCGCCACGCCACGCGCCCGCACGCGCGCCGAACGCTTCGTGCATCGTTGCGCACGGCAACTGTCAGCGGTCGAGGTGTGGCGGCTCGACCGGTTCCACCGCATCCGCGACCTCGGTCCGTACGACGACCGCGCCGCCTACACGTACCTCCTCAGACGCTGGCCGATCGGCGGACTCGGCGCGCTCGTCGTACTGCTCCTGCTCTACGGACTGGTCGTCGCCGGGACGATGGTCAGCGCCTGGCTGTTCGACGGCTCGTGGGGCTACATCGAGAGCGCCGACCGGGTCTCCACCGCGACCATCGCCGTGGCCGCGATCCCCGGCGCGCTGCTCCTGTACATCAACGTCATGGGCCTGGCCGGCGTCGTCGACCTCGACGCCAAGCTGGCACGCCGCCACCTGACGCCCTCGGTGGAGGAGGCGTTGACGCGCCGCATCTCCGAGCTGACGGTGAGCCGGGCCGAGGTCGTCGAGGTGGTCAACGAGGAGCGCCGCCGGATCGAGCGCGATCTGCACGACGGCCTGCAGCAGCGCCTGGTCGCGCTCGGGCTGCTGCTCAGCCGTGCTCGTCGCTCCCGGGATCCGTCCGTCGCGGGAGACCTGATCCGCCAGGCCCACGAGGAGTCCGAGCTGGCGCTGGCCGATCTTCGCGACGTCGCCTGGCGCGTCTACCCGACTGCTCTCGACCAACTCGGGCTGCAGGAGGTGCTCGCCGCTCTCACCGAGCGCTCCAGCATTCCCGTTCGTCTCCACTACGATCTCCCCGCCCGGCCACCTGCCGGCGTCGAGACGGCCGCGTACTTCGTCATCTCCGAGGCCCTGACCAACGCCGTCAAACACTCCCGGGCCAAGCAGATCGAGGTCACCCTGACTCCCACCACCACGACGGGGGCAGGGGATCGGCCGGAGCGCAGCGCGCTCGGACCGGCCGCCGGTGTCCGCGTCACCGTGACCGACGACGGCAAGGGTGGGGCCGATGTCACCGGCCGAGGTTTGACCGGCCTGGCCGGCCGAGTCGTCGCCAACGACGGCCGCCTGACCATCTCGAGCCCATCCGGCGGCCCCACCACCATCCAGGCGGAGTTCCCATGCGAGTGATCCTGGCCGAAGATTCGACCCTGCTGCGCGAAGGCCTGGTCCGCCTGCTCCTGGAGGAGGGCCACGAGGTTCTGGACGCGGTCGGCGACGGTGACGCCCTCGTCGCCGTGGTGCGCGCCGCCGCCGCGGCCGGCACCCTGCCGGATGTGGTGTGTGTCGACGTCCGCATGCCGCCGACCCACACCGACGAGGGCCTGCGCGCCGCGCTCACGATCCGCGAGACCTGGCCGGACGTCGGCGTTCTCGTGCTCTCGCAGTACGTCGAGAAGTCGTACGCCGGCGAGCTGATCACGTCAGGTGAGGAGCGCATCGGTTACCTGCTGAAGGACCGGGTGATGCGGGTCGAGGAGTTCCTCGACGCGCTCGACCGGGTCGGCTCCGGCGGTGTGGCGCTCGACCCCGAGGTGGTCCGCCAGCTGCTGTCCCGCACCACACACACCGACCCGCTGGAGAAGCTCACCACGCGCGAACGCGAAGTCCTCGCCGCCATGGCCGAAGGTCACAACAACAGCGGCATCGCCGACCGCCTGTTCATCAGCCCGAGCGCCGTGGAGAAGCACGCCAACTCCATCTTCGACAAACTGGGTCTGTCCCACTCTCCCGGCTACAACCGCCGGATCCGCGCCGTCGTCACCTACCTCACCACCTGACCAGCACGTCACGGACGTGGTTGATATGGGAGTCTGGGTCGACCCAGTGGACAGCATTCTTGGAGGGTTTGGATGACAGTCACGGCCGAGCACGCTCCGCAGGTCAAGGTCTGCCAGGATCGCGAGGACCTGGGCCGGGCCGCGGCAGGTTTGGCCGCCGAGGTCATCCGGCGCGCGACCGCAACCGGTGGGCGTGCGCGGATCATGCTCGCCGCCGCGCCGAGCCAGACCGCCACCCTCACCGCTCTTGCCGCCGAGCCCGACCTCGACTGGAGCAAGGTCGAGTGCTTCCACATGGACGAGTACGTCGGTCTCGCGCCAGACGCCCCGCAGGCGTTCCGGAGCTGGCTGCGCCGGACGTTCCTCGACCTGGTGCCGCAGGCCACGTTCCACCCACTCGCGCCGGAGGACGGCCCGGATGCCTACGCAGACCTGATGGGTGACGAGCCGTTCGACCTGGTCCTGTTCGGCCTGGGCGTCAACGGCCACCTCGCGTTCAACGATCCGCCCGCCGACTTCAACGACCCGCAGGCCGCGAGGCTCGTCGCGCTCGACGAGACCAGCCGCCGCCAGCAGGTCGACGAGGGCAACTTCCCCACCCTCGCCGACGTCCCCACGCATGCGGTCACGGTGACCATCCCCCGCCTGCTGAACGCGCACGCCCTGATCGGCTCGGTCCCCGGATCGGTCAAACGCCAGGCCGTCCACGACACCCTCACGCAACCGATCGGCCCCGACCACCCCGGTACGGCGCTGCGCACCCACCCCGACGTACAACTCTTCCTCGACACCGACTCGACCCCCGAGTGAACCGCCAGTCGACGCCCGACCCGACGCGCTAGCCGACCTGCTGGCCGGCCTGCTGGCCGACGCCGAGATGGAGACCACCGGACGCGTCCACGACCTGTCCGGTGATCCACCGCGCCGCCGGTGACGCCAGGAACGCGACCACCTCGGCAACGTCCTCACCGCTGCCCAACCGACCCAGCGCCGTCTGCGCGACGATCAACTCCGACAACCCGGGAACCTCGAAGAACGCCCCGTTCGCCTCGGTCCGGGTCGCACCGGGCGCAACGGCGTTCACGGTGATCCCGCGGGCGCCGAGCTCCTGCGCCAACGTCCGCGTCATCGTCTCGAGCGCACCCTTCGTCATGGCGAACGAGGTCTGCGCCGGGTTCGCCATCCGGCCCCCGTCGGCCAGCACCGGCAGCAACCGCTGGATCAGGAAGTACGGCGCCCGTACGTTCACCGCCATCAACCGGTCGAAGGCCGCTTCCGAATCCGTACCGATCGGGCCTGCCGGCGGCGCCGCCGCGTTGTTCACGAGCACATCCAGCCGACGCCCGGCCAAGCCGGCCGACACCTGCTCCACCACCTCGTCGACATCTCCCGGCACCCCGAGCTCGGCGCCGACGACGAAACCCCGCCCTCCGATCCGCGCCAGCGTCTCCTCCGCACCGTCCTTGTCCTGGTGGTAGTGCACCGCCACCTCGGCACCCGCCGCCGCCAGCCGCTCCGCGATCGCCCGCCCGATACCCCGCGACGCACCCGTCACCAGTGCGACCGTGCCATTCATGTTAGAAACTATCATATTGTTAGTATCTACCACATGAGCTTGAGGGACCGCCAGCGCGCCGACACCCGGCAACGCATCCAGCGGCAGGCGCTCCGCCTGTTCACCGACCGCGGGTACGACGCGACCACGGTCAACGACGTCGCCGACGCGGCCGGTGTCTCGGCGATGACCGTCTACCGGAACTTCCCCACCAAGGAAGACCTGGTCCTGTACGACGACTTCGACCGGCTGACCGCGACCACGCTCGCGACACTGCCCACGACCGGATCACTCACCGACCGCATCGGCCGCACCGCCCTGACCATCCTCGAACTGGCGGCCACCCACGAGCACGACCTGCTGCTCGCGCGCCTCCGTCTGATGATCTCGACCCCGGCGCTGCAGGCTCGCCACCTCGACAGCCAGTTCCGTCTCCAGGAGGCGTTCGTCAGGGCGATCTGCACCGACGATCCCACGCTCGAGTACGGCGCCCGCGCAGCCGCAAGCGCCGTACTCGGGGTGACGCACACCGCCTTGCTCCGCTGGGCCGCCGGCGACGGCGAGGACGACCTGGCGGACCTCTTCCGCCAGGCGTTCGCCGCCGCCTTCGGCCACACCCCCTGAGCGCCGATCAGGTGAGCTCGGGGACCCGCAGGTGGGCGATCGCGAGTTCGAACTCGCCGACGTCCAGGACGACGGCGCCCGCGTCCTTGGTGGTCGCGGCCCGCATCGAGGCGGCAGCCTCGCGGTTCTCGTCCATCGCCTCCTGACTGTCGTACGTCACCGACGAGACGGCACGGCCTGAGACGCGGTCGACCAGCAGGCTCGCACTGCAGAACCCGGCCAGGTCCTCCAGCCTCGGCACGGAGGCCATCTTGTACACGTCGATCGCGCGATCCAGGTTCTCGGGTTCGACCTTGACCCAGGTGGCCCGGACACACGCACCGGCGACGGAGCGGTGGTCCCGGTGCAGTACGGCGATCTCCCACTCCTGGATGTCCGGGCTGGGATCTCCCATGGTCTCCGCGATCCGGTTCCGGATCGGGCGGAGCGCTTCGTCGGAGGCCCGCATCGCCTCCTCCGACTGCCAGGCGCTGGTGGCGATACACCGGCCGGACTCCCGGTCGACGATCATGGACAGGCCGATGCAACCGTCGATCTCCTGCATCATCGGCATCACTTCGTCGCGCACCTGCGCGATGCCGGCGTCGACCGCCGCCGGCGTGGCATTGATCATGGTGGAACGCGCGTACACGATCCACCCCCTAACGCTCGGGGCAGCGCCCCGCCGGCGCCGCCGGACAGTTCTCACCCTCCTCCCTGAACAGGGACCTGGCAATCCCCCGGATCGCCCGGCGCCTGGACCGTCAGCCCTTGTGTTCGGCGACGTCGAAGACGTTGCCCTCGGGGTCGGCGAGGGTGATCCAGTGGGTGCCGAACTCGTCGTGCTCGTCGACACGCTGGGCGCCGAGGCCGACGATCCGGTCGATCTCGGCGGCCCAGTCGGTGGCGGACAGGTCGACGTGCAGGCGGTTCTTGCCGGTGCGCGGCTCGGGGACCTGAATGAACATCAGCGTCGTGCCCGGCGCGGCCCGGTTCACGGTCGCGAAATACTGGTTGCCATCAGCATCGACCTCGGACGACAGCACCTGCGCCCAGAAGGCCGCGAGGGTCTGCGCGTCCGCGCAGTCGAAGACGACACTCTCCAGAGATACAGACATTTTCAGCCTTTCAGCACTGGGATCCGCTGGATCGGCCAGCAGACCTCGGTTCGGTAGTCGGCCGGATCGGGAACGTCTCCCGGGCCGATGGGGTACAGCTCGCGGATCGGGCCCGGGGCGACCTCGCAGTACTCCGCGACGTGGCTGCCGAGCGCGCCGTACGTGCGGTCGAAGTCGGTCATCGGGCCGGCGTGGACGGCGATGGCGAAGTACCCGCCGGGCAGATCGACGAGCTCGACACCGTCGGCCGGCGCCTGGTCCGGCGCGACCGGAAGGAACGCGACCACCTGGCCGGCGTCCTCGGTGAAGAACTCGTCGCTGTACGTCGCCCCGGACGTCGCGTGGATGTCCGCACCGACCGCGTTCAGCTTGCCGAACGCGTACCCGCACCACGGCCCGATCTCGTCCCGCGCGACCTGCCCGGTCACGCCGTACGCACGGAACGGCGGGATGAACCGGTACTGCACGTCGAGCACCGGCCGCCCAGGTGTCAGCAGTTCACGCAACGAGGTGACGACCTCGCGCGTGTGCGCGAGCTCCTGCTCCATCCGCTCGAGGTGAGCACGCAACGTCTCTTCCCGGGCCGGACCGTCGGACGCCTCGACCACGGCCCGGACATCCGCCAGCGGCATCCGCAACAGACGCAGCCGGCGGATCAGCAACGCTATGTCCACCTGGTCGGTGCCGTAGCGCCGGTAGCCCGACGAGGAGTCCACGGAGACCGGCGCGAGCAGGCCGATCTCGTGGTAGTGGTGCAGGGTCTTCACACTCAGATGTGTCAGGCGGGAGAACTCCCCCACCGTCACCGTCGCCGTCATGTCCCCAAGCTTCCACCCTCCGGTTACCGGAGGGTCAAACCCCTACCCTCGGTACCGCCCGATGACCTTGGTGTAGTCCCACGCCTGCTGGGGGACGCCGGAGCAGCTGTCGGCGGGGCCGCCCGCGCACGGGCGGTCCCGGTTGACCGACCAGAACGTGAAGCGGGTCAGGTGGTGCTCGGACGCGTACGACAGCATCGACTCGAAGTCGGACAGGTTGACGCGCTCACCGGCCACGTCCGTGAGCCCGTTCATCGACGAGATGCCGATCTTCCGGTACGCCGCGTCGTCGCTCAGCCCGTACGCCGCCTTCACCTGGTTCTTCAGCCCGTCCGCCGCCTGCCGGGTCAGCGTGCCCATGTTGGTCGACCCGCCGCCGAAGTCGAACGGCATGATCACCCAGCCGTCCAGGTTCAGCCCGGAGGCCGCACCACGCCGGATCAGGTCCTGACCGTTCCCGTCCGGCCCGGAGGTCGTCGTCCCGAAGGTCAGGTACGTCGCGATGCCCGGGTTGTTCTGCTCGACGATCTTCAGCGCGTCGATCACCCGCTGCCGCACAGTCGCGTTGCTGAACTCGGTCGCCTCGATGTCCACGTCGAACGCCTTCAGCGACAACGCGTTGATCACCTTCTGGTACGCCGCCGCGAGTTCGCCCGCCGATCCGCAGCTCTCGCCGAGCTTGTTGCCGGACCAGCCGCCGACGGACACCACTACGTCCCCGCCGTTCGAGCGGATCGCGTTGAGCGCCTGCTGGTCGACCCCGCCGGTCAACGGCCGCTGACCGTCCCACATCGGGTTGCAGTACCCGTTGGACAGGATGAAGGCCATCGTGAACCACTTCACCCCGGTCGCGTTCATGACTGTCGCCGGGTTCGGAGGATCACCCCAGCCCTGATAGAGGTACGGCGCCGCGGCCATCGGCGCACCACCCGTCGGCGGCGGCCCGTCGTCCGCGGCCGGCACGCTCCACTTCTGGTTGGCCGCACCGGTGCAGGTCCACAGCTGCAACGGCGTACCGTTCGCGGAGTTGTTGCCGGTGACATCGAGACACTTGTTCGCCTGTGGGTTCACCAGGTCCCGACCGGACGTGTACGTCCACTTCTGCGCACCACTGCCGTTGCACGTCCACAGTCGCACCCGTGCGCCGTTCGCCACGGAACCACCCGACACGTCCAGACATTTGCCCAGCGCGCGCAGCGTCCCGTCGCTGGAGCGCGTCCACTGCTGTGCGTTGGTCCCGTTGCAGTCGTACAGCTGCACCGTCGTACCGTCCGCACTGTTCGCACCGGCAACGTCCATGCACTTGCCGGCCAGCCCAGTGACCGCACCTGTCGCGGCCTGCGCCGGCGGCGCGATGCTCAGACCCAGAACGAGGGCCGCTCCCGCGACCACCAGCCGCCTCATGACACGGTCCACTTCTGGTTCGCCGCGCCGGTGCAGGTCCAGATCTGTAGCGGCGTCGCGTTCGCGGAGTTGTTGCCTGTCACATCGAGACACTTGTTCGCCTGTGGATTCACCAGGTCTCTCCCGCTTGTGTAGTTCCATTGCTGCGCACCGCTGCCGTTACACGTCCACAGCTGCACCCGGGCACCGTCGGCCACGGATCCGCCCGAGACATCGAGGCATTTGCCGAGGGCCCGGACCGTCCCGTCGTCAGGACGTTCCCACTGCTGCGCCGCCGTACCGTTGCAGTCGTACAACTGGACCGCCGTACCGTCTGCGCTGTTGGCACCAGCGACGTCCATGCACTTGCCTGCCAACCCGGTGATCTGTCCGCCACCTCCGCCGTCGCCGCTCTGGGAGCCGGACCAGGTGAAGGTGGCCGACGTCTTCGTCGGCAGCGTGTAGACGAAGGACTGCGAGCCCCAGTTCACCCGCACCGACTGCGAACTACCTGTGGTGTTGAAGGCGATCAGCGCCTTGGACCCGTCCGGGTTCTTCCAGGCCACGTTCTTCACCGAGCTGTTCGCGGTCGAGTCGATCCGCAGGGCACCCGGCTTCACGAACTTCGTCAGGTGGCCCATCGTGTAGTACTCGATCGTCTTGTCCACCTGGCCGGCACGGCTGCCTCCACGCTGCACCGTCACCAGACCTGTGCAGACGTTGCAGCCGGCACCGACGTACGGCAGATGGTTCTGGTCGAGGGCGAGGCTCCACTTCACCCAGGACTTGCTCCAGTTCCGGGTGTAGTCGACCAGGTTGTTCATGTCCTCGACCTGCTGGTTCGCGATCCAGGTGCCGCCCGAGTGCTCGGTCATGTAGTGGTTCACGGCCGGGTACTGGTTGTGCACCTGGGTCTGCAGGTTCACGTCACCGCCGTACCCGTGCCAGGCGATGCCGCCGAAGAGCGGGTCGTTCCGCAACGCGGCGTCGGCCAGTGGCACCGAGCCCAGGTCGTTGTAGTTGCCCCAGTTGTAGTCGAGGATCATCACCTTCGTAGTGATGCCGGCCGCCCGGAACGCGGGAATCAGGTGGTTCTTGGTGAACTCGAGCAGGCCGGAGCCGTTCCAGTTCATCGACGCGTAGCCGGTGTCGTCGGTCCCGCAGCAGGTCGGCTCGTTCTGCACCGACACGTAGTCGATGTGGTTGCCCTGGGCCTCGTTCTGCTGGACGTACTTGACGAAGTACTGGGCGTACATCGGGTAGTACTCCCACTTCAGCCAGCCGCGGTTCGTGAACTTGTTGTTGTCCTTCATCCAGGCCGGCGAACTCCACGGCGCACCCTTCACCTTCAGCGCCGGGTTCAGCTGTTTGGCCTGCTTGGTCAGCGGTACGACGTCCGCCAGGTCGTGGCCGATGCTGAAGTCGTTCAGATCGCAGCACGTGTCGTCGTACGAATAGTTGAACCGGGCCAGGTCGGAGGCACCCATCGGGTTGCGGGTGAAGGCCAGTCCGATTCCGTTGACCGGGTCGAACAGATCCTTCATCACCTGGTTGCGGGTGGTGGCGGAGATCGTGTTGCTGCTGTTGAGCAGCCACGCCGCGCTGTCGGTGAACGACGCGCCGCCGCCCTCGAAGGACTGGTACGTCGTGTTCTCGTTGACCGTGATCGTCTGGTTCGCCGTACCGCCGGCCGGACCGAAGTTCACCGGTGTCTGCTGCTGCAGACCGCGGGTCACGTTGCGGCCGGCCGAGTCGTTGGTGGTGGTCAGCCAGATGTTGACCTGCTCGCCGGCGGCCTGCGCCGGCTGGGCGGTACCGATGCCGAGTCCGGCGGCGGCGACGCACAGCGCGGCCACCAGGACAGGCAGATGTCGTTTCGCGGGCATGGGGCGGTCTCCCTTGTCTTAAAGGAGTTTCGGGGCGGTTCGAGTTGCCGGCGTCTGCCCGCGCCGCAACAGTTGGTCAGCACGAGGTAACCATCCGTGCCCACCGGTGTCAACGCCGGAAGCGAGACTTTTTTCAGATCTTTTATTTAGTCGCGGTCTTGACCTGAGAGCGTTCTCACGGCACGCTGCGGCCCAATCACGCCCTCATTCAGACGCCCCCGAAATGAGGTACTTCATGAAGCGTCCCCGCATGCTCGCGCTCCTCGCGATCGGTGCCGCCGTGGTCGGCACCGCCCTCCTGCAACCACCGGCCTCGGCCCAGCAGCAGACCGCCACCGCACCGACGGCGACGATCTGGGAGGACACCTTCGACGGTCCCGCCGGACAGGCCCCCGACCCCGCCAAGTGGCGGTACGACATCGGCGGCAGCGGCTGGGGCAACAACGAGATGCAGTACTACACCAACAGCACCCGCAACTCCGCCCTGGACGGCAACGGCCACCTGGTGATCACCGCCCGGCAGGAGAACGGCGGCTTCCAGTGCCACTACGGCCCGTGCCAGTACACGTCGGCCCGGCTGCTCACCGCTCAGACGTTCACCCAGACGTACGGCCGGTTCGAGGCCCGCATCAAGATCCCCCGCGGGCAAGGGATCTGGCCCGCGTTCTGGATGCTCGGCGGCGGCAACTGGCCGAACGACGGCGAGATCGACATCATGGAGAACATCGGCAAGGAGCCCGCGACCGTGCACGGCACGATCCACGGACCGGGGTACTCCGGCGCCGGCGGGATCGGTGCCGCGTACAACCATCCGAACGGCTGGTCGTTCGCCGACGACTTCCACACGTTCGCGGTGGACTGGGCCCCGGACTCGATCACCTGGTACGTCGACGGCGTGCAGTACCAGCGCCGTACGCCGGCGGACCTGGGCGGCAAGACCTGGGTCTTCAACCACCCGTTCTTCATGATCATGAACGTCGCGGTCGGCGGGTACTGGCCGGGCTACCCCGACGGCACGACCCAGATGCCGCAGACCATGACCGTCGACTACGTCCGCGTCTCCACGCTCGGCAGCGGTACGACCGGCTCGCAGATCACCGGCCTGGCCGGCAAGTGCATGGATGTCGCCGCCGCCAACTCGGCCGACGGCACCCCGGTGCAGCTGTACGACTGCAACGGCACGAATGCACAGAAGTGGACCCGCCCCGGCGACGGCACGATCCGTGCTCTGGGCAAATGCCTCGACGTGAACGCGGGCTCACTCGCCGACGGCGCAAAGGTCCAACTGTGGACCTGCAACGGGACCGGTGCGCAGCAATGGGTCTACAGCGCGGGACGTGACCTGGTGAATCCACAGGCCAAGAAGTGCCTCGACGTCACCGGCAACAGTTCCGCCAACGGCACGCCGCTGCAGACGTGGACCTGCACCGGTGCAGCCAACCAGAAGTGGACCGTCTGATCGGAAACTTTTCGCCGCTATCCGGCGATTAGTTTCCGGAAAGGCCGCGTACTGCGCCTCCGTCGCGGAGCAGGCGCACTACGGGGAGGGTCGCGGCGCCGAGTGCTACGGCGTCGCGACCCAGTTCGCACAGCACGATCGACACCTGGGCGTACGGCCGGCGAAGGGCGTGCTTGCCCACCTCCGCCCGTAGTTCGTCGAGGTGCTTCTCCCCCAGCAACAGTCCGGCCCAGCCGCCGAGCACGATCCGCTCGGGGTTGACCAGGTTCACCAGGTTCGCGAATCCCGCCGCCAGGTAGCCGATCGTGTCGCTGACGATGGCCGCGGCCGGCTCGGACCCGTTCGACGCTGACGCGAGCAGCTCGACGAAGGCGGTCTCCTCGTCACCGTCGGCGGTGCCCCCGGCGACGCGGTACCGGTCGAGGACGCCTTCCGCGCCGACGTACGCCTCGAGGCATCCGAGCGCACCGCAGCGGCACTGCCGGCCGCCGTACACGATCGTCATGTGTCCCCACTCGCCCGCGCTGCTGCGGGCGCCGCGGTAGCTGGATCCACCCGCCACCAGGGCGGAGCCGACGCCGGAGCCCACGAGCGCGACGACCGCATCGGTCGCACCGCGCCCCGCGCCGAACCACATCTCCGCCTGACCGAGCATGTTCGCGCCGTTGTCCACGTGCACCGGGATATCGGTGCCCTCGGCAAGCAGTGCGGCGAGCGGTACGGCGTCCCAGCCGAGCGTCTGCGCGTCGACGACCGCGTTGTCCTCGACCACACCCGAGACCGCGACGCCGAGGCCGAGGATCTGTTCTGTCCCCGCGTCCGACGACGCGATCACGGCCGAAAGCCCTTCCAGGACGTGCTTCACGACCTCTTCGGGCGTCGGCGAACTGATCGGGTGATCGGCCCGCGCGAGCACGTTCATCGCCAGGTCGAACAGCTCGACCCGGACCCGGGTCTCCCCGACCTCGGCGCCGGCGACGTACTTGAACGTTGGCGCGACCCGCAGCAGGACCCGCGGCCGGCCGCCCTCGGACTCGACCGAGCCTGCCTCCTCGACCACGCCCTCGGCGATCAGCTCGCCGACCAGGTTGCTCACGCTCGCGGCACTGAGCGACGTCCGGACGGTCAGCTCCTGCCGGCTCAGCGGGCCCTCGCGGTAGATGCTGCTGAGGATCACCGAGCGGTTGGACCGGCGCATGTCACGCACCGTGGTCCGGCGAACTTCCATACCTCGACCTCACCATGGCGTAGCGCAGCCGGCCCCGGCCGGGCCGTTCGCCCCCGAGTTCATCATGCCGCCCTGTCCGGTGGAAGAGGCGGCTTCTTCCAACTCGTGAACTAAGCCGCGTTTCGTTACCGCTCCGTGATTGACGGCCCGTCGCGCTCTCGGCTTTGATCTACGGAACCGCTTCCGAAACCGGTTCCGACCGGGTTCCCTACCGCCCGAGGGGAGTCAGCGTGTCCATCACCATCGCCGATGTCGCGGCCCGTGCCGGCGTCAGCAAGACCACCGTGTCGCGCGTCCTCAACGGCAAGGGCGAGCTCGACCTGCGAACCGCCGAGCGCGTCCGGCAGGTGATCGAGGAGCTGGGCTACGTGCCGAGCGCCCGCGCGGTCGGCCTGGCCCGCGGCCGCACCCGGATCGTCGGAATGCTGGTCCCGTCGCTCACCTGGCCCTGGATGGGCGAGGTGCTGCAGGGCGCGGTCGACGTGGTCGAGAGCGAGGGGTACGGCCTGCTGCTGTTCACCTTCAACCGGGGTGCGGAATCGATGCAGCAGTTCGCGTCCCAGGTCTCGGCGCAGTCGTTCGACGGCCTGCTGGTGATCGAGCCGGAGGGCACGCTCACCTACATCGAGCAACTCCATGCGCGCGGCCTGCCGGTGGTCCTGATCGACGACCGCGCCAAGCGCCCGCAGTTCCCGTCCGTCGCCACCACCAACTACGCCGGCGGCGAGTCCGCCGCCCGGCACCTGCTGGAGCTCGGCAGGCACCGGCCACTGGTGATCACCGGTGTCGAGCACTTCGGCTGTACCCACGAACGCCTGGACGGTTTCCGCGCCATCTACTCCGACGCCGGGATCGAGCTCGACCCGCGGCTCGTGTTCGAGGGCGATTTCACGCATGAGAGCGGGCGCCGCGGCGTCCAGCACGCGTTCGACGAGCGACTCGAGTTCGACGCGGTGTTCGCGCACAACGACCTGTCCGCCGGCGGCGCCATCCAGGCCGTCCGGGAGACCGGGCGGAACGTGCCGAGCGACGTGTCGGTGGTCGGGTTCGACGACATCCCGTACGCCGAGCACACCGAGCCGCCGCTGACCACGGTGCATCAGCCGATGCGCCAGATGGGTCAGGCCGCGGCCCGGATGCTGATGGGGTACTTCGGCGGCACACCGCTCCCCGACGACCCCCAAGTACTGCCGACGACGCTGATCGTCCGCAGTTCAACCGCCCCGAAGAGCCGACCAAGAACGGGGACCACCCCCGCCCCGAAGCGTCGACCATCGGGCCGGTCCCGCCGCTAGAGCTCCGGCGGCGGGGCAGCTGCCCCTGTCCCGCCGTCGGCGTACCCCTCGACACCGAACCGATATGAGCTTCGCTCTTCCGATGAGAGCGTTCTCACGCCACGATGCACTGGCCCACCGGCTCAGGGTGGGCCATCCGCCGGGCGGCCGCACGGTCGCCATCAGATACACAGGAGGAACCGATGCGAGCACGACGCACAGTCGCGCTGGCTCTCGCGGGCCTGCTCGCGGCAGCCACGCTGGCTGCCTGCAGCAGCGGGGACGGGAACACCAGCAGCGCCGGGAACAACGGGTCGGGCGGTGGCGCGACCGTCCTGAACGTCGGCATGCCGAACGGGCCGCAGACCGAGAACCACAACCCGTTCCTCGGCTCCTCCTCGGGCGCCTCGCTGGGCTACCGCTGGATGATCTTCGAGCCGCTGGTGATGATCAACGGGATCAAGCCGACCGAGCCGGGCAAGCCGTGGCTGGCGACCGAGTGGAAGTGGGACGCCAACTTCACCAAGCTCTCGCTGACCGTCCGCGACGGCGTGAAGTTCTCCGACGGCAAGCCGATGACCGCCGAGGACGTGGCGTACTCGTTCCAGATCCGCAAGGACAACGAGGGCCTGAACTCCGACGCGATCCCGTACGGCACGATCACCGTGTCCGGCAACAAGGTGGACCTGACCTTCACCCGGTCGCAGTTCGTCAACCAGAACAAGATCCTGACCGTGTTCGTGATCCCGAAGCACCAGTGGTCGGCGATCAAGGACCCGACGCAGGACACCCTGAAGAGCCCGATCGGCACCGGCCCGTACACGGTCAAGTCGTTCACCCCGCAGACCACCACGCTGACCGTGCGCGACTCCTACTGGCAGGAGCAGCCGTTGGTCAAGGAGCTGCGGTACACGTCGTACAACGACAACAACGCGCAGACCACCGCGCTGGCGAACGGCTCGTCGGAGTGGAGCTTCGTCTTCGTCCCGAACGTCAAGGCCGTCTACCAGGACAAGGACCCGAAGAACCACAAGCTGTGGTTCCCGGCGAACCTCGGTATCCACGGCCTGTGGATCAACACCACCCGCAAGCCGTTCGACAACCCGGCCCTGCGGCGCGCGATGGACAAGGTGATCAACCGCGACGACATCTTCATGCAGGGCGAGGCCGGGTACTTCTACCCGAAGGTCGAGTCGGTCACCGGGATCCCGACCCCGGCGGGTGAGTCGTTCGTCGCTCCGGAGTTCAAGGACAAGAAGCATGCCGTCGACGTCGAGGCTGCCAAGAAGGAGCTCGCCGACGCCGGGTTCAAGCTCGAGGGCGACGTGCTGAAGGACCCGACCGGGAAGCCGGTGACGATCACGCTCACGGACCCGGCCGGCTGGTCGGACTACATCACCGACCTGGAGATCATCAAGGACAACCTGTCCACGATCGGTATCAAGGCGACCGTCGACAAGGCCAACCAGGACGCCTGGTTCAAGGCCTTCGACGAGGGCACCTTCGACGCCGGGATGCACTGGACCAACGGCGGCGCGACGCCGTACGACATCTACCAGAACATCATGGACGGCAAGATCCTGAAGCCGGTCGGCAAGGGCGGGGTGAGCGGCAACTACGGGCGGTTCAACAGCCCGGAGGCGACCAAGGCGCTCGAGCAGTACGCGAACGCCGCCGACGACGCGACCCGCACCACCGCGCTGAACACGCTGCAGAAGATCATGGTCGAGCAGATGCCGGTCATCCCGACCTCGGCGTCCAACGTCGGCGGTCTCTACAGCACCAAGAACTGGACCGGCTGGCCCGACGAGCAGAACCAGTACGCGCCGGCGCAGCCGACGCAGCAGAACGCTCTGCAGATCGTCCTGAACCTGAAGCCGGCCGGCAGCCAGTGATTCGCGGACCGCGGCGTCAGGCCCGCCCGCCTGGCGCCGCGGTCGCACGATTGGAGCTTTATGACGGTCACCGACACCGAGACCGACGTGGTCCTCGAGGCCGACGGCCTCACCAAACACTTCCCGGTCCGGCGGGGCGTCCGCGATCTGTTCACCCGCGAGCACAAGGCCGTGCACGCGGTGGACGACGTCCGGCTCACGCTGCGCCGCGGCCGGGTCACCGCGCTGGTCGGCGAGTCCGGCTCGGGCAAGTCGACCGTCGCGCGCCTGCTCGCGCAGCTGTACTCCCGGACGTCCGGTGAGATCCGGCTGCACGGCGAGCCGATCACGGTGCACGGCGGCCGCAAGTTCCGTGCGTACGCGCGCCGCGTGCAGATGATCTTCCAGGACCCGTTCGCCTCGCTGAACCCGACGCACACCATGCGCTACCACCTGACCCGCTCGCTGAAGATCCACGGCCGGGAAGGCGACCTCGAGCAGAACCTGCGCGACCTGCTGGCCCAGGTACAGCTCACTCCCCCGGAGCGCTACCTGGACAAGTTCCCGCACGAACTGTCCGGCGGTCAGCGCCAGCGCGTCTCGATCGCCCGCGCACTCGGCGCGGACCCCGAGGCACTGCTCGCGGACGAGCCGGTGTCGATGCTCGACGTGTCCATCCGCCTCGGCGTACTGAACCTGCTGCGGGACCTCAAGGAACGGCTCAACCTCGCCATCCTCTACATCACCCACGACATCGCCTCGGCCCGGTACTTCGCCGACGAGACGCTGGTGATGTACGCCGGGCGCATGGTCGAAGGCGGCGACTCCGAGACCGTCACGCAGAACCCGGCGCATCCGTACACGCGGCTGCTGATCGAGAGCGCGCCGGACCCGGACCGGCTCGGCCAGCTGAGCACGCCCGAGGACCAGGCCGGCGGCGAACCGCCCAGCCTGATCGCACCGCCGACCGGCTGCCGGTTCAACCCGCGCTGCGTGCACGCGATGCCCAAGTGCTCGACCGATCTCCCGCCCCGCTTCGAACTGCCCGCCGAGGGTCACTGGGCCGCGTGCTGGCTGTATGAGGAAGGGACCGCACGATGAAGTTCCTCCTGCAGCGCCTCGCGTTCTACGTCTTCACCGCCTGGGCCGCGCTGACCATCAACTTCTTCATCCCGCGGATGATCCCGGGCGACCCGGTGACCTCGCTGATCAACAAGTTCCAGGGGCAGATGAGCACCGAGGCGATCAACTCGCTGTACGTGCTGTTCGGCCTCGACAAGAACGCGTCGCTCTGGGGTCAGTACGTCGACTACTGGGGGCAGGTGTTCCACGGCGACCTCGGCCTGTCGTTCACGTTCTTCCCGACGCCGGTGTCGGAGATCCTGAAGCAGAGCCTGCCGTGGACGATCGCCCTGGTCGGCATCACGACGTTCGCCAGCTTCATGATCGGAACGGCGCTCGGTGTGCTGGCCGGCTGGCGACGCGGCTCGATCATGGACGGGCTGTTGCCCGTGACAACCTTCCTGTCGTCGATCCCGTACTTCTGGCTCGGTCTGCTGGCGATCACGCTGCTGGCCGGACCGGACAGCTTCTTCCCGTCGTCCGGCGGGTACGAGCCCGGTCTGGTGCCGGGCTGGACCGGGGAGTTCATCGGCAGCGCGATCCAGCACAGCCTGCTGCCCGCGGTCACGATCCTGATCTCGTCGGTGAGCGGCTGGATCCTGACCATGCGGAACATGATGGTGACGGTGGCGTCGGAGGACTACATCACCGTCGCGCACGCGAAGGGCCTGTCCGAGCGCCGCGTGATGGTCAGCTACGCGGCCCGCAACGCGCTGCTCCCGAACGTCTCCGGCTTCGCGCTGTCGCTCGGTTTCATCGTCGGCGGGACGCTGCTGGTGGAGATCGTCTTCTCGTACCCGGGGATCGGCTACAACCTGTTCCAGGCCGTCGGCGCCAAGGACTATCCGCTGATGCAGGGCGTCTTCCTGGTGATCACGCTGTCGGTCCTGGTGGCCAACCTGCTCGCCGACGTCGCGTACCTGCTTCTCGACCCGCGTACCCGGAAGGAGGGCTGACGATGTCCGCACCAGCAACCACCATCACGGCGGTCACTCCGGACGGGCCGGAGGTCGCGGTCACGCCGGCCAAACGCCGCCGGTTGCGGTTCGTCGCGAACCCGAAGGCCGCGACCGGCCTGATCGTGCTGGCGTTCTTCTGCCTGATCGCGATCATCGGCCCGTGGATCGCGCCGTACGACCCGTCCGCGCGCAGCAGCGACCTGATCCAGGCGCCGTCCGGCAAGCACTGGTTCGGTACGACGCACCTCGGGCAGGACATCTTCAGCCAGGTGCTCGTCGGCACCCGCGGGGTGATGTTCGTCGGGCTGCTGGCCGGTCTGGTCGCGACCGCGTTGTCGATCCTGATCGGGGTCAGCGCGGGTTTCCTCGGCGGCGCCGCGGATGACGGCCTGTCCGCGTTGTCCAACGTTTTCCTGGTCATTCCGGCGCTGCCGCTGATCATCATCGTCGCCTCGACGATCCCGTCGGCCGGCGACCTGATGGTTGCCCTGGTCATCGGTCTCACGTCGTGGGCGTGGGGCGCGCGGGTCCTGCGGGCGCAGACGCTGTCGCTGCGCCGCCGGGACTACGTCGAGGCCGCGCGGGCCACCGGGGAGAGCACCTGGCGGCTGATCACTTTCGAGATCATGCCGAACCTGACCGCGATCATCGCCTCCGGTTTCGTCGGGACGGTGATCTTCGCGGTGATGTCCGAGATCACGCTCGCCTTCATCGGGATCTCGACGATCTCGGAGTGGAACTGGGGAACGATCCTGTTCTGGGCGCAGAGCCAGCAGGCGCTGGCGCAGGGCGCCTGGTGGTGGTTCGTCCCGGCCGGCCTGGCGATCGCGGTCCTCGGCACGGCGTTGTCGCTGGTCAACTTCGGTATCGACGAGTTCGTCAGCCCGCGGTTGCGGAGCAGCGGTCATACCCGGCTCACGACCAAGGACGGTCGCTCGGTGCGGATGCGGGTCGGCTTCACCCCGGTCCTCGGCGCTACCAGTGAGCCCGTGACTCCCGTCGTACCCCGTCGCGAGGAGGAGGTCGCGTGAAGACGCCGGTCCTGGAGATCAAGAACTTCCATGTCGACTACGGTCTTGGCGCCGACGCCGTGCAGGCGGTCCGGGACGTCACGCTGACGCTGCATCGTGGCGAAGTACTCGGGCTGGCGGGCGAGAGCGGCAGCGGGAAGTCGACGCTGGCGTACGGCGTGACGCGACTGCTGCCGCCGCCGGGCGTGATCAGCGGCGGGTCGGTGATCTACCACCCGCCGTCGGGCGATCCGTACGACGTGATGACGCTCGACGACGCGGAGCTGCGGACGTTCCGCTGGGCGGAGACGTCGATCGTGTTCCAGGGCGCGATGAACTCGCTGAACCCGGTGCACAAGGTCTCCACCCAGATGCTCGACGTGATCAAGGCGCACGAGCCGCAGCTGTCGCCGCAGGCCCGGACCGCGCGGGCTCAGGAAATGCTGAAACTCGTCGGGATTTCCGCGGACCGGATGGACGCGTACCCGCACCAGCTGTCCGGCGGGATGCGGCAGCGGGTGATGATCGGGATGGCGCTCGTCCTCGAGCCGCAGGTCGTGATCATGGACGAGCCGACCACCGCGCTGGACGTCGTGATGCAGCGGCAGATCCTCGCGCAGCTCGTCGAACTGCGCGAACGGCTCGGGTTCTCGGTGCTGTTCATCACCCACGACCTGTCACTGCTGGTCGAGTTCTCGGACCGGATCGCGATCATGTACGGCGGCCGCATCGTGGAGGAGGCGCGGTCCGCCGACCTGTACAAGGACTCCCTGCACCCGTACAGCGAAGGCCTCCTCAAATCCTTCCCTGCTCTGCGAGGAGAACGCCGCGAGCTGTCGGGGATACCCGGTTCACCCCCCGACCTGCGCGGCATGCCCTCCGGCTGCGCCTTCCACCCGCGGTGCCCGCACGCGTTCGACCGTTGCTCCGACGAGATCCCGGTCCTCGGGATCCCGTCGACCCGCAACGACCCCCACCGTTCTGTCGCGTGCTGGCTTCCCGGCCGCACTGCCTAGAAAGGCAAATATGAGTACAACGTCAACCTCGGGGGCGGCCGAACTGGTCGCCGGCCTTCCGTCCGGGTTCCGCTGGGGAGTCGCCACCTCGGCGTACCAGATCGAGGGTGCGGTGACCGAGGACGGCCGGACGCCGTCGATCTGGGACACGTTCTGCCGGGTGCCGGGGGCGATCGACAACGGCGACATCGGTGACGTCGCGTGCGACCACTACCACCGGATGCCGTCGGACGTCGCGCTGATCGAGGACCTCGGTCTGGACACGTACCGGTTCTCGGTGGCGTGGCCTCGGGTGCAGCCGCGCGGCAAGGGCCCGGTGAACCCGGCCGGACTCGGCTTCTACGACCGGCTGGTCGACGAGCTGCTTGCCCAGGGCATCGACCCGTGGGTGACGCTGTACCACTGGGACCTGCCCCAGGAGCTCGAGGACGCGGGCGGCTGGCCGGTGCGCGACACGGCGTACCGGTTCGCGGAGTACTCGATGCTCGTGTTCGACGCGCTGAAGGACCGGGTGAACACCTGGACCACGCTCAACGAGCCGTGGTGCTCGGCGATGCTCGGGTACGCGTACGGCCTGCACGCGCCGGGCCGGCGGGAGTACCCGGCCGCGATCGCCGCGGTCCATCACCTGCTGCTCGGACACGGACTGGCGACGCAGCAGATGCGAGCGGCGTCGCCGCGCAAACTCGACATCGGCATCACGCTGAACGTCGCGACGGCGTACCCGGCCTCGGACGCGGAGCCCGACGTCGACGCCGCCCGGCGCGCGGACGGGATGGGCCGGCGGATCTACCTCGACCCGCTCGTCCACGGTCACTACCCCGCCGACGTCGTCGCCGACCTGGAACGGGAGGGCGCGCAACTGCCGATCGCCGACGGCGACCTGAAGATCATCTCCGCGCCGATCGACGTCCTCGGGGTGAACTACTACTTCAGCCAGAAGTTCACCGGGTACGCCGAGGACGGCAGCACCGTCGACGCGAACGGTGTCCCGATCAGCCGCGAAGTACCGCTCGGCAGACCGCGGACCGCGATGGACTGGGAGATCGTGCCGGAAGGTTTCACCGAGCTCCTGCTCAGCATCGCCCGCGACTACCCCGGCCTCCCGATGGTCATCACCGAGAACGGCTCCGCCTTCGACGACGTCCCCGACCACAACGGCTACGTCGAGGACACCGACCGCACGGCGTACTTCACCTCCCACCTCGGCGCGGTGGCCGACGCGATCGCGAAGGGCGCGGACATCCGCGGCTACCTCGCCTGGTCCCTCCTCGACAACTTCGAATGGGCCTACGGCTACGCCAAACGCTTCGGCATCGTCCGAGTCGACTACGAAACCCAAACCCGCACCCCCAAAGCCAGCGCCCTCCACCTGAAAGACCTCGCCACCCGCCACCGCGCGGGCTGACGACCGCCAGGCCATCACAATCCACCGCGTCAACTGGCGCTGAGCGTGCCCGCCCGACACCGACGGCGATTGTGATGGCCTGGCGATCGCCTACTTGAGTGTTACCCGGTCGAGTGGTGCCGGGGTCAGGGTCTTGTGAATCTGGAGGTAGGTGGTGAAGGTTTCGTGGTCGGTGTTGTTGCGGACGGGGTTGGTCGCGGCTTTGAAGGCGGAGTAGCCGTCGGCGCCGATGACGGTGTAGGCGAGGGCCGCGACGCGGTAGGTCTTGGCCGGGTCCAGTGCGGTGCCGTCGATCTTCACGTCCGCCGGGTCGATGCGGTCACCGACCGGCCGGCCGGCGTCGAAGGCGTACTTCACGTTGCCTGACAGGGCGAGCGGGGCGAACTTGATCGTCCCGTTCGTCTGCGTCTGCCACTGCTGCTCCAGTACCGCGTCCAGCTGCGCCCCGGTCAGGCTCACCGTCAGCACCGGGTTGCCGTAGCCGTACGCGTCCCACGACTCACCGAGCATGACCCGTCCCGGCGCATCGCCCGGCTTGGTGCTCGCGGCAACCAGCAGGTCGCCGCGCAGCGCGGTGGATCCGGTTGCAGGCTTCGCGGCGATGATGCCCAGGTCCGCCGGGCCTTCCTGCAGCGCCGTCCACAGGTGTACGTCGGCGCCGAGGTCGGCCAGTGTGCTCTCACCGACCGCGTTCGGCGTGCGGGTGAAGTCGCCGGTGATCGTCGCGACCGGCTCGGCGTACCGGCGCGCCCCGGCCGCGGTCCAGTAGTCCACGATCCGCTGGATCTTCGGGTCCGGCGTGACGTCGCGCGTCACGGCGTGGTTCACCGACGTCGTCTTGTCCCGCAGTACCTCACCGGTCCGCTGGTCCAGCTGCAGGTTGATCTCGTTGATGAGACGGCCGTGGTTCGCTGCCTCGACGACCGGGCGCGGGTTGCCGGCCGGGTCCGAGATGCTGCAGTTGAACGCGGCGTGCCAGTGCCCGGTCACGATGGCGTCGATCTGCGGCGTCACCTTGCGCGCGACGTCGATCGCCGGCCCGGTCGGGTTGACGCAGTTGTCGTACGTCGCCGACGCGTCCGTCCCGCCGTCGTGCATGTTCAGCACGATCGCCTTCACGCCACGCGAAGTCAGCTCGGCAGCCGCCCGGTTCGCCGACTCGACCATGTCGAGCGCCTTCAGGTCCGGCTGGTACGACGTGGAGCCCACGGGTGTGTCCGGCACCGTCAGCCCGATGAAACCGATCGGGTAGCTCCGGCCGCCGTCGCGCACCCAGCGGATGGTGTACGGCGCGACGATCGTCTGGCCCTTCGCGTCGACGATGTTCGCGGACTGGAAGTCGAAGTCGGCGCCGTGGAACTGCCGGCCGGTGGAGTCGGTGAAGCAGCTGTCCACGCCGATCGTGCCGAAGCACTTGCCCTTGGCCATGTGGTCGACGAGGAAGCTCCGCGACACGTCGAGTTCGTGGTTGCCGACGCTGGAGAACTCGACGCCGAGCGCGTTCAGCACCTCGATCGTCGGTTCGTCCGCGTGCGCGTCGACCTCGAACGGCCAGCCGGAGAAGCTGTCCCCGTCGGCGAAGAAGATCGAGTTCTGGTGTCCGGACCGGATCTGCTGCAGGTGGGTGGCCAGGTACGCCGCTCCGCCGACGACCTGGGCCGTGCCGTCGGGTCCGGCGATCGTTCCGCCGTCGGACGGCGCCGGCGGCCGCAGGTAGCCGTGGAAATCGGTGATCGACACGAGCTGGACGGGAACCGTCGGGGCCGCGGCCTGAGCCGTGATCGGCGCTGCGGCCGCGACCAGCGCAGCCGATAGCACGGCGGCAAGTCTGCGCACAATTGTCTCCTAGGCGGTAGAAACAAGCATGATTCGACAAAGATGAGACTGCACCATCGTGGCCGGGATGTCACCAGCAAACGGCGAGTCCGTGAATCCGGGAAGAATCCGACAGGCCTCCCAGGAGGCGCACGCCGTCTGGTGCAATGAGGATCCGCCCCCACTCGACCTGGACAGGTGCCCCATGCTCCGAACCGTTCGTGTGCTCGTCACCGCAGTACTGCTGCTCCTCCCGGCCCTGGTCACCGTCCCGGCGACCGCGACTCCGGCGGAGCTGGTCCCCAGCTGGACGCCGCCGCTGAGCACCCGCGGCCGGTACCTCGTCGACGCGAACGGCAACCGCTTCCGCCTGAAGTCCGGCAACTGGCACGGTGCGAGCGGGACCTGGAACGGGTCCGGCGATCAGAACGACAACGCCAACCACCACGCCGGCGAGAACAGCAACCGCATGCCGCTCGGTCTGGACCGCGCGTCGATGGCCGATATTGTCGCCGGCTTCGCCGAGCTCGGCCTGAACAGCATCCGCCTGCCGTTCTCCAACGAGCTGATCCACGACACCACACCCGTCCCGGCCGCCGACGTCGCGGCCAACCCGGCCCTCGCCGGCAAGACCCCGCTCCAGGTGTACGACGTCGTCGTCCAGCAACTCACCGCCGCCGGGTTCGCCGTCATCCTCAACAACCACACCAACACCACCCGCTGGTGCTGCGGCCTGGACGGCAACGAACGGTGGAACGCGAGCCAGTCGGCCGAAACGTGGGAGAGCGACTGGCTGTTCATGGTCAACCGCTACAAGACCAACCCCCGCGTGGTCGGAGCCGACCTCTACAACGAGGTACGGCGGGACCTCCTGGACGACCCGAACTGGGGACTCGGTGACCAACACGACTGGTTCGCGGCATCCCAGCGCCTCGGCGACCGGATCCTCACCGAGGCGAACCCGAACCTGCTGATCGTTGTCGAAGGCATCAACTGGACCGGCATCCCGGCCGACGGCCTCCCGCACGACCGCCCGACGCTGACGCCCACACGGCACCTCTCGCACACGCTGGTCGCGTCGGGCAAGCTCGTGTACTCGGCGCACTTCTACGACTACACCGGCCCGCGGCACAGCGGCGCGACCGGAACCGGCGAGACCCATGACCCGCGGTACCGCGACCTGTCACCCGAGGAGCTGATCAGCGAACTCAACCGCCAGGCGTTCTTCGTCACCGGCGAGGAGGGACATTTCACCGCGCCGCTGTGGATCAGCGAGTTCGGCATCGGCGGCCGGGAGGAGACGGGTGAGAAGCAACGCGCGTGGTTCGAGCGCTTCGTCGACCACCTGATCCGCACGGACGCCGACTTCGCCTACTGGCCCCTGGTCGGCTGGCACGAGAACCGCACCGGCAACGGCTGGGCCCTGCTGGCCTGGGACTCCGCCGGTCAACGCATCGGTCTGTACGACGGCGACGACTGGCGCGCGTCCGCGTGGACCCGCCTGCTGAACGCACCGAGCAAGACCGGCCAGGTCGAACCGGCGACCGTGTGGAAGATGCTCAGCCCGGACCACGGCGACTTCGTCCAATCGCTGCGGATGCGCAACGCCGGCGACTGGGACAGCGGCGCCCGCAAAGCCGCGTGCCCTGACGGCCTTCGGTTGGTCGGTCTCAGCCACACCGGCAACCGCGGCCTGTGCCGCTCCGGTGGACCGATCTGGTCGGGTGCCTACGAGGTGGTGAAGGACGAGCGTCACGTGTCACCCGACTGGGCCTCGGGCTACACGAAGGTCCAGTGCGCGCCGAACTTCTACCTGATCGGCTACAGCGTCCGCGGCGCCCGCGTGTCGTCCGCGTTGTGTGCCGGTACGTCGCAGTCGGTGAGCTCGACCGGGCGGACGGTCTGGTTCGACCGCGGCGACAACCGCGGCGGTGGCGGCGGCGACTTCGCGCACGGCCACTACAAGGGGCAGTGCGCCGACGACGAGTACGTCGCCGGGATCGCGTTCACGACGCGCGTCGGATCAAGCGGTACCCCGGACGCCCTGTATTGCCGCAAACTCGACGCATGAGTCTTCCCGTGATCCCTGCACCCGCGACGACCACCACCCACGACGGCACCTACACGCTGAGCGGCACCTCCGGTGTCGTCGTACAGTCACCCGCGCTGGCCGGCACCGCCGAGCGCTTCGTCGATGACGTACGGCGGGACTCCGGCCTCGCGCTGTCAATCGGTTCACCGGGTGTCACGGTTCTGCTCGGTGACGACGGTCTCGACAGCGTCCCGCCAGTCGCGGGGCTGCGTGCCGACGGCGACGAGGTCGACGAGCGCCATGGGCTGGAGATCACCACCGAGGGCGTTCGCGTCTGGGGCCCGACCGTCGAGGCGGTGCATCGCGGCCTCACCTCGCTTCGCCAGCTCATCTCCACGCACCGGCAGGACGACAGCGCAGTTCTTCCGCTGGGCCGGATCGTCGACGGGCCGCGGTTCGCGTGGCGCGGGCTCTCGTTCGACGTGGTCCGGACGTTCCACGGGCCGGACGAGGTACGGCGCGTGATCGACATGCTCTCGCTGTACAAGCTGAACGTGCTGCACCTCCATCTCACCGACGATCAGGGCTGGCGGGTCGAAGTACCGTCACGGCCCGCGCTGACCGAGGTGGGTGCGGCGGGCGCGATCGGGGATCGCCCCGGTGGGTACTTCAGCCAGGCGGAGCTGGCCGAGCTCGTCGCGTACGCGTCCGACCGGCACGTGACCGTCGTACCGGAGATCGACATGCCCGGGCATTCGTCGGCGGTGTTCACGGCGTACCCGGAGCTCGGGCCGTCGGAGGCTCGGAGCATCGATCTGGGGAACGGCGAGAGTCTGCAGCTCGGCACCCTCGATCCCGGACGGGACGAGACGTGGGAGTTCGTCGCGGAGGTGCTGGATGCGGTCATCCCGCAGTTCCCGCGGAGCGCCTACGTGCACATCGGCGGGGACGAGACGTGGGGCATGGCCGACGAGGACCACGCGGCGTTCGTCGAGAAGGCCGCGGCGCTGGTGCGGGCTCGCGGGAAGCGCGTGGTCGGGTGGCAGGAGATCGCGCGGGCGAAGCTCGGCGCCGAGGACGTCGTGCAGTACTGGCTGGACCTCGACGTCGACAAGATGAGCGAGAACCCCGACGCGCCGACACCGCCCGAGGAGCTGCTGCCGGTCCTGCTCGAGGGCCTGCGCAAGGCGAAGTACGACGCCCCGAAGGCGCTCGAGCAGGGCGCGCGGCTGATCGTCTCGCCGGTCACCTGGCTGTACTTCGACCGCCCGCACGCGGACGCGTCCTCGGACCCCGGCCAGGAGAAGGCCCGCGAAAGGCTCGGTCTGAAGTTCTACGGCGCGGCGTCGATCGAGCACGGCGTCTCGTGGGACCCGGTCGACAGCGTGTCCGGCATCGAGAGCACGGACCAGATCGCCGGGGTCGAGGCCGCGATCTGGTGCGAGACGATCACCAATTCCGAGGACCTCGAACTGATGCTCCTCCCCCGCCTCCCCGGTCTCGCCGAGAAGTCGTGGTCCCACCAGACCCGCACCGATTGGCCCGCGTACGCCGCGCGGCTCGCCCGGCAATCCCCCGCCTGGCGCAACCGCAGCTGGACCTGGCACCAGTCCACGGAAGTCGACTGGATCTGATCGCTCGGGGTTGCGGCAGCCTCTCGCAGACGGCAGGATTAATTAGTAAATTACGAGCGAACAGACCAGATCGAAGGAGTCCCGGGTGCGGCTGGCAGGACGGGTGATCGTGGTGACCGGGGCTGCGTCGGGGATTGGCGCGGCCTGTGCGGAGCGCGCGCTGACCGAGGGCGCGCAGGTCGTGCAGGTCGACGTACAGCCCTGCAAGGAGCTGCCGGGCAAGGCGATCAGCGTGGTCGGTGACGTCGCGTCGCCGGACACCTGGGCGGAGGTCCGGTCGCGCGGTCGCGACGAACTCGGCCCGATCGACGGGCTGGTCAGCAACGCGGTCGTGGTCGACGTGAAGCCGGCGCACGAGCTGACACCGCCGTCCTGGCAACGCCAGCTCGACGTCAACCTGACCGCCGCGTTCCTCGGCTTCCGGGCGCTGTACGACGACCTCGTCGCGGGTGCCGGCTCCGTCGTTCTCGTGTCGTCGGTGCACGCGCTCACGGGCCTGCCCGGGCACCCGGCGTACGCCGCGACGAAGGGCGCACTGGTCGCGCTCGGACGGCAATTGGCGGTTGAGTACGGCCGGTCGATCCGCGTGAACAGCGTGCTGCCGGGCCCCGTCGTCACCGCGATGTGGGACCGCGTCGACACCGAGGGCCGCGAGCAGAGTGCCCAGGCGACAGCGCTCAAACGACTCGGGCAACCCGACGAGGTCGCCCAGGCGGTGGCGTTCCTGCTGTCGCACGAGGCGTCGTTCGTCACCGCGACCAGCCTGGTGGTCGATGGCGGATGGTCCGCCGTGAAGGACTCGGCGTGAGGGAGAGCAGTGTGATTCACCGCGGCGTGTCGCGGGGCCTGCACGGGCAGATCGTGGAGGTGATGGCGCGGCGGATCCTGTCCGGGCAGATCCCGGAAGGCGCGACCATCAACGTCACCGAGCTGCAGGCAGACCTTGGCGTCAGCCTCACAGCGGTGCGCGAGGCGTTGAAGGTGCTGACCGCGAAGGGCCTGGTCGACGCGCGGCAGAAGCGCGGCACGTTCGTCCGGCCGCGGTCGGACTGGAACCTGCTCGACGCGGACATGATCCGCTGGCACTTCAAGGACGCCGACACCCGGCCCGAGTTGCTCGAAGAACTGCACGAGGTCCGCGGAATCGTCGAGCCGGCCGCGGCCCGGCTGGCCGCGGTGCGCGCCGACGACTCGCATCTGACCGCGCTGGACGAGGCGCTGGCGGCGATGGAGTCGGCAGGTGACGACTTCGCGGCCGTGGCGGCCGACCTCGCCTTCCACCGGGCGCTGCTCGCCGCGACCGGCAACGAACTACTGACGAAGATGGAAGTGATCATGGAAACCGGGCTCGCCGACCGCGACCGGCTGGTGCACAAGGTCAAGCCGTCCGACGATCCGGTGCCGAGTCACCGCCGGGTCGTCGACGCGGTCCGCGCCCACGATCCGGAGGGCGCCGAGCTCGCGATGCGGGAGCTGCTCGCGAAGGCGGCCGAAGACCTGACCGAGGTGCGTGGCTCGGCCTCGGGCCGCCGTACGCCGGGACGCGGGCGGCGCTCGTGAAGATCGAGAGAATCGAGACGTTCCTCGTGCCGCCGCGCTGGCTGTTCTGCCGGGTCGAGACCAGCGACGGTGTCGTCGGGTGGGGCGAGCCGGTGGTCGAGGGCCGCGCGGAGGTCGTCCGCACCGCGATCGACGTACTGTCGGAGTACCTGATCGGCCAGGACCCGTTGCAGATCGAGCGGCACTGGCAGGTGCTGACGAAAGGCGGCTTCTACCGCGGCGGACCGGTGCTCAGCAGCGCGGTCGCCGGACTCGACCAGGCGCTCTGGGACATCGCCGGCAAGGTGTACGGCGCCCCGGTGGCAGCGCTCCTCGGTGGACGGGTCCGCGATCGGGCGCGTGTCTACGCGTGGGTCGGTGGCGACGAGCCCGCCTCGATCGCTGACGCCGTCGCGGAACAGGTCGCGGCGGGGATGACCGCTGTGAAGATGAACGCCAGCGGGCGGATCCAGGCCTCGCCGACCGTTGCCGAGCTCAACGACATCGTGAGCCGGCTCGCCGCCGCCCGTGAGGTTCTCGGGGACACCCGGGATGTCGCGATCGATCTGCACGGACGCGTCGGCGTGGCGGCGGCGCGCCGAATCCTGCACGCGGTCGAGGACCTGCAGCCCCTGTTCGTCGAGGAGCCCGTGCTGCCGGAACAAATGACCCACCTGGCCGAAGTGGTCGCGGCCTCGACCGTTCCGGTTGCGCTGGGCGAGCGGCTCTACCATCGCTCGGACTTCATGGCGCCTCTGGACGCGGGCGTCGCGGTCGTGCAGCCCGACGTCTCGCACGCGGGCGGCATCTCCGAACTGCGGCGGATCGCCGTACTCGCGGATGCGCACGGGGCGATGGTCGCGCCCCACTGTCCACTCGGACCGATCTCGCTGGCGGCTTCGTTGCAGGTGTCGTTCGCGACGCCGAACTTCCTGATCCAGGAGCAGAGCCGGGGCATCCACTACAACGTGACCAGCGACCTCACGTCGTACGTCGTCGATCCGGCGCCGTTCACCTGGATCAACGGCCATGCGGAGTGGAATCCCCAACCAGGCTTGGGGATCACGATCGACGAGGCCGCGGTCCGCGCCGCCGACAAGACCGGCCACGCCTGGCGCAACCCGGTGTGGACGCACGACGACGGGTCGTTCGCCGAATGGTGACGCCACGGACGAGCGGCCTGGTGACCGTTGATCCCGCCGACGGCGGTCGTTGGACGTCGCTGTACCTCGGCGGACGCGAGTGGCTCTGGGCCGGACCCGGCCTGGTCGACGGCCCCCGCACCGGCCTCGCCACCTTCATCGACGCGGGCGGTGTCGACGAATGCTTCCCGACGGTCCGCGGCAACCCCGACCACGGCGGGCTCTGGAATCAGCCGTGGGACGGGACGGTGGCGTACGGCGACGCGGTACTCACGCGGACGTTCACGACCGGTGCGGACACCGTCTCCGTCGACTACCGCCTCGAGGCTCCGCCGGGGTACACCTTCGTCTGGGCCGCGCACGCACTGCTGGACTGCATGCCCGGGGCAACCATCACGGCGCAACCCGGGACCTCCTGCCGCCTGTTCTCGGAGGCTGCTCCGTGGCTGCCCTGGGCCTGGCCGGACGATGTGCCGTGGGTGACTGCCGCGTGGCCGACTCCGCTCGACCTCGGCACCTTCGGTCCCACGGACGGGACGGCCGCCGGCGCGGTCCTGGTGGACTGCCCGACGGTCTCGGTCCACGACCGCGGCGCCGAGCTCACCATGACATTGAGCTGCCCGGGGCAACCGGTCTCGACCGCGTTGTGGCGGAACCAGGGCGGTTTCCCGAGCGATGCGCCGTACCGGAGCCTTGGGGTGGAACCGATGCTGGGCAGGGTGTTCGACCTGGCGACAGCCGGGCCCGGAGACGCCGCGGTGGTCCCGGAGAGTGGCGAACTGGCCTGGCGGCTGACGCTGTCCGCCAGGCCAGTCTGATGTCAGCCGAGCGGCAGATCGAGTACGGCGTTGGGGACCGACGTGCTGTTGGTGGTGCGGATGCTGTTGAGCTCGGTCGCGGTCAGGGCCCGTTTGTAGATGCGGACCTCGTCCAGCGCGCCGTCGAAGTGGTGCGCTCCGTCGAGGCGCTGGCCGACGTACATCTTGAAGGGGCGGCCGGGACTGACCGATCCGGCCGGCGCGGTGACGGAGGCGGCCTGGGCGCCGTCGACCCAGATCGAGAGCGTGCCGGCTTTGCGTTGCAGGGCGACGTGGTGCCAGGTGTTGTCGTTGTACGCCTTCGTCGTCTGGACCGCGGCGGTGTTTCCGCCGGTGGTGATCAGGCCGCGGATGCGGCTGTCCGCCGGTTCGGCGCGCAGCCAGAACTGGGAGTACTCGTTGATCCCGTAGCCCCAGAAGATCGCTTGCGGGGTGGTGGATGCGCCGTACTTGATCCAGGCCATCGCGGTGAAGTCGCCCGCGCCGACCGCGAGCGACTCCGCGAACGGCAGCTGGATCGCGTCGTCGACCCCGTCGAGATCTCTCGCCTGACCGAACTTGCCGGCCACGGCCGTCGTGCCGCCCCGCAGGTAGCTGTCGTTGTGCAGGCCGGAGACGTCCGGCGTTGTCGGGCCCAGCGGCGCGTCGGGGTGGCCGATGTCGTACTCGGTGAAGCGGGCGAACCGGATCTGGTCGCGCGCGTCGACCGTGCCGCCCTCGTAGAGCAGGCCGATCTCGCCGGTGTCCAGGATCGCCATGTCGGAGTACCCGGACCAGTCACTGGTGATCCGGGTGCCTTCGGCCACGCTCTGCCAGGTCTTGCCCTCGTCGAAGCTGGACCGGATCGTCATGTACCTCCTGCGGTCCGGATCCGCCGGCGACGCGAACAGGATGCGGTTGTACTTGTCGCCCCGGTCGACTGCTCGCAGGCGCTGCAGCGAGCCCTGGACGACCGGCGTGGTCAGGCCGGCGATGGTGGCGAACGGCGCGGAAAACGTGTGACCGCCGTCGTTGCTGACCGCGGCCATCCGGCTCGCTCCCGACGTACCGGCGTTGTTGCGCGCACCGGCGTACACACCGCCGTCGACCTTCTCGACGACGCTGATCTCCTGGGGTGTGGCGTCCGACCTCAGATCGGTCGCACCCTTGTGCCAGGTCACGCCGTGGTCGTCGCTGTACACGAGCTGGCCCGCGTTCTTACCGGCGCCGTTGTCGTAGTTGGTACCGGCGACGAGCCGGCCGGCGTGGGCGCCGCGGGTGAGCTGGATGCCGTGGACGGGTCCGGTCGCGTACCACCCCCAGGCCGGATCGTCGATCTGGTCACCGATGTTCTTCGCCGTGCTCCAGGTCCTGCCGTCGTCGTCGCTGACCTGGACGTACGGCGTTCGCGGGCGGCTCGTCGTACCGGGGTCCATCGTGGACAGCAGCACGATCCGGCCGGTCTCGTAGTCGACGATCGGGGCAGGGTTGCCACGGGTGGCCACCGCGCTCGGATCGGAGTCGGTGCCGGAGAGCACCGTCTGGGGCGCCGACCAGGTGCGGCCGTCGTCCTCGGAACGACGCATCACCAGGTCGATCTCCTGGGAGTCCGCGCACCACGCGCGGCGGGCTTCGGCGAACGCGAGCAGCGTGCCCGCTTTGGTCTTGACGATCGCGGGAATGCGGTAGCAGCCGTACCCGGCGTCGCCCTTGTTGAACAGCACGGTCTGGGTGACGGCGGCCTGGGCAGGCGGAGCCGGAAAGGTCAGCGCGGCCGCCACGAGGGCCAGCGCGACGAGGAGCCTTGGCATGAGCGGATGCCTCCTGTGAGTAAACAACGGGGCGGTTGTTCACTTCGTAATTGAGCCACAGATCGGGCGTCCACGCCAGAGGTCATGGGACGTCCTATGTCTTGTCGATGACTTAGGTTGGAGACCATGGATCTGCTTGCCGAACTGCGCAGCCGGAAACTGCTCGCGATCATCCGCGCCGATGGGGCGGACACCGCGCTCGCCTGCGTCCAGACTCTCGTCGAGGCGGGCATCACCGCGCTCGAGATCTCGCTCACCACGCCCGGCGGGATCGAGGCGATCGCCACGGCGCGCTCGCAGTACGACCCGCACATCCTGATCGGCGCCGGGACCGTCGTCACCGCGGCGCAGGCCGACGAGGTCGCCGCCGCGCACGCCGACTTCACGGTCACCCCGGCCATCACCCGCGGCGCGCACCGCTCGGTCGAGCTCGGCCTCCCGCTGCTGTGCGGCGCCCTCACTCCCACCGAGGTGGTCGCCGCCCTCGATCTGGGGGCGACAGCGGTGAAGATCTTCCCCGCCAAGGTGCACGGCCCCGGCTATCTGGCGGAGCTCCGAGCTCCGCTCCCCGACGCGCCGCTCATCGCCGTCGGCGGAGTCGACGCGGTGTCCGCCCCGAAGTACCTCGCCGCCGGTGCGCTCGCGGTCGGGGTCGGCTCGCCACTCCTCGGCGACGCCGCCACCGGCGGCTCCCTGTCCGAACTGTCCATCCGAGCCAGCCGCTTCCGCACCGAACTCAACATCTGACACACCACCCGCCCCACCACCCCACCACCCCGCCCGACCGCCCCGCCGTTCCATCCCCCGCGGACCAGCTAATTTGGCTGGTTCACCCACGAGATGATGGGTTCTCCACCCTTGATAGCGGTGCAGAACCCCGCATCTGATGGGTGAACCAGGCAAACGCGGCAGGCGGCCGAAGCCTTTCCCTCGTTGCCGGAGTACTGAAGGAGTGCTGACATGACGGATCTGCTCACGCTCGGCGAGACGATGGTCTCGGTGCGGACCGCGCGTCCGATGCGCCTCGGTGGTGACGCGCACCTGTCGATCGCCGGCTCCGAGAGCAACGTGGCGATCGGGGTCGCGCGGCTCGGACACGACGTCACATGGTTGAGTGCCGTCGGCAACGACGAACCCGGCCGGCTGATCCAGCGCACTCTCCGGGCCGAGAACGTCGACCCCCGGATCCGGTTCGCCGACGACGCGTTCACCGGGTTCATCGCGTTCGACCAGCCGTCGCACGACATCACCCGGGTCAGCTACCACCGCCGCGGCTCGGCCGCTTCCACCCTCACACCCGAGGAAACGACGGCCGCCGTCACCGCGCTGACGCCGACCCTGCTCCACGTCACCGGCATCACCCCGGCCCTGTCCGACTCAGCCCGGGCCGCGACGCTGGCCGCCGTACGGACGGCCTCCACAGGAAGCACTCAGGTCTCGCTGGACGTGAACTACCGCGCCCGTCTCTGGCCTCGCGCCGAAGCAGCCGCCGCACTGCGCGAACTCCTCCCCCACGTCCACACCGTCTTCGCCTCCGACGACGAACTGGACCTGCTCACCGACGCCGCCGACCCGATCGCCGACTTGCTCGAGACCGTCGGCACCGTTGTCGTGACCGCCGGCGGAAAGGGCGCTTGGTCGCACACCAAGACTGATTCGCCCGAGGTGCACACCGTCCACCGCCCCGCGCTCCCGGTCACGGTCGTCGACAGCATCGGCGCCGGTGACGCGTTCGTCTCCGGCTACCTCTCCGCCACCCTCGACAACCTCACCCCGGAGGCCCGCCTCGACCGCGCCACCACCTCAGGCGCCTTCTGCGTCACGGCGTACGGCGACTGGGAATCCCTCCCCACCCGCGACGACCTGACCCTCCTCACCCACACCCAAGGCACCGCCCTCCGCTGAGCAGGATGGTTCCCGTGTCCGATCGGTTGCCGGGTGGGTTCGACCAGGGTGCGGAGCTGGTCGACGGCACAGTGCGTCGTACGCCGGGACCGTGGACGCGATCGGTTCAGGCGCTGCTCGCCCACCTGGAAGCAGCTGGATTCGACGGTGCGCCGCGGCCGCTCGGCTTCGACGCCGCAGGGCGCGAGGTGGTCAGCTTCCTCGACGGACAGACCGTCGGTACGACGAGGCCGTGGCCGGCCTGGACCCACAGCGACGCGGCGTTGGCCGACGTCGCGACTTGGCTGCGCCAGTACCACACCGCCGTCGCGGACTTCGTTCCACCGGCATCGTCGTACTGGCGCGAAGGCGGCGCCTGGCGACCTGGCCAGATCATCGCTCACAACGACGCTGCGCCGTACAACGCGGTGTGGAACGACACCGGCCTGGTCGGCTTCGTCGACTGGGACATGGCCGGCCCCACCACTCCCGAGCTCGACGCCGCCTGGGTCGCTTTCTCGTGGATCCCGTTCCACGCGTCCCACGTGATCGCCGCCGAGGGTTTCACCGACCTCGGCTCGCGGCCTCGCCGGCTGGAGCTCTTCCTCCGGACCTACAACTGGCAGGGCACGACCCGAGACTTCGCGGACCTGATCGCCGCTCGCATTTCCCACCAGCTGTCGGTCGTGACGAGCAACGCCGACGGAGGCGACCCGACGTACCGGAAGATCGTCGCCGCCGGACGCGCCCACGATCTCGAAGTGGCCCTCGACGAGCTTCGCGCCTCGGGGCTGGCGACCTGACCGGTCTTCTCACAGACCTCCAGTGACGGCTTACGACAGCAGGGCCGGGTCGGATTCCAGTTCGCGTTCGGGATCGAGCGGGAGGACGATCTTGAAGACCGTGCGGCCCGGTTCCGATTCGACGCGGAGGTCGCCGTGGTGTTTCTTCACGACGATCCGCCACGAGATGTCGAGGCCCAGGCCGGTACCCTCACCGATCGGCTTGGTGGTGAAGAACGGCTCGAAGATGCGCCGCCGGATCTCCTCCGGGATGCCGGGCCCGGTGTCGCCGATCTCGACGACCGCGTAGGCACCGTCCCGGCGTGTCCGGATCGTCAGCGTCCCGGAGCCGGCCATCGCGCTCACCGCGTTGTCGATGATGTTCGTCCACACCTGGTTGAGCTCGGCGGCGTACGCCGGGATCGCGGGCAGCTCGGGATCGAAGTCCTTGACGATCTCGTACCCCTGCAGCTTGCCCGACATCATCACCAGCGTCGACTTCAGCAGCTCCCGCAGATCGACGGTCTGGTACGGCGCCCTGTCGATCTGCGAGTACTGCTTGGCAGCACCAACAAGTGTCGAGATCCGGGTGACGGAGTCGTCGATCTCGTTCATCAGCGACTCGGTGTCGATCGTGTACATCAGCCACCGCACGGCGCCTTCGAGGTACTTCGGCCCGACCGCCGCCAGCACGTCCTCCATCCACGGGACGTCCAGCCCGGCCGAGGCCAGCACCGGCGCCACATCCCAGCTCGCCTGCACGTCGTGGTCGTCGAGCCAGTCGGTGAGCGTGTCCTCGCGGTCGGACAGCTCCATCGGCGGGAGGTCCTTGTCCTTGTTCTTCTCCAGCCGCTCGACCGCGTCGTCCTGCAGTTCGACGATCTGGTGCAGCTTGGTCGCGTCGAGCGTGCCGTCAGCGAGCATCGCGAGCTTCGACCGCATCCCGGAGACGCGCTGCCGCAGGGTCGCCGCGGCGCGGACCGCCGCGGCGGCCGGGTTGTTCAGCTCATGGGTCAGCCCCGCGGACAACGAGCCAAGGGCGAGCAGCCGCTCGCGCTCCCCCAGCGTCTCGTTGGTCCGCCGCATGCCCATCACGAAGCCCTCGATCAGGTGCACCGCCATCGGGAACCAGGTGTTCATCATCGTCGCCATCGTCTCGGCGCTGACGACGAAGAACTCCGACGGCTGGGTCACCTGCATCGTCGCCGTGTACGACTTGTGGTCGGCGGCGCCGAAGAACGCGTTGAACGCACCGGCGTACACCCCGCGCTGGCCGGTCCGGTTGATCTCGACCAGCTCACCGTGCGACAGCTTGCACAGCCGCAGCTCACCGGACAGCAGCACGTAGCAACAGGTGGCTTCGTCGCCCTCGTTGAAGACCGTGCCGTCGTGCACGCTCTCGACGTACCCGGACTGCGAGAGCCACTGCAGCTGCTCCTCGTTGAGGCTCTCGAAGAGGAACAGCGTGCGCAGCTCGTCCGGGGTCAGCCGTCGCGGCTCCGCGGTCTTCTCGGTCATCAGAGCATCTCCAGGTATCGGTGCACCAGTGTCACGGCCATCGCTCCGTCGCCGACCGCCGAGGCCACCCGCTTCACCGACTCGGCCCGTACGTCGCCGGCGGCGAACACGCCCGGCATGCTCGTTTCCAGGTGGTACGGCTCCCGCTCCAACGGCCAGCCGGCGGGCTTGCCGTGCAGGTCGGGACCGGTGAGGACGAAGCCACGCTCGTCGCGGAGCAGGTCACCGGGCAGCCAGTCCGTCCGCGGTGCCGCGCCGATGAATACGAACATCCATTCCGTGTCCACCTCCCGGCTCTCCCCGGTCTCGCTGTTCAGCAGGGTGAGACGCTCCAGGTGCTCCGAGCCCTTGCAGGACACGACCTGCGTACAGGTGTGCACGTCGATGTTGTCGATCCCGTCGATCTGGTCGATGAGGTACGACGACATCGTCGCGGTGAGCGATGGTCCTCTCACCAGCATATGCACGCGTTTCGCATGCCTGGAGAAATAGACAGCGGCCTGACCGGCGGAGTTCGCCCCGCCGATGATGTACACCTCGGCGCCGGAACATGCCGGCCCCTCGGTGGTCGCCGAGCCGTAGTAGATCCCGCGCCCGCACAGATCGTCGACACCGGGCGCCTGGAGCGTCCGGTACGAGACGCCGGTCGCCAGGATCACCGAGTGCGCCGAGATCTCGCTCCCGTCGGCGAACCGCAGCCGGCGCGCGTTGCCGAGCGTCTCCAGCCCGACGACCTGCCGGGTCGTCAGCAGCTCGGCCCCGAAACGGACCGCCTGCCGCCGCGCGCGATCGGTCAGCTGCGCGCCGGACACCCCGTCCGGGAAGCCCAGGTAGTTCTCGATGCGGCTCGACTGACCGGCCTGGCCGCCGGTCGCCAACTGCTCGACCAGCACGGTCCGCAGGCCTTCGCTGGCGCCGTACACCGCGGCACCCAGACCGGCCGGGCCGCCGCCGACCACGACCAGGTCGTAGAAGTCCTTCGCCGGCGCCGTCGACAGCCCGACCTTCTGCGCCAGCTCGGCCTCGGACGGCGCGACCATCACGGTGGCGTCGGGCGTGATCACGACCGGCAGCGTCGTACCGTCGACCTCGGCCGCGTCGAGCAGCCGCTTGGCCTCGTCGTCCTCGACGTTCAGCCAGCGGTACGGCACGGCGTTCCGGGCGAGGAAGTCGCGGGCCGCGAACGACGGCGCCGACCAGCGGTGACCGATCACCCGGGTCTCGTCGCCGGACGGCTCCGGGGTCGACCGCCACAGGTCGAGCATCGCGTCGACCACCGGATACAGCTTCTCCTCCGGCGGGTTCCACGGCTTGAGCAGGTAGTGGTCGAGGTCGACCACGTTGATCGCCTGGATCGCCGCGTCCGTGTCGGCGTACGCCGTCAGCAGCACCCGGCGGGCGAGCGGGAACAGGTCCATCGCGGCCTCGAGGAACTCGATGCCGGACATCTGGGGCATCCGGTAGTCGGCCAGCAGCAGGGCCACCGGCTCGCCCCTGAGTTTGAGCTCCTTCAGCGCGTCGAGCGCCTGCGCCGGGTTCTCCGCCCGGACGATGCGGTTCGCCTCGCCGTACCGGCGGCGGAGGTCACGGGCAATCGACCGGGAAACGCCGGGATCGTCGTCGACGGTGAGGATCACCGGGCGGGTCGTTGACGCTGTCATGCCTCCTTCATACCAGCGGATCCCTACAAACAGGCATCGGTAATCCACAGGCCGCGGCCCGGTCCGCGGGGCTGTGCGGACCGGGCCGGGTGGGCGGGCCTGGTCACGGCAGAGAGTCGAGGTACGGCGCGTGGCTGTCCTGGAACTCCCAGTTGTAGTAGCGGTCCCAGTTGATCGACCACGTCATCAGGCCGCGGAACCCGGGCGAAGTACCGCCGCGGAGGCTGTAGCCACCGCAGTTCTGGCCCTTCACCAGACAGTCGAGCGCCTGGTGCACGGCTGCCGGGGCGGTGTAGCCGTTGCCTGCGCTGACCGCCGCCGGGAGCCCGAAACCGATCTGGTCGTCGCGCAGTCCCGGGAACGTCTGGCCGGTGTTCGCCACCGGGAAGCCGGCCTTGACCATGTCGGTCATGGCGATGTGGAAGTCCGCGCCGCCCATGGTGTGGTACTGGTTGTCCAGCCCCATGACCGGTCCCGAGTTGTAGTCCTGGACGTGCAGCACGGTCAGCGAGTCCCGGAGCGCGTGAATGACGGGCAGGTAGGAACCGGTGCGGTTGTCGCCGCCGTTCGAGCCACCGTAGAACTGGTAGCCGACCTGCACGAAGAACGTCTCCGGCGCCATCGACAGCACGAAGTCCGAGCCGTCCTTCGCCTTGAGCGTCCGCAGCGCCGAGATGAGGTTCACGATCACCGGGGTGGTCGGGTTGCGGAAGTCGGTGTCGCCCGCATCGAGGTAGAGGGAGTGGCCTTCGAAGTCGATGTCGAGCCCGTCCAGGCCGTAGCGGTCGATGATCGCGCTGACCGAATTCACGAACGCGTCGCGGGCCGCAGTACTGGTCAACTGCACCTGACCGTTCGCACCGCCGATGGAGATCAGGACCTTCTTCCCCTCGGCCTGCTTGGTGCGGATGGCGGCCAGGAACTCCGCATCGCTCTCCACGTTCGGGCACTCGGACGCGGGACACCGGTTGAAGCGGATGTCCCCCGAGGTGACGCTCGTCGGTTCACCGAAGGCCAGATTGATGATGTCCCACTCCGCGGGTACGTCGGCCATCCGCACGTACCCGGATCCGTTGGCGAAGCTCGCGTGCAGGTACCCGATCAGCGCATGCTTCGCCGGCTCCGCCGTAGCCTGCGCCGGAACGGCAACACTGGTCAGCAGGAGTCCGAGAACTACGGCAAGCCATCGCATAGTCATTTAGTAGAGACGTTCCATAACTGTCGGTCAATGTGTCACGACGGCGGGTATCCGACGCTGTCGGGAACCGGCCTACTGTTGGCGCGTGAGCGATATCGACTGGGGCAAGGGCACGTACGAGACGACCGCGGCCGACTTGTTGCCGGCGGCACGGGAACTGGTGGACGCCGCCGGGATCAAGCCCGGCGAGCACGTGATCGACATCGGCGCCGGGACCGGCAACGTCGCCCTGCTCGCCGCGGACCGTGGAGCACGAGTGACCGCGGTCGAGCCGGCCGCCCGGCTGCGCGAGGTGATCCAGGAGGTGTCCGGCGAGCGGGACCTGACCGTCGTCGACGGCACCGCCGCGAACATCCCCTTGCCGGACGGGTCGGCGGACGTCGTCCTGTCCAACTTCGGCATCATCTTCGCGCCGGATCCGGCCGCCGCCATCACCGAGCTGGCCCGCGTGGCGAAACCCTCCAGCAGGATCCTCCTGACCAGCTGGCTGCCCGGCGTGATGGGCAAGCTCGTCGGTCCTGTCATCGGCGCCGTCCGTGAGGTCGTCGGCGGCGACAATCCCGCCGCCGGCCGGATCGACTGGCACGACCCCGAGGCCCTGTCCGCAGTGCTGTCCCCACACGGTTATCAGCTCTCCACGACAACTCTGGAAGTGGCCATCGTCACCGCCTCCGCGGAGGACTACTGGGAGACCCGTGTCGCCAACCACCCGCTCGGCGTCACGACCTTCCCGTTGCTGGAGCGCGCGGGCCGCCTGGACGAGGTACGGGCCCGCTTGCTTCAGACGCTGACCGACAACTGGACCACTCCGACCGGCGAGGTCCGCATCCCCGCGCAGTACCTGTTGGCAACTGCCGTGCGCTGACTGGCAGGTTTTCGCCAGCGGCTAGTTGAAGCCAAAACGGTGTAGCCGGCGCGACGGCTTGGCAGGCTTTCGGCGTCCGAGCTCGGGGGCGGGCGGCCGGGGCCACAGCCACGGCCAGGACTACATGCCGTGGAGGCATCACGTGAACCATCCCAACCTGCGTCGGCGCGCCGCCCTACTGGTAGGCGCCGCGCTGATCACCACCGCCTTGGTGGCTCCACCAGGCTCCGCGACTCCCGGAACGGCCGCGTCATCACCATCCATCAGTAGCCGTCTCACCTTCGCACCTGGGCGGTACGTCGTCACGCTGGCCGACAAGCCACTCGCGACGTACCAGGGCGGCGTGACCGGACTCAAGGCCACCAAACCCGCAGCAGGCCGGAAGGTCGAGGTCAACAGCACCACCGGGAAGGCATACCGCGCCTACCTGACCAGCAAGCACGCACAGGTCGCAGCCAAGGTCGGAGCGACGATCGACCAGGACTACTCGACCACACTGAACGGCTTTGCCGCTGCCTTGACCTCCAAGCAGGTCAACGAGCTCACCAAGACCCCAGGCGTGGTGTCCGTCGTACCCGACCAGCTGCACGTTGCCCTTGACGACCGCAACCCGACCGACTTCCTCAAGCTGTCCGGCCAGAACGGTGTCTGGAACAAGCTCGGCGGTACGGCGACCGCGGGCCGAGGTGTCGTAGTAGGTGTGATCGACACGGGCATCTGGCCCGAGAGCGAGTCCCTGTCCGGCCCCGAGCTCGGTACCGAACCGCCAACGGCAGCTGATCCGTACCGCCCGTACCTGTCCGGTTCGACGACCGTGATGGAGAAGGCGGACGGTAGTACCTTCACCGGAACCTGCGAGACCGGCGAGGACTTCACCGCAGACCTCTGCAACACCAAGCTGATCAGTGCGAAGTACTTCGGCGACGGCTGGCTCAGCCTGGTTCCCCCGGAGCGGCGTGCCGACTACGTGTCGCCGCGTGACGGCGAGGGCCACGGCACCCACACCGCGACCACCGCGGCCGGCCGTGCCGACGTGGACGTCGTCCTCGGCGGCCGCGACCTGGGCAAGGTCACCGGTGTCGCGCCGGCGGCCAAGATCGCCGTGTACAAGGCACTGTGGACCGGCAAAGAAGCCAACGAGACAGGCGGTCTGACCTCCGACCTCGTCGCCGCGATCGACCAGGCCGTGGCCGACGGCGTCGACGTCATCAACTACTCGGTCGGCTCGATCATCGAGTCTCCGGCCACCGATCCGGTCCAGCTGGCGTTCCTGTCCGCTGCTTCGGCCGGTGTCTTCGTCTCCGCCGCCGGCGGCAACTCAGGTCCGGACGCCTCGACCCTCGACAACACCTCGCCCTGGGTGACCACAGTCGGAGCCACCACGGTCGCGCCGTGGAACGGGACTGTGGTGCTCGGCAACGGCCAGAAGTACTCCGGTGTCAGTACTACGGTGTCGACGGCGACCGGCAGCAAGCCGCTCGTCAACGGAGCTGCCGTCAAGAACGCGAATGCCAGCGACGCAGACGCACTCATCTGCCTGGCGAACACGCTGGACCCGAGCAAGACCGCCGGCAAGATCGTCGTCTGCGACCGCGGCGTCAGTGCGCGCGTGGACAAGTCTGCCGAAGTACAGCGCGCCGGTGGCGTCGGGATGGTGCTGCTGAACCTCTTCGACCAGGACGTGGTCGGCGACTCCCACGTCGTACCGACTGTGCACCTCAACGCACCAGGGGCTCTGTCGGTGAAGTCGTACGCGACACACGCAGATGCGACCGCTGAGCTCGTCCCTGGCAACCAGACCGGCACTGCTACGCCGTACCCGCAGATGGCCGACTTCTCGTCGCGTGGTCCGTCGCTGGCGAGCAAGGGGAACCTGCTGAAGCCCGACCTCGCTGCACCGGGCGTCAACGTGCTGGCGGCCGTGGCTCCGCATACCAACGGTGGCCAGAACTACGCGTTCCTCTCGGGCACGTCGATGGCTGCACCGCACGTGGCCGGCCTGGCGGCGCTCTACCTGGCGAAGCACCCGGACTGGTCACCCATGGCGGTCAAGTCGGCACTGATGACGACTGCTGGGAACGTGCTGACCTCTACTGGTGCTGTCAACACCAACCCGTTCGACGCCGGTGCCGGTGAGGTGCAGCCGTCGAAGATGCTGGAGCCGGGCCTCGTCTACGACTCGGGTGACACGGACTGGCTGGGCTACCTGGAGGGCACCGGCGTCAAGACCGGCACCGGCGTACCCGCCATCAACCCCAGTGACTACAACGCTCCGTCGATCGCGGTCGGGCAGTTGCTGGGTACCCAGACGATCACGCGACGAGTGACCGCTGTGACTCCGGGCCTGTACCGGGCGACCGTTTCGGTGCCGGGCATGAAGGCAGTGGTGACACCGTCGATCCTGTCCTTCAGCAGGGCCGGTGAGACCAAGACGTTCAAGGTGAAACTCACGCTGGACACAGGTGACTCCGGTACGTCCACCAACGGCTGGCTGACCTGGCAGGGTGCCGGCAAGTCGGTACGCAGCCCGATCGTCGTCGTACCCACGTCCGTGCTCGCACCGACCGCAGCGTCCGGCACTGGCGCTTCCGGCTCCACGTCGTTCACAGCCACGGTCGGCAAGGCCGGTGTACCGATCCGGTCGTACGGCGTCGTGTCAGCTCCCCTGGTGCCCGGCGCAGTACCGGCAGGTGCTGCGGATGCAGACCTGCCCGACTACCCGGTGACGGTCACCGCACAGACCAAGGCGGTGCAGTGGAACATCAAGACCGTCGACTCGGCCGGGAGCATCTGGCTGGTGCTCTACAGGGTCGTGAACGGCCAGATGCAGCTGCTGTCGTTCATCGGTGACGGCTCGAACCAGGCGTCGGCCAGTCTGGCTGCACCGACCCCCGGCGTGTGGGGCGTGCTGGCGATCACCCTGTCCAACCCGCCGGGCGCCAGTACGACGGAGTACACGATGCAGACGAACGTCGTGACCGCGTCGACCGGCAACTCGCTGCAGGTGACGCCGTCGGTGGCACCCGCCGCGTTCAAGCCGTTCCAGGTGACGGCCTCGTGGTTCGGGCTTCCGACCGACAGGCGCTCCACCGGCTTCGTCGAGTTCCCGAACCGGACCGGGACGGTGGTGACGATCAACTAGGTCCAGCTGGTCAGATCCAACGCCGGCGGGCGGCCTGAAGGCCTGCCTGGAACCGGGTCTGCGCGCCGAGAGCATCCATCAGCGCGCGGACCCGGCGCTGTGTCGTCCGCGGACTGATCCTGAGGCGACGGCTGATCATGTCGTCCGTCGCCCCGCCGGCCAGCAGCATCAGGATGTCCCGGTCCGGCGCCCGCAGCGCCGCCACGTCACCACTCGCCTCGAGCTCGGGCATCGGGACGGCCAGCCCCCAGAGCATCTCGAACGTCGCGATCAGCCCGTCGAGCAGGCCGGTCGACCTGATCAGCAGATGACACTCCGCCGGCGCCCGCTTCGTCAACGCGACCAGCGCCATGTTGTCGTCGCCGAGCACCATCTTCATCGGCATCTGCGGCAGCACGCGGCTCGCTTCTCCTGCGGCCCGCAGCTCCGGGAGCACCGCCATGACCTCCTCGGACTCGAACACCTCGAACCCGTAGATCGCCCGGTACACCAGCCCGTCCCGCAGGCGCTCCAGCTCGAGCTCCTGCTGCGATGCCGGCGGAGCCGAGTACGGCCCACGGTCCAACGCCCGGATCTGCTCCCGGCAACTCCGCTGCATCTCCTCGTACGCCGCCAGCAACGTCGGCCCGTCCTCGATCAGCTCAACCTGATTGCCGTCCAGCACCGGCTTCCCCCGAGCCGACCGCAGCTCCCCCGCCACCACCTGCAACCGGGCGACCTGAGCGTCCAGTTCATCCAGCGGATCCACCACCGCACCATCCGCCACCGCCATCACCCCTCACCAACCCAACCCAAACCCCCTCACACTAAACCGCGTCAAGTAACTCCAGACAGCGTTGTCTCATCACTACGGACCACAGCCCAGACAGGGCCACGGGCGGCCGCAACGAGAGCAGCGTCCGTCGGGAGCCGGCGCGGGCAGCCAGACCGGGGCGCCCCGGCGGTCAGAGGTCGGCTGGACGGCCGGTGGGGCCGGCTGGACCGGAGCTGGTGGCGCGGCCGGTTGGTCTGCCTGTGGTGGTGCTGTCGGCTGGACGGTCGGTGGGGCGAGCCACTGGAGCTGGGTCGCCTCGTCGGTGGCGTGAACTGCCAGCAGCGACTCGATACCGTCCCAGGCCGCGGTGTTCGGCCAGCGGCCGAGCCACCTGACCGCGACGGCGCCATCGGACCACTCCGCGCCTTCCGCGAGCATCCGGGAGCCAGGCTCGGCGGTGTGGCGGACCAGGCGGAAGAGGCGGGCCTGTCGTTGCAGCGTGTTCACCTCTGCAGAATCGCCCAGAACGCACTGCGGACAACAGGTGTGGGCTGTGGGCTGCGGGAACAGCCCACAGCCCACATGCCCTTGTTTTCCACGGTTTTTGTCGGCGAGGGCTTGTAGCTTGTCCGGCACGCACCACATGAGCTCGAAGCGCGAACGGGGTGGTCCTGTGACCGACACACCTTTCGGTTCCCTACTACGACAGTGCAGGCAGGCGGCCGGACTGAGCCTGCGGCAACTGGCAGCACGCGTCGGGTACGACCACAGCTACCTGTCGCAGGTGGAGCGCGGGCAGCGGCCGGGCTCTGTGGACCTGGCGCGGCTCTGCGACCGGGAGCTCGGCACCGACGGCCGGCTGACCGCCACCTTCGAGCGACGGCCCACAGGCAGGCTCCGGCCGGAGGCAGGCCGATCGGCAGCCTCAGGGCCGTCGGCAGCCGACCCACTGGAGGCGGCGTGGCGAGGGCTGGTCACCACCTACGACGCCGGCGACCCGAGTCAGCTGTTCGCCGGCTTCCGCAGCGTTCCCCCGGCCTCGCTGCTACCGGCGTTGCTACGACAACTGCAGGGCGCAGACCAGGCGGAGGCAGCCGAGCTGAGCATCCTGATCGCCGAAACCCTGACCAAGCTGGGCGAGCACGGTACTGCGCGACGCTGGTGGTGGGCCGCCCGCGCGACCGCGGACGGCGTCGGCGACGGCGCGGTGGTGCGTGCCAGGGAGGCGATCTGCGGCTTGACAGAGCGGCGCCTGTTGCCAGAGCTGCTCGAGCTGGCTGACGAGGCGGTCGCGCTCGACCGGCAGGCGTCGGCGGGTTGCTTGCCGCGGGCGGCGCGGGCGCTTGTCCTTGCCGAGCTCGGCCAGAGCCAGGAGGCGCATCAAGCGCTGCAGGAGCTGATCGGCGTCGGCGACGAGCTCATGAGGCGGGACGCACCGCCGTACCAACTGCACTGGGCGGAAGGGCGCGTCTGCACTCTGCTGGGGTACGGCGTCGCGGGCTGTGTCCTGCTGGAGCGTGCCAGGGAGCTCTGCCCGGAGAGCTGGACCGGCGACCGCGCCGGACTCGACCTGTCGCTGGCCGAGTGCCTGGCGGTTGCGGGCGAGGTCGCCGCTGGCTTGGCCATGGCCCTCCGCGTCCTGATCGAGCTGCCGGAGGAGTGGCACGACTCGTGGGTGTACGACGCCGCAGCTCGAGTGCTGCGCGTTGTACAGGCAGAGCCTGGTGCGGCCGAGCTGCGGCAACTGTTGGCGCGGCCGACGTACGGCAGCGATCGGAGCGATCGGAGTGGCCGGAGTGTGGGCGGCGGGTCGAGCTGGAGGGGACGACAGGGGTACCGTGCGGCGAGTGACAGGTGAACAGCGGGGAACGGTAGTGACAGACGCGTGGGACTTCGCAGTGGAGCTGCGGAGCGACCCGGCCACCGCGGAGGCTCGGGCGGCGGTGCTCGCGGAGCCGGCGTTCGGACAGTCCTTCACGGACCACATGGTGGTCGCCAATTGGACGGTGGACCACGGCTGGCACGACCCGAAGGTCACGGCGTACGCGCCGCTCTCACTCAGCCCTGCGGCTGCTGTCTTCCACTACTCGCAGGAGATCTTCGAAGGCCTCAAGGCGTACCGGCACGCGGACGGCTCGGTGTGGGCCTTCCGCCCGGACCGGAACGCAGCCCGGTTCACTGCGAGCGCCGAGCGGCTCGCGCTGCCTCAGGTGCCGGAGGACGCGTTCGTCGCGGCGCTGCGCGCACTCGTGACCGTCGATGAGCCCTGGGTGCCGTCGGCCGAGCACGGCGAGACCAGCCTGTACCTGCGCCCGTACATGATCGCCACCGAAGCCGCGCTGAGCGTCCGGCCGGCCCACGAGGTGCTGTTCGGCGTCATCGCGTCGCCCGCCGGCCCGTACTTCAACACCGGCCCGAAGCCGGTCTCCATCTGGCTCACGACGTCGACGATCCGCGCCACCCCCGGCGGGACGGGCGCCGCGAAGTGCGGCGGCAACTACGCGGCCAGCCTCGCCGGCCTGGCCGAGGCGGTCGCGAACGGTTGCGAGCAGGTCGCGTTCGTCGATGCCACCGAGCACACGTGGCTCGAGGAGATCGGCAGCATGAACATGTTCTTCGTGTACGCCGACGGCCGGATCGCGACACCCGAGCTGTCCGGCTCGATCCTCGAAGGCGTCACCCGCGCGTCGGTCCTCGAGCTCGCCGCCGACCTCGGCCACCCGGTCGAGGAGCGCCGGATCTCCGCGGACGAGTGGCGCGACGGCGTCCGGTCCGGCGAGATCACCGAGGTGTTCGCGTCCGGCACGGCCGCGGTCATCACCCCGATCGGGCGCCTCGCCTGGCCCGACGGCGACCTGACCATCGGCGACCACTCCGTCGACCACGGCGTCGGCCCGGTCACCGCCAAGATCCGCACCACCCTCCTCGACCTCCAGTACGGCCGCATCCCCGACACCCACAACTGGCTCACCCGCCTGGCCTGATGCCGTTTGTCCCCGGCGCCGGTTAGGTTGCTGTCATGGCCGAGTCCAAGGGGAAGTCTCCGGCGATCGAGCTGGAGGTCGGTGAGCGGACGGTTCGGGTGTCGAATCCGGATCGGGTGTACTTTCCTGCTCGCGGTGAGACCAAGCTCGACCTGGTGAAGTACTACCTGTCGGTCGGGGACGGCATCGTCAACGCGCTGCGGGAGCGGCCGTGCATGATGCACCGGTTCCCGGAGGGTGTAGCGGGCGAGAAGGTGCATCAGAAGCGGCTGCCGCACGGGGCGCCGCCGTGGATGGAGACGGTCCGAGTCAAGTTCCCGCGGTACAACCGGACCGCCGACGAGCTGTGCGTCACCGAGATCGCCCACGTCGCCTGGGCGGTGCAGATGTCGACGGTCGAGTTCCACCCGTGGAACTCGCGCCGTGCCGACACCGAGAAGCCCGACGAATGGCGGATCGATCTCGACCCGATGCCCGACTGCCCGTTCGATCGGGTACGACGGGTCGCGCACGTCGCCCACGAGGTACTCGACGAGCTCGGCGCGGTCGGCTACCCGAAGACGTCCGGCGGCAGCGGCATCCACATCTACGTCCGGGTCGAGCCGGCATACGGCTTCTCCGACGTACGGCGGGCCGCGCTCGCGTTCGCCCGTGAAGTCGAGCGGCGCGCCCCGAAGGACGTGACGACGACCTGGTGGCGCAAGGATCGCGACCCTCGACTGGTCTTCGTGGACTTCAATCAGAACGCCCGCGACCACACGATCGCGGCGGCGTACTCCGTCCGCGGCAACCCCGAAGGCACCGTGTCGACGCCGATCCACTGGGACGAGATCGACGACGTCAACCCGAAGGACTTCACGATCCAGACCGTCCCACCGCGGTACGCCGAACTCGGCGACCTGCACGCCTCGATCGACGACAACGTCTACTCGCTGGACACCTTGATGGAATGGGCCGCCCGCGACGAACGCGAAGGCGCCGAAGCCCCACCGGAGGAGTAGGTAGCAGCACTCGAGTCCACCGGATGTCCGCGATCGAGTACCGCAGGTCCGATGTTGGATCTGCACGCCATCACAATCGCGGTACTCCTGCTACAACACGCGTCGCGGCCTCAGCTGCCGCCGATTGTGATGGCCTGGGGATCGGTGTGCACGGCGAGCGCAAGCCGGCAGATGCGCCCGATAGAACCGCCACTCACGCCAAGCCGGGTGACAAGATCCTGATCCGCCCCGGACGGCTATCTGGCTTAGGATCCGTGGGGTGCAGACCTTGGACTCGGCCGCCGCCTACGACCGCGCCGTCGAGTTGGCGGTGCGGGGGCGGCGGCAGCTCCTCGGGATCACTGGTGCGCCGGCCGCCGGCAAGTCGACGTACGCCGAACAGCTGACTGCGAAGCTGCTCGCCGACGGGCACCAGGTCGCGCTCGTCCCGATGGACGGCTACCACCTGGCGCAGTCGGTGCTCGAGGAGCTCGGGCTCGCCGATGTGAAAGGCGCACCACACACCTTCGACGGCTACGGGTTCGTGGCGTTGCTGCGACGACTGAAGGAGGCGCCCGACGAGCAGATCTGGGCGCCGCGCTTCGACCGCGGCATCGAGGACTCGATCGCGGCGAGTATCGGCGTCGCGCCCGAGGTCACGCTCGTCCTGACGGAGGGCAACTACCTCCTGCTGGACGAGCCGCCCTGGTCGACCGTCCGCGACCTGCTCGACCAGTGCTGGTACGTCGAAGTACCCGAGGACCTGCGCCACGAACGACTGGAAGCCCGGCACCGCCTCTTCGGCAGATCACCCGAGGAAGCCCACGAACGCACCTACGGCTCGGACGAACGCAATGCGCACCTGATCGCCGCCAGCGCACCGGCGGCGGACGCGATCATCCACCCTTGACGCCGACCCGGTCGATGAACGCGGCAACCCCGTCGAGGTAGAGCTGCAGGCCGAAGTCGAAGTCGGCGTCGCTGTCCTCCTCGAAGCTGGTGTCCATCGCGAAGACGCCCGCCTCGATCACCTTCGCCACCGACGGGTACACCCGCGGATCCACGACCCGCGCGAGCGTCTCGCCGTACTGCTGGAACGCCGCCGGGTTCTCGTCGAAGCCCGCGGCCAGGTCGAACGCGACCCGGACCTCGCCCTGGACGTACGTGATCAGGCCCATCACGACACCGACCTTCGCCTCCTCCGGCAGGCCGGTGTCCCGCAGCGCGCCGAGGGCGAGATCGAACCAGGCGAGGTTGTTCGGCCCCGCGGGCGGACCGGAGATCGGGACCTTCGCGTACCACTTGTGCTTGCGGATCGCGGCCATCACACCGTCGGCCCAGAAGATCAGCCCGGTCCGCCAGTCGACATCGTCGGGCAGCGGCTCGGGACGCTCGAGGGCCGCGTCGGACATCAGCACGAACAGGTCGTCCTTGCTCTTCACATGCCGGTAGAGCGCCATCGTCGAGTTGCCGAGCCGCTCCGCGACCCGCGCCATCGACACCGCGGCGAGGTCGCCTTCCTCGTCCGCGATCGCGATCGCCGCCGCGACGATGTCGTCGAGGGTCAGTGAGGGCTTCGGCCCGCGCCGCGGAGCCGCCCGCAGCCGCCACATCAGCGCGACGTCGGCCGGCAGCTCGTTGTTCTCCACGGCAGCAGTCTAGGGCTTGCCAGACCGTACTGCGTACCTGCTACGCTATTTAGCGTATCTCATACGCAGTAAGGAGGGGACGATGATCGTCGAGGCGACCGGCTTGAAGAAGTCGTACGGCGCGACCGACGTGCTGACCGGGGTGGATCTGCGCGTCGCGGAGGGAACGGTGCTCGCACTGCTCGGTCCGAACGGCGCCGGCAAGACCACCACGGTGCGGATCCTGACCACGCTGACCCGACCGGACTCCGGTACGGCGACCGTCGCCGGGTTCGACGTACTTCGCGAGCCGGCCCGGGTCCGCGGAGTGATCAGCCTGACCGGGCAGTTCGCCGCGGTCGACGACAACCAGACCGGGCGGGAGAACCTGGTGATGGTCGGCCGGCTGATGCACCTCGGCCGGCGTACGGCGCAACGGCGTACCGGTGAGCTGCTCGAGCAGTTCGGGCTGACCGATGCGATGGATCGGCGCGTGAAGACGTACTCCGGAGGCATGCGGCGCAAGCTCGACCTGGCGATGAGCCTGATCGCGCATCCACAGGTGATCTTCCTCGACGAGCCGACGACCGGACTCGACCCGGCGAGCCGATCGGCGATGTGGGACGCGATCGTCGAACTGGTTCGCGGCGGGACGACGATCCTGCTCACCACGCAGTACCTGGAGGAGGCGGACCGCCTCGCCGACCGGATCGTGCTGCTCGACCAGGGCCGGATCGTCGCCAGTGGCACGGCGGATGCCCTCAAGACACAGATCGGCGGTGAACGGATCGAGCTGCGGTTCACCGACGAGGTGCAGCTGTTGAAGGCTGCCGGAGTGGTGAGCGGTGTGGTCGATCAGCTGGTGCTGAACGTGCCGTCGGACGGGACTGCGGCGCATCTGCACCACGTGCTCGACGTACTGCGTGACAACGGGCTGGAGCCGGAGCGGGTCTCCTCGCACCGGCCGACGCTCGACGACGTGTTCCTCGCCTTGACTGCCTGAGGGGGTTTGCTGATGTCACACCAAGGAGTTGTCGCCGCCTGCTCGGACGCGGTGACCATGATCGATCGCAGTGTGCGGCTGGCGCGGCGCAACGTCGACACGTTGTTCGCGTCGATCCTGTTGCCGCTGCTGATGATGGCGTTGTTCGTCTACGTGTTCGGCGGCGCGATCGACACGGGGACGGAGTACGTGAACTACGTCGTACCGGGGATCCTGCTGCTCACGACCGGGTACGGCGCCGCGTCGACGGCGATGGTCGTCGCCGACGACATGAACAGCGGGATGATCGACCGGCTGCGCTCGCTGCCCATCCACAGCTTCGCCGTCCTGACAGGACACGTGGTCGCGAGCGTTGCGCGCAATGCGGCCTCGACGGCGATCGTCATCCTCGCCTCGCTCGCCATGGGCTTCCGTCCGGGCGGCGGTGTACTGGACTGGCTCGCGGCGATCGGCCTGCTGTTGCTGTACGTCGTCGCGCTGTCCTGGCTCGCCGCGGGTCTCGGCGTGATCGCGAAGACGGTCGAATCGGCCAGCACACTCAGCTTCTTCATGCTGTTCCTGCCGTACCTGAGCAGCGCGTTCGTGCCACCGGAGTCGATGCCGGCGTGGTTGCAACCGGTCAGCGAACACCAGCCGATCACGCCGGTGATCGAGACCGTCCGCAGCTTGCTGGTCGGGACGCCGATGGGGAACAACGGCTGGCTCGCGCTGGCGTGGTGTTCTGGTCTGCTCCTGTTCTCGGTCGTGCTCGCGACCTCTTTGTACAGGAGGCGCACGAGCCGTTGATTCGTACCTGACTCCGTACCGCCCAGCGGAATTACTCTTCGGGATGCTCCGAACAACTGACGGTGACCCCTTGTTCGGGTTAACGTCGAACTCCCCCCCAACGTGTGGTGGTCCCACTCCCCCCGGGACCCACACGGACAAGCGCCCCGATCATTGATCGGGGCGCTCTGTTTTTCTCTGGATTTCTGTGCTGCCGGTGTCGAATCCGGGCCCTCTGCTTCGACGTATCAGTAAGAGCGACCAAAGGAGAGGGTCAGAATGAACATCACCGCCGACACCCGGAACATGATCGTCACCATGCTGGCCGAGGGGAACCCGGTCTGGTACGTCGCAGGCATGGTCAAGATGAGCAACCACGACGTCTACCTGGTCGGCCGCGAGGCCGGCTACCCGGACAAGGCCAAACTGCGCCGAGCGGTCTGGGCCGCCCGGAACCGCGTACTGCAAGCCGCCTGACCCGAACCCGTCCAGGCCGCTCGAACCGCCGCCTGCCCCGTGCTACCGGGGCGGCCGGCGGTTTCGTCTGTTTAGGGTGGGGTGCGTGGAAGCTGTCAGCGTTGTGGACTACCACACGGCGGGCGAGCCGTTCCGGATCGTGACGTCGGTCGAGATCCCGGGCTCGTCGGTGGCGGATCGCCGGGTCACGGCGCAGTCGTCGGAGGCGATCGACGCCGTACGGCGGTTGCTGGTGAACGAGCCACGTGGTCACGCGGACATGTACGGCGGGTTCGTCGTACCGGGTGATGACGACGGCGCCGACTTCGGCGTGGTGTTCTGGCACAAGGACGGGTACTCGACCGCGTGCGGGCACGGGACGATCGCGTTGGCGATGTGGGCCGTCGAGACCGGTCTGGTCGAGCCCGGCGAGGTCGTCATCGACGTACCGTCGGGACGGGTGACCGCGCGGGTCAGCTCCGGCGGTGTTGCCTTCCGCAACGTTCCGTCGTACGTGCTGAGCCGCGGGGTGCCGGTGGCGACGGCTCGCGGAGAGGTGCGGGCGGACATCAGCTACGGCGGCGCGTTCTACGCCTCGGTCCCGGCGTCGTCCGTCGGTCTGTCCGTGACACCGGAGTCGTACGCGGACCTGATCGCGATCGGCCGCGAGATCAAGTGGGCACTCGACCCGGTCGCGGTCCACCCGACCGATCCGCGGCTGAGCGGTCTCTACGGCACGATCCTCTACGACGATCTCGGCGACCTCGCGGACGGTCCGCACCAGCGCAACCTCGCCGTCTTCGCCGACGGCGAAGCCGACCGCTCCCCCTGCGGCTCCGGTACGTCGGCCCGCCTGGCGCTCCTGCACGACGAGGGCCGCCTCGGTCCGGGCCAGACGCTGCGCCACGACTCCATCGTCGGTACGACGTTCCTCGGCCGCGTCGTCGAACTGACACCGGCCGGCATCGTCACCGAGGTCACCGGCAGTGCCTACCGAACCGGCACCGCCACCTTCACCCTGGACCCGCGAGACCCGCTCGGTACCGGGTTCACCCTCCGCTAGTTTGGTGGTCATGATCTTCATCACCGCGAAGTTCCGGGTGAAGCCGGAGCACGCCGACGACTGGCCGTCCATCACCGCCGATTTCACTGCCGCGACCCGCGCCGAACCGGGCTGCCTGTGGTTCGACTGGTCCCGTTCGCTCGACGACGCGAACGAGTACGTCCTGGTGGAGGCCTTCGCCGACGACGACGCTGCCGGCCACCACGTCAGCTCGGACCACTTCAAGGCCGCTCAGGAGCACCTCCCGCCGCACCTGGTGGAGACCCCGCGCATCGTCAACTTCAAGCTTCCCCAGGACGACTGGTCCGAGCTCGGCGAGCTCGCCGTCAAGTAGTGCCCCGGCTGACGATCGCCTCGCTGAACACTCGCGGTACCCCGTTCTTCGGGTCCGCGCTGCGCGCCCGCTACACAGCGATCGCCGATGCGTTCGAGGCATCCGACGCCGATGTGGTGAACCTGCAGGAGGTCCACACCTACTACCACGTACGCCTGCTGAGCCGGACGATGCCGTCGTACCGCGCCAACTTCCGCCCGTCCGCAGCCGGCCCAGCAGGCGGTCTGGTGACGTTCTCGCGCCAGGTCGCCGACGGCACCAGCTACCGGCGCTTCTCTCGGCAACCTCGCCTGGCCTCGGCTCTCAAGGGCGTCCTCTTCACCCGGCTCCCCGACGTCACGGTTCTCAACACGCATTTGCTTGCCAACCGTGACGGCGACTGGAGCGCTGAGAACCGCTACTACCCGGTCCACAAGTCCCAGCTGGTGACGCTGACGCAGTACGTCGAAACAGTCGAGGGCCCTGTCATCCTCACCGGCGATTTCAACATCCCCCGCCACAGCTCCCTGTACCGCGACTTCCTGCAGGCAACCCAGCTGACCGACTCCTTCGGCGACTCCTGCCCACCCACGTTCCACCAGGCCTATCTCCCTGCCGGGAGACCAGCCCACTGCATCGACTTCGCCCTGGCCGCCGGGCTCACCGTCGAATCCGCTGAGGTCGACGGCACCTTCGCCAGCGACCACCTCGCCCTCCTGGTCCGTACTGGCGAAGGTAGCGTCTGACACTGCGCAGAGCTACGAAAGGTGCACAAGGATGAACCCACCCGACCGAGTCTCCGACTCGTCGGATCGCGTCGATCTGACCAAGGCTCCGCTCTTCGGGTGGGTGCTGCTCATCCTCGGCGGCGCATTCATGCTCTTTCTCCTGTATGACCTGATCACCCATGGTCTCCCCGCTACTCCCGGCGGCTGGATCTTCGCCGTGCCGGGGTTCGCGCTCGCCCTGATCTTGCTGTACGCTGGCTGGTCGTTCAGAACCGACCACAGATACGTCGACGCCTCCGGCCTTACCCATGAGCGTCATGGGAAGACGCTGCAGAGCATCGCGTTCGCCTCGCTGACCAGGATCTCGTTGCAGGAGGGCGCTGCAGCGCGTCAGGGGAACCGCACTGCTGCGCGCATGCTTGTCCTCGAAGGCCAATCCCGAGACGGCGGCGCACCGACTCGGTTCGCCGTCTCGTCCGGCTGTCCGAACATCGAGGCGCTGTACCGATTCCTCAGCCCATACCTCCGAGCCAACCCCGGCCTCCTCGACGAGGAAGCCAGAAGCTTCTACAACACCCAGGCCCCCAAGCACGGCGTCGACGCGGTGTCATAAATGCGGCGCCGCCGATGAGCCGCTCGCTGGGTGTCAGAGGATGCCTACCGCGACGATGCGTTCCTTGATCGCGTGCGCGACCGCGGCCGTCCGGGAGTCCACGCCGAGTTTGATGAAGATGTTGGCCACGTGGCGATGCACGGTGCGCTCGCTGAGGTGTAGCTCGTTGGCGATGGCACGGTTCGACTTGCCCTGGGCGATGGCGCAGAGGACCTCGATCTCCCGGTGGGTGAGCCCGTGTGTCCCGGTGCCGGTGGTCGCGGCGATCCGGTCCAACTGCGCAAGATCCGGACGTGCACCGAGCCGCTCGAACGTCTCGCGGGCCGCCGAGAATTCCAGCTGAGCTCCGTCGTGGTCACCGAGTGCGTGACAGGCCTGTCCGATCAGGACGTTCAGTTGGGCCACCTCGTGCGGGGCATCCTGCGCTTGCCAGGCGCCCACGGCCCGCCGGAGGAGCGGCAGCGCGCTTCCGGCATCGCCCTCGGACAGCGCGAGCGCGCCTCTGACGGCGTACGCCTCCGCCTGGATGACAGGCGTCGTCACCTCCGCCGTGATGTTCTCGAACTCGGCCACGGCATCCCGGGCCGCCTCGAGATTCCCCTCCTCCAGGTGGATGGTGACCGCGGCTTTCAACACGTCCAAGCGGTCGGGCGTCGTGGTCACCTCGGTCAGCGCCCGCCGGACGCCGGCTGATGCGGCGTCGACGTCACCTTGTGCGAGTCGGAGGAGCGAGAGCCCCGGCTGCGTCGGACAGCCGTGCTGAGCCGCGCGGAGGTATGCCTCCTCGGCGGCGTCCCACTCGCCGCGGAGCCGCCGGACTTCACCGAGCTGGTAGAACGCGTGGCCGCAGACCCAGCCGGCGTAGCCGTCGAGATCGTCACAGACCGCGGCGATCTCGTCCAACGCGTCCGGCCACGCACCTGTCAGGCACAGCAACCGTGAGCGGTAGATGCGGCAGTTGCCCAGGTACGCGCCGCCCAGACTGTCCAGCGAATCGAGCCACCTTGCCATCGACCGGTTCCACGCGCGGGCGCGGGTGAAGTCGCGCGCCAGGCAGCATCCGCGGACGGCTGCGCAGTAGATCCACGGGGTGACACGGGCCGACAAGCCATCCTCGAAGAGAGCGGCCATCGCCTCCTCCAGGCGATCCAGCCCGTCCTGAAGCCGTCCCGCGTCGATCAGCGTCTGGCCCCACATGGACAGCGCCCAGGGGACCACGTCGCCGTGACTGCCCTCGACGACCGCACTCAGCAGCTCCTCGGCGTGTGAGTGGTTCCCCGTCATGCCTTGGAACATCGCCTCGGGGATCCTCAGCCACGGGCTGCCGGCCAGCTCAGGCCCCAGCGCGCGGCCGACCTGCTGCAGCCACCCGTTCGCTTGAACGAGCTCGTTGCTGGTGAAGAAGGCCCACCACAGCCAGAACGCGGCGTACGCCGCATCGTCGAGTTCGTTGGCGGCGAGCCGGAGGTCGAAGATCCGGCGCAGCAGCACGACGGCCTCGGTTCCCCGCGCCGAGACCTGGGCTGCTTCGGCGTACGCCTCCAGATCATGGACGGCGAGCGGCTCTACGGCGTCGGCGGCGGCGTACTCGACGCACGCCTCCTCCCAGCGGGACGCCGTGTGGAGCTCCCGAGCGCGGGACAGGTGAGCCGTGGCAACGACCTGCATGCCCCCAGCATGGACCAGCCGCGCGGAGGTGGGTAGTAGTACTCATCTCCGTCCCCGCAGGTTGGCGGCCATTGCCGATCCGGGCCGGTGCCTCGGCGATCCACTGTCGAATCAGTCAGCTCGTCAACCCCGGGACAAAGGAGCGTCCGATGGAGCGAACAACTGTGAACGGCATCGACTTGGCCTACGACGTCGAGGGAGAGGGTGCGCCCCTGCTGTTCGTGCACGGCGCCATCTGGGCCGATTTCCTCCGCCCCTTGGCGAGTCAGCCTGCTCTGTCCGGCTTCCGCCGGATCCGGTACCACCGCCGCGGCATCGGTGACAGCGGCGGACCCGCCGGTGGCTTCGGCGACCAGGTGGCCGATGCGGTCGGGCTGCTCGACCACCTCGCGGTGGACAGCGCCCACCTCGTCGGTCACTCGGAGGGCGCCATGATCGCCATGGATCTCGCGGCCGCCCACCCGGACCGGGTACGGTCCTTGGTCCTGCTGGAACCGCTGCCGCCGTTCAACTGGCTCGCTGCGAGCGACCACGCGCAGATCCTGGAGACCTTCGGACCCCTGATGGAAGCGATGGCCGGTCGCTACCAGGCCGGCGATGTCATCGGTGCGTACGACGCGCTCTTCACACCGCAGGGCCTGGACTGGCGCGCAGCGGCCGCTGCCGCCGGACCCGACGCGATCAGCCAAGGTATCGACGACGCACCAACCTGGTTCGAACATGAGGCGGCGGCCCTGCCGGAGTGGACCTTCGGGCCCGCACAGGCAGCTGCCGTCGACTGCCCGATCCTGTCGTGGTGCGCACGGCCCGGGATGCCACTGCCCCGCGCAGTCCGAGCCTGCCTCCACGAACTGTTCCCACAGTGCGAGGACGCGGACCTCGAACACGGTGACCATTTCTCGGTCGCCACCAACCCCGCAGCCGTGGCCGAACCGATCGCCGCCTTCGTCACCCGGCAGTCAGTCACGACCGTCTGACAACAAAACGAAGGCCCGGACCACCTGGTCCGGGCCTTCTTCCGTAGCGGGGGCAGGATTTGAACCTGCGACCTCTGGGTTATGAGCCCAGCGAGCTACCGAGCTGCTCCACCCCGCGTCGTTGTGTCTTTAGTTTAGAGGATCTGGGCCGAGCAACCAAATCGGTTCCCGGTGCGGCGAAAACCCGTGTCTGCCGGCGGCGTTGCGGCGTACCGTCCGAGTATGTCCCGACACGTCGTCCGCCCGTTCGAGGAGGCGGATCTCTCGGCCGCGGCCGGGCTGCTCGCCCAGCGGCATCAGGCGCACCGCAAGCGTCACCCACTGCTTCCCGCTGACTACGAGGACGAACGGCTCGCGCTGGTCGAAGTGACCGCGGCCTGGGAGACCGAGGGTGCGTCCGGCGCCGTCATGGTCGAGGGCGGCGAGGTCACCGGCTACTTGCTGGCGGCACCGAAGCCGTCCCCGGTCTGGGGCCCGAACGTCTGGGTCGAGGCGGCCGGTCACGCCGTACGTGAGCCGGAACACATCCGCGACCTGTACGGCGCCGCCGCCGAGCGATGGGTCGACGACGGACGCATCGCGCACTACGTGCTGGTGCCCGACGACGCCGAACTGATCGACGCCTGGTTCCGCCTCGCGTTCGGCTCGCAGCACGCGCACGCGGTCCGTCCGGTGCCGGATGCTCCGCTCCCGGCGCCGCCCGAGCTCGCCGTACGACGGGCCACGCGTGCGGACATTCCGGTACTCGCGGAGCTCGACCTCGTACTGCCCCGGCATCAGGGGTTGTCGCCGGTGTTCTCGTCCGGGGAACTGCCGACGCTCGAGGAGGCGGTGGCGGACTGGGAGGAGTCGATCGACGACCAGGACTTCGTGACCTTTGTTGCCTCGTACAACGGTGACGTCATCGGCTCGTCGGTCGGTTGCTCGTTGGACAAGTCGAGTGCGCACAACGGGTTGGCGAAGCCGGACAACGCGGGGTTCCTCGGGTTCGCCGCCGTACTGCCGCCGGCCCGCGGGCTCGGCGCCGGGCGGGTGCTGGGCGAGGCGGTGCTGCAGTGGTCGGCGGAGACCGGGTACACGTCGGTGGTGACCGACTGGCGCGTGACGAACCTGTTGTCGTCGCGGGCGTGGCCGCGGCTCGGGTTCCGGCAGACGTTCCATCGGTTGCACCGGTTGATCGGGCACTGATCCTGGTCGGGTGTTGACCGGTCGTTGTCCACAGGTTCGGATTCGCCGGTCTGAGCGAGGGTCGATCGCTGCATCTTCTTGGACACGAAGGGCGTCTCGCAGCAGGCGAGGCGCCGCGGTTCCCAGGAGGCAGTCATGTCGCGTTCATCGCTTCGTTCCCGAGTCGTGCCGTCCGCCCGTCGTATCGTGACCGGGAGCGCGGTCGTCCTGGCCGCGCTAGGGGCCTCGGCGACCGTCCCCGCCTCGGCGTCGGAGTTCACGCCACCGCCGACGTCCTCCACAGCGCCTCCGTCGATCGAGCAAAGGACTGGCACCTTGGACGGCTTCGTGATCGAGCACCTGCCCGACGGCATCGGCACGCCGAGCGACTTCGAGTACGAGTGGGAGGACGTGTCCTTCCACAGCCGGGTCTGGGAGAGCGGCCCCGATGCGGAGGGCGCGTTCAAGGTCGACCTGACGGTGAAGACGATGCGCGGCGAGCGGCTCACCGATCTCGAGGCCGTGAAGGACTTCCTCGTCGAGTACGAGGAGAAGGAGCCGGGCGACTGGCAGCTCGTCCCGGTCAAGGTCGGCGGGTACGACGGTCTGTTCGCCGGCGACGAGGTGTTCTACTTCATCGAGCCGGGGGTCGCGGCCGAGGTGACGATCGACCAGGAGCGGTTCACCGACGAGGACGTCCTCGACACCGCGGCCGGGTTCCACCCGGAGCCTCAGGCCACCTGATGCCCTAGGCAACCAGCGCCGGGTGCCGGCGCCGGGGCCAGGTGCCGGGGCCGGGGCCGGTCAACGGAACGGGGCGGCGACGCCGACTGGTGTCGGTGTCGCCGCCCCGGAAACCACGTCCCGGAAACCACGCCTCGGGTCAACGTTCCGTGGGGTCAGCCTTCCCGTGGTTCAGTCTGCCGGCGGGTCAGCCTGTCGGTGATGGCGGCGGACTCGGTGTCGTCGAGGCCGGTGGGTTCGACGGGTTGGCCGACGGCGACGCCGTCGGGTTCGGCGTCGGAGTGGGCGTTGCCGCTGCTCCGGCGGCTGCCCGGTCGAGCGCGGCCTTCATCTGCTTCAGGTTGGTCTCGTAGCCGGCAAGGTCGCCCTTCTTGAGCGATTCTTGAGCCCGGTTCCAGGCAGCCTGTGCGTCGGCGATGGCCTGCTTGACCGTCTGGTTCGGCTGTTGTGTGGGCGGTTTCTCGGTGCCCGGTGGCAATTCGCCGGTGTCGACGTTGGTGTTGAAGACCTTGGTCAGGGCTTCCTGCAGCGTCCCGCCGAAGGCCACACGTTCACCGAAGGACACCAGGACGTAGCGCAGGACAGGATAACTACCCGGCCCACTGGTCCGCACCGAGTAGACCGGCTGGACGTAGAGCAGACCACCGCCGAGCGGCAGCGTCAGCAAGTTGCCGTACTGCGCTCTCGCTCCGCTGTTCGGCTGGTTGATGGGCAGCAGCGCCCCTCTGATGCCTTCATCGGTCTGGAACTTGTTGTAGACCTGCCCCGGACCAGGTATCTGCAGGTTCCCCGGCAATCGCAGCACCCGGAACTTGCCGTAGTCCGGCGACGTGGCCTCCGCATCGACGGCCACGAACGCCGTGAGGTTCTCCCGTTCACCGTTCGGTACGTACACCGACGTCAGCGAGAACTTCGGCTCGTTCTGACCGGGCATCCGCAACGAGAGGTAGAAGGGAGGCTGGCTGATATGCGTCGCCGCGTCACCACCGGAGGAGACCGCGGTCGGGTCGTCCGGCACGCGCCACAGGTCGCTGTTCTGGTACCAGGTGCCGGCGTCCTGGACGTGGTACTTCGCGAGCAGGTCGCGCTGCACCTTGAACATGTCCTCCGGGTACCGCAGGTGCGACATCAGGTCCGGCGAGATGTCCGAGCGCGGCTTGACCGTGCCGGGGAAGGCCTTCATCCAGGTCTTCAGCAGCGGGTCACTCTCGTCCCAGGCGTACAGCTCGACCGAGCCGTCGTAGGCGTTGACCACGGCCTTGACCGAGTTCCGGATGTAGTTGATCTTCTCGCTCGGCTGCTGCGCGATGGTCCCGCGCCCGGTGGTCGTGTCCCGGGTGCTGACGTCCAGGTCGACCTTCTCGGAGTACGGGAAGTTGTCCGACGTGGTGTAGCCGTCGACAATCCAGACCACCTGGCCGTCGACGATCGCCGGGTACGGGTCGCCGTCCGGCGTCAGCCACGGCGCCGCCTTCTCGACCCGCTCGCGCGGCGTGCGGTCGTAGAGGATCTTCGACGCGGAGTTCACCCGGCTGGACAGCAGGATGTTCGCATCGCGGAACTTGGTTGCGTAGAGCAACCGGTTGCCGAACGACCCGATCGGCACGCCGCCCTTGCCCTTGTAGGTGTTCAGCGTCGGGTCGCCGCCGGCCTTGCCTTCGGCCTCCGGTGTGTCGAGCTCGACCGGTTGCCCGCCCTCCGGGGCGCCGACGATCGAGTAGTCCGGCGACTGCTCGCCGAAGTAGATCCGTGGCTCGTACTTTCCGAGATCGCCCTTCGGCGGCAGATCCTTCTCGGTCCAGACCGGGATGCCGCCCTGCGACTGGTTCCCGTTCGCCGCGACCACTCCGTAGCCGTGGGTGTACACGGTGTGGTCGTTGTTCCAGTTGCGCTGGCCGGCCGGCAGCCGGTCGACCTGGACCTCGCGGACCGCGATGACGGTGTCGTTGACCTTGCCCTTGATCTTGTACCGGTCGACGTCCAGATCCGTCGGGAACGAGTAGAAACCACGGACCTGCTGGAGTTGCTCGAAGGTCGGGCCGATCACGGTCGGGTCGATCAGCCGGATGCCGGGCAGGACCTCGGCATCCCGTGTCAGCTCCTCCGGCTTGGCCGTGGTCTCCGCCCGGTACTCGGTGACGTCGGTGCCCTCGAGTCCGTACGCCTGGCGCGTGGCCTCGATGTTCTTGGTGATGTACGGCGCTTCCTTCACCGGCTCGCTCGGCCGTACCCGCAACTGCTGGAGAGCGGCCGGCCAGAGTGCGCCGAGAAGGATCGCGGACAGGATCAGCACCACAGTGCCGACGCCGGGAAGCAGCCACGTCCGGCGGACCACGTTCGCGAAGAACAGCACCGCGCACAGGAGCGCGATGACCGCCAGGATCTCCTTGCTCGGCAAAACGGCGTTGTCGCCCGTGTACGAGACACCGGTGAACAGTCTGCCGTCCGAGGTGGTGAGACCGTACCGGTCCAGCCAGTAGCTGAAGGCCTTCAGCAGCACGAGCAGACCGAGCAGCACCGAGAACTGCACCTGCGCCGCACCCGAGGCCTTCTGCCCCTTCGCGGACGGGCGGAAACCGCCATACAGGTAGTGGGTGATGATCGCGGCGACCAGCGACAGCAGGACGATCGAGTAGCCGAAGCCGAGCAGAACGCGCAGCCACGGGTAGTCGAACACGAAGAACGCGATGTCCTTGTTGAAGTGCTTGTCGGTGACCCCGAACGGCGTTCGGTTCCGCCAGGCCAGGAAGACCTTCCACTCCCCCGACGCGGCCGAGCCTCCGAAGACCAGCATCAGGGTCGCGATGACACCGACCGCGACCTTCCCGTGCTGCTGCAGCAGGTCGCCGTACCGCTCGAATCCCGGGCTGGGCGACGGGGCGAGGGCGATCCGCGGGCGCGTGCGGAAGGCGACGACGACGTTCGCGACGACCGCCGCGGCCATCAGCAGGCCGACAACCACGAACAGCAGCACCCGGGTGCCGAGCACGGTGCTGAAGACCGACCCGAGATCGACCGATCGGTACCACAACCGCTGCGTCCAGACGTCGGTGAAGACGCTGAAGAGAATCAGCAGGACGACCAGTGTGGCGATCGTCGGCAGCAGGGCACGAGGACGACCGCCTGTTCGCCGCGTTCTGCGGGCCGGCTCCTCCGGCATGTCGTAGACGCCGTCGCTCATGGTCGCTTCTCCTCGTCGTTGCTCACGCCGTCGACCCCAGGACCTTCACCCGACCGGCTGCCGACCGAAGGTTCGAATGTCAATGACAGTACTTCGCACAGCGTCGGGACCAAGTCGATACCCGTGAGCACCGCGCTGTCCTCGTCGTGCGCGCGCAGCCGGACCGCGCCGAAGCGGCCGCCCTCACGGAGCACCGCCGCGACCATCCGGACCTCGTGCCGGCGCGGATCGCTGCCGGCCAGCCGGGCCAGTTCGGTGTCCGACTCGACGCTGGACAGTCCGGACTCGGCGGCCGCCGGCAGCACGATCCGTTCGATCGCCAGCGCACACCCGGCGACGCCGTCGGGCCACTCGATCCGGCCCAGCGTGTCAGCCAGGTGGTCGTCCTCGACCCCGCCGGGGAGCTCGCCCTGCGCAACCGGGGTCAGCGGCTGGGATGCGTCCTCGGCACCGAGTTCGGCCGCCAGCTGTGGTTCGGCGCGGAGCAGTTCCTCGGTCGGAACCAGCGCGAACAACTGCGCGGGCTGGTCCCAGCCCGCGCTGCTCACGTGCTTCTCGATCTCGACCACCGCGCGGCTGAGCGCGTCAGGCGGAAGCATGCCTACCGATTCCATGCCGACTGATCTTCCCTTCGGCTCGCCGGTTCGTTCAGATGGCTCACTGACTGCACGACGGGACCTCTCCCTTGCCGTTCGCGAGCGCCTGCAGGGCGCCGATCGCGTCGGTCAGCGTACTGATCTTCACCAGCTGGATGCCCTCGACGCCCGCGTGCAGCGCGGCGTCGCAGTTCGGTGCCGGCACCAGGAACACCGTGGCACCGTCGTTCTTGGCGCCGGCGATCTTCTGCTGGATGCCGCCGATCGCGCCGACCTGGCCGAGCGCGTCGATCGTCCCGGTGCCGGCGACGTGCTTCCCGTTCAGCAGCGCCCCCGGGGTCAGCTTGTCGTAGATCGCCAGCGCGAACGCGGTGCCCGCGCTCGGGCCGCCGATGTCCTGGCCGAGGTTGACCGTCACCTTGACCTGCGACTCGACGCCGATCGTGATGCCGACCATCGGACGGGTCTCGTCGCCGGGGGTCGCGGCGGTCTTCAACTGAATGGTCTGCTCGGCGGTGCCGCGGCGGATCAGGAAGACGACGTCCTCCCCGACCTTGTGCTTGCGGACGAACTCACCGACCTGCGGTACCTGCGTCACCGGCTGGCCGTCGACCGCCAGCACGAGGTCACCGGGCTTCAGCTTGCCCTGCGCCGGCGACTTGTCGGCGACTGTCGACACCTTCGTGTGGAACGGGACCTTCGCGGCCTGCAGCGCGGCTGCGACCGCGCTGTCCTGCGAGCCGGTCATCTCCGCGGTGTTCTGCTGCTCGACCTCGTCGGCGCTCTGGTCCGGCGGATAGATGATGTCGCGCGGGAACAGGTCGTGATGCGGGTCGAGCCAGTTCCGCATCGCCTGCGGCAGGGTCAGCTCACGGTCCGGCGAGGTCACCGACACCGTGGTCAGGTCCAGTTGTCCCGACGTCGGGAACGTGTCGTGGCCGGAGATCTCGATGACCGGCTTGTTCTTCGCCGCGCCGAGGGTGTCCTTGACCGGCCCGGGGCTGAACGAGACGAACGGCACCGGAAACGCGGTCACGAGCCCCAGCGAAACCACGAGCACGACGATCGAGGTGACCAAAGTGGCGGTACGACGTGTCACGAACCCTGCCCTGCGATCTTGGTGGAGCCGGAGCCAGGGACCTCGGCGGAGGCCTGCTGATGAGTACGACGACCCAGGCGACGCCGACGTTCCGGAACGGCCCGCGGCCCCGGTGCGGCGAGCGCGGCGTTGAAGCGGCGGAACTCGTCCACCGACGCGAAGGCGCCGCCGGACCGGCGCGGCTCGCGGCTGCGCCACCCGCGCCAGCCCGCCCAGCACATCGCGAGCAGCGTGGCGGCGAGTGGGAACGCCAGCCACGCCAAAACCTTCATCCGGCCACCTTCATGCGCCCAGAGTACGTGTCAGTGAGCGCCGACCCACTCGCTGCCACCGTCGCTGAAGTGCTGGTGTTTCCAAATCGGGACCTCGGCCTTGAGATCGTCGATGAGTTGCCGGCAGGCGGTGAACGCGACGTCCCGATGCGATGCGGCCACCGCCACGATCACGGCGGCGTCACCGATCACCAGGTCCCCGGTCCGGTGGACGGCGGCCAGTGCTGTGACGGCGGGGTTGTCGCAAACACGCTGCGCGACCTTTCGCAGGTGCTCCAGCGCGTCCGGGTGCGCCTCGTAGCTGAGCCGGTCGACCGGCTGGTCCTGGTCGTGATTGCGCACAGTGCCGATGAAAAGCGCAGTACCGCCCGCCGTCGGGTCACCGACCGCAGCCAGCACCTCGTCGCTGGACAACGCACTGTCGCGGATGTCCAGCAGTCTGATCGCGTCGGTCATCGGTTCCTCATTCCCGGCAGGTCCCCACACTCACACCACACCATCGCATCCCCTACTACCCGATTCTCCCTCCCACCTCCCTCTTTCCCGACATCCCCCTCCCCTCACGCTCCACCAGACCCCGGCGCGCCTGGTACTGCGGTGCGTGCTGTCGCGCTCACCGGGAGGAGCTGTTGCCTTCCTCACCTACTTGTCCGGACCGCCTCGCGGGTCTGCTCGCGGCGAATCGGAGCCCCGTTGCGTTCGCCCGGGGAGGAACTCACGGATCGAACCAGTACGTTTGGAGTAGTACGCCCCACCCGCACAGGAAGGCCCTCCGATGAGCGACGAACCGGACAACCCGTTCAAGGGAACGCCGTTCGAGGCCATGTTCCAGCAGTTCTCCGGTGCGGCCGGCGCGGGCGGCACCCCGGACCTGAACGCGATCTTCGCCCAGGTCCAGCAGCTGCTGAGCGGTTCGGCCGACGGCAAGCCGGTGAACTGGGACCTGGCCAAGGACATCGCCCGCAAGACCGTCTCCGCCGCCGGAGACCGGTCCATGACGTCCACCGACAGCGACCGGGTCGCGGACGCCGTCCGCCTCGCCGAGCACTGGCTGGACGACGCGACCACGCTGCCCGAGGTCTCCGCGACCTCTCAGGCCTGGAGCCGCGCCGAATGGGTCGAGAACACGCTCCCGGTCTGGCAGACGGTCGTCGACCCGGTGGCCGAGCACGTCGCCGGCGCGATGGGCAACGCGCTCCCCGCCGAGGCGCAGCAGTTCGCCGGGCCGATGGCAGGCATGCTGCGGCAGTTGGGCGGGTCCGTCTTCGGTGCACAGGTCGGCCAGGGGCTCGGCGAGCTCGCCGGTGAGGTCGTGAGCTCGTCCGACATCGGCCTGCCCCTCGGCCCGACGGGCCAGGCGATCCTGCTGCCCGACAACGTCGCCAAGTTCGCCGAAGGGCTCGGGCTGACCGACGAGGACGTCCGGTTGTACCTCGCTCTGCGCGAGGTGGCCCATCAGCGGCTGTACGCCGGCGTGCCGTGGCTGCGGCAGCACCTGCTCGCTGCGGTCGCCGACTACGCATCCGGGATCGAGGTCGACACCGGCAAGATCGAGCGCGCAATGGCCGACATCGACCCGCAGAACCCGGAAGCCATGCAGGAGGCACTGGCCGGCGGTCTGTTCGAGCCCGAGGACTCAGAGCAGCAGAAGGCCGCACTGGTCCGGCTCGAGACCACGCTCGCGCTCGTCGAGGGCTGGGTCGACGACGTCGTCCGCGAGGCCACCAAGGACCGTATGCCCGCCGCGATCCAACTGGCCGAGACAGTACGCCGCCGCCGGGCAGCCGGAGGCCCCGCGGAGCAGACCTTCGCCACCCTCGTCGGCCTGCAGCTCCGCCCCCGCCGCCTCCGCGACGCCGCCAACCTGTGGGCCGCGGTCCGCGACGCCCGCGGTGTCGAAGGCCGCGACACCCTCTGGTCCCACCCGGACCTGATGCCCAGCACGAGCGACCTCGACGACCCCATCGGCTTCGCCCAGCACGCGGGCGAGCTCTCCAACATCGACATCACCGACTTCCTCACCGACGAGACCGACGAGACCCCAGAGCCGCCGGCCGACAAGCCCCAGGACGACGACGGCGACAACCCCGCCAAGTAGCCGCTTCCGCACCCCGCCCGCGGGGGATCGGGCGGGGATGGGGAGACTTGCGGAATGCTTCATGGGGACGCGGTCGAGGTCTTGGAGTCGTGGCGTGCGCCCGACGCGGAGCAGGAGGAGCTGCGGGCGCACTACCTGCGCCACCTGGCGACGCATCCGGATGGTATGTGGCGCAGCTGCCGACCGGAGCATGTGACTGCCAGCGCGCTGGTGGTCGACGGCGCGGGCGAGAACGCCCTGCTGACACTGCACAAGACAGTCGGCCGGTGGCTGCAGCTCGGCGGCCATTGCGAGCGCGGCGACACGACACTGAGCGGTGCCGCACTGCGGGAAGCAACCGAGGAGTCCGGCCTCGCAGGCCTCACAGTCAGCCGCGAACCGCTTCAGCTCTCCCGACACCTACTCCACGCCGGCGGATGCACCGGGGCGTACCACCTCGACGTCCAGTTCCTCGTGACGGCCACGACAACGCAGTACGTCGTCAGCGACGAGTCGGACGACCTCGCCTGGTTCCCGCTCGACGCACTCCCGCACGACACAGACACCAGCGTCCAACAACTCGCAACCCGAGCCCGCCACCTCCACATCAAACCCTGACCAACCCATCCACCCGCCGTGCCACCCTGAGGCAGGTCGGTTGGCTTACGGCCGCGGGCTCGGGTGGCGGGACGGGGGCCCAACGACGGCGCGAAGGTGCCATGGTCGGTGGTCACGGTGGGGAGTCGCTGGTTGTGGGCCGGCTTGAGTCAGCCGGCCCACCTCCCCACGGCAGGGCACTTCGTCCACCCCAGCCCTGCCAACCCCTCGTACCTCACCCCTGTGCCTTGCCCCCGTGAGGGTGAGCCCCGCTGATCCTGCGTATCCAGCCATCCCCCGTTGGTCCCCCGCTGCACTCCCCCGAGTCGTACCCCTTGCACTGCCCCGAGGTCGTACCCGTTGCACTGCCCCGAGATGACCCCTGGCGGAACTCCCCCGCCCCCCCGCGCTGGCCCGCCGCGATCACCCTGCTGTGCAATGCGTCCAGCCATCCCCCGATGGCGTTCCCCCGTAGTACCGCGTTCTGCGAGTCCCCGACCCTGCGAACTGGTGGTTCCCCGGTTCGTAAGGCCCCGCGTTCCCCCGTGCTGCGTTCCCCGTGGTGCTACGTCCCCGTGTGGGCCCCCGTTGTGGTGGGCCCGGCTGCATCCCCCGATGCGGCGGGTTCGTCGGGTGCCGCCCCTGAACGGCATCGGCGATTGGTGCCACGTTCCCCGTTGCATGGTGAACGAGTGGGGCGCGAGAAGGTGACGGGTCAGGCGTGGCGAAGTAGAGATCTTGTGGCGTCCCAGCCTTCGAGGCCGGGGTCGAGGCGGGACAGGTCGGCGTTCGAGCGGAGACGGTGCCAGCCGGGGCCGGTGGCTACGGCGTGGCGGCGGGGCTTGCGGGCCTCGAGGAGGGTCAGCGGGGTGTCGCAGGTCGGGCCAAGCTCACTGATCCAGTCGGCGACGGGAAGTTTGACGCCGACGGCAGCCAACGAGCCGTCCTCCGCGGGGGTGACAGCGATGTCGGCGTGACTCAGCGCGCGGAAGAGTTTCCCGATCAGCAGGCCGGGGAGATCGGGTACGTCGTACGACACCGTAACGACTGCTGCGGCGGGCCCGGCCAGCTCGACTGCGTGCAGGACGGGCCGGTCGGGGTCGACGGCGTACGTCGGGGTGCCGGGCCAGGTCAACGCGCTCAACTCGGCGACCGCGGCGTCGTCCCCGCCCACTACCGCGACCGCGACGTCAACGCGGTCCAGCCCAGCGATCACCTCATAGGTGTCCTCCGCCATCGCCAACCGCCAAGCCTCCGGGTCCCTCCCCGGCGGAGCCCAACTCCCGCTCGCCGGCACGACAACAACCACAACCCGCCGCTCGGACGCATCCGGTCTGTCCGCGTCAGACAGTTCGGAGGTAACCGGGCCGGCTGCGTGCGGGTGGCTGGAGGGAGTCATGTTGGACTGCTCGTGGTGTCGTAGGTGGTGCGGGCGGCGTTGACTTCGGGCATGTGGGATTCTGCCCAGGACTTGATGGCTGCGATGAGGGGCATCAGCGTGCGGCCGAGTGGGGTGAGTTCGTAGTCGACGCGGACCGGGACGGACGGGGTGACCGAGCGGGTCAGGAGGCCGTCGCGTTCCAGGGAGCGGAGGGTCTGGGTGAGCATCTTCTGGCTGACACCGGCGATGCGCCGGGACAGATCGGAGTAACGCTGCGGCCCGTCCGCTAGCGCGGTGACCACCAGGGTGACCCACTTGTCGCTGATGCGGTCGAGGAGTTGCCGCGCCGGGCAGCTCGCCAGGAAGGCGTCGTACTCGCGGGCGGCCTCCTCGCGGAGCTGGGCGGCGGTGCGGGTGGGCATGGCTCTCCTCGTCGTGCGGTACGCACTCCCAAGTGCGTACTTCCCAGGAGAGAGTAGCTCTCCAACGATGGTGTGCAATCAGACACCACGAGGAGAGCACGATATGCGCGCAGTAGTAGCCCGCCGCCTCGACGGGCCGGAGGCGATCGAGTTGATCGAGACCGACGTAACGGAGCCGGCCGCGGGGCAGGTGCGGATCAAGGTGGCCGCTGCCGCGGTCAACCCGGTGGATGTGGCGGTGAGCACCGGGATGCTGGTGGAGTTCGGCCTGACGGCACCGCGGCCGCAGTTCGGTCTCGGCTGGGACGTCGCCGGCACCGTGGACGCCACCGGGCCCGACACCCAGCTGGACGTCGGCGACGCCGTGATCGGCGTGGCGGACCTCCTCGCCCAGACACTCAAGACGCACGCGGAGTACGTCGTGCTCAACGCGGACGCGGTCGCCCGGGCCCCTCGTGGCGTGGAGCTCCACGATGCGGCGACTCTCGGCCTCAACGGACTGACCGCGTTGCAGGCCGTCAAGGCGCTCGACGGACAGACGGTGCTGGTGACCGGAGCCGCAGGCGGCGTCGGCGGGTACGCCGTGGAGCTCGCCAAACACCTTGGCAAAACCGTGATCGCCAGCGCAGGTCCACGTGATGAGGAGCTGGTACGACGACTCGGCGCGGACCACTTCGTCGATCGGAGCGAGGACCTGGCGACAGCGGTACGGCGGTTCGCACCGGCCGGCGTCGACGCCGTAGTCGACGCTGCGGTGGTCGGAATCGCTGCACAGGAGGCAGTGCGCAACGGCGGCCGCCACGTCCACGTGCAAGGAGGCCCGCGACCGCCGCACCTCCGCGGCATCACCGTGGAGCAACTCCTGGTCCACGCCAACAGCCACGAACTGGAAGAGCTGGTCAGCCTCGTCGAGGCGAACGTCATCTCAACCCGGGTAGCCGAGACCTACCGCCTGGAGGACGCTGCGATCGCCTACAAGCGCCTCGCCGCAGGAGGAGTCCGCGGCCGCCTCGTACTGCTGCCGTAACTCACTCGACAGCAGAGTGAAGACGAAGGGCCACCTGGACGTCCAGCGCTCGGTCCGGTGACTGCCAGCCGTCGCCGAGCAAGGCGGTGATTCGGTCGAGCCGTTGCTGGACGGTGTTCGGATGGATGTGCAGCGACGTGGCAGCGCGGGTCGGGCTCTGCCCTGCGGCGAAGTACGCGTTCAGCGTGCCGATCAGGTCGGTGCCGCGCTGCCTGTCGTAGTCGAGGACCTGACCGAGCACATGGTGTACATGGGTGCGTACGTCGACCTCGGACGCTCCGACCAGACCAGCCACGCCCAGGTCGTCGGGTGTAGCTGACTCGCTGGTGCGGCCGAGCCGAACCATGGTGGTGACCAGACGAGTTGCCTGGCGGTGGGCTTCGATCAGAGGCTCACCCCAGGCGGCAGGTCCGGTGAGTGCGATGGTGACGCCAGTCCTCTTCGCCAGTTCGGACAGGTCCCGAGCAGCGGACACTGCACTGGTACGTGCGAACAGCAGCACCAGGTCCCCGCCGTACGGACCAGCCAGCACCAGCTTGTCTTCCAGCGGTGCAGACAGCCGGGCGCGTACGGCGGAGTGGTCGCCACGGCATACTGCGACGACGAGGCGGTCGTGCCGATGGCTCGGTGCGAGTAGCCGGAGCCGATCGGTCAGCGTGCGCGGATCGGCACTTCCACTCAGTACGTCGGCCAGCAGATCTGCCTGTGCACGTTGGGATTGCTCAGCGGCCTGTCGGCGGAACAGCAGGACCAGTGCGGTGACGACGGCCGCGCGTTCGACAATGCGTTGGTCAGCACCGGACAGGTCGTCCGCACCGCCGATCACCAACGCACCGAGCCGTTCACCCTTGGCCGTCGCCGCCACGACCCAACAGTCACCAATGCGCGTCAATCGGCCCGACTCGGACTCCTGCCACGGCACCGCAGTACCGGGCACGCGACCGGCCGTTGCCAACTCGTTGCCGCTGGCATCGACCAGTACGACCCACACGTCGAGCAGTTCGGCCAGCGCCGCAGCGATGGCATCCACATCTCCACCGGACAGCACGATCTCGGCAAAGCGGTCATGTGCCGCAGCCGCGTGCTCCACGCCGGCATGGGCCGCGGACAGCTGATCCAGCGCCGCAGCCGTCTCCGCCGCCGCCCGTACCTGCACGATCGTCACAGCGGCCAGAGTGGCCAGCGAGCCGAGCAATGACACCTCGTCCCGGCTGAACGGCCGCCTGGTCCGGTTGGACGCGAACAGCACACCGACAAACGCTCCGTCGACCACCAACGGCGTACCGCAGATGGCAACGAGGCCCTCCTCGCCGACTGCGTCGTCGATCGGCGTGGTGTGGCGGAAGCGCCGGTCGGACGGGTAGTCGGCGGTCCAGTACGGCTTGTAGGTCTCCGCGACCAATCCACCCAACCCAGCGCCCAGCGGCAGCCGCAACTGCTGGAACGCAGCGGACACGGACCCGTCGGTGGCCCGCATGTACGTGTCGCCGCGCGTCTCGTCGTACAGCGTCAGATAGGCGACGTCCGTCCCGACGAGGGTGCGGGCACGGTGGACGATGGTGTGCAGTACGCCGCCCGGATCGCGCGCCGACGCCAGCTCGCGCGCCACGTCGACCAGTGCGGTCAGCTCCGCCTCGCGCTTCTTGCTGGCGTCCATACCGGCCCGGATCCGCAGGGCGAGGTCGCGTGCCACCGCGTCCTCGCCCGCCGCCCGGGCCAGTTCACTCCCGGGCGCGTCCTCGGCCAGCAGCCTGAGCAGCTCCTTCACGTTCCGGATGATCCCACCTAGACCGTGGTGAGGTCTCGCTTGTGCGTTTCGGAGTACGACGTCACCGCGACGATCGAGATGACCGCGCAGGCCGCGACGTAGATGGAGATCGCGTACCCGGAGTCGTACGCCTTGAGCAGTGCCACCGCGATGAACGGCGCCAGGCCGCCCGCGATGATCGACGCGAGCTGGTACCCGACCGAGACACCGGAGTACCGCACCCGCGTCCCGAACAGCTCGGTGAAGAACGACGCCTGCGGGCCGTACATCGCACCGTGCAGCACCAGGCCGACCGTCACAGCCAGCGTCGCCAGTGCGAAGTTGCGGGTGTCGACGAGTGCGATGAACAGGAACGCCCACACGCCCACTCCGACCGCGCCGATCAGGTACACGGGCCGCCGGCCGATGCGGTCCGACAGCGCACCCCACAACGGAATCGCGCAGAAGTGGATGGCCGCACCGATCAGTACCGCGTTCAACGCGAACGACTTGCCCAGCCCCAGCTGCTCCTTCGCGTACGTCGCGATGACGATGGTGAAGATGTAGTAGCTGACGTTCTCCGCCATCCGCGCGCCCATCGCCGTCAGCACCTCCCGCGGGTACCGCGTCAGCACCTCGAGCAGCGGCATCCGCTCCGCCGGCTCCTCCTGGGCCTTCGCATGGGCCTCCTTGAACACCGGCGACTCCTCGATCCGCAGCCGCACCCACAGCCCCACCAGCACCAGTACTGCGGACAGCAGGAACGGAATCCGCCAGCCCCAGGAGTTGAACGCCGCATCCGACTGGAACGCGGCCAGCCCAGCCAGTACGCCGTTGGCGATCAGCTGACCCGCCGGCGCACCAGCCTGCGGCCAGGACGCCCAGAAACCACGCCGTGCCGGATCACCATGCTCCGACACGATCAGTACGGCCCCACCCCATTCACCGCCCAGCGCGAACCCCTGGACGAGTCGCAGCACTGTGAGCAGGATCGGAGCGAGTGCGCCGACCTGTGCGTACGTCGGCAGCAGGCCGATCGCGAACGTGGCCACCCCCATCATCAGCAGTGACAGCACCAGCAGCTGCTTGCGGCCCAGGCGGTCACCGAAATGCCCGAAGACCACGCCGCCGACCGGCCGGGCGAAGAACCCGACTGCGAACGTGGCGAAGCTCAGCAGCGTTCCGGTGAGCTCCTCCCCCTTCGGGAAGAACAGGTCGCCGAACACCACCGACGCCGCGACCCCGTACAGGAAGAAGTCGTACCACTCCACCGTCGTCCCGACGAGACTCGCGCCGACCACCCGGACGATCGGCGTACGAGTCTGGGCAGGTTGTGTTGCCGTCATGTGGCGGGCTCCTCAGTTAGTGGGCGGTCCAGCCGCCGTCGAGTACGAACGAGCTCCCCGTAATGGAGGCGGACGCCGGACCGCACAGAACGGCCACCAACTCCGCCACTTCGGCCGGTTCGATCAGCCGCTTCACCGCGACCGGCTCGAGCAGGACCTTCTCCAGCACCTCTGACTCGGACAGGCCGTGAGTAGCCGCCTGGTCCGCCAGCTGTGCGGTGACCAGCGGAGTCCGGACGTACGCCGGATTCACGCAGTTGCTGGTCACTCCGTGCGCCGCACCCTCCAGTGCGACGACCTTGCTCAGCCCCTCCAGCCCGTGTTTCGCAGCGACGTACGCCGCCTTGAACGGACTCGCCCGGAGGCCGTGGACCGAGCTGATGTTCACCACGCGGCCCCAGCCGGCGCCGTACATGTGGGGCAGCGTCTGCCGGATCAACCGGAACGGCGCCTCCAGCATGAGGCGGAGGAGGTAGCTGAACCGCTCCGGCGGGAACTGCTCGACCGGTGCGACCTGCTGTACGCCGGCATTGTTGACCAGGATGTCTACGTCGGTCGGGAGCTCCGCCAGCCGCTCCAGGTCGGACAGGTCGGCCACTACCGTCTCGACACCGTCCAGCGCGTCGAGACCGGCCTGGTCGAGGTCGACGGCCACCACGTGGACGCCGTCCGCCGCCAGGCGTTGGGCACACGCTGCGCCGATGCCGGACGCTGCGCCGGTGACGAGGGCTCGACGGGTCTCCATGGCCGACGACTGTAGGAATCCCGCTCCACGGGGACTATGGGATCGGACCACATATCCCGGCCACGCCGGGTAGCCCCACGAGCCACTTATCCACAACCTCGGCTATCAAAGCAGCGCGTCACGATAGCTGGACCTATTGTTGAAACATGGTCGACATCGAACACCCGAAGCAGAAGGCCGCCGGCCTGCCCGCCGTGCTGTCGTCGTTCAAGTTCGGGCTCCGCGCGATGGGCCCGGTCCGCACCGGCCGGGTCTTCCTGAAAATGAACCAGGACCGCGGGTTCGACTGTCCCTCCTGCGCGTGGCCGGACCCGGAGCACAAGCACACCGCGGAGTTCTGTGAGAACGGCGCGAAGGCCGTGGCCTGGGAGGCGACCCGCAAACGGGTGCCGCGGGCGTTCTTCGCCGAGCACTCGGTCGAGGACATGCACCGGATCTCCGAGTTCGACCTCGGCAAGCTCGGCCGGATCACCGAGCCGATGCTGCTCCGGGCCGGCGCCACGCACTACGAGCCGGTCGGCTGGGACGAGGCGTTCCAGGTCGTCGCGCGGCACCTGAAGGCCCTCGCCGACCCCAACGACGCCGTCTTCTACACCTCCGGCCGGACCAGCAACGAGGCCGCGTTCCTCTATCAGCTCTTCGTCCGCGCCTACGGCACCAACAACCTCCCCGACTGCTCGAACATGTGCCACGAGTCGTCGGGTACGGCGCTGTCCCGGGTGATCGGCAGCGGCAAGGGCGCGGTCACACTGAAGATGCTCGAGGAGTCCGAGCTGATCGTGATCGTCGGGCAGAACCCGGGCACCAACGCGCCGCGGATGCTCACCCACCTCGAGGTCGCCAAGCGCAACGGCGCCTCGATCGTCGCGGTGAACCCGCTGCCCGAGCCGGGCCTGATGACGTTCATGAACCCGCAGAAGCCCCGCGGCCTGGCCGGCAAGGGGACCATGCTCGCCGACCAGCACCTGCGGATCCGGATCGGCGGCGACCAGGCGCTGTTCCTTGCCCTCGGCCACCTTCTGATCGAGGCCGAGGCGGCGAACCCGGGCACCGTCCTGGACAAGTCGTTCATCGAGTCGCACACCAGCGGTTTCGAGCTGTACGCCAAGCACAACGCGGAGCTCGACTGGCCCGCGGTCGAGCAGGCCACCGGGCTGCGGCGCGCCGAGATCGAGGAGCTGGCGCAGCGCTTCATCGCGTCGAAGGCGACCGTGATCTGCTGGGCGATGGGGCTGACGCAGCACCGCGAGGCCGTGGCGACGATCAGCGAGATCGTCAACGTGCTGCTCCTGCAGGGCAACATCGGCAAGCCGGGCGCCGGCCCGTGCCCGGTGCGCGGCCACTCGAACGTCCAGGGCGACCGGAGCATGGGGATCTGGGAGAAGGTGCCCGACGCGTTCCTGGACCGGCTCGATCGCGAGTTCTCGTTCACGTCACCGCGCGAACACGGCATCGACGCCGCCGCGACGGTGAAACGGCTGCGGGACGGCGACGTCCGGGTGTTCTTCGCGATGGGCGGGAACTTCGCGTCCGCGACACCGGACACCGAGGTCGTGCACCACGGACTGCGGCTGTGCGACCTGACCGTGCACGTGTCCACGAAGCTCAACCGGTCGCACACGGTCACGGGGCGCGAAGCGCTGATCCTGCCGACGCTCGGGCGGACCGACCACGACCACACCGCGGCCGGCCCGCAGTCGGTGTCGGTCGAGGACTCGCAGGGCGCCGTCCATCTGTCGAAAGGCAACCTGATCCCGCCGGCGCCGGAGCTGAAGTCCGAGATCGGGATCGTGTGCGGGCTGGCGCAAGCCGTCGTACCGGACGTCGGGCAGATCCCGTGGGCCGACTTCGCGGACGACTACAGCCTGATCCGGCAGCGGATCGGGCGGGTCGCGGACGGGTACGAGAACTACGAGGAGCGGTTGCGGGCCGGTGACGGCGGGTTCCTGCTGGCGCATGCGGCGCGGGACAAGCGCGAGTTCCGGACGTCCGACGCGCGGGCGCAGTTCACCGCGAACGATCTGACCTGGTTGCCGACGGCACCGGGCCGGTTGCTGCTGCAGACGCTGCGCAGCCACGACCAGTTCAACACCACGATCTACGGCCTCGAGGACCGCTACCGCGGTGTCCACGGGACCCGCGAGGTCGTCTTCGTCCACCCGGACGACCTGGCCGAGCTCGGTCTGCAGGACGGCGGGTACGTCGACATCGTCAGCGAGTTCCAGGGCTTCGAGCGGCGTGCCTCGCACTTCCGGCTCGTGTCCTACCCGACGGCCCGGGGCTGCGTGGCGGCGTACTACCCCGAGACGAACGTGCTGATGTCGGCCGACGACCTCGCGAAGGGCAGCAACACCCCCGTGGCCAAGGGCCTCACCGTCAGACTGGAGCCAGTCGCTTCCTGAACCACGGCTGGAGTACTGCGAGCACGCCGGCAGCCGCAGCCGTGGTCAGCCAGAGCCCCGCGGGACCTGTGGTCGCGAGGAGTTGTGTGACTGTGAGCGGGGCGATCGTGGTGGCAATGCCCCAGCTCAGGCCGAACACCGCGAGGTAGCGGCCGCGGGCCTCCTCCGGGGCGAGACCTGAGGCCTGGGTGAGGTAGCGGGTCAGGAGGAACAGTTCACCGAGGCTCCAGAGGACTGCGGCGAGCAGGAAGACCGTGAGGCTGTGGGCGATCGCGGTCACCACGAGCCCGACGCCGACCAGCAGGTAGCCGATCGCGATGGCGCGGAAGTCGTCCAGGTGCTGCACGCGCAGCAGGCGTTGGGCGACGATCAGGGTGACGGCGGACACTGCGAGGATGATGCCGGTGCCCGACTCCGGCAGGCCTTGTTCGAGCAGCGTCAGCGGTACTCCGATGACCAGCTGCATGTAGATCGTCGCGAAGACCGTGCCGCCGACGAGGAGCAGTAGGAGACGGCTGTCTCGCCAGACGGTCGCAGGACGGTCGGGCGAGCGTTCCCGGCGTACGTCGGTCGGCAACGCGAGCGCGACCAAGATGGCGCAGGACATGCATGTGATCGCATCTGCGACGAACAGCCAACGGAGGTCCCAGTGGCTGATCGCGGCAGCGAGCAGACCGGCCAGAACGCCGGCAGCGGCCAGGGCCGCGCTGTAGAGGCCGTACGCAGCAGGGCGGTCCGCGGGTTCGGTGACGTCGGCGATCATCGCCTGGCTCGGCGGCTCGTAGATCTCGAAGGCCAGGCCGAGGAGGATCGTCGCGAGTACGGCGGACCACAGGGCGTGGCTCGACGCGATCCACAACTGGGCGATCGCGCAGCCCGTCAGGCCGAGGACGATCGTGCGACGGCGTCCGAGGCGGTCGGCGAGTTGGCCGCCGAGCAGCCGGGACGGGATCGTCGCCGCACCGAAGACCGCGAGGATCAGGCCGGTTTCACTCAGGGACGCCTTGAACTCGACGGTCAGCACCACGCCGAGGAACGGGAGCGTGAACGCGCCGATCCGGTTGACCGCCCGGGCGACGACCAGGATCCAGACGGTCCGCGAGAGTCCGCGCCACGGAGAAGCCACAGCGGTCACAGCACCCACAACAATCCCCCATGACTATCTAAATGACTATGATCGGTCACGCAACCCTGAGCCTACGGAGGTCCGCGTGACTGGTCAAGTATCTTTTGATAGTCATGCCCGGAGCGTGCTGGCCGCTGCGGTCGAGTACGTGAACCGGCTGACGGCCGGGTACTCCGGTGGCGCCGCGTACGCCGTACCCGCCGACGAACGGCAGGCCGTGGCGGATGCGCTGACCGCGATCGGCCACCCGCCGAAATCGGTGCCGGCCGACGACGCGCGGCGGCTCGTCCAGCTCGCGGCGCGGATGCGGATCGTCTTCGAGGCCGCGGACGCCGGCGACCTGGACACGGCCGCGACCGAGATCAACGCGTTGCTGCTGGACACGAATGCCCGCCCGCAACTCGACCGCGGCAAGGACCGTCCGTGGAGCCTGCACTTCCACGGCCCCGACGAACAGCTCGCCAACGGCTGGGCGGCGGGTTGCGCAGCCGGCCTCGCACTGGCGGTCGGCAGCGACCTGGCCGGCCGGCTCGGCGTCTGCGACGCCCCGAACTGCGACCGCGTCTTCGTCGACGTCTCGAAGAACGGCCAGCGCCGCTTCTGCTCCCCCCAGTGCCAGAGCCGAGTCAAAGCCGCCGCCCACCGAGCCCGCCAGGCCACCACCTGACCCGCCGCTGACCCGTACGACGGCAGGTCAGCGGCGGGTGCGACCAGCGCGAGGACTACAGGGAGGCCGTCCCACGGCTCATCAAGGCATCGCCGTTCGCCAGCGACTTCGTCAGGATCTCGGACTTCTGCGCTCCCGCGGCTGCGAGGAACGCCGTGGCGGCCTCGTGAGTCAGCAGAAGCGCCAACGACACGGCCTTACCTGACTCCTCGGCCCACGCGGCGACTCTCTCCGCCAGCTCGGCCGACGTCCCGTGGATATCCATCTGCGACGGGTCTGCCGTAGTGACCGAAGTGACCCGGAGGTCGGCGTCGAAGTCGATCACCAGAGATGTCCACAGGACACCGTCGGACTCCACCCCGAGGACCACACTCGACTGCGGCCTGACATAGGCGCGCACCGCCGCGTGGATCTCGTCGTACGAAGCGCCCAGTCGCCATTGCAGGCCGAGCGTCTCGCGCGCCGGTCCGGGGTAGGTGACGATCCCGTCGGGGAAGGACTCCAGCGCGGCGTACGTCTTGCGGACGTAGTCATCGAGATCCTCCTCGATCGTCCAGGCGTCCTGGACCTGCGCGAAGTAGCTGTCGACCGCATCGCGTTCCATCACGACGACGAAGTCCACGTCGTCCTGATTGGCCTCGTACAGGTCCTTCGCGACCTGGTGAGGATCCTCGACGACGGTCACCGGACCGCGAACCGGCAGCGCCTGGGTGTGCCGCAGTTTGAGTACCCGGCCGGCCTCGTGGATGAGGACCAGGCGTCGGCATCCCTTGGCGGAGCGGAGCAGCAGTGCTTGGGCGTTTCGCCACTGATCGACATCGATGTCGGCCATCAAGACGTTCTCGTGAAGCATCGCAGGCTCCTCTCAGGCGCTGAAGACGCAGCGGTAGACGTGGATCGAGTAGGGCGGAAGATTCTCGGCTATGGTCATTCCGTCGGTGGGGACATCGCGTCCGTCCCAGATCTCCCGTACGGCGTCCAGCTCGGCGCCGACCTCGATCTGCGCGGCGACCGGCGCGGCGGTGGGGTTGGCCACGAAGACCACCTTGGTCCTCGGGTCACCGACCGTGTGGTGAACGGTGACGTCGAGCGCCGGGTCGTTGACGGTCATGGTCACCAGACCGGTCCGGCTGCAGACCTCGCCCACGGTGGCCGGTACGGCGTCCAGCTCGGGCACCAGGATGATCCGCCCGGAGCCGGTCTTGGCTTCCAACGCCCCACCCGCCAATGGCGCGGCATCCACCAGGGCATCCTGCAGCACGGTGCAGGGCCGCATCGTGCTGTCCAACGTCGGTGCCTTCGGCCCGATCACCACCGTGCCGCCGCTCTCGGCGTACTCGACCAGTGCTGCCTGCAGGCCGGCGTCGAGATAGTCGAGAGTGCTGAGCACGAGCACCTTGTGGCGCCGCCAGCGCTCCGCAGCCAGTGCCGTGTCGGACAGGACGTAGCCGAAGCCGGAGTGGGTCAGTGCCTCCGAGAAGGCCGAGAACCAGGTCGATTTGGCCAGCTGGACGGGTTCGTCGAATCCGAGCGGATCCTCGCTGACGGTCAGCGCGCCGGCGTACTCCGAGAAGCCCGACGGCGTTTCCAGGAAGTCGCCCGGGAAGGAGACCAGGACCGACGCCGCTTCGAGCCGGTCGTACTCCCTGTTGGCGAGCAGCAGGACGTCCTCCTGCCTGCGCAGGTTCCGGAAGTCGCCGGCCTCGAGCATCTCGTTGACGGTGCGGAACATCTCGACCTTCTCGGGCCGCTCCCGGCCGTCACGGCGGATCGGCGAGTCCAGCCAGCGATCGCGCTCCACCAGCATGTAGCGGGAGAAGCCCCGGATGCCGTGCATCAGGGCCGCCTTGGTGACGAACTCCTCGTCAGCGAGGTCACCGGGGTTCAGGTACCACGGCCAGACCCCGGCGATGAACTCGGGAATGTACGGGTACCGGCTGGTGCCGACGACGTACGAGGCGATGGTCTTGACGTGGGAGTAGAGCTCCTTGCGCGAGTAGATGTCGAAGCCGACGAAATCGAGATGCTCCTCGAGGCCCGCCAGGTTGAACGGGGCGGTGAACCCCGAGACGGCTCCGCCGGGTCCGAGCGGGTGCGGATAGTTGTGGAACAAGGCGATCCGGGCCAGCCCTCGTTCCCGCATCATGTCGGCGAGCCGCGCCATCGAGGTGATCAGATAGCGCTCCCGGTACTCGGCCCAGTCCGCGTACCAGGGGATCTCCTGCCGGCTGGTGGCATCGAAACGCCTCGGCGGCTCGAGCGACTCCAGGCTCGAGTACTTCGCGGAGTACGCCGAGTTGAGCCCCGGCAGGTCGCCGTACTTGTCGAGAACGAACTGCCGATAGCCCTCGATCGAGGCGTCCGAGTAGTCGGCGATGTAGGCGTTGACGCCGAAGAAGTACGCCATCTCGTTGTCGACCTGCGCCGCGACGATCCCGCCGTTCGGGTAGGCGTGTTTGGCGAGGATCGCGCAGATCGCGTCGTACCACAACGCGGTCTCGGCGAAGAACTCCTCACTGGCGTAGTTCAGGGCGGGGATCGGCTTCGGTACCTGGGTCAGGACGACCTTCGAGCCCTTGGCGCTGCGCGCTTGCAGCCGTTCGTCCGCGAGTATCCGCTTCGGGTAGCCGAAGTAGGTGAGTTCGGAGTTGATCTGCGGCCCGGGGCGTACGACGATCTTGAAACCCTTGGACTCACACAGGGTGAGGAATGCGTCGATGTCGTTCGACGGGTTCACCTGGCCGAAGTCGAAGCGGCCCTTCTCGATCTCGTGCACCTCCCAGGGGATGTAGATGGAGATCATCGTGAATCCCATCCGCCGGACCGAGTCGAGAATGGAATCCCACCGGTCACGATCCAGCCGCCAGTAGTGGACGGCGCCGCCGTACAGGGCGGTCGCCTCACCATGCAGCGTCAGCGCGCCGTTCTGGATGGAGATGGGGCGATATACATCAGCTGAAGAGGACAAAGCTGCTCCTATCCACCGCGAGGGGGTGTGGTTATTTCTTCCGGGCAAGGGCGACGGCGAGGATGATGATGACGCCGCGGACGACCTGCTGCTGGCTCGATTCCAGGCCGGCGAGGATCAGGCCGTTGTTGATGAGTCCGATCAGCAGAGCGCCGAACAGCGTGCCGACCACGGTGCCGCGACCGCCGAACAGACTGGTGCCGCCCAGGATCACGGCGGCGATGGCCGACAGTTCGTCGCCGGCGCCCCACTGGAACCGGCCCGACTGGAGCCGGCCCGCGTAGAGCATGCCGGCGACCGATGCCACCGTCGCCGAGATGAGCAGTACCTGGAACTTGATGCGCCTGGTGTTGATACCGGTGAAGTCGGCCGCGGTCCGGCTGCCGCCGGTGGCGACGATCTGCCGGCCGAATCGGGTCCGGTTCAGGACGACGGCGCCGGCGATGACGAAGACCGCCGTCCAGATCAGCAGACCCGGGACCGGCCCGAAGTCGCCGCCACCGAAGGCGAGATTGAAGGTGTCGTTCAGGATCGGTTGGGGTGCCGACTTCGTGATCCACTGCGCGACGCCGGCTGCGATGCCGAGCATCCCCAAGGTCACCAGGAACGAGGGGATACCCAGCCGGCTGACCAGACCGCCGTTGATCGTGCCTACGACGACGCCGACCGCGAGGCCGGCGAGGATCCCGGCGACCAGGCCGTAGTGGGCGATCGCCATCGCCGAGCAGACGCTGGCGAGTCCGGCGACCGAGCCGACGCTGAGGTCGATCTCGGCACAGGCGATCACGTACGTCATGCCGACCGCGATGACGGTGATCGTGGCCGTCTGCCGGAAGATGTTCAGCAGATTGCTCTGACTGAGAAATCCGTCGTCGCGCAGCAGGACCGCGAACAGCACGAACACCGCGACGAAGGCGATGTAGATGACGTAGCGGCGCCAGTCGATCCGGTTCAGACCTCTGGCGAGGTCTTTCGCGCTCCGCCCGGAGGTCGGCAGCGGAGGTCGGACAGTTGTCGGGTCGGCCATGCGAGAGTCCGTTTCAGTGTCCATGTCAGAGTCCTTGGACGGAGAGTTGGAGGGATTCCTCGTCGGGGATGTCCGCGCGCCGCAGCTCGTCCGCCACGGATCCGTTCCGCAGCACCAGCACGCGATCGCTGACGGCCAGTAGCTCGGGGTACTCCGACGAGATGACGATCACCGCTCCCCCGGCGTCGGCGAGGCGGCGGATGATGGCGACAATCTCGGACTTGGTGCCGATGTCCACTCCGGCGGTCGGCTCGTCCATGATCAGGACCTCGGGCTGGGTGCCGAGCCACTTGGCGATCACCACCTTCTGCTGATTGCCGCCGGACAGCCGCCTGACCGGCTGGCGGGGGTCGCCCTTGATCGCGACCTTGTCGATCAGGGTCCGGGTCAGGCGTCGGCCGGATCGCGTGTCGAGGAAGGGACCGCGCCGGATCGTGCGCAGGACGGGCAGCAGCAGGTTGTCCTCGACCGAGTGTTCGAGCACCAGCCCCTGTTCCCGGCGGTCCTCCGGGATCAGGGCGATACCGGCCCGTTGCGCGTCCCTGGGGTTGCGGAGATCGATTCTGCGCCCACGCATCCGTACCTCGCCGGCGTCGATGCGGTCGATGCCGAACAGGCACCGGGCGAGCTCCGAGCGGCCGCTGCCCATCAGTCCGGCGAGGCCGAGGATCTCGCCCGCGCGCAACTGGAAGGAGACGCCGCGGACCCGGTCACCGGAGTACACCTCGACCGCCTCGAGCAGCACCTCGCCGCCCTCGGACGACGCGCGCTCCTGATAGCTGAGCGCGCCGTCGTCCGGCCTGCCGACGATGCCCTCGACGATCTCGGCCGGCGTCACCTCGCCGAGCGGTCTGGTGAGCAGTCTGCGACCGTCGCGCAGGATCGTGATCCGGTCCGCGATCCGGTAGATCTCGTCCATCCGATGAGAGATGTAGATGATCGAGATGCCTCTGCTCTTGAGCCGGCCGATCAGTGCGAACAGCGCTTCGACCTCGTTCTTGGCCAGGCTCGCGGTGGGCTCGTCGAGGATCAGCACCTGCGCGTTCTGGGCGAGTGCCTTGGCGATCTCGGTGAGTTGCCAGTACGCCGTGGAGAGGTCGCCGACCATCGCGTCGACGTCCACGTCGACCTCCAGGTCGGCGAAGATCCGGCGCGCCCGGTCGCGGGAGTCACGGTCGCTGATCAAACCGAACCGGCTCGTCGTTTCCGCCGACAGGAAGAGGTTCTGGGCGACGGTGAGGCTGGGCACCAGGCTGAACTCCTGGAAGACCATGCCGATCCCGGCGGCCTTGGCGTCGTCGACCGACGTGAGCGTGACCGGGGTGCCGGCGACGAGGATCTCGCCGGCGTCCTTGGTGTAGACGCCCTGGAGGATCTTCATCAGGGTCGATTTCCCGGCCCCGTTGCCGCCGGCCAGGGCGTGGACCTCACCCTGGCCGACCTCGAAGTCGACGCCGAGCAGGACCGGTACTCCGTCGAAGCTCTTGCGGATGTCCCGCAACTGGACGACCGGGGTCATTTCTTGAAGACCTTCTGCAGGTCGGCCGGCGCGTCGACGTGGTACACCTGCTTCCACGCCTCCAGCACGCTGGCGTGGGTGACCGGCAGCGCGCTGAGCGCGATGTACGGCGGCGCGGTCTTGCCGAGCAGCGCACCTGCGGCCAGCTTCGCCTCGGTCACGCCCTGGTCGAACGGTCGCTGGGCGCCCAGTCCGGCAACCAACTGGTCCTTGGCCAGCGCGATGGCGACGTTCTTGCCCAGGTCCTGGGTCGCGATCTTCAGGTCGGCGCGGCCGGACGCTCGGGCGGCCGCCATGACGCCCTCGGCCGGCACGTCCCACACGGCCCAGATCCCGGCCAGGTCGGGGTGCTTGCTCAGCATCGCGTTCGCGGCCGCCTGAGCGTCGCCCGCGAAGTCCGGCCCGGCGATGCCCTTCGACTCGACGATCTCCAGGTCGGGGTAGTCTTCGCTGAGCGTCTTCCGGAGACCGTCGTAGCGCTGCTTGGTCACGAAGAAGTCGGCCTCGTGGAAGATCACGCCGACCTTGCCCTTGCCGCCGAGCGCCTTGGCCAGCAGGTGCGCCGAGACGACGCCGTTGCCGTAGTTGTCCGCCGAGACGACGCTGACGTAGTCCTTGCCTGCAGTCATCCCCTGCGGAACGTTGTCCATGAACACGAGCTTGATCCCGGCTGCCGCTGCCTTCTTGTAGGCGCCGGCGGTCGCCACCGGGTCGGTCGGGATGGACACGATCACGTCCGGCTTCTTCGTGATCACGGTCTCCAGGTCCGAGACCTGCTTGTCCGGTTTGAAGTTGGCGTCGGTGGTGGCCACGACCTGGATCCCGAGCTCGGCGAAGCCTTCCTTGAGACCGGCGACCTGGGCGTTCGCCCAGTCGTTCCCGCCGTAGTGCATGACGATGGCGGCGGTCGCGCCCATCGCCTTGACCTTCGCGACCTCGGCGTCGGTCAGCTCGGCCGCCTCGGCCGTGGCCGGGTCCTCACCGTGCGGACCCTTGCTGAGGACCTTGCCCTGTACGGCGGCCAGGGCCTGATCCGCCTTGGACGAGACCCCGGGGTCGGTCTCCACCGACCCACCTGAACTCGGAGAGCAGGCACTCAGTGCGAGTGCGACCAGAACGATGCCCACTAGCGGACGGTGCAACTTCACCAGCTCCTTCGATCGATGCGGTGGAGGTCCGGTCCGCGAACAGAGGACCTCGGAGGCGCTTCCGCGCCGTGAACCACATCGGGAGTGTGAACGTTCGCCCTAGACCAAGTCAACAGTTCGGGCGAACGTTCGCCCAGAAAAGTTGCAACCGCCGGACGCGGCGCTCGGTGAACCGCTGCCTAGCGTGGAGCGGCGGTGGATTCCCGGATGACCAACTGGGGCACCGCGGGGGTCGTGTCCACCGGGGTGCCCTGGACGAGCCCGAGCAGGATCTCCATGCAGCGCTCGCCGACGGTGCCGAAGGACTGCCTGACCGTGGTCAGCGGCGGAAAGGTCTGCGGAGCGAACTCGTTGTCGTCGAAGCCGACCACCGAGATGTCGCGCGGAACCGAGACCCCGGCCTCGTAGATCGCCCGGAGGAACCCGAGCGCCATGAGGTCCGAGGCGACGAAGATCGCGGACGGCAGGCCCTCGGCGAGCAGCTTGCGCCCGATGGCGTACGCGCTGTCACCGGTCCAGTCGCCGTACCGGACGGGAGGCGCGGGGAGGTTGGCGGCGCTCAGCTCGGCCTGCCACCCCCGCAGCCGGACCTGCCCGTCGAGCCAGTGCTGGCTACCCGCCAGGTGGACGATGTCGCGGTGCCCGAGCTCGACCAGGTGCCGTGTGGCCAGCCTCGCGCCCAGCTCCTGGTCCTCGAAGAACACCGTGAACCCGTCATGACTGGTCTCGCCCGGCGCGAGCAGCACCACCGGAACGGTGACCGGCACCGCCTGAACCACATCCGCGATCGGCATCCGTGGCGCGATCACGACGATCCCCTCGACAGCCCGCTTCGAGAACTCGTTGAACGCCTGGATCGCGTCATCCGGACTCGGATTGCTCATCGTGGTCACGATGGCGTTGTAGCCGGCGTCGCGCGCCGCCTTCTCCACCGCCGCGAGCGTGCTGACCGGACCGTAGCGGGGCGATCCGTCCGCGATCACGCCGATCGTCCTCGACCGGTTCGTCACCAGGGCGCGGGCGTTGTCATTGCGCCGGTACCCGAGCTCGGCGGCGACCTGAAGCACCCGGGCGCGCGTCGACTCCGCCACCCGCGACCCGCCGTTGAGCACCCGGGACACCGTCTGGAAGGAAACCCCGGCTTCCCGGGCAACGTCCTTCACCGACGGCCGCCGTACGCCGTTGTCCCTCATGATCCGCACTCCATGGACGACCCCTAGCGATTCTCAGCCCACATCCAGGGGCGCTCACGACGTTACCTCCTGCCCCGGCCCCACGCTCAGCGACGGGTCAGCGTCGGCGCGGCCGGGTCTTCGTTGTTCACGAGCAGCTGTGCGCGTTCGACCGGGCGGATTTGGTCGACGTACAACTGCTCGCCCCCGCCCGATCCCCGGAACAACCCCGGCCAATTCCCCAGAACCTCAGCGCGGTCGCCGATGACAGTCATTCTCCACAATCGCGAAAGTCTCGGTGAAAGGTTTCCGCCGAGCGCTTGCGTCAAGTTGTTCCGGCGGCGGCTGATTGCTGGACCCGGCACGGGGATGGCCGTACCGTTCACTCAGGGTAGGGGGAAATACAAATGCAGAAATGTTCTTCGTGTGGTGCGGGCAATCTGGCCGGCGCCACGTACTGCGGCACGTGCGGAACGCCGCTTCCACCGGTCGAAGCGGATGCCGAACCGACCGGGGAATCGCCACCGTCGGATGCGACCCGTTATCTGTGCGCGGCCGTTCAGTTGAACAGCCGGCTCGCCGACGAAGTCGTACGCGACATTCTGGACGAAAAGTTCACCGCTCCGCCGTCGTCTCCCGGCGTCGACCTGGTCCCGGTGATTCTGCACGCGATCGCGGCCCGGAAACGACATCTCGTCCGCGACGTTTTGCTGACGGCCCTGTTGTTCAGCGCATTCTGGGGCGCCTACACCACGCGGTACGTCGTTGTGCTGCTGGCGCTCGCGCTGTGCTGGGTGGTCGTCGTCGGCGAGACCTTGGTGGCGACGTACGGCGTGGTCGCACACGACCTGCGTCCGGAACGGTTCAAGCCGGACGCCTTGTCGTCGAACGATCCTGGCGTCAGGGAACGGCTCGCGCAGGTCGCGGCGGCCGCTCGGGGCAATGTCAGCGTCTACAGCGGCTACCAGCCGTTCGTCGGCAGCGGAGTGCCTGTCGACGCCTGGTCGTTCGCACTCGACATCGACCGGCCGGCGGAGGGACGCACCGCCGAGTCCTTCACCGCGCTGTCCATCCACGACTTCGTCAAACAGCGACTGCGTGACCTGCGGACAGGCGAGGTCACGATGGCCGACCACGTCTTCGTCGACGGTCGCGACATCCGCGACGACCGCCGGTTCTTGCCGGAGCGGCTGGCGGCGCCGAAGCCGAAGGTCGATCGCTCGCTGGTACGGAGCCTGACCGTCGAGCCCGAAGACCGGGCACGCTCGTACCTGACCGTCCAGATCGGTGGCTGGCACGGCCAACTGGTCGTCTCGACCTTCCTGCGGTTCGTCGTCGCGCCGCACGAGCTGGTCGTCGAGGTGACTCACTGCCTGCTCGGGCCGGTACGGGACGAGTTCCAGGAGGTGGACCGACTGCTGCCGGAGCCCACCGCGCGCCAGGCGATCCGGCTCGGAGGACGCGCCCTGCGACGGGCGCCGGGGCATGTGCTCCGCGCTCCCTTCGCGGTCGCGGCCCACCTTGCCGGCCCGGTGACGGCGGCCCGCCACCAGGCCAGGCAACGGCGGGAGATCGTCAGCTCGCTCCGGTTCGACTACGGCGCTGCCAGGAGCCCCCGCGAGACGGTCGGCGATCGCAGGTACCAGCGGTACTTCCAACAGCTCGACAGCGCCTTGTACATCAAGGTGATCGAGAAGCGGATGCTCCGGGCCGTGGAGCAGTTCCTCGAATCCAAGGGGATCGACACCACCGAACTGACGGATCGCCAGGCAGCGATGCAGAACAACGGCGTGTACGTCGCCCCGGGTGGGACGATCACCGCAGGCAGCGTCGCCGCGGGGACCGGAGCACGCGCGAGTTCGGTGGTCCGCAAGGTCGCCGACACCGCCAGACAGAGCGTCAACGACGCAGCTGGAAGGAAGTGAGAAGCCATGGAGAAGAACTACGGAATCCGGATCTCGGGCGGGCAGGTCTCGGCCGGTGCGATGGCCGCGGGTGAAGGCGCCACAGCGACGAACGTCTCGGCCGTATCGGCTGGTTCGCTCACCGAAGCCCGGGCCGGGATGGCGCAACTCCTCGAACTGCTGCATGCGCACGCCGAGCGGTTGGATCGGCCCGACGAAGCCATCGCGGTGGCCGAACTCGCCGACCGTGAGCTGTCCAAGGAGGAACCCGACAAGGTGTCGGTCCTGCGGCTGCTGGAGCTGATCGCCTCCGGAGCCAAGTCGATCGCCTCGATCGGCGGAGCGGTGACGGCTGTCCAGCAGGCGGTGTCCGCGATCTTCTGAACGTCTGGGGGGACGAAATCGATGTCTGTCTATTGCACAAGCTGTGGCACTCGCCGGGCAGAGGGGGCCGAGTACTGCTCGCAGTGCGAGGCTGCCTTCAAGGGCGAAGCTGTCGAATCACGGCTCGGGCGGGCCGCCGACGACCCGCCCGGATACGGATCGGGCTGGTTCGTCGGCGCCACCGTGGTTCTCGCCGCGGTCGTTACCGGTGCGATCCTCGGCGGCGACGCCCTGATCACCCGGTCCGTGGCCGCGCCCGAGACTAGCGGTTACAACCAGCGCATCGCGCCCGACGGTTCGATCACGGACGGCCCCGTCGATCCTGTGGAAACCCCCAGTGAAAGCTGGACACCTGCGCCGACGGAGGACGAGACCAGCGACGCCCCGCCGGTGTCGTCCGAGCCGACTGAGACTCCCGTGCCGTCCGTGCCCACCGTGGGCAACGAGGTGGTCGCCGTTGCTCCCGAGGCGGCCCAAGACCCCTCCGCGGCGGACGTCGTCGAACTACTGACCGCCTATTTCACAGCCATCAACAACCACGACTACGACAGCTATCAGGCGCAACACACCCGTGCGGCGCGGGCGGCCCTCACCCGGAAGCAATTCACTGCCGGGTTCGGCTCCACCATCGACTCCGAGATCACGCTGCTCGGGCTGAGCACCGCGACCGACGGCCGCCTGCTGGCCCAGGTGTCCTTCACCAGTACGCAGAAGGCAGAGGACGGGCCGGACGGCCAGACGTGCACCCGCTGGACCGTCGGCAAGTTCCTGGAGGGCCAGGGTACGAACCTTCGGATCGGCAAGGCGCTCTCGGGCCACAGCACTCACGAAGCATGCTGATGACGGCAGATCGCCCCACCCGGACAGTCCGGGTGGGGCGTCGTACCGGCTGGCTCAGCCGACCGGAGTGAGTTCGCGTTCCTCCTCCGGGGCGGCGGGTGGGGCGGCGTGTTTGGCGGGCTTGGGGCGGAGCCACTTGGGGGCCCACCAGTTGGCGTCGCCCAGGAGAGTCATGACGCTCGGAAGGACTACGGCGCGGATGATCGTTGCGTCGATCAGGATGGCCACCGCGAGGCCCACGCCGAGTTGCTTCATGTCGAGTGTGCTGAGTGTCGCGAAGACCGCGAACACCCCGATCATCACCGCGGCCGCGCTGGTCACCACGCCGGCCGATCCGGTGATTCCCTCGGCCACGGCCTGCTTCGTCGGTACGCCGCGCAGTACGGCCTCACGGATCCGGCTGACGACGAACACGTGGTAGTCCATCGACAGGCCGAACAGCACCACGAAGAGGAACAGCGGCAGCCAACTCACCACGGCCCCGTTCGACCGGAAGTCCAGGAGACCCTCGGCCCAGGTGTTCTGGAAGACCGCGGTGACGACGCCGTACGCCGCTCCGGCGCTCAGCAGGTTCAGCCCGATAGCGGTGATCGCGACCACCACCGACCGGAACGTCACCATCATCACGATCATCGTCAGCAGCAGGACGAACCCGATCACCAGCGGCAGCTTGTCCCGCGTATGCGCCGCATAGTCGACGTCCGCGGCCACGAACCCGCCGACGGCGTACTCGGCCCCCGGCACCTTGCCGACCGTTTCCGGCATCAGCTGCGTGCGCAGCTTGGTGAGCGAGTCCCGCGCCTGGTCACTGCCGCCTTCGTACGGCGTGGCGACCTCCAGCGTCGCGACCGTGCCGTCCTTGGAGAACCGCGGCTCCTCCAGACCGTCCGCGGCGAAGAGCTGGTCGCCCTTCGTACGCTGCATCAGCTCGGCGAGCGCCGCCTTGACCGCGGGCTGCTGGTTCGCCGGCCCCCGTACGGCGACCTCGTGGCTGGTGCCCGTACTCGGGAAGGCAGCGGTCAGCCGGTCGTACGCCTGCATCACCGAGGTACTGCGCGGCAGGTCCTCGGTCCCCGGGAACTTCAGGTTCATCCCGAGCGCCGGCGACGCGACCGCGAGCAGCGCGGTGACGGAGACCAGCAGCGTGGCGATCGGGTGCTTCAGCGCCGGCTTGAGCATCGCCGGCCAGAACCTCGGCTGCGCCTTGCTCGCCGTCAGCCGCCACAGCAGCGGGATCCGCGGGCGGTCCACCCAGCGACCGAGCTTGGCCAGTACGGCGGGCAGCACGGTCAGTGAACCGACGACCGCCACCGCGACGACCAGGATCGAGCCGACCGCGAAGGACGAGAACACCGCGTCGCGGGCGAGGAACAGCCCGGCCATCGAGATGATCACCGCCGTACCGGACACGACGACCGCGTGGCCCGAGGTCGCCGCGGCGATCTCGACCGCGTCCACGTGACCGCGGCCCTTGGCGCGTTCTTCCCGTTCGCGGCGGAGGTAGAAGAGTGAATAGTCGACGCCGACCGCCATACCGATCAGCAGGATCACGCTGTTGACCGCGTCGACCGCGGGCACGAGCTGCGAGGCCGCGGCCGAGAGACCGATCGCGGCGGCCACGGCGGACAGCGCCAGTACCAGCGGCACCGAAGCGGCGATCAGCGCGCCGAACGCGATCAGCAGGATCGCGAGCGTCACCGGCAGGCTGAACATCTCCGCCCGCTGGAAGTCCTTGCCGAGCGTCTCGTTGAGCGCCTTGCCGATCGACAGTCCGCCGACCTCCTCGATCCGGAGGTCCGGGTACTGCTCCTGGACCTTGGCGGTCGCGTCGAGCAGCGGCTGGACCCGGGCGTCGTCGTCCGCATCCTCAGGCGCGTCCTTCAGCGTCACCCGGACGATCAGCGCGTCCTTGTTCGCCGACGGCATCGGCGGTGCAACCTCCGCGACCCCACCGAGGCCGCGCATCTGCTGGGTCACCGCACCGGCCGCCTTCGCGGCCGCCGCCTGGTCGAGCTGTCCGGACGGCGCCGTGATCAGCACGCTCTCCACGTCCGGGTCGTCGAAGTTCCCGGACTTGACGATGTTGTCCGCCTGGGTCACCTCGCCGATGTCGCCCTCGTTCGTCGACTCCTTGGTCCCGGTCACGGAGCCGAGCGCGAAACAAGCGATCACGACGGCAACCCACATCGCGATCGCCCGCCACGGATGGGTGGCACTCCATCGCGCCGCCCGCACCGTGATCTGTCCCCTGGCCATACCTTCCCTGCCCCTCTGCGCCCCCTCAGGCGCCCCACCCGGCGCCCCCTGGCGTGGCACCGGCTACCTACGGGAAGAAGCCTCGCTGTCCGGGACGGGTGACGGCCATGCAGGAAGCCCCCCAGTCACCCCTGGGGGAAACCCCACCCCACCCTTTCCCGTACGGCGTACGCACCCGGTGATCGGATGTCCCCGGCAGCCGTATACGGCGGGTCAGAAGCCGGGTCAGATGCCGGGTCAGAAGTCGTCGAGGTCGAGGGACGAGGCTGCGGAGACGCCCTCGAGGTAGCCCTCGGCGCGCTCCGCCTTGGGGTAGCGGCGGACGAGCGCCCAGAAGTTCGCGTTGTGGGTGGGCTCGATCAGATGGGCCAGCTCGTGGACCAGGACGTAGTCCACGACCCAGGCCGGCATCGACTGCAACCGAGTCGACAACCGGATCGACCGGTCCGCCGGAGTGCAGGATCCCCACCGTCTGTTTTGGTTCGAAACCCACCTCACCGACGCAGGTTCGGGCACTTCCGGGAGGTGGCGACACGCGAGTTCGTGTGCTCTGGCCAACAATTTTTCGTCCGACACGCGCGATCGGCTGCGCTGCTTCTCGAGCCGCGCCAGCATGGTCTCGACCCAGCGCGCCTCCTCGGCGGCGGACAGCCGGTCGGGCATCAGCACGACCACCCGCTCACCGTCGCGGTACGCGCTGACCGTGCGCTTGCGGCGCTTGCTGCGACGGATGTCCACGTACGGCGGAATCGGACGCGGTGGGGAGTCGGCCATGGCTCAAAAATGTACCCCCCGAATCCGACAACTTTCTTGCGCGCACACCCTGTGGATCGGCGTTTTCGCAGGTCAGGCCCCTGATCTTGATCCCACCGTCCCCGGTTGTTCACACCGTGTTCCCCCGCCCGTCCACAGCACCCGGCGGCGCGTCCCACAGGTTGCGCACAGAGTTATCCACAGGGGTGGACAGTGCGGGCTTGCCGGTTCCGCCGGCGCCTCCTAGCGTCGTCGGTAACAGGCTCCCGGATCGCTTCCGGGGCCGCTCGGAGGGGAAGCCGGGCGGTTCCGCAAGCGGATCACCGGGAGCCTGTTCCGTGTCGCCGAAAGTTTCGGTAAGGGCTTTCCTCGCCGGATTCACGCGGCGCGCGGGCCACCGGGTGCGCTTGAGCCTGCGCCAGGCTGCCGTAGGGTGAATCCCGACTGGGCCGAACGGCCTACGGCAGGACGGTCTGCCGTCAGCATCCAACGACTGCCCGGGGCGAGACCCCCGGGCTGGAATTCAGAGCAAGGAGAGGGCCCTCATGGCAGAGACCTGGAGCGGCGAGTTCTACTGCGTCAAGTGCAAGGCCAAGCGCACCGCCGACGGCGAGGTCAAGGTCAACGACAAGGGCACGCGCATGGCCAAGGCCAAGTGCCCCGAGTGCGGTACGAACCTGAACCGGATCCTCGGCAAGGCCTGACGCACCAAGTCGTAGGGGCGGTGCAGGACCTCAACACGGTCCTGCACCGCCCCTCCGTCGTCCCGGCTTGGGCGACCGGACAGAATGGGAGGGTGTCGGACCTTCCTCGTAAGGCGCTGAGCCGGACCGCGAAACTCGCCAGCCTGCCCCTCGGTGCCGCCGGGCGGGCGACGGTCGGCCTGGGCAAGCGCATCGGCGGCGCGCCCGCGGAGGCCGTGTTCGCCGAGTTCCAGCGCCGTACGGCGGACCAGTTGTTCGCCGTCCTGGGTGAGCTCAAGGGCGGCGCGATGAAGTTCGGGCAGATGCTCAGCCTGATGGAGTCGGCGATGCCGGAGGAGCTCGCGGCGCCGTACCGGGCCACCCTGACCAAGCTGCAGGACTCCGCCCCGCCGATGCCGGCCTCGACCGTGCACACGATCCTGTCGCGGGAGCTCGGCAAGCGCTGGCGGGACCGCTTCGACGAGTTCGACGACCTGCCCGCGGCGGCCGCGTCGATCGGCCAGGTGCACCGCGGGCGGCTGAAGGACGGCCGCGAGGTCGCGGTCAAACTGCAGTACCCGGGGGCCTCCGAGGCGCTCCGCTCGGACCTGCGGCAGCTCGGCCGGTTCGCGCGCACGATCGGCTCGATGGTGCCCGGTCTCGAGGTGAAGCCGCTCGTCGCGGAGCTCCAGGAGCGGATCGGCGAGGAGCTCGACTACGACCGCGAGGCCCAGGCCCAGCAGCAGTACGCCGACGCGTTCAAGGACCACCCGGAGTTCGTCGTCCCGCGGGTCGTGAAGCACTCCCCCATGGTCATCGTGTCCGAGTGGATCGAGGGCCGCCCGCTGTCGTCGTACATCACCGGCGGCTCCCAGGAGGAGCGGGACGCGATCGGGCTGAAGTACGTGCGGTTCATGTTCAGCGGGCCGAAGTACGCCGGTCTGCTGCACTCCGACCCGCATCCGGGCAACTTCCGGGTGATGGCGGACGGGCGGCTCGGCGTGGTCGACTTCGGGCTCTGCGCGCGGCTGCCCGACGGCCTGCCGCCGGCGATCGGCCGGCTGCTGCGGATCTCGCTGATGGGCGACGGACCCGCCGTCCGGGACGGGCTCAAGGCCGAGGGCTTCATCAAGCCGCGGATGGAGATCGATCCGGAGCAGCTGATGGACTACCTGGCTCCGTTCGCGGAGCCGGCCCGCGAGGAGAGGTTCCAGTTCAGCCGAGCCTGGATGCGCGCGCAGGCGAACCGGACGGGCGACTTCCGGTCCCCTAACGCGTCACTCGCCCTGCGCCTCAACCTCCCGCCGTCGTACCTGCTGATCCACCGGGTCTGGATCGGCGGCATCGCCGTCCTCTCGCAGCTCGAGGCCGAGGCGCCGTTCCGCTCGGTCCTGGAGGAGCTCCTCCCCGGCTTCACCGAGGACTGACGGACTGCGCATTAGTGCGCTGAAGTATTGACGTCTGCGCAGTTGCACCCTCTTAATGTAGCGACCTTTCCTTTCCAAGAAGGATCGCCCATGCGCCGACATCTGCTGGCTGTCACCCTCCCGCTCGCCTTGCTGGCGACCATCGCCCCCACCGCCCACGCAACTCCTCCGCCCTGGGACACCAGCTCGGTCCAGGCCCTGATCCAGCGCCTCGTCCCGGCCCACGCCCATCAGGTGGAGCTCCGCGCCCTGCCGCCCACCGGCGAGTACTACGACGTCGACCGGCGCGGGGAGAACGTCCGGATCTCCGCGACCGGCCCCAGCGCGATGCTGGCCGGTTTCAACGCGTACCTCGCCCAGGTAGCCCGAGTCGACGTGTCGTGGAACGGCGACTCGCTGTCCCGGCTGCCCGGCACGCTCCCGCTGCCAGAGCAACCGCTGCACCAGTCGGCGACCGTGGCGAACCGCTTCGCGCTCAACGACACCGACGACGGCTACACCGGCGCGTACCGCACGTGGGCCGACTGGCAGCGCGAGATCGACGTACTCGCACTGCACGGCATCAACCAGGTGTTCGTCCCGGTCGGAGCCGAGGCCGTGTACCTCGACACCTTCGGTCAGTTCGGATACTCCGAGGAGGAGTTGCTGCGCTGGATCCCGCAGCCGAGCCACCAGCCGTGGTGGCTACTGCAGAACATGTCCAGCTTCCCGGCCGCGGTCACGGCGGACCAGGTCCGGCAGCGGGCCGACCTCGGCCGCAAGATCGTCACCAGGCTGCGCGAGCTGGGTATCACGCCGGTACTTCCGGGGTATTTCGGCACCGTCCCGCCCGGCTTCGCGGCCAAGGTCGCGGGGGCCCGCATCGTCCCGCAGGGCAACTGGGTCGGCTTCCAGCGCCCGGACTGGCTCGACCCGACGAGCCCGCCGTACGCCGACGTCGCGAAGGCGTTCTACGCGAGCTCGGAGCGGCTGTTCGGTCGCAGTACGCACTACAAGATGGACCTGTTGCACGAAGGCGGTCAGCCCGGACCGGTACCGGTCGGCCCGGCCAGCAAGGCGGTCCAGGACGCGCTCGAAACAGCCCGTCCGGGCGGCACCTGGGTGTTCCTGGGCTGGCAGAACAACCCGCGGCCGGACACGCTCGCGGCCATCGACCGCTCGCGGATCCTGATCGTCGACGGCCTGTCCGACCGGACCGACCAGAACCGCAACAAGACCTGGCCGGACTCGACGTACGCCTTCGGCTCGATCTGGAACTTCGGCGGCCACACGACGATCGGTGCGGCCACCACGAAGTGGGAGGATCGCTTCTGGCGGTGGCGGTCCGAGACCGGGAGCAAGCTCGACGGCATCGCGGTGATGCCGGAGGCCAGCGACAACAATCCCGCCGCGTTCGACTACCTGACCGGCCTCGCCTGGCGCAACGGCCCGGTCGACCGCGACACGTGGTTCCGCGACTGGTCTCAGCGTCGGTACGGCGGATCCGACGCCGCGGCTGCCACCGGGTGGAACGCGATCGGCCGCACTGCGTACTCGCTTTCCGGGAACAGCGAAGCGCAGGACGGCCTGTATGCGGCCCGCCCGTCGCTGACAGCACGTACCGCCGCGACCTGGTCGCCAGGGTCGATGCAGTACGACGCCACCGATTTCGCAGCCGCACTCCCCGCACTGCTGTCGGTAGAAACAGCCCTGCGCGGCAGTTCGGCGTACCGCTATGACCTGATGGACGTGACCCGGCAGGTGCTGTCCAACCGCAGTAGGACGTTGCTACCGCGGCTGAAGACGGCGTACGACGCCAAGGACCTGGCCACCTTCGACAAGCTGAAAGCGCAGTGGCTGGAGCAAATGGCGCTACTGGAGCAGGTGGCAGCGACGAACCCGCAGACGATGCTGGGGCCGTGGCTGGACAAGGCGGGCGACGAATCGTTGAAGCGGAGCGCCCGGACCCTCCTCACCGTCTGGGGCACCCGGGCCGGGTTCAACGCCGGCCTCGGCGACTACGCCAACCGCGAGTGGTCAGGTCTGATCGGCACGTACTACGCGCCGCGCTGGAAGGCCTACCTCGACGACCTCTCGGCAGCACTGCGCGACAACCGCGCACCATCGACGTTCGACTGGTACCAGCGTGGTGCCGACTGGGCCGCGGCGAGCGTGCAGGTGCCTCTGGAACCGACAGGCGACATCCACCAGATCGCGCAGCAGGTGCTCAGCTACCTGATCGCTCACCCCGAGCCGGTCAGCCTGACCGCCACCGCGTCTCCGGTTAACGTGCCGGACAACACCTCGACCACAGTGACGGTCAATCTGCGCAACACCGACCCGTTCCGGACCGCGTCCGGTGTCGAGGTTGCCCTGAGCGCCCCAGCGGACAGCGGGCTGACGGTCCAGCCACAGTCGGTCGTAGTACCGGAGCTGGCGCCCGGAGCGCGTACCTCGGTGTCCTTCACCGTCACAGCGACAGGTCCCGCAGCACGGCTGACCACGGCCCTGACAGCCCGGACAGCCGAGACGGTGACCACAGTGCGCATCGTCCGTGCCGGACCGGTCCAGGCGCCGAACCGCACGATCACGACCAACAACGCCGTCTTCGCCCAGTCCGGTGACGCCTACCTGATCGAGGGCGCCGGGAACGACATGTGGGGTACGACGAAGCAGTTCGGCGCCATCTACCAGCCGAACGCGCTCCCGGCTGGCGGGTCGCTCGTCACCCGCGTGGTGGCGCAGGACCGCACAGGGCCCTGGGCCCGCGCCGGACTGGTCGTCAGCCCGGACCTGACCAGGACCGGCAGCGCAGGTATCGCCAACGTCGCGATCACGCCCGACAACGGGTGCGTGTACTCCTGGGACTCCGACGGCAACGGCACGCTGGACCAGTTCCGCAACGTCACCGGCCGTACTGCGCCACAGTGGCTGCGGCTGACCCGCGCCGCGGACACGATCACCGCAGCCTGCAGCGTTGACGGCACGACGTGGACGACGGTCGGAAGCTCCGTCGTACCAGCCGGTGCGGTCCTCGACGGTGGTCTGTTCATGTCGGCGGCGAACGGCGGCGCCGGGACCCGCGGCGCCGCCGAGTTCAGCGGATTCACTCTGGGCGCCCCAGCGCCGGCGTCGAACGGAGGGTGACGGCCAGCAGGACCGCCATACCCGCCAGCAGCACCGCGGTGATGCCGGCCGCCAGGTGAAAGCCGGCGGTGAAGGCGTGCCGGGCGGCGTCCAGTACGTCGCCCGGCACGCCCTGGGTGATCGCCTCGCCCAGGGAGTTGCCGCCGCGCCCGTCCGTCCCGCTGCGGTACACCGCGGTCACCACGCTGCCGAGGACCGCGATGCCGAGGGAGTAGCCGAACTCGTTACCGGTCTGCGTCAGCGCCCCGGCGGAACCGGCCTTCTCCGGCGGCACCGAGCCGATGACCAGGTTCGTGCCCAGGATCACCAGTGCACCCGGCCCGAGGCACTCCACCGCGAAGGCGATCACCAGCACGGTCGTCGACGTGGTCAGGCTGACGACGACCATGCCCACCACGGTGAACGCGACGCCCGCCGGGATGAGGATGCCCGGGCGGATCCGCTGCGCCAGCCGCGGCGCGAGCTGGAAGCCGATCGTGGACGTGATCATCCCCGGTACCAGCGCGAGGCCGGCGGCCAGCGGGGTCATCCCCTTCACCAACTGGAAGTACTGCGCGACGAACACCATCACGCCGCCGGACAGCATCGAGTACGCCGTCATGCTGCCGAGCGTCACGCTGAAGGTCCGTCGCCTGAACAGCCGCACGTCGACGAGCGGGTCCGCCAGGCGCAGCTGCCGCCGTACGAAGACCCATCCGAACGCACCGCCGACCAGCAGGGACCCGAGGGACTGCGCACCTGCTCCGTGCGAGGCCAGGTGCTTCAGCCCGTGGATCGCCGGCAGGATCGCCGCCAGCGACAGCACGACGCTCGGTACGTCGATCCGCCCGGCCTGCTCGTTGCGGTACTCCGGGAGGATGAACGGCCCGGCCGCGAGCAGCGCCACCATCGCCGGGACGCCGATCAGGAACGCGGAGCCCCACCAGAAGTGGTTGAGCAGGACGCCGCCGACGATCGGCCCGACCACGGCGCCGACGGTGAAGCATCCGCCCCAGACACCGAGCGCGGTGGCGCGCCGGCGCTCGTCCGGGAACAGCGTCGAGATCAGCGACAGCGTGCACGGCGCGATCGCGGCGCCGGCGATCCCCAGCACCGCGCGGGCGCCGATCAGCATGCCCGGAGTCACGGAGTACGCCGCCACGATCGAGGCGGCCCCGAACACGGCAGCGGCGATCAGCAGGAGCCGGCGGCGGCCGAGACGGTCACCGAGGTTGCCCATCGTGATCATCAGGCCGGCCACCATGAACCCGTACACGTCCAGAATCCACAGCTGCTGGCTGCTGGTGGCGCCGAGCGCCTCGGTGACCGCCGGCACGGCCAGCAGCATCACGAACAGGTCCAGCGACACCAGGAGCGTGGCGAGGCACAGCACGCCGAGCGCGATCCACTGCCGGCGGCTGGTCGCTACGGTGTCGAGGGTGGGGGTCATGGTCCGGTCCTTCCGCAGGAGTAGCTTCACTCACTGCGTCGAGCGGACCGGCCGAGCTTCGACACCCGGGGTTCAGAGAAGTTTCACCAGTAGACCGAGTCGAGCTTGCCCTCGATGTTGCGGACGTTCTCCCGGGCACACCGGTCGCAGTACAGCAGCTTGCGACCGTCCTCGACCGAGGTCACCCAGGTCAGCGGCACGTCCTCGGACTCCGCCTGCTGACCACACAACGCACAGGTAGCACTTGCCATACGACTAGTCTGCACCGGGTGCGATGGGTGATTCACGGCGAGGGTGAGGTCTGGACCAACCAGTGGCTGAGCGTACGGCGGCTGGACGTCGAGCAGCCCGACGGCGAGCGGTTCGACTACCACGCCGTACGGCTGAAGGACATCGCCGCGGCGGTGGTCACGCGTGACGAGTACGTGCTGCTGATGTGGCGGCACCGGTTCCTGACCGACACCTGGGCGTGGGAGATCCCGATGGGGATCATCGAGGCCGGCGAGACTCCGCAGGCCGCTGCGGCGCGGGAGTTGGAGGAGGAGACCGGGTGGCGGGCGGACGGGCTGACCGAGCTCATCCAGTCGGAGCCGGCCGCCGGGATCACCGACTCGCGGCATCACGTGTTCCGGGCGACTAGCGCGCGGTACGCCGGGCCGCCGACGGAGCGGAACGAGTCGGACCGGATCGAGTGGATCCCGCTGGCCGACGTACCCGCGATGATCGGCCGCCGCGAGATCGTCAGCGGGATCACGCTTGTCGGTCTCCAGCAGGTGCTGCTCCTGGAGCGTGGCTGAGGGGCGGCACCCGTCGGGTGCCGCCCCTCAGTGATTCAGCTGGTCAGGCTGTGCTGCCCGGAGCCGGCCCTCCCTTCGGGCCGGCGACGGGCGAAGGTGTGTCTCTTGGTGGATCAGACCAGGCGGGCGAGTGCGAGGCGCGCGCGTGCGCTGGCCCTCTCAGCTCGCCGGCCGGCCCGCTCGGCCTGCTTCTGCGCCTTCTCGATCTGGTGAGCGAGGCGGAAGCGCCGGTTCTGCTCTGCGTCCTTCAGCGAAGCACGACAATGAGCACGGGCGAGATCTTCATGAAGTAAATGCATTTCGGTGCTCCTGGTGAAAGTCTGAGTGGTCACGTTGGACTCGATTCGGATGGGTTGGGGTTCGTCAGGCGGCGGTTACGGTGTCACTCTTGCGGGGACGCCCACGGGGCCGCTTGCGCGGAACCACCACACCCTGGACGAACAGTTCGCCGCCCCACACTCCCCACGGCTCGGAACGCTCGAGCGCTCCGGCCAGGCACTCGGCCTTCAGCGGGCAGGTGGTGCACAGCGACTTGGCGTACTCGACGTCCGCCGGCGATTCGGCGAAGAAGAGTTCTGGTGCGTAGGACCGACAGGGCAGGTCCTGCGACGTTGCGACCTCGGTGAAGACATCGAGGAAGCTCACGCTCATTCCGGTCACCTCCCAGTGACTTTGGTGCTGATCTCTTGTCGTCCCTGGCGGCCACCGGTTGATGACCACCAAAACTGTGTTGACAAACAAAAGGGCCGCGGGACCCTTTTCGGGTTCCGCGGCCTTGGAGGTGCCGGCTCTGACTCTCGTCAGACCGGTGGACTCCATGCTCGAGAACCCGAACCGCCGTACTTCACATCGCCGACAGCTCCGCCCTTGAACTGGGCAGCGCCGGAAGCCATGAGCACAACGGTCGCGACGTGCGGTCGCGGCGAGGCACCCTGAATCAGGGCGCACGGCAGCGCGGCAGCGTCGCTGAACGGCTTCTTAACCGTGTTGGTGATCATTTCCAGGGCACCTCCTCTCGTTGTGGCGAAGCGGGCGGTTAGCTCGATCGCTATGGTGGTTTGAAGTTTTCGGCCAGGCTCTGACCGCAGAAAGTACAGTACGCCGTCCGCGTCGGAGCCCGCAAACTATTTATCGCCAGTTCGCGAAGTTGGCCGGAAGTTGCCGCCGCGGCGGCAAGATCTGGCTGCTTCGACGACGTTCCGGCACGCTCCGGGGCGCAGTCCGCACGCTCCGGGATCGTTGCCTCTGTCACCTAACTGCCACGTCTGCCGTCAGCAGAACGCGGCACGTCCTCCAGCATGCGCCCGGATTCGCGTGCCTGGCAACAGATTTGCCCGATGGGGCATCAGCGGGTGCAGAGGTTGAGGATGTGCTCGCCGTACTTGGTCAGCTTGGTGTGGCCGATCCCCGGGATCTGGCGGAGCGCCTGCGCGTCGCCGGGCCGGGTCTCGGCGATCGCGGTCAGCGTGGCGTCGGTGAGGATGACGAAGGCGGGCATCTTCTCGGTCTCCGCCTGCTCGGTGCGCCACTCGACGAGGGCGTCGTACAGCTTCTGGTCGATCGTGGACGGGCAGTCCTCGCAGCGGCCGAGCTTGCGCGCGCCCGGGTCGAGGAGGCCCTTGCCGCACACCCGGCACTTCGGGATCGGCCGTCCGGAGCGTGACGACGCCGCCGGACGCTCCCAGCCGACCGCGGTCGACGGCGTCCACTCGGTCCGCGCCGTCCGGACACCGATCGGGTCGAGGAAACGGGTCGGCCCGCGCTGACCGCGGCCGCCCGGCGAGCGGGACGTCGCCCAGCTGATGAACAGCTGCTGCTTCGCCCGCGTCACGCCGACATAGAACAGCCGCCGCTCCTCCTCCACCTGCGCCGGCGTCTGGGCGTAGCTGATCGGCAGCGTCCCCTCGTGGGCCCCGACGATGAAGACGCACTCCCACTCGAGGCCCTTCGCCGCGTGCAGCGTCGCCAGCGTGACGCCCTCCGCGAGCGGCGCGTGCTGGATCGTGGCCCGCCGGTCCAGCTCAGCCATCAGCTCGGGCAGCCGCGCCGTCGGGTGCTCGGCCGCGAAGTCGGCCGTCATCGTCACCAGCGCGCTCAGCGACTCCCACCGGTCCCGCACCGCGCCGGTCCCGGTCGGCGGCTCCGCCGTCCATCCCGCCCCGGCGAGCACCGCGGTCACCGTCGACACCAGGTCGTCCGAGACCTCGCCGGCCTTGGCCTGCCCCCGGAGCAGTACGGCGGCCTGCCGGATCTCGGCCCGCTCGAAGAACCGCTCCGCACCCTTCAGCACGGTCGGGATCTTCCGCTCCGCCAGCGCCTGCTCGAAGTTCTCCGACTGCGCGTTGGTCCGGAACAGTACGGCGATGTCCCGCAGCGCGACGCCCTCGTCCTTCAGCCGTACGACGGCCCGCGCCACCGCGTCCGCCTCCGCGACCTCGTCGGAGTACTCGCGGTAGACCGGAACCGGCCCCGCCTCCTTCTGGGATCGCAGCGTGACCCGCCCCGGCAGCCCGGTCGGACCGGCCGCGTCGAGGATCTTGTTCGCCACGTCGACGATCTGCGGGGTGGAGCGGTAGTCGCGGACCAGCTTGATCACCGTGGCCGACGGATGCCGGGACGCGAAGCGCACCAGGTTCTCCGGCTCGGCCCCGGCCCACGAGTAGATCGTCTGCGCCGGATCACCGACGACGCACACGTCCTCGCGACCGCCCAGCCACAGGTCGAGCAGACTCTGCTGCAGCGGTGAGACGTCCTGGTACTCGTCCACGACGAACGTCCGGTACTGCCGCCGGATCTCCGCCGCCACCCGCTCGTCCTCCGCGAGCAGCGCGACCGCGCACAGCAGCACGTCCTCCAGGTCGATCCGCCCGCGCTCCAGCTTGACGTCCTCGTACGCCGCGAAGATCCGCGCGATCGTCGGCGCGTCGAACGCCGCGAGCGCGCGCCCGGAGCGTGGCGCCAGCTTGGCGTAGTCGTCCGGCCGGACGTTGCTCACCTTCGCCCACTCCACCTCGCCGGCCAGGTCACGCAGCGCGGGCGTGTCCACCCGGACCCGGCAGCGGGACGCGGCCTCGGTCAGCAGCGGGAACTTCCGGTCCGCGATCGGCGGCAGTTCCCCGCCGTACACCTTCGGCCAGAAGAAGCGGGCCTGCCGGAGCGCGGCGGAGTGGAACGTGCGGGCCTGCACGCCCTGGACGCCGAGCTGCGCGAGCCGGCCGCGCATCTCGCCGGCCGCCCGCTGGGTGAACGTCACCGCGAGCACGCGGACCGGATCGAAGGTCCCGGTCCGGACGCCGTACGCGATCCGGTGGGTGATCGCCCGGGTCTTGCCGGTGCCCGCGCCGGCCATCACCACGACCGGGCCGTGCAACGCGGTCGCGACCGCCCGCTGCTCCGGATCGAGCGCCTCGAGGAGGTCGTCGGCCGAAGCAGATCGTGTGAAGTCGCTCACGGGCTGGGTCATGCGGGAACAGCACCACCTGCGGCATGGTTCGGATACGTCGAGGGCCACCCTAGACGGGCGGCCCGACAAAACCCCTCCCAGTCCCATAGGAGTCAGCTCGATGGCTGCTTTCACGATGTACTCGACGCCCTGGTGCGGCTACTGCCACCGGCTCAAGGGCCAGCTCAAGCGAGCCGGTATCGAGTTCACCGAGGTCGACATCGAGCAGGTCCCCGAGGCTGCGAAGATCGTCGAGAAGGTCAACAACGGCAACCAGACGGTGCCGACGGTGGTCTTCCCGGACGGCACCGCGATGACCAACCCGTCGCTCGCCCAGGTCGCGGAGAAGCTGGCGGCGTAACACCCGACTCAGGCCATATCGCCTGAGTTATGGACTTTACGGTCATGGCCGTTATACCTTGCGATGAACGCCGTCGCAGGGAGTCCGCCCATGTTCTCGCGCCGTTCAATCCGCCATGCCCTGATCACACTCGCCGCCACGCTCGGTCTGCTCGCCACGGGCGGGTTGCACGCCTCCGCGGCCCCGCCGGGCGACCTGCCTGACCCGTTCCCGTCGGAGAACTGGCCGCTCGGCACCCCGACGAAGCCGTTCGCGCCGTCGGCCGAGGTCATCAAGGACCTCGGCTCGCCGGTCAGCTCGCTCACGATCATGGAGGGCGCGATCGGCCGCACGCCGGACGGTCGCGACGTCGTGTACGCCGTACCGGCGGGTGAGAACGCCCGCCTCAACGTCGTCGATCTGCACAGCCGCCAACTGATTCGCACGGTGCCGCTGCAAGGGGCCGCCGGCGGCTGGGCGATCGTCGTGACGCCGAACGGTGACGTCTACCTCGGCACCTACGCGAACGCGCACCTCTACCGCTACAGCCCGGTCACCGGTGAGGTGACCGACCTGGGCCAGCCGATCCCCGGTCAGTCCCAGATCTACGGCCTCACCGCCGATCCGAGCGGCAACGTGTACGCCGGGACGTATCCGAACGCCCACGCGTTCAAGTACGACCCGTCGACCGGACAGGTCACCGACTACGGCTCGCTCGACCCGGTGCAGCAGTACGCGCGGTCCACGGTCTACGACCCCGACCACAACAAGCTGTTCGTCGGCGTCTCCACTCCGAACGCCAGGCTGCTCCGCATCGACCCGGAGACCAAGGCGGTCGAGGACATCACTCCCCCGGGTACGACGGCCAAGGACTTCATCGACCTGGACTACGCCGGCGGGAAGGTGTTCGCGAACGCCAGCAGCCGACTGGTCGTGGTGGACGCGGTCACTGGTGAGCAGGTCAAGTACACCGACGCCACCACTGGTCAGCAGGTGATGGACTACCCCATCGCCGCACGCGGTGTCTCTCCAGCCGGACCGGGTGGCGTGTACTTCACCAACAACACCCTGTCCCTCACGCACTACGACCTGGAGACCAACACGGTCGGTCCGGTCTCGCCACCGCGCACACTGACCCGTGGTGCCTCGATCGGCTACGGCTGGGTGACCGAGAACGGCCAGCAAGTGCTGTACGGCCTGGCGGGCAACTACTCCGGCGGAACGTTCCGCTACAACCCGGCAGACGGGACACTCGCGCAGTGGAGCTCACCGTTCCAGTACGTGCCGTCGCCGCTGATGCACACGCTGGCTGATCCCGCCACGGGCAAGGTGTTCGTCAACGTCTATCTGAACGGCTCTACCGCCGTGTACGACCCGGCGACAGGCAAGTCCACTGTCACCACCCGGCAGGGACAGGTGGAAGGCTGGGCGTGGGACGGCGCCACCGGCAAGATGTACGTCGGTATCTACCCGTACGGCCGCCTCTCGCTCTGGGACCCCAGGCAGCCGGACAGCCCGACCAACCCGAAGGAACTGTTCAGTCTGGTCGACAGCGACCACCAGAACAGGCCGGTCGCCGTGGTCCCCGCCGGCAACCGCGTGTACGTCGGCACCACACCGGCGTACGGCGAGTACGGCGGTGCGCTGACCGTGTACGACGTACCCACCGGCAGTCACACCGTCTACCGCAACCTGGTGATCGACCAAACGATCGCTTCGGCTCTGCCACAGGGCGACAACGTCTGGGTCGGTTCCAGCATCGAGGGCGGCCAGGGCACCGAGCCAACCGCGACCGAGGCACACCTGGTGAAGGTGGACCCGTCGACGGGACAGGTGCTGGCGGACGTCGTACCTGTGCCCGGTGCGGCCAGTATCAACGAGCTGACGACCGGACCGGACGGCAACATCTGGGGTCTGGCCGACGGCATCGTGTTCGCCGCCGACCCGGCCACGGGTGAGGTGCTGCGCCTGCTGCCCGTGTTCAGCGGATTCACCGGTTCACAGGACGGCGCACTGTCCTGGCGCGACGGCTACCTGTACGGCGTGACAGGCGGGCGACTGTTCGTGCTGGACGTCCTCAGCGGCCACACGTCCGTACTGCGCGACCGCGGCCTGAACCGCCTCACGCAGACGCCCGGCGGCACCTACTACACGCTGCTGCGGCCGGACGGCTTCATCAACCCGACCAACTTGGCGTCGTACGCCCCACCGGTAGACCCGTGTCCGCAGTCCGACGTACGGCCGACGGTGTGGACCGGGAACATCGACAGCCACGTCCAGAACCGGTTCCTGACCTACGGCTGCACGGTGACCGACGTACTACCGGACGCCGAGGCGGACTGGCCGAGCCACAGCGCGTACGTCGAAGCGGTCAACCAGAAGGTCCGTCAGCTCGAGACGGACGGTTCGATCGAGCGCTGGGAGGGCGTCATGATCAGGATCGCCGCAGCCCGGTCCGACGTCGGCCGGTGATCACCAGCTTCCGGTGAGGCTCTCGCCGTACCAGCCTTCGATCAGGCGGCGGGAGATCGAGATCGCACCCGGGAGGGCCATCGTGCCGGCTTCGACCAGCACGCGGAGGTCCTCCCGGGTGAACCACTTCGCCTCGGCGATCTCGTCCTGGTCCACGTCGATGTCGAAGCTCGTCGCCTTCGCGTAGAACCCCAGCATCAGGCTGGCGGGCAGCGGCCACGGCTGGCTGCCGGCGTACTCGATCTCGGATCCGACGATCACACCGGTCTCCTCGAGGACCTCACGCCGTACGGCGGCCTCCAGCGACTCCCCCGGCTCCACGAAGCCGGCCAGCGTGGAGTACCGGCCCGCGGGCCAGGCCTCGTTGCGGCCGAGCAGTGCGCGGTCCTGGTCGTCGGTGACCAGCACGATGATCGCCGGGTCGCTCCGCGGGAAGTGCGACAGCCCGCACACCGGGCACTTCCGGACGTGCCCGGCCTCCACCACCTCGGTGTGCTCACCGCAGTTCGCGCAGTGGGTGTGGACGCCGTGCCAGTTGGACAGCCCGATCACATGCACGGCGACACCGGCCTCGCGGTCGTTCAGGACGGCGCCCAGCTCGCGCAGACCGCCGTACGACTCGTCGGCCTCGCCGGCGACCAGGACGCCGAACACCGCGCGGCCCTCCGCCGTCATCCCGGCACCGGACTCGCGGTCGATGCCGAGGAAGATCCGAGTACCCTCCGGCGCCTCGGACGGCGGCACGAAGCGCAACGCGGAACGGTCGTCGGCCACCTGGATCTTGTCCCCGATCACCGCGACCACCTGCGTGTCGGAGGCGGCCCACGCCTTCTCGAGCCAGTCGTCGTCGCGGCGGCGATCGGCGGCGCGGTCCAGTACGGACCGGGACAGGGCTAGCGAACCGGGAGCGATGGAGTAGGCCACATGCCTCAACATATCCCGGCCCCGTGAGAGCATCCCGGCATGAGTATTCACATCGCCGCCGAGAAGGGGCAGATCGCACCGCGGGTGCTGTTCCCGGGGGATCCGCTGCGGGCCAAGTGGATCGCGGAGACCTACCTGTCGGACGTGAGCTGCTACACCGAGATCCGCAACATGTTCGGGTTCACCGGCACCTACAAGGGTGAGCGCATCTCCGTCCAGGGCTCCGGTATGGGTCAGGCGTCCGCCTCCATCTACGCGAACGAACTGTTCGAGGAGTACGACGTCCAGACGCTGATCCGGGTCGGCACCTGTGGCGCGCTCACCGAGGCGGTCCGGGTCCGCGACGTGATCGTGGCGATGTCCGCGAGCACCGACTCGCAGATGAACCGGCTGCGCTTCCACGGCATCGACTACGCGCCGACCGCCGACTACAAGCTGCTGCGCGCGGCGGTGGACGCGGCCGAGGCGGCCGGGCTGAACGTGCACGTCGGCCAGGTGTTCTCCGGCGACCTGTTCTACAACGACCGCCCGGACCTGGTCTCGCGGACCGCGGAGTACGGCGTGCTCGGCATCGAGATGGAGGCCGCGGCGCTCTACACGCTGGCGGCGAAGTTCGGCCGTCGCGCACTCGGCATCATGACCGTGTCGGACCACCTGATCACGCATGAGGTGACCAGCGCGGAGGAGCGCCAGACGACGTTCTCCGAGATGATCACGATCGCCCTCGACGCGGCGATCGAGGTGCCGGTCTGAACCGCCGGTCCGGCGCCGGCGTACTGGCCTGCGCCGCGCTGCTGCTCACCACGGCCTGCTCGGGTAAATCGGACGACACGAGCTCCAGCCCGAGCACCAGTGCGAGCAGCACCACCACGGCCAGTACGCCGGCAACCAGCAGCAGCCCGTCACCAGCGGGTGCGGACGAGACGCTCCCGGACCTGACCGCCGCACAGGTCGTGGCCGCCTTCGCCGGCAAGAACTACAAGTGCAGCACCGACGAGGCGTACCAGATCTGCAGCAGCGGCCTGCGGTCGATCCAGGTCCTGATCGGGAAGCACCCGCGCCCACCGGTGATCTCGCTGCAGGCAGCGGGCCCGGCGACCGAGTCCACGACGCGGCTGGCCGAGTTCGCACCGGAGGCGCTCGAGCTGGCGCACGTGAACCCGCGGGATCAGATCACCGACTGGCTGAAGCAGCAGCTCAGCAAGCCGGCCGCCAAGACGACCGTCGGCGACTGGAACGTCGAGTTCTCCACCGAGGTCGACACCGAGGCGCCGGGTGCGATCCTGACCCTCACCGACAAACTCTGCAAGGCGAACTGCGGAGCCGAATAGGTCCTACGCCGCGATCAGCTTCGGGAGGACCTGCTTGATCCGGTCGGCAAGCAGGTCCGGGACCTTCTCCGGATTCGCGGCGTAGCCGACGACCGCCTGCTCGAACAGGCCGTCGACCAGTGCGTACGCCGTCGGCGCGTCCACGGCCGGTGTCGCGCCGGTGAGCTCGGCGTACCGCGTCAGGATCCGCCAGATCATCTCTTCGAGCAGCTTGTCGATCGCCTCCACGTCCGCGCGGAGCTGCTCCTCGAACATGCTCTGCGCGCGCAGGTCGTACCAGAGCTTGTGCATCGGGGTCTCCTCGACCAGCGTCTGGGTCATCCTGCCCAGGAAGCCGGCCGCGAGCTCGTCGGCCGAGGACGCGGTCTCGACCACCTCGTCGTACCGCCGCGCGCACTTGGTCTTGTAGTAGCGCACGCAGTAGCTGATCAGGTCGATCTTGTCGCGGAAGTAGTAGTGCACGACGCCGTGCGTGAACTCGGAGTTGTTGGCGATCTCGCGCAGGCTGGTGCGGGCGTACCCGAGCTCGCCGAGCGTCTTCAGCGCGGACTCCGCCAGCGCGACGCGGCGGCGCTCGATCTTGTCGATGCCGGAGACGCGGGCAGGCTGCTCCTCGGCCGCGGACGCCACAGCAACCACCCACTCTCCAGATCGGGACCGACCGGCTCGTTGCGTCAGAGTACCCCGCCCCGGGCCAGGCGCGTCCCGGTGCGGGGAGATTTCTTGACAAGTGTCAAACAAAGTCTTGACGAGTGTCAAAAGTCGGGATCAGAGTGTGAACAACCCGTACGAGCAAAGGAGCTTCCGATGGGTTCACTCGATCTCTCCGGCCGCAAGGCCCTGGTCACCGGCGGCGCGCAGGGTCTCGGCGAAGGGATGGCCAAGGCGCTCGCCGCGGCCGGCGCCAAGGTGGTGATCAGCGACATCCAGAAGGACGCCGGCGAGGCGGTCGCCGACGCCCTCGACGCGACGTACGGCGCGGGCAACGGCTTCGTCGCCCACGACATCACCGACGACGGCGACTGGGAGAACGCGGTCGTCGCCGCCAACGACATCCTCGGCGGGCTGGACATCCTGGTGAACAACGCGGGGGTGGAGATCACCAGCCTGCTCACCGAGGTCACCGCCGACCAGATCCGCAAGATGCTCGAGGTGAACGTCCTCGGCACCACCCTCGGCGTCAAGTGGGGCCTGCGGACGATGCGTCCGGACGGCCTGGCCGGGCAGGGCGGCGCGATCATCAACGTGGCCTCGGTCGCCGCGACCATCGCGTTCCCCGGCATCGCGGTCTACTCCGCGACCAAGTCCGCGGTCGACCGCCTCACCCGGGTCGCCGCGATGGAGTCCGGCAAGCTCGGGTACGGCGTCCGCGTCAACTGCATCTATCCGGGACTCGTCGCGACCGCGATGGGGGCCGGCCTGGCGAACGACGTGGCACAGCTCGGACTGTTCGAGTCGCCGGAGGCCGCGGTCGCCGCGGTGATCGGGCTGACACCGGCGGGCCGGCTCGGCGAGGTGTCGGACATGGCCGACGCGGTCGTCTTCCTCGCCTCGGACGAGTCCCGCTTCATCACTGGTATCGGCCTGCCGGTCGACGGCGGAATGGGGATGTGATGGCGACGAAACCAGTAGTTGTCTACGGTGCCTCCGGCTACACCGGGCGCCTGGTGTGCGAGTACCTGCGGCACTACCACGTGCCGTTCGTCGCGGCCGGGCGTAGCGAGGAGAAGCTGAAGGCGTCGATGGACGCCAACGTCCCCGGTATCGAGACAGCTGACTACGAGATCGCCGCTGTCGACCATGACGTCGCATCGCTGACCGAGCTGTTCACTGGTGCGTCCGTCGTACTCAACACGGTCGGACCGTTCAGTGAGCTCGGGCCTGCGGCCGTAGAAGCAGCACTGGCGGCTGGTGCGCACTACACCGACACAACGGGCGAGCAGGACTGGCTGATCACCTGCGACGAGAAGTACGGCAAACAGTTCGCCGACGCCGGCCTTCTCCTGGCACCGGGCGTCGCGCAGATGTACACCACTGGTGAGATCGCTGCGCAGCTGTGCCTGGAGGAGCCTGGTCTGGACACGCTGGACATCGCAGTGTTCTGGGGAGGCAGTCCGACCATCGCCTCGACCCGCACGATCCTGGTGAACGCTGCGACGTCGAAGGCGCACTACCTCGACCAGAACGCATACGTCGAGTTCCCGGAGCAGGGGCTCGTTCCACTCGTCGTACCTGGGCAGCACGAGCTGGCGTTGTCCCTGCCGTGGGGCGGCACGTCGCACCCGGTCTGGTTCAAGCGCGACCCACGCGTGGCGAACTGCAAGGCACAGGGCGGTGTGTTCAACGCCGCGCTCATGAACGGCGTACCGCAGATCGTCGCTGCCGCACTGGAAGCCACGAAGGACATGGCGGCCGACGAGCGCAACGCGGCTCTCACCGAGACAGCGCGTCAGGTGATGGACCAGATGCCACCACGGGAGAACCCGCGCATCAACAAGTCGCTGGACTCGGTGCACGCGTCCGGACCGCTCGGGCGGGCGCACTGTGTCATCCACGGCAACAGCAACTACCAGCAGACAGGTCTGCTCCAGGCGTACGCGGCGTACTCGCTGCTGCAGACGCCACCGAAGCGGGTCGGTTTCGCCAGTGGCTGTCAGGCGTTCGGTCACCGCGAGCTGCTCGGCGTACTGCGGGGATTCGGGCTGGTGTCCGAGCCACAGCTGACCGTGCAGCACTAGGAGCGTGTCGTGCGACTGGTCGACTACCTGGACAAGGGCGCATCGCTCGCGCCGGACGCCGCGTGCCTGACCACGGACGGCGAGACGCTGACGTACGCCGACGTCCAGCGGCTCTCGTACCGGATCGCTGGTGCGCTGGCGGCGACCGGCGTACGGCCAGGTGGGAAGGTCGCGATCCTCTCCGCGAACGACCCGGTCGCGTTCAGTTGCGTGTTCGGGATCAGCCGCGCCGGTGCGGTCTGGTGCCCGATCAACCCGCGCAACGAGGCCGCGGAGAACCGTGAGCTGCTCGACCAGTTCGACTGCGAGGTACTGATCTACCAGGCGACCTTCGCGCCGCTGGTGGACCGCATCCGGGACTCGCTGCCGAAGGTGCACACGTTCGTGTGCCTCGACGGCGAGGTCCCGGATGCCCCTGACTCCGGCCCATCCCCCCACCCCAGCGGCCGGAGAACTGTCGGCTGGGACGCGTTCTCTGGCGGCGCGTCCCAGCCGGCGCCCGATCTGACCGACCCCGACGACCTGGCGATGATCGTCGGCACCGGCGGTACGACGGGACGACCGAAAGGAGTGATGCTCGGCAACGGCAACCTGGAGACGATGACCGCGCTGACGCTGATGGGATACCCCTTCGGCGAGCGGCCGGTCTACCTCGCGCTGGCACCGCTGACGCACGCCGCAGGTGTGCTGTGCTTCCCGGTGCTCGCATCCGGCGGCGAGATCGTGATCATGCGCGCGCCCGACGTACATGCCTTCCTGGAATTCATACCGCGACACGGGGTGACGCACACGTTCCTGCCGCCGACGCTGATCTACATGGTGCTGGCGGCGCCGGAGCTCGACTCCACGAACCTGTCGTCGTTGCGGTGTTTCTGGTACGGCGCGGCGCCCATGTCGGTCGCCCGGCTCGAGGAGGCGCTGCAGCGGATCGGTCCGGTGATGGCGCAGCTGTTCGGGCAGACCGAGGCACCGATGATGATCTCGATGCTGCCACCTAGTGCCCACTTCGACTCACAGGGCCATAGTGCGCGGGGGCGGCTGTCATCCGCGGGACGGCCGTCCCCGCTGGTCACCGTGGGGATCATGAGTGCGGACGGGAAGCTGCTTCCGCACGGTGAACGCGGCGAGATCGTCGTGCGCGGATCGCTGGTGATGAAGGGGTACTACCGTGATCCCGATGCGACTGCGGCCGCGTCGGCGTACGGCTGGCACCACACCGGCGACATCGGCTACCTGGACGACGACAACTACCTGTACATCGTCGACCGGGCGAAGGACATGATCATCTCCGGTGGCTTCAACGTGTACTCCACCGAGGTCGAGCAGGCGCTGATGGCCCACGCCTCCGTCCAGGACTGTGCGGTGATCGGTCTGCCGGACGAGAAGTGGGGCGAGCGGGTCGTGGCCGTCGTACAGCTCCTACCGGGCAGTGTGGTCGAGCCGGACGAGCTGATCGCGTTCGCGAAGACACGGATCGGCAGTGTGAAGGCACCCAAGGAGGTGCTCGTCTGGCCCGACCTGCCACGCTCCAAGGTCGGCAAGGTGGTCAAGCCGGACATCAAGGCCCGGCTCGTCGCCGGTCAGTAGGCCTTGGCTGTCCAGCCCAGCAGGCCGAGGGAGCCGCCCTTGATGTCGGAGCCGTCGCCGTCGGACTGGTTGGCGTCGAAGTGCACGGATGCGCTGCCGTCCGCCTTGATCCCGAGCAGTACGCGACCGGCGGGGTGGTCGTCGCACCAGCCCACACTCAGGCTGGTGAACGGTGCCCAGCCGCTCGCCTTCAGCACCTTCGAGCTGATCGTCGCCGGGCTGGCGTAGCTGATCCGCCAATGCTTGAGCTCTCCGTTGGACTTGGTGCCGACCAGGACGTCCACCGGGTTGCCGGCGGTTCCGTCGGTGCGCTGGTACTTCAACGTGTTGACCGTGTCCCAGGCGCTGCCGGGCAGCGTGACCGGGGCCGAGACCGTGGGCTTGCCGTCGACGTAGGCGAACTTGTACCGGTAGAGCGACGTACCCGCGAGGCGATAGAAGTACGGCCAGGCCATCGTCAGGGCACGGGTGCCGGCGAAGCCCGACTTGACGCGGGTGGTGGTGAGCTCCGTGATCTTCCAGACGCCGTCGATCCGCTGGGCAACGCGCTTCACGTGATAGATGTATCCGTCGGTCGGATGCGTGGCCAGCATCTTGTCCTCGGCATAGGTCGCATCCCCGATGCTGCCGAAGCCGGCGATTCCTGTCGGCACCCAGCTGAGCTTGTCGCCGGAGATCGCCTGGGTGCTGGTCTTCCCGCCGGAGTAGCGGTAGGTGAGGCTCTGTCCGTCGGAGCGGTACGCCGCCGTCGCGGCGGAGCAGTCGGCGGGTACATCGCCGAGCGCCGCGGTTGCCGACCGGGCGGTGCCAACGACTCCGGCCACGACAAGACCGGCCGTGACAACGGTCAGCGCGGTCGCGGCCGCCACGATGGATCTGCGCATCAGGGAAGGTCCTCCAGTAGGTCGAGCTCGATCAGCTGGACCTTATGGATCACCTCCACCACGACGCTGCCCGTACTCCACCCGTACCAAGTCAGCTGCTGGACGAGGCCGCTGCTGTCGTCGAGACGACGATGGCTGTGGTCACGGCCGCCTGCATCTCGGCGACTGCCTTCTTCACCGCGTCCGCGGCCCAGTCGGAGTCCGCGATCTCCTTCGCACGCCGCTTGAGAGCCCGCTTGTCCACCGCGTCCGTGACGACCTTGGGTGCGGCGTTCAGCGCACTGAGCAGTGCGATCAGCGCACCGGTCCGCTCGTCCGGCGCCAGACCTTGGGTGAGCACGCTGCTCAGCCTCGTGCGCACCTCCTGCTCGTGCCGCGCATCCCTGGCCGGCCAGCGGGTCACCGGGAACAGTCCGAGCACCTTGCCCTGGTCCGCCTGCAGAATCCCCCGCTCCGCCAGCCTGGCGAGGAGCTGGTCGCGCAGGTGCTTGGAGAGCTTCCCGAGCTGGTCCTTCGGCTTCTTCCCCGGCTTGTCGACCACATACGCCAGGCGCTCGTCGAGGATCGCGTCCCCGGTCGGGGCGCCGTCCACGACCTTCAGGCGCCCGGTCTTGCCCTCTGTCGTGATGTCCAGCTTGCGCTGCATCGTCAGCTCGATCAGCACCGCACCGGCCAGCGCGTAGTCCAGCCCTGGCGACCCGGTGATCGGCTTCCCGGTCGCGTCGTCGTACAGAAGCAGCAGCAGGTCCTCGGCGATCAGCATGTCACCAACGTAGGCAGGAGGACGGAGTCGGCACATCCGCCGCGCGGACGACCCCGGAGGTCCGCCCTCCAGGTGACCTCGGACACTTCGTAGCTGTCAAGCATCGACTAAGGTAAGCCTTAGCTAACATGCCCGCCCAGCTGGAAAGCAGATCCGCCATGACCAGAGCACTGCCCGAGCCCGCGTACCGGCGGCTCGTCCCCGGACTCGGCACCGTCGGCCTGCGCCCGTTCGACCTGGCCGAGGACGTCACGACCCTGCACGGCTGGGTCACCCAGCCGTACGCGCGGTACTGGGGACTGCTCGACGCCTCGGTCGCCGATGTGCACGCGGAGTACCTGCGGATCGAACAGAACCCGCACCACCACGCGTTCCTCGGCGAGCACGACGGACGGCCCGCGTTCCTGATGGAGCGCTACGAGCCGGCGTACGACGCCGTCGGGCAAACGTTTGACGTGGCGCCGGGTGACGTCGGTATGCACGTGTTGGTCGGGCCGCCGGTCACGCCGGTCCCCGGGTTCACGGCGGCGGTGTTCGAGACGATCATGGACTACCTGTTCAGCGATCCGCTGGTGGATCGGGTGGTGGTCGAGCCCGACGTACGGAACCTGAAGATCCAGGCGCTCAACGAGCGGATGGGGTTCCGCAAGCACAGCGTCGTACAACTGCCGGACAAGCAGGCCTGGCTGAGCTTCTGCACGCGCGACCAGTACGCCGACGCGCTGCGGATGAACGAGGCCGGCTGATGAATCCTGAGGTCTGGGCCGTCGTCAACCAGGCGCTGGTGCGGAAAGCGCTGGCGGAGTTCACCCACGAGCGCATTCTCGAGCCCGTTGCCGTCGGCGACCGGTACGCCGTCGGCCGGTACAGCTTCGCGGCGCGGCGGTACCCGTTGAATCATTGGGAGATCTCCGACGTCGTACGGGACGACGGCGGGCCGGTCGACGCGCTGGAGTTCGTCACCGAGTTCCACGTGCAGCTCGGGATCGGGCGCGAGATGCTGCCGGTGTACCTGGAGGAGATCAGCAGCACGCTGGCGTCGGCGGCGTACAAGCTGTCGAAACCCGACCTGACCGCCAGGGACCTGGTCGGCGCGGACTTCCAGACCGTCGAGGCCGCGATGACCGAGGGGCATCCGTGTTTCGTGGCGAACAACGGGAGGCTCGGGTTCGGGCTCACGGACTATCTCGCGTACGCTCCGGAGACCGGCGCGGGGGTGCGGCTGACGTGGATCGCGACGCGGCGGGACCGGACGACGATCTCGCACAGTTCTTCGCTGACGTACGACGAGTTGTTGCGGTCCGAGCTGGGCGACGACGTGCTGGAGCGGTTCGCCGCGGAGATCGTTGCCGTGGGCGTCGATCCCGCGAAGTACGTGTATCTGCCGGTGCATCCGTGGCAGTGGGACAACAAGACCTCGATCACGTTCGCCGCCGACATCGCGCAGCGGCACATCATCCACCTCGGGCCGACGGACGACATCTATCAACCGCAGCAGTCGATCCGGACGTTCTTCAACCGGTCCGTGCCGTCACGGTGCTACGTGAAGACGGCGTTGTCGGTGCTGAACATGGGCTTCATGCGCGGGCTGTCACCGTCGTACATGGCCGCGACGCCGGCGATCAACGACTGGGTGCATTCGGTCGTGGAGAACGACGTCGTGCTGAAGCGGTACGGGTTCTCGGTACTGCGGGAGATCGCGGCGGCCGGGTACCACAACCGGTACTACGAGAACGCGACGGACAAGACGTCGCCGTACCGCAAGATGCTGTCCGCGCTGTGGCGGGAGAGCCCGGTGCCTTCGCTGGAGCCCGGTGAGCGGCTGGCCACGATGGCGTCGCTGCTGCACGTCGACCGGCACGGTGCTTCGCTCTCCGCGGCGTTGGTACGGGAGTCGGGACTCGCGCCGGCGGACTGGCTGCGCGCGTACGTCGACGCTTATCTGATCCCGTTGCTGCACAGCTTCTACGCGTACGAGCTGGTGTTCATGCCGCACGGGGAAAACCTGATCCTGGTACTGCGGGACGCGATCCCGATCCGGGTGATCATGAAGGACATCGCGGAGGAAATCGCCGTACTGAGTCCGTCGACGCCGGTACCGGCCGAGGCGGAGCGGGTGCGGGCCGACGTACCGGACGACGAGAAGCTGCTGTCGATCTTCACCGATGTGTTCGACTGCATCTTCCGGTTCCTGTCGCCGCTGCTGGATCGGGAGGGTCTGCTCACGCCGTCCGCGTTCTGGGCGGTGGTGGCGGAGGCGGTGCGCGACTACCAGGCCGCGACACCCGAGTTGGCGGAGGCGTTCGCGAAGTACGACATCTTCGCGCCGGAGTTCGCACTGTCGTGCCTCAACCGCCTGCAGCTCCGCAACAACCAGCAGATGGTCGACCTCACCGACATCGCCGGCTCCCTCCAGTTCGCCGGCACCCTGGAGAACCCACTCGTCTGTGGATAACTCCCGCGACGGTACGGCGGGTTCCGGCACGCTGGTGTGGTGCCTACCGCAGAAGCCGTACGGGACGGCCGCCGCTACGAGATCGTCGACGGCCGTCTCCTCGTCACCGGTCCCCAACCGCCCGCCCACCACGCGGCCGTGGTCACCCTGATGGTGACGCTGAAACACGCCTGCCCACCGGACCTGCTCGTCTCCGTCGGCTCCCTTGACTTCCGCCCGACCCTCAACACGTCCCTCCGCCCGGACATCCTGGTCTGCCACCGCACCGAGGCCCGACTCCTGACAGCACCACCGCTCCTCGTCGTCGAGGTCATCTCCCCCACCACCCGCACCACAGACGTAGTCCTCAAACGCAGCGTGTACGAGACCCACCAGATCCCGTCGTACTGGCTCCTCGACCCAGCCAACCAGGAGCTGACAGTCCTCGACCTGACCCCCACGGGTTACACCTGCCAAGCCGTCGTCCAATCCGAAGAAACGTTCCACACCACCCGGCCCTTCCCCCTCACCCTCATCCCCGCAACCCTCACGAAATGACTCGGGCCAGGCCAACCACGCGCCGCCATGCTGGTTGTGTGATCGAGTAGGAGGCACCACCATGGTGTACGTGGAAACACTTGCGCCGGGTCATTTCACCCTGGCCGATCTCGAAACGCTTCCCGACGACGAGAACCGCTACGAGCTGGTCGACGGGATGCTGCTGGTGTCGCCGGGTCCGTTGGCGATCCATCAGACTGCGGTGGTCGAGCTCACCTATGTGCTTCGGCACCACTGCCCCGGCGACCTGAAGGTGTTGGTCGCACCGATGGACTACCAGCCGACACCTACGCGGTCGCTGCAACCTGATGTGCTCGTCTGCCGCCGGGAGGACGTAGGGCACAAGACGATCGAGAAGCCGTTGCTGCTTGCGGTCGAGGTTCTCTCGCAGTCGATGAGCCTGGCGGACCGCGTTCTCAAGCGACGCTTGTACGAGCAGGGCGGCGTCGCGGCGTACTGGATGTTCGACCCGGCCGAGGAAGAACTCACCGTGCTCGAACTCGAGGGCGAGACCTACGTCGAGCGGGCAGTTGTCACCGGCAAGGAAGCGTTCGAGGCCGAACTACCGTTCCCGGTCCGCATCGTCCCCGCCGACCTCGTCGTCTAACAGTCCGCAGACCGGCCTGGGGAGGTTTACCCTCCCCCGTTGGGCAGTAGAACTCCCCAACCTGCTGATGGTCAGCCGTTCAGCAAGCTGATGAGTTGTTGTTTGTCGGGGAGGTTTTCGGGGCGGATGATGTCGGCGGTGCGGACGTAGTAGAAGGCTGCGGTGACGTGGTCGAGGGGGATGTTCATGAGTTCGGACCAGGCGACCCGGTAGATGGCGAGCTGGAGGGGGTCGGCCGTTTCACCGCGGGTGGTTTTCCAGTCGATGACGTCATAGCCACGTGAACCGTCCTCGCGGACGACCTGGTAGACGGCGTCGATGCGGCCGCGGATCACCCGGCCGTCGATCGCCAGCGCGAAGGGGGCCTCGATCTCGTACGGCGTGGTGTCGCCGAACGGGCCATCGCGGAACGCGTCCATCAGGTCGGTGAGGTCCCGGTCGTCGACGATGTCCTCGTCCGCGGCGCCGGGGAGGTCGTCCGGGTCGAGCAGCAGTTGCTGACCGAAGTAGCTCTCCACCCAGGCGTGGAAGCGGGTGCCGAAACGCGCCGCCCGGTTGGGTTTGCGGGGCATCGGACGCGCCAGCTCGGCGGCGAGCCCGTCCGGGTCCTTCGCGAGCCGCATGACCTGCGTCGCGGACAGCGCCGCCGGCAGCGTCACGTCGTACGCCTTCCGGCTCCGGCTTTCCCTTGCCTCGGACAACAAGCGCTCGATCTCCGAGTCCCAGCGCGCGACCGTCGCCTGCTCGTCGAGCAGCAGCGACTCCTCTGCCTCGATCGACGGCCCCTCGGCGCGGGCCCGCTGGACCAGCGCGGCCGATTCCAGCCGGCGCTGGAACGACTCCCGGTCGTACGGGGTCGGCCACGGCGCCTGCGTCTGCTCGGCGAGCTCCGGGTTCTCCTCGGTCAGCTCCGGCTGATCCGCCCACGCGATCACCCGATCGCCGGCGTGCTTCTTCAACGTCTCCAGGTACGACGACGGTCCGCGCGGGCGCTTCTGCGTCGGACCCCACCAGTGCCCGGTCGCGACCAGCAACTCCTTCGCCCGGGTGAAAGCGACGTACCCGAGCCGGCGCTCCTCGAGCGCGTTCATGTCCTTGCACTCGTCGGCGAACGCCTTCAGCCCGGCGTTCGTCAGGTCGTGGATGTCCGGCAGCGTGTCGGCGTCACCGCGCAGCGGCCACGGCAGGACCTTGGCGTTCGTCGTCCACTTGTCCCGGCCGCGATCCGACGGGAACACCTTCGACACCAGCGTCGGCACGAACACGACCGGCCACTCGAGTCCCTTCGACCGGTGCGTGGTGAGCAGCTTCACCGAGTCCGCCTCACTCGGTACGGCGAGGTCGAGACCGGCGGCGTACTCCTCCTCGGCGGCCAGGTACGCGAGCAGACCGTCCAGCGACCCGTCCGACTCGGTCGACACGAAGTTGCCCACGGCATCCAGGAACGCGGCCAGGTGATCGCGGCGGCCGGCGTCGACGTGGTCAGGGGTCGCGGTCAGCTCGACGTCCAGTCCGATCGTGCCGATCACCCGGCGGACCAGATCCAGCAACGGCTCACCCGCGTGCGCGCGCAGTTCGCGAAGCTCGGTCGACAACTCCTTGAAGCGCACCAGGGCCTCCGGCGCGTACGCCGCCGGGCCCGGATCGTCGACCGCCTCGGCCAGCGAGATCACCTCGGTCGAGTCCATCCCGGCGACGGCCGCGTCGAGCGCGGCGACCAGGTCGTCGGCGGCGGGGCGTTCTCCCGCGTCGGCGAGTGCGCGGGCGCGGTTGGCGAGCAGGGCGAGGTCGCGGTGGCCGATCCGGTACCGCGGGCCGGTCAGGATGCGCAGCATCGCCGCGTTCGCGGTGAGGTCGTTGACGGCCTGCAGCGTCGCGACCACGTCGACGACCTCCGGCAGCGCGAGGAGTCCGCCGAGGCCGACCACCTCGACCGGGACCTTGCGCGCGATCAGCGCCTCGTGGACCGCGCTCAGGTCGACGTTCGTCCGCATCAGGATGCCGATGTCCTTCCAGCGGCGGTTGCGGGTGCGGTGCGCGGCGACGATCGCGTCGGCGACCCACTCGATCTCCTGCGAACGGGTCTCGAACAGGCCGACGGTGATCGCCCCTTCCGGAGCGTCCGGCGGGGCTTCGAGCGGAATGACACCGGGATGCTGCTCGTACAGCTCGGCGGCGTGCTGGTTGGCGGCGGCGAGGATCCGGCTGCCGCAGCGACGGTTGACGCTCAGCACATAACGCCGAGCAGGCGAACCGTCTGCCTGCGGGAAGTGCTCAGGGAACTCGTCGAGGTTCGCGACGGAGGCGCCACGCCAGCCGTAGATCGCCTGGCACGGGTCGCCGACCGCGGTCACCGGATGTCCGCGACCGTGCTCGCGATCCGGCCCGGCGAACAGCGCGGTCAGCATCCGGCGCTGCGAGACGGACGTGTCCTGGTACTCGTCGAGCAGCACGACTTTGTACCGCGCTCGCTCGACGGCCGCGACCTCCGGGCACTCCTCGGCCAGCCGCGCGCCGAGCGCCATCTGGTCGGCGAAGTCGACGACGCCCCGCTCCCCCTTGTACGCCTGGTACTCCTCGACGAGCTGCAGGATCTCCCCACGCTTCAACGCGGTCTCCGCGAGCTTGCGGACCTCCACCGTCTGCTTGCGGGCAGCCGCGACCTCCCGCCGTACGGCGTCGTCGTGGTCGCGGATGTCGTCCGGCCGGAGCAGGTGGTCCGCGAGCTCACCGTCGAGCGCGAGCAGGCTGTTGACGAGCGTCGGCACATGATGCGACGCGAAGCGGATCGGCCCGGCGGACCGCCGTACGACGCGACCGGCGAGCTGGTACCGGGTGGCGTCGGCGAGCACGCGCGAGTCCGGCTCGAGGCCGAGGCGCAGCCCGTGCTCCGCGATCAGCGTGCCGGCGAAGGCATGGTACGTCGACACGACGGGCTCACCCGGCTCTTCGGGCTCCCAGTTCGGGATGTTGCTGCGCAGGTGCGCCGCGAGGATCGGGTGCTGGTCGCGCGGCAGGGTCGATCCGAGGACGCCGGCCTTCGTCAGGTCCTCGCGGATCCGGACGTCGAGCTCGTTCGCCGCCTTCTTGGTGAAGGTCAGTCCGAGTACTTCCTCCGGCTTCACCTGCCCTGTGCAGATCAGCCACACGACCCGGGCCGCCATCGCCGTCGTCTTACCTGATCCGGCGCCCGCCACGATCACCCCGGGCTCGAGCGGTGCGGTGATCGCCGCGAGTTGCTGATCGCTGAACGGGATGCCGAGCAAGTCGCACAGGTCGGCTGTGGTGCGCAGTTCCACCGCGGGCATCAGACGATCTCCCGGCCTTCGGGCTGGATGGGGCAGAGCGAGCGGGCCTCGCAGCGGTTGCAGCCGTCGTTGCGCTGGGCGGTGAACTGTTCGGTGCGGATCAGGGACTCGGCGTCGTCGACGGCCTCGTCGAGCCAGGTCCGGCCGTCCTCGTCGGCCTCCAGCGGGGCCTGCGGCTGGACCTTCGGGAAGCCCCCGTTGTCGTCGTGGCGCAACTGCACCAGCTCGGCTCCGCCGGCTTCCGCGTCCTCGCCGAGCTTCTTCAGCTGCCGCGCGTTGATCGCACGCTGGTAGATCGCCAACTGGACGTGCCGCTCCAGCGCCGGCTTCGTCGGGATCGAGCGGCCGGTCTTCAGGTCGACGACCCGGATCTTCCCCTCGGGATCCTTCTCGACCCGGTCCATCCGGCCGTTCACCCGGACCGCGGGCTTCTCCTCGTCCGGCAGCAGGACGTCGAACTCGACCTCGGTCCCGACCAGCGTCCGGTCCGGGCGTCCCTGGTGCCACGCGACGAAGCGTCGCAGCGCCTGCTCCGCCTCACCGCGCTCCCGGTCCGAGATCCACGCGGACTCGAACTCGAGCTGTGTCCACACCTTGTCGAGCCACCCGTTCAGCTCGTCGACCGACGGCGGCAGCGTCCCGGTCGCGACCGCATCCGCCAACGCGTGCAGCACCGACCCGAACCCGAGCGCCGATGTGCTCTGCGTCTCCCCGCCCGCGCGCCGGGTCAGGAACCAGCGCAGCGGACAGTCCACGATCGTCGTCAGCGCACTCCCCGACAACGGCACCGGCTGCTCGGGATCGGCGATCGGCCGAACCGACTCCGTCCGCTCCCGCACACCCCACCAGCGCGACGGGTCCGCGGTCGGCACCAGCGGCTGCTCCCGCTCGTCCACCGCATCCGCCAGCGTGGCCAGCCGGTCCGCGGCCACCCGCTTCAGCGCCGGAGACGACGCCGGGGCCGCCAGCACGCAGCGCAGATCGGCCACCAGCCCCGGCAGCGACAACGGCCGCCGCGGCCGTCCCGCCACGAGTTTCAAAGGAATGTCCAGCTCGGCAAGAAAGCGGGAGGGTTGATCGCCGTCGGCCTCGGGGGCCTGGACGGCGGTCACGATCAACCGCTCGCGGGCCCGCGTGATCGCGACGTAGAACAGCCGTCTCTCCTCGGCCAGCAGCGCGCCCGCCGACAACGGGTCGATCAATCCGTCAGGCCCCAACCGGTCCGGCTCGAGCAACGACCCTCGCCGCCGGAGGTCCGGCCACTGACCTTCCTGCACCGAAGCGACCACGACGAGCCGCCACTGCAGGCCCTTCGACCGGTGCGCCGTCATGAGCTGTACGCCGGCCTCGCGATACGTCGCGTCGAACCGGTTGTCGCCCGCGATGTCCAGCGACTCCAGCTCCGACAGGAACGCCGAGACACCCTTGAACCCGACCTGCTCCTCCGCGCGGCCGGCCGCGTCGAACAACGCGCACAACGAATCCAGGTCCCGGTTCGCGGTCCGCGCCGTTTCGCCGCCTGCCGACGCCTGGCCGCGCAATCGCCGCAACCACGGCGAGTCCGACCACAGCGACCACATCACCTCGTCCGGCGCCGCGCCCGCGGTCACGATGTTCCTTGCCTTGAGCAACCGCTCGCCGAGCGCCGCGAACCGCGCCTCGGCCGGCGACGCCTCCTCGTCGAGGAGCAACGGGTTCAGCAATGCCTCCCGCAACAGCTCGTCGGACGAGCGCGGCAACCGCTGACCACCCGCCGCGTCCCGGTCCCGCCGTCGCAGTACCCGCGCCAGCCGCCGCAACTGCCCGGCGTCCATCGCGCCCAACGGCGACAGCGCCAACGCCCGGACGACGTCGACGGTCAGCGTCTCGGGATCGGCCACCGCCCGCAACGCCAGCAGCATCGGTCGTACGGCGGGCTCACGCGACAACGGCAGCTCGTCGCCCGCCACGTCGACCGGGATACCGGCCGCCGACAATGCCCGGCGCAACGGCGGGATCGAGCGGCTCCCGGAGCGCACCAGCACGGCCATCTCGTGCCATCCGATGCCGTCCTGGACGTGCGCCCGCCGCAGCAGGTCCGCGATGTGCTCGAGCTCGGCACCGCTGGTCGAGTACAGGTTCGCCTCGACCTTTCCGGGGCCGAAGACACACGACGAGGCGTCCGGGTTCCGGAAGCGGTCGAACGTGTCCCTGTCCAGCGACCCCGGGACGCCGAGCCGGTTGACGACGTTGCGCGACACGCGCTGCAGGGTGGTCCCGAAGCGTCGCGTCGTACCCAAGGCGATCTGCGCGGCCTCCGCGCCGTCGCGCGTCCGGAACTCGTCGGTGAACCGCAGCAGCCCGCGCACGTCGGCCCCGCGGAACGTGTAGATCGACTGGTCCGGATCGCCGACGACGACCAGGTCACGGCCGTCGCCCGCGATCGCCTGCAGAAGCTTGGTCTGACCGGGATCGGTGTCCTGGTACTCGTCCACGAACACCGCTTTGAACTCGGTGCGCAGCTTCGCCTGCACGTGCGGCTGCTGCGCCAGGATCACCGCGCGATGGATCAGCTCGGAGTAGTCCAGCACCTGCTCCGCGTCGAGCACCTGCAGGTACTCCTCGAAGAAGTCACCGACCGCGACCCACTCGGCCCGCTCCGCCGACCGCCCGATCGCGGACAGGTCCTCCGGGTCGAGCCCCAACTGCCGCGCCTTGCCGATCACCGCCTGCACCTCGTCGGTGAACCCTCGCGTCTTCAACGCCGGATGCAGACTGCCCGGCCAGTGCACCGCGCCGACCTCACGACTGCCCGACAACGCCTCGCTCAACCGCAGCGACTGCTCGGGCCCGGACGGCAGCCGCAGTGGTACGTCGAACGCGTCGGCCGGAGTGAACCGGCGCAGCAACGCGTAGCAGAACGAATGGAACGTCATCGACGGCATCACGCGCGTGGTCCGCCCGAGCCGGCCGGTGATGCGGTCCCGAAGCTCCGTTGCCGCCTTCCGACCGAACGTCAGCACCAGCACCTCGTCCGGACTCAGCCCACGGCGCCGGACGCGGTCGACGACGGCCTCCACCAACGTCGTCGTCTTCCCGGTCCCCGGGCCGGCCAGCACGAGCAACGGCCCACCCGGATGATCCACGACGGCCTGCTGATCAGCATCGAGGACAGGCGCGTCCGCGCTCCTGCGCTCCTCCCGGACCAACCGGTACCGGGACCGTTGAAGTTGAGTAGTCATTGGCTACGCACCTACAGCCTCTGGCGAGGCGGTCCCGGTCTCACACACAAGGCTGCCGGGTAGACGTTTCATAACCACCTGCCCGGTAGGCCGGGTCTTCTGGTCGGCTCCACGTCCGTTTAACGTCTCCGTCCCACTGACGGCGACTGCCAGCGCGGCGAGGTTGCGCGCTGCGTTCTCGTCACGGTCCATCTTCAAACCGCAGGATTCACATGTGTAAACGCGTTCGGACAAGAGCAGTTTGGCTTTCACCACTCCACAGCTCGAACAGGTTTTGCTCGACGGGAACCAACGGTCGGCGACCATCAGCCGTCCGCCGTTCCAGTCGGACTTGTACGCCAGTTGCCGCCGGATCTCGCCGAACCCGGCATCACCGATTCGGCGGGCAAGGCGGCGGTTCTTCAGCATCCCGGCGACGTTCAGGTCCTCCATGACGACGGTGCCGTATTCACGGGCGATGTCAGTCGTGAGCTTATGTAGGGCGTCGACTCGCTGATACGCGGCCGTGTGATGGACGCGGTTGCGCTGCGCGTTGGCGCGTGTCCACCTCTTAGATGGCCCTTGACCGGTGCGACGGTCCGGGCCAAGGCGGCGGGACACGCGACGCGAGAGGCGGCCGAGTTTCCGCAGCGACGCGCCCAGGTGCTTGGGGTTCGGCACTGTCAGCGGTTCGCCTTCCGGCTCAGCCAGAACCGCGAGATTCTTGACGCCCAGGTCCGCGCCAACTGCTGCATCGGGCCGCCGCGGGGCCTGAGCCGGTGTGTGCTGTTCGACAGTAAACGCCACGAACCACCGGCCACGCTCGAACCGAATCGACGCGGCCAGGATCCGGGCCGTGCCGTCGCGCAGCTCTGATGCTGGCGTCTCGTGCAGCCGTACCCGCCCGATGCGCGGAAGCACGGCGTACCGCTCTTCACAGCCGAGGGCGCCGGTGGTGAACCGGCACGACTTGACCGTTTTGCGCTTGGACTTGAACCGTGGGAATCCCATCGCGCGTCCGTGGCGCGTGCCGTTGCGGGACTTGCCCCAGTTCTTCAGCGCGGCGGCCAGTTGAGTCAGGCCGGATGCGTAGGCCTCTTTGGAGTATTCCGCCCACCACGGCGCAACCTCGTTCTTGGCCAGATTCCAGTCTCTGCGAAGCGAGTACATCGTCCACGAGATCGGCGGTGTCATCATCGCCGCAGGTACGCCGTAGGTAACTTCCGCCGCGCGCTGATCCATCACTGCTTTGACCCGCCCAAGTCCCCAGTTGTAAGCCCGCCGCGCGGCACCGCAATGCCCGTCCATGTACCTGGCCTGGCGCGGGGTCGGGTTCAGCGCGTACTTGTATGCCCGCAGTGTCACCGCAACTCCTCGGTCAGCACCGCAGAAGTACGTCGCGGCACGAGGAACTGCCGTCGTTTGCCTTGTCTGCTGACCACCGACACATCTCAACAGACCCCACCGACAAAACGCGCGGCGCACCCCGGGAACCCTGCAGATCGTCGGAAAGCGGACAGGTTCCGGTGGTCAGTCCTCCGGATTCCAGCGGACGGCCCGGAGGTTCACGCGGCCGTCGGTGATGCGGACGCCGTCCGATCGCAGCCGGTGCAGCTGCTCGTCACCGACCTCGTCGGCCGGTACGCCGGACGCGCGGATCACCCGCCACCACGGCACACTGGCACCGTACTCGCGCATGATCGCGCCGACCTGCCGCGGTCCGCCCTGCCCGACGTACTCCGCGATGTCCCCGTACGTCGCGACGCTGCCCTCCGGGATCGACTCCACGGCCCGCAGTACGGCCTCGACGTACTCCTCCCTGTCCACGAACCCAATCTAGGCGAGCGGGGCGAGCGCCTTCGCGAGCGGCTCCAGGACGGACGGCGGCGCGTCGAGCGGCAGGTTCATGACGACGAGGTCGACCCCCGCCTCGCCGTACGCCGCGGCCTCCGCGACCGCCTTGTCGAGCGGGCTGTCGGGGTCGATGCGGACGTTGACCGAGCAGGTGATCTCGCCGACGTCGCGGCCGACCTCCTCGCAGCGCTGGACCAGGACGTCCTTGAGCGGCTTCCACTCCTGCGGGTTCGGGACGATGACGTTCCACTGCTGCGCCCACTTGGCGACCGCGCGGAGCGTGCGGTTCGGGCCCTTGCCGCCGATGGTGATCGGCGGGTGCGGCGTCTGCACCGGCTTCGGCTCGCAGTACGCCTCGGTGAGCTTGACGTACTTGCCGTCGAAGTTCGCGACCTTCTCGGTGAGCAGCGCGATGATCGCCTGGGTGCCCTCGTCGAACCTGTCGAAGCGCTCCTTCAGCGGGTAGAGGTCGATGCCGTACGCCGCGGTCTCCATCTCGTTCCACCCGGCGCCGATGCCGAGCTCGAGACGGCCGCCGCTGATGATGTCGGTGGTCGCCGCCATGTTCGCGAGGACCGCGGGATGCCGGTAGATCATCCCGGTCACCTGGCAGCCGACCCGGATCCGCGACGTCGCCTGCGCGAGCGCGGCGAGCGTGGTCCAGGCCTCCAGGTTCGGGCCCTGCATGTCACCGCTCAGCGGGTAGAAGTGGTCCCAGTGCCAGGCGGACTCGAAGATCTCGAACTGGTCCGCCGCGACCCACACGTCCCGCATCTGCTGCCAAGTGGTGTGTTCCGGCCTGGTCTTGATCGCGAACCGCATCCCGCGCCTCCCTAAGGCAACCGTCCAGGGGTAAACCTGTTCCGGGACGCGACACTACCCCGCCCGGCGATCAGCGGGGGCCGGAACTCCGCGACGCGGGCTCAGTCGAGGCCGAGGCGGGCGCGGACCTCGGGGCGGCGCAGCGGCGGCACGGTCTGCGGGGGCGTCCGGCGGGCCGGCATCTCCTCCAGGAGCTGCTCGGTGATCCGCGCGACCTCGGTGGCCGCGCGCTCGATCGGGCCGCGGGTGGTCGCGCTCAGCGAGCCGACCCCCGTCACCTTGCGGACGTACTGCAACGCGGCCGCGTAGACCTCCTCGGAGGTCGCGGACGGCTCGAGTCCCCGGAGCACGGTGATGTTTCTGCACATGCCTCAAGACAGTACGCGGAGCGACGGACAGTCTCCAGAGTCCTACGAGGTATTGACATCCCTAATGCCATTAGGTTCTCCTCATGGTATGAGCACTGCTGCCGCACCGGACCGCCGTACCCGCCGCCGTCAGGAGACGATCGGCGAGATCCTCGACGTCGCCATCGAGCTGATGGAGGCCGAGGGGGTCGCGGCGCTGAGCCTGTCGGCGGTGGCGCGGCGGCTCGGCATGCAGCCGCCGTCGCTGTACCAGTACTTCCCGTCGAAGATGGCGATCTACGATGCGCTGTTCCAGCGCGGCGCGGAGCTGTTCCAGGCTGCGCAACGGGACGCGGTCGCCGCCGCCACGACCGACGACGTGGTCGAGTTGCACCTGATCGGGACCACCGCGTTCGCCCGTTGGTGCATGCAGAACCCGGTGTATTCGCAACTGCTGTTCTGGCGCACGGTTCCCGGTTTCGAGCCGAGCCCGGAGGCGTTCGCACCGGCGCAGGAGACGTTGGCCGACGTTCGCCGGCACCTGCAGGCCGCGGTGGACGCCGGCCGGCTGCATCCGGACGCAGCGAGCGACGAGGGGCTCGCGGTCCTGACGTCGGTCACGTCGGGGGTGCTGTCACAACAGATCGCCAACGAGCCGGATGCGCCCTTCGAGGAGGGGCGATTCAGCCGGCTGCTTCCCGTCGTACTCGAGATGTTCTACCAGCACTACGCACCAACCAGGGGGAGAAGATGACCGCAGTACTCGCGGAGCAGATCGGGCGGGCCGACCGCGCACGGTGCCGGATCCACCGGGACGCCGAGCTGAAGGCGTGGCGCGAGCTGCTCGCGTCGATCGAGGGGGACGAGTGGCACCGGCGCACCGTCTGCGACGCGTGGGACGTCGCGGACATCGCCGGCCACCTGATCGGGCAGGCGGAGGACGTGATCAAGCCGACCTCGTTCCCGCGGCGGTGGCTCAAGAACAAGCGGGCGTACCCCGGAGTGCCACGCTTCGACGCGCACATGATCGTGCAGGCCGACGAACATCGCGGTACGCCGCCGGGTGAGCTGCGGGAGCTGTTCGACCAGGTGTGGGCGAAGGCGACACGGAAGATCTCACGCGCTCCGGAGCTGTTCCGGCGGATCTCGATGCAGGTGGACCCGGCGCCCCGGATGTCGTTCGGCTACGTGCAGGACATCCTGCTGGCGCGGGACCTGTGGATGCATCGCGACGACGTGTGCCAGGCGCTGGCACGGCCGTTCGACGCCGGACCGTACGCCGGGGAAGGGATCGCGCAGGTGGTCTACGACCTGGAGGCGTCCGGACCGTTCTGGAACGACCGGCCCGCCGTCGTACTCGAGCTGACCGGGCAGGGAGGTGGGACCTACCGGCTCGGGAAGGGTGAGCCGGTAGGTCGCGCCGCTGTGGATGCTGTCGGCTACATGCGGACCCTGTCGGGCCGGGACGACCATCCGGTGGTGACCGGCGACGCAGACGCCGTCCAGGCGGTGGCGAGCTGCCGCATGCCGTTCTGACACCCTGCACGACGAAGATCGATGGTGTGCGATCACGACTGCAGCTCCTGCACGACCGGATCACCCGGGCCCTGACCGCACCGCCCGACCAGCTCCCTACCTTCACCACCCGTGAGGGTCTCGAGCAGGCGGCCGGTGCTGTCGAGCGGGCCATGGAGCGCTACGACGCGGGCGATGCTGCCGGTGCCGCACGGGAGCTGCGCGACAACGACGACGTGGTCGTGGACGCATGGGAATGGCACCCGTTGGGTCGCGCGTACCTGGACTGCCTGTACGGCCTCGAGAACGGCCGGGAGGACGGGGAGATCACGCCGGAGCAGCGGGCCGCAGTTCTGGCGGCCGATGCCGCGCGGGCGTCACGCCGTACCGACGAAGACGAACGCAGTGACGAAGACGAACGCAGTACGGACGGCGCGGAGCAGCGGCGTGGACCGAAGTGGCGCCGTACGCCGTGGTCGCAGCGGCAGCGCAGCCTGTTCCTCGGCGCAGTCGCGGTCCTGATCGTCATGGTCGTGGTGACCGTGCAGCTGGCCTTCCGGCCCGACTATCCGGGGGTGACACGACGGCTGTCCGAGATGTACGGCGCGCAGGTCGAGTGGCGCCACCACGGCAAGTACCAGCGCGACGAGATCGTCCTCGACGGGCGGAACATCGGCGACCACTGCACGGTGGAGGGCGAGTGGTTCGGCCTCGACGACCTGCGCATCACCTGCGACGACCCGGCGTACCAGCCGGTGCGCGTGAGATAGCCGAACGGAGGGGTCCCACGTGCTGTGGGACCCCTCCGTCTGCTCGGTCTGCTCAGTACGAGGGCTGGCTCGGGTCGATCTGGTCGACCCACGCCACCACGCCGCCGCCGACGTGCACCGCGTCCGAGAAGCCCGCGCCCTTGGCGATCGCGAGCACCTCGGCGGAGCGGACGCCGGACTTGCAGTGGAAGACCAGCTGCTTGTCCTGCGGCAGCTTCTCCAACGCCACACCGGTCTGGAAGTCGGCCTTCGGGATCAGCACCGAGCCCGGGATCTTGTTGATCTCGTACTCGTTCGGCTCCCGGACGTCGATCAGGACGAAGTCCTTCTCGCCGTTCTCCTGCAGCTTGATCCACTCGCTGAGCTGCTTCACCGAGATGGTCGAGCCGACGGCCGCGTCGGCCGCCTCCTCGGTCAGGGCACCGCAGAAGCTCTCGTAGTCGATCAGCTCGGTGACGGTCGGGTTCTCGCCGCAGATGGCGCAGTTCGGGTCCTTGCGGACCTTCAGGGTGCGCCAGTTGAGGTCGAGCGCCTCGTAGATGTTCAGCCGGCCGAGCGACGGGTCGCCGATGCCGGTGAGCAGCTTGATCGCCTCGGTGACCTGCGCGGCGCCGACCGACGCGCAGAGCACGCCCAGCACACCGCCCTCGGCGCAGGACGGGACCATGCCGGGCGGCGGGGGCTCCGGGTACAGGCAGCGGTAGCACGGGCCGTGCTCGGCCCAGAAGACGCTGACCTGGCCGTCGAAGCGGAAGATCGAGCCCCAGACGTAGGGCTTGCCGAGCAGCACCGCGGCGTCGTTCACCAGGTAGCGGGTGGCGAAGTTGTCGGTGCCGTCGACGATCAGGTCGTACTGCTCGAAGATCTCGAAGACGTTGTCGTTGTCCAGCCGGGTCTCGTGCAGGACCACGTTGGTGTACGGGTTGGCCTCGAGGATCGACTCCTTGGCCGACTGCGCCTTGGACTTGCCGACGTCGGACTGGCCGTGGATGATCTGGCGCTGCAGGTTGGACTCGTCGACGGTGTCGAACTCGACGATGCCGAGCGTGCCGACCCCGGCGGCGGCCAGGTACAGCAGCGCGGGGCTGCCGAGACCGCCGGCGCCGATCACCAGCACCTTGGCGTTCTTCAGCCGCTTCTGCCCGGCCATCCCGACCTCGGGGATGATCAGGTGCCGCGAATACCGCCGCACCTCGTCAATCGTCAGCTCGTCGGCCGGTTCGACCAGCGGTGGCAGTGACACGTGTCGGCTCCTCAGGAAGACGTCGAACGGGATCTGAAGGTTTCAACCATCTGTCCCTCCCCCATGTTCCCGCACTATCCCAAGCGCCCCCGACAGAGTCCACATCCCGGTACCCGCGTCTCAGTCATTGTCGGTGACCACGGCCGTCAAGGGCTTCGGGACCGTCATCAGGGCGCCGTCCACGAGATCGATGACCGCGGTGAAGGTCTCGGTGGGCTCCTGCACCTTGTCATCGAGGATCTTGACCTGGAGCTCGCCGGTCGTCTTGCCCGGTTCGACGTACCCGTCGATCGTCCGGTCCGCCGGGCCGGTGCCGTCGTCGTTCACGCCGGCGTAGTCCCTGCGGATCACCGCCGTGCCGTCCTTCAGGACGCCGGAGAAGCTGACGTACTTGTCGCTCGGAGCGGACAGCTTGACCGGGAAGGCGGCGACCCCGGTCCTCTCCACCGTTTTCAAGGCCCCGAGCGTGAGGGTTGGAGTCGGGTCGTCGTCGATGACCAGGCCGCGGCCGAAGGACCTGTCCAGCAGACCGTCCCGCGGCGCGGACAGCACCAGGTTGAACGCCAGGTCGTAGCTGTCCCGGGTGCCCGCCGTGATCGGCACAGTCACCTTCTGCCGCACCTGTCCCGGCTTGAACACCAACCGCCGCGCCACCCTGCCGACCGACTCCCCCAACTCCCCGTTCGTCTCGACGTACACACTGACCGGTCGGATGCTCGGCCGGGACAGGCGGACCCAGAAGTCCACCAAACGTGTCCCCGCGTCCCCCTCTTTCACAGTGACGCTGGACGCGGACAGCTTCGGCAGCAGCACCGCAGGCGCCGAGTAGCCGAGCCCAGGCGACGAGAACCCCAGATCACTCACGTACGCCGACCCGCTGGCCACCCTGTCCGTCCGCAGCTCCACAGCACGCACGTCCCGCAGGTCCACGCCCTTCAGCGACGCCACCGGGATGCGTACCGTCCGCAGCAGGTTCTTCGGCAGCCCGCTGTCGCTGCTGCCCGGCATCCGAACCAGCGCGTCACTGACAGCAGAGACCGGTACGGCGGCCGCACGACCGTGCCCGTCGACCACCCGGACACTCAGGTCGGTCTTCGGTGCACCAACCGGATCCGGCGCGGCACGGAACGTCAGAGCCGCAAAGCGTCGTACGTCGCGTTGTCCGGCAGGTACTGCGACCCGCACTACCCCGTTCGTCCCGGACCACTTCAGCTTGGTGACCGCCGTGGTAGGTGCCATCGGGGCGAACCACGCCATCCCCCAGTGCGGCGCGTCAGCCCAGTCATCGGTGGTCATGCACGTCGGCAGCGCAGCCCGGACCGCAGTACTGGTGACACCGGCACACACCGTCGCAGACACCTTCCCGCTGACCGCTCCGGCCGGCAGCGCCTGGTCGAAGTGGTTCAGGTCCTGCCGCGACCCCAGTGGCGCCTGCGACACCACCCGTACGACGGCTTTACCGGCGGAGGCCGCCCGCGAGTCCGACCCGTCGAACTGCGGCAGGAACTGCGTCTCGTGCCCCAACTGCAGGCGGAAGAAGCCCGCGATGTACGCCGTACCGACAGCCTGCTGCTCCTTCGCGGTCAGGCGGCCCGGGTACTTCGCTCCGCACGGCGACGCCTTCTCGTCGCCGAACCAGTCGTCGCCCGACGGCGCGACTGACTGCCCAGGTGTCCACTCGGTGTTGAAGAAGTTGTGGTTGGCGCCCATCACCGTGACGGTCGATCGCGGCGCGGTGTCGCCACCGACGGAGTACCTGGTGTCGTCATAGAACTTCTGCCCTTGCAGGTCGGCCACGTCACCGTCGCAGTACGGCAGGAGGACGCTCATCGCGACACCGGGCACCGTGGCGCGGGCGAAGTCCGTGGGAGCCAGTGGCAGTACGGCGCGGATGCCGTACTGGCCGCCGCGGTCCGCGTTCAGCACAGCGGCGCGGGCGACGCCCTCACCGCCTCGTGAGTGACCCATCAGGCCGACGTTCTGCAGGTTGAGCTTGCCGACGAAGCGGGCGCCGAACGGTCCGCCGCCGATCGTCGACCACCTTCGCCACAACGCCAGGTGATCCAGGACGAGTTCGGCCCGGGCCTGTGCGCCGGCGTCGTACGCCTCGCTGTCCCACCCGTTGACGGCGTTCGCGCTGATCGACACGACCTGGTAGCCGTTGCTGGCCAGTGCGGTCGCAGGTGCGTCGTACCCGCGGTAACTGGGGACAGGCTTCATGCCAGGCGGACAGGGCCACGGCTTCTCACTGTCGGACGGGTTGGTGGGCTCGCCGTAGCAGACCTCGTGCCGGCCGTGCAGGAACACGACCACAGGCCGTGGACCGACCGCACCGCGCGGTGAGTACACCTTGCCGCGCAACTCGGACCGGTGTGCGAGTCCAGGCAGGTAGACGGCCTCGTCACCCAGGTCGTACTCCGCCGCGTCGACCTTGTACTTCCCCAGCGCGCCAGGGTCCGACGGCAGCAGCGGACCGCGCCGCGCTTTCAGCCAGTCGGCGTCCGTGGGTCCTTCGGCGGTGCCACGACCCCTGCCGGCGTTCTGCTTGCCCAGGTCACCGGACCAGACCAGACGTACGTCGCGTGCGCTCGCAACCGCCGGGTCGGTGGTGACGAGTGTCAAGGTCTTCCGGTCCGGCGACTGTCTCGCGACACCCAGCGGTTTGCCGTCGACCTCCAGCAACGGCAGCGACGCACGCAGCGGTGCGGGCGAGTTCAGGTGCAGTGCCAGTTGGTAGCCACCGGCAACAGCGCGCACGTCCCATTGATTGCCTGCAGCAACCGATGGCGGAGCGGCGGTGGCGGGAAGGGGCCCCAGACCGAGCAACACAGCGACGGACAACGACAGATTTCGGGCGGTTCTGCCAATCACGCGGACAAGTTGACCTGACCCGCCGCTCAGCCGTATCTCGGCCGCGCCTCGGATTCGACTCGATCAGGCGATCAACTGACGGAACGCGCGCGCCACTTCCTCCGGGTGCTCCATCTGTGCGACATGGCCGGACTGCGGCAGGTAGAGCAGGTGCGCGTTCGGGAAGGTGCGCTGCGCCTTCAGGCGGATCCGTGCGTCCACCAGGCGGTCCCTGCCGCCGTAGATCAACAGCACCGGGCACTCCACGCCGGCGGCATCCGCCCAGAGCGACCGGCGCGGTCTGGCCAGCGAAGAGCGCAGGATGCTGCGCGCACCGTCCACCGTGGCCTGCCGGCCCCACGGGTCGGTGTCGCGCCGGTGGAGTTCCGCCTCGTACGCCGCGCGTACCTCGGGCCGCAGCGAACGCGGGTCCCCGAAGACCAGCGCCAACGACGCCTCGAAGCGCTGCGCGAACGGCAACCGGGCTGTCCGCTCCAGTACGACCGGACCGAGCCGCGGCGTCGCCAGCGCGGTGAACCACAGTGCGCTCGCCGACACCCGCGGGTGCGGCAGTGCCGGCGAGATGAGGGTCAGCGACGCCACCAGGTCCGGACGCTGCGCGGCCAGCGCCACCGACGCGGCACCACCCATCGAGTTCCCGAACACGTGGACCGGCTCGTCGTACTCCCGCTCCAGGAGCCGGATCAGGACGGCGGCCTGCTCGGGAATCCCGGTCACTCCCGCCAGCGGCGTACGTCCGAAACCGGGCAGATCGGGGGCGATGCCGCGGATGCGGTCGTTCAGCAGCAGGCCCAGGGCGGTCCAGTTCAGCGAGGACCCACCGAGGCCGTGGACGAACAGAGCGGGCGGCAGGTCCGGTGCGGTGCCGGGAACATCTCTGACCAGCAGATCCACTCCTGCAACCGGCACCCGTCGCTCCGGCCACTGCTGCACCTCCACGGGTACGGCGTCGCCGGTTACTGGCCCGTAGCTATCCACGACACCCATGTTAGGACGCCCTCCAGGTGGACACTGGAACACATGGCGGGAGCGCAGCAGCAGCTGACGACCGAGGTGGATGGGCAGACCATGAAGCTCACCAACCTCCACAAGGTCCTGTATCCACAGACCGGCTTCACCAAGGCAGAGGTGATCGACTACTACCACCAGGTGGCTGCCCTGCTGCTGCCACACCTGTCCGACCGGCCCCTCACGCGCAAGCGGTGGCCGGACGGCACGGAGGCGCAGTACTTCTTCGAGAAGAACGCACCCCGCGGTACGCCGTCCTGGGTCCGGACCGTGACGCTGCCCACACCCGGCAGCTCGACCGGCCGCGACGAGGCCGACTTCGTGGTCGCAGACGACGTACAGACCGTCGTATGGCTGGCCAATCTGGCCGCGCTGGAGCTGCACGTCCCGCAGTGGCGGATCGGCGCGTCGAACCACGGCAAAGACCCCAAAGCGGACCTGATCGTGTTCGACCTCGACCCGGGGCCGGGCGCCACGATCGTCGACTGCTGCGATGTGGCGCTGGCGCTGCGCGAGCTGCTGAACCACTTCGGCCTGGAGGGCTGGCCGAAGACGTCCGGCAACAAGGGCATGCACCTGTACGTGCCGATCGAGCCCGTGTCGTCCAAGCTGACCAGTGCCTTCGCGAAGCAGCTGGCCGAGCAGTTGGCCGAGGCGCTGCCGGAGAGCGTGACCGCCAACATGACCAAGGCGCTACGTCCCGGCAAGGTGTTCATCGACTGGAGCCAGAACGCCAGCGCCAAGACCACCCTCGCGCCGTACTCGCTCCGCGGCTCCGACGAGCCACGGGTGTCGACACCGATCGACTGGGACGAGGTGGCATCGGCCGGGGCACCGGAGGACCTGAGGTTCCTGCCGCACGAGGTACTCGCCCGGATCGAGGAGTACGGCGACGTGCTGGAGGGGCTGTACGACGATCCGCAGCCGCTACCGTCGTAGGTGTCGCGATCCGAGTCGTAGCTGTCGCAGTCCGAGAGGAGAGCGAGTCGCATGACCAGTGAGACCGACTACGAGGGCCCGGGCGACGAGGAGCTGCCCGACGAGGCCCCCGAGGCCGACGCCCTCGAGCAGCGCATGACGTCGACAGTGGTGGACGACCGGACCGAGGACTCCGCCGGCCCCGGCGAGGCGGATCCGGCGGACGTCGCGGACCAGCGCCGCGAGGTCGGCGACACCGACGAGGACGACTACCGCTGACGTGATTGTTACCACGTTGGAACTGCCCGGCTCTCCCACGATGGACGTAGGGTCGGCGGGGAAGCTACTGGCCGGAAGGACTGCTGGGTAGGATTCGGGGAACGACCAGGCGGACGAAGACCGTCGCCGAGTGCACCACCGAAGGAGCCCGACGTGTCGACGACACCGGAGACCGCACCGAAGCGCGGCAGCCGCCTGCCCCGGCTGGCGCGTCGCGCGCAACTGCTCGAGGCGGCCCAGGAAGTCTTTGTCGCGAACGGTTACCACGCCGCCGCGATGGACGACATCGCGGACCGGGCGGGGGTGTCCAAGCCGGTCCTGTACCAGCACTTCCCCGGCAAGCTGGAGCTCTACCTGGCGCTGCTGGACACGTCCTGTGACGCGATCGTGGCGTCTGTGCAGGACGCGCTGAAGTCGACCGAGGACAACAAGCTCCGGGTCGCGGCCACCATGCACGCGTTCTACGACTACGTGGCGAACGCGCAGGGCGCCTTCCGGCTGGTGTTCGAGTCGGACCTGACCAACGAGCCGGCCGTCCGCGAGCGGGTCGACCGGGTCACCCACGCGTGCGCCGAGGCGGTCTCCGAGGTGATCAGCGCCGACGCCGGCCTGAGCCGCGAGCAGTCGATGGTGCTGGCGGTCAGCCTGGTCGGGATGGCGCAGGTCAGCGCCCGGTACTGGCTGGGCGCCGGCAACCCGTCGATCCCGCAGGAGCACGCCGCCGACCTGGTGGCCTCGCTGGCCTGGCGGGGCATCCGGGGCTTCCCGCGCACCGACGGCTGAGGCGTCCCGGCGTACCCGAGGTTCTGCTCTCGGCGGACGGGTGAGAGCTGGGCAGGGCTAGCGGATAGGCTCGAACCGTCACCGGCGAGAGCCGCCGGTCGGAGCGTGCCCGGAGGGTTTCGTGGAGGTCAAGATCGGCGTGCAACACGCCAATCGTGAGTTGGTTCTGGAGAGCGACCAGACCCCGGATGAGGTCCAGGAGCAGGTAGCGGAGGCACTCAGCGGCAAAACCGGATTGCTCCAGCTGACCGACGACAAGGGGCGCCGGATCCTCGTACCGGCCGACCGGCTCGCGTACGTCGAGATCGGCGAGGTGTCCACGCGGAAGGTCGGGTTCGGCGCGATCTGATCCCGTTCCGGACACAGTCACGCGTGTCCGGGTTGCACCGGGGCGCTCAGGGGGCACGATGACGGTGAGACCTGTGTCGCGATTGGTCTGGTTGTCACGGGGCACCTGATCGGGCGCGGGTCACCACCCCCTTCTAGGAGGAATCGTGGGTTTCTGGATCTGGATGATCATCGTCAGCCTCATCGCGGGCATCGTCTTCGGGCCGCTGGCCCGGCTGGTGCTCCCCGGCAAGCAGAACATCAGCCTCGGCTGGACCATCCTGGGCGGCGGCATCGGCGCCTTCCTCGGTGGTCTGATCGCCTACTTCCTCGGTGTCAAGGACACGTCCGGCCCGGACTGGATCCAGTACCTGATCCAGGTCATCTGCGCCGCGATCGTGATCGCGGTGATCGCGGCACGGAAACCGAAAGCCGCCTGAACCAGGCACCACCAAACGGCCGCCGGCCCCGCAGGGGGCAAGGCGGCCGTTGCCGTTCCCGGCCCGCGACATTTGCCTGGCCCACCAGGCAAATGTGGGGTTCTCCACCCGGATTCAGGGTGGAGAACCCACTGTTTGGTGGGTCAGCCAGGCAAATCGGGCTTCAGGCCTGGAGGCCGAGGGCGGTCATGCGGGCGGTGTGGGCCTCGGTGAGGCGGGTGAACATCCGGCCGATGGCGGCCAGGTCGAGGCCGGGGCGGTCGACGCTGCCGGCCAGCAGGGCGGCGAGCGAGTCACGGTCGGCGGCGATCCGCTGCGCCTGGCTGAGCGCCTCGCCGACCAGGCGGCGGCCCCATAGCGCCAGCCGGCCGCCGAGCTTCGGGTCCTCGTCGATGGCGGCCCGGACCCGGTCCACGACGAACTCGGCCTGCCCGGAGTCCGCGAACACCTCCAGCACCAGCGCCCGGGTCTCCGCGTCCACGAACGACGCGATCTCCCGGTAGAAGTCGTTGGCCAGACCGTCCCCGACGTACGCCTTGACCAGGCCCTCGAGCCAGTCCGACGGCGCGGTGTGGTCGTGGAACGCGTCCAGCGGCGTCACGAACGGCCGCATCGCGTCCATCGGGTCCACCCCGAGCTGCACGAGCCGGTCCCGGAGCCGCTGGAAGTGCCCGAACTCGGTGGTCGCCAGCGCCGCCAGCTCCGCCTTGTCGTCCAGGGTCGGTGCCAGTTTGGCGTCCTCCGCCATCCGCTCGAACGCGGTCAGCTCGCCGTACGCGAGCACTCCCAGCAGATCCACCGCCGCGGCCCGGTAGGCGGGATCATCAAAGGCCGTCTGCTCCATGCCCGGCACCCTATCTGGCCACCCGCGCGAGTGGCGCATGCCACACGAAGCGGCGTTGACAGCTGCTGCGGTTACACTGGTGAGCGATTCGCCGGTGACGCGCCCAGATGGGCAAGCTGGTGCGAGGTGCTTGCACAGTGTCCCCGCGCCTCACGATCGGGGCTTTCCAGCCCCAGGCGCCCGGCCACTGAGCATCTGTCCGCACAAGCATGTGAGAGGCGATCAGCCTGACCACCTTCCGAGAGCTCGGGGTTCTGCCCGAGATCTGTGACGCACTCGACCGCGTCAACATCAAAGAGCCGTTCCCGATCCAGGAAATGACGCTCCCCGTCGCGCTGATGGGCACCGACCTGATCGGCCAGGCCCGCACGGGCACCGGCAAGACGCTCGGCTTCGGCATCCCGTTGCTGCAGCGCACGATCTCCCCCGGCGAGGCCGACTACGAGGAGCTCGCCGCCCCGGGCAAGCCGCAGGCCCTGGTCGTCACGCCGACCCGTGAGCTCACCATCCAGGTCGCGAAGGACCTGGTGACCGCGTCCACCGTGCGAACCGTGCGGATCCTGACCATCTACGGCGGCGTCGCGTACGAGCCGCAGCTGGACGCCCTGAAGAGCGGCGTCGATGTGGTTGTCGGTACGCCGGGACGCCTGCTGGACCTGGCCAATCGCGGCGTTCTCGACCTGAGCCACATCAAGGTCCTCGTCCTCGACGAGGCCGACGAGATGCTCGACCTGGGCTTCCTGCCCGATGTCGAGCGGATCCTGCGCAAGACCCCCGAGCTCCGCCAGACGATGTTGTTCTCGGCAACGATGCCGTCGGCCGTGATCGGGCTGGCCCGCACGCACATGCGGCACCCGCTGAACATCCGGGCCGAGTCGCACGAGGACACCCAGATGGTGCCGACCACGGCACAGTTCGTCTACCGGGCGCACGACCTGGACAAGCCCGAGGTGGTGGCCCGGATCCTGCAGGCCGACGACCGCGGCCGGGTGATGATCTTCTGCCGGACCAAGCGCGAGGCCTCGCGGCTGACCGACGACCTGCAGGACCGCGGGTTCAAGGCCGCCGCGATCCACGGCGACCTGAACCAGCAGGCCCGCGAGCGCGCGCTGACGCGGTTCCGCGGCGACAAGATCGACGTCCTGGTCTGCACCGACGTCGCGGCCCGGGGCATCGACGTCGAGGGCGTCACGCACGTCATCAACAACACCTGCCCCGAGGACGAGAAGACCTACATCCACCGGATCGGGCGGACCGGACGCGCGGGGGCCAGCGGCATCGCCGTCACCTTCGTCGACTGGCCGGACGTGACCCGGTGGAAGGTGATCAACAAGGCGCTCGACCTGCCCTACGACGAGCCGCAGGAGATCTACTCCACCTCGCCCGAGCTGTTCCACGACCTCGGGATCCCGTCGGACGCGAAGGGCCGGATCCGTCCGGCGCGCGCACCGGAGGCCCGCGAGGCACGTGAGCCGCGCGAGGACCGGCCGCGGGGCCGGCGCGCTGGCGAGGAGTCGGACGGCGAGCGTCCCGGGCGGAAGCGCAGCCGGAACCGGACGCGCAAGCGCACCCGTGCGGGCCAGCCCGTCGAAGAGGGCGCGGACGTCACGAACAAGACCGAGGTCCCTGTAGCAACCGAGCAGGTCGGCCAGCAGGACGCCGGGCAGGTCGTCACGGAGGAGGCGCCGGCGCGCAAGCCGCGCAAGCGCACCCGCAAGACGGCCGAGCCGCAGGACGCCGCGCCGGCGGTCGTCGAGGAGGCCGCTGAGGCGGTTGAGCCTGCGGTCGAGAAGCCCGCCAAGCGGACCCGGACGCGCAAGACAGCCGAGGCCGCGCCGGTCGAGGAGGCTGCGGAGCAGGCCGAGCCGGTCGCCGAGAAGAAGCCGGCCAAGCGCACCCGGACCCGCAAGACAGCCGAGGCGACGGAGCCTGCGGCCGAGACCCCGGCGAAAAAGCCGGCGGCCAAGGCCGCGGTGAAGGATGCGGCTCCGGTTGACGACCCGGCGGAGCCGAAGCCGGCCAAGCGCACGCGCACTCGCAAGACCGCAGAGGCGAAGGCAGCTGATGCTGACGCCGAGGTGCCTGCGGAGAAGAAGCCCGTGAAGCGGGCGCGGAAGACGGCCGAGAAGAAGGCGGCACCGCGTGCGGCCTCCACGACGCCGTTGTTCAAAGCGCCGGAGTGACCGTTTCCGAATGGTGATCTGAAGCTGCAACACCCAGCCCCTCGTGGGCCGTCCTAGGGCGGTAAACCACGAGAGAGGGGCTGGGTGATGGGGCGGATCAGAGCAGTAACGGCCACGATGGCTGTGGTAGGGGTCATGGTGCTCGCCGGATGCAGTGGCTCCGGCAGCGACACCGCGACCAGCGGGGCTCCCGCGCGGCAGGACTCCGGTGAGGCGGCCGGGAACGCGAAACCGCAGGAACCCGCGGCCGGCAAGTCGGAGTCGGCCGGCGGCGACAGCCGGGACGAGCCGACGATCACGCGGGCGATCATCAAGACCGGTTCGCTGACCGTCGAGGGCGAGAACGTCTCCGACCTGCGGCAGAAGGCCGTCACCGCGATCACCTCCCTGAACGGGCAGGTCGCGTCCGAGGACACCGGCAGCAACTCCGACGGCACCATCACCCGGTCGAACCTCGTCCTCAAGGTGCCGACCAAGTCGTTCGAGACCGCGATCCAGCGGCTCTCCGACCTCGGCAAGCGGCTGCAGATCCATCAGGAGTCGTCCGACGTCACCGAGCAGGTCGTGGACGTCGCCAGCCGGATCCAGTCGCAGCGCGCCAGCCTGGACCGGATGCGCGCGCTGATGGCGAAGGCCAACACGATCGGCGAGATCGTCAACGTCGAGAGCGAACTCACCCGCCGCGAGGCCGACCTGGAATCCCTGCTGGCCAAGCAGAAGAACCTCGCACTACAGACCGAGCTGGCGACGCTCACCCTGACGCTGACCGAGAAGGGCAAGCCGCCGGTGAAGACCGAGGAGGAGCCCGACAAGGGCTTCGTGGCCGGTCTGAAGAGCGGCTGGAACGCGTTCACCGCGGCGTTCTCCGCCATCGCGACGGCGGTCGGCGCGCTGCTGCCGTTCCTGATCCTGCTCGCGATCATCGCCGTACCGCTGTGGCGTTTCCGGCACAAGCTGCGTCGGCAGCCGGCGATGCAGCCGACGATGCCGCCACCGGCGCCCAACAGCGGTCAGTGAAGCAGTGCGCCGGCCAGCGCCCGGTAGGCCTTCGCGCCGGGCGAGGCCGGCGCCGTCGTGAGGACGGTGTCGCCGATCGCCGGGGCCTCCGCGAACCGGATCGACTTCGGGATCGGCGGCTGCAGCACCTCGAGCGAGTACGTGTCCGCGATCGTCTCCAGCACGGCGCGAGCATGCGTCGTCCGTCCGTCGTACAGGGTCGGGAGCACTCCGAGTACGTGCAGACCCGGGTTGGTCAACCGCTGTACGTCGTACACGGTGTCCAGTAGTTGCCCTACGCCACGATGCGCCAACGTCTCGCACTGCAAGGGGATCAGGACGTCAGACGCCGCGGACAGGCCGTTCACCGTGAGCAGCCCGAGCGTCGGCGGGCAGTCCACGATGATCCAGTCGTACGACGTACGCAGCGGACGCAACGCGGTTCGCAGTACCTGCTCCGGGCCGCTCTCCCGGGCCAGCTGTACCTCGGCGGTCGCCAGCGCGATCGTCGCGGGCAGCAGGTCCGGGGCGTCCTCGGACTCGATCAGCACGTCGCGGGCGCGGACTCCGCCGAGCAGCACCTCGTGGATCGACCTGTCGAGGTCCTCCGGGTCGATGCCGACCGAGAACGTCAGACACGCCTGCGGATCCAGGTCCACCAGCAGGACCCGTTGGCCGAGCTCGACCAGGGCTGCGCCGAGGGTGGCGACAGTGGTCGTCTTGGCCACGCCGCCCTTCTGATTGGCAACCGCGAGAGTGCGAGGCACCCGGCCATTGTGCCGTATGCCGGAACGCCGACCGGTTACCCTGTCTACTTGTGAGTACGCCGCGCACGTTGACACTGCCCGATGGGGTGCACCCGGAGACGCTCGAGACCGAGCGTGGCGCGTTCGCCACGCTGACCGCGGTACCGGACATCGGTACGCCGCTGGGCACAGTGCTGCTCGTGCCGGGGTGGACGGGGAGCAAGGAGGACTTCGCTCCGCTGGTCGACCACCTGTGCCGGTACGGGTGGCGGACGGTGGCTGTCGACCAGCGTGGTCAGTACGAGACCACAGGTCCCTCCGACGCGTCGGCGTACACGTTGGCGGAGTTGGGCGCGGACGTGGTGGCGATGAGCAAGGCGCTCGGCGGGTACAGCCAGCTGGTCGGGCATTCGTTCGGTGGGCTGGTCGCGCGTGAGGCCGTGCTGATCGACCCGTCGGTGTTCTCGACGATCAGCCTGCTCTGCTCGGGGCCTGCCGCGTTCACCGACGAGGCGACGCTGCAGAGCCTGCAGATGCTCGCGTTCGGGCTGGAGAACCTGCCGATCGGGCAGGTGTACGACCTGAAGCTCGAGCACGACCGCCAGGCCCCTGGGTACGTCGCTCCGGCCGAGGACGTCGCCGCGTTCCTGCGGAAGCGGTTCACCAGCAACGTGCCGATCAGCCTTGCGGAGATCACTCGCCGGTTGACGGACGTCGAGGACAAGACCGATCAGCTCGCGAAGTCCGGCGTACGGGCACAGGTCCTGTACGGCGCCGCCGACGACGGCTGGCCGATCCCGATCCAGCAGGCGATGGCCGCGGCCCTCGGTGTGGAGGCGGAGGTCATCCCGGACGCCGGCCACTCACCGGCCATCGACCAGCCGGCGAAGACCGCCCGCCTGCTGGTCGACTTCTTCCATGACTACCCGAGTCTGCTGACTAGCTGACCGGCCTGACCTGCGGCTGGATGTCGAGCAGGTCCAGACCGACAGGCGCGAGGGCTGCCTTCACCTGCTCGGTGTAGACGAGCAGCTGGACCGGTGCCGGACCGCCGGTCATCCCGTCGGCGCCACTACTCGCGAACACGCCCAGATGGTCCTTGGCGAGCAGGCTGTTCAGCATGTTACCGACGCGGTCGCTGTCGGCGTTGCTCATCAGGACCGGAGTCACGCAGAGGTTGCCGCTGTAGATCTTCTCGAACGCCGTACGGAACGCAGCCAGATCACCGTGGGCGACGCCGACCATGATCACCACAGGGGCGCTGCGCGTGGTGCCGTGCGGGTAGTAGGTGATCGGGCCGTACGCCTGGTCGGCATGCGCCTTCAGAAACGCCTTCACCGGAGTGGAGGAGATGTTGCTCGGCTTCGACTGCCAGCCGCCCGCCGGGGCCGCACACGGCAGCTTCGGGAGGCCCTCCGGGTTCGGCCTGATCTCCTCCCCTTGCTGCTGTACGTCGATGGTGCCGTCGCGCCAGATGCCCGTGACGCTCGCGTACCCGGAGCGGACGCCCTTGGTGGTCTTGCTACCGGGGATCCGGTCGAAGTCCAGACCGTTGAGCTTCACCGCGAACTGGTCGGGGCAGCTCGGCGCCGGCTCCTTGCCGGGCGGGTACCCGATGGCGGGAACGGCCAACGGCGCGCAGAACACGGGCGTCTTGCCCGGCGCGGCGATGATCTGCCCGCTCACCCGTACCTTGTCGCCGGGCTTCACCAGCAGCTTGTCGTTGCCTTGAGCAAACGTCTGCGGGGTGGCCGTCGTACCGTTCGCCGGCTGCGCCACCGGCGGCTCGGGATCCGGGAGTACGGCGACGACACCGGCGGCGATCACCGCCACGCTGGCCGCGGCGAGCGCCGGCACCCAGCGACGGCGCTTCCGGCCGCCGCTCGTCACGTACTCGAGATCGGGTTCCGGCGGGGCGTCCTGATCGGCCCGCCAGCGGGCACCGGCGCGGGTCAGCAACTCGTCTACTTCGTCAACAGGCTTCATTCGGTGACCTCGAGGAGTGTGCGGAGCCGGGCGCGGGCGTCGGACAGAGTGGATTTGACGGTGCCTTCGGAGCACCTCATGACGGCGGCGGTATCGGCGATCGACAGGTCGGCGAAGTAGTAGCAGTCCACGGCGAGCCGCTGGCGGTCCGTGAGCGATCCGATCGCGTGCTCGACATCCATCCGGGCATCGAGATCCGGCCGCACCGACGGTCCGGCGGAGTCGTCGACCACGGACAAGGACGCCCCGCCCGCGCGCATCCGCCGTACCGCCTTGCGGGCCTGGTCGGCCGTGATCGCGAGCAGCCAGGCGGACGGCGTACCGCGGCTCGGGTCGTACTGCGACCGCTTGACCCACGCCCGCGCCAGCGCCTCCTGCACGATGTCGTCCCGATCCGCCCCGACCGCCAGCCGCGCCGCCAGCCGCGCCATCGCCGCCAGATGCGGCCGCACCCACGCGACGAACCCCACCCCGTCCCCCGGCGGCCCCGCAACCCCCGCCACCGGTTCATCCGTCATCGTCGGCATACCTGTTCTACCCCCGATCACCACACCCGGTTGGCCCCTACCCGCATTTCAACGACCCCACCACCCCAAGGTCACCACCCCACCCCGTTCCGTAACCCACCCGAGTTATCCACAGATCCCAATTCCCACCCCACAGCCCCCACCGAACTCCCTACGGTCGAAGGACAGACCCACCACGCCAGAGGAGCCAGATGCACACGGGGCTGAACAACCTGCCAGAGCCGGCGGACCTTCACGCCCAGCTGTCCGAGCGCCGCCCGCTCAACTGGGGAGACCCAATCCCGACCAAGGCCGACATCGCTGCGAAGTACGGCGACAGGTCCACCGCGGAGAGCCTGCAGCTACTGACAAAGGCAGCAACCGTGGAGCCTGACATCACCGACGCCGTCGTAGCGGCGATCGGAGCGGAGGCAACGCCGTACCATCTCGAGAACCGGCTGAAGTCGCCTCAGTCCCTTGCCCGGAAGCTGATCACGTACCAGCAGTTCTACCGCCGCACCGAGCAAGTCCCGGAGGACGTACTCCGCTACACCGCCGCGGTCAAACATCCGGACGAGCTCACCGAGGCCGCCGTACGGACCATCGATCGTCTCAACCACGGCGACTGGATGACGGAGGCCGCGCACCACTCGTACGTCGACGGCAGCCGCTACAAGGGCCTGCACGCCTTCCTGCATGCCCATGGGGAGCGGGTCGAGCTGCAGGTGCACTCGGACGAGTCGATCGACGTCAAGGAACGCACGACGCCGCTGTACGAGATCGAGCGCGACCGCAATCAGCCGCTGGCTGCGCGCGACGCGGCCCGTCGGGAGTGCATCGCTCTGTCCGACCAGATGAAACAACCCGCCGGCATCGACGACCTCAAAGAACTCGGAGGCGTGCCGGTCAAGGCCATTAGCTACGGTAAGCAGCGTCAGCAGGACCGCACGGATGCAGGTCAGGCCCGAACGACCGGGCCGGACCGGACGCGGAAACAGACCCACCAGCAGTTTCGGAATCGACAGGACGGGACTTCACGATGACGCGGTTGTTCTTGGTCAAGGACGGGGAGAAGGAGCTGTGGGTGGCGGCGTTGGTGGAGGAGGATGTTTGGACGTACGTCGGGAACACCGGGAAGTTCCACTACAACGAGGGTGCCCGGCACGACTACTACTTCCTCAACGGGCTGCAGTACGTCGACATCGGTATCGCTGAGGCGAAGCGACTGATCCAGGCAGGCGTCGGCTTCGTCGACGAGGATGAGTTCCCGGACGCCGTCCGCACGTGGCGCGAGGACACGAAGGGCCTCGACCCCGAGATCGTCTTCGCCTCGATGGCGGCCGACCTCGCCTGAGGGCTGCCCACGGGTCAGTGTGGGAGGAGGACGCGGACCTGGTTGGTGATGTCTTTGACGATGTCGTCTACCGGGTTGGTCATGTTGATGGTTGCGGCCATGCTGACGAACATGATGGCGGAGACGATGTGGGCGAGGGTTGCCGCGTCGTCGGGGGTGATGTGGTCGTCGCGCTGGAGGACGTCGGCGATTGCCATTTCGGTCTGGACGGTCAGGCCTAGTGCGTCGCGGTGGTGGGGTTCTTCGGGGTCGCCGAAGACGATCTCCCGGAGGTAGGTCCGGCCGTTGTCGACCTGTTTGCGGTTGCACTCCACGACCGGGCGGACGATCGCCATCACCGCGTCGAGCAGGTCGGGGATGCCCTCGGCGGCCGCTCTGCCTTCGGCGAGTGCGTCGGCGTACGTGGAGTTCTGCACGAGCAGGAGAAGCTCGCCCTTGGTCTTCGCGTAGAGGAACAGGGTGCCCGCGCCGATGTCGGCCTTGTCGGCGATCTCCTGGGTGGTGACCTCGTCGACGCCGCGCTCGGCGAACAGTTCCCGAGCGGCGGCGGTGATGCGGTCGAGCTTCTGCTGCTTGTTCCGCTCGCGGCGGCCGACCGGTTGGGAGCCGAGTGGCATACCTGCTGTCCCTCTCTGCTGTGTGGGCTCGGGCGCTCATTCTTCCACGGCGGCTACTGCTGGTACTGCGGAAGGATCACGCCGTCCTTCACGAAGGTGAGCGCCTCGGACACCTCGTAGGCGTGGACCGCGGAGGCGAACGGTGCCAGTGCGTCGGAGAGCTCCGCGACCTCAGGGCTCTTGAAGAAGGCGTCCCGTGCCGCGGCGTCGGCGAACCCGAGGACGATGGAGGCGTGGAAGTGCTGGTCGTCGGGGTTGTCGTGGGCGACGTTCGGGGTGTCCCAGAGCTTCTCGATCCAGGGCAGGAAGGTCTGCGTGCGCAGTTCCCGGAGCACTCCGGTGCCGGCAAGTGCGGGGACGAGCTGCTCGTTGACGTACCTGCGGAACGTACGACCGCCGACCCCGTCTCTGCGTCGGAGGTAAACCAGCGCGCGGGCACCGACCGCAGCTCCCCGGGGCGCGACGTCGTACCAGCGGGACGAGTTCGGCAGGCCGGCGTAGAGGAGGGTACGGCGGAACACGTTGACCTCGTCCTCGTAGGCCAGGCGCGTCTGCTTCCGCCCCTGCAGCGGCGAAAGTACCGATTGCAGCGTGACCTCCGCGACGCCGTCGATCTTCCGACCGACGGGGATCGAGGTCTCCACCCTGTCGGTCACCGGCCAGAGGCCCGGGTTCTGCTCGGCGAGATGGAGCTGCCGGTACTCCGACATGCCCGGAGTGGCCGAGATGATCCCGGAGTGCGGGCTCTTCCAGTAGGCCATTCCGGTCTGGCGGGGCTGATCGCTGCGTACCCAGAGCAGGATCGAGGAGCTGAAGTGCTTCTGCACGTCAAGCCGTGCAGCGAACGACGACGTACTCATCGCGCGAGGAACTCGACCGCGACGGGGGCGAACTTCTCGTGGAACTGGAAGATGCCGCCGTGCCCGGAGTCGGGGTAGATGACCAGCTCACTGTGCGCGATGCGCCGGTGCAGATCCTCGGAGAGGACCGACGGCACCATGCGATCGTTGTCGCCGTTGGCGATCAGGGTGGGCTGGGTGATCGTCGACAGGTCCGCGGGAGCTGAGCGCCCCCACTTCTTGATCGCCTTCAACTGCGTCTGGAACGCCTGGATCTTGATCGGCGCGTCCCGGTCGACGGTGCGCTCCGCGAGCCGGTTGACGAACGCCCGCGCGGCGGGCTTGCCGGTGGCGTTGCGGTTGAAGAACAGGAACTCCTTGGGGTCGGACCGGGTCACGGTCGCGCGCAGGATGTCCCAATACGTCGTGCGGGCGACCTTGTCGATGTCCTTGCCGCCGGCCGGGCCGGTGCCGGTCAGGACGAGCTTCCGGACGAGCTCGGGATGCTTCACCACGAGCGCCTGGGCGACCATGCCGCCGAGCGAGAAGGAGAAGACGTCGACCTTTTCGAACCCGAGCGCCGTGATGAAGCTGTAGGCGTCGTCCGCCATCGCTTCGACACTGTCAGGCACCCGGCCTGTGGAGCCCCCGACACCGCGTTGATCGAAGGCGATGACGTGGCGACCTTGCGCGATGGGATCGATGATGCGCGGGTCCCAGTTGTCGAGGGTCGCGGCGAGGTGGACGAAGAAGACGACGGGGATGCCGCCCTTCGGTCCCAGCTCGCGGTAGGAGTAGGTGACGCCGCCGGTGGTGACTGTGCGGTTCGGCGCATCCTTGTAGGCAGTGACGACGTTGGTGTTCATGAGGTTCTCCGGTTTCCTGGTCCGTGCATGACGAGATGGGTTGTCAGGCCTTGCTGATGACGGCCTTGCCGCGGATGCCGCCGCCTTCCAGCGACTGCACCGCCTGCACGGTCTGGTCGAAATCGAAGACCCGTCCGACGACGGGGCGCAGTACGCCGCTGTCGACGAGGGCAGTGATCTGCCGCAGCTGTTCACCGCTGGCGCGCATGAAGAGGAATTCGTACGTCACGCCGAGGCGCCGGGCCCGGCGGCGGATGCCGCTGCTCAGTGCGGCCATCACGAGCCGGAGCACCGGGTTCGCGCCCAGCTCGCGGGCGAACGCCGCGTCGGGCGGACCGGCGATCCCGATCACCTTGCCGCCGGGGCGCAGCACCCGCAGCGACTTCTCGAGGTTCTTGCCGCCGAGGCTGTCGAGCACCAGGTCGTAGCCTTCGAGGAGCTGTTCGAAGTCCTGGTTGCGGTAGTCGATGACGACGTCCGCCCCGAGCCCGCGCACGAAGTCGACGTTGCCGGCGCTGACCGTGGTGGCGACCGTGGCGCCGAGGTGCTTGGCGAGCTGGATCGCGATCGACCCGACTCCCCCGGCGCCGGCGTGGATCAGGACCCGTTGCCCCGGCCGCACGGCGCCCCGCTCGACGAGGGCCTGCCACGCGGTCAAGGCCACCAGCGGCAGCGAGGCGGCTTCCTCGAGGCTGATCGACGCGGGCTTGAGCGCCAGGTCGGACTCGGCGACCGCGATGCGCTCCGCGAACGTCCCGATACGGTCCTTCCGGGGCCGCGCGTACACCTCGTCGCCCAGCGTGAACCGACGGACCTTCGCGCCGACGCCGATCACCGTTCCGGCGACGTCGTTACCGAGGATCTGCGGCAGCTTGTACGGAAGGATCAGCTTGAACTCGCCGGCCCGGATCTTCTCGTCCAGCATGTTGAGCCCGGCCGCCTGGACCTGGACGAGGACGTCGTGATCCCCGACCACTGGCTCGGGGACGTCCGCGGGCTGCACCGGCCCCTTGTACTGCGTGACGACGAACGCTCGCATCGCGACTTCCTTCGGGTCTGACGAGTTAATCTGAGTTGACTCAATAATGAGCGCACTCAGTCAACATGTCAAGCGGCCAGAAAAAGCGAAAGCCGTCACCCCAGGGTGTGGAGTAACGGCAGGCGCTGCTTCGGGCGTAGATCTACGGGGAAGTCGGGCTGTAGAGCTGGGTGATGACGGATTCGATCGTCGGTTCGGCGATCGAGAGGTCGACGAGGGGGTAGTTCGCCGCGATCTCGGCGAGGATCGGGGCGGCGCTGGTGGTGGTCGGGAAGGTCAGGTGCTGGCGGGGACCCTCGACCTTGACCACGGTGGCTCCGGGGACCTCGATGGCCGGCAGTGAGGTGGCGAGGTCGACCACCAGCGTGCGCGGCGCTGACTGGCTGGACTTCAACTGCGGAAGGGTGCCGTCGAAGATCTGGTGGCCGTGGTCGATGACCATCACGCGGCTGCACAGCGCCTCGATGTCGTCCAGGTCGTGCGTGGTGAGGATGATCGTCGTACCGCGGTCCGCGGCGATCCGGGCCAGGAACTCGCGCAACCGGGCCTTGCTGATCACGTCCAGCCCGATCGTTGGTTCGTCCAAGTAGACGATCTCGGGATCGTGCAGCAACGCGGCCGCGATGTCACCGCGCATCCGTTGCCCCAAGGACAGCTGCCGCACCGGGACGTCCAGCAGGTCCCCCAGGTCGAGCAGCTCCACGAACGTCGCCAGGTTCTCCCGGTGACGTGCGAGCGGTACGCCGTACATCTTCTGCAGGACTGCGAACGAGTCCTTCAACGGCAGGTCCCACCACAGCGTCGTGCGCTGGCCGAAGACCACCCCGATCCGCTTCGCCAGCTTCAGCCGGTGCCGCGACGGGTCCACTCCGGCCACCCGGATCGACCCGGCGGACGGCACCAGGATCCCGGTCAGCATCTTGATCGTCGTGGACTTGCCCGCGCCGTTCGGCCCGATGTACCCCATCACCTCCCCCGGCTCCACGGTGAACGACAGCCCGTCCACCGCCCGGACCTCGCGACGCGTCCGCCGCCACCCGGCCCGCGACCGCACGGTGAACGCCCGCGACACGTCCGACAACTCGATGACCGGCTCAGAAAGTGACACGGTTCAGCTCCCAGTACTGCGATAGCGACGAAGACCGGCCCGCCACGCCAGCGACGCCAGCGCGATCATCACGGCCGCGACGAGCGGCGACAGCAGCCCGATCCAGGACGGCAGCCCCAGCGGGGCCGGCTTACCCAGTACGAACAGCACCGGGTAGTAGTTGACGAAGGCAATCGGTACGACGAACGTCACGGCCCGCACGATCTCCTTGCCGAAGACCGCCAACGGGTACTGCGTCAACGTCTGCCCGCCGTACGTGAACGAGTTGGCCAGCTCCGCGGAGTCCAGCGAGACGAACTGGAACGCGGCCCCGAGCACGAAGATCGCGCCGAAGATCACCGATCCGGCGACCAGCGACACCGCCAGCATGATGCCCCGGGCAACCGTCCAGTCGACGTCGAGCCGGCGGAGCGCGAGCACCAGCACGATCAGCGCCTGCAACGGCCGCCCGATCCGCCGCAACGCGAACCCGTCCGCCGCGGTCTGCAGGAAGGCCGGCACCGGGCGGATCAGGTAGGCGTCGAAGGTCCCGGTCCGGATCCGCTCCCCGACCCGCTCGATCGACCCGGTGAACAGGTCCGCGATCCCCAGCGTCATCGAGGCCGTTGCGTACAGCAACGCCATCTCCGCCAGCGAGAACCCGCCGAACGACGAGATGTGGCTGAACATCAGCGCGATCGCGACGAAGTCCATCACGGTCAGCACCATCGAGCTGACCAGCATCAGCACGAACGACGTCGGGTACGCCATCGACGAGCGGATCCACATCAGGATCAGCATCCAGTACTGCGACGGCGCCCGGAGCACGCGCTCAACCACCCTGGATCACCACCTTCCGCGTCGCCACCGACGTCATCAGCTGCGCGGCGAGCAGCAGCACGACGATCCAGCCCAGCTGGAACATCAGCGCCGAACCGGTGCCACCCGGGTTCCGGCCCAGCCAGATGTCGATCGGCACCTGCATGGTCGCGGCCCACGGCGTCGCCCGCGCGAACTCACCGATCCACCCCGGGAACACCACCAGCGGCAGGACCATCCCCGAGAAGAAGGTCGACAGCACCAGCGCCAGCTGCTCCGTTCCGCGGGTGTCGGTGATCCAGAACCCGGACAGCGCGACCAGGTACCGGATCCCGAAGCTGACCAGAATCGCGAGGAACACACCGGCCGCGACCGCGAGCCAGGCCAGCGGGGTGGAAGGGAACTTGAGGTCGAACACCAGCGCTCCGACGAGCAGCGGCGCTCCGCCGCGCACCAGCAACTGGAACGCGGCCCGCCCGAGGTCGACCGACAGCCACCACAGCAGCAAGTGCGTCGGCCGGTACAGGTCCACCGCGATCTCACCGCTGCGGACGCGCTCCCCCAGCTCCCCCGTCGTCGTGGCGCCCCAGATCCCGACCGGCATCAGCAGCCCTTGCTGCAGCCACACGAACGTCAGCGCATCCGAGACGTCGTACCCGCCGAGCCCCGGGCGCTCGTGCCACAGGGTCAGGTAGATGCCGCAGAGGATGAACCCGAAGACCGTGTTCGTGAACGCGCCGGACACGGTGGCGATCCGGTACGTCGAGAACCGCCGGAAGGACCGTACGGCGATCGCCCAGTACACGCCCACTGCAACCTCCTCTCGAAACTCCGGGTGGTGTCCGAGATTCTGGCCACAGGGCACGCAGAACTGCCCCGGATCAGTTGGACCCCGGGGGTTCGGACACCACTGTGACGGCATGGGCGAACCACGCCGATTGTCAAGGCAGGAGAGGGACGGTACGCCGTGGTTCGCGCGGGCGTCAACACAAATAACCGGTCCGGGCGCGGGACCCCTCAGACCCGCGCCCGGACCGGTGGCCGGAGGTTACACCGTGTCGCTCCTCAGCAGGTGTGCCAGGTGAGTGGCGAACGGAGCCGGGTGGCTGGAGTACCCGCCGTGCCCGCCCGGGAACATCACCACCGGCCACCCGAGATGCTCGGCGATGACCTCGACAGGCCGCCCGGGCAGATGCCGGTACGACTCCAGGCCCGCGGCCGGCACGACCCGGTCGGCGACCCGCTTCAAGGCGTCCAGATCCGGCACGTAGCGGGTGAACGGCAACAGTTTGTGCTCGTAGAAGTTGGCCGCGTTCGCCTGCATCCGCTCCGCGAGCTCGCGGTACTCCGGCAGCAGGTCCTCCAGCGGCGGCATCGCGTCGTCGTCCATCCCGGTGCCCATCATGAACACCACGTCGGCCGCGGTCAGCCCTTCCTCGCGGTACGCCGTGCAGACCTCCTCGAAGAACGCCCGCGCGTCGGCGGCGTCCGGGAGGATCTCGGTGCAGGGCGGCTCGTGTGCGACCAGCATCCGCACCCGGTCCGGGTGCCGGGAGATCAGCTCGAGCCCGGTGATCGCGCCGGCACCGCTGCCGAACACGTACGCCGTCTCGCCGCCGGCTCCGGCCACCGCGTCGAGCAGGGCCAGCGCGTCCGCGGCCGACTGCTCGATCGACTCGTCCGTCGCGTCACCGTCGTACCGGCTGCGGGAGTTTCCCCGCGGGTCATAGGTCACGACCGTGTACTCCGCGGCGAGCTGCCCGACGATCCCGGAGTACACCCCGGCGTCGGTCCCGCCGCCGGCGATCAGCAGCAGCACCGGCCCCGAGCCGGTGACCTCGTAGTGCAGCGTTGCCCCCGGCACCGCCAGCTTGTTCACAGTCTTCGCACCCATCAGGCGAGCCCCTTCCGTTCACCTCGAGGGTCCACCCACCCGCTGGCACGGGACGCACACGGCGCTGGCACGCCGTCGGAGATCAGCAGCTCGACAGGAGGTGTCCGCCGATCGGCCTGGTGGTCAGGCGTGCGCGGGCACCCGCTGACCGGGTAGTGGGCGCATACGTACTGTCGAGCCGCCGCAGTCCCGGCGGCGCTTCAGCCTGCCTCGGCGATCGGGGGCTGGTCGCCTTCGTCCAGGCCAGCCCACGGGTCGCGGGTCGGGGACTCGCGGCGGCCTTGGGGGCAGATCTTGGCGAAGTCGCACCAGCCGCACAGCGGTGACGGCTCCGGTGGGAACGCCTCGTCGGCCTCGGCGGGGGTCAGTCCCTCGGCCCATCGTGCCTCGGCTGCGGCCGCGTCGTCGGCCATGGACTCCGCGCGCTTCTGGTGCCGCGCGAGCGAGTCGTCGTCGTGGTCTGCCGCGGCGACCGTGTTGGTCGGCAGGTGGTGGAGCTCGACCCGCGTGCACGGCCTGCGCAGCACGCGACGGGCACCCAGCACGTACAGAGCCATCGCCAGCGAGGACCGCGCATCGACAGGGGTCAGGGGCCGGCGCCCGGTCTTGTAGTCGACGATCGCCAGCTCGGTCCCGCCGCTGCCGTCGCGCGCGGGCCGTTCGTCGATCCGGTCGACCCGGCCGCGCAGCGAGGCCCGCGCCGTGGTGAAGGCGACGGTGCGCTCCACTCCGCGCGGCTCGTAGTACGGATCCGAATCCCGCAGGTACCCGAGCACCATCTCGGTCGACCGGTCCCGCCAGTCGAGCGACTGCCGCTCGTCGCGGAACCCTTCGCTGCGCCAGCTCGAGCGCATCTTCGCGACGACCTCGTCCGGCGTACGGCGGGACGCGGGCCAGCGCCCGAAGAAGTCCGCGAGCACCTCGTGCACGATCGCGCCGACTGTGTTGTGCGCCCACGGTGGCCCCTTCGGCGGGCGCGGTGTCTCGAGGTACGTGTACCGGTACTTCCGCTTGCAGTCCGCGAACGTCAGCAACTTCGTCGGCGTCGCGACGAACAGCCGCGTCGGCATCCCCGGGAGCAGGTCGTCCACCGTCATCCCGCCTTGATGAAGTCGGTGACGGCGTCGGCCACGAGCTGTACGGCGATCGCGCTCAGCAGCAGACCGGCGATCCGGGTGACGAGCAGTACGCCGTTCTCGCCGAGGATCCGCATGATCACGCCGGAGAACCGCAGCGTCAGCCACATCACCAAATGGATCGCGATGATGCCGACCGAGATCGCGATCACGTCCGGCAACGAACCCTCCGCACGCTGCACGAACACCATCGTCGCGACGATCGCGCCCGGCCCGGCGAGCAGCGGCGTACCGAGCGGGACGAAGGCGATGTTCACGTTCTTGGTCTGGACCGGGTCCTCGGCGGTGTCGGTCAGCAGCTGCAGCGCGATCAGCAGGAGCAGGAGACCGCCCGCGGCCTGCAAGGCCGGCAGTGTGATGCCGAGGTTGTGCAGGATCTGCTGGCCGAACGCCGCGAACACGACGATCACGCCGAACGCGACCAGCACCGCCTGCCAGGCCGCCTTCTTCCGCACCGCGCGGGACTGACCGGCGGTGAGCGAGATGAAGACCGGCACGGTGCCCGGCGGGTCCATGATCACGAACAGCGTGACCACGACCTCACTGAGCAACCCGAGGTTGATGACACTGTTCACGGCAGGAAGGCCTCGGGAACCCGGACGTCGGACGCGGCGGCGTTGGCCTTCGCCACCTCGAGCAGGCGGTCGAGTTGCTCGGGCTCGGTGGAGTTCACACCCAGGTCGTGGTCGATCTTGCCGAGGCCGTGGTGGTCGCTGGAGCCGGTGTAGATGATGCCGAGATTCCGCGCGATCGCGCGCAGGGCCTCCCGGGACTCGGGCGAGTGGTCCTGGTGGTCGACCTCGATCCCGGCCAGCCCGTGGTCCTCGACCAGGTGGGACAGGGTGTCCTCGGTCATCACCTTGTAGCTCGACCGGCCCCACGGGTGCGCGATCACCGGCACGCCGCCCGCCTGACGGACCAGGTCGATCGCGCGGCCCGGCTCCAGCGCGTAGTGCGGCACGTGACCGGCGCGACCGTCGGCGAGGTACTTGTCGAACGCTTCGCTCCGGTTCGCGACCGTGCCGTTCGCGACGAGCGCGTCCGCGACGTGCGGGCGGCCGACCGACGGCGTACCCGTCGCCTGGGCCAGCACCTCGTCGACGGTGAGCGGTACGCCGATGCTGTTCAGCCGGGCGACGATGGTCGGGATCCGGTCGGTGCGGCCCTCGCGGACCACCTGCAGGTCGTTCGCGAGCGGCGCGTACGTCGGATCGGGCAGGTACCCGAGCAGGTGGACGCTGATCCCGTTGAGTTTGCAGGAGATCTCCAGCCCCGGGACGAACCCGATCCCGAGCCGCTCCGCTGCCCGGGCTGCCTCTTCCCAGCCGTCGGTGGTGTCGTGGTCGGTGAGCGCGATCACGTCGAGACCGGCCTGCTGCGCGTGCGTCATCAGGACGGCAGGAAGGTCGGTGCCGTCCGAGCGGTTCGAATGTGTGTGCAGGTCGATGCGCACGAGCGGTTCGCGTCCCTTCGCCGGGTCAGGTGTCACGGCTGATGCTATCCGCGTCCACCGACGTCCCTTTGCAGTTGTGCACAGATATCGTTGTGCTGCATGGAGCGCGTCGACTGTGTGGGTGCCCTGGTGTACGACGAGGAGCACCGGCTGCTCGTGGTGCGCCGCGCGCACGATCCCGGCCGGGGACTCTGGTCGATTCCGGGCGGTCGCGTCGAACCCGGCGAGGACGATCGGACCGCGGTGGCGCGCGAGGTGGCGGAGGAGACCGGTCTGACGGTCGAGGTCGGGAACCTGGTCGGCGAGGTGGAACGGCCCGGACAGCGCGGACAGTTGTACGTGATCCGCGACTACGAGGCGACGGCCGTCGGCGGCACGCTCACCCCGGGTGACGACGCGACCGACGCCCGCTTCGTGACCCGCTCCGAGATCGCGGTCCTTCCCACCACGACGCTGCTCGTCTCCACCTTGGAGCAGTGGAATGCCCTTCCCGGCTGATTCACTGAGCTGATGGACATCGTTCGGGCGATCGAGGACAACGCGGCCGAGTTGCTGATGGCAATGGGTGCCGCGGGCGGCGGGTCGCAGCGCGCGGACGACCGGGCGGAGTGGACGATCGGTGGTTCGCCCATCGATTATCACAACGCCGTGGTGCGGGCCTCGGACGTCGCCGTCGTCGCGGAATCCCTGGCGGAGTTGAAGAAACACGGCGTACCCGGGACCTGGCACGCGGGGCCGTCGATGCCGGTCGACCGGTCGGAGCTGCGGGCGGCCCTGACCGCGGCCGGGTTCGTCTCCGGTGGGTCGGAACCCGGGATGGCGGTGCGTATCGCGGACCTCAGAGCGCCCCGCGCCGTACCGGGGCTGACGATCACGCGGGTCGGCGACGACGACGCACTGGCGGTGTGGGAAGCGACGCTCGGACAGGGGTTCGGTGAGGGCGAGCGAGAGGCGCGGTGGGTCGCGTCGGTGTACCGGAAGCTCGGGTACGGCGATCCGTGGCGGCACTACGTCGGATGGCTGGACGGTACGCCGGTGGCGACGGCAACCGTGTTCCTCGGGGCCGGCGTCGCCGGGGTGTACTTCGTGATGACGGTGCCGGAGGCCCGACGCCGTGGCATCGGGGCAGCAATCACGTACGGCGCCCTGCGCGCGACGGCACCCAACACCGGAAACGACGCCTACTCAGGCGCGGCATCCGACGCCCGCTCGGGCGCGGCAAACGACGCCCACTCCGGCGCGGGATCCGACACCCACTCCGGCCCGGGATCCGACGCCCAGCCCGGCGCGGGATCCGACGCCGACGCCCAGTCCGACACCCAGCCCGGTGCGGGATCCGACACCCACACCGGCCCGGGATCCGACACCCACTCCGGCCCGGGACCCGACACCAGGTCCCACGCCCAGTCCGACGCCGACGCGCAGTCCGACACCCGGTCCGGCGCCGACGTCCGGTCCGGCTCCGGGGCAGGGAACGGGGCTGCTGTTGAGTACGCCGTACTGGGGTCGTCGCCGGCCGGGCGGTCGGTGTACGAGGGGCTCGGGTTCCGCGAGTACTGCACGATCGAGCTCTACGAGTGGGCCGGCTGAAGCGTTTCCCCGGTGGTGACCTCGCGTTCGCGGAGCAGGAGGAACGCGTCGACGAGGATGACGGCGGCCGTGAGACCGTGCACGCCCAGCGCGGTCGCGGCCGGTCCGCCGTGGCTGAAGACGGTGATCATGTCCACGATCGGCACGATCGCGACGATCGCGAGTACGACGCCGGTCGCGCGGCGCTGACGGAGCGCGAACAGGGCGAGCACGACCAGCCCGAGGGCGATGTCGCGGATGCCCTTCACCGCGAAGTACCCGGCGGCCGTGCCGGTCGGCCACGGGTCGATCCCGAAGTTGGCGGCCGCACTGGCCCCGTCGAACAGGTACTGCGAGCCGAACGTGAGCGGGAAGACGCCGAGCAGAACAGTCAGAACAGTGGTGAAGCGACGCATCGCAGTACTCCTTGCACTCGACGGTGATCTAGCAGCGCTAATTTTCCTAGCGATGCTAACTCTGCCATTGCTAGAATGTCTAGCGGTGCTAGAGTTCGGGACATGCCGACAACGTCACGCCGGGAGAGGGCCCGCTTGGAGCGCCGTGAGCTGATCCTGCGCACAGCCCGCGAGCTCGCCGAGGCAGAGGGCTGGGGCGCGGTCACCACCCGCCGCCTCGCCGAGGCCGTCGACTACAGCCAACCCGTCCTCTACGGCCACTTCAAGAACATGAATGCGATCGCCGACGCGGTCGCGATCGACGGTATCGAGGAACTGATAGATCTCCTCCGCAACGCCCGTCGCAGCGCACCGGACCCGGTCGCCGGGTTGCGCGCACTCGCCGGGGCGTACCTCGACTACGCGTTCACCCATCCGGCGGTCTACGAGGCGATCTTCGTCCGCCCGACCGACCTGGAGTTCGCGAGCGCTGACAGCCCGCTGCTCCTGAAGACCGCGTTCGGCGAGATCCAGGCCGCGGTCGAGCCGTTCGCCGGCGATGACGACCCGGAGACGCTGACCGAGGTCTTCTGGAGCGCCCTCCACGGCCAGGCGACCCTCAACCATGCCCGCCGCCTCCGCCCCACCCACCGCCACGCCCGCGTCGACCTCCTCGTAGCCCGCCTTTCCGGAAACAATTCGCCGAATACTGCCGAATAAGTTCCGGAAAGCGGGCCTCGGCCCGTTGTCCACAGGGCGTCCGGCGCGCACCGGCGAAATCGGCCATCCTGGGGCGGTGGAGTGGTGGTGGACGGGACGGCTGCGCGAGAAGGGGATCGATGCGCTGATCCACGATCAGGGCGGGGGCGTGTCGCGCGCGCAGCTGCTCGCGGCGGGCTGGTCTGAGGCGCGGATTCGGAAGCCGCTGCGCACCGGCCGCTGGCGCACCGTGCACCCTGGCGTCTACGTCACGCACACAGGCCCGATCGCGTACGGCGAACGTCTGCTGGCGGCGCTGCTGTACGCCGGTCCCGCCGCGGCGTGGAGCCACTACACCGCAGCCGAGCAGCTCGGGTTGATCAAGCCGGATCCGGAACGCCACGTGTTCATGACCATCCCGGAGCAGCGAAAGGTGCGGGGCAGGCCGGGCCTGGTCATCCGTCGGGACGAGCACTGGGCCGACCGGCTCGCCGCGGTCGCCCCGCCGCGACGTACACCGGCCGACGCAGTCCTCGACATCGTGGGCATCACATCCACGCTGGATCAGGCGGCCGCAGTCATCGCCGAGGCATGTCAGAGCGGCCGTGTCGGCGCTGACGATCTCCTGAGTTCATTGGCGGAACGTCGGCGGCTCCGGCACCGCGGGAGCCTGCAGCCGATCATCGCGGACGTCGTCGCGGGATCGCACTCGTTGCTCGAGATCCGGTACGCACGAGACGTGGAGCGGCGGCACGGCTTGCCGCGCGCGAAACGCCAGCGCTCAGTGGACGGTCAGTTCACCGACGTGTACTACACCGGGTTGAACGTGGAGCTCGACGGGCGACTGCACCTCGTACCGCACCAGCGTTGGCGTGACCTCGACCGGGACAATCGTGCAACCCTCCGCGCCGAGGCCACCCTGCGCTACGGCTGGTTCGACATCACCAACCGGCCCTGCGACGCCGCGGTACAGGTCGTCCAGGTGCTCCGCCGTACGCATCCTTCCCTCACCGCCACTCCTTGCTCCTCGAGGTGTCCCGTCTCAGCTTCCCGGAACATTTCTGCCGGATAGTGCGAGAAATGTTCCGGAAAGACGGTCAGCTGTTCCAGCGGAGGATGGCGGGCGAGCCTCGTTCCCAGCCGAGGGTGGAGATGGTGGCGGTATTGAGGACGAAGTGGCGGCCTCCGGTGACGTCGAGCTCGAGCCAGCGGGCGGTGAGTCCGCGCAGCGCGTGGGAGTGGCCGAAGACCAGCACGTCTCCGGGGACGGCGGCCAGGCGGGCGTTGACGCGGTCGAGACGCGCCGCGACCTCGGCCGCGGTTTCACCGTTGGGCACAGGGGCGTCCCAGACGGTCCAGCCGGGGACGGTCTTGCGGATCTCCGCGGTGGTGATGCCTTCGTAGTCGCCGTAGTCCCATTCGACCAGGTCGTCGTCGACCTTCGCGTCCGGGAAGCCGGCGAGTTCCGCCGTACGCCGGGCGCGCTGCCGCGGTGAGGTCAGCACCAGGTCGAAGGACTCCTCCGCCAGGCGGTCCCGCAGACTCGCGGCCACGCGCTCGCCCTCCGGTGTCAGCGGGAGGTCGGTGACGGACGTGTGCCGGCCCGACCTGCTCCACTCGGTCTCCCCGTGCCGGACCAGGAAGACCCGGTCCTTGCGTTCCTCTGTGGTCACCCCTGCATCCTCGCAGACCGCGGATCGACCGGCGCCGAACCCTTGACCGTTCGAACGATCCACGGCAAGGTATCGAAACTGTAAGCGCTTCCACTTTCAGCAAGGGAGTGAGCCCCCGTGGCTTCCGGACCCCCCGGCCGGCCGGCGACGATCTACGACGTCGCGGCCCGCGCGAAGCTGTCGATCGCGACGGTTTCGCGTGTCCTGCAAGGGACCGGACCGGTGTCGGCGAAGGCGCGCGAGCGGGTCGACCAGGCGGCCCGGGAGCTGAACTACGTACCGCTACGGGCCGCGCGGAGTCTCGCCGTACAGCGGCACGAGGCACACGGGCTGGTGCTGCCGGATCTCGCCGGTCCGTTCTACGGCGACCTACTGATGGGGTACGAGCGCTGGGCCGGCGAACACGGGCAGAGTGTCGTCATCACGGTGACCCACGGCAACCCGGATCCGCGGCGCACCGTGATGGACCTGGCCGGCCGCGTCGACGGGATCGTTGTGCACGGCAACGCTCTGGATCTGCCGACGGTGCAGGGGCTGCGCAAGGCCGGCGTACCGGTGGTGCTGATCGCGCATCCGCCCGTCACCGGGTTCGACTCGATCCGCAGCGAGAGTGCTGCGAGCGCGGAGCAGCTCACCACCCGGCTGCTCGAGCACGGCCGGGACAATCTGCTCTTCGTCGGTGATCCGGCGAGCTCGTACGACGTGTCCGAGCGGTACGCCGGCTTCGCGAAGGCCCACGAACTGCGCGGGCTGCAGGTGCCGAAGCCGGTGCAGGTCCCGCTGACGGAAGAGGCCGGCCGACAGGTCGCCGAGAAGATGCTCCAGGCAACAACCCGCCCACCCCGCGCTGCGCGCTGGGCGGGCGGGGCGGGCGGGGAGGAGACGGTGAGCGCACGAGGCGCCGGGTCAGCGGGCGGGAGGCCGCTGCTGGACGCGGACCCGCGGACCGGCGGAGCGAACGCAGAATCGCGGACCGGCGGAGCGAACGCAGAACCGCGGGCCGGCGGGGTGGGCGGACGCCCGCTGCCGGGCGGGGCGGCGGGCGGTGCCATGCGGCCCGATGGGCTTGTGTGTGCGAACGATGAGCTTGCGTTGGCGGCGTTGACGACGTTCGTCGCGAACGGGGTGCGCGTTCCGGACGACATCGTCGTGACGGGGTGGGACGACGTGATGGCGGCTCGGTACGTGTCGCCGGGGTTGACGACCGTGCGGCAGCCGATGGCCGAGTTGGGGCGGGTGGCCGCGGAGCGGCTGCACGAGCGCGTGACCGGGGCCCGTACCCGCGCGCGGAACGACGTACTGGAGACACAACTGGTGCTGCGGGACAGCTGCGGCACCAATCCGGGGGATGCACAGCAGTAGCTCTGCAACAACGTGTGAGGAGACGATCCATGTTCACCCACAGCATCCGCCGCCGGCTGGTGATCGGCAGCGCTGCACTGACCGCGACAGCGCTCGCGCTGGCCGGATGCGGCCGGTCCGAGGACACGCCGAGCGGCGGGTCCCAGCCGACCACCACCGTCAGCGAAGGACCCGCGACCGGCAATCTGACCGTCTGGGCGATGGGCACCGAGGGCGAGAACCTGCCGAAGCTGATGGAACAGTTCAAGCAGGCCAACCCCGGCGTGAACGTCACGGTCACCCCGATCCCGTGGGACGCGGCGCACAACAAGTTCACCACCGCGATCACCGCGAACACGCTGCCCGACGCGGCGATGGTCGGCACCACCTGGATGGGCGAGTTCGCCGACCTCGGCGCGCTCGACCCGACACCGCAGGGCTTCGACAACTCCGGGTTCTACGAGGGCGCGCTCAACACGACGAAGGTCGGCGGGACGCAGTACGGCGTTCCCTGGTACGTCGAGACGCGGCTGGTGTTCTACCGCAAGGACCTGGCCGCGAAGGCCGGGATCAGTACGCCGCCGACCGACTGGGACGGGTTGAAGGCGATGGCGAAGGCCATGAAGGAGAAGGCCGGCGCGAAGTACGGGATCAACCTGCAGCCGGGTGGTGACGGGTCCTGGCAGACGGTGATGCCGTTCGCGTGGTCGGCCGGGGCGAACATCACCGGCGACGACCAGAAGGAGTTCACCTTCGATACCCCGGAGATGCAGGAGGGGCTCAAGTACTACCAGAGCTTCTTCACCGAGGGGCTGGCCGGAACGGCGCTGCCGCCGAACCAGACCGAGGCGCAGTTCGTGAACGGGCAGGTGCCGATGTTCATTTCCGGTCCGTGGATGGCCGGGTCGGTGGCCAAGGCCGGCGGTGACGCGATCAAGCCGAACATCGGGGTGTTCCAGATCCCGAAGAACAAGACGTCGACGTCGTTCGTCGGTGGGTCGGACTTCGTGGTGTTCAAGTCGTCGAAGAACAAGGACAGTGCGTGGAAGCTGGTCAAGTTCCTGTCCGATCCGAAGACGCAGGCGGCGTGGTTCAAGATGTCGTCGGACCTGCCGGCGGTGAAGAGCGCGTGGCAGGACCCGAGCATCGCGTCCGACCCGCTGCTGCCGGTCTTCGGCAAGCAGCTCGAGGACGCCAAGGCGCCGCCCGCGATCGTGAACTGGGAACAGGTCGCGAAGGCGTTCGACACCGAGATCGAGAAGATGGCGAAGTCCGGCCAGTCCCCCGCCGACACCGCCAAGGCCATCCAGACCAAGGCCTCCCAGATCGGCACCGGCGGTAGCTGATGAGCTCCAGAGATACCGCGGGGCGTGACCTCCGGCCGGACAAATCCGGCGACCGAACGGTCACGCCCCGACCACCCAGCACTGCGGGTGAAGAGGCGCACGGCACAGCCGCCGGCACCGCCTCGGGTGGGGCTTCCGCTTCTGCCGCAGCTTTGGGCGGGCGGGCCGAGCAGCGGCGTGGGGCATTTGATCGGCAGGCTGTTGCCGCCTGGGTGTTGACGTTGCCATTCGTGCTGCTCTTCCTGGCGTTCACGGCGGGGCCGGTGCTGGGGTCGTTGGGGATGAGTTTTACCGACATCCGGCAGCGGGATCTGCGGACGCCGTTCTCGGTGAACGGGGTCGGGGTCGACAACTACGTCAAAGCTCTGCAGGACGAGACGTTCCGGAAAGCGGCGTTCAACACGGCGTACTTCGTCGTCATCGGCGTACCGTTGACGCTGGTTCTGGCGCTGGGGGCGGCGGTGTTGCTGGATCGTGGGGTCAAGCGGTTCCAGGCGCTGTTCAAGGTCGGGTACTACCTGCCGGTGGTCACCTCGATCGTCGCGATCGCAGTGATCTGGCGGTTCGTGCTGTCGCCGGACAACGGTCTGCTGAACACCGTGCTCGGCTGGGTCGGCATCGACGGACCGAACTGGCTGGCGTCCAAGACCTGGGCGATGCCGTCGCTGATCGCGATGGCCGCCTGGCGGAACTTCGGGTCCGCGATGATCATCTTCCTGGCCGGCCTCCAGGGCATCCCGGACTCGGTCGAGGAGGCCGGCCAGATCGACGGCGCGGGCGCCTGGCAACGGTTCCGGTACCTGATCCTGCCACTGCTCCGCCCGACGATCCTGTTCACCAGTGTGACCACCGGTATCGGATACCTGCAGTTCTTCGAAGAGCCTTTCGTGATGACCAAGGGCGGTCCGCTGGACAGCACGCTCTCGGTGTCGATGTACACGTACAACCAGTTCGGTTTCGGCAACTACGGTCTCGCGACGTCGATGGCGTACATCCTGTTCGTCGTCATCGCGGTGATCACGTTCATCCAGTTCCGGCTGCTGAGGGAGAAGTGATGCGCCGTACCTGGTGGATCTACCTGATCGGGGTGCTCGGCCTGATCGCTGTCGCGGCGCCGTTCCTGTGGATGGTGCTGGGCAGCTTCAAGACCCAGGGCGAGCTGCTCCGGGTCCCGCCGACGTGGTGGCCCGAGCGGCCGACGTCGCAGAACTACGAAGAGCTGTTCAGCAAGGCGAACTTCCCGCGCTACTTCCTCAACTCGACCCTGGTCGCCCTCGCCGTCACGGCCGGGAACCTGATCTTCTGCTCGATGATCGGCTACGCGCTGGCCAAGCTCCGCTTCAAGGGCCGCAACGCGCTCTTCGTCGTGGTGATGGCCACGCTGATGATCCCCGGCATGGTCACCTTCGTGCCGCTGTTCGTCCTGGTCACCAACGCCGGGCTGGCGAACTCGTACCCGGGTCTGATCCTGCCGTTCCTGGTCTCGCCGTTCGGCGTGTTCCTGATGCGCCAGTTCTTCCTCGGGCTGCCCGACGACCTCATCGACGCCGGACGCGTCGACGGCACCGGCGAGCTCGGCATCTTCGCGCGCATCATGTTGCCGCTCACCCGGCCCGCGCTGGCCACGCTCGGCATCCTCACCTTCCTCGGATCCTGGAACAACTTCCTGTGGCCGCTGGTGATCGCCCAGACCGAGGACAAGTACACCCTCCCCGTCGCTCTTGCCCTGTACTCGACCGGACAGAACGCGCAGAACTACGGCCTGCTGATGGCCGGCGCGGTCGTGGTCGTCGTACCTGTGTTGGTGATGTTCCTGGCCTTCCAGCGCCATGTCACCAAGGGCATCGCGATCACCGGACTCAAATAACCCTGGAGACGTTGATGACCGCCAACATCAGTCGCCGTACCTTGCTCGCCTCGACCGGAGCGCTTGCGCTCGCTGGGGTCGAATCACCCGCTTTCGGAGGAACGCCCGCGCCCGCCCAGACACTGAAAGGCGGGTGGGTACCCAGCCGGGCGGACCAAGCTCTGGTCGGCCGCTGGGCGCCGAGCCGGGCCGACAAAGCTTTGGTCGGGCGGTGGGCTCGGGATACCTGGCGGAGTCTTGTCGCCATGACCGACGAGCGGACCGGGCTGCCTGCGGACAACATCGGTGAGTCCGTGACCGAGCCGGTGCGCAGCGGTTACACCTCCCCCACCAACATCGGCGGCTACCTGTGGAGCACGGTGGTCGCCAAACATCTCGGCATCATCTCGCCGCAGGAGTCGCTGCGGCGCATCACGCAGACGCTGACGACGATGCACAGCGTCGACCATCACGAGCCCAGCGGTATGTACTTCAACTGGTACGACGAGGCGACCGGCGAGGTCCTGCGTACCGATCCGGACGGGACCAAGCCGATCACGCCCTTCGTGTCGAGCGTCGACAACGCGTGGTTCGCCTGCGCGCTGATGGTGGTCCGCGACGCCGAGCCGCGCGCCCGCGCACTCGCGGAATCCCTGCTGGGCAAGATGAACTTCAAGTTCTACTACAACCCCGCGGCCCGCCCGGGCGGCCTGATGCGCGGCGGCTTCTTCGAGACCCCGCCGCCTGACGAGGAGACCGACAAGGGCAACCACGCCGGCGTAGGCCCGGACGTGTACTACCGCAAGTTCCACTACGACACCTGCAACACCGAGGCCCGGATCGCCGGGTACGTCGGGTTCGCGCTCGGCCAGGTCCCGCACACGCAGTACTTCGCGACGTACCGCACCTTCCCTGACACCTGTGACTGGTCGTGGGTCGAGCAGAAACCGAAGGGTGTGCACCGCACCTACCTCGGTCTCGACGTCTTCGAAGGCACCTACTCGTACCGCGGGATGCGGATCGTGCCGTCGTGGGGCGGCGACATGTTCGAGTCGCTGATGCCGGACCTGTTCGTGCCCGAGGCGACCTGGGCGCCGCGCAGCTGGGGCATCAACCACCCGCTGACGGTCCGCGCGCACATCGAGCACGGCCTGGACGACGCGAAGTACGGCTACTGGGGCTTCTCGCCGGCCTCCAACCCCAAGGGCGGGTACTCCGTCTACGGCGTCGAGCCGCTCGGTATGGATCCGGGCGGCTACCCCTCCGACCTCGAGGGCACCAACCACGACGCCGGCTTCGAAGGCTGCCGCGAGGGCACCAACCCGAACCCGGCGTACGGCGACGGCGTGGTCACCCCGCACGCCGCGTTCCTGGCGATGGCGTACGCGCCGCGGCAGGCGATCGACAACCTCAGCAAGATCGAGTCCACCCTGCACGCGTACGGCGGTGGCGGCTTCTACGACTCGGTCGCGGTGAAGTCCGGGCTGATCGCGAAACGGTACCTGTCACTCGACCAGGCGATGGTGATGGGTGCCATCGGCAACGTGTTCGGCAACGACCTGATCCGGCGGAACTTCGCGAGCCGGGCGGTGGAGTCGCGGATCCGGCCGGTGATCGGGATGGAGCAGTTCGAGTCCGGCCTCGAGTAACAGGAGACAACCAGATGCAGCACGACGCCAAGGCCGACTGGGCTCGATCGGATTGGATGGGGCGGATCGCGCTCCGCAGCGACGAGGAGCGCGAGTTCGCCTTCCCGGACCTCGATCCGCCCAAGGAAGTCAGCGCGGTCGGCGGCGTCGGGCAGGTGACGATCGACTGGTCCCCGGTGGACGGCGCGGTCGGCTACCTGATCCTGCGCGGAGCGGGTGAGCACGGGCCGCTCGAGCCGGTGGACCATCACAGCGGTGACGTGCTCTCGATCCCGTCACCGCCGTACGTCGACACCACGTGCACCCCTGGTACGCCGTACCGCTATGCCGTCGCGAGCGTGCCCGAGGTGACGACCCACGGGCGGCCGAGTCACACCGTCGGCGCCGTACCGCTGACCGCCGACGGCGAGGCGCCGGACGTGACCGTGACCGTCGACGTGGTTGCCGAGGGCACCGAACTGCAGACACCCTGGGTCCCGATGATCGGCAGCGAACGCCTCAGCCAGCTGCTCTGCAAGGACCGGACAGGCAATCACGAGATCGGCGTGGAGCTCGAGGAAGCGCTGTGGCGGATGCACGACGAGATCGGCGTCCGTACGGTCCGGGCGCACGCGATCTTCCACGACGACACGCACGTGATCGACGGCGCCGGGTACGACTTCTCGGTCGTCGACGCGATCTACGACAAGCTGCTGGCGATCGGGCTGCGGCCGGTGGTCGAGCTCGGCTTCATGCCGCGCGAGCTGGCGAGCGATCCCACGAAGACGGTCTTCGAGTACGGCGCGATCATCTCGCCGCCGGCGTCGTACCAGGCCTGGCACGATCTGGTCCGGGCGCTCGTCCTGCACCTCGTCGACCGCTACGGCCTGGAGGAGGTGCTGACCTGGGACTTCGAGGTGTGGAACGAGGCGAATCTCGAGGTCTTCTGGTCCGGCACCAAGGCCGAGTGGCTCCAGCTGTACGACGTGTCCGCGGCCGCGGTGAAATCCGTCGACGTGCGGCTCGCGGTCGGCGGGCCGTCCTCCGCCGCGGCCGGCTGGGTCGACGACCTCCTGGCCCATGCCAAGCGGCACGGTACGCCGGTGGACTTCGTGTCGACGCACACGTACGGGAGTCCCCCGCTCGACGTCCGGGCCTCGCTGGAGCGGCACGGGTACGGCGATGCGCGGATCCTGTGGACCGAATGGGGCGTGACGCCGCGGCACTTCAACCCGATCAACGACTCGGTGTTCGCGGGTGTGTTCCTGCTCCGCGGGATGCGGTCCGCCGCCGGGCGGATCGACGCGCTTTCGTACTGGGTCGCGTCCGACCATTTCGAGGAGCTCGGGCGGCCGCCGCGGTTCCTGCACGGCGGGTTCGGGCTGCAGACCGTCGGCGGGCTGGCGAAGCCGCGGTACCACGCGATGACGCTGCTGAGCCGCCTCGGCCCGGTCGAGCTCCCGGTGTCGTACGACGGCGACGGCGCCGGCAGCCTGATCGAGGCCTGGGCATCGCGGGAAAGCGACAGCAACAGCTACCGGGACAGGGACAGGGACAGGCAGGACGACAGGCACGGCGACAGGCACGGCACCAGGCACGGCACCAGGGGCGGGGACAGGCACGGCGACAGGCACGGCGACCGACTCGCGGTACTGCTGTGGAACCTCACCCTGGATCAGTCGAAAGCGAACGGTGCATCGGAGTTGACCCGCCGCATCCGCCTCCAACTGCCCGGGGTGAACCCGTCCTGGGAAGCAACCGCCACCACCCTGGCCATCGGCGTCGGCGACCTCGCGACAGCCGCCGCCGGGCTGCCCGACTGGCCGACCGCCGAGCAGCTGGCCGACCTGGCCGAGCGCACCTGGCTGGTCAGTACTCCACTGGAGTTGCGCGACGGAGCGGTCGAGCTGACTGTCCCGATGCCTTCCGCGGTCCTCGTGGAGCTGACTCCTCGTCGAGGTTGACCGCCTCCTGGATCCACCGTTCCACGCCGGCGATGTGGACGGTCGCCCACGCCCTCGCCACCTCGGGTTCCCGGCCCTCGATCGCGGTCAGGATGGCCCGGTGCTCGGCGAGGGTGCGGGCGACCGCGTCGTCCTGGGTCAGCCCGCGCCAGATCCGGGCCCGGTAGGTCGGCTGCCGCAGACTGTCGATGATCGAGGCCAGCGCGCGGTTGCCGCTGCCGACCGCGATCACCTTGTGGAACTCCCCGTCACTGGCGAGCAGTTCCTCGACCGACGGCTGCGGGCCGAGCTCGTCGAGCAGTTTGTGCAGCGCGGCGATGTCCTCGTCGGGCATCCGTAGCGCCGCCCGCGCGGCGGCGGCCGGCTCGAGGATCCGGCGTACCTCGAAGAACTCCAGGACGGACGCGTCCTGGTGGAGGTCGAGGACGAACCCCATCGTCTCCATCAGCAGCGCGGGGTCCAGGCTGGTCACGTAGGTGCCGTCGCCCTGCCGGACCTCGAGGACCCGGATCAGCGCCAGCGCCTTGACCGCCTCGCGCAGCGAGTTCCGGGACAGGCCGAGCCGCGCAGCCAGGTCGGTCTCGCGCGGCAGCCGGTCGCCCGGCCGCAGCTCACCGGTCACGATCATCTGCTTGATCCGGTCGATCGCCGCATCGGTGACCGCCATGCCACCCTCCCTTCACCCGGCAAACCTCCGATGTATCTGGACCATACATCGGAGGTCTAGGGGTTGCGCTAGAGCGTAGCGAGGAACTTTATGCCCTGAAATAAGGAGACGAAGTGTTGACTCCCACCGATCTCTCGACATATTGATCGGATGACTCAAAGATTTCCTTGGAGGTCAGGATGAGAGCAACACCAGCGCGGGCACGCCGCTGGCTCACCGCCGCCGGTGCGGTGCTGGCCCTGACCGCCGTAGCCGCCTGCGGCGGCGGTGGCGGCGGCGGTAGCGACAGCGGGTCCGGATCGGCCGACAAGGCCGACTTGACCTGGCAGTTCTGGATCGGCGGCACCGAGGACCAGGCGGCCTGGCAGAAGGTCGCCGACCAGGCGCACACCGACCACCCGGGGATCACCGTCAAGCTGCAGGGCGCCGACTGGAACAACTACTGGTCGAAGATCGGCACCCTGCTCGCCAGCGGCAAGGCCCCCTGCATCATCGGCATGCAGTCGCTGCGCCTGGCGTCGTACGCGAACGCGATGCTGCCGCTCGACGACCTGATGCAGAAGTACGGGCTGAAGACCGAGGACTTCGACAAGCCGATCATGGACGGCCTGAAGTCCGACGGGAAGCAGATCGCGATCCCGTACGACTCCGGCCCGATGGTGATCTTCTACAACAAGGACCTGTTCAAGGCGGCCGGCGTACCGGATCCGAAGCCGGGCTGGACGATGGACGAGTTCAAGGCGGCCGCGAAGAAGCTCACGACCGGGGGCCGGACCGGCCTGGTGACGACGCCCGGAGATCTCGGCGTGGCTTCCTGGGTGCGCACCATGACCGGTGCGGAGCCGCTGGCCGACGGCAAGCTGAACCTCACCGACTCCAAGTTCACCGACGGGTTCAAGGGCTGGGCCGACTTCGTCCGGACCGACAAGATCGCGCCGCAGGTGCCGTCCGGCAGCACCGACTTCGAGACCACGCAGTTCGTCTCCGGCAAGTCGGCGATGCAGCTGAACGGGCCGTGGTCGCTGATCGACACCCTGGGCAAGGTCAAGTTCAACCTCGGCATCGCGCCGATCCCGGCCGGTCCGGACGGTTCCAAGACGTTCACCGCGGGTTCCGGCTTCGGCATCTCCCGGTCGTGCAAGACACCGGACGCCGCGTTCCAGGCGATCATGTCGATGACGAGTGAGAAGCCGCTGACCACGCTGGCCGCGGCCGGCCGCGCGTACCCGGCCCGGATCGCCGCGCACCCGGCCTGGTTCACCGCCGCGAAGATCCCGGAGGCCAAGGAGGTCATCGACTACGCGTCGGAGAACTCGGTCCCGCTGGTCACGTCCAAGAACTGGGTCCAGGTCAACGACCTGCTCACCCGGTTCGGCACCCAGGTGCTGAACGGTGAGGTCCCACCGGAGCAGGCGCTCAAGACCATCCAGGACCAGGCGGGCGCAGGGTCCTGATGACCGTGCACATGCCACACCTCCGGCGCGGCGGGTCATGGGGCTGTAACTCCCGTCCTTCCCTCGTCGCTCCGGTCGCTTCGCTCCCTGCGCTCCTCAGTCCAGGACGGGAGGCCCCATGACCGCCACCGACACCACTGAAGCCCCTCCCGGTGTGCCGCCTGACAGGGCGCGCCGGGCGGGGCGGCCGCCCGCGTTGCGGCGGGACGGCCGGTACGCGTCGGTCTTCCTGGCTCCGAGCCTCGGCGGACTGGCGTTGTTCACGCTGTTCCCCACCGCGATGGCACTGGGGATCAGCCTGTTCGACTGGCCGGTGTTCGGCGAGCGCAAGTTCCTCGGCATCGAGAACTACACCCAGCTGCTGAGCGATCCGGTGTTCCGCCGCGTGGTGCTGAACACGACGCTGTTCGTCGTGCTGTACGTACCGCTGAACGTGGTCGTCTCGCTCGGGCTGGCGACCTGGCTCGGGCCGAAGATCAAGGGCCGGCAGGCGTTCCGGGTGCTGTTCTTCATCCCGGTGATGACGCCGATGGTCGCGAACGTGATGGTCTGGCGGCTGCTGTTCCAGCCCGGCGGACTGCTCGACAGCGGTCTGCAGAGCTGGTTCGGGATCAACGCCCCGAACTTCCTCGGCTCCTCGGACTGGGCGATGCCGGCGATCGTGGCGATGTCGATCTGGCAGGGGTTCGGGTACAACTTCCTGGTCTTCTCGGCCGCGCTCGACCAGGTGCCGCAGTCGCAGCTGGAGTCGGCTCAGATCGACGGCGCCGGACCGTTCCAGCGGTTCCGGTACGTCACCTGGCCGATGATCACGCCGTCGCTGTTCTTCGCCACCACGATGACGCTGATCACGTCGTTCCAGGTGTTCGCGCAGCCGTTCATCCTGACCCAGGGCGGTCCGGGCGTGTCCACGCAGACGATCGTCATGTACGTCTACAACCAGGGCTGGCAGTTCCTCAGCATGGGATTGGCGTCGGCGGCCGGGTGGGTGTTGTTCGTGATCATCATGGGCATCACCGCGATCCAGTTCGTCGGCCAGCGGAAGTGGGTGAACTACGATGTCTGAGACCTCCGCCACCGCACGCCGGTTCCGTAGCGGCGTCTCGCACGTGTTGCTGATCCTCGTGGCGATCCTGTTCCTCGGCCCGCTGGTGTACGCCGTCTCCACGTCGCTGAAGCCCGCGGACGAGGTGTTCACACCGACTCCCGAGCTGTTCGGGTCCGAGATCCGCTGGCAGAACTACGCCGACGCGTTCACGTTCGCGCCGTTCGGCCGGTACTTCCTGAACAGCCTCTTCGTGGCGGTCGTCGGCACCCTGGTCGTGGTGGTTGCCTCGAGCATGTCGGCGTACGCCTTCGCGCGGCTGAAATTCAGGGGCCGGGAGCAACTGTTCGTGCTGTTCCTCGGGACGCTGATGGTGCCGCAGGAGGTGCTGATCGTTCCGATGTACTGGCTGATGCAGTCGCTCGGCTGGGTGGACAGCTACTGGGCGCTGATCCTGCCGTGGGCGTTCACCGCGTTCGGCACCTTCCTGCTGCGGCAGTTCTTCCTGACCGTCCCGGCCGAGTTGGAGGAGGCGGCCAGGGTGGACGGGTGCGGTCCGTTCGGATCGTTCCTGCGGATCATGCTGCCGCTCGCGCGGCCCGCGATCGCCGTACTGACCGTCTTCACCTTCATCAGCTTCTGGGGCAGTTTCCTGTGGCCGCTGATCATCGTGAACAGCGTCGAGGCCAAGGGCACCGTCCCGCTCGGCCTGGCCCAGTTCATCGGCCAGCAGGGCACCCAGTGGAACCTGATGATGGCGGCGTCGGTGCTGGCCATGGTGCCCACCGTGCTGCTCGTCGTCCTGTTGCAGAAACACCTCGTCCGCGGTCTGCTCGTCACCGGGCTGGGCGGCCGTTGATTCCTAAGGAGAAATGAGATGACCGACGCGCCTCCCGCGCATGCTGTCGAGAAGTTCCGTGACTGGCGGTTCGGCCTCTTCGTCCACTGGGGCCTGTACTCGCTGCCGGCCCGCCACGAGTGGGTGAAGAACCGCGAACGGCTGACCGACGAGGACTACCAGCCGTACTTCGACCATTTCGAGCCGGATCTGTACGACCCGCGCAAGTGGGCCCGCGCGGCGCGTGAGGCCGGCATGCGGTACGCCGTACTCACGACCAAGCACCACGAGGGGTTCTGCCTGTGGGACTCGCAGGTGTCCGACTACACGGTCGCCAAGACCGCGTGGGGCAAGGACCTCGTCGGCCCGTTCGTCGAGGCGTGCCGCGCCGAGGGACTCGGGGTCGGGTTCTACCACTCGCTGATCGACTGGCACCACCCGGAGTTCCCGATCGACGTCGTGCACCCGCAGCGCGACGACGAGGAGGCCAAGGCCAAGGCGGCCGGGCGGGACATCCAGGTGTACGCCGACTACTTGCACGCCCAGACCCGCGAGCTGCTGACGAACTACGGCCCGATCGACATCATGTGGTTCGACTTCTCGTACCCGAACCACACCTACCCCGACGGGTCACCGGGTCACGGCAAGGGCCGGGACGACTGGCGGTCGGAGGAACTGATGGCGATGGTCCGGGAGCTGCAGCCGGACATCCTGATCAACGACCGGCTGGACATCCCGGGCGACTTCGTGACGCCGGAGCAGTACCAGCCGGACGCCCCGATGCAGCGCGACGGCGTACCGGTCCTGTGGGAGGCGTGCCAGACGCTCAACGGCAGCTGGGGATACGACCGGGACAACCTGGACTGGAAGTCACCCGAGTTGCTGGTGAAGATGCTCGTCGACTCGGTGTCCAAGGACGGCAACCTGCTGCTCAACGTCGGCCCGACCGGGCGGGGTGAGTTCGATCCGCGGGCGCTGGCGACGCTGGCGTCGATCGGCGAGTGGATGCGGCTGCACGAGCGGTCCATCCGCGGCGCGCGTCCGGCGGAGTACACCGCGCCGGACGACTGCCGGTTCACCCAGAAGGGCAATCGGCTGTACCTGCACCTGTTCTCCTGGCCGATGGGTCACGTCCACCTGCACGGTCTGGCCGGCAAGGTCAAGTACGCCCAGCTCCTGAACGACGCGTCCGAGATCAAGCGGATCGTCAACGACCCGCACCAGCAGGCCCAGAACACCACGATGGGCGGCGTCTCCTCCGAGACCCTGACCCTGAAACTCCCGATCCAGAAACCGAACGTCCTGGTCCCGGTGATCGAACTGTTCCTCTAGACGCTTCTGGTGGGTTGACGTCCGAGATGCAGGGTTTGCGACCGGGATGCGAGTGGCAAACCCTGCATCCGGGTGGTCGACCCACGAGATGCGGAGGGGCTGGAGCCGGCGGGGCGTCAGCCGGTGGTGGGGCAGCCGGTGGTGGGGCGGCCGGCGGACGGTAGGGCGGCTAGCTGGTGGGGGTGGGGCGGGCGGGTTGTTCGCCGCCGCGGGCTTCGAGGTAGTTGTTCTTCGGGACCATGACCTTGCGGCGGAAGAGGCACACGACGGTGCCGTCCTGCTTGTAGCCCTTGGTCTCCACGTAGACGACGCCGCGGTCGTCCTTGGACTTGGACTCCCACTTGTCCAGGACGACCGTCTCGCCGTAGATCGTGTCGCCGTGGAACGTCGGCGCGACGTGCCGCAGGGACTCGATCTCCAGGTTCGCGATCGCCTTGCCGCTGACGTCCGGCACCGACATGCCGAGCAGGATCGAGTAGATGTAGTTGCCGACCACAACGTTCTTGCCGAACTGGGTGGTCTCCTGCGCGTAGTGCGTGTCCAGGTGCAGCGGATGGTGGTTCATCGTGAGCAGGCAGAACAGGTGGTCGTCGTACTCCGTCACCGTCTTGCCCGGCCAGTGCTTGTAGACCGCGCCGACCTCGAACTCCTCGTAACTGCGCCCGAACTGCATCCCGGTTCCTCCTCGCTCTGGATTCCCCATGCTGCCGGGTCCGGGCGCATCCGGACCGTGGTCTGGCTCTCACCGGCGGGAGAGATAGGTCACCTCCCGGCGGGCCAGGACACCCGCCCGCTCAGTCGGTGGGTCGCGGGGCCGACTGCTGGTGCTCCGGAAGCAGCGGGTGGACCTCACCCTTGAGCGCCAGCTTGGCCAGGTGGTTGCGCGCCTCCTCGGCGAACTTGAAGTCGCAGAGGACGTCGTACGTCGTGGCGACGACCGCGGTCCGCGATGTGAAGTCCCGGCGGCCGGCGGACTGCGCGTAGCCGAGGCCGCCGAACACCATCCCGAAGAACGCGCCCAGCACCACACCGGTGAGCAGCGCGGCCAGGAAGTTGCCTTGGGTGAACATTCCCAGCAGCAGACCGACGAACAGGCCGAACCAGGCGCCGCTGGCCAGGCCGGCGGTCAGCGCCCGGCCCCAGGTGAGCCGGCCGGTGATCTTCTCGACCTGACGGAGGTTGTTACCGACGATGGTCGTGTGCTCGACCGGGAACTTCTCGTCCGAGAGGTAGTCGACGGCGCGCTGCGCCTCCCGGTAGGTGTCGTACGTCCCGATCGTCAGGCCGGTCGGCCTGGGGTCCATCGAGGGCATGCCCTGGGTGGTCATCGTCGTTCCTCTCCACGTGCTTCCAACCCCCATCATTGCCGACGGCTGGTTACCACGTCTTGATAGCCTCGCCGGTGATGACCGGGCGACGGTGGGACATGGGCGCGACACGCCGGATGGGACGGGTGTTCGCCCGGCGCGCCGGCGGTGCCGGCCGCCCGCAGGACGAGGTCGTCACCGGCAAGCTCGAAGGCGCCCTGGTCGACTGGGGACTGTACCGGGACGGCGTCCGTGACCGGCGGGTCGATTCGTACACCGAGGCCCTGGACCGGGCTCGCCGGGGGCAGGGGTTCGTCTGGATCGGACTGTTCCAGCCGACCGACCACCAGCTCGCGATCATCGGTGCCGAGTTCGGCCTGCACCCGCTGGCGCTCGAGGACGCGTCCGAGGCGCACCAACGGCCGAAGCTGGAGCGGTACGGCGACACGCTGTTCGCCGTGTTCAAGACCGTTACCTACGTCCCGCACCACGACCTGACCGCCACCAGCGAGGTCGTCGCGACCGGTGAGGTCATGGTGTTCTGCGGACCCGGCTTCGTGGTCACGGTCCGGCACGGTGAGCACAGCGAGTTGGCGGGCCTGCGCCAGGAGCTGGAGCGGGAGCCGGAACGGCTGGCCACCGGTCCGGGCGCGGTGCTGCATGCGATCGCGGACCACGTGGTGGACCGGTACCTGGAGGTCGCGGACGCCGTACAGGCCGACATCGACATGATCGAGACGTCGATGTTCTCGCCGCGTGGCTGGCGGAACATCGACCGGGTGTACCAGCTGAAACGCGAGGTGCTGGAGCTCAAACGGGCCGTCGCCCCGCTCACCGGCCCGATGCGCGCGCTGTCGACGCTGCGGCACCCGCTGATCGCCGACGAGACCAAGAACTACTTCCGCGACGTCGACGACCACCTGCAGCGGGTGAAGGAGCAGGTGATCTCGTTCGACGAGCTGCTCAGCTCGATCCTGCAGGCCGGGCTGGCGCAGGTCCAGGTGGCCGAGAACGAGGACATGCGCCGGATCTCGGCGTGGGTGGCGATCCTCGCGGTGCCGACGATGATCGCGGGTATCTACGGGATGAACTTCGACTACATGCCGGAGTTGCGGATGAAGTACGCGTACTTCGTCGTCCTCGGCGTGATGCTCTCGGCATGTTTCGTCCTTTACCGGCTGTTCAAGCGCAACCACTGGCTCTGAGCGCGCTGTTCGCCCACCGATGAAGGGTGACTTGGCAACCTTTTGCCATGGCCAGGAGTACTCCCCGATTGGAATGTTCAAACAGTTGTCGCGCGATCACCTGCCTTGATTGAATTCCGGAATCGCGTTCGGTCAGGAATTGATTACTTTCCGCGACCGGACGTCGCCCGGGGAGACGAGGACTGGGAGGGGCTGCGGTGCTGCGCATTCATTTCACGCCACGCGACCTGACCCGGATCACGATCGCGACCACCCCGGCGCCGCTGTGGGAGGTGCTGCTGAGTCTGCACATGCTGCAGCACTCGGAGGGGCGGCTGATCTTCGAGGACTGGCGCCGCCGGGTGCGCGCCACCGTCTCGCCGGACCAGATGCGGCTGCTGCTCGAGCTGACGCCGTCGCGGGGCTACTCCCCCGACTTCCTCACTCCGGCCGAGTCTGCCCCGGACTTCGACACCGCGCTGGAGCAGACGCTGGCGACACCGCGGCAACAGGTGCGCAGCCAGCTCGACCTGCTCGCGCAGTACCGGCCGCCGTCGCCGTGGACGCGGGAGCTCGCGCAGGGTGGCCGCTCGTCGATGCAGAAGCTCGGGCAGGCCATCCGGACGTACCACGACGCGGCGATCGCGCCGTACTGGAAGTCGATCGGGACACACGTGTCCGCTGACCACGCCCATCGCGGGGAGGCGCTGGCCCGGCACGGTGTGGACCGATTGCTGTCGTCGCTGCATCCGCGGGTCCGGTGGGTGCCACCGGTCCTGCAGGTGCTGGACATGAACGACCGAGATCTGTATCTCGATGGCAGGGGAATCGAGTTGCAGCCTTCGGCGTTCTGCTGGCAGGTACCGACCAAGCTGCGGGACCCGGATCTCCGACCGATCCTGGTGTACCCGATCCAGCATGCGCCTGGGATCCTGCGGCAGGCGTCGATGGAACCGGCCTCGTCGAGTGACCCGTTGGGTTCACTGCTCGGGTCGACCCGGGCCGCCGCGCTGGAGGCGACCGTCAGCGGGTGCACCACGACGGAGCTGGCGAAACGCTGCAAGATCTCCCCGGCCGCCGCCAGCCATCAGGCGACGGTACTGCGGGAGGCCGGGCTGATCACCACCCGCCGGGCCGGCGCCTCGGTACGCCACGAGATCACGCAGCTGGGCATCTGGCTCCTCGCCGGCCACGGCTCGGGCCGCACCCGTCCCCCGGACCGCGCGCCCGCCTGACCCCACAGCCCCTGCCCCGCCGCGCGCTGGGCCGACCGGCACCGCCCCGCCCGTCGACCCAGCGCGCCGGCCGGTTCTGGAGGGCGTCTGAGCACCCTGCGCCGTAGCGAGCAGGTGCTCGGCGGAGCGCCTCGGTGCGCTGGAGGGAAGGGTTCGATGCGGATCCATCGTGCCCTTTCCTCCAGTGCAGCGAGGTGCCCGCCGAGTGCCGCGCAGTAGGCGCAGGGTGCTCAGACGCCCTCCTACAGCTTGTAGTCCTCCAGCAGGCGGCGGCCGATGATCATCCGCTGGATGTCGGCGGTGCCTTCGCCGATCAGCAGCATCGGCGCCTCGCGGTAGAGGCGTTCGATCTCGTATTCCTTGGAGAAGCCGTAGCCGCCGTGGATGCGGAACGAGTCCTCCACGACCTGGGAGCAGTACTCGCTGGCCAGGTACTTCGCGACGCCCGCCTCGAAGTCGTTGCGGGAGCCGCTGTCCTTCTTCCGGGCCGCCTTCACCATCAGCTCGTGCGCGGCCTCGACCTTCACCGCCATGTCGGCCAGCCGGAACAGCACCGCCTGATGCTCGGCGATCTTCTTGCCGAACGTCTCGCGCTGCTGCGCGTAGGAGATCCCCAGCTCGAACGCCCGGCGCGCCACCCCGCACCCGCGCGCGGCCACGTTCACGCGGCCGACCTCGACGCCGTCCATCATCTGGTAGAAACCCTTGCCCGGTACGCCGCCGAGGATCTGCCCGGCGTCGATCCGGTACCCGTCGAAGACGAGCTCCGTGGTGTCGACGCCCTTGTAGCCCATCTTCTCGATCTTGCCGGGCACGGTCAGGCCCTTGTCGACCTCGCCGAAACCGGGCTCCTTCTCGACCAGGAACGTGGTCATGTTCTTGTAGACCGAGTCCTGTCCCTCGTCGGTCTTCACGAGTACGGCGACCAGGTTCGACGAACCGCCGTTGGTCAGCCACATCTTCTGGCCGTTGACGACGTAGCCGTCCCCGTCCTTCGTGGCCTTGGTCTTGATCGCGGCGACGTCGGACCCGCACCCCGGCTCGGACATCGAGAACGCGCCGCGGACCTCGCCGGTGGCCATCCGCGGCAGGTACTTCTGCTTCTGCTCGTCGGTCCCGTGCTGGAGCAGCATGTACGCGACGATGAAGTGCGTGTTGATGATGCCGGAGACGCTCATCCAGCCGCGGGCGATCTCCTCCACGCACAGCGCGTAGGTGAGCAGCGATTCGCCGAGTCCGCCGTACTCCTCGGGGATCATCAGCCCGAACAGGCCGAGCTCCTTGAGGCCCTCGACGATCTCGGTCGGGTACTCGTCGCGGTGCTCGAGCTCGGTGGCGACCGGGAGGATCTCCGCCTCGACGAAGGCCCGGACCGTCTTCAGGATCTCCTCCTGGACGTCGGTCAGGCCCTCGGTCTGCTGCAACCTGCTCATCGTGCGCCTCCTTCGGCCGGCTTACCCGCGAGTATCGCGGTTATCAGCATCCCGGCACTACGGGGACACCCGCTGTGACACCGGCCACCTGGTGAAGGTCGCGTGGCTCACTCGTCGTTGTCGCCGCCGTCGCCGTCGCGGTTGTCCCCGTCGCCGTTGCCGCCGTCGCCGGGCCGGGGCAGCGAGCGCCCGATGGTCGCGAACAGCGTGACGATCTCCTGCGTCGGCTGCCAGCGGTTGCGTTGCTGCGCCTCGGCCAGCTTCCGCCTGGCGTCGTAGAAGTGCTGTGCCGCGGCGTTGAGGTCGCCCTGGTCCACTGCCTCGGCGGCCTTGTCCAGGTCCCGCGCAGCCTCGCGTGGCGCCTTGCTGCGGCTGTCCTGCTGGGTCGCACGGACCTGTGCGGCGAGCGTGCGCAGTCGCTGGACCGGGACCGCCCGCGGGTTCTGCGTCTGCTTGGGCGTCTTCGAGGGCGTCGTCTTGGTGGGAGTAGGGCTCGGCTTCGGTGTGGTCTTGGGGGCGACAGTGGCCTTCTGCATCGGCGCGGACGGCGTATCGCCGGCCTGTGCCTTCGGGGCGTCGTTCGTCACGCTCTCGCGCAGCATGAGCAACCCGGTGAGGGCTGCGAGCACCACTGCGACGCCGATGCCCACCTTGGCGAGCGGGAAGGCACGCGCCGGCGCACGGTGCGAGGTGGGCTCGTCCTCCCACTGACCGATGCCGAGTGGCTCCACCGCGAGCACCTGCGTGTTTGCAGCGTTGCTGAGAAGCGCGGCCACCTCCTCTGCCGACGAAGGGCGGTCGGCCGGGTTCTTCGCCAGCAGGTGCGTGACGAGGTTGGCCAGCTCAGCAGGTACGTCGGTCCGCGTGATCTGCGGAGGCGGCGCGTCGAGGTGCTGCCGCATGACCACGTCAACGGTCGGCCCGGAGAAGGGCGGCGTACCGGTCAGAAGCTCGTGCAGGACGCAGCCGAACGAGTACCAGTCGCTGGCCGGAGTGGCTGCCTCTCCACGGACCTGCTCCGGCGCCACGTACGACGCCGTACCGAGCAGGACGCCCAGCCCGGTCGTCTCGTTGCCCGCCCGCTTCGCGATACCGAAGTCGGTCATCTTGAGCGTGCCGTCCGGCGCCAGCAGCAGGTTGCCGGGTTTCACGTCGCGGTGGACGATCCCGGCCTCGTGCGCGGCGTCCAGGGCCCGGGCGCCCTGGGTGGCGATCCGTTCGACCAGCTCGGCGCTGGGAAGTCCCGACGTACGCATCAGCTTGGCGAGGTCCGGGCCCTGCACCAGCTCCATCACGAGGAACACGCGGTCGCCCTCGGTGCCGACGTCGTACGTCGCGACCACGTTCGGATGCGTCAATCGAGCGGCTGATTGAGCCTCGGCGCGGAACCGCTGGAGCGCGTCCATCGGGTCACCTTCGAGGGACCGCAGCAGCTTCACCGCCACCTGGCGGTCGAGGAACGTGTCCTCGGCCTGCCACACCTCACCCGCACCGCCCCTGCCCAGCAGGGTCAGCAACCGGTACCGACCTGCCAGTACCTCGCCGTTCACACAACACACCTTCCGCAGCGGACCGGTTCACCTTAGGCGGGATGCGGCAGCGGATCGAGTCCGCGGGGAAAAGCTTCAGAAAGCTCTGCACAGTGCGATCGGAGTACTACGGTGTGTCGCATGAAGCGATCGATTCCCGCCCTGATCGCGGCCCTCCTGGTCGCGACGACGCTGACCACAACGACCGCCTCCGCCACGCCGAGCCCGAAGCCCGTGGCGAAGTGCGAGTTCACCCCCACCCCCGAGAACCCGGCCGCCAAACCGGTCCGGATCCCGTCCCCGGTCGCCCGCGCGAAGGGCACGGTCGACGTGTACTTCGTGACGAACTACGGACCGTTCGTGGTCCGGATGGACCGGGCGAACGCCCCGTGCGGCGTGCACAACTTCGTGCACCTGGTGAAGAGCCGGTTCTACGACATGACCCAGTGCTTCCGGCTGACGAATTCGGCCCGCCTGGGTGTCCTGCAGTGCGGCGACATCTACCGTCAGGAGGAGGGCGGACCGGGCTACAAGTTCCCCGACGAGGTCACCGGCCAGGAGACCTACCCGCGCGGCACCGTTGCCTACGGCAACCAAGGTCCGGGCACCAACGGCTCGGAGTTCTTCGTCGTGCACTCGTTCGCCAACATCGCCCCGAACTACACGGTCCTCGGCCACGTGATCGCCGGCATGTCCACCTTCGACCGCATGGTCGCCGCCGGCATCGCCGACCCCGACCAGGACGGCCCACCCGCCAAGCCCATCCACATCTACAAGGTCTGGACCCGCTGAGCCGCACCGTCGAGGGCAGCCGGCCGCCGGCCGGCTGCCCTCGCCCGTCTCAGTCCGCGGTCGGGTCGGCGACCGCGATCCCCCAGATGTCGGTGTTGCCGAAGGTGGGCGGACAGGCGGTGCCAGGTGCCGGCACCGCGATCGGCGTACCGACGACCAGCGACTGACGGTAGGCGTCGATGGCCGGGCAGTCCGCCGCATCGCGGGTGTCGTTCCAGACCAGGACGCCGGACGATTCGGTCGCCACCGCGTAGTTGTAGTCACCGAGGAACTCGAAGGCGAGCCCGTTGGCGCTTGATGCGCGGGCATCACCGACCGCACCGCGATGCAGGGTGGTGAACGGACCCGTCGACGAGTTCGCGTGCCGTACGACGCCGAGCATCGGCCGCGGAGCCGCCGTCGTCGTCTGCCACGGCGCCAGGAACGCGTTGTAGGTCAGGTAGACGTCCTGCCCGTCGGGCGAGATCGCGATCGCGGGCTGGTTGGCCCGGTCCGCGCCCTGACTGGCGATCGTGCGGCCGGTGTAGCTGTTACCGCCGTTCGTCGAGTGGATGACGTACGCGCGCTCGTTGTTCGTCCCTGCCGAGTCGTCGGACCAGGTGACGACGATCTCGTCCGTCGCGGTCGCCCCCGTCGGCGCACCGTTGGCGATGTCGATGCTCGGGAACGTGTTGGTCCGCGCTCCTGCCACACCGTCGATGGTGAACCGGCCCTGGACCGGGTCGAACTGACCGATGTTCGTCACGATCGTGATCGGCCGCGGCCGCTCGAACGTCCGGCCGCCGTCGAAGGATCGGGCTTGGAAGAACACACCCTGCCGGGTCCGGATGTCGGTGCCGACCCAGACGACGTACACGGTCCCGGTGCTGTCGGTGCGGATCGCGCAGCCCTGCCGGCCACCGGTCTGTGCGTTGTTCGTCGCGGGAGAGAGTTGCTTGTTCCGCCAGGTCAGCCCGCCGTCGCTGGACGCCGCGAACAGCACGGGTTCCGGCGCTCCGGCACCGACGCCGCGGAAGCCGACGTTGCAGACGTAGACGTTGCCGAAGAAGTCGCTCGATGCGGCGTTGTCGGCCCAGATCTGCTCCTTGTCGGAGAACAGCGCCGAGTTCTGCCTGGTCACGACGACCGGATCGGACCACGCGGCGTTGACGCCGGCCAGCGCGTCCGCGAGGCGGTTGCCGGGACCTGTCGCGTCCAGATGTGACACCGTGATCGCCGCGGCGCCCCGGAAGCCGGGGTTGCCGGGGAACGGAGTCGTCAGCGAGCTGTAGTACAACCTGGAACCGTTGGTCCAGGAGAAGCCGCCGTCGGCGCCTCGGCGCGGCCCGAAGGCCAGCTCGGGATCGCCGTTGGAGACCATCCCGTTCTCGAAGAAGTTCGGTAATGTCCCGATCGGTCCGACCCGCGGCACACAGGCCGCCGGTCCGAGGCAGTGCCGGGCCGACCAGCCCGTGTACGTCGGCTGGACCCAGCTCTGGCCGCCGTTCGTCGAGAACGTGATGCCGGTGACTCCGACGCCCGCGGTGAACGGGCAGGTCGTCGGATCGCCCGCGGCACAGGCCTCCAGATCGATGTTGTCGTTGGCGCCCGAGGCGAGCAGCGACGGCTGGTGAGCATCGACCGCGAGGCCAGGCTCGTTCTGCTTGTTCTGCGAGAAGGGCGTCGACGGACTGCCGACGGTGACCTCTGTATCTGCGCCCGGCTGCGCGGAAGCCAGCCCGGTCCCGGTCAGGGCCAGGCAGGCGACCGTAGCCAGGACCATGGCGCGTGGACGGCGCATGGCCCCTCCTGAGGATCACGGTCCCCCGAGGAATCGGACCTTTCCGGCCTACTCCCGCGCCGATCCGAACACAAGGCCTCGGCCCGGCTCAGTCCGCCGGGGGCTGCCAGATGTCGGTGCGGGTGAGGCCGGCGGCGCGGCCCTTGGCGGAGATGACCAGGGCCATCTTGCGGCTGGCCTCGTCGATCATCTCGTCGCCGAGCATCACCGCGCCGCGACCGCCGCCGGCGGCCGACGTGTAGTGGTCGTAGGCGTCGAGGATGTTCTCGGCGTGGTCGTAGTCCTCCTGGCGCGGCGAGTACACCTCGTTCGCGGCGGCGATCTGGTCCGGGTGCAGCACCCACTTGCCGTCGAAGCCCAGCGCGGCCGAGCGGCCCGCGACGCGACGGAAGCCGTCGACGTCCTTGATCTGCAGGTACGGGCCGTCGATCGCCTGCTTGCCGTGCGCCCGCGCGGCCATCAGGATCTGCATCAGGATGTAGTGGTACGCGTCGCCGACGTCGTACCCGGGCGGCTGCTCGCCGACCACCAGCGACTTCATGTTGATCGACGCCATGAAGTCCGCCGGGCCGAAGATGATCGTCTCCACCCGCGGCGACGCGGTGGCGATCGCGTTGACGTTGGTGAGTCCGAGCGCGTTCTCGATCTGCGCCTCGATCCCGATCCGGCCGGGCTCGTACCCGTGCACCTTCTCCAGCTGGGTGAGCAGCAGGTCGAGGGCGACCACCTGCTCGGCGGTCTGCACCTTCGGCAGCATGATGCAGTCGAGGTTCGCGCCGGCGCCGCCGACGACCTCGATCACGTCGGCGTACGTCCACTCGGTGGTCCAGTCGTTCACCCGGACGACGCGCAGCTTGTTGCCCCAGCCGCCCTCGTTGAGCGCGGCGACGATGTTCTTCCGGGCGTCCGGCTTGGCGATCGGCGCGACAGAGTCCTCGAGGTCCAGGAACACCTGGTCGGCGTCCAGCCCCTTCGCCTTGGCCAGGAACCGCGGGTTGGACCCGGGCGTGGCCAGGCAGGACCGCCTGCTGCGCAACTGTTCCGTCATTCGTCGACCTCCGCTCGGTTACCCACCGGTCACCGGCAGCGTACGGCGTCCGTCGCGGCTGTTCCGGTGACCCGGCTCACTTCGCTGGCGAGTGTGTCCCGATTCACCGTGTGACACTTGGACCTGTGAGCAACGAGCAGGCTGTCCCTGACAACGCCACGGAGAATGCCATGGAGAGCGCCGAGGTGATCGCCGGCGTCATGAAGAAGGCCGGGCTCGTCTGGCTGGCGTGGGACGGCAAGCGGCCGGCGCCTGCCTGGTTCGCCACCGTCGACGGGCAGTACGTCGTCCTCGCCGACCCGGCCGACGGCGCGGAACAGCCCCTGCCCGGACTCGCTACGGCACGCTCGGTGGAGGTCGTCGTACCGGCCAAGCCTGCTACGCAACGGCTGGCGAGCTGGACGGCGACGGTACGGCGGCTCGAGCCCGGCACCGACGAGTGGACGGCAGCCGCGCAGGTGCTACGGACCGAGCGGCTGAACGCAGCGGACCTGGACACCCAACTGGAGCGCTGGCGTGCTGAGGCGGACATCCTCGTCCTCGCCCCCACAGGTGAGATCACCGAGTCGACCGGACGGTACGACGCCACACCGCGGGCCGAGGCTCCGGTACCGACCAGAGCCACCACTCGCGGCAAGCCGCCGATGACGCTGCACCGTCCAGTGCGCCGCCGCCCGAAGCTGAGTTAGAGCCAGCCGCGGTCCCGCGCGTGCCAGCCCAACTGCAGCCGAGAGCGGGAGTGAGTCTGTTCCATCAGTTGCTGGACCCGTCTGGCGACAGTACGTCGACTGATGCCGAGCCGCGCACCTGCCGCGTCATCAGTGAGCCCAGCAACCAGCAACGACAGGAGGTGCCTGTCCTCGGCAGACATCGCCTCCTCGGGCTCCAGACCGTCCGACTCGGTCACGGACAGCGGGCTGGCCCTGTTCCACACTGTCTCGAACAGCGCGACCAATGCGTCGAGCAGACTGCACGGATGCACCAGCAGCGCTGCGTCCTGTGCCGGCGTCGCCCAGTCCAGAGGAAGCAGTGCCAGCTCGTGGTCCGCGATCGCCAGCTTGGTCGGCAGTATGTCGGCGATCCGGGCCTGCTCCCCCGCCCGGACGTGGCTGACCGCACTGGCCGCCAGCACCGCGTCAGCTAGGGCAGAGCTGTCGTAGACCACCCGATACGCCACACCAGCGCCCTGCCTGGCCAGCTGCGTACTGTTCACCTCGGCCGAGGCGACGTACGGCGGGGCGACCAGCTCACGCATCTCGGTACGGGCCGTCCGCTGTACACGGTCGAACGCCAGACCGACCGCGGTCTCGCCGGTGACGATCTCGATCAGCTCCTCGGTCCGCCGCTCACCGCCCTGCGTGGTTGCCTCCGCCGCCAGCCGGTACGCCGCTTTGCGGACCCGCTCGAACTCCTCCTCCTGCCGCTGGATCAGCTGCTCCACGGCAAGCTCCGGAGGCGCCGGCACGATCAGCTCAGCGGGTGGCGGCGTGCGGTGCACGAAACCTTCGGTCTGCAGTACGTCGACCGCACGCTGTACCTCTGGCACCGATCGGCCGAGCCGACCGGCCAGGTCCCCCAGTGACGCGGCGCCGCGCCGGATCAGTTCCAGGTACGCCGTTTCCTCGTCCGCTCCCAGCCCGCTGGATGCCGGCATCCCCACCCCACTCCGCTGTCGCCCGAGGAACAAAAGTCTACGAAGCGACCTCAGCCGAGACTCCCTTCCGGCGGGTTAGCCTTCGGACATGACCGGATCGCCGTCGCGTGTGTACGTCGCCCGCCTCGCGGGGCTGCCGGTCTACGACCCGAACGGCGACCAGGTCGGCAAGATCCGGGACGTGGTCGCCATGATGCGCCAGGGCGGCCAGCCGCCGCGGGTGCTCGGTCTGGTGGTCGAGGTGTTCACCCGGCGCCGCATCTTCCTGCCGATGACCCGGGTCACCTCTGTCGACGTCGGCCACGTCATCACGACCGGACTGCTCAACATGCGGCGCTTCGAGCAGCGCACGACCGAAGTACTCGTGCTGGGTGAGTTGCTCGACCGGACCGTCACCATCGCCGACACCGGTGCGACCGCGGTCGTGTTCGACATGGCCATGGAGCAGTGGCGGACCCGTGACTGGATGCTGACGAAGGTCGCGGTGCGGGAAGGCTCCAAACGGTTCCGGCGGCGCGGACAGACCCATGTACTCGACTGGACCGACGTCAGCGGGTTCACCCAGGTGGAAGAGGGGCAGGGCGCGACACACATCCTGGCTGCCTTCGAGTCGATGCGTGCGGCGGACCTGGCCGGCGTACTGCACGACCTGTCCGCCAAGCGCCGCAAGGAGATCGCGGCGGCGCTGGACGACGAGCGGCTGGCCGACGTACTCGAAGAGCTCCCGGAGGACATCCAGGTCGAGATCCTCGCCGGTCTGGACACGGAACGCGCCGCGGACGTGCTGGAGGAGATGTCCCCGGATGACGCGGCGGACCTGGTCGCAGAGCTGCCGACGGACACAGCTGAACGCCTGCTGACGCTGATGGAGCCAGAGGAAGCAGAAGACGTACGGCGGCTGCTGACATACGAGGAGCACACAGCCGGCGGTCTGATGACGTCCGAGCCGGTCATCCTGCCCGCGGACGCGACTGTGGCCGATGCGCTGGCCCACGTACGTAACGCCGACCTGAGTCCCGCACTGGCCGCCATGATCTACGTCTGCCGTCCACCGCTGGAGACACCGACCGGACGGTTCATCGGCATCGGCCACATCCAGAGGCTCCTCCGCGAGCCCCCGTCCGAGCTGGTGTCCGCCGTACTGGACACGGACCTCGACGGGCTGCGGCCGGACGACAGCCTGCACACGGTCAGCAAGTACCTGGCGACGTACAACCTGGTCGCCGCGCCAGTGCTCGACGACGAAGGACGCCTGCTCGGTGCGGTGACGGTGGACGACGTACTCGACCACCTGCTGCCCGACGACTGGCGTGAACACGACCATCCCGATCAGCCCGATCAGCCCGATCAGCCCGAGCCGCAGGAGGTGGACCACGATGCCACGTGACGACCGCAGCACCGACGACCGCCGCCCGCGCAGCAGTACGACCGAGGAGCGGCGCCGGTCCTCGGACGAGCGCCGGCTGTTCCGCGGCACGACGCGGCTCGACGTACCGCGGGAGTGGCGGCGGACGTTCGTACCGCGGCCGACGTACGACGCGGACGCGTTCGGCCGGCTGTCCGAGCGGATCGCGCGCTTCCTCGGCACCGGGCAGTTCCTGGTCTACATGACCGGGACGATCCTGTTCTGGGTCGGCTGGAACATCTTCGCCCCGCAGCACCTGCGCTTCGACGAGTACCCGTTCATCTTCCTCACGCTGGCGCTCAGCCTGCAGGCGTCGTACGCCGCCCCGCTCATCCTGCTCGCGCAGAACAGGCAGGAGGCCCGCGACCGGGTGCAGTACGAACGCGACCGCGACGTCGACGCGCGGACCCGGGCGGACATGGAGTTCCTGGCCCGCGAGATGGCGTCGCTGCGGATGGCGGTCGGCGAGGTCGCCACCCGCGACTTCCTGCGTTCCGAGCTCCGTTCGCTGCTCGCCGACCTCGACACGCGCGAGGAAGACCGGGTTTGAGTCCGAGCTACCCTCGCTAGCAGGTGAGAGAGGACGTGGCATGAAGACTCGATTCGCCCCCGATCGTGGGTTGTCCCGCCGGATGCTGGTGACCAGCTTCCTGCTCGGGCTGCTGTACGTCGGCTTCGTGGCGTTGCTGATCGCGCTGACCAAGAGCGCGGTCCTGGCCGTGGTGATCGCGGGCGGCATGCTCTTCGTGCAGTACTGGTTCTCCGACCGGATCGCGCTGTTCGCGATGGGCGGGCGGATCGTCACGCCCGAGGAAGCGCCGCAACTGCACGGCGCGATCGACCGGCTGTGTGCCCTGGCAGACATGCCGAAGCCACGGGTCGCGATCGCCGACGTCGACCTGCCGAACGCGTTCGCCACCGGCCGCAACCCGAAGAACGCGGTCGTCTGCGTCACCACCGGCGTCATGCGCCGGCTGGACCCGGACGAGCTCGAGGGCGTGCTGTCGCACGAGCTCTCGCACGTCGCGCACCGGGACGTCGCGGTGATGACGATCGCCTCGTTCCTCGGCGTACTAGCCGGCCTCATCACCCGCTTCGGCCTGTACGGCGGCCTCGGACGGAACCGCGACCAGAACGCGGCGCTCGTGGTCCTGACGATCGTCGCGGTGTCGATCGCCGTCTACGCGATCTCGTTCGTGCTCACCCGGGCGCTGTCGCGGTACCGCGAACTCGCCGCCGACCGGGCCGGCGCGATGCTCACCGGCAGACCGTCCACCCTCGCGTCGGCGTTGACGAAGATCAGCGGGGACATTGCCCGGATCCCGTCACGCGACCTGCGCCAGGCGCAGGCGTTCAACGCGTTCTTCTTCGCTCCGGCGATCTCGGGCAAGAGCGTCTCGTCGCTGTTCTCCACGCACCCGTCGCTCGAGACACGCCTCGACCGCCTCGGTACGCTCTCCCGCGAGCTGGGCGAGCAAGCTTAGACACATGGGCCTACTTGACATCCTGCTCGGCCGGAGCAAAGCCGTCCCGCCGAACCTCGACCAGCTGTTCTCGCTTCCGTCGGCCGCGATCACCTTGGAGACCGCGGCCGGCTACCGTCCGACGGGCAGTGGTTCGGTCTGCTTCAAGGCGGCCGAGGGCGGTGGCTTTACGACCCTGCGCGAGGAGGTCGACAAGCTGCTCGCGCTGGACAACGGCAAGTTCAGCAGTACGACGGACTCGTACGGCTTCACCTGGCTGGTCCGGCAGACGGCCCCGGACGACCTGGAAACCCTGGTCACCGACCTGCACGCCGTCAACACGTCCTTGGTCGACGCCGGCTTCGGCAACACCCTGCTCTGCACGCTGGTCGCCTTCACCAACGGTACGGACTCCCTGGGCCTGGTCTACCTGTACAAACGCGGCTCCTGGTACCCGTTCGTCCCGGTCGGCACCGACCGCCGCGACAACGCCAAGGAACTCCAGATCAAGTCGGTCGTCGGCTCCGACCTCAACTTCGAGCAGGACCTCTCCCGCTGGTTCCCGGTCTACGGAGCCCCGGGCCTGTGAAGTAAGGGTTACCTTCCCGGAGGTACGTCACACGGACCGCGGTCGGGCGATGTGGGGTGAGCACGTAGCCTTGGGACATGGCTGCTCCCACTGCTGATCAGGTGACCACGGCGCTCGGTGGTGTGCTGGACCCGGAGATCAAGAAACCGATCACCGATCTCGGCATGGTCGAGTCCGTCGTCGTCCGTGAGGACGGCGTAGTCGTCGTGCGCGTGCTGCTGACCGTCGCCGGCTGTCCGATGAAGGACACGCTGCGCCGCGACGTCACGGCCGCGGTGAGCAAGCTCGACGGCGTCACGGGGGTCGAGGTCGACCTGGGCGTGATGTCCGCGGAGCAGCGGGCGGCGCTGCAGACCCAGCTGCGCGGTGGCGTGGCCGAGAAGGAGATCCCGTTCTCCCGGCCGGACTCGCTGACCAAGGTGTTCGCGATCGCCTCCGGCAAGGGCGGCGTGGGCAAGTCCTCGGTGACGGTGAACCTGGCTGTCGCGATGGCCCGCCAGGGCCTGTCGGTCGGCGTCCTGGACGCCGACATCTACGGCCACTCGGTGCCGGCGATGCTCGGCGTCGCGGACGAGCGGCCGACCGCGGTGGACGACATGATCATGCCGGTGCCCGCGCACGGCCTGAAGGTGATCTCGATCGGCATGCTGAAGCCGAAGCGCGACCAGGTGGTCGCGTGGCGCGGCCCGATCCTGGACCGCGCGCTGGTGCAGATGCTCGCGGACGTGTACTGGGGCGACCTCGACGTACTGCTCCTCGACCTGCCGCCGGGCACCGGTGACATCGCGATCTCGGTCGGTCAGCGGCTTACCAGCGCCGAGGTGATCGTCGTGACCACGCCGCAGGAGGCCGCCGCGGAGGTGGCCGAGCGGGCCGGCACGATGGCGCAGATGGTGCACCAGCGCGTCGCCGGTGTGGTGGAGAACATGTCGTTCCTGCCCTGCCCGCACTGCGGTCCCGAGCACCGGATCGAGATCTTCGGCAGCGGCGGCGGCACCCGGGTCGCGGAGACCCTGTCCGCACGCCTCGGGTACAAGATCCCGCTGCTCGGCGAGATCCCGCTGGACGAGCGCCTGCGCTCCGGCGGCGACCTCGGCCTGCCGCTCGCCGGGGCCGACCCGGAGGCACCGGCGGCACAGGTCCTGGACAAGATCGCCTCCACCCTCGGCGGCAAGCCCCGCGGCCTCCTCGGCCGGCAACTCGGACTCTCCCCCGTCGGTCGCTGAAACCCCTTCGATCGCTGAAACCCTTCGGTCGCTGACACTCCGGGCCTGTTGAATGGGCCGGTGCCGATCCCTGCCGAACACCCGGTCCTGACCGACGGGGTGGTGACGCTCCGCGCGCCCCGCCCGGAGGACGTCGACGGGCAAGTCGCACGCCAGCGCGAAGACCCCGGCCGCGGGTTCGACGACGAGGACGCGCGGCGCTGGATCAGCTTCGGCATCACCGACGCTTGGGCGAGACGCGAGCGACTGGTGTTCGTGATCGAGCACGCTGGACGCTACGCAGGAACCGCGTCGCTGCAACCAGATGTCAACAATGGTGCGTGGGTGCACTACGGCTTGTCGGAATGGGCCCGCGGCGCGGGACTGGCGAGCCGGGCCGTGCGACTACTGCTCGAATTCGGCTTCGCAACCTGTGGTTTCCACGTCGTGCACTGGTGGGCCCGCGCCGGGAACTGGCCGTCGCGCCGGGTCGCGTGGGCGACCGGGTTCCGGCTGGGTGGGCTGGGTGGGCTGGGTGAGACGATCCCGCGCATGGCGGAGGAAGGCGGCGAGCGGGTGGACGCGTGGACGGGATGGATCGGTCCGGACGATCCGCGGACGCCGCGGCAGCCGTGGTTCGACCATCCCGTGCTGGAGACGCCGCGGCTACGGTTGCGGACCTGGCGCGAGGACGAGATCCCGCGGATCACCACGGCCCGGACCAATCAGGCGACGGCGCACTTCCTGCCGTTCATCCCGCAGCCGTTCACGGCGGAGGACGCACGGTTCTGGCTGAAGGACATGGCCGAGCAGGCGGCGAGCGGCCGGCGCTTCAACTGGTGCGTGGCGGACGCCGAGACCGATCAGGGGCTGGGCAACCTCACGCTGTTCGGTATCCACAAGGACAAGGTTCGCGACGCCGAGCTCGGCTACTGGATGCACCCCGACGCGCAGGGCCGCGGCGTGATGAGCGAGGCGATCCAGCGGCTCGCCCGGTGGTACTTCGCCCCGGAGGACGCCGACGGCTTCGGCGGCCGCCGCCTGTTCATCCGTACGGCGGCCAGTAACACGTCGGCACGCCGTACCGCGGAGAAGGCAGGCTTCCGCCACGTCGGCACCGAACGCGCCGGCTTCCCGCTCGCGACCCACGTCGACGACAAGGTCATCTACGACCTACTCGTCACCGACTGACCAGATCCCCCGCAGCGGAGCGAGACCTTCCTCGACGTACTCCGCGACGGGGCGCACGCCGCCGTCCAGGTACCACTGCTCGAGCGCCGCGAAGTACCCGAAAACAAGGGCGTTCGCGGCCACCCGGGCCTGTGTCTCGGTGAGACGGCCGTCGGACATCAGCGGGGCGATGCGCTGGCTCGCGCGGTCCAGTGCGGCGCCGAACGCCGTACGGACCGAAGGCTCCTTGAAGAAGTAGCGGATGCGCCGCCACGGGATCGGCTCGCCCTCGGTGGGGGCAGCCTCGTAGTCGCGGACGATCCGGACCATCGTGCCGACCGGGTCGGCGGGGTCGAACAGCTCCTCCAGCGCCTGCTGGCTCATCGTGTCGAACTCGTCGGCGACGATCAGGCCTTCCTTGGTCCCGAAGTACCGGTAGACCGACGACGGCGACACCTCGGCCGCGGCCGCGATCTCCTCGATCGTCACGGCGCCGAACCCGCGCTCGTCGAAGAGGTCGAGCGCGCGCTCCTGGATCGTCCGCCGCGCCTTCACGCGCCAGCGTTCCCGCAGACCGGTAGCCATGGCCCGAACCATACGAGACAGCTACTCGTTTCAGCAAGTCACTGTCTAAAACTCTTGACCGTGCCGGACCCCCATTCGTACAGTCACTTGCATGAGACAGTCACTTTCAGAAACGCAGACTCCGCGGACCGTGGGTGGACGGCGTACGGCGTGGCTCGCGGTCGCGCTCTCGCTGGTGCTCGCCGTCGTCGCGATCGTCGACCAGTCGGGCAGCCGCAGCCTGTTCGACCACACGGCGTCCGTATACGCGCCGTACAGCAAGGACGTGGAGTCGGGCACCGTGTACGGCCTGGTGTACGGCGTCGCGGTCCTCAACGCCCTGCTGTGGCTCCTGGTGGTCGCCCTCGCTCGCACCCCACGGCCCGTCGCGGTCGGTGTCGCAGGCGTGGCGATCCTGCTGACCGTGGCGCTCGCCCTGGTCCTGCTGTTCGTCACGGAGTACGGCGTGCACCCGTTCCCGCCGCTGTGGGGTCTCCTCGCCCTGCTCCCCGCCGTCGCGGGCGCACTCGCCCTCGCCGGTTTCGCCCGTTCGCGGCGATGAATCCGCTCTACGGCATCAAACGCCGGCTCTACCGGGGCGGACGCCCGGGACCGCTGGCGAGGGGGATCAACTGGATCCAGCGCCTGCAGCACTCCAGCGGACTACTGGTACCGCGCTATGCAGTGACGCTAGACGTCCAGGCCGCCCGCGGACAGGCCGTCCTGCATCGGCGCGGCTCCGAGAAAGTCCAGCTCACCGAAGTACCGGTCGCGGATCGGCCACCGATCCTGCGGCACTACTTGGCCGTCGCACCTGGCGCCCGGCCGCACTTCCCCGTTGACCGGGGTGCGTCGGATACCGCCTTCGCGGGCATCGCGGACCGCTACCCGGTCTTCCGCATCGCCGCCCGGTGAATCAGGTCGACTCGGGGTCGTACGGCGGCCTGGCGCCGGCCGGGAGGCGCTGGGGAGTGCTGTCGCTGAACTCGGCGACGGGCTTGTCGTCGTCGTCCCCCGGCTCGAGCAGGTGCTTGCGGACGAAGTTCTTCGGGTTCAGATCCTGGAGCTCGAGGTCCGCGAACTCCGGACCGAGCTCGTTGCGCAGATCGTTCTGCGCGTTGGTCACCATCTGACGGACCTGCCGCAGCAGCCGTCCCGCGGTCCGGGCGAACTCCGGCAACCGGTCCGGTCCGAAAACGAGTACGGCGACGATCGCGATCACGACCAGTTCGAGTGGCCCGATGCCGAACATGTCCCCACCTCTCCGTACGTCGTCGCGGACAAGAGTAACCCCTGCCTGGGCAAGCGTCCTCAGCCGATCTGCTGGGCGAGAGTGAGCGTAACCGTCTGGGACCGGCCACCGCGCTCGAACGCGAGTCGCACGGCCTCGCCCGGCTGGTGCGTGCGGATCGAGACGATCAGCACCTCCGCGCTGTCCACGGGCTCGTTGTTGACCGCGGTGATCACGTCACCGACCCGCAGGCCGGACCGCGCCGCCGGGGAGTTCGGGCTCACCGCGCTGACCCGGGCACCGCCCTCGAACGTCATGTCCACACTCGCCCCGATCACCGGGTACGACGCCCGGCCGGTGGCGATCAGCTGCTGTGCGGTCCGCCGCGCCTGGTCGATCGGGATCGCGAACCCGAGCCCGATGCTGCCGCTCTGCCCTTCGCTGGAGCCGCGAACGCTGGCGATCGCGGAGTTCACCCCGATCACCCGCCCGTTCATGTCCACCAGCGGGCCGCCCGAGTTGCCCGGGTTGATCGCCGCGTCGGTCTGCAAGGCGCTGATGTACGACGATGCCTGCGTGGGGTCGTCGCCGGTCGTCACCGGACGGTTCTTCGCCGAGATGATGCCCGAGGTGACGGTACCGGCCAGCCCGAGCGGCGAGCCGATCGCGACCACGTCCTGCCCGACGATCGCCTGGTCCGACCGGCCGAACTGCACCGACTTCGCATCCAGCCCGGTGACCTGGACGACGGCCAGGTCGTACGCCGGGGAGCGCCCGACCAGCCGCGCGGTCGCGGTCTTGTTGTCGTTGGTGACGACCTGGATCGAACCGCCCTTGGCCGCGGCCGCGACCACGTGGTTGTTGGTCAGGATGTGCCCGACGTCGTCGATCACGAACCCGGAGCCGGTGGCGTCGGAGTTGTCCTCGCCCTCGACCTTCAGCTGGACGACACTCGGCAGCAGGCTCGCGGCGACCGACGACACCGAGCCGGGGCGGATCTTCGGGTCCGCGCCGTTACCGACCGGCGGCTCGGGCTGCTGGGCGATCGGAGCGTCGTCACCGTCGAAGGCGACCACGGCCGTGGCGGCCCCGGCGCCGGCGATGAGCCCGATGACGAGGGCGACCAGAGCCGCGATCGTGACGATCCGGTTGAGCCCTTGAGGCTCCGCGGTGTACGAGCGGGCCTGCTGCTGGTGCCAGTCGGCGGGCGGCGGCGGGAGGTACGCCGGGCGGTACTGCGGCTGCTCGGTCGGCCACGCCTGGCCCGGGTACACCGGGCGGAAGCTCGCCTGCTGCGGCTCGGGACGCCCGAAGCTGCGCTGCGTGGTGGAGCGGCCGCCGTTCGACTGCCGGTACGCCGCGTCGGAGCCGGGCGTCTGCAACGGCGCCGTACCCGCTCCGGGAGGGGGCGGGGTCAGCGCGGTCAGCGGCGGGCCGTCCGGGACCCCGGTGCCGGCCCCCGCGGGGCTCTCCGCCGAAGTGGGCAGGCCCCCGTTCGGGTCCGCGGTCGCGGGATTCGGAACTGTCGGCTCGGCGTCGTCGCTTTTCACGGTCCCCGCCTCACGTCGTCGTGGGTCGTCGTCGGTAGGGAGCCCTTGCCCGGGGGTAACCGGAGGGCCCTACCAAATTGTCTCAGCCACCTTCGATTATCCCAGCTTCGGCGAGAGTGCACCCATCGGAGTGAGCCAGGTCGCGATTTTGGCCAGCCCGGTGCCCAGCCGCTGGATCGCGCTGAGCGTCTCCGGTACGTCGTGCGGGAACGCGCGGACCACCTGCCCGAGCTGGTCCGGCGGCAGGTCCCCGATCAGCGTGTAAACGATCCCGCCGGACGACCAGACGACGTACGACGGCATTCCGTACCGCAGGTACACGCCGGGGCTGTCGGTGCTGCTGAAGCCGGCGACCGCGGCCGGGTCGAGCGTGCCGCGCTGCTCGAACAGGGACACGTTGAACAGGCCGTCGGAGTACGAGAACTGCAGAGACCCGTTCGTGGTGTCCTGGTGGACGTCGTACAGCTTGAGGGACGCGGGCAGCTCCGGTGCGCACACCCAGCCCTCGGAGCGCAGGTTGTCCACCTTCCCCAGACCGACCGCTTCGACGCCACTGGGCAGCATCGGCGGCAGGTGGCCGAGGAACTCGGCGCCGTCGATCTTCAACGCGGTGAAGACTGTGGCCCGCACCATCGTCTTGCCGTCCGCACCGAACAGCTGGCGCTGCAGGAGCAACCCGGTCGTCTTGTCGATCCAGAACCGGGCCGCCAGCGTCTTGTCGTCCCGCAACGCCTCCACGAGCACCGCGGTCCGCCCGATCAGGTCCGTGCAGCACTTGTCGACCAGCTGGTACGTCGCCTGCAGCAACGCCAGCGGTCCGCCGTCGATCGCGGCGTCCGTGGTCGAGGCGCGCTGGACGAACGCCTTCGCACCAGGCGCCGACGAGCCGAGCACACTGATCTCGGAGCCCTGCGACGCCGCGTGCACGATGTCGAGCATCGCCGAACTGGCGCCCTGCGGTCCCCAGGCGGTGATGATCTGGGTGCCGTGGTACGAGACGTGGTTCGGAGCGTCAGCGGCTCGCTGCAGCCAGCTGACCGCGGTGGGTGAGTCGGTCTTGGACCCGGCGGGTACGGCGACCGCGGACGTGGGCAGGCCGAAGCCGATCAGGGCGGTGCTGACCAGGACGGCGAGCCGGGAGAGGCTCACCGGTCAGCGCCCTGTCAGGGCCACCGGGCGCAGCGTGGGGCCCACAGTCGAGCTCGGCCCCGCGTATCCCGCGCCGTTGTAGGTGTTCAGCAGCGCGACCGGGTCGGCGAACGGCGCTCCGTTGCTGGTGTTCGCGTGGTCGGACGAGAAGCTGGCCACGGGCGGCTGCAGTGTCGGCGGCTGCTCCGAGCGGGCCGGGTCGCCGACGACGAACGCCGTACCGAGAAGAGAGGCGACCGCGGCGGCGGAGCCGGCGGCACCCAGCACACCGGTGCGGCGGCGGGAGCGGGTGCCGCGGGCGGCGCCCGGGCGGGTCCCACCGGTCCGTCCGGCGGGGAACGCGGACCGCTGCGGGAACAGGCTGACCGCCGGCGTGAGCACCGGGCGGACCTCCTCGCGCGGCTCGGTCGAGAACGAGGAGACGCCCATCAGGCGCTGCATCAGGTCGGTGGAGGGCTCCGGCGCCTCCAGCGCGGCCATCCGCGCCTTCAGCCGGCGCTGCGCGTCCACCTCGGCGCGGCAGGTGTCGCAGCCGACCAGGTGACTCAGCACCTTGTCCCGCGAGTCGTGGTCGAGCTCACCGTCGACAACCGCACTCAGCTTGTCGAGCGGGTGCTGGCTGGTCACGGGGCCTCCCGGTCTGGACTGAGGAGCGCAGGGAGCGAAGCGACCGGAGCGACGAGGGAAGACCGGGAGTCACAGCCCCGGGACCCGCCGCGCCGGAGGCGTGGCATGTGTACCGTCATGCGAGGTCACCACCCTCGGTGAACAGGCCGTCGGTCGGCGGGCCGCCGACGCGGGTCTGGCCGGAGCGCGGGGCCCGGTGCTCGAGGTGCTTGCGCAGCATCGACCGGCCGCGGTGGATCCGGCTGCGGACGGTGCCGAGCTTCACGTCCAGGACGTCCGCGATCTCGTCGTACGTCATGCCCTCGATGTCGCACAGCACGACGGCGGCGCGGAAGTCCTCGGGCAGCGCGTCGAGCGCGTCCTGCACGTCGTGGTCGAACAGGTCGGAGTCCAGCTTCTCGGCCGGGCCCTCACCCTTGGCCGGCAGCCGGTCGTGCGCGTCCTCGGGCAGGCCGTCGAAGCGGATCCGCTGCTTGCGGCGGGCGCCGTCGAGGAACAGGTTCGTGGTGATCCGGTAGAGCCAGCCCTCGAAGGTCCCCGGCGTGTACGACGACAGCGAGCGGAAGACCCGGACGAAGACCTCCTGGGTGAGGTCCTCGGCGTCGTGCTTGTTGCCGGTCAGGCGGTACGCCAGCCGGTAGACGCGGGCGGAGTGGGTGCGGACGATCTCGTCCCAGGACGGCAGCGCGTCCGGCACCTGCTGGGGTGCGGGGACCGTCGACGTGTCGAACGGCTTCACCGCAACGCCTCCCTGGGTCCTCTCGGCAATAAGCGTGAAGGCCATGGTGCCGCGGTCACCGTCCTCTGCGCACGTCGGGAGAACCCGGGTCTGACCCTGAGTTCCGTGTGTTCGCTGTACGACCGCTCAACGGCGCGCCCCGGCCGGAAGTTCCCGGCGGCGTGACGAGCCACAGCCTTCAGAGGTAAAGACGCGCTGGAAGGCATTTCGGTTGAATCACCTCTCGTCGATCACGGCGATGGGGTCACCGTCCCGGACCACTTCGCCCTCGACGACCTTCAGTTCGGTAATGGTGCCGGCCACCTCGGCCAGCACCGGGATCTCCATCTTCATCGACTCCAGGATGACCAGTGTGTCCTCCGGCCCGACCGTGTCCCCGGCCTTTGCGGTGACCTTCAGCACGTTGGCCACCAGCTCGGCCAGCACGGTGTGACTCAACTCGCACTCCTCCCCTGGACTCCTGCCCTCGATCCTAGGGTGTGCCGCCCGAGGCACGGCGGGCGCGGTAGGAGGCCGCCGACCACCGCCTGACGAGCCGGCCTCAGGCGTCGAGGATGACGGAGCGGGAGAGGCTGCGGGGCTGGTCGGGGTTGAGGCCCAGGGCGAGGGACTTGGCGACGGCGACGCGCTGGGCGACGATCAGCGACGCCATCGGGTCGAGGTCGGCGTGGTGGACGAGCGTCGCGCCGGTGGCGGTCACGTCGTCGACGAGGCCGGCCGGCGCCTCGCCGAAGATCCAGACGCCGCGGCCGGGCTGGGCGATCGCGATCGGACCGTGCCGGTAGTCCATCGCCGGGTACGCCTCGGTCCACGCCGAGGCGGCCTCGCGCTGCTTGAGCGCGGCCTCGTGCGCGAGTCCGACGGTCCAGCGCGTGCCGACGTACGTGACCTGCTCGAGCTTGGCGATGTCGTCGACGTCGAGGGTCAGTGCGGTCCGAGCGTCCGCAGCGGCCTTCACCAGGTCCTCACCGAGCGACGCGCGCAGCAGCGCGAGCGTCGTGGTCGCGAAGCGGGTCTGCACCACGGACTGCTCGTCGGCGAAGTCGAGCAGGATCGTGTGGTCGGCCAGCTCGACGATCGGCGAGTCCGCGGTCGCGGTGATCGCCACGGTCGGCAGGTCGGTGGCGCGGATCAGGTCGAGGACTTCGGTCGTCGTACCGGAGCGGCTGATCACGACCACCGCGTCGTACGAACGCCCCGCCGGGAACTCCGAGCCGGCGAACGCGTCGGTCTCGCCCTGACCGAGGTCCTCGCGGAGCGCGGCGTACGCCATCGCCATGAACCAGGACGTGCCGCAGCCGACCGCCGCGACCCGTTGACCGGCCTTCGGAAGTGCACCACCGTACTGCGCGAAACCATCCGCGACCTGTCGCCAGAGGTCCGGCTGAGTGGCGATCTCCGTGCTCACAAAAGGCATCTGGGTCATGTCGTCTCCGCACTTGTCATGGTCGAAACTGCTCGAACGTGATCGAATGGTGCCAACCAGCCGCCACCGGGCTGACCGATTGTGTGAAGGAGGAGCCCCGGGTGAAGCGTTATGAACGCCTCAACACCTTGCTCGAGTCGCTCGCCGAAAAGGGCGCCATCGACGTCGACGAGCTCGCCGAGCAGTTGCACGTGTCCGCGGCCACGATCAGGCGTGACCTGGACCATCTCGGCAAGCAGCAGCTCCTCACCCGGACCCGCGGCGGCGCGGTGGCCAACGCGGTGTCGTACGACCTGCCGCTGCGCTACAAGACTGCGCGTTTCGCGTCCGAGAAGCAGCGGATCGCGCAGGCGGCGGCCACGCTGGTCCGGCGCGGCATGGTGATCGGCATGAACGGCGGGACCACGATCTCCGAGGTGGCGCGGACGCTGGCCACCCGGCCGGAGCTGTCCGCGGAGCACGGGGAACCGGCCTTCACGCTCGTCACCAACGCCCTGAACATCGCCAACGAGCTGATCGTGCGCCCGCACGTGAAGATGGTGCTCACCGGTGGCGTAGCGCGGCCGCAGTCCTACGAGATGATCGGCCCGCTGTCGCACCGGATCCTGTCCGACCTGTCGCTGGACATCGCCTTCATCGGCGTCGACGGGATCGACGAGACCGGCGCCACCGCTCATCACGAGGGCGAGGCGAACATCAACCAACTGATCGTCAGCCGGGCCGCGAAGGTGGTCGTGGTGGCCGACTCGTCCAAGCTCGGGCAGCGCGCGTTCGCCCGGATCTGCGAGCTGAGCGAGATCGACACGCTCGTCACCGACGCCCAGGCCGACGAGAGCCAGCTCGCCGTCTTCAAGGAAGCCGGCATCGACGTCATCCGCGCCTGACCGCACCGCACACCTCCCTCACCAGGTGAGTCACGTCCACTGAGGACGATCATATCTGATCAGGGCAAGGTTGTTATGAGCAAGAGTGCGCAACCTCCGCGCGTGCAGCACGGAAAGCGGTCCGCCAACCGCTAGGCTCTGACTCAGCATGGGTACCGCAGCCGCACATCACTCAGCCGACCACTGGGAGGACGCCATCGCCACCGGCATCGACCCGACGTCCTGGGCGTACGCCGAGGACTACACCGGTGAGGACGAGGTCGTCACCGGTGCGCGGGCGAGCGCCGCGGACAGCGGTGTCGTCCCGATCGGCCCGGGCGCGGCCGCCGCGCTGAGCCTGCTCGCCGCGGGTGCCGGCGCCAAGGCGGTCGTCGAGATCGGCACCGGGACCGGCGTCTCCGGCCTCGCGCTGCTGCGCGGGATGCGCGCGGACGGCACGCTCACCACGGTCGACATCGACGCGGAGAACCAGCGCCTGGCCCGCAAGACCTTCCTCGACGCCGGCGTCGCGTCGAACCGGTTCCGCCTGATCGCGGGCGCCGGGCTGGACGTGGTCACCCGGCTCACCGACGGTCACTACGACCTCGTCTTCTGCGACGCGGACCGCCGCGAGAACACGGCGTACCTGCACGAGGCGCTCCGCCTGCTCCGCCCCGGCGGCGTGGTCGCGTTCGCCGGCATCCTCACCGCCGGCAAGGTCGCCGATCCCGCCCACCGCGACCCCGACACCATGGCGCTGCGCGACCTCATCCGCGCCGTGCGGGACGACGACGACCTGGTCTCGGCCCTCCTTCCGACCTCCGACGGCCTCCTCACCGCCGCCAAACGCCTCAGCTGACGCAGAAGCCGCCGACAACCGCACGCAGTGCTAGTCGGCCAGGGTGACGCGGTTGCCGATGTTGTCGGCGTGAGCGGCGGTCAGTACGACATCCAGTAGGCCGGGGAAGCGTTCGTCCAGGTCCTCGCGGCGCAACGTCACGTAGCAGCGCGTGCCCTCCTGGCGGGTGCGGGTGATGCCGGCGTCCCGAAGTACCCGCAGGTGGTGGCTGAGGGTGGACTTCGCGACCGGGGCTCGCAGTTGGCCCCAGCCCCGCTCCTCACCGTCGGCCAGGACGCGGACCAGCCCGACCCGGATCGGGTCGCTCAGCGCTGCCATCACCAGGACGAGCGTCATCTCGTCGAGTTCGGGGTGCCGCGCGGTCCGCATACCGCCCATGCTAGCTTGTTCGATGTTCGACTAACATCGAATGTTGGAGGAAGATGTTCACCGGCAAGGTCGTGATCGTCACCGGCGCGGGTTCCGGGATCGGGCGCGCTGCCGCGGTCGCGTTCGCGCGGGCCGGGGCACGGGTGCTCGGCGTCGGGCGCCGGCAGGACGCCCTCGAGGGGACCGCTGAGCAGTGCCCGGACATGGCCGTGCTCGCCACCGACATCTGTGCTCCCGGTGCGCCGGACGGCGTCGTACAAGCCGCTGTCGATCGCTGGGGCACGGTGGACGTGCTGGTGAACAACGCCGGCGCCACCGCGATGATGCCGCTGGCCGAAGCGACCGCCGATCGCATCGACGACCTGTTCCGCGTGAACGTCACCGCGCCGAGCCTCCTCGCCCGCGCCGCGCTCCCCCACCTGCGGACAGCGCAGGGCGCAATCGTGAACGTGTCCAGCACGTACGGCCACCGCCCGCTGCCGAATGCGGCCCACTACGCCGCCACCAAGAGCGCCCTGGAGCAGCTCACCCGGAGCTGGGCGCTGGAGCTGGCTCCCTACCGGATCCGCGTGAACGCCGTGGCGCCCGGGCCGACCGAGAGCGAGGCGCTCACCGCCTCCGGCCTGCCCAGCGCCGTGGTCGACGAGATCAAGCAGGACGAAGCCAGCCGCATCCCGCTCGGGCGACGCGGCGAACCGGACGAGGTCGCCACCTGGCTCCTGCGCCTCGCCGACCCGGGATCCCCGTGGTTGACCGGACAGGTCCTCACCGTCGACGGCGGGCTCGAACTCCTCTAGCTCGTCAGGCGGGTCAGCTCGGCCGTTACTTCGTGCCAGGGATCGGAGAGCGGGTCGATCAGCTCGTAGTGGCCGCAGTGGTCGATGCGGTGGAAGTGGGCTGTGGGGTGGGCGTTGAAGTAGGACTCGGTCAGTCTGATCGGGACCACGGTGTCGTTGACGCCGTGGATGAGCGTGACCGGGGCGATGGAGGCCGGGAGGTGGACCGGGTCCAGATCGTTGCGGACGCCGCCGCCGATGAAGGCTTGTACGGCGTCGCCGTCCAGGTGCTCGCGGTCGGCCATCAAGAGGTCGGCCACGGGAGCCAACGCCACCACGGCGCGCAGCCGGACCGGGTTGAGGGTGGCAGCCGCCCAGAGCGCGAGCTGACCGCCGGCCGAGTGGCCCATCAGGACGTAGCCAGCGTGGACGTCGACCAGGTCCGGCAGCGCGTCGAGCGCCGTACGGATGTCCGTGGTCGTGGTGTCCGGGTTGCCGGGCTCGCGGCGGTAGTCCAGGGACAGGACGGGCCAGCCGAGGTCGGACAGGGCCGCACCAAGTGAGCGGGCGTGCGCCCGGTCGTACTCCGGACGCCAGAACCCGCCGTGCACGAACACGATCAGCGGGCGGTACTCCTTCGCGTGCCAGTAGTCGATCACCTGATCCGCGTGGTCGCCGTACCGCAGCTCCTCGTCCGGGTCAGGGGCTTTGCGTGACAGTACTGACCGGTCCTCACTCATCAGACCTCCCGAGATAGCGCAGGGCGTTCACGGTCAGCAACTTGCGCTGCTGCTCCGCGGTCAGGAAGCCGGCCTTCCGTACCACCTCCCCGACCGGCCGCTCACCCAGTGGATAGGGATAGTCACTGCCGACCAGAACGCGGTCTTCCCCCAAGGTATCGACAAGTAGCCGCAAAGGCGCTGATTCGAACACCACCGTGTCGACGAGGATCCGGTCCAGGTACGCCGACGGTGGATGCTGTGAGCAACCACGGACGACGTCGCCGCGCCGGTGCCAGGCGTTCTCCAGCCGGCCCAGCCAGAACGCGAAACTCCCGCCCCCGTGCGCGAAACAGATCCGCAGGGACGGCGGCAACCGGTCGAACGCCCCGCCCAGGATCATCGCCAGCAACGACAGATGCGTCTCGGCCGGCATCCCGGTCAGCCAGCGGGCCATCCACCGGTCCAGCCGCGGGCCGCCCGGCATGTCCCACGGATGCACCAGGACCGGCGTCCCGGTCTCCGCGCAATGGTTGAGGAAGGCAACGATGCCGGCGTCGTCGAGATCCTTGTCGCCGACATGGTTCCCGATCTCCACGCCGGCGTGCCCCGCCGCGCGGCAGCGGTCCAGCTCGGCGCAGGCCAGGTCCGGATCCTGCAACGGGACCTGGCAGAACGGCACGAACCGCGCGTCCCCGGCGAGCGTCTCCAGGGTGAGATCGTTGAAGATCCGCGCCAGCTTCACCGCCTGCGCCGCGGGCCGCTCGTACCCGAAGAACACCGGGGTCGGCGACACCACCTGCAGCTCGATGCCGTCGGCATCCATATCGGCCCGGCGTACGGCGGGATCCCAGGCCTGCGGGCCGATCGGGCGGAACTCCGACGAGCCGATCATGATCATCGCCGCCCGTTCGGAGTCGATCCGCAGCCACGGCCACCCGTCGCCACCACACGCCGCCGACAGATCCGGCCACCCGTGCGGGACCAGGTGGGTGTGCACATCAACCGCCATCCCACTCCTTCCCTCCACCCAGCCCCCGGCATCTCGGACGTCGACCCACCAGATGCTGGGTTCACGACCCAGATACCGGCCGCAAACCCAGCATCTCGGACGCCCACCCACCAGATTCGGGGCGGGTCCCGGCGTCTTCGGCGCGGCGGGAGGCTCTAGGCCTTACCGGGATGCAGCGTGCCGCAGTTCGGGCAGGTGCGCGCTTCCTCGCTCTCGTAGAACGCCTTGAACACCGGCGGCAGGTCCGCGACGATGTCGGTCACCTGGAGCTCGACCTCGTGGACGATCCCGTTGCAGTTGGCGCAGTACCAGCGGAACTTCTCCAGCACGCCGGGCTCCCGGACCCGCTCGATCACCAGGCCGATCGAGTCCGCGTCCCGCTGCGGCGAATGCGGCATGCTGCGCGGCAGCACCCACATCTCGCCCTCGTTGATGTCCACCCGGGCGGGGCCGTCGTCGGTCATCACGTCGACGTGCATCGTGCCCTTGATCTGGTAGAAGAACTCCTCGTACGGGTCGACGTGGAAGTCGGTGCGCTGGTTCGGGCCGCCGACCACCATCGTGATGAAGTCGTCCCCGGTCGGGAACATCTGCTTGTTGCCGACCGGCGGCTTCAGCAGGTGCTTGTTCTCCTCGATCCACTGCGGAAAGTTCGTCGACTCCAGATTGACCATCGTCCTACTCCTCCTCGAGCGGGCTGTGTCCTTGTGGGACGGCCGCGACAGCAGATATTTCGATCAGCAGCTGGGGATGCGGCAGCTGATGTACTGCGACAGTCGTGCGCGAGGGCCCCGATTCGTCGAAGAACTCGCCGTACACCTCGTTATAGCCCCCGAAATCGTTCATCGACACCAGGTACGTCGTGACGCTGACGAGATCCTCCAACCCGGCACCGACCGCGCCGAGGATGTCCCGGATGTTCTCCAGCACCGCCCGCGTCTGCACCCGGATGTCCAGGTCGACCGTCCCCATCGCGTCCACCGAGGCCCCGGTGATCGAGTTGTCCGGCCGCCGGCTCGACGTCCCCGACACGAACGCGAACCCGTTGGCAACCCGCACATGCGGGAACCGGCCCCTCGGCGTAGCCTTCCCGGGCACAACGGTCATGACAGCTCCACGCAGACGTTCGTGGTTTCGGTGTAGAAGTCCAGCGAGTGGCGCCCGCCCTCGCGGCCGATGCCTGACAGCTTCACGCCGCCGAAGGGTGTGCGGAGGTCGCGGAGGAACCAGGTGTTGATCCAGCAGAGGCCGACGTCGAGCGCGGCGCCGGCGCGGTGGGCGCGGCCGACGTCGCGCGTCCAGACCGCCGCGGCCAGGCCGTAGTCGCTGTCATTGGCGAGGGCGAATGCTTCCTCTTCGGTGTCGAACGGTGCGACATGACAGATCGGCCCGAACACTTCTTCACGATTCGTACGAGCGTGTGCCGGCAGACCGGTGACCACAGTGGGTTGTACGTACCAGCCGCCGTCGCGCGCGTCGTTGAAGGTGGGTACGCCGCCACCGGTCAGGACCTCGGCGCCTTCGCTCCGGGCGAGGTCGTAGTACGAGAGGACCTTGTCGCGGTGTTGTTTGGAGATGAGCGGCATGTTCATGGTGGTCTCGTCGGCGGGCCACCCGTACGTGAGTTCGGAGGCGCGTTGGGCGAGCCGTGTGGTGAACTCGTCGTACACAGACCGCTCGACGTACAGGCGCTCGGTGCACAGGCAGACCTGGCCGCCGTTGGTGAACACGGACCGGACCGATCCCTCGACCGCCGCGTCCAGGTCGGAGTCCGCGAAGACCAGGCCCGCGTTCTTCCCGCCCAGCTCGAAGGACACCGCCTTCACGCGATCCGCAGCGACCTTGGCGATCGCCGTACCGGTCGCGGACTCGCCGGTGAAGGTGATCGCGTCCACGCCGGGATGCCGCGTCAGGTACTCCCCCGCCGACGACGGCCCGAACCCGTGTACCAGGTTGAAAACACCCGCAGGTACACCGGCCTCTGCCATCACCTCGGCGAGGACGGTCGCCGACGACGGCGTCTCCTCGGACGGCTTCACGACGACCGCGTTGCCGCAGGCGAGCGCCGGCGCGACCTTCCACGTGAGCAACAGCAAGGGGAGATTCCACGGTACGACGATCGCGACGACACCGACCGGTTTGCGGACGGCGTAGTTCAGCGCCCGTCGTCCGTCCGGCAGCACGGTCGTGTACGACTCGGTCGGGAGCGTGGTCGCGAAGTCCGCGAAGGCGCGGAAGTTGGCCGCACCGCGAGGGATGTCCAGCGCCCGCGCCTGGCTGATCGACTTGCCGGTGTCGCCGACCTCGGCCGCCACCAGGTCCTCGAACCGCCGCTCGAGCCCGTCCGCGACCCGGCGCAGTACGGCGGCCCGCTCCTGCTCACTCATCCGGCCCCACGGCCCCTTCAGCGCCGCGCGAGCCGCGTCCACCGCAGCGTCCACGGTCGACGCGTCGGCCTCACACACGTCGAAGATCTGCCGCCCCGTCACCGGCGAGACCTTCGCGAACCGCGACGCGCTCTCCACGAACGACCCGTCGACGAAGTGCCGCAACAGCCCGACGGACGAGGGCTGTCCCGTCAGCAGCTCGGCCGACCACAAGCTCACCGCAGTCGCCTCCGCACCAATCCGAGCAGTACGCCGCCCAGCGCGACCACCCCGGCGCCCAGGAGCTGCTGCTGACGGCGGACCCGGCGTTGGACTTCGGCGTACGGCGTGGTGGAGAACGACACGAGCTCGTACCGGGACACGTAGCGGCCCGGCAGTGCCCGCTCGAGTGCGTGCTCGACCTGTTTCTGGAGGCGGAAGACCGGTGAGGCGACCTTGTCGCGCATCTCGACGAAGTTGGCCAGCGCCATCTCCGCGATCGCCTCGGTGTTCTCGCGGCGCCGCGTCTCGAACAGCGGCAGCGCCCGCGCCCACGAGCCACCGGTGTCGTCCAGGCAGCGGTCCAGCTCGACCACGTCCTCGAACGCGCAGTTCGCGCCCTGCCCGTAGAACGGCACGATCGCGTGCGCCGCGTCGCCGAGCAACGCCGTACGCCCGTGTGCCTGCCACGGCAGCGTGTGGACGGTCCCGAGGACGCCGACCGGGTTGTTCAGGTAGTCGTCCACCAGATCCGGTGCCAGCGGCAACAGATCGGGATAGTTCACCCGGAAGTGCTCCTCGATGGCAGCCGTCGACGTCAGCGCGTCGAAGGACCCCGCCGGCCAGAACAGCGTGCAGGTGAACGACCGGTCCGGGTTGGGCAGCGCGATCATCATCGACGTACCGCGCGGCCAGATGTGCAACGCGCCGGGATCCAGCGCGAACTCACCGTCCGCGGCCGGGATCGACAGCTCCTTGTACCCGTAGTCCAGGAAGTCGACGTCCTCCGCCACGATGCCCTCGGCAAGCAACTGCTCACGGACCGCGGACCCGGCGCCGTCGGCCCCGAGCACCACGTCCGCCGAGACCGACACCTTCCCGGCCGGCGTCGCGAACACCAGCTGCCCGGCGGCCGAGTCCAGCTCCACCAACCGGTGCTCGAACTCCACCGTCACACCGTCGGCGGCCGCTGCCGCGGACAGCAACGCGTTGTTCAGCACACCCCGGCTGATCGAGTTGATCGCCCGGTCCCCGGACGCCGAGTACGCCTGGAAGTCCAGCGGCCCGGACACCGGATGGATCATCCGGCCCTTCATCGGCAGCGCGTCCGCCATCACCTGGTCGACCAGGCCGATCCGTCGCAGCGCGTCCAGCCCGCGTTCGGAGATCGCCAGGTTGATCGACCGGCCCCGCTCCACCTCGGCCACCCGCGGATCCGGCCGCCGCTCGTACAGCGTCACGGACAGCCCGCGCCGCGCGAGGAAGCAGGCGAGCAGCGAACCGGTCAGTCCGGCACCGACGATCGCGACCTTCATGCCATCACCTCGCCAACACCTCGGACAACGCCGACGCCGCGCGCCAGCAGTCGTGGTACGTCGAGTAGAGCGGCACCGGCGCGAGCCGCAGTACGTCGGGCTCCCGCGCGTCCGCGATCACGCCGTACTCGAACCGCAGCCGCCGTGAAACCTCGCCGGCGCCCTGGACCCGCAACGACAACTGCGCACCGCGGCGCGCGGGATCGGCCGGCGTCAGCACGTCACGGCCGGCCAGCAGCTTCTCCAGGTACGCCGTCAATCGCACACTCCGCTCCCGCAGGACGTCCATGCCGATCTTGTCGAAGATCTCCAGCGACGTGCGGACCGGGCTCATCGAGAAGATCGGTGGGTTCGACACCTGCCAGGCGTCCGCGGTCGTGGGCGGTCGCGACTCGGGCGTCATCTCGAACCGGGTCGCCGCCTCGGTGCTCCACCAGCCCTCGAACCGCGGCAGGTCGCCGCCGAGATGCCGCTCGTGCACGAACGCCCCGGCCAGCGCGCCCGGTCCCGAATTCAGGTACTTGTACGAGCACCAGGCCGCGAAGTCCACGCCCCAGTCGTGCAACGCCAGCGGAACGTTCCCGGCCGCGTGCGCGAGGTCCCAGCCGACGACCGCACCGGCCAGATGCCCGGCCTTGGTGATCGTGGGGATGTCCATCAGTTCACCGGTCAGGTAGTTCACCCCGCCGAGCAGGACGAGCGCCACGTCGCCGCCGAGCTGCTCGACGACGTCCGCCGTCCGCAGACTGTCCTCGCCCGGCCGCGGGCGCAGCCGGATCACCGCGTCCTCGGCGTCGTACCCGTGGAAACGAACCTGCGACCGTACGGCGTAACTGTCCGAGGGGAACGCGGTGTCCTCGATCACGATCCGGTGCCGCGAGCGCGTCGGACGGTAGAACGACACCATCAACAGGTGCAGGTTGACGGTGAGCGAGTTCATCACGACGGTCTCACTCGGCAACGCCCCGACGAGCCGCGCCGCGGGAGCGGTCAGCAGCTCGTGGTACGGCAACCAGGGCCTCGTGGCGTCCAGGTGCCCTTCCACGCCGAGCGCTGCCCACGCGTCGAGGTCCTCGAGCAGCTCGTCCCGGGTGGCCTTCGGGCGCAGGCCGAGCGAGTTGCCGGCGAAGTACGCGACCTCCGGACAGTCACCACCCTGCGCCGGCGGTACGTCGAACAGGTCCCGGTGCCCTGGGTCCGCGGCATCGAGTCGGAGTGCCTCCTGCTCGGACGTGCTCACGCCTCGGCGACCTCGTCGGCGGTGACAGCTGCGGGAGCTTCGATCACCTGACCCTTGCCGAGCACCGTCACGCCGCCCTTGGACACCGTGAACCCGCGCTGCCGGTCGTAGTCCTGGTCGACGCCGATCTCGGTGCCGTCCGGGACGACGATGTTCTTGTCCAGGATGACGTTCTTCAGCACGACGTCCTTGCCGATCTTGCAGTTGTCCATGATCACCGAGTGCTGGATGTCGGCGCCGGCGCTGACGATCACGTTCGCCCCGATCACCGAGTGGTCCACGTGCGCGCCGGACACGATCGAGCCCTGGCAGACGATCGACTCGCCGACAGTCGCGTCGTCGGTGAACTTCGCGCCGGGCAGCTGCGGGTGCGAGGTGAAGATCGGCCAGTCGTGGTTGTACAGGTTGAACACCGGCTGGATCGACACCAGGTCCATGTGCGCCTCGTGGTACGAGTCCAGCGACCCGACGTCCCGCCAGTACGAGCGGTCCCGGTCGAGCGCGCCCGGTACGTCGTTCTCCTTGAAGTCGTAGACGCCCGCCTTGCCCTCGGCAACGAGCATCGGGACGATGTCGCCGCCCATGTCGTGCCGCGACGCCGGGTCGGCGGCGTCCTTGCGCAGCGCCTCGACCAGCACGTCCCGGGTGAACACGTAGTTGCCCATCGACGCGAACGTCTCGTCCGGCGAGTCCGGCAGCCCCGGCGGGTCGGCCGGCTTCTCCAGGAACTCCTCGATCGCGTGCCCGTCCGGTCCGGTCTTGATCACGCCGAACTCGGTCGCCTCGACCCGCGGCACCCGGATACCGGCCACGGTCACGCCGTTCCCGCGCTCGATGTGCGCGGCGACCATCTGCGAGGCGTCCATCCGGTACACGTGGTCGGCGCCGAAGACCACGATGTACTCCGGGTCGGCGTCGTTGATCAGGTTCATCGACTGGTAGATCGCGTCCGCGCTGCCCTGGTACCACTGCGGGCCGAGCCGCTGCTGCGCCGGTACACACGTCACGTAGTTGCCGAGGAACGTCGACATCCGCCAGGTCAGCGTCACGTGCCGGTCCAGCGAATGCGACTTGTACTGCGTCAGCACACAGAGATTTCGATAGCCCGCGTTGACCAAATTCGACAGCACGAAGTCGATGAGGCGATAACTCCCGCCGAACGGCACGGCCGGTTTGGCCCGGTCCGCCGTCAGCGGCATCAACCGCTTTCCCTCACCACCGGCCAGCACGATTCCGAGAACTCTGGGCGCCTTTGCCATGTCCGCACCTTAGCTCTCGAGGCCTCGGTGCATAAGCGTTTGCGCGCGTCGCAACACTGGGAGGATGCCGATCCTCATCGTTCCGTCCGTCGCCGTTCACCGTTCGTTTCTCGCGGCCTGGGACGAGCTCGGTCCGGATCATGAGCGCTGGATGGGCGCGCGGTCGATCGCCGGCGCCGAGGAGGAGTGGACCCGTGACCAGGCCGCGGACCCGGCCGAGTTCGCCCGGCTGGTGGCCGCGATCAGGTCCGAGGCCGAGCCGTCGACCGAGCTGGCGCCGGGCCTGGTCCACCAGACCGTGCTGTGGTTCGTCGACGGCGTCGAGTTCCTCGGCCGGCTCTCGGTCCGGCACGAGCTGACCCCGGCGCTCACCGAGGTCGGCGGCCACATCGGGTACTGCGTCCGTCCGTCGGCGCGCCGCCGCGGGTACGCGACCCAGATGCTCGTCCAGTCGCTCCCGATCGCCGCGCGGCTCGGGATCGAGCCGGCGCTGGTGACCTGCGACGCGGACAATGCCGGATCGCGCAAGGTGATCGAGGCGGCTGGTGGCGAACTGGAAGACGAACGACACGGAAAGCTGCGCTTCTGGGTGCCGACACAGCTCACGTGATGACCTATGGTCGGAGCTTATGAAGGTCGCCATCCTGACGCGTGAGTTCCCTCCGGACGTGTACGGCGGAGCGGGGGTGCACGTGGACTTCCTGGTCCGCGAGCTGCGCCGGCTGATCGACGTGGACGTGCACTGCATGGGCGAGCCGCGCCAGGGCGCGACCGCGCACTCCGAGGACGATCCGCGGATACCGAGCGCGAACGCGGCGCTGCGCATCCTCTCCACCGACCTGACCATGACGGCCGCGGTCGGCGACGCTCAGCTGGTGCACTCGCACACCTGGTACGCGAACATGGCAGGACATTGGGCCAAGCTGCTGTACGACGTACCGCATGTGGTGACCGCGCACTCGCTGGAGCCGCGCCGCCCGTGGAAGGCGGAGCAGCTGGGCGGCGGCTACCGGTTGTCGAGCTGGGCCGAGCGGACGTCGTACGAGGCAGCCGACGCCGTGGTCGCGGTGAGTCGCGGGATGCGTGACGACGTCCTCGACTGCTACCCGTCGATCGACCCGGCTCGCGTGCACGTGATTTCCAACGGTATCGATGCCGACTTCTACCGCCCCGACCCGGCGACGCACGTGCTCGAGCGGCTGGGCGTCGACCTGAGCCGCCCGTACGTGACCTTCGTCGGCCGGATCACCCGGCAGAAGGGCGTACCGCACCTGCTCCGGGCAGGCCTGCGGCTGGACCCGTCCGTGCAGCTCGTGCTGCTCGCCGGAGCGGCCGACACGGTCGAGTTGAAGGCCGAGACCGACGCGCTGATCGACGACCTCAAGGCCGCCCGCGACGGCGTGTTCGTGGTGTCCGAGATGTTGCCGCGCGAGGAGGTCCGGCAGGTCCTGACACACGCGCTGGCGTTCTGCTGCCCGTCGATCTACGAGCCGCTCGGCATCGTCAACCTGGAGGCGATGGCCTGCGAGACCGCGGTCGTCGCGAGCGCGGTCGGCGGCATCCCCGAGGTGGTCGACGACGGCGTCACCGGCATCCTGGTGCCGTACGACGAGAACGACACGGACGCGTTCGAGCGCGGACTCGCGGAAGGTATCAACCAACTCGTCGACAACCCGGCCAAGGCCGAGGAAATGGGCAAGGCCGGCCGCGAACGCGCCGTCTCCGAGTTCGGCTGGGACGCCGTCGCGAACCGCACCGTCGAGCTCTACACGAGCCTCCTGACCACCGCCGGCGCACCCGGGTAGGGGAAACCCCACCCGGGTCTCGGGGCCTCGCACCCTTCACCGGGCGGACCGGCGACGATTGGGTTGCGGGTATGACTTCTCGCCTGACGAAGACCGTCGCCGCCACCCTCGCGACCGCCGCCCTGCTCGCCTACCCGGCGTCCGCCTTCGCCGCAGTGACCCACCCGGCGTCCAGCCTCGCGGCAGTCCGCCAACCTGCTGACGCTTTCGCGGCCGTGAGCGACCCTGCCCACTCCACAGTCCTGGGCATCCGCGGAGCAGTCGTCTCGGCAACCCCGATCGCGCACCTGACAGCGGCTCAGCTCGACGCGGCGGCCGCCGCGTTCCCCGGTGCGCCACGGGCGTCGTACGGCGTCACGGCGTACCGCTTGATCTATCGGACCATCGACCACGACGGGCGGCCGACGACGGCGAGTGGGATCGTCGTCCTGCCGGACGGGCGCCGCGGCGCGCTCACCGTCGTGGAGTACCTGCACGGGACCAACGCGACGAAGGCGTATGCCGCGTCGGTCGACGACGCCTCGACGGATCGGCTGGTCACGGCGCTGTTCGCCGGGCAGGGACTCGTCGGCGTGGCGCCGGACTACCTGGGCCTCGGGCTGGGCCCGGGCCGGCATCCGTACGTCGACACGAAGACCGAGACCACGGCCTCGGCCGACCTCCTGCTGGCGGCCCGGACGTTCGCGGCCAGGTACGGCGTAGCGCTGAAGCGGGACGTGCTGGTCACCGGGTTCTCACAGGGCGGCCGGGCGTCGCTCGCGTTCGGCCGCGCGCTGAGCCGCGGGGAGGTCGGCCCGTTCCGTCTCGGTGAGATCCGGGCGGTCGCCGGGCCGTACGACCTGCTCGGTGCCGAACTGCCCGCGGCCTGGGACGGTCGCGTCCTCCCGGCGACCGCGACCTTCTACCTCGCGTACTTCGTGACGTCCTGGAACCGGACCGTCGGGTTGTACGACGATCCGCGCGAGGCGTTCCGGGCGCCGTACGCGACAACGGTCGAAGGCCTGTTCGACGGTACGCACACCGACGAGGAGATCGTGGCTGGGCTGCCGGACTCGCCGGAGAAGCTGTTCACGCCGGAGTTCGCGGAACGGTTGCAGCACCCGAGCGGACGGTTCCTGCGGGCGTTGCGCGCCGCCGACCGGGTGTGCGAGGACTGGACCCCGCGCGTCCCGGTTCGTCTCTACAGCGGAACCGGGGACACCGACGTGGTGGCCGCGAACGCCGACTCGTGTGCGAGCTCGCTCGTGGCGCGGGGTGCGGACGTGACCGTGCACTCGATGGGTGCGGTGGACCACGCGGGCACGGCGTTCGCGGCGTACCCGCAGATCATTCGGGCCTACGCTCGCTGGGCCTGACGTTTCGCGCGGCGGCCTCGTCGGTCGAGGCGACGAGGCTGCCGAGGAGGGCGAGGAGCTCCGCGTCGCGTGATCCGGGCGTGGCGTGGAAGACGACCAGGGTCATGTTGTCGGTCCCGCTGACGGTGAGCTTGTCGCTCTGCAAGGCGATGTCGCCCACCTCGGGATGCGTCAGCAGGCTCACCCGGCCACGGCGCGGCCGGACGTCGTGCCGGGCCCACAGCTGCCGGAAACGCTCGCTGCGCACCGAGAGATCACCGACCAGCTCCTTCAGCCGCGCATCGTCGACGTTCGACCCGAGCTCGGACCGGAGAGCGCCGACGCCTTCCTCCGTCAGCTCCTCCCAGTCGCGGCGCAGCGTTCGCTCGACCGGGTCGAGGAGAACTGCGGTGAGCAGGTTGACCCCGACGGCATAGTTCGGCGAGAGCGCCGCGCAGAGCGGGTTGACCGCCAGGACGTCGGTGTACCTGTTCTGCACGTACGCCGGGTTGTCCGGCCACCCGTTGATCAGTTCGACGATGCTGTCCGGCGCCTGCTCGATGCGCGGCCGCGGGGCGGGCCGTTCCTGGGCAAGACCGATGAGGTACGCCGTCGCGTCGGCGTCGAGACGCAGTACGGCGGCCAGCGACTCGAGGACCTGCACCGACGGGTTGCGGTCGCGGCCCTGCTCGAGGCGGAGGTAGTAGTCCGAACTGATGCCGGCGAGCATCGCGACCTCCTCACGCCGCAGCCCGGGTACGCGGCGCAGGCCGATGCTCCGGATACCGACGTCCTCTGGCCGCACCTGTTCGCGCCGCGCCCGGAGGTAGTCGCCCAGCGCGTTCGTACTCTCCATGACGTCCACGGTAGACCGGGTACGCAGCCGCAGCCTGTGTCCTGTCACTACCAGGAACAGCGGGGCACTCCCTGTCCGGTGCACGCCGACGAACAGTGGAGACATGACGAACTCAACCATCACCCTCGCCGAGGACCTGACCATCACCCGGATGGGGTACGGCGCGATGCAGCTGGCCGGCCCCGGTGTCTTCGGACCGCCGAAGGACCGCGACCAGGCGATCGCCGTACTGCGGGAGGCCGTCGACCTCGGCGTCACGCATATCGACACCAGCGACTTCTACGGACCGACCGTGGTCAACGAGATCATCAAGGAGGCCCTGCACCCGTACCCGGCCGACCTGCACCTGGTCACCAAGGTCGGCGCCCGCCGCGGCGACGACGCCTCGTGGCTCCCCGCGCAGACACCGGTCGAGCTCAAGGCGCAGGTCCACGGGAACCTCGAGCACCTGGGCCTCGACGTCCTCGACGTGGTCAACCTCCGCAGCATGGCGAACGAAGGCCGTAGCGAGGAGTCGATCGCCGAGGCCTTCACCACCCTGGCCGAGCTGCAGCAGGAGGGCCTGATCAAGCATCTCGGCCTGAGCAGCGTCACGATCCCGCAGATCCGCGAGGCGCAGGCCATCGCCCCGATCGTGACCGTCCAGAACCTCTACAACCTGGTGAACCGCCAGGACGACGACATCGTCGAGTACTGCGCCGAGCACACCATCGCCTTCGCGTCGTTCTTCCCGCTCGGCGGATTCACCCCGCTCCAGTCCGAGACGCTGCAGAAGGTCGCCGCCCGCCTCGGCGCCACACCCCAGCAGGTCGCCCTCGCCTGGCTCCTCCAGCGCTCCACGACGAGCGTCGTCATCCCCGGCACGTCCTCACTCACCCACCTCCGCGAGAACATCGCCGCCCGCGACCTGCTCCTCCCACCCGACGCAGTCACCGAACTAGACGCGATCGCCCCCTGACGTAGCTTCGTGGTTGCACCCTCTCGCATCTCGTGGGTCCACCCGCCAGATGCAGGGTTTGCGCCCGAGATCCCGGCCGCAAACCCTGCATCTCGGACGTCAACCCACCAAAGTCCACGGAGCGGTCGGGGTGCTGGTCGGGAGTGATGTCAGCCGGCGAGCGGGGTACGGCGTGCTCGGGCGAACGCCTGCCGGATGCGCAGCGCCGTACGGGCCGGATGATCGAGATCGGCCCAGGTGAGTCGAACGACCTCGAGCCCCAGGGCCCGGAGCCTGTCCTCCCGCAACTTCTCGCCGATCAGGGCCTCGCGCGTCGCCTCGCCGTACTTCACCAGGCCGTCGAACTCGACGACCGTGTTGTACTCGGGGAAGTAGAGATCCACTCGGCCAACAAATCCATCGGCATCGACGAACTCCGCCTGGAGCACGGGCTTCGGCAAGCCCTCGTTGTGGATGAGGACGCGCAAGCGGCTCTCACCGACGGACTCGGCCAGCGAGTCGGTGAAGTCGAGCACCGCGCGAATCGTGGGTCCACCGGGCCAGTTGTGCGTGACCTCGCGCAGTCGCCGCAGGTCGTCCTCGCTCACCTCCGGTCGCCGGAACGCCGCGTCGGCACTGACCACCGCCGCTTCGAAGGTGCACGTCGCCGCGACCTCGACCACGGCGCGGGTCAACGCCGTCACGGGGAGCCCAGCAACGTTCGTCACATCCACGGCGGCCAGTCTTGACCGGTGGTGACGCACACCGGTCTTCGGTCCGCTCCGGCCACCCGACGTACGTGTCAGTTGAACCTCGGACAGATCCACCTTCCAGACCGGCACTCCATGCATGACGAGCGCGGAGTGGTGGCTCACGACTGCGGACCCGGGGCGCATCGAGTTCATCGCAGCATGAACCAGGCGCCGGTGATGGAGGACGTGGCGCTCCCAGGCCGGCACATCGCTCAGGTCCGAGCGCTCGGCGTACTGCCCGTACCGCACCCGCTCCCAACGCCCGTCCGTCAGACGACGGGCGATCTGCTCCCGGGTGTACCCGGCGTACCTCGCCTGAGCCCTGCTGACCACGCCGCCCTGCCCGGCCGCGATTGCCTTCAGTCGAGGATTCACCCGACCAGCATCAACTCCACCACCCCTTGCCCGCCTCCCCAGTACCGCTACCTGTGGATAACCCTCTCGTGGGTCGACCCACCAGATGCAGGGTTTGCGTCCGGGATCCGGGTCCCAAACCCTGCATCTCGGACGTCAACCCACGAGAGGCAGGTGTGGAGCGGGGTAAGGCGGGGCCGAGGGCTGTCTACGCTCCGATGCCCGCGGTTGGGGTGTCGGCGGTGAGCCAGGTGGTGAGGAGGCGGGCGCCGGCGCCGGTCGCGCCGACGGAGTACTCGAAGCGGTCGGACGGGGACTCCGCGATCGACGACAGGTCGAGGTGCGCCCACGGGATGTCGCCGGCGAAGGCCTTCAGGAACAGGGCGGCGGTGATGGAGCCGGGGCCCTTCGAGCTGTTCACCGAGTCCGCGATCGGCGTGGAGATCAGCTCCTCGTACTCGGCCGGGAGCGGCATCCGCCACAGTTCCTCACCGGACACCCGGCCGGCGTCCGCGAGGTTGTCCGCCAGCGCGTCGTCGGTGGCGAACATTCCGCCGTACAGCATCGCGCCGAGCGAGACCTTGATCGCGCCGGTGAGCGTGGCGATGTCGACGAGGACGTCCGGTTTGAGCTCCTGCACGGCGTACGCGAGCCCGTCCGCGAGCACCAGCCGGCCCTCGGCGTCGGTGTTCTTCACCTCGGTGGTGCGGCCGCCGAAGTGCCGGATCACGTCGTCCGGGCGGTACGCCGAACCGGACGGCATGTTCTCCGCAGCGCAGATCAGGCCGGTCACGCGGACGTTCGCGCCGAGGTCACGCAGGGCGGACATCGTGGCGATGACCGAGCCGCCGCCGGTCATGTCGCGCTTCATCGGCACCATGCCCTCGCGCGGCTTCAGCGACAGGCCGCCGGTGTCGTAGGTAATGCCCTTGCCGACGAGGACGACGTACGGCGTCTTCTTGGTGGCACCGGCCGGTGCGTAGTCCAGCCGGATCAGCCGCGGCGGCCGGGCCGACCCCTGGCCGACCGCGAGGATGCCGCCGAACCCGTCGGCGGCGAGCTTCTTCTCGTCCCACACCGTCGCCACGAGACCCGTCGCCGCGGCCACCTCGGTCGCGCGCGCAGCCAGCCAGGACGGGTCCTTCTCGTTCGACGGGGTGATCGCGAACTGCCGGGCCAGCCAGCCGGTCCGCCCGACCACGACGCCGCGGTCGAGCACCGGCTGGCGCTCGGCCTCCGACCCGTCGGTCAGCGTGACGGCACCGACCGCGGGTTTGCCGGCATCGACCGTCTTCTGCGTGTACGAGAACGAGCCGAGCACGATGCCCTCGGCGAACGCCTGGAGCGCCGCGTCGTCGATGCCCTCGGCAACGACAGTGGTCAGCTCGTCCTTCCCGCGGCCGAACCGCGCGATCGCCGCCCCGGCGTGTCGCAGGTCCTTCGCGCTGCCGTCGCCGGCCCCGACCAGCAGGATCTCGGTCACGTCACCGGTCAGCAGCGGGTACGCCGTGGTGGCGCCGGCGGACGGACTGAACCCGGTCGCGCGCTGCACCTCCAGCAGCCGGTCGAGGTCGACACCGAGGCGCTCCCCGGCCTCCTTCGCGGCGGCCGGCAGACCGTCCTCGCCGGCGACGACGACCCACGTCGACGACCCGTGCACCGGCAGACCGGGCTGCCAGGTGACGGCCGGAAGACTGGGGAAAGGAGACGAACTGCTACGGCGAGCCACTAGAAGGACCTCACTGTTTGATCAAATGCGGGCTGGTTTCAGGCACAGCAAACCGTAACGACCCCGGCCGGTGCCGGAAAGGGCACCCACCGGGGTCGAGGTGATGGGCAACGGCGTGTCTCGGGAGACACGCCGTGTGGGGCGCGGAACACCCCCGGAGGATGTGGTCAGCCGACGACGGCCTTCAGTGCGTTGCCGAGCTCGGTCGCTTCGTCGGCGTTGAGCTCGACCACGAGCCGACCGCCGCCCTCGAGCGGAACCCGCATCACGATCCCGCGGCCCTCCTTGGTGACCTCGAGCGGACCATCGCCCGTCCGCGGCTTCATCGCCGCCATGCGCGCACCCCTTCCCAGTGTCGGTGTTGAGCGACGACACCGCGCGGGGAACCGTCGCCGGCGCCGTTGCGGTGATGCGCCGTCGGCGCGTATCGCAGTGTGTATCGGTGTGTGTCAGCCCCCATTATTCCCGATCACAGGCCAGAGCCGTGCACCATACGGCAGACTCGAGTCTTGTGCACGCCCGTTCAGCCCTCTTCGACCTGTACGGCGACCACCTGCGCGCGCGAGGTGCGCAGGCCCCGGTCGCGGCCCTCGTCCGGCTGCTGGCGCCGCTCGGAGTCCATCCGCCGGCGGTCCGGACGGCCGTGTCCCGGATGGTCCGGCAGGGCTGGCTGGAGCCGGTCCGGATCGACGGCCAGCCCGGATACGCATTGACCTCCCGGGCGCGTCGCCGGCTCGACGACGCGGCCGCCCGGATCTACCGCACCGCCCCGGACGGTACCCCGATGGCGGCCGGTTCCGAGGGCCCGGACGACTGGGACCGGCACTGGCATCTGGGCATCCTCCGCGAGGTCCCGAACGCCCGCCGCCGAGAGCAGCTGGCGAGCCAACTCTCCTTCCTGGGTTGGGCTCCGCTGTCCGACGGCGCGTGGGTCGGGCTGCGCAACGACGCCGAGGTTGACCAGATCCTCGAGATGGAGGGCATCGCCGCGGACCGGTTCCGGGCGCCGGTCGACGACGGGGCGCCGGCGTTCGCCCGGCGGGTCTGGAAACTCGACGAGCTCGGCGCGTCGTACGACGCCTGGCTGATCGAGGCGAAGGCACTCGTCGACGACGCGGGCCCGGACACCGGAGACGAGCAGGCGTTCGCCGTCCGGTCCGAGCTGGTGCACGAATGGCGGAAGTTCCTGTTCCGGGACCCGGGGCTGCCGGCCGAGCTGTTGCCGCAGGACTGGGCCGGGACGAAGGCGGCCGCGTTCTTCGATTTCCACGCCGAACGTCTGGGCCCCGCGGCCGGGCGTTTCGTCGACAGTTGCCTCACACCTACCTGACCAAATGCCTGACTCGGCATCGAAAATCTCACTGACCGTCAAGGAGTGGACCACGATGAGTGATTCCGTCACGTACGCCGTCTCCGCGGGCATCGCGACCATCACGCTGAACCGGCCGGACGCGATGAACGCGCTCGACACGCCGACAAAGGTGCTGCTCCGTGACACCGTCCGGGCCGCCGCGGACGATCCGGACGTACGGGTCGTCGTACTGACCGGGACCGGGCGGGCGTTCTGCGTCGGCCAGGACCTGAAGGAGCACATCGGGCTGCTGCAGGCCAACGACCACGATGCGCTGTGGAGCACGGTGCCGGACCACTTCGCGCCGATCGCGCTGGCGCTCGCCGAGATGCCGAAGCCGGTGATCGCGGCGGTGAACGGCGTGGCGGCCGGGGCGGGCGCGTCGATGGCGTTCGCGTGCGACTTCCGGATCGTGGCGGACACCGCCGGCTTCAACCTCGCGTTCACCGGCATCGCACTGTCCTGCGACACGGGCATTTCGTGGACGCTCCCCCGGCTGATCGGACACGCGAAGGCGCTCGAACTGCTCTACTTCCCGCGGACGATCCCGGCTCCGGAGGCCCTCGATCTCGGCCTCGCCACCACCGTGGTACCCGCCGCCGACCTCGAGCTCACAGTTGCTGAGCTCGCCACCAAACTGGCCGCCGGACCGACGGTCGCGTACGGCGGTGTGCGCCGGTCGCTCGGCTACTCGGCGAGCCACACGCTGGCCGAGTCTCTCGTGTTCGAGGCCGGCCAGATGCAGCTCACCGGGGACACCGAGGACCACCAGAACGCGGTCGCCTCCTTCGTCGCAAAGCAGAAGCCCACGTTCAACGGCCGGTGAGCCGGCTCTTGTAATCGTTTACGTAAGCGATTACAGGGTACGACGAATCCACGCGCGCTACCCGCCGGCGATCGCGCTCATGCCGGACGCACCGTGGAGCAGCCGGGCGTGTTCGGCGCCGGGATCGTGCTCAGCCCGGCGGTGTACGTCCCGTTGCCGCCGAGCGACTCCAGCACGCGCGATTTCGGTGCCTTCGGCAAGGGCAAGGACCCGTTCGTCGAGGCGACGTACCTGAAGCTCAACTGGCCGACGGCGCTGAAGTCGTTCGCCGCGAGCGGGCTGCGGTCGCATCTCTACATCGCGGTCGGCGACGACGAGTACAAGAACCCGAAGGCGATCGACGCCACCCACGATCTCGACTTCGAGGCGGACGTGGTGTTCAACCAGGCGGCGCGGGTGCCGAACCTGACGTCGGAGTTCCGGGTCGTCGACGGCGGGATCGCTACTGATGCCTCAGGCAACGTTTATCAGCGGTCGCGGCGGCGGGTGCGCTGGACGGGCAGCCGTACGCGGGCGGGACGGATGTCGCGCTGACGAAGTACCGGGCCGACCGGTCGCGGGAGTGGACGCGGACGCTGGGAACGAGCGGGACGGAGCGCGCGTACGGCGTCGCGGTCGACGCCGACGGGCGGGTCGTGGTCACCGGCTCCACGAACGGCGATCTGGACGGGACGCACGCGGGCAACACCACGGACGACGCGTTCGTCGCGCAGTACGACGCTGCTGGGAATCGGCGGTGGGTGACGCAGTTCGGCGTACCAGAGGTTGCGGATCGCAGCTACTCGGTGGCCGTTGACGGGACGGCGGTGTACGTCGGCGGTTACACGAAGGGTGCGTTGGGCGGCGCGAACCTGGGCGACAAGGACGTGTTCGTCGCGCGGCTCGCTGTGGACGGGAAGCAGGTGTGGCTGCAGCAGACCGGGAGTGCGGGCGAGGACAAGGTCATGGCGGTCGCGGTGTCGGGCGGATCGGTGTACCTCGGCGGGATGAGCGGTGGATGCGGGCGGTGCGGTGTGCGTCGGGGGCTTCACGGATGGTGCGTTGGAGAGTCCGCTCGGGAAAGTTCGACGGCGTACTGGCGAAGTACTCGGCGGATCGCACGCGCAGCTGGACGCGGCAGTTCGGTACGGCGGACGACGACGCGGCGGATGCCTACGCCGAAGCGAACCTGTACCTCACCGTGACGCCGGACGGCACCCAGCTGAGCGGCCTCACCGGGACCGATGTGTTCCGCACGCGCTTCACCTCTGACGGCCCGAATACCCTGCCCTAGAACGTTTGGTGGGCTCCACGACCGCGTTCCGGCCGGGCGAGTCACGGCCGGACAACCACCTGACAGTCGGGGAGCCCGCTGAACACCTCATCACGTTCAGTGGCCGGAACACAACTCGTTCAGCCGTTTGTCTTTTGTTTTCGGCAAAGTTCCTTTTGCATATGCAAAAGGCACCTGCACGTGCACGAGATTTACCGGGCTATACAGGTCTTCAAGTGGTCGTTCACGATGCCGGTGGCCTGCATCAACGCGTACGCCGTGGTGGGTCCGACGAACACGAAACCCTTCTTCTTCAGCGTCTTCGACATGGCCACGGACTCCGGCGTCGTGGCCGGTACGTCGGCGAGCGTCCGCGGCGCCTTGTGCTTCGCGGGCCGGAACGACCAGAGCAACTCGGTGAACTCACCGGGCGCGAGCTCGAGCAGCGCGCGGGCGTTGGAGATCGTGGCGTTGATCTTCAACCGGTTCCGGACGATGCCGGTGTCGGCCATCAGGCGCTCGAAGTCGGCCTCGTCGTACTTCGCGATCACCTCGGGGTCGAAGTGCGCGAACGCGGCGCGGAAGTTCTCCCGCTTCCGCAGGATCGTGATCCAGGACAGCCCCGACTGGAACCCCTCGAGCGTCATCCGCTCGAACAGCCCGACGTCGTCGCGGATCTCCTTGCCCCACTCGTTGTCGTGATACTCCACGTACTCCGGCGCGGAGGTCGCCCAGCCGCACCGCACGACACCGTCCGGTCCGACATCGCTCATGCCCCGACCTCCCTGACCAGCCGCCGCAACGAGATCCGCATCATCGCCTCGAACACCGGCCGGACCACCGGCCAGACGAACACACCGACCCGCCCGAACGGCGGGACGACATCCTCGGACCAGGTGAAGCCGCTTCCGGCAGGCGCCGAGGACGCTGCCGTGGAGCTGGCCGGCTCGATGGCGAACGTGCCGGTGCCGCGGACGATCTTGCCGAGGTGTTTCACCGTGCACTCGCGTGGTGGATCCCAGTGGGTGATGACCATGTGGTCAGTGAACCCGACGCCACCGACAGAAGTCCGCGCGGCGACCCCGCCGCCGATGCCCGTGCCGCCGTTCGCGGTCGCCCAGACGCGGGTGAACAGCATCCAGCGGGACTGCCGATCCCAGTCCATCACCACGTCCCACGCGTTGTCAGGCGCCAGCGACAACCAGACCGACGCCTCCGCGTGACAGCTCCTTGGGGTGGCCATCAGCTGGGTCGCTGATAGGTTCCTTCGCCCTGCTGATCCGCCGGCGGCCAGAACCGCCACCCTTCCTCATCCCCGGCCGAGCCGTTCGCTGACCCGTTCGTCGCTCCGTTAGCCGCCGGGTCACCCGACCGCTCCGTCTGCCCACCCTGCTGGCTCTGCTGGCTCTGCTGGCTCTCCTGCTGGGCCTGCTGGCTCTGCTGGCTCGGTTGGGTTTGCTGCTGGGCCTGCTCCGACTGCTGCGGCTCACCAGGCTGCTGCTGTGGGGCTGGTGCAGTTGTCGGGTGCGTGTCGGCACCTTCCGTGTGCGATGCGGGCGCCGGCTGAGCCGTCCAGTGGGTGGCTGCCTGCTGGACGTCCACGGCAGCCTGCTCGGGCTGCTGAGGTGCCGGCTGCTCCGGCGGACGCTGGCTGTTGACGAGCGCGTCGTACTGCTGGGCTGGGGTCAGCGGGGCCGAGGCGCCGGACGGCTGGTCGGAGGCCTGGGGCGGCTGCTCTCGCGTCGGCGCTTGCTGGGGCTCTTGCTGGGGCTGCTGGGTGGGGGCCGGCTGGTACGGGGCCGGGGTGCGGCGAGGAGTGACGGGTTGGGACTGGGCCTCGAGTACGGCGCGGGCCTCGGCCTGCAGACGCTCGTACTCGTCGGCGGCCGCACGACTCGCGGACGGCAACTCCGACGTCGCCGGCTCGTCCTCAGCACCCCACGCGCCGGGCCCGGCAACCGCGCCGGAGTGAGCGACCGGACCTGCGCCGGACTGACCAACCGATCCCGCGCCAGGCTGACCCGCGGATCCCGCACCGGGCCGAGCACCCGAGCCCTCGCCAGACTCAGCGCCGGCGCCCGCACCCGGCTGAGTCGCCTCAACACCAGGCTGCGGCGCGTCCGCACCATGCTGAGCGCCCATGCCCGCACCGGACTGAGCGTCCGTCACCGCACCCGGCTGAGTTGTCCCCGCGCCGGACTGAGTGCCCGCGCCCGACTGAGTGCCCGCGCCCGACTGAGTGCCTACGCCCGACTGGGTGCCTGCACCGGACTGGGTGTCCGCGTCGGGCTGGGTGCCTGCGCCGGACTGAGTGCCTGCGCCGGACTGAGTGCCTGCGCCGGACTGAGTGCCTGCGCCGGACTGAGTGCCTGCGCCGGACTGAGTGCCTGCGCCGGACTGGGTGCCTGCGTCGGGGTCAGCGGGCGTGTCGGCGCCGGGCTGGGGCGCGTTCGCTCCGGCCTGACTGGCCGGGTCCTCGCTGGGCTGGGGTGTGTCGGTGGCGGGTGGTTCGGGTGTGGGGTCGTTCGACTGGTCCGCGGGCTCAGGCTCGGGGAACTCTCCGCCGACCAGGATCGGCGGCTGGGTGCCGGTGTCCTCGAACTCGGCGGGGTCGTACGGCGCCGACGTGAAGCCGTGGCCCTCGGGCGAGTCGACGATCGGGGCGACCGCACGCTCCAGGTCCGCGATCCGGCGGTCGCGTTCGGCGACCTCCTTCGCGACACGTTCGAGCAGCGAGTCGACCTCGTCCATCCGGTAGCCGCGCACCCCGACCGCGAACCGCGCCGACTCGATATCGGTCGCGGTGAGCGCCTGCCGCGCCGGCACGGTCATGTCGGGCCGGTCGTCGTACGCCGTACTCATGGCACCCCAACGCCCCGAGGCCACTACCGCGACAGCCCCGATCAACAGCACCACGATCAGCCCGAAGAACCACATCACGGGACCGATCGTGCCATGCCCGGCGAGTCAACCGCACAATCACCCAGAGTTTTCAGCTTCCGTCCGAGCCGAGGCGGCGGGCGCGGGATGCCGGGGTGCTCGCTTCGCCGACGTCGCGGGCGGCTTCCTCGGCGGCTTCCTCGGCCGCGGCGTCGGCCAGTTCACCGGCCTTCATGATGTAGCTGATCGCCTCGTCGACGTCGTCGGTGACGATGAACATGTCCAGGTCGGCGGCCGAGATCTTGCCGTCCTCGAGCATCGTCGTCCGCAGCCAGTCGACCAGGCCGCCCCAGTACGACGTACCGAACAGCACGACCGGGAACGACGTGACCTTCCGCGTCTGCGCCAGTGTGAGCGCCTCGAACAGCTCGTCCAGCGTGCCGAACCCGCCCGGCATCACCACGAACCCCTGGGCGTACTTCACGAACATCGTCTTCCGGGTGAAGAAGTACCGGAAGTTCATCCCGATGTCGACCCACTCGTTGAGGCCGTTCTCGAAGGGCAGCTCGATGCCGAGCCCGACCGACACGCCGCCGGCCTCGGACGCGCCCTTGTTCGCGGCCTCCATCACCCCCGGCCCGCCGCCGGTGATGACGGCGTACCCGGCCTCGACCAGCTTCCGCCCGAACTCCTCGGCGGCGACGTACATCGGGTCGTCCTGCTTGGTCCGCGCCGACCCGAAGACGCTGATCGCCGCCCCGAGTTCGGCCAGCATGCCGAATCCCTCGATGAACTCCGACTGGATCCGCAGCACCCGCCAGGGATCGGTGTGCACCCAGTCCGACGGCCCGCGGCTGTCCAGCAGCCGCTGCTCGGACGTGGACTGCTGCACCTGCTTGCGCCGCATCACGATCGGCCCGCGCTGCTGCTGGCCGACCGGACGGTCGGGGTGGATCGATGGTTCTGACATGCCCCCAGGTTATTGCCTGAGCGGTAATCGGGCCTGGCTAGGCGCGGTCTGTCAACCAAGTCCTCAGCCGCTGTTCACACAGCTCGATCTCCACTTCGGGCACGAACTCGTCCTGCTTGTGCGCGTACAGCGGGTCCCCCGGCCCGTAGTTCACCGCCGGTACGCCGAGCAGCGTGAACCGCGCCACGTCCGTCCACCCGAACTTCGGCTGCGGCTCTCCCCCCACCACCTGCAAGAACGCCGCCGCGGCCGGCCGGCCCAGTCCGGGCAGCCCGCCCGGGGCGGAGTCCGTGACGGTCACGTCGTACCCCTCGAAGACCTCCCGCAGATGGGCCTCGGCCTCCGCCTCGGACCGGTTCGGCGCGAAGCGGTAGTTGATCGTGACGGTGCACAGATCCGGTACGACGTTGCCGGCCACACCGCCCGTGACGGCGACCGCGTTGAGCCCTTCGCGGTACTCGAGGCCGTCGATCGGCACCCGCCGTGGCTCGTACGCCGCCAGGCGCGCGAGCACGTCGCCCGCGGCGTGGATCGCGTTGCTGCCCATCCAGGAGCGGGCCGAATGCGCGCGTTCGCCGCGGGTGGTGACCTCGATCCGCATCGTGCCCTGGCAGCCGGCCTCGACGACCGCGTTCGACGGCTCCAGTACGACCGCGAACACGCCTTCGAGCAACTCGGGGTTGGAGCGGGTCAGTTTGAACAGACCGTTCCGCTCGGCCTCGATCTCCTCGCAGTCGTAGAAGATGTACGTGACGTCGCGGTTCGGCTCGTCGAGGGTGGCGGCCAGGCGGAGCGCGACTGCCACGCCGCCCTTCATGTCGCACGCGCCGAGGCCGTGGATCAGGCCGTCGGCGCGGCGGGCAGGGAGGTTGCCGTTCAGCGGGACCGTGTCGAGATGCCCGGCGAGGACGACCCGCTCGTCGCGGCCGAGGTCGGTGCGCGCGACGACGGTGTTCCCGTGCCGGAAGACCTTCAGGTGCGGGTACGCCGAGAGCGCCTTCTCGACCTTGTCCGCGAGCTTCTCCTCCGTACCGCTGACCGAGGAGATGTTCACCAGCGCCTCGGTCAGGTCGGACGCGGACGCGGACAGGTTCAGCTTCGCCATCAGGCTTCCTTCCCGGGTGTCACGAAGACGCAGAACTCGTTGCCTTCCGGGTCGGCGCAGATGTTCCAGCCGATCTCGTCGTCCTTGGGCCGGAGCAGTGTCGCGCCCGCGTCGAGCACCGGCTGCAGGGCGGGCGCGGTGACGTCCCAGTGCACCCGGTTCTTGACCGTCTTGGGCTCCGGGACCGGGACGAAGACCCAGTACCTGAACGGCAGGCCCGGAACGTTCTCGAGCCAGTACCACGGCTTACCTGGTGTACTCGCGACCTCGCCGCCGACCAGGTCCGCCCACCAGCGCACCTGCGCCTCCGGATCGGCCGAGTCGACGACGAGTTCCATCAGCCTGTACGCCGGCACGGTGTCGCGGACGAATCCGCAGAACTCGCCGCCCTCGGGGTCCGCCATGACGGTCCAGTGCTGCTCGTCGGTCGCGGGTGTCTGCACGGTCGCGCCCGCGTGCTCGAGGTCCTCGATGGCGGCGGTGTGTACGTCGAGGTGGACGCGGTTCTTGACCGTCTTCTTCTCCGGGACCTTGCACATCCAGATGGTCTGCTCCGGGGCGTCGCCGACCAGCACGGTCGGGTTGTCCGCGGGTGTGGTCAGCCCGATGACACGGCCCCAGAACGCAGCCATCTCACTCGGTGACTCCACGTCGACGCAGAGGTCCTTGAACCGCGCAGTACTCATGACGCACAGGCTATCCGGCCGTCCGCTTCCGGTAGTGGCGGTTCACCCGCTCGCGGTTCCCGCAGGCCGGCGAGCACCAGGTCTGCCGCGGATCGTCCTGCAGGAAGTACTTCACACACCGCGCCGCCGGACACGCCCGCAGGCGCTCGCGGTCCGGGCCGGTGAGGAAGTCGATCGTCGACCGCCCGATGGCTCCGATCAGCAACTCGACAGGATCCTGCGTGCGGGACACGCGGCGCGTGACCGGTGCACCGCCGTCGGGCCACTCCAGTTCCCTGGTCCCCAGTCGGCGCGCCGCCCGGTTGACCAGGCGCAGCGCCGAGTCCACGTCCATCAGTCGATCAGCATCCGCCGTGCTGGGCGGCCCAGGCGCCACCGCCCGCGCGAACAGCGCCCGCACCGCCCGCCGCATGCGGAGCAGCTCGCCGTGGAGGACGGTGTCCGGCCTGTCCGGGACGATTTCTGGCCGATCCGGGCGCACAAACCTCCCCGACCCCCGGGCGGCGGGGTGGGTGGGGCCGAGGAGGTGGGTGACCAGGTGCTCGTGGTCCACCAGCCAGGTGGTCGCCTCCTCCGGCGTCGACAGGAGGTCCGCGATGCCGCCGTATCCGTCGTGCTTGATGGTGGTGGCGAGGGCCAGGGCAAGCGCGGTCATGGGGCGAGTCTAATGGGATAGCCAGTTGCTGCCGTGTGAATCCATCGCCTAGGGTCGCGAAGGTGACCGACCTCCGCAGCCGGCTGCGTGCCGTGCCGACGCTGACCGGGAGCCCACCCGACTGGGATCCCGCGCGATCCCCCGACACCCCGCACGAGCTGTTCGTCGACTGGCTGCTGAGCGCGATCGACCAGGACGTGCCCGAGCCCTGCGCCACCACGCTCTCGACGGTCCGCGCCGACGGCCGGCCCAACGCACGCGTGCTGATCCTGAAGAACGTGACCGACGACGGCTGGCAGTTCGCGTCGTCGTCGACCAGCCGCAAGGGCGAGGAGCTGGCCGCCTCGCCGTACGCCGCTCTCACGTTCTACTGGATCCCGATCGGTCGCCAGGTCCGCGTCACAGGCCGAGTCCGGCCCGCCGCGCCGGAGGAATCGGCGCAGGACTTCCTGGCCCGTCCCGTCGCCGCCCGGGCGGAGGCGCTCGTCGGCCGGCAGAGCGCAGTACTCACGGATCGCGCCGAGATCGACGTCGCGGTCAAGGAACAGCAGGACCGCATCGCAGCCACCCCGGACCTGGTCGCGCCGAACTGGACGCTGTACACGCTGCACGCCGACGAGGTCGAGTTCTGGCAGGCCGACCCGGGTCGCCGCCACCTGCGACTGCAATACCGCCTGGACGACACCTGGACGAAGGAGTTGCTGTGGCCCTGAACGACGTACGCGCGACGGCCGACGAACTGCTCGCCGTGACGGCGGACCTGGACGACGCGACCGCCCGCGGCGCCTCCGCTCTCCCCGGGTGGTCGCGCGGTCATGTGATCACGCACATCGCCAACTTCTCCGAGGCGATGACGCGCCAGGTCGAGGAGGCGCTGCAGGGACGCCTGATCGAGGTGTACGACGGCGGCCGCCCGGGACGGGACGCCGCGATCGAGGCCGGCGCCGACCGCCCCGCCGACGAGCTCAGGTCCCACCTGACGCAGGCCGTCACCACGTTGCTCGCCGCCTGGGACAAGGTCGGCCCGACCGATTGGCCGCTCCCGATCCTGCACCGCAACAGCAACCTCTCAGCGGGCCTGCAAGCCACCTGGCGCGAACTCACCGTCCACACCACGGACCTCGACCTCGGCATCACGCCCGCCACCTGGTCCGAGGACTTCTGCCTGCACCTGCTCGACTTCCTCCGCCCCCGCACTCCCGAGGGCATCCACCTGATCTTCCAGTTCCCCACCACAACCTGGGACAACGGCACCGGCGAAGACATCACCCTCGAAGGCTCCATCACCGACCTCACCGCCTGGTACGCCGGCCGCCCGGCACCGGGCCCCATCACAGGCCCGGCGCCAGAACTCCTGCCCTGGCCATGACCTTTCCGGAAAGAAATCGCCGCTATGTGACGATTTCTTTCCGGAAAGCGGGGTCAGTTGACGGTGAAGTCGTCCACCTGGATCCAGGTGTCCTTGTTCGGGGCGTTGAAGCCGGCGTAGACGGTCAGTTCGTGGACGCCTTCGGGGACCTTGACCGTGACCTCGTGGTGGACGTAGCCGGTGCCGGCGCCGAACGTCTTGCTCGCCAGGTCCTTCGTGCCGGCCCGGACGCCGAAGCGGCCCTGGTCGGCGGGCAGGTTCGCGGACGCGTTGACCCACGAGCCGAAGGTGTACGTCGCACCCGGCGTGACGGGCACGTTCTGGTACAGCGCGCTCCATCCCGTGCAGGTGCAGCGGATCCAGCCGTTGTTCGCACCGGAGTGGGCGAAGCCGAGTCCGCGGTCGACGCCGTTGGCCGCAGTACCTTCGAAGAGCCACGCCGGCTTGCCGCCGCCCGTGCCCTCGAACCCGCCGTCGGCCAGCTGCGGCACGAAGCGCACCGCGAGCTCGGAGACCGTCGTGTACGACCGCGTCCCGCCGGGCAGACCGATCACCCGGACCCCGTCCGTCTCCTGCGTCGGGAAGGTGATCGTGTACGTCGTGTTCGCGCCGGCCGTCGCATCGCCCGGGTACGCCGGTGACACGGTCTGCGAACCGACCTCGACCCACGCCCCGTCACGCTTCACCTGGACCCGCGGCCGTCCCGTGAAGTACCCGCCCTCGGCCGACACCGCACCGGACGTGAACTGCACGTTGTTCACCTTGTGCCTTGCTGGCCACTCGTAGCCCCACCACGAAGCGCCCTTCACCTCGTCGTCGAAGTCCGACTCGCTCCCCGTGCGAGCACCGTCGTTCATCAGCGCGAGGCTGCCCGACTGCGTCGACTTGGAGATCGCCACCGCACCCGTCGACGGCGCCGCCAGGTTGTCCGGACCCGGCAGGTTGTCCGCCGGCGAACCGCTGGACGGGGTGAGCACCAGCTTGCGGAGGTTGAAGTTGTAGACCGACGTACCGATCCCACCGCCACCACACGGGCAGACGTTCGCCTGGACGTACATCGTGCGACCGTCCGGCTGGACGAACTTCGACGGGATCGTCACGCCGTACCCGCCGTACTTCGACGTCGACCACGGATACCCGCCGAAGTCCTTGCTCAGGAAGTGCTTCCACGGACCCCACGGCGTCGGCGACTCGTAGAACTCGAAGGTGTACTCCGTCCACGACGTGTAGACATAGCGCTTCTGCTTCTCGAGATACGTGACGCCGCCCTGGCTGATCACGCTCAGGTTCGACGCGTTCGTGCCGTACGTCTGCGCGTACAGCCGCCGCGTGTCGGTCAGCACCGGCTTGCGGTCCGCGATCTTCGCGGACCATCCCGAGCCGGTGTAGAACTTCCAGGCAGCACGGTTCTGTACCTCGTCCTTGGGCACCCGCGCCAGGAACATCGACTGCGGATCGGCGACCGTGTCGTCGAACGAGTCCCGCCAGTTCCCGTCCAGCCCGTACGCGTACACGTACCCGTCCGGCGCCAGCGCGCCGCCGCGCCCGAAGTCCGCGAACCAGATCGTCGTGAAGACATGATCGGAGAACATCGGCTTCGACTTGTCCCACGTCCATGTCCGCCCGTGGTCGGTCGACTTCAGGATCGTCGCCGCCGGTACGTCGTTGAAGTCCAGCGCCAGGTCCTGAACGGCGAGGTACATCGTGTCCCCGACGCACACCATCCCCGTCGGCTTCCGGTTGTACCCGCCGCCGCTCCAGATCGATCCGACCTGGTCACCCTTGGAGATCGTTGCCCCGGACAAGTTTCCCGGCGTACCGGTGATCTCGTTGACCGCGATGTCGGCGAACTCCCCGTCGAGGCTGAATCCCTTGCCGTCACCGTTCGCGGCGTACAGCTTGTCGTTGCCGGCCCAGCACGACGGCCACAGGTCGCCGTCGCTCTGGCTGGGCATGCCCTTCGACTCGACCTGCGACGTACCGATGGCGGTCGACGCGGCAGCAGGCGGTTGGGAGTCGGAGGACTGGGTCAGGAGTGTCGCCGTTCCGAAGACCAGCGGCAGGACAGCAAGCAAGGCCCCACGCTTCATGAAGCTATCCCTTCAGGGTTTGGTACCAGTACGCCACCGACGACCAGTCGTCGCTGCGCTTGTTGGCGTGCCCGTGCTCGATGGTCACGCGGATGGACCGGAAGAACGTGATCGGATCCTCGATGTGGAAGCGGTACAGCGAGATCTCGCCGCTCCAGTTGGACCCGCCGGGCAGCGTGATGCCGTGGTACGGCGCGGAGTACGCCTCACTCGGGCACCACGCGGTGTTGAAGTAGTCCTCGGTCCCCGTCCCGTGCAGCGACGGCGGGAACGGCTCGCCGTCGATGAAGATCATGTCGTCGCCCTCGCCGTACCAGTTCCACTCGGCCGAGTCGCGCAGGTTCCGGATGCTCACCACGCAACCGACGTAGTGCCCCTTGCCCTCGGTGTCGAGGACGACGTAGTTCCCGTCACCGGACAGGTTCGTGCCCTCGACCTGGTACTGCCGCAGCGTCTCGGAGCCCTGCGGTACGCCGTCCGTCGGGTTCTGCCGGTTGTACGACGCGTGGAAGTAGCCGAGCCCGTCCTGCGCACCGTCGAACAGCTCGTAGTCGATGTAGTAGTAGAAGAACACCGGTGCCGCGGACAGCTCGGAGATGATCTCCACACGTGCCCGGGAGGCGAACGGCATGTGGAACCAGCAGTTGAACCCCTTGCCGTCCTGCGGGCTCATCTGCAGCGGTGCGCTGACGAAGTTGACGGTCTTCCCGTGGCCGACGCCGAAGAAGTCGCCCAACGGCACCAGCACACTCGGCTGGGACGAGTCGTCCCAGGTGATCCGCAGGATCAGCTTGCGCAGGTAGTCGCCGTCGACCTCGTCGGGTCCCCACGCGCTGTCCCGCGCCACGGTGCACCAGATGTGGTTGATCGACCCCGGCCCTTCGATGTTCGCCAGGACCGCGGTCTCACCGGGACGGATCGTCAACCGGTCGTCGTTGCCGCCGGTGCGGTCCCAGCTGGACGCCCTGCGCCGCTTGGAGTCCCGCAGCCTGGGCAGATCGCGCAGGCTGCTTCCGTAATCGCCGTACATACAGTGTTGCCTTTCTTGGCCTTTCAGCTATTTGAGGCCGGTCGTCTTCATCGCGTCGACCAGGCGTTTCTGGCCGGCGACGAACACCACGACGGTCGGAATGGCCGCGATCACCGCGGCCGCGAGAATGAGGTTCCACGCGGAGGCGTACTGCCCCTGCATGCCGGACACGCCGAGCTGGATCACGCGCAGGTCCGGGTTCCGGGTGATGGTCAGCGGCCAGAGGAACGCGTTCCAGTTGGCCAGGAAGAACAGCACCGACAACGACGCGAGCACCGGCCGGCTGAGCGGCAGGATGACGCTCCAGTACCGGCGCCAGTACCCGCAGCCGTCCAGGTCGGCCGCCTCCTCCAGCTCCCGCGGGATGTTCAGGTAGTACTGCCGGAGCAGGAAGATCCCGAACGCGTGGAAGATGCTCGGCACGATCAGGCCGGCGTAGCTGTCCAGCAGTCCCAGCTGCTTCGCCACCAGGAACAACGGCACCAGGATCACCGGCAGCGACACCAGCAGCGTCGACATGATGCCGGAGAAGATGATCCCGCGCCCCGGGAACCGCAGCCGGGCCAGCGCGTACGCCGCCATCGAGTGGAAGAACAGTGCGATCACGGTGACCGCCACCGACACGATCGCCGAGTTCAGCATGAACCGCGGCATCGGGATCTTCAGCAGCACGTACTGCAGGTTGTCCAGCGTCCACTGCGCCGGCCAGCCGAAGTTGAACACCTCCTCGGCGGGCTTCAGCGCGCTGATCAGGATCCACAGCAGCGGCGCTACGGCGATCAGCGCCAGCACATGCGCCAGGATCGGGAAGAATCTAATCCTCATCGAACCGGCCTCCTCGGGTGAAGCCGAACATCAGGCCGGTGCAGACCACGAGGATCGCCACGACCACGGTGGTCAGCGCGGCGGCGTACCCCATGTTGTTGAAGGTGAACGCCTGCTCGTAGATGTAGAGCACGACGGTGCTGGTCGCGCGGGCCGGGCCGCCCTTGGTGAGTACGAAGACCAGGTCGAACGCCTGCAGGCCGGTGACCGCGCCGATCGTCGAGTTCACCACGACGAAGAAGCTGGTCGGGCGCAGCAGCGGCCAGATCACGTACCGGAACCGTTGCCACGGGCCCGCGCCGTCGATCGACGCGGCGTCCTCGAGTTCCTTCGGCACGTCCTTCAGGCCGGCCAGGAAGACCAGCATCTGGTACCCCATCAGGAACCAGACGCTGATCACCACATAGGTGCCGAGAGCAAGGGACGGAGTACCCAGGAAGGACACGTCACCGAGACCCAGCGGGGCGAGCAGCCTGGACAGCGCGCCGCGCTTGTCGACCAGGAGGAACTGCCAGATCAGGCCGACGACGACCAGGCTGACCACGTTCGGCAGGAAGAACGCCGAGCGGACCCAGCCGATGCCCTTGAAGTGGTTACGCACCAGCATGGCCAGCGCGAAACTCACCACGAACGCGATCGGCACGAACGTGACGACGTACATCGCGGTGACCTTCAGCGACGCCCACAACTGGTCGTCGCCGGCCATCAGCTTGTAGTTGGCCAGACCGACGTACTGGTAGTTGCCGAAGCCGTCGACCTTGAAGAACGCCACACCGAAGGCGAGCACCATCGGGATCGCCACGAACACCAGCAGGCCGATGGTGTCCGGCGCGAGGAAGGCGTACGCCGCCAGCGCCTCGCGCCGTCTTCTCGTCATCCCTGCTTTGGGTTTCGCCGAAGCCCTCACCAGTGGCTTGGACGGGGGAGCTGTTGTCGTCACCATCAGCTGATCGGCGCGCCCTGGTAGGTCTTCAGGAACGTGTCGATCTTCTCCGCCGCGTCGGCCGCCGCCTTGGCCGGGTCGGCCGCGTTCAGCTGGCAGGCCTGGATCGCGTCGGCGATCGGCTGGTACACCTCCGGTGGGAACCGCGGCTCCGGCTTACCGGTCGGCGCGATCTCGCTGACGAACTTCTTCAGCGCGCCCTCGGCGAACGCGCCCTTGGCGTCCGCGGCCTGCTGCACCGACTTGCGCGGCGGGACGTTGGTCTTCACGACGGTGTTCCACTGCCGCTGCCGCTCGACACCGGCCGCGTCGGTCGAGCCGAGCGCCCAGGCGATGAACTTGGCCGCCGCCTCCGGGTTCTTGCCCTTGGAGTTCGCGACAAACGCCCAGCCGCCGAGATCGGTGGCCGGCTTGCCGCCGTCCGGCGTCGGGTGCGGGATGATGCCGTACTTGAAGTTCTTCGCCTTGGCGCGCAGGTCGGCGACCGCCCAGATGCCGCTCTGCTGCATCGCGACCGCACCGGAGCCGAGGTTCGACACCACGTCACCGCCGCCGTCGCCGAGCGGCTTACGCGGGGCGACCTTGTTCTTGATCGTGTCGCCCCAGAACTTCAGCGCCTGCACGCTCGCCGGCGAGTCGAACGCGACCTTGCCGTCCTTGATCGCGTTGCCGTCGCCCTGCCACATGAACGGGTACCAGGTGAAGTTCTGGTAGTAGCCCGGCTGCGTCTCGAACATCACGCCGTACTGCTTGCCGTTGGTGAGCTTCTGCGCGACCGCGAGGGTCTGGTCCCAGGTCTTCGGCAGGTCGGCCTCGGACAGGCCGGCCTTCTCGAACGCGGCCTCGCTGTAGTACATCGCGAGCGGCTCGATCTCCATCGGCAGGCCGTAGACCTTGCCGTCGACGCTGCGCGCCTCGAGCAGACCGGGCAGGTAGTCGGCCTTCGACTCGTCCGACAGCGCGGACCCGAGGTCCTGCAGTACGCCGCCGTTGTAGTAACGGAGGAAGTCGCCGGGGCTGATCAGGAAGATGTCCGGGCCCTGACCGGACTGGAACGCGGTCTGCAGCGTGGTCCCGTTCAGGTAGTCCTTGCCGGGGATGTACCGCAGCTTGACCTTGACGTCGTTGTTCTTGTTCCACTCCTCGACGGTGTCGACGAACCACTTGCTCTGCGGTCCTTGGTCGTCGGACGGACCGTAGAAGTTCCAGAACGACATCTCCTTGGCGTCGCCGCCGGAGGAGTTGCCGCCACAGGCGGACAGCAGCGGCACGCCGGCCGCGGAGGCGGCGAGGGCGCCGAGGCCGCCGCGCAGGACGGACCGGCGGCTGAACTGCCGTGCAGGGAAGGGTGTTGCGGCCATCAGGTGCTCCAGGGGTTCTCTCGAACGGCCTAGCCGTGGGCTTCGAGGGGCAATCGATTTCTCGCAATCTACGAGTGACGCCGTGGCCGGTCAAGGCCCGGGCCGGTGACGATGTGATCAAGTCCCGGGATTCCCGCGTGCACACAGGGTTTCCGTCCTGACTGCAGGCGTTGACACCACCTCGGTCGGATGCCTAATCTGCGGAAATCGATTTCTGAGATGAGAGGCGCTGGGATGCCAGTTGTGCCGAACCGTGCGTCCGCCCACCGCACGGCCGACGAGCTGTCCAGGGACCTGGTGGCGCGCGGGCTGCAGGCGGCGCGGGACGCCATCGAGACCGAGGCCGCGGCCGTGTCGGCGCTCGCCGACCGCCTGGACGGAGTCTTTCTGGACGTGTTGATCGCGGTCGCCCGCTGCGAAGGTCACCTGGTGGTGACCGGGCTCGGCAAGTCCGGCCTGGTCGGGCGGAAGATCGCCGCGACGTTGGCGAGTACCGGTACGCCGGCGACGTTCATCCACTCCGGTGACGCCCTGCACGGCGACTCCGGTGCGGTGACGTCGCGCGACCTGGTGCTGGCGCTGTCGGCATCCGGCGAGACGGCCGAGGTGTGCGCGTTCGCCCGGATGCTGCGCGAGAGCGGGATCCCGGTGATCGCGATGACCGGTCGCGAGGAGTCGACGCTCGCACAGCTGGCGACGTACACGCTGGACACGATGGTGCTGCGCGAGGCTGATCCGCTGAACCTGGCGCCGACCGCGTCGACCACGGCCTCGCTGGCGATGGGCGACGCGCTGGCGTGCGCTCTCGTCGTCCTGCGGGAATTCAGCCATCACGACTTCGCGCGGTTCCACCCGTCCGGTGCCCTGGGCAAGCGTCTCTCGGAGGACCAGGCATGACGGATGTCTGTGTGCTCGGGTCGTTCATGAAGGACCTGGTCGCGTCGGCGGAGCGGCGGCCGTTGCCGGGCGAGACGCTGCACGGGACCGGGTTCGCGGAGTTCCTCGGCGGCAAGGGCGTGAACCAGGCGGTCGCGGCGGCGCGGATGGGCGCCGGCACCGCGATCGTCGGGACCATCGGCGAGGACCGGTACGGCGAGGAGTTCCTGGAACTGCTCGCGTCGAACGGCGTCGACACCTCGTGGGTGGTGCGGCATCCGTCGCTCGGGACCGGCGTCGGACTGCCGCTGGTACTGCCCGACGGCGGGAACTCGATCATCATCGTGTCCCGTGCGAACGCCGCGATCACCGCGCTCGACGTCGAGGCCGCTCGTGAGGTGCTGACGTCGAGCAAGGTACTCAGCGTCCAGCTCGAGCTCCCGGTCGAGGCGAGCCACGCCGCCCTCCGGCTCGCCTCGGACGCGGGCGTCACCACGATCCTCACACCCGCGCCGGTAGGACCGGTCGATCCGGCGCTGGCGTCGTACGTCGACATCCTCGTGCCGAACGAGGTGGAGGCGGCCGCGTTGACCGGGCTCGACTGCGACGACGAGTCGCAGGTGCCGATGATCGCGCGGAAGCTCGCCGAGGACTGGGGGCTCCGCGCCTGTGTGGTGACACTCGGGTCGCGCGGTGCGTACGTCCTGGACCGTGACGGCGGGTTCGAGGAACGGATCGCCGCACACGACGTCGCCACGGTCGACACGGTCGGGGCCGGGGACGCGTTCTGCGGTTCACTGGCCGCGTCGCTCGCGAACGGGGCCGACCTGGTGGACGCCGTACGGCTGGCGAACGCGGCCGGCGCCCTGTCGACCACGGTCAACGGCGCCGCCGACTCGGCACCGTCCCAGGCCGCGGCCGTGGCACTGCTGGACGGTGCGAAATCGGCGACATGAGATCCTTTGGCTCGGATCGGAGTTAGAGTGCGATCCAAACGACCATCGGATCTCCAGCGGGGAGCGGGCATGACGACGATCTACGACGTCGCGCGTAGGTCGGGTGTGTCACCGGCGACGGTGTCACGGGTGCTGAGCGGCCGCCGCAACGTCGACCCCGAGCTGTCCGAGAAGGTCCGGGCCGCGGTCGCCGAGCTCGGGTACCGCCCGAACGGCGTCGCCCGGAACCTGCGGAAGTCGTCGACGAACCTGTGGGCCGTGGTCATCTCCGACATCGAGAACCCGTTCTTCACCTCGCTGGTCCGCGGCCTCGAGGACGTGGCGCAGACCGAGGGGTACCACGTCGTCCTCTGCAACTCCGACGAGGATCCGGCGAAGGAAGCGGCGTACGCGACGGCGGTGCTGACCGATCAGATGGCCGGCGTGGTGATCTCGCCGACGTCGACCGCGGAGGGCGTGCAGCTGCTCGCGGACGCGAAGATCCCGCTCGTGATGATCGACCGCCGGGTAGAGGGCGTCGAGGCGGACACGGTGCTGGTGGACAACGAGCACGGGGCCTTCGAGGGCGTCAAGCATCTGATCGACGGCGGGTACCGGCGGATCGCGTGCATCACCGGACCGCGCAAGGTCTCGACCGCGATGGACCGGCTCGCCGGGTACCGGTCGGCGCTGCGGGCGGGCGGGATCCGGTACGACAAGGACCTGGTGCGGCACGCCGACTTCCGCGAGGCCGGTGGGTACGCCGCGATGGAAAGCCTGCTCGAACTGGCGGATCCGCCCGAGGCGCTGTTCGTCACCAACAACCTGATGACCGTCGGCGCCCTGGAATGCCTGGCCCGCAAGGGCCTGCGCGCACCCGACGACATCGCGATCGTCGGCTTCGACGACATCCCGTGGGCCGACCTGGTCATCCCGAGCCTCACCACGGTCGCCCAGCCCACCTACGAACTGGGCCGCACCGCCGGCATGCTCCTCAAGGACCGCACCACCTCCCCCGGCCGCCCACCCTCCACGGTCACCCTCCGCACCGAACTCCACATCCGAGCCACCTCAGCCCCTAAGCCGTAGCCACCACCGGACACCTCGCGAAGGACACCGCTTCGCGGCGGCTCACTTGTCGGCGCCTCCGAGGCGTGCACGTCCCGCACCCACGAACAACCGCCCCGGCGCCGGGTGCCGTACCGGCCCGCGCATGTCCAGGACGCGGTCGACGTCCTGCTCGAATTCCACCGGACCGCTGCACTCCCCCCGCCCGCCGCACCTCGCCGCCCGCCGCACCTCGCCGCCCGCCGCACCTCGCCGCTCGGCGCGGGACGGGACGTCGGGCGAGGGACGCGTAGTACGTTTCGCGGTGGGGGCTGGATGGAGGTGGGGATGTCAACGTTGACATTACACTGTGGGCATGGCGACTGAACCGCCGCGGCGGCCGCGGCTCGAGGATGTGGCGGCGACTACCGGTGTGAGCATCAAGACCGTGTCGCGGGCGCTGCGCGGGGATCCGAAGGTGCGGGAGTCGACGCGGCAGCGGATCGTCGCGGAGGCGGACCGGCTCGGCGTACAGCTGAACGACGTGGCGGCGGGGCTGCGGCGGAAGAACCAGGCGATGACGTCGATCGGCGTCACGCTCGGCGACTGCACCAACCCGTTCTTCGCGCCGATGCTGCGCGGGATCCACTCGGTCGCGTCCGAGCGCGGCTACCTGGTGCTCACCGCGGACGCGCAGAACGATCCGGAGCTCGAGCACCGCGCGATCCGGTCGTTCTTCGCGCACCGGGTCGCCGGGCTGATCATCGCGCCGGTCGGTAACGACCTCGGGTACCTGGCGAACGAGGCCCGCTTCGGCTCGGCGATCGTGTTCGTCGACTCCCCTCCCCCAGGCCTCGGCGAATCGATGGACTCGGTCACCACGACCAACGCGGCCAGCACCCGCTCGGGCATCGAGCACCTGCTGGCGAAGGGCCGCCGGCGGATCGCGTACCTCGGTCACCCGCGCAGCGGCAGCGGCGCCGAGGAACGCTGGGCCGGGTACGTCGCCGCGCTCGAAGCAGCCGGCCTCGCGGTCGACCCGGGTCTCGTCCGGGACAACCTGGTCAGCGAGGAGGACGCACGCCGGGCAGCGGAGGACCTGCTGGAGACGGCGGAGCCGGACGCGGTGTTCGTCGACAACAACCGCCTCTGTACCGGCCTGCTCCAGTCCGCCGCCTACGCACGCCGCCGGCCCGAGGTCGTCAGCTTCGACCGTTTCGAACTGGCCGCCGCGTTCGGCATCTCGGTGATCGACAGTGACCCGTACGACGTCGGCCGGGCCGGCGCGCAACTCCTGTTCGACCGCCTCGCCGACCCGACCCGCGCTCCTCAGCGCCTCGAGGTCCCCGCCCGCCTCGTGGTCAACGACAAGCCGACGTACTAGGGCCCTATCGACAGGAGGTACCAACTAGCCGACCTGCCGCAGCCAGGCTTGGGCGAGCGCCTGGTGGCCGGCAGGGGTGGGGTGTACGCCGTCGGCGAGCCAGTGCTCGGGATTGGTGCCTGCAGCAAGCTCCGCGAACATCCCGTCCGCCGCGACCAGCCGCGCACCGTACTCGCGCGCCACCTCGCGCACGACCTGGATCTTTGCGTCCAGGTCCGGGCGCCACGCCCACTGCTCCTCCTTCACCGGTAGCAGGAACGGCTCGATCACCACCACCTGCACACCGTCCAACGGCTCCAGCAAGCGCCGGTATCCCGCCCGGAACTCGTCAGCCGTCACCTCGGCATGCCCGAACGAGAACCGGTATCCGGTGTCGTTGATCCCGATCAGGATCGACACCACGTCCGGCCGGGCATCCAGTACGTCGGCCTGCCACCGCGAGCCCAGCCCCGCGAGCGTGTCGCCGGAGATGCCACTGTTCAACCAGACCGGCGCACGATCGGGCTGCCGGAGACCCCACTGACCCGCGACCAGCAACGGATACCCGTACCCGAGTGGATTGTCGGTTTCTCGCCGATGGCAATCGGTGATCGAGTCGCCGGTGAACATCACCCGCATCCCACCCGCCAGCACGATCATGACTCCTCCGGCGTGTACGTCGCGACGCCGATCGTGGTGTCGCTCTGGCCGTAGTACGCGAACCAGGTCCCGCGGTGGAACACCAGCCCCTCGACGAACGTGACGTTGCTGACCAGCCCGTGCTGGTCCTCGTACGTACTCGGCTCCAGCCACGGCTCCGTGAGCTTCGCGACCACGACGTCCGGCCGCCGCGGATCAATCAGCACCTGTCCGCACGCGTAGTAGACACCGCCGTCCGGCTGGATCACCGCGCTGTTGTGCATCAGCAGCACGTGCCCCGTGCGCGTGCGGATCGGCTGCGGCCCAGTCTCCACCAGGTCACCCATGAACGTCCCAGGCTCGGGACGTAGTACCGGTGTCGGATCGGCCTTCCAGTGCAGGAGATCGTCCGAGGTGGCGAGGTGGATGTTGCCCTCGCCGAACCACATCAGGTACCGCCCGTCGATCGGCTCGGGAAGGATCACGCCGCCCTTGCTCCACTCCGGCCCTGGCGTCTCCCGCACCCCGGCGAAGGTGTTGATCCCGGGGAACATCGGCCCGTGCTTGTCCCACCGGCGCAGGTCGGTCGAGGTCGCCAGACACAGCCGTGCGCTGTGCCGGTCCCAGCCGGTGTAGGTCAGGTAGTAGGTGCCGTCAACGAAGACGACGCGCGGATCCTCACACCCGTAGCGTTCGTAGTCCTCCGACGGCACCATGACAGGATCCGGCTCGGTCGAGAACGTGATCCCGTCGTCGGACCAGGCCAGACCGAGATTCGACACGATGTCGTCGGCGTGCGCCCGGTAGACGAGCGCGATCCGCCCGTCCGCCACGATGGCCGCCGGGTTGTAGACGTTCGCGGACTCCCAGTCGTGCCGGCCGGGCCGGAGAACGGGGTTCTCCGGCCGCGGCGCGAACGGACCGAACGGGTAGTCGACCAGCGGTGCGGTCATTTCGCGATCAGCTTGTTGATGCCGTCGACCATGCCGTCGATCCCGGCGGTCAGGTCCTTCTTCCCGGACAGCGCCGGGTTCCACGTCGTACCGACGACGTCGCCGGCCGGGGTCGACCACGGGTCGAGGAACTGGGTGACGAACTTGTCCTTCGCCTCGAGTTCGTACGTCGCGGTCGCCGCGATGCTCTTCGCCGCGGCGTCACCGGCCTGCAGCGCCTCGTAGTACCCCTTCGAGCCCGGCTCGTAGGCGATCGGGGCGATCGGCTGCTCCTTCATCGTCTCGTTGAACCCGGTGACCTCCATGTAGCTGATCACCTTCCAGGTCGCGTCCGGGTCCTTCAGCGTCGCGGGCGAGCAGACGCCGTTGGTCTCGATCGGCTGCACGGACTTCGCCGTCCCGGCCGGCCAGGGCGCGTAGCCCCACTCGAACTTCGGCTTGTTCTGCGTGATCGACTGGTGCAGCCACTGGCCGCCGAACATCAGCGGGATCCCGCCGTTGGCGAACTTCGCCACGGCGTTCGACCCGTCGTACTCCGGGTTGGTCATCTCACCGGCCGCGACCGCCTTCGCGATCCGCTCGGCGCCGGCCCGGAAGGTCGCGTCGGCGGTCAGCTGCTTCGCCCCGATCGGAGTCTCCATGATCGGCGCGCCCCCGTTGGCCACCGAGTACGCCGAGACACCCTGCACGCTCTGCAGCAACGCCCACGCGTTCACCAGCGGCGTGGTCTTGGCGTCGGTGCGCTTCAGCGCCGCGATGTCGGCGTACAACTCGTCCCAGGTCCAGCCGATCGCCGGGACCTTCAGCTTCGCCTTGTCGAAGGCGGTCTTGTTGTAGAAGAACCCGTAGGTGTTCGCCAGCGTCGGGATCCCGTACAACTTGCCCTCGGCGTTGCGCCACAGGTCGAGCGAGCCGGGCGAGAACTTGTCCTCCTGCAGGCCGTCGCCCTTCTTCAGGTACGACGACCAGTCGTAGAGCAACCCCTCCGCGGCGAGGTTCTGCTCCTGCGCGTTCGAGCACCAGAAGAAGTCCGGCGCCTTCTTGGACATGATGAGCGAGGCGAGTTTCTGCGCGTAGTCGGCGTTCGGCGACTCCTCTCGCCGGACCGTCACGCCCTGCAGCTTGGCCATGCTCTTGTCCAGGGCCGCGTTGGTGGCGACGGATTCCCAGGTCATGTAGCTGACGGTCTTGTCACCGCCGTCCGCGGCATCGGATCCGCCGCCGCAGCCGGCGAGTGCGAGACCGGCGACGGCCAGGACTGCTGTCGTCCGCCAGGTTCTGGTTGTGGGCACGATCGTTCTCCTTCGCGGGGTCATTTCGCGATGGTTCCGAGGGCACCGAGGCCCTCCATGAAGTAGCGCTGGGCGAGGAAGAACAGCACCAGCGGCGGTACGACGAACAGCAGGTTCGTCGCCATGTAGTAGTTGTACTGAGAGCCCGCCTGGTCCGACAGGAACGCGGCCATGCCGAGCGGCAGGGTGAACTTCTTCGCGTCCTGCAGGTACACCAGCGGACTCAGGTAGTCGTTCCAGGCGAACTGGAAGGACATGATCGCGACGGTGATCCAGACCGGCTTGGTCAGCGGCACCATGATCCGGGTGAAGATCATCCAGTGCCCCGCGCCGTCGATGGTGGCCGATTCGTCCAGGTACCGCGGGATCGACTGGTAGTACTGCCGCGCCAGGAACACGAAGATCGGGCTGCCGAAGAACGCCGGCAGGATCAGCGGCACCCAGGTGTCGATCAGCCCCAGGTTGATGTAGAGGTGCTGCAGCGGAATCAGCCCGACGATGCCCGGTACGAAGATGCTGCCGGAGATCAGCGCGAACCAGAGCCGGCGGCCCGGGAAGTCGATCCGGGAGATGCCGTAGCCGACGATCATCGAGCTGACCACGGCGCCGATCGTCGACAGCACCGTGACGATCACGGTGTTCAGCAGCAGCCGGTAGAAGCCGATCTGGGCCGGGCCGTCGACGAAGTTCGAGACCCGGAACTCCCGGGGCAGGAACGCCGGCGGCAACTGGTTGATGTCGCCGTTGCCCTTGAGCGCGATGCTCACCATCCACACCAGCGGCAGCAGCATCGAGACCGCGAGCAGACCGCACAACGCGTACCAGGCAAGGCGCGAGACCATGAAAGGAACCCGCTGCGTCAGTGCCACCGAGCGCCCGACGGCGAGGGACTCCGCCGCCGCGGTCACGATCCCTCTCCCTGGTACACGCGGTTGCGGGTGAGCCGCAACATCACGACGGTCACCAGCATCACGATCACGAACAGCACCCAGACCTCGGCGGTCGCGTACCCGAGCTGCGGCGAGGTGATGAAGTCGGCGAACCCGTCGTTGTAGATCTTGTACATCAACAGGTTGGTCGAGTGTCCGGGTCCGCCCTTGGTCAGGATCGCCACCTGGTTGAAGGTCTGGAACGCGGCGTTCATCGCCAGCATCAGCTGGAGCATCATGATCGGGCCGATCATCGGCAGCGTGATCCGGGTGAACCGCCGGAACGCGTTCGCGCCGTCGACCTTCGCGGCCTCCTGGATCTCGTCCGGTACCGCCTGCAGGCCGGCCAGGAAGATCATCATCGTGCCGCCGACGCTCCAGACCCCGACGATCAGGATCGCGGGCAGTGCCACGTGCGCGTCGCCCAGCCACAGACTGGTCGGCAGGTGCAGGAACCCCAGGATCTGGTTGGCCAGGCCGTACGTCGGGTCGTAGATGTACTTCCACAACGTCAGAACGGCGACCGCGGGCAGCACCACCGGCAGATAGAAGATCGTCCGGAACACCTTGACGCCCCTGATCGACCGGTTCACCACGACCGCGAGCGCCAGCCCGGCGAGCAACGTGGCCGGCACCGAGATGACCACCCACAGCACGGTCACCCGCAACGACGGCCAGAACGTCGGGTCGCTGGTGAACAGGAACTTGTAGTTCTCCAGGCCGACCCATTTCGCCGGCGTCAGGCCGTTCCACTCGGTGAACGAGTGGTAGAGCGACGTCACCATCGGATAGGCGACGAACAGCAGCAGCCCGATGATCGCGGGCGAGATGAAGCAGTACCCCAGGATCGTGTCCCGTCGGCGCTTAGTCATCCTCATCGCCGGTCACCTCCTGGACCCGGATCCGCACGGTCAGGAGCTGGAACGGGCGCAGCGCGAACCGGACCGCGCCCTCCTCGACGTCGCAGCCCTCGAGCGGCCGCTCCAGCAGGTCCACGATCTCGGCGCCGTGGGCAACGAAGTTCCAGCGCAGCCGGCCCGTGGGGCGGGCGCCGAGCGACTCGTACAGCCGGACGACCACGTCCCCGGAGCGGTCCTCGGCGAGCTTCACCGCCTCGATCACCACGCCGTCCCCGTCGACCGCGACGATCGGCGCCGGCACCGCCGTACCGCGAACCTCCCTGACGGGCAGGTTGAGTCGCAGTCCTGACTCGACGGCGTCCCCGATCCCCGCGCCGGACACGAGCGTGTAGCGCGCGTGGTGGCGGCCCTGGTCGGTCTCCGGATCGGGGTAGCGCGGTGCGCGGAGCAACGACAGCCCGATCCCGGTGCCGGCGCGACCGGCCAACAGGTCACCGGGCTGTCCCGGCAGCCGCCGGATGTCGTGCCCGTACGTCGAGTCGTTGGCGATCGCGACGCCGAAGCCGGGCTCGCCGACGTGCACCCACCGATGCGCGCAGACCTCGAACTTGGCCTCGTCCCAGGTGGTGTTGTCGTGCGTCGGACGACGCACGTGCCCGAACTGGATCTCGGCGGTCGCCTCCGACGCCCGGACGTCCAGACCGAAAGTCGCCTTCAGCAACTTCTCGCGCTCGTGCCAGTCCACGTCGATCGCGAACTGCACCCGGTCCGCCCCGGCCGGGACGGTGATCGTCTGCTCGTACGCCGACGCACCGTGCGACCGGCGTACCTCGACCACCACCGCGTCGGGGCGCTCGGTGACGCGCAGCGAGTCGATCGTCCGCAGCGGGGCCGCCGTCGCGCGGTACGACGCGTCGAGATCCCAGGCGTCGAACGCGTTCGGCAGGTCGTGATGCAGGACCAGGTCGTTCAGCCGGGCGCCGTCGGCGACGAGCTCGCGATCGTGGCGGGTGTCGACGAGCGACGTGATCGTCCCGTCCGCGGCAATCGTGAGCCGGAGTACGCCGTTGTCGACGAGCCACTGGTCGCCGTTGTACCGCGCCGTCACCGCCTGCTCGACGGGCGCGGGCCGATCCGTGGCACCGAGCGCCGGGACGCCGGCGACGGCCATCGGTACGGCGTTGAACCGGATCGTCGTGTCGCCCGCACCGGCCAACGCCGCGAGCGCGCCGGCGATCAGGTCCTCGAGCTCCACGCGTACCCCCTCGTACGCCGCCCGCGCTTCCCGGTGGACCCACGCGATCGAGGAGCCAGGTAGCACGTCGTGGAACTGATGCAGCAGAACGGTCTTCCAGATCCGGTCGAGCGCGTCGTACGGGTACGGCACTCCGGTCCGGAGTGTTGCCGTCGTACACCACAGCTCCGCCTCGCGCAGCAGGTGTTCACTGCGGCGGTTGCCGCGTTTCATGGCCGCCTGCGACGTGTAGGTACCGCGATGGGCCTCCAGGTAGAGCTCCCCGACCCACACAGGTGCGTCCGGGTACTCGGACTCGGCGCGCTCGAAGAATGCCGTCGGCGTCAGGTGCTCGATCGGCGGCGCGCCTTCGAGATCGGCCTGCCGGCGCGCCCGCTCCATCATCAGCGCGGTCGGTCCGCCGCCGCCGTCGCCGTGCCCGAACGGGACCAGCGAGGTCGTCGCGCCGGCATGGTCGCGGAAGTTCTTGGTCGCGTGGTTGAGCTCGGCCGGCGTCAGTTCGGACAGGTAGGTGTCGACCGGCGGCAGGTGTGCGAACAGTCGCGTGCCGTCGATGCCTTCCCACCAGAACGTGTGGTGCGGGAAGTGGTTCGTCGGGTGCCAGGCGAGTTTCTGGGTCAGGAACCAGCGGAACCCTGCCAGCGCGGCGATCTGCGGGAGCGCGGCGGAGTACCCGAAGGAGTCCGGCAGCCAGACCTCGCGCGGTTCGACGCCGAAGCGTTCGGCGAAGTACCGCTTGCCGTGCACGAACTGCCGGACGAGCGCCTCGCCGCCCGGCATGTTCGTGTCCGACTCGACCCACATCCCACCCGCCGGGACGAACCGGCCGGTCGCCACTGCCTCGGTGATCCGGGCGAACAGCTTCGGTTGGTGCTCCTCGATCCACGCGTACTGCTGCGCCTGCGAGCAGGCGAACCGCAGCTCCGGATAGTCGTCCATCAGCGCGAGCACGTTCGCGAACGTCCGCGTGCACTTGCGCACCGTCTCCCGCATCGGCCACAGCCAGGCGGAGTCGATGTGCGCGTGCCCGACGGCCGCGACCCGGTGCGTACTCGCCGCCGACGGCACCGCGAGCACTGGAGCCAGCTCGGCCCGGGCGGACTCGACGCACTCGTGGATCCGGTCCGGATCGATCACGTCGCAGGCACGGTCGAGGGCCCGCAGGATCTTCGACCGGCGCGGATCGTCCGCGGCCAGCTCGACCGCCCACCCGATCACTACATCGAGATCGACCGCCAACTCCTCCGCGCCGCGGTCGATCGAGACCACCGCGGCCCGGCGGAAGCGGTACTGCGGTTCGCCGCCGCCGTCGAGCCCGTCGCCGAGGGCGGTCGGCCGGAACGCCCGCGCGGCGATGTCCGGGTTCGCCGCCGCCTCGACGTACAGGTCGATCGTGGCCGTGCCCGGGTCGAGCCGCACGTACTGGCTGCGCGGATGGACGCCCTTCACGATGCTGCCGTCCGCGCGGTACACCAGGCCCTCGCACTGGAAGCCTGGGCCGCCGTCGAAGCCGAGATCGACCACTACCGCCGCGTCCCAGCCGGCCGGGACCTCTCCCTGCAGGCGGAACCACGCGGTCGTCCACGCTGGCCCCCACGCGGACCCGGCGGTGAACGGTTCGAACGCTCCGGCCGTGGCCTGCTCGAACGGCTCGGGCTCACCGGCCAATCGCCATACGCCGATCCGCAGCGGCGCCGACCGGTGCTCGACGGCGGGACGGACCCGCTCGTCGAGCATCCGGCGTGCCCGGTCGACGGTGCGTTGTGGATGCTGGTGCATCACGACCCCTTCGGGGCGCGGGCGAAGCGCACCTTGACGAGCATCTGCGCACCGGTGGACGAGGTGTAGTACGTGTAGTACTTCGTCAGGCCGTCGGCGCTGGTGTACTCCGGGTGCGCGAACGCGGCGTACTCGACGCCGCTGGTCTTCGCGGCGGTGAAGAGCTTGCTCGGCGTGCTCCACGGGCCCCATGGGGTGGGCGCCGTCTGGTACATCACGTCCTGCGCCAGGAACTGCATGAACGTGTTCACGTACGCCCCGAACGCGCTGTCCCAGTAGACGGTCGATCCGGCGGCGCCGTTGGCCTTGACCACCACGGCCTGGCCCGGATCCGTGGACCACTGCGGGTTACCGTTGCTGTCGGCACCGACGTAGTAGCGCCACTGCGAGATGTCGGTGACGTTCGCGACCGGGACCTTCGCGACACCGCAGCCGTCGAGCGTGCACTTGCCGTACCCGTAGAGCGTGTCGCCGACCAGCACCATCGCCTGGCCGCTCCAGTCCTGGCCCACCGGGAAGAACAGCGTGTCGTCGGTGCCTTCCGGGCTTGGGATGTCCGCCGGCCTGTTGGTCGCGGTGAGCCGGGTGATCGTCTTGCTGTTCATGTCGACCGAGACCAGGCCGGTGCCCTGCGCCTGACCGACGAAGCCGGACTCGCACGGGGTGCCGACCCGGCCGCCGCGGCAGAGCTTGCCGTACGACACCAGGATCCGGTGCCGGGCCTGGTCCACCACGGCCGGACCCGGCCAGTGCGCGAACACGGTCCCGCAGTACTCGTCGGTCGAGTTCGTGCAGTCGGCGGACGCGTGCTCCTGCTGGAAGGCGAGCTCCGCGGCGGAGAACGGGACGAACTCCGGGGGTACGCCGGTCGAGTGCTCGTCGAGCGGGTTCGCCGACGTCAAGGTGATGTTGTCACTCGCGTCCAGGTCGCTCGTGGTCGCGGCGGTGCTGGTCAGGAAGCCGTCGGGGTTCTTCAGGATCGTGTCGTCGAAGAACCACACCGACTGGTTGCCGTAGCGGACGCTCTGCCCGTTGTCGCGGGCGGCGTTGTGCGGGTTCTGGGTGATCGGGCCGAGCTCGGTCGCGCTCTCGACCACCAGGTTCGAGGCACGGTGCGGGCCGGGTTGGGCGACGGGTGCGGGTGGGGCCGGTACGGACTGTTTGGCCGGTGCGGCGGCCGTGGCCAGAGCCGGCGTGGACAGGGAGGCGGCGGCCAGCAGGGCCGCGGCGAGGAGGGGAATGCGGGATTGACGCACGGTTGGTACTCCCTCACTGAGTGACAACAACGAGTGCGAAGCGATTTTGATGATGTCAACGTTGACATAGCCTTGTCAACGTTGACATTTCTTCCTAAGGTCCGTGCGGTGACCACCGTTTCCCGCCGTACCTTCCTGCGCACCCACGCCGCTCTGGCCACCGGCCTGAGCGTCTCCGCCGCACTGCCGGCGACCTCCTGGGCCTCGTCGGCCACGCCCTCGTCCGGGTCCTCGTCCGGGTCCTCGTCCGGGTCTGTCACCCGGCCGCTCGCCGCCTCCCGGGCGGACGAGTGGACCCGGCTCTTCGACCGCCGGTCCGGCTGGATCGGCGCGGACGGGATCTACTCCGTCCCGCTCGACGGCCGCGACGGCCTCGGCTCGGCGACGCCCGGCTCGCGGACCGCGTTCATCTTCAGCGACACCCGGATCGGCACCGTGGATCCGGGCGACCTGACCTACCGTCAGACCGGATTCGTCAACAACTCCGCCGCCCTCCTCGTCGGCGCCCGCCCCGATCCTCGCCGCACCACCTTCGTCACCGGAGAGACCGGTGCCTTCGGCAACGGGTTCTGGATGAACGACGGGATCGCGATCGACGGCACGCTGTACGCCACCGGGTTCGCCCCGGACGCGAACTGGAACGCCGACCGCGTCGACCTGATCGCGGTACCGCTGAAGGACGGGGTCCCCGACTACACCGCCGTACGCCGGACCCAGGACGTCGGGCTGCTGGTCAGGGACAGCACCTACATCGTGATGTTCGGCGTCGGCATCACCCCGGGCGCCGACGGTTACGTGTACGTCTACGGCTACCGCAACACGTTGACCGACGGGCACAAGGACCTGGTCGCCGCCCGGGTTCCCCGCGAGCAGTTCGCCGACATCGCGGCCTGGCGGTTCTGGAGCGGTACGGCGTGGAGCCCGGACATCACGGTCAGCGTGCGCGACGCCGCCGTACTGCATCCCGACGTGTCGACCGAGTTGAGCGTGACACCGATCCCGACCGGGCGGTACGCCGGGAAGTACCTGCTGGTGTACCTGCGCAACGTGATGTCCACAGCGCTCGAGTACGCCGTAGGCACCTCGCCGATCGGGCCGTTCTCGCCGGGCATGCGGTTCTACAACTGTCCCGAGCCGTACGTGTACGCGTCCCAGACCGAGGGCGCGACGTACTGCTACAACGCGAAGGCGCACCCGAGTCTGTCCGAGGACGGGCGGCTGCTGATCAGCTACAACGTCAACCGGGTCGGTGCGGATCCGCTGACCACGGAGATCTACCGGCCACGGTTCGTCTGGCTGGACCTGCACCGGCCGGCGGACGAGCCGGCGGCCGCATGTGCGAGCACCGACGTGGCCGTCGTACGGGATTGGACTGCGGGGCCCGGTGATCATCTGGTACTGGAACTCGGTGGGCTGCGCACGATCTCCGGGTATCGCGTCAAGCATGCCGGGTACGAGGGCAGTCCGGCGCCGAGCGCGTGGAACACCAGGGATTTCACGATCGAGGCGGCGCAGCGTGCCGCCGGGCCGTGGCAGGCGGTGGATGTTGTCAACGGCAACATCGAGAACCTCACCGACCGGCGCTTCGAGCGGCCGGTGGTCGCGCGGCACCTCCGGCTGACCGTGCACCGGCCGACGCAGTCCGACGACACCACGGCCCGGGTGCTGGAGTTCGCGGCGCTGGCCGATGCGCGTTCCGACGTACCGGATCTGGCGCGCTACCGGCCGGTGGTCGCAGACGCCGCCAACAGCACCGCGCACCACGTGACCGATCCCTCCGAGGACGTGTGGGAGAACGCCTCGGGGCACGCGACCACATGGTTGTCCGTCGACCTCGGCGCCGACCGCACCGTCGGGCGGTACGTCGTCGAGCACGCCGGCGTACCGGACCTGAACACGCGCGACTTCCTGCTCCAGTCGAGCGACAACGACAAGCAGTGGACCACCCGAGACACGGTCACCGGCAACACGTCCGCCACGACCGAGCGCACCGTAACGCCGTTCACAGCGCGCTACGTTCGCCTGGTCGTCACCCGCCCGGTGGCCGAGTCTGTCGCCGAGAAGACCACTCGCGTCCGCAGCCTCAACATCTACCCAGCCTGATCCGGAGCAGGCGTCAGTGGAGGAGTTCCAGTTGGGCGAGGGTGGTGGGTGTGGCCGTGGTGAGGCGGTAGTGCTGGTACTGGCCGGGGTTCTTGATGGTGAAGGGACGGAGTTGGCGGGGCCAGCGGAAGGACTGGTCGGCGCGTTCGTCGAGGACCGTCCACGTGGTGCCGTCGGTGGACGCCTCCAGACGCCAGCTGCTGGGGCCCGCGGCGGAGCCTGAAGTCAGGGTGTAGAGGGTCGGGGCCGCGGGGGCGGCCAACGACCACTCGACAGCCTGGTCGACGGTGGCCTCGGTGGCGGAGGTGTCGTCGAAGAGGGGGTTGTCGGGGTCGGTCGGGATCAGGTCGACAAGCGGGCTCGCGACGGCGTCGCCGGTAGTGAGGGCGGGCGGGAGTTCGAGGGTCGCCCAGTCGGACGGTTCGGCGCCGAGGGTGAAGTCGAGTTGTGTGGCCGCGGTCAGGTCCGCGTGGGTGATGGATGCTACGGGCAACTGCTTGCCGTCGACCTGGAGCTCTTGTACATAAGGGTGTTCGGGGTTCGCGGCGGTGATCGTGAACGGACGGCCGCCGAGCGGTGCGACCACCGCGCGCGGGAAGAGCGGCGAGCCGATGGCGTACTCCGGGGCGCCGACGCGGAGCGGGTACAGACCGAGGGCGGCGAACAGGTACCACGCCGACATCTCGCCGTTGTCCTCGTCGCCCGGGTACCCCTGCCCGATCTGCTCGCCGACGTACAGCCGGTCCAGCACCTCGCGGACGATCGCCTGGGTCTTCGACGGCGTACCGGCGTAGTTGTACATCCAGGCGATGTGGTGCGCCGGCTGGTTGGAGAACCCGAACTGTCCCATCCGGACCGCCTGCGCCTCGACCATCTCGTGGATGACGATCGAGTACGTGCCCTTCTTCACCGCGAGCTCGGGCGTGCTGAAGAACGCGTCGAGCTTCGCCCCGAGACCGCGCGGACCGCCGTACAGATTGGCCAGGCCGCGCGGGTCGTGCGCGACGTGGAACGCGAAGTTCCACCCGTCGGTCTCGGTGAAGTCGCCGCCCCACTCCTCCGGGTCGAAGTCGGCCGGTGACTTGGCGAATGTCCCGTCCGGCCGCCGCCCCTGGAAGAAGTTCACGGACTTGTCGAACAGCAGCACGTAGTTCAGTGACCGCCGGCGCAGGTACTCCGCCTCTTCCAGCAGCTCGGCGCGGCGCTCAGCGGGAACGGACGGATCCGCGGCGAGCCGGGTCGCCATCGCGGCCAGACCGAAGTCGTTGAGGTACGCCTCGAGCGACCACGACACGCTCTCCTCGGTGTCCGTGCTCACGTAGCCGGCGAAGAACCCGGTCTCGACCCCCTTCCGCCCGACCTCGGTCGCCGCCGGCGCGACGGTCGCGTTCCGCAGGCCGGCGTCGTACGTCGCCAGCGGGTCCGGCAACGCCACGTCCTTGAGGTACGCGTCGGCGAACGACACGTCCGAGCTGGTCCCGGTCATGCAGTCGGCGTACCCGGGCGACGACCACCGGGCGATCCACCCGCCGTCGCGGTACTGCTGCACGAACCCGTCGACGAACTCGGCCGTCAACGACGGGTAGAACAGCGCGTACGCCGGCCATGCGGTCCGGTAGGTGTCCCAGAATCCGCTGTTCACGTACATCTTCCCGGGCTTCACGACCGCATTCGTCTCGCGCGCGGTCGCCGTACCTTCCGTCGGCAGGACCGGACTCGCGTAGCGGTAGTCCGGCACGTCCGGCGTACCCGCGTTCTCGAAGTGCGAGTTGGGGTAGAGGTTGAGCCGGTACAGGTTGCCGTACACGGTCCGCAGCTGCGGCGGGGTCGCGCCCTCGGGGCGGATGACCTGCAGCCGCTCGTTCCAGATCGCGTTCGCGGCGGCCCGGATCTCGTCGAACGTCCGCCCTTCGAGCTCGAGCGCCAGGTTGTGCCGCGCCTGGTCCACGCCGATGAACGACGTCGCGATCCGCAACGTCACATCGGGTACGCCGAAACTCGCGGCGCGGGCGTTCGCGCGGCCGCCGTGCGCTGCACCGAAGGCGGCCGGAGCTGTCGAGAACAGGCCGTAGCAGTACATCCGGGTGCGGCCGAACTCCGAGCCGTTCTCGACCCAGCCGGTGAGCGCGTTCCCGTCGTACTCGAAGGCGCCGTTCTCGTCGATCGTGTCGAAAACCAGGTGCCGCCCCGGCGCGTCCGCGGGGAACGTGAAACGGAAGATCGCGCCGTGGTCGGTCGGGGCGAGCTCCGCGTGCACGCCGTTCGCCAGGCGGACCGCGTAGACGTCCGGCCGCGCGATCTCGTCGTCGTGGCTGAACGCCGCCGCCCGCTCGGCCGGATCGCCCAGCGGCTCGGCGGCCGCGACCGGCATGATCGTGAGCTGGTCGCGGTCGCCCATCCACGGGCTCGGCTGATGGGAGAACGTGAGGCCCTGGAGCTCGGGCCGGTTGTCCGCGTTGTTGGCCCGGTGGTACTCGTACGGCCAGCGGTGGGTCGAGGCGTTGGTGACCGGGGTGAGGAAGTTGAACCCGTTCGGCCAGGCGGTGATCGGGAGCGTGTTGCCGCGGGAGAAGTCGTGGCTGGCGTTGGTCCCGCGACGCGTGTCGACGTACGCCGCGAGGTCCGAACCGTCCGGCTCCGGCGGCGCCGGCCCGACCTCCACGTCGTCGATCCAGCCCGCGAACTCGTGCCCGGCGTCCGGTGCGTCCACCACCAGCACGAGCTCCGCGATCGTCCGCCCCGCCGCGGCAGTCAGGTCGATCTGGACGTCGTTCCACTGGTCGGCGTACAGGATCTTCGCCGCGCCCTGCCCCGCCGCGTCGGCCGGCTGACCGTACTGGTCCCGCGCACCGTCCAGCCGCGTCCCGTCCGCGAACACCACCTCGACGGCCGCGTACGTCGCCGCGTAGCTCAGCCCCGCGTCCAGCTCCGGATAGATCTTGTACCGCAGCCGATCCCCCGCCGCAACCACGCGCCCGTCCCCTGGCAGCCCGACCTCCTGCCGCCCACCACTGGTCCCGGAATACCGCGTCCCGTGAACCCCACTGAACCCCGCCCGCGAACTCGTAGGCCCACCCGGCCCGCCACCCACCTGAATGATCACGGCGCAATCCTACGAATCCGCCCGGCGCCTCCCTCCGGCCGGATCGCCACGCAGGCAGAAGTGCCGGAACTGGCCCGCAACACGCTGAAAAGCCGACTTGTGCGTGCGTGGAGGTACACACCTCTCCCTCGGGATCAGTGGGGTGGGTCCGGAGGGATGTTGCCTGCTCGGACCCAGGTATGTAGTCGCGGGCTGTTCGGTCCGCCGGGCGGAGGTGGAGACCGGCAGCCACGGCTCGGGTGTTGTCGAGGTGGAAGGTGCCGTCGTTGGAGCCGTCGTGGGGTAAATGGAAGCGGTCGACGGCGGGGGTCCAGTCCATCGGTGGGGCGGCGGGTACTACGGAGCGCCAGGTGGCGGCCAGGGCGGCGAGGGTGTGGGTGGGGCCGACTGCGTTGAAGGGGCCAGGGATGCGGTGCACAGTGAGGTGGAGGAGGAAGGCGGCGAGGTCGCGGGCGTCGATGTACTGGACCGGTTGCTCCGGACGGGCGGCGCATTCCATCGGGAGGCCGTGGGCGAGGGCCCAGCCCCAGTTGCCGAAGTCCGGGTTGTACGGGCCGATGACGAAGCCGGAGCGGACGGCGGCGGTGCGGTCGCCGAAGGTGGCGGTGAGCAACGATTCGCAGCGGACCTTCGACGGGCCGTAGAGGTCCATCGTGAAGCGGTCCTCGGGCGCACCCTCGGGCCAGTCCAGCAGGGCGGCGGACTCGGTCATGCCGACGGCCGTCTTGCCGGCGTACACCGCGATCGACGACATGTACGTGTAGTGACCGCAGCGGTCCCGCAGTACGGCCGCACTCAGCGCCACGTCCCGGACCAGGAAGCCCGACATGTCGATCACACCGTCCCACTCGCCGGACGCGAGCGCCTCAGGAGCGGAGCGATCCCCGGCGATCCGGCGTACGGACGGGAACAGCCCGGGATTCGTCAGGCCCCGGTTGAACAACGTCACCTCGTGGCCGTCGCCCAGCGCGGCCTCGACGACGTGCCGGCCGAGGTTCTTCGTCCCGCCGAGCACGAGAAGCCTCACGACAGCTCCCCGACCACGTCCGCCAGTTCGGCCAGCAGCGGCTCGACCCACTCGCCGGATCCGGGGATGGTCCGCGTCCCCTCCTCGATCACGAACGTCAACGCGAGCAGGCAGAAACACGCCCCACCGACCAGCACCTGCCGGTCGACCACGGACGGATCCGCCCCGGCGGCCTCGACGTACCGCCCCACGATCGGGCCGCGGTCGTGGCCGAGGGCAACGGCATCGCGGACCAGGGTGTAGAGGTCGCTCAGGTACGGCGCGACGTACACGAGCGGCCAGTCGACCACGGTCCACCGGGTGCCGTCGGTGACGAGGTTCTTCGGGACGAAGTCACCGTGCACGACCCGCAGCGGCTCCTCCCGGTGCAGCGCGGCGAGCGCCTCGATCAGCGGCGAGAGGTCGAACGAGATCCGTCCGATCCGCCCGGCGAGCTCCTTGACCCGCTCGGGCGGGAAGCCGCTCGGCCCGGACACCGCCCGGTCCCCGATCCCGGCGAGCAGCTCCGCCGCGGCGAGGAAGCCTTCCGCGGTCGGCTCCTGCTCCAGCGTCACCCGTCCGACGTCCTCCAGCACGAGTACGCCGCCGGCGCCGGACAGCAACCGCGGCGCGGGCAGCTCCAGCGGTACGACGTACCGCTCGTACGCCGCGTCCTCGCCGGACTGCGTGTCCGTCCCGCGCTTCACGATCACGCTCCGCAGCCCGTACGACAGTCGCCACACCTCCGACGAACCCCACTGCCGCAGCAACTCCCCGTGCACCGCGTCCAGCCCCGGCGCGCCGGTCGCCTCCAGCACCACGTCCCCAGGAATCCACGCAGGAAGCATCCGAAAAGTAGACCACGGTGAAGCGCCGCCCGCTGCGGAATTAGGGTGTGGGGTATGACGGAGAACGCCACGCACGCCTGGGGCTTCGGCCTCGCCACCGTTACGACCGCCGGCGACGTCCTGGACGTCTGGTTCCCGGCGCCCGCGCTCGGGTCCCGGCCGGACGACGCCAAGGCACCGGCCGAGCTGGTCGCCGCCGAGGGGAACGACGACCTCCGGCAGGTACGGCGTCAGGTCGTGGCGACCGAGATCGCGCTGCAGGACGCGCCGAGCGGTACGGCGGACGCCTACCTCCGGCTGCACCTGCTGAGCCACCGCCTCGTCCGCCCGCACGGCGTGAACCTGGACGGCATCTTCGGCGCCCTCCCGAACAACGCGTGGACCTCGCTCGGCCCGGTCCCGGTCGACGACATCGAGAACGTCCGGCTGCGGGCCCGCGCCGCGGGACAGCACCTGAGCGTCACCAGCGTGGACAAGTTCCCCCGGATGACGGACTACGTCGTACCGTCCGGGGTCCGGATCGGCGACGCGGACCGCGTCCGGCTCGGCGCGCACCTCGCGGCCGGGACCACGGTCATGCACGAGGGCTTCGTGAACTTCAACGCCGGCACCCTCGGGACGTCGATGGTCGAGGGCCGGATCGTCGCCGGGGTCGTGGTCGACGACGGCAGCGACATCGGCGCCGGCGCGTCGATCATGGGCACGCTGTCCGGCGGCGGCAAGCAGGTCGTCTCGATCGGCAAGCGCTGCCTGCTCGGCGCGAACGGCGGCACCGGCATCTCGCTCGGTGACGACTGCGTGGTCGAGGCGGGCCTGTACGTGACCGCCGGCACCAAGGTCACCCTCCCGGACGGCAGCGTCGTGAAGGCACGCGAGCTGTCCGGGCAGCCCGGTCTGCTGTTCATCCGGAACTCGGTCACCGGCGCCGTCGAGGCTCGTCCGCGCAAGGGCGAGGGCATCACGCTCAACGAGGCCCTGCACGCGAACGCCTGATCGTTCGAAAGTATGAATTCGCCAACCGGCGTGAGGCTCGGCACGTCAACCTGTTCGTGAGGCAGGAACCTGTCACCCGCCTTCGAACGTTGGGAGCGGTATGCCGATGAAGCGTGGTGCCGTGGTCGCCCTGGGTGCCATCGGCGTGCTCAGCCTCGCGGTCGGTGCCGGGATCGCCTGGCTCGGCGGCAAGCAGGTGGGTAACCTCCTGCCGCCGAGGGAGCAGTGCACGGCGACCGTCAACGGGCAGATGGTCGTGCTGGACTTCGAGCAGGCCGAGTCCGCCGCGATCATCGCCGGCGTCGCGGTCCGCCGGGGCCTCCCGGCGCGGGCGGCGACGATCGCGCTCGCCACGGCGTACCAGGAATCCGGCCTGCGGAACCTGGCGCACGGCGACCGGGACTCGCTCGGCCTCTTCCAGCAACGGCCGTCACAGGGCTGGGGTACGGCGCAACAGGTCCGCGACCCGCACTACGCGGCCGGGAAGTTCTACGACGCCCTGGTCAAGATCCGGAACTACCAGACGCTCGAGATCACGGTCGCGGCCGACCGGGTGCAGCGCAGCGCGTTCCCGAACGCGTACGCCGACCACGAGGCGGACGCGCGCGTTCTGGCGTCGGCGCTGACCGGCCAGTCCAAGAGCGTCTTCAGTTGCACCGTGAACACCGACGCGGTGCCGCAGGAGACTATGGGAAGCACCGGGCTGACGCCGCGCGCGGACGCCGTACGGAAGGACCTGCTCCGGACGTTCGGGAAGGTCTCGACGGGCGGGTACGCCGCCGGCGGGGTGCGGACCGGGCACATGGAGGGGTCGGCGCACTACGACGGGCGGGCGGTGGACGTGTTCGTCCGGCCGATCTCGGCGGCGAACACCACGAAGGGCTGGGCGATGGCGCAGTACCTGGTCGCCCGGGCGGACCTGCTGAAGATCAAGACGGTCATCTTCAGCGACAAGATCTGGACGGCGGGCGGACGCTCCGACAGCGGCTGGCGGGACTACAACGCACCGGACCGCGCCGGGGACCCGAAGATCCTCCGCCACCTGGATCACGTCCACGTCGACGTCCTCGAGCAATAAAGGAGGGCGCCCGCACCGGACGCCCCACTTCATGTAACAGACCGCTTACTCGTCGTGTTCCTACGGGGGCAGGGCTGCGAACCCGCCCACCCCCGCGTTTTTTCTATTCGTCGTGTTCCTGCGGCGGCAGAGCCGCGAGCCCGCCCACCCCCGCGTTTTTCTATTCGTCGTGTTCCTGCGGCGGCAGTGCCGCGATGAACGGGTGATCCTTGTCGATCTTGCCGAGCTTGGACGCGCCGCCCGGCGAGCCGAGGTCGTTGAAGAAGTCGACGTTCGCGGTGTAGTAGTCCTTCCACTGCTCCGGCGTGTCGTCCTCGTAGTAGATCGCCTCCACCGGGCAGACCGGCTCGCACGCTCCGCAGTCGACGCACTCGTCGGGGTGGATGTAGAGCATCCGGTTGCCCTCGTAGATGCAGTCGACGGGGCACTCCTCGACGCACGCGAGGTCCTTCAGGTCAACACACGGCTGCGCGATGACGTAGGTCACTGCTACTCCTCCTATGGCAGGCAAGCGCAGCGCTGACTAGGGGTGCTGCGATGCGGTGATGCAAGTGTCTCTAGTATCACGGTAGTACTTCGCCCACTGTGCCAGGAGTCCGGATCGTGTCAGGCCCCAAAGTGGGACTTAGGGCCCGTGATATCGGCCACCGTGTCGTCGTCCGGCACCGCATTCCCGGCGGGCTGACCGACATCATCGGTGTGCTGCAGGCGTGGACCCCCCAGCTCGTCACCGTCCGGCACACCGACGGCACGGTGCACGATATCCCCGCCGCGGACGTGACCGCGGCCAAACCGATCCCCGAGATGCCGCTCCGCCCGGTCGACGTGGAACAGTTGTTCCTCACGACCGCGCTGGGTCGCCCGGCTGTCGAGACGTCGTCCATCGGCCACTGGTTGCTGCGGGCATCCGCCGGCTGGACCGGCCGCGGCAACTCGCTCCTGCCGGACGGGGACCCCGGTATGCCGGTCGCGGACGCCCTCCAGCAAGCGATCGCGTTCTACAGCGCGCACCGTCTGCCACCACAGGCCCAGGTCCGCGTCGGCAGTCCCCAGGACAGGGAGATTCGCGCCCTGGGGTGGGTCGATGCGCGCCCGGAGCAGTCCGACGTACTGGTCATGCACACCACGCTGGACCACGTGAACGGCCTGCCCGAGTACGACGTCCACCTGACCGCCCAGCCCGATGACGCGTGGTACGCGGCTGCCTTCGAAGGTCCGGTACCGGACGTGGCACCGAAGGTTCTCGAGGGCGCGGCGAAGGCCGTGTTCGCTTCGATCACGCTCGACGGCACCGTGGCCGCGGTCGCGCGCGGGGCGATGACCGGCCACTGGCTGGGCGTCGACTGCGTCCGGGTCGGCGCGGACTTCCGGCGCCGGGGACTCGGTACGGCGATCGTCCAGGGGCTGGCGCGCTGGGCAGGACCGCTCGGCGGCCGGCGTACCTATCTCGAGGTCCTGCAGGAGAACGCCACGGCGATGGCGACGTACACGCGCCTCGGCTACCGGGAGGCGTACCGCTACCGCTACCTGACCGGCCCGGTGAGCCGTACCCGCTAGGCCCTGTCTGGCGATCCAGATGCCGTGCCGAGTGCCCCGCAGTAGGCGCTGGATTGCCAGACAGGGTCTAGGCTCCGGTGGCATGGCGGATCACGTGGTCGAGCGGCCGGAGTACGCGGGGGACTTCGAGGGCACGGTGCAGGTGGAGTACACGCCGCATCCGGACGACGGGGTCGCGGATCCCGGTGAGATCGTCTGGACCTGGGTGCCGTTCGAGGAGGACCACAGCCGGGGCAAGGACCGCCCGGTGCTGGTCGTCGGCTGGGACGAGCCGTACCTCCTGGCGCTGATCCTGACCAGCAAGGACCACGACCGCGACGCCGCCGACGAGGCCCGCTGGGGCCGCGTCTGGCTGGACATCGGCAGCGGCGCCTGGGACCGGGACAACCGGCCCAGCGAGGTCCGCCTGGACCGCGTCCTCCGGATCGACCCGCACCAGGTCCGCCGCGAAGGCGCCGTCATCGACGAGGCCATGTTCCACCAGGTCGCAGCCGGCCTCCACAACCTGCACCCTCGCTGAGCTGGGGTCAGCTGGCGGGACGGGTGGTTGTCGTAACGCCGGAGGGTTTGCGGCCCGGTGGCGTCGTGGCGCCGCCCGGTGGCGGCGTGGGGGTGGTGCCGGGCTTCGGGCCGCAGCGGATGTCGTCGGCCGCGTTGTACTTGGTCGTGAACGACTCGGTCTTCTGCCGTACGCCGTTCTTCGCGAAGTACCGGTAGACGGTGATGTCGAAGCCCGGGGTCGGCGCCTGCGGCTCGCACTTCGCGGCGGTGTTGTAGACCACCTTCGGCTGCCGGAAGTTCGACTTCGCCGACTGCCCGGCGGTGACCTCGGCGAACTTCGTGCCCCAGATGATCACCCGGATGCTGCCCGAGCTGCCCGGCGTCGACGCCTTGAAGATCGTCTGCACCAGCAGCCCGTGCCCGGAGTCGTTGAGGAACTTCAGGTCCACCGACGGCCAGGCCACGGTCGCCTCGCGGCCGACCGGGTAGCGCGAGATGTAGACGCTGTGCGCCTTGTGCGCGACGATCTTCAGTCCCGCGAAGAACGCCGCGTTGAAGGTGGTGGTCGCCGACTGCGAGACCCCGCCGCCGAAGTCCTTCTCGAACTTCCCGCCGCTGATGATGTAGCCCTCGGCGAACCCGTTCTCCTTGGTCCGCTCGCCGACGACGTTGTTCAGGCTGAACTCCTCGCCCGGCTTCAGCAGCGTCCCGTTGATCTTCCGCGCGGCGGTCCCGATGTTCGTGTTGCGGTACGGCGCGTGCGGGAACTGGGTGGTGAAGTCACCGATGTTCTGGGTGATCCCGAGCGCCGTCGCCTGCGCGGTGGTGAACTTCGCCTTGGTCGGCGTCAGCGGTACGGCGGCCCGCCGCTCGCCGGTCGGCTTCGGCAGCACCGACAGGATCGCCGCCCCGATCTTCGTGCGGTCGACGACCAGGCCGTCGACGGCCGGGACGACCTTCGGGCCGGCGCCGACGATCTGCACCGAGGCGTCCTTCGGCAGGGTCTCCAGGGCCTTGAACCGCTCCTGGAACAACGGCTCCAGGGCCTTGGTGTTCAGCGCCGGGATGACCTTGCCCTCCTGGACGCTCAGCGACAGCGCCGGGGCGAGCTCGGACGGCTCCAGATCGACCGACTTGGACCCGACGCTCAGCCGGACCGGCCCGGACATCGCGGGCTCGGCGAAGTCCGTCATCGCCTTCTCGATCGCGTCCGACCCGGCCTGCGGCTTGGTCACGCCGACCGGCAGTTCCTTCGGCTTCCCGTCGGAGGGGTACGCCGCGCGCACGGCCGCCGGCGCCTTCGCGGTGTCCAGCTCGAGCCCCTCGGCCGGGTCGTGCTTGACCGGCTTGGTGCCCTTGAACGTGATCGTGCCCTCGGTGGCCTTGCGGTTCACCTGGCCGGCCAGCTTCCCGACGGCGGCCTTCAGCTTCGCGTCGTCCTGGGTGATCACCGGTTCGACCGCTTCGCCGCCGGTGAGCGCGCGCCAGATCCGGCCCGGGGCCAGGCTGCGGCCCGCGCCGGCCTGGTCGACGGTCTTGCCGACGTCCACCGACAGCCCGGCCTCGGCCGGCACCACCTGGAACTTCGACCCGCCCGCCTGGAGCACGATCGGCGCGTTCGCCCGGTCCTCGAGACCGGCCGTCAGCTTGGCCTTGGCGTCGTCGGTGGAAAGGCCGCCGAGCGGAATCCCCAGCACGGTCGTGTCAGCGGGAATCTTGTCACCGGCGAACGCGAAGGCGGCGCCGTACCCGACGACGATCACACCGAGTCCTGCCGCGGCGATGATCCCCGCGAGCTGCTTTCTCCCCACCGGACGAAGTCCTCCTGCTCGAGCCTTGGTCAGGGCACAAGCGCACATCCTACGGGACGCGGCAGGCCGTTCCACCCCTCGGGGCAGCCCTTCGATACCCCGGGAATCACGCTCAGTCGCCGGGCAGTTCCCGGTAGTGACTGGAGTAGTAGATCAGTGCGCCCGGGTCGTCGGCCGCGCCCGTTCCGAGGCTCAGCACCTCGCCCACCACGATCGTGTGGTCGCCGCCGTCGTACGTCGCCCAGGTCCGGCACTCGAGCCACGACAGCGCGCCGTCGACGGTAGGACACCCGGTCTTCGGGCCGGCCGTCGTACCGATGCCGTCGAACTGGCTGTACAGATCCCGCCCGGACCGCGCGAACCGGTCCGCGATCGGCCGTTGCGCCCCGGCCAGCACAGACACCGCCCAGTACCCGCAGTCCAGTACGGCGGCATGCATCCGGACGCCCTTGTCGACGCAGACCAGGACCAGCGGCGGATCGAGCGAGACCGAGGTGAACGCATTCGCGGTCATCGCGTGGGCGACGCCGTCCTGGAGCGTGCTCATGATCGTGATGCCGGACGCGAACCGGCCGAGCGCCGCACGGAACTCCGCGGGCGCGACACTCCCACCGGGCTCCGACGCGGACACCCCAGCAGGTTATGCCCGCAGGCAGGTTGACGCCTCAACCTGGCGTGTGGGACCTGTCACGCCGCCCGCATCACCGCCGTGGAGCGGGGTACCGGACAGGCGATGGCTGGTGACCGGCAGGGCTCCCGGCACCGAGCCGGGCCCGCGGTTCGGCTCGGTGCCGGAGCACTGTTCATCTCGGTCTCGTCGGTCCTGATCGACCTGGCGGCGACGTCGCCGGGCACCGCCAGCTTCTACCGCTGCGCACTCTCCCTGCCGTTCCTCGCCGTGGCCGCATGGTTCGAGCGCCGGCGCCACCGCGCACCGGGCCGCGACGAGATCCTGCTCGGGCTGCTCGGCGGCGCCTTCTTCGCGGGCGACATGCTGCTGTGGACCCGCGCGATCGCCGAGGTCGGCGCGGGCCTGTCGACCGTCGTGGTCAACGTCCAGGTGATCGGCGTACCGCTGCTGGCCTGGGCGATCGACCGCGAGACGGTCCCACGGCGCTTCGTCGCCTGGGTGCCGGTGATGATCCTCGGGGTCGCGCTGACAGCCGGCCTGGTGGACGGCGGCGCGGCCGGCACGGATCCGGTCCGGGGGACGATCCACGCCGTGATGGCCGCCGCCTGCTACTCGGTCTTCCTGTACCTGCTGCGGCGCAGCGGCCTGGAAGGGCGCCCGATCCAGAACTACTTCGCCGTGATCGCGTCGGCCGCCGTGGTCTCGCTGGTCGCCGGGTGGTGGTGGCGCGGCGTCGACCTCACGCCCGGCCTACGGGTCATCGGCTGGCTGATGGGCGTGGCGGTGGCCGGAACCGTCGTCGGCTGGCTGCTCGTCGCGACGTACTCCCCGCAGCTGCCCAGTCATGTCGGGGCGGCCCTGCTCATGCTGACGCCGGTCGGCGCGCTCGCGCTCAGCTCTGTCGTGCTGCACGAGCGGCCGACCGTCCTGCAGCTGATCGGGTCGGTGCTGATCCTCGGCGGTGCGTACTTCTCCGGTAACCGGCTCAGAGGCCGGCGAACAGGTCGTGCTCCAGACCGTCCGGGCCCGGCGCCGGAGTCCCCTTGACCAGCCGGTACGGCTCGGAGGCCCAGATCTGGTTGCCGTTGTTGTTCGACAGCGCGAAGAACGGGCCGTCGACCGTGATCTGGGTGGCGTGCGCCTTCATCGCGTTCATCTTCCGGTCGATGAACTCCTCGCCCTCGATCACACAGTCGATCAGCCGGTCCGGCGTGATCATCGGCGGCATCGGGCCGTCCGGGTCCATGCCCTCGAACGTGGTGGTGTCACCGGCGTCGCGGAGCGCCCGCAGCTGCTCGCGCATCCGGGACTCGGCCATCGCGGTCCAGTAGATCTTCGGGATGTCCCAGGCCGGGCCGAGATCCTCCCGGTAGGAGCGCGCGGCGGCCAGCGCGGCGCCGTACATCGCGACCCGGTGCGCCTTGATGTGGTCGGGGTGCCCGTAGTTGCCCCACTCGTCGTAGGTCACCAGGACCTGCGGACGGAGCTCACGGATCACGGGGACCAGATCGTTCGCCGCTGCGACCAGGTCGGCCTGCCAGAAGCTGTCCTTGCGGGTCTGCGGCGGGACGTCCGCGTTGCCCTCGTCGTTGTAGATCATCCCGGTGTCGCGGTACTTGCCCGGGCCGCCGAGGAACCGGTGGTCGGTGACACCGAGCTCGGCCATCGCGTTCGCGAGCTCGCCGATGCGGTGTTCGCCGAGGCCGTCGTCCTGGTCGGAGGCCAGGTGCGCGAGCTCGGGGACGAGGACCTCGCCCTCCTCGCCGAGGGTGCAGGTGATCAGGGTGACGTGCGCTCCCTCGGCCACGTACCGCGCCATCGTCACACCGTTGTTGATGGTTTCGTCGTCCGGGTGGGCGTGCACCAGCAGCAGCCGGCGCTCAGCAAGCTCAACCATGCCGAAAGCCTACGTCGGCCCGCGGACAGTTCCGGACGACTCCGGTGCTCAGCCGAACCGGCGGACCAGCAGGCACCCGGCCTGGAAGCGCGACTTCGCGCCGAGGCCGGCGATCAACGCGCTGATCTCGGCGCGGATCGTCCGCAGCGAAAGCCCGAGCTCGTGCGCGATCGCGGCGTCCTTCGCACCGGTCGCCATCATCCGGCCGATGGTCACCTGGCGGCTGGTCAGCTCCTTGACCGCGGCGGGGGCGCGCCGGTGCGATCCGAGCTCGTACACCTCGCAGACCACCTCCGGCGCGAAGTCTTCCCTCCGCACCACCGGAACAGCCGGGTACACCGACATACCTCACTCCTCCCCAAGAGATCAGGAAAGGATTCTCGTCCCGGGCCGGAACGCTTGCCAGGTACAACCCGTACAAACGACCCATACAGTTACGGAGAGCACACGGGGGCTGCACAACGCACGGAGGGCGGTGCCGTCCGGCACCGCCCTCCTCGGTTCGTGTGCTGAGATCAGCTCACTTTCTTCACACCGATCTGCGTCAGGTCAGGCAGACCACCGGTGTTCGGGTCGGCCACGACGTTGTCGAGGTTCGAGCCCACGACGTACACGTTGAGGTCCTGGACGGTCGGCACCAGCGGGGCCGTCTTCATGATCTCGCCGTACAGGTCGGACAGACCGGTCTCGATCTTCCCCTTGTCGGTCTCCGCGGACAGCTCCTTCATCTTGTCCCAGCCGGCCTGGCTGCGGCCGTAGTTGTTCTGCGCGGCCTTGTTCGGCGCGGTCGTGTCGGGTCCGAGGACGGACGGCACGATCGTCGTCAGGCTCGCCCAGTCGTAGCACCAGCCGGCGGTGATCAGGTCCGCCGCCGAGGAGTCCTGCTGCTGGGTCGAGTAGTAGTTGTCACCCGGGATCTTCTGGATGTCGACGTTGATCCCGACGGCCTTCCAGGACGCCTGGGCAGCCTCCGCCGCCTTCACGGCCAGACCGGAGTCCGCCGTCGACAGCACGAGCTTCTCGCCCTTGTAGCCGGCCTCGGTCAGCAGCTGCTTGGCCTTCGCCTGGTCGCCTTCCGGCGGAGCCTTGAAGTGCTCCTCCGCCTTGTAGCCCTCCATGTCCTGCGGAATGATCGAGTCGACCACCGCCGCCAGCTGCTCACCACCGCGGCCGTCGCGGTAGCTCGTGCGGTCCAGGCCGTAGTACAGCGCCTCGCGCAGCTTCTGGTTCTTCAGCAACGGCTTCTGCTGGTTGAACGCGATGTAGCGGCGGCAGATGTCGGTGCCCTTGACCACGCGGTCCTTGACACTCGCCTGGTTGGTCTTGGCGATGTTCTCCGGCTGCACACCGGCGAAGCTGAGCGAGCTCTGGTCCGCCGTGCCGTTCGCGATCAGCCGCTGGTCGACCGTCGCCTCGGCGTCACCGAACTTGAAGATGAACTTGTCCGGCAGGGCGTTGCGCAGCGGGTCGGTCTTCTGGTCCCACTGGTCGTTGCGGACCAGGACGAGCGTCTTCTTGCGGGTGTAGGTCTCGATCTTGTACGGACCAGAGGCGACCGGGTGGTTGTCGTACTTCGTCCGGGTGTCCTTCGCCTTCGGTACTGGCGAGAAGACCTTCATGCTGGCGGTGCCGTCGAAGGACGCGACCGCGCGGTTCAGCTTGAAGACGATCGTCTTCTCGTCCGGCACCTCGATCGCGGTGCAGCCCTTGCCGCCGTTGTTGTTCGCGACGTACGGCCCCTTGTACCCCGGGCAGTCGAGGTACTCGTGCGCGTACGGCGCACCCTCGGCCATGTCCGCGGCGAACGACCGCTCGGCGTTGTACTTGATGTCGGCGGCAACGATCGGCGAGCCGTCCTCGTACTTCAGGCCGTCCTTCAGCTTGAAGGTCCAGGTCTTGAAGTCCGGGCTGGACTCGTAGCTCTCGGCGAGGTCCTTCTCCAGGACGATCTTCTTCGCCTTGGCGTCGTACCGGTAGTCCGTCAGCGTCCGGGTGATCAGCTTGCCGATCATCTGCGAGTCGGTGACGAAGTTCCGCGCCGGGTCCAGGTGCTCGACGTCGCTGACGTGGTAGACGGTAACGGTGCCCCCCTTGGCACCGGCCGTGGCCTGCGCGCCCGGCGTCTCGCTGTCTCCCCCGCCGCAGGCAACCGCGGTCAGGCTCAGACCGAACCCAACGGCGATCGCCACACCGGTTCGTTTGAGGTGATCCATGGCCAGTGTTTCCTTCCTTGTGTTGACACTTGTCGCCGGGTCACGGCGGTGTGAAGAAAGTGATCTTCGTCATGTCGCGCACATCAACTCACGTGTTCACAAAGTGCGCAATGCGGTATCGGCCGCTTGACCGGATCGTGATCGCTTCCATGCCGTCGGTTGACCCGGAAGAGCCCTGCGTAATCGTCAGATCACATCCCGTTCCTCCGGAAAGTGACAGGCGGCCTGGTGGCCCGGGGCACCGATCTGCACCAGTGGCGGTTCCTCCACGGCGCAGATCTCCTGTGCTTTCCAGCACCGGGTCCGGAACCGGCAGCCCGACGGCGGGTTCAGCGGACTCGGTACGTCGCCGGTCAGCCGGATCCGCTCCCGCTGCAGCTCGGCGTCCGGATCGGCCTCGGGGACCGCGGACAGCAACGCGTGGGTGTAGGGATGCCGGGCGTGGTTGTAGAGCTCGTCGCGGGTGGCGGTCTCGACCACCTTGCCCAGGTACATCACCGCGACCCGGTCGGAGATGTGCCGGATCACCGACAGGTCGTGGGCGATGAACAGGTAGGCGAGGCCGAACTCTTCCTGCAGGTCCTCGAGCAGGTTGACGATCTGCGCCTGGATCGAGACGTCCAGCGCCGACACCGGCTCGTCGCAGACGATCAGTTTCGGGCGCAGCGCCAGCGCCCGCGCGACCCCGATCCGCTGCCGCTGACCGCCGGAGAACTCGTGCGGGTAGCGGTTGTAGTGCTCGGGATTCAGCCCGACCCGCTCCATCAGCTCCTGGACGGTCTTCTTGGTGCCGGCCTCGCTCTTCACCTTCTGGATGTCGTACGGCGCCGCGATGATCGCGCCGACGGTCTGCCGCGGGTTCAGCGACGAGAACGGGTCCTGGAAGATCATCTGGATCTCGCGCCGGAACGGGCGCATCTTCGCCCGGCTCAGGTGCGTGATGTCCGAGCCCAGGAACGAGATCGACCCCCCGGTCGGCTCGTCCAGCCTGGTCACCAACCGGCCCGTGGTGGTCTTCCCGCAGCCGGACTCGCCGACCACGCCGAGCGTCTCGCCGGCGTGGATGCTGAGATCGACGCCGTCGACCGCCTTCACCGCGCCGGTCTGCTTCTGGAAGATGATCCCGCGCGTGACCGGGAAATAGCGTTGCAGCCCGCGGGTCTCGAGCAGCAGCTCCCCGCGCGCCGGGTTCTTGCCGGTCGTCTGCTCGGCAGATGTCGTAGTACTCACCAGCACTCCTCGGGCATCAGAGGCTCGGCTTGACCTGGTCGGCGAACAGCCGTTGCCGCTGCTCGGGCTCGATGTGGCAGCGCACGTGGTGGCCGTCGTGGCCGATCTGGAGCAGCTCCGGCAGTTCGGCGGAGCACGAGTGGCCCTCGACGTGCTGCTGGTAGTCGCAGCGCGGCTGGAACGGGCAGCCCTTGGGCAGGTTGATCAGCGACGGCGGCGTACCGCGGATCGACTTGAGCCGGCCGTCGCCGCTGCGGTTCACCCGCGGGATCGAGCCGAGCAGCCCCCAGGTGTAGGGCATCTCCGGACGGTAGAAGATGTCCCGGACGCCTCCCTTCTCGACCACCCGGCCGCCGTACATCACGACCACGTTCTCGGTCATCTTGGCGACCACGCCGAGGTCGTGGGTGATCAGGATGATCGCGGAGTTGAACTCCTTCTGCAGGTCCTTCATCAGGTCGAGGATCTGCGCCTGGACAGTGACGTCGAGCGCGGTGGTCGGCTCGTCGGCGATCAGCAGCGCGGGATCGCACATCAGCGCCATCGCGATCATCGCGCGCTGCCGCATGCCGCCGGAGAACTGGTGCGGGTAGTCGTAGAAACGCTTGTCCGGCGAGGGGATGCCGACCCGGTCGAGCAGCTCGATCGCCCGCTTGCGGGCCACCGCCTTCGGGGCGTCGTTGTGCACCTGGTACGCCTCGACGAGCTGGTCGCCCACCCGGTAGAACGGGTGCATCGCCGACAGCGGGTCCTGGAAGATCATCGCGACCTTCCGGCCACGCAGGGTGCGGATCTCGGGCACCGACATCGACACCAGCTCCGCGCCGTCCAGCCAGATCTCCCCGGTCACCTGCGCCCGGCTGCCCTTGTGCAGACCCATGATCGCCAGGCTGGACACGCTTTTGCCGGAGCCGGACTCGCCGACGATGCCGAGCGTCTTGCCGCGCTCCAGCGTGAAGCTCAGCCCGTTGACCGCCTTCACGAGACCGTCGTCGGTCGGGAAGTGCACCTGCAGGTCCTTGACCTCCAGGAACGGCCGATCGGCTCGGCTGCCGGCCGGCGCCGTACTGGTCACGGATTCGGTCACCATGTCACCTCACCTGATCAGGACAGCCGCACGCGCGGGTCGATGACGGCGTACAGGATGTCGACGACGATGTTCGCGAGCACCACGAAGATCGCCGCGAACAGCACGACGCCCATGATCGCGGGCAGGTCGTTGCTGAGCACCGAGTCGATCGCGAACTTGCCCAGCCCGGTGATACTGAAGATCTGCTCGGTGATGACCGCGCCGCCCAGCAGACCGCCGACGTCCAGTCCGAAGATCGTCACGATCGGCGTCAGCGCGGACCGCAGCCCGTGCTTGAACACCACGGTCCGCTCGCCCAGCCCCTTGGCCCGGGCCGTGCGGATGTAGTCCTCGTTCATCGTGTCGATCATGTTGGCCCGCGTGAGGCGGGTGTAGAGCGCCGCGAACACCAGCGCGAGCGTCATCCACGGCAGGATGTAGAACTGCAGCCACTTCACCGGACCGACGGTGAACAACGCGGAGTTCGCGGTGTCCGGGAACGGGAGCCAGTTCAGTTTCACGATGAACAGGTACAGCAGTAGGTAGCCGAACACGATCGTCGGGAAGGACACGCCGAACAAGGCCAGCCCGACGCTCAGCTTGTCGATGAACTTGCCCTTGCGCAGCGCCGCGATCAGTCCGAGCAGTACGCCGGCGAACAGCCACAGGATCGCCGCTCCGGTGGCCAGCCAGAGTGTCGCCGGGAAGGCGTCCCGGATCGAGTTCCAGACCGGGATGCCGTTCTGGTACGACTCGCCGAAGCACGGCCACGCGCACTCACGCTCGTTGCCCTCGGAACCGATCGTCCGGCCGGACGGGCTCACCAGGCCCTGCATGTAGTTCCCGTACTGGACGATCAGCGGATCGTCGAAGCCGTACGTCGCGTTGACCTGGGCGACCGTTTCGGTGTTGCAGTTCTTGCCGCAGATCAGCAACGCGGGATTGGCCGGCGTCGCCCAGAACAGGAAGAACGTGATCGCGCTGATCACGAACAGCACGAGAACCGCCTGCAGCAGGCGGCGGATCAGGTAACGGCCCACGGTCAGCCCCTTCCGGCACGCGGGTCGAGGGCGTCGCGGACCGAGTCACCGAGCAGGTTGAACGCCAGCACGGTGATGAACAGCGCCAAGCCCGGGAAGAACAGGTACAGCGGGTTGCTCTCGATCCAGTCCGACGCGTCGGCGATCATCCGGCCCCACGACGAGGTCGGCTCCTTGATCCCGACCCCGAGGAAGGACAGCGCCGCCTCAGCGGTGATGTAGCTGGGGATCAGCAGCGTCGTGTACACCAGCAGCGTCGGCAGCAGGTTCGGCAGGACCTGCCGGAAGATCACGTAGTACGGGCCGGCGCCGAGCGACCTGGCCGCCTCGACGAACTCGCGCTCCCGCAGCGAGAGCACCTGGCCGCGGACGATCCGGGCCAGATAGGCCCAGCCGAAGAACCCGAGCACGAACATCAGCACGCCCATCCGCAGCGTGTTGTTGTCCGGTATGCCGAACAGGTCCTGGCCGCGCGAGGCGATCACCGGGGTCAGTGCCATCACGAACAGCAGCGACGGGAAGCTCAGCATGATGTCCATCAGCCGGCTGAGCACCGTGTCGACCCAGCCGCCGAAGTACCCCGACACCATGCCGATGACCGTGCCCAGGATGACGGCGATGATCGTGCCGCCGAGCGCCACCAGCAGCGAGACGCGGGTGCCGTAGACCAGGCGCGAGAACACGTCCCGGCCGTTCTGCGGCTCGACGCCGAGCCAGTGCTCCGAACTGGTGCCGCTCCCCCACAGACCGCCGATCGGGATACCGCCGTCGCGCGTGTTCAGCAGCGGGTTGCCGTCCGCGTCCAGCTTGTTGAACTGGTCGGGCGGGAATCCGTTCAGCTTCACGATCAACGGCGCGAAGATCGCCACCGCGATAATCAGCAGGATCACGATCGCGCTGATGACCGCGATCTTGTCCCGCTTCAACCGGGTCCAGGCGATCCGGCCGAGTGACCGGCCCTCGATCTCCCTCGCCTCGGAAGTTTCGGCAAGCGCGTCTGCCGGCAGTCCCTCGTCGGGGGGCTGCGTCTCCGATACCCCCAGCGTCATCGCCCGTTCACCCGTCCTTCGTGGTGAGTGCTCCCCGGCCATCCACCCGGCTCACCCGGGTTGCCGGGAACCCTATGTATCTCGCAGTGTGGACGCCATGGGAATCGAGCGCTAGTCACCGAATCGTGACGGTTCAGGTATCAGGCGACGCCTTGCGCTCGTGATCGCTCCAGGTCCAAACCCGTTGACGGCCTGCGACCGGTGTGACGTGCGCCACTTACAATCGGGCCGGCAACTCCCGGACGAACGGTCGATCGGGCACCAGCCAGTCCGCCTCGTCGAGCTCCGCGGCGGCAAACCACCTCAGCTCCGAGTGCTCCCGCAGTACCGGATCGCCCGCGAGCGCCGTCGCCAGGTAGACGTGCAGGCGGTACTGCGGGGAGATGTCCACACCCGGCCCGAGCGACGCGCCGACCTTGATCTCCAGGTCCAGCTCCTCACGGATCTCCCGGACCGCGGCCTGCTCGTCGGTCTCCCCCGGCTCGACCTTCCCGCCCGGGAACTCCCACCCGCCGTCCGGCCCCGGCCGGTACGCCGCCAGCACCCGGCCGTCCCGTACGACTGCGACACCCACCACGATCTGCACGTCGCGACTCTGCCAGAAACTGTCCGCCGCGTCCGCGATGATGCGGGTATGCCGTTGCAGAACAGGGTTCTGCCCACACAGGATATCGTCGCCGACCCCGGCCGCGGTCTGCTGATGGGCAACCGCGGCAGCCTGCACGGCCCCGACCGCCGCCTCGGCACCACCCGCTGGCGGTCGAAGGCGTGGATCTGCTGCGTCCTCGACTGGAAAGGCGTCCACCGCGACCCGATGCCGCCCGGCCGCTGGACCGCCCTGTTCTTCTTCGACGAAGCGGTCGCCCTCGCGGCCGGACACCGCCCCTGTCATTACTGCCGGCGCAGGGACTTCCTGCTGTACGCCGGAGCGTGGGCGCAAGGTCACGCCCAACGCCCGAGGGCTGCCGAGATGGACGCGGTACTGCACAGCCAGCGGGTCGAATCGCGCACTCGACGGCAGCGAACGACCACCCAGTACCTCTCCGAACTACCGGACGGGGCGATGGTGCGCTTCGACGGTTCCCCCGCACTGGTGCTCGGTCAGCGGGTGCTGCCGTGGTCCTGGGAGGGGTACGGCGAACCGGTCAGCCCGCGTGGTCTGCTCGAGATCGAGACCCTCACTCCACCGGCGAATCTCGTTGTACTACGGGGCGGATTCACCCCATTACTCCACACGTCGGCGTACTCGCAACTGAGGTAAGCCTTACTGGAAACACGCCGTGCCGAGGGGTCTTCCGTTGCGCGCCCGGCAGGGGCAAAGTGTGCCCATACTGACAGCTACATAACCATCACTGGAGTCGGCATGGGTGCTGAATTCAACGCTCAGGCAAACAGCGGCCCTGCAGCCACCGCCGCAGTCGTCCGCGCGCTCGAAGCCCTGCATGCGGCCGTCGGCAGACTCAGCCAGGAGTACGGTGACACCCTCGGCATCCGCCGCCTGGTGTCCGACGTGGCCCGACTGAGCGACGATCTCGCAGAGCTCGGCCCGCCCGACCCCAGGCACAGGCCCGGACCAGTTCCGGAGGAACTCGAGGAGATTCCCGACGTGGAATATGACGCGTCCATGTGGACCGACGCGGAACACGAAGGCTTCGGCGCGCCCGACAGGCACGCCCCATGATCGAGCGCAGCGAGATAAATAAGCAGAGCGGCGTCCTGCCAGCAGAACCGCCCGCAGCGAAGCGAGGACGGTTCTGATGGCTACCGGAGTCAGCGCGCCAGGTCGCGCGCAAGTTGGACTGAAGACCGCGAGATCCGATCGTTGGTGGCTCGCGCCGTTGCGCATCGGCGTGATCCTGCTGTTCTTCATCGCCTACGCGACGGTCCGGATCTTCATGAACAAGTGGTACTGGGTCGACGACTACCACTACCTCACGCCGCTGTACTCGCCCTGCGTCACGAGTAGTTGTGTCGAGGGATCGAGTCACCTGGGAACGTGGTTCGGCGACTTCCCGCGGTTCCTGCCGTTCAGCCTGATCACGTTCGCGGTCCTGGCCGGCTTCCGCGGCACCTGCTACTACTACCGCAAGGCGGGCTACCGGTCGCTGTTCTTCGCGCCGGCCGCGTGCGCGGTGCCCGAGCCGCACAAGAACTACACCGGTGAGCGCAAGTTCCCGCTGGTCGCGCTGAACCTGCACCGCTACTTCTTCTACGGTGCGCTCGTCTTCGGTGTGCTGAACATCTACGACGGCATCCTGGCCTTCCACGGCGACGGCGGCGGGTTCGGGATCGGCCTCGGCACCGTGATCATCTGGGTCAACCTGGTGTTCCTGTGGCTGTACACGCTGTCCTGCCACGCCTGCCGGCACATCGTCGGCGGCCGGCTGAAGAACTTCTCCAAGCACCCCCTGCGCTACCGGTACTGGACCTTCGTGTCCAAGCTGAACCCGAAGCACGGCACCTTCGCGATGACGTCGCTGTTCACCGTGATCCTGACCGACTTCTACATCATGGCGGTCTCCGCCGGGTGGTTCTCCGACCTGCGCATCATCAACTGAGGATCTGAAGACTTTCCATGACTGAGCTGGAACGACACTCCTACGACGTCGTCGTGATCGGGGCCGGCGGCGCCGGCCTGCGCGCGGCGATCGAGGCCCGCGAGCAGGGCAAGCGCACCGCCATCATCTGCAAGTCGCTGTTCGGCAAGGCGCACACGGTGATGGCCGAGGGCGGTTGCGCGGCCGCGATGGGCAACGCGAACTCCAACGACAACTGGCAGGTCCACTTCCGCGACACGATGCGCGGCGGCAAGTTCCTGAACAACTGGCGGATGGCCGAACTGCACGCGCAGGAGGCCCCGGACCGGGTGTGGGAGCTGGAGACGTACGGCGCCCTGTTCGACCGCACCCCCGACGGCCGGATCAGCCAGCGCAACTTCGGCGGCCACACCTACCCGCGGCTCGCGCACGTCGGCGACCGCACCGGCCTGGAGCTGATCCGCACGCTGCAGCAGAAGATCGTCTCGCTGCAGCAGGAGGACTTCGAGGCCACCGGCGACTACGAGGCCAACCTCAAGGTGTACGCCGAGTGCACTGTCACCGAGTTGCTGAAGGACGGAGACGCGATCTCCGGCGCCTTCGGGTACTGGCGGGAGTCCGGCCGGTTCGTGCTCTTCGAGGCGCCGGCCGTCGTACTCGCGACCGGCGGCGTCGGCAAGTCCTTCAAGGTCACCTCGAACTCCTGGGAGTACACCGGTGACGGGCACGCGCTGGCGATGCGGGCCGGCGCGACGCTGATCAACATGGAGTTCATCCAGTTCCACCCGACCGGCATGGTCTGGCCGCCGTCGGTGAAGGGCATCCTGGTCACCGAGTCGGTCCGCGGTGACGGTGGCGTGCTGAAGAACTCCGAGGGCAAGCGGTTCATGTTCGAGTACGTGCCGGACGTGTTCCGGGCGCAGTACGCCGAGACCGAGGACGAGGCGGACCGCTGGTACAAGGACCCGGACAACAACCGGCGCCCACCGGAGCTGCTGCCGCGCGACGAGGTCGCCCGGGCGATCAACTCCGAGGTGAAGGCCGGTCGCGGTACGCCGCACGGCGGCGTGTTCCTGGACGTGTCGTCGCGGCTCCCGGCCGAGGAGATCACCCGGCGGCTGCCGTCGATGCACCACCAGTTCAAGGAGCTGGCGGACGTCGACATCACCGCGGAGCCGATGGAGGTCGGTCCGACCTGCCACTACGTGATGGGCGGCGTCGAGGTCGACCCGGACACCGCGCAGTCGCGAGTGCCCGGTCTGTTCGCGGCTGGTGAGGTCGCCGGCGGCATGCACGGCTCGAACCGGCTCGGCGGCAACTCGCTGTCCGACCTGCTGGTCTTCGGGCGGCGCGCCGGCATGGGCGCGGCGACGTACGTCGACTCCCTGAAGGACCGGCCGAAGATCGACGAGGCCGACGTCGACGCGGCCGCGACGGACGCGCTGGCGCCGTTCGAGCTCGAGGGTGGTGAGAACCCGTACACCATCCACCAGGAGCTGCAGCAGGCGATGAACGACCTGGTCGGCATCATCCGCAAGGAAGAGGAGATGGAGCAGGCGCTCGGGCGGTTGTCCGAGTTCCGCAGCCGGATCGCGAAGATGACGGTGGAGGGTCACCGGCAGTTCAACCCCGGCTGGCACCTGGCGCTCGACCTGCGCAACATGCTGACCGTGTCCGAGTGCGTGGCGAAGGCCGCGCTGCAGCGGCAGGAGTCGCGCGGCGGTCACACCCGCGACGACTACCCGGCGATGTCGGCCGACTGGCGCAAGAAGCTCCTGGTCTGCGCCCTGGACGCCGACGGTTCGGTGAACGTCACCGAGGATGAGCAGATCCCGATGCGCGAGGACCTGCTGGAGCTGTTCGAGGTCGACGAGCTGAAGAAGTACCTGACGGAAGAGGAGCTGCCCGCGTGAGCTACACAGGCAAATTCCGCGTCTGGCGGGGCGACGCCGAGGGCGGGGAGCTGAAGGACTACGAGGTCGAGGTGAACGAGGGCGAGGTCGTCCTCGACGTCATCCACCGGCTGCAGGCCACCCAGACGCCGGACATGGCCGTGCGGTGGAACTGCAAGGCCGGCAAGTGCGGCTCCTGCAGCGCCGAGATCAACGGTATGCCGAAGCTGATGTGCATGTGCCGGATGAACACGTTCGCCGAGGACGAGGTCGTCACGGTCACGCCGATGCGCACCTTCCCGGTGATCCGCGACCTGGTCACGGACGTGTCGTACAACTACCAGAAGGCGCGCGAGGTGCCCGCCTTCAAGCCGCCGGCGGACCTCAAGCCGGGTGAGTACCGGATGCAGCAGATCGATGTCGAGCGGTCGCAGGAGTTCCGCAAGTGCATCGAGTGCTTCCTGTGCCAGGACACCTGCCATGTGATCCGTGACCACGAGGAGAACAAGGAGGCGTTCTCCGGTCCGCGGTTCCTGATGCGGGTCGCCGAGCTCGACATGCATCCGCTCGACGCCGCCGACCGGCAGCACGAGGCGCAGGACCAGCACGGTCTGGGGTTCTGCAACATCACCAAGTGCTGCACCGAGGTGTGCCCCGAGCACATCAAGATCACCGACAACGCGCTGATCCCGATGAAGGAACGCGTCGTCGACCGCAAGTACGACCCGCTGGTTTGGCTCGGCAACAAGATCCGCCGCCGCCCGGCCTGACCACCATCTCCCCGGCAGCCCCCGAATTTGCCTGGCTGACCAGCGAAATCGTGGGTTCTGCACCCGTACTCAGGGTGCAGAACCCCCAACTTGGTGGGCCGGCCAGGCAAAGCGGCGGCGCCGGGCGGTTTGGGGGGTGGGTCACTCGCGTGGGTGAGTTGGCCGGGGGGCGCCGGCGCCTAGGGTTCCGGGTATGGACGTCGTTGTGCTCGGGCTGGTGAACCTGGCCGTCTTCATGGTGATCTTCGTGCCGACCTCGCAGCGGCTGCTCGGGGTGCGGTTCGGGCTCGGCCGGCTCGCGGCCGGGGCGCTGTTCACGCTCTGGGTGTCCGGCCCGCTGGCGAGCGCGATGATCGGTCCGCCGCCGTGGACCGGGTCGCGGGGCGCCGCGATCGCGTACATGGTGCTGATCGCGCTCTGCTCGATGCTGGCCGGGCTGGTGTTCCTGGTGCTGTCCGAGGCCCTGGTCCCGACCGGATCGTTGCCGCGGGCCCGCGATCTGCGCCGCGACCTGAGCGGCCGGATCGCCCGCACCCGCCGGTACCTGCAGATCCTCCGGATCGCGATCAAGCACGGTCTCGGCCCGTACCTGCGCGGCCGTCGCCGCCCCGGCCGGGAGAACGCCGCCGGCCAGGCCGAGCTCGCCCGCTCGCTGCGGCTCGCGCTCGACGAGGCCGGCGTCACGTTCGTCAAACTCGGCCAGGTGCTGTCCACCCGCAGCGACGTCATCCCGGCCTCGGTCGCCACCGAGCTCAGCCGCCTCCAGGACCAGGTCTCCCCCGCCCCGTGGCCGCAGATCGAGCAGGTGCTCACCAAGGAGCTCGGCGCCCCGCCGCACCAGGTGTACGCCGCCTTCGACACCGAGCCGCTCGCCGCCGCCTCCGTCGCGCAGGTCTACACCGCCCGGCTGGCGGAGCCGGACGGGATCGACGTGGTGGTGAAGGTGCAGCGGCCCGGGATCGCCACCGTCGTCGACCGCGACCTCGACATCGTTCGCCGTCTCGCGCGGCTGCTCGACCGCAACACCGACTGGGGCCGCGCGATGGGAGTCCGCGCGCTCGCCGACGGTTTCGCCGACGCGATGCGCGAGGAACTCGACTTCACCGTCGAGGCCGGCAACATGACCACCGTCGCCGCCGGCCAGTCCGTTGCCACCAGCAATGACCTCGTCGTACCGCGGTTGTACCCGGAGCGCTCCACCCGCCGGGTCCTGACCATGCAGCGCCTGGACGGGATCGGCCTCGGCAACGCCCCGCAGGCGATCGCCGACCGCGGCCTCGACCCGGTCCGCCTCGGCCGGGCGCTGTTCGACTGCCTGCTCGGCCAGGTGACGATCGACGGTGTGTTCCACGCCGATCCGCATCCCGGCAACTTCCTGCTGCTCACCGACGGCCGGATCGGCATGCTCGACCTCGGCTCGGTCGGCCGCCTCGATCCGGCCACCCGCGAGGCCCTGCAACGGTTCCTGCTCGCCATCGACCACGGCGACCCGGTGGCCGCGACCGACGCGTTGCTCGAGATCGTCCAGCGCCCGGACGTGATCGACGAACGCGCGCTGGAGCGGGCCGTCGGCCAGTTCATGACCAAGCACCTCTCGGCCGGCGTCGCGCTCGGTCCCGCGATGTTCAACGACCTCTTCCAGATCATCACCTCGCACCAACTCGGCGTACCGCCGGAGGTCGCCGCCGTGTTCCGCGCGCTGGCCACGATCGAGGGGACCATCTCGCGGATCTCGCCCGGGTTCGATCTGGTGGCCGCGTCACGGCAGTTCGCCGGCGCACACGTCACCGACCGCCTCGCGCCCGACGCGCTCCGCCGTACGGCGACCGAGGAACTCGCGACGCTGCTGCCGATGCTGCGCCGGCTGCCGCGCCGGATCGACCGGATCGCTGCCGCTGCCGAGAGCGGGCGGCTCGGGGTGAATGTCCGCCTGCTGGCCGACGAACGCGACCGGCGGCACTTCACCGGGCTGCTGCACCAGGCTCTGCTGGCGGTCCTCGGCGCGACCGCGGGCATCATGGCGGTCCTGCTGCTCGGTACGCCGGGAGGCCCGGAGGTCACGGAGTCGATGACGCTGTTCCAGCTGTTCGGCTACAACCTGCTGGTGATCTGCGCGGTCCTCGTGCTCCGCGTCCTGGTCCTGATCTTCCGGCTCCCCGGCAGTCGCGCGTCTTGACTTCAACCTCACTTCAACTTCGACGATAGCGGGCATGACGTCGACGGCCGAGGCCCGCCCCAGGCTCTTCACCGGACAGCACCTGCCACTCGTGCTCGGGGTGATCGGCCTGGTCACGCTCGGCGCGTTCGAGAACCGGGCGGTCGGTACGGCCCTGCCGACCATGGTGCGCGAGTTCGACGCGCTCGGCAGCTTCGGCCTCGCGAACGCGGCCCCGAACGCGAGCTACCTGATCTCGCTCGCGATCGCCGGCCTCTGGTCCGACCGCCGCGGCCCGATCCCGACGCTGCGGGCCGGTGCGATCTCGTTCGTCGTCGCGCAGTTGCTGATCGGTACGGCGGCCGCGATGCCGATGGTGATCGCGGGACGACTGCTCAGCGGGCTGGCCGAAGGTCTGCTCGACGTCTCGCTGATGGTGCTCGTGGCGCGCGCGCTGCCCGCCGTACTGCGGCCGCGGATGTTCTCGTTGTTCGCGGCGATGTGGATCCTGCCGTCGGTGCTCGGTCCGGTGCTGACCGGCGTGGTGACCGAACAGTTCGGGTGGCGCTGGGTCTTCCTCGGCGCGATCGCGCTGCTCGTGCCGAGTTGGCTGCTGCTCCGCCCGGCGATGCACCAGTCGGCCGATGTCCCCGCGCCGGAACGCACCGCCGAGGACACGGCCGAACTCGAGGCCTGGCGAGCCGCCCTTCCCTGGGCCCTCGCCGCATCGGTGGCGTTGTTCTCGATGACCGTGGCCGGTGATCACCTCGAGGCGCATCCGTTCCTCGGCGGTACGACGGTTCTCGTCGCACTCGTGGTGCTCGGACGGGCCGCTGTCCGCGTGATGCCCGCGGGCACGTTCACCGCACGGCGCGGGTTCCCCGCCGTGGTCGCCGTCCGCGGGCTCGGCGGTGCCGCGTTCACCGGAGTCGGTGCCTACCTGCCGTTGCTGTTGACGTTGAAGCACGACTTCAGCCCGTCGCGGGCCGGCGTGACGCTGTCGATCACCGGTGTGTGCTGGGCGTTAGGGTCCTGGCTGCAGGGCCGCGAGCACAGGTTCGAGCGGGTCGCCGTACTGCGGACCGGACTGGCCTTCATGACCCTCGGTCTGCTCGTGACGTCGCTGCTCGCGTGGACCGACGTGACGACCTGGATCGGCTTGATCGGCTGGGGTTTCGCGGGCATCGGGATGGGACTGAGCTCGTCCAGCCTGTCGGTGCTGACCCTCGACCTGTCCGATCAGAACAACGCCGGGCGCAACAGCAGCGCCGGCCAGATGGTCGCCACGATGAGCATCGCGACCGCACTCGCCGTCAGCGGCACACTCCTCGCGTTCAACGCCGACGCCCCGCACCCGTGGGTCTTCGGCACGATCATCACCGCCGGCGCCGCCGTCGCCCTGCTCGGCTTCCTCGGCGCCGGACGTGTACGTCGACCGGATCGCGGCGCCGTGGGTCTAGAGTGAGGGCATGGCTGACCTCCTGACCGACGACCAGATCGACGCCGCACTGCGCGACCACCTCCCGGAGTGGAAGGTCGTGGACAACGCGCTGGTCCGCAGCGTCAAGAGGGACACGTTCCTGGACGGCATCCGGCTCGTCGCCACCGTCGCGCAACTGGCCGAGTCGATGAACCACCACCCGGACATCGACATCCGGTACACCACGATCACCTTCCGGGTCAGCAGCCACGACGCGGGCGGGATCACCGACGACGACCTCGTGCTGGCCCGGCACATCGACACCGCGGCAGGCTAGGACCCGGCCGGCCTCGGCTGGCCTGTTTCCGTCATGGCGTTTGTCGGCCACGGCGAACGCTGGCCGTGCGTGGCGGGAATCCCTTACTTCTAAGGGCATGACCTCACGCCGCTTCGCCGTCGCGACCGCGACTGCCGCCCTCCTCGCGCTGTTCCCGATCTCCGCGAACGCCGCCACCCCTGAGCCGTCGTGGAACCGGCCGCACTGCGGCAAGGTGTACGGCGACGGGTCCGTGACGTTCACGGTGACCGACGGCGAGGTCCTCGCCCCGACGACGGGCAAGCTGCTGCCGATCACCTACGCGAAGGTCGCCGCGCTCGAGGAACCGAACACGCTGATCAGCATCGGCAAACAGGCGATCCAGCGTTCGAGCGACGCGGGTTGCAGCTGGCAACTGCTCGGCAAGGTGCCGGACGATCTGAGCACGTACGACGTACAGCCCGGTCCGGGCGACTCGGCGTACATCTACAGCGTCAACGACCAGCCGATCCATCGCGTGCACGGTTCGCAGGTCACCACGGTGCTCGGGCCGGTCGCGTGGGGCGGGCTCGCCGCGCTGGACGCACGGGCCGGACGGCTGCGTGCGGTGGCCGGTGACGGGCAGTTGTGGGACTCCACGGACGACGGCGTGACCTGGCAGCGGGTCGGCGTACCGGCAGCTCCTGAGCTGTTCCTGTACGACGCGGTGGTGGATCCGCGGAACCCGGACCACATCGTCATCGGTGTGATGTCGGACGGGGTCTACGTCACGTACGACGGCGGCCGGAGCTGGATGCACTCGCAGCCGGTCGAACGGGTGAACGCGTTCAGCCTGACGATCTCACCGGCCGACCCGTCGAAGGTGTGGATGGAGGGCTACGACCGGGACCGGTCGACGCGCTTCATCTGGGAGTCCACCGACGGCGGGCGGAAGTTCCGCGAGGTGCTGGACCAGTCGCGCGCCGACCTGATCAACGGCAACCAGATGTGGGCTTCCCCCACAGACCCGGACCTCCTCTACTTCAGCTACGGCACGTCGTTCGCGAACTTCGGCGCCGACCTCTACCGCTTCGTCCCCTCCACCGGCGCCCTCACCAAAACTCACAACGCCAACGACGGCATCCCGTCCCTGGCGTTCAATCCGGCGGACTCCCGGATCCTGTACCTCGGCCTCGCCGAAGAACGCTAGCTTTCCGGAGCATTTTCGCCGCCAGGCGCAACATTCTTTCCGGAGAACCGGCCCCACGGAGCATCGGTTACGGTTGGCGGGTGACGAGTGCGGAGGAGTATCGGCTGCTGGGGTTCGCGGAGGTCGATCGGGAGGCGGCTGAGGCGTTCGAGGCGGATCAGGCCGTGGTGAAGGATCTTGCGGACCAGATCCGGGGCGCGATCGGGAAGCTCGGGAGTGAGCCGGAGTTCCGGATGCCGGAGGATCCGCGGAACTCGGTGCAGGCGTTCCTCGACACCGTCCCGGACATCCGCCGGTACCACGCGGAGCGCGGGATCCCGGACGACATCAGCTGGGCGACGCTCGCCGACCTCGGGCAGCAGATCAAGGTGAACCGGCGTACCCACGGCGACTACGGCCTGGAGACGCACTGGTGGATGACGATCCACTGGACCGGCCAGATCTACGCCCTCGGCCGCCTGCAGTACCTGCTGCACCAGGTCCCGGCGGACAAGCCGGTGCCCGGGACCGAGCCCGGTGAGTGGATCATCGGCGTGCACATCCCGGAGATCGGCCCGCTGACGCCGGAGGCGGTCGACGACAGCCTGCAGCAGGCGCGCGAGTTCTTCCCGCGGTACTTCCCGGAGTACCCCGTGAAGACCGCGAACCTGTGGTCCTGGCTGATCGACCCGTACCTGCTGGACAACCTCCCGCAGGACTCGAACATGGTGAAGTTCGGCCGCCGCTTCACGCCGTACGGCACCGCGAACGACAGCCAGGACAGCGCGATCTTCTTCACGTTCCGCACACACGGCACCGACCACCTCGACGAGCTCCCACAGGACACCCGCCTGCAGCGGCTCGTGGTCAGCCGGATCAAGAACGGCGGCACCTGGCAGAGCGCGTACGGCTACCTACGCCTATGACGGCTGGCGAGGGACGCGAGGTACGCCGTACTTCGCCAGCCAGCTCGCCAGCTCCATGTTGGACACGCACCGTACGTCGGGCTGCTTGCACGTCTCTGTGACGAACGCCGTCAGCGCATCGGAGTACACGCTGTTGTTCCACCGGTTGAAGTGGTTGCCGAGGAACAACGGCGCGTTGCCGCTCGCCCGCGACTGCGCCAGCGCCTGCCGGTACGTCGCGAGGACCTGAGCCTTCAGCGCGGGCGCTTGGGCGATCGGCACCTTCCGGGCCTGCGTCTGCGCGAACCAGAGGTTGTAGTCCATCGTCAGCGTCTTCTTGCCGGTGCCGGCCAGCGTCACGGACTGGAGCGGGAAGTTCCACAGCCCGTTCGCCTTCTTCGGCCAGGCGATGTAGCCGGGCGCGGAGGCGTCGTACAGCATCCCGCGCTGCGCCATCGCGAGCCGGTACGCGGGGCGGTTGCCTTCGAGACACGGCGTCCGCATGCCCTTCACCGTCGACGGGTCGAACGGCGGCTCGACCGTCTTGCCCGCGGCCAGTGACGGCCCGGTCCGCACCATCCGGTCGAACGCAGCCAGTTCCGCCGTCCACTGGGCGGTCGTCCAGCGGCCGACGCCCTTCTTGCCGCAGAAGTGCCCGTTCGCGTGCGTGCCGATCTCGTGGCCTTCGGCGATCGCGTCCCGCAGTACCGTCGACCGGCCGAGGATGCTCGCGGCGTCACCCCAGCCGATGTCGGAGGCGCCGGGCTTCTTGTACGGCGGTTTGTAGTCGGTCCGGCGGTCGCCCGGATACAGGTACGGGCCCGAGAGGAAGAATGTCATCCGCGCGTTGACCTGCCGGGCGATGGTGCGCCAGCGGGCCCACAGCGCGAGATCGCCGGCCCCGTCGAACGAGACGACGACGAACAGCGGCGGTTTGCCGCTGGGCAGCCGGCCCGGGAAGGACCGCAGTACCGGAGCCGCCGCGGGAAGCTTTCCCGGCGGTGCAGGTTTGGTGGCCGTGCCAGGACTCGGCTTGAGCTTGGGGACGGTGGGGGAAGCGCTGGGTTCGGCGGGGCTCGGAGCGCCCTCCAGCGGTACGTCGGCACAGCCGACGACCACTGCCGCGATCACCAGTGCGGCACCCGCGAGGTTCACCCCAGCCCTCACCACGGCACTACTGACGCACGCCGGCCTACGGAAGTTGACCCGGGACACGCACTTTCGCGGAAACCGGTGCGGGGATCGTTAAGCGCCTGTGACCTTCACCGCGCGCCGCTTGGCGGCGATCCGGCGGGACGTCTCGAGCACGAGACCGATCAGCGCGGCCAGGCTCAGGCTGAACGCGAGGCCCTTCAACTGGTCGTGCGCGAACGCGTCACCGCCGATGTACCCGAGCAGCGCGACGTACGTGTAGGCGACCGTCACCCCGGCGAACGTGAACACCAGGAACTTCTTGAACGAGTACCGCGTGGCGCCGGCCGTCAGCGTCGCGACCATCCGCGCGCCGGGGATGTAGCGGACCGTCATCAGGATCAGCCCGCCGCGGGTGTGCAATGCGGCCGAGACCTTCTCGTAGAGCCGCTGGCGGCGCTCCTGGCGCTTCAGCCAGCGATGCAGCGCCGGGCCGGAGCCGCGGCCCATGAAATAGCAGACGGTCTCGCCGATCACCGAGCCGGCCATCGCGACCGCGATGACGAGCAGCAGGTTCTGATGGCCGGCGGCCGCGGCCATGCCGGCGGTGATCACCATGCCCTCGCTGGGCACGACCGGGAAGACCGCGTCGATCGCGGCGACGGCGAACAGAATGAGCAGCAGCCAGTGCGAGGCCATCGCGATGCCGAGCAGGTGCCGCGCGGCCTCCATCAACTCTGTCACCCCGAAAGCATGCCATTACCGGTCAAGACCTCTGCAATCCCACCGCTGTCATTCAGGCCTGGTTCACCCGATGTTCAGGCATTGCGACTGGCTGCGGTCAGAGCAGAACAGGGAGTTCGCGGATCGCGTTCATCAGCAGGCTCGGGTGCCGCGGCGGATCCTGCTCGGGTACGGCGAGCCGCAACCGCGGGAACCGCTCGAACAGCATCCCCAGCGCGATCCGGCCCTCCAGCCGCGCGAGCGGTGCGCCGAGGCAGTGGTGGATGCCGTGACCGAACGCGAGGTGCCCGCTGTCCGCACGGGTGATGTCGAGCTCGTCCGCGCGCTCGACCTTCCGTACGTCGCGGTTCGCCGGAAGAAGTGCGAACACGATCACCTCACCGGCCTCGATCCGGCGGCCGGCGATGTCGATCGGCGCACGGGCGACGTACGGGATCGCGGCCTGCAGCGGACCGTCGTACCGGAGGAGCTCCTCGACGGCGGCCGGGAGCCGCTCCGGCTCGGACTTCAGCAGCTCGAGCTGGTCGGGATGCCGAAGCAGAGCGTGTACTCCGTTGGTGATCAGGCTGACTGTCGTCTCGTGGCCGGCCGCGAGCAGCAGGAACACCATCGAGGTCAGCTCGTCCTCGCTCAACCGGTCGCCGCCGTCGCGCACCGCGATCAGGCCGGACAGCAGGTCGCCGGTGGGCGCCTGCTGTTTCTGCAGGATCAGCTCGTGGACGAAGGCGAGCATCGACGTGGTCGCCTCGATGTACTCCTCCGGCGTGTGCACGGCGGCGTTCACGAACACCGACGACCAGCGGCGGAAGTCGTCCCGCCGGACCGCTGGGATGCCGATCAGCTCGCAGATCACGGTGATCGGCAGCGGGTAGCTGTAGGCGTTCACGAGGTCGACCGGTCCGTCCGCGGCGGTCATCTCGTCGAGCAGCCCGGCCGCGATCTCGCGGATCCGCGGTTCGAGCGCCTCGATCCGGCGCCGGGTGAAGGCGGCGGTGACGAGTTTGCGCAGCCGCGTGTGGTCCGGCGGGTTGGCGCTCAGCATGTGCTGCTCGGTGCGCGCGATCAGGTCGTCCATGACCGAGTCGCGGTGCGGGCCGTCCATCGGCGAGCGCACCACATCGGGATGGGCGAGCAGCTCGCGCGTCTCGGCGTACCCGGTGACGAGCTGGACGGGCACACCGGTGAACAGCATCAGGCGCTGCACAGGTCCCGTGGCCGCGAGGTCCTCGAAGCCCCAGTGCCGGGCGATTCCACTGGTCTCCGTGAAGGGCTGCCGCATGCAGCCAGCCTACGTGCGACCTAGGTGATCGATCAGTTCGCTGCGGGAGTGGATGCCGAGCTTCGCGTAGACCTTGCGCAGGTGGTACTCGACCGTCTTCGGGCTGAGGAAGAGACGGGCAGCGGCCTCCCGGATGCTGTTCCCGTCCGCCAGCAGTACTGCGATCTGTCGCTCCTGTGGCGTCAGCTCGTCCGCTGTACTCGGCACGCGACGCCGTGCGGTCTCCCCCGTCGCCTTCAACTCAGCCGCCGCCTGATCGGCCCACCTAGGCGCACCGAGCGCATCGAATCCCTCCACAGCGAGCCGGAGCTGCGTCCGCGCGTCCACACGCCGCCGTGCCCGTCGCAGCCACGCGCCGTACGCCAACCGGGTCCTGGCCAGTTCGAACGCATCCAGCGTCTCCTGATGCCAGCCGAGCGCCAGAACGAAGTCAGCCTCGCTGTCGCCGGCCACACCACGCGTCCGCGCCGCGCGCGCCAGTGACCACGGCTGGCCTTTCGCCTCGGCCAACGCGGTGTGCTCGCGCATCACCCGTTGCGCCTCGTCCATCCGGCCCAGCCGCAGGTACACCTCGACCAGCTCCGGCGCAGGCGACAGGTCCGGGTCCTTCAGCCCGTACTCCGCCAGTACGTCGACCAACCGTTCGTACTGCGGGAGCGCCGCCGCCGGATCGCCACGCCCCAGTTCCAGGTCGCCGAGTGCGAACAAGGACCACACCGTGCCGAGATGGATCTCGTGCTCCGCACAGATCCGCAGACACTCCACAGCCAGCTCCTGACACTCGGCCCTGCCCTGGTGGGACAGCAACCACGCCAGTCCGGCCAGGTTCATCGCCAGTTCAGTCGTTTGACCGGTTTCCCGCGACAACCGGATTCCCTCGTCGTACGACGCCTCCGCATCCGCCCAACGATCCGTTGTCGCATCGTCGCGCGCCAGCACGAACAGCAGGCCCGGCAACGTCCCGAGGGCGACCTGCTCGCGTCGCTCCAGCATGGCCTGCTGCAGGAGCGCCCGGCCGGTGCCGGTTTCTCTGAGGAACAACGCGGCCAGCACCATCCACACCTGGCGACGACGGTCGCGGTCCAGCTCGTCGGACGGCGCCAGCGCGATCGCCGCACGGATCTGATCCGTCCCACCGCTCCCGGCGAGCACCTTCGCGACACCACTCGCCAGCATGCCGATGATGCGCGGACCGGGCCGATCGACGGCGGGCAACAGACTGTCGAGCTGGTAGGCCACCTCGAGTCCGGCCGTGGCGTCGCACAACCGGAAGCAGGCCCCGACCGCATCGGCCAGCAGTCCGGTCGCGATCGCTGGGTCCGTCGACTCCGCAGCGGCCGCGACCAGGATGTCGCGGGCCCGGCGGGGCGACCCGCACTTCACCTCGATGTCGCCACGAACAGCCTGCGCGCGGATCCGCACCGGCAACGGCGGCCGCAGGATCAGGGCGTCGCCCAGCAGCAGCTCCGCCCGCTCTGCCATTCCCGCCGACCAGGCCGCCTCACCAGCCGCGACCAACCTGACCGCGCGGTCCGGGAGTTCCTTGCTCAACCGTCCCGCGCGTTCGTACGCCGTCGCCGCGACCGCATGCGCGCCCCGAGCGGCGGCATGCTCGGCCGCGTCGTCCAGTCCTGCCGCAACCTCGTCGTCAGCGCCGAGGACGGCCTCGGACAGGTGCCAGGCGCGTCGGTCCCGGTCCGGTGTGGACAGTGCCACCGCGCGATGCGCAGTACGCCGTTCTGCGGGGTCGGCGCTGGTGTAGATCGCCGAGCGGACCAGCGGATGCCGCCACTGCACTTCGCCGTCGCGAAGGAAGACCAGACCGGCGGCCTCTGCCTCCTCCAGCGCGGCAACGTCGACTCCTAGCTCCGTGCATACCCGGGACACCGCGGCAAGCTCACAGTTGTCCAGGGCGGCGACAAGCAGTGCTGTGCGTGCGTCGGCGCTCAGCCGGTTTGCCCTGCTGGCAAAGGCTTCTGCGAGCATCGCGGGTACCGGGAACGGTACGCCCGGCGGCATCCGCTGCAAGCGGTCCGGATCATCGGCGAGCTCCAGCAGCGCGAGCGGGTTCCCGGCGACGGTCTGGTGGAGTCGCTCGACCAGCTCGCTCGGCAGGTGCTGCACGATCTGCCTCGCAGCCTCCAGCGGGATGCCCTGCAGCTGGAGCCGGGGGAGGTCGGCCTCGAACGGATGCGGTTCCTGACTGCGGGCCGCGATCACCATGGCGATCGGATCGGCCACAAGGCGTCGCGCAGCGAACAGCAGGGCTTCCGCGGACGGACGATCCAGCAGATGCGCGTCGTCGATGAGCAGTGCGAGCGGCGTGCTCTCGGCGTACCGGCAGAGCAGGCTGAGGGTTGCTGCGCCGACGGCGAAGCGGTCCGCCGGGCTGCCGGGATCGGGTCCGAGCGCCAACGCGGAGGACAGGGCTGACCGCTGCGGTCCGGGGATGCGATCCAGGCCGGCCAGCGCGGGACGCAGGAGCTGCAGGAGTCCCGCGAAGGGCAGCTCACGTTCGGCCTCGGTCCCGCGTGCTCGCAGGATCTGCAGCCCACCGGCCAGGGCTGCCGCTTCGTCCAGCAGGGCGGTTTTGCCGATGCCAGGTTCGCCGGTGACGAGCAGTACGCCTGCGGCTCCGACCCGCGCCCCCGCGACCAGCTGCTCGATCACCCGGCGCTCCGCGTCCCGCCCGATGAGCATGTCTCGCAGTGTGCACCAGGTCCCCCACCTGATGCGATGGCCCGGCCGCGCTACCTAGGTTCGCCGTACCAACAACAGAGGGGGAGAAAGCGCATGACTGTTGCAATCGACGTCGACAAGCTGATGGGCCTGGTCTACAAGGCGGTCGACGAGGTGGGGGCGACGCTGAACGCGGCGCTGGTCGTGATGGGCGACCGGCTCGGGTACTACAAGGCACTCGCCGGCAACGGCCCGACGACGCCGGCCGAGCTCGCCGAGCTGACCAGCACCGACGAGCACTACACGAGGGAGTGGCTGAACGCCCAGGCCGCGGGCGGGTTCGTCGAGTACGACGCGAGCACCGCGCGCTACACGCTGCCTCCGGAGCAGACGGTGGCGCTGACCGATCCGACCAGCCCGGCCTACCTGCCCGGCTTCTTCCAGATCGCGCTCGGCACGGTGCATCACACCACGGAGACCATCGAGGCCGCGCGCAGCGGTGCCGGGGTCGGGTGGCACGAGCACACGTCCGACGTGCACGTCGGCTGCGAGCGGTTCTTCCGGCCGTCGTACAACGCGAACCTGCTGCCCAGCTGGCTGCCCGCGCTCGAGGGCGTGGTGGAGAAGCTGGAGCGCGGCGCGACGGTCGCCGACATCGGCTGCGGGCACGGGGCGTCGACGATCCTGATGGCCGGGGCGTTCCCGCGGTCGACGTTCGTCGGCTCGGACTACCACCAGGCGTCGATCGAGACCGCCCGGCTGCGGGCCGCGGAGGCGGGGGTGGCCGACCGGACGTCCTTCGAGGTGGCGGCGGCCGACCGGTTCAGCGGGTCCGGTTTCGACCTCGTGACGACGTTCGACGCCCTGCACGACATGGGCGATCCGGTCGGCGCGGCCCGGCACGTACGGGAAGCGCTCGCGCCGGACGGCACCTGGCTGCTGGTCGAGCCGATGGCCGGCGACCACGTCGAGGACAACCTCAACCCGGTCGGCCGTGCGTACTACGGCTTCTCCACGCTGCTGTGCACGCCGGCCTCGCTGTCCCAGCCGGTCGGTCTCGCCCTCGGCACCCAGGCCGGTCCGGCGCGGATCCAGGACGTCACCAAGGCGGCCGGGTTCACCCGGTTCCGCAAGGTCGCGGAGACGCCGTTCAACCTGGTGTTCGAGGTCCGCCCTTGACAGAACAGTTCACCAACTGGTGAAGTGTCGCGTGTGCTGAGTACGACCTTCGGAGCGCTCGCGGACCCGACTCGGCTGGCCGTTGTGGGCCGGCTGAGCCGGGGCGACGCGACCATGGGCGAGCTGGCCGAGCCGCACCGGATCACACCCCCGGCGATGACCAAGCACGTCGGCGTGCTGGTCGACGCCGGGCTGGTGAGCCGGCGGCGGGTCGGCCGGACCGTGGTGTGCTCGCTGCGGCCGGAGTCGTTCGCGGAGGTGGAGCAGTGGCTCGGGGACCTCACGGCGTACTGGAACAGCACCGTTGACCGGTTGGAAGAACTCCTGCGAGGGGACGGCGATGGACACTGAGATCCGGATCGAAAGGGTGCTTCCGGCAACGATCGACCGCGTGTACGACGCCTGGACGCGTGCCGACCTGCTGGCCCAGTGGTACTGCCCGAACCCGCAGCTGGCGTTGAAGGTCGACGCCGACGTCCGGGCCGGCGGCTCGTACGTCGTGGAGATGGGGCCGCACGTCGTGCGCGGTACGTACCTCGAGGTGGAGCCGCCGCACCGCCTGGTGTTCAGCTGGAAGTGGGACGGATCGGACGACGAGCCGACCCGCGTCAAGGTCGAGCTGTCCGAGGTCCCCGACGGCACCCGCATGCTGCTCAGCCACACCGGATTCGCCAACGCCGAGGAGACCGCGAACCACCGGACCGGCTGGGACCCGGAGCTGGACCGGCTGGCGGACCTGCTCGCACCCGTCGCGCGATAGTCACCGCTCGACGGCCCAGCCGGCCGAGGGCACCGGTCAGGTCGGCAGGATCATCCGTCGATCCCGTCGAAGGATGCCTCGGCGATCGCCGGGGCCATGGTCATCCCGCGACCACCGGGGCCAGTGACCAGGTGCACGCCGTCGGCAACCTTCCGCCGTACGACGACCTCGTCGCCGGTCGCCTGCGAGTACACGCCGGCCCAGCGCCGGACGATCGTGGGCAGCGGGCGGCCGAGGATCGCCTCGACGGTGTCCTGCAGGTAGTCGTACGGATCGCTCTGGACGTCGAATCCGAACGGCTCGGCGTATTCATGGGTGTCGCCAATGGTCAGCCCGCCGTGCGTCCTCTGCACCATCAGCAGCTGCATCTTGTGGTCCTCGGCGACCGGAGCCTGCGGCGGCAGATCATCCACGGCAGTCCCTCGGTACGCCGGGTAGTAGCGAAAACTGTCCCCGTCGGCGACCGCCGTGGTGAGAGTGTCGTCGAGCGGCGCGGTCTGCATCATCTGCAGGCGGACCCGGCGTACCGGAAGATCGTCGGTCAGTTCGCGGACCAGGCCACTGTGCCAGGCCCCCGTACAGAGGAAGACCAGATCGCCTGCATGCTGGGCACCGTGGTCGTCGACGACCCGCCCGGTCCGCACGTTGCGCACTTCCCGTCCGCCGAGGAACTGGTAGCGGTTCGACTTCGCCAGCTCGGTCCGGAGCGCGGGCAGCACCTCGCGAGGCTCCACGATCGCGTCCCGGCTACACCACAACGCACCCAGCAGGTCGCCCCGCACCGCGGGGTTGCGCTCACGGGTCTGCTCCGGGTCGAGCACCTCGAATCCACGGGCCGCCGCGTCGGGTCGCGCCGCGGCCTCCTTCGCGACCGCCAACTCGGCCTGCGACCGGCAGACGGTCAGCGAACCAGCCGTCCGTACGCCGACCCCGGGCGTCTCGGCCCACAGGTCCCGGGCCCGCTGCGCCAGCGCGACCTCGGCGCCGTCGGCCCGGCCGCTGACCCAGACCAGGCCGAAGTTCCGGACGCTCGCACCGCGCGCCTCGGGCTCGCGTTCGAGGTGCAGCACCTCGTGCCCACGCCGTACCGCTTCCCAGGCATGGAACGTGCCCAGCACGCCGCCGCCGACCACAACCACCCGCATACCCACTCCTCTCGTCCTACCCAAGATTGGTCCGGACCAATGAAGGTACAGTGCGGGGCGACCGACCGGCAGGTGAACCGCCGGCGAACAGTGGGGCCGATCTCCAGGCCATCACAACGCTGCCCGCGCGACGGCACCCCGCGACAGGCGCCGGGGATCCGGCGATTGTGATGGCCTGGGGATCCGCAGCGGTCAGACTGCGCAGCGTTACGCGGAGGTCGGGGCGCAGGGTGGCGCGGAGGTTAGGAGGCGGCGCGGAGGTCAGGGGCGCAGGGTGGCGCGGAAGCCGACGCGGTCGCCGCGGTAGAGGGAGCGCACGACCTCGATCGGGTCGCCGGCGGAGTCGCGGCTGTTGCGGTGCAGGAGGAGCATCGGCAGCGACTGGGTCGCCTTCAGCAGTTCGGCCTCTCGCGGGGTCGCGATCACGGTCTCGACCAGTTCCTCACCCTCGCCGAACTGCACGCCGAGCTGATCGGTCAGGCACCGGTACAGGGAGCCGGCCGGCTCCAGCACGTCCCGCAGCGTCGGGAAGCGCGCGACGGAGAGGTACGTCGTCTCGAGCCCGATCGGCTGCCCGTCGGCGAACAGCACCCGCTCGAGCCGGTGCACCGGCTCCCCCTCGGCGATCTTCAACTGCTCCGCCAAGTCGGCGTCGGCGGCGATCTCGTCGAACGCCACCACCTCACGTCCCGGCGTGTGCCCCTGCGCCCGCAGCGCCTCGGTGTAGCTCACCAGCGCCAGCGGCTGCACGAGCTTCGGCGTGGCGACGAACGTCCCCTGCCCCTGCCGGGCGCGCAGGCGGCCGTCGGCGATCAACTCGTGGATCGCCTGCCGCATGGTCCACCGCGAGACCCCGAACTCCTTCGCCAGCACCCGCTCCGGCGGCAACGCGGCCCCCTCCCCCAGGCGTTCCACCACTTCCACCAGCCGGGTCTTCACCACGAAATGCAGCGGCTCGCTCACCCGATCGACAATAGTCGAGCAGAGGTGCCGCTGAGCCGGGACGAAGGGGACAACTGGCCCGCGGCAAAAGTCGAGCCCCGGGCGGCAACCCGGGGCTCATGCGGATGGATGGACAGTTTGGCGGAACTCAGCTGCCGGACTTGCGCCGGAACTGGCGCTTCTGCTTGTCGTTGTGCGCTTCGCCGACACCCTGGCCCCGGACCCCGCTACCAGGGTGCGAGTGGTTGCCGGCGTTCTTCTTCTCCAGCGCTTCCCGAAACTTCTTCTGCAGATCGTCCGCCGGCTTGCTGGCCTTGTCGCTCATACCGTCTCCTTCACAAACCGTAGGCGTACGCCCCCACGCTAACCGACGGTGAGCACCGGCCGCGACCGGAATACCAGCTCGCGGATATCCGGGCAGCGGCAAGAGCAGCGCTGTTAGGTTCGCCGTACCGCCGAGGGAGGGACAAGGAATGCTGGTCAGCAGCGAGGCACTGCTCGGGATCGCCCTGGTCGAGTTGGGCCTGGTGATCGTGCCGGGACCGAACATGATCTACCTGATCTCCCGTTCGATCGCCCAGGGCCGCCGCGCCGGCCTGATCTCGCTGGCCGGCGTCGGGATCGGCTTCCTCATCTACTTGCTCGCGGCAAGCGCCGGTCTCGCGACCCTGTTCGCGCTGGTCCCGGAGATCTACGTGGCGCTGAAGCTGGCCGGTGCGGCGTACCTGCTCTGGCTCGCGTGGAACGCGTTCCGCCCCGGCGGTACGTCGGTCTTCGCCACCCAGGAACTGGCGCCGGACCGCCCGCGCAAACTGTTCGGCATGGGCCTGCTCACCTGCCTGCTGAACCCGAAGATCGCGATTCTCTACATCTCCCTGCTGCCCCAGTTCCTGGATCCGTCCCGCGGGCATGTCGGCCTGCAGAGCCTGATCCTCGGACTCTGCCAGCTCGTCGTCGGTGTGGCGATGAACGCCGTCTTCGTGATCACCGCCGGCTCGGTCGCGGTGTTCCTGTCCCGGCGCCCGACCTGGATGCGCATCCACCGCTACCTCACCGGCACCGCGCTCGCGGTCTTCGCGATCCGCCTCGCCACCGACCGCGCCCGCCCGCTGCCGACCCACTGAAACCGTCCGACCTGCTCGTTACCTTTGCGCGGGCTGAACGATTTCGTTGCCTGGACCCTCCAGTTCTCGTCTAAATCGTGTGCGGCCTCCCCGCGCCTCCCGGATACTGCTGGGCGTGATGCACGAGGGGCAACTCGAGATGACCGTTGAGCTGGTCGAACGGCTCGTGAAGGAGCAGTTCCCGGAGTGGAGCGGGCTCGCGATCCGCACCGTACCGTCGCACGGAACCGTCAACGCGGTGTTCCGGATCGGTGACGAGCTGACCGCGCGATTCCCGATCCAGCCCGGTGATGCGGCGACGGTGCGGCAGGAGCTCGAGGACGAGGCGGATGCGGCGCGGCGGTTGCACGCGATGTCGCCGTACCCGACGCCGCGGCCGGTCGCGATCGGCGCACCGGCCGCCGGGTATCCGCTGCCCTGGGCGGTGCAGACCTGGGTGGACGGGACGATCGCGTACGACGCCGACGTCGCCGGGTCTTCCGCCTTCGCCGAGGATCTCGCGCGCTTCGTGCTCGCGTTGCGGGCACAGCCGACCGGCGGGCGGGTGTTCACGGGTCCGTGGCGCGGTGGGGTGCTGACCTCGCAGGACGAGTGGGTCGCGGACTGTTTGGAGCGCAGCCGCGGGATGATCGACGTGGACGGCCTCGCTCGGTTGTGGGCCGACCTGCGCACGACGCCGCGCACCGAGCCGGACGCCTGGACGCATCGCGACCTGATGCCAGGCAACCTGCTGGCCCAGGACGGCCGACTGGCCGGCGTGATCGACGTGGGCATGTTCACGGTGTCGGACCCCGCGATGGATCTGCAGCCCGCCTGGAACCTCCTCGACCCGACCGCGCGCGCCGCGTTCCGGGCCGCACTGGGCAGCGACGACGCCGAATGGCGCCGCGGCATGGGCTGGTCGTTCGCCCAGGCCATCGGCTGCCTCTGGTACTACGTCGAGACCAATCCGGTCATGTCCCGCACCGCCCACCACACCCTGACCGCCCTACTCGAAGCCGCCTAGCCATTTCCCCCTGTGCCGCGCACCCACGTCCGCCCGGCGACCGGATTTGCATGCCTCATGAGGTCGCTCCGGTGTACCGCCGCAGACCCGCCCGCCAGGCGAGAGCTGCGAGCGCGGCCGCGCCGCCCGCCGCCGCGATCCCCGCGACCAGCACGCCGAACTGCGGTCCTCGCAGCAGCGCGGTCGACGGGACGCTCGCGATCAGGGCCATCGGGAAGACGTAGGTGAGGAGGATGCGAAGGGGCCGCGCGAAGACGTCGGTCGGATAGCGCCCGAACTGCCAGGCCGAATGGTAGAAGACGTCCAACTGCAGCTTCGGCGCCCAGAACGCCAAGCACGCCAGCAACACGCTCAACGCCCACGTCACCACGATCCCCGCGACGACCAGCACCAACCAGCTGACCGCTCCGCCCGCACTCGGCCCCCGATCCGCCGCCGCGATCCCCCATCCCAGTACGCCGGCCCCGAGCACGAACTGGATCAACTGCAGCGGAGACGACAGCGACAGACTGGACAGGAACAAACTCGGTGCCGGCTGCAACAAATAGCCGTCCAGCTTCCCGTTCCGGATCCCCGTCTCGGGGAACCAGGACAGATTCGGATCGATGAACGTCGTCCGCAGTCCGGTGATGAGCTGATACGTGCCGATCAGTATGAGGAACTCCGCCTTCGACCAGCCCGCCAACGTGTCGGCCCGGGTGAAGACGATCAGCACGGCCGCGACCGCCGTACCCAGGCCGGTGAACGCCAGCAGCACGTCGAAGACCAGGTTGACGCGGAACGCCACACTCCGGCGCAGTGACATCGAGAACCCCGCGGCCAGCAGACGAAGGAGCTTCACGATCCCACCGCCGTGTAGCGACGGACGCCGGCTCTCCACAGGACCGCGACCGTGCCCGCCAGGACCGCCACCCACACCAGTTGGTAGCCGAGCGACCCGCCGGATCGGGTTCCGGTGGCGATCTCGGCCGGCAGACCGATCATCCCGTAGAACGGCAGGATCTCCGCGATCCGGCGCCAGGTGTCCGGCAGCAGTCCGATCGGTGCCGCCGTACCGCCGAAGAGGAAGATCAGCTGGCTCCCGAATCCCACCACGGCATGCACGCGATCGGTCCAGAACGCCGTCAGCGACAGCAGGAAAGTCCACAGGAAAACGAGCACGGCGGCCAGCAGGAGGTACGGCGTGCTCCGCAGCACCGCCCACCCGTCGAACCCGATCTGCCGCGCGATCGCCGTGAGCAGCACGATCGGCGCACCGAGCAGGGTGAGCCAGCCGCGGATCGCGAGGTTCATCCCGATCACGCCGACCACCACCGGTTGCGGGCGGAGCAGCTCATGGCTCAGCGTCCCGTTGTAGATCCGCTCGGAAAACGTGTGCTGCTCGAACGACTCGGTCATCAGCGTCACGAGCACGACCGCGACGTAGTACCGCCCGATCCCCGGATCGTCCGGATACACCGCCGACCACACGAACAACCCGATCAGCGGCGCCACCACCGCCTGCACCACGAGTGTCAGCAGGAACCACCACGCGCCGGACCACTCCAGCACCTCCTGACGGATCCGGAAACCCAGCAGTACTGCGGTTCTCGAAAGGGTTGTCACCGCAACCCCTCCCGGTACGCCTGGTCGATGACCTTCTCCAGCGGCGGCTCCTCCACTGCGAGGTCCACGACCTCCAGCGCCTGCAGCAGTCGCGCCGTCGTACCGGCGACCTCGTCCCGCGGCACCCGCAGTACCCACCGGCCGTCTGCCTTCTCGACCACCTCCCCGAACGCCGAGGGATCCTCCTGTGCGGAGATCCGGATCAGCTTGTACGGCGACAACCGTGCGGACAGCTCCGCCAGCGGGCCGTCGTACTGGACCTTGCCCTTGTCGATCAGGATCAGCCGCGGACACAGGGACGCGACGTCGGCCATGTAGTGGCTGGTCAGCAGCACGGTCGCGCCGGTCTGCTCGACGTACTCGGCGACGAACTCCCGTATCTGGCTCGCGGCGCTGACGTCCAGCCCGATCGTCGGCTCGTCCAGGAACAGCACCTCGGGGCGGTAGATCAGCGCCATCGCGAGTCCGACCCGCATCCGCTCGCCCAGGCTGAGCGCGCGGAGCTGACGCTCGATCAGCGGGTCGAGGTCGAGGAGCGCCTCGAGTTCGGCGAGGGTACGGCGGAACGTGGCGCGCGGGACGTCGTACAGCAGCCGCTGGTACTCGAGTGAGTCCATCACGGTCAGCTCCTGTGAGCCGCCGACCGGTTGGCTGCCGCGGACGAACGCGATCCGTTTCAGGTACGTCGAGCGGCGCTGCCACGGGACCGCGCCGAGTACGCGCACGTTGCCGCCGGTGGGGTGCAGGATCCCGGACAGGATCTTCATCGTCGTGGTCTTGCCGGCGCCGTTCGGGCCGATGAAGCCGGCCACCTCACCCGGGACGATCGTGAACGACACCTGGTCGAGGGCCTGGACGTTCTTGTACTCGCGGCGTACCAGCGAGCCGAACGCGGCGCGCAGGCCACCCTTGCGGACCGGGGCCCGGTAGGACATAGAGAGGTTCTCCACCTCGACAGCACTCATGCGCCCGACCGTAGGAGGAAAAGACGCCAGTGCCTGGCTTGTTTTCCTGAGATAGTCGGACCATGCGCGCCGAACGGCTGCTCCGGCTGCTCCTCCACCTGCAGACCCGCGGGCAGTCGACGGTCGCCCAGCTCGCCGACGCACTGGAGGTCTCGCCGCGGACGATCCAGCGGGACCTGGACTCGCTGAGCCTCGCCGGCGTCCCGGTCTACTCGATCCGGGGCCGCGGTGGCGGGTGGACGATGCTGCCCGACTATCGCAGCCGGCTGACCGGACTCACGCCGTCGGAGGTCATGTCGGTGTTCGTCGGCGCGACCGCACACGTCCTCGCGGACCTCGGGCTGGACGCGTCCAGCGAACTCGCCGTCACGAAGCTGATCGCGTCATTGCCGGAAGGCACCCGCCGTGAGGCCGAGTACGCGCGCCAACGCCTACTGATCGACCACGCCGGCTGGGACGACCGCCGCGAGACCCCACGCTGGCTGGACCTCTGCCGCCAAGCTGTCTGGGAGGAACGCACGCTGGAGATCGTGTACGGCGACCTTCCCGACCCCGGAGCCCCGCCGGACCGGCCGACCCCGTTTCCCGTCGAGCCGCTCGGCCTGGTCGCCAAGACCCGGACCTGGTACCTCGTAGCCGCCCGCACCGACGGCCGCCTCCGCACCTACCGCCTGTCCCGCCTGACGTCAGCAGCCCTCACCGACCGGCCCTTCGCGAGACCCGTCGACTTCGACCTGGCCGCCTACTGGGCCCAGTCCCAACAGGAGTTCCAGGCCTCCCGCCCGTCCTACCCCATCACGCTGAAGGTCCGCGACCACGCCGTACGCCGTTTCCGCCCCACCACCCCGATCCTGCCGGCCGACGACGGCTGGTGGATCCTCCACACCGACCTCGAAAACCCGCACGAAGCCTGTGCCGCCGTCCTGGCCCAAGCAGGCAACGCCCAGGTCGTGGCTCCCCCAGAACTCATCGGGATGGTCCACGAAGCCGCAACGCAGATCGCGGCCGCCAGCCTGACAGGTACCGTCAGGCCCTCTTGACCTTGGTCCGGCGACCCGAGACCGCATCGGGGGCCGCAACGATTTCGCGTGCCTCGCGGGCGGACATCGTCACCGGATTGGACGACTCGAAGCCGGCCTCGGTCCACCGGCGGTTCCAGCGGCTCATCATCAGGCCGTGGGTTCCACCGGAAGCGATCAAGGCGACGATGAACACGATCACTCCGGGCAGCACGAGGTAGCCCCCCGCATCCACCCCGAGCCAGCTCAGGACGGTGCCGACGACGAGACCGCCAACTCCCACCATGCTGAGGAAGAGGAGCACACTGACGAACCCGCCGAAGAACTTGGTGTCGCGAGCGAGGCGATCATCCAAGGCATACCGATCCGACAGCTCCAGTCGCCGACTCGTGGTGTAGCTCCCGTACAGCTGCTGGTGCGGCTGGTCGCCCTTCGACCGTTGCCTGATCACCGTTCCGTCCGCCGCGATGTGCCACTGAACGGTCCAGGGCTTGCTGCCCTTCTTCGAGCTCATTGCCGGGGTCCGTCCGTTCCTTCCGGTTCGGGGCTGAGCAGGCCACCCAGGACGAGGTCGGTCATCAGGTCGTGATCGTCCGCGTCATCCGGTCTTCCCATCAGCCGGGCGAGGGGTGGCTGACTGTACAAGCTCGAGGGCGCAGTGGTCAGGAAGTAGAACAGGTACCACGGCATGGGCCGGAGCCTGCCGTCGGCGATCAGCCGGTCGAACAGCGACTTGATCGCTTCGTTCACCGGGGCCATCAGCTCGTGGAGGTACGCCAGCCTCGGGGACTCCACGCGCGCCTCCTGATCGACGAGCCGGGCGAAGTGGGCAGACTCCGCCGCCGCGCGGTGCAGCGCCCGGACCGAGGCGACGAGGCGCTCGAGGTCGTCCCTGCCGTCGTCGGCGAGCTCCGCGGCGACCTCCGGAGCGGCCTGGTCCATGGCGTAGCCCACGACGGCCTTCCAGAGGGCCTCCTTGGATCCGTACCGATCCGAGATGAACGTGTGCCCCATGCCCAGCTCGACGCTGAGCCGCCGAACCGATACCGCCTCGTACCCCTGATCGGCGAAGGCCTCCAGAGCGCGCTGGAGAACCTCCTGGGGTGGCAGTACCACTTCGTCCGCGGCCGGCCGGCCGGGGCGGCGGCGTGACGACTGTGTCATGAAACTCCTCAGAGCCCGCAGCGAGGCTTGACAGATAATCCGGCAGGTGTCTGATTATAGTGGGGCAACCGCGTCCCCGAACAGGAGTCAACGATGACAGATCTCCACGGCAAGACAGCTCTCGTCACCGGCTCGGCCGGCGGTATCGGGCGCGCCATCGCGCTGCGCTACGCATCGCTCGGCGCCCGCGTGATCGTCAACTACGCCCACGGCAAGGAGGCGGCGCTGGCGACCGTCGAAGACATCCGGGCCCTCGGCGCGGAGGCGATCGCGGTCCAGGCCGACGTGTCCGATCTGAACGCCCTGGAAGACCTGTTCCAGCAGGCCGTCGCAGCGTTCGGGAAGCTGGACATCGTCGTCGCCAACGCCGGCGTGGAAATCGTCGACCAGTTGATCAGCGAGGTGACCGAGGAACAGTTCGACCGGCTCTTCGCCGTCAACGCGAAGGGCACCTTCTTCACTTTGCAGAAGGCGGCTCGTTACATCGCCGACCACGGCCGCATCATCAACATCGGGTCCAGCACCACGGCGATGGTCCAGCCGGGAGTCGGCCTGTACGGCTCGAGCAAGATGGCCGCCCGCTACGCCGTCGAGGTCCTCGCCCTGGAGGTCGGTGCGCGCGGAGTCACGGTGAACTCGATCATCCCGACCGCCATCGAGGGCGCCGGCGTGTTCACCGAAGTACCCGAGGACCATCCCCTGCGTGCTCTGCTCAAGTCGGGCCGTCCGCTCGAAGGCCGTTTCGGTACCGTCGACGACGTCGCCGATGCCGCCGAGTACTTCGCCGGCCCGCTCGCACGGTGGATCAGTGGACAGCACCTGCTCGTCAGCGGCGGCGCCCCCGCGTGACGGACCACAGCCGCAGTACCTCGACGACCTCCTGAGGAACGGACGGACTCCGATGGCACGCGAAGACATCGACATCACGATCCCCGACCTGCACGGAAAGCGAGCCGTCGTCACCGGCGCGAGTGACGGAATGGGACTCGGCATCGCGACGCGCCTCGCGGCTGCGGGCGCACAGGTGGTGCTGCCCGTCCGCAACCCGCGCAAGGGTGAGGCGGCGCTCGCGAAGATCCGTCAACAGACACCGACTGCGGACCTGTCCCTGCAGACGCTCGACCTGTCGTCACTCGACTCCGTCGCCGCGCTGGGACGGACCCTGGTGGACGAGGGCGAACCCATTCACATCCTCGTCAACAACGCCGGTGTGATGACTCCGCCCGAACGGCAGACCACCACCGACGGCTTCGAGCTGCAGTTCGCCACCAATCATCTCGGCCACTTCGCCCTGGTGGCGCACCTCCTGCCTCTGCTACGCGCGGGCCGAGCGCGCGTCACCTCGCAGATCAGCATCGATGCGAACCAGAACTCCATCAACTGGGACGACCTGAACTGGGAACGGTCGTACAACGGCCGGGGCGCCTACAGCCAGTCGAAGATCGCGCTCGGGCTCTTCGGACTCGAGCTCGACCGGCGCAGCCGAGCGAACGACTGGGGCATCACGAGCAATCTCTCGCACCCGGGGGTCGCCCCGACGAATCTGCTCGCGGCGCGCCCCGAGATCGGCCGCGCCCAGGAGACTCCGCTCCGGAGACTGATCAAGACGCTCTCCGCGCGCGGCATCCTCTTCGGGACCGTCGAGACCGCGAAACTGCCCGCACTCCTGGCCGCCACCTCGCCCGACGCCAAAGGGGGCGCACTCTACGGGCCGCGCGGATTCCGCCATCTCGGCGGCCCGCCCGCCGAGCAGGCCCTCTACTCCCGCCTACGCAGCACGGCCGACGCAGCCCGCATCTGGCAGCTGTCGGAGCACCTGACCGGAACCCCGATCCCAACCACCTGAAAGCAAAGTTCTCCCAGACGCTGAAGGGACTCGCGGATAGGGTCCAGGCATGCCGTTCCTCGATGATCGAGCCACCACCGAGCTGCGCACTCTCATGGCTGCTCTGTCGACAGGGCCTGACGCCCCGGAGTACGCAGCGGCACTCGCGCTGGTGCATGCCTGGGTCGGAGGCGAACTCGACGAGACCGACGACGCGGGCTCGACGCGGTTGCTGTCGCCATCGCACGGCATCGGACTGCGACTGAACGGCGGGCGACTGGCGTCGATCGCCTTCGAGCTGACCGCCAACCCCGAATTCGAAGCATTCGCCCATCCTGCCCAACTGCTGTCCGGGCTCGATCCGTCGGCGAGCAAGTCTGAGGTCCGTACCACGCTCGGTCAGCCGATCGAGAGCGCCTACGACAACGACTGGTACCTGCTGGACGGCGTCGATGCGGCGGTATACCTCGGCTGGCGCAGTACCGGCGTGCTACAGCGCCTCGTCCTCGTCAACAGAGACGGGAAGGAGTTGGCGCGCCTGCGTCGCAAGGCGGCGAAGGTCGTCGAGCAGGCGGCCGCCCAAGCCGCCGGGCGTCCGGTCCGCGTGGAGGTGCCGGAGGAGGACGGGATCCTCGGTATCGTCGACCCCGATGCCTACCGGGCGTCGCTGCCCGACTGGGACTTCGCCTCGCTGACGCGACATCTCGAGAGCGAGAGCGCGGCCGGCCGCGGTGTCTTCTGGATGGCCGGTCCGCCCGAGTTCGCCACGTACGGCATCGAGGTGCGCACCACTGCCTCGGACCGCCCGTCCGAGCGCGAGTCGGAGCATGTCGTACGGGCGAGCAAGGGGCGGCTGCGTCTCGTCGGCTACGGCACGCTCACGATGGCGGCAGACTCAGCGACCGAACGACTCGATGACGATCCCGACGCGGACGTCGCGGTGCCCGCCGGTCGGCTGTTACTGCGCATCCGGCAGCTGACGGCCACCGCCGACGACGATGCGGAGATCCCGTTCGAGATCGTCGTACAGAAGCTGGGCAAGCGGCGAGCAAAAGCTACCGCGCAGCTGGCGTGGTGGACTAAACGTTGAAGCGGAACTCCACGACGTCGCCGTCCTGCATGATGTAGTCCTTGCCTTCCATGCGGACCTTGCCGGCGGAGCGGGCGGCGTTCATGGAGCCGGCGTCGATGAGGTCGTCGTACGAGACGATCTCGGCCTTGATGAAGCCGCGCTGGAAGTCGGTGTGGATGACGCCGGCGGCCTCGGGGGCGGTGGCGCCGCGCTTGATGGTCCAGGCGCGGGCCTCCTTCGGACCGGCCGTCAGGTACGTCTGCAGACCGAGGGTCTCGAAGCCGACGCGGGCCAGCAGATCCAGCCCGGGCTCGTCGATCCCCATCTCGGCGAGCATCTCGCGCGCCTCGTCCTCGTCGCCGAGCTCGACCAGTTCGGCCTCGAACTTCGCGTCCAGGAAGATCGCCTCGGCCGGCGCGACCAGGTCCCGCATCTTCTGCTTGAGGTCCTCGTCGCCGAGCTCGTCGGCGTCGCAGTTGAAGACGTACAGGTACGGCTTCGCGGTCATCAGCATCAGCTCGCGGATCGCGTCCCGGTCCACGTCGGTCGCGATGATCGGCGTACCGGCCTCGAGGTGCTTCTGCGCCTCCCGGACCGCCTCGAGCACGACCGCGCTCTCCTTCTTCAGCCGGGCTTCCTTCTCCAGCCGCGGGATCGCCTTCTCGACGGTCTGCAGGTCGGCCAGGATCAGCTCGGTCTGGATCGTGGAGATGTCGTCGGCCGGCGAGACCTTGCCGTCGACGTGCGTGACGTCGTCGTCGCGGAACACCCGGGTGACCTGGCAGATCGCGTCCGACTCGCGGATGTGGCTGAGGAACTTGTTGCCCAGCCCCTCACCCTCCGACGCGCCGCGCACGATGCCGGCGATGTCGACGAACTGCACGGTGGCCGGAATCAGCTTCTGCGAGCCGAACAGCTCGGCCAGCTTGCCCAGCCGCGGGTCCGGGACACCGACCACCCCGACGTTCGGCTCGATGGTCGCGAACGGGTAGTTCGCGGCGAGCACGTCGTTCTTGGTCAGCGCGTTGAACAGGGTGGACTTGCCCGCGTTCGGGAGCCCGACGATTCCGATGGTGAGTGCCACGGGCGTCAAGGTTACGCGGCGAACACCGAAGTACCCCAATCCGCGGGATTCGGTCCAACCAGACGAGCGTGGGTGACGTCTCCAGTGCGTGACCACTTGGACCGGCCGCATCGGGATCTCCTCACGCTTCGTGTTCGGATGCCTGCAGTTCCTCCGCTTCGGGTGGCTGGAGGCGGTGTCGTGCCTGTTCCCGGCGTTCCTGTTCGCGGGCCTGGCGATCTCGAAGTACCTCGACCTGCCGATCGCCCGGTACGACGCCCTGCTGATCTACTGCCTTGTCCTGACGTTCCTGTTCTGGGCGGTCCGGCTGGAGACGTGGCGCGAGGTCGCGGTGATCTTCGGGTTCCACCTGGTCGGGCTCGCGCTGGAGCTGTTCAAGGTCCAGGTCGGCTCGTGGCAGTACCCGGGCGACGCCGTGACGAAGATCGCCGGGGTGCCGTTGTTCGCCGGTTTCATGTACGCCGCCGTGGGCAGCTACCTGTGTCAGGCGTGGCGGCGGTTCGACCTGCGGGTCAGCAACTACCGGCCGGTGCTGACCACGGTCTTCGCCGTCCTCATCTACGCCAACTTCTTCACCCATCACTGGATCCCCGACCTGCGGATCCCGATCGCGCTCGGGCTGCTCGTCGTGTTGCGCCGTACCTGGGTCTTCTTCACGGTCGGCGTACGGCGTTACCGGATGCCGCTGGCGTTGTCGTTCGCGTTGATCGGGTTCTTCCTGTGGATCGCGGAGAACGCCGGCACGTTCCTGGACGCGTGGAACTACCCGGACCAGGTGAGCGTCTGGCGGCTCGTGCATCCGGCGAAGTTCGGCGCGTGGTCGTTGCTGGTCAGCATGAGCTTCGTGCTGGTCGCGAGTGTGAAGTCCCTGGAGGGCCGGCTGTACCACCGTGGCAGCACTGCAACAGTCGAGATCTCACCGCAACACAGGGACGCCAACCAAGCTGACAGGTAAGGCGTCTTCTGTGATGTGAGGGCGCCGGACTGAGGGGGCGCACTGGGGAACCGCCTTAGCTGCAAGGGGAAAGTCATGTCCCGAAAGCTCGCCGCGTTCGTCGCGACCGGGGTGACGCTGGCCGTCACCGCCGGCGTGTTGCTGGTCCTGGCACTCGGGCACGAACGCCCACCGCGACCAGCCGCCGCGACCACGCAGACCTCGGCGACACCGAGCCCGGCCCCCACCGAGACGCCCACCTTGAACGCACCGCCGTCGACACCGCGCAAGCCGGTCCCGGACCCGACCGCCGCATTTGCCACCGGCAACAAAAAGGTCCTGTTCCTCAGCTTCGACGACGGTCCCGATCCGGTCTGGACGCCGAAGGTGCTGCAGGTCCTGCGGAAGCACGGTGCGCACGCCACGTTCTTCGAGCTCGGCTCGATGCAGGCCGCGCACCCGGGACTGCGCGAGCAGGTGATTGCCGCGGGCAACACCATCGGCAGCCACTCGATCACCCACGCGCAACTGACCGCGGTTTCGGCCGTGAAGCGGCGCCACGAGATCTTCGACGGACCGCGGTCGACCTGCTTCCGTCCGCCGTACGGCGCCTCGAACCCGAAGGTCCGCGCCGACATCAAGGCGGCCGGCATGGTCCAGGTGCTCTGGGACGTCGACCCGCGCGACTGGGCCCGGCCCGGGACGAACGCGATCGTGCACAACATCCTCACGCACGCGCACAACCACAACATCATCCTGCTGCACGACGGCGGCGGGAACCGCGCGCAGACCGTCGCCGCGCTCGACAAGGTCCTCCCGATCCTGAAGGCCCAGGGCTATTCCTTCCCCGCGATGAACTGCTGAACCCGGCCCGCCGGGCGTGGGGTTTCGGAAACTGTCGGTGGGGTTCGGCACTATCTGTCACATGACCGGTACGACGGTGTTGCTGATGCTGCTCTTCCTCCTGGTGGGCCTGCTGCTGGGTGCTGTGTTCGGCGTGCTGTGGGTGCGTGGACGGGACGGCGCCCAGCTCGCTCGGGTCACCGCGGAGCGCGACGCCGCCGAGGACCGCGTCGTCGAGCTGACGCAGGAGCGGACGTCCGTCGGGCAGCAGATGGGTGGCCAGGCGGTCGTCAAGGAGGCCCTGGACCGCCTGCACGCACAGCTCAACCAGCTCGAGAAGGGACGGGCGGCCTGGCAGAGCCAGCTGCATCAACAGGTCAACGAGGTGCGGATGAGCGGCGAGGCGTTGCGCCGCGAGACGGCGTCGCTGTCGACCGCGTTGCGCAAGCCGCAGGTCCGTGGCCGCTGGGGCGAGCTGCATCTGCGCCGGACGGTCGAGCTGGCCGGGATGGTTGCCCACTGCGACTTCACCGAGCAGACGACGACGGTCGGCGAGGACGGCGTACTGCGGCCCGACCTCGTCGTGCGGCTTGCCGAGGGCAAGAACATCGTCGTCGACTCGAAGGTGCCGCTGGCGGCGTTCCTCGAGGCGAGCGAGTCCGACGACGCGGCGTTCCGCGAGGACCGGTTGCGGGCGCACGCGCGGCATCTGCGGACACATGTCGACCAGCTCGCCTCGAAGGCGTACTGGACCCGGTTGTCGCCGTCACCGGAGTTCGTGATCCTGTTCGTGCCGGGCGAGTCGTTCCTGTCCGCGGCGCTCGACGTCGAGCCGTCCCTGCTCGAGTACGCCGCTGAGCGCCGGGTGATCCTCGCAACGCCGACGACACTGATCGCGACGCTGCGCGCGGCGGCGTACGCGTGGAACCAGTCGGCGCTGACCGAGTCCGCGCAGCAGGTCTTCGAGCTCGGCCGGGAGCTGTACGAGCGGCTCAGCACCATGGGCGAGCACCTCGGACGGGTCGGCCGGTCGCTCACCTCCGCCGTGGAGGCGTACAACGGGACCGTCGGCTCGTTCGAGCGGCGGGTCTTCATCACGGCGCGCAAGCTCCGCGACCTCCACGTCACCGAGTCCGAGCTGACCGCGATGGAGTCGATCGAGGCGTCCGTCCGGCCTCTCACCGCCCCCGAGTTCCTGTCCATCGACGAGTCCCCGACGACGCGCCGCTGGCCGCCGTCCCAGGCGGGCTGAGACGTTCCGGACCGCGATCGTCCGGAACTCGTTCCAGGGCGTCCCTACCTCCTGATCCCGGAGCTGCACGCCATCACAATCGCCCGCAGCCGGGACCGGTGAGCGTGGCGAGTCCCGCCACCCGGCGATTGTGATGGCCTGGCGATCTCCGCATCATCGCCCCGGGACTGCTGTCGGAAAGCCGACAGTGATGAGCTGTTGACACTTGGTGGCCTCCGCACGGAACGATGAGAGCGCTCTCTCAGGCGGACGTGAGGAGAAGATGATGCGCTTCAGAAGCAGAGTGCTGGGTGTGGTCGCGGCTGCGGCGGCGGTGGCCGGGGTGCTGTCGGCAGTCCCGGACCGGGCGGCCGACGCGGCCGTGCCCGCGACCATTCCACTGACGATCACAAACAACTCGGGTCGCACAGACCCCGTCTACATCTACAACCTGGGCACGAACCTGGCCACCGGCCAGCAGGGGTGGGCCGATGCCTCGGGCACCTTCCACGCCTGGCCGGCCGGCGGCAACCCGCCCACCCCGGCGCCTGACGCGTCGATCGCGGGCCCGGGCAACGGCCAGTCGGTGACCATCCAGATGCCGAAGTTCTCCGGCCGTGTGTACTTCTCGTACGGGCAGAAACTGGTCTTCAAACTCACCACGGGCGGCCTCGTGCAACCCGCCGTACAGAACCCCAGCGACCCGAACCGGAACATCCTGTTCAACTGGTCGGAGTACACGCTCAACGACGCCGGCCTGTGGATCAACAGCACGCAGGTCGACATGTTCTCCGCGCCGTACGCGGTCAGCGTGAACGGGAACACCACCGGCCACCTCAAGTCCGGCGGCTACAACGCGGTCTACAACGGGCTCCGCAACACCGCGGGCGGCTGGGGCGGACTGATCCAGACAGCGCCTGACGGCTCGGTCCTCCGCGCCCTCTCCCCGCTGTACGGCGTCGAGACCGGCGCGCTGCCCGCGGGCACGATGGACGACTACATCAACCGTGTGTGGTCGAAGTACAGCTCGGAGACTCTGACCGTGACGCCGTTCGGCGACCGGCCCGACGTCAAGTACTTCGGTCGCGTCTCGGGCGGCGTCATGAACTTCACCAACACCTCCGGCGCCGTCGTCACGTCGTTCCAGAAGCCCGACTCGGCCAGCGTGTTCGGCTGCTTCAAGTTGCTCGACGCACCGAACGACCAGGTCCGCGGCCCGATCTCGCGCACGCTCTGCGCCGGGTACAACCGCTCCACCCTGCTGACGAACCCGAACCAGCCGGACGCGAACAACGCGAACTTCTACCAGGACCCGGTCACGAACCACTACTCGAAGATCATCCACTCCCAGATGGCCGACGGTCGCGCGTACGGATTCGCGTTCGACGACGTCGGCAACCACGAGGCGCTCGTCCACGACGGCAACCCGCAGCAGGCCGGACTGATCCTCGATCGGCTGAACTGAGGCTTGACTCCCTCCTCCGTTAGTGGCAACTTACCGTTCGTGGGAACTTACGGATCACTCGAAGCTGCCGGACCGGTGCTGGACGCGCTGGGCGACCCGACGCGCCGGGTGATCCTCGAGACGCTGCGCACCGGCGGGCCGTGCTCGGTCGGCGTACTGGCCGAGCGCGTGCCCGTCAGCCGGCCCGCCATCTCGCAGCACCTGAAGGTGCTCGGCGCGGTCGGCCTGGTGCGGCACGAGTCACGCGGGACGCGGAACATCTACCGCGTCCACCAGGCGGGTCTCGAGGAGCTGCGCAGCTGGCTCGACCAGTTCTGGGGCGACGCGTTGCAGGCGTACGCCGACCATGTCGAGCGGACCGCCCGGCAGACCGAGGAGGAACGGACATGACTGTGGAACAAGATCTCTCACCGTTGGTGAAGACCGTCGTCGTACCGGTCGGGGTCGACCGCGCGTTCGAGGCGTTCACGGCGGAGGCGTCGGTGTGGTGGCCGCTGTTCAGCCATTCGGTCGGCGCGGCGGCAGCACACGGCGTACGGCTGGAAGGCGTGGTCGGCGGGCGCATCGTCGAGTACGGCGCGGACGGCGAGATCGCCACCTGGGGCACGGTGTCGGCATGGGATCCGCCGGCGTCGGTCAGCTTCAGCTGGCATCCCGGCGGCGATCCGGCCGAAGCCGGCCAGGTGACCGTCACGTTCGCCGCGACCGGTGACGGCACCGAGGTCCGGCTCGTCCACACCGGCTGGGAACGCCGCGGCGAAGGCGCCGGCCGCGCCCGCCTCTCCTACGACACCGGCTGGGACTACGTCCTGGGCAAGTACGTCGAGCACACCCGCTAACGCCCCGCCTGAGATCATCCAGGCACATCGCTCAACCTTTTCGGCGGGTCACGCCATCACAAGGCTGACCGAGTTGAGTGACATGGGGGGTTGGAATGGATCCAGGACGCGACCGCGAATTCGCCGAGTTCGTGGACGGGCGGTTCACCGCCCTGCAGCGGTTCGGCTACCTGCTGACCGGGGAATGGCACCTGGCCGAGGACCTGGTGCAGACCGCGCTGACCAAGGTGTGGTTCCACCGGAACTCGTTGCGCAGCAGCAACGCGCTCGAGAGCTACACGCGCACCGTGATGGTGAACACCAGCACGCAGTGGTGGCGCCGGAAGTGGCGCGGCGAGACGCCGACCGAGCAGTTGCCGGAGGCACAGGCACGGGAGCAGTACGGCTCGGTCGACGACCGTGACCTGCTGCTGCGGGCGCTCGCGGGACTCCCCCGCAGGACCCGCGCCACGCTCGTTCTGCGGTACTTCGAGGACCTTCCGGAGGCCGAGATCGCGCAGATCATGGGCTGCTCGGTCGGCACGGTGAAATCGAACATCTCCCGCGGGCTGGCCAAGCTCCGCGAACACCACCTGGTCGCCGCCGTTTCCGCTCCGGCCCCACAAGGAGGGCTGACCCATGACCGATGATCTCAAGCAGCAGTTCGAGCGGCTCGTCGCCGACCCGCCGCCGCCGAGCGCGTCGCCGAGCGAGTCCGTGTTCGCCAGGGTCCGTTCGGTACGGCGTCGCCGGACCGCCGGCGCGCTGACACTGGCGTCCGCCGCGGTGGTCGCCGTTGCCGTTGCCGCGAGCAACCTCTCGGACCTCGACAGCAGGCCGCCGGTCACCCAGACGCCGAGCGCACCGGTGACGGTGGTCACCGGCCCGCCGACGAGTACGCCGACGTCCGCGGCACCGACCGCGACCGGGACCACGAGGACCACGCAAGGCACGACGACCGCGCCGAGGACGACGACCGGTTCGACCAAGGGCTCGGAGCAGCCCGCCACCACGACGACGAAACCCACCACGCGCACCACGAACACGCCGCCACCGGTGCAGCCGCCGGCTCGGCCGATCGAGGTCGACGTCGTGCTCAAGCCGACCGTCACCGACCGCACCGTTTCGGTGAAGGTGACCGTCTCCGGCACCGTCGTCGTGCCCACGATCGACGGGAAGGACCTGCCCGCCGACACGTCCTTCCTCAACCTCTCCGGCGGTACGCAGTACTACTGGGGCGATGGCGGGGAGGGCGGTTCGGACGGCATGACCGCGCAGTGCGGAACCAACCGGAGGACCGGTCGCGAGACGTACTCGATCGAGACCCACACCTACACGAAGCCGGGTACGTACACGCTGCGCTACTCCGTCTGGTACTGCAATGCCGAGCGCCGCGTCTTCACGGTCACCGAGACCGCCAAGGTGACGGTCAGATAGTCCAGGCGTGGTCGGAGGTGCCGGTGGTGGGGAGGCCGGCCGCCTTCAGGTCGGTGCGAAGGTCGCGGGGGAGGGCGAACGTGAGGCTCTCCTCCGCGGTCGTGACTTCCTGTACGTCGGCGTACCCGCGCTCGGCCAGCCAGCGCAGCACGTCGCGGACCAGCACCTCCGGCACGCTCGCGCCACTGCTGACGCCGACCGAGTCGACACCCTCCAGCCAGGCCTCGTCGATCTCGTCGGCGAAGTCGACCAGGTAGCCGGCCTTCGCGCCGTGCTCGACCGCGACCTCGACGAGACGCACCGAGTTCGACGAGTTGCGGGAGCCGACGACGATCATCAGGTCGGCTTCCGGGGCGAGCTTCTTGACCGCGGCCTGCCGGTTCTGGGTGGCGTAGCAGATGTCGTCGCTCGGCGGGTCCTGCAAGTGCGGGAACCGCTCGCGCAAGCGCCGTACCGTCTCCATCGTCTCGTCGACGGACAGCGTGGTCTGCGACAGCCAGACGACCTTCTCGGGGTCGCGGACGGTGACGTTGGGTACGTCGTCCGGCCCGTCGACGAGGTGCACGTGATCGGGGGCCTCGCCGGAGGTGCCGATGACCTCCTCGTGCCCCTCGTGGCCGATCAGGAGGATGTCGTAGTCGGTCGCCGCGAACCGCTTCGCCTCGTGGTGCACCTTGGTCACCAGCGGGCAGGTCGCGTCGATCGTCTTCAGCTGCCGCGCGGCCGCCTCCTCGTGCACCACCGGGGCGACACCGTGGGCGGAGAAGATCACCGTTTCGCCCTCGGGCACCTCGGCGGTCTCGTCGACGAAGATCGCGCCACGCTTCTGCAGCGTCTGGACGACGTACTTGTTGTGCACGATCTCCTTGCGGACGTACACGGGCGGCCCGTACAGGTCGAGGGCCTTCTCGACCGCCACCACGGCCCGGTCCACGCCCGCGCAGTACCCCCGCGGCGCCGCGAGCAGCACCCGTTTGGTCCTCGTCGCGGTCGTCGTACCGATGTCGTCAGCCTGGCCAGTCACGGTCCCCATGGTACGGGCCGTGGTCAGCGGCGCCGGCCGAGTACCGCGTGCGAGACGGCGAGCGTGAACGTGCAGACAGCGATCGCGACCGCGGCATCACCGAACGGGGTGAGGCTCGGCGGCGAGGACCCGGCACCCGGCTTTGTGAGCAGCATCACGAATATCAGCGCCGCGAGTACCGCGATCCCCACCGGAACACCTGCGGTGGTCACTGGCCGGAAGCTCGCGTACGCCAGCAGCACGACCAGCCCACCCATCAGCAGCACACCGAGGATCGCCGGGTCGCCACCCGGACGGCCCGCCATCTCCCAGAGCGTGCCGTACCTCCCAGGCAGGAGCGGCTGGAAGGAAATCACCACCGACACCACGGCCAGCGGCGCGTACAGCCGCGCATACCCGGCGGCAAGCTGCTCTCGCATCCGGGCAGCATGCCGGACCGGAGGTTCATGGAACGTCGGGGAGCCGTCCGCCCTGTCCGGACGGCTCCTCCGCGGGAGGTGTTACCAGCACGTCAAGAATCCCCCGAAAACCCTTTCCCCGCAAAGGAATTACGCCCCCACTCCCGCAGTACCGCGAACTCCCGCCCGGTCAGCCCGCGCCGCGCATCCGCAGCAAGAATCAACTGCCCCGGAAAACGCTCTCGCTCGACGTCCCCGACCTCGTCGTCCACCCAGGCGAACGGCCGATCACCGACCCATTCCGCGACGTACGGCGTCTTCCAGGAACCGGACCGCACCCGTGTGCGGTCCGTCCAGACGATCGTGGGGAGTTCGGGCAGGCCCAGCAACGGCCCGAGGAGGCGGTTGGCGCCGTGTTCCCAGCTGCTCGCCCACACCAGGTCGAACGTGCCCGCCAGTGCGTTGAGCTCCACACCGTGCCGCGGGTTGAGAAGCACCCGCCAGGTCTTCTCGCCTTCGGTGATCTCGTGCCGCTCGTAGCCCGGCGGGATCCCGGTGGCCTTGTAGGGGTTGAGAGGGCCGTCGAAGTCCAGCAGGAGCAGTGGGCGCATTACTCAACGTTAGGGATTGTCGGTGCGGGGTCGTAGGGTCTGGGGGTGGCTTTGGAGACGTCGCCGGAAGCGCCTGCGGCCGTTCGCACGATCGCGAACGGGATCGCGAGCTGGATCAACCAGCTCGGGGCCGTGTGGGTCGAGGGGCAGCTGACGGACGTCTCGATCGGGCGCGGTACGACGACGGTGTTCGGCACGCTGCGGGACACCGACGCGGACATCTCGCTGCGGTTCACCTGCAACCGGCGGGTGTTCGAGGCCGTCGACGTCCGCGACGGCTCGCGGGTGCTCGTGCACGCCAAGCCGAACTTCTTCGCCCGCCGCGGCACGCTCGCGCTCGCCGTCAGCGAGATCCGGCACGTCGGCATCGGCGAACTGCTGGCCCGGATCGAGCGGCTGAAGCAGTTGCTCGCGGCCGAGGGCCTCTTCGAGTCGTACCGCAAGCAGAAGCTGCCGTTCCTGCCGCACACGATCGGCCTGATCTGCGGGCGGGATTCGGCGGCCGAGCGCGACGTGCTCGAGAACGCGAAGCGCCGCTGGCCGGCGGTCGCGTTCCGGGTCGAGTACGCGTCGGTGCAGGGCCCGTCGGCGGCCGGTGAGGTGATGACGGCGCTGCGGAAGCTCGACGCGGACGAGTCCGTCGAGGTGATCGTGATCGCCCGCGGCGGCGGCTCGCTCGAGGACCTGCTGCCGTTCTCCGACGAGGGCCTGATCCGCGCGGTGTCGAAGACGGGTACGCCGGTGGTGAGCGCGATCGGCCACGAGCCGGACTCCCCGCTGCTCGACCTGGTCGCCGACCTGCGCGCGTCGACCCCGACCGACGCGGCGAAGCGGATCGTGCCGGACGTGCGCGAGGAGCTCGACGGCGTGCGGGTACTGCGGGAGCGCGGCACGCGGGCGATCCGGTCGTGGCTCGACCGGGAGCTGCACGCGCTGGCGGCGATCCGTTCGCGCCCGGCCCTCGCGGCCCCGGTCTCGGACCTGCAGCGGCGGTCCGACGAGATCACGGCGCTGATCGAACGCAGTCGCCGTACCCTCACCCATCGGCTCGACCGGGCGAGTGACGACATCACGCATCGGCTGGCGAGCGTCCGGGCGCTGTCCCCGAAGGCAACACTGGAGCGTGGGTACTCCGTGCTGCAACTGGCCGACGGGACCGCGGTCCGGGAAGTGGCGCAGGTGGCGCCCGGTGACCTGCTGCAGGCGCGGGTCAGTGACGGCCGCTTCGCGGTCGAAGTCAAGACGTCCGAGGAGAACACGTGAGCGGCGACCGACCCGAGATGACCTACGAGCAGGCCCGCGAGGAGCTCGTCGAGGTGGTCCGCAAACTCGAGGCGGGCGGCACCAGCCTCGAGGAATCCCTCGCCCTGTGGGAGCGCGGTGAAGAACTCGCCGCCACCTGCCAGCGCTGGCTGGACGGCGCCCGCGAACGCCTGGCCAAGGCCCAGGCCGCCCACGACGAGAAGCCCAACTGAGCAGCCGCGGTGCCGGCGGGCTGACAGTCCGCCCGGCCCTGCCAGCAGGTGATCGGGTACGTCGGTGTCGGCCCGGAGCGTGACGAGACAGCCCCGCCGAACACGGGTGAGTTGTACGCGCTCTTCGTCCACCCCGACCACTGGGGAACCGGCGCCGGCCGCGCCCTGACCGATGCCGCGTGCGCCGACCTCCGCGCCGCGAACTGCGGCACCGTCCAGCTTTGGGTGCTCGAGGCAAATACCCGCGCCCGCCGTTTCTACGCGCGCTACGGCTTCACAGAGACCACCGACGGCACGCGCTCCTCGCTCGGCAACCTCCCCGAGCTCCGGATGACCGCACGCCTGGTGTGAAGGTTCCGCAAAGGCAGAACGATTCCTTCGGCGGTGACCTGGTCGATCACTACGGTGAACCACTTTCCTGAATCTGGTTCACCATGTGGAGGTTTTACCGGCATGATCCCGCTCCTCGTGATCGGCGTCCTCGTTCTCGGCCTCGGCGGGTTCGTCTTCTGGTTCCTGAAGATCCGTGACCCGCTGAAGGGCGAGGACTTCTACAAGTTCCACGTCGAGCAGAAGTGGGCCTGGGAGCTCGCGCTGACGCCCGAGCAGGAGAAGGCGTTCATGGCCGGCCTGGAGGCGTACGACGACGAGCGCGGCTGCTACCCGATGCGCGAGGAGGGCATCCTACGGGTGTACAGCCCGATGATGCTGATCTCGCTGTTCTGGATGACCGAACGGTTCGCCGCGATGGGGCCCGCCGCCGTACAGGATCCGGCCGGCGCCGTACAGCACCTGATGACGGAGGCCGCGGACGGTGAGACCGACGGCATCCTGTACTACGACGACGAGTGGATGGGCGAGGACGTCGAGCAGATCGACGGGATGGACAAGTACGCCTTCACCGACGCGATCATGTCAGCGACCCACGCGCAGTCGGTGGACCACGAGTTCGCCGGCGGGTACGCGGACGAGGACAAGGGCTTCGTCACGATGGGCGTTCTCGCGAAGAACCCGGAGCACGTAGCCAAGATGTACGACGATGCGTACGCGGTCTCCGGCCCGCACACGGAGCTCAACAACCGGCTGGACGTCCTGAAGGAGGTCGTGAAGCCGGTGGACGCGGAGTACGTCGCGGCGCACGACCGCGCCGATGCGGAGAAGAGCAAGTACGTGAACACATTGATCTTCTGCTTCGACCGCGTCGTGACGCACTACCACGACGCGCGGCCGCGGATGCAGTACGCCGAACCGCGCGACGTACTGTCCGTCGTGATGGCGCGGATGCTGGAGGACGGGCGATCCGGTTGCACGTGGACGCGGCCGCCGTCGCAGGAGCAGCACGAACTGGCGCTGGCGATCCTGGGCAACCGGGGCTGAGCGTGCTCGAAGATCGTGAGGGTGCGGTTGCCGACGCACTGACCGAGCTGGCCGAGCGGATCGCCGGCGCCGCGCCGCGGGGCTGGAAGCGCGCCGAACTGCGCGGGTACGCGGTCGGGGACGGCGGGTCCGGGCATCGGGGTTTCAGGTTCGCGCCGGACGACCTGAACGAGTACGGCGCGAACGACATCGACGTACACGACGGTCTGTGCGCGGTGCACACGTTGCTGGAGGCCACAGAGCACCTCACGATCGAACTGGAACTGGAAGCCCGTGGTCGTTTCCGCGCGGTCCTGAGCGAGCAACTCGACCGCGCGGACGACCGTGGCTTCCGGTACTTACTGGATGCGCGGTCCGAGCCGCCGCAACTCGACGCGCGACGATGCACCACGGACGAAGCCGGGGATGCGGGCGAAGCGGTTGCCCTGTTCCACGAATATCAGCGGCTGCTGCAGGCGGCCCTCGAGCTGCCCGAGGAGCCGGATCTACCACCTGCGCTCCCAGAGCAGGAACGCCGCGAGATCCTCGACTTCGCACTCCCCCGGGACCTCGATGCGTTGTACGCCGTGGCCGACGGTGACGGTGGGCGTGGGCAGTTCCACGGCTTCGGTTGGTTGGGTCTCGAGCTGCTGGCGGATCTGAGCGCGGAGCACTGGTGGGCCACACGCGGGTGGCGGCAGTATGTTCACCGCTCGTTCGTCAAGGAATTCGGGCCGCCGTCGTCGATCCGGCGGGTGAGCGACCATCCACGCTGGATCCCCTTTGCCACGGACGGCTTCGGCGACTACCTCGCCTCGACATGGCACCCGGGCCGAACGGACGGCCCGGCCAGGTGATTCTGATCGGGCGTCACCAGGACGACGGGCCGGTGTACGTCGCGGAGTCGGTCACCGAACTGCTCCACGCACACGTAGAGGCGCTGCGCTCCGGCCGGATCGAGCGCGACGAGGACGGCGGGCTGTGGATCAACTCGGGCGACCCCTACCACCACAAGCGCCGGTACGACGACAATTGCCGGCTCGTTGTCAGCGGTCGGGACGCGGGGCCGGTTCGTGGGGTGACCGCGGAAACCCGTGAGTTACTGGTACACGACGCGCCCTGGGTCGATCTCGAACCGGTCCGCGAGGCGCCGGCGCTGCTGAGGTTCTCGATCCACAACTGCGCCGGGCTCGACCTGTCGCCCCTGCAGGCGACGCCGGTCGAGGTGGTGGAGCTCGCCACCGACACGATCGACCTGTCCGCCCTGCAGGGCCATCCGACCGTGGGACGGGTCGTACTGCGCAGCGCGAAGCCGGTCGATCTGCGACCGCTGGCCTCCTGCCCGAACCTGCACACCCTTGATCTGACCGACGCGCCCGCCACTGACGTGTCCGTCGTGGGCCTGCTCACCGGCCTGCGCTACCTGAGGATGCTGCGCCCACAGTGGCAGGCCGCCCACCAGCTCCCCACGTCCTTGGCGGTCGCCGAGCTCGCCGAGGAGCCGCTGCAGGAACGGAAGTACTACTGGTCGTTCGACAAGGCTTACGAGAAGCGCCGCCCCACCCTGCCGGACGCCCTCGAATGGGCGGACCGCCTGACCAACGGAACCACTGACATCCTCACGATCAAGGGCAGGTTCTAGCGTCAGCCTTTGACGGCACCATGGGTGAAGCCGGCGATGAAGCGGTTCAGGAACGCGTTGAACACCAGCGCGATCGGTACGGCGACCAGGACGGTCGCGGCCTGCAGCGACTGCCAGAAGAAGACATCCCCCCGGACGAGGGCCGTCGGTACGCCGGTGCTGATCGGCTTCTCGGCCGACGGCGACACGAACGCCAGCGCGTAGATGAACTCGCTGGCGGTCAGGGTGAACGCGAAGACCACGACGGCCACCACACCGGGGAACACCAGCGGTACGACGATCCGGACGAACGCGCCGAGGCGGCTGTACCCGTCGACCATCGCCTGTTCCTCGATGTCCTTCGGGATCGCCCGCAGGAAACCCATCAGCAGCCACACCGAGACCGGGATCGTGATCGTCGGGTAGACGAGCACCAGCGACCAGGTGCGGTCCTGCAGTCCGAAGGCCACCACCATCCGTGACAGCGACAGGAACAGCAACGTCGGCGGCACCAGGTACACGAAGAAGATCGCGATCGCCATCGGCCCCGACCACGGCCGGTCCAGCCGGGCCAGGCTGTAGGCCGCAGGCAGGCCGAGCCCCAGCGTGATCGCGGTGACCAGCAAGCCGACCCACAGCGTGTTCCAGACGAAGGTCGGGAACTCAGTGCCGGAGAACAAGTAGTCGACATGCTCGGTCGTAGGCGTGAGGTTGAAGAGGAACGGGTTGTTGCTGCGCCGGTAGAGGTCCCGGTTCTCCTTGAAGGCGGTGATCCCGGCCCAAAGGAACGGCCCGGCCGCACCGAGCGCCGCCAGTATCGCGAGCAGGTACACGGTGATGCGGGACGCCAGGTGACGTCGCCGCGCCCGCCGCCGCAACAGCTCGATCTCGCCGGTCATGGGGCCTCCCGGCCTGGACTGAGGAGCGAAGGGAGCGAAGCGACCGGAGCGACCGGAGCGACGAGGGAAGGCCGGGAGTTACAGCCCCATGACCCGCCGCGCCGGAGGCGTGGCATCAGTACTGTCTTCATGAAACATCCATCCGGCGTACCGCCCTGAGGATCGCGATTGCCGCGGCCAGGAGCAGCGGGAACAGGAACAACGCGATCGCCGCGCCCTGGCCGACGTCTCCGCCCTCGATGCCGCGGAAGAACGCCCAGCTCGCGAGCACCTGGGTGGAGTTGGTCGGACCACCCCGGGTCAGCACGTAGACGACCGCCATGTCGGTGAAGGTCAGGATCGCTCCGAACAGCGCGGCTACGGCGATGACCGGCAGCGTCAGCGGGATGGTGATCTCGAACATCCGCCGCCAGAACCCGGCGCCGTCGACCGACGCCGCCTCCTGCACGTCCTTCGGGATCGCGACCAGGCCGGCCATCATGATCACCGCGGCGAGCGGGACCAGCCGCCAGACGTGCACCACGATCACCGATCCGATCGCCAGATCCGGTTTCCCGAGCCAGTACATGTTCGCGTCGATCAGGCCCAGCTCGCGCAGCACCCAGTCGATCGGCGAGAACACGGAGTCGAGCAGCCACAGCCAGGCGATCGTGGACAGCGCCACCGGTGTGGTCCACGGCAGCAGGACCAGGAAGCGGACCAGCCATTTGCCCCGGAAGTCGGCGATCAGGACGTTCGCCAGTACCTTGCCCAGGACAACGATGAGCAGCATCGAGACGACCGTGAAGACGACGGTGTTCCGCAGCGAGCGCCAGAAGACCGGGTCGTCGAAGACGTCCTGGTAGTTGCGCAACCCGGCCCAGTCGAAACTCGGATCCCCGGCCGTGACATCGCTGAAACTGAACGCGATCGCCAGGAAGAACGGGATCGCGACCAGCGCGACGATGTACCCCACCGACGGCAGCAGGAACACCCAGGCGAGCAGCGCGTCGCGGTCGGCGAAGCGCCGCCGTGCCCGCGGGTGGGCCGGCGGTGAAACCTCGGGCCGCGCCTCGGTGAGCTGACCGTGCGGCTGTGGTGGGATCAGCGCCGGATCGGTCATGACCCGGTCCGTACCGACACGGGCTCGGTCCGCTCGCCGCTGTCCGCGTCGAAGAACCGCAAGCGCTCAGCGTGAACGGCGAACTCGTGCTCCTCCCCCGGTTCGACCGGCGCCGTCACGGTCGCCGGCAGTCGCGCGATCACTCGCGTCTCCGCCCCCAGCCCGCGGACAACGCCGTACAGATGCCGGTCACCGGACAGGTACTCGACCCGGTCGACCTGGAAGGGAACCACCAGCCGGTCATCGCCGTGGACCAGGGTTTCCGGCAGCAGGTGTTCCGGCCGGAAGCCGACCAGTACGCCGTCGCGCGGGACGAGGTTCATCGGCGGGGAGCCGAGGAACGTCGCGACGTACGTGTCCGCCGGGTCGTCGTACACCTCGACCGGCGGGCCGAGCTGCCGGATCCGGCCGGCGTACATGACCGCGATGCGATCGCCCAGGCCCATCGCCTCGACCTGGTCGTGGGTGACGTAGATCGTCGTGGTCCGGACCCGGCGCTGGAAGCGCTTGAGCTCGTCCCGGGCGCTCGCCCGCAGCTTGGCGTCGAGGTTGGACAGCGGTTCGTCGAGCAGGAAGACGCTCGGTTCCCGGACCAGGGCCCGTGCCAGCGCGACCCGTTGCCGCTCCCCGCCGGACAACTGGCGCGGCCGCCGGTCGAGCAGCTGACCGATCCCGAGCAGCTCGGCGGCCCATTCGGTCTTCTCGGCCCGGGCGGCCTTGTCGACGCCCTGGGCCTTGAGCGGGAAAACGATGTTCGCGCGCACCGTCTTGTGCGGGTACAACGCGTAACTCTGGAACACCATGGCGACCCGGCGGGCCCGTGGCGGCAGCTCGTTCACGACGTGCCCGCCGATCCGCACCTCGCCGTCAGTTGGTTGCTCGAGGCCCGCGACCGTCCGGAGCAGCGTGGTCTTGCCGCAGCCCGACGGCCCCAGCAGCACCAGGTACTCGCCCTCGGTCGTGGCCAGGTCCACACCGTCGACCGCGTTCACCCGGCCGTGCGCGCCGCGGCGCGCCCGTCCGCCCTCGAACACCTTACGCAGCCCGCGAAGCTCGACGACAGCCACGTCAGCTCACCTACGCCCCGCCGACCAGGCCGCGCTTCCGCCACTTGTCGAAGATGGGCTTGATCTGCCGCTCCGCATCGGCGACCGCCTGCTCGGGGTTCAGCTCGCCACGCGCCGCCTTCGCGAACATGTTGGGGATGACGAAGGTCGCGAAGACCTCGCCCTCGGCCGTGTTCGCCGGCCCCGGGTGGCCGATGTTCGTACTCCACTCGATCGCGTTCTTCAGCACGCCCAGTTTGTTCTCCGGCTTCGCACCGAACGGGTCCCGGTCGAGCCAGCCGTTCAGCTGCGGCACCAGCCTGGGGAAGGCCGGCAGGTCGTAGAGCTTCGAGTGGTACGTCGCCGAAGGCCAGTTGGCCGTGTAGTGCAGCAAGAACTCCTTCGCCGCGTCGACGTTGCGCGCGTGGCTCGGGACGATCCAGTTGTACATCACGTGCTGTGCGGCGAGGGAGTCCTCAGGGCCTTTGAGCGCCCTGGTGAAATAGATGTCGTCGGCAACTTCCGGGTTGGCTTCCTGGGCGGTGCGCCAGGCCGAGATCGAGTTCAGGATGTACGACATCTGGCCGGCGATCAGGCCCTGGTTGTTGGATGCCGGGTTCCAGGAGAAGACCTCGTTCGTCATCGTGTCCTTGAACAGGCGTTGCATGAACTCCACCGCGGCGACCGTCTCGGGCGAGTTGATCACCACCTGCTCGTCCTCGTTCTGGATCGAGGCGCCGTACGACCACATCAGGGCCCGGCCGGCCATGTTGGAGTCGATCTCCTGGGACATGCCCAGGCCCATCTGGATGTTCTTCGCCTTCTTGATTTCGGCACCGCCCCGGAGCAGGTCCTCCCAGGAGGTCGGGCCGTCGGGCAACCCGACCGACTCCCACAAGCTCTTCCGGTAGTCACCGGGGTCGGGCACCCAGCCCGGTGAGTAGGCGTAGTGCTTGCCGGTGGCCGGGTTCTGGCTGGACTTGACGCACAGCTCCAACTGCTCGCCGAACCGGTTGGCCGCTTCCTCGGCGACGTCCTTGAGGTCGACCACACTCGGCTCGAACTGCGACAGCGGGGCGATGTACTGGATCAGGTCATGACCCTGCCGGGCCTGGATCTCGGCCGCCGTCCGGGCCACGATCTCGGTGTTGTTGATGTGGTCGACGGTGACGTTGACGCCGACCTCCTTGCCCCAGTTCTTCGCGAACGGGTCGAACCACTTGTCGTGACTCGGTACGAAGTGGCTCCAGAGCAGGATCTTCAGGTCGCCGGACAGCTTCGCGTTCGGGCCGGTGAAGGTCGGGCTCGGCGCGGGGACGGTCGCTTCCGGCGGCCCGGTGTCCTCCCCGGCGTCTCCGCAGGCTGCGGCTGCTGCGGCCACAGCGGTCAACCAGAACAGATCACGGCGGGATAGGTGAGTCGGCTCGTTCATAGCCAACCTCCAGAGCAAGACTCATTCCACAGTAGGACTGTCGGCGCCCTGTGGACAGGTCAGCGCTCTGCGGCGTTCAGCAGTGTCCCAGCGATCTGACGGAGTCCGGCTTTCACTCGCTCCAAGTCGAAGCCCTGGTCACGCAGAGCGTTGTGCAGGTCTGCTGCCAGTGGTGCGAGGAGGACGTGGGCCGTGTAGTCCGCATCCAGCTCAGGGCGGGCGGCCTCGACGAGGTGGGCCAGGTGGCGGTGCCAGAGGTGGTACGAGCCGATGCGGTAGCGGGCGCCGTCGGAGGCGTTCTCGCTGTCCATGAAGAGCGCCACGTGCCGGTCGAGTAGGTCGAGGTACGCGTCGAGGAACGCCATCACCCGGACGAGCGGTGGAGCGCCGGGGCCGAGTGGCGGTGGGCCCGTGATGATCTTGGCCTGCAGTTCCTGCTCCCGTTCGTCGAGCAGCGCGACCGCGAGCCCCGCGCGGTCCCCGAAGCGGCGGAACACGGTGCCCTTCCCGACCCCCGCCTCCGCGGCGATCGCGTCGAGCGAGACGTTCTTCACCCCGTGCTCGGTGAACAGCCGCTCGGCCGCCTCCAGGACGCGCAGGCGATTGCGCCGCGCATCCGCCCGCTCCGGCCGCGGCTCCCCCACGACCGGCAGACCCCGTTGTGAAGCGGACTGCGGTCCGGTACTGTCGTTCATAAGACGGACTGTAGTCCGCTAAAGACTCAGGAGGAAGCACATGAGCACGACCGGAAGCACTTCCGCCGTAGCCGGGGTGGCGCGGGTGGCGGTGGCCTTTCACTCGGGGTACGGGCACACGGCCAAGCAGGCCGAGGCGGTGGCGGCGGGGGCGGCGTCGGTTCCGGGGACCACGACCGACCTGGTACCGCTCGACGAGCTGACCGAGGACGTGTGGGAGCGGCTGACCGCGGCGGACGCGATCGTCTTCGGCGCGCCGACGTACATGGGGAGCCCGAGCTGGGTGTTCAAGAAGTTCGCCGAGGAGAGCGTGCGGGTCTGGGCCGCCGACCTCGCCTGGCGGGACAAGATCGCGGCCGGGTTCACGAACTCGAAGGCGATGTCCGGCGACAAGCTGAACAGCCTGGTCGACCTGGCCGTGTTCGCCGCGCAGCACGGGATGATCTGGGTCGGCCTGGACATCTACCCGGGCTGGGCGGAGAGCACCGCGAGCATCGAGGACCTGAACCGGCTCGGGAGCTGGCTGGGTGCGATGGCGCAGTCCGACGCCGATCTGTCCGCGGAGAAGGCGCCGCCGGCGACCGATCTGCGGACGGCGACCGCGCTCGGCGCCCGGGTCGCGACGGTGACGCACAGGCACCTGCGGGGAGCGCTGGCGGCCTGATGGCATGGCTCGTGCTGCTCGCGGCGGCGGCGTTCGAGATCGCGTTCGCGCTGAGTCTGAAACCGAGCGAGGGGTTCAGCCGGCTGTGGCCGACGGTCGGCGTGCTCGTCTTCGGCGTGATCTCGGTCGCCCTGCTCGCGAAGACACTCGATCACCTCCCGGTCGGTACGGCGTACGCGATCTGGACCGGTGTGGGCTCGGTCGGCGTGGTCACGCTGGGCATCCTCGTGTTCGACGAGCCGGTCACTCCCGTCCGCCTGGCCTGCATCGCCCTCATCGTCACCGGCGTCCTGGGCCTCCGCCTCGCCGGCGCCGAATAGCCCACCGCATCTGGTGGGTCAGCCAGCGAGATGCAGGGTTCTCCACCCTGATACAGGTCACAAACCCCACATTTGCCTGGCTGACCCACCAAATGCGGACAGGCAGCGGGCCGGGTGGCGAGGCAGATGGCCGACGGGAGGGGGCGGCGCGAGCGCGGTGCGGTGCGAGGGCGCGGTGCAGTGCGGGTCCGGTGCGGGGCGGGTCCGGTGCGGGCGCGGTGCGGTGCGGTGCGGGGGCGGGAGGGTCAGGTGGTGGTGTGGCGGCGGTGGCGGGGGCGGGGGACTGTGGGGAGGGTGTGGGGGTCGAGGGGGAGGTCTGCGAGGGCCGGTGTGGGGGTGCCGGTGAGGAGTTGGTGGTACGACGGCCAGGTGGTGGCGCGGGGCGGGACGTTGCCGATGGCATCGACTCTGGTGACCGGGTGGACGCCGTCGTGGATCGGGTTCCACAGGTCGGCGTCGCTGCGCAGGTCACGCAGTTCGCCGAAGAGCTCGCGGCCGAACCAGCACGGGTGGCTCTCACCGTCGTCGTACCGGCAGACGCCGATCGGGGTCGAGACCTCGGCGACCAGCGACCAGACGGCGGCCGAGGTGATCCCGGGCTGGTCGCCCAGCAGTACGACGATCCCGTCGGCCCGCCGGTCGACCGCGTCCAGCGCCGGGACGATCGACGAACTGCTGGTGTCGGAGTGCGGCGACTCGACCACGCGCACACCGTCGAGATCGATCCGGTCGTGGATCTGCTCCGACGCGCTGCCCAGCGTCACGACCAACTGGTCGAACCCGCACTCCCGGGCGCCGTCGAGCGCCGCGCCGAACAGCGTGCCGCCCTGGTAGGCCAGCAACTGCCAGGGAGTGCCCAGATGTGGTGAGCTGTCAGCGCCCAGCAGGAGCCCGGTGATGAACATCGACGGTCAACTCCTCGCCGGGGACGGCGTGACCATAGGAAGGCCCTTCCCGCTAGTCCCCGAGCGTGCGCAAGCCGAGCCTCGATGGAACCCCTTGCCGACGGCACGTGTCAACGACCGTCCGGAAAGTGGGCGGAAACGCCCGGAAAATGGTCAGTCCGGGAGCGGAAAACGTCAGCGCAGTACCGAAGCGAACGTTTCAAGGGCCGGATAGCCGGCATTTCCGGTGACGATCGTGGTGGTTCCGGAACCCACCAGGATCAACGCGTTCTCGCCTTTCCGGTCGAGCAGGACCTTGCGCTGCCAGGTCACCCCGGCCACCGTCGCCGTACCGTCGTCGGACGTCCTACCGAGCTCGTCGGACACGAATTTCCCGGTGGTCACATTCGACTGCTCGAGGCCGACGTATTTCTTCTCGTTCGTCACGACGCCGAGGTGCCACGTCATCGGCTCCTGCTGCGGCGCGCGGAATTCCACACTCGTCGCGGTCCAGCCGGACGGCATCGGCTCCGGGCCACGGACCCAGGAGGCGGCCTTGCGGGCGTCCTGCAACTGGGCGGTGTACTCGACCGCGCGGACCTTCTCCTCCTTCGGCCGCCAGGTGACGATGATCAGGAACGCGGCCACGACGAGGCAGATCACCAGCGCGAACACCATGTTCCCGACGGTCTGCGACTTCGCCTTGTCCCGCCGGTACGCCTGCCGGTACTCGTTCGCCTCGGCCTGAACCTGCGCGCGCTCCCGCGCCCTCTTCAGCACCGCGTCCTCAGCCGTTCCGTCAGCCGTTTCCGCAACAGTTTCCTGAGCCGTCTCCTGGCCCTTCTCCTGAGCGGCGGCCTCGCCGGAAGCGTCCTGACCTGTGGAACTCATGTCCCCAGTGTCCCGCGAGGCCCAATCCGCCCGAACACCGGTCACACCCGTTGGCTACGATCCGTTGGCATGAGCGATCCGACCAGCCCACCGGCCCATCTGGAGGTCGAGGCCCACGCGCCCGACCGGAACCTCGCCCTGGAACTGGTCCGGGTCACCGAGGCCGCGGCGATGGCGGCGGGCCGCTGGGTCGGGCGCGGTGACAAGAACGGCGCCGACGGCGCGGCGGTGAACGCGATGCGGACGCTGATCGGCACCGTCGGCATGAATGGTGTGGTGGTGATCGGCGAGGGCGAGAAGGACAACGCCCCGATGCTCTACAACGGCGAGCAGGTCGGCTCCGGCGACGGTCCCGAGTGCGACGTCGCGGTCGACCCGGTCGACGGTACGACGCTCGTCGCGAAAGGCATGAACAACGGCATCGCGGTGATGGCGGTCGCCCCGCGGAACTCGATGTACGACCCGTCCGCGGTGTTCTACATGGAGAAGCTCGTGGTCGGACCGGAGGCGGCCGAGGTGGTCGACATCCGGCTCCCGGTCGCGGAGAACATCCGCCGGGTCGCGAAGGCGAAGGGCTCCACGGTCGACGACGTCACCGTCGTACTCCTCGACCGCCCGCGGCACGAGGAGCTGGCGCGGCAGATCCGGGCGACCGGTGCGCGGATCAAGTTCATCTCCGACGGCGACGTGGCCGGCGCGGTCGAGGCGGCCCGGCCTGACACCGGTCTGGACCTGCTGCTCGGCATCGGCGGTACGCCGGAGGGCATCATCGCGGCCTGCGCGATGAAGTGCCTGGGCGGGAAGATCCAGGGCAAGCTCTGGCCGCGCGACGACGAGGAACGGCAGAAGGCGATCGACGCGGGGCACGACCTGGACCGGGTGCTCGACACCGACGACCTGGTCAGCGGCGACGACTGCTTCTTCGTCGCGACCGGCATCACCGAGGGCGAGCTCCTCCGCGGCGTCCGGTACGGCCGCTCGACCGCTCGCACGCACTCGCTGGTGATGCGCTCCCGCAGCGGCACCATCCGCTCGATCGAGAGCGTCCACCAGCTGGAGAAGCTCCGCGCCTACTCCACCATCGACTTCGAGCACGCCCGATGAGCGCACCGGTCCTCGTCATCGGCGAAGCCCTCGTCGACATCGTCGGTACGGCGAAGCCGCGCAACGGGAACGGCAAGCCCCAGGCGATTCCCGGAGGCTTCGCCGCGAACGTCGCGGTCGGACTCGCCCGGATGGGGGTGCCGACCGAGCTCGTGGCCCGCTTCGGGACCGACCAGTACGGCGATCTGCTCGGCTCGCACCTGTTCGGCAACGGGGTCCAGCTCGCCCCGGGTACGGTCGATCCCGCGTTCCGGACCAGCACCGCGACCGCGACCCTGGACGCCGACGGGGTCGCGACCTACAAGTTCGACATGACCTGGGATCCGCCGCAGCTGTCGCTGACGCGGGGCTGCCCGGTGATCCACACCGGGTCGATCGCGATGATGCTCGAGCCGGGGGCGACCGCGATCCGGGAGTTCCTCAAATCGGTGGCCGACCAGCCCGTCACGGTCACCCTCGACCCGAACGCACGCCCCGCGATCACCCCGGACCCGGTGGAAGCCTGGTCAGCCGTCCGGGAGCTCGCCGCGCTGTCCGACCTGGTGAAGCTGAGCGACGAGGACTGCGCGTTCTTCCGTCCCGGCGTACCGCTCGACGACATCGCGGAAGAACTGCTGACCGCCGAGCGGACCCAGTGCGTGGTGATCACGCGCGGCGGCGACGGCGCCCTCGCCGTCGGCCGGGGCGTGCGCGTCGAGGTTCCCGCGCCGGCGATCAAGGTGGTCGACACGGTGGGCGCCGGCGACTCCCTGATGGCGGCGCTCATCACGGGCCTGCTCAGCCGGGGGTTGCTCGGCGAACAGCGGCTGTCCGGGCTGACCTCCGACGAGCTGCACGACGTCGTGGACTACGCCGTGAAGGCGGCCGCGATCACCTGCACGCGGCACGGCGCCGACCCGCCGACCGCCGCCGAGCACGCGGCGAAGTGGGGTTCGTAGGGGTGTCCTCCGACGTGTGGACCTCTGAGCTGGAGTCCAACGGCCGTGTGGCCTTCCGCCCGCGCCGCAGCAGGCTCGTGGTGCGGCTGGCCGCATTCGGCCTGCTGATGGTGCTGTCCGCGTGGACGAACGTCGAGCATCTACGCGCGGACGGCATCTCCGGCACGCTCGGCGTACTGCGGCTGACCGCGCTCGCCGCGTTCGTCTACGGCACCGGGCTGACCGCGTGGCAGCTGATCACGAACCGTCCGGTGATCACGGTGGACTCCGAGGGCATCACCCGCGGCCGCAGCCTGCGCTGGTCGGGGATCACCAGCATCGACGAGCCGACGGGCTGGCCGCTCGCGCGCGCCGTCCAAGTCAATCCCGCTGACCGGCGGACGCGGCCGATCTCGATCCCGCAGGACCACGTCGAGGACCTGAACGCCCTCACACCCTGGCTGCGCTCACTCCACGAGCAGTACCGCGACTAGACAGGCCTAGCTGACCGAGCTGCGGACGGCGCTCAGGTGTTCGCGGGCGCGGGTGGCGGCGAGCTCCGGGTCCTTGGCGCGGATGGCCTCCGCGATCGCCTCGTGGGCGGCCTGGTCGTGCCGGTGCCGGTGCTCGTCGTCGAGCTTGAGCATGTCGGTCATCGCCCGCCGGATCCGTGGCACGAACGTGTCGAACAGCTCCGTCAGTACGGCGTTGTGCGCCGCGGTCACGACCGCGCGGTGGAACGCGAGATCCGCCTCGATGTACCAGTCGTCGGGCGAGTTCGCCGCCGCGCGCTTGCGGTCCGCCAGCGTGTAGCGGAAGTTCCTCAGGTCCGCCGGCGTACGGCGTGACGCTGCCAGCCGGGCGCCCTCGGTCTCGATCGCGAGCCGCCCCTCCAGCACGTCGGTGATGTCCGCCTTCCGCAGTACCTTGTCCCAGTCCTCGGCGGCCTGCAGCGCGATCACGAACACCCCCGCGCCCTGCCGGCTCTCCAGAACCCGGCGGCCTGCCAGCTCGCGCACGGCCTCGCGGATCGTGGACCGGCCGACCCCGAGTTGCGCGGCCAAGGTGGTCTCGCCGGGCAGCTTGGAGCCGAGCACCCATTCACCGCTGCCGATCCGGCGCAGCAGCTCCTCGGCGGCCTGCTCGGCGAGGGGGTGACGGCGGATCATGCCGGACATTCTAGGGGTACTCAGGTTGTCAGCTTGTCTGAGGAGTTGATAGCGTGCTCGGCATGCGCTCGCTTCCGGGTCTCCTCCTTCTTCGCCGCCATGGCGGGAGCTGACTTCGACCGGCGCTCCCACCGTGGAGTGCAGTCGTCCGCCGGTCCTCCCCCGCGTCCCGGAAGGACCACACCATGAATCGTCAGCAGCCCTCCCCCATGCCGAGCCATCGCTACCGCGAGGTGTTCGCCAAGGTCCCGGTCGCGCCGGTCGACCGCACCTGGCCGGACAACCGGATCACCACCGCGCCGCTGTGGGTGCCGGTCGACCTCCGGGACGGCAACCAGGCGCTGGCCGAACCGATGGACCCCGAGCGCAAGCGCCGGTTCTTCGAGCTGATGGTTGCCATCGGCTACAAAGAGATCGAGGTCGGCTACCCGTCCGCCTCGCAGACCGACTTCGACTTCGTCCGCCTGCTGGCCGAGTCCGACCTGGTGCCGTCCGACGTCACGATCGTGGTGTTCACCCCGGCTCGCCCCGACCTGATCGCCAGGACGGTCGAGTCGGTGGCCGGCCTGCGCGGTGACGTCGTCATCCACATGTACGCCGCCACGGCGCCGGTGTGGCGGGACGTCGTACTGCGTCGTACGCGGGACGAACTGGCCTCGATGATCTACGCCGGATCGGAGGAGATCCTGCGACTGGCCGGCGACTCGGTGCGGTTCCAGTTCTCGCCGGAGGTGTACAACCTGACGGAGCCGGACTACGTGCTCGAGCTCGCGGACCGCCTCACGAAGCAGTGGGACGCGACGCCCGAGCGGCCCGTCGTCCTCAACCTGCCCGCGACGGTCGAGGTCGCGACGCCGAACGTGTACGCCGACCAGATCGAGTACATGCACCAGAACCTGCCGCGCCGCGACGGCGTGATCCTGTCGGTGCACCCGCACAACGACCGCGGTACCGGGATCGCCTGCGCCGAGCTCGCCGTACTCGCCGGAGCGCAACGCGTCGAGGGCTGCATCTTCGGCAACGGCGAACGCACCGGCAACGTGGACATCGCCACGCTCGCGCTCAACCTGCACGCGCAGGGCGTCGACCCGATGATCGACTTCTCCGACATCGACGGCATCCGCGAGGTGGTCGAGTACTGCACGCGGATGCCGATCCATCCGCGGCACCCGTACGTCGGGGAGCTCGTCTACACCGCCTTCTCCGGGACGCATCAGGACGCGATCCGGAAGGGGTTCGCCGTCCAGGGCGACGGGTTCTGGGAGGTGCCGTACCTGCCGATCGATCCGGCCGACGTCGGGCGCGGGTACGAGGCGGTGGTCCGGGTCAACAGCCAATCGGGGAAGGGCGGGATCGCGCATGTGCTGGAGTCCGTGTACGGCGTGACGCTGCCGCCGTCGGAGGAGCGCGCGTTCGCGGCGTACGTCCAGCGGCACACGGACTCGACCGGGCGGGAAGCGTCCGCGGCGGAGCTGAAGACGTTGTACGAGGAGGTTTACGGGTGCTCGAACTGAAGGACGTCGACTTCGTGCGGGACGGCAAGCTGCTGCTGTCCGGGGTGTCGCTGACCGCGGGCGAGGGCGAGCGGTGGGCGCTGCTCGGGCCGAACGGCGCGGGCAAGAGCACGCTGCTCGGCCTCTGCGGCGCGGTCACGCATCCGACCCGCGGTACGGTCGAGATCCTCGGACGGCGGCTCGGTACGGTCGACATCCGCACGTTGCGCGAGTCCATCGGGCACGTGAATCCACGGCACCCGTTGCGGTCGCCGTTGAGCATCCGGGACGTCGTACTGACCGGGCTCACCGGCACGATCGAGCGGATGCCGCGTTGGGAGCCGACACCTGCGCAGGAGGCCCGGGCGCTGGAGCTGATCGACCTGCTGGGCATCGGCGCACTGGCCGAATCGCCGTGGACCACGCTGTCCCAGGGCGAACGCGGTCGCGCGCTGATCGCCCGCGCACTGATCTCGGCCCCTCGGCTGCTCCTCCTCGACGAGCCGTCGACCGGCCTCGACGTCGCCGCCCGGGAACAACTCCTCGAGACCCTCGACCAGATCCACCTCAGCCATCCACACCTGGCGTGGGTCCTCGTCACCCATCACCTCGAAGAGCTGCCCACCTGCACCACCCACGCCGCACTCCTCCGCGACGGCCACATCCTGTCCGCCGGTCCCGCGGACGACGTACTCACCACTGACCTCGTCACGCAGACCTTCGACCATCCGATCGAGATCAACCGCCACGCCGGCCGCTGGACCGCAACCGCCCAACGGCATACCCGGCACCGCTGAGCAGTCCGAGTCCGGCGCAGATACCGGCAAGCCAGAGCCAGAACACCCGGTCCTCGCGCGCAGACTCGACCACCCAGGTACTGCGGCCCTTCGCAGGCTCGGCGACGACGTACTCGATCGGTACGACGTCGCCGAGCCGGAGGAAGTGCTCACCGGGATCCCTGGTGCTCTCGATCGTGTGGCCGACGCCGGCGACGGTGTAGCGGATGTCCACCGAGCCGGATCCCCTGTCGAACCAGCCGGGCTCGTGGACCGCGACGACTGTCCCGTTCGTGATCGCGGTCGCTTGGTTCGCGGGCCGGGCCACACTGCGCGCATGTAGCCCCAGGGCGCCGAAAAGGACCGCGATCAGCAGGAAGAACCCCACAAGGCTGCCTGGTACGAGCGGCTGCCCGCGCCGCCTCCAGCCGTCGCTCGCCGACGCGTGCCGCCCGGTCGACTTCTTCCCGGTCGCCACCTGCGACGGACTGATGCCGCGGACCCAGAGGACAGCGACGACGACCAGGCTCAGCACCAGCCACGCCGTCACCGCGCCGAGCCCGACCATCCCGCCGACGAAGGCCGCGTCACCGACGGGAGCCTGCGCCGCGAGACCGGCAAGCGCGCCGATCCCCGCACCGACGCCGGCCACGAGCGCCATCGCCACGACGGCCCCGATCCCGAACAGCGACGAGCCGGAGTCGGCGAGCGCGTACGCAGCCGCGGGCCCGCGGACGAACACCCACCCGAGCCCCGCCCGCACGCGCCGCATGGGGTCAGTGTGAGGCATTACGCTGACCTGACCGTGGACCGCGTGGGGGGAACATGACGGTGATGGGCGAGCGCCTACCCGAGGCGTGGATGGTCGAGTGGCACCGCAACCGCCGCGTCGAATTCCCACTACGCCGCTGGTCGATGCTGCAACCGCCGGTGGTGCTGATACTGCCCATGGCGCTCCTGAGCATGAACGGCATCCCGGACATGCTCGACGACGGCGGCGGCTGGCGCTTCTTCGCCTACTTGCTGATCGCCATGTACGCCGGAGTCGTCGTCGGCATCACATGTCAACTCGTCACCCAACGCCCAGCCCTGGTCGTCGACCACCGCGGCCTCCACCTCGGCCGCCGCCGCTTCCTGCCCTGGGACGGCATCGGCTCCATCAGCCCAGTCACCGGTCCGAAGCCGACCCGCCGACTCGAGATCTTCCAGACGAACGTCTGGGCGAAGAACCTGACCGTCACCCAGCAACACGTAAACGACCTGCACGCCTTCCGAACCTGGCTCGACGATCTCCTGACGGAGCACCGCCAGACGTCGCACAGCAACTAGGCCGCAGGAGTGGTCTCGTCGAAGCGAACGACCAGTTGCGCATGGAACGCGTGGGCGATGCGCTCCAGCAGCGCCAGCGTGGGCACGGTCCCGCCTGCTTCGAAACGGGCCAAGGCAGATTGGGTCATTCCGGCCGCTTCGGCCAGCCTGGTCTGCGTCCAGCCACGCTGCTCCCGCATCGTCCGCACGGTTGTCCCGAGTTCGAACGCGCGGCGTGTTGCGTCGTACGCGTCCATGGCGCCGGGCTCTGCCATCCGGCGCTCCCGTAGCCCGTCCCATCCAGTCCGGTCAGTCACCTCAGTCCTCCTCCGTCCCGGAGACCACGTGCGCTTCCCGCATACACCTGCGATACGCCCGTACTGCCCTGTCGATCTCCCGTACCTCCCGCATCCGATTCTTCCTGAACACGGTCAACAGAATGATCCGTCGATCGGTGGCGATCCAGTAAGTGATCCGCATCGCGTCGTGCTCGAGCCAGAAGCGCAACTCACGGAGCTTCCCGTCGATCTGCTTCGTGTACGGCTCGCCCAATAGTGGTCCACGCTCCGCGAGAAGATCCACGTAGAAGGCGGCGCGTGCGAACAAATCGGTGGGTAGAGCTTCCAGCCAGCCGCGCACCTCGGCCTCAAGTTCAACGGTACCCCAGGGCATAGCAAGAATGCTATAACGAGGCGACTACCCTCTGTCGCGATGAAGGCTTCGCGGTGGTCAGGTGAGGCCGAGGCGTTTGCTGAGGCGGGGGCCTCGTTTGATCTTGATTTCGCCGAGGATGGCGGTGCCGCGGATGTGGAAGCGTTTCGGGGGTGCGGTGGTGGCGTTGGGGTCGGGGACGGCTTTGAGGCCGGCTTCCTGTTCGGTGACGGAGCCGAGGATGGGGTTGCTGTCCAGCAGGACGATCGCGTTCTGCGGGACGCGGATCTTCACGTCGGCGAGGATCGACTTCACCTCGAGCTGCACCTCGTCGAACGGGATCTGCGCCTCGGTGTAGTCCAGCGTGACGTCGCCGAGGACCGCGTTCACCTCCTGGCGCTGCGGGACCAGCCAGTTGCCGAGCCGCTTGGTGTCGGACATGAACGCGTTGATCACCGGCCCCGACTCGACCATCGCCCCGCTGTACTGCGGGGTGGTGGCGGACAGGCCCTGGTCCTGCGGATGGCGCGGCCCGTTCGGCAGGTCGGCGGTCAGCTCGACGAGTTCGCCGTACGTCTTGGAGGAGTACAGCGTCTCGAGCCGGTCCTCCAGCTCGGTGTACGTCAACCGCCCCTCGCCCGCGGCCTCGCGCAGTACGTCGGCGACCTCCTCGCGCTCGAGGTCGGACACCCGCCGCCGCAGTACCGGATCGTCACCGGCGGGCGCGTTCGCGGGCACGGCATCCTGCGGTCGGTTCTCCTGAGGAACGTCATCCTGGGCCACGTCAGAACCATACGCGCGCCCCCAGTCCCAAGCAGACCCGTTTCTTCCCCGATTCCCCCCTGATCCCATCCCTGAGCCCGATACTGAAGCATGGACTGGCATGGCATGCGCAACGGAAAGCTCCTCGCGGGTCTGTACCTGGTCGCCTTCCCGGTGACGGTCGTGGGTCTGGTGGCACTGCTCGCGTCGCAGCTCGCCGGCCAGAACCTGCTGCCGGGTGTGGCCGTTGGCCTGTTTGTCGGCGGGTCGCTGGTGATCGCCGGGCTGTCATACGCCTTGCGCGCTGCAGTTCCGGCCGGCTCGGTCAAGGCCGGCAAGGACGCGAGAGTAGTCGCGTGGAACCGGCTGGCGCTCGGGCGGGAGCTGCCCGGCGCCTGGCGCGCCGTGCGTGGGTGAGGGTTGCCTCAGCAGGTGGTGAGACGGAGGTCGCGTGGGCGGGGCGCGCGGGGAGAACTAGGCTTTGGGCGTCCAGTCCAGTTCGTGTGGAGGTATGCCCGGTGTCTGCCGACTTCAACTACTCCGATCTGTTGCCGTTGGGTGCCGACGATACGGAGTACCGGCTGCTGACGACGGAGGGTGTCAGTACGTTCACCGCGGGCGATCGGACGTTCCTCCAGGTGCAGCCCGAGGTTCTGCAGCAGCTGACCGCCGAGGCGATGCACGACATCTCGCACTACCTGCGCACCGCTCACCTCGAGCAGTTGCGGCGGATCATCGACGACCCGGAGGCGTCCGGGAACGACCGGTTCGTCGCGCTCGACCTGCTGAAGAACGCGAACATCTCGGCCGGCGGCGTACTCCCGATGTGCCAGGACACCGGCACCGCGATCGTGATGGGCAAGAAGTCCGAGGGCGTGCTGACCGGCGCGGTCGACGAGGAGTGGATCAGCCGCGGCGTGTACGACGCCTACACCAAGCTGAACCTGCGCTACTCGCAGATGGCCCCGCTGACCATGTGGGACGAGAAGAACACCGGATCGAACCTGCCCGCCCAGATCGAGCTGTACTCCACGCCCACGAAGGGCGACCCGGCGTACAAGTTCCTGTTCATGGCCAAGGGCGGCGGCTCCGCGAACAAGTCGTTCCTCTACCAGGAGACCAAGGCGGTGCTGAACCCGTCGCGGATGATGGAGTTCCTGGACGAGAAGATCAGGTCGTTGGGTACTGCGGCCTGCCCGCCGTACCACCTGGCGGTCGTGGTCGGCGGCACGTCGGCGGAGTACGCGCTGAAGACCGCGAAGTACGCCTCGGCGCATTACCTCGACACGCTGCCGACGGCGGGATCGCCGATGGGGCACGGGTTCCGGGACGTGGAGCTGGAGGAGGAGGTCTTCAAGCTCACGCAGGAGTTCGGGATCGGGGCGCAGTTCGGCGGGAAGTACTTCTGCCACGACGTCCGCGTCATCCGGCTGCCGCGGCACGGCGCGTCCTGCCCGGTCGCGATCGCGGTGTCCTGCTCGGCGGACCGGCAGGCGCTGGCGAAGATCACGCCGGAGGGTGCGTTCCTCGAGCAGCTCGAGAAGGAGCCGGCCCGGTTCCTGCCGGACACCACCGACGAGCACCTCGACGACGCCGAGGTCGTCCGGATCGACCTGAACCGGCCGATGAGCGAGATCCGCGCGGAGCTGTCCAAGCTGCCGGTGAAGACGCGGCTGTCGCTGACCGGCCCGCTCGTGGTGGCGCGGGACATCGCGCACGCGAAGATCAAGGAGCGGCTGGACGCGGGTGAGCCGATGCCGTCGTACCTGCGGGATCACGCGGTGTACTACGCCGGTCCGGCCAAGACGCCAGAGGGTTACGCGTCGGGGTCGTTCGGGCCGACGACGGCGGGGCGGATGGACGCGTACGTCGACCAGTTCCAGGCAGCCGGCGGCTCGTTCGTGATGCTTGCCAAGGGCAACCGGTCGGCGAAGGTGACGGCGGCGTGCAAGGAGCACGGCGGGTTCTACCTCGGCTCGATCGGCGGTCCCGCGGCGCGGCTGGCGCAGGACTGCATCAAGTCGGTCGAGGTGATCGAGTACCCGGAGCTCGGCATGGAGGCGATCTGGAAGATCCAGGTCGAGGACTTCCCGGCCTTCATCGTCGTCGACGACAAGGGCAACGACTTCTTCACCGACACCCGCAAGCCGGTCCCGCTCACGGTGCGCCCGCGCAGCTGAGCGTTGACGCCGGCCGGGGTTCGCCGGATCCTCGGGGGTGGGGGTGGTTCCGGTGGGGCGACGGATGATGCGGATCGGGAACCGGATCGGCGTGTGGATGTACCGCACGCTCGACGGGCGGCTGGCGAGTGGGAGCAAGGACGTGCATGTCCTGCTGCTCACCACTCCCGGCCGGCGCAGCGGCGTACCGCGGTCGACGTGTGTGCGGTACGTCGGGACGGCGGACGGGCTGGTCGTGTGGGGTACCGGGTCCGGCTCGCGGGAGGATCCCGACTGGTTCCGCAACCTGCGCGCGGCGGGGAGCACCGAGGTGCAGATCGGCGCCGGGCACATCCGGATGCGGTCGCGTGAACTCACCGGTGCCGAGCGCGCCACGGTGTGGACGGACGTGATCCTCCGCGAGGACCCGCGGATCGGCCGGTACGCGACGAAGGCGCGGCGGACGATCCCGGTCGCCGTCCTGACGCCGGTCCCGGGCTGAGGTCTCAGCCGGCCTTGGCTTCGGGCTCCTGCGGAAGCTTCATCAGGAGGGTCCTGGCCGCCTGGACGAGGTCGGCTTCGTTGTGGCCGAAAGCCTGGAGGTAGGACCCGAGGGCCGAACGCACCAACTGGAGCTCCTCGGCCTGCAGCTCAATGGTGTACATATTTCCAAGCTAAGCCCGAATCAGGCAGTTGCAACCGCTCGTGACCCACCCGTTGTCAGCCCGCCGGCCAACCCACCCCCGCGAGGACCTCCGCGGCGGTGCCCTCCACCGCCCCGTCGTTGCGCACGGCGAAGTCCCCGACAGACTCATGCGCCTCCCCGGCGCCGCAATCAAACGCACGACCTTGCCCACGCGCTGGCGCCGGTGAGGAGTAGTGCGTGGGGGTTCAACTGTGGAGTTCCTCGGCGATCAGGGTGGGCTGGTGGGTGGTCGGCGCGGCTGGAAGTCTCCAGTCCGCCGGTGCTCTCCAGTACTGCCAGTCGTCGGAGAACGGCGGCGTCCACGCCTCGATGTCACGGATCGCGGCGTGCGCGTCGGCCACGATCTGCTCCGCCTCGGCCGGCGTGAACCGCCCCGCCGTGACGGCGCCCTCCAGCTCGTCCTCGTCCTTCCACTCGATGCCGCGGTCCGGATCGATCCACAGGTCGAGGACGTGGTCGACAGTGCTGGTACGGCGCGACGCCGCGTCCCGCACGTGTTCGCGCTCGAGGTTCACGTACCACCCGCGGAACGCCCCGTCCTCGGCCCAGAAGTGCCACACCGACCACGGCCTACCGGGCGGCGCGACCTTCAGGATCCCGGTCCCCCGCCACACGTCGAGCTTCAGCACCCGGTCGTCGGTGAACATCGCGACCGGCCCGGCGTGCCGCGTCTCCCGTCCGTCGACGAGGACCGGTTTGAGCAACGGCGTACCGGGCGCGAGCCAGGCGACCAACCCGTCGGCGTCGTCCCGCACGACCGTCATCGGCCGCACGTTCGGGAGGTCGGCGTGCCGCCCGGTCCCCTCGTACACCCACTCGATCGTCGTCCCCGGCTCCCAGTACCGCGTCACGAGCCGGCCGGGCGGGTCATGGACAGTACGTCGAGCGCGGCGTCCAGCTGATCTTCGGTGAGGTCTCCCTTCTCGACGTGACCGTTCTCGATCACGACCTCGCGGATCGTTTTCCCTTGTTTCAAAGCACTCTTGGCGACCGCGGCCGCGTTCTCGTAGCCGATGTAGCGGTTCAGCGGGGTGACGATCGACGGTGACGACTCGGCCAGTGCGCGAGCATGCTCGACGTTCGCGGTGACGCCGTCGACGCAGCGGTCCGCGAGCAGCCGCGAACTGTTCGCCAGCAGGCTGATCGACTCGAGCAGGTTGCGGGCGATCACCGGGAGCATCACGTTCAGCTCGAAGTTGCCTCCGGCACCGGCCACGGTGATCGTGGTGTCGTTGCCGATCACCTGGGCGGCGACCATCAGAGTCGCCTCGCAGATCACCGGGTTCACCTTGCCGGGCATGATGCTCGACCCGGGCTGCAGGTCGGGCAGGGCGATCTCGCCGAGTCCGGCGCGCGGCCCCGACCCCATCCAGCGCAGGTCGTTGCAGATCTTCGTCAGGCTGACCGCGATCGTCTTCAGCTGCCCGGACAGCTCGACCAGCCCGTCCCGGGCGCCCTGCGCCTCGAAGTGGTCCTCCGCCTCGGTCAGCTCCAGTCCGGTCCGACGGTTCAGCTCGATGATGACCGCGGCCGCGAACCCTGGCGGCGTGTTGATGCCGGTCCCGACCGCCGTCCCGCCCAGGGGCAGCTCGGCGACCCGTGGCAGCGTCGCCCGCACCCGCGCGGCACCCCGCCGGATCTGCTGCGCATACCCGTTGAACTCCTGGCCGAGCGTCACCGGCGTCGCGTCCATCAGGTGCGTCCGCCCGGACTTCACCACCTCGGCGAACTCCGATCCCTTCCGGGCAAGGGAATCCGCGAGATGCTCCAGCGCGGGCAGCAGTTCCTGCACGACGCCGGCGGTGGCCGCGACGTGGATCGCCGACGGGAACGTGTCGTTGCTCGACTGGGACGCGTTCACGTGGTCGTTCGGGTGGACGTCGGCGCCGAGCGCACGGGTCGCGAGCGTGGCCAGGACCTCGTTGACGTTCATGTTGGTCGACGTACCCGAGCCGGTCTGGAAGACGTCGATCGGGAACTCCGCGTCGTACTCCCCCGCGGCCACCTGGTCCGCGGCGGCGACGATCGCGGCGGACCGGTCCGCGTCGAGGACGCCGAGCGACGCGTTCACCACCGCTGCCGAGGCCTTGATCTGGGCCAGCGCGTGCACGAGCTCGGGCGCGAGCGGCCGCCCGGAGATCGGGAAGTTCTCCACGGCACGCTGCGTCTGAGCCCGCCACAACGCGTCCCGAGGCACCTTGACCTCGCCCATCGTGTCGTGCTCGATCCTGAATTCCACGTCATCTCCCATACCTGCAGAGTACGTCGATCGCCCCTGCCGGAAGCGGCCGATCTGCGAGCTGTGGACAACGCCACAGGAGCGCGCGGGACGGTCTACGAGCTGCCCTGGTAGACGTAGTACAGCTCGGAACGGCCCTGCAGCTCGACCGGGACGGGCTTGACGTCGCAGGCACCGAAGACCGTGCCCACGGCAGACTCCAGCGCGGGCGAGGCGGACGAGGACCAGACGGTGAGGACGCCCTCGGCCCGCAGCTTGGCGTGGCACGTGGCGAGGAAATCCGACGTGTAGATCGCCGAGTTCTCGTTGTACACAAGGAAATCCGGACCGTTGTCGACGTCCAGCAGGATCGCGTCGACGGACGCGTCCGGGAGGTCCGTGACGACAGCCCGGACGTCCCCGACCACCACGCCCACGCGCGGATCGTCGAGGACCGACGGGATCAGGCCGGCGCGCATCCAGGACACCAGGTCCGGCTCGATCTCCGCGACGACGACCTCACCGAGACGCTGGTCGGCCAGCAGCGCGCGGACCGTGTACCCGAGGCCGAGTCCGCCGACGAGCACCCGATCCGGATGCGGCACCGTCTCCAGCGCGGCCGATGCCAGCAGCTCCTCGCTCGACGTCTCCTGGTCGTCCATCACGAAGACGCCGTTGACCCGCAACTCCAACGCCCCGTTGTCACGGCGCCGCAGTACCAGCTCACCGCGCTCACTGACTGCTCGCGCCAACTCCACGTCAGGCCGCTCCACCCGGACTGATCAGTACCAGTTCTTGGCCTGCGAGTGGGCCCACGCGGAGCACGGGGAGCCGTAGGTGGCGTCGATGTAGTCGAGGCCCCACTTGATCTGGGTGACCGGGTTCGTCCGCCAGTCGCTGCCGTACGCGGCCATCCGCTTGCCCGGGAGCGCCTGCGGGATCCCGTACGCCGACGACGTCGGGTTGTCGGCGTCGACCTTCCAGCGGGACTCCTTGTTCCAGAGCTTCTCCAGGCAGCTGAACTGGCTCTCGCTCCAGCCGTGGTCGGGGAGGAGGTTCATCGCGACCTCCTTCGGCGTGCCCTCGTACTTCTTGCGCTCGGCGTCCCGGCTGGCCCGCTCCTCCGCCGAGTCGCGGCTGGCCTCCCTGAGGGCCTCATAGCGCCTCAGAGCGGCGTTCTTGGCCTTGTTCTTCTGGTCCGCAGAGTTCTGCAGCGCGACCCGCTGCTGCTCGATGGCCTCGACCTGGTTCCGCATCCGGACCGCCTCGGCCGCGATCTCGGCGGCGGACTTCTGCTTGACCGACGGTGTGGTCGCGGACGGAATCGCCTTCCCGCTGTTCAGCACGGCCATCTCGGCCCGACCGGACACCTGCTCCGACGCACTGCTGCTCCCTGGGGAGCTGAAGAGGTCGATACCGGCGACAACGGAGACCACGGCGATTCCGGTGACTGCGAGAACCGCGACGGAGCGCTTCGCTTTCATCTGTCCTTCCGAGTAAACCCGACCCCCGTCGGCTGCAACGAGAACATACTCTGGCGTAAACCGTCCGTGATCACAAGCAGGTCACGAACGAACGGCGCGGTCACCGCGTGGTGACCGCACCGTTCTAACCTTCGCTTTACAGACGCTTATTACCTAACTGTACGAATGCTCCTTACAACTGCAGGTCATCGAGCATCTCGGTCACCAGCGCCGCGATCGGCGACCGCTCCGAGCGCGTCAGCGTGACGTGCGCGAACAGCGGGTGCCCCTTCAACTGCTCGACCACCGCGACCACGCCGTCGTGCCGGCCGACCCGCAGGTTGTCCCGCTGGGCCACGTCGTGGGTGAGCACCACCCGCGAGTTCGCGCCGACCCGGGACAGCACCGTGAGCAGCACGTTCCGCTCCAGCGACTGCGCCTCGTCCACGATCACGAACGAGTCGTGCAGCGACCGGCCGCGGATGTGCGTCAGCGGCAGGACCTCGAGCATGCCCCGGTCGATGACCTCCTCGATCACGTCGCCGCTGGTCAGCGCGCCGAGCGTGTCGAACACGGCCTGACCCCACGGCTGCATCTTCTCCGACTCGGTGCCCGGCAGGTACCCGAGCTCCTGGCCGCCGACCGCGAACACCGGCCGGAAGACGACCACCTTCTTGTGCTGCCGGCGCTCCATCACCGACTCCAGGCCGGCGCACAGCGCGAGCGCGGACTTCCCGGTACCGGCCCGGCCGCCGAGCGAGATGATCCCGATGTCGGGGTCCAGCAGCAGGTCGAGCGCGACCCGCTGCTCGGCGGACCGGCCGCGGATCCCGAAGGCCTCCCGGTCGCCGCGGACCAGCCGGATCCGCTTGTCCGGCATCACCCGCCCGAGCGCGCTGCCCCGGTCGGACAGCATCACCAGCCCGGTGTGGGTCGGGAACTCACCCGCCTCCGGGAGCTCGACCGTGCCGTTCTCGTACAGGTCGTCCACGACCTGCGTCCCGACCTCGAGCTCCGCCATCCCGGTCCAGCCGGACTCCAGGGTCAGCTCGGCCCGGTACTCCTCCGCGACCAGGCCGCACGCCGATGCCTTGACGCGCATCGGCAGGTCCTTCGAGACCAGCGTGACGTCCTTGCCCTCGGCCATGAAGTTGCAGGCCACGGCCAGGATCCGGCTGTCGTTGTCGCCGAGCCGGAAACCGGCCGGCAAGGTCTCCGGGTCCGTGTGGTTGAGCTCGACCCGGAGAGTTCCACCCTTCTCCCCCACTGGCAGGGGCGCGTCCAGACGTCCGTGCAGGATCCGGAGCTCGTCGAGCAGTCGTAACGCCGTACGGGCGAAGTAGCCGAGTTCCGGGTGATGCCGTTTGGCCTCCAATTCGGTGACAACGACCACCGGCACGACCACCTCGTGCTCGTCGAACCGCAGCATCGCGTGCGGGTCGGAGAGAAGCACCGAGGTGTCCAGCACGAAGGTGCGCTGGGCCGGTGTGGATGAGGTACTTGACGCCTTGGCGTGGATGGCCATGTCGCACGTCCTCTTCTAGGCCGTGACGTACACCCTCGCCCCGGCCCGCCAGTGGTTAGGTGATGGACCGGGTGCTGCCCCTGGGGTCCGGTGTTGACCCCGGCCGTGCCGCCGCACGAGCGGCAACGGCGATCAGTGAGCTCGAGACCGGGGGACACGCCCTGGGTCTCGGGTACTCCGTTCGGCCCCTCATGGGGCAACCGGCTGGAACGAGATTCTCAAACTGATCGGGCCTCCCGGACAGCCGGCTTCCCCTCCGACCGTCACTGCCAGGGTAGGAGCCCGCTGCAAACGGCGCAGCCCGACACGCCCGGCCACGGGGTTAACAGCGCGTTACACCCACGCGAGGGAGTCACGTCACTCCGCAGGGTGATCCGGTACGGCGTACGCCCGGCGACGCTCGACGCATGAGGAAGAACTGGCCGTCGTGGACCGGCTATGCCACCGCGCTCTGGTCCCTGGTGTACGGCGTACTCGGGCTCTACTGGTCCTTCGGCGGCTCCGGCTACCCGTTCGCGCCCGTCCCGGAGGACCGCGCCAGCGCATCGATCCTGGAAGGTACGCCGTACCGCGTGGTCGCGCCCGTGATGGCGACGATCGGCCTCGGCGGCGCCGTGCTGGCGCTCGTGATGACGCGGAGGAAGCCGCGCGGACGGGTGCTGCAGGCGATCGCCGCCGTACTCGCCGTCGGCCTGGCGGTGGTGATCCCCGACTACACGCTGATCGCCGTCGTGGCGATGGCACCCGCACTCGTCGTGTTCGCGTTCACCGGCGTACCGGGCGAGCAGGGCGGCGTCGGCGACATCCTGTACTGGCACCGGGTGAATCTGATCGTGCTGTTCGTCGGCGGCGTGCTCTGGGCGGCGACCGCGATCGCGTACCACCGGCGCAGCCGTGACGCCTGTGTCTCGTGCGGCCGGGGAGCGAGCGAACGTGCCTGGACGAGCCCGGACTCCGCCCTGCGGTGGGGCAAGCGGGCCGTGGCGGTCGCGGTGGTGGCGAATCTTCCGTACGAGTTCACCCGGATCGCCTGGTACTTCGGCTGGCCGGTCGGCATCACCGACGAGTTCCACCGGATGATGGCCGACACGCCCGGGATGCTCGAGATGGGGCTCGGCCTGGCCGTGATGGGCCTGGGCGGCAGCGTCCTCACGCACGGTCTGGTGCGGCCGTGGAGCGAGGTGTATCCGCGCTGGATCTGGTTCAGGGCCGGCCGGCGCATCCCGCCGTACCTGGCGATCGTCCCGGCCTCGATCGTCTCCGTCGTACTGATCCCCGCCGGCCTGATGAACCTGCGCGGTCCGCTCGGCGGCGACATGTGGGCGGCCAACGGGCCCGGCGTCCTCTGGACCGTCTGGGGTACGGCGCTGGGCGTGGCGACGTACGCGTACTACCTGAGACGCCGGACGACCTGCTCGCGGTGCGGACGGGGTGTCACGTCCCGAAGCGACGTTCCCGTTGGGCATAGCTCCGGATCGCGCGGAGGAAGTCGACGTGACGGAAGTCCGGCCAGAGGGCTTCGCAGAAGTAGAACTCGCTCAGGGCGCTCTGCCACAACAGGAAGCCGCCGAGGCGCTGCTCACCCGACGTCCGGATGACCAGGTCGGGGTCGGGCTGGCCCTTCGTGTACAGGTGCCGCGCGATGTGCTCGACGTCGACCCGGTCGGCCAGCTCCTCGATCGAGATGCCCTTCGCGGCCTCTTCGAGGAGCAGGGAGCGGACGGCGTCGGCGAGCTCGCGGCGGCCGCCGTACCCGACGGCGACGTTGACCAGCATGCCCTGGACGTCCTGCGTGGCGGTCTCGGCCGCCTTCAGTGCCTCCGCGGTGGTGCCGGGCAGCAGGTCGAGCGCGCCGACCGGGTGGATCCGCCAGCGGCCGATCGCGGTCAGCTCCTCGACGGTCTGCTCGATGATCCGCAGCAGCGGCTCCAGCTCGTCGGCCGGGCGGGTCAGGTTGTCGGTGGACAGCATCCACACCGTGACGACCTTGACGCCGACGTCGTCACACCACTCCAGGAACTCGGAGATCTTGTTCGCCCCGGCCTCGTGACCGCGCGACACCGGGTCGCCGACCTGCCGGGCCCAGCGCCGGTTGCCGTCGATGATGACGCCGATGTGCCGCGGGATCCGGTCCGGCGACAGGGACCGGCGGACCCGGCGCTCGTACAGGCTGTAGAGCGCGTTGCGCAGCTTCTGCTTGCCTGGTGTCCGCATGGGCAGGGTGCTCTCCTCAAGTGTCTCGGACACGAGGCTAGCCCAGATTGACCCCGCTCCGAGAGGGCACAGGACCACTCGGAACAACCTGACAGCAAGCCCGAACTTTCCGCGCCGTTCGTGCATCGAACACGCGGAGGTGTCGCGTCGCCCGGGTGACGTCGCCTACATTTCATCCTTCTGACCCATGCAACCTACGGATGCGTAGGTTACGGTTGCGTAGGTCGGGTCCGGCGCTCCCGCGCCGTAGCGAGCAGGTGCTCGGTGCGGTGCATCGGCGTGCTGGAGCGAAGGTCTCGATGCGGAGCATCGTGGCCTTCGCGCCAGTGCGGCGAGGTGCCGTACCGAGTGCCGCGCAGTAGGCGCGGGAGCGTCGGACCCGACCTGTGTACGAACCGCCCGGACTCCCCTCGAAAGGACGGCGATGACCGCTACCAGCGCCCAGCCCCAGGAACTCGGTCACCGGCTCTCCGGACGACTCAGCCCACTCAAGCCGAAGCTCCGCGGATGGTTGCACGCCGGCACGTTCCCGCTCGCCTCCGCCGCCGGCATCGTGCTGATCTGCCTGGCCCCGAACGCGAACGCGCGGATCGCGGCCGCGGTCTACACCGCCGGCGCGATGCTGCTGTTCGGCATCTCGGCGCTGTACCACCGGTTCTACTGGGGGCCGACCGGTGAGGCGATCCTGCGCCGGCTCGACCACAGCAACATCTTCCTGCTGATCGCCGGCACCTACACCCCACTCGGGATGGTGCTGCTGCACGGCAAGGACCGGGTGCTGATGCTCAGCCTGGTGTGGGGCGGTGCCGCGCTCGGCATCCTGTTCCGGGTGTTCTGGCTGAGCGCGCCGCGCTGGAGCTACACTCCGATCTACCTGGCGCTCGGCTGGGTCGCGATCTTCTGGATGAGCGACATCTACCACTCCGGCGGCACCGCGGTCGTCACCCTGATCGCCGTCGGCGGCGGCCTGTACTCGATCGGCGCGATCGTCTACGGCACCAAGCGCCCGAACCCGTCCCCCCGCTGGTTCGGCTTCCACGAAATCTTCCACGCCTTCACCGTGGCCGCCTTCATCTGCCACTACATCGCCGTCAGCATCGCGACATACCGCGCCGGCTGACCACCCACCCGCGGCGGCCCAGCCTCACCGCGGCTTTTCCGGAAACAATTCGGCGTATAGCGGCACAAAAGTTCCGGAATACCCACTCCCAGGTAGGCCGCTGGGGTATCCGACGCCCGGCGATGCCGATCACCAGACAGGTACCCCGGGAGCGCGATCACGGGATGCTCGCCGGGCACGCCCGCACGACAGCACCGCCCCGCGCCGGCGGAGCCGGCCGACAAGGCAGTCGCGCCGTAGGCGTGTCCGGTCTGCGGATGGTGGGGTGGTTAGGTGGTGAGGTCTTGGAGGGTTTCGCGGAGGGTGGTGTAGCGGGCGGGGCCTAGCTGGTCGGACCAGCGTTGTTCGACGCGGGCGATGGCGGCTCGGCTGAAGGCGGCGGCTTCGTCGCCCTTCGCGGTACGGCGTACCAGGCGGACGCGGCGGTCCTCGCGGAGGCGGCCGGACTCGACGTAGCCGAGGCGCTGCAGGTAGTCGACGTGCTGCCCCAGACCCTGTTTGGTCATCACCGCGGCCTCCGCCAGATCGGTGATGCGGGCGCCGTCGGGCGGGATGAGCTCCAGCAGGCGGTAGTGCGAGACCCGCAGGCCGGGGAACTGCTCCTCGGACGTGGCCAGGATCTCCGCGCGGATCCGGTACAGCGCGGCGCCGAGCAGACCGGCGATGTGCTCGGACCACGGGCCGGCCAGTTGACCCGAAACGTCGTTGACGGAAGTCATAAGGCAACTTTACTATCTAGATCGTAAGGATACCTTACTTCCGGGGGGAAGACATGAGTACTGCGTTGGCGGCGCTCGGCCGGGATGCTCTGGGGGAGGAGGACCTGACCGCGCTCGTCCGGACGATCACCGGCGATCCGGCCTCCGTGGCGGGCGCGGTCCGGGTCGAGCCGGTCGACTACCCGATCGGCACCCCGAGCACCGAGTCGTTGCACCGGGTGTTCGGGACGACGGCGGACGGCACCGACTGGTCGTGCTTCGTGAAGAAGCTGCAGTCGGTCCGGCACTGGCCGATGCTCGGCCTCATCCCCGAAGAGTTCCGGGGGCCGTTCGTCCATAACTTGCCCTGGCAACTGGAAGTCGCGGTCCACCGCAGCAACATCACCGATCTCCTCCCGGACGGCATGCGGCTGCCGACGGCATACCGGATCGACGTGTACGACGACGACCGGGCCACCCTGTGGATGGAGAACGTTATCCAGGAGTGGGGTCCGTGGCCGATCGACCGCTTCGAGCGAGCGGCGTACCTGCTCGGCCGGCTGTCGGCACGCCGGCAGCCGCATCTGGTGGAGCCGCTCCTCCCCCGCGAGCACGTGACCACGCCGGGCATCGGACTGCGCTTCTACACCCATGGGCGCGTACTGCAAGGCGCAGTGCCCGCGCTGTCCGACCCGCAGACGTGGCGGCATCCACTCCTCGCAGCCGCGGTGTGCCACCTGGGAGACCACCGGCTGCGCGACGACCTGCTCGCGCTAGCTGAGCGGCTTCCCGCGGTGCTCGACGCACTCGACGCGTTGCCGCAGTGCTACCAGCACGGGGACGCCAGCCCGCAGAACCTGCTGGTCCCCCACGACAGCCCGGACGAGTTCGTGGTGATCGACTGGGGCTTCGACTGCCCGCAGGCGGTCGGGTTCGACCTGGGGCAGCTCCTGATCGGTCTGGCCCACGCGGGCGAGCTGGCTCCGGAGGCGTTGCCCGCAGTACACAAGGTGATCCCCAGGGCGTTCCAGGAGGGTCTGGCTCGCGACGGCATGCACGTGTCCGAGGACGAGGTGCTGTACGGGTACCTCGGCTCGCTGCTCGCCCGCGCCGTGTTCACCGCGCTACCGCTGGAGCTGTTCGGTAAGGCCGACGCGTCGCCGGCGCTGTTCGAGCAGCGGGTCCAGCTGACCCGCGCGCTGGTCGACCTGGTGTCAGACGTCGTCTGAGCATTGCAGTCGTGTCACAGCTGCAACGAATGCCCCGCCAACCTGTATCCATAGTGCGTGAGGAACCTGAGCAGCTACACAGCAGCGGCCCTGTGCACGGCGGCGGGCCTCGTCCTGACCGGATGCGGCAGCGAGTCCGGCACAGGAGGAACCCCAGCGACCACGACACCCCCACCGACCTTGCCGACGGTCACTCAGTCGACGCCGGTGGGGGCCGGTCTGCCACTCACCGTGTCCAGGACCGGTGGATTCGCGGGCTTCGACGACCAGGTGCAGATCGGCACCGACGGCGTCGCGACCGTGAGCTCCCGCGGCAAGAAGACGATCCGCTGCAAGCTCGACCCGAGCCTGCTGACCAGCATCACCACGGCCGCTCAGCAGGTCGACTGGGCCGGCCTGGCCGCGAAGAAGCCGACCACGAGGCACCCGGACGACATGATCGTCGCGGTCACCGCGAACGGGAAGACCGGCCGGATCGAGGACCCGAAGGTGGAGCCGCTGGCGGCCCCGGTGAGCAAACTCCTCACCGAGGCCGCCATCCCGCCGGGCAAGCTCTGCAAGCAGCTTTAGCCGACCGTCACCGCGACGTCGTCGATCACGAAGCTGGTCTGCAAGGAGGAATCCTCCTGTCCGACGAACCGCACCGTGACCGTCTTTCCCTTGTACTGCGACACATCGAGCGTCTTCTGCACGTACGACGTACTCCGGTTCAGGTTCGAGTACGTCGCCAGCGTGGCCGCCGTGGACCCGTCGACGACCTGGATCTTCACGGTGTCGTACACCGTCGAGGACGTCGTCTCCGCCGTGTCGATCCGGATCCACAACGACAACGCCGCCGTGGCCGCCGTGGACGGGATCGCGACCGACTGACCGAGGTTCTCGGTACTGCTCCGGCCGTTGCCCTGCAGCCACGCCTTGTACGACCCGGTGTGCGCCGGCCGTGACGTGCTGTTCGTGATCACACCGGTGTGCCCGGTCCAGTTCACCGCACCGGACTCGAAGCCGGGGTTCTGCAGCAGGTTGTCACCGGTCGGCGGCGGCCCGCCGGTGTAGTCCTTCTGCGCGTACGTCCAGATCATGTGGCCGATGGCATCGATCTGGCGGTCGAGCGACGTCAGGTCCAGGTTGCTGATCGTGTCGCAGGACCGGTGGTAGCACGGGTCGTACGCCTGCCCCGCCGTACCTCCCCACTTCGCCGCCTGCCCGGACGTCTTGGTGCCCTCGGCACCGGAGAACGTCCCGGCCGTAGGGATCCCCAACGACCGGAACGCGGCGTGGTCCGACCGGCCCTGGACGTCGACGAACTCCGTCTGCACGTTCTTGCCGGTGAAGTACGCGACCAGGTCGTCGCGCGCGCCGTCGCCGGCCGGGTTGTCGTCGTACACGAAGTACCCCGGGTTCGGCGACGCGATCATGTCGAAGTTCAGGTACAGCTCGATCTTGTCCCGCTCGGCGGCGGGCAGGTTGTTCACGTAGTACTTCGAACCGAGCAGCCCGAGCTCCTCGGCACCCCAGAACCCGAACCTCAACCGGTTCCTGGGAGTCTGGCCACTGGCAGCGTAGGCGAGGGCGGTTTCGAGGACGCCGGCGCTACCGGAGCCGTTGTCGTTGATACCCGGACCGGAGCTGACGCTGTCCAGGTGCGAGCCGGCCATCACCACGTGGTTCGCGTCGCCGTGCGGCCATTCCGCGATCACGTTGTACGACGTACCGGCCGAGGTGCTGAACGACTGCAGGACGGTGGTGTACCCGGCCGCGTCCAGCTTGGCCTTCACGTAGTCGGCCGACGCCTTGTACCCGGGCCGGCCGGTGTACCGGTTGCCGCCGTTGCTGGTGGCAATGGACTGGAACTGGTCGAGATGAGCCTTGGCGTTGGTGACCGAGATGTCCGGCGACTCGGCCGCGGCGACCACCGTGCCCGGGGCCAGCAGAGCACCTGCCACGAGGACGACACCGAGCGCGGGGTAGAGGGTCTTGCGCATGAGGAACTCCTTCGAACGCAAGGAATCCGGGGCGCGCGGGCCTGGGCGGAGGGCCGCGCACGCCCCGGACGATTCAGTGGACTCAGCTGACAGTCAGCGAGGTGTCGTCGATGACGAAGCTCGTCTGCAGCGAAGAGTCCTCCTGTCCGACGAACCGCACCGTGACGGTCTTACCCTTGTACTGCGTCACGTCGAGCGTCTTCTGCACGTACGTCGTGTTCTTGTTCAGGTTCGAGTACGTCGCCAGCGTGCTCGTGGTCGAACCGTTGACGACCTGGACCTTCGCGGTGTCGTACACCGTCGAGGCCGTGGTCTCCGCGGTGTCGATCCGGATCCAGAACGACAGCTTCGCACTGGTCGCCGACGCCGGGATCGCGACCGACTGGCCGACGGTCTCGGTGGCGGTGCGGCCGTTTCCACCCAGCCACAGCTTCCAGGTGCCGGTGCGCGCCGGACGGCCGGTGTTGTTGGTGATCGGGCCGGCGGTGCCGGTCCAGTCCACCGCGCCGGACTCGAAGCCCGGGTTCTTCAGCAGGTTGTCACCGGTCGGCGGCTCCGGGTCGGTGCCACCACCGCAGGTCGCCGCACCGGCCGGGACCGAGATGCCGTTGAACGCGGCCTCGATGCCCTTGCACTGCGCGGAGTCGGCGCCGTACAGCTCCTTCGCGGAGTTGATCGCACCCTCGCGGGCGTCCTTGTAGGTGCTGCCCGAGCTGAGCTTGGTGCTCAGCGTGCGGTACCAGACCTTGGCGGCCACGTCGCGGCCGACGGCGGTGATGGTCGCGCCGTTGCACGCGGTGCTGCTGTGCGTGACACCGCCGATGACCTTGCTGCCGGTGCCCTCGGAGGCCAGGTAGAACCAGTGGTTCAGCGGGCCGGACGAGTAGTGCGGGTCCATCCCACCGGTGCTGCTGGACCAGCAGTCCACGCTGCGGCCGTCCTTCGACGGCTTGTCCATGTAGCGCAGCGGGCTGCCGTTGCCGTTGATGTTGATCTTCTCGCCGATCAGGTAGTCACCCGGGTCGGACGTGTTGTTCGCGGCGAACTCGACCGCGGTACCGAAGATGTCCGAGGTGGACTCGTTCAGACCGCCGGCGTCCCCGGAGTAGTTCAGGTTGGCGGTCGCCTCGGTGACGCCGTGGCTCATCTCGTGGCCGGCCACGTCGATGCTGGTCAGCGGACGGGCGTTGTTGGCGCCGTCGCCGTACGTCATCTGGGTGCCGTCCCAGAACGCGTTCACGTACGCGTTGCCGTAGTGCACCCGGGAACGCGCACCGCGGCCGTCGTTGAAGATGCCGTTCCGGCCGTGGACGTTCTTGTAGTAGTCCCAGGTCAGCTGGGCACCGTAGTGCGCGTCCACACCGGCGGTCTGGCGGCTCGACGTACTGCCGTTGCCCCAGGTGTCGTCGGCGTCGGTGAACGTCGTCCCCGCGCCGGAGGTCGCACCGTTGAGATCCGTGGTGTAGTTGCCGCCGCGGCCCGGGTCGCTCATCGTGTAGCTGCCCGACGTACCGATCGAGACCGTGCCGGAGTACATCGAGTTGCCGGTACCGGTCTTGACCTCGTCGTCCTGGTCCAGCACGGCGCCGGTCTTGGCGTCGATGAACGAGTGCAGCACCGACGGGGTCTGGTCGGGCTTCACCCCGGTTGTCACGACCTCGTAGGCGAGTACGGGCTTGGTCGGCGTCACGAAGACGACGAGCTGGCCCTTGCTGCGAGTATCGGTTGCCTTGAACTGTGCCGTCTTTTGGGCCGCCTGCGCGCCCTTGGCGAGCGCCGCCGACTGGGACAGGGTCGGCTTGGTGGCGACGCCGACCGACTTGGCGCCACGGTTGTAGGTGACCTGCCCGATCGACTCGCCCTTGCGCTTGACGATCAGGTCACCCCCGACGACCTTCAGGCCGTTGAAGGTCCGGTCGTAGCGGACGTACTCCGTGCCGTCCGGGTCCTTGACCACGTCGCGGACCTTGAGCTGCTCGCCGGAGCCGAGTCCGAGAGCGGTGGCCGTCTGCGCGGTCAGCGCCTGCTGGGCCTGAACGGCGGCCGGCTGGTTGAAGCCGGATGCCGGGAGCGGAGCCGTCCGGTCGGCGGCACCCGCGTTCGAAGCGGTGAACGACGTGGCAAGACCCGCCGCTGCGACGATCGCCACCGCCCCTGCTGATGTCAGTCGTTTCAAGACAACATCTCCTCACGGTGTGGTCGCTGTTTGGGCGCAGCGACCGAATTCAGTTGGGGACGCGCCGGATGCTGACGCAACAGTGCCACTGCCTCATTTGTGACACTTCGTGTCGATACATGCGAGTTCTGTTACATCCAGCTGAGGACCGACTGTTGCCGTCCGGTCGCCCCGCGTCAAGGGATTCGGCCGAAACGACAGGGAAAACCCGCACCCGGCGAGCGATCAGTCCGCGGGCCGCAGGTCCCGGCGAAGGTGTTCCGGCAACGTCACGGGCAGCCGGCAGGTGAATTTCTGACACACGTACGCCGCCGGTTGCCCACCGACCAGCTCCCGCCCGTCCATCAGCGGTACGGCGAGACCGGCCGACCCGGCCACGATCGGCGTACCCCACGGCGCCTCGGTGAACGCCACCCGCCGCAGCTCACCCGCATCACCCGCGGCCGCGTCTGCCTCGCCCGCCCGTCGCACCTCGGCCGCCTGCTCCACCCCGGCGGCCTGCTCCACCCCGGCCGGGCGGTCCGTCGTCACGATCGCGATCTCCAGCGGCCCACCGGCGATCGTCTCGGCGACCGCGAGGGCGCGCCCGGCGAAGCGGGGCGCACGCTGCGCGATCGCGCCCGAGGCCCTCAGCGCCTGCTCGGCGGCGGCCTCGTGCCGGTCCGAGCCGGTCAAGCCCGCCATCGTCGTGAACGCCTCAGCCGCAAGGCTGACCCCGGACGGAGTCGCGTTGTCCGTCGCATCCTGCGGCCGCCAGACCAACCGCTCCGCATCCGCGGCCGTGTCGAAGTAGGAGCCATCAGCAACGAACTGCTCCAGAACCCTGCCCAGCAAACCCTCCGCCACCTGGAACCACTCGACGTCACCGGTTGCCCCCAGCAACGTCAGACATCCCTGCGTGAACGCCGCATAGTCCTCGAGTACGCCGTCCGCGCTCCCCCGCACACCGTCCCGCGACGTCCGGTACAGCCTGGCGCCCTCCAGGTGCACGTCCCGGATCAGACGGGCCGCGCGCTCAGCAGCCTCGACGTACTGCGGCTTCTCGAGCACGACGCCCGCACGGGTCAGCGCCGTGATCGCCAGCCCGTTCCACGCCGCGACCACCTTGTCGTCGCGGCCCAGGTAGGTACGCCGCGCCCGCGCCTGCCGCAGGGTTTCGCGAACACGGGCCCACCGTTCGGGATCATCCGGATCCTGCCGAAGCTGGAGGACCGACGTACCGTGCTCGAAGGTGCCGCTCACGTCGCAGAGTTCGACGACCCAGTCCGCGTCGTCCGCCGACAACACCGACCGCAGCTCCTCCGGCGTCCAGACGTAGTACTTGCCCTCCTCGCCCTCGGTGTCGGCGTCGAGGGCCGAGGCGAAACCGCCTTCCGGCGTCCGGAGCTCGTCGAGGAGGAAGTCGGCGGTCTCCTCGGCGATGCGCTTCGCGAGCGGGTCGCCGCTGATCGTCCACCAGTGCGTGTAGACGTCTAGGAGCAGCGCGTTGTCGTACAGCATCTTCTCGAAGTGCGGGACGACCCACTGGCCGTCGACGGAGTACCGCGCGAATCCCCCGGCGAGCTGGTCGTACATCCCGCCGCGCGCCATCCGGTCACACGTCTGCGCGACCATCGCGAGCGCATCCTCGTCACCGGTACGACGGTGGTGGCGGAGCAGGAAGTCGAGCACCATCGACGGCGGGAACTTCGGCGCCCGCCCGAAGCCGGCGTCGACCGGATCGAAGTCGGTCTTCAGCAGCTGCGCGGCCCGGGCGACGTCGAACGTCTCCTGTCCGGCCGGCTGCTGCGCACCGAGCTGCTCGACGACGCGCTTCCCGATCCCGTCGAGCTGCTCGCGCCTGGTCCGCCACGCGTCGGTGATTGCCTCCAGCACCTGCCGGAACGTCGCCATGCCCGCGCGCGCGTCCTTCGGGAAGTACGTCCCGCAGAAGAACGGCTCCCCCGACGGCGTGAGGAACACCGACATCGGCCAGCCGCCCTGCCCGGTCATCGCCACGGTGGCGGCCATGTAGATCGCGTCGACGTCCGGCCGCTCCTCGCGATCGACCTTCACACTCACGAAATGCTCACTCAGGTACGCCGCCGTCTCGGCGTCCTCGAACGACTCATGGGCCATCACATGACACCAGTGACACGCGGAGTACCCCACCGACAGGAACACCGGGACGTCACGCTCGCGAGCCTCGGCGAACGCCTGCTCGGACCACTCCCGCCACTCCACCGGGTTGCCCGCGTGCTGCCGCAGGTACGGACTGGTCGACCGCCCGAGCTCGTTCGCCATACCCCCACCGTATGCTCCCGCCGGAGCGGCCCCGACAGGGTGGCGGTTGAATCGGGACATGTCCGTCCACCCCCTGCTCGCCGGCCGCTTCAGTCCCCTGTGGTTCGACCCCACCTGGTCCGTCAGCGACGACGACGTCGAGGTCCTGCTCGACGCGGCCCGCTGGGCACCGTCCGCGGGCAACTCCCAGCCCTGGGCGTACTTCGTCGCGCGCCGCGACGAGGCCGAGCACAAGCGCGTCGTCCGGCACCTCGCCCGCAGTTCGGCGCGCTGGGCACCGAGCGCGTCCCTCCTCGTCGTCACGATGGCCCATCGGTACGTGGAGGACACCGACTGGGTGTACTCCGACTTCGCCGACTACGACCTCGGCCAGTCCGTGGCCCACCTGACCCTGCAGGCGCACGCGATGGACCTGGCCTGCCGTCAGTTCCGCGCCTTCGATCTCGACGCCCTCACGGACGAGCTGAGCCCCGGCGCCGGCTGGCACATCGTGTCGATGATCGCCGTCGGCCGCGCCGCCGAGACCCAACCACCCAGCCGCGAACGCCGCACCACCACAGACCTACGGACGGCCCCCTGGACCTAAGCCGTCTGCGACAGGGCGACGGAGAGGCCGAGGGTGACGGCCATGGTGAGGAGTTCCACGGCGACGACGCGCCAGAAGGGCAGGGCGGCGTCGAGCACGTCGTCCTGGGAGTAGACGCGGTGCAGCGCGGCGAGCAGGACGAGGAGCAGGAAGGCGACGATCTTCGCGATCAGCAACGCGCCGTACGCGTCGGTGGTCAGGGCGTCGGGGATCGAGCCCCAGCCACCGCTCTTCGCGGCCAGCCGGCCGGCGGCGCTGAGGAGCCCGCTGAGCAGGACGGCGACCGACGAGATCACCGCGACCTGGCCGTACCGCTCCATCACGAGCCGCAGCCCGGTCCGGCTCGCGCGGCCGTAGCGCACGAGGCCCGCGAGCCCACCGATCCAGGTCGTCGCCGCGATCACATGGATCACCAGGGCGGCCCCCGCGATCACGACGTACGACTCGTTCCTCGGGTACGCCGTGACCGCGTTCGGGATCAGCGCCGCGATCGCCACCAGCACGCCGAGGCCCGCGGCGGACGAGGTCTGCACACGCCGGATCCCGATCGCCAGCGCGACGACCAGGATGCCCGTGATCAGGAGCGCCTTCACTTCGGGTACGCCGAGCGCGTCGTCGAAGCGCAGCCGGAGCAGCCGCACCGGGGTGTTGAGCAGCAGCGCCGCCGTCACCACCGCACCGGCGAACGCGCACACCGCCCAGATGATCGCCGAGTTGCTCGCGTCCCGGACCGCCCGCCGGCCCTGCACACCGAGCGGACCGCCCTCGAGCCGCAGCAGTACGACGGCCGCGAGCAGCGCGCCCGCACAACCGACGGTCGCCAGCGTGGACACGAGCCGGAGCAGCGGCAGCAGCCAGGACACGAACGGCCCCGGCCCGCCGATCCCGCGGGACAGGCTCGGCGCGCTGTCGGCCGCGTACAGCGCGACCACCAGGCCGATCGACGCCACGAGGATCGCGGCCACGCCGCCCGCGACCAGACGTCCAGGCATCCGGTGCCTGGCAGCGCGCGTCGCGGTCACCGGGTCACTATAGGGTCAGACGCAGGTGGGCTGCCCAGTCCGACACCATGTCGTGATCAGGGTCTTTCAGTCGGAGTCCGGTTCCGGTCCGAAGTCGTCGGCTCCGCATCGCCGGCCTGGGACTGCGAGTCGTCCGGACTCGCTGGGTCGCCGGACGGTGCTGGGTCGTCCGCACCATCGCGGTCCACGTCGATCCGCTTCAGCTGCTTGCCCATGTTGCGCCACAGCAGGAAGGTGGCGACAGCGAGAGCCAGCACGATCAGGAGCGCGACCCATCCCGGCTTCACGACGTTGGGGTCGATCTCGGCCGTCTGAAGGGAGATCATCGCTGTCACGCCACCATTCTCTCATTGTCCGCGCCGCCCGTCAGCGGAGCCCCGCGAACAGATCGTCCTCGGGCAGCCCGGACTCGACCACGCTCCGCGCCAGCTCGTAGTCCTCGGTCGGCCAGGCCGCCTGGTGCACTTCCAGCGGTACGGCGAACCACGCACCGTCCGGATCGATCTGGGTCGCATGGGCGAGCAGCGCCCGGTCCCGCACCTCGAAGTACTTCGCGCACTCGACCCGGGTGGTGATGCGGCGCTCGTTCTCCGGGTCCGGCTTCCAGTCCTTCAGACGCTCGGCGTACGGCGACTCGAGGCCGCGCGCGACCATCCCGTCGTGCAGCGCCTTCATCCGCTCGTAGTGGAAGGTGTGGTGGTAGTACAGCTTCAGCGGCTGCCACGGCTCGCCGAGCTCCGGGTAGGCGTCCTTGTCCCCCGCGGCCTCGAACGCGGCCACCGTGATCTGGTGGCACATCACGTGGTCCGGGTGCGGGTACCCGCCGTTCTCGTCGTACGTCGTGACGACCTGCGGACGGAACTCGCGGATCAGCTTCACCAGCGGGGCCGCGGCGTCCTCCACCTTCTGCGCCGCGAAACAGCCCTCCGGCAGCGGCGGCAGCGGATCGCCCTCGGGGAACCCGGAGTCGACCCAGCCGAGCCACTCCTGCCGGATGCCGAGGATCTCGCGCGCCGTGTCCATCTCCTTGCGGCGGATCTCGGTGATGTTCGCCAGCACCTCGGGGCGGTCCATCTTCGGGTTCAGGATCGATCCGCGTTCTCCGCCGGTACACGTGGCGACCATCACCTCCACGCCCTCGGCCACGTACCGCGCGGTCGACGCGGCCCCCTTGCTCGACTCGTCGTCCGGGTGGGCGTGCACATGCAACAACCGCAGATCTCCACTCACAAGACACAATGGTCCTCCAACCCCGCGCAAAACCCACGACCGACCCCCTGGACTGACCTGTGACCGACTCCTCCACGTCCCCCGCCGCCGACCTGAACGCCCGGTACGGACGGACCGGGCGCTCCCGGCGGCCCCTGATCATCGGGGCCGTGGCCGTGGTCGCGCTGGCCGGACTCGTGTGGCTGGTCTGGGTCGCCTGGGCGCAGTCGCACCCGCCGGTGCAGTCGCAGCTGCAGGGGTTCGAGATCGTGTCGCCGACGAGCGCGAAGGCCACCGTCAAGGTCGACCGGAACGAGTCGGTGGACGCGGTCTGCCGGCTGCAGGCCAAGGCGGCGGACTTCTCGATCGTCGGCGAGGTGAGCGTCACGGTGCCGGCCGACTCGCCCCGCCGCCAGGTGGTCCCGGTGACGCTGACAACGCAGCGCTCGGCGACCTCGGTGGTCCTGATCGGCTGTACGACGGCCGACCAGCAGCGCCCGCGCTGAATCCTGGTCGCGTCAGCGAACAAGCTGCCACGGCAACCGATTGCCGCCAGAGTCCGGAAATCGGTCGCAGCAAACGTTTTCCACGCGGTTGCGACCGTCTGAAGCCCCTGCGTGATCGACGGTCTCTTGCTACGCTCGATGGAATGGTCGCCGTCGACGACGGCGGCCAGCAGTATTTTCCTGCCCATCCCACCGACACAAGGAGCAGCCCGTGACGCAGAAGATCGACGAGGACAGCGTTGTCTGGCTGACGCAGGACGGTTACGACCAGCTGAAGTCCGAGCTCGAGCACCTCAAGGGCCCTGCCCGTGCCGAGATCACGCAGCGGATCAGCGAGGCCAGGGACGAGGGCGACCTCAAGGAGAACGGCGGTTACCACGCCGCCAAGGACGAGCAGGGCAAGATCGAGGCGCGGATCCGGCAACTGGAGGACATGCTCCGGCGGGCGCGGGTCGGCGAGACCCCGAAGGCCGGCGGCAAGATCGAGCCGGGCATGAAGGTGTCGATCAAGTTCGCCGGTGACGACGACGTCGAGACGTTCCTGCTCGGTTCCCGTGAGCTGCTCGCCCTGGACGCGTCGGTCGACATCGACGTGTACTCGCCGCAGTCTCCGCTCGGCGCCGCGATCCTCGGCAAGAAGAAGGGCGACAAGGCCACCTACGAGGCCCCGAACGGCAAGGACGTGACCGTCGAGATCGTCGCCGCGGAACCCTTCACCGGCTGATCCACCAAAAGCTTCCAGCGCCCCGGTGGACACCCCACCGGGGCGCTTGCTTTTGAGGTACGCCGTACCGTCGTCAGCCCCACCGTGGACAGCTGATGGGGACCGCGGACATCTGGCCGGATGTCCGCGGTCCCCGTGTGCTGTCCGCGCCGCGGGTCAGTGGGCAGGCGCGAAGAACTCCAGCTGGATGTTGTCCCGGTCGCGGAAGACGAGGACGGACGCGTACGGCTCGTCGGCGATCGGGGACTGCGTGAGCGGCTTGTCCGCCACGTCCGCGCGGACCACGCCGTGCGCCTCCAGGTGGTCCTGCCAGTGTTCGAGGTCGGCCCGGGACGGGACCGCGAAGCCGGCGTGATCCAGGCCGGTGGTCGTCTCGTGGCCGAGGGCGCCGTCGTTGGCGTCGTGGTGGTGCAGCGCGATCATCAGCCGGCGGTCCGCGTCGGCGAGGATCCGGCCGACACCGCCTTGATGCGGTACGTCGAGCACCGGGTGGACTCCGAACACCTCGCCGTACCACTGGACGCTCGACGCGAGGTCGGTGACGGTCAGGGCCAGGTGATGGAGTGTGGGCCGGGTGACTGCGGTCATGGGTTCCCCCTGGTGTTACGTGGTGTCCCCGTGCGCGTACTGCGCGAGGAACATCCGGGTCACGTCCTCGACCAGCCCGATCCACCGGTCGCCGCCCGGGTCGTTGGAGACCTGCTGGCCGACCAGGCCGACGGTGACGGCGGTCCAGATGTCGAGGTGCCGTGGATCGTGCACGCCGTTGCGTGCGAGGAGCTCGCGGGTGGTCTCCAGCGCACCGACCGCGAGCTCGTACGACTCGGCGGACGGCGTGAAGCCGGGCACCGAGTGCTGGAACAGCAACTGATACCGAGGGACGTCGGTCACGCAGAAGGTGACGAAGGCCTGTGCGTCGGCGAGCAGGTCATGACGCGGATCGTCCGTGACCGGCAACGAGTGCTTCAGGTCCACGAACGCCTGCGCCGCCTGCGCGAACATCGCGTCCAGGATCGCGTTCTTGGACTCGAAGTACGCGTAGACGGTCGGCGTGGTGATCCCGGCCCGGCGGGCCAGCTCGCGCAACGACAGCGCGGCCAGCCCTTCCTCGCGCACCAGGCCCCACGCGGCGGTGAGCACGCTCGCCCGCGCACTCTCCCGCCGCGCCGCGCGCCAGTCCTCAGCCGGTTTCTTTAACACAGTTAGGATTATTTGCACGCCGTATAAATCTTGTCAATGGGCAGTGGCGCTCCGGTACTTGCGGACCGCCAGCGGGGCGAACACGGCGATGATCGCCACGCACCAGATCAGCGACAGCCAGACCGGGTGCTGGGCGGGGAAACCGTCCGGGCTGGCGAACGGCGACGGGTTGCCGAACAGGTGCCGGCAGGCGGCGACGATCGAGGAGATCGGGTTCCACTCGGCGACCGGTTGCAGACCGCTCGGCAGGTTCGGCGTCGGGACGAACGCGTTCGACAGGAACGTCAGCGGGAACAGCCAGATCAGCCCGGCCGACGCCGCCACCTCCGGACCGCCGACCGACAGCCCGATCAACGCACCGACCCAGAGCATCGCGAACGCGAACAGCAGCAGGATCCCGAACGCCGCCAGCGCCTGGCCGAATCCGTTGTGCCAGCGCCAGCCGACGATGAGGCCGCAGATCACCATGACCAGCATCACGAACGCGTTGAACACCAGGTCGCCGACCACCCGCCCGGCGATCACGCCGGATCTTGCCATCGGCAACGACCGGAAGCGGTCGATGAGTCCCTTGGACATGTCGTCGGCCAGCCCGACACTCGCCGACGCGACCGCGAACGCCATCGTCTGCGCGAAGATCCCGGCCATCAGGAACTCCCGGTACGCCCGGGCCCCGGGGAACCCCGGGATCGGGATCGCGTTCCCGAACACGTACGCGAACAGCAGCACGAACATGATCGGCTGGATGGTCGCGTAGATCAGCATGTCCGGCGTCCGCGGGATCCGCTTCAGGCTCCGCCAGGCGAGGACCCCGGCGTCGGACAACGCCCGGGAAACAGGATTCACCCGGGCCGGCACTTGCGTACTCACAACGACTCCTTCTGCTCGGCCTCGTGCCCGGTCAGGGTGAGGAACACGTCGTCCAGCGTCGGCCGCCGCAGACCGATGTCGGCGATCCGGATCCCGGCTCCGTCCAGCGTGCGGATGACGTCGACCAGCGAGCTCGATCCACCCGGCGCCGGCACCGTGACCCGGCGGGTGTGGTCGTCGAGCGTCGTCGACTCCGGATCCGCGATCCCGAGCGCGGCGGTCAGCAGCGCCAGCGCCCGCGCGGCGTCGGCCGGATCCTGCACGACGACCTCGATCCGCTCGCCGCCGACCTTCGCCTTGAGCTCGTCCGCCGTACCGCGGGCGATCACCGAGCCGTGGTCCACCACCGCGATGCTGTCGGCCAGCTCGTCGGCCTCCTCGAGGTACTGCGTGGTGAGCAGGATCGTCACGCCCTCGCGGACCCGGTCACGGATGATCTGCCACAGATCGAGCCGCGAGCGCGGGTCCAGGCCGGTCGTCGGCTCGTCGAGGAACAACACCTTCGGGTGCGCGATCAGCGAGCCGGCCAGGTCGAGCCGGCGCCGCATGCCACCGGAGTACGTCTTCAGCGTCCGGTCCGCCGCCTCGGTCAGATCGAACGTCGCCAGCAGCTCCTCCGCGCGCGCCTTGGCCTGCTGACTGCTCAGCCGGTACAGCCGGCCGAACATCCACAGGTTCTCCCGGCCGGTCAGCAGCTCGTCGACCGCGGCGTACTGCCCCGAGAGGCCGACCAGTGACCGGACCGTGTCCGCCTCCGCCACCACGTCGTGGCCGAGCACGCGGGCACTGCCGGCGTCCGGCCGCATCAGCGTGGTGAGCACCCGGACCGTGGTGGTCTTGCCCGCCCCGTTCGGCCCGAGGAGGCCGAGCACGGTCCCTTCCGGTACGTCGAGGTCGATGCCGTCGAGCGCCTTGACCGTGGTCTTCCTGCCCTTGAACGTCTTCACGAGGCCCCTCGCCTCGATTGCAGCCATCCGAACATCCCCCTTCTGGATGTGACGCAGGCCACCCATCCTGCACGAGAACGCCGACAATTTCACCCACGAATTATATTGAGTCCAGGTGACTCAACTTTCTTGATACTTGAGTCGACAGGACTCAACTCAGGTTCTACGGTCACGGAATGGGCATCCTCCGCCATCCCGATTTCCGTCGGTTATGGGCCGCCGACCTGCTGAGTCAGCTCGGATCGCGCCTGAGCATGGGCGCCGTCCCGCTGCTGGCCGTGCTCACCCTGGACGCGTCCACGCTGCAGGTCTCGCTCCTGCGCACCTGCGAGACCGCGGCCTGGCTCGTCCTCGGTCTGTTCGCCGGAGCCTGGGCCGACCGCGTCCGCTGCCGCCCGGTCCTCGTGTACGCCGACCTGCTCCGGGCGCTCCTGTTCGCGTCGATCCCGGTCGCCTGGTGGTTCGACGTACTCACCCTGACGCAGGTGTACGCCGTACTGATCCCGGCCGGGATCCTCACGGTGCTGTTCGACGTCGCGCACACGTCGTACCTGCCGCGGCTGCTCGACCGGGACCGCCTGCTGCCGGGCAACGCGAAACTCGCGGCCAACCACTCGGTCGCCGCGGTCGTCGGAGCCGGCGCGAGCGGACTACTCGTCCAATGGCTCGGCGCAGCACTGACGATCGGCCTGGACGCGCTGAGCTTCCTGTGGTCAGCGGTGTGGCTGCGCTCGATCCGCGCACCCGAGGCCGCTCCGGCCAAACCCGAACGCCCCGACCTGCGCCGCGAGATCGGTGACGGCCTGCGGTACGTCTTCAAGCACCCGCTGCTGCGGCCGCTCGCGCTCAACACGATGGCGACGATGCTCTTCCAGGCCGCCGCCGGCGCGATCATGATCGTCTACCTGGTCCGCGGCGTCCATCTGCAGCCCGCGACCATCGGCGTCCTCAGCATGATCGGCCTGCTCGGCGCGATCGTCGCGTCGGCCGTCACCGAGAAGCTCAGCACCCGGTACGGCGACGCGCGTACGCTGCTGCTCTCGTCGACCGGCATCGGGGTGGCGTTCACCGTGCAGGCGCTGACGGCACCCGGCTGGAAGGTGAGCTGGTTCGTGGTCGGCACGCTGCTCGCCGGCTTCTGCATCATCGTCAGCTACATCCTGCAGGTCAGCACGCAACAGCGACTGTGCCCGCCGGAGCTCCAGGGCCGCGTGAGCGCCACGATGAGCTTCGTCAGCTGGGGCGCCGCTCCCCTCGGCAGCCTGCTGGGCGGCGCCCTCGGCACCGCACTAGGCCTGCGCACCACCCTTTGGATCGCAGGCCTCGGCACCCTCGCCGGCGCCGCGTTCCTGTACCTCTCCCCGCTCCGCACCCTCCGAACGATCCCGGCCGACGTGTCAACCGAGGACCGCACTCCAGGGGTTGCCCACTGACCTGGAGGGTTGCCCCCTCGCATTTTCAGTGGGCAACCCTCCAGTTGCGGGGGCTACCCGGCGAACGTCGGTGGCGTTGGGGTCAGTCGGAGGCGATCTGGGCGGTGCCGACCAGGACCTCGACGTCCAGGGCGGCCCGGCCGCGGCCGATCTCGACGTCCTTGGACTGGCCGGAAACGGCGCCGGTCCAGGTGACGCGGCCGAGCTGGGCCTCGGTGTGGACGTGGACGTCGGAGCCGCGGCGGAGCGCGACCTTCGCCGTACCGGACTCGACGCGGACGCGGGAGCGGCCCTTGGTGATCTGGGCGTCCAGCTCGGCGGAGCCGGCCTGGACGAGGACGTCGATCGGACCGTCGACGTCGGTGACCTTCGCCGTACCGGCGGTGACGCGGACCCGGGTCAGGCCGGGCAGGCGCTCGGCGTGCACGCTGCCGCCGGTGACCTCGACCTCGACCTGGAGGTTCGGGTTGACGCGGATCGACAGCTCCTTGGCCAGGCCGTTGACGTGCGCCTTCAGGTCGGTCGGGTTGCGCAGCATGCTGAACCCGTCGATCGAGACGCCCATGTCGCCTTCGCTGCTGATCGCGAGGGTGTCACCGTCGCGCTTGATCACGTGCGGCCCGTCGACGGCCACGCCGTTCACGGCCGGCTCACCGATCAGCCGCACCCGCCGCCCGATCGCCCGCACGGTCACCCGCTGCACGCCCGACGGGATCGGCACGTTGCTGTGCTCCTCCTGCACCGGCTCGGCTTCCTCGTCGACCACACTGTCCTGCACCGCTGAGGGCTCGGTGACCGGCTCGGCCGCAGGCGGAGCACTCGGCTCGGCTTTCGGCTCGGCTTTCGGCTCGGCTTTCGGCTGGGTGGCCGGCTCGGCGGCCGGCCGGGTGCTCGGCTCGGCGGCCGGCGAGTCGACGACGTCGGCCCAGACCTCGGTGGACGGCACCTCGTCGCCGGTCGGCCAGGGCCAGGGCGGCTTGCCCTCGGACGCCGTGTCCCCTTCGTCGGCAACCGGCTCCCGCGCAGCCGCACCACCAGCAGTCGCGGCAGCGTCGTCGGCCTCCGCCGGCGCGGCCGGCTTGAGGGCGGCGATCAGGGTGGCGGCCTCCTCGCTCGAGAGGTGACCCTTGGCGACCCGGTCGAGGATGTCCTTGACCTTCTCGTCGTAGCTCTGGTTGCTCATGCCCCAAGTGCAGCACCCCGCCGGGTCGAAACCAATCGGGGAAGCCCCCGAAATGCGGCGGTGCGGACCCCCGAAGGATCCGCACCACCGCTTCTCTATCACCGCACAGCCCCGGGCGGAGCTGGTTGTTGTCACGCTGCCGGCGTCATCTCCTCCGCCGCCAGCTCGTCCTGTACGGCGGCCAGCTCGGCGGCCTCCCGTTCCTCGGCGGCCCGTCGTGCCTTCAGCCCGCGCAGACCGGACAGTGCGATCACCAGTCCGAGCGCCGCGATCCCCGTCACGACCCCGAGTCCCGACTTGTACGCCGACAGCACGCCGGTCGGCGCACTGACACCGGCCGTCTGGCTGCTGATCACCGCGGTCACGATCGCGAGGACCACCGCGCCGCCGACCTGGTTGGAGGTGTTGAACAGGCCGGACGCCAGCCCCTGCTCGTGGTCCGGGACCCCGGACACGGCCTGGATGTTCAGCGACGGGAACCCGATCGCGAACCCGAGACCGAGCAGCATGATGGTCGGGAACACGGTCGAGAAGTACGCCGACTCCGGCCCGATCCGCAGGCTCAGCGCGTACCCGGCGACGAACAGCGCCATCGCGACGATGATCATCTTCTCGGTGCCGACCCGGTCGACGACCTTGCCGATGTTCGGGGACAGCGTGGCGACCAGCAGACCGGCCGGCAGGAACCCGAGCGCGGTCTCGAACGACGACCAGCCCAGCAGGTTCTGCAGGTACAGGGTGCCGATCAGCTGGAAGGCGACGTACGAACCGAAGACGGTCAGGATGGCCAGGTTCGCCCGGCGCAGCGAGGCGTTGCGCAGGATGCCGAGCCGGACCAGCGGGTGCTTGGTGCGCTGCTCGATCGCGACGAAGCCGGCCAGCAGGACGGCCGCGAGGGCGAACAGCCCGATGGTCTGCACGGACACCCAGCCGGCGTGCTCGGCGCCGACGACCGCGTAGACCAGGGACAGCATGCCGCCGGTGACGGTGATCGCGCCCGGGACGTCGTACCCGCCGGCGGCGTCGTCGCGCGGGCTGTTCGGGATCAGCTTGATGGCGAACAGCAGCACGATCAGGGCGACCGGGCCGGGCGCCAGGAACGTCCAGCGCCAGCCGACCTCGGTCAGCGCGCCGCCGAGGATCAGGCCCATCGAGAAGCCGCTGGCGGCGCAGGTGGTGAAGATACTGAGGGCGCGGTTGCGATCCGGGCCCTCGTGGAAGGTCGTGGTGATGATCGAGAGCGCGGCCGGGGCGGTGAACGCCGCGGCGACACCCTTCACGAACCGCGCCGCGATGAGCAGTTCGGGATTGGTCGCCAGGGAGCTCAGCATCGAGACCACGGCGAAGACGGCCAGCGCGATCAGGAAGACCCGGCGTCGGCCCAGCAGGTCGGCGGTCCGGCCGCCGAGCAGCAGCAGGCCGCCGTACCCGAGCACGTAGCCGGTCACGACCCACTGCAGAGAGGCAAGGGAGACGCCCAGGTCGGCGCCGATGGACGGCAGCGACATGCCGACCATGGACACGTCCAGGCCATCGAGGAAGATCACGCCGCAGACCACCAGAAGAGCGCCCCAGAGGCGCGCGTCCCAAGTCATGCGGCCAGCTGATCCAGGTGATCCAGGTGATGTGGTGTGCGTTGTTTCGGTCACGAGCAGAGACTATTGCATGCACATGCATCTAATGTCTAGGCATTAAATGCGCTTGCATAGGATGCGCGTGCATGCTATGGTCGGCGACATGACCGCTATGAAGGTCAGCGGTGGGACTGGTGAAACCACCGCCGATGCCAGTGCCGATGTGCGGGAGTGGCGCGAGCTGCTTGCCCGGCATGCGGACCTGACCTGTGCGCTCGACCGGGCGCTGCAGGCCGGCCATTCGCTGGGCATGAGTGAGTACGAGGTCCTCGAGCGGCTCGCCGAGCTGCCGGAGCACTCCGCGAAGGTCGCGACGATCGCCAAGTCCGTGCACCTGAGCCAGAGCGCGCTGTCCCGCGTGATCGGCCGTCTGGAAGTAGCCGGTCTGGTCGAGCGGCACATGTGCCCGGAGGACCGGCGCGCGATCAACGTCCGGCTGACCGACGAGGGCCTGCAGCGCCAGGCCGAGGCCCAGCCGACCCAGCGCCAGGTGCTGGCCCAGCGGCTGCACGCCCCGCTGATCAAGACCTGTGAGCCCGTACCCTCGGTGGATGCCTGAGTCGTACGACGAAGCCCGCGCGGTCATCGCGGACCTGCAGCGCATCGTGACGCCCAACGGCGTCCAGGAGAACTTCCAGCTGCGCGCCGGCGGCGTCGACCACTGGGTCTACGCCCGCGGCCAGGACCGCTCGAACCCGGTGATCTTCTTCGTCCACGGCGGACCGGCGTCGCCGCTCGCGCCGACGGCCTGGCAGTTCCAGCGGCCGATCGAGGAGTACTTCACGGTCGTCACCTACGACCAGCGGGCCGCCGGGCGCACCCTGCGCACGGTCGACCCCGGCGCCATCGCGGACACCCTCACGATCGCGCAGTACGTCGCCGACGCGATCGAGCTCGCGGAGCAGGTCCGGGAGCGGTACGGCGTACCGAAACTCGTCCTGATCGGCCACAGCTGGGGCACGATCATCGCCACCCGGGCCGCGCTCGACCGGCCCGACCTGTTCCACGCGTACGTCGGTGTCGGCCAGGTCGTCGACGCCCGCGCCAACGAGCGGCTGTGCTTCGAGTACGCGCTCGACCAGGCGCGGGAGCACAACCACACCGAGGCACTCGAGCAGCTCGGGTCGATCGCGCCGTATCCGGGTGACAAGCCGGTGACGCGCGAGCGGATCATCGTCGCGCGGCAGTGGGCGCAGTACCGCGGCGGACTCTCGGCGTACCGCGACGACTCGCTGTACTTCTTCGGGGCGCCGGAGTTGTCGCCGGAGTACACGGTCGAGGAGACCGAGACCATTGGCGAGGGCAACGAATTCACGTTGGGCCGGGTGCTGGACGAGATGCTGGCCGTCGACTTCACCGGTGTGACGCAGTTCCCGATCCCGGTGCTGATGTTCCTCGGGCGGCACGACTACACCACGCCGGCCCAGCCACCCGCGGAGTGGATCGCAGCCGTCGAGGCGCCGTACAAGCAGGCGATCTGGTTCGAGCACTCGGCGCACCTGGCCCCCTGGGAGGAGCCGGGCAAGTTCCTGGTCAGTCTGCTGACCTACGTACGGCCGCTGGTCAGTTGAGCGTGTAGGTGTAGCCGTTGGCGACGAGGCCCGCGAGAAGTCGCTCGCGATGGTCCTCGCCGCGGAGCTCGACCTGCAGCGCGACCTCGACCTCTTCGAGGCTGAGCGTCTCCGAGATCCGTTCGTGCAGGACCTCGATGATGTTCGCGTCCAGGGCGGCGACCTGGGTCAGCAGCGTCGCCAGACCGCCCGGTGTGTCGGGGATCCGGACCCGCAGCGACAGGTACCGTCCGGCCGCCGCCATCCCCTGGCGGATCACGCGCATCAGCAGCAGCGGGTCGATGTTGCCGCCCGACAGCACCACGACGACCGGTGGCGTGAACCGCTTCGGCTCGTCGAGTACGGCGGCCACCGCGGCGGCACCCGCCGGCTCGAGCACCAGCTTCGCGCGTTCGAGCACCAGCAGGACGGCCTTCGACAACGAGTCCTCGCCGACCGTTCGCACGTCCGCGACGTACCGCTGGACCGTCTCGAACGGCACGATGCCCGGCAACCCGACCGCGATCCCGTCCGCCATCGTGGCCATCCGCTCGAGCTGCACCGGCTCCCCTGCCGCCAGCGAGGCCGGGTACGCCGCCGCGCCGGACGCCTGCACACCGACGACCTCGATCGGCCGGCCGTCGCGCTGCATCGCCGACGCGATCCCGGCGAGCAGTCCGCCTCCACCGGTCGGTACGACGACGGTCCGGACCTGCGGGCACTGCTCGACGATCTCGAGCCCGGTGGTGGCCTGCCCGGCGACGATGTCGGGGTGGTCGAACGGATGGATCAGCACCGCACCGGTCTCGGCCTCGAACGCGCGCGCCGCGGTCAGGCAGTCGTCGATCGACGTACCGACGAAACGGATCTCCGCGCCGTACGCCCGGGTCGCCTTCTCCTTCGGGATCGGGGCGCCGTTCGGCATGAAAACGGTTGCCTTGATACCGAGCAGCTGCGCGGCCAGCGCGACGCCCTGGGCGTGGTTTCCGGCACTCGCCGCGACCACGCCGCGGCGGCGTTCGGCCTTGGACAGCCGCGCCATCCGCACGTAGGCGCCGCGCAGCTTGAACGAGCCGGTCCGCTGCAGGTTCTCGCACTTCAGGAAGACGTCGCCGCCGACCAGCTGGCTCAACCACCGCGAGTACTCCAACGGCGTCGGCGCCACCACGTCGTGCAACAGGTCGGCCGCCCGCGCCACATCCTTGGCCTCGATCACGGCATCACCCTAGTCAGAAAAAGCGGTTGCGGCCGGAACATACGCTGCTGCCCATGGATGTCACGGCTGTCCTCGCCGGCCAGGATCTCGAACTCGAGCTCGAAGTACCGGACGGGATCTGGTTCCCCGACGTCGAGCCCACGCAGCGCGCGCTCCGCGAGCAGCACGGGATCGAAGCCGTCGTCCTGACATGCGTCGCGGACGATCCGATCACGTACCTGATGGCGCCGATCGGCGCCGGCGTGAGCACGTCCGACCTGACTCCTTGGGCGCGGACCGAGTGGTACGGCGAAGCGCTGCCGTGGATCGATCAGCACGTGACCGCGAACGGCCCGTGGACACAGGTCAAATCCTGGGGTCTGTCCAACGTCCTGCGCATCCCGACCACCGACGGCGATGTCTACTTCAAGGCGCTGTCATCGGCGTCCACCCGGCCGGATGCACTGCCGTTCCTGTTCGCGAACGAACCGCTGTTCCTGCAGCGAGCTTCGGCTGCCCGCCCCGGCGACGTTCCGGCGCCCTTGGCCGTCGACGAGCAGCGAGCCTGGATGCTGCTGCCCGACCTCGGTACGCCGCTCGCGGACGACAGCGACGTCGCGGTCTGGATCGATGCTGTGCGCAACCATGCGCGACTGCAGCTGAGCTACGCCGCGGACCCCGAACGGCTGCTGACCTACAGCTGCTCCGACCGACGGCTCGCCGTCCTCGACACCGCACTCGACCACCTGCTCGAGCCGAACGTCCTGACGCAGCAGCTGGACACGACCGATCAGGCCCGGTTGCCGGACCGCGCGAAACAGTTGCGTAAGGCAATCAGCGAGCTAGCGGCGATCGGTGTGCCGGAAACGCTCCTGCACGGGGATCTGCACCCGTGGAACCTGGCGGTGCGGGACGGAACGGTGCTCGCGTTCGACTGGACCGACGCGGCGCTGGCGCATCCGTTCCTGGACCTGGTGACGTTCGTGAAGGAAGAGCTTCCGCTGTCGGCAGATCCGCGGGTGCGGGACGCCTACCTGAGCGAGTGGGAGGAGTACGCCGCGCCGACCGACTTGCGCCGCGCGCTGACGCTGGCCGAGGAGCTGGGCACGCTCTACCAGACCATCACGTACCTGCATCTGGTCGATCACCTCTCCGGGCCGAGCAGAAAGGCCATCCTCGGCGGCGGCTCGGTGTGGCTGCGGAAGCTGTTAGCGGTGCAGGACCACTAGCTGGTTGCGCATCCCGCGGCGGACCGGTGGGTCCAGGTGGTGGTCCCATTCCGGGTGGCGCTCGCCGCGGAGCACCGCGTAGTACGCGAGCGCCTCGGACAGGGCGGCTTCGCGCAGGTAGCCGCGGGCGAGTGGCTGCTTGCCGCGGCCGTTCGGCCGGGGACGGCTCTCGTACGCCGCGTTCGCCGTGAAGATGCCGAGGCCGTAGAAGACCGTGATCAGGTCGGTCAGCGGCTCGTGGTCGGGCCGGCGCGCGAGCGAGATCCGGCCGCCGCCGAGCAGTAGTTCGTGGCCGGCCTCGTGGGCGTAGATCGCGGCCAGCGCGACCGGATCGGCCATCAGCGCCGGGGCGAGCTGGATCTGGTTCTGCCCGTCGCCGCGGATCCAGCGGCCGTGCGGTTCCTTCACCACCAGGCGATTCACGGCACGTCGTCCGCCGTTCAGCTCGAAGCTCAGCGCGCACTGGCCGGGCCGGAGATCCATCCGGTCGTCGACACGTGCACACAACTCGATCGCGGCGGCCGTGCTGCCGTCGTACCCGTCCGGGATGACGTCGGCGGGCACCGCGATCGGGCGGAGCAGGACGTCGCGGCCGAACTCGGCCACCAGCCAGTCCATCGACGAGCGGATCCAGCGGCGGCTGCCACCCGGCAACCGCTCGCGGGGCGCCTTCAACTGGGACCGCAGCTGCTGACTTCGCCTGATCATTCCGATCGGATTCCTCACCCGCCGGATCATGCCTGTCCGACGCGGCGGCAAACGTCACGGTTCCGCAGCGTCACCACAGGTTGACATCAGGTCAGCGGTGCGCCCTCCTGGATCGACGCGATCTCGGCGTCCTTCACCAGCGACGCGAGCCGGGCGAAGGTGCGGATCCGGACGGCCCGGTCGAGCTCGGTGGGCATCACCGGCAGCATCGTCTCCGGCCACAGCAGATGCCGCCGGAAGCAGTACGCCGCCAACGCGTCCGAGGCGCCGCGCTCCCCAAGATAGCCCAGCGTCTGCAGCTCCGAACGCCGCCCGGGCACCCGCTCGACCGCCTGGTTGGCCAGGAAGATCCCGAACCCGTGGAACACCGCGAACAGATCGGTCAGCGCCTCGGCGTCCGGCCGGGTCCGGTCGATCAGGTGATAACCCCACAGCACCTCGTGCCCGAGCTCGTGGGCGACAGCGGCAACCACCGCCGCCGGGTCGGCCGGCGTGCTCGCCGACAACATCACCGCGGTGCCCTGGTGGCCACCGGTCCGCAGGTCCAGCCACGCGGCACGCGAACCGCTTCCGGCCGGCGCCGACCAGGTCGCCTCGGCGTGCGCACAAAACTCGGCGCGGTGGACCGGATCGGTTTCCTGGAGGATCGCCGTACTGCGTTTCAGCTCGGCCGCGTGCTCGCGCTCGGCCAGCACCGCGATCTCGGCGGCATGGCCCGCGGCGGCCAGCGCGCCGACATCGGCCGGCGTCATCGTTGCCCGGAGCCCCGAAATCGCGAGCAGGTCGTGGGACTGCTCGGCGTTCAGCCGGTGCACGGCCGCGCTGCGGGCGGCGGCGCGGACCTCCTCCATCCGGAAGCTGAACCGGATCCGGTCGTCCGGCACCTCCATCCAGGCGCAGACCTTCAGGCAGAGTTCGCGGGCGGCGCGCTCCGAGCCGTCGTACCCGGCGGGCACGAAGCCGCTCGGCAGCACCGGCGGGCGGCGCAGCGGTGCGGCCCCGAACCGGTCGATCAGCCAGTCCAGCGAGTCCTCGATCCACTGCTCCGGCCCACCGGGCAGCAGGACCTTCGGGCCGTACAGCTGCTCTCGATGTCGTTGCCGGCGGCGCCAAGCACCGATCAGATTCATACCCGGACTGACGCGGTCGTCCGGGGCGCCGTTCCATCGGTCATGTTGCGGCTGGATCACCAACCCGCTACTTCAGCAGCAGCTTGCCCAGGCGGCGGGAGGCGACGTACATGCCGAAGGTGCCCATCGCGGCCAGGTAGAGCGCGTTGACCACGAGGGACCAGCTGACGTTGCCGGTGCTGAAGGCGCGCTCGAGGACGACGCCCTGGTAGAGCGGCGTGATCTCGACCAGCCAGCGGATCGCGCCGGGGTAGGTCTCGACCGGGTAGAACGTCGCCGAGAACAGGAACATCGGCATGATCGCCAGCTGCACGAACTCGAAGTCCTGCCAGCTGCGCATGAACGTGGTCAGCGCCATCCCGGCGCCCGCGAACGCGAACCCGATCAGCACCGAGGCCGGCAGCGCGAGCAATGCCCACCACGACGTGATCAGCCCCATGATCAGCATCACCACGATGAACATCGCCGAGTAGATCGCCCCGCGCAGCAGCGCCCAGGTGACCTCGCCGGTCGCCACGTCCCACGGCCGCAGCGGCGTCGCGAGGATCGAGTCGTACAGCTTGGCGTACTTCATCCGGAAGAAGATGTTGTACGTCGAGTCGAAGATCGCGCCGTTCATCGCGGAGCTGGCGAGCATCGCCGGCGCGACGAACGCGGCGTACGCGATCGTCGTACCGTCGGACAAGGTGAACGAGCCGACCAGCTGGGCGACGCCGACACCGATCGAGAGCAGGTAGAACACCGGCTCGAAGAACCCGGACAGGAACACCACCCACGAGCGGCGGTAGAGCAGGAAGTTCCGCTCGACGAGATGCCGGCCCCCACCGAGCCGCACCGGGACCGGAAGGACACGTGCTGCAATCGTCGCCATCAGCCGATCAGCCTTTTCGTGAAGCCGCGGACGGCGAGCCAGGTGCCGACGAGGAACCACGCCAGCAGGTAGACCAGGTTGCCGAGCGCGAGCCACGGGTTCACCGTGCCGAGGCTCAGGCTGCGGGACAGGTCGACCGCGTGCCACAGCGGGCTCACGTACGCGAGCCACTCGATCCAGTTCGGCAGCTGCGACACCGGGAAGAACGCCCCGGAGAACAGGAACGCCGGTACGACGCCGAAGCGGAACACCATCGCGAAACCGGAGTCGTTCTCCAGCGTGGTCGCGTACGCCGCGATCGGACTGGCGACCGCCATCCCGACCAGCAGCGACACCGGCAACCCGAGCACACCGAGCGGCGACTTCAGCCCGCCGAACAGCGCGATGATCACCAGGAACACCGTGCACGAGCTCAGCACCCGGAAGGCGATGAACCCGAGCTGCCCGTACACCACGTCCGCCGGCCGTAGCGGTGTCGCGATCATCGAGTGGTAGAACTTCTGCCACTTCAGTCCGCTCATCACCGGGTACGTCGCCTCGCCGACCGCGATCTGCAGCGCGGTCGAGGCGAGCAGCCCCGGCGCGATGAACTGCAGGTAGCTGACGCCGCCGAGCGCGCCGGTCCCGTTGCTGTCCACGAACGAGCCGAGCCCGATCCCCATCGCGGCCAGGTAGAGCATCGGCAGCAGGAAGCTGCTGATCATCGTGCCCTTCCAGGTCCGCTTGTAGACGGTCAGCCAGTAGTCGAACATCCGGCGACCGTTCTCCACGGCAAGCGCCATGTCAGTCCACCAACGTCCGGCCGGTGAGGCGCAAGAACACGTCCTCCAACGTGGAGCGGCGTACCAGAACGGCGGCCGGCTCCAGGCCGCGCTCGTGCACTGCGGCGACCGCACGCTCACCGTCGTCGGTGTAGAGCAGCAGCCGGTCCGGCAGTACTTCGATGCGCTGGGCAAGATCCTCGACCTTGCCGGCCAGCGCGTCGTGGTCGGCGAGCATCACGTCCGGCCCGAACCGCAGCTCGGTCACCTCACGCGTCGAGTAGTCGCGGATCAGGGCGGCCGGTGACCCCTCGGCCGCGATCTGCCCGCCGTCCATCACCACGAGGCGGTCGCACAGCTGCTCGGCCTCGTCCATGTAGTGGGTGGTGATGATCAACGTGACGCCGGCCTGTTTGAGCCGGAACAGCTTGTCCCACAGCAGATGCCGCGCCTGCGGGTCGAGGCCGGTGGTCGGCTCGTCGAGCAGCAGCAGGTCCGGCTTGCTGACCAGCGAGCGCGCGATCGTCAGCCGGCGCTTCATCCCGCCGGACAGCTCGTCGACCTTGACCTTCGCCTTCTCGGTGAGCGCGACGAACTCGAGCAGCTCGTCCGCGCGCGTGCGGCACTCGGCCCGGCTGAGACCGAAGTACCGGCCGTAGATCGTCAGGTTCTCCCGGACGGTGAGCTCGGTGTCGAGGGTGTCGTCCTGCGGGCAGACGCCGAGCCGGGCCCGGATCGCCGGGCCGTCGGTCGCCGGGTCCAGGCCGAGGATCCGCAGCGTGCCGCCGCTGATCGGTGAGACCGCGCCGATCATCCGCATCGTCGACGACTTGCCCGCGCCGTTCGGCCCGAGGAAGCCGAACGCCTCGCCGCGCCAGACGTCCAGGTCGATCCCGCGGACCGCCTCGAAGTCGCCGTACGACTTGCGCAGGTCGCGGACGTGGACCAGAGACTCCCGCTGCTCACTCACCTGCCCGACACTAGACGCCCTCGCGGACAGTTTTCCTGTCGTTTTGGACATATCCGAGCCGCTGTACGGCGTACGCGCGCACTCCGGCCGCCAGCCATTCGACCAGTTCGCCGTCCACCAGCTCGATGATCGCCCGCTGGTCGGCGTTCTCGACGATCAGATCCCCGAGCGCGTAGTACGACTCCGGTGTCGCCGGCCAGAGCTCCAGGACCCCCTGGTAGTGCTGCCCGATCAGCTCCAGCGCCTCGCTCGAGTCCGGCTGCACACCGCGATTCCTCGCAGAGGCCATCCGCAGCAACAACCGCCGGCCCTCGTCGCCCAGCCGTTCGTAGTCCTCCCGGGTCCAGCCGTCCGTCTCCCGCACCGCCTTCTCGAAGCCGTCCGCGGCGCATTCCCCGAACCTCTCGGCCAGCTCGTCCCGCAGCCGCGACCGCGCCGCGGTCAATCCGGTGAAGAACTCCGCGTCGGGCACCGCCTCGTCCCCGGACAACGCGGCGATCGTCCGATCGACCGCACCGAGCATGTCGTCCAGGCGGCGACGCTCCCGCACCAACTGCTCGCGATGCCCGTGCAGCGCGGCGATCTCGTCGTCCTGCTCGTCCAGGATCCGCGCGATCGACGGCAGCGGTACGCCGAGTTCGCGGAGCAGGAGGATCCGTTGCAGGCGGAGGAGCTCGGGCCGGCCGTAGTACCGGTAGCCGTTCGCGGCGACACGGCCGGGTGGGAGCAGGCCGATGGCGTCGTAGTGCCGCAAGGTCCGCACCGAGACACCGGCGAGCCGCGCCAGCTCGCTGACCGTGCGCTCCACGACACCTCCGGAAATCGGGTTGGAGTATGACGTTACGTCACCCTTTAGCGTCCGCGACATGGCACTCACGATCCTGAACACCCGACTGATCGACCGGGGTACGACGCTGCCCGCGGACTGCCTGCGGGTCGCGAACGGTCGCATCGTGTCGATCGGCGGCCCGCGGATCGCGCAGCCGGACGACGTCCGCGTCGATGCCTCGGGCGCGACGCTGCTCCCCGGTCTGATCGACTCGCACGTCCACCTGGCGCCGGGCAGTACTCAGCTCGCGGCGACGTACGGCGTGACCACGCAACTCGACATGTTCAGCATGCCGGAGGTGATGGCGCAGGAGATGCCGCGCTCGGCGTTCTTCACGTCAGGCATCGGCGCGACCGCTCCGGGCGGGCACCCGACGATCGCGTTTCCACCGTTCCCTTACGTGACGGGGCCGGAGGACGCGAAGCGGTTCGTCGCGGACCGGATCGCCGAGGGCGCCGACCACCTCAAGCTGATCTACGACGACGGCTCCGGTCTGATGCTCGACCTGCCGACGCTGGACGCACACACTGTGCAGGCGCTGACCGACGAGGCGCATGCGCACGGGCTCACGGTGGTAGCGCATGTGTCGACGGCAGCTGCTGCGGTGACGGTCGTCGAATGCGGCGTCGACGTACTCGCACACGTCCCGTCGGACCTCCTGTCTCCCGCGGACATCGAGGCCCTGGCAGATGTAGCTGTCATCGCGACGCTGGGCGTTGTCGGGGACGGGTTCAACGGTCCGTCCGGGCAGCTGCCGTTGCTGGACGAACCAGAGCTGGTGGCACGCATGTCGGCGCGCTGGCGGCAACTGCTGGTCGACCAGTCCCGTCGCTGGATGCCACCGGAGCCGCCGGACAGTACTACTGCCCGCGTCAACACGCTGGCGTTGCAGAAGGCCGGAGTACGTGTGCTGGCTGGGACGGACGCGCCTAACCCCGGTCTGGTGTTCGGAGCGTCGCTACATCGGGAGCTGGTTCATCTAGTCACTGCTGGACTCAGTCCGGCCGAGGCGCTCGTGGCCGCCACCAATGCACCCGCTGAGGTCTTCAGGCTGACCGACCGCGGCCGCCTGGCAGTCGGCGCTCGCGCTGACCTCCTGCTGGTCGACGGGGACCCACTGGTCGACATCACTGCTACCCAACGCATCCGGCACACCTGGACAGCCGGCGAGCCGGTACTGCCCGAGCAGTACGCCGGAAGCGACCTGGAGCTGGCCGGGCTTCGCTTCCTGGGTGAAACGACTGCCCGGATCATGGCGCGACTGAAGGAGCAGTGGCCCGTCTGATCCGGGTCAGCCGCGGCCGACGTACGGCATGCCGGCCGCCATCACGGTCAGGGTCGGCACGGCGACCGACGTCGGGAGCTCCGCGATCCGCACCACGAAGTCGGCGACGATCTTCGGGTCGAACGTCGGCTCGGCCGCGATCGAACCGTCCGGCTGGAGCACGCCCTGCTCCATCCGGGCCGTCATCGCGGTCGCGGCGTTGCCGATGTCGATCTGGCAGGCGGTGATGCCGTGTGCGCGCCCCTCCAACTCGAGGCTCTTCGTCAGGCCGGTGACGGCATGCTTGCTCGCGGTGTAGGCGATCCCCTGCGGCCGCGGTACGTGCGCGGAGATCGACCCGTTGTTGATGATCCGCCCGCCCTTCGGGTCCTGCCGCAGCATCACGTCGTACGCCGCCTGCGCGCACAGGAACGACCCGGTCAGATTGGTGTCCACGACCCGCCGCCAGTCCTCCTCACGCACGTCCTGCACCGCCGCGGCCGGCGCCCCGGTGCCCGCGTTGTTCACGAGTACGTCGACGCGCTCGAGTCCCCCGAAGAAGCGCCGTACCGCGTCCCCGTCAACCACGTCCAGCACGACGTACTCGACCTGCCCGCCACCGAGCGCGGCCGTCTCCTTCAGCTTCTCCTCGGTCCGCCCGGTCACCCACACCCGGAACCCGGCCGCCGCCAGCGCGAGCGCCATCTCCCGCCCGAGCCCCGAACCGCCGCCGGTCACCACCGCAACTCGCGTCACGAATCGCACCTCTCCGCCGTCGAATACCTGGGGCAGATTCTCCTCCACTGCGAAGAGTGACGATCCGGCGACCAAGAGCAAATAAGTGGCGGCTCACTTGGACACCTTGGAAATTCATTTGCATGCATCACGCAAGCATGTATATGCTTGCAGCATGCAAGTAAACGACGCGTACGCTCCACAGACCCCGATCGAGGGTGTGATGCACGCGTTCACGCGGATCGGGCGCCGGCTGAGGGCCAAGCAGCCCGGCGACACGATCGACCACAGCGCGCATGTCGTGCTGTTCGCCCTGCGGTGCAACGGCGCACTGCGACTGTCCGATCTCGCCGCGCGGCTGGAGCTCGACGCCTCCACCGCGAGCCGGCACGTCCGGTCCCTGGAGCAGCTCGGCCTGGTCCGACGCTCCCCCGACCCGGACGACGGCCGCGCCTTCCGGGTCGAGCTGACCGAGCAGGGCGTCGAGCAGTGGGAGGACAACGCCCGCCGCCGGATGGAGCTGCTCAGCGCCGCGATGGAGGGCTGGTCCGACGACGAAGTACAGACCTTCGAGCGGCTGATGACCCGCTTCGCGGACGGCGTCGCCGCCCTGACCGAAGCCCCCAGCAGCGCCGCCTGGGCCGACAAGGGCTGGGCCGCGGTCGCCCCGCGACTGCGCCGCCCCACCGCCCCGGCAGAGCGCAGTACCGACAACTCCACGGCCGACGGTGACCCTGCCGCCCGTGCGAACACCGACAACAACCTGGAGAGCACCAGATGAGCACCACAGAGCCCGCCACCGCCGGCGGCGCTGCTTCACCGACCGACGGTGGTCCCAACTACCTGTCCCACAAGCAGATCATGGTCATCCTCGGCGGGCTGATGGCCGGCATGTTCCTCGCTGCTCTCGACCAGAGCATCGTGGGTACGGCACTGCCGCAGATCGTCAGCGAGTTCAACAGCCTGGACAAGCTGTCCTGGGTCGTCACGGCGTACCTGCTGACCTCGACCGCCTCCACCCCGCTGTGGGGCAAGATCTCCGACCTCTACGGCCGCCGCCCGCTGTTCATCGCGGCGATCGTCACGTTCCTCGCCGGCTCGGTGCTGTCCGCGCTCGCGCAGAACATCGAGATGCTGATCGGCTTCCGGGCCGTCCAGGGTCTGGGCGCCGGCGGTCTGATGTCACTGGCGTTCGCCACCATCGGCGACGTGATCCCGCCGCGTGAGCGCGGCAAGTACATGGGGTACTTCGGTGCCGTCTTCGGTCTGTCCTCGGTGGCCGGCCCGCTGCTCGGCGGTCTGCTCACCGACGGTCCGGGCTGGCGCTGGATCTTCTGGATCAACCTGCCGATCGGCCTGGTCGCCCTGGGCGTCGTCGCCGCCGTGCTGAAGCTCCCGCACGTGAAGCGCTCGCACAAGATCGACTACCTCGGGGCCAGCACGGTCGCCGCGGCGGTCACCTCGCTGCTGCTGGCGGTCTCGTGGAGCGGCCCGAGCAACGGCTGGGGCAACGGCACCACGATCGCGCTGCTGGCCGGCTCCGTCGTGCTGGCGGTCGCGTTCGTCGTCATCGAACTGCGGGTGGCCGAGCCGATCATCCCGATGGACCTGTTCAAGGGCCGGATCTTCTCCGGGTACGCCGGATACGCCTTCCTGCTCGGTTTCGCGATGTTCGGCGCGCTGATCTTCCTGCCGCTGTACCTGCAGGCCGTCAAGGACATGTCCCCGACCCGGTCCGGCCTGGCGCTGCTGCCGATGATCGTCGGTATCTTCTCCGCCTCGATCCCGAGCGGACAGCTGATGAGCAAGACCGGCCGGTACAAGATCTACCCGATCGTCTCCGCGGTCCTGGTCAGCGGCGCGATGCTGCTGCTGTCCACGCTGAGCATGAACACGCCGTACTGGCAGCTGGCGATCTACATGTTCGTGATGGGCTCCGGCCTGGGGCTGTCGATGCAGATCACGGTCACCGCCGCGCAGAACAGCGTGCCCCGGCAGCACATGGGCAGCGCGACCTCGACGATGACCTTCTTCCGCTCGATGGGCGGCGCGATCGGCACCGCGGTGTACGGCGCCGTACTGACCAGCCGGCTGAAGGACCACCTGGCCGACATCGTCCCGCACGCCACGCAACAGATGGTCGACGGGCTGGCCAAGGCGGCCAACAGCGTCGAGGCGCTGCACCAGCTGAAGGAGCCGATGAAGGGCTGGGCGCTGCACGGTCTGGTCGACGCCATGGGCGACGTGTTCCTGGTCTCGCTGCCGTTCCTGGCCATCGCGCTGATCATCGCGGTGATCACGCCGGAGCAGCGGCTGGCCGGACGCGAGGACGGCCCGAAGGCCGAGGGCGACGACTCGGTGGAGTCGTCGGCCGCCGCGGCCATGCACTGAAACCTGCACCGAACAGGCACCGGACCGGTACTGGCCGCTTGACCGAACCGATACCGAACGACGGTTGACCTACCCGACAGCCGCCCTGGGAAGCTTCCCGGGGCGGCTGTTCTTCTGCTGTCCACGAGCAGGACGTCCGCCTGACCCCTCCGAGGACTTAGTTTCGACACGTACCGCGACGACAGGGACTACCGCAGGGATGAAGACACTTGACCGGCCGCTGGACGACGACGACCGCGCGATGGCCGACATCGCCGAGGTCCGCGACTGGCGACGCCTGAGTGGCCCGCAGTCGGGCGCGACCGGACCGGTTCCGGTCCGGCGCCTGATCCGCCGGGTCAAGTCCGCGACGAACTGGAAGCCGTGGCCGATCAGCCGCCGGACGGTGATCGACGACCAGCTCGACGGCTGGGGCTTCCTGACCCGCCGGAAGACCGAGCTCGCCGTGTACGACGACCAGGTGCTGCCGCACAGCCCGTTCAGCGGCTGGGTCGCGTTCGCGATCGAGGCCTGGGACGTCGACGCGGCGGCGGCGGGGCTGGACGAGCACTGGCCGGCGAAATTCAACCTCGCCTGCCGGCACTGGGGACAGCCTTCGTACGTCGGAGTAGACAGCAAGATCGGATTCGACGACGACTGGGCACCCGGCGCGGGCAGCGGACGCCGGCACCTGGCCGTCTGGACGCCGCCGGGCGCGGAGATCCATCTGTACAGCAACAAGCCGACTCTGAAGCCTCTGTCCGTGTCGGTCGGCATCAACTATGTGGTCTACCTCAACGAGGAGGGGTCGTGACGACAGCATCACCCGAGGTCCAGGAACGCCGGAGGGGCCGGGAGTCCGGCCGGGACGCGCTCGCGAACCAGGGCGACCGGCCGCCGACCCTTTCCCCCGACGTCGTGCTGAGCATCTCGCGCGGCGGCGCGCAGGCGGCCGCACCGAGTGTCAGCAACGATCTGAGCCAGCAGTTCCGGGCCGGCCTGCCGCCGCAGGTGGCGCCGGGACAGGCACGAACCGCCGACACCGGCGAACGTCGGACGACCGGTGGCGCGCCGGGTCTTTCGGCCGGCAAGGACACCGGCGGACACAGCAAGTAGGCCGCTTCCGGCCCCGCTCAGGCGTTCCGGTCTGGGCCGGGACCGGCTCTGTCCGGTCGTTCTGTTGTGCCCGGCAACGGCGCCGAAATGACCCAGACGGGTTCTAGGGTTTCGACCACAGGCAGCAAGGACGAAGGGGATGCACCCCGCATGAAAATCAAGGACAGGCCGCTCGACGCGGACGCCCGTGCGATGGCCGATCTCGCAGAGGTGGAGGACTGGGCGAAGATCGCCGGCCCCGACACCGGTGAGACCGGGTACGAGGTCGTCAAGGCCCTGGTGCAGCGGGTCAGCGCCGCGACCGGCTGGAAGCCGTGGCAGGACGAGCCGGGCACGAGCTACGACAACGTCCAGTCATGGGGCTTCGAGACATCGCGGGGCACGACCATGATCGTGTTCCCCGGTCTGGTCTTCGCCGACGTCCAGGACAGCGGCTGGTCGGCGTCCGACCTGCAGCCCGAGGACATCCCGGCCGCCGAGGCCGGTCTCGACGCGCACTGGCCGGATGCCTTCGCCCTGGGCGTGAAGCTCTGGGGTCCGCCGATCTGGGCCAGCGACTACCGGAACCCGAACTTCGAGGACGAGTTCTGGCCGGGTGCGGGCTTCGACCGGCGGCACCTGTCGATCTGGCCGCGGCCGGGCGCCAACATCTTTCTCTACAGCGACCGGCCGACCGTGGACCCGTTGTCCCCGACCGTCGGGATCAACTACACCGTCTATCTCGACTAGGAGCGACCGTGACCAGCACACCTTCGGAAGGCACACCGGCCACCGGCTCAGGCACCCTCAGCACGCAGGAGCAGCTGATTGCCGAGCGGGTCACTCGGCTCGTCGAGATCCAGATGCAGGCACAGGCCCGGAACCAGGAGCTTCGGCGGCGGTCACTGCCGGAGCGCGCCAAGCGCATCGCGCCGTGGGCAGCCGTCGGTGCCGTCGGAGCCGCGACGGAGCCCGGCCAGCAGGTGCTCGGGGCGACCGGCGACGCTGCGGTAGCCGCGGGGCAGGCCGTCGGCCATGGGGCCGCTGAGTTCGGTCGGGGAGCGGCCGAGGTCGGTCGCGACGTCGGCCAGGCGGCTTCCGACGCGTACAACGCGAGCGTCGACCAGGTCCAGGAGACCGCCGGCGACATCGCCGAAGGCGCCGGCAACGTCTGGAACTCGGCCGTGGACGGCGCTCAGAACGCCTGGAACTCCACAGTGCAGGCCGGCGGTGAGGCCCTGCAATGGGCCGGCGACCGGATCGGCGACATGAGCTCGGCCGTGTCCGGCTGGGCGGTCGAGACCTGGCACAGCGCCGCGGACGGGGTCACGGCGGCAGCCCATGCGGTCGGCGCGTGGGGTGCGCAGTACGCCGACCAGATCGCCGCGAACCCGGGCAACGCGGCAGTGACCGCGGGCCTCGGCGCGGCCGCGGTGGTCGCCGCCAGCCCGCAGCTGCGGCAGAGCATCGGAAACGCCGCGCGCGCCGCCAGCCGGTGGGGCAAGGAGGCCGTGTCCGCGGTCGCCCAGAAGGGCCGTGAGCTCGCTGTGGGTGCGGCGCTGATGTACAACAACCTCCGCGGCATGACGGACGCACCGAAGGGCGCGAACCCCAAGGAGACCCACGCGATCGTCAACGAGGCCAACGCCCTCACCGGCGGGGACCGGCACTTGCCGTCCATCGCGGAGGTCAAGACGTCGCTGGCTCCGGGACACGACCCGGCGATGGCCCCCGCTGGCAGCAAGGTCCCAGAGGCCGCCGCCCAGACCGGCCAATCCACACAAGGACTGGGCGAGTCCGAGCGCACCGGCTCCACCGTCGACCCGAAAACCAAGGGCGGCCAGTCCCAGGGCCTGTAGCCCGCCTCGAACCGTCAGAGGTGTCATGCGATCGGCCGTCCTCCCCCGTGGAGGACGGCCGATCGCCGTGGCGCACTCACCCGGCAGACTGACCCCATGAACCCGCTGCAGACCAGGACGACCGCGCTGGGCCTGCAAGCCCTGGCCTCCTACGGCTTCGCCCTCGCCGGCGGCTACGCGCTGCAGGCCCACGGTTTCGGTGACCGCGACTCCGACGACGTCGACCTCTTCACCGACGACCTCGACCCGGCCAACTTCGCGGAAGCAGTCAGTCGGCTGGTGGCGGCGTACGAGACCGCAGGCGTCCAGGTCGAGATCGCGCGCCGGGCGCCCGTGTTCGCCAGGCTCGTCGTCGATTCCGCGACCAAGGTTGATCTGGGAGTCGACCACCGGCAGCAGCCACCGGTGACGATGGCGATCGGCGCCGTGCTTTCGGAGGCGGATGCGATCGGTAGCAAGGTCGGCGCCGTGTACTCGCGGCTGGAACCCCGCGACTTCATCGACGTCCAGTACGTCCTCGACAGCGGCCGCTACGACGAAACCGCCCTGCTCGAGCTCGCGGACCTGCGGGAAGCGACGCCGCTCGACCGCGCGATGTTCGCCTCCCAGCTCCAGGCGGGCGCCCGCCTCCCGGACTCCGGCTTCGCCCGGTACGGCGCAACGCCCGAGCAGATCGCACGCATCCGGCGTACGGCGAGCGAGTGGGCCGCGACGCTCGTCGAGGGCCGGATGGACGGGTCATCTGGGACGATGGGCTGATGAGTGACAAGCACGAGGCGCAACCTGGCGACACCTACGCGTCGATGATCCCGTACGTCGTGCCGGAGTCGCTGGATCTGCTTCAGGGACCCACTTCCGGTGTCGTCGACCTGCCCACCCGGCTCGACTGGGGACCGAAGCCCCGCTACGACCTCGCGAGCCGCGACGAGACAATCGCTCTGTACCGCAAGGTGATCAGCGAGGCCTCGACCCAGGACGATCTGACGCAGTACCTCAACCGCGACGTACTGCTGGCGCTCTGGCCGGAGCTCCGGCTGCCCCGCCGGTGCGCGGAGCTGTGGAACCAGGCTTTCCCGCAGCTCGACGCGGACAACGGAACCAGGTGATGAAGCCGGAGCACGAGCGCGCGACCCGGATCGCTCTGGACTCGCTCCGCGACAAAGGCTTCGCGCTGGCCGGCGGCAACGCGCTCTCCCGCCACGGCATCGGCAGTCGCGCGTCGGACGACATCGACCTGTTCACCAACCAGATGAACCAGGATGTCGGCGAGACGGCCACCGCCGCACGGGACGCGTTCGAGGCGCAGGGCTACAGCACGGACATGATTCGCCAGGGCCCGCACCACGCGCGGATCGAGGTCTCGAAGGGCGACGAGAAGGCCCAGATCGACTTCGGCAAGGACTTCCGCAGCAAGCCGCCTGTCGAGTCCGAGGTCGGACCGGTGATCTCGGTCGAGGACGCGGTCGGTTCGAAGGTCGGCTCGATCTACACCCGCGGCGAGGCCAAGGACTTCGTGGACGTGGACGCCGCGATGCAGGCCGGGTACTCCACCGACCACCTCATGCAGTTGGCCGATGCCCGGGAGGCGTCGCCGATGGACCGGCCGATGTTCGCCAGCCTGCTCGACGACGCCCGGCGGATCCCGGACGCACAGTACGCCGAGTACGGCCTCGACGCCGAGCAGACCGCCGGGCTGAAGGAGCGGATGGGCGCCTGGGCGAACCAGATCCGGGCCCGCGAAGCCAACCCGGACATCGACAGGTCGGTGGGGCTGTTGAACTCCGGTCAGGCAATGCCCGGCGAGGCGCAGGCCGCAGGATCCAGCGCGGCCGCCGGGCATCGGCAGTCGTTGTCCCAGGAGCGTTCGAGGGGCGAGCGGGGCAGCTAGTCCTCGATGGTCGCTGGTTGGTGGCGGCGTCTGGGGAGGGGTCTGGGGGGTTCGGGGTCTACGTCGTTGCCGGCCAGGTGGTTGACGATGGTGTTGAGGACTGCGGCGGTGGGGACTGCTACCAGGGCGCCGACGATGCCGGCGATGACGACGCCGGTGGCGATCGCCAGGATGATGGCCAGGGGGTGGACGCTGACGGCGCGGCCGAGCAGGAACGGCTGCAGGACGTGGGCCTCCAGCTGCTGTACGCCGATCACGACCGCGAGCATGATGATCGCGATGAGAGGGCCCTTGGCAACCAAGGCGACGAGGACCGCGACCACGCCGCTGATCAGTGCGCCGACGACCGGGATGAACGCGCCGACGAACACCAGGATGCCGATCGCGCTCACGAGCGGCAGGCCCAGGATCGCGGCGCCGAGCGAGATCCCGATCGCGTCGACCGCGGCGACGATGACCGTGGCGCGGACGAACGCGGTCAGCGAGACCCACGCCTTCCGGCCGGACGAGTCCGCCTTGTCACGGGCGCGGCGCGGGAACAACCGGACGAGCCACGACCAGATCTGCTCGCCCTGGTACAGGAAGAAGAACAGGCAGAACAGCGAGATGAACAACCCGGCCACCGCGTGCGTCGCCGTCGTACCGACCGCTGCCGCCTGCTGACCGAGGGCGCCGCCGGTCGTGATCTGTTCCCGCGCCTGCCGGAACAGCTCGGTGATGTCGTCGTCGGTCAGACCGAAGTTGAGCCGTGCCAGTTCGCGCAGCCTCTGCACACCTTCGCCGACCTGGTTGGACAGGTCCTCGAACTGACCGGCGATCTGCGTCCCGACCAGCGTCAGCAGACCGGCCACCACGACGATCGTCGCGACCACGGTGAGGCCCGCCGCCGGACCGCGCGGCAGGCGAAGCTTCTGCAGCCCGTTGGTGACCGGGATCAGGAGCGCGGTGAGGAGTACGCCGACGGTCACCGGTACGACGACCTCGGACAGGTACCGCATCCCGTAGCCGATCACCAGCACGGCCGCCACGACCACCAGGAACCGCCACGCCCACGCACTGGCGATCTCCATCGCCGGCGTCACCCCGTGGTTCACCGTCGCCCTGGGCTCGTCGGACGCCGGCGCACTGGACTTCTCCAGTACTTCGTTGTCCGCGACCGGACTGGCCTCGTCGGACGCCGCGGTCGCATCGGACACCCCGGTCTCGTCGGACACCCTGGTCTCGTCCTGCACCAGCTCGTCGCCCCGCCCCATGTCGCTCATCCCACCTCCGCAGGCTGTCGTGATGATGAGACTAGTGCCCGGCCAGGCCCGTTCCATGAATGTGAGCGGCCAGGCCCTCGGCCGCCTTCGGGTCGTCGTCCGCGAGTAGGCCGACCGCGGCGAGGACGTAGTCCGCGTCGACGCACACCTCCGCGTTCTGCGGGACGAGCCAGCCCTCCTCCTGCGCGTTCGTGCCGATCGAGCCGAGGATCCGCGCCGCGACCTCCGGCGGGTTGTGCCGCAGTACTCCCCCGGACCCGACCAGCAGGTCGACCTCGCGCAGGTCCTTCCCGGACCGCTCGATCACCCGGCCGCCGGGCCCGAACACGATCCGCTGCCGCCCCGCATGCCGGCGCAGCGCGACCGTCGCGGCGACACTCGCCAACGTCTCGTCGTACGACGTCTCCCGCGCGTCGTCCGGCAGGTACGACGGATCCTCGCGACGACGCACCGCCGCCGCCCGCAGGCCGGCCGCGTCCGCGACCAGCGCTGCCTCGGCGCCCGCCTCGACCACCGGTACGGCGCTCCAGCGCATCCCGAGATCGCCCTCGACGGTCCGGGTCACCGGATGGGTCGCGACGACCTCGCGGCCGAGGTTCGCGTCCTCGGGATCGAGTTCGATCACCGAGTGCACGTCGGTGGTGGCGCCGCCGATGTCCACGACCGCCACGTCACCGTGCAGACCGGCGAGCACCTCGACGCCTCGCAGTACGACGTCCGGCGTCGCCGCGCGGACCAGGCGCGTGAACGAGGGGTCCCGCGACAGGTTCTTCCCGCCGATCACGTGCGCCAGGAACATCTCCCGGATCGCGGCCCGCGCACTGTCCGGCGCGAACACCCCGATCTCGGGTACGACGTTTTCCGCCAGTACATGCGGTACTTCCGCCACGGTCAGCGTTTCCGTTATTTCCGCCTGGGCATCGATGTTGCCCGCGACAACGACCGGTTTCCGCCACCGGTACTTCGCCAGCGTCTCGGCGGCCTTGAGCAGGACGGCCGCGTTGCCGCCGTCCGTGCCGCCGAGCAGCAGGACGACGTCCGGGCGGTCCTTGCGCAGCTCCTTCTGGGTCGTCGCGGTCAGCCCGCCGCTGACGACGGCCACCACTCGCCCGCCGCTGGACAACGCGACCCGCTTCCCCGCCTCCGCGGTGACGAGCTCTTCGTTGCCCACCACACCGATCCGCAGCCCGCCGCCCGCACTCGAGCAGGCCAGCACCTCGGCGTTCTTCACACCGCGGTCGGCCGCCTCGAGGACGGCGCGGCACGCGTGCCACCCGTCCATGACATCGGTGTCGATCGTCGTGCGGTGCTCGGCCCGGGCCACCAGCGCACCCGAGCCGGAATCCACCGCCACCGCCTTCGTGAAGGTCGACCCGAAGTCGACCGCCACAACCATGCTCATCCCTACTCACCCCGCTCCCAGCCGCGCTCACCGCGCCGCTCACCGCTCAGCGCACACCGCTCCCCGCACACCGCTCCCCGCACACCGCTCCCCGCACACCGCTCAGCGCTCACCTTCCGCGATCGCTCCGACCTCCGCCTCCTGCCCCTGTGGTGGGTCTACCCATCAGAGGCAGGGTTGGCGTCCGGGATTTCGGACGCAAACCCCGCATCTCGGACGCCAACCCACGAAGGTCGGGCGGGAGCCGCCGGCTGCGGGGGCTCGTTCAGAGCGTTTGACCGCGTGCCGTGGAGCGGATGCCGGCAGGTGATGCGGTGTCAGGACAGTGCACGTTCCAAGTCGAGCAACAGGTCGTCGATCGTCTCGATGCCGACGCTCAACCGGATCAGGTCGGCCGGGACCTCGAGCGGCGTACCCGCGACCGAGGCGTGGGTCATCTTGCCGGGGTGCTCGATCAGCGACTCGACGCCGCCGAGCGACTCCCCGAGGGTGAACACCTCGGCCTTGTTGCAGATGTCCAGCGCCTGCGCCTCGCCGCCGGTGACGCGGAAGCTGACGATCCCGCCGAACCGCTTCATCTGCTTGGCCGCGGTCTCGTGTCCCGGGTGCCCGTCAAGGCCCGGGTACAGCACCTGGCTGACGGACTGGTGCCGCTGGAGGAACTCGACGACCCTCTCTGCGTTGTCGCTGTGCCGGTCCATCCGGACGCCGAGCGTCTTGATGCCACGCAGCACGAGCCACGAGTCGAACGGCCCCGCGACCGCGCCGATCGCGTTCTGGTGGAAGGCGATCTTGTCCGCGAGCTCGGCGTCCCGCACGATCAGGGCGCCGCCGACCACGTCGGAGTGCCCGCCCATGTACTTCGTCGTCGAGTGCACGACCACGTCCGCGCCAAGCTCCAGCGGCTGCTGCAGGTACGCCGAGGCGAAGGTGTTGTCCACCACCAGCAGCGCGCCGGCGTCGTGGGCGATCTGGGCGACGATGGCGATGTCCGCGACGTTCAGCAGCGGGTTGGTCGGCGTCTCCAGCCAGACCACCTTGGTCTTCCCCGGCTGGATCGCGGCCCGGATCGCCTCCGGGTGGGTGACCGCGGCGGGCGTCATCTCGACACCCCAGTTGCTCAGCACGCGGGAGAACAGCCGGAACGTGCCGCCGTACGCGTCGTCGGGGAACACCACGTGGTCGCCCGGCGCGCACACCGAGCGGATCAGCGTGTCCTCGGCGGCGAGACCGCTGGCGAACGCGAAGCCGCGGGTGCCGGACTCGATCGCTGCCAGACACTCCTCGAGCGCCGTCCGGGTCGGGTTCGCCGAGCGGGAGTACTCGTACCCGTTGCGCAGCCCGCCGACGCCGTCCTGCTTGTAGGTGCTGGTCGCGTAGATCGGCGGCACCACCGCACCGGTGGTCGGGTCGGGCTCGTTCCCGGCGTGGATGGCAAGTGTCTCGAAGCCGTAGTGGTGTTCCTTGTTCACCGGACCAGCGTACGACCTGGTCTGCTGTGCGCCCGCACCCCGTCCACGGCTGCGGCGATCGCGGGGATCCAGGCTAGGCTGTCCACAGCGGCGTCGTACCGGCTGGCGGATGACCCACTGTGACGCCTACGGTTGCGCCCAGAGGGTTCCCAGAGGGTTCCCAGGGAGTCGCGGTCAGGAACCGGGCACGAAAGGACGACGGGGCCGGATGAAGACGCAACACAGGCCGCTCGACCAGGACGATCTGGCGATGGCAGATCTCGCCGAGATCCCGGACTGGACCGTGATCGCGGGACCGGACGGCGACGACGCCGGGCCGGAGGTCGTGCGAGCACTGGTGCACCGGGTGATGGGCCAGACGTCCTGGCAGCCGTGGCCGCTGCAGCCCGGCGAGGTGATCGGCGCCGACATGGTCTCGTGGGGGTTCACCACCCGCCGCGGGACCACCATGATCGTGTTCGACGGGCTGGCGTTCCCGGACTGCCCGGACAGCGGCTGGTCGGCGTACGAGATCGGTCCGAACGACGTCGCCGCCGCCGAGGCGGGCCTCGACGAGCACTGGCCGGAGCATCTCGCGCTCGCGACCCGGCACTGGGGGCAGCCGGACTACGTGGGTGACGAGAGCAGCCCGACGTTCGCCGACGAGTGGGAGCCCGGCGCCGGGACCGGCCGCCGGCACCTGGCGGTCTGGCTGCGCCCAGGCGCCCAGATCCACCTCTACAGCAACAAGCCCAGCAGGGATCCGCTGACCACGTCTGTCGGGGTCAACTACGCCGTGTACATCGACTAGGAGACCTCATGAGCGAGCGCAGCGAGCGAACAATGAGAGCAGCCGAGCCGCTCGCTCATTCCGGAGCCGAGCGTAGCGAGGCGGAGGAATGAGCGAGCCCTCACAGGAAGCGCGCGGCCTCCGCGCACGGGCCTCCCGCTGGAACGCACGACGGCGCGGACGCGGCACCCTGAAGGCGGCCTACACGCAGGCAGCCCGCGACGTGAAGCGGATGGACCCGGCGGTCCGTGAGCGGATCGGCCGCGCCAACCTGACCAAGTCCGATCTGCAGCAACTGGCCGGTTTCCACGTCGACGCGCAGTTCCGCCCGGGGCGGTACGGCGACATGTCACAGCGGCTCGGTCAGGCGGCGAACAACCGGCTGCAGCAGGCCGGCCCCGCACCCCGGCAGCCCAGGATTTCCAGGACCAGGAACCCGGCACGCGCGCTCTACAACCGGTACTCACGCTGGGGACGGAACCAGCGTCGAGGGACGAAGGCGCTCAAGGCCGCGCTCAAACAGGCTGCGCGGGACGTGAAACGCACAGATCCGGCGGTCCAGCTCGCGATCGGCCGATCGACGCTGAACAGCGCGGACCTCGCGGCGCTGGCCGCGGGGCGGATGGACCAGGTTTTCCGGCCGGAGGGCCGGTTCCAGGGGACGCCGGCGCAGCAACAGCAGCAGGGCCGCGGGCAGCAGGGACGCGGGCAGGCGCAAGGGGCGGGCGTCCAGTCGCCGGATGCGGTCCGGCAGGGGCCGGCGCAGAGCGAGCAGATGACGCAGCGGATCATCGCGCTGCAGCAGTCGATCCTGGAGAACCAGCAGCGGCAGATGACGCTGATGGAGGAGAACAACCGGCTTCAGGCGCAGATGCGCCAGATGCTCGAGGCGCGGGTGCAGCAGCTCCAGCAGCAGGTCGAGGGCGGGGAGCAGGCCGTCAGCCCGCCGGAGCTGACCCAGCAGCCAGAGATGGACCCCGCCCGGCAGTCACCCGAGGGCCAGCAGCCGCAGCGGGAGAACACGGACGATCACGTCCGCCTCGACAACCCCGTCATCCCGGCCAACGACGGCCCTGAGGGCGAGCAGCAGGCCCCGGGCGAGGGCGAGGGCGAAGCCGAACGCGGCGACGGCGAGGCGCGCGGCGAGGTCACCGGGCCCGAGACCCGCACGCCCCTTGGCCCGGAGGAGTATCTCGGCGATGGTCAGTTCCGCACCCCCTCGGGTATGACGTATGACACCGCCGAGGAGGACGAGGTGACAGGGGAGTGGAAGGACCCTGTGACAGGCGAGTGGAGGGATCCGACGGTGACAGACCAGTGGCTCGACGTCCCGGGGAACCCGGAGGCGTCCGTCGACGGCGCGGAACAGCCCGGAACCGACAGCGTCCAGAACGACGGCGAGCTCGCTGCGCAGGAGCCCGCTCAAGCCGAGCGCACAGCCGAGACACCGCAAACCACCGCCGAAACCCAGCAGCCCGGCACCACCCCGCAGCAGCCGGCCGTCAACGGCCAGCACGCCGGAGCAGACCCGCAGCAGGCGCAGGGCGTGCCGATCTCGGCGGCTGCGCGCGACGGCGAGCGGGCGCTACGTATGGCCCAGGAGGGAGGGCGGCCTCCGAGCCGTTCGACTCCCCAGCAGGCCGCCGACACGGCCAAGGGCGCCGGCGATGAGACCGGCCGCCCCAAGGGCACCGGCACGAACTCCAGAAGCACCAACGTGCCCAAGCGGACGGGGCGCGAGTGATCGCAGCGAGGTGACGAACGCCGCCGCTCACCCGGCGGCGTTCGTCGTCCGGGAAGTCCACGAGCTGCACGTCCACCGGCCCGAAGCCACCAGCTAGAAGTCCACCAGTTCGAGGCGCGTGTCGACCGGGATGCCTTCGACCAGTTCCTCGGCCAGCCGCACCGGCTTCTTGATCGGGAGGACGTAGGTGCCGGTCTTCGTCGGGAACACCGACGTCCGCCAGTTGCTGTCACCGATGGTCACCGCGACCCGCACCGACCCGAACCCTTTCCGGCGGCCCTCGCTCAGGTCCGTGATCTCGTCACTGATCTCCTCCGGCACCGTGACGAAGTACCAGCTGCCCTCGCCCTCGTGCCGCCACAGCGGCGCCGTGAACCGGAACTCTCTCACCCTTCTACCGGTGTTCCCCGGCGGGCGAGGACCGCCGAGGCAGCGTCCAGGAGGATCGCCCGGATCTCGGCGTCGCTGATGCCGAGGTCGAGCTCGGCGGACATGGCGGCCCCGACGGTCTCGACCGCCGCCGCCGCGCGCAGCCGGTCGGCGGGCGTCGGGTCCGGACCGGCGAGCCAGACCTGGAAGCGCCGCGCCTGCGCGATCAGGTTGTCCAGGTCGTCCCCGAAGGCGGCCAGCACGGCCGCGATGTCGCGGAGCAGCGTCGGACCGGTCGAGCGGTGCTCGATGATCACGTCGACGTACGCCGCGAGCAGTTCGCGTTCCTTCTCCGGCGACCACGGGTGGTCCTCGACCTGTCGCAGTACCTCGAAGATGTCGTCCAGGAACGTGCCGACGATCGCGCGCAGCAGGTCCTGCTTCGACGAGTAGTGATAGTAGAGCGACGCCTTGGTGATGCCGACCTGCTCGGCGATCTCGCGCAGGCTGGTCTTGTCGTACCCCTGTGTCGAGAACAGGTGCACCGCGGCGCGGTGGATCTCCGCCTTGGTGTCCCGGGAACTGGTCGCGTGCTGCACGTCACCACCTTCTCATCTTCACTTGCCTACCGGTCGGCAGGTAGTCTACCTACCGACCGGCAGGTAGAGAGCAATCTTCGAACAACGCCGCTCCTCGGAGGGTGTTCGAGTGGGAGGGGGTCTCGGGGTGTTCAGCAGACTCGGACGCTTCGTCGTCCACAACCCGTGGAAGGTGATCGCCGCGTGGGTGGTCGCGGCGGTGGCCGTGATCGCGTTCGCGCCGACGCTCGCGGACGTCACCACCAAGGACCAGGCGGCCTTGCTGCCCGACAAGTACGAGTCCGTGCAGGCGCAGAAGCTGGCCGCGGACGCGTTCGGGCAGACCAACGACGCGACCGCCAGCATCGTCGTCAAGCGCAACGACGGCGGCGAACTGACCGCGGCCGACCAGGCCAAGGTCACCGACCTCGCGGCCAGGATCACTGCGGCCAAGATCGACCGCGTCACCGCCGCGATCACCGGCCCGCAGGCGGTCTCGCCGAACAAGCAGGTGCAGATCGTCAGCATCGGCCTGAAGGGTCTGGCGGAGGACCAGGCGGTACTCGACGCCGTCCAGAAGGTCCGCGACGTCACCGCGTCCGCGCTCACCGGCACCGACCTCGAGTACGGCGTGACCGGCGACGCGGCCCTGCTGCTCGACAACCAGGACGCGTTCGACAACGCGTTCGTGGTGGTCGGGATCGCGACCGTCGTCCTGATCATCGGCCTGCTGCTGGTGATCTATCGCAGCCCGGTCGCCGCGTTCCTGCCGATCCTGACCGTCGGGCTGGTGTCCGCGATCGCGCCCGGCCTGATCGCACTGGCGGCGAAGGCGTTCGACCTGCAGGTGACGCAGGACCTGCAGACGATCCTCACCGTCGTCCTGTACGGCGTCGGCACCGACTACATCCTGTTCCTGCTGTTCCGGTACCGCGAACGGCTACGCGCCGGCGAGCAGCCGAAGGAAGCGCTGGTGAACGCGGTCGCCCGCGTCGCCGAGGTGATCGTGTCGGCGGCCGGTGCCATCATCGTCGCGTTCAGCGCCCTGCTGCTCGCCGTGTTCGGCGGGTTCAAGAGCCTCGGCCCGGGGCTTGCGATCGCGGTCGCGGTGATGGCGTTCGCGGCGATCACGCTGATCCCGGCGGTCGTCTCGCTGCTCGGCCCGAAGGTGTTCTGGCCGTCGAAGTCGTGGCAGAAGACGCCGAAGGGCGCGATGTTCAAGCGGTTCGGCACCTTCACCGCGCGCCGTCCGGCCGTGGTCGCGGCGATCTCCGGCGGCGTGATGGTCGTGCTCGCGCTCGGCTCGCTCGGGATGAAGGTCGACTACGACGCGTTCAGCCAACTCCCGGACGGCACCGAGTCGGCGCGCGCGATCAAGGACCTGCAGGCGGGCTTCCCCGCCGGTGCGCTCAACCCGACGACGGTCTACGTGCGCAGCACCGACGGTACGCCGCTCGACCAGGCGGAACTGACGACGTACGCCGAGAAGCTGGCCAAGGTCGACGGTGTCGGCGGGGTGCTTCCGTCCGGCGCGGACGGCAGCGTGGCGCTGCTGAACAAGGACAAGACGGTCGCCCAGATCAACGTCGTACTGAAGAACGCGCCGTACGCGAACGCCTCGCTCGACCTCGTCGACGGGAAGCTGCGCGAGGTGTCGCACGCGGAGGCTCCGGAGGGTACGACGACGTTGCTCGGCGGCGTGACCGCCAGCTACACCGACATCCGGGACGCGAACAGCCGGGACCTCTCGGTGATCTTCCCGGTCGCGGGCGGGCTGATCGCGGTGATCCTCGCGCTGCTGCTGCGGTCGCTGATCGCTCCGCTGGTGCTGATGCTCGCGGTGGTACTGAGCTTCTTCAGCTCCATCGGCGCGACCGTGTTCGTGTTCCAGGGCGCCGCCGGGCACCCGGGTGTGACGTTCTCGCTGCCGATCATGCTGTATCTGTTCGTCGTTGCCATCGGCACCGACTACAACATCCTGATGATCGCGCGGTTGCGTGAGGAGGCCGAACGTGGGACGGACCCACGGACGGCGGCCGATCTCGCGATCGAGCACGGCGGCCCGTCGGTGGCCGCGGCCGGGCTGATCCTGGCCGGCACGTTCTCCTCGCTGATGCTGGCCGGGATGGCGCTGCTCACCGAGATGGGGTTCTCGGTCGCGGCCGGCATCGTGATCTCGGCGTTCGTGATGTCGAGCTTCCTGGTGCCCAGCGTGATCGCCCTGCTCGGCACCCGCGCCTGGTGGCCACGCCGGCCGAAGGCGCCCTCGGCGGCACCCGAGGAGCGCGAGCTGGAACCGGTCGGCTGACCAGACCCGCAGGCTGAGGGGTCCTGCGAGAAAAACGGGTCCCGGACCACCTGGTCCGGGACCCGTTGCTTATTGCCTCTTCAGGCGGACGGTGAAGATCGGCAGCAGGATGTGGACGAGCGGGCCGATCGAGAGCGCGTAGACGACCGTGCCGATGCCGATCGCGCCGCCGAGCAGGAAACCGGTGGCGAGCACGGTCAGCTCGAGCGTCGTACGTACCAGGCGGACGCTCAGGCCGGTACGACGCACCAAGCCTGTCATCAGACCGTCACGCGGACCCGGGCCGAACTGCGCGCCGATGTACAGCGCACCGGCCAGGGCATTGAGAACGACACCGGCCAGCATGAACACGATCCGCAGCCACAGCGCGTCCGGGCGGTCGACCGTCGCCAGGGTCAGGTCCGTGACCAGGCCGATCACGATCGCGTTGCTGATCGTGCCGAGCCCAGGCCACTGACGCAGCGGGATCCAGGCGAGCAGGACGATGAAGCTGACCACGATCACCACGGTCCCGAAACTGAGCGGGACGTGCTTGGTGATGCCGGAGTGGAACACGTCCCACGGGTCGAGGCCGAGGTTGCCCTGGATCATCAGGCCCATCGACGCGCCGTACAGGGCCAGGCCGACGTACAGCTGCACCAGGCGGCGCGGCAGGTGGCCTGCTCGCAGCTGCTGGATCGGGTTGATGGGTGCGAGCTGACGCGGCGGGACATCGGAGGTGGCGGTCACGTACTCCAGTGTCCGGACCAAGTGGCCTGGTGTTCGATAGCCAATTGCGGGATAGTGGACTGCATGCGAGCGCGTTATCTCCCCGCCAGCACGTTGACCGGCCTGCTCGACGAGTGGGCCGACGGATCCGGTCCGGCGTACCGCCTGCTGGCCGAGCGGCTGCGGCTGCTGATCGCGGACGGGCGGATCATGCCCGGCTCGCGGTTGCCGAGTGAGCGGGAACTGACGGACGCGCTGGGGGTCAGCCGTACGACGGTGGCATCGGCGTATCGCGAGCTGCGCGACAACGGGTACCTGACGAGCCGGCGTGGTTCGGGCAGCGTCACGGCGCTGCCGTCGAAGGTCGAGCCGGAGCTCGGGCGGCACCACGCGCCGGGGATCGACACCGAAGGGCTCTACGACTTCACCTGTGCGGCGCCGTCCGCGGTGCCCGGGATCAGTACGGCGGTGGCGTCGGCGGCCGGAGACCTGCCGCTGCACCTGGCGACGCCCGGGTACCACCCGCAGGGATTGCCGGTACTGCGGTCCGAGATCGCGGCGGCGTACTGCGAACGCGGGTTGCCGACGTCCGCGGATCAGATCATCGTGACCGCCGGGGCGCTCGCCGCGACGTCGATCGCGGTCCGGGCGATCACGCAGATCGGCGACCGGGTGCTGACCGAGAGCCCGACGCATCCGAACTCGGTGGACGCGATCCGGCGCAGCGGCTGCCGCGTGGTCGCCGTACCGATGTCACCCGGGGGCTGGGACCTGCCGTTGCTGGAAGCAACCATCCGGCAGACGGCGCCGCGGGCGGCGTGGCTGGTGGTGGACTTCCAGAACCCGACCGGTTTCCTGATGCCGGCCGCGGATCGGCAGCGGCTGGCGCGGGCGTTCGCGCGGTCGCGGACGACGGCGATCGTGGACGAGACGCTGTTCGAGCTGTCGCTCGACGGGCAGGAGATGCCGCCGCCGTTCGCGTCGTACGATCCCGACGGCGTAATCACGGTGGGGTCGGTCAGCAAGTCGTTCTGGGGCGGGCTGCGGATCGGGTGGATGCGGGTGCCGGAGCCGCTGGTGGCACGGGTCCTGGACGCCCGGGCGTCGATGGACCTCGGTGCGCCGGTGCTGGAGCAGTTGGTGGTCGCGGACCTGCTGCGGCAGCGGTCGACGATCCTGCCCGAACGCCGGGCCTCGCTGGCGCGGCGACGGGACGCGCTGGCCGGCGCGGTCTCCGCCGAGCTGCCGTCGTGGCGCTTCCGGCTGCCCGGTGGTGGACTGTCGCTGTGGTGTGAGCTGCCCGAGCCTGTCGGGTCGAGTCTGGTCGGGGTCGCGCAGCGCAACGGCGCGCTCCTGGTGGCAGGGTCCCGGTTCTCGCCCGACGGCGGTCTCGAGTCGTTCATCCGGTTGCCGTACACGCTCGACGAGGAGGGGTTGCGCGAGGGCGTGGGCCGGCTCGCCGCGTCGTACGCCTCCCTGACCAGCGGCTCAATCGCCCGGCGACCTGGGGTGATGATCGCCTGACGCGGACGCCCAGGCCATCACAATCGCGCAGATGCCCCGGCGTCCCGCGGCGCGCGGCGCGGACCGCCGGATTGTGATGGCCTGGCGGTCGGCGCACGTCATCGTGCCGTAAGGGGTGCGGGGAAGGTTCGGCTTACGGTGGGCGTTGGGAGACTATGAGAGTCAGACTGCGAGAGGCGTGAGAATGTCGTTCTTCACCCGCAACACCGCCATGGTCGAGCCCGAGGCCGCCCTGCCCGGCCGGCCCACGCCCGGCTTCACCGTCCCCGACGAGAACATCGTCCTCCACACGCCGCAGACCGCTGCCGCGCCCGAGGGGTTCGAGGAGGTCTGGTTCGGCACCGGGTGCTTCTGGGGCACCGAGGAGATCTTCTGGCAGCAGCCGGGCGTGTACACCACGGCCGTCGGGTACGCGGGCGGTTACACACCGAACCCGACGTACGAGGAAGTCTGCACCGGCCGCACCGGTCACGCGGAGGCCGTCCGGGTCGTGTACGACCCGACCAAGACGACCTTCACCGACCTGCTGAAGGTGTTCTGGGAGACCCACGACCCGACCCAGGGCATGCGCCAGGGCAACGACCTCGGCTCGCAGTACCGCTCCGCGATCTACTACACCACCGACGCCCAGCGCACCGAGGCCGAACGCACCCGCGACCTCTACGCCCCCGTCATCAAGCCCCTCGGCTACGACGACATCACCACCGAAATAGCCCCCACCCAAACCTTCTACTACGCCGAGGACTACCACCAGCAGTACCTCCACAAAAACCCCAACGGCTACCGCTGCCACTCCAACACGGGTGTTCCGTTCCCGGCTGATGTCTGAGCCTTCCCTGCAGACCGAGGGCCCCACTAGTTGTGGGGCCCTCGCCTGCTTCCGGCGATCAGGTCACGATCGATCGTGGTGGCGGCGGGCGAGGTGGACATGGATCTCGGTGTTGAGTTCCACAGTGTCGGGGATGACCTGGAGGATTCGGCGGAAGACCTGGTCTCGGTCGGCGGGCTGGAGCATCACGTACGCCGAGACCGTCGAGAGTTGTCCGATGTAGTCGTGGGCGCTCATCGTCAGGCGCCGTTCGATCACCGACTGGCGGACATCGGTGAACCATTGGGACTGGTGGAGCTCCGTGCCGGGCCACTGCATCGGGCGATCCGCGGGTGTGCCGTCGGGCGACGGGACGCCGTCGTCCTCGAGGTACGGCGCACGGGCCGCGCGCACCGCCTCCTTGAGGGCCGGATCGGCCAACTGGATCGGTACGCCGAACGAGGTGAAGACACCACCCGGCCGGACGAGTGCGGCCATGCGGTCCCAGCGGCCTTCAGGGTTCGTCCAATGGAGTGCGGCCGCCGAATACACCAGGTCGTACGACGAATCGAGCGGCAGGTCCTCGAACGCGGCTTGCACGGTGGTGACGTTCGGCGGCAGGCGTTTGCGTAGCTCCGCAAGCATGGCCGCATCAGGGTCTGTCGCCGTGACCGCGATCCCTCCCTGCGCGAACAGCCGCGTCGCCTTGCCTGTCCCGGCGCCGAACTCGAGCGCGGTCCGGATCGGCCCACCGGCGTACGCCATCACCAGATCGAGGAGTTCCACCGGATACCCAGGCCGGAACCGCTCGTACGCCTCCGCCACCGTCCCGAAACTCAACGCCCGCGCAACCATGCCGGCATCCTGGCACCTTCCACATTCCAGCGCTCCTCATTTCCCCGAGCCCATCAGGGCCTGCGGGGCGGGCTGGTCCTTCAGCCGGAGGGCCTGGCTGGGTCGAGTTGTTGGGCGAGGTACTGCTGGGCTCCTACCCGCTCGATCGCGTCGAGCTGGCTTTCGAACCAGTCCACGTGTTGCTCCTCGTCGCGGACCATTTCCTCGAAGACCGCGGCCGTGCCGTGGTCGCCCAGGTCGTGGCACTCCTGAGCGGCCGCGTTGAACTGGGCCACCGCGGAGTGCTCGCTCTCCATCCCCAGCCGGAGCATCTCGTGGGCGTCCTCGCCGACGGTCACCGCACCGAGCTTCTGCAGATTCGGGTGACCGTTGAACAACAGGATGCGGCTGATCAGCGTGTCGGCGTCCTTCATCTCGTCGATGGAGAGGTCGTAGAACGCTTTGCCCAGCCGGCCGAAGCCCCAGTTGTCGAGCATCCTGGCTTCCAGGAAGTACCCGTTGATCACCGTCAGCTCAAGGGTCAACGCCGCGTTGAGAAGTTCGACGACGCGTGGACTAACCGGTTGCACCTGCCACCTCCGTGAACGAGGCTGCCGAGACCGAACTCTCATGCTGGCACAGCAGGCGCTTCAAAGAGAATACGCAGCCGCCACAGTTCCGTCCCGCTCCGGTCGCCCCGCACACCTGCGCGAGCGTACGAGCGCCGGCGTCGATGCTCTCGACGACATCCCGGTCGCTGACGACCTCACAGTGGCAGACAATCACATAGGTAAGGCTACCCTGACCATCACCTCGGAGCGCAGGGGTGTCCAGTGCTGCGCCCCAGCGATCGGGGCGCAGCACATCGGGTTCAGCCGGCGCGGTACAGCGAGCCGCCGCCGGTGATGGCGATCGCGGTGCGTTTGCCGCCGACGTTGAGGTAGACGATGAAGGTTGTGCCGGACTGTCGGACGCTGTAGGTGACCGTGCCGGTGGCGCGGACCGGGACGACGAACGACAGGATGGACGCCGTGGTGCCGGAGCGGGCCAGCATCACGGTCGGGGCGGGCTTGCGGACGAAGCTGCTCGGGTAGTGCCAGCCCTGGATCGGGTTGGTCTGGGCCTGCTTGACCAGGATCGCCCCCGCCGGCAGCGCCTGCTTGAACGGAACCTGGAACAGGATCGTCTTCGTCGTGTCCCCGGGTGCCATCGCGACCGCGGTGGTCCGGGAGTACACGCTCGCCCGCTGGTCGGGCGGCAGGTGCCACAGGGTCTGGAACGCCTGCGCGGTCCGCGCCGACGCGCGATCCCACACCACGATCAGATCCGGGTCCTTCAGCACCAGCACCGAGCGGACGCGACTGATCGCGCTCCCCGGTACGTCCGCGAACACGTACGACTCCGCGTTCGTTTTCACCGATGCGGCCGTCAGCCGCGTCACCGGATTCGTGGACGTCGACATCGGCGTGGTCATCACGCTGTGCGCACTCGGACCGACGCTCCACGTGCGATACGCACCGGCGTTGTACGCCGCGTACCCGCCGTCGATCACGATGTCCCGGCCCCGCGCCGTGTAGGTGATGCTGGTGTGGTCGAGATGCCCGTGGAACGCACGCCCCGGGCCGTACCTGATGCTGTACGTCGACTCGCCCGCGAACCCACGCGCCGGATCGGTACCCCATCCCGTCCTGCCGAAGACGTAGCCGGCCGAGTAGATCCCGACCCGCCACAGCGGCACCTTGCCGGCCTTCCCGAGCGAACCGGCGTACTCCATCGGCGTTCCCGGCCACGGGTACGTCGGCCGGAGTTCGGTGTCACCGAGCTGGTGGAGCCGGCCCATCGAGTTCGTTGCCAGGGTCAACCATTTCGCGAGCAGCGCGCGTCTGGTCGGGATCGTCGTACCAGGTGAGACCCCGCAGTTCTGCAGGACCGCTATGGCACGGCCCCAGAGCGAGTAGTTGAACGCGCCGTACCCGGTCGACTGTTCGTTGGTCGACCCCTGGGAGTCGATCGACGTGGTGACGCCGGCCGCCAGCCGTTGCTGGGCGAGGTTCGTGTAGTCGGTCCGGCCCAGCGTGCAGCCGACGCCGAACAGCGCGATGCTCTCGTCGGTGCCGTGGTTCCAGGCACCGCTCCAGTTGTACGTGAGGAACCGCGCGTGGCTCAGCAGCGCCGCGTTCACCCACGCGTACCGGGTCGGCACCGTGGTCACCTTCAGCCCGGTCAGGATCGCCTGGCGCAGGCAGATCAGGACGTTCGTGCGGTGCATGGTGGACTCCCACGCCCCGACGTTCCCCTTCCACGAGTACGGATGGTCGCGGTGCCAGTCGTACGCGATCGTGTTGACCCGGGTCATCGCGGTCAGGTCACCTTTGCCTGCGGCAACGATCCCCTGCCCGAGCCAGCGCAGCGAGTGGAGCCACATGTACCAGCTGGCGTTCTTGTACGGATTGAGCGCCCAGTTGATGTTGCCGCCGCCGTTGCCGACCTTGTACGCCGCGTACGGTCCCCACTGGAACTTGTCGGCGTACAGGTTCGCCAACGGATTCGTCTTCTCGATCCCGCTGAACCCCGGACACGCGTAGAACGGTGCTGCGAGCGTCTGGATCTTGTTGGTTCCGATGTCCGTCGCCGGCGGCGCGGTCGGCGGTACGACGTTGCTCGCGCCCGGCACGAACTGGGCCTCGCCCGGTCCTTCCGGTCCCGGGACGATCTGAATGCCGGGGCCTTCTTCCCCCGCTGTACGAGTTTCTCCTGCTGCAGTTCCTGCCCCCAGAAGAACAAGGGCGATTCCCACGGCCAGACCGGCCGTTCCCCTGAATCGCATGAAGTTGTACCTCTCCCCCACCGCCTCCGGACACCGGAGACGGCCGTGTGACCCCCATGACTGGCGCGCCGTCTTGCGGCACACCGCACCATCGGCCAGCCCACGGCGTACCGCGGGGGCGGTCAACCGACCGAGGTTTTAGTTCCCCTTACCGGCCATGATGCAGCAATACCACCGAATGTTCGCCGTTCGGGAAAAGAAAAAACGCCAGGACCCCGGAGGAGTCCTGGCGCTCAGTCGTTTGATTCAGCCCATGGTCTTCTGGCCGTCGATCGCTTCCCGGATGATGTCGGCGTGGCCGGCGTGCTGGGCGGTCTCGGCGGCGATGTGCAGGAAGACGCGGCGGACGCTCCAGAAGACGCCCGGCGGCTGCCAGGGGGCGGCCGGGAGCTCGTAGCTGGTGTCCAGGTCGAGTGTGCGGACGAGTTCGTCGGTCGCGGCGGCGACCTTCTCGTACTCCGCGAGAACGCCGGTCAGCGTCTCGCCCTCGGTGAGGCGGAACTGGTCCTGCCAGGCGGCGATCACCTCCGGGGTGTACTCCGTCGGCGTGGTCTCCCCCTTGCCCTGCGCGAACTCGGCCCAGTGCTTCTCGGTCCCACTGACGTGCTTGATCAGCCCGCCGACCGTCAGTTCGCTGACGGTGCTGCGGGTGCTCGCCTGCTCGTCGGTCAGTCCCTGCGCGGTGTGCCGCAGGAAGTACCGGTGCTTGCCGAGGAAGTCGAGAATGTCGGCCCGCTCGCCGGCCACGCCCTGCTCGTTTGTCGTCATGCCAAGAACTCTAGAAGCCATAGCGGTCAGTTTCTGACCTCTATGCGAATCCGTGGTCCGGGCCGTGGTTCCGGGAGTGCGGCGCGTGGTCCGTTCGTGGTCGGGTCGTTCGGCTCTCCTCCTCCGGGCGCGCGAGAACTAGCTTGGCGTACGGGCGGCTACTCGGCCGGCCCGTTGCACACCCAAGGGGGTTGTTGTGGGAACGATCACGACCAGCGACGGTACGGAGATCTTCTACAAGGACTGGGGGACGGGGCAGCCGATCGTCTTCAGTCACGGATGGCCGTTGTCGGCCGACGACTGGGACAACCAGCTGCTGTTCTTCCTGTCGAAGGGGTACCGCGTCGTGGCGCACGACCGCCGCGGGCACGGGCGGTCGACGCAGACCGGTGACGGTCACGACATGGACCACTACGCCGACGACCTGAAAGCCGTCGTCGACCACCTCGACCTGCGCGACTGCATCCACGTCGGTCACTCGACCGGCGGCGGTGAGGTCACGCACTACCTGGCCCGGCACGGTGAGGACCGGGCCGCCAAGGCCGCGCTGCTCTGCGCGGTCCCGCCGCTGATGGTGCAGACCGACGCGAACCCGGAGGGACTGCCGAAGGCGGTCTTCGACGACCTCCAGGCACAACTCGCAGCCAACCGGTCGGCCTTCTACCGCGCGCTCCCGGAAGGACCGTTCTACGGCTTCAACCGACCGGGCGCCGTGCCCAGTGAGGCCGTCATCGCGAACTGGTGGCGCCAGGGCATGATGGGCGGCGCGAAGGCGCACTACGACGGCATCGTCGCGTTCTCCCAGACCGACTTCACCGAGGACCTACGCAAAATCAGCATCCCGGTCCTCGTGGTGCACAGCGAGGACGACCAGATCGTCCCGTACGCCGATTCCGGCCCGAAGTCGGCCGCGCTGCTCAAGAACGGGGTCCTGAAGACGTACAAGGACCTCCCGCACGGCCTGCCCACGACGCACGCCGACGTGGTCAACGCCGACCTCCTCGAGTTCTTCCAGTCCTAGGAAAACCGAAGGCTTCGTCACGGAAACGCGCCCTCCCGGCGACAGCCGCCTGACGAAAGGCAGCACCGATGCATCACCGCAGAACACGTTTTCTGGCCGCACTCGGCGTCGTACTCGCCGTCCTGCTCGCGGCCGTGACCCCGGCCGCGGCGACGTACCGCGGCGGCTCGAGGCCGACCGTCGTGCTGGTCCACGGCGCGTGGGCCGACGGCTCCAGCTGGGCGCGGGTCACCAACCGCCTGATCGACGACGGCTACCAGGTCCGCGTACCACCGAACCCGCTGCGCAACCTCACCACCGACGCCGCCACGATCCGCGATTTCCTGTCCACGCTTTCCGGACCGATCGTCCTGGTCGGGCACTCGTACGGCGGCGCCGTGATCACCAATGCGGCGACCGGGAACCCCAACGTCAAGGCGCTCGTGTACGTCGACGCGTTCGCCCCCGCGGAAGGCGAGGTCATCTTCCCGCTCGCCGGTGCGGACTCCGCCCTCGCAGTACCACCGGAAAACGTCTTCGACTTCGTTCCGTACCCCGGGGCGCCGGCCGGCGACGTCGACCTCTACCTCAAGCACGACACGTTCGTGAACTCGTTCGCCTCGGGCATGTCGCGGACCCAGGCCGAGAAGCTGTACCCCGCCCAACGGCCGCTCACCCTCAGCGCCGGCTTCACGCCGTCCGGCGTACCCGCCTGGGCCACGATCCCGTCCTGGTACGTCCTCGGCACCCGCGACCTGATCATCACCCCCACCGCGCAGAACTTCATGGCCACCCGCGCCAACTCCACCATCACCCGGATCCCGACCGGTCACCTCGGCCTGCTGACCGAGCCCGGCCCGATCACGGCCGTCATCGAGCAGGCGATCCGCGCCACGCGCTGACGCCCGGCCGCAGGTCGCCCGTAATTCGGGCGACCTGCACCACCGGCCGGGACTAGGCTCCCGGGGACGCTCTGGGAGGTCTCATGGTTGACGGGCTGGAGATCCGGCCGTTGCGGGACGACGATCCGCCGGTGATCGCGGCCGCCTTCGACGAGCTCGGGTGGCCGAAGCCGGAGAGTCAGTACCGGAAGTACCTGGCCGAGCAGGAGGCCGGGACGCGGGACGTCCTGGTCGCCACGGTCGACGGCGAGTACGCCGGCTACGTCACGGTGCGCTGGCAGTCGCCGTACGAGCCCTTCGACGGCATCCCGGAGATCCAGGACTTCAACGTGCTGCCGAAACTCCGGCGGCGCGGCATCGGCTCGGCGTTGATGGACGCGGCCGAGGCGAAGGTCGCGGAACGTTCCCCGGTCGTCGGCATCGGCGTCGGCCTGTACCCGGACTACGGGCAGGCACAGCGGATGTACGTTCGCCGCGGCTACCTCCCCGACGGGCGCGGCCTGATCTACGACGGCCGCCAGGTCGCGCCGATGGAGACGATCCGGAACGACGACTCCGCGACCCTGATGTTCACCAAGCAGCTGCGGTAGCGTCGGTGGGGTGCGCGCTGTCGAGTACTCCGTGACCGGTGAGCCCGACGTCCTGACCCTCGTGGACAGGCCGATGCCCGAACCGGGCCCCGGAGAAGTCCGCGTGCGTGTCCACCGGTCCGGCGTCAATCCGACCGACTGGAAGTCGCGACGCGGCAGCGAGCCCGGTACGCCGGTGCACCCGGCGCAGGTGCCCAACCAGGACGGTTCCGGTGTCGTCGACGCCGTCGGACAGGGCGTCGACACGGCCCTCACCGGCCGCCGCGTCTGGCTGTGGGAGGCCGCGTACCAACGACCCTCGGGCGGGACCGCGCAGGAGTACGCCGTGGTCCCGGTCCGGCACGTGGCGCCGCTGCCCGACAACGCGTCGTACGACCTCGGTGCTGCTCTCGGCGTACCGTTCCTGACCGCCCACCGCTGCCTGACCGTGACCGAGAACGGGCCGGACCGCCTGGGGCCGGGCAGGCTCGCCGGCCGGACCGTACTGGTAGCCGGCGGCGCCGGGGCGGTCGGCAACGCCGCGATCCAGCTGGCCCGATGGTCGGACGCCACGGTGATCACCACAGTGAGCAGCCCGGAGAAGGGCAATCTCGCGGCGCTGGCCGGCGCCGACCATGTCATCGACTACAAGCAGCAGGATGTCGCGGCGGAGGTGCGGGCTATCGCTCCCCACGGCGTCAACACCATCGTCGAGGTGTCTCCCGCCGCGAACGCGGGCATCGACGCGGCGGTGATCGCTCCGGACGGCGCGGTGGCGGTCTATGCGACCGACGGTGGGGCCACGATGGAGCTCCCGGTCCGGGCGTTGATGGTGCCGAACGCGCGGTGGCAATTCGTGCTGCTGTACACAGCGCCCGATTCCTGGCGGCCGCGTGGCCTGGCCGACGTCTCCGCCGCGGTCGAGGCCGGCGCGATCCGTATCGGGCCCGAGGCGGGACTGCCGCTCCACCACTACCCCCTGGAACAGGCCGCGGAGGCTCACGCCGCCGTCGAGCAGAGCATCGTCGGCAAGGTCCTGCTCGACATCGCCCCAGCCTGAGCAAGCCAGCCGCTCGCCGGGGCGGCAACGCGTCGGCCGTCAGTTGGACAGGGCAGCCAAGCGTTGTTGCAGGGCGGCTGCGCAGCGGCAGGTCGGGTCGTCGGTGCAGAGGAGCGCGGCCGGGTCGGCCTCGACCAGGTCACGGGTCGCGGACAGCACCGCCTGCTTGGGGATTCGGCGTACCCGGGCCTGCCCGATGCGGACTTCCTTGGTGATCGGCCGCAGTACCGGCTCGAGGGAGTCGAAGTGGTGGCTCTCGCCGGGGATGTTGGGGAACTCGGTCCACAGACCGTTGGCAGCTTTGGCGTAACGGTAGAAGCGAGAGCGGCCGAGGTGTTGCTCGGCGAGGTGGATCGTGGTGTTCGAGGTGTGCGTGACGCCGAGCAGCAGGACGTCGCCGTCGAGCGCCTCGAGCGCCTCGAGCGGCCCGAGCGGCCAGTCCGGGCGCTGCGCCGCCAGGATACGTTCCGCGGCCGGACCGGCTGCCTGGTAGGAAAACAGCGGATGCTCGGTCCGCAACGGCGCGCAGGTTTGGCGGAACGTTTCCGGAATCGTTCCGAGCCAACTGTCGATCGGCAGATCGGCGCGGAAACTGGTTGCCTGCGACACCTTTTCCTCGAATTCCGGCCAGTTTTCCGCGTTCCAGAAAGCGTTGTCCGGCCGGACCAGCCCGGGCGGGGCCGGCAGCCCGGTGAGCATCCACGACCCGGCCGGCATCAGCACGGTCCCGCAGACCTCGGTCAGCGCCGCGCACACCGCCTCCGCGCCACCGTCGACGTACCCGAAGGAACTGAGCGACGAGTGCACGACCACACTCGAGGATCGGTCGAGCCCCAACTGCCGCAGCCCGTCGACGAGGTCGCGCGCCGTCACTGGTTCCCGCATGCCGGCCACTATCCCATCGGACCACCACGACCCGCCCGCGGTTTTCGCCCGGGGCCGCCCCTGGGCGCCGGAAGGATCCGGCCCCGCTCCGTCACCGACTTCCTCCGCGAGGAGCTCAGGCCGACGATGCCCTAGCATCTTCGGGGATGGGCTACGGCAAACAGGTTCGGACGGTGCTCGACGGCCGTCAACCGCTCGGCCACCGGTACCGCGCCCTGCGGACCGCGGTCGAGTACTACTGCCCGCTCGGTTTCGTCGCGACCTGGGCCTATGTCACCGCGGAAGCCGGCATGCAGCAGTTCGACGGCGACGGGGCGGTCCGGACGGTCGTGGTCCTCGAGACGAGTCGCGTCGTCTGGCTGGCCGAGATCGAGGCGTTCGCCGCGCGCCGCAGTACCGAGAAGGCCAACGGGCAGCGCAGGACACGGAAGGCCGACGTCGCGTTCCTCAACGATCCGCGCTGGCCGGGCATCGGCGCACCGTCACGCGTCGGCCTCGTCGCCGCCGTCGCGGCCCAGCGCAAGAACCTGGTCCACACACCGGAGAACGACGTGCACGCCCGCCTGGCCGACTGCGCCGACACCTACATCAACCGTCTCGGCTACTTCCGGCCCGACGAGCGCACCGCCCTCCTGGACACGATCACGGCCCTGCAGGCCCCACGCCGGTTCTCCCTCGCCCCACTCCTCACCTACGCACTACTTGCCGACAGCAAGGAATAGACCGTCAAGCCCGGTCCAGGGCGGACCTGACGAAGTACACCGGTAACCAGGAAACGAGGATCAGGGCCCCGGACACGAAGAGAGTGAGGCGCAGACCGAGGACCGTGCCCAGGGTGCCGCCGAGCAGGGCGCCGAGGGGAAACAGGCCCATCAGGAGGAAGCGCATCGTCGCGTTCACCCGGCCGAGCAGGTGGTCCGGTACGACGCGTTGCCGCAGGGTCACGTTGCTGATCGCGTAGACGATCTGGCCGAACTCGCCGACCGCCGTACCGATCACCATCAGCACCACGAGCCACCCCGGCTGCGCGAGCGGCCCGAGCAGCCCGAGCGGGCCGGTCACCGCAAGCGACAGCCAGATGATGCGCTCGGCACCGAACCGCCGTGCCAGCCGCGGGGTCAGCGCCGCCCCCGCCATCGCGGCCACCGAACCCACCGCGAGCACGACGCCGATCAGCGCCGGCGTCAGCCGCAACGTCCTGACCAGGAACAGCACACTGACCGCCGACGCGATCGCGAAGGCGAAGTTGTTCACCGCGCTCGTGACCGCGATCGCCCGGATCGCGCGATGCCGCGCGACGTACACCAGCCCCTCGCGGATCTCACTCCACAGGCCCCGATCAATCCGCCGTACGACGTCCTCCCGGGCCTTGATCGCCAGCAACGACGCCGCGGACACCGCGAACGTCACGGCCTGGATCAGCACGACGTTCGCCGCGCCGAGCACCGTCACCAGCCAGCCGCCGAGACCAGGACCGGCGACCTGCCCGGACGCCCGGATCGTCTCCAGCGCGGAGTTCCCGGCCAGCAGCCGATCCGGACCCACCACGGCCGGCAGGTACGTCTGGTACCCGACGTCGAAGAACACCCGCGCGAGACCGGTCAGCAACGACACGACGATCAGCTGCGTGATCGTCAGTACGCCGAGCACCGCCGCGACCGGTATCGACGCGAGCAGCACAGCCCGCGCCAGATCGCTCGCCACCAGAACAGGCCGCCGGCGCCATCGATCCACCCACGCACCGGCCGGCAACCCGATCAGCGCGAACCCGATCGTGCCGGCCGCCGACACCAGCCCCAGCTGGAACGGCGTGGCTCCCAGCGACAGCACCGCCAGCAGCGGAATCGCCACGCCACTGACCTGAGCGCCGAACTGACTGGTCGTCTGCCCGACCAGCAACCACCGAAAATCCCTCGTCACGAAAACCTCCACAGAACCGGATGGGAACCCCACCCGCCTGCAGAAATTCGTCGCTAGGGGTGGGGCACGTTACCGGCCCCGCGTGACGAGGTCAATGCGCCTGGAACACCCCGGTCTCCCGGTACACGTCGTACAGCCGCAGCACCACCTCGGTCGGCGGATGCAGCGGACCAGGCGGAGCCGCGAAGAACCCGGCCTCCAGTACTTCGTCAGCGCCCGGACGCAACGTGCCGCTCCAGCGCCGGGTCTCGAAGCAGAGCGCGAAGCACTGCACGACGTCGCCGTTCGGATACGTCAGCGTGTGGACGTCGGCCTGCGACAGGCTGGCGAACGGCACCAGGTCCTCCTCCGCGACGACCAGCCCGGTCTCCTCGGAGAACTCGCGGGCCGCCGTACGACGGAAACTGTCGCCCGGTTCCGCACCGCCGGCCGGAAGCTCCCACAGGCCGGAGTCGCGGCTCCTCTGGAAGAGAATGCGATCGTCCGCGTCCACCGCCAGGACCTGGGCGCCGGGCATCAGCAGCAGGCGGGAGCCGACGTCGCGGCGGAGCTGGGCAAGGTAGGAATCCACGGATGAGAGGGTAAGGCGCGTGGACTGGGCGAGGCGTCGGGCGGGATCACTGCTGGGGTTCGGGCTGGTCGGCGGCCTGGTGTGGGCAACGGTCGTCGGCTTGTCGATGCCGAGCTGGTTCGAGCCGGACACAAGCTGTGCACGCAAGTTCGTCGGCGCCGGAGACATCAGGGGCATCCGCACCAGTTGGTTCCCGCCGTCTGCGAGCTGTGTGTACGCCGACCAGGTCCGCCCGTACATGTCGACGGCCCGCTCCGTCGTTCTCTCCGTCCTCGGCGTACTGCTGCTGGTCATGATCGTGACCGGCCTGATCCTGACCGTCCGGCGACTCCTCGGGGACGCCGGCCCGAGCAGGACGGCCGACGGCGTCGACCTCCGGCACCGGCGGCGGTCGCACCTGATCTTCGGGGCACTGGACATGGGTGTCGCGTTCGTCGTGCTGTGGTTCCTCAGCGCGCTCGTGTTCGTGGCCGGCGTGCCCGGCGGCCTGGTGTTCGTCGTGGTCGTCCTCGTCGGGCTGAGCGCGTTCGGCACCCTGCTCGACCGGCACATGGGCCCGCTCCCGAGCACGGCGCGCGACTCTCGCCGGCGCGGCACGGTCGCCGGGCTCGCGTCGCTCACCGTGGTCGTCGCCGCGACCGCCGGCTGGAGTTACCTCCCGTACTTCGAGCTCTGGGTGGTCCTGCTCAGCGCGCTCACCTACGCCGCGGTCGTCGCGCTGCAGTGGTCACGCGTCAGCAAGGCCAACCGGGTTCGATGTTCTGGTTGAGGTGGAAGACGTTCTCGGGGTCGTACTGGCACTTCACCCGGGCCAGCCGCCGGTAGTTCTCCTCACCGAAGCCCGCGATCACCCGGTTCTGCCCCTCGTTGCCGATGAAGTTCAGGTACACGTACCCGGTCGCCCACTCGGCCACGTCCGAGCACACGTCCCGTGCCCACTTGATCCCGCGCAGGTCATCGGCCGGATCGGACCACAGCCCGAACGGGTGCACCACCCACGCCGCCTGGCGATGCGGCTGCGGCCAGGTGTCCGCCTCCCGCTGCACGGCGCCGCCCCAGGGCACGATCGCCTGTTGCGACGGTGACGGCGAGATCATGTCCGCCGCCCGGCCGGTGAAAGCCTCCACCGCGGGATCCGGGAGTGACGCCAGGTGCTCCGCGGACCAGTAGTTCCGGAACCCGGGCGGATCGTCGAGGGCCGACTGGATGTCGGCGTACGGCATCTCGGCGACCAGCTCGCCCTCGGGGGCCAGCGCGAACAGCGGCGCGAACACGTCCCGCAACTCCGCCTCACCACCGGCGTACACCGCCGCCGCGCCCACGAGCAGTTGCCCCTGCAGGTGCGCGGGCACGAACTCCTCCGGCGGTCCGGTCATGTAGATCACGCCGCCGCCGAGCTCCTCGGGCGCCCCTGACTCGATCAGGTCCCGGTAGGCGCGCAGTACCTCAGGCCCCGCCGAGGCAGGCCACAGCAGCAGCGCCAATGTTGTCGCAGGCAACTGCTCGAGCCGGAACGTCAGCGAGGTCGCGACCCCGAAGTTCCCACCCCCGCCGTGCAGCGCCCAGAACAGCTCGGTGTTCTTCGTCTCGTCCGCGATCAGCAGCCGGCCGTCCGCGGTGACCAGCTCCACCGAGACGAGCGCGTCGCTGGCGAGCCCGAACTTCCGCTCCAGCCATCCGGACCCACCGCCAAGCGTCAGGCCCGCGACCCCCGTCGTGGAGACCCGGCCGCCCGTTGTGGCCAGCAGATACGGCTGACAGGCGCGGTCGACGTCGCCCCAGGTCGCGCCGCCGCCGACCCGCGCGATCCGCGCCTCCGGATCGATCTGGACGCTGTTCATCCGGCGCAGGTCGACGACCAGGCCGCCGTCGGTGACCCCGGTCCCGGCCACCCCGTGACCGCCGCCGCGGACCGCGATCTCCAGTTCCCGGCCGACGCCGTACCGCAGCGCGGCCTGGACGTCGGCGGCCGACTCGCACTGCGCGATCATCACCGGGCGCTTGTCGATCATCCCGTTGAACACGGCCCTGGCCTCGTCGTACGCCAGGTCGCCGCCCTGCAGCAGCACGCCCCCGAACCCCTGGGGCCGTGCGTGCGCGATCGTCTCGGACATGGTGGAACTCCCCCTGCTCACTCCCCCAGGCGATCCACTGATCGTCCACCGCGACCCGCCTGGGGTCAACGGCCGGCCTCTTACCGCGGCATCACGTCATCTCCTGCCCACCAAGGGTTTCCGGCCGGTCACAGCTGGGAGCCGCCGGTCGCGTCCAGCGTCTGACCGGTGATCCACCGTGCGTCACCGGAAGCGACGAAGGCGACCACGTCGGCAACCTCGTCCGGCTGCCCGACGCGGTCGAACACCGAGTACGCCGCAGCAGCCCGCGCCGCGGCGGGATCGGCCAGCCAGCCGTTCATCTCGGTCTCGACGATGCCCGGGGCAACGGTGTTCACGGTGATCCCCCGCGGCCCGAGCTCCTTCGCCAGCGCGAGCGTCAGGGTGTTCAACGCGCCCTTGGTCATCGAGTACGCCGTGTCCTCCGGGAACGCGATCCGGGTCACGCCGGACCCGATGTTGACGATCCGGCCACCGTCGCGCAGCCGCGAAATCGCCTGCTGGACCAGGAAGAACGGCGCCTTCGCGTTCACCGCGAACAGCCGGTCGAACCATTCCGGCGTCACCTCGGCGAGCGGCATGTGCCGGCCGATGCCCGCGTTGTTGACCAGGATGTCCAGCCCGTCGGCGTACCGGTCGAACTCCCTCCAGACCGCGTCCACCGGTTCCTCGAGCGCCGCCTTCACCAGGAACCCCTGCCCGCCGGCCGCCTCGATCTGCGCCAGCGTCCGTTCGGCGGCCGCGTCGTCGCGCCCGTAGTGCACCCCGACCCGTACGCCGTCCCGCGCAAGCCGCAGCGCGATCGCCCTCCCGATCCCGCGACTGCCCCCGGTCACCAACGCTGTCCGCATCTCACGATCCTTTCTCTAACGATCACTACAGAAAGGACCGTAACACATTCTCTAGCGATCGCTATAGAATGTCCGCATGGCCGAGACCCGCCGCGGGCGACCCCGCTCGTTCGACCGTGAAGCCGCGCTCGAGCAGGCGCTGCTGACCTTCTGGGAGCACGGGTACGACGCGACGTCGGTGACGGACCTGACGACGTCGCTCGGCATCGGCGCGCCGAGTCTGTACGCCGCGTTCGGCGACAAGCGGAAGCTCTTCGACGAGGTCGTGCGGCGCTACCAGGACACCCACGGCGCCTTCACCGCCCGGGCACTCGCCGAGGAACCGACAGCCCGGGCGGCGATCGGGCGGATCCTCCGCGAGGCGGCCACGGAGTACACCGACCCCGAGCACGCCCGCGGCTGTCTGATCATCAGCGCGGCCCAGAACACGATCCCCGCCTCGGCGGAGGTTGCCGACCGCCTCCGCACGATCCGCCGGGCCAACCGCGACGTACTGCGGGACCGCATCCAGGCGGACGTGGACGCGGGACTCCTCCCGGACGACACGGACGCGGCGGCGCTCGCGACGTTCTTCGCGACGACGATCCAGGGCATGTCCCAGCAGGCGCGCGACGGGGCGAGCCGGGCGGATCTCATGGCAGTCGCGACCACTGCCCTCAGCGTCTGGAGGTAGATAAGGTCTAGGGATGACTGGTGCGGCGGTGATCGGTGGTGTGGGGCAGGTCCTGACCGAGGACGAGGTGACGGCGTTCGTCGGTGACGCCCTGGCCGGGGCGGGGCTGGCCGGCCGCAGCGTCTGTGTGATCGTCCCGGACGCCACCCGCAGTTGCCCGCTGCCGTTGTTGCTGAAGGCTGTCACACAAGCCCTGAAGGACAGCCAGGTGACGATCTTGGTTGCCCTCGGCACCCATGCGGAGATGACGCCGGAGCAGCTCCGCGAGCATCTCGGCGGCGACTACCCGAACGTGATCAACCACGAGTGGTGGAAGCCTGAGTCGTTCGCCGACCTGGGCACGATCGGTTCCGACCGCGTCGGCGAGATCTCGGACGAGATGCTCCGCGACGAGGTCCCGGTCAAGCTCAACCGGGCCGTCGTCGAACACGACGTGGCCCTGGTCGTCGGGCCGGTGTTCCCGCACGAGGTGGTCGGGTTCTCGGGCGGCAACAAGTACTTCTTCCCGGGGGTCGCCGGACAGGAGGTCATCGACTTCTCGCACTGGCTCGGCGCCCTGATCACCAGCGCGAACATCATCGGTACGCCGGGCGTCACACCGGTCCGCGCGCTGATCGACGAGGCCGCCGCGCTCATCCCCGCCGAGAAGCTCGCGCTGTCGGTGGTCGCCCAGTCCGGCACCGAGGCGCTGCACGCGGTCGCGTTCGGCGACACGGTGTCGTCGTGGCGCGCGGCCGCCGAGATCTCCGCGCAGACCCACGTCCGCTACCTGGAGCACCCGGTCCGGCGCGTGCTCTCGGTGATGCCGCCGAAGTACGCCGACATCTGGACCGCGGCGAAGGGGTTCTACAAGGTCGAGCCGATCGTCGCGGACGGCGGCGAGGTGATCCTCTACGCGCCGCATGTCACCGAGCTGGCCGCGATGCACCCGGAGATCGAGGAGATCGGGTACCACTGCCGCGACTACTTCATCGGCCAGTGGGACAAGTTCCGCGACCTGCACTGGGGCGTCCTCGCGCACAGCACGCACCTGCGCGGCGCCGGCACCTGGGACCCGGCCAGCGGCGAGCACCTCCGCGTCAACGTCACGCTGGCAACCGGCATCCCCGAGGACGTCGTACGCCGGGCCAACCTCGACTACCTCGACCCGGCAACTGTGGACCTCGCGGCGTACGAGGCCGATCCGGACACCTTCGTCGTACCGAACGCCGGCGAGACCCTGTACCGCCTCAAGGCGTAGGCCCTTCCACCCGCACGTGACTCGCCGGTAACCTGACCCGCTATGGCAGACGTCGTCGTCATCGGGTCCGGGTTCGCCGGGTTGTGCATGGGGATCAAGTTGCGGCAGGCCGGGTGCGAGGACTTCGTCATCCTGGAGAAGGCCGATGACCTCGGCGGCACCTGGCGGGACAACACGTATCCCGGCTGCGCCTGCGACATCCCGTCGTACCTCTACTCGTTCTCGTTCGAGCAGAACCCGCGCTGGACGCGGATGTTCGCGCCGTGGGACGAGATCCTCGACTACCTGCGGCACTGCGCCGGCAAGTACGGGATCGCGGACAAGATCCGGTACGGCGCCGAGGTCACCGAAGCCGTCTTCGACGAGACGACCGGGCGCTGGACCGTCACGGTCAACGGCGACGAGACGATCGAGACCCAGGCCCTCGTCGCCGGCGTCGGCAGCCTGCACCAGCCGAAGCTCCCGGACATCCCCGGCCTCGACTCCTTCGACGGTACGGCGTTCCACTCCGCGCAATGGGACCACTCGGCGGACCTGCGCGGCCGGAACGTCGCCGTGATCGGGACCGGCGCGTCGGCGATCCAGTTCGTACCGCAGATCGCGCCGCAGGTGGCGCAACTCGACGTGTACCAGCGCACGCCACCGTGGATCACCCCGAAACCGGACCGCGCGATCGGCGGCCTGGAACGCCGGCTGCACGAACGCTTCCCGGCCGGACAACGGACGATCCGCAACGCCATCTACTGGGGACTCGAAGGCCGCGGCGCCGGCTTCGCCGGGAATCCGAAGCTGATGAAAGGCCTGGAAATCCAGGCGAAACGGCACCTCCACAAGCAGGTCACCGATCCCGAGCTGCGGGCAAAGCTCACGCCGCGGTACCAGATCGGCTGCAAGCGGATCCTGATCTCGAACGACTACTACCCCGCGCTCGCCCGGCCGAACGTCAGCGTCGTCACCACCCCGATCACGCGGGTCACCCCGACCGGCGTGGTCACCGCCGACGGCACCGAACGGGCCTGCGACACGATCGTGCTCGGCACCGGGTTCGACGTCTCCGCGAATCTGACCCGGATGCCGATCCTCGGCAAGGACGGCGTCGACCTCGCCGACCACTGGAAGCGCAACGGCATCGGCGCCCACCTCGGCATCACGGTCGCCGGGTATCCGAACCTGTTCCTGCTGGTCGGCCCGAACACGCTCCTCGGCCATTCGTCGATGGTCTTCATGATCGAGGCCCAGGTCCGGTACGTGATGCAGGCCCTGCACCTCCTGCGACGGCGCAACGCGACGTACGTCGAGGTCCGCGAGGAGGCGCAGGAACAATTCGTCGGCGAGGTACAGGGCGAGCTGGGTGACACTGTCTGGAATTCAGGCTGCACCAGCTGGTATCTCGACAGTTCCGGGCGGAACTCCACGATCTGGCCGGAGTGGACATTCGCGTACTGGCGACGTACCCGCCGTCTCGATCCCGCCGACTTCGCCCTGGTCCATTAGGTGATGACCCGGACTCCTCAAGGAGGAGCCCGGGCGTCCCGGCGTACGACCTTGGGATGAACGAAAGACCGATCCGCAGGCCGATGTCTCGCGAGCCCCGCTGAAGGACTCTTGAGGCATGGACATTCTTCAGATCGCAGGCGCGGCAGTCGTGGTGATCGGCATCGTGATCACCGCACTGATCGCCATCATCCCGTCAGTCGTAGACCGCTGATTTCAGTCGACGGACAGATGGACCAGCAGGTCCTGCCGGGTCAGCACGCCCACCGGCTTGCCGTCGTCCAGCACCATCAGGGCGTCCCCACCCTCGAGCAGTTCAACCGCCTTGGCGACCGGTTCACCGGCGCCCAGGGACGGCAGCGCCGGGTCCATGTGCTGCTCGACGATATCGGCCAGCCGCGCCTTGCCGGAGTACAACGCGTCCATCAGCGTCCGCTCCGACACCGCGCCGGCGACCTCGGCCGCCATCACCGGCGGCTCCGCGCGGACGACCGGCATCTGCGAGACGCCGTACTCCCGCAGGATCGCGATCGCCTCGGCGATCGTCTCGTGCGGGTGGGTGTGCACCAGCGGCGGCAGGCTGCCGTCCTTGCCGGCCAGCACGTCGCCGAGCGTGGTGCCCTGCCGGCTGTTCGCCAGGAAGCCGTACTGCGCGAGCCAGTCGTCGTTGAACACCTTGGTCAGGTAGCCGCGGCCGCCGTCCGGCAGCAGTACGACGATGACCGCGTCCGGATCGTCGACCTCGTGCGCGAGCCGGATCGCGGCCGCGGCCGCCATCCCGGCCGAGCCGCCGACCAGCATGGCCTCCTCGCGGGCCAGCCGCCGGGTGAGCGCGAACGAGTCCGCGTCCGAGACCTCGATGACGCGGTCGCAGATGTCCCGGTCGTACGTCTCCGGCCAGAAGTCCTCGCCGACGCCCTCGACCAGGTACGGCCGGCCGGTGCCGCCGGAGTACACCGAGCCCTCCGGGTCGGCGCCGATGATCTGGACCTTCCCGTTCGAGACCTCCTTGAGGTACTTGCCGGTGCCGCTGATCGTGCCGCCGGTGCCGACACCGGCGACGAAGTGCGTGATCCTGCCCTCGGTCTGCTCCCACAGCTCGGGACCGGTGGTCTCGTAGTGCGAACGCGGGTTGTTCTGGTTCGCGTACTGGTTCGGCTTCCAGGCGCCCGGGATCTCCTGGACCAGGCGGTCGGAGACGTTGTAGTACGAGTCCGGGTGCTCCGGGGCCACCGCGGTCGGGCAGACCACGACGTCGGCGCCGTACGCCTTCAGCACGTTGCGCTTGTCCTCACTGACCTTGTCCGGGCAGACGAAGACGCACTTGTAGCCCTTCTGCTGGGCCACCATCGCGAGGCCGACACCGGTGTTGCCGGAGGTCGGCTCGACGATCGTGCCGCCGGGCTTGAGCTCACCGGAGGCCTCGGCGGCCTCGATCATCCGGACCGCGATCCGGTCCTTCACCGAGCCGCCCGGGTTGAAGTACTCGACCTTGGCGAGGACGAGGGGCCGGGCCCCGTCGGTGGTCTTGGACAGCCTCACCAGCGGGGTGTTGCCGACGAGGTCCAGGAGAGAGTCTGCGTAGCGCACATCTTTACTGTAGTGATACGGACGGCATTGCCCTATTTTCCCTTGCGCCCCCGTAACGGCGTGTAATCCTTGTACCCATGAGTAGAGCCAGGGCAGCCAAGAAGCTGGCCCAGGCCGCAGCCTTCGGGGGCGGGGGACTCGGGCTCATCGGTGCCACGTTGTACGGCGTACTGACCGCTGAGGCCGAGTACGCGAAGCGCGTGATCGGACCGACGAGGTACTACCCCACTCCGGGCAACGGTCTGTACGGCCGGTATCCAGGACATCCGATCACGTTCGCCATGCTCGGCGACTCCAGTGCCGCCGGGTACGGCACCGAGTCGCCGGACGAGACTCCCGGGGTGCTGCTCGCCTCCGGCCTGGCCGACCTGGCGGAACGGCCGGTGCGGCTCGTCGACGTGTCCAAGACCGGCGCGAAGTCGACCGACCTCGCCGCGCAGGTGGACACCGCGCTGCTGGCCGGCCCGCACGTCGCGGTGATCCTGATCGGTGTGAACGACGTGAAGGCCAAGATGCCGCCGTCGACGTCGGTCAGACTGCTCTCCGCCGCCGTCCGCCGGTTGCGTGCCGCGAACTGTGAGGTGGTGGTGGGTACCTGCCCCGACCTCGGGGTGGTCCGGCCGATCGTGCCGCCGCTGCGGTGGGTCGCCCGGTCCTGGAGCCACCGGCTGGCCGCCGCTCAGACCATCGCAGTCGTCGAAGCAGGCGGCCGCTCCGTGTCACTGGGCTCGCTGCTCGGTGAGGTGTTCCGCACGAACCCGTCGATGTGGGGGCGCGACAACTTCCACCCGTCGGCGACCGGGTACGCCGCCGCGTCGGCCGCGCTGCTGCCGTCGGTGGCGGCCGCGGTGGGCGTCGGGCCGGAGTCGTTCGTGCATCCGGAGCCGTTCCGCGGCGAGGCGATCCTGCCGATCGCGGAGGCCGCCGCCCAGGCGGCCCGGCGGGCGGGCACCGAGGTCGCGGCGACCGAGGTCGGCGGCCGGGAACGTGGCCCGCGGGGCCGCTGGGCCGCCCTGCGGCACCGCCGCCGGCACCCGAAGGCCGAGGTCGACCGGGTCGAGGAAACTCCCACGGAAAACACGGAAAGCGTGCCGGTCGGTCAATAGTTGCTGGCGTTGTGCGTCCGCTGAGCGGGGACTTTCATGGCGGGAGTCTTGCTTCCGGGCATCCGTGTGGTGCACAGTCGATAACTACGCGGTACCCCGATAACGGGAGGCGAAGATGGGCTTGAACCACTCCGAAGAGACGCATCAGCGTTTGGTGGAGGCCGTGCCCAGATGCACCGGACGCGCAATGACCGAGTGGTTCAAGCTGATGAACGACGGACCGTCGTTCCTGCGCTTCGACGACAGAGTGAGATGGCTCTCCAGCGAGTACGAACTCGCGCACGGGCACGCCACCGCCATCGTCCACGAGTACGACCTGGTCAGAGCGCACCGGCGAATGGGCTGAGCCGCAAAGGAGACAAGCGGAAGGCCTGCCCTTTCAGGTGGAGGGGCAGGTCTTTCACGTTCTGATCAGCACCTCGTTGCCCTCCGGATCGGCAACCAGGTAAGGCTCTTCGGACACGATCCGCCCACCGGCGGACAACGCCGTGCCGATCCGTTTCCTGATCATTTCCGCCGGTACGACGAGCTCGAAGCGCAGGCGATTGCGCTGCGGCCGCGGCTCGTCCAGCTGCTGGAAGAACAGCACCGGGGTCAGCCGCCGCGGATCGTAGATGTCCGACACCTGCGGCCGCGGATCGCGCTCGTAGCCGAGCAGCGCCATCCAGAACGCGTTCACCGCGTCGGTGTCCAGCGCGTCGATCCCGAACTGCACGAACCGCAGCGGCGCCGGATCGGCCGCGAGTCCGAGTTCGTGCGCGGCCGCCTCGATCTGCCCGGCCAGCGCGACGAACCGTGGGTCGGCCCCACCCTCGGCGTCCTCCCACGCGTCCTTCCCACTGTCGACTGTGACGCCTTCCGGGCGTACGTCGATCATCAGCGGAACGCCCGCATCGTCGGCCAGCTCCGCGACCCGGGTCACCAGCGGCGCCGGCGAGGACGTCGGGTAGAACGTCATCGCGCTGAACACTGCCTGCCAGTCGGTCGTCCCCGGCAGCGGATCCCCCGGGACCACGTCGGCCTCGTTGCCCTCACTGTCGGCCAGCATCACGCCGAACGGCCCGGTCGGCTCCTGGCCGGTCGCCTCCCGCGCGCGGAGCACCGCATCCTCCGGCCGGACCACATCGACATGGATCCTGTTCCGGAGCGGTCGCGGCTCGTCGAGGCGCCGTACGGAAAACGCCGGATCCCGCCGCAGCGGATCCTCGAGGCGATCCGCTCCGACCCGCTCGTACCCCAGCACGGTCTGCCAGAACGCCCGTACCGCCGGCCGGTCAGCCGCCTCGATCACCACGCCGAGACGCTGCAGGGCCGCGGGATTAGCCACCAGCCCGAGCTCCCTTGCCGCTCCGGCGATCGTGGCCACCTGCTCGTGAGCCGCCCGCACCCGCACACCACCCGGCCGCAGGTCGACAGCGGGCATCCCACCCGCCAACCCGTCCAACCGCTCCACGAGCGCGGCACCGGCGGCGTGCGAGGAAGCGTCGTACCAGGCTTCGGTCATAGGGATCACCGTAAGGCCGGAACCGGACGAACCCCGTCCGGAACCTCCGGACACAACGAAAGGGCCGGCCCACCTGGACCGGCCCTTCCGTTGCTTGTACCGCTGGTTGGTCAGTCGCCGCCGCGGAGGATGGCGAGGATGCGCAGGATGTTCCAGTACAGCCAGACCAGGGTGACGGTCAGGCCGAAGGCTGCGCGCCAGGCCTCGTTCTGCGGGGCGCCGTGACGGACGCCCTGCTCGACCATGTCGAAGTCGAGGATCAGGTTGAACACCGCCAGGCCGGCGCCGAGCGCGGCGAACAGCAGGCCCATCGGGCCGAAGCCGCTGATGCCGGTGCTGATACCGAACAGGCTCAGCACGAGGTTGATCAGCAGCACGCCGGCGAAGCCCATCGTGCCGATGACGACCATCTTGGTGAACTTCGGCGTCACCTTGATCGCGAAGTACTTGTACGTCGCCAGCGTCAGGCCGGCCGTCACCATCGTGGCCAGGATGGCCTGCACGATGATGCCGGAATCACCGACCCAGTTGGCGATGAACTTGCTGCCGATCCCGAGGAACACGCCCTCGGCCGCGGCGTACAGCATCACCAGCGCCGGGTTGATCTTGCGGGAGAACGACAGCACCATGGCGAGCGCGAACCCGACCAGGGCACCGGCCAGGAACGCCGGGGTGACCAGCGTGTCCGGGATCGTCCACCATGCCAGGGCAGCGGCCACCACGACCACACCCAGGGTGATCGCGGTCTTCACGATCACGTCGTCCAATGTCATCGGGCGGCTCGAGGCCGGAGCACCCTGGTACTGCTGCGGCGGCTGACCCGGCCCGCCGTAGCCGTAGGGGGACGGCTGACCGTACGGAGCGGCCCCCGGATAGGCCTGGCCCTGGCCAGGCGCGAACGCACTCGACCGGTTCAGCACCGGGTTACTGCTCTGCATCTCTTCCTCCTGTTGACCCACATCCGGGGCCGTATCGAGATACTACGGTCCCACCCTTAACAACATCTGAGAATCCCTCCGATGTTCCCCAACCGAAACCGCCCGAAAACAACCCCTGGTTGCAAAGATCAATCGGTTTCCGATGAATTTCGGTCAGCAGTGCGCCTGGGCGGGTTGCTGGGAGGTGAGGGCGGCGCCTACCTGGTCGGCGAGGGCTATGGCTACCAGGCGTTGTTCGAGGTCGGGGCGGGCTATGTGGGTGGCGGAGGTGAGGAGGAAGTGGCCGCGAGGTTCGCCGGCGTGCTGGACGGTGAGTTCGATCTCGGCGTTGGTGGGCAGGCCGTCGCGTTCCACCTTCAGGACGTGGGAGCCGCGGGTGACGGAGCCGTCGGGGTTCAGCCGGGGCGCGTGCGGCCGATTGCTGTTGGCAACGAACTTGGCGCCGTCGATTCCCAGCACCGCGGTCAGCTCCGCCCGCACCTGCTCGATCAGGTCGTCGACCGAGGCGCCGTTCGCAACCGCGTGCGAGGTGGTGATCACGCCGTCCAGGTAGCCGCGCCGCCGGGAGGCGTTCGCCTGTTGCCGCCTGCCCCAGATCGCGATCTCCGTGACCGCGATCCCGATCGCCAGCAGCAGCACGGCCTGCTCCACGTCGTTGCTGCTGTTGATCGTGAAGCTGTCGTACGGCACGAACCGCTCCCGGAACGGCGTCAACAGCCCAAGAGCCGGTCGGCCGCGTCCCGGGCCTCCTGTCCGTCGGTCCCGTCCGGTCGACCACGGCCACGCTCGACAACACCCCACACCGCCTAGCGGAACGGCATTGGCCCCAGGTCCGCTCGTTCCCGGGTGAAAACCGGTCGCAGGCCGACTGGCCGGTGCATAGGTTGGCTGGTCATGGCAGACCTCCATCGCATTCGGCCGGCTGAAGCGGCCGATGTCGCGTTCCTGGCCGAGGTGACGATCGCGGCGACCCGTGCTCAGGGTCGCCTGCCCGCGGACTTCGACGAGGCAACGTGGCAGACCGGGTTCGAGGAGTGGAGCCGCGAGTCGATCGACGACCCCGCGACCGACCTGTACGTCGTCGAGGTCGGCAACCGCAGCGTCGGCCGGCTCCGGGTCAGTCGCACGGCGGACGCGGTCGAACTGAACGGCATCCAACTGCACCCGGACGTCCAGAACCGCGGTATCGGGACGGCGATCATCACCGACCTGAAGGACGAGGCTGCGCGCCGCGGCGTACCGCTACGGCTGCACGTCGAGCGCGACAACCCGGACGCGCGCCGCCTGTACGACCGCCTCGGCTTCGTGAAGATCGGTGAGGACGGCGCCGAGGACGTCCTGCGGTGGTCGAAGGACGTGGAGCAGAACCGGATCTGGAACGCCGAGGTTGCCGAGCGGTACGACACCCCGGGCACCGGGGCGTTCGCGGACGACGTCCTCGGGCCGACCGTGGAGCGGCTGGCGGAGCTGGCTGGGACCGGGCACGCGCTCGAGTTCGCGATCGGCACCGGGCGGGTCGCCGTACCGCTGTCCGAGCGCGGCGTCCCTGTCAGCGGGATCGAGCTGTCGACCGCGATGCTCGAGCAGCTGCGGACGAAAGCCGACGAGGACACGATCCCGGTCGTAGCGGGCGACATGGCGACCGCGCGGGTGCCGGGCGAGTTCACGCTCGTCTACCTCGTGTACAACACGATCGCGAACCTGCTGACCCAGGAGGAGCAGGTCGCCTGCTTCCGGAACGCCGCCCGTCACCTCTCCCCCGGCGGCCGCTTCGTCATCGAACTCTGGGTCCCCGAACTCCGTCGCCTCCCACCCGGCACCCCCGCGACCGTCGGCGTCGCCGATCCCGGCTACATCCTGCTCGATACGTACGACGTACTGCGCCAGCACGTGGTCTCGCACCACTTCCACTTCGGCGAGGGCACCGAGGCCCAGCTCTTCCGTACTCCGCACCGCTACATCTGGCCCGCCGAGCTCGACCTTATGGCCCAACTGGCCGGCTTCACCCTCGAGTCCCGCCACGCCGACTGGACCGGCTCCCCCTTCACCGCCGACTCACCCTCGCACGTCTCGGTCTACCGCCTCCCGACCGCGTAGAGCTCCGCCGGGGCTGGTCGGCACCGCCCCCGGGACCGCACCATGAGGAGATGAGCGGTCCCTCGGGCGGGGGATGTTCGGTGGGTGAGATCACTCTTCGGAGGGTTTGTGAAATCTTTCACGAGCATTTAGCGTTGAAGTGAACATGAAGTCGGAGATCCACTCAGGGAGAGTGAACCGCATGACAGCCCAGGTGCCGCACATCCTCGTCGTCGGAGGCGGTTACGTCGGGATGTACACGGCGTACGGCCTGCGCCGGGCCGCCCGCAAGGGCCGGATCCGGGTGACCGTGGTCGACCCGCGTTCGGTGATGACCTACCAGCCGTTCCTGCCCGAGGCCGCGGCCGGATCGGTGGAGCCGCGGCACGTCGTGGTGCCGCTGCGCAAGACCCTCAAGGGCTGCCGGGTGGTGACCGGCCGGGTGACCGGTATCGACCATGCCCACAAGGTCGCCAAGGTGCTGCCGGAAGAGGGTCCGGAGTACGAGCTCGCCTACGACCAGATCGTGGTCGCGCTCGGCTCGATCGCCCGTACGCTGCCGATCCCGGGTCTCGCCGAGGAGGCCACCGGGTTCAAGAACGTCGAAGAGGCCATCGCGCTGCGCAACAAGGTCCTGGACCGGCTCGACGTCGCGTCGTCGCAGCCCGACCCGGCGCTGCGCAAGTCCGCGCTCACCTTCGTCTTCATCGGCGGCGGGTACGCCGGCGTGGAGGCGTTCGCGGAGCTCGAGGACATGGCCCGCTACGCCACCCGCTACTACGACAACATCAAGCCCGAGGACATGCGCTGGGTGCTCGTCGAAGCGACCAACCGCATCCTCCCCGAGGTCGGCACCGATCTCGGCAAGTACACCGTGGACCAGCTCCGCAAGCGGAACATGGACATCCGGCTGGAGACCCGGCTGGAGTCCTGCGAGAAGGGCCACGTGATCCTCAGCGACGGCGAGGAGTTCGACGCCGACACGATCGTCTGGACGGCGGGCGTGAAGGCGAACCCGGCGCTCGCCGCGACCGACTTCCCGCTGGACGAGAAGGGCCGGCTCAAGACGCTGCCGAATCTGCGGATCGAGGGCGTCGACGACGCCTGGACCGCCGGCGACAACGCCGCCGTACCGGACCTGACCAGTGAGACCGGTGCGTACTGCGCCCCGAACGCGCAGCACGCCGTACGCCAGGCCAACCGGCTCGCCGCGAACATCCTCCGGGTCGTCGACGGGCAGCCGCCGCAGGACTACAAGCACAAGTACGTCGGCTCGGTCGCGAGCCTCGGCCTGCACAAGGGCGTCGCCCAGCTGTACGGCGTGAAGGTGAAGGGCTGGCTGGCCTGGTTCCTGCACCGGACGTACCACGTGTCCCGCGTGCCTACCTTCAACCGGAAGGCCCGGGTCATCCTCGACTGGTCGCTGGCCCTGTTCTTCCGCCGCGAGGTGACCAGCCTCGGCAGCCTGCAGACTCCCAACGAGGAGTTCCGCCGCGCGACCCAGTCGTAGGTCGCAGGTCAACACCTGATCGGCCGGGCCCCCAACTCGCCGGGGGCCCGGCCTTCTTCTTGCCCTTTTCAGGGACGAGTAGGGACAAGACCTGATGCCGACGGCCGCCCTGAGTAGTCACTATCGACTAGTCGATCCTGACTACTCGAAGGTGGGCCGCCATGGTCAAAGCTCGGAACGCCCTGTTCGTCTACGCCGTACTGGCCGTCGTCCTGTCACTGCTCCCACCGCTGTTCCCACTGCGCGTGCCGGAGCTGCGGGAGCCGCTGCTGATGCTGCTCGCCCTGGTCGCCTTCACCCTCGGTCTCCTGCTGGCGTTGCTGCCCAGCACGCCACGAGCGGTCCTGCTCGGGTTCGGCTGGCTACAGGTGCTGCTGACACTCGCGCTCGGGTTCGCCGTCGGCGACATCTTGGTGATGTTCTGCTGCTGGATCGCCGTACCGGTGCTGGCGTTGCTCGCAGGGCAGTTGCGCCGTGGCCCTCACCGGGCGCTCGTCGCGGCGCACGCGATCAGCGCCGCGGCCTGGGTCGGCATCACCTGCGCGGTCGTCACGCTGACCGTGATCGGGCTGACGACGGACGACATCGACACCGCGGTCGTCGTTTACCGCCTCGTGTCGCAGTTCGACATCACGCTGCTGCCGTGGGCCAACTTCGCCACCACACTCACCGGTCTCGCGCTCGGGCTGACCACGCGGTGGGGCCTGATCCGCTACCGCTGGGTCGCCGCGAAACTGGTGATCTCGTTCGCGATCCTGTTCTCGGCGTTCGCGTACGTCGAGGACTCGGTCGGCGCGGTGATCGAGCAGGCCGAGGCTCTGGCAGCGAGCGGCGGCAGTACGGCGGCGCTCGAGGCCGACGGCGGCATCGTGTTCGCGGGATTCGGCCTGCCGCTGCTCAGCCTGGTCGCGGCGATGCTGCTGTCCCTCTACAAGCCCGGCGGCAAGACACGGTGGGGACGCCGGCAGAAGGACAAGCGCAACGTCAGGATCAGCCGAACCACGCAGGTGGCCGAGGACACGGTCGAGCTGACGCTGCGTCCGACACACGGCTCCCTGCCGCGTTGGGAGCCGGGGGCTCACGTCGACCTCGTACTGCCCTCCGGCCTCGTCCGGCAGTACTCGATCGCCGGTGAGCGCGACGGCGAGTACGTCGTGACGGTTCTCCGCGAGCCGCACGGCCGCGGCGGGTCCGTGGAGCTCCACCGGTTGCCGGCGGGAACGCGGATCGAGCTGCGCGGGCCGCGGAACAAATTCCCGCTGGTCGACGCGCCCTCGTACCTGTTCATTGCCGGAGGCATCGGAATCACGCCGTTCCTGCCGATGATCGCCGCGCGCGACGACTGGCGGCTGGTCTATCGTGGACGGTCGCGGGCATCGATGGCCTACGCAGCCGAACTGGGCGGCGACGATCGCGTGACGCTGCTGCCGGCGGACGAGACGCCACGACCGGACCTCGCGGCCCTGCTCGCCGGTGTTGCACCGGGTACGGCGGTCTACTGCTGCGGTCCGGAGTCGCTGATGAAGGCCGTGGAGGAGGCGATGCCGCAGCAGGCGACGCTGTACACGGAGCGGTTCGTCCCGACCGAGCGGTCCGCCGTGGCCGAGCCGTTCGAGGCGGTGCTGCAGCGCAGTGGCGTCGTCGTCGAGGTGCCTGCCGGGCGGAGCCTGCTGGACGCGATTCACGAGGTCGACCCGACGCTCGACGCCGCCTGCGAGGATGGGATCTGCGGGAGCTGCGAGGTCCGCGTTCTCGGAGGGGTGCCGGACCACCGGGACGACGTACTGCAGAATCATGAGCGCGACCGGACCGACGTGATGTACCCGTGCGTGTCACGGGCGAAGGGACGGCGCATCGTGCTGGACGTCTGAAGGGAGGGTGAGCGTGGCAGGGGTCAGCAATCCGCTCGGCCTGGTCGTGCTCGCCTTCCTGCAGGAGCGACCGATGCATCCGTACGAGCTCGGCCGGTTGCTGAAGGCACGCAACAAACAGGAGAGCATCAAGTACCGGCATGCGTCGCTGTACATGGTGGTGAAGCAGCTGCTGCGCGACGGCTACATCGAGTCGCAGGAGACGACACGGGCGGGCCAGCTGCCCGAGCGGACCGTGTACGCACTGACTCCGTCCGGGCAGGAGGTGCTCACGGAGCAGATGCGCGAGCTGGTCGCCGTACCGGTGAAGGAATACCCGCGGTTCGAGGCCGCGCTGGCGTTGATCGTCGTACTGCCGCCCGACGACGTGGCCGCCTTGCTGGGCGAGCGGCTGGAGGCGCTGAAGCTGCGGATCGACGAACTACGTGAGCGGGCGCGGCCTCGCGAGGACGTGGAGTGGGTCCACAAGATCGAGTACGAGTACGAACTCGCGCTGGCCGAGGCCGAGCAGAAGTTCGTCCGGAGGCTCCGGTCCCAGGTCGCCGAGGGCGACGTCGGAACGCTGTGGTCGCGGCTGCATCCGCGTCGGTCGTAGGGCTTCTCTCCTCGGTCCCGCTCTGACACGCTGATGCCCACGAGTGTCTGGAGGGGGACATGGGTAGTTCGGAGCGGGGCGGGTGGGTGCCGCCGCGGTGGGTGAAGTTGGGGGCGTGGAAGCTTCATCGCCGGATCTACACGATGAGCGGCGGCCGGCTCGGCTTGTCGCTGCCGCGGGACCGGCAGCACTACGGCACGCTGCGGCTGACCGTGCCCGGGCGGCGCACCGGCGAGCCGCGCAGCGTCATCCTCGGGTACTACGAGGACGGGCCGAACCTGGTCACGATGGCGATGAACGGCTGGGAGGAACCGGAACCCGCCTGGTGGCTCAATTTGCAGGCGCATCCGGACGCCGAGGTCGTGGTCGCCGACGGGACACGGTCGGTGCGCGGCCGCGCGGCCGAGGGCGAGGAGCGGGAGCGCCTGTGGGCGCGCTGGCAGGAGATCGACAAGCACCTCGACGCGTGGGCCGCCCGCCGCTCGAAGCCGACCCAGGTCGTGGTGCTCGAACCGCGCTAGTCGTGGGTGTTAGTCGTGGAGCATGCCCGCGTCGTGGACGAGGAGGGCGATCTGGACGCGGTTGTTCAGGTCGAGTTTGGTGAGGATGCGGGAGACGTGCGTCTTCACGGTGGGGACGCTCAGGTAGAGGCTCGCGCTGATCTCGGCGTTCGACTTGCCCTGGCCGACGGCGACGGCGATCTCGCGTTCGCGGTCGTTCAGGTCCGTGAGGCGGGCGAGGGCCTTGGACTTGCGGTCGTCGTGGCCGGAGTCGGCGACGCGGGTGATGAGGCGCTTGGTCACGGTCGGCGACAGGACGGGCTGGCCGGCGGCGACCCGGCGGACCGACTCGACGATCTCGGCGGGCGGCGTGTCCTTGAGGACGAATCCGGCCGCACCGGCGCGGAGGGCCCGCAGGACGTGCTCGTCGGCGTCGAACGTGGTGAGGATGACGACCTCGGGTGCGCCCGGCCGGCGACGTACCGCCTCGGTGGCGGTCAGCCCATCGGTGCCGGGCATCCGGATGTCCATCAGGATCACGTCCGGCGCGAGCCGGTCGATCAGGCCTTGGACGCCGGACCCGTCACCCGCCTCGCCCACGACCCGGATGTCCTGCGCCCCGCCGAGCATCAGCTTCAACCCGGCCCGCAACAACGGATCGTCGTCCACAATCAGAACCCGGATCGTCATGCCGGCCACGGTAACCAGGCGTGCAGGCGGAAGTCGCCGTCGGGGGTGCGGCCGTGTTCGAGCCGGCCGTCGACGAGGGCGGCGCGTTCGCTGAGTCCCTTCAGTCCTTGACCGACGCCACGTCTGCGGTCGGGCGCCGGATTGCGCAGCTCCACGGACAATCCGTTGCCCGGGGCACCGGTCACGCTGATCGTCACCGGCTCACCCGGCGCGTGCTTGACCGCGTTCGTCAGTCCCTCCTGGACGATCCGGTACGCCGTACGCCCGACGTGCTCCGGCATCGCGCCGCGCGCGTCGAGGGTCAGCTCGACGGGGATCCCCGCCGCGCGCGAACCCTCCACCAGCGCGGGCAGATCGGAGAACGCGGGCTGCGGCAACTCGCCGACAGGAGCCCGCAGTACGCCGATGACCTCCCGGAGATCCTGCAGCGCCTGGTGGGCGCTCGCGCGGATGATCTCAGCAGCGCCGGCGACTTCCTCGGTGGACGCGTCCGGCCGGTACGCCAACGCGCCGGCGTGCACGCTCAACAGCGACAGCCGGTGACCGAGGACGTCGTGCATCTCGCGGGCGATCTCCTCGCGCGCCCGGAGCTGGGCCTGCTCGGCCTGCAGCGTGGCCACCGTCTCGGCGCGGTCGGCCCGGTCCCGCAGCGTCTGCAGGAGCTGCCGGCGGGAGCGGATGTAGAACCCCCAGCCGGCGACCGCGGCGTACATGGCGACGGCCGCGACCATGAGCGCCTCGGCGTCGGCCTTCTGCCGTATCTGCAGATAGACCAGGAGGCTCACAGCGTTCGCGGCGAAGATCAGCGCAGACGTACGCCAGGGCCGGTGGATGGCGACCGTCATGATCAGCACCAGCGTCGCGCCGCTGCTGGCGTCGGAGTAGAGCGAGAACACGGCGGCGAGCAGCGCGAGCTCGACCGGCCGGCGGCGCCGGAACCAGAGCGAGACGCACAACAGCATCCCGGACAGCAGATCGACCCCGAGCAGCACCTCGTGGACAGGGTCGCGCGTGCCTTCGTCGTACGTGTAGAGCCCGAGCAGGATCGCGCCGACGAAGACGAGACTGTCCACCACCCAGTCCCGCGCGCTGCGACGGCGTCCCGGCTCGGTCATGTCTTGAATGTAGCGGTGGGTAAGCGATCTCCGTGGTGATCGCGGGTGTCCGGATACCGAAGTCGGTGCGGGACGGTACTTAGGTCGGCGGTAGGTTGCCGGGCATGAGTCAGCTCGCAGTCACCGTCATCGGCCCGGACCGCCCGGGGATCATCGCCGACGTCACCGAGGCCCTGGCCGGTACCGGGGTCAACCTCGAGGACTCGACCATGACGCTGCTGCGCGGCCATTTCGCGATGATGATCGTCTGCGCCGGCCCGTTCGACGAGGTGAAGTCGGCGCTCGAGCCGCTGCGGGGCGAGCTGGTGATCACGGTCCGGACGATGGGCCCCGAGCACGAGCACGCGCCGATCGGGCCGCCGTACATGCTGAGCGTGCACGGTGCGGATCGGCCGGGGATCGTGGCGGCCGTGACGCGGATGATCGCGTCCGCCGGCGGGACGATCACCGACCTGGCGACGCGGCTGAGCGGCGGGCTGTACGTGCTGACCGCCGAGGTCGAGCTGCCGCCGACGGCGGAGCTGGAGACGCTCGACCGAGCGCTCGAGATCACCGCCGAGGAGCTCGGGGTGGGCGTCACGCTGCGCCCGGCCGAGAGCGACGAACTGTGATCACCGACTGGTCCCCTGCCCGGCTGGACGTCGAGGGCAGGGTGCTCGAGGTCGTCCGGGCGCCGCATCCCGTGCTGGCGACCGAGGGCGCGACCGTCGATCCGCTCGATCCGGAGATGATCCAGCTCGCCGCGGACCTGGTCGCGACGATGCGGGTGTCTCCCGGGTGCGTCGGTCTCGCGGCGCCGCAGGTCGGTGTCGCGGCGCAGATGTTCTCGCTGGACGTGACCGGTCATCCGAAGACCCGCACCTGCCACGGTGTCTTCGTGCTGTGCAACGCGGTCGTGGTCGAGGCCTCGCGCAACGAGAAGGCCCGTGAAGGGTGCATGTCGGTGCCCGACTTCACCGGCGACGTCAAGCGCGCGACCCGGCTCACCGTCACCGGCGTACTCCCGGGGACGACGGAAGAGATCACGATCACCACGGACGCCTTCGAGGCGCGGGCACTCCAGCACGAGATCGACCACTGCAGCGGGAAGCTGTTCCTGGACCGGGTGGCCGGCGCCCACGCCGTGTACCCCCGGAAGGTCTATCAGTAAACGAGTAGTCTCGTCCTAGCCTCGGCCCGGGTGGCGGAACGGCAGACGCAGGGAGCTTAAACCTCCTGGCCTTCACAGGCATACGGGTTCGAATCCCGTCCCGGGCACCGGCTCGTCAGCTGGTGAGGATGCGGTCGTAGACGGTGAAGGCGATGACGGCCAGGTCGAGGAACAGGGCGAGCCAGGCGATGGTCTTGCCGCGCTTGCCGCTCCGGCGCATCGTGCGGAGGGCCTTGATCGCCAGGACGATCGAGACCGGCTGGCAGATGACGACGGTGAGCAGCGCGGCGACCGCGTGGCCGCTCAGGCCTCCGGTCCTCGCGCTGGCGGGCTGCTCGTAACGGCGGTCGTCGTACCGCGGTGCGGTGTAAGGATCGCGGTACGGCGGAGCCTTGTAGGGATCGTCGTGCCGCGGGGCGGTGTACGGATCCCGGTACGGTGGGGCGGGGTACGTCTCGTCGTGCGGCGGGGCGGCGTACGTGTTCTGGCGGGGTGGTGGGGATCCCGGGGCGGGGCCGGACGACCACTGGAAGGGGTCCGGGGCTTCTTCTTCCGGCTCAGGCTCGCGCCTGTCGGCGGTCGGCGGCTCGGACTTGCGCTGCAGGAGGAGCGCGTAGCCGGCGCGGCGGTTCGGGTCGGAGAGGATCTCGTAGGCGCGGTTCAGCCTGGCCTGCTGGTCGGCGTCGCCGCCCACGTCGGTGTGGTGGTTTCGCGACAGGCGGCGGTAGCTCCGCTTGATCTCCTCGGCCCCGGCGTCCCGCCGTACCCCGAGCAGCCTCCAGGGATCAGCTCCGCCGAGGTCCCGGAAGTCCCGGCTCGAACTCATCGGGCGACGTCCGCCTGGTAACAGACCAGTCGCCAGGACGCCTGCTGCGGGTCGGCGCCGCTGGGCAGAGTGCGATGCCCGGTCGCGAACGTGACGGTCTTCTCACCGGCGAGGTAGCACCACATGTCGAGGTCCTCGTCGTTGCCGTAGTAGTAGGACCGGTAGTGCGTGACGGCCTGGGCTCCGAGAAACGGTGTCTGCAATCGCTGCTGGGCTTCCAGCGGCAGATTGCCGAGGATGCCGCGCATCTCCTGGGTGAGCTCCAGCTGCGGCGCGGTGGTCGCCGGGCGTTCACCCCGGTCGCGCGACACCAGCGAGCGCAAACCGCCGCGGGGCCGCGTGGGCTGCTGCTGTACGACGGCGTGCCGGATGCTCGACGGTACGAACGGGTCGATGCGCACACTCTGGGTCCGCTGCCCCTGGCTGTTGACGCGTGGTGTCGTCACCGCGAGCCCGTTGGGTCCGAGTACGACGGCGTACGGCCGGTCGCGCTCGCGTTCGTGCAGGTCGGCCCACCACTCGATGGCCGGTCCTACCTTGCGCTCGAGGTACGCCTTGACGTCGTCGTGAAGCTCCGCCCACCAGTGGAACCGGTCCGGGCTCGGGACGAACCCCAGCGCCGAGGCCTGGTGAGCACCGGGAAGGTTCGGCGCGGCCGGCGCACGCTCGACGCCTCCACCCGCGGGCCGCTGCGCGGCCGGACGTCCCCGAGACTGCTCGGGCAGGTTGTCACGCGTCATGTGCGCAGCAGCGGCTTGGGGCGGCGTACATAGTCGAGAGCTTTCACTACCTCCTGCACCTAGGTCAACTCTGGTTCTGCGGGTCTGTGGACAACCCCGCCAAGGATTTGGCGCGATTGAGGACGGCGTCGGTCATCTGTTCGGTCAGCTTGCCGGTGAACGTGTTCTGCTGGCTGGGGTGGAAGCAGCCCAGAACTGTGACATCGCCCAGCGGGGTTGCGATCCGGTGCTCCACGGCGTGGCCGAACCGCGGGCGCGGGCGCGGTACGTCGGCCCCGGCCGCGGCGAGCGCGCTGAGCAGGGCGTCGTACCCGAACTTGCCCAGGCAGACGATCGCCTCGACGCCGGGCAGGACGAGCTCGAGCTCGCGGCGGAACCACGGCGCGCAGGTGTCGCGCTCGGCCGGCGTGGGTTTGTTGGCGGGCGGGGCGCAGCGGACGGCCGCGATCATCCGGGTGCCGATCAGGTGCAGGCCGTCACCGGCGTGCTCGCTCGTCGGCTGGTTGGCGAGGCCGACGCGATGGAGCGCGGCGAACAGCCAGTCACCGGAGCGATCGCCCGTGAACACCCGGCCGGTCCGGTTCCCGCCGTTCGCCGCCGGGGCGAGGCCGGCGATCAGGATCTTCGGCTCGGCCGCGCCCCAGCCGGGGATCGGCCGGCCCCAGTACGGCTGCTCCGCGAACGACTTCCGCTTGCCGACGGCAACGTCCTCACGCCACTCCACCAACCGCGGGCAGGCCTTGCACACCGACACCCGCGCCTCGAGTTCGGCCAGCTCACCAGTCGTCGCGAGCCGCATCACCTCGCCCGCATCGTGCGCCACCGGCGTACGCCGTACCGCCGGATCCTCCGGCCACCCCGTCCCAGGCGGCACCGGACTCTCGAACAACTGCCCGGTCAGCGGGTGCGGAAGCTTCATCCCGCCAGCCTAGAGGCCCGGTCAGGCGGCCAGCTGTTCCTCGGTTGGCCGGGTGATCGGGGTTGGCGGCGTACGGCGGGAGCTCGGAATGGCGCGGGCCAGTACGACGGCTGCGGCGGCGAAGGCCGACAGGAGGAGGAACGTGTCGGTGAAGCCGGACTCGGCGGGGAGGCCGGAGGGCTGGACGTGGCCGGTGATGATGGAGCTGGCGAGTGCCGTACCGATCGAGCCGCCGATGGTGCGGATGTTGGCGTTCATGCCAGTGGCCGCGCCGGTCTGTTCGCGCGGGACGTTCTGCACGATCAGGCTGGTCATGGCCGCGTAGGCCAGCCCCAGACCGACCCCGAAGAGCGCGGTCGACAACGCGATCTGCCACTGCGCGTCGTGGAACTCGGCGAACATCTGCGCCGCGACGAGACTCATCGACGAACCGGAGACGACCTGCGCCTTCGCGCTGAACCGCGCCGCGAGCGGACCGCTGAACGACCCCGCGACCGCCATCGTCACCAGCATCGGCAGCATCAGCAGCCCGGCCTGCGTCACGCTCGCGCCGAAACCGAACCCGGCTGCCTTCGGGATCTGCAGGAACTGCGGCACGAACGCGTACACCGCGAACATCGCCGCACCGAACAGCAGCGCCACCAGGTTCGTCGTCCAGACCGCCGGGCGGCGCATCATCCGCATGTCGATCAACGGGTTCTTCGAGCGCAGCTCGACCGCGATCCAGCCGGCGAACAGTACGGCGGCCAGCGCGAAGAGTCCCGTCGTACGCAACGAGGCCCAGCCCCAGGACCGGCCCGTGCTCAACGGCAGCAGCAACGCGATCAGCCAGCCGGACAGCAGGGTTGCCGCCAGCCAGTCGATGCGGCCGGGGACACGGTTCGGGGACTCCGGGACGTACCGCCGTACCAGCACTGTCGACACCGTGACGACCGCCATCGGGATCCAGAACAGCCAGCGCCAGCCGAGCCACTCCACGATCGGCCCGGCGAGCACGATGCCCAGACCGCCGCCGGCGGCGATGAGGGCCGACACCACGCCGACCACGGACGGGACCCGCTCGGCCGGGAACTCGTCACGGATGATCCCGAACGCCAACGGGAACACGGCCCCGCCGACACCCTGGAACACGCGGGCCGCGATCAGTACGCCGATGTTCGGCGCGAGGGCGGCGATCAGGCAGCCGATCGCGAGCGCGGTCAAGGCGATGAGCAGCGTGCGTTCCTTGCCGACCATGTCGCCGATCCGGCCGAGCAGCGGGGTCGCGACCGAGACCGCGAGCAGCAGTGCGGTGAACACCCAGGTGACGGTGCCCGGGGTGGTGTGCAGGTCGTGCTGGATGACCGGCAGCGCCGGGCTGACCAGCGACTGCAGCATCGAGAACGAGGCCACGACCGTCGCCAGCACCGCCAGCGTGAGCCGTGGGTTTCCAGACCTGATGTCAGGCATGCAGAAGTCCTTCGCAAGGGGTGGGAGCGCGCCGGACAGCGGCGCGGGAATTCCCCGGCCTGGTAAAGTCGAGGTATGCCTCCACTATAACGGAGGGATACCTCCGGTTCCAAGTCGCTAGGGTGAAGTGTGGATCAGAGCAGGCCTGAGCTGCGCGTCGACGTACGCCGGCCGCAGCGGGCGGACGCGCGGCGGAACTTCGACGCCCTGCTCACGGCCGCCCGGGACGCGTTCGCGGCCAAGGGCGTCGGGGCGTCGCTGGAGGACATCGCGCGCCAGGCCGGCGTCGGGATCGGCACGCTCTACCGGAACTTCCCGAACCGTCAGGACCTGCTGAACGCGGTGTACTTCGGTGAGATCGAGGAGCTGTGCCGCGCCGCGGAGGAAGCGGCCGACCTGCCGCCGTGGGAGGCGCTCACCACGTGGCTGCACCGCTTCGTCGGGTACGCCGCGACCAAGCGCGCGATCTGGGAGTCACTGAACCGCGAGGCCGACAACTTCAAGGCCGCCCGGGAGGCGATGTACGCCGCCGGCGCCCCGCTGTTCGAACGCGCCCAGCAAGCCGGCGAGGCCCGCAAGGACGTGTCGTTCGACGACCTGCTCCGGATGGTCAGCGGCCTCACCGCCGCCGGCTACGTCGACCAGGCCCAACGAGACCGAGTCCTCACCATCGCCCTGGACGGCGTCCGCACCCGCTGATCACGAGCGGGCGGTCAGCCGCGGGGACTGACGATCTCGAAGCCTGCGTCTTCGCCTGCCGCGGCGAGCCTGTCGTCGTAGGTGGCCAGCCCCGACAGATCCGTTCCCAGGACCCGAGCGGTGGACAGATGGATCGCGTCGAGCGATCGCAGCATCCGGTCCGGTTCGTTCATGGCGGCATCGACGATGTCGTCGTCGATACTGACAAAGTCGAAGGCGAGCAGTAGCTCCCGCGCATCCGGCAACAAGGCGGGGAACACCCTGGTCACTGCCCGCATCACCTCGATGCGCAGCAGCGCCGAACTCACCCAGGTGGCACCCGCCGCCTGGTCGTAGAACTCCGCGAACGCCTTGGAATGGCTCTCCTCCACCAGCAACTTGAGCGCCGCGGAGGTGTCGATGTAGTAGAGACTCACCAAGACTCCTCGTCGCGCAGTGCGGCGAGAGCGTCACCCAATCGATCAGTGCCGTCGCCAGCCCGCATCCGCGGCCGATAGCCGGGACGTACCGCGGGCCGGACTCGTCCTTCTGCCGCAAGCCGATCGAGCACCGGCGTCTCCGCGCGCTCCTCCACAGGCACGATCCGCGCCACCAGACGGCCGTACTCGGTCACGTCGATGGTCTCGCCATGGCGGACGCGGGCCAGCACCTCACTCGTCTTGTGGCGCAACTCACGCAGCCCCACGGCATGCTCGTTGGCAATCACCATGCAGCAAATGTATCACTATTTTGTTACACATCCATCGCTTCAGCCGAGGGAGAGCGCGACGCCGTCGAGGATGTCGTGTTCGGAGACGGTCAGCGTGGTGACGGTCAGGCGGTCGGTGAGGCGTTGGAGGATGAGAGCGCCGGCGCCGATGACGTCCACTCGGCCGGGATGGATGGAGTGGACGGCGGCGCGGTCGGCGCGGGTCGAGGTCGTCAGCCAGGTGGTGGTTTCGCGGAGCTGGTCCGTGCTGAGGCAGGCGTGGTGGACAGCGTTGCGGTCGTACTCCGGGAGGTCCAGCGCGACTGCGGCGACGGTGGTCGCGGTGCCGGCGACCGCGATCAAGGCGTGGGCGTCGGTGAGCGGGACCGTGGTGGCGTCGAGGAGCGCGTCGATGTCGCGGGTGATCGCGGCGAGTTCGGCCGGGGTCGTCGGGTCTGTGGTGACGTGGCGTTCGGTGAGGCGGACCGAGCCGATGTCGAGCGACTGGGCCGCGATGACGCCGTTGCGGTCGCCCAGGACGAGTTCGGTGGAGCCGCCGCCGATGTCGGCGACCAGGTACGGCGTGGGCAGGTCGAGGGAGGTCGTGGCGCCGCGGAAGCTGAGTTCGGCCTCCTCGTCGCCGGAGATGATCTCGGGCCGTACGCCGAGACGCTGCTCGATGCCGGCGAAGAACGCGTCCCGGTTGCTGACGTCGCGGGCGGCGGAGGTGGCGACGAACCGGAGCCTGGTGGCGTTGTGCGACCGGATGACGGCGGCGTAGTCATCGGCGGACGCGAAGACGCGGTCCAGAGCCTCCGGGGCGAAGGCGCCCGTCGCGTCCACCCCCTGGCCGAGGCGGACGATGGTCATTCGGCGGTCGACCTCGGTGAGCTGACCGTCGACGACGTCGGCGATCAGCAGACGGATCGAGTTGGTGCCGCAATCCACCGCCGCAACCCTCACCACGCCGCCCACCTCGGGGGTGAGTGGCGGGTGTCAGACACAGGGGCCTCGGCGGCCCCAGTCTTCCAACGCCTCCAAGGCCTCGTCGCCCAGCGGGTTCACGCCGGGGCCGGCGGCCAGGGAGTGGCCGACCAGGACGTGGAGGCATTTCACGCGGTTCGGCATACCGCCTGCGGTGATACCGGCGATCTCCTCGACGTGCTCGATCGACTCACGGTGCGCGAGGTACGACTCGTGCGCCGCGCGGTAGCGGGCCGCCAGGTCCTCGTCGTCGGCGAGACGGTCCGACATCTCCTTCATCATCCCCGACGACTCGAGCGTCCCGATCGCGGACGCGAGCCGCGGGCACGTCACGTAGTACGTCGTGGGGAACGGCGTACCGTCCGGCAGCCGGGGCTCGGTCTCGACCACGTCGGGGAGGCCGCAGCCGCACCGGTGCGCGATCGAGCGGATCCCGCGGGCGGTCCGCCCGAGCTGCTTGCTGACTGCTTCCTGGTCGGAAGGGCTGACGCTCACCTGGTCACCTTAGGTGACGGCGTGAGGATCGACTCCGGGGTGGGTTTGGCGGGGGCCGGCGACGCGGCCGGCGCGGGCGGGTTGCCCGCACCCTCGACGCTCCCCCACAGCTTCGTGTACCAGGTCGGCTTCTGCGTGTCCGTCGTACCGTCGGAGGGCGCGGACGGCTCCGGCGGGGCACCGACCGGCTTACCGTCCGCGCCGATCACGCGGTACCCGACCTCGCCCGGCATAACCCATCCGAGCCGCTGCCGCGCCTGCGCCTTCACGTACGCGTCGTCGTCCCAGCGGGCGATCTCGTCGTTCAGCTCCCCGACCCGCTTCTCGCGGTCCCGGATCTCCTGCTGCAGCGCGCTGATCTGCTGGTGCTGGTCGAACCACACCCGCAGACTCTGCGCGTAGGACACGATCAACGCCCCGAGCACCAGCAGCACGACGGCCGCCCGGCCGGTCAGGTTGCGCGACCCCCTGGTGCGGGCCGGCTCCGGCTGCGGGCCCGCCGTACGGCGTTTGGGCTGGTCGCCCCGCCGGGCCGGTGGACGCGACTGGGTCCGGCTCGACGGACGCGAGCCGGGGCGTGCACCGGATTCCCGACGGGACGGCATACGTGGGACCTCCCCAAGAAATGAGACGCAGTGTCAGCCCTGGAAGCGCGGGAAGGCCGAGCGACCGGCGTACGTCGCCGCGTCGTCGAGCTCCTCCTCGATCCGGAGCAGCTGGTTGTACTTGGCGGTGCGGTCGGACCGGGCCGGGGCGCCGGACTTGATCTGGCCGCAGTTGGTCGCGACCGCGAGGTCGGCGATCGTGGTGTCCTCGGTCTCGCCGGAGCGGTGGCTCATCATGCAGGTGAAGCCGCTGCGGTGCGCGAGGTCGACGGCGTCCAGGGTCTCGGTCAGCGAGCCGATCTGGTTCACCTTCACCAGCAGGCTGTTCGCCGACTTCTCGGTGATGCCGCGCTGCAGCCGCTCGACGTTGGTGACGAACAGGTCGTCGCCGACCAGCTGGATCTTGGCGCCGAGCTCACCGGTGATGGCCTTCCAGCCGTCCCAGTCCTCCTCGTTCAGCGGGTCCTCGATCGAGACGATCGGGTACGACGCGACCAGGTCGGCGTAGTAGGCGATCATCTCGTCGGCGGACTTCTTGCCGCCCTCGAACGCGTACACGCCGTCGGTGAAGAACTCGCTCGCCGCCACGTCCATCGCCAGCGCGATGTCCTTGCCGAGCTGCAGGCCGGCCTTCTCGACCGCGACCGCGATCAGGTCCAGGGCGGCCCGGTTGCTGTCCAGGTTCGGCGCGAAGCCGCCCTCGTCACCGAGACCGGTGGACAGGCCGCGCTCCTTCAGCACCGCCTTCAGCGCGTGGTAGACGCCCGCACCCTGCATCAGCGCCTCGCCGTACGTCGCCGCGCCGATCGGGGCGATCATGAACTCCTGCACGTCGACATTGCTGTCCGCGTGCGCGCCGCCGTTGAGGATGTTCATCATCGGCACCGGCAGGACGTGCGCGTTCGGACCGCCGACGTACCGGAACAGCGGCAGGCCGGAGCTGTCCGCCGCGGCCTTCGCGACCGCCAGGCTGACACCGAGGATCGCGTTCGCGCCCAGCTTGGCCTTGTTCGGGGTGCCGTCCAGGTCGAGGAGGGCCTGGTCGATCAGGCGCTGCTCGTGGACGTCGTACCCGACGATCTCCTTGTCGATGTCCTCGAGGATGGCGGTGACGGCCTTCTGCACGCCCTTGCCGCCGAAGCGGTCCTTGTCGCCGTCGCGCAGCTCCACGGCCTCGAACTGGCCGGTGGACGCGCCCGACGGGACGGCCGCGCGGGCGATGGTGTCGTCGTCGAGCAGAACCTCGACCTCGACAGTGGGGTTGCCGCGCGAGTCGAGGATCTCGCGCGCGCCGACGGCCTCGATGGTGGCCACATTGACTCCCAAGTTCTCGATGACGAATCGCTGCTGAGCCTAGTCCCCAGACCAGCAGGCTCAGTGGACCGCGTCGACCCTAACGATCGCATCAGGAGGTACCTCCCGCGTCAGTAACACTCCGTTGGGCGCCCGAAAGACCGCGAGAGTGCCACAATCCACGCCCAGCAAGACTTCTCCGCGTGTCCGCCGCCCGACATGACTGTCCTTCGCCGGCGCCAGGTGGACATGGGTACGCCGGCCCGCGCTGAGCCCTTCGCGCTGAATCGCAGGCAGGGCGGCCCGCTGGGTGCCGTGCCACAGCAGGTCGGCCGGGTAAACCCGTTCCCAACTGTTCTCCAAGGCTTCACGTGTCACCGGCATCCCCGCCAGCGAATGCCCCTGACACGCGCGGATCCGCTCCCCGTCCACCTGCAGCCGCTGCTTGTCGTTCTCCCGTACGGCGACGTCCAGCCGCTCACGGGACAGCTCGAGATCCCGCAGTACGTCGGTGATCGCCGCCCACCCGTCCGCACTCATCGTGAGCTCACGTTCACCCGCGGTATGGCGCAGCAGGCGGGAGATCGCCCTGCTGTCCCGGCTCATCGCAGCGCCCTCCTCAGCCCGTCCACCCGATCGTCGCGTCCAGGTCGCGTCACGACGTAGTACCGCACCGGAGGCAGGTCCTTCACCGGAATCTTCCGAACCGCACTCGTGGTCCGGACCGAACCGTTGACGACCGCCGGTCCTATACCGAGACGGACGAACTGGACCAGCAGTTCCCACCCTTCCGCTTCCACCGCGACGGACCACCGAATGCCCTGGTCGAGCATGCTCCGCTCCAGCTGCTGACGGTGCGGCCGGTCCTTCGGCGGTACGACGAGCGCCTCGTCCTGCAGGTCTTTCAGGCGGACGGTACGGCGTCCCGCGAGGCGGTGATCGCTGCGCACGATCAGCGTTTGCGGGACCTGTGCGAGGAGATCGCACTCGAGATCGTCGGGCGGGATGCCCACTGCGGTTACGCCGAGGTCCGCAGTACCGCCTCGGACAGCGGTCAGTGTCGCGGGCGCGTCGCCGGTGAGGAGGCGTAGCTCGTGGCCGCGGGACAGGTAGCGGCGGAGCGGGTCGCCCAGCAGGTACAGGTACGCGCCAGAGCCGGCCATCAGCACGAGCGGCCGTGGTGGGGCGGCATGCAGCGTGCGGAGGAAGTCGGCCGTGCGGTCGCGGGTGTCGTTGGCGAAGGCGGCGAGTTGCTCGCCCGCGTCGGTCAGCAGCAGTTGCCTGCCCTGCTTCACGTAGAGCTGGGTCGCTAGTCGGGCTTCCAGCTTGCGGATGCGGGTGTGCAGGGCGGGTTGGCTGACGTGCAGTTCGTCGGCGGCACGGGTGAAGTTGCGGTGCCGCGCGAACACCGCGAACGCCTGCAGATCCTCCGCCACGAGTTCCATCACCAGAAACTATAGCTATGTCGATAAGAACTAGTTCTGTTCGATAGCTCTCGGCGCCGACGCTGGAGACATGAACAGATTGGGTATCGACATCGGGCGGGTGATTATCGCCGGCGGATCCGGCTCAGGTGACACAGCGTTCTTCTCCGGCGACACCGCGGCCATGCTGCGGACTCCCGCCGTACCGGGGGCTTTCGAGGCGATCGCGCGGTTGGTGCCGTTGTTCGGCGACGCGTGGCTGGTGTCGAAGTGCGGTCCGCGGATCCAGCAGCGGTCGCTGGAATGGTTGCTCCATCACCGCTTCTTCGAGCGGACCGGAATCCCGGAGGGCAACGTCCGTTTCTGCCTGCGGCGGCCGGAGAAGGCGATCCACTGCGCCGAGCTCGGCATCACGCACTTCGTCGACGACAAACCGGACGTGATCGCGGCGATCACACCGGTCGTGCCGTACCGCTATCTCTTCAAGGACTGGGGTAGGACGGAGGCCGCCGTACTGCGTGATCTACAGGCCGAAGCAGCGGCGGGCGTCGGCTAGGCCCTTGAGGTTGTCGGCCGGGCCCGCGATCCCGGTCAGGACGTTGTTGCCGATCCGCCAGGCGAAGTAGCCGGCCTGGACGGCCCAGCGCACGCGCAGGAAGGTGTCCAGGCCGAGTTCGATCTCGTCTGCCAGGTCGGGACGCCGGCGGAGGTACGCCGATACGACGTGATCGCGCGCGCCGGCGTACATGACGGCCGACGCGACGTCGTAGAGGATCGGGCCACGCATCGCACCGCCCCAGTCGATGAGCGCGACCTCGCCGTCCGGCCCGCGGCGGAAGGCTTCCGCGGCCGCATCACCGTGCAGCCACGCCCAGGACACCGGCCCGAGCGCGACGGCGTCAGCCACAGCACCCTCCACCGCCGGACGGATCCACGGCTCGAGATCAAGATGCTCCTCGAACGGCATCAGGAACCGCAACCAGTCAGCCGTCACACCGGATCCGAGGGCGGCGGCCGAGTGCACTCGCCCCAGCACATCCCCGATCGCCGCCTGATCCGCCGGATCCTCACCCAGTTCCACACCGTCGACGTACTCCAGGACCGCGACCTGCCGCCCCTCAACCCGCTCGACGAACCGGCCGCGCTTGCTCGGCCGCGGCCGACCGGTCCGCACACCGGCATCATCCAGCCGAACCGCCAACCGCAGCCCCGACTCGAACGCCGTGTCGTCCGCCCCGACCGACTTGAGAACCACCCGCCACCCGTCGGCGACCGCCAGCCAGGCGGCGGAGTTCATCCCACCCGCCAGCACCTGCACCCGCGCAGGCTTCAGATCCCAGCGCTCCCGCAGCACCCCAGCAGCATCCACACTCTCTACCCTCACAGGCAGCCATCGCGATGGGTACCGAATAACAGGTGGTGCACCGCCGAGACACCGTACGCGCGGGACGCAATCACGCTCAAGCGCACTACCGCACCCGCCGACACCTCCTGTCCATCCGCACCGCACGCCCGGCGACCGCCAGGCCATCCTGGACGGCCCGAGCTAGCCTCTCGCAAGCGGAATCCCACCAACGGTAGGATTGGGGCATGAGTGAGCCCGCGCACACAGACAAGCTGAGCGTGACCATCCCGAGCCACCTGGCTGAGGAGCTGCGGTCCAGGGCGGGACGTGGGAACGTCTCGTCCTACGTGACCGAGGCATTGGTCCGGCAACTGGAGCATGACCGCCTCGGCGATCTGCTCGCCGAGCTGACCGAGGTGCACGGGCCGGTGACCGACGAGGAGCTCGCCCGCGCCCGTGCCGAGTGGCCCGGGCGGTGAGTCCGCGCAAGCACGTCCGTTCGGCGCCCCAAGGATCGCTCGTCCTCGACAACGAAGGTCTGTCCCGGGCCGCGACGGACCGGGCGATGTACGTCCGGCTGTACGCCGCGCACGCCGACTGCCGCCGGGTCGTCACGTCCGCGGCGATCCTGGCCGAGGCTCTCCGCGGCAGCCAGCGGGATGCGGCGGTCCACCGCGTGCTCAAAGGAATCGTGGTCGAGCCGGTCAGTCGCGCTCTCGGCGAACGCGCCGGCCGGCTGATCGGCGCGGCACGACTCGGCTCCGGGCAAGCGGTCGACGCGATCCTGGTGGCTACGGCGCTGGCCGAGGACGGGCCCGTCGTGATCGCGACGTCGGACCCAGGAGATCTGAAGGCGCTCGTCGGTGACGAATCGCGAATCTCCGTGGTCGCGGCAGACGGCCTCTGAGCTAGCTGCCGTTCTCGGTGGTGCGGATCTCTGTGGCCAGGTGGTGTACGGCGGTGCGGAGGGCCTGTTCTGCGTCCACGCCTGCTGTGCGGGCTTCGCGGACGATGTCGAGGAGCTGGCGGCCGATGCGGTCGGTCTCGTCGGTGGGTTCGGTCGGGGCCGGCTCGGACGGGAGCAGCTTGGCGGCGCGGCCGAGGACCTTGTCGGCCAGGGCGAGGGCGGGGAGGGCGAGGGGGATGCCTTCGAGGACCGAGGAGCGCTGCTTCTCGGCGGCCTTGATGGTTTCCCAGTTCGCTTCGACGGCGGCGGCGTCGGCCGCGTCGACGGTGCCGAAGACGTGCGGGTGGCGGCGGATCAGCTTCTCGACGATGTCGCCGGCGACGTCGTCGACGGTGAAGGCCTCGTCGTCCTCGGCGATCCGGGAGTGGAAGGCCACCTGGAGGAGGAGGTCGCCGAGCTCCTCGCGCAGATGGTCGCGGTCCCCGGTGTCGATCGCCTCGAGCGTCTCGTACGTCTCCTCGAGCAGGTACTTCGCGAGGCTCTCGTGCGTCTGCTCCTGGTCCCACGGGCAGTTCCGCCGCAGCCGGTCCATCACCCGGACCAGATCGATCAGCCGGGCCCCGGGTACGTCGTACGACCCGTGCACGAGCTCCACGCCGTACGCCGGGCGCGGCTCACGCGTGAGCTGATCGGCCACGACATGGATGAGCCCGGGCTCACCGTCGTCACCGACCAGCCAGGCGACCTGGCGACCGTCCGCGGCCGCCGACGACAACCACGCCCAGTGCTCCGCGACGCCGCCCTCGACCTGCGTGACGACCAGGCCGGATCCGATCACCGCCTGGACGTCGGGCCGGTCCGGACCGCCCGCGGCACCGATCTCGTCGGCACCGGTCAGGGCCTGCCAGGCCGCTCGGGTGAGCAGGCCGGGGGCGACCCGCGGACTGGTGAGCAGGACCGTGATCCGGCCGGACTCCCCCGCGTCGACGGGCTCGCGTACGTCGGTCACCGGCGCGGGCTCAGCCCTGGCCCTGGCCCTGCTGCTGAGCGTTCTCGGCAGCCTTGCGCTGAGCCTCGGTCTGCGGCGACTCGTCCGACAACGATCCGGAGATGGTGTTGTCGAGGGTGCCGTCGGTCCACTTGCCGAAGCGCGGCGCGATCTTCACGTCGATGCTCTTCGAGGCGTCGCGCAGCGCCAGCACGCCCTGCTGCAGCTTGGCCTGGTCGCCCAGGTCCTCGATGGTGCCGCCGGCCAGCTTGACGGTGACGACCGAGGCTGTGCCGACCGCGTTCAGGAAGTCGCGCGTGTCGGCGTCGCCCTGGAACTTCTGGTACGTCGCCTCGTCGTCGCCGACTGCGATCCGCGCCGCCGCGACGGTCTCCGCCGGGGTGACCGAGATCGCCTTCTGCTGCTGCACCTCGGCGACCAGCGCGTTGCTGACCAGGGTGTTCAGCGTCGCGGTGGTGTTGAAGTTCTGGCCGAGCGCCGCGGTGACCGCACGCGAGGTCTGGTCGACGTCGCTGATGCTGATCTCGGTCTCGCCGACCACGGCGGCGGCGCCCGGGTGGGTTCCCGCCGCGCAACCACCGGTCAGCAGCACCGTCGCCGCCACCACACCGAGAGCCCGAAGCCGTCGTGTGCTCACCGAATCTCCTCGCATCGTCATTGTCACGCCGGCACCACGATAGGTTCAGCGATCACGTCGTCGATCAACCGGGTGCACCATTGCAGCAGCTCCTGGTCGCGGAGCGGCTGGCCGCCGACCAGCCTTGTGGCAGGTCGCGGCACCAGAATGGTATGCAGTTGCGGCTTCACCAGACTCTTCGGGTACAGCCTGTTCAGCCGCAGCACCTTCGAATCGGGCAGCTCGACCGGCCCGAACCGGATCATCGCGCCCTGCAGCGTGACGTCGTGCAGCCCCGCCCGGCGGGCGTGGTTGCGGAACTTCGCCACCTCGATCAGGTTCAGCACCGGCTGCGGGATGTCGCCGTACCGGTCGTGCAACTCCTCGACCAGCTCGGCGATGCCCTCGTCGTCGCGGACCGCGGCCAGCCGCTGGTACATCTCCAGCCGCAGCCGCTGCGACGGGACGTAGTCGTGCGGCAGGTGCGCGTCGACCGGCAGCTCGATCTTGACCTCGGGCTCCTCGGCCTGGGTGTCGCCGCGGTACTCCGCGACCGCCTCGCCGACGAGCCGGACGTACAGGTCGAAACCGACGTCCGCGATGTGCCCGGACTGCTCGCCGCCGAGCAGGTTGCCGGCGCCGCGGATCTCCAGGTCCTTCATCGCGACCGCCATACCGCCGCCGAGGTCGGCGTGCTGCGCGATCGTCGCCAGCCGGTCGTGCGCGGTCTCGGTGAGCGGCTTCTCCGGCGGGAAGAAGAAGTACGCGTACGCCCGCTCCCGGCCCCGGCCGACGCGGCCTCGGAGCTGGTGCAGCTGGGACAGGCCGAGCAGGTCGGATCGCTCCACGATCATCGTGTTCGCGTTCGAGATGTCGATCCCGGACTCGACGATCGTCGTACACACGATGACGTCGGACTGCTTCTCCCAGAAGCCCTGGATGACCTGCTCGAGGTGGTGCTCCGGCATCTGGCCGTGCGCGACCGACACCCGCGCCTCGGGCACCAGCTGCCGGATCCGCGCGGCCGCCTTCTCGATCGTGTTCACCCGGTTGTGGACGACGAAGACCTGGCCTTCGCGGAGCAGTTCGCGCCGGATCGCGGCGGTCACCTGGTGCTCGTCGTACGCGCCGACGAAGGTCAGCACCGGATGCCGCTCCTCGGGCGGGGTGGCGATCGTGGACATCTCGCGGATACCGGTGATCGACATCTCCAGCGTCCGCGGGATCGGCGTCGCGGACATCGTCAGTACGTCGACCGCGGTCCGCAGCCGCTTCAGCTGTTCCTTGTGCTCGACGCCGAACCGCTGCTCCTCGTCGACGATCACCAGCCCGAGGTCCTTGAACTGCACCTCACCCGACAGCAGCCGGTGGGTACCGATCACGACGTCGACCGAACCGTCGGCCAGCCCGTCGAGCGCGGCCTTGGCCTCCTTGTCGGTCTGGAACCGCGACAACGCCGCCACGTTCACCGGGAAGGCGGCGTACCGCTCGGCGAAGGTCGCGTAGTGCTGCTGCACGAGCAGCGTCGTCGGCACCAGTACGGCGACCTGCTTGCCGTCCTGCACCGCCTTGAACGCGGCCCGGACGGCGATCTCGGTCTTGCCGTAGCCGACGTCACCGCAGACGATCCGGTCCATCGGCGTGATGCGTTCCATGTCGTGCTTCACGTCGTCGATGGTGGCGAGTTGGTCGGGCGTCTCCACGAACGGGAACGCGTCCTCCAGTTCCCGCTGCCACGGGGTGTCCTTCGCGAATGCGTGCCCCTTGGTCGCCTGGCGCGCGGCGTACAGCTTGATCAGCTCGCCCGCGATCTGCCGGACCGCCTTGCGCGCGCGGCCCTTGCGCTTGGCCCAGTCGCCGCCGCCCATCTTGTCCAGGGTCGGCTGCTCACCGCCGACGTACCGGGTGACCTGGTCGAGCTGGTCGGTCGGCACGTACAACCGGTCGCCGGGCTGGCCGCGTTTGCTCGGCGCGAACTCGATGACGACGTACTCACGGGTGGCCTTCTGGGAGCCACTGCCAACCGTCCGCTGCATCATCTCGACGTACCGGCCGACGCCGTGCTGCTCGTGCACGACGAAGTCGCCGGGCTGCAGTTCCAGCGGGTCGATCGTCTTCTTGCGGCGCGACGGCATCCGTTGCTGGGAACGGCGTTCGGCCGCCGAGCGCTGACCGGCGAGGTCGTTCTCGGTGAGTACGGCGAACTTGATGCCCTCGGCAACGAAGCCGTGGTCGAGCTGGCCCTGCGAGATCAGCACGACGCCCGGCTCGGGGATCTCCTCGATACCGTCGACCGCCCGGGCCGGCAGCTCCGCCTCGGAGAACACCTCGGCCAGCCGCTGCGCCGGACCGTGGCCTTCGGTGACGCAGACGACCCGCCAGCCGTCCCGCAGCCAGCCGCGGATGTCCTCGGCGGCCGCCCCGGTCTCGCCGCGGTACGGGTCGACCTCGCGGACCGCGAGGATCTTGCTGGTGACCGCACCGGCCTCGGTGTCGATGTCGAACGCGACCCGGGCGCCCATCGAGTCCCTGAGCTCGGCGGCCTCGTCGGTCGGCGCGGCCGCGAACGGCGACAGGCTCCACCACGCCAGCCCACGGCCCAGCGCCTGCGACCGGACGTCGCCGAGCGACATGTACGCCGCCGCGCCCAGGTCGATCGGCGCCTCGCCGCCACCGGCCGCCGCGGCCCACGACGCCTCCAGGAACTCCTGGCTGGTCGCGACCAGGTCGTGCGCCCGGGCCCGAACGCGCTCGGGATCGCTGACGACGACGTGCGTCCCGGCCGGCATCAGGTCGACCAGCAGCTCCATCTCGTCGACCAGCACCGGAGCCAGCGACTCCATGCCCTCGACGGCATGTCCTTCGGCGAGCTTCTCGAACAGCTCGGCCAGCTCGGGGTGTTCCTTCGCCAGTACGGCGGCCCGCGAACGGACCTCGTCGGTCAGCAGCAGCTCGCGGCACGGCGGCGCCCACAGCCCGTGCTCGGCGATCTCGAGCGAGCGCTGGTCGGCGACCGCGAAGTACCGGATCTCCTCGACGTCGTCGCCGAAGAAGTCGACCCGCAGCGGGTGCTCCTCGGTCGGCGGGAACACGTCGATGATGCCGCCGCGGACCGCGAACTCACCGCGCCGCTCGACCAGGTCGACCCGGTGGTACGCCGCCCCGGCGAGCCGCTCGACGACGTCCTCGAGCTCGGCGGTGTCGCCGACGTGCAACTGCACCGGGCGGAGGTCGGCGAGGCCGGCGACCTGCGGCTGCAGGACGGACCGCACGGGCGCGACCAGGATCCGGATCGGTCCGGTGGTCTCGTCGGACGGATCCGGGTGCACGAGACGCCGCAGTACGGCGAGCCGCCGGCCGACCGTGTCCGAGCGGGGCGACAGCCGCTCGTGCGGGAGCGTCTCCCAGGCCGGGTAATAGGCGACGGTGCCGGGCTCCTCGACGAGGCACTGCAGGGCTTCGGTGAGCTCCTCGGCCTCGCGGAAGGTGGCGGTGACGGCGAGCACCGGGCGGTCGGCGCCGTTCTGGGCCGCGGCGATCGCGGCGAGCAGGACCGGGCGCACCGGCGTCGGCGCGCTCAGGTCGAGGGTCGTGACGCCGTCGGCGCGGGCGTCACGAACGGCCTCGGCCACCACCGGATCGGTGATCAGGGTGTCGACCAGACCGCTCAGCTTCACGAGTTGTACTTCCCTTGGGTGGCTTCCAGGCCGTCGGTGAGCAGGGACTCGACGGCGTCGGCGGTCCTGTCCACGGCGAACGGAAGGTCCTTGCGTTCGGTCGAGGAGAACTCGTTCAGGACGAAGTCGGCGGGAGCCTGCCGGCCCGGCGGACGACCCACACCGAACCGGACTCGATAGTACTCACCGGTGCCAAGCGATTTCCGCAGCGATTTCAGCCCGTTGTGGCCGTTGTCGCCACCGCCGAACTTGCAGCGCAGGACGCCGAAGTCGATGTCCAGCTCGTCGTGCAGGACGACCAGGTTGGCCGGGTCGAGCTTGAAGAACTTCAGCAGCCCGGACACCGGCCCGCCGGACTCGTTCATGTACGAACGGGGCTTCGCGAGCACGGTCCGCAGGCCGCTGATCCGGGTCTCGATCACCTCGGCCTTGACCTGCTTGCTCTGCTTCCACCGCGCACCGGTCCGGGCGGCCAGCTCGTCGGCCACCAGGTGGCCGATGTTGTGCCGGGTGCGCGCATACGAAGGGCCGGGATTCCCCAGTCCGACGACCAACCACACGTCGTCCGCCACGGATCCCGGCCCTCCCGAAGATGTTCTCGTGCTGCGGCAGAGACTACTCGGCCGCGGCGGCCACCGGCTCCTCGGCCGCGGTCGGCTCGTCCTTCTCGATGCCGGCTTCGGCCTCGGCCTCGGCGAGCTCGCCCTCGACCTGCTCGGCGGTCGGCTGGGCGGTGACGTTCACGATCAGGGTGTCCGGCTCGATGGCCAGCGTCGTACCGCTCGGCAGCTGGATGTCGGAGGCGTGCAGCTGCGCGCCGACCTCGAGACCCTCGACGGACACGGTGACGCCGTCCGGAATGTGGGTCGCCTCGGCCTCGACCAGGATGCTCGGGTGCTCCAGCACGACCAGGGCGTCGCTGACGGCCTCGCCCTCGAGGTGTACGGCGATGTCCACCTGGACCTTCTCGCCGCGCTTGACGATGACCAGGTCGACGTGCTCGATGAAGCCCTTGATCGGGTCGCGCTGGACCTGCTTCGGCAGCGCCAGGTGGGACTCGCCGCCCTCGACCTCGATCAGCAGCAGGGCGTTGGCGGTCTTCAGGGCCAGCATGGTGTCGTGACCGGGCAGCGTGATGTGCACCGGGTCACTGCCGTGGCCGTAGAGGACGGCGGGAACCTTGTTGTCCCGGCGGATTCGGCGGGCAGCCCCCTTGCCGAACTCCGTGCGTGATTCGGCTTGGATCTTGACCTCGGCCACGACTGAACTCCTCAAAAGCGTTGCGGTGATCTGTTGTCTGGGTGGAACTCGGCTGCAACCTCAGCGGGCGCCTGCTGACCCCGGAGAAGGCGTCAGGCAACGAACCACCGCGTCGATCACGGAGCCGCGCCCAACAGTTCTCGGGGGGCGTCCCTCGCCGAGGCAACCAAAACAGTCTACCCACGAGCGCGCCCAGACGGGAAATCCGTGTCCCCAGGCATTTTGCTCCCGGTCCGGTGACGTGCGGCGTGATCCGTTGGCGGACCCCGGATTCGGTACGTTGCCGGGGTGATCTCGCCGTTGGCCGCGCTGGTGCTGCTGTTTCTGCTGGTCGTGCTGGTCCTGCTCGGCGCCCTGATCGCGCTGGTCGTCGTGCACGCCCGGCGGCGGCGGGAGGCCCTACGGCAACGGGCCGCACACATCGCGTCCGTCGGGTGGTATCCGGTCCCGCCGAACCCGTGGCTGCTCGAGATCGCCGCGAGCCGGTTCCAGCGGGGCGAGCCCGGCGAGTCGTACGCCGGCGAGTACCGCGGTCGCGGGATGTGCGTACTCGACTACACGTACGTCACCAGCAACGGCAAGACCACGCAGACGCACACTGTCCACCTGGTCGCGTTGACACTGCCGGTCGCGCTGCCACCGCTCACGGTGCGGCACGAGTCGGGGGTTCGCCTGTTCCACGGGCGCGACCTCGAACTGGAGAACCAGCAGTTCAACGAGCAGTTCCGGGTGGAGTGCTACGACGACCGCTACGGCTCCGCGGTCATGCATCCGCGGATGATGGAGTGCGTCTTGTTCAACCCGGGCCTGGAGTGGCAGATCGCCGGCAACGCCTTCGTGTCCTGGGGCTGGGGCGAGTTCGCCGTACCGGACGTCTTCGCCCGGCTCGACGCGATGGCCCGACTGGTCGACCTGATCCCGCCGTTCGTGCTGCGCGACTACGGCGGGCCGGCGTTCAGCTGAGCTTGGTCCAGACCTGGCGCAGCGCCCGGGCCGCGTCGCCTTCGAGGCCCGCGGCGTCCAGGGTCTCGGCGAGCTCGTCGAACTCCGGACCCCACCGCCACGCGACGCCGCGGAGTTCCTCCGGCAACGCCGGGTCCTTCAGCGAGCCGCCGTCCGCACGGGTCTGCTGGGCGACGAGCGCGTCGGTGACGCCGTGCTTCTCGGCCAATTGGAACGCGAGCACCGCCAGCGCCGCCTTGCCCTTGTTGTAGAGGGCGTACGACGATTTCGCCGCACTGGCCGCACCCGGTTCGGCGCCGACCACCATGGGCGTGACCGCCGTCCCGGCCCACAACGTGGCGACCTGGTCGGCCGCCGTACCGGACAGCATCAGGTGCGTGGGACTCGGTCCACCGGTCGGTGGCGGACCGACCACACCGGCGTCCACGAACGTCGCCTCCGGTACGGCGGATTGCGCCGCACGCAGCGAGGCCGGGGACAGCGGGTTCGCCTCGACGTAGACGCCGGTGAAGCCCTCGCGGCCGACCTGCTGGGCGATGTCCACGGCACCTTGCGGTGCGCACGAGCAGAGGACGACATCGGCCCGGGCGACCGCCTCGGCGAACGGCGTACCGATCAGGCCGGCCTCGTCGGCGCGTGCCCGGCTGGCCTCGCTGCGGCCGTCCGGCACCCAGTGCACCTCGTGCCCGGCCGCAACCAGCTGCCCGGCCAGCTTCGAGCCCATCGCACCAGGGTGGAAGACAGCGATTCGCATACGGCCAATCTAGTGCCCGCCGAGATAGGCCAGGACGGCCAGCACCCGGCGGTGCTGCTCGTCGTTCGTGAGCAGACCGAGCTTCGCCAGGATGCTCCCGACGTGGGTCTCCACGGTCCGCTCGGTCAGGAACAACCGCCGCCCGATGCCGACGTTGGTGAACCCCTCCGCCATCAGCCCGAGGACCTCGCGCTCTCGCGGCGTCAGCGGCGCGAGGCGGTCGTCGGCCTGCCGCCGTCCGATCAGGCGGCCGACCACCTCGGGATCGAGCGCCGACCCGCCGGCCGCGACCCGGTCCAGGGCCTCCAGGAACTCGTCGACCGCCAGCACCCGGTCCTTGAGCAGGTAGCCGAAGCGACCGGTCGCGACCAGCTCGACCGAATGCCGGGTCTCGATGTGCTGGGACAGCAGCACGATCCCGAGGCCGGGATGCAGTACCCGGAGCCGGCGGGCGGCTCGCGCGCCGTCGTCGGTCCCGTCGGGAGGCATCCGGACGTCGATCACCGCCAGGTCCGGCCGGGTTTCCGTGACCACGGCCAGCAGGCTCGTGGCGTCCGCGGCCAGGCCGGCGATCTCGTGCCCGGCGTCGGCGAGCAGGCGTGCCAGCCCTTCCCGGAACAACGCCGAGTCCTCGCCGATCACGACTCGCACGGCACCACCGCCTCCACCGTCGTCCCCCGGCCGGCCGGGCTCCGCAGTTCCAGCGCGCCACCGACCGCCGCGACCCGATCGAGCAGGCCGCTCAGGCCCGACCCCGGACGTGGCGCCGCTCCCCCGCATCCGTCGTCCTCGATCCGGATCCGCATTTCGTCGGCCGATCGCGCGACCCGGACGACGATCGACGTCGCGTTCGCGTACTTCGCCGCGTTCGTCACCGCCTCGGCCGCCACGAAGTACGCCGTCGTCGCGAGTTCCTCGGGCAGGTCGGACGGAATCTGCAACCGCACCGGGATCGGCAGTGACTGGGTGATCGCACTCAACGCGGCGTACAGGCCGTCGTCGAGGCTTGCCGGGCGCAGCCCGTGGGCGATCTGCCGCAGTTCGGCGACCGCGGTGGCGAGTTCGGCGACGCCCTGGTCCAGCAGCCCGTTCACGTCGACCGTCCCGTCGTCGAGATGCCGCTGGGCAAGCCGCATCGCCATCCCCAGCGAGACCAGCCGCTGCTGGGCGCCGTCGTGCAGGTCCCGCTCCAGCCGCCGCCGCTCGGCGTCACCGGCCTGTACCAGTCGCGCGCGGCTCGCCTCCACCTCCCGCAGCGCGCCGGCCAGTTCCGCCCGCAGCCGAGTCACCTCGACCAGGCTGGATGCCGCGGCGGCCACGACCTTCAGTACGGCGGGAGACGTCAGGCCGGACGCCAGTACGCCGATCTGCTCGCCACCCAGCAGCACCGGGACCAGCCGCGGCCCGGCGATCGGCGTACCGGCGGCGTCGACGAAGCCGGACGCTCCCGGGATCAGCAGGCCGACGCGAAGACCTGGATCGCGGAGTGCGGTGCGCAGCGCGGACTCGAGGTCCTCGGGCTGCGCCTGCTCGGTGTGGATCCGGTGCTGCAGGTCCTCGATCGCGAGCAGAGCGGCACGCCGCGGCGGATAGAGCCGCCGATCGACCACGCGCTGCAGCCGGGACCGTAGCGGTGCGAGGATCAGCGCGCACACGGCCGTCGCGGCGGCCGCGACCACGGCCGAGTCGCGGCCCAGGACGAGTCCGAGGGAGACGGCCGCGACGGCGTACGTGCCCAGCAGGACGACCATCACGATGCTGTAGCTGACCGTGTCGGCCAGCACCCGGTCGACGTCGTACAGATCGTGCCGGAGCATGGCCACCGCGACAGCTGCCGGGAGAGCTGCCAGGGTGAGGACTCCGACGACGGTCGCCACGATGCCGCTCTGGCCCGCGACGAGGATTTCGGCCAGGCAGACGAGCGGGTACAACAGGGCGGCGACGCCGGCCAGCAGCAGCCACTTCAGCTGAGCGCGGACCGTGCCGGTCGAGCCGCGGTATCGCATCACCACCGGAACGACGGCCGCCAGGCACAGCGCCAGGAGGCCGAAGAACACGAGCTCGCTCACCACTCGAAGCGCTCCGGGCAGCGGCGCGTAGGGCCGCGGCAGGTCCTGGAGAGGCGACAGGAAGGGCTCCGAGGCGAACGCACCGAAGGCCTGCTGTCCAGCACCGAGCACCAGCAAGGCCGGGGGGATCAGTCGCCATCGGCGACTCACCAGCTGCCCGGTCGGGAAGTAGAGCAGGAGCAAGGCGACCGCGATCAGCAGCCACCAGCCGCTCTCCTCGAGCCAGGCGACCGTCCGGTTGCCCAGCGGCAACCGGCCAGGATCGTGAACCACGGCGTTGTAGTAGACGTCCCGTGCGGTCAGAAACACTGCGATCACGCCGATCCAGCCGAGGATCGGTCCGACCGGGTTGGCCGGCTGCCTGCGCGCTACCGCGAGGCCGAGCGCCGCGATCGTGGATCCGATCACTGCCAGCCCGATGAAGTTCCGCAGCGTGTGCGCGCCGGTGCGGTACGAGACCAGCAGCCAGGAACTCCCTGCTACGAGCGTCAGAGCCAGCAGGAAGGTGCCGAGCGCGACCCACCGCGGCCACCGCATGTCGTCAGGGTAAGTCCGGTTGGCCCCTGGCGACTCCGAGTCAGCACGGAGAACCTGCTCCGTGCCCGCTTCGATGCGTCACCCGGCCGCGCGGAGGTTCGCTGGAACGGTCCGATCATGCACCGAGGAGGGGACCCCGATGTCCACCGAAACCGTCCGGCCGAACGTCGTACCGACGGCCGATCCAGTCACCCGCCGACGCATCGGCGCTGTCGGTCTCGCGGTTGTCGTCAGCAACCTCGTCGCAACACCCGGCGGACTGCTCTGGCCCGTTCCTGCCGGCGGCGGCGAGACCTACGCGTACGCCGACATCCAGCCGCTGCGGGACCGCTGGTGGGGTCTGCTGGTGACACTGGGCATCGGCGCGCTGCTCGGCGTACCGGCCCAGGCGTTCCTCACCACCTACCTCGTCCGCAAGCGCGGCGCTGCCTGGGCCACGGCCGGCGGACTGCTGATGTGGGTCGGGATCGCGTTCCAGGCGGTCGGCGTCGGCGGGCTCGCGGCGGCGTACTACTTCGCCACCGGGGTCGACAGCACCGCCGGTGGCGCGGTGATGGACAACGCCAACGACGATCTGCTGCATCTGTTCGGTCCGATGGTGGCCGGTGCGCTGATGGTCGCCCTCGGCACGGTGGTCCAGGTCGTCGGGTTGTGGCGATCCCACGCCGTCCCCCGCTGGGTGCCGTTGCTCGTGCTGTTCGTCGTGGTCAGCTTCGTGGTTCCGGGCAACGGCTGGCTGGGGCTGATCGTCCAGGTCCCGATGGCGGCCGGCGGGATGGCGATCGCGTACTACGCGTGGCGCCGGGCAGCTCGGGGCGTGGACCGGACCGACGCGGCCTAGGCGCGGCCGTCGAAGAGGCTGGTGACCGAGCCGTCCTCGAAGACCTCGCGGATCGCGCGGCTGATCAGCGGCGCGATCGACAGCTCGGTGAGCTTGTCGAACCGGCGCTCCTCGGCGATCGGCAGCGTGTTGGTGACGATCACCTCGCTGGCCTGGCAGTTCTTCAGCCGGTCCACGGCCGGGCCCGACAGGATCGCGTGCGTGGCCGCGATCACCACGTCCGCGGCGCCCTCGTTGACCAGCGCGTCGGCGGCCTTGGTGATGGTGCCCGCGGTGTCGATCATGTCGTCGACGAGGATGCAGACCCGGCCCTTGACCTCACCGACGACCCGGTTCGCGACGGTCTCGTTCGGCCGGTCGATGTCGCGGGTCTTGTGGATGAACGCCAGCGGCGCGCCGCCGAGGCGGGCCGACCACTGCTCGGCCACCTTGATCCGGCCGGCGTCCGGCGAGACCACGGCCAGCTGCTGGTCGCCGTATTTGTTCGCGACGTACTCGCTGAGGATCGGCAACGCCATCAGGTGGTCCACCGGGCCGTCGAAGAAGCCCTGGATCTGCGAGGTGTGCAGGTCCACGCAGATCAGCCGGTTGGCGCCCGCGGTCTTGAACAGGTCGGCCATCAGCCGGGCCGAGATCGGCTCCCGGCCGCGGTGCTTCTTGTCCTGCCGCGCGTAACCGTAGAACGGGAGCACGACGGTGATCCGCTTGGCCGACGCCCGCTTCAGCGCGTCGACCATGATCAGCTGCTCCATGATCCACTCGTTGATCGGCGAGGTGTGGCTCTGGATCACGAAGGCGTCGCTGCCCCGGACCGACTCCTCGAACCGGACGTAGATCTCACCGTTCGCGAAGTCGTACGCCTGGGTCGGGACCAGGCCCGAGCCGAGTTCCTCGGCCACCTCCTCGGCGAGACCGGGATGCGCCCGGCCGGAGAAAACCATCAGGTTCTTCTCGGTGGTTCGTTTCATCCCGCTCATCGCCCGCGCCTCCCGTTGTTCTCGCGTCTACCGCTCAGGCCTGCTGCTCGTCCGGCCGCGCGTCCGGCTGGTCCTTCGGCTGGTTGTCGAGCGCCGCCTCGGCCGCCGCGGCGGTCTTGGTGCCGGGGCGCTTGCGGGCGACCCAGCCCTTGATGTTGCGCTGCCGGCCGCGCGCGACCGCGATCTCGCCCGGGCCGACGTCCTCGGTGAGCGCCGTACCGGCCGCCAGGTACGCGCCGTCCGCGATCGTCCGCGGGGCGACGATGACCGAGTTGCTGCCGATGAACGAGTGCTTGCCGACGTGGGTCGGGTGCTTCGCGACGCCGTCGTAGTTCGCGAAGATCGTGCCGGCGCCGATGTTCGCGCCCTCGCCGATGGTGGCGTCCCCGGCGTACGTCAGGTGCGGGACCTTGGCGCCGTCGCCGATGGAGGTGTTCTTGGTCTCGACGAAGGTGCCGATCTTGCCCTTCACACCGAGCCTGGTGCCCGGGCGCAGGTACGCGAACGGGCCGACGTTCGCACCGTCGCCGACGACCGCGAGCGAGCCGTGCGTCCGGATGATCGTCGCGTTCTCGCCGATCTCCAGGTCCGTCAGCGTGGTGTCCGGGCCGATCGTCGTACCGCTGCCGACCGTGGTGGCGCCGTGCAACTGGGTGTTCGGCAGCAGGGTGACGTCGCGGGCGAGCTCGACGGTCTGGTCGACCCAGGTGGTGTTCGGGTCGACGATCGTGACGCCGGCGCGCATGTGCTTGATCAGCGTGCGGCGGTTCAGCTCGGCGCGGAGGGTGGCGAGCTGGACGCGGTCGTTGACGCCTTCGGTCTGCATCGCGTCGTCGATGATGTACGAGCCGACCCGCTTGCCGTCGGTGCGGGCGATGCCGAGGACGTCGGTCAGGTAGAGCTCGCCCTGGGCGTTGTCGGTGGTCAGGCGGCTGAGACCGTCACGCAGGGTAGCCGCGTCGAAGACGTAGATGCCCGCGTTGATCTCGTCGATCGCGCGCTGCTCCGCGGTGGCGTCCTTGTGCTCGACGATCGCGGCGACCGTGCCGTCCTCGCCCTGGACGATCCGGCCGTACCCGGTCGGGTCCGGGACCCGGGCGGTCAGCACGGTGACCGCGTTGCCGTGCTTGTCGTGCTCGGCGATCAGGTCGTGCAGCGTCTCCGCCTCGAGCAGCGGGACGTCACCGGACGTGACGATCACCGAGCCGTCGAAATCGGCCGGTACGGCGGTCAGCCCGGCGCGGACGGCATCGCCGGTACCGAGCTGCTGCTCCTGGACGGCGGTGCGGGCCTCGGGGTCGACGGCCTTCAGGTGCTCCTCGACCAGCTCACGGCCGTTGCCGACCACGACCACCAGGTGCTCGGGGCTCAGGGCCCGGGCAGTGACGACGGCGTGACCGACGAGACTGCGCCCGCCGATCTCGTGCAGCACCTTCGGGGTCGCCGATTTCATCCGGGTTCCCAGACCGGCGGCCATGATCACGACCGCCGCGGGACGATGGGAAGTCACGCGGTCTTCTCCTCGGGTTCCCTGCGAGTTCTTTCAACAAGTATCAGCATGGGCACCCGAAACAGTGCCCGCGCAAGCCTACTTGCTCACCAGATGTGCTCTCGCACGCCCCAGCGAGAGCCATCTCACGCCCAGCCCCGAACGGTGCCAGAGTGGTCTCGTGCAGAACCTGCTGGCCAAAGCCACCCGCTGGGTGTCCGACGAGCCCGTCCCGGGCTGGGTGGAGGTCGAGTTCCGGGACGCCGACGGCGTATCTCACACGCTGGCCGACAAGGCCCCGATCTTCAGCACCGACCTGACCCGTGTGCGGGAGTACCCGGTCGACGTGCTGGTGGCTTGCGAGGTCGTCGCCGTGCACGGCGATCGCATCCGGATCACGACCGAGCGTCCTTGGGGCGTTTGCACCGTCGAAGGCCGCACCGAGTTCGTCGTCCACGCCCATCAACTGGTCGGGAGTTGACGCCGCGGACGACCTACCTTCGCCGGTAGACCATCAGATGTCAGTGGTCTTCGTGGTCGGCTTCGCCTTGTTTCCAGTAGCCCTGGATGGTGGCGTGGGACTTGGGCCAGGTGCGGAGCGGGCGGAGGCTGTCGGCCTCGCCGGCGGCGAAGAGGAAGGTGTCGGGCGGGACGGTGAGGGAGAGAACCTCGTCGGCGAGGGTTCCGCGGGGGACCCAGTGGATCTTCACGCCGGGGCGTTCCGCGAGCGGGTAGCCGGACTCGTCGGGGTGGTCGATCTCGACCACGACGTCGGCGGGCAGGTGGGACGGGGCCTCGTCGAGCCAGCGGGCGGCGGCCGGCAGGCCGGTGGGGTCCACGGCGAAGACGTAGTGGGCGTGCGTGTACGGGAACGCCCGTCCACCAGGCGGGCCGGCGATCGCGACCTCGTCGCCCGGGCGCAGCGCCTCGGCCCACGGCGAGGCGAGGCCGCCGTTGTGGACGACGAAGTCCAGTTCCAGGCGCGTCCCGTCGTACCGCCGGACCGTGTAACTGCGCGTCGGCGGGAGCGGCCGCGGCCAGTCGAGCATCTGGCGGTCGTTGGCCACCGGGATCCGGTGCGTGCCGTCCGGGTCCGGGAACACGATCTTCACGTGGTCGTCGCAGTGGTACGAGTGGAAGCCGGCCAACCCCTCCCCGGTCAGCGTCACCCGCAGCATGTGCGGCGTCAGGTACGTCGTACTCCCGACGACCGCCGTACGAATCCCGATCGGGTACCCGATCCGCGTCACCCCGGCACCGGCCCGGTGGTGCTCCTCGACCCGCTCCCGGGCGTTGTCCCGGTTCACCCCGCGTCCCGCAGCGGCGCGAGCGCCTTGTCCAGCGCGTCGAGCGTCAGCATCGCCGACTCGTACGTCGCCGCCTGCGTGTACCGCACGGGGATCGCGCGCCCCGCCTTCACCGCCGGCAGGCTCTTCCACAGCGGCGAGTCCGGCACGAACTTCACCGCCGGCCCCACGCTCCCGTCGGGCTCGAGCGTGTACGTGATCACGTCGGCGTCGCGCAGGTCGTCCGGCAGGAGCTCGATCGACACCTGCTCCGACACCGCCTGCGAACCAGGTCCGGGATTCTTCGGCTGACCGGGGTACTCGACGCCGATGTCCTGCGCGATGTTCGTCCCCCACGACTTGCCGTACTCGCGCATGAAGCTGCCCTGGGCGACCTGTCCGTACCCGCCGACGTGCGCGAACTTCTTCCCCGCCACCGCCTGCGCGTACTTCGCCTTCAGCTCGGCGGCCCGCTTCTCGTACGCCGTCTTCGCCTGGTCGAAGTCCGCCGCCCGCCCGGCCGCGTCGGCCTGCCGCCGGGACAGCTCCCGCCAGGCGTCCGGGACGGTCGGCCCGATCGTCACCACCGGCGCGATCGCCTCCAGCCGGTTCAGGTCCAGGTCCTTGAGCACGGGCTGCGGTACGCCGATGACGATCAGGTCCGGCTTCGCGAGCGCGATCTTCTCGTAGTCGGTCTCGGCGGCGGTGTCGCCGGCGATCTTGGTCAGCCCGTCGTACGTCGCCTTGTCGGCCGCGGACAGCATCGGCTCGCTCCGGGTGAACAGCGAGATCCCGACCAGCGGCGCGCCGGCCTCGATCAGCGCGGGGACGGCGTACCCGGTGGCGACCACCCGTTGCGGGGTCTTCGGGATCGTGACGTCGCCGTTGTCCGCCGGGAAGACCCGGGTCTGCCCGGCCACCGGGTCCGGATCCGACGCACCGCACGCCACCAGCCCGACGGCCAGGACGAGCGCACCCAACGGGCGCAGAAACATGCCAACCTCCTCGTCAGTCGAAGTTAGGTTAGCCTTACTTAATGGCTGCTGATAGCGCCTGGAGGACAGCGAGTGTCGCGAGGAGGACACCTTGAGCCTGGTCACCGCGCGTGGCACGGATCCGGACAGTTGCGACGAGTTCGGGTACGGACTCGGTACGCCGGGCGGGGTCCTCGTCCTGCGGTACGTCGCCGCGAGCGCGCTCGAGTTCGGCGGGAGCCGCCAGGACTGGCTGAACCAGTTGTACTGGTCGCCGGACGGCCTGATGTCGGTCTCGTACGGAGGGTGTACCGAGTTCGTCGGCTCCGGCGAAGCGGTCTGGGTGCAGCGAGCGGTCAGTCACTCCGTGCAGGCAAAACCCGCCTCGGTCGGGCCGACACGCCACACGGTCTACCGGTTGTGTCTGCGTGAGGATCCGCCCGGGCTGGCCGGGCTCCGGATCGGGACCGCTCACGTGCCGGCCGAGGTCGGCGACGCGATCCGCGGCCTCGCGGTCCGCGGGCTGCCCGAGGCCGCCGGGTTGGAGCTGCGCGCACAAGTGATGCGCGGTCTCGAACGACCGCTACGGGATCTCACCGACACGGCGGGCGCCGGGACCGGGTTCGCGCTGCGGGTCGCGCGGGCGCTGACCCAGGACCCGGCCGATCCGACCACGCTGGACGAGTGGGCGGTCCGGCTGCACGTGAGCGCGAAGACGCTGCAACGGGACTTCCAGCGGCAGTTCGGTCAGCCGTTCACCACCTGGCGCGCGAGCCTGCGACTGCGGGCGTCGCTGATCCTGCTCGACGCCTACCCGGTGTCGGAGGTCGCCCATCGGGTCGGTTACTCGAGCGCGTCGGCGTACATCGCGGCGTTCCGCCGTACCTTCGGCCGAACGCCGGGCCAGGTCGGCGACTGACCGCGGACCCGCGTTTCTGCCAGCCTGGGAGCCATGGCACTCACACTCGGAGCAATCGTCCTGAACGTCCCGTCGAACGGCCCGGCGGCCGAATTCTGGAGTCAGGCGCTCGGCTTCACCGCCGACCCCGGCAACCCCGACTTCCTCGCCCCGCCGGCGGGCGCCGCGCCCACCAGACTCCACCTCGACACGACCGACCGCACCCACCTCGACCTGTGGGTGGACGAAACCTCCACGCCGGAGGCCGAGGTGGACCGGCTGATCGGCCTCGGCGCCGAACGGGTCGAGGACTGGACCTACCCGCCGAACGCCGACTTCGTGGTCCTCAAGGCGCCCGACGGCACGGTCTTCTGCGTCATCGGCTGAGCAGCTCGGCGACCTGAGGGCTGTTGAAGAACTTCGCCGTCAGCGGCACGTGACTGTCGCGGTCGTACGGGTCGTCGTCGTGGGCGTTGGCGATGATCAGGGAGTACGCGCAGCGGTAGAGCAGGAGCTGTTCGGGGTCGTACCCGAGACGGGCGGCGAACGTCGCGTCGTACGCCGCCTCGACCTCGCGGGACCGGGGCGACCAGAGGTCGATGACGCTCGCCGTGGCGGCGGCGTCGAAGACCGGATCACCGGCCATCGTGAGAAGGCCGAAGTCGAGCAGCGTCACCGGGCGCAGGTCCTCGTCGACGAGGATGTTGCCGGCGGTGACGTCGCCGTGGACGAGCCTGCTCTCGGGCTCCTTCAGATCGGACAGTCGCGTCAGCAACGCCTCGATCTTCGTGTCGAAGTCGTCGACCAGTTGCCCGTCGAAGCGCGCGGCCCGCCGGCGAACGAGGCCGGTCAGCGCATCGATCCACGACACACCCTCGGGGCGGAACGGGCTGGTCTCGTCCAGGACCGACGTACGGCGAAGCACCTCCGGCGCCTCGACCTGCGCCAGCGCGTCGATCACGTCGACGACGCAGTCCCTCGCACGCTCCCACCCCGGCGCGCCGAACTCCGGTGCGACCTCATACAGCGGGACGCCGGGCAACTCCTCCTCGATCGTCACCCAGTACGGCCCCGGGCGGCGCAGCTCCAGCATCCGCGGCGTGCGGTAGGGCAGTTGGCCGTCGAGGGCGTCGTACAGCTCCCGCAGTGTTCGAAGCTCAGCTTCCTCCGCATGGAACCAGATCTTCGCGACCTTCTCATCACCCAGCCGGAACACCGCGCCCTGCATCCCGATCGCGACCAGGTCGGGGTCCCGGTATCCCAGTGCTCGCAGCTGTTCCTGTAGAAGACTGTCCGGCAACGACATGCGGGCGACAGTAGCTGTCCGGCCGACGGGTGTCTGTCGAATTTAGGTCGTCGTGCACGTCATCGCAGTGACACGACCTTCGAAAGGGACCTCCATGGCCGACCTGACACGATTCCTGATCCTGCTGGCGGAGCCCGACCACTTCGCCCGGTGGGACGCCGCCGACGACGCCGAACGCGAGCGGGTGTTCGCGGCCTATCGCGCGTTCACCGCCGCCGTTCGTGAACGCGGACGGTTCCGCGGGGGTGAGGCGCTCGTCCATCCGCGTGACGCCCGCACGCTGCGGCCGGACGGAGACGGACAGCAGGTCACCGAGGGGCCGTACGCCGAGACGGTCGAGCAACTCGGCGGGTTCTACCTCGTCGAACTCCCCGACCTCGCGACAGCACTCGAGGTGGCATCGCTCCTCCCCCGCGAATACGACATCGAGGTCCGCGAGTGCCTCGACGTCGGAGTACCGGACGAGTGACCCCACTCGAGACCGCGATGCGCGACGACTGGGGCCGCCTGCTGGCTCTGCTCGCCGCGCAGTTCCGGCGGCTGGACCTGGCCGAGGACTCACTCGCGGAGGCGTTCGCGTCGGCGGCGCGGACCTGGGCGGACGACGGAGCTCCGGCCAATCCGTCGGCCTGGTTGCTGACCACGGCCCGTCGCCGCGCGCTCGACCGCCTGCGCGCCGAAGCCGTCGCGGCCAAGTCCTTGCCGCTGCTCGCGATCGAGGCCGAGATCACCGCGAACGCCCGGCGGGTCCTGGTCGACGCCTCCCAAGACCCCGGGGCCACCGACGAGCGGCTGCGGTTGATCCTGCTCTGTGCACACCCCTCGCTGTCGCCGGAGTCGGCGGCCGCGCTGACGCTCCGGCTCGTGCTCGGCGTACCGACCGCGGATATCGCGCGGCTCTTCCTGGTCCCGACCGCGACGATGGCCGCGCGGCTGACCCGTGCGCGCAAGCGGCTCGGCGGCGCACGTTTCGACGTACCGGTCGGGGCCGCACTGCAGGCGCGGATCGCCGCGGTGGCGGAGATCGCGTACCTCGCGTTCACGGCGGCGTACGCGCCCGGCTCCGGTGCCGACGTCGTACGGGCGGCCGAGGCCGGCGAGGCGTTGCGGCTGGTTCAGGTACTGCGTGAGGTGGCGCCGGCGGAGTACTGCGACGACCTCGTTGCCCTGCAGGCGTTGATGATGCTGCAGCACGCGCGACGCGACGCCCGGAGCGAGGACGGCCGGCTCGTCCTGCTTCCGGACCAGGACCGGACACGCTGGCGGATGTCCGAGATCGCGGACGCGCTGGAACTTCTCGCTCCACTGGCCCGGCGTTCACCGTCCACGCCGTACCTGCTCCAGGCGCTCGTCGCGGCCGAACACTCCGGTCCCGGGGACACCGACTGGGGACGGATCAGCCAGTGGTACGAGGAGCTCGAAGAACTCACCGGTTCACCGATCGTGCGCCTCAACCGGGCCGTGGCAGTCGCGGAATCCGAAGGCCCTCAAGCCGGTCTCGCTCTCCTCTCCGACCTCGACCTCCCCGGTCACCGCCTCCCCGCCGTACGAGCAGAACTCCTGACCCGCACCGGTCAGATCGCCGAGGCCCGAGCCGTCTACGACACCGCAATCGCCGCATGCACCAACACCACCGAACGGGACCACCTGATCCAACGGCGGGACGCGCTCAGCTGAAGGACTCCTCGGCGAAGCTCAGACCGCCGCGTTCGCTCAGGGTCAGGTATTGCGATCTGCTGTGGAGAGGACGCGTGCGGAAGTACTGCGTGAAGCCGGGCGCCCGGAGCCGGAGGTCGAAGTTGTGTCCCTCGATGTGCCACAACGGGTCGCGGCGGTCGTCGGGCGGCTCGAGCCGGTGCAGGTCGGCGATCTCGAGGAGATCGTTCATCGGCTCGAGTTCCCCGGTGATGTCCCACGCCTCGTCGAACACGAGCGTCGCCGGCGCGACCCAGAACGTGAACGACCGCCGCGGGAACGCCGGATCCACCCACCGCACGATGTAGTCGAGGTCGATCAGGACACGCTGCCACGGAAACCTGTCGTCCTCGCGTACGCCGACGCTCACCGCGTGCACGTGGGCGTCGTGCCACCCCATCACCTCGAAGTCGGCGTCCGTCCAGGTCGCCTTCTCCAGCTCGGTCATCGCGACTGAACCACCCCGGGTTTGATGCACACCTCCTTCGTTGGGAAGGTGGCATCCATGCCGAGGAAGTACGACGAGCAGACCAGGGCCAAGGCGGTCCGGTTGGTGACCGAGCACCGGGGTGATTACGCCAGTGAGTGGGAGGCGATCACCACGGTCGCGGGCCGGCTAGGAATGACACCGGAAACGCTGCGCCGGTGGGTTCGCCAGGCAGCGGTCGACGCCGGTGAGGTTGATGGGGTGTCGACGGCGCAGGCGCGGGAGATCCGGGAGCTGAAGCGGAAGAACGCCGAGCTGGAGCAGACGATCGAGATCCTGAAGGCGGCGACGAGTTTCTTCGTGCGGGAGAGCGACCCGCGACAGCGGTGATCTGCCGGTTCATCGCCGAGCACAGGGCTCGGTTCGGGGTCGCTCCGATCTGCGCTGCGTTGAGTGCGCACGGCTGCCAGATCGCTCCGAGAACCTACTACGCCTGGGCCCGGCGGGCGCCGTCGAAACGTGCTCTGTGGGAGCTGACGGTGACCGAGGTGCTGGCCGGGTATTACGAGCCTGACGAGCACGATCGGAGGGTGCCGGAGTCGCTGTACGGGTCGTTGAAGATGTGGGCCCACCTGAACCGCGAGGGCGTCGAGGTGGCGCGCTGCACGGTCGAGCGGCTCATGAAGGCGAACGGCTGGCAGGGTGCGACCCGCGCGAAGAAGCCACGCACGACGGTCCCGGATCCGGCCGCGGACCGGGCACCAGACCTGGTCAACCGCCAGTTCCGGGTGCCGGCACCGAACCGGCTGCTGGTCGCGGACTTCACCTACGTGCGGCTGGCCGGCGGCGCGTTCGCCTACACCGCGTTCGTGATCGACGCCTTCGCTGGCTTCATCGCCGGCTGGGAGTGCTCGATGTCCAAGCACACCACGTTCGTCGAACGCGCCATCAGACAGGCTGCCGAACTGCGCCTCAGAGAAGGGAAACCTCTGCAAAACAAGACGATTCACCACTCGGACGCAGGATCCCAATATACCTCGCTGCACTTCACCGAGACCCTGCAACTGCACGGTCTCAGCCCCTCGATCGGGACCGTGGGCGACGCCTACGACAACGCCCTGGCCGAGACCACGATCGGTCTCTACAAGACCGAATGCATCCGCGACGACTCCCCCTTTCGCCGCGGACCACTGACCGGCCTCAGCAACCTCGAGGCCATCACCGCCGACTGGGTCCACTGGTACAACACCAGCCGGCTCATGCACCGCCTCGACCGACGCCCACCCGCCGAAGCCGAGGCCAACTACTATGCACAAACCCGAGACGACCGACCGGTCGCACTCACATAACCGAGGGTGCATCAAACCCGGGGTGGTTCACGACATTCTGTCGGACGTCGATGACATCCTGCGTGGATGGAGTCGGTGGTGGATGTCGGCGGTGTGACGTTGTTCGTGCGTGAGCTCGGGCGGCGGGGTTCAGGGCCTTCTGTGATGGTGATGCACGGTGGGCCGGATGTGGGGCACGGGTATCTGGTGCCCGGGTTCGAACCGTTGGCGCGGGATCACCACGTGGTGCTGTTCGACTTCCGCGGGTGCGGGCGGAGCAGTCGCGGGTTGCCGGCGGACGAGTTGCAGCCGGAGTACGTCGTACAGGACACGCAGCGGTTGATCGACAGGCTCGGGCTCGGGGTGGTCGATCTCGTCGGGTTCTCGACGGGTGGGCGGGCGGCGATGCAGTTCGTGGACAAGCATCCGGAGCAGGTACGGCGGTTGGTGCTCGCGTCCACGTCGGCGTACCCGTCCGCGGACGCCGCGCCGTACTTGGCGGACTGGGACGAGTACCAACGCCGTCAACGGATCGAGGACGAGGCGAACGGCGCCCTGCGCAACTCCACGGTCTTCGTCTGGGACCTCGAGCGCGCACCGGCGTACCTGGAGCTGCTCGAATCCCTCGGCACCGACCTCGGCGACTGGTCCGAGGAACGCGCCGCCAACGGCCTCATGCACCCGTGGTGCCCCGGCGACCCCGAACAGATCCTCCGCACGTTCGCCAAACCCATCCTCATCCTCCACGGCGAAAAGGACATGGGCTTCCCCGTCCAGCTCGCCCACCGCCTCCACCGAGCCGTCCCCAGCCAACTCACAGTCATCCCCGACACCGCCCACATGTGCCACTTCGAACAACCACAACCCTGGGCACAACACCTCCACGAATTCCTGGACGCGCCACGCTTCGGCAACAAACTGACGACATGACAGTCGCAGGATGGGTCTGGCCGGCCAACCTCCGCGCCGCGCTGCGGCACATCTCGGCGTGCGTCGACTACACCTTCGACGACTGGGACTGGGACGCCGTAGAAGCCGCCCTCCCGCAGACGGACTGGGAGCCACTCGAGCACTGGTACGACTACCCGATCATCGGCAGCCGGACCCTCACGGTTCACCTTGCGCACGACGACGGCTTCGAGCCCGTCGGCATCCGCGTGGAAGGAGAACTCGACGAGGTCCTCGCCGCGAGAATCGAAACCATCATTGCCTTGCTCTCCGACATCCGCGCCGCGAAGACCTGAGCCTGCCCGGCAAATTCGCATGTCTGGCGGAGGCCTCTGCAGGTAACCTCCACCCTGAGTGTCAGAGCGAGTAGGAGGTGGTTGTCATGCGCAGTTGCTGCGCGGTGCCGCCTCGGATCCTTCGGCGGCTCTGACTCTCCCCGGGGCTCACCGCATCCGACCTCTTGCGAGGGAGTCCCCCCATGAATTCTCTGAGCTTCGTCCAGGCGTACTTCGCCGACTATCCCGCCCGCTACTGGATCGCCGGCGGCTGGGCGCTCGATCTGTTCGTCGATCGGGTACGGCGACCGCACACCGACGTCGACGTACTCGTCCTGGCCCGCGACCTCGACCGTGTCGCGGAGACGTTCACCGATCCGCGGCCGACGGTCGAGAACCCGAACACCGGCGAACAACGCCCCTGGGAGCCGGGCGAGCCGTTGACGCCCGGTCCCGACGTACTGGCCTTCCCCGACGACCTGTTCCCGGCGCCGCTCCGCATCATCCTCGCGGCCTCCGACGACACCGACTGGATCTACCACCGCGGCCGCGGCACCGTCCGCAAACCGCTCGACGAGATCACCCTCGCGAGCTCCGACGGCATCCCGTACCTCGCCCCGGAGATCGTCCTGCTCTTCAAGTCCCGCAGCGACCGCCCCAAGGACACCGAGGACTTCCACGACGTCGCCACCCACCTGGACCCGCACCGTCGTACCTGGCTCCACGACCACATCGCCCCACGCCACCCCAACCACGCCTGGCTCCCTGCCCTGACCTGACGTCTTCACCGAGTCGTGGCGTTCGGCTCCCACCCCTCACCTCGAGTCGTGGATCGGGGCTCTCCAACGCCGCCGAACTCCACGACTCGGCGAACGGACCGGCCGGACCGTAGGGTGCGGCGTGTGGTGAGGACGCGGCTCGACCTCGACCGGATTCGTACGGCGCAGCGGCTGATCGATCCGGTGTTTCTCGACAGTCCGCTCTATCGGTGCGAGGCGATGGAGCCGGTGCTCGGGTGTGCGGTCAGCATCAAGCTCGAGACGGCCAATCCGGTTCGCAGCTTCAAAGGCCGCGGTACCGAGGTCATCGCGAGCCAGCTCGCCGCCGGCAACTCACGCGCCGTGGTGTGCGCGAGCGCGGGCAACCTCGGCCAGGCGCTGGCCTGGTCCGCCCGCGACCGCGGTCTCGACGTCACGGTCGTCGCGTCACGTTTCGCGACAGCCGCCAAGCTCGACCGGATCCGCGCCCTCGGCGCCGAACTCGAACTCGTCGACGGCGACCACGAACTCGCCCGCGACCGTGCCGCCGCGATCGCCCAGCACCACGGGATCCGCCTCCTGGAAGACAGTCTCGATCTCGAAACCTGCGAAGGCGCCGCGACCATCGGCCTCGAACTCGCCGAACTGCGCCACCAAGCCGAGCATCCCGTGGTGCTGATCGCGCTGGGCGGGGGTGCGATGGCGACCGGTGTGGGCTATGTGCTGAAGACGCTCGCGCCCAAGGTTGAGATCGTGTGTGTCCAGCCGGCCGGGGCGCCCGCGATGACCTGGTCGTGGCAGCAGCGGCGCGTGGTCACGACCGACGCGATCGACACCATCGCCGACGGTGTCGCCGGGCGGCGGCCGATCCCGGAGGTGCTGGACGATCTCCTCGTCGTCGCCGATGACGCCGTACTCGTCCAGGAATCCTCGATCGTCACCGGCATGCGCCTGCTCCTCGACCACGCCGGCCTCGTCGTCGAACCATCAGCCGCGCTCGGGATCGCAGCCGTCCTGGAGAACCGCGACCGTTTCGCCGGACGCCACGTGGTGACGATCGTGTGCGGCGGCAACGTCGACCAGGACAAGTACCGGCACTGGGTCGGCCTCTGATGGCGCGGCTCGCGGTGAAACTGCTGCTGCTCGACGCGGACGACCGGGTCCTCCTCATTCACGCCAAAGACCCACAGACACAGGCCGAGTGCTGGTACCCCGTCGGCGGCGGCGTCGAGCCTGGCGAGTCCCTGAAGACTGCAGCGTCACGTGAGGCGTACGAGGAGACCGGACTGGCCGAGTTGCCGGAAGGTACGCCGGTGTGGTCGCGGGATCACACGTACGAGTTCGACGGCAAGGTTCTCGACGTACACGAAGAATGGTTGCTGCACCGGGTCGACCACTTCACTCCGGCGCCTGCGCAACTGAGCGACTACGAGGCCCGCACCGTCCTCGGCTTCCACTGGTGGCGCGCCGAGGACCTCGCCACCACAACCGAAACGGTCTTCCCACCCCAACTAGGCCGCCTCCTGACCAACCTCCTCACCCACGCCCTCCCCGACCGCCCCCGCGACATCACCACTCGCTGAAACCTGGTGGCGAGTCCTTCGGTACGCGGCCAGACTCAGGGCATGGAGATGCGGTACGTCGAGTACGAGCCCGGGACCCTGCCCGCGGTACTGAAGGCGCAGGTCCTGTCCTTTCTCCGCATCGTCTGGCCGGAAGGATTCACCGGTGGGCTCAGGTATCGCGACTGGATCACCAACCCGGCGTACGAGCCCCACCATCTGCTGTACGTCGCCGGGGACCTGGTCGTCAGCCACCTGGAGATCGTCCACCTGGTCGTGACGCACGAGGGCACGACGTACAAGGTGTCCGCGCCGACGAGCGTGCTCACCTTTCCGTCGTTCCGCGGCGAAGGCTGGGCCGGCAAGCTGGTCCAGCGAGCCGCCCAGCGAATCGAAACCAGCACCGCAGATCTCGGCCTGATCTGCTGCGAGCCTCACAACCAGGCCTTCTACAGCAAGAACTCCGGCTGGCCCGTCATTCCCGAAGCTCAGATCGTCGCCGACGGAAGCCCGACATCACAATCAGTCCTGATGCGCTTCCTGAGCCCGACGGCAGCGCAGCACGAGGACACCTTCCGCCGTGCCCCGCTTCACCTCGACGACGAACTGTGAGCCGTCAGGTACGGCGTCGGCTGCCCGAGTTACTGCGGAAGTTTCGGGAGCCCGAGCGTCTGGATGAACCTGGCAGTCTTCACTTCCACGAACACGTCCTCGTCAGGTACGTCGTCGGCTGTGTCGTCCTGCTCGTCGCTCGCGAGGAAACGTTCGATGACGTGCGGATCCGGTGACGATCCAGCCACCCGCGCCCACGCAGCCAGCCCCGCCGCCTCGATAGCCGTGTCAGTAGGGGACGACGCGGACGGATCCCCGAAATACGCCCGCGGCGTGTGCCCAAGGAAAGCCACACCGGTCCCCGCACCAGCCGGCGAGTAGCGGATCATCGCGATGTCACTGTCGTGAATCATCACGGCGAGGTACGGCTCCGGCGGTACGGCGTCCTCCGCGTCCGAATCGACCTCGCGCCAGGCACCACCGGCGTACACATAACTCCCGAAAAACCCCACACGATCCTCCTCCACTCCAGCTGCGCAGAGGCTAGCGGCCGTCCCCGTCCAACACCACCGGAATCTCCCGAACCAGGAACGCGATCGCCCGATCATCCAGGTTCTGTTCCTGCACCGGACTGCGGCGTCCCACCCGCAGTACCCGGTTATGTGTCGTACTCGAGGCCGTCCCAGGGTTCGTAGTACGCGATGAAGTTGCCTGGTTCGATGTTGATCGAGTAGGTGCCTTCGAACTGCGTGACTGCCCAGCCGAAGGTGACGCCGTTGCGGTTCACGGTGAACGGGGCGACGTCGATCGGCTCGAGGACGTACTTGCCGAGCTCAGCCAGTCGCGCCGCGACCAGCTGATCCGCGCCCGCCGAGGCCGCCTGCGCAGGGGGCAGACCTTCGGGCCGGCGTACCTCGTCGACCTTCAGTTCGGCGAACGTCCCGTCCGCGTTCCACAGGAACAGTCCGACGTACGCCGTCCCGCTCCCGGGCACGAACAACTCGTCGCTGAGGAAGAACTTCCGCCCGTCCGCGGCGGTCCCGGCGTACGGCACGTGATAGTCGTCAGGAACGATCCTGAACCGCTCAGGTGCCCGGTTCCCATCCGCCTCCCCCGCGCGCTCCGGTACGGCGCCACACCCGGCCAACCCGACCAACAACCAGCACACGAGCACGCGGCCCACACCGGACCGCAACCCCCTCAGGTGACTCACAGAGCACAACCTAGCCCCACAACTGACCGCCGCAAGGCCCTACTACCCGCACACTGAGGCGGTGGGAATCGCTCCGTTCGTGCTGCTGCTGGTGGTCGCGCTGGTGCTCAGCGCGCAGGTGCTGCTGCTGATGGAGCGCCGCCGCCCACTGGACAAACGCCTACGCGACCTCGGAACGGGCGGCGACGGCTGCGCACTCCTCCTGGCCGCCCTACTCACCCTCGGCGCAACAGGCGCCGCGATCGGCAGCCTCCTCGGCAGCGCAGGCACCGGCGCCGCGGCAGGCCTGGCACTCGCGTCCCTGACCTGGACCACCGCAGTCATCCACGCCCACCGCCGCCCCCAACCACCCGCCCGCCACCAGTCACCCCGCGAGCGGTAGAACCGCCGTGACGAAGTACTGCTAGCTCCCCCCGCCAGGTCGCGACCCTGGAGGTCGGGCAGGATGCGCGCCATGGGTGTTCTCTTTGACTACTTCGCTGCCGACTCCGACGAACAGGCCGCATCCGCCATTGATCGGGTCGGCGGTCCTGGGACCGCCGACCCGGATGCGTCTGCTCAGGCGTTTGACACGGTGTCGGTGAAAGGAATCGATCCGGTGGTCCAGATGGGCACGCTCGAGGCGTTGCTGACTGGGCGGCCGTATGACGCGAGCGCTGTCGGGCAGCCGCTGGCCATCCGTGACGGCGGGGAACGGGTTGTCCTGGCGCTGGCCGACAGCCTGACGATCGCCCTCGCAGAAGCGTGCCCCGAACGGCTGGCCGAAGTCGCCGTGCCGTGGTCGCGGACAGAGGAGTTCTGGGGAAGCGCTGACCCCGACACGCTGACGGAGATTCTGCGGGACCTCGCAGGCCTTGCGGGTCGGGCGCAAGCCGCCAGTCAGCGGCTCTACTGCTGGATTTCCGTGTAGCAAGGCCGCCCGACCAGCACAACACCGCGACTACGCGTAAACAACGAAAACCCTGCATCGGGCCGAGGTGAGACGGTGTATCCGAGGGGACGTCTCCGAGCGAGCCTGTGCGGCACCCGACCACAGCCCCCGCTGCGCCGGGAGCCCGGTCACTGCAGGCCGTGTTCGTACGCGTAGGCGGTGGCGGCGGCCCGGCTGGACAGTCCCAGCTTCGTGAGGATGTGGCCGACGTGGGTTGCCACGGTCTTCTCGCTGACGACGAGACGCTCGGCGATCTGACGGTTGGTGAGCCCCTTGGCGATGTGGGCCAGGACTTCTTCCTCCCGGCTTGTCAGACCGCTGGACGGCGATGCCGCCACATGCTGCGCAGCCCTGGCAGCGGCGGCGTCGCGGACCGCGTTGAGGCGATCGAACACGGCGAGGGCACCGGCGACCTCGAGCTCGGCACTGTCGTCGTCCCCTATCGCTCGGCACGCGGCCGCGATCAGCATCCGCGTGCGGGCCGCCTCGTACGCCGCGTCGAGCTCGCGCCAACCCGCCAGTGCCTGCCGAAGGGCGGACAGTGCGGGTTCGGGCTGATCCTCCGCCAGCAGCACGGCGCCCAGGACCTGCAGGTGCAGCGCGGTCGGCAGCGGTCGCCCGAGCGTGCCGGCCACCGTGCCGAGCTCGTCGGCGGCAGACCGTGCAGCGGCGACATCACCGTCAGCGAGGAGGATCTCGACGTAGCCGCCGGCCAATCGCGCGCGGGACAGGGGGTCACCGGCCTCGCGGTACGCCCTCCGGATGGAGGCGGCGGCGGCCTCGACCTTTCCCGTGGCCAAGCGCAGCAGCGCGAGCCCCGGCTGCGGATCGCGGCCGAGCTCGCTGGCCAGCTGGAACTCGGCCTCGGCGGCGCGGTCCTGGCCACGGAGCCGGTGCAGGTCGCCCTTCAGGTAAGCAGCGGCGACCCGCGACCGTTGCCCCACCGGATCGGCCAGGCGGCGGTAAGCCTCCTCGATCTGTTCGGCTGCGGCGTCCCAGTCCCCGCGAAGGTAGAGCATCTCGGCGCGATGGATCAGGCACTGACCTCGATACAGCATGAGCTCTGGCTGGCCGTCCACCCAGCGGCTCAGCGCGGCGGTCCACGTGTGGGCGCGGCGGACGTCGAACAGTTCGGTGCAGCCCTCGATGGCAGTGCAGTAGGCATCGCCGATCGCGATCGGCGAGACGTCGTTGGCCTCGATGGCGACCATCCCCTCGTCGAGCAGGGCGACCCCCTCGTCCACTCGGTCGAGCCAGATCAGGCACCTGCCTTCGCCGATCCGTGCCAGCGCTGCGAGCTCGGGGTCACGGAAGAGGACGCCGAGCTCCGCCGCCGCGTGAAACGCCTCGTAGCCGGTGCGCGCGTCGCCGGAGAACGCTGCGCGCAGCGCGGCCGCGTAACGCAGGTAACCGCGTTCGACGCAGTCGATCTTGCGGTCGTCCAGCAGCCGCTGGGCGCGGTCGACCCAACCGCCTCCGCGCGCCAGGTCGCCGGCGTTCAACAGCGCGAAAGCCAGCCAGAAGGCGCACCGGGCCGCCCGTGCAACGTCGCCGACGTGGGCGCACTTCTCGTGCGCGCTGATCCAGGCGGACCGGCTCTCGTCGCTGAGTCCGGCGAGGTAGGCCGCGGACGCCAGCCGCTCGAGATCGTCGACCTCGAGCGGCTCCGCGACTGCGGCCGCGGACAACTCGTCGTACGCCCGCCGCCAGGCCTGCTTGTCGAACGCCTCGCGTCCGGGCCCGTTGCCGGTGCCCATGGGCTCAGTGTCGCGCGACTACGGCGCTTATGCCCAGAACGATGCCGCCTCGGCTGGGCCCGCCGCGATGAACCACATCTCGCGGATTCGACCGTCGTCGAACCGGTAGATGAAGGAGTCATTCATCTCCAGCGTCCGCCCGTTTCGGCCATAGACGGCGTGCTCCCACTCCGCCCCCCATTCGTCGTCAGCCAGGCAGAACAACTGCTCCAGCTTCACGTCCCCGTCGGTCAGCTCGAAGACGGTGCGAAGGGCCGCCAGCAAGCCGTCGACTCCGTGGTGGTCGCCTGCGAACGGAATCGGACCACGGCCGTGGAAGACCATGTCGTCGGTGAAGACGCGGCTCAGTGTCTCGCGGTCGTTCTCGACGATCGCTTGGGTCATCCGGTCAATGACCGCACCATTCGGGTGGCTGCTCATGATGTCCTCCATCGCTCGGGCTCGTCACACAGCGACGATAGGAGGTGGGAACCGGCCGCCACATCGGGCGGATTGACGATCCTCCCGCAGGGGGTGGTCAGCAATTCCACTGATCCCGGCAGATGAGTGCGTTGAGGACAGCAAAACCCCGGCTCCGAGACTCCAGAGCCGGGGTTTTGCGCTGCTCCCCCGCCAGGTTTCGATCCTGGTCTTCGAGATTCAAAGTCTCGCGGGCTGCCGATTACCCCACGGGGGATCGTGGTTGCCGGGACAGTTTGCCATGAGTGGGGTGGATGACACGCTCAGGGGTTCCAAACCTACGGCTCCGTAGGTTACGGTAGCGTAGGTAAGGACCCCCTGACCCGAGGGATGAACAGTTATGACTCCACCCGCCGTTGCCGCCCCGGAGGCGCCCACCCGTACCGTGCCGGACGTCGAGGACGTGCAGACCGGGACGCTCGGAGGCGAGCAGAAGAAGCTCTGGGAGCAGGTCGCGCTGGCGCTGTTCATCGGCATCCCGTTCCTGGCGGTGCTGGCGGCGGTGCCGATCGCGTGGGGCGGGTTCCTCGGCTGGCGGGACGTCGTACTCGCCGTGGTCTTCTACACGATCGCCGGCCACGGCATCTCGATCGGTTTCCACCGGCTGTTCACGCACAAGTCGTTCAAGCCGAACCGTCCGCTGAAGTACGCCCTCGCCATCGCCGGCTCGCTGGCGATCGAGGGGCCGGTGATCCGCTGGGTCGCCGACCACCGCAAGCACCACAAGTTCTCCGACCGCGACGGCGACCCGCACAGCCCGTGGAAGTACGGCAACACCCTCGGCGCACTCACCAAGGGCTTCTTCCACGCGCACGTCGGCTGGCTGTTCGACACCGAGCAGACCCCGCAGCGGCAGTACGCGCCGGATCTGCTGAAGGACAAGGACATCGTCAAGGTGTCCCGCATGTTCCCGCTCCTGGTCGCCGTGAGTCTTCTCGCGCCGGCGGTCATCGGCGGCCTCTGGTCGTGGTCGTGGACCGGCGCGCTGACCGCGTTCTTCTGGGCCAGCCTGGTCCGGATCGCCCTGCTGCACCACGTCACCTGGTCGATCAACTCGATCTGCCACACGATCGGCGACCGGCCGTTCAAGAGCCGCGACAAGTCCGGCAACGTGTGGTGGCTGGCGATCCTGAGCCAGGGCGAGTCGTGGCACAACCTGCACCACTCCGACCCGACCTGCGCGCGGCACGGCGTACTCAAGGGCCAGCTCGACACGTCCGCCCGCTGCATCTGGTTCTTCGAGAAGCGCGGCTGGGTGTCCGACGTCCGCTGGCCGGTGAAGGAGCGCCTGGAGGCGCGCCGCGTGGACGCCTCGGGGCGTACTCTGAAGGCTGCCTGAGACCGAAAACCTCCACCCGCAACACCCGAAGTGCGGCATGATGCTGACGTGATCACGACGTGACGGAACCCAAACCGCGGCGATCCGGCCGGATCCGGATGACCAGTGCCGAACGTCGCGAGCAACTCATCACCATCGCCCGCGGCCTGTTCGCCCAGAAGGGGTACGAGGCCACCTCGGTGGAGGAGATCGCGGCCCGCGCCGAGGTCTCCAAGCCGGTCGTGTACGAGCACTTCGGTGGCAAGGAGGGCCTGTACGCCGTCGTGGTCGACCGCGAGGTACGGGCGTTGCTCGACGGTGTCACGCAGTCGCTGACGGCCGGCCGCGCGCACGAACTGGTCGAGCAGGCCGCACTGGCGCTGCTCGACTACATCGAGAACAACTCCGACGGCTTCCGGATCCTGGTCCGCGACTCCCCCGTCGGCTCGTCGACCGGGTCGTTCATCTCGATCCTCAGCGACGTCGCGACCCGCGTCGAACACATCCTGGCGGAGAACTTCAAGCGCCGCGGGCTGGACCCGAAGAACGCGCCGATGTACGCGCAGATGCTGGTCGGCATGGTCGCGCTGACCGGCCAGTGGTGGCTGGACGCCCGCAAACCGAAGAAGCCGGACGTCGCCGCCCACCTGGTCAACCTCGCCTGGAACGGCCTGTCAGGCCTCGAGGCCAAGCCCACGCTCGCCACCAGACCGCACAAATAACAACCCGCGGTCGTACGGCGAAATCCGCCCGTGGCATGACCCCCGCGCCTGCCGTGCCCCGTACCCTGGCCACCATGACGGGGATGTTGACCGCGCGGCCGCTGCCTGCCCGGAGCAAGGCGTTCGACCTGCTGCTGGCCGGCTCGCTGTGCATGGTCTTCGGGTTCCTGTCACTCGCCCAGGCGCGCTGGGGCGGGCTGCTCGCGTTCGGCATGCTGGTTCCGCTGATCTGGCGCCGTACCCACCCCGAACTGGTCTTCTTCGGCGTCTGCTCGGTCGCCGTCCTGCAATGGCTGGCCGGCGTCGACCTGATGCCCGGCAACGTCGGCCTGCTGGTCGCCCTGTACGCGATCTCCGTGTACGGCGACGTGCGCCTGAGCCGGATCGCCCTCGGTATCGGCGGCCTCGGCGTGCTGATGGCGGTGTCGCGGTACTGGGCGAGCTCGGACTGGAAACAGCAGATCACGATGATGGTCGCGCTCGGCGCGCTTGTGTTCGGCGTCTGGGCGTTCGGCGAGCGTCGCCGTACCCGCGGGCTGTACGTCGCTCAGCTCGAGGAGCGGGCCGCCCAGCTCGAGCGGGACCGCGACCGGGAGGCGAAACTGGCCGTCAGCAACGAACGTACCCGGATCGCCCGCGAGATCCACGACGTGGTCGCGCACGGCCTGTCGATCATGATCGTCCAGGCCGACGGCGGGCTGTACGCCGCGGACCAGTCACCCGAGGCGGCGAAGAAGGCGCTCGCGACGATCGGCGACACCGGCCGCGCGTCGCTCACCGAGATGCGCAAGATGCTCGGCCTGCTCAAGCAGGAGGAGCAGTCCGAGCTCGGCCCGGACCAGGCCCGCCCGCAGCCCGGCGTCTCCAGTCTCCCCGAGCTCATCGAGAACGTCCGCGAGGCAGGCCTGCCCGTCGAGTACGAGGTGACCGGCGAACCCCGCGAGCTCCCGGCCCTGCTCGGCCTCACGGCGTACCGCATCGTCCAGGAAGGCCTCACCAACACGCTGAAACACGCCGGGCCGGGAGCGCGTACCTCCGTCGCCCTGGACTTCGGGCGCGAGATGCTGACCGTGGTGGTCACCGACGACGGGCACGGCGGCGGCGTCGCGCCGAGCTCGGACCCCGGTCACGGCCTCGTCGGGATGCGGCAGCGCGTCTCGGTCTCGGGCGGTACCGTGAGCGCCGGACCGAGGGCGGGCGGCGGTTACGAAGTGATCGCCAGGCTGCCGTACAACCTGCCCACTGAGTGAAAGGGAACCAGCAGTGAGCGAGCGCAGCGAGTGAACAACAGGCACACGGACGACGTGATCCGGGTGTTCCTGGTCGACGATCAGGAGCTGGTCCGGGCCGGGTTCACGATGCTGGTGGACTCCCAGGCCGATATGCGGGTGGTCGGCCAGGCCGGTGACGGCGGCGAGGCGGTCGAGAAGATCCAGGTCACCGCGTGCGACGTCGTGCTGATGGACGTCCGGATGCCGCGCCTGGACGGGGTCGAGGCGACTCGGCGGCTACAGTCGTTGCCGGAAGCACCAAAAGTGATCGTGCTCACGACGTTCGACCTGGACGAGTACGCGTTCGCCGCGATCAAGGCGGGCGCGGCCGGCTTCCTGCTCAAGAACACCCCGCCCGCCGACCTGCTGAACGCGATCCGCCAGGTGTACTCCGGTGACGCCGTCGTCTCCCCGAGTACGACGAAACGCCTGCTCGAGCACTTCGCCGGGGCCCTGCCCGACGGCGAGACCGAACGGCCCGACCTGGCCGACCTGACCGCGCGCGAGCGAGAGGTGCTGGTCGAGGTCGCCCGCGGCCTGTCGAATACCGAGATCGCGAAGCTTTTCACGTTGTCCGAGGCAACGGTCAAGACGCACATCGGCCGCATCCTGGCCAAGACCGGCCTGCGCGACCGGGTCGCCCTCGTCGTCCTGGGGTACGAGACCGGGCTCGTGAAACCCACCAAGTAATACCCAGGTAGTACGCGGAGTCCCGTCTGCAGTCCGACGAGATCGCGCGCCGCGCTCACTAACTTCTTCACCAACGTTCAGTTGAGTTGAGGAGTGACATGAGCTTGCAGACCGGGGACCTTGCGGTGGGACGGCTGCCGCAGGACGGGGAGCCGCGGACCGCCATCCGGGCGCACGAGCTGCGCAAGGTGTACGGACAGGGCGACACCGCGGTCGCCGCGCTCGACGGCGTCTCGGTGGACTTCGGGGTCGGCCGGTTCACGGCGATCATGGGTCCGTCCGGGTCCGGCAAGTCGACGCTGATGCACTGCCTCGCGGGGCTCGACACGCCGACCGGCGGCCAGGTCCTGCTCGGCGAGACCGAACTGACCCAGCTGCCCGACGCCGCGCTGACGAAGATCCGGCGGGACCGGATCGGGTTCGTGTTCCAGTCGTTCAACCTGCTGCCGATGCTGTCCGCGAAGGACAACATCCTGCTCCCGCTGGAGCTCGGCAACCGCAAGCCCGACCAGCAGTGGCTCGACACGCTGATCGACGTACTCGGCCTCGAGGACCGGCTCACGCACCGCCCGTCGGAGCTGTCCGGCGGCCAGCAGCAGCGGGTCGCGGTGGCGCGGGCGCTGGTCGGCCGCCCGGAGGTCGTGTTCGCCGACGAGCCGACCGGCAACCTGGACTCCCGGTCCGGCGCCGAGGTGCTCGGATTCCTGCGCCGTTCGGTCCGCGAGTTCGGCCAGACCGTCGTGATGGTCACCCACGACCCGCTGGCCGCGTCGTACGCCGACCGGGTCGTGATGCTTGCCGACGGCAAGCTCGCGGGTGAGCTCACCGAGCCGACCCCGGAGAGTGTCCTCGACGCGCTGCGCCAGCTGGGGGCGTGACGTGCGACGATCACTGCTCTCCTCGCTGCGCGCCCACATGGGCCGTCTGGTCGCCGCCTGCCTGGCGATCGTCCTCGGGGTCGGGTTCGGCTCGCTGGCGATGATCGTGCACGGGTCCGCGTCGCACGGCGTCGACGAGACGATCGGGGCGCAGTACAAGGGTGTCGACGCCGTCGTCTACCCGGACCGGGCGACGATCTCGCCGTCCGACATCGCCAAGGTCCAGAAGGTCGCGCAGGCGGCGTCGACGGTCACGCTGACCACGGCGTACCTGAACGTGACGTATCCCGACCTGGTCCGGCCGACCGGGCTCCCGATCGACGCGCTGTACGGCACCCCGGAGATCCCCGGCCCCGGCACCTCGTCCGGACGGTTGCCCAGCACAACGAACGAGATCGCGCTGCCGGCCCGGACGGCCGCCAAGCACAAGATCTCCATCGGCCGGCAACTCCGGATCAGCTCGTACGACGACAAGTCGTGGACCGTGACGGTGGTCGGGCTCCTCGACGACTCGAAGCAGGTCGGCACCGCGTCGGCGATCGCTACCCCGGCCGCGGTGAAGATGTTCGATCCGGGTGCGTTCACCCGCGGGATCGCGCTCGCGGCCAAGCCCGGTGTCACGCAGCAGCAGCTCGCGTCCGCGGCGCAGATCGTGGTTGCGAGCGGCATCACGGTGTTCACGGGTGAGGCGTTCATCGAGCACGAGGTCCAGGAGTTCACGAACGGCATCGACGTCCTCGGCGGCGTCTTCGGGATGTTCGCGCTGATCGCGCTGTTCGTCGCCTGCCTGGTGATCGGCAACACGTTCACGATCGTGATCGCCCAGCGCACCCGCGAAATGGCGCTGCTGCGCTGCGTCGGCGCGTCCCGGCGCCAGGTGTTCTCGTCCGTCCTCGCCGAGGCGGCCGTGGTCGGCGCGATCGCGTCGGCGATCGGTGTGGTCTTCGGCGTAGCGCTCTCCGCACTGGCGCTGGCGCTGTTCCGCGAGTTCGACTGGGGTATCCCGGCGGTGCCGCTGCACCTGGGTCTCGCGTCGGTGTTCCTGCCGCTTCTGATCGGTACCGTGGCCACGCTGATCTCGGCCGTCGTACCGGCACGCCGGGCGACGAAGGTGGCACCGCTGGCCGCATTGCGTCCCGAGGTCGCCCCGGCGGCCGCCTCGAGGGCCGGCGTACTGCGTCTGCTCCTGGGCTTCCTGCTCCTCGCCGGGGGCGGCGTCCTGCTGGCGGGCGGAGCGATCCTGCACGAGGTGCTGGTCGGTGTCGCCGGCGGCGCGATCTCGTTCCTCGGCATCCTCGCGGTCGGCTCACTGCTGGTACCGGCGTTGATCCGCCTGGTCGGTGCGCTGCCGGCCCGGCGCGGCGGCGTACCCGGCCGGATCGCGGTCGCGAACGCCGTCCGGAACCCGAAGCGTACGGCGGCCACCACCTCGGCACTGCTCATCGGCGTCACGCTGATCAGCCTCACGTGCGTCGGCATCGCCTCGGTGCAGAAGACCTTCGACGTGTCGATGAACGGCCAGTACCCGGTCGACCTGAAGGTGACGGCGTACCAGGAGAAGATGCCGGCGAACGCCGAGCAGCAGCTCCGCGACATCGAGGGCATCACCCAGGTCGTCCCGGTCCGGTCGGTGACCGTGGGCTCCGGCGAGAACGAGCTCACCGTCACCGGTATCGACGCGGGCGCGGCCGGATCGGTGATCCACATCCCGGCGCTGACCGGTCACCTGAAACCGGGAACCGCGCTGGTCTCGTTCCCGGTCATGCGAGGGATGAAGCTCGAGAACGGCGGCCCGATCACGATCGTCGCCGGGAAGCACCGGCTGACGCTGACCGTCCAGCAGTCGAACGGGCTCGACCAGGTCACGCTGACCTCGACCGACCTCGCGAAGCTGGCACCGAACGCGCCGGTGACCGGGTTCTGGCTGGCGTCGGACCCGAAGGCGGACGGCACGAAGGTCATCGAGACCGTCGAACAGTCGCTCCCGTCGGTGAAGAACCTCGGAGTCGACGGCGGTCTGGCCGAGCGCTCCAGCTACACGAAGGTGTTCGACGTGCTGCTGATGGTGGGGATCGGCCTGCTCGGCGTCTCGGTCCTGATCGCGCTGGTCGGAGTCGGCAACACGCTCAGCCTCTCGGTGCTGGAACGGACCCGGGAGAACGCCCTGCTCCGCGCGATGGGCCTGTCCCGCCGCCAGCTGCGCCGGATGCTGGCCGTCGAATCGTTGCTGATGGCACTGGTCGCGGCCGGTCTCGGGATCGTACTCGGCCTGATCTACGGCTGGACCGGGACAAGCGCGCTGATGGGCGGCCAGACGGTCGACGGTGGCGTCGAGTACGCCGTACCCGGGACGTTGCTGATTGCGATCGCCGCCGTGGCCACGGTCGCGGGCCTGCTCGCCTCGCTGCTCCCGGCCCGCCGCGCGGCCAAGGTCGCTCCGGCCGGAGCCCTCGCCACCGAATGAGCAGCGGCTCGCCCGGCTTGAGGGGGCCGGGCGAGCCGCTTCGGTACCGAACGACAGGAGCTGTCTGTCCACTCGCGTCCGCCGGCCGCCCGCGTGAGCGTCAAGCGGTCGCCCAGACGGCGACACCTCCTGTCGCACGGTCCCTCACACGAACTCCACCCGGTTCCCATGACCGTCGGCGGTATGGAACCGCCGGCGGCCCGGGATCGTCTCGTTGTCCCACCGCACCGGGTAGCCCAGGCCAGTCAGTTTGGCGGCCACCGCCTCCAAGTCGTCCACCGCCAACGCGGGATGAGCCTTCTTCGCCGGTGTGAACGACTGCTCCACGCCGACATGGATCTCCGCGGCGCCGGCCCTGAACCAGCACCCGCCCCGCGCCTTCAGCAGCTCCGGCTTCTCCACCTCGGTCATCCCGAGCGCGTCGCGGTAGAACGCCCGCGCCACGTCCTCACCGCCGGGCGGGCACGACACCTGCACATGATCGAGCCGCATCGTCACCCCTCCTTGTGCGCCACGGCGAAGATCCGGCGGAACGGCAGCAGGGTCCCGTACTCCTTCTGGGGATACGCCTCCGCCAGCCGGGCGCCGTACTCCGCCTCGAACTCCTTCCGCAGGTCGTCCGGCAGCGACTGCAGCACCGGCCGCGCACCGGTCCCCTTCACCCATTCCAGTACGGCGTTGTCGCCGGACAACAGGTGGTAGTACGTCGTCTCCCACGCGTCGACCACGCAGCCTTCAGCGCTCAGCGCCTCGACATACTCGGCCGGCCCCGGTACTTCGGGACGCAGCGAGGCATCCTTCGCGTACTCGGCGTACGGCGCGGTCCCGGCGAGCTCGCGGAGGATCGCGTGCGACGGAGCGTCCCCGTTGCCGGGGATCTGGATGGCCAGCCACCCGCCCGGCCGCAGTGCCCGCACGAACCCGGGCAGCAGGTCGAGCTGCTCGGGGACCCACTGCAGCGTCGCGTTGGTGACGATCACGTCGATGTTCTCCCCGGACCATTCGCGGACGTCGCCGAGCTCGAAACTCAGCCGGTCGCCGGCGTACTGCGCGGCCGCCTCGAGCATCTGCGGCGAGCTGTCGATCCCCCGGATCTCGGCCTCCGGCCAGACCTGACGCAGCGTCGCGGTCAGCGCCCCCGGACCGCACCCGAGATCGACGACCGTCCGTACGCCGGTCGCCCGGACCCGCTCGACCAGGTCCCGGAACGGCCGGGCCCGCTCGTCGGCGTACGTGCCGTACTGCTCCGGACTCCACACCGGTGACCTGCGCATCGGCTGCACCTCTCTGAACGATTTATCTTGACGTCGAGATACTCTAGACCCGCCACTTGTCTTGATGTCAAGAGTCTTGATGGGTAGTCTCGAGGTCATGGAGGACGAGGTCGACCGGCTGATCGAGGCCTGGCGCCGTGAGCGGCCCGATCTCGACGTGGCGCCGATGGAGGTGCTGTCCCGGGTCAGCCGGCTGGCGCGGCACCTGGACCGCGCCCGCGGCCAGGCCTTCGACACCCATGGCCTGGAGTCGTGGGAGTTCGACGTCCTCGCCGCGCTCCGCCGCGCGGGCACGCCGTACCAACTCTCCCCCGGCAAACTGCTGAAGGAAACCCTCGTCACCTCCGGCACGATGACGAACCGGGTGGACCGACTGGCCGCGCGCGGCCTGGTCGAGCGCCTGCCGGACCCGAGCGACCGGCGCGGGGTGCTGGTGCAGCTGACACCCGCCGGACGGGACAGGGTCGACGCCGCGATGGCCGACCTGCTCGCCCACGAGCGCGCCCTGCTGGGCGGCCTCAGCGAGCGCGACCAGCAGAAGATCGCCCGGGTACTGCGCGAACTCGTCCGCCCGTTCGACCTGGAAAAACACTGACCGAAACAACCGGTCGCACCTCACCAAAAGCGGCTTGTTCGTTCGGACAAAGGCCGCCCGGAATTGCGCGGGAATTATCCGAAAAGTCAACCCGTCACTTCTTACCTGTTCCGCTCGTTGCTAGTTGCAACGAGATCGAGAGGCTGCTGTAGCCGACGACTGTCGACACCGGTCTACACCCCTACTAGGGTCATCACCGTCGGTGGCTGATCGACTACAAAATGTCAAAGTGATGGTGACTTCGGCGGCAAGAGGTGGTCCGCCGAAAGTGGCCGCGCGGTGCTCGGGGCTCGGGGCTCGAACAACGCCGGCCGGCACGGGGCCCGCTCACCCAGGAGCTCGGCGCACCCCTCCGAATCACAGGGGATCGGAGGGGGCGCCGTGACTCGACCCTGCCCTGACCTGCACCGACCCGCGCGGAAACCGCTATTCGGCGCGTTCCGCCGCGTCGAACCAGGCGGTCTCCAGCTCGCCGCGCTCGTCGGCGAGTTTGCGCAGTTCGGCGTCCAGCTCGGCGAGCCGCTCGTAGTCGCTCGCGCTCGCGGCCAACTGGTCGTGCAGTTTCGCCTCGGCCTCGGTCAGCTTCGCCAGTTGCCGCTCGATCCGGTTCAGCTCTTTCTTCGCCGCCCGGGCCACTGCCGCGTCAACCATCGGACTTTCAACGACCTGGGGATTTTCGTCCGGTGACAAATCCGTTGACACTCCTGCGGCCGGTGTCAACGCATTCGACGTCGCCCGCCGGGGAATTCCGGCGGCGAGTTCGTCGAGATACTGATCGACACCGCGCGGCAGATGCCGGACCTGGCCGTCGCCCATGATCGCGTACACCATGTCGCTGACCCGCTCGAGGAAGTACCGGTCGTGCGTGACGGTGACGACCACGCCCGGCCAGCCGTCCAGGAAGTCCTCCAGAACGGTCAGCGTCTCGACGTCCAGGTCGTTCGTCGGCTCGTCGAGGATCAGCACGTTCGGCTCGTCGAGCAGGATGCGCAGCAGCTGCAGCCGGCGCCGCTCACCGCCGGACAGGTCCGAGATCCGGGTGGTCAGCTTGTCCCCGGTGAACCCGAACCGTTCGAGCAGCTGCGACGACGTCAGCTCGCCGCCCCGGCCGGCGAGGGCCGCCGTACGACGGATCGCGGTGATGTGGTCGAGGACGGTGGCCGCGCCGTCGATCTCCTCGAGGGTCTGGGACAGGTTGGCGATCCGGACGGTCTTGCCCTGCTTGACCCGGCCGCGGTCCGGGGCGAGCTGCCCGGTGAGAACCCTGAGGAACGTGGTCTTGCCGGCGCCGTTCGGGCCGAGCAGGCCGATCCGGTCCGCCGGGCCGAGGCGGAACGTCACGTGGTCCAGCATCGTCCGGTCGCCGAAGCTCAACGTGACGTCCTCGACGTCGAACACGTCCTTGCCGAGCCGGGCGGTCGCGAGCTGCGACAGCGCGAGCTTGTCCCGCGGCGGCGGCTCGTTGGCGATCAGCTCGTTCGCCGCCTCGATCCGGAACTTGGGTTTGCTGGTCCGCGCCGGTGCCCCGCGACGCAGCCAGGCGAGCTCCTTCTTCAGGAGGTTCTGCCGCTTGGTCTCGGTCACCTGCGCGGTGCGGGCCCGCTCGGCCTTGGCCAGGACGTAGGCGGCGTACCCACCGTCGTACGACGTGACGCGGCCGCCCTGCACCTCCCACGTGTCGGTGCAGACCGCGTCCAGGAACCAGCGGTCGTGGGTCACGACGACCAGTGCGCCCGCACGATCCACAACGTGCTCGGCGAGCCAGCTGACCGCCTCGATGTCGAGGTGGTTCGTGGGCTCGTCCAGGACCAGCAGGTCGACCTCGGTGAGCAGCAGCCTGGCAAGCGACGCGCGGCGGCGCTCACCACCGCTGAGGCTGCCGACCAACGCCTGGTGGTCGACCTCACCGAGCAGATGCTCCATCACCGTGCGCGCCCGCGGGTCCGCCGCCCAGGTGTAGGTCTCGACGTCACCCAGCACCGCGTGCAGCACGGTCTGGGCGGGGTCGAGGTCGTCGGTCTGTCCGAGGTACCCGAGCCGCAGGTCGCGGTTGTGTGTGATCCGGCCGCTGTCCGGCTCCTCGCGCCGGGCCAGGACCTGCAGGAGCGTCGACTTGCCGTCGCCGTTGCGCCCGACCACGCCGATGCGCTCACCACGGCCTACGCCGAGACTGACCGAGTCGAGCAGTGTGCGGGTCCCGAAGCCCTTCGAAACAGCTTCCAGATTGACCAAGTTAGGTGGGGCCATAACGCGCCCCAGGGTAGCCGACGGCGGCACCCCGCTCCGGATCGTGCCAGGATCGTCCAGGTGTTGACTCCCGCCTGGCTCGAAGGCCTCTCCCTGGGCGACGCGATCGCCGCCGATCCGCTCGAGGGCGGGTACGCCAGCAAGACCTTCCGGGTGCGGACGACGCTCGGCCGGTCTGTGGTCGTCAAGACGCAGGACGACCTCCCGGCGGACCTGTACGCGCTGGAGGCGGACGGCCTCGACGCGCTACGGCAGCCCGGCGGATTCGCCGTACCCGAGGTACTGCGGGTGACGCCGCACTTCATCGTCCTGTCGGACCTCGGTACGTCGGAACCGTCGCCGACGTACTGGGAGGACGCCGGGCGGGCGCTGCCGCTGCAGCACCTGCAGACGGCGGACAAGTTCGGGTACGACCGCGACAACTACCTCGGCGTGCTTCCGCAACGGAACCCCTGGACCACGGACGGTCACGCGTTCTTCGCCGAGCACCGTCTGCTCCGCTTTCTCGAGGAGCCCCTCTGCCACAGTCAGCTGCCCGAGGCCGACCGTCGTCGCCTGGAACGCGTCGCGAGCCGCCTCACCGAGCTGATCCCGCCGCAGCCGCCGTCGCTGCTCCACGGCGACCTCTGGCACGGCAACCTCCTGCCCACCCCGGCCGGCGCTCCCGCACTGATCGACCCCGCCGTCCACTACGGCTGGGCCGAGGCAGACCTCGCCACCTTCCTCATCTACGGCCGGCTGTCGGACGTACTCTTCGACACCTACGAGGAGGTCCGTCCGCTCGACCCCGGCTGGCGCGACCGCCTCCCCCTCCTCCACCTCCGAGAACTGCTCTCGATCACCGCGCAGAGTCCCGACTGTCACGAGACCGTCGCGGAGATCCACGCCATCCTCAAGCGCTTCGATTGAGGTTCAGGACGTACTGCTTCTCGTTGAGGGGGTTGCCGTCGGTTCTGGCGCGGGCCGGAGGTGGGCCTGCGACGGGCTGGTGAGAGTGGAACGTGGTCGCGAGGAGCGCCTCGCCCCGGGTGAGGGTGGGGAGGTGGGACTCGAACGGGTGCGTGGTGGCGGCCGGGAGGGTGCCTTCCAGATGGGCCTGGGTTTCGGTGAGCATGGTCTGGGAGACGACACCGCGGTGCTCCGCGACGTGGGCCAGGACGCGCGAGACCGTGTCGGACGGGACGTCCAACTCGAAGTGGTTCAGCGGCTCCATCACCGTCGTACCGGCCTCGGCGATCGCCTCCAGGAGCACCAGCGGTACCAGGCGGCGGAAGTCGGCCGCGACGGTGGTCGGGCTGTAATACGCCGTGTGCGTGAGATCGACCCGGATGTTCGGGATCTCCCACCCGTACAAGCCCTGGTGCAGCGTCTGCCGGACCGTCTCCTCGACCGCGGTGTGGAACGCCCGCGGCAGTGCGCCGAGCTCCACCTCCAGTCCGTACTCGATGCCCTCGGCAACCGGTGAGACGCGGAACCCGACCCCCGCCGCCCACAGGCTGTCGGTGATCTCGCGCATCGCCGCGCCCACCCCGTCGAGCCGTTCGACGTGGATCGGCGTCGTCTCGCTGAAGGTGACCTCCACGCCGTACTCCGAGGCGAGCAACGACGCGATCACCTCCTTCTGCACCTCGCCGTACAGGCTCACGGTGATGTCGTCCGCCTTCCGGACCCGGATCAGCGGATCCTGCTCGGCGAGCTGCGTCAGCGCCTGGAACAACCGGACCCGGTCCCGCGCGCGCACCACGGTCTCCAGCGTCGGCGGCGCGAACAGCTGCCCGACCTGTCGCGTCCGTACGCCGAGTTGATCCCCGATCCGGATGCTTTTCAGCCCGCGCAACGCCACGATCTGCCCGGCCTCGACCCGATCGGCCGGCTGTCGGGTGCCGTCGCGGTACACCTCGATCCCGCTCGGCCGGGTCTGGTACTGCGGGCCGTCGCCGGGATGCACCGCGACCGGCGTCCGCGCGGCGAGAGTGCCGCTGACGATCCGCGCGGACGCGAGCTTCTGGCCGGCCGCGCCGCGTTCGACCTTGAACACCCGCGCCCGCAGCTCGTCGTCCGGCGATCCGCTCGCCCGCGGCAGCCAGCTGCGGATCCCCTCGATCAGCTCAGGGATCCCGACCCCGGTCATCGCGGATCCGAAGTACACCGGGTGGACCTCGGCACGCGCGACCTGGCTCCGCAGCTCGGCCGCATGGTCGAGCTCGGCGTCCTCGAGGTACCGCTCCAGGAACGCGTCGTTGCGCTCGGCAAGGATCTCGCCGAGCTCGGCGCGCTGCACCGCGAGCAGGTCCACGGAGGCCGAGCGCGTGCCCAGCTCCGCGACCGACTCCATCGGCACGGCGGCCGGTGTCAGCAACCGCCGGATGTCCGCGAGCAGGTCGTCGTACCGGGCGCCGACGCGGTCGATCTTGTTCACGAACAGCAGGGCCGGGATCCGCAGCCGGTCGAGGGTGCGCATCAGCAACCGCGTCTGCGGCTGCACGCCCTCGACCGCGGAGATCACCAGCACCGCGCCGTCCAGCACGGACAACGCGCGCTCGACCTCGGCGATGAAGTCGGAGTGTCCCGGGGTGTCGATCAGGTTGACCGGCAGGTCGCCGAGCGCGAACGAGACCACGGCGGAGCGGATCGTGATCCCGCGTTTCCGCTCGAGTTCCATCGAGTCGGTCCGGGTGTTCCCGTCGTCGACCCGGCCGATCCGGTCGATGACACCGGCGGCGTACAGCAGCCGCTCGGTCAGGCTGGTCTTACCGGCGTCGACATGCGCCACAATGCCCATCGTCAGAGAGTTCAAGAGTCCTCGCGAATGCGTCGAAACGATCAGTACCGATGAGGTAGATCGATCCGCGGCGCATCCCGGTCTCCTGTCTGCTCTCTCACGACGATGTGGTCCCATGGTGAAGCTAGCACCTACCTCCGCCGCCGACGAACGGATTTTCAGGCTTCGAGCACCGGGACCTCGTACTTCTGGATGAAACGGTCGCGCGTCACGAGCGTCAGCTTCTCGACCAACGCCTGCGCAACCAGCATTCGGTCGAACGGATCGCGGTGGATCGCCGGCAGCCGCCCGCCAGCTCGGCGTGCGCCGTCCGGATCGGCAGTTCACTCAGGCCGCTGTCCTCGACCACGTCACCGAGTTCTTCCGGCAGGTCGATCCTGCCGGACGCTGCCTTGATCGACAGCTCCCACCTGGTTGCGGCGCTGACGTACACCTCGAGCTCGGTGTCGATCCGCTCCTTCAGCTCGTCCGAGAGGTCGCCGGTGTCCTGCAACCACCACAGCAGGACATGCGCGTCCAGCAGAAGGCGCGCAGCGCCCGCCGCCGCGATCACGGCAAGCGTACTACCGGCTGACGATCGCGGGGAGGATGCGGGCGCCGGGGACGGGGCCTTCGGCCTGGCGGACCATGCGGCAGAGGCCGGACTCGGCGAGGTCGACGGCCAGGTCGACGGCGCTGCGGCTGTCGGCGGCGAGGAACAGGCAGGTCGGGCCGGAGCCGGAGATCTGCGCGGCCAGCGCGCCGTGGTCGAGACCGAACTGGAGCGTGTCGCCGAGCTCCGGCCGCAGCGCCAGCGCGGCCGCCTGGAGGTCATTGCTGAGGGCAACCGCGAGCGCGCCGGGCTGCCCGGACAGCAGCGCCGACATCAGCTCCGGGCGGACCTGCGGCGACTCGACGCGACGCAGCGGCCGCATCCGGTCCAGTTCGCGGTAGACCTCCGGCGTGGACAGCCCGCCGTCGGCGATCGCGAACACCCAGTGGAACGTCCCGCGCGACATCACCTCGGTGACCTGCTCGCCGCGTCCCTGACCGAGCGCCGTGTGGCCGACCAGGCAGAACGGCACGTCGCTGCCGACCTCCCCCGCGTGGTGCTGCAGCTCGGTCTGGGTCAGTTGCAGCCCCCACAACCGGTTGCACGCCACCAGGGTCGCCGCCGCGTCGGTCGATCCGCCGGCCATACCACCGGCCACGGGGATCGTCTTCCGGATCGTCAGGTCGACGCCTTCGTCGACGTCGTACTCCGCCTGCAGCAGCTTCGCCGCCCGGACCGCGAGGTTCGTCCCGTCGGTCGGTACGTCGTCCGCGAAGTCCCCGACGATCTCGACGGACACCTCGCCGTCGTCGGTCCGCAGTACCGCGGTCACGTCGTCATACAGGGCAACGGCCTGGTACACCGTCGCGACGGGATGGAACCCGTCCGGGCGCGGCGGACCGACCGACAGACCGAGATTGATCTTGGCCGGCGCACGCACCGTGACCTCAGCAGAAGGTGGCACGTCGGACAGGCTAGGGCATCACACAGTCCGAGCAGCACCGGCGAGGGCGGCGAACTCTGTGATGCCCAGCATCTCGCCCCGCAGCCGCGGGTCGATCCCGGTGGCGCTCAGTACTTCGTCCAGCCGGGCACGGTCCGGCATCCAGCGCGCCAGCGCGGAGCGGATCGTCTTGCGCCGTTGCGAGAACGCCGCCTCGATCACCGCGAACACCTCCTCGCGGCTCGCCTCCGTCGCGGGCGGGTCGCGCCGCTCGAAGGCGACCAGCCCGGAGTCGACGTTCGGAGCGGGCCAGAAGACGTTCCGCCCGATCGGCCCGGCACGCCGCACGTCGGCGTACCAGGCGGCCTTCGCGGACGGTACGCCGTACGTCCGCGAACCGGGCGGGGCGGCCAGCCGGTCCGCGACCTCGGACTGCACCATCACCAGCCCGTGCCGCAGCGAGTCCGAGACCTCGAGCAGATGCAGCAGCACGGGTACGGCCACGTTGTACGGCAGGTTCGCCACGCAGGCGGTGGGCGAACCGATCTCCCTCGGGCCGGTGTCCATCGCGTCGGCCTCGACCACGGTCAGCCGGGACGCCTGCTCCGGGGCGTACGTCGCGACGGTCGAGGGCAGCGCCCGCGCCAGCAGCGGGTCGATCTCGACCGCGGTCACCCGGTGCCCGTCCGCGAGCAGTGCCAGCGTCAGCGATCCGAGCCCCGGGCCGATCTCCAGCACCGTCTCGCCGGCATCCGAGAGCTCGGCGGCGCGGACGATCCGGCGGACCGTGTTCGGGTCGATGACGAAGTTCTGGCCGCGCTGCTTGGTCGGGCGGACACCGAGCGCGGCGGCCAGTGAACGCACTTCCGCCGGACCGAGGAGTCTCGGTCCGGCGGAAGTGGATGAATCAGACGAGGTCACCCCGTCAGTGTTGCACTAGGCGCGCTGGCCACAGACCGGCCAGTCGCCGTAGCCACCGCGCGCCGCCCGGACCTTCTCGGCGATCGCGATCTGCTGCGCCTTGCTGGCCAGGTGGGCGTTCTCCGCGTAGGCGTCGCCGCCGTACGCGACCCAGGTCTGGTGGCTGAACTGCAGGCCGCCGTAGTACCCGTTACCGGTGTTGGTCGCCCAGTTGCCGCCGGACTCGCACTCGGCGATCCGGTCCCAGGCGCTGGTGTTACCGGTGGCCGGAACGTCCGTCTCCGAGGTGGTCGTCTCGGTCGGCTCCTCCACCGGCTTCGGCTTGGTCCCGACCAGGACCTGCTCGTCGACCGGCTTGCTGACCACCTTCGACCCGACCACCTTGGTGGCCGACAGCTTGCCGTCCAGGTAGGTGTACAGGTACGTGACGGTCTTCGAGCCGTCGGTGCCCTTGGTCGTGGTCTTCTTGGTGCCCACGAGCAGCGTCGCCGACTTGGTCTCGTCGGTGCCGTGCTCGACGCTGAGGGTCTTGGTGACGGTCTTCTGCAGGACCTGCACGTAGCCGACCTTGTTCACCCCGAGCTTCAGCGGGGTGGCAGCGGCCGGGGTGATCCGGTCGTCGGCGTCCCAGCGGATCTTCGCCTGGGTCAGGGCCTGACCGACGGTGCCGGCCAGCGACTTGATCGTCACGGTCTTGCCCTGGTGCACGATCTGCACGGTCTTCGGGGTGGTCACGACCAGCTCCAGGCCCTGCCGCCCGAGCGGCGCGCTCCGGCTGGTGGAGAACTGGGCCCCGTCGTACCGCAGACCCAGGTCGGCGAGCGCCTCGTTGACGCTGTCGGCCGTGGTCCAGTAGGCCTTCTTGGTGCCGTCGGCGTTGACGGTCAGCTGGCGACCGTACTGCACGGCGATCTCCTGACCGTCCTTCAGCTTGGAGTCCACGCCGGGCGCGACGACGTCGTGCTCACCGACCTGAACTTTCTCGGCCTTCAGGGCGTCTGCCACGGTGGAGCCGAAGGTGTGCACCTTCCGCACCTCGCCGTCGACGGAGAGACTGACCGTCTTGCTCTTCGTGGCGTATGCCACGGAGCCGCCCGCGATGGCGAACGCAGCCGTCGCTCCGACGGCCACGATGATGGACTTACGCACTAACGCTCCCAGGTAGAGCTACCCGGGCACGGGGTGGGACAGCACAGGCACTGGCCGGGGACGCCGTACTGGTTGCACGGAGGCACTGGTCAACGCCGAGGGGCGTGCTGTCCGGAATCTTCCCCGATCCCGGCCAACATCACGGGACCATAACGAACAAGACGCGGAAGTGCCAATCCCCTGTTCGGCGAGTCGCAAAAAGGTGTAACGGGACCCTTACTCGGTGTGATTGCCCCAGTGCCCCCGATGCACCACTTCGGCGGTCGTCCGGCGCCCCCTTTTCAGCGACGGCGAGCGCTTGTCCGGGGCCCGGTGACCGACCGACAGCACCCCCACCAGATCGAACCCCTCCGGTACGCCGAACTCCTTGAGCAAACGACCCGTTTTGTCCGCAGGAGGCCCGAAAAAGCAGGCTCCCAGGCCTTCGTCGACCACGGTCTGCAGCATCAGCAGAACGGCCATCCCGGTGTCGACGTACCAGTACGGCGCGGTCCAGCGACCCTCGTCGCGATCGGTCCAGCCCTTGTCCGGTTCGGTGTACCGATCGAGGTACGCGTCCTTGTGCGCGAAGGCCAGGATCAGCAGCGGCGCACGGCGCAGGCCTGTGATCCATTCAACATACTTCTCGTCCGGATTCTCGGCCGCGATCCGCCAGTACCGCTCCCGGTCGTCCCCCTCCAGCGTCAGGAACGCCCACCCCTGCGAGAACCCGCCCGACGGCGCCCGCAACCCGTTCTCCAGGATGCGCTCCCGCACCTCGTCCGGCACCGGGCGATCCGGGTCGTAGTTCCGCACCATCCGCCGCCGCCGTACGACGTCACTGAACTCCATGCGGCCTGTCTATCAGCCGAGACCGTGCCTGTGCGGTCCAGGTTGCCGCCGCGGCCCCTGCTGACCACTGGAGCCGCTGTGAGGCCCCGTCGTCGCACGATCGGTGACACCCGCCCGCTGGTCGGTCGCCCCAGCCGGCGGCGCCTGCCCACTCGTCACGGCCCGCAGCCGTGCGAGGTCCGGCGAGAGCTGCGGAGCCTCGATCTGGTATTTGCGCTGGATGCTTTCGAGCTCCCGGTCGAGGCCGGCGATCGCGCTCTGAGCTGCCTTGACGGCCTCGTCCGACTGCTGCTCGTAATCCAGCGACTCGTCGTCCTCGACAGCGCCCAGACCGGACAGGGACTCGCGGAGCGGAGCGACCAGTTGTCGCCGCACCTGGGCGCGGTGCGCCTCGGGCATCAGAGGGAGCTGTTTGTCGATCACCAGGTCGACCGCGACGTTCCAGCGTTGCCTGTCGTCGGCACACAGCAGCTTCTGGGTGACCTGGGTGCTGGTCAAGCCACTGCGCTCCGCCAGGGCATCGCTCAGGTGGCGGGCAGCGGGGGTGTACGCGGGATAGGCGTCGTAACCCGGCTGGGACAGCACGGCCGCCGCGGCCCCGTCCAGCCCGGCGTCCGCGAAGACTTCAGTGATGACGCTGTCGAGATTGCGGTGCGTCCAGTGCTCGACGAGACCCTCGTCGTACGCAGTCGCAGCGTCGTCGAGCGGATAGGCCTCCGGAGCCGTCCGGTCGCCGACGGGGGTCATCAGGTGCGCGGCTTCGTGGATCAGCGTCGCGATCGCCTGACGGAGCTTCCACGCCTCCCCGGCTGTCAGCGGCCGATCGAGATCCCTGGCCTCGCGGAGCGGCTCCAGGACGTGGACGACGGAGACCGACAGGCTGCCGTCCACAGAGGCGCCACCGAGATCGTCCGGGTCCGTCTCGGCGAGCAGTTCCCGGTTCCAGCGGGTCCGGGGACCGTCCACGCCGCCACCGGCCCGGCGCTCGACCGCGTGTACGACCGCCGCCACCAGCCGGTACTCCCAGGACGACGGCGAGATCTCGACGTCGTCGTCGGTCACGCTCCGCTCCGCAGACGGTCGATCAGCCGGACCAGGGCCGAGTTCATCCGCAGGATCGTCAAGGACTCGCGCGGCGGAGCCTGCCTGGACAACGCCGCGATCTCGGCCTTCGCACGTTCGGCCTGCTCGATCCGCTCGGCCGGCGCGCCCTTGCCGCTGATCACCTGTGCCACCAGGGCGGAGGCACGCAGGTACTGCGGACTCGTGCCCGGCTGCGGCCCGTTGACGAGCTCGGGCAGCTTCTCGGCGCGGATCAGGGCCAACCGGCGCGAGCGCTCGTCCTCGAGCTGCTGGGCCAGCGCCTTCATCCGCTCGATCTCGGCGGTGACCGTGGCCTCGTCGGCCCCCTGCAGCGCGTCGGCGAGCGTCAGCAGCTGCGCGTCGAAAGCCTCGAAATCCACAAGTTCACCGTATCGACTACCAGGGGCCCCCGAAGGCGCGGTTCGCGTTCTCGTTCAGGGCTGTGCAGAGCTCGGCGACGGAGATGTTGAGCACGTCGGCCATTTTGCGGACGGTGTGGGGGATCAGGTACGACGCGTTCGGTTTGCCGCGGTACGGGGACGGGGTGAGGTACGGCGCGTCGGTCTCGACCAGGATGCGGTCGAGCGGGGTGACCGCCAGGGCGTCGCGCAGCGACTGCGCGTTCTTGAACGTGACGACGCCGGCGAAGCTCAGGAACGCGCCCCGGTTCACGCACTCGCGGGCGAACTCGGTGTCACCGGAGAAGCAGTGCATCACCAGGCGGTCCGGCACGCCCTCGCGGTCCAGGATCCGCAGGATGTCGTCGTGGGCGTCCCGGTCGTGGATCATCAGCGTCTTGTCCAGCCGCTTGGCCAGCCCGATGTGCGCGGCGAACGACTCGTGCTGCGCGGCCTGCCCGTCCTCGCCGGTGCGGAAGTAGTCGAGGCCGGTCTCGCCGATCACGCGCACCTTGTCGCTGCTCGCGGCCAGCCGCTCGATCTCGGCCAGCGCGCTGTCCAGCTCACCGGCCGCCTTCAGCTTCGGGGCCTCGTTCGGGTGCAGGGCGACGCCCGCGATCAGGTTCGGGTACTGCGCGGCGGCTTCGACGGCCCACACCGCGCCGGGCAGATCGCAGCCCACCTGCACGATCCGGGTCACCCCGACCGACGACGCCAGCTTGATCGCCTCCGCCGGACTCAGCCAGTCCCCGTTGTCGGAGTCCGCGATGTCGAGATGACAGTGCGCGTCCACCACACTCATCGGCAACGGATCCGGCACCGCCGGCCGCTTCCGGTCCCGTGACCGCCCGTCCTCCCCGACCGCAGCCCGTTCCCGCGTCGGCCGTCCAACTTCAACACCCTCAGCCATACGGGCCAGATTACTGAGTCGCTGTCGCCTTCTTTCACCGCTGACGGGTTGCAGCGGGCCAGCGGTGACACAACCCGCCACCGGCTGTTGTCCACAGGGGTGAACCCGGGCGGCAGGGGCAGGCCGGAAATCGGCATCTTCTGAGGCATGAATCTCAAGCTGGAGTTGGTGGCCGCGCAGCGCGGCGGATGGTTCTCACGACGGGATGCGGTGGTGGCGGGGTACTCCGATGCCGATCTGCGCAGGTACGTCGCGACCGGCGAATGGGTCCGGATCACTCGTGGCGCGTACGCCGTACGCGGCACGGCGTACGAGTCGATGCCGCCATGGGAGCAGGCCGTCTGGCTTCATGTGTTGCGTACGCGAGCGGTCTACCACCGACTGTGCGGACGCGCCGTGGTGAGCCATCAGTCCGCATTGTTGCTGCACGGCGTGCGGATCGCAGAGCTTGATCTACGCCGAGTCCACGTGACCAGGATGCTCGGCGCCGGTCGATCCGACGGCGCGGTGTGCCAGCATGCCGCCCGGCCGCCGATCGACGCGGTGTGCGAACTGAACGGCATACGGACGACGCTCGCCGCACGCGCGGTCGTCGAGACCGTCCGGACGACCAGTCATCGGGTTGCGGTCTCGGTCGTCGATCAGGCGATGCGCCTACGGATCGCCACGCTGCAGCAACTGACGGACGCTCTCGCCCTCTTCGCCAGTCGAAGCGGGATCCGTGCGGCCGCCAGAGCCGTCGAGTTCGGCGACGGCCGAGCCGAATCGGTCGGGGAGTCATGGCTACGAGTAGTGCTGGCAGAGCTCGGTCTGCCGGCTCCGCTGCTGCAGGCGGAGATCCGCGACGAGCAGGGAGCGTTCGTGGCGCGAGTCGACTTCCTGTTCGCGGAGTACGGCGTGATCGTCGAGTTCGACGGCGCCGTCAAGTACGGCGACGGCGGCACCGGTGCGCTGCTCGCGGAGAAGGCACGGGAAGACCGCCTCCGCGACCTCGGCTACCAGGTCGTCCGGGTCACCTGGGCCGACCTGGCGGACCCCGCCGCCCTGCTCCGGCGAATCCGCCGAGCCATCGCGCGCTCCGGCCCACTGACGGGTTGTTTCACTGCTGGCGCGATGTAACCCGCCAGTGGTGAAACAACCTGTTATCCGTGCACTACGACTCAGCGGCCTCCTTGACCTTGGCCACCAGCATTTCCCACATGCCTTGGGAGTGCTTGGCTTCCTGCTCGGTTTTGTTGTTGTCCTGTTCGAGTTTCAGGTGGGTGTCGCCGGTCAGGGTGTAGGTGAGGGTGTGGTAGTTCTCCGGTACGTCGGGCTGGCCGGTGAGCGGACTGAAATGGGTCAGGCGTAACAACCGCTCCGGTTCCACCGCGAGGACTTCGCCCTTGTCCTGGTAGGGCTTGCCCTCCCATTCGCCCGTCCAGGTGATCGGGCTGCCGACCTGCCAGTCGGTCTCCACGTCGGCGCCGAACCACAGCTGCTTCAGCTCGTCCGGACTCGTCAGCACGTCCCACACACGGGCCGCCGGTGCGTCGATGTCGATCTCGGCCACTGCTACGAAACCAGTCATCATGAACTCCTTCCTCCCCCGACCGTACGGTTCCCGCCCCGTATGCGCTTGGAGAAAAGCGTCAGCCGGATCGTGCAGGAAGTCAGCAGGCGCGGACATGTTCGCGCGTCCGGGCCGGCAGTAGGTTGCGTCTCGGTTACGCCCCACCGACAGGAGCAGCCGATGACCAGAACGTTCCGGATCAGCTCGGTTCTCGCCGTACTCGGCGTGGTGGTGGGAGCCACCTCGCTGCCGAGTGAGACCGCTGCCACGACAGCCGCGATCCCCGTGCAGGTGCTCAGCCTCACGGACCTGCACGGCTACCTCTCCGAGACCGAGAACCTGACGATCGCGGGGCCTTCGGGCACGCAGAAGGTCGGCGGTGCCGGATACCTCAAGACCCACCTCGACAAGCTCCGGGCCGGGAAGCCGAACAGCTTCCTGATCGGCGCGGGCGACCAGTTCAGCGGCTGGCCAGACTACACGCAGGCGTTCGCGAACGAGCCGACCATCGAGGTCCTGAACGCGCTCGGGATGGACTTCGACGTCGCCGGCAACCACGAGTTCGACCGGGAGTTCCCGTTCCTGCGCCGGATGACGACCGGCGCCTGCTACGGCACGCCCGGCTTCGACAGTTGCTTCAAGGACTCCACCGGCAAGAGTTTCCACGGCACCGACTACGCGTACCACGCGGCCAACGTCGTCGACCCGCGGACCAAGCAGCCGGTGCTACCGCCGTACTGGATCGCGCAGGCCGGCTCGCAGCGGATCGGGTTCATCGGGCTGGGCTTCCCGGGCACACCGCACGAGACGCTGTCGATCGAGGGGTCCGGGTTCGAGTTCCAGGGCCTCGTCGAGGCGGCGAACCGGGCCGCGGCGGAGCTCAAGGCGCAAGGTGTGAACGCGATCGTGGTCAGCATGCACGAGGGCGGTCAGCAGGGCGGGCTGTACGACGAGTGCAAGAACCCGACCGGCCCGATCTTCGACGCCGCGCGGGCGATGTCACCCGATATCGACGTGATCCTCGGCGGCCACTGGCACACCGCGTTCACGTGCATGATCCCGGATCCGGACGGCGTACCGCGGCCGGTGCTGGAGTCGAGCAACCACGGCCGCGTGCTCGGCGAGGTGAACCTGTCGCTCGATCCGGCCACCGGTGAGGTGATCCGTTCGTCGACCACGGCCACCAATCACGCCGTCACCAAGGACGTGACGCCGGACGCCGGGATCCAGAAGATCGTGAACTACTGGATGGACAAGTGGGCGGCGCGGCAGCAGGAACCGCTCACGAAGCTCGACCGCGACCTCGACTTCGCCAAGACCGCCGAGAGCCGCACGGGCAACCTGGTGGCGGACCTCTACCGAACCGAAGCGGACAGCGACTTCGCACTCGTCCCGGCGGATCTCGGCATCGATGTGATCGCCGCCGGCCTGAAAGCCGGGACGGTGACGTACGGCGAGGCGTGGCCGGTCGCCGGCATCTCGCCGATCACCACCCTCTCGATGACCGGAGCAACGGTCGAACGCGTCCTCGAACAGCAATGGATCCCGCCGGCGTACGGCTGCAGCCGGCTGTCCGCGCTCGCAACCTCGGCGAACTTCCGCTACACCTACGATCTCGGCCGGCCGGTCGGCGACCGGGTGGATCCGGCCAAGGTGCTCGTCAACGGGAAGCCGTTGCAGCTCGACAGGACCTATCAGGTGACCACCAGCGCCGCGATGCCGTTGCACGGTACGCAGTACGGCTATCCGGGCTTCCAGCAGTTCAGCGACCTCGTCCGGGCGCCGCGGATGGGACAGGAGGTCTTCCTCAACCACCTGCGGACGCATCCGTTGCTCAAGGCACCGGCCCTCGGCCGGGTGACCGCGATCCCGGGTACGCCGCCACCGGCCGACGGCCCGTTCGGTCCGCTGAAACTGCTGCCACAGAACGAGATGACGGCCACGGCCACCAGCCAGGGATCGTCCGCGTACGGCGCCGCGGCCGCGATCGACGGCAGCTGCTCGACCATGTGGCACTCGAACTGGAGCCCGCACGCCCCGCTGCCGCAGTACATCACCCTCGACCTCAAGACACCGCGGGCGATCGAGGCGCTCGTCTACACCCCACGCCAGGACGCCGCGGTCCCGAACGGCCGGATCTCGTCGTACGACGTCCAGACGAGCACCGACGGCACCACGTTCACCTCGGTTGCGAAGGGCACCTGGGACGGCAGCGTCGACGCGAAGATCGCCCGGCTCCCGGCAGGTACGACGGCACGCTACGTCCGGCTCGTCGGACTCGAGGGCGGCGCGGACTACGCCGCGGCGACCGAACTCAATATAGCTCTAGCTCCGGGTTCCTAGCCGCGGTGCGATGGGCCGTCGGGGACATCCCGTACCGGCGGCCGAACTGACGACTGAAGTAGTGCGGGGACTCGAAACCGACCGCGGCCGCGATCTGCGCGACGGACATGTCGGTGGCGCCGAGCAGCTCGGCGGCGCGCTGCAGCCGGAGCGCGAGGACGACGTTCATGATCGAGTCCCCCACCTGCTCCTTGAACAGGTGGGCCAGCCGGGAGACCGACACCTGCGCGAGACCGGCCAGTGAGGTCAGGGTGTGCGGCCGGGCCGGGTCCGCGGTGATTGCCTCGAGCACCAACTGGACCCGGGCATCCAGATGCTGCGTCTCCCGGCGCAGGCTGGCGACCGCGGTGAGCAGCACCTCCTCGATGCCGTTCATCGTCAGCTCGGTCGCGATGCTCTTCTCCAGCAGGTTCAGCTCGGTGTCGCCGGTCGGGGACAGACCGGCCCGCTGCGCGTCGCGATGCAGGCGGTCGAACGCGGAGACCACCCGATCGGTCTCCGACGATCTGCTCAACCGCACGTACGACAGCCCCGGCATTGCCTGGGGCAACGACAGCCACGAGTGCCACTCGCGGCGCGGCTGGAAGTGCGCCCACCAGGACTCCCAGTACGTCCCCACGGTGCCGTAGTCGTGCGGCGTCCCCGGGCTGACCAGGACGACGTCCCCGTGGCGCAGCATCAGCTTGTTCCGGCCGATCATGTACCGGCCCGTCCCGGACGCGGTGTAGAGCAGGTACCAGCTGCCCACGCCGTCCGGCCGGACGACGCGGTAGTCCCCGCCGCTGTGGAAGTGGCCGGTGACCAGCTTGCTCGGCGGCGGGATCTCGCTGTACAGCTCGATGAGCACCTGAGTAGCAAGATCGTGCTCGAAGTCAGCAGGCTCCGTCATGGTGGATCTCCTTGGTAGCGCTCCAAGATTAGCGGCACAGCAGCAAGATTCTGCACCCCGAGCGAATTGAGGGATCCGTGCCTTTCACCACCGTCGCCGAGCTCGCTCACGACGCCGCCACGCTGATCTTCGAGCACGGCTGGCAGTCGTGGAGCCCCAGCGGCTGGTACCGGCTCGACGCGCGCCCACCGCGTCCGACCGCCCCGAACCATCACGTGATGGCGTACCGGCCGGGCGTGGACGCCGGCCGCTTCCAGGGCGAGGGCCTGCTCGCGGTCGCGACCGCCGGCGAGGTCGTCGTGATCGCCGCGACGACGCCCGACGCGGTGCCGTCGATCCGCGCCGAGGTCCACGGCCGACGGCTGGTGGTGTCGGCCGACGGCGACGTCCAGGTGACCACGAGCACCCACAGCAACCCGAACCAGGCACTCGCCGACTGGGCCGACGCGTTCAGCGCGGGCGCCCCGCCGGTCCGGGTCTTCGGGCCCTCGTGGTGCAGCTGGTACGCGTACTGGGGCAAGGTCACCGAGCGCGACGTGATGACCGACGTCCGGCAGTTCGACCAGCACGACCTGAGCGTCGACCTGGTGCTTCTCGACGAGGGGTACCAGGCCGCGATCGGCGACTGGCTGACGCCCCGCGACGACTTCGGGTCGACCGTCCGGCTCGCCGCGGACATCCGCGCCGGCGGTCGCCGCGCGGGCATCTGGGTCGCACCGTTCCTGGTCGCCGCCGGCAGCGAGACCGCCCGCAAGCACCCGGACTGGCTGGTCCCCGGGATCAGCGCCGGGACGAACTGGGGCCAGGAGCAACTGGTCCTCGACGTCACGCACCCGGGCGCGGCGCGGCACATCCAGGACGTGTTCACCGAGCTGTGCCGCCAGGGCTACGACCACTTCAAGCTCGACTTCGTGTACGCCGGGGCGATCGACGGACCGCGCCACGAGCAGGTCGACGGCATCGCGGCGTACCGGCACGGACTGCGGCTGTTGCGCGAGGCCGTCGGACCGAACCGGATTCTGCACGGCTGCGGCGCACCGATCCTGCCGAGCCTCGGACTCGTCGACTGCATGCGGATCTCGCCGGACACCGATCCGTTGGTCGAACCGCCGTCCGGCGACATCAGCCAGCCGGGTCAGCACGGTGCGCGATCCACGTCGGTGGCGCGCGAGTTCCTGCACGGCCGGTTCTGGGCGAACGACTCCGACTGCCTGATCGTGCGGCCGGACATCCAGGAGCGCGAGCGCTGGGCGAGCCACATCGAGCAGGGCCCTGGACTGCGGATGTCGAGCGACCCGATCGGCGCCCTCGACCGCTGGGGGCTCGACCGCACGCGCGAACTGCTCGTCCCGAGCTCGCCGCGCCCGCACCCGCTGAGGAATCCCGATGCTTAGGCCCGGCCCTAGGCAGGCCCCCCGACGCAACCGCGGTATCGGTCGCGGCCGCCAGACCGCCGCGGCGTACGCCCTGCTCGCCCCGAGCCTGGTCGGCGTCCTCGGCTTCCTGCTGGCTCCGGTCGTGATCGTGCTGGTGCTCAGCCTGTTCGACTGGAAGCTGCTCGCGACCCCCGAGTTCGTAGGTCTGGCCAACTACCGGAAGCTGTTCACCGACTCCGACGTCTGGCACTCGATGCTGGTCACCTTGTACTACGTGGTGATCTGCGTCCCCGGTACGACGATCCTCTCGCTGCTCCTCGCCCTCCTGGTCGATCGCAAGCTGCGCGGGATGAAGTACTTCCGGGCGCTGCTGGTGATCCCGTGGATGGCGACGCCGGTCGCACTCGGCCTGGTCTGGAGCTGGATCTTCGACCCGGGACGCGGCGCGCTGAACCAGTTCCTCGGCGTCTTCGGCATCGACGGACCGGCCTGGTTGTCATCACCCGTGCTGGCGATGCCGAGCGTCGCGGCGGTGCACATCTGGCAGTTCGCCGGGTACAACATGCTGTTCTTCCTGGCCGGTCTGCAGAACATCCCGCGGACGTTGCGCGAGGCCTCCTCGCTGGACGGCGCGTCGCCGGTCGCGCACTTCTTCACGATCACGCTCCCGCTGCTGCGGCCGACGATGCTGTTCGTGCTGATCACCAACGTGATCGGCTCGTTCCAGGCCTTCGACACGATCTTCGTGATGACCGAGGGCGGGCCCGGTGACAGCACCGAGGTGGCGACGTACCTGATCTACGACGAGGCGTTCAAGAAGTTCGACTTCGGCTACGCCTCGACGATCTCGGTGCTGCTGTTCGCGGTGGTGCTGGTCGCGACGATCTCCCAGTTCGCGTACTTCGAACGCCGTACGACCTATGAGGTGTCCGGATGAAACTGCGTGTCTTCACCTACGCCGTGCTGGTGATCGGGTGCGTGTTCGCGGTCTTCCCGTACCTCCTGACCGTGCTCACCGCCTTCAAGGGCCCCGGGCAACTGTCGGAGACGATGCCGTGGGAGCCCGGTCTGCCCCCGAGTACGGCGGCCTTCGACCGGCTGTTCGGCTCAGGCTTCGGCGGCTACCTGGTCAACACCGCACTCGTCACGGCCGGGATCACGCTGGGCCAGGTCGTGTTCGCGATCCTGGCGGCGTACGCCTTCGCACGGCTGTCCTTCCCCGGCCGGGACGCGTTGTTCTGGGTGTATTTGTCGACACTGATGGTGCCGCCGGTGGTCACGATGATCCCGCTGTACCTGATGATGCAGAAGCTCGGGCTGGTCGACACCTGGGCCGGTCTGATGCTGCCGACGATGCTCGGTACGCCGTACGCGATCTTCCTGCTCCGGCAGTTCTTCCGCGGCATCCCCGCGGACCTCGAGGACGCGGCCCGGATCGACGGCGCCGGGCGGGTCCGGACGCTGGTCTCGATCGTGCTGCCGTTGTCGAAACCCATCCTGGTCACCGTCACCACGCTGGCCGTGGTGGCGAACTGGAACAGCTTCCTCTGGCCGCTGATCGTCACCAGCAGCGAGGACAAACGCCTGCTCTCGGTCGGGATCGCCTTGTTCAAGGGGGAAATCGGCGTCGACTACAACGCCGTGATGGCCGGCAGCCTGATCGCGCTCGCCCCACTGCTGGTGCTGTTCGTCGTCTTCCAGCGCTTCATCGTCCGCTCGGTCGCGGTCACCGGGCTCAAGTAGCAACTCGGAGGTTGTCATGTCCAGTCCCCTGTCCCGGAGGACATTCCTGATCGGCGCCGGCAGTGTGCTCGCGCTGGCCGGCTGCGGCTCGTCGGACGACAAGGCGAGCAGTAGCGGCGGCAAGGTCGAACTCGTGTACCGCCTGTGGGACGAGCAGCAGGAGGTCGGCTACAAGGCGGTGTTCGCCGCGTTCACGGCGGAGAACCCGGACATCACCGTTCGGATGGAGGTGCTGCCGTGGGACCAGTACTGGACCAAGCTCACCACCGAGCTCGCGTCCGGCAAGGCGCCCGACGTGTTCTGGCTGACCGTCGACTACTTCCCGGACTTCGCGAGCAAGGGCGTTCTCGCGCCGCTCGACGACCTGATCTCGAAGGCCGGCCTGAAGCTCGACTCGTACCACCCGAACGTCGTCCAGTCGTACAAGTACGAGGACAAGCAGCTGGGGATGCCGAAGGACATGGGCATCGTCGGGCTGCTCTACAACAAGGACCTGTTCACCAAGGCCGGTGTCACGATGCCGGCCGAGCTGACCTGGGCGCCGGACGGCTCGGGCAGCTTCCTCGAGGTCGCCCGCAAGCTGACCGTCGGCAGCAAGCAGTGGGGCTTCTGCTCCTGGAACCACAGCCAGACCCAGTGGCTGAACTGGATCGCCTCGAACGGCGGCCACGCGATGGACAAGCCGTTCGGTACCTTCGACTTCGCCGGCGAGAAGTCGGTCGAGGCACTGCAGTTCGCGCGCGACCTGGTGTTCAAGTGGAAGGTGTCGCCGGACGGTACCCGGACCAACCCGCCGACCGGGCAGGCGACCGAGATGTTCTACCGCGGTGAGGTCGCGATGTTCCCGGCGAACAACGCCCTGCTGCCGTTCGCGCTGCCGGAGGTGAAGTTCCCGATCGGCGTCGCCGCGATGCCGGCCGGGCCCGCCGGGCGCACGGTGGTGATCAACGGGCTCGCCGAGACGATGTTCGCGAAGACGAAGCACCCGGACGAGGCCGGCAAGCTGGTCGCGTTCCTCGGCTCGGAGAAGGCGCAGAAGCTGATGGGCGACGCCGGGTACGTCATCCCGGCGCTGAACGACGCCGGCGCCGGGTACGAGGCGTTCTGGAAGAAGAAGGGCATCGATGTGAAGCCGTTCCTCGACTCGGCGGCCGGCAGCACCGTCAACCTGCCGATCGCGGCCGGCTGGGTCTCGAAGGTCACCGAGATCAACAAGGCCGCCAACGACCTGTACCTGAACAAGGTCGGCGTCGCCGACATCGCCAAGAGCATGGACAAGATCGGGAACGAGCAATGAAAGAACTGACCGATTCGTACGACGACGTGCAGGACGCCGGTGTACTGCGGGACCGGCTGGCGACTGACGGCTACCTGTTCTTCCGGGGGTTGTTGCCCACGGACGTGGTGGGTGACGTGCACGAGCAACTGGCGCGGATCCTGTACGACAGCGACTGGCTGGACCGGGATGCCGATCCGCGGGAGCTGGTCGCCTCGGGCCGGGCCGTCGAGGAAGGATCGCCCGGGTTCTTCGGGGCCTACACGGCGATCCAGAGCACCGAGTCGTTCCATCGGCTCGCCGTACGGCCGGAGGTGTTGTCGCTGACCAGCCGGTTGCTGGGCGAGCAGTCGTTCGCGCATCCCGCGCACATCTGCCGGATCGCGCCGCCGTCGCCCGGCGCGAACCCGACGCCGATCCATCAGGACTACCGGTTCATCCAGGGCAGCGTGGACACGCTCACCACCTGGCTGCCGCTGAGTGCCGCGCCGCCGGAGATCGGTGGGTTGCGGGTGCTCGCCGGCTCGCCGCGGCTCGGCGTCCTGCCGGTGAAGGCTTCCGACGGGCCCGGGATGATGCGCGCGGAGGCCGACGAGAACCATCCGGAGTGGCGTACGACGTCGTACCAGCCGGGTGACGTGCTGCTGTTCGGGAGCCTGACCGTGCACGGCGCGATGCCGAACCGGACGAAGCGGCTGCGGCTGTCGGCCGACTTCCGGTACCAGGCGATGAGCGCCCCGATGGCGCGCGACCTCCTCGGCACGGGCAAGCCGCACTACCACCCGGACGTGCCGGACTTCCCGACGCTGACCCGCGGCTGGTCCTCGACGGAGTGCGTCGAGGTCCCGGCCGGGGTGAACTTCGTGGACCGCTGGGATCCCCGCGTGGACGACGTACCGACCCCGGCGTCCCGGTTCGCCTACGCCTGACCGGCCTGACGCGCCTGACTGGGCCCGGCTGGGTCTGACTGGGTTACGCCTGCGGCAGGACGACGATCTTGCCGCGGGCGTGGCCGGACTCGCTGAGTTGCTGGGCCTTGGCGGCGTCCGCCAGCGCGAACAGGGCGGCGATCCGGGTGGTGAGCTTGCCGTCCGCCGCGGCCTGCAGCTGCGCGTCCAGGCCGGCGCGGATCAGGACAGGGTCGCCAGTGCCGCCGGAGGCCTGGATGCCGAGCTCGACCGCCGCGTCCCAGTCCGCGATCGTGACGATCCGCTCGGTGCCGCCGCGCAGCTCGATCGACTCCCGCAGCCCACCCTTGCCGGCGGTGTCGAACACCGCGTCGACACCCTGCGGCGCGGCTGCCCGGACGCGCTCCACCAGACCGTCGCCGTACTCCACCGGCACGGCACCGATCGACTGCAGGTACTCGTGGTTCGCAGGCGACGCCGTACCGACGACGGTCAGGCCCGCCGCCTTCGCGAGTTGTACGGCGACCGCGCCGACCGCACCGGCGGCGCCGTGGATCAGGATCGTCTCACCGGGCTTCACCTCGAGCAGGTCGAGCACCCGCTGCGCGGTCTCACCGGCCACCGGGATGCTGACCGCCTGTTCCCAGCTCACCCCGGCGGGCTTGTGCGTGACGTTGCCGGCGATCGCGTACTCGGCGTACGCGCCGCCCACCGACCAGCCGACCAGCTCGTCGCCGACGGCGAACTCGGCGCCCTCCCCGGCCTGGTCCACCACACCGGCCACCTCGAACCCCGGGATCCGCGGAAGCTCTGCCTTGGTCAGGCCGCGGCGAACCTTGGAGTCGAACGGGTTCACGCCGGCTGCCCGGACCTTCATCCGAACCTGCCCGGCACCCGCATGCGGCTCCGGCACGTCCTGCACTTGCAGCACCTCAGGACCACCGAACTCCTCAAACACCACCGCGCGCATCGAGCCGCCTCCAGAAGAAGTAGTTGGTGCAGCAATCAAGGCTGCCGGGCGCCCTGATATTCCGCCGGCCCTAACGCGGCATCGTCCAGCCGGCCAGCAGCTCGGACGGACCGTACACGGCATCCACGCCCGTCGCCGTGACACCACTACGCGACACGGCGACCAGGGGGACCGGGCTGTCAGTGAGCAGCGCGCGATGCCGCTGGAGCGCCACCAGATCGTGGTCGTCGAACCGGTTGTTCTCCAGCCACTTGATCGAGCCGAGGAACAGCAGGTCCTTCGCCACGGGACCGTGGTCGGCTCCGACCACGTCGATCTCGACATCGTTGCTCCGGGTCCAGTACCCTCCGATGACGGGTGCCGCTGGCAACTGATTGTCCGGCAGCAACCTGGCCAGGGACTCGCGGATCAGCGGCTCGATCGCCCGACCCCGCCAACTGCTCCAGTTCTCCTTGATCCGCGCCTGGGTCAGATCGCCGCGCATCCGCTCGATCTCTGCCATGTGCGGTGCGAGGAACGTTAGCCAGAACCGCAGGTAGGGATCCGTGATCCGGTACCGACGCTCCTTCGACGGGCGGAGAGAGACCGGCAGCTCGCCCACCACGATCCCCTTGTCAGCCAACACCTGCATCGCTCTGGTCAGGCTGGTGTGTGCCAGCCCACCGGCAGATCGGGCGATGTTGCTGAAGGTGCGTTCACCGCTGCCGATCGCGCGCAGCACCTCACCACCGAGTGCCCGCGGCGGGAACTCGGCTGCGAGTGACCGCTCGGCCGACACGAGCAGCGCCGAGGTCGGATCGCTCAGGGAGGTCTTCAGGAAGTCATGCAGTGTTCCGCCGGGCCGCCAGTCCCGGCAGATCAGGGGCAGCCCGCCGGTCACCAATGCCGCGTCGAAGGCGACGGCGGGCTCGAGGTCGAGCATGTCCGCGAGGTCGGCGGGGGTCAGCGGCCCGACGACCATCTCGCGACCACGTTGATGGAACGGCCGCTCGTAGCTGTTCAACGACTCCATCATCGACAGGTCCGACCCGACGAGCAGGAAGAGCACCGGCTTGCGGCTGAGCAGGCGGTCCCACGCCCGTTGCAGCACACCCTCGAAGGCGTCGACACGGTCCATCAGGTAGGGGACCTCGTCGAGCACCACGACGCTGGGACGATCGTTCGGCAGCAACTCCGCCAGTAGGCGCAGCGCCGCACTCCACTGGGTCGGCGCCTCCGCGGCGAAGACGTCGCGGTCGGGAAGGGTCGAGGACGCGACCACGTCGGCCAGTTCCGTCAGCTCGTCCTCGGCCGATCGGCCGGCCGCGGTGAAGAAGACGTACGGCGCGCCCGCCGTGCGCAGGAACTCCTCGACCAGGCTGGATTTTCCGACCCTTCGGCGGCCACGGATCAGCAGGCATTCCCCCGGCTGCGCCGCCCCCGTGGCCGACCCGATGCGCTCGAGCGCGTTGCGCAGTACACCCAACTCGGACGCCCGGCCGATGAATCGCCGCACCCAGCCTCCTCAGAAAGTATCACGGGAGATAGTATCCCTCAGGATACTATCTCCTATGATACCAAATCTCAGGATTCTTCGAGACGCGGGAACAAGGGCTCGCCCTTGGTCAGGGTCGCGCCGGCCGGGAGCTGGCCCCAGGTGCCGGCGTCCTGCACCCGCTGGTCCGCCAGCGCGCCGAGCTTCTCCTCCGCGCCGAGCAGCTCCCACAGCTTCGCGGACGTCTTCGGCATCGTCGGGTTGTGCAGTACTGCGACCGCACGCAGTACCTCGGCCGCGGAGTACAGGATCGTCGCCAGGCGGGCCCGCTGGGACTCGTCCTTCGCGACCTTCCACGGCTCCTGCTCGGTGACGTACCCGTTGACCGCGCCGACGAGTTCGTTGACCGCGGTCAGCGCGTCCTGGAACGCCAGCGTGTCGATCGCCTTGTCCGCGGTCGCCACCGTCTGCGCGAGCTTGTCCGCCAGCGCCTGCTCGGCCGGTCCGTGGTCGGTGGGCTCCGGCAGCGCGCCGTCGAAGTACTTGCCGACCATGGCCGCGATCCGGCTGGCCAGGTTGCCGAGGCCGTTCGCGAGCTCGGAGGTGTAGACCGCGCTCAGGTGCTCCCAGGAGAACGAGCCGTCCGAGCCGAACTGGATCGTGCGGAGGAAGTAGTACCGGAACGCGTCCGAGCCGAAGTGGTCGGTGATCTCGTGCGGCGCGATCGCGGTCAGCTTCGACTTGCTCATCTTCTCGCCGCCGACCAGCAGCCAGCCGTGCGCGAAGACCTGCTTCGGGACCGGGATCCCGGCGGCGATCAGCATGGCCGGCCAGATCACCGCGTGGAAGCGGAGGATGTCCTTGCCGACCAGGTGCACGTTCGCCGGCCAGAGACGGGCGAACCGCTCCGGGTCGGCGCCGTACCCCGCGGCGGTCGCGTAGTTCAGCAGCGCGTCGACCCAGACGTAGAGGACGTGGTCCTTGTCCCAGGGGACCGGGATGCCCCAGTCGAACGTCGAGCGGGTGATCGAGAGGTCCTGCAGGCCCTGCTTGACGAACGAGACCACCTCGTTGCGGGCGCTGGCCGGCGCGACGAAGTCGGGCTGCGACTCGTACAGTGCGAGCAGCTTGTCGGCGTACGCCGACAGCCGGAAGAAGTAGTTGGTCTCGGAGACCGTCTCCAGCTCGGTCCCGTGGATCATGCACCGCTGGGTGCCGTCCTCGTCGGTGCGGATGTCGGCCGGCAGCTTGAACTCCTCGCAGCCGACGCAGTACAGGCCCTCGTACTCGCCCTTGTAGACCTCGCCCTTGTCGTACAGCGCCTGGACGAACTCCTGGACCCGCTCGGTGTGCCGCGGCTCGGTGGTCCGGATGAAGTCGTCGTACGCGATGTCGACATCCACCCAGGCCGGCTTCCAGGCCTCCTCGACGAGCTTGTCGGTCCACTCCTTCGGGGTCATGCCCTGGGCCTGCGCGCTGCGCATCACCTTTTCGCCGTGCTCGTCGGTACCGGTCAGGTACCACTTGCGCTCGCCGCGCTGGGCGTGCCAGCGGGTCAGGACGTCCCCGGCCACCGTCGTGTACGCGCTGCCGATGTGCGGCGCGGCCGTGACGTAGTAGATCGGGGTGGAGACGTAGTAGGCCTTCTCTTCGGGCATGACATCAAGGGTAGTGCCGGTCACCAGCGCTATTGACCAGGGTCCCGGGCGGCGAGTACGGCGTCGTACACGGTCCGTTTCGGGACGTTGAAGCGCTTCGCGACGTCCGAGATCGCCTGCTTACGCGGCGTCCCCGCCTCCTCGTCCTGCGCCACCTCCCGCGCCAGGTCCTCCGGGGTCATGACCTTGTGCGGGTCCGCGCCGGCGACCACGACGGTGATCTCGCCCCGGACGCCCTCCTTCGACCAGGTCACCAGCTCGTCGAGCGGGCCGCGTTTCACCTCTTCGTACGTCTTCGTGAGCTCCCGGCAGACCGCCGTACGACGATCCGCGCCGAAGGCCTCGGCCATCGCCTCCAGGGACTGCGTCAGCCGGTGCGGGGCCTCGAAGAACACCATCGTCCGCGGCTCGTCCTTGAGCTCCCCGAGCCGCCGGCCACGCTCCCCCGGCTTACGCGGGAGGAACCCCTCGAACGTGAACCGGTCCACCGGCAGCCCACTCAACGCCAGCGCGGTCAGCACCGCCGACGGCCCCGGTACCGCGGTCACGACGACGTCGGCCTCGATCGCGGCGGCCACCAGCCGGTACCCCGGATCCGACACACTCGGCATCCCCGCGTCGGTCACCACGACCACGGTCTGCCCGTCGACGAGAGCCTGCAACAACTCCGGCGTACGCTCCCGCTCGTTCCCCTCGAAGTAACTGACCACCCGCCCAGCGAGCTGAATCCCCAACTCGGACGTCAACCGCCGCAACCGCCGCGTATCCTCCGCCGCCACCACATCAGCCGACCCCAACACCCGCCCCAACCGAGCCGAAGCATCAGCCACGTCCCCAATAGGAGTCCCCGCCAACACCAATCGCCCGGTCATGGCAGGAGGGTGAACGCGTCGGCGTGCCGAGGCCGGACCACACTGAAGTGCCGCCGATCGAGCGTCGCAATCTCCTCGACTCCGAGTTGTTCCGCAAGCGCGACCACGGACGCGTCCACCATGCCCAGCGGCAGGTCCGCGTACTGGCCGATCAGGTCGGCAGTGCGTTCGAGCCACGCAGGAGTGACCGGGGCGACGGTGAAATCCTCACTCGCCACGGATCGGACGAAGGCCGCCTCAGGTTTGGGCCCGCCCGATCGCGCCAGCAGGTAGCACACCTCCGTCACCACGAACGGGGGAACGATCAGCCGCTCGTTGTTCAGACGCAGGGAGGCGAGCAGCTCGACGCACGGCTGGTGATTGGCGTCCGAGGTCAATGCGGCCGCCACCAGTGGGCCTGTGTCGACGACGATCACTTCGGGCTGCGTCCGAACTCCGCGCTGAGAATCTCATCGATGTGCTCGGTGAGGTCCGGCGGGGTCCCGTCGATCGAACCGAACCAGGCCGGGGGCCAGGCGCCCGAGCTCGGCGCACGCTCACTCCGCGCCTCGGCCTGCATCTTCAGCAGGCGAAGCTCCGGCAGCAGGTCTGCTGCTGCCTTGTCCGACAGCTCGTCGATCAGCGCGTGCAGCTCCTCGCGTGGCGTGCTCATGTGACTGATTGTAGGAGGTTCGGTGCGGCGGGCTTCGGTTTTCCACAGACGCGGGGAGGCGGGGGGACCGGGGCGTCCGTACCATGGCGGGCGTGGCTGCTGTGATCGAGGACGGGACCGTACGTCGGAGTGATGCCGGCGCGGAGCGGGAGTTGCTCGGGCGGGACGTGCTCGGGAGGCGGCTTCCGCCGCTCAAGGAGCGGTTGTACCCGGCCATGCCGCGGGACTTCGACGGCGGGTGGATCGCCACGCTGGTGATCACCGTGCTGGCCGGCGTCCTGCGGTTCTGGGACCTCAGCAACCCGGTGAAGTTCGTCTTCGACGAGACGTACTACGCCAAGGACGCGTTCAGCCTGCTCAAGTTCGGCTACGCGCGGCAGTTCATCGACCAGCCCGAGGGAGCCGCCGACAAGGCGATCCTGAGCGGCAACCTGGACGTCTTCAAGGACACCCCGAGCCTGACCGTGCACCCCGAGGTCGGCAAGTGGATGATCGCGGCCGGTGAGCAGCTGTTCGGGATGACCCCGTTCGGCTGGCGGTTCATGCCCGCCCTGATCGGCACGCTGACCGTGCTGCTGGTGATCCGGACGGTACGCCGGATGACCCGCTCGACCCTGATCGGCTGCATCGCCGGCCTGCTGCTCGCGGTCGACGGCCTGCACTTCGTGATGTCGCGGGTCGCGCTGCTCGACATCTTCCTCGCGTTCTGGCTGGTCGCGGCGGTCTCCTGCCTGGTCGCCGACCGGGACTGGACCCGCCGCCGGCACGCCGAGACCCTGGACCGGCCGGTGCCGGACGACGCCCGCCGCCCGCTCGGCCGCTGGCTGCTGATCCGGCCGTGGCGGCTCGCCGCGGGCGTCTGCTTCGGTCTCGCGCTGGGCACCAAGTGGTCGGCCGTCTGGACCCTCGCCGCGTTCGGCATCATGGTGTTCGCCTGGGACTTCGGCGCCCGGCGCGCGCTCGGCGTCCGGTTCGCGTTCGTGAAGTCCGCGTTGGTGGACGGCGTACCGGCGTTCGTCAGCCTGGTCCTGGTCGCCGGTGTCACGTACGTCGCGACCTGGACCGGCTGGCTGCTCCACGACAACGCCTACGACCACAACTGGGCCGCGAGCAACCCGGCACACGGGGTGATGAAGGTCGTCCCGGACGACTTCCGGTCGCTGCTGCACTACCACCAGGCAGTGCTCGACTTCCACACCGGCGACTACATCAACAACGCCACCCACCCGTACTCCTCGAACCCGGCGGGCTGGCCGATCATCGCCCGCCCGATCGGCTTCGACGCGGTCAACGAGATCAAGCCGGGGACGCCGGGCTGCGACGCGCCGGCCGGCACCAACTGCCTGCAGGTGATCTCCGCTCTCGGTACGCCGCTGTTGTGGTGGGGCGGCGCTCTGGCGCTGATCGCGGCGCTGGTGCTGTGGATCGGCACCCGGGACTGGCGGTTCGGCGTGCCGATCGCCGGGTTCGTGACGTGCTGGGTGCCGTGGTTCGCGTTCGACGACAGACCGATCTTCTTCTTCTACGCCGTCACGATGATCCCGTTCACGGTGATGGCGCTGGCACTGGTCCTCGGCAAGATCCTCGGCCCGGCGCGGACGGCGCTGAGTACGGCGACACCGCGCCGGCTGGTCGGCAGCGCGGTGGTCGGCGCGTACGTCGTCCTCGTGGTCCTGAACTTCGCCTACATCTGGCCGATCCTGACCGACAAGGTCCTCCCGCACCCGGAGTGGCTCAGCCGCATGTGGTTCAAGACCTGGATCTGACGGCCCCCTGAGGCCCTAGTGGCCCAGGTGGGGGTGGCCCTTGGGCCGCTTCTTCTTGCCGTGGCGCTTGCTCGAGGACTGGCCGCCGACGCCGCCGAACAGGGCCAGGCCCTTGACCACCACGACCGGGGCGTTCGGGTCCGGGTCGGCGGAGCCGCGGGCGCCGAACCCGCCGAAGATGCCGACGCCCTCGTTGCGGACCGTCACGCCGTCGGGCACGGTCAGGTCGATGCCGCCGAACACCGCGAACGCGTAGACCGTCACCTCGCGGCCCTCGAACACGGCGTCGGTCATGTCCAGGTCGTGCCCGCCGAAGACGGCGAACACGTTGGTCCGGCGCTTCACCCGCCAGCGGCCGGTGCGCTCACCGCCGCCGAAGATCGCCACCATGGTGTCGAAGCTCTGACTCGGATCGGCCGGTTCCTCGATCGGGACCAGGCTGGTCGACGGCGCCTGGGCCGGCTGCGCGATGGGCGCCGCCTGGCCCGGAACGATCAGGTCCCGGGTGATCGGCTCGAGTTCGCCGAGGGTCTTCGCCTGCAGGGCCTGTTCGAGCCGGTCGGCGTGCTCGTCCTGCGTCAACCGGCCCGACATCAGGGCTTCCCGCAGCACGTCGACGACCTGGTCGCGATCGATGTCGGAAGCCCGCAGATGCGCGTGCGGGTGCTGGCGGTCGGGCACGTTCTCCATAACCCCGAACGATATATCGCGGACACCCCGATGAGGACCCCGAAAAAACCCGAACCCGCCCCGGAACATCCCCCACTTCGAGCACCCACCAATCGTTTCCCCGCCGCGAAAGTGGTTGGCGGGTGCTCAAGGTGGGCTACTGCGGTGTGTGGTGGATGCGTAGGGCGCAGAGGGTGGCGATCAGGGTGATTCCGGCGAAGGTCATCGCTGTTCCGGGGTAGCCGCCGAGGCCCAGGCCGACGCCGCCGGCTGCGGCGCCGACGAACGTCCCGAGGCTCATCCCGGCCGCGTTGACGCTGAGCGCGGAGCCGCGGAGGTCACCGCTGCGCCGGACCAGCAGCGTCGTGACGCAGGCGGCGACCGTCGCGTGGCCGGCCCCCATGACCGCGGTGAGCAGCAGCGTGAGCGGAAGCGTCGGCGAGAAGTAGAACGCGGAGACGGCGATCAGCGCGACCGTGATCCCGGCGAGCAGCATCCGCTCCGGGGTGATCCACGCGCGCTCGGTGGCGAGGTACCGTCCGGCGAGCAGGTTGCCGACGAAGAACGAGGCGCCGCTGAGCGACCAGACCAGCGCGAACCAGCCCGGGGCGAGATCGAACTTCTCGTCGTAGAAGGCGGCCAGGTAGGCGAGGTACCCCATGAAGGCCGCCGTCCGGAGCATGGCGACGGCCAGCAGCGGGACCGCACCGGGGATCCGGGCGAGTTCGCGGTACGTCGCCAGATAGCTCATCCGCCCGCCCTTCGTGATCGGCGCCTTGCGTCCTCGTCCGCGGATGAAGAACGCCGCCGCCAGCGCGAGTGCGATCACCGAGGCGCCGAGCAGGTTGCCCCGCCAGCCCCAGATCAGTCCCGGCACGGCCAGCACCGGTGCCGCCAGCATCGCCATCGCCGAGGTGGTCGCCGAGACCAGCGTCGCGGCCCGGCCCGCAGCGGCAGGCGACCGGAACCGGTCCGCCGCCGCGGCCCCGATCGACGGCGCCAGGATCGACGTCGACGCGCCGATCAGCAGGCAGAACGCGGCCAGCGCGAACACGTTGCCCACGGCCCCCAACGCCGCCGACACCCCGAGCAGGGCCAGGCCGCCCGCGGCCACCAACTCCCGCGGCGCCCGGTCCATCAGCGGCGCCAGCAGCACTCCCACCGCCAGCGCCGCGAGCCCGCCCAGCCCGCGCAGCCCGCCGATCTCCGCCACGCTGCCGCCCGCAGCCTCGGAGATCGGCACCAGGTACATCCCGAACACCGTGAACGGGATCAGGCTCACGGTCGACGCCAGCAGGAACGGCCACAGCCGTCTGGCCATCCGGAGATCGCCCGGGACTTCGGCGGGGCGTGCGGTGAGGTTCTGCTGCGTGGTCATGTGTCCGTCCTGTAGCGATAGAGGCTGCTCGGGCGGGAGCTGAACTGGGAGAAGGGGAACGGTTCGGCGGAAAGCGCGGTGACCCCGGCGCCGAGGAACGCGCGGGCCACGGCACTGCCGGTCTGCGCGTACACGGCGAGCGGTTTCGATTGCTCTCGGCAACGGCTGAGGAGTACGTCGAAGGTACCGTTCGACAGCGTCATCCCGGTGGCGACCACGGCGTCGGCGGCGTCGACGACCTCGGTCATGTCGCGAGAAACGGCCAGTCCGGAGGCGGTCTCGCGGAGGTTGAAGTCGCACGGCAGGCAGATCCCGCCGCGGTCCGTGATCGCGTCCACGAGCGGGTTGACGACCCCGATCAACGCAACCTTGGTGCCTTCGGCAACATCGAGGAGCCCGGCGACGGCGGCGTCGCGGGCCCGTGCGCGGACGTCCGGCGTACCGGCGGGGAGGACGACTTCCTCGGCGTACGGCGAGGTGTGATGCGGCTGCACCGACGCCAGGTACGCGTCGAGCGCGGCGATCCGGACCGGGAGCGGGTCGCCGGAGGACAGGACGTCGGCGAGCGTACGGCCGGAGGTGTCGGCGCAGTACGACGGATCGAGCTCGCCGGCCTCGAACGAGCAGGCGCCGAAGACCTCCCCGACCCTGAGCAGCACGTAGTAGTTCCGGTAGGTGACGTCGGCGCCGGGCAGCCGCGTCGTGTGATGGAGCCAGAAGGCGCTGACGACGTCGAGCGTCTCCGGGTCGGGGCCGAAGGATCCGGCGAGCACGGACTCGGTCAGCTGAGGCACGGAGGTGACGGCGGGCGGAGTGGTCGTCATGGGAGATCGGCCAGCCTTTCAGGGTTGTAGTGCAGGGCGGACAACTCTGGGCGACCCGTCGGCTGGAAGCAGTACAGGAGCGAGCGCCGGTCCGACGCCGTCCTGTTCGGGGCCGAGCGGTGCACCATCAGGCCAGGGAACATCAGGACCGAGCCGGCCGGCGCCTCCACCGTCACGGCCCGGGTCTCGTCCACGATCGCCGGATCCACCAGCAGGCCGGTCGGGTCCAGCGGATCACGCCGTACCGGACCGTCGGCGGGACTGCCCGCGATCAGCGTCATCGCGCCGTTCGCGGCGGTGTTGTCGTCGAGCATCACGATCGCGGTCGCGATGTCGTACGCCGCCTCACCGCAGCAGCCGTACCAGTACGGAAAGTCCTGGTGCCACGCGAACTCGGACCCCACACCGGCCCGCTTGAAGTTCAGCTTCGCGACGAACCGCCCCGCCGCCGCCCCGATCAGCGAACTCATCGGCTCGACCAACCGTGGCTCGCCCCACAACGCCTCGAGTGCCGGATGCAGATGCGACACCGGCGACAGACTGCGCACCGCCTTGCCGACCGCATCCGGCTCCCAGTGGATGGTTGTCCCGCGCACCGTTTCCAGGCGGTGGCCGTCCGGCCAGACGTTCACCGTCGTCTCGCCGGCCTCGGCCGCCGACACGACCTCGGCATGGACCTGCTCGACGACATCGCGCAACCGCTCCACCTCTGTTGCCGTGAACAACTCCGGCAGCAGCACATAACCCGTCACAATGATCAGGTTAATGCGACGGGGTCGCAGATGGAAACTCCTCGTACCGGACCCGTGCGGACTCCCGCCGGTCCCACGACATCGCCGACCACGGCACCGCGAGCTCGTCCAGCGAGCCGATCTCCCGGGGTCGCATCGACGCCATCGGCCGCGCCTCGGCGTGCCGGGCGAACGCGGACTCGACGTACCGCGTGCCGGTGTCCGCCGCCAGGAAGACGTGCTGCCGCCCGCGGTCGTAGCTGTGCTCCCATAGCGCCGACAGGTACGCCGCCCCGGCCGACAGCCCGGCGAAGATCCCGGACGTCCGGAGCAGATCCACCGCCGCCGACATCGCGTACTCGAACGAGACCCAGTGCATCCGGTCGTACAGCTCGTGCCGCACGTTGCGGAACTCGATCGAGCTGCCGATCCCCGCGATGATCATCTCCGGGTCCTGCGTGTGCCCGGCCCCGAACGTGACACTGCCGAACGGCTGGACCCCGACCAGGCTCACGTCCCGGCCGTGTTCCCGCAGGTACGCCGCGATCGCGCCCGTCGAGGCGCCGGTACCGACACCGCCCACCAGGCACACCGGCCCGGCCGGCACCAGCTCGCCGACCAGATCCGCGACCGCGCGGTACCCGAGGTAGTGGATGTCGTCGTGGTACTGCTGCATCCAGTGGTACGTCGGGTTGTCGCGCAGGATCTCCCCGATCCGGCGGACCCGGAGGTTCTGGTCGAGCTGGAGGTTGTTCGACGACGGGACCTGTTCGACGGTCGCGCCGAGGATCTCGAGCTGGATCTTCAGCGTCCGGTCGACCGTGGTCGAGCCGACGATGTGGCATTTCATCCCGTACCGGTGGCAGGCCAGCGCCAGCGCGTGCGCGTAGATCCCGCTCGAGCTGTCGATCAGGGTGTCGCCCGGCCGGACCCTTCCGGTGTCGAGGAGATGGCGTACGGCGCCGAGCGCGGAGTACACCTTCATCGTCTCGAACCGTAGGCAGATCAGGTCGTCGACCCGGATCGGGTCCGGGTCCTTGATGGCCTCCGCCAGGTGGGCGTGCAGTCGCGTCATCGGCGCGGTTCGCTCCTTGAGTAAGTTTCAGCGCTGGATACCAAGGGCGGAGATTCGGGGTCACCGATCCGGGCTGCTGCCACCAGCCGCCGGGTCAGTTCGTGCTGCGGTGCGGTCGTGAGGGTCGCGGGCGGGCCCTGTTCGACGACGTGGCCGGCGTCGAGCACCAGCACCCGGTCGGCGACGGCGGCGACCAGGCCGAGGTCGTGGCCGATCCAGATCAGCGCCGTACCACGGCTCTTCAGCTCGGCGAGCAGCTCCAGGACGAGGGCCGTGCCGTGGTCGTCGAGCGCGGTGGTGATCTCGTCGCAGATCAGGACGTCGGGATTCGCGAGGACCGCGCGCGCGAGCGCGGCGCGTTGCAGTTCGCCGCCGGACAGGCGGCTCGGCGGGCGGGCGGCGGTGATCGCGGCGACCCCGAGGCGGGCCAGGGTGGAGACGGCTTCGGCGTGGGCCGGCCCCGGTGCGAGTCCGCGCAGGCGTTCCGCCGTCCGGGCGACCTGCTGGTCGACGGGACGGCGTTCGTCGAAGGAGCCGCGAACCTCCTGCCAGACGTACTGCACACGGCGGTGCTGCTCGCCAGTGCGTTTCCGAAGGACCGGGAGCGGGGCGTCGTCGAGGAGGACGGTGCCGGTGTAGCGCTCGTGCAGGCCGGCGAGACAGCGTGCCAGGGTTGTCTTGCCGCTGCCGGAGCGGCCGACGATCCCGAGGCAACTGCCCGCGGGAACGGTCAGGTCGACGTCGCGGACGACGACATCGCGGCCGCGGGGACGCAACGAGGCTGTCACCTTCCTTGCCCTGAGCAAGGGTGTGGAGGAGGCGGAGGTTCCCAGGGTGGGCAGGTCTTCGCGGTCCGGGAGTACGTCGGTGGCGCCGGAGGCGATCACCTGTCCGGCGTCGAGGACGACGACGCGCGTGGCGAGGGCGCGGACCAGGTCGAGGTCGTGACTGAGCAACAGGATCCCGAGACCGGTGGACGCGAGCTCCCGGAGCTCGTGGACAAGGTGCAGGCGGGTGATCGAGTCGAGGCCGGTGCTCGGCTCGTCGAGCACGAGGACCTTCGGCCGGCAGGTGAGCGTCTGCGCGAGCGCGATCCGTTGCCGCTGGCCGCCGGAGAACTGGTACGGGAACCTCTTCAAGGTCGCTCGATCGCCCGGCAACTGAGCAGCACGCACGGCGTCGGCGGCGTCGCCGTTGTGCAGTTTCGCGAGCTCGCGGAGCGTCGTACCGATGCGCCTGGCCGGGTTGAGAGCACTGCCGGGATGCTGCGGCATGTAGGCGACGACACGGCCGCGCACCTCGGCGGTCGTCACCCCGTTGCCGTCGACAACTACTTCCCCGTCGACCTCAACGCGCCCGTCGAGCCGGATCCCGGCACCGTGTTCTCCCAGCAACGCCAGGGCCGATGTCGTCTTGCCGGAACCGGATGCACCGACGAGCGCGGTCACCTCACCGGCCATGACCTCGAACGACACCCGGTCCACGAGCACTGCCGATCCGGCCGTCGCACTCAGGCCGGTCACCCGCACAAGAGTCATGACGCGCTCTCCACCAGGCGACGTGACCGGTGCACGATGCGGTCGGCGAGCAGGTTGAACCCGAGCGTGAACGAGACCAGCAGAAGCGCCGGCGCGAGCACGGACCAGGGCTGGAGGAGCAGGCCCTCACGGTTGCGGGACACGCTGACCGCCCAGTCCGGCGCGGTCGGGCTCAGCCCCAGTCCGAGGAAGTTGACCGAGGCGACGAGGAACACCGCGAGCGTGATCCGGGTCCCGAGATCGGCCGCGACCGGGCCGAGCACCGAGCGTCCGACGTACCCGAGCTGGATCCGGGCCCACGACTCGCGTTGCATCCGGAGCGCCTCGACGACCGGGCCGCTGGCCGCGTCGAGCGCTGCCGCGCGGACGAGGCGCGCGACCGTCGGCACGTTCACCATCGCCACCGCCACGGTGATCGCGAGCGCGGACGCACTCCAGCCGACGGCGACCACGCTGATCACGAGCAGCGAGGGCAGCGGCAGCAGTACGTCGAGAGGACGCATCAGCCCCTCGTCCAACCACCGATGCCGGGTCGACGCGGCAGTGAGCCCGATCAGTCCGCCCATCAGGTACGCCAGGACCACCGCGCCGGCCGCCATCCCCAGCGCCGTGCGCCCGCCGACCAGCAACAGCCCGAGAACGTCACGCCCCAGGCCGTCCGTCCCCAGCAGACCTTCGGACGAGTACGGCAGCCCTTTCGCAGCGTCGTACGGCAGGAACGGACCGATCACCGCGACCACCAGCGGCAGCAGAACCATCACCGCCGCGACCCAACCGCGGACCGATCGTGCGCGCGCGATCATCGGAGCAGCGCCGTTCGCGGAACGAGGCGGTTGCAGGTCAGGTCGGCGGCCAGGTTGATCAGCAGGGCCGCGACGGCCAGGACCAGCGTGAGGCCTTGGACCGTTGGGATGTCACGGGTCTCCACGCCGTCCACGAGGGCCGTGGCGAAGCCCGGGATCGCGAAGATCGCCTCGACGACGAGGACGCCGCCGAGGAGCGTGTCGCCGGTGCGGGCCAGTTCCTGCACGCCGGGAACTGCCGCGTTGGGCAGGACGTGGCGGAGCAGGAGCCGGCGTCGTGGGACGCCGAGGCGGCGTGCCTGGGTGATGTACTCGGCGTTGAGGGCGGCGACCGTGCCGGCGCGGACCTGGCGCGACAGCAGGCAGACCGTCCGGCCGAACAGGACCGCGATCGGAAGGATCAGCAGGGCCGGCGAGCTGAGGAGATCGCCGCCGATCCAGGTGGCAGGCAGCCAGCCGAGTTTCAGAGAGAACACCGCCACCAGGACGACGGCGATCACGAAGTCCGGGATCGCGGACAGGGCCAGCGTGACCGACGTGATCGCGCGGTCGATCCGCCCGTTCTCCCGCGTCCCCATCACGATGCCCAGGGCAACGGCCAGCGGCACCACCACGGCGAGCGTCGCCAGCGTGAGGACGAGCGTCGCACCGATCGAGTGCCGCACGATGCCGGCCACAGGTCCCCCGCTGATCAACGACGTCCCGAGGTCGCCGGTGAGCACATCGCCCAGCCAGTGCACGAACCGCTCCGGCGCCGGCCGGTCCAGACCGAGCTCGATCCGCAACCCCGCCACCTGCTCAGGCGTCAGCGTCTCGGTGAACCGCAGCTCCGCCGCATCCCCCGGCAGCAGCGACGTCAGCACGAACACGAGCACCGACAGCACGGCCAGCTGAACCACCGCGAGCAGCGTCCGCTGAACGGCGTACGGCACAGCGAGCAGGCGCATTCAGGCCAGCCACACCTTGTCGAACCGGCCTTGATCCAACGTGTTCGGCGGCACCGCCTGCACGCCCTGCACCTTCGCCGACACCGCGACCAGGTAGTCCGGCAACCCCCAGGCGAGGATCCCGCCCTCGTCCCGCAACGTCTTCTGCAGTACGCCGTACTTCGCCGAGCGCTCCTGCTCCGACGTCACCGCCCGCGCCGCCGCGAACGCGCTGTCGAACGCCGGCCGCCGCCAGTGCGTCACGTTGAACGGCGACTGCGACAGCAACCGGTCCGTGAAGTACTGCGGGATCGTCATCGCCCCGGACCGATGGTTGCCGATGGCCCCCTTCGTCAACAGGTCCTTCGCGTAGGTCTGCGGGCTCCCGGTCGACACCTTCAGCCGCACACCCGCCTCCGCGACCTGCTCCGCGAACAACGTCGCCGCCTCCACGAACCCGGCCGACGCGTCGGCGGTGAAGATCTCCACCTGCTTCCCGATCAGCCCGGCCTTCGCCAGCAACGCCTTCGCCCGGTCGACATCACGCTCGCGCTGCGGCAGGCCGGCCGGGTAGTACTGGTAGCCCTTGCCGAACAGGTCGTTCCCCACCTCGCCGCGCCCGGCGAGCACGACGTCCACCAGACGCTGCCGGTCCGCGAGCAGCTTGAACGCCAGCCGTACGTCGGGGTTGTCGAACGGCGGCTGGTCGACCTTCATCACGAACGCCTGCATGGTGCTCGCCTTCGCGGCCACGATGCGCACCGTCTTCCCGGCCTCGGCGGTCCGCGCGAACGTCGCGGTCATGTCGTTCGCATACTCGGCCTGGCCGCCCTGGACCGCGTTCGCGCGCGCCTCGGCGTCGGCGGACAGGATGTGCAGCTCCTCGATCCGGGCCGGCTCGTCCCAGTAGTCGTCGTACCGCGAGGCGATCATCGAGCGTCCCGCCTCGAAGGACACGTACCGGAAGGCGCCGGTGCCGACGGGTTTCGACGGGTCCTTGAACCCGTTGCGGACGATCTGCGTGCCGATCCCGGCGAGCAGCGCGGGGAACTCCGCGTTCGGCGCGGTCAGCACCAGTTCGACCGTCGCGGGGCCGATCGCCTTGCTGCGCTTGAGATCCAGCGTCGCGAGCGACGACTGCGCGACCCGCTCCGGTACGGCGGGATCGACGATCCTGCTCAGGCTGTACAACACGTCCTCGGCGACCAGGTTCCCGCCGTCGTGGAACGTCGCGTCCCGCAGCGTGAAGCGCCAGGTGGTCGCCGTACCGTCGTGGTCCCACTTCGACGCCAGCCGTGGCACCGGCTTCAGGTCGGGCCCGAGCTCGACCAGCTTCTCGTACATCGCCTTGTGCCGGGCGATGTCCACGAACAGGCTCTGGACGTGGGGATCGAGCACTTCCTTCGCCCCGCCCCCGGCGTACACCGCGCGCAGCCGCCCGCCCTGCTTCGGCTGCGCGGCCGCACCACTACCGGCACCACCACCCGCACCACTGTCGGCACCACACCCCGTCACGGCGGCCAGCCCGGCGGCGCCGGCCAGCCCCAGGAACCCACGTCTACCCCACGCCTCAGCCACGCGCCCATCCTCACCTTTAGTGAAAACGATTGTCAAATCCAGCGCGCATCCGAACCCGACGCGATCATTCTTCCGAGGACCGCATCCGATCGCGCTGCGTGACGGCGTGTCCGTACCAGTCACCAGATGACCGGTCGAAGGAGAGGACCTACTCGTCGCACTCCGGCGTGGCGCAGGTGGCGGGGAGGTCGGCGGCGATCCGGTCGAGGAGCGTGGTGAGCTGAGCCTGCTCGTCCGGGCTCAGGCGGTCGAAGAAGTAGGTGCGGACCGCGTCGACGTGATCGGGGGCCGCGGACTCGATCGCCTTCCGGCCGAGCGGCGTGAGACGCACCATCGAGCCGCGGGCGTCGGACGTGCACTCCTCACGGCAGACCAGGCCGCGCTTCTCCATCCGGCTGACCTGATGCGACAGGCGGCTGCGCTCCCAGCCGACGGAGCGACCGAGGTCACGGGTGCGCAGGACGCCGTCCTCAGCCTCGGAGAGCGGGTGCAGCAGGGCGTAGTCGGCGCCGGACAGGCCCGAATTGGTGATCATGCGCGCCTCGAGCGCCCGCATCAGTTCGCGATGCGTGTCGCGGTACGACTGCCACAGTCGCGCCTCGTGCTCGTCGAGCCCCCGCGGTTCCCTCATCCATCCATTGTACGGACGCCTGTTGACATGTCACCGACTCGTCACGGAGTCCGTGCGAGGGCGACCGCCAGGCCGATCGTGCCGGCCATCACCAGGAGTTCGAGGACCGCGAGCCGCCGGAACACCGCGGGGTCGCCGCTCGTCAGCCGCGGCAGGGCGCTGCGCCGGTGCTGCCGGCCGATGAACACCAGGGCCGCGAACGCGAGCGTCTTCCCGAGCACCAGAACGCCGTACCCGGTCGTCACCCACTGGGTGATCAGGCCCCAGCCGTCCTGCCGCCCGCCGAGATGGATCTCGGCCGTGAGCAGTCCGGTGACGCCCATGGTCACCGCACAGCTCAGGGCGAGCGTGCTGAAGATCTCGACGGCCTCGCGGGATCGGGCGTAGCGCAGTACGGCGGCCAGACCGCCGACCCAGGCCGTCGCGGCGACGACATGAACGACGAGCGACGCGGTGGCGAGCAGGGACCACAGGTTGGTGCGGTCGATCGCGCCGTGGCCGGTCAGGAGCGGGCCGATGAGAGCGGCGATCGTCAGTAGGGCGGCCAGCCGGGCGGTCCGCAGCGTCGTGGTGCCGCTGAGGATCACGGCGAGTACGGCGGTGAGTACGACGGTGACTGCCAGCGCGCGGACCTGGTTGAGCTGACCGGCCGGACCGGCGTGCTCCGCCAGGTGGGACAGCGGGATGCCGAGGATGACGGCGGCGGTCGCGATCAGTCCGCCGATACTCGCGACGGCCCAGATCCCGGCGGCGAGCGCGGCGTCCTGACAGGCGCGGATCGCTTTGCTGCCGAGCTTTCCGTCCTTCGCCGGCAGGAACAGCAGGACCGCGAGCACGGCGCCACCGGTCGCCACCGCGGCTCCGTCGGCGAGGATCCGCAGTACCGGAACCGCCCACGAGACGCCGAGCCCGGCCCCGAGCAGGCCGTCCGCCGGCCGCTGCGGAGCGCCGCCCGCGGCCAGCAGTCCCGCCACCATCACAACGATGCCGACGGCAACTGTCCCGCCGAGGACGAGCGGGCGTCTCATGGGGTGGGTCGGCGGCGGACGATGACCACTGCCAGCGCCACGACGACCAGCATGACCAGGCACATCGCGACGATCGTGACGGTGTTCGAGTTGCCGTCCGGCTGCTGTGCCGGTGCGCCCGCGGGTTCTGTGGCGGGATGGCCTTCGTGGGTGACGGTGAACGAGCCGGTGACCGTGATCGGGTGACCGTCCGCGGAGACCACGCGCGCCTCGACCATGTACTTGCCGGCTTCGATCATCGCCCCGACCGGCTGGGTGACCGTGTTGTCGACCACCTGAACGTCACCGTTCGCGACGTTCGTACCGTTCGGGGACTTCACCTGGACCTGGGTCCCGTTGGCGCCGACCGGCTCGCTGAAGGTCAGCACCACCTTGGTCGGCGGCGCGGCCATCGACGAACCGTCGGCCGGCGTCATCGACTCGAGCTTGGCGTGCGCCGCCGCCACGCCGGCGGAAACCACCAGCGTGAGCAGCGACGCCACCAGGACTGCGATCAGTCTGCGCACGGCTACTTCTCCGCGGCAGCCACTGCACGACGCGGCCGCAGGCCGAAGGCCAGACCGACCAGCCCGGCCAGCAGCCCACCGCCGCCGAGCCAGCGCGCCAGATTGTCCGGCGACGACGTAGCTTCCGGCGTCGTGGCTGCAACCGGCGTGACCGCGGCGGCCAGTTTCAGTGCCGGCGCGGGGTGCTCGGGCTCGTCGGCGCCCTCCTTGGCGGCCTCGGCCCACTTCACCACCTCACCGTCGCTGTACGTCTGGTCCGCGGGGAAGGTCAGCGCGTCCACGCCCTCCGGCAACCTCCCGACCGACAGCGAGAACTCGTCGAAGTCGTTCGGCGGAATGCCGCCCGCGGTCGCGGTCCAGGTGATCGTGGTGATCGCCTTCGTCAGGGTGACGTCACCGACCTTCACCGCGGCGGGCAGCTTCTCCTCTTTCTTCTCGACCTTCCATCCGTCCTTCACCTGCGCACCGACGTGCGCGAACGGATGGTCCTTGGGCAGCGAGACGACGAGTTTGGTGGTGCTGGCGGTGTCCGACTCGGTCGGCACGCGGAACACCAGCTTCGCGTACCCACCGGGCTTGGCGTCCGGCGACGACACCGTAACGTGCGCGGACGCCGACCCCGAGGCGCCGATCACGACGAGCGCGGACGCAGCCGCGATCGCGCCGGCACGCAGGACGAATCTCTTGGGCATGACAAGACCTTTCAAAGGCATACGAGTACTTCGGCGCGAACGCCGGTTCAGACAGCTGGCAGTACTCGTACGCCGGGAGGTCCGCGCTCCGAGACGCTCGAACCGGGCCGGGACCCGCTCGGGATCCAGGACGCGAAGCTGCCGAGGCCGGCGCCGACGAGCAGGATCGGACGCAGTACCGGCAGCCTCGGGAGCAGCCGCGCGAACACTCGCAGTACCCGATGGACCCATCGATGGGCGCGGCCGATCGCGAGGACGCCCACTAGCAGCGCACCGAGGTGCGTGCCGGTCATCATCAGGCTGCCCTGGAGCGACATGCCGTGGTGCATGGTCGCCGAGTCCAGGGTGACGTGCACGAAAAGCTGTACGCCAGCGAGCACCATCGCTGTCAGGACCCGCTCCCCCGCCAGGTACTCGCCCAGCAGCCAGCAGACCCCGGTCAGCGCGGCCAACGGAGGTACGACGCCCAGCGGCACTCCACCGCCTCCGACGAGCACATGACCGAATACCGCCACCGCGACGCTCAGCGCCGCGACCGCGGACGTCGTCCTGCACTCGGTCGGCATGTCGGTTCCCCTCGCTCCAGCCACTCTACGGACAGGAGCGCTCCGGGGTTCCTTCAGGGATCCGGAGCTATGACGGCCAGATGCGGTGCGGGGACCACCCGTCCTCGCTCCGACAACCGTTGGTGTACTTCGAGATGCGCTGCTGTGGGCGCCGCGCCAGGCGGTGGGCGATCTGCGGTGGCAGCTCGAGGTGGCGGCCGGCTGTGGCGTCCCAGATCCGGAAGACCCGGACCGGTACGTGCACGACGGCCGGGCTTGCTGGGTTCCTGACGTCCAACTCGAACGTGTGGCCGGCCGACTCTCCTTCAGGGCCTTCGTACTCGACCCGGAAGCTGTGACGACCCTGCGCCAGCGGGTAGTACCAGACTGACCAGTCGCAGGGAGCCGCGATGCCGTCGATCCACAGGCGCAGCCCGCCCGCGGCTGCCAACGCCGGGCCTTTCCCGGTGCCCTCGTACGCGACCACAGGATCCTTCACGGCGCGGTACAGGAACAGGTCGAACACCAGGGCCACACCCAGCTCCCGGCGCCGGCGGGCCCAGTCGCGCAGGTCGAACGGGCTCGGGAAGGCGACGGGCGCGCCGCCGAGCACCGAGCGCGCCGGGCGGGCGCGGTACACCGGCTGAATACGCGAGGCGGCCGCGCGCTTGTGCAGGCGACCGGTCGTCCGGAAACCCGCGATGCAGCCCCCGACCAGGCCGGCCAGTCCTGCCACCGCGACCACCCCGAACAGGATCTCGAAGAACGCACTGCCGACCGCTGAGGCCGCGATCGCGCCGCCGACCAGCAACACGAGTCCGGCCAACGCCGCCAGGCACCCGACGGTCGACGTCTTCGCATCCTCCCCGGCCAGACGCGGCACCGGCTCGCTGCCGGGTTCAACCCGGTACAGCACCGTCGAGAACTCGATCTCCGACCGGACGGCGACTCCGTGCCCGCTGCTGAAGACGACGCGCTCACCGGGCGCGAGGGTGAACTCGGCGCTCGAGGCATCCGCCCCTTGCACCTCCACACGGTGCTCACCGGGCGGCAGCTCCACCTGGTACCGTCCGTCGCCGGCCGCGACCAGGACGCCGTCCACGAGCAGCAGCCCTGCCCCGTCGACGGTCGTGTTGGTGCACACGAACACGTCGAGCACACCCGTGCCGGCGGAGGGCGGTAGATCGTCCGCGCGATCGCCGTACGGCGAGAAGCGGAGGGTCAGACCACTCGGCGCCTCGTGGTGCTGCCCATCGGCATCCCGATAGGCAGCCATCGGAGCCGGGTCGACGTCGTCGAGCGACGTGAACCCGCGCTCGGAGACGGGAGCATCCACTGGCGCCACCTTTCCTCGGAACCGAGAGCGTAGAGGTTGCGAGGACTAGGGAGACGTGCCCTAAGGCGACGTACGGGACGGAACTGGTCTGCTGGAATGATGTGCGGATGGACGTAGCGGTACTGGAGATCGGGGGAAGCCACGTGACGGCGGCCTTGGTGGCGCCGGAGACGTGGGAGGTGACCGAGGTGGACCGGGCGAAGCTCGAGTCCCAGGCACCGGCCGGAGAGGTCGTCGAGCAGCTCGCCGACGCCGCCCGGAAGTTGCCACTGGCAAACGGTCTGGCGGTCGCGCTGCCCGGGCCGTTCGACTTCGGCACCGGGGTCGCGTGGTACCGCGGGCAGGGCAAGTTCGACCAGCTGTACGGGTTCAACCTCGGCGAGGCGCTGGGTGCCGCGCTGGGGATCGGCCGGCTGATGTTCATGAACGACGCTGAGGCGTTCGCGGTCGGCGAGTGGACCGCGGGCGAGGTCCGCGGCGTCGAGCGCTGCGTCGGCGTCACGATCGGCACCGGCATCGGTACGGCGTTCCTCGCCGACGGCCGCGTGGTCCGCGAAGGCGGCACCGTCCCGCCGGGCGGTGAGCTCTACAAGACGTCGTACGCCGGGAAGCCGCTGGAGGACTCCATCTCCGCCCGGGCCATCCTGCGTCGGTACGCCGAGACCACCGGCACCGAGGCACCGGGCGTGAAGGAGATCGCCGACCAGGCCCGCGCCGGCGACACCGCCGCCCACCAGGTGTTGCGCTCCGCGTTCACCGACCTGGCCGAGGCGCTGAAACCCTGGCTCGACCGCTTCGGCGTCACGCACACGGTCCTCGGCGGCTCGATCTCGGGCGCCTTCGACCTGGTCGACGCCGTCCTCGACTTCCCCGCCTCCGCCACGAAGGACACCGAGCACTCCGCCCTCGTCGGCGCCGCCGCCCACTACCTCCGCAGCACCTGACCGATCGCCAGGCCATCACAATCCACCGGTCCCGGTGGCTCCCCGCTCACGACCGCGGCGGAGCCGCGATTGTGATGGCCTGGCGATCGGCTCCTGTCGGCGGCGGCCGCTACGGTCGGTTGGGTGAAGATCGCCGCGCCTCGCCTCCGTGCCCAGCTCGACCCCGCGACGCCTGTGGACGTCGAGGACGAGGAGCGGTTGCTCGAGCTGGGGCTGGAGGATGTGGACCTCAGCGACCTGGAGGCCGAGCACGTCGAGATCGGCGGGTGCCGGCTGACCCGCTGCAAGCTGGCCGGATCCGATCTGGAGAAGCTGATCGTGGTCGACACCGAGCTCACGCAGTGCGACCTCGCGAACTCGCGCTGGTCCGACGCGGCGCTGACCCGGGTCGCGATCACCGGCTCCCGGATGATCGGGTTCGCCGCACCGGGCGCGAACCTGCAGCACGTCACGATCCGCGACACCGTGCTCGACTTCGCGTCGTTCCGGTTCGCGAAGTTCGTGAGGGCCGAGGTGACCGACTGCCGGTTGCAGAGCGCCGACTTCGTCTCCGCGGACCTGACCGGCGCGGTGTTCCGGGGCTGCGACCTGTCCGGCGTCGAGTTCTCCCAGGTCAAGGCAGCCAAGGCGGTGTTCGTGGACTGCGTCTGGGAGGGCGCGAAGGGCCTCGCCTCACTGGCCGGAGCGACCGTGGCCGCGTCCTCCCCCATCGACACCCTGTCCTTCACCAGCGCGGTCACCGCCGCGGCCGGCATCACCCTGGCGCACCCCGACGACCTGGTCTGAGCGTGATCCGGCCCACGTAGGAGTGCGACGTACGCCGGATAAGGTGGGCCCGTGACTGACTCGACGATCATCTACACCCACACCGACGAGGCTCCGGCGCTCGCCACGTACTCGTTCCTCCCTGTCGTCCAGGCGTACGCCGGCCAGGCCGGTGTCGGCGTGGAGACCCGGGACATCTCACTGGCCGGACGCATCCTCGCGGTCCTCCCGGAGTACCTGAAGGAGGACCAGCGGATCGCGGACGCGCTCGCCGAGCTGGGCGACCTGGCGAAGACCCCGGCGGCGAACATCATCAAGCTGCCGAACGTCTCCGCCTCGGTCCCGCAGCTGAAGGCCGCGATCGCCGAGCTGCAGTCCCAGGGCTACGCGCTGCCGGAGTACCCGGACGAGCCGAAGACCGACGAGGAGCGGGAGATCCAGGCCCGCTACGACAAGGTCAAGGGCTCCGCGGTGAACCCGGTGCTCCGCGAGGGCAACTCGGACCGCCGCGCCCCCGCCTCGGTGAAGAACTATGCCAAGGCGCACCCGCACCGGATGGGCGCGTGGACCGCCGACTCGAAGACGAACGTCGCCACCATGGGGCAGAACGACTTCCGGTCCACCGAGAAGTCGGCCGTGATCGCGTCCGACGGCTCGCTGCGGATCGAGCTGGCCGCCGCGGACGGCACGACCACCGTGCTGCGCGAGTCGGTCCCGGTGCTCGCCGGTGAGATCGTCGACGCCTCCGTGATGCACGTCGGCGCGCTGCGCGAGTTCCTCACCGAGCAGGTCGCCCGCGCCAAGGCCGACGACGTCCTGTTCTCGGTCCACCTCAAGGCCACGATGATGAAGGTCTCCGACCCGATCGTGTTCGGCCACGTCGTCCGCACGTTCTTCCCGAAGACCTTCGCGCAGTACGGCGAGACGCTCGCCAAGGCCGGCCTCTCGCCGAACGACGGCCTGGGCGCGATCCTCGGCGGCCTGTCCGAGCTGCCCGACGGCGACGCGATCAAGGCCTCCTTCGACGCCGAACTGGCCGACGGCCCGGCGCTCGCGATGGTCGACTCCGACAAGGGCATCACGAACCTGCACGTCCCGTCGGACGTGATCGTGGACGCGTCGATGCCGGCGATGATCCGCACCTCCGGCCACATGTGGGGCCCGGACGGCGAGGAGCACGACACGCTCGCGGTCCTGCCGGACAGCAGCTACTCGGGCATCTACCAGGTCGTCCTCGACGACTGCCGCGCGAACGGCGCGTTCGACCCGGCCACGATGGGCTCGGTGCCGAACGTCGGCCTGATGGCGCAGAAGGCCGAGGAGTACGGCTCGCACGACAAGACCTTCGAGGTCGCGGCCGCGGGCACCGTCCGGCTGGTCGACGAGTCCGGGAACGTCGTCCTGGAGCAGGCCGTCGAGCCGGGTGACATCTTCCGCGCCTGCCAGACCAAGGACGCCCCGGTCCGCGACTGGGTCAAGCTGGCCGTCACCCGCGCCCGCGCGACCGGCGACCCGGCGGTGTTCTGGCTGGACGAGACCCGGGCGCACGACGCGCAGATCATCGCGAAGGTCAACGAGTACCTCGCCGACCACGACACCGACGGGCTGGACCTGAAGATCCTGGCGCCGGTGGACGCGATCAAGCTGTCGCTGGAGCGGATCCGCCGCGGCGAGAACACCATCTCGGTGACCGGCAACGTACTGCGTGACTACCTGACCGACCTGTTCCCGATCCTCGAGCTGGGCACCAGCGCGAAGATGCTGTCGGTCGTGCCGCTGATGGCCGGCGGCGGCCTGTTCGAGACCGGTGCCGGCGGGTCGGCGCCGAAGCACGTGCAGCAGCTGGTCAAGGAGAACTACCTGCGCTGGGACAGCCTGGGCGAGTTCTTCGCGCTGGCCGCGAGCTTCGAGCACCTGGCCCAGGCGACCGGCAACGCCCGCGCCCAGGTCCTGGCCGACACGCTCGACCGGGCGACCGCCACGTTCCTGAACGAGGACAAGTCCCCGACCCGCCGCGTCGGCGGCATCGACAACCGCGGCAGCCACTTCTACCTGTCCCTGTACTGGGCGCAGGAGCTGGCCGCGCAGACCGACGACGCGGATCTGGCCAAGGCGTTCGCGCCGCTGGCCGAGACCCTCGCCACGAACGAGCAGACCATCGTCGACGAACTGCTCGCCGTCCAGGGCAGCCCGGCCGACCTCGGCGGCTACTACCACCCCGACGCCGCCAAGGCCGCCGCGGTGATGCGCCCGTCGAAGACCTGGAACGAGGCGCTGGCCTCGCTCTGAGGTAGCTCGGACACCACCTGGGGACCTCGGACATCTGGCCACTGTCCGAGGTCCCCTTCGTGTGTCCGCAGTCAAATGCGTGGCACGCCGTACTGCCGGACTCCTAGACTCACGAAGCATGACAGCGACCCGATCCGTGCTTGCCTCGCAGGCGACGGACTACCCCAGATGGTTCCAGGACGTGATCGCCAAGGCCGAGCTCGCCGACAACGGGCCGGTGCGGGGGACCATGGTCGTGCGACCGTACGGGTACGGGATCTGGGAACTGTTGCAGGAGGCAATGAACCGCAGGATCAAGGCGACCGGCGCCCAGAACGCCTACTTCCCGCTCCTGATCCCCGAGAGCTACCTGCAACGCGAAGCCGAGCACGTCGAGGGCTTCAGCCCGGAGCTCGCTGTCGTCACGCATGCCGGCGGCAAGCAACTCGAGGAACCGGCCGTCATCCGCCCGACGTCGGAAACCGTCGTCGGCGAGTACCTCTCGAAATGGATCCAGAGCTACCGGGACCTGCCGCTCCTCCTCAACCAATGGGCGAACGTGGTCCGCTGGGAGCTCCGCCCCCGCCTGTTCCTGCGCACCACCGAGTTCCTGTGGCAGGAAGGCCACACCGCCCACGCCACCTCCGAGGACGCCCGCGCCTTCGCGACCAAGATCCTGTACGACGTCTATCGCGACGTCATGGTCAACGTGCTGGCGATCCCGGTCGTCACGGGACGGAAGACCCGGCGCGAGCGGTTCGCGGGCGCGATCAACACGATGACCCTGGAAGCGATGACCGGCGACGGCAAGGCCCTGCAGATGGGGACCTCCCACGAGCTCGGACAGAACTTCGCCCGTGCGTTCGACATCTCGTACCTGTCGAGCGCAGGGAGTCGTGAGCTCGCCTGGACGACCTCCTGGGGCAGTACGACGCGCATGGTCGGCGGCCTGATCATGGTGCACGGCGACGACGCGGGCCTCCGGGTCCCGCCCGCGGTCGCTCCGACGCAGGTCGTCGTACTCGCGGTGAAGGAGGAAGCGATCGCCGCGGCCCGCGGTATCGCCGACGAGCTGAGCGCGGCCGGTCTGCGGGTCACCGTGGACGATCGGACCGACCAGCCGTTCGGCCGCCGGGCGGTCAACTGGGAGCTGAAGGGCGTCCCGATCCGGATCGAACTGGGTCCGCGTGACCTGGCCGCCGATGTCGCCACCGTCGTACGCCGGCTCCGCGACTCGGACAAGACCGCCGTGGCACGCGCGGACCTGACCCGGACCGTGGTGGCAGCGATCGAGGCGGATCAGGACCATCTGCTGGCCGAGGCAACCGCTCGCCAGGCCGCCCGGATCACCGCCGTGCGCACCGTGGACGAGGCGATCGAGGCGGCCGCGTCCGGCTGGGCGACCCTCCCGTACGACGCCGTCGGCGAGCAGGGCGAGGACCGGCTGGCCGAGTCCGCCGTCACGGTCCGTTGCCTGCAACGCCCGGACGGCACGCTGCCGCTGGACGACCACGAGCCGGACCTGGTCGCGTACGTGGCCCGCTCGTACTAGCGGGCCCAAGGACTAGCGGGCCAGGTACTTGCGGACGTCGTCGGCCACCTGGGCGCGGTGCCGGAAGCCGTACTTGCGCAGGATCGCGCTCAGGTGGGTCTTGACCGTGTTGAGGCTGACGCCGAGCTCGGCGGCGAGCTGATCGTTGTCGAGACCGTCGGCGAGCAACAGGGCAACTCCCTGCTGCGCCTTCGTGAGGCTGGTGAACCGGCGCTCCGGCCCTTCGTCGGTCTCCATCAGCATCTCGATCAGCTCGGACTGGATGTGCTCGGCGGCGTCGACGATCCGCTCCAGGTGCCTGTGGACGGCGGTACTCACGTCGGGCTCGTCCAGCGCCTCGGCCGCGATCTCCCGGATCGAGGCGACCCGGTGGGTCAGGTACTCCATCACGTGGTCGGACGTGAGCAGATTCGGGCCGATGTCCCCCGCGGGCAGCCGGCGCAACGCCTCACGGTCCTCGCCCTCACGGGTCAGCACCCGCTCCACCACCTCGCACAACCACTCGAACGCCCGGACCGCGTTGTCGTCGTACGACCTGGGGGTGTAGCTCTGCATCGAGAGCATCCCGAACAGCTGATCGGGTCCGTCCTTGGACGGCCGGAAGATCGGCACCGTGACGGCGTCCTCGGACCGTCGTCCCGCGTCTCCCACCGGTACGCCGGCATGCAGCGCGAAGCCGTTGTCGTAGGCGAACCGGTACGTCTGCCGGTGCTTGAGGAGCCAGGCCGTCGGCCCGTCCGGCCCGAAGATGTGGGTGTCCGGGTTCACGTATTGCCCGTCGTCGTAGCCGTACGGGTACCGGACCCGGCTGCTGCCCTGCAGGAACCCGACGTAGAAGGCGTCGACGTGCGCGATCTTCCCAGCCACCACCCTGACGTAGTCGTACAGGCCGTAATGGTCGGACCGGAACAGTGCCTCGATCTTGTGATACGCCTCGCGGAGGATGATCGCGGTCTCCGCATCCACCCTCATCGGCGCCTTGTCTGCCTCCACAGCGTCGGCTCCCTGCGGCATCGGTCCTTCCGACTATGCCGCCGTACCCGCGCGCGGGCAAGGGCCGTGAGGAACGCAGGCGTTCGCGGACGGTGCACGGTTCCCCGAGTCGCCCTCCCAAGCCTCGGCGAAGCCGCACCACCGCCCGCGATCGCGAGCAGGACACCGGTAACTGAGAGCCCCCCGCGTCGGCCGGTCCCGCTGCCCCCAGCGGAACCGCGACCCCCCGACGGATGGTCCGGTGCCCTTCCTCCCCCTGTTGACTACACCGTGCCACCGATCGCCGAGCGTGACCATCGCCCTGCGCATGATCTTGCCGGGGCCCGGGTCTCATCCCTGGGGTGATGAAGTCGATTACAGCCAGCTGGTGTCGACTGGTTTGCCCTCGGCGTACCCGGCGGCGGTCTGCAGGCCGACCACGGCCCGCTCGTGGAACTCGGCGAGGTTCGCGGCGCCGACGTACGTGCAGGAGCTGCGGATGCCGGAGACGATCGAGTCCAGCAGGTCCTCGACGCTCGGGCGCTCGGAGTCGAGGTACATTCGGGCGGTCGAAATGCCCTCCTCGAAGATGCTCTTGCGGGCCCGCTGGTACGGCGAGTCCTCCGCGGTCCGGGACCGTACGGCGCGCGCCGACGCCATCCCGAAGCTCTCCTTGTAGATCCGGCCCTGGCTGTCGCGGTGCGGGTCGCCGGGCGATTCGTACGTACCGGCGAACCACGAGCCGATCATCACGCTCGAGGCCCCGGCGGCGAGCGCGAGCGCGACATCGCGGGGATGCCGTACGCCGCCGTCGGCCCAGACGTGCTTGCCGAGCTCGCGGGCCCGGGTCGCGCACTCCAGCACGGCGGAGAACTGCGGGCGCCCGACGGCGGTCTGCATCCGCGTCGTACACATCGCGCCCGGACCGACGCCGACCTTCACGATGTCCGCCCCGGCGTTCACCAGGTCGGTGACGCCTTCGGCGGTCACCACGTTGCCGGCCACGATCGGCACCTGCGGACCGAGCGCGCGGACCCGCTCGACGACCTCGAGCATCCGCTCCTGGTGACCGTGCGCGGTGTCGATGACCAGGACGTCGATGCCGACGTCGAGGAGCGCTTTCGCCTTCTGCTCGGCGTCGCGGTTGATCCCGATCGCGGCCGCGATCCGGAGCTTGCCCCGGGCGTCGAGGGCGGGGTCGTAGAGCGTGGCGCGGAGGGCGCGCTGGCGGGTCAGGATGCCGACGATCCGGCCGTCCGCGTCGACGACCGGCGCGAGCCGGTGGCGGCCGTCGTGCAACTGGTTGAACGCCGCCTCCGGGTCGATGCCCGCCGGCAGCGTGAGGAGCTCGCGGGACATCACCGATTCGAGCTGGGTGAAGCGGTCGACTCCGGAGCAGTCCGCCTCGGTCACCACGCCGACCGGCGCGCCGTCGTCCACCACGACCACCGCCCCGTGGTTGCGCTTCGGCAGCAGGTTCAGGGCCTCGCCGACGGTCCCCGTGGGCGGCAGCGTCAGCGCGGTGTCGTGGATCGGGTCGCGTTCCTTGACCCAGGCAACCACCTCGGCGACGACGTCCACCGGGATGTCCTGCGGGATCACGGCGAGCCCGCCGCAGCGGGCGATCGTCTCCGCCATCCGCCGCCCGGACACCGCGGTCATGTTCGCCGCGACCACCGGGATCGACGTACCGGAACCGTCCGCCGTCGACAGATCGACGTCCAGCCGCGACGCCACGCGCGACCGGTTGGGCACCAGGAACACGTCGCTGAAGGTCAGATCTCCCGCCGGCTCCCGATCGTGGTGAAACCGCATGCCAGACCCCTTCCGCCCGTGTCCAAACTCAGCCAGCCTGCCACGGACCCGCCCAGAAGGAAAGGATTCCGAAAGCGGGCCCGGCTGTCCTGAGGCGGTGGACGATCACAGCTCGTACTCGGCCGTGAAGACCAGCAACTGCCGGGCCGGGACGAGATCGAGCGGGGTCGTGCGGCCGGGGAGGGCCGCACGGATTTCGGTGGTCGGGTGGAAGCGGCGGAGCAGTTCGACGGTGGGGTACGGCGCCAAGGTCCGGGGCGCGGCCACGTGGAAGGCGTGGTGGCCGCCCTGGACCTGGAGCGCGAGGACGGCGGCGCGGGCGGCGTCCCGGGTCTCCAGATACGACCAGAGGTCCGCGGCACCGACGGAGGGGTCGGCGCCGACCTTCTCGGCATGGTCCCGGAGGCGATCGGTGAAGCCGCCGACGAACGGGTACCGCAGCGCGACCGTGGTCATCCCGTGACGGCGGGTCATCATCGCGGCGGTCTGCTCGTCGGCGAGCTTCGACAACGCGTACGCGTCCTCGGCCTGGGTCGGCACGCTCATGTCCAGCGGCACGTACGCCGGGCTGAGCGGCCTGGCCGCGAACGGCAGCCCGTTCGCGGCCAGGCTGCTCGCCACGACAGCGTTCCGCACCCCGGCCCGCCCCGCCTCCTCCAGCACCGTGAACGTCCCGAGCGTGTTCTGCCCGAACACCTCGGACGGCGTTCCGTGGTTCGGCGCCGGCCGCGCGGCGAGATGGATCACTCCGTCCACCTCGGCCATCGCGGCCCGCACCGCGCCCGCATCGCACGCGCTGCCCTCGACGACCCGGTCCGCCGGCAGCGCCTCCGCCGTACCAGGTAGCACGAGCGCGGTCACCGCGGTACGTCGTACCTGCAAGGCGTCCACGACCGCGCGACCGATCCGGCCGGCGGCTCCGGTGACGAGGACGCGATTCACGCGAGCCGGAGCTGCAGTTCGGGCTGCGCCGACAGACCGCGGTACAGCCTCGGGGCCCCGTCGAGGGTGAGCCTGATCCGCGACCCGGTCAGCGTCCGGCGGCGTCCGATGCAGTCGATCTCCACGAGCTCACCACCGCGCACGACGACGTTCGTCTTCGTCGGCCAGTCGTCCTCCCACACCTCCGGGTGCGGGTAGTACGCCTGCCCTTCCACGTGGTCGGCGTTGAGCAGGTACCCGTCCTTGCGGCTCCACAGGATCGACAGCGGACCGTCCGGCGTCGAGAACAGCAACCCCTGCAGGTGCCGGTCGACCTTCGAGAAGTCCAGCCAGCGAACGAACTCCGCCTCCTCGAGCACCCGGGTCGCGTTCGCGAACGCGAGCAGCGAAGGCTTCGCGGACAGGTCCCGGTGCAGCAGACCGTGGTGGTACTCCGGGTTCGCCGGGTCGGCCTCCTGCGGATGGTGGATCGTGCTGTCGTACAGCTGGTACCAGTTCAGGCCGTCGACGCCCTCGGCCTTCGCCAGCGCCAACGTCAGCAGGACGTTCTCGGCCGCTTGGCGCAAGGTGTCGTTCCACCACTGGTTCGGCCGTGTGCAGGCGTACGCCTCGGTCAGCCACAGCTCCTTGTCGCCGCCGTACTCGCGGATCCGCCGCTTCGCCTCCCGGACACCGCCGAGGAAGTTCCAGTACGAGCCGTTGGACCCGGTGACCCATTCGTCGGGCGTCGGCGCGTAGTCCGGTGTGAAGTTGCCGCGGCCCGGGTGGAACGCGAACACGTCGATCAGGTCCCACCCGCCGTGCGCGTGGAAGCTGTCCACCCAGTTGACGTCCATCCCGCCGAGGCCGTTGTTCATCACCTTGACGTCGGCGCCGACTTCGGCGAGCCGCTCGACCACGGGCCGCAGGCCGTCGCGGATGTACTTGTCGGCGTACAGGCCGGACATCCACGGCTGGTTGCGTTCGTTGTCCACCTCGAAGTACCGGGCGCGGGCGTCCACGACGACGTCGACCAGTTCGGCGGCCCACGCCTTGGCCTGTTCGGGGGTCGCGTCGAACACCACGTCACCGTGCTGGATGTTCGGCATGATGCCCAGCGCCTCCAGCTCGGCCGGCGGGATGCCGGGCGCGCCGTTGTAGGCGATCCGCACCGAGGCGACACCGATCTTCTGCAGCAGTGTGGCGATGTCGGCCTTGCTGGGCTTCAGCAACCACGGATAGTTGGCGATACCAAACATCCCGCCGCCGCGATACGGGTACGACGGCAGCACGGCGAGCGTGGTCCGCGCGAACGCCTCCACGCCACCGGTCACCGCCTTGACCTCGACGAACGCGACCCCCTGCTGGCGCAGCGCCGGTACGACGACCTTGTGGTCGGCGCTCTGGCCCGGGGCCAGCGGCAGTACGGTCGATCCGCTCGTGAGCGTCGTACCGTCGAAGTCGCGGGCGAACCAGCTCACCGTCACCGGCGCGGTCACGCCGCTGCCCGCCACCACCTGGACGTTGACCGGCATCGGCTGTCCGGTCTCGTACCAGAGGTTGAACGGCTGGTCGGTCCACAGGTCGATGCCGACCGGACGTCCGACGGCCGCCGCGTTGGCCGCAACCTCGCGAAGGTTGCCGAGGACAAGGTCCGCCTCGTGCCGCAGGACGCCGAGCGCGTCGTACGTCCCGACGATGTGCATCCAGTCCCGCGTCGTCCAGTCCGGCCGGCTGGACTGCAGCCGGAAGTACGCGTGGGTGTCGGCCCAGGTGTCGGTGTAGACGATGCCGTCGTTGGTCTCGTACGGCACACCGCCGCCGGGGTCGCGGTTCCACCGGGTGACAGGCGTCGCGTACTCCGCCGCGGCCGGGCTGATCGTGGTGCGGCTGAACTGCGAGTTCAGGTACATCTTGTGGGAGCTCGTCGCGTCCCAGCGCATGTGCAGCCGGCGGGCGGTGACGTCGAACGTACCGGTCACCGTGATCGTCTGGGCGGCGGCACTCATCTTGTACTCCACGCGGATCGCCTGCCGGCCGTCGGGCAGGGTGACCAGCGACGGCGTACCGCCGAAGGTGCGCTGGCCGCCGAGCACGGTGTCCTTGACCTGGAAATGCGCGATCCGGATCCGCTCGGTGCCGTCACCGACGACGAGCGTGCCGTCGGTCAGCGCCGTGACCGTGATGCCGTCCGCGGTCAGCGTGTACGCCGTCGCGGCCCGGGCCGTGCCCGCCGGCAGCAGGCCGCCGGCCACACCGGCGGCGACCAGGGAGCCGGCGACGAACGTCCGGCGGGTCGGTTTCGAGAGTTCTGTCATGGGGTTCCTCCGGTCAGGGGCAGGGCCAGGCCGATGAAGATGCGCGGCGAGCCGTCGAGGGTGACGGTGACCTGTGCGTTGCTCGCTTGATGAGTGGCGACGTCCATCCCGAGGCAGTTCAGTTCACGGACGGACGTGGTCGCGGCCGGCGTCGGAACGGTGACGTTCGTCTTCGTCGGCCACTGGTCCTCCCAGGGTTCGGGAGTGCGGTAGTAGGCGGGGCTCGCGGCGAGGCGGCGGGCCGGGTCGTCGTTCAGCACGTAGCCGTCCTTGCGCGACCACAACACGTTGACCTTGCCGGTCGGTGTACTGAAGACGAGTCCGAACAGGTCCGGATCGCCGAGGTCGGCCCAGCCGAGGAAGGTGGACTGGTCGAGCCAGCGGGCGGCGGTTGCGAACGCCAGCAGCGAGGGCTTCGCGCCGAGGTCGCGGTGCAGCAGGCCGTGGTGGTACTCGACGCTGTCCGCGTTGGCCTCCATCGGCTGCTGCTGGATCGAGTCGTTGAGCGTGTACCAGGTCACGCATCTGACGCCGTACGCCTTGGCGAGCGCGAGCTGGAGGAACACGTTTTCGGGTGCGTGCCGGTAGGTGTCGGTCCACCAGCGGTTGGGCTGCGTTCCGGCGTACGCCTCGGTGAGCCAGAGTTCCTTGGTTCCCTTGGCGGCGATTGCCTTCTTGAGAGTGCCGAGGAAGTTCCAGCGGGTCTCGTTGGTCCACGGCTCGGGCGGTTCGTAGTCGGCGGTGTAGTTGCCGCGGCCCGGGTGGTACGCCAGGACGTCGACGTGCTGCCAGCCGCCCGCGGCGCCGAAGTCCTGGATCCACTGCTCGGGGTAGCCGGCCAGGCCGCACGTCATCACCTTGAACGTGGCGCCCTTCGCGTTCATTGCCGAGCGCAACGGTTCCAGGACACCGGTGACGTACTCGGCCGGTGTTTTGTCGGATGCGGTGAGGTTCAGCTCGTTGGCGCATTCGTAGTAGCGCGCACCGGAGTACATCGCGCGGCCCACCATGTCGTCGGCCCAGGCCGCTGTGGTCGCACCGCCCCAGGGCAGCTCGCGGGCCAGTTGCATGTTGTGCAGGAACGCGTTCTGGTCCAAGGCGTCCACAGTCGGGCCGGGCGAGGCGGCGTACCCGTTGTACGCCCGGTACGCGGTCCGGATCCACTTCATGCCGAGCAGCTTCAGCAGCCCGAGTACGGCGCTGCTGGACGGCTCTTGCAGATACGCGAAGTTCCCCATCCCGAACATGCTCTGCTCGCCGTCGCCGTAGGTGTACGCCGACAGCGTGCTGAGCGTCGTCCGGGCGAAGGCGGCCTCGGTCGTACCGTCGTACAGCACGGCCTCGACGAAGCGGATGTCGCGGGCGCCGAGCGTGACCGAGAAGCTTGCGTTCCAGACGGCGCGGGCACCGACCGAGCCGCTCGTCGTACCGGTCGTGGTGCCGCCGTTCCAGTCGCGCGCGACCCAGTCCACGCGGACACTGCGGGTGGTCAGACCGGCGTTGACCACCTCCAGCTTCACGGTCCGGGAACCGGCGGTGTTCCACAGGTTGAACGGCTGGTCGGTCCACAGTTCGATGCCGAGGTCGCCGTCGCGGGCGATCACCCCGGCGGAGTGCGGGCGCATCGAGCCGAGCACGATCGTGCTCTCGAGGAAACCGCTTGCGTCACCGATCGCGTGCAGGTAGCCGTTGTTGCTGAAGGCAAGGGTGCTCTGCGGAAAACGGATGACGGCACGGTTGTCGGACCAGGTGTAGGAGTAGCAGACACCGTTGGTGGTCTCGAACGGTACGCCGCCGCGCAACGCGCCGGTGTCCGGATCACGGTCCCGGTTCAACAGCACCACCGGGTCGTAGTGCTCGGTCGCCGTCCCCGAGACGACGCGCGCGACCCGGAAACTGTCCGTCCGCAGGTTGGTCACGTTGGTCACGTCCCAGCGGATCCGCGCTTTCCGCAGCCCGACGGTGAAGACGCCGACGACCTGGCCGACCGGGGCGGCGTACGTGATCGTGAACTGTTGTGCGCCCGGCAACTGCTCGACACTTGTGATTCCGGTGGTGCGCAGGGTGACCTTGTCGTCGCCGGTTCCGGACGCGTACTCGAACGTCGTGAGCGCGAATCGCTGCACCCCGGCGCCGTCGATCACCCTGACCTCACCAGTGTCAGGTGACGCGACCAGCCTGATCGTGTTCGCGGCATCGGTGATCTGGACGTCGGCGGCGTGGGCCGGGCTCGTGGTGGCCCCGGCGACGGCCGCAGCCACTGTGCCGCCCAGGACGGCACGCCTGCTGATGGAAGTCATCCCTTCACCCCCGTGAAGCCGAGGCCGGCGACGACGTACCGCTGCAGAACGAGGAACACGAGCACGGGCGGGGCGAGCGCCATCGCCATCGCGGCGATCAGGACGTCGAGCGGCGCGGAGTCGACCAGGTTCGCGAGCGCCACGCTGATCGGTTGCAGCGTCGGGTCGGAGATCACGACCAACGGCCAGATGAACTCCTTCCAGGAGTGCATGATCGCCAGCAGGCTGATCACCGCGATGACCGGCCGGCTCATCGGCAGGACGATCCTGGTGAGCAGTTGCCAGGTACTCGCGCCGTCGACCTTCGCGGCGTCGTACAGCTCCTGCGGGAGCGCCTCGAAGAAGCGCGTCGCCAGCAGGACGTTGAAGGCGTTCGCGCCGGCGGGCAACCAGATCGCCCAGTAGGTGTCCAGCAGGTTCACATGCAGGAACGGGACGTCCAGCACGGTCAGGAACAGACTGACCAGCGAGACCGTGTACGGGACGAACATCGTGGCGAGGATCGCGCCGTACAGGTAGCGCCCGATCCGTGGCCGGATCACCGCGAAGGCGAATCCGGCGGTCATAGCCACCAGCAACTGCACCGCCCACGAGCCGACCACGACCTGGACGGTGTTCGCCAGGTAGCGGCCGACGCCCAGCTCGGTGAAGGCCGTGGCGAAGTTGCCCCAGGCGGGCTCGGCCGGCCAGAGCCGGAGCGGATGCGTGACCATCTCCGACGGCGGTGACACCGCGCCCTTCACGGTCCAGTACAGCGGGCCGATCCCGATCGCCAGCAGGAACAGCAGTGTCAGGACCTGGACCGCCCGGAGCGCGAACGCCGTACCCGGTCTGCGCAGGTCGTTGCTCGACGTGAACGTTGTCATCGGCTCGCTCACTTCGTGCTCCAGCTTCTCGTCAGGCGGAGGTAGACCGCGGACAGCACGGCGAGGACGATCGCGAGCAAGACCGACAACGCGGCGGCTTGCCCGTACTGCCCGTCCTGGAAGGCGTAGCGGAAGATCAGCAACAGCACCGTCAGCGTCGCGTCGTCCGGCCCGCCCTGGGTGAAGATGTACGGCTCGGTGAACACCTGGATCGTGCCGATCAGCTGCAGCAGGAGGAGCAAGCCGATCACTGGCCGGAGCTGCGGCAGCATCACGTGCCAGATCCGGCGCCAGATCCCGGCGCCGTCGCTCTCGGCCGCCTCGTAGAGCTCGGACGGTACTCCGGTCATCGCCGCGAGGTAGATGAGTGCGGCGCCGCCCATCCCGGCCCAGGTCGCCTCGAGCACCAGGCTCAGCATCGCGGTGTTCGGCGACTGCAACCACGGGTACGGGCCGAGCCCGACCAGGCCGAGCAACTGGTTGAACAGACCGGATCCCGGGTCGTAGAACCACTTCCAGAGCAGGATCGCGACCACCGGCGGTACGACCACCGGCAGGTAAACGACGACGCGGTACACCCCGGCGAAGCGTCGTACCGTCGACATCACCGCGGCGAGCACGATCGGTGCGGGAAAGCCGATCACCAGGCCGAGGCCGACGAACAGCAGGGTGTTCAGCAACGCCTTGCCCACCAAGGGATCGGACAGCACCGTGCGGAAGTTCTCCAGCCCTACCCAGACGGCGGGATCGACCAGGTTGGTCTGCTGGAACGAGATCAGCAGCCCGCGCAGGATCGGCCACCACGAGAACAGGCCGAAGACGACCAGAGAAGGCGCCAGGAACAGCAGGCCGAGCAGCTCCCGGCGCAGACCGGCCCGGCGCCGGGAGGCCCTGGGCTGAGGCGCCGTCGCGGCCGGCTCCGCGGCCGCGCGGCGCTCCAGGAGAGTCGTCACTTCTGCTCCGCGGCGAGCATCTTGTCCGCGTCCGCCTGCGCCTTCGTGAGCAGCGCGTCGACGTCCGCGTCGCGCTTGGTCAGCACGGACTGCACGACGGTGTCGAGAATCGTGTAGAGCTTCTGCGCGGCGATCGGCGGCTCGGGCTTCAGCGTGAGCTTCGGCGTACCCTCCAGCCAAGGCTTGAAGTGGTCCAGCTCGACGTTCACGTACGGCTTGATCGCGGCGTTGATCTTGTCCTGCTGCGCGGTGCTGAACATCGGGAGCGTCGGTACGCCGACCGCGGCCTTCGGGTCCTTGGCCAGCTCCTTCGCCCGCTCCGCGGCGATCGCCGGCTCGTACTGCGGCTCGGCCTGCGCGAACAGCAGCCACTTCACCGCGGCGTCGACCTTCTCCTTCGGCACCGACGCCGGGACCATGTAGACCTCCGCGCCGCCGAGGGTCGCGTTGCCACCGGCCTGCGGCAGCGACGTGACGCCGTAGTCGGCGGTGTTCTTCATCCCGAACTTCGTCTTCGCCAGCCGGTACGTGCCCGGCGTACCCATGAACATGCCGAGCTGACCGGCGGCGAACTGCTTGACCACGTCGTCCTGGTCCAGCAGCTGGTTCTGGCCCATCGAGTTGTCCGTCCAGCGCATCGCCTGCAGCAGTTCGAGCGACCGCTTCGTCGCCGGATCGTTGACGGCGGCAACGTACTTGCCACCCTGCTCGGTCTCCATCGAGCCGCCGTGCGTGTACGTGAGCATGGTCAGTTGCCAGCCGCCGGTGTTGCCCTTCGACTCGTGGACGAAGCCCGCCTTGCCGGTCTTCGCGCTGATCTGCTTCGCGGCCGCGCGGACCTCGTCCCAGGTCGCCGGCGGCTTGTCCGGGTCCAGCCCGGCCTGCGTGAACAGCTTGCGGTTGTAGACCAGGCCTTGTGCGAACGGCGCCTGCGGGATCCCGTACACCTGGCCCGCGCTGTCACTCAGCGGCTGCAGGACCTGCGGGTTGAACTCCTGGTAATGCGTCCACTGCTTCAGCTGCTCGGTGATCGGCTGGACGTGCTTGCGGGCGATCAGGCCTTGCGGCTCGGTCAGCGGTACCTGGATGACGTCCTCGATCGTCTTGCCGGCGAGCTTGGCCGAGAACGTCAGCGGGTCCCAGCGGTTCTCGGTCCCCTCGATCGTGATGCCCGGGTTCTTCGCCTGGAAGTCCTGCACCAGCCGCTTGAACTGGGCCAGCGCGGCGGTGTCCGTCGGCGCCGGCATGCCCTGCACCCGCAGTACGACGTCGCCGCCGCTGCTGGTTTCGTTCTTGGCGGGGGTGACTCCCGCGCATCCGGTGAGGACGAGGCCGGTCGCGGCCGCCACCAGGGCAGCACGAACACGCAACGGTGTAGCCATGAATGTCTCCAGGAAGGATCGGTACGGCGGGGCGGCCCGCCGTACTGCGTGGGGTAGTGCTGTGGTTCCGCTGTGGTTGCGCTGGGATCGCGCTGGGGTTGCGCGGGTGGGGTCAGGCGCGGTGCGGCGCGGGGCCGGTGGAGGCGCGCGGGATGAGCCGCGAGCCGACCTCGGCCGGCCGGCCCGGGGCGGAGCCGTTGATCGTCTCGACGATCAGGTCGGCGGCCTGGGTGGCCACCGCCTGCGGCGAGATCCGGATCGTGGTGAGGGCGGGGATCGACATGGCCGCGAGCAACGTGTCGTCGACGCCGATCACGCTGATCTGTCCGGGCACGTCCACCCCGGAGCGGGCGAGCTGGTGCAGGACGCCGATCGCGACCAGGTCGTTGTGCGCGAGGATCGCGGTGGCGCCGTTCGCGACTGCCAGCGTTGCGGCGTGCAGCCCGGTCTCGAAGCGCGGGTCGTACGGACCGAGCTCGACGACCGAGAGCCCCTGGGCGTCGAAGGTTTCTCTTATCGACTTGCCCCGCAGGTGTTCCGGCCGCGAGCAGTTGACGAACACACAGCTCGTGTGACCGAGCGCCCGCAGGTGCTCCGCGGCCTGGCTGATCCCGGGGGTCAGCGAGATCCGCAGTTCCGGGATGCCCTCCACGTGCCGGTTGACCAGGACGAGCGGGATCTCCGCCGCCAGCTCACGCAACCGGCCGTCCGACAGGGTCGATGCCCAGAGCATCAGTCCGTCGACCTTCTTGACGATCGCGTCGATCGTCTCCAGCTCGTCGGCCTCGCGCTCGTCGCAGTCCGCGACCAGCAGCGTGTACCCGTGGTTGCGGGCCCGGGCCTGCATCGCCTTGACGATCGGCGGGAAGAACGGGTTCGCGATGTCCGGGACCACCAGCCCGAGCGACTCGGTCCGGCCGCTGCGCAGCGTCCGGGCCGCCGGGTCGGGCCGGTACCCGAGCTGCTGCGCGGCGTCGGTCACCCGCTTCCGGGTGGCCTCCTGCACCTGGTCCGGGGCGGTGAAGACCCGGGACACCGTCGATGGCGAGACACCCGCCAGCTGCGCGACTTCCCTGACCGTGGCGGCCATCCGGTTCTCCTTCTCTCGACCAGCGTTGAAACATGCTTGCAATCGTTCCTGGTTGTGTCAACAACTCGTTTCGGACAGATCACAACTGGTCTGGCGTTGCGCTGAACCCGTGGGTTACCGTCCTATGACAACGTTCCTGAAACAGAGCAGGAGTCAGATGAAGATCACGGGCTGGGAAGTGCTCACCCTCCCCGACCGGGGCGACGCGATGATGCTGGTCGTGGTCGACACCGACGAGGGCATCCACGGCATCGGCGAGGTCGGCCTGCGGTCCCGGCAGCGCGCCGTGGCCGGCGCCCTCGACCACCTGGGCGCACTCGTGCTCGGCGAGGATCCACTGCGGACGGAGCACCTGTGGCAACTGATGTTCCGTTCCGGTTTCTACCCGGCCGACCGGGTCGTCGGATCCGCGATCGCCGCGCTCGACGTCGCGTTGTGGGACATCCGCGGCAAGGCGTACGGCGTACCGGTGCACCAACTGCTCGGTGGACCGGTCCGGGAGTACGTGCCGTGCTACGTGCACGTGGGCGACGGGATGGCCGACCGGCCGCGGTTCCTCGAGCGCTGCCGCACGCTGGTCGCTGACGGTTGGCAGCACCTACGGTTCTCGGTACCGCCGGACGGGGACGTCCTGGACGAACGCCGTACCCTGCGGCAGGGCATCAAGCTGTTCCACGAGGTCCGGGACGCGGTCGGCGACGAGATCGAGCTCATCCTCGACGTCCACACCCGCCTCGACCCGCCCGAAGCCGTCACGTTGTGCCGCGAGATCGAATCGGCCCGGCCGTACTTCGTCGAGGACCCGCTGCGCGCCGAACACCCGGACAGCTACCGCATGCTCCGCGCGCGGACCGGCGTACCGCTGGCGGCCGGTGAACAGTTCGCGTCCAAGTGGGAGTTCGCCCCGCTGATCGAGAACGAACTGATCGACTACGCCCGCGTCGACATCGCCATCGCCGCCGGCCTCACCGAGGCCCGCAAGATCACCGCCGCCTGCGAAACCCACCACGTCAAACTGGCCACCCACAACCCCCTCGGCCCCGTCACCGCCGCCGCGTCCCTCCACCTCAACCTCACTGCCCCGGTCGCCGCAATCCAGGAACACCAGTCCGACCCGGACCCCGACCTGGCGTCCTACTTCACCTCCCGCCCGACCGTCGTCCCCGGCCGCGTCCTCCCCTCCAACACCCCCGGCCTGGGCATAGACATCGACCGCGACCGAGCCCGCACCCAATCAATCCCACCCCGCCCCCTCCCCACCCTCCACCGCCCCGACGGCTCCTACACCAACTGGTAAACCACGCTGCGGTCGCCGGCGCCTCCGTCCAGGCCTGAAAGGCGTTGATTGAACAGGAGCGATCACCCGGTCGGGAGACCGGGTGATCAGGCGGTTCAGGAACTCCGAGGTTCGCTCGACCTTGATCGCATCGCGGCCGGTCGACGAAGGCCAGAAGTCCTTGATGTTCTCTCGGTGACCAGCACGCTCACTCTGCAGTCAACTGGGGCGGCGAGAACGTGCTTGTCCTTCTCGTCTGCCTGCATCTGCGGGAGCAGCGCTTCGTACCCGGAGGTCATCGCCGCGGGGAGTACGTGGTTCATGCGTGCGACACGGGCATCGATCGCCGCCTCCACGAACCGCAACACGTTGTAAGCCCTCGGGAGGCACCTCATGCCGATCTCCTTCCGCCAAGCAGTGCGCAGAGCTGCTCCGTTGCAGGAAGCTGCAGAGCTGTGGATATCCGGATCGGCGAACACCCTCCGTATGCGACGCTTGACTCACCAGCATCAGAGAACGGAGCCTCCATGCCGCGCCGACCGGCCTTCGGAACCACCACCGCAGCCCTCTGTGCCCTCCTGGCACTGACCGCCTGCGAAGGCTCCCCGGAAGTCGGCCAACCCAACACAGCCCCGGTTTCTCCACCATCCAGCGCTGCCAGCACCGCCAACACTCCAGTCGATGAGTCCAAGGCCGCCGGCGACGCAGCCGTTGCTGCCTACCGTCGTTACATCGCAGTGATCAACGCGATGACGGCAAGCGGCGGCATCGCCGTACAGGACCTGCCGAAGGTCGCGTCCGGGGTGGAGCTCGCCAAATCGCAGAATCAGGCCGAGACGTACCGAGTTGAGAAGATCAAGACGATCGGAGGCGTGGAGGTTCTCTGGGCCAAGGCGGTGAAGACCGGTCCCACCGGCGCTCGCATCACGACCGCCTCCGTCCAGGCCTGCTACGACACTTCCAAGTCCCGAGCAGTCGATGCGAGCGGCAAGAACGTCCGAGCGCCCGGGACACCCACTCGCTGGCTCGACAACCGCGACCTGGAGCTCATCGGCGGCGTCTGGAAGGTCACCAAGGGCAAGAACCAGGGGGCCTCGTGCTGACATCGTTGGTCGTGGCTTTCAGCCTTCTCGCCGCCGTTCCGCTGGCTCCCCACACGCCTCCTACAACGCCTGCGCCTGAGTGCGATTGGGATCCACAGACAGGCAAGTGTCTGCTACGCGCGGGTGATGACGGGAGTCCGCCGACCGCATCTGTGACGACCAAACCTGGGGTGAAGAAGCCGGGTAAGACTTCCTGTGTGTTCGAAGGGCAGGTGGTGCCGTGCCGCACGGCTGATGGGTTCTTCGATGCGGCCTCTGGGTGCTATCTGACCCCGACCGATGCGCCGTTCGGGATCGGCATTTCGAGTGACCCCGACAGTTACCCGCCGGGCACGAAGTTCTACAACTGCTGGGTGATTCTCGGCGTGATCGATGGCAAACCGTACGGGATCGAGCGGGCGCAGGACGTGATCCGCGAGCCGGGTGAGACGCGGACGATTGATCCTCGGGTTGCTGCGCGGCAGGTCGTCGAGACGATGAGTTTTGTGGCGCCGCAGCTCGGGCTTTCGCCGTATGTGCAGAGTGGGGACCACGTCGGAATCGTGAACGTGCCGATCTGGATGTGGGTCACCGACCCCGGGCCGACGACAACCGGTCCGCAGAAGAAGACCGCGGCAATCGGTGGAGTCTCGATTACCGCGACTGGGACCGTCGACCGGATCGAGTGGTCGATGGGCGCCGGCAAGTCCGTGACCTGCAAGGGCGCCGGTACGCCGTTCACTGTCGGAATGGCAGCGGGCAAGTCCCTCAAGGACATGCCCTCGTCACCGACCTGCGGCTTCAAGTACAGCAAGGCTTCCCACTGCGAGAAGTCCGGCAGCTACACCGTCACTGCGACGACGTACTGGACCGTTCACTGGACCGGCGGCGGCATGCAGGGCGACATCCCTCTCGACTTCAGCCGCTCGGTCCAGCTCCAGATCACCGACCTCCGCCCCGTCCTGGTCGACCCGGACGGCGGCTCGATGCCGCCATCGGCACCGGCGCGCAGATGCAGTAGCTGATCCGTGCGGACGTGGTGGACGTAGTTTGTGAAGTAGCGCCGAAGTTGACCGAGGAAGAGAAGGTTCGAGCATGTCCCAGTGGCCATCCGTAGCCGAGGTGCGGTCTGACCTGCCGACTGTGCTCGTACGGTTCCGGGAAGGACGGACGCGCGCGTTCAGCTTCGGTAACGGCGTACCCGAGGCCGTCATGCTCACGTACGACGAGTTCGAAGATCTCGATGGGCTGGAGAAGTTCCCGATCCCCGACGAGGTCCTCGAGCCGAAGGACCTTGCCGAGCAGCTCGCGACCGTTGTGGCCGGAGAAGGGCCTCCGGTGCTGTGGGGCGAAGGCGGCCGGCCAGAAGCCGTCGTGATGTCGACGGCGCAGTACCGCGATCTCCGCGGCGACGACCACCCGCCGGCCGGCGTGATCGACGACCCCACGATCCGCACCTATGACACGCGGCCTCTGCCGGACAGTCGTCCACTCGACCTGGACAGCTGGGCCGCACAGATGGGTCCGGAAACGCAAGAACTGCTCGAGGAGCTTCGCCGCGAGGACCGATGACCGCCACCATCGGATACCAGTTGATAGCAGGACCTCAGTTCGACCTCGATTATCGCCGGATCGATGCCGCGGCGCGCAGGAACCCATCAGCGCCCGAGGCCGGCGTCCGGCGCGAGGTCCTGCGATCGATGCTGGACCTCGCGAGCGGCAGGTCCGACGGTCATCACGCCCTCAGCTATGCGCCGGGGAAGGGCGATCTCCGCGACTGTGTGACGGTGTACATCCGCTCGGATCCGCGACGCGCAGCGGATTACCGACTGGTCTTCCGCGAGATCGGGCCGGCTCAGCCCGGCGGACTTCCGCGCCGCGAGCTCCTCGCCATCAAGCCGCGTCAAGGGGCCAACAACATCTACGCTCAGGTCTGCGCGCGGTTGCGCCGTCATCCGTCCGACCGCCAGCCTGGCCTGAACAGGTACGACAAGTGGTCGAATGGTCACGAGACGAGCCGGCAGGCCGAACTGGACGCGAAGCGCGCGATCGCGCATGCGTGGCAAGGTCAGCAACCATTGAAAACCTCGCGGCCGCTCGTAGTCGGAGCCCCGGCCCGTCCCCCTTCCGGCGAACGGCCTAGAGAGGCCCAACTCAGCCCTCGTGGGCGACCGAGCCCAACTGGCTGGCCCGAGCGCAGCAGATAGGCCGAGACACGCGAACCGGCTCCCCAGGTGCGGAGAGCCGGTTCGGGTGTTGCGGTGGGTCAGCGGTGGGTCAGCGGTGGAGGTCGAAGCGGTCGAGTTCCATGACCTTGTGCCAGGCGGCGACGAAGTCGGTGACGAACTTCTGCTTCGCGTCGTCGCTGGCGTAGACCTCCGCGACGGCGCGGAGTTCGGAGTTCGAGCCGAAGACCAGGTCGGCGCGGGTGCCGGTCCACTTGGTCTCGCCGTTGACGGTGGCCTCGAACGTCTCCTGGCTCTCGTCGGTCGCGTGCCACTCGGTGCCGAGGTCGAGCAGGTTCACGAAGAAGTCGTTCGTGAGCGTGCCCGGGTTCTCGGTCAGTACGCCGTACTTCGAACCGTCGTAGTTCGCGCCGAGGACGCGCAGCCCGCCGACCAGGACGGTCAGCTCCGGCGCGCTCAGCGTGAGCAGGTTCGCGCGGTCGAGCAGCAGGTACTCGGCCGGGAGGCGGTTGCCCTTGCCGTAGTAGTTGCGGAACCCGTCCGCGACCGGCTCGAGCGCGGCGAACGAGTCCGCGTCCGTCTGCTCCGCGGTCGCGTCCACCCGGCCGGGCGTGAACGGTACGACGACGTCGTACCCGGCGCTCTTCGCGGCGATCTCCACACCGACACCGCCGGCGAGAACGATCAGGTCCGCGAGGGAGACCGGCTTCCCGAACGACTGCTGGATGCCCTCGAGAGTCCGCAGTACCTGCGCGAGCTGGTCGGGGTTGTTGACCTCCCAGCCGCTCTGCGGCTGCAGGCGGATGCGCGCACCGTTGGCGCCGCCACGCTTGTCACTGCCGCGGAACGTCGACGCGGACGCCCACGCGGTCGAGACCAGCTGGGACACCGACAGGCCGGACGCGGCGATCGCGGCCTTCAGCGCGGTGACGTCGGCCTCGGTGATCAGCTCGTGGTCGACGGCCGGCAGCGGGTCCTGCCAGATCAGCACCTCGTTCGGGACCTCGGGGCCGAGGTACCGCGCGACCGGGCCCATGTCGCGGTGGGTCAGCTTGTACCAGGCGCGCGCGAACGCGTCCGCGAACTCCTCCGGGTTGTCCTTGAACCGCCGCGAGATCGGCTCGTAGATCGGGTCGAACCGCAGCGACAGGTCCGTGGTCAGCATCGTCGGCAGCTTGTTCGGGCCGCCGTGCGCGTCCGGGACGATCGCCTCGGCGTTCTTCGCGACCCACTGGTTCGCGCCGGCCGGGCTCTTGCTGAGCTCCCACTCGTAGCCGAACAGGATCTCGAAGAAGTCGTTCGACCACTGGGTCGGCTTCGTGGTCCAGGTGACCTCGAGACCGCTGGTGATCGCGTCCTTGCCCTTGCCGGACTGGTAGGTGCTCTTCCAGCCCAGGCCCTGCTGCTCGATCGGCGCACCCTCGGGCTCCGCGCCGACGTTCTCCGCCGGGCCGGCGCCGTGGGTCTTGCCGAACGTGTGCCCGCCGGCGATCAGCGCGACGGTCTCCTCGTCGTTCATCGCCATCCGGCCGAACGTCTCGCGGATGTCGCGCGCCGCGGCGACCGGGTCCGGGTTGCCGTTCGGGCCTTCCGGGTTCACGTAGATCAGGCCCATCTGGACCGCGCCGAGCGGACGCTCGAGGTCGCGGTCACCGGAGTACCGCTCGTCGCCGAGCCAGGTGGTCTCCGGACCCCAGTACACATCGGTCTCCGGCTCCCAGACGTCCTCGCGGCCGCCGGCGAACCCGAAGGTCTTGAAGCCCATCGTCTCCAGCGCGACGTTGCCGGTGAGGATCAGCAGGTCGGCCCAGGAGATCTTCTGGCCGTACTTCTTCTTGACCGGCCACAGCAGCCGCCGGGCCTTGTCGAGGTTGCCGTTGTCCGGCCAGCTGTTCAGCGGGGCGAACCGCTGCTGACCGGCGCCCGCGCCGCCGCGGCCGTCGTGGATCCGGTAAGTGCCGGCGCTGTGCCAGGCCATCCGGATCATCAGCGGGCCGTAGTTCCCGAAGTCGGCCGGCCACCAGTCCTGCGACGTGGTCAGCACCTCGGCGATGTCCGCCTTCACCGCGTTCAGGTCCAGGGTCTGGAACTCCGCCGCGTAGTCGAACTCCTCGCCGAGCGGGTTCGACACCGGCTGGTTCTTGGCCAGGATCTTCAGGTTCAGTTGCTCGGGCCACCAGTCACGGTTGGCGTTCCCGCGTGTCGGGTGCACGCCCTGACCGTGGTTGACCGGGCAGCCGCCGGTCTCGGCGCCGCGGCTCTCCGCGGTGGCCTCGCCGGGCAGGGGCTCATGGTTCTCGGACATCGGATTCCTTCCAGGACTGGACGTTGTCATACGAAGATCAGGTACGGCGTGAGCAGTCGGCGCACAGCCCCCAATAGATGACCTCGGCCTCGTCGATGACGAAACCGTGGTCGTCGGACGCGGTCAGGCAGGGCGCGTGCCCGACCGCACAGTCGACGTCGGCGATGGCACCGCACGACCGGCAGACGACGTGGTGATGGTTGTCGCCCACACGCGATTCGTACCGCGCCACCGAGCCCAGCGGCTGAATCCGCCGTACCAGGCCCGCCGCCGTCAGGACCTGCAGCGAGTCGTACACAGCCTGGTGCGAGGTCTGGGGCAGTTCGTTGCGCACGGCACCGATAATCGAGTCGGTGGCGGCGTGCGGATGCCCGTACACCGCGGCAAGCACCGCCACCCGCGGCCGGGTCACCCGCAACGAAGCCCCACGCAGCAACCCCTGGAGCTCATCGACCGTCGGCACATGCCGCAGTCTTCCGTCTTTTCTGGAATGAGTCAAGATTAGCTGCCGCGTTTCCTATCCCGGCTGGATGCTCTCCAGGTCCTCCAGGAGGCTCGGGTGCCGGGGCTGCCAGCCGAGTGCCTGCCGGGTGTGCGCGCTGGACGACGGCTGGTCGGCTGCGAAGATCGCGCCGATCGGACCGAACGTCTCCTCCGGGACCTGCTGGACCGGTACGCCGAGCCGCCGGCCGATGACCGTCGCGATGTCCCGTACGGCGTCCCCCTCATCGTCCACCGCATGCCAGGCAGTCCCGGCGGGCGCATTCTCCAGCACCAGACGGAAGAGCACGGCCGCATCCAACGCGTGTACGGCGGGCCAACGCTGCGTGCCGTCACCGGGATAGCCGGAGACGCCGGTCTGGCGAGCGATCTGGGTAAGCAAGCCGGCGAATCCGCCGTCGCCCTGGTTGTGGACAGTGCGAGGCATTCGTACTGCGGCGCTTCGCACACCGCGTTCGGCCAGCGCGAGCGCCGCCATGACAGACCGGCCACGACCCCCGACCGGCCCATCGGTCGGCACCGGATCAGCCTCGGTGGAGGCACGCCCCGGAATCCATGGCGTACCCGACACGGTGACGAGCGGACGATCGCTCCCCACCAACTCCTCCCCCAGTGCCGCGAGCGCAGCCCCCTCCTCGGCAACCCCAGCCGCGAGCGCCTCCGGACTGCTGAAGTCGTTGCTGAAGGCAAGATGAACGACACCGTCAGCCTTGGCCGCACCAGTCCGCAGTACGTCGAGATCAGCCAGACCGCCGCGAACGGTCGCAGCACCCGCACCCCGAAGCGCCGCCTCGGACGCGTCGGAACGAGCCAGCGCCAGCACAGAATGCCCGTTGTCGAGCAGCTCGCGAACAACCGCCGACCCGATCAACCCACTGCCGCCAGTAATGAAGACCTGCATGAGATGCTCCCTCAAGTGATGGGACCTTTGTCCTATCACCGTAGCACTCTGATGAGACAATGGTCCCATCGCCTAGGATGACCCCATGGCACGCTGGCAACCCGGAGCACGCGACCGACTGGTCATGGCCGCGGTGGACCTCTTCGCCGACCAGGGCTACGACAACACCACGGTCGCCCAGATCGCCGACCGCGCCGGCGTCACGAAGAGCACGTTCTTCCGCTACTTCCCCGACAAACGCGAACTCCTGGTAGCCGGCCAGGAAACCCTGTGCCGCCTCCTGGTAGAAGGCATCACCGAAGCCCCACCAGACGCCACCCCCCTCGAAGCAGTAGCCGCCGGCCTAGAGCAAGCCTCGAACGCCATGGGCCCCATGAACCGAGAACTGGGCCCCCGCCTCAAAGCAGCCATAGCCGCCAGCACAGAACTCCAAGAACGCGACACCCTCAAAAGCGTAGGCCTGGCCAACGCGATGACCGAGGCCCTAGAAGCCCGAGGCGTCCCCACCCCAGTAGCCCACCTGGCCGCAGAACTAGGCGTCCTGGCCTTCAAACAGGGCTACGCCCAATGGATAACCCTGGACCACGACGAGGCAGGCCTGGCCCCCCACGTCCTCAAAGCCCTAAAGGCCCTCCACACAGCAACAACATCACTCTGACAAGACCACCGAACCGCCAACCCACCCCAAACGGGTGAGCCAACCGCCCAACCCGACCCAAGCGGGTGAGCGAACCGCCCAACCCAACCCCAGCAGCCGAGCCAACTGCCCAACCCGACCACAGGAGCCGAGCGAAGCGAAGGCGCAAGGGGGTGCGGGTGGCGGAGCCCCCGCCTGCGGCAAGCGAAGCGCAGCCGCACAACACGACGAAGGCGACCCGGCCTGCGCTTTCCGCAGGCACGAGTCGCCTATCGCCTTCGTGGAGCTGAGGGGATTCGAACCCCTGGCCTCTTCGTTGCGAACGAAGCGCGCTACCAACTGCGCCACAGCCCCAAGCTGGTCGCCTGGTTTCCCTGGCGACCGCGAAACTCTAACACGTCGAGCCCCGCAGACTAAAACCGGATTATCAGTCGCCGACGGCGCGCCGCACCTCGGGCTCCTCGGCGGCTTGCGGGGCCGGTTTTTCGGCGGCTGCGGGCTTCTCGGACGGGTCCGTCGTACGGGCACTGGAGAACACCTCGTCGTCGGTGAGGGAGATCGTCCGGACCGTGCGGTCGGGCGCCTTCTCCTTCATGACGTATGTCGGCAGCGTGACGGGCACCGGGTCCCACAGCCCCTCGGACGCAGGCTTCTCCTGCTTCGCCGGTGCTGCCGCCGGGGCAGGTTCGGCCGGCAGTTTGACCTCGATGGTCAGCTCGTCGTCGGGCGTGGGCGCCGGCTTCCCGGCCGGCCCGCGATCGTGCCGGGCCTGGGCACGGGTACGACGCTCCGCCGCGGCCCGGGCCCGCGCACGGGCCTGGCGCCGCAGCTGCACCCGGGTGAGGACGACGAACGCGACGATCAACGATCCCGGTACGGCCACCGACCACCACGGCAGGATCGCCAGACCGGCGAGCGCGACGACGGACAGCAGCGACAGGGTCAGGATCGACAGCACCCGCCGGCGGCGCATTGCGGCCACCCGGCGGGCTCGGTTGGGGACGTACCGCTGCGGTGGCGACGGGTCGTCGGCGGCGGTGGATCCGGCCGGGCGTACGACGTACCGCGGCCGCGACGGGTCACGCGAGAGGACGCGCGCCTCGTCGGACGACGGCACGACCGGCGTGCGCCGCGCTTCGTCGCCGCGCTTCAGCCACATCGGGACGAGATAGGCGGCCCACGCGGCGACAATCGCCACATAGATCAGCCCTGTCGTCCCCATGCGATGACGCTAAGGCGCGGCGGGGGCCAGATGGGGTACGTGAGACGGTGTGTCGCAAGAAGACTCGTGTGACTGATGTGAATAGCACGCAGCGTAGTCACGGGAGTCGCGAGACGAGACCGGGTCCGACCTCTTCGGCGTTGAGCGCGAAGATGCGGTGATCGCGCCAGTCGCCGTCGATGTGCAGGAACCGCGGCCGCTCGCCCTCGTACCGGAAGCCGAGCTTCTCCACGACCCGCAGACTTGCCTTGTTCTCGGGGCGGATCGCGACTTCGATCCTATGCAGGCCAAGGGTGAACCAGCAGTGGTCCGCGGCCATCGCGACCGCGGTCGGCACGATGCCGCGACCGGCGTACTGCTCGTCGACCCAGTAGCCGAGGTTCGCCCAGCGGGCCGAACCGTAGGTGATTCCGGACACCGTGAGCTGTCCGACCAACGGCCACTTCGACCGCGAGCCGGCGCCCGCCGCACCGCCGTACGTGATGACGAACGGCAGCATCCGGCCGTACCTCGCCTGCCGGTTCCAGTCGCGTGCCATCGCGCGGAACGTGCGCGCGCCGTCCTCCGCACCCGGCGGTTGGGTGGCGTCCCACGGCCGCAGCCAGCTGACGTTCCGCTGGCGCGCGGCGGCCCATTCGCCTCCGTCACTGGCGCGCAACGGCCGGAGTGCGACCTGTCCGTGCTTCAGTTCGACCGGCCAATGCACGATCGCCATCAGTCGGTATCCGTCCGCACGTGATCACCGCCGTGGACCTGCTCGACCGCATGGCGCAGCAGCGGCTCGAGTACGGCGAGACCGTCCTTCACCCCGCCCCGCGAGCCAGGAAGGTTGACGATGACCGTACTACCAGCGACTCCGGCCAGTCCGCGCGAGAGTGCAGCCGTCGGTACGCCGTTCGCAACGCCGTACGACCTGATGGCTTCGGCGATCCCCGGCACGACCTTCGTCAGTACAGCGGCTGTCTGCTCGGGTGTCTCGTCGGTCGGCGAGATCCCCGTACCACCTGTCGTCAGCACAACGTCGTACGACGCCTCGACCGCCGCACGCAGCGCTTCCCCCACCGGCGCACCGTCCGGAACCACGTCCGGCCCCGACACCTCGAAACCCCACTCCGCCAACCGCGACGCGATCAGTGGACCGGTGGTGTCGGTGTAGACGCCGGCGGCTGCCCGGTTGGAGACGCTGACGACGAGAGCCCTCACGGCCGCTCCCAGTGCCCGGTCTTACCGCCTTCTTTCAACTCCACCCGTACGTCGGTCAGCACCGCCGCGGGGTCCAGCGCCTTCACCATGTCGATGACCGCCAGCCCCGCGACCGCCACCGCGGTCAGCGCCTCCATCTCGACACCGGTCCGGTCGGTCGTCTTGACCTGCGCCCGGATCAGTACGGCATCGTCCGCGACCTCGAGGTCGACCTTGGCGCCCGTGATCGCGATCGGATGGCACAGCGGGACCAGGTCCGGCGTCCGCTTCGCGCCCATGATCCCGGCGATCCGGGCGACGCCGAGCGCGTCGCCCTTCGGTACGCCGTCGCCGCGCAGCGCCGTCACCACCTCGGCCGAGACGAGAACCTTGCCGCTGGCAACGGCCCGCCGGACGGTGGTGTCCTTCGCGGACACGTCCACCATCCGCGCCGCCCCGGTCTCGTCGACGTGGGTCAGCCCGCCGGCTCCCGTCGTACCGGAGCCGGTGGTCGTCGCGCGCGGGTCCTGCGTCATCCGGTCTCCTTGTCCAGCAACATCAGCTCCACCTGGTCGCCGGCGCGGACCGAGGTCACGTCCTCGGGCACCACGATCAGCGCGTTCGCGCGGCTCAACCCGCCGAGCAGGTGCGAGCCGTGCCCGCCGACTGTACTGGCCATCCAGCCCTCGTCGCCCGCGGTGGCCGCAGCGCGGACGAACTGCCGCTTCCCCGCGGGCGAGCTGAACCCGTCCAGCGTCACACCCGAAACCAGCGCCCGCCGGTACGGCATCTGCCCCATCATCTTGCGCAGCGCCGGACGGACGAACACCTCGAACGAGACGTACGCCGACACCGGGTTGCCGGGCAGCGTGAAGATCGGTACCTCGTCCTCACCGACCACCCCGAACCCCTGCGGCTTGCCCGGCTGCATCGCGACCTGTGGGAAGTCCACCGTCCCGAGCTTGGCGAGCTCCTCCTTCACGATGTCGTACGCACCCATGCTGACGCCGCCGGTCGTGATCACCAGGTCGGCGCGCACCAACTGGTCGGACAGTGTGTCCATGATCCGCTTCGGGTCGTCGTCGACGATGCCGACGCGATACACCACCGCGCCGGCGTCGCGGGCCGCCGCGGCCAGGGTGTAACTGTTCGAGTCGTAGATCTGTCCCTCGCCCAGCCGGCTCCCCGGCTCGCGCAACTCGGCGCCGGTCGAGATCACCACGACCCGCGGCCGCGGGCGGGCCTTCACCCGGGCCCTGCCGACCGCTGCCAGTACGGCGATCTGCCGCGGACCGAGGACGGTGTCCCGGTCGAGCACCTGTGTCCCGGCCGTCACGTCCTCCCCCGCACGCCGTACCGACGCCCCCACCTGCGGCTGCTGGGTGATGCGCACGGTGACCGTCCCACCGTCGGTCCACTCGACCGGCACCACACTGTCCGCACCGCGCGGCATCGGCGCGCCGGTCATGATCCGCACGCACGTCCCGGGGGTCACCACGATCGGCTCGCTGCGCCCGGCCCGGAACTCCCCGACCACCGGCAGACTGATCGGGTTCTCGTCCGAGGCCCCGGCCAGGTCCCGCGCCTGGACGGCGTACCCGTCCATGGCCGAGTTGTCGAACCCCGGCAGGCTCACCCCCGAGACGATGTCCTCGCAGAGCACCAGACCGACCGCGTCCATCAAAGGCTGGTCGAACGCCGGCAGGGCCGTCACCCGTCCGAGTACGACCTCGAGATGCTCATCCACACTCCGTCTCACGAGCTCGACCCTAATCCACGGATCGGGGGTTTCCAGCCATAGTTCCGGGAGGGTGCGCCAAGAAGTCCGGTTGAGGTCTAGGTCGGTTCCGCTTCGGGGTGGTTGCCCCAGACCATGCGGACGTCGGGAGCGTGTTCCTCGTTGGCCGAGCCGTCGGTACGGCGTACCTCCGCGAAGCCGTGCCGCCGGTAGAAGGACTGCGCGCGCGTGTTGCTCTGGAACGTCCACAACGCCAGCCCGCCCGGCCGGAGGTCCTTGGCGAGCTCGACGAGGGTCGAGCCGATGCCGTGGCCGGCCGCGTCCGGGGCGACGTACAACTGGTCGAGGTCGTCGCCGTCGAGGGTGAGGACCGCGACGATCCGGCCGTCGTCGAGGGCCACCCAGGTCTGCGCGTCCGGCAGCAGTACGTCGGCGAACCACGTCGCGACCTGCTCGGCGGTGTGGATCGCCGGCGGCAATTGCGAGCCGTCCGCATGCCGCGACCGCCACCAGACGGCGGCCGCCTCGTCCGTGTCGTACGGCTCCAGCGGCCTGATCAACAGGTCGTCCACCACTGTCCCCCCGAAGTGTTCAGCCGCGCAGTTCGGTCCCGTCCGGGATCACCCGGCGCTCACCGGCCGGCGCAGTCACCTCGACGTCCCCGACCACCACGACATCTTTGCCGAAGGCAACGTCGCCGCGCACCTCCAGCCGGTCCGCGCGGACCAGCGACGGCGGCCCGGCCGGGAACCGGGTCTCGAAATCGGCGAGGATCTTGAAGTACTCCGGGTCCAGGTCGACGTACGGCTCGTCGCCCTCGTGCGTCGTGGTCAGGTCGCCCGCCTCGTCCAGCTCGTAGACGTCCGAGCGCAGCACCAGCAGGTCGTTGGTGGTCTTCACCGGCTTGAACCGGCTCCGGTCCACGATCACAGCCTGCGAGCCCTCGAAGGTCTCGATCGCGGTCCCCATCCCGGTCTCCAGCTGGATCACCTTCGGCGACGTGGGATCGGCCGGGTCGACGGTCTTGCGGTTCACGATGATCGGCAGGCCGAGGACCCCGTCGTGCCCGTCCATCAACTCGGCGAGCCGGTCCAGGTCGATCCACAGGTTGTTGGTGTTGAACGTCCTGTGCCGGGCGATGTCCTGGAAGTGCCGCGTGTCCTCGTCCGCGACCTGCGCGCTGTCGCGCAGGATCAGCCGCCCGTCGGACTTCCGGACCGCGACGTGGCCGCCCTTGCGGTCGGAGCGGGTCCGCCGGCAGACCTCCATCCCGAACGGTACGTCGTGTTCCGCCATCCACGCGGCGATCCGCGGGTCCGGTGTCGCACCGAGGTTGTCGGCGTTCGAGATGAACGCATGCCGGAAACCGTGTTCCCGCAGCGCGTCGAGGGTGCCGGAGGCAACCAGCGCGGTGAACAGGTCGCCGTGTCCCGGCGGGCACCAGGCCAGCTCGGGGTCGGCCTCCCACTCGGCCGGCGTGAGATCGTCGGCGAGCAGCTTGGGCTCCATGTTCTGCAGGAAGTCGAGCGGCAGGCCGTCCACGGCGAGACCGTCGTACTCGCCGAGGATCTGCAGCGACTCGCTCTTGGTGCGGAACGAGTTCATCAGAACCAGCGGCAGCGGTACGTCGTACTTGCGTCGGGTGCTCAGGATCTGCCGGGCGATGATGTCCAGGAAGCTCAGCCCGTCCTTGACCGGCAGCGCGGACTTCGGCCCGGTGACGCCCATCGACGTACCCAGTCCGCCGTTGAGCTTGATCACCACCGTCTCGGCCAGCGCAGCGCGGCGCGCCTCCGCGTCGGTGTCCAGGTGGTCCAGGTGCGGCAGGTCGCCGACCGGCTCGATGTCGTCCTCACGGATCTTGCCCTGCTGCCCGGACTCGAGCAGCCGGTAGTAGTGCGTGAAGACCCGTATCGCGACCTCGGCTGCTCCGGCCGCGCGCATCTTCTCCTGCGCCTGTCTGAGACCCACCTCACTCATGCACCAACCCTAGGGGACGGCCGCCAATCCCAGTGTTGCCCGCGTCACGCTCATACGATCAGAAGGTGTTCCCATCGAAGGCCGCGGCGCGGCAGCACTTCCTCGACGCTCGGAGGCTGCGGCCCCGCGCTGAGGGGCTGCTGGCGAGCGCCCAACAGGTACTGCCGGACGTGCACCGGATCGCGCTCTACGTGTCCATGGGGCCCGAGCCGCAGACCGGGGCGCTGATCGACTGGCTGCTCGCGACGGACCGCGAGGTGCTCCTGCCGATCCTGTACGCCGACAACGACCTGGGCTGGGGCATCGCACCTGGTGCAGCCGATCTGGTCCCCGGGCGGCTCGGTCTGTCGGAGCCGCGGACCGATCTGGGTTCCGACGCGATCGCGACCGCCGACCTGGTCATCTGCCCCGCCGTGGCGGTCGCGCGTGACGGCGTACGGCTGGGACGCGGCGGAGGCTCGTACGACCGTGCACTCGCCCGCGTTCGCCCCGGTACGCCGGTGTGGGCCGCCGTGTACGACACGGAGATCGTGGACACGCTCCCGTCCGTCGAGCACGACCGTCCGGTGGACGCGGCGCTGACACCTCATCGTTTGACCCAACTGCGAGGATCGACGGATGACTGAGACCGCTGTCCAAGCCGCAGCCACTGCCGCACGAAACCTCGGTCTGACCGTCGACGAGCCGACAGTCCTCTACGAGGGGTTCTCCACGGTCGTACACCTGAAGCCGTCACCAGTGGTCGCGCGGGTGCCGATGACCCTGCCGGGAGCGCTACAGGAACCAGAGCCCGCCGTACGCCAGCAGCGTGAGCTGGATGTGGTGGCCTGGCTGGTGGAAGAGGGCCTCCCGGTTGTGCCGCCGAGCCCACTGGTCCCGATGAAACCAGTGCAGCAGGACGGACTGTCCATGACTTTCTGGACGTACGTCGACGTGGACAAGGCAGCCGAACCGGACTACGTCGCCGCGACAGCTCGCGTACCTGAGCTACACGACCTGCTCGCGAAGTACCCGGGAGAACTGCCCTGGATGACGCCTCTGCGGCTGGTCGGTCCCGGTCTGAACGCGGTCGAGGCTGTGCCGGGCCTGCTCGAGCAGGAGGACGTGGACCGGGCGAGAGCCGAGTGGAAGGTGCTGGAGCCGATCCTGACCAGCCGGACAGGGTTCCAGGAGGCCTTCCCGACCGCGATCGTGCAGCCGTTGCATGGAGACGCCCCGGCGTGGAATCTCATCACCACCGTGGACGGGCCGCTCTGGGCCGACTTCGAGGACGTGACGATCGGTCCGCGCGAGTGGGACTTCGCCGGCTGGGGCCCTGATCTCTGCCGTACCTATAGCGAGGCTGCGTCTACTCCGCTCGACCCGGACGTCCAGCAACTCATGGACCTGGCCCGCGTTCTGCAGCTGCTGGTCTGCACCCCGCTGGTCCCGCAGATCCCGGCAATGGCAGACGGGATCCGCATGTTCGCCGTACAGTGGCGGAGCATGCCGTTCGCTGCTGGACTGGGTTGATGCTGCAGACCTACGTAGACACCGGTGTAGTACCCGGCATCATCAGCCTGGTGAGCCGCGGTGACGAGACCCGGGTCGAGGTGCTCGGTAGGGCGGCGTACGACGGACCGGAGCTGCAGCGGGACAGCCTGTTCCGGATCTCGTCCTTCACGAAGGCGATCACCGCGACCGCGGCCATGCTCCTCGTCGACGAGCTCCGGCTGTCCATGGACGCACCAGTGGCCGACGTGCTGCCGGAGCTCGCGCATCCCGTCGTACTGCGGGAGCCGGACGGACCGATCGACGACACGGTGCCTGCTGAACGGCCGATCACGGTGCGGGACCTCCTCACGTTCCGGCTCGGGCTGGGTGAGTCGGACAACCCAGCGCTGCGCGAACGTGAGCAGGAGCTGGAGTTGCACACTTTCGGTCCTCCGTTGCCGCGGACCCCGCTGGAACCGGACGAGTGGATGCGGCGGCTCGGAACGCTGCCACTGCAGTACCAGCCCGGTGAACGCTGGCTGTATTCGACAGGCTCACACGTACTCGGAGTACTCATCGCACGGGTCTCCGGGCAGCCGCTGGAGGAGTTCCTGCGGGAGCGGATCTTCGAGCCGCTGGGGATGCGCGACACCGGGTTCACGGCGGCTGATCCGGCTCGGCTCACCACGGCGTACGTCGGCGACGACGTGCTGGACCCGGCGGCGAGCAGTCAGTGGCTGACGCCGCCGGCGTTCCCGGACGCCAGCGGCGGGTTGATCTCGACCGTCGACGACTTCCACGTGTTCGCGCGAATGCTGCTGAGTGGCGATCTGCTGTCGCCGGCAGCTGTCGCAGAGTTGACGTCCGATCAGCTCACACCAGCGCAACGAGCAGCAGCCGTTGACTTCCTCGGACCGGACACCGGCTGGGGCTACGGAGTGTCCGTAGGCGGCGGACGCTATGGCTGGGCGGGCGGTCTGGGCACGCTGTGGTCCACGACGCCTGCCGACGGCACGATCTCCATCCTGCTGACCCAGCGGGCGATCTGGACCTGGCCGGAAGACCTGTTCGCCAGCGCGCCCGCTTGGTGACGGCTACCCCTCCGGCTTGGTGAAGGTCAGGGAGTGCTTCCGGGACGCCTCGACGGCGCCCTTGGTGTAGGCCCACTGGAGGGTTTCACCCTTGACCCACAGCTCGGTCTGGTCGGTGTAGTTCGAGGCGAAGGCGTGGCCGGAGACACCGGTCAAGTTGATCCACCGGGACTTGTCGAAGTCCGACAGGTCGACGACCATCCGCATCGACGGCGTCGCGGTCACTTCGTATCCCTCGGAAGCGTCCCAGGCCGTCGCGTCGACGATCGACGTACCGCCGCCGAGCTCGTACGGTCCGCGGTTGAAGATCTTCTCGACCATTCCGATCCCTGAAGTGCCCAGCGTCTGGTTGGTCAGCGTCAGCTTGTGCAGCCGGCCCCACTGCCAGTTCGCCGGCTCGCGCGCCATCTTCTGGGTGATCTCGGTCCGCGCGGTCACCAGCGCCTCACGCAGGATGTCGTCCCGGCTCTCCCGCTGCGGCGTGCGGATGTCGTCCCACCAGCCGCTGTTCGGCTGGCCGAGCAGCACGTGGATCACCTCGAACCAGCGCGAGCCGCCGTCCGGCCAGGTGTCCTCGGGGAGCTGGTCGTGGAAGGTCAGTGAGAGCAGGTTGCGCCACACCACGTTGAAGTACGCGGCGGCCGCGGAGTCCGGCGGCTGAGTGAAGTCCCAGTCCCGCAAGGTGTCCTGGCCCTGCTTCTCGAACGCGTCGTCGATGCTGATCCGGAGCAGGTACGGCACCAGCTTCTCGGCGGCCTTGTTCTTGGTGTCCAGCTGGATCGACGCCATCGCGTTCACGTCCAGCTTCCCGGCGGCCTTGATCCGGTCGAGGATCTGCTGCGAGCGGTACCCGTAGTCCCACGAGTTGGTCAGGTAGTGGGTGTAGGTGTTCGGCACCACGGCCTGGTTGGCGGTGACGATGATGCCGCTCGGCGGGTCCAGCTCGGTCGGCAACGCGTCGAACGGGACGTACCCCTTCCAGGAGTACTTCGGGTCCCAGCCCGGCACAGGCCAGTCACCGCGGCCGGTGGCGCGGATCGGGACCAGTCCGGGCGCCTGGTAGCCGATGTGGCCGTCGGTGTCGGCGTACACCAGGTTCTGGGACGGCACCTGGAACTGCTGGGCGGCGGCCCGGAACTGGGTCCAGTTCTGGGCGGTGTTGATGGCGAACAGCGCGTCCGCGGTCCGGCCCGGGTTCAGCGCGGTCCACTGCAGCGCCACGCCGTACGCCGTCGGGTACTTCGCCTGTGTGGCCGCCAGCTCGCCGACCTTGCGCTCGTCCTCGCCGACATCGGAGATCAGCGGGCCGTGCCGGGTCTCGCGGACGGTGATCTTCACCGGCTCGTCCTGGCCGGCCACCTTGAACGTCTCCTCGCGCGTGGCCATCGCGCGCCACTTGTTGTTGTAGAGGACGTTGTTGCCCTCGATCCGTTCCAGGTACAGGTCCTGGACGTCCGGGTCGAGGTTGGTGAAGCCCCAGGAGATCGCGTTGTTGTGGCCGATCACCACACCGGGCAGACCGGAGAAGCTGAAGCCGGACACATCGAACGGGCAGGCCTTGCCGACGTTGTTGCAGTGCAGACCGACCTGCGTCCAGATGCCTGGCATGGTCGCGCCCAGGTGCGGGTCGTTGGCCAGTAGCGGCTTGCCGGTGGTGGTGTGGTCACCGGAGACGACCCAGGAGTTCGAACCGACGCCGTCGCCCTGGCCGAGCAACTGGGGCAGGCCCTTCGCTACCTTCTGCACCGAGTCGAGTGACTTCAGCAGGTCCTGCGTGAGCATTCCGCGGCGGAGCTCGGGACTGGCAGGCGCCGTGCTGAACCTGCCGTCACTGCCGATCGACCCGGCGGTCATGATCGGCTGGTTCCGCTCGTACGGGTACTGCGGATAGAGGCTCTCGATGTTGCGCGCTGTGTAGGTCGACAGCAGCTTGGTCCGGGTGACCTCTTCGTCCAGGTTCCCGCCGAGGTCCCACGCCATCGCCTTCAGCCAGGCCAGCGAGTCGGCCGCCGTCCACGGCTCCGGCCGGTAGTTCTTCGGGCCGCCGGGCTGGAGGGACAGGACGCCGTACTCCAGGCTGAGGCCCGAGCCGCTGTGTTTGGACAGGTACGCGTTGACGCCGCGCGCGTAGTCGTCCAGGTACTGCCGGGTGGTCGGGCTGAGCAGCGGCAGTTCCTTCTCGGCGACCCGTCGCCAGCCGAGGGTCCGGACGAACTTGTCGGTCTCGAGCGCGGACTTGCCGAACAGCTCGCTCAGCCGGCCGGACGTGACATGCCGGCGGAAGTCCATCTCGAAGAACCGGTCCTGCGCGTGCACGTAGCCCTGCGCCGCGAACAGGTCGGCCGGGGTGTCGGCGTAGATCTGCGGAATGCCGTTCGCATCCCGGACCACGCTGACCTCGGCTTCCAGGCCGTTCAGCTCGATCGTTCCGTCGTACGTCGGGAACGAGTGGCGGACGACGAAGACGACGGTACCCGCGATCACCAGGAGGACCGTGGCGAGGGCGATTCCGCTGATGATGACGACTCGAAGCAGGCGACGCACGGACCAACCGTAGAGAATCACCCCGTCCTCCCCAAATGGGGTCCCTCACAACTTTGCGTTGCTCTGCGTTCGCTGGACATGGACGCAGAGTTGAGGTAAGCGGACGCGGGTTTGGAATACTTCGGGCGGCTGGCGCATTATTAGCAGTCGGGTAGTAGGAGTGCCAGCGGCTTGAAGGGAACCGACCGTGCCGACGTACCAGTACCAGTGCACCGATTGTGGCGAGGCGCTCGAGGTGCGCCAGAGCTTCACGGACGACGCGCTGACCGTGTGCCCGAACTGCCAGGGCACCCTCCGCAAGGTCTTCAACGCCGTGGGCGTCGTGTTCAAGGGCTCCGGGTTCTACCGGACCGACAGCCGGTCGTCGGGCAAGAGCTCGGTGCCGGCGAAGTCCGAGTCGTCGTCCTCCTCGGGGTCGTCCTCCGGGTCGTCGTCCACCGGCTCGTCCGGTTCTTCCGGAACGTCCGGTTCGTCGTCGAGCTCGTCTTCCAGCAGCTCGTCGTCCTCGGGGACCAGCGCGGCCTGACCGCCCCCTGTGGATAACTGAGAGGCGGGTGCCGGCGAAACTCGTACCTTCTCCGGCATGAAAATCCCTTCCCTGCTTCGTGATCTGTTCCGCGCCGCCCGCTGGCACCGCCGGCTCCTCGCCGGTGTCGCGGCCGCGGCCGCCGTGTACTTCGGACTACTCGCCCTCTCCCCCGCGCCACCACCGACGGTCACCGTGCTGGCCGCCGCGCGCGACCTGACCGGCGGCGCCGCGCCCGCGCGCGACGACCTGCGAACCATCGAGCTGCCACCGGGTTCCGTTCCCGACGGTGCGCTCAGACCTGGCAGCGAACTGACCACGAGAGTGCTCAGCGGGCCGGTGAGATCCGGCGAACCACTCACCGACGCGAGATTCCTGGCGCCTCCCGCAGTACCGTCCGGCGCGCTCGCCTACCCGGTCCGTATCGACGACCCCGACATCACGAGCCTGCTCCGGGTCGGCGACCACCTCAATCTGTACGCCGCGAGCAGTACGACGGCTGACGCTGCCGGACTGCTCGCCCGCGCCGTGCCCGTTCTCGCCCTGCCCGAGCCGCGTTCGGGTACGTCGGGCGCGCTGATCGTCGTCGCGGCGACGCCGGAGGTGGCGAGCCGATTGGCCCAGGCCAGTACGAATTCACGCATCACCGTGGCCCTGACGCCCGATACGGGCTGACCACGCTCCGAAGTTGTTGCGGCACGATGCGTTGCCGCACGGCGCGGGATCTCGCCCTGCCAGGCCCTCGGCCCTACCTTGTCCGGGTACAACCACCCGCTTCGTGGAGGACAACCCACATGCTCAAGGGCTTCAAAGAATTCATCATGCGCGGGAACGTCGTCGACCTCGCGGTCGCCGTCGTCATCGGCGCAGCATTCACCAAGATCGTCAACGCGCTCGTCGACGGGCTGATCAACCCGTTGATCGCGGCGATTTTCGGCAAGGCGGACCTGACCGGCGTCGGCAACTTCGAGGTCAACGGCGCGAAGTTCTCGATCGGCCTGGTCCTGGACGCCACGCTGAGCTTCCTCTTCGTCGCCGCGGCCGTCTACTTCTTCATCGTGATGCCGCTGAACAAGCTCGCCGAGCGGCGCAAGCGCGGCCAGGAGCCGGAGCCGGACCCGCTGACCACCGACCAGGAGTTGCTGACCGAGATCCGCGACCTGCTGCGCACGCCCCGGTAGGACCGGGCCGCCGGACGCGGACCAGCCAGGAACATCAGCAGTCAGCAGGTGGGCGCAAAACCTCAGCCCCTGAGCTCGCCGACGCCCACCTGCTCACCGGCATAGCGCATCCAGCGGTACGGGACCGGCTGACCGTCGTTCCACTCCTCCATCAACGCGGCGGGGACGTCGACGAAGCCGCTGCGGTGGTAGGCCCGGATCGCCGGCGCGTTCTCCGGACGGACCCGCAAGAAGACCTCCGAGTACCCGGCATCCAGCGCCGGCCCGAGCAGTGCCCGCACCAGCTCACCACCGATACCCCGGCCACGGACCTTCGGATCGACGATGATCCGGGCGAGTTCGACCTCGTCCTCCTCGTCGTCCAGCCAGACCTCGCCGTATCCGACCGGCCGTTCGCCGTCGAACAACAGATAGGAGTGAATGTCCGCGTCGGCCGTCCGCCAGTTCGCCCGCAGTTCCTCCGGGAACGGGTAGACCACCCGCCCGGACAGCAACGCCACTTCCTTCTCGTTCAGCGCCCAGTCCGCGACCTGGACGCCGTACCCGTCGTCGAACCCCCGAAGCTCCACGCTCTTCCCCTCAGTTGACGAACTCCACGATCGTCCGCAGCAGCTGATCCAGGTGCGTCGTGCCGTTCCTCGTACTGAAGGCGGGCGCCGGCGGTTCCGGGCACCCGGCCAGCTCACGACTCCCCCGGATCGACCGCAGCAACGCGTCGACCGTCTTCCGCTGATGTGACGGATTCTCCGGGACCGACGGCAGCACCGCCACCGGAATTCTCGTCAGCGACGCCATTTCCTCGTCCGTCACGCCGCGCAGGATCCCACCCGCGAGCAGACCGTCCGCGACATCGGGCGGGCAGCCGCGATCCACCATCCCCCGTCGAGCCCGCTCGTTCGCGCCGGCGTCGTCACCCGTCGCGGGCCAGGCCAGAAGGAGGCGATCCACCACCCCCGGAAACCTCGACGCCAGCAGAACCGCGACCGTACATCCATTGGAGGCCCCAACGACCCTCACAGGACCGGAACGATTCCCCAGATATTCACCGAGCGCCGCAACCTCAACCTCCCACGCACCGGGCCGCCGCGACCGGTCAGGCACCAGCACCTCCACACCCTCCACGCCCTGCGCACCACCTGCGCCGAGCGTGCCGGCCGGGGCGAGGGCTGCGATCAGGCGCTCGGTGATGCCGGGCGTGTGCCAGAACATGGTGGCGTCCGTGGTGTCCCAGAGGCCACCATGGACGAGGAGCACCGATGCGGTCATCCGTGGTGCGGGGGGACCTCGTTCAGGATGCGCTCGTCGTCGTCACTGCCGGAGTCGTGGTCGCCCCACGCGCGTGGGTCGTCGTCCCGGGTCTGGTCCGGCAGCAGCGGCTCGTCGTCCTCGTACGGGCTCGTCATACGTCCAGACTACCGAGTCACGGGCGATCGTCCGGGTGGAGCTTCGACCTGATCAGATCCTCGTAGACGCCACCGCCCGCCTGGCCCGGGTCATCGTCGGCGTAGCCATCCGCCTGCGCACCGTCCTGGGCACGGCGGTGAGTCCCGTCGTGAGTCCCGTCGTGGGCACCGTCGTGGGCACCGTCGTGGGTGCCGGAGTAGCTGTGGTTGTTGTCGTCTTGGAGTTGGCCGGTGGAGGCGGGCGGGACCTCGTCGGCGGGGGGTGCCGGCGGCGGGCCGAGGGCTGCCTGGACCAGTGGGGCGATCCCCGGTTCGGCGTGCCAGCGGCCGTTGCCGTGCACGCACCAGGCGCTCAGCACGGACAACGTCGGCGTGGGCAGACCTGCGAGCCGCAGCGGCACCGCGTTCTGGAAGCCGAACGTGATCATCCAGTTGTCCGTATCGGGATAGAACTCCTGGACCGCGCTGTAGTAGAAGCTCATCCAGCCCTTGCCCGGCAGGTGGCAGATCAGCCGCAGGTTCGTCGCCACCACAGGGACCTCTTGGACATCACGCCAGGACGGCTGCATGTCCCGCTTCGCGGCGGCCTTGCGGCTCGCGTTCACCGCGGCGGTGGCCGCCATCATCCCCAGCACCAAGCCCGGCTTCCCGATGAACGTCCCGCTGTTGTGCCGGTAGCGACCGTCGCCGCCGTACAACCGGGAGTACTGCATGTTGGTCTCGAGATACGCGACCTCGTCCGGCTCCAGAACGAGGCCGTACATCCTGAGCGGCGCCGGCCTGTTACCCGCGAGCAGCCAGCGGGCCCAGTCGATACCAAGCTCCCACTCCCGCTGCGCCGCAGCCTCCGCACCCGCCTTCTTCCGGCCCACGACACAACATCCTAAAGCCCCCGCGGTCACTCGCCACCGCTACGCAAGCGCCTCCGCGTCGGCCCCGCTCGGCAGCACGACCATGTCGTCCACGACGGGCAGGTCAGGCGCACGGACTGCAGCGGGACCCGCGCGGAGGGGTGCGTGGATCGCCGGACGGGCCGCATGGTGGGGTGGGGGTGGCCAGTGCGTGGAGGTTACAGGTGTGCCTCGGTTGGGGATCGATCCGGCGGCGTGACGGGATAGACGCGCCGCCGTGATGTTGCGGCACGTGCGGTGAGACCCCGGTCCACCATCATGTTGACCTTGCCAACCCGGAAGGACCGAGTCGTGAGTGCACAACGGACACGGGGCCTGATCGGTGCGACGCTCGTCGTGGCTGTACTCGGATTCGCCGCCGCCTGCGGCACCGAGGAAGCCTCGCCCCCGCCCGCCGCCCAGCCCACGGAAACCCCGACCCCGTCGCCCAGCCCGAGCAACAGCCCTGGCGGCACACCGAGCACGGACTGCCCCGAGACCATCGCGGCTGTTCGCACCGCCACCGACAAGGCGGTCTGGGGGCAGGGCGCCGCCACCTCCACGTTCACGCCGGTCAGCGTGACGATCTGCCAGTACGACGCGAAGGCGACCGGGCAGGACTACGCGAACGTCACCACGAAGCGCAACGGCAAACAGGCCACGGACCTGTTCGCACTGGTCAACGCGGCGAAACCCGTCGCGAAGAAGCCGAGCATCTGTACCAAGGAGCTCGGTCCCACCTACGTACTGCGGTTCACCGACAACGACCGCGGCGTCCTGTCGTTCACCGCCGAGTCGTACGGCTGCCACCGCCTGGTGGCGACCTCGCTGGAAGGCCAAGGCAAGCCCGGCGTGCTGCCGGCGCCGCGCCAGGTGACTGCCGAGCTGACGAAGTCGCTCGGCCTGCGCTGACCTCACGACGGACGCGCACCCCGAAGCCGTCCGCAGTGGGGTCAACCCGCGCCTGCCTTGCGGGTCCCTCTCGGGGTCGACCCGCGAGGCAGGTTGCGGTGTCGCCCGCCGTGCCGCACCCTCGCGGTGAGGGAGGGGCACATGCGAATCATCCGGCTGCTGTGTGCGGTCCTCCTTGTCGCGACGACCGCCACCGCGTGCTCAGGCAAGCAGACCGCGGACTCCGCGCCCTGCATCCATGGATTCACCTGTACGACGCTGCACGTCCCGCTCGACCGGCAACGCGCGGACGGACCGTCACTCGACCTCGCCGTCGTCGCGGCGGACAACGTGGACGCACCCCGCGGCGTCCTTCTACTGCTCACCGGCGGCCCCGGTCAGCCCGGCGCAGCTCTCGTGACCAGCCTCCGCCGCAACGTGCATCCTGACGTACTGCGCGAGTACCGCTTGGTCATGTTCGACCAGCGGGGCACCGGATCGAAGGGCATCAATTGCCCTTCCTTGCAAGGGACTGTGGGCGGTTCGGACTTCCTCACGCCACCGGCCGCGGCGGTCGACCAGTGCGCGCAGCGGATCGGTCAACAGCTCGGGTACTACGGCACGCCCGACACCGTCGACGACATCGAGCAGCTCCGAGAGCACCTCGACGTCGACCGGCTGACGCTCGACGGTACGTCGTACGGCAGCTTCACCGCCGCGCAGTACGGCCTGAAGTACCCGGACCGCGTGCAGGCGCTCGTGCTGGACTCCGTCGTACCGCACAAGGGGTTCGACCCGATGGGAGTGGACCTGATGGCAGCCACCGCCGGAGTACTCAGGGCCGCGTGCCGCCAGGACCCCGCGTGTACGACGGACCCGGTGGCGGACCTGGCGTGGTTGGTACAGCACGGCGTCAGCGGGACCGACCTGATGGAGACGCTGTCCGTAGCGAGCCTCAACGCGGTCAACCCGTCTCTCAAAGGGATTCCCGCCGTTCTGCACGCCGCGCGCAACGGCGACGACACAGCATTGAAGGAGCTGTTCCAGCAGACCACCAGCAAGGGCCTGCGCTTCGACACACTCTCCGCAGGGCTCCACCTCGCCACGCTCTGCTCGGACCTCCGCTTCCCCTGGTCAGGCAAGCCCGACCGCCGGTCCGCTCTCGACGAGGCGGTACGCCGCCTGGACCCGAAGCAGCTGTACCCGTACGACGTGGCGACCGCGCGCAACCAGCTCATGATCCAGGGCTGTCTCCGCTGGCCGGATGCCCGCGTGTCGACGTACCCGCCCGGACAGGAACTGCTGCCGCGCACGCTGATCCTGCACGGGAGCCACGACCTGTTCTGCCCGCTCGACTGGGCGAACTGGGAGAAGGCGCACGCGCGGGAGGCCGAGCTGGTCGTCGTACCCGGCAGCGGCCACAGCGTGCAGCGCGATCCCCGCGGCCGGGAAGCGGTACGGACGTTCCTGCTGAAATAGACGGTCTGGACCAGACAGGCCGGACTAGAGATCGAACTGTGCGCGAACGGTTGCAGCACGTGGGCGACTCGATGCGTCTAATAGGTGTGAGGAGTTGTACGCCCAGCCAGGGAGTCGCGAGTGGAGTTCGAGGAGTACGTGGCCGCGCGTGGACAGGACCTGGTGCGGCTCGGGTTCACCGTCTCCGGCGACTACCAGCGTGCGGAGGACCTGGCGCAGATCGCGCTGATGCAGGCGTTCCGCAAGTGGCGGAAGGTCCGCGCCGCGGACGATCCGCACCACTACGTCCGGCGGATCCTGGTGAACGAGTACCTGTCGATGACGCGCCGGCGCTCGTTCAGCGAGGCGCCGACGGCCGACCTCGACGTGCGGCGGACCGTGCCGGACCACGCCGCGGACATCGCGAACTCCGACGACCTGTGGCGGGCGCTGGCGACGCTGTCCGCCCGGGAGCGGGTCGTCCTGGTGCTGCGTTACTACCAGGACCTGGACGACCAGACGATCGCCGACGTGCTCGGCATCAAGCCGTCCTCCGTGCGCGCGACCGCGAGCCGGGCGCTCGCCTCGCTACGGAAAGCCAGAGAGTCCAACGTGCCGATGAGAGGCTGACGTGAGCAACACCGATCTCGAAGACGACCTGCGCGGTACCTTCGAACGCGCCGCGGCCTCGGTGCCGCAGGCCGACGACCTGACCGAGCGCGCCACCACGGGCGCCCGTCGCGCCCAGCGGCGTACCTGGGTCGTCTCCGGTGCGGCCGCCGTCGCGGTGGCCGCGGTCGCCGTCGCCGGCTTCGGCCTGGCCGGCTCGCAGAACACACCGACCGACCCGACCGAGCAACCGGTCGCCGGTCCGCCGCAGTCGGTCTCTCCGACACCCCAGGTGCTGTCCGCGCAGACCGTGTCCGGCACTTGGCAACCTGTGCGGATGGTCGGCGCCGAGTCACTGAGAGCCCCTCGGCCGAAGGACCCGGTGCTGGTTTTCCGGCCGGACGGGACGTGGGGAGGCTCGGACGGCTGCAACGGTCTGCAGGGGACGTACAGCATCGGTCCGCGTGGCGCGTTCACCGCGACGCCCGGGGCGCAGACCCTCATCGGCTGCGAGAACGTGCCGCACACCGGCGTACTGCGTGCCGCGAAGCGGATCGCGATGACCGGCGACACGCTGCAGTTCTTCGGCGCCGACGGGCGTGAACTTGCCCAGTACGTTCGCTCACGGTAGCCGAATCCGCTCGCGGACGGTGATCACCTCTTGACGGAACGGAGTCTCTGACCGGACCATCTAGTGGTTTGGTCCACCGATCTTGGGAGCCTTGTGCGACTCTCCGTCACCGTCCCTCTGGTCACGCTCGGTTCAGTCTCACTCTTCGCAGTTGCCCTCACCGCCCCCTCCTCGGGGGCGGTGACGGGCGCTGCGGCCTGCTCCCATGCCCAGCCCAGCGCAAGTTCGACCGAGGCGACGCGGCTGGCGCAGCCGACGTCCGCGTCCGACGCGCGGCCGTTGGGTGAGTCGCTCGGCGACGGCATCTCCGCCGCGGTCCGCTCCCTCGAACCTCTGGACGCCACCGGCCGTCCGACGTCCGGCCTGCCGTACGGGCTGAGCCAGGGCGTCATCGGCGTGGTCGGCTCGGCCACGACCGGCTACAAGGTTGTCGTCGACTCCGCGAAGCTGGACACCGAGAAGTACCAGTCCGCGATGGCCCGCAACCTGCCGGTGGCGGGCAAGTCCATGGTCAAGGTCGAGCGCAGCTGCCGCTCGGCCCAGTCGATCGCCGACGCCTGGAACGCGGTCGGCGCCCGCTCGTGGTCCACCGACGCCTCGCGTACGACGTTCGCCGCAGACCTCGACCCGGCCAGCGAGAGCGTCGTCGTCGAGTACGACCAGGCGACCACCACCCCCGCTGCGTTGGCCGGTCTCCGCGAGCTGTCCGGCGTACAACTCGTCGCCGGTTCGCTCGCCCGGACGTCCCGGTTGAGCGACACCCCGAAGGGCGGTCACTGGGGCGGCGCCCGGATCACGTCGGCCCTGAAGAACTGTTCCGCCGGCTTCTCCGTCGTACGGCGCTCGAACGGCCAGCGCGGCTCCGTCACCGCCGGCCACTGCGGCGCGCCCGGCACGGTCTGGAAGTCGGGCACCAACTACTACGGCACCACCACCGTCCGCACGAACTACCCGGACTACGACCAGGCCCTGATGACGGGCAGCGCGTACGGCACGAAGATCTGGACCGACGGACCCGGCGACAGCGCCGACACCCGCACCGTCACCGGAGGCGGCGACCCCGGCGTCGGCACCTCCGTCTGCCAGTCAGGCAGCTTCAGTACGTCGGTGTGCAGCATCACGGTCCGCTCGAACTCGGCGAGGTACTGCGACACGGACGGCTGCACGACGTACGTCATCCGCGCCACCCGTGGCGGCCTGGTCGCGATCATCGGCGGCGACTCCGGCGGCCCCGTCTACACCCGCCGCGGCACCAGCTCCGCGATCATCCGCGGCCTGGCCTTCGCCGGCGCCGGCTGCGCCGCCTCCCGCTGCACCACCCTCTACGCCGAACGCTACAACTCCATCGCCGGCCACCTAGGCGTCACCGCCCTGACCGGCTGACCACGCCCCACCCCCCACCTCCGCTAAGCTGTCCCCGCGTGCGCCCCCGTAGCTCAGGGGATAGAGCGTCGGTTTCCTAAACCGTGCGTCGACCGGGTGAGATTGCTTCAGGATAGGCCGCTGACCTGCGGAAACGCCCCAAGCCTAGGCCAGGACAAGCTCGCCTGGGAACAGTTTTGGGAACAGATGCCTGCTACCCTGCGGCCCATGGCGAAGCGATCACGGCGGCGGGGGCACATCGAGGAACGCTCGAACGGAACGTTCCGCGCAGTCGTGTCTGCAGGCACCAATCCCCTCACTGGCAAGCGTCTGGTTCTGAAGTCGGAGCCCGTCGAGGACTGGGACGAAGCCGAGGTAGAGCTGACCAGGCTGCTCAGCCAGGTCGACGAGCAGAAGCACGCGCGCACCAACCTGACCGTCCTTGAGCTGATCGACAAGTGGTGCACGGTCAACGAATCGAAGCAGGCCCGCAAGACCCGGCAGCGACGCGACCAGCTGATCCGCGACTACATTGCTCCGCGGTTCGAAGGCGTGAAGGCCAAGAAGTTCACCACTGACCCGAAGGCCTCGATCGAGTTCCTGGAGGGGTACTACGCCCTCCTTCAGAGCTGCCGGTTCAACAACGTTCGTGGCACGTACCATAAGGCGAAGGATCACAAGTGCGAGCCGCTGGCGAACAGTTCAGTCCGAGCGATCCACTTCATTCTCACGGCCGCGTTCAAGCAGGGGCTGAAATGGGGCTACGTCGGCACCAACGTTCCCGCCATGGCGGACCCGCCAGGCTTCGACCAACCCGAGCCTGACCCGCCAACGCCTGAAGAGCTGACGCCTCTGATGAACGAGGCCTTCAAGAGCCTCGACTGGGGCCTGTTCCTCTGGTTGACGATGATCACTGGCAGCCGTCGCGGCGAGATGTGCGTACTGCGTTGGACTGACTTGAACGCCGAGCGGCGGCGGCTCCACATCAAGCGCGCCGGTGACCAGCTCGCCGGCGAGGTCGTAGAGACCACGACCAAGCGCAAGCAGCATCATCACGTGACACTCGACGATCTCACGATGGAGCTTCTCGAGAGGTACCGTGACCAGTGCGCCGGGCAGTGCAAGGCGCTCGGCGTCGAGCTGAGCTCAGACGCCTTCATCTTCTCTGGATCGCCGGACTTCTCGACCGCTCTGAAGCCCAATACAGCAACCCAGCGGTATCGACGCGCCGCCAAGCGGCACAAGCTACGCAGTACGCGCCTGCATTCAATCCGACACTACTCCGCGACCGAGCTGCTGTCGGCCGGCGTGGACATCAAGACCGTGCAGGGACGAATCGGGCACACGAGCGCCGCGACAACCCTGAAGTTCTACGTCGCCTGGACAGACAGAGCCGACCAGTCAGCTGCCCAGGTCCTCGCCCAGACAATCCCCCGGCCGAGCTACGAGAACCACCGGCGGGCGCCGCACGCGTACGAGACGCTGGCCGCAACACTTCAGCAGGATATTGCCTCAGGCAAGTACCCGGTCGGCTCCGAACTACCATTGTCCCGCGACCTCGCCGCGCTTCACAAAGTGTCCGTCGGCACAGTTAGCCGTGCGATCGGCGAACTCAAGAAGCCGGCCTTGTAGACGCTCGGCAGTATCAGCGAGCTCGAGTGACAGACAGACACGCTGTCGACCACTGAGTCCGTCTCGATGACCGGATTGCCGTCACGTTTACCGACGAATCGACCGATCAAGGTGTCCGTTCAGTCATACAAACCTTTGACATACGACACCGATCGATCAATGCGGCACACTGGCAGCAAGGGGGCCGGGCTACGCGCCTAGGTCAAGAGCGATGGGGGGCATCGTGCGAAACGAGATCGAATGGCTGCCGATGGCTGAGCAAGATCTTGCTGGCGTTGGTGACAGATCTGTCATTGCTGAACTGTTGGACATAGCCGCCACAGACCTGGCGTTGGAGTTCCTGCCGACGCCGAACTCTGATCAGGGACCGGTCGCGGGTCGCGAGCCCCCGGTAGCGTGGCGTAGGGGCATCAGGAGGCACAACACTGCACAACTGGGCCCCACACTCGACGGCGCAAGCGATAGCGAGTTCGAGGATTGGCGCAGCCGCGCATGTGACTACTACTTGATCTACCGCGAGCCGACGACCGAGGAGTACGCCAAGGCGGGGCTTCAGGGCAGAATCATGGCCTTCGCAGTTGTCCGGGTCCTCCATCAGGGCGACCTCGCCCGGATGGCGCCAAGCATCTCTCGACCTGGAGCAGCGCAGGCAGCGGCTGCCGCAGCGGCCGAGGCCGCGACTGCTGCGGAGTCGGCTGCGGCTTCCGCGATTGCAGCAGCTGATGAGATGAAGGCTCAGATCCAAGCTGAAGTTCAGGCCCAGGTTAGGGCTGCGATTGAGGCAGCGACTCAGACCCTGGCATCTGCGCCCACGAGCAGCAATCCAGCAAGCGGCGAGGCGTCCACAGCCTCTCAGCAGCTGGCTCATGAAGCCTCGGGCCCGCCTTCACCGCCATCGATAGTCCAGTAGCCAGCTAGCTACTGGACAGCGTCAGGACGGCAGGTTTATCCCGAGCCTGCTGGCAAGTGCATCGGTCGGTAATGACTCCGTGGCACCTGGCGATCCTTGAGCCTGCTCATCGAGGAGCGCAGCTATCAGGCGTCCTTCGATGTTCTGTCCCTCAAGTGGCGTGATCATGGCAACGAAACGGCCATGCCGGGTGATGAACGCAGGGCGACCCGAGTCGTTGATGTCCTTCAGCACGCCGGCGGTGTGCTGATTTAGGTCACGCATCCTGTAGACGCGCACCTCGCCGTGCCTCACTTGTTGACCGCTCATCGTTCAGGCCTCTTCACAGGTCGGGTTCTACGTCAGTGTAGTACTTCTGACCTACAAAAGTAGTACATTGACCATAGACTGTTGCTAGGTCAATCGGAAGGCCGCGATGAACACGTCACCGACGAGCCCTTCACCAGAGCCCACAGACAGCACCGCCGAACTAAAGTCCGCTGCGAAGTGGCTCGTCGCAGCCTCGGGCTCGATCGCTGCACTCTTAGTCGCCGGAGTCCAGTTGAAGGATGCACGACTTGTGGGCGGACCTGTTGCAGTGGCGGCACTCGCTTGCGCCGGGCTCGCTATTGGGGCCGTTGGAGTAATCCTCTGGACCGCCATCGCTGTCCTCGCCGCTCCCCGGCATTCGCTGGCTCGGCTTGCCGAGCTAGACCACGAAGATGGCGGGGCATTCCCTGGGCCACGGTTGGACGAACCCAGAACGCCGCTGATCCAGCACATCATCGTCGAACGTCGACTTGAGTTGCTTGGGCCCGACCGAGATGCGATCGACCAGCTAGCCACCGACCGCAGCGCCTCGTATCGAGCGATGTTCGGCGGACAAAAGGTCCGCATCGGCGGCCGCGACTATGACCCCGCTCAGTCAGGTGACCTCACTGCCCTGCAAAGCCAGTCGTTTGACATAGAGCTGCGGATCGAGCGGGTGCTCGATGCTGCTGAACACTGGGAGGTCCGCCGGCGCTTCTCTCGTCTAACAACTGTTGGAGCTGTGGCCGCGACTGCTTTCGCTGTGGGGATCCTCGGCTTTGTCTGGATAACCAGCACGCCGAGGCCATCAGCTAGCGTGACGCAGCCTGTACCCGTGCGAGTGGCCGCTCCAACCGCTCCGGGAGAACTCAGATCCCTCGGACTTCGTCTCGAATGCGCAGGTCAGACACTGCGAGGCTTCGCAGTCGGTGGAACGCTCGCGATGCCAGTCGTGGTGGTCGAAGGCACAGCAACCTGCCCTCCACAGAGGATTGGGCCATCGAAGGATTTGGTCGTAGTGCCAGTGCCGACGACCTCCCCACGCTGACCGCAGCCCCTCAGTGACGCCGTCGACTACCAGCCCAGCGGCCCCGCCTGGACCTGCCTTGCCAAACACCGAGTTCCGACCCCATGAAGGTTCGGAGCTATGCCGACACGCGTCCTCAGACGTCACAACAGTGCCCCCGGCAGGAATCGAACCTGCGGCACATGGTTTAGGAAACCACTGCTCTATCCCCTGAGCTACGGGGGCAACGTGCGGAGCCTAGCGTATCTGACTGGCTGACTGCCTGATGCGAGCAGCGCTCGAGGGGCGGTCCGGGCGCGTGAGTTGGAGACCTTTGGTCGTGGCGCCTACAGGTCGCCGACCTGGTCGGCGCAGAGGGTATGGATCGCGGCGATGGCAACTACCTTCGCCGTTTTGATCTGCTCCGCAGTCTGGCCAGCCTTCGTCATGTTATCGACAAGGAACTGAACCGAACCCGGCTTGTCGCGGAACGCCTGGCACGTGGTGTGCCCCAGTTTGACCAGCTCCGGGCGCGCAAGCACGAGCTCGGGCATCTCGCCCATCACTTCGAGGACGAACGCCGACTCTGCAGCTGCCTTCGTCGACTCCGCTGGCGTCGTTGTTGGAGCGGTCGCAAGAGCGCTTGCGACGGGCGTTGTTGCCGGCGACGTGGACGTCTGCGACTCGTGCGCGGCCCCGCACGCTGTCAGGCCTCCGACAAGAGATAGGGCAGCACACAGAACTAACTTCATGAAGAGATCCCCCACTGATGAACGGGTCACCCCTGACCCAACGTGAGATCATGCCGTACGCGGCTACGCTCTGTCGATCTCCCACCGACTCGACGCAGAGCCTGGCTCCTCATTGGATCAGCCCATTCGACCGGCGCGAATCTGGCGACGAGCGCAGCTCAGGCCGTCGGTCGACCTGGTTATCCACAGGCCGCCAGGCGTAGGCAGTCAATTGCAGATAGAGTTGGGCGAAGTGGCTGGAGTCGTGGCGCGGGGGCGTAGATGGCACTTGGAAGTCCGTTCACACCTCGCCCTGGCGTAGCGCCGCGCGCACCGCAGGGGCGAGACGCTGAGCGGGCGCTGGCGCGCGCCTTGGCGAGCGATGTGGCACACGCGCAGGTGGAGACGAACGGCTTGATGTTCTCCGGGCCACGCGGGATCGGCAAAACCACCGTGCTTCTCCAGGTAGCCGAAGAGCTGCGCTCGCAGGGCTGGCGTGTGGCTGAGGTGAAGGTTGGTGAGGGCTAGCCGGTGAACGAAGCTCCAGAGCAGTCTCGACAGCGAGCGCATGCGAGGACGGCTGGGCAATTGCCGTCACATTGACGCCAGCTGCAGCCGTCTGGCTCGAAGCAAGCGGCGAGCGCGACAAGATTGAGGCAGTCACGTCGAACCCCGTACGAAGCGAACCTCGGCTCCCGCACGAGCAGAGTCCGCACCCGCCCGTTGATTGCTACGCCGTCGTACCCGCAACCGCCAACTTCGTCGCCAAGCTCGCACTCGGCATCGCCGACAACCAGGCTCTGACCCAGGTTTGCGAAGCGATCGGCGGGCGGCAGCCACCAGCTGTCGTCTTTCCACTGTCGACGGCGCTCCAAAGCTGGTCGATTCCGGCGCTTGAAAAGTGAGCGGTTGTGGGCAGTCTAGGACTCGGTTTGGTCGGTGGTGGTGCGGATGCTGGGGAGGCTGTCGATGCCGCGTCCGCGGAGCCGGTAGCTGGCGCCTTTGAGGGTGAGGACGTCGGCGTGGTGGACGATGCGGTCGATCATCGCGGCGGCGACGGCTTGGTCTCCGGAGACGCCGCCCCAGCCGGAGAACGGCAGGTTCGAGGTCAGCACGAGCGAGGCGTGTTCGTAGCGGGATGAGACGAGCTGGAAGAACAGGTTCGCGGCGTCTTGCTCGAACGGGAGGTAGCCGACCTCGTCGACGATGATCAGCCCGTAGCGCCGTAGCCGGGTGAGTTCTTGGGGTAGCTTGCCGGCGCGGTGGGCGTCGGTGAGTCGGGTGACCCAGTCGGTCGCGGTCGCGAACAGCACCCGGTGCCCGTGCCGGGCGGCCGCGACTCCGAGCGCGGTGGCCAGATGGGTCTTCCCAGTGCCCGGCGGCCCGAGCAGGACGACGTTGCGGGCTTCGGTGAGGAAGCCGCCGGAGGCCAGGGCTCCGATCTGCTGGCGGACCGCTGGTTGGGCGTCGAAGTCGAAGTCCTCCAGTGTCTTGGGAGCTGGGAAGCCTGCGGCGCGGATCCGCAGTCGGGCGCCGGAGGCGTTGCGGGCGCTGACTTCGCGTTCGAGGACCGCGGCGAGGTAGTCCTCATGGGTCCAGCCGGCGTCACGGGCCTGGTCGGCCAGCCTGGCGGCGGCCTCGGTGATCCGGGGTGCCTTCAGTGCGCCGGCAAGGTAGGTGATCTGCTTGACCGCGTCGGTGCTCGCGGGGGTCTTCCCGGTGCTCTTTGTGGCCGCCATTAGTTGGCCCCCTCGTCATCGCTGACCAGGCCGAAGGCGCGGTCGTAGTCGCTGAGATCCCGGACCAGATCATCACCGGCGGCAGCTGCGGCAGCTGCGGCGGTGCGTGGTTGCGGGAACTGCTTGCGCAGCCACGCGGCTGTCTCGACATGGACCGGGTCGGTGACGGTGGTTCCTCTGGCCCAGACGCGGGCATGCTCGGCCACGACGCGGCCCTCGCAGCGGACCCGCACGCGGTCGAGGTCTGCTGCGACGTCGACCATCCGGCCGATCACGGTGGGGTCGACGGAATAGTCGTTGGTGTCCAGGCGGACGTAGTAGTCGCGGCCCAGCCTGATCTTGTTGCGCCAGCCCAGGTGCAGCGGGATCGGCGGCAACGCCAGCATCGCCGCCCGGTCGACGTCGACCAGGTCGGCCGGCGCGGCCTTGATGGTGCGCACCACCCGCGCGTTCGCCTGTGTCAGCCAGTCGGTGAACTGGTCGTTGAAGTCCGCCGGCGAGGTGAACCTGCGGCCGGGCATGAACGAGGTCTCGAACCAGCCGTTGCGGCGCTCGACCACCCCCTTGGACTCCGGGTCCCTCGGCGGCAGCAGCACCAACTTGGTGGCCAACGTGCCCATGAACGACGCCACACCCTCGGCCCTGCGCTGGCCACGGCCGATGCCAGGCTCGTTGTCCCAGAGCAGCCGCCGTGGGACCCGTCCGAGCTGCTGGATCAGCTCCCACGTGCCCAACAGCAAGTCTTCGGTCTTACGGGTCGGGATCATCCGGCCGGTGCTGAACCGCGAGTGCGCGGCAGTGATCACCAGCACCGGCAACAGCTTCGCGGTGCCGTCCTCGAGCGGGATCTTGCGCGGCGGGAACCACAGATCACACTGCGCGGCATCGCCCGGCAACCAGACCAACCGGTCCGATGGGTCGACCGGACGATGCTCGGGCCGCAGCCGTTTCACGTTCTCGCGGAACCACCGGATCGACCCAGTCCAGCCCACCCGCTCGGCCAGCACCGTCGCCGGCATGTCCGGAACCTCGGCCAGCAGCGCCCGCACCGCCGGCTCGAACGCCGTGAACGACGTCGGCCCAGGCCTGCGCACATACCGCGGCGGGCAATCCGAGTTCACCGCCTTGATCACCGTCGTCCGCGAGATCCCCAAACGCTCAGCGATCCGCGCCTTCGGCACCCCCTCAGCAGCCAACCTCCTGATCAGCGCCCAGTCCTCCAAAGTGATCACACTCCAATCGTCGAGTGCTCACTTTTCACCGCCGAAAGTGTCCAGTTTTCGAGCGCCGCCGACATCCACGAAAAAACGCGGCACACGCTGGTCAACCCGCATGGGAGAGCCATCTTGCGGCACTGACTCGTGCAGGAGTTCGTTTGGTGTACGGCGAAGACGTCTGGCCTCTCCACACGCCCCGAAGCGCCCCGAATAAGCAGATCCCTTGGCCTGCGATCCGGGACGCGATCGAGGAAGCCGTGTCAAAACGCCCGCCGGCATAGTCCGCCCGGATTTCGAGCTTCGCATGGACCGGTCGGATCGATGCTCGGGTCGCTCCCACCTCGACGGCTGCTCGGGACTTACAGGCCGAGCGCCGACCGCAGAACTGCAAGATCGTGGGCTGCACGGCCAGAATCTGGTCTGATCGCCCCCGGACGGGAGATCGAATCGGCCGACCCGGATGGCGCTTTGCGTCCGCGCACGAACGGCATGACGACGCTACCCTGGCCAACTGCGCGCAGGATCTGTGGGCTGGGGCCGCTCGATCGACTCCTCTACTCGCTAACCCGGCCAGCCGTCTCAACCGCGTGACGGCCTGGCGAGGTTCAGGTGTTCAGGACTGGCTACCCAGTCCTCCCTGCGATCAGAGAACGGTGGGTCTACTTGCGGTACCCATAGGCCGGCCGCGGCTGACGTGGTTAGTTCAGAGACCTGCAGACTGTACGGGATCAGACTCGTCGCCTGAGGGACGGGATCTCGTCTCCGTATTAAGGTGCTAGGTTGTCGACGACGGGTGAAGACTGACCCTCTCGCGACGGTTGAAAGTGAACCCCGTGCGTGACCCTGTGAAGGGTGATGACAGTGGAGGACTGGGCTGAGATCCGTCGGTTGTACAGGTCGGAGGGCAAGGCGATCAAGGCGATCGCGCGTGAGCTGGGGATCTCGCGGAATGCTGTTCGTCGTGCGCTGGCGCGAGACACGGCGCCGAAGTATGTCCGGGTCTCGAGGGGTTCGAGGGTTGATGGGGTCGAACCTCAGATCAGGCAGTTGTTGAAGGAGACCCCGACGATGCCGGCCACGGTGATCGCGGAGCGGATCGGCTGGCAGCATGGGTTGACGGTGCTCAAGGACCGGGTCCGGGTGCTGCGGCCGTACTATCTGCCGTCGGATCCGGCGTCCCGGACGGAATATGACGCGGGGCATCGGGTGCAGTGCGATCTGTGGTTCCCGCCGGCCCGGGTGCCGCTGGGAGCTGGCCAGGCAGGATCACCGCCGGTGCTGGTGATGACGTCTGGCTACTCGCGGATGCGGTGGGCGTTGATGATCGCGTCGCGGCAGGCACCGGACCTGATCGCGGGGCACTGGCAGCTGCTGCAGAATATCGGCGCGGTGCCGCGCGAGCTGGTCTGGGACAACGAGTCCGCGGTGGGGTGTTGGCGGCGCGGCAAGCCGACACTGACGGACGAGTTCGAAACGTTCCGCGGCAGCCTGGGCATCGGGGTGCATCTGTGTCGGCCCCGCGACCCGGAGGCCAAGGGGCTGGTTGAGCGGAACAACGGCTACTTCGAGACCTCGTTCCTGCCCGGGCGGACGTTCATCGGGCACCGCGACTTCAACGCCCAGCTGACCGACTGGCTGGTGCTGGCCAACGCCCGGCACTCACGGCGGATCGGCTGCGCGCCGACGGCACGGTGGGCCACTGACCGGGCGGCGATGCTGGCGATGCCGCCGACGGCTCCGTCGATCGGATGGTCGGCCCGGGTCCGGCTGCCGCGGGACTACTACGTGCGGATCGCGTCCAACGACTATTCCGTCGATCCCGTCGTGGTCGGCCGGTTCGTCGACGTCAACGCGGACCTCACCACGGTCACCATCACCTGCAGCGGCACGGTCGTGGGCAGGCACCAGCGGTGCTGGGCCAGGCACCAGACCATCACCGACCCTGCCCATCGAGAGACCGCGAAGCGTCTTGCCCACTACGCCACAGCGGGCAGAGACCACGCCACCAGCCGAGCGACCGGGGCTGAGGTCGTGGTGGAACGCCGAGACTTGTCGGTCTACGACACCGTGTTCGGCCTGACCCACCCGGCCGGGCAGGCCGGGCACGCCGGGCAGGCCGGGGATCGCGCCGGCGGAGAGGTGGCGTGATGGCAACCCGCGCGAGCTCGCCCGGCAAGCCCGGCACGGTCGTCAAGACCGAACGAGACCTGAGTGGTGAACTGGCGTTCCTGACCAGGGCGTTGAAGGCACCAACCCTGCGCGAAGCCGTCCCACGACTGGCCGAACGAGCCAGGGCCGAGTCATGGACGCATGAGGAGTTCCTGGCCGCATGTCTGCAACGCGAAGTCTCAGCCCGTGAGTCCCACGGCGGCGAGGGCCGGATCCGGGCCGCTAGATTCCCCGCCCGCAAGAGCCTCGAGGAGTTCGACTTCGACCACGCCCGCGGACTCAAACGCGACGTCATCGCCCACCTCGGCACACTCGACTTCATCGCCGGCAAGGAGAACGTGGTGTTCCTCGGACCACCCGGCACCGGCAAGACTCACCTCGCCACCGGCATCGCCATCCGCGCCTGCCAAGCCGGCCACCGCGTCCTGTTCGCCACCGCCGCCGAATGGGTCGACCGGCTCGCCGAAACCCACACCGCGGGCCGGCTCCAAGACGAACTCCGCCGCCTAGGCCGCTACCCACTACTCGTCATCGACGAAGTCGGCTACATCCCCTTCGAACACGAAGCCGCGAACCTCTTCTTCCAACTCGTCTCGTCACGCTACGAACGAGCATCCCTGATCGTGACCAGCAACAAAGAGTTCGGCCGCTGGGGCGAAGTCTTCGGAGACGACACCGTCGCCGCCGCCATGATCGACCGGCTCGTCCACCACGCCGACGTCATCGCCCTCAAAGGCGACTCCTACCGCCTCAAGAACCACAACCTCGGCCGGATCCCCACACCGACCGACGACCAACCATGACAACCAGCAAGGGGGTTCACTTTCAACCGCCGCAAAGGGGTCCGTTTTCAACCGTCGTTGACATAGGTCCCGGGCCGGAGGCTGACCCAGCCAGTCAGCGGACCGGGTGAAGGATTGAGAGAAGTGGGGGTACGACTGTGACAAATGGCGAAGTTGCCGAAGGATCCGCTGATCAGTATGCGCTGAAGGTCGCCGACGGTTCTTACAAGTGGTACAGGTCCCACGCGATACGTTCGAGGCAGTCTCACAAGTGGACCCAGGTACTCCTTGTGCTCACATCCGCGGCAATACCAGTTTCTGGGCTCGCGAATAGAGGAGGCGCACTACTGCCATCTCTCATAGGTGCGGTGGTGTTCATCCTCGTCGGTCTGCGCTCAACATTTCACTGGCATGAAAACTACCTGCGCTACAGTCAGGCAAGGGAAGCGGTGGAAGCAGAGCGCCGCTCATTTCACGTCGGCGCCCCGCCGTATGACGATCGCGCAAAACGGGCCCAATTGCTCGTTGCTGCAGTAACTCGAATCGAGCAGGAAGAGATGGGAACATGGCTTCGCACGGTCTCGATGGAACCCAAGGCTGGTCCCAGCCTTGCAGCACGGCCTGCGAATGACTGATCAATGGAGTAACTGTCACTGCGGTGTAGTCCCGCGTTTCTCGGACAGACTCTGTCCAAGTGGCGGTCCCACCCAGGTCACCAGCGTCAATCGCCAAATGCGCTCCCGCTCCCCTTTGCATACTCTCTGACGAGCCAGGAACGGTCGACCTGAGCGAACTCCTGCAGCTTCGCATCCTGATCGCCTCTAACGGAGTCGGTCCGCGAAATCTCCCGCGCCACCGCCAGTCGCAAGTCTCGGTGCGCCTCGGGCCAAAGTTCTTCAACTCGGCCGTGAGCGACGCGTCGCACTGACTCGCTAGCGAAGTCCCCCCGCCAGAGCGCAGGGAGTGCGGCTGCCTGAACGCGCGGGTGCGGGTCGTACAGTGCACCGAGCAATGCCGCATCTCGGGCGGCGGAGGCGAACGCCTGGCGAGATAGCCAGCTGATGCTGTCCACCGCCAGCTTCCGAACTCGGGTATCAGGATCGCGGGACGCAGCGAGCAGCTCTGCGTCAAGGTCGAAAACGGGTCCGAATCGTGCGCGAAGAGCGATCCTCGAGATGTCATCAAGTCGCTGATCCGCGCTCAGATCATCAGTCATGAACGACGCGATCTTGCGCGCACTGAGAGCGCCCTCAACGTCAGCCGCGTCAAGCAAACCATGCTCCGCCAAGAGCCGCAGCGCATTCAAGGACGCAAGCCTCTGCTCTGCCAGTACCCGCCCACTGCTCGCCATCTCAACAAGGGCCGCGATTGCAGTCGAGTCATGCCGCTCAGTCGCGAAAAGCAGGCGAGCCACATTCCAGGCTGGCTGACTCGCGTGGCCAGCATATCTGCCGCGGTCCGCGTCTGCGATGTCCTGATAGATCCTTTCGATCGCGGCCTGCAATGACGAGTCAATAAGTGAGTTCGGAACGAACTCGGGCACGCTAACAGCAGCCTCTGGAACAGACCCATGGGGCATCAGCGCCAAAAGCCGATCCCGAAGATCTTGCTCGTTACCTGCGGCTCGCCATAGGCGCGGAAGCACACTCCAGCCTCGCGATTTCCAATCCTCATGCGGCCCGCTTGCAGTCGTTACTACCGCGCTAAGCATCCTCCCAATGACACGCAGTGGCAGAGCTTCTACCAGGGACGGGCTCAGACAGCGAGCAAGCAGGGCGATCGAAGCATCATCCGAATCCAGCGATCGCTCTAGCATGGCCGGCGACCGATTTAACAATGCTGCATGCAAGTATAGTTCGGTAGCTTCTAAACCGTAGCCAGTCGCAATCGATGGCAAGCGGCTGTTTGCCAGCAGGGAGTCAACTAGCTCATCAGGCATCTCATCCCACAAAGTCTGGCATGCTTCAAGCCATCGTTCCCTGCCGAAGACGTTGCGGCCTCCGCGCAGTTGAACAGTCAGCAGGTCAGCGACTGATTCTTTAGTGAGGTACGCCTCGCTCGAGTCGATAAGATTTCCAATTTGCGATCCGCCTCCCCTCACCCAAAGACCGATACCTCGCGCCACATCAACTGGTGTTCGACTGTTTCCGAGGATGAGAGCTGCATGAAGCCTGTGAATGGCTGGCATCAACCAAACAGCACCGGCCCAACTCGCTTGCAGTTCTGCCGATTGGATATCAACCCCTTCCACTGCGCTTGCGCCACCAAGTGTAATTGTTCGAGTCCAAGGACTGCGAAAAGACCTCTTAAACTGATCATCAATTTCACGGCGCGCCGCGTTATCTGCCCGATCCATAATCCAAGGAAAGCGGGTCATATCGGAATCTTTGCGTGACCCAAGCGTGAAGGATTGCGTTCGTCCAAACCAGTTGCCGACACCATCCAGGACCCGGCGCAACTCACCACCAGCGTGCCTGTGCGCCTCGTCGTAGTGGTGCGTCGCCACCTCGAGCCAGCCGTGGTCAGTCGCCCAGGTCGCGAGCTTGCAGTGACACCTTGCTACTAGATCTCTGACTCCGCGACCCTCAAGCTGATTCAACCTGAACTCGACGCGCCTAAAGTCCGCAGCCGTAGCGTCCGCCATCCATGCGAGCATGAGAAGCCCCAAAAGCCCGCGGACGCCGGCGTGCCTAGCGACCATTTTGTAATGCTGCTTCGCTGTCGCCTCGTCGCCCCCGAGCTCTGACCTCAATCCCTCGGCTGCCCGACGGAGTGGAGACATCCGCGCTGGAACAGCCTCTTCTCGACTTGGATCGAGCGCCCCAGCGTTGAGCCGGATCGCGGCGAGGAACAGCCGGACGTCCTCCCGTTCCGAATCCGCAACCGCCGGGACGTTCCAGGTGATACAGGCCCGGTAGATGTCCTCATCTGGCAATTCAGCGCGACTCATTGAACAACTCCTGCCTGCGACCGCTGTGCGTTATGTCTGCTAACGCGGCCGCGATGACCGTCACCATCGCGCACGTAGCATCCTCGCTTCCTGGCGGGCCTGTTTCGAGGTACATGAACTTGTCCTGATTGCGCTTTAGGAACCGCGCCAGGTCTGTTCTGTTCCCAATCGACTTCGACTCCCGCATCCAGATCACAGATAGCTGAACATCGTCTTGTTCAAGCACTCCTTCAATCTCGGCTCGGGTTCCTCGCCGGATCTTGCCCCACAGCAGCACGACGGTTGCGTGGGCCGCCTGAGCACGCCGCACGAACTCCGCATTCGGATCGCCAGGAGTCTTCAGCGGCGCATCCTGCTCCCAGCGATCAGTCCTGAGAACGAAGGGTCGATCCTGATCCCGGCGGATGCGGAACTGCTCATCCACCGCCCTGACCAGCGCATCGAAGAGGTCACGCTGAGGAAGGAGATCATTCCCCGAGGACAGAAACAGGACGAACTCAGCAACCGGTGCGCCCGGACGCAGTATGAAGCCTTTCGGTCCAGTTGGCATCCAAGTCCCGTCTTCCAGCAGGCCGCCCTAGCGCTGGCGTTCCGGTGGCAGCAGCGCCGTGAGCAAGATACCGAACTCGCGCAGCTGGTGGGTTCAACCGCCCCCGCAGCTGGATGTCATCACTCTATGTGTTGCTGCCTGCACGTTTCGTTCTCGTTCGAGTCCTCTCGAGATCCCGCTTTGGAGGAGTCGCCGGGGGCGTATGGGGCTCCGAAGTCGTCGCCGCAGGAGCATCGCGCTGGAGCGAGCCACCTCCCTTACCGTCTGCACGATGCTCGCCGGTGCTGACCGCCGCTACCGAGATCCAGTAGCCCACGCCCGCGACTGTGGCGGGCCGGACGGCCTACTGTGGATGCACTTCAGCGGGGAACAGCAGGGGAACGAACACGAGTCGAACTAAGCAACCTGGAGTCGAAAGCCGGCGAACTCGGGACGTCTCAAAGCGCTCAGCGTGGCGCATGTCAACCGAGCGCGTCGGTTTCCTAAACCGTGCGTCGCAGGTTCGAATCCTGCCGGGGCACAGCCACTGACCGCAGCGATGCAGTCCGCCGATCGTTGACTCCAGCGCCCAGGCGTGTTTGGGGCACATGCTCATGAGATTCGCAGCGTCATGGGGTGCGGTGGCGCTGCGGCCCGGCGAGGTCCAGCACTTGCACCAGGCTGCGCTCCGGCGCGTCGATACCCGAGCAGAGCACAGGTCGCCGCCACGGAGTGAGTTGCCACTCTGTGGCGGCGACGGCGTTCCGGCAGCCAGTCCTCACCAGTTCCAGGCAACCCCGCGTCGGCACTGGTTGACCGGAGGCGTTCCCTTGCGGCCGCCGAAGACCGAGACGACCTTCGTGCCTTCAGGATTGGTGTAGCAGGCGTCAAGCCGCGCCTGCTGTTCCCGATACGTCTTTGCGGACTCGTAAACGACCTTGCCGGCGGCATCGTAGGCCCGAATGGTTTCCCTCGGCGCCGAATCGGGCTTGGGCCGCTCGACAGTGTCCACGTATTTCATCGGCGCGAAGAAGAACCCGTTCCGCAGCACTGCCTCGGTCTCCGGTCCGGAGCCGCTTGCGATCGTGATACGAGCCACGCCCTTCGTGTAGGTTCCGACGCCTGTGTCTTTCAGGTTGACCACGGCCATTTCGGTGTCGCCCCTGATGCCCCAGGCCAAGTCCTTGTGTTTCCCTTTGGCGTCGATGCCACAAGCAATGTGCTTCCCGCCGTAGTCGAGAACGACCCAGGCGATTGTGGCGGCGTCAGCGGGAGGGTTCACCCACTTGAACCCGTCCTTGATCGTGTACTTTCGATCGGCCCCCTTGGGAATCCCCTTGTCAGGACCGTGGCATTCCTGGACGTATGCACGCTGCTCGGCTTCGGTCAGTGGCTCGACGGCTGGTCTTACGGGAGTGGCGCCCGGTCCGGACACCGCTGGCTGAGCGTCGTCGCCGCCCAAGGCCGGCAGTCCGATCGCAAGGCCGGCGGCGAGTGCGACGACTGCCGCAGCCGCAGCGAGCGGGACAAACCGTCGACGAGGTGTGGCCTGAGCAAACTCGTGATCGACGATTGCGATCAACTCGTCGCGCTGCCGGTTGCGAGTCGCCGGGCGAAGGTCACCCTCCGGCGGCGGAGTGAGCCTGGTGTTCATGCCTGAGCCTCCAGTGAAGAAATGAGATCGAGCTCTCGTAGATGCTTACGGGCTCGGGACAGACGGGATTTGACCGTGCCGATCGGGACGTCCAGGGCGATGGCGGCCGCCTGCTGGTCGAGGCCTGCCCAGATGCAGAGTTCGACGATCTCGCGTTCGTGCTTCGGCAGCAGCGTCAGCGCCTCCCGGGCGATGCGAACCTGCTCATCGTCGGCGACTCGATTGACCACCTCGTCGGCGTGGTCACGCACGTGCTCGCTCAGCACGTTGGCGGCCGCGATCGCCCGGCGATACCGGGCCTTGGAACGCCAATCGTTGCGCGCTGTGTACTCCGCGACGCGGTACAGCCAGGGCAAAGCAGAGTCGCGGTCGAGAACGACCTCGGTACGTCGTCGCCAGGCGTGCAGGAACACTGCCGAGGTCAAGTCCTCGGCGTCACTCCATGATCCGGTCCGGCGGTGCAGAAAGTTGTAGATCGCCCGGGAATGCCGATCGTAGAGCTGACCGAACGCCGCCGAGTCACCCTCCGAGGCTCGCTCCCACAAGTTCCGGTCACTGCACTTCGCCACAGCCAGATCATCGCGCCCTGCTGGTAGGACCATCACGGGCTGATACCTGTCATGTTGCGGCACATCTGTGCTCCCATCTCGTAGCGAACCCGAATGACTTGCATCTGGGTAGTGTCTGAGGGAGCGGGCAGGTTCCCCACCTGACAACTTGTGCCACGCAGGTGAGCCAGCATCCATGGCGATCAGACCAGTTCTCGCGTATCTCCGCATCCACAGCACCTAGACCGTGCGTCGCAGGTTGGAATCCTGCCGGGGCACTGCCTCGCTCACCTGTGGAAATCAGCAGCGGTGCGGCCCTGGCGGACACTTACGATGGGGACATGTCCGCGTCGCCGTCCTCCGACCTGCCGTCTGTTGCCGACGTCGCTGAAAGCGTCGTCGGCGTGGTCGAGCGGATCGTGCGCGGTGAGACGCATGCGTTCGCCTTTGGGGACGGTGGTGTGCCGGAGGCGGTTATCGCTAGCTACGACCAGTACGACGATCTGCGCGGTGAGGACAGCCTCGGCAGGTACCGGGCTGTGGTCGCTCCCGAGGTGCTCGGCCGGCAGTTGCCGGAGATGGTCGAGGCGATGCGACGCGGAGCCTTCGGTCCTCCGGTGCTCGTGGGCAGCGATGCGGAACCGGTGCTGGTGGTGATGTCGACCCAGCAGTACCGCACTCTGCGCGGCGACGACGAGCCGCCGCCGGGCGTGATCGACGACCCGACGGTCCGCAGCTACGACTCGGCACCGACGCCGGGCAGCAAACCGTTCAGCGTGGACGAGTGGGCCAAGGACGACCCGTTCACCCAGCAGATGCTCGACGAGATCCGCCAGGAACGCGGTAGTCGCGGAGGCCAAGCGATAGGCGGCTGATGAGCGGCTGCCGCAGTTGGATAACCTTCGGGTAGTTGAGCGATCCGGTATAGTGCGCAACTCGGTGGGTGGGGCGCGGGGTGTTGGGGTTCTCGGATGGGGGTTCGGGAACCTTTTCTGCGGGCCGGGCATCGAGTGGTGCAGATGGGGTGAGGCCTGCTTCCTTCGCGGGGGCGGGTGGGGCGAGGGTTCAGGGCCTGGGGGTCAATACCGTGAAGCGGAATGCGCACGAGCGCCGAGATGGGCTGGCTGCGTCTGGGGAGAGTGCGGTTGCGCGGGACGGGATGCCGGCGCGGCTTGACGCGTCGGTGCGGCTGCTTGTGGGGCCGGCCAACTTTGCGGGGCAGGGGACGCGGTGGGCGCGCGCGCTCGAGGAGCGGGCGCCGGGGGTGAAGGCGACCTCGTTCGCGTTCTCCAAGGGGGTTCTCGACTACCCGGTCGACTACGGGGTCCCGGCGCGCACGTACCGGCGCAATCCCCGGTGGCGGGTGAACTTCTACAACCATGTCGTGGGCAACTACACGCACGTGCTGATCGAGGCGTCCCGGTCGCTCTTCGGCCCGCTGTACGGGCCGGACGGGTCGTACGAGATCCGGCCGCTGCTCCACAAGGGTCTGCACGTCGGGCTCATCGCGCACGGCTCGGACGTCCGCATCCCCAGCCGGCACGTCGAGATCGAACCGTGGTCGCCGTTCCCCGACATCGAGGACGAACACGTCGAGCTGCTCGAACGCAACGCCACCCGCGCCGTCGAGCTGTTCACGTCGTACCCAGGCCCGGTGTACGTCTCCACGCCCGACCTCCTCGACTACGTCCCCAACGCCGTCTGGTGCCCGGTGATCGTCGACGTCGACACCTGGCGCAGCAACGCCCCGGTGCTCGAGCACGACAAGCCCGTGGTGGCCCACGCGCCCAGCAAGTCGGCGATGAAGGGCTCCGAGCTCATCGACCCGATCATGGAGCGCCTGGCCGAGCGCGGTCTCATCACCTATCGCCGGGTCGAGGGCGTCGACCCGGCGGACATGCCGGCCGTGTACCGCGACGCCGATATCGTCCTCGACCAGTTCCGCGTCGGCAGCTACGGGGTCGCCGCGTGCGAGGCCATGGCGGCGGGCCGGGTCGTGGTCGGCCACATCGCTCAGCATGTCCGCGACCGTGTGACCGCAGACACCGGGCTCGAGCTGCCGATCGTTGGTGCGACCCCCGATACCGTCGAGCAGGTCGTGCTCGATCTGATCGCGCACCCGGAGAAGGCTCGCGAGACCGCCGCGCGCGGGCCGGCCTTCGTCGAGCAGGTGCACGACGGCCGCTGGTCGGCCGACGCGCTGGCGCCGTTCGTGGAGGAGCCGAAGCCGGTGCCGGCCGGCTGGCGTCCGTCGTGGATCCGGCCCAAGGTCGTCATGATGGCCGGTAACGACATCGTCAGCGACTCCCGCGTGCTCAAGTACGCGCAGACGGTGGCGAACTGGGATCTCGACGTCACCTGCATCGGTCTTCCCGGACGCAGGCTCAGAGGTGTGCGCCAGTTCGGCAAGGTGCAGGTGATGTGCCCGCCCATCCCGTCGAAGGTGCTGCTGACGGGCTGGCGCAAGCGAGTCGCGAACGTCAAGGCCAGTCTCAAGGTCAACTTCAAGCTGTTCTTCAGCACCGAGGCCGAGTACCTGCTGGCCTACAGCCGCTGGCAGTACGCGAGCCGCGAACTGCGCGCCGAACGCGGCCGCGACCATCGTGATCGCGAACGTATCGGCGCAGAATCCGGCGTACGGCGGTCCGTCGTCGACCGGGTACGGCGAGCGGCGCGTTGGCGGACGTTGCGGCTGCACCGCGCCGTCCTTCAGGCTCGTGCGTACTTCGTCCGGCGGCCCAAGCCCGACGTCGATCTCACCGACCTGGGCATCGGCAGGCGGCGCCAGTTGCTGCTCGCCCTGCACCGGCGCCTGCCGTCGGGCCGCTGGCGGCGGGTGATGCCCGAGGTGGTGGACCAGGAGCTGACGCTGGGCCCGCTGCTCGACCGCCTGCTGATCGAGGTCATCCACGTCCACGACGTGTTCATGCTCGGCATCGCGGCCCGCGCGGCGCACCGGGCAGCCCTGGACGGACGCACGATCAAGATCATCTACGACGCCCACGAGTACATCCCGGGTGTGCCGGTGGTGGCCCCGCGCCGGGTCGCGGCGTACAGCGATCTCGAACGCGAGTTCATCCGCGACGCCGACCGCGTCATCACGGTGTCGGAGCCGCTCGCGCACTGGCTGCAGCGCGACCACAAGCTGGCCGGCCTGCCCGCCGTCGTCCTCAACGCGCCGGTCGAGCCGCCCGAGGACGCCGACGTCAAGGGACTACGCGACCTGCTGCAGCTGTCCGAGGGCATCCCACTCCTGGTGTACGGCGGAGGCGTCAACCGCGCCCGTGGCGTCGGGACAGCCGTCGAGGCACTCCCCCAACTGCCCGACGTCCACCTCGCGATCGTCGCCCGGCCGAACTCCGTCACCGCGGAGTTGCAGGCCCGCGCCGCCGAACTCGGCGTGAGCGACCGCGTGCACCTCGCACCGTTCGTCGCCGCCGAGGTCGTGCCGTTGTACCTGCGCTCGGCCAGCATCGGCCTCAGCCCGCTGCTGCACGCGCCCAACCACGACATCGCCGTGACCAACAAGTTCTGCGAGTACATCGCCGCGGGCCTGCCCATCATCACCAGCGACACCCCGGCACAGGCCGACCTGGTGAACGAACTCGACCTCGGCGCCGTCTACACCGCGGGCGACGTGGACGGACTGGTCCAAGCGGTCTTGACGGTCCTCGCCGACCGTGACCGCATCGCGAAGCGCATCGCCGCCGACCCCGAGCTACTGCACCGCTTCTCCTGGGCCGCCCAGGCCGAGGTCATCCGATCGGTGTACGCCGACATCCTGGAGCAGAAACTCCCCGCCGCCGCCTATGCATCCGGCGCCACCACCGTCCGCAAACTCCTCCCCGGCCCACCCGAGCTTCCGGAAACGAACTGGCGCGCCTCCAGACGAGCCGCGGCGAAGAGCTCTCGCTGAGTCGTTGCGCCACTCCCCCGGTGGGCCGAAGATGAGGCATTGATCGGGTGGCGCACCGGGCTCCTCACGAGGGCGCAGGCGCCACCCTGGGGGAAGGGGAATCGGATGAGGAAGTTCGTGCTGCTCGGGGGAGCTGTGATCGGGCTGATGCTGGGATTGCTCACGCCGGCGATGGCCGCCACACCCGGCGCGCTGAGCCCGGCGACGGCGTCCGCCAACTGCGCTGCCTTCTTCGGCGTCGCGGCCGGACCTGAGCCGCTGTCCGCCTGCCAGTGGGACATGCGTGCCATCGGGGTCGGAGCGGCGTCGTACGCCAACGCCACCGGGGACGGCGTCGAGGTCGGAGTGATCGACAGCGGGGTCGACCTGACCCATCCCGATCTCGTCGGCAACCTCGACGTCGCGCGGTCGTGTTCGTTCATCTTCTCGACGACGCCGACGGCCGACCCGCAGGAGGTCGCAGGAGGCAACTGCGCCAACAAGGCCGCCGTACAGGATCTGCAAGGCCACGGGACACATGTCGCCACCACGATCGCCGGCCGCCTGAACGGCGTCGGAATCGCCGGGGTGGCGCCTGATGCCACGGTCGTGGCCATCAAGGCCTGCACGATCGTGGGCTACTGCTTCGCCGACTCGGTCGCCGCGGCGCTCCGGTACGCCGGTGACCAGCGCCTCGACGTGGTCAACCTGAGCCTGTTCGCCGACCCGTGGCTCTACTTCTGCGGCAACGACGCCAACCAGCGGGCGATCCTCCACGACCTGCAGAGCAGTGCGCGGTACGCACAGCAGCGCGGCGTCGTGATCGTGGCCGCAGCCGGCAACGAGGCGCAGGACCTCGGGCACCCGACGACGGACGTCATCAGCCCGGACTGGCCGCCGGACTCAGCTGTGGAACGTGTGGTGCACAACAACTGCCGCGTCGCCCCCGCTGAACTCCCCGGTGTCATTGCGGTATCTGCTTCCGGCGTGACCACACTGGCCGGCTACTCCAACACCGGTGGTCCGACAGTCGACGTCACAGCACCTGGTGGCGACGCGGCGCAGACTCCTGGTACGACGTACGGCCGGATCCTCGCCGGATGGTCGAGCACCGACGAAACCGGTCAGTGGGAAGCACTCGCAGCTGCCGGGCGCGCGGTCGAGGACGCGAACGGTGCCCGCTGGGTGTGGATCAGCGGGACGTCCATGGCATCGCCACATGCGGCAGGCGTGGCGGCGCTGATTCGGGAGCTCCATCCCAACTGGAGCCCGGGCGCTGTCGCTGCGGAGCTTCGCCGCAGCGCGACGCCGATGGCGTGCCCGGCCGTCTGGCCGGCCGATGACGTCCGCCGCTGCACAGGTGGACCGTCGAGCACGACCTTCTTCGGCGCCGGCATGGTGAACGCCTTGGCGGCCACGTCCTGACGTCGAAGTATGCGGTGGGGCGGGGCATCCCCCGCCCCACTGTTACCTGGGGAGGCCGGCGAGATCGGCCATCAGGTGCATGTGGTGGTCGAAGTAGTCGGCGCGGGCTTCGATCATGATGTTCAGGCGTCCGAAGACCTCGAAGCTGAGGACGCCGTACAGGTGGGTCCACGCGACCAGCACGCGGTCGAGCTGCTCCTCCGGGAGGGTGCCGCCACGGCCGGCGACGAGGCGGTGGAGGTCGTCGCGAAGCGGCTCGGTCAGCGGCGACGGCGGTGGACGGAGGCGGTCGCCGGCGTCGGTGACGATCGCGGCGAGGAGCAGGATCACCTTGGTCGCCGGCTCGACGGTGTCCTGCGGCGCGGCGTACCCGGGGACAGGGCTGCCGTAGATCAGGCCGTATTCGGCCGGGTGGGCGAGGGCCCAGTCGCGGACGCCCTGGCAGACGGCGACCCAGCGGCCGCGGAGATCGTCGCGCGGTACGGCGGACTCCGCCGCGGCGGCCGCGGCCGCGAGATCGTCGTACGCGTCGACGATCAACGCGGTGAGGAGCGCGTCGCGGCTCGGGAAGTACCGGTAGAGCGCCGAGGCGACGATGTCCAGGTCGCGGGCGACCGCACGCAAGGAGAGGTGCGCGCCGTCGGTCGCGAGGTGCCGGCGGGCGACGGCCTTGATCTCCTGGCTCATCTCCGAGCGGACCCGGGCGCGGAGCGACGGTGCGGACATGTGTTCCAGTCTGACACAGGTCGGAGTACAGTGAACTCATTCGAGAACACTGTTCTCTACGAAAGGTCTCCAGCTCATGGCTCTACAGGTCGTCGTCGGATCCGGCCCGGTGGGATCGGCCACCGCCCGGTTGCTCGTCGAGCGCGGCGAGCACGTCCGCGTGATCACCCGTTCCGGCAGCGGACCCGACGGTGTCGAGCGGGTCGCCGCGGATGCGAGCGCTCCGGGCACCCTCGAGCGGTACGTCGAGGGCGCGGCCGCGATCTACTCGTGCGCCGGACCGCCGTACGACCGGTGGAGCACAGAATGGCCTCCGCTCGGGGCGGCGCTGATCCGGGCGGCCGAGACCAGTGGCGCGGTCCTGGTGACGACCGGCAACCTCTACGGGTACGGCGCGGTCGACGGGCCGATGACCGAGGACGCCCCGCTCCGGCCCAACTCCGTCAAGGGACAGGTCCGGGCGAAGCTGTGGACCGACGCGCTCGAAGCGCACCGCGCCGGGCGGATCCGGACCGCGGAAGTGCGCGGCTCGGACTACCTCGGCGCCGGCGCGGTCACGTCGTTCAGCTTGATGGTGCTGCCCAAGGTGGTCGCCGGGAAGCGCGGCTCCATGCCGGCGGATCTGGACGCCCCGCACAGCTGGACGTACGTCGGCGACGTCGCCCGCACGTTGATCGCGGTCGCGAACGACGAGAGCGCGTGGGGTCGCGCGTGGCACGTGCCGACGTCGGAGCCGGTGTCCGTCCGGGCCCTGGCCGCCCGCGCCGCCGAGCTGGCCGGCGCACCGCCCGCGCGGGTCGCCTCGATGCCCTTGATCGCCCTGCGCCTGGCCGGCCTGTTCAATCCGCTCGCCCGCGAACTGATCGAGACGCAGTACCAGTGGCGGCGGCCGTTCGTGCTCGACTCCTCCGCGGCAACCGTTGCCTTCGGCATCAAACCGGCGCCGGTCGAGGACGCGCTGCGCGAGTCGGTCGGCGGACTGCGCCGGTAGAGCCCCGAACCGGACGGCGCCCGCGCGAGTCTCACCACCGGGCGCCGGGTGGTTGACACGCCCTAAGCTGGGCGCGTCGACGGGAGAAGGGCAGTCATGAGTTCCAGAGGTCGAGGCCGGGGATTGCGCCGCCTGATCGTCACGTTGGTGGTGCTGGCGGTCCTCGCGGTCGTCGTCGACCGGGCCGCGGCGTACGTCGCCGAGAACCAGCTCGCGTCGATGGCCGAGAAGGAGGCCGCGCAGTACGACGTCCGCGCGAGCAGCACCTCGGTGAAGATCGGCGGCTTCGGGTTCCTGCCCCAGCTGGTCAACGAGAACTTCTCCAAGGTCACGCTGACGATGGACGATCCGACGTTCTCCGGGATTCCGGGTGAGGACCTGAAGGTCGACCTGCGCGACGTCCACGTGCCGCGATCGCTGCTGACCCAGCAGTCCGGTGCGGTGAGCATCGCGACGACGGACCTGCGGCTGCAGTTGTCACCGCGCGAGCTCGGGCGGCTCGCCGCGAAGAGCACCGGGCTCGAAGGGCTGTCGCTGGCGATCGTCGACGGTGCGCTGCGGGCGAAGGTCTCGGTGCGGGGCATCGACATCGACGTACCGATCACGCCGCGGGTCATGGAGGGCCGGGTCGTGCTCGCGCTCGGTGAGTTGTCCAGCTCGATCCCGTCGTACGTCCGGAACGCGGTGAAGAGTCAGCTCGCGCGCGGCATCACGGTCCCGGAGCTGCCGTTCGGCGCGCAGCTCACCGGGATCAGCGTGGTGGACAACTCCGTGGCGCTGACCGCGGCGGTGAAGGACCTCAAGTTCGACGCCTGAGTCCCTTGGGTTGCGATGGTTCGCGATATATCGTCGAACTATCGCAAGCACTTTTCGTGAGGGACGGTGGTCGACATGACCGGATCGGCGTTCGCCGCGGGCTGGCCTTGGCAGGAGTTCGTGCGCCAGTTCGAGCGGCAGTGTGGAAGCATCGAGGACTTCAAGGACGAGTTGCGCGCGGCGATGACCGGGCGCCGCGGGCACCGGGGGCACCAGCAGCACTTCGGGCCGCAGTGGGGGATGTTCGGCGGGCAGATGTTCGGTCCGCCGTGGGGTCCGCCGCCGCCGCGATGGCGCGGCCCGAAGGCCCGGCGCGGCGACGTACGGGCGGCGATCCTCGCCGTCCTCGCGGAGCAGCCGATGAACGGCTACGGGATCATCCAGGAGATCGCCGAGCGCAGCGGCGGGGTCTGGAAGCCGAGCCCGGGATCGATCTACCCGACGCTGCAGCAGCTCGAGGACGAAGGGCTGGTGACCGCGGACGCGGAGGTCGGGCGGCGGACGTTCCGGCTGACCGACGAGGGCCGGACGTACGTCGATGAGCACCAGGACGAGGTGTCCGCGCCGTGGGAGGCGATGAGCGCGCCGCCGGGTGAGGACGAGAACGGGTTCAAGCCGCTGTTCGGGCAGGTGGCGACGGCGATGTGGCAGATCCTCGCGAGCGGTACGCCGGAGCAGCAGGCGAAGGCCCGGGACGCGGTCGCGGATCTGCGGCGCAGGCTGTACGGCATCCTCGCGGAGGACGACGAGCAGGACGACGGCACCGAGCGGGACCGTTCATGAGCTCGCCCGACCACGCACACCGGGACAACGCACGCCGTCGCGCCCGCCAGGCCTGGGACCGAGCGGGCTGGAACGGGCCGGCCTGGAACGGGTCGGACTGGAACGGGCGGGGCTGGTACAACGGCTCCGCCGACCAACGAGGCTCGGCCGGTCGCGAGAGCTGGGGCGGCAACTGGGGCGAGGCCGGCCCGAACACTCCACGGGACCGCAAGCAGGACAGTGCGGGCCGCAGCGACAGTGCGGCATCGTCGGGGCGGAACGACGTACCTCGGAAGCGGGTGCGGATCGGGGATGCCGAGCGGGATCGGGCTGTCTCGCTGCTGAGTGAGCACTTCGTGGCCGGGCGGCTGACCCAGGGTGAGTTCGAGGAGCGGAGCGAGCAGGTCACGCGGGCGCGGTACTCGGACGACATCGAGCCGTTGTTCGACGACTTGCCGGCGGCCGCGGAGGTGCAGGTCGCGCAGCCCAGCGCTCCGGTCGGCGTACGCCGGGCCGGTCCGCCGCCGCCGTTCCTGATGATCGCGCCGTTCCTGATGATCGGCCTCGTGGTCAGCTCGATCGCGCTCACCGCGCCGTGGCTGCTCTGGGGCCTGTTCTGGATCGTCCTGCTCAGCGGCATGGGCCGCCACCACGGACCCCGCTTCCACCGCTGAAACTACCGGGTCGGAAGTACCGCCACGGAAGTACCACGCTGGAACTACCGCCGTTGACGGGCCCGCGGGATCTCCGTCGCGAACTCGACGACGAACCCGTCCGGGTCGGCGACATGGACCGTCCGATGTCCCCACGGACGGTCCGCCGGCCCGCTCAGCAGCGGTACTCCGGCCGCGACCAGCCGCTCGGCGCACGCGTCGACGTCCTCCACCATCACCACCACTTCCCCACCCGCGCCCGGCGTCACCGCCCGCCCGGTCAACCACTCGGCCCGCCGCCGCTCGTACAACGCGAACCGCACCCCACCCGCGTCGAACTCCGCATATCCCGCATCCGTGAACTTGTACGCCAGCCCCACCACATCCCGGTAGAACCCGACCGAAACCTCCAGCTCCCCGACGTACAAGATGACGTACCCGATCTCCATACCCCAATTGTGGGCGCTGCCATCTACCGTCGCCCGCAGGTACGCCTGGACGCGGTGATTGGATGAGGGGATGACGACCGTACTGCGCTACGCCGCCTTCACGTCCGACCCCGCCGGCGGTAACCCTGCCGGTGTGGTGCTCGACGCCCGCGGCCTCGACGACCAGGCCATGCAGGCGATCGCCGCCGAGGTCGGGTACTCCGAAACCGCGTTCCTGACCGAGGCCGCGAGCGGCGTACAACCGGTGCGCTACTTCTCCCCCAAGGCGGAGGTCCCGTTCTGCGGGCATGCGACGGTCGCCACCGCCGTCGCGCTGGCGGAGCGGAACGGTCCCGGCGAGATCGTCTTCTCGACGCCCGCCGGGCTCGTACCGGTCACGGTCGACGCGGACCTGCGCGCCACACTGACGAGCGTCGAGCCGTCCGTCGAGGATGCCGGCGACATCACCGACGTACTCGGCATCCTCAGGTGGTCACCCGAGGACCTGAACCCGGCCATGCCGCCGAGGATCGCGTACGCCGGGGCGCGGCATCTCGTCCTGAGTACGGCGACCCGGCAACGACTGGCCGACCTGGACTACGACTTCGACGGCCTGCTCGCGTACATGCTCGACCGCGACCTCACCACGCTGCAGCTCGTCTGGCAGGAATCGCCGACCGTCTTCCACGTACGCGATCCGTTCCCGGTAGGCGGCGTGGTCGAGGATCCGGCGACCGGTGCCGCCGCGGCCGCGTTCGGCGCGTACCTCCGTGAGCTCGGGCTCGAGCAGCCCACGGTCACGCTCCATCAGGGCGACGACCTCGGCCGGCCCAGCCTGATCACGGTCGAACTGCGGCCCGGCGACCAGCGCGTGCGGGTGAGCGGCAACGCCGTACCGATCACGGCACCCGCGTGAGCCACTCCTCGGTGCCGAACTTCGCGGCGACCCGCTCCTCGGCGGCCGCGACGGTGTCCGCGGAGATCGCGCCGTCGGACAGGCCGTAGCGGCTCCGGAACGTGCCGGCCATCCGCTCGATCACGTCGGCGCGCTCGAGACCGGTCTGGCTGCGTAGCGGGTCGACGCGCTTGTTCGCGCTCGTCGTACCTTTGTCGGACAGCTTCTCCCGGCCGATCCGCAGGACCTCGAGCATCTTGCCGGCGTCCATGTCGTAGGCCATCGTCACGTGGTGCAGGACGGCGCCGCCCGCGAACCGCTTCTGCGCGGCACCCGCGATCTTGCCCGCCGGCGAGGTGATGTCGTTGATCGGCTGGTACGTCGCCGCGATGCCGAGATCGTTGAGCGCACCAATGACCCAGTCGTCGAGGAACGCGTACGACTCGACGAACGACAGCCCGGACACGAGCGACTCCGGAACGTACAGCGAGTACGTGATCGTGTTACCCGGCTCCACGAACATCGCGCCGCCGCCGCTGATCCGCCGTACGACGGTCACGTCGTGCCGGGCCGCGCCGTCCAGGTCGACCTCGTTGCGCACGGACTGGAAGCTGCCGATGATGACCGCGTTGGACGCCCATTCCCAGACCCGCAACGTCGGCGGGCGCTCCCCCGACCCGACCTGCTCGGCCAGCACTTCGTCGAGCGCCATCTGCAGCGCGGGGTCCCGCGGTACGTCGTGCACGAACTGCCACTCGTGGTCGCGCCAGCCGGTCGCACCGGTCAGCGCCCGCCGGACGGCGACCGCGACCGCCTCGGGCGAGAACCCGAGCATCTCGACGCCGTCGCCCAGCGCGCCCCGCACCCGCGCGGCGATCTGCGCCGCGGCCGTGTCGACCGGCAACCCCGCCAGGGCCCCGTTGATCCGCTCCAGCGCGTCGTCCGGTTCCAGGAAGAAGTCCCCGGAGATCTGCGCGTTCCGCACATGCTGATCGACCACGTCGAGATCGGCGACGACGAGCTTCCCACCCGGGACCTTGTACTCACCATGCATATTCACCATCAACTTGCTCTGGCCAACGGTTGTTCCCCGTCGCATGCTTGAGGGCCATGGCGGAGATGAGCATGAACAAGGCGATCCATGCCGCAGTACGGCGGGATCTGGGTCGATTCCTCGACGCGCTGGAACGGTTCCCGGCCGGGGACCGCACGCGGGCCGCGCAGTTGGGCACGGCCTGGCAGAACTTCGACAACCAGCTCAGCCGGCACCACGAGGGCGAGCACGAGATCGCCTGGCCGGCGTTGCAGAAGCTCGGCGTGAGTCGCGAGCTGCTCACGCAACTGGACGCCGAACACGACACGATGGCGGACACACTGGCCTCGGCCCGGACGGCGATGGGCACGCTCCGAGGCACCGCGAGCGCGGAGGACGCGGCCGCCGCACGCGCTGCGATGCAGGAACTGCAACGGGTCACCGTGCAGCACCTCGAGCACGAGGAGGCGGAGATCGAGCCCGTCTACCAGGCGAACATCGGCTCACCCGAACTGAAGCAGATGGGCCGCGAGTTCGCGAAGGTAGGCCCGGTCGAAGGCGGCACCTTCTTCGCCTGGGCCCTCGACGGCGCCAGCCCCGAGGAGTCCGCCGCCGTCACCAGCACCGTCCCCAAACCCGTCATCACCGTAGTCCTCGGCCTCTTCGGCCGCCCCTACCGCAAATCGGTCGCCCCGGTCTGGCGCACCTGAACGGGTCAGGCAGCCGGCTTGAGCTGTACGGCGACCTGGCGGACGTGGCTGCGGACGGTGTCGATGTCGGCGGACGCGTCGACTTCGTGGTGGATGCCGCGGCCGGCGTAGAAGTGGATCAGCGGGGCCGTCTGCTCGTGGTAGATCTCGAAGCGGCGGCGGATGACGTCCTCGGTGTCGTCGGTGCGGTGCTCGATCTCGGCGCGCCGGAGCAGGCGGGCGACGAGGGCGTCGGCCTCGACCTGGAGGACCAGCGCGGCATCCAGCGAACGTCCTTGCGCGGCGAGGATCTCGTCCAGGACGCCGGCCTGGTCGAGGGTGCGCGGGTACCCGTCCAGGACGAAGCCCGGACGGGCGTCGGCCGCCGTGAGCCGGTCGCGGACCATGTCGTTCGTGACCTCGTCCGGCACGTACTCCCCCGCGTCGAGGTAGCGCTGCGCCGTCCGGCCGAGCTCGGTACCTTCCGCGATGTTGCGGCGGAACAGGTCACCGGTCGAGATGACGGGCACACCAAGATGTCCGGCCAGGTGACCCGCGTGTGTCCCCTTGCCCGCTCCGGGCGGCCCCATCAGCAAGACAGTGGTCACGGCACCCCTCCTGACGCTCGGTAAGTCCACCAGATTAAGGGACCTTCCGCGGTCGTGGTACGGCGTACGTCACTCCGGTACCCCGGCGTACGTCACACCGCGCGTTACTGCCCGCAACCCTCGTTTCTCGCGCAGGCTCAGAACTCCATCTCCGGACGAAGCTCGACCACGTCACCCGGCCCGGCGAACTGGGCGGCCACTTCCTCGGCGCGGGCGCGGGTCGCGCAGTCGAGCACGAAGAACCCGGCGAGCTGTTCCTTCGACTCGGCGTACGGACCGTCGGTGCTGACCCGTTTCCTGCCCTCCCAGCGGTAGGTCCGCGACGTCGACGGTGCGTCCAGCGCCAGCCCGCTGACGAACTCACCGGACGCGGACAGCTCGGCGAGCAGAGCGTCGAACTCCTTGTTCATCGCGGCGCGCTCGTCGGCCGGGATCGCCCGGCCCACGTCGGTGAAGTCGATCGTCGGGTGCCCCCACGGCTGCGGGTTCGAGTGGATCAGGACCACGTACTTCATGACAGAACCTCCAGTGTCGTTCCGGTACGCCGTTCTGCGCCCCGGCACCCCGGACGTCGGAGGCCCACACCGGGCCTCGACATTTCTCCTGGATGTATCTCAGCTCACATTCGGTCACACTCGCGGCATCGCGCTCCGTCAACGCTGCAGAAGCCCACGACGAACGGAGCAAACCTCATGACCACGATCCTTGTCACGGGCGGCACCGGAACGATCGGCCGCCGCGTGGTGCCGCAACTCCAGGCGGCCGGCGCCAAGGTCCGCGTCCTCAGCCGCCGTGCCGGCGACCGCGGCGACGGCGTCGGCTACCTGGCCGTCGACCTCCTCACCGGCGACGGCCTGGACGAGGCCGTGGCCTGTGTCGACGTGATCCTGCACCTCGCCGGCGGCCCCAAGGGCGACGAGATCGGTACCCGGAACCTGGTCGGCGCGGCCGAGCGCGCCGGCGTACGGCACCTGGTCCACATCTCGGTGACCGCCGTCGACCAGCTCCCGCTGACGTACTTCAGGTCGAAGCTCGGCGCCGAGCAGGCGGTCCGCGGATCGTCGGTGCCGTGGACCGTACTGCGGGTCGCCCAGCTCCACGACTTCGCCTGGAACGCCGTGCGCGCGATGGCGAAGCTCCCCGTGATGCCGACGCCCGGCGGCCTCCGGTTCCAGCCCGTCGACGTCCGGGACGTGGCCGAACGGCTCGCCGAACTGACGCTCGGCGAACCCCAGGGCCTGGTCCCCGACCTCGTCGGACCGAAGGTCTACAGCATGGCCGAGCTGGCCCGCGACTACCTGCGCGCCACCGGAAAGCACCGCTGGTCGCTCCCGATCCGTGTGCCCGGCAAGGCGGGCAAGGTGTACCGCGCGGGCGGCAACCTCACCCTCACCGGGGCCACCACGGGCACTCACACCTGGGAGGACTTCGTCGCCGCGCAGGTGTAGGGCTCCAGCAACTCCTCCAGGTCGGGCGTCCGGCGGCGCGCGATCCCGGCCAGGAAGTCGGCCACCTGCACCCGCGGATCGTGCTTCGAGTCGACCTGCGTGAACGACCGCAGCGGCGCCGGCTGCACCCGTTCGGCGAGGAACTCCCCCAACCGGGCAACCCGGCCCCGGGTCAGCGCACTCTGCTCGTCATGCACCACCGCGACCGAACGGCGGCCGCCGCTCCAGTGCAGGACCGTCTCGGCGAGCGCGGGCACCAGCGGCTCCCACGGTGGCGGCAGCAGTGGATCCTCGTCGATCAGTCGCTGCATCACCTCCTCGACCCGGCCCCGCGTGACCGCCCGCAGCACGGGTACGTCGGCCGGCATCGTCGCGAAGAACCGGTCCACCGCCGCGTGATCCATCAACCGCACCCGCTTCGTACGGGTCAGGTCCAGGAACGCCGCGAGGAACCCGGTCCGGTTCCGCAGCGCCGCGACGGCCTCGGAATGGTCCGTGCCGAGGCGGGTGCCCGCGCCGTACGACGGCTCCTCGGTGAACAGTTCGAGCACCCGCGCGGCGACGTACGCGGTCTTGTCGATGGCGTGGACATGCGCGTGCCCGCGCAACGTGGTGAGCAGCCACTCGAGCGCGGGCCGCTGCTCGGGGCGGAGCAACTGGTTGGACTTGTACTCGGTGCGGTAGCGCAGGCGGGATCGCAGTACGGCGATCACCTCGGCGGCCGCGGGCAGAGAGAGGTCGACACTGGCATGGGTGATCACGGGTGAGACGGGATCGAGGAGGTTGGATCCGGAGAACCCCGACTCGTCACAGGCGATCTCGACCCACGAAGGGGAGGTCATGAAAGGTTCGCTCCACAAGGCTGACGACTGCACACTTTGGGGCCCGTCGGCACGACGGGCTTGATCGGACGGCAGGTCCTGACGGGCGATCAGAAAGCGGCAGCAGCCGGAGCAGCGGACATGCGAACCATCATCGCCTCGCCGGCGACCCGGCACCAGCGAATTCCGATGAGTTCCGGCGCCTTCGCTCGTCTCAACAGGAAACCGAAGGAGGAGTGACATGGCGAAGGTGCTGTACTCGGTGACGGCGTCGGTGGACGGCTTCATCACCGGGCCGGACGGCGACATGCAGTGGATGCGTCCGTACCTCGGGCCGAACCCGGAGGTCGACGACCTGGTGCCGCGGATCGGGTCGCTGCTGATCGGCCGCCGGTCGCACGACGGCGACGATCCGCACAAGGGCGAGGCGGGCGAAGGGCAGGCGTTCGGCGGCGGCTGGAGCGGACCGATGTACGTCGTCACGCACCGCCCACCGTCCGACCCGGACCCCGGCGTCACGTACGTCGACGACTTCGCGAAGGCCCTCGCACAGGCGAAGGAGGCGGCCGGTGACCTGTACGTCAACGTCATCGGGGCCAACATCGCCAAGCAGTGCCTCGAGGCAGGTCAGCTGGATGAGGTCCTGGTCTTCTACGCCCCCGTGCTGCTCGGCGACGGCACCCGCCTGTTCGACCACGCCGGCGGCCGCACCGTGCGGCTCGAACGCAAGAGCGTCACCGAAACCCCACAGGCCACCAGCATGTGGTTCAGCGTGATCTAGAAGTCGTGCCCTAGAAGTCGGTGGCGGTCGAGTGCATCACCGCCCGGACCTCGACGGAACGGTCGGCGGCTCGCGCGTCCGGTAGCAGGCGCGCGAGCTCGACGGCCCGGTCGCGGTTCTCCACGTCGACCACGTAGTACCCGTCGATCCGGGTGGGCTCGCTCGCGGGGAGCTGGACGGCCAATTGCGGGTCGGCGAGCAGTTCGCCGCCGACCAGTTCCCCCGCGTCGTAGGCGACTCGCTCGAACTCGTCACGCTGCAGGTGCGGGTCACCGTCCCCCTGCAGGATCAGCAAGAACTTCATCGGCGCTCTCCTCTCACTGGTACGACGGAGCAGAGCGCACGTTCTTGACATTGCTCAGGCTTGACCTGCTCAGCCAGCGGCGGCCCAGGCCCGCGCGGTCAGCTTGATCGATCCGTCCGCCTCGATCGGCAGGCGCGCCCGGACGGCCTCCCGCAGCGCCTCCTGGTCCTCGATATCCAGACTGCGCAAGTACGCCGGCGCCACACCCTGCCCGCCGAGGAACGGCTGCCAGTAGTCGTCGAACGACGTGAACACCGTCGGTACGACGATCTCGCGCGTCCGCACGTCGTCGAACCCGGCCTCGCGGAACAGCTCCTCGAGGCCTTCCGGCGTACAGAACGGGAACCGGCGCCCCTCGTCGTGGTCGCGGTCCTGCGGCCGTACGTCGATCATCGCGTCGAAGAAGTACCGCATCAGCTGCATCCCGCCGGCGTAGTCCCACACGTAGACCGCGACCGTCGTACCGATCTCGCGCATCCGGCGCAGCGCCTCGACGCGCTTCGGGACGAAGTTCAGCACCAGACCGGCGACCACCACGTCGTACGGGCCGTCCGGCAGCTCGGCCGCTGACCGGACCTCGAAGTTCGCCCGCGGATCGTCGACCGCGGCTCGGGCATACCCGACGAAGCCCTCCGACGGGTCCACCCCGAGCACTGACGCCGGGTCCGCCGTCCGCAGGATCGTGCTGGTCAGCGCGCCGGTGCCGCAGCCCACGTCGAGCCAGCGCCGACCGGGCGGCTGGTCCAGCCACGCCACGAACTCCGGCGCGACCAGCCGGCTCCACCGGCCGACGTACGACTCGTAGATTCCCCCACTCGACCACTCGCTCATCTGCGCAGCATCGTGGGCAGCGCGACACCCGTCAATGTCTCGGAGACCTGCCAGAGGCGGGCGTTGGTCTCCGGATCGGTCGCGGTCTTCGGGTTCCGGACCAAAGTGGTCGGGCCGACCAGTCCGAACCGATGCGCCGGACCGTAGTACGCGCCGGGCTCGGCGGCGGGATCCGCGGCAGCGAAGAGCAGCGGCTCGGCGCCCGTCTCGACCTCCTGCGTCGGCAGCGGGTTGAAGCGATAGGCGAGGCGGATGAGCGCGGGCGGCCGCTCGCGCCCCAGGCTGGCACCGGTGGCCAGCAGGTTCGTCCGTGTGAAGCCCGGGTGCGCGGCGACGCTGCGCAGGCCCCAGCCCTGATCGGCCGAGAGTTTCGCGAGATGGTTGCTCAGCATCAGGTCGGCGAGCTTCGACTGCGAGTACGCCGCCTGCCGGCGATAGCGGCGCTGCCACTGGAGGTCGTCGAACTGGATCCGGCCGAAGTACGCGGCGCCGCTCGACATCGTCGCGACCCGCGGCTGCGGTGCCGCGAGGATCAGCGGCAGCAGCCGGACCGTGAGGGCGAACGGACCCAGGTAGTTCGAGCCGAACTGGAGCTCGAAGCCGTCCTTGGTGGTCATCCGGGTGGGCGGGTGCATCACGCCGGCGTTGTTCACCAGCAGGTCCAGGTGCGGCTCGTCGGCGGCGAGCCGCTCGGCGAACTCCTGGACCGAGGCGAGGTCGGCGAGGTCGATCCGGCGGACCTCGAGCTGCGCGCCGGGATGCTCGGCCAGGATGTCGGCGCGGGCCGCCTCGCCCTTGGCCGGGGTCCGGACCGCCATCACCACCCGGGCACCGGCGGCGGCGAGCCGCTTGGCCGTCTCCTTGCCGGTGCCGCTGTTGGCGCCGGTCACGACGGCGAGCTTGCCGGTCTGGTCGGGGACGTCGTACATGGTCCACTCTCCATAAAAGACTGGTGGTCTGTTATTGCTTCCGACGTTATCAGACCGCCGGTCCGATAACAACAGACCATCGGTCTGTAGAATCGGGGCATGACCTTCCAGCGCGCCCGGAGCGCGGAGCAGCGGGCCGCGCGGCGGCAGGCGATCCTCGCCACGGCGGCCGCGATGCTGACCGAGATGCCGGTCGCGGACGTCACGCTGAACGAGCTGAGCCGCCGCGTCGGCCTGGCGAAGTCGAACGTGCTGAACTACTTCGACTCCCGCGAGGCCGTCCTGCTCGAGCTGTCCAGCGACGAACTGGCGGCGTGGGTCGCGGACCTGCGCGACACGCTGTCCGAGGATTCGTCCGCACTACCGACCGGCGAGCGCGCCGAGCGGCTGGTGGCGGGCATCGTCGGGACGCTCGCCCGGCGCCCGGTGCTCTGCGATCTGATCAGCGCACAGGCGGCGGTCCTGGAGCGGAACATCTCGACCGCGACCGCGCTGACGTTCAAGCGCGCGGCCGCGGTCGCGTACGAGGAACTGATCGCGGTGGTCGTCGGCGTCCTGCCGGAGCTCGGACCGGAGGGAGCGGGCCGGTTCATCGCGACCGCGAGCCTGCTCGCCGGCGCGGTCTGGACCCACTCGCATCCGGTTCCGGCGATCCTGGCCGCCTACGAGGCCGATCCGTCACTGGCGACGATCAGGATGGACTTCGAGCCGGCGTTGTCCGACGCGCTCCGGGCATTGCTGTACGGCGCGTTGCCGCGGAGCTGAGGCGGTCAGACCTGCTTCACGTACCGGTGGCACGGGACCGGCACCGAGCCGCCGTCGATCGACGCCGGATAGTCGAAGGCGCCGGCATCGGTCCAGCCGCTGCGTTCGTAGAACCGCCGGGCGCGGGCGTTGCCGGTCGCGACGGCGAGCCAGGCCTCGTCGTGCCCGCCGGCCTTCACCTGCCGCTCGGCCTCGGCGAGCAGCGTCCCGGCGACACCCGATCCGCGATGACCGCTCGCGACGTACACCTGCTCGACCTCCGCGCCGACGACCATCACGAACCCCGCGATCTCGTCCCCGGCGACGGCGACCGTCGTGTCGGCGACCCGCTGCGCCGCCCGGGTCCAGAACGATTCCTTCGTCCGTACGGCGACCAGCTCGTCAGGGACATGTCCCACGTGACCGTCGCGCCAACCGGCGTACCAGATCGCGGCCACCGCATCCGCGTCCGCGGCAGCCGCTGGTCTCACCTTCACGGCGCTCACTGCGGGTCGTACGCCAGGTTCGGACGCAGCCAGCGTTCGACGTCCTCGACCGGGAGATTCCGCCGTACGGCGTAGTCCTCGATCTGATCGCGGCCGAGACGGCCGACGCTGAAGTAGCGCGACGCCGGGTGCGCGAAGATCAGGCCGCTGACCGCGGCGGCCGGTGTCATCGCGTACGACTCGGTCAGGCCGAGCCCGATCCGGTCCGCCTCGAGCAGCTCGAACAGGTCCTTCTTCTCGGTGTGATCCGGGCTCGCCGGGTACCCGAGCGCGGGCCGGATGCCCCGGAACCGCTCCGCGTGCAGATCCTCCAGCACCGGCTGCGCGTCCGGCTCGAACCACGCCCGCCGTGCCTCCAGGTGGATCCACTCGGCGAACGCCTCCGCCAGCCGGTCGGCCAGCGCCTTCACCATGATCGCCTTGTAGTCGTCGTTGCGTTCCTCGTACGACTTCGCCAGCGTCTCGGCGCCGTGGATCGCGACCCCGAACCCGCCGAGGTGATCGCCTTCGGGGGCGATGTAGTCCGCGAGGCACCGGTTGTGCCGCCCGGCCGGCTTCACGGTCTGCTGCCGCAGCATCGGGAACGACCGGTCCAGCCCGTCCAGAACGATGTCGTCGCCCTCGCCGTGCGCCGGCCAGAACCCGTACACGCCCTCGGCGGTGAAGGATCCGTTCGCGATGATCTCGTCCAGCAGCGTGTTCGCGTCGTCGAACAGCTCCCGCGCCACCGGCTGGTCCAGGATCGCGGGGTACTTCCCCTTCAACTCCCAGGCCAGGAACAGGAACTGCCAGTCGATCATCTCGCGCAGCGTCGCGATGCTCGGCGAGACCCGCTTCAGCCCCGTGAACGCCGGCACCGGCAACTCGCCGTACTCCACCGGCTCCCGGTTCGCCCGCGCCTCGGCCACCGTCAGCATCGGCGCGCGCTGCTTGTTCGCGTGCTGCTCGCGCAACCGCTCCTGCTCAAGACTGTTGCTCTTGGCAAGCTCCTCGGCGCGCCCCTCGTCGAGCAGGTCGGACACCACACCGACCACCCGTGAGGCGTCCAGCACGTGCACGGTGGTGTTCTCGTACGCCGGGGCGATCCGGACCGCGGTGTGTTGCTTGGACGTGGTCGCACCACCGATGAGCAGCGGCAGCTTCAGCCCGCGCCGCTGCATCTCGGTCGCCACCGACACCATCTCGTCCAGCGACGGCGTGATCAGCCCGGACAGGCCGACCGCGTCCGCGCCCTCGGCCACCGCGGTGTCGAGGATCCTTGCCGCCGGCACCATCACACCGAGGTCGATCACCTCGTAGTTGTTGCAGCCGAGCACGACGCCGACGATGTTCTTGCCGATGTCGTGGACATCGCCCTTCACGGTCGCGAGCACGACCTTGCCCTGGCCGCGGACCATCTCCGCGCGGCCTTCCCGCCGGGCCTGCTCCTTCTCCGCCTCCATGAACGGCTCGAGGTACGCGACCGAGCGCTTCATCACGCGCGCGCTCTTCACCACCTGCGGCAGGAACATCTTGCCGGCGCCGAACAGGTCGCCGACGATCTTCATCCCGTCCATCAGCGGACCCTCGATGACGTCGAGCGGGCGAGGCAGCTGCTGCCGCGCCTCCTCGGTGTCGGCCTCGATGTAGTCGACGATGCCGTGCACGAGCGCGTGCGACAGCCGCTCCTCGACCGAGCCCTCACGCCAGCTCAGATCGATCTCGCGCTGCTTGCCCTTGCCCTTCACGTTCTCGGCGAACGCGACCAGGCGGTCGGTGGCGTCGTCGCGCCGGTCGAAGATCACGTCCTCGACAAGCTCCAGCAGGTCCTTCGGGATGTCCTCGTAGACGGCGAGCTGGCCCGCGTTCACGATGCCCATGTCCAGCCCGGCCTTGCCCGCGTGGAACAGGAACGCCGAGTGCATCGCTTCCCGCACGATGTCGTTGCCGCGGAACGAGAACGACAGGTTCGAGATGCCACCGCTCAGGTGCACCCCCGGACAGCGCTCCTTGATCAACGGCAGCGCGTCGATGAAGTTCTTGGCGTAGCCGTTGTGCTCGGCCATGCCGGTCGCCACCGCGAGCACGTTCGGGTCGAAGATGATGTCCTCGGGCGGGAACCCGATCTTCTGCGTGAGCAGGTCGTACGCCCGGCCGCAGATCTCCACCTTGCGCTCGACCGTGTCGGCCTGGCCCTGCTCGTCGAACGCCATCACCACCGCGCCGGCGCCGTAGTCACGGATCTTGCGCGCGCGCTCGAGGAACTCGTCCTCGCCCTCCTTCAGGCTGATCGAGTTCACCACGCCCTTGCCCTGCACGCATTTCAGCCCGGTCTCCAGCACCGACCACTTCGAGCTGTCGATCATGATCGGGATCCGCGCCACCTCGGGCTCGGTCGCGATCAGGTTCAGGAACGTGGTCATCGCCTGCTCGCTGTCCAGCAGGTCGGCGTCCATGTTCACGTCCAGCAGGTTCGCGCCGCCGCGGACCTGCTCCAGCGCCACGTCGACCGCGGCCTGGTGGTCGTCGCCCTCGATCAGCCGGCGGAACTTCGCCGACCCGGTGACGTTGGTCCGCTCACCGATCATCACGAACCCGGTGTCCGGCCCGATCCTGAACGGCTCGAGACCGGAGAAGCGGGTGGTGTGATCGGCCGGTACGACGGTCCGCGGTGTCAGCTCCTCCACGGCGTCGGCGATCTGCTTGATGTGCGCGGGCGTCGTACCGCAGCAGCCGCCGACGATGTTGACGAGGCCGGACCGCGCGAACTCCTCCAGCATCGCGGAGGTCTCCTCGGGCGTCTCGTCGTACCCGCCGAAGGCGTTCGGGAGGCCGGCGTTCGGGTGCGAGGCGACGTACGTGTCGGCGAACCGCGCCAGGTCGGCGACATGCGGGCGCATCTCGGCCGCGCCGAGGGAACAGTTCACGCCGACGACCAGCGGCCTGGCGTGCTCGACCGAGCTCCAGAACGCCTCGACGGTCTGACCGCTCAGGGTCCGGCCACTGAGGTCGACGATCGTCACCGAGATCCACAGCGGCAGGTGCGGCGCGACCTCGCGAGCCGCGGCGACGGCGGCCTTCGCGTTGAGGGTGTCGAAGATCGTCTCGATCAGCAGCAGGTCGACGCCGCCCTCGGCGAGCGCCGCGATCTGCTCGGCATACGCGTCCTTCACCTGCTGGAAGGACACCGCGCGGTACGACGGGTCCTCGACGCGCGGGCTCAGCGACAGCGTCACGTTGAGCGGGCCGATCGACCCGGCCACGAACCGCGGTCTGCCCGGGGTGGCCAGCTCGTCGGCGGCCTGCCGGGCGAGGCGGGCGCCGGCCACGTTCATCTCGCGGACGTACTCCTGCAGGCCGTAGTCGGCCTGACCGATGCTGGTCGCGGTGAAGGTGTTCGTGGTGGTGATGTCCGCGCCGGCCGCCAGGTACTGCCGGTGGACGTCGAGGATCACGTCCGGCCGGGTGAGGTTCAGCAGGTCCGGGTCACCGGTCACGTCGTGCGTGTGCTGACCGAAGCGATCGCCCTGATAGTCGGCGGGCTGCAGCTTGGCGCCCTGCAGCATCGTGCCCCACGCACCGTCGAGGACCGCGATCCGCTGATCCAGCAGCTCCCGCAGCGCGGTTTCACTCATCTGCCAACCCCTCCAGAAGAACTCTCCGGAGGCGCCCTTGCAGTCAGCACCAGGTCGAGCGTGGCGGACCCGGGTCCGTTGCAGCGCCTCTCGGCCTGGACTCCACATGTTAGTGGCGTCACACCGTCCGCCAAGTGCGTCGTCCACATCTTAGGACGGTTGTTCAACTAGTGGATTCAGCCGGGCCGGAAGTGGCCCCGCTGAACGCCCACTGATTGGACCAGGTCTCGACGCGGAGTCCTCCCTAGGTTTGGTTCCCATGAGGATCTTCATCGCCGGTGCCACCGGTGCCGTCGGCCGCCGTCTCGTCCCGCTCCTGGTCACCCGAGGCCACGAGGTGACGGCCCTCAGCCGCCGGTCCCCGGCGGCCCGCGCGATCCCGGAGGCCGCGACCGGTACAGCCGGTGGCGTCAGGATCGTGGCCGGTGACGTGTACGACGCCGTACGCCTGCGCGAGGTGGTCGCCGCCGCGCGGCCGGAGGTGGTGATCCATCAGCTGACCGACCTGAGTTCCCGGGACTTCCCCGCGAACAACCGGATCCGTCGCGAAGGCACCCGCAATCTCGTCGACGCCGCGCTGGCTGCGGGTGTCCGACGGGTGATCTCCCAGAGCATCGCCTGGGCGTACGAGCCCGGCGCCGCACCCGCCGACGAATCCAGCTCGCTCGACCTGCACGCCACCGACGACACCCGCCGCGCGACAGTCGAGGCGGTGCACACCCTCGAGACGATCACCGCGGAAGCCCCCGAGTGGGTCGTGCTGCGCTACGGCATGCTCTACGGGCCCGACACCTGGTACACCCAGGGCGGTCTGATGGCCGACCTGGCCACCACCGGGCAACTGCCCCTCGGGCCCGACGTCACCAGCTTCCTTCACGTGGACGATGCCGTCGTGGCGGGCGCAGCCGCCCTCACCTGGCCCTCCGGTCCCGTCAACATCGTCGACGACACTCCCGTCCCTGCTTCCACCTGGGTCCCCGCCTTCACCAACTGGCTGAGCACCACACCGGGCGACGCCGCCCCGACGTACGCCGCCGCAGACAGTCCCCGCACTCCGTGGGCCCGTGGCGCCACCAACACCCGCGCCCGCGGCCTCGGCTGGTCCCCGACCCACCCGGCTTGCTTCTCCGACTGACCACGTCCCGCGAACAAAGATCGGGCCCGGGCACTCCGAGGGGGAGGAGCGCGCCGGGCCCGATGGACGGTCCGCTGCAGCGAGGGGTGGCGCTGGGGTCAGCGGACCGGGCCTTTGATGAGTTCGATGGTGGCCTTGTGGGACTGGCCGGCCTGGTCGGTCCAGCCGACCTCGACCTTGTCGCCGGGGTGCTGCTGGTTCAGGAGTTCGGAGAGGGTGTCCGGCGAGTCGACCGCGTGGCCGGCGAAGGAGGTGATCACGTCGCCGGCATCGAGACCGGCCTCGTCCGCATGTCCGTCGGTCACCACGTCACCGACGACCGCACCGCTCACGCCGGGGCTCGTCAGGATCGAGACGCCCAGCATCGCCGAGTCACCGATGTGTACCGCGTCCGACGCCTCGCCGTCCTGGATCTGGTCGGCGATGTCGAGCGCCTGGTTGATCGGGATCGCATACCCCTCGGCCGTGGTTCCGGTCCCGTTTCCCTGACCGTTGTCCTGCTCATTGCCCTGGCCGTTGCCGTTGCCTGAGTTGTCGCCGTTGCCGAACGGGAAGCCGGTGCCGTCGCCGTCACCCCAGGCGGCGGGTGTCGTGGCAGCGCTCTGGGTCGGCGTGCCCTGGCCGCCGTTGCTGGTGCTGCCGGCGACGTCGACGCCGATCACCTCGCCGTTCGCGTTCACCAGCGGGCCGCCGGAGTCGCCGGGCTGGATGTTCGCGTCGGTCTCGATCAGGTTGGTCAGGTTCTCCGGGTCCTGGCCGTTCTGGTCGGTCGCGGTGATCGACTCGTTCAGCCCGGTCACCTTCCCGGCCGCATAACTCGGATCGCCGCCGTCGCCGCCCGCGTTCCCGACGCCGACGACCTGGTCGCCGAGTTTCACCTTGCCGGAGTCGCCGGTCTTCGCGGTCTCCAGCCCGGAGGCGTCCTTCAGCTTCAGTACGGCGATGTCGTGCTCCTCGTCGTACCCGACGACGCTCGCGCTGTACGTCTTCCCGTTCCCGACGTTCCGCACGGTGATCGACGTCGCGCCTTCGATCACGTGATGGTTGGTGAGCACCTCGCCGTCGGAGGTCAGCACGATCCCGGTGCCGGCTGCTCGCGCGTTCTCGTACCCGAGCACGGCGTTGACGTCGACCAGTCCGGGCGACACCTTCGCCGCGACGGCCGCCGGGTCGAACGCCGTCTGCGACAGCCGCGCACTGTTCCCGCCGGCCCGCTGGTCGATGCCCCAGGCAACCGACCCGGCAACCAGTGCGGCCGCCAGCCCGAGCACTCCCGCCCCGAGCAACCGCCGACCCCGCCTCTTCCGCGGCTGCTGCGGCGGCCCGAACGGCCCGTACCCATACTGCTGGTACTGCGGACCGTACGGACCCTGCGGATACTGCGGATACTGCGGCCCCTGCTCGTTCATCTGCTGTCGTCCTCCTCGGCCAGTTCCCTCTGGTACGAGTAGAGCTCGCCAGACTGAGAACTCCATCGGGCCAGCCAATGAGTTAGCTGAGAATCCGCTCCACCGCCATGACCACGGCCCGGCGGCGCGCGGCCGCGTCCGGCAACTCGGTGCCCAGCTCCGGATTCATCGACGACCAACTGGTGGCGATCGCCTGGATCAGCGACAGCAGGCTGACCGGCGTGAACCGCCGCGGCACCACCCGCCGCCGCATCCCCTGCTGCAGCTCGTCCAGCCGGCTCTGGTTGACCGCGACGATCGCCTCCAACGGCCGACCCTCCGGGCGCTCGAGCCGGTACCAGACCGAGAGCCGCAGCCGGTCCGGGTGTGCCTCGAAGTAGTCGAACACCCGGCCCGCGTACGCCGGCAGATCGTCGGCGTCGAACCCGACCTCGTCGAGGTACTTGTCCAGCGACGCCTTGAACACCGCGTCGAACAGGTCGTCCTTGCTCCCGAAGTACGCGTACAGCATCGCCTTGTTGCACCCGGCCACCTCGGCGATCCGGCTCACCCGCGCGCCGCCGATCCCGCGGGCGGCGAACTCCTCGGTGGCCGCCTCCAGGATGCGCGCCCGGGTCCGGTCTGCGTTCCGTTGCTGCATGCGGCGAGCTTACAACCAACCGGTTGGTTGATTTCCAACCAACCGGTTGGTTAGATAGCCGTATCCAACCGTTCGGTTAGTTAGGAACGACATGAGCAAGATCTGGCTGGTCACCGGCAGCTCGCGCGGCCTGGGGCGCGCGCTGACCGAGGCGGTGCTGGCGGCGGGTGACCGCGTCGTCGCGACCGCCCGCACACCCGAGCAGCTCGGCGACCTGGTCACGAAGTACGGCGACCAGGTCCGGGCGACCGCCCTCGACGTCACGGACGCGGACGCGGCGCGGGCCGTCGTACGGACGGCGGTCGAGGAGTTCGGCGGGCTGGACGTGGTGGCGAACAACGCCGGCTACGCGAACAGCGCGTCGATCGAGGAGATGTCCGACGACGACTTCCGCGCACAGGTCGAGACGAATCTGTTCGGGGTGGTCAACGTGACGAAGGCGGCGCTGCCGGTGTTCCGCGAGCAGCGCGGCGGGCACTTCCTGCAGTTCTCGTCGATCGGCGGACGGGTCGGCGGGACGCCCGGGATGGGGGCGTACCAGACCGCGAAATTCGCCGTCGAGGGGTTCTCCGAGGTGCTGAACAACGAAGTACGGCCGTTCGGCGTGAAGGTGACGATCGTCGAGCCGGGTGGTTTCCGGACCGACTGGGGCGGTTCGTCGATGCAGCTCTACGAGGTGCACCCGGCGTACGCGTCGACCGTCGGCGAGATGCACCGGCTCCGGCAGGAGACCGACGGCAAACAGCCCGGCGATCCGGCGAAGGCCGCGCAGGCGGTCCTCGAGATCGTTGCCCTGGACAATCCGCCGCTGCGGCTGCTGCTCGGTAGCGACGCACTCAAGCTCGCGCAGGCCTCGTCGACCGCTCGCGCGGAGGAAGCCGCCGCTTGGGCGCACCTGACCACCTCGACGGACTTCAGCTGACCCACGGGGGCGTCGGCACCGGCCGGCCGACGCCCCGGGACGGTCACTTGCGGAGGTCGTGGAAGAAGGCGCGGACGTCGTTCAGCAGGAGGTCCGGCTGTTCCAGGGCGGCGAAGTGGCCGCCCACGTTGACGTCGTTCCAGCGGGTGATGTTGTTGGAGGTTTCGCAGTACCGGCGGATCGCGACGTCGTGGGCGAGGGCGAGGACCGCGGTCGGGACACCCGAGTTGGGGCGCGGCGCCCAGGAGCGCGGCTGGGCGTAGCCGATGTACGCCGCGGACCCGCCGGTGCCGGTCAGCCAGTAGAGCATCACGTTGGTGAGCAGCCGGTCCTTGCTGATGATTGCCTCGGGCAAGGTGTCGGCCGGATAGGTCCAGGCCTTGAACTTGTCCATGATCCAGGCCAGCTGCGCCACGGGCGAATCGACGAGTCCGTAGGCCAGCGTCTGCGGCCGGGTCGACTGGATCGAGATGTAGCCGAACTCGTCCTTCATGAACTGCGCGATCCGCGCCATCTTGTCCTGCTCCAACGGCGTCAGCGTCTGCAGCTCCTCGTCGGACAGCTGCAACGGCGGCAGGTTGGTCCCACCGTTGGTGTGTACGCCGACCACGTGCTCCGGAGCGGCCCGCCCCACCTCGGGTGACACGGACCCGCCGAGATCCCCGCCCTGGACGCCGTACCGCTCGTACCCGAGCCGGCTCATCAGCTCCGCCCAGACCCGCCCGATCCGCGGGAACGTCCAGTCACCGTCCGCGGTCGGCCCGGAGAACCCGAACCCGGGCAGTGCCGGGATCACGACATGGAACGCGTCCGCCGCGTCCCCGCCGTGCGCGACCGGGTCGGTCAGCGGGCCGATCAGGTCCAGGAACTCGACGATCGAGCCGGGCCAGCCGTGCGTCAGCATCAGCGGCAGCGCGTCCGGCTCCGCCGAGCGGACGTGCAGGAAGTGGATCTGCTGCCCCTCGATCTCGGTGGTGAACTGCGGGTACGAGTTCAGCTCCTTCTCGGCGGCACGCCAGTCGTACGACGTACGCCAGTAGTCGACGAGCGACGACAGCCAGGAGACCGGTACGCCGGTGCTCCAGTCGTCGCCGGGCAACGCCGCGGGAAGCCGGGTGCTCGCCAGCTTGGCAGCGAGGTCGTCGAGTGTGCTCTGCGGGATGTCGATGGTGAACGGCTTGATCATGTCTTCACTCTGACACCCGGTTAGGACAGCCCCAGTCCTAGGTGAGTGCCACACTGAAGAACATGATCGAAACCTCGGCGCGACTGCTCAAACTCCTCTCGCTCCTGCAGCAGCCCAAGGAGTGGAGCGGCGCCGCGCTGGCCGACGAGCTGGGGGTCGGGGTTCGCACGGTACGGCGGGACGTCGACAAGCTGCGCAACCTCGGCTACCCGGTCGACGCCGTACCCGGTGTGGCCGGCTACCGCCTCGGTGCCGGCGCCGCGCTCCCGCCTCTCCTGCTCGACGACGAGGAGGCCGTAGCGGTCGCCATCGGACTGCGGGCCGCGGCGACGGGAACAGTGGCGGGGACCGAGGAGTCGTCGGTGCGCGCGCTCACGAAGCTCGAACAGGTGCTGCCATCCCGGTTGCGGCACCGGATCGAGCTGCTCCAGCAGATCGCCGTCACCCCCGCGGGCGGTCCCTCGGTGCAACCCGACGTACTGCTGGCCGTCGCGGCCGCGTGCCGGGACCATCAGCAGCTGCGGTTCGACTACCGCAGCCACGACGGTACGGCGGCCAGGCGGAGGACCGAGCCGCACCGGCTCGTGCACACCGGGCGGCGGTGGTACCTGGTCGCGTGGGATCTGGAGCGCGACGACTGGCGGACGTTCCGCGTCGACCGGCTGGAACCGCGCATCCCGACCGGCCCGCGGTTCACGCCGCGCGAAGTACCCGACCTGGCGACGACGAACCGGGGCGTCGCGTACGGCGGCTACCGCCACCAGGCGCGGATCCTCGTGCACGCGCCGGCCGAGGAGGTCGCCGATCGGTACGGCCCGAACGTCGCGTCGGTGACCCCTGTCGACGACACGACGACACTGGTCGAGACCGGCGCCGACTCGCTCGATCAGCTCGCGCTGTACCTCGGCCTGCTCGGCCTCCCGTTCGAGATCCAGTCACCGCCTGAGCTGGTCGACCGTGTTCGCGAGCTGACCACCCGCCTGGCTGCGTCGATCGAGCGGGAATGACCGGTACCGTTCACCCCATGCAGGATCGGTACGTCGAGACCGTTCTGGGCCGGATCCGGTTGCGCGTCGACGGGTCCGGGCCCGCGATGCTGTTCTGGCCGAGCCTGTTGATGGACGGGACGCTGTGGTCCGCGCAGGCAGCGCATTTCGCGGACCGTTTCCAGGTGATCCTGGTCGATCCACCGGGGCACGGCGGGAGTGCGCCGCTGACCGGGCCGTTCAGCTTCGAGCAGTGCGCGGACGTGATCGTCGCGATCCTCGACGACCTCGACGTGCCGCGGGTGCACCTGATCGGCAACAGCTGGGGCGGGATGATCGGCGGAACGTTCGCGGCGCTGTACCCGGACCGGATCGGGATCGCCGTCCTGATGAACGCCACCGCGTCGCCGGCCGGCCGTCGGCAGCGGTTCGAGTACGGCGTGCTGACGTGGTCGGCGCAGCTCCTGGGCGGGATCCGCGGACCGCTCGCCGGGCCGGTGCGCGACGCCTTCCTGGGGCCCACCGCGAAACGCGAGAAGCCCGAGGTCGTTGCCACGGTCAACGAACTGGCACGGACGGTGAACGTCAGGTCCGGGATGTACGCCGTCACCAGCGTCGTCCCGCGCCGCCCCGACCAGCGGGCGCTGTTCGGCAGGATCCGTACGCCGGTGCTGGTGGTGGCCGCCGCCGAGGATCCCACGTTCCCGGTCGCCGAGACCGAGGAGATGGCCGATGCGATCCCGGGCGCGCGCTTCGTCGTACTCGAGCAATCCGCACACCTCGCGGCCCTCGAGTCGCCGCACGAGGTCAACGCCCTGATCGACGACTTCCTCGCCGACAACAGCTGATCTACCGCCGCGACGGGACCGCCGTGCGCGAGAGATCCGTGGCGACCACGATCTCGCCGGAGAACTCGGCGGCGGCCTCCTCGTGGAAGCGTTCGGGCTCCAGGTAGCGCTGGGAGAAATGCGTCAGGACGAGTTTCCGGACGCCGCACTCGGCCGCGACCCGGGCGGCCTGGCGCGCGGTGAGATGGCCGAAGCGACGGGCGAGCTCCGATTCCGGCGACAGGTACGTCGACTCGATCACCAGCAGGTCCGCGCGGTCGGCCAGCCGCAGGACGTTCTCGCACAACCGCGTGTCCATGACGAAGGCGAAGCGCTGGCCCGGCCTCACCTCGCTGACGTCCTCCACCCGCACGGTCCGGCCGTTCACCTCGAGCGATCCGGCGCGCTGGAGCTGCCCGACGGCGGGTCCCGTGACGCCGTACGCCGCGAGCTTGTCCGGCAGCATCCGGCGGCCGTCCGGCTCGATCAACTGGTAGCCGAACGACTCGATCGGATGCTCCAGGCGCCGCGCCCACAGCTGCCCGAACGACCCGACCGACAGCAGCCCGTCCTCCTCCACCGGCTCCTCGAGCAACTCGGCCCGCTCGAAGAACGACGCGGCGTACCGCAGCCGCGTGAAGTACTGCTGCCCGGACGCCGGATAGTGCGCCCGCACCGGATGCGGTAGGTCGTCCAGCGACAACCGCTGCACCACGCCCGGCACCCCGAGACAGTGGTCGCCGTGGAAATGCGTCACGCACAGCCGAGTGATCGCCCCGGCGGCGACGCCCGCGAAGATCATCTGCCGCTGCGTTCCCTCACCGGGATCGAACAGGAACCCCTCGTCGTCCCAGCGCAGGAAGTACCCGTTCTGCGTGCGTTCCCGGGACGGCACCTGGCTGCCGGTCCCGAGGACGACGAGCTCACGCAAGCGCAGCCACCAACGTCGACGACGACATGTTGCCGCCGCAGGAGACGACCGCGACGCGCTTCCCGGTCAGTTCGGTACGTCGTTCGCGCGCGGCCGCGAACGCCAGCGCGGCCGATCCCTCGATCAGCTGGTGCTCGGTGTCGATCACCATCCGCAGTGCGTCCCGGATCGCGTCCTCGGACACCAGCACCCAGTCGTCGGCCAGCTCACGGCACAGGTCGAACGTGATGCTCCCGGGCTCCACGCTGCCCGCCGTACCGTCCGACAACGTCTGCCGCGCGTCGACCTGCACGATCCGGCCGGCCCGCACCGACGCGGCCATCGCGTCGTCCACGGCCGGCTGCGCGCCGTACACCCGGATCCCCGGCAGGTGCTGCTTCAGGACGGCGGCGACACCGCTGATCAGCCCGCCGCCACCGACCGCCACCACGACCGCGTCCAGCGGCGACCCGGCGAGCTGCTCGACCATCTCGACCGCCACAGTCCCCTGCCCGGCGACGATCTCCGGGTCGTTGTACGGCGGAACGTACGTCAGCCCGTGCTCCGCGGCGTACGTGCGGGCCTTGAGCTCGAGGACGCCGGTGTCGTTGCCCTCGGCCCGTAGTTCGAGACCGAGCCGGCGGAGCGCGGCGACCTTGCCCGGTGCCGCGTTCTCCGGCAGGTACACGATGCCGTGACCGCCGAGCGTGGCCAGCGCGTTGCCGACACCGAGCCCGTGATTGCCGGTGGACGCGGTGATCACACCCGCCTCACGCTCCGCGTCGGTCAGCGTCAGGACCTTCGCGAGCGCACCGCGCGCCTTGAACGAGCCGGTGCGCTGCTGGTGCTCGCACTTCACCAGCAGCTCGGCGCCGAGGTCGTCGCTGAACGCGCCGTACCGCACGAACGGCGTCGGCGGCAGATGTTCCCGCAGCGCCGGAGCGATGCGCTCGGCGCGTTCGGCGACTGCCTCGGGCGTCATTTCACTCGGCCGGGCTGAGGCTGGTGCCGAGGGCCTGCCAGTCGAGAACCGGCGCGGCCAGCTTGCTGATCGTGGCCAGCAGGCCGAGGCGGGCGGCGCGGATCTCCGGCTCCTTCGCCATCACGAGGATCTCGTCGAAGAACGCGTTCACCGGATCGATCAGCACCGTCGCGGTCGTGACGAAGTCGCCCAGCCCGGTCGGCGCCTGCCCGATCTTCTGCACCGCCTCGTGCAGCACGACCTCCGCCGGCTCGGTCAGCTTGCTGGCGTCGTACTCCGCCTCGGTGCCTTCCGGAACGATCCGGCGCACCCGCTGGAGCACGGCGACCAGGTCGGCGAAATCGCTGTTGCCGACCAGACCCTGCAGTGCCTTCAGCGTCTCGTCCGCGGCGGCCGGAGCAGTTGCCAGCGGCAACACAGCGGCGACCTGGAGGTGGTCGTCACCACGGTCGAGCAGCTGCTGCTCGTAGCGCCGTACGGTGAACTCCGCGACCTCGTCCAGCGAGTCCGCCGGTACGTCGATCCCCTGGGCACCGATCTCGTCGGCCGCCGCCTTCAACCCGGCAGGCAGGGTGATCGCACGCAGCTCCGGGTGCTCGCGGAGGATCGCGACCACGCCGGCCGCGGCGCGACGCAGGGCGAACGGGTCCGAGCTACCGGTCGGCTTCGCACCCACACCGAACAGCCCGGCCAGCAGGTCGAACCGGTCGGCGAGCGCGAGCAGCGCGCCCGGCGTCGTCGACGGGACCGGGTCACCGGCCGACCGCGGCAGCTCCATGTCGTACAGCGCCTGCGCGACGGCCTCGGTCTCCCCGGCCCGCTTGGCGTACTCGCGGGCCATCGTCCCGGCCAGGCTGGTCAGCTCGACCACCATCTGCGAACCGAGGTCGAACTTCGCCAGCTCGGCCGACCGCCGCAGCGTGGACAGGTCGTCGCCGTCCAGGTCCACCTTCGCGGCGAGCGCGAGCGCGATCCGGCCGATCCGCCCGGCCCGATCGGCCATCGATCCGAGCCGCTCCTCGAAGGCCAGCTTCTCCAGCTCGCTCTTCATCGACTCCAGCGGCGTCTCCAGGTCGGCCCGCCAGAAGAACGCGGCGTCCTCGTAGCGCGCACGCAGGACCGCCTCGTTGCCGGCCCGCACCACGTCCTCGTCGACCGAACCGTTGGCCACGGCAACGAAATGCGGCAGCAGCTTGCCGTCACCGTCGCGCACCGGCAGGTAGCGCTGGTGCTTGCGCATCACGGTGGTGAGGATCTCGCTCGGCAGCTCGAGGTAGTCGGCCGCGAACCCGCCCAGGATCGGCGTCGGCTCCTCGATCAGGTTGACGATCTGGTCGACGAGCGCGGCCTCACCCTCGACGTCGACAGTGCCCTGGACCTTCGCGGACAGCTCGGCAGCCGCGTCCAGAATCGTGGCACGGCGACGTGCTGGATCGGCCTCGATGCCGTGGATCCGGAGCAGGTCCAGGTACCCCTCGGCCGACGCGATCTCGACCTTGGGCTGCGCGGCGGTCCGATGTACCCGCGTGGTCCGGCCGGCGGCGAGCGAGGACACCGACACCGGGACGATCTCGTCGCCGAGCAGCGCGACCAGCCAGCGGATCGGCCGGGTGAAGGACAGGTCCGCGTCGTTCCAGCGCATGTTCTTGTCCGAGCGGAGGCCGCGGACGATCTCGCTCAGTACGCCGCTCAGCACCTCGGCCGCGCCACGCCCCGGGTCGGGCTTGGTCACCGCGACGTACTCGACGCCGTCCACGTCCAGGTCGTGCAGCTCGCTGACGTCCACACCCTGACCGCGCGCGAATCCGGCGGCGGCCTTCGTGACGTTGCCGTCGGCGTCGTACGCGGCCGCCTTCCGCGGGCCCCGGACCACGCGCTCGGCGTCCGGCTCGCCGGCCTGCACCTCGGCGACGAAGGCGACGACCCGCCGCGGCGTCGCGTACGCGGTGATCCTGCCGTGCCCGAGGCGGGTCGCGGCCAGCTTCTCCTCCAGCGCCGTGCGCACCGCCTCGGCGGTCTTGGTGACCTCGGACGGCGGCATCTCCTCGGTGCCGATCTCGAAGGTCAGCTGCCGGGTCCCGGTGATCTTGGGGAACTCGGTCGGCTCCGGCGCGGCGTCGGGCAGCTGCGCCAGGCCGAGCGGGTGCTCGAGCTCGGTACGGCGTTCCGCCCAGAGCTGTGCGACCTCGCGGGCCAGCGTGCGCATCCGGCCGAAGGCCTTGGCGCGTTCCGTCGTACTCACGGCGCCGCGGGCGTCGAGGACGTTGAAGGTGTGCGAGCAGCGCAGCACCTGGATGTGCGCCGGCACCGGGAGTCGCGCGTCGAGCATCCGGCGGGCCTCGTTCGCGTACTCCTCGAACAGCCGCTTCTGCGACTCCACGTCCGCGTCGTCGAGGTAGTAGCGGCTCATCTCATACTCCGCCTGGCCGAACGCCTCGCCGTACGAGATCTCCGGGGCGTAGGCGATGTCCTTGAAGTGCGAGACGCCCTGCAGCGCCATCATGATCCGCTCGATGCCGTAGGTGATCTCCACCGACACCGGGTCGAGCGTCATCCCGCCGGCCTGCTGGAAGTACGTGAACTGGGTGATCTCCAGCCCGTCCAGCCAGACCTCCCAGCCGAGCCCCCAGGAGCCGGTCGCCGGGTTCGCCCAGTTGTCCTCGACGAACCGGACGTCGTGCGCGTCGATGTCGATGCCGAGCGCGGTCAGGCTGTCCAGGAACAGCTCCTGCGGGTTGCCCGGGTCCGGCTTGAGCACCACCTGGAACTGGGTGTGGGTCTGCAGGCGGTTCGGGTTCTCGCCGTAGCGGCTGTCGTCCGGCCGCACACTCGGCTCGACGTACGCCACCCGCCACGGCTCGGGACCGAGCACCCGCAGGATGGTCGCCGGGTTCAGCGTCCCGGCACCGACCTCGGTGTTGAACGGCTGCACGATCATGCAGCCCCGATCGGTCCAGTACTTCGTCAGCGCGAGCAGCGCGTCCTGCATGGTGAGCACAACAAACCTCATGCCATCTTCGGGGGTGTTCCGGCAGAGCGAAGTCTATTCGCCCCGCCCGGGTGCTACTCCACGCAGGACCACCACCGCGCTGAGTCACCGCCTGAGTCACCGCCCCCTGAACCACCCGGCCGCGCGGGCTACCAGGGCGGCGGCTGCTTCGCGGTCGCCTGGATGACCCCGTTGCCGCAGCGTGACGGCCAGCTCGCGGGCGCTCGCGGCGGCGAACGGCCAGAACTCGGCCGACTCGTTGCGCCGCAGCGCCCCGTCCAGGTGCCGGACGGCGCCGTCGAGGTCACCACTTGTCCGGGCGAGCAGCCCGAGGTGATGCCCCACGAAACCTGTCATCGTGATCCCGGTGCCGCCAATCGCGACGCGATCCTCGTAGGGCGCCAGCTGATCGCGGAGGTCCTGTGCGGCCTCTGCTGATCCGAGCGACGACCAGAGCTCGGCCCGGATCGTCAGCTGCGTCAACCACAGGTAGTCCGCCGGCACCTCGGGCTGCTGTCGCCAAGGACCGAGGCCGGCACGTGCGTCCTCGACTCGACCGGCGCTCACCAACGCCAGCGCATGCCAGTCCCGCAGCAACGCCAGGCCCGACGAGGCGGCGGCCTCGGCGAGCACCGGTTCGATCGACGGCAACGTGCGCCGGGTCAGATTGAGCGTCGCCGCGAGAGCCATCGGGACGGTGGATGCGCCCGCCAGCGTCGTCCCCGCATGAAACTCGTACGCCGCCGCGACGGCCCGTTCGGCCTCCTCGAACCGGCCACGAGCCACGGCCACGATCGCGTCGGCCCAGGCGAGCGCCACCAGTACGGGCGCCAGCGAGTACGTCTCGGCGACCGTCCGGGCACGCTGGTAGTCCCGCAGGCCGGCAGAAAGATCGCCGGACTCGATCTCGTCCCGGCCACGGAAGACAAGGGCCCGAGCGACCGCTACCGGATCGTCGGCTCCCTCAGCCAGCTCGACCAGCTCGCGAGCAGCGGACAACCGCTCGGCCAGCAGATGCGGACGCTCGTAGGCGACATGCCGGAGTTCGAGAATCCTCGCCAGATCCTGCGGACTGCCGAACGCCCGGGCGAGCGACTCCGCCTCGGTCGAGACGGCAACCGCCCGCTCGGCCGCATCCGGGCTGTAGTAGAGCTCCGCCGCGAGAGTCGCCAGCAGGAGGGCGCGTATCGCCTCATGACCCGGGGGAAGCTCTCGAAGGAGCCGTTCGATCAGGGCGACACCGGCGAAGTCGACCACCTGGTACTCGCGCCAGCTCCAGATCCCGTCGGCGGTGATCGCCAGCGCTGCTCGCGCCGCCGCGACCACATCGCCGGCGGCAAGGGCGACGTCTGCCGCCTCTTGGGCAGCCGACCATGCCTGCAGGTCATGCCCAGCGCGCTTCCGTGCAAGCGCGAGCGCGACCAGTACCTCGTACCGTTCCGTGGCCGAAGCCGTGCTGTCACGCGACAGCGACGCCAACGCCTGGTCCTGGAGGCGAGCAGCCTCAGCAGGAGCGGGTTGCCGGGCGGCGATTTCTGATGCGCGTACTGCGTGGGTCCAGGCGGAGCGCGCATGGTCAGGGCCGGCGTGCCCGTGGTGATATGCCAGCTCGGCCGACCGTGTCCGGCCAGACCGCTGCTCCATCAGACCGGCGAACGCAGCGTGCAGCCGACGGCGCCGTCCCGGGAGCAGGCGGGCGTAGACCGCCTCGCGAACCAAGGCGTGCGTGAAGCGATATTCGGTGCCGTCAGCAACGATCAGGCCGGCCAGGAGTGCGGCCTCGGTGGCGGCCGTCGCCGCGTCGGCGGTCAGCCCCGACGCCGCCTCGACCAGGTCGAGGTCGAACGTCGCGCCGTACGCCGCGGCCGCGGCCAGCAACCGCTCCACATCGTGGGGTAACTGGGCGATTCGCTGACGGACCACGTCGTGAACCCCGTCCGGAACCTCCAGAGCGGCCGCACCAGGCTCCGTCAGCTGCCGCTGGTCTGCCAGCAACCGGATCAGCTCACCGACGAAGAAGGGGTTGCCGTTCGTCCGCTGCGCCAGCACAGCGGCGACTGCTGGAGGCAGGTCGACGTCGCGATCGAGCTTGGCGTAAGCGCGGATGCCGTCCTCGTCCAGCCCGCGAAGACCGATGCGGACGAGACCCGAGCGGGCAAGATCGGCCAGGGTGTCGGAGACTTCCGGCGTGATGTCCGCCTGAGCGTCGCGACTCGTCAGCACCAGCAGAACCGGCAGCCCCGCCACCATCGGCCCGAGCCGCCGTACCAACCGGAGACTGTCGCCGTCCGCCCGATGCAGGTCGTCGAGAACGAGCAGAGTCGGCCCAGCATTCCGCAACAGTGCAGCGGTCCCCTGGGCCGCGCGAAACGCCACCGCGTTCGCATCCAGCACCGGCAGGTCCGCAGCCGCGTCCAGCCTCTGCCCACCCGCAACCACGCCGAGCGGCGGCTGCGCCGAGGTGTCGCCGCTGCCTGTCAACGGTCCCAACGCCTGCGACCACGGCCACAAGGCGGGAGCTCCGGCACTCTCCTCGCATCTCCCCCAGCCGGTCTTGAGGCCCATCGCCGCGGCCGTCGCGGTCAGGACGCTGGCCAGACCGGTCTTGCCGATGCCCGGTTCACCAGTCACCAGGACGACGCTCCCCCGCCCTGCGGCCGCATCGACCAGGTGTGCCGCCAGCTGAGCCAACGGCTCGTCCCTGCCGACCAACTCGATCTGCCCCGTGCTCGGCTTGTCCGCCGTTCGGCGGACGGTGAGGCGGTCGGCTGCGGCGGAGGCGCCGTGTTCGAGGGCCGGGTCGTGGTTGAGGATCGCCTGTTCCAGGCGGCTCAGCTCGGGGCCGGGATCGAGGCCGAACTCGTCGGCGAGAACGCGTTCGGCCCGGCGCACCGCGTCCAGCGCCGCAACCTGGCGTTGGGATCTGTACAGCGCGACCGCGAGCAGGCACCAGGCTGTCTCGCGCAGTGGGTGGGCCGCGACAACTCGCTCGATCTCGCCCACCAGCTGCTCATGGCCGCCCAGCGCGAGATCCGCGCGGAAGCGGTCCTCGGCCGCGAGGAGCCCGAGTTCTGTCAGCCTGCGGGCCTCGGCCGCCAGGGCGGGCGCGGCCGCGGCGAGGTCGGCGTACGGTTCACCACGCCACAGACCGGCCGCGGATTCGAGCAACTCACGCGCTCGGGCGGGATCGCTCGCCAGCATCGCGCGGCCTGCCCTCGCCAAGTCCTCGAACTCAGCCGCATCGACCTGGAGCGGGCCGGTTGCCAGGCAGTAGCCGGGTGGGTTGGTGAGGAGAAGACGGGGCGCTGCCCGGGCAGGGCGGTCGGGTTCGAGGATGCGGCGGAGGTTCGCCACGTAGGACTGGATCGACACGTGGACCTTGGGCGGCGGGTCCTCGCCCCACAGTTCGTCGACGAGGCGGCCCACCGAAACGACCCTGCCGCCGGACGCGAGCAGCAAGCCGAGCAGGGCGCTCTGCTTCTGGCTACCGAGCTGAACCAGCCCCCCGTCGGCATCGAGAGCCTCGACCGGCCCCAACACCTGAAACCGCACCCCCTGACGGTAACCGCGTCACCTCCGGTTGTCAGCGCACCGGCCGTCCAAGCCGACTCCAAGTGATTCCCAAGAGCGCGGCCGCAGGCTCGGATCAGCCAAGCAGAGGGGCAGGGACATGACAGACCACACCACACATCAGCAACGACTCCACGGACCAGGCCTCACGGACGTACGGATGATGAAGGTGGCGCACAGCAGCTTCCGTCGGGAGCTCGGGCTGAGCCCGGCGGCGGTGCGCGGAGTGCGGGCCGGCGACCAGCGGCGGACCACCACGGTGGCGGACCACGTCGACCTGTTCCTCTCCCTGCTCCATCATCACCACACCATCGAGGACGACCTGTTGTGGTCGGCCCTGCTCACGCGGGTCCCACAGGAGCTCGCGCCGCTGGTGCACGTGATGGAGAGCCAGCACGAGCAGGTCGCGGACCACTTGCACCTTGCCCACCAGGCGCTGGACAGGTGGCGGCGTACGGCATCGGGCGCTGATGGCGAGATGCTTGCCGAGCTCCTCGCCGAGTTGTGCACGGCACTGTTCGAGCACCTGCACGCGGAAGAAACGCACCTGCTGCCGATCATGGTCCAGCACCTCACCGCGGCGGAGTGGGAGGAGTTCACCGACCAGGGCATGTCTTCGATCCCGAAGCGGATGATGCTTCTGGGCTTCGGAATGATGCTCTACGAAGGCGATCCGGACGTCATCGCGCTCGAGCTCCGCAAGCTCCCCGCACCCCTACGCCGCCTGCTGCCGCCCCTCGGACGCCGGGCGTACCGCCGGTACGCCCGCCGCCTCCACGGAACCCCGGCGCCGCAACGCGGTGCCGGTGTCCCCGCATGACCAATCTCAACTGTTGACCAATCTCAACTCTCGAGGAGTCCTACCATGAGCTCGGACACCATCCCCACCGTCGACCTCGTCGCCGCCCGCACCAGGAACGAGGAGGTTTGGCGACGCTCCAGCGCATTGCTGTTCGCCGGCGACATCGACTCGTTCATCACGTACTGGTGCGAGGACGGCCGCTACGAGGCGGCTCTGCCGGTTCCCGGCCTGCCGCCGGTCCTGACAGGTCACGGTGAACTCCACGCCGCCTTCACCGGGTTCGTCACCGGCGCCCGCAGCATCGCCGTTCACGACTTCCGGTTCCACCAGACCGACGATCCCGAGGTCGCGGTCGTCGAGGAGCGCATGGTGGCCGAACTCGTCACCGGCGACAGGTACGAGAATCGGCTCGCCATCCGCGTGACGTTCCGAGACGGCCGGATTGCGGAGCTGCTCGAGTACTACGGCCAGTTCGCCCACCAGGAACTGCTCCGCAAACTCGGCTTCGCCGCTTGATCGCCGGCTGTTGTCGGCCGTAGGCGGACGAGCCGGACGTGTCTACTATCGGCGGGTGACGGTTACGGATGCGCGCGGGGCGGTCGACGCGGTTTGGCGGATCGAGTCGGCGCGGATCATCGCGGGTGTGGCCCGGATCGTGCGGGACGTCGGGCTCGCGGAGGAGCTGGCGCAGGACGCGCTGGTGGCGGCGCTGGAGCAGTGGCCGGAGGTCGGCGTACCGAACAATCCCGGCGCCTGGCTGATGGCGATCGCCAAGCGGCGCGCGATCGACCTGATCCGGCGCAAGGAGACGTACCAGCGCAAGCTCGCCGAGATGGGCCACGAGCTCGAGATCGACGGCGACAGCGTGGAGGATGATGTCGAGGCGATCCTCGAGGACCATATCGAGGACGACCTGCTGCGGCTGGTGTTCACCGCCTGCCACCCGGTGCTCACGATGGACGCCCGAGTGACGCTGACGCTCAAACTGCTCGGCGGCCTGAAGACCGACGAGATCGCCCGCGCGTTCCTCGCCCCGGAGGCGACCATCGCGCAGCGCATCGTCCGGGCCAAGCGCAACCTGGCCAAGGCCGGCGTCGAGTTCGAGGTGCCGTCCGGGCCGGAGCTCCTGGAGCGGACGTCGTCGGTGCTCGAGGTCGTCTATCTGATCTACAACGAGGGGTACTCCGCGACGGCCGGCGACGACTGGATGCGCCCGGCGCTGTGCAACGAGGCGATGCGGCTGGGCCGGCTGCTCGTGGAGCTGATGCCGGCCGAACCCGAAGTACTCGGCCTGCTCGCCCTGATGGAGCTGCAGTCGTCGCGGGCGAACGCGCGGATCGGCGCGGACGGCGAGCCGGTGCTGCTGCTCGACCAGGACCGGCGGCGCTGGGACCGGCTGCTGATCCGTCGCGGACTCGAAGGCATCGAGCGTGCGTGGGCCCTGGAGAAGCCGCCCGGCCCGTACCTCCTGCAGGCCGCGATCGCCGCCTGCCACGCCCGCGCCACCGACCCCGAGGACACCGACTGGGCCCGGATCGCCGGGCTGTACGCCGTCCTCGCCCAGGTCACGCCGTCACCGGTCGTCGAGCTGAACCAGGCGGTCGCGATCTCGATGGCGTTCGGCCCGGAGCGCGGGCTGCAGGCGGTCGACCTGCTCGCGGACGACCCTTCCTTGAAGGACTACCACCTACTGCCGAGCGTCCGCGGCGACCTGCTGTTCAAGCTCGGCCGCCTCGACGAGGCCAGGGCGGAGTTCGAGAAGGCGGCGGCGCTCACCCGTAACGAACGCGAACGCAAGCTTCTCCTGGAGCGCGCGGCCGACTGCTGAGTACTCGGGCCCTGCTGGTGCCTACTTGTGCCGGCGCGCCATCCAGGCCATCGCGCCGACGCCGAGAGCGACGGCTCCACCGACGGCGGCGGTCGCCTTCGGGTGCCGCCTGCCGATCGCCGGCAGGTCCTTCATCGTCCCCGGAACCTGCTTCATCGCACCCGGAACCTGCTTCATCGCACCCGGAACCTGCTTCATCGCGCCGGGGACCTGCTTCATCGTGCCCGGGACCTGCTTCATCCGCTGGCCGGCCTGTCCGGCGGCGCCCGAGACGCGATGCCCGGCGTTCCCCGCGGTCTCCTTCATCCGGTGCGGCACGTTCAGCCGGCGGGTGAGTTCCTGGACGGTGTCGGCGAGGTGCTGCCTGGTGTGCTCGAGATCCTCCCGGAGCGTCTCGCGCTCCGTCATCGGTTCCCGATGCGTGGCGTTCTTCGTCGTGGTCATGGGGTGCTCTTCCCTTCCGGCTGGTGTCCTTTGAGGGCTTCCAGATCCTCGTGCACGCCGTCGACGGCACGTTGCGGAACGGGCGGAGTCGCACGGGTGACATGCCGCTTGCCGAGCAGGGCGGCGACAGCGGCGATCGCGAACAGCACCACGGCGACGATCAGGGCGGACAACCAGGCGGGCAACGCGGTCGCGAGCCCGAGAACCGCCGCCGCGATCAGTACGCCCAGGCCGTACAGCGCGAGCGCCCCGGAACCGCCGAACAACCCGGCACCGACCCCGGCTTCCTTGCCCTTCTCCTTCAGCTCGACCTTGGCCAGCTGCATCTCGTCCCGCACCAACTGGCTGAGGTCCCGGGTCACGTCGCTCACGAGCGCACCGACGTTCACGTTCTGACCGTTCAGCTGGCGCTGCAGCTCGCCGTTCGGTCCGGCCTCGTGCCGGACCATCTCCGGACGTGTCGTCATAACCGCCTCCCGTGCTGGTTGCGGCCCCGGTACCCAGACGGCCGCTGCGCTACGCGTACGCCACGATCCGGAGTGATCTGCGTCACACGCTGTCGAGGGCTCTTCGCCACGCTCGACGCAGGGGTGACATCGTCACCGAGCAAGGAGGAAGAACATGGGCACCGTGGTCTCGAAGGACGGCACCGCCATCGCCTACGACCGGCGCGGCAGCGGCCCGGCGCTGGTCCTCGTCGACGGCGCGCTGTGCTCCCGCGCGCAGGGCCCGCTGCCCGACCTCGCCGAGGCGCTCGCGGACCGGTTCACCGTCTACAACTACGACCGGCGCGGGCGCGGCGAGTCCGGTGACGCGGCCGAGTACGCGGTGGATCGCGAGATCGAGGACCTGGCCGCGGTGATCGAGGAGGCCGGCGGGTCGGCGTACGTCTACGGCACGTCCTCCGGCGCAGCGCTCGCACTGCGGGCCGCGGCGGCCGGGCTGCCGATCGAGAAGCTGGTCGCGTTCGAGCCGCCGTACGTCGTCGACGACAGCCGCAAACAGATCCCGCGGACCTGGGTCGCGGACCTGCGGGCGCTGGAGCCGGGCGACGCGATCAAGTACTTCTTCACCAAGGGCATCGGACTGCCCGGGTTCGTCGTCACGATGATGAAGCTGATGCCGGCCTGGAAGGCGATGACGGCGATCGCGCACACGCTGCCGTACGACGCCCAGGTGCTCGACGGGAACTGCTTCGGCGACCCGATGGACGCGGAGCAGTGGGTGCCGATCCAGCAGCCGGTGCTGGTGGTGAACGGCGGGAAGAGCCCGGGCTGGATGAGGACGTCGACCCGGGCGCTCGCGGAGGCGGTACCGGGCGCCGCGCACACCGAGGTACCGGGTCAGAACCACATGATCAAGACCGCGGCGATCGCCCCGGTCATCGCGGACTGGTGCAGATGAACCGCCAGGCCATCACAATCGCGCCCGCCCGCCCCGCCTGAGCGGGAACGGGCAGGCGCGACGGAATCGTGATGGCCTGGGCGTCTGCCGGAATCAGCCTCTGGTGATCACGCGGGGGTGATGAGGGCGCCGGCGCCGGAGCGGGCGGCGTCGAAGCGGGCCTGGGCGTCGGCCCAGTTGACGACGTTCCACCAGGCCTTGACGTAGTCGGGCTTCACGTTCTTGTACTGCAGGTAGAACGCGTGCTCCCACATGTCCAGCATCACGATCGGGATCTGCCCGGCCGGCAGGTTGCCCTGCTGGTCGTACAGCTGGTGGACCAGGAGCCGGCCCGCCACCGCGTCCCAGCCGAGGATCGCCCAGCCGGAGCCCTGGATGGTCGTGGCGCTGGCGGTGAAGTGGGCCCGGAAGGCGTCGAACGAACCGAAGAACTCGTCGAGCGCGGCACCCAGCTCGCCGTCCGGCTTGTCGCCACCCTCCGGCGACAGGTTCTTCCAGAAGATCGAGTGGTTGACGTGCCCGCCGAGGTTGAAGGCGAGCGACTTCTCCAGCCCGACGATCGCCCCGAAGTCGTCCTTCTCGCGGGCCGCGGCCAGCTTCTCGAGGGTGTCGTTCAGACCCTTCACGTAGGTCGCGTGGTGCTTGTCGTGGTGCAGCTCCATGATCTCGCCGGCGATGCTCGGCGCCAGTGCGCCGTAGTCGTAGGGGAGGTCGGGAAGCGTGTACGTGGTCAACTCTGCTCCTTCGTCGGGGCCCGCCGGGGGCCGATATCTCCGATGTCCTGTTTCAGCGGCACCAGCTTGAAACTTCAACCACGGTTGAGGTCAAGCCGCCACGCGGGCGACGCGCTCGACCAGTGCCCGATGCGACCGCGTTCGACACCCGCGCACCCACCGGACACCCCCAGCTTCACATACTGCACCCGACGACCCACGAGCGAGTCTCACATGGGCTGATCGAGGACCTTCAGTTCGGTGCGGAGGGCCTCGGCGAAGACGTCCGGGTGGTCGGCGAAGCCGGTGTGGTCGCCGGGGAACCGGGTCGGCTCGACGCCCAGCCCGGCGGCGAGCGCGGTGGACGTCCGGTCGCAGAGCTGACCGGTGGATTCCTCGCCGATGCCGACGACCACGGTGACCTCACGACTGACCTCGCGCAGCGTGCCGAAGTCCGGCAGCCAGGTGATCGACTCCCGCATCTCGTGCCCGAACCAGAACTGCTCCGTGGCCACCTGCTCGGGGTCCCGCTCGCCGCCGAACATCATCTCCAGCATCTCGTCGGGCAGCTCGATGTTCGCCAGCGCGAAGAACTGCTTCCACGCGCCGGTCACGTCACCGGCGAGGTAGTCGGCCATCAGCTTCTCCGACTTCGCGAGCACCTCCTCCGCGTCCGGCAGCAGCCGGTCGAGCGGCGGCTCGTGGGCGATCACGGCGCGCACCACGTCCGGGTGGTGCTGCGCCAGTGCGAGTGCGCTGACCGCTCCGCCGCTCGACCCCAGTACGACGGCCGGCCCGGCGTCGACGTGCCGGATCAGCCTCGCCAGGTCGTCCGCCCGCTGCTCGGGCCGCGACGTACCGCCCGGATCGAGCTTGCTCCGCTTCACCCCGCGCGGATCGAGTGTCAGGACGGTGTGATCCGCCGCCAGCAGCTCGGCCAGCGGCGCGAACGCGTCCGCGTCCATCGGGGCGCCGACCAGGACCAGCAACGGTCCTGATCCGCGCACCTCGTAGTACAGCTCTGCCCCGGGAACCTTCAGTGTGTTGTTCATGGCAGTACCACGAACGGGCCCGCCGGGAATGGACAGCTCAGTTCGCGAAGAGCTCGGAGTCCGGGTCGAAGTCGGCTTCCTCGACGACCCGGCGTACCTCGACCTCGGCACCGAGGGCCTCGGCCAGCCGGGCCGCCCACTCGATCGCCTCGTCGCGGTTGCGGACCTCGACGACGATCATGCCGCCGACGAGTTCCTTGGTCTCCGCGAACGGGCCGTCGGTCACGGTCCGCTTGCCACCGTCGACCTTCACCCGGGCGCCGAGCGCGCTGCGGTGCACCCCCTCGGCGAACAGCAGGACACCCGCCTTCGACAGGTCCTCGACGACCTTGCCGACCGCCTCGCCGACCTCCGGCGCTGGAAACTTCCCCGCCTCGCTGTCCGCGTCGGCCTTGTTGATGATCATGTAGCGCATCGCAACTGCTCCCTCGTCGTGTCGGTCACCACTTACTCTCACGTCGAGCAGGCCACGACCGGATCGACACTCTGCTTCGGATCAATTCTCGACGGCCTCACCGTCGGTCATCACCGGCGCGTCGGGGCACAGGGTCAGCAGGATCAGAACCCGTTAGCTCGGTTGGTCGCCGTTGGGGTTGTAGGCGCAGGCGTCGGCGAGGTTCTGGGTCGGGCCAGGGGGTGCGGTGGTCGTGGGAGCGACGGGCTTGCGGGTCGGGCCGGGGGTGGCCGGTGTGGTGGGCGTGGCCGGGGTGGGGGTGGTCGGGGTGGGGGTGGATTCGAGGGCGTGCTCGACGGTGTCGCGGAGGGCCTGGTAGTCGGGGTGGAGGTACTTCAGGCGGAGCTTGTCGGAGTCGAGCGTGACGTTCGAGACCGTGCCCGACTTCACCTTCAGCGCGAGCTGCACCAGCGCCGGCAGCAGTTCCTGCGGGATGTCCGTCCGCAGCAGGTGCTGGCCGGCGCGAGCGATCGCCTTGTACTTCGTGACCAGCGTCTGCGGGTCCGCGGCGTCGACGATCGCCTTGATCACGCACCGCTGCCGGACCTGCCGCTGGTCGTCGTCGGCGCCGTACCGGCCGCGGGCGAACCACAACGCGGTCCGGCCGTCGAGGTGCTGGTTCGGCCCCGGCTCGATCCACTCCTTCGGCGGGATGTGCGAACTGCTGACACCGCCCATCGCGACGCGCTCGTTGACGTTGACCCTGATCCCGCCGAGCGCGTCGACGATCTCCGGGAAGCTCTGCAGGTTGACCTGCAGGTAGTAGTCGAGCTTCAGGCCGATCGCCGTACCGACCGACTGCTTCAGGACGTCGGCGCCCTCGTTGTCCGACGGCCCGAGGATGCCGGGATGCGCGTCCGGGACGTTCTGGTACATCGCGGTGAGCATCCACTCGAGGCGCTCCTCGAGACCCAGCCCTTCCTTGCCGTACCCGTCCGGGTAGAACTTGTGCAGCGGCGAGTCCTCGGGGAACGGCATGAAGGTCAGGTTCCGCGGCAGCGAGACGAGCGCGGTGTTCCCGGTCTTCGTGTCGATGCTCGCCACGATCACCGTGTCGGTCCGCACCCCTTCGCGACTCGGGGCATCGTCGCCGCCGAGGAGCAGCAGGTTCAGCCGGGGCTTGTCCTCCCACGGGTCCCTGACGTTCACGGTCGTCGGCCGGGTCGCGCTCTTGCTCTCGCCCTGTGCCTGGAACACGTCCTGCACCAGCCTCCGCTGCGCGAGCACGCTCTGGACGCCGAGCGCTGCCGGAGCCGCGATCGCGAAACACAGCACCCCGACGAAGAACGCGCCGAACGCGCGCCCGCCGGAGCCACCCGTTGCCGGACGCAACGACCGGTGCGAGGCCACGACCACCACGATCCAGACGAACGCGACCACCCCGATCGCCACCGAGGTGATCAGCAGCCGGCTCGGTACGACGGCCGCCGCGAGCACCTCGTCGCGCCGGGTCAGACCGACGTACGCCCCGAGGCCGACCAGCCCGAGGAACAGCGTGAGCACGAACGCACCGGTCTTCCGGCGCCCGCCGACGATCAGTCCGAGTCCTGGTAGCAGTGCGCCCAACAGGGTGAACCCCAGCAACTTCGGCATCGACCGCGGCCGCCTCGCCGTCGCGCGCGCACTCCCCATCGGCTCCCCTGTCGCCCCGTCCGTCCCCGATTCAAGTGTGCGCCACAGATCGCACCTCTACCTGTTCAGACGTGTTACAGGGCCATTCGGTTGTCAATCAATCAGGTCGCGGGAGGCGGGCGGAGGGCCTAGGTTGGGCGGTTGTGCGGATTCTGGTGCTGGGCGGGAACGGGTTTGTCGGGCGAGCGGTCGTCAACGACGCGCTGGCGCAGGGTGCCGAGGTGACGTCGTTCAGTCGCGGACTGAGCGGTACGCCGCTACCGGCCGCCGTCACACAGTTGACCGGGGATCGCGAGACCGGCGACTACGACGCACTGCGGACCGGCGAGTGGGACGCGGTGGTCGACCTGAGCGGGTTCCGGACACGCGACGTCGACCAGGCGATGGCCGTGCTCGGCGACCGGGCCGGGCGGTACGTGTTCGTCTCGAGCCACGCGGTGTACGTCCGCGATCTGCCCGCCGGCACCGACGAGACCGCGCCACGACGCGAGCCGCTGCGCGACGCCGACGTCCTGACGAACGACACGTACGGACCCTGCAAGGTCGCATGCGAGGACGACGTCGTCGAGCGGTACGGCGGCCGCGCGACGATCGTCCGGCCGGGCCGCGTCACCGGCCCCGGCGACTCCTCCGGTACGGCGCTCTACTGGATCCGCCGTGGCGCCCGAGGCGGCCGGGTGGCGCTCCCGACCAAGCCCGAGGCACCGCTGCAGCTGGTGGACAGCCGCGACGTCGCCCGGCTGATCACGCGGCTCGTCGCCGACGACCGCTCCGGTGCCTACAACGCGATCGGGCCCGACTCCACCATCGCGGAACTGATCCGGACCGCCGCCGACCTGTCCGGCACCTCCGTCGACATCGTCCCGGTCCCCTTCGACGCGGTCCCGCCGCGCTTCCCGCTCATCGACCCCGAGTCGGAGTGGGGCGAACGCCGCCGCAACCCGGCGAAGGCGCGCGCGGCCGGTATGCCGGTCACACCGCTCCGCACGACCGTCGCCGACGTACTCCGCTGGGACCACGACCGCGGCACCCCACCCCTCGACATCGGCCTCACCCCCGACCAGGAGGAACAACTCCTCGCCTCGCACTAGACGATGCAGCTCGACAGTACGTATACGCCCACTGCCGGCAGTCGCCCGCCCGGGCACACCGCGAGTCCGGCTCAATCGCCGGACACGTCCTGTCGAGCTGCAGGTCTACTCAGGTAGAGCGAGGGTTCGGCCGGCGTCTCTCGCGGCGTTGATGGAGTGGGCGAGGGTGTCCTTCAGGGCTTTGGCCTCGTCGCTGAAGCCTTCGACCACGGACGTGTCGCCGGCCGGTTCGGTCCGGGCGAGGAGCTCGATGTAGCGGTCGCCGTCCCCCAGCGCCGCTTCGGCGCGCAACGCGGCGTCGGCGGAGCGGACCCGGTCGGCGTACCGGTCGAGCAGATCGACCTTGCGTTTGATCGCCTCCGCGGACAGCGCGAGAGCACGACGTTGCGGACCCAGTACGACGTCCAGCTCGGCGGACGTCGTACCCCGGGCGATCTCCTTCTGCCTGGCTCGCAGTACCGTCTGCTCGCGGAGCACCTGCGCGATGTCCCAGAGTTGCTCCGGCAGCACCATCTCGTTCTTCACGTCGTCGAGCAGCCCGCGCCGCGTGACCGTTGCCTCAAGCACCGTTTTGACCGCGCGTTGCGCCCGGCCCAGCAACCGCGCCGCCTCGTCGTCGAAGTCCACCGGCAGCAGGTACTTCCCGTACTGCAGGCGGACCGCCTTGTGCCCGCGGTCCTCGAACATCGTCTTCGCCAGGATCCCGGCGGTCGCCACCGCCGCGACGCCTGCCAGCGCCACCGCGGCCCACGCCGCCACGTCGGCGGGCAACGTCGCCGCCATCACGATCAGCGCCAGGATCCACCCGCCCACGCACACCGCGAGCCACACCAGCAACGTGCCGAACGTGTTCCCCGGCGCCACCGACCACGACGTCTCCCGCTTCGGCCGCGGCGCGCCGTCCGCCACGAACAACTCCGGCCGGTGCTCGTACAACCGCCGTACGCCGTCAGGCACACCCGGCGCGAACACAGGCTCCATCGCCACCTCCGGAGATCTCGTCAGCACTCAGCGTAGCCGGGCGGCGAGCCCATCGAGGAAGATGTCGAGGCCGAACTCGAACAGTTGGTCCAGGTCGTAGTCGAAGTCGAAGCCGTCCGCGAGCAGCTCGCGGAACGCGGTCAGGTTCCCCGCGGCGATCAGCACCGCCAACTGGTCGGTCTGGTGCGTCGCCCACTCGTCCGCGGTCACCCCGGTGTCCTGCTCGGCCTGCGCCTCGGACTCCATCACCAGCGCGATCCCGCGCACGTACGCGAATAGGCTGATGATCGTCGACAACGCCGCACCCTTGTCGAACCCCCGCAACGCTCGCAGCACCGCATCCGTGTGCGGCAGCAGCCGCGGGACCAGCTGCGGCCGGCTCAGACTGATCGCACTCGCGAGCCAAAGATGCTTCTTGTACGCCGCCCAGTGCGTCCGCGCCACCAGCGTCACCGCATCCCGCCAGTCCTCGGGCACCTCCCCCAGCGGGAACTCCCCGATCGCCGCGTCGACCATGCGCGCGACCAGCGCGTCCTTGCCCCCGACGTACCGGTAGAGCGCCATCGTCGACACCCCGAGCTCGGTCGCGATCCGCCGCATTGACAGCGCCGCCAGCCCGTCGGAGTCCGCGATCGCGATCCCGGTCCGCACGACCTCGTCCTGGCTGAGGTCCCCGTCCCGCGACCCCGCTTCGGTACGCCGGGCACGCGGCGGCGGACCCACCACGGTCCCGACGCCGGGCGCCGCGTGCACGAGCCGCTCCTGCTGCAGCGTCTGCAACGCCTTCGTCGCGGTCGCCATCGCCACCCCGAAGTCGCGCACCAGCGCTCGCGTCGACGGCACCCGGTCCCCCGGCCGCAGTTCCCCGGTCTCGATCCTGCGCCGCAGCTCGGCCGCGATCACCTGGTACGGCGCGCTCATGAACCCCTCCTAGTACGCGTACGTCGTACGCGCACTATCTCAGATGAAGGGCGAAGCTGACATGTCAGGTTAGGTAAGGCTATCCTCTGGGCCATGCAGGAAACGGTGGGGCTGACAGGCGAGGACCTGCGGCTCGGGTATCACGGCCGGCGTGTGGTCGACGGCGCCTCGCTGCACATCGAGGCCGCCGGCGTGACCGCGCTCGTCGGTCCCAACGGTAGTGGGAAGTCGACGCTGCTGCGCGCCCTCGCGCGTCTCCACCACCCGGACGGCGGGAGCATCACGTTCCCCGGCGGCGGCAACGCGCTCGCCCTGTCGGCGAAGGAGTTCGCCCGCAAGGTGACGTTGCTCTCGCAGTCCCGGCCGACCCCGAACGGCGTGAGCGTCCGCGACGTCGTCGGGTACGGCCGGCATCCGTACCGCAGCCGCTGGCGCAACGACGACGCCGACGGCCCGCGGGCGATCGAGCACGCGATGGAGGTCACCGGTGTCACGCGGATGGCCGAGCGCGGTGTGGACGAGCTGTCCGGCGGCGAGCTGCAGCGTGTCTGGCTCGCCACCTGTCTGGCGCAGAACACCGGCGTACTCCTGCTCGACGAACCGACGACGTTCCTCGACCTGCGCTACCAGATCGAGATCCTCGACCTGATGCGCGAACTCGCCGACGAGCACGGGGTCGCGGTCGGCGTCGTCCTGCACGACCTGAACCAGGCCGCCGCGGTGGCGGACCGGATCGCGCTGCTCGATCAGGGGCGAGTACGCGCGACCGGTACGCCGGAAGAGGTACTGCGCGCCGACGCACTCACCTCGACGTACGGCATCACGATCGAGGTCGGGACCGATCCGGTCACCGGCCTGGTCGCCACCCGCCCCATCGGCAAACACCTCACCCGCGTCACGACGAGCTGAAAGTCATCCTGATGAGACGAACCGCCATCGCCCTGGTCGCTGCTGCCCTGTTCGGCCTGACGGCCTGCGGAACGAGCGAACCGACCGCGTCCGGCAACACCAGCAACGCCGCGGCGCAGCCGGTCTCGCTGACCGACGCCAGGAACAAGAAGATCGACCTGAAGGCGCCGGCCGCGAAGGTCGTCGTGCTGGAGTGGGGCGCGGCCGAGAGCCTGGTCTCGCTCGGCGTGATGCCGGTCGGGGTCGCCGACACCAAGGGGTACACGAACTGGGTCACGGCCGAGAAGCTCGACCCGTCGGTGAAGGACGTCGGCACCCGCGGTGAGGCGAGCGTCGACGCGATCGTCGCCCTGAATCCCGACCTGGTGATCACCACCACCGACGAGGCGGCGAACAACATCACTCAGCTCGAGAAGGCGGCGCCGGTGCTGGTGATCCGCGGCTCGGACGCGGCGAAGCCGATCGAGCAGATGAAGACCAACCTGGACCTGATCGCCCAGGCCGTCGGCAAGACCGAGCAGGCCAAGCAGCTGACCGCCGACTTCGACAAGAAGGTTGCTGAGGGCAAGCAGAGGATCGCCGACGCCGGCAAGGCCGGCAGCGGCTTCATGATGGCCGACGGCTGGAAACAAGGCAGCACGATCACGGTCCGGATGTTCACGAACGGTTCGCTGCTCGGCGCCCTGTCGACCGACCTCGGCCTGAAGAACGGCTGGACCGGCGCCGGCGACAAGGACTACGGCCTGGCGCAGACCGACCTCGAGGGGCTGACCAAGCTCCCGGACGGCGAGTTCCTCTACATCGCCAACAAGAACGACGGCGGTGACGTCTTCGGCGGCGACCTGGCCGGGAACGCGATCTGGAAGAACCTCCCGTTCGTCAAGGCCGGCAACGTCCACCGCCTGCCCGACGGCATCTGGATGTTCGGCGGCCCGAAGTCCGCCGGGCAGTTCATCGACGCCGCCGTCCAGGCAGTCACCTCTTGACCCAGCTGACCGCCCCGGCGCCGGAGGCCCAGGCCGTCCGGCAGCCGGTACGGCGGATCCGGGTCGCCGGGCTGTTCGGCGCCGCGATCGCGCTGATCGTCGTCCTGGCGGCGGTGCACCTCACCCAGGGAACGTCCTCGGTGGGGGCCGGGGACCTGGTCCGGCTGGTCTTCGGCCAGGGGACCGACAACGCCGCGAACGTGCTGGTCGCGTCGCGGTTGCCACGACTGCTGGCCGGCGTGCTGGTGGGGATCGCGTTGGGGGTAGCCGGCGCCGGTCTGCAGTCGTTGGCGCGGAACTCGCTCGCGTCGCCCGACACGTTGGGGGTCAACGCGGGCGCGTACCTGGCCGTGGTCGTCGTCGCCGCGTTCGGGGTGCCGCTGCCGGTGCTGCCGGCCGGCGGGGTCGCGTTCCTCGGCGGACTCGCGGCCGCGGGCCTGGTGCTCGCACTGTCCGCCGGCGGGTCCACCGGACCGACCCGGCTGATCCTGGCCGGGTCGGCGGTGGCGATGGCCCTCGGCGGCCTGACCACGCTGATGCTGTTGCTGTTCCGCGAGGAGACGGTCGGCACGTTCGCATGGGGCGCGGGCACGCTCGTCCAGACCGATCTGCACGCGGTCACCCAGATGGCCCCGGTCGTTGCCCTCGGCATCGTCGCCGCGTTCCTCCTGGCCGCGAAGCTCGACATCCTCACGCTCGGCGACGACACCGCCTCGGTCCTCGGCGTGAACGTACGCCGTACGCGCGTGCTCACCACGCTCGTCACGGTCCTGCTCTCCGCGGCCGCCGTGACGGTCGCGGGACCGGTCGGTTTCGTCGGTCTGGTTGCGCCGGTCCTGGTACGTCTCCTCGCCCCGGTCGTCCCCGGTCTGCTCCGTCACCACGTGCTGCTGCCGCTCTCGGGCCTGGCCGGCGTCCTCGTCGTCCTGGCGTCGGACGTCGTACTGCGCGCCGCGTTCGGAGGGCAGGCCGGTGTCGAGATCCCGACCGGCATCATGACGATGGTGGTCGGCGCGGTCGTACTGATCTGGCTGGCCCGCCGGCACCGCGACTCCGGCCCGAGCCGCGCCCCGGCCGGTACCGGCAGCGGGCTGCGGACCCGCCGTACGTTCTGGATCGTCACCATCGCCCTGGCCGTGCTGCTGACCGCCGCGGCCGTCGGCGCGATGCTGACCGGCGACGCGTTCCTCCGCACCGGCGACATCGTGAACTGGGTGAACGGGCAGTCCGGCCGGGCGATCACCTACGTCCTCGACCAGCGCTTCCCCAGGGTGCTGTCCGCGCTGTTGTGCGGTGCCGCCCTCGCGATCGCTGGCACGACGGTGCAGGCAGTCTGCCGCAACCCGCTGGCCGAGCCGGGCATCCTCGGCATCACCGGCGGCGCCGGGGTCGGCGCGATCGCCACGCTCATCCTGTTGCCGTCAGCAAGTATCTGGCTGCTGTCCGGCGTGGCCGCGGTCGCCGCGGTCGTCACGTTCGGACTGGTCTACCTGATCTCCTGGCGCGGCGGGCTGAGCTCCGACCGGCTGGTGCTGATCGGTGTCGGCGTCTCGTCCGCCGCGACCGCGATCATCACGCTGCTGATCGTCGCCACCGACCCGTGGAACCTCAGCCTCGCGATGACCTGGCTCTCCGGCAGCACCTACGGCCGGACGCTGCCGCAGGTCGCCCCTGTCGCGCTGGCACTGCTGGTACTCACTCCGGTGATCGCGCACGGTCGGCGTGATCTCGATCTGCTCGCGCTGGACGACGACGTACCGCGCATCCTCGGCGTACGACTGGAACGGACGCGCCTGCTGGCACTGCTCGCGGCCGCGCTGCTGACCGCGGCGGCCGTGTCGGCGATCGGCGTGGTCGGCTTCGTCGGCCTGGTCGCGCCGCACGCCGCGCGGGCACTCGTCGGCGGCCGGCACGCCCGGATCCTCCCGGTCGCGGCCCTCCTCGGAGCGATCCTGGTCAGCCTCGCGGACAGCCTCGGCCGTACGGTCCTCGCCCCCGCCCAGATCCCGGCCGGCCTGCTGACCGCCCTGATCGGCGCGCCGTACTTCGTCTACCTGCTCTGGCGCACGCGGGTGCCTGCGCGCTGAGGTCATGTCAAGATGGTCGGCATGCTGCGCGAACTGCAACTCACCGGCAACCCGGACGCCGACAAGCTGCTCAACGACGACCCGTTCGCCTTGCTGGTCGGCATGCTGCTCGACCAGCAGTACCCGATGGAGCACGCCTTCTCCGGCCCGCTGAAGATCGCGAACCGGATGGACGGCTTCGACCTGCACAAGATCGCCGCGACCGACCTGGAGACGTTCGTCGAGCTCTGCGTCACACCGCCGGCCATCCACCGGTACGGCGGCTCGATGGCCCGCCGGGTGCACGCGCTCGCGCAGGAGATCATCGACAAGTACGACGGCGACGCCGCGAACATCTGGCTCGCCGGCCGCCCGAAGCCCGACGGCCCCGAGGTGCTGAAGCGGCTCAAGGCGCTGCCCGGGTTCGGTGAGCAGAAGGCGAAGATCTTCCTCGCGCTGCTCGGCAAGCAGCGCGGCGTGACGCCGAAGGGCTGGCGTGAGGCCGCCGGCAACTACGGCGACCGCGGCTCCCGCCGCTCGATCGCCGACGTCACCGACGCGACGTCCCTGGCCGAGGTCCGCTCCTTCAAGAAGGCCACGAAAGCCGCCGCCAAGGCCGCCGCCGAGGTCTGATCCGCGCGACACCGGGGCCCGACCTGTTGCAGGCCGCTGCGGGTTGTCCCTTGTACTGCACGTGCTTTCCTGCGGTTTTCGCCGTACCGCCTTATGCTCGGCTGGGGCAGCGCCTACGGGAGGAGCACGGATGGACATCCGCGATCTTGATCGCAGGGCCGGCGCAGTTCTCGGGGAAGTCGTCATGCAGGTACGGCCCGAGCAGCTGTGGTTCCCCACGCCCTGCCCGGACTGGACCGTGCGAGGCCTCCTCCGTCACCTGGTCAGCCAGAACGTTGGCCTGGCCGCAGCCGCACTGAACGGCTCCGCCTCCTCCCAGACCTGGAACAGCGGCCGCCTCGGCGACAACCCGGCCGGTGCCTACCGCCGCTCCAACGCGCGGGTCGCGGACGCGTTCGCCGACGGCGGCGCCCTGGACCGGCTGGTGGAGGTCCGCGAGTTCGGATCGTTCCCGCGCCGGATCGCGCTGACCTTCCACCAGCTCGACTGCATCGTGCACGCGTGGGACCTGGCCCGCGCCATCGACATCCCCTACGACCCGCCGCGGGACATGGTCGAGATGGCGCTCACCCTGGCCCGCCGGATCCCCGACACCGTCGCCAACCGCGGCCCCGGCTACGCGTTCGAGCGCAGCGTCAAGGTCTCCGGCGGAGCGCCCGAGCTCGACCAGCTACTCGGCCTCCTCGGCCGCAACCCGGAGTGGGTGTCCCCGCTCGACTGAGCACTCCGGGTACTCCGGGTACTCCGGCAGGTCGATGGCGTCGGGTTTCGCCGCCGCCGACTTCGCGATCACGCCGGACATCAGCCGGGACGTCATCACCCGCAGCATCAGGTCGCGGTACCCGATCCCGAGCGCCGACATCGGCATCGCCATCTTGATCCCGCCGGGCGGAAGATCCATCCGCTGGTCGACGTACGGCTGCATCCGGGCCTGGTACGCCACAAACGCGCGACTGTGATCGCCGTTCGCGGCGGCCAGCTCACCCGCCAGGATGTACGCGCCGACGAGCGACAGCGCCGTACCGTGGCCGGCCATCGGCGAACCGCAGTACCCGGCGTCACCGACGAGGGCGATCCGGCCGCGTGACCACTGCGGTACGACGACACGGCTGGTGGTGTCGAAGTAGAAGTCGTCGGCCGCGTCGAGGCCCTTCAGGATGTGCTCGGTGTGCCAGCCGAGTCCCTCGAAGCGCGACCGCACCAGCCGCTTCTGCGCCTCGACGTCGCGCCGGTCGTAGCTGAGCAGCGGCGACCGGAAGCTCAGCAGTGCCTTCGCGGACCGCGGATCGCGGTCCGGCCGCAGGCCGACCCAGCGGCCGCCAGGCGCGGTGTAGAGCTTCATCCAGTGGTTCAGATCCTCGGGTGACTCGACGGTGAAGTACGACGTGTACCCGCCGAGGTGGTGCACGAACTCGTCCTCCGGACCGAACGCCAGGCGCCTGATCCGCGAGTGCACGCCGTCCGCGCCGATCACCAGATCGAAGCGCCGCGTCGTACCGCTCGCGAACGTGACGTCGACGCCGCTCGGGTCCTGGTCGAGTGCCGTGACCGAGTCGCCGTACAGGTACTCCACCTCGCTCGTCGCCCCGGCCAGGATCTCGGCGAGGTCACCGCGGAGGATCTCGATCTCGGCGACCGGACCGGCCCCGTCGAGCAGCTCGGCGGGCATCGCCGCGGACCGCCGCCCGTCGGACCGCACGTACTCCAGCCCGCGCTCGTGCACCTGCCGCTCAGCCACCGCGGGCAGCAGACCCATCCGCTCGGCCACCACCCGCGACACCCCGCGCAGGTCCACGGTCTGCCCGCCCGGCCGCGGCCCCGGCGCGATCTCCACGACCGTCGCCGCGAACCCGAACCGCCGCAACCAGAACGCCACCGCCGGCCCCGCGATCCCACCACCGGAAATCAGCACAGTCTTCATCTCTCACCCTCCATCTAGTGCGCGTACGCCGTAAACGGTGCACTAGATACAGGTGGGACGCCAGTGCGCACTAGGGCACTCGGGCCCGAAGGACAGGAGGTAGTCGGTCACGGCCGCGAGACCCACGCTCAGCTCTGCCGCCGGAGGCGCCGGAAGCGCACTACCTCCTAATGGGTGTTACCGGGTCGGTCGCTGGCAGACTCGGTGGCTGGTAGCCGCTGGCGGGTGAGCACTCATACCTCCTGGACTGTTTGAGTCCTGACGACAGAGCGTGCCCTCGCTGGTGGTGCGGGAGATTGTAGGGCTGATGGGGTGTCGTGCCCACCGCTGCTGGTTGGTTGGTGTGAGCACTGATCCATTAGGGCGCTCAAGGTCTCTCGCGGGCTGCCGGGATTGGTCGGGAGGCGATGGGAGAGTTGTTGTGTTGTTTGTGGGTGACGACTGGGCCGAAGGGCATCACGACCTGCAGGTCGAGGACGACCAGGGCCGGGTCCTGGCCCGTGGGCGGGTGGACGAGGGCATTGCCGGGATGGTTCGGTTCCACGAGTTGGTGGCGGAGTTCCTGGGCGATGATGCCGGTCCGGAGGAGGTGGTGATCGGGATCGAGACCGATCGCGGGCCGTGGGTGGCCGCGTTGCTGGCGGCGGGGTATGTGGTGTTCGCGGTGAACCCGAAACTTGCTGCCCGGCACCGTGAGAGTTTGTCGTTGTCGGGTGCGAAGGACGACAAGACCGATGCCCGGACGCTGGCCGACCTGGTCCGGACCCGTAGGCATCAACTGCGGCCGGTCACGGCCGATTCCGAGCTGGCCGACGGGGTCAAGGTGCTCGCCCGGGCGCATCAGTCGCTGATCCAGGAGCGGACCCGGCACCTGCTGCGGCTGCGGGCCGCGCTGCGGGAGTACTTCCCGTCCGCGCTGGTTGCCTACCAGCAAGGGACGTTGACGCTGACCGGTGCCGACGTGCTGGCGTTACTGGCCAAGGCCCCCACCCCGGCAGCGGCGGCGAAACTGACGATCGTCCAGATCACCGCGGCGTTGAAGACCGCCGGGCGGCGAGGCGACCTGGCCGAACGGGCCGCGGCGGTGCAGGCCGCGCTGCGCACCGAGCACCTCGGCCAGCCCGAGATCATCACCGCCGCCTACGCGGCCACGGTCGGCTCCACGGTCGCGATCCTGCAGACCCTGAACACCCAGATCCCTGCCCTGCAGGAAGGGGTCGAGGCCTCTTTTGGCCGGCACCCGGACGTTGAGATCTACCGCAGCCAGCCCGGCCTCGGACCGATCCTCGGCGCCCGGGTGCTCGCAGAGTTCGGCGACGCCCCCGGCCGCTACGCCGACGCCAAAGCCCGCAAGAACTACGCCGGCACCGCACCCATCACCCGCCAATCCGGCAAACTGAAAACCGTGCACGCCCGGTTCATCCACAACAACCGGCTCGTCAACGCCATCGACCTGTGGGCCAGCGCCGCCACCCTGCACGACGCCGATGTCCGCGCCTACTACGACCAACTCCGCGGCCGCGGCCTCGGCCACCACGCCGCGCTACGCCAGATCGGCAACCGGCTCGTCGGCATCCTCCACGGCTGCCTCAAAACCCACACCCTCTACAACCCCCAAACCGCCTGGTCACACCGCGCCACAACCCAAGCCGCTTGACACCCTTAGCTCTAGGGGTGTCTGTCTTTCGGTCCCTTCAGAGCCCCAGCGCCAGCCGGGTCGCCTGCTCGATGGCGCGTTTGGCATCCAGCTCGGCGGCGACGTCGGCGCCGCCGATCAGGTGGACCGGGCGGCCGGTGGCGCGGAGGGCGTCGGCGAGGTCGCGGACCGGCTCCTGCCCGGCGCAGATCACGACGTTGTCGACCGCCAGCACGCGCGCCTCCTCGCGCTTAGGGCCGAAGGTGACGTGCAGCCCTTCGTCGTCGATGCGTTCGTAGTTGACGCCGCGCAACTGCTCGACCTGCTTGTTCTTCAGCGCGGCCCGATGCACCCACCCGGTCGTCTTGCCGAGGCCGGCACCGATCTTCCCCGCCTTGCGCTGCAGGAGGTAGACCTTCCGCGGCGACGGCTCCGGATGCGGTACGGCGAGGGCGCCGGGAAGCTGCGTCGGATCGCCGACGCCCCATTCCGCCTTCCACGCCGGCAGATCCGGCGACACAGGCGTGGTCAGGAATTCGCTGACGTCCACCCCGATCCCACCGGCCCCGATCACCGCGACCGTCTCCCCGACCGGGCGCCGGCCGCGAACGACCTCGACGTACGAGAGCACCTTGGGATGATCGATCCCGGGGATCGCCGGCACCCGCGGTACGACGCCGGTCGCGAGCACGATCTCGTCGAACCCGGCCAGGTCCGCAGCGTCCGCCCGCCGCCCGAGGTGCAGCTTGACGCCGGTCAGCTCGAGCCGCCGCCGGTAGTACCGGATGGTCTCGGCGAACTCCTCCTTGCCCGGGATCCGTTGCGCGATCCCGAACTGGCCGCCGATCTCCTCGTCCGCCTCGAACAGTTCGACCCGGTGTCCGCGCTCCGCGGCCGTCACCGCCGCGGCCAGTCCGGCCGGTCCGGCTCCGACGACCGCGATGTCCTTGGTACGACGGGTCGGCAGCAACCGCAGTTCGGTCTCCCGGACGGCCCGCGGATTGACCATGCAGCTCGCCTTCTTCTTCGCGAACACATGGTCCAGACACGCCTGGTTGCAGGCGATACAGACGTTGATCTCGTCGGCCCGATCCGTGGTGGCCTTGAGCACCCAGTCCGGGTCGGCCAGGAACGGGCGGGCCATGCTGACCAGGTCGGCGTCGCCGCGGGCCAGCACCTCCTCGGCGACCTGGGGCAGGTTGATCCGGTTCGAGGTGACCACCGGGATCTTCACGTGCGGCTTGAACGCGGCGGTGATCGAGGTGAAGGCGGCCCGCGGTACGGACGTGACGATCGTCGGCACGCGGGCCTCGTGCCAGCCGATGCCGGTGTTGATGATCGACGCCCCGGCCGCCTCGATCTCCTTGCCCAGCGCAACCACTTCGTCCCAGGTCTGGCCGCCCTCGACGAGGTCGGCCATCGACAACCGGTAGATGATCAGGAAGTCGTCGCCGACGCGTTCGCGGGTGCGCCGGACGATCTCGACGGCGAGCCGGCGGCGGTTCTCCGGGCTTCCGCCCCAGCGGTCGGTGCGCTTGTTCGTCCGCTCGGACAGGAACTGGTTGATGAAGTAGCCCTCGGAGCCCATGATCTCGACGCCGTCGTACCCGGCCTCGCGGGCGAGCGCCGCGCAGTCGACATACGCCTCGATCTGCCGCAGGACATCGCGATCCGAGAGGGCGCGGGGTTTGAACGGGTTGATCGGCGCCTTGAGGGCGGAGGCCGAGACGCTGAACGGGTGGTACGCGTACCGGCCGGCGTGCAGGATCTGCAGCGCGATCCGGCCGCCTTCGGCATGCACCGCGTCGGTGAGTTGGCGGTGCGCGCGGGCCTGGCGGTGGCTCGTGAGCTTGGAGCCGAACGGTGTCAGCCAGCCTTGCCAGTTGGGCGCGTAGCCGCCCGTCACCATCAGTCCGACGCCGCCGCGGGCGCGCTCGGCGAAGTACGCGGTCAGCTTGGGCAGATCGCTCAGCCGGTCCTCGAGCCCGGTGTGCATCGACCCCATGATCACCCGGTTCGGCAGCACGACATGGCCGAGATCGAGCGGCTCCAGCAGGTGTGGATAGGCCGTCATTGACTGTCCTTCCGCAGGGCGGCGGTCACTTCGTCACACCAGGCGACGAACGATTCCTCGGCGCGGATCCCGCCGCGCAGGACGAGGTACTGGTGCAGGTCGCGCCCGTGCAAGGTGGTGGGCTTCGGGAAGTCGCGCTCCTGGATGCCGCGGTACACCTCGAGCCGCGTGGCGTGCTCGGCCCGGTGGCGCCCGACCTCCGCGAGTACGACGTCCACGTCGCCGAGGGACGCACCGCGGAGCTTCACGCCCAGACCGTCCCGCAGTACGGCGGGGTCCTCCGGCTCGGCCAGCCAGCGCGACAGCTCCGCGCGCCCGGCCGGCGCGACCCGGTACACCTTCTTGTCCGGGCGGCCGTCCTGGGCGATCGCGGTGTGCTTCACCCAGCCGGCCTCGTCCATCCGCCGCAGCACCCGGTAGATCTGCTGGTGCGTGGCCGGCCAGAAGTACCCGATCGACCGGTCGAACCGCCGGGCCAGCTCGTACCCGGACCCGGCCCGCTCGGTCAGCGAAACCAGAATCGCGTGCTCCAGCGCCATGTCCGAGAGCGTACCTATGCAACTCGTTGCAGTGCACCTGATTGCATCCGAGGTCACATCACTTGTCCGCACAAGCTTTGGCGGGTTTGAGAGAATGGTTGCAGACGCCATCTATTGATCGGAGCATCATGAGCTACCACCCGACCAAGACGACGTTGCCCGGGATCGGTCTGCGGTACGACCTGGTCACCGAGGCAGGTCAGCATGTGTCGGTGGTGGTGCACAACGACGGGCGGAGGTTCCTCGGCTTCCACAATCCGGAGGACGACGACGCGTGTCAGGCGTCGGTGCCGTTAGGTCAGGGCGAGGCGTCCGCGCTCGCGCAACTGCTGCTGCCCGAGCGGATCGACCCGGTCCGCGGCGAGATGGAGATCGACCTGGTCACCGAACACGTCCCGGTCACGGCCAAGTCGCCGTACTCCGGTCGCACGCTCGGCGACACCCAGGCCCGCAGCCGGACGGGCGCGTCGATCGTCGCGGTACTGCGGCGTACCGGGGCGACGCCGTCGCCGACGCCGGACTTCCGGTTCGCGACCGGCGACACGCTGGTCGTGGTCGGCACCCGTGAGGGCGTGGACGCCGTGGCCGAGCTGATCGTGGGGGGCTGAGGATGCACGAAAACATCACCGCCCTGCTGATCGAGCTGGGCGCGGTCATCCTTGCCCTGGGCATCCTCGGCCGGATCGCCGGGCGCCTCGGGTTCTCGCCGATCCCGCTGTACCTGCTGGCCGGGCTGGCGTTCGGGCACGGCGGCCTGCTGCCGCTGGCCGCGAGCGAGGAGTTCGTCGCCACCGGCGCCGAGATCGGTGTGATCCTGCTGCTGTTGCTGCTCGGCCTCGAGTACACCGCCTCCGATCTGGTCGGCACGCTGAAGACGCAGTACGTCTCCGGAGCGGTCGACTTCGTGCTGAACGCGTTGCCGGGCGCGGCGGTGGCGTTGCTGCTCGGCTGGGGTCCGGTCGCGGCGGTCGCGCTGGGCGGCGTCACGTGGATCTCGTCGTCCGGTGTGATCGCGAAGGTCGTCGGGGATCTCGGGCGGCTCGGTAACCGGGAAACCCCGGTGATCCTCGGCATCCTGGTGCTCGAGGACCTGTCGATGGCGGTCTACCTGCCGATCCTCACGGCAATGCTCGCGGGCGTCGGACTGGCCGGCGGGAGCATGACGCTGCTGATCTCGCTCGGGACCGTGAGTGTGGTGCTGTTCGTCGCGCTCCGGTACGGGCGGGTGATCAGCCGGGCGGTGTCGTCGGACAACCCCGAGATGCTGCTGCTCGTCGTCCTGGGCCTGACGCTGCTGGTCGCGGGTATCGCGCAGCAGCTGCAGGTGTCGGCGGCGGTCGGTGCGTTCCTGGTCGGGATCGCACTGTCGGGCGAGGTCGCACACGGTGCGCGCAATCTGCTCAGCCCGTTGCGTGACCTGTTCGCCGCGGTGTTCTTCGTGTTCTTCGGGTTGAGCACAGACCCGGCGAAGATCCCTCCGGTGCTGGCGATCGCGCTCGGCCTGGCGGTCCTCACCGCGCTCACCAAGATCGCCACCGGCTGGTACGCCGCCGGGCGCGCCGGCATCTCGCCCGCGGGGCGGTGGCGGGCCGGTGGGACGCTGGTGGCGCGGGGCGAGTTCTCGATCGTCATCGCCGGTCTGGCCGTCGGTGTCGAGCCGAAGCTCGGTCCGCTGGCCACGGCGTACGTGCTGATCCTGGTCATCCTCGGCCCGGTCGCCGCCCGCTACACCGAGCCGCTGGCCCGTCGCCTCACCCGCAAACCCACCAAACCCGCCGAGCCGACCGGACCGGCCGCACCGGGCGCGCAGGCCTCGGCCGCCGAACGCCTGGACGACACCGCGACCAAAGCCGGCTGAGCGTTCGCCGCACGCGGCCCTGCCGGCGTCAGCGCGCCCGGCAGGGCGTCAGCGCACCAGGCCGGGCGTCAGCGCACTCGGTTGCCGTTGGCGGCCTGCTCGACGGTCTCCTGGATCCGCCGGGCGCGCGTCTCCGGGCGCTTGGCGAGCGTGATCCACTCGAGGATGGTCCGGCGGGCCGACGGCGGAAACGCCCGGAAGTTCTCGTCGGCCCGCGGGATGAGCGCCAGCGCCGTCTGCAGGTCGTCCGGGACGATCAGGTTCTGCGCGTCGGCCAGCAGGTCCCACGTCCCGGTCCGCCGGGCGTGCGCCACCAACTCCTCACCCGGCGGCATCATCAGCCCGGCCGCGGTCAGCCGCTCGACCCGCTCACGGTTCACCTTGCTCCAGGTACTGCGTGGGTTCCGCGGCGTGAAGCACTGGTACGTCGTCCGCTCGTCGCGACGGATCGTCTTGCTGTCGATCCACCCGAAGCACAACGCATGCTCGACCGCGGCCGCGAGATTCAGGCCCGCCGGATCGCGGTGCACCACGAGCCACACGGACCGCTCGGTCCGCCCATGCGCGTCCAGCCACGCACGCCACTCGTTCACGTCCGCACACTGCAGAGCCTCGTCGTCGTTCATGACACCAGCTTGCGCCAGATAAGTGCTCATCGAGTGAGCAGTTTTAACCCGCCTTCATGATCGAGCAGCGCCCGCTTCCGCTCGATCCCGCCGCCGTACCCGGTGAGACTGCCCGTCGATCCCACCAGCCGGTGACACGGGACGATGATGCTGATCGGGTTCTTCCCGTTCGCGAGCCCCACCGCGCGAGCCGACTGCGGCTTCAGTCCGAGCGCCGCGGCGAGACCGCCGTACGTCGTGGTCTCGCCGTACGGGATGTCCTGGAGAGCAGTCCAGATCAGCCGCTGGAACTCCGTGCCGACCAGGTGCAGCGGTACGTCGAAGGTCGTGCGGCCGTGGTGGAAGTACTCGTCGAGTTGCTCGGCGACAGCGGGCAGCGCCGAGTCGTCCCGGTCACCGAAGGCCCCCGGCTCGGGACGATACCGCTGCTGATCCATGTACAGGCCGGTCAGCTCGCCCGCCTCGGTCCCGACCAGCGTCAGCGGACCGAGCGGGCTGTCGACGACGGCGTACGTCACCGGGTGGACTCCCACTGCGCGCGGTCGATCCGGTAGAGGACGTGCCGCCGCAGCCGGTGGCCCTCCGGGATGCGCGGGTGGTCGAAATCGCCCGGCTCGTCGTGCACCATGCCGATCCGCTGCATCACGCGTTGCGAGGGCAGGTTGGGGGTCGCGGTGAACGACACGATCGCGTCCAGCCCCGCCGGACCGAATCCGTGGGCCAGCGCGGCCCGCGCCGCCTCGGTGGCATAACCGTTGCCCCAGGCCCCCTTGGCCAACCGCCAGCCGATCTCCACGGCCGGCATGAAATGAGCCTCGAAGCTCGGCACCGACAACCCGGTGAACCCGATGAACTCGCCCGTGTCGCGCACCTCGAGCGCCCACAACCCCCAGCCGCGCTCCTCGATGGCGGGCAGCTGCCGGTCGATCAGCGCGTCGCTCTGCTCACGGGTCTGCGGCGCCGGGAAGTGCTCCATCACCGCCGGATCCGCGTTCAGCGCCGCGAACGGCTCCCGGTCCGAGTCCCGCCAGTTCCGCAACAACAGCCGATCGGTCGTCAGGTCGGTCATCAGGCCTCCGCGGGGATCTTGTTGATCGCATGGTCACCGGTGGCCCACAGGTACTGCACGGCGTACGCACGCCAGGGCCGCCACGCGCGGGCGTGGTCGGTCAGGAGTTTGGGGGCCTCGGGCAAGCCTAGATCACGGGCGGCGTAGCGGATACCGAGATCGCTGGCCACGAAGGCGTCCGGGTCGCCGAGTGCCCGCATCGCGATCGACTCCACCGTCCACGGACCGATCCCGGGCAACGCGGTCAGCTGCTCCCGCGCGCGGTCCCAGTCCGCGCCGGCGCCGAGGTCGATCTCACCCGCCGCCAGCGTCGCGACCAGCGTCGTGAGCGTCGTACGGCGGGACTTCGGGAACGCCAGCGTCTCCGGGTCGAGCCCGGCCAGCGCCTGCGTCGTCGGGAACAGATGCGTGAGCCCGCCGGACGGGTCCTCGATCGTCTCGCCGTGCTGCAGGACCAGGCGATGCGCATGCGTCCGGGCCGCGGCCGTCGACACCTGCTGGCCGAGCACCGCGCGGACGGCGAACTCCTCGCCGTCGACCGTGTGCGGGACCCGGCGCCCCGGCGCCTTCGCGATCAGCGGCGCGAGGACGGGATCGGCGCCGAGCAGGTCGTCGACGGCGATCGGGTCCGCGTCGAGGTCGAGCATCCGGCGGCAGCGGCTGATCGCGATGGCGAGATCGCGCTGATCGGTGAGCGAGAGCTGGCAGGCGATGTGATCCGGCAGCGGTCGCAGGGCGACGACGCCGTGACCGTGCGGGAGTCGCAGCGTGCGGCGGTAGTGGCCGTCGCGCCACTCCTCGACACCCGGTACGCCGGTCGCGATCAGGTGGCCGAACAGGTTGTCGGGCGTCAGCGGTGCGCGGAACGGGAGCCGCAGCGAGATCGTCCCGGGCGCCGCGGACGACGTACCCCTGCGGGCTCGGCGGCGCAGCTCCGTCGGGGAGAGCGCGAAGACCTCCTGCACGGTCTCGTTGAACGACCGCACACTGGAGAATCCGGCAGCGAACGCGACGTCCGCCATCTGCAGCTCACTCGTCTCGATCAGCAGCCGCGCCGTCTGCGCGCGCTGCGCCCGGGCGAGGGCGAGCGGGCCGGCGCCGAGCTCTGCCTGGAGCTGCCGCTGCACCTGCCGCACGCTGTAGCCGAGCTTCGCGGCGAGGCCCGGTACGCCGTCGCGGTCGACGATGCCGTCCGCGATCAGCCGCATCGCGCGGGCGACCAGGTCGGCGCGGTCGTTCCACTCGGGCGACCCCGGGCTCGCGTCCGGCCGGCACCGCTTGCACGCACGGAATCCGGCCTGCTGCGCGGCTGCCGCACTCGGGTAGAACCGCATGTTCTCGACCTTCGGCGGCACCACCGGACAGCTCGGCCGGCAGTAGATCCTCGTCGTCAGCACTGCGGTGAAGAACCACCCGTCGAAGCGCGCGTCCTTCGACTGGACCGCACGGACGCAACGTTCCCGGCACTCGTACACGCCCTCCAGCATCCCTGCCGCCGCCGACAGTCGCTAGCGGATTTGCGACATGGAGGTGGAGCACCCCGACCGGCACCGGATTCGCGGTTTTGCGACACCAGGATCCGGCGTCGTATTTCCGCGAGCTTCACCGCCGGCGCGCCGCTGAACTTGAGGGCATGAACGAACTGATGGGCAAGCAGGCACTGGTGACCGGCGGCAGCCGCGGGATCGGCGCGGCGACCGCCGTCGCGCTGGCGGAGCGGGGCGCGGACGTCGCGATCACGTACAACACGTCCGCGGACGCCGCGGCGACAGTAGTGAAGGAGATCGAGGCGCTCGGACGGCGCGGGTTCGCGTTCGCCGTCGATGCGGGCGATGCGGTGGCGGTCAGCGACGTCGTACGGCGGGCCGCCGATTCCCTGGGTGGCTTGGACATCCTGGTCAACAACGCGGGCGTCGGCGCGATCGCCCCGATCGGTGATCTCTCGCTGGAGGACCTCGACCGGGTCCTGGCGGTCAACGTGCGCGGGGTGTACGCCGCCACGCGGGCCGCCGTACCGCTGCTGTCCGACGGCGGCCGGATCATCCACCTCGGCAGCTGCGCGGCGGACCGCGTCACCTCACCGGGCATGACGTTGTACGCGATGAGCAAGGCCGCGCTGGTCGGCCTCAGCAAGGCGCTCGCCCGCGAACTGGGCGGCCGCCACATCACCTCGAACGTCGTCCAGCCCGGACCGACCGACACGACGATGAACCCGGCCGACGGCCCGTTCGCCGAGGCCCAGATCGCCGACCTGGCCCTCGACCGCTTCGGCACCCCCGGCGAGGTGGCCGCCGCCATCAGCTACCTCGCCGGCCCTCACGCCGCCTACGTCACCGGCACCGAACTGACCATCGACGGCGGCCACACCGCCTGACCCGCGGACGGATTGTCGGTGGAGGGCCCTAGCGTCAGCGCATGAGGTTCTCGGTGACGGTGGGGGCGGTGGGCGAGGGGCGCGATCCGCGCGGGCTGGCCGAGCTGGCCCGCGCGGTGGAGGACTCGGGGTGGGACGGGATGTTCCTGGAGGACTACCTCGTCTACCAGGGCGATGCGTCCCGGCCGACGTACGATCCGTGGATCTGCTTGGCGGCGATGGCGGTCGCGACCGAGCGGATCAGGATCGGGACAACCGTGACGCCACTGCCCCGGCGGCGACCGTGGAAGGTCGCCGCCGAGGTGGTGGCTCTGGACCGACTGTCCAACGGCCGGATGATCCTCGGTGTGGGGAGCGGCGATCCCGGTGACCCGTTCCTCGAGCGCCACAGCCCGAAGGTGCTCGCGGAGATGCTGAACGAAGGGCTGTCGATCATCGACCAGCTGTGGACAGGTCAGCCGGTGACGTTCAGGGGGACGCATTACACGCTGAACGACGCGCAACTGACGGCGCGGGCGGTGCAGGAGCCGCGGGTGCCGGTCTGGGTGGGCGGGAACATGTTGGTGCCCGCAGTACACCGGAGGATCCGCCGGTGGGACGGGTCCTGTGCGTACAAACGTGGTCCAGAAGGGGCACTGGAGATCACGCCTGAGGACGTGCGGCGGTTGCGGGCCGGGCGTGGGCGGGACTTCGACGTGAAGGTGAGTGGCGTCGACCCCGCGCTCTTCGCCGAGGCCGGTGCCACGTGGTGGGGGCGGTGGATCCCGCCACTTCCGGTCGCGGACACCATCGCGATCGTCCGGCAGGGTCCGCCGGCGCTCTGGACCGTTGACAACGCGACAAAATCGGGGAGAGACTGCCGATGATTTGAACGTTCAAACCCGTCGGGAGGTCGCTGTGGCCACGCTGAAGCAGGTTGCCGCCCACGCCGACGTGTCCGTGCAGACCGTGTCGAACGCGCTGAACGCCCCGCATCGCCTCCGCGCGGACACGCTCGAACGGGTGAACCGCTCGATCGAGCTGCTCAACTACCGGCCCAATCGTAACGCCCGCAGTCTCCGCACCAGCGCCGTCGAACTGATCGGGTACTGCGTGCCGAGCTGGCCGAACCAGACGCATCTGGTGATGGACCAGTTCCTGCACGCCCTGTGCGCGGCCGCGGAACGCACCGGCCGGCACATCCTGCTCTTCACCGCACCGGCCGGCGTCGACGGCATGCCGACGTACGAGGATCTGCACGCCCGCCGGATGGTCGACGGGTTCGTGCTGTCGCAGACCGAGACGCACGATCCGCGGCACGGCTGGCTGAAGGACCAGGGCATCCCGTTCGTCAGCTTCGGCCGGGTGTGGAAGGAGACCACGCAGCCCGGGCCGTGGGTCGACGTCGACGGCGCGGGCGGCTCCGCGATGGCGGTACGGCACCTGTACGAGACCGGTCGCCGCCGGATCGCCTTCCTGGGCTGGCCGAAGTCGTCCGGGCTGGCCGAGGATCGCGTGGCCGGCTGGCGCGACGCGTGCAAGGTGCTCGGGCTGCCGACCGCCGGGCTCGTCGTGCGCTGCCGCGAGGACAGCATCGACGACGGCGCCCGGGCCACCGCGCAACTGCTCGACGGCGGCCGGGACATCGACGGAATCGTTGCCCTGAGCGACATTCTCGCCCTCGGCGCACTCCGCGAACTCGGCCGCCGCGGCCTAACCCCCGGCCACGCCGTCGGCGTCACCGGCTTCGACGACTCCCCGCTCGCGGAGGTCGTCTCCCCCGGCCTGACCAGCCTCCGGCAACCGATGGACCAGATCGCCGAAGAGCTGATCACGATCCTGACCGGCCCCGCGGGCGAGCCGGCCGAACGACTGCTGCAACCCGAACTGGTGATCAGGGGCAGCTCAGCCCCTGGCTGATCCGGCGCTCCCCCGGCGCCGCGAGAAGGAGGAATCCGCCATGACTCCCGATCCGACCACGCGAAGTCGCTCCGCTCCGCCCCGAAGCAGGCCGGTACGCCGGGCCGCCGGTATCGCCCTGCTCGCCACCGCAACCCTCCTCGCCGGCACCGCCTCCGCCCTGGCCGGCTCGACCACCGCCGGCTCGACCACCGCCGGCACAACCACTACTGGCTCGACTACCACCGGCTCGACTGCCACGTCGACTGCCGCCGGATCCGAGCTCTCCGAGACCACGCGGCTCGCCGATCGGCGGTCGCTCGTCGTCGGTGATCGCGCTTACGCGATGGGCGACGAGACCGGCCTCTACCCCGCCGCCGGCTGGCACATCCGCGGCGAGATGGGCGGCTTCTGGTCGCAGCCCATCAAGCTCCTCGACGGCATCTGGTTCGGCCTCGACGGCAACTGGCTCGGCCGGCAGGTCCCGGCCGCGAAGTACACCAGCGGCCACGGCTACAGCCGGATCGAGTACCCCGGCGCGGTCGACGTACGCCGTACCGACTTCGTCCCCGACGGGATCCGCGCGACGCTCGTCGGGCTGACGCTGCGCTCGAGTACGGCGAGGACCGTCAAGCTCGACGTCGACGCGCACTCCGAGCTGATGCAGTCGTACCCGTGGGGCTGGACCACCCCGAGCGCCACCACCGCGAACCTCCCCGACACCGGCGACTTCACCGCCGGCGCGCTGCGGTTCCGCGAGCAGGGCACCCCGCCGCATCCGAACGCGACCGCGCACGACTACGCGGCGTTCGTCGGATCGTCCCTGCGTCCGACGAGCCACCAGCTCGGACCGGACCACCGCGGCCCGCAGGACCCGGCGGTGATCTGCCCCGCCGACGGTACGACGCCTGCGCGCTGCGACGACTCGCTCGCCGGCAAGGGCACCGGCGGCCGGCTCACGTACGACGTACCACTGGCGGCCGGTGAGTCGAAGACGATCTGGTTCGCGGTGGCCGGCTCGGATCAGGGCAGTACCGCGGCCGCACGTGAGTACGGCAAGGCCCTGAGCAATCCGGAGAAGTTGCTGCGGGCAAAGGCCGCCGTACGGCAGCAACTCGACGCACAGTCCGCAGTGGACCTGCCTGGTGACCGGCTGCTGCAGCAGAGCGTCGAGTGGAGCAAGCAGAACCTCGCCGACTCGGTGCAGGAAGCGCGCAACCTGCGGATCCGCGACGTGAACGAGGGCAAGGACTACCCGGCGCCGGTCGGTACGGTGCCGGCCGCCCGGTGGTTCGGCGCGGGCTTCCCGGACTACCCGTGGCTGTTCGCGACCGATGGCGAGTACATGGCCTTCGCGGCCGTCGCGGCCGGCCAGTTCGACACCGCGAAGGAGCACCTGCGAGCGCTCCGCGACGTCAGCGACATCCTCAACGACCGCAGCGGCAAGGTCGCGCACGAGGTGGTGCCGACCGGCGACGTGTACTTCGGTTCGAACCAGAGCGCGGGCAACACGGACGAGACCGTGAAGTTTCCGAGCACGGTCGCGCTGCTGTGGCGTTGGACCGGCGACAACAGGTTCCGCGACGAGCTGTACGACTTCAGCGTCCGGAACCTGCGGTACGTGTACCGCGAACTGGACAAGGACAACGACGGCTGGCCCGAGGGCCTGGCGAACGTCGAGCGCGCCGGGATGGGCGTGGAGAAGCTCGACAGCACGGTGTACCTCGCCCGCGGACTGCGGGACCTGGCGGACCTCGCCGCGTCCAGGCACGACGCATCGGTACAGCAATGGGCGACCAGTCGCGCCGACGAGCTCGAGTCCCGGTTCGAGGCGCAGTGGTGGGTCCCACAGGCGATGGGGTACGCCGACTCGGTCGACAACCCGGCCGACCCGGCGAACGACAACACGCCGATCTTCCAGCGGCACTGGATCGGTGTCACGCCGATGGAGGCGGTCCTGACCCGTCCGGGCGGGAAGTCCCCGCTGGCGTCGGCGGAGCACGCGCAGATCGCACTCGACCAGCGCGAGAAGCCTTGTTACACAGGCGAATTCGGCCTGTTCCACACCGGCACCGGACCGACCTCGGATCCGGCGGGCAATCCCGGCCCGTCGTGTGACAGCGTGGTGTCGCAGGTGAAGAGCGAACGCAGCATCTTCGGCCTGAACACCTCGATCATGGCGGTTGCGGAGGGCAACTTCGGTCGACTGGGAATGACGCAGCAGCAGGTGTACACGACGGGCAACGCACGCATCCAGCTCGACCCGTCGGTCTGGGAGACGCCTGGTGCGATGCCGGAGATCGCGCCGTCGCCGGATTCCCCGGCGAACATCGGCCGGCCGTTCTACGACCGCTCGATGTCACTGCAGGCCTGGGGTGCGTACGGCATTCTCTGGCCGGTCGTGCATCAGCAGCTCGGGGTCGATCCCGATCTCGGGCACGGGCGGATCGCCGTCGTACCGCAGCTCCCGGAGGGCCAGCAGAAGGTGGCCGGGAGCAACATCCGGGTCGGTCGCGGAGCGGTCGATGTGTCCGCACGCCTTGCAGGTAAGGAGTTGTCGACCGAGGTGACCATGAAGGACGTCGCTGCGGCGCTCACGGTCGGCGCCGTGCTGCCGGACGGGGCGAAGGTGCAGCGCGTGACGGTCGACGGGCACGCGGCGCAGTACAAGGTCGTCACCACCAGTCGCGGGACGGAGGTGCATGTGCCGGCGCGCGGTGCGCACACGGCACTGACGATCACGCTGAGCTGATCACCCGGACTACGGGCCCGGGAGCCGGCCGGTGCGCATCCGTTCTGCGCATCGGCCGGCTTTCTGCTGCCGCGATCCGGTACTGCGGAGTTCCAATCGGACGTTTGTTCGCACAGCGAAAGGCGGGCCCCTCCGAGTATGAGTCGGAGGGGCCCGCACAGCTGAAGGAAGGTGACGTCTCCAGCTTCCCGAGACGGGTCCGTGGAGGCCGGCAGACCCCGTCACCGGTCTACCTCGGTGGGGATCCCCACCGCGAGGGCCCTCGGTTTCCGTTCGACCCGCCGCCCCGAATCTGAAGCAGCGTGTCGACAGTTCTACCGCCGTCGGCGGGTCGGCACAACCCCTTCCAGACAACAGATTCGGTCGTCCACAATGGTCACGCAAACCATCCACAGAAACTGGCCGAGTTATACACAGCCCCTGTGTATAACTCGTCTCATCCCTTGGGTGCTTTGAGCGCCATCGGCTGCATCAGGCGGTACCCGGCGTACACACCGAGCGCACTCACGACGAGCACAGAGGGTACGGCGAGGGCGAGGGGCGGACGCTGGTAGCCGAGGTTGTCGAGCACGTCCGCGAGCCATTGCGCGACGAGCAGGAACTCGGCCGCCGCCGCGGGCAGCAGCGCGAACGGGAGCATCAGGATCCCCCGCCAGAACCCGTGCCGGACGAAGCTGATACCGAGCAGCCAGCCGCTCGCCTCGTGGGACAGGATCAGCAGGAAGAACTCGGCGAACACCAGACCGAACTGCGAGGGGCTGGTGAACAGGTGCGGGTTCGTCAGCTTCTCTGGCCAGCCCTGCGCTGCGTACAGTCCGCGTTCCACCTGGTAGACCACCACCCACAACAGCGAGGTGGCGGCCGCGGCGCCGGCGAGATAGATGCCTGCGGCAACTGAGAACATCTTGCGGGTGACGCCGTGGGAGATCACCAGCGAGAAGTACGCCGGGAAGATGGTGATGCCGACCGCCATCGAGAAGTACTTCGGCGACTGGGTCCCGTAGTCCCACGCGCTGCTCGTGACACCGCTCGTCAGCAGCTGGATGACAAGTCCGCCGCCGAACAGGGCGACCACCATCACCGCCCAGTAGCCCATCAGCATCGGCCGCAGACCGATCAGCATCGACAACAGCACGTGCTTCAGCCGATGCCAGTCCGTGGCACCGCGCGGCAGTGCCCCGCTCCGGACCGCAGTACTCATGACTGAGCTCCCGTGAGATGGACGAAGAGGTCCTGCAGGCCGACCTGACCGATCTCGAGGCCGGCCGCGGCCGCCTGGGCGAGCAGCGCCGGGTCGAGGTCGCCGAGGACCGTGGTGGACTTGGTGCCGCCCAGCCGCTCCTCGCCGAGCACCGTGAAGCCCGCGGTGAACTCGTCGACGACCGCGGCCGGACCGACGATCGACGCTCCGCGGCCGCGGAGCGCGTCCACCGGCGACTGGGTGACGAGGCGGCCCTTGTCGAGGATCACCACCTCCTCGAGCATCGCGCTGACCTCGCCGACCAGGTGGGTCGAGAGCACGATCGTGCGGGGTACTTCGGTGTAGTCCGCGAGCAGCATGTCGTAGAACAGGTTCCGGGACGGGACGTCCATGCCCAGGTAACTCTCGTCGAAGATCGTCAGCGGCGCGCGGCTGGCCAGGCCGACGACGACCCCGAGCGCGGACCGCTTACCGCGGGACAGCTTCTGGATCCTCTTGTTCAGCGGCACCTCGAAGCGGTCCAGGAGGTCGCCGGCCAGGTCCGCGTCCCAGTACGGGCGCAGCGCCGACGCGAGCCTGAGTGCGTGCTTCACCGGTACGGTCCCCGGGAAATCGCCGGACTCGCGGATCAGGCACACCCGGCTGGTGACGACCGCGTTCTCGTACGGCTCCTGCGCCGCACCGAGGTCACCGCCCTCGATCAGCACCCGCCCCACGTCGCTCCGCCGGAACCCGGCCAGTGTCGCGGCGAGCGTGCTCTTGCCGGACCCGTTCCGGCCGAGCAGCCCGTGGATCTTGCCCGGCGCGAGCCGCAGGTCGAGCCGGTCCAACGCCGGCACACCGGCGAACCGCACCGACAACTCCTCGGTCCGGACGGTCAGGGCGGTGGTCATCAGGCGTCTCCGTAGGAGCGGACGTGGTGGAGGATGTCTTTCAGTGGGATCCCGATCGCCTTCGCCTCGCGGATCATCGGGTCGACGACGTCGGCGAAGAACGAGTCGCGGCGGCCGGTGCGGAGCAGGTCGCGGGCGTTCGGCGCGACGAACATGCCGATCCCGCGCTTCTTGTACAGGATCCCGTCGTCGACCAGTTGCGCGAATCCCTTGGCCGCGGTGGCGGGGTTGATCCGGTAGAAGGCGGCGTACTGGTTGGTCGACATCACCTGCTCGTCCTCGGCCAGCGCGCCGCTCACGATGTCGTTCTTGATCTGCTCGGCGATCTGCAGATAGATCGGACTCCGGTCGTCGAACACCATCCTCCACCCCCTTCCTCGGTTCATTACCTGAGTAACGAACCATAGTGGTGCGCGGGGTCAGCCCCCGGCCGAATACTTGGTCTGCTGGAGGGACTTCTTCAGGGCAGGTACGACGGGGCCGACGCGGACCGCGAGCTGGGCCAGGCGATCCTTGTGGCGGGCGCGCTGATCCTTGCTGACGATCGTGCGCAGGTCGGCGGTCGCGCCGAGGACGACGACGGACGCGTCGCGGAGGTCGACCCGGGACACCAGGTGTGACGGACGGAGGGTGTCGCGGGCGCTCTGCAGGAGGTGGCGCCGTACCAGTGGGTGGCGCAGCGTGATCCGATCGGCCGGGAAGACGCCGAAGAGGCGATGCGGCTCGACCTTGATCAGGTGCCCGCGGGCGAGCTCATCGCGGACGTGGCGGACGGTCGCCCCACCACGCCGGTCGATCCAGTGCCGCCAGCGGCGCGGGCCGGCCGCACGCAGTTCCTCCAGCACGCGTGCGACCACCGGATCCGTCGGCGGGGTCGCGGTCGCCACCCGGGCACGCCCTCGGTCGTCGACGACGTTCCCGGCGAGCTGTAGCTCGATCAGCACCGCGGCCCGCAGTACCTTGCCGAGCTTCGAACGCGCAGTCAGGCGCCCCTTCTCGGGGTCGTAGGCGACCAGGAAGACCCTTGCAGCCAAGGACTCCGGGACCTGAGCGTTGCCAAGGGCAACAACACGTCCGGCGCTCCGGCCGCCGGCGATCTTCCTACTCATCGGGGTTCTCCTTGGGTGGGCGGCCCGGACGGCGCTGCTTGCTCACACCGGACGGGAGGCGGCCGGCGTCGGCCAGGGCGCGGCGGAGCAGGTACTCGATCTGGGCGTTGGTACTGCGCAGGTCGTCCGCCGCCCAGCGGGCGAGCGCGTCGTGCACCGCGGGATCCAGCCGGAGCAGGATCTTCTTCCGTTCGACGGCCACCAGGGCCTCACTGGTAGAGCGAGCCGGTGTTGACCACCGGTTGCGCGTCACGATCGCCGCACAGCACCACCAGCAGGTTGCTGACCATGGTCGCCTTCCGCTCTTCGTCGAGCTCGACCACCTCATGCTCGGACAGCCGGTCCAGCGCGAGCTCGACCATGCCCACCGCACCCTCGACGATCCGCTGCCGGGCCGCGACCACGGCACCGGCCTGCTGACGGCGCAGCATCGCCTGGGCAATCTCCGGCGCGTACGCGAGATGCGTGATCCGCGACTCGATGACACGCACCCCGGCCGCCTGCACCCGGGCGCCGATCTCCGCGGACAGCGTCTCGGTGATCTCGTCGGTGCTGTCCCGCAGCGACATCGCACCGTCGTCGGTGTGGACGTCGTACGGATAGCTGTTCGCGATGTGCCGGACGGCGGTCTCGGTCTGGATCGCCACGAACTCGACGAAGTCGTCCACCTCGAACATCGCCTGCGCGGTGTCCTCGACCTGCCACACCACCACCGCGGCGATCTCGATCGGGTTGCCGTCGGCATCGTTGACCTTGGCAACCGTCGTCTCGTGGTTGCGGATCCGGGTGGAGACCTCACGGCGCGAGGAGATCGGATTGACCCAGCGCAGGCCGTCGGTGCGGATCGTCCCGGCGTACCGCCCGAGGATCTGCAGCACCCGGGCCCGCCCCGGCGCCACCGCGGTCAGCCCCGCCGCGATGATCATGCCGGCCACGAACACCAGGACCCCGAGCGCGATCAGCACGCCGCTGCCCGCGCCGAGGACGGCCACGAGCACCCCGGCCACCGCCAGCACGAACGCCAGCCCCGCCATCGGCCAGCCGTTGAGCTCCCGCCCCACCCGCTCAGTCACCTTCGGCGCCGGCATCTCCACCGCGACATCCACCATCACGTGCTCCTCTCGAATAGCCCCAAGCTAGCAAAGTGATATCACTTTTAGCAAGCCGTACAGGAGCCCCGGCCCGCAGCGAGTGGCGTCCGTCGGCCGTATTGTCGGTGCATGGTGTTCACGTCACCCGTCGAGCGGGCTGTGCCGGATCGCGTGGCGGACGAGCGCGACGCGCTGACCCAGCAGCTCGACTTCCACCGGGCCACCCTGCTGCGCAAGCTGGAAGGGCTCGACGGGGAGCGGCTGCGGCGGCCGATGACGGCGTCCGGACTCAGCCTGCTGGGGCTGGTGAAACACCTGGCCGAGACGGAGCACGGCTGGTTCCTCAGGATCTACGCGGGGCTGCCCGAGCCGGATCTGTTCCCGGCGGACGGCGACCCGGATGCGGACTTCCGCGTCGGGCCTGGCGAGACGACCGAGACCGTGGTCGGGCAGTACCTCCGGACCTGCGAGCGGGCCCGGGCGGTCGTGGCCGCCGGCGCGCTCGACGACGTGGTCACGACGCCGTCGGGCGCAGAGGCCAACTTGCGGTCGATCCTGGTCCACATGATCCAGGAAACCGCGCGACACAACGGTCACGCCGACATCATCCGCGAAGCGATCGACGGTACGACGGGCCACTGAGCTCCGTCTCAGGGCAGGCGGGTGGCCAGGGATTCCAGGTCGGACTGCCAGCGGGGGGACCGGGAGTTGGGCAGGGGGTCGATGGGGGATGCGCCCCAGGCGTGGACCGGGCGGATGCCGTGCAGTGCGTTGACGAGCCAGGCCTCGGTGGTGTGCTGAAGATCTTCGGGAGTGATGGGGTGCTCCGAAACCTCGACGCCCTGGGTGGCGGCGATGCGGCGGAGCAGGCGGGCGGTGACCGACGGGAGGATCGGGCGGTCGGACGGCGGGAAGCAGAGGGTGTCGTCCTCCCACCAGGCGACGGCGGAGTACGCCGCCTCGAGCACCGTCCCGTCCGTGTCCAGCAGCAGGATCTCGTCGGCACGGTCCGGTGCGGACTCCTTGAGCTTGCCGAGCAGCTCCAGGTCGGGCCCCTTCACCCGCGGCGCCGTCCGCGGATCCGGACCTTCGTGTACGGCGACCCGCACCCGGCCACCGATCGGCGGCGCCGGCCGCAACTGCACCGCCAGCTCCCCCGCTGCCGTCAGCTCGAACCGCGGGAACCACCGCCCGAACCCGGGCAACCTCCCGACCTGCTCGTCCCAGAACCGCTCCGCCGGAACCCCCGCCTCCGCACACGACCGGACGAACCGCTCCCGATGCAGTTCCAGCCCTCGCACCTTGCCATTGGCAACCAGGAAGGAATCCGCCACCAACAGATCACTCACGTCGTCCCCCAGCTCTTCCACCGACGGCAGCCGTTGCCTTCAGCACCATTTCGTCGTACTCCGCGACCGGGTCGGAGTCGAGCACGATCGCACCCCCGGCCCCGACCACGGTCCCGTCCGGCGTCAGCACCGCCGTCCGGATCACCACGCTCAGGTCCGCGCGCCCGTCCACGGTCAGGTAGCCGAGCGCCCCGGAGTACACGCCCCGCGCGCTGTCCTCGAGCTCGTCGATGATCTGCATCGTGCGGATCTTCGGCGCGCCGGTCATCGACCCCGGCGGGAAGCACGCGCGCACCGCGTCCACCGCGGCCACCCCGTCCCGCAGCCGCCCGCGCACCGTCGTCACCAGCTGGTGCACGGTCCGGTAGCTCTCGACCTGCATCAGCTGCGGCACGGTCACGGTCCCCGGTTCGCTGACCCGGCCGAGGTCGTTGCGGATCAGGTCGACGATCATCAGGTTCTCGGCGCGGGTCTTGTCGTCCTCGGCCAGCGCCTTCGCCGCGAGCTGGTCCTGCGCCGGATCGAGCTCCCGTGGCGCGGTGCCCTTGATCGGCCGGCACTCCGCCCAGCCGTCCGCGTCCACGGTCAGGAACCGCTCCGGCGACGAGCTCGCCACCGCCAGGTCGCCGTACCGGAGGAAGGCGGCGTACGGCGCCGGGTTCGCGGACCGCTGCCAGCGGAAGAACTCGAACGGGTCCGGCACCGCCGGCAGCCGCACCCGGTTCGTGAGGTTGACCTCGTACGTCTCCCCCGCCTCGAGCTCGGCCAGGCAGCGCGCGATTCCGGCCAGGTACGTCGCCCGGTCCTGCTCGAGATGCGCTTCGAGATCCAGCCGCGCGATCGCGGGCACGTCGACGCCGCCCATCCACCAGTTCGACGCGGCCTCCTCGGCGCGGTCGAGCCAGTCCTCGCCGGCCCCCGGCTCGTCGAGCGCCACCAGATACGTCAGGTCCCGGTCGTGGTCGATCACAACGAACCGGTTCGCCCAGATCCACAGCGCGTCCGGCGTCGGGGCCTGGTGCGCCGCCGCTCCCCCGGTCAGGGCCTTCAGCTCGTACCCGAAGTACCCGACGTACCCGCCGCAGAACAGCCCGGTCAGCTCGGGCGGCGGCTCGGCGGCGCTCGCCGCAAGCAGTTCGTTGAGCTCGGCGAAGACGTCGCCGTCGGCCACGTCGCGGGCGATCACCTCGGCGCCGGCCGTCGTACCGAGAACCGACACCCGGCGAGCCGCACGGTCGGTCAGGCTGCCGTCGAGCCAGTACGCGACCGGCTCGGCCGCCAGGAGCTCGCGGTAGACCGTCTCACCATCGAGCGCCCGGTCGAGCCTCCGGACGGACCAGCGCAGTGCACTCACCTGTACACGGTACCGACGCCGTTCCGATTTCTTGACCGGCGTTCACGACGTGGCGAGCGCCACCTTGGTCCGCATCGCGGTGATCCGGCGGATCGGGATCGCGACCTCGAGGCCGTCCTTGGACTCCGCGCGGTCCGCGAGCCAGGCGGCTGCGGTGTCCCGCCGTACGTCGGGTGTCCCGGGAAGGTAGAGCGCGTTCACCAGCCGCCGCGCGTCGTCACGGCTGCGGATCAGGTACACGTACCGCTCGCGCTGGCTCTCCATCACGTCGAACCCGGCGTGCTTCAGCTGGTCCTTCAGCTCGGTGATCTCACCACCCGCCGGGAACTGCGGCGTCGACCGCAGCCGCGTGGTCAGGCCGCTCAGCGTCCGGATGTCACCGCGCCGCAGCGGCCGGACGGCGGGCACGATCGCGGCCAGTACACCGCCGCGCCGCAGTACCCGCGCCGCCTCGTGCAGCACGTCCGGCAGCGGCTGCAGCACCATCAGCCCCATCGAGCAGGTGACGACGTCGAAGACCTCGTTCGCGAACGGCAGGTGCAGCGCGTCCGCCTGCACCTTCGGACCGGGCGCCCCGGCGAGCTGGGCCGCGTTGTTGTCGACGCCGACGACCCAGCGGCCGTAGAGCTCCCGCGCCACCGGCCCGTTGCCGCAGGCCAGATCGAGCACCCGGCGCGCCTCACCGGAGACGGCACGGACCAGCCAGCGGTACGGCGTGTGATCACCGGCCACCGCGCGCGACAGCAACGCCTCGGTGCTGCCCGGGGTGGCGGTATGGAACTCCCGCAGGTACTGCGGCCAATCGACAGGATTCTCAGACATCGCGGCCCGACGCTACCCGCAGACAACCCGACGTACCGCATCGGGTGCACTGCGTTAACAGAGAGTTGAAGTACCTCAGACTCGACTGACGAAGATGTGGCCGGCGGTCTCGTCGCTGATCACGCCGCCGGCTTCCCGGCTGCCGACCAGCACGCCGTCGGCGTCCAGGGTCGAGTCGACCTCGCGACCGGGCAGTGCGCCGGCCTTCCGCAGGACCGCCATCGCGCCGTCGTCGGTCTGCACCGGCTCCGCGATCCGGCGGACCAGCACCCGCACACTGTCACCGGTGGCCGCGTCGAGCACCCGGTCCAGCGGCTCGACACCGATCCGGAAGTCCCCGATGTCGCTCGCCTGGTGGTCCTTCTGCAGCTCCTCCAGGCCCGGGATCGGGTTCCCGTACGGCGATTCCGTCGGGTTGCCGAGGATCTGGAGCAGCCGGAGCTCGACCGCGTCGCTCATCACGTGCTCCCAGCGGCAGGCCTCGGCGTGCACGTCCTCCCACTCGAGCCCGATCACGTCGACCAGCAGCCGCTCGGCCAGGCGGTGCTTGCGCATCACCCGGACCGCCTGCTTGCGGCCGACGTCGGTGAGCTCCAGGTGGCGGTCGCCCTCCACCTTGATCAGGCCGTCGCGCTCCATCCGCGCGACCGTCTGACTGACCGTGGGACCGGACTGGTGCAGACGCTCGGCGATCCGCGCCCGCAGCGGCAGGATCCCCTCTTCTTCCAGTTCGTAGACGGTCCGCAGGTACATCTCGGTGGTATCGATCAGCTCGCTCACGACAACCATTCTCACCTATGCAGGCAAGCCTCACCCAATTGCCGTGGGTACCGAGCGAGGATGAGCACGGTGACGGCAGTGATGTGGTTCCGCCGCGACCTGCGACTGGCGGACAACCCGGCGCTCCTCGACGCGGTCGCGGCCGGTGACGGGCGGGTCCTCGGCCTGTTCGTCCTGGATCCGGCGCTCTGGGACCGCTCCGGTGATCCGCGCCGCGCGCATCTGGCGGCGTCGCTGCGCAGCCTGTCCGCGTCGATGGACGGGCGGCTCGTCGTACGGCGGGGCGATCCGGCGACCGTGGTGCCGGCGGTCGCGGACGCGATCGGGGCGGCGAGCGTCCACGTGAGCGCGGACCACGCGCCGTACGGACAGCGGCGCGACCACGCCGTCGAGGCCTCGCTGACCTGCCCGTTGGTGCGGACCGGGTCGCCGTACGCCGTCGCGCCGGGACGGGTGCTCAACCAGCAAGGGCGGTCGTACCAGGTGTTCACGCCGTACTTCAAGGCCTGGCTGGCGCACGGGTGGCGACAACCGGTCGGGGCGCCGGACGGGGTGGAGTGGATCGCGGCCGACGGTGACGAGCTGCCGCACGGTTCGGAGGTCGCGGGTGAGCAGGCGGCGCTCGAGCGCTGGCAGGCGTACCTCGACGACGTCGCGGCGTACGACGACGAGCGCGACCGGCCCGATCTGGACAGCACCTCGCGGATGTCGGTCCCGTTGAAGTACGGCGAGATCCACCCGCGGACGATGCTCGCCGACCTGGCCCGCAAGCGCAGTACGGGCGCGGAGGCGTACCGGCGCGAGCTGGCGTGGCGGGAGTTCTGCGCGGACCTGCTCGCCCGGTACCCGGATGCCGCGTGGAAGCCGCTGCGGCCCGAGTTCGAGCGGATGCGGTACGACGAACCGGGCGAGCTGTTCGACGCCTGGCGCGAAGGCCGCACCGGGTTCCCGTTCGTGGACGCTGGGATGCGCCAGCTCGCCGCGACCGGCTTCCTGCACAACCGGGTCCGGATGGTCGTGGCGTCGTTCCTGGTCAAGGACCTCCATGTGCACTGGAGGTTCGGGGCTCGCTGGTTCCTGCGCTCGCTGCGCGACGGCGACCTCGCCTCGAACTCGCTGAACTGGCAATGGGTGGCCGGTTGCGGTGCGGACGCGGCGCCGTACTTCCGGATCTTCAACCCGGTCGGTCAGGGCCTGAAGTTCGACCCCGAGGGCGACTACGTCCGGCGCTGGGTCCCCGAGCTGCGCCACCTCGCCGGCAGGGCCGCGCACGAGCCGTGGAAGCACGGCGGCGCCGACGGCTACCCCGCCCCGGTCGTCGACCACGCGGAGGCGCGGCGCGAGGCGCTCCGCCGGTACGACGCCATCCGCTGACCGGCCCCGGTCTTGACGGGTATTTGCGCCATACCCCTATAGTGCTAGTTACCTAGATGAATGGGGTTACGGATGATCGAGTTCCATCTGGACGGCCGGTCGGGGGTCTCGCCGTACCAGCAGATCGTTCAGCAGGTCCGGAACGCGTTGCGGCTCGGACTGCTGCGGGAGGGGGACCAGTTGCCGACGGTGAAGGACGTGGTCGCGGCGCTGGCGATCAACCCGAACACCGTGCTGAAGGCGTACCGCGAGCTCGAGCACGAGGGCCTGGTCCAGGCCCGGCCGGGGCGCGGCACGTTCGTCACCCGGACGCTCACCGACAACACGCTCGCCGCGCACGGTCCGCTCCGCCAGGATCTCCGCCGCTGGCTCGCCAAGGCCCGCAAGGCCGGTCTCGACGACGAGAGCATCGAGGCGTTGTTCCTGACCACCTTTCGGTCCGCCGCTCAGGAGGACATAGCGTGAGTGCTGTTCTGAAAGCCCAGGGACTGGGGAAGAAGTACGGGCGGCGCTGGGCGCTGACCGATTGCGAGCTGGAGGTGCCGGCCGGGCACGTGGTCGGCCTCGTCGGGCCCAACGGCGCCGGCAAGAGCACCCTGCTGAACCTGGCGGTCGGGATGATCACGCCGTCGTCCGGATCCGTCGAGGTGCTGGGAGCGCCGGCGGGGACACAGCAGGCGAAGGTCGGGTACGTCGCGCAGGACACGCCGACGTACAGCAGGCTGACCGTCGCGGACCACCTGCGGCTGGGCGCGCGACTCAACCCGGGCTGGGACGATTCCCTTGCCCAGCGGCGAATCCGGAGCCTCAAGCTCGATCCGAAGCAGCGGGCCGGCCGGCTGTCCGGCGGTCAGCGCGCGCAACTCGCGCTCACGCTCGGGCTGGCGAAGAATCCCGAGCTGCTGATCCTCGACGAGCCGGTGGCCGCACTCGATCCACTGGCCCGGCGCGAGTTCCTCCAGGATCTGATGGAGGCGGTGGCCGACCAGGAGCTGAGCGTCGTCCTGTCCTCGCACCTCGTCTCCGACGTCGAGCGGGCCTGTGACTACCTGATCGTGCTCGTCGACTCCCGCGTGCAGGTCAGCGGCGAGATCGACCACCTGCTGGCCACGCACTTCCGGATCACCGGTCCGCGCCGCGACCAGAAGGACCTGCCGCGCGACCAGCATGTCGTCACCGCGAGCCACACCGACCGGCAGTCGACGTACCTGATCCGGACCGGCCAGCCGATCCTCGATCCGGCCTGGACGGTCACCCAACTCACGCTCGAAGACCTGGTGCTGGCCTACATGGGCCGCGACGTCCAGCCCGAGCGCCCGGTCCTGGAGGTGCGGCGATGATCTGGTTGACCTGGCGACAGTTCCGCGTCCAGTTCCTGGTCGTCGCGGTCGTGATCCTCGCGGCCGGGATCGCCTTGGCGGCGACCGGCCCTGGCCTGCAGGACGACTACCGCCGGCTGGCCGACGGCTTCATCAAGAACCTCGGCTTCCAGCGGCTCAACCCCTTGCTGTACGTCGTCGGTCAGGCGCTGCTGTACGCCGTACCGCCCGTCGTCGGCGCGTTCTGGGGTGCACCGCTGATCGCCCGTGAGCTGGAGACCGGCACCCACCGGCTGGTGTGGGCGCAGAGCATCTCGCGGCGCCGCTGGCTCGCGACCAAGGTCGGTATCGGCGGGCTCGCCGTGATCGGCATCAGCGGCCTGCTCAGCCTCGCGGTCACCTGGTGGGCCGACCCGATCGACGACGCGCTCAACGCCGGGCAGGACTCGAACATCTACCTGCCGCGGATGTTCCCTGCCGTCTTCTCCGCCCGCGGGCTCGTTCCGGTCGGGTACGCCGTCTTCGCGTTCGCCCTCGGCGTCGCGCTCGGTCTCGTGATCCGCCGGACGGTTGTGGCACTCGCGGTCACGCTGGCGGTGGTGATCCTGGTGCAGATCCTCACACCGATGTTCGTCCGGCCGCAGCTGATGGCGCCGACGGACAAGAGCATCATCGCTTCCGCGGAGAACATCCGCGGCTTCATGATCAGCGGGCCGGGGCCCGATCCGGAGGTCAAGAAGATCGAGGTCGCGACCGACGCGGTCGGGGCCTGGAAGCTGTCCGACGAGACCGTCGACCGGTCCGGCAAGGCGCTCAGCACACTGCCGTCCTGGACCATCGACTGCGAACCCGGGCCGCCGCCGAACGGGAGCCAGGAGAAGACCAGCAACCCGAAGCGGGACGCGTGTTTCCAGCGGCTGGCCGACGAAGGCTACCGGCAGCACGTCCGGTACTTCACCGCCGACACGTTCTGGGCGCTGCAGTGGCGTGAGTTCGGATTGTTCCTGCTCCTGGCGCTGGGTCTGACCGGGTTCAGCTTCTGGCGGATCCGGCGCGACCTGTCATGAACCGCCGTACCGCCAGGCCGACCGCGAGCACACCGGCGGCCGCGATCGCCGACCGCCACGGGAGGGTGACGGCGAGCACGACGCATCCGGTCAGGCCGAGCACGTTGACGGCGCGCGGCCAGCGGCGCTGGTCGGCCGGCTGGGTGAAGGCCGAGGCGTTCGCGATCGCGTAGTACAGCAGGACGCCGAACGACGAGAACCCGATCACCCCGCGCAGGTCGGTGGTGAGGACCAGGATCCCGACGACCACGGCGAGTGCGAGCTCGGCGTGGTGCGGGACCTGGTAGCGGGGATGGACGGCGGCCAACCAGGTCGGGAGGTCGCGATTGCGCGCCATGGCGAGCGTGGTGCGGCCGATGCCGGCGATCAGGGCGAGCAGGGCGCCCAGGCTGGCGAGTGCGGCGCCGATCCGGACGACCGGTACCGCCCACGCCGCACCGACCCCGTCGACCGCGGCCGCGAGGGGCGCCGTGGTCGACGCGGGGTCGCCGGTGCGCAGCAGCGCGACCGCGACCGCGAGGTAGATGCCGATGGCAATGACCAGCGCGATGCCGATCGCCCGCGGGATGGTCCGCGCGGGCTCGCGGACCTCCTCCCCCATCGTCGCGATCCGCGCGTAACCGGCGAACGCGAAGAACAGCAGTCCGGCCGACTGCAGGACGCCGTACGGCGAGGTGCTCGTCGACGTGTGCTGCTGAGCGTCCCCGGAGTACAGCAGGACGAGAACAAGCGCCAGGACGACGAGCGTGCAGGTGACGAGGATCCTGGTGAGGCGCGCGGTCCGCGTCACGCCCCGGTAGTTGACGGCCGCCAGCGCGACGACCGCGGCCAAGGCGATCAGGCGACGCAACCAGCCGATGTCGGTCGCGTAGGTGGCGAACGTGAGCGCCATCGCGGCGCAGGACGCGGTCTTGCCGATCACGAAGCACCAGCCGGCGGCGAAGCCCCACCATTCACCGAGGCGTTCGCGGCCGTAGACGTACGTACCGCCCGACACCGGGTAGACGGCCGCGAGCTGAGCCGAGGACACCGCGTTGCAGTAGGCAACAATTGCCGCCAGACCGAGTCCGAGCAGCAGACCGGACCCGGCGGCGTGCGCGGCCGGTGACCACACGGCGAAGACACCGGCACCGACCATCGAGCCCAGCCCGATCAGCACCGCGTCCGCAAGACCGAGCCGCCGCGCCAGCTCCGGCTTCGACACGTCTACTGGACTGCCTTGAGGACGCCCAGCAGGCGCGCCACCTCGGCGGCGACCGCGTCGCGTGCCGGGCCCAGGTACTTGCGGGTGTCGACGAGCTTCGGGTTGGCCGCCAAGGTCTCGCGGACGACGCCGGTGAAGACGTTGTTGAGGTGGGTCGCGATGTTGACCTTGGTCATGCCGGCCTCGACTGCCCGCGTCAGGTCGGCATCGGCGACACCCGACGAACCATGCAGCACGAGCGGAACCGGTACGGCGTCCTTCAACTGTGCGATGAGGTCGAAGTCCAGCGTGGCGGTGCGTTCGGTCATGGCGTGGGAGGAGCCGACCGCGACTGCCAGCGCGTCGACACCTGTTGCCTCGGCGAACGCGACGGCCTCGTCCGGGCGGGTCCGGGCGCCGGGCGCGTGGACGCCGTCCTTCCCGCCGACCTCACCGATCTCCGCCTCGACGAAGACGCCGTGGTCGTGGCAGTACTTCGTCACCTCGGACGTCGCCGCGACGTTGTCGGCGTACTCCAGCTTGGACGCGTCGTACATCACCGACGTGAACCCGAGCGCGACCGCCTCGGTGACCAGGTCGCGGTCCATCGCGTGGTCGAGGTGGACGACGACCGGCACCGAGGAGGCCGCCGCGGCCGCGAGCGTCGCGACCCCGATGGGCTTGAGCGCGCCGTGGTACTTCACCGCGTTCTCACTGATCTGCAGGATCACCGGCGCACCGACCTGCTCGGCGCCGGCGATCAGCGCGGTCGCGTGCTCCAGCTGGATCACGTTGAACGCACCGACACCGCGACCTGCCTTCGCAGCGGCGAGCACAACCTCGGCCCCGGAAACCAACGGCATGGGAACTCCTTCTACTTGACGGTGACCTGAGGTTGCCAGCGGCGGTACGCGGCCAGATCGATGTCTCCGGCAACAGGCGTCAGCACGGCCGCGGCAGAGGCGGCGACAGCGGACTTGAGGACGACGGACCAGTCCGGCTCCGGCGATTCCGCGACCGCCGCCGCGACGACCGCCGTACAGGCGTCTCCGGCACCGGTCGGATTCCCGCTCACGGTCTCGACCGGCAGCGCGCGCCAGACGCCGTTCTTGCTGGCGGCAACCATCCCGCGCGGTCCGTCGGTGATCACCGCCGCGGCCGCACCGAACGCGACCAGCGCCGACGCACCGTCCTCGACCTCGACGTCGCCGACCGCGGCACGCAGTTCGGCGGCGTTGGCCCGTACCACCGCACCGGCCCGGGCCGCGGCGTTCAGCGCGGCGCCACCGGCGTCGATCACCGACAGCACGTCGTGATGCCGCGCCCGGACCGCGAGCTCGGCGTACGCGTCGGCCGGCAGCCCCGGCGGGAGACTGCCCGAGCACGCCAGGACACCGAGCCGTCCCCACGGCATCCGGTCGCCGAACGCGCGCCACTCGTCCGCGGTCACGGTCGGCCCGGCCTCGTTGAAGATCGTCGCGTCCCCGTCCGCGTCGTTGACGATGGCAACGGTACGGCGGGTCTCGCCGGCGATCGGGGTGAGCAGCGCGGTCAGCCCGGCGTCGAACAGCTCCTCGGCGACGAGTTCACCCGTCACCCCGCCGACGAACCCGAGGACCAGGGTCTGGTGGCCGAGCGTCGCCGCGACCCGCGCGACGTTGACGCCCTTCCCGCCGGCCCGCCGCCGGATCCGGTCGACGCGGTGGCTGCCGCCGACGTGCAACTCGTCGACTTCGTACGTGACGTCCAGTGCGAGGTTGAGTGTGACGGTGCCGATCATGACCCGATCAGTCCAGCCACGACCCGGCCCGCATGACCTTCTGGACGGCGTACTCGTCGTCGAGCAGCACCAGGTCCGCCCGCTTCCCGGTCTCGATCGAGCCCACGTCGTACCAGCCGAAGGTCTGCGCCGGGGTCGTCGACGCCATCCGCGACGCGTCCACCAGCGAGACCCCGGCCCGTACCGCGTTGCGGAAGGCGACGCCCATGGTCAGCGTGCTGCCCGCGATCGAGTGCTTGCCGTGGGCAAGCGTCACCAGACCGTCCTTCACGTCGACCTCGAGCGAGCCGAGCTGGTAGCGGCCGTCCGGCATCCCGGTGGCCTCCATCGCGTCGGTGATCAGCGCGATCCGGTTCACCCCGGCCGCCGCGAGCGCGACCCGGACCACCTGCGGGTCCAGGTGCATGCCGTCGTTGATCACCTCGAGCAGCAGCCGCTCGTCGTTCAGCGCGGCGCCGACCGGCCCCGGGTCGCGGTGGTGGAACGGCCGCATCCCGTTGAACAGGTGCGTCGCGACGGTCGCCCCCGCGTCCGCACCGGCGACCATCTGCTCGTACGTCGCGTCCGTGTGCCCGAGCGCGGCGACGGCCCCGGCGTCGACGACCTGACGGATCGCGTCCAGCCCGTTCTCGAGCTCGGGCGCGATCGTCACCATCTTGACCGCGTCGCTCAGCACCGTCGTGACGTCGTCCTTGAGCGGCGGCCGCAGCAACGACGGCTCGTGCGCACCGCAGCGCGCCTCGGACAGGAAGGGCCCCTCGAGATGGACGCCCGCGATCACACCGTCGGTGATCAGCTCCGCCAGGCAGGCCGTCTGCTCGACGAGCTGGTCCAGCGGCGACGTCACCAGGCTGGCGAGCGTGGTCGTCGTACCGTGCCTGGCGTGGAAGGCCGCGACCTTGCGGGCCTCCTCCGGGTCGGTCGTCGAGTACGTCGCCCCGCCGCCACCGTGGGTGTGGATGTCGACGAACCCCGGGACGACCGTCACGTTGCCGAGGTCCTCGGGCCGCTTGCCGTCGGCCGGCATCCCCTCGGACCGGCGGCCGAACGCGCGGATGTCCTCGTCGACCACCTGGATCCAGGCGTTCTCCAGCACGTCGTCCGGCGTCACCACGCGACCCACGCGGTACGTCGTCATCGCTGTTCCTCCTCGTCGGCGCCGGCGCGGTCCCAGGCCATCTGCGCGGCGCCGAGCATGCCGGCTTCCTCACCCAGCACCGCCGCCACGATCTCCGGCTCGCGCTGGAACGTCAATCGCGCGTGCACACCTTCGCGCAGCGGCTGCAGCAGCGTCTCGCCGGCGCCCACCAGACCGCCGCCGATCGCGATCCGGGTCGGCGCGACCAGGGTCGTGTAGAGGACCAGCGCGTCAACCAGAGCAGCGAGCGCGTCGTGCCAGACCTGCGCGGCGTCCGGATCGCCGGCCGCCAGCAGCTGCATCACCTCACGGGCGCCGTCGACGGTCCGGCCGGTGCGCGCGGTGTAGCGCCGGGCCATCGCGGCCGCGGACGCGACCGTCTCGAGGCAGCCCCATTGGCCGCACGCGCAGAGCTCGGCGGCGTCGCCGTGGATGAACTTCGAGTGGCCGAGCTCGCCGGCGTACCCGTCACCGCTGACCAGCGACCCGTCGACGATCATCGCGGCCGCGATCCCGGTACCGAGCGGGAGGAACATCGAGTTCGTGGTCCCGGCCAGGGCGCCCTGGCGGAACTCGGCGTACCCACCGGCGCGGACGTCGTGGGCCAGCACGATCGGCACGTGGTCACCGTGGGCCGCCCGGACCGCCGCCTGCAGCTCGGCGAGGACCGGCGTACCGACCCACTCCAGGTTCTCGGCGCCGACGGTGCCGTGCTCGGCGTCGATGACCCCGGGGACGACGACACCGACGGCGCGCACGCGGTGGCCCTCGGCGGTCGCCTTCTGGCCGAGCTCGACGACGGTCTCCAGCAGCGCGTCGAGCACGGCGCGGCCGCCGTCCCGCGCATCGGCCCGGGGCGTCGGCCTGGTCTCGCGGTGCAGCACGGCACCATCGGCGGCGACCAGACCGCACTTCATCCGGGTTCCACCGAGGTCGACGGCAACCACGACTTCACAGGGGTCCACGGAGCGCCATTATGCAGCGTTACCAGGCAGTCCGAACATCCATGAGCAAAACACGGACAAAATGAGGCGGACCAGTCTGCGACGTGGTCCTGAGAACCGTGGGCAGGGAAACCACGGTTTCCAGGTGCTACGACTGCAGACCGTGATCGAACGCCGCGACCAGGAACGTGACCAGGTTCTCGGCCAGCTTGCCCGGGTCGTCCGTACCGACCGTCCCCGGCGCCGGGGCCAGTGCCTGCGACTGATGCAGCGCCAGCAGGCCCTGCATGTTCACGAACCCGAACGCGACCGCGTCCGGCGACGCCTGCGGCAGGGCCCGCTGCAAGGCGGCGAGGTACCTGCTCTCGATCGGATCCGACTCGACCGCGTACAACTCACGGATCCGCCGGCTCGGGTCGAACGCGATCCGGCCGAGGAACCGCGCCACCACGGCGCCGCGCTCGCCACGATGCAGCACCAGTTCCAGACCGGGCTCGACGAAAGCCCGGATCAACTCCTCCGGCCGCGGCGAACCGCCGGCCTCCAACTGCTCCAGCCGGCGCCGGCGTTCGGCATTGACCGGCGCCATCGCCCGCGCCACCGCGGCACGCAGCAGCGCTTCCTTCGAACCGAAGTGATAGTTGACCGCCGCGATGTTGGCGGCTGCCGCGACCGTGATGGCCCGCAGCGACGTTCCCTCGTAACCCCCTTCGCCGAACCTCTGCTCGGCAACGTTGAGCAATCTCTCCCTGGTCGTTTCGACCGGTGTTTCCACAGAGTTCTCCTTCCCCCCGGCCCTGCTCGCTCAGGCACCCCACCTGCTCACGCGCAGTAGCCTGCAGTCAGCATAGTTCAAACGGTCGTTTGAACTGGAGGGCTCAGCTCAGTTATCTCCGAGAAATCCTCAGATTTCTCTGAACCCCATTACTTCCCACCACTCTCTCCCTTCACACCTCCACCACAGCCCGTGCACGGCCCGGTGGAATCTGTTAGTGGGTTAGGCTCGTGGGCCATGTCTTCTGTGCGGTCTTCCGGGCGATCTTCTGTGCGGTCTTCGGTGCGGGTCGAGCGGCGGTTCCAGGGGCCGGAGCGGTCGGGCAACGGCGGGTACGTCGCAGGTCTGGTCGGTACGGCGCTGGCGGCACGGCTCGGTGACTCACTCGTCCCGCGGGTGACGTTGCGGATGCCGCCGCCGCTGCAGAAGGACCTGGAGATCACGGCCACAACGGACGCCGTCCGGCTGATCGACGGCGAGGCCCTGGTGGCCGAAGCGCTGCCGGTCGACAGCGAGTTCCTGGCCGACGCGACGATCGATCCCGTGCTGCCCGAAGAGGCTCGCGCGGCCGAGGCGTCGTACCGCGGGCTGCGGGACCATCCGTTCCCGACCTGCTTCGTCTGCGGGCCCGCCAACCCGGGCGGCCTGCACCTGCGGCCCGGTCCGATCGGCGACGGGCGAACGGCGTGCACGTGGAAGCCGGCCGCGGATCTGGCGACCGACGGTCTGGTCGACGAGGTGTTCCTGTGGGCGGCCCTCGACTGCCCCGGCGGCTGGACGATCGACCTCGAAGGCCGGCCGTCGGTGCTCGGCCAGTTGACCGCGTGCGTCGACGCGCGGCCGCAGGTCGGTGAGGAATGCGTCGCGCTCGGCCGCTACCTGGGCGAGGACGGCCGCAAGACGTTCACCGCCAGCACCTTGTACGACGCCGACGGCCGCGTGCTCGCCCGCGCGAAGCACACCTGGATCACGGTCGACCCGGCCGCCTTCAACTAGGCGTGTACCTCCACGCAAACAGAACCCGCCCGAAGGGCACGTAGAACCCCTCCCACCAGGGGTTCTGTATGCGCGGCGGTACGTCTACCGGGTGCGGGCCGCGTGGGCGCGGACCTTGGCGCGGTTGCCGCAGGTGGCCATCGAGCACCAGCGGCGACGGCCGCGCGGATCCAGGAACAGCCAGCCGCACGACGGGCAGGTGCGCACATGCTCGCGGGACGAGCCGGTCAGCAACTCGCCCGCGAGCACCGCTAGCTGGTGGAGCGGGAGCGCGAGGTCTTCCGGCAACTCCCAGACCGGCCCGTCCTCCGACCGGACGAGCCGTCGTCGCCCGGAGGCCTTCTCGATCACCCGGGCGGCCGACTCGAACGTGGTGTCCGCCGCCTGGCCGGTGAGTACGTCGTACAGGTCGGCGCGGAAGTCGAGCGTGGCCTGCAGCCGCCGTCCCGCCTCGGTCGCGCTGCTGCTGGCCTGCTCGATCAGCCGGATCACCGTCGCCGGCGGCAGCAGGCCGACGTACGAGCTCCACGTCAGGAAGGCGTCGTACGACGTCAGCCACTCGGTCCGGGCGGGGCCACGGGTGGTCCACTCGGACCGAGTGTTCACGAAGTCCAGCACCGGGTGCGCGCCGACCGGCTTCGGCAGGACGACGCCCTGCACGAGCTCGAGGTGGGACGGCAGCGCACTCATGTATTACCTGCGCGGCTGTGACGGCTGGGTGGTCGGCTCCTGACCGGTCTGCCCGTTCGGCTGGGCCGGCTGGGTCGGCTGCGTCGTGGTCGGCACCGGGATGCTGACGTTGCCGTTCTGCGGAATGACCATGAACTGGATCTTGCCCGACTCGATGGCGGTCTTCAGCAGGTAGCCGTTCGCCCCGAGCATCGCGACCTGCTGCTTGACCGACTGCAGCTCGACGTTCACCTGCTGGTTCTTCTGCTCCTGGGTCGCCCGGGCCAGCTCGGCACGCTGCTTGGCCTCCAGGCCGTCGACGATGCCCTTGTCCAGCGGCATCGGCTTCTGGATCGTGAACGAGAGCTCACCGCAGGCGTTGCTGCCGTTGTAGCCCGGTCCACAGAAGTAGTCGCCGCCGACCGCGGCCGGCAGCAGCCGGGTGAACTCCTTGGCCGCCGCCGACTGGAACTGGGACTTCTTCGACTCGTTGTTGTAGAGCTCGGCCCAGGTGTAGTTGGTCGCGACCGCGGCCAGTGCCCGGTCGATCTGCGGGCGGAAGTAGCTCTGCAGCATGCTGTTCCAGCCGCGCTCCTCGTAGGCGTCGGTCTTCAGGCCGATCCGCTCGTGGAACGACTTGATCACGTCCTCACTGCGGTTCAGGGTGAAGTACACCTGGACGCGGACACCGAGCCGGACGTTGTCCTTGCTGACCACGGTGACCTCGTCGGACGCGTCGGCGCCGGCGTCGCCACCGATGATGTACGAGCGCTGGTCGGCCGGGTAGTCGTAGACGGTGTCGCCGGGGCCGATCAGCTTGTTCGTCGAGCCCGGCGGGATGATCGACTTGAACTTCTTGTCCTCGACCACACCGCCGCCGTAGTGCAGGCCGATCCGGTTCGCGTCGGTGTTCGCGAAGTTGAAGATGTTGAACAGGATGATCAGGGCGATCACGCCCACGATCAGCCCGCCGATCACCTTCGCCTTCACGCTGCCACCCCGTTTCGGCTTGAGCGCCGCAGCAGCGTTCCCCAGCTTTGCCATCAGTCGTCGAGCTCCTTGTTGTTCTCCGCCAGTCGCCGCACGTCGGCGAGGGTCAGGTCGGCGGTGACCGCGACGTCCCGCGGCACCGACGGATGCGAGCTGAGCGTACGCAGGCCCTGCTCGGCAGCCGCGACTGCCCGCTCCAGCGCCCTGACCTCCTGCAGCAGTGCCCGGTGGTCGGCGTTCAGCTCGGCCAGCGTCCGTTCCGCGCTCACGGCACGGCGGTACGACGACCACGCGAACCAGGCGGTTCCGATCAACAGCACGATCGCCGGCAGTCCGAGTCTGATCATGCCGTCGATTGTGGTTCATCCGAGGGCGAAATCCAGTTGAAGGCTGCACGGCGTGGCAGTAGGTTCGCAGTACACGCGAAGGGAGGTGGTCCAACGCATGAATTGCTATCGGACTCGTGAGGTGGCGGCGGGTTGACCGCCAACCACTAGTTAGTGGGCATGTGGTCGGCCAATTCAACGCCAGCCACCGGGCCCGCGGGCAGTCAGGTAGTCCGCCTGACCCTGAGCTCGACCACCCGGTCGCGTCTCTGGAAGCGCCCGCGGGCTTTTCCTTGTCAGCGGTACAGCTATTCAGGAGCCGGGCAGTCCAGACCCAGCGCCTCGCCGATCTCGTAGAGCTGGGCCTCGAAGTACGCCCCGGCATCCGGCAGCACCCAGTGCAGCTGGCCGAAGACCTCCATGCAGATCAGGCCGTAGAGCCTCGTCCAGTACGTCAGCGACAGGTAGATGGCCCCGGGCGGCATGCCCTGGAAGTGCTCTGACTCCTGCGTCAGCTGCGCGACCAGCTCGGTGCCGAGCTGTTCGTCGGGCGGGTACGGGAACGGCTTCCAGTGCCAGATCTGTGCGACGAGTTCCTTGAACAGGGCACCGAACCGCATCGCGGCCTGATGCCCCGGCGTGTCCTCGTGGTCCTCGGCGTCCGGGCTCGGCACCGCGGTCCCGAACAGCAGCGCGAACTCGGCCGGGTGCGCCAGCGCCCAGTCCCGCAGCCCGTTGGCCAGCAGGTAGAGCTGCGCGCCCAGGTCGTCGGTGTCCTCGGTGCACCGCAGCTCCATCAGCGCGGAGGTCAGCTCGTCGTACAGGTCCGCGATCAGTGCGCTGATCAGCGCCTCATGGCTCGGGAAGTACCGGTACAGGGCCGGCGGGGTGAGGCCGAGCTCGCGCGCGACCGCACGCAGGCCGACCGCGGCCGACCCGCCGCCGACCAGCAACCGGCGCGCGGCCGCCTTGATCTCCGCCAGCGTCGCCGCCCGGCGCCGGTCGCGTCCGCCCGATTCCACCCGAACACTCCTTGACATGACTGTAGGTCGCGCCCTTAGAGTGAACAGCGTTAACAGTTAACACTGTTCACTGAGGCTCCTGCCGCTCAAATCTACGCCCTTCAGGAGAGTTTCGTGTTCGAGACGCTCGGCCGTTTCACGTACCGGCGACGCCGGCTGGTGCTCGCCCTGACCGGAGTTTTCGCCGTCCTCGGGCTGGTCTGGGGCACCGGCGTGTTCGGCTCCCTGGCGAACGGCGGCTTCGACGCGCCGGACACCGAGGCCGCGAACGCGGTCAAGACCATCGAGCAGAACGTCGGCCGCACCGGCACCGACGTGGTCGTGCTCTACCGCAGCCCGTCCGGGACCGTGGCCGATCCCGCGTTCCGGCAGTCGGTCGAGCAGCACCTGGCCGCGCTGCCGTCCGCCGACGTCACCGGTACGACGACGTACTGGAGCAGCAGGTCGCCGGTCTTCGTGTCGAAGGATCAGCGCAGCACGTACGCCGTACTCACCCTGGCCGGCGCCACGCAGGAGGAGCGGCTGGACACGTTCCACCGGATCGCCGACCAGGTCCGGGCGCCCGCGGCCGGGCTGGACACGAAGGTCGGCGGCGAGGTCGCGGTGTTCGACGAGGTGAACACGCAGACCGAGCACGACATCGTGCGCGCCGAGTCGATCTCGATGCCGGTCGTGCTGGTGCTGCTGGTGGTCGTCTTCGGCGGTCTGGTCGCCGCCTCGCTGCCGTTGTTCGTCGGCGGGCTGGCGATCCTCGGCGCCTTCGTCCTGCTGCGGGGGTTGTCGGCGGTCACCGACGTGTCGATCTTCTCGATCAACATCGTCACGATGATCGGGTTCGGGCTGGCCATCGACTACGCGCTGTTCATCGTCACCCGGTTCCGCGAGGAACTTGCGCGCGGCAACGACGTCGAGACGGCGCTGACCACGACGATGGCGACGGCCGGGCGGACGGTGGCGTTCTCCGGCGTGACGGTCGGGGTGGCGATCAGCAGCCTGGTGCTGTTCCCGGTGATGTTCCTGAAGTCGATGGCGTACGGCGGGGTGGCCGCGGTGGCGATCGCGATGGTCGCGGCCCTGACCGCACTGCCGGCACTGCTCGCGGTCCTCGGGCCCCGCGTGAACAATCTGCGGATCTTCAAGGCCCGCAAGGCGGCCGAGGATCATCACGGCGCGTGGTACCGGCTCGCGCACAGCGTGATGCGGCGGCCGGTGCGGTACGTGCTGGTCCTCGTGCCGGTGCTGCTGGTGCTGGGGATCCCGTTCCTGAGCGCACAGCTCGGCGGGGTCGACCACCGGTCGTTGCCGTCCGGGGCGACCTCTCGGACGGTGACCGAGACGCTGCAGCGCGACTTCCCGGGGGCGGGCGGGTCGGACATCTACGTCGCGGTGCGGTTGGACGCCGCGCTGAGTGATCCAGCTCCGGCGTTGGCGCCGTACATTGCCCAGCTGCGGCAGGTGCGGGACGTGGAGAACGTGCGGATCGGTGGTTACGCCAACGGCGTGGCCTCGGTGGTGGTGCACACGAAGTACACCGGGCAGGAGTTGCCGGCGCGGGACGTCGTCCGCGGGGTGCGGGCGGTGCCGGCACCGCCAGGGGCCGACGTCCAGGTCGGTGGTGAGACGGGTGCGGTGATCGATCTGCTCGACGCGCTGAAACAGCGGGCGCCGTACATGGCCGGGTTCATCGTGGTGGTGACGTTCGTGCTGCTGTTCGTTGCCTTCGGCTCGTTCGTGCTGCCGGCGAAGGCGCTGCTGATGAACGTGCTGTCGCTGTCCGCCGCGTTCGGGGCGATGGTGTGGATCTTCCAGGACGGGCATCTGTCCGGGCTGCTGGACTTCACCCCGGCCGGGTTCCTGGACGCGACGAACCCGGTGTTGCTGTTCGCCGTGCTGTTCGGGCTGTCGATGGACTACGAGGTGTTCCTGCTCAGCCGGATCCGGGAGGAGTACGACCGGACCGGCGACAACACCCAGGCGGTCGCGCTCGGGCTGCAGCGGACCGGCGGGATCATCACCAGCGCGGCGTTGCTGCTGATCATCGTGGTGGCGGCGTTCTCCACCTCGGGCATCGTGTTCGTGAAGATGATCGGGGTCGGGCTGGTGATCGCGATCGCGCTGGACGCGACGGTCGTGCGGGCGTTGCTGGTGCCGGCGACGATGCGGCTGCTGGGGCGTGCGAACTGGTGGGCGCCGCGGCGGCTGGCGCGTTGGTGGAAGTCGCACGGTTTCCGGGAGGAGCCTCAGGGCTGGAGCCGGGACAGCTCCCAATCGGAACCTGAACTGGCCCGCCGGTAGGCCAGGCGGTCGTGCAGGCGGCCGACCCGGCCCTGCCAGAACTCGAACGCCGTCGGAGCGACCAGGTAGCCGCCCCAGAAGTACGGCGTGGAGATCTCCGTACCCTCCGGCCACTGCCGCTCGTACGACGCGTACTGCAGGTCGAGCTCTTCGCGGGACTCGACCGGCTGGCTCTGCTGGGACGCCCACGCGCCGAGCTGCGACTCGCGCGGACGGCCGGCGAAGTACTCGTCGACCTCCTCGGCGGGGAGCTTCGTGACGGTGCCTTCGACGCGGACCTGGCGTTCCATCGCGTGCCACGGGAACACCAAGGCGCAGTACGGGTTCGCGGCGAGGTCGTCGGCCTTGCGGGACTGCTGGTTGGTGTAGAACACGAAGCCGCGCTCGTCCACGCGCTTCAGCAGCACGGTCCTGGCCGACGGCCGGCCGTCCGCGTCGGCCGTGGCCAGCACCATCGCGTTCGGCTCGGCGAGCCCGGCGTCCCGGGCCTGATCCAGCCAGAGCTGGAACTGCACGACGGGATCAGCAGCGACCTGATTCTCGAGCAGCTCGCCCAGCCCGTACGTCTCCCGCATCTCCGCAAGGTCCACGGCATCGAGCCTACTTACGCCCGAACCTGCTCCTGCGGTAGGCCCTCCAGAACCTGCTGCGGCCGATCGCGCGGACGAGTGGGCTGCGGCGGGGCGCCGGTGGTGTGGGGGCTGGGGGTCGAGGTTTGGGCGCGGGCGCGGTCGGGATGTGACGGTTCACGTCGGCGAGATGCTGGTCGAAGGTGGCTCGCCAGAGCGCCTGGCACAGCGTCGCCTCGCCCGCGGCCGAGCTGGCGCCGGCTGTCGAGGCCGCCCAGAGGGTGGACAGTGGTTCGAAGCCTTCGACGTCGGCAAGCAACTTCTCGATCAGGTCGCGGTCCGCGGCGTCGGCGAGGCAGCGGACCTTCGCCGGGCTCCTGCGGGTGCTGACGGTCGGGCTCGGCTGGAAGAACGGTACGTCGGTCCACGCCGGGACGAGGCGTCGTACCAGCTCGCGATGCAGTGCGTTGTCGACGCGTTGTGCGGGATCCAGCGCGAACGCCGAGCGGACGAACGAGGGGACCAGGAGGGGCGAGACGACACCGGTGCGCTCTCCCGTCGTACCCCAGCGGCGGAGGCGTTCGACGACGTAGAAGTAGTCGAGCATTGTCGCGTTCTCGATGCCTCCGTGGACGGCGGTCCGGAGTACGTGCTCGATCTGTGCGGCGACCGCGGTGCGGGCGGCGACCGACGGGCCTGCTGCCGGGATCAGCCGGGTCTGGAGGTGGTTGCCGAAGGCATGCAGCTTGTGTGGGAGCGGCAGTGCGTCCAGTTGCAGTACGTCGCGCGGGTAGTAGTGACCGTGGGCGACCTCTCCGCCTGCCCCACCGATCGCTAGATGGGCTACGCCGGCCAGCGTCGCCGGAGGCGTGTGGAACAAGTAGCTGGCGGGACGAAGGCCTTCGGCGTACCTGTGCCAGCGCAGGGCTCGGGTGACCATTTCCAGTGGCTGCGGTTTGACCTGCGGCTTGGCCACCACCGCCTTGGCCTTCCTGGTCACCACGTGGTCAACCGGCTGCTGCAGGCGAGCTACCAGCGATTCGGCAACGTCCAGCTCACCAGGCACCGCGTCGTAGCTGTTGAGCTTCAGATCGACACCTGCGGCCAGGAACGCGCCGGCAACGACACGGGAGTCGCGGCCGCCGCTCAGGTCGACAGTCGGCCGTCCCGGGAACAGGCTGCCCACGGAGCGCGCCACATCCTGCAGTGCGGCGGCCGTCTCGTCTGCTGTGTCAGGGCTGTCGGTCGACCACACGCTGGCCGTTTCGATACGGCTGACGGTCCGTTGCTGACGGTGGCCGTCAGCAACGATGTGTGTTGCACCGGGCACAGTCAGTACTCCGTCGTACGGCGTACTGTCGTCCATGAACCAGCCGCACGCGGCTGCGAAGGTCCAGCCCCGGGAGGCGGCCACCGCCGGAACGCCTGCGAACAGCAGCGCTGCGACCGGCCGATTGGACCAGATCCACCCGTCCGGCAGCCGCAGCTGGAACAGGCGGCCGACACCGATCGAGTCGGTGAAGAGGTCCAGTCGTTCCTCTTCTGGATCCAGGACGGCCATCGTGAACGGCGGCGCGACCTCGAGAAAGCTTGCTGGAGTACGCCGTACTGCCTGGCCCAAGCGCGCTGGCGCGTCGTACGGCGCCACGTCTCCGATCACCCGCTGGTAGCCGAGCGGGGCGTGCACGCTGGCGACCCGGACATCGCCTGTGTCGTGCCAGGACGGCCAGAGACACGTGCCGTCGTGCCGGTCCCACATATGCAGTCCGACCGTCTGGCCGTCGTACCCGTGGTGTTTGGCCTCGTGCTGCCAGAGATCGCCGTAGTACGCCTCGACGCGTGCTTGACCGGCGGCAGCTCGCGCGGCGCCGTCGTGCGCGAAGGTGTAGGCGATCAGCGTTTCCATGCAGAGCCTGATGCGGGCTCCGCGGGGAAAGTTATTGCTGCTGGCCCGGGTTCTGCGGCGGTTGCCCCTGCTGCGGTTGGCCCTGCTGCGGTTGGCCTGCTTGATGGCCTGGCTGCTGCGGTGGTTGGTACTGCTGCTGGCCCGGGTAGCCGCCCCACTGCTGCGGCTGCTGCTGCGGGAAGGTGGGCTGGTAGCCGCCGCGGGCGTCCTGCACCTGACCAGGCGCCTGCAGAACCTTGGCCAGCTTGGCGTCCTGCGCCCAGCGCCGGATACCGATCAGCAGCAACGGAATGCCGAACAGGATGATCGACCCGTCGAACAGCAGGTAGCCCCCGCGGAGTCGCTCACCCGGGAACTCGAAAAGCCGCAACAGGTCGACCACCTGCCGGATCGGCAGCAAGAACACGGCCAGTCCGGTCAGTGTCAGCAGGAGGCCGGCGCCGGTCGTCGCGCCGGAGCCGACCACCGGCGCCATCATGAGCACGCCGAGCACAACCGCGACAACGATCAGCAGCGCGAGCCACGGCAGCGTCTTCTCGAAGTCGAAACGGAACGTCTGCAGGCGCATTGCCAGTCGGCCGGCCGCGTACGACCCGACGACCAGGGCGATGTAGGTCGCGATGACGCCGATCACGAGCCCGAGGGCGGGGAGTGGCTTGGTCATGCACCGAGACTAGACCTGTGTGCGGTCCACCCCTTGTGAACGCGCGCCCCGGCCGGCGGGCCCGAACCGGTCACAAAACTGTCCGGTCGTCGGCGCGGAGAACTATGCTGCGGGAGCGCCCAGGGCGCGTGGGCTCTCCTGGTGGGCCCGCGTCCCGACCACGAGGACGAGGGAGTCGCATGTCAGATCCGAGGACCGAGGTGCAGCACGGGCTGGAGGGCGTGGTCGCGTTCGACACGCAGATCGCCGAGCCGGACAAGGAAGGTTCGGCGCTCCGGTACCGCGGCGTGGACATCGAGGACCTGGTCGGCCGGGTGCCGTTCGAGAACGTCTGGGGCCTGCTGGTCGACGGTGCGTTCACGCCGGGCCTGCCGCCCGCGGAGCCGTTCCCGCTGCCGGTGCACACCGGCGACGTGCGCGTCGACGTACAGTCCGCACTCGCCATGCTCGCACCCGCCTGGGGTCTGCGGCCGCTGTACGACATCGACGACGTCCAGGCCCGCGAGGACCTGTCCCGCGCGGCGGTGATGGCGTTGTCGTACGTCGCGCAGGCCGCCCGCGGGATCGGGCAGCCGATGGTCCCGCAACGCGAGGTGGACAAGGCGACGACGATCACCGAGCGGTTCATGATCCGCTGGCGCGGCGAGCCGGATCCGAAGCACGTCAAGGCCGTCGACGCGTACTGGACGTCCGCCGCGGAGCACGGGATGAACGCGTCGACGTTCACCGCGCGGGTGATCGCCTCGACCGGAGCGGATGTCGCCGCCGCACTGTCCGGTGCGGTCGGCGCGATGTCCGGGCCGCTGCACGGCGGCGCGCCCGCGCGCGTGCTGACGATGATCGAGGGTGTGGAGCGGTCCGGTGACGCTCGCTCGTACGTGAAGGGCCTCCTGGACGCGGGCGAGCGGTTGATGGGCTTCGGGCACCGGGTGTACCGGGCCGAGGACCCGCGCGCCCGGGTGCTTCGCCGTACGGCGCGTGAACTGGCCGCCCCGCGGTACGAGGTGGCCGAGGCGCTGGAGCAGGCCGCGCTGGCCGAGCTGCGGGAGCGGCGGCCGGACCGCGTACTGGAGACGAACGTGGAGTTCTGGGCGGCGATCGTGCTGGACTTCGCCGAGGTGCCGCCGCCGATGTTCACGTCGATGTTCACCTGCGCCCGGACCGCGGGCTGGAGCGCCCACGTCCTGGAGCAGAAACGCACCGGCCGCCTGATCCGCCCGTCGGCGATCTACTCCGGCCCGGCCTCCCGCCCGGCCGACTCGGTCGAGGGCTGGAATCCGGGCTGGGCCTGACGGTCCTGGCTCGGGGTGCGGCCGGTGCGGTGTTTGTACTGGCGGCTGAAGTAGGGGACGTCTGTGTAGCCGAGGGCGGCGGCCGTTTCGGTGACGGTCATGCCGCTCTCGGTGAGCAGCTGGTGCGCCCGGTCGATCCTTGCCTGGATGACGTACTGCGCCGGTGACATCCCGAACTGCGCGACGAAACGGCGGCTGAACTGGGCCCTGCTCAGCGCAGCACGGCCCGCCATCTCGGTGACGGTCCAGTCCCGGCTCGGGTCCTGCCGAAGCTGCCTGGCGATCTCGTCGACAGCAGTGTCGACCGCGCTGCGGCCGGGTTGGTGTACGGCGTCCCAGACCAGCGTGACCAGCTGCTCGAGGCACAGCTCGGCCTGCCGCCGGCCGAGTGCGTCACCGCGACGGTACGACGCGTCGCTGGTCCGGGCGAGGACGCCGAGCAGCTCGCGATCCAGCACTTCTCCCCAGCGCGGATCGGGCGCCGCGGTCGTGGCGGTCGCGAAGTGCATGCCGAAGACGAGCAGCCTGCGGTGCGGGTCGTGGGTCGCGCGTGGCGCGTCGCCGGGCTGGAAGACCGCGCAGACGCCGGGGCGCAACTCCTGGCGCCGGCCGTCGAGCTCGACCGCGCCGCGGCCGTCGACCACGCACCAGAGGAGATGGTCCGTGAGCGGGGGCGACGTCCACGACCAGCTGGGCTCACAGCGCCAGAAGGTCGGTGTGGACATCGCTTCGAGCTGGATGCGGTGCGTCAAAAATCCAAGTCCTCGCGCGAATCGTCCGTGGTCTTCGATGATTACCTAGCTGGAAAATTGGGTTCAAGGGAAGACTAGGGCAGATTCGCGGGAGTCGTGCATGAGCGTTTCATACAACGTGGACGAGCGGGCCGCCGTACACCGGGACGAGTTCGAGCGGACCGGGTACACGCTGGTGCGGGGGCTGTTCTCCGCGGACGAGGCGGAGCGGTTGCGGGAGCACTACATGGAGGTCCGGCACCGCGGGCCGCGGGCGCACGACTTCGCCGGGCACACCTCGACCGACCGCGACCCGCTGAAGCGGTACCCGCGGATGGCGCAGATGCACCGGTGGGACGAGACGTCGTTGCAGTGGATGATCGACCCGCGGATCGACCAGGTGATGACGGCGCTGCTCGGCAGGTCGCCGTACGCCGTCCAGACGATGCTCTACTTCAAGCCGCCGGGCTCTCGCGGGCAGGCGCTGCACCAGGACAACTTCTACCTGAAGGCGGACCCGGGGACCTGCGTCGCGGCGTGGATGGCACTCGACAAGGTCGACGAGGCGAACGGGTGTCTCGAGGTCGTCCCCGGCTCGCACCGCTGGCCGATCCTGTGCACCGAGAAGGCGGACACGACGGTCAGCTTCACCGACGTCACCGTCCCGCTGCCGTCGTCCGACGGCGCCGCCGTCCCCGTGGAGATGGAGCCGGGTGACGTGCTGTTCTTCCACGGCGCGCTGGTGCACGGGAGCAACCCGAACGTGACCACCGACCGGTTCCGGCGCGCGCTGATCGGCCACTACATCCAGGGCGAGGCGGAGCGCGTGGCGCAGTACTACCACCCCGCGCTCCGGATGGACGGCACCGAGCTCACCCTCGAGGTCGCCGAGGGCGGCGGCGCCTGCGGGGAGTGGACCGACACGCCCGACGGCCCGGTCGCGGTCCTCACCGGCACCGAGACGATCACCCGCAAACACGAGTAGGCCCCGCGCGTCCTGGTGGTGGGCCCCGGCCGGGCGGGGCGGGTGGGATGTGCGAAGATGGGGTGCGCTGACAGCGTCGTCGGCCTTCTAGTTGCAGACGACGAAGGGAACACGCTGGTGACCAGCGCCAACATTCAGATCCCTGCAGAGCTCAAGCCCGCGGACGGCCGCTTCGGTGCGGGTCCGTCGAAGGTGCGCCCGGAAGCCGTCGCCGCGCTGGCGACCGAGGGCGCCAAGCTGCTCGGCACCTCCCACCGGCAGGCGCCGGTGAAGAACCTCGTGAAGCGGGTCCAGGAGGGCGTCTCCGAGCTGTTCCAGCTGCCGGACGGGTACCAGGTCGTCCTCGGGAACGGCGGCTCGACGGCGTTCTGGGACATCGCGACGTTCGGGCTGATCCGGGAGAAGAGCCAGCACCTGAGCTTCGGCGAGTTCTCCTCGAAGTTCGCCAAGGCCGCCCAGCAGGCACCGCACCTCGGCGACCCGACGATCGTGAAGTCCGACCCCGGCACCCGCCCGGTCGCGGTGGCGGAGGCCGGCGTCGACCTGTACGCGTGGCCGCACAACGAGACCTCCACCGGTGTGATGGCGCCGGTCCAGCGGGTCGAGGGCGCCGACGAGGGCGCGCTGGTCGCGATCGACGCCACGTCGGGCGCGGGCGGTCTGCCGGTCGACATCAACCAGGTCGACGCGTACTACTTCGCGCCGCAGAAGTGCTTCGCCTCCGACGGCGGCCTGTGGATCGCGATCCTGAGCCCGGCCGCGCTGGCCCGCGTCGAGGAGATCACGGCTTCCGGGCGGTGGATCCCGGCGTTCCTGGACCTCGCGACCGCGATCGACAACTCGGGCAAGAACCAGACCTACAACACGCCGTCGCTGGCCACGCTGTTCCTGATGGCGGAGCAGACCGACTGGATCAACAGCCAGGGCGGCCTCGAGTGGAGCGTCGGCCGTACGACGGACTCGAGCAACCGGCTGTACACGTGGGCCGAGAAGTCCGAGTACGCCACGCCGTACGTCGCCGACGCCGACGCCCGCTCGCTCGTCATCGGCACCATCGACCTCGACGACTCGATCGACGCCGCCGCGGTCGCCAAGACGCTGCGCGCCAACGGCATCGTCGACACCGAGCCGTACCGCAAGCTGGGCCGCAACCAGCTCCGGGTCGCGATGTTCCCGGCGGTCGATCCCGACGACGTCGAGAAGCTCACCCAGGCCATCGACTACGTCGTCGAGAACCTCAAGTAACCCCTTCTACACGACAGCCGCCGCGCTCCTCCGGGAGCGCGGCGGCTTTCGCGTGGGCTACGAGTGCTGGCGGCGGTGGGCGGTGGGGGGCGCCTGGCCGGTGAGGCGGGCGTTCTCGGCCTGGCGGTCCTGCCGTTCGCGGCGGCCCGGCGGGAACGTGACGATCGTGATGATCAGGGCGAACAGGCCCGCGCCGACGATGATCCACCGGAAGTTGTTGCTCTTGCCGGCGTCCGAGCTGTTGTTCTCGGGTGCAGTGGCCGGCTTGGGGGTCGCGCCGGCCTTCGGAGGCGTCGACGCCGCCTTCGCGGGCACCTGGACCTGGTAGACCGCCGAGTTGGCGCCTTCGCTGCCGACCAGGACGGTGTTGTCGGCGGGGCCGAGCGCGACAGTCTCGCCCTGGCCGAGCGGTGCTGCTCCGCGGGCGACCGCGTTCGGCGTGTCTCCCCAGGCGACGGTCGTGACGTCGGCGTAGGTCCGCAGTACCACTCGCTGCCCGTCCGGCAGGAACGTCCCGTCGGTGATCACCCCGGCCGGCGCCGCCGCGAGCTTGGTGAGGTCGTTGGTGCCCTCACGGGACGGCGCGGGCGGCGCGGCGTAGATCGTGCCGGTGCCCTTGACCGCCTTCGTGACGATGTACAACTGGCTCGTACCGGGCTCGATCAGCAGCGTCTCGGCGTCGTGCGCCCCGTCGGGATAGGTGAAGTCGTACCGGCGGTACTTGACGTTGGACTCGTCCTCCAGCGTCTCCGGCTCCGGGATCGTGTAGATCTCGATCTGTTCCCGGTTCTCCTCATTGTCGCCGATGTCCGCGATGTAGAGCGTGCCGTCCCGGTCGATCCCGAGCGCCTCGACGTCGTTGACCTTCGCGCCGAACCGGACGACCGCCTTCACCTCGCCGGTCGTGTCGACGGCAAACACCCGCCCGGTGTCACCGGAGTCGTTCACGGTCCAGTAGACCCCCGGGTGCTTGACGCTCTTCGCCAGCCCGGAGGACTCCTTGATCCGCTCGTCCTTGATCGTGAACAGCCGCTTCGGTGCCGGCGTCGGATCCGCGTCCGCGGTAGCCGATGCCGTGGTGGGCAGCGCCGCACCCGCGAGCGCACACAGCGTCGCCCCCAGCAACGCGAGCCCGGTCCGCATCCGCCTCACGAAACCACCTCGGCACCCGCAGGCCGGTCGGCCGGCGAACCGGCGGGGTCGGCCGGCAGCAGGAGCTGCGCCAGGCGCGGCTTCACCTGCCATTCGGTGACCATGGCCTGGTACTCGGCGCGCAGGTCGGGGGTCGGCTTGGCGCCGGTGCGCGCGGCGCGGAGCAGCAGATTGCGCGGCGTGTGCTGACTGTCCACGAACTGCACGACCTCCACCCGGTAACCGACCTGTCGCAGCACCGCCGCTCGCAGTGAATCCGTCAGTACGTCGGCGAACCGCTCACGAACGATGCCATATCTCGTCATCAGCGCATAAGGCGCCGGTGGTGTGACGCTCTTCAGCTGCTTTTGGATGTCGTGGTGACAACACGGAGCGGCGAGAACCAGCGGAGCCTCCCACCGCACGGCCCGCGCGAGCGCGTCGTCGGTCGCCGTGTCGCACGCGTGCAGCGCCAGCACGACGTCCGGCCGCACGTCCAGCTCCGCACCTTCGATGGTCGCGTCCAGGAACCGCAGGTGATCCTGCCAACCCAGCGCCTCGACCACCCGCGTGTTCCGCTTCCGCGCCGCGGGGTTGTGGTCGATACCGGTCATCCGTACGTCGTGCCCCGCAACAGTCAGCAGGTGGTACGCCGCCAGCGTGAGGTACGCGTTCCCGCAGCCGAGATCGACCACCTGCAACGGCCGCCCGGTCGCGATCCGCCCCGCCGCGACCGCCTCCTCGAGCGCCGGCGCGAGCAGCTTGCAGAACTCCTCGATCTGCTTGTACTTCGCCTGCCGCGACGGCTTCACCCGTCCCTGGTGATCACTGATGCCCAGCTCGATCAGGAACGGCGCCGCCGGATCGAGCACCCGCCGCTTCACCCGGTCATGACTGGTCTCCTGCTCCCGGTGATCCTCCTGCCGGTGCAGCAGCTCCTTGCCCTTCTTCGTGTACCGCAGCCGCAGAGTCTCGCTCGTCGTCTCCACATGCCACGACCCGTACGCGAGCCCGAGCAGCTCGTCGACCGCCTTCTCCACGTCCGCGTCCGGCACGTTCCGGGTGTGCGCCTGACGCTCGTCGAACTCGGTGATCTGCAGGTGCCGCAGCCCCTTCAGATCGACGTACCGCACCTCGACCCGCAGGTACGCCGGTGCCTCCATCCCCCGCCGCCGCCCGGACGCGACGCCCCGGACCAACCCTCCCTGGTCGAGCAACGCAGCACGCACAACCTCCAGCGCACCGGATTCCTCCGGCCGCGCCGGCTCCTCCGACCGCACCTCAGGCTGCACCGCGCCATTGTCCCCGACCACAAGGGTCGATCACAAAAAGGTCTCGCGGGTGTGCTTGAACGCACCTAGCTGACGATCAGTCCGCTGATCCGGGGTTCTTGCGCCGGCTGGCGTTGAAGCGGGCCTTCTTCTGTCGGTTGCCGCACGTGTTCATGTCACACCATCTGCGGGTGCGGCTCTGGCTGGTGTCGAAGAAGGCGGCTTGGCAGGTTGGTGACGCACACAACGCCAGTCTTCCGTCTCGTTCGCCGGCGATGATGCTGATCGCGTCGGCGGCGATCACGCTGAGCGCATCTTCGACGCAGGAAGCCGAGCTGAGTAGCCACCGCCGCTTACCTTCGGGCGTGAGCACAGCCGCGGCCCGACCTTGAGCGCTGCGGTCATTGATGACTTGGACAGCAGACGTAGGGAGCGCGTCGTGGATCGCGGCCGCTGTCGCAGCGGCGTGAATCGACTCCCTCAGTTCCCGAGCGAGGTCGAGCTGGGCGGTGGTGCAGCCCTCCACGGCGAGCCCGTTCACCGCCAGCCAGTCCATGAGTCGCTGCGGCGTGGGAATGCGCTCCACAGCGTCGCCATGACGCTCCGACAGAGTCCCCGTGAAGCTGGTCGCCAGCACGTTACCGAGGCGGAAATCGGGGAACCCAGCACGCATGGAACCACCTTAGCCGGTTGCGCGCCGGGCGGAACCGCTGGTAGAACCGTCTTAGCCGGTTCCCGATGGCCCAGGAGATCCGATGCCCCGTCCAACCAGCGACGTACAAGCATTCGAAGCCCACGCCTCTGACGCCGACCTCGACGATCTGCACGCCCGCCTGGCCGCGGCGCGGCTACCGGAGGCTGAGACGGTCTCTCGCGCCGCCCCTCGCCGATGGGACCAGGGCGTACCTCTCGCCGACCTCGTCGATCTCGTGAACTACTGGCACACCGGGTACGACTGGCGGTCGTTCGAAGCGCGCGTCAACCGGATCGGGTTCCGCACGACCATCGATGAGCTGGGAATCCACTTCCTGCACCGCCGGTCTGCGCGCGCGGATGCGACTCCTCTGATCTTGACCCACGGCTGGCCAGGCAGCATCGCTGAGTTCATCGATGTCGTGGACGAGCTGGCGGATCCTGACGATGCAGACGCGCCGGCGTTCCACGTCGTGGTCCCGTCGCTCCCTGGCTTTGGTTACAGCGACAAGCCGGCCACCACCGGGTGGGGCACCGAAAAGATCGCGGCCGCATGGGTGGAACTGATGGGAAGGCTCGGCTACAGCAAGTTCGCAGCCCACGGCGGCGATTGGGGAGGTGTGGTTACCGCGGTCCTCGGCGGCAGGTACCCGACGAACGTTCTCGGCATCCACACAACTCTCGCGCAGGCACCGCCTGGATTGACAACAGACGGGCTGACGGCGGTCGAGCGCCAGTGGACCGAGGAAACCCGCGCCTTCTACGAAGGCCCGCGCGGCGCGTACGCGAAGCAGCAAGCGACCCGACCGCAGACCATCGGCTACTCGCTCGTCGACTCACCGGTAGGCCTTCTTGCCTGGATCCTGGACAAGTTCGCCGAGTGGTCGGACACCGACGACAGTCCGTTCGAGACGATTTCCAGAGACAGGCTTCTTGACGACGTCACCCTGTACTGGCTGACGCGAACCGGCGCCTCATCGGCCCGCATCTACTACGAAAGCCACAACTCACTCGACCCCGAACTCCGGGTCGACGTCCCAGCAGCAATCACCATCTATCCCCGCGACATCGAGAAGTGCCCACGCCTCTGGGCCCAGGAGCGCTACCGCCAAATCGTCCGCTGGACGACACCCGAATCCGGGGGCCACTTCCCGTCCCTGGAGGTCCCCAACCAGTTCACCAAAGACCTGCAAGAGGGCCTCGCAGCAGTACTGTCCGCCAACCGCTGAACGCGACCACTGCCTGCACCCCGACTACCGCCTCCCGCCCCGAGGCATTCCCCGACGGCTGCGGGCGCCATCAACGCCACAACGCCGTACGCCTCGTTCGCCACGGTGCACAGCCCGATCAGCACGGCCACGACCGTGCGCGGTACCCGACGCTGGTCGCGCACCCGCCGGAAACCGCCCCCCAACTATTGCCAGAGCCGACTTGCACCCCGTACGCCGACGCGTGGCCGTGAGCGACCGCGGCACGCCCCCGTTGGCGAACGCCATCCGCTCATCAAGACACCCGAACGTCGTCACCCGATCGCACCGATCCGCAGGCCGCAGCAGATCCAAGAAGCCCGTCGCCGCCCACCTGGCCCCGGGCTGTCTGAGAGCGCAGATCCCGGTCGGCGAAGACCAGAACGCTTACCCGTTCACCGGCGCGGTCGAAGGCTTCGAAGGCGCACCCTCAAACTGACGGCGCCCCTCGGTTCGGTCGCCCCGCCACCGAACGGTTCGTCCCTTTCCTGCCGCCCGAATCTAGCCGGAGTGCTAGCGCGCCGTGCCGTGCCGTGCCGTGCTGTGCCGTGCCGTGCTGGGCCGTGCCGTTCGGATCGGTCCCGCCGTACCCGCGCGTCCGCGTACTCGCCGAACCACCGGTAGCTGCTCGCCGCGCTCCGATCTCGGCTCCCGCCAACCACCGCGAGCCACCACTCCCCACCAGAGCGAACCACCCACGACAATCAGCGGCCACCCGAAGTCGGCCGAAAGAACGCAGCCGCTGACCAAAAGCTCGCAGCTCACCCGCCCCACAGGCCGCCACGCACCCGTCCCACAGTGGCCGCTCACCCAACCCACAGCTCGCAGCTCACCCGCCCCACAGCCACCGCCCACCCGACCCACGGTTTCGCCACACACCCACCCCCACAGCCACCGCCCACCCGACCCACAGCCCGCCACACCCGCTCTACAGTCGCCGCTCACCCGACCCACCGCTTCGCCACACACCCACCCCCACAGCCACCGCCCACCCGACCCACAGCTCGCCACACACCGGCACCACAGTTCGCCGACTCACCCGCCCCATAGGAGGTGAGGCCAGCGAGAGCAGATCCGCGCGAGGCGGCCACCTCTCCCCGCCGTCGCCCGACAGCTCAAAGTGCTTCGCCGCAACCCCGACCCGGACGGCGCCCTTTTGCGTGCCACCCCGTAGCCCTGGATGAACGACGTGCAGGTACGACGTCCGCCCGCCGGCGGCTGTGCGGACTGACGCCGCTCCCCCAGCGGATGATCACGTGTCGTTTCACGCCACGGTTCCGAGGGCACCATCTGCCGTCGACCACAGCTCACCACCGGATCGCATGACGCCGGAGCCTGCTGCCACCCCGTCGCCCCTAGCCCCGAACGACGCCGCCTCCTTGGCACCCGTCTCCGTGCCGCCCGTCTCCGTGCCGCCCGTCTCCGTGACGCCCGTCTCCGTGACGCCCGTCTCCGTGGCACCCGTCTCCGTGGCACCCGCCTCCGTGGCACCCGCCTCCGTGACGCCCACCTCCGTGACGCCCACCTCCGTGACGCCCACCTCCGTGACGCCCACCTCCGTGACGCCCGTCTCGCTGGTCTCCGTGGTGATCGACTGGGCCTGATCCGCGACACCCACAACCGGATCCGGCAAAGGATCATCGCCCCACGGATCGAACGCGGCGCCCTTTCCGGCACCCGCAGCAACTGTCCAGGAAGCATCCGTCGTCGCCGGGCCCCGAGGTGGTGGCGGATCGTCGGCCCAAGGAATCGGAGGGGCGGCAGCCAGTCGTGTGTTGGGTTGGGGGTTGATGTCGTGCTCGTCGCCCCACGGGTCCGGGCACGCAGGATCCACGACCGCCGGCCGACGATTCGCGGCACGGTTCGCGCCGCGGTCAGCGCCATTGCTGTCGGCACCATTCACCCCGAACCGTTGAGACTCACTGCGGTCACAGCCAGCGCGGTCAACACCAGCGCGGTCACTGCCGGTGCGTCCGGGGCCGATAGCCAGGCTTGTGACCGGGCTTGTGACAGTGCTTGTGGGTGGGCTTGTGGGTGGCTGGTCGGTGATCAGGGGTGGGCGGTATCTGTTTCGGGGGATGTGGGTGGGGTCGGCCCAGGTGGGGCGGGTGACGTGGACGATGCCGTCGGTGATGCGGATTTGCCAGTGTCCGGAGTGCAGGTCGAGGTGGTGGCGTTTGCAGAGCAGTACGAGGTTGGACACGGCGGTGATGCCGCCGTCGATCCAGTGTTTGAGGTGGTGGGCTTCGCATTGGATGGGTGGTGCGCCGCAGACTACGCAGCCTTTGTCGCGGGCGTTCAGGGCGCGCCGCATGGGCCGGGTGACCAGCCGCTGGCTGGTGCCGACGTCGAGGGGCTGGGACTTCGAGCCGAGCACGATCGGGAGGATTTCGGCGTCGCAGGCCAGTCGCCGCAGGGTGGCGGCGGACAGGGTGTCGCCGAAGACCAGTTCCCCGGTTGCGTTGGCCGCGGCAGTCTTCAGGTCGTTGTAGTCGATGGTCACACTGATGTGCGGCTTCGCTCCGTGACCGGCCACGATGCTCGCAGCAGCACCGATGTCAGCATCCGCACGGCCACGGGCGTCAGCAGCGGGTGGCTGATCCGCGACCGGACCACCCGCACCCGAACCGCTGGCACCGCCGGCACCGCCGGCACCGCCGGGACCGTCGGTGCCGTCGGCTGGTTCGGAGCGGGCGGTGGCGAGGGCGTCGGCTGTGTCGACGTCCGGGAGCGGATCCTGCGCGGGTTCCAGAAGCGCGATTGGCTCGGTGGGTGTCGGTGCGTCGCTGCCGTCCGGCGGAGCGCTCGGCTCGCTCTGACCGCGCCCGCCCGCCTCGGCTCTGGCGCCTGGCCTGGCGCCGGCGCCGGCGCCGGCGGTGGTGGCGGTGGCGGTGGCGGCGGTGGCGGTGGTGGCGGCGGCGGTGGTGGTGGCGGCAGGGGTGGCAGGGGTGGCAGGGGTGGCGGCGGTTGTGGTGACTGTTGTGGTGCTTGTGCTGGTGCTGGCGGCGGTGTTGAGGGCGGTGGTGAGGGCGTCGGCCTGGCGTTTGCTGCGGGGGCGTGGGTCTGGTTCGCCGTCGACGGTTTTGTGGGGGCGGGCGCCGGCGTGGATCAGGGTGCGGAACAGTTCGGCGTTCTCGCAGGCCAGGTAGCCGCGGAAGGTGACGCCTTGGTCGGCGTTCTTCCAGGTCAGCGACTCGCGGCTGTAGGCGAGCTTCTCGTCCGGCTCGGGGCCGTCGGGGTCGAGGAGGTCGCGGATCTTCTTTCCCGCGGCGCGCAACTCCGACGGGGTGTGGGTTGCCGCCAAGGTGATCAGTTGCTGCTCGGCGAACTCGACGTTTTCCACCGGCACCGTGGTCGGGATCTTGGCCAGCACCGACAGAATCGCCTCCGCCTGCGCGGGGTACACACGCCACCCGCCGCTCTCGCGCAGCCCGGCACCGGCGCCGTCGGCCTCATCGGGCCGGTCAGCATCGGGCCCGTCAGCGTCAGGCAGGTCGGCATCGGGCCCGTCAGCGTCGGGCCGGTCAGCATCGGGCCGGTCAGCGTCGGTGCGGTCGGTGTCGGTGCGGTCGGTGTCGGGGCGGGCGGTGGCCGGGTTGGGGAATGGGGTGGCCGGGTCGGGCAGGGCGGCGGCGGTGGCTGGGTGTTTGGTCAGTCCGGTGGCCGTCCGCACCGTACGGCGGGCTGTCGGTAGGTCGAGGCGGTACCGCTCGGCCAGCAGGCGGGCAGTGTCGCCGGCGCCGATCTGCTGCGCATCTCCGTCGCGCTCCAGTTCGGCGATCAGTTGCAGCTCGACGACCTTCAGCCGGGCCCGTTCGGCGACGACCGCGTCGAGAGTCGACAGCTTCTCACTGCCGCTCATCGCCCAAGCGGGTCGTTCGCCGAGGATCTCCATACCGACAAGCGTAGACCCGCCCGCCGACAGTTCCGTGCCGAGATCGCCTTGTTTTCAAGGGATCCGGGAAGTTTGAGGTTTTCCGCAGTACGGCTCCTGCGGATATCCTCACCAATCCGATCAAGCAGGCGGTCCCGGCGCACGACCTGCCAGCACATCGAGCGGATTCATGCGACGAACCTCGAGACGCCTCGCCCCACCACGAGCTCGGGCGCGGGACACAGGATCGTTGTTGATAGCAACGATCTGCGGGTTCGCATCATCACGTAGCCTGCGTGGTCGGTGAGTTCATTGGATAGGCGTGGGCTCCCCTCAGCATCCGCCGACGGCATCGATCTAATTGGCAGCGTCAGCGCGATAACCGCGATCGATCCCTCGTTATGTGCTGCAACGCGATCGGCACGTCGCCCTTGGTTGTCCGGTTGGCCAACGAACTTGGGACGAGAGGTGACTGAGTACGCCTTCATCCGAGCGCGCTGCCCGGGTAGAGCGGGAACTCGAACGCTACAACCCGCACTCTGCAGACCGATCGGGCTGTCCGGCGGATCTCCTCAGCAGATGCCGAACGCGCCGCGATGTGCCAGGAGCGCGGCGCCAGCTTCATGGGCAACCACCTCGCCGACTTCACCCTCCTGGGCCTGGCCCCGCCGCGTAAGGCGCCAGGAGCTTGTTGTGCCCGCTAACGCCGGCCGTCTGCTTGGAAGCTCCGCATGCCCTGGATCACAGCCCGCGCTGAGGAGGCGGTCCGATGAACTGTCACCGCCTGCGCAGGCGTGGAACGCGAAGCCCACGAGCGACTACGCATTCGAGGCGGCAGTTTGCGCCGCACATGAGGCGACAAGCTTTGCGCCGCCGCACACGAGACGACAAGTTTTGCGCTCGCCGCGCACGAGGCGGCAGGTTTTGCGCCGCCGCACTCGACTGTCCAGGGGCTTCGCCGGATACCCAGCGATCGAGTTGCACGCTGCCAGAGTCACCATTCCACGCTGCCGAGCGCCCAGAAGGACTGTTGCAGCGCACACGTAGCCGCACAACGCGAACGGTGAAGGACGAGACGTGAAGCCGGCGTGGCCCTCGTTGGCGTGGACAAGCGATGCAGCGGCCGCTGCCGGCCGTCCTCCGGGATCCAGTTGCTTGACCGGGGCCCGTGCCGGCATCCAGGTCCGCGCTGCAGGGACGACGGGACTGCCGGCGGCACGATCAGACCGCTACCCATGGCGCTCAGAAGAAGCGGCGCCGGTCCTTCGACTGAGGTGACCGCGGCGAGCAGGCATGCGCTCGACGCGGCGTCCCGCCCCGCGCCCGAGGGCACAGCTGCTTCGCCGGAGCCCATACCCGACAGCACGATCCGCGCACCGCCGGAGGGCCAGAAGGACGGTCGCCGCTCACCACCGTGTAGTAGATGGAGACAGTGATAGACGACTCACCCAAGGCGGTGGCCTCTCCGTCCACACAGCCCAGCTACTTCGCCGGAGCCGACATCCCACAACAGCCCGCGCGCTGCCGGGGCGGACAGAAGTACGTTGTCGTTCGCAGGTCACTAGAGCGTGAGGACGACGGGAGCAGCTCCGTGCGAGGGGCGGACTCTCCGCTGTCGCCCGACAGTTCAGTAACCCGAACCCGGACAGCAATTCGCGCGGCGGCGGAGGCGGCCGGAACCAGGTGCGGCCGCTCCGCAGTGTGTGGGACATGAGGGGTGGGATGCGCGAGGCGGTGTCCGATCGGTGGGTCCCGAGGTGGAGCCTGGAGTGGCGGGGTCCCGGGTCAGGGGACCTTTTGGTCTTCGGCCACCAGGCCTAGCGCTCTTAGGCGGGTGATGATGCCGCCCTCGCGGCGGCCGAGGGATTCCACTAGCTGGGCGAGGGTGGCGCCGTTGTTGTACATCTCGATCAGGGTTTGCTCGTCGTCCACGGACCACTGGCGGAACGCGTTCGGGTGGGTTTTGCGGGCGCGCTCGATGCGGCGGGTCATCGAGCGGGGGTTGAGTACCTCGAGGGAATGGATCCGGGCCTGGCGGTGGCGGCCGACCTCCTCGCCTCCGCTCCAGAACACCACCGCCCCGTCGTCGAACGTCATCAGGTCGGCGGGGACGTCGCAGTAGTCGGCGTCCTCGAGCATCACGCGCATCATCGCTGGTTCTCTCCAATGTCCTCGGTGGATGCGTGGTCGACAGAGAAGATGCCGCGATTCGCCCACCGCCGGCCGCCCGATCCGCAATCTGTGGACAACCAACCACACAATCAGTTTGCAAAATCTCTTTGCAAACACTCTTTGCAGTCCGTATCCTCCATACCCATGAGCGATGACCCCACCCCCGCGACACCACCGCGCACGGTCAAGCTGGACCGTCACCTGGTCCGCGCCCTCGCCCACCCGATGCGGAACCGGATCCTCGGCCTGCTGCGCGTCTACGGCCCGCAGACCGCAACGACCTTGGCGGGCCGGCTCGGGGTGAACACCGGTGCGACCAGCTATCACCTGCGGCAGTTGGCGGACGCCGGTCTGGTGGCTGAGGACGACAGCCGCGGCAATGCCCGCGACCGCTGGTGGAAGTCCGCCCACCAGGGCACCGAGTTCGACAAGGCCGAACTGCTGGAGCAGGAGCCGGAGCTGGCCCTGGGCTACCTGCACGGTCTCGGCCAGACGTACGCCGAGAACATCTTCGGCTTCATCGACGCGATGCAGACCATGCCGCCCGAGTGGCGCGACGCCAGCGTGCTCTCCGACTACCTGTTCCACCTCCGCGCAGACCAGTTCGACGCGATGATGCACGAGGTGCTGGCGGTCTTCGACAAGTACAAGACTCCCGACCTCACGGCGCCGCTGCCGGACGGCGCCGAGCAGGTCACCGTCCAGATCCAGGCGTTCCCGCGCGAGACGCGGTAGCAGGACCGAGGGGGAACGATGAAGGGGAACCGGGCACCGCTGGCGGCGTTCCTGGTGGCGAACGTCGTGTCGATCTGCGGCACCCGCGTCAGCGCGATCGCGATCCCATGGTTCGTACTGACCACCACTGGCTCACCGGTCAAGACCGGCCTGGTGGCACTGGCCGAAATGGCGCCACTGGTTGTCGTGAAGGCCGTCGGCGGCCCACTGATCGACAAGGTCGGAGCACGCCGGATCAGCGTGCTGGCCGACGCCGCCAGCACCGGAGTGGTCGCACTGGTACCTCTCCTACACACACTGGGTTTCCTGCACTTCCCAACCCTGCTGGTGCTCGTAGCGATCGCCGGCGCACTCCGCGGACCTGGCGACGCGGCCAAGTCGACCCTGATCCCGGACATCGCCCGAGCGGCCAAGGTCCCGCTGGAGCGCGTGACAGGTCTGGAGAGTACGACGGAACGCCTGGCCGGCTTCTTCGCGTACGCACTGGCCGGCGGACTCATCACCCTGGTCGGAGCGGTCAACGCACTCTGGATCGACGCAGCGTCGTTCGGCGTCTGCGCCGTACTGATCGCCCGCTGGATCCCCAAGCACCAGCAGCGAGCCACCGGCAATGAAGGACGCTACGGCCGGCGACTGCTCGACGGGTGGCGTTTCCTCCGTAAAGACAAGCTGATGCTTCCGCTGGTCGTCATGATCGCCGTCACCAATCTGCTCGACGCCGCGATCAGTGCCGTACTGCTGCCGGTCTGGATCAAGGACCACGGCTACGGGCCCGGCCACACCAGTCTGATCCTCACGTCGTTCGGAGTGACCGCTACCGCGTTCGCCCTGCTCGCCTCGGCCATCGGCGACCGCATCCCGCGCAAGCTGGTCTTCACGCTCGCCTTCCTGATCTGCGGCGCGCCGCGCTTCATCGTCATGGCCACCGACGCTCCGGTCTGGGCGGTGATGGCTGTGTACGCCGTCGGCGGTGTCGGAGCCGGTTTCATCAACCCGGTCCTCGGCGCACTGTTCATCGAACGCATCCCCAGTCACCTGTTGGGCCGGGTCAACTCGCTGGCTGATGCGGTGTGCTGGACCGGCGTACCGCTAGGCGGTGTGGTCGCCGGTGCTGCCATCGTCGGCATTGGGCTGTCACCCGCACTGCTGGCAGGCGGTGTGATCTACCTGATCGCGACCATGTCACCGGTGCTGATCGGCCGCCACGAGAAGTGGAAAGCTACACCGGGTCCGACGGATCCTCCGGGAACCGCGGCAGATCCGGACCGGGCGGCAGCCGTAGCGTCCTAGCCTTCGTGGCGTTGTCCAGCTCGCGCCGCATCCGCTCCCGCTCTGCACGCAGCAGCCCCAGCATCACCAGGTCCAGCAGCATGCCACCAGCAGCGGTGAACTGCGTAGCGGCGAACTGGAAGACCTGCGTCATCAACAACGACACCAGTACGGCGAGCTCGAACAGCCGGACCGCCCGCGCCCGGTTGCCGTTCCGCAGCGCCAGAGCACCCCGCACCGTGAACGTGGCCGACAGCAGGCTCCCGACAATCACCCCGATGACCGGCAGATGACTGAACCCGTCCCCCAGCACAGCGGCGATGAGGAGAGCACCGACCACCTGGATCGCCAGTACGGCGACTGCGATCGGCGGGGCCTTCGGATGCGTGGCAAGTCGCTCGAAGCCGCGCTGCAGCGCCCGCCAGGCCGCGTCGACCGGCGCGGCCAGCTCGACCTCGTCAGCTGGGCACGCGGCCAGCAGCTCCCTCGCCTCCCGTCGTCCGTCCACCTGCAGCGGCACCTCACGCAGCAGCTCGGACGCCTCCGCCCGGCGCCGCCGCGACAGTCCGCCGGCGACACCTTCGACAGCATGGTCGATGACGTTCGCCAGCTCCTCCCGCGGGTCGATCGGGCGTCTCGTGGTCAGGAACCGGAAGCCGAGCACGATCAGCACGAAGACGACGTACACGATCGCCGCGGTCGGCTTGTAGAAGTAGTTGTTGTCCGAGGTGACGAACTTCCCCACCTCGTCGATGAACAGCCCGAACCCGATCCCGCCGACCGTCGCCGCGGCAGGCCTCACGACTGGGCCGACGTACCCGAGCAGCAGCGAGATCGCGACGAGCATCAGCAGGCCGCCGGGCAGCACGTGAGCGATGTGCAGCCCCTTCCCGCCGATCTGCGGGTACCCGCTCAGGCTCAGGAACAGCCTGGTCAGCAGCACCGTCGCCACCCCGGACACCACGAAGGTCGTCAGGTGCTCCCCCGAGCGGACGTTGCGGACCAGGCCTGCCCGCATGAGGTACGACGAACGTTCACCGGCGGAGGTGGTCATGCAGCGACGTTAGCCGAGGAGGGCTGCCACGACGACGATGGCGACCAGGGCGGCCAGTACGAGCGAGGTCACCAGTCGGCGCGTGCGGGGGTCCACCCCGTCAGGGTAGGCGGACGTCCCCGGTCGCCGCGCCGAGGGGTCAGTGCAGGCTGATCAGCGGCTCCGGGCGGTGGACGCCGCGGGGGCGGTAGCCGAGTGCGTCGGACAGGCCCAGGTAGTCGGACAGCAGCCAGACGATCGACAGCCACATCTCCGTCCCCTGCAGACCTGGGATCGCCCGGTCGTCGGTACCGTCCGGCGCGAACGCGAACCCCGCGCCGTCGACCCACCGGGGCAGGATCGCGCGCAACTGGTCCTCGGCCCAGCGGCGGCCGTCCTGTTCGCCGTACGTCGTCTGCTTGCGCGCCAGCCACAGCGGATGGATGACGTCGAGGACGTTGCAGGCGTTGTAGTTGTCGCCGGTGAACATCCGCCGGTCGTTGCTGTGAGCAAGAACGGTGGCGACGGCCTGCTCGGGGTACGGGAGCGGGAGTCCGAACTGCGCATAGGTGCCGCGGGTGAGGCGGTAGAAACCGTTCACGACCTGCAGCAGCCCGTCGTCCGGATGCGGCGAACCCCACGCGCCGAGAGCAGGATCGGCGTGGGTGAGGAGCCAGCCCAGGAGCGGTTCGAGTGGGCCGGATTCCTTGTGGTCGTGGAGGTTTCGCGCGAGCGCCGTACCGACGGCGTCGATGCCGGAGCCTGCCGACCACGCTCTCCTTGCCCAGGGCAAGTTGTCCAGCTCGTCGAGGGTGAAGTCGGTGGAGATGGGGTGCTCGAAGCTGCTCCCGAGGACCTGCAGCGCATAGCCGACGCACAGGATGTGATAGCTCGCGGGGCCTTCCAGAACCGAGAGTTCGGCGTCGGACGGCTTGCCCAGTCCGTCGTCGGAGAGGTCTCCGGGTGATACCAGTCCGGTCGCCGGATCCTGGCGCGCGCGGAGCCGGCGGACGAGGTCGTCCCGGGTGTGGCCGGCCGGCGTACGGCGTACCAGAAGGTCCGCGATCTCGACGGCGTCGCACCAGGGACGGATCTCCGGCTCCCGGTCGATCCCGGGACGATCCACGAACCGGGACCCGTCCCAGCACCGCGCGAGGACGTCGTCGGTCTGCTCGCGCGCCTTCGCGGCGAAGTCCTTCAGCAAGGTCGGTAGGTCACCTGACATGGATGCTCCTGTCCGCGAGCGGAGGATGCGGGCGGGGTTGCCGGCCGCGACCGAGTTGGCCGGGATGTTCTTCGTGACGACCGCGCCGGCGCCGATGATGCTGTGCGCGCCGACCGTGACGCCGTCGAGGATCGTGACGTTGGAGCCGATCCAGACGTCGTCCCCGATCGTGATGCCGAGCGAGGTGTGCGGCTGCTTGAAGATCGGCTCGCCGGGCGCGGTGCCGTGATTGAAGGCGAGCAGCGAGGTGTGCGCGCCGATCCGCACGCCGTCGCCGATCGTCACGTTGCCCCGGACCGCGGCGAACGGGTTGATCGTCGAGTCCGACCCGAGCGCGATCCGGCCGGTGAGGTACGCATGGGCAGCGATGTACGAACGCTGCCCCATCCGGAGCTCGTCGCAGTACACGGCGGCGGACTCCGCGACGTATGCGTCGTCCGCCAGCTCCAGCGACCCGCCGAGCCGCGCCTGCCGTTCGGCCTGGCGTTCGCGCTCGGCATCCGAGGCCTTCCGGGCGTACTCCCACGGCAGGAAATCCAGGCGCAACGGCTCGTTCGGCAGCATGGGAAAACGCTATCCAAATACGCCGGACACCGCTAGGGGCGTGAAGCCGCTGCTAACCTCCCGTCTGACATGAACACTTTTCCGTCTGTGCGAGGTGCCGGGCGATGACGACGAACGGATCCGTGACAGACGGCGAGGGCGGCGACGGCCCACAGGGCGGCACCCGCCGCAGTCATCGGGTCACGATCAGCGATCTCGCCCGCCGGCTGCACATCTCCAAGGCGTCGGTCTCGTACGCACTGAACGGCCGCGCCGGGGTCAGCGAGGAGACCCGGCAGCGGGTGCTCGACCTGGCCGAGGAGCTGGGCTTCCACCCGAACTCCGCCGCGGTCGCGCTGTCCGCGAGCCGGACCCGGACGATCGGGATCGTGATCGCGCGCGAACCCACGCTGATCTCGACCGAGGCGTTCTACATGCGCACGCTGGTCGGCATCGAGCAGTACCTGAACGAGGTCGACTCCTCGCTGCTGCTCCGGCTCACCGGCGAGCACGGCGAGGATCTCGACGTACTGCGACGCTGGTCACGGCAGGGTCGCGTGGACGGGTTCATCCTGTTCGACGAACTCGAGGACGACCAGCGGATCCAGCTGCTGACGGAGCTCGGGGTGCCGTGCGTGGTCGTCAGCTCGAACGCGCTCGACGACTCGGTCGGGCGGCTGATCAGCTCCCCCGGCGAGACCGTCACGCTGCTGCTCGATCACCTGGCCGAGCTCGGGCACACGGACATCGCGCACATCAGCGGGCCGTTCACGTTCATTCACGAGAGGCTGCGGGTGCAGACGCTGCGCGAGGACGCGGAGCGGCATGGGATCACGGTGCGGCACATCGAGGGCAGTTACCGGTACGACGACGGCGCCGAGCTGACCCGTCAGCTGCTGACCGGGCCGAATCCGCCGAGCGCGATCGTGCTCGGGAACGACCTGATGGCGGTCGCGGCGCTGCGGGTGGCGATGGATCTCGGTACGGCGGTGCCGGACGAGGTCTCGATCGTCGCGTGGGACGACTCGCCGCTGTGCGAACTCGCCCGGCCCGGCATCACCGCGGTGGATCAGAAGACGATGGAACGCGGGCGCGCCGCCGCGGATCTGCTGCTGCGCATCGTCACCGGGGAGAGCGCGCTCCACGAGGAGGCGCCGGCCGGCGAGCTCCGCCACCGAGAGTCCTCCGGCCCGGCACGCTCCTGACGCTGGCCCCCTGATCTGGAGGGTTGCCCCCTGAGATTTTCAGTGGGCAACCCTCCAGCTGAAGGGACACCCCCTCAACTGGAGGGTGCGCCGCCGGGGTGGGCGGCGGGCGGGTTCGCCGTACTGGGCGCAGTTTGAAGACTGTGTGAAATCGCGTGGTTCCGGAGAGTGTTGGATTGCGTTCTCCGGGCTGCGGGTGAAGGTTTGCGGGGTCACGAGGTCGTAACGAAGACCCGGGAACTGAACCGGTTAGGGTTTCGAAACTTAACCGGTTAGGTCAGTATGGGGCCGATCCGCCCCCGCAGCTCCGCGGGGGCTTGTAGACGGGACGAGGGAGTCCGACGTGAGACTGCGTTCGCTTGTAGCCGCGGTGGCGGCGACCGCCCTGGGAATCAGCCTGGCCGCCTGCGGAGGCGGCGACTCGGACGATTCGTCCGGCGGCGGTTCCGGTGGCGACCAGACGCTGACCTACTGGGCCAGCAACCAGGGCACCAGCCTGGACAACGACAAGGAGGTGCTGAGCCCGGTCCTGGAGAAGTTCACCAAGGACACCGGGATCAAGGTCAACCTCGAGGTGATCGGCTGGAACGACCTGCAGACCCGGATCCAGACCGCGATCACCTCCGGTCAGGCGCCGGACGTGGTCAACATCGGCAACACCTGGGCGGCGTCGCTGCAGGCCACCGACGCGTTCCTGCCGTTCGACGGCGACGCGATGAAGGCGATCGGCGGGAAGGACAAGTTCGTGCCGACGGCTCTGGCGACCGGCGGCAAGGAAGGCACCGACCCGACCTCGGTCCCGCTCTACGGTCTGGCCTACGGCCTGTACTACAACAAGGCGATGTTCGCCGCGGCCGGCCTGCAGCCGCCGAAGACCTGGGAAGAGATGGTCGCCGCGGCCAAGAAGCTGACCGTCCCGGCGAAGAACCAGTGGGGCATGGCGCTGGCGGCCGGCAGCTACACCGAGAACGTGCACTTCGCGTTCATCAACGCCGCGCAGAACAAGGCCGACTGGTTCAACGCCGACGGCAAGCCGACTTTCACCGGTGACGGCAACGTCCAGGGCGTGCTGCGGTACCTCGACCTGATGCAGAAGGACAAGGTCGCGAACCCGTCGAACGCGCAGTACGACAACGGCACCAAGTCGGTGAACGACTTCGCCACCAAGAAGGTCGCGATGGTCATCAACCAGAACAACGCCGACTCCTCGATCGTCGCCAACGGCATGAAGGCCGGCGAGTACGGCGTCGTCCCGTTCCCGGCCCCGGCCGGTGGTGAGCAGGTGGCCAGCCACGTCGCCGGCATCAACCTGTCGATCTTCAAGAACACCAAGCACAAGGACGCGGCGCTGAAGTTCGTCAATTACATGACGTCCGCGGAGACCCAGACCACGCTGGGCAAGCCGTTCGCGTCGCTGCCGGTGCTGAAGGACGCGAAGCCGGTGTTCACCACCGACGAGGCCGAGGCCGCGGTCTTCCAGGACGTCTACAACACCAAGTCCAAGCCGCTGCCGCTGGTGCCGGCCGAGGACCAGTACGAAAGCACCGTCGGCAAGGCGATGAACGCGATGTTCGCCAAGATCGCGACCGGCGGAACGGTGACCGCCGACGACGTGAAGGCGGCGCTGAAGACCGCCGAGGACCAGGTCGCGGCGAGTAGCTGACCTGTCCCCAGTGGCCCGGACGGCACCGTCCGGGCCACTGCCCGCGTCAGCCCCACCGACCCGACAGACAGGAGGCGACAAACCCGGATGTCCGTCGCCACAGAAACCGCCGCTCCGGCACCGGCGAAGCCGGCCAGGAACCGCAGCCGCCTCGAGCACCGGCCCGGCCTGAACAGGTGGCTGCCGTACGCACTGCTGGCCCCGGCGGTGTTGCTGGAACTGTTCATCCACATCATCCCGATGCTGGTCGGGATCTGGATGAGCTTCGTCAAACTCACCAAGTTCTTCATCGCGAACTGGTCCGCCGCGCCCAGCGCCGGGCTCGGCAACTACAAGGTCGCGCTCGACTTCAACAACGCCGTCGGCGAAGGGCTGCTGAAGTCCTTCGGCGTCACGGTCGCCTTCTCGCTGATCACGGTCGCGTTCTCGTGGGTCCTCGGGATGGCCGCCGCGGTCGCGCTGCAGCCCGAGTTCCGCGGGCGGGGCCTGGTCCGGACACTGTTCCTGGTGCCTTACGCGCTCCCGGCGTACGCCGGAATCCTGACCTGGAACTTCATGCTCCAGCGCGACACCGGCGCGGTGAACCACGTCCTGGAGCAGCTGCATCTCAGCGACGGCGACACGTTCTGGCTGATCGGCGGCAACGCACTGATCTCGCTGATCACGGTCGCCGGGTGGAAGCTGTGGACGTTCGCGTTCCTCACCCTGATGGCCGGTATGCAGAGCATCCCGCGGGACCTCTACGAAGCCGCCTCGGTCGACGGTGCCGGCAACATCCGGCAGTGGCGCAACATCACGCTGCCCTCGCTGCGGCCGGTCAACCTGGTGCTCGTCCTCGTCCTGTTCCTGTGGACGTTCAGCGATTTCAACACGCCGTACGTGCTGTTCGGTACGGCGCAGCCGCCGGCCGGTGACCTGATCACGTTCCACATCTACAACGCGTCGTTCCTGACCTGGAACTTCGGTACCGGTGCGGCGATGTCCGTGCTGCTGCTGATCTTCCTGATGATCGTCACCGGCGCCTATCTGCTCGTCACCGGAAGGAGGTCGCGTCGTGCGTGAGACCAGGGGTTTCAAGATCTACCGCGGTGTCGTGCTGGCCGTGCTCGGGTTGTTCGTGCTGGTCCCGCTGTACGTGATGGCGACCTCGTCGCTCAAGCCGCTGAAGGACGTGCAGGGCGCGTTCACCTGGTGGCCGACGAACCTGACGCTGGCGCCGTTCGTGGACATGTGGAAGACGGTGCCGCTGGCGAAGTACTTCGTGAACTCGACGATCGTGTCGGTGTCGGCGACGGTGTTCTCGGTGGCGATCGCGATCCTCGCGGCGTTCGCGGTGTCGCGGTTCAAGTTCCGCGGGCGGACCGTGTTCACCACGACGGTGCTGTCGACGCAGATGTTCCCGGGTGTGCTGTTCCTGCTGCCGTTGTTCCTGATCTTCGTGAACATCAACAACGAGTTCGGGCTGCAGCTGGTCGGGACGCGACTCGGGTTGATCATCACGTACCTGACGTTCAGCCTGCCGTTCTCGATCTGGATGCTGGCCGGGTACTTCGACAGCATCCCGCGCGAGCTCGACGAGGCCGCACTGGTCGACGGTTGCGGACCGATGGGCGCACTGTGGCGGGTCGTCCTGCCCGCCGCGCGGCCCGGGGTGATCGCGGTCGCGATCTACTCGTTCATGACCGCGTGGGGCGAGGTCCTGTTCGCGTCGGTGATGACCACGGAGGCGAACCGCACCCTGTCCGTCGGCCTCCGCCAGTACTCCACCCAGACCAACATCTACTGGAACCAGATCATGGCCGCGGCCCTCGTCGTCAGCGTCCCGGTCGTCATCGGCTTTCTGCTGGCCCAACGCCACTTCGTCGCCGGCGTCACCGCGGGCGCGGTGAAGTAGGCGGATCTGCAGCACTCATCAATCGCGTCCGTCGGAGGGACGCCACGCTCAGGCGCCCCTCCGACGGACGATTGACGAGTGCCGGCGGTCCGGACTCAGGCGAAGAGTTTCAACCTAAGAAGTCCCATTCGCCTACGGTGCGGTACGCCGCGCTGTGGCCGGGGCCCTCGCCCAGGCGGGACTCGATCAGTTGCAGGCTGCCCGCGGTCCAAAGCGGTCCCTCGTACGTGTCGAAGACCCGCACCCACTTGGTCACGTCCAGTTGCCGGCGCAGCCGCGCCAGCGTCACGTGCGGCGTGAACTTCCGGCCCTCGACGGGGACGCCGGCCCGGTTCGCCGCGGCCCGGGTGGTCATCGACAGGTGTTTGAGCGAATCGGTGTCGTCGCGCACCCCGGCGTACAGCACCCTGGCATCCGGGACACCGGGGAACGCGCCCGCGCCGGCGATCTGCAGTTCGAACGGCTGTTGCCGTTTCGCGGCCCGCTCCAGCCGCTCCTCGAGCTCCTCGGTCTTCCAGTCCGGCACGTCGCCGAGGAAGGCCAGCGTGATGTGCCAGTTGTCGTCCGCCGCCCAGCGGATGTCCTCGTCCGGATGCTCCCGGCGCGGCTCGACGAACTCGCTCAGATCCTCCACTACCTCGATGGGTGGCACTACCGCCACGAACAATCGCATCCGAAAAGCGTATCGGTGGTGGAAACTGCTTTTGTGTCCGAGCTCAAGCTTCCGTCGCCGTGTGTCGTCGTGCTCGTGGGTCCGGGGGCGTCCGGGAAGTCGACGTGGGCGGCGGAGCACTTCGGTCCTGACCTGGTCGTTTCCAGTGATCGGCTACGGGCGCTGGTCGGGGCCGGTGAAGACGACATCTCGGCCAGTGCTGATGCGTTCGCGTTGCTGGACGTGGTGGTGAGGCAACGCATCGGGCGACGGCTGACGACGGTCGTCGACACCCTCGGACTGGACAAGGAACGGCGGCTGGAGTGGCTCGGCCTGGCGCGTAGCGCGGGGATGGCCTGTGTCGCGGTGGCGTTCGACACGCCGGCTGAGGAGTGCAGGCGGCGGAACCGGGAGCGTACGGCGAAGCGCATCCCGGCCGACGTACTGACCTCGCAACTGCGCTCGTGGACCGCGGTGAAGAAGGAGTTGCCGACGGAGGGGTACGACGACGTACTGGAGCCGACTGCGGCGCGGGTGGTACCGACTGTGTTCGTCGAGTCGACCGCGGCGCAGGCCCGGCAATCCGAAGCACCGGTCGGGTTGCGATTCGGGTTGCAGTTGAGCAGTTACACCCACCCCGCCGGCCGGGCGGAGACTGCGTCGTGGATCAGGGATGTCGCGGAACGGGCCGAGGCGGCCGGGTTCGACGCGATCTACGTGATGGATCACTTCCGGCAGATCCCACAGGTGGGGCGGGCCTGGGAGGACTTCCTGGAGAGCTGGACGACGCTCGGGTATCTCGCCGCCTGTACGACGCGCGTCAAGCTCGGCACGTTGGTCTCCGGCATCACGTACCGCAACGTCGCGCACCTCGGAAAGATCGCCGCGACGCTGGACGTGCTGAGCGGCGGCCGGGCGGTCTGCGGGGTCGGGCTCGCGTGGTTCGAGGCCGAGCACAAGGCGTACGGCTGGCCGTTCCCCTCGGTTGCCGAGCGGTACACGTTGCTCGAGGACGCGCTGCAGTTACTGCCTGTTTTATGGGGACCCGGCAACAAACCGTTCCGTGGCAAGGTTCTCGACGTACCCGACACGGCTTGTTATCCACGTCCGTTGCAGGAACACCTGCCGTTGCTGGTCGGCGGGAGCGGGCCACGGACGCTGCGACTGGCCGCGCGGTACGCGGACGCGGTGAACGTGTTCGGCGACGTCGCCGCGGTCCGCAAGGCCGCCAACTACCTGGAGGACAGCCGGACCGAGCTGACTCATCTGTCGACAACACTCGTCGGGAAGAACCACGAGGACCTCGACCAGTTGATTCGCAAGCTGCGGCCGCGGAACGTCAACCCGGCGCGCTACGCGGAGACAGTCAACGCAGGCACGGTCGACGATCAGATCGGGCGGTTCCGCGAGCTGTCCGAGGCGGGCGTGGCCGAAGTGATGATCAGCTTGCCCGACCTCGGGACGCTCGACACGGTCGCCGACGTGATCTCAGCGTTCCGGATGTAGCTCGAGCTTCAGCAGGGCGTTCTCGATCAGCTCGGGCATCGCGGGGTGGATCCAGTACTGGCCGCGGGCCATCGTGTACGCGTCCAGGCCGAAGCTCATCGCCTGGATCACCGGCTGGATGACGGTCGGTGCCTGCGGGCCGATGACGTGGCAGCCGATGATCTGCCCGGTCTTCGCGTCCGCGAGCACCTTCGCGAATCCGGTGGTGTCCTCCATCGCCCAGCCGTACGCGATATCGGCGTACCGCTGAACCGCTGCCACATAAGGGATCCCGCGTTCCTTCGCCTGCTCCTCGCTCAGTCCGACGGCGGCGATCTGCGGCGAGCTGAACACCGCGTGCGGGACGAAGCGGTGGTCGGACTCGATCCGGTCGTCCGGGTTGAGCAGGTTGTGCTTCACCACCCGGGCCTCGTGGTTCGCGACGTGCTTCAACTGATGCGGGGTCGTCACGTCGCCCAGCGCGTAGATGCCGTCGACGTTCGTCTGCTGGTACTTGTCCACGAGTACGCGGCCCTCGTGGTCCACCTCGACCCCGGTGGCGTCCAGGTTCAGCAGGTCCGAGTTCGGCTCGCGGCCGACCGCGACCAGGAGTTCGTCGACGACCAGCTCGTCGGAGCCCTCCGGGTGCAGCATCCCGAGCAGGATCGAGCCGTCGTCGCGGCGTTCGACGCGGATCGTCTCGTGTTGCAGCCGTACGTCGTACTTCTGCCGCGCGATCTGCGTGTACGCCGCGGCGATGTCGCCGTCCTCGTGCCGCAGCAGCTGGTTCGAGCGGGCGATGACCGTCACCTCGACGCCGAACGACGCGAACACATGCGCGAACTCCGCCGCGACGAACCCGCTGCCGATGATCGCCAGCCGGCGCGGCAGCTCCTCGAGCCGCATGATCGTGTTCGAGGTGTGGAAGCCGGTCTCCTCGAGGCCCGGGATCGGCGGCACGATCGGCCGGCTGCCGGTGGCGATCACGAACCGGTCGGCGCTGAACACGCTCGTCGAGCCGTCCTTGTTCTCGACGGTCAGCTCCTTGAGCCCCGTGAACCGGCCGGTCCCGTCGTACACGGTGACATTGGCGTTGTCCGGGTTGTGATGCCGGTACTCCGACCCGCCCGCCGCGATCGGGTCGATCCGGCCGAAGATCCGGTCCCGTACGTCGGGCCAGCGGACGTCGAGCAGCTGCTCGTCGACGCCGTACCGCGCGCTCACCGACGGGGTCGCGGCCACGTCGGCGGCGTGCACGAACATCTTGGTCGGGATGCAGCCGACGTTCAGGCAGGTGCCGCCGAACGTGCCGCGCTCGACGATCGCCACCTTCCAGTCGGCGAACCGCCGGTTGACGATCGTGTTGCCGGAGCCGGTCCCGATGACGACGAGGTCGTAATGAGTCACACCCCATTGTGGCGCTGACGCGCAAGAATGGGCGGTGAACCCGGTCACCAGGAAGGATGGACGGGTGACAGGTGGTGAGCTGACGAGCACGAACGGCACGGTCGTCTGGGACGGTATCGGCACCCTCAGGATCCGGTACGACGCGCCGCGGGACGGCCTCGGCAAGCTGGCCAGCTCGCTGCGCACCCGCCTCGGGGAGCGGATTCTGCCGGTGGAGGCGTTGAAGGCGGCCGAGGTCGACGGGCCGGTGCTGCGGTTGCTCCTCCGGGCCGGTGCGGACCCACTGCAGTCGGTGAGCGGCGGGTACTTCGACTCGCTGATCGACCCGTACTGCTTCCCGTTCTCCGATCGGGACGTCGCGGATCGGATCGTCGGGGAGATCCGCCGTACCCTCGCCCGTCGCGACGTACCGCGGACGCGGGCCACCCGTTGGCTGGTCGCGCCGCCGGCGGCACCCGACCGCCTCGAGGGACGGGACGCGACGTTGTCGGTCGAGCAGGGCGAGCTGCGGTTCGCCTACAAGCGGTCCGCGGGCCGGCGGAAGAAGGCCCTCGGCGACCCGTGGGCGCTGCCGCTGGGCGAGATCACCGACGTCGAGTGGACGCCGAACCAGCGCCGGCTCGGCCTCAAGGGCTTCCTCCGGATCAGTACGGCGCGGTCGCCGGAGGAACGCCCGAAGCCGAAGCACGACCCGGCCGCGATGCTCGTCGACCGCCGCGGCGACATCGACGCCCTGTTCTTCGCAGCCCGGCTCCTGACCCGGATCCGCCCGTAGGCGGACCTCCACGCAGGCAGAACCCGCATCACGACGGCGTGTCGGCGCCCTGCGGGCGGGTTCTGCGTGCGTGGAGGAACAGCTAGGCGACCCGCGGGCCCTTCCGGGGTGCGTCCGGGAGCTCGGGGGCACCCTCGAGGACTGCCTTCTCGCCGAGCAGCTCGGTCTGCGGCAGCACCTCCAGGTGCGGACGCGGGAGCAGGCGCGGCCGGATCGCGAGGCCGCGACGGCGGGAGAAGTACAGCACCGATCCGGCGGTGCCCAGCACGGTCAGCGCGCCGCCGACGATCAGCGACCAGCGGGCGCCCATCACCTCGCCGATCCAGCCGATGAACGGTGAACCGATCGGTGTACCACCCATCAGGACCGTCATGTAGAGCGCCATCACCCGGCCTCGCATGGTCGGCTCGATGCTCAGCTGCATGGTCGCGTTCGCCGCGGTCAGCATGGTCAGCGACGTCAGGCCGACCAGCGGCAGCACCAGCGCGAACGTCAGGTACGTCGGCATCAGCGCGCTGACGATCTCGAGCAGACCGAACGCCACCGCCGCGCCGATCACCAGCCGCGCGCGGATCCGGACCCGGCGGGCCGCGAGCAGTGCGCCGGCCAGCGAGCCGATCGCGAGGATCGAGCCGAGGATGCCGTACTCCCCCGCGCCCTTGTGGAACGCACTCGTCGCCATCAGCGCCGACGTCATCTGGAAGTTCAGCCCGAAGGTGCCGGCGAAGAACACCGCGACCAGCACCATCATCAGCTCGGGCCGGCGCCACAGGTACCGCATGCCGTCGCGGATCATGCCCTTGTCCCGGGCCGCGGGCGCCGGCGTGTGCAGCTCACCGACCCGCATCAGCCGCAGCGACACGATCACCGCGGCGTAGGTGAACCCGTTGATCATGATCACCGGACCGGTGCCGATCCAGTTGATCAGCAGCCCGGCCAGCCCCGGACCGATCAGCCGGGCGGCGTTGAAGGAGGCCGAGTTCAGCCCGACGGCGTTGGACAGCTCGTCACGGCCGACCATCTCGACCACGAAGGCCTGCCGGGTCGGGGCGTCGAAGGCGGTGCCCACACCGAACAGGAGAGCCAGTAGATACACGTGCCACGTCTGCACGATGCCGGCGATCGTCAGACCACCGAGGGTCAGGGCGACCGTGGCCATCGCGATCTGGGTGACGGTCAGCACGGTCCGCTTCGGGAAGCGGTCGGCGACCAGACCGGCGTACGGCCCCAGCAGGAGGGCGGGCAGGAACTGCAGACCGGTCACGATGCCGAGCGCCGTACCCGAATGGGTCAGCTCCAGGACCAGCCAGTCCTGGGCGACCCGCTGCATCCAGGTGCCGACGTTCGAGACGATCGCGCCGGAGGCGTAGAGACGGAAGTTGCGGACCTTGAAAGCACGGAAGGTGGGGCTCATCGAGCCGCCAGACGTTCGAGAACAGGGGCTGCCTTGCGCAGGATGTCGCGCTCCTCGGGAGTCAGTTGCTTGAGCTTCTTCTGCAGCCACTCGTCGCGGCGCCGGCGGTTGGCCAGGATCAGCTCGTCGGCGCGGTCGGTCAGCTCGACGACGATCTGCCGCTTGTCGGTCGGATGCGGCCGGCGGACCACCAGGCCCGCCTCCTCCATGTTCGTCACGATCCGCGTCATCGACGGCGGCTTCACCTGCTCGTGGGCGGCGAGCTCGCCGATCGTCATCGCCTCGTGCTTGGCCAGCGCCCCGAGCACGCTGAGCTGGTTCGCGGTGAGGTCGTGACCGGGCTCGCGCTGCCGGCGGATCTGCCGGGACAACCGCAGGGTCGACGACCGCAGTGCGCTCGCCAGCCCGACGTCACTCTTCACCTGCTGCGCTACGACTTCGGGCATGTCTTTACCTTAACTCATTACCTTTGCTAACTAAAACTCGTTCTGTCCGGATGGTATTCCCGGCTCCGCTAGAGTTCGCGGTCATGGGGACGAGTGCCGAGCTGGAGCGGTACGAGCAGCGCTTCCGGCGAGCGGGGCTGCCGCTGTTCATCGAGGACTTCTCGCCGACGCACGACATCTACACGCGGGCGGCGCCGCTGCTGGTCCTGGTGTTCGTGGCCGAGATGCTCGGCGCCACCTCGCTCGACTGGCACTGGTGGCAGAACCTGCTGGCCGCGATCGGCGGACTGATCGCGCTGGTCCTCGGGTTCGGCCTGCTGAACGGGCTCCGCGGACGGCCGTTCTGGTCGCTGCCGACCCGGTTCGGGATCCCGGAGCTGGCGGTCTTCGTGTTCCTGCCCGCGCTGCTGCCGGTGGTCACGCAGGGGCAGTTCACGCAGTTCTTCGGTGTCGCGTTCGGCAACCTGCTGCTGGTCGGAGCGGTGTACGTCGTCGTCGGCTACGGCCTGATCGGTACGACGCTGTGGGGCGTACGCCGGCTCGCCGGTGAGCTCGCCAGGTCGGTCGCGAGCCTGGTCCGGGCGCTGCCGCTACTCCTGGTCTTCTCGCTGGTGCTGTTCGTGAACACCGAGATGTGGCAGGTGTTCGCCGGGATGCCGGTCGAGTTCATCGTGGTCTCGATGGTCGCGTTCACGCTGCTCAGCACCCTGTTCCTGCTGATCCGGCTGCCCCGCGAGGTGGACGAGATCGAACGCGACGCGAGCACCGGCCCGCCGCTGCGCCGGATCCAGCGCGTCAACGTCAGCGTCAGCCTGGTGATCCGCCAGTGGATGCAGGTCCTGGTGGTGAGTGCCGGCGTCGGCCTGTTCTTCGTTGCCTTCGGCATGCTCGCGATCAGTGAAGGCATCTACGAGAACTGGGGCGTCAGCGCCGGCTCCTGGTCGTACCAGGTCACACTGCTCAACCATCCGCTCGTCGTCAGCGCCTCCCTGATCAAGGTCGCCGTCGGCATCGCCAACTTCACCGGTCTCTACTACTCGATCGCGTTGCTCACCGACTCGACGTACCGCACCGAGTTCCTCGACAACGTCAGCCTCGAGCTTCGCGACCTGTTCACCGCGCGGGCGGAGTACCTCGAACTGCGTCAGGTGAGCCAGTCGGTCAGCGGGCCGATCGCGAAGTAGATCACGAAGAGCACCGAGACGACCCACATCAGCGGGTGGACCTGGCGCGCCTTGCCGCGGACCAGTTTGAGGAGCACGTACGTGACGAAGCCCGCGCCGATGCCGGCCGAGATCGAGTACGTGAACGGCATCAGGATGATCGTCAGGAACGCCGGGAACGCGACCTCCAGGTCGTCGAAGTCGATCCCCTTCACCTGCGTCATCATCAGGAACCCGACCAGGATCAGCGCCGGCGTCGCGGCCTCGTACGGGACCAGCGTCACCAGCGGCGCGACCACCATCGAGATCAGGAAGCAGATCCCGGTGATCACACTCGCCAACCCGGTCCGGGCGCCCTCACCGACCCCCGAGGCGGATTCGATGTACGACGTGTTGCTCGACACCGACGCGGCGCCGCCGCCGGCCGCGGCGAGACTGTCGACGATCAGGATCCGCTGCGAGTTCGGCGGGATGCCGTCGGAGTTGTTCAGGCCCGCCTCGGCGCCGATCGCGGTCATCGTGCCCATGGTGTCGAAGAAGTCCGCGAGCATCAGCGTGAAGATCAGCAGCAGCGCCGACACCACCCCGACCTTCTCGAACGAGCCGAACAGGCTGAACTCGCCGATCGTGTCCAGGTTCGGCGCCGTGAACCACTGGTCCGGGAGCTTCGGCACGCTCAGGCCCCACCCGCCGGGGTTCTCGTCGGTCCGGGCGCCGATGTTCGCGATCGACTCGATGACGATCGACAGCACGGTCGCGGCCAGGATGCCGATCAGGATCGCGCCCTTCACCTTCCGCGCGTAGAGCGTGACGATCAGGACCAGCCCGACCACGAACACCAGCACGGGCCAGCCGCGGAGGTTGCCCGCGACACCGAGCTCGACCGGCGGACCGGTGAGCGCCGCGGGACGCCGTACGAACCCCGCGTCGATGAGACCGATGAACGCGATGAACAGGCCGATGCCGACGCTGATCGCGATCTTCAGCTGCAACGGCACGGCCTCGAACACCGCTTTGCGGAACCCGGTGAGCACCAGGACCAGGATGATCAGACCCTCCAGGACCACCAGGCCCATCGCGTCCGCCCAGGTCATCTTGGTCGCGATCGAGAACGCGACGAACGCGTTCAGGCCGAGCCCCGTGGCCAGCGCGAGCGGGAAGTTCGCGACCAGGCCCATCAGGATCGTCAGCACACCGGCCACCAGCGCGGTCGCCACCGCGATCTTCGCGATCGACACCGCCGGGTCGGTGCCGCCGCCGACGAACTGGCCGGCACCGTCCTTGACGGTGCCGATGATCAGCGGGTTCAGCACCACGATGTAGGCCATCGTGAAGAACGTGACCAGCCCGCCGCGGATCTCCCGCCCGAGCGTGGATCCGCGTTCGCTGATCTTGAAGAACGAGTCGAGGGGACCTGAACCGGAGCGGGCCGTCGCGGCCTGGGACGAGCTCATGCCCGCATGGTGCCAGGTCCTACCGGGCAGTTGCGAGCACTTGTGGGAAAAACCGTGCGCGGCCGCGCCCATCGCCCGCTCACCCCTCCGCCGCTGGTGGGTTTACGTCCGAGTTGCAGGGTTCGCGGCCGGGATCCGGGACGTAAACCCTGCGTCTCGGACGCCCACCCACCAGATGCAGTGCCTCCGAGAGCTCGGGCCGACGGCCTTGGCGGCGGCGCAGCGACTAAGGTGGAGGCGTGACGGAGGACCAGGGGGCAGCCAAGGAGCGCGCGGACAAGAAGCGCACCGACCCGACGAGCCAGCTAGCGCGCGGCGAGCTGGTCCACGCCGAGGTCAAGCCGCTCGACCTGTCCGGCATCCCGAGCGTGATCACCGGCATCGTGCTGTGGGCGGTCGCTTTCGTCGTCCTGCTCATCTTCCGCGGCACGCTGAAGGAAGACGGCCTCGACTGGTGGCTCTGGGTCCCGGTCGCCGGCTTCGGCCTCGGCCTGATCGGCCTCTGGTACTGCAAGCGCCGCTGGGCCGCCATCCAGGCCGGCCACCGCCCCGCCACCGAAGACTGACCAAGGTCCACGCCCGCCACGGCATCGACCTGACCGCGGTCCGGGACCTGCGGTTCGGGGCGGGTCAGTCCTCGAGTTGGAGGGTGTCGTAGCCGGTGGTGTCGAAGGCGTGGTCGGGGGTGGGGGCCTCGGTGATGTCGATGGTGGCGTCGGAGTGGGCGCCACAGCCGTAGTCGTAGGCGACGACGCGGGCCTCGCCGGGGGCCATCTCGTTCGCGCAGACGCCGAACGCCTGGCCGAGGCTGTCGGCGAGGCGGATCCAGTAGCCGCAGGAGTGGCACTTGTACGGGACCGCCTGGGCGATCGCGGCCGCCGGCCCGAAGTCTCCGGCGTACCAGCGCTCGGCGGCTTCTTCGCGTCCGAACGGCGACAGCACGCGCTCACGGCCGAGGCCGAGCTCCTCGACGACCGCGAGCACGTCCTCGGGAGCGTCGGCGGTCTCGGTGAAACCGGGCTCGAGGCGTGGGTCGTCGGGCAGCGTCGGGAACAGGTCGCCGGGGCGGAGGTCGCCGGGCTGGACGCGCTCCGACCACGGGACCCACTCCGGCGCGACCACCGCGTCGTCGCCGGGGAGCATCACGACCTCGTTGATCGTGACGGTCTTGGCGCGCGAGGCGCGGGTCAGCGTGACCGCCCAGCGCCAGCCGCGGTACCCGGGGTGGGTGGAGGCGAAGTAGTGCGTGACGAGGCGCTCACCCTCGACCAGGTGACCGAGGTGCTCCCCGACCTGCGCGGCGCCGGCCTCGGCGATCGCGGCCTCGCGGGCCGGTTCGACCGCCGCGACGCAGACGGCGTCGGGCTTGGCACGTACCGGTTCCGGGGATTTGACGGGAGTCACAATCGCCCATTCTCGCACGCCTTCCGCCGTACGACGAACCGCCGTCACCCGTCCACGATCCGAGGTAGTACGCGCGGTGCCTGCGGTCTGTCCCCGGGAGGAGGCAGGATGGTTTCATGCACTCCCCCGACCCGTCCGACCCGAACGCCGCCCGCGGTGGAATCCGCGGCGGCTCCCCCGCCGACGGCACGAACGCGGCCGGGGACGCGAAGGCTGCTGGGAAGTCTGCCGGGGAGCGGTTCGGGGACGCGCGGGAGCGGGTCGGGACCGCCGGTAAGAAGGTCGGGCACGCCTCGAAGGCGGGCGCCGGAGGAGTCGCGTCGGCGTCGCGCAAGGCGGCCTCGGCCGGGGGCCGGTTCGGCCGGGCCACCGGGCGCCGGATCCGCGGGCTGACCAGCGCCCAGGGCGCGGGCGAGTCGGGCCTGTCGCGTCTCATCGAGCTCGGCGCGGTGAACGCCGCTGGTGACACCGCGTTCGCGGTCTCGCTGGCGGGGACCGTGTTCTTCACCGTGCCCAGTGACCAGGCGCGGGACCGCGTCGCGCTGTTCCTCCTGCTGACGATGGCGCCGTTCGCGTTGATGGCCCCGCTGATCGGCCCGATCCTCGACCGGTTCCGGCACGGTCGCCGCTGGGCGATCGGCGCGACGCTCGGTGCCCGCGCCTTCCTCGTCTGGGCGCTGGCCACCTCGATCACCACGCAGAACTCCGTCTGGCTGTACCCCGCCGCGCTCGGCTGCCTCGTCGCTTCCAAGGCGTACGGCGTGACGCGCGCCTCCGCCGTACCGCGGCTGCTCCCCAAGCAGATCACGCTCGTCACGGCCAACTCCCGGATCTCGCTCGCGGGCGTCGCCGGCGCGACGATCGGGGCGGGCCTCGCCGCCGCCTTCGCCGCGATCGGCCCGCAGTGGTCGCTGCGCTGGGCCGCGCTGGTGTACATCGTCGGCCTGATCCTCGCGATCCGGCTGCCCAGCGCGGTCGACTCCCCCGCCGACGAGGAGGTCACGGGTACGGCGGGACGCGAGGCGCGCCGCCGCGCGATCACCACCGCGGTGTCGCGCGGGATCCGGTGCAACCTGGGGCTGCGGTTCGTGTCCGGGTTCCTGACGATGTACCTGGCGTTCCTGCTGCGGGACCAGCCGATCAGCGGCGTGAAGGGGGCCGTCGCGGCCGGTGCGGTGATCGCCGCGGCCGGGATCGGGAACAGTCTCGGCACCGTCCTCGGATCGTTGCTCAAGGCACGAAAACCGGAAGCCGTCGTGCTGGTGGTGCTGCTCGCGGACGCGACCGTGGCGGTCGCGGTGGCGGTGCTCTACGGCCTGCCGATCCTGATCGCGCTCGGTCTGGTGGCCGGGTTGTGCAGCTCGCTCGGGAAGTTGTCGCTGGACGCGATGATCCAGCGCGACGTCCCGGAGTCCGTGCGGACGTCGGTGTTCGCGCGGTCGGAGACGGTGCTGCAGCTGGCGTGGGTGCTCGGCGGCGGGTGCGGGATCGTGCTGCCGCTGATCCCGCGGCTCGGGTTCGGGTTCCTGGCGGGCGTGCTGCTGATCGTGGTCTTCCTGGTACTGCGGATGCGCCCGACGTCTCGTCCTACGGACGGGCCGCTGCGGCCCGGCGGTCTCGGCGGTCCACGCACCGACGCGCACCCGCACCCGCACCACCACCACGACGACGAGCACCGGCACGAGACGTCGTACGACGAGCACCCGGAGAGCACGACGCGGACGATCCTCAGCGTCGCCGAACAGCGGGAGAACCGCGCGCGCCGCTCGACCTCCCCCGACGAGCCGACCGTCGAGTGGCGCTCCGGCGACCAGAAGCCGCCACCCGAACAACCGATCGGCCGCTGGTGGAGCGGCCAGCCCGACGACGAGGACACCGGCGAGAACACCGCCCCCTGGTCGGAGGACCCGACCGTGGAGCGCAACCGCCCCGCCAAACGCCGCGGCCCCCGCCGCCCACCCCGCTGACCCCACGCCTTCAGGGTGTGGGGACCAGGTCTGCCTCGGGAGTTGACTCCTCCGCCGGAGTGGCGGGTGTGGTGCCGCGGAGGGTGAGGGTGGTGGCTACTGCGGTGGCCAGGAGGAGGATGGCGCCGACCAGGGCGACCACGTTCATGCTGTGCGTGAACGCGTGCCGGGCCGTGGTCAGGACGGTGTCGGCCAACTGCGCGGGCAGCTGGGCGGCTGCAGCAGTTGCCGCCGGCAGGCCCTCGCGGACCGGGCCGGCGACAGTGGCGGGCAGGTCGGCCGGTACGTCGGACCGGTAGACCGCCGTACCGATCGAGCCCAGGATCGCGATCCCGAGCGCCCCGCCGAACTCCGCACAGGTCTCCATCACCGCCGACGCCGACCCGGCACGTTCCGGAGCGACCGACCCGACGACCGCCTCGGTCACCAGCGTCATCACCATCACCAGACCGGCGGCGAGCAGACCGGCTCCCGCCAGTGGCACGGCCAGCGACGAGTCGACGTGCACCTGGGTGAGGACGCCGTACCCCGAGGCCGCGAGCACGAACGCGCCGCCGATCACGTAGGCACGATCCAGCTTCCCGGCGAGCGCGGTCGCCAGCGGCGCGGCGCCACCGACGAGTACCGAAGGAGCGAGCGACCACAGAGCCGCCTTCAACGGGCTCAGGCCGTGCACCAACTGCAGGTACTGCGTCAGGAACACCGCGTTGCCGACCAGCGCCAGGGTCCCGATCGTGTTCGCCGCCAGCGACCCGCTGAACGCGCGACTCCGGAACATCGACAGCTCCACCATCGGGTGCTCGGCCACGCGCTGCCGCTGGACGAACAGCACCCCGAACACCAGACCGGCCACGATCGCCGCCACCGGCGCCACGGCCGCACCGTGAGCGGCCAGCTCCTTGATCCCCCAGATCACCGGCAGTACGGCGGCCAGCGACAACACCGATCCCAGCAGGTCGAACCGTCCGCCGATCGCCGTCTTGAACTCCGGCAGCAGCACCGGCGCGAGCACCACCAGCAGCACCATCGCCGGGGTGTTGATCAGGAACACCGATCCCCACCAGAAGTGCTCCAGCAGGAACCCGCCGAGCACCGGCCCGAGCGTGATCCCGCCCATCATCACCGCGCTCCAGAACGCGATCGCCTTCGACCGCTGCTTGGGGTCGTGGAACATGTTCCGGATCAGCGCCAGTGTCGACGGCATCAGGGTCGCACCGCCGATCCCGAGCAGGGCGCGGGCCGCGATCAGCTGCTCCGGGGTCTGCGCGTACGCCGCCGCGACCGAGGCGATCCCGAACCCGACGGCGCCGAACAGCAGCAGCCGGCGCCGCCCGATCCGGTCGCCGAGCGAGCCCATCGTGATCAGCAGACCGGCCAGCACGAACCCGTAGATGTCGAAGATCCACAGCTGCTCGGTCGCACTCACCCCGAGGTCCGCGCTGATGAACGGAACGGCGAAGTACAGCACCGACACGTCCATCGAGACCAGCAACAGCGGCAGCGCGAGCACGCCGAGCGCGATCCATTCCCTGCGCCCCGCCCGTTCCGTCGTACTCATGACCCCTCCGAATTATCTGTCTATGCCGCACACTGTGTGCGTCGTACACAGACAATACAGATGACTGTCTATGCTGTAAACAGATAGGGTGATGACCATGGACGAGAGTGAGCTGCCACGGGTCCTGCAGCAGTTGTGGGGTGTCGAGGGACGGAACCGGCCCGGGCCGAAGCCGGCGTTCCACATCAGCGACATCGCGCGGGCGGCGATCAAGCTGGCGGACGCGGGCGGGCTCGGCGCGGTGTCGATGAGCAAAGTGGCCGCCGAGCTCGGCTTCACCACGATGTCGCTCTACCGGTACGTCGACGCCAAGGACGACCTGTACGTCGTGATGCTCGAGCACGCGTTCGGCGCACCGCCGGTGCTGGCCCCGGAGCTCGACTGGCGCGGCCGGATCACCGTCTGGGCCGAGGCGTTCCGCGACGGGCTGCGGCGGCACCCGTGGATCCTGCAGATCCCGGTCCAGGAGCCGCCGCTGTCACCGAACCAGCTGGCCTGGATGGAGTCGGGGCTGGACGCGTTCGACGGTACGCCGCTGACGCCTCAGGACCGGCTGTCCGCGATGCTGCTCGTCAACATCTACGTCCGCGGTACGGCACAACTCACCGCGAACATGCTGACCGAACCGGACGCCGCACAGGAGGTCGACCGCCTCTACACCGAGCGGCTCACCATGCTCGCGACACCGGACCGTTTCCCCGCTATCGCGGCCACCCTGGAGCAGCCGCCGGACGAGGGGTACGCCGGTGACTTCGACGCCGGCGAGTTCGCGTTCGGACTGGACACCGTCCTGGACGGCATCCAGTCCCGCATCGACCGCCTGGACGGCTGAGTCAGTAGCCGAGCTCGATCAGTTGATCGAGCCTGATCAGTAGTCGAGCTTGTCGGCGACGCCCCGCAGTACCGTCGCGACCTGACGGGCCGACTTGTTGTCGGGGTGGCGGCCGTGCCGGTACCCCTCGCCGACCCGGTCGAGAAGCTTGATCAGGTCCTCGATGACGACCTGCATCTCCTCGGGCTTCGGCCGCATCGCCTTCGCCACCGACGGCGGCGGATCGATCAGCCGGACCTGCAGGGCCTGCTCACCCTTGCGGCCCTCGACGACGCCGAACTCGACCTTCTGCCCCGGCTTCAGGTTGGTCACACCCGACGGCAGGGCCTCGGCGCGGACGTAGACGTCCCCGCCCTCCTCCTTGCTGAGGAATCCGAACCCCTTCTCGGAGTCATACCACTTCACCTTGCCAACGGGCACGGGAACCTCTTCAGTCGTCAATCGTTCGGAAGCGACCGAGCCGTGAAGCTCGACCGGAAAACCCAGCGTACGTGAACCGGCGCGGCGGCGCCTCCGGGAAACTACCTGATGAAGCAGTCTCCCCGCACCCCTCAGAGGTTCCGGTACTTGTCCGGTTCGGCAAGCCGCTCGTTCATCGATCCGGAGCGGAACCCGCGCGGGTCCACCTGCGCGGCCGGGAACCCTTCGGCCATGACCGCATTCACCAGCGTCTGGTGGTCCACCTGGTCGAGCAGGGCCGCGTCGATCTCGATCGAGGCGTTGTCGCCGAGGTCACGGACACGCACGTTCTGCACGTCGTACGACGCCAGCAGCGAGCGGACCGTCTGCTCGGCGCGGTCGACCCGGGCGAGCAGGTTCGGCGTGATCCGGATGCCGTACGCGATCCGGCTGGACAGGCAGGCCGCGGCCGGCTTGTCCGAGGTCTCCAGTCCCCAGCTGCGCGACGCCGTACGGATCTGTGCCTTGGTCAGCCGCGCGTCCTTCAGCGGCGTCAGCGCGCCCCGCTCATGGGCGGCCCGGATGCCGGGCCGGAACCCGGCGATCGCGTCGTCGGCGTTCGTCCCGGTGGCGATCGCGGTGATGCCGAACTCGTCCGCGATCGGCTGCAGCGTCTCGATCAGCTCGGCCTTGCAGAAGTAGCACCGGGCGCCGGAGTTCGCCTGGTACCCCTCGCGCTCCATCTCGTGCGTGTGCGGCGTGACATGGCGTACCCCGAGACCGTCCGCGAACCGCGCCGCCGGCTCGAGCTCCGCCGCCGGCAGGCTCGGGGACACCGCGGTCGCAGCGATCACGTTGGCCGGGCCGATCGCCCGCGCCGCGGCGGCGAGCAGGAACGCCGAGTCGGCGCCGCCGCTGAAGGCGACGACCATCTTGTCGTACGTCGTCAGCCGCCGCATCAGGGCTTCGAGCCGCTGCTCGAGCACGTACGCGTCCAGCCACGCCGGGAACTCGGTCAGGTCGTTCAGGACGACGTCGGCGCCGTACGCCCGCAGCTCGTCCGCGGTGAACGGTCCGGTCGCGACCGCCACCGAGACCGCGCCCGCGGCGTGCGCGCCGTCGATGTCGGCGGTGTGGTCGCCGACGAAGATCGTGGCCCGGTGCTCGCGCAGCGCCGTACCCTTCTCGGCCCCGTGCAGGTCACCGACCGGCTCGTCGACGTCCAGGCCGAGGTGCTCCAGGTGCAGCCGGACCGACGGGGTGTACTTCGCCGAGACGACCATCGTCCGCCCGCGCAGCGCCCGGATCGCGGCCAGCGACTCGGCCACGCCCGGCAGCGGCAGGCTGCCCGTGATCGCGTACGACGGATAGTGCTCGCGGTACCGCGCGACCATCGCGTCGACCTGCGCGAGAGGGAACCAGTTCGCCATCTCCCAGGTCAGCGGCGGCCCGAGCCGGCTCACCACCAGGTCGGTGTCGATCGGCACGCCGGTCTCCGCGGCCAGCAGGTCCCAGACGGCCTTGATCCCGGGCCGCGAGTCGATCAGCGTCATGTCCAGGTCGAACCCGACCACGAGTTCCGGCACATCGAAGCTGCCGGCTGCGACGTCATGGGCGGGCTGGATCTCGGCGGTTGACACGTCCCCAACCCTACGTCCTGCCGCCGGACCCCCGGTCCCGGATCCCGAAACGACCCCAAAAGCCACTAAAACAGTAGGAAAGTACTGATTACCCGACAGCACGAGGAGTCAGCCCGTGACCACACAACTCGAAGCCCCCGGGATCACCGTCGCGAAGGCCGGCGGCGCGATCGGCGCCGTGATCGGCAACGTCCAACTCGGCGGCGACCTGGCGCCGGCCACCGTCGCCGCGATCCGCCAGGCCCTGCTCGACCACAAGGTGATCTTCTTCCGCGAGCAGCACCACCTCGACGACGCCGGCCAGCTCGCCTTCGCCCGGTTGCTCGGTACGCCGACGCTCGCACACCCGACCTCGAGGAGCGTCGACGGCGCCGCCAACGTCCTGCCGATCGACTCCGACTACAGCAAGTCCAACAGCTGGCACACCGACGTCACGTTCGTCGACCGGATCCCGGCGATCAGCCTGCTCCGGGCGGTCACACTCCCGGCGTACGGCGGAGACACCACCTGGGCCAACACCGTGCGGGCGTACGCGAACCTGCCGCAGCCCTTACAGGCGCTCGTCGAGCGGCTGTGGGCGGTGCACAGCAACCTGTACGACTACGCCGGGCATGCCGACGAGGGGCGGATCGGCGGGATCGACGTGAAGTTCGAGGAGTACCAGAAGGAGTTCGAGTCGAAGCTGTTCGAGACCGAGCATCCGGTGGTCCGCGTGCACCCCGAGACCGGCGAGCGCGCACTGGTGCTCGGTCATTTCCTCCGCCGCTTCGTCGGGTTGTCGAGCGCCGAGACGACCGCGTTGTTCCAGCTCCTGCAGAACCGTGTCACCAACCTCGACAACACCGTCCGCTGGCACTGGCAGCCGGGCGACCTGGCGATCTGGGACAACCGCGCGACCCAGCACTACGGCGTCGCCGACTACGACGACCAGCCCCGGCGGCTGCACCGGATCACGCTCGCCGGCGACGTCCCGGTCAGCGTGGACGGCGTCCGCAGTACGCCACGAACCGGTGACGCCTCGCACTTCTCCGATGTTGACAACTGAAGACACTATGTCCGAGCACTTGACATCAGAGAGGTTTTTGTAAACCCTCTTCGGCATGGACTCGTTCGCCGACCGCACCAAACGACGCCTTCGTGACGAGCTGCTCGACGCCGCACACGAGGCTGTGGTCGCCGGTGGGTACGACGGCCTGCGGATGGCTGCGGTGGCCCGCCAGACCGGGGTCTCACGGCAGACCGTCTACAACGAGTTCGGGGACAAGTGGGGCGTGGTCGAGGCCCTCGCGGCCCGTGAGACCGAGCGGTTCCTGCTGGATGTGAACGCCGCGCTGGCCGAGCAGTCCGACCCGATCGACGGCCTGCGGGCCGCGGTCGAGCGGGCGCTCGCGCTGGCCGGGGAGAACCCGCTGATCAAAGCGGCGCTCAGCCAGCCGGGATCCGACCAAGCCAGTCAACTGCTGACCACACGGGGGCAGCAGGTGCTGGAGCTGGCACACCTCCGGCTGGATGCCCATGTCAGGGAGCACTGGCCGGAGGTGCCGGCGGAGGACGCGACCAGCTGCGTCGACGTCGCCTTGCGCGTCGTCATCAGTCACATCGTCACCCCGGGCCCTCCCCCCGCGGTGGTGGCTGCGCAGCTGGCTCGCGTCCTCTCTCCCTTCTTGAGCGAGACTCGGAGGCAGCACGTATGACCAATCCCCTTCACCGGCAGGGTTTCAGCTCGCTGCGGTCCGGCGGGCTCAACTGGGACGCGCTGCCGTTGCGCCTGTTCGACAAGGGCAACCGCAAGTTCTGGAATCCGCGCGACATCGACTTCAGCCAGGACGCCAAGGACTGGCAGGAGCTGAGCGACAACGACAAGGACAACGCGTTGATGCTCTGCTCGCAGTTCATCGCGGGTGAGGAGGCGGTGACCGAGGACCTGCAGCCGTTCCTGCAGGCGATGGCCGCCGAGGGCCGGTTCGGCGACGAGATGTACCTGACGCAGTTCTGCTTCGAAGAGGCCAAGCACACCGCGGTCTTCCGGCTCTGGCTGGACGCGGTCGGCGTCACCGAGGACCTGCACCGGTACGTCGAGAACAACCCCGGGTACCGCGCGATCTTCTACGAAGCCCTGCCGGTCGCGCTGAAGTCGCTGGCCGACGACCCGTCGCCGACGAACCAGGTCCGGGCGTCCGTGACCTACAACCACGTGGTGGAAGGGACGCTGGCCCTCACCGGATACCACGCGTGGAACCTGCTGTGTACGTCGCGCGGCGTCCTGCCCGGTATGCAGGAGCTGATCCGGCGGATCGGCGACGACGAGCGGCGGCACATGGCGTGGGGCACGTTCACCTGCCGCCGGCACGTCGCCGCGGACGCGTCGAACTGGAAGGTCGTCACCGACACGATGGAGGAGCTCCTCCCGCACGCGCTGACGCAGATCCAGTGGGCGATGGACAACTCCCCCGAGCTCCCGCCCGAGATCAACCCGACGGCGCTGATGACGTACGCCGGCGACCGCGCGACCCGCCGCCTCGGCGCGATCGAGTCGGCCGTCGGCGCGGACGTGGCCGGTATCGACCTCGACTACTCGCCGGAGAAACTCGAGGACGACTTCGGCGACGAGGACTCAGCCGCGCTGGACGCGGTTCGCTAGCAACACCACAAGCGCCGCAGTCGCGAGGACTGCGGGAAGCCAGGTGACCGTCGTCGTACCGAGCTGGTCGGCGACCTGGCCGCCGGTGAAGGCGCCCAGTGCGATCGATCCGTTGTACACCCCCACCAGGACAGCGGACGATGATTCGGGGGCACTGGGCGCCGCGGCGTGTGCCCACGCCTGGGTGCTGACACTCGTTCCGCCGTACGCGAAACCCCAGATCACCAGCAGGACAAGGGATCCGGCGAGGGTCGTGCCGAGCACGGGCATGGCCAGCGCGGTCAGGGCGATACCGGCGGCGATGACGGTCAGGGCGCGGAAGGGGCGCAGGGCGCCGGTGAGGAAGTTGCCGACGACACCTGCCACGCCGTACGCGAGGAGCAGCGTGCCGATCAGCGCCGGGCCGGTGTGCGGCTCGACGAGCGGACGGACATAGGTGTACGCCGCGAAGTGGCCGGTCACGATCAGCGCGACGAGGATCACGCCTACGCGAACCTGCTTGACCTGAAGGACTTCTCGTACGTCGCACAGCCGGACAGGGCGCTCCGGGGCGAGGTTCGGCAGGAAGATGCTCAGGGCAACGGTCAGGCCCAGCGACAGCAGTCCGACGCCCGCGAAGGCCCAGCGCCAGCCGGCGAGTTCGCCGACGTACGCACCGGCCGGAATCCCCAGCACTGAGGCGATTCCGATGCCGGAGAAGATCAGTGAGGTGGCCGGGCCGGCAGCGTTCTCCGGGACGACGCGGCGGGCGAGACTGACGGTGAGGAGCCAGACGCCGCCGATGGTGACACCCATCAGGACGCGGGCGAGCATGAAGATCGAGTAGAACGGGGTGACGGCGGCGGCGAATGACGACACCGCGAGCAGGACCATTAGTCCGCCCAGCACTGCCCGGCGGTCCAGTCTGCCCAACAGCAAGGGGAGGACAGGTGCGGCAATTGCGGAGGTCACGCCTGTTGCTGTCAGTGCCAGACCTGCGACGCCTTCCGTCGTGTGGAGTGATTCGCTCATGGGCGTCAGAACGCCGACCGGGAGCATCTCGGCGGTGACCACGGTGAAGACCGTGGCGGCCATCGTCACGGACGCGGCCCAGGCCCGGAGGCCAGTGGCCGGCTGGTCGACGCAGATCGTTGTCATGTCACCAGTGAGCCGTCGCGAGGCGGGGCGGAACAACGGCGATCTGGTCATGGTTGTATTAGCTGGGCTCATCGATCGGAGGGACGCCGATGGCTGTCGAGGTCCGCGAGCTGGAGTGTTTCCTCGTGTTGTCCGAGGAGTTGCACTTCGGACGGACGGCGGAGCGGCTCTACCTGTCGCAGAGCCGGGTCAGCCAGCTCCTGCAGTCGTTGGAGCGGCGGATCGGCGGGCAGTTGTTCGAGCGGACCAGCCGCCGGGTCGCACTGACGCCGTTGGGCAAGGAGTTCCTCACCTCGCTGCGACCGGCGTACGCGGCACTGGAGCGGGTGGTCGAGAACGCGCGCGAGTACGCCGCGCAGGCGAAAGGCACGCTCCGGATCGGGTTCCAGGGCGCGGCGAACGACCAGATCCTCCGCGCGGTGTCCGCGTTCCAGTCGCGGAACCCGAACTGCCTCATCAACGTGTGCGAACTCCCGCTCAACGATCCGTTCGGCGCGCTCCGCCGGGGTGCCGTCGACGCGGCCGTCGTACTGCTGCCCGTCGCCGAGGACGACCTGGTCGTCGGTCCGGTGTTCTCACGTCACCCGCAGACGCTCGCGGTGTGCCGCAGTCACCGGCTCGCGGACCGCTCGTCGGTCGACGCCGAGGAACTGGCCGGCGAAACCCTGATCGCCGCCGCCGACCCGGCCCCCGGCTACTGGCGCCAGGCCCAGGCGCCGACCCAGACCCCCAGCGGCGCGCTCATCCACCGCGGCCCCGGGGTCCACACCCTCCAGGAGGGCCTGTCCCTGATCGCCGCCGGTCGCGGCGCGATGCTCATCTGCGAACCCACCGCCAGCACCAACCACCGCGCCGACATCTCCACCGTCCCGGTCTCCGGCCTCCCCGACTCGGCGCTCGCCCTGATCTGGCGCCGCGGCGAACAGACCCCGTCCGTGCAGGCCTTCGCCCGGCACCTCGAACAGACCTGACCGGGAGCGCCGGCTGCCTTACGTCAGGCCGAGGAGTTCGACGGACTTCTCGCGCATCTCGACCTTGCGGATCTTCCCGGTGACGGTCATCGGGAAGTCGTCGACGAGGAGGACGTAGCGGGGGATCTTGAAGTGTGCGAGTTTGCCGGTGGCGAAGGCCCTGACGGCCTCCGCGTCGAGCGGGTCGGCGCCGGGCTTGAGTTTGATCCAGGCGCAGAGCTCCTCGCCGTACTTCTCGTCGGGGACACCAATGACCTGGACATCGGCGATCGCCGGGTGGGTGTAGAGGAACTCCTCGATCTCGCGCGGGTACACGTTCTCGCCGCCGCGGATCACCATGTCCTTGATCCGGCCGACGATGTTCACGTACCCGTCCTCGCGCATCGTGGCGAGATCTCCCGTGTGCATCCAGCGCGCCCGGTCGATCGCCTCGGCGGTCTTCTCCGGCTCGTCCCAGTAGCCGAGCATCACGGAGTACCCGCGGGTGCACAGCTCCCCCGGCTCACCGCGCGGTACGACGAGACCCGTGGCCGGATCGACGAGCTTGACCTCGACGTGCGGCATCACCCGGCCGACGGTCGACGTACGGCGGTCGAGGTCGTCGTCGCGCCGGGTCTGCGTGGACACCGGCGACGTCTCGGTCATGCCGTAGCAGATCGCCACCTCGGCCATGTGCATGTCCGCGACGCAGCGCTTCATCACCTCGATCGGGCACGGCGATCCCGCCATCACGCCGGTCCGCAGACTCGTCAGGTCGTAGTCCGCGAAGTCCGGCAGGCCGAGCTCCGCGATGAACATCGTCGGTACGCCGTACAGCCCCGTGCACCGCTCGTCCTGGACGGCCGTGAGCGTCGCGGCCGGGTCGAACGCCGGCCCCGGGATCACCATGCACGCGCCGTGCGTGGTGCACCCGAGGTTGCCCATCACCATGCCGAAGCAGTGGTAGAAGGGGACGGGGATGCACAGCCGGTCCTCGGCGGTGAAGGCGATCGTCTCGGTGACGAAGAAGCCGTTGTTCAGGATGTTGTGGTGGCTGAGCGTCGCGCCCTTCGGGAATCCCGTCGTACCGCTGGTGTACTGGATGTTGATCGGGTCGTCGAACGACAGCTCCGCCTCGCGCGCGGTGAGCGCGTCGACCGTGATCCGCCGGGCGTCGTCGCGGAGCGCGTCCCAGTCGCCGGTGCCGAGGTAGATCGTCTCCTCGAGCGCGGGCAGGTCAGGCTTCACTTCCTCCACCATCGCCCGGTAATCGCTGGTTTTGAACGAGGTCGCGGAGACGAGCAGCCGGACGCCGGACTGGTTCAGCGCGTAGGCCAGCTCGTGGGTGCGGTACGCCGGGTTGATGTTCACCAGGATCGCGCCCATCAGGGCGGTTGCGTACTGCGTGATGGTCCATTCGGCCTGGTTCGGCGCCCAGATGCCGACCCGGTCACCCTTCGCGATACCGCGGGCCATCAGGCCGCGCGCGACCAGTTCGACCTCGGCGCCGAACTCGTCGTACGTCCAGCGCCGCCCGGTCTGCACCTCGACGAGCGCCTCGCGGTCGCCGTACTCGCGGATCGTGCGTCTCAGGTTCGCGCCGATCGTCTCGCCCAGTAGCGGAACCTCGGACACCCCGGATGCGTACGACGGCAGGCTCATCACTGCATCGTCACCCGACGCGCGGGACGCGGCAAGGGTACGCGCGGCGCGCTTGCGGGTGCAGGTGCGGCGAGTCTGCAGGTGCACGTGCGGCAGGAAACAAGGGGTGGACGGCAAGCAATGTCCTTACCAACTCTCCGTCACAAACGGTCGCTCAGCGTGGTTGGACCGTTACTGTGGAAGCTGAGAGGTGTGAGGCGATGGGCCGATCTGTGGAAGGTCACGCCCGCAGCGACCGCCCGCCCGGCCGGACCGCCGAGGCGGCGCAACGTACCGCTGCGGTACAGGAACGCGTCCAGGCCCTGGGCGCCGTCCTGTCCGACGCACTCGCCGTCGAGGTCCACGGCAGCGATTTGCAGACGCTGAAACGCGCTCCGCGACGGGCCCCACCGACGGTGTCCCCGGCCGATCTCGAAGCGCATCCCGGACCTGTCTGGGATGCGTTCGTGCCCCACCCGCCGGGACGGTTCCGCTGGTGGGGCGCCGAGCGCAGGTTCGCGCGGCGGCTCGCCGACGCGGAGGACCGGTTCGCGGAGGCAATCGAACGCCACCGGGCCGCCGAGGAGACCCGCCGGGAGCGGGTGGCCAAGGCGCTGCGGGAGCAGGTCGAGCAACAGCGCCGGCTCGACGAGGCGACCGCGGAACAGCATGCGCGGATCGACGCTTACATCCGCGCTCTGGAGAACCGTGATCGGGCCGCGGTGACCCGCTACTTCACGAAGGCGCTGGACCGGATCCCGGAACCGCTGGACTTCCCCCGGCGGCGCAAGGTCGGGTACGTCCCCGAGTCGACACTGCTCGCGGTCGAGTGGGATCTACCCGACGTCAGCGTCGTACCGGCCGAGGCGTCGTACCGCTATGACCGGTCGCTCGACACAGTGCTGGCGGTACCGCGTGATCCTGTGGAGCTGCGGCGGCTGTACCAGCAGCTGGTGGCGCAGCTGGCACTGCGGGCGTTGCACCTGATCTTCGGCAGCGACAGGTACGGCGTGGTTGAGACGGTCGTGTTCAACGGGATGGTCGAGTCTGTGGATCCGGCTACGGGGCAGACCGTGCGGCCGTGCCTCATCACGTTGCGGGCGACGCGGGAGCAGTACCAGGCGCTGGTGCTGGATCAGCTCGATCCGGTGGCCTGTGTACGGCACTACTTCGCCGCCGAGGTGTCACGGCATCCGGAGGAGCTGCAGCCGGTGGAACCGGTGCTGGAGTTCGACCTGACCGATCCGCGCATTGTGGAGGCGGTGAACGTGATCAGCGAGATCGACGCCCGGCCGAACCTGCTGGACCTCAGCCCCGAGTCCTTCGAGCACCTGGTGCACAACCTGCTCACCCGGATGGGTCTGGAGACCCGGCTGTTCCGCCGCGGGACGGACGGCGGGATCGACTGCGTGGCGTACGATCCCCGGCCGATCACCGGCGGCAAGTTCGTCGTCCAGGCCAAGCTCTGGACCCGCACCGTTCCACCGTCCGCCGTCCGCGACCTCTTCGGCACCGTGGTCGACGCAGGAGCCACCAAAGGCATCCTCATCACCACCTCCGGCTTCGGCCCCACCAGCTACCAGTTCGCAGGCGGCAAACCCCTCCAACTCATAGACGGCACAGCCCTCCTCTCCCTCTGCCACACCCACAACATCCCAGCCCGAATCATCCGCCGAGCTAGCTGACTATGTTCTAAAAAGTGGGCATATGTCTGCTATAGTGGGCAACGGAGGTGGAGGACCAATGCGCTTCTCCGAGCCGATGTCGAGTGTCGTTCCCGGGCTTCACGGCCGGGTTCTCGCAGTGCTCGCGCGGACGGATCACGCTCTGACAGGCCGCGCCGTGGCCGGACTGCTGCGTTCACCTGCAAGTCCGAGCGGTGTACAGAAGGTGCTGGATGATCTGGTGAGCACGGGAGTGGTGACTGCCGAGCCGGCTGGTCGCGCCCGGCTCTACACGCTCAACCGGGATCATGTCGCCGCACCGGCCATCGATCAGCTCGCGCAGCTCCGGGACATTCTCCTGAAGCGGATCAAGGCAGAGGCTGAGTCCTGGGAGATCCCGGCGAAGGCGGTTTGGCTCTTCGGATCGACGGCGCGCGGCGAAGGCGACGCCGACAGCGATCTCGACCTGCTGATCGTCCGGCCGGACGACATCGACGACTCCGATCCCTCTTGGCTCGAACAGGTCGAAACGCTCGCGGCGCACGCGACTCGCTGGTCCGGAAACTCCTGCGAGGTCGTCGAGTACAGCGCACAAGAGGTCCGCGACCTGATCGGCCACAAGGAACGCATCGTCGGTGAGCTCCGTCGCGACGCCGTGCCGATCACCGGCAGCACCCCACAACAGACCCTGCGCGCCGCCGTCTGAGGGGTCAACCGTTGGTGTACAGGCTTCTCCCTTCGTATACGAGAGGAGAAGCCTGTACACCAACGGATATCCGTCTTTGACTGACCACGCGGGCGATGGGTGGGGCGAGCAGTGGCCGTGAACCCACGGATACGTCAGGAGAGCCCGAAACCCTCCCACCAATGCGTGTCAGGCCGACGGTCCAGGGCAACGGCGTCGCCGCAGGCCGTCGGCCCTGGGGTGATGTGAGGGTTGCGCGGATCGCCAGGCCATCACAATTGCCGACCGACCGAAGATCCACGCTGGAGCGGATCGACTTCGGGTGATTGTGATGGGCTGGAGATCCGCTATTTGAGCGGGGCCTCGTAGATTTGGAGTTCGGTGCCGCCGTTGTCCTCGCCGTCGTCGGGGGCGGTGTACAAGCGGAGCTTGTCCTTCGTGGTTTCCAGGGCTACTGGGTTGCGGGTGGCGTTGTGGTTGGTGGTGGGGGAGAAATGTGGGAACGGGATCTCGTGGAGGATGCGGTTGGTGCGGAGGTCCAGGAGGGCCAGGCCGCCCAGGTTGTACGACGTGTTGTCGGGGCCTGCCAGCCCGGTCACACCGCCGCACAGCTGCTTGCCGCGGGAGACGTAGTCGCAGTCCTGGTAGTCGAGGAGGTGTGACTCGTTGGGGGCCTTGCCGAGTTGCTTGCCGGCAGAGGTCCAGTTGTAGAGCGTGCGGGACCCCCAACTGACGCCGTGTACCTGTCCGGTCGTCCGGTCGCGCACTACTCCCCCGACGTGGTCCTGGACCCGGAAACGCTCAGTAACGCGGTAGGTCTTCGGGTCGACCGTGTAGACGACCGCCCGCGAGTTCGGCCGGTACTCCGCGACCGGCACCCACACGTCCCGCCCGTCGAAGTCCACGCCGCCCGGGTGGTACGCCGTACCCTCACCGAGCCGGATGTCCTTCTTCAGGTTGCCCCGCCGATCCAGCACGAACACATGCCCGATCCCCTTCCCCGGCGTCCGGTCGTACCCACCCACCGGTGCCGGGTACTTCACCGGCGCCTCCAGCACCTCCACGCTGCTCAGGAAGATCAGGTCCCCCACCAGCGCGAACCCCTGCGGGTGGTACGTCGGGAACTTCAACGGCACCCGCTCCACCAACGACCACGCCGTACTGCGGTTTGTGGTCTGGAAGGCACGGGTGACGTCGGAATCGCGCCCGGTCGCCTGGGCGGTGGTCAGACCGGTGAGCAACACACCGGCGAGGGCGATGGCCAGCAGTCGTCTGCGCATCAGTTCTCCTCAGCTCGTCAGTCGATGCTGCAGTGTGAGATGCCCAGATGACTTGTAGGTGATGCCAGACTGACGGAATGGACACAGGGGTGAGTGTTGTCGGGACAGGTCAGGTCAGCGGTACGCCGGACGTACTGCACGTCACGTTCGGCGTCGAGCAGGTGGAGCCGGATGTGGCGACCGCCGTGGCGACGGTCGGTGAGCGGACGGACGTGGTGATCGCGGCGCTCCGGGCGCGCGGCATCGAGGAGTCGCGGCTGGCGACCGGCGCGGTGAACGTGTTCCAGGACTACCGGGAGCCGGGCACCGACGCGGGCTACCGGGCGTCGCACACGATCCAGGTCGAGACGAAGGACCTGACCGGCTTCGGCGCGCTGCTCAACGCGGCGGTCGATGCTGCGGGCAACAGTCTGACCCTGCACGGGTTGTCGTTCGACATCGAGGACAAGTCCGAGCTGCTGATCGAGGCCCGGCGGCTCGCGTTCGAGCAGGCCAAGGCGAAGGCCGAGCACCTTGCCTCCCTGGCCGGGTTCTCGCTCGGCTCGGTGACCGCGATCTCCGAGACCTACAACCACGCGCCGATCGGACTGCAGAGCCGGAGGGCCTCCGCGAAGGCGTTCGACGCGGCCATCAACGTCACTCCGGGCGAAAACAGCATCGAGGTCTCCCTCCAGGTGCAGTTCGCCTGGGCGTAACGCGCGTCTCAAATCCGGATCAGGGGTTGCGTTGTCGGCGGCGTCGTACAGACTTCTCTCATGTACGCACCGGCGCCCCTGAGGCGGCAGCTCAACCGGTCCGGGCTGTTACTGCTCGGACCGGCCTTCGTTGCGGCGGTCGCGTACGTCGACCCGGGCAACTTCGCCACCAACATCGCCGCCGGTGCGACGTACGGCTATCTGCTGTGCTGGGTGGTCGTCGGCGCGAACCTGATGGCCGTCCTGGTGCAGTATCTGGCCGCCAAGGCGAGCATCGCGACCGGGCGGACCCTGCCGCAGCTGTGCCGTGACCACTTCAGGCGGTCCACGTCGACCGGGCTGTGGGCGCAGGCCGAGGTGGTCGCGATCGCGACCGACCTGGCCGAGGTCGTCGGCGGCGCCATCGCGCTGAACCTGCTGTTCGGCGTGCCGCTCCTGGTCGGCGGCCTGATCACCGGCGCGGTCTCGTTCGGGCTGCTGATCTACCAGTCCAAGCGCGGCCAGCGGCCGTTCGAGGCCGCGATCATCGGGCTGCTCGCCGTCGTGCTGATCGGCTTCGTCGTGTCCACAGTGCAGTCCGAGCCGTCCGCGAGCGGGATCGTCGGCGGCCTGGTGCCGCGGCTGGACGGCACCGAGTCGCTCGTGCTGGCGGCCGGCATGCTCGGCGCCACCGTGATGCCGCACGCGATCTGGCTGCACGGCGCCCTGGTCACGGACCGGCACTGGAAGGCGATCGACTCCGAGGACGGCAAGTCACGGGTACTGCGGGCCACCCGGCTCGACGTGGCGGTCGCGATGGCGCTGGCCGGCGCGGTCAACCTGGCGATGGTCGTCCTGGCGGCGGCCGCGCTGAAGGGCACCGGCGCCGACTCGCTCGACGCCGCCCACCACGCGATCGGCGACCGGCTGGGCCAACTGCCGGCCCTGCTGTTCGCGCTCGCCCTGCTGGCCAGCGGGTTCGCCTCGTCCTCGGTCGGGACGTACGCCGGATCGGTGATCCTGGACGGTTTCTGGCGACGTCACGTGCCGCTCGTCGTACGCCGGCTGATCACGCTGGTGCCCGCGCTGCTGGTCCTTGCGATCGGCATCGACCCGAGCCGCGCGCTGGTGGTCTCGCAGGTGGTGCTGAGCTTCGGCATCCCGTGCGCGCTGTGGCCGCTGGTGAGATTGACCGCTTCCCGGCGCGTCATGGGCGACCTCGTCAACCGCCGGGCGACTACTCTCGCGGCATGCCTGGTAGCCACCGCCGTCACGGCCCTCAACGTCGTACTGATCGTGCTGACCGTCCGGGGCTGAGATGACCAGGGTGTACGCCGTCAGCGACGTCCACGGCCACCTGGAGAAGCTGATCCCGGCCCTGCAGGCGGCCGGCCTCACCGATGCCGACGGCAACTGGGCCGGCGCGGACGCCCGGCTGTGGTTCCTCGGGGACTTCTTCGACCGCGGCCCGGACGGCATCGGCGTCCTGCACTACGTCCGCGGCCTGATCGAGCAGGCCCCCGACGGCGCGGTCCGGATGCTGCTCGGCAACCACGAGATCCTCGCGCTCGGGATGCACAAGTTCGGCGACACGTTCGTCCCGCACGACGGGATCACGCTGCGCAGCTTCGAGCGTTCCTGGGTGCTGAACGGCGGCCAGGACCGCGACCAGGAGCTGCTCACCGACGACGACGTCGCCTGGCTGCTCGACCGGCCGATGCTCGGCCTGGACGCCGACCACCTGCTGATGCACTCCGACACGGCGGAGTACGTCGAATGGGGCGACACGGTCGACCAGATCAACGCCGCGGCCCGGTCCGAGCTGCACTCCGGCGACATCGAGGTGTGGTGGGAGATCTGGCGCCGGACGACGTCGCGGTACGCGTTCCGCGGGCCGAGCGGTCCGGAGGTCGCCGGCATCATGCTCCAGCACCTCGGCGGCCGCCGGATCGTGCACGGCCACAGCATCGTCGCCGATCAGCTCGGCATCGACCCGCAGTTCCTCACCGGCCCGCACCTGTACGCCGACGGCCTCGCCCTGGGGATCGACGGCGGCGCGTTCGACGGCGGCCCGTGTCTAGTCGTCGAGCTGACGGCCGAGTGACGCGACGACGGAGTCCAGGCAGGACCGGAAGGTCCGCTGTCCACCGCCGTCGATCCACCGGCTGAACGCGTTCTGGAACACGGCCGCCCCGACCTGCGCCACCAGCTCCGCGTCCTCGGCCGGCACGCCACGCGCCTCGAGCCCGTCGCGCAGTGCCGCCGTCACGGACGCGAACTTGGTCCGCTCCCGCTCCTGCAGCTCCGGGCTGGCGTCGATCACGGCTCGCCGTACGGCGGTATCCTCGGCCAGCTCGACGAGCATCTCGCCCACCGTCGCGGCCGCCTCCAGCAGCGCCGGCCAGGGCCGGACGTCCGGGGCGACGGCAACGACCGCTTCGGTCACCGCCGCGGGCAGCCGGTCCGCTCCGGCGAACAGAACCTCGCGCTTGTCCGGGAAGTAGCGGAAGTACGAGCGCCGGGTCAGGCCGGCACGTTCGGCGATCTGGTTGACGGTCACCGCGTCGTACCCGTGCTCGGCGTACAACTCGAGCGCCGCCTTGCGCAGCCGCTGCTCGGCCCCCGGGTCCCATCGCGCCATGGGTGCACTCTACCAAGAGTGATGACACACAGTGCTATCGTTAGTGATGACACCCTGAGACATCATCTGTTGAGGAGCTCTCATGACCATCTGGATCCTCGGAGCGACCGGCCGGACCGGGCGGGAGATCACCGCCCGGGTCGCGGCGCTCGGCGGTACGCCGGTGCTGGTCGGACGCAGCGCCGAACGGCTGCGGAAGACCGCCGCCGACCTCGGCCTCGGCGACGCCGAGGTGCTCGAGACGCACCAGGTGGCGGAGGAGATCACGCGCCGCCGGCCGGCCGTGGTCCTGAACACGATCGGCGGGTACGCCGAGACCGCCGTCCCGATCGCGCGGGCCTGCCTGCCCGGCGGGCACTATGTTGACCTGGCCAACGATCTCGTCGCCATGCCGCAACTGCTCGCCCTGCACGAGGAGGCGGCCGCGGCCGGCAGCACGTTCGTCACCGGCGCGGGCTTCGGTGTCCTGGGGACGGAGGCGGTCGTCGCGCGGCTGTGCCAGGACCGGCCAACGCCGAGTGCGGTGCGGATCGACGCGCTGCCGTCGGTGGGCCACGACGGCGGAGCGATCGGTGAGGCGCTGGCGCAGTCGATCGTCTCCGGCCTGACCACCGGCGGTCTGCGCTACGAGGACGGTCAACTGGTGCGGACCCGGCTGGCCGCGGATCCCCGCGAGCACGCACTGCCGGACGGTCAGACGGTGAAGTCCGCGGGTGCTGCGACCGGCGAACTCCTGGCAGCACAGCTGGCCAGCGGTGCACCGAGCGTTGTCGGGACGTCTGCCTTGATTCCCACGGCGCCGCTGGTGCGCGCGGTGCTGCCCGTCGCCGGTGCGTTGCTGAAGATCCCGGCGCTGCAGCGGTTCGCCGTACGGCGGCTGGCGGTGACCGAACTGAAGGCGGCGCCGAGACCGCGCGAGCACACCTGGGGGCATGCCGTCGTGACCTGGGCGGACGGTACGACGCGGGAGGGCTGGCTGCGCACCGGTGACGCGATGGGGTTCACCACGAGCTCCGCCGCGGAGATCGCCGTACGACTGGCTCGCGGTGAGGGCCGCGCCGGCGCCTACACGCCCGCGCGCGCCCTCGGCCCGGAGGTCGCCGAAGCGGCCGGCGGAACGTTCTTGCTCGACTGATGCGGGAATGCGTCCGAGCCGCTCCTGGTTGTCAGTGGTCATGGCGGAGAAGACTGTGAAGATTCCTGGGCCGGACCATCCGATCACCGTGGGGAAGAACCCGGATCGCGTGGTCGTGAAGGTCGGTGACCGGGTCGTCGCGGACACCCGGGACGCGCTGTCGCTGCAGGAAGCGAACTACCCCGCGGTGCAGTACATCCCGCGCAAGGACGTCGACTTCACGCAACTCGAGCGCACCGACCACCAGACCTACTGCCCGTACAAGGGCGACGCGTCCTACTACACGCTCCTCCCCGACCACGTGAACGCGGTCTGGACCTACGAGGAGCCGTACGACGCGGTCGCGGACATCCGCGAGCACGTCGCGTTCTACCCGGACAAGGTGTCGATCGAGATCATCGCCTGAGGCTGCTCCCTCCCAGGAAGGCCGTGATCACCGGGGCGAGCAGCTCCGGCGGTACGACGTGGCGCTGGTCGGGGAGCTCGGCGTAGCGCGCAGCCGGAAGGATCGCGACGATGCGGTGCGCCGCGTCGACCATGAACGGCGCTGAGGCGGTACCGGCAACGACGAGAGTGTCCTGCTTGATCGCTCGCAGCAGCGCGACCGGCGTGCTGCCTCGGTCGATGCCGTGCCCCATGACGGCGAATTCGTAGGCCAGCGTCGGGGCCAGTTCGGCCACGCCCGGAGCAGCAGCCACCTCCACTGCTTCCGGCTGGGGCACACCGGCCATCATCAGGAACAGTTCGACCGCTTCCTGGTTCCGGCCCTCCCGGCTCAGTTCGAGCACCTGCTCGCCGTCGTCCGAGGTCTCCGCGTCGTCCGGCCCGTACGGCGGCTCGTGCAGCACGACCCGGGTGAACGGCAGCCCTGTGCTCGCGGCGATCGCGGCGAGTCCCGCGCCGGACGAGTGCCCGTAGAGTGCCGCCGTACCGCCGAGGGCGCTCAGCAGCGCGGCCAGGTCCTCCACCTCGCGCTGGACGGCGTACGGCGCGGTGTCCCCGGAGTCACCGCGTCCGCGGCGGTCGTACGTGACCACGTCGAAGTCGCTCGCGAGCTCGTCGGCCAGAGGCCGCAGCGCGTGCCGGTCGCACAGCGCTCCCCCGACCAGGATCAGCGGCTGCCCGCTCCCGAGCCGGTCGTACGCGATCGTCGTACCGTCTGCTGACGTCACTTTCTCCATCTGACACTCCTCTGTCTCCGATGATGGCAGGCGGGACGTCGGAGCCGAGCGGCTCGCTTCGACATTTCGGTGGCGCATGGCCGGTCCGGGTGATTCACTGCGTCGCGATGATCACCAGAGTTGACGACTACCTGCACAAGGTCCCGCTGTCCGGGGCAGTCGCCGAAGAGGTCGGTCCGTTCACGTTGTTCCGCAGTACGACGGTCTGGCCGTACTACGCGCGCCCGGTGCCCGGGTCGGGGGTAACGATCGAGGCGAGTGACATCGAGCTCGTAAGGGCGCGGTGCGCCGAGCTGGAGATCCCGCTGAGCTTCGAATGGGTCGTGGAGACCTGTCCCTCGCTAGGACCCGCTGCGGTCGCAGCCGGTCTGACGGTCGTCGAGCACCCGTTGCTGGTGCTGGAGCGCGCTGACTTCCGCCCTGTCGTGGCTGATGCCCGCTGCGAGATCCTGTCCGCCGACGAGGAGGTGGTCCGGCAGTCTCGTGCCGTCGCCGGGTTGGCGTTCGGTGAGCCCGGTACGGCAGTCGGCAAGGCTGGACCGGCAGAACGGGACGCAGCAGCTGCTGAGATGTCTGCCGACGTGGTGACAGCACTCCAGGACCGGGTACACCGTGGCGTGGCGGTCAGCGCTGGCGCCTTCACAGACGACGGGATGGTGGCCACTGGAACGCATCAGCCGGTCGACTCCGCGACAGAGATCGTCGGCGTCGGCACGCTGCCGTCCATGCGCCGACGCGGTCTGGGCGCCGCAGTGACCTCGGCGCTCGTCCAGCATGCGCTGGACAACGAGGTGGATCTGGTGCTGCTCTCCGCTGAGACGGCAGCCGTGGCAGCGGTCTACGAACGGGTCGGCTTCCGCCGGATCGGCAGCGCTGGAGCAGCCGAGTGACCGGGAGTCCGAGCACCCGCCTCGTCGTACTGCGAGGCAACTCGGGCTCCGGCAAGTCGACCACTGCCCGCACACTGCGCGAACGCCTCGGCCGCGGCACGGCCTGGGTCGAGCAGGACTACCTCCGCCGCATCCTGCTCCGCGAGCGCGACGTCCCCGGCGGTGTGAACATCGGCCTGATCGACACCAACGTCCGCTACGCCCTGGACCACGGGTACGACGTGGTGCTGGAGGGGATCCTGGACGCCGGCCGGTACGGCGACATGCTCCGGCGTCTCACCTCCGACCACCGCGGGACGACGCTGCACTACTACTTCGACATCCCGTTCGCGGAGACCGTCGTACGGCATGGGACGCGGGACAACCGGGACGAGTTCGGCCCCGACCTCATGCAGGACTGGTACCGCGAGCACGACGTACTGCCCGGCATCAAGCAAACCGTGATCGGCCCGGACCGCGCACTGGACGAGACCGTGGCGCAGATCCTGACCGACCTCGGGGCGGATCCCGTACCGTTGGAGGGATGAGCACGACCGAGCCCACCCGCCCCCGTACGCTCGCTGAGGCGTTGCGGAGCTGGGGTGACGCCGCGCTCGGTGAGCTGCTGCGACGGCGTCCCGACCTGGCGTTGCCGATTCCCGCCGACACCGGTCAGCTCGCAGCCCGGGCGACCAGCAACGCGTCGGCGGCGCGGGCCATCAACCGGCTGGACGAGTTCGGTGTGGACCTGCTGGAGTCACTGTCCGCGCTGCCGGAGCCTGTCGATCTGCAGGCGTTGGCGCGAGGTGTCGGCCAACCGGAGGAGGTGGTCCGGCCGCGCGTGACCGAGCTACTGGACCTCGCTCTGGTGTGGGGCACCGAGGACGACCTGCGGCCGATCCGCGCGGTCCATGAGTTGCTCGGACCGACACCGGCCGGGCTGGGTCCGATCACCACGCGGCACTTCGGCGATCTCGACAAGCTGATTGAGGAAGCCGGGCAGGACGCGCGTGCCGTGCTCGACAAGTTGACGTGGGGTCCACCGACCGGATCGGTCGAGAAGGCCGACCGGCCGGTGACGATCGCGTCGGCGCGGACGCCGGTGGAGCGGTTGCTGGCGCGCGGTCTCGTCGTACCCAAGGACGCGAACACCGTCGTGCTGCCGCGGCAGATCGGACTGCACCTGCGCGGTGGGCGCGTGCTGGCGTCGACTCGTCCGGTGCCGCCGCCGCTGGACGGGAAGAAGGTGTCGGCCGCGATCGCCGACCGGGCCGCGGCTGGTGCGGCGCTGGATCTCGTGCGGCTGGTCGACCGGGCCCTGGAGCAGTTGGGAACCGAGCCGCCTCCGGTACTGCGTACTGGTGGCATCGGCGTCCGTGAGCTGCGCAGCCTCGCCGGGAGGATCGGTGCGGAGGAGCAGACCGCTGCAGCGGTGCTGGAGATGGCCTACGCCGCTGGGCTCGTTGCCGCGGTAGAAGTCGGTACGAGCGAGCTGTGGCTACCTACTAGTGCCTACGACGACTGGCTGGAGCTGGACCTGGCGCACCGGTGGGCCCAGCTCGTCATCGCCTGGTTCACAGGTCTCAGGGCTATCGGGCTGATCGGGCGTCGGGACAGCACGGGTAGTACTGCGACCGCACGCGAGCGGCTCATCAACGCGTTGTCTCCTGACCTGGAGCGATTGCTGGCACCAGAGATCCGTGTACTGGCCCTGCAGGCCCTGGCCGAGGCCGGTGCGGGTAATGCGCCGGCTCCGGAGACTGTGGTGACATGGGTGGCGTGGCATCGCCCTCGTCGTGGCGGGCAGTTCCGCGACGACCTGGTCGAGTGGAGCGTTTCCGAGGCCGCACTGCTCGGGCTTACCGGTCTGGGTGCGCTGGCGGCACATGCGCAGCCTCTGCTCGGTTCTGAGCCGACTGCGGAGGAGTTGGCCGAGGCGATCAGCCCGCTGATGCCGGCGCCGGTGTCGGAGGTGCTGTTGCAGGCGGACCTGACTGCGGTCGCTCCTGGTCCGTTGGTGCGAACCGTGCAGGACGAGCTGTCGGCGATGGCTGACGTGGAGTCGGACGGCGGAGCCGGCGTCTACCGGTTCAGTGAGAGCTCGGTACGGCGCGCTTTCGACCTCGGGCGTACTGCGGAGCAGTTGCACGCGTGGCTCGCGGAGCACTCGCGTACTCCGGTCCCGCAACCGCTGGCGTACCTCATCGACGACGTGGCACGACGGCACGGCGTACTGCGGCTCGGGACCGCCTCGACGTACCTGCGCTGTGACGACGAGGACGTGCTGACACAGCTGCTCAACTCGAACCTGCCCGGTGTGCGCTTCCGCCGGCTGGCGCCGACGGTCGTGGTGTCGCCGTCACCGCCGGACATGGTGCTGAGCAGGTTGCGGGACGCCGGGCTGGCGCCGCTGGCGGAGACGTTCGACGGTGCGCTGCACGTCACGGGTGCACCACGGCGGGGGGAGGCGCCGCGGCGTCGTACCGGCCGGGACTTCAACGAGAGCGCGTTCGACCTGACCGACGAGCAGGTGAAGGCAGTGATCGAGAAGGTCCGCACCGGCGACCGCATCGCCGCCGAACGCCCCGGCGACGACGGCCTCGTCGCACCGGCCGCCCCTGCCGAAACCATCGCCGTCCTCACCAACGCCGCCGAGGCCCACACCCGCACCTGGATCTCGTACGTCGACCACAACGGCCACGCCACCGAACGCATCGTCGAACCGGCCCGAGTAGCCGACGGCTGGCTCACCGCCTACGACGACACCACCGAAACCCCCCGCACCTACGCCCTCCACCGCATCTCCGCCGCCCGGGCTGTTGATTGATCGCTGAGGCACAATGGAAGGTCGGGGCTAGGTAGAGGAGCTGCGGGTGACGGACGGTCCACTGATTGTGCAGTCGGACAAGACCTTGTTGCTGGAGACCGCGCATGCGGATGCCAACGACTGCCGGAAGGCGATTGCGCCGTTCGCGGAGCTGGAGCGGGCGCCGGAGCATGTGCACACCTATCGGCTGACGCCGCTGGGGCTGTGGAACGCGCGCGCCGCGGGGCACGACGCCGAGCAGGTGATCGACGTGCTGCTGCGCTACAGCCGCTACCCGGTCCCCCACTCGCTGCTGGTCGACATCGCCGAGACACTCGACCGGTACGGGCGTCTGCGGCTCGAGAAGCACCCGCAGCACGGGCTGGTGCTGGTGACGACCGACCGCCCGGTGCTGGAAGAGGTGCTGCGCAGCAACAAGGTGAAGCCCATGCTGGGCGCCCGCCTCGACGACGACACCGTCCTGGTGCACCCGTCGGAGCGAGGTCACCTCAAACAGACCCTGCTGAAGCTGGGCTGGCCCGCGGAGGACCTGGCCGGGTACGTCGACGGCGAGGCACACCAGATCGACCTGGTGAAGGACGGCTGGGACCTGCGCCCGTACCAGGAGCAGGCGACCGACTCGTTCTGGCACGGCGGCTCCGGTGTCGTCGTACTGCCCTGTGGCGCCGGCAAGACGATCGTCGGCGCGGCCGCGATGGCACAGGCGTCCGCGACCACGCTGATCCTGGTCACCAACACGGTGTCCGCGCGGCAGTGGAAGGACGAGCTGCTCCGCCGGACCAGCCTGACCGAGGACGAGATCGGCGAGTACTCCGGTGCGCGCAAGGAGATCCGCCCGGTCACGATCGCGACGTACCAGGTGATGACGACGCGCCGGAAGGGCGTGTACTCGCACCTGGAGCTGTTCGACGCGCGCGACTGGGGCCTGATCGTGTACGACGAGGTGCACCTGCTGCCCGCGCCGATCTTCCGGATGACCGCGGACCTGCAGACGCGCCGGCGGCTCGGCCTGACCGCGACCCTGGTCCGCGAGGACGGCCGGGAGGGCGACGTGTTCTCGCTGATCGGCCCGAAGCGGTACGACGCGCCGTGGAAGGACATCGAGGCGCAGGGCTGGATCGCGCCGGCGGACTGCGTCGAGGTGCGGGTGGACCTCGAGCAGACCGAGCGGTTCGTGTACGCGACCGCCGAGCCGGAGGACCGCTACCGCCTGGCCGCGTCCACCCCGGCGAAGTCGAAGCTGGTCCGGCGGATCGCCGAGCATCACGCCGGTGAACCGCTGCTCGTCATCGGTCAGTACATCGACCAGTTGGACGAACTCGGCGAGCGACTGGAATGCCCGGTGATCAAGGGCGAGACCACGGTCCGCGAACGTCAGCGGCTGTTCGAGGCCTTCCGCCAGGGCGAGATCACCCGGCTGGTGGTCAGCAAGGTCGCGAACTTCTCCATCGACCTCCCCGAGGCGTCGGTCGCCATCCAGGTCTCCGGCACCTTCGGCTCCCGCCAGGAGGAGGCGCAGCGCCTGGGTCGTGTCCTCCGCCCCAAGGGCGACGGCCGCACGGCCCGCTTCTACTCGATCGTCGCCCGCGACACCATCGACGCCGAGTTCGCCGCCCACCGCCAACGCTTCCTCGCCGAACAGGGCTACGCCTACACCATCGTCGACGCCGAGAACCTGTTCGCCTGAGCCGCACATCTGCAGCTCGACAGGACATGTCCGCTCGGCGGCCGGCCTCCACGCTCGGCCGACCGAGCGGTTCGGCGCAGTGGACGTATACGTACTGTCGAGCTGCCGGACATCACGCGCCGAGGCGCTGAGCCAGGGCCGCGCGGACGGTGGCAACAACCCAGTCCGGATCGCCGATGATCTGCTCGTAGGTGAATCGGAGCACCAACCAGCCGGCTGTGTTCAGCTCGTCGTACCGGTAGCAGTCGGCTGCGAAGTCCCGTCGGGATCCGTGGAACTCGAAGCCCTCGGCCTCCAGCGCCAACCTGGCACGTCGATGGCCGAGGTCCACGCGGGCATGGAATCCGTCGTGCGACACCAGTACCTGCGGTTCGAAGCCGGCGATGCCCGCACTGATCAGGAGCGCCCGGAGCATCGACTCCAAGAAGCTGGCGGCCAGCGGCGTCGCCGCGGCCGCGACCCGGCGAGCGTTCGGGCAGCCGGCGCCGCGCATCGCCGAGACCTCGGACAGCAACTCCGCCGGAAGCAGGTGTCGGGTGGCGAGGGCGGCATCTGCGACAGCAAGCGCCTCAGCGAAAGGAAGGATGCGACAACAGTCGGCGACGGTGCGGGACAGAGAGGTGATTCGGCCCTCGCGCTCTGACGAACTGACGTTGGCCCAATGCAGCACAGCCGGTGGACCAGGTCGTGGGCGGCGGTGCGGCGGCAGGATCAGATGAGGCTTCTCGGGCGCTACCAGCAAAGGCAGGCCCGACGCCGCTGCCGCGCTCACGTGCGAGAGAACACCGTCGTAGGCGAGGACCGCCACGGTGTCGGCCGGGAGACCGGGCAGCGCATAGACCCCGAGCGCGATCCGTTGTATGTCGCCGCCGGCGAGGGCCTTTGCGACGGCATGCCGCGAGACCAGTCCCGCGAGCTCGGAGGCGGTTGCCCAGCCGCCCCGGCGCTCCAGGATCTGACCGACCGATTCCATCCGGGCATGGTGCCTCAAATGCTCCGTCAGCTGCCGTTGTTCATCCACAGGCGGCAGCTCAACAGGAGGTGTCGCCCCTCAGCGCTCCCTCCCACGCTCAGCGGCCACGCCACCAGCTAGCAGTGGACGTATACGTACTGTCGAGCTGTCGGGCTCATCCGTCCAGGCGGGTGTGGATGCCGTGGAAGTGTTTTTTCATGGAGTGGGCGTAGGCGTCGGGGTCGCCTGTTGTGAGGGTGTTCAGGAGGTCTCGGTGCCAGGCGGCGGCGTCGGCCGGGGAGTAGCGGGCGCCGGGGAGCCGGACGTCGACCTGGGCGAAGGTGCGCCAGAAGACTGACAGCAGGTCGATCACCAGTGCGTTGCCGAGTGGCTCGTAGAGTGCCTGGTGGAAGGCCCAGTCCTCGTCGGGGAAGTACTTGCCGTCGGAGGCCTTCGCCTCCATCCGCTCGACGATCGGCTCCAGGTCGTCGTACCCGTGGTCGTTGAAGTACGCGACGACCTCCTCCGCCATGCCGACCTCGATGGCCTGGCGGACCTCCAGGACGTTCTGGACGTCCCGGAGGTCGCCGGCCATCGACTGGGACATCCGGAAGGCGAGGCCGTCCTCCAGGGACTGCAGGTTGACCTCGCCGACGTACGTGCCGTACCCGTGCCGGATCTCGATGATGCCGACCGCCTGCAGCGCCTTCATCGCCTCGCGCAGCGGGTGCCGCCCGACGCCGAGCTGTGCCATCAACTCCTGCTCGTTCGGCAGCGGATCACCCGCCTTCAGCCCGCGCTCCAGGATGTACGACTTCATCGCATCCCGGATGAAGGACTGGTTCCCTGCCGCACCGCGTGCCCGGCTGAGCCCACCCGTTGTCACTGCCGGCCTCCTTGTCTAGGACCGCTCAGTGTAGTCCGGCGCGGTCGAGGAGCGGCCGGATCGCGGCGATCTCCGTGTCGCTCAACGGGATACAGGGGTACGCCGTCAGCGGGCAGTCGATCACGCCCAGCAGGAACAACCCGGCCTTGAACGCACCCAGTGCGGCCGAGCTGGCCCCCATTCGCGACCGGTCCGGCGCGTTGATGATCTCGAAGAGCCGGAACAGCCGGTCCTGCTCGTCCCGCGCCGCGGCCACGTCACCGGACACCGCAGCCTTGAACAGCCGCACGTACCCGGCCGGGTCCACGTTCCCCAGACCAGGTACGACGCCGTCGACACCGAAGGCCAGCGCGGAGTCGACCGTCACCTCGGAGCCGGTCATGATCGCGAAGTTCTCCAACTGCTTCTCGCGGCGGGAGATGACCAGCTCCCGCAGCGACGCGTCCTGCCCGGACGAATCCTTGACGCCGGCGATGACACCCTGTTCGCCGAGAGCTGTCATCAGAGCGGCGGGAAGCTTGGTGCCGACCCGTGAGGGGATGTCGTACGCGTACAGCGAGGTGTCGCCCGCGAACGACTTCAGCCGCACGAAGTGGCGCTCGATCTCAGCAGGATGTGTCGCCGCGTAGAACGGAGCTGTGGCGACCAATCCGTCCACGCCGGCCTTCAGTGCGGCAGAGACGTGTGCGGCGACCCTGTTGGTCGACGTGTCGATGACACCGGCCAGCACCGGGACCTGTCCTGCCACCTCGGCGACAGTGGTTTCCAGCACGACCTGTCGCTGCTCGTCGGTCAGGAACGTGCCCTCACCGGAGGTGCCGAGCACGAACACGCCGTCCACACCTCCGGACAGCTGGTGCTGGATGAGCCTGGCCAGCGATGCGGTGTCGACGTCGTATTCGGGGGTCAGCGGTGTGACCAGCGGAGGTACGACGCCGGTCAGATGGGCGGATGCGGTCAAGGGGTCTCCCAACCTCAAAGGGCGAATGTGGCAAAGCGCAAGGTCGCGAAGGACGAGGTCTCACCGGCCTCGTAGAAGATGCCGACTCTCCAGTCAGGTCCGTCCGGCAGGAGGACGAGGTCGGAGTACCCGGCCATGCCCTCGTGCACGACCAGGGCCGGCTCCCACGACACGCCGGAATCCGCACTGACGAAAACGGTCAGTTCCCGGCGTGACGTGGGGTTCACCGGTGTCGACAACAGCAACCGCCCGTCCGGCAGGCAGAGCACACTGCCCTGGATACCGGGTGCGGTGATCTCGGGAATGCCGGCGTACGGCGCGTCGAGGGTCTGACCGCCGTCGGACGACCACGCGTGCACGCGGGCCGGTCCGGTGCCCTGGTGGTTGCGGGCGTTGAAGTACAGCCGCCCGTCCGGCAGCTCGGCGACGGTGGTCTCGTTCGCGTTGATCTCCGCGCCGTCGTTGCGGTCCACGAAGCCGACCGACCACGTGTGCCCGCCGTCGTCGCTGTAGATGCAGTGCCCACCGTTCAGCCGGATCAGATCGTCCACGGGCTCGGACGGCACGAACGAGTGGTTGGCCGGTACGACGAGACGCCCGGAGCTGGTCGTGATGCCGTGGCACGGACCGGTGGCGTACCAGCCCCAGTCGCCCGGCTTCACCTGCTGGGTGATCTCCACAGTAGGGGTCCACGTCGCACCGTCGTCCGACGAGCGCTGCACGAAGACACGCCGGCCGGAGACCGGATCGGTGCCCCGGGCCAGCGACATCTCGACCGCGTGCGCGCCGTTCTCCACCGTCACCAGCACGAGGTCACCCGACGCGGGGTCGACCAACGGCACCGGATTTCCACAGGTCTTGCCCGGCATCGCGGACACCACCTGCAGCGGCAGCCAGGTCCGGCCGCCGTCGAGCGAGCGCCGCAGTACGACCTCGATCTCGCCCGCGTCACCGGGCCCGTGCAGCCGGCCCTCGCAGAACGCGAGCACCAGGTCGCCACGCGCCAGCACGGACGGAATCCGGAACGTGTGGTAGCCGCTTCCCGCCGGATCGAAGACTGGCGCCGAGATTTCCAGCGCGCCGACTCTTGAAGACATAGGACGTACTATGTCATGGTGTGGCCCTCCGATGGAAGTGAGGCCTCATGCCGGTCAGCAGAAGAACTTTCCTCGGCGGTGGTCTGGCCGCCGCCGCTGTCGCGGTCACGGGTACGCCGCTGCTGGCGGGGTGCGCGTCCGACAAGAAGAACACCGCCGCGGCGAACGCGGCCGTGAAGCTGCCGACGTACACGAAGTACGGCGAGATCACGCCGGACCTGCCCGGCACCGACGTGGTGCTGGACGGGTTCCTGAAGTACCCGGCGAATCCGGTGAAGGCGATTGCCGAGGCTCCTGGTGACGGCAAGCCGATCACGTTCATGACGAACATCCCCGGTGCCATCCCGCCCGCCGCCGACAAGAACCAGTTCTGGCAGGAGCTGAACAAGCGGCTCGGCTCCGAGCTGCAGATCAGCATGGCGTCGAACGACGAGTACAAGGACAAGTTCGCCACCCGGATCGCGGGCGGCGACCTGCCGGACATCCTGAACATCCCGCCCGACACACCGCAGATCCCCGGCCTGGTGAAGTCCAAGTGCATGGACCTGACCGAGCACCTGTCCGGTGACGCGATCAGCAAGTACCCGTTCCTGGCGAACATCCCGACCGAGTTCTGGAAGGGCTGCGTCTTCAACGGCGCGATCTACGGCGTCCCGGTACCGCGCGGCATGTCCCGGACGTCGGGCGTCCTCTACCGGGAGGACCTGCTCGCTGCGAAGGGCATCAAGGACCCGGCACCGAAGAACTTCGAGGAGTTCTTCGCCCTGGCCAAGGAGATGACCGCGGCCAAGCAGAACAAGTGGGCCTGGACCCGGGTGCCGCTGTCGACCATCCGGCAGATGCTTGGTATGCCCAACGTCTGGAAGCAGGAGGGCGGCAAGTTCAGCTCGATGTACGAGCACGAGGCGCAGGAGCAGGCCCTCGAGGCCGGCCGCAAGATGGTCGCCGCCGGCGTGATCAACCCGGACGCGTTCAACGACAAGTCCAGCGCCCGCAAGCAGTGGTTCAACGGCGGCGCCGCCGCGTTCGACTACGACAGCTTCGTGGCCTGGAACCAGTACTACGCCGACAGCACCGCCGGCGAGGCCTTCGCGGTGAACATGCTCGACGTACCGGGCTTCGACGGCGGCCAGGGCACGCCCTGGATGGGTGGTGCGCTGAACAACGTGACGTCGTTCAGCAAGGACAGCCAGCACTCGGCCGAGACGCTGCTGAAGATCGCGAACTGGATGGCGGCGCCGTTCGGCACCGAGGAGTACATGTTCCGCAAGTACGGCGTCTCGGGCCGGCACTACACGTTGCAGGGCACGGATCCGGTGCCGTCCAAGGTCGGTGTGGTGGAGACCGGGATCGGCCTGCAGTACATCAGCGACTCCACGCTGGCGCTGTACTGGGCCGGCAAGCCGGACGTCCCGCAGAAGCAGCACGCGATCCAGGAGAAGCTCGCCAAGCGGCTCGTGTACGACGCGTCGTACGGCCTGTACTCCGACACCGGGTCGAAGAAGTGGGGCCAGCTGGTCAAGACGATGAACGACCTGGAGAGCCAGATCGTGCAGGGCAAGAAGCCTGTCTCGGCCTGGAAGGCGGGTGTGGAGTCCTGGAAGACCGCGGGCGGCGACAAGATCCGCACCGAGCTCGAGCAGGCGCTCGCCGACACGGCAGGGAAGTAATGCTGCAGAGATCCTCCAAGCACCCGCAGCAGCGGCTGACTCTCGGTCAGCGGCTGCTGCGGGATCGCGTCCTGCTGCTGTTCGCGCTGCCCGGGACCGCGCTGATCATCGCGTTCCACTACGTGCCGCTGCTGGGCAACGTGATCGCGTTCAAGGACTACCAGCCGTTCCTCGGGATCGGCGCCAGCGACTGGTCGGGCTGGGCGAACTTCAGCGTGATCTTCAACGGCGACCCGGCGTTCCTGCGGGCGCTGAAGAACACGCTGATCCTGACCGGCCTGCAGTCGGTCTTCGTGTTCCCGGCGCCGATCCTGCTCGCCCTGCTGCTCAACTCGCTGTTCTCCGAGCGGATCAAGCGGATCGCGCAGAGCATCCTGTACCTGCCGCACTTCATGTCCTGGGTGATCGTGGTCGCGCTGTTCCAGCAGATGCTCGGCGGCAGCGGCCTGCTGAACAACTACCTGCGCTCCCACGACCTGACGACGATCGACATCATCGGGAACTCCGAACTGTTCCACGTGCTGCTGACGTCGCAGATCATCTGGAAGGACACCGGGTGGGCCACCATCCTGTTCCTGGCCGCGCTGTCCCAGATCGACTCGCAGCTGTACGAGGCGGCGAGCGTGGACGGCGCCAGCCGGATGAAGCAGCTCTGGCACGTCACACTGCCCGGACTGCGCGGGATCATCATCCTGCTGTTCATCCTGCGGCTCGGTGACTCGCTGACCGTCGGGTTCGAGCAGATCATCCTGCAGCAGCAGGCGGTCGGCCGGGACGTCAGCGAAGTACTGGACACGTACGTCTACAACAACGGCGTACTCGGTGGCGCCTGGGGTGTCGCGGCGGCGGTCGGCCTGGTGAAGGGCATCGTCGGCGTCATCCTCGTGCTGACCGCGAACAAGGTGGCGCACATGTTCGGCGAGCAGGGGGTGTACCAGCGATGAGTCGCAAGATCGTGCAGGGCGTGCCGATGCCGTCCTGGCCCATGCGAATCTTCAAGGGGTTCGTGCTGCTGATCTTCTGCGCGGTCGTGATCATCCCATTCGTCGGGGTGATCTCGACCAGCGTCGCGCCGAACAAGCAGATCAACGAGTCCGGCGGTCTGGTCCTGCTGCCGAAGTCGATCAACTTCTCGGCGTACGAGTCGTTGTTCGCCGGCGGCGTAGTGACGCGTGCACTGTTCGTCAGCATCTTCGTGACGATCGTCGGCACCCTGCTCAGCCTGACCGTGTCGTGTCTGCTCGCCTACGCCCTGGCACGGCCCGGGTTCTCGGCGGGCCGGCCGATCCTGCTGGTGGTGCTGTTCAGCATGCTGTTCTCCCCCGGCATCATCCCGCTGTACCTGACGGTCAAAGGCGTCGGCCTGCTGGACAGCATCTGGGCACTGATCGTGCCGACGATGATCAGCGCGTTCAACGTCGTCGTCCTGCGGGCGTTCTTCATGAACCTGCCGAACGAGATCACCGAGAGCGCACGGATCGACGGCGCGGGTGAGCTGAAGACGTTCTCGTACATCGTGCTGCCGCTGTCGAAGGCGGTGCTGTCGGTGATCGGCCTGTTCTACGCCGTGGCGTACTGGAACGCGTTCTTCTCCGCACTGCTCTATCTCAACGACTCCAAGCTCTGGCCGTTGCAGCTGGTACTGCGGACGTACGTCATCAACGACACCCAGCTGGGCAGCGCCGAGCTCGGCACCGAACTGCTGCCGCCGCAGGCGTCGATCCAGATGGCGATCCTGGTCGTGTCGATCGTGCCGATCCTGATCATCTACCCGTTCCTGCAGCGGCACTTCGCGAAGGGCGTCCTGACCGGTGCCGTGAAGGGCTGAGGGGTTGCCCAGGGCAACGTCAGGGTTGCGCCTGGGCAAACCCTGTGCCACCGCCGGGTACCGTCGAACGGTATGGGGATAGAGGCTCTCGAGCGGGCGGGGCAGGGCGGGGAACTACAACAGAAAGTCTTCTGGAGGGTGGTCCGGGAAGCGGTCCTGCTGGCCACCCTCTTTTTGGTCTACAGCGCCGGACGGCAACTCGCCGCCCGGCACTCCGGGTCCGCGTTCGACCACGCTCATGAGGTGTTGTCGTTCCAGAGCTGGTTGCACCTGCCGGACGAGGCCGCGGTCCAGCACTGGGTGCTGCAGTTCCCGCAGGTGGTACAGGGCGCCAACCTGTACTACGCGAGCGTGCACGCTCCCCTCACGGCCGCCGTACTGCTCTGGCTGAGCATCTGGCGGCCCAGGGCGTACTCACACGTGCGCTGGACGATGGTGTCGCTGACCGGGCTGGCACTGATCGGTCACATCGCGTTCCCGCTGGCGCCGCCGCGGATGATGCCGGGCTTCGTCGACAGCGGGCTGCGGTTCGGGCAGTCCGTGTACGGCGCGGACCACACCGGTGGGGCCGTGAACCAGTTCGCGGCGATGCCGAGCCTGCACGTCGGCTGGGCCGCACTGATCGGGCTGTCGATGGTCCTGATCACCCGGTCGCGCTGGCGCTGGCTGTGGCTCCTGCACCCGATCATCACTTTCGGCGTGGTCGTGGTGACCGCCAATCACTACTGGCTCGACGGCATCGTGGCACTGGTCCTGCTGGCGGCCAGCCTCCCGTTGCTGCTCCGCCCGGGTCTGCACGCCGACAGGCCGACGGCCCGTAATTCAGTTCCACCGCGCAGAGTGCTCAAGTAACGTAGCTGGGCTCCCCCTACTCGCCGGAGGTTTCAGCATGCCCTCAGACACGTCCGACACTCTCCAGGCCGAGAAGGACTACCTGAAGACCTCCCGGGCGGCTCTGGCGCAGATGCGGGAGAAGACCGGCTCGCTGGAGATCCACAGCGCGGACCGGGTCAACCAGGAGTTCCTGCAGGCCGCCATCTACCAGCGGATGAAGGAGCTGGAGGACGATCCGGACGTGCCGCTGTTCTTCGGACGGCTGGACTACCTCGAGCCGACCGAGGAAACCTTCCACATCGGCCGCCGGCACGTGAACGACCAGCAGGGCGAGCCGCTGGTGGTGGATTGGCGAGCAGACATCTCGGTGCCGTTCTACCGAGCCAGCAAGACCGAGCCGATGGGTGTCGGGGTACGTCGTCGCTTCGGCTTCACGCACGGCGAGATGACGGCGTTCGAGGACGAGGACCTGACGGCGAGCGGGCCGGCCGACCAGCACAGCGACATCCTGGACGCGGAGATCGAGCGCCCGCGCTCCGGCCCGATGCGCGACATCGTGGCCACCATCCAGCCGGAGCAGGACGTGATCGTCCGGGCCGGCGTCGAGGACACCATCTGCGTACAGGGAGCACCCGGCACCGGTAAGACCGCGGTCGGGCTGCACAGGGCGGCGTACCTGCTCTATGCGTACCGTGACCAGCTCAGCCGGGCCGGTGTGCTCGTGGTCGGTCCGAACGCCAGCTTCCTGCGGTACATCGGGGACGTCCTGCCCGCACTGGGCGAGATCGAGGCGAAGCAGACCACGGTCGAGGAGCTCGTCGCGCGGGTGAAGATCGCCGGGCCGGGCCCTGCGCCGGTCGACGTACTCAAGGGTGACGCGCGGATGGCCGAGGTCCTGCACCGGGCTGTGTGGTCGCACGTGAAGCAGCCCGAGGAGGCGCTGGTCGTCCCCCGCGGCGCGCACCGGTGGCGCGTGGCGACGTACCAGGCCGAGGAGCTGGTCGACGAGCTGCGCACCCGCGGCATCCGGTACGGCGCCGGCCGGGCGATGTTGCCGCAGCGGCTGGCGCACGCCGTACTGCTGCGCATGGAGGCAGCGGGTGACTCGCCGGACGACCGGGTGCAGGATGCCGTCGCTCGGAGCCGTCCGGTCAAGCAGTACGCCGAGGCGCTGTGGCCGGCCGTCGACCCGGCGAAGCTCCTCTTCAAGCTCTTCACCGAACCCGACCTGCTGGCCGAGCACGCCGACGGTATTCTCACGGCCGAAGAGCAGGCGTTGCTGAGCTGGGAGAAGGTGCCGCGGTCACCCGCTGCGGCCAAGTGGTCCGTTGCCGACGCCACGCTGATCGACGAGATCGCTGATCTGGTCGACCGTACGCCGTCACTCGGCCACGTGGTCCTGGACGAGGCACAGGACCTGTCCGCGATGCAGCTGCGCGCTGTCGGTCGACGCTGCTCAACCGGCTCGATGACTGTGCTCGGCGACATCGCTCAGGGCACCACGCCCTGGGCCACGCCGTCCTGGGACGAGGCGCTGAAGCACCTCGGCAAGACCAGTGCCCACACCGAGGAGCTCACGGCGGGCTTCCGCGTCCCCGGTCAGGTGATCGAGTACGCCGCCCGGCTTCTCCCGTCGATCGCGCCGCACCTGAAGCCGCCGACAGCGGTACGGCGGGCACGTGGTGAGCTCACCATCACCCGCGTGCCGGACGCGCTGGCGGCCGCCGTGACGACAGTCCATGAAGTGTCGGAACGGCTCGGCTCGATCGGGCTGATCGTCCCTGACGCATTGGTCCCCGCAGCGCGGAAAGCCCTGCAGGGCATCCCCTTCTCGGTGCTCGGTGACGAGGACGACGTGGACTCGCACCTGGACGTCGTACCGGCGTCGCTGGCCAAGGGTCTCGAGTTCGACCACGTGGTGCTGGTGGAGCCGGCCGGCATCGTGGCTGGTGAGGCCGACGAGCGGACCGGACTCCGGCGCCTCTACGTCTGTCTGACCCGTGCCGTCACCTCACTGGTCGTCCTGCACAGTGAAGACCTGCCTGAGGTACTAGAAGCCCCGTGAGCCGCCGGACCGGCGCGACGAGCGCCGGGACGAGCCGCCGCCGCTGGACCGGGTCCGCGACGACCAGGACCTGCGCCGGCTCGAGCCGCTGGACCAGCCGCTTCCGTCGTCGTCAGAGCCGCCACCGGACGAGGCCGCCCAGTCACCGACGGAGCTGCCGACGTTCGAGCTGAACCGGCTGAAGCGAGCACCAGGCCGACGGGACCGCCAGCGCGACCGCATCTCCTCACCGCGGCGCCGGAAGTCCGAGTCCGGGAACCACCACTGCCGGCCGTCACCACGTGACCAGTAGCCGTCGACGTACGCGGCCAGGTCCTCGCCGTACTCCCAGTAGGGGCGCTCGACCTGCCAGCCCTTCACCATCCGGATCGCAGGCTCCTGGCCGGCCTCGTCACGGGCCTTGCAGTCCGCGCAGACGTCGACGTTGCGTGGGGCCCCCGCCTCGGGCTTCCACTCGACCTGAGTCACGCTCGGCCCGTGCCGCGGGTCGAAGAAGCACGGCGCGGTCGGCTCGGGGATCGGCTTGCCCGCGCGCACGGCGTCCAGGCACACGAGCCCGTACCGGGCAGAGCCGAGCAGGGTCGTCACAGCCTCGATGTCCTTGTCGCCCTTGGCCTGGTCCAGTCGCTGCCGCGCCTTCTCGACGGTGTCGAGCACGTCCTTGGACAGCTTCGACTGCTGCGGATCCGAGGTCGTCGGCAATGCGGAGACCTGCTGGGAGAGCGCGATGATCTCCTCGTTCAGCAGGGGCTGCACGACATTCAGGTGCGCCTTCTCGTCCTGCCGCCGCGCCCGGCGGGCCCCCAGCCCGGTCACCGTGCACCAGAGCCCGATGATCCCGGCCGCGCCACCGGCGTACGGCGCCGCGTCGACGTAGAACGGCTTGTCGACGACCTGGGCGCGCTCGATGAACCGCTTGATCATCCGCCGGTAGCCGGGTGCACAGCAGTCGACCGCCTGGTCCACCGCGTCGCCGACGAAGTACGTCGGTCCGTTGTCGGCCCGCTGTGCGGCGTGGAGCCCGCGACCCTTGCTCTGCGACGTCGCGTCGACCAGGACGGCGTACACGCCCTCGACGCCGACGCGGTCGTACAGCTGGTCCGCGATCTCCTCGCCCTCCCAGGCGAGCTCCACGGAGTACTTGCTCTCCGACGTGTTGATCTTCGACGCCGGGATGACCGCGATCCGGATCGGCGCCGCTGCGCTCTTCGCCAGCGCGTCCAGCTCCGCGGCATCATCGGCAGTCAGGTCCGTCACGGCCGGGTCGACCCAGACGCCGGCATCGCCGAGGTGACCGGCGACGGTGTTCATGTACGCGTCGGGGTCTGTGGCCGCGTGTGCGGGCAGTGTCGGCAGGGCCCACAACGCGACAACGGCGATCGCACCGAGCAGACGCTTCATCGTGCTCCTCCCGAGAGCCGATCACGGCAGGCACCGCAGACCGGGACTTCCCGGGGCCGCCCGCCAGGTGGCGTGTACATCCAGTCCGTCACGGACGTGCCGTGGCCGGGGTCGAAGAAGCAGGCGGCACGGCGTGCCGGTGCGGCTGTGCCGGCGACCTTCGCCTGTGCGCAGGCCAGCCGCCAGCGACCGTACTCGACCGTGGCTCGCACTTCCCGCAGCGCGTCGTCGTCCGGTTCCCCGTCGACCACGCGGCCGGCCTCGGCGTACGCGTCCATCGCCGCTTGCACATCCGCTGTCTTCTCGGTGATGTCATTGCCCTCCAGACGCACGTCCGCGGCATCCAGTTCCTCACCGAACCGCGTGACGTCCTCACGCGCCGCCGCGCGCCGCTCCTCCACCGTGTCCACTTCGTCCGGCAGAACGTCGTACGACGGCCGGTAGAGCGCAGGACCACTGTCCTTGCCCGGACGGGACTTCCACCAGCGCAGCGCGAGCCCACCCGCAATCAGAACGACGAGCACGATCAGCAGCGGCCATAGCCACCCAGGCGTCCCTTTGGAGGCCTTCTGTACGCCGAGTTGATCCAGCACGCCGTTGAGCGTGCCGACCGGGTCGGAACGACTGTGCTTCCCCAGCTCATCGGTGAGGATCTCCGCGATCGGCGTGTCCACCCCGACCGCACTCCCCCACGCGATCGCACCACCGAACACGACCAGGTAGATGCCGTCCGCCCGCTGAGCGTCCACCAGCTTGTCGACGTACTTGCGAGCTGCTGCGTTGTTGTTGCTGTTGTTGTCACTGCCATCGTTCAGTACGGCGGCGGGCACGACCGCGATCCGAATCGCCGGGTCGTGCCCGCTCACCCGTTCGGCCAGCTCAGCCGCGTCCTCCTCCGGTACCAGTGACTGCTGCGTCGGGTCGACGTACACAGGTGACGTCTTCCAGCCGTCGACAACCGCAGCGGGATCGTTGGACCCCGTCAGGGCGGAGGCGAGCAGCAGCACACCAGCAAGCAGACGCATGGGGCATAAGACTGCCCTACTACGGGTCCTCCTCAGTCAGCGGCTGCTGGGACGTAGATGTCCTCCTCACGCTCCAGCTCCTCCACGGGCTGCAGGGACGGGTCGCGCCACAGGAGGTAGACCAGACCGAGTACCACCAGCGACAGCGCAGCGCCCAGAACAGGCAGGTAGCCGACGCCGAGCGTCTGGATGACCAGGCCTCCGACCACTGCCGACAGGCCGGCGCCGAGGTAGATCGCGGACGCGTTGAGCGAGATGAGCAGACCGCCACCGAGTTCGAGCAGGAGGTTCTGCACCGGCGGGTTGAATGCCCAGGTCAGCATGCCCCACAGCACCAGAGCGGCTCCGGCGCCGACGACGGTCGTCAGGGTCAGGTCGAGCGTGGCCATGACGGCGGTGATGCCGAGCATGAGGACGACCAGCGTGCGCAGGCTGCCGAAGCGGTCGGTGATCCGGCCGCCGAGGAAGTTGCCGATCACCGCGCCCACGCCGTACAACAGCAGCAGGAGGCCGGTGACGTTACCGGTCAGGCCGGCGGTGTGCTCGAGCAGCGGGACTATGTAGATGTACACGCTGAAAGCGGCCAGCACTGCGAGGACAGTCATCGCGAGAACGATCTGTACCCGCCGGTCGGTCACACCGGCGAAGCGTTCGCGCAGGCTGACGACCGGTGGCGCGTCGACCTTCGGCAGCGCAGCACGCTCGGCGACGGCGACCAGTACGGCCACTGCGGTGATCAGCGCGAAGACACCCTTGTAGCCGAGTGTCGGACCCAGCAGCGTGCCTGCGGGTACGCCGAGCACCAGCGCGAACGTGAGGCCACCGAAGACGATGGCTACCGCTCTACCGCGTTCCTCAGGTGGCAACAGGCTGGTGGCGAACAGTGTGGCGGCCGGCGTGTACATGGCAGCGCCCAACGCCGCGACGACGCGTCCTGCGATCAGGATCGGATAGTTGACGGCCAGCGCGGCGATCAGGTTGCCGAGCGCGGCCAGGACCAGTGCGGCGATCAGCAGCGTACGGCGCTCCCACCGGCCGGTCAGCGTGGACAGGATCGGCGCACCGATCGCGTACGACAGGGAGAACGCGGTGGCGAGCTGACCCGCCGCGGTCAGCGAGACGTGCAGCTCGGAGCTGACGTCGGGCAGCACACCGGACACGACGTACGCGCTGGTGCCGACCGCGAACGCGCCGGCGCCGAGCAGGTAGATCCGTGCGGACATTCTGAGGGCCTTCCGAAGAGTCGGTAGTTCGATCGATATCGTACTACGAAGATCATCGAACTTCGACGGGCGTCGTACTATGGACGCATGGCCACCAAAGTCCTCCCGCAGCCGGAGCAGGACGAGATCCGCGTCGAGGCGGTTCTCCAGGCGCTGGGCGAGCCCGTCCGGCTGACGATCGTCCGCGCGCTCGCCGAGCAGCCGGCCGGCATCGCCTGCGGCGAGATCGAACTCCCGGTCACCGCCTCCACCCGGGCGCATCACCTCAAGACGCTCCGCGAGGCCGGCGTCATCTCCACGCACACCGACGGCACCCGGCGGATCAGCATCCTGCGCCGCGAGGACCTCGAGAAGCTCTACCCCGGCCTGCTCAGCGGCGTCCTGTCGGCCAAGCAGTAACCAACCGCAAGCTGGCAGGCGCAGACTCGTAAGTCGTTGGAGAAGTGCGGCTGGCAGACTGAAGCAGTGGTGGAACTTCGGGCGCGGTGGGATGACCTGCTGCCGGGGTCTGCCTCGCTGGCGGACGACCTGGTCGCCTGGTACGTCGAACGCAACCGCCGCGCGTACCGCGACCAGTACCTCAACATCGTCCTCACCGCGCTGGACTCGCTCATCCAGCTCTCCACCGACCCCACCAGCGTCCGCTTGGCAGCCTGGTTCCACCGCGCGGTCCACGAGCCCGGCGGCACCCCACCCGAGGACGCCGAGGCATCGGCCCGGCTGGCCGAGCACCTCCTCCCGCAGTACGGCGTAGCGCCCATCCGGATCGCCGAGGTCGCCCGGCTGATCCGACTGACCGGTGACCTCGCCGCACCGCAGCCGGACGCCTACGCGCCACCCCGCCGCGACGCGAACGGCGACGTACTGCTCGACGCCGTGAACGCGATCCTCGCCTCCGACCCGAGCCGGTACGCCGTCCACACTGCCGAGGTACGACGGGACGCCGGGGAGCGCAAGGCCGCGCTGGAGCATCGGTACGAAGAGGTCCGCGATCTACTCGACGGACACCTGTACCGCACTCAACTGGCCCGCCAGCGACTCGGACAGGTCGCACGACTCAATCTCGAGTCGGAGCTCGCCGGACTGGACAGCGAACTCCCGGCCCCGTGGCGTGGCTGGCAGCAGGCCGCTCTGACTGCCACAGCCACGTTCACCGCCATCGCGGCCGCCGTGGTCGCTATCGCCGCATCCGGTGCGTCCTGGGAGATCCCGACCACTCAGGACGAGGCAGGCTGGCCCTCTGTCGCGCTGGCGGTCCTCTCGTTCTTCAGTGCACCAGTGCTCTTCCGCTGCGCCCGCAGCGCCAGCCAGCGCGCCCGGCTGATCGCAGGCGCCGTACTGGCGATCGCGGTCACCGGACTGCTCATCGCCTGGGCCCAGGCGCCACGAACCAACGAGGCCGTCGGCATCGGCCTCCGCGTCCCGCTGCTGATCTCAGCCCTGCTCCTTCTACTCACAGCCGGCGCCGCAGCCCTCGTGGCCTCACTGCTCCGCACGCGAACCGCCCGCTTCCTCCCAGCACGCAATCTGGGCCAGCAGCTCGCCTGGCTCGCAGTACCGGCGGCGGTTGCTCTGACTCTCCTGCTGATCGTCCAGCCGCTCTCCCGGAACTACGTGCTCTCCTCCAACGAGCGGGTCGAAGGAACACCACGCGAAGCCGGCCGAGCCAGCCCGTCCGTCCTCGACGGCGGCGTCGCCTGGGTCAGCGACTCGGTCCTCGGCACCGGCGCGGAGGAGGCGGTCGGCACTCGCTACGGCATCGCGATCCCCCGCCCGAGCGGTGTGGTCGAGATGCTCGACGCTGCCACCGGCTCGCTGCGCTGGCGCTACAGCCGCTCCGACTCCGACGAGAAGCCGGTGATCACGGCCACCGGCAACGGCGAGTACGTCCTGGCGCAGTTCGCCGACGTCGGCTACCTGCTGCTCGACGCGAACACTGGCCACCGCAAGGCCGCGTGGTCCGGCCGGACCCGCGACCACGTCATCCAGCAAGCCCAGCCGCTCCTGACCGGCGAACGCTCCGGCAAGTTGCACGGTGTCGACCCGGGTGGCCGTGAGCGCTGGACGTACGAGTCCGGTCACTGCACCGACCTGGGCGCGATCGCGACGGCCGAGACCGTTCTCGCCTTCGTCAGTCACTCCTGCGACGACCGGCCGGACCAGATGACCGCGCTGGACGTCCAGTCGGGCAAGAAGCTGTGGACCAGGACCTCGGCGGACACCTATCGCCGGCCGGTGGTGGTGGCCGGTCTGGTGGTCGTGGCCGAGCCTGGCGGTGACGGCGACGTACCTGCCGCGCTGACCGCGATCGAGCCGCGGACCGGCGACATCCGCTGGCGCTGGGAGGTACCGCGGACCTGGGCCTGCCGGACGCTGCTCAACGCGGCCGGGAAGTACCTGATCGTCGTCGACTGCCCTGGTCCGAGCAGCCTGGAGAACCGCCGGACCGTTGTGACGGCCGTCGACGCGAACACCGGCCTGACCGCCTGGCAGACCCTTGCCCCGGTCAGCCCGCGGATGAAGGTCACCGTGACCGCGGACGGCCGCGTCGTCTCGCTGAGCCGCGCCGCCGGCGGCTGCGTCGCGAACGTGATCGGCCGGGCCGGGTTCCGGCAGGCCCGGCTGCCGGCCGGCATCTCCTGCAGCCGCGATCCCCGGGCCGTCGGCAACCTTGTCCTGACGTCCGGCGCGAACACGGTCATCGCCCTGCGATAGTCACACCCCGTAGCCGACCGGTGTGGACGGCCGGTTCGTCGACCCCGGAGTGTGATCTGTACCGCAATTCCGTGCCTGGAATTCGTTGTCGGGCGCACCTGTCGAAGCGGTCAGGTGACGACCCGATATCGCTTTGGCCACGGACCGATCCGGGATCCCCGGATCGGTCGGCCTCGACTCCCAACGGGTGTCAGACTCCTTAGCCATGGACCTGCGCGACCGGTGGAATCGCCTGCTGCCGCACGCGCAGCCGTTGGGCGACGATCTGCTGGCTCGTTACGCAGAGCAACATCGCCACTATCACGACCGGCAGCACCTGACCGAGGTGCTCGAGACGATCGACGAACTGGCGGCGTACGCCGACGATCCGGACACCGTCCGGCTGGCGGCCTGGTTCCACGACGCGATCTACGACCCGCAGGCCGACCCCGGCGAGAACGAGGAGGTCTCGGCGCAGCTGGCCGAGCTCGAGCTGGCGGCGTACGGCGTGGACGCCGACCGGGTCGCGGAGATCGGGCGGCTCGTCCGGCTGACCGCGAAGCACGACTGCGCCCCGGACGACCGCAACGGCGCCGTGCTGTGCGACGCCGACCTGCGGATCCTGAGCATGCCGGCGGCACGGTACGACGAGTACGCGGCCGGGATCCGGCAGGAGTACGAGCACGTCGCCGACCGGGACTTCGCCCGTGGCCGGATGTCGTTCCTGCAGAGTCTGGGCGAGACGCGGCTGTACGCGACCGACCGGGGCCATGAGGAATGGGAGAGACCTGCCCGGGACAATCTGAACCGGGAGGTCGAGTCCCTGGGCCCTAGGGCGGCCCGACCGATCGGCGGGCTGATCCCGGTCATCTACTTCGGCGCCGCGCTCGGTGCGATCGTCGCCTCCTCGGTCCTGCTGGGTCGCGGCCTCGGGGCGGCCGCCAAGTGGCCGGCCGACCCGTCCGACGTCAGCGGCTTCCCGGTGTGGGCGCCGATCGCGGGTACGGCGGCAGCGGCCGGACTGGCCTGTGCGTGGTTCCGGAGGTCGCAGCAGCGGCTGGTGACCGTTCCGGCGATCGTCTTCGCCGCTGTCGGCATGATCGCGATCGGAGTGTGCTGGTGGCGCTGGCCGGCGGCACAGCCCGGTGCGGCGATGTCGGAGCGCTGGCCGTACCTCCTGATCGCTTCGGTGGCTCTGGTGCTGGCCGGGGCGTTGCTGGCACTGGCACGACGGCTACGCCTCGCACCGCCGTACGCGCAGGCTCCTCCGCGCTGGCTGGGTGTCGGCGCGACGGCTGTGTGCGGGACGCTGCTGGCGTGGGTCGTGGTCTCGGCCGGCGAGCCGTTCGTCCAGGCGCGGTTGGAGACCGCCAACACGGTCAGTACGACGACCACGATCGAGCCGACCCAGCAGCCGGTCCAGCTCGACGGGACGCTGGCCTGGAGCCGCGAGGTGCCTGCGACCGGCGCCATCACCGGTACTGCGGGCGGAGTCGCTGAGCTGCGGCCGGACGGTGTGGTGATGTCCGATGCGGCCACTGGTCAGATCCGGTGGCGCTACTCGCGGGCCGACGTACAGGACGCTGCCTCCAGTGGCTCACGCGGTCTGGTGGTGTCGGCGGACGGGAAGGTCATCGCGGCGCATCTGCCGCGTTCGCAGTACCGACGGCCCGCGGGCATCAAGCTGCCGACGTACGCCGTACTCGACGCGGTGACCGGGAAGGTGCTGACCGAGGTCGACACCGACGGCACCGCACTGGCCGTCGACGCGGACCGGCTGCTCGTGGCTGAGGACAACTACGTCGTCTCGCACGGCGTGAGCAGTCCGACCCACTGGCGGGCTCAGGTGCGCTGCACCGTGTCGCAGGGTGAGCTGGTCGGTGACCAGGCGGTCGTCGTCGACGCCTGCGCCGGCAACGGCGCCGTCGTACGCGGTCTGGACCTCAAGACCGGTGCGCAGAAGTGGGAGGTCGATCTGGGCGCGCGGATCGACCTGAGTGCCGAGCTGGACCCATCGACATGGGTCGGCGAACTGGTCGCCGTACCGGACACTCGGGAGGTCTCCGGGCTGATCTGGACGGGCGCCGCGGGCGGCACGCTGTACCAGTGGTCGGTGGACATCGGCGAGGGCCACATCATGTGGACCACACCCGTACCCGGCACACCACGTCCGCGACTCGGCTCGTCGTCGTGCGACGCCCAGCTGGCCGCCACGCACGCCTCACTCGTACTGATCACCTGCCGGACCGGCAACGAGCCCGGACAGCCCCAGACGTACGACGTGTCGGCGTCGAGCCCTGCCGACGGTACGCCGCAGTGGCACCACCTTCTGCAGGTACCGCCGAAGCTGCAGCAGCCGGAGTACCCGCGCAACGGGTTCGGACTGCTGCCGGACGGACGCGTGGTCACACTGATGCCGCAGGCGAACGGCAGCTGCTCCCCCGTCATGATCGGGACCACCGGTGTCCAGTCGCGGCCCATCGTGCCCAGCCCGAACACCGAGGCCGTCGCCAAGTCCGAAGAGGTCACGTGCGACAAGCCGGCCGTCACCGTGGCCGCGGCCCGTCCGGTCTTCTCCGACGGCACCCGCCTCTTCGCCCTGAACTAGGGAATTTCCGTTGCCGTAGGCAGCGTTGACACCTACCGTGATCCGCATGTTCCGCGTGGTTTTCGAGTTCGACCTGTCAGGCAAGGGCCTGACGGGCGCTCCCACGTGGGCACCGTCAGTTGATTGCACCGGCACTCGAAGCTGACCCTCCTCCTGCTGAGCAGGACCCGCGGAGGAGGGTGGCTCTTACCGGCCCCCTCCCGCGGTGACAGCGCTGTGAGGGCTTGCCGGAGGGTCCTGGCTCACCCCGAATCTTCTGACAGACAAAGGATTTCTCATGGCCAAGAGCCAGTTCGTGCGGACCAAGCCGCACCTCAACATCGGGACGATGGGTCACGTCGACCACGGCAAGACGACGCTGACCGCCGCGATCACCAAGGTGCTCGCGGAGCGCGACCCGAGTGTCAACCGCTTCGTCGCCTTCGACGGCATCGACCGTGCGCCGGAGGAGCTGCAGCGCGGGATCACGATCAACATCTCGCACGTCGAGTACGAGACCGCGACCCGGCACTACGCGCACGTCGACATGCCCGGGCACGCCGACTACGTGAAGAACATGATCACCGGCGCCGCCCAGGTGGACGCCGCGATCCTGGTCGTCTCCGCGCAGGACGGCGCCATGCCGCAGACGCGGGAGCATGTGCTGCTCGCGCGCCGGGTGGGCGTGCCGTACCTCGTGGTCGCGCTGAACAAGGCCGACACCGTCGACGACCCGGAGCTGCTCGACCTGGTCGAGCTGGAGGTCCGTGAGCTCCTCTCGGAGTACGGCTTCCCCGGCGACGACGTACCGGTCGTGCGTGTGTCCGGACTGAAGGCGCTGGAAGGTGACCCGACGTGGACCGCCGCGATCGGTGAGCTGCTGGACGCGATCGACAGCTACGTGCCGGTGCCGGACCGCGAGCTCGGCGAGCCGTTCCTGATGCCGATCGAGAACGTGCTCACCATCAGCGGCCGCGGCACGGTGGTCACCGGTGCGGTCGAGCGCGGTTCGCTGAAGCTCGGCGACGCGGTCGAGGTCGTCGGTCTCGGTCCGACCGTGACCAGTACGGCGATCGGTCTGGAGACGTTCGGCAAGTCGCTGGAGTCCGCGGACGCGGGTGACAACGCGGCGGTGCTGCTGCGTGGCGTGAAGCGCGACGAGGTCCGTCGCGGCCAGGTGGTGGCGCTGCCGGGCAGTGTGCAACCGCACCGGAAGTTCCGGGCGAACCTGCACGCGCTGTCCACCGCCGAAGGTGGCCGGCACACCCCGTTCGCCGGGGACTACCGGCCGCAGTTCTACTTCCGGACGACGGACGTGTCCGGCGGGATCGACCTGGGTGACATCGCCCTGGTGATGCCCGGCGACACGATCGAGCTCGGCGTGGAGCTGGAGAAGCCGATCGCGATGGACGTCGGCCTCGGCTTCGCGGTGCGCGAGGGCGGCCACACGGTCGCCGCCGGCACCGTGACCGAATTGCTCGACTGAAAACGACGGCCCCCGATCTACTCGATCGGGGGCCGTTTTCTGTGCCGGAGCCCCGAAGCGATCAGCCGGCGGACCAGCTCCTTACTGGATACAGGTACGGCGCCGGCGGCGATCAGGTCGTCGTAGCGGTCACTGGGTACGTCGTAGTGGTCGCGGTCGAAGCCACGCGCCGGAATGCCCGCTGCCTTCGCGAACGCGTGCAGCTCCTCGTAGGACTCGTCACTGACCAGGTGCGACCAGATCCTGTTCCACGCCGGCCACGCGGGCGGATCGATGAGGATCATTCGCGGGCGTCCTGGGCGTCGAGCAGGTTGCGCCACGACCGGACGAACCGGGAGTTCACGTAGGCCTTCGTCCACGACCCGTCCTGGCGCACCGACGAGCCGACATGGAACCGCCGTACACCGCTCTGGAACAGCCACGGCACGTGCTCCGGCTGCAGACCACCGCCCGCCATCATCACCCCGGCCACAGCGGGATCCTCCTTGGCCAGCCTGCACAGGTCGTCCAGCCCGTGTCCGACCCCGATCGACGAGCCGGCCGTCAGAACACAGTCCAGCCCGGGCAGGCTGCGCAGTGCACGCCAGGCCGCCTGCTGATCCAGTACTGCGTCGACGGCACGGTGGAACGTCCACGGCGTACCGGCGAACGTACTGACCAGCGCACTCACCGACTCGACGTCCACCTGGTTGTCCGGGGTCAGGAACCCCAGCACGAATCCGTCCGCACCTGCGGCGAGGAACGACTGTGCCATCGCCGTCAGCCGGTTCAGGTCGGCGCCGTTGGTGGTGAACGAGTTGTCCAGCCGCAGCATCACCCGCAGCGGCAGGTCGGTGACCCGCCGGATCGCGCTCACCGTGGACACCGACGGGCACAGACCGTCCGCCTCCATCGAGGCGCACAGCTCCAGCCGGTCCGCCCCGCCCTCCTGTGCCGCCTCCGCATCCGCGGGATGCAGCGCGATGATCTCCAGCAACGAACCCATGCCCTACATCTTCTCGCACTCGCCGGAAATTCGGGTTGCACTCACCGGCGACCGTCTGTATCGTTTTTCTAGAACGATTTAGAAGAACGATACAGACGAGGTGGGCGAGATGCCGGGCGTGACGCTGAAGACCGTGGCGAAGGCCGTGGGCGTGTCGCCGTCGACCGTCTCGAACGCCTACAACAAGCCCGACCAGCTCTCCACCGCACTGCGCGAGCGGATCCTGGCCACCGCCCAGGAGCTCGGGTACGCCGGTCCGGACGCATCGGCGCGCGCCCTGCGCAGCGGGAAGGCGGGCGCGGTCGGGGTGCTGTTCACCGACAAGCTGGCCTACGCCTTCTCGGACCCGTACGCGGTCGGCTTCCTGGCCGGGCTGGCGGAGGTCGCCGAGGAGTTCGCCACCAGCCTGCTGCTGATGCCGCTCAGCTCCACGGACATCGCGGGCGGGAGCAACGCCGTACAGCAGGCGGCGATCGACGCGGCGGCGATCTTCTGCGTGCCGGCCGGTCATCCGGCGCTCGAGATCCTGGCGAACCGCGGGATCCCCGCGGTGTCGACCGATCGGGGCGACCACCCGGACCTGTCCTGGGTCGCGATCGACGAGGTCGAGGCGGCCGCCCAACTGGGCGAGCACCTGGCCCGGCTCGGTCACCGCGACGTCGTCGTCCTGGTCGACAACGCGCAGGCGGCCGGCGGCCGGCCGGTGGAGCTGACGCTCGACGAGGTCGGGTACACCGACTGCGAGCTGCGGATCCGCGGCCTGCAGAAGACCATGCCCGACGCGCGACTGCGAATCGTGTCCGGCGGGCACAACGCGATCGCGTCCGGCCTGAAGGGCGCGGAGTACGTGCTCGACTCGCAGGACCGGCCGACCGCCATCGTCGGACTGAGCGACGTCCAGGCGCTCGGCGCGTTGGAGGCGATGAAGGTCCGGGGGCTGACCCCGGGCCGGGATCTATCACTGGCCGGCTTCGACGACATCCCGGCAGCGGCCGCGGCCGGACTCACCACGGTTCGCCAGCCGATCAAGGACAAGGGCCGCGCGGTCGGCCGGATCCTGCTCGACCCGGCCAGCACCGAACGCCAACTGATGATGCCGACCCAGCTCATCGTCCGCTCCAGCAGCGGACCGGCGCCCAAGCACTGACAACCCCACACAGACCTCCCCGGGACCGTCCGGTACCCGGGTCGATCAACCACGCTCTCAGGAGGGAGCAGAACCATGACGTACTTCATCGCCGGCAACACCGCTGTCGAGAACACTCGCAGCCTCGCCCAGTCGGCCCTCCCGAACGCTCCCCAGCAGCCGTACGACGAGCCCGTCCGCAACCGCGCGATCCGCACCCGGTTGAGCGCCGTACTGCGGTCCGTCGCCGAACGCGAACTCCGCCTCGCCAACCGCATCGACCCCACTCCCACCTGCCCGACCGCCGCGAGCTGAACTTGTTTTGTCGGACCGGTCTGGCACTCTGAAGGGCGATGAGTGAGCCAGGGGTGTTGCTGACTACGCGGGCGATGGTGCTGCACGACCTCGCCGCGCGCGGCTTCGACGACGCGGTGATGGTGTCCTTGCTGGAGGACGCCGTCGCCGGTCGTCAGTGGTGGCTGGACCAGTGGCCCGACGGCGCCGAACACATCGCCGGCCTGGTCGCCCAGGACGTCCAGGACCGCCTGGTCGACTCCGGGGTCCGCTGGCCGCGCTGCACCGCCTGCGACGACCTGCACGATCACGAGCTGCGCATCGAGCCGGAGCTCGGCCCCGACCCGCACTGGGTCTGCGAGCGCGCCGGCATCTCCGTCGCACCCCTGGGGCGGCTGACCTGACCCTTCCGGGAGATACCTGATTGCTCTACATGTAGCCAGACTACTATTGTCTGTCTACATGAAGGTCTTGCACGTACTCCGGGCCCTGTCCGGCCTGCACGCGGTGGCGATCTGCCTGCAGCCGGTCTTCGCCGGGATCTACCTGAACGGCTCCCCCGGCGGCCTGCGGATGCACGAACCGATCGGGCACGCGCTGGCCTACCTCGGCCTCGCGCAATTGCTGGCAGCAACGATCTGGTGGCGCAAGGGCGGGCGCTGGACCGGCCCCGCGGTGAGCCTGCTGATCCTCGCGGGCGAGGCCGTCCAGATCGCGATGGGCTACAGCCGCCACCTCGCGATGCACGTCCCGCTGGGCATCGGGCTGGTCGCGAGCACGGTGGCGTTCGCGTTCTGGATCATCCGGAGGCCGGCATGATCACCCTCGAGCCGCAACCGGCGGCCAAGGTACGCCGTCCGCGCGTCAGCCTGCACGTCCTGCGCATCACCCTCGTCCTGCACGCGGTCATGATCATCGCCCAGCCGATCGCGGCCGGGTACTTCCTGGCCGGCAACGTCGACGCGATCGCACCGCACACAGCCGTCGGCGGCACGATCTGGATGATCGCAATGCTCCAGACTGTCGCCGCCGCCTGCTACACGCTCGTCGGCCGCGGCCGGATCTGGCCGGCTGTCGTGTCCCCGATCCTGGTCGTCGCCGAGTTCGTGCAGCTCACCTACGGCCACCTGCAGAACTTCGCCGTCCACGTCCCGCTCGGCACCGCCCTCGTCGGCACCGTGATCTGGATGGCGGTCTGGTCGTTCCGTCCCACCGCACGCCTGAACCGCCGGGAGGCGAAACGATGAAGATGTCCCGTCGCGGATTCCTGGCGGTTGCCGGAGGCACCGGCGCCGCCCTCACTCTGACCAGTTGCGGTCAGGAGGCCAGGCCCTCGCAAGCCGGAGAACTCCTGCGCAGCAAGGCGAAACTCCCCGACCCTTTCCAGGTCCCGCTCCCGATCCCGCCGGTGAAGAAGCCGCTCCGCTCCGACGCGAAGGCCGACTACTACCAGGTCGTCCAGCGCACCGCGAGCCTCGAGATCCTGCCCGGTCTCAAGACCGAGGTCATGGGGTACGACGGCCTGCTGCCCGGACCGACCTTCGACGTACGCAGCGGGCGCACCACGGTGATCGAGCAGGTCAACCAACTCGACGTACCGACCGCGGTCCACCTGCACGGCGGCCACACCCCCGCGCCGAGCGACGGCTGGCCGCTGGACCTGATCATGCCGGCGAACGGCCACGGCGGCCACGGCCACCACATGACGGGCGGAAACCCGACGACCGGCAAGCGCACGTACACGTACCCGAACACGCAGCGGGCCGCGACCCTCTGGTACCACGACCACGCGATGGACTACACCGCTCCGCAGGTCTATCGCGGGCTGTTCGGCCTGCACATCGTCCGCGACGACGAGGAGGACAAGCTCCCGCTGCCGAAGGGCGACCGGGAGATCCCGCTCGTGATCGCGGACCGCGCGTTCGACGCGGACGGATCGTTCCTGTATCCGGCCGCGAAGGACGGTCCCGGCGTCGAGTCGAAGTACATGGAAGGGGTCGTCGCGGACGTCACCCTGGTGAACGGCGCTCCGTGGCCGGTGCACGAGGTGGACGCGGTCAGGTACCGGTTCCGGATCCTCAACGCCAGCAACGCCCGCCGGTACGAACTCGCCTTCGACAAGGGGCCCGCGACGTTCGTCCAGATCGGCAGCGACGGCGGCCTGCTCGACAAGCCGATCGAGCACAAGACGCTCGTGATCGCGCCCGCCGAACGGTTCGACGTCATCGTGGACTTCTCGCAGTACCAGCCGGGCGACGAGGTCACGGTCGTCAACAAGCTGGACCAGAACGGAGGAGTCCTGCGCTTCAAGGTCGCCCGCAAGGCGGCCGACGACACGAGCGTCCCGGCGACGTTGTCGTCGTACGCCGTGACGCCGCGGCCGAGTGGCGTCGTACGGCGGGAGTGGCGGTTCCGTCGCGGTAACGCCGGGGGTCATCACGGGTGGACGATCAACGGGAAGGGGTTCGATCCCGCGGTGATGCAGGCCCAGGTGAAGCTGGATCAGTACGAGATCTGGTCGTTCGTCACCGACGTCCATCACCCGGTGCACGTCCATCTGGCGCCGTTCCAGGTCCTGAGCCGCGGCGGTGGCAACCTCTCGGCGTACGACCACGGCTGGAAGGACACCGTCGACATCCGCCCGGCCGAGGTGGTCGAGGTCCTGGTGCGCTTCACCGCCCACAAGGGCAAGTACCTGATCCACTGCCACAACCTCGAGCACGAGGACATGGCGATGATGGCGGGCTTCGAGACGATCTAGGTCCTGTCTGGCAATCCAGCGCCGTAGCGAGGAGGTGCCGCGCCGAGTGCCCCGCAGTAGGCGATGGATTGCCAGACAGGACCTCGTCAGGCTGTTCCCGCGGCGAGGGCCTCGGTGGCCTTGGCGTGCAGGGCCGCACGGTCGACGCCGGCGGCCTCGAGGGCGCGGGCCACGCGGCCGCGATCGGTGGCGAGGAGTCCGACAAGGACCCGCATCGGGCCGAAGCGGGCCCGCTTCGGTTCGGCGTCCATCGCGCGGCGGAGCATCAGCTTCGTCGACTCGCCGATCTGCGGGTCCCGCTCGCGGTCCGGTGTTGCCTCCGGCAACAGTCCGGCCCGGACCGCGACACCCGCGACCGCCAGGCTCTGCTCCCACTCCTGCTCCAGCGCGGTCCGGATCGCGTCCTCGGTGAGCCCGGCGTCGGCCAGCAGCCGCGCGGCGGCCGAGTCCTCGAAAGCGGCCAGGGCGAGCAGCACATGCTCGGCCTCGATCGTCCGGGACCCTTCTCGGCGAGCCTCGTCGCGGGCCGCGTGGACGAGGATCGCCCGCACATCCTTGTGATCCGACATCAGCGCCTCCTCAGGGCGACCCCGGCGGCCATCAGCCGCCGGGCGTGTTTCTTGTGCACGGCCTGCCTGGTGACTCCCAGCACCTCGGCCACGTCGGACCAGCTCCAGCCTGCCCGCATCGCTCGCTCCACCTGGCTGTCCTCCAGCCGGTCGGCCAGCCGGCGCAGCGCCACCACCGCGGCCAGCCCGGCCGCGGGGTCCCCGGGATCCACCAACTCGGTCATATAAGCAACCTAGGTTGACAGGCATGTCTTGTCAACCAAAGTTGCTCGAAGTACCGGGTTGACGACCGCGCCAGACCTTGCCTATATTCAACACATCGGTTGATCAAGGGAATGGTTGATAAAGATGACGATTGACGATGATCAGCTCGACCGGTCGTTCGCGGCGCTGGCCGATCCGGTCCGGCGGGCGATGATCGCGCGGCTGTCCCGCGGGCCGGCCACGGTCAACGAGCTGGCCGAACCGTTCCCGATCACCAAGCAGGCGGTGTCGCGGCACATCCAGGTGCTCGAGACCGCGGGGCTGATCACCCGGACGCGGGACGGCCAGCGCCGCCCGTGCCACCTGGTGCCGGCCGCCCTCGAAGCACTGACGAGCTGGATCGACGAGTACCGGCTCGAAACCGAGCGACGCTTCCGCCGGATGGACGCGTTGCTGACAAGCGTGAAGGAGCAGGAGCAATGAGCGAGACCACGATCAACATCCCGGCCGGCACCCCGTTCGTGGAGGTGACCCGGGAGTTCGACGCCACCCCGGCCCAGCTGTTCCGGATCATGTCCGACCGCGACCTGGTCGCCCAGTGGCTCGGCCCGCGGGACCTGGACGCGACCGTCGAGGAGTACGACGTACGCACCGGCGGCCGGTACCGCTACATCCACCGCGACGAGAGCGGCGAGTACGCGTTCCGCGGCGTCTTCCACACCGTCGAGCCGGACAAGATGGTCATCCAGACCTTCGAGTGGGAGGGCGCACCCGGCGAGGTGTGCATCGAGAAGATGACCCTGGAGCCGACCGAGAAGGGCGTCCGCCTGCACCAGCAGTCGGTGTTCCCGTCGGTCGAGGCCCGCGACCAGTCGGTCGAGTACGGCATGGAGAGCGGCATCCACGACTCGATGGCCCGCCTGGCCGAGCTGCTCGCGAAGGAGAGCTGATCATGAGCCAGGTCGTCATCGATATCTCGGTGTCACTGGACGGTTACGTCACCGGGCCCAATGCCGGCGTCGGCAACGGGCTCGGGGACGGCGGCGAGGCCCTGCACACCTGGGTCTTCGACGGCACCGACGCCGACCGCGCGGTCCTGGACGCGGCGTTCGACGCCACCGGCGCGGTCATCCAGGGCCGGAACCTCTTCGACGTCATCGACGCCCCGGACGGGTGGAACGACGAGCTGGGGTACGGCGCCAAGCCGACCGGCGAGGTGAACCCGCCGATCTTCGTCGTCACCCACAGCCCGCCGGCGACGACGCGGCTGGGCGACCGGTTCCGCTTCACCGGCAGTCCCGCGGAAGCGATCGCCCGCGCGCGAGAGGTTGCCGGCAGCAAGGACATCATGGTGATGGGCGGTGGGCAGATCTGTCACGCGACGCTCGCCGCCGGGCTGGCCGACGTACTGCGTCTGCACGTGGCACCCGTCGTACTCGGCGGCGGGACCCGGCTGTTCCCGGCCGAGGCCTCACCGGCCGCCGGGCTCGAGTTGATCGACGCGGTGTCGACGCCGGCGGCACAGCACCTCACCTACCGGATCGTGAAGGAGAAGTAGCCGTGGGCAACGTTATTGCCAGCGCCGTGGTGTCGCTGGACGGGTTCGTCGCGGACACCGAGGACAACATCGGGCCGTTGTTCGACTGGTACTACAACGGCCCGGTCGAGGTGTACGGGTCGGATCCGGGCCGGCCGTTCCAGGTCAGCCCGGCGAGTGCGGAGTACATCGAATCCACCTGGCCGAAGGTGCGTTCGTGCATCATCGGGCGGCGGCTGTTCGACATCACGAACGGCTGGGACGGCGTACCGGCGGTCGGCGAACACGTCTTCGTCGTCACGCACGAGCCTCCGTCCGACTGGCCGTTCCCCGACGCGCCGTTCACGTTCGTCAACGGCATCGAGGAAGCGGTCGCACAGGCCAAGGCGTACGCCGGGGACGCCGACGTCACCATCACCGGCGGCAACCTCACCGGCCAGGCCCTCGCCGCCGGCCTCGTCGACGAGATCGCCTACAGCCTCGTCCCCGCCCTCCTCGGTACCGGCCGCCGCTTCTTCGGCGACTACGTTGGCCCCACCGTCCTCCTCGACAACCCCCGAGTCGTCGAAGGCAACCGCGTCACCCACCTCCACTACCGCGTCATCCGGTAGAAAGGCCGCATGGGCGCCAAGACCTGGATGCTGATGTACGCCGACGGTGACATCGCTTCCGTACTTCGATCTCACCCGCAACCGGACCGCGACGCGAGCCGGGCCGTGCTCGAGCGGCTCCATCCGGAGGCACGGCTCAGCCCTCTTGAGGACGGGAACCTCGCAGAGGATGCGAATCCACGCGACGGCAAGGTGTACGCCGGTGTGTATCCAGGGCTGACCGTGGTGACGACGGAGGATGTTGCTCTCGACTATCCGTCCAGGCTGCCGCAGCGGTTCGTCGACGAGGCTCAGGGACGCACGCTGTACTTGCATGCGATGCACAGCGTTGTCGACTGGTTCGCGTACGCGATCTGGGTCGACGGGGTGCTGCGGCGGTCGCTGAGCCTGGCGCCGGAGGACGGGATCATCGAGAACATCGGTGCGCAGCTGGACTTCGAGAAGCCGTACTGGGCCGGTGAGCATCCGGTCGAGGTGGACGAGGACGACCCGCCCTACCCGTTCGTCTTCCATCCGCTCGAACTGGGCGAGGAGGCGCTGCGGCACCTGTTCGGGTTCAACTACGAGGGCTGGGTCCAGGACGACGACCCGGACCTTTTTGAGCTCGTGCTGGTGGGTTATCGCCGGAGCTGAGGGTGGTCGGCGATGACGGTGCGGGAGCCGGGGGCTATTTCGGTGAAGCCGGCGTCCTGGACGACCGGGAGGTTGGTGGTCAGCAATTGCTGCCAGTGCTCGGGGCTCGCCGTACGCACCGCGAGCGCGAAGTCCGACGCCTCCCATTCCTTCCGCGCCTCCGCTGACAGCCCCCACCAGGCGAGCTGGGCAGCGTGTCCGCACTGCGCCATCGCCTTGCCGCTGGACATCTCCAGCTCCGGGTTCAACCAGAGCACGGGTACGCCGGCTTCGGCCGGCGGCAGCTCGCCGGAGTCCTCGAAGTCGGTGCCGCTCACCTGGAGCTTGAAGAGATCGTCCGGTACGGCGTCCACCGCAGTCGGCGGAAACACCCGCACCTCGGCTACCGCGGCATCGTCCGCGCCAGGCACGGGGGCGTCGGCGGGTGCGGGGGCTCCGGTTCCGTAGCCGCGGACTGTGATTCCCGGCAGGGCCTCCGCGCGTCGCCACTCGGCGCCGCGGGCGCGCTTGACGATCTTGCGGATGCGGTTGTCCTGCCAGGCGGCCATCGCGTCCGCCCACTCGCCGTCGCCGTACGACCGCTCGTCGGCGAGGATCGCCAGCACCGCGCGAGCCGCCGTCTCCAGCGCATCGGTCTGCGCCGGTCGCGCCCTCTTCTCCACCCGCACCACAAGCGTCAGTACGAACTCCACAGGCGTGAGTCTCTCAGGCCCCACCCCGGTCGACTCTGCCCATCCCGCCCCCGGGGCCACTCCCCGGAAACAATTCGCCGCATGGCGGCAGTTTTGTTCCGGAAAGGCGCGGCGGTCCGCGCCGCTGACCAGTGCGCCGCCGGGGTCGGGGTAAGTTGGGCGGCATGCAGCAGTACCTGGATCTTCTTCGGCATGTGCTGGACAACGGGGTGGAGAAGGGGGACCGGACCGGGACGGGCACATTGAGTGTGTTCGGGTACCAGTCGCGGTACGACCTCCGCCAGGGTTTCCCGGTGGTGACGACGAAGAAGCTGCATCTGCGGTCGGTGATCGGGGAGCTGATCTGGTTCCTCAGCGGGTCGACCAACATCAAGTGGCTGCACGAGAACAACATCTCGATCTGGGACGAGTGGGCCGACGAGGACGGCGACCTCGGTCCGGTGTACGGCTACCAGTGGCGGTCCTGGCCGACCCCGGACGGCCGGCACGTCGACCAGATCGCGAACCTGATCGCCGCGATCAAGAACAACCCGGACTCCCGCCGGCACATCGTCAGCGCCTGGAACGTCGCCGACGTGGACGACATGGCGTTGCCGCCGTGTCACACGATGTTCCAGTTCTACGTCGCGGACGGCCGGCTGTCGTGCCAGCTGTACCAGCGGTCGGCCGACATCTTCCTGGGCGTGCCGTTCAACATCGCGTCGTACGCGCTGCTCACCCACATGGTCGCGCAGCAGACCGGTCTCGAGGCCGGCGACTTCGTCCACACCCTCGGCGACGCGCACCTGTACCTGAACCACCTCGACCAGGCCCGCCTGCAGCTCACCCGCGACCCACGGCCGCTGCCGACGCTGCAGCTCCACAAGAGGGACTCGATCGACGGTTACGAGATCGCCGACGTCGAGCTGATCGGCTACGACCCGCATCCCGGTATCAAGGCCCCCATCGCTGTATGACCGTGATCCTGATCGCCGCGGTCGGCCGCAACGGTGTGATCGGGCGGGACAACGACCTGCCCTGGCGGATCCGCGAGGACCTCCAGCACTTCAAGCAGCTCACGCTCGGCCACACCCTCGTGATGGGCCGCAAGACCTACGACTCGATCGGCCGCCCGCTCCCGGGCCGCCGTACCGTCGTCGTCACCCGCCAGACCGACTGGTCCGCCGACGGCGTCGACGTCGTCCACACCCTCGACGACGCTCTCGGGTACGACGGCACGCTGTACGTCGCCGGCGGCGGAGAGATCTACCGCCAGGCCCTCCCGCACGCCGGCGCCCTCGAACTCACCGAGGTCGACCAGTCCCCCGCCGGCGACGTTACGTTCCCCGAGATCGACCAGGCAGACTGGACCGAAACGGCACGGGAGCCCCACGACGGCTTCGCGTTCGTTAGTTATCGCCGCAGCTAACAACGAGTAGGCAACGAGGGAGCCAGGGGGACCTGGAACCGCGTAGATTGTGTGCGCGTCACGGAGGTATCCAGGGCGCCTCTCGGAGGGGAACACGATGACCGAAGCCGACAACACCGCTGCTCAGCCTGCTGCCGCTCAACCTGCCGCGCAGCCTGCCGCCGCGCCGTTGCAGCCGCCGACGGCCACCGCGCCGGGGTTGGTACTGACCGCACCGCCGCCGTCACAGCCGGTTGCCGCGACGACCGCGCCGACGATGGCGCCTGCCGTCGACCCGGCCGCACTGCCGGGGCTGGACAGCAAGGTGGACACGTTCCTGACCGCGCTGATGGCGGCCGAGCCGCGCTCGCCGGAGTTCGCGTCCAAGGCCGGCGACGTGCGCAGCATGGGTGACGTCGACATCCGCTCCGCCGCCGAGAGTTCGAACCGGCTGCTCCAGTCGCCGGTCCGCGCGCTGCAGGAGGGCGGCCTGTCCGAGGGCTCGACCGTCGGCAAGACGCTGCTCGAGCTCCGCCGTACGGTCGAGGAACTGGACCCGAAGGAAGCGACCGGGGTGAAGAAGTTCCTCGGGATGATCCCGTTCGGCGACAAGATCGAGGACTACTTCCGCAAGTACCAGAGCGCGCAGGGCCACCTCGAGGGCATCCTGCACAGCCTGCGCAACGGCCAGGACGAGCTCGGCAAGGACAACGCCGCGCTGAACCTGGAGAAGCAGCAGCTCTGGGACGCGATGACCCGGCTGAACCAGTACGTGTACGTCGCCGAGCGCCTGGACGCGCGGTTGTCCGCGGCGATCGCGGAGCTCGAGGCGACCGACCCGGAGAAGGCGAAGGCGTTCCGCGAGGACGTGCTGTTCTACGTCCGGCAGAAGCACCAGGACCTGCTCACCCAGCTGGCCGTGTCGATCCAGAACTACCTGGCCATCGACATCGTGATCAAGAACAACATCGAGCTGATCAAGGGCGTCGACCGCGCGTCCACCACCACGGTCTCGGCGCTGCGTACGGCGGTCATCGTCGCGCAGGCGCTGAGCAACCAGAAGCTGGTGCTGGACCAGATCAGCGCGCTGAACTCCACGACCAGCACCATGATCGAGCGCACCTCGCAGATGCTGAAGGACAACTCGGTGGCGATCCAGCAGCAGGCCGCGTCGGCGACCATCGGGCTGCCGCAGCTGCAGGCGGCGTTCGCGAACATCTACGCGACCATGGACGCGATCGACACCTTCAAGGTGGAGGCGCTGGACAACATGGCCGCGACGATCGGCACGCTGGAGACCGAAGTGACCAAGTCGCGGTCGTACCTGGACCGGGTCGCCCAGCAGAACCAGCAGGTCGTTCACGGGAGCCTGGACCTCGACCTCGGTCGCTGATCCACCCGCAAACACACAGGAAGCAAAAGGGGACGGCGTGGCATTGGGTGACTTCTTCGCGCGGCTGACCGGTCGCAAGGAGGAGCCCGAGCCTGCCCCGGTCCCCAAGCCGCCGACGAACGACGACCTGCTGGCGGCGCTGGTCCGCGTCGAGCAACTGGTCGCGGGCGGCGCCGTACCGGCCGTCGTGGCGTCGCGCGTCGCCCGGGTGGTCAGGGTCGTCCGGGAGACGATCCCGCGGCTCGGCAACCTGGGCGGCAGCGTGCAGGCGTACTCCGTGATGGCGACCGCGACCGACTACCTGCCGGAGGCGATCGGCGGGTACCTGCGACTGCCGCGGCAGTGGGCCGACACCCGCCCGGTGGACCGTGGCAAGACGTCGCTGATGATCCTGATCGACCAGTTGGACCTCTTGGCCGCGACGATGGACAAGGTCTTCGACGCGGTGAACCGGGCCGACGCGGCGGCACTGATCGCGCACGGCAGGTTCCTGCAGGAGAAGTTCGGCACCGGCTCCACCGGCGGAGGCCTGGCGATCGGCCCGACGGAGTCGACCCCGCCTCCGGACCTGGGACCGAGCAGCGGGCCGGCGGGACCACTGGCACCACCACCTGGACGAGGAGGGTCATGAGCGGCACGGGGGGACTTCAGGATGCGTTGACGGCGCTCCTCACAGTCGCGTCTCGAGCGGGTGTGGAGGAAGACCGCGCTCGCGCCGAGGCCCTGTCGCTCGCCGCGGCCCTGGCCGAGTCGGCACCAGGTGCTCCTGCGGACTGGGGCAAGGCTGTCCCGGGCGGGACAACACAGGACTTCTTCGACGCTGCCGTTCGCGGCCGTCGCTGGCGGGGCGCCCCCACTGCCGTACTCACCGAGCTGATCGCCAACGGCTCGCAAGAGAGGGCCTCGTACGCCGAGGCGCTCGCGGAGGTCGCGTCCGCCGCCTGCACGCTGGGCGAGCCCACCATGCGGGTAGTAGGCAACGCATCGGTGGCGGCTGCTGCGCAACTGCAGGCAGCTGGCGTACGAACGCTGCAGGTGGGTGGTGGGCCCGGAACGTCGCCAAAGCCAACGGCCGACAGTGCAGGGACTGGAGAGCACGCGGCAACCGCTGCAACTGCTGCAGCGGCCGAGGCTGAGGTTGAGGCTGAGCCGGCGAAAACGGTCGAGGAGCTGCTTGCGGAGCTGGACGAGCTGACCGGGCTGGATCGCGTCAAGCGGGAGGTGCACCGGCAGGTCGCCGTACTGCGGGTCGAGAAACTGCGGACCGAGGCGGGGCTGAAGAGTCCGACGATCACGCGGCACCTGGTGTTCGTGGGGAATCCGGGGACCGGGAAGACGACGGTCGCACGGCTGGTGAGTGGGATCTACAAGGCGCTCGGCCTGCTGTCCAAGGGCCAACTGGTGGAAGTCGACCGGTCCGAACTCGTGGCCGGGTATCTCGGGCAGACCGCGACGAAGACCGCCGACGTGGTCGCGTCCGCGGCCGGTGGCGTGCTGTTCATCGACGAGGCGTACAGCCTGACCGCGGGCGACAACGGCGCCGATCAGTACGGGCGGGAAGCCGTGGACACCCTGGTCAAGGAGATGGAGGACCGGCGCGACGACCTGGTCGTGATCGTCGCCGGGTATCCCGAGCCGATGGAAGCGTTCATCGCCGCGAACCCCGGGCTGGCCAGCCGGTTCCGGACGACGATCGAGTTCGAGAACTACAGCGACGACGAGCTCACCGACATCCTCACCGGGCTCGCCGAGGCCGCCGACTACGAGCTGGTACCGGAGGCCGTGGACGAGTTCCGTGAGATCCTCGCCGGCACGGTGCGGGATCGGTCGTTCGGCAACGGGCGGTTCGCACGCAACACGCTGGAGGCCGCGATCGGCCGCCAGGCCTGGCGGCTGCGGGACGTGACGGCACCGACGACCGAGCAGTTGCGTCAGATCCTCGCCGAAGACCTGACCGAACAGCCTGAGGAAACCGAGCCGGCCCCAGCGGAGCCCGTGAACCCCCGGGACGAGGTCGCCCAGGACGCCGGAGACGGGGTCTCCGGGGACGGGGAGCCGGGGGCGAGTGACGGTGGTGGGCAGGGGCCTGGTGCCGAAGAGCAGCAGTGTGAGCAAGGAGAGAAGGCGTGACCCAGACGCAGAGTGCGCCGCCCGCGACCTGGTCGCCGGCCCCGCCGCCTGACACGGCGCAGCAGCCGCCCGCCACCCGGACCGCGAACGCACGCGGCGCCGTCGCACAGTGGTTCGACGGTACGCCGGGCCGGATGCGCGCGTTCCTGATCGTCGCCGCCGCGATGAGTGTGGTGTTCGGGGTGGCGGCCTCGCAGGGCTTCGGCCAGGCCGAGGGCGCCCTCGACCGCGCCCAGGCGAACGCCGCCCAGCTGGTCCGTATCCAGGCGATCCACACCAACCTGGTGAGCGCGAACGCCGACGCGACCAACGCGTTCCTGGTCGGCGGTCTCGAGCCGCCGCAGCAGCGCGCACACTTCGTCAACTCGATGGCCGCGGCCGCCGGGCTGATCGCCGACGCCGCCGCCGCGCAGCCCGCCGACCGCGACGTGCTCGGCGCGCTGAACAAGACGCTGATCACCTACGAGGGCCTGATCGAGCAGGCCCGGGCCAACAACCGGCAGGGTCTCCCGATCGGTTCGCAGTACCTGAAAGACGCGAACTCTGTGCTCCAGGACGACTCGCTGCCGCTGGTGAAGGCGCTGGTCGAGGCGAACGAGAAGCGCGTCGACACCGAGTTCGACGGCATCAGCCGCGGCACGATCTGGGTCGTCGCCGGCGGTCTGCTCAGCCTGGTGATCTTCGCTGTCACGCTGCGTTGGCTGGCCCGTCGTACGCACCGCTACCTCAACGTGCCGATCGCGGCCGGTGCGGCTCTCGTGCTGCTCACCACGGTCGTCGGCGGAATCGCGCTGGCGAGCGCGTCCGGCGCGGCGAAGGACACCCGGAACTCGGAGTACGAGCGGACCCTCGCGCTGTCCCGCGCCCGGATCGCGGCGTACGACGCCCGCTCGAACGAGAGCCTGACGCTGATCGCCCGCGGTTCGGGCGAGGAGTTCGACAAGGCGTACACCGCGGCCGCCGCGCAGGTGAACGAGCAGCTCGGGAAGCTCGGGAGCCAGGACTCGGCTCTGGCGACCGCCTGGCGGCAGTACCAGGCCGAGCATGCGAAGGTCCGCAAGGACGACACCGACGGCAAGTGGGACGACGCCGTGAACCGCGCGGTCGGCAAGACCGACGAGGACACGAACTCCGTCAACACCTTCAACGCCTTCGACAAGACATCCGACCAGCACCTGCAGAACGCGAGTACGGCGGTGCAGTCCAAGCTGACCGACGCACGCGACGGGCTGCCGCCGATCGGCTGGCTCGGCATTCCGATCGGCATCGCGGCCGCGCTACTGGTCGCCTGGGGCATGTCGCAGCGCCTGGAGGAGTACCGATGAAGAAGCTGATCCCACTCGCCGCCACCGCCGCCCTCCTCCTCACCGCGTGCACCTCCGGCGACTACGCCGCCACCCAGATCCCGGCGGAGCCCCAGGCGCCGGCGTCGGCCGCCCCGCCCCCGGCGACGGCGCCGTGCACGCCCGCCGAGAAGGCCGCCGAGCTGCAGTCCTACGCACCCGAGGGGCCGTTGCCGGCGCCGATGCAGATGCCGGCCGGTACGACGATGGCGAAGATCCAGCAGCGCGGTCGCCTGATCGCCGGAGTCTCCGCGGACAGCCTGCACCTCGGTGCGCGGAACCCGCTGAGCGGCCAGATCGAGGGCTTCGACATCGACATGGTGAAGGCCGTCGCCACGGCGATCTTCGGCACGTGGGAACGCCACCTCGAGCTCCGGGTGATCTCCAGCCCGCAGCGCATCCCCTTGCTGGAGAACGGGAGCGTCGACATCGTCGCCCGGAACATGACGATCAACTGCGAGCGCTGGAAGCGGATCGCGTTCTCGGCGGAGTACTACCGCTCCGGCCAGAAGACGCTCGTTCAGCGCGACTCGACGGCCAAGGGTCTTCAGGACCTGGACGGCAAGACGATCTGCGCCCCGGCCGGGTCGACCAGCCTGGACAACCTGAAGAAGGCGAACCCGCAGATCAAGCCCGTCACGGCCGACACCGATACCGGCTGCCTGGTGCTGTTCCAGCAGGGCAAGGCGGACGGCATCAGCGGTGACGACACGGTGCTGGCCGGTGACGCCGCGCAGGACCCGTACGCGAAGGTGCTGGACGAACGGATCAGCGACGAGCCGTACGGCCTGGGCATCAATAAGAACCAGAAGGACTTCGTCCGGTTCGTGAACGGTGTGCTCGAGCAGATGAAGACTGGTGGTGAAGGGTCTGCGTGGATGAAGTCCTATAACGGCTGGCTCTTCGAGGACCTGGGCAAAGCCGTTCCGCCGACGCCCCAGTACGGCCGCCGATGACAGTCCGTACGCCGACCGTCTCGGCGCCGGCTCCGCCGGGGAGGATGGGGAGCAGTGTTCCGGCTACGGAGCTGCTGTCCTTTCTCACCGCGCTCGGGGAGTGGCGGGATCGGCGGAAGGCGGAGCTGGACGAGTTGGATCAGGCCGCCTTGCATTCGCCGGACGCGGACGCGTTGAGTGCGGACGTCGTGCTCAGCATGGCAGTCTGGAAGGCGGTCTCGGACCGGTACGAGCTGATCCTGGTCACCTGGGACTCGGGCCGGGTCGGGCAGAAGGAGACCGAGCGGATCTCGACGCTGATCTGGGGCGGCCTGGATGCCGGCGGCGCGGGCGGGTCGCTCGCCGTGTCGTTGCCCGAGGCATGCAAACTGTCGGACGCGCTGGCATCCACACTGCGGGCCAAGCTCGCCCTCGACCCCGGCGACGCCGACCGGGCCGCCCGGCTGCGGCAGCTGCGCGCGCAGGTCGAGCGGATCAGCGACCTGGTCAAACTGGAGCCGGCCAACGTTCGCAACGACGCCCTGGCCAAGCACCACGACCTCGACCGCCGGCTGACGGATCTTGCCGAGCGCAACAAACGCGGCGCCGACATCGGCGGTCTGATCGGTCCGTTCGAGATCGACGCCGCCAAGGTGGAGCGGGACCTGATCGTCGGCGCCGCCACCCGCAAGGAGCGTGCCGCCGACGTCGCCCGGGCCCGTTCCCTGCGCAGCGAGCTCGAGGCGCAGGGTACGGCGGTCCGCGCGCTCGCCGACAAGGCTGTCGCCACGGTCAGCCCGGCCCCGCGTCTCGCCGTACCGGATGTGACCGCGCTCGGAGCGGTGCCGAACACCCCGGCCGAGCTCGAGAAGTACCTGACCCGGCTGGACGCCGTACGACGAGCGCTCGGGCAGGCGCAGGCGGCGTACGGCGCTGCTCTGCAACGACGTGACGAACTCGCCCAGCTGCTGGACGCCTACCAGGTGAAGGCGGCAAGTGTTGCCGCGGGCAACGAAGATCTCGCCGAGCTGTACCGGCGTGGCCGAGCCGCGATCGACAGCGAGCCGGTCGACCTGCGTCGACTCGGCGCACTGGTAGCGGCCTACCAGGCCTACCTGGAAGGGACAAGATGACGACCACCACCGCCTGCACCCAGCCGGGCTGCACCGGCTCCATCGTGGACGGGTACTGCGACGTCTGCGGCTCCCCCGCTGCCCCGAGCGCCGCCGCCACCAGCGCCCCCGCCGCCAGCACTCCCGCCGCCGCGGCGGCCCCGGCCACCGGACGGTGCACGCAGCCCGGGTGCACCGGCACCTACGTCGACGGGTACTGCGACGTCTGCGGCTCGCCCGCGGCGAGCGGTGGGACCGCGTCCGCCGACCCGGATCCGATCAGCTCGGTGTCGACCGTCTCCCGCGCCTCCAACCGGCTCGCGTCGACACCGCTCGGCTCGGCCCGCGCGGCCGAGGCAGGCTCGAAGCTGACCCGCAAACTCGGTACGTCGTCCACCCGGCTGCGCGGCGCCCGCCTCGGCGCCGGGCTGACCCACGTGCCGGCGATCCCCGCGATCGACGCCAGCAAGGCGATCCTGGCGAACCCGATGGTCCCGGAGGAGCGCCGGAACTGCCCGAGCTGCGGCCACGCCGTCGGCCGGTCGCGCAACGGCCAGCCCGGCCGCACCGAGGGCTTCTGCCCGAACTGCCGCAGCCGGTTCTCGTTCTCGCCGAAGCTGCACCCGGGCGACCTGGTCGCCGGCCAGTACCAGGTGGCGGGCTGCCTCGCGCACGGTGGATTCGGCTGGATCTACATGGCCCAGGACAAGAACGTGTCCGACCGCTGGGTGGTCCTGAAGGGCCTGCTGAACTCCGAGGACCCGGACGCGGTCGCCTCGGCGATCGCCGAGCAGCAGTTCCTGGCCCGCGTCGAGCACCCGCTGATCGTCGAGATCTACAACTTCGTCACCCACGAAGGCGCCGGCTACATCGTCATGGAGTACGTCGGCGGCACCTCGCTGAAGACGCTGCTCAAACAGCGCATGGCCGCGAACAACGGCCAGTACGACGCGCTGCCGATCGACCAGGCGATCGCGTACATCCTGGAGATCATCCCGGCGTTCTCGTACCTGCACGACCTCGGCCTGGTGTACTGCGACTTCAAGCCGGACAACATCATCCAGGTCGGTGACGCGGTCAAGCTGATCGACCTCGGCGGTGTCCGGCGCATCGACGACCTGGACTCGGCGATCTACGGCACAGTCGGCTTCCAGGCGCCCGAGGTCGCCGAGGTCGGCCCGTCGATCGCCTCCGACATCTACACGCTCGGCCGGACGCTGTGCGTGCTGGCGATGGAGTTCCGCGGGTACCAGAGCCGGTACGTCGACACGCTGCCGCCGGTCAGCGAAGTGCCGCTGTTCCAGAAGTACGACTCCGTGTACCGCCTGCTGGCCAAGGCGTGCGCGAAGGACCCGGCCGACCGTTTCCAGTCCGCCGACGAGTTCCGCGTCCAGCTGCTCGGCGTACTGCGTGAGGTGGTAGCGGAGCGTCAGGGCACCAAGGCGGCGCAGCACTCGACGTCGTCGCTGCTGTTCGGTACGCCGGGCGACAAGGCTGCCGGACTGGGTGAGGCTGCCGCGCCGTGGCAGCAGCTGCCGTCGCTGGCGCCGGACGAGAGCGACAAGATGGCGGGCTGGTTGAAGACCGTCAGCGTGCCGGACCCGCAGAAGCGGCTGGAGCTGTTGATCGACGCGCCGGAGCAGTCGCCGCAGACACTGCTGGAGATCGCGGAGGCGGCGCTGGAGGTCGGACCGGAGCGCTACGACATGGTCGACACCGCGGTGAACGACCTGCTCAGTGCCGACCCGTGGGAGTGGCGTGCGGTCTGGATGTCCGGACTGGTCGCCCTGGCCCGCGCTGACTCGGCCGCCGCGCAGTCCGCGTTCAACGCCGTCTACGGCCAGGTGCCGGGCGAGCTGGCACCGAAGCTGGCGCTGGCGGTCGCCTGTGAGCACAGCGGCGAGTTCGACGTTGCTGAGGGCCTCTACCTCACCTGTGCACGCACCGACGCCAACTACATCGCACCTTCCGCTTTCGGCCTGGCCAACATCCGGACGTCGCGCAACGATCTGGACGGCGCGCTCGGAGCACTCGAGCTGGTGCCGCCGACCAGCGGCGCGTACGTGCGGGCTCGTCGCCAGCGAGCCGGACTACTGGCAGGATCGGGGCGTGGCCTTCCCGCGCTCGCCCAGGCGATGGACAGCATCGCGACGCTGACCATCGACCCGGTCGACCGGGCCAACCTGGCCGCGAACGTGTTCCGGACCGCGCTGAGCGAAGTACAGCAGTCGGGTCCGCAGGAGGCCCTGCGGATCGACGGACGGGCAGCCACCGAGACCTCCCTGCGGGACGGGCTCGAGGCCACCTACCGGTTGCTGGCCGACCAGGCCCAGACCCGGCCGGAACGGATCGCCCTGGTCGACCTGGCCAACGAGGTTCGAGGATGGACGTTGCGATGACGAGTACGACCGACACGGTCTGCCCCAGCTGTGGCGGGCCGGTGGCCGAGGCCGACCTGTTCTGCGAGGCCTGCGGCGCCGAGCTCAAGCCGGCCGCGGCGCCCACCACACCGGCCCTGGACACCGACACCGAGCCCACGGTCGAGATCGGTACGCCGGCCGCGACCGCCGTCGGCCCGTGCGCCTCGTGCGGCGGCACCGTCGGCGCGGACGGGTACTGCGAGACGTGCGGCACCAAGGCGGCCAAGCCGCGGGACCACTTCACGGAGCAGCCCGCGCCGTGGGTGGGCGGGGTGTGCGACCGCGGCATCCGGCACACCCGGAACGAGGACGCGATGGCCATCGCCGCCGACGCCGAGCCTGGCAGCCGGGCGCTGCTGGTGGTCTGTGACGGCGTCAGCTCGTCGCTCGACTCCGACGTCGCCTCACTGGCCGCTGCCCGGGCGGCGCGCGACGTACTCGACGCCGGCCACGCGCAGGGACTCGGCACCGAGTCGTCCCGGGCCGGCGCGATCGCAGCCCGGCTCAAGGCGGCGGCCGACGCCGCGAACGACGCCGTACTGGACAACACCAGTCCCGACAGCCCGAACCCGGCGTCGTGCACCTTCGTGGCGACCGTGCTGGAGAACGGGCTGCTGGTCGCGGGCAACGTCGGCGACAGCCGGGCGTACTGGTTCCCGGACGAGGCCGAGGCGATCGCGCTGACCGTCGACGACTCGTGGGCCGCCGAGCTGATCGCGACCGGGGTGTCGCGCGCGGAGGCCGAGTCCGGGCCGCACGCGCACGCGATCACCCGCTGGCTCGGCAAGGACGCGCCGGACCACACGCCGCGGATCACGACACTGCAGATCAGCGGGCCGGGCTGGCTGATGGTCTGCTCGGACGGCCTGTGGAACTACTGCTCCGAGGCGGCACCGCTGGCCGACCTCGTACGTCAGACAGCTGCGGACAACAACGGCGAGCCGAAGGCCACCGCGTCCGCCCTGGTCGACTGGGCCAACGCCCAGGGCGGCCAGGACAACATCACCGTCGCCTTGGCGCGGATCTAGGGAGAGGGACCCGAGAGATGGCCGACTTCACCGCCACCGTTTACCAGAACGAGTTCCTGCCCGACGGCGGGACCGACGTGCACGCCATCGTCACGGTGAACTGCACCGGTGCCGGCGCCGCAGGTCAGTCCGGCAGCGGCGACGCGGGCGAGATCATCATCGTCGACACCTCCGGCTCGATGGGGCGCGACGGCGTCCAGGCCGCCGCGTACGCCGCGCAGACCGCGCTCGACCAGATCCTCGACGGCGTCTGGTTCGCGGTGATCTCCGGCAACGACCGCGCGCAGCTGGCGTTCCCGCCGTCCGCGGAGCCGGTGATGGTCAAGATGGACCCGTACACCCGGCAGGCCGCCAAGGACGCGGTGTCCCGGTTCTACGCCGACGGCGGCACCGCGATGGGCACCTGGCTGCGGCTGGCCGGCCGCGTGTTCGCCACCGTCCCGTCGCTGAACCAGAAGCACGCGATCCTGCTGACCGACGGCGAGAACCAGCACGAGACGCCCGAGGCGCTGACCCAGGCGATCGAGTCCGTCACCGGCCAGTTCCAGTGCGACACCCGCGGCGTCGGCGTGGCCTGGCAGGTCGACGAGGTACGGCGGATCGCGCAGGCGCTGCTCGGCACCGTCGACATCATCCCGGCGCCGGACCAGCTGGCCGCCGAGTTCGAGAAGCTGATCCAGAACGCGATGGGCCGCGGTGTCGCGCAGGCCGATCTGCGGGTGTGGGCGCCGCAGGGCGCGGAGGTGCTGTTCGTCCGGCAGGTCGCGCCGACGGTCGAGGACCTGACGTCGCGGCGTACGGCGATCAACCCGCTGACCGGCTCGTACCCGACCGGGTCGTGGGGTGACGAGTCCCGCGACTACCACGTGGCGATCCGGCTGGCGGCCAAGGCGATCGGGCAGGAGCAGCTCGCTGCCCGGGTCCAGCTGGTGCTGGGCGACCAGACGGTCGCGCAGGGTCTGGTGAAGGCGCTGTGGTCGGGCGACGAGGCGCTGACCACCCGGATCAACCCGGAGGTCGCGCACTACACCGGGCAGACCGAGCTGGCGCAGGCGATCCAGGACGGCCTGGCCGCGAAGGCCGTCGGCGACACCGCGACGGCGACCACGAAGCTCGGTCGCGCGGTGCAGCTCGCCGCCCAGACCGGGAACGAGGAGGCCACCACCAGGCTGCGCAAGGTGGTCGACATCGACGACCAGGAAACGGGTACGGTGCGGCTCAAGCGCGCGGTCGAGAAGGCGGACGAGATGGCCCTCGACACCGCCTCCACCAAGACCACCCGGGTACGGAAATGACCGTGAACTGTCCGAGCGGACACCCCTCCACCTCCACCGACTACTGCGACGTCTGCGGAGTCCCCATCCCCGCCCCCACCTCCACAGCCACCCCGTCGGCCCAACCCGGCCCGGCCGTCGGAGGCCCCGGCACCACAGACCCCACCAGCACGGGGGCTGCGTCTGCGCCTCCTGGCACCACAGGACTGGGTATCTCGGGGCCGGGCAACCCGGTAGCGGGCTCGTCAGCTCCCGGCGACGCGGCAGCAGCGGGGCAGGCTTGTCCTAACTGTTCGGAGCCTGCAGCCACGGACGCCCTGTTCTGCGAGAACTGCGGCTACGACTTCACGACCGGCACCATGCCCCGCCCGGCGGCCCCGCTCGGTCTGACAGGCATCCCGGCGCCCAGACCCCCGTCGGCACCAGCCGCGACAGCCGAGTGGGTCGTCGAGCGCTGGGTCGACCCGGACTGGTACGCCGTACAGCAGAGCGACGACCCGTGCCCCTCACCAGGCCTACCTGCAGTGATCCCGTTGACGGAGAAGAGCCTGCTGATCGGCCGCCCGTCCCGCAGCCGCGGTATCTCCCCGGAGATCGACTGCGGCGACGACACCGGCGTCAGCCGCCGCCAGGCCCAGCTGACCACCGACGGCCAGCGCTGGTGGGTGGAGGACCTGCAGTCCTCCAACGGCACGTACGTCGCCTCCGCCGCCGGCCCGCTCCCGGAAACCCCGATCATCCCCGGCCAGCGCCAGGAACTGCAGCCCGACGACCGCATCTACGTCGGCGCCTGGACCCGCCTCGTGGTCCGCAAGGCAACCCCCGAGGAACTGGCCGGCCAGGCCTAGGATCTCGCGCCGGGCTGGGTCTGCGAGGTCCAGCCCGGTGACGGGTTGAAGCACAGCCACTCGATCACGGCCGACCCGGCCACGATCGGGATCGCCCACGTCCACGGACGCTGCGGCAGGCTGACGACCGCGATCGCCGTCCACAGCGCGATCCAGCCACCGCCGTACCCGCGCAGCACCCCGCGGTACCAGAGTCCGCCGGGCGCCTCGGCCGCGCGCTGGCCGAGGTACACGAACAGGTACGACGCGATCGTGATCGGCACGAAGTACCAGAGCCGGCCCCAGTCGTACGGGATCATCACCAGCGCGGTCAGGCAGATCAGCGCGACCGTCCAGTGGTAGACCTCACCGGCCCCGTTCAGCCCGCGGCGGCGCAGGGTGAGCACGATCGCCAACGGGCCGAACAGGACGGCGAGGACACCGGCCACGACATGCAGAATCAACGCGATGTCACGCATCGCCCCCGCTCCTCGCTCGCCCGGACCTTTCTGACATGTCACGGAGCATAGGGACGGAGCGAGGGCTCGTCTGCACTTCGGCGGCAGTGAGTTCGGATCAGTTCTCCGGGACCGACAGCACCCGGCGTACGGCGAACGTCCGGTACCCCTGACGCTCGAAGCTCTTCGCCATCGGAACGTTGCCGAAGTCGGTGTCGGCGCGGATCTGCTCCGCGCCGGTCTCGGCGAGCAGATGGGTGATCTCGGCCAGTAGGTCGTCACTCAGCCCGTGCCCGCGATGCTCCGGCAGCACACCGAGATAACCGACGACCGGCCCGCCCGCGTTGGCGGACGGGATCGCGAAACCGACCAGTTCACCGGCCTCGTCGTACGCGAGCCGCCACCAGCCACGGTCGCCCCGCATCGACTTGTAGATCGCCAGCTCTTCGCGCGCCGCGCCCTCGGCTCCGAGCCGCGCGATCTCCCGCGCCGTACCGGCGTCGAGGCTGCCCTGGCTGACGCGCACGAACACGTCGACGAACGCCTCGTCGTCGGCCGGCTCGAAGCGCAGCCGGGTCGAGCGTTGCGGCAGCCCGTACGACGACTTCCACTCGTACCGCAGCCGGTCGGTCACCGCAGTCATCCCGACCGCCGCGGCCGCCTGCGCGCGGGGCTCGAGTGCCGCGACGACATCCGGCCTGTTCTGCCAGTCGCTGTCCAGGAAGAAGTGGTACTCCGGTGGCTCGGCGCCGGCCGGGCGGGAAGCGACGGCATGCTTCAGCAGCTCGGTCCAGGCCGGGACTGGGTCGCCGTCGCCGGCGTAGTACAGGCCGTCGATGCTGTACGGGTGGCGCTCGCCGGGGACGCCCCACCAGATCGCGAGCGCCTGGATCGCGCCGTTCTCCTCGATCACCCAGGTCCAGTCGTGCTTGTAGTAGCCGCTGGCAACATATTCGCGGTACCGGTCGACGGTGACGGTGTTGACGGACTGCTGCTCGATCAGAGCAAGGATGGTGCCGAGGTCGGCCTCGACGGTGGTGCGGATGGTCACAGATCCTCCAGAAGGAGGCGCGGCTCCGCTCAGTGCGAGCTGTGCGAGCGGTCGGGACGCGCCGGGAAACAAGTCAGTGTGTTCATCGGTCGCTCCTTCCACTCGGGCGTCTCTCGCCGCGCCAGACTCTAGGGCCACCGGGGGTCATAGTCCACTCGTTATTCACAGCTGGGATGTACCGGCGGCGCCGCGGCGGGGAAGCGTCCGGGCATGAGAACCCTCATCGCCGCCGTGACCCTGGCGACCACCGCCGCCCTGGGCTCCACGGCCTACGCCGCCCCGACCAGCCACTCCACCTCGTCGTACGCCGCACCGCACACCGCGGACGCCTCGTACGTCGCACTGCGGACCGCGCCCGCCGCGCCGCAGACCCTGACCGCACCTGACGCGATCGAGACCTGCGCGCTCAGCTCACTGCCCTCGCAGGCCGGCGACACCCTCGACCTCATCCACTCCGGCGGACCGTTCCCGTACGAGCAGGACGGCACCGTCTTCCAGAACCGGGAGGGCATCCTCCCCGACGAGTCCTCCGGCTACTACCACGAGTACACCGTGATCACCCCCGGCTCACCCGACCGCGGCGCGCGCCGCCTCGTCGGCGGCGGCGCGGAGACCGACCCCGAACACGTCTACTACACGAGCGACCACTACGCCTCGTTCTGCGAGGTGGACGAGAACAGCTGACCTTCGGAGAGTAGTGTCGTCGGCACGTTGAGTGATCAGGAAGGATCTTTCACCGATGCCGATTCTGCGTCCGGTCACCGCCGGCCTGTTGCTGTCCGCCGCGCTGCTCGTCTTCGGCCGGCCCGAGTCCGGGCTGGCCGAAGCGACCGGCAACCCGCTCAAGCTGACCAGCGGGCTGTACGTCGATCCGGGGTCGGCCGCGGCGGCCTACGTACGGCGGCATCCCGAGGACACCGCGATCGCGACGAAGATCGCCGGGCAGCCGTCGGCGCGCTGGTTCGGGTCCTGGAGCGGCGACGTGACGACGGGCGTCACGGCGTACACGACCGCGGCGGACAAGGCGGACAAGCTGCCGGTGCTGGTGACGGACAACCTGCCGGGGCGGCAGTGCGGGATCGGCGGTGGCGCCGCGTCGGATGCGGCGTACCGGACGTGGATCGCGGGCGTGTCGGCCGGCATCGGGACGCGGCCCGCGGTCGTTGTACTCGAGCCGGACGCGCTGGCGCGGCTCGACTGCTACCCGGCACCGGAGTGGGACGGGCGGATCGCGTTGCTGAAGTACGCCGTCGGGGTCTTCGCGGCGAAGAACCCGAACACCTGGGTGTACCTCGACGCGGGCACTGTGACCTCGGGTGACGCGAAGGAGATCGCGCGACGGCTGCGGCTCGCGGATGTCGGCAAGGTCCGCGGGTTCGCCCTGAACACCGCGAACTACTTCACCACCGAACAGTCCGTGGCCCGCGGCACCGAGATCCTGCAGGCCCTCGGCGGCGGCGCCCACTACGTCGTCGACACCAGCCGCAACGGCAACGGTTCCGACGGCAGCTCCTGCAACCCACCTGCCCGCAAGCTCGGCGCACCGCCCAGCACCGCCACCTCCCCCGTCGACCTCCAGCTTTGGCTCCGCACCCCCGGCGAATCCGACGGCCCCTGCGGCCTCACCCCCACGCTCCCCACCCGCACCTTCTCCCCCCTCCTCGCCCACCACCTCATCACCGGCACCTGATCGCCGACGCACCCGCCTCGCCGGCACCCCGCCCCACCGACTGCCGGACCTCCACCGCCACAACACAACGGCCCCGGGCGCCAGCCCGGGACCGTTGAGGTTGTTGCTTTTTGTGCTGTCGGACTACTGGATCAGAAGTCCATGCCGCCCATGTCGGGCGCGCCACCCGGAGCGGCCGCGGCCTTCTCCGGCTTGTCGGCGATGACGGCCTCGGTGGTGAGGAACAGGGCCGCGATCGACGCCGCGTTCTGCAGCGCGGACCGGGTCACCTTGGCCGGGTCGATGATGCCGGTGGCGATCAGGTCGACGTACTCACCGGTCGCGGCGTTCAGACCGTGACCCGGCTCGAGGTTGCGGACCTTCTCCACCACGACGCCGCCCTCGAGGCCGGCGTTCACGGCGATCTGCTTCAGCGGGGCCTCGACGGCCTTGCGCACGATCTCCGCACCGGTCGCCTCGTCACCCTCGAGCTCCAGCTTCTCGAACGCCACCACGGACGCCTGCAGCAGCGCGACGCCACCACCGGCGACGATGCCCTCCTCGACGGCCGCCTTCGCGTTGCGAACGGCGTCCTCGATGCGGTGCTTGCGCTCCTTCAGCTCGACCTCGGTGGCCGCGCCGACCTTGATGACCGCAACGCCGCCGGCCAGCTTGGCCAGCCGCTCCTGCAGCTTCTCGCGGTCGTAGTCGGAGTCCGACTTCTCGATCTCGGCGCGGATCTGGTTCACCCGGCCGGTGATCTGGTCGGCGTCGCCCGAGCCCTCGACGATGGTCGTCTCGTCCTTGGTGACGACGATCTTGCGGGCCTGGCCGAGCAGCTCCAGGTCGACGGTGTCGAGCTTGAGGCCGACCTCCTCGGAGATCACCTCGCCGCCGGTGAGGACGGCGATGTCGACCAGCATCGCCTTGCGGCGGTCACCGAAGCCCGGCGCCTTGACGGCGACGGCCTTGAAGGTGCCCTTGATCTTGTTGACGACCAGGGTGGCCAGCGCCTCGCCCTCGACGTCCTCGGCGATGATCGCCAGCGGCTTGCCGGTCTGCATGACCTTCTCCAGCACCGGGACCAGGTCCTTGATGCTGCCGATCTTGCTGTTCACCACCAGGATGTACGGGTCGTCGAGGACGGCCTCCATCCGGTCGGTGTCGGTCACGAAGTACGGCGAGATGTAGCCCTTGTCGAAGCGCATACCCTCGGTGAGCTCGAGCTCGAGGCCGAAGGTGTTGCTCTCCTCGACGGTGATGACGCCTTCCTTGCCGACCTTGTCCATCGCCTCGGCGATGATCGAGCCGACCTGGGTGTCCGCGGCCGAGATGGACGCGGTCGCCGCGATCTGCTCGCGGGTCTCGACCGGCTTGGCCAGCGCCAGCAGCTGCTCGCTGACGGCCTCGGTCGCCTTCTCGATGCCCTTCTTCAGGCCCATCGGGTTGGCGCCCGCGGCGACGTTGCGCAGTCCCTCGCGGACGAGGGCCTGGGCCAGCACGGTGGCGGTGGTCGTACCGTCACCCGCGACGTCGTCGGTCTTCTTGGCAACTTCCTTGACGAGCTCGGCCCCGATCTTCTCGTACGGGTCCTCGAGCTCGATCTCCTTGGCGATGGAGACGCCGTCGTTGGTGATCGTGGGGGCGCCCCACTTCTTCTCCAGCACGACGTTGCGGCCCTTCGGGCCGAGCGTCACCTTCACGGCGTCGGCGAGGGTGTTCATTCCCCGCTCGAGGCCGCGGCGCGCCTCTTCATCGAAAGCAATCAGCTTGGGCATTCTCCGCGAGTCCTCCCGCGTCGAGTCTTTGTGGTTCAGCCGGCTCGATGCCCGCGACGGACGGCACCGGCATCGCGACGCTCATGTCCCGCCACGCACCGGTAACCTCATCGAGGCCGTCTTCTTGCACACTCCGCCGGGCGCGAGCACTTATCACTCTCACCCATGGAGTGCTAACCAAGTATTAGCACTCGACCCAAGTGAGTGCAAGCCAGCCCCCGGCTACCGTGAACCCCATGCCGAACCTCCGACCGGCCGGTCCGGACCGCTGGCCCGACGTCGAAGCCGTGATGGGCGAGCGCGGCGACCCCTCGCGCTGCTTCTGCCAGTACTTCCGGCTCCGCGGCAAGGCGTGGTCCGACGCCCGCCCGGAGGACAACCGCGAGGGCCTGCGTGACCAGGTCTGCGGCGGTGACCTGCCGCCAGGTGTCCTCGCGTACGACGGCAGCACACCGGTCGGGTGGTGCGCCGTCGGACCGCGGACGTCGTACCCGCGGGTCGTGGCCTCGCCCAACTGGCGCACCGACCACCCGGACGCCTGGGTGATCACGTGCTTCGTCGTACCGGTCGGCCATCGCCGCACGGGTGTTGCCGGGGAGCTGGTGCGCGGCGCGCTCGACCTGGCCCGTTCGTACGGCGCGACCGCCGTCGAGGCCTGCGCCGTCGACACGGCGGCCGAGGGCCGTCTCCCCGCAGCCGATCTCTACCGCGGCCCGCTGTCCGTCTACCTGACCGCCGGCTTCACCGAGATCAGCCGGAACGGCCCGCGCTGGGTGCTGGTCCGGTCAGTCGCCTAGCTGTGCGATCAGGTACTTCGGGGCGGTGAGGCGGTAGGCCTCCGTGATCAATTCCCCCAGCTCCTCCTCGTCGGCCTGGTCCAGCTGGATGAGCACCCAGGCGAAGCGGCCGCCGTCCCAGGAGGGGGCGTAGACGTCCGGGTTCTCCGCGACGAGTGCCTCCTGCTCCTCGCGGAGCGCCTTGAGATGCATGCGGCTCTGATCCTCGGACAGGTACGCGAAGCTCTTGTTCCGCACCTTGAACACCGGCTGCCCCGCCCACCCCTCGTGCTCCTCCGCCTCCGGCAGCCCAGCCATCACCTTCATCACCGCCTGCGCATCCATACCCAGCACGCTAGACAGTCCCTCCGACAGTTTCCTCAGCCCGCAACCGTCACCGTCACAGTCGACCCGACAGGCAGCAGCGTCCCGACAGCAGGCGAGACACCCAGGATGGTGCCGTCCGCATAGCTGGGCGACTTCACCGCCTTGTACTGCACCGCGAGACCCGCGGCCAACAGCAGCGGCTCGTAGCTGCGTGCAGGCGATCCCGGGGTCGAGCCGCGGACCGACCAGTAGCTGGGGACTCCGGCGCGCCCCCTCAGGATCTGGATCCTGCTGAGGATCCGGTCGACCTCCTCGGCGCTGGTCGACGACTCGGCATAGAACCACACCTTGAGGGACGGGATGCCCACGGCCCCGACGCACACCCTGGTGCCCTGCCACCCGTCCAAGCACTTCGTCCGCTGGCGCTGAGCCTCAACTCCGTCAATCACAACCGTCTTGTCGGCGCGGAACTCGATCGACGGTGTCCCGGTCAGCTCGACACTCTCGACCGCGTCCGGACGGTAGCTCATGCAGAACAGCCCTCTGGTTGGGTCGTCGATCTGCACAGTGTCCAACTGCGGGGTACCGCAGCTGCTCTTGTTGGTCGGCCAGCTCGCCGGGATGGCGATGGCGGCGCGACCGAAGCCGACCAACCGCGTCGTGAACGGGACCGGGGCCGCGGTCGTGGGGGTCGTGGGGGTCGTGGGCACCGGGGTCGGGCTGGTGACAGGTGCGGTTGAGGTGGGCGAGGCCAGCAGGTTCGTGCCGGCGATGACAGCGCCGACAGCTGCCACGGTGACTGCTGTGAGTCCCGCAGTACGGCGTCTGCGTCGGCGGGCTGCTCCGGCCCGGAGGGCGATGAGTGGCGGTGGGCCTACGGGGGTGCGGTCGGCGGTGTCTTCCAGGAGTTCGGTCAGCTTGGGTTCGATCATCGGGGTTCTCGCAGTTCTGCCAGGTGTGGGTCCTGTGCCAGGGCCTTCACCGCGCGGGACAGCCGGCTCTTGACCGTTCCCGGGGCTACGCCCAGCACGGACGCCATCTGCTGCTCGGTCAGGTGCGCGTAGTACCGCAGTACGACTGCTGTGCGCTGGTCACCCGGCAGCCGGTCGAGTGCGCGCATCACGGCGTCCGTGTCGTCGACTCCTGCTGTCTGGTCACTTCCACCGGGCCGCTCCGGGAGGGCGGCTGACGGCAGCTCACCGTGCCAGCGGCGTCTGCGGGAGGAGCGGAAGCAGTTGATCAGTACGCGGTGCACGTAGGCGTCCCGGTCCTCCGCGTCGCGCACCCGGTTCCACTTCAGCAGGCAGCGTTCCAGAGCGGACTGGACGAGGTCCTCGGCTTCGGACGGAGTACAGCCGAGCAGGACCGCGGAGCGGACCAGCGTGGGCCAGCGCGCGGTGACGTACTCGGTGAACTCGTCCATGCCCCTCCTCACCCTTACAGACAGGCTGGTGGGCGGCGGAGGTTCCGGCCAGTTCTACTTGATCACGGTCAAGCTGACTGTGTCGCCGGGGCTGAGGAGGGTGCCGGGAGACGGGGAGATGCCGACGACACGCCCCTGCTTGTAGACGAGCGACGTCCTGGTCCGGAACTCGGCCCGGAGGCCCAGCCGCTGCAGGAGCTTCGCGTACGCCGTACCGCTCCGGCTCTCGTCCAACGACCGGGAGCTCGGTACGCCGACCTGGTCCCGCACGATCGCGATCCGGGCGAGGATCCGTTCCACCTCGTCGGCACTCGTTGAGGAGGAGGCACGGAACCAGACCTGGAGGGACGGGATACCTACAGCGCCCCAGCAGACGTCGTCGCTCGCACAGGTGGTCCGCCGGCGCTCGGCCCGGACTCCGTCGACCGTGAAGATCTCGTCGACCTGGAAGCCGGTCGGCGGCACAGTGCTGAGCTCCACGCTGTCGACGCCGGGAGGGCGAGGCAGGTCGCAGTACGACGCCGCACTCGGGTCGTCGATGAGCACGGTGTCCCGGCGCGGCGTGCCGCAGCGGCTGACGTTCGTACCCCAGATCTTCGGCACCGCGATCGCGGCGTGGCCGAAGCCGACCAGTCGCATCGCCACGGGGCCCGGCTCAGGGCCGGGCAGGGGGACTGTCCCTGACCCGCCGGGCGCCGTGAGGACGTTGGTCACGCCGATGACAGTCACTACGGTCGCCGCTGCCGCGGCGGTCACCAGGCGGTCGCGGAGACGACGAGGCGGGCCTGCGGCGCCCGCGCGCTCGAGGAGCTCCGGTTGGTTCATCGCGTCCCTCGCACTTCGTCGGCACCTCCAGTCTGAGTGCTACCGGCGCGGGCGGCCACCCGGTGCCCACGAAAGTCGTCAGGGGTCGCTCAGGGGTCGGTCGGTACCGATCCTGATGTGCCGAGGGGTGCGGAAACGGGACAGTAGAGCCATGACGAACTCCAACGCACCGTTCCAGAACCTCTCCGGCAAGGTCCTCCGTCGCTCCGCGAACCAGCGGATGCTGTCCGGTGTGTCCGGCGGCATCGCCGAGTACCTGAACATCGACGTGACCCTGGTCCGCCTCGGCTGGGTCGGCCTCACCCTGATCACCGGCGGCGCCGCGATGCTCGGCTACGCGGTCGCCTGGATCGTGATCCCGGAGTCCGACGGCAAGGCGGTCTGGCAGAACGTCCACCAGTCGGTCAACCAGAACCAGAACCAGACCCAGCCCCAGGCCCAGCACCAGGACACCACCGAGCAGGACATCGCGTCCCGCCTCTACGACGACACCAACAACAAGCCCCCGGCGGCGTGACCTCGACTGCGCCTCACCACGGCGCAGCAGCCCCGGACCCGGCGGCAGGGTGACGACAACTCGCCACCCTGCCGCCGTACTGCAACACTTCCGTCGTGCAGCGCGCCGAAGAGATCGCCAACTGCCCCGAATGCGGGCACCAGATCCGCGTCGACCGGCGGTACGTCACCTGGTGTGACAAGTGCGACTGGAACGTCGACCCGACGCCTCGCGAGGACCACACTCCGCCCTGGCGTCTGCGGCTCGAGCAGCGCCTCGCCGAATCGCTCTTCCGCGAACTGGAGACCGGGAAGATCCACCGTCCCGGCTGGGACGCGGCCCGGATCGGCGCGCATCTGCTGTCCGCGCTGATCTTGCTGCTGCCGCTGATCGCCTTCCTGGCCGGCGTCGCTCTGATCGCCTTCTATCGACCGCTGTGGCTCAGCGGGATGCTCGCACTGCTGGCCTTCGGGCTGGCGTTTCTCTTCCATCCACGCGCTGCGCGACTGCAGGAGGACGCGCAACCGGTGCCGCGCGACGAAGCCCCCACCCTGTACGCCGTACTCGACGAACTGGCCGACGCCATCGGCACCAGGAGGGTGAGCGCCGTCGTCGTCAGCACCGAGGCGAACCTCTGGTACCAGCAGATCGGCTGGCGCTTCCGTCCTGTCGTCGGCATCGGGCTGCCACTCTGGGCGGGTCTGCGACCGCAGGAGCGGATCGCCGTCCTGGCGCACGAGTTCGGCCATGGCCGGCACGGTGATGCCAGGAGCGGTTGGGTGCTCGGCGGTGCCTGGTCGGTTCTGCAGGAACTGAACGAGACCTTCAGCGAGGGGCACGGCGACCGGATCAGGCGCGAGCTCGGCTACGACGAGGCGACCGGCGCCACGATGGTCAGCCGGATGCTCAACGCGACTGTCGGCATCGTCGTTCGAGGGGTCGCCTGGCTGCTGGAGCGGCTGGCCTTCCGCGGCAGTCAGCGTGCGGAGTACCTTGCCGATCGCAAAGCCGGCGAGATCGCCGGATCCGAGGCGACCGCCCAGGCGCTCGAACGGTTGGTCCTGGCCGACGCGTCGTACCGCGCGCTGGAGCGAGCCCTCCGCTTCCCCACCGGCATCGACCCGCTGGAGGCGGTTCGGCGGGAGGTGACTGAGGTTCCGGCGCGGGAGATCGAGCGCCAGCTCCGCGTCAGCCGTCTCCGCGAGGCCCGGACCGACACCACGCATCCGCCGACGTACCTCCGGACCAGGCTGATCCGCAGCCGCCCTGCAACCACTGCTCGTTTCGTCCTGGGCATCGACCGCAGCCGCGCCATCGACAACGAACTCCAGCCTGCCGCCACGAAGGCATTGGCCGAACTCCGCGCAGCTCTCTAGCTGCGGCCCTGGCTAGACGTTCACAGTCGGTTTGCGGAGGGCTGTGACTGCCTGGTCGGGGTGGTCGGCGAAGACGCCCTGGAGGCCGAGGGACGCGAAGCGGGTCAGTTCGGTGCGGAAGTCGGTTGCGGTCGGCAGGAAGCGGCGCTCCGCGCGGAACGTCCAGACCTGGACGCCGAGGCCGGCGCGGTGGGCGTCGTCGACCAGACGGGTCGGCTCCCCGAGACAGCCGTCGGCGGTCCGCGGAACGACCAGGTCCTTGTGCGGTGCCAGCACCTGCGCGTACGTCGCGATCTCCCGCAGGCCCCGCGGCTCGACGAGGTCGGCGTACGACCGGCCGTCACCCGTCCGGAGGAAGTCGTTCGGAGCGCTCTCTGCGTCGATGAGCTGGACCAGCGGCACCCGCGTCATCACCGACAGCCGCCGCAGGCTCGTCGGCTCGAACGACTGCACCATGATCTCGTCAGGACGCAGCCCGAGCGCCAGGATCCGCTCGGTGAGCAGCTCCTCCAGCGGCAGACCGAGCCGCCGGAAGTACGTCGGGTGCTTGATCTCCGGGAGCACACCGATCGGCCGTCCCAGCCGCGCCGACTCCCGGCGCGCCAGCGCGACCACGTCGTCGAAGGTGGGGATCTCCTCAAGCCCGTCGTACGCCGTGTTGTCCGACCGGAGCGCGGGCATCCGTTCGCGGGCCCGCAGCGTGCGCAGTTCGGCGTAGGTGAAGTCCTCCACGAACCAGCCGGTGACGGCGGTCCCGTCGACGATCTTGGTGATCTTCCGGTCGGCGAAGACCGGGTGCTCCGCGACGTCCGTCGTACCGGAGATCTCGTTCTCGTGCCGGCAGACCAGGACGCCGTCGAGGGTGGCGACCAGGTCCGGTTCCAGGTAGTCGGCGCCCTGCCGCGCCGCCAGCCGGTAGGCCGCGGGCGTGTGTTCCGGGCGGTAGCCACTCGCTCCCCGATGCGCGATCACCAACATGGATCCAGGACAGGGGCCGGACATGGCCCGGCGGGAACCCGTTGCCCAACGCAAGGTGAAGGTCTACCGACCGTCACCGTCACCGCGCGTGGCGACTCCCTGGCAGCCAGCTGTTGGACGGCAGCTGTTCAGGGGGTCCACAGGTGCGATTAATTCGCATGCCAACTGTCGGTGGCGAGACCTAGCCTGAGGAGGCTATGAGACAACTGCCGCTCGCCGATCCCGGCGTCCCGAATCATCGCTCGCCGGTCCGCTACCTGGGGTGGGTCGCGCGCGGTCAGGCACGGACGCTCGCCGGCGGGATGGCCTTCGGCATCCTGTGGATGGCCTCGCAGGCCTTCATCCCGGCAATCCTCGGCCGGGCGATCGACGAGGGCATCGCGGCGCGCGACGGCGAGCGGCTGCTGCGCTGGACGGCGCTGCTGTTCGCGGTGGGTGTGGTGCAGGCGACGGCGGGCATCATGAGGCACCGGTTCGCGGTCACCAACTGGCTGACCGCGGCGTACCGCACGGTCCAGGTGGTGACACGGAAGTCGGCCGACCTCGGCGCAACCCTGCCCAAGCAGCTGGCCACCGGCGAGGTGGTCAGTATCGGCGCCGGCGACCTGTCCTACATCGGGAACCTGATGGAGATCTCGGCCCGGTTCGCCGGCGCGATCGTCGCGTTCGTGGTGGTCGCGGCGATCCTGCTGTCGTCGTCGACCGTGCTCGGCCTGGTGGTGCTGATCGGCGTACCGCTGATGCTGTTCTGCCTGGGCCCGATGCTGCGACCGCTGCACAAGCGGCAGTCCGCGCAGCGCGACGCCGTCGGCGATCTGAACTCGCTGGGTTCGGACATCGTCGCCGGTCTGCGGGTGCTGCGCGGTATCGGCGGTGAGGACTCCTTCTCGCGGCGCTACCGGAGCGAGTCGCAGCAGGTGCGGAAGGCGGGCGTCCGGGTGGCGGGCATCCAGTCGGTGCTGGACGCCGCGCAGGTGCTACTGCCGGGCATCTTCGTCGTCCTGGTCGTCGGTCTGGGCGCGCACTTCGCGCTGCGCGGTGACCTGAGCGCCGGCTCGCTGGTCGCGTTCTACGGGTACGCGACGTTCCTGGTGCTCCCCCTGCGTACGGCGACCGAGTTCGCCAACCAGCTGATGCGTGGACTGGTCGCGGCGCGCCGTGTGATCCGGGTGCTGAAGCTGGAGCCGGACATCACCGAGCCGGAGACACCGGTGCGGCTGCCGGACCACGGCGACCTGGTCGATCCGGTCTCCGGCATCCGAGCCCGCGACGGACAGCTCACTGCCATCGTCTCGGCTGAGCCGGACAGCTACGGCCCGCTCGCAGACCGCCTGGGGCGCTACGACGAGACCAGCGAGGTCCGGTACGGCGGTGTGACGCTGGCCAGCGCTACCAGGGCAGACGTTCGCGAGCGGATCCTGGTGAGCGACACCGGCGCCCAGATGTTCACCGGCCCGCTGCGCACCGAGCTGGACCCGTCAGGTCGCCGTACCGATGACGAGCTGATGGCCGCCCTGCGTACGGCGTCGGCGGAGGACGTACTCGTCGCGCTGCCGGACGGGCTCGACTCCGAAGTGGAGGAGAAGGGACGCTCGTTCTCCGGCGGTCAGCGTCAGCGGCTCGTTCTGGTCCGGGCGTTGCTCGCCGACCCGTCCGTGCTGGTGCTGGTCGAGCCGACGTCCGCGGTCGACGCGCACACCGAGGCTCGGATCGCGGAACGGCTGCGCGATCACCGGACCGGTCGGAGCACCGTCGTCCTGACCGCCAGTCCGCTGCTGCTCGACCGCGTCGACGAGGTGATCTTCGTCGCCGGTGGACGAGTCGTTGCCACCGGCAAACACCGCGAGCTGCTCGAGTCCACCCCGCAGTACCGGCGGACCGTCACCCGCCAGACCGAACCAGAGACCGAAGCCGAGGAGGTGCTCCGATGAGGCAGATCCTGCCCGTGGCCGGGCCGGCCGAGATCCGGCAGCACGCCCGGCGGCTGGCCAGGCGGCATCCGCGCGCTCTGGTGATCGCGTTGCTGCTGCACGGCCTGGCGGCGGTGTCGGGGCTGGCGGCGCCGCGGCTGATCGGTGACCTGGTCGAGGACGTGCAGCACGGCACGACCGCCGCCAAGGTGAACCTGGTGATCGCCGTGATCGCCGGGTTCATCGTGGCGCAGTCGCTGCTGACCCGCTGGGCGCGGTACCGCTCCTTCGCGCTGGGCGAGCAGGTGCTGGCCGAGCTGCGGGAGGAGTTCGTCGACAACGCGCTGGCGCTGCCGATCGGTACGGTCGAGCGGGCCGGCACGGGTGACCTGCTGTCGCGGACGTCGCGGGACGTCGACACGCTGTCGCGGACCGTGCGGTTCGCCGTACCCGAGACGATCATCGCGTTCGTCACCGTGGTGTTCACCGTGGTCGCGACGGCGCTGGTGGGCGTCTGGGTGCTGGTGCCGCTGGCCGCGATGGTCCCGCTGCTCTGGCTGAGCACGCAGTGGTACCTGCGCCGCGCGAAGGACGGGTACCTGCGGGAGAACGCGGCGTACGCGCAGATGACCAGCTCGCTCGCGGAGACGGTCGAAGGCGCGCGGACCGTCGAGGCCCTCCGGCGGTACGACGATCGCGTGCGCCGCGGCGACGCGGACATCCGCGGGTCGTACAACGCGGAGCGCTACACGTTGTTCCTCCGCACCGTCTACTTCCCGGCCGCCGAGCTCGGGTACCTGGTGCCGGTCGTGGGCACGCTGCTGTTCGGCGGCTGGCTGCACATCAACGGGCACGTGTCGCTCGGCGCGGTAACGGCCGCCGTTCTGTACGTGAACCAGTTGATCGACCCGGTCGACCGGTTGCTGTCCTGGCTGGACGAGCTCCAGTCCGGCGGTGCCGCGTTCGCCCGGCTGCTCGGGATCAGCGACGTACCGGACGACCGTACGCCGTCCGGTCAGCAGCCCGCGGGCGAGCTGGTCGAGGCGCGGGACGTGCGGTTCTCGTACGTCGACGGTCGCGACGTGCTGCACGGCGTGGACCTGACGATCCAGCCGGGCGAGCGGATCGCGATGGTCGGGCCGTCCGGTGCGGGCAAGTCGACGCTGGGCCGGCTGGTCGCCGGGATCCATCCGCCGCGGACCGGTTCGGTGACGGTCGGCGGCGTGGGGATGACGGAACTGCCGCTCGACGAGCTGCGCAAGCAGGTCGCGCTCGTGACGCAGGAGCATCACGTGTTCGTCGGCACGCTGCGGGACAACCTGTCGATGGCGCGTCCGTCGGCGACCGATGCGGAGCTGCTCGACGCGCTCGACGCGGTCGATGCGCGGGCGTGGGCGGAGGCGTTGCCGCAGGGGCTGGACACCCGGGTCGGTTCCGGTCAGCTGTCGTTGACGCCGGCGCAGGCACAGCAGTTGGCGCTGGCCCGGCTCGTGCTGGCGGATCCGCACACGTTGGTGCTCGACGAGGCGACGTCGCTGATCGACCCGCGGGCCGCGCGGCACATGGAGCGTTCGCTCGCGGCGGTGCTGGAAGGCCGGACGGTGATCGCGATCGCGCACCGGCTCTACACCGCCCACGACGCCGACCGGGTCGCGGTGGTCGAGGAGGGCCGCATCTCCGAACTGGGCAGCCACGACGAACTGGTCGCCCGCAAAGGCTCGTACGCCGCCCTCTGGAACTCCTGGCACAGCTAACAGTTGCCAAAAGCAAAGACCCCCACCGGGCTGTTCCGGTGGGGGTCTTTAGTGTTTTGCATAGTGGGAGAACTGCTGAATCGACACGTGGCGCTCAACCCATCCCCGAGCGAAGCGAGGGCGGGTTTCTTCTAGCGCTTGCGTAGCAGGAGGACTGCTGAATCGACATGTGGCGGTGGGGTGAATGCCTTGCGGGGAAGGCGAAGGCCGATCGAAGGGTCATAGTGCCGGAACCACCGGTTCGCCCCGGGTGCGTCACCGCGAACCCACCGATTCGCCACCTGCCGCTGCAGCACCAGATCCGCCGACACCAGACGGGAACCCGGTGCCAGCAAGCGCTTCAGCAACAACGTGGAGATGTTGTACGGCGGACTCGACACCACCCGGAACGGCCGCGACGGCAACCGCAGGTCACCGGCATCGGCCCGGACGACCGTCACCGGTGCGTCCGCGAACCGCCGGCGCAACCGGTCGGCACGACCCGGATGGAGTTCGACCGCGATGACCCGGGCGCCGGCCCGGACCAGCGGCGCGGTCAGCGCACCGAGCCCGGCCCCGACGTCGAGGACGAGTTCGCCGGGTTCGACCCCGGCCGCGTCCACAACCCGTTGGGCCCAACGGCTATCGAGCGGATGCCATCCCCAGGCACCCCGCGCCTGCCCGTAGGCGGGCACGACGGACCATCACGAAGTACGTAATCATGCGACCGACCCTAGACCGGCGAAACGCCTCGCCTCAAAGCATTTTCAGCGCCACCCCCAGCGCCGTGATGTGAACAAGTGCTGGGGTCTGGAGACAAGCTATTGCGTGTCTCCCCATCCCGGCGCTTGTCGCAGCAGCAGGTGCATGGGCGCCTGCACACGGCGGCCGGGGCGGGTGCGAGCGGTATAACTGGCCCATGGTCGAAGTGAAGACGGCGGCGGAGATCGAGCGGATGCGCGCGGCCGGGCGCGTTGTCGCGAACGCGCTGGCGGCGGTGAAGAAGGAGGCCGCGGTCGGCGTCTCGCTGCGGGAGCTCGACGAGGTCGCTCGTGACGTCCTGCGGTCCGCGGGGGCGGTGTCGTTGTTCGACGGGTACCAGCCCGGCTTCGCGACGTCGCCGTTCAACGGAGTGATCTGTACGTCGGTGAACGACGCCGTACTGCACGGCCTGCCGTCCGACGTGCGGCTCGCGGACGGCGACCTGTTGAACGTGGACTGCGGCGCATCGGTCGACGGGTGGTGCGCGGACTCGGCGATCAGCTTCTGCGTCGGTACGCCGCGGGTGGAGGATCTGGAGCTGATCGCGACGACCGAGGAAGCGCTCGCGGCGGGCATCGCGGCCGCGGTCGACGGCAACCGCATCGGAGACATCGGCGCGGCGATCGGCCGGATCGGGAGACGCGCCGGCGTCGGAACCAACCTCGACTTCGGCGGCCACGGCATCGGCCGCCGCATGCACCAGGAACCTCACGTCCCCAACGACGGCCGCCCCGGCCGCGGCCTCAAACTCCGCAACGGCCAGGTCTTCGCCATCGAGCCCTGGTTCTGGTCCGGCCCCGGCACCACCTACACCATCGACGAAGACGGCTGGACCCTCCGCTCCGCCGACCACACCCGAGGCGCCCACGCCGAACACACCGTAGCCCTCACCCCCAACGGCCCCCAGATCCTCACCCTCCCGTAGCTCGGCACCGTGGAACTGCGGCCAGGTCCGAGCCCAAGGCGCCCTTCAGAACAAGGGCGGTTGGGCCGGCTCGGCGCGGTGCATACCGTCGATGGGAGTGGAGCGATGGCTCGAGTTGCGGCCGAAGCCGTGTTTGTTGAGGAGGGGGCGGATTTTGTGGTCGAAGGCTTTGCGGTAGCTCGGGGAGGCGTTGGAGCCGTGGGCGTAGAGGGACTCGTAGCGGGCGACCAGTTCGGGATGGTCGTGGGTGAGCCACTGCATGAACCAGTCCTTCACCCCGGGGCGCAGATGGAGGACCAGCGGGGTGACGCCTGTCGCGCCGGCGTCTGACAACTGCTGGAGCAAGTGGTCCAACTGGTCCGTCGAGTCGGTGAGCCACGGAAGGACCGGCGCGACCATCACCCCGCACGGCAGACCGGCCTCGCGAATGGCGCGGATCAGGTCGAGGCGGCCGCGGACCGACGGTACGCCGGGCTCCAGGCGCCGCCGGAGTACCTCGTCACCCAACGCCAGCGAGATGCCGATGCCGACCGAGACGTCCGAGGACACGGCGGACAGCAACGCGAGGTCGCGGCGGAGCAGTGTGCCTTTGGTGAGGATCGAGAGCGGTGTGCCCGAACCAGCGAGCGCCTCGATGATGCCGGGCATCAGCCGGTAGCGGCCCTCGGCGCGCTGGTACGGGTCCGTGTTGGTGCCTAGGGCAACCTGTTCGCGCTTCCAGGACGGGCGGGCGAGCTCGCGGCGCAGGACCTCGGCCACGTTCGTCTTCACGACGATCTGCCGGTCGAAGTCCTCGCCGGTGTCGAGTTCGAGGTACTTGTGCGTGGGCCGCGCGAAACAGTACCGGCAGGCGTGTGTGCACCCGCGGTACGGATTCACGGTCCAGTTGAACGGCAACGCCGAACCGGGCACGGAGTTCAGCGCCGACCGCGCCAGCACCTCGTGGAACGTGATCCCCTGGAACTCCGGCGTCGTCACCGACCGCACGAGCCCCGCGATCGACCCGAGCCCCGGCAACGTCCCGGGAGTCTCCACGTCGAGTTGCTGACCCGCCCACCTCATATCTCACAGTCGAACACATGTTCGACCTCGCGTCAAACCGTCAGCGGAACGCCGCCGCGTTGGCCCGGGCCCACTCGCGATACGTGACTCCTGGGCGGCCGGTGAGGTCCTCGACGGTGGACTCGGGCTTCATCGGATGTTCGGCCATCATGCGGAAGCCGTCGAGCAGCCACTGCGCTGTCTCCAGCCCGATCACCGGCGCCAGGTCGTCCAGGTACTCCGAAGGCGTCAGCTCCTCGAATCGCACCGGCCGCCCGATCGCCTCCGCGATAGCGGCGACCTGCTCCGGCGGCGTGATCCCCTCGGGCCCGCTCATGGTGATCTTCTGCCCGGCATACTCCTCCGACAGCAGCACCACCCGCGCCACCGCCGCGATGTCACCGAGGTCGATCGGCGTCTGCACGGCCTCGCCGTACGGCGCCCGCACAACCCCGTCGGCCTTGATCGACGGCGCCCAGTCGAGCGTGTTGTTCATGAACTGCCCCGGCCGCAGGAACGTCCACTCGAAGCGGCCGGTCTCGATCGCCCGCTCGATCCGGTAGTAGTGCCACGTCGACGGATCCCCTTGCGCTTCGTACTCCGCAGGCTCGCCCGACAGTACGACGACCCGTCGCACGCCGGCGTCGCGCGCACAGCGGACGAAGTCGTCGACGTACGCCGGAAGCGGCGCGAGGTACACGGTGTCGATACCCACGAGCGCCGCGGGCAGCGTCTGCGGCTTCCCGAGGTACCCGCGCGCGACCTCGACGCCGTCCGGCAGCGCGGCACGCGCCGGGTTGTTCGTCAGCGCCCGCACCGGCGCACCGGCCGCCACCAGTTCGTCGACCAGCAACCGCCCCACACTCGCGGTCGCACCTGTCACCAGGATGGTCATCGCTCAACCCCTCTCGACTCTAATTCTCGTAGGGTATACGAGAATTAGATCCAGCGCCTATCGTTAGGCCCGTGAGCGAGCGCCGCAGCGGTGAGGGACAGCCGGACAAGACGTTGGCCTTGCTGTGGCGCAATCACCAGCGCGATCAGCAGAGCAACAGCGGGCAGCTCTCCGTCGAAGGACCGGCGAGGCGGCGGGGCGCCGGTCGCCGGCCGTCGCTGACCGTGGACGACGTCGTGCACGCGGGCATCCGGCTCGCGGACGAGCAAGGCCTGGCCGCCGCGTCGATGGGCGGGCTCGCGAAGGAGCTCGGCGCAGGCACGATGACGCTCTACACGTACGTGCCGTCCAAGGACGAGCTCCTCGACCTGATGGTCGACCAGGTGCTCGGCGAGCGTGAACTCCCGGGCCCGGGCGATCCTCGTCCGGAGGACTGGCGCGAGCAGGTGGAGATCTACTCGGAACAGACCCGCGCCATGTTCCAGCGCCATCTGTGGTTGTCGCAGGTCTCGACGATCCGCCCGCCGGTCGGACCGGGCATGCTGGCAGGCCGCGAGTACCTGTTGTCCGTGCTGCTCCCGCTCGGCCTCAGCGCCGTCGAGACGAACACGGCCGCGCTCGCCATCACGACGTACGTCGACTCCGCCGCGAGTCTCGAGGCGGAGAGCCAACTGGTCGAGCGCACGACCGGAAAGACCAACGACGCCTGGTGGTACGAGCGGAACGAGCTGTGGGAGACGTACTTCGACGTCGACCGGCATCCCGCGATGACAGCCATCTGGAACGCCGACGGCTACCAGTCCAGTACGAAGGAAGCCGCCGCCGACTCGTACCGCTACGGCCTGGACCGGCTGCTCGACGGCATCGAGACGCAGCACGAGCCCCGCTAGCGCTTCAACTCCATTCGGCGCAGGCCGAACAGAGCGCCGGGCTTTTCGGGCGATCGCGAATGGAAGAGCGTCCCGGGTCCGGCGCGCGGAGGGTTGATGTCAGCGCCCCAACCGGGGGTGCGGGGCAGATCAAAGGGAGATCATGCGAAACATCACCAAGCTCGTCGTGGGTGCCGGACTCGCTGCCGGATCGCTGCTGACTCTGACGGTGGGGGCCACGTCGGCGCAGGCCTCCGGGTCGGCGACGACGGCCTCCGACATGACGGTTGCCGGCGGCACCTACCAGGGCTGCCCGTACGGCGCGGTCTGCATCTACCCGCGCGACAAGGGATGGAACAACGGTCAGCCGTCGAACGTGTACTGGGCCTACGGCGCGCACAAGCTGTACAACCAGGTCGGCAACCACATCGTGTTCAACAACCAGTCGGGCGGTGCGGGAGTCTGGCTGTGCAGGGGCTCGTCCGGGACGGACTGCCCGTCCTACCTCGCCGCCTACGTCTACACCAACTACGACCTGACGCCGATCAACTCGGTCAAGCTGACCCGCTGACCGCAGCAGCCGAACCGGCGCCGCAGGTCCTCGACCGGTGGCGCCGGTTCTTCGTTCAGCCCCTGCCTCCCGCCAGTACGTCCGCGCCGACCTGGTTGAGCATGTGCCGGACCGAGCTCCCGACCCGGTGCGTGGTGACCAGCCCGGTGTCGTGCAGCACCCGGGCGTGCTCACTGGCCGAGGCCTTCGAGATCCCCACCCGAGCCGCCAGCTCACTCGTCGAGCACGCGCCGCCCGAGATCCCCAGGAGCACCTGGGCTCTCGTCTTCCCGATCAGATCCGCGACGGCCCGCGCGCGATCAGGTCGCCGTACGACGACCTCCTGGCGGGCCAAGTCGTGCCGGGCCGGATAGACGAGCACCGGCGGGAGCGCCGGGTCCTGCAGCATGATCGGGTGCTTCCAGCAAAAGAACGACGGCACCAGCCGGAGCCCGCGGCCGCGCAGGTACAGGTCGCGGTTCACGTGCGGCATGTCCACCGACAACACCGGCGCCGACCAGCTCAACGACCCGTGCAACTGCGGGATCAGCTTCTCGAAGCCGTCGTTGGCGACCGTGTCGTTGTGCTTGGCTACCACCGGCTCGACGGCGATGGCGATCATCGGCAGCTGCGGCGCGATCTTGGTCCGGTGGAACGACCGCAGCCCGTGCACCAGTCGCGACATGACCGTCGTGTCACCACCGGCGAGCCGACGGGTCCAGGCCGGCAGCCGTACCGCGTCCGACAGCCGCGTCAACTCGGACTTCAGTTGGCCGGGCCGAGTCGCCGCGATCGCGGTCAGTCCGGCCTCGAGCCCTTCGCTCGCCGCGCGCGGAGTCAGGAAGTCCGGCGAGTACCCCACCGGTGGCGCCAGCGCGAGGAGCTCCCGCTCCAGCGAGCTCAGCCTGGCCCGAGCCCGCTCGCGCCAGGGTCCGTAGGTCTCCGCCTCCTCGTCCTCCTGCAGGACGTGGAGCCCCAGCAGTACCTCCCACAGCGGATCCGGTCGCTGCGCGATCGTCGTTCTGGCAAGGTCCGCACACTCGAAATGAATACGGAACACCACGATCTCCTCCCCCGAGGAACTCACCCGCCGTGGTCAGCGGGCGACCCTACGACACTAACAGTCGCGCGGTTCACCCACCGTGACGTGGACTACCCGCGGGACTCGGGGAGGTTCGCAGATCCGGCGCGGGAACTACTCCCACTCGATGGTGCCCGGGGGCTTGCTAGTGACATCGATCGTGACGCGGTTGATCTCGTCGACCTCGTTGGTGATCCGGGTCGAGATCCGCTCGATCACGTCGTACGGCAGGCGGGCCCAGTCGGCCGTCATCGCGTCCTCGCTGGTCACCGGACGGAGTACGACGGGGTGGCCGTACGTCCGGCCGTCGCCCTGGACACCGACCGACCGGACGTCGGCCAGCAGGACCACCGGGAACTGCCAGATGTCCCGGTCGAGCCCGGCCGCGGTCAGCTCGGTGCGCGCGATCAGGTCCGCTGCGCGCAGGATGTCGAGCCGCTCGCGGGTGACCTCGCCGATGATCCGGATGCTCAGCCCCGGGCCCGGGAACGGGTGCCGGTAGACCATCGTCTCCGGCAGGCCGAGCGCCAGGCCGAGCTCACGGACCTCGTCCTTGAACAGCGTCCGCAGCGGCTCGATCAGGCTGAACTGCAGGTCGTCGGGCAGCCCGCCGACGTTGTGGTGCGACTTGATGTTCGCGGCGCCGGCGCCGCCGCCGGACTCCACCACGTCCGGGTACAGCGTGCCCTGGACCAGGAACTCGATGTGCCGCTCGGCGTCCACCTTGCGCGCGGTCGCCTCGAAGGTCCGGATGAACTCGCGGCCGACGATCTTCCGCTTCTGCTCCGGATCGGTCACCCCCGCGAGCGCGGTCAGGAACTGCTCCTCCGCGTCCACGGCCTCGAGCCGGATCCCGGTCGCGGCGACGAAGTCCTTCTCGATCTGCTCGGACTCGCCGGCCCGCTGCAGACCGTGGTCGACGTACACACAGGTCAGCTGGTCGCCGATCGCCTTGTGCACAAGGGCCGCCGCGACCGCGGAGTCGACACCGCCGGACAACGCGCACAGGACCTGCTTGGCCCCGACCTGCTCACGGATCAGCGCGACCTGCTCCTCGACGACGTTGGTGGTCGTCCAGTCGCCCTTGCAGCCGGCGATCTCGTACAGGAAGTGCTCCAGCACGGCCTGCCCGGCCTGTGAGTGCAGGACCTCCGGGTGCCACTGCACACCGGCCAGCCGCCGGTCCAGGTCCTCGAAGGCGGCCACCGGCGCGCCCTCGGAGGCCGCCAGTACGGCGAACCCGGCGGGCGGGGCGTGGACGGCGTCACCGTGGGACATCCACACGTTCAGGTCCTCGGGGATGCCCGCGAGCAGCGTCCCCGGCTCGCTCACCGTGACCGGCGTACGGCCGAACTCGCGCAGGCCGGTACGCCGGACCTCGCCGCCGAGCGTCTGCGCCATCGCCTGGAACCCGTAGCAGATCCCGAACGCCGGGACGCCGGTCTCGAACAGCCCGGACTCGACCCGCGGCGCGCCCTCGGCGTACACCGACTGCGGCCCGCCGGACAGGATGATCGCCTTCGGCCCCTTCGCCAGCATCTCCTCGACCGGCATCGAGTGCGGCACGATCTCGGAGTACACCTTCGCCTCGCGCACCCGCCGCGCGATCAACTGCGCGTACTGCGCCCCGAAGTCGACAACCAGAACCAACTCATGCTGCGTCACCTGGCAAGCCTATCGGTGCAGGTCAGCAGGGCTGTAATCCGCGGCCGGAGCGACGACCGGCAGCGGCTCGTTGGTGATGGCCAGTCCCGGAAAGCGGCGCCGCATGGCGGCCTCGTGCCGGGCGGCGGCCGCCGGTTCGCCGATGTAGTCGGCGAGCTGATGCGGCCCGAACCACAGCCGGACGCGGCGGCGAGATGGGAAGCTCACACCGCAGGACGGTAGCCTCGCGCGTTGTCCGGGGTGTTACCGCGCGTTACAAGCAGAAGACGCTTCGGAGCTCTGAACGACAGCAGATCGATCATTGGCGGGACCTCCGTCAACCGCACATCGGTCAACAGTTCCTGGGCACATTCCAACGCGACCCGGGTCTCCAGGCGGGCGAGGCCGGCGCCGAGGCAGCGGTGGATGCCGATGCCGAAGGCCAGGTCAGCCGGGCCGCCGTGGCCGGTCAGTCCGAGGAGCACCGGGGCTTGGGCAGGGAGGTCGACGTCGCCCAGGGTCGTCGGTTCGGCGGTGATCCGGCGCCAGGTCGGCACCGACGACGCGTCCCGCAGTACCTCCTCGACGACCTCGGCCGGCTCGATCAGGGTGCCGAGGGACCGGTGGAAGGCGGTCGAGATGAGCTGGGTCGTGGTTTCCTGACCGGCTATCAACAGGAAATAGCCGACCGCGCACACCTCTTCGTCGCTCAGTCCCAGACCGACGAGCACACCGAACAGATCGTCGGCGGGCGCCTGCCGCGCGGCGGTCGTCCGTGACCGCAGCCAGCCGTAGAACTCGGCTGCGCGGTGCGCCAGCTCCAGCTGCCGGTCCTCGTCCGGGCGGCCCCAGAACAGCTCGAGGGAATCGAGGCTCCACGCCTTGAGCGCGGGTACGTCGACGTCGGTCAACCCGAGCAGGTGAAGGACGACGAGAGCGGGCGGTTCCGCGGCGATCGCCTGGACCAGGTCCACCTGTTCGCCGGCGGCGAGAGCAGCTGAGGCGGACGCGACGCGTGCGGTGTTGAGTTCGCGGGCCAGCGGTTCGACGGCGGCGACCCGCGCCGGACTGAAGAACCGGGCCACGGCGGCGCGGATCGGGCGGTGCGACTCCCCCGCGTTGTTGGCGAGCGTCGGCGGGACCGCGAACCCCACACCGGACAGCACCCGCAACGCCTTCACCGACAACGGAGTGTGTGCGAGTACGGCGTTGTCCGGCCGGAACGTCCGCGGGTCCAGCAGCACCTCCCGCGCCAGCGCCGGATCGTCGACGACCCAGTACCCGAGCTCCTCGTCGTACCGCGCCGGGCACCCGCTCACGCGCACCGTCCCCGCGTACTCACGCGAACCATCCCGGCACGGCCGCCGCGAACTCCTCCCGGCTCCACGTCCCGACCCCGGCCGGGATCCGGCCGATCACCGGGATCCCGGTGATCGCCGGGAGATCCTCCAGGTTGCAACGCTCCGCGAGGTCCGGCTCGGCCGGCCAGCACCCGATCACCAGTCCTTCGACCGGCAGCTCGCGGGACCGCAGCGCCTCGACGGTCAGCGCCGTGTGGTTCAGCGTCCCGAGCCCGGCCCGCGTCACCACCACGAACCTGAACGGAGTGGTCAGGTACTCCGCGAGATCCGCCAGGTTGTTGCCGTCAGCATCGAGTCCGACGAGCAGACCGCCGGCGCCCTCGACCAGCACGGTGTCGTAGCTGCCCGCGAGCCCGTCGATCGACGCGGCGTACTCCTCGACCGACGGCAGCTCGATCCCGGCACGCCGTGCCGCGGTGGTGGGGGCGAGCGGCTCGGGCAGCCGGACGCCCTCGTGGAGAGCGGTCACGCCGCTGAGCCGCTGGACGTCGGCGAGGTCACCCGGTTCGTCCGGCTGTACGCCGGTCTGGGCCGGCTTGACCACCGCGACCGAGTCCCCGGCGCGCACCGCGAGCGCGGCCGTGACGATCGTCTTGCCGATGTCGGTGTCGGTCCCGGTGACGAAGGTGATCACGAGACCTGGCCGATCGCGTCGACGATCACCGCACACGCACGGTCGAGCTCCTCGGCGGACAAGCCGGCATGGGCGGTGAGCCGCAGCCGGGAGATCCCGTCCGGAACCGACGGCGGCCGGAAACTTCCGACCCGTACGCCGTTCCGCAGGCACAACTCCGCCGCGCGGACGGTCTCCCGCGGACCGGGCATCGGAACGGACACGACCGCACCGCGCGCCGGCGGCACCTCACACGCAGCCGCCAGCCGCGCGGCCGCCACATGAATCGCGGCAGGACGATCCGGCTCGGCCTGCAGCACCCGCAACGCGGCAAGCGCGGCCGCACACGCCGCCGGGGTCAGGCCGGTGTCGTAGATGAACGGCCGCGCCCGGTTGACGAGATGCTTGCGCAACACCACCGGCCCGAGGACGACTCCGCCCTGCGAGGCCAGCGACTTCGACAACGTCATCGTGACGACGACATGATCGAGACCGGCGAGCCCGGCCGCGTGCACAGACCCGTGACCGTTGCCGCTGACACCCAGTCCGTGGGCCTCGTCGACCAGCAGTACGGCGTTGTTCGCGGCGGCGACCGCGGCGAGTTCCGGCAACGGTGCCTCGTCGCTGAGCACACTGAAGATCGACTCGGTCATCACCAGCGCGTGCGGTTCGTTGCGCTCGGCAAGCACCTTCTCGACGGCGTCGACGTCGTTGTGCGGGACGATCTCGACCCGGGAGCGCGCGAGGCGGCAGGCGTCCACCAGCGAGGCGTGGACGTGTTCGTCGGACACCAGCAGGGTCCCCGGTCCGCCGAGCGCGGTGACGACACCGAGGTTGGCGAGGTACCCGGACGAGAAGGCGAGCGCGGACTCCTGCCCGGTGTACGCCGCCAAAGCCGCTTCGAGATCCTCGTGGAGTTCCGTCGTACCGGTGACGAGACGGGAAGCGGTCGAGCCGGTCCCCCAGGTCTGCACGGCCGCGGCCGCCGCCGACACCACCCGTGGATCGCGGGCGAGACCGAGATAGTCGTTGCCGGCGAGGTCGATCAGGTCGTCGTCGGCGGCCCGCGCACGCAGCCGCCGGGTGAGACCGCGCGCCTCCAGCGCCGCGGCCTTCGGGCCGAGCCAGTCCTCCAGCATCAGCCGGCCTCCTCGACCGCACCCGTGATCGCCGCGCCGATGGTGGCGATGTCGTCGTCGGTGCAGACGTACGGCGGCATCGTGTAGACGAGATCGCGGAACGGCCGCACCCACACCCCACGCCGTAACGCGGCCGCCGTCATCCGCGGCAGATCCACCGGACCACCGAGCTGCACGACGCCGACCGCACCGAGCACCCGGACATCCTTGACCCCGGGCAACTCCCGGGCGCCACGTAATCCAGCGTCCAAACCGGCTGAGATCTGGGCAACCCTTGCAGCCCAGTCCTGGGAGAACAGAAGGTCCAGCGACGCCAGGGCGACCGCACATGCGAGAGGGTTCGCCATGAAGGTCGGACCATGCATCAGCGCACCCCCCGGCCCGTTCGACACAGTGTGCGCGACGTCCGTCGTACAAAGCATCGCAGCCAGGCTCAGGTACCCGCCCGTGAGCGCCTTGCCGACGCACAGAATGTCGGGATCGACACCCGCGTGCTCGGAGGCGAACATCGTCCCGGTGCGGCCGAACCCAGTCGCGATCTCGTCGAAGATCAGCAGGAACCCGTGGCGGTCGGCGAGCTCCCGGAGGATGCGCAGGCAGGCAGGGCTGTACGGGTACATGCCTCCGGCGCCCTGCAGGACGGGTTCGACGACGATCGCCGCGATCTCATCCGAATGTTCCTTTGCCAGCGCAGCCATAGCGTCGGCCCAGGTCTGCAGTTCCGGGTCGTCGTACGGCCGGTCGAAGTCGGCGGGGGGCTGGGGGCCGAAGACCTGGTCCTTCAGGGCGCCGGTGAACAGGGAGTGCATCCCGTTGACCGGGTCGCACACGCTCATCGGGGCGAACGTGTCGCCGTGGTACCCGCCGCGGACGGTCAGCATCCGCGTCCGGCCGTGGTTGCCGCGAGCAACCTGATACTGCAGCGCGAGCTTGATCGCCACCTCGACCGAGACCGACCCGGAGTCGCAGAAGAACACGTGCCGCAGCGGCTCCGGTGTGATCTCCACCAGCCGCTCGGCCAGCCGGATCGCCGGTTCGTGGGTGAGCCCACCGAACATCACATGACTGAAGTCGTCGATCTGGCTCTTCAGCGCCGCGTCCAGCACCGGGTTCCGGTAGCCGTGGATCATGCACCACCAGGACGCCATCGCGTCGATCGCCTCGACGGTCCCACCGGCTCCGTCGTCGAGCTGCAGCCGGACGCCGGACGCACCCCGGACGAGCCGCACCGGCGAGGGTTCGGTCAGCGAGGAGTACGGATGCCAGAGCAGCTCGGCGTCCCGCTCCACCCACGCATTCACCGACCGTGCCACCGCCCATCTCCATCCTGAGGAATCACCACGGTAATAGCACCCTGCCGACCCCGGATCCGCAGGTGCTCAGGATGTGATCAGGACCTCTCACCGAACCGGTGAAACACAGGAACTGCCCAAGGCCCATTCCCGCTCCCGGGCCGCGAGCCCTTCTCAACGGCGACCTTGTGGTCATACATTGACCGGAGCACATGTTACCGGCCCGTAACTCAGCGCCCGCCCTGCGCTTCGGCCGGCCGCCCAGTGAGGAGATCACCATGCGCCCCAAACCGCTGATCGCCGCCTCCGGCGCTGCTCTGCTGGCCCTGACGATCGGTACGCCGGTCCACGCGGCGCCTGCCGCTTCGTCGACAGCATCGTCGCCGGCACCGGTCCAGCCCTACCTGAGCCGCCAGCTCGACCGGCTCGCGAAGCTGCCGGTGCTCCAGCAGCGCACCACGGTTCTGGTCCACGGCACCGACCTCGCCGCCGCACGGCAGGCGGCCAAGGCAAGTGGCCTGCGGCAACTGACGTCGTACGCCAAGATCGGCGTGGTGGTTGCCGAAGGCAGCCGATCGCAGATCCTCGCCGCCCGCACCGAGCCCGGCGTCACCTATCTCGAGGGCAACCAGCCGATCGAGCTGAAGCTCGCCACGTCCAACGCCGCCACGCGCGGTTCGGAGGCCATCGCGACCCGGACCGGCGCGGACGGCAGGTCGCTGGACGGTCGCGGCGTCAGCGTCGCCGTCATCGACAGCGGTGTGGATCCGGCGCACCCGTTCTTCCGCAACGCCGACGGAACGTCCGCCGTGGTGAAGAACCTGAAGATCGTCTGCGACCCGCTGACCGAGACACTCTGCCTGCCGCTCGACGCCGGCTCGGCCGACACTGATCTGTTGTCAGCAGGCGGTCACGGCACGCACGTCAACGGCATCGTCGCCGGACGGCCGGTCACGCTCCCCGACGGCACGAAGATGCACGGCGCCGCGCCCGGAGCGTCGCTGGTCAGCGTCTCGGTCGGGGCCGCGTTGCTGATCGTCGGCGCGGACGCCGCACTGAACTGGGTACTCGAGAACCACGCGGCGCCGTGCGGCGCCGGCGTCCCGGCGAGCACATGCCCGCCGATCAAGGTCACGAACAACTCCTACGGCCCGTCGGGCGGCGGTGCGTTCGACCCGAACTCGGCGACGGTCAAGCTGCAGCGCGCGCTCGCCGCCGAAGGTGTGGTCACGGTCTGGGCGGCCGGCAACGACGGCGGTGACGGCAGCACGTCGCTCACCAACCCGCCGGGCCAGGACCCGACCGGCGGCATCCTGTCCGTTGCGTCGTACAACGATCTCGGTACCGGGACCCGCGCCGGCAAGGTCTCGTCGTACTCGTCCCGCGGCAAGAACGGGACGCTGTCCACCTACCCGGACATCTCGGCCCCTGGTGAGGACATCACGTCGTCCTGCCGCGTCTACCTGCCCATCTGCTCGACCGGCCTGCAACCAGTGGACGGCGGCAACTACAACACGATCAGCGGTACGTCGATGGCCGCGCCGCACATCGCCGGAATCGTCACGCAACTCTTCCATGCGAACCCGTCCGCGACACCGGCGCAGGTCGAGACCGCACTGATCTCGACGGCGCACCGGTACACCGACGGAGCGTCGTACCAGGCGGATCCGCGCGGCGGCAGTACGTCGTACGACAAGGGTCACGGTCTGGTCGACGTCGTCGCGGCTTCAGACGCGGTCCGCTAGCGCTGGCGTCAGACGCGGTCGGCCAGCTCCCCGTGGACGGAGCAACGGGCCGACCAGCCCATCGGGTGGACCTGGACGACCATCCGGCGGCGGCACGTGGCGCAGTACCGCGGTGGCTCCAGGGCGAGTGCCCGCCGGCAGTCCTCGTGACTGCCGGCGGTCAGCTCCTCGCCACATCGTCCGCAGTACGTCATAGCGTCTTCTGGAGCTCCTTGACCGGCATCTTCAGCTCCGCGAGGAGGTCCAGGTCGGCGGTCGCCGGGCGGCCGAGGGTGGTCAGGTAGTTGCCGACGATGACGGCGTTGATCCCGCCGAGCAGGCCTTCGCGGGTGCCCAGGTCGCCGAGGGTCAGCTCGCGTCCGCCGGCGTACCGCAGGACGGTCCGCGGCATCGCGAGGCGGAACGCGGCGATGGTGCGCAGCGCATCCTTGCCGTCCATCACGTCCAGGTCGCCGAACGGCGTGCCCGGCCGCGGGTTGAGGAAGTTCAGCGGCACCTCGTGAGGGTCGAGCTCGGCGAGCTGTGCGGCCAGCTCGGCGCGCTGCTCGAGCGTCTCGCCCATGCCGACCAAGCCGCCGCAGCACAGCTCCATGCCGGACTCCTTGACCATCAGGCAGGTGTCCCAGCGCTCCTCGAACGAGTGCGTGGTGACGACGTCGCCGAAGTACGAGCGGGCCGACTCGAGGTTGTGGTTGTAGCGGTGCACACCCCACGACCTCAGCTCGTCGACCTGGGCCTGGGTGAGCATGCCCAGCGAGCAGGCGATGTTGATGTCGACCTCGGCGTTGATCGCGTCGATGCCGGCCTTCACCTGACTCATCAGCCGCTCGTCGGGCCCGCGCACCGCGGCGACGATGCAGAACTCGGTGGCGCCGGTCTTCGCGGTCTCCTTGGCGGCCTCGACGAGCTCGGGGATGTTCAGCCAGACCGCACGCACCGGCGACGTGAACTGACCGGACTGGGAGCAGAAGTGGCAGTCCTCGGGGCAGCCGCCGGTCTTGAGCGAGATGATCCCCTCGACCTCGACCTCCTCACCGCACCACTTCACCCGGACGTCGTGCGCCAGCGCGAGCAGCTCCGGCAGGCGGTCGTCGGGCGTCCGGAGAACCTCGACCAGTTGCCCCTGGCTCAACCCGGTGCCCTGCTCCAGAACCTGCTCGCGCGCCACGTCCAGGATGTCGTTCATAGCTCTCCTGCCTCATCAGAACGGTCGGCTCACAGTAAGGCAGGCAGGTACGCCGAAGCTGCGGCGGGCGTCACGTGTGACACATCCGGGGAAAGTGCTTCACGGACACGCTCCGCACTCTCTGGGAAAAGTTTCTGGACTTTTCTGCGGAACCTCGTAACCCCCTGTAGATGGGCTCGTTGAAGTGTGCAGAGGCGGTTACCGCAAGGAAGACCGCCACCCGGTTACCAAGGGCGACAAAGGCCGATCATTACGATCAGCACGCAGAGTGGTCACAAGGCCTGAAACCCCTGGAAATCGGATGTAAGGTAGGTACCAAGAGCTCGGGTCGCCAGCCATGGTTGGTGACCCGATCCCAAAGCGCCGGGCGCCTCACCCCGGCTTGAGTGGGTCCCTCGGGAAACGATTTGGGCGGAAACGTTCCCGAGGGACCTGCTCCCTTTTCCGGACCTTTTGCCAGAGCCTCGGCAGACTTACTGCTGAGGCTTATTCATTTGACGCATTCTCACCGTTTTGTTACGGCTCCGTCACAGGCTGCTTCGGGAAGATCGGCAGCCGCAGCGCGCCGGGGGCCTCGACCGGTACGACGGGACGCTCGGGCTGCACCGGCTGGATCCGCTGGTACTCCGCGCCGACGGCCGGCCGCGGGTCCGCCGCCCCCTTGTTCGGCCAGAACGCGAGTGCCCGCTCGGCCTGGGCCGTGATCGTCAGCGACGGGTTCACCCCGAGGTTCGCGGAGATCGTCGAGCCGTCGACGATGTGCAGGCCGTCGTACCCGTACACGCGGTGGTACGGATCCACCACGCCCGTCGCCGGTGAGTCGCCGATCGTGCAGCCCCCGATGAAGTGCGCGGTCATCGGGACGTTGAACGGCTCCCCGATCGTGCCGCCCGGCGTACCGTTCATCAGTTTCGCCATCCGCCGGACCACCTGATTCGCGACCGGGATCCACGACGGGTTCGGGGCGCCGTGCCCCTGTTTCGACGTCAGCCGCCACCGGCCCAGCCGGTCCCGCCTGCCGAACGTCGTGATCGAGTTGTCCGCGGTCTGCATCACCAGCGCGATCACGGTCCGCTCCGACCAGTGCTTCAGGTCGTACAGCTTCCGGATGTTCTTCCGCTGGACGCCGAGCTCGCGCAACCAGGTCCGCCAGCGCGGCTTGTCCCCGTCGCCGTCGGTCAGCACGGTCTGCAGCAACGACATCACGTTGCTGCCCTTCCCGTACCGCACCGGCTCGATGTGGGTGATCTCGTCCGGGTGGAACGACGACGTGATCGCCACCCCTTGGCTGTAGTCGACGTCGGTGTCCCGCGAGATCGCGCCGAGCAGCGACTCGGAGTTCGTCCGGGTCAGGACGCCGAGCCGGTCCGACAGCCGCGGCAGCTTGCCCTCGTCGCGCAGCCGGTGCAGGAGTTTCGCCGTACCGAGGGCCGACGCGGCGAACACGACCTGCCCGGCCGTGAACCGGCGCGTGACCTTGCGGTTCGACGTACGCCGGGTGTCCACGGCGTACCCGCCGTCCGGCAACGGTTCGACCGAGGTGACCGTGGTCAGCGAGTAGACCTCCGCGCCGGCCTTCTCGGCCAGGTAGAGGTAGTTCTTCATCAGCGTGTTCTTGGCGTTGTGGCGGCAGCCGGTCATGCACTCGCCGCAGTTGGTGCAGCCGGTACGGCGCGGTCCGGCGCCGCCGAAGTACGGGTCGTCGACCTCGACACCGGGCTCGCCGAAGAACACGCCCACCGGCGTCGGATGGAACGTGTCGCCCACGCCCATGTCCTCCGCGACCTGCTTCATCACCTTGTCGGCGGGCGTGAAACCCGGGTACGTCGTGACGCCGAGCATCCGCTTCGCCTGGTCGTAGTACGGCGCGAGCTCGGACTTCCAGTCGGTGATGTGCGCCCATTGGCGATCGGTGTAGAACGCGGGCAGTGGTTCGTAGAGCGTGTTCGCGTACACCAGGCTGCCGCCGCCGACCCCGGCGCCGGACAGGATGATCACGTCCCGCAGCGCGCTGATCCGCTGGATGCCGTACCAGCCGAGACGCGGCGCGAACAGGAACCGCTTCTTGTCCCAGGAGTTCTTCGCGAACGACGCGTCGTCGAACCGCGCCCCGGCCTCCAGTACGGCGACCCGGTAGCCCTTCTCGGTCAGCCGCAGAGCTGACACCGACCCGCCGAAACCCGACCCGATGACGACGACGTCGTAGTCGAAACTCACGGGCGGCCGATCTTCTTCAGCACTCGCAGCGCGCCGGTCATCAGTTCGGCGAACTTCTCGTCGGACAGGCCGTGCGAGGCGGCGATCGGGATCAGCCGCTGCGTCGCGATCGCCTGCGGCTCGACGTACCGGCGGATGCCCTCGACGCCCTGGCGGCGGCCGAGACCGGAGGACCGCATACCGCCCATCGGGGTGTCGATCGACCCGAACGTCGCGCCGTACCCCTCGTTGACGTTGACGGTGCCGGCCATCAGCTGCGCGGCGACCGCGCGGCCGCGGCGGCCGTCGCGGGTCCAGACACTCGCGTTCAGGCCGTACTCGCCCTCGTTCGCGCGCTGGATCGCCTCGGACTCGTCGGAGAACCGGTAGATCGAGACCACCGGCCCGAACGTCTCGTTGTCGAAGCACTCCATCGCGGGCGTGACACCGGACAGCACGGTCGGCTCGTAGAAGAGCGGGCCGATGTCCGGTCGCGGCCTACCACCGGCGAGGACCGTCGCACCCTTCGCACGGGCGTCCTCGACGTGCCGGGTGACCGTTTCGAGCTGTGCCTTCGAGATCAGCGAGCCCATGTCGACGTCCCAGCCGGTGCCGGCCGAGAGGCGGAGCTTCTTCACCCGGTCCACGAACGCCGTGACGAACGCGTCGTACACCTGGTCGGCGACGTACAGCCGCTCCATCGAGACGCACAGCTGGCCCGCGTTCGCGAAGCAGGCCCGGACGGCGCCTTCCGCGGCGCGCTGGATGTCGGCGTCCCGCAGTACCAGCATCGGGTTCTTGCCGCCGAGCTCGAGGCTGCAGCCGATCAGGCGCTCACCGGCCTGCTTCGCCACGAGCCGGCCGGTCCTGGTCGAGCCGGTGAAGCAGATGTAGTCGGCGTTCTGGATGAGCGCGCCGCCGACCGTCGGGCCGTCGCCGTTCACCGCCAGCCACGCCTCCCGCGGCACTCCGGCCTCGTACAGCAACTCGATCCCGCGCAGCGCGGTCAGCGGGGTCTGGCTGTCCGGCTTGTGGACGACGGTGTTGCCGGCCAGGATCGCCGGGAGGCCGTCGGAGATCGCCATCGTGAGCGGGTAGTTCCACGGCGAGATGATGCCGACGACGCCCTTCGGGACGAACCGCTCCTCGGCGCGGGTGAGCAGCGGGAAGATCCCGAGCTTGCGCTGCGGCTCGAGCAGTTCGAACGCCTTGCGGCCGTAGTACCGCGCCGTCAGCGCGACATGCGCGAGCTCCTCGAACGCCTGTTTCCGCGCCTTGCCGGACTCGCGGATGATCAGGTCGACCAGCTCGTGCCGGTGATCGAGGACCAGGTCGTGGTACCGCAGCAGGATCGCGGCGCGCTCGGCGAGCGGCACCCGGCGCCAGGTCTGCTGGGTCCTCCGGGCGGCCCGGACCGCGGCGACCACGTCCTCCTCGCTCGACACCGGCAGGTCCGCGATCGGCTGCCCGGTGGCCGGCGCGTACGACGTCCTGGTGCCGGCGGTCGCGCGCAGCAGCCCCGACAACCGGCGGATCACCGACTGATCGGTCGCGTACGACGCGGTCGGATCGAGCTCCGGGTCTGCTGGAATCGACGTCTGCTCGCTCATATCCAAAGGCTACCTGCCGGTAATAGCGGCTGTCAGTATCAGAGGACCGTTAAGCTGAGCGGCTGAACCTGCGAAGGGGTGGAACGTACAGATGGTGGACAGCGGGGGGCTCTGGACGCCTCCTGAGGACGAGCTCGGTGAGGCACTGCAGACAGCCCAGGTGCTGATCGAGGAAGGCCGCGCCGACGAGGCCGGGCCGTACCAGCAGCGAGTCATCGAGCTGGCCAGGGAGCGTGCCGAAGGGCACCCGAACCACTACGAGGCCAAGCACCTGATGGCCGCGACGCAGTACGAGCTGGCCGGCTCGCTGAACGCGTCCGGCCGGCACGAGGAGGCGCTGGCCGCGCTGCACGAGGCGCAACTCGGCTACACCGAGCTCCAGGACGCCGGCGTTCTCGACGCCACCTGCTTCCTCGCCGACGTCCGCGCCCGCCGCGCCATGACCCAGGCCCATCGCGGTCACGGCGCCACCGCCGTACTGGAGATGGACGGCGCGGTGATCGCGTACGGGCAGCTCGTCGGCGGCGAGGACGGGCTGAAGCACCAGCCGGACTTCGCCCGCGTGCTCGCGATGAACGCACTCATCCTGCGGCGGTACGGCGATCCGGCGCTGGCGGTCGCGTCCGCGGATGCGGCCACCCAGCTGTTCCTCCAGCTCGCGGACCAGATCAACGAGAGCCCGCAGTCGCTGTCGTACGCCCGTTACCTGTGTACGGCGACGGCGGTGTCGGCCGACGTACACGCCGCCGAGGGCCGGATGGACCTCGCGCTCGAGGCGGACGAGATCGGGCTGACCACGGCCGACACGCTCGCCGACTCGGACTCCGCGACCGACATGCGGACCCTTGTGGCCGCCCTGGTCCGCAAGGGCAAGCACCTCGGGAGTATCGGCCGGCTGGAGGGTGAAGCCTGCCTGCGGACGGCGTACGACACCGACGCCGAGACGGCGACCCGCGTGGTCGAGGAGCTCGACCGCGGCCTGCCGCACACGCTGGTCGCGGCGCTGGAGAACGCGGAGATCAAGCTCGGGCCGTTCGAGCAGTACCACCGGCTGGTGGCGCTCAGCGAGCCCGCGCCGGGGATGACGCTGGCGACCGTCTCGGGCCGGACGGATCCGGAGTCGGCCGCCGTGCGCGCGACCGAGCTGGCCGAGCTGGTGCGGCCGTTGCTGACGCAGGACGCCGACGCCGCGCTGACGCTCGGGATGGAGGCGCACTACCTGTTCGCGATCTCGTCCGAGCGCGAGTCGCACCGGATGCGGTTCCAGACGGCGACGTACGTGCCGATCTGGGCGCAGCTGCTGCTCGACATCTCACAGGCGTACTTCCAGGCCGGCCGCGCCGAGCTCGCGCTGGACCTCGGCGGCTGGTGCGCGGAGGTTGCGACCGCGCTCATCCCGTTCGCCGACGACAACGAGACGATGAAGGAACTCGCCGGCGCCTGCTACAAGCACCACGGCAACCTGCTCGCCGCGACCGGCGACCTCGCCGCGTCCCACCACGCCCACGAAGCCGCCCAGCAGCTGCAGCTCGGTCGTTGAGGTGCGGTAAGGGCCCGGCTGCTTGACGGGCCCTCTCCCGCGGCGGACTCTGACGCTGAGAGGGGGAGCTCATGGATGTCGTGGAGCTGCACAATCGCACGGTCCGGAACTTCGCGGAGCTGGTCGCCGCAGTCGGAACCGATCAGTGGCCGGCGCCGACACCGTGCTCGGACTGGGACGTCCGGACGCTGGTGAACCATGTCGTCGGCGAGGAGCGCTGGGCCGTGCCACTGATGGAGGGCAAGACGATCGCCGAGGTCGGGGACGCCCTCGACGGCGATCTGCTGGGGGACGATCCGTACGGCGCGGCGGCGTCCGCGGCCCGGGAGGCGGAGACTGCGGCGACGCGGTCGATCGACAAGGTGCACCTGTCGTACGGCGACGAGGATCCGCACGAGTACCTGCGCCAGCTCGCGGCGGACCATCTGATCCACGGCTGGGACCTGGCCGTGGCGATCGGCGCCCCGCCGCGGATGGACGCGGAACTCGTGGACGAGGTCGCGCCGTGGTTCGCCGGCCGCGAGGAGCTGTACCGGTCGTCCGGGGCGATCGGCGAACGCCTCGACGGCTTCGCCGACCCCGCCGACGTCCTCCTCGCCGCCTTCGGCCGCGATCCGCGCTGGAATCCGGCCTCCTCGGTGATCGAGCGGTTCGGGGCTGCCTTCGACGCGGGCGACCTGGACACGGCGATGTCGTTGGTCACCGAGGATGTCGTGTTCGAGTCCACGTCGCCGTCCCCGGACGGTGTGCGGCTCGAGGGCGCCAACGCTGTCCGGGCGGAGTGGGCGAGGCTCTTCGAGGAGACCACCGACCCGCACTTCGAGACCGAGGAGACCGTCGTGCTCGGCGACCGGGCCGTGGTGCGCTGGCAGTACTCCTGGCGCGACTCGTCCGGTGACCGCGGCCACGTCCGCGGCGTCGACGTACTGCGCCTGCGCGACGGAAAGATCGCGGAGAAGCTGTCCTACGTGAAGGGCTAGTCCTGCTGTTCGGCGCGGAGGGCGCCGACGAAGAGGCCGGCTTCGGCTTCGGTCATGCCGGTCTCGGAGACGACCAGGGCGGTCGCCTGGTGGAGTTCTCCCGCGGCCTTGAGGGCGCGGGTGCGCTCGGCCAGGTTGGTCCCCGGGCGGCGGACCACTGGCGTACCGGTGGTCGGCGGCACGTAGCGGCCGAGCCGGATGTCGTCGACCAGCTCCTTGGCCTGTTTGAGGTCCAGGCCGGTGCGCTCACGGACCAGTTTGACCGCGTGCACCGCCTTCTTGGTGGTGATCAGGAACCGCACCTGATCCACGTCGTCGGGGGACAGCTGTGCCCGCGCCGCGGCGAGGGCAACATTGTCCGTGTCCTGGCTGCTCCGTCGGCTGAACCATCCCATGGCCGCAATCCTTCCAGAACCGTGCAACCCGGGTGAACTCGAAGCCCGTCGGATCAGGAACCGGCGAGGAGCCGGAGCAGGTCGCGCCAGGCGAGGGCGCCCAGCTCCCGGTCGGCATCCTCGGAGCCGCCGCGGGCCATCCGCTGACCGCCCGACTTCGGCTGCTCACCGGGGAACAGCGGCCGGTGCCCGGCCGCCGCGACCGTGATCGTCCGGGTGGGCAGGTCCTCGCGCGCCTCGGCGATCTCCTCGGCGAAGTCGACCGACGGCCACACCTGGTCGTCGCCGCCGGCGATCAGCAGCAGTTCACCGGTGAACCGCTCGGCGGGGATCCGGGCGGTGTCCGCGTCGGCGCCGTACGCGTGCAGGCTCTGCCGGTAGAACTCGCGGTACCGCGGTGGGTCGTCGTCGGGCTCCCACGCCAGGTCGAACGGCACGTACGGGAACGGTTGCCCCTTCCACGTCCAGGCCGACGTCTGCAGCTCGTTCTCGATCCAGGGCCAGACGTAGGCACTCGGGGAGATCGCGACGACCACGTCGATCCGCGGGTCCACGGTCCCGAGCAGCAGCGCCGCCTCGGCACCGCGCGACACCCCGATCACCGCGAGCCGGTCGTTGCGCGCCGCCAGCTCGTCGAGCGGGAACGACTCGAGCGGGATCTCACTGATCGCGCCGGAGAACCACTGCGGCGCGAGTACGTCGTACCCCTCCGCCTCGAGCAGCCGAGCACGCTCCAGGTCCGGCGTACCACTCGAACCGTGGAGGAGGAGTATTCCAGTGCTCAACCGACGACGACTTCGACGCGCTGGAACTCCTTGAGCTCCGTGTAGCCGGTGGTGGCCATCGCGCGTTTGAGGGCGCCGACGAGGTTCATCGTGCCGTCCGGGACCCAGGACGGGCCGAACAGGATCTGCTCCATCGTGCCGGTGACGCCGACCTCGACCCGCTCGCCGCGGGGGAGGTCCTGGTGCCACGCCTCGGCGCCCCAGTGGTACCCGCCGCCCGGGGCGTCACTCGCGCGGGCCAGCGGCGAACCGACCATCACCGCGTCCGCGCCGCACGCGATCGCCTTCGCCACGTCACCGGACCGCCCGACCGAGCCGTCCGCGATGACGTGCACATACCGCCCGCCGGACTCGTCCATGTAGTCCCGCCGCGCCGCCGCCACGTCCGCGACCGCCGAGGCCATCGGCACCGCGACGCCGAGCACCTTGCGCGTGGTGTGCGCCGCGCCGCCGCCGAAGCCGACGAGAACACCGGCCGCGCCGGTCCGCATCAGGTGCAGCGCCGCCTGGTGCGTCGCGCAGCCGCCGACGATCACCGGTACGTCGAGGTCGTAGATGAACTGCTTGAGGTTGAGCGGCTCCGCCTGACCGGACACGTGCTCGGCCGACACCGTCGTACCGCGGATGACGAACAGGTCGACGCCCGCGTCCACGACGTGCTTGGCGAACTGCTTCGTGCGCTGCGGGGACAACGCCCCGGCGACCGTCACGCCGGAGTCGCGGATCTCCTGCACCCGCTGGGAGATCAGCTCGGGCTTGATCGGCGCGGAGTAGATCTCCTGCAACCGGTGCGTCGCCTGCTCCTTGGTGATCGAGGTGATCTCCTCGAGCAACGACGTGGGGTCCTCGTACCGCGTCCAGAGACCTTCGAGGTTGAGCACGCCGAGACCGCCGGCCTTGCCGATCGCGATCGCGGTGGCCGGCGACATCACCGAGTCCATCGGCGCGGCCAGGATCGGCAGCTCGAACCGGTACGCGTCGATCTGCCAGGCGACCGAGACCTCCTCGGGATCCCGCGTCCGCCGCGACGGCACGATCGCGATGTCGTCGAACGCATACGCCTGCCGCCCGCGCTTGGCGCGGCCGATCTCGATCTCGGTCATCTGGTGTTCCTTCGGTTGGCAGGCGGGGTCAGCGGCCCGAGTAGTTCGGGGCTTCGACCGTCATCTGGATGTCGTGCGGGTGGGACTCCTGGAGACCGGCGGAGGTGATCCGGACGAAGCGGCCGTTCTCCTGGAGCTCCGGCACGGTGCGGGCGCCGGTGTACCACATCGACTGCCGCAGGCCGCCGATCAGCTGGTGGGCGACGGCCGACAGCGGGCCGCGGTACGGGACCTGGCCCTCGACGCCCTCGGCGATCAGCTTCTCGTCCGAGCCGCCGTCGTGCTGGAAGTAGCGGTCCTTGGAGTACGACTTGCGCAGGCCGCCGGCCGACGACATCGCGCCCAGCGAACCCATCCCGCGGTACGCCTTGAACTGCTTGCCGTTGATGAACACCAGGTCGCCCGGCGACTCCTCGCACCCGGCGAGCAGCGAGCCCAGCATGACCGTGTCCGCACCCGCGACGAGCGCCTTCGCGATGTCACCGGAGTACTGCAGGCCGCCGTCGCCGATCACCGGGACACCGGCCGGCTTGCACGCCAGCGACGCCTCGTAGATCGCGGTGACCTGCGGCACGCCGACACCGGACACGACGCGCGTCGTACAGATGGAGCCCGGGCCGACGCCGACCTTGACACCGTCCGCGCCCGCGTCGACGAGCGCCTGCGCGCCCGCGCGGGTCCCGACGTTGCCGCCGACGACGTCGACGCCACGGGTCGCCGGGTCGGCCTTGAGCTTGCGGATGATCTCGATCTGGGCCTTCGAGTGGCCGTGCGCGGTGTCCACGACGAGCACGTCGACACCGGCCTCGACCAGGGTCATGGCCCGCTTGTACGCCTCGCCGAAGAAGCCGATCGCGGCGCCGACCATCAGCCGGCCGGACGCGTCCTTGGTGGACAGCGGGAACTTGTCGCGCTTGACGAAGTCCTTCAGCGTGATCAGGCCGGTCAGCTTGCCGGCCTCGTCGACCAGCGGCAGCTTCTCCACCTTGTGCTTGCTCAGCAGCGCCATCGCGTCGTCCGCGGCGATGCCCTGCTTGCCGGTGATCAGCGGCTGCTTGGTCATCACCTCGCGGACCGGGCGGGACAGGTCGGTCTCGAACCGCATGTCACGGTTGGTGACGATGCCGACCAGGACGCCGGCGTCGTCCACCACCGGGACGCCGGAGATCCGGTACTGCCCGCAGAGCGCGTCGGCCTCGCCGATGGAGGCGTCCGGGCCGATCGTGATCGGCTGCGCGATCATGCCGGACTCGGAGCGCTTGACCAGGTCGACCTGCTGGGCCTGGTCCTCGATCGCGAGGTTGCGGTGCAGCACGCCGAGGCCGCCCTGACGGGCCATGGCGATCGCCATCCGGGCCTCGGTGACGGTGTCCATCGCGCTGGACAGCAGCGGGATGTTCACCCAGACGTTGCGGCTGACCCGGCTCCGGGTGCTGACCTCGGACGGGATGACGTCGGACTCGTTCGGCTGCAGCAGTACGTCGTCGAAGGTGAGGCCGAGGACGGCGAACTTGTCGGGAACTCCAGCGGGGGTGATGTCCATGGGGAAAACGAGCACCTTTGTACGGCGAGAACGGAACCCCATCCTATCCGCGCCGTGACGGTGCCCCGAATCCCCCGTCCACAGGCCGCCCGGCCGCTCACCGGCGACCGCCCGCCGCAGTTGCGCGGCGGGCGGTCGGTGACCGGGTGGTTACCGCTGCTGGGTCGGCAGGTTGACGATCTCGAGGATCTGCAGCACAGCCTCGTCGGCGGTCGAGCCGTGGGTCCGGGCGATCGCCGCGTGCTTGCCCTCCGGGTACTGACCGCTGGAGTGCTTGCCCGTCGCGTAGGTCTTGCGGACCGAGCCCACGGAGACCTGACCGCTCGAGTGCTTCGCGGTCTTCTTCGCGGCGGCCTTCGCGGTCGACTTGGCCTTCGCGGGTGCCTTGGCCTTCGCCGCGGACTTCGCGGTCGCGTCGGGCTTGCCGAAGAAGCGCTCGGCGCTCTTCAGCGTGGGCGGCTCCCCGGTCGGCGTCGGCAGTACGACCGGTGCGACCGCCGCGTCGACCACGAACGTCACCGCGTCCTTGACGGCCTCCGGTACCTGCGTGACGTCGGCGTCCGGGATGGTGGTCGTCCCACCGGTGTCGGTGCCGCTGGTGTCGTCGGTGCCGCTCGTGCCGCCGGGCGCGGTCGTCGTACCGTCCGTCGGCGCCGTGGTCTCGCCGGCTCCCGGCTCGGCGCTGCCACCGCCGGAGTCCACGGTGCCGGAGTCGCCGGTCGGGTCCGTCCCGGTGCCGTTGTCGCCGGTCGAGTCACCCGTCGTGTTGTCGCCGGTGCCGCCGGTCCCGTTCTCGACGTTCGACGGCGGCGTCGTGGTGGTCGTGTCCGTCGGCGTCGGGGTCGGCGACGTGGTCTCCGTCGGCTCCTCCGTCGGCGTCGTCGGCGTGCCGGTCGGCTCGTCCGTCGGCGCGTCGGTCGGAGTGTCCGTCGGAGTGTCCGTCGGCTCGTCCTGCGAGTCGTCGGTCGTGGTCGAGTCCGGCGGTGTGGTCGGCTTGACGTCCGTCGGGACCGGCGTCGTCGGCTTGACGCCGCCCTCGTCCTTGCCCGGATCCTGCGTCGTCTTCTGCTCGTCGGTCGGCAGCGTCAGCGGCCAGTCCTTCGCAAAGGCCTTGCCCTCGGGCGGCAGGACCAGCCGCGGCGGGTCCTCGCCCGCCCGCGCCTGCGGCTCGTCGCCGGACTCGTCCTTGCCCGTGACCGAGCCGGACTGCTGGGCCTCGGCCTTCGCCTGGTAGTTCTTGCCGACCTTGACGATCTTCGACCGGTCCACGACCGGCAGGCCGTCCAGGTCCTCCTTCGGGAAGCTGGTCTGCGGCCGGACCGCGTCGACCATCTTCTCGATGACCTTCTCGTACGGCGACAACGGGTCACCCGTGACCGCCGCCGCCACCCCGGAGACCGACAGCGCGGCCACCGCGGCGACCCCGACCGCCAGACCGCGGGTCGCCACCTTGCGGGCGAACGGGTCGGTGATCGGGTTCAGCGCGGCGCAGCGCGCCAGGAAGCTCTCCGGATCGTCGATGGTCTCCACCGGGAGCTCGTCCTCGACCTCCACCGCCAGCCGCAGCTCGGCCAGCATCTGGACGGCCGGGTCGTGCTCGCCCGCCGTACGGGCGGACTCCCCACCGGCGGCCAGCAGATCGAGCAGTGCGTCATCGGCCTCGATCGCGTCCAGGTCGAAACGGTCAGCCATGATGCCCCTCCCCTGCTGCTCCTCGTTCCAACTGTGCTTCATGCCCCACGAACCCCCTGAGCGCGTTCAACGCCCGATGCTGTGCGACCCTCACCGCCCCCGGTGTCATTCCCAGTGCCCGGCCGGTCTCCTCGGCTGACAACCCCGCAACGACGCGCAGACGGAGGATCTCACGCAGTTTCTCCGGCAATCTGTCCAGCAGGCCGATGGCGTGCTGGATCTCTGACTGCCGTACCGCCCGCTCCTCCGGCGTCGGTGACTCGTCCGCGCCGTCCGGCAGGTCCGGCGTCGAGACGTCGGCGACCGCGAACGCACGCTGGGCATCGGCGACCTTGCGGGCCGCGATGCCGTAGACGAAAGCCTCGAAAGGCCTCCCCTCGTCGCGGTACCGGCCGAGCGCGCCGAACACCGCCACACAAACCTCCTGCGCGACGTCGTCGACCATGTCGGCGCCGCCGGGATAGGTCCACAGACGGGACCGTACGTAACGGTGCGCCACAGCGCGCACCCTGGTGAGCAGGTCGTTGAGAGCTGTCCGGTCCCCGTCGCCGGCCAGCGCGGCAAGATCCCTGAGCTCGACCCGGTCGTGGGTGTCAGGCACTCGGACCTCTGTCACCCCTCGCCCCCTCGTTTTCGGACCGGTCAGCCTGAAAGATGGTACGGCTCTCAATCTCCATTGCATAGTGGCAATTCGTGGTCAAGCCCTTCTTTCGGTCACGATCTGTCACTACTGGCCGGTTCGGATCCCGTACTGGGCGATCTTCCGGTAGATCGTCGCGCGGCTCATGCCGAGTTCGGCGGCCGCGTCCTTCATCGACACCCCGGGCCGGGCGAGGACCCGGATGATCTCGTCGCGCTCGAACAGCTCGATCCGGCTCAGCCGATGACTCGGCCCGGACCGCAGCTCCCCCGGCAGATGCGGTACGTCGATGACGTCCGTACGCCGGGCCGCCGTCTTCACCACGCGCTGTACCTGCGCGACGTTTCCCCGGCCAGCTGTAATCGGTCAGCACCCGCTGCGCCGCCGGTGTGAACTCCACATCCCGTCCGCGCGCGCGTCGGGCGGCGTACCGCGCCAACGGCAGCACGTCCCCGGTCCGCTCCCGCAACGGCGGCACCGGTACGACGGTCTCCACCAGCGAGGCCACGCGGCCGGGCGATCCTCATCCCTTAGGACCGGCGAAGCGGATGAGCTCGGAGGCGCGGTCGCCGCCCCAGTCGATCGGGGTACGACCGGTCTCCAGCCATCCGGCCCGCCGGTACAGGTGAATGGCGGAACCGCGGTCGTCGACCACCTCCAGCGAGAGCTCCCGCCCGAGCTCCGCCGCGGTCGTCACGCAGTGCTCGAGCAAGCGCCGTCCGATCCCCTTCCGCGTCGCCTCCGGATCCACGAACAACCGCTCGACCTCGGCGCGGTCGTCCACCGCGGTCAGCGCTACGTGCCCCACGACCCGGTCCTTGTCCACCGCGACCCAGCACCCGAGCGCCCCGTCCGGCGTCAACCACCGCACCGGATCACCCGGCCAGTTGATCGGGTACCCGGCGCGCTGGTGCACCTCCCGCAACAACTGCACGCACACCGGCAGGTCCTCGGCGCGGCGATCGCGGATGCCGCCGTCTTTCCGGAAAGAAATCGTCACCATACGCAGATTAGTTTCCGCAAAGCAGCACCGCCCGGCAGTTGTCTGCCGGGCGGTGCTTGTGTGCTGTCGAACTACTGCCTGTGGATCAGTGACCGTGACCGTGGCCGTGACCGGCTGCGGCGGGCTCCTCTTCCTCGGGCTTGTCGACCACCAGGGTCTCGGTGGTCAGCAGCAGCGCGGCGATCGAGCCGGCGTTGGCGAGCGCGGACCGGGTCACCTTGACCGGGTCCAGGACGCCGCTGCCGAGCAGGTCGCCGTACTCGCCGGTGGCCGCGTTGAAGCCGTTGCCCGACTCCAGCTCGGCGACCTTGGCGACGACGACGTACCCCTCGTAGCCACCGTTCTCGGCGATCCAGCGCAGCGGCTCGACGACCGCCTTGCGGACGATCCGGACACCGGTCGCCTCGTCACCGTCGAGCTCGAGGTCCTTGTCCAGCACGGTGGCCGCGTGGACGAGAGCGGAGCCGCCGCCGGCGACGATGCCCTCCTCGATCGCGGCCCGGGTCGCGGACACCGCGTCCTCGATCCGGTGCTTCTTCTCCTTCAGCTCGACCTCGGTGGCCGCGCCGACCTTGATCACGCAGACGCCGCCGGCCAGCTTGGCCAGCCGCTCCTGCAGCTTCTCGCGGTCCCAGTCGGAGTCGGTGCGCTCGATCTCGGACTTGATCTGGCTGACCCGGCCCTCGATGTCCTCGGCCTTGCCGGTGCCCTCGACGACGGTCGTGTTGTCCTTCGAGACCACGATCCGGCGCGCCGAACCGAGCACCTCGAGGCCGACCTGGTCGAGCTTCAGCCCGACCTCGGGGGCCACGACCTGCGCGCCGGTGAGCGCGGCCAGGTCCTCCAGCATCGCCTTGCGGCGGTCACCGAAGCCCGGCGCCTTGACGGCGACCGAGGTGAAGTTGCCGCGGATCTTGTTGACCACCAGGGTCGACAGCGCCTCGGCCTCGACGTCCTCGGCGATGATCAGCAGCGCCTTGCCGGACTGCACGACCTTCTCCAGCAGCGGCAGCAGGTCCGCGATCGCGGAGATCTTGCCCTGGTGGATGAGGATGTACGGGTCCTCCAGCACCGCCTCGCCGGCCTCGGCGTCGGTGATGAAGTACGGCGAGATGTAGCCCTTGTCGAACTGCATACCCTCGGTGAACTCGAGCTCGGTCCCGAAGGTGTTCGACTCCTCGACGGTGATCACACCGTCCTTGCCGACCTTGTCGAACGCGTCCGCGATCAGGGCGCCGATCTCGGCGTCGCGGGCAGAGATGGTCGCGACGTGGGCCATGTCGCCCTTGTCGTCGACCGGCTTGGCGGTCTCGACCAGCTTGGCCGACACGGCCTCGACGGCCGCCTCGATGCCGCGCTTGAGACCCATCGGGTTCGCGCCGGCGGCGACCGCCCGCAGACCCTCGTGCACCAGCGCCTGCGCCAGCACCGTCGCGGTGGTGGTGCCGTCACCGGCGATGTCGTTGGTCTTGGTCGCGACCTCCTTGGTCAGCTGCGCACCAAGGTTCTCGAACGGGTCGTCCAGCTCGACCTCACGGGCGACGGTGACACCGTCGTTGGTGATGGTCGGGGCGCCCCACTTCTTGTCCAGGACGACGTAGCGGCCCTTCGGCCCCAGCGTCACCTTCACCGTGTTCGCGAGCTTGTCGACGCCGCGCTCCAGCGCGCGCCGCGCGTTCTCGTCGAACTCGAGGATCTTCGGCATGAAAAATCCAGTCCCTCTCTGAAATCGCTCTTCGTTGCAGGTTCCGGGCTCGCGGGCTCCACACCGACTCCGCCCCGGCACCGGTCTCCGGCACCAGGGCGGTGTCAGTCAGGAACAGCGAGCGCTCGTCACTTGCTGACGACTGCGAGGATGTCGCGGGCGCCCAGGATCAGGTAGTCCTGACCGTCGTACTTGACCTCGGTGCCGCCGTACTTGGAGTAGATGACCTTGTCGCCGACTGCGACATCCAGCGGGACGCGGTTGCCGTTGTCGTCGATCCGGCCCGGGCCGACGGCGAGGATCTCGCCCTCCTGCGGCTTCTCCTTGGCGGTGTCCGGGATCACCAGACCGGACTTCGTGGTCTGCTCGGCTTCGAGCGGCGCGACGAGGACGCGGTCCTCGAGCGGCTTGATCGTGACCGACACTTGCTGACCTCCACGGTCGAATTCGCTTGTCTGTGACATGTGGTCGCGCTCCCCTGCCGTCGCGGGGGTCAGGAGGCCGGACCGTTGGCACACTCACACCGAGAGTGCCAACACCGAATCTAGGCCGCGATTAGCACTCGGTCAACTCGAGTGCCAAACCAATCTCCGGAGCCGGGGTGACGGGGCAGGTACGGAATGTGGTCGAACGCTGGGCCTGACCCGCCTGCGCATGCGACCGTTCTCCCAGAGCGACCGAAGGAGGGGCCATGGCGTTCTCGCTGCCGTCACTGCCGAAGCTGTCCGGCCGGACGATCGCACTGCTGGCCGCGGTCGGCGCGGTCGCCGTCGGAGCCGTCGCCGCCAACGCCTCGAAACAGGAGTCCCCGCCGGCGGCCGGCGCGCCCGCTCCGGCACCCCAAGGCCAAACGGACCGGACAGGCCAGACCGATCAGCCCGCCGCCCACGAAGCCACCGCCGCCGAGCTCAGAGCGGCGGCCGCCTTGCCGCAGTGCAGGTCCGCACGCCTGGTACCGGTGAACCGCACCTGGGGCATCCCGATGCCGTCGATCCTCGGCAGCACCAGCACCACCTGCAACCTGATGTACGGCGACGACCCGTTCCGCGGCTCCAACCGCACCGGCGACCCCGAGACCGCCATCCAGGTCCTCCAGCGCAACCTGAACTTCTGCTACGGCACCAAGCTCGCCGTCGACGGCATCTACGGCAGCAGGACCAGAGCAGCGGTCCGGGCGGTCCAGACCAAGCACCGTCTCGTGGTGGACGGTATCTACGGCCCGAAGACCCGCTCCGCGATGAACTGGCGGCTCTACTCGATGGCAACCCGCAGCTGGAGCAAGGGGTGTTCCAGCCCCCTCTAGAGTTGCCGGGGTGAGTGTTACCGCGTTGCTCGACGGGCCTGGCGCCGAGGTGCTGGCTGCGGCGTGTACGGCGTACCAGCCGGGCCGTGAGCTGCAGCTGGTCGAGAAGCTCAGGCGTCGGTACGACGCGACGCTGGTCACGACTGCGGTGACTCAGGCGTCGTTGCGCCACCGCGCCGTCGCCAAGTTCGGTGCCGACGCCGAACGGATGTACTTCACGCCCGACGGCCTCGAACAAGCCACGCGCACCCGAGTCGGCGCCCACCGCGCCGCACGTCTCGCAGCCACCCTGCCCGGCGCCGGCCTGGTCGACCTGGGATGCGGAATCGGCGGCGACCTCATCACCGCCGCGCGCGCCGGACTGCACGTCACCGGCGTCGAACGCGATCCGGAGACAGCAGCGACCGCCCGCGCCAACCTGGCCGCACTGGAGCTCCCAGGCGACGTACTGGTCGGAGAAGCCGAGTCCACCGACCTCACGCCGTACGACGTGGTGTTCGCGGACCCGGCGCGGCGGGCGGACGGGCGACGACTGTTCGATCACAACGCCTACTCACCACCGTGGTCGTTCGTCACCGCCCTGCTGGAGCGGACGGCCTGCGTGAAGGTCGCCCCGGGCATCCCGCACGACGCCATCCCCGACAGGGTGGAAGCGGAGTGGATCAGTGACGCCGGCGAGGTGAAGGAGGCAGCTCTCTGGTCCGGCGAGTTGTACGGCGGCACTCCACGCCGAGCCACCTTGCTGCCGAGTGAAGCGACAGTCACGCAGGCACCCGAGGCCGACACCGGTCCGGTCGGTCGGTACATCTATGAGCCCGATGGCGCCGTCGTCCGCGCCGGTCTGGTCACCGCGGTCGCCGCAGCCGTCGACGGGTGGCTGCTGGATCCGCGCATTGCCTACGTGACCGCAGCGGAGTACGTCCCGACTCCACTCGCCTCGACGTACGAAGTGCTGGAGGAGCTTCCGTACAAGGAGAAGGCACTACGCGCCTGGGTCCGCAGTCAGGGCATCGGCACGCTGGAGATCAAGAAGCGCGGCGTGGACCTCGACCCGGCCCAGCTACGGAAGAAGCTCGCGCCGAAAGGCTCCGCATCGGCGACACTCGTCATCACCCGCATCGACCGCGACGCAGTCGCCTACTCCTGCCGCCGAGTCGCGCCCGGCGCCACGGCCGAGGGACCTGTATAACTGGTGTCGCGCCCGGGAGGTGGCCATGCTGAACGTCGGTCGGTCCGCGGTCATTTTCGTCGTCCTGACGTTCGGTTCGGCCGGATGCGGGTCCGGGTCCGATCCGGCCACGCCGCCACCGAGCTCGTCGACGGCGTCCGTCCCGCCGCCGAGCTCGCCGGCATCGTCCGCCCCGGCCGGGATCATGGCCGGATGCCCGTCGGAGGGCGCGAAAGCGTTCATCGCGCCGGTTGCCGGCGGCACTGAGGTCAGCGGCGTGCACATGGGTAGCGCCAAGCGGGCCGTTGTGTTGTCGTACGAGTGGGGCGGATCACCGTGCGACTGGTCCGGTGTCGCGACCGAGCTCGTCGCCCGTGGCTACCGGGTCGCGCTGTGGGAGTACGGCACCCTCACCGGCTTGGATCGGGTCAAGGAACTGCAGGCCGTCGTGGACCAGGTGCGGGCCGCCGGCGCGACCGAGGTTGTGCTGGCCGGCGGCTCCGTCGGTGGCTGCGTATCCATGATCGGCGGCACCATGATCAAGCCCGCCGTCTCCGGTGTCGCCGTGTTGAGCTGCGCGTCCTGGTACGACGTGGAGCATCGAATGCCGACCACGCCACTGGCCGCGAAACTCAGGGTGCCGACGCTGTACCTGGCCGGCGACCGCGACCGCCTGCCCGTCGCGGACGTGCGCAAGGACTTCGCCGCCGTACCTGCCAAGGACAAGAAGCTGGTCGTGGTCCCGGACTCGACCGCGCACGGCGTCGACCTCCTGGACGGCACTGAGGGCGCCGTGGCCAAATCGGCCCTGTTCGCCTTCCTCGACCGGATCACCCGGTAACCCACGAGCTTGCGCGACGAGCACATTCGAACATATGATCGATCGCACGAGCGGGTCTCCGGGTCATGCGCCGACGAGCGAGGTGCTGCGTTCGCCGCTGCGCTCCGGAGACCCGCCGCCAAGGCGTCAGTGTGGCCGATGCAGGGTGACCGTCCTCACGGGCTCGGCACCTCCGTTGCCACGGATGGTCAGCGTCAGCTGGGACACCCCCTCCGGCCACGAGACGTTCACCGGCAAGCTCGCCTTACCCCGTGGTGCGAGCGTTCCGGCGTCCTGTGGCAGCGACGCCCACCGCGGTTTCGGGAGGACCGGGTCGGACGTGGCGACCGTTATCACGACGCCTCCGGGGAACGTCGTCACCAGGTTGCCCTGGGCATCGATATCGACCGAGGTTCCCGGCACTCCCTGCACGGAGTACTCCGGGACCGGCAGCGACGACTGCTCCGCGCAGGTCTCCGGATCGAGCTGCCGATAGACGGACAGGTTGTGCCCCAAGCCGTCGCCGAAGTCCCGCGTGTGGGCCCACAGCGACCGCGCCGCCGGATTGAACGCGAGCCCCGCGGCCTGGCGCGGATACATGCAGGTCCCGAGCACCTCGCCGGGATCGGTGTGCCCGAAGCCCGCCAGCCTGCGGATCTGCGATTGGAATCCACCCTGCTGACTCTGCGCGACCGTGATGAATCTGTCCTGACCGGCGTCGTACGTGAGACCGACCAACTGCACGTCCGACCGGTAGCCTGTCGGCAGGACCGAGACGCGCGAAGGCTGTCGCGGGTCGACGCAGGCGATGGCCGTGGTCACCCGGTACGTCGTCATGCACAGCAACGAACGGTCCGGCACCCAGGCCAGGTCGGTGACGACCGTGAGTTGGTCACCGGCTCCGACGGCGTCGGCGATCGCATCGAGTGGTACGACGGCACCCGTCGGAGCACCGGAGGCGGTCACCTGCACGATGTTCTGACCGAGGAGGTCGGCGACCCAGTACTGGCCGTCGATCTCCTCGACCGCGGTCGGCAGTCCTCCGGACAGGAACTTCGAGATCTCGGTCCCCGGTGCCGCGCCCGGTGGCTGCGGCACCGACAGCCGCGCCTGCCAGTCCAGCGGTACGTCGCCGTTGTTGCGCAGGGCGATCTCCACCGGCTTGCCCGGTTTCGGCGTCACCGCGTCCGGCACACCGATCGACCCGCTGGACAATTCGGTTCGCAGCGTCAGCTCCTGCCGGTCGGTGGCCAGCCGGACGGCCTGCGCCGGCGCCGCGTCGTACCCGGGCCGGGCCAGGACCGAGACGGTGTACTGCCGGCCGGTCATCAGCTGCACCCGGTAGCCGCCCCCGGCATCGGTGCTCACCCGTTGGGTCAGCCAGCCGTTCTGATCACGCAGGTCGACGTTCGCGTTCGGCACAGGCTCGCCGGTCGCGTCGTCCACGACCTGTCCGTTGACGAAACCGTTGGACGGCAGGTCGAAGTGGATCTGCCGGTCACTGTTCAGCACCGGCTCCATGTCGGAGTACGTGAAGGCCGTGCGATAGGCAGCACGCCCGTCCGGGCTGTGGTCGGTCAGCTTGACGGCCGTCTGCGAGCCGGCCTGTTGCGGATCCTCCGCGTCGAGGCCGCGGTACGCGAAGACGATGTCACCGCGCTCGTGCAGCGTGACTTGGTAGCTGAAGTGCACGTCCTGGCCGAAGATCGCGTAGTCGCGGAACTCCATCGTGAACGTCCGGTTCGGCGCGGTGCCGGCCGTCCGGGTGAAGAGCCGCGCGCCGCCGTCGTCGTACCGCGGGCCGAGCAGCGGGCTCAGCCCGTAGTTCATCGTGTGGTGCCCGAACTTCTCGTACGGGTAGTTGGTGCCGTCGAACGGAACGGTCCAGAACCCGACCTGCGCGAGACCCGCCGGACTCATGTACGCCGTGTCGTAGGTCTTCCCGAAGTAGCTGAACCGGAACGGCAGCTTCACCGCGGTCGAGTCGTAGCCCTCCGGTTTGGTGACCTCCTGGTCGCCGGCAATCCACTCGACCGGCTCGAGTCGGCAGGAGTACCCGAAGCTGCCGCCCCACCACCCGTCGGCCGCCATCGGCTGGTCGGTCCGGCGGCCGAGCTCGACTGCGGGCAGCGTGACGTCCCCGGTGACCTGGACAGTGCGGTAGACCGGAACGGCGCACCGGCCGCCGTCGTCGATCTTCAGCGTGTAGCTCCGCGGGCCGGGAACCCCCGTCACCGCGAACCGGCCGTTCGCACCCGCGGTCGCCGAGTACTTCGTGCCGAGCACGGTCACGGTCCCGGCGAGCGGTGCGCCGCTCAACTGGTCGGCGATCGCTCCGGAGATCGTGAAGCCCTCGGTGTCGGCCAATCGTACGTCGGTGGCGGTGGTCTGCCCCGCCGCCACCGCGATCGTCGCCGTCCCGGTCCGGTAGCCGAAGAGGGTCACCGTCGCCTGGTAGCTGCCGGCCGGAACGCTCGCGACCGAATAGTTGCCCTCGGCATCGGTTCGCGCGGAGCGCTGCCCAGCCGCTCCGGACAGTGCGACGACCGCGCCCGCGAGCGGCGTGCCGACGCTGTTGGTCACCTTGCCGGTGATCGCGCCGGAAGCTCCGGAGTCGACCGCCTCGACGAGCGCCAGCGCGTCCAGGCGGCCCTCGCCGTACACACTGTTGTCGGCCGCGGTGCCGCCGCACCGGGTGTCGTCGACGTCGCGGGCCGTCTGGTCGAGCAACTGCCGGATCCGTGCGACGTCACCGATCAGCTCCGGATGCGCCGACAGCAGCAGCGCGACGGCGCCGGAGACGTGCGGCGCCGCCATCGACGTACCGCTCATGAGCGCGTAGCGGCCGTCCAGGTAGCTGGACCGGACCAGGTCACCCGGCGCGGCGAGGTTCGGCTTGATGTCGCCGTCCTGGCCCGGGCCACGACTGGAGAAGTCCGCGATCGCGCCGCTCTCGCTGTAGGCGCCGACCGCGTAGTTCAGCGTCCGGCTGCCCGGGGTGCCTGCCGTGTTGCACTCGGGACCCTCGTTGCCGTTGCTCCAGACGCCGAAGATGCCCGAGGCCGCCCAGGCCTGCTGAATATCCTCGAGAAATGGGTCGTTGCTCGGCTCGGTGGAACCCCACGAGTTGTTGACGATGTTCGGCCGCTTCGACGGGTCCGGCGCGCTGCCGTCCTGCTTGGTCGGCGCGAGCATCCACTGCGAAGCCCGCAGCAGCGTCTCGTCCGACGCGCAGCACCCGTTCGCCTCGATCCAGCGCGCCCCCGGTGCGACGCCGACCTGGTTCGGCCCGCCGTCGTCGCCGACCATGGTGCCCATCGTGTGCGTGCCGTGGCCCTGGCGATCGGCCGGGAACTGCGAGGCGCCGGACGTGTCGAGCCAGTTGTAGTCGTTGCTGAACGTCCCGTCGGGGTTCGTTCCACGGTACTGGTTCACCAGCGCCGGGTGACTCAGCTCCGTTCCACTGTCGATGCTCGCGATGACGATGCCGTCGCCACGGACGCCGTACTTCTCCCAGACCTGGTCCGCCTTGATGTCCCGGACACCCCACTCCGGTCCGGCCGCCTCGGCGGCAGCGGTCGTCCGCACCGGCTCGGCCTGGTGGTACGACGCCGGCGCGACGAGAGCGCGCACCTCTGGGGCGCCGGTCAGCTTCTGTGCCAGGGCGTAGTCACCGTGGCGCACCCGGATCGCGTTGGACACCCAGTACGACGTGTAGTCCGCGTGGGCCTTGTCGAGGATCGCCCGGGCCGCGGCCTGTGCGGTCTTGGAGGCCTGGGTGAGCCGGTCGACGACGTACCGGCCACGCTCGGTCCAGTCCGCGATCCCGGCGGCCGCCGAGATGTCGGCGGCCGGCCCGAAGGTGATCCAGAAGTCCTGCGGTTCGGTGCTGTCGGCAGCGAACTTCTTCTGCAGGGCGGGGGCGATCTTCTCCGGCCTGGCCGGCGCAGGCGCGGGCCCGGTTCCGGACGCGGCCGTAGCCGACGGTACGCCGGCCATCGCGGCCGTCAGCGCCACGGTCAGGAGGAAGAGGAGAAGCGCACGGCATCGACGTGATGATGCTGATCGGTTCATGGGCGGAAGGGCTCTCTGGTCGGATGGGTGGTCAGAGCGGCTCGTACTCGTCGGCCTCGACGGCCTCGTCGGTCTGGTCAGACACCTCGGGCCGGGCGTGCTCATCGGAGGCATCAACAGCGGAGCGCGCCTCGGCGGCGTTCACCCGCGGCGTCCCTGGATCGTGCATACCGGCAGTCAACCCCGGCTCCCGCGTCCGGGACCGCCCGCACCGCACCAATCTCGATCCGGGACCGCACCAATCTGGACCTGCTTTCGAGGTGCCTGGTGGTGCGGGTCGGTGCCGGGGCTGGATCGGGCTAGAGCAGCCCGGCCTCGCGGGCCGCGGCCGGGATCTCGTGACGTGAGCTCAGGCCGAGCTTGCGCAGCGCCGAGGACAGCTGGGACGACACCGTGTGCGGCGACCGGAACAGGGCCTCGGCGACCTCCCGGTTCGACCGGCCCTCGGCGACCAGGCGGACGACCTCGAGCTCACGAGGCGAGAGCTGATCGCCGTAGCCCTTCCGGCCGCCCCACCACGGCCGGCTGCGCTTGACGCCGTACTCCGTCAGCACGTGGAGGACCCGTGTCGCGTCGAAACGGGCATCCATCGCCGCGAGCCGGTCGAAGACGTCCGCGAGCTGCGCCAAAGCGGCTTCGGTCCGCCCGGCGGCGAGAGCACAGCGGGCGGCGCGTTCGCGCATCAGCAGGCCGGCGTACGGGCGCGGCAGCCGGTTCCACGCCCGCGCGGCGTCGAGGAACGCCGTACCGGCGCGTTCGAGGTCACCGTTGCCCTCGGCCACGAACGCCGCGCAGGTCGCGACCGCGGCTTCCGAACTGCGTGCGTGACGGGCCGGTATCCCGCGTGCGAAGGCAGCCGTGAGTTCGGATGCCTCGTCGTGACGGCCCGCGGCCACCAGTGCGGCGACGCGGACCGGGACGAGTTCGGTCGCCCACAACCACAGTTGCTTCGTCCGGATGACCTCCAGCGCGGGATCCGTGATCCGCACCGCCTCGTCCGGGCTGCCGGCCGTCAACGGCGCCAGGGCGGACAAGGCGGCGACCTCCGCCGTCAAGGAGGTCGGAGCGAACTGCCAGACACCCCGGACGGCCTCGTCGAGCCGGGTCAGCTCACGACCGGCGGCATGGTCCAGCCAGAGTGCGACAAGCAGTGCTTCCACCCGGGTGTTCGCCGGGATGTCCTGGTTCCCGGCGAGCTCCGCGGCACGGTCCGCCAACCCGTCCCAGGCACCGATGTGCCAGTCGAGCCGGAGACGGTTCAACCGGATCAGGTCCATGATCCGCACATAGCCGCGACCTTCGGCCAGCGCGGCGGCCCGGTCCAGCATCCGGCGCGCGACCCGGTGCCGTCCCCACAACATCGCCGCGTCGCTCAGGTTGATGTTGCCGCGGGCGAGATCGTCGCGTTGCCGTGGATCGGTGACCGCGTCCGGGACAAGCCGGAGCTGTCGCCAGCCGGACGGCTCGCCGAGACCGAGCAGTCCGACGGTGTGATCGACCAGGAAGCGCGTCCCTTCGGCCGGATCGTCGAGATCGGCCAGCGACCGGGCGCGCCGCAGCCAGCCCAGGTGCCGCGCCACCGGCCACCGCATCCCGTGCGGCAGTCCGAGCATCAGCATCGCCCGCATCGACGTGGTCCGGTCGTGGGCCAGATCCGGTACGGCGAGTTCCAGTTCCCGCCGCGACTGCGCGAAGTCACCGGAGTTGCCGAGCGCCCGGGCAAGCTGGAAACGCAGCGCGCCGCGTACCTCGGACGGCTCGCTGCCGCAAGCGTCCAGCGCGCGGCGCAGGCAGCCGATCAGGGCCTCGTAGCGATCCTCACCGACCACGGCGCTGTAGGTGATCTTCGCGGAGATCCGGGCCAGCTCGGCGCCGTTCAGTCCGGCCCCGACGGCCAGATCGAACAGGTAGCCGACGGCCGTGGTCTCGTCCCCGGCCGCCAGCGCGGCATCCGCGGCCTGCTCGGCGTACCGGCGCCAGCGCGGCAGGTCACGCGCCGCCCGGAAGTGTTCGGCCAGCTGCGCGAACCGGTCCGGATCGCTCGCCTCCAGCAGTTCACCCGCCGTCCGGTGCGCGACGCGCCGCTCGTGCGCCGGAATCTCGCCGTACACCGCCTGCCGGACGAGCGCGTGCCGGAACGCCACCCCGGCACCGCGCTCCTCCAGCAGTTGGACGCCGAGCGCCGAGGTCACGCCGTCGTAGGCAAGCTCCCTGGCCAGGCCGGTGATCGCGACGAGCCCGTCCACGGTGACCGGCTCGCCCACGACGGCCGCTGCACGGACCACAGCCCGGGCCGGCCCGTCGAGATGCGCGAGCCGTTCCAGCACGCCGTCGCGAATCCGGGCCGGAACCATGATCTGGTCCAGGTGACGCCGGACCCACGCGCCGTCCCGCCGGGTGAGGTCGGCGCGGGCGTGCATCAGCCGCACGGTCTCCTCCAAGGCCAGCGGTACGCCGTCGGTTCCGGCACGGAGGAAGCCGGCGAAGGCTTCGGAGACCGGCGGTTCGGCGAGCATCGACGACACCAAGGTCGCCGTCTCGCCAACAGTCAGGCCGTCGAGCCGGATTCGGATCGTGCCGGGAACCAGACGCAGGCGCGCGAGATCAGGCGTCCGGCAGGTGATCAGCAGGGACAGCTTGGCTACCGGGCGGGTCTGCAGATAGAGCAGCAGATCGATCGTCGCGGGGTCGGCCCACTGCGCGTCCTCGACGACCAGCAGCGAGACACCGACGGCATCGATCAGCTCGGCCAGCGCCCGGAACAGGCGGTGCCGCGCCGCCGCCGAATCGTCCAACGGCTCCGGGCTTGGCGGGAGATGCCCGGTCCACTCCGGGAAGACCGGTCGCAGAGCCCCGGTCAGGGGGCTCAGTGACAGCCGGCGGACGTCGTCCACCGCGGCCCGCAACGCGTCCACGACGGCGGCCAGCGTGAACGGCTGGCTGTACGGCGGACAGCTGACCAGCAGCCTGGTCCGCGGGTCCGAACGGAGGACCTCCTGAACCAGCCGGGTCTTGCCGATCCCGGCTTCCCCCTCAATCAGCAGCACCACCGGTTCGGACCGCGCCAGTGCCTCCCGGAGCGTCGCCGCCTCGCGGTCCCGGCCCACGAACCTGGGCGCGAGGATGTCGCCGGCCGAGCCCATCGACAGCCACCTCTCTCACGCAACCGGCACCGTCCGGCGCCCCGCTACCGCGTCCTGTACAGCTCGGTCGCCTCGCGGCGGATCGTCATCAGGCGACCCGGCTCCTCCTCGGTGAAGCCGTACGAGCGGTAGAGCTCGTGCGCGTCCGCGGTGGCCAGCATGAAGCGGCGAATGCCCTTCAGCTCCGGGTGTTCGAGCAGGGTCGACACGACGAACTTGCCGAGCCCGTGACCGCGGTGCGACTCCAGCACGAACACGTCCGCCAGCCAGGCGAACGTGGCGCGGTCGGTCACCATCCGCGCGAACGCGACCATCGCCCCGTCGGCGGCGTACACGCCCAGGTTCAGCGAGCCGGCGATCGAGCGCTCCACCACCTCACGCGGGATGCCGGCCGCCCAGTACGACGTACTCAGGAAGCCCCGCACCACGTCGATGTCGACGCGCTCGGCGTTGTCGTCCGCCTCGAAGCCGTCGGGCCCGGTCCATTTCATCAGTTGAGTACCTCCGTGATCGGCATCGAGGAGTCGGCCGGAAGGTCCAGCGGGGACGGGGACTTGCCGGCGCGGACGAGTTCCGAACCGAGGGCTGCGACCATCGCGCCGTTGTCCGTGCACAGCCCGGGGCGCGGCACCCGGACGGCGATCCCGGCTGCGGCGGCGCGCTCCTCGGCCATCGCCCGCAGCCGGGAGTTCGCCGCGACGCCGCCGCCGATCAGCAGGTGCTCGAAACCGCGGTCCTTGCACGCGTCGATCGCCTTGCGGGTCAGTACGTCGCAGACCGCCTCCTGGAAGGCCGCCGCGACGTGGTTCACCGGCACGTCCTCGCCGTCGCGCCGCTTCGCCTCGACCCAGCGCGCGACAGCCGTCTTCAGCCCGGAGAACGAGAAGTCGAACCGGTGCCGCTCGAGGTCCCGCTGCGACGTCAGCCCGCGCGGGAACGTGACGTACAGCCGGTCGCCGCCGTCCCGAGCCGCCTTGTCGATCCACGGACCGCCCGGGAACGGCAGGCCGAGCACGCGCGCGACCTTGTCGAACGCCTCCCCGGCCGCGTCGTCGATCGTGCTTCCCATCGGTACGACGCCCTCGGTGATGTCCTCGACCGCGAGCAGCGACGAGTGCCCGCCGGACACCAGCATCGCGACGCAGCCCTTCGGCAGGTCACCGTGCTCCAAGGTGTCCACCGCGACGTGCGCCGCCAGGTGGTTCACACCGTAGATCGGCTTGTCCAGCGACAACGCGAGGCCCTTCGCCGCCGCGACCCCGACCAGCAGCGCACCGGCCAGACCGGGACCGCTCGTCACCGCGACCGCGTCCACGTCGGACGGCTGGATCCCGGCCGTCTCGCAGGCGCGGCGGATCGTCGGCACCATCGCCTCGAGGTGCGCACGGCTGGCCACCTCGGGCACCACACCGCCGAACCGGGCGTGCTCCTCGACGCTGGACGCGATCGCGTCGGCGAGCAGCGTCTGCCCGCGCACGATCCCGACCCCGGTCTCGTCACACGACGTCTCGATCCCCAGAATCAGGGGCTCTGTTGTCACGTTTCCTCCCGCCACCGCATGATCACCGCATCCTCGCCGCCGCCGTAGTACCCACGCCGTCGGCTGATCTCCCCGAAGCCGAAGCCCCGGTACAGCCCGATCGCCGATTCGTTGCTCGCAGCAACCTCCAGGAGGACCGTCCGTCCCGCACAACGATCCAGGGCCATCACCATCAGTTGCCCACCGATCCCGGTCCGCCGCTCAGCCGGAGTCACCGCGACCCGCAGTACCTCGACCACGTCCTCCAGCACGGGGGGCACGAGCAGAACGGCGTACCCGACGACCCGTCCTTCGTCCGCAACCAGGATCACCCGGTCCTCGGAGAGCCGCTCGAACTCGTCGACCCAAGCACCCGCGCTCCAAGCCTCCGATCCGAAGCACACCTCGTCCAGCGCGACCAGTTCCGGCAGATCCTCGGCACGTGCCGCCCGGATGGCAGGTCTCACAGGACGCTCTTCGGCCCGCTGGACATGGTCACGTCCGGCCGGCGCAGGTACAGCGGCTCGGGCGCCACCACCTCGAGCGTCCCTGTCGCCACGCCAGTCGCCAGTACGTCGGCCGACGGGTACTCCGTGACGTCGTCGACGGTCACGCCCAACGCGTCGGCGTACAGAACCGCACCGCGGCCGATCACGGGCAGACCGGACAGCACGTGGGCGACCTCGGCGGGCTTGTCCACCGCGGGGCCCTCCAGCCGGCGGCGGCTGCCGTCCGCGGCCGGGCCGTCGTACAGCGCCCAGTAGATCTCCTTGCGGCGCGCGTCCGTGGCGACCGCGACCGGCAACGTCAGCGACGACTGCCGGGCGAGGACGTCGAGGCTGCACACACCTGCGACCTCGATCCCCAGGACCTCGCCCATCGTGCGTGCGGTGACCAGCCCGACGCGCAGTCCGGTGAACGGACCGGGGCCGACGCCGACCGCGATCCGCGTCAGGTCGCGGGGTGTGACGCCCGCGGTCCGCAGCGCGTCCGCGATCGCGGGCGCGAGGAGTTCGCCGTGGCGCAACGCGTCCACGGTCGTCGACGAGGCGACGATCTCCCCGCCCGGCGTCGCCAGCGCGACGGTGACAGCGGCACTCGAGGTGTCGAAGGCAAGCAGCATGTCAGTTCTTCTCCAGTACGGACACGCGGACGCCGGATGCGGCCCAGCGCGGGCCTACCGGCGTGATCCGCAGCGCCCGCGTCTCGTCGGTGTCGTCGTCGCCACGGGTCACCACGATGTCCAGCCGGTCCGGGGCCAGCGCCTCGGCCAGCCCGTGACCCCACTCGACCACGGTGACCGCGTCCTCCAGGCTCGCGTCCAGATCGAGGTCGTCCAACTCGGCGAACCCGCCGATCCGGTAGGCGTCGACGTGCACCAGCGCGGGACCACCGACCAGCGACGGATGCACCCGCGAGATCACGAAGGTCGGGGACGTGATCGCGCCGCGGACCTTCAGCCCAACTCCGAGTCCCTGCGTGAACGTCGTCTTCCCCGCACCGAGATCCCCCGACAGCACGAGGACGTCACCCGCGCGCAACTGCCCCGCGAGCTCCTCGCCGATCGCCTGCATGTCCTCGGCAGCCGGCACGGTCAGCTCGACCGGCATCGCCTTCGCGAAGATCAGGTTGTGCGCCTGCTGTTCGACGACGGAGTACCCACGGCGCCGCCAGAACTCGACGGTGTCCGGCAGCTCGATCCGGGCGATCAGGTTCACCCGGGCGAGCCCTCGCCGTACGGCGACCTCCTCGGCGCACCCGACCATCGCCGAGGCGACGCCGCGGGCCTGGTACCGCGGGTCGACCGAGACGCGGCGCAGGTTGAGGACGTCGCCGGTCTGTTCGAACAGCATCGCGCCGGCCGGTGAGCCGTCGCTCAGCACGAGCAGGCCGCCGTGCTTCTCGATCGCGGCGGTCACCGTGGCGGCGTTCTCGGTCAGCTGGGTCGACGGCGGGTCGAGGACCCGGCGGGCGGAGAACGCGTGGTGGATCACCGCGACGATCTGGTCGGCGTGCTCGGGGGTCGCGTCCACGACGTGCAGGTCGGTCATTCGGTCATCTCGGGTCGTCTCGGTGTTGTCTCGGCGTGGTCTCGGGGTGGTTCAGGGTGGTTCAGGCAGTGGTTCAGGAGGGTGTCAGGGACTTCTCGGCTCGCTCGATCATGCCAAGGAGCGCGGCGGTGAACTCACGGTGGTGCTCGATCAGGCCCAGATGGCCGCAGTTCTTCACCTCGACCAGCTCCGCGCCGGGCACCCGCCGGACGATCTCCTCGGCGTGCGCGAACGGCGTCAGGTGGTCCTTGTCGCCGCCGATCACCACGCACTCGACCTTCTGCAACGGCTCCAGCGCCTCGTACTTGTCGTGCAGCGCGAAGATCGGGTAGAACTCCGCGATCACCTCGATCGGCGTGGCCGCGATCATCTCGTTGACGAACTCGGTGAACGCCGGCGGCACCTCGGAACCGAACGAGTACTTCCGAGTCAGCAAGTAGCTGATGTCGGTGCCTGCCTTCCGGCTGCGCTCGACCACGTCCGGGATCCGGGCCAGGGCCGCCACCGTCGGGGTCGCCAGCGCCCGGGCGAGCATCCCCACCCGGCCGGGGAAGATGATCGGCACCTTGTCCAGGGCGCCCGCGCTCGTCGAGCACAGGCCGACGCCGATCACCCGGTCGCCGAACAGCTCGGGGTGCTGCTCGGCGAGCGCCATGATCGTCATGCCGCCCATCGAGTGGCCGATCAGGATCACCGGTCCGGTCGGCGCGAACCGCTCGAGGATCCCGTACAGGTCCTTGCCGAGCTGGTCGATGCTGACGCCTTCCTTCGGCGACCGGCCGGAGCGGCCGTGCGAACGCTGGTCGTAGAAGACCATCGTGCCGATCCCGGCCAGGTCGCGGCGCTCGAAGTGCCAGGCGTCCATGTTCAGTCCGTACCCGTGCGCGAAGATCACGGTCAGGTCCTCCGGCGGGAGCGGCAGCTTGCGTCCGAGCCTGCGCTTCGGCGGCGGCGCGGGCCGGCGGGAGCGCTTCAGCTCGTCCACCTCGACGTACAGCTCGACGCCGTCGTCGGCGGTGAAGATGTACGGCGTACCGCGCTGCGACCCGAACGGCTCGGCCTCCAGCTGCTTGCGCTGCCCCGAGCGCCGGCCGATCACCTGGCGCTCGACCGCGACGCCGGCCGCGGCTCCCGCGGCCAGCACTCCGACCGCGGCCCCGATCAGACCGGCAGTCCGCCCTGCTTTGGACATGCCCGGTCTACCTTTCGGCGGCGGCGGTGGAGCCGAGAGCGCTGTCGACGTACCTGCGCGGGATCCGCGGGCCCAAGCGGGTGACGATCTCGTAGTTGATGGTGCCGGCCGCGTCGGCCCAGTCGTCCGCGGTCGGCTCGCCCGCCGTCCCCGGACCGAACAGCACGACCTCGTCGCCCGCGGCGGCGTCGTCGTCCTCGAGGTCCACCACGCACTGGTCCATGCAGATCCGGCCGACGATCGCCCGGCGCGCGCCGTACGCCTGGACCGGCCCGCCGTTCGAGGCGTGCCGGGGCAGGCCGTCGCCGTACCCGAGCGGGATCAGGCCGAGTGTGGACGGCCGCGGCGCGGTCCAGGTCAGCCCGTACGAGACGCCCGCACCGGCCGGCACCCGCTTCACCATCGCGAGCCGCGCCTTCAGCGTCATCGCCGGCCGCAGCCCGAGCTCCGCCGACGGCAGCGCGTGCCCGAACGGCGAGAGACCGTACGTCGCGACGCCCGGACGGACGAGGTTGAAATGCGTCTCCGGCAACGCGAGGGTCGCCCCGGAGTTCGCCAGGTGCTTGAACTCGGCGTCGATCCCGAACGACTCGGCCACCTCGATCGCCTCGGTGAACGTCGCCAGCTGGGACTCGTTCGCCGTGCTCTTCGGCTCGTCCGAGGACGCGAGGTGCGACCAGATGCCCTTGATCTCGATCCGTCCCGTCGCCTGTTCGCGGACGGCGGCGCGGATCAGCGCCGGCCACTCCTCCGGTACGGCGCCACCGCGGGACATCCCGGTGTCGATCTTCAGGTGCACCCGCGCCGGGCGGTCCTGCACCGCGATGGCGAGCTCGTCGATCTCCCAGGGCGCGCCCGCGGACAGGTCGATCCCGGCCTCGATCGCGTCCTCGAGCGGCTCGCCGGGGGTGGTCAGCCAGCAGAAGATCGGCCCGGTGTCACCGGCCTCGCGCAGCGCGAGCGCCTCCTCGAGGACCGCGGCGCCGATCCAGTCGGCCCCGGCCTCGCGGGCGGCGCGGGCGACCGGGACCATCCCGTGCCCGTAGCCGTCGGCCTTGACCACGGCCATCAGCTGCGCACCCTCGGCGCGAGCACGCAGCGTGGTCACGTTGTGGCGGATCGCGGCCAGATCGACGACCGCCTCCGCCCGCACGGGGCGCGACTGATGAGTAGACATGGTGGAACCAGTGTCTCAGGCGCCGTCGATGAGGTCGGCGAGGGCGGCCATGGTGTGGAATACCGTGTCCGCATCGGAAAGCTTCGCGGGGTCCGTCATCCCGGCGTACCCGAAGACCTTCATCCCGGCGGAGACCGCGGCGGCGACGCCGAGCGGGCTGTCCTCGATCACCAGGCAGTCGGCCGGTTTGACGTCCAGCGACGCGGCCGCGTGCAGGAAGAGGTCCGGGGCGGGTTTGCCGTGCGCAACGTCCTCGGCGCTGAAGATCCGGCCTTCGAAGCGGTCCAGGAAGCCGACCGCGGTCAACGCCGTACGGATCCGCCGGTGGGTCCCCGAGGACGCCAGGCAGTAGGTGACGCCGCGCGCCTCCAGGTGGTCCAGCACGGACTCGACGCCTTCGATCGCCCGCAGGTTCGCGAACCCGTCGAACAGCCGCTGGTGGTACCGGTCCTCGAGATCGGCGGGCAGCGCCCGCCCGAGCCGGGCCTCCGCCTTCTGCCGCATCGACGCCATGGACCCGCCCATGAAGTCCCGGACGGTCTCCTCGAACGTGTACGGCAACCCAGCCTCGGTGAGCAGCTCGGCCAGGATCGTGTTGGCCAGCCGCTCGGAGTCCACCAGCACGCCGTCGTTGTCGAAGATCACCAGTCCGGTCACACCCAGCACCCTAAGCGGCCACCGCGGAACCGCGGCGGCCGCCCACGGACCGGGATCAGTTCTCCTGGATGGAGAAGTCGGTGAAGGAGAAGCGCTGCTTGGTGTTGCCGGTGGAGACGACCTCGACGCCGTAGTCGACCTGCCAGGTGGTCGCCTTCGGGGCCCAGCCGCGGTTGACCATGTCGGTCAAGAAGCTGGCCAGCGGCATCGTCCCGGACTTCTGCGTCACCTGCGACACGTACGCCGTGTAGCCGTCGCGATGCCAGACGTCGTACGTGAACCCGCCGAAGGTGACGGTTCCGACCTTCTGCCCGGCCGGGACCTGGCCCTTGTTGTCCGTCCAGATCATCAGCTCGTTGTTCAGCCCGTCACCGATCCACGCGTCGAACGCGACGTTGTAGATGCAGGCGCTGCAGTTCGCGGGCGTGGTGGCGGCGAAGGTGGCGGACTTGATCTTCGACAGCGGTACGTCGTTGTAGTCCTTGTGCACGTTCGGGTACGCCTGCACGCCGCGATCACCCGGTAGCGGCTGCGTGACGTCGACGTACCAGTTGTTGTAGTTGCAGGCCGAGAGCGTGTAGGTGCCGTTGTGGTTGTTCCACATGTTGTTGTGCACGTAGTACTCGCCGAACGTCCGTCCCTCGCCCTGGTTGTTGGTCGCTGTGGTGACGAACGACGGGTTGGTACAGGTGGTGCTCGGGCTGGTCGCTGTGCTGGTGGGACTCGTAGTGGGCGTCGTCGTGGTCTGGGTCGGTGTCGTCTGTGTCGGGGTGGTTGTCGTCGGCGTACTCGACGTCGGCGGCTTCGTCGGCGTGCTGGTTGTCGGCGCGGCCGTGGGTGTGCTGGACGGCGCGGGGCTCGTCGGTGTGGCTGTCGGTGTGGTGGTCGGCGCCGGAGTGGTCGGCTGCGCGGGTGCCGGGGTGAAGTCGTAGTGCGCGGTGTAGGTGAGCTTGGTGCCGGCGGGGTACCGCGCGCCGTCGTACCGGAGCGCCCGCAACCGGTAGTTCGTGTCCGTCGTACGGCGTGGGTCGATCGACAGCATCGCGGGACCGGCGGCGGTGGCGGTGATCGCGACCGGCTTCCGGCCGAAACCGTGCAGGACCGTGCATCCGGAGTACGCGTCCAGGACGCAGGTCTCGACGCGGCCGACGCCGGGCAGCGCCGTCGTACCGTCCGCGGCGTTCGCGGTCGTCACCGGGGAGTTCTGCTTCGCCTGGACGACGATCGGCAGCGCGACGAGCGCACCGGCGGCGAGGAGGGCCGCCGGGAGGAGGGCGCGGCGTCGGAGGGCTGGGGAGGGGGACATGCAAGACCTTCCTGTCTGGTTCTGGCGATCCCCCAGGAAGATGCGTACGGCGCCCGACGTTATCGAACCGTGATCATGGCCTGTCAACCCGGGGTCCCGATTTAACGAAGCCTTCACCTGCAACGCCGGCGCCCGCCACAGCGTCTTCAGGGTGTGAAGAAGAGGATGCTGGCACTCATCGGAACCGGTCTGCTGGCGCTGTCCGCGTGCGGTCAGGAGGCGGCGACCGGCAGCGAACCCAGTACGTCGCTGGCCGGCCGGACGTTCTTGTCCACCTCGGTGACCGAGCACGGGAAGCCGCGGCCGGACACGCAGGTCCAGCTGGAGTTCACCACCACCGGCCGGATGTCGTGGAACGCGGGCTGCAACACGTCCGAGACGAAGGTCTCGACCGCGGACGGCCGGATCAGCCTCGGCAAGCAGATCACCTCGACGCTGATCGGGTGCATGGGACGCGCAGAGGACCAGGACCGCTGGATCGGCAGCGTCCTCGCGGCGAATCCGGCCTGGAAACTGGACGGCGACAAACTCGTGCTCACCACGGACAGCACGACGATCTCGATGGTCGACAAGCAGACGGTCAAGCCCACGCCGGCCCTCGACGGAACGAAATGGACCCTGTCCACGATCGTCAGCGGCGACACGGTGGGGCACTACGCCGGATCCGAGAAAGTCTGGCTGACCCTGAACGGCGAACGCGTCACCGGGTCGACCGGTTGCAACGAGTTCCAGGGCACGGTCGCGCGATCGCCCGGCAAGCTGACCTTCGGCGAGTTGGCCACCACCCGGCGGGCTTGCACAGGCAACGCCGCGACGCTGGAATCCGTGCTCCTGAAGGGATTGCGGGGCGAGGTGACCTACCGGATCGACGGGTCGACACTGCAGACGCGCTCCTCGGGCGCAGGTCTGGACTTCGTCGCGCTACCCTGAGGCAAGTGAGTGAGGAGCCCGCGAGCGGGCAGCACTGGACAGGTCTGGTCATCCGTCCGGACGACTGGTTGGACAACGACTTGCTGGCCGCGATCACCCTCGCGACCGGCACCACCTTCGAGCGGCTCGGCAGCACCGACCAAGGCATCGTGTTCGCGGCCGGCACCGAGCAGATCATCGAGGTGGAGTGCGCCGGCGCGAAGGCACTCTTCCTCCGCACCCGCTCCCCGCAGCGCACGGCGGCGATCGTCGCAAGCATCAACCGGCACACCCTGACCTGGACCGAGCCGATGCTCCGCGACCAACTGTCGCTGGAAACAGATCCGTACGGCCTGATCCCGTTGCTCATGGCAACAGGCGGCGCACCCCCGGAGCCGGCCACCGCAGACCTGCTGCAACAAGCACTGCAACACCCGAGCAACCAGATCCGCGAAGCAGCCGACTACGCCCTACGAATGTCACAAACCTGGAGCGCGTAGTCAGTCCCCCGCGTGCTATGCAGACGCGCTGAGGAACAGCAGGCGGGTTCCTGGGTTAGGTGATGAGGCGGCGGGTTGCTTCGGGGAGGGATTGGGCGACGGTGGTAGCGGTGATGGGGCCGTTGGCGGAGGCCAGGGTGGCGGCGGAGGCGTGGAGGTAGGCGCCGAGCGCGGCCGCGTCGAGGGGGGTCAGGCCGGCGGCCAGGAGGGAGCCGCACAGACCTGCGAGGACGTCGCCGGCTCCGGCGGTCGCGAGCCAGGGGGTGGCGTTCGTGTTGACCCGGACCTCGCCGTCGGGGCTCGCGATCACGGTGGTCGCCCCCTTCAGCAGGACCGTCACGTCGTAGCGCTCGGCCGCCATCCGCGCGTGCTTCAGCCGCTCCGCCTCGACGGTACTGCGATCGACGCCGAGCAGCCGCGCAAGTTCACCCGCGTGCGGTGTGGCGAGTACGTCGACATGGTCGCCGGAATCGTCGAGCGCCTTCAGACCGTCGGCGTCCAGCACCACCGGCTCGTCCGCGTCGAGCAGTTCCCGGATCCGTGGGACGTCGAGTTCCTCGCCGAGCCCGGACCCGATCGTCCACGCCTGCACCCGCCCGGCGCCGACAACCTCCGGATGCGCCTCCCGTACCGCGGCGGCGACCGCGTCCGGGCCGACGTACCGGACCATGCCGACCGGCCCGCCGAGCGCCCCCGCGGTGGCGATCACCGCAGCGCCCGGGTACTCGGTGGATCCGACCATCAACCCGACGACGCCGCGCGAGTACTTGTCGGACTCACCGTGCGGGACGGGGTAGAGCGCTCGTACGTCGGCAGCCTGGAGGGACTGAACGAGAGCCGGCGGCAGGTCGAGGCCGATGTCGACGAGGTGGACCGGACCGCAGGCGGAGGCGGCGGGGTCGACGAGATGGCAGATCTTGTGCGTGCCGAAGGTGACCGTGAGGGCGGCGTTGACATGCGGCTCGGGCGTCTCGCCGGAGTCGACGTCAACCCCTGAAGGCGTGTCGACAGCGACGATCGGTACGCCGTACTGCTCGGCGACACGAACCGCCGCCAGCGCGTCGGGCCGCAGCCCGGGCCGCCCGCCGATGCCGACGATCCCGTCGACCACGACGTCGGCGCCGGCGAGCTCGCTCACGATGTCGTCGTAGATCTCACCCGAGATGTCGCCGGCGGAGGTGACGGATCGACCGCCGGCCGATCTGAGGGCCGCGATACCGGGTTCATGTGCCTTCGGAGACAGCAGGATCGCAGTGACGTGGGCGCCGCGGCGGGCCAGGCGTGCGCCGGCGTACAGTGCATCGCCGCCGTTGTCGCCGGAACCGATCAGCAGCACCACGCGGGCGCCGTACGTGCCGCCAAGGAAGTTGCCGATAGCAACCGCCAACCCGGTCGCCGCGCGTTGCATGAGCGTTCCGTCGGGGAGCTTCGCCATCAGCTCGGACTCGGCCGACCGCACCTGCTCGACGGTGTACGCGTGCCGCATGCTCAGACCTCCAGGGCAGCTGAGGAGTGCACCATCAGCCCTCCAGTACGACGACCGCGGACGCGATACCGGCGTCGTGACTGAGCGAGAGGTGCAGGCTCTGTACGCCGAGTTTGGCCGCCTGTGCCGCGACGGTGCCGGTGATCTCCAGCCACGGCCGACCGGTGTCGTCGGTCTGCACCTCGGCGTCGTGCCAGTGCATCCCGCCCGGCGCCCCGAGCGCCTTCGCCAGCGCCTCCTTGGCCGCGAACCGCGCCGCCAACGAGGCCGGCGGCTTCACCGCCTCCACCGCAGTGAACACCCGGTCCCGCAACCCCGGCGTCCGCTCCAGCGTCCGCATGAACCGATCCACGTCGACCACATCGATACCCACGCCGACGATCATGCAGCCACCCTAACCGCCGCATCCCGGCCCGAGCAGACACCCCACCACCCGTCTAGCGCGGAGGGTGGGCGGTGGATCGGCGGATCCGCATCTCGACGGCCAGGTCGAGGCGGAGCGCTGCCGGAGTCCGGCCCCGGGAGAGGTCGAGCACCACGCGGGTCGCCAGTTGCGCCATCTGCTGGAGGGGCTGGTGGACGGTGGTGAGCGCGGGAGTCACCCATTGGGCGACCGGGAGATCGTCGTACCCCACCACCGAGAGATCGCTCGGCACGTCCAGGCCGAGTTCGCGGGCGGCCTGGTAGACGCCGAGCGCCTGCATGTCGCTGCCGGCGAAGATCGCGGTGGGCGGCTCGTCCAGGCGGAGCAGCGCGAGCGCCTCGCGGTACCCGCCGCCGACCGCGAAATCGGCCCAGCGGATCAGCGCCGGATCCACGTCCACCCCGGTCGACCGCAGCGCGTCGGTGTAGCCGTCGACGCGTTGCCGCGAGCAGAGTGTGTCGATCGGTCCGCCGATCGTCGCGATCCTCGTGTGGCCGAGCGTCCGCAGATGGGTGGTCGCCTGCCGGCCGCCGTTCCAGTTCGCCGAGCCGATCGATGGTACGTCGTCCCCGACATCGCCGACCGGATCCACCACCACGAACGGAATCCGCCGCGTCTCCAGCTGCGCGCGCTGGTCGACGTCCAGGTCCGAGAACACCATGATCACCCCGAGCGGCCTGCGGTTCAGCACCGACTCGATCCACTCCTGGCGCGGTCGCAGCGCGCCGCCGCACTCGGACAGCACGAGCTCGACGCCCTCGGCCCGGGCGACCTCCTCGACGCCCCGGATCAGCTCCATCGCCCACTCGCCGCCGAGCTGGTTGAACACCAGGTCGATCATCGGCCCGGCCGCCGGACTCGCGCTCCGCCGCCGGTACCCGTGCTCCTGGATCAGGCTCTCGATCCGCGCCCGGGTGGCCGCCGCCACGTCCGCGCGACCGTTCAGCACCTTGGAGACGGTCGGCACCGACACCCCGGCCTGCTCCGCAATTTTCGCAATGGTCGGCCGCTCGCTCACCATGCCTCCCGATCCGAAACTTTCGGACCAGACTACCGGTGAATCGTGCGACCCAGCGCGTCCGGTACGCCGCTCAACCGGTAGAAGAACGTGTTCACCTGATCCCGCCACTCGCGCGCCGTCGCCAGCTGTACGGCGAACCGCGCGCTCACGTTCTCCCGGACGACGGGCTCGAACCGCTCCGCGATCGCCTGCCACCGCGCGACCATCGCCTCCACTTCGGCGTACCCCTGGAAGTGCGTGTCGTAGATGTGCTGCAGCACCGTGCTGCCGCTCTGCAGCACGTGGTCGTAAGGAACGTGGTGGAAGAACAGGAGCAACTCGTCCGGACAGGTGTAGATGTCCTCGTAGAGGCTCGACAGGGGCTCCGGGTACTGCGCTGTGAACCCCGACCCGGTCTTCACGGTCCGATCCGCACCGACGCCGTACCGGTCCGCGTAGTGGTGCGCGCCGCGCCCGGAGTACTCGTACCCGTTGACGCTCGGGCCGTAGTGCGATCCCGGCGTGACCATGAACCCGACCCCGAGTGGGGCCGTGTAACGCTCGTACGTCCGCCACGAGCCCGCCATGATCGCCACCAGTTCGCTCCGGGTCCGGTCGTCCATCGCGAACGTCGCCGCGGCCCACTCGTGCAGCAGGCTGACCGGGTCCGCCGCCGGGTCCCACGCCAGCCGGCCGAACGCGTACAGATTGCTCTGGGCAAGCTTGTGCCCGGTCCAGTTGACGTCGTCGCCGACGTTGGAGACGGCAACGATCGCTCCGATGCGGTCGGCAACCGTCGCCCCGCCGCCACCGGTGGTGTCGGACTGCAGGATCTCCCGCCACCACGGCCCCAGGTAGCACAGGTCCTGCTGCTGCCCGGAGTACTCCTGCGTGACCTGCAACTCAATACCGAAAGCGGTTTCCTGAATTTCCCCCAGCAGCGGCGAGACGGGCTCCCGGACCTGGAAGTCCAGCGGTCCGTGCTTGACCTGCAGAACAACGTTTTCCTCGAACCGTCCGTCCAACGGAACGAACGTGTCGTACGCCGCCCGCGCGCGATCCGCGCGCCGGTCCCGCCAGTCCGGTTCCGGCTCCGCGCCGGAACACCGCCAGAAAACCGTTCCGCCGTACGGCGCCACCGCCCGCGCCAGCAGGTTGGCGCCCTCGGCGTCACGGGCGCTCCGGACGACGAGACCGCCCAGGTCGGGAACCACGTCGTACACCCGGGCCACCGTCGCGGACCACCAGGCGGCCACCCGCTCGTCCCGCGGGTCGTCGATGAAGTCGACCGCGAGACTGACCGCGATTCCGTACTCCCGGAAAACGCCGGCCAGTCGCGCGACGTCCGGCAGTTCCGCGGCGGCCAGTGAGACCGCGTTGATGCCGATCGACGCCAGCAACCGCGCGTAGGCCCGGACCCGGGTCAGGTCCGGCACCGCCTCCCCGTCGCGGAAGAAGATCGACTTGCCCGCGTATCCCCGCCGTACCTCGCCGGAGAGTTCGTCCCAGTGGTCCAGCATCCGGATCGGCACGGCGGGCCGCTCGACGACGGTGAAGTCACTGGTCATCCACTCGAAGTACCGCAGGACGTAGAAGTATCCGTACAGCAGTCCGTGCCCACCCTCGGCGGCGACGACCAGATCGTTGCCCCGTCGTACCACCACGAATCCCTCGACACCGAGACCGTGTTCGGGGACGGCAGCCTCGACCTCCTGCCACAGAGCGGTCTCACGGACCCTCGACAAGGTGCACACGGCAACTTGTACGTCGGTGCGGAAACGGCGGGTCTGCCGCACCTCGGCCCGGATCGTCTGCGCCAGCACACCAGAGGCGTGCACGGTCACCTCGGGAAGCCGCTGAGTCGCCAGCCAGGCGTGATCGCCGGTCAGGGGAAATACCGTCATCGGTGCCTGATCCTGACATATCGGTTGGTCATCACACGGTGACCGAAAGTTTCGAGACCGTACCGTAGCTGAGACACTGTGCCGTAGCTGAGACCAAGGCCACGTCGGCCCGATGTGGGTGCATCCCGCACCGGTGGGAAGAATGGGCGACATGCTGCAGCCGCCGCGGGAGGTGACTCCCTACACCGAGCTCGACCGGGCCACCTGGGCCCAACTGGCCGAGACCACCGTCTCCCCGCTGACGGCGGAAGAGGTCGAGCGGTTGCGCGGTCTCGGCGACGAGATCGACATGGACGAGGTCCGCGAGGTGTACCTGCCGCTGTCCCGGATCCTCTCGCTGTACGTCCGGCACGCCCGCGCCCTGCACGCCGACACCGAGAGCTTCCTCGGCAAGCAGGTCGAGACCCGCACCCCGTTCGTGATCGGGATCGGCGGATCCGTTGCCGTCGGCAAGTCGACGACCGCCCGTCTGCTGCGCGAGCTGCTCGCGCGCTGGCCCGAGCACCCGCGGGTCGCGCTCGTCACCACCGACGGGTTCCTCTGGCCGAACGCCGAGCTCGAGCGCCGCAACCTCATGCAGCGCAAGGGCTTCCCGGAGTCGTACGACCGCAAGGCGCTGCTGCGCTTCGTCGTCGAGGTGAAGTCCGGCATCGACACCGTCGAGGCCCCGGTGTACTCCCACCTGCACTACGACCGCATGTCGGGCGTCCGGACGACCGTCGAGCAACCGGACATCCTGCTGCTCGAGGGCCTGAACGTCCTGCAGCCGGCGCCGCGGCACGCGGACGGCAAGAGCGGCCTCGCGGTCAGCGACTTCTTCGACTTCTCGGTGTACGTCGACGCAGCCGCGGACGACATCCGTTCCTGGTACGTCGCACGTTTTCTGAAACTGTGGGAAACGGCGTTCCGCAATCCCGAGTCGTACTTCGTCCGCTACGGCGAACTGAGCCGCGAGGAAGCGATCAAGAAGGCCGAGTCGCTCTGGGACGGTATCAACGGCCCGAACCTGCGCGAGAACATCCTCCCCACCCGCTCCCGCGCCACCCTGGTTCTCCGCAAGGGCCCCGACCACGCCGTCCGCTGGGTCCGCCTCCGCAAACTCTGACCCGGCGGTCAGCGCCGAGGACGCAGAGCCGGTACGACGGCCAGCGCGACGACCGCGGCGGTCAGGGCGAAGGCGGTCGAGTAGCCGGTGCCCGCGACGATCGCGCCGAAGGCCAGTGCGCCGAGTCCCCAGCCACCGTCGTACGCGAGGTTCCACAGGGCGCTGACCTGGCCGTAGCGGGAACGGTCGACGCGGTTGTACATCAGGGTCAGCGTCAGGTTCTGCGCGGCGCCGAAACCGATGCCGAAGCAGGTCGAACCGGCCAGGATCGCGACCGGACTCGGCAGGAAGACCAACGATCCGGCGCCGGCAGCGGCGAGCACAAGCGCCGGTGCGAGCAGTCGGGCGGGACCGAGGCGATCGGCGTACCGCCCGGCCAGCCAACGCGCCAACGGAGCCGCGATCGCCTGCAACAGAAGGGCCGCCGCGACCAGCGACTGCTTGTCCTCGGCAACGGCCAGCGGGAGGAAGGTGACGCTGATACCCGCCGCCAAGGTGACTGCGGCGAAGACCAGGGTCGGCATCAACAGCCCGTGACGCCGTACGCCGCCGAGCACCTTCACATGCTGATCCGCGACCGCGATGCGGCCCGGCAGACCGATCAGCGCGACGAGACCGGCGAGCGATGCGACCGCCGCGAGGACGAACAGTGCGCCGAAACCGATCACCTGGGTCAGATAGACGCCGAGCGGGAGGCCGATCACCGCGGGCACGCCGACCGCGACGCCGTACACACCGAGCGCCTCTCCCCGGCGCGCCGGCGGGGTGAGATCCGCGACGAGGGCGACCGCGCCGACCACCAGGATCGCCAGGCCGGCGCCGCGCACGACGCAGACCGTGAGCACAAGCGGCAGGGACGCCGACGCGAGCAGGACCAGCGACGGCGCACCGAGCAGAACCAGTCCGAGCCCGAGGACGACCTGGTAGCCCCACCGGGCCAGCAACCGCGGCACCACGAGCTCGACCGCGACTGCGGAGAACATCATCGCGGCGGTGGACGCTCCGGCTCCGGCGCCGCCGGAGCCGTTGGCCGCCAGGTACAGCGGGACGACCGAGGTCAGCAGGTACATGCTCAGGCCGGAGCCGAACACCATCACCAGCAGCCGCACGAACTGGCTGCTGACGAGTCGGTCGACGGTAGGTGCCGGGACTGCCGGGATCTCGCAGGCGGTGGTCATAGGTCGAAGGTAGGGAAATACCGGTACGCCCTACAGATCCAGTTATGGCCGCGCCGAGAGGACCAGTTGGCCGACCGGCTGTCACTTTGTCGACAAGGTTCTCCGGATGGTCAGCCGGCCGTGAAGGTGCGGCTCAGCCAGGTCGAGGCCTCGGCCATCGCCTTCTTGCCGCCGTCGAGGATGCCGGACATCGCGAAGAAGCCGTGCACCATCCCGTCATACCGGCTGAGGGTTGTCGGTACTCCGGCCGCGTGCAGCTTCTCGGCGTAGTACTCGCCCTCGTCGCGCAGCGGGTCGTACTCGGCGGTGATCACCAGCGCGGGTGGGAGGTCGGCGTGGGACGACGCGAGCAACGGTGAGGCCAACGGGTTCTGGCCGTCGGCCGGGTCGGTCAGGTAGTGCTCCCAGTACCAGTTGACCGAGGTCTTGTTGAACAGGTACGGGTCGTCGTCCGAGCGCATCGAGGCCGTGTCGGAGCCGTACAACGTGTTCGGATACACGAGCAGTTGTCCGGAAAGCGCCGGACCGTTTTCCCGGGCCAGCAGGGTCACCGCCGCCGCCAGGTTTCCGCCGGCGCTGTCCCCGCCGACCACCAGCCGCGCCGGATCGGCCTGCACGCGCTCCGGGTTCGCCGCGATCCATCGCACTGCGTCGTGACAGTCGTGAACGGCCGCCGGAAACGGATTTTCCGGCGCAAGGCGGTATCCGACCGCGATCACCTGACACGGAACGGCGTTCGCCAGTTTCCGGCTGATTCCGTCCGCGGTCTCGATACTGCCGAGCGTCCATCCCCCGCCGAAGAAGTACACGAGCGTCGGCAACGGACCCGCGAGGTCCGGGCGGTAGATCCGCAACGGCACCCCGGAATCAGTCGACAACTCCTCCACGTGATGCACCGCCTCCACCTCACCGCCGCCCGCCCGAACCGAGGCCAAGTCGGCCGCCCGCGCCTCAGCCAAGCTCTGCGTGTACAACTGCGGCACCTGCTCCGCCTCCCGGGCAGCCCGCATCACCTCAACCTGCGGATCCAAAGGCATCCCTTCACCCCAATCGAATCAACACGGACACCGCCAACTGGCCAATTCCACACCTGCCCCACTGCGCACCCCACAACAACCCCAGCACACCCACCCAGCGCGGGCATTGACGCGGTGTTGCGTTCTTGATCCGGGATACCTTCTTTCTGTGGGAGTTTCCGTGCATGTGTGCCTGGCGCCGGCCGGTGCCGAGCCTCGTACTGCGGCCCACGCACTGCTGCTCGCGCTCGCCGGGACGCTCGTCGACGGCCCGTCCTTGACACACGACGAGACCGGCCGTCCGCACATCCCCGGGCTGGCGGTGAGCATCACCTACACCGACCGGGCGGTCGCCGTCGCTGCGTCGTACGACGGACCGCTCGGCATCGACCTCGAAGAGCACCATTCCCGCGCGGTCGGCCCGCTCGCCGACCGTTGGTTTGCCCCACAAGAGCTGCAATGGACGCGTCGGCAGCCCGACCAGCTGTCGGCATTCCTGCACCTGTGGACGGCGAAGGAGGCAGTAGGAAAGGCCCTAGGCCTGGGGCTGGGCAAATCAGGTCTGAGCCGCGCAATGCCGCTCCCCAGCGAGGCAGGAACGGCGGAACGTCCTGCGCACGAGGTGCTCTACGCCGACGTGGTGCCGGACGAGTCCGACCTGACCGTGATGCACATAGGACTGCAGCACCTCACCGAAACTCTCGGAACTCTCGGACCGGGCGGACCGGGCGGACCCGGCGGACCCGGCGGACCTCTCGGACCTCTCGGACCTGCCGGGCCTCGCGGACCTGCGGTGTTGGCGGTCGCTGCCTCGAGTGAGGTCTCCGAGCTGGTGGTTCATCAGCCGACGACTGCCGCGCCGGGCGCGGTGCGTCTCGGGACGAGGTTTCCCGTTGTTGTCCGCAGCAACTGATGGAACAGGCTCAGGCCCCACCCCGTCGGCCACGACGAGCGGCGCCAGACCTCATCCGCCGCCGACCGCTCGGCAAACAAACGCTTCAACGGTTTCGAGCCCTCAAGCCCCACGACCGGAGGCCCCGGCGCGCGCCGCGTGTCACCGACTCTTGACCCGGCGTGTATGCGTGGGTAACTTTCGCGTCGCGGGGGCTACTTGTAATTCAATTACCTTGGCGCTCGCCCACGCCCGCCCGGACTGAGTTGGGGACACCGATGGAACTGACCCGACGCCAAACCCTCGGACTAGCGGCGGCCGCCGTCGCTGGATCGACGGTCGCAGGCACCACGACCGCAAACGCCCAGCGTGACCCCTGGGTCCGCGACACGCTGAACCGGCTGACCCTGGAGCAGAAGGTCGGCCAGCTGTTCGTCTGCTACGCCTACGGACCGACCGCCGACACGGCCGACGCCCGCAACACCAGCCTGTACGGCGTGGCCACGCCGGCCGAGGTGGTCGCGAAGTTCAACCTCGGCGGCGTCATCTACTTCGCCTGGACCGACTCGGTCCGCAACCCGGACCAGATCGGCCGGCTCTCGAACGGACTGCAGGCCGCCTCGCTCGCCGCCAGCGGCGTCCCGCTGCAGATCAGCACCGACCAGGAGTACGGCGTGGTGTTCCGGTTCGGACCGCCCGCGACGCAGTTCCCGGGTGCGATGGCACTCGGCGCGACCCGCTCGGCGGCCTTCGCGCGGTCCGCCGGACGGATCGGCGGCCGGGAGATGAAGTCGGTCGGCATCACCACCGACTTCGCACCGGACGCCGACGTCAACGTGAACCCCCTGAACCCGGTGATCGGGGTCCGCTCGACCTCCTCCGACCCGGCCCTGGTCGCCGAGATCGTCGCCGCCCAGGTCAAGGGGTACCAGCGCGACGGCGGGATCGTCTCGACCGCGAAACACTTCCCCGGGCACGGCGACACCGACACCGACAGCCACGTCGGCATCCCGGAGATCCACCACACCCGCGAGGAGTGGACCCGGATCGACCTGCCGCCGTTCCAGGCCGCGATCCGGGCCGGGATCCAGTCGATCATGACCGCGCACATCGTCGTACCGGCACTCGACCCGTCCGGTGACCCGGCGACGCTGAGCAAGCCGATCCTGACCGGGATCCTGCGGCAGCAGCTCCGGTTCGACGGCGTGGTGATCACGGACTCGCTGGGGATGAAGGGGGTCCGCGACAAGTACGGCGACGCGGAGATCCCGCTCCGGGCGATCGAGGCCGGTGTCGACCAACTGCTGATGCCGGTCGATCCCGGGCTGGCGTACAACTCGGTCCTGAACGCCGTCCGAAGCGGCCGGATCAGCGAGGCCCGTATCGACGAGAGCGTCGCGCGCATCCTCTGGCTCAAGCGCACCACGGGCGTCGTCGACGCGCCGTACGTCGACCTGTCCCGCATCGCCACCATCGTCGGTGCGCCGGCCAACTACGCCGAGGCACAGCGGATCGCGGACCGCAGCATCACGTTGCTGCGCAACGACGCGGACCTGCTCCCGCTCTCCCCCGCGCCCCGCACGATCGTCGTCGCCGGCTACGGCCCGAAGACGCTCGCGACCGCACTGCAGAGCCGGGGCGCGAGCGCGATCGTGAAGGACACCGGCACCACGCCCACCGACGCCAAGATCGCCGACGCGGTGGCCGCCGCCGCGAACGCGGACCTGACCGTTGTCCTCACCAACAAGGCCTGGGACACCAAGGTCACGGACAAGCTGGCGAAACAGCAGAAACTCGTCAACACTCTGCTCGCCAGTGGCCGTCCGGTGATCGTCGTCCCGGTCCGTGACCCGTACGACGTCGCGTACTTCCAGACCGAACCGGCGACCTCACTCGTCACCTACGGCAACGCGGCCGTGTCGATGGAGGCGATCGCCAAGGTCCTGTACGGCGAGATCGCGCCGGCCGGAAAGCTTCCGGTCGAGATTCTGGCCAAGCCGGATCCGAACCAGCCCGGTCCGGCTCCTGTGCTGTACCCGTTCGGGCACGGGCTCACCTTCGATCCGGAGGAAACCCGGCTGACCGTTGCCTCGTACAACATTCACGCCGGGGCCGGCACGGACAACGTTTTCGACCTCGACCGGACCGCGCGGGCACTGAAGGCGCTGGACGCGGACATCATCGGTCTGCAGGAGGTCGACGTGCACTGGGGCGACCGCAGCCAGTGGCTCGACACGATCACCGAACTGGCCGCCAGGCTCGGCATGCACCCGGCGTTCGCACCGATCTACGACCTCGACCCGCCCGCCGCCGGCCGGCCGCGGCGTCAGTACGGCGTCGGTCTGCTCTCGCGGTTCCCGGTGGTGCGCTTCGAGAACCACCCGATCACGCGGCTCTCCACCCAGGACCCGAACCCGGTCCCCGCGCCGGCACCCGGTTTCCTCGAGGCCGAGGTCGACGTCCGCGGCCGCCGGCTGCACGTGTACTCCACCCACCTCGACTACCGCGCCGACCCGTCCGTGAGGCGGGCCCAGGTCGACGACACCCTGAAGATCCTCGCCGCCGACAGCCCCGGCGACCTGCAGATCCTGGTCGGCGACTTCAACGCCGATGCGGCCGCGCCGGAGCTGGCCGGACTGTGGACCCGGCTCACCGACTCGTGGACCGCGGCCGCGTCGACTGCGGGCGGCCCGAACACCTACCCGGCGGTCGGCGGGACCAAGCGCATCGACTTCGTCGCCGTCGGCCCCGGCCTGCTGGTCCGGAAGGCCGAAGTACCCGCCGAGGTCCCGGTCGCCGAGGCGGCCAGTGACCACAGCCCGGTGATCGCCGACCTCTCGTTCCGTTCCTAGGAGATCTGATGAAGCGACGCAGTTTGCTTGCCGGCGCCGGCGCCCTCGCCGCCGCCCCGCTGATCGACGTCCCCGCCGCGCACGCCGTGACCAGCCGGAAGGTGATGACCGGCGCCGAGGTCCTCGCCAACGACGGCTGGCGGGCGCTCGCCGGCCAGAAGGTCGGCGTGATCAGCAACCCGACCGGGATCCTGCCCGATTTCACGCACATCGTGGACACCATGCACGCGTCCGGACAGGTGAACGTGGTCGCCGTGTTCGGGCCAGAACACGGTTTCCGCGGCAGCGCGCAGGCCGGCGGTTCGGAGGGCGACCACGTCGATCCGCGCACCGGGATCATGGTCTACGACGCGTACGGCGCGAACGCGGACAAACTGGCCACGCTGTACGCGAAGTCCGGCGTGGAAACCGTTGTCTTCGACATCCAGGACGTCGGCGCGCGGTTCTACACCTATATCTGGACGATGTTCGAGGCGATGCTGGCCGCGGTCCGGACCGGTGCCCGGTTCGTCGTTCTCGACCGGCCCAACCCGGTCGGCGGCTACGCGCGCGGCCCGATGCTCAAACCCGGCTACACCTCCGGCGTCGGCAAGAAGCAGATCATCCAGCAGCACGGCATGACGGTCGGCGAACTGGCCCGGCTCTTCGACGCGGAGTACCTGCCGCTGGAGCCGAACGGCGGCCGGCTCAAGGACCTCCAGGTCATCGAGCTGTCGAACTGGAAACGCGACCAGCTGTACGACGACACCGAGTTGTCCTGGGTGATGCCGAGCCCCAACATGCCGACCCCCGACACCGCGCTGCTCTACCCCGGCCTGTGCCTGTTCGAGGCGACCAACATGTCCGAGGGCCGCGGTACGACGCGGCCGTTCGAGCTGATCGGCGCGCCGTACGTCGACCACCGCTGGGCCGAGGCGCTGCAGGCCCGGAACATCCCGGGCGTGGCGTTCCGCGAGGCGTACTTCACGCCGACGATCAGCAAGAACGCGAACGTCCTGTGCGCCGGCCTCCAGGTGCAGATCCTCGACCCGCACCGGGTGGAGGCGATCACCGTGGCGACGCACATGATCGTCGAGGCCCGTAAGCTCTACCCCGGATTCACCTGGCGGGCGGAGAACCCACCCGGCCGGTGGATCGACCTGCTCACCGGGTCCGACCGGTTCCGCACCATGCTGCTGGCCGATGCGACCGCGGAGGAGATCGTCGCCGCCTGGAAGTCCGAGACCGACGCCTGGACGGCCCGACGGGCGAAGTACCTGCTGTACAAGGGAGCCCACCGATGAAGCGGTGGGCCGCGTCTGCGACTCTGACTGCGGTGATACTCACGATGGCAAGCCCTGCTGTTGCTGGCAGCAACAACTCCGGCCGGTTCGACCGTCCGCGCGACGGCTACGCGCCGAAGACCACGCTGCTGCGCGACGAGACCCCGGCGAAGGCCGGCCTGGACCCCGCGCCGATCGACGCGGCACTGGCCCAGGTCGCCTCCTGGACCCAGCCGAACGGTACGGCGAAACCGCTGTACGCCGGCGCGGTCACGCTGCTCGGTCACGACGGGAAGGTCGTCACCCGGTCGGCGACCGGGCTGGCGGTGAAGTACGCCGACGGCGCCGGGACCGAGCTGCCCGCGGACGAGCAGATCCCGATGCGCACCGACACGATCTTCGACATGGCCTCGGTGTCCAAGCTGTTCACGTCGATCGTCGTGATGCAGCTGGTCGAGAAGGGCAAGGTCGACCTCGACGCGCCGATCGCGACGTACATCCCGGAATTCGCGGAAAACGGCAAGGAAAACGTCACCGTCCGGCAGGCACTCACGCACACCAGCGGATTTCCGTCCTGGCTGCCGCTGTGGAGCGCCCAGCCGGATCCCGCGTCCAGGCTGCACATGGCACTGACCGCGAAGCTGCGGGACGTGCCCGGTACGACGTACCTCTACAGCGACCTGAACCTGATCGCGCTCGGCGAGCTGGCGCACCGCGTGACCGGCAAGACGCTCGACAAGCTGGTCGCCGACGGCATCACCAAACCGCTGCAGATGCGCGACACCGGCTACAACCCGGATCCCAAGAAGAAGCCGCGGATCGCCGCCACCGAGTACCAGGCCTCCCCGCCGCGCGGGATGGTGTGGGGCTCGGTCCACGACGAGAACGCGTGGTCCCTGGACGGTGTCGCCGGGCACGCGGGCGTGTTCAGCACCGCCGACGACCTGGCCGTGCTGGCGCAGACGTTCCTGAACGGCGGCAGCTACCGCGGAGCCCGGATCCTCAAGGAATCCTCGGTCACCGCGATGATCACGAACTTCAACCAGGCCTTCCCCAGCAACGACCACGGCCTCGGCTTCGAGCTCGACCAGCGCTGGTACATGGCCGGCCTGTCCGGACCGCGCACGGCCGGCCACACCGGCTACACCGGCACGTCGGTCGTCATCGACTTCGACTCCCGCTCGTTCGCGATCCTGCTCACGAACCGCGTGCACCCGAGCCGCAACTGGGGCAGCAACAACCCGGCCCGCCGTGCGGTCGCCCAGGGCCTCGCGCTCGCCCTCGGCGTCGGCCCGCGGCACGGCAAGGACGCCTGGTTCTCCGGTACGACGGACAACTCGACGACCACGCTCGCGACGACGGTCGCCGTACCGGCGGACGGCGCGAAGCTGGCGTTCGATCTGTTCGTCGACACCGAGGACACGGATCTGCTGTACCTGGAGACGTCCGCGGACGGGACGACCTGGACGAAGGTCCCGTTCTCGGTGCGGGACCGCGGTTCGGTGATCGACACCGACGGCTCGATCAGCGGCTCCGGCAACCGGCACTGGCAGCAGGTGAGCGCCGATTTGGGCGCCGGCGAGCAGACGATCCGCTGGCGTTACACGAGCGATCCGCTGTACCAGGGCCGCGGTGTGTACGTCGACGGTGTGAAGATCACGAGCGGGGATGGTGAACTTCTCGATGGTGAACGGACGCCGGAATCATTTACCGCAACAGGTTGGAGACTTTCGCGTCGGTGATCCCATCTCGTGCATAGTCGCCGTACCGTGGCTGTCATGAATTCAACGACCTCTCCAGAACCCACGGGGCCGCTGCTGGTCCGGGTCCGCGCGGTGATGCCCGCGCTGGCCCCGGCCGAGCAGCGGGTGGCGAACGCGGTCCTCGCGGACCCTGGCGGGGTGGCCGCGATGACGATCTCCGAACTGGCCGAGGTGGCGTCCACCTCGGAGACCACGGTCATCCGGTTCTGCAAGCAGATCGGCGTCCCCGGCTATCCGCAGCTCCGCCTGCAGCTGGCGGCCCAGTCGGCGCAGGAGAGTGTCCGCCCGGAGGTGGGCGGTGACATCGAGCCCGGCGACTCGCTGGCCGACGTTGTCAGCAAGGTCGCGTTCGCCGACGAGCGGGCGGTCCGCGAGACCGCGCAGCAGGTCGACGTGGACGCGCTGGCCAAGGTCGTCGACGCGGTGGTGCGGGCGCAGCGGGTCGACCTGTACGGGTTCGCGGCGAGCGCCTTCGTCGCCTACGACCTGCAGCAGAAGCTGCACCGGATCCGCCGCGTCGCGTTCGCCTGGTCCGACGTACACATCGCGCTGACCAGCGCCGCGCTGCTCGGCGAGGGCGACGTCGCGATCGGCATCTCGCACACCGGCACCACGGTCGAGGTGGTCGAGGCGCTCGAGGAGGCGGCCAAGCACGGCGCCACGACGGTTGCCGTTACCAACTTTCCGCGCTCGCCGCTGGCCCGTACGGCGGACCTCGTCCTCACCACGGCCGCCCGCGAGACGACGTACCGCTCGGGTGCGATGGCCAGCCGGATCGCCCAGCTGACGGTGATCGACTGCCTGTTCATCGGGGTCGCGCAGCAGGTCCTGCCGGACGCCCGGAAAGCGCTTGAGGAAACCGCTAGCGCGGTTCGCGGCCACCGGCTCAAGGGATCCGACTGAGGCCGATCCTTTCCGTCAAAGATGAACGGAATTGAAAAACCTTCAGTAGAAAACTAACATCGATCCCGTGACCTCACCGACCGAGCAGCGCAACCCGAGGACGCTGGCCATCGATGCGGTGGGCACGTCCGAGATCCTCCAGCTGGTGAACAACGAGGACGCCCTGGTCCCGGGCGCTGTCGGCGCGGTGATCCCGGAGCTGACGAAGGCCGTGGACGCCGCCGTCGAGTCGATCCGCGGCGGCGGCCGGGTGCACTACTTCGGCGCCGGTACGTCGGGGCGCCTGGCGGTCCTGGACGCCGCCGAACTGCTGCCGACGTTCCACGTCCCGGACGGGCTGGTGGTCGCCCACCACGCCGGCGGCCTGGAAGCGCTGCTCCGCGCGGTCGAGAACGTCGAGGACTCCGAGGAGGGCGGTGCCGCCGACGCGATCGGGGTGACCGGTCAGGACCTCGTCATCGGCCTCGCTGCTTCCGGGAGCACGCCGTACGTCGCCGGCGCCCTGAAGGCCGCCCGCGCGGCCGGGGCGACCACCGTGCTGGTGACCTCGAACCCGGACGCCCCGCTGGCGCCGCTGGCCGACATCGTGGTCGCCGCCGACACCGGCCCCGAGGTGATCGCGGGCTCCACCCGGCTGAAGGCCGGCACCGCGCAGAAGATGATCCTGAACGCGTTCTCCACCACGCTGATGATCAAGCTCGGCCGCACCTGGTCGAACCTGATGGTCGACCTGGTCGCGACCAACAACAAGCTCCGCGGCCGCATGCTCCGGATCCTCGCCGAGGCCACCGGCGCCGACGAGGCCGCCTGCGAGGCCGCCCTGGCCGAGGCCGAAGGCGAGCTCAAGCCCGCTTTGGTCCACCTCCTGACCGGCACCCCCATCCCCGCGGCCCGGACCGCCCTGGAGGCAGCCCACGGCCGGGTGGCCACGGCCCTGGCCGAGCTGGCCTGACTGCTCAGTCTGCGGCGGCGGGCTGCACCGGCGGCCGGAGGACCAGGACCACGACGATCAGGGCCATGAAGAGCGCCGTGAGGGCGAACGGGACCGGGATCAGCGGATCCAGCAGGACCAGGACGGCGCCCAGGGGTACGACGACGTTGACGACGCGGTCCGCGTTCTCGCGCAGGGCGATCCACCAGATGCCGAGGACGAAGATCGCGATCGGGATCGTCACGGTGTAGGACGCGGCGACCTCGCTCAGCTCGGTGTGGTGGGTGATGCTGTCGATCTGCACCTCGACGCCGGCCGAGAACGCACCGGCCGCCGCGAACACGAAGTAGTGCATGTACCCGTAGCGGATCGAGCGGGCCATCGAGGTGATCGCGGTGTGGTGCGGCGGCCAGAAGTAGATCCACCACAGCGCGGCGGTCACGACCAGGGTGAGCACCGAGAGCGCGATCAGCGGGCCGAGGTCCTCGTGCTCGTGCAGGGCCTCGAAGATCGCGTTCGCCGAGGCGAGCAGGCTCTCACCGAGCAGGATGAGGGTGAACAGGCCGTACCGCTCGGTGATGTGATGCGGATGCCACGGCGTCTGTCCGCGCCGCTCGGCCACCACCGGTACGGCGAGTTCGGCCAGGACGAACACACACCAGGCGACGACCACCACGGTTCCGGACATCGCGAGCGTGGTCAGCCACAGCACCTGCACGACGGCGATCCCGCCCGCGTACCGCAACGCCGCCTGCCGGCTCACGCCGCCCGAGCGGGACGCCCGAAGCCATTGCGCGATCATGGCGACCCGCATCACGACGTACCCGATCACCACCACGGTGAAGTCGCGGTCGGCGAAGACCGGCTCGACCCCGGCGGCCAGCACCAGAACGCCGCCCATCTGGACGATCGTGAGTACCCGGTACAGCCAGTCGTCGGTGGCGAAGGAGGTGGCGAACCAGGTGAAGTTCATCCACGCCCACCAGATCGCGAAGAACACCATCCCGTAGGACAGCAGGCCCTCCGCGACGTGCTTCTCGGACAGCGCGTGATGAAGGTGGGCCGCCGCGACGCTGACCGCGACGACGAACACCAGGTCGAAGAACAACTCCAGCGTGGACGCGGTCCGGCCGGGCTCGTGCGGGTCACGCGGCTGCATCGGAACCAGCCGTGACCGCGTCGTGGGAGGGGGCGTCATGGCGCCTAGGCTAGGGCAACGGCGTGGGGGTGCCAGCCATGCCCTCAAACGGAAATGTCGACCGACGGTCGGAGTTCCGCCGCCGCGGCCAGGGCGTCGTGGGCGGGGTTGTCGAGGAAACTCTTGATCAGTGCGGGGTCGGCGGGCTGATCCACGTGCGGTAGTGCGATCTGTTCGTACGCCGCCTGGAAGCGCGGGCCCCAGCGCCGGGTGCCGAGGCGTGCGGTCCGGGAGCAGTTGTCGACCATGTAGGCGACGTCGCGGGCGTGCATGTACGGCAGCAGCGAGTCCACCGCCTCGATCACCGACTCGTTGACGATCTCCGACCAGGCGTGGCCCCGCTCGGCGAACTCGTCGACCTGCGCCGTCATCGTCGCCACGAACAACCCCGCGGTCAGTGGATCGACGACGGCCGGCGAGGTCCCGCGGCGGGCGTGGACCTCGGCGCTGTGCGACCACATCGGGCTGCCGCCGATCTCGGTCATCGGCCGGCTGGCGAGACGGCGTTCGGCGAGGATCACGCTGCGCAGTTCGGTGCCGTCGGCAACTTCGTCGTAGATCTCCGCGACCAGGTCCCGGGCCGGCCGGTACGCCGCGGAGTACGCCCGGTCGAACAGGTCCTCGTCACCGCTCGCCGTCCGGACCGCCGCGAGACCGGAGTCGGAGATGATCCGCGCGATCGGCCCGGTGACCGCCTCGGTCGAGCGCTCGTACGCCGCCACCGGGTCCGCACCCTCGATCCGGAAGTGCCGGTAGAGCGCCTCGACCAGGCCGTGCACCGCGCCGAGCAGGATCGCCCGCTCACCGACGATGTCCGAGCGGTACTCGTCGGCCAGTGTGGTCGCGAACGTGTACGGCGATCCGAGTCCGACCGACCAGGCGAGCGCCCGGTCCCACGCGTGCCCGTCCGGGTCGGCGTGGACGGCGACGCTCGCGTTGATCCCGGCCCCGTTGACCGTCGCGCCCTGCTGGTACAGGCGCCGTACCGAATCGCCCATGCCCTTCGGGCACACCGCGATCACCGGATGACCTTCCGGGAAAGCGCTGCCGATCGCGGTCAGGTGACCGAGCAGGAAACCGTGGGACAGGCCAATGGTCGCGCCGGGCTTCAGGACCGCGAAGATCTCCTCGTGGTGCGCCGCCAGGGCCGCGTCGGCGATCAGCAGGATCACCAGATCTACCGCGGCCGCGACCTCGAGCCAGTCCCCCAGCGTGCCGTCCGCCTCACTGAAGCCCTCCGCCCGCGCCTCCTCGGCGGACCGCGAGCCCGGCCGCAGCCCCACGGAAACGGTGATGCCGGTCCCGGCGAGCGAGTCCCGCAGGTTCAGTGCCTGGGCGCGTCCCTGCGGCCCCCAGCCCAGTACGCCGATCCGCCGCACGCCGGACAACGCTTTCGGCAACAGCGGAAACAGGTCCCGCCCGCCGCGCACGATGGATTCCGTGCCGCCCGGCACGTGCATGTCCTCGACCCGAAACACCGAACTCTTCATGGGCTCCAGTCAACGGGCGGTGCGGCCATTGCGGCAAGCGCAATGTTCGCACCGCCCCGTTGCAGATTGCGGAACACAAGGAGTTGGTCAGGGTTTCAGGCCGACCGCGGTGAGCGGGCTGGTCCAGGACTTCAGCGCGGCGAGCAGGTCCGGATTCTGCGTGGTGGACAGGGCCTCGGTGTAGGCGTCGGTGATGACGTCGGCGATCCGGACCGGTGCGCCGGTGTTGGCCGAGCGGACCGCGGATTCCACCATCGCGAGGCTGATGACGTTGGAGTGGACCTCGGACTGTGGGCTCGCCGACGTACGGACCGCGTCGACGAACTCCACGAGCGAGCCGGCGATCTCCTCCGGCTCGTCGGCCATGACCGCGGGCAGCGCTTCACCGGAGGCGAGTTCGGCGACGGGCGGGTTGTCGCCGTCCCAGGTCGCCGTACCGCCGGGGGTGCTGGCGCGCCAGCGGCCGTTCCAGGACGTTTCCAGGCCCGGGGCGCACCAGCTTCCGGTGAAGGCGAAGCGGGTGCCGTCGGCGTACGTGAAGATCGCGGACGCGGCGGCGTTGCCGTCGAACCAGCTCCAGGACGGGTTGTACGAGTCGCAGTACACCGACACCGGCTCGGAGCCGATCAGCTTGCGGGACAGGTCGAACTGGTGGATCGCCATGTCGACCAGGAGCGGCTCGGCCATCCGCTCGCGGAACCCGCCGAAGCGCGGCGCCTTGTAGAACTCGCACGACAGCGTCCCGATCGGGCCGAGCTCGGCGAGCTGACGCTGGAAGGCGTTCACCGCGCGGAAGTAGCGGCGGGACTGCGAGACCATCAGCAGCTTGCCGCTCACCTCCGAAGCCGCCACCATCTGCAGGCACTCGCGCACTGTCTCGGCCAGCGGTTTCTCGCACAGCACCGGGACACCACCCAGCAAGGCTTCTACGCTGACTTTCGGATGAGCTACCGGCACAGTCACGTCGATGACCGCTTCGAACTGAACAGCAAGTTCCTCGATCGAGGTGGCGACCGGTACGTCGTGGTGGCCGTTGTCGTCGGCCGCAGCGCGCGCGACGTCCAGGTCCAGGTCGACCAGGCCCACCAACTGCACGTCGGGGTTGGCGGCGATGGTGCGCAACCAGGCGCGTCCCATCCCGCCGGCTCCGACCTGCAGCAGGCGCAAGGGTTCAGGCATCGGCAGGCTCCTCGATGGGTCCGGTGTACCCGTGTCCGTTGAAGAAGTCTTCGGTCTCGTAGCGCAGCAGCGTCGGCAGGGCCCGCTCCGGCCGGTCGGTCCTGGCCCACGCGACGCCGTTCGCGATCACCTTACGGACATCCTTGTGGTGGTACACCGGGAAGTCCTGGTCACCGGGCGAGAAGTAGAAGATCTTCCCGTGCCCGCGGCGGAACGTGCAGCCCGAGCGGAACACCTCGCCGCCGGAGAACGAGGACACGAAGATCAGTTCGTCGGGCACCGGGATGTCGAAGAACTCGCCGTACATCTCCTGCTGCTCGATCTCGATCGGGTGCGGCACGCCCTGCGCGATCGGGTGCGTGGGGTTCACCGTCCAGACCAGTTCGCGGTCGCGCTCACTGCGCCAGCGCAGCGTGCACGTCGTGCCCATCAGCTTGCCGAAGATCTTCGACCAGTGCCCGGAGTGCAGGACGACGAGCCCCATCCCGGACAGCACGTGCTGGTAGACGCGGTCGACCACCTTGTCGTCGACCTCACCGTGGGCGGCGTGCCCCCACCAGACCAGGACGTCGGTCTCGGCCAGCACGTCCTCGGTCAGGCCGTGCTCGGGCTCGTCCAGGGTCGTGGTGGAGACCTTGGCGTCGCCCAGGTTCTCCGCGATCCCGGCCGCGATCGTGGAGTGCATGCCGTCGGGGTAGATCTCCCGCACGTGCGGCTCCACCTGCTCGTGGCGGTTCTCGCCCCAGACGAGTACGCGAATCGTCATGTTTTCAACGCCTTTCGAGAGTCATTTGACGGCTCCGCCGATGGCGCCGGCGGCGATGTACTTCTGCGCGGCGATCAGCAGCACGATGGCCGGGACCGCCGAGAGCACCGCGGTCGCCATCACCGCGTTCCAGTTCTGCACCTGCGTGCCGAGGTACTGGTAGATCCCCAGCGTCACCGGCCGGACGCCGCCCTTGGTGGTCAGCGTCAGCGCGAACAGGAAATCGCTCCAGGAAAACAGGAAACTGAACAGTCCGGCCGTGATCAGCGAGTTCTTGCTGATCGGCAGCACGATCGAAACGAGCGCCCGGAACAGGCCGGCGCCGTCGACCCGCGCGGCCTCCACCAGCGACGGCGGCAGCGAGAGCATGAACGACCGCAGGATCAGGATCGCGAACGGGATCCCGCTGCTGCAGTTCGCCACGATCAGGCCCGGGATCGAGTTCAGCAGACCGAGCCGCTCGTACGCCGTGTACAGCGCGTTCGCGATCACGATGCCCGGAATCATCTGCGAGATCAGGATCGCCAGCAGCCCGATCGACACCCACCGGGACCGGAACTGCGACAACGCGTACGCGCACGGCGTCGCGATCGCCAGACTCAGCACGACCGTTCCGGCCGCGATGATCATGCTCGTGACGAGGTTCCCGCCCTGCTCGTCCAGCGCGCGCCGGTAGCCGGAAAACGTTGGATTCAGCGGCAGGAAACCGGCCGTCAGAGTGTTTCCGGACGGCTGCAGCGACGCGTTCACCATCCAGTAGACGGGGAACAGCATCACGCACAGGATCAGGACACCGATCACCGTGTACGCCGTACGTCGCATCACGCCCTCCCTATTCATCGATCGCCCGGCGCGTGCTGCGCAGGTAGAAGATCGCGAAGACGAAAGAGATCACGATCAGGATGTTGGCCAGCGCCGCGCCCTGGCCGAACTTGAAGTCGATGAAGGACTTCTCGTACGACTGGGTCGCCAGCGTCTGGGTGGCGTTCGCCGGTCCACCGCCGGTGAGGCCGAGGATGATGTCCAGGACCTTGATCGTGTAGACGACCCCGAGCATCAGCAGCACGCTCGCGACCGCCCGCAGGTTCGGCCAGGTGATGTACCAGAAGGATCGCCACCCGGTCGCCCCGTCGAGCTGTCCGGCCTCGTAGAGCTCGTCGGGGATCTCCGCGAGACCGGAGTACAGCAGGGTCACGTTGAACGGGATGCCGATCCAGATGTTCACGCCGATGACCGCGATCAGCGCGACCGACGGCGAGTTCAGCCACGGCACCGGATCACCGATCAGGTGCAGCTTCATCAGTGTGCGGTTCAGGATTCCGTTGTCCTGCTCGAGGATCGAGCGCCAGGTCGCGCTGGACACGATCAGCGGCAGCAGCCACGGCAGCAGGAGCAGCGACCGCAACAGTCCGCTCAGCGGGAACTTCTTGTGGAAGAACAGCGCCAGCCCCAGCCCGATCGCGAACTGGAAGGCGATCGAGCCGACAGTGAACAGCGCCGTGTTCAGCATCGCGTCCGAGAACAGCTTGTCGGTCACGACCGTGCTGTAGTTCTTCAGCCCGACCCACGGCGCGACACCGGTGAAGAACGTCTTCAGCCCGTAGTCCTGCAGGCTCATCAGCAGGTTCTTCACGACCGGGTAGCCGAACAGCGCCACCATCGCCACCACGGCGGGCAGGACGAACAGCACCTTGGTGAGGGACTCGCCGCGGTGGCGCCGGCCGCGAACCTTCTCGCGGCCGGCCACCGTCGTCCGTGTGAGCGTCACCATGCGATCAGCCGCCGGAGGCCTGCTTGAAGGCGTCCTGGGGTGAGGCCTTGCCGGTCAGCGCCAGCTGGATCGCCTGGTAGATCACCTTCGCGGCGTCCGGCCACTTGTCACCCAGCTTGCCGGTCCGGGACCGGGCGTTCACGACCTGCTCGCTGAAGGCCTTCATCGACGGCACGTCCTTGACGTACTGGTCGAGCAGAGCGGTCTTGGTCGGCACGGTGAACCGCGCCTTCGCCCAGGCCAGCTCGTTCTCGTCCGAGTTCAGGCACTTCACGAAGTCGGCGGCCTTCTGCTGCTTGGCCTGATCCTTGTTCAGCGGCACCGTCCAGGCCTCGCCGCCGAGCGGCGCGACCGGCGTCTGTCCGGGCTTGTTGACCGGGAACTGGACGACCTCCCACTTGACGTTCGGCGTCTTCTGCAGCGCCGGGATCTGCCACGGACCGTTCACCATCATCGCGGCTTTGCCGGCCACGAACTGGTCCTTCACGTCACCCTGCGTCCAGTTGATGACGCTCTTCGACGCGGACCCCGACTTCACCAGATCCGTCCACAGCTGCAGAGCTTCCGCCACCTGCGGGCTGGTCAGATCGGTCTCGTCACCACCGTTGGTCCACATCGCCGGCAGGAACTGCCAGGAGCCTTCGTAGGTCGCGTTGGCGTTGAAGGCCATGCCGTAGCGGCCGGGCTTGGTCAGCTTCTTCGCAGCGGCCTTCAGCTCGTCCCAGGTCTTCGGCGGCTGGACGCCGGCCTCCTGCAACATCTGCGTGTTGTAGAACAGGGCGATCGTGTTCGTCACCGGCGCCAGTCCGTAGAGCTTGCCGTCGTGCGACGTCGCGTCGACCATGCCCTTGATGACGCCGTCGGCGTTCAGGCCCATGTCGTTCAAGGGCGCGAGTGCGCCGGTCGCGGCGATCTGCTGGACGTCGGGGTTGTCGAGCATCAGCACGTCGGGCAGCGTCTTCGACGACGCCTGCTGCAGCACCTTCTGGATCAAGGTGTCACCAGGCACCGTCTCCCGCTGGATGGTGATGCCGAGCTGCGACGCGCAGGAGTCAAGCCCCTTCTGCACCAGGGATTTGTCCGGGTCGTTGTTGTAATAGTCCAGGACGGTGAGGCTCTTGACGCTGTCGCCGGAGGTGGACGACTGGCCGCCGCCGTTGTCACCGCAGGCGGCCAGCAGGAGCGACACCGTCGTCGCACCCGCCAGCGCGGCGGCGATCCGCTTGCTGATCATGACATCGGACTCCTTCAAAGCGTTTAACCGATGGACGAGGGGAAGGTGGTCGAGCTTGTGGATTTGGCGGTAAACCGCTTAACTGAGGCGTTGAAGGACTATGTTCCCTACGTCACATCGCTGTCAAGAGCTCAGAGGGGGCGAATCGATGGTCACGATGCGGGACGTCGCTCAGCGCGCCGGGGTGTCGATCGCCACCGTCTCGTTCCTGCTGAACGACACGAAGCCGGTGACCGCCGCGACCAGGGCCCGGATCGAGCAGGCGATGCTGGAGCTCGGGTACCGGCGGAACGTGGTCGCCCGCGCGCTGGCCAGCAAGCGGACGCGCATCATCGCGATGGCGTACCCGGCGCTCGAGCACCGGTTCGGGATGTCGACCGCAGAGTTCTTCACCAGTGCGGCCGAGGCGGCGCGCAAGGACGACTACCACCTCGTGCTGTGGCCGGTCGGCAACGACGGCGTCGAGCTGCGTGAGCTGCTGGGGCAGGGCCTGGTCGACGGCGTCGTACTGATGGAGGTTCAGCTGGACGACCCGCGGATCGCCGTACTGCGGCAGGCCGCGACGCCGTTCGCGATGATCGGACGGACGACGGAGCTGGACGGCTTGTCGCACGTGGACATCGACTTCGACACCACGGTCGAGGACGCGGTACGGCATCTGTACGAGCTCGGGCATCGTGAGCTGGCGTTGATCTCCGGCGATCTGGACGATCCGCGGTTCCACGCGTACGGCCCGTGGGTCCGGGTCGAGGAGGCGTACCGGCGCGTCGCCGCGTCGTACGGCCTGCCCGTCGTCGTGCTCCCCTGCTCCGACACGACCCAGGCCGGCAAGGCCGCCACCGAGCGGCTGCTCGACCGGCATCCCGAGACGACCGCCGTCCTGGTGCTCAACGAGTACGCCGCTCTCGGCGTGGTCTCCGGCCTGAAACGCGCCGGCCACGACGTCCCCGGCAACACCTCCGTCCTCGCACTCCTGAGCGTCCCCGAGACCGCCGCCATGACGGACCCCGAACTCACGATGATGCGTACCCCCGGCCCCGAACTGGGCCAGCTCGGCACCGAGGCCCTGATCCGCCAGCTCGAGGGAGCCGATCCGCTGCCGCCCCAGCTCGTCCCGGCGAAGCTGTCGCCGGGCGCTACGGTCGCAACGCCCAGAGCGCCGCGACCAAAGGCCGGTGCAGGTCGGCGCGGCGCGCGCAAAGCCCGATCGTGAGCGGTTCCAGATCGGCCGGCAGCTCGACCAGCTGATCGCGTACGGCGGACGACTCGAGCACGAGCCGCGGTACGACGCCGACGCCGCAGCCCAACGCCACCAGGGCAAGCAGCGCCTCGTGTCCGTCGGGTTCCGCGGCGATCGATGGTTTCACCCCCGTTTTCCGGAACCAGCGGAACGCCGCCTCGCGGACGAGACCGCGGGCGGGTACGACGTACGGACCGGCGTCGGAGGTGGCGTCGGAGGAGGCGTCGGGGGCGCTGTCGCGGGCTCTGACCAGGACGAGGTCGGTGACGGCGACGGTGCGGGTGACCATCGACTGCGGCAGGCGTTTCGGGATGCCGGCGACGGCGGCGTCGACCTCGCCCTCGTCGAGGCGAGCCAGAGCTGCGGCCGCGTCGCCGGTGCGGATGTCGAGCCTGATCTGCGGATGTTCCTCGCGCAACGGCGCCAGCAGGTCGGGAAGCAACGTCTGGCAGGCGGTGACCGTCGCGAAGATCCGCAGTTCACCGCTCAGCCCCGGCGACTCGGTCGACCCTGCCTGATAGTCGGCCCACAGCTCGAGCGCCCGCTCGGCGTACGCCGTGAAGCGCTGCCCCTCCGCGGTGAGTACGACGCCCCGCGGCCCACGATCCAGCAACCGCACACCGACCCGCGCCTCCAGCCGCTGGATCGTCCGCGTCAACGTCGCCGCACTGACATGACACTCCAGACTCGTCCGCCCGTAGTTGAGCGTCCGCGCCAAATGCAGAAACAACTCCAGCTCCCGGTGCTCCACCTTCACCTCCGCCGGGCGTAGGCCTCGATCTCGATCTTCATCCGCGGGTCGGACAGCCCGCACACCAGCATCGTCGCAGCCGGCCGGATCTCGCCGAACGCGCGCCGCAACGTCGGCCAGCACGGCTCGAAATCGTCCCGTTCCGGCAGCAGGTACCGGACCCGCACGACGTCCTCCAGGGTGCATCCCGCTGCCTTCAAGGCGTCCGCGATGTTCACGATGCACTGCTCGGCCTGCGCCACCACGTCGTCCGCGATCGTCATCGCCGCGTAGTCGAACCCCGTCGTCCCCGAGACATGCACCCAGTCGCCGTCCACCACCGCCCGGGCATACCCGATCTGCTCTTCGAAGGTCGAACCGCTCAGAATCGCCCGTCGCTCACTCATGCCCCGAACGCTAGGCACCAGCCACCCGATACGTCGAATACCTCTCGCTGCATCATCTGATATCTCTAATCATATGGATCGCCCCGAACTGGTCCTCGCCCAGCTGTACGCGTTCGCGGTTCTGGCAGAGGAGCTGCACTTCGGCCGGGCCGCCGCGCGGCTCGGGATCGCCCAACCCCCGTTGAGCCAGCAGATCCAGCGGCTGGAGAAGTCGGTCGGACACAGCCTCTTCCAGCGGGGGCCAGGCCGGGTGACGCTGACTGCCGCAGGTCGCGAGCTGCTGCCGCGTGCGGAACGCGCCCTGGCCGAGCTCGGCGACGGTCTCGCGGCCGCTCGGGCGGCCGGTTCCGGCCATGCCGGTCGCCTGCGGATCGGGTTCGCCGCGTCCCTCGCGCTGACCGTGCTGCCCAATCTGCTGCTCGCGTTCCGGCGGCGGTATCCCGACGTACAGCTCGACATCCGGGAGATGACCAGTGCCCCGCAGCTCCAGGCGCTGCGTGACAACGTGATCGACATCGGGCTGATCCGCGAGCCACCGACCGAGGACCCCGACCTACGGTTCCGGACCCTGCTGACCGAGCCGCTCGTCGCCGTCCTGCCGTCCGCTCACCAACTGGCCGCGCGGCGCAGCGTCGACCCCGCTCAGCTGGCGAGCGAACCGTTCGTCCTGCTCCCCCGCCCGGCCGGACCGCAGCTCTACGACCGGATCGTCGAGGTCTGCACCGCAGCGGGCTTCACACCCCGTATCGCGCAGCACGCCGTCGAATGGCAGACCGTCTGCGCCCTCGTCGCCGCCGGGCTCGGCGTCTCGATCGCGCCGGCGAGCGTACGGCGAATCCGTCTGAGCAGCACCGCCTTCCGCACCCTCGAACCACGCACCGCCCGGACGAAGATCGCGGTCGCCTGGCGCGCCGATGACCACGATCCGGTGGTCACGAACCTGCTCGAAGTCGTGTCCCCGGCCGCGCGGTCGAGCCGGCGAGGCGGATCGTCGGTTTCGGGACCTGGTACGTCGTGACGTCGCCACCGTCCATGACCGCGAGGATCGCCTCGCCGACGATCGTGCCGAGACCGTGGACGTCGACCGTGACAACGCTCAGCGGCGGATGGGCGAGGCGGGCGACTGCTGTGTCGTCCCATGCGATCACGGACAGCTGGTCCGGGATGGCGACGCCCAGTTCCTTCGCCACGGCCAGGCCGCCGATCGCCATCAGGTCGTTGTCGTAGACAACGGCCGTCGGGAGCCGGCCGCCGGTCAGCAACTGGTACGTCGCCTCGCGGCCGGAGTCCTCCGAGTAGTCGCCCTCGATCACCCGGGCCTGGACGTCCTGCTCCGCGCAGGTCTCCATGAACGCGTCGTCGCGCGCCTGGCAGTGCAGCATGTCGCGTGGGCCGCTCACCCGCGCGATGTCTCGATGCCCGAGATCGGCGAGTGCCCGCACCGCCGCCCGGGCACCCTCCGCGTTGTCGACGAGCACGTTGGTGATCGGCGCCTGCAGCTCCGGCCCGCCGAGCAGCACCGCCGGGACACCCAGCCGTTCGAGTTCGGCGAGCCGCGGGTCGGTCGTCCGGAGATCGACCATGACGATGCCGTCGACGTGGTCGTTGGCCACCCAGCGCCGCCAGATCTCGATCTCGCCGGGGATGTCCGCCGCGAACTCGATCAGCAGACTCACCCGCCGCCCGTCGAAGACCTCCTCGATCCCCTGGACGACATCGGCCATGAACGGCTCCATCCCGAGCAACCGGCCGGGACGCGCCAGCACCAGCCCGGCGATCCGCTCGCGCGACGTCACGTGCATACACTGCCCTCCAAGGCCACCGAAGCCACTATATTCACAGACCTAACAAACTCGACAGATTGCGGATGTTCCGATGCAGCAGGTCAGCGACGCGTCGCGATCACCGGGTTACGATCCGGCGCCGACGAACAGCCGTGCCCTCATTGTGGACAGCATCCGCTCCGCGGGCACGGTCAGCCGGGTGGAACTCACCCAGATCACCGGACTCACGGCGCCGTCCGTCACCACCGTGGTCCGCCGGCTGATCGACGACGGCCTGGTCGCGGAGGCCGGCCGCGGCTCGTCCACCGGCGGTAAGCCTCGCACGATGCTCCGGATCAGGGCCACGGCCCGGTACGTCGTCGGCGTCCATCTCAGCAACGACAGCCTGACGTACGTGCTGGTCGACTACGCCGGCGGCGTCGTGGCCCGCTGGCGGCGCGCCGGGCCGGGCGACGACAGCGATCCCGAGCAGGTCGTGGAGCGGATCGCGACCGAGACCACGGAGCTGATCGAACGCTCCGGGATCGACTCCTCGCTCGTCCTCGGACTCGGCTTCGTCTGCCCCGGGCCGCTGATCCGCAACCTCGGCGTCACCTCGGCACCGCCGTCGATGGAGCGCTGGGTCGACTTCCCGGTGCACCGCCGGCTGGAGGAACGGCTCGGCCTGCCGTCGCTGCTCGAGAACGACGCGACCGCGGCCGCCGCCGGCACCCGGCTGACCACCAGCCACGACGTCTCGGTGATGGCCGCGCTGTTCATGAGCGAGGGCATCGGGTCCGGCCTGCGGCTGAACGGCAACGTCTATCAGGGCGCGCACGGCAACGCCGGCGAGGTCGGGCACATCTGCGTCCAGATCGGCGGTCCGGAGTGCTGGTGCGGGAGCACCGGATGCCTCGAGGCGATCGCCGGGCCCGCCACGGTGGTCGCGAAGGCGCGCGCCGCGGGGCTCGACCTCGGTTCGCAGCGCCGTACCGGGGTCGCGGCCTTCGCCGCCATCGCCCGGCTGGCGCTGACCGGGGACTCCCGGGCCGAGGCGATCCTGCGGGACTCCGCCTCCTGGCTCGCGCTCGGCGCGCAGGCGATCACGAACCTGTACGACGTGCAGCTGCTGGTGCTGACCGGGCCCGCGTTCGCGGTCGCCGGGACGATCTACCTGCCGATCATCCAGGAACGGATCCTGAGTTCCGCGTTCGGGCGGGCCGTGAACACCGAGGTGGTGCTCGACGAGCGCGGGCACGACGCCGCCGCGATCGGCGCCGCCCTGATGATGCTCCGCTCCGAACGCGCGATCTCCGCGTAGCCCGCCCCGCCTTCCCCACGCCCTGCCACGCCCTGCACGCCCTGCCACGCCCTGCCACGAGCACTCCCGCGCGCGTTCCCCGCGCCCCTCCCACGCGCCCTCCACCGCGCATTCCCACGCTCCGCTGTCGAATCATTACCGGTCTGACCTCTTGCGCCTTGTTTATTAGGCGAACTAAGTTACGGCCAGCTTCCCTGGCGGTGCCGGGTGACGCGTTCGACGACCGCGTTGGAAAGGAATCGATCAATGCTCCGGAACCCGACGAAACGCCCCCGCGTGCGGCGCCTGGTGAGCGCCGCAGCCGCCGCGACGGCCACCGCGCTCCTGCTGGCCGCCTGTGACGCCGCCGCCGGCAGCAACCAGGCGGCCACCAAGGACGCCTCCGTCACGGTCGCGGCCGGCGACATCACCGCCGAGAACTTCAACCCGTTCAGTACCACCGCGCTGCAGCCGACGCTGGGTGTCATCTACGAGCCGCTGTACTGGTACAACTTCGCCAAGCAGGCCGACCCGACGCCAGTACTCGCCACCGGCTACTCGTGGAACGCCGCCGGGACCGAGCTCACCATCAAGACCCGTCGCGACGTGAAGTGGAACGACGGTCAGCCGTTCACCGCGAAGGACGTCGCGTTCACCTTCAACCTCGTCGCGAAGACGCCCGCGCTGAACCCGTCCGGCCTCGCTGCCACGGCGAAGGCCACCTCGGACGACACCGCAGTACTGACCTTCAAGTCGAAGTCATTGATGCAGGAGCCGGCCGTGCTCGCCAACCAGGCGATCGTGCCCGAGCACATCTGGAAGGACATCAAGGACCCGACGACCGACCTCAACAAGAACCCGGTCGGTACCGGCCCGTTCAAGGTCAAGTCCTTCACGCCGCAGAGCTTCGTGCTGACGAAGAACGACCAGTACTGGGAGTCCGGCAAGCCCGCCGTCACGGAGGTGCGCTACCTCCCGGTGACGTCGGCAGACGCCGCCAGCGCCGCACTGGTCGCCGGCAAGGTCGACTGGGCGAGCGCCTACCTGCCCGGGATCGACAACATCATCAAGTCCGGCAAGAACCTCACGTACGTCAACACGCCCGTGATGACGACGGTGATCGTGACGTGTTCCAACGCGCAGCTCGGCTGCACCGGGCCGCAGACCGATCCGGCCGTCCGCAAGGCGATCTACCTGGCGATGAACCGCGACCAGCTGGCCAAGCTCGCCGGCGGTGGTGTCGCCGGTGTCGGATCGCCGACCATGCTCCTCCCCGGTCGCGACGACAAATGGATCGCCGACTCCGGACAGGCGAAGCTGCCGCAGAGCGCCGACGCCGACGAGGCGAACAAGCTCCTCGACGCGGCCGGCTGGACCAAGGGCGGGGACGGCGTACGGACCAAGGCCGGCAAGCGGCTGTCGCTGACCGTCCAGACCGTCACCGGCTGGAGCGACTACATCCTCATCAACGACACCCTGAAGCAGCAGTTGGCCGCGGTCGGCATCGAGCTGAAGCCGAGCCAGGTCTCGTGGAACGAGTGGAACGCCGCCCAGACGAACGGGAAGTTCCAGCTCTCGCTCGACTCCGTCGGCCTCGGCGCTTCGACGAACCCGTACTTCACCTACGACAGCAAGCTCGCCACGACGAACACCGCCCCGGTCGGCAAGAGCGCCTCGGCCGGCAACCAGTCCCGCTTCTCGAACCCGGGCGTCGACGCGGCACTCAAGGTCGCGGCCGGTACGACGGACGAGGCCGCTCAGAAGGCGGAGTACGCCAAGATCCAGGCCGTGATCGCGGACCAGCTGCCCTACATCCCGGTCTACGTGAACTCGATGCTGACCGAGTTCAACACCTCGCGCGCGACCGGGTGGCCGACCAAGGACAACATGTACGTCCTGCCCGCGGCGTGGAAGGCGTGGGACGCCGGGATCGTCCTCAAGACGATCCAGCCCGCCGGCTGAGCGCGGGACCGCCGTGCGCTACCTCCTCCGCAAGCTCGCCTTCTACGTCGTCGCCCTCTGGGCGGCGCTGACCCTGAACTTCCTGATTCCCCGGCTCATGCCGGGGAACCCGGTCGACCTGATGCTGTCGAAGCTGGCGACCAAGGGCCCCGTCACGCCGACGACCCGGGACGCCATCCAGGCCCTGCTCGGGACCGACACGAACGCGTCCCTCTGGGACCAGTACTGGACGTACCTGCGCCAGCTGGTCACCGGCGACCTCGGTACGTCGATCGCGTACTTCCCGGCCCCGGTCTCGCAGGTCATCGGGCAGACGCTGCCCTGGACCGTCGGCCTGATCGGTCTCGCGACGGTGATCTCGTTCGCGATCGGGATCCTCCTGGGACGCGCCGCCGGCTGGCGGCGCGGTTCCTGGGTCGACAATCTCATCCCGCTCACCACGATGCTGCAGTCGGTGCCGTACTTCTGGCTCGCACTGCTGCTGCTCTTCCTCCTGGGCAGCACCTGGCCGGTCTTCCCGCTGAGCGGCGGGTACGACGTGTACTCCGTGACGCCGGGCTGGAGCCTGCCGTTCATGCAGTCGGTGCTGTACCACGGCGCGCTCCCGGCGCTGACGATCGTCGTCTCGTCGATCGGCGGCTGGATGCTCGGGATGCGCAACATGATGGTCTCGACGCTGTCCGAGGACTTCGTCGTGACCGCCGAGGCGAAAGGGCTGACCCCGCGCCGGATCCGGTCCCGGTACGTCGCCCGCAACGCGATCCTGCCGTCGGTGTCGGGATTCGCGATCTCGCTCGGTTTCGTGGTCGCCGGCTCGATCGTGACCGAGGCGGTGTTCTCGTACCCCGGCATCGGCTCCGCGCTGTTGCTTGCCGTGAACAACAACGACTACGCGCTGATGCAGGGCGTCTTCCTGATCATCACGCTCGCCGTCCTCGGCGCGAACCTGCTCGTCGACCTCCTGTACGGCGTCATCGATCCCCGCACGCGTGCGCGGTCCTAGGAAGGTGTGAATGGCCATCACCACAGAAGGGGCGGCGCAGGCTGCCACGACCGCGGCGCCGGCCCGGCGCCGCCTGCCTCCGATGACCCTCAAACTCGCCGTCGGGCTCGCGATCGCGGGCCTGATCATCGCGTTCGGAGTCATCGGCCCGTTGCTCGTCGGCGACCCGTCCACCGTGCGGGACCTCGGCCTGACGGGGCCGGGCAACGGGTTCGTCCTCGGCACCACGCAGAGCGGTCAGGACGTCTTCGCCCAGCTCGCGCACGCCACCCGCGGCTCGCTGATCATTGGCGTCGTGGTCGGCGCGATCACGCTGCTGCTGTCGGCGTTCTTCGGGGTCGTCGGCGCGTTCATCGGCGGCTGGGCCGACGAGGCGTTCTCGCTGCTCACCAACATCATGCTGGTGATCCCCGGTCTGCCGCTGGTGATCGTGATCTCCAGCTACGTACCGAACAAGTCGATCTGGCTGGTGGCCGCCGTCCTCGCGATCACCAGCTGGGCCGGATCGGCGCGCGTCCTGCGCGGCTTCACACTCAGCGTCCGCAGCCGCGACTACGTGCTCGCGGCAAGGATCGGCGGCGAGAAACGCTGGCGGATCCTGATGGTCGAGATCCTGCCGAACCTGATCCCGCTGCTCGCGTCGCAGGTCGTGTTCGCGGTGATCTTCGCGATCCTCGGCGAGGCCGGCCTGTCGTTCCTCGGGCTCGGCGCGTCCGGATCGTTCACCTGGGGCACGATGCTGTTCTACGCCCAGAACGGGCTGGCGCTCCGGCTCGGCGCCTGGTGGTGGTTCGCGCCGCCCGGCCTGGCGATCGCGCTGTTCGGCGCGGCGCTGTCGCTGATCAACTTCTCGATCGACGAGATCATCAACCCGAAGCTGCGCTCGCAGACCCGCGCCGAACGCACCAAGTGGAGCGTGAAGGCATGAGTGTGCTGAGCATCGAGAACCTGAGCATCGACTACCGCGCCGAGACCACCGTGCATGCCGTCCGCGACGTCTCGCTCACCCTGGAGCGCGGTGAGATCCTCGGCCTCGCGGGGGAAAGCGGTTGCGGAAAGTCGACACTGGCGTACGGGATCACCCGGCTGCTGAAACCGCCGGCGGTGATCACCGGCGGGCGGGTCGTGTTCTCCTCCCGCGAGGGGTACGACGTCGACCTGTCGACGCTGGCCGGCGACGACCTGCGCGCGTTCCGCTGGGACAAGATCGCGATGGTCTTCCAGGGCGCGATGAACTCCCTCAATCCGGTACTGCGGATCGCCGAGCAGCTCGAGGACGTGTTCGTCACCCACCGGCCCGAACTGGGTAAGGCGGAACGCCGCGAACGCTGCGCCGAACTGCTCGAACGCGTCGGCGTCGACCGGGACCGCCTCCGCGCGTACCCGCACGAACTGTCCGGCGGCATGCGGCAACGGGTGATGATCGCGATGGCGCTCGCGCTCGAACCGCAGGTGCTGATCATGGACGAGCCGACCACCGCGCTCGACGTGGTCGTCCAGCGCGAGATCCTCCGCGAGATCACCCGGCTGCGGTCGGAGCTCGGGTTCGCGGTCGTCTTCATCACCCACGACCTGCCGCTGCTGCTCGAGATCAGCGACCGGATCGCGGTGATGCGGGCCGGCCTGATCGTCGAACTGGACGACGCGCTGACGCTCTACACCCAGCCGAAACACCCGTACACCAAGCGGTTGCTGTCGTCGTTCCCCAGCCTGACCGGCGAACGCGGCGGCTTCGTCCGGACCGGCGAGATCGCCCCGGAAGAGACCTTGGACGAGACCGATCAGACCGTGGAGGCCGGATGAGTGTGCTGGAGCTGCGCGACGTGGTCAAGGAGTACCGGCTGCGCAACGGGCTGCGGACGACGAAGCTGCGCGCCGTCGACCACGTGAGCTTCGAGCTGACGCCGGGCCGGACGATCGCTCTGGTCGGGCAGTCCGGGTCGGGCAAGTCGACGATCGCCAAGTTGCTGTTGCAGCTCGAGCGGCCGACGTCCGGGTCGATCCTGGTCGACGGCGAGCCGATGCAGTACCGCGGTGCGCGCGCGGCGACGTACCGGAAGGCGGTCCAGATGGTGTTCCAGGACCCGTTCGCGTCGTTGAACCCGTACCACACGATCGGGCACCATCTGGCGCGCCCGGTGCAGCTGCACCATCCCGGGTTCACCCGCGAGCAGGTCGGAAAACGTGTGCTCTCGCTGTTGCGCCGGGTGCGGCTGGACGAGGACTTCGCGCAGCGCAAGCCGCACGAGCTGTCCGGCGGTCAGCGGCAGCGGGTGGCGATCGCGCGGGCGCTCGCGCCGGAGCCGGCGATCCTGGTCGCGGACGAGCCGGTGTCGATGCTCGACGTGTCGATCCGGCTCGGCGTACTCAACCTGCTGGCGACGCTGCAGCGTGAGGAGAACCTCGGGGTCCTCTACATCACGCACGACCTCGCAACCGCGCGGCATTTCAGCGACGAGATCATGGTGCTGTACCGCGGTGCGGTGGTCGAGCACGGCCCGGCCGACGACGTGATCCTGAACCCGCAGCACGAGTACACCCAGCTCCTGGCCCAAGCCGCGCCCGCCCCCGAACGCCGGCTGGCAGAGCTCCGGCCGTAGAACACAAGTACGCCGGAGAGCACCTCTCCGGCGTACTTGTGTCAGAGCTTCAGAGCTTCAGTGACGACGCCACCACGTCGGCCAGCGAGTGCGCGATCTCGTGGGCGGTGTCGGAGGACTCGGCCTCGACCATGACCCGGACGAGCGGCTCGGTGCCGGACGGGCGGAGCAGGACGCGGCCGGTGTCGCCGAGCCGGGTGGTGGCCTCGGCGACCGCGGACTGGACCGCCGGGTCGCTGCCCGCGCGGGACTTGTCCACGTTCTTCACGTTGACCAGGACCTGCGGCAGGCGGGTCATCGCGCCGGCCAGGTCTGCCAGGCTCTTCCCCGTCTGGGCCACCCGGGCGAGCAGCATGACCGCGGTCAGCGTGCCGTCACCGGTGGTCGCGTGGTCGGACAGGATCACGTGCCCGGACTGCTCACCGCCGAGCTTGTGGCCGCCGGCCTTCATCGCCTCCAGCACGTACCGGTCGCCGACCTTGGTCTGCTCGACCGCGATCCGCTCCCGGACCATCGCCTGTACGAAGCCCAGGTTGCTCATCACGGTCGCGACGACGGTGTCGTTCGACAGCCGGCCGCTGTCGCGCATCGCCAGCGCGAGCACCGCGAGGATCTGGTCGCCGTCGACGAGCTCGCCGTTGGCGTCCACCGCCAGGCAGCGGTCCGCGTCGCCGTCGAGCGCGATGCCGAGGTCGGCGCGGTGGCCGATCACCTCGCGCTGCAGCCCCTCGATGTGCGTGGATCCGCAGTCGAGGTTGATGTTCAGGCCGTCCGGGGCGGCGGCGATCGTGATCACCTCGGCACCCAGCCGGCGCAAGGCCTCCGGCGCGGTCTGCGACGCGGCGCCGTTCGCGCAGTCGATGACGACCTTGAGGCCGTCGAACCGGTTCGGGGCCGAGCGGACCAGGTGCGAGACGTACGTCTCGAAGCCCTGCCCGTCGTCGGACACCCGGCCGACACCCGAGCCGGTCGGGCGCTGCCACTCCTCGCCCATCCGGGCCTCGATGGCGTCCTCGATCACGTCGTCGAGCTTGATCCCGCCGCGGGCCAGGAACTTGATGCCGTTGTCCGGCATCGGGTTGTGGCTGGCGGACAGCATCACGCCGAGATCGGCGCCGGTCGAGCCGGTCAGGTACGCGACGGCCGGGGTCGGCAGCACGCCGAGCCGGACGACGTCGACGCCGGCGCTGGCCAGACCGGCCACCACGGCGGCTTCCAGGAACTCACCACTGGCACGAGGATCCCGGCCCACAACGGCGCGTGGCCGGTGCCCTTCGAAGGCACCGGCCTCGCCGAGTACGTGAGCTGCCGCGACCGAGAGGTCGAGCGCCAGCTCCGCGGTCAGGTCCACGTTCGCCAGGCCACGGACTCCGTCCGTGCCGAACAAACGCGCCATCAGATGATCAGCGCTTGCTGTACTGAGGCGCCTTACGGGCCTTCTTGAGACCGGCCTTCTTACGCTCCTTGATCCGCGCGTCGCGGGTGAGCAGACCGGCCTTCTTCAGGCCCGGGCGGTTGGCCTCGAGGTCCGCCGCGTTCAGGCAGCGGGCCACACCCAGCTGCAGCGCACCGGCCTGGCCGGTGATGCCGCCGCCGTTGATCCGGGCGATCACGTCGTACGAGCCCTCGAGGCCCGCGACGACGAACGGCTCGTTCACGTGCTGCTGGTGGACCTTGTTCGGGAAGTAGACGTCGAGGTCCTTCCCGTTGATCTTCCACTTGCCGGTGCCCGGGACGATCCGGACGCGGGCGACGGCCTCCTTGCGGCGACCAGTGGCGCCGGCCGGGTTGATGACCGCGACCCGACCCGTCTCGGCGCGCTGCTCCGGAGCCGGGTTGGTCTCGGAGGTGTAGGCGACCGGGCCCTCGCTGTCGATGGGGACCTCGGGGTCGAACTCTTCGGTCTCGGTGGTGATGTCGCTCACGCTGTGAATCCTCGTTTACCTGGTTCGTCGATCGCTTACTGGGCGATCTGGGTGATCTCGAACGGCTTCGGCTGCTGGGCCGTGTGCGGGTGCTCCGGGCCGGCGTACACCTTCAGCTTGGTCAGCAGCTTCCGGCTCAGACGGTTCTTCGGGAGCATCCCCCAGACGGCCTTCTCGACGGCCTTGCGCGGGTCCTTGTCGAGGATCTCGCCGATCGGCGTCGCGGTCAGACCACCCGGGTGACCCGAGTGGCGGTACGCCAGCTTGTCGGTCCGCTTGGTGCCGGACAGCGCCACCTTGGAGGCGTTGACGACGACGACGAAGTCTCCGCCGTCAACGTGCGGAGCGAACGTCGGCTTGTGCTTGCCGCGCAGCAGGGTGGCGATCTGGACGGCGAGCCGACCGAGCGTGACGTCGGTGGCGTCGATCACGTGCCACTCACGGGTGACGTCAGCAGGCTTCGGGCTGTACGTGCGCACGGTCGTTGACCTTCGTTTCTCAGAGGTGAACAAAACTGGATGTCGGCGAGCGGTCAGCCGACAGGGCATCGACCTGGAACGCACAACAGCAGCCCAGAATACCGGCGTCGGCACGCGCGGGTCAAAGTGAGCCCACACGCCGAGGGGACCCCGGCTTGGAAGCAGCTGAGGACCGCACTAGTTTAGCGGTGAAGATTGCAGTCCGAACCCGCGTCCCGCCGGCTGATCTACCCTCATTCATCCAGGCGATGACGCCAGCTTCCGAAGAGGGCATTGTGACCGAACAGTCGCTCACCGTCCGGGACAACCGGACCGGCAAGGACTTCGACCTTGCCATCACCGATGGCACCATCCGTGCCGCAGACCTCAAGCAGATCAGCGCAACCGACGGCGACGGCGGCCTCGCCACCTACGACCCCGGCTTCGTCAACACCGCGTCCTGCCGTTCCTCCGTCACCTTCATCGACGGCGACAAGGGCATCCTGGAGTACCGCGGCTACCCGATCGAGCAGCTCGCCGAGCAGTCGAACTACCTGGAGGTGGCCTACCTCCTGGTGAACGGCAAGCTGCCGAACAAGGCGGAGTACGAGGCCTGGGCGCACGACGTGACGTATCACACGTTCGTGCACGAGAACCTGAAGACCTTCATGCAGGGCTTCCGGTACGACGCGCACCCGATGGGCATGCTGCTGGCCTCGGTCGGCGCGCTGTCCACGTTCTACCCCGAGTCGCGCAACATCTTCGACGAGGAGTCCCGGGCGCTGCAGATCCGGCGGCTGATCGCCAAGATGCCGACGCTCGGCGCGTTCGCGTTCCGGCACGCACAGGGCAAGCCGTACGTGTACCCGGACAACGAGCTCAGCTACACGGCGAACTTCCTGTCGATGCTGTTCAAGATGAGCGAGCCGAAGTACGCCGCCGACGACCGGCTGGTGCGCGCGCTGGAGATCCTGTTCATCCTGCACGCCGACCACGAGCAGAACGCGTCCACCAACGCGGTCCGGGCGATCGGCTCGACCCAGGTCGACCCGTACACCGCGGTGGCCGGCGGGATCGGCGCGCTCTACGGCCCGCTGCACGGCGGCGCCAACGAGGCCGTGCTGAAGATGCTGCGCCGGATCGGCTCGGTCGACAACGTGCCGTCGTTCATCGAGGGCGTGAAGAACGGCGAAGAGCGGCTGATGGGCTTCGGCCACCGGGTCTACAAGAACTACGACCCGCGCGCGAAGATCATCAAGAAGGCCGCCGACGACGTCTTCGAGGTCACCGGGATCAACCCGCTGCTGAAGATCGCCGTCGAACTGGAGAAGATCGCGCTGGAGGACGAGTACTTCGTCTCCCGCAAGCTCTACCCGAACGTCGACTTCTACTCCGGCCTGATCTACGAGGCACTGCAGTTCCCGCCGGAGATGTTCACCGTGCTGTTCGCGATCCCGCGGACCTCCGGCTGGCTGGCCCAGTGGCTGGAGATGCTCGGCGACGGCGACCAGAAGATCGCCCGCCCGAAGCAGATCTACACCGGCGGGCGCGGCGTCCAGTACGTCCCGATGGGCGACCGCTGACCGCTCCACCCGCACGGCCCCTCGACCAACCGGTCGAGGGGCCGTTTTGTGTCCGCGGGCGCTGTTAGCTTCGGTAGATGGGAACACTGGCGGGGAAGGTCGCGCTCGTCACCGGAGCGAGTCGCGGCGTGGGGAAGGGGATTGCTCTCGGGCTCGGTGAGCAGGGAGCAACCGTGTACGTCACCGGCCGGACCGAGAGCGGCGGGCCGGCCACGACGCTGCTGCCCGGCACGGTGCAGAAGACCGCGGCCGAGGTCACGGCGCTGGGCGGGCGGGGGGTGGCGATCGGCTGCGACCACCGCGACGACGAGCAGACGAGGCGGGCCGTCCAGCGGGTGCTGGACGACGCCGGGCGTCTCGACGTACTCGTGAACAACGTGTGGGGCGGCTACGAGTACTTCTGGGACGGTACGCCGTTCTGGGAGGAGGCCGGCTTCTGGACGCAGCCGCTCGAGCGCTGGGACTCGGCGTTCCGGGCCGGGGTCCGAGCCCACTACGTGACCAGCGTGGCGGCGGCACCCACGATGGTCGCGCAGGGAGCCGGACTGATCGTCAGCGTCTCGTCGGAGGGCGCCGCGAAGGTCGACACCAGCGTCGCGTACGGCGCGGCGAAGGCGGCGACCGACCACATGATCGCGTGCATGGCGCACGAACTGCGCGATCACGGTGTGACCGCGGTGTCCTTGTACCCGGGCCTGGTACGAACCGAGTCGGTGCTGCGCGCGGCGGAGTACTTCGACCTGTCGGACTCGGAGTCGCCGCAGTTCGTCGGCCGCGGGGTCGCGGCGCTGGCCGCCGACCCGGAGGTCATCCGCTTCACCGGCCAGGTCGTTCGCAGCTCGGCTCTGGCCGACGAGTACGGCTTCAGCGACCCGGTCCCGCGCTGACCCGCCACCGTTCGGTGGTTAATGTCTAGCAAATTAACCAACAATCGGGTATTGATCACTGCTGCCTTCAGGTTAATGCTTTCACCATGACCAGGGAAGGGCGTACGACGCTGCGGGACGTGGCCGAGGCCGCGGGGGTGTCGGTTGCCACCTGTTCCTATGTGCTGAGTGGGCGCGCGGACCGGACGACGCCGCTGCCGGAGCCGACGCGGAAGCGGGTCGAGGACGCCGCGCGGCGGCTCGGGTACAAGGGGAACACCGCGGCGCGGAGCCTGCGGCGGCAGCGGTCGGAGCTGATCGCGATCGTCTACGCGCCGCCGGTGAGCCCGTGGCTCGACCACCTCACCTGGGAGTGCGAGGACATCGCCGCCGCCCGCGGCTACTCGGTCATCGGCGTCCCGGTACGGCGCCTCGACCGGGCGGCCCAGTCGCTGCGGGTCATCACCCGCGGGCATGTCGACGGCGCGATCTTCACTCCGGTCCTCAGCGACGACCTCGACCTCACCGCGGCCCGCCGCTCCACCCGCGCGCTGATGGCCTTCAGCGACAGCCTGCGGATGCCCGGGGTCGATGTCGTCCGCAACAACGTCCGCACGGCCCTCGCGGAGGCGACCACCTACCTGATCGACGCCGGCCGCGAGCGGATCGCCTACTTGTCCCACACCGGCGTGCAGGAAGACCGTTACCTCGGGTACGTCGACGCACTGGAGCAGGCGGGCCGCGAGGTCGACCCGGCGCTCGTGCGCGTCGGCGCGGCGTCGCGGGAGGACGCCGTGCTCGTGGTCCGCGAACTGCTCGACGGACCGAACCCGCCGGACGCCGTCGTGTCCGAGTCCGACCGCGGTGGTTTCGCCGCCCTGCAGGCCGCCGCCGACCGCGGCGTCAAGGTGCCGGACGACCTGGCCGTGATCGGCACCGGCAACACCCGCGAGGCGACGAACTCGATGCCGTCACTGACCAGCGTCGGCATGCACCAGCTCGACTTCACCGAGATGGTCGAGGCGCTGTTCGCGCGTATCGACGATCCCACGCTGCCGGCCCGGGAGCTGTTGATGCCCTGGGTGCTGAACCACCGCGCATCCGCGTAGCCCCTGCTCCGGGTGCTTCCGCCGTACCGCCGTTCGAAAGGTTTGTCATGCCCTCGTTCAACCGTCGTTCGTTCCTGCAGCTGGGGCTGGGCGTCACCGTGCTCGGTGCTGTCGGCTGCTCCCCCGCCAAACCCGCCGCGCAGAAGGCCGACAGCCGGACGTTCACGATCTACTGGAACGCCGGGCACGGGTACCGGGCCTACAAGGACGTCATCGACCAGTTCGGCAAGGACCACGACCTGCAGATGAACTGGCAGAAGTTCCAGTGGCCGGACCTGACCACGAAACTCACGGCCGATTTCCGTTCCGGAAACGTTCCTGACCTCGTCGAGGAAGTTTCCGCCGGGACCGGAACGCAGTACGGACTGGCCGGAAACGTTCTGGCGCTGGACGAGTTCGCGGCCGCGGACAAGGAATTCGGTTTTCCGGGGGATTTCCTGGACCAGGCTGTGGTCGCCCGCCAGTACGAGGGCAAGACGTACTCGATCCCGCTGCACCTGACGGCGAACGGGCTGCTCTTCTACAACAAGCAGATGCTGTCCGCGGCGGGCTTCGACAAGCCGCCGGCCAGCTGGGACGAGTTCCTCGAGGTGGCGAAGGCGACCACCAAGGACAAGGTCAGCGGCTGCGCGCTCAACTCGGATCCGAGCTACGCGGCGCCGTACTACAGCCAGCAGAAGGTCGACTTCAGCAACGTCGGCGCGAAGCAGTTCATGATGCCCGCTGATGGTGCGCTGCAGGCGATGCAGTGGATGCAGGACCTGATCTACACCCACAAGGTCTCCCCCGCTCCCGTGGCGACCACCGACTACTCGGGTCCGCAGAAGCTGTTCTCCGCCAGGCGGGCCGCGATGTTCGTCTCCGGTCCATGGGACATCGGCCCGATCCGTCAGGGCAGTCCGGACCTCGATCTCGGCCTCGCCGTACCGCTGACCGGGGCCGTGCAGTCCGCGGCGATGGCCGGCGCCGGTCTGATGATCCCGGCGAAGGCGAAGGACCCGAAGCTGTCCTGGGAGCTGATCACCAAGCTCGCCGCCGTCAAGGTCGAGCTCGCCGCGACCAAGGAAGCCGGTATGTCGATGCCGCGCAAGAGCTGGGCCGCCGACCCCGCGGTCGCCGCGGACCCGAACCTCGCGACGATCGCGAAAGCCCTTGCCGTGGTGGCGAAACAGGACGTCGCGCTGTCCGCGAGCGGGAAGGCCGCGCAGATCAACGAGCTGTGGAAGAAGGCGTACCAGCAGATGATCATCCAGCACGCACCGGTCGGCCAGACACTGGACGACTTCCGCAAGCAAGCCGGAGCCGCACTGTGATCCGTCGCCGTCAGGCGCTGACCGCATGGCTGTTCCTCACCCCGGCAGTGCTGTTCTTCGCGCTCCTGTTCTTCGTCCCGATCGGCAACCAACTGTTGACCGGCGCGTACGGGTCCGACGGCGTCTCGTTCGTCGGACTCGGCAACTTCACCCGTGCCTTCGCAGATCCCGAGGTTCTGCACTCGTTCCTGATCACGCTCGCGTACGCCGCCGGCACCTTGGTCGTCGGTACCGCGGTGGGCCTCGGACTGGCCGTGATCCTCAACCAGTCGCTGCGCGGCCGCACACTGTTCCGCTCGGTGCTGCTGATTCCGTACCTGACGTCGGTGTCGATCATCGGCCTGCTCTGGCGGAACATCCTGGATCCGCAGGTGGGCATCCTCAATCGCCTGCTCGAGGCGGTCGGCCTGCCCGGGCAGACCTGGCTGAGCACCCACCCGCTGGCCACGATCGTCGGAATCACGGTCTGGTCCGGCGCGGGCTACACGATGGTGCTGTTCCTGGCCGGCCTGCAGGGCATTCCGGGGCTGTACTACGAAGCCGCGCGGATCGACGGCGCCGGACCGTGGCGGCGGTTCTTCGCGATCACGCTGCCGCTGCTCGCGCCGACAACGTTGTTCGTGTCGATCATCGGACTGATCAGCACGCTGCAGCAGTTCGCGCTGCCGTACATCGTCACCGGCGGCGGTCCCGGCAACGCGACCTCGCTCTACGCGCACCGGCTGTTCATCGTCGCGTTCAACGACAACGATTTCGGGTACGCGTCGGCGCTGTCGGTGCTGCTGCTGATCGTCGTACTGATCCTGTCACTGGCGCAGCTGCGGATCGGGGAGCGGACCGATGCGTGAACGGCTCTTTCCCGGCGACCGCGTCGCGGCGTACGTCGTCCTCGTCCTGCTCGGTCTCGTCACCGTGCTGCCGCTGCTGTACATGATCGTGCTCGCGCTGCAGAGCGACGGCGAGGTGCAGTCCGGTGATCCGGTGCTGTGGCCCGCCGACCTGCAGTGGGGGAACTTCACGCGGTTGTTCGAGGCGGCGCCGTTCGGGCGGTTCTTCGTGAACAGCTTCGTGATGGCCGGCGCGATCACCGTCTCGCACCTGGTCTTCGACCCGCTGGTCGGGTACGTGTTCGCGAAGCTGGACTTCCCCGGCAAGCGGATCGCGTTCGTCGCCGTCCTGTCGACGCTGATGGTGCCGTTCTTCGTCCGGATGCTGCCGATCTACTCGATCTTCGCGAGCCTGGGCTGGATCGACAGCTACCAAGGGCTGATCGTGCCGTTCCTGATGGATGCCTACGGCATCTTTCTGATGCGGCAGTTCATCCGGCCGCTGCCGGACGAGCTGATCGAGGCGGCCCGGGTGGACGGCGCCGGCGAGTTCCGGATCTACCTGCGGGTGATCCTGCCGCAGTGCAAGCCGGCGCTGGCCGTGCTCGGCCTGTTCACGTTCGTCTTCCAGTGGAACGAGTTCCTCTGGCCGCTGATCGCCACCAGCCGGACCGAGATGCGCACGCTGCCGATCGGGCTGACGCTGTTCAACCAGGAGTACTTCACGCAGTGGAACCTGACGGCGGCCGGCGCGCTGATCCTGTTCGTCCCGACCGCGATCTTCTTCGTGATCACCCAGAAGTTCCTGGTGGAGGGCATCGCCCTCTCCGGACTGAAATGAGACCTCCTGATGCGCCCCAATGTGATCGTTTTCTTCACCGACCAGCAGCGCTGGGACACCGTCGGCGCGGCGGGATGTCCGCTCGGCCTGACACCCAACCTCGACCTGATGGCCCGCCGCGGCACGTTCTTCGAGACTGCCTGCACCACCAACCCGGTATGTGCTCCGGCGCGTGCGGCCCTGCAGACCGGACTGTTTCCGACGAACGCCGGCGTTTTCCGCAACAGCGTTCCGTTGCCGACCGACGCGCCGGCATTGGGCCGCCTGTTCGGTGATGCCGGGTACCAGACCGCGTACATCGGCAAGTGGCACCTCGGGACCCAGGACCCGGTCCCGGCCGAGGAGCAGGCGGGGTACGAGTACTGGCTGGCGTCCAACCTGCTCGAGTTCACCTCCGACGCCTATCGGACCGTGGTGTACGACAGGAACGGCGAGCCGGTGTTCCTCCCCGGCTACCGCCCGGACGCGCTGACCGACGCGGCGATCCGCTACGTCACCCGCGCGTCGGCCGAGGACCGTCCGTTCATGCTCTTCCTCTCGCTGATCGAGCCGCATCACCAGAACGAGCACGACGACTACCCGGCCCCCGAGGTCTACCGCAACACCTACACGGGCGCCTGGCTACCGCCGGATCTGGCGACACTGCCCGGTACGGCGCACCAGCACGCCGCGGGGTACTACGGCCAGATCAAACGCGTCGACGAGTGTCTGGGGCGACTGCGGGACGCACTGGCCAGTCTCGACCTCGCGGACGACACCCTGCTGCTCTACACGTCCGACCACGGCTCACACTTCAAAACGCGGAACAGCGAGTACAAGCGCTCGCCCCACGACGGGTCGGTCCGGGTGCCGCTGGTGGTCGAGGGGCCGGGGTACCGCGGAGGCTCGCGGGTGAGCGCACCGGTCAGCACGGTCGACGTCGTACCGACGCTGCTGGACGCGGCGGGGATCGCGCTGCCCGGCAACCTCGACGGCGTACCCCTGCGGGAATCCCGTCGCGACGCGGTGCTGATCCAGGTCAGTGAGTCGGAGGTCGGTCGGGCGCTGCGGACCGAGCGGTGGAAGTACTACGTGCACGCTCCGGAGGCCGGAGATGTGCCCGCGGCCGAGGTCTACACCGAGCGGGCGCTGTACGACCTCGCCGCGGATCCGTACGAGCTCGACAACCTGATCGACAGCGTCAATCACCAAGAGGTCGCCGCCGGGTTGCGGGCGCGGCTCGTCGACGAGATCGCCGCGGTCGAAGGGCAAGCCGTGACGGTGGCGCCGTACCCGGAGGTCCGCGACCGCGGGCGTTTTCCGGAAACGACGGTTCGCCGGCTGAAACTGGACGGCCGGCGCCTCGAGTAGCGGGGATGGGGCGCTCGGAGCAGCTGGATTGGAGATGGCCCCGGGCGGGCTCGATGCCTCGGTCCGGGGCCATCCGGCGCCTCTGCGGACTAGGACGCGGACGAGGCGGCGGCCGGTTCCTTCAGATGGGCGATCAGTGCGTCGGCCTGGCCGCGGGCGCGGATCATCGCGAGGTGGTCGATGTAGTCCCGGGACTCCACGATCAAACCGTCGCGTACCCGCAGGACGAAGATCGCCGGGACGCGGAACGGCTCACCGCTGGCCACGACCGTCCCGGCGTACTCGAACTCGGCCACGATCACCTCCGGGTCGGTCGTGTGGTGCACGCGGATGTTGTCCGGCTGGAAGCGCACGACCTCGGCGACGCGCGGGCCGACGCCGCCGAAGTGCTCCCGGAGCGCGTCCCGGGTGAGCAGCGGGTGGTCGCCGTACGGGTTCATCGGGTGCCGGACATCGGTCTGCTCGGCATACAACGGCGGCAGCGCGGCGAAGTCGCGGTCGGCGACGCCGTGGACGAGCTTCAGGAAGACCTCTTCAGGAGTCATCGGATTCCTCACGACATAAACGGAGTGACAACTTCGAATATATGGAGTCTCGACTTCGTTTACAACCGGGACTGGAGTCACGGCGTCTTCTAGGCTGAGGGTGACGGAGGGGAGCTGGGGTGCGAGCAGACGCACGGGACAACCGGGCCAGGATCATGGCCGCCGCGGACAACGTTTTCGGACGGTCGCCGGGAGCGTCCACCGACGACGTGGCGAAGTTGGCCGGGGTCGGGATCGCCACCGTTTTCCGGCACTTCCCGACCAAGACCGACCTGCTCGAGGCGGTCCTGACGCTGCGGCTGGAGCGGATCCGGGACCGGGCGCTGGAACTGGCCGGCAGCGCCGACCCGGGAACGGCGTTCTTCGAGTTCTTCACGCAGGTGGTGTCCGAGTCCGCGTCGAAGCTGGCGATCGCGGAAGCCTTGAGCGCGGCGGGCGCGGCCGCCGGCGAGGAGGCGCGGGAGGCCGGTCGCGGGATGCGGGAGGCGTTCGGCGGACTGCTCGCCGCGGCGCAGAAGGCCGGTGCGGTCCGGGCCGACGCGCAGTTCCCCGAGGTGTACGCGCTGCTGATCGGCGCGTCCCGCGGGGCGACTGCCGCCGAACTCGATCCGGAGACCCGGGACCGGATGCTGGCGCTGGTCTTCGACGGCCTGAAAACGCTTTCGTGAAACGTTTTCTGCGCATCGCCGTGATCGTGCTGCTGGTCCTGGTCGTCCCGCTCGGCGCGTATGCGGTCTCGCTGCGCGTGCACTTCGCCGGTGATCCGTCCACGGAGGCCCGCACCCGGAACCAGGACGCGTTCTGGCTCGGCCACGCCTGGGTCGACGGACGGAAAACGGCTGCCGACGTGACCGCGCTGGCCCAGCAGCTACTGGGAACAGGCATCCGGGATCTCTACGTGCACGCCGGTCCGCTGGAGCACGACGGTACGTTGCCCTTGGCAAAGGTTTCGCCGAGGGCGCGGTGGTTCGTCGACGCGGTGCATGCCGCGGCTCCCGGCGTCCGCGTGCAGGCCTGGCTCGGTGACGTCGTACAGCCGGGCAAGGATCCCGGGATGAACCTCGACGATCCGGCGGTCCGCAAGCGCGTGGTCGCATCGGCGGCCGCCGTTCTGCAGCAGGGTTTCGAGGGCATCCACTACGACTTCGAGCCGGTCCGGTCGGGGTCGAAGGGATACCTGGCCGTCCTGGACGAGACCCGTACGCTCGGTGCGACGCTGTCGGTCGCGGCCGCGCAGATCGACACGTTGTGGTACCTGCATGCGACCCCCGTCGACAAGTGGTGGTCGCAGGACTACTTCCGCCAGGTCGCCGAACGCGTCAACCAGATCGCAGTGATGTCCTACGACACCGCGCTGCCACTGGAGTCCTTGTACGGCGGGTACGTCGCCAAGCAGACCAAGCTGGCGCTGGAGGTCACTCCCCCGACAACTGACCTGCTCATGGGCCTCCCGGCGTACTGGGAGAACAACGCGGCCCACTGGGGCCACGCGGAAACGGTCACCGCGGCAGTCCGCGGCGCACGCCTCGGCCTGGGCACCTCCACCCGCCAGAACTTCGGTCTGGCCCTGTACGTCGACTTCGCCGCCACCGACGAGCACTTGGCGGCGTACCGCGACGGCTGGTGTGTGGCGCCCTAGAACGGGCTCCAGCGGGCCAGCACGAGGATCAGCACGCAGACAGCCACCAAGGCCGCGTTGATCAACAGGACCGGTGAGAGGCGGCGGCCGACGGTCTGGTCCGGCAGACCGGTGCGGGAGCGGAGCCGGAGGGTCTCGAACACGGCGGCCACCTCAGGCAGTTGCTGCTCGGGGATACCGCCGACAACGTGCCAGTCCTCACCGGCCTCCAGGCTCAGACCGTCTTCCTCGATCTCGACCGCGTCGACGGACCGCCAGGGCACACGCCGTTCCGACCAGCCGGTGCGGATCCACAGGTCGGTCGCGCTGGCCATGACCCGGTAAAACGCCCGCGAGCCAAACGTCTGGACCAGCTGTGCACCGACACCGGTCGCCAGGATGGCCGCGAACCAGTCGCCCCAGACCGCAAAGGTCCCCACCGCGACCGGAACGACGACCACTACGGCGATCAGCGCCGGCAGTGCCCACTGAGGCCGGGCCCGCAGCGGAACCTCCCAGGGCAGCCTCGGCACCTCCCGGGCCGCCTCGACGGACCGGGTTGCGGGAACGTCCTCGTCCGGCTCGAAGTCCTCCGGCAGACCGACCACCCGCTCTGCGCGCCACGGGAGCCGGCGCGGCGCCCGGAACGGACTGAGCGGCCGCAGGATCTGGTCGCCGAACACGATCGTCGGCCAACTGCCCTCCGCCAGGTCGCCGACGAGCAAAGCGTCGCCACGGTACCGGTGGAGGGTCTCCTCCCACTCCCGCTTGAGCTTGGCCGGCGCCTGATCCGCCTCCTCACCGAGCGCGTCCACAGCGTCGAACAACCGCGACTCGCTCTCCTCGTCGTCCAGTGCGGCATCCAGGAAGCCCAGCAGGACCCGACCGTCCGCGGAGCTGACGGCGAACGCCGAAGACGCGTCCGGCTCGATCCGCACCGGCAGTGCCGGCCCGCGCCAGGCTCTGCGCGGATGCGCCCTACGGAGCCGCAGATCGCGCAGCAGGAACAGAAGCGCAAGCAGCCAGACACCACTGGCGACCCCAAGCCAGTGCGTGTTGTCGGCGGGCTCAGCACGCAGCCGGAGCCAGCTGCCGTCTTGTGGATCGACGCGGACCGGGAGCTGTGCCCCGTCGTCGTAGTCGTCCAGCGGGCTGACAGTGTGGGTCCGGCCGTCCGGCAGCTGGAGTACGAGTTCGCCGTCGTCGGTGTGGCTCTTCACAACGGCCGTCTGCTCCACGGAACGCCGTACGTGCTCGTCCTCGCGTTGGTCCTGGCGGTTCATCCAGCCGACCGCCACGGCCCCTATCAGCACCAGTGCACCGGCTACGAGGAGCCGGCTGGTCACACCGATCCGGGCGGCCGGCGGAACCTGTACGTGATGCCGCGGCGCGCTTGCCGCGATGGAGCGCTGGTTGCGGCGGCTGGTGACCATCCGCAGCAGCAGTGCGGCACAGGCGACGCCGTACACGGCCCAAGCGATCTGCGTCGACCTGATGTCGTCGTACAGGAGTTCCCCGATCATGAACAGGACTCCCGCTGCCGCGGCAACGAGCGGGTGCCACCACAGCAGGACGACCGACGAGAGCAGGAGGGTGATCACCAACGCCGTCAGCGGGTCCGGACCGCACACCGTCGGGTCCTCGGCCGAGCACCGGCCGAGGTCGGGGAGCAGCGATGCCACGACGGCGGCCAACCAGACAACGGGCATCAGCCAGCGGTAGAGCCAGCTCGGAACCACGGTGCGGACCCAGCGGGCAGCAAGATCGCCTGTCATCGGAGTTCCCCCCTCCTTGTGTGGGAGAACTCTAAGGTCAGCGAGCTCGATCCACGCGGCCTTCGTCCCACACCGGCTCGGCTGGTTCGTAGACCGAGCCGTCGGCGCCGAACACCAGGTAGCGGTCGAAGCCGCGGGCGAACCAGCGGTCATGCGTCACTGCGAGGACCGTGCCGTCGAAGGAGTCCAGGCCCTCCTCCAGCGCCTCGGCCGACTCGACGTCCAGGTTGTCCGTCGGCTCGTCGAGCAGCAGCAGGGTCGCACCGGACAGCTCCAGCAGGAGGATCTGGAAACGGGCCTGCTGACCGCCGGACAGGCTGTCGAAGGTCTGCTCGGCCGCATGCGCCAGCTCGTACCGGTCCAGCTTCCGTGACGCCAGCTCACGCCCCATGCCCTCACGGTGGTCGTCACCGCGGTGCAGGATCTCCAGCAACGTCCTCCCGACCAGCTCCGGGTGCTCGTGCGTCTGCGCGAACCACCCAGGCCGCACGCGCGCACCGAGCTTCGCCTTGCCGGTGTGCGCCACCGAACCGATCTGCACGTCACCTACCGGCTGGTGCTCCACATCCGGATCAGAACCACCGTTGGCGAGCAGCCGGAGGAAGTGCGACTTGCCGGACCCGTTCGACCCCAGGACCGCGACACGCTCGCCGTACCAGACCTCCAGGTCGAAGGGCTTCATCAGCCCGGTCAGCTCGAGTGCTGTGCACACGACGGCGCGCTTCCCCGTGCGGCCGCCGGTGAGGCGCATGCTGACCTTCTGCTCGCGCGGCAGGGCCTGTGGCGGACCCGCCTCCTCGAACTTGCGCAGCCGGGTCTGCGCGGCTCGGTACCGCGACGCCATGTCGGAGTTGTACGCCGCCTTCTGCTTGTACATCAGCATCTGTGCGCGCAGCTTCGCGTGCTCCTCGTCCCAGCGCTTGCGCAGCTCCTCGAAGCGCTCGAACCGATGCCGCCGGGCCTCGTGGTACGTCGAGAACCCGCCGCCGTGCGTCCACGCCGTGTTGCCGGCCGCACCGAGCTCCACCGTGACGATCCGGGTAGCGGTGTTGGCCAGCAGCTCCCGGTCGTGGCTGATGTACAGCACGGTCTTGTCCGAGTTGCGCAGCTGCTCCTCGAGCCAGCGCTTCCCGGGTACGTCGAGGTAGTTGTCCGGCTCGTCCAGCATCAGCACCTGGTCCGGGCCGCGCAGCAGGGCCTCCAGTACCAGGCGCTTCTGCTCACCACCGGACAGCGTCTTCACCTCACGCCAGCGGCAGCCGTCGAACGGGATGCCCAGCGCAGCCGTCGTACACACGTCCCAGAGGACCTCGGCGTCGTACCCGCCGACCTCGCCCCAGTCCGCCACGGCCTGCGCGTACCTCAGCTGGGTCTTCTCGTCGTCGGCCTCCATCATCGCCAGCTCTGCCTTGTCCAGCTTGGCCGCGGCCTGCTGGATCGCCTCCGGCGCGACACCGAGCAGCAGGTCCCGCACGGTCGACTCGTCCCGCACGGAGCCGACGAACTGCCGCATCACCCCCAGCCCGCCGGACCGGGAGATGCTGCCGCTGTGGGCCTTCAGGTCGCCGGCGATGATCCTGGTGAGCGTGGTCTTGCCGGAGCCGTTCGCACCGACCAGCGCGACCTTCGCACCGTCCCCGACCCGGAACGTGATGTCGTCCAGCAACACCCGCCCGTCCGGCAGTTCGTACCCGACACCGGCGACATCCACGTGACCCATGCCCCCAGTCTGACGGCCCGCGCCTGCTCCCGGCGAACAGTTATCGTGGACGCCGTGCCAACGAACCTGATGGGCCGGGAGATCCTGCCCGGCACACGGGAGTACCAGTGGGTCGCGAGCGTCGTCGAGGCGACCGAACGCCTGACCGGCCGCCCGTCGTCGTGGAACCGGCGGCTGTACGAGCAACTCGGCGAGTCCGCCGGCTCCGCGCTGAGCGACGGCACGATGACAATCAGCCGTCCGCAAGTGCTCGAACCGGTGATGCGCGCGTACGACGCACCCGGCTCAGTAGACCTCCCGACGACCGAAGGCGCGCGGGCGGGCGTGATGATCGTGGTCCACGAAACAGACCATCATCAGCACGAGTTCGGCTACGCGTTCGAGCCGGACGCGATCCAGCTCGCCTCGCCGGAGTATACGGTCGCGACCGAGGGGCTAGCGGAAAGCAACCGAGACCGGGTCGTCGACCCCGTCATCCAGGACATCGGTATGGACAACGTCGTCCCGAGGATCCTCGAGGCGCCGATGATCTCGGCGTACGCCGGGTACCAGGCCGGCGTCGAGGGTGTCCTGCACGGTCTGCACACGCTGAGCGGCATGTCGCCGTACGAGGTCTGGGAGACCGTCGACCAGGCGCCGTTCGTGCAGCGCTACAACGCGATGGCCGACGTACTCATCGACTCGCGGCTGAACGACCTGATGCCGGAGCAGGATCGGAGCGAGATCAGGCGGCAGCTGTCCCAGCCGCTGAAGGATGAGCTCGGGTCGCTCACGCAGTACACCCTGGGCATCGAGCCGCCGGACCAGCTTGCCCAGCGAGGTCGCGAGACCGGTGCCCGAGCGGTCCTGCGAGTCGAGCAGGTGTTGAAGGGCGTCGAGGCCAAATACAGGCTCTCGGTCGACGCGGAGACGGCACGCTTGCGGCAGTTCTTGGAGGTCGGCGGCGCGGCCGCACGAGGCGGCGCGGCCGCAGGAGGCGGCGCGGCAGGCGGCGCGGCCGCGGCTGCGCGCCTCGTGACCTCTTTCGTGCGGCAACGGGACGAGTGGTCTCGGTAGCGACAGGACTGGATCGCGACCCTCGGAGGAGGAATGATCGAAGGGTCCTGCAGTGAGGAAAGGTGCGGATGGAACGTCAGCAGTCCGGCGACAGCATGCAGCCGCCGGCGCCGATGAGCGACGAGGAGAAGGCTGACCTCCGGCGCTTTCTCGGGTCGTACACCGCCGCCGACCGGCCCGGCGTACCGCGGAAGACCGGCGAGAAGCCGGACAACGTACGGCGTCTGGACACGCGACGCGACCGTGACACGACGAAAGAGGTCGACTGACTACCAGTCTCCGAGCGCCCGCAGGTAGGTCCCGTTGGTCGGGCGGACCTCGCCCTTCATGAACAGCTTCAGCGGCGCCGAGTACAGGCCGTACGTGTGTGTCCCGGTGAAGAAGCCCGCGTCGGTACAGCCGTCGTACACGACCCAGATCTCCCGCACGCCGGTCGCCGTGCCGAACCGCAGCACGATCGCCTCGGACGGTTTCGCGGTCTGCGGCGCGCACTTGAACACGGGCAGGTCCGGATTGCGTTCCGGGAGCACCTTGATGGCGTCGACCACCTGCTGTGCGTCAGCCGCGTTGAACGATTGCTGGCCGAGTAGACCGGCCCCGGTCAAGCTGTAGCGGCAGGCCCGGAGCTCGGTCACGGGCGTGCTCAGGTCGAGGCCGACAGTCGGCTGCAGCGAAGTCGCCTGCTGGATCGGATGCGCAGGCGGACACTCCACGCCTTCCGCGTTCGGAGCCACCGCGTCCGGCGTCTTCCTGGGTGCAGCTGCGCCCTCGGAGGAGGCGGAGTCGCCTTGGCTGGCGACCGGTGATTCACCGCCCACCACGCCCCACACGCCACCGACGGCCGCGACCACCAGCACGGCACCAGCCGCCGCCGACCATGCCTGCCGGCGCCGGTGCACCCGACGGCGCGCCTCGCGGGCCAGTCCGCTCTTCTGCAGACCTGTGTGACCGGCGTGATCCTGCAGCGCAGAGGAGATCTTGGGGCCGAGCTCCTGCTCAGGGTCGTGCTCAGGCATTGTCGGCTCCTCCCGTGTCCTCTTGGTGGGTCAGTGTGGTCTTGAGCGCGGCCAGCGCGCGATGTACATGCGATCGCGCAGTCGCCTCCGCGCAGTGCAGCAGCTGGGCGATCTCGGCGTACGACAGCTCCTCGTAGAACCGCAGTACGACGGCTGCTCGCTGCTTGTCCGGCAACGTCGCGCAGAGCGCCCAGATGGCCTCGGCCTCCGCGCGGTCCGCAGTACCGTCCGGGACTGCACGCGCAGTACGCACCGGGTCGTCGACCGGCGCTTCCCGCCGCCGAAACCGCCGCCACCAGGAGATGTGCGCGTTCACCACCATCCGCTTCACGTACGCCTCAGGGTCGTCGGCACGACTCACCCGTCCCCAGCGGGCACAGGCCGTCGTCAGAGCGTCCTGTACGGCGTCCTCAGCCAGGTTGGCGTCCCCGGTCAGCACATAGGCGAACCGCAGCAGAGCGTCCGCCTTCTCGGTGACCCACACCTCGAAGTCCAGCGGCTCCACCCGCACCTCCGCTGCCGCCAAGGCTGCCTCCATACCCTCAGGACGGCCTCGGGTCCGCGTTCGTTGCACGCAGTACCCGGAAACCCTTCGCGCTGCCGACGCGGCCGCAGGGATAGCCCTGGTCGGTCAGCCAGCGCTGGAGGGAGTCGCCACCCAGGTTCTTACCGACGACGAACCATGCCACACCCCCGGGGGCAAGACGTTCCAGCCAGCGCAGGAGCATCTTGTGCAGTTCGGGCTTGCCGATGTGGATGGCCGGGTTGGACCAGATCTCGTCGAACCGCAGGTCCTCGGGTACGTCGTCCGGCCGCGCCGCATGTACCTGGTCCGCGACGCCTGCTGCCTTCGCGTTCTCGGCGGTGAGCTCCAGCGCCCTGGTGTTCACGTCGACCGCCCACACCACGGCGTCCGTTTCCACCGCGAGCGCACACGCGATCGGTCCGTAGCCACAGCCCAGGTCCAAGAACGTGCCGGACCCGGTCGGCGCGTCCACCTCCCGCAGCAGCACCGCCGTACCGATGTCCAGCCGGTCCCGCGAGAACACCCCGGTGGCCGTGGTGAACGTGTACTCCCGTCCCCAGATCCGGGCTTCGACGGTACGGCGTACGTCCGCAGAGCCGGGCTCCGCGGAGAAGTAGTGGTCAGCCACGGTGGTGCACCTCTCCCCTGATCTGGCGGGCCTGCAGTGCCCGCGCGGCCAGCTCGTCGTCTGCCGGGTAGCGCACTTCCTCCAGTGTGAGCCCGTGCGCCGGCAGGACCGACACGGCCGAGTCCCGCACCTTCCCAGCCAGTACTGCGGCAGGCCACTCGACGTCCCGGCGCCCGTCGCCCACGGGGATCATCGACCCGACCAGTGCCCGCACCATCGAGTGGCAGAAGGCATCTGCGATCACTGTGCCCTCCAACTGCCCCACACCGGTCCGCCGCCACGAGAACTCCAGCAGCGCCCGGACCGTGCTGGCGCCTTCCCGCTTCTTGCAGAACGCCGCGAAGTCGTGCTCCCCGAGCAGTGCGGCCGCAGCCGAGTTCATACGCTCGACATCCATCGGCCGCCCCATCCGCAGGACATGGCCTCGCGTGAGCGGGTCCCAGCCAGCAGGGTCGTCGCACAGCCGGTACACGTACCTCCGGGCCAGAGCGGAGAACCGGGCGTCAAAGCCCTCAGGAGCCGCCGAGACGGCCGTGACAGCTACATCATCGGGAAGTACGCCGTTCAGCCCTCTGAGGAGCCTCAGCGGGTCCACAGCGCCGTCCACGTCCACATGAGCAACCTGCCCACGGGCGTGCACCCCGGTATCGGTCCGCCCCGCACACGTCACGGTCAGCGGCTGCGGCAACCGCAGTACGACGCGGATCGCCTCTTCGAGCTCCCCTTGCACGGTACGGAGACTCTCCTGGCGGGCCCATCCGTGGAAGCCCGCTCCGTCGTACCTCAGGTCGATCCGCCAGCGCACACGGCAATCTAACCCAGGTGATCCACTTTGATCCGATCCGCTGCCTGCACCACCCACCCGGACACATCCTGTTCGGCGGCAGACCCACCAAGGATCGAGGACCTCATGAACAAAATCGCACGTCGGACCGGCGGCGGCCTCCTGGCGACCGCGGCGATCATCGCGATGGCGTCACCCAGCGCCTACGCCGACTCGTGGCAAACCTTCGACACGGACAACATCGGGCGATCCGTGGACAGCGGGCGTGGCTACACCACCGGGTACTTCCGCTGGCAGAAGCTCGTCGACGAAGGACCGAACCTGCAGGAGGACTATCGGGCGGATTTCGACGTCCGTCTCAACGTGGCGGGCGCGCCGAACTCCTGCGCGTGGCTCCGGATCATCACCTACGAGAAGGGCACGGCGACCGGTGCCGAGGTGAGCTTGTCGAAACGCTTCCCGTCAGCGGGCGACACGCCGTACGGGTACTACGGAATCTGCGGTGGTGCGGACGGGAAGGGCTACCGGAACATCTCGGGGAGCGACGAACTCTGGTCCGGCATGGCAGGCCACAAGTTCGTACGTGCCGACATCCGGGTGTGCTACACGCGGTCGTACGTCCCGCCGGGTGACAACTGCTACGCGTTCACGATCCACCCCGGCGACTGACACCTCCAGGGCGGTCGTGGCACGGGGTACCACGACCGCCGGGGTACCTACACCTGGCTGAGGCCGTCGAGGCGCCGTCGCACCTCGGCGGCCTCGGTCGCGCCAACAGTGGAGTAGAGCTCGTACGCACGCTCCCAGTGTCTGATGGCGTCCGCGCGCGAATCGTCGGCCTCGGACAGCGCAGCCAGGCCGGCGTGCGCCCGTGCCTGCTCGTACGGGTTCTGCATCTCCTCGCCGATCGCCAGCGCCTGCCGGCAGACATCGAGTGACTCGGCCGCGCGCCCCAGGCGGCGCAGAACCGGCCCGAGGTCGTTGAGCACCTCCAACTGCTTGTCACGGAGCCCGGTCTCGACGACGATCCCGAGTGCCTCCTCGTGCAGGCCGTGCGCGAGCTCGTACTGGCCGAGCGCGCTGCGGATACGCCCGAGCCTCGTCAGGGTGTCCGCGATGTCCTGGGAGGTTCCATGCCGCTGGATGACCGCGTACTCCTGCAGGGTGAACTCCAGCGCCTCCTCGTGACTTCCCTGCTGGTGAAGGACCTCACCGATGGCACCGCAACTGAACGCAGTCAGCCGATCGGAGCCGACCGAGCGGGCGAGTTCCGCGACCTCGCGGTAGTCGTCGAGCGCCGCCGTGTAGCGGCCACTCCGCTGCTTCACGTTGCCGCTCGTGATCAGCACCATCCCCGCCAGCTGACGATTGCGAGCCTTCGTCGCGAGGCTGTGTGCGCGCTCCAGGTCTTCGAGCGCCGCCTCGGTGTCGCCGAGATGCAGCAGTGCCGCGGTACCGCGGGCGAGGAGTAGACGGGCTTCGGCGTTCGCATCCGCAGCCGCGCGCGCAGTCGCGAGTCCGCGCTCGACACAGGGGATCACCTCGGCGTAGCGCCCCAGCTGACCGAGCACGTTCGCGAGACTGCACAGTGCATGCGCCCGATCCGCGCCGTCGGTGACCTCCGCGACCCGCGAGTACACGAGCTCGGCCTCTCGATGCGAACCAGTTGTCGCCAGCAACCAGGTCATACTCCGCGACAGCCGGACGGCCGACGATCGCGCGTCGTCCAGTTCGCATCCTTCGAGTACGGTGGCGACCAGGTTCTCCCGCTCGCGGACCAGCCACTCGGTCGCGGCCGCATGGCCGGTCAGGCCCCCGACCGGCGGCCCGTCCTGCGCCGGCAGGTAGGTGTGGAGGCTCGGATCCAGCAGTCCGGCCGCCTCAGCCGCGACGTCCGCATAGTGCGCGACCACGCGGGCCACCGCGCTGCGCCGTTCCCTGGCAGTGTCTTCATCAGCGGCGCGATCCGCCGCGTACACCTGGACAAGATCGTGCAGCGAATACCTGCCCGCGGCTGGTTCCTCGATCAGCCTGGCCGCCAGCAGCGCGTCGAGCCACCGGCGTACCGTCGCCGGATCCTCGCCGGCCATCGCCGCTACCGCAGCAGCACCGGCCGCACGACCCGGATGGACAGCCAGCAGGCGCAAGGCACGTTTGACCGCCGGCGACAGCACCACGTACGAGGTCGCGAGCGCCCGCTGTACGCCGTCGTCCAGGGTTCGCGCCGCACGACGTTCCACCAGCCGCTCCAACTGATCGGCGACAGTCCAGTCCGCGGCCGCGATCCGGCCCGCCACCAGGCTGAGCGCCAACGGGAGGCCGCCGACCTCGCGGACGATCTGAGTCGCGGCATCCTGCTCGGCATCGATGCGCTCGGAACCCGCCTGCTGCCGCAGGAGCTCCAAGGCGTCTTCGATGCCGAGAACCTTCAACGTGAGGTGGCTGGCGGGCAGCCGGTCGAGTCGGCGCCTGCTGGTCACGAGGGTGACCCAACCGCTGACGGCTGGGAGCAACGGCAGCACTTGGTCATGATCGGCCGCGTTGTCCAGAAGCAGCAGCCCGGACCGGCCGGCGGCAAGCTCGCGCAGCTTTGCAGTTCGCTCGGTCAGTGTCAGCCCGTAGATCGCGCTGCCAGGCAGGCCCAGCAGACGCAGTACTCCGTCAAGTACGGCGGCTGGATCCGCTGCCGGCCGGCTGCTGTCGTGCCCGCGCAGATCGACGTACACCTGGAGCCGGTCCGGTTGTTTCGCCACTGCGCCGGCAACCTGGAGCGCAGTCGCGGTCTTGCCGACACCGGGCATACCGTCCAGCGCAACGAGCGCGCCCGGCCCAGCACACCACCGAGTCAGCGACGCGATCTCGTTCGCCCGCCCGCAGACCGGATGGGTCAGCCGTGGCAGCGCCGTACTCACCTTGACGACCGCAGCCGCCGCGGCAGCACCGGCAACAGCCTGACAGGCCTGCCGCCATTCGATCGCCGCGGCAGGATCGGCCGTGAGGACGTGCACGATGTCGACGACGAGCTCGACGTCGAGACGGCTGCGGTCCGCCTGCAGACAGCGATGGATCGTGCTGTACGACGGGAGGTCCGGCACCCCGCGCCGCTTGCGCAGCTCGACGACACCGCGATGCAACTGCCGGTACCCCGTCCCTGACCAGGCCCGCAGAGCGCGTAGCTGACCGACGAGTTCGTCCGTCGTCCGCGCCGAACTCGGATCCGGCGGTCCACCGTCCATGCGCCCTCCCCCCGCGCAGCCCAGCTGGCAGAGGGCAATCTAACGCAACAGGGCCCCCTCACCGTGCGGTGAGGGGGCCCTGAAGGACTACTTACTTGTCGTCGTCCGACTCGCCGGCCTTGGCGAAGCCCGCGGCCTCGGCGTCGGCCTCGGTCTTGAACCAGACCTCGGCGACGGTCTTCTCGTACCACGGCGACTCGGTCGTGTGGTACTTCATCGAGTTCTCGTTGCCCTTGATGGTGAAGCCCTCCGGCGCGGAGCCGTCGGCGTTCGGGGCAGCGGAGTTCTCGAACTTGCCGGCCACGACGTCCTGCACCGGCGCGTCCTCGACCGTGTCCTCGACCTTGGCGTCCTCGACCGTGTCCTCGACCTTGGTCTCCTCGGCCGCGGCAGCCTTCGCCGGGGCCTTCTTGGCCGTCTTCTTCGCCTTCGGCGAGTCCGACTGGGCCTCGACCAGCTCGATCTTCACCATCGGGGCGTTGTCGCCCTTGCGCGGACCGAGCTTGGTGATCCGGGTGTAGCCACCCGGACGGTCGGCGTACCGCTCGCCGATCTCGGTGAAGAGAACGTGCACGACGCTCTTGTCCTTGATCCGCTTCATCACCTGGCGGCGCGCGTTCAGGTCACCACGCTTCGCCTTGGTGATCATCTGCTCCGCCAGCGGCTGCAGGCGCTTGGCCTTGGCCGCGGTGGTGGTGATGGCGCCGTGCTCGAACAGCGACGTCGCGAGGTTGCTGAGGATCAGCTTCTCGTGCGCCGGGCTGCCGCCCAGCCGGGCACCCTTGGTGGGGGTAGGCATCTCGTAACTCCAGAAATCTCAGGCTCGTCGAGCCGTGGGGATTGAGGGCCCGACGGGCCTTCGGTCAGCTCAGTACTGCTCGGTCTCGGCGAAGCTCTCGTCCTCGTCGTCCGCCTCGTTGCCGTAGGCACCGGACGCGGCGCGGAGGTCGAACCCTGGCGGGGAGTCCTTCAGCGACAGCCCCATCTCGGCCAGCTTCAGCTTGACCTCGTCGATGGACTTGGAGCCGAAGTTCCGGATGTCCAGCAGGTCCTGCTCGCTGCGCGAGATCAGCTCACCCACGGTGTGGATGCCCTCGCGCTTCAGGCAGTTGTACGACCGGACGGTCAGCTGCAGGTCCTCGACCGGCAGCGCCAGGTCGGCGGCCATCTGCTCGTCCACCGGCGACGGGCCGATGTCGATGCCCTCGGCCTCGACGTTCAGCTCGCGGGCCAGACCGAACAGCTCGACCAGCGTCTTACCGGCCGACGCGACGGCGTCGCGGGGCAGCATCGACGGCTTGGTCTCGACGTCGACCACCAGGCGGTCGAAGTCGGTGCGCTGCTCGACACGGGTCGCCTCGACCTTGTAGGTGACCTTGAGCACCGGCGAGTAGATCGAGTCGACCGGCATCCGGCCGATCTCCGCGTCGGCGGACTTGTTCTGGACGGCGGAGACGTAGCCACGGCCGCGCTCGACGACCAGCTCCATCTCGAGCCGGCCCTTCTCGTTCAGGGTGGCGATCTTCAGGTCCGGGTTGTGCACCTCGACACCGGCCGGCGGCGCGATGTCGGCGGCGGTGACGTCACCGGGGCCCTGCTTGCGCAGGTACATGGTGACGGGCTCGTCGTGCTCGGAGGAGACGACCAGGTCCTTCAGGTTCAGGATCAGCTGGGTGGCGTCTTCCTTGACCCCGGCAACGGTCGAGAACTCGTGCAGGACACCGTCGATCTTGATGCTCGTGACGGCCGCGCCCGGGATGGACGACAGCAGGGTCCGGCGGATCGAGTTCCCGAGGGTGTAACCGAAGCCCGGCTCCAGCGGCTCGATCACGAACCGCGAGCGGTACTCGTCGACGACCTCTTCGGTCAGGGTGGGGCGTTGTGCGATCAGCACTTGGGGTTCCTTCTTTCGTCGCGACGACCACTATTTGAGGTCGCGAGTGGTGAAGAACGCACCGGACCGGCCGGCGGTCCGAGGACCACCGGCCGGTACGCGGTCAGTTCTTCGAGTAGAGCTCGACGATCAGGTGCTCGGCGACCTGGGTGTCGATCTGCTGCCGGGTCGGCAGCTGGTGCACGAGGATCCGCAGACGCTCCGGCATCACCTCGAGCCACGCCGGGACGACACGCTCGCTGTGCGTCTCCCGGGCGATGATGAACGGCGTCGTCTCGACCGACTTCTGCTTGACATCGATGATGTCGTGGGCAGCGACGCGGTACGACGGGATGTTCACCTTGCGGCCGTTCACGGTGAAGTGACCGTGGACGACGAGCTGACGGGCCTGCCGGCGGGTCCGGGCCAGGCCGGCGCGGTACACCACGTTGTCCAGCCGGGACTCCAGGATCTGCAGCAGGTTGTCACCGGTCTTGCCGGAGCGCCGCGAGGCCTCCTCGTAGTACCGGCGGAACTGCTTCTCGAGAACGCCGTACGAGTAACGCGCCTTCTGCTTCTCGCGCAGCTGGAGCAGGTACTCGCTCTCCTTCGGGCGGCCGCGGCCGTGCATACCCGGCGGGTACGGACGACGCTCGAACGCCTTGTCGCCACCGACGAGGTCGACCCCGAGACGGCGCGACTTCTTGGTCATAGGTCCGGTGTAACGGGCCATGGTTCGCTACCTTCCTCTCTCTGGGATCAGACCCGGCGCCGCTTCGGCGGGCGGCATCCGTTGTGGGCGACGGGGGTGACGTCCTGGATGGTGCCGACCTCGAGGCCGACCGCACCCAGCGAACGGATCGCGGTCTCACGGCCGGAGCCGGGACCCTTGACGAACACGTCGATCTTGCGCATGCCGTGCTCCATCGCGCGGCGCCCGGCGGCCTCGGCGGCCATCTGCGCGGCGAACGGGGTGGACTTGCGCGAACCCTTGAAGCCGACGGTGCCCGCGGAAGCCCACGAGATGACCGCGCCGGTCGGGTCGGTGATCGTCACGATCGTGTTGTTGAACGTGCTCTTGATGTGCGCGTGGCCGGCGGCCACGTTCTTCTTCTCCTTGCGGCGCACCTTCTTCGCGCCGGCCGCGGTGCGGCTCTTGGGAGGCATAGGTCAGTTGCTCCTGGGGTGGTCGAAAGTCATCCGGGTCACTTCTTCTTCTTGCCGGCGATCGCCTTACGGCGACCCTTACGGCTACGGGCGTTGGTCCGGGTGCGCTGACCGCGCACCGGCAGCCCGCTGCGGTGCCGGCGACCCTGGTACGACCCGATCTCGATCTTGCGGCGGATGTCCGCGGTCACCTCGCGACGGAGGTCACCCTCGATCTTGTAGTTGCCTTCGATCCAGTCCCGGAGCTTGACCAGCTCGTCGTCGCCCAGCTCGTGGACGCGCTTGTCCGGGGAGACCCCGGTGTTCTTCAGCGTTTCCTGGGCGCGCGTGCGGCCCACACCGAAGATGTACGTGAGGGCGACCTCGATGCGCTTGTCGCGCGGAAGGTCGACTCCTACGAGGCGTGCCATGTGGCGGTGTTCCTTTCGTCAGCAGAGGTGTGGTGGCGCGCTGCGTCCTTGCCCGCCTCGGTGACTGATGGTTTCGTTCACCGGCAAGGCCCCGGCCTCTGTTCCGGGGGCGACGTCCGGGACGGATCCCGGACGAGCATGCGCGCTGTGGTGCGAAAGTGCCGTGCTGCTCGAGTGGCTGTGTCAGCCCTGCCGCTGCTTGTGCCGCGGGTTCTCGCAGATCACCATGACCCGGCCGTGACGGCGGATCACCTTGCACTTGTCGCAGATCTTCTTGACGCTCGGGTTGACCTTCATCGAGCTTCTTTCTTCGACAGGTGTTGGTGGTGTTACTTGTACCGATAGACGATGCGACCCCGGGTGAGGTCGTACGGCGACAGCTCCACGACGACCCGGTCCTCGGGGAGGATCCGGATGTAGTGCTGCCTCATCTTGCCGCTGATGTGCGCGAGCACCTTGTGCCCGTTGGACAGCTCAACACGGAACATCGCGTTCGGCAGGGCCTCGACGATGGTGCCCTCGAGTTCGATGACTCCCTCTTTTTTGGGCATGTCCTCGCACTTCTGTAGACGTGACTGGCTATGGCTACAAAGAGCCAAGGAAAGAGTCTACGCCATCCACCCGCGCGAAACCCAATCGAGGCCCCCAGTCAGCAACCGCGCGAGGCCTCGAGCTCGGACAGATGGTCCGATCCCCAGGTGTCCAACGGTATCAGGGCTTCATTGAGTGACTGCCCGAGTTCGGTCAGTGAGTACTCGACCTTCGGCGGTACCTGGTGGAAGACCTCGCGGTGCACGATGTCGCGCGACTCCAGCTCGCGCAGCTGCTGGATCAGCATCTTCTCGGTGACGCCGGAGATCTCCCGGCGCAGCTCCCCGAACCGCATCGGCCCGTGGTGCAGCGCCCACAGGATGCGCGGCTTCCACTTCCCGCCGATCACATCGGCGGCGGCGTCCAGGCCACAGGTGTAGGCACGCATACTTACCTTTCCGTCAGTACCTGACTATTTAGTGGGTACTTGTCCATCCTAAAGCGTCCGATCCAGAGTGGACGGCATGAAGACACCTGTCACCGTCCTGGGGCTCGGCGCGATGGGAACCGCCCTCGCCCGGGCCTTCCTGGCCGCCGGTCACCCGACCACCGTCTGGAACCGCACCCCCGGCCGCTCCCCCGAACTCGACTCCCTCGGCGCGAACCGCGCCGCCACCGCGGCCGACGCGATCGCCGCGAGCCCGCTGGTCGTCGTCTGCCTGCTCGTCGACGACACCGTTCGCAGCACGCTCGACGGCCTCGAGCTGACCGGCAAGACGGTCGCCAACCTGACCAACAGCACGCCCGGCCAGGCCCGCGCCACGGCGGAGTGGGTGACGACCGCGGGAGCGCAGTACCTCGACGGCGGCATCATGGCGGTGCCCGCGATGATCGGCGGCCCCGCGGCGTTCATCTTCTACAGCGGCGCACAGGAGGCGTTCGAGCAGTACAGCGGCGACCTGTCCGCGCTCGCGAGCCCGGCGTACGTCGGCACGGACGCCGGGCTCGCCGCGCTGCACGACATCGCCCTGCTCAGCGCGATGTACGGCATGTTCGGCGGCGCCCAGCACGCGCTGGCGCTGATGGCCGCCGCGGAGGTGCCGGCGGTCCCGTTCACGGAGCAGTTCCTCGTCCCGTGGCTTACGGCAATGCTGACCAGCCTGCATGGCATGGCTGGGGATCTCGACAACGGTCCTGCGGACACGGCCGGTTCGAATCTCGCGATGCAGGCAGCTGCTTACGAGAACCTAGTCACGACAGCGGAGGCGCAGGGAGTCAACCCGATGTTGCTCGTACCGATGGGCGAACTGCTGCGCAACGCCGTGGCGTCGGGCGCCGGTGATCAGGACCTGTCGGCGCTCGTCGGCCTGCTCAGGACTCCTGCCGGCTAGCGGCCCACTGTTCGCCGGCGCGCCAGAGCTGCTCGGGCATCAGGTCGAGCAGATCGCAGGCCGCGTCCAGTTGTGCGAGGGCGGTGGTGGAGTCGCGGTACGCCGGAAGAACCGCGACGAACCGCCGCCCCTCGCAACTGAACCCGAACGGCGGTACGTCGGCCAGCGCCTCGACCGCCCGCGGGTGCAGGGCCGCGAGCGCATGATCCTCGCGGCCGTTGAACAAGCAGTACCGGCCAGGCAGCCCGTCGACGGTGAGCTCGATCGGCAGCAGGCTCGCGGCCGCCACCGGTGCCAGGGACGCGGGCAGCACCTGCAGCGGCGGCAACGGCCGATCCACCTGCAGGTCCAGGAAGTCGAAGCCGAGCTCGCGGCGCCGTACCTTGTGCCGGAACCGCCCGGTGCAGAACTCCCGGCCACGATGCCGGCCGGACGTCACGTCGACGACCTCGGCGTTCGGGTCGGCGTCGAACGGTGGGAACGGCCAACGATCCAGCAGGTCCGCCCCGGACGCGCTGATCCGCCAGCCCAGCTGCCCCGCCACATCGGCCCAGGCCCGCCGCCGGCGGCTGTCACGGATCCGCAGTACCAGCGTGAAACCGATCAGTGCCAGGAACCAGGCCATCACCAGCCATCCGACCCAGCGCGGCTCCAGCAGCAGCCCGGCGATCGCCAGCGGTACGGCGACGGCGAACCAGATCACGTAGACGATCGCCGCCCCCTGATGCACCTGCCACGCCCAGTCCGGCCGCAGACGCGAGCCTGCCGTGCGGCGGCTGACCTGGGCGGATGTCAACGGCGCTTTCCGAGGCCGCCGAGGGCGATGATCGCCCACGGGATCAGCAACCAGACCGGCCAGAAGTGCGGCCAGTGGCCGCCGTTGCCGAGTCCGATCACGAACCAGATCACGACGTTGACCAGCACCACGCCGGTGAACCCGCCGATCGCTCCGCCCCGGCGCTGGGGCTGGTTGTCCTTCTTCCGCTCCGGGAAGCTGCCCGGCTGCGGCGCCGGCTTGGTGTCCTTGACCACCTGGGGCGTCTGGTACGTCCGCATCGGTGGCAGGTCACGCACCAGCGGCTCGAGCTCGCCGTACGTCTGCACGGCGTAGAGCCGGTCCAGGCGCGACGCGAACTCGGGTTGGTCCAGCCGCCCGTCCGCGAACGCGTCCCGCAGCCGCCCGGCGATCTTGTCCCGGTCGGCTTCGGTGAACCGCTGGTACGGCTGGTACTGAGGCATGTCTCAAGTGTGCCTCAGCCCCCGGTCCCTCCGCGTCCCCCGACGGGTGGACGCCGACGGGTGGACGCCGGCGGGTGGATGCCGACGGTCGTCAGTCGGCCAGGGCGCCGAACTTGACGCCGAGCTCCGCGAGCTTCGCCTCGCCGCCGTCGAGCGCGGTCAGCACCCACGGTCCCTGCGGGGTGAGCGTGAACGTGTGCTCGGTGTGCGCGGCCGGCCGGCCGTCGTCGGTGACGACCGTCCAGTCGTCCTCGAGCGTGTGGTTGTCCTGCTTACCGAGCGTGAGCATCGGTTCGACAGCCAGTGCCATGCCCTCGACCAGCTTCGGTCCGCGGCCGGGACGGCCGAAGTTCGGCACGTTCGGCGGCTGGTGCATGGCCGAGCCGATCCCGTGCCCGACGAAGTCCTCGACGATCCCGTACGACGAGTTCGCGCGGACATGCGCCTCGACCGCGGCCGAGATGTCCGACAGCCGCCCGCCGAGCCGCGCCGCGGCGAACCCGCGCCACATCGACTCCTCGCAGATCCGCGCCAGCTCGAGCAGCTCGTCGCCGACGGCGTCCGGGCCGCCGACACCGACGGTGATCGCGGCGTCGCCGTGCCAGCCGTCCACGATCGCACCGCAGTCGATCGAGATCAGGTCACCGTCGGCGAGCACCCGGTCCCCCGGGATGCCGTGCACGATCTCGTCGTTCACCGACGCGCAGATCGAGCCGGTGAACCCGTGGTACCCCTTGAACGACGGCGTCGCGCCGGAGGACCGGATGTTGTCCTCCGCGATCGCGTCCAGCTCGCCAGTGGTGATGCCGGCCCGGACCGCACCGCGGAGCAGCTCCAGCGTGCGGCCGACCACCAGGCCGGCCTTGCGCATCGCCAGAATCTGCTCGCGGGTCTTGATCTCGATCCCGCGGTCCCTGAACATCACGGGCACATCACTTAGTCGGTGACGGTCTTGAGCGCGGCCAGAACCCGCTCGCTGACCTCGTCGATCTCGCCGACGCCGTCCACCTCGACCAGCAGGCCGCGCTGGGCGTAGACCCGGAGCAGCGGCTTGGTCTCGGCGACGTACACGTCCTGCCGGTGCCGGATGACCTCTTCGGAGTCGTCCGAGCGGCCGTCGGTCTGCGCCCGCTTGAGCATCCGGCCGACCAGGACGTCGGTGTCGGCGACCAGCGCCACCACCGCGTCCAGGCTGTGGCCGTGGTCGGCGAGAATCTCGTCCAGCGTGCCGACCTGGGCCAGCGTCCGCGGGTACCCGTCGAGCAGGAAGCCGTCGCCGGCGTCCGCCTCGGACAGCCGGTCGCGCACCATCGCGTTGGTGACCTCGTCCGGGACGTAGTCGCCCGCGTCCATGTAGCGCTTGGCCTCGACACCCAGCGGCGTCTCGTCCTTGACGTTCGCACGGAAGATGTCGCCGGTGGACACGGCCGGGATATTCAGGCGTTCCGCAAGCACCTTTGCCTGCGTGCCCTTGCCCGCCCCGGGCGGACCCATCAGCAACATTCTCATCAGCGCAAGAACCCTTCGTAGTTACGCTGCTGCAGCTGACTCTCGATCTGCTTCACCGTGTCGAGGCCGACACCGACCATGATCAGGATCGACGTACCACCGAACGGGAAGTTCTGGTTCGCGTTCAGCAGGACGAGAGCGATCAGCGGGATCATCGAGATCACCGCGAGGTAGATCGCGCCCGGCAGCGTGATGCGGTCCAACACGTACTTCAGGTATTCCTCGGTCGGCCGCCCCGCCCGGATGCCCGGGATGAAGCCGCCGTACTTCTTCATGTTGTCCGCGACCTCCTTGGGGTTGAAGGTGATCGAGACGTAGAAGTACGTGAAGAAGATGATCAGGGCGACGTACGTCACCATGTAGATCGGGTGGTCGCCCTTGACCAAGTGGCCCTGGATCCAGTTGGACCAGCTCTTGCCCTGCTGGAACTGACTGATCAGGACCGGGAGATACATCAGACTGGAAGCGAAGATCACCGGGATGACACCGGCCTGGTTGACCTTCAGCGGAATGTACGTCGAGGTGCCGCCGAACATCTTCCGCCCGACCATGCGCTTCGCGTACTGCACCGGGATCCGGCGCTGCGCCTGCTCGATGAAGATGACCGCGGCCATGATGACCAGACCGATCGCGATCACCACGATGAAGGTGGTGAGACCCTTCTGCTTGCGGATGCTCCACAGCTGGGTCGGGAAGGTGGCGACGATCTGGGTGAAGATCAGGATCGACATGCCGTTGCCGACGCCACGGTCGGTGATCAGTTCACCGAGCCACATGACGACGCCGGTGCCGGCGGTCATGGTCAGCACCATGATGGTGATGGTGAACCAGTCGTCCTTGTAGAGCAGCGGCTCGTTGCAGCCCTGGAACAGGCGGCCCGGCGTCCGGGCCAGCGCCACGAAGGCGGTGGACTGCAGGATCGCCAGTCCGACGGTCAGGAACCGGGTGTACTGCGTGATCTTGCCCTGCCCCGCCTGGCCTTCCTTCTTCAGCGACTCCAGCCGCGGGATCACCACGGTGAGCAGCTGCAGGATGATGCTGGCGGTGATGTACGGCATGATGCCGAGCGCGAAGATCGCGAGCTGCAGCAGTGCGCCACCGGAGAACAGGTTGATCAGGTTGTAGAGGTTGGCGTTCTGGCCACCCTGGGTGATCTTGATACACGTGTCCAGGGACTGAACGTTCACCCCGGGGGCCGGCACCACGGAGCCGATCCGGAAGATCACGACGATGAAGAGCACGAACAAGATCTTCCGGCGCAGGTCCGGAGTCTTGAACGCGTTGGCGAAGGCGCCTAACACCCTGTCCTCCCACAAGTTTCCCTTGCCGCGGGCACGGCAGGGGCCTAGCTAAGCCGCTGGGCAAGAGACGAACCAGGGCCCGTCCGACCGGCGCAGGATATCAAGCACCGGCCGTTACGAGCCCTGGACCTCGTGTCACACCTCGGTCGTGGTCCCCCCGGCCGCCTGGATCTTGTCCGTGGCGGACTTGGAGAACTTGTGAGCCGAGACCTGCAGTGCCACGGTCAGTTCGCCGTCACCCAGCACCTTGACCGGCTGACCACGACGGACCGCGCCCTTGGCGACCAGGTCGGCCACGCCGACCTCGCCACCTTCGGGGAACAGTTGTCCGAGCTTGTCCAGGTTAACGACCTGGAACTCCACCCGGTTCCTGCTCTTGAAGCCCTTCAGCTTCGGGAGCCGCATGTGCAGCGGCATTTGGCCACCCTCGAAGTACTCGGGGATGTTGTTACGCGCCTTGCTGCCCTTGGTACCGCGGCCGGCGGTCTTGCCCTTGCTGCCCTCACCACGACCCACGCGGGTCTTGGCGGTCTTGGCACCGGGCGCCGGACGCAGGTGGTGAACCTTGAGCGCCATGTCAGTCGACCTCCTCGACGGTGATGAGGTGGCGAACCGTACGGACCATGCCGCGAACCTCGGGCTTGTCCTCGTGGACGGCGCTGTCGCCGATCCGCTTGACGCCCAGGGTGCGCAGCGTGTCCCGCTGGTTCTGCTTGCCACCGATACCGGAACGGACCTGGGTCACCTTCAGGCGGGCCATCAGGAAGCCACCTCCGCCCGCGCCTTCAGCAGCGCTGCCGGCGCGACGTCCTCGACCGGCAGGCCACGGCGCGCGGCCACGGCCTCCGGGGTCTCCAGGCTGCGCAGCGCCTCCACCGTGGCGTGCACCACGTTGATGGCGTTGGACGAGCCCAGCGACTTGCTCAGGATGTCGTGGATCCCGGCGCACTCCAGTACGGCGCGCGCCGAGCCACCCGCGATCACACCGGTACCAGGAGCAGCCGGGCGCAGCATGACCACGCCGGCGGCCTTCTCGCCCTGGACCGGGTGCGGGATGGTGCCCTGGATACGCGGCACCTTGAAGAACGCCTTCTTGGCCTCCTCGACACCCTTGGCGATCGCCGCGGGCACCTCCTTGGCCTTGCCGTAACCCACACCGACGGTGCCCTCACCGTCGCCGACGACCACGAGGGCGGTGAAGCTGAAGCGACGACCACCCTTCACGACCTTGGCGACCCGGTTGATGGCTACCACGCGCTCGATGTAGGCGGTCTTGTCCGCCTGCTGACCGCGACCCCCGTCGCGACCACGGCGCTCACCACCGGCGCCGCCTCCGCGACGCTGCTGGCCTCCGCTCATGTTCGAACTACCTTCTTCCCTTGATCGCCTGTCAGAAGCCGAGCCCGCCCTCGCGGGCGGCGTCGGCCAGGGCCGCGATACGGCCGTGGTACTTGTTCCCGGCCCGGTCGAAGACGACCGAGTCGATGCCGGCGGCCTTCGCCCGGTCGGCGATCAGGCCGCCGACGGTCTTGGCCTTGTCGGTCTTGTTGGCTTCCGCGCCGCGCAGGTCGGCCTCCATGGTGGAGGCGGAGACCAGCGTCTTGCCGGCCACGTCGTCGATGACCTGAGCGAACAGGTGCTTCGACGACTTGGTGACCACCAGCCGCGGCCGGTCGGCCGTGCCGTTGATCTTCTTCCGGACCCGGATCTGGCGACGCAGCCGGGAGGCCGTCTTCTTGGCGGAGTGCTTGTGCTGACGCAGTCCGATCGCCATGGTTACTTACCAGCCTTTCCGACCTTGCGGCGCACCTGCTCGCCGGCGTACCGCACGCCCTTGCCCTTGTACGGCTCGGGCTTACGCAGCTTGCGGATGTTCGCGGCGACCTCACCGACCGACTGCTTGTCGATGCCGATCACCGAGAACCGGGTCGGCGCCTCCACGTTGAACGTGATGCCTTCCGGCGCGTCCACCGTGATGGTGTGGCTGTAGCCGAGCGAGAACTCCAGTTGGGTCGGTCCCTTGGACAGGACGCGGTACCCGACGCCGACGATCTCGAGCTTCTTCTCGTAGCCGTCCGTGACCCCAGTGACCAGGTTGGCGATCAGGGTGCGGGACAGGCCGTGCAGTTCCTTGCTCTTGCGCTGGTCGTCCGGACGGGTCACGGCGATCGAGCCGTCCTCGTCGCGGCCGACCGCGATGGGCTCAGCCACCACGTGCGAGAGCTGACCCTTCGGACCCTTCACGGTGACCGTCTGGCCGTCGATCGTGACGTCGACGCCGGACGGGACCGAGACCGGGAGCTTACCGATGCGAGACATTTCTGTGGTCCTCCTTCCGGTTCTTCGTCACCAGACGTAGGCGAGGACTTCCCCGCCGACGCCCTTGTTCTTGGCCTGCTTGTCGGTCAGCAGTCCCTGGGACGTCGAGATGATCGCGACGCCCAGGCCACCGAGGACCTTGGGCAGGTTGGTCGACTTCGCGTAGACCCGCAGGCCCGGCTTCGAGATCCGGCGGACGCCCGCGATGGAGCGCTCCCGGCTCGGGCCGAACTTGAGGTCGACGATCAGGGTCTTGCCGACGGCCCCCTCCTTGGGGTCCTCCACCTTGTAGGAGGCGATGTAGCCCTCCTGCTGGAGGATGTCGGCGATACCCTGCTTGATCTTGCTGTACGGCATCGCGGTCGACTCGTGGTACGCCTGGTTGGCGTTCCGCAGACGCGTCAACATGTCTGCGATCGGGTCGGTCATCGTCATGGCCTGGGGCCTCTTTCCCGCCGTGGTTTCGCCGTTCGGCGACCTACGGTGACTAGATGGTGAATGGGGAGAAGTTCGGGGGTGGAGACGGTCACCAGCTGGACTTGGTCACACCGGGCAGCTCGCCCCGGTGCGCCATCTCCCGCAGGCAGATCCGGCACAGGCCGAACTTGCGGAAGACCGCCTTCGGCCGGCCGCAGCGCTGGCAGCGCGTGTAGCCGCGCACCGCGAACTTCGGCTTCCGGGCCTGCTTGACCTTGAGTGCTGTCTTCGCCACGTCAGTTCTCCTTGAACGGGAAGCCGAGCGCCCGCAGCAGGGCCCGACCCTCGTCGTCGTTCTTCGCGGTGGTCACCACGGTGATGTCCATGCCCCGGACGCGGTCGATCCGGTCCTGGTTGATCTCGTGGAACATCACCTGCTCGGTCAGACCGAAGGTGTAGTTCCCAGTACCGTCGAACTGCTTGGCGGACAGGCCGCGGAAGTCGCGGATCCGGGGCAGCGCGAGCGCCAGCAGCCGGTCCAGGAACTCCCACATGCGGTCGCCGCGCAGCGTCACGTGGGCGCCGATCGGCATCCCCTCGCGCAGCTTGAACTGCGCGATCGACTTACGGGCCTTGGTGACCTGCGGCTTCTGGCCGGTGATCGCGGCCAGGTCCTTGACGGCGCCCTCGATCAGCTTCGAGTCGCGGGCCGCCTCGCCGACACCCATGTTCACCACGATCTTGGTGAGCCCGGGCACCTGCATGACGTTGGCGTACTGGAACTCGTCCTGCAGCTTGCCGACGATCTCCTCGCGGTACTTCGTCTTCAGCCGCGGCTGGATCTTGTTCTCGGTTACTGCGGTGGTCATCAGATCTCCTCGCCGGTACGCCGTGCGATCCGGACGCTCCGGTAACCGGTGTACGTCGAACCGTCGGGACGGCGCTTCTGCACCTCGACGCGGTTGAAACCGACGCGGGTGGTCACCTTCTGCTTCTTGCCGTCCTTCTCGACCTCGACCAGAAGCGCCACGTTCGAGACGTGGATCGGGGCTTCCTGGGTGACGATGCCACCGGTGGTGCCGCCGCGCTGGGCCTGCTGCACCTTGGTGTGCTTCTTCACCCGGTTGACGCCCTCGACGATGACCTTCTCGTCGTTCGGGAAGACCTGGATGATCTTGCCCTCGAGGCCCTTGGACCTACCGGCGATCACGCGGACCTGATCGCCCTTCTTCACATGCAGCTTCTTCTGGGCCATCTCAGAGCACCTCCGGTGCGAGCGAGATGATCTTCATGAAGCGCTTCTCACGCAGCTCCCGGCCGACCGGCCCGAAGATGCGGGTGCCGCGCGGCTCGCCGTCGGCCTTCAGGATCACCGCGGCGTTCTCGTCGAAGCGGATGTAGGAGCCGTCCGGACGCCGGCGCTCCTTCACGGTCCGCACGACGACCGCCTTGACGACGTCACCCTTCTTCACACCACCGCCGGGGATCGCGTCCTTGACGGTGGCGACGATCGTGTCCCCGACACCGGCGTAGCGCCGACCGGAGCCACCGAGAACGCGGATGCAAAGGATCTCCTTCGCGCCCGTGTTGTCGGCGACCTTCAGTCGCGACTCCTGCTGGATCATCTGTTGATCTCCTGGTTGTCTCGCTGGTTCTCACTCACGCGAGCCTTGCGGAACGAATAAATTTCGGTTGGTTGCCGGCGAGTAGCCGCCAACAGCTACTTGGCCTTCTCGAGGATCTCGACGACGCGCCAGCGCTTGGTCGCCGACAGCGGCCGGGTCTCCATCAGGAGGACGCGGTCGCCGATACCGGCGGCGTTCTGCTCGTCGTGCGCCTTGAGCTTGCTGGTACGCCGGATGACCTTGCCGTACAGGTGGTGCTTCACCCGGTCCTCGACCTCAACCACGACGGTCTTGTCCATCTTGTCGCTCAGCACCAGACCCTCACGGGTCTTCCGGCGGCCTCGCGCCTCGGTGGTCGTGCTCACGGTCTCGTCCTTCACGTTCTCGGTCATGCGTTGGCCTTCTCACTGTCGTCCGCGGCGTCGTCCGCCACGGCCTCGGCCGGGGCGTCGACCTCCTCGGTGATGCCGAGCGCACGCTCCGACAGCACCGTGTAGATGCGGGCGATGTCCTTGCGGACGGCGCGCAGCCGGCCGTGGGACTCCAGCTGGCCCGTGGCAGCCTGGAACCGGAGGTTGAACAGCTCCTCCTTGGCTTCACCGAGCTTCTTCAGCAGCTCGTCCCGGCCCAGGTTCCGCAGCTCGGCGGCGGTCAGGGTAGCCATCAGTTCTCACCTGCCTCTCGGGTGATGAAGCGGCACTTCATCGGCAACTTGTGGATCGCGCGGCGCATCGCCTCGCGAGCGATGTCCTCCGGAACACCGGACAGCTCGAACATCACGCGGCCGGCCTTCACGTTGGCGATCCACCACTCCGGCGAACCCTTACCGGAACCCATCCGGGTCTCGGCCGGCTTCTTGGTCAGCGGACGGTCCGGGTAGATGTTGATCCACACCTTGCCGCCACGCTTGATGTGCCGGGTCATCGCGATACGCGCCGACTCGATCTGCCGGTTGGTGACGTAGTGGCTCTCCAGCGCCTGGATGCCGAAGTCACCGAAGGCGAGCGTCGTACCACCCTTGGCCGCGCCGGTGCGCTTGGGGTGGTGCTGCTTGCGGTGCTTGACCTTGCGGGGGATGAGCATTGTTCAGCTCTCCGTTCCGGTCGTCTCGGCGGGCTTGTCGGCCGCCGGCGCGCTCGCCTCGGCGGCAGGGGCCGCGTTGCTGTTGCGCGCGTCGTCCCGGCGGTTGTCGCGGCGACCGCCACGGTCACCACCACGACCACCACGGTCACCGCGGTCACCGCCGTCGCGGCGGGCCGGACGGCCACGCTGCTGGGTGGCCGCACGGGCCGCGGCCTGCGCCTCGCGCTCCGCGCGGGTGCCGGCGACGTCGCCCTTGTAGATCCAGACCTTCACGCCGATCCGGCCGAAGGTCGTCCGGGCCTCGTAGAAGCCGTAGTCGATGTCGGCCCGCAGCGTGTGCAGCGGGACACGGCCCTCGCGGTAGAACTCCGACCGCGACATCTCCGCGCCACCGAGCCGGCCGGAGCACTGGATCCGGATGCCCAGGGCGCCGCCACGCATGGTGGTCTGCATCGCCTTGCGCATCGCGCGGCGGAACGCCACGCGGCCGGACAGCTGCTCGGCCACGCCCTGCGCGACCAGCTGGGCGTCGACCTCGGAGTTCTTGACCTCGAGGATGTTCAGCTGCACCTGCTTGCCGGTGAGCTCCTCGAGGCTGCCCCGGATCCGGTCCGCCTCAGCGCCGCGGCGGCCGATGACGATGCCCGGACGAGCGGTGTGGATGTCGACCCGGACCCGGTCACGGGTGCGCTCGATCTCCACGCGGGAGATGCCGGCGCGCTCCATGCCCTTGCTCAGCAGACGACGGATCTTGACGTCCTCGCCCACGTAGTCCTTGTACAGCTTGTCGGCGTACCAACGGCTCTTGTGGTCGGTGCTGATGCCGAGACGGAACCCGTGCGGGTTTACCTTCTGTCCCACGTCAGGACTCCTTCTTCTCAGCGGTGGCCTTCTTGGTGGCCGCCTTCTTGGCGGTCGCCTTCTTGGCCGGCTTCTCAGCGGCCTCGGCCGGCTTGTCGGCAGCCTTCTTGGCCGCCTTCTTCGCCGGTGCCTTCTTCGCCGTGTCAGCGGTGTCCGCGGACTTCTTCGCGGCTGCCTTCTTGACCGGTGCCTTCTCGGCCGGCTCGGCCTCGACGCGCGGAGCGACGACCACGGTGATGTGGCTCGTCCGCTTGTCGATCCGGGTGGCCCGGCCCTGTGCGCGCGGGCGGTGACGCTTCAGCGTCGGGCCCTCGTCCACGTAGGCCTTCGCCACGACCAGGTCGGCGCGGTTCAGGTGTTCGGTGCCCTCGGCGTTCGCCGCGGCGCTGTCGACGACCTTGTACACGGTCGCGGCAGCGGCCTGCGGGGCGAACTTCAGAGTGGCGAGTGCGTCGTCGACGCCCAGACCGCGCACCAGATCGACCACGCGGCGCGCCTTCATCGGCGTCACGCGGACGAAGCGCGCGACCGCGAAGGCCCCGGGCTGCTCGCCCAGCAGGCTCTCGCGACGGGCGCTGATCGCCCTACGCTCTTGAACGCTCATGATGTTCGAATCTCTCCGTAGATTGCTTTCGCTTCGTCACTGTCCCTGCGGGATCAGCGACGCCGTGACTTCCGGTCGTCCTTCTCGTGACCCTTGAACGTCCGGGTCGGGGCGAACTCGCCGAGCTTGTGCCCGACCATCGAGTCCGTCACGAACACCGGCACGTGCTTGCGGCCGTCGTGCACCGCAATCGTGTGGCCGATCATGTCCGGCACGATCATCGATCGGCGAGACCAGGTCTTGATGACGTTCTTGGTGCCCTTCTCGTTCTGCACCTCCACCTTCTTTGCCAGGTGGTGGTCGACGAACGGGCCCTTCTTGAGGCTGCGTGGCATGTGGCCGGCTCCCTATCAGCGCTTCTTGCCGGCCTTGCGGCGCCGGACGATCATTCGGTCGCTTTCCTTGCGGGTGCGGGTCCGGCCTTCCGGCTGGCCCCACGGGGACACCGGGTGGCGACCACCCGAGGTCTTACCCTCACCACCACCGTGCGGGTGGTCGACCGGGTTCATCGCGACACCGCGGACGGTCGGGCGCTTGCCCTTCCAGCGCATCCGGCCCGCCTTGCCCCAGTTGATGTTCGACTGCTCGCCGTTGCCGACCTCACCGAGGGTGGCGCGGCAGCGCACGTCGACCATCCGGACCTCGCCGGACGGCATCCGCAGGGTGGCCATCCGGCCTTCCTTCGCGACCAGCTGAATGCTGGCGCCGGCCGAGCGGCCCATCTTCGCGCCACCGCCCGGACGCAGCTCGACGGCGTGCACCGTGGAGCCGACCGGGATGTTGCGCAGCGGCAGGTTGTTGCCGATCTTGATGTCCGCGGCCGGGCCGTTCTCGACGACCGTGCCCTGCTTCAGGTTGGACGGGGCGAGGATGTAGCGCTTCTCGCCGTCCACGTAGTGCAGCAGCGCGATCCGCGCGGTCCGGTTCGGGTCGTACTCGATGTGCGCGACCTTGGCCGGCACGCCGTCCTTGTCGTACCGCTTGAAGTCGATCAGCCGGTACGCCCGCTTGTGACCGCCACCGTGATGCCGGGTGGTGATCTTGCCGGAGTTGTTCCGGCCGCCCTTCTTCGGGAGCGGACGCAGCAGCGACTTCTCCGGGGTCGAACGGGTGAGCTCGACGAAGTCGGCCACGCTCGAGCCACGGCGGCCCGGCGTCGTCGGCTTGTACTTGCGGATTCCCATTACGACTGGCCTCCGAAGATGTCGATGCGGTCGTCACCCTTGAGGGTCACGATCGCCCGCTTGGTGTCCGGGCGCTTGCCCCAGCCGGACCGGGTCCGGCGGCGCTTGCCCTTGCGGTTGATGGTGTTCACGTCGCTGACCTTGACCTGGAAGACCTTCTCGACCGCGAGCTTGATCTCGGTCTTGTTGGCCCGCGGGTCGACCTCGAACGTGTACTTCTGCTCGTCCAGCAGGCCGTAGCTCTTCTCGCTCACGACCGGCCGGAGCAGCACGTCCCGGGGGTCCTTGTTGACTCCGTGGCTCATGCTTCTACCTCCTCGGCCTCAGTCGACGTCGCGACGGCCTTGACGGACTTGCCCTTGGGGGCGCCGGCCACGAACGTGTCCAGGGCTCCCTTGGTGAACACGACCGCGTCGCTGACCAGAACGTCGTACGCGTTCAGCTGGTCGGCGGCGATCAGGTGCACGTGCTGCACGTTGCGCAGGCTCAGCCAGGTGAGCTCGTCGGCGCGGTCGACGACGACCAGCGCCTTGCCCGGCTCGGTCACCTCGCTCAGCACCTTGAGGGCCGACTTGGTGGAGGGCTTGTCGCCGTCCACGAAGCTCTCGACCACGAACACCTGGCCGTCGCGGGCCCGGTCGGACAGCGCACCGCGGAGCGCGGCGGCGATCATCTTCTTCGGGGTCCGCTGGCTGTAGTCGCGCGGCACCGGGCCGTGGACGACGCCACCACCGGTGAACTGCGGCGCGCGGGTCGAACCCTGGCGGGCGCGGCCGGTGCCCTTCTGGCGGTACGGCTTGGCGCCACCGCCGGACACCTCGCCCCGGGTCTTCGTCTTGTGCGTGCCCTGGCGGGCCGCGGCCAGCTGGGCCACCACGACCTGGTGGATCAGCGGCACGTTCACCTGGACGTCGAACAGCTCGGCCGGAAGCTCGGCGGAACCCTTCTTGCTGACCTTGTCGCCCTTCACGACGACGACGTCGACGGTGCTCACTTCGCAGCTCCCTTCGCGGCGTTGCGGATCAGCACCAGACCGCCCTTGGGGCCGGGAACGGCGCCCTTGATCAGGATCAGGCCGCGCTCGATGTCCACCGCGTGCACGCTGACGTTCTGGGTGGTGACCTGCTCGTGGCCCATCCGGCCCGCCATCCGCAGGCCCTTGAAGACCCGGCCCGGCGTGGCGCAGCCGCCGATGGAACCCGGCGAGCGGTGCTTCTTGTGGACACCGTGGGTGGCGCGCAGACCGTGGAAGCCGTGCCGCTTCATCACACCGGCGAAGCCCTTGCCCTTGCTGGTCGCGGAGACGTCGACGCGCTCACCGGCCTCGAAGGCCTCGGCCTTGATCTCCTGGCCCAGGGCGTACTCGCTGGCGTCGGCGGTGCGCAGCTCCAGCAGGTGGCGCCGCGGCGTCACGCCGGCCTTGTCGAAGTGGCCGCGCATCGGCTTGGTCACCTTGCGGGGGTCGATGTCGCCGAAGGCGATCTGGACGCCGTCGTAGCCGTCCCGGTCCGACGTGCGGACACCGGTGACGACGCAGGGGCCGGCCTGGACCACGGTCACGGGGACGACGCGGTTGTTCTCGTCCCAGGTCTGGGTCATACCGAGCTTGGTGCCCAGCAGACCGCGCGTGTTCTTGTTCTTGCTCATTGGTTGTTCGCGTCCCTCAGAGCTTGATCTCGATGTCGACACCGGCCGGCAGGTCGAGCCGCATCAGCGAGTCGACGGTCTTCGGCGTGGGGTCGATGATGTCGATGAGCCGCTTGTGGGTGCGCATCTCGAAGTGCTCGCGGCTGTCCTTGTACTTGTGCGGCGAGCGGATGACGCAGAACACGTTCTTTTCCGTCGGCAACGGCACCGGGCCAGCAACCTTCGCACCAGTACGCGTCACCGTGTCGACAATCTTGCGTGCCGAGCTGTCGATGACCTCGTGGTCGTAGGCCTTCAGCCGGATGCGGATCTTTTGTCCCGCCATCGCTTCGCTTCGTCCTTCTCTATCGTCTTCCGTTGCGTTGCTCCGACCCCCGCGGTCGGGTGTGTCGCGAACGCGGCACGCGCGTGACCCACCGCTTCTTCGACCTTGGTGTGGAGATCGGGGCCCGGTCTCGGACCGGAACCTCGGCAGGGTCTCCGGTCCGGCGCACCAGCCAGATCAAGAAGATCTGGGACGCACCCCGGCGGCCTCGCCTGAGCAACCTGAATATTGTGCCATCGATCGACGCCGGAACGCCAATCGGGGGGCTTCACGCCCGATCCGGTACCACCTGAGCGCCGGATCGGGCACAAAGCAGAGGTCCGCGGGGGCTCAGAACCCGAGCCCTCGCGGACCTCATGAGATCACTTGACGATCTTGGTGACCCGGCCGGCGCCGACGGTACGGCCACCTTCACGGATCGCGAACTTCAGACCGTCCTCCATGGCGATCGGCTGGATCAGCTCGACCGCCATGTCGGTGTTGTCGCCCGGCATGACCATCTCGGTGCCCTCGGGCAGCGTGACGACACCGGTGACGTCGGTGGTGCGGAAGTAGAACTGCGGGCGGTAGTTCTGGAAGAACGGCGTGTGACGGCCGCCCTCCTCCTTGGAGAGGATGTAGACCGACGCCTCGAAGTTCGTGTGCGGCGTCGTGGTGCCCGGCTTGATGACGACCATGCCGCGCTCGACCTCTTCGCGCTTGGTGCCACGCAGCAGCAGACCGACGTTCTCACCGGCCTGGCCCTCGTCGAGCAGCTTGCGGAACATCTCGATACCGGTGACCGTGGTGGTCTGCTTGGTCTCGTGGATGCCGACGATGTCGACGGTCTCGTTGACCTTGATGACACCGCGCTCGATCCGGCCGGTGACGACCGTACCGCGACCGGTGATGGTGAAGACGTCCTCCACCGGCATCAGGAACGGCTTGTCGATCTCGCGCTCCGGCTGCGGGATGTACTCGTCGACCGCGTTCATCAGCTCGAGGATCGACTCGCCCCACTTGGCGTCGCCGGTCAGGGCCGGGTGGGCCGCGACACGGACGATCGGCGCGTTGTCGCCGTCGAACTCCTGCTCCGAGAGCAGCTCGCGGACCTCGAGCTCGACGAGCTCCAGGATCTCCTCGTCGTCGACCATGTCGCACTTGTTCAGGGCGACGACCATCGCCGGCACGCCGACCTGACGGGCGAGCAGCACGTGCTCACGCGTCTGCGGCATCGGGCCGTCGGTGGCGGCGACGACCAGGATCGCGCCGTCCATCTGGGCCGCACCGGTGATCATGTTCTTGATGTAGTCCGCGTGCCCCGGGCAGTCGACGTGGGCGTAGTGCCGGGCCTCGGTCTGGTACTCGACGTGCGCGATCGAGATGGTGATACCGCGCTGGCGCTCTTCCGGCGCCTTGTCGATCTGATCGAACGCCGACGCCTCGTTGAGGTCCGGGTACTTGTCGTGCAGCACCTTGGTGATCGCCGCGGTAAGCGTCGTCTTACCGTGGTCGATGTGACCGATGGTGCCGATGTTGACGTGCGGCTTAGTCCGCTCGAACTTCGCCTTCGCCACTGGGGCCCTCCTAGATAAATGTTGACTACGCCGTACGCCGACGCGCTCTGGGTGTGGTGGTCAGGAGCGAGAGGTTACTCGCCCCGGGCCTTCTTGATGATCTCTTCCGCCACGTTCTTCGGAACCTCGGCGTAGGAATCGAACTGCATCGAGTAGGACGCGCGGCCCTGGGTCTTCGACCGCAGGTCACCGACATACCCGAACATCTCCGACAGCGGCACCAGGGCCTTGACGACCCGGCTGCCACCGGGGCCTTCGTCCATCGACTGGATCTGGCCACGGCGAGAGTTGAGGTCGCCGATCACTTCACCCATGTAGTCCTCGGGGGTGGTGACCTCGACCGCGAACATCGGCTCCAGGATGACCGGATTCGCCCGGCGGGCGGCATCCTTGAAGGCCATCGAACCGGCGATCTTGAAGGCGAGCTCGGAGGAGTCGACGTCGTGGTAGGCGCCGTCCTGCAGCGTCACCTTGACGTCCACCATCGGGTAGCCGGCCAGTACGCCGAACTCCATCGCCTCCTGGGCGCCCTCGTCCACCGACGGGATGTACTCCCGGGGGATGCGGCCACCGGTGACGGCGTTGACGAACTCGTACCCGCCCTCACCACCGGCCTCGACGCTGGTCGGCTCGATGTCGATGATCACGCGCGCGAACTGACCCGAACCACCGGTCTGCTTCTTGTGCGTGTAGTCGACCTTCTCGACCTTCTTCTTGATGGTCTCGCGGTAGGCGACCTGCGGCTTGCCGACGTTGGCCTCGACGCGGAACTCGCGCTTCATCCGGTCGACCAGCACCTCGAGGTGCAGCTCGCCCATACCGGCGATGATGGTCTGGCCGGTGTCCTCGTCGGTCCGGACCTGGAAGGTCGGGTCCTCCTCGGCGAGCCGCTGAATCGCGACGCCCAGCTTCTCCTGGTCGGCCTTCGACTTCGGCTCGATGGCGACCGAGATCACCGGGGCCGGGAACTGCATCGACTCGAGCACGACCGGGTTCGCCGGGTCGGCCAGCGTCTCACCGGTGGTGGTGTCCTTCAGACCCATCACGGCGACGATGTGGCCGGCGCCGATCGACGCGATCTCCTCACGCTTGTTCGCGTGCATCCGGTAGATCTTGCCGATTCGCTCCTTGCGGCCCTTGGTCGGGTTCAGCACCTGAGTGCCGGTCTCGAGCTTGCCCGAGTACACCCGGATGAAGGTCAGCTTGCCCAGGTGCGGGTCGGCCGCGATCTTGAACGCCAGCGCCGAGAACGGCTCGCTGTCGTCCGGCTTGCGGAGCACGACCTGGTCGGAGTCCTTGACGTCGTGGCCCTCGATGGCCGGGACGTCGATCGGGCTCGGCAGGTAGGCGTTGACCGCGTCCAGCAGCGGCTGGACGCCCTTGTTCTTGAACGCCGTACCGGTCAGCACCGGGGTGAGCTTGCTGGCCAGGGTGGCCCGGCGGATGCCGGCCACGAGCTGCTCCTGGGTCGGCTCCTCGCCTTCCAGGTACTGCTCCATGATCTCGTCGTCGGCCTCGGCCAGCGTCTCGATCAGCTTGTCACGCCACTCGGCGGCCAGCTCGGTGTGGCTGGCCGGGATCTCCTCGACCGTGTAGTCCTCACCGATCTTGGTCTCGCCACGCCAGGTCAGCGCGCGCATGCCCACCAGGTCGACGACGCCGATGAAGTCGGCCTCGGCCCCGATCGGCAGCTGCATGACCAGCGGCACCGCGGCGAGGCGGTCCTTGATCATGTCGACGCAGCGCATGAACTCCGCGCCGGTGCGGTCCAGCTTGTTGACGAAGCAGATCCGCGGCACGCCGTACCGGTCCGCCTGGCGCCACACGGTCTCGGACTGCGGCTCGACTCCGGCAACACCGTCGAACACCGCGACCGCGCCGTCGAGCACGCGCAGCGAGCGCTCCACCTCGACGGTGAAGTCGACGTGACCCGGGGTGTCGATGATGTTGATGGTGTGGTCTTTCCAGGTGCAGGTCGTCGCGGCGGACGTGATCGTGATGCCGCGCTCCTGCTCCTGCTCCATCCAGTCCATCGTGGCAGCGCCCTCGTGGACCTCACCGATCTTGTAGGTGATACCGGTGTAGAAGAGGATCCGCTCGGTCGTCGTCGTCTTGCCGGCGTCGATGTGAGCCATGATCCCGATGTTGCGGACCTTGGCCAGGTCGGTGGTGATTTGTACGGCCACCTCGGTGGTCTACCTCTCGATTCTGTACTGCGTCAAAGGGGTGAGCGCTGGGGTCCGGATCGGACCCCGGATCACCAGCGGTAGTGGGCGAAAGCCTTGTTGGCTTCGGCCATCTTGTGCGTGTCCTCGCGGCGCTTCACCGACGCACCGAGACCGTTGGACGCGTCCAGGATCTCGTTCATCAGCCGCTCGGACATGGTCTTCTCGCGACGGGCCCGGGAGTACGTCGTCAGCCAGCGCAGCGCGAGCGTGGTCGACCGGCCCGGCTTGACCTCGATCGGCACCTGGTAGGTGGCACCACCGACGCGGCGGCTCTTCACCTCGATGCTCGGCTTCACGTTGTCCAGCGCACGCTTCAGCGTGATCACCGGGTCGGTGCCGGTCTTCGCCCGGGTGCCCTCGAGCGCGCTGTAGACGATGCTCTGCGCGATCTGCTTCTTGCCGTCGACCAGGATCTTGGAGATCAACTGGGTGACGAGCGGCGAACTGTAGACCGGGTCGATGATGACCGGGCGCTTCGGGGCGGGGCCCTTGCGCGGCATTAGCTCTTCTCCTTCTTCGCGCCGTAGAGGCTGCGGGCCTGCTTCCGGTTCTTCACACCCTGGGTGTCGAGCGAACCGCGGATGATCTTGTACCGGACACCCGGGAGGTCCTTCACCCGGCCGCCACGCACGAGCACGATCGAGTGCTCCTGCAGGTTGTGGCCGACGCCGGGGATGTAGGCGGTGACCTCGATACCGCTGGTCAGGCGGACACGCGCAACCTTGCGAAGCGCGGAGTTCGGCTTCTTCGGCGTGGTCGTGTAGACGCGCGTGCACACACCACGACGCTGAGGGGAACCCTTCAGGGCGGGCGTCTTGTTCTTGGACACCTTGTCCTGGCGGCCCTTGCGGACCAGCTGGTTAATGGTGGGCACCGCGTGGGTCTCTTTCTGTCGTCCGGCTGGGTTTGCTGCTGTTACCTGACCCCCGCGGTCGGGTGTGTCGCGTGCGCACGAGCAGACCGAAGCCGTAATCTTCCAGACTGTCGGCAGGAGTCCCGTGCCACGCGGCCCGACCCGTTGGACGAGGGGCACGCATGACGGCCCAGGAAAGACCCCGGGCACGATCGTTAAGACTAGCGGGTGCCTCAAGCACGGTCAAAATGAGTCGGCAACCGCGGTTGAGAGCCTTCCGCCCTTTTAGTGTACAGGGACTACGCGGTGGCCTTCCCGGCCAGGAAACCGGCCGCGACGGCGGCGTCTCCCTCAACCGTCAGGACGCTCGTCGGCAAGCGCTTCCACAGGCACCTGACGAGGTCGGCCGCCGTCCCCGACAGGACCGCTTCACCGATCGCCTCGCCGCGCTCGATCTGCGGCCCGATCCCTGTGGACACAGCGTCTTGGGACCCAGGCGTCAGCGTCCACGCGTGCCCGGTGTCGGTAGCCCGGACGCCGATCTGCCGGGTGACCGCCGGCGCGAACCCGCGGGCCAGCATCCGCGGCAGGAACACCTCGAACACCTCGTCCACGCCGTCGGCCGCGATCGCAGCAGGTACGACGGCCAGACCAGTGTCGACCTGCTCCCCGGCAGCCACGCCGGCCTGGACGAGGTCCACCAGGTGGATGACCGTCTCATGCAGGCGCCGCCGGGTCCAGAATCCCGCCCGCTGTTCCACCGGGGCGAAGTTCCAGCACGGCTCGTCCGGGTCGACGGCACGGATCGCGGCCACCAGCGCCGCGGTCGTACCGGCGTACCAGTCGGCCCAGGAGATCGTCGTCCGCAGTACGTCCGGCACCTTCTGCGCCGTACCGCTGAGCAGGATCGACGCCGCCCAGCGCTGTCCCGCCCCCAGGTGCAGGGCCAGGTCCGCGACGGTCCAGCCGGGGCAGGCCGGGACGGCGGCGCCGGGATCCACCCATTCGAGGGCGGCCGCGAAGTCCGCGGCCGCTCGCTCGAACCCGGACAGGTGGTCGATCGGTTCAGGCACGGAACTCCACATCGGTGATCAGGCCGTCCGTGACGCGGTACAGGGCGAGCTGCGGGGTGGACTCCCCGTCGTCGTAGCTGACGATCTGCTCCACCACCCACTCCCCCAGCATCATCCTCTGCAGGACCTCGGTCTTGCAGCGGCCGGCGTCGAAACGCGGGCGGTAGTACTCCCGCAGGAACCGGCGGCCCTTGAGCTCGGAGCCGTCCGCGAGCTGAATGCGGGCGGTCGGCGAGTACATGGCCAGGAAGGCCTCGAGGTCGTGTGCGGCGTACGCGGCGTGCTCGCGGGCGACCACACGGGCCGCCGGGGTGTCCGCGGTGAAGGGCTCGGCCAGCTGCGGCTGAGCGAGTGGCTGAGTAGGCGGCTGGGTCAGCGGCTGAGTAGGCGGCTGGGTGAGCGGCTGAGTGGCTGGCTGGGCCTTGGGCGCCTGCTGCGTAGCGGGTGCAGCAGGAGCCGGGGCTTCCTTGACCGCGACGGACGCCTTGGGCGCCGACGTCGTACGGCGGGTCGTGGTCTTCTTCTTGGCCGGAGGTGGGACGAGGAGCTTGCCGTCGTTGCCGGGCTCGTCGCCGAGGTGAGCGATCGCCCAGTCGAGAGCCTTGGTCACGGCGGCGCGTGATTCTTCGGTGTGGTCGAGCATGTCGAACCCGTGGTGCCCTTTCGGTACGTCGATGATGTCCAGCGCGGTGCCACCCGCGGAGACGAACTCCGCAACCGGACCGGCGAGCTCCTCACGCTCGAGTCCAGCTCTTGTCAGTAGTACCGGCAGGTCCTTGTGTTTGCCGATCACCTCGGCAGCGGTTACCAGATCGTCGACACCGGGCGGGGTGGCGAGCAGGGGGTAGGTCAGGGCCACGAAGCGCAGCCAGTCGGGGCGGCTGTCCAGCCACTCCCCGGCCAGCAGGCCGGCGCCCGAGAAGAACCACAGGCCGACCCGATCGGGGTCGACACGTGGATCGGAACGCAGTACGCCGACCGCGGCCTCCACCTCGTCCGCGGCAGCGACCAGCCGGTCGAGGCCGTGGATCAGGCTGTGGTCGACGACTGCGGCCACCAGGCCTCGCCTGGCGGCAGCGGTCGCGTAGCCCTTGTAGACCGGCCAGTCCCGAGGCATCACCTCGAGCCCGGCGGGTCCGGGTCCCCCGTGCACGAAAAGAATTGCGCCGCCTCGGGCGGTACCGGGCGGGCGGTACAGGTCGATCTCCCCCAGGCGATCGACACGTACGTCAGAACCTTCCAGAACCCCCAAGACGAAAGGCCGCAGATAGGCCGGCAGATCCGTCATGCACCAATCTTGGCGCATCCCGCCCACACTTTGTGCCGCCACCCCGAGTGTCTTCCCCAGCACCCGCCGTACCGGCCCGTAAATGCCGCGAGGGCGGCACCTCCCGGGTGGGAAGTGCCGCCCTCGGGCGGAGCGACTGCGCTCAGTTCTGGTAGGAACCGAGGTCGAAGTCGTCGAGCGGGACCGACTGACCGCTGGACGGGCCGAAGTCGTAGTCGTACGACTCGTAGCCGACCATCGAGTACATCGCGGCCTTCGCCTCCTCGGTGGGCTCCACCCGGATGTTGCGGTACCGGTCCATGCCCGTACCGGCCGGGATCAGCTTGCCGATGATGACGTTCTCCTTCAGACCGACCAGCGAGTCGGACTTGCCGTGGATCGCGGCCTCGGTGAGGACGCGGGTCGTCTCCTGGAAGGAGGCGGCCGACAGCCACGACTCGGTCGCCAGCGACGCCTTGGTGATACCCATCAGCACCGGACGTCCCGAGGCCGGCGTACCGCCCTCGGCCACCACGCGGCGGTTCTCCGCCTCGAAGGTGACGCGGTCCGCGAGCTCGCCCGGCAGCAGCTGGGCGTCGCCCGACTCGATCACCGTGACCCGGCGCAGCATCTGCCGGACGATGATCTCGATGTGCTTGTCGTGGATGGCCACACCCTGCGACCGGTACACCTCCTGGACCTCGTCCACCAGGTGCTCCTGCGCCTTGCGGACACCCAGGATCCGCAGGACCTCCTGCGGGTCCGGCGTACCCTGCGTCAGCTGCTGGCCGACCTCGACGTGCTGGCCTTCCTCGATCAGCAGGCGGACCCGCTTGGAGACCGGGTAGGCGACCTCCTCGGCCCCGTCGTCCGGCGTCAGCACCAGCTTCCGGGTCTTGTCGGTGTCCTCGATCGAGATCCGGCCGGCGGCCTCCGAGATCGGCGCCTTGCCCTTGGGCTGGCGGGCCTCGAAGAGCTCGACCACACGCGGCAGACCGTGGGTGATGTCATCACCCGCGACACCACCGGTGTGGAAGGTCCGCATGGTCAGCTGGGTACCCGGCTCACCGATGGACTGGGCCGCGATGATGCCGACCGCCTCACCGATGTCGACCGGCTTGCCGGTGGCCAGCGAACGGCCGTAGCACTTCGCACAGGTACCGGTCTTGGCGTCACAGGTGAGCACCGACCGGACCTTGACCTCCTCGAGCCCGGCCTCGACCAGCTTCGCGATCGAGACGTCGCCGAGGTCGCTGCCCGCGGCCAGGACGAGCTTGCCGTCCGGGTCGAAGGCGTCGGTCGCCAGGGTCCGCGCGTACGCGCTGGTCTCCACGTTCTCGGCGTGCACGACCTTGCCGTCCGGGCCCTTCTCGCCGATCTTCTTCGGCAGGCCCCGCTCGGTCCCGCAGTCCTCCTCGCGGATGATGACGTCCTGCGACACGTCCACCAGACGACGGGTCAGGTACCCCGAGTCGGCGGTCCGCAGCGCGGTGTCGGCCAGACCCTTCCGCGCACCGTGGGTGGCGATGAAGTACTCGACCACCGACAGGCCCTCACGGAAGTTGGACTTGATCGGCCGGGCGATGATCTCACCCTTCGGGTTGGCCACCAGGCCACGCATACCGGAGATCTGCCGGATCTGCATCATGTTGCCTCGAGCACCCGAGTGCACCATCATCCAGATCGGGTTGTCCTTGGCGAAGTTCTCCTCCATCGCCTTACCGACCTCGGCATTGGCGCCGGTCCAGATCTCGATCAGCTCCTGACGCCGCTCGGACGAGGTGATCAGACCCCGCTCGAACTGCTTCTGGACCTTCTCGGCCTGGGACTCGTACCGGGCCATGATCTCGGGCTTCGACGGCGGCGTGCTGAAGTCGTCGATCGACACCGTCACCCCGGACCGGGTGGACCAGTAGTACCCGAGGTCCTTCAGCGCGTCCAGCGCGTGCGCCACCTCGACCTTGGTGTACCGCTCGGCCAGGTCGTTGACGATCCCGCCGAGCTGCTTCTTGCCCACCTCTGTGTCGACGAACGGGTAGTCCGCCGGCAGCGCCTCGTTGAACAGTGCCCGGCCCAGCGTGGTCTCCAGCGCGAAGCCGCCGCCCGGCAGCTCGATCGCGTCCGCCGGGGCGGCCGATCCGCTCAGCCGGACCTTGATCTTCGCCTGCAGCGACAGCTCGTTGCGGTCGAAGGCCATCGTCGCCTCGGCGACCGAGCTGAACGCCCGGCCCTCGCCCAAGGCGGCTTCCTTCAGCATCGTCAGGAAGTAGATGCCGATGATCATGTCCTGGGTCGGCATCGTGACCGGACGGCCGTCGGCCGGCTTCAGGATGTTGTTCGTCGACAGCATCAGGATCCGGGCCTCGGCCTGCGCCTCGGCCGACAGCGGCAGGTGCACCGCCATCTGGTCGCCGTCGAAGTCCGCGTTGAACGCGGAGCAGACGAGCGGGTGGATCTGGATCGCCTTGCCCTCGATCAGCTGCGGCTCGAACGCCTGGATGCCGAGCCGGTGCAGCGTAGGCGCACGGTTCAGCAGCACCGGGTGCTCGGTGATGACCTCTTCCAGCACGTCCCAGACCTGGGCGCGCTGGCGCTCCACCATCCGCTTCGCGGACTTGATGTTCTGCGCGTGGTTGAGGTCGACCAGCCGCTTCATCACGAACGGCTTGAACAGCTCCAGCGCCATCGCCTTCGGCAGACCGCACTGGTGCAGCTTCAGCTGCGGGCCGACGACGATCACCGAACGACCGGAGTAGTCGACGCGCTTACCGAGCAGGTTCTGCCGGAAGCGGCCCTGCTTGCCCTTGAGCATGTCGGACAGCGACTTCAGCGGCCGGTTGCCCGGGCCGGTGACCGGACGGCCGCGGCGGCCGTTGTCGAACAGCGCGTCGACGGCCTCCTGCAGCATCCGCTTCTCGTTGTTGACGATGATCTCCGGCGCGCCCAGGTCGAGCAGTCGCTTGAGCCGGTTGTTCCGGTTGATCACCCGGCGGTACAGGTCGTTCAGGTCCGAGGTGGCGAACCGGCCACCGTCGAGCTGGACCATCGGCCGCAGGTCCGGCGGGATGACCGGGACGCAGTCCAGGACCATGCCCATCGGGCTGTTGTTGGTGGCCAGGAACGCGGTGACGACCTTCAGCCGCTTCAGGGCGCGGGTCTTGCGCTGGCCCTTACCGGTCTTGATCGTCTCGCGCAGGTTGTCCGCCTCGGCCTTCAGGTCGAAGGTCTCCAGCCGGCGCTGGATCGCGGCGGCACCCATGGCGCCCTCGAAGTACTTGCCGAACCGCTCCTTCATGGCGCGGTAGAGGATCTCGTCGCCCTCCAGGTCCTGGACCTTCAGGTTCTTGAACCGGGTCCAGACCTCGTCGAGGCGGTCGATCTCGCGCTGCGCGCGGTCGCGCAGCTGCTTGACCTCACGCTCGGCGCCTTCCTTGACCTTGCGGCGTACGTCGGCCTTGGCGCCCTCGGCCTCGAGCTGCGCCAGGTCCTCCTCGAGCTTCTTCATCCGCTGCTCGATGTCGTTGTCACGACGGTTCTCGAGCTGCTTGCGCTCCACGTCCACACGACCCTCGAGCGACGACAGGTCGCGGTGCCGCGCCTCGTCGTCGACGTCGGTGATCATGTACGCCGCGAAGTAGATGACCTTCTCCAGGTCCTTCGGGGCGAGGTCGAGCAGGTAGCCGAGCCGCGACGGGACACCCTTGAAGTACCAGATGTGGGTGACCGGCGCGGCCAGCTCGATGTGGCCCATCCGCTCGCGGCGCACCTTGGAACGGGTGACCTCGACGCCACACCGCTCACAGATGATGCCCTTGAAGCGAACGCGCTTGTACTTGCCGCAGTAGCACTCCCAGTCCCGGGTGGGACCGAAGATCTTCTCGCAGAACAGACCGTCACGCTCGGGCTTGAGCGTCCGGTAGTTGATCGTCTCGGGCTTCTTGACCTCGCCGTGCGACCACTGGCGGATCTCATCCGCGGTCGCCAGGCCGATCCGAAGCTCGTCGAAGAAGTTCACGTCGAGCACGATGTGTTATCTCCCGTTGCTAAATGGTCTGAGTTGAGTTGGTTGTTGATCTCAAGCGGCAACCCGCTCAGACCTCCTCGACACTGTTCGGCTCGCGCCGGGACAGGTCGATGCCCAGTTCCTCCGCTGCACGGAAGACGTCCTCCTCGCTGTCGCGCATCTCGACCCGGCTTCCGTCGGACGAGAGCACTTCCACGTTCAGACACAGGGACTGCATTTCCTTGACCAGAACCTTGAAGGACTCCGGGATACCCGGCTCCGGGATGTTCTCGCCCTTGACGATCGCTTCGTACACCTTGACCCGCCCGACGACGTCGTCGGACTTGATGGTCAGCAGCTCCTGCAGCGCGAAGGCGGCACCGTAGGCCTCCAGGGCCCACACCTCCATCTCGCCGAACCGCTGGCCGCCGAACTGGGCCTTACCGCCCAGCGGCTGCTGCGTGATCATCGAGTACGGACCGGTCGACCGTGCGTGGATCTTGTCGTCGACCAGGTGGTGCAGCTTCAGCATGTACATGTAGCCGACACCGATCGGGTCCGGGAACGGCTCACCCGAACGGCCGTCGAACAGCCGGGCCTTGCCCTGGCCGTTGACCATCCGGACGCCGTCGCGGTTCGGCAGCGTCGAGCTGAGCAGGCCGGTGACCTCCTCCTCGGTGGCGCCGTCGAAGACCGGGGTGGCGACGTTCGTCATCGGCTCGGCCGAACCGGCGCCGATCTTGATCAGCCGCTGTGCCCACTCCTCCTGGTTCTCCTCGTCGACCTCCCAGCCGCGGCTGGCGATCCAGCCGAGGTGGGTCTCCAGCACCTGTCCGACGTTCATCCGGCCGGGCACGCCCAGCGGGTTCAGGATGACGTCGACGTGGGTGCCGTCCTCGAGGAACGGCATGTCCTCGACCGGCAGGATCTTCGAGATGACGCCCTTGTTGCCGTGCCGGCCGGCCAGCTTGTCGCCGACCGAGATCTTCCGCTTCTGGGCGACGTACACGCGGACCAGCTGGTTGACGCCCGGCGGCAGCTCGTCGCCGTTGTCCCGGTCGAAGACCCGGACACCGATGACGGTGCCCTCCTCGCCGTGCGGCACCTTCAGGGAGGTGTCGCGGACCTCGCGCGCCTTCTCACCGAAGATCGCGCGCAGCAGCCGCTCCTCCGGGGTCAGCTCGGTCTCGCCCTTCGGGGTGACCTTGCCGACCAGGATGTCACCGGTGGTGACCTCGGCGCCGATCCGGATGATGCCGCGCTCGTCCAGGTCGGACAGCATCTCGTCGGAGACGTTCGGGATGTCCCGGGTGATCTCCTCCGGGCCCAGCTTGGTGTCGCGGGCGTCGACCTCGTGCTCCTCGATGTGGATCGAGGTCAGCAGGTCCTGCTGCACGACGCGCTGGCTGAGGATGATCGCGTCCTCGTAGTTGTAGCCCTCCCACGTCATGAACGCGACCAGCATGTTCCGGCCGAGGGCCATCTCGCCCTCGTCGGTGCACGGACCGTCGGCCAGCGGCGTCCCGACCTCGACCCGCTGCCCGGCGTCGACCAGCGGACGCTGGTTGATGCAGGTGCCCTGGTTCGAGCGGCGGAACTTCGCCATCCGGTAGGTCTGGTACGTGCCGTCGTCGGCGGCGATCTCGATCAGGTCGGCCGAGACCTCCTTGACCACGCCGGCCTTGTCGGAGACGACCACGTCGCCGGCGTCGACCGCACCGCGGAACTCCATGCCGGTACCGACCAGCGGGGCGTCCGAGGTGATCAGCGGCACCGCCTGGCGCTGCATGTTCGAACCCATCAGCGCGCGGTTGGCGTCGTCGTGCTCGAGGAACGGGATCAGCGCGGTCGCCACCGACACCATCTGGCGCGGCGAGACGTCCATGTAGTCCACGTCGTCGACCGGCACGAGCTCGACCTCGCCGTGCCGGCGGCGGACCAGCACGCGCTCCTCGGCGAACCGGTCACCGTCGGTCAGCGCGGCGTTCGCCTGCGCGATGACGAACCGGTCCTCCTCGTCGGCGGTCAGGTAGTCGACCTGGTCGGTGACCTGGCCGTCGATGACCTTGCGGTACGGCGTCTCGACGAAGCCGAACGCGTTCACCCGGCCGTACGACGCGAGCGAGCCGATCAGACCGATGTTCGGGCCTTCCGGCGTCTCGATCGGGCACATCCGGCCGTAGTGCGACGGGTGCACGTCACGGACCTCGAAGCCGGCCCGCTCACGGCTCAGACCACCCGGGCCGAGCGCGTTCAGCCGGCGCTTGTGGGTCAGGCCCGCGACCGGGTTGGTCTGGTCCATGAACTGGGACAGCTGGGAGGTGCCGAAGAACTCCTTCAGCGCCGCCACCACCGGACGGATGTTGATCAGGGTCTGCGGCGTGATCGCCTCGACGTCCTGGGTCGTCATCCGCTCCCGGACCACCCGCTCCATCCGGGCCAGGCCGGTACGGAGCTGGTTCTGGATCAGCTCGCCGACGGTGCGCAGCCGGCGGTTGCCGAAGTGGTCGATGTCGTCCTCTTCGACCACGATCTCGCCGCGCGGTGCCGGCAGCTCGGTCTTGCCCTCGTGCAGCGCGACCAGGTACTTGATCGTGGCGACGATGTCGTCGACGGTCAGCACCGCCTGGTCGTGCGCCTCGTCGCGGCCGAGCTTCTTGTTGATCTTGTAGCGGCCGACCTTGGCCAGGTCGTAGCGCTTGCCGTTGAAGTAGTAGTTCTCCAGCAGCGCCTGCGCGGCCTCGCGGGTCGGCGGCTCACCCGGACGCAGCTTGCGGTAGATGTCCAGCAGCGCGTCGTCCTGCCCGGAGGTGTGGTCCTTCTCCAGGGTGAGGCGGATCGACTCGTAGTCGCCGAACTCCTCGAGGATCTGCGCGTCGGTCCAGCCGAGCGCCTTCAGCAGCACGGTGACGTTCTGCTTGCGCTTGCGGTCGAGGCGGACGCCGACCATGTCGCGCTTGTCCACCTCGAACTCCAGCCACGCGCCGCGCGACGGGATGATCTTGGCGGTGAAGATGTCCTTGTCGGAAGTCTTGTCCGGGGTGCGCTCGAAGTACACACCGGGCGACCGGACCAGCTGGGACACGACGACCCGCTCGGTGCCGTTGATGACGAAGGTGCCCTTGCGCGTCATCAGCGGGAAGTCGCCCATGAAGACGGTCTGGCTCTTGATCTCACCGGTCTCGTTGTTCATGAACTCGGCCGTGACGAACAGCGGCGCGGAGTACGTGACGTCGCGCTCCTTGCACTCGTCGACCGTGTTCTTCGGCGGCTCGAAACGGTGGTCGCGGAACGACAGCGACATGGTGCCGCTGAAGTCCTCGATCGGGGAGATCTCCTCGAAAATCTCTTCCAGGCCGCTGGGGCCGGACAGGTCCGACCGCCCCTCGGCCTCGGCGGCGGCCACACGGGCCTGCCACGTTTCGTTACCGACCAGCCAGTCGAAACTGTCCACCTGCAGCGCAAGCAGATCCGGAACCTGGAGAGGTTCGGAGATCTTCGCGAAGGAAATGCGGCGGGGGCCGGAGACGTTGGAAATGCTGTCGGACTGGGGGTTGCGCGAGGCGACCAAGGGGCGTCCTTCCACGGGCTCGCAAAAAATCACTTCGGTGCTGGGAGCGCACGCCAAGCCGCCCCAGTCAAGTCGAGACTCGAGCGAGGGCGAGAGAAAAGGCAGCGCAAAGCAATAGGTTACATGATCCAGGCAAGCCTGTCCAATGGGGTCCAACAGTCTGCCGTCGGACCACCCTCTCCGTCAAGGACCGACCCGGAGTCTCCAGTGGGCAGATCACCCACGAGACCTCCGGCGCCCCTCTGGTGCGGAGTCACCTAGAGGTTACAGTCCGGCGATCTCCTGGACCAGCCATCGGCCGTCGTTTCGGACCATCGTGAACCGGGTCCGGTTCAGGTCCACCCGGGGACTACCCTTCGTGATCGTGCTGGTGGTCGTCTGGTTGACGAAGATGATCAGCGTGACCCGGTCGGCGTCGCCGTCGCGGACCCCGACCTCGCGGACGTCGGCCTTCACGGTGGCCTTGGTCTTGGTGGCCAGTTCGCCGGCCACCTTCGCGGTCTCGTCGAACTTCGCGGCGAAGTCCGGGGTCATCGTCGCCCGCGCCGCGGCGAAGCTCTTGTCCAGGTCGCGGTAGTCGTAGCTGAGCGCCGTCTCGGCCGCCGTCCGGCCCGCGGCGGCGGCCTGGTTCCGGGCGTCCTCCGCCTGCTTGCCGTTCCACGCCTTGACCCCGAGCACCGCGGCGACGGTGAGCGTCAGTACGACGACCACGCCGAGGGCCACCGTCAGCGCCGTCCCCAGACCGGCCCGCGGCGTCTCGGGCACGACCCCGTACTCGGGCTCCTGTTCACTCTCCGTAGATGCTTCGAGTACCGAGGACTCCTCGGACGAGACCTCGGAGACCTCCGATGTGCTCGGGGTCACATCCTCGGCGGAGCGCTCGTCGACGACTTCCGGGGTTTCCGGGGCGGTCTCGGTGACGTCGGGACCGGTCGCGGTGACGTCCGGCTTGCCCGGTTTCGCCGTCCGGCGCTGGCCGGCGACCCGGGGACGGTTGCGGGGATTCGGCATCAGCCCACCACCTGGAGGTCGGCCGTCAGCCAGCGGTCCTTCTCCCGGACCAGGTCCAGCTTGATCCGGTACCGGCGCTCGGTGCCGGTCGCCGAGGCGGTGTTCGTGACGACGGCGTTCACGATCACCAGCACCTGGGCGGAGTCCTTGTCGTGCGACACCACGCCGGCCTCCTTGACGTCCCCCTTCGAGGTCGCCTTGTTCGCCACCACGTCGGTCTTCACCGCGGCGATCCCGGCCTGGAACTCCTGCTTGAACTGCCCGGTGGACTCGTCCAGGACGCGCTGCGAGTCCGCGTCCCAGGTCTGGTAGTCGTACGTCGTGAAGTCCAGCGCCAGCTGCCGCGCCGCCTTCATCGCGCCGTCGCGCTGCGAGTCGTCGGCGCGCTGCTTGCTCAGGGCCACCACGGACAGCGTCAGCCCGGCGAGAGCCACGAGGAGCACCACGCTCAGCGCCCAGGCCAGCACCAGCCGGCCGTTCCGTACGGTCACTTGCCGGTCACCGGCCCGAGGATGAGTGCCTTCCAGGAGTCGCTGCCGAGCAGCTCCTGCTGTCCGCCGGTCGAACCGAGCACCAGGTCCGGCATGCCGGCGGTCCCGCCCGCTGCGCCGGTCGCCGGGTCGTACCCGACGCCGTAGCCGGTCCGGTTCAGGTTCCGCGAGGAGGGTGCCGGCTTGTTCTGCGAGCCGCGGACGTTGACCCCGCTCGACGGGTTCGCCGTACACCCGGCCTTGGTGTTCGCGGTGGTGTCGCGGACGTCCTGCGGCACCCGCTTGTCCGTGCCGCCGTACCCGGGCCGGCAGGCCGGCGGCTGGAACCCGACGACCAGGCCGAAGTGGGCGTCGTAGTGCCCGGTACCGGGGTCCTTCGCCGGGACGACGTACCCGCCCATCGACACCGCCGGGTACACCACCAGCAGCTGCTCGACGGCGTCCAGCCGGACCGCGGTCAGTTCGCTCACCGTCAGCAGGTTACCGAGCAGCACCGCGATGTCCGCGCTGTTGTCCTGGATCAGGCCGGTGACCTGGGTCGAGGCCAGCGAACCCTGATCGATCACGGTCCGCAGGTTCGCGTCCGAGCTGACCAGGGTGTCGGACAGCAGCGCGAGATTCTTCGCCCAGGTCCTGATCGCGTCGCCGCTGGCGACCTGGGTGGCCAGCACGGTGTCGCCGTCGTTGATCAGCTTGATCGTCTGCAGCACGTTCGCGTCCGCGATGTCGATCAGCGTGCCGGAGCTGTCGATGATCTTCTGCAGGTCGCTGCCCTTGCCGCGCAGCGCCTCGCCGAGCTCGCGGACAGTGATCCGCAGGCTGTTCTTGTCGACCGAGTTCACCAGCTGGTCGAGGTTCAGCAGCAGCTCGGTGGTGTCGATCGGGATCGCGGTGTCCTTGCGCTCGATCCGCGAGTTGTCCTTCAGGTACGGCGCCCCGTCGCGGCGCGGCTGCAGGTCGACGTACTGCTCGCCGATCGCGGACCGGTTCGCGACCACCGCGAGCAGGTCGTTCGGGATCTTGTACTTCTTCTCGATGTCGAGGTTCACCTGCACGCCGTCGTCGAGCAGCTCGAGCTCGCCGACCCGGCCGACCGGCTGGCCGCGGTACGTCACCTCGGCGCCGGAGAAGATGCCGCCGGACTCGGCGAAGCTGGCGCTGACGGTGTAGTCGTCGTCGACGAACAGCTGGTCGACCTGCGCGTACCGCGCGCCGACGAACGCGACGCCGACGACGGTGATCAGCAGGAACACCATCAGCTGGATCCGGACCGATCTGGTGATCATTCGACCGCCCCCGGCATCAGTGCGCGTGCGAGGTCGGGATCGAATCCGGACCGCCGCAGCTGCTGTGTGCAGACCGGCTGACCGAGCAGCGTGATGCAGGTCGTCGCGGCTCCGGTCGGGACCGGCAGCGACGGCAGCACACTGCCCGCCGGGCTGGTCGGCAGGTGCACGGGGAGGCTGATCCGGTTGGTCGGCACCGAGGTGGGGCCCACCGTCGGCAGCTCGATCCCGAGAATGCCCTTGAGCGCCTTCTGCGTGTTCACGTCCAGAGTGATCCCGAGGTTGGTGAAGTCGCCCTTCGCGGCCTTCGCGGCGTTGTCCGGGAACGGATAGGTGAACAGCAGCTCCAGCGACTTCGGCAGGTTCTCCCCCGCCTCGGCCAGCTTGGTCAGGATCGGGTACAGCGACTGCAGGTTCGCCACCAGGTCCTTCTGCGCCGAGGTGATCACCCGGGTCGCGGTGTTGCCCAGCGTGGCCAGGGCCTGCAGTGTCTTGACCAGCGCGGCGCGCTGCTTGTCCAGCGTCGCGATCGACTTCGGCAGCGAGTCGATCGCCGTCGCCAGCGTGGCCTTCTGCGCGTTCAGCTTCTTGGCCAGCGCGTCGACCGACTTGATCGCGGTGACGATCTTCGCCTTGTTCTGGTCCAGGGTGCCGACGAACGTGTTCAGCTGGGTGAGCACGCTGCGGATCGCCGGCTCGTTGCCGGTCAGCGCCTTGTTCAGCTCCTGGGTGATGATCTGCAGCTGGGCCACGCCGCCGCCGTTCAGCAGCAGCGAGAGCGCGGACAGCACTTCCTCGACCTCGACGTTGCTGGTCGTCCTGGACAGCGGGATCAGCTCGCCGCCGTCCAGCTTGCCTCGCGGCTGCTCGGACCCGCTCGGCCGGGCCAGTGACACGAACTTCTCACCGAGCAGGCTGGTCTGGCGGATCGTGGCGTGCGTGTTGTCCGGCAGGTCGAGACTCTTCGGCAGCCGGATCCGCACCTTGGCGACGTACCCCTCCAGCCAGACCTTCTCGACCGTGCCGACGGTGACGTCGTCGACCTTCACCGTCGACTTCGGCACCAGGTCCAGGACGTCGGTGAACTCGACGGTGACCGTGTACGACGGCCCCTTGATCTTCGCCCCGCCCGGGAGCGGCAGCGAGTACACGCTGAAATCACAACCGGTCAACAGCATCGCCAGCGCGGCGATGCCCGCGACGATCGACGTACGGCGTCTCATCGGACCAGCCCTCCGAGCGTCGGGTCGACGGGGTCGGGGCGGTTCAGCGGGGGCTTCGGCGCCGGCGCCCACGGCGTACCGGCGGGGCCACCGCTGGCCGGCGCACCACCGGTCAGCGAGGTGATCAGCGGCAGCTTGGCCAGTGCGTCCAGGACCGGCTTCAGCGCGGAGCAGCTCGACTTGGACTGGCCTGCCTGCAGCAGCAGCGAGCAGATGAACGTCGCCGGGTCGTCGAGCTGCGCCGCGTTGACCCGCTGGTCCAGCGTGCCGTACTGCGGGTTGTAGATCCGGGCGAGGTTGCCGAGGCCGAGCGGAGCGGTGTCGATCACCTCGGCGATGGCGGCCTTCTCCTTGACCAGGATCTGCGAGAGCTCGGTGGCGCTGTGGACCGTGGTCTTGATCAGCGTCCGGTTGTCCTTCACGAACGTCGCGACCTCACCGAGCGCGGTGGCCAGCAGCGACAGCGCCGCGCCGAGGTCCTTGCGCTCGCCGGCCAGGGTGGTCGAGGTCGCCGCGAAGTTGGCGTTGAACTGCCGCACCAGCTGGTCGTTCGCCGCCAGCGCCGACACGAACGTCTGCAACTGCCGGATCGTGTTGAACAGCGCCGTCGAGTTCCCCGACAGCGTGCCGGTCAGTTTCGAGACGTCGGTGATGGTCTGGTTGAGCTTCTTGCCCTGGCCGTTCAGGTTCTTCGCCGAGACGTCCAGCAGCCGGGCCAGCGCGCCCTGGTCGTTCGCGCCCTTGGGCCCGAGCGCCACGGACAGGTCGTTGAGGCTCTGGTAGATCTGGTCGAGCTCCAGCGGTACGGCGGTCCGCTCGAGCGGGATCTCGGCGCCGTCGGGCATCACCGCGCCCTTGGAGTACGCCGGTGTCAGCTGCACGTACCGGTCCGCGACGATCGACGGCGACGCGATCACCGCCTTCGCGGTGGCGGGCACCTTGTGCTTGGCCTCCCACCAGAACTTCACCCGGACCGCCCGGCCGGCCGGCGTGACGCTCTCGACCTCGCCGACCTTGATGCCGAGGATCCGGACGTCGGACCCGGGGTACACCGAGACCGCGCGCGGGAAGTACGCCGTCGCGCTCACCCGCTCGGGCTGGGGCCACAGCGTCACCGCGCCGACCGCGAGGATCACCACGACGACCGCCATCGCGATCAGCCGCGAGATCGCGTTCACCCGCATCAGCCGCCACCTCCCAGGATCGGCGGCAGCCCGGAGGGCAGCACCTTCGGCAACGGGATCTCCGGCACCGGCACCAGGTTCTGCACGTAGGTGTCGAACCAGGGCCCGGTGCCCAGTGTGTTCGTGAAGACCCGGACGAACGGCGCCAGGCCCTTGATACTCGCGTCCAGGTCGTTCTGGTTCTTCAGCAGGACGGCGAGCACCGAGTTGACCTTCTGCAGGGTCGGCGCGAGGTCCTTGCGGTTCTCCCGGACCAGGGCGGTGATCTGCGCGGAGAGCTTCTGCGTCGACACCAGCAACTGGTGGATCAGCGCCCGCCGGGCCTGCACCGCCTGGAACACGGTGTTTCCGTCCTTCATCAGCTTGATCAGCTGCTGGTTGCGGTCGGCAAGGACCTTGGTGACGACGTTGGAGTGCTGGAGCAGCAGCTTGAGCTGCTCGTCGCGCTTGGCCACGTTCCGCGACAGGCGGGACAGGCCGGTGAGCGACGCCTGCACTTCCTCGGGCGTGTTCTTGAACGTCGTCGACAACGTGTCGAGGGCCTTGGCCAGCTGCGCGGTGTCGATCCGCTCGGTGGTGTTCGCCAGGTCGGTGAACGCGTCCACGACGTCGTACGCCGAGATGGTCCGGGCCAGCGGGATCTCGGCGCCGGGCTTGAGCTCGCCCGGACCGGCCGGGTTCAGCTTCAGGTACTTCTGGCCGAGCAGCGTCTTGATCTTCATCTCGGCGCCGGTCTGCTCGCCGAGCCTGACGCCCTTGTCGACCACGAAGTCGACCCGGACGTGGGTGCCCTCGAGCTCGACCGCGCGGACCTTGCCGACCCGGACGCCGGCCACCCGGATCTCGTCGTTCGGCTTCAGGCCGCCGGCCTCGGAGAACTGCGCGGAGTACTTCGTCCCGCCGCCGATCAGCGGCAGGTCCTGCGCCTTGAACGCGGCCAGCATGATCAGGCCGATCACGGTCAGCCCGATCACGCCGATCGTCACCTGGTTCTGCTCGCGGAAGGGCTTCACTTCGCGCACCTCGCCGAGTTGTTGTCGTAGGCGACCGGGATCCGGGTGCCGATCGGCAGGGTGACGTTGCCGTCGAAGTTGCACAGGTAGAAGTTGAACCACGAGCCGTACGACGCGGTGCGGGTCATCGTGTTCAGCTTCTCCGGCATGGTCTGCAGCGTCTTCACCCAGATCGCCTGGGTGTCGTCGAGCGTGGTCGCCACGGTCCGCAGCTTGTCCAGGTCGGACTTGAGCGGCACTCGGGTCTGCTGCAGCAGGCCCGCGGTCTTCGTGTTCAGCGAGTTGATCGACGTCAGCGAGCTGAGGATCGGGTTGATGTCCTGGCTCAGCCCGGTGATGAACTGCTGCAGGTTGACCAGCAGCTGGGAGAAGTTCTGCTGCCGCTGCGAGACGATCTGCAGCGTCGAGGTCAGGTTCGTGATCAGGTCGCCGATCACCTGGTCGGCGTTGGCCAGCGTGGTCGTCAGGGACGCGGTCTTGGCGAGCAGCGACTCGATCGTGCCGCCCTCACCCTGCAGCACCTTGATCACCTCGAACGCGAACTGGTTCACGTCCGCCGGGGTGAGCGCGGTGAACAACGGCTTGAACCCGTTGAACAGCACCGACAGGTCGAGCGCCGGCGTGGTCCGCTCCTTCGGGATGATGCCGTTCTTCTTCAGCCGCTCGCCGCCGCCGACGCCGTCGGTCAGCGCGACATAGCGGTTGCCGACCAGGTTCCGGTACCGCAGCGTCGCGCGCGTCGAGGTGTCGATCACCTGGTCGGAGTCGACGCTGAACGTCACCATCGCCAGGGTGTCCTGGTACAGCTGGATCTTGTCGACCTGGCCGACCTTCACGCCGGCGATCCGGATGTCGTCGCCCTGGTTCAGCCCGACCGCGTCCGTGAAGACCGCGCGGTACTTCGTCGTCGGGTTGAAGCTGATGTTCCCGATCGTCACCGCCAGCAGCGCGGTCGCGACCGTGGTCACCACCACGAAGATCCCGAGCCGGACGGTGTCGAACGTGGTCTTGCGGTCGAAGAAGGTCACCTTAGATTCACCTGCCCGCCGCGGAGAAGGGGGCCGACCATGAGGGTCGTGAGGTCCGGTACGTCGTTCGCGGAGACACCGAGCTCCGGTCCGACGACGGAGTTGATCACCTTCTGCTCCGCCGGTGTACCCACACCTTGCGTGTCCATCGCGAAACCTGGCATCGCGCGGTTCAGCTGCAGGTCGACCGGGAACCGCTGGTTCTTGTGGTGGTCGCCGATCACGCCGTCCTCACCGGTGACATAGGGCGCCGGGTTCTCCTGCGTGTACGGGCCGGGGTGGGCGCCGGGGTGGTTGTAGTTCCGCCCGACACACGTCGGGCCGCGCTGGTCCTTGTACACGGGCTTCTCGTTCGGCGCGTACGGCGTCGGCTGGTTGGTGATCAGCTCGAGGTTGATGTTCAGCCGGCCGTCGCGGAACGTGTCGTTCAGGATCGGGGCGGTCTCGGTCATCACCTGGAGGAAGCACGGGACCTCCGGCGAGTACCGCTCGAGCAGGTCCAGCACCGGGCGGCTGACCTGGCCGAGCCGGATCACCCGGTCCTCGTTGGCCTTCAGGAACGCGTCACCGGTCGTGGACAGCCGCTGCACGTCGACGAAGAACGCCTGCAACTGCTTCTCCTTCTCGACCACCGTGTTGCCGGTGATGGTCAGGTTGCGCAGCGCGCGGACGAGGTCGGGTGTCGCGTCGCCGTACAGGTCCGCGGTCTGGGTGAGCCTGACGAGCGCCGCCATCAGCTTCGGGACGTGCGGGTTCAGCTTCTTCAGGTACGCGTCGAGCTGGGTGAGCGTGCCGGCGATCTGGGTGCCGCGGCCCTCGAGCGCGGTCGCGAGGGTGTTCAGCGTGGCGTTCAGATCGGCCGGGTCGACCGCCTGGAGCAGCGGCAGCGCGTCGTTCAGCACCTTCTCGATCTCGATGCCGACCGCGGTCTTGTCGCGGCTGATCACGTCACCGGCCCGGATGTGCCGGCCCCCAGTACCCTGCTGGCCGGTCGGCGGGACCAGCGCGACGTACTTCTCGCCGAACAGCGTCTTCGGCAGGATCCGGGCGCTGACCGCGCTGGAGATCTCGCTGACCTGGTCGGGCTTGAGCGCGAGCCGGACGGTCGCCTCGTCGCCGTCGGTGGAGACCCCGCGGACCTCGCCGACGATGATGCCGCGCAGCTTCACGTCCGCGTGCTCGTTGAGCTGCAGGCCGATGTGGCTGGTCTTGAGCTCGACGTCCACGGTCTTGGTGAAGACCTTCGCGTAGAACGCGTACGTCAGCCACAGCAGGAATACCACGACGCCGATGAACGCGACGCCCAGGACCTTGTGCGAGATCAACTTGGTCATCCGGCCAACCTCACGGTGGTCGTCGTACCCCAGATCGCCATCGACAGCAGGAGGTCGACGACGTTGATGACGACGATGGACGTCCGGACCGCGCGACCGACCGCGACGCCCACACCGGCCGGACCGCCGGTCGCGTGGTAGCCGTGGTAGCAGTGCACGAGGATCACCAGGACCGAGAACACCAGCACCTTGCCGAACGACCAGAGCACGTCCCCGGGTGGCAGGAACAGGTGGAAGTAGTGGTCGTACGTGCCCGTACTCTGCCCGTAGAACGTGGTCACCGTGAGTCTCGTCGCGAAGTACGACGACAGCAGACCGACGACGTACAAGGGGATGACCGCGATCAGGCCGGCGATGATCCGGGTGGTGACCAGGAACGGCAGCGACGGGATCGCCATCACCTCGAGGGCGTCGATCTCCTCGCTGATCCGCATCGCGCCGAGCTGCGCGGTGAAGCCGCAGCCGACGGTCGCGGCCAGCGCGATCCCGGCGATCAACGGCCCGATCTCGCGGGTGTTGATGTACGCCGAGACGAAGCCGGCGAACGCCGACGTACCGATCTGGTTCAGCGCCGAGTAGCCCTGCAGGCCGACCTCGGTGCCGGTGAAGAAGGCCAGGAAGGTGATCACGCCGACGGTGCCGCCGATCACCGCGAGCGCGCCGGTGCCGAGCGTGACCTCGGCGAGCAGCCGGAGGATCTCCTTGCGGTACCGGGTGACGGACTTGCCGGACCACGCCAGCGCCTTGATGTAGAACGCGAGCTGCTCGCCGAGACGGTCGAGCGAGCTCAGCGGCTTCTTCACCAGGGTGTCCATCAGGGCCGACACGTCAGGCCCCCTTCGGCGGGACGAGCTGGAAGTAGATCGCGGTCATCGCGAAGTTCGCGACGAACAGGAGCATGAACGTGATCACGACGGACTGGTTCACCGCGTCCCCGACGCCCTTCGGCCCGCCGCCCGCGTTGCAGCCCTTGTACGCCGCGACGACCGCGGCGATGAACCCGAAGACCAGCGCCTTCGCCTGCCCCTGCCACAGGTCGGGCAGGTGCGCGAGCGCGGTGAAGCTGGCGATGTAACTGCCCGGCGTCCCGTCCTGCAGGACGACGTTGAAGACGTACCCGCCCATCACGCCGACCACGCTGACGAACCCGTTCAGGAAGAACGCGACCAGCATCGTCGCCAGCACCCGCGGTACGACGAGGCGCTGGATCGGATCGATGCCGAGCACCATCATCGCGTCCAGTTCCTCACGGATCTTCCGCGAGCCGAGGTCCGCGCAGATCGCGGAACCGCCGGCGCCCGCGATCAGCAACGCGGTCGCGATCGGCGACGCCTCCCGGACGACGGCGAGGACGGCGGCCGAACCGGTGAACGCCTGCGCGCCGAACTGCTTGATCAGGCCGCCGACCTGCAGCGCGATCACCGCACCGAACGGGATCGCGACCAGCGCGGTCGGGATGATCGTCACGCTGGCGACGAACCAGGCCTGCTGGAGGAACTCCTTGACCTGGAACGGCCGCCGGAACGTCGCCCGCCCGGTGTCGAGCGCGAAGGCGAACAGCGATCCGGCGTTCTTCAGCGGGGCGGTCGCGGAAACTGTCACCGCGCCCCCACGGTCTTGGACTCGAACGAGCCCGGTGGCGGGACCACGTCGTGCTCGCGGCACCACTCGCCCGGCGGCCGCTGGTTCGGCCGGAGCATCCCGCTGCTGGGCAGCTGCTGCAACGGGATCGGCGGCAGCGGCGGCAGTTCCTGGCCGATCTCACGGGCCAGCTCGTCGGCGTCCTTCTCCTCGGACATGCCGATCGGACCGATCATCTGCGCGTTCAGGAACTGCCGGATCACCGGCTCCTCGCTGGACAGCAGCATCTCCCGCGGGCCGAACATCGCCAGGTGCCGGTGGTACAGCATGCCGATGTTGTCCGGCACGGTGCGCGCGGTGTTGATGTCGTGCGTGACGATCAGGAAGGTGGCGCCGAAGGCCTCGTTCAGGTCGATCATGACCTGGTTCAGGAACGACGTACGGACCGGGTCGAGGCCGGAGTCGGGCTCGTCGACCAGCAGGATCTCGGGGTCCAGGACCAGCGCGCGGGCCAGGCCGGCTCTTTTGCGCATACCGCCGGAGATCTCGCCGGGCAGCTTGCGCTCGGCGCCCACCAGGCCGACCATCTCCATCTTCTCCATCACGATGGAGCGGATCTCGGACTCGGACTTCTTGGTGTGCTCACGGAGCGGGAAGGCGACGTTGTCGTAGAGGTTCATCGAGCCGAACATCGCGCCGTCCTGGAACAGCACTCCGAACAGCCGCCGGACCTCGTACAGCTCGCGCTCGCTGCAGGTCGCGATGTCGGTGCCCTCGATCCAGACGTGGCCCCGGTCGGGTTTGATCAGCCCGATCAGCGTCTTGAGGAACACGGACTTGCCGGTACCGGAGGGGCCGAGCATCACGCAGATCTCGCCGGCCGGGAGCGTCAGGGACACGTCGCCCCAGATGAGCTGGCTGCCGAAGGACTTGGTGAGACCCTCGACGCGGACTTCTACGCCCACCTGGTCCTCCTCATCGGCCCTGCCTCACGGGATTCTGGACTGCCCCGAACCGACGACGTTCTGCCGTGTCCAACGAGGCGCGGTTGCCTAGGTTACGCACGAGTACGGTTTTGCGTAACCCCTGCGTGTCAAGCGACGGTGACCGATAGGTCACGCTCCGGTCACGTCGATCACGGAGTGCTGATCGACCGACACGATGTGCTGATCGGCACGCGGCTCCGGCCGATCCTAGCGGCTGGAGCGGTTCGGGTACGGCAGCCCCACTCAGACCAGCGCCGGAACTGGTATCGCAGCGCAAACGACCCGACACACACAGCGACCCGATCGCCGAGACCTGTCCGGACAGCGGTGGCGAAGTTAGCGTCGAGCAAGGGCTTCGGCCGGCCGAGGAGGGGACACGGGATGAGCATCGAACGTCGGACATTCCTGAAGGGAAGCGCGGCAGTGGCGGGCGGAGTGCTCGCGGGCGGGCCGTTCCAGGGATTCGTGGCCCAGCAGGCCGCCGCGGGCAGGTCGCCGGTTCTGCAGCCGATTCCGGACCTGCGCGACGGCAAGGTCCGGCTGCACCTGCCACCAGGATTCTCCTACCGGTCCTTCCACGACACGGAGTTCCCGGTCGTCCTCGACGACGGCACCAACCTTCCGGGACGGCACGACGGCATGGGCGCGTTCCAGCGCAGCAACGGGAACGTCGTCCTCGTCCGCAATCACGAACTCAACAACCCAGGTACGCCGTTCGGCCCGGGCACGCCGTACGACGTGCGGGCCCAGGGCGGCACGACGACGATCGAAGTCACGCGGTACGGCGAAGTGGTCCGGGCGCACACCAGCCTGAACGGCACGATGATGAACTGCAGCGGCGGGATCATGCCGTGGGGCAGCTGGATCACCTGCGAGGAAACGGTGAACGGACCGGACGTCGGTCCCGACTTCACCGGAACGTCCAACGTGCCGCTGACCAAGCCGCACGGTTTCGTCTTCGAGGTCCCGGCCCGCGGGCAGTCCGACCGGGAGCCGATCACGCACGCGGGACGGTTCGCGCACGAGGCCGTCTCGCTCGACCCGAAGGACGGCGTCCTCTATCTGACCGAGGACAACTTCGCGTTCCCGTCCGGGTTCTTCCGGTATCTCCCGCCGCGCAACCCGCTCGCGACCCGGCGGCTGCTGGACGGCGGGCGTCTGCAGATGCTGGCCGTGAAGGGCCGGCCGAACCTCAACCTGGCGGCCGAGCAGCCACACCGGGCGACGTACGACGTCACCTGGGTGGACATCGAGGACCCGGCACCGACGTTCCCGTACACACCGGGACAGACCGCTCCGACGACGAACGACCAGGCGCTCGTGTACGTCGGCGACCAGGGTCGCGCACAGGGCGCGGCGTACTTCTCCCGGCTGGAAGGACAGGTGTACGACGACAACGTCGTGTACTTCTGCTCCACACAGGGCGGCGGCGCGGCCGAGACCGGACCGGACCCGGTCGGTGGCTACGGCAACGGATTCGGTCAGGTGTGGGCGTACCACACGAGAGCCGAGAAGCTGCAGCTGATCTACCAGTCGCCGGACCGGGCCACCTTGGACTTCCCGGACAACGTGACGACCAGCAAGCGCGGGACGCTCGTACTGTGCGAGGACAACGTCGACGACAACTACCTGCGCGGTCTGTCCCGGGGCGGTCAGCTGTGGGACATCGCGCTGAACCGGCTGACCAGCAGTCTCACGGGCGCGCCGCGCTTCAACGACGAGTTCGCCGGCTCGACCTTCAGCCCTGACGGGCACACGCTGTTCGTCAACATCCAGGCCAGTCGCGGGTTGACCTTCGCCATCTGGGGACCATGGCATCGGATCGGCGTCTGAGCGGCGAGGAGGACATCCTCGTCCGGCTGCACGACGACGACGCAACGGTCGCCCAGCTCGTCAGCGACGTGACCGAGCTGGCGCCGCTCGCAGCCGCTGCGGTCGTCGTGCTCACCGTGCTTCTGGTACTGCGCCGATGGCGGGACGCGGTGTTCTTCACGGCCGGAGTCGGCGTGGTGTGGGCGGTGAATCCGCTCCTGAAGGAACTCGTCGGCCGGTCGCGGCCGGATCTTTGGCCGTTGCCGCCGGACGTGTCCGAATACAGCTTTCCGAGCGGGCATGCGGCGAACACGGCGGCTCTCGTGGGTGCGCTGGTGCTGATCCTGCGCCGTCGGCTGCTGACTGTATTACTGGGACTGCTGGGCGCCGCTCTGCTGCTGGGTGCGGGCTGGGCGCAGCTGGCACTCGGACGGCACTACCCTTCCGACGTTCTGGCCGGGTGGCTGTGGGCGCTGGCATGGGTGTACACGCTGCGGAAACTGACGAAGGGCGGCCCTGGATAGGACCGCCCTTCGGCGTACTGCTGGAGCTGCGGCTACGCCGCGAGTGTCACTTCAGGGTGACGGTGGCGCCGGCGCCCTCGAGGGCCTCCTTGGCCTTCTCCGCGGCAGCCTTGTCGACCTTCTCCAGGACCGGCTTCGGGGCCGACTCGACGAGGTCCTTGGCCTCCTTCAGGCCGAGGCTCGTGAGACCGCGCACCTCCTTGATGACCTGGATCTTCTTGTCGCCGGCGCTCTCGAGAACGACGTCGAACTCGTCCTGCTCCGCGGCCTCCTCGGCAGCGGCGCCGGTGCCACCCGCGGCGGGGGCAGCGGCAACGGCGACCGGGGCGGCGGCGGTGACGCCGAACTCCTCCTCGAACGCCTTAACGAACTCCGACAGCTCCAGCAGGGTCAGTTCCTTGAACTGGCCGAGGAGCTCTTCGGTGCTGAGCTTCGCCATTTTGGCGGTCCTTCCTAACGGTGTTGCTGATGATCACTGATGGGGTGTTGCGGTGAGATGCCTCAGCTGTCGGCTGAAGCGGTCTCCTCGGTGCTCGCCTCGGCAGGTGTGTCCTGCACGGCCGGTGCCTCGTCCGCCACTGCGTCCTGCACAGGGGCGGCCTCCGCGGCCGGCAGCTTGTCCTGCAGCGCCGCGAACAGGCGCGCGGCCTGCGACAGCGGAGCAGCGAACAGCGACACCGCTTGCTGCGGGGCCGCCTTCATCGCACCTGCGAGCTTCGCGAGGAGAACCTCACGCGACTCCAGGTCAGCGAGCTTGCTGATCTCGTCAGAGCCGAGTGCCTTACCGTCCAGCACTCCACCCTTGATGACGAGCAGGGGGTTCGCCTTGGCGAAGTCACGCAGACCCTTGGCCGCAACCACCGGGTCGCCCTTGATGAAGGCGATTGCCGAGGGGCCTTCGAGCAGGTCGTCGAACGACTCGACGCCGGCGTCCTTGGCCGCGATCTTGGTCAGCGTGTTCTTCACCACGGCGTAGTTCACGTCGTCACCGAGCGCAGTGCGAAGTTGCTTCAGCTGCGCGACGGTGAGACCGCGGTACTCGGTCAGCACGGCGCCGTTGGAGCTACGGAACTCGTCCGTCAGCTCCGCGACAGCGGCTGCCTTGTCCGGCCTCGCCATGGGGGTCTCCTTCTATCGGCTTCCACGCCTCGGACCCCTGAACAAAAAGAATCGCCCCTGCGCAGGCGCAAGGGCGTGAGACATCCTGTGTCACTTCCAAGTCACCTGCGCGGGCCGCCCACCTGAGTGGGACCTTCAGCTACCTAGGGCAGCAACCAGCGGTCTTCGGCAATGAACAGTGTGCCTGGTGCACAGCGGTTTGACCAAATCGGCTCAGACCCGCGACCGGTTCCAGGCGTCGATCAGGTCGCGACCCGGGGCGCCGTACCCGATCTCGGACCACGGCCGGACCTCCGCCATCCAGTATGCCGTCGCGCTGCCCGCGTCGAGTACCAGCGGGTCCGCGACGGCAATGCTCTTCGCCGCGGCGGCACGGCACGTCGCGCACACCTCGACCCGCTGCGGCACCGAGGCCGGCGGCCGCTCCGTACCGAGCGAGATGGCCGGGACGGGCCCGACGGCCGCGCCGTGGAACGGGTTCGCGAAGCAGTCCACGGTTTCGGTCGGTTCCCGGTCCGCCTCGGCCGCGTCCGCGGCTCGCCGGCCGCGGGCCACGAGGACCAGACCGGCGACGACGTCGGCCTGGGCGGCCAGGTCGTCGCGGCCCTCGACGGTGTCGGCGATCCGGCCCGCCACCGCGTAGCAGTCGAGGGCCAGAGCCCAGGCGGGTCCGTCGACACGGTCGGTCGACTCGGCCATGCGTTCTCCGAGCGCGAGGAGTTCGTCGCGGAGCAGCTCGGCGCGCTCGGTGATCCGGACCTTGTTGATCCGGACCAGCACGTCGTTCGGCGGCCGGTAGACGACCTGGTTCCGGCCCTGCCGGCGCTCCGCCGGCCGGGCCTCGATGTGCGCGATCGCGGGTCCGGCCTTGCGGCGCCGGTACGACACCACCGCGAGGGCCGCGAACATGACCACCAGGAGGACGGTGCTGAAGGCCACGACCACACCGCTCAGCACGGTGAATCCGGCGAACAACGCGAGCCCAGCCCCCGCCGCCGCGGCCAGCCACTGCTCTCCCGGCAGGCCGCCTCCGTCGTCGTACTCCGTCCGTTCACCGCGCACTGGCGTGCGCTCGAGCTTGTCGAGCGCCTCGGTCAGCGCTGCGGCCACCGGTGAGTTCAGAGTGTCCGGGACGGACGGTTCGGACTCGGGGAGCGTCGAGGCGACCTTGGTGAGGCCCCACGGGTCGACGATGAGGAACCTGCTCTCCACGTCCGACCGCGCCGCGATGTACTCGACGGTGTTGCCCAGCCATTCGCCGTCCCTCGGCCAAACCACGACCCGGGTCGGCTGACTCATGCCTGCTGCCCGCTTCTCGATCTCGGCCAGCGTGGCCTGGTCGAGCAGGTTCGCCGCCCGTTGGTCGACGTACACGACGTCGTCACGCAGCGCGGCGGCGGCGCGGTCGTGGGAATCGACGTCGGGCCTATCGTCGAGGAAGGCCGACACGGCGATCATCGCCCCGATATAGGCGCCGACGGCAATGAGTGTGGCGCTTCCCCAGACCGTCACGTGACGGAGGACGCGGGCCCACAACGGTATCGCCGTCATGACGCTGTCTCCTGCTTGGTCTGCTCGTAGCGGAACAACGCCGTCGGCAGGTCCTCCACCAGTGCGCCGTAGCCGGTCACCGCCCACTCGTCGTCACCGAGGAAGTAGGGCTTCCCCTTGTCACCGGGAACCGCGTCGAGCTTCTTCGCCCCCTTGCGGACGTCGGCGGCACAACGCCGGCAGGCCGGCACCGACACGGTGCCGGCGTCGAGCCTGAAGTCCACATCCTTCCCGGCCTCGTCGTGCAGCGGGTTGAAGAAGCACAGCCGGTACCGCGTCTGCGACTGCCTGGTCGCAATGCGCAGATCGTCGAGGCCGCAGCGGGACAGGGCGAGTGCGCCGACCACGTCGGTCAGCCGATCGGAGTCCAGGACGCGTTCCGCCGCCGAGCGTGCGAGACCGGCGCGTTCGTAGAGGTCTCGGTCGACCGCGCCCGGATCCGCGGCACTCAGCTCGGTCGCGAGCTGGTTCAGCAGGCCGGTCGCGCGCCGGCGTACCTCGTCCACCGAGAAGACCGTGGGCGGGCCGGACGGCAGCCGGTCGGCGAGGCGCACGAAGCTCTTCGGCAGCGCCTTGTGCAGGATGAAGGCCGACAGCGCGAAGACGACGGCAGCCATGACGAGCGACGGCAGGAGGGACTCCACGGGTTTCTCCTATGTCAAGCCGCGGCCGCGAGTCCGGTTGCGGTCGCGGTTGACGGGTTGTTCTTGAGGGTGTTGAACACGACTCGTGCGAGTCGTCGCTTGAGGCAGCGCAGGGCCTCGGTGGTGGAGTCGCCGGCCGCGAGGCGTTTGTCGTAGTAGGCCTTGCCGAGGCCGCCGAGACGGATCTGGGTGACCGCGATTCTGTGGAGAGCGGCGTTGAGTTGGCGGTTGCCGGATCTGTTCACCCGGACCCGGCCGGCGGTGCGGCCGGACCAGACAGGGATGGGAGCGACACCGGCGTGCATGGCGTACTTGGCCTCGTGGGGGAAGCGGGTGATGCCGGCGGTCTCGCCGACGATCTTGGCCGCGGTCAGGGTCCCGCAGCCCTCGAGTTCGAGCAGGGCCGGGGCCTGGACGGCCACCAGCGCGGCGATCTCGGTCTTGAGCGTGTTCACCCGTGCGGTGAGGGTCTCGATATCGGTGAGAAGTTCCCGGGCAAGCCGGGCGTCGATCCCGGACCGGTCTGCGAGCAACTCGGCCATGCATCGCCGGGTCTTGGCCCGGTTCAGCGATGCGGGCGCCGGATCGACGGTGGGGTCGATGCGGTGCAGGTGCCAGCGGAACCGGTTGACCACCTGGGTCCGCTGTGCGACCAGGTCGTCGCGGTGATCGACCAGCAGTTTCAGCTCCCGCGACGCCTCGTCATGCGCCGCGACCGGCAGATCCGGTTCGCGCAGCACTGCCCGCGCGACCGCGAGCGCGTCGATCGGGTCCGACTTTCCCCGGGTCCTGGCCGTGCGTCGCTGTTCAGCCATCAGCTTCGGCGGCACCCGCACCACATGCTGCCCGGCTTCGAGCAGATCGATCTCCAGCCGCGCCGAGAGATGCCGGCAGTCCTCGATTCCCCACCTGATCCCGGCCCCGCAACCATCCCCGCAACCATCCCCGCAACCATCCCCGGAATCCCCGGCGGCACCGAACTGGGCCTGGGCCCACCGCACCGCCTTGTCGTGCCCTGTGCTGTCGGCCCGCACCGTGAGCTGACCCAGCTTCTTGCCGGTCTCGTCGACCGCGACAAACGTGTGGCTGTGCTTGTGCACGTCGGCCCCAACAACCACCTGCGACGCCTGTGACAGCTGTGACACCATGGTGGTTGCCTCCTTTCACCCTGATCAGTGACTGGACGGTCGGACCGGCCGGCGGACACATCTCAGTGGGGGCGATGCCACGCTCCTATCAAGTCACGCCGGTCGGTCCCTTCACACCCGGCGCCGGCAAAACCCGTGGACGCCAACCCGCAGGCGGCAGCCAACCTAAGAGCCAGACACGGATGCTCAGGATCCAACCACCGCGTGAGCGGCAGCATCACCCTGACACTGATAGGCAACCTACGTCAGCGTCATGGTCGTGTTACTGACCGTAGGCCTTCGCGGTCCAGCCGAGCTCGCCGAGTGAGCCGCCCTTGATGTCCGAGCCGTCCCGGTCTTTCGCGTTGGCGTCGAAGTGCACCGAAGCGGCGCCGGTGGCGGTGATCCCGAGCAGCACCCGGCCGCCGGTGTGTGCGGAACAATAGCCGGTGCTGAGGCTGGTGAACTTGGCCCAGCCGACCTGCTTCAGCACCGTCGAGGCGATGCTGCTCGTCGGCGTGGCGCGCTTGATCCGCCATTCCTTGAGCTCGCCGTTGGCCTTGGTGCCGATCAGCACGTCGACGGCCGCCGTGCCGGTTCCCTCGGTGCGCTCGTAGACGAGCGTGTTGACCGTGTTCCACGCCGTGCCGGACAGCTTCACCTTCGCTGTCGGAACGCCGTCTGCATTCAGCGTGTAGCGGTAGAGCGAGCTACCTGTGACGCGGTAGAGGTAGGGGTGGGCGTAGGCGAGGATCCGGGTGCTGGCGAATCCGTTGCTGATGTGGGAGGAACTCGAGTTCACGATATGCCAGGTGCCGTCGACCAGCTTGCCCTCGCGAGACACCTTGTAGAGGTGGTCCTGGCTCGGATGGGCGGCGTAGTCGGTGCTCCGGAAGACGGTGTCGTCCCCGGCGCCACCGAGGTTCTGATGCGCCGTCGGCACGAAGCTGGTGGGGTTGTCGTTCGCGTAGGCCCCGATGCTGGTCTTCTGGGCGGAGTACCGGTACGTGAGCCGCTGCAGGTCCGCGCGGTACGCCGTTGTGGAGGCCGAGCAGTCCGCAGGGACATCACCGAGGGCCGCGTCCGCCGGGCGGGCGTTCACGACGACGCCGGTCACGGCCAGACCAGCCGCGGCAACGGCCAGCAGCGCCGTCGCACCGGCCACGATGGGCTTACGCATCAGGGTGATTCCTCCAGAGTTCGGGGCATGGCTTCGCCCGAAGAACCTACGGATCACCGCTTGCGCAACGCTGCCCGTACTCCGCCCGTACCTCGCGGTCCGGCGTCGTTCAGGATGGTCCCTTGGTCGGATGCGCCGGGATCCAACGGTGCATGGCGGTTGCCGCGGCCCAGCCGGTCCCGGCCATGATCACGATCGCGGGGCCGAGTCCGAGGACCGCCGTCGCGCCGGCGAGCAGCAGCGGTCCGGCACCGTTACCGGTGTCCGCGAACAGGCGGAACGCGCCGAGGAACTGCGCCCGGCCCACAGGTGGAGAGGCGTCCGCGCCGAGCGTCATGATCACCCCGGAACCCAGTCCGTTCCCGATGCCCATCAGCAGCGCGACCGCGGTCAGGGTGGCCGTGGTGTGCGTCAACGGCAGCAGGAGATGCGCCAGCCCCAGCACAGCCATCGACGGTACGGCGACCCACTTCCGACCGAACCGGTCCATCACCGAACCGGCCGGATAGAACAGCAACATGTCCACCGCACCGGACAGTCCGAAGATCACGCTGGTCGTCTCCGGATCCAGCCCGATGTGCTGCGCCCACAGCGGGATCACCACCTGTCGTGAGGCCCGGACTGCTCCGACGAGCAACGCTCCGACACCGAGCGTCCGCAGTACCGGGAGATGGTCGCGGATGACACCCCAGGTGGACTGCGCGGCCATCGATCCCTTCGCACGGGTATGTGCAACGTCCGGCAGGCTCAGGAGAAGCACACAGGCCAGTACTGCGGCTACTAGGTGCACCCAGTACGCGCCGTCCGTACCGAGGAACCTCATCACACCCGCACCGAGGAACGGGCCGATGAAGGAGCCGATGCGCTGTACGCCGCCCAGCGTGGACAATGCACGCGCTCTGAGCTCGACAGGCACCGCCTCGCTCAGATAGGCCTGCCGTGCAAGGCCCCAGACCGCACCGGCCACTCCGGTACAGCCGATGGCGATCGCGAGGCCCCACACCGTTGGAACGACCAGGCACGCGGCCAGTGCGAGCGTGACGAGGACGGTGGCGGCCAGCATGGCTGTGCGCTCACCGATCCGGTTCGTCAGCGCACCAGCCGGGATGTCACCGATCACCTGTCCCAGTCCGGCAGCGGCGACCACTAGACCGGCCACAGCAACCGACGCACCGAGGTGCGTGGCCGACAGTGCGACAACCGGTGCGATGGCGCCCTGACCGATTCCGTACAGCAGAGCAGGCAGATAGACAGCAGGCGCGATCTTCCAAAGGCTCCGGCCCTGGGACATCAGCGGCCGCCGGCCAGCGCCGTACTGCGGTCCCGTGCGGCCGGGGTCGCGCCCAGCAACTCCGACACCGACCAGGCACCTTCGGCGACCGTCATCCCGAACTCCTCCATCCGCTCCACCGGCATCCGCGTCTCCGGGCCGGACACACTCAGACAGCCGGCAACCTGACCGGTGTAGCCGAACACCGGCGCCGCCACGCTGCAGATCCCCGGCGTCCGCTCGACCCGCGACATCGCGTACCCGCGCAGCCGGATGTCGGCGAACTGCTCCGCGAGCACCTCAGGATCGGTGATGGTTGCCGGCTGCACCTGTTCCAGCGGTCCCTTGAGGACCTCCTGCTGCCGCTCGAACGGCAGGAACGCCAGCAACGCCTTCCCCGGCGCACCGAGCGGCAAGGCGACCGGCAGACCGAACTCCGTGTAGGTACGGCGCAACTGGTGGAAGCTCTCCACCTGGTCCAGCACAACGCGCTGCCCTGACGGGAGCAACTCGTGCACGGCCGCGGTCTCCCCCGTGTCATCGCGCAGCGCACGCAGCACCGGCAGGGCAGCATCACGGAGACCGGTCGGGATCCCACCGTTGTGCGCCAGCTGGACGACCAGCGGCCCGATCGCGTACCGCCGCTGGTCCGTCTGCCGGACGAGCCCGTTCTCCTGCATCGCCAGCAGCAGCCGGTGCACCGTGCTCGTCGACAACCCGGTCGCCCGCGCCAGATCACTGATCCCGAGCTCCGGCGCCCGCACGTCGAAGCACCGCAGGATCGCCACAGCCCGATCAATCGACTGCACCGACCCCCGCTGAGGATTTTCCTGCATGGCGAAACCGTATCCCGCAATACGGGATGACCGCCAGGCAGTCCAAAAGCCCGGACCACCTGGCCCGGGCTTCAGAAGGGTCGTGCTGTCAGCTGAGGACGGCGAGGGCGTCGATCTCGACCAGCATGTCGGGGAGCGGGAGGCCGGTGAAGACGGTGGTGCGGGACGGGAGGACGCCGCTCGGGGTGCGGGTGGAGACGAAGTCGGCGTACGCCTCGTTCATCGCGGCGAAGTCCTCGCGCTGGGTGAGGTAGACGCGCAGCATCACCACGTCGTCGATACTCGCCCCGCCGGCCTTCAGGATCGCCTCGATGTTCTGCAGGACCCGGGTGGTCTGGCCCTTCACGTCACCGGCGAACACGAAGTCGCCGGTGGCCGGGTCGACCGACCCCTGGCCGGACACCTGCAGGATGTTCCCCTTGCGGACGCCCTGCGAGAACACCGGCATCGGCGGCGGCGCGTCGGTGGTGGAGACTGCGCTCTTGTCGGACATAGGGTCTGACACCTCTCAGTTGTAGTCGGCACTGATCGCGTTCGCGGTGGCGAGCAGGTCGGGTAGCAGCTCGAGCACCTGGTCATAGTTCAGCAGTACGTCGGGCACCGACAACGACACGGCCCCGACGACGCGGCCGGTGCTGTCCTTCAGCGGCGCCCCGATGCAGTTGATGAACGACTCGTGTTCAGCCTTGTCCTGCGCCCAGCCACGTTCTTCGACGGTCTCCAGCTCGGCCCGCAACCGGTCAGGGTCGGTGATCGTGTTCGGTGTGTACGCCGTGTACTCCAGCGTCGCCAGCACCGCATCCCGCTGCCGCTTCGGCTGCGCGGCCAGCAGCACCTTGCCGACCGCGGTGCAGTGCAGCGCCGCCGGTACGCCGACCTGCGAATACATGCGCACCGAGCGCACACTGTCGAGCTTGTCGATGTAGATGACCTCACCGTTCTCCCAGGCCGCCAGGTGGACGGTCTGACCGGTCCTCTGGTTCAGCTCGCGCAGATGCGGTGCGGCGACCTCGCGTACGACCTGCTGCTCGCGGGCAACGTCGGCGAGCGCGAACAGCCGCGACCCCAGGCGGTACCTGTGCGCGGCGTCCCGCCGTACGAACCGCTCTGCTTCCATGGTGCGCAGAAGCCGCAGGACGGTCGTCTTGTGAACGCCGAGCTCGACAGCGAGCTGGTCGAGCGTCCGCTCGCCTTCACCAAGGCTGGTGAGGATCTGCAGCGCCCTGGCCAAGCTCTGACTCATGCCGGGCCGATCTTCGTCGTTGCCCACTCCTCGTCCGTCGCGTTCAGGAGGCGCTCGCGAACGTCTGGCGTCGGCGGCGGCGCGTGGTCCTCCGGCGCAGTCAGCACCGCAGCAGCATTCAAATGCCCCAGCCGCAACCGCTGCACCATCGACAGCCCCTGCAAGGTGCCCGCCAAGAACCCCGCCGCAAACGCATCCCCCGCACCCACTGTCTCAACAACATCTACGGACAGTGCTGGGACCTCAGTGCGCCCGCCTTGCTCCAGCACCATCGCGGAGTGCGCATCGTCCTTCAGAACCAGAACGGGCGCCTCCAGACGCTCATACAGCTCCTCCGGATCGCTGGTCCCCGCAAAGACCTGAGCCTCGTCCGCCCCGATCAGCACGATGTCCGCCGCCTTCAGCAACCGCCACAACGGCTCGGGATCCCTGTCCCGCCACAGCACCGGCCGCCAGTTCAGATCAACACTCAGCAGAAACTCACGGGGCTCCGTCGCCAGCCGCTCCAGCATGTCCGAGCTGGTCGTGGAGATCGCCGCCGTGATGCCGGTCGTGTGCACGAGCCGCGCCTGCGCCAACCGGTCCCGTACCTCGGTCCGGTCCAGGAACCCCGGCTCCATGGCCGCAGCCGCGGAGCCCGACCGGTAGTAGTGCATCCGGGAACGCCCGTCCACCGACTCCTTCACGTAGAGCGCGGTCGGCCGCAGCGGGTCCAGCTCCACACCCCCGACCTCGACGCCTCGCGTCCGCAGATCCCGCAGTACGTGCTGCCCGAACCCGTCGTCGCCGAGCCGCGAGATCCATCCGGTCGGCACGCCGAGCGCGGCCAGCCCACCGGCGACGTTGCACTCCGCTCCACCGACGGACCGCTGGAACACCTCCACGTCCGCCAGCGGGCCGGAGCCGCCGGCGAGCATGATCATCGCCTCCCCCAGGCAGATCGCGGCCGTCTCAGGAAGCGGTTCGGGCATCGGCACTCCTTGGCGGCGGGGTGATGGGATGGGAGCACAGTGTGCGTTGACGCGACTTCGGGCGCGATGCTACAACCGACGAGTCAGAATACGCAATCATCGTTGCGTATTTTGCAATCCTAGCCCCAGGGGATCAGATGCCTGCTTACGATGCCGACGCCGTCGCCGCTCTCGCCGATCAGCAGGTGAGCTGGCAGGACAAGGCACTCCCGCCCGCGTTCTGGGGCCGGACCGTCGCAGACGTGCTGGCCGACCGGCCGCGGCTGTCCCAGCTCCCGACTCCGCTGATGACACTGTCCGCTCCCGGGCTGCGGCACAACGTGGACACCCTCGCCACCTGGTGCACGCGGCACGGCGTCGAGCTCGCGCCGCACGGCAAGACCACGATGGCGCCCGCGCTCTGGGCGATGCAGCTGGACGCCGGCTCCTGGGCGATCACGCTCGCCAACGCGTTCCAGCTCGGCGTCGCCCGCGCGTACGGCGTCCAGCGGGTGCTGATCGCCAACGCGGTGATCTCCCCGCTGCAGCTGCGCTGGATCGCCGACGAGCTCGCGGCCGACCCGTCGTTCGAGGTGATGGTGTGGGCGGACTCGGTCCGCACCGTCGAGCTGATGGAGGCGGCGAGGTCGGCGTACGTCGGCCCCGACGCCCGGCCGCTCGACGTGCTGGTCGAGGTCGGCGGGATCGGCGGCCGGACCGGTGCCCGCGATCTCGAGACCGCCTTGGCCGTCGGGCAGGCGATCGCCGAGGCGTCGACGCTCCGGCTTGTCGGCGTGGCCGGATACGAGGGCGCGATCGGGCACGGCGTCGAGGAGGCCGACCTCGAGGAGGTCCGCGCGTACCTGCGGGACCTGGCCACGGTGCATCACCGGCTGCGTCCGCAGTACGACGCCGACGTCGTGCCGATCGTCAGCGCGGGCGGGAGCCAGTACTTCGAGCAGGTCGCGAAGGTCCTCGCCTCCGAGGCCGGCGAGGGCGCCCGGGTGGTACTGCGGTCCGGCGCGTACATCTCCCACGACGACGGGCTGTACCGCCGGGTGTCGCCGCTCGGCGAGCATCCGCGGACCGACGGCGAACAGCTCGTACCGGCGATGCACGGCTGGATGCGGATCACGTCGCAGCCTGAGCCCGGCCTCGCGATCTTCGACGCCGGGCGGCGCGACTTCCCGTTCGACCAGGACTGGCCCGAGCCGCAGCTGATCCGGCCGCGGTCCGAGGGGGCGCCGATCCTGCCGGCCGCAGGGATGAAGGTCAGCAAGCTCAACGACCAGCACGGCTTCCTGCACTTCGCCGAGGCGGTACCGGTGGTGATCGGGGACGAGCTGCGCGTCGGCCTGTCGCATCCCTGCACGGCCTTCGACAAGTGGGGCCTGATCCCGGTCGTCGACGACCCGGACGCGCCCGATCCGGTGGTGGTCGACCTGGTCCGGACGTTCTTCTGACATGACGGAGCTCAGGATCGATGGAGCGCTCGTCGTCGACGGCACCGGGTCGCCCGGGTACCACGCGGACGTCGCGATCGACGCCGGGCGGATCGTCGCGATCGGCGACGACCTGCCGGCCGCGCACCGGACGGTCGACGCGGACGGGCTGGTGCTGTCGCCCGGTTTCATCGACATGCACTCGCACTCCGACCTGCAGATCCTGGTGAACCCCGACCACACCGCGAAGGTCAGCCAGGGCGTCACGCTGGAGGTGCTCGGCCAGGACGGGCTCTCCTTCGCCCCGATCGACGACCCGGCGCTGGCCGTCGTCCGCCGGCAGATCGCGGGCTGGAACGGGGAGCCGGACAACTTCGACTTCTCGTGGTCGACGGTCGCCGGGTACCTGGACCGCCTCGATCAGGGCATCGCCTGCAACGCGGCGTACCTGGTCCCGCAAGGCACGCTGCGGATGATGGTCGTTGGTACGTCCAACCGCCCGGCGACGCCGGACGAGCTGGCGCGGATGAAACAGCTGCTCGCCGACGGGCTGCGCGACGGGGCGGTGGGGATGAGCAGCGGGCTGACGTACACGCCCGGCATGTTCGCGGACACCGACGAGCTCGTGGCGCTCTGCGAGATCGTCGCGCGGTACGGCGGGTACTACGCACCGCACCAGCGCTCGTACGGCAAGGGCGCCCTCGAGGCGTACGGCGAGATGGTCGACGTGGCCCGCCGCGCCGGCTGCGCGCTGCACCTGACCCACGCGGTGATGAACTTCGCGCCGAACGCGGGCCGGGGCGCCGACCTGGTCGCGATGATCGACGAGGCGCTCGCATCCGGCGTGGACGTCACCACCGACACGTATCCGTACTTGCCAGGAGCAACCACCCTGGCCGCGATCCTGCCGAGCTGGACGGCCGAGGGCGGGCCGGACGCCCAGCTCGCCCGCCTGCGCGACCCGGCCGCCCGCGACCGCATCACGTACGAACTCGAGCAGGTCGGCACCGACGGCTGCCACGGCTGTGTCGTCGAGTGGGACACGATCGAGATCGGCGGGGTCCGCAATCAAACGCTTTCGGAAAACGTTGGCCACACCGTCGCGGAGCTCGCGTCCCGCTCCGGCCGGCCGGCCGCGGACGTCTTCTACGAGATCCTGCTGGCCGATGACCTCGCGACGTCGATCCTGCAGCACGTCGGCCACGAGGAAAACGTGCGCGCGATCATGCGGCACCGCTCGCACACCGGGGGCTCGGACGGGATCCTGGTCGGCGGCAAGCCGCACCCGCGGTCGTGGGGCACGTTCCCGCGGTACCTCGCGCACTACGTCCGCGAGCTCGGCGTCCTCGACCTCGCCGACTGCATCCACCACCTCACCGGCCGCCCGGCCCGCCGCCTCCGGCTCCCCGACCGCGGCCTGATCCGCGAGGGGTACGCCGCCGACCTGGTCCTGTTCGACCCCGAGACCGTCCGCGACACCGCCACGTTCCCCGATCCCCGCCGATCCGCCGAGGGCATCCCGTACGTGCTCGTCAACGGCGTCCCCGTCATCGACGACACCCACCGAACCGCGGCCCTCCCCGGCCACGCCATCCGCCGTACCACCTGAGAGGAACCTGTTGTGAACACCCTGGAGCTGCTCCGCGCCGATCGGGTCCTGACCGTCGTGCGGGCCCCGGAGATCTCCGACGCCCGCGACCTGTGCGCCGCGTTGGTTGCCGGCGGCATCCATGTCGTCGAGCTCACCTACACCACCCCGGATCTCCCCCGGCACCTGGACCGGGCCGCCTCGACCGCCGCCGAGACCGGCGCGGTCGTCGGCGCCGGCACCGTCCAGACCGCGGACCAGGCCACCCAGGCGATCAACGCCGGCGCCCAGTTCCTCGTCACGCCCGGCCAGGGCCCCGAGGCCGCCGGCGTCGCCGAGGCCGCTCGGGCCGCCGGGATCCCTGTCGTCCTCGGGGCGTTCACGCCGTCCGAGGTGATGACCGCGCTCGCGCTCGGCTCCACCGCCGTGAAGATCTTCCCGGCGCACCACCTCGGCCCGAAGTACTTCAAGGACCTCAACGGCCCGTTCCCCGGCGTCCCGCTGATCCCGTCCGGCGGCGTGAACGCCACCAACGCCCACGACTTCCTGACCGCCGGGGCCCTGGCCGTCAGCGCCGGCACCGACGTCGTCTCCCCCGCCGACGTCGCCGCCGCCAACTGGGAATCCATCACCGCCAAGGCGAAGACCTTCTGCGCCGCCCTCTAACCGATCAGCTCCAGCACCGGGCCTTCGTGCAGTGCCCGGTAGACCTTGTCTCGCAAGGTGTTCGCCTCCGCGTCGGTGAGAGTGCGGTCGACCGGCCGGAGGACCAGCCTGACCAGCAGGTTGCGCTGGCCCGGGGTCATCTGGAGGCGCTCGCGAGCAGACGGCGGCAGGTCGTCGTACGACGTCTCGCTCAGCACCTCGAGTGACTCCGCGGCATCGGCATCCGGACCGAGCGCGCCGCGGACCTTGTCACCGAGCGTCTCCGCCGACACGTCCGCCGCCTCGCCGACGACGACGGACAGGTCGCGGCGGACCGGCGGCATCGACGAGACCTCCTTGTACGGCGTGAGATCCAGCATCTGCCCCGCGACGCGCGGATCCGTGGACCTGAGCAGCCGGATGTCACGGATGCCCTTGCGGAGCATCACGAGCCGGTCGAGGCCCGGGCCCATCGCGAGACCGGTCCAGCTGTCGTCGAGGCCTGCCAGCCGCAGAACGTGCGGCGCCGCGACCCCGCACTCCCCGATCTCGATCCATTGGTCGTCCAGCAGTACGTCGATCTGGCGGCCGTGGATCGTGTACGGGTGGACGGCCGGCACGGTCCGGTACGTCTGGCCGGGCAGGACGGTCTCGACCAGGCGGGCGATCATGGCCTCGAGTTCCGGTTCGCCCAGCGTGACGTTGCGGCTGATCCGCCACAGGTCGAGCTGATGCGGCGTACCGGTGTGCTGCCAGTCGACCGAGTCCCGGCGGTAACACATGCCGGCGCAGATCATCAGCACATCGGACGCCTCGGACTTCGCGAGCTCGCGCAGCGCGGGCGGGATCATCGCGGACGTGTGGCTCCGCAATACCTCGGTCTCCGACACGTACCGCGTGTAGCGAGCCTCGCGCGTCACCGCGTCGGTCGCGTAGCCGAGGTTGTCGTAGTTGTCCGCCAGCGGTACGACGGGATGGTCCCGGCGGGTCCAGATCTCGGTGTACGGCCAGGCCGCGCCGAGCGCCGTACGGATCGCGTCGACGACGAGCTGGACGGCGTGTGGGCCCTGCGCCGGATCGGCAAGGTCGCGGAGCGTCAGGGCAGCGTGCAGTTCTTGAACGGTGAGGACAGCCATGGGTTTCTCTCCAGGGTGACGGTCTCGACGGGGGTCCACCCCGGTCGGCCGCGGTCACCTCAGGAGAGAGCGCAGCAGCAGCTCACCCCGTCGGCACCGTCGTGCCGGCCGGGGCGCAGAAATCGCCGCCCGTACTGCGTCATGCCACGAAGTCTACCGCCCGCCCTCCGGCGCCGCCGGGAAATTCACCCGACGGTGAACGGACCGGGTGCGACGATGAACCGCATGAGTTTGCGGATCGTCGGACTGAACGCCTTCCTGCCCGGTTTCCGGCTCGTGCACGAGTTCGCCGAACGGAACGGTCACGAGCTGGCCCTGGTGGTGACGCTGCCGCAGACCACCAGGTACGGCGCGGCCGACCCGATGGTGATGGGCCTACCCGACGACCTGAACGTCCTGATCACCCGCAAGCTCCGGACCGTCGCAGCGCCAGTGATCGCCGCGATGCAGCCGGACGTGGTGATCTCGGCCGCGTTCCCGCGCCTGATCCCGCGCGAGATCCTCGACATCCCGAAGTACGGCGCGATCAACTGCCACCCGTCACCGCTGCCGGCCGGGCGCGGGCCGACACCGCAGCGGCTGATCTACGAAGGCGACGAACGGGTCGCGGCGACCGTGCACCGGACCGCGGCGGAGTTCGACACCGGCGCGATCCTCGCCCAGCGCATCGCGCCACTGCCCGACGACCTGAACGGCACCGGCCTCATGGAGTCCTGGCGCACGCTCCTGAGCGAATGCCTCGACGAGGCGGTGCCGCGGCTCGTCGCGGGCGATCCCGGTGACCCGCAGGACCCCGCGGCCGCGTCCGAGGCGCCGTTGTTCACCGACGCCGAACGGGTCCTCGACCTGACCGAGCGCTCCCGGGTGATCCGCCGCAAGGCCGCCGCCCTTAACGTCACCGCTCCCAGCGCCCAGGTCCACCTGGACGGCGCCACCCATCTCGTCACGCGCACAGACCTGGTCGACACCGACAGCACCGCGGCCCCCGGCAGCGTGCTCGAGCAGCATGCCGACGGATGGACGGTCCAGACCGCCGACCGTCCGCTCCGCCTCACCCGCGGCTGAACTCCGCCCGGACAGCAGAATGCCCCCGCCGTGGCGGGGGCATTCCGGTGCTGAGGTGCGGCGGAGGCTCAGGCCTCGGCGTTCTCCTCGGTGAGGTTGCGGGTCAGGTTGGGGTCAACCTGAACACCCGGCCCCATCGTGGTCGAGAAGACCGCCTTCTTGATGTAGCGGCCCTTCGAGCTGGCCGGCTTGAGCCGGAGGATCTCCTCGAGCGCGGCGCTGTAGTTCTCCACCAGCTGGGTCTCGTCGAACGAGGCCTTGCCGATGATGAAGTGCAGGTTCGCGTGCCGGTCGACCCGGAACTCGATCTTGCCGCCCTTGATGTCGTTCACGGCCTTGACCACGTCCGGGGTCACCGTGCCGGTCTTCGGGTTCGGCATCAGCCCACGCGGGCCGAGCACGCGGCCGAGGCGGCCGACCTTGCCCATCAGATCGGGAGTCGCGACGACGGCGTCGAAGTCGAGCCAGCCGTCGGTGACCTTCTTGATCAGGTCGTCGTCGCCGACGAAGTCGGCGCCCGCGGCCTTCGCGGCCTCGGCCTTCTCACCGGTGGCGAAGACGAGGACCCGTGCCGTCTTGCCGGTACCGTGCGGAAGGTTGACGGTGCCACGCACCATCTGGTCGGCCTTACGAGGGTCGACCCCGAGACGCATCGCGACGTCCACGGTGGAGTTGAACTTCTTGCTGCCGGCCGCTGCCTTGGCGAGCTTGATCGCCTCGAGCGGCGTGTAGAGGTGATCGAAGTCGATCTTCTCCGCGGCGGCGCGGTAAGCCTTGCTGCGCTGTGCCATTGCTTGTCCTCTCTGGGATGTGGTCTACCGGGCGGCGCTTCGCCCTGCCACTACTGCGTGAAGTTGATGCGATCAGCCGTCGACGGTGACGCCCATGGAGCGCGCCGTACCCTCGATGATCTTCATCGCTGCGTCGATGTCGCGGGCGTTCAGGTCCGGCATCTTGGTGGTGGCGATCTCGCGGACCTGGTCCTTGGTGATCTTGCCGACCTTGTCGCGCTGCGGGACGGCCGAGCCCTTCTGCAGACCGGCGGCCTTCTTGATCATCTCCGGCGCCGGCGGCGTCTTGGTGACGAACGTGAAGGAACGGTCTTCGTAGATCGTGATCTCGACCGGTACGACGTTGCCGCGCATGGATTCCGTCTGGGCGTTGTACGCCTTGCAGAACTCCATGATGTTGACGCCGTGCGGACCGAGCGCGGTACCGACCGGCGGTGCCGGCGTCGCGGCACCGGCCTGGAGCTGCACCTTGACCAGGGCAGCGATCTTCTTCTTGGGAGGCATTCTGTCGGGTCCTTAGACTTTCTGGATCTGGTTGAAGCTGAGTTCCACCGGGGTCTCCCGGCCGAAGATCTCCACCAGGGCCTTGATCCGCTGGGCCTCGGCATTGATCTCCGTGACTGTGGCGTGCAGGGTCGCGAACGGCCCGTCGACCACCATGACCGAGTCCCCGACACCGAAGTCGGCGACCTCGACCTTCTTCTTGGCCGCGGTCTTGGCGGGTGCGGCGCCGGCTTCGGCTGCCGCCGCCTCGGCTGCCGCCACGACAGCCGGAGCGAGCATCTTCTCGACCTCTTCGAGGCTGAGCGGGACCGGCTTCTGGCTGTTCCCGACGAAACCGGTCACCGACGGCGTGTGCCGCACGGTCGACCAGGACTCGTCGGTCAGGTCCATCCGGACCAGCACGTAGCCGGGGAGGACGGTGCGCTTCACCATCCGGCGCTGACCGTTCTTGATCTCGGCGACCTCTTCGGTCGGCACGATGATCTCGAAGATGTAGTCCTCCATGTTCAGGGAGTTGATCCGGTTCTCCAGGTTGCCCTTGACCCGGTTCTCCATCCCTGAGTACGTGTGCACGACGTACCAGTCGCCGATCTGCGAGCGCAGGCGGCTGCGCAGCTCCTCGAGCGGGTCACCCGGCTCCTCGGGCTCCGGCTCCTCGGCCTCGTCGTCAGCCACCGCCGCGGCGGCCGCGGCGAGTGCCTCGTCGTCGGCGTCGTCGTCGGCGTCGTCGTCGGCGTCACCGCTCGAGAAGACCACCTCGTCGACGGCAGCCGGCTCAGCACTCGGCTCGGCGGTCTCGTCGGTCTCGTCGGCGGCGTCCTCGACGTCCGCCGCGGTCACCACCTCGGCGGCCTCGGCGGCGTCGGCCGCCGGGACCTCGGCGACCGGCTCGTCGCCGGACGCGTCGGCGTCCGGCCGCGGCTGCTCGGCCTCGTCGTCGGCGGAGTACTCGTCGCCGGTCTCCTCGTCCTCGTCCCCGGCCTCGTCGTCGAGGTCCGCGAACGGGTCGTCGTCGCCGTCGGCGACGAACAGGTCGTCGTCGGTGGCGTCCTCGTCGAAGTCGAGATCGAGGTCGAGGTCGTCGTCGGAGTCGGATACGTCGAACTCGTCCTCGTGGTCGAGGATCTCGTCGTCGCGCTCGGACACGTCGTACTCCGTCATCTGTGCATCGGGGTCTTGTCTTGCTTCGGGTCGGGCCGGGAGCCCGGGACCTGCGTGAGGCCGATCGGCGAACCTCAGCCGAAGATCTTGAACATCGCCCAGCCGAAGGCGAGGTCGAGGACCGAGACGATCGCGATGACGAACACCACGAAGGTCAGGACGACGACGAAGTAGGTGGAGAGCTGCTTGCGGGTCGGCCAGACGACCTTGCGGAGCTCGGCGACCACCTGGCGGTAGAAGCGCAGCAGGCCCCTGCCCTGCTTGCCTTCCGCAGGCTTGCCGGCGCCGGACGGTGCCGGGGTGCGCGTCTCCGTCACGACCTACCTCTTTCGCTAGCGGCGGCCTGACCGGCCCTGCGCCGGTCAGGATTTGCAGGGCACGAGGGACTTGAACCCCCAACCTTCGGTTTTGGAGACCGATGCTCTGCCAGTTGAGCTAGTGCCCTCTGCAATCCATCCGGACGCCGCGTCGGACCTGATCTCGGGCATGCCGGATCAGGGCCATCAACGCCCGGACTAGAAGAGTGTACGGGGTCGGAGCCACCTGGTCGAACTCGGCCTCTCGGCCCCGGTCGACCTGACCCTGCCCGTACGCCGTCCGTTGCCGGGCGCCGCACCGCGGTCAGAACCATACAGCCTTCCAGTGGTCCCAACGGACAGCACCCCCAGCGTGTTCCCCGGCCCACCCCGTGAAACCCGGGCAGACCGCCGTACCGCGTGGTGCCAGGATGGAGCCATGGGTTCCAGGATCTCGGCGCGGATCGGCGCCATCAGTGAATCGGCGACGCTGGCGGTGGACAGCAAGGCGAAGGCGCTCAAGGCGGCCGGGCGCCCGGTCATCGGGTTCGGCGCGGGCGAGCCGGACTTCCCGACGCCGGGCTACATCGTCGAGGCGGCGGTGGCGGCTGCCCAGGACCCGAAGAACCACCGGTACAGCCCGGCCGGCGGCCTGCCGGAGCTGAAGCAGGCGATCGCCGAGAAGACCAGGCGCGACTCCGGTTACGAGATCGAGGCCTCCCAGGTCCTGGTCACGAACGGCGGCAAGCACGCGGTCTACAACGCGTTCGCGACGCTCCTCGACCCGGGCGACGAGGTGCTGCTGCCGGCGCCGTACTGGACGACGTACCCGGAGGCGATCCGGCTGGCGGGCGGTGTGCCGGTCGAGGTGCTGGCCGACGAGTCGCAGAACTACTGCGTCACCGTCGAGCAACTCGAGGCGGCCCGGACCCCGCGGACCAAGGCTCTGCTGTTCTGTTCGCCGTCGAACCCGACCGGCGCGGTCGACAGCCCGGAAGCGGTCGAGGCGATCGGCCGCTGGGCGCTCGAGCACGACCTGTGGGTGGTCACCGACGAGATCTACGAGCACCTGACGTACGGCGACGCGCGGCCGACGTCGATCCCGGTCGCCGTACCGGAGATCGCCGACCGGACCGTCGTACTGAACGGGGTCGCGAAGACGTACGCGATGACCGGCTGGCGGGTCGGCTGGATGATCGCCCCGTTAGACGTGATCAAGGCCGCGACGAACCTGCAGTCGCACCAGACCTCGAACGTCTGCAACATCGCCCAGCGGGCCGCGCTCGCCGCGGTGTCCGGTGACCTCAGCACGGTCGACGAGATGAAGGTCGCGTTCGACCGGCGGCGCCGGACCATGGTCCGGATGCTCAACGAGATCCCCGGCGTCGAGTGCCCGGAGCCGACCGGCGCGTTCTACGCGTACCCGTCGGTCAAGGGCGTCCTCGGCAAGCAGATCAACGGGCGGACCGCGACCACGTCGTCCGAGCTGGCCGACATCATCCTCGACGAGGTCGAGGTGGCCGTCGTGCCGGGTGAGGCGTTCGGCGCGCCCGGGTACCTGCGGCTGTCCTACGCGCTCGGCGACGACGACCTGGCCGAGGGGCTCAGCCGGATCGCCAAGCTGCTGGGCTGACCCGCCGGATTTCGCCGGGCGGGTAGGGCCTCGGTAACCTTCGGTAATGACGCAGCGGGATCTGCGGGTGCTGCCGAAAACACACCTGCATCTGCACTTCTCCGGGTCGATGCGGCATCTGACGCTGGTCGAGCTGGCGGACACGCACGGCGTACGGCTGCCGGACGCGTTGCGCACCGACTGGCCGCCGGATCTGTCGGCGGCGGACGAGCGCGGCTGGTTCCGGTTCCAGCGGCTGTACGACATCGCGCGGTCGGTGCTGCGGACCGAGGACGACGTACGCCGGCTGGTGCGCGAGGCGGCCGAGGACGACCGGGCCGACGGCTCGCGCTGGCTGGAGATCCAGGTCGACCCGTCCGGGTACGCGAACCGGTTCCACGGGATCACGGAGTTCACCGACCTGGTGCTGGACGCCGCCCGCGACGCGTCGGCGTCCACCGGCATCACGGTCCAGGTGGTCATCGCCGCGAACCGCACGCGGCATCCGCTGGACGCCCGCACGCTGGCGCGGCTGGCCTCGCAGTACGTCGGCCGCGGGGTGGTCGGGTTCGGCCTGTCGAACGACGAGCGGCGCGGTACGACGTCCGAATTCGCGGCGGCCTTCCGCATCGCGCGCAACGCCGGGCTGCTCGCGGCGCCCCACGGCGGCGAGCTGTGCGGCCCGGCCACCGTCCGCACCTGCCTCGACGAGCTGGGCGCAGGCCGTATCGGCCACGGCGTCCGCTCGGTCGAGGACCCGGACCTCCTGAAGCGCCTCGTCGACGCCCAGATCGCCCTGGAGGTCTGCCCCGCCTCCAACGTCTCGCTAGGCGTCTACCACCGCCCCGAGGACGTCCCTCTCCGCCAGCTCTACGAGGCCGGCGCTCGCATCGCCCTGGGCGCCGACGACCCGCTGCTGTTCGGTTCCCGCCTCGCCGAACAGTACGAAACCGCCCGCACCGTCCACGCCTTCACCGACGCCGAACTCGCCGACCTGGCCCGCTCCTCCGTCCTGGCCTCCACCGCCCCACCCGAAGTCCAGAAAACCCTCCTCACCGAAATCGACGAATGGCTAGGCACCCCCGCCGCAGTCCCGGCCTGACGATCTATCTGGCCCGTCACGGGCAGACAGAGTGGAACGCAACCGGCCGCCGCCAAGGCCGCCTCGACTCGCCGCTCACCGCACTCGGCCTCGACCAGGCCCATCGCAATGCTCAGCTGCTGACCGGCGAGGGCATCGACGCGGTGTTCGCCAGCCCGCTCGGCCGGGCGCGGCGAACGGCCTCGATCATCGCCTCCGAGCTGGGCCTGACCGTGCAGGTCGTCGACGACCTGGCGGAGGTCGATCACGGGTTGTGGTCGGGGCTCGGCTCGGCCGAGATCGACGCGGGATGGCCGGGGCAGCGGGCGGTGCGGGAGCGGGACAAGTACACCTTTCGGTTTCCTGAGGGTGAGAGTTATGCGGATGCCAACGTACGTGCCGGGCAAGTCCTGGGCGCGATCGCGCGCAGCGGTGTCCGGCGGCCCTTGGTGGTTTCGCACGAGATGATCGGGCGGATGCTGCTACGGCAGCTCGGCGTACCGGATGCGCTCGGGACGCGGCAGCCGTCCGACGTGGTCTACCGCGTCCGGGACGATGGTCTGGTGGACCGAATAAGTGCCGGTTGAGTTCCGGTTCGGGTCATTGTGGGGGTGGCTGCCTGGGCCTAACTTTGCGTCATGACGCCGACGAAGATTCTCTTGCCTGAGGACGAGCTGCCGACCCGTTGGTACAACGTGCTTCACGACCTGCCGACGCCACCTCCGCCGGTGCTGCATCCGGGGACGGGGCAACCGATCGGGCCGGACGATCTCGCGCCGTTGTTCCCGATGGACCTGATCCTGCAGGAGGTGTCGCAGGAGCAGTACGTCGACATTCCGGGCGAAGTGCTCGACGTCTACAAGCTGTGGCGCCCCAGCCCGCTGTACCGGGCGCATCGGCTGGAGAAGGCGCTCGATACGCCGGCGCGGATCTACTACAAGTACGAAGGCGTCTCGCCCGCGGGCTCCCACAAGCCGAACACGGCGGTCCCGCAGGCGTACTACAACGCGAAGTCCGGCGTCCGGAAGCTCACCACCGAGACCGGTGCCGGCCAGTGGGGTACGGCGCTGGCGTTCGCCTGTGCGCAGTACGGGCTGGAGTGCGAGGTCTGGCAGGTGCGGGCGTCGTACGACCAGAAGCCGTACCGGCGGACGATGATGGAGATCTTCGGCGCGACCGTGCATCCGAGCCCGTCGGACCTGACCGAGGCCGGGCGGAAGATCCTCGCCGGCGACCCGGACTCCCCCGGTTCGCTCGGGATCGCGATCAGCGAAGCGGTCGAGGCCGCCGTGCAGGATCCCGAGGTGCACTACGCGCTCGGCTCGGTGCTCAACCACGTTCTGATGCACCAGACCGTGATCGGCGAGGAGGCGCTGATCCAGCTCGCGATGGCCGGCGAGACCCCCGACCTGATCGTCGGCTGCACAGGCGGCGGGTCGAACTTCGGCGGCCTGGCGTTCCCGTTCCTGCGGGAGAAGTGGAGCGGCCGGATGTCCCCGGTCGTGCGCGCCGTCGAGCCGGCCGCGTGCCCGTCGCTGACCCAGGGCACGTACGCGTACGACTTCGGCGACACCATCGGCATGACGCCGCTGATGAAGATGCACACCCTCGGCCACGACTTCGTCCCGGACCCGATCCACGCCGGCGGCCTGCGGTACCACGGCATGAGCCCGCTGATCAGCCACCTCTACGAGACCGGCGAGATCGAGGCGGTCGCCAAACCGCAGTCCGAATGCTTCGCGGCCGGGATCCAGTTCGCCCGCACCGAGGGCATCGTCCCCGCCCCGGAGCCCACCCACGCGCTCGCCGCCGCGATCGAGGAAGCCCAGCGCTGCAAGGAATCCGGCGAGGAGAAGGTCATCCTCACCGCCCTCTGCGGCCACGGCCACCTGGACCTCGCGGCGTACGACGCCTACCTGTCCAACACCATGACCGACCGCTCCTGGGAGGACGCCGACATCCGGTCCGCCGTAGCCGAGGCCCTGACCCGGCTCCCCGCCCTCAACTGACCCGCGGGACGACGGCTCAGCGGCCCCCGCGCTTCCACCAGGGCTTGGGCCGCTTGGCCACCGCGGTAAGCCAGTCCTCCGGGACGGCCCAGCCACGGGACCGCAGCGCGCCGAAGTAGTCGGCCTTCAAGGAGTCGGGCAGCCAGTACGTCGCCTTGTGCCGGCCGGACACCTCGAAGTACGTCGTCCGCTGGCGTCGGCTCCACACCGTGGCCTGGTTGGAGCTGTACGCGAGCCGGACGTAGTCCCAGCGCGCCTGCTCGTCGTCCATGTCGAACCCACGCTCGACGACACGGCCCTTCCCGCGCGGTTCCTGCTCGAGCTCGTCGATCAACTGCTGCACGAGCGCACGATCGTCGGTCAGGTCGGCCGGCAACCGCAGCCCGACCGGGTCGAGCACGACCGCGCCCAGCTGTGGCCGGGCCACATCCAGGAACACCTCGAGCAGCGCGAACGCTTCCTCGGCCCGGCCGAACCGCTCCAGTTCGGCGCGCAGGGTGGTCACGGCTTCCTCGGGCACTCGACAACCTTAGAGGGACTGCCGACAGAGGGGCTGCCCCTATCTGCCCCGGGATGCCCCGGCCGCTCACGCTCAGCAACCACTCTCCAGAGCCGTCAACCGCATCTTCGGCGATCCCGCGGCGCCCGAGAACCCCTTTTCCCGCAGGGATTCGGGGCATTCCGGGGCAGCTTGGGGCAGATCGTCCACAGGGCCCGATTTGGCCGTCACAGAGGGTGTTTCGCGCCTTACAGTTACCGCCATGTCAGGGCCGAACGAGTTGCTGCGCGAAGCGCGAGAGCGCACACCATCACGACGTGCACCGGGTGAACACATGTCCCGGAGCGAACTCGCCGACGCCATCTGCGCCTGGCTCTGGAGCACGACCGAGATCAAGTACGAGCTCGACGGGCACTACATCGCCAAGCTCGAACGCGGCGCGGTCCGCTGGCCGGGTGCGGCGTACCGCTCCGGCCTGCGGCACGTGCTCGGCGTTGCCACCGACAACGAACTCGGATTCTTCCCACCCGCGGGCACCTCCCTCACCGAGCCGGACCCGACCCCGCCGTCGTCGATGGCCGGCCACGACGACGATCTCGTGTACGCGGGGGACGAATCGATCGCGCTGCTGTCGTTCGCCGAGGAGTCCAACGTCGGCGAGCTCACCGTCGAGCAGCTGCACGCCGACATCGAGCGGATCGCACAGTCCTATCTCCGCACGCCGATCCGGCCGCTGTTCGCCAAGAGCCGCGCGATCCGGGACCGCGCCTTCGGACTGCTGGCCGGCAACCAGTCGCCCCGCCAGTCCCGGGACCTGTACTCGGCCGCCGGCTGGGCGATCACGCTGCTCGCCTGGATGTCCGTCGACCTCGGCCGGCCCGACATCGCCGAGGGCCACACCCGGACGGCGTGGGCCTGCGCCGAGGCCGCGGATCACGACGTACTGCGGGGCTGGATCCGCGCCACCCAGCACACCGCCGCGTTCTGGCAGGAGGACTTCGCCCGTGCCGCCGCCTACGCCGAGGACGGACTGCGCTACAGCGCCGGGACGGCACGACTGTTCCTGGCCAGTGCCGCGTCGGTCGACCTCGCCCGCGTCGGCCGCACCGACAGGGCCCGCGAACTCCTCGACGTCGCCCGCGCGCTCGCCGTCCGCCCCGCCGACTCCGAACCGGGCGGAGTTCTCCTCTGTACGCCGGAACGCGCCGAAGGACTGTGGGCGGACACCCACCTGTCGTTCGGCGACGCGCAACGGACCGCGGACCACGCCGACCACAGCGTCGCGCAGTTCGAGGCCGTCCCGTACACGCTGCGGAACGCGGGCTCCGAGCGCATGGCCCGGCTGCAGCAGGCGAAGGCGCGGCTGCTCCTCGGTCAGCTCGACGGCGCGATCGAGGCCGTCGAGCCGGTCCTCGAGCTGCCGCCGGAGTACCGCGTCCGCCCGCTGATCCACCGGCTCGCAGAAGTCGCCGCCCTCACCGCGCCGTACGCCCGAAGCCCGAAAGGCCGGCTGCTGCGCGACCGCATCGCCGAGTTCACCCAACAGCCAGGCCTCCCCGCCCGCACAGCACTTCCGAGCCGGCAACGCGTCCCCGCGGAGTCCCCATGACCGAGTCACTCGAGCCAAGCAGCCATCAGTCGCACCCGGCCCGCGCGGGCCGCCTGACACCCTCTGGAGCAGCCATGGTCAAGGAGGTTCGTGATCACTGGTACTGGCGTCCCAACTGGCGGCCCGGGCGGTCGTTCTACACCTGGCACATCGTCTTCCCGAACGATCCGGTGCTGACCGACCTGCATGCGGCGTACCAGGGCCTGGTCGGTTCGCTGCCGGGGATCTCACCGGTTCCGGTGCAGTGGTTGCATCTGACGCTGCAGGGCATCGGGTTCGCCGACAAGGTGCCGCAGGCGGACCTCGACCCGATCATCGAGGCCGCGCAGCGCCGGCTCGAACACTTCCGCCCGTTCGAGATCAAGCTCGGCCCCGCGGTCGTCGATGTCGAGAGCCTGCAACTCCCGGTCTCCCCCGTCGACCGGCTCCGCCGCCTCCGCACCCAACTCCGCGCCGCCGTCACCGATGTCTGGGGCCGCGACTCCGTCCCCGAACTCCCCGAGCTCTACCCCCACGTCTCCCTCGGCTACTGGAACCGGCCCGCCCCGGCCGAGCCCCTCCGCCAACGCGTCAACGCCCTGTCCGGCGGCATCGCAAGAACCGAAGTAGCCCACGTCACCTTGATCAACCTCAACCGCGACCAAGCCCAGTACGAGTGGACCACCTACGCAACCCTCCCCCTGGGCGAACCCCCTCCCCACGCTCCCGCGACACGACCTCCTGGTGCCGGAGCATCTCCGAGCAGCATCGGAGCGGACTCGTGAGCGCGGCTGCTGTGGGGCCGTTGGCTGATGAGGCGGCGACGTTGGTCGTGCGTGCGTTGCTGGACTTTCGTACGCTGTGGACCACTCATGACCTGGTGACGACGACCGGGCTGGCGGCGCCGGCGGTGCGTCGGGTGGTCAGCCGTCTTGAGCGGGAGGATCTCGTCGAGCGCCGGGGGCCTGGTGTCGTCGCCGTGCCGGAGTGGCTTGTCCTGCTGCGCCGCTGGAGTGCGGACTTCCGCTTCAACCGTCGAGTCCACCTGACCCGCTGGCGCAGCAAACACCGCGCCGATCCTGTGCTCGACCGCATCCCGACGACATCTGTCCGCCACGCACTCACCGGCCCGCTCGCCGCACAGCATTGGGCTCCGGACACGCCTGGTGGACCGCCCGTCATCTACACCCCCGACGTACAACTGGCGGCCACAGCGTGGGAGCTGGTGCCCGCCAGAGGTACGTCGATCATCCTGGCCGAGTCATCCGCCGACATCGTCTACACCCGCTCCCGCAAGACCGGCACCGACCTCCGCCTCGCAGCACCCTCCCAGGTCCTCGCAGACCTACTGACAGGCGCGACCAAGTCACCAACCACCGCCGATCCCTTGACCCACTGGATGCTCGACCACGAGCTCGACTGGCGCTACTGAGCTGGCCGGTAGGCGCGGAGTGAGACGACGTGGGCTCGGGGGGTGCCGTTGGTTTTGTGGGCTGTCAGGCGGAGGTGGGTGGCGTGGGTCGGGGTTTCGAGGTGGTGGTGTTGGGTGCGGTGGTGATTGTCGGTGACGCGGGCGATCGTCTGCCACGGGCCTTCGCCGTTGCGGATCTCCAGGTCGTACTCGGCCAGCAGGGTCGGTAGCGCCTCGAACGGGGTGCGGTGGTGGTGGAGGTTGATGAGGTCTTCCTGGACGTCGACGTCCAAGACCACGACGATCTCCGCGAGTTCGACCGGCTCCGTCCAGGTGAGTTCCAGCCACGGCTTCGGGTCCCACGCGAGTTCTTCGGACGACCACAGGTTGGGACCGCCGTACGGGCGGGCGTAGCCGCCGACGACCTTGTCGGGCGCGTACGCCGATGTCTCACCGAGGCGGATGCACAGGCCTGCGCGCGGCAGGATGTGCTTCCACGCACGGAACTGTTCCGTCCATTCCTCGTCGGCAGCAGGCTCCCGGTGGGCGAAATGGACCGTCCCGGGCAGGGCCGTGGACGCAGTGTGGACGGAAATATCCGGCGTTTTCCGCAGGACCACGAAAACGTTTGACGGATTGGCCGGGCGCCAGGCCAGCGGGACGTGGACCCAGCGCTTCTCCCCGGCGGGTACGTCGACGGTGCAGGAGTCGATGAGCTCCGCGGGCAGGTAGTTCTGCGGCTTGACCGGATCGTGGAGCTCGACGGTCAGGGAGCCACCGGTCGAGTCGACGAGCAATTCGAAGCCGTCCAGCGCGGGATCGACCGGGACGACCATGCCGAGATCCGTGTCCAGCGGCAGTGTTCCGGACGAGACCTCGAGCGCCGGCCGGGTCAAGGTCGAGGACGCGCTGACGGTCGCCGTCAGCGCGAGGTTCGCGGGGTCGTCGTCGAGCACGCCGAGGACCGACCCGTCCGCACGGGTCAACGCGTGCCGCATCAGGCCGAAGTGGTCGTGCGCGAGTTCCCGCGGCGTCAGTCCGTTGCGCAGGGCAACAGCCGCGCCGATCCCGGCGGCCTCGCCGAGCACCGCGCAGGTCGCCATCACCCGCGTCGTCCCGAAGGCCACGTGGCTCGCGCTGATGTTCCGGCCGGCCATCCACAGATTGCGGACGTTCCGCGAATACAAGGAACGCAACGGAATGTGGTAGTTCCCGTCCGGATGCCAGTGCTTCGATCCTTGCTCGGACGCGTACACCCCGCCCGGCGGGTGCAGATCGATCGACCAGCCGCCGAACGCCACCCGGTCCTCGAACTCCGTCTGCTCGAGAACGTCGTGCTGCGTCAGCACGTGATCGCCGAGGAAACGCCGGTACTCACGCTTTCCGGGAACCGATCCGATCCACTCCAGCGTCAGGTTGTCCGCGTCGAAGCGCCCGGAGTTCTTGATGTAGTCCCAGATCCCGTAGACGACGGCCTGCAGTTCGTCGCGGATCGCCTCGTTGTCGTCGACGACGTCCAGCTCACCGCCCCACTCGATCCACCAGAACGCGCACCCGTTCATGTCCGTCCGGATCACCCGGCGTTCCGGAATCGCGGTTTCCGTGACGTCCCGCGCGAACGACGGCGGCACGAACCGCACCGGTTCCCCGGCGTCCTTGCTGTAGAAGAGGATCGTGCTGCCGAGCGTGTTCGAGTCCGGCACGTCCGGCGCCCACGACTCGTCGTACTCCGACCGCGGCTCCCGCCCGGTCCGGTACTCCGCTCCCGCCAGCATCCCGACCAGCCCGTCGCCCGAGGCGTCCACGAAGACCGGGCTGACGAAGCGAATCTCCTTCTCCGACCCCATCTGCCACCCGGTCACCGACCGGATCTCACCGTCCGCGGCGTCGACGGACCGGACGTCGGTGTTCAGGTAGAGCGTGATCCGCGACTCGGCCCGGACTGCCTCCAGCAGCACGAGATCCCAGTAGTACGGGTTTCCGAGCGGGTTCCGGAACTGGTTCTCGACGAACAGTTCCCCCATGATGCCGGTCTCGCGGGCGAAGCTCTGGGCGCCGTGCGCGGTCGCGCCGCACACCCACACCCGCACCTCGCTGGAGGAGTTTCCGCCGAGCACCGGCCGGTTCTGTACGAGCGCCACGGTACTGCCCTGCCGCGCGGCGCCGATCGCCGCGCAGATCCCGGCGAGTCCGCCGCCGACGACGGTCAGATCGGATTGGACCTCGAGCTGCTGCATCCACAAACCTTTCCGAGGACGTCCGGGGACGTTCCCCGGACACCTGCTACGTGTCGTGCTGGACGACGGGCTGCCCCGGCCCGTTCGGATGATGTGCGGTCAGGTGATCGGGCACCCGCTGTGCGACCAGGACGAACAACAGCCCCGCGGTCAGTACGTCGCTCGCGCGGCCGGCGAAGAACTCGGTCCAGTTCGCGCCGTTCGGCGTACCGGTGTCGAGGGTGACGTCGGCGATCCGGCTGATCGGCGCGCCCGCCATCCCGGAGATCGCGACCGTGAGCGCGCCCTCCTCGCCGGCGCGCCGGAGGAAGTCGAGCGTGGTCGCGTCCGTGCCGGACCGCGTCACGGTCAGCGCGACATCGCCCTCGGCGAGCAGGCCGGCACCGATCTTCGAGGACTGCGGACCGTCGAAGAACCACACCGGGATCCCGATCCGGAGCAGCCGGATGTACAGCTCCCGCGCCGGGATCGCGTCTCCCCACTCGCCGTAGATGTGGGTCCGCCGGGCGCCGGCGATCGCGTCCGCGACCCGGGTGGCCGCGGCCAGGTCGATCGCGGCCAACGCGTTCCGCAACGCGTTCGCCTGCGTGGAGGCGAGCACGTTCAGCACCTGCTCGGGCGGATCCGCCGGGCCGATCGCCATCCCGATGTCACTCGCCCACCCGGCCTCCAGGCCGCGCCCGACCTCCATCGCCAGCGCGGCGCGCAGCGCGGGGTACCCGGCGTACCCGAGGTGGGTCGACAGCCGGGTCACGGTCGCGGCCGAGGTCTGCGCGGCCTCGGCCAGCTTGGTGATCGAGCCGCGCGCGACCTCGTCCGGGTTCGCCAGGATGCGCTCGGCGACCCGTTGCATCGCTCCGTGCAGCCCGGGCAGGGCCCGCGTGACCTGCTGCAACGGACTCGGACTGCCGGCTCGTTCCATCGAGGTTTCCATTCCCTGATCATCACGTGTAGACGAACTGGGCGCTCGCGACCCCGTCGGTGTCGCTGACCACCCGCACCCAGTGCGCACTGAACCCGGGCGGGAAAACGTGTGTCGCCACCTGCCCCGGCTGCACTGTCAGCGACTCCACCGCACCGAACCGCCCGTGCCCGTGGAAGTCGATCTCGACCGTGATCGTCAGCGCGGTGTCGGAGAAGTTCTCCAGGTGCAGGCACTTTCCGTCGAACCCGGTCATCAGGTACGGATCGGACGGAACGCCGGCGGAAACCGCTGTCTCCCACCACGGCCCGCCCCAGCCGGCCGGTTTCCCGAAACTCCACAGGTCGTCGGTCTTGCCGAACCACAGCCCGGACTGCGGTTCCGCGGTCGTCGGGTTCAGCCCGTGGCTCGGCGACGCGTTGTCCGCGCCAGCGACGAGCATCCCGCGCCACGAGCAGAAGTCGCCGAGCACCCACAGATGCGTCGAGATCGGCCGCACGCCCCAGATCCGCCCGCCGTACGCCCACGGCGACAGCTCGTAGAACATTCCGTGGTGGTCCATCAGCAGTCGCTCGTGCTCGACCTCGCGGATCCGCGGCCACTCGGTCTGCCACTTGTGGTCGAAGCAGTGCGACGCCTTCGGCAGCCGGTACCGCGTCCATTTCCGGTCCGCCTCGGTGAACACCTCGAGGATCGCCGACGCGCGGTCCCAGCCGGTCGCGAAGATCGTCCCGCCGAACTCGTGCCGCCCACCGATCGCGGTGTACGGGTCGTCCCGCAGGATCGTCCACGACGTACCGTCGTACTCCGCGAGCCGGCCGCGCGACCGCTCACCGGCCCACTCCGGCTCGGAGTACTCGTTGGAGCACACCACGAGCCGCCCGAAGCTGGTGTAGCAGTCCTTGTAGTGGACCTTCATCTCGCCGTCGGTCCCGAGCTCGTCGTTCAGATCGAACAGCTGCGTGCACTCGTACGTCGTGACGTCGAGCTCGAACAGCTCGCCCTCCATCGCGAGCACGTACACGTGCGTGTCCGGTTTCGTCAGGTGCCGCGACGTACCGCAGACCCGCAGCGGCTGCAGCTCCGGGATCGTCACGACCTTGTGGTCCGCGGAAATCACGTGCGGACCGAGCACCAGCTTCGAGGTCGGAAAGTGGACGAAACGGTTCGTGTACGTTCCGTCGACGCCGAGCGTTTCCGGAACGATTTCCATCGACAGGTCGGCGTCGATCCGGCGCAGACTCACCCCCGCACCCGACGCGGCCTTGTGCGAGTTGTAGTTCTGGACGTAGAGCTTCCCGTTCCACGGCATCAGGGAACCGACGCCGAGCTCGCTGCGCGGCGGCCCGAAGTCGCCGATCTGCGCGAGGTGCGGAAACACTCCGGACACGTTCTGCATCATTTGATCCCTGTATGCGTCATGGCGGCGATGAAGCGGCGTTGCAGGACGACGAACACGATCAGCACCGGCACGATCGAGATCACCGAGGCGGCCATCGTCAGGCCGGGCGCGATCTGGCCCTGCTCGTCGACGAAGTTGGTCAGGCTGAGCGGCAGTGTGTACCGGTCCGGGTTGCTGATCAGCACCAGCGGCGTCTCGTAGTCGTTCCAGGACCAGACGAACGCGAGGATGCCGAGCGCACTCATCACCGGTCTCGCCAACGGCAGGTAGATCCGGCTGAACACCTGCCACTCGTTCGCGCCGTCCATCCGCGCCGCCTCGGCGAACTCGGCCGGCTGGCTGATGAAGAACTGCCGCATCAGGAACGTTCCGAGCACGGTGAACATCCCCGGCAGGATCAGCGCCCAGAGGGTGTCGTACAACCCGAGTTTCTGGAAGTAGATGAACCGCGGAACGAGCAGCAGTTGTGCCGGAATGATGGCCGTCGCCAGGTACAGCAGGAACAGCTTGTCCCGCCCCTTGAACGACATCCGCGCGAACGCGTAGCCGGCCATCGTCGCGGTGAGCAGCTCCCCGGCGACCCGCAGTACGGCGACGAACACCGAGCGGCCGAACGCCGGCAGCACCGAGGTCGCCCCGGTCAGCACCGTGCTGAAGTTGTCCCACTGGAACGGATCCGGGATCCATTGCATCGGGATCTTGTACGCGTCCACGTCCGCCTTCAGCGAGGTGGACAGCATCCACGCGAACGGCGCGAGGAACGCGATCGCCAGGATCCACAGCGGAATCCCCCAGATCCACTTGCTGTACTTGCTAGTCATTGAGGGCCCTCCCTCGCTGTGCCCGCCAGGTGACCAGCGTCAGCACGAGGACGCCGACGAACGTCACCAGGCCGATCGCCGACGCATAGCCGAAGCGGTAGAACTGGAAGCCGGTCTGGTACATGTAGTACGAGATGGTCGTGGTCGCGTCACCCGGACCGCCCGCGGTGATCAGCGCGATCAGGCCGAACCCCTGCGACGCCCCGATGATCAGCGTGACCATGAGGAAAATCGTTGTCGGAAGCAACGACGGCCAGGTGATCACCCGGAACTTCGCCCATGCCGACGCGCCGTCGATGTCGGCCGCTTCGTACAGCTGCCCCGGCGCGTCCTGCAGCGCCGACAGGTAGATCAGCGAGCAGTACCCGACCCCGCTCCAGACCGCCATCACGATGAGCGCCGGCAGCGCCCAGTGCGAGGACGCGAACCAGCCGGGCTGGATCCCGAACGCGTCGAGCACCTGGTTGACCAGGCCGGCCTTCGGGTTCATCAGCATCAACCAGGTCATGCCGACCGCGACCACGTTGACGATGTAGGGCAGGAAGAAGATCGCGCGCAGTACGGCGCGACCGGGCAACGGGCGGTTCAGCGCGATCCCGAGGCCGAGTCCCAGGACGACGGTGAGCGGCACCGACACCGCGACGTACACCAGGGTCAGGCCGATCGCGTGCCAGAACCCGGGGTCGCGCGCGATCGCGACGAAGTTGTCGATGCCGTTGAACGTGATGCCGCCCAGGCCGGACACCAGGTTCCAGTCGGTGAAGGCGAGCAGCACGACGCTGACCAGCGGGATCAGCGTGAACGCGATGACGCCGAGCAGGTTCGGGGCGATGAACAGGAACCCGACCCAGCCGGACGGGCGGATCCCGGACCCCTGTTCGGTCCGGGCCTTGGTGCCGGCCGCGACGACCGTGGCGGTGGCCATCAGGACCTCCTCTCGTTACGGGCGATCGCGGCGTCGGCGAGCCGTCGTACCTCGCGGATCGCGGCGCCGGGGTCCTTCTCGCCGAGCCAGCACAGGTCGCGCTGCTGCTCCACGGCGAGGTTGATCTCCGGGAAGCCGGCCAGCCGGGTGTCGGCGGCGAGCTTCGGGTCGGACTCCAGGACGACACGGCGGAAGGAGTCCAGGTCGAAGTACTTTTCCGGCTCCTTTCCGAGCATTCCGGAAACGAGCTGCTCTTCGGTCACGGTGCCGAGCGCCGGCATCTTCCCGCCCTTGAGCATCGGCGTCGCGCCCTCGGTGAGCCAGAACTTCACGAACGCCCAGGCCGCCTCGAACTTCGGCGACTTCGGGTTGATCATGATGAAGTTGCTGTACGAGCCGCCGTTCCAGTCCTTGCCGTCGACCGTCGGCGGCGGCGCGAACGAGACCTTGAAGTCGTGCGGGTACTTCTTCGCGTCGTACAGGTACCGCAGGTTGAACGGAGCCGTCGACCAGAGGTGGAACTCCTCGCCGAGGAACGAGTTCTGCTGGTACGCGTCCAGGTGCCGGGACAGCACTTCGGTCCACGGAAACGCCGTTCCGTCCGCGATCATCTCGCGGCCGAGCCGGAAACCCTGCTCGAAGTGCGGATCGCCGAAGTTCGACCGGTCGCCGTCGTACCAGTAATTGGGTCCGAGAGCGATCCGGGCGACGTCGGGCAGCGTGTACGTTCCGTACGTCGTGCCGGTCGTCAGCCGCTTCGCGGTGGCGCGGAAATCCTCGATCGTCCACGTTTCCGGCAGCTCGACGCCGGCCTGCTGCCGGAGCTTCTCGTTGAACAGTACGAAGAACGGCTCACGGGCCGTGGCGAGCGCCTTGACCTTGCCGTCCTCGATGTAGGACCGCGGCTGCTCGGTGTCGAGGAAAACCTGCAGGTCCGGGTCGGCCTTGACCCGATCGGTCAGGTCCGCCGCCAGTCCGGACCCGGCCCGCAGCGCCATCGCGGACTGCGTGTAGGTGAAGTACACGTCGATGTCGACGCCACCCTGGAGGGCGGTGTCGAGCTTGAGGTTGCCGCGGTCGTCGTTCACGAACCGCGTGTAGTTCGCCTTGTACTGCGGAAACTTCTCCTGGAACGCTTTCACCACGTCGCCCGGACCAGATGCCGCCGGCACCCCGCCCCAGACCTGCAGGGCCCCCGACTGCCCACCGTCGGCACCGGAACACCCCGGCACCACGGCGGCCGCCAGCCCCGCTCCCAGCCCGGCGAGCACTTCCCGCCGAGAAAAACTTTTGCGCCTCACACCAACCTCCCGCCAGATTGCGTAAAAGATTAGCGAAATCGACTCCAGCTGCCTAGGGGAGCTGCAAATCTTTTTCAGACGGGAGCCTGGGGGCCCGAAGGCCCCCAGGACGTCAGCCGGCCACGTCCGCCACCCCGGGACGACCCGCCTCGACCGTCACACTCGCCCGCGTGATCACCGAGCCGTCGGCGACAGTCACCTGCGGCACGACGCGGTAGTCGGTGCGCCACTCGGTCGGCGTCACCACGCAACGCTGGTAACCACGCTGGCTGTTGTGGAAGCGCATGTGCGGGTTCTCGGCGAGCCACGTGACGCCGAGGCTGTCCGTGTCCACACCGTTGCCGCCCGAGCTGACCGACGTACCGAGGAACTCGGCGCCCACGGTTCGCGAGTTCGGGTCGGCGAAGTTCTGCTTCAGGTCCGCGGCGACGCTGCGGTGGGCGTCGCCGGTGATCATCACGAAGTTGTCGACCTTGCGCTCGATCACGCCGTCGAACAGCCGTTGCCGCGCGGCGGCGTACCCGTCCCACGGATCCATGCCGTACCGCTCCGACGTACCGGCGTCGTGGTCGGCCTCGAACGCGAAGACCTGGTTGCCGAGCACGTTCCAGCGGGCAGAGGAGCGGCCCAGCCCGTCCAGCAGCCATTTCTCCTGCTGGGCGCCGAGCATCGTCCGCTCCGGGTCCCAGCGGGCGTCGCAGTCCTGAGCACACTGCTCCAGCTGGTCGGTCCGGAACCTGCGCGTATCGAGCACGTTCAGCTGGACCAGGTTGCCGAAGGTCAGCCGGCGGTACACCTGCATCTCGGATCCGCGCGGCATCGACGAACGGCGCAGCGGCAGGTTCTCGTAGTACGCCTGGTACGCCGCCGCGCGGCGCTGACGGAACACGGCGGGGTCCTGGTCCGGCTCGGTGTCGATCTGCGAGATGTCGCCGGCCCAGTTGTTCTCGACGTCGTGGTCGTCGGGTGCGACCACCCACGGCGCCGCGGCGTGCGCGGCCTGCAGGTCCGGGTCGCTCTTGTACTGCCCGTACCGGATCCGGTAGTCGGTCAGGCTGAAGACCTCCGCGGCCGGCAGATGCCCACGGCCGATCGTGCCCTGGCCGCCGCCCTCGTAGATGTAGTCGCCGAGGTGAACGACCAGGTCGAGGTCGTCCCGCGCCATGTGACGGAACGCGGTGAAGAAGCCCTCGTAGTAGTTCTGGCAGCTCGCGAAGGCGAAGCTGAACTCGTTCAGCCGCAGGTACGCGAGCGGCGCCGTCCGGGTCCGGCCGACCGGGCTGACCTGGTCACCGACGATGAACCGGTACCAGTACTCACGGTCCGGCCGCAGCCCGTCCACCTCTGCGTGGACCGAGTGCGCCCACTCCGGTACGGCGTGCTCGACGCCGCGGCGCACCACGCGGCGGAAGCCGGCGTCCTCGGCGACCTCCCACGTGACCGGGACGCGCCGGTCGGGCATGCCGCCGCGGCCGTCGGGCGCGACCGGCTCCGGCGCGAGGCGGGTCCAGAGCACGACACCGTCCGGCAGCGGGTCACCGGAGGCGACGCCCAGCGTGAACAGGTTGCCGAGCTGGGCAGTCGCCTTCGCCTCCGGAACCAGACTGGTGGCAAGCGCTGCTGCACCGGCCAGGGTGAGGAAGTGCCGGCGGCGTAGATGGGCGGACAACTCTCGCATGAATCCTCCAGCGTTGGGTCAGAAACTGTAAGTCATTCACAGCTATCGGACCCGGAGCCGAAGAACAAGAGAACGTTCAGAAACCGCAGTTCACCAGGACCGGTTCGTTGACCAAGGTGATGCCGAAGGACTGCTGGACCTGGGTGCGGACGTGGGCGGCCAGCGTCAGCAGTTCCTTCGCGGTCGCCTGGCCCCGGTTTGTCAGGGCCAGCGTGTGCTTGGTCGACACGGCGGCGTTGCCGATGGTGAAGCCCTTGGAGACGCCGGCATGTTCGATCAGCCAGGCGGCGCTGGTCTTCACGCGACCGTCCGGCAGCGGCCACTGCGGCGCGCCGGCCGGCACCTCGGCGGGAGTGTCGAGGATGGGGTTGGTGAAGAAGGAGCCGGCACTCCAGGTGTCGTGGTCGGCCTCGTCGAGGACCATGCCCTTGCCGCGGCGCAGACCCAGGACAGCTTCCCGGACCTCGTTCATCGGCGCTCGTGAACCCGGCTCCACTTCGAGCACGCGGGCGAGTTCGGCGTACCCGACCGGGGCCGACAGCTCGCCGAGCGCCAGCTGGAAGCTGACCTCGAGGACGACGTACCGGGACGGATCCGCCTTGAAGCGGGAGTTCCGGTACGAGAACCCGCAGTCCGCCGCGAAGATGGTCCGGACAACGTTTTCGGAACGGTCCCAGATACGCACCGACGCGATCGTTTCCGCGACCTCGTGGCCGTAGGCGCCGACGTTCTGCACCGGGGTCGATCCGGCCAGGCCGGGGATCCCGGACATCGACTCGAGCCCGCTCCACTGCTCCGCGATCGCCCGCTGGACGACGGCATCCCAGTCCTCACCGGCCGCGACATGCACCATCGCCCCGGAGCACAGGTCCGCCTCGACCCGGATGCCGAAGGTCGCGATCTTCACCACGGTGCCGCGGAAACCGTCGTCCCCGATCACCACGTTGCTGCCACCGGACAGCAACAGCACCGGTTCACCGGCGGCGTCCGCGTCCCGGACCGCGGTGATCAGGTCGTCCTCGGTCGTGACCTCGACGAACTTGTCGGCCGGCCCGCCGATCCGCAGCGTGGTGTGGTCGGCGAGCGACACGTGCGTACTCACCGGACCCGCACGACCGCCCTGGCCCGGCCGAGCACCTTCTCCTCGCCCGCGACGGCCGTGATGTCGATCTCGGCCAGGCCGCCCCGATCGTCCTCCGTGACCTTGTCGACCTTCGCGGAGAACGTCACGCTCGCACCCTTGTCGTCGTCCGGTACGACCACCGGCTTCGTGAACCGAACGCCGTACTCCACCAGGTCGGCCGGGTCGTCGATCCAGTCCGTGACGACCCGCACCGCGGACGCCATCGTCAGCATGCCGTGCGCGATCACACCGGGCAGCTCGAGCGCCGCGGCCATCCGGTCGCTCCAGTGGATCGGGTTGAAGTCCCCGCTCGCCCCGGCGTACCGGACCAGGTCCTCGCGCCGGAGGGTGACGGTCAACGGGGGCAGCTCGGTGCCTACCTCGATCATGCGTCCGCCCGGTTGTGCGAGAGGGTCGACGTCGCCGTGGCGATCGCTTCGCCGTCGGCAGTGGTCAGCGTGGTCTCGTACATGATCACCTCGACGGGACCGGCCTTGCGCACAGTGGTGATCGTGGCGGTCGCGGCGATCTCGTCGCCGGCCTTGATCGGGCGGGTGTAGCTGAACTTCTGCGCGCCGTGCACGATCCGGTCCAGCCGGAGGCCGAGCTCCTCGTCGTGCAGCAGCTGCTCGAGCGCGCGGCTGCCGACCACGAACGCGAAAGTCGGCGGCGCGACCGCGTCGTCACCCCGGTACGCCGGGTTGCTGTCGCCGATCGCGTCGGCGAACTCCCGGATCTTCTCCCGGCCGACCTGGTAGGACTCGGCGGCCGCGTAACTCCGGCCGACCATCGTGGCGTCGATCGTCATATCCGCTAACCCTACTGGCAGACTGGCCCCGGGATTCCGCCGCCCACGATCCGAGTGGAAGGTCCGAACGTGACGGCAGTGGCGGCGCTGGCGCGGTATGCGCCTCGGTACAGGCTGGAGATCGGCGAGCCGGACGGCTCCGAGTGGCTGCGCGTGGACCGCATCCTGGAGCCGGGCAGTCCCGAGCTCACCGAGCTGCTCAAGCGCGACGACGAGGCCAGCGGGCACCGTACGGCGCATGCGAACGCGCTCAGCATGCTGTCGTTCTACGCCGGTCGCGCACCCGCCACCGCGCTGCTGCTGTGGGCGCTCGAGGGGCACGTCCTCGACATCCGCCCGCAGAACCTGTGGGTCCGGCCGCACGACGGCCACGGGATCGCCGCGGTCGCCGTACGATCCGCCGACTTCCTCCCCGGCGGGCTGGTGACGCTGTACGACGTGGTGCTGCGGCAGCACCTGCTTCCACTCGCCGAGGAGCTGCACCGGCGGACGCGGGCCGGGCTGCGGCAGGTGTACGGCGGGGTGGCGGCGGGCTGTGCGATGGGATTCTGTGCTGCTACGCGGGAGGAGGTCGCTGTTGAGCCGGCGTACCTGCTGGAGCGCTGGCAGACGTTCGTGGCGAAGGCACCCGGCGGGCTGTCGCGGCTCGGCGACGTCGAGGAGGCCGCCGGGAAACTCGTGTACCTACGCAACACCTGCTGCCTGTACTACACAAGCGAGACCGGCCACGGCACAGTCTGCGGCTCCTGCTGCCTAACCCCCCGCGAAACCCGCCGCACCGCCTACAACGCCGGCCGCCCCATCCTCACAACCTGAACACAGCACAAAGCCGCTCCGGCGGTTCGGAGCGGCTTTGGGGACGACTGAGTCAGCGGGTCTCGCGGTGCTCGGTGTGGTCGTTGCACCGGTGGCAGTACTTCTTCAGCTCAAGACGATCCGGGTCGTTCCGCCGGTTCTTCTTGGTGATGTAGTTCCGCTCCTTGCAGACCGTGCACGCCAGCGTGATCTTCGGGCGAATGTCGGTTGACTTGGCCACTGCTGCCTCTTCTGTCAGGAGTGCGCAACTGAGGTGATCGCACTCTCGAGATACTGCGTTCGGTGGGTAGCGGGGGCGGGAGTCGAACCCGCGACACCACGATTATGAGCCGTGTGCTCTAACCACCTGAGCTACCCCGCCGCAAGAGTCCGTCATCTCACCCGGCGGACCGGGCGAGATGTCGTTCTCAGAGCCCCTTTACGGAATCGAACCGTAGACCTTCTCCTTACCATGGAGACGCTCTGCCGACTGAGCTAAAGGGGCGGGCCGAGGAGAGAGATTACACGGTCCCCCACCCCGATGTGAAATCGAGTCAGGAGCGCCTTGCAGGCCCCTCAGTCCGTCCCGGAAAGCATACCGGTTCCGCGGCAGTGCTCATGACCATTTTCAGCCGAGCACGGCGTCGTCCTCGGAGAAGTCCGCCGAAGCATCCGCCGGCGGATGCCCGAGGTGCCACCGGACGGACGCGCGCAGGGTCTCCGCCGGATCCACGGGAGCCCATCCGAGGACCGTCCGCGCCTTCCACGCATCGATCAACAGGTGCTGATCGATCGCCCCGGTGAGCGCCAGATCCGACGGCAGCAGATCGTCCCGAACCCGCACCAGCTCCACATCGTCAACCTCCGCCGCCGCCAGGATCTGCTCGGCGAACAGCCGGTACGGCGCCGTGCGCGGCTCGACGATGTTGAAGGCACCGGGGAAGTCCCCGCCCAGCGCCAAGGACACCGCGGCCGCGACGTCACCGACGTACACCCGACTGAAGAGGAACTGCCCGGACCCGACCGGGATCCGCCGCCGCCCGGCCCGCACCCGCCGCAGGACGAACTCGAACCGCCGCTGGTAGTCGTGCTCGCCGTAGACAGCCCCGAGCCGCAGCACCGTCGCCCCGCGCGGGAGGTACCGCTCCTCCATCTCCAGGTTCTCGTACTCCGGTCCATCGACGAACCGGCGTTCCCGCAGCGGCGACTCCTCGGTCAGCGGCAGCGCGTCCGTCGTACGGTCCGAGTGCAGACCGTCGTACGCGCGATACACATCACAGCTCGAGATCGCGACGAGCTTCACTGGCGGCCCGACCGCGCCGAGAGCCGCGTCGGCGGCCGCCGCGTTCATCCCGGAGATGTCGACGAGCGCCTCAGGATCGAACGGCTTCAGCGCAGCGGCCAGCGCCGTACCGTCGTGCCGATCGGCGTGCGCGTGCTCGACCGGCACCAGGCCGTCCGGCTCGTGGTCGCCGCGGTGCACCACCAGCAGCGTGTGCCCCTCCGCCGCCAACCGCTCGACGACGGCCCGTCCGATGAACCGGGTACCACCCAGGATCGCGATTCGCATGGAGTCAGTCCTACCGGCCCGGTCTTCCGGATCCCAGACTCGTCTGCGACGGGCAGACAGCGGATGTCGAGAACCGGCGCACGGTCTCGTCGTACCGACAGAACCTACGAAAGGAGCAACATGCCCGAGACAGCATTGCCGCCGGTGGTGTCAGCCGACGAATGGGCTCAGGCGCGTGCCGAGCTGCTCGTCGCCGAAAAGGAGGCCACGCGTGCCCTGGACCGGATCGCGGCGCAGCGGCGACGGCTGCCGATGGTGCGGTTCGGCGAGTACACGTTCAGGTCGACGGACGGACCGGTCACGTTGCGCGAGCTCTTCGGTGAGCACCGTCAGCTCGCCCTGTACCAGTTCATGAACGCCGGCCCCGACGCGTTCTGCGGCGGCTGCACGTACTTCACCGAGAACGTCGTCAACCTGGCCGGTCTGGCCCGGAACGATGTGGCGTGGGCGACGGTCTCCGACATGCCGATCGAGCAGATGGCCGGCTACTGGCAGGAGAAGGGCTGGGAGCACGTTCCGTTCGCGTCCTCGGCAGGTACGACGTTTTCCGCCGACTGTGGCGCGGGCAGCGGATTCCTGCTGAACCTGTTCCTGCGCGACGGCGACAACGTTTTCCGCACCTACTCGACGGGCCAGCGCGGCGTCGACCGGTTGCTCTTCAGCACCAACGTCTCCGATCTCGCCGCGTACGGCCGGCAGCAGGACTGGGAGGACTCCCCCGAGGGCTGGCCCCAGGCGCCGACGTACGGCTAGGTCCGAGACAGACCAGGTCACGGCACGCCATCCTGAGGCGGCTCGGGCACAACGAATGCGGCGTCCAAATGGACGCTCTATACCGGTTCGAAGGGGCTGCTCTGCGCCATTCGGGGGGTGATCCGCGTCACCCAAGCTGCGACTTCGTCGACGACCCGTCGCACGCGTGAGCATCTACCGGACGGCAGGAATCCCTCACGGACCGTGTTCGTTTTCGTTGAACATTTCGCAATCGTGTGTTTGGGCCGTCGTGACCTGGTCGTTATGGTCTTGGAGGTCGCCGTACCCCTCAGCGGCGACTGCCCCTCCCCTGGAAGGTTTCCCCGTGCCCACTCACCAAGACGCGCCGAACGCAGATCGGCAGGCGTCCAGTCGCCCGACTGCCTCGCGCCGGGTGGCCAAGCACCGCACCCACCGTCAAAGCACCATCCGTCGCACCCAGCTGATCGGCCTCACCGCCGCGCTGGCCGCCGCGGCCGGGACCACCACGGTCAGTCTCGCGACCTCCGCGACCGGCCCGGCCAACGCGTCCGGAGACGCCGGCCTGAGCTCAGCGCAGGCCGAGGCCCTGACCGCCGCCCGGATCGACCGCCGCGAGCTCGGCTCCCGGGACGCGTCCCGGATCGACCTGTCGCTGGCGGACGCCCAGAAGGCGGCGGCCGTCAAGGCCGCGCAGCAGCGCGCCGCCAAGCTGGCCGCGAACGAGACCATCACGAAGCGCCGGGCGCTCGCCCTGGCGGCGGCCAAGGCGGCCGCGGCGAAGAAGGCCGCGGAGAACGCCAAGGCGCTCGCCGCCGCGAGGGCGGAGGCCCAGGCCAAGGCCGCGGCGATCGCCAAGCAGGTCGCGATCGAGAAGGCGGCCGCCAAGGAGGCCGCAGAGGCAGCGCCGAAGGTCGTGCTGCCGACCACCGGCTACCGGCTGACCGCTCGCTTCAACCAGGCCGGCAGCCGCTGGTCCAGTAACCACACCGGCCTCGACTTCGCGGCGCCGATGGGTACGCCGGTCCGGTCGGTGCTGGCCGGCGAGGTCATCCAGGCCAGCTTCGAAGGCGCGTACGGACGGCAGGTGAAGGTCCGGCACTCCGACGGCACCGTCACGTCGTACGGCCACATGTCCGAGTTCGACGTCTCCGTCGGCGACTCGGTCGAGGCCGGCACGATGATCGGCCGCATCGGCATGACCGGCAACACCACGGGCCCGCACGTCCACTTCGAGGTCCTCCGCGGCGGCTCCCCCGTGAACCCCGAATCCTGGCTGCGCGACCGCGGCGTCACCCCGTAGCCGCTAACGTTCCCCCGTCTACTTCACCGAGGGGGAACTCTTGAAGCTCTGGAAGTCTGTGCCGGCCGTTGCCCTCCTGGCGGCCGGCACGGTCGTCACTCAACCCGCCCAGGCCACCACCCAGCAGACCACTGCGACCTGTGCACTCGTGGTGCCGGCACGCGTCAGCGTCGCCGCGTCCTACAACTACTACCTTGCGCGGCTGGGTGCCGGCTGTCCTGCGAACGTCTACACAGCAGTGTGGAAAAGCGCGCCCATCGCGACCTCGTTCCCACAAGGCAGGCTCGAGTTCACGCACGGAAATCGCGTCGCGCAGTTCGGTTTCACCGGCGCGGTTCCACCGATCGGGACGATCACCTGGAAACCCGCAGGCGGTGCCACCGACCGCAACGGCGTCAAGGTGGCCGATCTAGGCACGGCGTACACGGTGTCTCGCTGCGCATCGGTGGCTGCGCTCACCGGTGGCCGCAAGGGGAGCCGTACCGCGTTGCTCACTACGGTCTCGTACTGGCGGCCGCTGCACGATCGCTACGAGCGGTGGGCGGGCAAGAAGGTCCTGATCCAGTACCAGGAGATCGGTTCGACGACCTGGAAGGGCCTGGCGTATGTCACCACCAGCAGCGTCGGCCAGGTGACGTACAACTACCACCCGAACCGCACTCGCCGGTACCGCGTTTATGTCCCCGGCACCACGAGCATCTGGGACGACTACTCGCCCGCCATCAGTCGCTAGAGGGTTTTCGCCATGTCGAGGGCGGCGATGTAGTTGCCCTCGATGAGGAACTCGTCGGGGTGGGTGCCTTCGAGGACGTAGCCGTGGCGTTCGTACAGCCGGCGGGCCGCAGCGTTGGTGCTGTGGACGTGCAGGGTGATCTTGCGGGCGCCACGGAGACGGCCCTCCGCGCTGGCGGCGTCGAGGAGCGCGGACGCGACGCCCAGGCGGCGGGCGTCCCGCGCCACCGCGAGCCCGTTGATCGCCAGCACCCCCGCCCCCTCCGGGAACTGGTACTTGTCCTGCAACCGCAAGTACCCGACAACCGCTCCCTCGTACTCCGCCACGAGGTGCGCCTCGGGTCCGCTCCGGCTGAAGAACGTGTCCTGGAGGGTGTCCAGGTACGACGGGAAACCGGACGAAGCGTCCCACGCGCTCCGCTCGATCGCGAGCAGCGGGGCGTCGTCCTCCTCGACGGCACGTCGTACGGTCACCTGACGGTCATCTGATCGGCGGTCCTCACTCACCGGACCATCCTCACCCGAACGCCGGGCCAGCCCCGGACATATCGGCAACGTATCCAAAACCGCAGACGCTCCGGCAACATCGATCCGGATGAACTGTCGGCATGCTGACCGATCACCGCGCCACCACCCGGCAACGCCGGCCGGCCGTCCTCGCAGGGCTGGCGATCCTCGCCCTCGCGCTGACGTCCTGTACGACGGACTCCGCACACGACGACCCACCTGCCAGTACTGCGTCGGCGCCCGAGCGCGGGCGATCGTCGGGGACCGGCGCGAGCCACGGGCAGGCCGGCGAGGAGGACGGCGTACTGCCGGACCACGCCTCGGCCTACGACACGCACCTCCCCGGCATCGCCAAGCTCGATCCGGCGCTCCGCAAGGCGGTCCAGAAGGCCGAGACCGCGATGAAGAAGGACGGGATCCGGATGCAGGTCAACACGGGGTGGCGGAGCAAGAAGTACCAGGAAGAGCTGCTGGAGAAGGCGATCCGCAAGTACGGCAGCAAGAAGAAGGCCATGGAGTACGTCGCCGACCCTGACGAGTCGCACCACGTCACCGGCCATGCTGTCGACATCGGCCCGACCGCCGCCGACTACTGGCTGATCCGCAAGGGCAGCCGCTTCGGCCTCTGCCAGACGCTGTCCAACGAGATCTGGCACTTCGAACTGGCCACCACGCCAGGCGGCACCTGCCCGCCGATGACCGACCCGACGCGCTAGAACTCCCTGCTCAGCAGGGTTCTTCGGGCGGATCCGTCTGCTTGGCGAGTGGTCGTTGGGACCAGGCGACGGAGTGCCAGCTGTCGAGTTTCCAGCCGATGTCGCGGTAGGTGCCGATGGGATCGAAGCCGAGGGACTTGTGCAGGGCCTCGCTGGCGGGGTTGGGGAGAGTCACGCCGGCCACGGCCGTGCGGTAGCCGCGCTGGGACAGGCGGTCGAACAGCGCGTTGTAGAGCGTGCGGCCGGCGCCAGTGCCGTGATGGGTGGGGGCTACGTAGACGCTGACTTCGCAGGACCAGCGGTAGGCCGGGCGGGGCTTCATCGGGCCCGCGTACGCGTAGCCGACGACCTGATCGTCGTCCTCGAGGACCAGCCAGGCGTGGGTGGACTGGGCCTTGGCGATCCGTTCGGCCATCTCGTCGACCGTCGGCGGATCGAGTTCGAACGTGATCGCCGTACCGGTGACGTAGGGCGCGTAGATCGCCGCGCAGGCCGCGGCGTCCGCCGCCGAGGCGTCTCTGACCTTGCTCATGACACGATAGTAGCCACATCTGCCGCTATAGTGGCAAGCGTGATTGATGATCTGTCGCGTTCGCTGGCGGCGACTGTGCAGCAGGCGCGGGTCGCCCAGGACCTGTCCGTGAACGCGCTTGCGGAACGGTCGGGCGTTTCCCGCGCCATGATCGGAAAGATCGAGCGCGGCGAGGCGCAGCCCACCGCCGTACTGCTGGGGAAACTCTCCGGCGCGCTCGGTATGACGTTGTCCGAACTGGTCGCCCGCGCGGAGAACACGGGTGATCTGCTCCGCCGGGCGGACGAGCAGCCGGTGTGGACGGACCCGGTCACCGGGTACCACCGCCGCGCGGTGTCCCCGGTGACCGACGGGCCACTGGAACTGGTCGAGGTGGAACTGCCGCCGGGCGCGTCCGTCTCGTATCCGGCGGACGCGTACATCTTCAAGTACCAGCAACTCTGGATCCTCGACGGAAACCTCCGTTTCCACGAGGGCTCCCAGGTCCACGAACTGCACGTCGGCGACTGCCTGCAACTCGGCCCACCGTCACCCACAATGTTCCACAATCCGGGTACGACGCCCTGCCGCTACCTGGTCGCACTGGTCAAAGGCCGCGCCTGAAACCACCGCCCCAACGCCTCCCGCAACCCTGCCACGCCACCATTCCCAGATTGCCCGGCATCCCCTGACTGCCCGGCATCCCCTGACTGCCCCGCATCCCCACCGCTCCAGGCATCCCCACCGTGCCAGGCATCCCCACCGCGCCCCGCGTCCCCACCCCGCCCGGCATCCCCGATCCGCTCGGTGGCCTCGTCCTCGGCGGCCCAGGCGACGTAACCGTCCGGACGAACAAGGAGCGCGATCGGGCGATCGCCGCGGCCGGCGACCACCTGCACATGTTCCGGAACAGGCGTTCCGGCGAACCTCGCCGACGGCGTGAGATCGACCAGCAGCGGACGCCCCGACCGCATCACCTCGGCCAACCGCACGTCACCCACCATCAGATCCGGCGCCCAACGACCGACCAGCGGATGCGCACCCGCGCCGTACCGGATGTCCGCGCCGGAAATCAGTTCCGCAACCCGCCGCACGTTTCCGGGATCCTCCAGAAACTCCGCGAACAGTTTCCGGAAGGCCGTCACATCGTTGCCGGGAGCAATCAATGCGGACTGTGCCTGCGTGCGCATCACCACCCGCTCACCCACCGGCCGCCGCTCGGACTCGTACGTGTCGAGCAACCCCGGCGACGCCCAGCCGCGCACCTCCGCCGCCAGTTTCCACCCCAGATTGACCGCGTCCTGCAGCCCGAGGTTCAGCCCCGGACCCCCGATCGCGGAATGCACATGCGCGGCATCACCGACAAGCAACACCCGCCCGGAACGGAAACGTGACGCCAACCGGCTGTTTCCGCCCACCACCCGCCGCAACTGCCGCACGCCGTCCCCCGCCGGCTCCACCAGCGGCAGATGGACACCAAGCACCCGATCAGTACTTTCCTGCAGTTCCGCGAACGTCATTTCCGCATCCGCCGGCGCGTCCCACTCCCCCGTACTGATCGCCGGCAGCCGATCCGGAAACGGCGCCCAGACGAACATTCCGCGTTCCGTCCGCTGATGCGCGAACGGCGGCACCACGCCGTACCCCGGAATCTTCAGCAGACCGTCCTCGACGTACTCCGGCGGCACCGCCGCGCTCCCGGTCCGCGACACCATCGAATCGTTGGTGACACCAGGAAACTCGATTCCGGCCAGTTTCCGCGTCCGGCTGTGTCCGCCGTCCGCGCCGACGAGGTACCCGGTCCGCAGCTGATACTCACCGTCCGGCCCGGACAACGTGACCGTGACCCCGTCCGAGTCCTGCGTGAACCCGAGCAGCTCGTGACCGCGCCGGATTTCCGCCCCGAGCTCCAGCGCCCGCTCCTCCAGCACTTCCTCGATCCGCACCTGCGGAACCGGGAGCAGATACACCGGGTTGTCTTCGAGTACGTCGAGCCGCAGCGGCATCGCACCGAACACGAATGCCGGTGCCGGCCGCGGCGCTCCCGCCGTACCGCTCAAGCGCTCGTACAGACCGCGCCGATCGAGCATCCGCACGACCTGGCCGACCAGTCCGTTCGCCCGCGGCACCGTACTGCGTTCCGGAAGTTTCTCGAGCACGATCGGCCGCACTCCGGCCAGCAACAGCTCACTCGCGAGCATGAGACCGTTCGGGCCGGCCCCGGCAATGACCACTTCAGCGTCCATGACACCCTCCACTGGGCATGACTGACCGCCCCGACGGCTCGCCGGGGTGGAGTAGCTCGGTTTGCTATTCGGGGACGGGCAGGCCGGCTTCGACCTGGTCGAGCGCCGACGACAGCAGGTCGGCGATCGACCGCGGCGGATCGGCGCGCAGCCATTCGGCCATCACGACCGCGCGGGTCGCGCCGATGACCTCCGCGACCAGCCGCGGGTACATCCCCGAGGTCCCGGTGCGGTCGGCGACCGCGGCCGCCAGCTCGTCACCGGCCCGGGCAGAGGCCCGCACGACCGCCCCCTGCAGCGCCGGCTCGGTCATCATCAACCGGATCCCGGCGAGCCACTGCTCGTCCGGCGGCCGCCGCCCGCCGTGGCCCTCCTCGCCGAGCGCGAAGTGCTTCTCGATCGCCGTCCGAACCGCCGTCCACAACGGCTCGTCGGCAGGCCGCGCCCGGAGCTCCTCGGCGATCCGCAGGCTGCGATCCACCTCGCGCGCGGCGATCGCGTCCGCCTTGCTGTCGAAGTAGTTCCGGAACGTCCGCAACGAGACACCGGCCTCTGCGGCGATGTCCTCGATCCGCACGTTTCCGTACCCTCGCTCGACCGCGAGCCGAACCGCGGCCCAGCTCAACGCGATCCGCGTTTCCTGCTTCTTCCGCTCCCGCAAGCCGCCGGCCATACCTCGACCGTAACAGAACTTGCCCAAAGAGCAAAGATGCTCTTTAGGCAATTTTCTTCCAGCAGGCCGAACCACGCGGCAGACCATGGTTTCGTTAGCCCATGACGGTCCCGCTGCCCCACCGCCGGCCCGACACGGCGTCCTCACCGAGCCGCCCCCACCCCACCACCGAACCCACACCACTCACCCACGGCACAGTTGGCCCCGCGCTTCGAGGCCCGGTACTTCGAGGCCCTGGGCTTCGAGATCGGACCTGCGGGTTTCGCGAGCGCACCTGCGGATCGAAGGGGTGTGCCGCGTGACGGTGTCGCCGCTGGTCTGGGCGCTGACGTTGCTGGGGATCGTCGGCCTGTTGCTGTTCGACTACTTCTTCCATGTCCGGTCGGCGCATGTGCCGACGCTCCGCGAGGCCGCGATCTGGTCCGCGGTGTACGTCGGGATCGCGCTCCTGTTCGGGCTCGGGACCCTCGTGCTCGGCGGTACCGCGATGGGCTCGGAGTACTTCGCCGGCTACATCACCGAGAAAGCGTTGTCGGTCGACAACCTGTTCGTGTTCCTGATCATCATGACCGGTTTCCGGGTACCGCGGGAAAACCAGCAGAAAGTTGTGCTGGTCGGGATCGTGGTCAGCCTGATCGCCCGAGCCGGCTTCATCTTCGTCGGATCGGCGTTGCTGAACACGTTTTCCTGGGTGTTCTACCTGTTCGGGATCGCGCTCCTGCTGACAGCCGGAAACATGCTCAAGCCGGAGACCGAGGAGTCCCACCAGGCACAGAACCTCGTCGTCCGGCTGAGCCGCAGGCTGTTCCGGACCTCGGAGGAGTACGACGGGGACCGGCTGACCACCATGGTCGACGGCCGCCGGATGCTGACGCCGATGGTGCTGGTGATGGTCGCGATCGGCGCCACCGACCTGATGTTCGCACTGGACTCGATCCCGGCGATCTTCGGACTGACCCAGAGCGTGTACGTCGTGTTCACCGCGACCGCGTTCAGCCTGCTCGGCCTGCGGCAACTGTTCTTCCTGCTCGACGGACTGCTCGACCGGCTGATCTACCTGTCGTTCGGACTGGCAGCGATCCTCGCGTTCATCGGCGCCAAGCTGATCCTGCACGCACTGCACGAGAACAACCTGCCGTTCGTGAACGACGGCGAGCACGTCGAGGTGGCGGAGATCGGCACCGGCCTCTCCCTGATCGTGATCCTCGCCGTCCTGCTGATTACGATCCTCGCGTCGCTGTTCAGCACCCGCGGCCGGACCCAGACCGCGATGGCCCACATCCGCCGCGACGCGACGGCGTACCTCAACCCGGACTACACCGACGACCCGGCCGAACGCGAGCGCGTCTTCCAGCGACTGCTACGCGCCCGCGACCACATCACCGAACTCGGCCCCAAGGCCAAACAGCAGGTCCGCAACGAGGCAGACCTGATGGACCTCTGCCGCCAGGTAGGCGAAGCCCACGCCGAAGCCCACACGGACCACCCCATCCGCCCCAGCCTCTGACGGCAGAGCACCACCGACCGGCCGCCGCCCTGTGCGCCACGGTCCCTACACCACCCCAACTTTGAGCACCGACCAACCGCACGAGAACCGCAGGGACGGTTGGTGGGTGCTCAAGGTCGTAGGGATGAGGGCGAGAGCGAGGGCGGCTGGAGCTAGCCTTTGACGGCTCCGGAGGCGAGGCCTGAGACGTAGAAGCGTTGGAGGCCTACGTACAGAACGACGCACGGGATCATCGCGATCACCGCCCCGGCGACGAGTGAGCCGAAGTTGACCTCGCCGTACGCTCCCGCCTGGACGTTCACGAGTGCGACCGGGAGTGTGTAGAGCTCGTCCTTGGTCAGGAACGTGAGCGCGCCGAGGAACTCGGTCCAGGCCGCCAGGAACGCGTACAGCGCGACGGTCGCCGCGCCCGGCGTGATCAGCGGCCGCAAGACGGATCCGAGCATCCGGAACGTTCCGCAACCGTCGACATGCGCGGAATCCTCGAGTTCCACCGGTACCGACGAAAACGAGTTCCGCATCACGAAGACCCCGAACGGCAGATTGACCGTGGTGTAGAACAGCACCAGCCCGAGCAGACTGTCCGTCAACCGCAGGACGTTCAGCTCCAGGTACAGCGGCGTCAGGATCGCCTGGAACGGGATCATCATCGACACCACCACGAGCGCGAACAGCACCGGCCCGCTCCGGAACCGGAACCGCGCGAACCCGTACCCGGCCAGCGTGGCGAGCAGTGCCGTCAGTACGGCGGTACTCAGGGCGACGATCAGACTGTTTCCGACCGCCCGGACCAGGTTTCCGGGCCCCTCGATCAACGTCCGGAAATTGTCCCAGGTGAGCTGGAAGAACGTCGATCCGTCCGGTGCCGCGACGATCACGTCGTTCGGCTGCACCGACCGGAAAAGGGCCCACAGCAACGGTACGGCGAAGACCAGGAACGCACCGCCACCGCCGATCACGTAAAACGTGTTCTTGAGTCGCATCGTCAGTCCTTCTCCCGGAGCAGGCGGAACTGGGCGGCGGTGACGAGCCCGACCACGATCACCAGGACGATCGACAGCGCGGTGGCCGCACCGAGCTGCAGCTGGACGAACGCCCGGTTGTAGATGTACTGGACGACCGTGGTGGTGTCAGTCCCCGGACCGCCGCGGGTGAGGATGTAGAACTGCGAGAACGCGAGCAGCGAGCCGATCACCGAGATGATCACCGCCATCGCGATCGTCCGGCGCAGGATCGGGATCGTGATCTCGCGTTCCTGTTTCCACCAACCGGCACCGTCCAGCGCGGCCGACTCGTAGTACTCGCGCGGGATCGCCTGCATGCCGGCCATCAGCAGCATCATGGTGAGCCCGCTGACGGCCCACACGACCAGCACGCAGATCAGTCCGGTGGCGAGCGGCCCGTCCACCAGCCAGGCCGTCGTACCGTCGGTGATCCCGAGCTCGCGGAGCACGATGTTGATCACGCCGCTGTCCGGTTGCGCCTCCAGGACCGTCACGAAGCTGAGCGTGGACAGTCCGACGACGAACGGCAGGAAGAACACCGTCCGCAGCAGCGTGGAGCCGCGCCGTTTCCGGCGGACCAGGACGGCGAGCGCGTAGCCGAGCACCAGGATCGGCCCGGTCACGATGACCGTGTAGAGCAACGTGTAGAGGACGGACTTGGCGAACGCCGCGTCGGAGACGATCGCCCCGTAGTTCTTCAGCCCGCTGAACTTCACCGTCCCGATCAACGGCCAGTTGGTCAGCGAGATCACCAGCGCGAAGGCCAGCGGCACCAGGACGAAGACGGCGACGAACAACACGGCGGGCGTCACCAGGAGCAGCCCGGTCCGGGAGGGATGCGTGAGCGAGCCACGGCCCACCCCGCCTCGTACCGGGGCCGACCTGCGCCGCCCGGTCTGCACGCGGCGCGCGTCTCGCACCGCGGTACTCATGCCTGCCCCTGACGCAGGATGCGGTCGTAGTTCTGCTGTGCTTCCTTCATGGCGGCCTCCAGCTCGCCGTCGAACACGGCGCGGCGGAACATCTGCAGCCACGGCCCGTCCGGCTGGTTGTAGAGGAGGTTGTAGGAAAGCGTTGTCGGCGCGTACCCCTCCTGGATGCGCTCCAGCGGCAGCGTCGCCAACGGGTACTTCGTCGCGAACTCGGACGTCCGCGCATCCGAGCGGACCGGTGTGTAGCCGCCGGCCGGCAGATCGATCTGCTGCGGCAGGTCCAGCGCGAAGCGAACGAACTCCCAGGCGCCGGACGCGTTCCGCGCACCTCGGGGAATGCACATGTTGTCGCCGCCGTCGAAGAACGCGGACCCACCGTCGGGCCCGGACAGCAGGCGCGGCGTGACCTTCTTCTGGAACGCCGGGTCGGACGCGGACACGACGACGCTGTAGTTCGACGGAAAGATTCCGATCTTGCCGGCCCGGAAATCGCTGCCCCACCGGGACGCGTCGTCGGAGAAGTTTGCCCTGGGCACCAACCCGTCCACCCACAGCTGCCGGTGCAGCTCGAGCATCTGCCGGACCACGTCGTTCCCGACGATGTCTCCGGACTGGTCGGGAACCGTTCCCTTGATCAGATCGGTGTCCGCCGCCCAGACCATCGGCTGGACGACGAACCCGAGCGCCCCGGGGCTGTTCGCCGGGAAACTCCACGCGTAGATGTCATCGCCGAGTTTCCGCAGTTTCCGGGCCGCGTCCAGCAGGTTCCCGAACGACTTCACGGCCTCGTCCGGATCGACGTCCGCCCGGTCGCACAGCTCGGTGTTGAACCAGAACATCGAGTTGTCCGCCAGGTACGGAACGCCGTACACCCGGTCGCCCTTCGTCGCCAGCCGCAGGTGGCCGGGACTGAGCCGGTCCCGGAAATCGAGTGCGGACAACGGTTCGGTGAGGTCGGTGAAGGCGTCCCGATAGATGAACAGCATCGAGTTGATGTCGTCGATGTCGACCAGGTCCGGCACGCTCCGGCCGCGGATCGCGGTCGCCAGCTTGGTCACGTACTGCGCGTCCAGAACCGGCGTCAGCTCGACGGTGAGCCGGTTCTGGGACGCGTTGAACTTCTTCACCAGGTCGGTCAGGCCGCTCTGCGTGGCCGCCCGGCACCACACTTGCACGGTGCCGGTGGCGTCCTGCCCGAAACCCGCCGCCTGCACGTCGGGTTCGGGCAGGACCGAGCTACAGCTCGACGTGAGGCCGGCCCCGGTCAAGCCACCCGCCGCGGCGGCTGTGACGCCGAGGAACTTCCGCCGGGTGAGCATGATCAGGCCCTGGGCAGCCAGACGCGCATGGCACCGATCTCCCGGTTGGCCCACGCGTAGTACGGGATCGCGACCACCTCGACCTCGTCGCCGGTCGAGTCGGCGGCATCCGGACTGAACGGCCAGCCCTCTCGATGCCCGGTGCCGGCCTTTCCGTGCGCCGTCAGCACGGTCACGCCGTCCAGCAGTTCCGCGGTCCGCGCAACAGGGGCCTCAGGCAACAGATGCAGATCGTCGACATTCGCCGCGTTGTCGACCTGCTCGACCGCGTACACCAGCGGCCCGCGTTCGAGCGCCACGCACCCGCGCACGGCGTCGATCCGCGGATCGGCGGCCACGATGCGGGGGGCCATCGGCAACTGCAGGTCGATTTCGGCCGCCTCGACACGCGCGTAGCCGCCGGCCTCCACCGGCTCACCGTTCACCGTCGCACCGACCGCCCAGGCCGGGATCCGCAACTCGACCGCGACCGGCGCGTCGGCGGTGATGTGCACGGCGCCGTCCCACGGGTAGTCGGTCTCCACCCGCAACTCGGCATCGCCGCTCTTGATCACGCCCGCGACATACTGGTGAATCTGGACCGCATCAGGCGTGGCCGTCGCGACGTACCCGTCGAGGCTGGACAGCGTGCGCATGATGTTCGGCGGGCAGCACGCACAGTCGAACCAGCCTCGCCGCCCGTGCGCCGGACTCCGGCCCGTGTCCGGATACGCCGCACCGCGCAGCTGCAACGGATTGACGTAGAAATACTCCGTTCCGGAAAGCGAGACGCCCGCCAGGAAACCGTTGTACAGCATCCGCTCGATGGCGTCCGCGTAGAACGCCTCGCCGGTCGCGAGCAGCATCCGCCACGCCCACTGGATCCCGCCGATCGCGGCACACGTCTCGGCGTACGCACGGTCCGGCGGCAGCTCGTACTCGTCGCCGAACGCCTCTCCCTCCCAGCGCGCTCCCAGCCCGCCGGTGACGTAAGTCTTCGTGGACCACATGTGGTCGAACTGCCGCTTCAGCGCCTCGATCAGGTCGGCGTCGCCGGTCTCCAGCGCGACATCGGCGGCACCGGCGGCCAGATAGACCGCACGGACCGAGTGGCCCTCGACGCTGGTCGCCTCGCGCACCGGAACACGGTCGGAAAAGTACGCCGGGCTGTGGCCGTGCCGCTCGATGATCCCGTGGCCGCGCGCGTCCACGAACCACTTGGCCAGGTCGAGGTACGCCGTCGTACCGGTTTCTCGATACAACTCGACGAGGGCCATCTCGATGACCGGGTGGCCGTCGACGTCGACGGTCTTGTCGTCGCCGAAGGTCGCGACCAGGTGGTCGGCGAGCTTGATCGCGACGTCGAGCAGGGCGCGGTCGCCGGTGCAGCGGATCTGGGCGACGGCGGCCTGGATCAGGTGGCCGGCGCAGTAGTGCTCGTGGCTCCAGACGAGTTGCTGGTAGCGGCCCTCGTCGCCGTACCGGAGCTGGACAACCGAATCGAGATAGCCGTCCTCGCGCTGCGCGGCCGCGACCACCGCGGTCAGGTCGCGGATCCGCTGGAGGAGGTCCTCGTCGAGGCTGCGTCCGTACTCCCACGCCGCGGCCTCGAGCCACTTGTAGACGTCGGAGTCCGCGAAGACCGGGCCGATCGCCTCGCCCTCACCGATGCCGGCGGCGAGACGGAGGTTGTGCAGATTGCCGGCCTTCTCCAGCTGGTCCTGGCCGCTGGGGATCGCGTCGGCGCCGTTGCGGGCCTGCCGCGGCGCCCAGAAGCCACCGGTGATGGTGACCTGACCGAGTCCGAGGGGGTGGCGGCGGCCCTTCGTGGTGGCGGCCGGGCTGCGGAAAGTACTGACGGTGCTGACAGTTTCCGGGGAAGCGCTCATCTGGCGGTGACTCCTGTGTAGGAAAATCCGGAACACGTTTTCCTTGACGAAGGTAGGGATGATGGAGAGCCAGGTCAACCCCTACCTGTGGATAACTTCGGAGCCCGCCGCGCGAAGTGAGGTACCGTTCCCGGAAAGTTCAGGAAAGGAGTTGCCGCATGGCGTCACGGATCACCCGCTCGCCAGGAATCAAGGACGTGGCCGCGCTGGCCGGCGTCTCGGCGAGCACGGCGTCGAAGGCGCTCAACGGTACCGGCCAGCTCCGCGAGGAGACCCGGGTGCGGGTCCGGGAGGCCGCCGAGAAGATCGGGTTCATCGCCGACAGCCGCGGCCGCGCGCTCGCATCCGGACGCAGTTTCACGGTCGGGCTGATCACCACGGACAGCTCCGGCCGGTTCAGCATACCGATCATGCTCGGCGCCGAGGACGCGCTGAGCGCGGGCGAGATGGCGCTCGTCCTGTGCGACACCCGCGACGACCCGCTCCGCGAGCACCACTACCTCAAGTCCCTGGTGGCCCGCCGCGTGGACGGCATCATCGTGACCGGTCGGCGTACCGAGCAGCGGGAGCCCGTCGACGTGCCGATCCCGGTCGTCTACGCGTTCAGCCCGTCCACCGATCCGCGCGACACGTCCGTGCTGGTCGACGACTCGGGCGGCGCCGCGTCGACCGTGCAGCATCTGCTGTCGCTCGGCCGCGAGCGGATCGCGCACGTCACCGGCCCGGAATCACACCTCAGCGCAAGGATCCGTGCCACGGCAACGAGCAGGGCGGCCGCCGGCGCGTTCACCGGCGAGCCGTTGTACGGCGAATGGAGCGAGCGCTGGGGCCGGCACGCGGTCGACGTACTGCTCCGGACGCATCCGGAGGTGGATGCGGTCACCTGCGGCAGCGACCAGATCGCCCGTGGCGTCTGCGACCGTCTCCGCGAGCTCGACCGCTCCGTCCCCGGAGACGTCGCGGTCACCGGCTACGACAACTGGTCGGTCATGGCGATGGCCAGCCGACCGCCACTGACGACCGTCGACATGGAACTCGAGGAGCTCGGCCGCCGTACCGCCAACCTTCTGCTCGACGCGATCGCCGGCTCCCCGCACCCCGGCCCCCTGCACCTCCCCACCCGCCTGATCCCTAGAGAGTCGACTCTCGGCACCTGAGGGTCGTCCGCAGCGAGTCCAGTCGCCGGATAGTCACCCGTCGGACCGCTGCTTGTTGCCGAAGACCGTCTAGATTGGCTCAGGTGCTGCGCAAGCTCGTGATCGGCGTGGCGGTGATTGCCACGGTCGTGGCAGGGGTGGGTACCGCGCGTCTGGTTCTTCCCTGGACCGATCCCACCCGCGGCGTGGTCAAGCAGCTGACGTTTCTGCGTGCGGAAATCGAGAGCGGCTCGGATCATGCTGCGCAGAAACAGTTTCCGGAAGGGTATTTCTTCCTGAACGTGCTGTACGGGCTCAGCTGGGTCCAGGTCGGGATCGACGACCCCGCGCGGTCCGCCGACGCGACCACGCAGGTGCGGTGGGCCCTCGAGCGGATCGCATCGCCGGACGGAACCGCGCCGTTCGACGAGTCGCTGCAGCCGCAGTACGGCGTCTTCTACGCGGGCTGGACGAACTGGCTGCGCGGCGGACTGATCGCACTCGGCCAGTCGGATGCTGCCGAGCGGAACGCGTTCACGAGCGAGTCGGTCGAGATCGCCACCGCTTTCCGGACCGCGCGGACACCGTTTTTGCAGGCGTATCCGGGTCAGGCGTGGCCGGTCGACTCGGTGGTCGCGATCGCGTCATTGCAGCTGTACGACGCTCTGGTCGCGCCGCGCTTCGGGCAGGTCGTGCGGGACTGGACGGCGGCGGCCAAGCTCCAGCTGGATCCGGCGACCGGATTGCTTCCGCATCAGGTCGTTCCGCAGGTTTCCGGCGCGCGGGGTTCGTCGCAGGCGATGATCCAGCGGTTCCTGGTCGACATCGATCCGGCGTTCGCGCGAACGCAGTACGAGATCTTCAAGGACAAGTTCGTCACCGGGCTCGGTGTTCGCGAGTACCCGCAGGGCACGAGCGGAACGGGTGACGTCGATTCGGGGCCGCTGGTGCTCGGGCGGAGCCTGTCCGCGACCGTCGTCGCGCTCGGCGCGGCTCGGGTGCACCACGATCCGTTCGCGGACCGGCTGGCCCGGGAGGGTGAACTGGTCGGGCTGCCGGTCAGCGGGGTGAAGACGAAGCGGTACGTGTTCGGCGCGGTTCCCATCGGGGACGCGTTCCTCGCTTGGTCGACGTCCGCTCGCCCGATGGTCGCCGCCGACCAGCCGGAACTCGAGGGTGAGTCCGGCTGGTGGCGGCTTCCTTGGCTGGTCGCACTCTGGTTGCCGGCGCTGCTGTTGTGGGGCGGGCTCCGCCTCAGGCACCGCGGCCGAAGGCGAAAGCGAGCGCGCTGAGCTTCCGCGGTACGTCGTACTCCGCCCCGCCCTCGTGGCCGTTGTAGGTGAACACCTCGAGCTCCGCCGGGCCGGCGTAGCGGTGATACGCCGCGAACACCGTCGACGGCGGGCAGATGTTGTCCATCAGTGCGACCGAGAACCACGCCGGGCAGGTGGCGCGGGCGGCGAAGTTCACCGCGTCGAAGTACGACAGCGTTCCGATCGCGGTTTCCGTCCCGGACCGGTGTCCCTTGAGCCAGCGGGCGATCTCGGCGTACGGACCGTTGTCGGTGATCTGCGACGCCCGCCGGTAGTGGCAGAGGAACGGTACATCGGCGATCGCGGCGGACAGGTCGTCGCGTAGCCCCGCGACGGCGAGCGCAAGTCCGCCGCCCTGGCTGCCACCCAGTACGGCGACGCGATCGCTGTCGACGTCGGGACTGCTCTTCGCGGCGTCGACCGCGCGCACCGCGTCGGTGATCAGGCGGCGGTAGTAGTGCTTCGCCGGCTCCTCGATTCCGCGGGTCAGGAAACCGGGTGCCGACGATCCGTGTCCTTCCGGCGCGATGTCCGGAGTTTCCGCCACGGTCTTTCCGCCGCCACCTTGACCGCGGTTGTCCATGACCAGGTGTGCGTAGCCGGCGGAACTCCAGGTCAGCCACTCGTACGGGATCCCCCGGCCGCCGTTGTAGCCGATGTACTGCACGACGGCGGGCAGCGGACCGGAGCGATGACGTGGCAGGAGCAGCCACGCCTTCACCGGTTGACCGCCCCAGCCGCTGAACGTCACGTCCTGGACCTCGACGGTCTCGAGACGTGCGTCGTACGGTGCGAACCGGGCGTCGATCGCGTGGCCGGCCGCGTCGTCGAGCGTCTGCTTCCAGAACGCGTCGAAGTCCGCGGGCTCCTCCGGCTCCGGCCGGTACTCACGCAACCGGTCCAAGGGCATGTCGACCAGCATTTGGGTTCCTCTCGGTGAGACCTAGCGGAAGGTGACGGTGGCGGTGCCGCCGTGACGATCGGTGGTGTCGACGACGATGCGCCAACCACCGCCGTGCCGGGTCGCCGTCACACCGTCGCCAACGTTTTCCGGGAGCAGCTCGGGTTTGCCGAGGTCGACGGTGACCGAGCTGCGGGTCTGCGTCGGGTCCGAGATCGCGATGGTTCCGCCGGCGACCACGATCGAGGCCGGGCCGTCGGCGGTGAGCTCGGCGACGGTTCCACCCGTCCAGAAATTGGCGGCCAGGACGCGGTGGAGCCGGATCGCGTGTGCCGTGTTGTCCGCACGCAGTTTCTGCACCGGGAGCTTCCCCGCGAACGTTTTCGTCTGCGCCAGCGTCGCGGTCGGCAGTTGCACGTAGTAATAGCCCTGCCCGACCGGCGCCGTCCCATGCGCGAACCACACGGTTTGGTACGGGCGAGTCACCGGGGTGTCCGTGCCGTACTTCAAGTTGATCTCGCGCCAGGTGGCGGTCCGGTTCTCGCGCAAGGTCCGGATCGGCGGGCGGTCCGGGAAAACGTAGCCGCCGGTGCCTTCGAGATGACACCAGCCCGGCGCGGCGGTGAAGGTTTCGTCGCCGGTGCGCAGCTTTCGGTTCTCGATGATCGTCTCGACCTCACCCTCGCCGGTGATGTCCGAGCCGACGCAGACCATCACGTCGTCGATCAGGAACCAGCTCTTCAGCGCGCGCAGGTTCGTCCCGTACCCGCGCAGATCCATGCCGTAGGCACCGATCGTCCGGCCCGGTACCGCCGTACCTCCGACCCAGTCGGCCGCACTGGTGGTGCGGAAACCGTAGGAGTCAGCCAGTCGACGTGTGTCGATCGTTGTCCCCGGCAACCGGTATGGGTCGACCGTGGGCCAGTAGTCGCCCGAGTAGTGACCGAGGTCGTCGTCGTACAGCAGCACCATCCCGTCGGACAGGTGCCAGCCGTGCAGGTTCTCGTTCTGGATCGACTCGTAGTTGTAGATCCGGGACGAGTACGCGCTGAGCCCGATCGTGAACGACGGGCGGTGGTGCGCGACCTTGTCCATCCGCGGGTACTGCTTGTGCACGACGAGCGGTCCGCGGGCGCTCGTGGACGACGCGAGCACGTTCCGGGCCGCGACCAGTGACGCCGGATCGGTCACCTTCAGGAAATCACGGAAAGTGTCCTCGGTGATCCACTGCTTGACGAGAGCGGTGAGCTGGACGGCCCGTTCCGCCGGCGCGGCCGGGATCATCCGCAGCGTGCCCTCGATGATCGTCTGCGTCGGCGCGTGGTTCTGCTTGCTGGGTCGTGCGATCTCACGACCGCAGACCGACCCCATCATGTCGCCGCGCACCATCAGCGGGTCGAACGCGTCGTTGATCCAGCCGTAGATGTTCTCCAGGTCCGGATCCGTGACGGTCCACTCGGTGCCGCCGAGCAGGTACAACAGGGAGGACAGCGTCCCGAGCAGTTCCTTGCCGTAGCCGCCGTTGTACGGATGCTTGTAGTGCTGCAGGAACGAACCGTCGCTGTAGAACCCCTCGCCCGTTCCGTCGAGGCGGCCGGGAGCGTCGTTGAAGGCGAGCACGCTGTTCGCGCCGTTGCCGTCGACGTCGCTGATCGCGTCGCGCACGCGCACCAGCGCGGCCGTGTCGCCGTCGAGCACCGCGCGGGTCGCTACGACGGTGGCGATCCAGACCCGGTTCGCGCCGGTCGCGATCTGCCGGTCGGCGCGCCACAGGTTGGGGTCCGGCGTGTAGTGGTTGATGGCCGCCGTGTACGTCGTCAGCGTGTCCGCCGGAATCACGTCGTACAGCAGGACCAGCGTGTCGGCGAACGCGGAGGCGCCGCCGATCTCCCAGTCGTAGTCGTTGTCGTACCGCGGCAGTGTCGGGCTGTAGCGGTTGGTGTGCATCCACTCGAGGGCGCCGCGGATGTCCTCGGCGACGGATTCGTTGCCTTGGTACGCCGAACCGTTGGTGGCCCACGCGACGGCGATCTGCTTGATCCGGCGGAAATTCGAGGCAACGTGGTTGGAAAGCGTTGTACTTGCGAGGTCCGGCCACAGCGCCGTACGGCCCGCCGAGCGGTCGAGGGTGGCGAGTGCGGACTGGGCGAGCCGATCCACGCGGGCGATCGCGACGGCGAGGTCCGGGTCGGCAGGGTCGACGGACGGGCCGCCGGTGAGCAGGGTCTGCCAGCGGCGGCGAAGCTCGTCGGTGGCTGCGACTGTGCCGGTCGTGGCGGTGGTCGTGGTGTCGGCCCAGCTGGGAGTTGGCAGCGACAGGACGGCGGCGCTACCGATCATTCCGCCGAGAACTGTGCGCCGGCCGATGGGGAGGTCTGGCATAGGGATCCTCTCAGAGAGCTAGGGCGATCGCCTTCGCGCCGGCCTGGTTGGGATGCAGACCGTCTCCGCTGTCGAAGCCGGGACGGAGCCTGGCCTGGTCGGCCGGGTCACGAAGGGCGGCGTCGACATCGAGGAGACGATCGAAGACGTGGCCTTGCCGCAGTACGGCGTTGACGTCGTTGCGGACCTGGTCGAGTTCGTCGGTGTAGCGGATCCAGCCCTTGAACGGGCCGATCGTCGCGCCGACCACCTCGAGGTCATGGTCGTGCGCACGTCGTACCAGCTGGTCGTATCCCTGGAGCAGGCGTTCGGGATCCGTCTGGCTCGGCGGCTGCTGGATGTCGTTGATGCCGAGGAACAGCACCAGGGTGTGGACATTCGGCAGACTCAGGACGTCGCGGTCGAAGCGGGACTGGCCGCTCGGACCGAAGCGGGCGTCGGTGAGCAGAACACGGTTTCCGCTGATGCCGAGATTCGCGATCGCGGGCCGCCGGCGGAAGCGTGCAGCGTACTGGTCGGGCCAGCGGAGGTTGGCGTTGTCGGGCGTTCCGACGCCCTCGGTGATCGAGTCGCCGAGTACCGCGATCACCGACCGGCCGGGCGCCTCGACGTCGACCCCGTTGAGGAGGAACACCGAGTTGGTCGGGCGGTTGCCGATGTAGCCGGTCGCATGCACGTTCCGGTGGAAACTGATCGGTCCGGTCGGACCCGGGAGGTACATGCTGACCACCAGATCGCCGCCGTCCGGTACCGCGACGTACACGGGATCGCTGACTATGGTCGCGCCGGCCGCAAGCACCACATCCTTCTCACCGCCGAACAGGACCGGCTTGGCGTTCGCAGTCACCGGACCTATGACGACAGGTGTGGTACCGAATGGGTTGGCGAAGCGCAGGCGGACGGTAGTGCCGCCCGCGCTGAGCCGGAGCGTGCTGCGGATCGTGGTGTCGGTGAACCCTGCGATCGCGTCGGCGTCCGTGGGCGTGGGGGCGGTCTGTGCGGTCGCCCAACAGGCGGCCCAGCGACGTCGCGCCGAAGGCCCGATCCGCCCGGCTGTTGCCCCATCCGCACCCGCCGTCGGTTGGCCCGTAGTCGGTTCGCCCGCCGTCGGTCCGGACGCGGGGGTCGTCGGCGAGGTGGAGTTCGCCGCTGAGGCGCCGGCGGTTGCGGCGGCCGGGCTTCCTCCCGCTGCGACGCCGAGCGCGCCGCCGACGACACCTGCTGTGCCGCCGAGGATCGCGCGGCGTGAGACTCCGCCCATCAGCAGGCGGCTGTCGGGTTGTAGTCGGCGCCGTACGTTCCGACGGAATTTCCGCCGGTGTTTCCGGACATCGTGTTCCCGCAGACCTGACCCTGCGGCGTGCGCATGAACTTGATGCCGCCGGCGGCGTTGTTCGTGATGGTGTTTCCGTAGATGTTGTTGTCGATTCCGTCGATTTCCGTGTCGCCGCCGAGCCGGACGCCCGCACCGGTGTTGTCGTGCACCGTGTTGTAGCGGAACGTGTTTCCGCTGCCGCGCGCGTCGAGGCCGCCGGAGCTCGGATCCTTCTGCTGGCTGCAGTCGTTGTACTCGACCACGTTCGCGGTCGAGTTCTCCTTCACGTCGACGCACTCGTTGCCGTAGGTCGCGATCGTGTTGTGATGGATGTGGTTGTTGCGGCTGCGGTCCGCCTGGGCGTCGGGCGCGCCGTTCTCGCCCTGCTGCTCCGGTGCGGTCCCGACGTAGATCCCCTCTCCGTTCTTCCCGCCGCCGGCGAACTTGAAGTCGTACACGCCGCACGGACCGACGGTGTTGTCGTGTACGTCGGCGTTGGTGATCAGGTACCGCAACCGGACGCATTCGCCGCCGGCGTTCTTCAGTTGCATGTTCCGGATCGTCAAGGTGCCCACGCCGTCACCAGGCGACGTGCTCATCACGTAGAGCAGCTTGCCCCGGTAGCCGTCCCTGCTGGACGACGATCCGAACAACCCGTCGATCGTGAACCCGGCCAGTGTCACACCGTCGTGCTGGACCTGGAAGATCCGCGAGTTCCCCGCCCCTTTGACCACGGCGGTCGACGGGCCGGTGACCGTGACGCCGGAGCGTACGGTCACGGCGTCCTGGAGATAGGTGCCGGAGGCAAGATGTACGGTCGCTCCGCGCGGAGCTGTGTCGAGTGCTTTCTGGATGGTGGCGAACGGCGTACTCGACGACGTGCCGGAGTTCGCGTCGCTGCCGGTCGTGGAGACGTAGTAGTCGGTCGCGGCGTGGGCCGGGACGGCGGGCAGCGCGAGCGCCGCGCCGAGGAGCAGGATCGGAACAGCTCTGGACATGGTGGTCCTCCTGATAGGGCGGTCGGGAACGGACTATGCGCGGTCGGCGACGAGCAGGCCGACCAGAACCGGAACTGTGGTGCCGAGAAGGAGTGGGCCCGCCGGTACGACGAGCGAGAAAACGGGTGCGGAAACAGCGGCACCCAGCAGTGCGGTGCCGCGCGGAACGGACGTGAACGCCAGGCGGAACGCCGTTCGACGCCATTCCGTGGCGGATCCGGAGGGGTTCCGGCCGGCGGCGACGGCGAGTGCCAGGTGGTAGGTGATCGCGGCAGCGATCAGGCCGACGTGGATCATGAACAACGCCAGCACGAGCGGCCCGGAACGACCGGACAGGAAAGACAAGTTGCTGGCGGCAATCAGTACGGCGACGGTCATCGGGGTCGAGTGCGGCAGCAGTTGACGCCAGTAGCGGCGCCAGCCGACGAATACGCCGGTGAAGCAACGCGTGTCACCGTCGGTCCGCCACCGGTTGAGCGCGAATCCGACGGCGGCCAGGGCGGGCAGCCACGTGATGATCCCCAAGCACAGGATCGAGAAGGCGGCGCCCGCCAGCGCAGGGCTGGCGATCCACCCCAGCCAGTCGAGTGCCCGCCGGCTGAGCCCCGACCCCCGCGGCGCGCTCATACCGTGATCCGCCCGTCCGGCGTCTCGATCACACAACGAACCGCTCCGCCAGCACCCGACGCCGCCCGGCCACCCACACGCCCCGGGCCGTCCACAGCTTGCGCCGCGTCCGCGCCGTCGACAGCCAGTAGAACGGTTTCGTCGGCGAAGGTGACAGTGTGGCCGAGATGGGCCCGGACGTACCGGGCGGTGGGTGGGGCGGGGTGCAGGGCCGAGGTTGGTTCGATCGTGGTGAGGAGGGTGGCGACGGTCGAGCGTTCGGCGGTCGCGCGGAGGGTGTGCATGGTGCGGGTCAGGCGGAGGCTCGGTGTGCTCGACGTGGGGTTCGCCTCGACCTCGGTGACGGATGCCTCGACGGTCACCGGCGTATGGAAGCGCACCCAGGCCTGAGCCGCCCCAGAGCGCAAGGCGATCTCCTCGCGACCTACCGCAGGGACGTAGGCGATCGGCCAGTCCGCGTGGAGTAGCAGGGTCCAGTCTCGTGGTTCGTCCGCGGCGCAGCGGTCGAGTAGGACGATCCGGCCTGCGGGTGTGAAGACCAGGGTGCGGTCGAGGCGGCTGATGCCGAGTTCGGGTGGGTACATGGCGGCGATCCGGGCCGTGGCGTGCGCCATCCCGTCGGCCGCGAGTACGTCGACCATGTCGGCCTGCCGCTCGTACGGGATCCCCTTGTACACGTGGTACCGGTCCTCGTCGGCGTACCCGAACCCGTCGACCAGGATCAGGTTGTGGTCGCCCGCCCGCTTGCGGTTGCTGTATCCCTCGTCAACCGCCAGGAAAGCGCCGCGCGACGTGAGCACGAACGATCCGGAATCGGGGTGATGATGCCCGGCACTCAACGTGTCCCACCCGCGCTCGCGATCGAGCCGGTGCGACGTCTCCCACGCCTGATGCCCACCGCCCGGCGCCGCCTTGAACGACACCATCGTCGCCTCGTCGTCCCAGCCGGTCCGTGCCGTGACCAGGCCGAGGTCGGGAAAGTACGCCGACAGCGGCGCACTCTTCTCCGGGTCGACCGGCAGCACGGAATCGTCGTACCAGAGCATTTCCAGGTACGCCTCGGGCATCACGCCCGGCTTCACGCCACTCGCGTACGCCTCCCGCCAGAAGAACCGTTCGGACACAAGGTCCGCCAGCCACTGCGCCTCACCGATCCGGTACGCCGACGCGAGTTTCCGGTACAGCGCGACGCTGTGTCCGCTGCGCCGATCGTGGCAGTCGCCGTGGTCGATGTTCTCCTCGAACCCGGGCGCGCACTGCTGCAGCCGGTAGGAAAACGTGTTCGCCAGGAACGGAAAACGTTGCCACCAGTCGAGACCCTCCTGGTCCTGCAGCAGATCCAGGTACGTCGCCAGCCACGGCACGCCGTACCGCCAGTAGACGACACCCTCCATGGAGGACCCGTCGGCGGGCAGCAGCTCGATCACGGTCGCGAAGTTCGACTTCGCCCGGTCGGTCCACTCGGGGCGGCCGAGTGCGTAGCCCGCCGCGGCGAGGCCGGTGTAGCAGATCCAGTTGTGGTTCTGCCAGTACGACGAACTCCACCAGGAGCCCTCCGACTCGCCGGCGAACTCGTACAGCCGGGAACCCTGCAGCTCGAGCTTCGCCCGCAACGCGTCCGCGAGCTCGAAGTCGTCACCGAGCCACGTCGACGCGAGCGACAGACCGTGCAGCAGCCAGCCCGCGTCGAGATCGTGGTCCGGCATGTGCGCCTTGCCCCAATGCGGGAAGCCGATCGCGGCCGAGATCCAGCGGGCTGCCTCGGCGCGGTAGCCGTCGTTGCCGGTCAGCCGGTAGGCGAGCGCGAGGTTGGCGGCGGCCGGCCCGAAGTAGGTGATGCTGGCGGACGGGTGCTCGGTCGGCGGGGTCTGGGTGCGGTACCAGTCGCATTGTTCGCGCAGTCGGCGCCACTGGGCGGCGTAGCGGGTGTCCAGGCCGTCCCGGAGTACGTCGAGGCGCTGCTCAAACATTGGTGATCACCTCGGCGAGAGCTGCGTCGATCGGGGTGGTCGAGTAGAGGGTGTAGAAGGTCGCCTCCGTGCCTACGACTGTCCAGTCGAGCCAGGTTCTGGTGCGTTGGGGGTCGTCGGCCGGGCCGGGGCCGGGGCGGGTCACCGGGATTCCACTGCCACGGTGGTAGCCGTAGAGGGATTCGTCGCCTGTCCAAGTTGTGCGGGTCGCGTCGGGGCCGACTTCTACCGTCAGGTCTACGTCCGGGCGGAACTGGAGGACGATCTCGCGTTCGCGGTCGGCCGTCACACGGACGATGTCGAGCAGGTAGTTGTCGGCGGCAATTAGCTGGCGGCTTGCGCGTACGCCGTCGTACCAGCCTTCGATCGTGGCTGTCACCGAGTTGTCGTTGTGGGTCAGTGTGCCGGTTGCCTCGGCAGGTTCGAGACCGTCGATGCGGATGGTCGGGTGGGCTACGACGGATTTGTAGTGGGCTCGCCACTGGGCATGGCCGTAGGGGACCTGACCTGGGTCGGGTTGCCAGGGGGTGGTCGCGCCGTACAGGTAGAGGGCGAGCTTGTCGTGATGACCGTGGGAGCCGCCGTGCGGTCCGTGGTCGAGGATCGCGTGGATGCCGGCGGTCCGGATGACGGCGTAGGCGGTGGTGGTCACGATCGGCGGTCGCGCGGAGCCGGTCCCAGCTCGAGCAGTCTGCGCGACGGAAGAAGTCGCGACAGGCGGGTCGACGCTGGGCGTGGCGGTGGGTCGAGGCGGGCCGCTGAACCAGTTGGTCAGCTTGTTTTCCAGGCCGTCGTAGGTGGGACCAACCTCGCTGAGAGCCTGGGTCGCGATGGCGTCCAGGGCATGGTTCGCCGCGAACTGGCCGGCCAGCGTGGCGATTTCCAGCCACTCGAGCGCCAGGGGTGCGCGGCGATAGGGCCCGTCGTGGAGGGCCGGGAGGATGCCGCCGTCTGTGGCGATCTCCGACAGGGCGCGGATCATCGACTCGAGACGGTCCGGCGCCTGCGAGGGGTCGAAGCCGCGAAGACTCAGAAGGTACGCGCGGAGGACGAAGCCGTGATAGTACGTGCTCGCCTCCCACTCCCAGCCGTCCTCGCCGGTCGCCACGTGCAGGTGGGCGAACTGACCGCGTTCCCCGGTCAGCCACTCCTCGGCACCGTCCCAGGCCTCACCGCGTACGGCGGCGGCCGCTTGGCTCGCCGTCGTACCCAGGGCGTTGAACCACGCGGTGTAGTTCGACGAGAACTTGTCCTGGGCAACCATCGCGTCCCGCGCCAGCCGGGCGCCCGCGACCATGTCGTCGAGCATCGGCAACGTCTCCCCGAGCCCGCCCCGGTCGGGGTGCTCGGTCAGGGTGAGGACGGCGTGGCTGATGGGGACACCCCAGACAGCGTCGGTGAGCGCCTGGTGGAAGAGGCGCCCGCGTTGCATCCAGCCCTGGGCCTGTTCGTGTTCGCCTGACTTCGTCAGTTCGGAGTACAGCCGTGCGTACGACGCGAGCAGGTCGGCACCTTGTCCCTCGTACGCGAGCAGGCGGATGCGGCGAGCCCAGAAGTGATGCGCGAGGACGGTCCAGGCGCCGCGGACGGCCGGTGTGTCGACGCGGCAACCGTGCGGGCACGGCACGCCGCCGGCCGGAAAGTTTCCGGAATCGAACCCGACGTGGGCGAGTTCGACACCGTGTGCCGGACAGACGTACTCGTGCCACCAGCCGCCGCGTTCCGTCGGCGGATTTCCGTTCAGCGGGGCCACGTGCCACCGTCGATGTCGATCGTGATGCCGGTCAGGTAGCCGGATTCCGGCAGGGCCAGGAACCGGACCGCGTTCGCCACGTCCTCGACCTGGCCGGCGCGCCCGATCGGCGTTCCGGCCACCATCGCGGCCTGCGCCTGGTCCGTGGAAAACGTGTTATGAAACGCGGTGTCCGCGATGTATCCGGGCGCGACCGAGTTGACCGTGATGCCGCGCGGCCCGAGTTCCTTCGCGAGTCCCTTGGTGAAGCCGCGGATCCCGGCCTTCGCCGCCGCGTAGACCACCGACCCGGGACCGCCGCCGTTGTGCGCGGCGAGCGACGCCATCGTGATGATCCGGGCGTTCGCCGACTGTGCGAGGTGCGGGATCGCGGCCCGCGTGGTCCGGAACGTCGCCCCGAGGTTCACGTCCACCACCTGCTGGAAGTGCTCGTCGGTCATCTCCTCGACCGTGACCCGGCCGATCAGGTGGCCGGCGTTGCAGACCAGTACGTCGAGCCCGCCGAGGAACCCGGCCGTCTCGTCGAGCAGCCGGCCGACGTCCGCCGTACTGGTGACGTCGGCGCCGACCGCGATCGCCTTGCGGCCGAGCTCCTCGATCTCGGCGACGGTCTGCGCGGCCGCGTCGGCGGACTTCCCGTAGTGCACCACCACGTCCGCCCCGGCCGCCGCCAGGCCGAGCGCGATCCCGCGGCCGATGCCGTGCCCGGCACCGGTCACCAGCGCGCGCGTCCCCTGCAGTTCCCCGGTCATAGAAACAGTCCTTCCGTCGATTGTCATTTGATGCCCGCGGTCGCGAAACCTTGGACGAAGTACCGCTGCCCGATCAGGAACAGCACCACCATCGGCACAGTCGCCAGCGTGGTTCCGGCCATCAGGAACGCCCACTGGGTGTCGTTCTCGGTGCGGAACACGGACAGTCCTACCTGGATCACCCGCAGACTGTCGCTCCTGGTCACCAGCAACGGCCAGAGGAAGTTGTTCCACGACCCCTCGAAGGTGAGCAGCGCGACGGTGATGAACGCGGGCTTCACCAGCGGCGTCATGATCCGCGCGTAGATGCCGAACTCACCGAGGCCGTCCAGCCGGGCCGCCTCCTCCAGCTCCACCGGCAGGTCGAGATAGAACTGCCGGAACAGGAACACCGAGAACGGACTGACCGCGCCCGGGATGATCAGCGCCCACCAGGTGTCCAGCCACCCGGTGCCGCCCTGACCGGTGATGTCGTTCCCCCCGAACAGCGGCATGAACCGCACGATCAGGAACTCCGGCAGGATCTTCGTGTACGTCGGGATCATCAGCGCACCCACGAACCCGAGGAAGATCAAGGAACTGCCGCGGAAACGCAATCGCGCCAGCGCGTACCCGGCCATCGACGCGATCAGCACGTTCAGCACCGTGTGACTCGCGGCGATCACGAAACTGTTCCGTGCGTACGTCGCGAACGGCGCGGCGCGCAACGCGTCCGCGTAGTTTCCGAAAGCCCATTCCGTCGGGAACAGTTTCGGCGGTGCGGCGGCGATGTCGCCGGGGGTCTTGACCGAGGTGAGCAGCATCCAGACGAACGGCACGATCATCACCAGGGAGATCGCCGTCAGGGTCAGGTACAGCGCGATCCGGCCGGCCCGGGCCCGCCGGACGGTGTCAACGGGTGGCACGGTCGCCTCCAGTGATCCGGCGGTTCAGCAAGGTCAGGAACAGCAGCAGCGCGAACAGCACCAGGCTCTGCGCGCACGCGTATCCCATCCGGAACTCGCGGAACGCGGACTTGTAGATCTCGTAGGTCATCATCGTCGTACTGTTCGCCGGCCCGCCGTCGGTCAGGATGTACACCTGGTCGAACGACTGGAACGCGCCGATCACCGAGGTCACGAACACGAAGAACGTGGCCGGGCGCAACAACGGCACGGTCAGGCTGAAGAACTGCCGGACCTTGGACGCGCCGTCCACCGACGCCGCCTCGTAGAGATCGGCCGGCAGGCTCTGCAGCGCGGCCAGGTAGATCAGCATCTTCAGGCCGATCCCCTGCCAGACCCCGACCACGATCACGGCCGGCATCGCCCAGTCCGTCGACGACAGCCAGGCAGGACCGTCCAGACCGAGGAACGACAGCACGGCGTTCGCCAGACCGCTGCGCGGATCGTAGATCCACAGCCAGACCAGCGCGACGGCGATCGTCGCCGTCACCTGCGGGATGAAGATCGCGGTGCGGAAGATCGCGCGGCCGGCCAGCTTGGTGTTCAGCATCAGCGCGATCAGCAACGCGATCGCCATCGCGACCGGAACGGTGAAGAACGTGTAGATGCTGGTGTTCAGCACCGCGCGCCGGAAAACGTTGTCGGACAGCAGGTCGCGGAAGTTCTCCAGCCCGACGAACCGCGGCGGCGTGAGCACGTCGTACGACGTGAAACTCAGCACGACCGCGGCCACCAGCGGAATGCCGATCCAGATCACGGCGTGCAGTACAGCCGGTGCGACCATCAGCAGACCGGCCCGGCGCCGGGCACGCAGCAGATTCCGGCGCTGCGGCGGGCGAGCGTTCCGGCCGGGTGGTGTGTCCGGGCGCGCGCGGTCCCGCGTCGGCGCCATGGTTCCGCTCACAGGCGCGAGATCGCTTCCTTGCTCAGGTTCGCCAGCTCGTCGATGGCCTCCTTGGCGGTCCGCTTGCCGACCACAGCGGTCTCCAGCGTGGTCTTGATCTTCTCCCGGATCTCCATCCAGGCCGCCGTACCGCCCTCGGAACGCGCCTTGCTCATGTTGTCCAGGGCAAGCTTCACGAAACCGTTGTTCTTGACGTAGTCCGACGTCCGCAGATCCTGCACCCCGGGCACCGATCCACGCTGCACAGCAGTCGGCAGGATCGATTCCGGCGTACCCATGAACTCCACCAGCGCCTGCGCCGCGGCGGCGTGCTTGGACGAGGCCGAACGGGAAACCATCGTTCCGCCCTGCAGCATCGCGGGCACCTTGTTGGCGAGGATGAACGCGCCGACCTTGTCCTCGGCCAGCAACTCCGGGTTCTGCTGCTTGAGCTGCACCCACAGCGAGTTGTTGGCCATCATCATCGCGGCACGACCCTGCTGCAGTGTGCTCGGCTGGCCGGCCGACGACTTGAACGAGTAGTCCGCGGACTTGTCCTTGACGACGTCGAGGAACAGCTGCAGCGCCTCGACCCCGCGCTCGTCGTCGAACTTCACCTGCTGTCCGGACTCGTCGAACAGGTTGCCGTCGTTCGCGAAAAGGAACGTCTCCCAGCACTGCCGCAGATCGATCGAGAACGGGTCGAACCCGACCCGGGTGAGCTTGCCGGAGCCGTCGCTGCGGGCCAGTTCCTTCGACATCGCGCGTAGTTCGGCCCAGTCCTTCGGCGGCGCCTTGATCCCGGCCTCGGCGAACATGTCCTTGCGATAGGTGACGATCCGGGTGTCCAGGACCATCGGCAGCGCGTACAGCTTGCCGTCGTACCGGGACGGCTCGAGCACGCGGTCCTCGTAGTCGTAGCGTGTGGCCAGCGAGTCGGGCAGCGGCGCGAGCACCTTCTTGTGCGCGAACGGCGGGATCCAGCCGACGCCGAGCATCACCACGTCCGGCATCAGGCCGCCGGCCAGGCTGGTGGTGATCTTCTCGTTCAGGGCGCTGTACGTCGTGTAGTCGACCTTCACCGTGACGTTCGGGTTCTTCTGCTTGAACGCGGGCAGCAGCTTGCCCTCCAGCAACTGCTTGCCGGTGCTGCCCTCGAACAGCGGGGTGAGCAGCGTGATCTCACCTTCGACGGGTCCGTCGGCGGCCGCCTGGCTGTCGCCGGACGACGTCGAGCAGCCGGTGGCGGCGGCGACGGCGCCGAGCCCCAGGGCCGTCAGGACTGATCTACGGGTGTACTCCATGGCGCGCCTTTCGTGGTGCTGCGGAAGTGGAGTGGTGCAACGATCTACCAGCCGAAGCGGCGCAACTGTGCGAGGCTGGTGCAACGATGCACCGCATGCTAGGAACGGTTTTCGCAGCACGTCAAGAGGTCGGCGCCCACGAACTCGGACTGGACTTTCACCAAGACCTGATGCATCGTTGCACTGCGACACGGCAACGCGACGGGGTGACAGAATGCGCGGGTGGGCGGTGAATTGAGAACTGGTGAGGTGACGATCCAGCAGGTCGCGACCGAGGCAGGCGTCTCGCCGAGCACGGTGTCGAACCTGCTCAACGGGCGCAACCACCGGATGCTCCCGGAGACCCGGCAACGGATCGAGCGCGCGATCGACAAGCTCGGCTACCGGCCGAACCGCGCCGCCCGGCAACTGCGCACGGGCCGCACCACCACGATCGGACTCGTCGTCCCGTCGGTCGGCAACCCGTTCTGGGGCGCGCTCGCGCGGCATCTCGAGTCCGCGGCGCTGGCCGAGGGGTACCACGTCCTGCTCTGCAACTCCGAGCGCGATCCCCGCCGCGAGCGCGACTACATCGACGAGTTGTGGGCCGACGGCGTGCACGGCGTCGTACTGTGCTCGTCGCTGCCGTCTCTCGAGCACGTGATGCCGCTGGTCGAGCGCGGGCTGCAGCTCGTCGCGTTCGACCGTACGTCGCAGGCGGGCGATCCGGCGTCGCTGGTGAGCATCAGCGTGGACAACGCGATCGGCAGCCAGCTCGCCACGCAGCATCTCATCGACCTCGGGCACCGCCGGCTGGCGTTCGTGTCCGGAGCGCTGGCGAGCGTGAACCGCAAGGAGCGGTACCGCGGGTTCACCGGAGCCCTCGAACAGGCGGGGATCGATCCGGCGACGTCGGTGCGGGCGCCGGTCAAGGGCGACGCGGACGACTTCGGTGACGTCGAGGCCTCCGAGCTCGGACGGGCCGCCGCCGCCGAGTTGCTGGCGCTGGAGGAGCCACCGACGGGGATCGTCGCGATCAACGACATGTGCGCACTCGGTGTGTGCCGCGGTCTGCGCGACGGTGGGCTCGAGGTGGGCAAGGACGTGTCGGTGGTCGGCTTCGACGACATCGTGCTCGCGGATCTGTACGCGCCGACGCTGACCACCGTCCGGCAACCGATGCAGGAAATGGCTGCTGCCGCGTTTTCCCAGCTCCGGTCCCGGCTGGACGACTCGGGGCCGAAGCAGGGGCAGTCGCTGCTGTTCCGGCCGGAGCTGATCGTCCGTGAGTCCACGGTGGCGCCGTCGTAGGGTAGGCACCGTGCAGCGGATCTCGTCGCGGAACGCCCGGTTCCAGGTGTGGCAGGCGTCATTGACCAATCGCACCAAGCGGCAGCGGTCGGGCGAGTTCCTGGTCCAGGGCGTGCGGCCGATTTCGGTTGCCGTGGACAACGGTTGGCCGGTGCGCACGCTCATCACCGATGCGTCGCGGCCCTTGTCGCGGTGGGCTTCCGAGTTGCTGCAGCGGCTCCCCGGCGTCGAGCGGGTCGCGATGGCGCCGGAGTTGCTGGCCGAGCTCGGTGAGAAGGAAGACCCCGAGCTCATCGCCGTACTGGAACTGCCGGCCGACAACCTCGACCGGATCGCTGTCGGGCCGGACTTCCTCGGTGTGGTGTTCGACCGGCCGACCGGGCCCGGGAACATCGGCTCGATCATCCGGTCCGCCGACGCGTTCGGCGCCGACGGCGTGATCGTGACCGGGCACGCAGCCGACGTCTACGATCCGAAATCGGTGCGCGCGACGACGGGATCGCTGTTCGCGGTTCCCGCCGTCCGCGCGCCCTCGCATCGCGAGGTCCTCGGCTGGGTACGACGGTCCTCGACGCCGATCGTTGTGGTCGGCACCGATGAACACGGGTCGACCGCTGTCTACGACTTCGACTTCACGCAGCCCGTTCTGCTGCTGATCGGCAATGAGACCGCGGGCCTGAGTACGGCGTGGAAGGAAGCGGCCGATCACCTGGTCCGGATCCCGATCACCGGGTCCGCCAGCTCGCTCAACGCCGCCAACGCCGCGACCGCGGTCCTCTACGAGATCTCCCGCCAGCGGTCACGCCCGGCACAGTAGTTCGCCGTGCAGGACGGAAATGCAGGCGTCCGGTGTGGTCGTCCAGGTCCGCCACGCCTGCGAGATCGCTTCGAGTTTCTGCTCTGGTACGCCGGCGGCACGTGCCTGATCCGCGAGCGCTGACTCGAGGATGCGGTCCGCCCACATGCCGCCCCAGAATTCACGGTCCTCCGGGCTTGTGAACGCCCAGGTGGACGTGGTCGCGTCGACGTTCTCGAAACCGGCCGCGAGCGCCCACGACAGCAGGCGGCGGCCCGCGTCCGGTTCACCGCTGTTGGCGCGTGCCATCCGCTGGTACAAGTCCATCCACTCGTCCAGCTCGGGAAGCTCCGGGTACCAGACGAATCCGTGGTAGTCCGAGTCGCGGACGGCAACGATTCCGCCGGGCTTGCAGACGCGGCGCATCTCCCGCAGCGCCTGCACCGGATCCGCGACGTGCTGCAGAACCTGATGGGCATGGACGACGTCGTACGTGTCGTCCGGAAGGTCCAGCGCATGGACGTCACCGACGACGAACTGCACGTCGACATCGTGTTCCTCAAACGCTTTCCGGGTGATGTCGAGTGCCGGCTCGTTCGCCTCGAGGGCGGTCGTCCGCCCGGGCTCGATCAGACGGGCGAGGTCGGCGGTGATCGTTCCGGGACCGGCGCCGACGTCGAGCAACGACATCCCGGGACGCAGGTGCGGAAGCAGGTACCCGGCCGAGTTCTCCGCGGTCCGCCACCGGTGCGACCGCAGGACCGATTCGTGATGGCCGTGCGTGTACACGTTGTTCATCCCAGGCTCCTTTGCCCTCGCCGACGTACCTCCACGCTAGAACAGAATCTTGCTAAATGAGACATATTGTCTCGCCATGCAAGACATCGCAGTTGGTCTTACATCGCATTTACACCGCGCGCGGACAGTCACCGCTAAGGTACGGCGGGTGCAGGCGAAACCGATGCTGGTCGTGGTGAGTGGTCCGCCGGGGACCGGGAAGACGACGCTGGCGCACCGCATCGCGGCCGCGATCGGCTGCCCGGCGATCTGCCGGGACGAGATCAAGGAAGGCATGGCGCACGCGACCCCGGGGTTCGTGCCAGGGCCTGGCGACCCGCTGACGATGCGGACGCTGTCGACGTTCTTCGACGTGATCGGACTGCTGGTCGGCCGCGGTACGACGGTGGTCGCGGAGGCGGCGTTCCAGGACCGGCTGTGGAACCCCGGACTGAGCCCGCTGCTCGCTCGCGCCGACCTCCGGATCGTGCACTGCACCGTGCCGGCCGAGGTCGCGCTCGCGCGGATCACCGCCCGGACGACCACCGATCCGCGCCGGGCCGCGCACGAGGACACACAGATCAGTGCGGATGCCCGGCTACGGACCCACAACGCCTTCCAACCGGTCGATCTGCCGGTCCCCTCGCTGGTCGTGGACACCAGCGGCGAGCCTGACCTGGACGAGATCCTGCGGTTTCTGTCGCGGGAGTGAGGTACGTCTCGACAGACACCCCTAGAGCTAAGGGTGTCAAGCGGCTTGGGTTGTGGCGCGGTGTGACCAGGCGGTTTGGGGGTTGTAGAGGGTGTGGGTTTTGAGGCAGCCGTGGAGGATGCCGACGAGCCGGTTGCCGATCTGGCGTAGCGCGGCGTGGTGGCCGAGGCCGCGGCCGCGGAGTTGGTCGTAGTAGGCGCGGACATCGGCGTCGTGCAGGGTGGCGGCGCTGGCCCACAGGTCGATGGCGTTGACGAGCCGGTTGTTGTGGATGAACCGGGCGTGGACGGTTTTCAGTTTGCCGGATTGGCGGGTGATGGGTGCGGTGCCGGCGTAGTTCTTGCGGGCTTTGGCGTCGGCGTAGCGGCCGGGGGCGTCGCCGAACTCTGCGAGCACCCGGGCGCCGAGGATCGGTCCGAGGCCGGGCTGGCTGCGGTAGATCTCAACGTCCGGGTGCCGGCCAAAAGAGGCCTCGACCCCTTCCTGCAGGGCAGGGATCTGGGTGTTCAGGGTCTGCAGGATCGCGACCGTGGAGCCGACCGTGGCCGCGTAGGCGGCGGTGATGATCTCGGGCTGGCCGAGATGCTCGGTGCGCAGCGCGGCCTGCACCGCCGCGGCCCGTTCGGCCAGGTCGCCTCGCCGCCCGGCGGTCTTCAACGCCGCGGTGATCTGGACGATCGTCAGTTTCGCCGCCGCTGCCGGGGTGGGGGCCTTGGCCAGTAACGCCAGCACGTCGGCACCGGTCAGCGTCAACGTCCCTTGCTGGTAGGCAACCAGCGCGGACGGGAAGTACTCCCGCAGCGCGGCCCGCAGCCGCAGCAGGTGCCGGGTCCGCTCCTGGATCAGCGACTGATGCGCCCGGGCGAGCACCTTGACCCCGTCGGCCAGCTCGGAATCGGCCGTGACCGGCCGCAGTTGATGCCTACGGGTCCGGACCAGGTCGGCCAGCGTCCGGGCATCGGTCTTGTCGTCCTTCGCACCCGACAACGACAAACTCTCACGGTGCCGGGCAGCAAGTTTCGGGTTCACCGCGAACACCACATACCCCGCCGCCAGCAACGCGGCCACCCACGGCCCGCGATCGGTCTCGATCCCGATCACCACCTCCTCCGGACCGGCATCATCGCCCAGGAACTCCGCCACCAACTCGTGGAACCGAACCATCCCGGCAATGCCCTCGTCCACCCGCCCACGGGCCAGGACCCGGCCCTGGTCGTCCTCGACCTGCAGGTCGTGATGCCCTTCGGCCCAGTCGTCACCCACAAACAACACAACAACTCTCCCATCGCCTCCCGACCAATCCCGGCAGCCCGCGAGAGACCTTGAGCGCCCTAATGGATCAGTGCTCACACCAACCAACCAGCAGCGGTGGGCACGACACCCCATCAGCCCTACAATCTCCCGCACCACCAGCGAGGGCACGCTCTGTCGTCAGGACTCAAACAGTCCAGGAGGTATGAGTGCTCACCCGCCAGCGGCTACCAGCCACCGAGTCTGCCAGCGACCGACCCGGTAACACCCATTAGGAGGTGTACCCGCCGACGGCGATTCGGGACGAGACTGCGAGCGGGGTGCATGCCGGCGTTGGCGGACACCTCCTGTCGAGATGCTCGAGGAGTCGGGATGCTGGAGCGGTTTGCGGGTTTGACGACGGCACATGTCGCGGATGCGTGTGTGCGCGCCGGCGTTCCGGTGCGTACGGTCTCGGTGACGGCGGTGGTCGCCGGGAGCCGGGTGGCGGGGCGGGTGTTGCCGGCGCAGCATGTGGGCAGTGTGGACGTTTTCCTGGAGGCGTTCGAGTCCGCGGCCGAGGGCGACGTACTGGTGGTGGACAACGGTGGCCGGCGGGACGAGGCGTGTGTCGGAGACCTGGCCGCGTTGGAGGCGGCGGCTGCCGGCGTGGCGGGGATCGTGATCTGGGGCTTGCACCGGGACACGGCCGAGATCAACGCGATCGGGCTGCCGGTGTTCAGCCTCGGCGCGTTGCCGACGGGTCCGTTGCGGCTCGACCCGCAGCCGGCCGATGCGTTGTCCACGGCAACGATCGGCGAGTGGACGGTGACCCGCGACGACGTCGTCCTCGCGGACCAGGACGGCGCGATCTTCGTACCGGCGGATCGTGTGGACGAGCTTTTCGTGCTGGCGGAAACGATCCGCGACACCGAGCACCGGCAGGCCGGCGAGATCCGCGCTGGACGATCGTTGCGTCAACAGGTGAGTTTCGCGGAGTACCTGTCGAAGCGGGCGAACGACCCGTCACTGACCTTCCGGCAGCATCTCCGGGCCGTCCGCGGCGCGATCGAGGAGTGACATCGGCCAGGTCCGCTGCGGAACACGTTTTCTTCAGCTGGTCGCGGCGCGGACGGCGGGAACGACTTCCTGGGACCAGCGCGCGAGCTGGACGTCGAACGGCTCGTTGCCGCGGGGGAACAGCGTGAAGCCGGTGGCGTCGTGGTTCAGGATGGCGTCGGTCAGTTCCTCGATCCATTGGGACGGCGAGCCGCCGATCCAGCGGCCGTCCTCGTCGCGGGTACGGCGCAGCGGGGTCGCGGTGATCGCGCCCGGAAAGTTGTAGATGGTGCCGACGTCCGACGGTTTCCGTCCGACCGCGAGCGCGGCTTCGTCGATAATCGGGCGGGACCAGCGGTACCGGTCACTCAGCCAGTCGGCGGCGTGGCCTGGGATCCAGCCGTCGGCGTGCCGGCCGGTCGCGGCCAGCGATTTCGGGCCGTTCGAGCCGGTCCAGATCGGCGGCGCGGGGACGGCGGCTGGGCGGAGCGCGCCGATCGGGTAGTGCTTCGTCGGCGCCGGCGTACCGCCGTCGGACATCGAGTGCACGAGCTGCATCGCCTCCTCGAACGCCGCGACCGCCTCGGCCGGACGCAGTTCCGGCACGCCCATCGTGGTGATCCGGTCCCAGGCGCCGCCGGCACCGAGGCCGAGCACGAACCGCCCGCCGGACAGGGCCGACAGCGAGGTCGCCGTCCGGGCGAGGACCGGCGCGGGACGCAGTGGCAGGTTCGTCACGTTGACGAACGCCGACAAGCGCTCGGTGCGGCCGAGCAGGAACGAGATCGCGGCGTACCCGTCGAGCATGTCCGGGACGTACGGATGGTCCGCGAGGCTGACGTGGTCGAGACCGTCCCGGTCCGCCCGTTGCGCGAGCCGCACGATCGCGGCGACGTCGCGGACCGAGTCCGGCGACCCGTAGCCGAACTGCACGTTCATAGCCACTCCTTCAGGTAGTTCGCTGTCCTAACTAGTTGTAGCACGAATGCTTAGAACTACAAACTATTAGTCCAGCGGACTACTATGGGAGACATGACGACGACGGCTGCCCGGGACACCGACCTCGCGAGCGCGCTGGTGCAGACCATGCACCGCCTGCAGGACGTGCACGCCGAGACGAGCCGGCCGCTCGGCCTCACCCCGCAGCAGGCGCACCTGCTCTGCGTGCTGATCGGCGGCCCGCTCGGCATGACCGAGCTGAGCCGGATGCTGAGCATCGAGCGGTCCAGCCTGACCAGCATGGTCGACCGGCTGGAACGCCGCTCCCTCGTCGCCCGGATCCCCACGCCCGGCGACCGCCGCGCCTGCCGCATCGAGCTGACCGGCGCCGGCCTGGACCTGGCGCACGAGGCTCACAACGCCGTCGTCAACCGCATCGAGTCCATGACCGCGGACCTGTCCGCCGGCTCGCGGTCGACCCTGCTCACCGCACTACAGGCGATCCTCGACAAGAGCTAGGGAGACGCGCCCTAACGCCGGCCGCCGAACTCCCAGGGGTGTACTTCGGCGTTCTCCGACTGGATCAGTGCGGCCGCGGCTTCCGCGGACGGGGCCTCCAGCAGGGCCGCCCGCCCGCTGTGCGAGCCGTCGGTGAGCAGGTCGCCGTACAGGATCAGGTGGTCCGAGGTGAGTGGGCGCGCGGCGTCCTTGGTGAGAACTAGGTAGCGGCCGTACGTGTCGACCGGGGTCGCGAACTCCCACATCGTGCGACCGAGATGACTCTCGAAGCGGTACACCTCGACGGTCTCGAACGCGCCGCCGAGGTAGTACGGCTCGTCGTACACGAAGGTGTGGAGCGCCTCCTCGGACGGGAGGTCGACGACGTGCAGGCTGCCGGTGGACGCTTCACGGTCGTCGGTAAGGGTCGGGCCACGCGCGATCAGCCCGTCGGCATACCGATCCATGAAGGCCCAGTGCTCCTCGGTCAGCTGGGCCTTCACGTCACCTCCGCCCGCACGGTCGCGGCCGTAGACGAAGTACAACGTCACGACAGATGCAGCCGCAGGATGGTGTCGTAGTCGACGATCTCGACGCCGGCGGCCGGGGTGAGGGTTTGCTGGGAGGGAACGATCAGCAGCTGCCGCGGGTCGGTGACGTCGACGTCGTACTTCGACCTGACCTCGGCACGGTTGTCCGCGGACTTGAGGTACTCCGCGTACTGCGCGAGCTCGGCGGCGCTGTCCTGCACCGGCGTACGGAAGACGCGGCGGCGCTTCTTGCCGTTGACCGTATCGACGAGCGGCAGCTCGAGGCGGCCGACGATGTGGCTGCCGTCCGCGCGTTCGAGGATGAAGTCCGGGTGCAGGTCGCCGAGCGCGGGCCGGCGGACCAGCTTCGTCGCGTCGAACGCGGACAGCAGGATGCTCTCGTGCTTGTCCAGGAACTCGTCGACTCCTCCGTCCTGCAGACCGTGCGCGAGGTACGTGCTCTCGAACGCGTCCGCCTTCAGCACGGACGGGTCGACCGGCAGGCTGAGAGTGCCGATCGGGTCGAGGTGCGGGCGGGCGTTGGAGTAGGTGCTCAGGAATTCGAGGTACTTGTCGGCCGGCTCCGAGCGGTGGATCGCCACCGCGAAGAACACCCAGTGCGCCCGCAGCGAGTCGCCCGCGGTGTGTACGAGCAGGGCGCGGTCGAACGTCGCGTAGTTGCCCGGCGCGAACTCCAGCAGCTCCTCGCCCGGGCCGACGAACTCCTCGCCGATCAGGTTCGCCGAGCGCGGGAACCGCTCGTTCAGCGCCTGCCGGCCGGCCGTGGTCGCGATCGTCGCGTCCTTGAACAGGTTCTCCCCCGGCAGCGTCATCACCGCGCTGCCCTGGCCGAGTCCGAAGTACTCCTCGACACTGGCTGCCTTCTGGCGACGTACTTCGAGGGTCCGGTACTCACGGCTCAGCCCGACGAGCTCGAGGATGTTCCAGTCCGGCGTCTCGGTCAGCACCATCATCCGCGGGAACAGCATCGGGCCCGGCAGCTCGGTCCGGTGACTCACCGGCAGATGCCCAGCCACCCCCTTGAGGTGCTCCCCCCAGAACTGACCGTTCACCTTCACGAACTCGGTGGGTTTCATCGTTCTCCTCGCTCAGACACTCCGACCCAACCTTCAACCGCCGCCTGACCAGACCCTATTCCCCGTCATCGCAGGGCGATCAGCGAGTCCCGGCTGCGGACCAGGAGGAGGTTCCCGGCGGCGTCGACGCCCCGGCGGCAGTCGATGGGCCGAGCGAGTTCGACGTACTCGACGGCGGCGGCGGTCACCTTCGCGATCCGGCAAACGTTGTTCTCCGGGTGCGGCACGAAGATCCGGCCGTCCGTCGTCACGACGTACCGAAGTCCCGACGGCGTACTCACCTGCGCGGTCGAGACGGTCGCGCCGGTGGCTGCGTCGAGGAACCGCACGACGGTCTGCGTGGATCGCAGTGCCTCGCTCGGGCAACTGAGCAGTACCACGCGGTCGGCGGTGCGCTCCATCCGGAGCGGACAGGTCCACTCCCGCGGAATCTCGGAACGCCACCGTACGTCGCCGGAACGCGGATCGACTGCGATCACCTGCCCGGGTTTTCCGTCGCCGTCGTCGTGGCCGACGACCAGGTCGCCGACCGCCATCAGATCGCCGAGCGAGCCGTCGCGGATCCAGCGCTGCTTACCGTTCTTCAGGTCGAGTCCGACGAGCTGGTCGGGGGTGTCGCCGCAGCTGCGGCCGAGGTCTACGACGGCCATGCTCGGAGTGGCGGTCGCGCTCATGCTGGTACAGCGGCCCGGCTCGTACGTCCAGCGGTTGGAACCGTCGACGTTCGTGCCGTACAGCTTGTCGGACCCCTTGCTGACCGTCTTTCCGGTGACCAGCGGGTCGGCGTGCTCGATGTCGTTGTCGCGAGTGCGGTCGGGCCAGCCCGCAGTACGTTTCCCGGTGGCGGCGTCGAGGACGATCGGCGCGCGGTCGTCGTACCTCAGGAGCAGTTGGTGGCCGCCGTCGAGCGCCTTCAGATTCGGCTCGTCATCGGTGTCGGCGCGGAGGTAGCGCCAGCGGGTCTTGCCGGTCGCCGGGTCGATCATCTCCACGGTGCCGCGGCCGGCTGCGGTCGCGATTCCGTGCGCGGTCGCCTCGGTCTCGGCGCGATAGAGCCTGCTCGGCCTGGTCCAGAGCGTGGCGCCGTCCACCACCGAGCTCACGGCCGGACCGGCCGGTTGATGCTGGTCGTCGAGGAGCTCGTTCGCTGCGAGCAGGTAGTTGCGCTGGATCGGATAGATGACGAGTACGGTCGCGAGAACCACCACGACGACGGCGCCGGTGCCCGCGAGCATCTGGCCGCGGTTCACGGGGATGCCGGAGCTGAAGCGTGTGGCGAAGAACGCCGCGATGCTCGCCAGGACGAGCAGAACCGCGGTGATGACCAGCAGCGGAACACGTTGTCCGACACCCGCGACACCGTTTTCCGGCGGGATGTGGAACAGGATGACCACCAGGCTGACGAGGCCGATCGCGACCGGGCCCGCGGTCACAGTGCGCGCCTTCCGATCGGTACGGCGTACGGCCCACCAGAGGACCGCGACCGCCGCCGCGGCCAGCGCTGCCATGAGGATCGCCTGCCACTTCGGGTCGCTCTTGAGCGCTGGGAGTCGCCACGGCAGCCCGATCGACACGGCAGCTGCCGCGAACGCCACCAAGGCGGTCGGCACCGCGAGCATCGCGAGCCCGGCGCGCTGCCAACCACGCCAGATCGACGGCGTCAGCTGCTCCAGCAGGCCCAGCTCGGCCTCAAGGTTCGCACGGGCCGCTGCCTCGTACCGCTCGTGAGCGAGGTCGGTGCGATAGATCCGCTCCGACGCCAGCATCGCCCGGATCTCCTCCTGCCGCACCTTGGCATCGAACCGGCTGTCCCGCCGGACCTCGGACGCGAACGTCGAGTACCGCGGCCCCGCCACCACGGCCCCGACCGCATCCAGCAACACATCCCCATTACCCCCCGCCGCCTCTTCGGGCCGCGTGCCGGGCGTTGTCGGTGGCGGATCGCCGCCGGTGAGCCGGACCAGCCGAGCGACCTCCGCGGTCCGGACCGGATTCACGCCGTACCTCGGCAGCAGCTCCTCCGCCAGCTGCGCCGACGCCTCGGCATCCTCCCGCGCCGTGTTCCGCTTCGCGTGCTCGGCCCGATGGAACCAAGCGGCCAGTCGCACCGCGACCGGATCCGTACACAGCTGCTCCAGCGACTCCAGAGCGCCGAGCACGTCGATCAGATATCGCTCCCGGTACGCGACCCGCCACTTCTCGCCGTACCGCCGTACCAAGTCGTCCCCGAGCGCCTCCGCGTCCGGGACCACATCGCTCCACAACTCCCGAAGTCCAGCCACCCACCGATCCTGGCAGACCCCCGGTCCTCGACGCCCGCACGACGCCCGGCCACAACGAAACAGCCCCCGATCCGCGTTTCCGCAGATCAGGGGCTGGTTTGGTGCTCGTGGCGGGTGCAAGGTTCGCTCCTGCGTAGGCTGACACAGGCCAGAGCGAGCAGGTGCGCCGACCGGAGGCAGAGATTCGGCGCCTGCGGGAGGATGGCGTACTGAACGCGGTCGGCGCGTCCTGAAGGTCCTCCAACCGACTTCGGCTGCGACGCCAGACGCCGCCTCCGGTCAGCCGATGAAGGACTCGGGGCCGAAGCGGCCCCATGCCACGAAGGCGGCCAGGGCGAGATAGACCAGGGTTCCCACAACTGCCTTGGCCTCGTGACGGCGGAGGTGCGTCAACATCGCGCCGACCATGAGCAACACCACACCGATGGCAGCCACCGGCACCAGCACCGGCGCGATGTCGGTCACGGCGGGCAGGACAAGGCCCATCGCCCCGAGGACTTCGATGGCCCCGAGGCTCTTGAGGAACCCGGCGCTGACGTCCGCGGTCCATCCCGCGTTGTGCATGGTGGCCATCTTCTGCTGGGGCACGATCAGCTTGCCGACGCCGCCGATGAGGAGGACAGCTGCCAGCAGTCCGGCGCAGATCCACAGGGCGAGGTTCATGAGTTTTCTCCGTGAGGGGTTGTAGGCCAAGCCGGTCTTGAAACCGGAGTGGCGATCGGGTGCCCGGCCCAGGCACCGCTCGCCAGGGCCGGGCGTGCCCTGGCCGTTCCGCTGACGCGGGGCAATATCCGGCCAGGGTCTTTGGTCGTTATCCGTGCTGGCCGGGCTGGCCGGGCTGGTAGGCCCCGGCGGGCTGCTGAGTGATGACGTTCACGCGGTTGATGGCGTTGATGAGGGCGATGAGAGACACCAACGCCGCGAGCTCGTCCTCGTCGTAGTGCTTGGCAGCAGTCGCCCAGACCTCGTCGGTGACGCCGCCGGCCGCGTCGGCGATGCGGGTGCCCTGCTCGGTCAGTTCCAGGGCGATGCGTTCGGCATCGGTGAACACCGTGGCTTCCCGCCAGGCCGCGACCATGTTGAGGCGGGTGGAGGTCTCCCCGGCGTGTGCAGCGTTCTTGGCGTGCATATCGACACAGACACCGCAGCCATTGATCTGACTCGCGCGGAGCAGCACCAGTTCCCGCGTCGCGGCTGGCAGCGTCGAGTCCGCGAGCACCTTGCCCGCTGCGATGATGTGCTTCAGGGACCTGCCTGCAAGCGGGTTCCCGAAGAGATTCAAGCGGGCATCCATCGTGCACTCCTTACCGTTTGTTCGTTGTCGCCCCTCTAGGACAGACAAGTGCGGCACCCTGTGACGGCAACGGATATGACGTGCGTCTCCCCCGCCGGAGCGTCGCGGACGCGAAGGAGAGCTCGGATTGCCTGTTGAGGACCGAGGTTTGACCCGCTCGCCTCGCGGGCCGCGGTCGTCAGGGCGGGCACTGGCGGCAACCAAGCACGTGGACAAGGACCTGCGGTGGCCTCGGGTAGCCTGCCAGACGTCGTGCGGAAGCATCCTCGAACGTGAAGGCAAGGAAATGAGCTCGGCTGGGAGCGGCGGTACGCGAGCCGACGGGACGGACCCCGGGCCTGGGTCAGCGGATGAGATGGACGCGGCCAGGTACCGGCCGCTGCTGTTTTCCATCGCCTACGGGATGACCGGATCTGTGGGCGACGCCGAGGACATGGTGCAGGACGCCTTCCTCGGCCTGGCCCGGGCACGTCAGGCGGGAACCACGATCGCCGCTCCGAAGGCGTACCTGACGACGGCGGTGACCCGGCTGGGAATCAACTACATGGGTTCGGCGCGGGTGCGGCGGGAGATGTACGTCGGGGACTGGCTGCCCGAGCCGGTTGTCGTGCCCGCCGACGGGTCGGGGCCGGCCGAGCACGTCGAGCTGACCGACTCGCTGTCCATGGCGTTCCTGGTGCTGCTGGAGGCCCTCTCGCCTGTGGAGCGGGCAGTGTTCGTGCTGCGTGAGGTGTTCGGGTACGGCTACCCGGATGTGGCGATGATGACCGGAAAGACCGAAGTGAACTGCCGGCAGATCTTCGCGCGCGCCAGGCAACGTATCGCCGCCGAGAGGCAGGTAACTGCCGACCCGCCGCCTCCGAGGCTGCGGGCGGAAGGCGAGGAGCTCGCCCGCAGGTTCTTCGAGGCCGCCGCGGGCGGCGACATGGCCGCGCTTCTCAGCATGCTTGCGCCCGACGTGGTCTTCCATGGGGACGGTGGCGGCAAGGTGCAGGTGTTCGGGAAGCTGCTGGCCGGGCGCGAGCGCGTCACGCGGCTACTCGTCGGCGTGTTCCGCCGGAGCCTGGCGCTGAGCATCTCCCTCCAGCCGGCCTGGGTCAACGGCCGGCCGGGCGCCGTAAGGTACGACGCCCAAGGGCGCGTGGTCAGCGTACTTGAGCTCGACGTCGTCGACGGCGTGATCCAGGCAATTCGCTCGGTGTCCAATCCCGACAAACTTGGTCACCTTGGACCAGTGTCGGACATCGGGCTGTTGTGACGTCCTAGAGCAGAGCCCGCCAAGGACGACCGTCCGGTCTGCCGTCGACGTCCTGGCCGCGCAGCCCGGCCGGACACAGCAAGAGAGCCTCTGCTCTGCGTTTCCGCAGGTCAGAGGCTCTCTTCGTGCTGGTGGCGGGTGCAGGGTTCGAACCTGCGTAGGCTAACGCCGACAGATTTACAGTCTGCTCCCTTTGGCCGCTCGGGCAACCCGCCAGGGGTGGTGCTGGTCCGAGGACCAGCGGGAGAGACTATACGACAGACAGTGCCCCTGACAGCAAATCGGAAAGGTAGTACCCATGGCTTCGGAGTCCTCCTTCGACATCGTGAACAAGGTCGATCACCAGGAGGTGGACAACGCCGTCAACCAGGCGGCGAAGGAGATCAGCCAGCGGTTCGACTTCAAGAACGTGGACGCCGGGATCAAGTGGTCCGGCGAGACGATCGACATGCAGGCGAACACCGAGGAGCGGGTGAACGCGGTGCTCGACGTGTTCAAGGACAAGCTGGTCAAGCGGCAGATCTCGCTCAAGGGGCTGGAGGCGGACGAGCCGAAGCTGTCCGGGAAGGTCTACAAGATCAACGCCTCGATCAACGCCGGCATCACGCAGGAGAACGCGAAGAAGCTGTCCAAACTGATCCGCGACGAGGCCCCGAAGGGCGTCAAGGCGCAGATCCAGGGTGACGAGCTCCGCGTCTCCAGCAAGAGCCGCGACGACCTCCAGGCCGTCCAGTCCCTGATCAAGAGCCAGGACCTCGACTTCGCCGTCCAGTTCGTCAACTACCGCTGAGCAACCCTCGAGGCGATCGCCCCGCGCCGAGCAGGTATCGACCTCCCCGGCGCCGGGCACCCTTGCCACGCACCGTGACGACTGATATCACTGTGCGCACCGAGCGTGAGGGGATGTCAGGTGGGGGAGATCAGCGCGGCTTGGATGGTTCGTGCAGGCCGGAGCGGCGAGCGGGCCGAGGCCGCCATCGCCGAAGGGCTGGCGATCGCCGGCTGGGTCGAGCTGGGCGACCTGTCGGAGATCAAGACCAGGTCCGAGCTGCGCGAGGCGGTGCGTACGACGTACCCCGACCGAAGCAATGCGGTGATCGGCAACTGGACCGGGCAGCTCTGGCGCTTCCTGACCCGCATCCAGGTCGGTGATCTGCTGGTCGTGCCGCGCAACCGTGACCAGATCGCGATCGGCACCGTGACCGGCCCGTACGAATACCGCGCGGATGCCGACCCGAATCTTCGCCATGTCCGTCCGGTGAAGTGGTCCCGCACAGACGTGTCGCGGTCGACCGACGTGCTCCCCGACCTGCAGAACTCGATGGGTTCTCTGCTCACCGTGTTCGGGCTCAAAAGACACGACGCCGTACGGCGGATCCAGCAACTGGCGGAGACAGGCACAGATCCGGGCCGGGACCAGTCCGAGTCCGATGGCGGCGGACCGGCGAGCCGGGACGAGTTGCTCGACCAGGCCGCGAACGGCAGTGCGGAAGCGCCACGACTCACGATCCGTCAGTTGCTGGCCCTGTGGAACACAGGCCGGCGGACCGCGGGAACAGTGGCGGCGATCGAGTCCGATCTGGCCGATCGCGGGCTGACGACGGACCCGCCGTTCACCGAGGGCTGGATCGACAACACGATTCGTCTCGTTCCCATCAGTACGGAGCCTGAGCCGTCGGAGGGTCCCGCGGCGGTCGAGCCGGGCGGCGAGATCCTGACCGCGGACGAACTCCCCCCGGTCTCGCTGCGGATCGGCGATCTGGAGTCGGCCAACCGTCCGGTGACGGGCGTCGACTCCGACGAGTCGCTCCCCGCGGCGATCACCCTGATGCTGGCCAACGACTATTCTCAGCTGGCCGTCCGTGACTCGGCGGGCGGCGTACGTGCCGTGAGCTGGGAGTCGATCGCCAAGGCGTCGGTCGCCTACCCGAATGTGACGCTGGCGCACGCCACCGTCGGCGCCCGGATCGTCGACCACGATGCCGATCTGCTGGCGCAGGTCGGCGAGATCTACAAGTTCGGGTATGTGCTCGTCCGGGGCGCTGACCGGGTCTCCATCACCGGCATCGTCACGACGGCGGACCTGACCTTGCAGTTCGCGGCGATGGCTCGCCCGATCGCACTGATCGAGGAAATCGAGCGCAGGCTGCGGCGACGCGCGGATGAGGCGTTCACGCTGGAAGAACTTCGCGCGGGTGCCAACAACCCTCACAAGATCAAGTCTGCCGCGGATCTCATGCTGGGCGCCTACGACAACCGGCTCCTGGCCACGGAGGAGTCCTTTCACCGGCTGGGGTGGAAGCTCGACCACAAGCTGTTCCTCAACGCGCTCACTGCCGTACGGCGAATCCGCAACGAGTTGATGCACTTCTCGACGGACCCCCTGACCGACGAGCAGATGCAGTCCATCCAAGGCCTGGTCAACATGCTGCGCACGGTCGATCCGCGCGCCTGACTCAACGGCAAAGCAGTCGCACGACCGCGGGTCGAGCGGGCATGCTGGCGGGGTGGGTGTGACGTTGTTGCGGAAGTGGTTGCTTGCGGACTTCGGGCTCGACGTGGTGGGGCTCTCGCCGGTGGTGTACGGCGCGGATGTCGCGGCGCAGGTGTGGAAGGCGAGTACTGCGACCAACACGTACGCCGTGAAGTGGAGCGGGGCCGGGACGAACACGGGGCATCAGGTCGCGGCGTTCCTCGCGGACAGCGGGGTGCCCGGCGTACCGGAAATGATCCGTACCACCGAGGGCGGGCTGTGGAGCGTCCACGCGAAGAAGCGGTTGACGATCACGCCGTGGATCGACGGGGTGCGGGCGGGCGAGACCGGGCTGACGGACGAGCAGTGGTCGGAGTACGGCGTAATGCTGCGGCGGGTGCACGACGCGGAACTGCCGCCGCGGTTGCGGGACGCGTTGCCGAAGCACAGCCATATCGATGCGGGTACGCCGGCGCTCGCGGAGGAGGTCCGTGCGCGGCTGGAGGCTCCGGAAGGGGATGTCGCGGAGGAGTTGGCGGCGGTGTGGTCGCAGTACGAGCACGTCATCGCCGACCTGCTCACGAACCGGCCGCCCGCGCCGGACGGTCCGCGCGTCGTGTGCCACGGCGACCCGCACCTCGGAAACGTCCTGGTCGACGATGGACTGCACCTGATCGACTGGGACGACGTGATCTACGCACCGCGTGAACAGGACCTGATGTTCATGCTGGGCGGAATGGGCGACATCGGCCCCACCACGCCCGGGCAGTTGGACGCGTTCCTGGCTGGGTACGGACCGCATCTCCTCGACGAGGATGCTGTCCGGTATTACCGCCATGTCCGAGCGCTGGAAGACGTGATCGGCTGGTCTCACCAGGCCGTGACCGGTCCTGACAACGCCTACGCCCTCCAGGTCGTCGAAGGCGTTCTCGCCTCGGGTCTCGCGGCGCTGGCGGTCCCTGGCCGGGCGCGATGACGATGCTGCGTCCCGACTATCCGATCCGCACAGCGCGCCTGACGGTGCGGCCGTTCACACCCTCGGATCTCGAGGACCTGTGCGCGATCCGTTCCCGGGACGACGTGACCCGTTACCTGTACGCCGAGCCGGAAACACCGGAGCAGGTGAAGGAGGTGCTCGAGCGGAAAATCGGTGAGGTCACGCTGGACGCGGTCGGGAAAACGGTTTCATTGGCGGTCGTGTGGCCGCAGCTCGATCGTGTGATCGGCGAAGTGCACCTGCAGTGGCTGAGCGGCGAACATCGGCAGGGCGAGATCGGGTTCGTGATCAATCCGGAGTATCACGGCAACGGGTTCGCCACCGAGGCAGCCGAGGTGGTACTTCGACTCGGCTTCGCCGGGCTGGGTCTGCACCGGATCATCGGGCGACTGGACTCCCGCAACGTCGGCTCCGCCCGGGTGCTGGAGAAGCTCGGAATGCGGCGCGAAGCGCATTTCCGGCACGACGAGATCTTCAAGGGTGAGTGGAGCGACCAGCTCGTCTACGCGATGCTCGACGACGAATGGCAGTCCCGCGGCTGAGCGCGCCGGGCGGGCCGGGTGGGCCGGATGGGCCGGGCGGGCCGGGCGCCGGATTCAGGCGTGGCGGAGCCAGATGTTGGGCTCGGTGTAGGTGCCGGTGTCGGCGGAGCGGTCGATGTGCAGGACCGTGAGGCCGTCGGGGATGGTGTAGGTGCCGGTGGACGGGAACTGCATCTTGGTCCAGGACTCCCAGTCGGCGACCGAGCCGGTCATGGTCTGGGAGGCGGCGGCCGGCGCCAGGATGGTCGCGCCGAGCCGGACGTGGGTGCGGAGCCAGGGGTCGAGCGGAAGGCCGTCCTCGCGGGTCCAGGTCATGAACGTCTCGATGGGCGTCAGCGGGTAGCGCGACTTCAGCGTCGGCCGGACCGGCGCGATCACCTGCCCGAGACCACCGGCGACAGCCCGGTCGCGGACCGCGGTGATGACGCGGCCGGCGTGACCACGACCCTGCTCGTCGGAGCGTACGGCGGCCGCCATCAGCACGAACGTGTTCGGTACAACGCTTTCCTCGTACGCCGTCACCGACCGCGCCAGCGAGTCCGTGAAACCACCCGGCAGATCCTCGACCGTGCCGTCCCACGCGAGCGGCACGCCCCAGCAGCCCGCGATCAGCCGCCGGTCCTCGTCGACGAGGTAGAACTCCCAGTCGCGGAAGTACTTCACCCGCCGCTCCCGGTACGGCGTCACGCCTTCGTCGTGGAAGATGAACTCCGGCCACTCCTCCGCGAACCGCTGCCCCGCTTCTTCGTCCAACTCAGGCGCAGCCGCCACCGGGATCAGTTCGTACATGCCCCGAACGCTAACCGCCCGCCCAGACCCCGGCCACCGCATTACGACGGCCGGGGCGCGCGGATGTCAGCGGAGGCGCTGCGTGGCCCACTCGGCGACGGTGGCGCCGAGGTGCTCACCGTCTTCCATGGCGTGCCGGAAATGGAGTCCGGAAAAGATTCGGGCCTCCTGGACGTCGTGCCGTACGGCGGTGAGGCTCGAGTAGGTGCGCGTGGTGGACGTGACCTGGCTGTCGATCGTCACGGGCAGCCGGTCGGTGCGGAAGTAGCTCCGCAGCGCCGTGGTGGCCGCACCGGTGAAGCAGGCATGGCCGGAGGGGTAGTCGGGGTGGTTCGCGGCCAGGAGCGGTTGCCAGGCCGGATCGGCGGTGGTGCGCGGGTTGCCGTCCGTGTCGGCGCGTTGAATGGCATGGACCGGACGCCAGAAGCGGTACCGGTACTTCGCCTCCCAGCAAGCGATCAGCGCGTCGCCGGCGCTCACATGCACCAGCGCCAGCATACGAGCCGCCTCTGGCAGTGACAGCTCACGCTCGCTGGCCAAGCGCAGCAACGTCCGACTCCACTGCTGGGCAGCGTGCTCGGTCCAGAACATCGCGCTCTCCGTCTGTACGGCGGTCCGCGTCGTACTGTCCTTGCGGCCGACTTCAGCCACCTCGGCCACGTCACGCGCGTACCGCTTGCTGCTCAGCGGATCCGGACCGTGAGGCCGGAACTGTGCGCGGGACCGCAGCGTCAGCGGCCTGACCTGGGTGAGCACCAGGTCGACCGGTGGAGTCGGCGCGGTCTGTTCCCACACCCCCGGACCCGGCGGCCGCTGCACGTACGTCACCTGGTTCCCGAAGCCGTCACCGGCCCGCCACGCGAGTACTGCGGCTGCCACCGCACGCCCCAGCGCGATCCCGCGCGCCTTGGCCTTCCCGTCCGGAACGCCGGCGAGGTAATCGGCGTACGTCGTCTCGAGCGACGCCCCCGGCGCCCGAGCCTTCAGTACGTCGTACGTCGCCGTGGCGACCGCGGACGCGGCGGACGCGCGCTGATCGGGACGTACGTCGGCCACGAATGTCCTGCCGTACCCGAGCGCGGCCACGGTGTCGGCGATCGCGACGTGCACGACGCCCATCAACACCTCGGAACTGGCCGGCGGGCGCCCGCCCGCGACGATGGACTGCGTCGCGATCCGGCTCCAGTCGAGCACGGGAGCCGCTGAGGGCTCCTTTGCCGGTGCGGCCGAAGCGGCCACGTCGGGCGACAGCCCTGCCACACCGAGCAGGCAGGTGGCCAGCAAGGCGGACAGCGTTTTCACGATGCCGCCCCGGCCGAGGCAGACGTGTGGTGGCGGGTTCCGTGGATGCGCGGCAGGTGCCGGCCGGCGACCGTCGTGACGACGGCGGCAGCGATCGCTGCCAGCAGCATCAGGGCGACCACTTGCAGGACCGACAGACCTGACTCGATCACGACGGTCGACGGCGGAGCCTCGAACGCGACCGGCGAAACGGTTTCCGGATCGGGCGAAGGCAGCTTCGCGTGCGCCGTGCCGGACAGTGCGACGACGGTGACCAGCAGTGCGGTCGACAGACCTGCCAGTCGGGACAACGGTTTCATGGAGTTCCTCCCCGAGTGTGGATCTTTCCGGCAACCATCGCCGCGGCGGACCGCCGGCAGCCATACGCAGTTCGACGTATTCGCAGGGCGGCTCAGCGGGCTTAGCCTGGGCGCAGGGGGAGGGAGATCTCAGCCATGGTGGAGCAGTTGACCGTCACCGAACGCGACCTGCGCCGGATGTTCGACGTGATCGACCGGGGACAACAGGCCGGACCCGACGAGGTGTATCCGCGTGCGCTGCTGCAGGCGCTCCGCGAGCTGATCCCGGCCGACGATGCGACGTTCCAGGTGAGTCGCCCGGTGGACCGGGAGTTCGTCGCGTACGAGGAGGCGCACGAGCAGGACGTCGATCCCGGTGAGGGCTGGGAGGACCTGTTCTGGCGGTCCTACTGGGAGCACGACGTGTGCAGTCGGCCCCAACGCACCGGCGACGACCAGAGCGTCTGGAAGGTCTCGGACTACCTGTCCGCGCGGCAGCTGGCGCGATCGTCGGCCGGCGAGTGGTTCCGGGTGATCGGAATGCGCAGCGAGATCACCGTACCGTTCCCTGCGACCGGGGCGGAGGACCGGCGGCTGATGCTGTTCCGCGGTCCCGGGCCTGATTTCAGCGAACGCGAGCGGCTGCTGCTGCGGATGCTCCGGCCGCATCTGATCGAGGTGCACCGCGACCTCGGGCGGCGGCGGGCCGGGATACCGGACCTGACCAGCCGGCAGTTGCAGCTCCTGCGGCTGGTGGCCGAAGGGCACAGCAACACCCAGATCGCGCGCCGGCTGTTTGTTGCCGAAGGCACCGTTCGGAAGCACCTGGAGAACATCTACCAACGGCTGGGTGTCACCAGCCGCACGGCCGCCGTGGCGACGGCGTTCCCACTCACCCGCTCGGCCTGACGTAGAGCAGTCCCGACCGGCGCCGATCGCCGAGACAGCCCAGACCGCCGAGCAGCCCCGGTCGTCGATGACGGACCGGGGCTGCGGCGGTGGTGCGGACTAGCCGGCGCAGAGTGCGAAGGCGTCGGGGACCGCGGCGTCGAGCGCCTCGAAGTCGAGGTGCGAGATCGACGGTGTGCCGCTGTCGGCGCCCTTCTTCAGGGTGCCTCCGGCCATGGTTCCGTGCGTGTTGATCAGTGTGCTCGGAGTCGCCCCGGCGGCCGTGGCCAGGTGGGCGATACCCGCGTCGCACAGCCCCGGCAGGAACTCGGCCGCGAGGGCGCTGAACGGCACCCAGTTGGCCGATCCCGACATCCCTTGCGCCGCTCTGGCGTTCAGGTTGGTCTTGAAACAGAAGTGCGCGCTGGCCGGACCTGCCGCGAGTGCCAGGGCCGCGACCGCGCCTGCTCCGGTCATGAGCGCACGGCGAAGCAATCTGTTCATGGTGTTTCCCCCATCCCCCATGCGGACCCCCTGTCCGCGAATTCGTGAACTGTGACAGGAGATCGGGCCGGGTTCAAGACGTCGAGCGATCACTCTCAGCGAAGGGATCAGGGCGGCGGGGCCGAGGTTGATTGGCGGACGGCGCGGGGAGACGTGCCCAGTTCCCGGCGGCAGGTCTTGTTGAAGGCCTGCAGGTCGGGTATTCCGACCGAGGCGGCGATGGCGGGGATGGACAGGGTCGAGGACGTGAGCAGGTGGCGGGCGCGGGTGACGCGGCGCCGGCGGATGTAGGCGATCACGGTCGAGCCGGTTTCCTGCCGGAACAGCCGGGTCAGGTGGTTGTGGGAGACGCCGGCCACGCGGGCCAGGCCGGGGACGGTGAGCGGCTGGGCGAGGTTGGCCTCGATGTAGGCGATCGCCGTGGCGACGGCCGGGTGACCGGTCTCGGTGGTGGCCGGTGTCAGTTCGGCGATCCGCCAGAGCGCGGTCCACACCTCCGCGGTGGTACGTGCCCCGCCCGAGGGGGACGACTCGATCGCCGCACGCAGCAGTCCGGACAGCAGCGGCGCGGCCTCACCGGCGTCCTGTACGACCGGGACGTACGACGGATCGCCCGTGACGACCGGCCGGAAATGCGCGTACAGGTGCTCGGACCGTCCGCGGTAGTCGAACTGCACCTGGGTGCCGGCGGGCGTCAGGGAAACGTGTCCCGGCGCCACGGAATACGTTGTACCCAGCAGGGTCAGGTCGGCCGAGTAGTTGTACAGGTGCAGCTGCCAGAGGTCCGGCAGCCGGAACACGTCCCGCCGTCCGCGCACTCCGTGGATCCCGGCGCCGACGTTCACCACCTCCGGCGGTTGCGCGAGATGCAACTCAAGCATGGTGAGAATTTACCAGCAGTGGTGATCACAACCCACGCGGTGGAGCGTTGATCGAACCTAGCCTGGTGGAGTAGCAACCACTACCCCACCATGGGAGTCTCCATGCCCCATCCGCATCGCAAGCACCTGCTCACCTCGGTCCAGGTGGCACATTTCGTCGCCACCGGTTCGCTCCGGATGGACGCCGTCGTACCGGACGACATGAACCAGCAGGCGATCGAGGTTCTGAACAACGGCATTCCGGGCGTTCCGTACGGCACCCCGCTGTCGGAGGCGTTCACGGACAGCGATTTCGTCCAGCGGCTCGTGCAGTTGCCGGAGGTGGCGGGCGCGATCCACAGCCTGGTCGGGCCCGAGCCGACCGTCGACCACCACGCGGTCCACATCCGCAAGGCGCACGAGGGCGAGGCGCAGAACCTGCACGGTGACGCGATCATCGACGTCCGCACCGACGCGTTCGACGTACAACTCATGTACTACCCGCAGGACGTGACGCTCGAGATGGGCGGCACGCTCAGCGTTCCCGGCAGCCACCTGCGCCGCACCAACGAGTCGGACACCGGCCGGTACCAGAACCTGCTCGGCCAGACCCGCCTGGTCTGCCCCGCCGGCACCGTGCAGTTCCTGCACCACGGCATCTGGCACGGCGGCCGCAAGAACGACAGCGACCTCGACCGCTACATGTTCAAGATCCGCTTCAACCCGACCGTCCGCCAGGTCCGGCTCTGGAACACCGACGACCTGTACGACGAACAGGTCGCGGCGGAGCTGGAGCAGGGCTTCCCGTGGTACGAGAACGCCACCGGCCGGCTGGAGCGCTACAACCGCATCAAGCTGTGGCAGGCCCTCACCGGCGACGACACCTACGACCCGAACTACTGGGTCACCCGCGTTGAGAACCGCCCGCAACGGGTTGTCGCCCAGCGCGTCAACAACCCGCACGCCAAGCACGCCACGGGCAAGAAGGAGATGGTATGACCGCCACTGTCGAGACCCCGCAGCAAACCGGCCTCCGCCAGCAGGTGCTGGTGCTCTACCTGGCCTCCTCCGCGCTGGACGCCCGCGTGGTCGGTTGGTCGGAGTACGACGGCACTGGTGCGACTCACCCCACCACAGGTGACAGCGACGTGCCGCCGTACGCGACCGGGCTGGACGCGCTCAAGGACGGCTGGCGTCTCTTCCAGGCGTCGCAGCTGAACCCGCCGTACCCGGGCCACGAGTACGACGTGTCGTTCCTCAAGCACGAGTTCTTCTTCGAGAAGCTCGTCACGGTGTGAACAACCCGTGCTGCATGGCGAACAGCGCGGCACCGGCTCGGGTCGACACACCGATCTTGCCGTAGATGTGCTGCACGTGATGCTCCGCAGTACGGCGTGACACGACCAGCTCGCGCGCAACGTCCGCGTTGGACGCCCCGCGAGCGACCAGACGCAGTACCTCGACCTCTCGCTCGGTGAGACCGGCAGGTCGAGTCAGGCGGTGGCCGGGCACCTGTTGCCCGGCCACCGCCAGCACTGCCTTCACACACTCGGCGTCCAATCGCCCGGCCGTCACCTGTCCCAGCAGAATCTCCGCAGCACCAACCGGCGAGTGCGCCGACCTGTGCGGACGGTCCTCGGTCAGCGCCTGGTAGCAGTCAGCCGCAGCCAGCAGCCGCGCAGCGGTCGACAGCTCAGTCCCATTGACCTGCCGCGGGTACCCGGACCCGTCGAGCTTCTCGTGATGAGCAGCAGCCAGTGCCGCGATCGGCTGCAGTACTGCGGACCGCCCGAGGATCCGCCCCGACTGGTAGGGGTGCAACCGCACCTGCTCCCAGTCGGACCGCCGCAACGGCCCCGGCCGCTCCCACACCGCTGTAGGCACGCCAACCCGTCCCAGGTCGTGCAGAAGCGCCGCACGGCGCAGTGCGGCGCGTTCGTCGTCGCTCACCCCCAGCAGACCCGCAGCCTGGTCAGCCAGCGCAGCGACGCCGGTGGAATGGCCGAACAAGTACGGCGACTTCAGGTCCACGAAGTACGCGAACGTCCTGGCCAGCTCGTCCAGATCCGCCACCCGGCGCCATGGCTGCGGCTCGGCGTCGACCACCGCCTCCCAGACGTCGATGTCGTCCAGGTCCGCGACGAGCGAGTCGTCGTACGCGGCAACGACCTCAGGGTCCAGCCAGCTGCCCTGCCGCTGCCGGAGCTTGGCGCCGTCGAGGTAGATCACCGCCTGCGTGGCGACTTCGGCGATGCGCGTGGCGATGGCGATCTCGCCCCCTACGAGCCCTCTCGGCCTGCCTTTGCCGTCCCAGCGCTCCAGGTTCTGGTAGAGGGCCTCGACAACAGCCGGGCCCAGTGCGAGTCGCTCGGCGAGCATGCTGCCCACCTCGCAGATCGCCCGCAGTATGTCGTCGTCACCGGCCTTCAGGGTGCGAGCGACGTACTGCAGTCGTCGAACACCGGTCCCACGACCCACCTGACGCAGCAGAGCCAGTGACTCGCCAAAGCTGGCGGTGTCTGTCTGCTCCGCCTGCGGACGCAGCTCCCCGGCACGTGGACCCATCAGGTGCGCCTCCTCGTGGGCGGTCGCAGTACACCCGAGGTGACGGAGCAGGGTCGCGTAGTAGACGGTGCGCTTGTCGGGCACACCCAACCGGTCGGCCAGGCGGGTCGCCACCAGACAGCTGCGGATCGACTTCTCCGGACGCTGGTCCATCGCCACGTCGAGGGCCACCGACAGCGCGCAGAGAAGCTCCGCGAGGCGCGGATCCTGCTGTCCCATCGCATCCCTCCTCGGGATGGGCAGAACTACCGATGACCGAGTGGTCCCGTACGGCCCATTGTGAGCCTCATGAGCACAACGGCAACGACTCGATCGCGTCTCGTCACGCCGCAGTTCGTGCTGCTGGGGAGCGCGGCGCTGGCCTACTTCCTTGCCGACGGCATGCTGGTACCGGCCGTGCCGCGGTACGTCGCGGGGCCGCTGACCGGTGGCAACATCGCGGTCGGCCTGGTCGTCGGAGCCTTCAGCCTCTCCGCGCTGGTCCTGCGTCCGTGGGCCGGACGGCTCGTGGATCGGCGGGGGCGCGCGGTCGCGATGGCCGTCGGCGGCATCGTGTTCGCGGGCTCGGTCGCCGCCTACGGCTGGGCGGGCTCGGTCGAGGCGCTGGCCGCGCTACGGCTGCTCACGGGTGTCGGCGACGCGTTCTTCTTCGTCGGCGCGCTGACCGCGATGACCGATCTGGCGCCGGTCGAGCGGCGCGGCGAGGCGATCAGTCTGTTCTCACTGTCCTTGTACGTCGGTCTCGCGGTGGGGCCTCCGCTCGGGGAAGTCCTCTTCGGCGCAGTCGGGTCCACCGCGGTGTGGCTGGTCGCGGCCGGGTCGGCGCTCGTCGCCGTACTGCTCACCCTGGGCGTGGGCGAGACCCGCGCGGAGGCGGGCGAGGTCGACGCGGGCGTGGTGCGGCTCGTTCCGCGAGCGGCCGTCGTACCTGCGCTGCTGCTGCTCGCGCTCGTGTGGGGTATGGCGGGGTTCCTGGCGTTCGTGCCGCTGTACGCGCTCGACCTGGGCCTGCCCGGTGCCGGCTTCCTGCTGTTCGGGTTCGCGGGGATCGTCGTGGTGATTCGCGGCGCCGGTGCGCGGGTTCCGGATCGGTTGGGGGCCGCGCGCAGTGTGCGGGTCGCGTTGCTGTGCTGCACGCTCGGGCTCGCGGCGATCGGTGGATCACGGAGTACGGCGGGGCTCGTGGTCGGCACCGCCGTACTCGGGATCGGGATCGCCCTCGGGACGCCCGCGATCATGATGCTCGCGCTCGAGCGCGCACCGGCCGGCGAGCGGGGCGCGGTGATGGGCACGGTCAGCATGAGCATCGATCTCGCCACCGGCCTCGGCCCGGCCAGCTTCGGCCTGGTCGCCGCCGCCACCGACCGCGGCACAGGCTTCCTCGCGGCCGCGCTGGTCGCCGCCGCCGGCCTCGCGCTGGCGGTCAGGCAGGGAGGATACAGACCGGTTTCGGCCAGCTGACGGTGTCGTCCGTCTGGGTGAGCCGGCCGTCGGCGGCGATGGTGAACGTCGCGATCTGGTCGGAGCGCTCGTTGGCGGCGTACACCTGCGTCCCGTCGTTGCTGAAGGCAAGGTGTCGCGGCCAGTCACCGCCGGAGCCGATGGTCTGCGCCAGTTCGACGCTCAGCCCGTCGGCGGCGATCGCGAACACCGCGATCGTGTTGTCGCCGCGGTTCGAGCCGTAGAGGAAGCGGCCGTCGGCGGAGATCAGCAGCTCGGCCGGGAAGTTCTCCCCCGGCGAGTCGGCCGGACGGGTCGAGGCGGTCTGCACGATCTGCAGCTTCCCGTCGGCGTAGCTGCAGACCGTCAGCGTCGAGTCGAGCTCGTTGATCACGTACGCCGCACCGGCGGTCGGATGGAACACCAGGTGCCGCGGCCCCGCGCCCGGGTGGATGCGCAGCCGGTCGACCTCCTGCAGCGACCCGTCGTCGGCGAGCGTCGAGGAGTAGACCGTGTCGGACCCGAGGTCGACGTCGAAGACATACGCGCCTGCCGGGTCGAACGCGACCTGGTGCGCGTGCGGTCCCTCCTGGCGGTCCGCGTTCGGACCGGTCCCGGACCGCTGGACGAAGTACGCCGACTCGCCGAGCGAACCGTCGGCGCCGATCGGGTGCACGGCCACCGAGCCCGACGTGTAGTTGGCCGACAGCAGGTACCGTCCGGACGGGTCGATGTCCAGGTGACACGGGTGCGCGCCGCCGGTCGGCTGCTGGTTGAGCAACTCCAGCCCGCCGTCCGGCTGGATCGCGAACGCCGAGACCTTGCCGTCCTGCTCCTCGTTCGTGGCGTAGAGGAATCGCCCGTCCGCGGACCTGACCAGGAACGACGGATCGGCGACCGTCGCGACCATCCCGATCCCGTCCAGCGGCCCGAGCGCGATCCCGTCCCCGCCACCGTCCTGACTGGTGTAGCTCCCGACATAGATCCGCTCAGAAGTCATAGGCCATACCTTGCCAGGTGCGCGGTCGACGCGAACACCTCTGTCCAGACCGTAGAGCGCCGACCCCCAGCCCAGGTCCGGGACAAGGACCTGCCATCCCAACCGCCTGTACAGCCTTGGTGCCGGACGGTCGTCGACGTACGTCGTGAGCAGCGCGCGCCGGTGCGGGAGGTCGCGCATCAGCTCCTCCATCAGCGCCGTCCCGACACCGCGGCCCTGCGCGCCAGGGAGTACGGCGAGCTCGACGACCTCGAAGTGCCCGCCGATCCATTCTGCGGTGAGCTCCGGGCCGATCGCAGCGGCCACCCGATCCGGCCACCACTGCCCGAGCTGTCCGGTGAACCCGTACGCGAACCCGACGACGTTCCCGCCCACCCGCGCCGCGACCAGCCTGAAGTCGTCGCGGTCCGCGTGCGTCGGGAGCTGCTCGCCGGCGAACCGCGCACTGTCCGCGCGCTCGTCGTCGTACCCAGGCGCCCCGAAGGCCGCGGCGAACACCTGACCGAGTTCGTCGGCGATCTCCAGAGCTGCGAGTCGGTCGAGGACGGTGATCACCTCACCTAGCCTAAGGTACTTCGACACCACCGCCTGGCTGGCGCGAACCATTGACAGTGCCTCCGGCCAGAATTACGGTCCTTGCCGTAATTACCGCCGCTCCCGGAGGTACGGTCATGCACAGAAGACATTTCCTCAGCCTGGCAGCCGGAACCGGAGCGGTGGTCGCGCTCCCGGCGCCGTTGCGCGCCCTCGCCGCTGACTGCCCGCCGGCCGATCTCGGGCCCGGCATCGTGTCGGCGCCGATCACCGGCGCGGCCCAGGACGGCAACGACCTGTACCTCGTCACGCGCGGGCTGCAGCCTGCCGTAGTGGCGCGCTTCGACCTGTCGTCGCGCACCGTCACGGCACATCAGACCCTGTCGACCGGCACCGGCGGCTGGGCGGCAACGGTGTCCGGCGGCAAGGTGTACGTCGGGATGTACTCCGTCGCCGACATCCACGAATACGACCCGGCCACCAACACCACCAGGCGGCTCGGCCGGCTGGGCAGCGAGCAGTTCGCCTTCGACCTGGCCACCGCGCCTGACGGCACGCTCTACGCCGGCACGTATCCCGGCGGGAAGCTCTACCGGATCGACCCCGCCGGCCCGACCTTCACCGACCTCGGCCAGGCCGCCGCCGGCCAGACGTACGTCCGCTGCGTCGCCGTCGCTCCCGACGGCGTCGTCTACGCCGGGACCGGTGCGCGCGCCCGGCTGGTCGTCCTCGACGGCACAACGAAGTCCGAGATCCTGCCGACCGAGCTGCACACGGAGTCCTTCGTGTACGACGTGGCCGCCGACGCCGACTGGATCGCGGCCGGAACCGAACCGTCCGGGAAGTTCGTCCTGATCGACCGTCGCGAGCCGGCGTCGTACCGGATCGTCGACACCGGCGACCGCACCGTCGACATGCTGCAACTCAACGACGGCGAGGTGCTGCTGACGAGCCGGACCTCGGGTTCGCTGTACAGGTACGACATCGCCGCGGCGACGCTGACCAAGCTGGCCGCGCCGACGCCGTACGACGAGACACGCGGTGTGTTCGCCGTCGGGGACCAGATCGTCGGTGTGGCCGGCAGCGGTTCGGTCTGGTCCGTCGACCGGGCGACCGGTCGGACCACGATCACCGATCTGCAGGCTGCCGGCATGCCCGCCGCACCGGAGCCGGCCCAGTCGGTGTCCGTGCTCGGCCGGGATGCCTTCGTCGGCGGCAACTTCGGCCTGCAGGCGCACGACACCAGCACCGGTGCCGGCTTCAAGGTGCACATGGGCGGCGAGGCCAAGCGTGCGGTGGCGGTCGGCGACCAGCTCTACCTCGCCACCTACCCAGGCGCCTTTGTCGACCTCTACGATCCCGGCCGGCGCGAGGTCACCCGCCTCGCGGCGATCGGCGGGAACGAGGATCGGCCCCGGGCGATGGTCGAACTGCCCGGCCGTCACGCGCTGGCGATCGGCACCAGGGCGCAGTACGGCCACACCGGCGGCTCGCTCGCACTGTTCGACCTGGGCACCCGGGAGGTCGTCCGGTACGACGCGCTCGTGCCGGACCAGGCGATCAGCGCGGTCACCGCGGATGACACGACCGCCTACCTGGGCAGCGAGATCTACGCGGACGGCGTACCGCCGGTCGCGAAGGAGGCGCAGCTCGTCGCCTTCGATCTGACCGCCCGGCAGGTGCGGTGGCGGTGGACTCCGTTCGCTGGTCTCGACGGCTACACCGACCTGCTCGTGCACGGCGACACCCTCTACGGGCTGACCCGGAGCCGGATCCTGTTCGTCGCCGACCTCCGGACGCGGACGATCGTCCGCAGCTACCCGGTGGACGGCGCGGTCGGCGAACTGGTGCTGCGGCGTGGCGTCGTCTTCGGCGCCACGGCGACGCAGGTGTTCCGGCTCGACGACACCGGCCCGTCGACTGTCGTGGGCGGACTGAACGGCTACTGGTACAACGAACCGCAGCTGGCTCTGGACCGGCGTACCGGTGACCTGCTGACGCTCAGGGGGAACAACCTGGTCCGGATCGACCCGGATGGCTGCTAGCCGACTAATGCCGGGCTGTACGGCAGCGCGCTGACATAGGGTCGGGCCGTGGACACCGAAGCGATGTTGCAGCGGATCGGAGTCGACGGGTGGGGTGGGCCGCCGCGGCTGGAGGCGCTGGTGCGGTTGCACGAGGCGTTTGTCGATCAGGTGCCGTACGAGACGGTGCAGTACCAGCTGACGCCGGGTGGACCGCTGGAGCCGGAGGAGGTGGCGAAGCGGATCATCGCGCGGGAGGCCGGCGGGTACTGCTTCCAGCTGAACGGGTCCTTCGCGCTGCTGCTGACCGAGCTCGGGTATCGCGTGCGGATGCACCGGGGCGGCGTACAGACGGTCAATCGTCCGGGCGGCGTCGACGGTAGTCACCTGGTGCTGACGGTCAGCGGGCTGATCGAGGATCCCGACCGCGTCTGGCTGGTCGACGCGGGGCTCGGCGACGGTCTGCGTCACCCGATGCCGCTGGAGGCCGGTGCGGCGGAGCAGTACCCGTTCACGCTGCGGCTCCGGCCGTCCGAACTGACCGACGGCTGGCGTCTCGACCACGACCCGCGCGCGAACCTGATCGGCATGGACTTCGAGTCCGCAACGGTCGGACTGGACGCGTTCGCCGCGCAGCACCAGCAGTTGTCCGCCGACCCGTCGTCGCCGTTCGTACGGACGGCGTCCGCGTTCCGCCGGACGCCGGAAAGCGTTGTCGTACTGCGTTCCATCGGGCTGAGCGAAACGTTTTCCGACCGAGTCGACAACAGCCTGCTCGACCACCGTGACGACTACTTCGCCGCGCTCGCAGACGTTTTCCGCCTGCCGCTCCCGCACTACAGCGCCGCTGCCCGCGACGCACTCTGGCGCCGGGTGTGGGCGCAGTACGAGGACTTCGTGGCGCGGACTACTTCCTCGTCGTGAGGACGAGGACGGCGGTGTCGCCCTCGGCGTACTTCAGGCTGGCGGTGTGCAGCGGTCCACCCGAGTCGCCCCAGCTGCTCATGCCGTTCCCACTGAGGCTGACGTAACCGTTGCCGTCGGTGATCTTGAGCGTCCCGTCCACCACGGTGACGGTGGACTTGTCGCCGGTGATGTCGAGCATGGCCTTCCCACGGATCAGCACCTCACAAGTGCCGTCGTTACAGGCCTTGTAGTTCTGCCCGTCCTTGGCCGCAGGCACCGACTCACTGGCAGCAGCCGTTGCGGACGAAGGCGTTGCGCTCGAAGGGGTTGCGGTCGAAGGGGTTCCAACAGACGGTGTGGGTTCCGAGGACGTGCTCGGCGACGGTCCGGCGCTTTCGTCCGAGCCGCCGCAGGCGACCAGCATCGACAGCAGGAGCAGTCCGGTGATTCCTCGTGCGATCACGCTCCCACGCTACCGAGCGAGGGTGACCCGGCCCTGGCGATGGCAGGAACGTGTCAGGTCGCGAGCGCGAACATCACGCTCGGGAGCACCGACAGTACGGCGGCGACCGCCGCGCACAGGGAGATCATCGCGACCGCCGGCGACTCGATGTCCACCGAGAACGGATCGTCGGCGGGCAGCCGGAACAGTTCGGCGACCCATCGCAGGTACACGGCGAGTCCGATCATCACGTTGACGGCCATCACGATCGCCAGCCACCCCAGATGCGCGCCGATGACGGCCTGGAAGGCGGCGAACTTCGTGAACAGCCCTGCCAGGCCCGGCGGCAGACCGGCCAGCACCACCAGGAAGAAGATCAGCGCCGCGGCCAGGCCCGGCTCCGAGCGGACCATGCCGCGATAGTCGGTCAGCAGACCGCCCGGACGATGCCGTTGGACGACAGCGACCGCCCCGAAGGCCCCGAGCGTCACGATCACGTACGCCGCCAGGTACCCGACGACTGCCTGCGCATCCCCGACGGCCAGCGGCGCGAGCAGGAACCCGACCTGACCGATCGACGACCAGGCCAGCAGCCGGACCGCCTCGACCTGCCGAAGGGCGGCCAGGTTCCCGACGGTCATCGTCACGGCCGCCAGGATCGCGACCGCCGTGCGCAGCCCCGAATCCGACGGCGCGATCCCGGACGTCACCACCACGAGCAGCCCGGCCACACCGGCCGACTTCGACACGACCGCGAGGAACGTGGTGACCTCCACCGGCGCGCCGACGTACGTGTCCGGCAGCCAGGCGTGGAACGGCACCGCCGCGATCTTGAACGCGAACCCGACGATCACGAACAGCGCGGCCGCGAACGCCACCCGGGCAAGATCCGGGTCGAGCCCGGACAACCGGTTCGCGATCGTGCTCAGGTACAGCGAGCCGGTCACGCCGTACAGGTAGGAGACCCCGAACAGCATCACCGCGGTCGACAACACCGACACGAGGAACGCCTTCAGCGCGCCCTCCGACCCCCGCCGGTCACGCCGCAGCGCGACCATCGCGAAGCTCGGCAGCGACACCACCTCGAGCGCGATCACCAGCGTCGCGAGATCCCGCGCACCCGCGAGGACCGTCGCGCCGGTCAGCGCACTCAGCAGCAGGAAGTGGTACTCCCCGATCGGCACATCCGGGGCCAGCAGCCGGTACGCCGAGAGTCCGACGACGCCCAGCCCACCGATCAGGAGCACCGCCCACAACCCGGCCGTCAACGGCTCGAACACCAGGCTGCACTGGGCCGGCCCCTCGACCGCCGACTGACAGAACGCCGGCTTGAAGTCGTCCCGCTGCGCCCACACGAACACGAGCCCGAACAGGATCACGGCGCTGGTCAGCAAGGTCACCACGGTGTGCCGCAACTCCGCCGACGCACTCTTCCAAAAGCTGTCGATCAGCAACACAGCAACCGCACCGATCGCCAGCACCAGCGGCACGGCAATCGCCTGCCAGTCGGTCCAGGTCAGCGTCACAGTGCACCCCACTGCTGCAGGAGGAGGCCGGGCCAGACGCCGAGCAGTACGGTCAGCGCGACCAGCGGCGTCCAGGTGACCAGCTCGATCCGGCTCAGGTCGACCGCGAACGCCGCCGGCGGGTTCTCGGCCGGATCACCTTGGCAGAGGTTCCGGACCAGCCGCAGGAAGTACGCCGCGGTCAGCACCGTCCCGACGCCGGCGATCACCATGAACACCAAGAAGGTTGTCCGCGGCAACGACGGTGCCGGGTCGTAGGCTCCGAGCAGGACCAGCATCTCGCCCCAGAACCCGGCCAGCCCGGGCAGCCCGAGCGACGCGAGACACGCGAAGGTCAGCAGCGCGGCGATCCGCGGCAGCCGTGCGTACAAGGCCCGCCCGAGCGTCCGCAGGTCACTGGTGTCGTGCCGGTCCTTGATCGCCCCGGCGAGGAAGAACAGCAGCCCGGTGATCAACCCGTGCGCGATGTTCGCGAACAGGGCGCCGCGCAGGCCGGCCGGGGACATCGTCGCGATCCCGAGCCCGATGAAGCCCATGTGCCCGACGCTCGAGTACGCGATCAGCCGCTTCACGTCGGTCTGCGCCAGGCAGGCCAGCGATCCCGCGACGATCGCCACGGTCGAGAACGCCCCGAGGTACGGCGCGATCGTCGCCGTCGCGTCCGGCAGCACGGGCACCAGGATCCTGATCAGGCCGTACGTCCCCAGCTTCAGCAGGACGCCCGCCAGCAGTACCGAGCCGACTGTCGGGGCCTTCGCGTGCGCGTCCGGCAGCCAGATGTGCAGCGGCCAGAGCGGCACCTTCACCGCGAGCCCGACCGCGATCAGCAGCGCGGCCGCCAACGGGATCCCGTGCCCGCCGGCGACCGGCGAGTTGGTCAGCTGGACGATGTCGAACGTCCCGGCCACCCGCTGCACCAGCAGGAACCCGAGCAGCATCAACGCCGACCCGAGCACCGTCATCAGTACGAACGTGGTCGCGGCCCGCTTCCGCCCGGCCGGGTCGTGGTGATCGCCCCAGATGTCGATGACCAGCCACATCGGGATCAGCACGATCTCGAAGCAGACGAAGAACAGCACCAGGTCCATCGCGGAGAACGTCCCGATCACCCCGGCCTCGATGACCAGCAGCAGGGCGATCAGGGACCGGGTCCGGCCGATCCGGGGCGTGATCTTCAACGAGTACAGGCAGCAGAGGAACGTGAGCAGCGCGGTCAGCACGATCAGCGGTACCGAGATCGCGTCGACACCGAGATGGAACCGGACCCCGAGCGACGGGATCCACGGCAGGTCGGTCTCCGCGCGCAGGAAACTGTCGCGCGGTTCGTAGCCGGCCCAGCCGCCGGTGCGCGGCCAGAGGAACAGCGACCCGACCAGCACCAGCCCCGAGATCACCGACCCGTACGCCGCCGCGAGCCGATCGCCGATCGCCGCCGGGATCGCCCACAGCGCGAGGGCCGCCAGGATCGGCAACGCCAGGATCGCGAGCAGGACCGCGTTCACGAGCCGATCACCCCCGCGAGAACGGCCAACGCGACCACGCCGATGACAGCCGCGGTCAGGTAGGTCTGCACGTTCCCGGTCTGCAGCCTCCGGAACCCCTGCGACGCCAGCGTCCCCGTCCGCCCGACGGCTCGTACGTAGGCCCCGATCACGTCGCGGTCCCCCAGCACGGTCAGCTTCGCGAGCCACCGCACGGGGACGACGACCAGACCCTGGTACGCCGTGTCCACGCCGAACTCACGCTCCATCACCACGGGCCGCGGATCCGCTCCACGCCGCCACAGCGAGTACGCCGGGAGCGCGCCGAGCAGCACGAGCGCGAGCGAGACCAGCCCGATGATCCAGTTGAGGTGCACGCCGTCGGCGTACCCGAGGGCGATCGCCGCGAAGGCCAGCAGGACGAGCGGTGCCAGCATCACCCAGGGGGCGTCGCGCAGCTTGGACGTGTCGGGCTCGTCCAGATCGGCGGTCGCGTCGCCGTCCTCGAACGCACCGATGCCGCCGGCCAGCGCGGGCGTCCGGAAGAACGTCCACAACCACAGCCGCAGGCAGTAGAACGCGGTGAGCGCCGCCGTGAGACAGACCGACACCAGCACGACCCAGCCGACGGCCGACCCGTCGCGCGCGTCCTCCCAGGCCGCCTCGATCACGGTGTCCTTGGAGAAGAACCCGGCGAATCCGGGGACGCCGGCCAGCGCGGCGAGGCCGATCGTCATCGTGACGAACGTGACCCGCAGCGCGTTCCGCAACCGTCCGCGGCGGGTGTAGCGCCGCAGTACGACGAGAGCCGCGCTGCCGACCTGATGCAGGAGCACGCCCGCGCAGAGGAACAGCAGGCCCTTGAACGCGGCGTGCGTGACGAGATGGAAGAGCGCCGCATGCCGGCCGTCCTCCGTGCCGAGCGACAGCGCCGAGAACATGATCGCGAGCTGGCTCACGGTCGACCAGGCGAGCACCCGCTTCACCTCGACCGCGGCGGCTGCGCACAGCGCCGCGAACAGCATCGTCACGCAGGCGACGACCGCCAGGACCGTCAGCGTGGTCGCCGACGCGGCGAAGACGTCGTACAGGCGGGCGATGAGGAAGACACCGGCGGCGACCATCGTGGCCGCGTGGATCAGGGCGCTGACCGGGCTCGGGCCGGGCATCGCGTCGGGGAGCCAGGTCTGCAGCGGGACCTGCGCCGACTTGCCGACCACGCCGACGAGCAGCAGAAGCGTCCCGGCGGTGAGCACGCCGGGCGACATGGCCGCCGGGTCGAGCTCGGAGATCCGGAACGTCTGTGCGCCGACACCGAGAACGAAGATGCCGAACAGGAAGCCGACATCGGCGAGCCGCGTCATCAGGAACGCCTTGACCGCACCGGAACGGGCATCACGGCGTTCCCAGTAGTGGCTGATCAGCAGGTACGAGCACGCACCCATCACTTCCCACCCGATCAGCAGGAAGAAGAGGCTGTCCGAGATCACCACGGTCACCATCGCGGCGGTGAACAAGGTGACGAGCGCGTGGTACGACGCGGCGCGCTGGTGCAGGTACCCGAGTGAGTAGACCTGGACGCAGGTCGCGATCACGCCGACGACCGCGAGCAGCAGCACCGTCAGGTCGTCGGTGCGGACCGCGAAGCCGATGGTGAGGTCGCCCACCGGGGAGTTCAGGAAGGCCGTCTGGTCGGGGCTGGCGCCGTACAGCAACGCGGCGGCCAGGAGGACGAGCAGCGAGAAGCTGACGCCGGCGACGCGCCAGGCGGTGGCGATCATGAGGCGTGCTCCTCCTCCACCAGGTCACGAGCCGCGTCGGCGTCGACGTGGCCGTGGCCGCGGAACAGCAGGAGGACGATGGCCAGGCCGAGGCCGATCTCGGCGGCGGCCAGGGTGATCACGAAGACCGCCAGGGTCTGGCCTGCCGTGTCGAGCCGCCAGGCGTCGAAGGCGACGAGGTTCAGGTTGACGGCGTTCAGCATCAGCTCGAAGGACATCAGCATCGTGATCACGTTGCGCCGGGCAAGGACGCCGTACACGCCGATGCAGAACAGGAGGACGGCCAGCAGCAGCGGGAGGATCAACGGCATCGCGTCAGTCCTCCTTCTTCCGCACCGACAACGCGATCGCGCCGATCAGCGCGGCGAGCAGCAGCACCGAGAGCACCTCGAACGGCAGCACCCAGATCTTGAACACCTGCGTGCCGATCGCCTCCGCCGATCCGTCCGCGACGGGCTTGACCTTTTCATTGCCAAAGGCAAGTACTACGCCGGCGCCGAGCACCAGTGCGAGCACACCGGCGACAACGGCCGCGAACGGACTGCGGCCGGTGGTCAGCGCGGGCAGCGGATTCGTCGGCGCCTTGGTGAGCATCAGCGCGAACAGGACGAGCACGACGATCGCGCCGACGTACACCAGGATCTGGACCAGCGCGACGAACTCGGCCTGCAGCGCGCCGAAGCAGCCCGCGACCGCGCCGAGCGCGACCACCAGCCAGAGCGCGGCGTGCACGATCCGGCGCGAGACCACGACGACGACGGCGGCCAGCACCGCCACCGCGCCGGCGACGGAGAACAGGACTGTTGTCACGCCTCGTCCTCGGAAGCCGGTGCCGTCGGGCCGGGGTCGACGGGCTGCGGGGCGGGGACCGTCCACATCCAGTCGCGGAGGCGGTCCTTCTCGTGCGTGAGGTTGCGGATGTCGGTCTCGGCGTACTCGAACTCCGGCGACCAGAACAGCGCGTCGAACGGGCAGGCCTCGATGCAGATCCCGCAGTACATGCAGAGGCTGAAGTCGATCGCGAACCGGTCCAGGACGTTGCGGCTGCGCTCCCGCGCCTGCTCACCGACCGACGGCGCGGTCTCGGTGTGCGAGTCGATGTAGATGCACCAGCTCGGGCATTCGCGCGCGCACAGCATGCAGGAGGTGCAGTTCTCCTCCATCAGCGCGATCACGCCCCGGCTGCGCGGCGGCAACTCGGGCAGAACGTCCGGATACTGCTCGGTGACGGACCGACGGGCCAGGGTCCTCGCGGTGACCTTCAACCCCTCGACCAGGCCCTTGCCAGGCAACCCCATACTCCACCTCCCGTCTCTAAGCAGGACACTAGCCGATTCGCCGCCGCTACAGCTCGCCTTCGAGGCGGGCCGTGACCTGGCGGTAGCGGCTGACCGGTATCAGGTGAACGCCGTCGAACGCTCCCGAGTCACGGATCTTCAGGATCTGCTCGCAGGCGTGGTCGACGCCGGCGTCGCGGTCGGACTCCACCGCCTCGATCAGGCTCGGCGGGATCGTGAGCTGGGGCAGCCCGGCGAGGTTGCGGGCCATCCGCGCGGAGGCGAGCACCATCACCCCGGCGTACACCGGGATCTCGACGTCGGCCGAGTCACGCCAGCGGAGCAGTTCGTCGAGGTCGTAGCTGACCTGGACGTACAGGAAGTCCGCCTCGGCCTTCCAGCGCGGGACCTTGGTGAGGCGGGTGGCGGCGCCGACCTTGAAGGGGTTGCAGCCCGGGTACGACGTCTCGCGGGTCTGCTCGATCATCCGGCGTACCGTCAACTGACTCGTCCGCGCACCCTCCGCCGGGTCGTCGCCGTGGACGAACAGGAACTGCTCGACGCCGTACGCCGCCGCGGTCAGCAGATCGCGGCGGAAACCGAGCAGGTTGCGGTCCCGGGAGTTGAGACAGGCGATGCCGCGGGCGCCCATCAGCTGCACCTCGTTCGCCACCGCGACACTCGACACGGTCGCCCGCCCGATGTGGTTGTCGGGGATCAGGAAACCGTCCGCGACGGCGCTCATCACGCCGATCTGGTGCCGGACCTTCTTCAGGTCCGGTCGCGTCGGCGGCTCCACCTCGCAGATCAGTTCGAATCCCGGCACGCCGGGGACTCTACCGAAGCTGGTCCCTCAGGAACTTCTGTTCGGATTGGTTCGGGCCCAGGGACAGGGCGGCCACGTAGGCCGTGCGTGCTTCGGAGGTCCGGCCGAGGCGGGTGAGGAGGTCGGCGCGGATCGCGTGGAAGAGGTAGTAGGAGTCGAGCGGCAGCGCGTCGACGAGCGTGAGCGCGGCGGCGGGACCTTCGACCTCGGCGACGGCGACGGCCCGGTTGAGGGCTACGACAGGCGTGGGATCCAGGGTCAGCAGGTGGTCGTAGAGCTGGAGGATCTGCGGCCAGTCGGTGGCGTCGGGGGTTGCGGCGTCGGCGTGGACGGCGTTGACGGCGGCCTGGAGCTGGTACGGGCCGGGACGGTTGCGGCGCAGGCACTGGCGGACGAGGGCGTGGCCTTCCTCGATCAGCGCGCGGTCCCACAGCGCGCGGTCCTGGTCGCGGAGGCGGATCAGTGTGCCGTCGGGGGCGACGCGGGCCGGGCGACGGGAGTGCTGGAGGAGCATCAGGGCGAGCAGGCCGACGGCCTCGGGTTCGTCGGGCATCAGTTCGGCCAGCAGGCGACCGAGCCGGATCGCCTCGGCGGCCAGGTCGTCGCGGACGAGGGTCTCGCCGGACGACGCGGCGTACCCCTCGTTGAAGATCAGATAGACGACGGCGAGTACGCCGCGCAGCCGCTCGGGCAGATCCGCCTCGTACGGGACGCGGTACGGGATGCCCGCGGCACGGATCTTGGACTTCGCGCGGACCAGGCGCTGCGCCATCGTCGGCTCCGGCACCAGGAACGCGCGCGCGATCTCGGCTGTGGTCAGGCCGCCGAGCATCCGTAGCGTGAGCGCGACCCGCACGTTCAGGGCGAGCGCCGGGTGGCAGCAGGTGAAGATCAGCCGCAGCCTGTCGTCGTGCACGGCACCCTCCTCCACCGGCTCGGCCTCGGCGTGCAGGAGCGCCGCCTGAGCGTGTTTGTCCGCCCGCGCGGACTCCCGGCGCAGGCGGTCGATCGCGCGGTTCCGCGCGGTCGTGATGATCCATCCGGCCGGGCTCGGCGGTACGCCGCTGTCCGGCCACTTCTCGACCGCCGCGGCGAACGCGTCCTGGACGGCGTCCTCCGCGATCTCCAGATCGCCGAACACCCGGGCGAGCACGGCGACCGCCCGCCCGTGCTCGGCCCGGAAGATCCCGGCGAGATCGGGGGTCACGACTGCGAGGGCCTGACCTCTACCGGGAGGCGGAGGATCGCGGTGAGCCGGCGGGCCCAGTGCAGCGCGGCGTCGAGATCCTCCGCCTGGATGATCGTGAACCCGCCGAGGTGCTCCTTGCCTTCGGTGAACGGCCCGTCCGTGACGAGCACCTCGTCGCCCTGGGCCCTCAGCACGGTCGCGGTCTCCGGCGGGTGCATACCGGCCGCGAACACCCAGACCCCGGCCTCCCGCATCTCGGCGTTCAGGGCCGCCAGGTCGCGCATGATCGGGTCCAGGATCTCGGGCTCGGGCGGCGGCCCGTCAGGCTGGTAGATGCTGAGCATGTACTGGTTCATCGTCTGCCTCCTTCTCGTCATCGACACGAACGCCCTCAGCCCGGATCGACAGGCAACACCACAGTAATTTCCAGTCCGCCGCCGGCGCGCGGTACCGCGGTCACGGTGCCACCGTGTGCCTCGGCCACCGACCGCACGATCGACAGCCCCAGCCCGGCACCCTTGCCGCCGACGAGGCGCTCGGCGCCCAGCCGGTAGAACGGCTTGAACAGACTCTCCACCTCGTACGGCGGAATTTCCGGCCCCGTGTTCGTCACGACGACCTGTACCTGGTCGCCGACCGTCTTGCTGATCACCCGGACCCACCGCTCGCCGAAGGCGAGGTTGTGCCGGATGCCGTTCTCGACCAGGTTGTGGACGAGACGCTCGAGCAGGAGGGCGTCACCGCGCGTCGGGGCATCCCCCGGCCCGCGGATCAGCTCGATCCCTGCCGTACCTGCCTCGGAGCTGAGCTGACCGCAGACGTGCGTGACGACGTCGCTCAGATTCACCGGGTAGACCGTCGTCAGCTGTTTCTCCGAGTCCGCGAGGATCAGCAGCCCTTCGATCAGTTGCTCGTGCCGGGCGTTGATGGTCAGCAGGCTCTCGCCCAGTTCCCGCACGTCCGCGGTCGCCGTACGACGGTGCATCGCGACCTCCACCAGCGCGCGGCCGAGCGTCAACGGGGTTCGCAGCTCGTGGGACGCGTTGGCGACGAACCGTCGCTGGCCGTCGAACGAATGGTCCAGCCGCTCGACCATCGTGTCGAACGCGTCGGCGAGGTTCTTCACCTCGTCGTCGGGGCCGCGCAGCGCGATCCGCTCGTGCAACGCGGCCGGTGACGCCGCGATCCGCCGGGCCGTGTCGGTCACCCGGTGCAGCGGCGCCAGGACCCGGCCGGCCACCAGCCAGCCGAGCCCCGCCGCCACCCCGCCGACGAGGACCAGCGCGATACTGCCCTGGGTCAGCATCGACTTCACCGCGGCCTGCCGTACCTGTTCGCGCTGCTCCGCCAGCACGCGCTCCGCGTCCGAGCCGGTGAGGACGGCGCCCTCCTTGTTCATCACGTACACGTCGTTGGTCGGCGGCGCCGGCCGGCCCGGTCCTGGGCTCGGGCTCAGGTACGTCCCCTTCACGATCACCTGGTACCGCTGGCCGAGGTTCGCGGTGAACAGCGCGTACGTCACCCCGAGCAGGAGTACGCCGGCGACCATGAAGAGACCGCCGTACAGCAGCGTCAGCCGGCCTCGCAGCGAGAGGCGCTTCATAGGACCCTTCATGGAATGCGGTAGCCGACGCCGGTGACGGTCTCGACGACTCCCGGCTCGCCCAGTTTCCGGCGCAGCTTGAGGATCGTCAGCCGCACCGCTCCCGTGAACGGGTCCACGTGCTCGTCCCATGCCTTCTCCAGCAGTTGTTCGGCCGACACGGTCGCGCCGTCGGCCCGCAGCAGCTCCGCGAGTACGGCGAACTCCTTCTTCGACAGCGGCACGTAGCGGCCGTCGCGGAACACCTCGTGCCGCGCCGGATCCAGCGTGAGCCCGGCGCGCCGCAGTACCGGCGGATCGGCGGGACGGCTGCGCCGCCCCAGCGCCAGGACCCGGGCCGCCAGCTCGGCGAACGCGAACGGCTTGGTCAGGTAGTCGTCCGCGCCCAGGCCGAGACCCTCCACGCGGTCCGTCACGGCGGCCGCCGCGGTCAGCATCAGCACCCGCGTGTCCGAGCCGGACGCCACCAGCCGGCGGCACACGTCGTCGCCGTGGACGACCGGAAGGTCGCGGTCCAGGACGAGGACGTCGTACTCGTTCACGGACAACCGCTCCAGCGCCGCGCCGCCGTCACCGGCCACGTCGACGGCGTGGGCGTCGTCGCGTAACCACTCCGCGATCGCCGCCGCCAGCAACGGCTCGTCCTCGACCACCAGTACCCGCACGGGCCCCATGATCCCCGACGTTCCTGTTTCCACGCTGTTTCCGAACTTGGAAACAGCTGAGAAACGGCCGATCGAGAAAGGTTTCCGGAAACGAGAGGAGCACCCCATGCGCAACACCATTCTGGCCGTTTCCGTCCTGGCGGCCGGCCTGATCCTGGCCGGCTGCGGCGCGGACCAGCCCGACGCCCAGGTCGCCTCCGGCGGCGGCGGGCAGTCGACGGCGCCGAGCAGCGCGCCGGCCAGCCTCAGCCGGGACGAGATGGCCGTCAAGTTCACCCAGTGCCTGCGGGAGAACGGGCTGAACGTCCCGGACCCGGAGCCCGGCAAGGGGCCGATGCTGAAGTTCGACCGGAACTCCGGCGTCACCCAGGAGAAGGTCCAGAAGGCCATGGAGGCCTGCCGGGAGTACGACCCGCAGGCGGGCGGCAGCCCCAACCCGCAGCAGCAGGAGAACGGTCGCAAGTACGCCGAATGCATGCGCAAGAACGGTGTCGAGAAGTTTCCGGACCCGAAGCCGGACCAGCGCGGAATCATGATCGGCCCGGGCGTCGCGGACGATCCTGACTTCCAGAAGGCGCAGGACGCCTGCCAGAGCATCCTGGCCGCCCGGTGAGCGGTCGAACGATGCGCAAGGCACTCACAGCTGCGGTCGTCCTGGCCGCCGGGGGCGCGGCCAGCGCGTTCCTGGTGAACCGGGGCGACACCAGTCAGGCAGCGAACCCGGCCGCCCAGGCGCTGCCGGTCAACACCGCGAAGGTCACGCAGCAGACGCTGAAGGACACCGAGACCGAGGACGGCCGGCTCGGGTTCGGCACCACGACCTCGGCGGTCAACCGGGTCGCGGGGACGGTCACCGCCGTCCCCGACAGCGGGCAGGAGCTCCGGCGCGGCAACACCGTCTACAGCATCGACAACAAGCCGACCACGTTGCTGTACGGCGCGCTCCCGGCGTACCGCAGGCTCACGATCGGGACCGAGGGGACCGACGTCCTGCAGCTCGAGCAGAACCTGCAGGCGATGGGGTACACGGGGTTCACCGTGGACGACGAGTACACCGACGCGACGGCCGCCGCGGTCGAGGAGTGGCAGGAAGATCTCGGCCTGGACGAGACGGGCGTGGTCGAGCTGGGCAGCGTGCTGTTCGCACCCGGCCACATCCGGGTCGACAGTGTGCAGGCCCAGGAAGGTTCGCCGCTCGGGCCGAACCAGCCGGTGCTCAACTACACCGGCACCACCCGGGCCGTCACCGTGCAGCTGGACGCGACCGACCAGCGGCTCGCCACGCTCAACGCGGCGGTCACGGTCGCGCTGCCGGACGGGAAAACGGTGGCCGGAAAGATCCAGAAAGTTTCCACGGCGATCATTCCGGCGGAAAGCCAGGACAAGGATCCGGAAACAAAGATCGAGGTGATCGTTTCCGTCGCCGACCAGAAGGCGGTGGCGGCCTGGTCGTCGGCCGCGACCGACGTCACCTTCACCGCGTCGGAACGCAAGAACGTGCTGACCGTTCCCGTCGCGGCCCTGGTCGCGCTGCGCGAAGGCGGCTTCGGTGTCGAGGTCACCGACGGCACGACGTCGCAGTACGTCCCGGTGAAGACCGGCCTGTTCGCGAGCGGCCAGGTCGAGATCAGCGGCTCCGGCATCAAGGCCGGCACCACGGTGGGGGTCCCGAAGTGATCGAGCTGACCGAGGTGACCAAGGTGTACCCGGGCGGCGTCACCGCACTCGGCGGTGTCAGCCTGCGCATCGACCGCGGCGAACTCGTGGCGATCGTCGGCCCGTCCGGGTCCGGGAAGTCCACGATGCTGAACGTTCTCGGCACCCTCGACCGCCCCACCTCCGGCTCGGTGCGGATCGACCGGTACGACGTGGCGCGGCTGTCCGACGCCGGACTCTCCGCGCTGCGGGCGACCCGGATCGGGTTCGTGTTCCAGCAGTTCCACCTGGCGTCCGGTGTCCGCGCGGTCGACAACGTCGCCGACGGACTGCTCTACTCCGGCCTGCGGCTCTCGGTACGGCGCAAGCGTGCGGCGGCCGCCCTGGAACGGGTCGGTCTCGCGCACCGGCTCGATCACGAGCCGCACGAGCTGTCCGGCGGCGAACGGCAACGGGTCGCCGTAGCGCGGGCGGTCGCGGGCGAACCCGCCGTACTGCTGGCCGACGAGCCGACCGGAGCGCTCGACTCCGCGTCCGGAGCCGGCGTGATGGAGCTGCTGCGGGACCTGCACGCCGCCGGTACGACGGTCGTGGTGATCACGCACGACCGGGACATCGCCGCGTCACTCCCCCGCCAGATCCGGATGCGCGACGGACGAGTCGTCGAGGAGGTCCGGTCGTGAAAGGCGAACTCAGGCCCGCCACCTTGGGACTGCGCGACGTCGTCCGGGTCGGAGCGGTCGGTCTGCGCACCCGCCCGATGCGCGCGTTCCTGTCCGCGCTGGGCATCGCGATCGGGATCGCCGCGATGGTCGCGGTGGTCGGTATCTCGTCGTCCTCGCGGGCCGAGCTCGACGGCCAGCTCGATGCCCTGGGCACCAATCTGCTGACCGTCACGCCCGGCACCCGGCTGACCGGCGAACAGGCCCAGCTCCCGCTCACCGCGGAGGCCATGGTCCGCCGGATCGCACCGGTGCGCGCCGAGTCCGCGATCGGCAAGGTCGACGACGCGTCGGTCTACCGGACCGGCAAGATCCCCGACGTCCAGACCAACGGCATCATTCCGTACGCCGCCCGCACCAACCTGCTCGACACGATCGGGGCGACCGTGGCCAGCGGCAAATGGCTCGACGCCGCGACCGGCTCCTACCCGGCCACCGTCCTCGGTGCGGCCGCCGCCGAACGGCTCGGCATCACGAAGGCCGGCCCGGACGCCCAGATCCTGATCGGCAACACCTGGTTCACCGTGCTCGGCATCCTGGAACCCGCCGCCCTCGCCCCCGAGCTGGACAGCGCCGCGCTGATGGGCTGGCCCGCGGCCAGCGGGAAGCTGTCCTTCGACGGGCACCCGACCACGATCTACACCCGCTCGGACGACGCTCAGGTGGGTGCCGTCCGAGCGGTGCTCGGGGCAACGGCCAACCCGGAGGCACCGAACGAGGTGGAGGTCTCGCGCCCGTCCGACGCCCTCGCGGCGAAGCAGGCGGCCGGCCAGGCGTTCACCGGCCTGCTGCTCGGTCTCGGCGCGGTCGCGCTGCTCGTCGGCGGTGTCGGGGTCGCGAACATCATGGTGATCTCGGTGCTCGAACGCCGCGCCGAGATCGGTCTGCGCCGTTCGCTCGGAGCGACCCGCGGCCAGATCCGGACCCAGTTCCTGACCGAGTCGCTGCTGCTGTCCACCCTCGGCGGCCTCGGCGGCGCACTCCTCGGAACAGCGGTCACCGCGGCGTACGCGTCGTACCAGAACTGGCTGACGGTGATCCCGGTCTGGGCGCTCGCCGGCGGTGTCACGGCCACGCTGGTGATCGGCGGCCTGGCCGGCCTGTACCCGGCCATCCGCGCCTCCCGCCTCTCCCCCACCGAGGCCCTGGCGACGTCTTAGAACAGCACGACGCCGATGCCGGTGAGCGCCAGCTGCAGCAGCGCCACCGGCACCAGGCCCTGCCACGCGAGCTTCTGCAACTGGTCGGCACGCATCCGCGGGAACGAGACCCGCACCCAGATCACCACGACCGACACGAGCGCGATCTTCAGAATGGCCCAGATCCAGCCGATCGACTCCGGCCCCGGGCCGCTCCAGCCGCCGAGGAACAGGACTGTGGTGAGCCCCGCGAGGACCACGATCCCGGCGTACTCGGCGAGCAGGAACATCGCGAACCGCAGACCGGTGTACTCCGTGTACGGCCCGAAGATCACCTCGGAGTCCGCGACCGGCATGTCGAACGGCGGCCGCTGGAGCTCGGCGAGACCGGCGATGAAGAACACCACCAGACCGGGAAGCTGCCACAGCAACCACCACGGGTTCCAGGCGTGGCCGATCGCGGTCAGGCTCAACGACCCGGCCGCGACGGCGACACTCGCCGCGGACAGCACGAACGGCAGCTCGTAACTCATCAGCTGCGCCGCGACCCGGAGCCCGCCGAGCAGGCTGTACTTGTTGCCGCTGCCCCAGCCCGCCATCAGCGATCCGAGAACGCCGATGCTCATCACCGCGAGCACGAAGAACAGTCCGGAGTCGAGCTCCGCGCCGACGATGCCCGGCGCCAGCGGGATCGCGGCGAGCGCGGCGAGGTACGGCAGGATCGCGACGATCGGGGCCCACTCGAAGACCCGCTTGTCCGCGGCGGCCGGGACCACGCTCTCCTTCTGGACGAACTTCACCCCGTCCGCGACCAGCTGCGCCCAGCCGTGGAACCCACCGGCGTACATCGGCCCGAGTCGTGACTGCATGTGCGCCATCACCTTGTGCTCGGCCTGCCCGACCAGCAACGGCGCCACCAGGAAGGCGACCAGAACGCCCACCACTCGCACCACGAACTCCAGCATGTCGGCCAGCCTAGTGCGTCCGGCTTGACCTGAACCAACGTTGAGGTTGGAGGGTGGTCGACATGAGAACGATTCTTGTCACCGGAGCCACCGGCCGCGTCGGCCGCCACGTGGTCGCCGGGTTGCGCGCCGCGGGCGTCACCGTCCGAGCCCTTGTCCGTACGCCGGAACTCGCCGGCTTCCCGCCCGACGTCGAGCTGATCCAGGGCGACATCTACGACCCCGACGCCGTACGCCGAGCCGCGAAGGACGCGGACGCGGCGTTCCTGCTGTGGCCGTCGTACGGCGCCACGGGAGCGGAGAAGATCGTCCCGGAACTTCCCCGGCGGGTCGTTTACCTGTCCTCGCTCAACGCGCCGTCGGGCGGGGTGTGGGGCGACGTCGAGCAACTGCTGCAGCACGCCGGCAAGGAGTGGACGTTCGTCCGCCCGGGCGGGTTCGCGGTCAACGCGCAGAGCTGGGCTCCTCAGTTCCACGCCGGCGACGTCGTCCGGGTCCCGTCACCGCAGGCAGGCCGGTCGCTGATCCACGAACGAGACATCGCCGCGGTCGCCGTACTCACCCTCCTGAACGACCGGCACATCGGTCAGATCTACGACCTGACAGGACCCGAGGTCCTGACCCAGGCGGAGCAGATCCAGACCATCGCACGGACGATCGGCAAACAGGTGCGGGTCGAGGCCCAGTCCGACACCGAAGCACGCCAGGCGATGCTCGAGATGGGCGCCGACCCGGCCCTCGCCGACAGCGCGGTCGCCTACTGGGCCTCCCTCGTCGACACCCCCGAACCAGTAACCACCACAATCCCCGAGCTCACCGGCCGCCCAGCCCTCACCTTCGACGACTGGGCCACCGAACACGCGGACGAGTTCAGGCCCCCGCGGGACTGAGTGGGAGTTGGAGCCAGCCGCCGACGTCGTGGCGGCCGGCTTGGAGGGCGGCGGTGCGGGCGCTGTGGTTGGCGGAGTGGATGGTGCCGATGAGGATGCGGGTGGGGTCGGGGAGGGCCTGGGCGAGGAGGGCGCTCAGGTGCCGGCCGTAGCCGTGGCCGCGGTGGCGTTTGGCCAGGACGAGTTCGCGGACGACGTACGCGGGCAGGCCGAGGGCGTCGTCGGGCTTGATGATCGCGGCGGCGTACCCGGCCCACTCGCCGTGCACCGTCACGTCGAACAGCAGGCCGTCGTCCGCCGACTCCTGCAGGTCGTCCAGGTCCTGCAGGGTCGCCTCCTCGCGATGATGCGGATGGTCCGCGTCCACGTCGGCGTACGCGCGCAGCGCTTCCTCGTAGTGGTCGACGGCCTTCGCCGGCCGGAGCGCGAGGCCGGGCGGTACGCCGGACGGCTGCAGCTCACTGATCGGCGCGGCCAGGAAGCGCCGGTCCGGCACCGTCCCCTCGACGCCAGGCTCCGCGCTCCACAGCCGGACGTACCGCGGCCGGTGGATCCCGTAGTGCTCCTGCGCCGCCGCGGCCAGCCCCGGCAGGTCCCGCGGCTCCGGCGAGCGGGTCATCGGCGTCGCGTCGACGAACGGCTTCGCCGGGTCCAGGTTCTCGAACCGCAGGCCGAACATGACCCGCAGATCGTTGCCGACAGCAACCCAACGGTTGAGCATCGACTCGGCCGGCTTGCCGGGCGTCAGCCGTTGCGCACGCTGGGCGGCGATCTCCAGGTCCTCGGCCAGCAGGATGTCGAGCGCCGCGTGCTCCTCGGTCAGGATCGCCAGCCGGCGCGCGTCGTCGACCCAGGTGCGGGTGAGCGGATGCTGACGCTCGAGGGTGTAGCGCGCCAGCTCCTCGGCCCGCGGGATCACTCGGACTGCCTCCGGGTACGGCGTTCGCCGCCGGCACGACGTGGACGGGCCGGGGCCGACGCGGCCTGCGCCGGGGCCAGCGGATCGGGGTCGGGCGATCCGGGCGGGCGCGGCCCCCAGCTCTCGGGATCGGGGACGCCGGGCGGCAAGGTCCGGCGACGGCTCGGGGCGCCGGCCGGCGCGTGCTCGGACTCGCCCGGCTCCTTCGCCCCCGGCCACGGCTTCGCTACCCGCGACGCGAGCACGAACTCCTTCCGCAGCGGATGCCCCTCGAACTCGTCCGGCAGCAGCAGCGTCGTCAGGTTCGGATGCCCGTCGAAGCCGATCCCGAACATCTCGTGCGTCTCACGCTCGTGCCAGTTCGCCCCGGCGTACAGGTCGGTCAGCGACGGCAGTACGGCGTTGTCGCGCGGCACCAGGGTCCGCACCAGGACGTGGTCCACATGCGATCCGCCCCAGAAGTCCGCGAGATGCGACACCACCCGGAACCCGTCGGTGAGCTCGTCGGACGCGCTCAGGAAGTCGAAGTACGTGAAGCCGACCGCGTCCCGCAGTACCTCGTGGGCCGCGACCCACGACTCCGGCGGTACGTCGATCGCGGCCGGGCCGAAGCTGTCCGACTGGGTGGCCGCGATCCCCGCGCCGGTCAGCGCCTCCAGGGCGTCCGCGCTCAAGGCTGCACCAGACCGCGGGTGAGTGCGGCCGCCGACGGCTCGTCGTACCGCGACGTCACGTTCTCCCCGGCGATCTTCTCCTGGAGTTTGAGGATGCCCTGCAGCAGCGCCTCGGGCCGCGGCGGGCAGCCGGGGACGTAGACGTCGACCGGGATGATCTGGTCGACGCCCTTCGTCACGCAGTACGAGTCCCAGTACGGGCCGCCGGAGTTCGAGCAGGAGCCGAACGAGATGACGTACTTCGGCTCGGGCATCTGGTCGTAGAGACGCTTGATCGCCGGCGCCATCTTGTCGGTCACGGTGCCGGACACCACCATCAGGTCGGCCTGCCGCGGTCCGGGCGCGAACGGGATCACGCCGAGCCGGATGAAGTCGTGCCGCCCCATCGACGCCGCGATGAACTCGATCGCGCAGCAGGCGAGGCCGAAGTTGAAGACCCAGAGCGAGTACTTGCGGCCCCAGTTCAGCAGGTACCGGACCGGCTCCGGGGCGAGCTTCGCCAGCGCGCCCACGGCCGGCCGCACGGTCGGCATCCCCAGCTCGGTCTCGGCCATGTGCCCAGCCTAGTGCGGTCCACTCGTTGACCGCCCCGCCACCGCGACCTACCGTGAGATTGAACAGGACTGAACAGGTCCTCTGAAGGAGCCGAGATGAAAGTGTTGAATGCCACGCCTCCGGCGCGGCGGTCATGGGGCTGGAACTCCCGGCCTTCCCTCGTCGCTCCGGTCGCTTCGCTCCCTCCGCTCCTCAGTCCAGGCCGGGAGGCCCCATGACAGGCCAGGTCGAGGTGCAGCAGTCCCGGGCGCTCTCCGTGGAGAGCTACGGGCTGGACGTGATCGCGGACGAGGACCGCAAGGGCCGCCCGGCGCAGTTGTTCTGGCCGTGGTTCGGAGCCAACGTGTCGGTGCTCGGCCTGAGCTACGGCGCGTTCACGCTCGGGTTCGGGATCTCGTTCCGGCAGGCGGTGATCGCCGGGCTGATCGGAGTGGTGTTCTCGTTCCTGCTCTGCGGTCTGGTCGCACTCGCCGGCAAGCGCGGGTCGGCGCCGACGATGGTGCTCAGCCGCGCTGCGTTCGGCGTCCGGGGCAACAAGTTGCCGTCGCTGGTGTCGTGGATGCTGACGGTCGGCTGGGAGACCGTGCTGACGATCCTCGCCACACTCGCCACGGCCACGGTGTTCGAGCGGCTCGGCTGGGGCGGCGGCGACCTGACGAAGGTGATCGCGCTGGTCGTGGTCGGTCTGCTGACCGTGGCCTGCGGTGTTCTCGGGTTCGATCTGATCATGCGGGCGCAGACGGTCATCACGGTCGTCACCGGCGTACTCACGGTCGTCTACATCATCCTGGTCGCCGACCAGATCCACTGGAGCACGGTGTCCGCGCTGCCGGACGGATCCGCGCAGTCGATGATCGGCGCACTCGTCTTCCTGATGACGGGATTCGGCCTCGGCTGGGTGAACGCGGCCGCGGACTACTCGCGGTACCTCCCGCGCCGGGCGTCGAGCGGTGGCGTGGTCGGCTGGACGACGTTCGGCGGCGCAGTGGCTCCCGTCGTGCTGCTGACATTCGGTCTGTTGCTGGCCGGCTCGTCGCAGGATCTGAGTACGGCAATCGGCGCGGACCCGATCGGTGCGCTGGTGGAGGCGTTGCCGACCTGGTTTCTGGTGCCGTTCGTGATCGTCGCGGTGCTGGGTCTGGTCGGCGGCGCCGTACTCGACATCTACTCGTCCGGGCTCGCACTGCTGTCGCTCGGCCTGCCGGTCAAGCGGTACGTCGCCGCGCTGATCGACGGCCTGGTGATGATCGCGGGCACGATCTACGTGGTGTTCTACGGCGGTGAGTTCCTGGGGCAGTTCCAGGGGTTCCTGATCACGCTCGGCGTACCGATCGCGGCCTGGTGCGGGATCATGCTCGCCGACATCGCGACCCGGCGGCGCGACTACGCCGAGGACGACCTCTACCGGCCCGGCGGGCGGTACGGCGACGTGCGGTGGCTGCCCGTGCTGACGATGCTCGTCGCCACCGGCATCGGTTGGGGGCTGGTCACGAACACGTTCGCGTCCTGGCTGACGTGGCAGGGGTACCTGCTCGGCGCGTTCGGTCTGGGCGGCAAGGAGGGCACCTGGGCGTTCGCGAACCTCGGCGTCCTGGTGGCGCTGGTGATCGGTTTCGTCGTACAGGTGATCGGCGGCCGGTCCGCCGTACGGCAGCAGGAGGCGTGATGGTGCTCGCGATCATCGATCTGCAGAACATCTTCGCCGACCCGGAGTCCGGCTGGGCGACACCCGACTTCGAGCGGGTGATCGACCCGACCAAGCAACTGCTCGAGATCTTCTCGCCGGACGCGGTCTTCACCCGGTTCCTCGCGCCGAAGCGGCCGGAGGGCTCGTGGGTGACCTACTACGAGCACTACCCGTTCGCGCTGCAGCCCCCGGAGTCCGAGGCCTATCAACTGGTCGACGAGTTCAAGGGCGCCGAGACGCTGGACAAGACCACGTTCGGCGCCTGGGGGCCCGACCTACAGCGGCGGGTCGGGACCGGCGGCCACCTGGTGCTGAGCGGTGTGACGACGGACTGCTGCGTCATCACGACCGCGCTGGCCGCGGTGGACGCGGGCGTGTACGTCCAAGTGGTCGAGGACGCGTGCGCCGGGTCCGACGACGCCAGCCACCGCAAGGCGATCGACATCATGCGGCTGTACTCGCCGATGCTCGAGATCGTCACCGTCGACCAGCTGCGTGCGCTGAACCAGTGAGCGGCCGATGCGGAACATCACACTGAAGCACGAGCGGGTGGCGCGGGTCCTCGCCCGCGAGATCAAGTCCGGCGTCGTACGGCGCGGCGCCCAGCTGCCCGGTGAGGTCGAGCTGGCGAAGCGCTTCTCGGTCAGCCGGAACACGGTCCGCGCGGCGCTCGCCGTACTGGCCGAGGACGAGCTGATCGCGACCCGGACCGGCAAGGGGTCGTACGTGCTGTTCGACGGGCAGCCGCTGGACGGGCGGCTCGGCTGGACGCACGCGCTGTCCGAGCAGGGGGTGGAGACCCGGATGCGGACGATCCGGATCGAACGCGAGGACGATCACGCCCTGGCCGAGCGGCACGATCTCGCCTCGCCGGAGGTGATCGTGATCGAACGCGTCCGGCAGCTGACGGACGGTACGGCGATCTCGCTCGAACGCAGCCGGATACCGGCGATCGAGGCCCTGCGGGACCTGCCCGAACGCGGCCTCGACAACGGCTCGATCAGCGTCACGCTGAACCGCGCCGGCCTGTACCTCGACCACTGCGAGCAACGCCTCCGCGGCCGCCGGCTCACGCCGGTCGAGGCCGATCTCCTCGACCGCCCCGACGGCACCTGGTTCCTGCACACCACCCGCACCAGCTGGACCGCGACGGACGATTTCGCCGAGTACGCCGACGAACTGCTCGACCCCGACCACTACGAACTGAGCCTGTCCTACAGCCGCTGAGGCTCAGAAGTCGATCCGCAGGACGGCGCGGCGGCGGCCCGGGCGGCTGACTTCGGTGAAGCCGGCTGCCGTGAACATCGACGGCGTACCGACCGAGCCACCGTCGACGAAGTCCGGGTAGCCCTCGACGGCGCGGGCGCCACGGTCGCGGGCGTGATCGGCGGCGGCGCGGGCGAGTGCCCGGCTGATTCCCCGGCGGCGGTAGCCGGGCCGGGTGACGAAGCAGGTCACGGCCCACACGGCGGGGTCGGTCTTGTCCTCGTCCCGACCGAGCCACGGAACGCGGTAGTCGCGCAACAGCCTGGCGTGGCCGGCCCGCGGGGCGACGGCGCACCAGCCCACGGGCTCGCCGTCGAGGTACGCGACGAGACCTGTCGTCGCCGGGGCCTCTCGATCACCGCACGCGGTCTGGTCGCGGAGCCGCGCGGCGAGCTCCTCGGGACCTTCCGAGGCCCACGACTCCTTGGGCAACATCCGGAACCGCTGGCACCAGCAGCGGCCGGTGTCGCCGCCCGCGCCGAAGACCGCCTGCAAGTCCTCCCATGCCGCCTCGTTCGCCGGCACGATCGTGAGCTGGTCGTCCGTCACCGGCTCCCGCGATCCCGTCGGCAGAGGTGTCCTCTTGGGCGCGGGCCGCTTCTGCTTGGGCGGAGCCGCCTCGAACGTCAGCCGGACCTCCACCTCGTCCCCCGCGTCCAGTCCGGCCGGCTTGCGTACGGCGTCCTTCAACGGCAGCAGGTATCTGCCGTCCTTCGGCCACAACGACGTCTTCCACTCGGCACTGCCGATCCGGGCGTGGATCGGCAGCATCCCCCAGCCGTAGCTGGTGGCCAGCGCCACCTCACGCAGTGCGGCGCTCTCCTCCTCGGGCACCGGCACGAAGTAGTAAGGCGCCGGTCCGCGCCACTCGATCACCTCGCCGAGGAACTCCATGGAACCGATGCTAGGCCCGGTTCCGGACGCCCTACTTCCGGATTCGACGGCGATTCCGGAACTAGGGAGTTGGTTGCCCGAGGCATAGGGAGTTGTGCCGATGTGCGGGTTCTCCTCAGACGCGCACTGTCTTCTCAACGACAGCAGACCGCGGAGGCGATCATGTACTTCCATTCGACCGACTCGCTCCAGGCAGAGATTCGGTACCGGCAGGACCGGATCCGCCGTGACTTCCAGCGGCCGTTCTGGTTCCAGCGCAAGCGCACGCCGCAGCCGCCACAGCCCTGCGCGCCCGAGCTGCGAGCCCGTCCCGCGATGTGACCGCACGATCACCGCCCCGGTCCCTTTCCCTCCCGGCGCGGCCGGCTCCCCGGAGCCGGTCGCGCCGCCGTCATGAGGGGGTCTTAGGCACCCCCTAGGACCCCCTAAGGTCCCCCGGCCCGGACCGCCGGCCGGGGATAGGGAGGAGTTCCGATGTGCGGCCCTACCTCAGACGAGCAGATTTACAGGTGCCGGCAGGGAGCCGGCAGCACCAGACGGAGGACCACATGTTCAGCAACGCATCGGTCAAGGCTGAGGTCGACTACCGCAGGGAGCGCCTCACCCGCGACTTCCGGCAGACCCGGAGCACCCGGGGCCGCCGGACCATCAGCAACCTGTTCGGCCGGAAAGCCTGAAGGGAGGGACACACCATGATCACCGTTTCACTGACTCCGGACCTGATGAAGGCGGAGACGGCGTACCGGCTGGAGCGCGCCAAGCGTGACTTCCGGGCCGCCAACCGGCGGCAGCGCACGGCGAAGGACTCGCAGCCGGAGCCGCGCCACGCCCTCCGACCCCGCCCGGCGGCATGACCGCCCGGACCGCCGTCCCTGATCCAGAACTCGCGATCAGGGACGGCGTTTCTGTACCCGGATCCGTGACCGGAAGCAACCAGCGAACGGGATGCCGTCGATTTGTGTCGGCGCCAGGGGCGAAGATGGACGACGTGCCCTGGAACTCGACACCTCTCGTCGGCCGCTCGACCGAGATGGCCGCCCTGCTCAGCGCCGTGGACGACGCCAAGACCCGTCGTGCCGGCGCCGTGCTGCTGTCCGGTGACGCCGGCGTCGGCAAGACCCGGCTGCTGGACGAGGTGGCGACGGGTGCCCACGAGCGCGGTTTCGGCGTGCTGGTCGGGCACTGCACCGACTTCGGCGACGCCGGCCTGCCCTACCAGCCGTTCTCCGAGATCTTCGGCCGCCTCGCGGGCGACCGGCCCGATCTCGTCGAGGGTGTGCTGACCAACTTCCCGGCGATCGGCCGGCTGCTGCCCGCGCACCGCCTGCTCGGCGCCCAGCCGGCGCCGCAGGAGGTCCAGCTCGACCGGGCCGCGCTGTTCGACGCCGTCCTCGGCGCGTTCACCGCGCTGTCCACCAGTGAGCCGATCGTGGTGATCATCGAGGACGCACACTGGGCCGACGACTCGACGCGGGACCTGATCGGTTTCCTGATCACCCGCCTGACCTCGCAGCGCCTGGCGCTCGTCGTCTCCTACCGCAGCGACGACCTGCACCGCCGGCACCCGCTCCGCCGCCCGATCGCCGAGTGGTCCCGCAATCCCCGGGTACGCCGGGTGAACCTGCTTCCCCTGGACGCCGACGAGTCCCGCGCGCTGCTGCACTCGCTGCTGACCACTCCCCTGCCCGCGATCGAGGAGCGCCGCATCCTCGAGCGCGCCGGCGGCAACGCGTTCTTCACCGAGGAGCTGGCCGCGGCGGCCTCGATGGGCGACCGCGACGGCGTACCGCCCGATCTCGCCGACCTGCTGCTGGTCCGCCTCGATCCGCTGTCCGACGGCGCCCGGCAGGTCGCCCGGGTGATCGCGGTCGCCGGCCGCCGGGTCCCGCACACGCTCCTGACCGGGGTCGCGGGGCTTCCCGACCGCGAGCTCGACGAGGCCCTGCGCGAGCTGATCGACGCGCACATCATCGACGTACCGACCAGTGACCGGTACTACTTCCGCCACGCCCTGCTCGCCGAGGCCGTGTACGACGACCTGCTGCCGGGCGAGCGGGTCCGCCTGCACGCGTCGTACGTCCAGGCGCTGAAGGACCTGACGGTCGCGGGTACGGCGGCCGAGCTCGCGGGTCATGCCACGCGGTCGCACAACCTGCCGGTCGCGTTCGAGGCGCGGGTCCGGGCCGGTGAGGAAGCGATCTCGGTCGGCGCGCCGCAGGACGCGTTGAAGCACTACGAGCTCGCCCTGGAGCTCTTCCCGAACCGTGCGCCTGATCACGCGCCTGATCGTGCAGTCGACAAGACCTGGCTGATCGTGCAGACAGCGACCGCCGCGACGCTGTCCTCGCAGCATCTGCGCGCGGTGAAGATCCTCCGCAAGGCGCTGGCCGACCTGCCGCCGGACGCGCCGAAGCTGGAGCGCGCGCAGTTGCTGCTGCCGCTGGCCGACATCGCGCTGGTCATCGATCAGGACCAGGAGTCCCACGAGGCGATCTCACAGGCTCTGAAGCTGGTCAACGACGAGCCGGCCAGCGTGTTCAAGGCGCAGGTCGCGTCGCTGTACGCGCGGGTCTCCGACGCGCTCGGCCGGCCGATGGAGGCGGAACGCTGGGCGCACCGGGCGCTCGAGATCGCCCGCGAGGCGGGTCAGGAGTCGGCGGCCAGCGACGCCGGGATCACCCTGGCTCAGCTCCGGCGTCGCGCCGGCGATCCGGAGACCGCCGTGAAGCAGCTCGAGGAGGCCGCCATCCGGGCGCAGCTCACCGGCGATCCGGCCGCGGAGGTGCGGAGCCGGTTCCTGCTCGGGTCGACGCGGTACGAGCAGGGCGACCTGCTGAACGCGAGGACGGCGCTGTCGTTCGCGACCAAGCGGGCCGGTGAGCTCGGGCGGCAGTGGGCGGCGTACGGGTTCGACGCGCGGCGGTTGCTGGCGCTGACCGAGTTCACGCTCGGCGAGTGGGACGAGGCGTCCGCGACGGCGCGGACGGACGCGATGACGCCGGCGGCGGCCGCGGCGGCGCTGCGCGCGGTGGAGTTCTCGGTCCGCGGCGCGCGGGGTGACACCGCGGTCGCGGAGGAGTTCGAGCTGTCCCGCAAGTGGTGGGACCTGGACATCATGCTGCCGATCATCGGGCTGCAGCCGGCCGTGGACGCGTACCGCGTGCTCGACAAGCCGGCCGAGGCGGAGAGGCTGATCGCCGACGTGTCCACGCTGTGCAGCGACGTGTTCCAGACCGAGTGGTTCCTCGCGCGGATCCGGTTCTCCACGCTCGGCCTGCAGCTGCTGTGTCACCGGGCCGCCGGGGAGCCGTCGGCCGCGGCGGACCTGGTCGCGCGCGGTGCGGAGCTGGTCTCGGCCGGGCAGGCGACCGCGGAGAAGGGGCTGCCGCCAGGGCGCCTGATGGGCGTCGAAGGACTCGCCTGGCTCGCGCGGCTGGAGTCGGAGTGGGAGCGGCTGCGCTGGCTGACCGGGATCGACGCGCCGACGCCCGACGAGCACGTCGCCGCGTGGCGGCGGACCACGGACGCCTTCGGGTACGGCTACGTCTTCGAGCAGGCGTGGTCGCGGATCCGGTTGTCGGCGGCCCTCCGCGCCGCGGGCCGGGTCGCCGAAGCGAACGAGCAGACCGCGCTGGCGGCGGAGACGGGCCGGGAGCTTGGCGCTCGCCCGTTGCTGGAGGAGGCGGGTGGCGTCGACACCAGCGGCGCCAGTGCGCTGACGTCGCGGGAGACCGAAGTACTGCGGCTGCTCGCCGAGGGACGGACCAACCGGCAGCTGGCGCGGGAGCTGTACATCAGCGAGAAGACGGTCAGCGTGCACGTCTCGAACATCCTCGCCAAGCTCGGCGTCCGCTCCCGCACCGAGGCAGCCGCCGTGGCGCGCCGCGACGGACTGCTCTGATTCGCCGAGGACCGGCAGCGCCGGGAGTCAGCCGTGTTTGCGGCGGCGGTCCGGCTCGGCGTGGAGGTGGCGGGCCCGGGCACGGGCCAGCTCGTCGGCGCCGGCCGGTTCAGCCGGCTCGGCCGGTACAGCAGGCTCGGCCGGCGCGCGGTCGAGGTCGGTGATGTCGTCGAAGACCTCGCGGGCGTGCCGCATGCGCGCTGCGGCCAGCAGCGCCAGTGCAGCCGCAACGAGGGCGATCACTACCCACAGTTGCCACGACATAGCCTCACCACCAGGATTCGCCCCGTTCCCCCGTGTAATCACCATAGCCCCGAACTCAGCGCTTGGCGACCGGTTGTACTCATACCGTCAACGACAGCGTTTGAAACTCGCGTTTGTTGCTGCACGCAATCACAAACGGTGACCGGGGCAACCAGTCCATGGCCGGGAACGTGAACTACTTTCAGTTACTTCGCGGGGTGAGCCGGCCGCCACGGAACAGGTACGTCGCGCGCCCGTCCACCGGCTCCCGGAACGCGATCACCTCGTGCGTCCCGCGCTCCGGCTCGGCGGCGATCAGCCGCGAGTCGTCCAGCGGGACCAGCCGGGTCCGGCGCGGCTCCGGGATGAGGATCCGTGCCTCCTCGCTGACCGCGTCGTCCAGCACCCAGAACTCCCCGTCCTCGGCGGTGACCGTGCTTTGCGTCAGGACGCCGGTGTAGCGGCCGGTGACCAGTTCGGGGGAGATCTCGACCGGCGCGGCCGGCGGCACCGGGCGGACCGGCAGTTCGATCCCCGCGGTCTCGCGGAGGATGTGGCCGACCAGGTCGTCGTACAGCGCTCCCGGGCTGCCGCCGTTGGTGAGCAGCGCGACCGCGACACCCCGGTCCGGGACGAGCCGGAAGAACGCGGACTGGCCGACCGTTCCGCCGTCGTGGCCGTACAGCCGCCCGCCCTCGGCGTCGAAGATCATCCAGCCGAGCCCCCAGTGCTGCGCGAACCCGCCGATCGCCGGTACGTCGACCTGCGACTCCCACAACCGGTCGATCGTGGCCCGGTCGAGCAACGTCGCGTCCAGGTACGCGCGGCCGAACGTGATCAGGTCCCGCGCACTCATCGCCAGCAGCGACCCGGCCGGCGCCATCGCGTGCACCAGGCTCCACACCGGCGCCGCCTGCAACGGATCGCCCGGCTTCGGCGCCACATGCCCGAGCGCCGCGCGGTACAGCAGCGCCTCGTCCGGGATCGTCGCGACGTGGTCGAGCTCGAGCGGTACGGCGATCCGCTCCCGGATCAGCTCGTGGTACGGCTTCCCGACAAGGACCTCGGCGATCCGCCCGAGCACGACGTACCCGGCGTTGTTGTAGGAGAACCCCGCGCCCGGCGGCACCTCCTGCGCCAGGCCGGGCAGCACGTCGCGCACGAACAGCTCGACCGCGTCGTCGCCGCGCGACGTCGGCGTGAACGCGTCACCGGAGAAGCCGCTGGTGTGGGTCAGCAGCTGCCGCGTCGTGATCGCCGCGGCCGCGGTCTCGTCGGCGAGCTTGAACTCGGGAAGGTGGTCGCGCACCGGCCGGTCGAGATCGATCTTGCCCTCGGCAACCAGCTGGGCGATCAGCGTGGTGGTCCACAGCTTCGTGATCGACCCGATCTGGAAGACCGAGTCGACGGTCGCCTCGACGCCGGTGTTCAGGTTCAGGATCCCCGCGGCCGCCGTACTCACCTGACCGTCGGCCAGCACCGCGACCGACGCCGCCGGCACACCGTGCTTCGCGATCAGGCCCGCAAGATTCCCGTCCAGCCAACTCTGCACGTGCTCACTCCTCGGTCAGGCGGGGCTGCGACCACCCACGGCGCCCACAGCCCGCCACGGCTCTAGAAGACAGCCACGATCATCTACCACCACGCCGGAGGTTAGTCCTCCTCCTGCTGACGGCCTTATCGATCTTTCTGGCCTGCTCGCCCGTCGCGGCCCTGTTGGCATTGTTGCGGGACTGTCGCTGGGCTCCATCGAGTATTTGCTTGCTTACCTCCATGTCGCTCTTCTTCGGGCGCTTGTTCGGGTCAGCCTTTGCCATGCTCGAGTTCCCTTCCGGGTGGCGCAGTTGGGTTGAGTGAGCCCAGGCGGGCTCCTCAAGTCGACGCTCCCCGGAACGGCGCGGTTCCCTCCGGCCTAGGTCCAGCGGAGGACGCCCTTGCGGTAGGCGTACAGGAGGCCTACCGCCACGAAGGCGAGGAAGACGAACATCTCGATCAGGGTGGCGAAGCCGAGGGTCGCGAAGATGGTGGCCCACGGGAAGAGGTAGATCGCGTCGACGGCGAAGATCACATAGAGGTACGCGAACAGGTAGTACCGGATGTGCATCTGGGCCCAGCCCTCGCCGACCGGGTCGACGCCGGACTCGTACGTCGTGAGCTTGCCCTCGGTCGGATACGTGACGGTCAGCGCCTTGTTCAGCGCGAACGCGCCGATCAGCCCGACCAGGCCGAGCGCGACCACCGCGGCGATGACGCCATAGCTGTCCGACACGGGCAGCAGTCTAGTTCGTGCAGAGCAGCAACGAGTCGATGGAAACGTACGGACCGTAGCCGGAGCGGATGTCGGCGACCTGGAGGCGCAGGCGGGTCACGCCGGAGATGTCGTGGTTCAGCCAGCTCTCGGTCTCCTGCTGGACGCGGAGCGACGTCATCGCCTTGGTCCCGTTGTGCAGCGAGACCCGGACCAGCCCGTCGGTCAGGTTGCCCAGCCAGTTCCGCGAGTACCGGCACCCGGTCGCGTCGACCTCGCCCCAGACGTACCCGCCCTGGTTCGCCAGCAGGTCGGCCTCGGACCGCCGCGGCCCTTCCTTCGGCGGTACGACGGTGAACTGCGGCTGTCCCGCCCCGCCCGCGGCCGGCAGGCCCTTCTTGAACATCCCGCGCCACACGTAGTGCTTGAAGCTGATCATCGGCGAGATCGCCGCGGCGTACGGCGCCTGTGGGCCGACCGCGATCCGGTACGTCCGGACCGACCCGGGCTGCACCGTGGTGATCGTCACGCTGCCGCCGGACGAGTACCCGTGCGCGACCTCCTGCCACCGCTTCAGCGACGGGATCCACTGGTGCAACGGGATCCGGGTGCCGGCCGCGGGCGCCGGCGACAGCGTCCCGACCACCGTGATCACGCCCTTGGTCGCGTCGGTCGTCCGGATGCTGTGGATCTTCGCCGTCCGGGCGGGCGCCGTGACGGAGACAGGCGCCGCGGCCGCGGTACTGCCCAGACTCAGGGCGCTGTTCGCCGGGGCGATCGGGGCAGCGCACCCCGAGACGAGCACTGTCAGCAATCCGGCGAGCAACCGCACACGGCGCATGAGACAACTCCCTGAGGTCACAACAAGACGACCGCCACCCTGCCGCTTCTCACTGCGGATCGCAAGCGAGCGCTTGCGGAGGGTGATATCAGGAGGAGCTGAGGGTCCTACCGGATCGGACCACCTTCTGACACCGCGTCCCAGGCTGTGGACCACCGGGGCTTCCGCATGGTTCCGTGCAAAGGGCGAACTAATATTGGGGTTATCGCCCTGACGGGGGGATCGACCTGTCGTCCACGAGGTGGCAGACCGACCCAAGCTTCGACTTGGAGATGAACAGAACAGTGACCATCGAGGTCAAGCAGCTCGACCGCGTGGTGATCCGCTTCGCCGGCGACTCCGGCGACGGGATGCAACTCACGGGGGACAGGTTCACAGCGGAAACGGCATCGTTCGGCAACGACCTGTCGACGTTGCCCAACTTCCCAGCGGAGATCCGGGCACCAGCCGGGACCCTGCCGGGAGTCAGCTCCTTCCAGCTCCACTTCGCCGACCACGACATCCTCACGCCGGGTGATGCGCCCGATGTGCTGATCGCTATGAACCCGGCGGCGCTCAAGGCGAACCTCAAGGACGTGCCGCGGGGCGCGACCCTGATCGTCGACACCGCCGACTTCACCGCGCGCAACCTGAAGCGGATCGGGTACGACGAGAACCCGCTGGAGACCGGCGAGCTCGACGGCTACCACGTCGTACCGCTGAACCTGACCGGCATGACGGTGGAGTCGGTCAAGGAGTTCGGCCTGTCCCGCAAGGACGCGTCGCGGGCGAAGAACATGTACGCGCTCGGCCTGGTGTCCTGGCTGTTCCAGCGGCCGGTCGAGTCGACGATCTCGTTCCTGGAGACCAAGTTCGCGTCCAAGGCGGACATCCGCGACGCGAACATCGCGGCCTTCCGCGCGGGCTACAACTTCGGTGAGACCGCCGAGGAGTTCTCGGTCCGGTACGAGGTGAAGCCGGCCAGCATGGCCGCCGGCACGTACCGGAACATCTCCGGCAACCTCGCACTGGCGTACGGCCTGGTGGCGGGCGCGCAGCGGGCCGGGTTGCCGCTGGTCCTCGGCGCGTACCCGATCACCCCGGCGTCCGACGTCCTGCACGAGCTGTCCAAGCTCAAGCGGTTCAACGTGACCACGATCCAGGCCGAGGACGAGATCGCCGGTGTCGGCGCCGCGCTCGGCGCGTCGTTCGGCGGCGCGCTCGGCGTCACCACGTCGTCCGGCCCGGGGATCAGCCTGAAGTCCGAGACGATCGGTCTCGGCGTGATGCTCGAACTGCCGCTGGTGGTCTGCGACATCCAGCGCGCCGGGCCCTCGACGGGTATGCCGACCAAGACCGAGCAGGCCGACCTGCTGCAGGTGATGTTCGGCCGCAACGGCGAGGCCCCGCTGCCGGTGCTCGCGGCGCAGTCCCCCGCGGACTGCTTCGCGATCGCGATCGAGGCGGCCCGGATCGCGATCACCTACCGCACGCCGGTGATCGTGCTGTCCGACGGCTACCTGGCGAACGGGTCCGAGCCGTGGAAGATCCCGGTCGTCGACGACCTGCCGACGATCGACCCGGACTTCACGACCGCGCCCAACGCGACCGGCCCGGACGGCAAGCCGCTCTACCTCCCGTACGAGCGTGACCCGGAGACCCTCGCCCGCGCCTGGGCGATCCCGGGGACCGCGGGCCTGGACCACCGGATCGGCGGCCTGGAGAAGGAGGACAAGACCGGCAACATCTCCTACGACCCGGCCAACCACGACCTGATGATCCGGACCCGGCAGGCGAAGGTGGACGCGGTCGCCCGGTCGATCCCGCCGATCGAGGTCGACGATCCCGACGGTACGGCGAAGGTCCTGGTGCTCGGGTGGGGTTCGACGTACGGCCCGATCGGCGCCGGTGTCCGCCGGGTCCGCAAGGTCGGCGGCAAGGTCGCGCAGGCGCACCTGCGGCACCTGAACCCGTTCCCGTCGAATCTCGGGGACGTGCTGCGGTCGTACGAGAAGGTCCTGGTCCCGGAGATGAACCTGGGCCAGCTGGCGATGCTGCTGCGTTCGAAGTACCTGGTCGACGTCGTCTCCTACGCGCAGGTCCGCGGTATGCCGCTCGGCGCGGCGGAGCTGGCCGAGGTGATCGGCAACCTGGTCGAGGAGACCGAGGGCATCGACGACGACGCCCGCCACCTGGGGGCGGCCGCGGCCGCCGTCAAGCACGGTGAGGCACTGGTCGACCAGAACGGCCATCTCAAGCCTGGAATGCAAACAGGGGGAGCACGATGAGCACCGTAGAGCTCGGCATGCCCAGCCTGCCGAACGGTCTGCACGGCGTCCCGGCCGCGACCGAGCCGCAGAACCGCAAGGAGTACGTGTCGGACCAGGAGGTCCGCTGGTGCCCCGGCTGCGGCGACTACGCCGTACTCGCGGCCTTCCAGGGGTTCCTGCCCGAGCTGGGGATCAAGCGCGAGAACGTCGCGATGGTCTCCGGGATCGGCTGCTCGTCCCGGTTCCCGTACTACCTGTCGACGTACGGCATGCACTCGATCCACGGCCGCGCGCCGGCGATCGCGACCGGGCTGGCGACGGCCCGGCCGGACCTGAGCGTGTGGGTGGTGACCGGTGACGGCGACGCGCTGTCGATCGGCGGCAACCACCTGATCCACACGCTGCGGCGGAACGTGAACCTCAAGATCCTGCTGTTCAACAACCGGATCTACGGCCTCACCAAGGGGCAGTACTCGCCGACGTCGGAGCCGGGCAAGGTGACGAAGTCGACGCCGATGGGGTCGGTGGACAACCCGTTCAACCCGGTCTCGCTGGCGCTCGGCGCGGAGGCGACGTTCGTGGCGCGGACGGTCGACTCCGACCGCAAGCACCTGACCTCGGTCCTGCGGGCCGCGGCCGAGCACCGCGGTACGGCGTTCGTGGAGATCTACCAGAACTGCCCGATCTTCAACGACAACGCGTTCGAGGCGTTCAAGGACCCGGAGACCCGGGACGACGCGATCATCCCGCTGGTGCACGGCGAACCGATCCGGTTCGGCACCGACGGGCGGCTCGGCGTGGTCCGCGACGGGTTCGCGTCGCTGGCCGTCCGCGAGATCGCCGACCTGCCGAACGGCGAGGCCGACCTGGTCGTCCACGACGCCCACACCGACGACCCGGCGTACGCGTTCGCCCTGTCCCGCCTCACCGACGCCGGCGTCCTGCACCGCGCACCCGTCGGCGTGTTCCGCGCCGTCGACCGCCCGGCGTACGACGACCTGGTCCGCCAGCAGATCACCACCGCCGAGGAAACCCAGGGCCCCGGCGACCTGCAGTCCCTCGTCACCGGCGCCGACACCTGGACGATCAACTAGAGAAGCTCGAGCAGGCCGTGTCCGGCCGCGCGGTCGAGGTGTCGCGCGGTCAGGCCGGCTCGGCGGGCGGCGAGGACGTCCAGCTCGAGGTTGTCGCCGATCATCAGTACGTCGGACGGCTCGCAGCCCAGTGCTTCGCAGACGCGTTGGTAAGCCACTGGATCGGGCTTGCTGACGCCGAGGGACTCGGACGTGCACACCACGTCGACGAACTCGGCAAGCCCGATCGCGGCCAGCTTCGCGTTCTGCTGCGTCGTACTGCCGTTGGTGAGTACGCCGATCCGCCATCCGTTGCCGCGAGCAACTTCCAGGGCGGGACGCGCGTCCGGGAACGCGATCCAGCTGCCCCGGTAGTGCTTCAGGTAGCCCTCGAAGAACTCGTCCTGCTCACCCTCCGTCGGCGGCACCGGGTGGCCGACGAGCGGGAGGAACTCGTGCAGCCTGGCGCGTCGCTGCCCTTGATGGGTCAGCTCCCCGGCGAGCCAGCGAGGGTAGACGCGGTCCTCGATCGCGAACCACTCGACGACCAGCTCGTCGGTCGGCGCGACGCCCAGCTCCGCGACCCAACTCCGGACCGCGAACGTCGCCGACCCCCGGTGATCGAACAACGTGTCGTCCAGATCGAACACAACCCCCTTCACGCGCGCACCACCGAGTCGCGGGTGAGTTCTCGGTGGTTGGCGTGGCCGGAGAGGGCGAGGGTGAGGTCGAGTTCGGCGAGAAAGCAGCGCAGTACGTGCTCGACGCCTGCTTGGCCGGCCAGCGCGAGGCCGTAGAGGAGGGGGCGGCCGAGGAGGATCGCCTTGGCGCCCAGGGCGAGCGCCTTCGCGGCGTCGGCTCCGGTGCGCACGCCGGAGTCGAACAGGATCGTCAGCTGTTCGCCGACCGCGTCCGCGATCGCGGGCAGCGCGTCCAGCGCGGCGACCGCGCCGTCGACCTGGCGGCCGCCGTGGTTCGAGACCACGATGCCGTCGACGCCGTGCTCGGCGGCGAGCTTGGCGTCCTCGACATGGGTGATGCCCTTCAGCACGATCGGCCCGTCCCAGTTGTCGCGCAGGAACGACAGGTCGTCCCACGCCAGCCCGACGTTCGGGAACATCTGCGCCCAGTGCATCACCGCCGCGCCCGGGTCCTCGGCGACCGGCTTGGCCAGCTTCGCCTGGAACGCGGGGTCACTGAAGTAGTTCGCCAGCCCCTCCCCCTTCAGGAACGGCAGGAACCCGCGATCCAGATCCGCCGGGCGCCACCCGATCGTCCCGGTGTCGAGGGTGACGACGAGTACGCCGTACCCCGCCGCCTTCGCGCGCTGCAGGAAGCTCAGGCAGACGTCCCGGTCGGTCGGGTAGTACAGCTGGAACCACTTGCTGGCTGCCTCGATCTGCTCGATCGCGTGGCTGGCCTGGGTCGAGTGTGTGTAGGTCAGACCGAGCGTGCCGGCGGCGCGGGCCGTCGCCAGCTCGCCGTCCGGGTGCGCGAGCGTCTGTACGCCGATCGGCGCGACCAGGACCGGCGCGGGCATCGCCGTACCCAGGATCGTGCAGGACAGGTCGCGTTCGGTGCTGCCGCGGAGCATCCGGGGCACCAGGCGCCAGCGTTCGAACGCCGCCTGGTTGGCGCGCGCGGTCGCGCCGCTGCCCGCGCTCGGCACGATGTACCCCATCGCCTCGGCCGGTAACTTCCCGGCCGCCTGCGACTCCAGCCGCGCCAGGTCGGTCGTGATCTCCGGCGTCGTCCCCTGCAGCATCCCCTGCAGGTAGATCTGCAACTGGTAGTCCCCGAAGTTGGCCATGCCGGATCCTTGCATGGCACGGACCGCCAGGCCATCACAATGCGACCGCTCCGGCGGTCCCCACGCTCAGCGGGCTCCGGGTGCGTGGATTGTGATGGCCTGGAGATCCGATGCAACAATCAGGGGTGACCACCCCAGTGACTCCTGACACGACCTCACGGCATGTGAGCCTGGCGCTGTTCGCGCTGGCGACCGGCGGGTTCGCGATCGGGACCACCGAGTTCGTCACGATGGGACTGCTGCCGCAGATCGCGGACGGTGTCCGCATCTCGATCCCGACGGCCGGTCATGTCGTCTCGGCGTACGCGCTCGGCGTCGTCGTCGGCGCCCCGGTGATCGCGGCGCTCGGCGCACGGACCGGGCGGAAACGCCTCCTGCTCGGGCTGATGGCGCTGTTCGTGCTCGGCAACGTGCTGTCGGCGATTGCCTCGAGCTACGAGTTCCTGATGGCCGCGCGGTTCCTGTCCGGCGTACCGCACGGCGCGTTCTTCGGGATCGGCGCGGTGGTCGGCGCGTCGATGGTGCCGCCCGGCCGGCGCGCGCGGGCGGTCGCGATGACGATGGTGGGCCTCCCGGTCGCGAACGTCATCGGCGTACCGGTGACGACGCTCCTCGGCCAGCAACTCGGGTGGCAGGTGCCGTTCCTCGCGGTCGGCGTACTGGGGTTGCTGACGCTGGTCGCCGTCTGGTTCTGGGTGCCGCCGCAGCCGGTCGGCGGCGACGTGAACGTCCGCAGCGAACTCAGCGCGCTCGCCCGTCCGCAGGTGTGGATGGCCCTGCTCGTCGGATTGGTCGGCTTCGGCGGCATGTTCGCGACGTACTCCTACATCACGCCGACGATGACGGAACTGTCCGGTTTCTCGCAGTCCGCCGTGACGATCGTCCTCGGTGTGTACGGCGTGGGCATGACCGCCGGCACCGTCCTCGGCGGGCGGCTCGCCGACCGGTGGCTGATGGGCAGCGTGTATGGCGGACTGGTCGCGGTCGCCGTCGTCCTCGGAGCGTTCGGATGGCTCGCGCAGACCCGCCCCGGGGCGCTGGTCGCGGTGTTCGCGATGGGCTGCTCGGCGAGCATCCTGGTGCCCGCGCTGCAGACCCGGCTGATGGACGTCGCGCACGAGGGCCAGTCGCTGGCTGCGTCGCTGAACCACTCCACGCTGAACATCGCCAACGCGCTCGGCGCCTGGCTCGGCGGCGTCGTCCTGGCCGCCGGCTACGGCTACGAGTGGCCGAGCCGCCTCGGCGCCGCCCTCGCCGTGGCCGGCCTGGTTCTGGCCGCGATCTCGGGCCTGATGGAACGCCGGGGGTCGACTCAGGTACTTGCCTGAGGGTTTCGTCACCGCCGACTTGGTTAGATCGGGGTATGGCGACCTTGACGTTGGGCGCGGCCGATCTGGTACGGCGGCGTGGGCTGCGGCAGATGCGGACGGTGGCGTTGTCGCTGCTCGTGCTCGCCGCCGTGATCTACGTGGCGACGCTGCACCGCAGTGGCGGCTGGGCGTACCTGAACGCGGCGGCCGAGGCGGCGATGGTGGGCGCGCTGGCGGACTGGTTCGCGGTGACGGCGCTGTTCCGGCGGCCGCTCGGGCTGCCGATCCCGCACACCGCGATCGTGCCGACCCGCAAGGACAGTCTCGCGGAGAGCCTGGAGCAGTTCGTCACCGAGAACTTCCTGTCCGAGGAGGTCGTGGCGGAGAAGATGGCGACGGCGCAGGTGAGCCGGCGCGTCGGCGAGTGGCTTGCCGACGGCAACCATGCCGAGCGGATCGTGGCGGAGGGCGCGCGGACGGTCGGGGCGGCGCTGCCGAAGCTCGGGGACGACGACGTGGCCGCGTTCGTCCGCGGGTCGTTGTTGCCGCGGTTCGTGAAGGAGCCGCTGAGTCCGATCGCCGGGCACTTCGTCCAGTCGGTGGTCGAGGACGGCGCGCACCACGCACTGCTCGACCTGCTGATGGTGGAGGCGCACGACTGGCTGGCCGCCAACCGGGACCTGCTCGCGGACGTGGTCGGTCCGCGGGCGCCGCGGTGGTCGCCGCAGTGGGTGGACCGGCTCGTGATCGACCGCATCCACCGCGAGGCGCTCGCCTGGCTGGCCGACGTACGCGACAACCAGACGCATCCGGCGCGACGGGCGATCGACCGGCTGCTCGGGCAGTTGGCGGACGACCTGCAGCACGACCCGGAGACGATGGAGCGGTTCGAGGCGTGGAAGGCGCGGATGCTGACGCACCCGGACATGAGCACCAGCCTGACCGCGGTCTGGGACGCGATGCGTACGGCGCTGATCGACGCGATCAACGACCCGAAGAGCACGCTCCGGGCGCGGGGGGTCAAGGCGCTGCAGGACCTGGGCGGGCGCCTGCAGGAGGACGAGCCGCTGCGGGCGAAGGTCGACGCCCGCGCGGCCGAGGCCGTGGGGTACGTCGTGCGCACGTACGGCACGGAGATCGTCTCGGTCATCTCCGACACCATCGAGCGCTGGGACGGTCGCGAGGCCGCCGCCCGGATCGAACTGCACGTCGGCCGCGACCTGCAGTTCATCCGCATCAACGGGACCGTGGTCGGCGCGCTCGTGGGCCTGACGATCCACGCCCTGAGCGAGCTGCTGTGAACGTCGTCTACCTGCGCAAACGCAAGCGTCCCGAGGGTTCGGGGCTGTGGTCGGCGTACCTGCTGGGCGCGGATGCCTTCGGCACCTGGTTCTACACACCGGCGCGGTCGCTGTTCCGCGGTGACAACGGCGAGTACTGCGAGACGGCCCAGCTCGGACCGGGCGGGCCGGGTGAACACTGCGTTCAGCTCGCACCGCACGACGGGTGGTGGTTCGCGTACTTCCGGCACAGCGGGTTGCTGCACGTCGACGTCAGTACGACGCCCGCGCTCGCCGGCGCGGAGTGGACCTTCGAGGACCTCGAGCTGGATCCGTTCCGGCGGGCCGACGGGGCGATCGGTACGGAGGACTGGGACGAGTTGGCGACGGCGCACGCGGCCGGACTGGTCAGTGACGTGGAGCGCGACGCGGCCGAGCGCGCCGCCCGGAGCTTGGAGCGTGACTTCGCGGGCGGCGCGGAGCCGTTCGGCACGGTCGGCTGGGACAAGCTGGCCGCGGCGGTAGCGCTCGGGCTACCGCCGCTGACCGACTTCGGGGACCGGCCGCTCAGCTAGGTCCCGGCTAGACGCCGCAGCTCGGGGCTTCCCAGACGTTGCTCGTGCGGATGTCGAGGTGGGTGTGGTCGTTGTGACCGGGGTAGCCCGGGCCGAGGATGCCGCCGAAGCCGTGGTAGCGGGCCTGCTTGGCGAGGGTGCAGAGCGACGGGTTGCCGACCAGGTCGGCGGACCGGCCGTACAGGTGCTGGCTGTTGCTGGCGCCACCGACCTGAGCGTTGCACGAGTAGCTGCGGAACCCGCTGGTGACGACGAGCGGCTGATCGCCGAGCGCGTGCCGCAGCGCTTCCAGGTGCCACATCGTCTCGAGCGCGTTGGCCTTGGTCGCCGCCGCGGACAGCGGGCCGCCGTCGAACCCGGAGCCGCCGCAGCCGTCGTCGAGTTCGCTGTACGTGAAGTGGATCGGCGTGCAGTCGTCGTCCTGCAGCGCGTAGATCTTGTTGAACGTGTTCTGCCCGGCGACGCCGTCCGCGACCAGTCCGTACGCCGACTGGAACCGCTGGACCGCCGCCTTGGTGGCCGGCCCGAAAGCGCCGTCGATCGCGAGATGACCGCCGTACCCGGGATAGCCGGAGACGCGGATCTGCAACTGCCGCACGTCCTCGCCACTGGCTCCCTGGCTGAGGGTGCGGCCCCACGTGTAACAGCCGTCCGCGTGCGCGACGCTCGTGGCGACGACCTGTGAGGTGGTGAGGGTTGCGGCGAACAGCAGGAGGATGGCGAGCAGTCGCGGCAACGGTCGAGTGATGGACATCGGAACAACCTCCGGGGCGGTGAAGGGAATGTGTCCAGACACAACGTTCCGGCAATTTCCGCCGCTTGGCCAGTACTTGATGAAACTTTCCGTCACCGTCACCTGGCGAGACTTTCCGTCATCGTCCGTTCATCTTCGTGAACCTCGCGCCCTGGATGATGAGCGCGGAACTGTCCCCGGCAGTTGTGGAGTTGGCACATGAAGGGCTTCGCACGCCCACGCGTGCTGGACGCGTTCGCGCGGATCTGCGCGCTGGCCGACGGCCAGCACGGTCTGGTGGCGATCGCGCAGCTGCGTGGCGAGGTGACCGAGCAGGTCCTCGCGCAACTGCAGGAGGCCGAGATCGTCGAGCCGGTGATCGAGGGCGTGCTCCGGGTCCGGGCCGGCGCGAGTCATCCGCACCCGACCCTCTACGCGACCTGGCTGCTGGCCGAGGCGTCCCCCGCGTGGGAACGGTCGCTGACCACCCTGGTCGTGTCGCATCGATCCGCCGCCCAGCTGTACGGCGCGGGAACTGCCGGCGGGGACGAGATCGAGTTCTCCGGCCGCGCCCGCAACGCACTGCCCGACGGCGTCACGGTGCACCCGCGCTCGGTCCAGGAAGACCAGTGCCGCGTGGTCGAGGGCCTCCCGGTCACCGGCCCGGCCCGGACGCTGGCCGACCTCTCCGAAGGCCAGGGGCTCGACCTGTCCGACCTGGGCCGGCTGGCCCGGTCCTTCATCAGCCAGGGCTGGACGACGGCCGACCAGCTCGGCGCCGAGCTGACGGAGCAGTTCGCCGGCCGCGAGCCGGCGTACGACGGTCCGGCCTGGCTCGAGTCCGCGCTCGACGCCGCTGCGAAGGGGTAACAGCATGCCGGGGTACGACGGTCACCTCGACCGCAAGCAGTTCCGTGGCGCCTTCCCGCGCTGGGGCCGGCTCATCGGGCAGCTCCAGCAGGTCAGCAGCCCGAAGTTCCCGGTCGATCGCGCCAAGCGGCAGCTGGTCGTCGGCGACTTCCTCTGCCAGCTGAACCGGGACGGTGACGCCTGGAAGAACACCGGCTCCAACCCGCTCCCGGCGTACGCCGAGACGTGGTCCGGGACGACCGATTCCGAATCCGGGATCGACCCGGTCTACGCGATGGCCCGCACCGCGAACGACCTCGACGTCTACAACGACGCGGTCGGCCACCTGCCGGACGACGAGTACCTGGCCCGGGTCCGGGAGTCCGTCCTCGCGGTCGCGCCGATGCGGCAGAACCCGCTCGACGGCGGCGAGGGCCTCGGCGGGCTGGTCCGCTACACGACCCGGAACGTCGAGGTCGCCGGCCGCGGGCATGCCGTCTTCACCATCGACGTACAGCCGGTCGACGACAGCCGCGGACCGCTTGGCCTGCGGCGCGACGGGGACGCGTTCACGATCGAGGTCGACGTGAAGATGCCGACCATGATCCAGCGGTCGAGCGAGTCCGAGCGGGCCCGGCGGTCGATCGTCGGCGTACAGCTCCCCGGCCTGAAGCCCATCACGCCGCTGCTGCGGCCGGTCGCGGACCTGGCGGCGGACAAGATGGCGGCCCTCGCCCTGCAGCCGGGCGTCGGCGACGGCATCGCCGCGCCCCGGTTCAAGGACATCGCCGACCTGTACTACATCGCGCGGACCTGTCCGGTGGACGGCGACAAGCTCCGGAAAGCGCTGGCGGAAAACTGGCACTGGCGCGAGGCCGGCCGCAGCGGGCCGCCGCACCCGTACCGCTTCTACGGGCAGGCGCCGGCCCGCGACGACGAGACCGAGATCCTTTGGGACCAGGGTTTCCGGCAGCTGCGGGCGCGGATCCCGCAGCTCCAGGACTACCCGGAGTTCAAGGAAATGACGGAAACCATCGGCACTTTCCTGGACGGTGCCGCCGATCCGTCGAACGGCGTGTGGGACCCGGCCGTCGGGCAGTGGCGGCCGTCGGTGCGCAGCGAGGTCGCCTCGACGATCGACCGCGCACTGGCTCCGGAGAGCAGGACGACGACCCCGCAGCAGCCGATGGTCCCGATGCAGCGGCACCTGTTCGTGTTCGACGTCGACCACACGCTGAGCAAGCACGACACCCTGGACACGCTGGCCGAGCTGGCGGGGCGGCTGCCCGAGGTCCAGGCGGCACAGACCGGGGACTACGAGACGTCGATCCGCGCCAAGATCGCCGTACTGCGTGGCGTCGACGAGTCACTCGTCCGCCAGGTGGCGGACGGCGTCGAGCTGAGCGAAGGCGCCGAGCAGCTGATCCGCGAACTGAAGGCCGCCGGCCACGAGGTCGCGATCGCGAGTGGCGGATTCGACGCCGTCGTCGGGCCGCTCGCGGAGCGCCTCGGCGTCGAGCGGTACGCGGCCGGGAAGCTCGGAATCGAGGACGGCGTACTCACCGGGGAGGTCAGCGGCCTGGTCGACGGCCCCGGGAAGGTCACGGCCATCCGCCGGTGGAACGAGGAACTCGGCATCCCACCGGAGCGCACCATCGCGATCGGGGACGGCAGCAACGACGTGGACATGTTCGAGGCGGTCGGCTTCGCCGCCGGCTACCAGCCCGGCACGGCCGCGGCCGCGGCGTCCCACACGATCCTCCGCGACATGGGCCAACTGAACCGCGTGGTCCACCTCCCACCCCCCGACCGCCTCACCACCCCAACCACCAGCCGCCGCGGCGCCTCCGAACGCACCGCCTGACAGTCGCGACATCCCCCGGGGTCGGGGAACACGTAATACCGTGTTCCCCGACCCCGCCGCTTGTCGAAATGTTCCGACGGCGAGGCAACCGTCCGGGCAGGCCAGGTGGTCGAGCAGGGTGTGAGCATCGACGACGGCGTGACGACGGCGCGCGCGACCCGCGTTGGATCCGGGTCGGCGCGGGTGACGGTGACGGGGGTGACAGCGGTGCACGAGGACCACGAGGGCGCGGACACCTTCGACGCGTTCGTCGCGGCCCGGTCGCGGGCCCTGCTGCGGACCGCGTATCTGCTGACCCGCGACCACGCGCTGGCCGAGGACCTGGTGCAGACCGCGCTGGCCAAGGCGTGGTTCCACTGGAGCCGGATCCGCGAGGACAACCCGGAGCCGTACGTCCGCCGGATCCTCGTCACGACGTACGCCTCCTGGTGGCGCCGCCGCTGGAACGGTGAGATCCCGACCGAGGAGCTGCCCGAATCGCCTACCCCGAACGGCGAGGACGGGCTCGACCTCTGGGACGCCATCGGCCGCCTCCCCCGCCGGCAACGCGCGGTCGTCGTACTGCGCTTCTACGAGGACCTCAGCGAGCCCGAGACCGCCCGGCTGATGGGCAGCTCCGTCGGCACCGTCAAGAGCCAGACAGCCAAGGCTCTCGCCAAGCTCCGCCTCGACCCCTCCCTTGTCACTCCGGCAGATCTGGAGACCCCGTGATGAACCTCCAGGACCTGCGCGACGAGCTCGCCACCCGCGCCACCTCCGCCGACCAGCACTCGGGAGACCTGCTGCCCGGCGTGCAGCAGAAGATCCGCCGCACCAAGCAGCGCCGTGCCTTCGGCGCGCTCGGCATGGTCGCCGTACTCGCGGCCGTCGCGGCCACCCTCGTGCCCACCATGCGCCCGACGCCGCCGGCCGACAACCCGCCCGAGGACTACACCCGGGACGGCCTCACGGTCCCCGGAACCGTCGGCAGCGACAAGTTGCTCAAGGCATGGATCGGCGACCGCGGCCAGAGCAGTCTGTCGTTCGCGTGGACCCCGACCACGGACTCGCTCACCGTCCACGCCAACTGCGAGGCCGCCGGCGCCCTGTACGCGATCCGCTTCCGGATCAACGGCTGGTACCTCGGTGACGCGAGCTGCGACACCGGCCCGGACGCGTGGGCGATGGGCAGCGGCGTCACGCTCGCGCCGGACTCGGCCTTCTGGCTGGCCTCGCCGGTCGGCAAGCCGGCGCAGGTCTCCGCCGATCTGATCGAGCTGGAGTCGGGCCGACCGGCTGGCAAGGACGGCCGGATGTGGTTCGGCATCTACTCCACCTCGCCCAACCCGCCGAGCAGCAACAGCGCACCGGCACGGTACGCGCCGGTCGACGCGGGCGCGTACCAGAAGGACGGCGTGGTCTACCGGAAGACGATCGGTGGCGACACCCTGGCCGCCGCGGGGGTCGCCGACCCGGGACGCCCCGAGGTGCGGTTCAGCTTCACCGCCACCGGAGCCAAGCTGTCCCTGCGCCCGTTCTGCACGGCGAACGCGGGCTCCGACGGCGACAACCCGCCGTACACCGTGGAAATGCGCATCGGCCCCGGGCAGCCGTTCAAGGCGACCTGCGAGGCGAGCTCGACCGACGCCGGGAAAGACGGCGGTCTCACGATCGCCTCGCCCGTGCCGGCCGGGCAACGCGTCGACGTGGTCGCGAAGATCTTGCCGACAAGCCCGCACCTCATCGGGATGCCGTCGGACGTCCGGCTGGGTCTGGGCGTCTACTTCCAGGGGCCGCAGCGGGTCGTCGACGGGATGGAGCTCCCGGAGCAGACGGAGGTGGCCGGGTACCGGTACCGGCTCGCCGAGGTGAAGACCGCGCCGGGCCCGGACCGGCGCCTCGCGACGGACACACCGGCGGATCGGCCGTACGTCGTCGCCTACGGAGGCTCGAGGCTCGGCACCGGCGAGTTCCGCGCCAGTCTCACGGTCGGCACGACCGAGACCGGCGTCGGCGTCGCGCCGGACGCCGGCGGCCTGGGCATCGGCTGGGACGCACACGGCGCCGCGCCCTCCGAGCGCGCCACCCTGACGGTCGCCGAGGGCAAACCCACCACGGGCACGCTGATCCTGGCGATCTACCTGCCGGACTAGGACCTAGACCCAGCTCTGCAGGTCGGCTGCGTCCTTCGCGAACTGCTCCGGTGAGTCGTCCGCGACGAACTCCAGCAGCGCGTTGATCTCGCGGTCCTCGGCGGCCAGGCGGTCGAGGACCCGGCGCCACAGGGACTCGCGGCCCGCGAGCGGCAGGCGGGCGTTGGACGGCCACCAGGAGAACACGTGGACCGTGCTCAGCCACGGCATCAGCGACTCCAGTTGCTGCAGGCACTTCTCGTCGTCCAGATCGACCGGCGGCTGCCAGTACGTCGTGAGGTTCGGCGCGCCGACGTCGAGCAGCAGCGTGATCGTCGAGTCGACCTCGTCGGTCAGCGTGTTGCGGTGGAACTCCATCGCGATCTCGATCCCCGCACCGGCGGCCATGTCCGCGAGCTCGCCCAGTCCGCGGGTCACCGCCATCCGGTCCCCGACGCCCGCGTCCGCCGTGCCGACGTTGCCGGCCCAGACCCGGATCCGGGGCGCGCCGAGCGCCTGGGCGGTGGCGATCGCGGAGCGCATCTCCTCGCGGTCGACACTGCCGGCGCGCAGGTACGAGCCGTACGCCGCGACCTGCAGGCCGTGCACCTCGGTCAGGTTCCGCACGCGCTTGGCGTTGACCAGGTTGCCGAGCGGGACGTGGACGTCACCACCCCACTCGATCGCCGCGAGCCCGGCCTTCGCCACCTCCTCCACCACCTGATCGACGGGCAACTGGCGGAACGTCACCGAGACCAGACCGGTCCTCACACCCACGCGCGCCTCCTCGTCTGCACCCCTCTATCCAACCGCATCACACCAGGGCGTCTCACGTCATGAGCAAAGTAGTTGGATGCGACTGTCGCACAGGCATACGCTGACGCCGTGCCGGAACAGCGACGAGGATTCATCTACGGGTTCACCGCCTACCTGATCTGGGGCCTCTTCCCGCTGTACTGGAAGCTCCTCGACAACTCCGACGCCGTCGAACTGCTGGCCCACCGGGTGCTCTGGTCGCTGGTGACGATCGTTATCCTGGTCGCCGTACTGCGGAAGTTCGGCCGGGTGAAGGCCCTGCTCGCCGAGCCTCGGCGCCGGTGGCCGTTGATCGCGGCGGCGTTCCTGATCTCGGCGAACTGGGGCACCTACATCTGGGGCGTCGGCAACGGTCACGTCGTCGAGACCTCGCTCGGGTACTTCATCACGCCGCTGTTCACCGTCCTGCTCGGGGTGTTCGTCCTCAAGGAACGACTCCGCCCGATCCAGTGGGTCGCGCTCGGGATCGCGTTCGTCGCGGTCGCCGGGCTGACGATCGAGAACGGCCGGCCGCCGTGGGTGGCGATCATCCTGACGTTCTCGTTCGGCTTCTACGGCCTGGCGAAGAAGCAGGCGGGCGCCGGCGCGATCGAGGGGATGGCCGTCGAGTCCGGCACCGTGGTCCCGTTCGCGGTCGCGGCGATCGTGGTGCTCGGGTTGCAGGGCGACGCGACGGTCGCGGACCACGGTACGGCGTACCTCGTGCTGGTGCTGCTGACCGGGCCGATCACCGCGGTACCGCTGCTGCTGTTCGGGGCCGCCGCGACGCGGGTCTCGATGACGACGCTCGGGCTGCTGAACTACATCGCGCCGATCATGCAGTTCATCTGCGGCCTCGTGGTGTTCCACGAGCGGATGTCGCCGATGCGCTGGCTCGGCTTCGGCCTGGTCTGGGTCGCGCTGGCGCTGTTCACCTTCGACAGCATGCACAACCGGCGCCGGATCATGGCGCTCGAACGGGCCGCGGTCACCGCATCCGCAGTGTGATTGTTCGACTGCTCTTCGCTCAGTAAGGGCAACCTAAGCCTTCAGACGTTCATCTGGGCTTCACTGGGAGAGTTCCCGGCTTCCCTAGGGTCGCCCGCGTGACCAAGTTTCTGCCATTGATCAGCCAGCTCGGCACCCGCCACGGTTCCCGCTCGTTCCGCACCTGCGAGTACAAGTGCGCCAACCAGTGCGACCACCCCGAGCCGAACACGTCCGGCAACGAGCACATCCAGAGCGTCATGCGGTCCGCGTTCAGCCGTCGCAAGGTGCTGGCGATCGGTGCCGCCGGCGTCGGCGCCGCCGGGGTCGCGACGCTGGCCGTGAATTCGCCCGCGATCGCCGACCAGACCGGCCGCGGCGCCGGCAGTGGTTCGGGGACCTTCCCGGGCTTCCCGCAGCGCGGTGAGCTGACCCACGGCGTCGTACCGCCGAACCGTGAGGACAACATCGTCGTACCGCGTGGCTACGAGCAGGCCGTGATCATCGGCTGGGGCGACCCGGTGCTGCCGGGCGCGCCGGCGTTCGACGCGTTCAAGCAGTCCGCCGAGGCGCAGGCGCGGCAGTTCGGGTACAACAACGACTACACGATGGTCGTGCCGCTGCGCGACGACTCGAAGGCGTTGCTGGTCTGCAACCACGAGTACACCGACGAGACCCTGATGTTCCCGGCCGGCAAGTACTCGGCCGCCGAGATCGTGAAGATCGGGATGGCCGCGCACGGCATGAGCGTGGTCCAGATCGAGCGCGTCGGCCGCAGCGGGCAGTGGCGCCGGGACAAGCGCCTGAGCCGCTACAACCGGCGGATCACGGTGAACACCAAGTTCGAGGTGACCGGCCCGGCCGCCGCCGACCCGCGCGTCGGGAAGGTTGCCTACGGCACCTTCGGCAACTGCGCCGGCGGTGTCACCCCGTGGGGCACGATCCTGTCCGGCGAGGAGAACTTCAACGGCTACTTCGACGTGACCGGCACGGTCCCCGCGGAGTACGTCGACTCCTTCAAGCGGTACGGCGTACCGACGACCGTCACCAAGACCGCGCGGCTGTGGAGCAGCGTCGACCCGCGGTTCGACCTGTCCAAGACCCCGACCGAGGCCTTCCGGGCCGGCTGGGTGGTCGAGGTCGACCCGTACGACCCGACCTCGACGCCGAAGAAGCGCACCATGCTCGCCCGGCTCAAGCACGAGGGCGCCACCACCACGTTCACCGCCGACGGCCGGATCGCCGTGTACACCGGTGACGACGAGCGCGGTGAGTACGTCTACAAGTTCGTCTCGGCCGGCAAGTACGACCCGGACAACCGCAAGGCCAACTTCGGCCTGCTCGACGAGGGCACGCTGTACGTCGCCAAGTTCACCGGCGACGGCGCCGCGGACGGGCTGTACGACGGCACGGGTCAGTGGATCCCGCTGACGTCGGACAAGAAGTCGTACATCGACGGCATGAGCGTCGCCGACGTCCTGATCAACGCGCGGGCCGCGGCGGACAAGGTCGGCGCGACCCGGATGGACCGCCCGGAGGACATCGAGCGCAACCCGCTCACCGGCCGGGTGTACGCGGCGATGACCAACAACTCCAACCGGGGCGGCACGTTCCCGGTCGACGAGGCCAACCCGCTGGCGAAATCGCACGTCCGCGACACGCTCGACGGCCCGTTGGTGGAGAAGTCCGGCAACCGCAACGGCTACATCCTGGAGCTCAGCGAGGAGGGCGACGACGCGGGCAAGACCGGGTTCGTCTGGACCCTGTTCCTGGTCTGCGGCGACCCGGCCGCGCAGGAGACGTACTTCGGCGGCTTCGACAAGTCGAAGGTCAGCCCGATCTCCTGCCCGGACAACGTCGCCTTCGACGGCTCCGGCAACCTGTGGATCTCCACCGACGGCAACGTGCTCGGCTCGAACGACGGCATCTTCACGGTGCCGGTGGCCGGCCCGAACCGCGGTCAGGTGAAGCAGTTCCTGTCCGTGCCGTTCGCCGCGGAGGCCTGCGGCCCGCTGGTGTCCGACGACGACAAGACCGCGTTCGTCGCCGTACAGCACCCCGGCGAGACCGACGACGCGACCTTCGAGAAGCCCACCTCGACCTGGCCGCACACCGACAAGTTCCCCCGCCCCGCCATCGCCTGTGTCTGGCGCCGCGACGGCGCCCGCGTCGGCAGCTGAACCCTTCTCGAGGCCCGGCGCTGTGGTGCCGGGCCTCTTGACCGGCGGTATTCAGGACATTTAGTATCCAGGTTATGAAGATGAACGAGGGCGTCGAGTGGGCGATGCACAGCTGTGTGAACCTCAGCTGGGCGCCCGGCGAGGCGGTCACCGCCAAGCGGCTCGCGGCCTTCTACAACCTGCCCACGGCGTACCTGAACAAGCAGCTCCAGGCGCTTACCCGGGCCGGCATCCTCAGCTCGGTCTCCGGCCCGAAGGGCGGCTTCCAGCTCGCCCGCGACCCGCGCAACATCTCACTGCTGGACATCGTCGTCGCGATCGACGGGCCGGACGACGCGTTCCGCTGTATGGAGATCCTCAAGGAAGGCCCCGGCGCCGACGCGCGGGCCGACTACACCAAGGTCTGCGTCATCTCGCAGGCCATGCGCGGCGCCGAGCTGACCTACCGCCGCGAACTGGCGAGCCGATCGATCGCGGACATCGCCGACGAGGTCGTCCGCCTGAACCCGAGCGCGCCCGACAACACCCGCAGCCGTTTCGCCAACCTGAAGTCCTGAACCATCCACCTTTCCCCTGCCGTTTCCCCAGAAGTTGATTCTGGATATCCAATATCCCGAATAAGCCGTCCGCACCACCACCGAAGGAGATTCCGATGACCATTCTGATTCGTGCCGCCGAGGCCGAGGAGCTGTCCGCGAGTGGGGTCAGCCTGCTGGCCGACGTACCCGACACCGATGGGCACCTGACCAGCCACCGGTCGATCTTCCTGCCCGGCAAGGAAGGCGCTCCCCCGCACCTGCACCGCGAGGCCGCCGAACTGTTCTTCGTCCTGAACGGCTCGCTGCGCGTCCTCACCGGCGAGGACCTGATCGAGCTCCACCAAGGCGACTTCCTGCACGTCGCCCCGAACACCCCACACGCCTTCGAAGCCGCCGGCACCGAGCCGGCCGAGGTCCTCTTCGTCCTGACCCACGCCAAGCCCCGCTTCGGCTACTACCGCCTACTGGAACGCGCCTACCGCGGCGAAACCGACTGGTCCGAAGTAGCCAAAACCAGCGACCTCTACGACAACCACTACGTAGAAAGCCCCACCTGGCAGCACCGCTGACGCGACGGGGCCGCGAGCTCGCCAACACTTTGTGCACCAGATCCGTACGGCGGCAACGCGCTGATACAGATCCGGTGCACAAAGTGGCCAGGCGAGCCTAGGCGGGCCCTCGGGACGTGAGGTGTGACACGGGGTGTCACAGTCTCGGGGGCTGCGGTGTCGTATGGATGACGGAGGAGGTCCTGCGATGCAGCGTCCGTGGAGCAACCTACGAGCGAGAGTGTTTCCTGATCACTGGTCGTTGTTGTTCGGCCAGATCGCGTTCTACAGCTTCGTTGTGATCGTGCTGACCGGTGTGGTGCTGACGGTGCAGTACGAGCCGTCGACGGAGCCGGTCGTGTACGACGGGCCGTACGGGCCACTGCAGGGTACGGAGGTGTCGCGGGCGCTGGACTCGACGCTCGCGCTCTCGTTCGAGACCCGTGGCGGGCTGCTCGCCCGTCAGATGCACCACTGGTCCACGCTGATCATGGTGGCGGCGATCACGCTGCACCTGCTGCGGCTGTTCTTCAGCGGCAGGTTCCGGCGGCCGCGGCGGCTCAACTGGCTGGTGGTCTTCAGCCTGCTGATCGTCACGCTGGGCGCCTGCCTCACCGGTACGTCACTACCGGACGACATGGCGTCCGGGACCAGCCTCGCCGTACTCGACGGTGTTCTGCAGGCGACCCCGTTCGTCGGCTCCGCCCTGTCGTACCTGCTGTTCGGCGGCGAGTTCCCCGGCAACGTGATCACGTGGTTCTACCCGCTGCACGTCGTCGTCCTGCCCGCCGTACTCGTCCTGCTTTTCGTCGCCCTCGCGGTCCTCGCGCTCAAGCACAACCCGATCGCCCAACGGAAGTCGCCCGTCGCCACGGTGAAGAGCGTCGGCCTGTTCTGCTTCGTGGTCGGCGTCTCGGCGCTGATGGCCGCGACCGCGACCATCAACCCGGTCTGGCTGTACGGCCCGGCCGACCCCGCGGACACCTCCGCCGGTGTCGGGCCGGCGTGGTACCTCGCCTTCCTGGACGGCTCGCTCCGGCTCGCGCCGGGATGGGAAGTCGTGTGGTGGGGCAAGACGATCAGCCTGGCCGTCCTGCTGCCGGTCGCTGCGTGCACACTGTTCCTCGCGCTCGTCGCCGTCTACCCGTTCCTCGAGGAGCGACTGACCCGCGGCAAGTGGGATGAATCCGAGCGGCCGCGTGACAACCCGACCCGCACCGGCATCGGCGTCGCCGGCATCACCTTCTACGGCGTCCTCTGGGCCGCCGCCGGCGCCGACACCATGGCCCTCCAGTTCCACATGTCGGTGAACACCCTGCTGCGGGTGTTCCAGGTCCTGCTGATCGTCGGTCCGCCCGCCGCACTGTTCATCACGCGCCGCGTCTGCCTCGGTCTCCAGCAACAGGACAAGGACATCGCGGAGCACGGCATCGAGACCGGCCGGATCGTCCGGCTCCCCAGCGGCGGGTACGTCGAGGACCACCGCCCGTCGAAACGCCAACTCACCCCACGGTGATCCCCGCGGCGGCACGCCCGTACGTCGTGCCGCCGTGGATCCTGCCCGTGGTCGTGGACAGCGGCCGTGCACTCGCGGCGTTCCGCGTCGCGATGATCTCGGCCGCGATCGAGATCGCGGTCTCCTCGGGAGTGCCGGCGCCGAGATCCAGACCGGTCGGCGAGGACAACCGCGCCAACTCGTCTTCGGTCACGCCCGCGGTCCGCAGCCGGGCCAGCCGATCGTTGTGGGTACGCCGCGAACCCATCGCGCCGATGTAGCCGGCGTCGGTGCGCAAGGCCAGTTCCAGCAGCGGTACGTCGAACTTCGGATCGTGGGTCAGCACGCACAGCGCCGTACGGCTGTCGACCTGATCGAGCACACCGGCGAGGAAACGGTGCGGCCAGTCGACCACGACCTCGTCCGCCTCGGGGAACCGGGCGCGGGTGGTGAACACAGCCCGGGCATCGCACACCGTCACGTGATAGCCGAGGAACTTGCCCACCTGGGCCACGGCGGCGGCGAAGTCGATCGCTCCGAACACGAACATCCGCGGCGGCGGCGTGAGCGCCTGCACGAACACCGCGACGTCGGTACGCCGGCACTCCCCGCGAGCGCCGTACTGCCGGACCGCGGTGGTGCCGCTGGCGAGCATCGCCACCGCGTCCTCGACCACGGCCGCGACCAGCCCGGCATCGCCCAGACTGCCGACCACCCGGTCGGGCTCGACGATGATGCGGCGCCCCAGACGATCCCCCGCCGTGACCACGGTCGCGACCGCCACCGGCCGCCCCGACTCGACCGCAGCGGCCACCGACTCGAACTCCGCGAACGAGACCGGATCGATCGGCTCCACCAGAACCTCGATCACGCCGCCGCACGTCAGCCCGATCGCGAACACGTCCTCGTCGGACACGCCGTACCGACGGACCGCCGGCACGCCCGTCCGGATGACCTCCAACGCCACCTCGTACACGTCGGACTCGACACAACCGCCCGACACGCTGCCCACCACGACGCCGTCGCCCGACACCGCCATCGCCGCGCCGGGCTGCCGGGGAGCCGAGCGGAACGTCCCGATCACCGTGGCGAGCGCGAACCGTCCGCCGTACCTCTCGCCGTACCCCTCGGCGAACCACTGGCGGACGTGCGGCAGGACGTCACGCACCCATGTCCTCCGCGCCGGCCTTGACGGCTTCGCGGATCCGCGAGTACGTGCCGCACCGGCAGATGTTGCGCAGCTCGTCGAGGTCCGCGTCGGTGAGGTCGCGTCCCTCCGCCTTCGCCTGCCGGACCTTCGCGACGGCGGCCATGATCTGACCGGGCTGGCAGTACCCGCACTGCGACACGTCGTACTTGAGCCAGGCCTCCTGCATCGGGTGCAGGTCCTGGCCGACCGTCGCCGGCAGCCCCTCGATGGTGGTCACCTCGTCCGTCGGGTCGAGGTCCTTGACCGGCACCGAGCACGGGTTGAACGCCTTGCCGTTGATGTGCGAGGTGCACGACCTGCAGACCTGGATCCCGCACCCGTACTTCGGGCCGGTGACGCCGAGCAGGTCGCGCAGGACCCACAGCAGCCGGACGTTGTCCTCGGCCTCGACGCTGATCTGCTTGCCGTTGAGCTTGAAGCTGTGCGTTGGCATGGATTCCCTCAGAACGTGTGGTCGAGGCCGTCGGTCGGCGACTGCGGGGTGGACGGCTGCAACGGCAACGGCTCGAACCCGAGCTTGCCGTGGTTGATCGGGAAGTACGTCGGCATGGTGCCGGTCGCCCGCGCGTAGGCACAGGCGACCGCGGCGAACGCCGGAGCCACCGCCAACTCGCCGGCGCCGCTCGGGCTCTCGCTCGTGTTCGGCATGATCACCACCTCGACGTCCAGCGGCGAGTTCCACTCGCGGGTGTAGAAGTAGTTGTCCCAGCTGCCTTCGAGCGGGATGCCGTCCTTGATGTGCAGGCTCGAGGTCAGCGCCAGCGCGATCGCGTCCTGCAGACCGCCGATCATCTGGGCCTCGAGGCCGCGCGGGTTGACGCAGAACCCGGGATCGACGACGATCACCGCCTTCGTCACCCGCGGGCCGGTCACGCCTTCACCCTCGACCGGCCGGTTCACCGTCTCGGGCCGGCAGTCGATCTCGACCAGGGTCGCGACCGCGGCCCGGTACTCCGAGTGCACACCGACGCCCTGCGCCGTACCCTTCGGCATCGTCCTGCCCCAGTTGCCGACCTCGGCCGCCTTGTTCAGCACCGCGAGCAACCGCTGGTCCTTGAGGAAGTTCCGGCGGAACCGGACCGGGTCCTGGCCCATCTTCGCGGCCAGCTGGTCGACCATCAGTTCCTCGGCGCAGACCACGTTCGGCGAGTAGATGTTGCGCATGCTGCCGGTGTTGAACTTCAGCGGGATCTCGTTGAGCAGCTGCGTCGTGACACCGAAGTTGTACGGCGAGGTCTGGGTGAGCGCGAAGATCGTCTGGGCGAACGACAGGTTCCCGGCGACCGGCAGATCCGCGGCGAACGCCGTGATCATCTCGCCGAGGCCGTGGCCGAAGTCGGTCTCCACACTGGTGTGGCGCTGCTCGTAGCTGAGCACGTTGCCGCCCAGGTAGTTCACCCGGACGCGGGACGTGCACATCGGATGCGTGCGTCCCTGGCGGAAGTTGTCCGTGCGGGACCAGGACAGCTTGACCGGCTTGCCCATCTTCTGCGAGATCTCCGCGGCCTCGGCCGCCACGTCGTGGAACAGGTGCCGTCCGAACGAGCCGCCGCCCTGGACGACATGCACCTTGACCGCGTCGATCGGCAGACCGAGCTGCTTGGCGATGTCTTCCTGCGCGAGGATCGGTACCTTGAGACAGGACCAGATCTCGGCGCTGTCCGGGCGGACGTCCGCGATCGCGCAGTCCGGCTCGAGCGGGCTGTTGCTGGCGAACGCGAACACGAACTCGGCGTCGATCGTCTTCGACAGCAGCGGCGGAACGGCCATCGGCAGCTGGGCCGCCCGCAGCTTCGCCAGCACGGTCGCGTCGGACTCGTCGTCGACCGTGCCCGGTCCCCAGGTCGCGTCGACCTTCTGGATCGCGTCGATGCACTGGCCGAAGGTCTCGGCCCTGATCGCGACACCGTGGGTGATCCCCACGACATCGGTGACACCGGGCATCGCGCGCAGCGCGGCGAGGTTGTTGATCGACCGGAGCGTGCCGTTGATCGTCGGCGGCCTGGCCACCATGGTCGGCTTCGCGTTCGGGACCTGCAGGTCCATCGCGAACTGCTTGCGGCCGGTAACGCTGTCGAACGCGTCAACCCGGGTGCGCGGCTGCCCGAGGACCTTGAACTCGGACGGGTCCTTGAGCTGCGCCGACACCGCGATCGTCGTGGCGCTCGCCGCGGCCTCGGCCAGCGATCCGTACGTCGCCGTACGGCCGCCGGGTCCGCTCACCACGCCCTTGCGCGTGGTCAGCTGCTCGGCTCCGGCATCCCACCTCGCCGCGGCCGTCTCCACCAGGCGCTGCCGGGCGATCGCGGCGGCGGTCCGGACCGGGAGGTACATGCTGCGCATCGAGTTCGACCCGCCGGTGAGCTGGTTCATCAGCAGCTCCGGACGCGCGTCGGCGAGGGCGATCTCGACCTTGTTCATCGGGAGATCCAGCTCTTCGGCGACCATCATCGCGAACGCGGTCGTGATGCCCTGGCCCACCTCGCAGCGCGGCACCGCGAAATACGCGGTCCCGTCGGCCTTGATTTCCACGGTGATCAGGCCGGACGTCGGTGCCGCCGCGAGGTTCTGCAGGTCGCCGAGGTCGAAGATGTTCTCCGGCTGCGGCAGCGACGGAACCGCGGCGTCCGCCGCACGCGGGCCGGACTCGTTGGCGAACCAGCTCACGCCGACCGCGAGCGTTGGCGCCGCGATCAGGTACCCGAGGACGCGACGCCGCCCGAGCAGGCCGCGTCCGTCGGTGTGTTCGGCCGTACTGCGTTCGACCATGAGGGTCCTCCGTGCTTCGAGCAATGCTGGGAACGCAGTCTGGCACCGCCGGCGCGGCGGCGGCATGGCCGCAATGCCCACGTTTTACTGGGCTTCACTGTGCACAACGCACAGACAGGCCGTTCGGTCACGCAGGCGGCGGGAACAGCCTGAACGCACGGAGCGCGAGGCCCAGCTCCAGCTGGAAGCCCTCGCCGGAAAGGTCACGGCCGGTGACCTGATGGACCCGGTGCAGGCGGTTGATCACCGTGTTGCGGTGACAGTGCGCGAGATCCGCGGTACGGCGGATCGAGCCGGCCGCGATCACCCACTTGTCCAGAGTGTCGAGCAGCAACTCCCGCTCGGGCGCCGGTACCGTCATCAGCGGCACCAGCCAGTTCTGAACGAGCTGCCCGGCCAATTCCGGTGCGCTGAGCAACAATGCCTCGGGAAGCCGCTCCGTCAGGGCCGCAACGTCGATCTGACCGGCGGGCAGGGTACGTCGGGCCAGCATCGCCTGACGGTAGGCGACGTGCACCGCGGTCAGATCGTTGACAACGCCGGACAGCCCTGCGGGTGCGTGGACGACGTCGCGCAGTATGCGCAGTACCGTGGCCGGGGATTCCATGCCCAGGGCAAGCAATCCGACAACCGTCTGCGGACGAACCTGCCACGCGGAGGCGATCCGGACACCGGCGAACCGCCGGACGAACACGCTGGTCGTGCACTCGTCGTCGACCAGGTTGTCGATCGCCACCACCAGGTAGCGGCCGGTCACCGGGACGTCGAGGACGGTGGCCGCCTCTTGCACGAACGCCGGATCCTTCGCCCGGCTGTGCAGCAGGCCCTCCCACAGGGTCGATCGGCGCCGCTCGTCGGCTCGCAGGAGTTGCCGCTCGGCATCGTGGTAGGCGGCGGCAACCTGCGAGGAGGTCCGGTCGACGACCTCCCAGACCTTGCTCGCGACATCCAGCAGCGCCGCGGACTCGGCCACCCCTTGGGCACGGGCCTCGTCGATCAACGCCTCCCACACCAGCCGCCCGCCGAGCCGGAACGACTTCAGTACGTCGTCCAACGGCATCCGCTGCTCCGCGCGCCGCCGTCCGGTCGCCTGCGCCGCATCGAAGTGGTCGTCGTTGTCGGCCACCATCCGCACAACCTGCGCAACGTTGTCATGACACGACTGCCACAAGTCCTGCCGCGGCACCGACCCCATCGCCCGATACGCGGGATTCTGCGCGTAGATGGTCTCCACCAGCGTGTCCGTCAACGCCGGCAACTGGAGCAGCACACTCTCAGCCAGGGACTCCACAGTCAGCGTCACGCCCGCTAGCGCAACATCCCGCTCACCCATAGTCGGCACAGCATCGCACACAGTCGCCGTACCGCACAGACCTCGCATCAGACGCTGCGGGTGGCTACCAGGTCGCAGAGGGCGTCGAGGGCGTCGCGGCCGGGGCCTCCGGGGAGGGTGGTGAGGAGTTTGCGGGCGTCGGCCGCGCGGCGGCGTACGTCGTCCTCGGCCTGGCGGAAGGAGGCGTGGGAGCGGAGCAGCTCCAGGGTCTCCGCGAGGCGGGCGTCGTCGGAGAGGTCGGAGTCCAGCAGGTCCAGGAGGCGGGCGTCCGTGGGATCCGCCGGGTCCGCCTGGGCGCGGAAGATCAGGACCGGGAGGGTCGGGACGCCCTCGCGGAGGTCGGTGCCGGGCGTCTTGCCGGACTGGCCGGACTCGGAGGCGATGTCGAGCAGGTCGTCGGCGAGCTGGAACGCGACGCCGATCTCCTCGCCGAACGCGCGCAACGACTCCTGGACCTCCTCCGACGCACCGGCGTACCGGGCTCCGAAGAGGGCGGATGTGGCAATCAGCGAGCCGGTCTTGTCGGCGACCACCGACAGGTAGTGCTTGAGCGGGTCCTGCCCCTCGCCGACACCGAGGGTCTCGCGGATCTGCCCCTCGACCAGCCGGCCGAAGGTCCGCGCCTGGATCCGGACCGCTTCCGGCCCGAGGTCGGCGACCAGATCCGACGCGCGGGCGAACAGCCAGTCGCCGGACAGGATCGCGACCGAGTTGTCCCAGCGCGCGTTCGCGGTGGACGAGCCGCGCCGCAACGCGGCCTCGTCCATCACGTCGTCGTGGTGCAGCGTCGCGACATGGGTGAGCTCGACGACGACCGCCGCCTTCACCACCTCGTCGGAGACGGCCTCAGCACCGAACTCGGCCGCCAGCAGCACCAGCAGCGGCCGGAACCGCTTGCCACCGGCAAGCATGACGTGCTGCGCGGCCGCCGTGACGAACGGCGCCTCGGACTGCGTCGCGCCGAGCAGCGCCTGCTCGACACGCTCCAGCCCGGCACGAACCCGGGCCTCGAGCGCCGCGTCGGCGAACTCGAATCCCAGGCTCTCGGCCGGCAGCGGGGTCGGACTCAACGGATGAACTCACCAGCTCGGGCCGCCAGGTCGAGCACCGGTCCGGGAACCAGACCGAGAACCACCGTGGCGGCGAGACCCAGGGCGACCGCGGACGTCGTCTGCCAGCCCGGCAGCGCCACGTCCGGCGAGTCCGCCGGCAGGTCGGAGAAGAACATCAGCACGATCACTCGGACGTAGAAGAACGCGGCGACCAGGCTGGACAGTACGGCGACCACGACCAGCGGCCACGCGCCACCGGTCCAGGCCGCGCTGAAGACCGCCCACTTGCCGGTGAAGCCCGCGGTCAGCGGGATGCCCGCGAAGGACAGCAGGAAGAACGCGAAGATACCGGCCAGCAGCGGCGACTTCTTGCCCAGACCCGCCCAGCGGGACAGGTGCGTCGCCTCGCCGCCCGCGTCGCGGACCAGCGTGACGACGGCGAACGCCCCGATCGTCGGGAAGCCGTACGACACCAGGTAGAACAGCACCGCCTGGGTCGACGTGATCCCGTTGTGGACGCCGCTGCCCGCCTGCGCGAGGCCGACGAACGCGGTCAGCAGGAAGCCCGCGTGCGCGATCGACGAGTACGCCAGCATCCGCTTCACGTCGGTCTGCGTGATCGCGACGATCGAACCGACCACCATGGTGAGGATCGCGACGACCCAGATCATCGGCGCCCAGTCCCAGCGCGATCCGCCGAGCGCGACGTAGAAGACCCGCATCAGGCCGATGAACGCCGCGATCTTGGTGCAGGCCGCCATGAACCCGGTCACCGGCGTCGGCGCGCCCTGGTACACGTCCGGCGTCCAGGAGTGGAACGGTACTGCGCCGACCTTGAACAGCAGGCCGACACCGAGCAGACCGGTACCGGCCAGCAGGATCGTGTCGCCACCGGTCTGCGAGGCCAGCGCGTCCGAGATCCCGCCGAGCGACATCGTGCCGGCGTACCCGTACAGCAGCGCGATCCCGAACAGCAGGAACGCCGAGGAGAACGCACCGAGCAGGAAGTACTTCATCGCGGCTTCCTGCGAGATCAGCCGGCGCCGGCGAGCCAGGCCGCAGAGCAGGTACAGCGGCAGCGAGAACACCTCGAGCGCGACGAACAGGATCAGCAGGTCGTTCGACGCCGCGAACAGCATCATGCCGCCGACCGCGAACAGCGTCAGCGGGAAGATCTCGGTGTGCTCGACACGAGCCGCCGTACCCTCACGCTCGGCCTCGGACCCCGGTACGGCGGCCGCCTGGCCTGCGAACGCGGACAGGCCGCCGTCGATCGAGCGCTCCGCGAACAGCAGCACGCTGATCAGCGTCAGCGCCAGCAGGATGACCCAGGTGAACAGCGCCGGGCCGTCGACCGAGATCGCGCCCTGGGCGGCCAGCAGCTCCTTCTTCTGGTTCATCAGGATGCCGGCCAGCACGCCGGAGACGACCACGGCGACCACCGTGATCGCCAGCTGCACCAGGTGCCGCAACGGCCGCGGCAGGAACGCCTCGACCAGGACGCCGACGCACGCCGCGCCGAACACGACGAGCAGCGGAGCCAGCTCGTTGTACTCGATCTTCGGCGCCGTGAAGTCCGCCAGCGGCAGCAACATCGCGCTCACTTCTGTCCCTCCGTCACGGGGATCTGCGGTGCCTTGTCGGTCACGCCCACCCGCTGCATGGTCTCGTCGACCGCGGGCTTGATGATGTCGACCACCGGCTTCGGGAAGATTCCCAGGCCGATGATCAGGACCACGAGCGGCGCGATCGCGAGCACCTCACGCGGGTTCAGGTCCTTGAGCTTCTCGATCCCGTCGCGGACCGGGCCGGTCATCAGGCGCTGGTACATCAGCAGGATGTACAGCGCGGCCAGCACGATACCGAGGACGGCGACCACCGCGATCACCTTGTGCCGGCTGAACGTCCCGGCCAGCACCATGAACTCGGAGATGAACGGCGACAGACCCGGCAGCGCGAGGCTGGACAGGCCGGCGAACAGGAACGTCCCGGCCAGCACCGGCGCCACCTTCTCGACCCCGCCGTAGTCGGCGATCCGCGCGGACCCGCGCCGGGAGATCAGGTACCCGGCGACCAGGAACAACGCAGCCGTCGAGAGGCCGTGGTTGAACATGTACAGCGTCGACCCGGTCAGGCCCTGCGACGTCAGCGCGAAGATGCCCATCACGATGAAGCCGAAGTGCGAGATCGAGGTGTACGCGATCAGCCGCTTGATGTCGGTCTGGCCGATCGCCAGCAGCGCGCCGTACAGCACCGAGATCAGCGCCAGCACCAGGACGACCGGGGTGGCCCACTCGGACGCGTTCGGGAACAGGCCCAGGCAGAACCGGATCATCCCGAAGGTGCCGATCTTGTCCAGGATGCCGACCAGCAGCACCGACGTCCCCGGCGTCGCCTCACCGGCCGCGTCCGGCAGCCAGGTGTGGAACGGCACCATCGGCGCCTTCACCGCGAAGGCGAAGAAGAAGCCGAGGAACAGCCAGCGCTCGGTGTTCTGGCTCAGGTCCAGCTTCACCATGTCGGCGAGCAGGTACGACGGGTCGCCGGCCTTGGCCGAGACGACGTACAGCCCGACCACCGACGCCAGCATCAGCAGACCGCCGAGCAGCGAGTACAGCAGGAACTTCACCGCGGCGTACGAACGCTGCGCGCCGCCGAAGCCGCCGATCAGGAAGTACATCGGGATCAGCGTGGCCTCGAACAGCACGTAGAACAGGAACACGTCGGTGGCGGCGAACACGCCGATCGACAGCGCCTCCAGGCCGAGGATCCAGGCGAAGAAGGACTTCTCCGACCAGCGGCCCTGCTGCGCGTCGTTCCAGGACGCGATCATCACGATCGGCGTCAGCAGCGCGGTCAGCACCACCAGGACGATGCCGACACCGTCCAGGCCGAGCGCGTAGTGCGCGCCGAAGGCCTTGATCCAGGTGTGCGTCTCGGCGTACTCCTCGCCGCCGTTGCGGTGGTACCCGACCGCGACGATCGCGGTCAGCACCAGCGTCACGAGCGAGAACCCGAGCGCGACCTGCTTGGCCGTCAGCGCCTTCGCCTTCGGCACCAGCATCGTCGCGATCGCCCCGACGAACGGCAGGAGCAGTAACAGGGTCAGCCAACCGATGTTCACGACAACCTCACCGCGAGGAGGGCGACGACCACGAATGCGGCGCCGAAGACCATGCTGAGTGCGTACGAACGGACGAAGCCCGTCTGGAACCGGCGGAGCCGGCCGGACAGACCGCCGAAGAGTGCGGCCAGCCCGTTGACCAGGCCGTCGACGCCGCGGTTGTCCAGCCAGACCAGCGTCCGGGTCAGGTACTGCCCGGGGCGCATGAGGACGGCCTCGTTGAGCGCGTCGCCGTAAAGGTCACGGCGGGCGAGGACGGTGACCGGCGAACCGGCCGGGGCCTCCCGCGGGATGTCCCGGCGGTACATCAGCACCGCGATCGTGATGCCGACGGCAACCACCGCGAGGGTGATCAGCGTCATCACCAGCGCGCTCACCGGCGGGTGGTGCTCCTCGTGGCCGACCACCGGCTCCAGCCAGTCGACGATCCAGTGCCCGGCGAAGTACAGCGCGCCGCCGCCCAGCGACAGCGCCGCCAGGATGATCAGCGGCCACGTCATCACCGCGGGCGACTCGTGCGGGTGCACCTCGTCGGCCCAGCGCTTCTTGCCGAAGAACGTCATCAGCATCACCCGCGTCATGTAGAACGCGGTGATGCCGGCGCCGAGCAGCGCGCACAACCCGATGATCGTGTTGTCCGCGAACGCGGCCTCGATGATCTTGTCCTTGCTGAAGAAGCCGGCGAACGGCGGGATGCCGAGGATCGCCAGGTAGCCGAACGCGAAGGTGACGAAGGTGATCTTCATCGGCGTCCGCAGGGCACCGTAGTGGCGCATGTTCACGTCGTCGTTCATGCCGTGCATGACCGATCCGGCGCCGAGGAACATGTTGGCCTTGAAGAAGCCGTGCGTGAGCAGGTGGAAGATCGCGAACACGTACCCGGCCGGGCCGAGGCCGGCGGCCAGCATCATGTAGCCGATCTGGCTCATCGTCGAACCGGCCAGCGCCTTCTTGATGTCGTCCTTGGCGCAACCGATGATCGCACCGGCGAGCGCGGTGACCGTACCGACGATCACGACCGCCGTGGAGGCCGCCTCGGTGTGCTCGTAGATCGCGTGCGAGCGGGTCACCAGGTAGACGCCCGCGGTGACCATGGTCGCGGCGTGGATCAGCGCCGACACCGGGGTCGGGCCCTCCATCGCGTCCAGCAGCCAGGACTGCAGCGGCACCTGCGCGGACTTACCGCAGGCGGCCAGCAGCAGCATCAGGCCGACCAGCGTCGCCCAGGTGGACGACATCCCCTCGGCGCCGGCGTCCACCGTGGCGAACGCGGACGAGCCGAACAGCGCCCACATGCTCATCACCGCGAGCGAGAGGCCGATGTCACCGACCCGGTTCACCACGAACGCCTTCTTCGCGGCCACCGCGGCCGAGTCCTTGTGCTGCCAGAAGCCGATCAGCAGGTACGACGCCAGACCGACGCCTTCCCAGCCGACGAAGACCAGCAGGTAGTCGGCGGACAGCACCAGCAGCAGCATCGCCGCGATGAACAGGTTCAGGTAGCCGAAGAACCGCCGCCGGCGCGGGTCGTGCTCCATGTAGCCGATCGAGTAGATGTGGATCAGCGAACCCACACCGGTGATCAGCAGCACGAACAGGATCGACAGCGGGTCGATCAGCAGCGTGAAGTCGACCTTGATGTGGCCGACCGAGAACCACTCGAACAGCCGGACCGTCTCGGACCGCTCTTCACCGGACTTGCCTTGCATCTGGAAGAACAGCACGACGCCGCAGGCGAAGGAGATCACCGGCGCCAGCGTGCCCAGCAGGTGACCCCACGCGTTGGTGGCCTTGCCACCGAGCAGGAGGATCGCCGCGGACACCGCCGGTACCGCGACCAGCAGCCACGTCAGCTCATGACTCATCGGTGCTTACCTCAGTACTTGAGCAGGTTGGCGTCGTCGACCGAGGCCGAGCGACGGGTGCGGAAGATGGCCATGATGATCGCGAGCCCGATCACGACCTCGGCCGCGGCCACCACCATCACGAAGAAGGCGGCGATCTGGCCGTCGAGGTTGCCGTGCTGACGGGCGAAGCTGACGAACGCGAGGTTGGTCGCGTTCAGCATCAGCTCGACGCACATGAAGACGACGATGGCGTTACGGCGTACCAGCACGCCGAGGGCGCCGATACTGAACAGGATCGCCGCGAGCACGATGTACGGCTCGGTGGTCACTTCTTCTCCTCCTCGCCGAATCCGGTCGTGTCGGTGCTCTCCGCCTCGGGCGGGTACAGCTCGCCCTGGTCGAGCTCGCGCACCTGGTCGACGTCCGCGCGCTCCTCGGCCTCGGGGAACACGGTGCCACGGGCCTGCAGCACCCGCGAAACCGAGGTCGGTGCGATCGACCCGTCCGGCAGCAGCGCCGGGGTGTCGACGGCGTTGTGCCGGGCCAGCACGCCGGGGGTCGGCAGCGGACCCGGGTGGATGCCCTGCTCGGCGTACTTGCGGATCCGCTCCTCGGCGTGGTCGCGCTGCGTGCGCTTCTTGGTCAGCCGCTCGCGGTGGGCCAGCATCATCGCGCCCATCGCCGCGGTGATCAGCAGCGCCGACGTCACCTCGAAGGCGAACACGTACTTGCCGAACAGCAGCTGGGCGATGCCCTTCGGGTTGCCGTCCGGCTGCGCCTCGGCGAGACCCGTCGGGTTCCCGTAGATGGCGTTGCCGACCGCGGCGACCAGCAGGATGCCGAAGCCCAGGAACGCGATCCCGGCGAGCATCCGCTGACCGCGGATCGTCTCGACCAGCGAGTCGGACGCGTCGACGCCGACCAGCATCAGCACGAACAGGAACAGCATCAGGATCGCGCCGGTGTAGACGATGATCTGCACGGCGAACAGGAACGGCGCGTCCTGCGCGGCGTACTGCACCGCGAGGCAGACCATCACCGTCGCCAGCAGCAGCGCCGAGTGCACCGCCTTGCGGACCAGCACCATGCCGATCGCAGCCAGGACCATGACCGGGGCCAGCAGCCAGAACGCGACCTGCGGGCCGGTGACGAGACCGATCACTTGGCGTCACTCCCCTGCGTCTGACTTCCTTGGGCGGGCGCGGCCGCACCGGTCAGGCCGAGGTAGTAGTCCTTCTCGGTCGAGCCGAGCTGCATCTCGTGCGGCGGCTCCTGCATGCCCGGGAGCAGCGGCGCCAGCAGGTCCTTCTTCTCGTAGATGAGGGACTCGCGGCTGGTGTCGGCCAGCTCGTACTCGTTGGTCATCGTGAGCGCCCGGGTCGGGCAGGCCTCGATGCACAGACCGCAAAGGATGCAGCGCAGATAGTTGATCTGGTACACCCGGCCGTACCGCTCGCCCGGCGAGAACCGGTCGCCCTCGGTGTTGTCGGCGCCCTCGACGTAGATCGCGTCCGCGGGGCAGGCCCACGCGCACAGCTCGCAGCCGACGCACTTCTCCAGCCCGTCCGGCCAGCGGTTCAGCTGGTGCCGGCCGTGGAACCGTGGGGCGGTCGGCTTCTTGTCGAACGGGTACTGCTCGGTGAACACCTTCCGGAACATCGTCCGGAAGGTGACCCCGAACCCGGCTACCGGATCCCAGAGGGACTCTTTGACACTAGCCATTGCTGCCATCCTTGCTACGGCTCTCAGTCTCGCTTCGGCTCGGGGTGCTGACGACCATCGGTGGAGGCACCGGGAAGCCGCCGGCGAAGGCATCGAAGTTCTCGGCGCGATCTGCCTCGGTGGGCTTCTCGGGCTTCGGCTTCTGCGGGATGAACATGCTGACGATCGCGATCACCAGGACGACCGCGGCGGCGATCAGCAGCGTGCTGCGGCTGAAGGTGGTCTCACGACCGACCGCGCGGACGGTGGCGACCAGCAGGATCCAGGCCAGCGAGATCGGGATCAGGATCTTCCAGCCGAGCTTCATGAACTGGTCGTAGCGCAGCCGCGGCAGCGTTCCGCGCAGCCAGATGTAGAAGAAGATGAAGCCCATCAGCTTGCCCATGAACCACAGCACCGGCCAGTAGCCCGAGTTCGCGCCGTCCCAGATCGAGATCGGCCACGGGGCCCGCCAGCCGCCCAGGAACAGCGTGGTGGCCAGCGCGGACACGGTCGCCATGTTGATGTACTCGGCCAGGAAGAACATCGCGTACTTGATCGAGGAGTACTCGGTCAGGAAGCCCGCGACCAGCTCACCCTCGGCCTCCGGGAGGTCGAACGGCGCCCGGTTCGTCTCGCCGACCATCGAGACCACGTAGATCACGAACGACGGGAACAACAGGAACGCGTACCACCCCGGTAGCGGGATGTCGGCGCCGAACAGGTTCACGGTCTGGTGCGACTGCGCCGCCACGATCTCCGAGGTGGACATCGAGCCGGCGAACAGGAACACGGTCACCAGCGCCAGGCCCATGCCGACCTCGTAGGAGATCATCTGCGCGCTGGAGCGCAGACCGCCGAGCAGCGAGTACGTCGAGTTCGACGACCAGCCACCGAGCACGATGCCGTAGATGCCGATCGAGGCGACCGCCATCACGTACAGCACCGAGACCGGCAGGTCGGTCAACTGCAGCCGGGTGTAGGTCTCGGTGAACGGGATCTTCACCGTCGGCCCGAACGGGATCACCGCGAAGGTGAGGAAGGCCGGTACGGCGACGATCGCCGGCGCCAGCACGAAGACGAACCGGTCGACGCCCTTGGGCATCAGGTCTTCCTTGAGCATCAGCTTCACACCGTCGGCCAGCGACTGCAGCAGACCCGCGGGTCCGTGCACGTTCGGGCCGATCCGGTGCTGCATCCGCGCCACTACCCGGCGTTCCCACCAGATGTTGAACAGCGTCAGCACGACGAGGAAGACGAAGATGAACAGGACCTTGATCAGGATGACCCACCAGGGGTCGTTCCCGACCCCCGCGTCCGGTACCGCGAGCGGGATGTTCATGCGTTCCCTCCGGCGATCGTCACGATCGAGCCATGGTCTGCGTGCAGCGACCGGCGGACGTGGGAGTCGGCCGAGTTCGTCGGCAGCCAGACCACGTTGTCGGTCATCGGGGTGATCACGACCGGCAGCCGGATGCTTCCGGCGTCGGTGCTGACCACCAGCTCGTCGCCGTCGGCGACACCGATCCGGCGCGCGGTGGTGAGCGAGATCCTGGCGACCGGCTTGCGCGCGGTCGCGGTCAGGTGCGGCTCACCGTCGCAGGCCCGGCTGTCGTCGATCAGCATCCGCCAGGTCGCGAGCCGGGTGGAGTCGAACGCGCCCAACGCCGGACCGGCCTGGTACGTCGGCTCCTGCGCCCGGTCGCCGTCCCAGCGGCCGAGCTGGTCGTACTCCCGCTTCGCGCCGTCCGGCGTGCTGAACCCGAGCGACCGGCCCATCTCCTGCGCCAGCGCGGCCAGCGCCCGCACGTCCGGCATCGCGGCCGGCACCTTGAGCACCGCCGGGAACGGCCGCTCGCGGCCCTCCCAGTTCACGAACGTGCCGGACTTCTCCACCGGCGGTACGACGGGGAAGATCACGTCGGCGTACTCGGTCACCTGCGACTTGCGGACCTCGAAGCTCACCACGAACGGCACCGCCTCGAGCGCGGCCAGCGCCGCCGCCGGGTCCGGCAGGTCGTCGATCTCGACGCCCGCGACCACCAGCGCCTGCAGCGATCCGGCGTTCTCGACGATCTCGGTGAGGTCCTTGCCGACCTCGGCCGGCAGGTTCTCCACGCCCCAGGCGGCCTGCATGTCGACGCGCGCCTGCGGGTCGCTCACCAGGCGGCCGCCGGGCAGCAGGCCCGGCAGGCAGCCGGCCTCGAGCGCGGCCCGGTCACCCGCGCGGCGCGGGATCCACGCCAGGTCCGCACCGGTGTCGAGCGCCAGCCGCAGCGCCGCCGAGTAGCCACCCGGCGCGCTCGCCAGCCGCTCGCCGACGACGATGATCGAGTCCGGGCCGAGGGCGGCCAGCGCCGCCGCTCCCGCCTCGCCGGCGTTGCCGAGGTCCGAGAGCACCGCGGCCTCGGTGCCGGGCGACGCGTGGACGACGACGCCGTCCAGCTTCTCCACACCGCGGGACGCGTACGGCGCGATCGTGAACACCTTGGTGCCGTGGCTCTTGACGCCCTTGCGGATCCGGAGGAACACCGACGGCGCCTCCTCCTCGGGCTCGAACCCGGCGAACAGCACCGAGCCGGCCTTCTCGAGGTCCGCGAACGTCGTGCCGAGACCGGTACCGGCCACCGCGGCGGCGAGGAAGTCCGCCTCCTCCGCGGAGTGCGGTCGGGCCCGGAAGTCGATGTCGTTGCTGCCGAGCGCGACCCGGGCGAACTTCGAGTACGCGTAGGAGTCCTCGACGGTCAGCCGGCCACCGGTCAGCACCGCCGCGTTGCCGTGCGCGGCGTTCAGCTTCTCCGCGGCGAAGGTCAGCGCCTCCGGCCAGGACGCCGGCCGCAGCTCGCCGTCCTCACGGATCAGCGGGTGGGTCAGCCGGTCACCGGTGGACGCGTACTGGAACGCGAACCGGTCCTTGTCGGAGATCCACTCCTCGTTGACCTGCGGGTCGTCACCGGACAGCCGGCGCATCACCTTGCCGCGCCGGTAGTCGATCCGGATCGCCGCACCGGACGCGTCGTGCTCGGCCACCGACGGCACCGACACCAGGTCGAACGGCCGCGAGCGGAAGCGGTACGCCGCACTCGTCAGCGCACCGACCGGGCAGATCTGGATGGTGTTGCCGGAGAAGTAGCTCTCGAAGGGCTCCTTCTCGTAGATGCCGACCTGCTGCAGCGCGCCGCGCTCGATCAGCGCGATGAACGGGTCACCCGCGATCTGCTCGGAGAACCGCGTGCAGCGCGCGCAGAGGATGCAGCGCTCGCGGTCCAGCAGCACCTCGGCCGAGATGTTGATCGGCTTCGGGTAGGTCCGCTTCACCTCGGTGAACCGGGACTCGCCGGCGCCGTTGCTCATCGCCTGGTTCTGCAGCGGGCACTCGCCGCCCTTGTCGCAGACCGGGCAGTCCAGCGGGTGGTTGATCAGCAGGAACTCCATGTTCCCGTGCTGCGCCTTGTCCGCCACCGGCGAGCTCACCTGGGTGCGGATCACCATGCCGTCGGCAACGGTCAGGGTGCAGGACGCCTGCGGCTTCGGCATGCCCCGGCCGTTGCCGGCGTCGACGACCTCGACCAGGCACTGGCGGCAGGCCCCGACCGGGTCGAGCAGCGGGTGGTCGCAGAACCGCGGGATCTGGATCCCGATCTGCTCCGCGGCCCGGATCGCCAGGCTGTTCTTCGGAACCTTGACCTCGATGTCGTCGATGGTGACCGTGACCAGGTCGACCTTCTCGACGTCGGTGGCCGGTGGGTTCGCTTGGATCGTCATGCGGTTGCTCCAGCAGTCGCGAAGACAGTGCTTGCCATCGGGTCGAACGGGCAGCCGCCGTTCTCGAAGTGCGCCAGGTACTCGTCCTTGAAGTGCGCGATCGAGCTGGTGATCGGCGCGGTCGCACCGTCACCGAGGGCGCAGAACGACCGGCCGAGGATGTTCTCGGACAGGTCGAGCAGGACGTCCAGGTCCTCGTCGGACCCCTGGCCCTTCTCCAGCCGCTCCAGGATCTGCACCAGCCACCACGTGCCCTCACGGCACGGCGTGCACTTGCCGCAGGACTCGTGCTTGTAGAACTCCGTCCAGCGCAGGACCGCGCGCACGACGCACACCGAGTCGTCGAAGATCTGCAGCGCCTTGGTACCGAGCATCGACCCGACCGAGCCGACGCCCTCGTAGTCCAGCGGTACGTCGAGGTGCTCCGACGTCAGCAGCGGCGTCGACGAACCACCCGGCGTCCAGAACTTCAGCTCGTGGCCTTCGCGGACCCCGCCGGCCAGGTCGAGCAGCTCGCGCAGCGTGATGCCCAGCGGCGCCTCGTACTGCCCCGGACGGGTGACGTGCCCGGACAGCGAGTACAGCGTCATGCCCTTGGACTTCTCGGTGCCCATCGAGGAGAACCAGTCCGCGCCGTTCTTCAGGATGACGGGAACAGACGCGATCGACTCGACGTTGTTGATGACAGTGGGGCAGCCGTACAAGCCCGCGACCGCGGGGAACGGAGGACGCAGACGAGGTTGACCGCGACGTCCTTCCAGCGAGTCCAGCAGCGCCGTCTCCTCGCCGCAGATGTAGGCGCCGGCGCCGGCGTGCACGACCACGTCCAGGTCGTAGCCGCTGCCGAGGATGTTCTGGCCGATGAAGCCGGCGTCCTTGGCCTCCTGGACCGCCTGCTGCAGCCGGCGGATCACGTGCAGGACCTCACCGCGGACGTAGATGAACGCGACCGACGCACGGATCGCGTAGGACGCGATGATGACGCCCTCGACCAGCGTGTGCGGCGAGGCCATCATCAGCGGGATGTCCTTGCAGGTGCCCGGCTCGGACTCGTCCGCGTTCACCACCAGGTACTTCGGCTTCGGGTTGTCCTGCGGGATGAAGGACCACTTCATCCCGGTCGGGAAGCCCGCGCCGCCGCGGCCGCGCAGACCGGAGTCCTTGACCGCGGCAACCACATCGGCCGGCTGCATCGCGAGCGCCTTGCGCAACGCGTCGTACCCGCCGGACCGCTGGTACGACGCCAGCTGCCAGGACTTGATCTGGTCCCAGTTGTCGGACAGCACCGGGGTCAGCATGGTCAGCCCTCCTTCCGGGTGTCGTCACTGTGCACGGCCTGCGACTCGCGGCCGGGCTGGTCCTCCGGACGCGGCCCGGGGACGGCGTCCAGCGGGGCCGGGGCGCCGCCGTTGCCGTTCGGCGCGGTCCAGTTGCGCTCGCGGGCCAGGCGGAGGCCGGCCAGCGTGGCCTTGCCGCCGGTCGGGCCCTCGTCGGCGCGGCCGTCGGGGAAGCCGGCCAGTACCCGCTCGGCCTCCCGCCAGGTGCAGATCGTCGCACCGCGCGGCGACTTCACCTCGTTGCCCTCGCGCAGGTCGTCGACCAGCTGGGTCGCGGACTCCGGCGTCATGTCGTCGAAGAACTCCCAGTTGACCATCATCACCGGCGCGTAGTCGCAGGCGGCGTTGCACTCGAGGTGCTCGAGGGTGATCTTGCCGTCCTCGGTGGTCTCGTCGTTGCCGACGTCGAGGTGCTGCTTGAGCCGGTCGAAGATCAGGTCGCCGCCCATCACCGCGCAGAGCGTGTTGGTGCAGACGCCGACGTGGTAGTCGCCGACCGGACGGCGCTTGTACATCGTGTAGAAGGTGGCCACCGCCGACACCTCGGCGCCGGTCAGCCCGAGCACCTCGGCGCACGCCTCGATGCCCTCCGGGGTGACCCGGCCCTCGACCGACTGCACCAGGTGCAGCATCGGCAGCAGCGCGGACCGGGCGACCGGGTACCGGGCCGCGATCTCGCGCATCTCGGCGAGCGTGGCCTCGGAGATCTTCGAGTCGCCGGTGCTGTACGGCACCGTCTTGTCGGTAGCAGTCGTGTGGTTCTCGGCCATTTAGCGGTCCACTCCACCCATCACCGGGTCAAGGCTGGCGACGGCGACGATCACGTCGGCGACCTGGCCGCCCTCGCACATGATCGGCATCGCCTGCAGGTTTGCGAAGGACGGGTCACGGAAGTGCACCCGGTACGGCTTGGTGCCGCCGTCGGAGACGACGTGCGCACCCATCTCGCCGCGCGGCGACTCGATCGCCACGTACGCCTGGCCGGCCGGCACCCGGAAGCCCTCGGTGACCAGCTTGAAGTGATGGATCAGCGCTTCCATCGACTCGCCCATGATGTGCTTGATGTGGTCGAGCGAGTTGCCCATCCCGTCGGCGCCGACGGCCAGCTGACTCGGCCAGCCGATCTTCTTGTCGGCGACCATCACCGGCTGCCCGTCCATCTTCTCCAGCCGGTCGGCGCACTGCTCGACGATCTTCAGCGACTCGTGCATCTCCTGCAGCCGGACGCGGAAGCGCCCGTACGCGTCGGAGGAGTCCCAGGTCGGTACGTCGAAGTCGTACGTCTCGTACCCGCAGTACGGCTGGCTCTTGCGCAGGTCCAGGGCGTACCCGGTGGAGCGCACCGTCGGGCCGGAGATGCCGAGCGCCATGCAGCCGGCCAGGTCCAGGTAGCCGACGTCCTGCAGGCGGGCCTTGAAGATCGGGTTCGCGTTGCAGAGCTCGGCGTACTCCTTGAGGTGCTTGTTCATCCACGTGATGTACTCGCGGATCTCGTCCAGCGCACCCGGCGGGAGGTCCTGCGCGACACCGCCCGGCCGGATGAACGCGTGGTTCATCCGCAGGCCGGTGATCAGCTCGAACAGGTCCAGCGTCTTCTCCCGCTCGCGGAAGCCGATCGTCATCACGGTCAGCGCGCCGATCTCCATACCGCCGGTGGCGATACACACCAGGTGGCTGCTGATCCGGTTGAGCTCCATGAGGAGCACACGCATCACGTTGGCCTTCTCCGGGATCTGGTCCTCGATCCCGAGCAGCCGCTCGACCGACAGGCAGTACGCCGCCTCGTTGTAGAACGGCGACAGGTAGTCCATCCGGGTGCAGAACGTGACGCCCTGCGTCCAGGAGCGGAACTCCATGTTCTTCTCGATGCCGGTGTGCAGGTAGCCGATGCCGCAGCGGGCCTCGGTCACGTTCTCACCGTCGAGCTCGAGGATCAGCCGGAGCACACCGTGCGTGGACGGGTGCTGCGGGCCCATGTTGACGACGACGCGCTCTTCCGGCTCCTCGCCGAGACCGGAGACGACCGAGTCCCAGTCCTGGCCGGTGACGGTGAAGACCTTGCCCTCGGTGGTGTCCCGGGTGGTCGCGTACGGGTCTGTAGTGGTCATCAGTTGTACGACCTCCGCGTGTCGGGCGGTGGGATGACAGCGCCCTTGTACTCGACGTCGATACCGCCGAGCGGGTAGTCCTTGCGCTGCGGGTGGCCCGGCCAGTCGTCGGGCATCTGGATCCGGGTGAGCGCCGGGTGACCGTCGAAGACGATGCCGAAGAAGTCCCAGGTCTCCCGCTCGTGCCAGTCGTTGGCCGGGTAGACCGAGACGATCGACGGGATGTGCGGGTCGGCGTCGGGCGCCGACACCTCCAGCCGGATCCGCCGGTTGTGGGTGATCGAGAGGAAGTGGTACACCGCGTGCAGCTCGCGACCGGTCTCGTGCGGGTAGTGCACCCCGCTGACGCCGGAGCAGAACTCGAACCGCAGCGCCTCGTCGTCGCGCAGGTGCTTGCACACCTCGACCAGGTTCTCGCGCTTGATGTGCAGGGTCAGCTCGCCGCGGTCGACGACGACCTTCTCGATCGAGTCGTCGGCGGTCAGGCCCTCGAGCCGGTCCACCGCCGCGTCGAACCAGGAGCCGTACGGCCGCGGGGTCGCGCCGGGCAGCGCGACCTGGCGGCGCAGGCCGCCGAACCCGGAGGTGTCACCGGTGCCGCGGACACCGAACATGCCCTCGCGCTGGTCGATGACCTCCGCGTCGGGCGTCTGCGCGTCACTGGCCGCAGAGGTCGCCGGAAGGTTCTCGGGCTGTGAGTCACTCACCGCAGCAGACCCTTCATCTCGATCGTCGGGGCGGCGACCAGGGCCGCGGCCTCCTGCTCGGTCTGCAGCGCCTTCTTGTGCGCGCCGAGCTTCATGTGCTGGATCTCGTCGTGGATCTTCAGGAACGCGTCCAGCAGCATCTCCGGCCGCGGCGGGCAGCCGGGCAGGTACATGTCGACCGGTACGACGTGGTCCACGCCCTGCACGATCGCGTAGTTGTTGAACATGCCGCCCGACGACGCGCACACGCCCATCGCCAGCACCCACTTCGGGCCGGGCATCTGGTCGTAGATCTGGCGCAGTACCGGAGCCATCTTCTGGCTCACCCGGCCGGCCACGATCATCAGGTCGGCCTGCCGCGGCGAGGCCCGGAAGACCTCCATGCCGAACCGCGCGGCGTCGTACCGCGGCGCGCCGGTGGTCATCATCTCGATGGCGCAGCAGGCCAGCCCGAAGGTTGCCGGCCACAACGAGGCCTTGCGCATGTAGCCGAGCAGTCCTTCGACGGTGCTCAGCAGGACGCCGGCCGGAAGCTGTTCCTCAAGACCCATGTCAGTCCCACTCCAGTCCGCCGCGGCGCCACACGTAGGCGTACGCGACGAAGACGGTGACGATGAAGATGACCATCTCGATCAGCCCGAAGAGCGCCATCTGGTCGAAGGCGACCGCCCACGGGTAGAGGAAGATGATCTCGATGTCGAACACGATGAACAGCATCGCGGTGATGTAGTACTTCACCGGGAAGCGGCCACCGCCGACCGGCTGCGGCGTCGGCTCGATGCCGCACTCGTACGAGTCCAGTCGCGCCCGGTTGTACCGCTTCGGGCCGACCAGCGCACTGACGGCGATACTGCCCGCGACGAAGAGCGCCGCGAGCACACCTAGAGCGAGGATCGGTGTGTAGGGGTGCATCGCTGCGTGCTCCCTCCTTCAGCCGGTTGGATCTGTTGTTCGGGTCAGCCCTCAGAGGACTGTGTTATCAGTAGCGCTGTGGCTCAGCTCACTCGCCCCGCCGCTCAGGCCGCGGGAGCGAGTTTCGTGAGGCCGTTGATGATCTTGTCCATCACGTCCCCGTCGCGCGGATCCGTGAGGTTGGCCAGCAACTTCAGGGTGAACTTCATCAAGGTGGTGCGCGGCAGACCGTACTTCGTGCACAGCCGCATCACCTCCGGATTTCCGATCAGCTTCACGAAGATCCGGCCGAGCGTGTAGTAGCCGCCGTACTCCTGCTTCAGCGCCTTCGGGTACGCCGACAGCGCGCGCTCGCGCTGGTTCGGCTGCCGGCGCAGCGCCTGGGCGGCGACCTCGGCGGCGAACGCCCCGGACTCCATCGCGTACGGGATGCCCTCGCCGTTGAACGGGTTGACCATGCCGCCGGCGTCGCCGAGCAGCATCAGGCCGCGGGTGTAGTGCGGCTGCCGGTTGAAGCCCATCGGCAGCGCGGCGCCCCGGATCGGGATGGTCTGGAACTCGTCCCGGAACTGCCACTCCTCGGGCGTGACCTTGAGCCACTGCTTCAGCAGGTCGGCGTAGTCGACCTTGCCGAACGCGTCGGAGGTGTTCAGGATGCCGAGGCCGACGTTCACCGTGCCGTCGCCCATCCCGAAGATCCAGCCGTACCCCGGCAGCAGCACCCGGCCGCCGGGCTGCTTCGGGTCGTCGGCCCACAGCTCCAGCCAGGACTCGAGGTAGTCGTCGTTGGTCCGCGGGCTGGTGAAGTACGTCCGGACGGCGACGCCCATCGGGCGGTCGTCGCGCTTGTGCAGACCCATCGCGATGCTCAGCCGCGACGAGTTGCCGTCGGCCGCCATCACCAGGGGCGCCCGGAACTCGACGTCGTCGCCGGCGCGGCGGCCGTTGTCGTCGACCGGCTTCGCGGTGACGCCGACGATGTCGCCCTTGGCGTCCAGGACCGGGCCGGTCACGTTGGTCCGCTCGCGCAGCCGCGCCCCGGCCTTCTCGGCCTGCCGGGCGAGCATCTCGTCGAAGTCCATCCGGTTCCGGGTGAGGCCGTAGTTCGGGTGGCTGGCCAGATCCGGCCAGTCGAGCTGCAGCACGTGCCCGGCGCCCTGGATGCGCAGGCCGTAGTTGCGGATCCAGCCCGCCTCTTCGGAGATGTCGATGCCCATGTTGATGAGCTGCTTGGTGCCGCGCGGGGTCAGCCCGTCACCGCACACCTTCTCCCGCGGGAACGCGGTCTTCTCCAGCAACAGGACGTCGAGACCGGCGTTCGCCAGGTGGTACGCGGCCGCCGATCCGGCGGGTCCGGCACCGACGACGATCACATCGGCGGTCTCCGCCTGCTGCCCGCTCGGCACGCTCTGGCTCATCTCTTCCCGGCCTGGATGGTTGGGGGCGTGTGCGCTCGTGAAGTCATTCACGAGCCCTCTTCACTCGACAGTCTAGGACTGCCTGACTCGGACACGAAACTCGCCCCAACAGCCTTGCAGGCAAGCAATTTACGCATAATTTCCGTTGCGTAATTAACTGGCCAAATTTCAGGGACGCCGCACGGCCCGGTGGATGGCGACCAGGCCGCCGCTCAGGTTGCGCCACTGGACGCGGGTCCAGCCGGCGCCCTCGATCGCCCGGGCCAGTGGTTCCTGGGGAAGCCAGGCCCGGGTCGACTCCGCGAGGTACTCGTACGCCTCCGGGTTGGTCGACACCACCTTCGCCACCGCCGGCACCGCGCGCATCATGTACTCCAGGTACGCGACCCGGAACGGCTTCCAGGTCGGGTGCGACTGCTCGAGGACGACGAGCCGGCCGCCGGGCCGGGTCACCCGGAGCATCTCGGCGAGCGCGACCGTGACGTCGTTCACGTTCCGCAGCGCCCAGGAGATCGTCACCACGTCGAACGTGCCGTCGGCGAACGGCAGCCGCAGCGCGTCGCCGGCGATCAGGTCCAGCTCGGGGTGCCGGCGCTTGCCGACCCGGAGCATCCCGACCGAGAAGTCGCAGGACACCACGTCGGCGCCGGCCTCGCGCAGCTTGACGCTGGACGCGCCGGTGCCGGCCGCCAGGTCGAGGATCTTCATCCCCTTCCGGGGCGCGATCGCGTCCAGCGTCGCGGGCCGCCAGTACAGCTTCTCCAGACCCATCGTGGCGACCGCGTTCGTACGGTCGTACCCCTCGGCCACGTTGTCGAACATGGCCGCCACGTCGTGCGGGTTCTTGGTCAGATCTGCGCGCGTCACCTGTCTAGTTCATCACGCGGCGCATGGGAGGCCGGACGGCAGGCATACGCTGTGATGTCGTGAGTGCATCTCCAGGTAGCCGTGCGGCCCTCGCGACCCGAGGCCCCGCACCGCAGTTGGTGGTTCGCAGTCAGCTGGTGGACGGGGTGTCGGCGCATCTGCTGGACCATCTGCCGGACGAGGGCGGACTCGCATGGGTACGGCGGGGCGACGGGCACGTCGGCTGGGGCGTCGCCGCCCGGCTGGACGTTGCCGGGAGCAACCGCTTCCAGGAGGCCGTGACCTGGTGGAAGGAGCTGACCGCCGCCGCGGTGGTCCGCGACGAGGCCGGCGTACCAGGCTCCGGACTGGTCTGCTTCGGGTCCTTCGGGTTCACCGACTCCGACCCGGGTGAGCTGGTCGTTCCCGAGGTGATCGTCGGTCGCCGCGGCGACAGCACCTGGGTGACCACGATCTCGCCGGCGAGTTCGCTGGCCGCGCCGCCGGAGCTCCAGCTCCACGAGCCGTCGCCGGTGTACGACGTGGCGTTCGCGGACGGCGCCCGGACCGGGACCGACTGGTCGGGCATCGTCGCCGACGCGGTCCGCCGGATCACCGCGGGCGAGCTCGACAAGGTGGTGCTGGCCCGCGACCTGATCGCGATCGCCGAGCAGCCGATCGACCTGCGCTGGCCGCTGCACCGGCTCGCGACGGCGTACCCGAACTGCTGGACGTTCTCCGTCGACGGCCTGATCGGCGCCACCCCCGAGCTGCTGGTCCGCCGGGAGAAGGGCCTGATCACGTCCCGCGTGCTGGCCGGCACGATCCGCCGTACCGGCGACGACGCGCACGACCTGGCGCTGGCCGCGTCGCTGGCCCGGTCGTCGAAGGACCTGGAGGAACACGAGTTCGCGGTCCGCTCGGTCGCCGACGCGCTCGAGCCGCACTGCTCGTCGATGAACGTCCCGGAGACCCCGTTCGTGCTGCACCTGCCGAACGTGATGCACCTGGCCACCGACGTGGCCGGCGTCGCCAACAACGGCGCGTCCGCGCTGGGCCTGGCCGCCGCGCTGCATCCGTCCGCGGCGGTCTGCGGTACGCCGACCCCGGTCGCGCGGGACCTGATCGGTGAGATCGAGGGCATGCAGCGCGGCCGGTTCAGCGGACCGGTCGGGTGGATGGACGCCGCGGGCGACGGCGAATGGTGCATCGCGCTGCGCTGCGGTCAGGCCGACCCGGACGAGCCGCGCCGGATGCGGTTGTTCGCGGGCGCCGGCATCGTGGCGGGGTCCGACCCGGATGCCGAACTCGCCGAGACGAACGCGAAGCTGGTGCCGATGAGAGACGCGTTGGGAGACTGAAGGTGAAGCTGACGAAGTTCGCACACGCCTGCGTCCGGATGGAGAAGGACGGCAAGGTCCTGCTGATCGATCCGGGGACGTTCAGCGAGGACGCGGTCTTCGAGCAGGCCGACGCGGTCCTGATCACCCACGAGCACCCCGACCACGTCGACGTCGAGCGGCTGCGCGGAGTGCAGGCGCCGATCTTCACCACGGCCGGCGTCGCGGGGCAGCTGAACGACGAGCGCGTCACCGTGGTGGCGGACGGCCAGTCGTTCGACGCGGCCGGCTTCGCGATCCGTGCGTACGGCAGGAACCACGCGATGATCCTGCCCGAGCTCGGCGTCCCGTGCGAGAACATCGGCTACCTGGTCGACGACGCGATCTACCACCCGGGCGACTCGTTCACCCAGCCGGACCGTGAGGTGCACACGAATCTGGTGCCGATCTCGGGCCCGTGGTTCGCGCTGCCGGCGGCGGTGGAGTACGCCCGGTCGGTCAAGGCGCAGCAGACCGTGGGCATCCACAACGCGCTGCTCAGCGACGTCGGCCTCGGCATGATGCAGCGCTGGATCGGCGACGCCGGCGGGCGGCCGTACCACGCACTGACTCCCGGTCAGTCGATCGAGCTCAGCTGAAACCGCCGCAGGTCCACCACGGGCTCGAAACCGAGCTGCTGGTAGAGGCCGTGCGACCGCGGATTGCCGAGGTCCGTGCGTAGACAGACCTCTGCCGGCTGCAGGTTTCGCGCGAGCTGAGCCGTCAGCGCAGCGCCGTACCCACGCCGTCTGAACTCCGGCGGCGTGTAGATCGGTCCCAGCCGTACGACGCCTCGCTGCGGCGGCCGGTGCGCCGCCATCGCGACAACCTGGCCACCGTCCTCGAACACCCACAACCTGCCCTGCCCGATCATCGTCCGGACGCCCACCTCCCCGTCCGCCGGGCGCGGCACGCTCCAGCCCCGCTGCGCGTCCTCCTCCTGCGCCATCGCGTCCAGCCAGCCCGCGCAGAGCTCCGCCTCCTCGCCCTTCGCCGGCCGCGCTTCCCCTGGTACGTCGGGGATCCGCAGCCGGTCGAGCCGGTACAGCCGGACGCCGCCGCGCTCCTCCACTCGCTTGCCGACGGCACCTGCCCACCTCGCGGCGAACCGCTCGGCGACCTCACCCTCGCCCTCGACCGCGGACGACTGCGGCGCCGCGTCGAGCAGGCGCGTCACCAGCTCGTCGACCTGATCCGCGGGGACGTCGGCGAGCCGGATCCCCCGCGGCTCCCGGGCCACCGCGGACGCCCCGCCCGCCGTCACCACCCGAACGCCGCCGGCGGCCAGTTCCTCCAGCAGAACGACGTGCCGGACCGGATCAAGAGAAGTCATAGTCCACGAAGTCCCGGACGGGCCGATAGCCGATGGCCGCGTAGATCTTGTTGGAGGTCGGGTTGGCGAGGTCCGTGTAGAGGCACGCCTGGTTGCCGTCAGCAAGGATCTGTTCCGTGACGTGACCGGTCAGCGCGCCGGCGTACCCGCGCCGCCGCCGCTCCGGGGGCGTGTAGACCGGACCGACACGGCAGACGGCGAAGAGTGCCCGGTGGTAGCCGGCCATGCTCACCGGCTCGCCGTCGACCTCCCAGATCCACAGCGTTGCGTCAGCCAGGTGGCGCTCGGCCCACTCGTGATGGCCGGACGCCAGCTCCTCGGCGAAGCCGTCCTTCCCCCAGGCCGCCACCAGGCCGACCTCGTCCGGCTTCATCGGCCGCGGGGTCCCCGCCTCGGCCTCGAGCCGGGTGAACTCGATCAGCTTGTGCAGCCGGGTCCCTCGGCTCTCGGTCGCGCTGCCGCCACGCCGTTCACACCAACGCTGCGCGAAGGCGCGTGCAGCCGGGCGGTCTCCAGCGACGCCGACGAGCTCCGGGAGTACGTCGGCGTACGCATCGGCGACCGGCCCGGCGAGATCCTCGCGCAGGGCGCCGAGATACACGCCGCGCCCAGGCGTACGCATCGCGACACCGACCACGTCCGGGTCGTGCACGGAAACGAAGTACGACGGCTCGTCCTCGGCGCGGGCGGTGCCGTTCGCGCGCTCGTGGACATTGCTCATGATGATCGTGTGCAGCACCGGATCCTGTTGCAGGAAAGGAAACACGGCCTGCGCGAAGGCCTGTGGATCGCTGGTCACCCGGACATCCATGGCGGTGCTGTTGGCCACGCCTCCGGCGCGGCGGGTCCTGGGGCTGTAACTCCCAGCCTTCCCTCGTCGCTCCACTCGCTACGCTCCCTCCGCTCCTCAGTCCAGGCCGGGAGGCCCCATGACCGGGAGCGTACGCCTGCGGCGGTCGGGCGACCCCGGATTTACACTGCGTCCATGTCCACCACGCGGTTGTTGCTGCTCGGGGTCGTGCGGATCTTCCAGCCGGCCTACGGGTACCAGCTGCGGCGTGAGCTGATGACCTGGAAGGTCGAGAGCTGGGCGAACATCAACCCCGGCTCGATCTACACCGGGCTCCGGACGCTGGCCAAGCACGGCTACCTGCAGGAGATCGAGCAGGACGGGGCCAACCGGCCCGGGCGGACGTCGTACAAGCTGACCGCGGACGGCGAGACGGAGTACTTCTCGCTCCTGCGCGGGATGTTGTGGACCGTCGACGGGTTCCACCCCGACAAGATGCAGGCCACCCTCAGCTTCCTGTGGTCGCTGCGCCGCGACGAGGTGATTGCGGCGATGGAGGCCCGGATCAGCCAGCTGGAGTCCCAGGCGAAGTCGGGGCCGTTCGCCGAGCGCCAGATCCTCGAGGATCCCGGCACGCCGAGCCACGTGGTCGAGATGCTCCGGATCACGACGGCCCGCGACGACGGCGAGCTGCGGTGGACCCGCGAGTTCCTCGACCGGATCCGCGACGGCGCCTACTCCTTCGCCGGCGAGCCCACCGACTGGAAGCCGTACCCCGGCATGGTCACGCACTGGGGCGAGATCCCGGACGCGCCCGAGGCCGCTGAGGAGCCGTAATCAAGATTGACTAGTCAAAATTGATCACTCAGACTGGCTCGCATGATGATCGAAGCTCGCGGGCTTGTCCGCACCTTCAAGACGAAGCGCGGCCCGGTCCAGGCCGTGCAGGGCGTTGACCTGGAAGTGGCCGACGGCGAGATCGTCGGCTTTCTCGGCCCCAACGGAGCCGGCAAGACGACGACCATGCGGATGCTGGCCACCCTGATCCAGCCGACGGCGGGGACCGCGACCGTGGCCGGCTGCGACCTCGCGAAGGACCCGGTCGGGGTCCGCCGCCGGATCGGGTACGTCCCACAGAGCGGGTCCACGTTGCCCGAGGCGGTGGCCGGCGACGAGGTGGTCGACCACGCCCGGCTGTACGGCGTACCCAAGGCGAAGGCGGCCGCGGACGGGCAGCGGCTGTTCGAGGAGCTCGACCTGCCCGGCCTCTGGCGGCGCCAGTGCAAGACGCTGTCCGGCGGGCAGCGCCGGCGCCTCGACATCGTGATGGGCCTGATCCACGACCCGAAGCTGATCTTCCTGGACGAGCCGACCACGGGTCTCGACCCGCAGGCCAGGGCCAATCTCTGGGAGCACATCCGCGGCCTCCGCGACCGCGGCGCGACGATCTTCCTCACCACGCACTACCTGGACGAGGCGGACGCGCTCTGCGACCGGATCCTGGTCATCGACCACGGCAAGATCGTCGGCTCCGGCACGCCGGACAACCTCAAGCAGCAGGTCTCCGGCGACGCGGTCCGGCTGAGCCTCGCCGACGCGGCGCAGGCGCCGGCGGTGACGAAGATCGTCCAGGAGCTGGCCGGCGCGACGCAGGTCGAGACCGACGGCGACGTGGTCGGGTTCCGGATCCCGCGCGGCGGATCGGTGCTGCCCGGCCTGCTCCGCTCGATCGACGCCCAGGGCATCGAGCTGGACGGGGTCGAGGTGCACCGGCCGACGCTCGACGACGTGTTCCTGACCATGACCGGCCGCTCCCTCCGCGACGAAGACACCGCCGCCGCCGCCACCGCCACCACCGCCACCGCCACCGACGAGAAGAAGGAAGCTGTCGCATGACCGTCCTGCGTGAGACCTGGATCGTGTTCCACCGGGCGATGCGGCTGTCGCTGCGGAACCCGATGTGGTCGATCCTGATGCTCAGCCAGCCGCTGATGTACCTGTTCCTGTTCGGCCCGCTGCTCAAGCCGATCACCGCCCAGATCAGCCAGGGCGCCACCACGAACGCCTACCAGGTGTTCATCCCCGGCCTGATCGTCCAGCTCGGCATGTTCGGCGCGATGTTCGTCGGGTTCGGCCTGATCGCGGAGTACCGGGCCGGCGTGATCGAGGCCGACCGGGTCACGCCGGCCTCCCGCATCGCGCTGATGGCAGGGCGCGTACTGCGGGACGTCGTGGTGCTCGTGGTGCAGTCGATGCTCCTGCTGCTCGCCGCGCTGCCACTGGGCCTGCGGGCGCCGTGGGGCGGCGTACTGCTGTCGCTGGTGATCGTCGCGCTGCTCGGCGCCACGTTCGCCTCGCTGTCGTACTCCGTCGCGCTGATCACCAAGAGCGAGGACGCACTGGCTCCGCTGCTCAACGGCATCGCCATGCCGCTCCTGCTGCTGTCCGGCATCCTGCTGCCGATGCAGATCGGTCCGACGTGGCTGCAGCGGCTGTCCGACATCAGCCCGCTGAAGCACGTGGTGAACGGCGTCCGCGCACTGTTCCGAGGGGACATCAGCAGCTCGTCGTCGCTGTGGGGCCTGTTCTGGGTGGTGCTGCTGACGGTCATCGGACTCGCTGTCGGGGCAAGAACGTTCCGCAAGGAATCCGCTTGATGTTCATCGTCGCGTCGCATGGCGGGGCTACCGTCCGGCCATGCGTTCGCCGATGGTCCGTGGGGTCGTCGGCGCTGTCGTAGTCGCTGCGGCGAGTCTGGTGACGTCGGTGGTACCGGCGTCGTCCTGGGTCGCTCCGATCGCGCTACGGCATTCCCTGCCCGGCCGGATGGTCGGGCTGACGTTCATGGTGGCCGGGCTCGGGCTGATGGCCTGGGCCTGGCTGACCGTGGGCAGGCGCGTCATGGCGGGCGAACGGCTCCCGCTGCTCCGCATGACGGCGTGCTGGAGCGCTCCGCTGCTGCTGGCCCCGCCGCTGTTCAGCCGCGACGCCTGGAGCTACGCGGCCCAGGGCGCACTCGTGGCCGAGGGCTACAACCCGTACGACGTGGGTCCCGGCGTACTGTCCGGTCACATCATCGAGGCCGTCGACCCGATGTGGATGCAGACGCCTGCGCCGTACGGTCCACTGCCACTCGCGTACGGCGGTCTGGTCGCCCACCTCACCATGGACCCGTACTTGCTGATGCTGGCGCACCGCCTCCTCGCCGTACTGGGCATAGTCCTCATCGCCTGGGCCGTACCGCGGCTAGCGCCCGCCTGTCGCGTCGACCCGGCCATCGCGACCTGGCTGGTGGTGCTGAACCCGATGCTGATCACCCATGGCATCGGCGCGGCCCACAACGACGTACTGATGCTGGGACTCGCCTGCAGCGCGTTCGCACTCGCTCTGACCGGCCACTGGGGTACGGCGGCTGTCGTGGCCGGTGCCGCGGCCGCCGTGAAGCTGCCCGGTGGACTGGTGGTGATCGCGATTGCTGCGGTCATGAGTCCATTGGCGGGACGGGTACTACGGTTCGCCAGCCTGGCCATTGCGGGGGCGGTGTCGGTGCTGACGCTCGTCACCATCGGTGCGCTGACCGGTGTCGGCTCCGGCTGGCTCGGTGCGCTCGACGTACCCGGACTGGTCCGTTCACCGTTCTCCCTCGCCAACCTGATCGGGATGGCGGCGTCCGGCGTACTCGGCTGGCTGGGTGAGGACACCGCCGCCGAGCAGGCACTCCAGATCGTCCGTCTGGTCGGCATCGTCGCCGCACTCGGCCTGATCGCGTACCTGAGTCTCCGGTCGTCGATCCACTACGCGGCGCGGGCTGTCGGGGTCGCGCTGCTCGCTGTCGTCGTCCTCGGCCCGAGTGCGCACGACTGGTACTTCCTGTGGTGCCTGCCGTTCCTCGCGGTGGCGCGTCCCGGTCGACGGCTGACGACGATCATCACCGCCGTCAGCCTGATCTTCACGATCGCGGCGCCGCTGAATTCCTCGCTGCGTGGTGCGACGATCCCGATCCTCACCACGACCGCGCTGGTCATCGCGATCGCCCTGCCCTTGCTGAACCACCTCCGCACACTGCAGCCGGCGCGGAAGGTTCCAGTTACAGCTGCTTGAGGGCTGCGACGAGGGCCGCGCCGGTCGGGCGGTGCTCGTCGCGGGAGATCCGCACCTCGACGACGTCCAGGCCGGCGACCGTGGGCGCCAGCGCGGCCCGCAGTTCGTCGGCAGTCCGCACCAGCGCGTACGACGTACCGCTGGCAGCGCACAGTGCGGACAGGTCGACGTTGTGCGGCGTACCGAAGACGCGCTCGAAGTGCGTGGCGTGGGCCGGATCGCCCTGCTCGAGGGTGGAGAAGATCCCGCCGCCGTTGTCGTTCACGACCACGATCCGCAGGTCGGGGCGGGCCTCGTCCGGGCCGATGACGAGGCCGTTGCTGTCGTGCAGGAAGGCGAGATCACCGATCAGCGCGTACGTAGGGCCCGCGTTCGCCAGCGCCGCGCCGACGGCGGTGGAGATCGTGCCGTCGATGCCGGCGAGGCCGCGGTTCGCGATCGTGCGGATTGGGACGACCGGGGCGAGGTCGAGGTCGCGGACCGGGTTCGAGGAGGCGACGACCAGCATGCCGTCGGCGCCTGCCGCTTCACCGACGAGCGCCGCGACGCGCGGTCCGCTCAGGCCGTCCGCGAGAACCTTGTCGATCTCGGGACGTGCCAACTGGTCGGCGTGCTGCCATCTGGCGAGCCAGTCGGTCGTGTCGGCGTCGGTGACCTCGAGACCGGTGACCACGGAGGCCGCGCGGCGGGCCGGGTCCGGCCAGTGACCGGTCGGCGCCACCACGACCACCTCGACGTCCGGTCTCGCGAGCAGCTTGGAGATGGGCCGCGACAAGGTCGGGTGGCCGTAGACCAGCACTCGCTCGATCTCGTCGGCAATCGTACTTGCCTGTAGCAACAACCTGTAGGCGGAGATGACCGACGGCCCGGTCCGTGCCCGACTCGACGGCTCCGCAAACAACGGCCACCGGCCGGCCTCAGCAGCCAGCCGCGCCGCCTGAGAGGCCCCGTCACCAGCAACAACCACGGTCTTCGGCCCCGGAGATACTGCAGCCGGTTGACCATTCGCAGCATGCACAGCGGTCCACGGCCCAGTACTGCGCCCATTGAGCGGCTCCGGCCACTCAGGTCCGTCGGTAGGTACCAGTGGCTCGCTGAGCGGACAGTTGAGCTGCACCGGCCCAGGGTCCGCAGAACGTGCACCTGTCGCGTTGGCCACTGCCCGCGCCACCTGTGACCGCCAGTACGCCACCTGACCTACCTCGCGTACCGGCGTACCCATCTCGTGGAACAGGCGGACTGCGGAGCCGAACACCTTGATCTGATCGGTCGTCTGGTTCGCTCCGGTTCCCCGCAGTGCAGGCGGCCGGTCCGCGCTCAGCACGATCAACGGCAGCCCGCTGTGCGATGCCTCGAGGACAGCCGGGTGCAGGTTCGCCACCGCCGTACCGGAGGTTGTCACGACGGGCACCGGTAGGCCGCTCCCCCGCATCAGGCCGATGGCCAGGTAGCCCGCCGTACGCTCGTCGATCCGGACGTGCAGCCTGAGGCGGCCGTCGCGGTCAGCCGCTGCGAGCGCCAGGGCCAGTGGGGCGCTGCGGGAGCCGGGAGACACCACTGCCTCGCGGACACCGCAGCGGATCAGCTCGTCGACCACCACAGTCGCGAACGCCGTGGACGGATTCATCCCGCACTCCTCTTCTGAACTCGAGCCAACCGGTTGTCCCACACCGCAGTTCGAGTTGCATCTGCCTTTGGTAGGTCTGGGTCCGGCACGACGCGCCTGACCGGGAGAAAGCCTGCTTCTGCGACCAGCGGCTCGGCGGTTACGTCGGACGTGAACATCGACACCGTCGCGAGACCGCACGCGTACGGGAGCTCTGGGAGGGCAGCGGCGAGTGCCACGCCGGCTGCGATGCCGACCGAGGTCTCCAGCGCTGACGACACCACTACGGGCAGTCCGATCTGCTCAGCGATCTCCAGACACGCACGGACACCACCGATGGGCTGCACCTTCAGTACGGCGATGTCGGCCGCGTCCAGCTTCTTGACGCGTAGCGGGTCCTCTGCGCGGCGGATCGACTCGTCGGCCGCTATCAGTACGTCGGTACGCCGCCGTACCTCGGCCAGCTCCTCCACAGTTGCTGACGGCTGCTCGACGTACTCCAGGTCGAACCGCTGCAGCTGCTTCAGGTTCTGCACGGCCTGCTCGACCGACCACAGACCGTTGGCGTCGATGCGGACGTTCCCGTTGCCGATGGCGTCCCGCACTGCCTCCACACGCGCCATGTCATCTGCGAGCGTCTGACCCGGCTCGGCCACCTTCACCTTCGCCGTACCGCACCCTGAGGCTCTGACGATCTCGGCAGCCTTCTCCGGGTCGACTGCCGGAACAGTGCAGTTGACGGGCACTCGATCCCTGACAGGCGGCGGCCAGCCGTCCTCAGCCGCCTCCCGCGCCGCCCGCAACCAGGAGACACAGGTGCCGTCGTCGTAGTCCAGGAACGGACTCCACTCGGCCCAGCCCGCAGGGCCTTCGTACAGCATGCCTTCGCGCACCGTGATGCCGCGGAACTTGTTCTTGAGTCCGATCGAGTACGTGATCACCGTACGCCCTCCAGCAACCGCTGCCGATCAACCTTGCCCGAAGCAAGCATCGGCAACGCCTGGAGCTCGACGACATCCCGAGGCGCCCAGGCCCGCGGCAAGGTCTCGGCCACGAAGTCCCGCAACTCCTCCCGCCCGATCCCACGAATCGCCGCCCCGCCACTCGGCTGGTCAGCGGTGCCGGCGACCACGAACGCCACCACCCTCGTCCCCCACTCGGCGTCCGGCACGCCCAGCACCACGGCGTCCTTCACGCGCGGATGCTCCAGCAACCGCGCCTGCACGGTCGGCAGCGTCACATTCACGCCGCCCGAGATGACCACGTCGTCCACGCGACCGATCACCCGCAGCCGCCCGTCCACGATCTCGCCACGGTCCTGCGTCCGGAACCACCCGTCCCGGAACACCTCCGCCGTGAGCTCCGGCCGGAGCCGATACCCGGAGAACAACGTGTTCCCCCTGATCAGAATGCGGTTTCCGTCGAGGTCGACCGCCGTACCGTCCAACGGCACCCCGTCGTACACACACCCGCTGCCGGTCTCAGTCATCCCGTACGCCGGGATCGCGTTCACCCCCGCGGCCGCCGCCCGCCGTTTGAGCTGTTCCGGGGTCGACGCACCACCGATGACGATCGCGTCGAACGACCTCAGCCCTTCGAGATCCGTCTCCAGGTACCGCGCAAGCTGGGTGGGAACCATCGCGGTATACCGCCTGGCCCCCGTCATCTTCCTGGCGCTCTCGGTGAAGTTCTCGCCCAGCATCACCGGGCTCGTACCCGCGATCAGCGACCGCGTAAGAATCTGCAACCCGCCCACGAAGTACGGCTTCATCGGCAGCAACCACTGCCCCGGTCCCCCCAGCCGCTCGTGGGTACCGGTAGCCGACGCAACCAGAGCCTCCCGCGACAACACCACACCCTTGGGCTCCCCCGAGGACCCGGATGTGGTCAGCACCACAGCACACCCGTCCTCAACCGGCTCCCCCGGCACCGCCGCCTGCTGCACGCGCGCTGCGCCGACCGGGTCCTCCGGCACCGGTGCAAACGGCATACCACTGCCATCCAGCACCCCGGCAAGCGCCGCCAACACCCCGTCCGGCGTCCCCGGAACCAGTCGCAACGTAGACATGACACCCCGAGCGTACGGCCCACTCCCCGCCACGCGAGCCCCACCTCGACGATCCACCGCACGATCCCGCCCGCCCTCGGCACCGGCGTCACCCGCGGGCCAACGCCGACCGACTCCGCCCTCGGCACCCGCGCAACACCTCGCCTGACCGCAGCCCAGCCCGTCCCTCGACGCCCATGCCACAACTCGGCCAAGCCGCAGGCCGGCTCCGCCCGCCCGAGGACCACCACCCGGGGCGTCGAGTCGTGGCGAAGGGTTGCGAACCCGATCGCCGAGTCGCGGAAAACGGCTGACTAACGCAGCCGGAATTCACGACTCGGCCGACGGGTCCGAGGCCGGTCCGCGCCGTCGGCCTCGCGGCTGACAGAATCGACGGTCATGGCCACCCCTGCCCAGTGGATCGAGGGCGCGCGCCCACGGACCCTGCCCGCCGCGATCTCCCCCGTGCTCGTCGGAACCGGTGCGGCCGCGTACCTGGACGACTTCGTCTGGTGGAAGGCGCTACTGGCCCTCGGCGTCGCCCTGGCCCTACAGATCGGCGTCAACTACGCCAACGACTACAGCGACGGCATCCGCGGCACCGACGAGAACCGCGTAGGCCCGCTCCGCCTCGTCGGTTCCAAGGTGGCCACCCCCCGCGCAGTAAAAACCGCCGCCTTCACCTGCTTCGCCATCGGCGCCGCACTGGGCATCGTCCTGTGCGCTACGTCAACCTGGTGGCTCCTCGTCGCCGGCGCAGCCTCGCTCCTGGGCGCCTGGTTCTACACCGGCGGCAAACGCCCGTACGGCTACCGAGCCCTAGGCGAAGTCAGCGTCTTCCTCTTCTTCGGCCTGGTAGCCGTCCTAGGTACGACGTACGTCCAGGCAGAAGACCTGCACTGGACCGCAGTAGCCGGCGCCGTCGCGATCGGCTCCATCGCCTGCGCCCTCCTGGTAGCCAACAACCTCCGCGACATCCCCACAGACTCAGTAACCGGCAAACGCACCCTGGCCGTAGTCCTAGGAGCCCCCAACTCCCGCCGCCTCTACGCCGCCCTAACCGCCCTAGCCTTCATCCTGGCCGCAGTCTCCGCCATAGCCACCCCCTGGACCCTCCTGGCCTTCATAGCCCTCCCCCTGGCCGCAAAATCCACCCGAATCATCCTGAGCGACGCCGTAGGCCCCGCCCTAATCCCCGTCCTAAAATTCACCGGCCTAACCGAACTCCTCTACGCCATAGGCCTCGGCCTAGGCCTCGCCCTCGGCAACTGAGGTTTCTCCCCCACGCGTGCGACGCGGACGCTCTACTCAGGCGACGACCCACAGAGCGCACCCGCTACCTGCGCGAGCCGCCAGCTCGTAGCAGGTTCCCGACATCGACAAACGAAAACGCCCAGCATTAACAGCGACTCCACAGCCCGCTACGAGCGGAGCGCCTAGAGCCAGGGTGGGTCGTATCGGCTCACATAGGCGCGTGCGCGTTCTGTCGGGTCTGCCCAGTACTGGTGCGGTTGTCGATGCACGTGCTCTTCACAGAACTCCCGGAGGTCACTCGTGATCGTCTCCACCTGACGGACGGGGAGACCTTCGAAGTCGCTGTTGACCTGCAGGAGTTCGGACTCAGGGTTCCAGCCCGACGCATCGAAGGCCCACGTGTCCCACCTCGCGTACACGTGCAGCGGATGCTCGAAGTCACCCAAGTACAGCGCCGCCAAGGCGATTTCCTTATCGGGATAGAACTCCCTGCACGTCCAGGCCAGCACGTGGCATGCCCCACTCGAGAAGAACGCCTGATCCGTTCGTTCCCAGGAGACCCTTTGGTCTGTCCGCTCGATCGCGGTCCGTCGGAACACCCCAGACGCCGTCACTGCCACGGGTCGATGCTAGCGACGATCGCATCGGGCCGCTCGCCAGCAGCTGATCCATGCGTTGCTCGTCCCACCCGCCGTCGGGCCGCATCCGGCTCGACCAGCGCACCGGCCAAGCAGTCGGCGGGTGGTGTCATGAGGTCAGTGCGTCCCAAGCGGCCATGGCGCAGGTGATCACGGTTTCCAGTTCGGCGCGGGTGGCGCCGTCGCGGGCCTGGATGGAGAGGCCTTGGACGACGGTGGCGTAGTACCGGGCCATCGCGTCCAGAGCCGCGGATGAGAGCGGGAGGTCGCCGTCGCGGGACAGGCGCTCCCTGATCTCGGTGTACTGGCCGTGGCGACCGTCCGCGAGGAATTCGCGTACTGCGTGATTCTCGACGGCCCCGGTCGGTGCCGCGAGGATCAGCATGCAGTAGTGCGGATGGTCGGCCTGGGTGACCTGGTCGGCCGTCGCCCGGAGCATCTCGTGGATTGCTTCGCGGGCGGTCGGTTGTTCGCGGAGTGCCCGGCGGGGCGGTTCGCCGGCTGTTGCGCCGTACAGGGCCATGACCTGGCGGAACAGGTTTTCCTTGCTGCCGAAACAGGCGTAGATGCTCGCTGACTTGATGCCCGTCGCCTCGGCCAGGTCGTTGAGCGAGGTGCCTTCGTACCCGCGTTCCCAGAAGACATCCAGGGCCTGGCGCAGGGCGACGTCCGGATCGAACGTCCGCGGTCGGCCGCGAGTCGCCATGCCGTTCCCCTCCCGGAATTGTTGGTCGATCGACAAAGTTTAGCTTGACCTCATCGTACGGCGGTGTCACGCTTTGTTGGTCGATCGACCAATAAAGGAGCAGACCATGCGCGCGCTGCAGCAGACAAGCCTGGACGGACCGCAGGGTCTACGCCTGATCACCGACGCACCGGTCCCGGTTCCGAAACCGGGCGAGGTGCTGGTCCGCGTCGGCGCCGCCGCCCTCAACTTCGTCGACATCTCGCAGGCGCGCGGGATCTTCGCGGGCGGCCCGCAGCCGCCGTACGTCGCGGGCATCGAAGCCGCCGGCGAAGTGGTGGCGGTCGGCGACGGGGTCGACCTCGAGCTCGGCACGCACGTGATCGGGGTCAGCATCGGGGGCGGAGCGTTCGCCGAGTACCTGGTGCTGCCGGCGGCCGCGGCCGTTCCGGTGCCGCCGGGTTGGACCGACGAGCAGGCGCTGGGCCTGGTGGTCAGCTGGCCGACCGCACTGGCAGCGCTCAGGCCGTTGGGTGGACTCACCGCCGGGCAGACGGTGCTCATCCATGCGGCAGCCGGCGGCACCGGCCAGAGCGCGGTACGGCTGGCCAAGCATTACGGCGCAACCGTGATCGCGACCGCGTCACCGGAGAAGCACGACGTCGTACGCGCGCTCGGCGCCGACCACGTGCTCAACTCTCGCAGCGCCGATCTCGCCACCGAGGTACTGCGACTCACCGGCAGCGCGGGCGCCGACCTGACGCTGGAGTCGGTCGGCGGCCCCACCCTCACCGCCAGCCTGAACGCCACCAAACGCGTCACCGGACGTGTCGTCGTCTTCGGCCTCGCCGCCGGCGCATCCCCGATCACCAACTGGGACCTGGTCTACAAGCACCAGCTCCACGTCATCGGCCTCAACCTGGGCGCGCTGATCCGGTACGCGCCACAGGTGTTCGGCGAGGTCATGGGCGAGCTGTTCGGCCTCGTCGCGGCGGGGGTGATCCCGCCCGGCACGCCGACCGTCCACGAGCTGGCCGACGGACCGAACGCACTCGGCGACCTCGAATCGCGAACCACAGTGGGCAAGCTGGCCCTACTCCCCCAGGCCTAGCGCGGCACGTCGTACATCAGGTGGGTCACTCCGTGGCCTTGGGCAACGAGGGGCGCGGTCGTCGCTCAACGCTTCGTCGTGGCGGGTGGTCTCAGTGCGACGCGTTGTTCGTGATCAGGTTCTCGATGGAGTTGGCGAGTTCGGTGGGTGGTCGTTGGCCGTCGAGTTCCAGGGTTGCGCCGCGGCGGAGTAGGGGTTCGACGGTTTCGACGTAGTTGGCGATTTCGGCTTGCTGTTCTGAGGTTTGGCCGTAGGGGTTGTTTGTACGGCGGCTTACGCGGGCGATGAGTACGTCGAGGGGCGCGCTGAGCAGGATGATGTGGTCGAAGCGGTCGTAAAAGCGGCCCTGGTTTTCGACAGTGCCTGAGATGATTGCGTCGGAATGTTCGGCCAGCAGTTGATCCACGCGTTGCTCGTCCCACGTGCCGTCGGGCAGCACCCAGCCGTCGTAGTCGGTGTCGACGGTGAGGTGGCCTCGGCGGCGGAGTTCGTTGAGGACGGTGGTCTTTCCTACGCCGGACATCCCAGTCACCAAGATCCGGGCCATGCCAGAGACGGTATCAACGAGCCGCGACGCGAGTTACCTTCGCCGGCCCGCTTAACCACAGGCACCGGCCAAGCACTCGCACGGGTGGGCGGGAGCGAGCGAAGCAGGCGCGCTGAGGAGCACAGCGACGAAACAAGCGCCTGCGTAGCACGCGTGGGGCAAACCACCTCCACCAAACACCACAGCCGACCCGAACCAGCACACCAGCCAAGCAGTCGCACGGGTGGGCGGGAGCGCGCGTAGCAGGCGCGCTGAGGAGCACAGCGACGAAGGAAACCCCTGCGCAGCACGCTTGGGGCCAACCACGCTGCTCTACTCCGGTTCGGTCCAGGTGCCGGTGGTGGCGAAGGTTTCGAGGATGGTGGTGTACGGCGTGATGTCGATGCCGCTGGTGCGTAGCCAGGCGTCGTCGTAGTACGTGTTGCCGTAGCGTTCGCCGCTGTCGCACAGAAGCGTGACGATGCTGCCGCGGGCTCCCGTACGGCGCATCTCGGCGGCCAGGCGGAGTGCGCCCCAGAGGTTGGTGCCCGTGGAGCCGCCGACCAGGCGGCCGGTGACGCGGGAACAGAAGCGCATCGCGGCGATCGAGGCGGCGTCGGGGACCGAGATCATCCGGTCGACGACCCCGAGGACGAACGACGGCTCGACGCGCGGCCGGCCGATGCCCTCGATCCGGGACGGGCGGCCGGTGGAGAACTCGCTGTCGCCGGCCTCGAAGGCGGGGAAGAACGCCGAGTTCTCCGGGTCCACGACCGCGACCGAGGTGTCGTACCGCTGGTACCGGACGTACCGCCCGATGGTGGCCGACGTACCGCCGGTGCCGGCGCCGACGACGATCCAGGTCGGGATCGGGTGCTGCTCCAGTGACAGCTGCCCGAAGATCGACTCGGCGATGTTGTTGTTGCCACGCCAGTCCGTCGCGCGCTCGGCGTACGTGAACTGGTCCATGTAGTGGCCGCCGGTCTCCTCGGCGAGCCGCTTGGCCTCGCCGTAGATCTGCCCGGAGCGCTCGACGAAGTGGCAGCGGCCGCCGTAGAACTCGATCAGCTCGACCTTCTCGGGGCTGGTCGAGCGCGGCATCACGGCGACGAACGGGAGGCCGAGCAGGCGGGCGAAGTACGCCTCGCTGACCGCGGTGGAGCCGCTGGACGCCTCGATCACCGTGGTGCCCTCGTGGATCCAGCCGTTGCACAGGGCGTACAGGAACAGCGACCGGGCCAGCCGGTGCTTGAGCGAGCCGGTGGGGTGCACGGACTCGTCCTTGAGGTACAGGTCGACTCCCGTACCCTCCGGCATCGGGAACACGTGCAGATGCGTGTCCGCGCTCCGGTTCGCGTCGGCGTCCACGATCCGGATCGCCTCGGACACCCAGGCCCGGGCCTTCTCGTCACGCCGGTCGATCTCGCGGCACACCCCGTCTACCTCACTCATGCGGGCCAGGCTAAGACGTACGGGCCGATTTGAGTATTCCTACGCTCTGCAATCACCGGCCGTGACCGGGACGATCGGAGGCATGATCCCGCTCGGAGCCCTGCAGTTCTCGCCGGCCGAGGTTGCGATGATCTTCGCGATCGTCACCGTCGGCGCGGTCCTCCTCGCCCTGCCCGCGACGCTCGCGTTCGCCTGGGTCGGGTACCGCCGCGCGACCGGCCGTCCGGGCTGGAACGCGCTCTGGTACTGGTTCTGCGGTACGTCGCTCTCGCTCGCGGCGACCGCGCTGGCGGCGAGCCAGGACCTCGGCTGGTGGTCGGTACCGATCGGCTGGATCCCCACGGGACTGCTCGCGGTGACGCTGAATCCCCGCGGGACCCCGGAGGCGAGCTACTGTCGGAACCCATGACGACCGGGCAGGGGGAACGATGACCGAGAACAGTGATCGGCCGACGCGGCAGCGGGTCACGCTGACCGACATCAGTTCGCGGGCGTGGGAGCACCCCGCGGACCGCGGCGCGCTGGTGGCGCTCCGGCAGCTGAAGGGCTTCGACTACGTCCTGCGGAAGATGTCGGGCATGATCAACGAGCGCGCGTTCCGGCTGCAGTACCTCGGCTCGGCGATCCGGGTCGACGAGCGGCAGTTCCCGACCGTGCACCGGCTCTTCACCGAGGCGGCCTCCACCCTGGACGTCCGGCAGCTCCCCGAGCTGTACGTCACCAACAGCCCGATCTGGAACGCGGTCACGATCGGCATGGACAAGCCGTTCATCGTGGTCAACAGCGCCATCCTGCAGGGCCTGGACGAGGAGGAACTGCGGTTCGTCCTCGGCCACGAGCTCGGCCACGCGCAGAGCGGTCACGCCCTGTACCAGTCCCTGCTCCTGTGGCTGATGCGCCTCACCGGCGCGATCGGCTGGATGCCGATCGGCGCGCTGGGCCTGCGCGCGATCATCGCCGCCCTGCACGAGTGGTCCCGCAAGGCCGAGCTGTCCGGCGACCGGGCCGGCCTGCTCGCGGTCCAGGACCCGGCGGTCGCGCTGCGGGTGCAGATGAAGCTCGCCAGCGGCGGTCAGCTCAACGAGCTCGACACCACCGCGTTCCTTGCGCAGGGCACGGAGTACGAGAGCGCCGGGGACCTGCGCGACAGCGTGCTGAAGCTACTGCTGCTCGAGGCACAGTCGCACCCGCTGGCCGTGATCCGCGCCCACGAGCTCCGTCGCTGGGTCGACGAGGGCGAGTACACGACGATCGTCTCCGGCGACTACCCGAAGCGTCAGGACGACGGCAACGCGTCGATCTCGCAGGAGGCGAAGAACGCGGCCAAGTCGTACACCGACGCGTTCAACCGCTCGCAGGACCCGCTGGCCAAGTTCGTCCGCGACCTCGGCGACGGCCTCGGCGGCGTCCGCGACTGGGTCTCCTCGAAGTTCCCGCCGAGAAACTGAACTGTTCCCGCCGAGAAACTGACTGGTCCCGGTCCCGGGCCGGCTGCGATCCTGTTGCGCGTGATCGACGTACAAGCAATCGGCCCGGACGACTGGATGGCCTGGCGTGACCTCCGGCTCGCCGCCCTCGAGGAGGCGCCGTACGCGTTCGGTTCCCAGCTGGCCGACTGGGTGGACGCCACCGAGGACCGCTGGCGGGAGCGCCTCAGCTCGCCCGGTGCGTACCAGGTCATCGCCTCGCTCGACGGTACGCCGGCCGGGATGGCAGCCGGGTTCCCGGGCGAGGAGCAGACCGCCGAACTCGTCTCGATGTGGGTCGCGCCGTCCGGTCGCGGCAAGGGGATCGGCAACGCACTGATGACCGCCGTCGAGGACTGGGCCCGGGGCATCGGCGCGACCACGCTCAAGCTGTCGGTGGTCGACGGCAACGACCCGGCGCACAACCTCTATCTGCGCAACGGGTACGCCGACACCGACGAGCTCGGCGACCTGATGCCGGACGGCGTACGTCGCGAGCTCGTCATGCGGAAGAAGCTCGTCTAACGCTCCATCGATCCACGCCGCCGTAGGTCCGGGCGCCGCTGCGCTGATTGCCCTTGGTCCTCGCGACCAGCCGTCGGCGCCTCGGCGGCGGGAGCGGCCGCGGGACGTAACAGCTCGGATGCACGGTCGCCGAGGCGGTTCCGCATCCCGGCGGCCAGGTGCTTGCTCTGCGCCGCCCGCCAGGTCCCCCGGGAGCGCTCGATGTCGTTGACCCGCTCGTGCAGCACCGGCTCCTGTTCACGCCGGGCGGTCTGGTCGCAGAACCAGTACCGCGTCGCCTCCCGCGCGGTGTAGTCGTACCCCTTGGCCGCGACGTCGACGACCTCGATCCCACCGGCAGGCGTCTCGTCGAACGTGATGTACGCCGGTCCGTGCTGGTCGGACCGCGCCACGAGCGTCACCCGGTTCCCGTGTGCGGGCGGGACCGCAAGCTCGGACTGGGCGACCGGGTTGTCGGCCTGCACCTCCCGTACGGTCTCCTCCGCCAGCTGCCGGTCCGCCTCCACTGCGTGATCCAGCCGCCGTACCGACCCGTTGTCCTCCTGGAAACGGGTGAGTGAGTCGGAGATCAGGTCGAGCGAACGCGCACTCGTCCAGCCGTTCTCCGCGTCCGCCATGACGGTCGCATGCCGCCAGGCGTCCGGGAGGCGGACCTCGACCCGGCTCTCGTCGTCGAGCGGCCGTACGTCGGTCACCTGCAGACCGACGGCCGCGATCTGCTCCGACCGCGCCTCGCTGTCCGGCAGGAACATGGTGACTGGCTTGCTCTTGTAGGCCCGGCTGTACGCCCCCTCAACGACAGCGGCCACCAACGCGTCGTCGGCCCCGGGAACCGCGCCGAGGGTGCCCAGCTCGTACCGGCCGGCGGTCTCCTTGATCGCGACGGCCGCGACCGGCGCTCCGTCGCGTACGGCGACCGCCACCAGCTGACCCTCGCTCGACGGCGGATTCATCGCCCGCCACAGCCCGTCCACGCCCGCGGGCACCGTACCCTCGGCAGTCCCCGCCGCCGCCCACACGGTCTCGGAAGCCCGCTCCTGCAGCGCCACGAACCTCGGGTCGGACGGCCGCAGGTACAACACGTCCCCACCAGCCTCACGGAAGCGCTGGACCGACGCAGCCAGCGCCGCGGGGTCCACCGCCGGCTCGTCCCGCGCGTCCAGCACCCCCAACAGCTCGGTCATCCGCTGCTCCGACGGCCTGTCCAGGAGCAGCAGGTTGCTCTTCAGCCGGGACGAGCTGATCACGGCATCGCCCGAACTGATCGAGAACTCCGCCGTCTTCGCGTACTCGAGCGCCGCGGCGGTCGAGAAGGACACGTCACCCCCGGTCCGCAGAGCCGCTTCGAACATCACGCACTCGGTCGCCCGGTACGCACCGACGTCGGCCGAACCGACGAACCGCAGGACGTGCAGGCTGCCGTCGGCGTTCCGCCCGGCAGTCACCAGGCCCCGCGGCTTGCCGTCCGCCATGGCGACCATGGTCCGTACGCCGGGCTTGTCGGGAATCGGGTTCTGCGCCAGGAACTCGGAGTTCTGGACGAGTTCGAGCATGGCGAGACCGGCCGCGTCCCGGTCGTCGGGGTTGCCGTGGTCGTACACCTCGAGCGTGCCGCCCCGGTCGATCCAGCCCTTCAGCTCGCTCGCCCATCGCCGGGGGCCCGGGGCCACCGCAGAACCGATCTCCGGGAACGGATCCCGGCCGTCGAGCTGGCGGAGGGCGACCTGCTCGGCGATGTGCCGTACGTCGTCCGCCGACCAGGCCTGCGCCGCCGTGCGGGTCTGCCCGGACGCCGAGATCGTCCGCCGGACCTGGAGCGCCCTGGGACCGTGCCAGGTGTCCGGCGAGATCCGGTGGGTCACCGCCAGGGTCTCCTGGGCGGCGATCGAGGCCAGCGCGTACTGCGCCGCGCACCCGGCCTGCCGGCCGCTCGGCAGCGACGCGTCCGCGAGTACGCCGGCCGGCGCCGACGGGAACGTCGTACCGCCGCCGACCACCACCAGGTCGTCCATTTCCCGCCGGAACGTCACGATCGTCACCGGCCCGTCGTCGCCGGCTTCGGCCACCAATGCGTACTCCGCGCCCGGATGGGCCAGCGCGTCCACTGCCGCCCGTTGCGACCGCCAGCCCGGGCCCCGGTCGATCCCCGGAAGCCCTCGGCGCAACGTCTCGGTCAGGTGGTTCGTGTCGGTGAACGTGTGCCCGACCCGCTGCGTGTACCGCCGCCAGTCGGCCGCGGACTGCTTGGCGATCACCCGCACCGTCGCAGCCGGCAGGGCGGCGAAGGCGGCGACACCCTCGGCGATCGTCGCCACGGTGCCTTGCAGACGCTGGTGCCGTTCGTCGAACACCTGCTCGGCCACCACGCCACCTCACACCGGATCGTTGCCTTGGTCCCCGACACCCTAAACGCCGGGCAGGAGCACGACGAGGGGCCCGCCTCCCCCCTCCCGGGAAGCGGACCCCTCGAGTATTACGGCGCCGATCAGCCCATGTGCACGGGGCTCTGGCCGTCGGTGGCCAGGTCCTTGTGCTTGATCGACAGGCCGACCAGCGTGATCACCGCGGCGCCCAGCGCCAGGAACGCCGACCAGATGAACGCCCGGGTGAACCCGTGCGTCGTGGCGAGCGCCGTGAACTGACCCTCCAGCTGCTTGAGCTGCTCCGGCGACTGCCCGGACTCGGCCGCCTTCTGCAGGCCCGGGGCAAGCTCGGTGAACTTGTCCTTGATCGCGCTCGTGGAGATCGTGCCCAGCAGCGCCAGGCCGACCGCACCACCGATCTGCTGCACGGTGTTCAGTACTGCGGAACCGACACCGGAATCCTCCGCCGCCACACCACTGACCGCAGTCAGCGTGAGCGGTACGAAGATCAGGCCCATACCGAACGACAGCACCAGGATGTACGGCAGCAGGCTGGTGAGGTACGACGAGTCGACCTCGAGCCGGCTGAACCCGAACATGCCCGCCGCGACCAGCACCCCACCGGCACCGGAAATCCAGCGCGGATCCATCCGCGCCACCAGTGTCGAGGCGACCTGCGCCGCGATCACGATGCCGACGCTGAACGGCAGGAACGCCAGACCGGTCTTGATCGCGCTGTAGCCCATGATCGACTGCACGAAGATGCCCAGGAAGTAGAACATCGAGAACATCGCCGCGCCGACGATCAGCATCACGAAGAAGCTCACGCCGCGGGTCCGGTTCGCGAGGATCCGGAACGGCATCAGTGCGTGCCGCGAGCGGGCCTCGATGATCAGGAAGATCGCGAGCAGCGCCAGACCGCCGAGGATGAAGGTCAGCGTCCAGCGGTCGCCCCAGCCGTCGGTGGCCGCGTTGGTCAGGCCGTAGACGAGCGAGGTGAGACCGGCCGTCCCGGTGACCGCGCCGGGCAGGTCGAACTTGCCGGTCTGCCGCTCCGACTCACCCAGGTACCGGAACGCGGCGACCGCGACCAGCAGGCCGATCGGCGTGTTGATGAAGAACGTCCAGCGCCAGTCGGCCTCGGTCAGCGCACCGCCGAGGATCAGGCCGATCGCGGCGCCCGCGCCCGACATCGCGGCGTACACGGCCATCGCGCGGTTGCGCTCCTTCCCGGCCGGGAACGTCGTGGTGATGAGCGCCAGCGCGTTCGGCGAGGCGGCCGCGGCCGCGACGCCCTGCAGGATCCGGCTGGCGAGCAGCACGCTCTCGCTCTGCGCGATACCGCCCACGAACGACGCCACGCCGAACAGCACGACGCCGAACACGAACACCTTGCGGCGGCCGACGATGTCGCCGATCCGGCCGCCGAGCAGCAGCAGACCGCCGAACGCCAGCGCGTAGGCGTTGACCACCCACGGCAGCGTCGCGTCGCTGAAGCCCAGCTCGTTCTTGATGTGCGGCAGGGCGATGTTCACGATGGTGCCGTCCAGCACCACCATCAGCTGCGCCATGCAGATCAGCGCGAGCGCGATCCCCAGGTTGCGGTGGCCGTGGGCGTTCGGCTCCTTGGTGGTCACAGCGTCGACCGGCCGTCCCTCCGGCGGATCGGCGTTGATGACTTCTTCGGACATGGAAGACTTTCCCCTCTTGGCAGACTGTTGCTGGTCGCGGACCGGCCCCTCACCGGTCAGCTCGCCTGCGACCCCCGCGCCGCAGGCAGGATCACGTTGTCGATCACTCGCAGGATCAGGTCGTCGGTCGGCTCGACGCCGAGGATGTAGGCGTGGTGGACGACCACCGCCGGCAGCGTCACCGACAGCAGGGCGACGTCGACGTCCGGGGCGATCTCGCCGCGCTGGACGGCCCGCTCGTACACCCTGTTGGTCACGGCGACCCGGGGCGCGAGGAAGCGCTCGCGGAACGCCTTCTGCAGGTCGTCGTCGCGGTGCAGCGCGGTGAGCAGGCCGGCGATCACCGACATCGGCAGCTCGTCGGTGAACCCGCCGTCGCCGCACGACATCGAGATCAGGTCGCCGCGCAGGCTTCCGGTGTCGACGTCCTCCGGCAGCGGGCAGCCCTTCGCCCGGCTGATCGCGTCCACGACCAGCTCGGCCTTGGTGGACCAGCGCCGGTACAGCGTGGCCTTGCTGGCCTTCGCCGCCGTCGCGACCGCATCCATGGTCAGCCGGTCGTAGCCGATCTCGGCCACCACCGCGACGGTCGCGTCGAGGATCTCCTCCTCACGCCCGCCTTCGACCCGCGGCCGCGGCCGCACGCCTGCTACATCCACCTTCATCACCCTGCGTAGCTACAAAAACACGGATAGAACGAAACGGTTTCGTTTCATCCACCACGTTACGACTCATGTGAAGGAATGCACAAACGATTTTCCCAGAAATTCACGAGTGGCCTACATCACTCTCCGTACCACTGCGCGACTGGTACGCCGCAGCGCCGGGTGGAACCGTGGACAAGCAACAGGGACCTCGGACATCTGGTCAGATGTCCGAGGTCCCCATCGGTTGTCCTAGGTGTCCGAGCTGCGGGTCAGTCGTCGTCCTCGGCGGAGCGGGCCTGTTCGAGGCGGGTGGAGATGCGCTCGGCGCGGGTCTCGATCTTGCCGGCCAGGCGGTCGCGGGCGGCGCGGAGGACGAAGATCGACAGGATCGACGAGACGATCAGGGCGAGCAGCGCGATCGGCCAGATGGACAGCCAGGTGCGCAGCGCGAGCCACAGCACGCCGAGGCAGACCGCGAACAGCGCCGCGCGCAGGCCGGTGTAGATGCCGAATTCCTTCATGTCACACCCCGGCGTACGAATGCAGACCGGAGACGATCAGGTTCACACCGACGAAGTTGAAGATGAACACGAACCAGCCGACGATCGCGATCGTCGCGGCCCGGCGGCCCCGCCAGCCGGCGGTCGCGCGGGCGTGCAGGTAGGCGGCGTACACCACCCAGGTCACCAGCGACCAGACCTCCTTCGGGTCCCAGCCCCAGTACCGGCCCCAGGCGTACTCCGCCCAGATCGGACCCGCGACGAGAACGCCGAACGTCCACAGCGGGAACGCGAACGCCAGCACCTTGTACGCCGTACCGTCCATCGCCTCGGCGCTCGGCAGGCGGCGTACCGCGGCCGACATCGTGCCGCCGGACAGCACCCGGCGCTCGGCGCGGGCCTTGACCAGGTACAGCACCGAGATCAGGCCGCCGACGGTGAACGCGCCGCCGGAGATCGCGGCCGCGGACACGTGGATCACCAGCCAGTACGAGTGCAGCGCCGGAACCAGCGGACCGGCCGGCGTGTACAGCGCGAGGGAGGCGAGGCCGAGTACGCCGGCGACGATCAGTGTCACGCCCAGGCCGAGCCACTGCAGCTTGTACCGCTGCACGAAGACGAGGTACACGATCGACACTGCGAGCGACGCCGTGATGGAGAACTCGTACATGTTCCCCCACGGCACCCGCTCAGCCGCGAGACCCCGCGTCACCACACCACCGAGGTGCAGCACGAATCCCAGCCAGGTGAGGAGAAGCCCGATACGGCTCGCCGCGTCCATCCGCTCCGAGGAAGCGGCGGAGGAAGACGAGCCGGTGGAGGAGACCGAGCCGGCCGAGCCGGAGCTCGCCGCGGCGGCGTCTACCGATGAGGCGGCGCCGGCGGCGACCAGGGACTCCGCCTTCGCCTCCTGCTCCGCAGGAACAGTCTTCGCGACCGCGGCGCGGCCGACGGCCCATTCGATCGCGTGGGAGACCATCGCCAGGGCGTAGATCACCGTGGCGGTCGGGATCAGCAGGTTGGAGACTTGTGCGAAGCTCTCCGGGCTCATGGCTGCTCCTGATTGCTCGAGCTGGCGGGTTTCAAACGTGCGGTGATGGCCTGGATCTCGTCACCGAGGCCGCGCTCGGGGCCGCGGTCCAGACCGGCGACCTCGACAACGGTACGCCCGTCCTGCTCACGGACCCGCACCCAGGTACGGCGCGGATGCACGAACAGCGACCCCATCAGCCCGAGGATCGCCAGCAGGACGCCTGCCAGCGCCAGATCCGTCCCGGGCGTGTGGCTGATCTGCAGCTTCACCCACCGGCTGTACCCGTCGAACGTCAGCGATCCGGCCTTGTCCGGCAGCTGCACGCTCTGCCCGGGCGCGAGCTGGAACCGCCACTTGTCGTTGTCCTTGGTGAACTGCGTCAGCTTCGACTTGTCCAGCTGGTACACGGACTCCGGCTTCCCGGTCTCCGGCTGCGGACGCCCGTAGTACCCGGTCATCACCAGCTCCGGGTTCAGGTCGTCGGGGAACACCGACACCGGGCCGTTCTCGGCGATCACCGCGGTGGGCAGGAAGAACCCTTCGAAACCAAGGGTCATCGGCCGCGCGTCCGGCGCCTTGATCACGCCGAACGACGAGAAGTTGCCGTCCTGCGGCAGGAACGGCGCCGGCCCGGAGAACGCCACGTTCCCCTTCCCGTCCTTCACGGTGACCCGCGGCGCGTACCCGTGACCCAGCAGGTAGACCGAGCTCCCGTCCAGCTTCAGCGGATGGTTGACCTCGAGCAGGTACGACTTCTCCGGCGTGTCCGGCGTCTCCTGGTACGCCAGCTGCGCCTTGAACTCGCGCGCCGCGCCCTTCTGCGGACCGTCCTCCTGGAACTTCACCTGGAAGTCCTTCACGGTCAGCGAGAACGGCGGCAGGTCGTCGTCACCGCTGAACGCGCGGCCCGGCGTGAAGTCGTCGTACTGCGCCACCGAGTTCGCGAATCCGTTGCCCACGACAACCAGCACCGTGCCGCGGTACCCGAACAGCGAGCCCCAGGCGACCCCGATCAGCGCCAGGATCAGGGAGAAGTGGAAGAGCAGGTTGCCGGCCTCGCGCAGGTATCCACGCTCGGCCGCGACCGCACCGTCGTACGCCTGCACCCGGAAACGCCGCTTCCGCAGCTCGCGGGTCGCGACCTCGAGCACGTCGCCCGCCTCGTCGAGCTCGAAGCGTTCGTACCCCGGCAGACGGTTCAGGTTCCGCGGCGGCTTCGGGGGCCGGGCCCGCAACGCCTTCAGATACACCGAGAGCCGCGGTACGACGCACCCGATCAGCGAGATGAACAGCAGCAGGTAGATCGCCGAGAACCACGCGGACTTGTAGACGTCGAAGAGCCCGAGCTTGTCGTAGATCGGCCCGAGCGTCGGATGCTCGTCCAGGAAGTCCGACACCTTGATCGGGTCGATCGGCGTCTGCGGGACGAGCGAGCCGGGCACCGCGCCGAGCGCGAGCAGGAACAGCAGCACCAGCGCGGTCTTCATCGACGTGAGCTGGCGCCACATCCACCGCAGCCAGCCGACGAAACCGAGGGCCGGAGGACCGGAGGGCTCGTCGGGCCCGGAGCCGGCCGCGATCCGTTCCTTGACTTCCGTCATGTCACACCGCCGACCCGAAGTTGGCGACCCACTGCCGCAGGTCCGCGGTCATCGCATCCCACACTCCCGTCAGCAGCAGCAGTCCCACCGCGATCATCAGTACGCCGCCGATCCGGATCACCAGCACCTGGTGCTTGCGCACCCACGCCACCGCGGCGAGCATCCGCCGGAACGCCAGCGCCGCCACGATGAACGGGATCCCCAGCCCGAGGCTGAACACCAGCGCCAGCGTCGCGCCCCGCCCGGTGCTGCCCTCGGTCGTGGCCAGCGTCATCACGGTCCCGAGCGTCGGCCCGATACACGGCGTCCACCCGAATCCGAACAGTACGCCGAGCAACGGCGCCGCCGCGATCCCGACCGCCGGCACCCGGTGCACCCGCACGTCCTTCTGCAGGAACCCGAACCCGCCGAGGAAGACGACTCCCAGTACGACGGTCAGCCCGCCGAGGACCCGGGTGATCGTGGTCTGGTGATCGATGAGCAGGTCACCGGCCGTGCCGAACACCACGCCGGTGAGGATGAACACCGCCGAGAAGCCGGCGACGAACAACGCCGTACCGGCGAGCATCCGGCCGCGCTTGTGCGAGCCCAGCTCGGCCGCGGACAGGCCGGTCACGTAGGACAGGTAGCCGGGCAGCAGCGGTACGACGCACGGCGAGAAGAACGAGATCGCGCCGGCCAGCACCGCGATCGGCAGTGCGACCAGCATCGAGCCCGTCATCGACGAGGCGAACCACTCACCCATCAGCTCAACCGGCGCCAATCATCGGGCATCGGCCACCATGCCCAAGAGGGTCTGCTTGGTCACCTCGCCGACGACGCGACCGGCGACCTTGCCGTCCTTGTCGATCACCAGCGTCGTCGGGATCGCCTTCGGTGAGATCTGGCCGCGGAACCGCAGCAGCGCCTTGCCGTCCGGGTCGTAGATGCTCGGGAACGTGACGCCGAACTCCTGCACGAACCTGCGGGCCGGCGCCGGGTCGAGGTCGCGGGTGTTCAGCCCGATGAACTGCACCGAGGACCCGAGCTCCTTCGCCGCAGCGACCAGCTCAGGCGCCTCCTTGCGGCACGGCGGGCACCACGAACCCCAGACGTTCAGTACGACGACCTTGCCGGTCTGCTCGGACAGCGTCCAGGTCTTGCCGTCGAGCGTCTCACCGGTCAGCTCCGGCGCCGCCTTCCGGTCGGCGGGGGCGAACGTCGACACGTTGCCGTTGCCACTCACGAACCCGGCCTGGCCCTGCCGGTCCTGCGCCGCCTGCTGTCCCGACGAGCAGGCGGTCACCGCCAGCATCAGACCGGCGACCAGCACAGCAACGCGACGCATCAGGCCCCTCCGACGAACTTCTTCGGGTTCTTCACGGGAAGCAGGTCTTTCGCCGGTTCGGAGTACCCGACCGAGACGATCTGGTCGCCGTGGAAGGTGAAGGAGGTCAAGCTGGCCAGGCTGCACTGGCGCCTGCGCGGGTCGTGGGGCAGCCGGCGGCCCTCGATCGCGGACCGGACGATCCAGATCGGCAACTGGTGCGACACGATCAGCGCCTCGTGCCCGGCGGCCTTCTGCCGGGCGGTCTCGATCGCGTCCCGCATCCGCCGGACGAGCTGCTGGTACGGCTCGCCCCAGGACGGCTTGATCGGGTTCCGCAGCAGCCACCAGGCGCTCGGGTTGCGCAGCGCGCCGTCGCCGACGCCGAACTTCTTGCCCTCGAACAGGTTCGCCGCCTCGATCACCCGCTCGTCGATGTCAGGCGTGAGCCCGAACACCTTGGCGATCGGCTCCATCGTCTCCTGGGCCCGCTCCAGCGGCGAGCTGACCAGGTGCACGACGTCGCGGCCCTTGACGTGCTCGGCCACCCGCTCGGCCATCTGGCGGCCGAGCTCGGACAGGTGGAAGTCGGGGATCCGGCCGTAGAGCACTCCGGTCGGGTTGTGCACCTCGCCGTGACGCATCAGGTGCACGACCGTCGTTTCGGTCACCGCTGTCCCTTCACTCTCATACGGCTGCGGCGGCCGCGCGGGCTGCCGGTACCAGTGCGGACTCGAGCTCCGTCAGCGCGTCGTCGTCGATCGCCGCGCTGACGAACCAGGCCTCGAACGCGCTCGGCGGCAGGTAGACGCCGGCGTCCAGCATGGCATGGAAGAACGCCGTGAACCGTGGCAGCACCTGGGCGTTCGCCCCGGTGAAGTCCCGGATCTCGGCGGATCCCTCCGAGGACTCCACGAAGAAGACGCTGAAGAGGTTCCCGGCCGCGTTGATGACGTGCGGCACACCTTCCTTGTCCAGCGCGGTCGACACCAGCCGCTGGATGGTGAGCGAGGTCTCGTCGAGCTTGGCGTACACCTCGTCGGTGGCCAGCCGCAGCGTGGTCAGCCCGGCGGTCGTGGCCACCGGGTTCCCGGACAGGGTGCCCGCCTGGTAGACCGAGCCCTCCGGCGCGAGGTGCGCCATCACGTCGGCGCGGCCGCCGAACGCCGCGGCTGGGAAGCCGCCGCCCATCACCTTGCCGAAGGTCATCAGGTCCGGCCGGACGCCGTCGACGCCGTACCAGCCGGAACGCGTGATCCGGAAACCGGTCATCACCTCGTCGGAGATGAACAGTGCACCGTTTTCCGCGCAGGTCCGGGCGAGGAACGCGTTGAAGTCGTCACGCGGCGGAACGACGCCCATGTTGCCCGGCGACGCCTCGGTGATCACGGCCGCGATCTGGTCGCCGTACTCGGAAAACGCTGCGGAAACGGCGGCCTGGTCGTTGTACGGCAGCACGATGGTGTCCGCCGTGGTCGCCTCGGTGACGCCCGGCGTACCGGGAATGCCCAGGGTCAGGACTCCGGAACCGGCCTGGGCCAGCAGCGCGTCCACATGGCCGTGGTAGCAGCCGGCGAACTTCACGATCTTGGCGCGCCCGGTGAACCCGCGGGCCAGCCGGAGCGCGGACATCGTCGCCTCGGTCCCGGACGACACCAGCCGGACCTTGTCCACCGGCGTCCGCGCGACGATCTCCTCGCCGAGCAGTACTTCGGTCTCGGTCGGCGTCCCGTACGACGTACCGCGGGAGACGGCGGCCTGGACGGCGGCGATCACCTCCGGATGGGCATGCCCGAGCAGCAGCGGGCCCCACGAGGAGACCAGGTCGAGATAGCGGTTGCCGTCGACATCGGTCATGTGACATCCGTCACCGGAGGCCATGAAGCGCGGCACGCCGCCGACGGCGCGGAAGGCGCGGACCGGAGAGTTGACCCCGCCAGGGGTCACCGTGGAGGCCCGGGCGAAGAGCTCGGCGGACTGTTCTGTGTGGTCGGGCGCAGGGTCGGACACCGTGCCATTCTCTCCGACGCGCCGAACGGCCCGGCGAGCAGGGCAGCCCGAAATCCCGGTGCGGATCGCTCGCAGGGGGTATACAGGCGCTTTGTTACGCGCCAGTATGGATACCCGGTGACCGCACGTACACGGTCTGCGTCCGACGCGTAACCCACGCAACGGGGCGGACGTTAGACCTATTACGACGGCAACCGAGAACGACACAAAGACTGTCCGCAGCGTGGGGCCGGGCTGGTCGATGAGTCACGGAGGGGAATCATCGATGGCGAAGGGCAAACGCCGCGCCACGGGTAGCGGGTGGCGTCAGGTGGCGCCGCTGATTCCACTGGCGCTGTTCGCGAGCGCGTTCACCGTCAGTGCCACGGACGACCCGGCGATCGCGACCGCCTCGCTGGAGAACGGTCTGTCCGGGAACAACCCGGTCGTCGTACCCAAGCAGCCGATCAAACAGCCTGCCAACGTGCCGGTTCCGGGTGTGGTCGGCCACGGCGTCGACCCCGGCGAGCAGCCGACCCAGGTGGTGTCGGGCCTGTCGAGGAACGGCATCCCGAACGCCGCCCTCAAGGCGTACTCCCGGGCCCAGCAGGTGCTGGCGCAGGCGGATCCGGGCTGTCACCTGCCGTGGACGCTGGTCGCCGCGATCGGCCGCGTGGAGTCCAACCACGGCCGCTTCGGCGGCAACGCGCTGAACTCGCTCGGCGTCGCGACGCCGGGCATCTTCGGCCCGCGGCTGGACGGTTCCTCCGGGACGGCGCGGATCAACGACAGCGACGCCGGGTCGTTCGACGGCGACGGCGCCTTCGACCGCGCGGTCGGCCCGATGCAGTTCATCCCGGGCACCTGGCGGGTCATGGGTGTCGACGGCGACGGCGACGGCGTGCGGAACCCGCAGGACATCGACGACGCGGCCATGTCGACCGGTGTGTACCTGTGCTCCGGCAAGACCGACCTGTCCGACGCGAGCGACCTGAACGCCGCGGTCCTGCGCTACAACCACTCCCAGCAGTACGTCGACCTTGTGGTCAGCATCGCCAAGGCGTACGCGGGTGGCAGCTGGATCGCGGTCGGCAACGGCACCGCGGGTGACGACGTCGACGTCGCCGGCGACCAGCTCGACGACCCGGACATCGACGCGCCGGCCGACGAGAACCTGCCGAAGGCGATCGACATCCCCACGCCGCCGCCGGCCAAGCCGACCCCGACGCTGACCGACGAGCGCGACGGCGACCGGCCGACGGCGAAGCCCACCGCGACGCCGACGGCGACGCCGAGCAGCAGGCCGACCGCGACGCCGACGCCGACACCGACTCCCTCGAAGCCGACGACGGCCAAGCCGACGCTCCCGACCACGACGACGCCGGCCAAGCCGGGTCTCGCCAGCCTGACGACAGCTGTCGGGGTGATCGTCGGCACGGTCGGCAGCACGCTGCAGGAGCTGCAGCAGGCCACCGCCTACTGTCAGTCCGAGATGGCGAAGGTGACGATCACCAAGCCGACCCAGGCCCAGCTGCAGAAGTGCGTGACGGCCTACCAGACCGGCGGCGTGAAGGCGGTCGACCAGGTCATCCGCGGGCTGCTTTCGGCCCTGGGCCTGTTGGGTGTTCTCGGTGGAGGCGTCCTCGGGAGCTGAACCACAAGACCGGCGCGCCTGCCCCCACCCCTCCCTTGGCGCGCCGCTGGCGACGCCACGGAGCACCTCCCCCCGGCTTCGTGGCGTCGCCCTCTTCTGCGGTCAGTTCGGAACAGCGCCGCTCAGTTCTGCCAGGCGCGGTTGATGGTCTGGCTGATGCTGTTGCCGAGCAGGTCCGTCGCGGTCACCCGCACACTCGCGTACGAGCCGGCCGGAGCAGGTGGCAGCTGCGCCCGCACGGTCCCGCCGATCCCTCGCAAGGACAGCTTCGTCCAGGTCTGCCCGTCGTACGAGATCTCGGCCGTGGTCCGGAAGAATCCCTGGCCGCGCACGCCCGGCTGATAGCTCGGCGTGAGCTCGAGCCGGCCGACGCTGTGCTTGTAGTCGACCTGGACAAGCGGCAGTACGGCGCGGCTCTTCGAGGGCACCGACAGGAAGTGCCACACGGTGTGCGTCGACGTGGACGTCTTCGCCCAGCTCTTCGGTCCGCGCTGCTGATCCAGCGTCAGGTCGTACCAGGCCGCGCGCTCCGGGACCGCGAACTGCGCGACCGACCAGTTCTTGCTCCCCAGCTCGACACCGTTGCTGCTCAGCTTCATGCTCGTCACGTCGCCGCGATCGCCCCAGCCGAACACGGTCCGGTCCCCGCTCACGTACTGCGGAATCGCGAACCGCAACGCGTTCTCGAACCGCGCCGGCGGCCAGCCCTGCGCCTCATCGCTCGACGCCGCCGACAGCCCCGGTACGGCGGGACGCATCAGCGGCTCCCACCACCCGCGAGAGACCTGCTCCCCCGGACGGTACGACCTGCTGATCGTGGACTCGTGCCCGCTCTCGTTCCACTCGCCCGCGGACGTCTTCTCGTCCCACATGACGCCCTTGACGTCGCTGACCAGGTAGTCGGTCCGCTTCACCGCGCCGGCGATCAACCGTGACGACGTCAGGCCGGTGGTGATGCCCGGCAGGTGCGCGACCCGCTGGTCGCGGTGCAGCCAGAACGCGTCGTTGCGCCGGAAGTCGGTCGTCACCACGGCCGGGCGCATCTTCGCGACGTCGTACGTCAGGTCACCCGTCACGACCGACGGTCCGAGCGCGACGTCGTACCGGTAGGTGCTGTCGAGGAGACCCTTCAGCTGCAGGGACACCGGGCCCTTGGCCAGCTCGTCCAGCAACTGCTTGCCCTGCTCGGATCGCAGCAGGTACAGGGGAACGCCCTGCTCGGTGGAGGTCGACCAGAAACCAGGCGCCTCGTTGTAGAGGAACACCACCTTCGCCCCGGCCTCCTTCGCTGCCTTGACCTGCGCAGTGGTCTTGCTGAACCCTCCCCACCGGATCAGCGTGGCGGTGTCCTTGGCGCCGGTGAGCTCGGCCGCGGTACCGTCGCCGCCGTTGTGGAGCGGAAGCTTCTCGTTCCCGACGTACACGGTCCGCTGCGAGCCCTCGCGGAACGTGGGCAGCCGGACGCCGTTCACATCGACGGTCAGTTTCGGTTGCGCGAGATCCCAGCGCTGCACGACCTGGAAGGTGCCGTTGGCAACCTTTCCGAAGTTCTGCACGTAGACGTTGTCGGCGACCGTGCCGTTGTAGGACCAGCCGGACACCGCGTCCCGGTCCCCGGCCTTGCGGTGCCAGGCGATCCCGATGCTCTGCGCATCCGCCGGCCGCGGCGTCGTGATCGTCACCTTGTGCGCGGTCCGGGCGTCGAACGTGAACGTCCTGTCGCTGCCGATCCACTCGTCCGGATCGCCGAGCAGCGTGACCGAATCCGACCAGCCCGCCTCGTCACTGCCGACGGCGTACGCCATCACGCTGTACCGCCCGTTCGGTACGTCGAGCGTCCGGCTGCCGGTCTGGTCGAAAGCGATCGCCCGGACGTCGCCGGTGTCCTGGTTCCACAGCTGCACGCCGCTCGCATTCCTGGTGGCGGGCTGCCCGTCGCGGCCGATCGCCTTCACGGTCACCTGGTTGAGCCGCCCGCTGAGCGCGAACCCGAGTCCGGTCCGGTACGCCGTGGTGCCGGCGCGGGCCGTCAGTACGCCGGTGTAGTTGCCCGGCTGGGTCTTCGCCCGGTCGAGGGTGACGGTCGCGGACGCCGTACCCCCGGCCGGGATGGTCAGGCTCGACGGGCTCACCGCGAGCGCCGCCTTCACCTGCGCGGCCGACTGCGCGTCGACCGACAGCGTCAACGTCACCGGGCGGTTCGAGTTGTTGCGGTAGGCCACCGTCCGGGTGACCGGCGCCGGTGCGTCCGTCCCGGTCCAGGACAGGTCGCCGAAGAACAGGTTGGCGGCGTCCGGCAGGACCTTCGGGTCCAGGGCGTTCGGGATGTCGATCCGGCCGAGGCCCTGCTGGTCGGTGCGGGTGCCCGCGGACGGAACGGCCGTCGCGGCCAGCGCGGCCTTCAGTTGCCGGCCGGTCCAGTCCGGGTGCCGTTGCGCGAGGATCGCGGCGGCACCGGCGACGTGCGGCGTCGCCATCGACGTGCCGCTCATCGCGGTGTAGTACTGGCCGAGGACCTGGCCCTGCTCGGTGCCGGCGGCACGTGCCGCGGCGATCTCGACGCCCGGCGCGGTCACCTCCGGCTTCAGCGCTCCGTCGCCGACCCGCGGACCGCGGCTGGAGAAGCTCGCCAGGGTGTTGTCCCGGTCGATCGCGCCGACGGTCAGCGCTTCGGACGCGGAGCCCGGAGATCCGACGGTTTCCTCGGCGCCGGAGTTGCCGGCCGCGATCACGAACAGCGCGCCGCTGGACTTCGACAGCCGGTCGACGGCCTGGCTCATCGGGTCGGTGCCGTCGGACGGCCAGCCGCCGAGGCTCATGTTGACCACCTTCGCGCCCTGCTGGACGGCCCACTCCATCCCGGCGATCGCCTCGGAGTCGAGACCGCCGCCGTTGTTGTCGAGCACCTTGCCGATCAGCAGTTCCGCGCCCGGCGCTACACCCTTCCGCTGGCCGTCGGACGCCGTACCGACGCCTGCGACGATCGACGCGGTGTGCGTGCCGTGGCCGTGCAGGTCCTGGACGGCCTGGTCGGGGACGAAGCTCTCGGACGCGACGACCTGCTTGGCGAGGTCGGGGTGACCGGCGTCGTACCCGGTGTCGAGTACGGCGACCTTGACGCCGTGACCGTCGTACCCCTGCCTCCACGCGGCCGGCGCGCCGATCTGCTTCGTGGACCGGTCGAGGGTGGCGCGCGTACGGCCGTCGAGCCAGATCTTGGAGACCTGGCTCGTCTTGAACGTCGTCGGGCCGCTGACGCCGTCCCAGAACGTCTTCGCGTCGGTCTTCTGCACACTGACCGCGGTGCTCCCGACGCTGGCGAGGGTACGGCGGTACGTCGCGCCGGGGGGAGTCACAGCCGGCGTACTCGGTGCGCTGCGAAGTGTCGGTGGCGCCGTCAGGAGCAGCGGCAGGCGGTCGCTGCTCGCGTCGTCGTACCCCTGGGCCGCGAGGTCGGTCAGGTTGAAGAGGCGCTTGTCGAGGCGGCCCGCGGACAGCAGCGGGTACGCGTCGGCCGGGACCAGGGTCAGGTCGCCGTCGAACGTGCCGAAGTAGTACGGCTCGTCGCTGAGCAGCCGGGCCGACACCTGGCCGTTGGAGCTCGTGGTGAGCTCGGCGACGTCGCCGGTGACGAGCGTGATCCGTTTGCTGCTCGCACCGGGCGTCGGACCGGCGGCAGCGGGACCAGCCGGACCCGCCGGCTGGTCCAGCGGTCCGGCGTTCGCCGCGGTGGTCGTCAGCAGGGAGCCGGCGACCACCGCGGCGAGCAGGCCTGCCGCGGTCCGGGACAATCGAGAAATCACGGGGGGAACCTCCCGACGCCCCGACCCACGCGAGGCCGTCGCCGAGAGCCTGACAGTTGCCGTCAGCCCCGGTCCACCGTTACCGCTGACCTACATCCGCCATGACCAGTTCTGGTCAGGCGAACCGCTTCGCGATCGACTCGACGCGCTCCAGCAGGTCCAGGTCGTAGGCGACGCCCGGGACGTAGAAGATCACGTAGTCGGCGCCGGCCTCGAGCACCGCCTCGACCCGGTCCGCGATCTCGTCCTCGGTGCCGATGATGTTGTCGCGGTCGAAGTGGTCGCGCTTGATCGGGCCCTTGGCCTTCTCGGTCGCCTTCTGCGGGTCGTCGCCCTTGTCGATCGGGAACACGTTGAAGTTCGTCGACTTGATGATCTCGTCGTAGTCGCGACCGAGCTTCTGGCAGTGCCCGCGGAGGATGTCGGCCTTCTCCTTGAACAGCTCCGGCTTGCCGCCGCCGATGTTCGCGGCGTCGGCGTACTGGGCGACCAGCTTCAGCGTCACCTTCGGGCCGCCGCCGCCGATCCAGAAGCTCGGGTGCGGCTTGCGGACGCCCTTCGGCTCGTTGATCGGGGCGTCGATCGAGTAGTACTTGCCGTTGTAGACCGGCTTGTCCTCGGTCCACATCTTGTAGATGATCTCGGTCGCCTCCCGGAACGCGGCCATCCGCTCCGGTACCTCGGTCCACTCGTAGCCGTACGCCTTCCACTCGTGCTCGTACCAGCCGGCGCCGATCCCGGCGTACAGCCGGCCGTGGCTGGCGACGTCGACGGTGGACGCGATCTTGGCGTACAGCGACGGGTTGCGGTACCCGTTGCAGCCGACCATCTGGCCGATGTTCACGCGCTTGGTGTCGCGGGCGAGCGCCGCGGTCGCGCTCCAGCACTCGAAGGTGGTGTTGTCACTCGGCTCCGGCACCGTGTGGAAGTGGTCGAACAGCCAGATCGAGTCCCACGACTGCTCGTCGGCCCGCTGGGCGACCGCCGTCATCGCCTCCCACTGCTCGATCGGATCGGCGATCTGCGCCAGATCCATCTTCCAGCCCTGCGGTACGAAGACCCCGAAACGTGTAGTCATGCTGCCATCCTTTCCGCCGACCGGCGCTTCGGTCCATGAATACGAGTACTGAATTCGTTCTCAATCGGACCACTGCGGCTTCTTAATGTGCCGCGTCACGAACCATCCGCGGTGCCGCCGCGTCGTACCGGGCCGGAGGAGGATCCGTTGACCACGAAGTTCGACCACCTGTTCGCCGCGGCGGTACCGCGGATCGCGAACGGCACGCACCAGCGCGACGAACTCCCTCGCGAGGGCGGCCGCTGGCCGATTTCCGTCGTACTGCGACCTTCGCCGGACAGCACGCTGGCGCACACGTTGGACGCGCTGACGCAGGAGGCGGCGGAGCTGGCGGGACCGGGGCACTGGCAGACCGGGCGGCTCGGGGCGGCACACCTGACCGTCCGCGCGCTGGAGCCGCGTCGCGAGAACATCCCGCCCGACGACCCGGCCGTCGCCCGCTACCTGTCCGCCCTGCAGCGTGCGACCGCCCGCAGCACCTGGCCGGTCGGCTTCCGCGTCACCGGACTCACCCTCACGCCCGGCAGCGTGATGGCCTGCGCCGAGCCCCTGGACGCAGCCGCCGACGCCTTCAGCGACCACCTCACCACCGAACTGGGCCCCGACGCCTGGTTCGAACCCGAACGCCGCGACATCTGGTACCTCAACCTCCTGCACTTCACCACCGACATCGCCGACCCATCACCCCTCATCAACTGGGTCGCCACCCACCGCACCACCCCCATCGGCACCACCCTCATCCCCACCCCAGACCTAGTCCGCTCCACCCACCACCCCGGCCCCCGCCCCCACATGCACCCGATCCCCGTCCCGGCGTGAGAGCGCTCTAGTTCCGGAACCGGTGAGGTCTTGACCGGGGTTCGGGGAGGGCTGAGAGTCGGGCCGTCGGTGGTGGTGTTCCGGGGAGGCTCGCATGCTCAAGTGGTCTGGTTCTCGCAGGTCGGGTCGTGGGAGGGCGCGGACGGCTGTGGTGGCTGTGGCGGCTCTGGTGGCCGGGCTGCTGGTGACGACGTCGGCGGCGGCCGACGATCCGGCGCCGGTGACGCTCGCGGCCTTCGAGGGTGGTGAGCCGTTCGCGTCGCCGCCGAATCCTGGGATCTTCACCTGGGGCAGCGACGCCGACGATCCGCCGGCGCTGGAGTTGCAGACGCGGGCGGACGCACCCGCCGGTGAGAAGGTCCTGCACGGGACGTACGGCATCAGCGGCTGGGGCGGTTTCACCCACAACGTGACGTACGACGTGAACCCGGGCGACTGGTCGGCGTACAAGGGGATCCGCTTCTGGTGGTACGGGCAGAACACCGCCCCGCTGCCTCCCGGCTCAGGGAAGCGGATCTTCTTCGAGATCAAGGACGGCGGTGCGCACGCCGAGGCATCGGAGCTGTGGAACACCAGCTTCACCGACGACTGGGAGGGCTGGCACCTGGTCGAGATCCCGTTCAGCCAGTTGGTGTACCGCGGCGACTACCAGCCCGTCGGCGGGATCGACCACATCCTGAACCTGACCCAGATGTGGGGCTACGCGTTCACCATGCCGGCCGGGTCGCCGGGTGAGTTCGCGATCGATCAGGTCGAGGTGTACGGCAAGGCCGACCCGGCGCTGAAGAACAGCGTGGTCACCGACGCGGACGTCTATCCGGTCAAGGAGGGCGGCACCGCGCAGGTGAAGGTGACGGTCGGGACCACTGGCGGCACGCCGCTCGAGGAGCCGGTCACCGTCGAGTACCGGACCGGAACGGGTACGGCAGGTTCCGCCGACTACACCCCGGTTTCCGGAACGATCACGTTCCCCGCCGGAACAGTTTCCGGAACGACGCAGGCAGTTTCCGTCACGACCCGGAAAGACCGTTCCGCGGAAGTTGCGGAAACCGTTCCGCTCGAGCTCACGGTCACCGGCGCGAAGCCGCCCGCCGCCCAGCCGGTCGTGGTGATCGACGCACACGACCTGCCGTACCTGAACCCGAAACTCCCGATCAAGCACCGGGTCGCCGACCTGCTCGCCCGGATGACGGTTTCGGAAAAGGTCGGACAGATGACCCAGGCGGAACGGAACGCGCTCCGGTCCCGCGCGGACATCGCGTCCTACGCTCTCGGCTCGCTGCTGTCCGGCGGCGGCTCGGTCCCGGCCCCGAACACCCCGGCCGCCTGGGCCGCGATGATCGACACCTTCCAGCTGAACGCGCAGGCGACCCGCCTGCAGATCCCGTTGATCTACGGCGTCGACGCGGTGCACGGCCACAACAACGTGGTCGGCGCGACGATCCTGCCGCACAACATCGCCATCGGTGCGACCCGCGATCCGGAACTGGCCCGCCGGACCGGCGAGGTGACCGCGACCGAGGTCCGCGCGACCGGCATCCCGTGGGACTTCGCGCCGTGCGTCTGCGTGGTCCGCGACGACCGCTGGGGCCGCACGTACGAGGCGTACGGCGAGGATCCGGCCCTCGTGCAGTCGATGGCGACCGTGATCACCGGGCTGCAGGGCAAGCCGAACGGCAGTCAGCTCGCGCGCAACGACCGCGTCCTGGCCACCGCGAAGCACTTCGTCGGCGACGGCGGTACGACGTACGGCAGCTCGACGACCGGCTCGTACACGATCGACCAGGGCGTCACGGAGGTCAGCCGGCAGCAGCTCGAGACGATCCACCTCGCGCCGTTCGGGACCGCCGTGGAGCTGGGCGTCGGCACCGTGATGCCGTCGTACTCGAGCCTGTCGGTCGACGGCGGCGCTCCGGTCAAGATGCACGGCAACGGCGAGCTGATCAACGGCGTCCTGAAGCAGCGGATGGGCTTCGACGGGTTCGTGATCAGCGACTGGCAGGCGATCGACCAGCTGCCCGGCGACTACGCGAGCGACATCCGCACGTCGATCAACGCCGGCCTGGACATGATCATGGTGCCGACGAACTACCAGGACTTCACCCGCGGCCTGACCGAGGAGATCGCCGCCGGCCGGATCCCGGCGGCGCGGATCGACGACGCGGTCCGCCGGATCCTGACCGAGAAGTTCAAGCTGGGACTGTTCGAGCACCCGTACGCCGACACGTCCAACAGCGCCTCGATCGGAACGGCGGAACACCGTGCCGTCGGGCGGGCTGCGGCGGCGAAGTCCCAGGTCCTGCTGAAGAACGAGAGCAACTTGTTGCCGCTGGCACCGACGTCCAAGCTGTACGTCGCGGGCAGCAACGCGAACGATCTGGGCAACCAGATGGGCGGCTGGAGCATCAGCTGGCAAGGCGGATCAGGTACGACGACCACCGGAACGACGATCCTCGACGGGATCAGGCAGGTGGCGCCGACGGCGACGTACAGTGCCGACGCGTCCGCACCGCTGGACGGTCACGACGTCGGCGTCGTCGTGGTCGGTGAGCGCCCGTACGCCGAAGGAATCGGGGACGTCGGCAACGGTCACGACCTGCTGCTTTCGGTCGCGGACAAGGCCGCCGTGGACAAGGTGTGCGGCGCGATGAAGTGCGTCGTGCTGATCGTGTCAGGCCGGCCGCAGGTGATCACGGATCAGCTCGGCAAGATCAATGCGCTCGTGGCGTCCTGGCTGCCGGGGACCGAAGGCGCCGGCGTCGCCGATGTGCTGTTCGGCAAGGTGCCGTTCAGCGGCCGGTTGCCGGTCAGCTGGCCGCGCACACAGGAGCAGCAGCCGTTGAACGTCGGCGACGCGTCCTACGATCCGCAGTATCCGTTCGGTTGGGGCCTCACCACCCAGGCGGCCGCCCGGCAGGCGTTGACCGAGGCGCGCAACAGCCTGCTGCGCAAGCACGATCCGTACGCCGTCGCTGCCGGAGTCGCGGCGAGCGTCGCTCTCCGGGTCCAGGACTGGTCGGGGCCGCAGGCAACAATTGCGCTGGCCGCGGCCGCACAGTCCGCCACGTTCCTCGAGCGCACCAAGGCGGACACCTTCGCCGAGGACGACGCGGTCGTCGGCGTGGCGCGCTGGATCGCACAGAACCACGTCGGGCAGAACCTGAACGAGCCGGCCTCGAAGCTCATCTCCGACGCCGACCACGCCCTCCTGACCGGTCAGCTCAGCATTGCGGTCGCCAAGCTGACTGCGACAACGAGGTAGTACCAGTGATGGCCGGGGCGGTGACCCCTCATCCGCCCCGACCATCACACCCCACGGCGAAGCTCAGCGGGTGAGCTTCACCGCCGCCCGCCGGGCGCGCTTGTCGAACCAGCGGATCACCTGCGTCAGGCGTCGCGATGATCGAGTTGTACGCCGCCCGCGCGGTCGCCGCGTTCGGATACCGGCTCACGTACTGCGCGCCGTAGGCGTCCATCTCGTCGGTGAACCCGCGCGCCATCCGCGCCGAGACCCTAGTCGCCGGAAAAGTTGTTCCGGTCTAGACAGAGGTGCGGCCGCGGAGGCGGCGGAGCATGCGGGCGTCCTCGAAGCCGACGGTCCGGGCGGCGGACTCGACGGTGGTGCCGTGGCCGATGAGATGTTCGGCCCGCTCGAGGCGGAGGAGTTGCTGGTAGCGCAGGGGTGTCAGGCCGGTGGCGCTGGTGAAGATGCGCGTGAGCGTGCGTTCGCTGACGCCGACCTGCGCGGCCAGGTCCGCCAGCGGCAGCTTGTCGGCGTACCGGGCGTCGATCACGTCCTGCACGCGATGCGCGAGATCGCTGAGGTGACCGCGGTGCCGGAGCATGGCCGACTCCTGCAGTTCGTCGCCGTTGCGCCGGGCGTAGACGACCATCTCCCGCGCGACCCGGGCCGCCGCCTCCGCCCCGCGGCCGACCGCGACCAGGTGCAGCGCCAGGTCGATACCGCTCGCGATTCCGGCCGAGGTGATGACGCGATCGTCCTCGACGTACAGCACGTCCCGCACGATCGTCGCCCCCGGGTAACGGGCGGCGAGCTCCTCGGTCAGGTCGTGATGGGTCGTGAACCGGCGACCGTCGAGCAGTCCCGCCCAGCCGAGGGCGTCGGCGCCGGAGCAGACACTCGCGACCGACCCGCCGGCCGCATGATGCTCACGCAACCGGCGCCGGAACTCCGGCCCGATCGGCGGCTCCGGTGACAGCCGCGGCGACCGCCATCCCGGTACGACGATCAGGTCACCGGGATCGAGCTGCGGCCACTCCGGTCGCGCCCGCAACGGGACGCCCTGAGCGGTCGTGATCTCCTCGGATTCGGCCACATACGACACCTCGTACCCGTACCCGAAGTCGTCGGCGGTCGTGAACACCTGCGCCGGGCCGGCCAGGTCCAGCAGATGCAGCTTCGGCACCAATACGAACACCACGCGGGTAGGGCGCATCCGGTCAGGATGACACAGGTACGCCGGTGAGTTCGTCGAGCGTCCGGATGGTGGCGAAGCGGCCGGCCAGCGCGTACTCCGTGCGCTCGGCGACCTGCTCCGCGGTGAGGGTCCGCGGGTCCGCGAGGATCTCCTCGACGCTCGCCTCGTCGCGGATCGACCAGTGCGCCAGCGCCATCGTCGCGGTCGCCTCGGTGACGAACACGACGTCGTACCCGAGGTCGGAGCCGACCCGTGCGGTGGTCTCGCAGCACTGCTCGGTACGGATGCCGCAGACAACGATCTCGCCGACGCCGTGCTGGGTCAGGAGCTGCTGCAGATTCGTTGTGGTGAAGGCATTGTGCGACGTCTTCGTGACGACCGGCTCACCCGGCAACGGCTCGAGTCCGTCGATCAGCCGGACCTGCCCCTCGGCCGGATCGAACGCGCCGCCGGTGCCCGGTTCGGTGTGCAGCACCCAGACGACGAGGTCGCCCTTGTCCCGGGCCGCACGGACCAGACGGTCTACCCGTTCCGCGATGTCGGGGTGGTTCACCAGCTGCCAGTTCGGGCGGACGCGGAACGATTCCTGGACGTCTATCACGATCAGTGCGGTTCGGCTCATGCCCTCATCCTGGCCCGTGGTCGGCGTACCACTGAAGGCCCGATCGGGCCCCGGACCGGACCGATCTGGTCACCGGTGCCGCCGCCGCGGGCGCTCTCACCAGTACCGCAGACGCCGCTACCCAGGCCGGTTCGGCCGCTGGTACGCCGGATAGATTGGCCGGCATGCGCGCACACCACGGCAAGCTCGAGATCAAGAAGGCCGAGTTCGGCACGACGCCGGACGGACAGCAGGTGGACGTGTACACGTTCACGAACGGCCGGGTGACGATCTCGATGCTGACCTGGGGCGCCACCATCCAGCGCGTCGAGACGCCGGACCGCCGCGGCCGGACCACGAACATCAGCCTCGGCTTCGACAACCTGCCGGACTACGCCGAGCTCAGTCCGTACTTCGGCTCCACGATCGGCCGCTACGGCAACCGGATCGCGAAGGGCCGGTTCACCCTGGACGGGACGACGTACCAGATCCCGGTCAACAACGGGGAGAACGCGCTGCACGGCGGCACCCTCGGCTTCGACAAGAAGGTCTGGGCGGCCGAGGTCGTGCAGAACGACCAGGCCGTCGGCGTCGCCTTCACCTATGTCAGCCCGGACGGCGAGATGGGCTTTCCCGGTGAGCTCACCAGCACCGTCACGTACACGCTGGACCGGCGCGACAACCTGCGGATCGACTACCACGCGACCGTCGCGGGCAAGCCGACCATCGTGAACCTGACCAACCACGTGTACTTCAACCTGCTCGGCGAGGGCAACGGCACGATCTACGACCACGTGCTCGAGCTCAACGCACCGAAGTACACGCCGGTCGACGCGACGCTGATCCCGACCGGCGAGATCGCCCCGGTCGCGGGTACGCCGTTCGACTTCAGCCGGCCGACCGCGATCGGCGACCGGCTCCGCGGCGACCACGAGCAGCTGATCTTCGGCTGCGGGTACGACCACAACTTCGTCATCGGCGGGACGCCGGACAGCGACGGCCTGCGGCTCGCGGGCCGGTTCTGGGAGCCGGAGCACGGCCGTACGGTGGAGGTTCGCACCGACCAGCCCGGCGTGCAGTTCTACAGCGGCAACTTCCTCGACGGCACGTTCCTCGGCATCGGCGACAAGGCCTACCGCCAGGGCGACGCGTTCGCCTTCGAGACGCAGCACTTCCCGGACTCCCCCAACCACGCCAAATTCCCCTCGACGGTCCTGCGCCCGGGCGAGACCTACGAGTCGACGACCGTCTACTCCTTCGGCACGAAGTAGCGCGCGGGTCTCGCCGTACCCTCAGGATCTGAAGGTACGGCGGTACGCCGTCGGCGTCGTCGCGAACGCCTTGGTGAAGTGCTGCCGCAGCAGCACCGGCGTCGTGAAACCCGCCGCGGTGGCGATCTGCCCGACGGACAGCTCGCTCGTCTCGAGTAGCTCCTGCGCGCGGGCCAGCCGCTGGCGGATCAGCCACTGCAGCGGCGTCGTGCCGGTCTGCGCGCGGAACTGCCGGTTCAGGGTGCGCGGGCTCGTCGACGCCTCCGCCGCGATCGCCCGGAGCGTCAGCGGTTCGGCCAGGTGGTGGCGCATCCAGCGCATCACCGGCTCCAGCGAATCGTTGCCAGCGACAACGGGGGCGGCGACGAACTGCGCCTGACCGCCGTCGCGGTGCGGCGCCATCACCAACCGCCGCGCCACCTCGGCCGCGACCGCCGACCCGTGATCGCGGCGCACGAGATGGAGACACAGGTCGAGACCCGCGGTCACACCGGCGGACGTCAGAACGTCGCCGTCGTCGAGGTACAGCGCGTCGGTCACCACCTCGACCTCCGGGTACCGCCGGGCCAGCTCGTCCGCGTGCGCCCAGTGCGTCGCGGCCCGCCGGCCGTCCAGTACGCCGGCTGCGGCGAGCAGGAACGCCCCGGTGCAGATCGAGGCGATCCGAATCCCGCGCCGATGCACCTCACGCAGGAGCCGCACGGCCTCGTCGGCAGGCTCGAACGCGGCCGCGACGATCACGGTGTCCGCCCGCAGCGCCTCGTCCAGCGGGTACGGCGCCGCGGCGGTGAGGATCGGTCGGTCGTGGGCCATCAACGTCGTACCGGGTGCACCGCAGACGCGGACGTCGTATCGGTCCCCGGCCGCGGCGAAGACGTGGCACGCCCCGGCGAGCTCCAGACCGATGGTGCCTTCGAGTGCCAGGACCGCGACCGTGTGCATGGCGCGAATCTAGCTGATGATGTCTTTCCAGCCACTCCCTCCGACAGTCGCTGGACGCCCAGACTGACTGCCATGCGGATCGACGTGCTGATGTACGAAGGGGTGGCCGAGGTCGACGCGGTGGCGACGTACGCCGTGTTCGCCAACGCGCAACGTCGCGGGCTGGCGGTCGATCCGCGGCTGGTCACCGCCGACGGAGCGACCGAGGTGACCGGCTGCTACGGGACGAAGTACACCGGCCTGGAGCCGTGGTCGCCGGAGACCGCCCGGGTGCTGGCGGTCTCCGGCGGCTGGATCCTCGAGGAGATCGAGCGCGGCGTGATCCCCCGGCAGCTCGCCGAGGCGAAACGGGCCGGGGGCAACAACCTGGTCCTCGCCGGGATCGACTCCGGCGCCCTGCTGCTCGGCGCCGCCGGGCTGATCGGCGGCCGCCCGGCCACCACCCACCGCGCCGACTACGAACGACTGAAGCCCTGGGCAGAGGTGATCGACGCCCGGGTCGTCGACGACGGCGACCTGGTCACCTGCGGCTCCGGCTGGTTCGCCGGCGTGGACCTCGCCTGCCACCTCCTGGTCCGCGAACTGGGCGCCGCCGCCGAGGTCGTCGCCCTCGAACAATGGATCGGCCGCGACCGCCAGGGCACCGTCTGGCAACGCAGCTGAGCCCCGACCGTCTTACTCAGTGCGGGGTCGCCGCGAAATCGAAACGAGCCGGGAGAACTTCCTGCTCCGTCAACAAACAATGTTCAAGGTGACGGTGACAGGTTCCTGCCTTTGAGTACTGCGCGAGGTTGTTCCGTACAGCGGTTGCCGGTGACCGGAGCAGGTTTTCCTCCGTCTCGTCGCCAGCGAGAATTTGCTCGAGCGGTACGGCGAGGCGCACTGGTCGGCGGCATCGTGAAATGCGCCGAAGGCGACGTACAACTCGTCGATGGAAGTCGGGATCGCGAGGCCGGACCTGTGAGGTGTTGGAATTCGCAGGTTAGAAGTCGGGTAAGACCGGGGAGGTTCGAGACGTTTCCGGATTCGCCTCCCCTTTCGGGGCCGGGAACCGGTAGCCTCTTGCAGCGCGCTATATGGGGGCCGCCGTACCACCCACCCGACGAACTGCCGGAGAGCCCAAACCGGTCAGGAGTGCACGTCTTGCAGGAGAACACCAGCACCACCAGTACTGGCGAACTGGTCAACGTACCCCTCACCGGTGCGGACAAAGTCGCCTACGCTTTCTACGCGACCGCGGCTGCCGCGGCGCTGGTCGGCCAGGTCTGGGCCGGCGTGACCCACATTCCCTGGCCGGACAGCGGCTTCTCGCCGTTGCTCAAGATCATTCTCGTGACGCCCGCGGTCGCGGTGCTCGAGCTCGGCGGTGTGGCCACCGCGGCGCTCGCCGACCTGCGCCGGCGCAAGGGCGAGCAGGCCTACGCGTACCGCGCGATGTCGTTCTTCGCGGCGCTCGTCGCGGTCGTGTTCAACGTGGTCGGCCACTGGCGCCCGGAGGAGCGGTTCCTCGCCTTCGGGTTCGGCGGCCTGTCCGCGTTCGCCTACGTGCTCTGGCTGATCCACAGCTCGGCGCGCCGCCGCGACGCACTGCGCCGCGCGGGACAGATGCGCGAGACCGGTCCGGTGTACGGCGTCGTGCAGTGGATCCGCGAGCCGAAGGTCACCTGGCTGGCGCGTTCGCTCGCGATCGAGCACGGCTACGGCCTCTACGAGAGCCTCCGCGCGGCCCAGCACCAGATCCGCAACCGGAGTCGCCGCGAGGCGATCGCCGGCACCGTCGCGGAGTACATCCGCTCCGAGCACCAGGACGAGCGGCTGGCGAAGATCGCCGAGACGACGTACGACCCGGACCGGCTGGCCGGGATGCTCGAGGAGCGGATCAACTACGAGGTCATCACCAACAAGCTGACCAAGGCGATCTCGCCGCCGCCGGAGGCCGAGAACCGTCCCGCCGTACCGGCCGCGGTGTGGGTGCTCGAGGGCGGTCAGCCGCGGCGCGCGGACGGCACCGGCGTCGGACTGCGCGACGACGACGCGTGGACCGGCGAGCTGATGGCGATCGTCGACCAGCCCGACCCGACCGACATCGACGTGTCCGAGGCGGTCGTCGTCGAGGACGAGAGCGAACCGCAGCACGTCGTGAACGGTACGGCGAGCAGCCTGAAGCCGTTCGCCCCGCAGCCGAAGGCGGAGCCGCTGGTCGAGAAGCCGAAGCCGCCGTCACCGTTCGCCGGCCCGGCCGACCCGCAGCCGCCCGCGCTCATCACCACCCCGAAGGTCGAGCCGGTGCCCCCGGCCCCGGCGCCGGCCGTGGTGGTGGCCGAGCCGGAGCGCGAGGAGGACAAGCCCGAGCCGACCGCGCTGGAGAAGAAGCGGATGCGGGCCTACGCGCTGCTGTCCGACTGGCCGGCCGGTCGCGAGCGCAGCGCGAAGACGCTCGCCGACGCGATCGCGTCCAGCGAGCCGATGGCCGCGCGCTTCATCGAGCAGTACGAGTCCGAGCACGGAGTCGTGTTCGCCTCGCAGAGCTGAACCATCCGACTGCCGGTGGATCTCACAAGTTGAGGTTCACCGGCAGTTCTGCGAGACCACTCACCAGCACGCGACGCCACTCGAGCTCTTCGGCCGGCTTCGCGAGGCTCATCCGCGGGAACCGTCGTACCAGCGCCAGCAGCGACTCCTGCAGTTCGATCCGCGCCAGTTGCGCGCCGAGGCAGAAGTGCGGCCCGAAGCCGAACGACAGGTGCTTGTTGTCCGGCCGGTCCAGCCGCAGCTCGTCGGGGGCGTCGTAGGCCCGCGGATCGCGGTTCGCGGAGTTGAGCGCCGCCATCACGCCCTCACCGGCCTTGATCTGTACGCCGTGCAACTCGACGTCCTCGAGCGCGACCCGGAGCTGGCCGACCTCGCTGAACCGGTTGAACCGCAACAGCTCCTCGACCGCCGACGGGACCAACGACGGATCCTCGACGAGACGCGCCCAGTTCTCCGGCCGGCGCAGTAGCGTCGCGACGCAGCTGGAGATCTGGTTCGCCGAGGTCTCGTGCCCGGCGACCAGCAGGTTTACGCCGAACGCGATCAGCTCCTCCTGACTGAGCCGGTCACCCTCCTCGCGAGCGCGGACCAGTTCGTCGAGCAGATCCTCCGCGGGGCCCGAGGTGTTCGCGAGCTTCTTGGTGACCAGGTCCTCGATGTACGCCGTCAGGTTGGTCATCGCGTCCTCGACCAGGTCCTTCTCGGCCATCTTCATGCTGTACCCGAGCTCGGTCCACTCCCGGAACTGCGCGCGATCCGCGTACGGTACGCCGAGCAGCTGGCAGATCACCTGGATCGGCAACGGCAACGCCACCAGCTGCCTGATGTCCGCGCCGTCGCCGGCCCGCGCGACGTCCTCGGCGAGCTGCGCGGACAACTCGGCGACCCACGGCCGGGTCCGCTCGATCTTCCGGTGCGCGAACGTTGGCACCACCAACCGTCGCAGCCGGGTGTGCTCCGGCGGGTCGGTGGTGGTCAGGCTGTTCGGCATCGGCTTGGCCAGCGCGACCCGCGGTGCTCCCGGTTGCACCACCGCGGCCCGGGAGAACCGCGGATCCGCGAGCACCAGTTTCACGTCGTCGTACCGCGTCACGAGCCAGACCTCGGCCCCGGCCAGCGTCCGCACCCGCGCCACCGGCCGGTCCTCCCGCAACGCGGCGAACGTCGGCGACGGATCGAACCGAAACGCATCCTCGAACGGAATCTGCAAGACCGGCTCAGTCATACCCTCGACCCTAGGCAAGTTAGGCGACCCTTCGCTCACCTCTCCGCGCGTCGCACGGTGACTGATCGCGATCGTTGTCGTCGGGTCGATCGGCGGCTTCAGCCCGCGCGGCTCCAGGGGGCTCCGATTTCGCTGAAGAGGGCCAGTTCGTCGGAGGCTCGGTCGATCCAGTGTTCGACGTCGTGGACGATGGGGCGGCGGTCGGGACCTTCGCCTTGCCAGTCGATCTGGGCGGGCGGGATCACGGACGGATCCGGCGCCGTTCGGACCGCCTCGACGACACGCGTGAACCCTCCCGTCGCGGCCAGCGGCACGTACAGGGGTACGGCGGGATCCGCCCGGTGCGCGAGCAGGTTCTCCAGGAGGTCGGCCCGCCCGTACTTCGTCTCGCCGATCAGGTCCGACTGGTACGTCAGGACGGCGCGCCCCTCGGAGCCGTGCACGATCACCGACGCCTCCCGATGCTCGGTCGCGCACAACGTGACCGCGATCAGGATCGTCGTACCGCGGCTCGTCGTGATCCGCACCGACGACGTGTCGTCGGACTCGATCGGGTTCGCCCGGTACAGCTCGGTCTCGATCGACCGTACGTCGTCCACGCCGGTCGAACCGTCCAGCAGCAGGGCCGCCGCGGTCGCGTGGGCGAGCGGATTCGTCACCGCGCCGTCGACGACATCGATACCGTCGAGGCGGCGCCGGCCGGACCAGCGGGCACGCTGGAAGTACTGCGCCTTCCGCACCCACTTCCCGGTCGCGCTGATCCCGCGGAGCTCACCGAGCTGCCCCTCGGCGACCATCGCGGCGAGCTTGAGCGTGGCTTCCGACGCCTGCGCCTGGAACCCGACCTGACACGCCCGGCCGGTCTCCTCGACCACCGCGGTCAGCTGCTCGAACTCGGCCAGCGACGCCGTCGGCGGCTTCTCCAGCAGTACGTCGGCGCCCGCGCGCATCGCCAGCTCCGCCAGCGGTACGTGCGTCTGGATCGGCGTACAGATCACCACGACGTCGACCGCGGTGGCCGCCAGCAGTTCGTCCAGGCCGGCGAAGACCTTGACGCCCGCCGGCAGCCCGTCGGCGCCCTGCGGATCGGCGACCGCGACGAGTTCGGCCCGGCCGGCCTCGGCCAGCCGGGCGACGTTACGGACATGGGAGGCGCCGTGGCCGTGGATTCCCACCACGGCCACGCGGGCCCCCGTCATCGGCAATCAGTTGCCATTAGCAACACTATTTGAGCTCCCCGTTGACCTCGTCCAGGAAGGCCTTGGCGGCCGCGTCCGGCGTCTGCCGGCCGAACAGTACCTCGGTCGTGTACCGCTGGATGATCTTCTCCACCTGACCGCCACCGACCGGCGGCGCCGGCGACGGGTCGCCGAGTTCCTTGCCGATGTCCTGGATGAACTTCGCCGACGCGGCGTCGGCCGGCTGCAGCTTCGGCGTCACCGCGGCGCGGATCTCGGTGTTCGGCGGCACGCCCCGCTCGGCCAGCAGGATGTTGCCGGCGGCCGTGCTGTTCGCGAGGTAGTTCACGAACTCCGCGGCTTCCTTCTGGTGCTTCGTCCGCGACGAGATCGACCAGAACATGGAGCCCTTGTAGTACGAGCCGTTCGCGTCGGCCTTGCCTTCGACACTCGGGACGCGGAGCAGCTTGAGCTCCGTGCCGGCCGCCTTGCTCATGGCGTTCAGCTGGTTGCTCCACATCCAGGTCATCGCCAGCTTGCCGGTGGCCATCGCGGACTGGTCGAGCGCGGCGTTCATGTCCTGCGAGATGGCCTCCGCGGACGGGATGGCCTTCGCGTCCTTCATCTTCAGCACCTGCTGGTAGAACGCCGTCACCTGCTCCTGCGAGACACCGACCTTGCCGTCCTGGGTCCACAGCGACTCGCCGTGCTGGCGGGCCCACAGGTTCAGCGCGGCCTCGTTGGTACCGGGCGCGCCGGTGCCGGACGCCTTGCCGTTCAGCTTGGTGGTGAGCTCGGCGGCGATCCGGGTGTAGTCGTCCCAGGTCCAGGTGGTGTCGTCGGGCATGGCGACACCGGCCGCCTTGAACAGCGCCGGGTTGGCCACGATCGCGAACGAGTTGATACCGGCGTTCAGCCCGTACAGACCGCCGTCGAACTCACCGGCCTTGAGCGTGTCGTCCTCGAACTTGCCGGTGTCGAGGCCCTCGGACTTCTTCAGGTCCTGCAGCGCGCCGCGGTCGGCGTACTCGCGCAGGTACTTCTCGTCCATCTGGATGATGTCCGGGGCGTCGTTCGCCGCGACCTTGGTGGCGAGCTTGTCCCAGTACCCGGACCACTCGCCGAACTCACCCTTGATCTTGATGTTCGGGTGGTCCTTCTGGTACGCGTCGATCGCCTGCTGGGTCAGCTTGGTTCGGGTGTCGCCACCCCACCAGGTGAACCGGAGTGTGACCTCGCCGCCGCCGGACGACGACGACGGACCACCGGAGTCGCCGCCGCAGGCGGCTGCCGCCAGCAGGCCGGTGGCCAGGGCCGCCGCGGTGAAGGCGCGCAGGCCCTTGGCTGCGGCGCGTGGGATGTGCCTCATGAGGTGCACCTTTCAGGGGTTACTTGATGCCGGTGGTGGCGATGCCCTTGATCAGGAACCGCTGGCCGACCAGGAATGCGAGGAAGACCGGGACCAGGGAGACGACCGACATCGCGAACATCGACCCCCACGACGACTCCGACGTGGCGTCGACGAACGACCGCAGTGCGACCGGGACGGTGTACATGTGCGGGTCGGTCAGGTAGATCAACTGGCTGAAGAAGTCGTTCCAGGTCCAGATGAACGTGAAGATCGTCGTGGTGGCGAGCGCCGGCACCATCAGCGGCAGGATGATCCGCAGGAAGATCGAGGCCTTGCCGCAGCCGTCGATCCGGGCGGCCTCGTCGAGCTCGCGCGGGATACCGCGGATGAACTGCACCATCAGGAACACGAAGAACGCGTCCGTGGCCAGCAACTTCGGCACGATCAGCGGGAGCACCGTGTTGATCCAGCCGGCGTGCGAGAACAGGATGTACTGCGGAACGATCACCACGTGGATCGGCAGCATGATGCTCAGCAGCATGATCGCGAACCAGAACTTCTTGCCGATGAACTCCAGCCGGGCGAACGCGTACGCCGCCATCGAGCAGGACACCAGGTTGCCGAGGATCGAGCCGAGCACCACCACCGCCGAGTTCAGCAGGTAGCGGGTGAACGGCTCGGTCAGCGCGTTCCAGCCGGCCCGGTAGTTCTCGATCCGCAGGTCCTTCACCAGGATCCCGGGGTCGCGGAAGATCTCGTTGCCCGGCCGCAGCGAGCTGACGACCATCCAGATCACCGGATAGAGCATCACCAGCGCGGAGCCGGCCAGCAGCACGTGGATCACCAGCGGCCGGATCCGGGCCCAGGAGACGGCCGCGCCCCGGCGGGCGGTGACGGTACGAGGGAGAGTCTCAGTCGTCATAGAACACCCAGTACTTCGAGGCGAAGAAGTTCGCCGCGGTGAAGACCCCGATGATCACGAGCAGGAACCACGCCATCGCGGAGGCGTAGCCCATGTCGAAGTTCCCGAAGCCCCGGTCGTAGAGGTACAGCGTGAAGAACATCGTCGAGTCCGACGGTCCGCCGCTGCCCCCGGAGACGACGAACGCCTGGGTGAACGACTGGAACGCGTGGATGATCTGCAGCACCAGGTTGAAGAAGATGATCGGCGTCAGCAGCGGCAGCGTGATGCGGAAGAACCGGGCGAGTACGCCCGCGCCGTCGACGGACGCGGCCTCGTAGTACATCGTCGGGATCTGCCGCAGGCCGGCCAGGAAGATCACCATCGGCGACCCGAACGTCCACACGTTCAGCACCACCAGGGTGCCCAGCGCCGTACTCGGGTCGGAGATCCAGCCCTTGCCCTCGATGCCGGCCAGGGCAAGCACCTGGTTCAGCAGGCCCTCCGTGCCGAACACCTGCCGCCAGAGGATCGCGATCGCGACACTCGAGCCGAGCAGCGACGGCAGGTAGAAGACCGAGCGGTAGAACGCCATGCCGCGGACGCCGCGGTCGAGGACGACGGCCAGCAGCAGCGCGATCGCCAGCTGCAGCGGGACCGACACGAACACGTAGGTGAACGTCACCTTGAGCGAGTTGTGCAGCCGCTCGTCGGCCAGCATCCGGGTGAAGTTCTCCAGGCCGATCCACTGCGGCGCCTGGATCAGGTTGTAGTCCGTGAAGGACAGGTACAGCGAGGCCACCATCGGCCCGATCGTGATCAGGAACAGCCCGAGCAACCACGGCGCGAGGAAGAGGTACCCGGCGAGGTTGTCCTTCTTCTGACCGGCCGGTTTCTTGCCCCGGAGGCTGCCTAATTCGCCTAGCGCGCTCATGGTCACCTCTCTTCCATCCCGCCGTCCTCCGGCGCTCGGCGGGCGCGGAAAGCGCTTGCCTTGGCCGGTCAAACTAATACGAGAAACCGGTTTACGCAAGGGTTCGCCAGCGTGCTCGATGACCGGATGCGGACGGGTTGCGCGGTCTTGACAGGACAAAGTCCGGGAGCGACAGTTCCTGACATTTGGCAACCGCTTACCGACAGGAGAACGCGATGCTGCGCCGTACTTTTCTCACCGGTTCGCTGACCACGGTGGCGCTCGGCGCCCTGCATCCGGGGCGGCTCGTGCTGAAGTGGCCACCGTGGACGAGGACTTCCTGCGGGTGCTGACCGACGCGAACCAGAAACAGATTCCGCTCGTGCTCGGCAATTTTCAGAACGTTTCCGACAGTGTCCGGACCGTGGCCCGCAAGGCACGCCGGCTGGTGTCGGGGTACGTCTGGGGAAGATCGTCGTACCATCACGACCCGGCCCTCCTGGGACCGCTGCAGTGGCTGCTCGGCCAGCTCGCCGCGCGGCAGCACGACGACGGCCTGTACGACGTCGGCAACCTGCACTCCCCGCCGGACAGCGCGTTCGCGATCCAGGACGTCTGCATGCTGTACGCCCTGCTCGACGCGGACGGTCAGCCGGAAACCGCTGCACTGCGGGAGACACTGGCCTCGGTGGTGCAGAAGGCCGGCCCGGCGCTGGCGAGCGGCGGCGTCCACACGCCCAACCACCGCTGGGAGGTGTCGGCGGCGCTGGCACGGGCGAACCACCTGTTCCCGGACCGTCGGTACGCGGCGCGGATCGACGACTGGCTCGACGAGGGCATCGACGCCACTCCGGACGGGATCTACAGCGAGCGCAGTTCGACGTACGCCGCCGAGGTGACGAACCCTTGCCTACTGACGATCGCCTGGCTGCGCGACAAGCCGGCGCTGCTCGACTACGTACGGCGGAACCTCGACGTGACCCTGTACTTGCTGGAGCCGAACGGCGAGGTGGACACGACGGCCTCGCGACGGCAGGACCAGAAGGGGATCCGCGAGGTCTGGTGGTACCTGACGCAGTTCCGCGAACTGGCGCTGCACGCCCACGACGGCCGGTTCACAACCGTTGCCAAGAGCATCGAAGCGCGCGGGACCGGCGAGCTCGGCGACTTCCTCGCGGAGGTGCTGGAGCGGCCCGAGTTGTCAGCGGTCCTCCCGACTGCCGAGCCGGTCCCGACGGACTTCGTCCAGCACTACCCTTCGCAGGCGTCTGTCCGGGTACGGCGCGGCGCTCGGACGGCGACGGTGTTCGGCGGGACCGACTTCCACGACCTCCCGGTGATCTCGTCGGGTCTGTCCACCAACCCCACCTTCTTCAAGTTGCGCACGGGCGCGGCCGTTCTCGACTCGGTCCGCCTCTCCCCGCAGTTCTTCAGCACAGGTCATTTCCGCAGCGACGGACTGCGCGTGACCGCGCCCGGCACGTTCGAACTCCAGCAGGAGGTGAAGGTGCCGTACCACCTGCCGCTGCCCAAGCGCTACCGTCGCGCGGACGGCCTGTACGCCCTCACCCCGGACGGACGGTTCTACGCGGCGATGGACTTCCCGCACCGGCCGAAGCAGTACCGGTCGCTGCGGACCGACGTGACCGTGGCCGAGGTCCGCGACGGGTACGACCTGACCTTCGAGTTCGCCGGCGACGAGACAGCGTACGCGATCGAGTTGTGTTTCCGGCCCGGCGGAACGCTGGCCGGCGTCGACGCATTGGATGCTGCCGGCAACTACCAGCTCGGGTCCGGGACCGGGAGCTACACCGTGGGCACGGACCGGATCGAGTTCGGCCCCGGCAACGGTACGGCGCGGGTGGCGATGGACCCGGGCGAGCGGTACACGTACCTGGGTGGCAGCCTCACGCCCGACGGCCTGCGGGTGTACATCACCGGACGTACACCCGGCCGCCAGGTCCTGAGGCTGCGCACCCCGTGACGTCGCGTGTCAGCTGAAGGTCAGCCGGCCGTCCGCACGACGGTCTCGAGCGAACCGTCGTGCGGAACCCGGAGAACGTGCACCCGGCGCCGCTGGTCGCGCAGGTACGTCCGCGACGACGTGCTGAGTGTCGCCGTACGTCGTCCCGACCAGGTGATCGTGATCGTGGCGCGTCCGCGGCGGATCACGATGCCGTCGGCGGTCGCCGTGCGGCTCTCGCCGTACGGAACCACCGTTCCGTCCGAGAACACGATTTCGTCGCCGGGCTGCAGTACCAGGGGTACCTGCTCGGTCGCCGCGCTCGTCGCGGTGACCCGGCGGGTGACCGAGTGCGTGCCGATCCGCAGCTCGGTCGCCACCGAGCCGTCGGGCGTGCGGTACCGGACCAGGTCCTTCGACGGGTACTCCGCGACCAGGTTGGTTTCCGCATCGGCCTTGCCGTCGCGGACCGTGGCCCAGCAACCGCTCGCGGTCTGCTGGGCGTGGATCACCGTGCCTGCCACCGGGTGCCAGAGGAATCCCGTTCCGGCCTTGACCGGGTTTCCTTGCCGGTTTCCGAAAAACGCGCCCAGGTAGATGCCGGGTCGCCGGACATAGAGGTAGTCCTGATTTCCGTAGTCGTCGTGCCGCAGCTCGGTGAAGTTGTCGCTGCGCAGGTACGGGATGCGCGCGACGGCGGCCTGTTTCGCCTCGCGGGTCGGCAACTTCTCGCCGTACGGCGCGTGCGCGATGATCCGCGGCGACGTGTCCTGCTTGGCCAGCGCCGGCACCGGCGCCGGATCCGCGGCCCACGCCTGCCGGGTCGCCGCCTTGTCCTCGCGGGAGGTGAAGAACGCCCCGAGGTCCGGAACCTCCGGGACGAAGTGCGAGCCGAGGATGCTGCGGTCCGGGTCCGGGATCACGTCGTCGTAGTACGCCGTCGCGGTCCGGTCGGAGACCGCGTAGTAGGTCAGCCAGCCCGAACCGTCCGGCTCCCGGAGCAGGTTGTAGCCGAACCAGTCGGCGAACTTCCGGGTCATCGACACCAGCAGCGGGTTCCGCGTCAGCAGGTAGAGCTCGGCCATCTCCGGCAGCATGACCTCGAAGTTGTAGTTGATGTCCATCCCGCGCGGGTCGTAGAAGAACCCGGCCGGGCTCTGCGACCACTGGGCGACGAACCGGATGCGGTCCTGCAGCTTGAGCCATCGGTTCCGGTCGGGCAGCAGCCGCAGGGTGAGCGCCGAGCCGGCCACACCCGCAACAGCCTGGTTGGTGTACTCGAACGGATCGTCCCAGACGACGGTGTTCGCCGGGTCCAGGTACCAGTCGACTCCCTTGCGCAAGGCACTTTCCAGCTGCGCGCGGCGGCTCGGCAACGCGTTCGCCTGGCGGAGATTGGCGAGCGTCTTGGCCAGGTAACCGAGGCCGAACCCGCTGGACGCCTTGCCGCGCTCGCCGGGGGCGTACTCCGGCCACGACCCGTCCGGGTTCTGCAGGTTCAGGTAGTGCTGCAGGGCCGCGTCGAGCCGGCCGAGCAGGGCGTTGTCGCGGTGGTACGGGTTCCAGCTCCGCTGGTTGGCGTGGAACCAGCTGAGAGTGAAAACGTGTTCCTGGATCCGTGAGTTGAACGGTCGCGCGGGCATCCGCCACCAGCCGCCGGCCATGAAGCCGTACGGGTCGCCGTCCACGGTGTCGGTGTCGACGATGTCGTTCGTCATCGGCGCGAGGATCACCAGGTACCCCGCGAACCGCTGCTCGCCCGGCGCGAACAACCGTCGATCGGGCGCCCCGGCGGGCAGACTCGCCAGCAGCGGCAGGCCGGCGGCCCGGGCGGCCGGCGCCGACATCATCGCGGGCGCGAACCCGGCCGCGGCGGCGCCGAGCAGGACGGTACGGCGTGTGACGTGCATGGGTGAACTCCTGAGGGTCAGCGGATGATGAGCGAAGCGAATTCGGGCTCGGGCACCGTGCGGCCGGTCCGGAGGTCGGCGACGGCCGCGCCCCATTGGGTGAATTCCGGCGTCTTGTCCCGGTAGCCGCGGTTGCCGCGGAAAACGATGTCGTGACAGTTCCGCAGTCCGGTGCCGTACGGCGACGGGCCGAGGACGGTGGCGACGCGGAAGAAGACGGAGTTGGCGAAGAGCAGGTCGTGGCACTGGTCGAGCTCCAGGGCCTGGGACTGCCAGCCGTAGATGTGGTCCTCGGTCTGCAACCCGAAGAACCGCCAGCCGGACACCTGCCGGAGCACGACCTCGCGGTACCGGTGGTGCTCGATCGAGAGCTCGTACGCCGAGGTCGGGACGGCCGACTGCTCGACGAGGAAACCGTTGTCGGCCCAGCCGTTCGCGCTCCAGACGTTCGACAGCACTCCCCCGCCGCCGCGCACCCAGACGCCGTACTTGTGCTTGCCCTTGTAGGTGTATCCGGGGTCGCCGCCGGCCACGTCGTCCGGGTGCCACTTCACGAACTGGGTGGCGATGTCGGCGAGGTACGACCCGGGTCCGGACCGCCAGCTGATGTTCACCGCACCGGGTGTGTTCCGGGCGGTGTCGAGGCCGAGGCCGTGGACGATCGTGCGGCCACCAGGCGAGGTCTCCACGAGGGCCCGCGGGCGGTCCGGATCACCGAAGTACGGCGTACCGTCCGGCGTGCGCAGCCAGGTCTGGCGAGGATGCAGGCCGATCAGGTTCGCGTCCTTCGGCAACCGCAGCGTCCCCGCGAGCAGGTACTCACCGATGGGCACGAATACGCTTTCGTGCCGATCGACCGCAGCCTGGAAGACCGGAAGGTCGTCGGCGGTCCCTGATCCGACGGTCCGTCCCATCCGCGCGGCCACGTCGTGGATGCTGACCCAGCCGGCCACCGGCGGCAGCTCCGGTACGTCGGTCCGCAGCACGCCGGCGTCGGGAGCGCCCTGCGACATCGCGACCCCGTCGGCACGGGCCTCGCGGGCCGACAACGCGTCGGTGATCCGCAACCCGTAGGTGAGGTCGATGCCCCCGTCGCGAGCCGGCGTACGGCGGCCGCTCTGGGCGAGCGTCAGGACGGTCGGGGTCCGGCGTACGACGCTGTCCACCAGGTTCAGCTGGTTGCTGTTGCGGATCCGGGGATCGGCGGCTCCGGGCAACTGGTCGCTGTCGTTCAGGACGATGCCCTCGGCAACATCGTCGAGGACGCAGTTCTGCAGGTAGAGGTGCAGGAACTGCCCGGGCACACACTCGACACCGCGCGGCGCGCCGGCCAGCACCGTGCGGACCAGCACCAGCTTCGCGTCGTTGCTGGTCCGGATCGCGGCCTCGCGCTGGCCGGTGAAGCGGCAGTCGAGCAGCGTCGTCGGCCAGCCCGCCGAGGCGGCGTACGCGTTGAGACCCACCGCGCCACCGCGGACGCGGACGCGCTGGATCAGGTTCGCGTTGTGATCGATCCCGGCCCGGCCGTCGCCCACGTCGAGGTCGAGGTCCTGCAGGACGCACAGTTGCGCGCCGCCGAACCGGACCGCGATCGCCTGCGGATTGCCCGCGCCGATCTCGACGTCCAGGTTGATCAGGCCGGACCCGAACGTGTCGTTGTTCGCGTACGTGACCGGCCCGCCGACCGGCCGGCGCCGGAACGAGAACACGTCGCGGGCCGCGGTACCGGCGTACCCCGGGCTGTTCGGCGCGAGCACGAAGCGCGGGCGGTGCCGGCCGAAGCCGATGACGCGGACCGAGTCGTGGACGTCGATCGGAGCGGACAGGCGGTACAGGCCCGGGGGCACGAGGACGATCCCGCCGCCGTCGCCGAGCGGGAAGTCCCGGACGCCGCCGAGGATGTCGCCGAGCTTGTTCGCGATACCGCGGCGGGACGCTTCGTCGACGGCAGCCTGCAACGCGGCGGTCGCATCCGCGGTCCCATCGGCGGACACCTCGAAGCCCGGCGAGCCGAGCACGACCGCGGCGGGATCCGGCGGGCAGGCGTCGTACGCCGACCCGAAGTGGACCGGATCGTCGTACCGCACGGCGGCCGCGGCCGGCCGGGTGGTGCTGGTGAGACCGGCGGCGACGGCCGCGGCGGCCAGACCGGTGAAGTGGCGGCGACTCAGCATGCATGTTCTCCTCGCTGCGAGCGGGACTGCGGCGAGTTTTCTGCGCCGGACCACGCCTGGTCAAGACCTCATCGCGTGATAATTCGAATTAGCAGCAGTTCCACGCCCTTGACGGCGGTCGGCGGACTGTTCTACGGTTCCCGGCAATCCGTATTACCGCGAAGGATCGACACATGCCGGACAAGGCGACCACCCGACTCACCCAGCGCGACATCGCGCGGCTGGCCAAGGTCAGCCAGACCACGGTGTCGCTGGTGCTGAACAACCGCAGCGACGCCACCGCGCGGATCCCGGCCGAGACCCGCGACCGGGTCCTCAAGGTGATCCGCGAGACCGGCTACCAGGCCGATCCGCTGGCGCGGCGGATGACGCAGCAGCGCAACCAGATCCTCGGGGTGTTCACCTACGAGTCGGTGTTCCCGAGCGCGAGCGCAGACTTCTACCACCCGTTCCTGGCCGGTATCGAGGATCGCGCCGAGCGGCTCGGCTGGGACCTGCTGCTGTTCACCAGCGCGCCGGTGACCGAGGGCCGCCGGCGGATCTTCCACGAGAACAACCGCCTCCGGATCGCGGACGGTTGCCTGTTGCTCGGTCGTCAGATCCCCACCGAGGAGCTGGCCCGGCTGATCACCGAGGAGTACCCGTTCGTCTCGGTCGGTCGCCGCGACGACGCCGGCGGCGCCCCGGTCCCGTACGTCGGCGCCGACTACACCAGCGCCACGCACACCGTCGTGCAGCGCGCGCAGGAGCTCGGGCACCGGCGGATCGCGTTCGTCGGGCTCGGCGTCGGCGCCGAGTCGTCGGCCGACCGCCTGCGGGGGTTCCGGACCGCCGCCGGTCCGCGCGCACCCCATGTGCCGACCACCGACCGGGCGCCGGGCGACGTGCTCGACGAGTTGCTGGACCGCCGGATCACGACGGCGTTCGTCGAGGAGCGGGCCGACGCGATCGCGCTGTATGCGGCGGCCGCCGAGCGCGGTGTCGACGTCCCCGGCGAGTTGTCCGTGATCGCCCTCGGTGACTCGACCCGGCCGGTGGCCAGCGACCTCGACTTCAGCGGATTCCACGTTCCGCGGCGCGCGATGGGGCTGCGCGCGGTCGAGCTGCTCGAGGCGATCCTCAGCGGCGCCAACCCCGAGCAGCAGGTGCTGCTCCCCTGCGAACTGACCGACGGAATCACTCTCACTCCACCCAAAGGTGCCTGAATGCATACCGATGTACTTGTGATCGGCGGCGGACTCGGCGGCGTCGCGGCGGCTCTCGCCGCGCTCCGTGCCGGTCGCTCCGTGATCCTGACCGAGGAGTTCGACTGGCTGGGCGGTCAGCTGACCAGCCAGGCCGTCCCGCCGGACGAGCACTCGTGGGTCGAGCAGTTCGGCGTCACGGCGTCGTACCGCGCGTTGCGGGAAGGGATCCGCGACTACTACCGCCGGAACTATCCGCTGACCGTGGCGTCACGGGCTGCCGCTCAGCTCAATCCCGGTGCCGGGTACGTGTCGAAGCTCTGTCACGAGCCGCGCGTGGCGGTCGCCGTCCTGGAGGAGATGCTCGCGCCGTACCGCGCCAGTCGGCGGCTGCTCGTCCTGCAGCCCTATCGGCCCGTCGCCGCGGAGACCGACGGTGACCGGGTCACAGCGGTCACCGTGCAGCATCGCGACACCGAAGAGCAGGTCACGCTCACGGCGCCGTACATCCTGGACGCGACTGAGACCGGCGAGTTGCTGCCGCTGACCGGGACGGAGTACGTCACCGGCTTCGAGTCACAGGCCGAGACCGGTGAGCCGAGCGCTCCGGCGGAGGCACAGCCGCTGAACATGCAGGCGGTGTCGTACTGCTTCGCCGTCGATCACGTGGACGGCGATCAGGTCGGCGACAAGCCGGCCAACTACGCCTTCTGGCGGAACTACGAGCCGTCCTTCTGGGGCGACCGGCTGCTGTCCTGGACCGCGCCGAACCCGCGGACCCTGGAGAGCTCGCACCGGACGTTCACCCCGAACCCGGACGACGACCCGCTCGCGGTCGTCGCGGACCAGCGGCGCACCGGCGGCGACATGAACCTGTGGACGTTCCGCCGGATCGCGGCCCGCCGCCACTTCGTTCCCGGTACGTACGAGAGCGACATCTGCCTGGTGAACTGGCCGATGATCGACTACTTCGAGGGTCCGGTCATCGACGTACCGGACGCGGCGAGGCATCTCGCGGCGGCCAAGGAGCTGTCCCAGGCGGTGCTGTACTGGCTGCAGACCGAGGCGCCCCGGCCCGACGGCGGTACCGGCTTCCGCGGCCTGCGGCTGCGGGGCGACGTGGTCGGTTCCGCGGACGGCCTGGCGCAGGCGCCGTACATCCGGGAGTCGCGGCGGATCAAGGCGGAGTACACGATCGTCGAACAGGACCTGTCGGTGGCGGTCCGCGGCGACCGGGGCGCGGTCGCGTACGACGACAGCGTCGGCATCGGCATGTACCGGATCGACCTGCATCCGTCGACCGGTGGGGACAACTACATCGACGTGGCGAGCAGCCCGTTCCGGATCCCGCTCGGGGCGCTGATCCCGCAACGGGTGGAGAACCTGCTGCCCGCGAGCAAGAACCTCGGCACCACGCACATCACCAACGGCTGCTACCGGTTGCACCCGGTCGAGTGGAACATCGGCGAGGCCGCGGGCCTGCTCGCCGCGTTCTGCCTGGACCGTGGCGCCGATCCGCGCGCGGTCCGCGCCACCCCTGCCCTGCTCGGCGAGTTCCAGGACCATCTGGTTGCCCAGGGCATCGAACTCGCCTGGCCGGACGTCTCCGGCTACTGATGGAGGACTGACCCATGAAACTCCGTTCCCTGACCGCGGCCGGACTGGCCGCAGCCCTGCTGGCGGTGGCCGGCTGTGGCGGCGACCCGGACTCCGGTTCCGGGGCCGCCAGCGGCCCGATCGACCTGCGGATGACGATCTGGAGCGCGAACGCGAAGCATCTGGCGTTGTTCGACCAGATCGCCGCGGACTACAAGAAGGACCATCCCGAGATCGGGAAGATCACCTTCGAGCCGATCCCGTTCGACAGCTACTCGACCACGCTGACCACCCAGATCGGCGGCGGCAACGTCCCGGACCTGGCTTGGATCTTCGAGAGCAACGCGCCCGACTTCGTCAGCTCGGGCGCCCTCGAGCCGATCGACAAGGACGCGGACCTGCTGCCGAGTACGACGACCAACTGGGAGAAGGACGGCAAGCTGTACGCGTACCCGTTCTCCACCTCGCCGCTGGGGGTGTTCGTGAACACCGACCTGGTGAAAGCGGCGGGCCGACCGTCCCCGGCGCAGCAGATCGCGGCGGGCACGTGGACCTGGGAGGAGGCCGCGAAGACCGCTGCCGCCGTACAGGCCAAGGGCAAGGGCGGACTCGTGGTCGGCGACTTCGACTACAAGGGCTGGGACACGCTGAACGCGATCTGGGCCGGCTGGGGCGCGCGTCCGTGGAGCGAGGACGGGAAGAGCTGTCAGTTCGACCAGCCGGCGATGGTGGACGCGATGACGTTCGTCCACAAGCTGATCTTCACCGACAAGGGCATGCCGGGCCCGGGCGTGACGAAGGACTTCTTCGCCGGTGAGTCGTCGATGATCCTGACGCAGATCAGTCGCGCGGCCCTGCTCGAGAAGGCCAAGTTCAAGTGGGACCTGGTGCCGCTTCCGAAGGGACCGCAGGGCGAGTACTCCGTGGTCGGGCAGGCCGGGATCGGCGTCTTCAAGCGCGGTAAGCACGCGGACGCGGCGAAGCAGTTCCTCGCCTACTTCAGCAATGCGGAGAACTCGGCCAAGCTCGCGCAGTTCTTCCCGCCGCCGCGCAAGTCGCAGCTCAACACGGCCACGCTGGCCAAGGCCAACCCGCTGCTCAAGCCCGCACAGCTGGACAGCGTCGTGGTCAAGGGCATCGAGAACGGCACCATCAAGCCCAGCCACACCGGGTACGCCGAAGTACAGCAGACCGTCCGCGCCGCGCTCGACCCGCTGTGGAAGCCGGACGCGGACGTGAAGGCCGTACTGTCCGGCGTCTGCTCGAAGATCAACCCACTGCTGGCGAAATGACCTTGCTCCTGGAGAAGCCGGTCCGGTCGGCGGCGCCTGACCAGCGTCCGCCGTACTGGACGATGCGGCGGCGCGACACGTTGGCCGGTTGGCTGATGGTCGCGCCGCAGCTGGCCGGTATCGTCGCCTTCGTCCTGGTCCCGCTCGGGCTCGTGGTCTGGTACAGCGTGCACGAGTGGAACGTGCTGGGCGGGACGTTCGAGTTCGTCGGCGGCGACAACTACGCCGCGCTCGCCGACGACCAGCGACTCGGTCCGGTGCTCAAGGCAACGGGTCTGTTCTCGGTCGGCCTGGTCGTGCTGAACCTCAGCCTGGCGTTGTTCCTGGCCGTGCTGCTCAACCAGAAGCTGCGCGGCACAGTGGTCTTCCGGACACTGTTCTTCTCGCCCGTCGTGGTGACGCTCGTCGCGTGGACGATTGTCTGGGGTTTCCTGCTGCAGGACAACGGTGGAGTGAACGCTTTCCTGGACCTGTTCGGGATCGACGGCCCGAACTGGCTGCGCTCCGGCGGTACGGCGATGATCTCGGTGATCGTGGTGCAGCTGTTCAAGAACGTCGGCCTCAACATGGTGCTGTTCCTGGCCGCGCTGCAGGGCGTCCCGGCGGAGCTGTACGAGGCCGCGAAGATCGACGGCGCGTCCGCGTGGGCGCGGTTCCGGCGGGTGACCGTTCCGTTGATCAGTCCGACGATCCTGCTCACGATGATCCTGACCATCGTCGGGTCGCTGCAGGTCTTCGCGCAGATCGCCGTACTGACCCAGGGTGGGCCGGGGACGTCGACGACCGTGCTCGTCTACTACCTGTACCAGCAGGCGTTCCAGTTCCATCACTTCGGGTACGGCGCGACGCTCTCGCTGCTGTTGTTCGTCATCGTGCTCGTGCTGACCGTCGTGCAGTGGCGGATGCGGCGGAGATGGGTGTTCCATGAGGCTTAAGTTGGTCATCTACGGCGTACTACTGGTGTGCTGTGTGCCGTTCGTGTTCCCGATCTGGTGGATGGCGACGACGTCGCTCAAGCCGGTGTCCGAGATCTTCGCGTTCCCGCCGACGTTGCTGCCGGGGTCGCCGACGATGGACGCCTACCGGCAGGTGTTCGAGCTGCAGCCGTTCGGGCGGCAGTACGTGAACAGCCTGTACATCGCGCTCGTGGTGACCCTCGGGACGCTGGCGGTGTCGGCGCTCGCCGGGTACGCGTTCGCGCGGATCAGGTTCCGCGGGGCGGGAATCGTGTTCGTGATCGTGCTGAGCGGGCTGCTGGTGCCCGTCGAGGTCACGATCATCCCGCTGTACAAGATGTTCGACGCGTTCGGGCTGGTGGACACGCACTGGCCGCTGATCCTGATCCCGATGCTGGGCGCGCCGAGCGTGCTGGCGACGTTCATCATGCGGCAGTTCTTCATCACGCTGCCCGCCGAACTGGAGGAGGCCGGCCGGGTGGACGGCCTGGGCCGTTTCGGCCTGTTCTGGCGGGTCTGCCTGCCGCTGGCACGACCGGCGATCGGCGCGGTGTCGATCTTCACCTTCCTGCACAGCTGGAACCTCTACCTCGAGCCCATCGTCTTCCTGTCCTCGAAGCAGAAGTTCACGATCCCGCAAGCCCTGACCCAGTACGTCGACGCGTACGGCGGCCCGATGTGGAACACCCAACTCGCCGCCGCCACCCTGTCCGCCCTCCCCGTCCTCATCATCTTCGTCCTGGCCCAACGGCAGTTCGTCGAAGGCCTCGCCCAGACCGGTTTGAAGGGTTGAGACAATGGTGGTGTGAGCTTTCATGCGGCCGCGTTCATCGCCACCAGCCTCGACGGATATATCGCCCGGTCCGACGGTTCCATCGACTGGCTGACCAGCCGGGCCGAGCAGGCCGGTGAGACCGGGTACGACGAGTTCCTGGCGTCGGTGGACACCGTCGTACTGGGCCGGAACACCTACGAGTTGGCGGCCGGCTTCGACCGCTGGCCGTACGACGGCAAGCAGGTCGAGGTCCTGAGCACCACGCTGGACCCCGAGGCCGACGAGCGCATCCTCGTGCACCGCACCCTGGACGCCCTCGTCGAAACGCTGACCGATCGCGGCGCCCAGCGCATCTACGCCGACGGCGCCGCCACCATCCAGACCTTCCTGAACGCCGGCCTCCTCAACGAACTCACCATCACCACAGCCCCGGTCCTCATCGGCACCGGCATCCCGCTCTTCGGCCCGGTGCCGTCCGACATCAGCCTCACCCACAACGCCACCCGCACTCTGAAGGCGGGCTTCATCCAGTCGGACTACACGGTCAACCGCTGACAGTCCGGCTAGCGGTTCAGCTGCGATCCCCGCGACGGACCTCCGGCGCGGTCGCGGTGGTCCTGTTCGGACGCGGGTGCTGGTGTCTGCCGGTCGGATGGGGACGTCGGGTTGGAGGCGGCCCGCACCGCGACCGCCAGGTCGTCGGCCACCGCCGACGCCTGCACGGCCTGCGCGTGGGCAGTCGAGGTTGTGCCGACGCCGGACTGGAGGCCGGGGAGGCCCTTGTTGAGGGCCTCACTGGCCTCGTAGACCACCGGCACCCTGCGGGTGTCCAGCTCCCCGAACGTCCGCTGCATCTTCGCGGCGTTCCGCAGCGCGGCGCCGAGCCGCTGTTCCGTGTGCTCCGCCCCCGCATCGGCGGTCGCGATCGCCGAGCCCAGGTCTGCCAAGCGCTGCCGCAGGTCTGCAGGCGTCGCCGGTTGGCCGGAGTCGGCGGCAGGCAGGCTCTCGAGCTCGTCGAGGAAGTCCCCGGCCTGCTGGAGGGCTGCCGCGGCGGCGGCCAGTTGATCGCGTACTTCCGCGACCTGATCCCGCGAGTCCCTCATCAGTTTGCTGAGACGGCTTGCGTAACCGCCCGCCGCGGCGAGGACCGACGATCTGTGAGGCCGGGCGTCCCGGGCCGGCTCGTCGCGCGGCAGCTCCGGCCGTTCCCGGTACGACTTCTCGATCTCCCACAGCTGATCGTCGAGTTGTACGGCGGACTCGACGGCGCGCCCCAGCCGCGTACGGACCGAGCCCACCGCGTCAAGAGTCTGCGTGGCCAGCTCCTCGGCCCGGCTCATCGCCCGTCCTCCGTCGCCGGCCGATCACCTGTGGCCGCCTGCTCGTCGGCGGCCAGTGCCGCGCGCAGACCGGCGGCGACAGCGCGGATCTCGTGACGCGCGGCCCTCAGGTCCGGATCCGGCGCGAGCTCGTCCGGCAGTCCCAGTTCCCCGTCCGACGGCTGCTTCTCCACGCTCGGCTCCTCTCCAACCAGGCTATTTCGCTGCGGGCCGCTGCGAGCGGCTCGTGAGGTGTACGTCAACGGTCGAGCAAGTGGACGGCTCGCACACCGCCACCAGGAGCCGCCTAGCGGCTCAGGCGTGGGCCTCGGGTCGAGGTTCCGGTGCGGTCGCGGTGATCCTGCTCGGACGACGCCGCGGGTGTCTGCCGGTCGGACACGGGCGTCGGGTTCGAGGCGGCGCGTACTGCGGCCGCCAGGTCCTCGGCCGCCGTCGTGAGCTGTGCGGCGCTGGTGTGGGCCGCGGAGGTCGTCCCGACGCCGGCCTGGATCCCCGAGAGATCCTTGGTGACGGCACTGCTGGCCTCGTAGACCGACGACATGGCACGGTTGTCGTAGTCCCCGTGCAGCTTGATCAGCGGCGCGATCCTCCCTCGCGCGTTGCCGAGTCGCTCTTCCGTACGTTCGGCCCTCGTCTCGGCGGTCGCGATCGCCGTCTCCAGTTGGGTCAACCGCTCCCGTAGGTCCGCCGGATTCACCTGCGGCCCGGCGCCGACCGCCGTACCGGGTTGCTGTCCCGACAGCTCGGCAAGTTCGTCGAGGAAACCCTTGGCCTGCGTGACGGCAGCTGACGCGGAGGCCAGGTGTTCACGTACTACGGCAACCTGAATCTCCGACTGCTTCACCGACGCGCCGATCTCGCGTCCGTGCTGGTTCGCATCGAGGAGAACCATCGCCCGCTCGTTCTCCGCCAACTCCGTCTGGGGCGGCACCGGCAGTTCGCGGACCGACTTCTCGGTCTGCCGCAGGAGGTCGTCGAGTTCCTTGGCTGACTCGACCGCACGCCCCAGCCGCAGGCGGACCGAGGCAACCGCGTCGAGAGTCTGCTCGGCCAGTTCCTCGGCCTGGTTTCCTGTACTCATCGCCCGGCTCCTCTCCCGCCAGTAGCCCTCTGCGTCACGCTATTTCCCGTCGAGGGGCAGTGCGTCCGCGCGCCAGATGTACATCAGCGGTCCAGGAGGTGAACTCCTTCGGCGACGCTAGAGGAAGCGCGGGGCCAGGCGGTCCGCCGTACGAAAAGCAAACGCCAGCGGTGCGGCCAGACAGGCAACAAGACCACCGACAACCGGCCCGCGCCGCCGCGCAGACACCCGCGGCGGCAGCGTCGCGAACAGAGTGGCCAGGCTCGGCAACGGGCGAATGAACACCGTCAGCTCGACGATCCTGCCTTGGTCATCGCAGCGTGCGAGGTTCATCGCCTCGAGCTCGACGCCCCGAACGCGTGCGTGAAACGAGAACGCGTAGGTGTCACCGCTTTCCAACGGCTCACTGGTCCGGACATCCTCGAGCACAGCGAAGATGTCCCGATGCAACGCCACGACCTCGTCCCTGCCCTCGAACGTGAGTCGCGAGGTCAACGGCGAGTGGAAGACAACCTCCGGCGCCAGCAACTCCGCAATCGCATCCGCATCTCCCCGCTCACCAGCAGCACGCAACGCATCCACAGCATCCATGCCGCCCGACCAAACCAAGCCCCCCACCCGATGTCAAGCAACCCCGAACCTTCGTAGCCAACAGCAACCATCCGGCCCAGCAGCCAGCTCACGCATACGGCGGCCGCCGGCGCCAGCACTCGTCGATACGATCGAGGCGAGCCTGGAGGCGCCGGGAGTCTCGTCGCGGCAGCGTGTGGACGACGATGTGCAGGATTGCCTGGACGTCTAGCATCGGCGGGCAGCAGGCCCAGAGTCCGCACCCCTCGTGACGCGGGTCGTACAGGCGATGAGCCGGGTCGCGGACGAAGCGCTCCCAGATCCGGAACGCGTCGCTCACCTGCCCCGGAGACAGCCGCGTGTTCTCCAGCCTTGCGATCACAACACGACCGAGCGGAGACACTCCCGGAAGCTCAGACACCACGACGACGCCCTGTTGCCCCGCCTTCCGACGCACACGCGCGGCCCCCTCCGCGCGCAACCTAGCAGGCCGCCGACGCGGCATCCGCCTTTCTGCAACTGAACATCCACACATAGTCCCACAGGCCCTCGTCACCGCGGTCCGCGGGTGCGATCACCTGGCAAGTCACTGCGGGCGGCAGCCCGCGACTCGCCGGCGGCAGCCGGCAACGTCCGGCGCTAGCCGGAGGAACCGGCGCAAGCCGGAAACAGATGTCCGGGCGCCAAGCCCGGGGGTGGGTGGGAGCGCGCGTAGCGGGCGCGCTGAGGAGCCTAGCGACGAAGGAAGCGACCGCGTAGCACGCGGGGGGTCTTCTACCGGACGAGCTGGGCGGCTTCGGTCGCCCAGTAGGTGAGGATCGTGTCGGCGCCGGCTCGGCGGATCGACGTGAGGGTTTCCAGGATCGCGGCTTCGCGGTCGATCCAGCCGTTGGCGGCGGCGGCCTCGACCATCGCGTACTCGCCGGAGATGTTGTACGCCGCGACGGGTACGTTCACGTGGTCGCGGACCTGGCGGATGATGTCCAGGTACGCCAGTGCCGGCTTCACCATCACGATGTCCGCGCCCTCGGCGATGTCGAGGTCGACCTCGCGGATCGCGTCGCGGGCGTTCGCGTTGTCCTGCTGGTACGTCTTGCGGTCACCGGTCAGGGACGAGTCGACCGCCTCGCGGAACGGGCCGAAGAACGCCGACGCGTACTTCACGGCGTACGCGAGGATCACCGTGTCGATGAATCCGGCGGCGTCCAGCGCCGTACGGACCGCGCCGACCTGACCGTCCATCATCCCGGACGGACCGACGACATGCGCGCCGGCGGTGGCCTGCGCGACGCCCATCTCCGCGTAGATCTTCAGCGTCGCGTCGTTGTCCACGCGCCCCGCGGAGTCCAGTACGCCGCAGTGCCCGTGCGAGGTGAACTCGTCCAGGCACAGGTCCGACATCACCAGCAGCGCGTCGCCCGCCTCGGAGACCGCGTCCCGGATCGCCACATTCAGAATCCCGGACGGGTCGAGCGCACCGGAGCCGACCTCGTCCTTCGCGGCGGGTACGCCGAACAGCATCACCCCGCCGAGCCCGAGCTGCGCCGCCTCCGCGACCGCCTTCCGCGCCGTGTCCCGGGTGTGCTGCACGACACCGGGCATCGACCGGATCGGGATCGGCTCGCGCGCGTCCTCCCGGACGAACATCGGCAGGATCAGCTGCCGCGGCTCGAGCGTGGTCTCCGCGACCAGCCTGCGCACCGCCGCCGACGACCGCAGCCGGCGCGGCCTCACTTCCGGGAATCCAGGCATCAGGATCAACTCTTCCGACGAGAACCCGGGCGCCGCTCGGACGGACGGGTGACCGGCTCACCGGCCTCCACCATGGTGTCACGCCGGTCCGCGCCGAACCGGGCGAGGGCGTCGGCCAGCTCCTCGACGGACGGCGTCTCGGCCATCGCGTCGACCCGCAGGCCGTGCTCCTCGGCGGTCTTCAGCGTGGCCGGGCCGATCACCGCGATCACCGTCGACGCGTGCGGCTTGCCGGCGATGCCGACCAGGTTGCGCACGGTCGAGGACGAGGTGAACACGACCGCGTCGAACTTGCCCGACTTGATCGCTTCCCGGGTCGGCGCGGGCGGCGGCGCGGCCCGGACGGTCCGGTACGCCGTGACGTCGTCGACCTCCCAGCCGAGATCGGTCAGGCCCGCGACGAGCGTCTCGGTCGCGATGTCCGCGCGCGGCAGGAAGACCCGGTTGATCGGGTCCAGCACCTCGTCGAACGGCGGCCAGTCCTCGACCAGCCCGGCGGCCGACTGCTCACCGGACGGGACCAGGTCCGGACGGATGCCCCAGGCACCGATCGCCTCGGCGGTCTTGTCGCCGACGGCCGCGATCTTCAGCCCGGAGAACGCCCGCGCGTCCAGCCCGTACTCGTCGAACTTCTCCCGGACCGCCTTCACCGCGTTGACCGAGGTGAACGCGACCCACTCGTAGCGCCCCTCGACCAGGCCGCGGATGGCCTTGTCCATCTGCTGCGGGTTGCGCGGCGGCTCGACGGAGATGGTCGGGACCTCTTCCGGCATCGCGCCGTACCGGCGCAGCCGGTCCATCAGCGGTCCGGCCTGGTCCTTGGTGCGCGGCACCAGGATCCGCCAGCCGAACAGCGGCTTGGTCTCGAACCAGGACAGCGCCTCGCGCTGCTCGACGACCGCGCCGACCACGATCACGGCCTCGCCGGTCACCTTGGACGCGCGCACGTCCGCGACGATCGTCTCCAGGGTGCCGACGACGCTCGTCTGCGAGGTCGTCGTACCGCCCACGGTGACCGCGACCGGGGTGGAGGCGTCGAAGCCGGCCTCGGCCAGCGCGGCGACGGTCTCCTTGAGGACCTCACACGCGTTCAGCAGGACGAGGGTCTGCTTCGGCTGCAGCCGGGACAGGTCGAGCTTGTTCTCGGCGAGGTCGACGACGGTGACCTCGCGGTCGCCCTTCATGGTCAGCGGGATCCCGGCGTACGTCGGAACCGCGCTCACCTCGCTGACGCCCGGGACGACGTTGAACGCGATACCGGCCTTCTTGCACGCGGCCGCCTCCTCGGCGCCGCTGGAGAAGGTGAACGGGTCGCCGCTCAGCAGCCGGACCACGTTCGCCGCGGACTTGGCGGTCTTCACCACCAGCCGGGCCCGGGCGGCGACCCGCAGCGCCCGGCTGCCCTCGGCGCCGGATCCGTCCACGACCTCGACGCCCGGCTTGCAGTACGTCAGGAACGCGTCGTGCTCGGGGCCCTCGACAACGACCGCGTCGGCGTTCGCGAGCACGTCCCGGCCGGCCAGCGTCAGCAGCGCCGGGTCACCAGGACCGACGCCGACGAACGTGACATGACCGAGTGGTCTGGTCTGCTTGACGGTACTGGTCGCAGCCTTCTGAGGTGTCCTGGATGCCGCGGTGGCCGCTGTCTTCGCGCTCACGTCTGCCTTCGCCCTCGTCGTTTTCGTGCTCGTCCTGTGGGCCGTCTTCTTCGATGCCGTGCTCGTGCCCTGTGCCGGTGTCATGTTCGCTCCAGCAGCTCGTTCGCCAGCGCCTTGCCGAGAGACACGGGGTCGTCGACCGGCCCGTTCGCGCTGAGCCGTCGTACGCCGTCCTCCTGGCCGAGCGCGCCCCGCAGCCACAGCTCGGGGCCGTCCTCACCCTCGACCACCTCGGCGAGCGCCCCGACCGGAGCCGTGCACCCTGCCTCGAGTGTGGCCAGCAGTTGACGTTCCGCCGTCACCGCCGCCCGGGTGGCCGCGTCCTCCAGCGGAGCGAGGGCGGCCAGTACGTCGGTGTCGTCCGCGCGGCACTCGATGCCCAGGGCACCTTGTCCCGGTGCGGGCAGCACCTGGATCGGGTCCAGCGTCTCGGTCACCTCGGCGAGCCGTCCCAACCGGGACAAGCCTGCCCTCGCGAGCACCACGGCGTCCAACTTGCCCTCGGTGACCATGCCGATCCGGGTGTCCACGTTGCCGCGGATCCCGGTGCACTCCAGGCCGAGGCCGAGCGCGTCCAGCTGTGCGACGCGTCGTGCGGCGCCGGTGCCGACCAGGGCGCCGTGCGGCAGCTCGCCGAGCGTCAGGCCGTCACGGGCGACGAGGACGTCGCGCGGGTCCTCGCGGACCGGGACGGCGCCGAGCGTCACGCCGTCCAGCGGGGTGGTCGGCAGGTCCTTCAAGGAGTGCACGGCGATGTCGATCTCGCCGGCCAGCAGTGCGTCGCGCAGTGCGCTGACGAAGATGCCGGTGCCGCCGATCTGCTCGACCGGTGCGCGGTTGACGTCGCCGGTGGTCGTGATCAGGACGAGCTCGACCTCGTGGCCGAGCTCGCGGAGGCGGTCGGCGACGATCGTCGACTGCGCGGTCGCCAGTTTGGAGCGGCGGGTGCCGAGCCGGATCATGCCTGCTCACTCCCCTTCGGCGTCGTGACCGCTTCCACGGTCGCCTGGTCGAGTGCGAACAGCTGCCGCAGCGCGTCGGCGTACGTCGGTCCGCCCGGATCGCCGCCGAGCTCCTTCACCCGGACCGTCGGGTTGTGCAGCACCTTGTCGACGACGCGCCGGATGGTCCGCTCGACCTCGTTGCGCTGGTGCTCGTCGAGGCCGGGCAGCCGGCGCTCGAGGCGGGCCAGCTCGGCGTCGACGAGTCCGCTCGCCATCGCCCGCAGCGCGACCACGGTCGGCGCGACCGACGCGGCCCGCCGGGTCGCCTCGAACGACCCGGTCTCCTCACCGACGATCCGCCGTACCTCGTCGATGTCGGCCTCGCTGCCGCCCGCCGTACCGACGAGGTCGGCCAGCGTGATCAGCGTGACGCCGGGAATCCGGGCCGCCTCGGGCGCGACGTCGCGCGGCAGCGCCACGTCGAGCACACCGAAAGCCCGGCCGTCCGATGTGCTCGATGTGGCGTCGCGGATCATCGCCTCGGTCAGTACGACGCCGCGCGCGCCGGTGCACGATACGACCAGGTCGGCGTCGCGCAACGCCGCCGGGACCGCGGCCAGCTCGATCGCCGTACCGCCGACCCGGTCCGCGAGTGCGACCGCGCGCTCGTAGTTGCGGTTGGCAACGGTCACGCTGCGCGCGCCGCCGGCCGACAGGGTCTGCGCGGCCAGCGAGGCCATCGAGCCGGCGCCGACGATCAGCGCCCGGCGTCCCTCGAAGCCGCCGACCGCCTCGAGACCGGCCGAGACGACCGAGCGGCCGGCGGAGTCGATACCGGTCTCGGTACGCGCCCGCTTGCCGACCCGCAACGCGTGCTGGAACAGCGCGTTCAGGTCCGTGCCGATGGTCTCGTTGTCCTGGCCGACGCGCAGCGTCTCCTTGACCTGGCCGAGGATCTGGCTCTCGCCGACGACCATCGAGTCCAGCCCGACGGCGACCTGGAACAGGTGCGCGACCGCGCCCTCCTCGAAGTGCACGTACAGGTGCTCGGCCAGATCCAGCAGCGGTACGCCGGTGACGTCGGACAGGATCGCGGTGACCTCGTCCATCCCGGCGTGGAACCGGTCGACGGTGGCGTAGACCTCGGTCCGGTTGCAGGTGGCAACGACCGCGGACTCCGCGACGGCCGCCGAGTTGTGCACCGCGAGCGCGAGCTTGGTCGCCGCGTCCGCGTCGAGCGCGACCCGCTCGAGAACGTCGATGGCAGCGGAACGATGACTGATGCCGACCACGAGGTAGCTCATCGCCGTCCTCGCTTCGCTGCGGGCGCCGATGAGCTGAAGCTGCTCAGCTTGATTGTGAACTCGCTTCGCTCGTTCACAGGCCGACACCTCCCCCGACACTCGGGAGATCCGTCAGACCGTTCATCGCTGGTAGCTCGGGCACCTGGGGGAGCGCCGCCTCTCCGGACTTTCGTTGTTCGTGGTACGCCAGGATCTGCAACTCGATCGAGAGGTCCACCTTGCGGATGTCGACGCCGTCGGGCACGGACAGCACGACGGGCGCGAAGTTCAGGATGCTGGTCACGCCGGCGGCGACCAGCCGGTCGCACACCTCCTGCGCCGGACCGGCCGGGGTGGTGATGACACCGATCGAGACCCGGTCGGACTCGACGATCTCCTCGAGTTCGGCGAAGTCCCGGACCTCCATGTCACCGATCCGCTCGCCGACCAGGTTCGGGTCGGCGTCCAGCAGGGCGACGATCCGGAAGCCACGGGTGCCGAACCCGGAGTAGTTCGCCAGCGCGTGGCCGAGGTTTCCGATCCCGACGATGACCACGGCCCAGTCCTGGGTGACGCCGATCTCGCGGGCGATCTGGTAGCGCAGGTACTCCACGTCGTACCCGACACCGCGGGTGCCGTACGACCCCAGGTAGGACAGGTCCTTGCGGAGCTTGGCCGAGTTCACGCCCGCGGCGGTCGCCAGGTCCTCGCTCGACGCGGTGGCGATACCGCTGTCCGAGAGCGCGGTCAGGGCCCGCAGATAGACCGGCAAGCGCGCGACAGTCGCCTCGGGGATGCCGCGTTCGGTTCTCGTCGGCGGGCCGGGGCGACGGCTGCTGGCACGCGTCACAATTCTCCTGGGAGCAGGTTGGTTCACCGCGGTCTGACGGCCGGCGGCACTCTTACTCTAGGAGCTTGTGAACGTGAGAACAAAATCGGCGGAGGTGACCTAGCAGACACCGCCTAGCTGGTCAGGGCCTTTCGGAGGCGTGCGGGGTCCACCCGCCAGAAGTCGTGCTGCTTCCCGTCGACGAACGTGACCGGGATCTGTTCGCCGTACTGCGTGAACAACCGGTCATCCTGCGTGATGTCGACCTCGCTCCACTCCACGCCCAGTTCGGCGCAGACCGCCCGGACGATCTCCCGGGCGTCGTCGCACAGGTGACACCCAGGCTTCCCGTACAGCGTGACCCTGTTCATCGGTCCCCTTCCCGCAGCCGGCCCTTGGCGACCTTGCCGGTGACCGAGTGCGGCAGGTGGTCCACCACCTCGATCTCGACCGGGCACTTGAACCGCGCCAGCCGGGTCGCGGCGTACTCGCCGACCGCGGCCGGATCGACCGTGGCGTCCGGCGCCGGTACGACGAACGCCTTCACCGCCTCGCCGGTCTCCTCGGACGGTACGCCGATGACCGCGGCCTCCCGGACGCCGGGAGCACCGACCAGTACGTCCTCCACCTCGCTCGGGAAGACGTTGAAGCCGGACACGATGATGAGCTCGCGCAGCCGGTCGACCAGGAACAGGTCGCCGTCCGGGTCCAGGAACCCGACGTCACCGGTCCGGTACCAGCCGTCCTCGTCGGGGCCGTCCACGCCGTCGGGCCAGTAGCCCGAGAACAGGTTGCCGCCCCGGATCACGATCTCGCCCGGGTCGTCACCCTCGACGTCCTCGCCCTGCTCGTCGGCGATCCGGACCTCGACGTTCGGCAGCGGACGGCCCACCGAACCGGGTTTCGGCGCGACCTCGCCGAGGGTCGTGGTGACTCCCGGGGAGGCCTCGGTCAGGCCGTACCCCTGGTTCACGTGCAGCCCGGAGGCCTGCTCGAAGCGGTCCGCGAGCGCGCGATCGAGGGTGGACGCCCCGGTCAGCACGACCTTGACCGTCTCGAGCGCCTCGCGCAGATCGGGGCGGGTCAGCAACGCGTGCAGCGCGGGCGGGGCGAGCGGCAGGCGCGTCACGCCGTACCGGCCGATCAACTGCAGGGTGTGCTCGGGGTCGAACCGCTGCTCGACGACGAGCGCGGCGCCGGACGCGACCGCCCAGCCGAGGACCGCGTTCAGACCGAACGCGTGGAACATCGGGAGCACCCCGAGCACCACGTCCTCGGGCCCCATCCGGTCCACGCCGAGCTGGGTGAGGTTCCGCACGTTGGCGATCAGTGCCCGATGGGTGAGCATCGCGGCCCGCGGATCTCCACTGGTTCCGGAGGTGTAGAGCAACACCGCGAGCGTCTCGGGATCGATCGACGGAAGTAACGGAGCGTCACCCTGAAGCTCGCCGGGCACCACCGTCCGGACGCCCTCGACGCGGTCCGCCAGGCCCGGATCCACGACCGCCAGGCGGGCGCCGGAGTGCTCCGCGACGGTCGCCAGCTCGGGCTTGGTGAGGCCTGTGTTCAGCGGCACGGCGACCAGGCCTGCACGAAGAATGCCCAGGTAGGACGTGACGAACTCGATGCTGTTGGGCATCAGCAGCAGCACCCGGTACCCGGGCACCAGACCGGCCGCGGCGAACCCCTGCGCGGTCGCTTCGACGGCCTGGTCGAGCTCGCTCCAGGTCAGCCGCCGATCCCCGTCGACCAGCGCGGGACGCTCGCCGTGACGTTGCGCTGTGTCACGAAGAATGTCCGCGAAATTCACGTTCACCAGGCGAGTCTGTCACGGCCGGGATCCGGGCCGGGAGCAACCAGGTTGCCCAGAACGGTTGCAGCGGAGCGTGACGGCCGATATACAGGTGAACTCGTGGGCGCGCTTCTGCTGAACCTCACACTGCAGAAACCCGTCCGCGCGGGGATTCCATGCGCGATGCAACACCCCCGACAGCAGGCTGCTCCGTACACCGGTCGCAGTCCGCTGGCGCATTCGTGACCATCGGACCGGACGGAAGGCGGCACGCCTCAGCCTGTTGACAGCACGTGCTCGAGCGGTAACGTTCAGTGCTGTCCCAGGTCACTGAGGCCATTCGCGAATGTGTCGAACGACGTGTCAGTTGAACGGGGAGAACACTTGACCACGCCGGAACCAAGCCCGGACGGGATGCGGCGAGCGGAGCTCGTCGATCGCGCCCAGGCCGGGGACGTCGGTGCGTTCGGTGAGCTGTACGACGAGTACTCGCTCACCGTCTACCGCTACATCTATGCCCGGGTGTCGTCGTCGGCGCTCGCCGAGGACCTGACCAGCGAGACCTTCGTCCGGGCGCTGCGCGCGCTGGACTCGTTCCGCTGGCAGGGCCGCGACTTCGGCGCCTGGCTCGTGACGATCGCCCGGAACCTGATCACCGACCACTACAAGTCCGGCCGGGTCCGGCTCGAGGTGGTCACCGACGAGATCGAGACCCACGACCGGCAGACCGAGGGACCGGAGATCGACGTGCTGGCCGCGGCCACCGCGGAGGTACTCCGGGACGCGGTCGCCGGCCTGCCCGACGAGCAGCGCGACTGCCTGACGATGCGGTTCTTCGCGGGTCTGTCGATCGCCGAGACGGCCAAGGCGCTGGAGAAATCCGAAGGCGCCGTCAAGCAACTCCAACTGAGAGCCGTACGGCACTTGGCGAAGGTTATCCCCAAGGACTTGAGATGAGGCGGATGACAACGAACGTCTTTCGTAACCCGTCAGGGAGTTACCTCGTTTGCCTGGTGAGGACCTGTCGGTGACCCCGACTGGCCATTGAGGAGAACGAGAACTCATGAGTGACCTACACAGGGCTCGAGCGCGCGCGGAGGCATTCGCGCACGCCGTCGATCACGGGCCTCGTCACTCCACGCGACTGGGCGACGATCCCGAGTTACTGGAAGCTGTGGAACTGGTCGGACGGCTGAGGACCGCCGGCGCAGTTGCACCGCGACCGGAGTTCAGTGCCGAACTGCGGCACCGTCTGTTGGAGCAGGCGGCGGCGCGGTCGGCGACAACTGCGACTCCGGTGATGGTGCGCAGTGCACCGGACGACTCGGACGACCCGCCGGGTAGCGAGGACGTTGGCGCGTCCGTGACAGATATCCGCCGTCGCCAGGGCCGGAGGATCCGGCTCGTGGCCAGTACCGCCGCGCTCGTCCTGCTCGGAGGTGGCATCGGTTCCGCCGCCGCCGCTCAGCAGGCGATGCCCGGCGACACGTTGTACGGAATGAAGCGCAGCATCGAGAACGTGGCGACCAATGTGGGTGTCGGCGACGACTCCCGCGGCCGGCGCGATCTCGAGCACGCCATGACCCGACTGTCCGAAGTCCGCGAGCTGGCCCAGAACGGCGGCTCCGTGGGCACGATCAACGCGACACTGGACGACTTCTCGGCGCAGTCCCGCAAGGGCGTGTCCCGACTGGTCGCGTCGTACCAGCAGAACGGCGACGAGAGTTCGATCACCGCGATCACGGCCTTCATCACCAGCGCCCGCCAGGCTCTTGTGGGGCTCGCGCCGAAACTCCCGCCGGAGTCGCTGAAGTCCGGTGTCGAGGCACTGGCCACCATCGAGCAGCTGTCGCGGCACACCGCGGCCGCCTGCCCGAAGTGCGCCGCGCCCAAGCCGGACGCCGCTACACCGAGCACCGGCACGAACAGCAACCAGCCGGGCCGCACCACGCCCGGCACCGGCACCGAGCCGAGCGACCCGGTCAAGGCGTCGACGTCGACCAGCCCGAAGGCTTCGGCGACGACGGCCCCGACCCCGGTCGACTCGAGCACGCTGCAGCCCACCACGGCACCGACGAAGCTGCCGAACACCACGATCGTCGAGGAGTCCACCGCTCCGCCGCCGACGGTCCTGAAGACACCACCCCCGCCGTCGTCGTCAAACTCGCCGATTGCGACGCCCACGGTGCTGCCTTCGCTGACTCCGACCGCCACGCCGTCCTGGCCGTGGCCGTTCCCCACCACACCGATCATCAACCTGCCCGGCATCATCCAGACCCTGTTCCCACCCTGGAAGTAGGACCACGGGCAAGCAGAAGCCCGGCGCCCCTCGGTGGGCGCCGGGCTTCTTGCTGCGTACCGGACCGGGTCAGAAGAAGACGCTGCGGCGTTGCATGAGCAGGGTGTAGAGCGTCTGCTGGATGGTTTCGCGGACCTGGTCGGTGACGTTGAAGACCAGCATCGGGTCGTCCGCGGCGCCGTCGGCGAAGTCGTCGGTGCGGATCGGTTCGCCGAACTCGATCAGCCACTTCGACGGCAGCGGAACCATCCCGAGCGGCCCGAGCAGCGGGAAGAACGGCGTGACCGGGATGTACGGGACGCCGACCAGCCGGGCCAGGGACGCCAGGTTCCCGACCAGCGGATAGATCTCCTCCGCGCCGACGATCGAGCAGGGCACGATCGGTACGCCGGTCCGCATGGCCGCGCTGACGAAGCCGCCGCGGCCGAACCGCTGCAGCTTGTACCGCTCGCTGAACGGCTTCCCGAGCCCCTTGAATCCCTCCGGCCACACGCCGACCACATTGCCCTGCCGGAGCAGCCGCTCGGCGTCGTCGTTGCTCGCCAGCGTCGCGCCGCCCTTGCGGGCCAGCTCCCCGACGAACGGCGTCTTGAACACCAGATCCGCCGCCAGCGTACGCAGCGGCCGTCCGGTGTGGTCGGCGACGATCAGCTGCGTGATCAGCCCGTCGAGCGGCATCGTGCCGGAGTGGTTCGCGACGATCAGGGCGCTGCCGGTGTCGGGGATGTTCTCGACGCCGCGCACCTCCACCCGGAACCACTTCTCCGCGAGCGGACGCAGCAGCGGCAGCAGCACCTGGTCGGTCAGGTCCGTGTCGTAGCCGAACTCGTCGAGCTCGTACTCCCCGGTCACCCGCCGGCGCAGAAACGCCAGCCATTCCGCCACCCGGCGCTCGCCGTCATCGCCGAACAGCTCCCGCACGACCTGCCCGAGCCGGGCGAAGTCGAGTGCTTCGCCGCCGTCGGGTGCACCGGCGGTCGGCAACTCGGTGGCCGCCTCCACGGTCTCCTCGGTCGGCTCCGCTGCCCGGGTACGACTCTTCTTCGTACCGGGTCCGGCCAGCGCGCGAGCCGCGGCCGACGGCGTCGTACGACGGCCAGTGCCCCGGCCCGGCCTGCCGCCGGAGCCGATCGGGATCACGTCGGCGTCAGCCACGCAATGCTCCCAGTCCGGCCGTCAGCAGCCCGGACACCCGCGTCATCGCGCCGGTCCCGAGCGACTTCCGGAAGTCGTCGAACGCCTCGGCGGTCGTGTACTGCGGCTCGAACCCGAACTCGGTCCGCATCCGGGTGGTGTCCACGCCCCGCCCGTAGGTCAGGAAGCTGATCTGGTCCGGCGAGAAGTCCGCGAGCCGGGCTCGCCGTACGGCGGCCGCCGTGCTGGACGCGGTGAACGAGGGCAGCCGCAGCGCCGGGCGGCCGAGCCGGCGGATCGCCTGGGACAGCGAGAGCATGCCGTCACCGGCCAGGTTGAACGTGCCGGGGAGGTCGTCGACGGTCGCGTGCCGGATCGCCTCGACGCCGTCGTCCTCGTGCAGGAACTGCAGGCGGGCGTCGTACCCGAAGACCGTCGGGACGACCGGGAGAGCGAAGTACCGCGTGATCGGGGAGTCGGTTTTCGGGCCGATCCAGTTCGCCATCCGGAGCGTGCTGACGCAGACGTCGGGGCGGCGCCGGGCGAACCCGCGGACGTACCCCTCGACCTCGACCGCGTCCTTGCTCAGGCCGTGGTGATGGATCGCCCGCGGCGCCATCTCCTCGGTGAACATCGCCGGGTCGCGCGGACCCGCGCCGTACACCGTGGTGGAGGACTTGACCACCAGCTTGGCCACACCGGGCGCCTTCTGGCACGCCGCGAGCAGCTGCATGGTGCCGATGACGTTGATCTCCTTCATCGACGACCGCCCACCGGCGCTGCCGGGAGTGGCCACGACGCCGGTGTGAACGACCGTGTCCACCCCCTCGGCGGCGATCACCTTGGCGATCACCGGGTTGCGGATGTCGGCCCGGACGAACCGGACCCGCCCGAGCTCCGCGCGCGGCGGAACCACGTCGACACCGATCACGGTGCCGATCGCCGGATCCTCGGCCAGTCGGCGGGCACAGCGAGCACCGGCGTCTCGCGAGACGCCGGTCACCATCACCACCTGTGCCACGAGCAACCCCCAGCCGGACCGGGCGCGGCAGAACTGCTTACTTGCCGAGCTTGCGGCGCTGCACCCGCGTCTTCTTCAGCAGCTTGCGGTGCTTCTTCTTCGCCATCCGCTTACGGCGCTTCTTGATCACAGAACCCACGTCGGACCATCCAAACTCAAAGAGAACGTCGGCAAAGCTTACCCGGAGGTCACTCCCCCGACCTAAAGCAGCCTCCAGCACTAGACTGGCAAGCAACCTGGGGAGGCTACATGCGGGCTCGGTACGACGGCTTGGCGGAGTGGTACGACGAGCGGTTCGTGGACGGTTCGGAGACGCATCAGCCGGGTCTGCTGGAGCTGCTCGGGCCCGGGTCGGGGCCGTGTCTGGACATCGGCTGCGGCACCGGACGGAACTTCGAGACCATCCGGGCGAGCGGCCGCACTCCCGTCGGGCTGGACTATTCGATCGACCAGCTCGGCCGCGCCCGGTCCCGCACCGACGGGCCGCTGCTCCACGGCGACGCCGGCAGGTTGCCGTTCGCCGACGCCTCCTTTGGCACCGCGGTCACGTTGTGGACCTCGACGGACGTGGACGACTTCGGCGCGGTCCTGCTCGAGGCGGCGCGGGTACTGCGTCCCGGCGGGCTGCTCGTCGCGTACGGCGTCCATCCCTGCTTCAACGGGCCGCACGTCGTCTACCACGAGGACGGTCGCCGCATCGTGCATCCGACGTACCGCCTGACCGGCTGGCACACCGAGGCGCCATGGTGGGCCGAGGACGGCATCCGCCGCCGGATCGGCATGAACCACGTCCCGCTCGCCGACTACCTGAACGCCGTCCTCAACTCCGGCCTGACCATGGAACGCTTCGAAGAACCCCCCGGCCACGACATCCCCCACGCCTTCGCCTTCCGCGCCCGCCGCCCCACCGCCAGCTGATCCCAGGCCGGAGGCTCGCCGGACGATCTCTAAGCCAGGTAGTCGGCGATCGGGCCCAGTGTGAGTAGGGCGCTGCCGGCTGCGTGTTCGTCCGCGGCAGGAGCGAGTGCCGTCTGCGCCTTCTGCAACAGCTCGGCATCGCCTGTTTGCCTGGCCGCATGAGCGGTGAACGCCCAATGCGCCTCGAGTAGGAGGCCGGGTGGTGGGTCTGGTGTGCCCTTCACCCACGGGGCATGCGGGCCGTAGTCAGCTGCAGGGATCGGCCGACCATGGCGTACGGCGTGCGCAGCCAATGCCAACGGAAGAAGCCCCTCGCTCAGCCCGGGCATGCCCGAGCCGTCGAGCAGTACGGCCGCGGATTTGTACGACTCGGGCGTGTCGTCGCGCAGGGCGGCGTACCAACGGGTGAAGACGGCGACGAGCGGGAGCTCGTGACGGGCGGCCAGCGCATCGGCGGCCGCGGCGTGATCGTCGGCGGCAGTGTGGTCGGCCAGAGCGCAGGACGCCTGCAGACGCACCAGATGGCCGAGAACCTCATAGGTCAAGAGGTTGTGGCGCTGCGACAACGCGACCAGCTCGGCGCCGATGGCATCCCGCTCCGCGGCGAGGCCGGCGCGGTAGCAGGTCTGCATGAAGCGACCGTTCAGGGCGAACGCCAGCAGCGCCGGGTCGTCGAGACCGCGTGCGAGCTGCTCGGATTCGACGGCGGCCTCGCGGGCCCGGGGTGAACGCGAGCCACGAGACTCGAGCGCGATCGTCGCGAGCAGCCGGGCGCGGATACTCGGATGATCCTGGCTCGGCAGCACGCGCTCGGCAGCCGCCACGATCGCGGCCGCCTGCGCCTCGTCGTCGGAGCGGGTCCAGATCGCCGGTACGTCGTACGCGCCGATGACGCGTGCGGTGAGGTCGGGGTCGCCGAGTTCCTCCGCGGCGGTGACGGCCGCGAGGCGGTGCCGGCGGGCGGCCTCGAGTCCACCGCCTCCCGTGACGGCGAGGTTGCGGAGCAGGCCGACGGTCGATTCGATCCGGGCCCGGGTGCCGCCGACGACGCGGTCGTACGCCGCCGCCGTTTCCGCCCACACGTTTCCGGCCGGCGCCAGATGCGCGGCCTGGTTGAGGATGTCGCTCTCCAGCCGGTTGAGCGCGGGGCCGGGATCGACACCGAGCTGATCCACCAGGGTCTCCCGGGCGCGACGCAGTACGGCGAGAGCGTCGCCCTGCCGATCGCTCCGGTAGAGCGCGAGGGCGAGCAACCGCCACGCGTCCTCACGCCAGGGATGCTCAGTGACGTGGGCATCCAGGTCCGGCACCGCCTCCGCCGCGATCCCCAGGTCCAGCCGGGTCTGCGCGACCCGCTCCACCGCGTGCAGCCGCAACTCGGTCAGCCGGGAACGCTCGGCCAGCGCCCACGGCTCGTCGGCGAACTCGGCGTACGCCGGACCGCGCCACAACGCCAGGCCTGCCAGCAATTCCGGCAGCAACTGTTCTGGCGGCGCCGTCGACTGAACCGCCGCCTCGAACCTCCACGCGTCCACTGCATCCGTCCGTAACGCGTACCCAGGACCCGAGGTGACCAACACGCGAGCCGGCGTCCGCGGCGCACGATCCGGCTCGATCGCCCGGCGCAAGGCCGACACGAAGGTACGCAGCGCACTCAACGCGCCGTCGGGTGGATCCGCCCACAGGTCCTCGACCAGCACGCTCGCGGGCACGACGCGGCCGCGCGCGACGACGAGCCGGGCCAGGACGGCACGATGGCGCGGTCCCTTGAGGTCGACGGGCACGCGGACCTGCCCGTTTGCGACACGCTGCTCGTCCCATGCGACCACCGGCCCGAGCACACCGAACTCCACGGGGCCACGGTAGCGCTCATCCGATGCTCATCCGGCGGCGCGACGATGGGCGGCATGAAGATCGAAGGATTCGAGTACGTCCGCGTGCGCGGTACGGACGACGTCGAGCTGAACGTTGCTGTCGGTGGTTCTGGTACGCCGGTCGTCCTGCTGCACGGCTTCCCGCAGACGCAGCTGATGTGGCGGCATGTTGCGCCCGAGTTGGCTGCGGACCACACCGTGATCTGCCCGGATCTCCGTGGGTACGGGGAAAGCGGCAAGCCCGCGGAGGGTTACTCGAAGCGGACGATGGCCGCGGATGTGGTCGCGGTGGCCCGTGAACTGGGGCACGCGCAGTTCGCGTTGGTAGGACACGACCGAGGAGCACTGGTGGCGTTCCGCGCCGGGCTCGATCATCCGGATGTGGTCACGCATCTCATGTGTCTCGACGTATTGCCGACGCTGGACATGTGGGACGTGATGCACGGGACCAGTGCCGCGGTCGGGTTCCACCTGTACCTGATGGCGCAACCGCCCGGGCTGCCCGAGCGGATGATCGCCGCCGCGCCGGACGAGTTCTTCGGGTACTTCCTGGACCTGTGGGCGAACGATCCGGCCGCGATCCCGGACGACGTCCGTGCGGCGTACCTGGAGGCCTGCCGTCGGGCCGTGCCGTCGATCGTCGCGGACTATCGCGCCTCGGCGACGATCGACGTCACGCACGACAGGGAAGATCTTGCGCAGGGCAACAGGCTGCGGATGCCGGTGACGGTGATCCAGCAGGACTGGGGCGCCGCCCTCGGCTTCGACGCCGCCGCCCGCTGGAAGGTCTGGGCGCCCGACCTGCACCACGAAACGACCACCGCCGGCCACTACCTGGCCGAGGAAGCCCCGCAGCAGATCACCCGATCCGTCCGCACCCTCCTGACCCGCCCGAGGACATGACGAAGGGGCCGGGTCCTCGGCGGATCCGGCCCCTTCGTTTCTCGTTGTTATCCGGCCTGGAAGAAGGCGCCCTTGAGGTAGTCGTGCACGGCGTCCTCAGACACCCGGAACGAACGACCCACCCGCACCGCGGGCAGCTCACCGGAGTGCACCAGGCGGTACACCGTCATCTTGGACACGCGCATGGCCGTGGCGACTTCCGCCACGGTCAGGAACTTCACCTCGGCGAGCGGCTGCTCACCACCGGACTTCTTTGATGCCATTGCGCACCGCACTTCCAGCACGGATCGTGCGCCGGCTTCCCCTCCGGCACCTCCGTCCGTGCATGTCCCGAGCGTAGTGGCTGTTGGTGCGAATGGGAAAGAGGGGGACTCGTGTGACTCGCCTTCCGTCCCACCCAGTTAGTAGGAAGGATCGAGCCCCAGGAGCGGGAAGCTTGCTTCGCGGGTGGCGTGGATGGCTCGATCGAGCCAGGTGTCGGGGTTGTAGCCGCTCGACCAGTCGACGTACGACGCGTCGCGGCCGTCGGTCATCCGCAGCGGCGCGACCCGCCCGAATCGCAGCTGGATCTCCTCGCGCCACGCCTCCGGCACCGGCGTCGACGGGTCGATCGGCCTGCCCGCGACGATCGCCAGCAGGTGCGTCCAGGCGCGCGGTACGACGTCGATGATGGCGTACCCGCCGCCGCCGGTGGCGACCCACTTCCCGCCGGTCAGCTCGTGCGCGAGGTCGTGCAGGGCGACGTAGGCCGCCCGCTGCCCGTCGATCGTCTTCGTCAGGTGCGCGAGCGGATCCTCGACGTGCGAGTCACACCCGTGCTGCGTGACCAGTACGTCGGGCCGGAACGCCTTCACCACGTCCGGTACGACGGCATGGAACGCCCGCAACCAGCCCGCGTCCCCGGTCCCGGGCGGGAGCGCGACGTTGACCGCCGTCCCCTCGGCGTCCGGGCCGCCCGTCTCACCGGCGCTGCCCGTCCCAGGGAAGAGCGTGGTCGGCGACTCGTGCAGGCTGACGGTCAGCACGCGCGGATCGTTGTAGAACACGGTCTGTACGCCGTCCCCGTGGTGCACGTCCACGTCGACGTACGCGACCCGCTCGGCGCCGTGGTCGAGCAGCCACTGGATCGCGATCGCCGGGTCGTTGTAGACGCAGAAACCGCTGGCCTGGCTGGGCATCGCGTGGTGCAGGCCGCCGGCGATGTTCGCGGCGTGCAGTACGTCGCCCTCCCAGACCGCACGAGTCGCCTCGACGGAGGCGCCGGCGATCTGCGCGGAAACCTCGTGCATGCGCGGGAAGCAGTACGTGTCCGTCGTCCCGAGGCCGTGGACCGGATCGGCCTCGTCCGGGTGCACGCCCGCCTGCTTCACGGCGGCGACGTACTCCGCGGTGTGGACGGTCTCGAGCAGCGCATCGCCGGCGGTCGGCGCGGGCACGATCTTGAGGTCGTCGAAGATGCCGAACTCCCGGGCGAGCTTGATCGTCAGCTCGACCCGGATCGGACTCATCGGGTGCCCGCGACCGAAGTCGTACGCCGTCAGTCCGTCGTCGAACACCAGCAACGCCTCACCACTCATGCCCTTGACCTTAACCTTCACGCTTCCGGAAGGGGCCTCCCGAAGTGGGCGCTCATCCAGTAGGCGCCCCGGCGCGCGTGGAAGACGGTCATGCCGACGATCCCCGCGGCGCCGGCGATCAGGGCCGCGCGGGGATGGTCGCCGAGTTGTGCGAGTGCCAGCAGGGCGCCGGCGATCGCGAACGCCGCCAGTCCGCCGACGGCGTTGTTCGTGGCCGAGTTGCCGGTCAGGTTCGGGTACTCGCGGGCGGTGATCCCGGAGACGAAGTGCGGGATGCCGTTGGTGCCCATCAGGCCGGCCAGGAAGGCCAGCACGAGCGTCTGGGTCATCGGGGTTCTCCTGATTTTCAGTCTACGTGCGTTGACTGAAACGGTAGGGCCTTCATGGCGTTGAGTCAACAGACGTAGGCTGAAGGCCATGACGACCAGGGCGGAGCAGCGACGGCGTACCGAGGTCCGGATCCTGACCGCGGCCCGGCAGCTCTTCGGCGAGCACGGGTTCGACCGGACCACCATCCGCGCGATCGCGGCGCGGGCCGGGAGCGATCCCGGTCTGGTGATGCGGTACTTCGGGTCGAAGGAGCAGCTGTTCGCGCAGGCCGCCGCGATCCCCGCGGACGGGCCGATCGAGGGGTCGCCGGAGCAGATCGCCGGGCAACTCACCGCCGCGCTGAGCGCGAAGCTGGCCGACGAACCGGCAGCGGCGCTCGCCGCACTGCGGGCGATGTTCACGCACCCGGAGGCCGCCGAAGAGGTTCGAGCCGCCGTCACGGCGCAGCAGCGGCAGGTGGCGGCGCAACTGTCCGGCGACGACGCGTTGGTGCGGGCCGGCGTGATCGGCGCACTGACGCTCGGACTGGTGATCTCGCGGCACCTGCTCAGGCTCGACGGCCTGGACGCGTCACCCGAGGAGCTGATGGCGATCGCCGGCCCGTTGATCGAGGAGCTCGCGACGGGCTCCCCGACGGACTGAGGCGCGGATCCGGTCAGACGCGACGGGCGGCGCGACACCCCTCCCCGGTCGCGCCGACCCGTCCGTGGTCCAACAGTCGATTCATCGGTGGCGGACTGCAAAGCGTTACAGGTTTTCCCCTCCCGGGCCGAGAAACCGGAGAATTTCAGCCGGATCAGGCGTGAACCGACTGCGGACAGTGAGATCCGGACTTGCGAGTACGCGACCCGGGGCACCACAGTTCTCCCCGTGAGGCAAATGAAACCCAACCGGCGGCAGATCTTCACGGTAGGAGCGGCCGCGGCCGCCGCGACGGTCGCCACCTCCACTCAGAACGCATCCGCCGCCGCGGAGTTCGCCGCGTCCACGACGTCGACCACCGGGCCCTACGGCTCCGGTGTGCTCGGCTCCTGGACCGGCGCGACCCGGGCGATCTCGACGCCGGCGCAGATCCAGCGCACTCGCGACACCAACGGCGTCTTCATGTTCGGCGACAGCATCTCCGTCCAGGACGGCAAGTCGCTCGCGATCCGCCTGCTGAACCGCGACGGCAGCCAGCTGGCCGTCCACAACTGGTCCAGCCGGCCGACGTCCGGCGCCGTCGACGCGCTCCAGCAGTGGGCGTCGACGTACGGTCTGCCGCGCCGGATCCTGATGGCGAGCGGCTCGAACGACATCTTCGACCCGCCGAAGTTCGCGGCCCAGGTTGCCCGGGCGGTGAGCATCGTCGGCCAGAACCGGATCCTGTACTGGGTCAACATCCAGGTCGTCCGCAAGAGTGTGACGTCGACCGTGCAGCTCGCCGACCAGCGCAACAGCTCGTGGCTCAACATGCAGCTGTACGACGCCCAGGAGAAGTACCCGAACCTGCGCATCGTCCGCTGGGCCGAGTGGCTCTGGGTCAAGCCGTACCGGCTGCTCAACTACCTGCGCGACGGCGTCCACCCGACGGTCCCCCTGGGCCAGGACGCCCGCAACGAGCTGATCGTCCAGTCGCTCGTCCAGCGTTGAGATATGCTGAGCCTGTGAACACGAACTTGCAGCTGTGGTGGGCCGCCTAGGGCGGTCCACCCGGCGTGTTCGCACGCATCCAACGAGGCCGCCTCGCCGAGGCGGCCTTTTTCATGCCCTCGGTGAGGCCTCCAATCATCGAAGGGCTGAGATCATGACCTCGCTTTCCGGCATCACCCCGTCCGGCCGGCTGACGCTCGGCAACCACCTCGGCGCGCTGCGCCGGTTCACCGACCCGGACGGTTTCTACTTCGTCGCGAACCTGCACGCGATGACGACCAGGCACGACCCTCGAAGACTCGCCACGCTGACCCGCGAGTTCGCGACGCTGATGCTCGCGGCGGGCGTCCCCGAAGGCACGGTCTTCGTCCAGTCCGACGTCCCCACGCACGCCCAGCTCGCGTACCTGCTGGAGTGCACGTCGTACGTCGGCGAGCTGTCCCGGATGATCCAGTACAAGGAGAAGGGCAAGGGCCGCCCGATGACGCGGGCCTCGCTGTTCACGTACCCGTGCCTGATGGCCGCGGACATCCTGCTGTACGGCGCGGAGCGGGTCCCGGTCGGCGGTGACCAGGACCAGCACGTCGAACTGGCCCGGGACGTCGCGATCCGGTTCAACCGCGAGTACGGCGAGACGTTCGTCGTACCGCAGCTGAACAAGGCCGCGCTCGCCACGCGGGTGAAGGATCTGGCGAACCCGACCGCGAAGATGAGCAAGTCGGACGCCGACGACGCGATCGGCACGATCCGGCTGCTGGACCCGCCGGACGTCATCCGCCGGCAGATCATGCGCGCGAAAACGGATTCCGAAAACGTTGTCCGCCATGACGAGGCGACCAAGCCGGGCGTCACCAACCTGCTCGAGATCCTCGCCGCCTGCACCGACGGCGATCCGGCCGAGCTGGCCAAGTCCTACGCGTCGTACGGCGCACTCAAGCAGGACGTCGCGGACGCGGTCCTGGCCGTCATCGAGCCGCTGCAGAAGGAGTACGCGCGGCTCGCGACCGATCCGGGTGCGATCGACCACCTGCTCACGCAGGGCCGGGACCGGGCGCTCGAAGCGGGTACTCCCCGACTCCAGGCGGCGACTCGCGCGATGGGTTTGGCAGGATCAGCACCATGAAGCTTCGCGCCGCCACGTTCAACATCCGCAACTCCTCCGCACCGGACGGCGACAACGCCTGGCCGGTCCGGCGGAAGGCGACGGTGGCGGCGATCGAACAGCTGGACGCCGACGTGGTCGGGCTGCAGGAAGTGCTGCCCGACCAGCTCGAGTACCTGCGCTGGCGGTTCCCGAAGTACGAGATCGTCGGCGCCGGCCGGGACGACGGGATGAGTGCCGGTGAGCACTCGGTCGTCCTGGTCCGGCCCGGCGACTGGCGGATCGAGCGGCACGAGACGCGCTGGCTGTCCGACGACCCGGGGACGCCGGGATCGATCGGCTGGGACGCGGACCTGACCCGGATCGCCACCCTGGCCTGGCTCCGGCACCGCAACGGTACGACGATCGGCGTCGTCAACACGCACTACGACCACGCGGGCGAGGTCGCGCAACTGCAGTCGTCCCGGCTGATCGCCCGCTGGATCGCCGGATCCCTGCCGTGGATCGTCATGGGTGACCTGAACGCGACACCGGACTCGCCGCCGCTCAAGTCGCTCGTCGAGGCCGGCCTGTCGCCGGCCGTCCCGATCGAGGCCGGCGGCAGCTGGCACAACTTCACCGGCGCCGAGGACGACGACCGCATCGACCACATCCTCGTCACACCGGAGTGGACGGTGACCGACGCGGCCGTCTCGCACCACCGGCCCGACGGGCGCGTCCCCAGCGACCACTGGCCCGTGGTCGCGACCCTAGAGCTTCGCTAGCACCTCTTCGTCCTCCTGCGCCGCGAGGATTGCGTCGCCGTTCTCCTCTGCCCATTCTGTGAGCATGCGCACCGGGCCCATGAGCGTGCGGCCGAGTTCGGTGAGGTTGTACTCGACGCGCGGCGGGACACCGCCGTGGTCGACGCGCGTGACGAGACCGTTCGTCTGCAGACGACGGAGCGTCTGGGTCAGCACCTTCTTCGAGATTCCACCGATCAGCTCGATCAGCTCCGAGTGCCGCCGGCAGGGCAGTCGGCCAGGAAGACGTTGCCGGGCCGGCCCTGGGCCAGGTGATTCAGATGACGATTTGCCAGCGGAGCAGGAAGGCTCCGATGGACAGGACGACGTAGAGCAGGACGAGCAGCGTGCCGATGCCGGGGCGCGGGCGGTGGCGGCGGACCTGGGTGGTCAGGGAGCGCTCCCGCAGTACCTCCATGACCGCGGCGACCTCGGCGGTGCGGTCCTTCGGGATGCCGTTGATCTCGTGCTCGTCCGGGCCGCGGGTGAGTACGACGTTGTCGTCGCCGACCTCGATCTTGCCGACGTCCTGCCAGGCCAGGCTGCGGATCAGCATGCTGGTGCGCGCCTTCAGGCCGGTCGGGAACAGCTCGACCCGGTACAGCACGACGCCGCCGGCGACCCGGACCACCGAGGCGCCGATGATCGTCAGCAGACCGACCGCGAGCATGTCGCGGGCGCCCATCCAGAGCCACGAGTTCAACGCCGGCACGACGGCGAACGGCAGCACGAACAGCGTCCACGCCCACCACGGCGCCGGATCCAGCGGCACCCGCCACGGCAGCGGCGGCACTTCCTGCTCCTGCGGCTGCGCAGCTGTGGTGGCCGGCTCGACCGAACCATTACTCATGGGCGGACTCATATCCCTCGAACATGGCAGGAAACCTCGGCGCCCAACCATAACGCCAGCTGTGGCAGAGGTGTTACTCGGCGGCCAGGGCTCGTGACCGGTTGCGAGCAGCCTCGATCGCGGACAGGAACGCCGCGCGGACCTTGTGGTCCTCGAGTTCGCGGATCGCGGCGGCCGTCGTACCGCCGGGAGACGTGACGCGCTCCCGCAGTACCGTCGGGTGCTCACCGGTCTCGCGGAGCAGCTTCGCGGATCCGACCACGGTCTGTACGACGAGGTCGGTCGCCGTACCGCGCGGCAGGCCCATGTGGACGCCGGCCTCGATCATCGCCTCGACGACGAAGAACAGGTACGCCGGACCGGACCCGGAGATCGCGGTCACCGCGTCCTGCTGCTTCTCCGGCACGCGGAGCACGCGACCGGTCGCCGCGAGCAGGCTCTCGGCCAGCTCCAGGTGGCTCTCGTCGCAGTGCGCACCGCGCGAGATCGCGGCCATCCCTTCGTCGACCAGGGCAGGTGTGTTCGGCATGACCCGAACGACGGCCACGCCTTCCGGCAGGCGCGACTCGACGAAGTTGGTGGTGATACCGGCCGCCAGGGAGATCACGGTCTGGCTCGGCTGCACCGCCGGAGCGATCTCGGCGAGCAGCTCGGGCATGTCCTGCGGCTTCACCACCAGGACCAGCGTCTCCGCCTGCTTCGCAGCGTCCAGGTTGGTGACGACGTCGACGCCGTACCGCTCCCGCAGCTCGGCGGCGCGCTCCTCCCGGCGCTCGGTGATCAGGAGGTCCTCCGGTCGCCGCCCGGCCCGAATCAGCCCGGACAGCAACGTCTCCCCCATCACACCGGCCCCGAGGACGGCCACCTTTGCACTCATGCCCACAGGTTAGCCGTGTGGGCCGGGTCCTACTTCTTGCTGATCAAGGAGCGGGCGAAGAACTGCAGGTTGGCGGGGCGCTCGGCGAGGCGGCGGACCAGGTAGCCGTACCAGTCCTCGCCGTACGGGATGTAGACGCGGACCGTGTGCCCCTGACCGGACAGGCGGAGCTGCTCCTCGGGGCGAATGCCGTAGAGCATCTGGTACTCGAAGCTGCCCGGCTTGCGCTGGGCGCGCTCGGCCAGGGCGCCCGCGATCGCGATCAGCCGCGGGTCGTGCGACGCGATCATCGGGTAGCCGTCGCCGTTCATCAGGATCTTCATCGCGCGGACGTACGCCTTGTCCACCTGGCGCTTCTCCTGGTACGCGACCGACTCCGGCTCCTTGTACGCGCCCTTGCACAGGCGGACACGCGACCCGGCGTACGCGAGATCGCGGCAGTCACCCTCGGTACGGCGCAGGTACGCCTGCAGGACCGCGCCCGTCTCCGGAAAGTCCTGGCGCAGCTCGCGCAGGATGCTCAGCGTGGAGTCGGTCGTGGTGTGGTCCTCCATGTCGAGGGTCACTGTCGTACCGGCGTTGCGGGCGGCGTGGCAGATGGTCCGCGCGTTCTCCAGCGCGATCTTCTCGCCGTCGCCGGGGAGCGCCTGACCGACCGCTGACAGCTTCACCGAGACCTCGGCGTTCGCGGTCAGGCCGGCGGCGGAGAGCTTCTTCAACAGGTCCAGGTACGCGTCGGCGGTCGCGGTTGCCGCGGCCAGGTCGGTGACGTCCTCGCCGAGGTGGTCGAGGGTGACGTTCAGGCCGTTGCTGACCAGCTTCTCGGTGGCCAGCACGGCCTCCGGAGCGGTCTCACCGGCGACGAACCGCGCGACGATGCCGCTGGACACCGGCAGCGACGACACTGCCTTCTTGATCTGGGGGCTGCGGGACATGCCCAGCAGGACTCGCCGAAGCACTACGTGTTCCTCCTCATCAACCCACCCATTTGCCAGTGGTGTCAGCAGGTTACGCGCCTGATTCGGGCGCTCCTAATCGTGTGGCCGAGGCCACACCAGCAGCCGCACTGGTTCGATCGTCGCACCCCTGGATGCTGGAGGATGCGCACATGCCCATCTTCAAGCGGCCCACTCTCAAGCGTCGCCGCCGGAGCGCCGTGGAGGCCGACCCGATCGGCGCGTTCTGGTCCTGGTGGTCCAGTACCGGCGCCGGCACCGTCGCGGACGCCGTCGCCCGCCGCGAACCCGCCGCCGCGAACGAGGAGCTGAGCGAGCGGATCGCGCGCATCCACCCCGACCTGGAGTGGGAGCTCGGCCCCGGGCTGCACGCCGAGCACGTGCTGATCGTCACCGCCGCCGGCAACCCGGACCAGCGCGCGGTCGCCCGGCGCTGGCTGCGCGGCGCCCCGCCGTCCGACCGGACCTGGGAGTACGCCGACCTGCGCCGGCCCGGGCCCGCCGTGACGATCTCGTTCGACGGGCTGCCCCCGGTCGCGATCGACGAGTCGGTGGTGTCGATCGAACCGGACGCGGCCTCGGTGCACGTCGGCGTGCACCATCCGGCGTTCGCGTCGCTGTCGGTGGACGTGCAGCGGCGGATGACGTTCCTGATCCTCGACCTGGTGCTCGGCGAGGAGATGGTGGAGACGTGGGTCGGCGCGATCGACACGCTGCCGGAGGCCCCGTCCGGCGCCGTACCCGTCATGGAGTTGTTGCCGGCAGTGGCCGGGTTCGCGGCCGAGCACACGCTCGAGGACGGCAGCCCCGCCTGGAAGATGCTGGAAGGCACGCGCGACGGGCAGCGGGTGATCGCGACCGCGGAGTACCCGCTGCGCTCGATCCGCCGGCCGCACCTCGACACCCACGTCGCCGTGTCGATCCGGTACCCCGTCGTACGGGAGGACGGGCTGCCCGAGGCAGAGATGCTCGACGAACTGCGGGCGTTCGAGGACCACCTGACCGATCGACTGGGCGGCTCCGGCAACCTTCTGGCCCACGAGACCTCCGCCGGCACCCGCATCCTGCACTACTACATCGACGGCACGACGCCCGCCGACGCCCAACTCCAGGCCGCCACCACCGGGTGGCCGCACGGCAAGGTCACCGTCACCACCGCGCCCGACCCCGCCTGGCACAACGTCGCCCACCTCGCCGGCTGATCCGGATGCAACCCCGCGGGCAGAGATTTTCGTCTTGAGGGGGACATGGAGAGTGGAGGCGCGGATGGTGGAGCGGGACCGGGCGTTTGCCGAGTTCGTGGAGGTGGCGAGTCCATCGCTGCGGCGGACGGCCTTCCTGGTGTGCGGAGACCGGCACAAGGCGGATGACGCCGTCCAGGACGCGCTGTACAAGCTGTACCTCGCCTGGCCGAAGGTCCAGCGGGTCGGGAACCCGTTCGCCTATGCGCGCCGCATGGTGGTCAACGCGGCGCACGACGGCGGGCGACGGCCCTGGCGGCGCGAGGTCTCGATCGCCGAGGTACCGGACTCACCCGGACGCGACGACTTCGCGGCCGGGCACGCCGAGCGGGACGTCGTACTCGAGGCCCTTCGTGCGCTCGGGCCGCGGCAACGCGCCTGTGTGGTGCTGAGGTACTACGAGGACCTCTCGGTCGAGCAGACCGCGGAGATCCTCGGATGCTCCGAAGGCACCGTGAAGAGCCAGTCGGCGCGCGGCCTCGAAACTCTCCGACAGGCCATCGACCGGGCGCAGCCCAAGTGCCAGGCGCTGTGAAGGAGAACACCATGGATGACGTACGCACGGTCGCCGAGGAACTGCACCGGCTGGCCGAAGCCGAGCAACAGGACCCGATCGACACCGCACAACTACTGGCCCGCGGCCGCCGCGGCCTCCGGCGCCGCCGGCTGCTGGGCGCCGGCGGAGCGCTTGCCGGCGTCGCTGCGATCGCACTCGCCGCGAGCTTCCTGCCGAATCTCGGGACGAGCACAGAGCCGCTGCCGGTTGCAGGTGGCGACAACTCGCTCTTCGAGCCGGTTCCTGGTGTTCCCCGCGGAGAGGAGTCGGCTGGGCAGAAACTCACGGCGGAAGAGGCCACCCGCCGCTGCGACCTGCGGTACCCGGTGCACAAGGGCAAGTCGTTGCCGCGATCCGGCACCTATTGGTCCGGACGTTCGGCGACGTACTCGTCGAGGGGCGACTTCGCGGTGTGCATCGTCCCCGGAGGGGACAAGCCGTCGGCCGCGCTGATCGCCGCCGCCAAGAGGGATCCGATGCCGACGACGGCCGCGGGGCAACTGCGGAACTGTTCGGTCCAGGCCTGGGTCGACCTGACCAAGTGGCACGTCGTGGCGGTCGACCGGTCGACGCGGCTGCGGACGACGATGCTGATCGCGGTCTCGCCGACCGGCCGGAAAGCGATCGCCTGTCAGCTCGATGCGGCCCTGCCGGTCAGCGGGCAGGAGTTCAACAACTCCCAGTTCCTGACCTTGGGCTCACTCGACGAGAACGACCCTGTCACCTCGGCCGGGAAGGGTTCGAAGCACGCGGACCTGTTCGCCGGCGGGGGCGGTGGCGGCGGCTTCTGCCCGGAACGCTCGTGCACGAAGAACTACTTCTTCACCGGCTGGGGACGGGTGGCGTCCAACGCCACGACGGTCAAGTTGCAGATGGGCAGCGACCCGGCCCACGTGGTGCCGGTCACCGACGGCTGGTTCGCCCTCACCTACGTGAGCAAGGCCGATCACAGCACCGTGAAGAATCCGCCCACGATCACGGCGTACGACAAGCGTGGCAAGGTCGTGAAGGTCGTCCAGCGCTGATATCGAATTGGTCCTGCCCCGGAGACCTCGGGGCAGGACCAATTCGTTACCCAACCAAACAGGTCCGTCGCCGGTCCAACACCTCGGCAAGAGCACATCTGCGGAGGGGGAAATATGAAGCGACTGCGAGCAGGGCTGAGTGTGATCGCGCTGGCCGCCGGGTTGAGCGCTGGGCTGGGCGCGGGAGTTGGCGCGGGGGTTGGCCAGGCGACCGCGAGTACGACGGGGGCGGGGGCGAGTACGGCGTACTGCGGCCTGAATCTGGGGTCGGTGACCGCCGGGGGTGACCAGACGACGCAGCGGCTGACGGGGGCCAAGCCGCCGACCGCGGGCGCGCGGGCCGTCGTACCGAACCTCTACACCGACGGCGCGGTACGGATGAGCGGCTCGTTCATCACGCAACCGACGGCGACCGGCAGCCTGCGGTCCGGGCGGGTGGTGCTCGGGGACACGATGTATCAGCACTGGATCGAACTCGACAAGGCCGGCAAGGTGACGTCGTCGGAGCTGGCCCGGATCGGCGGCGGGTGGAGCAAGTTCGTCGACCACGAGACGTCGGTGTTCAACGACAACCCGACGCACCCGCGGAACTACGAGTACGCCCTGCGAGCGGACGGCGTACTGTTCCGCTGGGTCGTCGGAGACAACGGCAGCTGGAAGTCGTACGGGTCGGCGCCCGGGTTCTCCGCGGTGAAGTCGATGACGCTGATCAGCAAGGCCGCGGCGTACGACACGTTCCTCGCGAACACCCGCGGCGGCGCGCTCTACACCATCCGGATCCCGGTCAACACGGCGATGAAGCCGGTCGTCACGAAGGTCCGGGCGGCGACCTGGCAAGGGTTCGAGACGCTCGTCGCCGGGGCGTGCGGCAACTACGGGACTGTTGTCGCAGGCATCGACAAGGACACCAAGTCGGCGTACCTCTACACCTTCGGCCACGCGGACGGCGCGAAGACGTCGATCACCGGCCACGGCAAGGTCCCCGGCACCTTCGCCGACCCGAGCTACTTCCGCTGGGCCCCGCCGGTGAAATCGGACTGGCTGTTCGGCGAGTGACACAGGGTCTGGCGCGCATTCCCCACAGTGCGCGCCAGTTCCCTCCATCGCACGGCAGCTGAGCGCAGGAGCGCGCAAACCCACGGCGAGCCCAGGCGACTCGCAGCTCGCCATGCTCCCACCCACCGGCGCGACTCGGCGTACTGTGCGTCGACACACCCGCCCGTGGGACTGGCCACGCTTGCGTCGCCCCAATCGGCTTTCCCTGCGACTTGTCCCTGCCGTGCTGGGCGCCGCTCTCCCCCGACCTTAGGTCCGGACGCTCTCTTGACGTGCTCATTCGAGCTGTGCGTTCGAGCTCGCCGAGGGCCTGCTGGGAGATGGGGACCTAGCGTCTCGTCGGCGGTATCGACCTTCGTGTGCCCATCGCCTTGTGGTCGTACTGCGGCACTGCCCGCGCCTTCCGGTCTCCCGATTCGGCACCAGCAAGGCTCCGATCGTCCATCCGCGGCAGTCGCGCGCACCCTCGCATCGGGCCCGTTTCAAGACCCAGCACCCGCGGCCGGCGAGGCGCGAGCTAATCCACGATGATCGTGGGGGTTGGGCTTGGGCTTTGCCCCACTACACGCGTCGTCGGTCGCCACGGTCGATCACCACGAGCGGACCTCGACCTGCGGGACGCGGCTCAGCTACGGGCCGGGCGCCGGTGAGATCGGGTGCGTACCGGTGTGGTCGACGATGAAGCGGAATCCGTGGGGGCTGATCCATTCGATGCCGCCGCTGGGCAGGCGCCGGTTACGCCAGCCGCCGAAGGTTTTCGCGCGGTGGTGGAGCCGGCTGTGCGGTATGAGGTTGTCGACGCTGGTCTGCCCCGGCTTGCCCGGCGGGCCTGTTCGACCAGGTCGGCCCGATGGCTCGGGTGGGCCGGTGCGATCGCGTGAGCCGGTGCGGCCGGGTGGTCCGATCTTGGAGTGTTTGTACGGCGTGATGTGGTCTTGGTCCATCGAGACGGTGGCCTCGGCGGTGCCGTAGGGGAACATGTCGACGGGATGGCGGAGCCGGACGCGTTCACGGATCCGATCCGGGATCTCGTAGCTGTGAACACTGACCTGATCGTGCAGATCGATCACTGGCTTGACGACAACCTGGTCGTGTCCGAGCAGCTCGGTCAGTTGGCTTGCGAGCATCGGTCCGAGTTCCTCGACGCGGAGTACGCCGTTGCCGGTGGCAAGGGTCTTGTCGGTGAGGTGGACGTACAGGGTGTGCCGGTTCCGCCGGCTCCGTCCATCACTGCCCGCGCCGAGACCGTGGCGGTAGGCGTCGCGCTTGATGGCGGCCAGGCGGGCCTGCAGCGTGCCCGCCAGGACCCGTCGCGTGAACCGGGCATCGCGATCCGCATCACCATCGGCGTCACTGCCGACCACGCCGTCGACCGGCGTGGAGACCCCGCCGTCGAACGGCTCGCCGGACGGATCGTTGGCCAGGTCATCGACTAGGTCATCGGCGCAGTCGGTGGCGCAGTCGGTGGCGGAGTGGCTGGCGGAGTGGCTGGCCGGGCGGTGGTTGCGGTCGGCCGGGGGTGTCGCGGCGATGTCGCCGGCGCGTGGGTCTCGGGCGGCGTCACGGCTGCGTGTCGGGGCATCGTGGCACTTAGGCCCGGCCATCCCGCCGCGGCCCTCCCAACCGTCACCACAGCCATCGTCCCACCGGCCGCCACCCCAGTTACCTCCGCTGCCTTCTGCTGCGCGATAGCCGACTCGATCCCTGCCGGTTTCCTCGACGCCGTCCGGCGTGGCTCCCGACGCCTCTTGCCGAAACTCTTCTGCTACAGGGGAAGCATCGGACGACATGGCGGTGCCGGGCGTGTCGGCGGTATCGGCGGTATCGGACCTGTCGGTGGGCGTGGGTGTGGTTTGGGTGTGGGCGAGGTCGCGGGCGGTGTTGAGGAGTTGTTGGGCGGCAGCGGGGTCGGCGATCCAGTCGACGGCTTCGGCGCGGCGCTGGTCGAGGGGGTCGGTGTCGCCCAGCACGGCTAGCGCCCAGGCGAGGTCTTCGATGGTGGCGTCGAAGCGGATCGCGGCGCCGGACGCGGCACGGATCAAGATCCGTTTGGTGCCGTGCTCGTCGGACTGGGCGACAAACACCCCCCGGGACTTGGCCGCGGCTTCGGCGGCCGCGCGGGCCTGGTCGGGGTCGGCTTCCCAGACCGCGGCGGTGACGATGGACCTCAGTCTGCCCGGGGTGAGGGTGTTCACGATCCCGGCGACTCGGCGGTCCACGATCGCGGCCGCGTCCAGGGACAGGGTGAGGCAGGCGTGGGCGATCTTGCGGGCCCGCCAGCTGACCGCGTGTCCGGACAGCACCGCGGCCCAGACCCGCGGGAGCCGGTGCCGCAGCGCCAGCGCTTCCCCGATCAGTGCGGCGGCGGCGCCGCTGGAGATGCCGATCACGGCACCGAACTCGACCGGCGCGAACTCGGCCACCCCCGGACAGCCCTCACCGCCGTACACCACCAGCCGCTCACACCCCGGCAGCGGCTCGTGGTCTTCCAGCACGGCGTTGCGGTCGGCGAAGGCCAGCGCGGCCCGCAGGATCCCTACCGCGGCGTGTTCTTGATCCTGGGCGTACTCGGCGGCCGCGGCCAGCAGGTCACGGTCGCTGAGCTCCTCCAGACCAGTCTCGAACATGTGTTCTATTGTATGTCACGAAACGATCACGGCCAAATCCACAGACGCCGGAACCTCTTCTATTTAAGGCGAATCTCCGATCGGTTCCTCTGCGTGTTGGGCCAACCCGTTGAATGTGCTTCAGAAGCACGATGACATGGATGCGACTACAGCGGCGGACGCGGGTGCAGTGGAGCAGCCAACGCTGCCATCGGTCGTTCGAAGGCGCGCTGTCAGCGCTCAGCGGACAAATCGGCGGTGAGGGCACCGCGTGGGCGAACCACAGCGCGTCCAGGAAGGCCGGCCGCGGGGCGATGATCTGCGAGGAACCGTTGGCCGCAGAGCGGGGCGGTCGCACGGGTGGGTGGGAGCGGCGCGCAGCACGGCGAGGAACGAGCCGCGCGAAGCACCGGGTGGGTCAACCACAACCCCTTCCAAGCAGGCCAACCCCCGGGCCGATGACCAACGAGGAACCGTCGGCCGCAGCACATGGCAGTCGCACGGGCGGGTGGGAGCGGCGCGCAGCACGGCGAGGAACGAGCCGCGCGAAGCACCGCGCGGGTTCAACCACAACCGCTTCCAGGCAGGACCGATCACGAGGCGATGACCTGCGCAGAACCCCACAGCCGCAGGACATGGCAGTCGCACGGGCGGGCGGGAGCGGCGCGCAGCACGGCGAGGAACGAGCCGCGCGAAGCACCGCGCGGGTCAACCACAACCCCTCCCAGGCAGGACCGATCACGAGGCGATGACCTGCGCAGAACCCCACAGCCGCAGGACATGGCAGTCGCACGGGCGGGCGGGAGCAGCGCGCAGCACGGCGAGGAACGAGCCGCGCGAAGCACCGCGCGGGTCAACCACAACTTAGTCAGCTCAGGCGGTGCGGCGTTTTAGGGTTGCTGCGCCTAGGCCGAGAGCCGCGAGGATGAAGCCGGCTACGACCAACGTGTCGCCTCCTGTGCCAGTAGTGAAGCCGTTGCCTTTGGCAACCCCCAGCACGGCGTCTACTGCATAGGACAGTGGCAGTACGTCGCTGATCGCCTGCAGGACCGTCGGCAGTTGCTCGCGTGGGACGAGCAAGCCGCACAGCAGGATCTGCGGAATCATCACGGCCGGCATCATCTGCACAGCCTGGAACTCCGTGGCTGCGAAAGCGCTGGCGAACAGACCGAGCGCCGTACCGAGCACACCATCGAGTACGGCGACCACACCCAACTGCCACGCCGCGCCCTGGATGTCCAGATCCAAGAGATACAAGGCGATCGAGACAACCACCACCGCCTGCACAACAGCGATCAGTGCGAACGCCAGCGCGTACCCGAGCAAGAAGTCCAGCTTGCCCATCGGCATCGTGAACAGCCGGGACAGCGTGCCGGTCGACCGCTCGCGCAGCGTCGCGACCGAGGTGACCACGAACATGATGATCGACGGGAACACCGCCAGCAGCGGCCCGCCGATGCGGTCGAAGACCATGGGCGAGTCGTTGAACATCCACCACATCAGGCTGACCAGCAGCGCCGGCAGCACGATCAGCATCGCCACCGTCCGGTGGTCCCGCCGCAACTGGGCCAGCACCCGAGCTGCTACGGCAAACGTCACGCGCGGTGTCATCGCGCACCAGCCTTCCGTTCGATCAGCGTGAGGAACGCCTTCTCGAGGTCGTCGGTCCCTGCTGACAGCAGCAGGTCCTGTGGTGTGTCGTCGGCGAGGAGCTCCCCGTCGCGCATCAGCAACAGACGGTCGCAGCGGGACGCCTCGTCCATCACGTGGCTCGACACGAGCAACGTCGCACCGGCGTCGGCGAGCTCGTGGAAGAGGTTCCACAGGTCGCGACGCAGCACCGGATCCAGTCCGACCGTTGGTTCGTCCAACACCAGGAGCTCCGGACTGCCGAGGAGTGCGGCCGCCAGCGACGCACGGGACCGCTGACCGCCGGACAGCTCGTCGACCCGGTCGTCCGCGTGCGACGCGAGGTCGACCGCGTCGACCACCCGCTCCACGTCGGACGACGGGACCCCGAGGACAGCCGCGAAGAAGCGCAGGTTCTCGGTGACGGTGAGATCGCCGTACACACTGGGCTCCTGCGTCACGTAGCCGATCCGGCCGCGCAGCTTCGTTGCACCGGCCGGCAGCCCGAGGACCGAGACGTCACCGGTCACCCGCGCCTGCAGGCCGACGATGGCGCGGATCAGCGTCGTCTTGCCGCAGCCGGACGGCCCGAGCAAGCCGGTCACCGTCCCGGCCCGGAGGTCGAACCCGACCCCGTGCAGGACCTCCCGGTCGCCGCGCACCACGACGACGTCATGGCAGCTCACCGCGTTTTTCATCATATGATGAATTTAGCGCGGCGATACCCGATGTGCAACAGCCGGATTCAGACGACGGCGTACCCCGTGGTTTCGCTCAACGCGCCCAGCGAAGGATCGCCGTACCGCTCCCGCAGCGCACCGAAGCGCACCACCTTCTCCGCCCCGAACCGCGCGACCTCACGGGCATACGTGTCACCCGACAGGAACACCGGCGGCGTGCGCTTGCTGTGGAACTTGTCGGCGTACAGGACCAGCTCCTCCTCCGGCGTCCGCGGCACGTAGTCGTCGACCGGGATCGGCAGCGACTGACGCAGTACGTCGTCCCGCGTGATCCCGACGCCCGTGTGACAGGACGCGAACCGGCAGATCTCGACCGGGAAACCGAGCGACGCCAACAACGAGTGCCCGAGTACTCCGTGCCGCACGTACGGTGACGACTCCAGGCGGTAAACCCCGATGTCGTGCAGTAGCGCGCCGGCGCGGACCAGGTCGGTGTCGAGGTCGAGGCGGGCGAAGAACTGCTCGGCCAGCGAACACACCAGCCGGCAGTGCTCGTGGACGATTTCGAACGCCTCGCGGCTCGGCGCGTACTCCCGGTGCAATGCACGGATCTCGGCGTCGGTCGGGATCTCCATCAGCCGGTCACGTACTGCTGGATCGCCGGCGAGATCCGGTCGACGAGAGTCTCCAGGTCGGCGGCGGCGACCGGTTCCAGTTCGACCACGTACCGCGTGAGCGCGACTCCGATCATGTGACTGGCGATCAGCCCCACCCGCAGCTTGGCGTCGGGGGGCTCGAGGAACTGCGAGACGGGCTCGAGGATCATCCGCGTCATCCCCTCGCGCATCAGCCGCGCGACCTCGTCGCTGGTCACGACACTGCGCAGCATCGCCTTCATCCGCTGCTGCCCCTCGTCCGACTCCCAGACGCCGAGGAAGACGGCGACGATCCGCCGTCCGAGGTCCTCGCGGGTACCGTCGAGGATCCGCGCGGCCACGACCCGCGGGTCCAGTGGCAGGGCCATCGCCTCGATGAACAGCTCGTCCTTGCTGCCGAAGTAGTGGTGCACGAGCGCCGCGTCGACGCCGGCCTGGCGCGCGACCGCGCGGATCGACGTGGCCGCGAATCCCTTGTCCGCAAAGGATTCCCGGGCCGCCCGCAGGATCTCACCGCGGGTGTCCGGTCCCCCCGGACGGCGTCCCGGCGTACGGCGGGACACGGTCACGGAGTCAGCTCCGAGATCTCCCCCTCCGGGGTGACCGCGAACGACGTACGACGTGCGGCGGTCGTCCGGACGAAATGCTTGCGGGTGAACTCGAGCGACTCGACGAGGTCGACCTCCCGCTCCGAGCGCGAGGTGGCCCGCCGGGTGTTGATCTCGATGATGATGTGACCGCGGAAGTCCTGTCTCGCGAGCCCCGACAGCAGGTCCGCGGCGCGCTGGGTCCCGCGGCCGGGCACGAGGTGCTCGTCCTTCGCGGAGCCGGTGCCGTCGGTCAGGTGCACATGGGTGAGGCTCTCGCCCATCGTCGCGGCCAGCTCGACGCAGTCCTGCCCGGCGGTCGAGGAGTGCGACAGGTCGAGGGTGGTGTGCGCGTAGCTCTGCTCGGTCGGGTCCCAGCTCGGCGCGTACGCCTGCAGGTCACGGCCGGGCGCGCGCCACGGGTACATGTTCTCCACCGCCAGCGTCACGCCGGTCTCGGCCTCCAGCCGGGCGATCCCCTCGACGAACCCGCGCGCGTAGTCCCGCTGCCAGCGGAACGGCGGATGGACGACGACCACGTCGGCGCCCAGCTCCTTCGCGGCCTCGGCGCTGCGCTCGAGCTTGCTCCACGGGTCTGTCCCCCAGACGCGCTGCATGATCAGCAGGGTCGGCGCGTGGAGCGCGAGCACCGGAAGCTGGTGGTAGTCGATCAGTCGCTGGATCGCGTCGATCTGAGTACTCAGCGGGTCGATCCCGATCATCACCTCGACACCGTCGTACCCGAGCCGGGCGGCCAGCTCGAAGCCGCTGGCGGTCGACTCGGGATAGACCGAGGCGGTGGACAGGCCGATCTTGGCGGTCGTACGGGAGGTCATCGGTTCACCGGGGTTGCAGCTGGTCGAGCCGGGACAGGATGACACCCTCGCGCAGTGCCCACGGGCAGACCTCGAGCGCGGGCAGGTCGAAGAGGTCCATCACGGCGTCGGCAACCAGCGCGCCGGCGGTCAGCTGGGACGCGCGTCCGGCCGAGACCCCGGGCAGCGAGGCCCGCTCGGCGGCCGACATCTTGATGAGCTTCGGGATCCACTCGTTCAGGTCGTCCCGGTTCAGCGTGCGCGGTACGTACGGTCCGTCGGCGGACGGTGCCGCTCCGGTGATCCGGGCCAGCGAACGGAACGTCTTGCTGCTGGCGACGGAACGCTGCGGCCGGCCGGCCCGCAGTACCGGACCCGCGACCGCGGCCATCTCCAGGCGGATCCGGCGGCGCAGCGCCTTGACCTCGTCCTTGTCCGGCGGGTCCGCGGTCAGCCCTTCGCGGGTCAGCCGGCCCGCGCCGAGCGGCACCGACACCGCCACGGTCGGCTGCTCGTCCGACCCCGCGGCGATCTCCAGCGAGCCGCCGCCGATGTCGAACACCGCCAGGCGGCCCGAGGACCAGCCGAACCACCGCCGTACGGCGAGGAACGTCAGCCGGGCCTCGTCCTCGCCGCTGAGCACCTCGAGCATGATGCCGGTTTCCTTCTTGACCCGCTCCAGCACCTTCTCGCCGTTCGGCGCCTCGCGCAGCGCTGACGTGGCGAACGACAGCACCGACTCGCAGCCCTTGTCCTCGGCGAGCTCGACCGCTTCCTTGGTGAAGGCGACCAGCCCGTCGGCGCCGGACTGGTCGATCTTGCCGTCCTTGTCCAGGTGCTCGGCCAGCCGCAGCTCGGTCTTGTGCGAGTACGCCGGCAGCGGCGCGGCACCACGATGCGCGTCCACCACGAGCAGGTGGACGGTGTTGGATCCCACGTCGAGTACGCCGAGCCGCATACCCTCACGCTACTGGACTCCGAACCGGACCGGCCATTTACCATGACCGAGACCGCGCAGATCCGGCCCGCCGTTCACGGTGACGGTGTTGTGGCGCGTACGCTTTCCAAGTGCCTGAGGTTTCGCTCGACTTCCCCCGTGCCTGGGTCGAGTTCGTCGACCCCGACGACCCCGACCAGGTCTTCCGCTGCGACCTGACCTGGCTGACGTCCAACTGGACCTGCATCTTCGGCGGTGGTTGCCAGGGGATCTACAAGGGCCGTCCGAACGACGGCTGCTGCACCCTCGGTGCGCACTTCTCCGACGCCGACGACGAGAAGCGCGTCAAGCGCTACGTCAAGGAGCTCGGCAAGGACGACTGGCAGTTCCGCAAGGAGGGTCGCACCAACGGCTGGGTCGAGACCGACGACGAGGGCGAGCGCAAGACCCGGGTCTGGGACGGCGCCTGCATCTTCCTGAACCGGCCTGGCTTCCCCGGCGGCGCCGGCTGCGCGCTGCACGGGCTGGCGCTGAAGCGCGGCGTCCATTTCGTCGAGACCAAGCCGGACGTCTGCTGGCAGCTGCCGATCCGGCGGACGTTCCGCGAGGTGGAGCGGCCGGACGGTACGACGTACACCGAGGTCGGGATCCAGGAGTACGACCGGCGCGGCTGGGGACCGGGCGGGCACGACCTCGACTGGTACTGCACCGGCAACACCGAGGCGCACATCGGCGTCGAGCCGGTGTTCGAGTCCAGCAAGGTCGAGCTGCAGACGCTGATGGGTCTCAAGGCGTACGACGTACTCGCGGACCTCTGCCGCCAGCACCTGGAAGCCGCGCGGCCCCTGCTGCCGCATCCGGCCTCGAAGTAGGCCCGCGACACACCCTGGCTGTCAACTGTCGGTGCGGGGCGCAACAATGGCAGGCATGCGTCTGGATCATCTGTCGTACGCGTGCGGACCGGATGGCTGCGCGGCCACGCTCGAGCGGCTCTCGGAGCAGCTCGGGGCGGAGTTCGTGGACGGCGGGGTGCACCCGCGCTTCGGCACGGTGAACCACGTCCTCCCGCTGGAGAACGACCGCTACATCGAGGTGGTCGACGTCCTCGACCACCCGGCGTCGGACAAGGCGCCGTTCGGTCAGGCGGTCCGCGCCCGCAAGGAGCTGGGCGGTGGCTGGCTCGGCTGGGTGGTGGCGGTCCGCGACATGGAGGGGATGGAGAAGCGCCTCGGCCGGCAAGCGGTCCCCGGCAACCGGCACCGCCCCGACGGGGTGAACCTGACCTGGCGGCAGATCGGCGTGAAGGGCCTGATCGCCGACCCGCAGCTGCCGTTCTTCGTGCACTGGGACGACCTGTCCGAGCACCCGTCGATCGGCGGCAAGGACATCAAACTGACCGGGCTCGAGATCGCCGGCGACCCGCACCGGGTCACCGACTGGATCGGCCACCCCGCCGACCACCTGCTCGACGACCTCGAGGTCACGTGGGCAGGCCCCAACGGCCAGCCCGGCCTGGTGGCCGCCGTCTTCAACACCCCGAACGGCGCCGTCCGGATCTAATGGAGGTTCTCGAGCTCCGTCAAGGAGGTCTCGAGGTGGGTGAGCATGTGCTGCAGATGCGGGACGGTCCGGCGGCAGCCGATCAGGCCGAAGTGCAGCTGGTGGGCATAGCTGGTGACGCTGATGTTGAGGGCCTGACCGTTGAGGACGATGCTCGCGGGGTAGAGGCCCAGCAGGCGGGAGCCGTTCCAGTAGAGCGGGCTCTCGGTGGGGCCGGGGACGTTCGAGATCACGACGTTGTACGGCGGCGTCGTACGGCCGGCCACGCCGGGAAGGACCGCGGCGGGTCCGGCGACGCCGAAGCCGAGGGCGCCGACGATCAGGTTCTGCAGCGGGCTGAGGCCGGACAGGACGCTCTTGGCCTGAGTGGTGGACGCCATGATCCGGCGGATGCGCTTCTCCGGGTCGGCCTCGTCGGTGGCGAGGTCGGCGATCAGCGTGGCCAGCGAATTGCCGCCGCCCGGGCCACTGCCCGGTCCACTGTCAGTCGTACGCAGCGACACCGGCACCATGGCCGTCAACGCCTTGTCAGGCAGCGCGTTCAGCTCGAGCAGATAGTTGCGCAGGGCCCCTGAACACATCGCCAGCAGTACGTCGTTGAGCGTCGCGCCGGTGATCGCCCGGACCTTCTCCAGCCGCTCGATCGGCCACGACTGCGCCGCGAACCGGCGTGCCCCGGTCACCGGCTGGTTGAGGATCGTCCGCGGCGCCTGGAACGGCATCGTCGAGTGCAGCAGGCTCTTCAACCCGGCCGGAGGCAGCCCGGCCAGCTCGGCCAGCAACCGCCCGGCACCACCTACAGCGTGCACGGCGGAGCCGAACGTCCGCCCAGGAACGCGGCCGATGGCCGCAAGCAGTTCCGCCGCGGTCGGTATCCCGCCGAGCCCGGCCCCGGCGGCCCCGGCGGCCCCCGCTCCCGACGCCCCGCCTGGCAGCGCGAAGGTCGCGGGCATGTTCGTCCGGGTGGAGTCGGTGGTGAGCGTCTCCTGCATCCACCGCAAGGCTGTGACGCCGTCGATCATCGAGTGGTGAATCTTGCTGTAGATCGCGAACCGGCGGCCCTCGACGCCCTCGATCAGGTGCATCTCCCACAGCGGGCGGTGCCGGTCGAGCAGCGTCCCGTGCAGACGGCTGGTCAGCTCGAACAGCTCGCGGTACCGCCCCGGGCGAGGCAGCGCGGACAGCCGGACGTGGTACTCGAGATCGATCTCGTCGTCCTGTTCCCACGACCAGTAGCCGAGGTCCGGCAGCCGGTTGCGCACCCGCCGCGCGAACAGCGGGTTCACCCGCGGCGCCGCCACGAGTTCGTCGTACAGCCGCGAAACGTAGTCGCGTGAGCGTTCCGGGAACACGTGGTCCCGCCCGGCCCCTTCCGGAAGCTCGAACAACATCAGCCCACCGACGTGCATCGGCTGTTCCCGGCTCTCACCACCCAGGAACATCGCATCCAGCGGCCCCACCACGCTCATGACCTCATCTTTGGTCAGGCGTGGGCGGGCCGTCCACCCCCGTCAGTCGAGCGGGCGGTAGTTGATGCCGAGCTTCTCGATCCGGGACAGGTGCGGGCGGAGGCGGGCGAGGAACTCGTCGTACGAGACCTTCGGGGAGCCCCATGCGCGTTCGGCGAAGGCGGACAGGCGCGGGAGCAGCATGTAGCCGACCTGCTCCGGGCCCTCCATGTACTCGGTCCAGATCTGGCACTGCGTCCCGACGATCAGCGCCTTCTCCTCGTCGGTCAGCCCCGCCGGGATCGGATCGAAGTCGTACACCTTCTCGAGCGGGATGTTGCCGCCGATCGCCAGCGGCTCGGTCTCCGGGTCGCCCTGGTAGTAGTCGAAGTACACCGACTCGCACGGCGCCATCACGACCTCGTGCCCGGCCTTGGCCGCGACCACGCCGCGCTGCGCGCTCCGCCACGCCATGATGACCGCGTCCTTCGGGCAGTCGGTCTCGACCATCTCGTCCCAGCCGACCAGCCGGCGCCCCTCCTCGGCCAGCACCTCCGCGACCTGCGCCGTGAACCAGCCCTGCAGCTGACCCGGCTCGTCCAGCCCGAGCTCCGCCTGCCGCTTCCGCGCCTCCTCCGACTCCGCCCACTGCACCGACGGGCACTCGTCGCCACCGAGGTGGACATACTGCGACGGGAAGATCTCCAGCACCTCGCGCAGCACGGTCTTCACGAACTCGACCGTTGCGTCGTTCACGTTCAGCACGTCGTCGCTGATCCCCCAGTACTGCCGGACGGTCAGCTGCTGGTCCGGGTGGTTCCCCAGCTCCGGGTACGCCGCGATCGCGGCCTGCATGTGCCCGGGCAGGTCGATCTCGGGGACGACGGTGATCCCACGCTCCGCGGCGTACGCGACGATCTCGCGGAGCTCGTCCTTGGTGTAGAACCCGCCGTGCCGCGTGCCGTCGTACTCGAACTCCGTCTGGCCGTGCGACATCTTGCCGACCATGGTCTCGGCCCGCCACGCGCCGACCTCGGTGAGCCTCGGGTACGCCTCGATCTCGACCCGCCAGCCCTGGTCGTCGGTGAGGTGGAAGTGCAGCACGTTCAGCCGGTGCAGCGCGAGCACGTCGATGATCTTGAGGACGAAGTCCTTGGGCATGAAGTGCCGCGCGACGTCCAGCATCATCCCGCGCCAGCCGAACCGCGGCGCGTCGGCGACGTGCGCCAGCGGTACGGCGACCTTCCCGTCCTCGACGTCTTCGGCCGACTCGACCAGCTGGGCGTACGTCGTCTCCGCGTGCCGGAGCGCGTCCTCGGAGCCGGCCGTCAGCCGCGCGCCCTCGGTGGTGATCTCGATGCGGTACTCCGTCGCGTCGAGGTTCTCGACCACGTCCCGGACGGCCTCACCGACCGGGTCGGCCGTGATCCACCGGCCCTCGTGCAGGGTGAGTTCACGCGGGGCAGGGACGATCGCGATGTCGGACATCCGGACTCCAGGAGGCGCGGTGTGAGTTACGTCGGAACGATCCTATAAGCGCGTGGAAATGCGCGGAAGTCGACTACCGAGAGCAGTGGTGCGCAACCGAAACGCAGCTGCCTTCTGCGTCAGGTTCATGAGAGGGTTTGCTCGTGACAAGCGAGCGACAGCGGACGACGCTGCGGGTTCTGGTGGCGAGCAATGCGCTCGGCGGAGTCGCGACGGCCAGTGGATTCGCGGTCGCCGCGCTGCTCGCGGAGAACGTCTCCGGGTCGACGTCGATGGCCGGTCTGGTGGCCACCTCGACCACGCTCGGCGCGGCCGTTCTCGCCGTACCGCTGGCCGGTCTTGCGCGTTCCCGTGGCCGACGGGTGTCGCTGGCGACGGGCTATCTGATCGCCTGCGCCGGCGCGGCACTGACCATCGTCGCCGCACAGGCCGGGTCGCTCGCACTTCTCCTCCTGGCGGGCTGCCTGTTCGGCAGCGGCTCGGCCTCGAACCTGCAGTCCAGGTACGCCGCGACCGACGCCGCCGACCCGAGCCGCATCGCGCGGTCGCTCGCCATCGTCGTCTGGGCCACCACGATCGGCGTGATCGTCGGCCCGAACCTGACCGGCGTCGGCGGCACGGTCGGCACGTCGCTGGGCTTCCTCTCGCTGGCCGGTCCGTACGTGTTCTCGGTCGTCGCTTTCGGCCTGAGCGCGGTCACGGTCTGGCTCGGCATGCGCAGCCAGGTACGGCCGGGCAAGGTGGAACGCCAGCCGCTGGCCGAGACGTTCCGTCAGGTCGTGAGGATCCCGCATGCACGCCTCGGGCTGCTGGCGATCGCCACGGCCCACGCGGTGATGGTCGGCGTCATGTCGATGACCGCGGTGCATCTGCGGCACCACGGCGCCTCGCTGACCATCGTCGGTTTCGTCATCAGCGGTCACGTGGCCGGCATGTACGCACTGTCCCCGCTGACCGGCTGGCTGGCCGACCGGCTCGGCCGGATCCCGACCATCGGCATCGGCCTCGGCATCCTGGCCGTCGCGATGACACTGGCCGCCGTGGCGCCGGACGACGCGCACACCCTCACAGGACTCGCGCTGTTCACGCTGGGCCTCGGTTGGTCCGCCTGTCTGGTCGCCGGGTCCGCGCTGCTGTCCCAATCCGTCCCGGACGGCATCCGTACGTCGGCGCAGGGTCTGTCCGATCTCACCATGGGCATCCTGGCTTCCCTTTCGGGCACAGCTGCGGGACCGGTGCTGGCCTACTTCGGTTTCCACTGGCTGGCGGTCTGCTGCGGCATCCTGCTGATTCCGGCAGCGCTGCTCGCCGCAACGACCAAGCAGGCAGTCGTTAAGGTCTAGCGGTGTGAGCATCACCGACGGCGGGATCCCGAGCCCGAACATCTGGCACCACCCCAAGGTGTACGAGATCGAGAACCGGGCGGTGGACCCGAACGGTGTGATCGAGCCGGCTATGCGGGCGATCCGGGACTGGACCGGCGCGACAGTGCTGGACATCGGGTGCGGGACCGGGTTCCACCTGCCGATGTTCGCAGCGACGGCCGGACAGGTGATCGGCGTCGAGCCGCACGGCGCGCTGGCGGAGGCAGCACAGCGACGTACCCGTGCCTTGCCGAACGTCGAAGTACGGCAGGGTACGGCGCAACGCCTGCCGGTGCCGGACTCGTCGGTCGACGTGATGCACGCGCGGTGGGCGTACTTCTTCGGGCCGGGATGCGAACCCGGGCTGGCCGAGCTGGACCGGGTGATGCGGCGCGGCGGGACCGCGTTCGTGATCGACAACGACGGGAGCCGGTCGACGTTCGGGCAGTGGTTCAGTGCGTCGTACCCGATGATCAAGGCGCCCGAGGTGGAGCGGTTCTGGACCGACCGGGGCTGGCACCGGACGCCGCTGGACATGGGCTGGCGGTTCGAGAGCCGCGCCGACCTGGAGGCGGTGGTGAAGATCGAGTTCACCCCGAAGGACGCGCGGCGGATCCTTGCCTCGCACACCGGCGTCGAGGTCGACTACGCGATCAACCTGTGGAGCAAGACCTTCTGACGACACTCTGTCGTCTGCGGACGAACCTCCGGTCCCCATAGGGTTCTTGGGATGGACGGACTGCTGCTCGATCACGTGCCGGGGCTGCCAGGGCGGCTTCGGATCGACGTCGGTGAGCAGCGTGCGGTCGTGGTTCCGCAGGCCGCCGACCGTCGCCGGCTGGCCGACATCGTGACCGGCTTGGAAGCCCCGCCGCCCGGTGCGATCGTGCTGGCCGGCGGGCCGGTCCGGCTCGTCCCGGCCGAGGGCGGGCTGCTCCCCAATCTCACTGTGCTCGGCAACGTCATGCACGGCCACCGCACAACGCGGGCCATCACCAAACGGGCGGCCCGCGAACAGGGCAGGGTCCAGGCTGTTGGCTGTGGTCTCGAGGACGTCCTGAACCGCTACCCGTACGAGATCACCCCGGGCCGTCGCCGTCTGGCCGGAGTGGCCCGGGCACTCGGCGCCTATCCACGGGCGATCGTGCTGGAGGACGCGAGCGGCCTGCCGACCTGGGGATCGCTCCTCTCGATCCGCCCGAATCCTGACCTCGCCTCGGTGGCACTGCTACTCATCACGACCAGCACGACACGTACTACCGGATTCGACGATGCTCACTAGTCGACGAGCGTTCCTGGGGACGGCGGGCACACTCATGCTGGCCGGCTGTTCGAGTGACGTGCTCGGACTACGCCGTGCGGTGCGTGTGGCCGTCAGCTGGAGCGGCCAGGAACTGCGCGCGTTCCACAAGGTCCTGACCGGCCTGGGGACGTTGAGCTACCCGGTCGAGGTCGTACCGCTCGGCGACGACATCTCCACCGCCTTCGGCGCCCGCTCCGATCGGCGGCCGGACATCCTCATGCTGCCGCAGCCAGGGCTTGTCCCACGGCATCTGCAAGACCTGGAGCCGATGCCGAACGACATAGGGCCGCTGGGCCAGGCACGTCTGTGGAAGGACCTGTTGGTCCACAACGGGACGACGTACGGCGTGCCGTTCAAGACAGCGCACAAGTCGGCTGTCTGGTACCGCCCCTCTGCGTTCCGGCAGGCCGACGTACAACCGCCGCAGCACTGGGCGGAGTGGCTGGCGTTGAACCGGACGCTGACCCAAGCGGGCGTAACACCGCTGTCGCTGGCCGCAGGTGACGGCTGGGTGCTGACCGACTTCCTGGAGAACGTCCTGCTCGGGATCGCGCCGTCCGTGTACACAGCGCTCGCGGCAGCGACGAGCCCGCGTCCGTCGGAGCAGCCGCAGTTCGGTGCCGCGCTCCGGCTGCTCGGACAGCTGTGGTCAGCGCCTGGCGTCCTGGCAGGTGGGGTGAAGACGTCACTCGTGCAGCAGTTCCCGGACGCACTGGTGGAGGTGTTCGGGCATCGCAAGGCAGCGATGGTGCTCGCATCCGACTTCGCGGAGCCGGTGGTGCGCTCGTTCGCCGCGGATCCCAACGATATAGGCCTTTTCACCTTCCCGCAGATGTCGGCAGGGGCCGCGGCGCCTGTGGTGGTGGGGGGCGACGTGATGGTCCTGACGAAGCCCACCTCGGACAACGCCCGTGATCTGGTACGCCGGCTCGCCGCACCGACCGCGCCGGATCCGTGGATCTCCGAGGGCGGGTTCCTGGTCGACGGGCGGACGACCGGGTACTCCCCCGAGCTCACCCGGCTCGCCGAGCAGCTCGTGAAGCCTGGTGAGCAACCACAGTTCGACCTGTCCGACCGGCTTGGCCGGCTGGGTGACATCAATGGCCTGTGGCGGGTGCTGACCGACTTCCTGATCGCGGTGGACGGCCGGCCTGACAAGGTTCGGACCGCCGCGGATGCGGCGATGAGCGACCTGCTGACGTTGGAGGAGGGCTGATGGGCCTGCAGACCAACGGCCTGTCCCTCGAGGTCGTCGGCCGCGAGATCACCGGCCGCCCGGTGCAGGGCAAGCCACGCCGTCCCGCCGCACCGTACTTGCTAGGGCTGCCCGCGTTGCTGCTGAGCTGCCTGCTCCTGGTGCCGATCGGGGTGACCGTAACGAGAGCGTTCACGACGCATGACCGGTTCGGGCTCGGCAACTTCGCGGTGATCCGCGACGCCGCCGCACAGCACGCCATGGTCAACAGTGTGCTGTGGATCCTGGTCGCGTTCGGGACCGTGGTAGTGGGATTCTTCCTTGCTCTGTTGAGTAATCGGCTCCCTGCGGTCAGCACGGTCCTGCAGCCCGCACTGGTGATTCCGTTCGCGGTTTCGGTGCTGGCGTCAGGCGCCACGTTCCGGATGATGTTCGACCCCACACCTGAGCGCGGCACGATCACAGCGGTCTGGACGGAGCTGTCCGGCTCCAGTCCGGTCTGGCTGGGCCCTGGGCTGTTCTGGCTGGTCCTGATGTCCGCGTTCGGCTGGACGTGGCTCGGGTACGTCGTGTCGCTCTTCCGCGTCGGCCTGGACGCGATACCGGACGACCTGACCCGGACCGTCACGGCCGAGGGTGTGAAGGGCTGGCGGCGCCTGTGGGCACTGGAGATCCGGCTCCTGGGGCCGATCGCCGGTGTGGTCACGCTGACGCTGGTCATCGCGGCTGTGCGGGTGTTCGACCTGGTGCTGATCGTCGTACCAGGATCCATGCAGCAGTCCGCCGACGTACTGGGGCTGAACTGGTGGCGGGCGACGACGTCCAGCGGCGACTCGGGGCGTACGGCGGCGCTCGGTGTCGTCCTGTTCGCGATCGTCGCGGCGGTGGGGCTGATTGGTGTCCGTGGACTGCGGCGGCGCCGGTGGGCCATGCCGGTGACCGTCGTACGGCCCGACCCGTCGCTGGGCCGGCCGAAGCCGGGCCGAGTGGTACGGCGGCTCGGCTGGTTCATCGGGTTCGCGGTAGCACTCGTGTGGATCTTTCCGGCCGTAGTACTCGTTGCCACGGCACTGCACTCCCCACGGGAGGCCGGACTCCGCGGTTGGTGGTCGCCGTCGGGACTCGGGTTCTCGTCCTTCGTCGCGGCGGCGAACGTCGGGTTGGTGCGGGCGTTGCTGTCCACGCTGTTCATCGCGGCTGCCGCCACCGCCGTACTGCTCGTGATCGCTGTGCCGACGGCGTACCTGGTCGCTTGGGGCGGCCTGCCGACACGGCTCGGGCGCATCGTGATGGGTGTCTTCGTAGTGCTTGCTGTGACGCCCGTGCAGATGTACGCCGCTCCGCTGCGAGATGCGATCGACTCAGCAGGACTGGCCGGGTCGCGGGTCGCGCTGGCACTAGTACATGCGGCAGCTGGTCTGCCGTTCGCCGTTCTCCTGCTGCGATCCGCCTTCGCATCCGCACCACCTGCGTTGGTGTCGGAGGCGCTGCAGGGTCCAGTGCGTCAGAGCGCCGTACTGGCGACTGTGCAGCGGACCTACCGGCCCGCACTGGTTGCTGTTGCGGTCGTGGAGTTCGTACTGGTGTGGAACGACTTCATCGTCGGGTTCCTGATCAGCGGACCGGGTACGACGCCGCTGTCCTTGGTGCTGTGGGGTGAGGCGCGACAGTTCTCCACGTCAAGCGGCCCGGTCGCGGCTGCGGCCACGGTCGCGTCGGTAGGACCAGTGGTGCTCATGCTGGCGTTGTGGCGGACCGTGGTGCGCGGGCTGACCACGGGGAGCCGGCCATGAGCGACAAGCGGGAGGAGGATCAGCAGACCGGGCTGACCCGCGACATCTCCCTGGCCGCCGGCGCGGTCGCCACCGGACTCCTCACCGATCTGACCTCGCAACTGCTGGGCGAGACGTACGGAAAGAGTGGCCTCGTGAAGTGGGTCGGCTTCGGCGTGACCTTTCTGCTTCTCGTCGTCCTGGCGCTGCAACTGGTTTCGCGCTACCGGCGCGCACGGCGGCGCAAGCAACGGGAGACCAGCGAGCTGCACGCAGCGGCCGAAGAGGCGGAGCAGTGGATGATCGCGTTCGGCTCCGGCTCCGGCGGCATGGCCGCTGCAGAATGGTTCACCCTCAACGAGGACTGGCTCCGCAGCCTGGTCGCGACCGAGAAGCCCACGACCGAGTCGCTCGACGACTTCGCACGGATCTGCGACGCCCTGGAGGTCTGGTACGTACGTCGGCCCGACGCGGACGCGCTGCTTCAACTCAGCGACCTCCTGAGCGCCGCAGCGGAGGCATGCGGTAGCCGTGGCCTCGCCGAACTCGCAGCAGCCCGGGCAGCAACGGCGTACCGGATGCTGGGCGACCTGGACACCGCCAGCACCAGGCTGGGCATCTCGGACAACATCGCCACCAACGGACGTACTGCGGCCGCGCTGAAGATGCGACGCCAGGTGGAACGGGCCCTGCTCCACCTGGCCACTGCCGAACGGGCACCAGCCGGCAACGACCGCGAGGAGGCCGTCCTGAACGCACGGGACCGGCTGGACGACGCCCGGCTCCTCCGTCCCGGTCCGGACCTCGCAGCCGATGTAGCGATCTCCGTCAACCTCGCGGTCGTACAGCTGTACCAACACGACGCCGAGGGCGCGCTGGAACACCTACGGCCGGCACACGCCCGCGCAAAAGCGGCCGGCGACGTGAGCGGTGAGGCCCACGCTCTGGAACTCATCGGCGTAGCCGCCTGGATGCAGCGCAACCCGCACGAGGCAATCAGTCGCTGGAAGCACGCCGCCCACCTGTACGCCGAGATCGACGAACGCGAAGGCCACGCGCGCTGTCTGCAGCATCTCGGCTCCGCACACGTGGTGGACGGCGACCTGGACGCCGCACTCGAGTTGCTCGAGCAGAGCGCGCTGCTGCGCACCTCGGAGAGCGAGATTCTCACCCGGTACCTCGACGCCGCGCGCAAGACCTCCGAACCGCCGGTGGTCGACGACGACCCGCCGCGCCGTACTCCGGTCACCTGGCTGAAACGTGCCTTCAGGCGTTTTGTCGGCGGCCTCAAATAGGTTGGTCCCCATGGCGAAGGCGGCGACTCAGGCGAAGGGCAAGCCGGCGTACGCGTGCTCGGAGTGCGGATGGACCTCGGCGCGCTGGATCGGGAGGTGCGGCGAGTGTCAGGCGTGGGGCACGGTCGCGGAGGTCGGCGCGCCCAAGGCCGCGCGAATCACCGCCGGGCCGGTGTCGTCGCCGGCGATGCCGATCGCCAAGGTGTCCGCGATCGAGGCCGAGTCCCGTGCGACCGGTATCGGCGAGCTCGACCGGGTGCTCGGCGGCGGCGTGGTGCCGGGCGCGGTGATCCTGCTCGCGGGTGAGCCCGGCGTCGGGAAGTCCACGCTGCTGCTGGAGGTCGCGGCGCAGTCCGCGCGCGGCGGCCAGCGGACGCTGTACGTGTCCGGCGAGGAGTCGGCTGCCCAGGTGCGCCTCCGCGCCGGGCGGACGGACGCGCTCGTCGACGACCTGTTCCTCGCCGCCGAGACCGACCTGGGCGCGGTCGTCGGCCAGGTCGACGCGGTCGAGCCGTCGTTCCTGGTGATCGACTCGGTGCAGACGATGGCGCACCCGGAGGTCGACGGCGCGCCGGGCGGGGTGACGCAGGTCCGCGAGGTGACCGGCGCGCTGGTCCGGCTCGCCAAGGAGCGGAACATCGCCGTCGTGCTGGTCGGCCACGTGACGAAGGACGGCGCGATCGCGGGCCCGCGGATGCTCGAGCACCTGGTCGACGTGGTGCTCGCGTTCGACGGCGACCGGCACTCCGGGTTCCGGATGGTGCGCGCGACCAAGAACCGGTTCGGCCCGTCCGACGAGGTCGGCTGCTTCGACATGGTCGACACCGGGATCGTCGAGGTCACCGACCCGACCGGGCTGTTCGTCTCCGAGCACGCCGAGCCCGTGGCCGGCACCTGCGTGACGGTGATGATGGAGGGCCGCCGTCCGCTGCTGGCCGAGGTGCAGGCGCTGGTCGGTCCGTCCGCCGCGCCGCAACCGCGCCGCACCACGTCCGGGCTGGAGTCGTCCCGGGTCGCGATGGTCCTCGCCGTACTGGGGAACCGGGCGGGCCTGAAGCTCACCGACCAGGAGGTGTACGTCGCCACCGTCGGCGGGGTCAAGATCACCGAGCCGGTCGCGGACCTGGCGGTGGCGATCGCGGTCGCGTCCTCGGTGATGGACAAGCCGATCCACCCCGGCCTGATCGCGATCGGCGAGGTCGGCCTGGCCGGGGAGGTGCGGCGTGTCGGCGGCCTGGAGAAGCGGCTCGCGGAGGCCGCCCGGCTCGGGTTCACCAAGGCGATCATCCCCGCCGACATTCCGAACCGCAGCCGTGAGGCCAAGCCGATGGACATCCAGAAGAAGTACGGCCTGCGCACCTTCGCCGCCCCCGACCTCCGCTCCGCCCTGAGCGCCGCCGGGCTGGCCTGACGTACCCTTGGGACGCCCCCGTCGGGCTCAGCGTCGAGCCCGGGATTCCGCCGGACGACTGCAGGAGCACCCAGATGACCGGATCAAGAGTTGTCGCGCTCGGCCACTACCAACCGGAACGGGTGCTCACCAACGACGAGCTGGCCACCATGGTCGAGACCAACGACGAGTGGATCCAGAGCCGGGTCGGCATCCGGGAGCGCCGGATCGCGGCTCCCGACGAGTCGGTCGACGAGATGGCCTGGCGGGCCGCCGACAAGGCGATCGCGAACGCCGGCCTGGACGTCGCCGAGATCGACTACGTGGTGGTCGCCACCTGTACCGCGATCGACCGCTCGCCGAACATCGCGGCCCGCGTCGCCGCCCGCCTCGGCCTCGGCCACCCGGCCGCCATCGACCTGAACACCGCCTGCTCCGGCTTCGCATACGCGCTGGCGACCGCCGACCAGGCGATCCGCGCGGGCGCCGCGACCAAGGCGATCGTGATCGGCGTCGAGAAGCTCAGCGACTGGACCGACTGGACCGACCGCACCACCTGCGTGCTGATCGGCGACGGCGCCGGCGCCGCGGTCCTGGTGGCCGACGAGACCGGCGACGAGCCGGGAGTCGGCCCGGTGGTCTGGGGTTCGGTGCCGGAGATGTCCGACGCGGTCCGGATCGAGGGCCGTGAGGGCCCGTTCCAGCAGGAGGGCCTGAGCGTCTTCCGCTGGGCCACCACGCAGCTGCCGCAGATCGCCCAGCAGGTCTGCGAGAAGGCCGGCCTGAAGCCCGAGGAGCTCGGCGGCGTCGTCCTGCACCAGGCGAACCTGCGGATCATCGAGCCGCTCGCGAAGCGGCTCGGCGCGGTCAACGCGGTGGTCGCCAAGGACGTCGTGGAGTCCGGCAACACCTCGGCCGCGAGCATCCCGATCGCGCTGTCGAAACTGGTCGAGAAGCGCGAGATCCCGTCCGGCGCGCCGGTGCTGCTGTTCGGATTCGGCGGCGGTCTGTCGTACGCCGGTCAGGTCATCCGCTGCCCCTGACGCGGCAGACGTCGTACCTCCGGACGCCCGCTTCACGCGGAGATCGGGCGATGCACGGTCCGGATGCACGAGCGGGTGCACGCGCACCCGCGACCGCCGGCCGGAGCGCACCCGCCGCAGCCGGCCGGGCGCCGGATATCGGCACCTACGCGCGCGCGTAACCGCATAGACTCAGGTCCCGTGGCGGCGAACACGGACAAGAACAGCACCGGCGCCCGGCTGCGCGCGACGCTCGCGGCGGTGGCGCCGGGGACCGAACTGCGCGAAGGCCTGGAACGGATCCTGCGGGGCCGGACCGGCGCCCTGATCGTGCTCGGGCACGACAAGGCCGTGGACGCGATCTCCACCGGCGGCTTCGAGATCGACGTCGAGTTCACCGCGACCGGACTCCGGGAGCTGAGCAAGATGGACGGCGCGATCGTCCTCGACCGGGACGCGACCCGGCTGATCCGCGCGGCCGTGCACCTGATGCCGGACCCGTCGATCCACACCGAGGAGACCGGCACCCGGCACCGGACCGCCGACCGGGTCGCGCGGCAGACCGGCTTCCCGGTGATCTCGGTGTCGCAGTCGATGCACATCATCGCGCTGTACGTCGACGACCAGCGCTACGTGCTCGAGGACTCCGGCGCGATCCTGTCCCGCGCCAACCAGGCGCTGGCCACCCTCGAGCGCTACAAGCTGCGTCTCGACGAGGTGTCCGGCACGCTGTCCGCGCTGGAGATCGAGGACCTGGTCACCGTCCGGGACGTCGCCGCGGTCGCGCAGCGGCTGGAGATGGTCCGCCGCATCGCCACCGAGATCGACGGGTACGTCGTCGAGCTCGGCACCGATGGCCGGCTGCTCACGCTGCAGCTCAACGAACTCGTCGCGGGCGTCGCCGGCGAACGCGAACTGGTCGTCCGCGACTACCTCCCGCCGGCCACGGGGCGCCGCGCCAAGACCGCCGACGACGTACTGCTCGAGCTCGACGCGGTCAGCGCGTCCGATCTGCTCGACATCGCCCAGGTCGCGCGGGCGCTGCAACTCGGCGGCGCCGAGCAGCTGGACGCGGCGGTCACCCCGCGCGGGTACCGGCTGCTGGCCAAGGTGCCGCGTCTGCCGGGTGCGGTGATCGATCGCCTGATCGACCACTTCGGTCACCTGCAGAAGTTGCTTGCGGCAAGCATCGACGACCTGCAGACGGTCGAAGGCGTCGGCGAGAACCGCGCCCGCACTGTCCGCGAAGGGCTCTCCCGCCTGGCCGAGTCCAGCATCCTGGAGCGCTACGTCTAGTACCTAGGCCGGGCCTTCAGACCACTTGGAAGGCCTGCTCGCCAGACGGGCGGCCGTCGTACTCAGCCTTGACGACATAGGTTCCGGGCTTGGCCACCGGTTGACCCGGCAGACAGCCAGGCCTGGACCGGTGCCCGTTCCACGGCACGGTGACGGCGGTCTGCTTGCCCTTGGCAACGACGACGGTGACGGGCTGGATCGCCTTCTCACACTGCGTCGTGCTCCAGATCAGGTCCTTGCCGGACATCACGGTCACGGTGAGCTTGGCGGCGCCGATGACAGCCTTGCACCCGTCGCCGACCGGGGACAGCTGGATGACGAAGTTCAGTACCGAGCCCGAGACGATCTTCCGGTTCGCCGGGAGCGCGTCGATGCGCAGGTCGGAGCCCTCGCAGGGCAGGTCCGTGGGCGGTGTGGTCTTCGTCGGCTTCGGGGTCGTCGTCGTCGTCGACGTCGACGTCGACGTCGACGTCGACGTCGACGTACCTGCTGTAGCAGTGGGAGTGGTGCTTGGCGCTGAGGCTGGTGGCTCGCTTGCTGGGTTCGATGCCGCAGCGTTCTTCGTGTCGTCGCCTCCGCCGGCGAAGAGCCGGGAGATCAGGATGACCAGCACCACGACGACCGCGAGCACGAGTCCCCGCCGGAACCAGTACACGCTGGCGGGCAGGTGCCCGACCGGACGGAGCAGGCTGCTCATGGAGCGCACTCTAATATCGGCTCTGTGCTAGACAGCTCAGGCTCGCCGCAGGTCCTCCACGACCCGGTGCTGCGTTGGTACGACGCCAACGCGCGGGTGCTGCCGTGGCGGGAGCCGGATGCCGGGGCGTGGGCCGTGATGGTCAGCGAGTTCATGCTGCAGCAGACACCGGTGAATCGGGTGCTGCCGGCGTACCGGAGCTGGCTGGAGCGGTGGCCGAAGCCGGTGGACCTGGCCGCAGAGGCTCCTGGTGAGGCTGTGCGGGCCTGGGACCGCCTCGGGTACCCCAGACGCGCCCTCCGGCTGCACGCGGCGGCTCAGGCGATTGTGGAGCGTCACGGCGGCGAGGTGCCGGACGACCACGCCGCACTGCTGGCACTGCCCGGTGTGGGCACCTACACGGCCGCGGCCATCGCGTCCTTCGCCTTCGGCCAGCGGCACGCGGTCGTCGACACGAACGTACGCCGGGTCCTGGCCCGAGCCCTGACCGGCGTGGCGCAGCCGAGCATCTCCCCCACCGCCGCCGACCAGCGCCTCGCAGTCAGTGCCCTTCCCGCCGACGAACGCACCGCCGCCCGCTGGGCCGTGGCCTCCATGGAGCTGGGCGCCCTCGTCTGCACCGCCCGTACGCCGCGCTGCGCCGACTGCCCCATCCAGTCCCAGTGCGCGTGGATCCTCGCCGGAAGCCCGCCGTACGACGGTCCAGCCCGCCGCGGCCAGACCTACGAAGGCACCGACCGCCAAGCCCGCGGCCGTCTCCTCGCCGTACTGCGCTCCGCGTCGGCCCCGGTCGCCAAAGCCGACCTGGACGCGTGCTGGCCGGACGCCGTCCAACGCGAACGCGCCCTCGACGGACTGGTCGCCGACGGACTGGTCGAGCCCCTGGCCCGCGCCCGCTACCGCCTGCCCGCCTGACAACCGGGCCGTGAACAAGCCGCGGGGACCTCGGACATCTGACCAGATGCCCGAGGTCCCCGTGTGCTGTCCGAGGGTGGAACCCGGATTCAGTTCTTCTTGCTGCCGGTGGTGGCGTCTTCGTCGTCGTCGGCCAGCAGGTCGAGCGGCATCGCCGGGCTGCCGGACAGCGTCGCCAGCATCTGGCGGACGTTGGTCAGCTGCGCGTTGATGCTGTCCCGGCGCTGCGTCGCGGCCGCGAGCTCGCGCTCGGACTCGGCACGGATCCGCTCGGCCTTGTCCTTCGCGGCGGCGACGATCTCCTGGGCCTGCCGGTTGGCGTCGGCCAGCTGCTGCTGCGCGAGCCGCTCGGCCTCGGACCGGGAACGGTCGGCCTCACGCTGCACCTGAGCAGCGCGGTCGGTGACGGCGGCGAGCTGCTGCTCGGCCAGGGCCGTGCGGGCGGCGAACTCCTGCTCGACCTTGCCCCGGCGCTCGGCCAGGGTGGTCTCGAAGGCGGCCGCGGCCTGCGCGGACTTGGCGCGCTCCTGCTCGTACAGCGCCTGGGCCTCGCTGCGCCGCGCGGTGGCGTCGCGCTCGGCCTCGTCGCGCATGTCGTCGGCCTGGGTCCGGGCCTCCTCGAGGATCCGGGCGGCCTCGGCGTCGACCTCGCTCTTCCAGTCCAGGGAGTACTGCTCGGCCTCCTTGCGGACCTTCTTCGCGTGCGCCTCGGCGTCGGCGACGATCGCCTCCGCGTCGGTGCGGGCGCGGGTCACCAGGTCACGGGCCTCGTCGTCGGCCAGCGACAGGATCTTCGCGACGCGCTCACCGAACTCGGTGAAGGTGGGCGTGCGGTCCTTGGTGTCCTCCTGGGCGGAGATGACGGCCGCCTCCGCCGCGTCCGTGCGGGACTGCAGCTCCTGGACGTGCCGCTGCAGCTGCTCGGACTGCTGCTGCAGGGCCGTCAGGGAGGTGGTCAGCTCACGGATGTGCTGATCCACCTGGGCAGGCTCGTAGCCACGCAGAACGGTACGGAACGGGGTTGGGCTTTCACTGCTCATGTTTTCCGATGCTCACTTCGATGGGTGGGTGGATCACACATTGTCACTGACAAGGATCTGACTGTCACGTCCTCATCCTGATTCCCCCGTGGAACCCTCACTGGAGGACATTCCACCACCTGGGCGGAACCCCGGTACAGCGAGTGCCTCGATCACACCCGAAAGCTGGGTGAGCTCCTTGGTGATCTCATCACGGCGCTGGTTCAGCGCCGCGACCCTCGCCTCGGCGTCGGCGAGAAGTTTTCGGGCCTGCGCGCGCAGGGTGTCGGAGTGCTCCCGGGCCTGGGCCTCGATCTGCTGGGCCTCCGCGCGGGACTTGCGGATCAGCTCGTGCGACTGACGTTGCGCCTCGGACAGGTCGTTGGCCGCGCGCTCCCGCAGTACCTGGGTGCTCGCCTGGGCCTCGGCCTCGCGGCGCTTCGCCCGCTCGATGATCTCGCGTGCTTCCTCGGCGGCCGTGTTCTTCAACCGGTCGGCGCGGGTCTGCGCCTGGGCGGTGACCCGCTCGGCCTCCTGCTTGGCCGAGGCCAGCGTCGCCTCCGCCTGCTCGCCGGCCGAGTACAGCGTGGTCTCGGCCAGCTGGGTCAGCTCGGCGTTCTCCCGGGCGATCGCGTCCTGGGTCTGCTTGAGCCGGCTCGTCGACCGTCCGACCACGCGGCGCAGGTGCGCGCGCTTCTGCTTGAGCAACTGGGCCGCGTCGGCGGCGGCCTGGTCGCGGATCGACTGCGCCTCGGACTCAGCGGCGGCGATCAGCTCGTCGACGGTCTTCTTGCTCCACAGGGTCTGCTTCTCGGCCTCGGCCATCGCGGCCTCGGCGGCCTTGTTCGCCTCCTCGACGATCCGCTGCGCCTCGGCGGCCGCGGTCCGGCGGTCCGCCTCGATGGAGTCGACGACCAGCTTGGCCTGCGCCCGGGCGTCGGCCATCAGCCGCTCGTTGCCCGCCTCGGCCTCGGCCTTGCGCTCGGCGATCTCCGCGACCGCCTCCGCCCGGAGCTTGTCGATCTCCAGCGAGATCGCGGCCAGCTTCGCCCGCTCGGTCTCCTCGAGCTCCGCCGTACGGCGCTCCAGCTCGGTCCGGTTCTCGCCGCGCAACCGCTCGATCTCGGCATGCGCCTCGGCGATCTCGACGCGGGACTTCTCCCGGGCCGCCTCGACCTCGCGCTCGACCGCGGCCCGCAGCTCGCCCGCCTCCGCCTCGGCCCGGGCGATCAGGTCGGCCTCGTTCCGGACGGCGGCCTGCGACACCAGCGCGGCCTGCTCACCGGCGTCGGCGACCAGCTGCTGCGCCTCCTTGCTGGCCCGCTCGACGGCCGCCTGCGCCGACTCACGAGCCATCCGGGCCTCTTCGAGCAGCTCGTCGGCGGTTTCCTTCAGCCGCGCCGCCTCGGCCTCCGCCTCCGCGATCCGCCGCTGCGCCGCAGCCTCCGACTCGGCCCGCAGACGCTCAGCGGTCGCCTGGCTCTCGGCCCGCACCTGCTCGGCCGCCGCTTCGGACTCCGCGCGGCGCTTGGCCACCTCCTCGGCGACCGTGGCCCGCAACTGCTCCGCGGCCGACTCCGACTCGGTACGCAGCCGCTCGGCGGCGGCCTCCGCGTCGTTCAGCACGCGCTGGGCGGCCGCCATGGCGTCTGCGCGGACCTTCTTGGCGTGGGCGTCGGCGTCGGCCTTCAGCCGCTCGCTCTCGGCGCGGATCCGGCTCGCCTCGTCGCGGGCGACATCGTTCTCGTGCTCGGCCTGCTCGCGCAGCGTGTCGGCGATCCGCTGGGCCCGCTCGAGCACCCCGCCCGCCTGCCGCACGCCAAAGGAACCGGTGTCGGCGACCGGTTCCTGGGTCAGCGGCAGACGCGGAGCGTCCATGCGACGAGATGATTCCATTCCCGGCCCCCTTTCCGACAGTCCGGGTCCGATCAGCGTGCTCACAGGGTTACAACGCGGTAGACAGGCGGTAGGTAACTGCCTCATCAGCAGTCGCGCGATCTTCCCATCGATCCGAAGACGAGCGGAAGCCACCTACGTACCGAAGTGATCACGCTCCGCAGGACGATACGACCATTCAGTAGCCAACGCACAAATCAGGCGTGTCCTTGATACGCCCACCCCCGCCCCCAGTACTACACCACGGCATCACGAACGGACCGGCCGCGGTGGCGTCCTGCTCGAGCCACCGCGGCCGGTCCGTCGTCTGCCGTGAATCCTCAGGTCACTTCATGCTCGCGGGCGGCGCCTTCGGGGTGTCGTCGGTCCAGCCTGAGAGCAGGACCGTGCTGTCGCCGTTCTTCCCGCCGGTGTAGCTGCTGCTCAGCAGCTTCCCGGTCTTCGGGTCGACGATCAGCCGGAGGTTCAGCGAGTACTCCGGGAAGGAGAACGCGACCGCGGTACCCGTCCGGCCGCTCAGGTCGGTGACGTTCTGCCGGACCGTGGCGCCCGGCAGGCCCGCCAGCAACCGGAAGGCGGCCGCACGGACCTTGGGCAGCGCCGGAGTGTCACTGAGCAGACTGCCGGAGAACTGTACGAGAGCCACGACGTCGTCGGCGTCAGGAGCGGTCAGCGCCTTCGTCTCGAGCAGCCGGGCCCGCAACTGCTTCGGGGTGGCAGGCAGCGCCAGCACGTCCTCCAGGGTGCTGTTCATCCCGGGGGCGGTGTAGCGGTCCGCGGCGTCCTTCATCTCGTAGAGGACGGCCTTCCCCGGCTTGGACGACAGCACCTGGTCATGCTTGTCCGCGGTGTCGGTCGGACCGGCGTTCCAGCTCGTCGGCGCTCCCGCTGTGCGCCAAGCCGCCTCGTCGGCCGGAGTGGCGGGCCGCGCGCCGAGGGAGCGCGTCCCCAACCAGGCGGTGCCGCCCTTCAGCCCGGTCCAGGTCTCGTTGACCGTCAACTCCCGCAGCTTGTAGCCACCTGGCCCGGCCGGGGCCGACCCGCAGCAGACGATCCTGCCGTCGGCCAGCACGGTCCACTCCCGGCTGTAGACCTTCCGGACCCGGAAGTAGGTACCCGTCGTCGCTTCGGCCTGCTCCTCGTGGGCCGCCGCGACCAGGAGCACGTCACCGGCCGACAGCGCCGTCGTGCCGCTCGTCGCGGGAGGCGCCGAGACGGCGGTGCCCGACCCACCCGAGGCCGAGCCATCTGTACCCGAGCCGTCTGCGGGCGAGAAGGCCAGCGGTACTGCGAGCGCGCCGATGGTGACCGCCGCGGCGACGGTGGTGAGGCCGGCCCCGGCGAACCGGCGGCGACGGGCGGCCCGCCGGCCACGGTTGAGGTCGGCCGCGACGTCGGCGTCCGTGACGACCGGGTCGGTCCCGGCGGCCTGCTCGAGAAGGTTCTTCAGATCAGTCATCGCACATGCTCCAGTGTGTCCAGGGGTTCGACGATGAGGTCGCGCAGCTTCTCCAGCCCTCGAGCGGTCTGGCTCTTGACGGTGCCCTGACTGCTGCCCATCAGCTCGGCGGCAGCGGCCACGTCCAGATCGCAGAAGTACCGCAGTACGACGGCGGCCCGTTGGCGCCTGGGCAGCCGTTCGAGCGCGGCCAGCACGGTGAGCCGATCCTCCGGCCCGGCCGCCGGCGGCATCGTCCGCCGGGGCTCGGAGACCTCGCCGGTCAATGTCTCGCGATGACGCCAGAACCGGCGCTTCTCGTCCAGGAAGACGTTGATCAGGATCTTGTCGGCGTACCGCGCCGCACCGTTCTCGGGCCGGATCGCACCCCACTTCAGGTAGAGCTTGGTCAGGGCTGTCTGGACCAGGTCCTCGGCCCAGTGCGCGTCCCCGCTGGTCAGCAGCCGGGCGATCCGCATCATCCGCCCGCGGTGGGCACTGACGTAGTCGGTGAAGTCCTGGTCGCGGTTGCTCGCCACGCGTCCTCCGGTCTTGGTTGGGCGCTTCCTCACCGTTAAGTACCGGGTGGGGCGAGCATCGGTTGCATTCCTGGAGAACCGCGGTACGACGAAGGGCCCCGCGGACGTCGTGTCCGCGGGGCCCTTCGCTGCTTGCTACCGGCTCAGCGTGTCTCAGGTGTCCTGGACACCGGTGGTGCCGCTGGGACCGCCGGTGGTGAGGTCCGTGAGCTCCAGGTCGGAGGTCGTGGACTTCTGGTTCCCGGTGAAGGTGAAGTACTCGGCCAGGCCGTCCTCGTTCACCGTGCCCTCCGGGGCCGCGTCGACCACGACGATCTGCCCGGGGCGAAGATCCCCGAACAGGATCTTCTCGGCCAGCACGTCCTCCACGTCGCGCTGCAGTGCGCGGCGCAGCGGGCGGGCGCCCAGGACCGGGTCGAAGCCGCGCTTCGCGACGAGTTCCTTCGCCGCCGGCGTGAGCTCGATGCCCATGTCCCGGTCCTTCAGCCGCTCCTCGATCTGGGCCACCATCAGGTCGACGATCTTCACGATCGCGTCCATGTCGTGCTGGTGGAAGACCACGATCTCGTCGACGCGGTTCAGGAACTCCGGCCGGAAGTGCTGCTTGAGCTCCTCGGTGACCTTGGCCTTCATCTTCTCGTACGACGTGGTGGTGTCGTTCGCCTGCGAGAAGCCGAGGCTCACCGCCCTGGCGATGTCCTTGGTGCCGAGGTTCGTGGTCATGATGATCACGGTGTTCTTGAAGTCGACCACGCGGCCCTGGGCGTCGGTCAGACGACCCTCGTCCAGGATCTGCAGCAGCGAGTTGAAGATGTCCGGGTGGGCCTTCTCCACCTCGTCGAACAGCACCACGCTGAACGGCTTGCGGCGCACCTTCTCGGTCAGCTGGCCACCCTCTTCGTAGCCGACGTACCCAGGCGGGGAGCCGAACAGCCGGGAGGCCGTGTGCTTCTCCGAGTACTCCGACATGTCGAGGCTGATCAGTGCGTTCTCGTCACCGAACAGGAACTCGGTCAGCGCCTTCGACAGCTCGGTCTTACCGACACCGGACGGGCCGGCGAAGATGAACGAGCCGCTCGGGCGGCGCGGGTCCTTCAGGCCGGCGCGGGTCCGCCGGATCGAGCGGGACAGCGCCTTGACCGCGTCGGTCTGGCCGATGTAGCGCTTGGCCAGCTCCTTCTCCATGTCCAGCAGCCGCGAGGACTCCTCCTCGGTCAGCTTGAAGACCGGGATGCCGGTCGCCGTGCTGAGCACCTCGGCGATCAGCTCCTCGTCGACCTCGGCGACGACGTCCATGTCGCCGGCCTTCCACTGCTTCTCACGCTCGGACTTCGCGTTGATCAGCTTCTTCTCGTCGTCCCGCAGCCGGGCGGCGCGCTCGAAGTCCTGCGCGTCGATCGCCGACTCCTTCTCCCGGCGCACGGTCGCGATCTTCTCGTCGAACTCGCGCAGGTCCGGCGGCGCGGTCATCCGGCGGATCCGGAGCCGGGCACCGGCCTCGTCGATCAGGTCGATCGCCTTGTCCGGCAGGAACCGGTCCGAGATGTACCGGTCGGCCATCTGCGCGGCGTTCACCAGCGCGGCGTCGGTGATCGTCACCCGGTGGTGCGCCTCGTACCGGTCGCGGAGGCCCTTGAGGATCTCGATCGTGTGCGCGATCGAGGGCTCGGCCACCTGGATCGGCTGGAAGCGGCGCTCCAGCGCGGCGTCCTTCTCGACGTACTTGCGGTACTCGTCGAGGGTGGTGGCGCCGATCGTCTGCAGCTCGCCACGGGCCAGCATCGGCTTCAGGATGCTCGCGGCGTCGATCGCGCCCTCGGCCGCGCCGGCCCCGACGAGGGTGTGGATCTCGTCGATGAACAGCACGATGTCGCCGCGGGTGCGGATCTCCTTGAGCACCTTCTTCAGGCGTTCCTCGAAGTCGCCGCGGTAGCGCGAACCGGCCACCAGGGCGCCCAGGTCGAGGGAGTAGATCTGCTTGTCCTTCAGCGTCTCCGGGACGTCACCGCGGACGATCTGCTGGGCCAGACCTTCCACGATGGCGGTCTTGCCGACGCCCGGCTCACCGATCAGGACAGGGTTGTTCTTGGTACGGCGGGACAGCACCTGCATGACCCGCTCGATCTCGGTCTCGCGCCCGATCACCGGGTCGAGCTTCGCCTCACGAGCGGACTGGGTGTAGTTCCTGCCGAACTGGTCGAGCACCAGGGAGCTGCTGGGCGCACCCTCGGTGGGGGCACCACCGGCGGCGGTCGTCTCCTTGCCCTGGTACCCGCTCAGCAGCTGGATGACCTGCTGCCGGACCTTGTTCAGGTCCGCGCCGAGCTTGACCAGGACCTGCGCAGCGACACCCTCACCCTCGCGGATGAGGCCGAGCAGGATGTGCTCGGTGCCGATGTAGTTGTGGCCCAGTTGCAGGGCCTCGCGCAGGGAGAGCTCCAGCACCTTCTTGGCGCGGGGGGTGAACGGGATGTGCCCGCTCGGAGCCTGCTGTCCCTGGCCGATGATCTCCTCGACCTGGGAGCGGACAGCCTCGAGCGAGATACCCAGGCTCTCGAGAGCCTTGGCGGCGACACCCTCACCCTCGTGGATCAGGCCGAGCAGGATGTGCTCGGTCCCGATGTAGTTGTGGCTGAGCATCCTGGCCTCTTCCTGAGCCAGGACGACTACCCGACGGGCGCGGTCCGTAAATCGTTCAAACATCGCCAAAGCGCTCCTTGCCTCAGAGGAGTCGGACGTGCCGTGTAGGCCGACCCCCGTACATGCATGCTAGTCCCCGGTGCCGACAGGCTCGCTCTCGGCGAACACCCGATCACGCTTCCACCGGCCGAATGGGCGGCATCACAAGGGAACAACCGCGCAGATCTCCAGCGTGTTCCCGCGTGGCCCGGATCCGGGAGCGTGTTCGCCACCAGCGAATTTCGCCGAACTACCTTCCTGGTCAGTCACCAGGTCCGACACGCCGTGTCCCACTCTGTGAAACAACCGGAATGCGGACGCGGGGAGCGAAGCTCCCCCATGACATGCCAGAGACGAAGTGGTCCGCGCTCTTTGCGGACACACCTCGCCTCTCGAATCTGGCTACTTGGCTTCGTTGTACGCCGCGCGCACCTCGGCGGAGATCCGGCCGCGCTCGCTGACCTCGTAACCGTTCTCCTTGGCCCAGGCCCGGATGTCCGCGGAGTCCGACGCCGACCGGCCACGGCCGCGGGACCGGCCCGCCGCACCCCGGCGGCCGGACACCCGGCGCCCGGAGCCGACGTAGGCCGCGAGGGCGTCGCGCAACTTGGCGGCGTTCTTCTTGGACAGATCGATCTCGTAGGTCGTTCCGTCCAGCCCGAAAGTGACGGTCTCGTCGGCCTTACCGCCGTCGAGATCGTCCTCGAGAACCACCTGAACCCTTTGCGCCATCGATGACACCTTTCCGCGCCCGCCATCGGGCACAATCCCCCTGCCGAATTGTTAGCAACTGATTTGTACCGCACAAACCGGCTTCGTGTCATTCATCGACGCTCTGCAGTCGTGGTGACCTTGAGTATTCATCCGATCCGAAACCGGCTGGACCGGAATGAATTCTACCCCGGGATTTGCAGTGGCCGTCCGTTGTGCTATGCAACGACCTGCCCGAAGGAATCCGGAATCACTCCGGCCGCAGCAACGGGAACAGAATCGTCTCCCGGATACCGGTGCCGGTGAGCAACATCACCAGGCGGTCCAGGCCCATCCCCATCCCGCCGGCCGGCGGCATCCCGAATTCCATCGCGCGCAGGAAGTCCTCGTCGAGATCCATCGCCTCCGGGTCGCCCGCGGCGGCCAGCAAGGACTGCGCCACCAGGCGATCGCGCTGGATCACCGGGTCGTTCAGCTCCGAGTACGCGACCCCGAGTTCGACGCCGTTGAAGAACAGGTCCCAGGCCTCGACCAGCCCCGGAATTTCCCGGTGCGGCTTCGCCAGCGGCCGCGCCGACTCCGGATAGTCGCGGACAAAGGTGGGCTGGATCAGCGTGTGTTCGCACAGCTTCTCGAACAAGTCGACGGCGATCTCACCGGCATTCCGGCCGGGTTGCAGCTCGACGTCGTGCTGTTCGGCGAGCTTGGTCAGCGTGGCCAGGTCGGTGCTCGCGTCGACGCTCTCACCGACCGCTTCGGAGAGCAGCCCGAAAAGCGTCGCGTGCTGGAACGGCTGCTCGACGTCGATGGTCGAACCGTCGCGCCCGGTGATCGTCGTACGACCGATCGCACGGCCCGCGTTCCGGATCAGCTCCTGGATCAGCTCGGCCATCGTGTCGTAATCGCCGTACGCCTCGTACGCCTCGATCATCGAGAATTCCGCGGAGTGGGTGGAGTCCAGCCCCTCGTTACGGAACGTCCGGCCGATCTCGTAGACCCGGTCGACGCCGCCGATCATCGCCCGCTTGAGGTCGAGCTCGAGCGCGATCCGCAGCTTCATCTCCTGGTCGAACGCGTTCAGGTGCGTCGAGAACGGCCGGGCCGCGGCGCCGCCGTTGGTCAGCTGCAGCACCGGCGTCTCGACCTCGACGAAGCCGCGCTCGTCGTACGTCGCGCGCAGCGCCTTCAGGACGGCCGCCTTGGCGCGCACCATCTCGCGCGCCTCGGGCCGGACGATCAGGTCGACGTACCGCAACCGGACCCGCGCCTCTTCGCTGAGCGGCTTGTGCTCGTTCGGCAGCGGGCGGAGCGTCTTCGCGGCCATCTGCCAGGCGGTCGCCTGCACGGACAGCTCACCGCGCCGGCTGGTGATCACCTCGCCCTGGACCGACAGCAGGTCGCCGATGTCGACGAGCTGCTTGAACCGGGCCAGCTCCTCCTCGCCCAGGTCGGCCAGCGACAGCATCACCTGCAGCTCGGTCCCGTCCCCCTCGCGGAGCCGGACGAAGCACAGCTTGCCGGTGTTGCGCAGGAAGATCACCCGGCCGGCCACCGCGACCTGCTCGCCGGTCCGCGTGTCGGGCTCCAGCTCCTGAGCGTCGTACTTCGCCCGCAGGTCCTTCAGCAGGTGCGTCCGGGCCACCGAGATCGGGTACGGCTGCACACCCTCCGCCAGCAGGCGGTCACGCTTCTCCCGGCGGACCCGCATCTGCTCGGGCAGGTCGTCCTGCCCGCTGTCGGGGTTCACCGGGTCCACGTGTGTATCAGTCATGCCTTAAGGCTAGTGACTGACCACCTCCAGCTCCGAATCCTTTGTTCGTACGACGAGCACGCCGACGACCGCGGCGGCCACGGCGCAGGCCGCCCCGCAGGCTACGAACGTCCCGCGCGGACCGAGCAGCGCACCGGCCAGCCCGCCGAGCAGCATCGCGAGAATGCTGAACGACCGGACCGTCCCGTTCAGGGCGGCGATCACCCGGCCGCGGACCGCCTCGGCCGACCTGGTGACCACGAGCGCGCTGGTGGCCGCGTTCAGCGTCCCGCTGCCGACGCCGATCGCCGTGGCGCCGATCATCAGCGTCACGAAGTTCCCGGCCAGGCCCATCAGCACACAGGCTCCGCCGATCGCGGCCATTCCGGCGACGACGCCCCCGGACCGGGCCCGATCGCCGTTCAGCCGCCCGCTGTACCAGGCCCCGAAGATCGCACCGGCGCCGGTTGCCGCGCCCGCGGCGCCGTACAGCTCGGGCCCGAGGCCGAGCTCGCCGGTGATCAGGAAGACCTCCACGACGTTGACCGCCTCGCCGACGAGGACGAACAGCCACAGCGCCGGCACGAGGATCCGCAGTACGCCGTCCCCGAAGATCGACCGCAGCCCGGCCGATACCCCACCGCGCTCGCGCGCCGCCCCCGGCTCCGGGCGCCGCCGCGTCCGCACCAGGGCCGCGACCACTACCAGGACCAGGAACGTCGCGGCGTCGACGAGCAGGGCACCGCGGCTGCCGGCCATCCCGACCAGCAGGCCACCGGCGGCCGAGCCGGCCAGCGTGGCGACTCCGATCAGCGCCTGGCTGGTCCCGGTACTGCGGCCGACCAGCTCCTCACCGACGATGCGCGGGATCAGCGCACCCCAGGCCGGACCCGCGACCGCCTGGCCGAGCTGCAGCACGCACACCAGGGCCAGCGTGTGCACCAGGTCGTGCACGAACGCCAGCCCGACGCCGGCCGCCACCTGCAGCAGCCCCGACCAGACCAGGACGGTACGGGAGTCGTAGCCGTCCACGATCCGCCCCGCGAACGGGATCATCGCGACGGTCGGTACGGCGAACGCGAGCAGCAGCGCCGTGACCGCGGCCGGGCCGTGACCTTCGGAGACGCGCAGCATCAGCGCGATCAACGCGATCGAGTCGCCCGCGTACGACAGCGCCCGGGCGGGCAGCACCAGCCGGATGTCCCGGTAGGACCAGATCGAAGTCTGAAGTGTTTGCTTCACGATTATGAAGTAAACACTTCACATTTCCGGCCGTCAAGGCGTTCGCTACGCTGAGCCCGTGGCGAAGAAGAAGCGGCTGGTCATCACCGATCCCCGGGCGATCCGCGCCCTCGCCCACCCGGCCCGGCAACTCGTCATCGACGAGCTGTTCAACGGAAAGGTGCTGACCGCGACGGAATGCGCGGAGCTGGCCGGGCTGACGCCGTCCGCGATGAGCTACCACCTGCGCGCCCTGGAGAAGTGGGGCATCATCCAGCGCGCCGACGAGTCCGCGGACGGCCGCGAGCGCCCCTGGCGGGCACCGGCCGCGAGCCTGGTGATCTCGTCGCAGTCCACCGGCGCCGGGCGGCTGGCGAGCCAGGCGATGATCAAGACCGCGATGGACGCGGTCCTCGACCAGTTCGTGGACATGGACGCCGACGACCCGTGGGACGACGTGAGTTCGATGAGCCGGTCGCGGTTGTGGCTCACCCACGACGAGGCGCAACGGTTCAACCAGGAGCTCAACGACCTCGTCGACCGCTTCAAGAAGACCCGTTCGGCGAGCAGCCATCCGGCCGGCGCGCGTGAGGTGACCTCGCTGATCGCCGTCGTACCGACAGGGGATCCGCCGGAAGGCAGCTGAACCGTTAGCTCCAGATCCGCGTATGTCGGAGTACCTTCGAAACAAGAGGTACTTTTCCGCCGCCGGGTGGTCGCCATGCAGTCCTGGATCTTGTGGTTGATCGTCGCCGCTGCTCTCGGCACGGCCGAGTTGATGACGGCGACCTTGGACCTGCTCCTGCTCGCCGTCGCCGCGCTGGCCGCGGCCGGGGTCGCCGGGCTCGGCCTCGGCATCGCGTTCCAGGTGCTTGCCTTCGCCATCACCGCCGTCGCGATGGTGACGCTGGTCCGGCCGGTCGCGCGCCGGCATCTGACCGGGCATCCCAAGCTGCGGACAGGTGTCGCAGCGCTGGTCGGCCGCGAGGCGGTCGTGCTCGCGCCCTGTGACCGCGACGACGGCCGGGTCCGGATCGGCGGTGAGGAGTGGAGCGCCCGCTCCTACGACCCCGATCTGCACATTCCCGCGGGCACCCGGGTCGACGTGTTCGCCATCGAGGGGGCCACCGCCCTCGTTCATCCTCAGGAGGAACCATGGCCGAACTGATCATCGGACTGGTCGTCGCGCTGCTCGCCGTCGTCCTGGTACTGCGGACCGTACGGATCGTGCCGCAGGCGCGGGCCAGCAACGTCGAACGCCTCGGCCGGTACCTGCGCACGCTCGAACCCGGGCTGAACATCGTGATCCCGTTCGTCGACCGCCCCCGGCAGCTCATCGACCTGCGCGAGCAGGTGGTCTCGTTCGAGCCCAACTCGGTGATCACCGAGGACAACCTGGTCGTCCACATCGACACGGTCCTGTACTTCCAGGTCACCGATCCGCGCGCGGCGGCGTACGAGATCCAGAACTACATCCAGGCGATCGAGCAGCTGACCGTCACCACGCTCCGGAACGTGATCGGTGCGCTCGACCTGGAGAAGACGCTGACGTCACGCGAGCACATCAACTCGATCCTCCGCGGTGTCCTCGACGAGGCCTCCGGCAAGTGGGGGATCCGGGTGAACCGGGTCGAGCTGAAGGCCATCGAGCCGCCGGGATCGATCAAGGAGTCGATGGAGAAGCAGATGCGGGCGGAGCGGGAGAAGCGCGCCGCGATCCTCAACGCCGAGGGCGTCCGGCAGTCCCGGATCCTGACCGCGGAGGGCGACCGCCAGGCCGCGATCCTGCGCGCCGAGGGCCAGGCGAAGGCGATCGACACGGTCTTCGACGCGATCCACCGCAACGACCCGGACCCGAAGCTGCTCGCCTACCAGTACCTGCAGATGCTCCCGGAACTGGCCAAGGGCCCCGGCAACACCTTCTGGGTGATCCCGTCCGAGGTCACCTCCGCGCTGCAGAGCGTCACCAAGGCGTTCACCGGCGAGGCTGGGAAGATCGGGTCGGAGGTCGGGTCGGAGGTCGGCTCGGAGAACGGCCACGACCCTGAAATCTCCCGGAGTTAGTTGCCCGATCACCAAATCAGTTGTCCCACGATGTCACCATGGGTGCATGGGGGAACCTCTGCTGATCGCGCAAGCGATCGCCATTCCGACCGGGGTGGCCGTACTCGCGTACTTGGTGGTCGGACTCGTCATCGGTGTGGAGAGCATGGGGGTGCCGCTCCCCGGCGAGACCACGCTCATTGCGGCCGCGCTGCTTGCCTCGCAGCAGCACCAGCTGCGGATCGAGTTCGTGATCCTGGCCGCCGCGACCGGGGCGATCATCGGCGACTCGATCGGGTACTACATCGGCCGCAAGGCGGGCCGCCGGTTGTTCGAGCGGCTCGGCCGGCGGTTCCATCACTTCTCCGAAGAGCGGATCGTCCGTGCCGAGAAGTACTTCCACAAGTACGGCGTCTGGACGGTGTTCTTCGGCCGCTTCGTCGCCCTGCTGCGGATCTTCGCGGGCCCGATGGCCGGCATGCTGCGGATGCACTACCCGCGGTTCCTGGTCGCCAACGCCGCCGGCGGGATCGTCTGGGCGACCACGATCGGCGTGGTGGCGTACCAGATCGGCGACAACGCCGACCAGATCTTCGGCCGGTTGTCGATCGGCGCCGCGATCGCGGTCGCGGTTGCCGCCGTCGCGCTGTACGTCGTCCACCGGATCCGCAAGCGCCGCCGTGAGCAGACCGACGACCTCCCCGGTGAGGCGCCCGGGGCCGGGGCGCTCGAATCAGCGGACGTGTAGCTGCAGCTGCGCCGTGGTCGTCCCGTCGATCGGCCGGCCGAACATCATCGCGCCGGGAATCACGAACCGGTAGACGAAGTCGCCGGGCTGCGCGGCCGTGAACGCCAGCGACGCCTGCCCCTTGCGCATCGGCAGCGCCTTCGAGTTCACCCACCGGCGCGTCTGCCGGTTCCAGGCCTGCAGCATCACGGTCGTGTTCATGGCCGGCTTCACGGTCGCGAACACCGTCACCGACGTACCGCGCTTCTTCGCGGTCTCGCCGCCGACGAACCCGGCCGACGCGACCCGGACCACGCTCTTCGTGTACGCCGGCTTGCTGGTCGAGGTGCCCGTGAACATCGCGCCCTTGGTGTTCACCGGCACGGTGATCTTGTACGGCCGGCTGCCACCGGTCGGCACGGGGATGTCGTAATACCCGCCCGCGGTGGTCGCGCCGCGCGCCGCCGGGGTCCAGCGCGCACCCGGGGTGACCTGCGTGAGCACCACGACCGGCACACCGGACGGGGTCGCCCGCTTGCTCGTGCACGGTGTCTCGAGCTCGCAGCCGACCTGGTGCAGGATGACCCGCCCGCGGACCCGGATCGGCACACTGAACTGGGCCCGCGCGGGGACGGCGGCGTTGATCGTGCTGGTCAGCCCGAGCACCTGCCCGCCGATCCGGGTGCTCCACTCGTTCTGCGTCCGGAGCTCGAAGACGTACGGCGGTTTGATGCTCTTGATCAGCTGCCGGTTCGCGGTCGTCGCCGGGCCGATCGCCTTCAGCATCGCGCCGGGCCGGCCGATCATCGGCACGTACCGCTGGGTCTTCTTGCCGCGCACGTCGAGCGGGTCGTTCGGCGTGAAGTCCTGCGGCGCCACCGGCACCGACCACTTGATCATCACGCCGCGGCCCTGCGGCGCCACGGTCGCGGCGCTCGGACGCACCGGGCCGTCGGTGTCGAACACCGCCGACCGGGTGAGCTTGCTGGTCACGCCGCCCTGCGACGTACCGGTCGCGACCGCGATCTTGTAGTTGCCGTCCGGCGGGAACGCCGAGGTCGGGATCTCCCAGCGGTTCGGGTCGCCGGCCGGGATGTACTTGACGTACGACGGGCTCTCGCTGAGCACGCCCTCGATCGTGATCCGGTTCGGCCGGGCGGTGTCCTGCCAGGTGACCAGGACCGCGGCCCGCCCCTTCGGAGCCCAGGCGACCTTCACGTCGGTCGGCGCCGGGTCCGAGGCGCACGCGGTCAGCGAGGCCGTCCCCGCCACCACCGCCGCCGCTACGGCGATCAACCGCCGCATCCCGACCACCCCTTGTCTCCTCACGACCGACCGGGTGAACCATACCCAGTCACAGGTACCCCTCCCGCACAGCCGTTGCCGGATCGGTATCCCGCACCTACCGTGAGGAGAGCCACAGAGGGGGAACCAGGATGGCCTTCATCAGTACGCCCAACGACCCGGAGCTCTTCGACGCGAATCGGGCGCCGGCCGGGCACGTGCCGAACTTCGTCCACACGTTCGCGGCACGACCTGCCGTGTACGAGGCGTGGAAGCAGCTGAACGGTGCGATCAAGGAGTCCATGGACCTCCGCCGCTACGAGCTGGCGACGCTCGCCGCCGCGACCGCGCTGAAGTCCAGCTACTGCAGCCTCGCCCACGGGCAGATCCTGGCCGACAAGTTCTACACCGCCGAGGAGGTCGCCGCTCTCGTCGACGAGCCCGCGAACGACCCCGTGGACCGCGCCGTGATGGCGTTCGCCCGCAAGGTCGCGCTCGCCGCCGACACCGTTACCCGGGCGGACGTCGACGAGCTGAAAGCAGTCGGTCTGAGCGACGCCGACGTACTCGACGTGGTTCTGGCCGCCGCGGCGCGGGCGTTCTTCTCCAAGACCCTCGACGGCACCGGCACGCAACCCGACTCGGCGTACAACAACCTGCCGGACACTCTCCGTACGGCGCTCACGGTCGGCCGGCCGATCTACTCGGGCTGATTGCCGGCGGCGCCGCCGAGATGGAGCTTCGTGGTGACGCCCGTGTACATCAGGTGGGTGACCAGCCCCTGGGCGGCGTGCGGCAGGTTGTGGCAGTGGTCCATCCAGATCCCGGGGTTGTCGGCCACGAAGGCGACCTCGTAGGTCTCCTTGTCCTCGACGTTGAGGGAGTCCGTCCACCACGGGCTCCCGGTCGCCTTCACCCCGTCGCGGCTGAGGACGACGACGTGGTGCCCGTGCAGATGCATCGGGTGCACCTGGCCCGAGGTGTTCCTGATCCGCATCCGGACGACGTCGCCCTCGCTCACCACGAACATCGGCACGTTCGGGTACTGGTGCCCGTTGATCGTCCACCACATCCCGGGTTTCCCGTCGAAGAACCCGATCCGCCGGCCGATGTCGTACCGGAACACGCGGTCCGCCGACGCCGGGTCGAGACCGAGCGGCTTCGGTGAGCCGTACGTCAGCAGATCGACCCGCTCCCGCGGCTCGGCGCCCGCCGGGGCGTCGCCGTCCCCGATCACCAGCGTCGTCGGTCCGCCACCGAGCCCGATCCGCACCGCGGTGGTGGTCGGCACCTCGAGGTCGATCCGTCCTCCCGCGGTGACCAGCACCGCCTTCCCGCGCACCTCGGTCGGCCCGTTCACGTCGGTCCCGTCGACCGCGAGCACCTTGTACGGCGCGCCGTCGACCCAGGCCGCCATCGGGCCGTTGTCGGTGTTGATCAAGCGCACCCGTGCCGTCGGACCCGGCGCCTTCACGCGACGTTCGCCGTACTCGCCGTTGACGGTCCGGATCTTGTCGTACGTGTGCACGGCCGCGATCACGTCGGACGCGGTGGGTTTCACGACGAGCACGCCGTACAAGCCCTTCTGCACCTGCTCGTGCGAGGCCTGGTGCGAGTGGTACCAGTACGTGCCGGCGTCCTCGGCGACGAAGCGGTACACGTGCGACTTGCCGGGTGCGACGGCGTCCTGGGTCACCCCGGCGACACCGTCCTCGGCGTTCGGTACGTCGACCCCGTGCCAGTGCAGGGTGATGCCGTCGGCAACGTTCTCGTTGTGCAGCGTGACCTGCACCAGATCGCCTTGTTCTGCGACGATCCGCGGCCCCGGCGAGGTGTGGTTCAGCGTGAAGCCGTCCACCGGGCCGCGTCCGGGTACGTCGAAGCGCTCCTCACGTGCGACCAGGTCCACCGCGACATCAGGTGTCCCCTCGGCCGGACCGGTCAGCTGACCGACCTCGGTGCCGTGGTGGACATGCGCGGACGCGGGCCCGCCACCGTAGTCGGCGTACCCCATCGCCATCGGCGACAGGTCGCCCGGAACCAGACTCCCCTGCCAGAAGAACCCGAGCGGCGCCAGCACCGCGACGGCTGCCACAAGGGCGACCGCCAGCCGGCGCCGGCCGGCCAACGTGGTTGCTGATGGCATCTACACGGTCGTCGTCTCGGCAGCGGGCTGACGGACGGCCGCGGCCCGCCTGGCCGCCATGCCCGCGACGCCGGCCAGGGCGAACGCGTTCAGCCCGTGCAGCAGGCCGACCACCGGCGCCCCGAACGAGACGAACGCGAGGGCGATCTGGAGCGCGACCAGCCCGACCACGTACAGCGCCCATTTGATGCCACCGTCGACCTTCGCGAAGAACGAGACGATCAGCAGCAGCAAGGCGATGGCCGGGATCACCAGCATGCCGAACTGGCCGTGCAGCATGTGCCCGGTGTTGCCCTCGTAGTTCTTGTCGACGACCAGGCCGTCGTCGATGTCCTTGATCGCCGTGAACCAGCCGAGCGCGACGAACATCGCCTGCAGCACGACACCGATCGCGACAAGACCGGCCAGTACCCGATAAGCAGCCCTCATATTTCCCCCAACCCCCTGAATCCCCTTGGCCTCATAGTGGGCCAGGTCACTCAAGGGCACAAGAGCTCTACTGCCCTAGCTGTGGTTGCGGGTGAAGGCGTGGTACAGGCCGTGCAAGGTGAGCAACGGTTCGTGACTGACCGGTGCGGTCAGTTCGTCGGCGAGGAGCGGGGCGAGCGCGCCGGTGAGGATCACGGGCAGGTCGTCGTTCAGAGACTGCTCGGTCCGGATTCGCGTGACCAGCCCGTCGACCAGGGCCGCGTAACCGTGGATCGCTCCGGACTGCAGCGCCTCGACGGTGTTCTTCGCGACCACGGACCGCGGCCGGACCAGCTCGACCCGGCGCAGTTGCGCGGCCGCCTGACCGAGCGCGTCGGTCGCGGTTTCGATGCCGGGGGCAATCACTCCCCCGATGAACGCTCCCGCCGGGCTGACCACGTCGATCGTGATCGCCGTACCGACATCGACCACCAGGCAGGGCGCGCCGTACTTGTGCACCGCCGCGAGTGCATTCGCGATCCGGTCCGTGCCGACCTCGCGCGGGTTGTCCACCAGCACCGGCAGGCCGGTCTTCACACCCGGCTCCACCACGACGCTCGGCACGTCCTGGTAGTACCGCGAGACGACGTCGCGCAGCTCGTGCAGCACATGCGGTACGGCGGAACATACGGCGATCCCGCTCACCGGCGTCTCACCGGCGAGCAGGCCCTGCAGCAGCACGGCCCACTCGTCCGCCGTACGCCGGGGATCGGTGCCGACCCACCAGTGCCGTTTGACCGTGCCTTCGAACACCAGGCCGACCAGCGTCCTGGTGTTCTCGACTGCGACGGTGAGCAACATCAGACGCCCTTGGAATCCAACGCTTCTCGCAGGTCCAGGGCGATGTCGAGGACCGCCGCCGAATGCGTCAGCGCGCCGACGGCGAGGTAGTCGACCCCGGTCCCGGCGACCTCGGCCGCCTTGTCCAGCGTGAGACCGCCGGAGGCCTCCAGCTTGGCGCGCCCGGCGACCTTCTCGACCGCCTCACGCAGCAGCGGGACGTCCATGTTGTCCAGCAGGATCAGCTCGGCGCCGGACTCGACCGCGATCAGCGCGTCGTCGACCGAGTCCACCTCGACCTCGATCGCGATCTCCGGGTACGCCTTGCGCACCAGCCGGAACGCCTCCGCGACCCCACCGGCCGCGATCACGTGGTTGTCCTTGATCAGCGCGGCGTCCGACAGCCCCATCCGGTGGTTCTTGCCGCCACCGCACCGGACGGCGTACTTCTCCAGGGACCGCAGCAACGGCATCGTCTTGCGGGTGTCGCGGATGACCGCGCCGGTGCCCTCGACCGCGTCCACCCAGCGCCGGGTGAGCGTCGCGACACCGCTCAGGTGGCACAGCAGGTTGAGCGCGGTGCGCTCGGCCGTGAGCAGCTTCTGGGTCTTGCCACGGGCCGTCATCAGTACGTCACCCTTGTGCACGGACGCGCCGTCGCGCACGGAGTGCTCGATCTCGATCTCGTCCGGCGCGGCGACCTGCCGCAGCACCAGCTCGGCGATCTCGAGGCCGGCGACCACGCCGTCGGCGCGGGCCACCAGCTCGGCGACCGAGACCTGGTCCGGGTCGATGGTGGCCGTGGTGGTCACATCGACACCACCGGCCAGATCCTCCTCGATGGTCGCCCGCACGAGGTCACCGACCCACTGCCGGTCGACTGTCTCATCCATGCCGGTCATTCTCCTCGGAATCGCGCGGGTCAAACGTGGCCTGCGGCACAGCCTGCTCGCCCGTCGCGGCCGGCACGGGTTCGAGCGTGAGGTCCAGACTGCCGGACCAGTGCAGATCATCGCGGTCCGGGTGGTCCTCGCGCCAGTGCGCGCCGCGACTCTCTTCGCGGGCGGTCGCCGCCGCGATCAGCGCGGACGCGACCGTCACCAGATTGGTCGCCTCCCACCCGGGCGTTCCCGGCTCGCCGGCCGGCTGCTCGATCAGCTTGCCGATCGCCGCACCCGCCTCGGCCAGCCCGGTCGCGCTCCGGATCACGCCGGCGCCGACCGTCATCGCGCGTTGCAGCTCGGGTACGACGTCCGCGTCGACGAGTCCCGGCGTACGGCGGTCCACCACCGGCTCGCGCTGCTCGGGCAGCCCTTCCGCGAGGTGCGCGGCGATCCGGCGGGCGAACACGAGCCCCTCGAGCAGGGAGTTGGACGCGAGCCGGTTGGCACCGTGGACGCCGGTGCAGGCGACCTCACCGCACGCGTACAGCCCGGGGACCGAGGTCTGGCCGTTCAGGTCGGTCCACACACCGCCGGAGGAGTAGTGGCAGGCCGGGGCGACCGGGATCAGTTCGCGGACCGGGTCGATACCGTGCGAACGGCAGGAGGCGAGGATGGTCGGGAACCGCACCCGCCACTTCTCGTCGCCGAAGTGCCGGGCGTCCAGGTACACATGGTCCTTGCCGGTGGCAAGCATCTGGCGCATGATCGCCTTCGCCACGATGTCCCGCGGCGCGAGGTCGGCGAGCTCGTGCTGCCCCTGCATGAACCGCTTGCCGTTGTGGTCGACCAGGAACGCGCCCTCGCCCCGGACAGCCTCGGACACCAACGGCTGCTGGCCTTTCGCGCTCTTGCCCAGCCACAGCACGGTCGGGTGGAACTGCACGAACTCCAGGTCGCGCACCTTCGCCCCGGCGCGCAGCGCGAGCGCCATCCCGTCGCCGGTGGACACGCTCGGGTTGGTCGTTGCCGCGTACAACTGTCCCAGACCACCGGACGCGAGGATCACCACCCGGGCACGGATCGCGCCCACACCGTCCAGCTGTCCCTCGCCCATCACGTGCAGCGTGACGCCGGCGATCGCGCCGTCCTCGGAGGTCAGCAGGTCGAGGACCAGGGCGTGCTCGATCAGCCGGATGTCCTTGGCCCGCCTCACCGCGGCGACCAGCGCCCGCTCGATCTCCGCGCCGGTCGCGTCGCCGCCGGCGTGCGCGATCCGGTTGCGGTGGTGCCCGCCTTCGCGGCCGAGCGAGATCTCCCCGTCGGCAAGGGTGTCGAAGCGCGCGCCGAGCTCCATCAGGTCGCGGACCGCCTCCGGTCCCTCGGTGACGAGGACCCGGACGGCGTCGGAGTCACTCAGCCCGGCGCCCGCGACGAGCGTGTCCTGCAGGTGCTCCTCGGGCGAGTCTTCCGGGTGGAGGGCGGCCGCGATCCCGCCCTGGGCCCACTGCGTGGAGCCGGAGGCGACGACGTCCTTCGTCACCACCAGAACCGAACCCAGCTCGCGGGCTTTCAGCGCGGCGGTCAGCCCGGCGACCCCGGACCCGATCACCACCACGTCGACAGTGTCGGTCCAGCCGGGTTCCGGCGCGGTCAGCCGCTGCGGGACTGCGGGAGCACTCATCCCGCGACGGTATCAATCGATTTCATCGCAGGGTGATGGAAATGTTGTCAATGAGACGGGTCAGCCCCACGCGGGCGGCGATCAGCATCCGGGCCTCGCCGGGGCCGATCACCGGGCCGAGGTCGGGCGCGCGCAGGGCGAGGTAGTCGATCTTCACCGACGGCACCGCCTCCAGCTCGGCCTGAGCCGCGGCCATCACGGCGTCCGGCCCGTTCATGCCCGCCTTCGCGCCCGCGCTCAGCGCCCGGTACAGCACCAGGGCCTCGTCACGCTCGGTCTCGGTCAGGTAGCGGTTGCGTGAGGACAGCGCGAGCCCATCCGGCTCCCGGACCGTCGGCACCGGCACGATGTCGACGTCCATATCCAGGTCGCACACCATCTCGCGGATCAGCGTCAGCTGCTGGTAGTCCTTCTCCCCGAACAGCGCCAGGTCAGGCGCGGTCAGGTGCAGCAGCTTCGACACCACGGTCAGTACGCCGGAGAAGTGCCCGGGCCGGAAGACACCTTCGAGCTCGTCCGCCAGCGGCCCGGGATGGACGGTGATCGACGGCTCGTTCGGGTACAGCTCGTCGCGGGACGGGTTGAAGACCAGGTCGACGCCCTCGTTCTTCGCGATCGCGAGATCGCTGGCCAGGGTCCGCGGGTACCGGTCGAAGTCCTCGGTCGGCCCGAACTGCAACGGGTTCACGAAGATCGTCAGCACCACACTGCCGTCCGGCCCGACCCGTTCGCGGGCCTCGGCCAGCAACGCGGCGTGCCCGTCGTGCAGGGCCCCCATCGTCATCACGACCGCCCGCGGCCGGATCGCGGTCGCTGCTCGCAGCTCGGCCTTGGTCTGGGTGAGTCTCATCGCGGTGCCTCCCCTGTCCGATCTGCCCGGTGCCCGTTCGGTTCTTCGTTCAGTACCTCGTTCAGTACCTCGTTCAGGACCCGGGCGAACCGTGCGGCCGTCTCCGCGTCCAGCCGCCCGTCCGCCGCCGCCAGCTCCACCGTCGAGCGGGCCAGTTCGGCGTAGCTGGTCCTTGTACTGGTTCCTGTGCTGGTTCCTGTGCTGCCCCGCAGTACCGCCAGGTGTGCTGCCACCGTGTCGACATCGCCCCGGGCGATCGGCCCGGTGAGCGCATGATGACCGGATCGCAGCGTGTTGTCGAGCGTTGCGACCAGCAACGGCCGGAGGGTCGCCACCGGATCCGCCACGCCCGCTTCCCGCAGTACGGCGACCGCCTGGGTCACCAGCGTGGTCAGGTGGTTCGCCCCGTGCACGAGACCCGCGTGGTACCGCGCACGCTGCTCGTCGTCGATCCACTGCACCTGCGCGTCCAACGCCTTCACCAGCCGCTCGACGAGTGGCCGTGCCGCGTCGGGCGCGGTCGCCGTGAACATGACCCCGTCCAGACTGACCGGTCCGCCCGGAAAGGTCATCGAGGGGTGCAACGCGATCGGCGTCGCGGCCAGGCCGGTCAGCGGCGCCAGCCCGTGCGCTCCGGACAGGTGGACGACGTACTGCGCAGTGGTCAGCGGCAGCGTGTGCGCCACGTCGTGGATCAGGTCGTCCGGTACGGCGACCAGTACGACGTCGGCGCGCCCGGTGACCTCGTCAGGGGTCAGCACGGGCACACCGGGTAGCAGGCGGGCAGCGTGGTCCCGGGATGCGCGGGAGCGCGCAGTCACTCCGACCAGGGGATGTCCGGCTGCCGCCAAGGCTGCTCCCAGGGCGGACCCGGCCCGGCCGGCTCCGATCAAGCCGATCCGTTCCATCACTCACTCTCTTCTCGTTCCAGTCCCGCGGAGGGGTACCAGACGATCTACTTGTCAGGGTAGGGGATGAGAGCATGGTGCGGTGAGTGATGCGTGGGCAGCTGGGACCGAATTGACGGCGATCCTCATCACAGTGCCTGAGCTGGCGGCATACACGGACCGGTGGAGATCGGTGTCCCGTTCGACCGCGAGACCACAGGTCCCGTTGACCGAGCTCATCCCGCCGCATGTGACGGTGCTGGTCCCCTGGGTCGCCGAGCCCACCGACACCGACGTGGCACGTCTACAGGCCGCGGTGTCGTCGATCCAGCCGTTCGAGCTGAGCTTCCCGACCGCGGGTCAGTTCCCGAACGGCACCGCGTGGCTGAAGCCGGAGCCCTTCGACCAGGTCCGCGCGCTGCTCCACGCGGTCATCGACGCCTTCCCCGAGTGCCCGCCGTACGGCGGTGAGTTCCCGGACCCGCATCCGCACCTGACGATCTCGTCGTCCGACCGTGGCGGTCCGGACGTCGTCGCCGAGGCCAACGCCGCGCTGGCCGTGACACCGGCACCTACGACCCGGCTGACCGAGCTGGGCCTGTGGCGCGAAGACGCGGCCGGTGTGTGGGCCCAGATCGGGGCGGTACCCGTAGGAAAATGACGGAGACCTTCCGAGCTGCCTGGCAGCAGGCGTTGTACGGCCCCGACGGCTTCTACCGCCGAGAACGCCCCGCCGCCCACTTCCGCACGTCGGTCCACGCATCCCCCCTCTTCGGGCAGGCCATTGCGCGGCTGGCTCGCGAGCTCGACCTCGACCAGGTGGTGGACCTCGGCGCCGGCTCCGGCGAGCTGGGCAAGGTACTCCGCGCAGGAGGCCTGTCAGTCCTCGACATCGAACTGGACGACGAGCTGCCCGACCGGTTGTCCGGACTGGTCATCGCGAACGAGTGGCTCGACAACGTCCCGTGCGAGGTCGTCGAGTGGGACGACGAAGGCGTCCCGCGTTACCTCCTCGCCGACTTGACCCCAGGACCGGTTGTAGAAGGCAACGACCTCCACTGGCTCGAGCAGTGGTGGCCACCCACAACCGCCGCACCTGGGCGGCCCGGGGATCGGGCTGAGATTGGTAGCACTCGTGATCAGTCCTGGGCCGCCGTGGTCGGTCGACTCGCCCGCGGAAGTCTCGCGATTGCTATCGACTACGGACACCTGAGATCGAGTAGGCCGCCGTACGGGACGCTGACCGGGTTCCGCTCCGGGCGGGAGTGCTCACCGATCCCGGACGGCAGCTGCGACATCACGGCCCACGTAGCGCTCGACTCGCTCGGAGGCACGATCGTGCGCCAGCGCGACGCACTGCGGGCACTGGGCGTCAGCGGCGCCCGTCCGAGCCTGGACCTCGCCCAGACCGACCCAATGCGCTACCTGTCCGAGCTGTCGTCCGCCGGCGAGGCGGCTGAGCTGCTCGACCCGTCCGGGCTCGGCGGATTCGGCTGGGTCTGGACAGCTGCCGATGCGGACACCGAACGACGCGCAGCGCGCGCCCTGTCCGCCTGAGCCTGCACCAGCCCCGCCGCCTCAACCTGATCGCGGTGCAGCGCGATGGCATCGGTCGGCCCGAGGGGAGTGTCCACATGCACGTTGGCCACTCCCAGGCGGCGCTGGAGCGGGCCCTGCTCCAGGCGGACCGACTGCGTCTTGTGATGCAGCACGATCGACGTACGACGGCTTATCCAGCCGCGCGTGGTGACCATGACCTGCTCGTCGGCGCCGTACGACAGGTACCGCCAGCCGATCGGACGCAGCCACTTCGCGCGCTCCGGCGCCGTGTGCATCTGGATGCGGCTGAGGTCCAGACCGGGCAGGACCCTGCCGAGTACGAAGGCCACCTCGGCGCGTTCGCCGACGGGAAGCAGCTGTGCCCCCTCCAGCTCGTCGTCGCCGTCCTCCTTCTGCCCGGCGACACCGGCGATGTCCAGGTCGACCCGTGACCAGCCGAGGAACCGCCAGATCAGCGGCTCGGTGATCAGCAGGCCCTGGACACGACCAGGCGGGACGGTCTGCCGCTGGACGTCGAACAGCCCGCGCTTGGTCCGCAGACCGTGGCTGGACTCGGACAGCGTGAAGCCGTGGTTCCCGACGACCTGCTTCCAGATCGGCTGCACCACACCGAGCAGCAGCGGCAGACCGGCGAACAGACCGATGTGGAAGTCCAGCACCATCGTCGCGACGATCAGCCAGACCAGGGCGCCCGCGCTACCGACCACAGTGGACGAGAGCAGCGTCGCACCGAGCAGCCGGTTGGTCGGGACGGTCAGCAGCGGCGGAGCGGTTGCCTCGGTCTGCTGGTCGTGTGCCTGCTGCTCGACGGCCTGCTCCCCCTTGGCGCGGACCAGCAACGTCATGCGCAGCGTCTGAGCCTCTTCGTACCGGAAGTAGCTCAGCTTGCCGTCGCTCTTGCCACCACCGGCGACGTCCATCCGCAGCTCGGCCATCCCGAACAGCCGCGCGACGAACGGCTGCGCCACGTCGATCGCCTGGATGCGGTCGAAGCGGATGATCCGGGTACGCCGGAACAGGAACCCACTGTCCACGCGGATCGCGTCCGTGGTCAGCTGCCACTTGGTGAACCACCAGGACAGCGCGCCGAGCAGGATGCCGCCGACGAGTACTCCGGCCAGGCCGATGCCGGCGACCGTCAGATTGCTCCGCAGACCCTCGTTGTTGACCAGCGCGAAGGCCGCGACGACGAAGTACCCCCAGCCCTTCACGAACGGGGTCAGCGGGTGGAGACGTTGCCCTACCGTCTCCACGGCCTGTCCGGTCACAGGCCCCACGCCTGCGCCTGACCGAGGGCGGACAGCCGGTCACGCAGCCGACCGGCCTCGTCGGGGTGCAGTCCGGGGATCTTGGCGTCGGTCGCCGGCGTCGCCGTGTGCAGCTCCACGGTGGCCAGCCCGCACGCACGTTCCAGCGGCCCGGCGGTCACGTCCACGAACTGCATCCGGCCGTACGGTACGACGACCAGCTCGCGGAACAGGATCCCGTGGCTGACCAGCAGCTCGTCCTCACGCTCGGCGTACTTCCAGGACCGCTGGTTGCGCCCGATCAGCACCCACGACCAGCCGAATCCGAGCGCGATCAGGACGACCGCGAGCACGCCGTACAGCCAGCCCAGCGTCAGTCCGAGACCGAGCAGCGCCGCGATCGCCAGCAGCCCGGCCAGGATCGCCGCGTTCAGCCGCCGCAGGGTGGCCAGGTTCGGCGAGACAGGCGTCCAGGTGACATCCGAGGGTGCGAAGAGGTCGTCCACAGACCAAGCCTGTCACGATAGGGGTTATGAGTACCGAAAGAGTCGTGGGAGTCGGTGCGGGAGCCGCTGGATTCGACCCTGCCTTCGAGCGCGGCGGAACCGGGGCGGGTTCGCAGCTGGCGACCACCGACATGGTGCTCAACATCGGCCCGCAGCATCCGGCGACGCACGGCGTACTGCGGCTGCGGCTGACCCTCGACGGCGAGCGGATCGTCGGTTGCGAGCCGATCATCGGCTACATGCACCGCGGCGCGGAGAAGCTGTTCGAGGTCCGCGACTACCGGCAGATCATCGTGCTGGCGAACCGGCACGACTGGCTGTCCGCGTTCGCCAACGAGCTCGGCGTGGTGCTCGCCGTCGAGCGGATGATGAACCTCGAGGTCCCGGTCCGCGCGACCTGGCTGCGCACCCTGCTGGCCGAGCTGAACCGGGTGCTGAACCACCTGATGTTCCTCGGCTCGTACCCGCTCGAGCTCGGCGCGATCACGCCGGTGTTCTACGCGTTCCGCGAGCGCGAGACGATCCAGGCGGTGATGGAGGAACTGTCCGGCGGCCGGATGCACTACATGTTCAACCGGGTCGGCGGACTCAAGGAGGACCTGCCGTACGGCTGGCTCGGCCGCGCGGCCGCCGCCTCCGCCGCGGTCCGCAAACGGCTGCCCGACATCGAGGAGCTCGTCCTCGGCAACGAGATCTTCCGCGCCCGGACCGTCGGCGTCGGCAAGCTCGCTCCCGAGCTCGTCGCGCAGTACGGCGTCTCGGGGCCGATCGCCCGCGCCTCCGGGGTGGACGCCGACCTGCGCCGCGACGAGCCGTACCTGGCGTACGGCGAGCTGCAGGACGTGCTGCGGGTCGTCACCCGGCCCGATGGCGACTGCTTCTCCCGCTTCGCCGTACTGCTCGAACAGGTGAAGGTGTCGCTCGACCTGGTCGACGCCTGCCTGGAGAAGCTGTCCGCGATGCCCGCGGGGCCGGTCAACGTCCGGCTGCCGAAGATCCTCAAGGTGCCCGAGGGGCAGACGTACGCGTGGACCGAGAGCCCGCTGGGCATCAACGGGTACTACCTGGTCTCCCGCGGCGACAAGACCCCGTGGCGCCTGAAACTCCGCTCCGCCAGCTTCAACAACATCTCCGCCCTGCCCGCGCTGCTCCCCGGAACGATGATTCCCGACATGATCGCCATCCTCGGCAGCATGTTCTTCGTCGTCGGCGACATCGACAAGTAGGTCAGCTGCCGAGGAGCTCCTGCAGGGGTTCGCGGATGCCGTCGGCGACTGCGAAGAGGCCGCGGGACTCGGGGGCGTGGTCGGTGCCGTCGAGGTCCAGGACGGTGACGCCGGCCTCGCGGCAGATCGCCACACCGGCCATCGTGTCCCAGGGCTTGTTGGAGAACATGATCAGCGCGTCGAAGTACCCGTTCGCGGTCCAGGTGAGCGCGGTGGCCGCCGTACCGATCATCCGCAGCCGCTGGACGCGCGGGTACAGCCGCTGGGTCAGCGCGCTCCGGTCGGGGTTCACCGCTTCGGCGTCGGGGCCGACGGCATAGTCGCCGACGGCGACCAGTGCGTCGGACAGGTCGGTGCACTCGCTGCCCCGGATCCGCTTCCCGTTGCAGGTCGCGCCGAGTCCCTCCGCGGCGGCGTACGTCGTCCCGAGCGCCGGGTGGTCGATCACGCCCGCGACGGCGCGGCCCTCGTGGATCAGGCCGAGCGAGATCGCCCACAGCGGTACGCCGTGGATGAAGTTGACCGTCCCGTCGACCGGGTCCAGCACCCAGCGCGTCCCGTCCGTCGCGCCGCCCTCCTCCTCGCCGAGAACGCCGATCTCCGGCGTCTCCCGCTCGAGGAAGGCCCGTACCTCCCGCTCCACCGCGAAATCCACCTCGGAGGCCATGTCCCGGTCACCCTTGGACGTCAGCTCCCCCGGCGCCCTCGACTGTGTCACCGCCCGCCCACGCTCGACAGCCGCCTCGGCCACCTTCACCAGCTTCGCAAGATCCACACCCAGAACCTAAGCGGAACTGCTCACGCCGAGCTTCACCGGGTCGCTCGCCGAGCGATCCCCAGCTCCCGGCGCCGGCGCCGCCACGCCGCGGCCGCGGCGACCGTCCCGACGGCCAGCATGCCGGCCCCGGCCGCCTGCCCGATCTTGATCGGGCATCCCGAGGCGCACTCGGGGATCGCGTACGGCTGGCCCGGGTTCAGTTCGTGTGTCTCGTCGGCGGACACGTACGCCTCGTCGGCCGGGAACGGGAAGCCCTCGGGATTCAGCAACCGGTACCAGTACAGGTCGTCCCAGGCCTTGCGTTTGCACGTCACGTTCACCGACGGCGACTCGTACGGCGTCGGCCCGAGCTGACCGATCGGCAGATGGTCCTCGTTGTACACCGTGACGTGCCCGTTCGGGTCGTTCATCGTCACGGCCGGATAGTGCGCGTCCAGCCCCATGCTCCGCAGTATGCGGCCGGAGTCAGGACGCGGCCAGGCCTCGCAGCTTCAGGTCCACGACGGTCGGCGCGTCGGCCTGGGAGTGCTTGTCGCCGGCGGCCACGACGGTCGCGACCTCCTGGTCGATCTTGTCCAGGCGCTCGTCGATCTTGTCCAGCCGGCGCTGCATCAGGTCGACGAACTCCGCGTTCTCGACGACGCGGGCGCTGGTGATCCGCGAGTACTCCTGCGCGACCTGCGCACGCTCGTCGGAGTGGGCCAGCCGCTCCACCAGCAACTGGTGGCGGAACAGGACGGCAGCGGCGATCGCGACCAGAACAGCCCCACCTGCGGCCGCCCGGAGGATCCAGGCATTCTGCGAGAAGAGCGCGACACTCACGCCCAGGCAGACAACGATCAGCAGACCATTGGCAACGGTGAGAACTGTGGTCCTGGTACGACGGCGGCTACCCCTTGACCCCATGGGACGTCATGTTAAGCGGTTTCGTCCGGGTCCTCGGGAATGCGACACGCACGTTCGAGCAACAATCCGGCCGTGACGACCAGCACTGAGATCACCACCGCGGCACCGGCCATGATCACACGGTTACGAGGCCCCGAGGAGCCCATCGCCTGCAGGAAGGATAACGCGAACCCTGCGTAAACACCGGTGCACAACGCGCCGACAAAAGCGCTCGCTTTCCCGATCATCAGCAGGAACACCGCGCGGGACGGTTCGACCCGCTCCCGGCGTACCTGGATCCGCTGGTGGGTGTTGCGGGCCGCCGCGAACAGCAGCGCGGCCAGGAACATCCAGGCGACCAGCGTCAGCCAGGACACCGTCGGCGCGACGCCGCCGCCGGACTCGATCGCCTGCACCAGCGTGACGCCGACCGCGACCCCGAGTACGGCGATCGCGACCAGCAACCGCCGCGACGTCGGCCGCACCGAGCCGGGGCGAGGCGGCTCCTGCTTGTCCCGGGGCGTCTTTCCCGGCTCGGTGTTGCCGGCCACGGCTACTGCAGCTCGAGGTCGAGCTTGGTCACGCTGTCGGTCCCGACCTTGGCGAGCAGCTCCGCGACCGGACCGTGGCCCGGCAGCACCGCGTCCGGCTCGATGTCGAGCCACGGTGCGAGCACGAAGGCCCGCTCGTGCGCCCGCGGGTGCGGAATGGTCAGCTCCTCGGACTCGATCTCCTTCTGCCCGTAGGTGATCAGGTCGACGTCCAGGGTCCGCGGCGCGCCTGGCACGCCGCGCTCCCGGCCGAACGCCTGCTCGACCGCGTGCGCGCGCTCCAGCAGCAGGTCGACGGCGAGCGTGCTGTCGGCGAGCAGGACGATGTTCAGGTACGGTCCGGATTCGTCCGGGCCGCCGACCGGCTCGGTCTCGTACACCGGCGAGACCTCGACCACCACGACGTCCGGGGTGTCCCGCAGCGCGTCGACCGCGCCCTGCAGGTTCGCCTCACGGTCGCCGAGGTTGCTGCCGAGCGACAGGATCACCTGGCGGATCGGTTTCAGGCCGCCGCTCAGGGTGTCCGCGTCGATGACGTGGGGACTAGGGGTCTCAGTCACGAGGATTCTCCGGCTCTGCGCTGCACGGTCAGGACAACGTCGTCGAACGGCACCGAGATCGGCGCCGAGGGTTTGTGGATGGTCACTGCCGTCGCTGTCACCCGGTCGTCGGCGAGACAGAGATCGGCGATGCGCTGGGCGAGGGTCTCGATCAGGTCCACCGGGTCGGTCTCGATCGCCCGGTGGACCTGCTCGGCCACCACCCCGTAGTTCACGGTGTCGGCCAGGTCGTCGGAAGCCGCAGCGGCCCGGGTGTCCAGCTCCAGCCGGACGTCCACGACGAACTCCTGTCCGTCGGCCCGCTCGTGCTCGAACACCCCGTGGCGCCCGAACCCGCGGATGCCCCGGATCTCGATCACATCAGGAGGAACGTTGGGACCGCTCATTCCGCCTCCTCCTGTCGGCCCCCAGACGACAGTACCGGGGAGGCATGGTGGATCCACAACCGCCAGCCGGAGGAAGTTCTGCGGAAAACGTTGGTCGCGAACGCCTTTCCGCCCGCGAACCCGTCCTCCGGCGCGCCCTCGCCCGACGACAGGACATTCTCCGTACACGTGACGTATGCCACGTCTTCATCCACGCGGACCTGCACATCGGTGAGGAAGAACTGGATGTACGGCGTGTTCGCGAAGATCATCGCCCAGGCCCGCATCATCTCGGAGTACCCGGAGATCGCCGCGTTGCCGGGATGGACGCAGACCGGGTCCGGCTCCGGCAGCCAGACCGCCGCCATCAGATCCAGGTCGCCGGCCTCGAAGGCGTTGTAGAACGCGGTGTTGGCACTCAGTACGACGTCCTCCACCGTGGCACCACCTGGACCCTTGGGCGCGCTGTCGCCCCCGGCCCCCTGCCGCGGTCCGTCCGTCATACCGTTCCCCATCTCTTCGCCACCCGGACCGCGTCCGCGTTCGGTGCCACCGCGTGCGCCCGGACACACCAGGCACCGGCGGCAGCGGCCAGGGCGGATACGGCCACACTCGCGTCGTCTCGCCGTACGGCCGGTCTGGGTTCACCGGTCTGCTCGTCGGCGAGCAGCCTACCGAGGAACGTCTTCCGGGACGCACCGATCAGCAACGGTCTTTCCAGTACGGCGAATTCCCGCAACCGGCGGAGAATCTCCCAGTTGTGGTCCGCGTTCTTCGCGAAACCGAGCCCGGGATCGAGGGCGACCCGGCGCAGATCGATACCGGCGGCGCTCAGCACCTCGAGGCGCTCGGCCAGCTCGGCGATCACCTCGGCGACCACGTCGTCGTACTCCGCCTTGTTCTGCATGTCGATCGAGTGGCCGCGCCAGTGCATGCACAGGTACGGCGTTCGGCGCTCGGCGACCAGCGGGAGCATGTCCGGATCGGCCTGCCCGCCGGACACGTCGTTGATCATGGTGGCGCCCGCGTCGAGCGCCAGCCGCGCCACGTCGGCGCGCATGGTGTCGACGGAGATGATCGCGCCGTCCGCGGCGAGGGCCTCGACGACCGGGATCACCCGGCGGAGTTCTTCCTCCTGCGACGGCCGCACCGCGCCCGGCCGGGTCGACTCACCACCCACGTCCAGCAGGTCGGCGCCCTCGGCCAGCAGTTCGCGGCCGTGCTTGATCGCGGCAGCCGGCTCGAACCACTCGCCGCCGTCGGAGAACGAGTCCGGCGTCACGTTCACGACGCCCATGACGAGACACCGGTCCAGCACCGGCAACCCGTCCACGTGACCCCACGGCTCAGTTCTCACCCAGACACCGTAGTAGCCCGCACCCCCAAGGTGTCGCGTGGGCCTCTCAGTTCGCGAGGATCAGGCGGGACTTCGTGGACTGCAGGACCTCGGCGATCGGCTGCGAGTACGACTCGTTGGTCCGGCCGTGCTTCTCCATGCACTGCCCGTCGATCAGCGCCGCCCCGCTGGTGATGCCCTGGGCGTAGCCACCGGTCATGTTGGCGCCGCCGGAGTCACCGGTCTCGACACAGGCGGTGTGCTGGAACAGGCCGCGGACCACGCGGTTGTTCCCGTAGTTGACCGTCACGTTCCGCGCGACGATCCGCCCGCAGCTCCAGCCGGTGCTCTTCCCGGACTTGCACAGCGTCGAGCCGACGGTCGCGTCCGCGATCCCCTTGACCGCGACGTTGCCGTTGCCCCAGCCCTCGACGTACCCCTGCTGGTCCCAGCCCTCGATCACGCCGACCGATCCGAAGTCGTTGCCCGGAAAGCTCGAGGTGTAGGTGTTCCCGAGGACGTACCCGTTGCGCGAGAACGACGGTTTGCCGGACGTGCAGTGCCCTGCGGTCAGGAAGATCCGGGTGCCCTTGCGGGTCCGGGCGTTGAACCCGAGCGAACAGACGTACCCGGTGTTCTTGTCGACCTGTACGCCGCCGCGCAGGCCGAAGTCGTCCGCGGTCAACTCGACCGCCCCGGCCACGCGGCGCACCGTCACCCGGTCGCCGTTCGCCTGGGCCCGGGACAAAAACCGCTGGGTGATCGAGTCGCGGGCCTTCTCCGGCACCGAGACGACCACGGTCCCCGAGACCGGATCGACGTACCACGACCGCACCTTGCCCGCGCTGGACGTGGCGGCCAGGCGGTTCAGCTCGCCCTGTACGGCGTTCAGCTGGCGGGCGGTGTACTTGACCAGGTGCGGGATCGCGCCGATCTGGCGGACCAGTGCGGCGGTCGACAGGTCCGAGACCGCGACGATCAGCTCGCCGGCGTCGTCGTAGTAACTGCCGACCACGCCCGCGTCGGACCCGAGCTGCGCTTCGAGGGTTTCCGCGAGGAGCGGGTCTGCCGTGGTCTTCGCGGCCGCCTGGTGCCCGCTCTTGCTCCGCGTCTCGGCGGTGGCCCAGTTCGCCGCTGCCAGCCCGCCGGCCGTCAGGACGACGACCCCGGCTAGTGCGGCGCCGACCCGGAAACGCCCCGACATCCTGTCCTCCTCACACCGGCGCCTGGGCCCCGTTGGCCAAGCACCACAACGGAAAGTAACCGCTCGGCAACAGAATGTCCATAGTCCCGGACTCTCAAACTTCAACGAGCACAGGACGCTCCGGGCTACGGGTCAGCCGACGATCAGGCTCATCGCCTCCGCGCGCGTGACCGGGTTGCGGAGCTGGCCGCGGACCGCCGAGGTGATCGTCTTGGCGCCCGGTTTCCGGACGCCGCGCATGGTCATGCACAGGTGCTCGCACTCGATCACCACGATCACGCCGCGCGGCTGCAGGATCTCGACGAGCGACTCGGCGATCTGCGTGGTCAGCCGCTCCTGGACCTGCGGCCGCTTGGCGTACACGTCGACCAGCCGGGCAATCTTGGACAGCCCGGTGACCCGGCCGTCGCGGCTGGGGATGTACCCGACGTGCGCGACGCCGGTGAACGGCACCAGATGGTGCTCGCACATGCTCCAGACCTCGATGTCCTTCACCAGGATCATCTCGTCGTGCTCGAGCGCGAACGTGGTCGTCAGGACGTCCTCGGCGGCCTGACCGAGCCCGGCCGTGATCTCGGCGTACGAGCGGGCCACCCGGGCCGGGGTGTCCCGCAGCCCTTCGCGCTCCGGGTCCTCGCCGATCGCGAGCAGCAGTTCACGCACGGCCCGCTCGGCCCGCTCGTGGTCGAACTTCGGTGACGTCATCGTGTGCTCTCTTCCTGCCGGCGCAGCTTCGAACGCTACCCGGCCGGACAACGAAAGCGCCGCCACCCGGTGCGGGTGGCGGCGTTCGTCTGCGGTGGTGCTACTGCTTGTTCGGCGGGGTGGGGCCGCTGCCGTAGTCCGGCGGGCGGATCGCCTCGTCCGGGCCGACGGAACCGCCCGGCAGCACGTCGGTCAGCGAGCCGTTCTGCTCGGCGCGGCCGGGGACCGGCATCACCGGCGGCTGGTCGGACGGGACCCGGGTGGACGAACCGGTCCAGGCCGGCCGCCGCTCCCGCTTGATCACCGGGGCGAACACCCGAGCGATCTCGTTCTTGTCCAGGGTCTCCTTCTCCAGCAGCTCCTCGACCAGGTGGTCCAGGACCGCCCGGTTCTCGACCAGGATGTCGAAGGCCTCCTGGTGCGCGTTGAGGATCAGCTTGCCGACCTCCTCGTCGACCGCGGCCGCGATCTCCTCGGAGTAGTTCCGCTGGCTGCCGAAGTCCCGGCCCAGGAACGGCTCGCTGCTGTCCTGGCCGAACTTGATCGCCCCGAGCCGCTCGGTCATGCCGTACTGCGTGACCATCGCGCGGGCCAGTGCGCTGGCCTTCTCGATGTCGTTGCTGGCGCCCGTGGTGGGGTCGTGGAAGACCATCTCCTCGGCCGCCCGGCCGCCCAGCATGTAGGCCAGCTTGTCCAGCATCTCGGACCGGGTGGTCGAGTACTTGTCCTCGTCCGGCATCACCATCGTGTAGCCGAGCGCGCGGCCACGCGGCAGGATCGTCACCTTCTGCACCGGGTCGGAGTGCGGCAGCGCCGCGGCGACCAGGGCGTGGCCGCCCTCGTGGTACGCCGTGAGCACCTTCTCCTTGTCCGACATCAGCCGGGTCCGGCGCTGCGGACCGGCGATCACGCGGTCGATGGCCTCGTCCAGGGCGCGGTTGTCGATCAGCTGCGCGTTCGACCGGGCGGTCAGCAGGGCCGCCTCGTTCAGCACGTTGGCCAGGTCGGCACCGGTCATGCCCGGCGTCCGGCGGGCGACCGCGGTGAGGTCCACGTCCTGCGCCATCGGCTTGCCGCGGGCGTGCACCTTGAGGATCTTCTGCCGGCCGGGCAGGTCCGGCGCGTCGACGGCGATCTGCCGGTCGAAGCGGCCGGGCCGCAGCAGCGCCGGGTCGAGGACGTCGGGCCGGTTCGTGGCGGCGATCAGGATCACACCGCCGCGGACGTCGAAGCCGTCCATCTCGACCAGCAGCTGGTTCAGGGTCTGCTCGCGCTCGTCGTGACCGCCGCCGAGGCCCGCGCCCCGGTGCCGGCCGACCGCGTCGATCTCGTCGATGAACACGATCGCCGGCGCATTCGTCTTGGCCTGCTCGAACAGGTCCCGGACCCGGGAGGCGCCGACACCGACGAACATCTCGACGAAGTCCGAACCGGAGATCGAGTAGAACGGCACCCCGGCCTCGCCCGCGACCGCACGGGCCAGCAGGGTCTTACCGGTACCGGGCTGGCCGTAGAGCAGCACGCCCTTCGGGATCTTGGCCCCGACCGCCTGGAACTTGCCGGGCTCCTGCAGGAACTCCTTGATCTCCTGGAGCTCCTCGATCGCCTCGTCGACACCGGCGATGTCGGCGAACGTGGTCTTCGGGGTGTCCTTGGTGACCAGCTTGGCCTTCGACTTGGCGAAGCTCATCACCCGGGAGCCGCCGCCCTGCATCGAGTTCATCAGGAAGATGAACACCACCGCGATCAGCAGGAACGGGATCAGCGTGGAGAACACCTGGCCGATGAAGCTCGGCTTCGGGTTCTCGACGTCGTACCGCTCGATCTTGCCGTCGGTGAACAGGGTCTGCAGGTCGTTCCCGAGCGTGTTGCCCTGGCCGTCGACCCAGTGCGCCCGGAGTTTGGTGCCGTCGGTCTTCTCGACCCGGATCTCCTGGTCCGGGTTGACCAGCGTGACCGACTTGATCGTCTTGTCGCTCGACGACTTCGCCTGCTGGATCAGCTGGACGACCTGGCCGGTGGGCTGGGTCTTGTACCCGGTCGAGCCGGTCAGGAGCTGCCCGATCACCAGCACGCCGAGGAAGGCGACGACGATCCAGAACAGGGGTCCGCGGAAGATGCGCTTCACGTCCATGATCGAGGCCTGAGCCCCGTCCCTCCTAGCTCGGCAGGCCCGGGTGTGCGGGCTTGTGACGGTAATACCAGTCCAAGTGTCTCGTGTCGCACAAGACAACACAGCACGAGGGTCACCAAAGGACGGTACGACCCGTTGTACAGGCCGTCACCAAGTCTGCCCCGAAGAGCCGGTTCAGGAACAGTTCAGGAGTAGACGTGCGGCGCCAGCGTTGCCACGCAGCGCAGGTTCCGGTACTTCTCCGCGTAGTCGAGCCCGTACCCGACGACGAACTCGTCCGGCAGCTCCAGGCCGACGTACTTGACCGGCACCTGCATCTTGGCGGCGTCCGGCTTGACGAATGCCGTGCACAGCTCCAGCGACGCGGGCTTGCGGGACTCCAGGTTGCTGACCAGCCAGCTGAGCGTCAGCCCGGTGTCGATGATGTCCTCGACGATCAGCACGTGCCGGTTGGTGATGTCGGTGTCCAGGTCCTTCTGGATCCGGACCACACCCGACGACTTGGTCCCGGAGCCGTATGACGAGATGGCCATCCAGTCCATCTCCACGTGCCGGCTGAACGACCGGGCCAGGTCGGCCATCACCATCACCGCGCCCCGCAGGACGCCGACCAGGAGCAGGTCCTTGCCCTCGTAGTCCGCCTCGATCCGCGCTGCGAGCTCGCGCAGCTTCGCGAGGATCTGGTCCTCGGTGTAATGGATCTTGGTCAGGTCCTTCTCGATGTCCGCCGCATCCACGCGGCTCAGCCTGTCACATCCGGGCCGAGGATGATGAATCCGCCCTGGCGGACCGCGCGAATCCCCTGGGGCAGATCGATCCAGCGCTGGCCCCGCCAGTCGGTCACCAGCGCGTCGACCGACGCCACGTGGCCGGCGGTGAGGTCCGTAGCCCGGCAGCCCGCCTCCAGCGCGGCCTGTCGCAGTACGCGCGTGCGGACCGCAGCGGGCTCCTCAGCGAGTACGCCGACGTCGCAGCGCACCTGTCCTTCGGCACGGCCCAGTGCGGTCTCCGCCACGTCCGCAGCGAGCTGGTCGAGCGCATCGGCGTCTGCCCGGAGCAGTCCCGCCGTACGGGCCAGCGCCTCGACCACGCCGGGCCCCAGCGCCTCCTCCAGCACCGGTAGCACCTCGTGCCGCACCCGGACCCGCGTGTACTGCGGATCGTCGTTGTGCGGGTCGTGCCACGGCCGGAGTCCGGAAGCGATGCAGGCGGCCGCAGTAGTCGCCCGCGGCACCTCCAGGAACGGCCGGCGCAGCAGCCCCACTGCCGGAGCCATTCCCGCCAAGGACCGAGCCCCGGACCCACGCCCGAGCCCTAGCAGAACGGTCTCAGCCTGATCATCACGAGTGTGAGCCAGCAGTACGACGTCCGCTGCCAGCTCATCCGCCGCCTTCCGCAGAGCGTCGTACCGCGCGGCCCGAGCCGCCCCCTCCGGACCGCCCTCGGTGCCGACCTCGACCTCACAGACGAGGACAGGGTCCAGCCCGAGCCCCCGGCACTGCTCAGCGGCCGTCTCCGCGACATGTGCCGAGTCAGCCTGCAGACCGTGGTCCACGACGACCGCACCGGCGCGCAGACCGAGCTTGGGCGCCTCGAACGCGGTAGCAGCCGCCAGCGCGAGCGAATCGGTTCCACCGGAGCAGGCGACCAGCGCCGTCGTACCCCGCGGCAGCTCGCTCAGCGTGGCCCGCACAGCCTCCCTCGTCCGGGCGACGGCCGGGTGCAGCTTCCCCCGGCGGTGCTCGACCATGGCCTCCACAGCCTCGCCGCCGGTCCCGGCCGGCTCAGCCGTGGAGTCGGGCGACCCAGGCATCGGGATTCGCGATCTCGTTCTTCGTCGGCAGCGTGTTCGGGCCGGTCCACACCCGGTTGAACCCCTCCATGCCGACGCGGTCCACCACGCGGCGTACGAACGCCGCACCGTCCTTGTACTGCCGCAGCTTCGCGTCCAGTCCGAGCAGCCGCTTCAGCAGCTGGTCCACCGGGTTGCCGCTGGCCCGCCGCGACGAGAACTTGGACCGGATCGTCTCCACGGTCGGAATGACCGACGGGCCCACCCCGTCCATCACGAAGTCCGCGTGGCCCTCCAGCAGCGACATGACCGCGGTCAGCCGGTCCAGCACCGCCCGCTGCTCCGGCGACTGCATCAGGTCCACCAGGCTCAGCTCGGCCTCGCCACGCACCGACCGGCCCAGCCGCTGCACGGCCTCCCGGAACATCGCGGCGTACGCCGAGGCGTCCAGCTCGGCCTGGTCGAGGAACAGCGCGATCTCGGAGCGCAGGTGGTCCCGCAGCCACGGGACCGCGGTGAACTGCACCCGGTGGGTCTCCTCGTGCAGACACACCCACAACCGGAAGTCCCGCGGTACGACGCCCAGCTCCGACTCCACATGGACGACGTTGGGGGCCACCAGCAGCAGCCGTCCGGTCAGACCGGGGCGGTCCGGGTCCGGCTTCGCCGGGTAGAACGGGTCGAACTGCCCGAGCACCCGCGACGACAGGAACGCCAGCAGCGCACCAGCCTCGATCCCCGTCACGCGGGAACCGACCGCCGAGGACAGGCCGGGCGTCCGGTCCGCCTTCTCGCGCAGCTTGTCGGCCAGCGGCTGCAGCACGGTCCGGAAGCCGTCCGCGTTCGCCTGCACCCAGCCGGGCCGGTCCACGATCACCACTGGTGCCGTGGCCGACGTGGCCTGCAGCCCGGTGAAGTCACGCACGTGGCCCTCGGACTCGGCCGCGAACTGCCGCAGGTCGGCGACCACCTGGTTCGCCTCCGCGCGGCTGACCGCCGGGCCGGGACGCAGGAGCTTCCGCGCCACACCGGTTGCCAGCTGCCAGTCGACCATCTCGGTCGTGGTCCCGCCTTCCGCCGTACTCATATAACGACCCTAGTGGCATGTACCAACATGCGCCTTGATCAGCAGCCGCAATTGGCCAGTGCGGCGGTGGCGCGGTCGAGGGACGCGCGGGCGTCGAGGGTCTTGGGAACGGGGACGCTGTCGCTGGCGACCGCGAACACCAGGAGGGTGCCGGAGCGGGTCCGGGCGTACCCGGCGAGGCTGTGGACGCCGGTGAGTGTTCCGGTCTTCGCACGGACCACACCGGTCCCGGGGCCGGTGCCTGCGGCGCCGAAACGCTCCCTGAGGCTCCCGTTGAACCCTGCGACCGGGAGACCGGTCAGCAGGTGCCGCAGCTCCGGGTGCTGCTTCGACGCGGCCACCCGGACCGCACCGGCGAGCAGGTCGAGCGGGACCTTGTTACCGCGAGCCAGCCCGCTGCCGTCGTAGATGCGGGCCGTGCTGACATCCAGACCGAGCTTCGTGAGCGTGGCGCGCAGGCCTTTGACGCCACCGGCGTACGAGCCGCCGTTGCCGGTCGCGACGCCCACGTGACGCAGGAGCACCTCAGCACCGTCGTTGTCGCTGTGGAGGTTCACGTACTCGACGAGCTGTCCCACCGTCGGCGACTTGACCTGCGCGATCGGCTTGGCGCCGGCCGGTGCGACAGCGGCCCTGGTGCTCGCAGCGACCTTGATGCCGTACTGCGTCAGCAGCTTCTGGAACGACACGGCGGCGGACTGCGCCGGGGCGGTCGAGCGCTTGGCCATCCCGGGTGACAGGCGGCCCTCGTTCACCCACAGGGCGGAGGTCGGCGCGGCGATGCCTTCGGGCACGTAGTTCGGCTCCCAGTTCGCGTTGACGGCCGGGCCGGTGAACAGCGAGGCGTCGTACCCGAGGGTGACCGACGCGATGCCCTGGGCCTTCAGCGTCTTCGCCGTACTCGCAGCCAGCGCCTGCAGGCTGGCCCGCGCCGGGAAGCCGTCGTTCGCGGACGGTTTGACGGTGAGCAGCGGGTCGCCGCCGCCGACCAGCACGATCGAGCTCTTGCCGGTGCTCACGACCTTGGTGGCGAAGGTGTGGTCAGGGCCGAGCGCCGCCAGCGCGGCGACGGTGGTGAGCAGCTTCAGGGTCGAGGCAGGCGTGTACGGCGTCGCGGCGCCGACCGAGAACACCGGCTTGCCGCGTGACGCGTCGTACACGTAGATGCCGCGGTGCGCGCCGAGCGACGGGTCCTTGAGGATCGTGGCGAGCGCCTTGCCGGCACCGGCCGCGGTCGGAGCGGCGCCCTCGGTGGCCGCCGGCGCCAGGACAGGGGGAGCCTGCCGCGTGGCCTGCTGCGATGCGGGTACGGCGCGTGCGCCGCTCACCAGTCCGGCACAGAGGGCCGTGGTGAGCAGCGTGACGAATGCCGCACGGGCAGGTCGGGCCACCGGGCTGCTCCTGTCGTTCGGTCGGTCGGAACCGTGACAGTATCTGCCGTATGGAGTTCGACGTCTTCATCGAGATCCCCAAGGGCACCCGGAACAAGTACGAGCTGGACCACAAGACGAACCGTCTGCGGCTGGACCGGACGCTGTTCACGGCCACCCAGTATCCGTCCGACTACGGGTTCATCGAGGACACCCTCGGTCAGGACGGCGACCCGCTGGATGCGCTCGTGCTGCTGCCGGAGCCGACGTTCCCCGGCTGCCTGATCCGCGCCCGCGCGATCGGCATGTTCCGGATGACCGACGAGAAGGGCCCGGACGACAAGGTGCTGTGCGTCCCGGCCGGCGACCCGCGCCAGGAGCACCTGCGCGACATCCACCACGTGCCGGAGTTCGACCGGCTCGAGATCCAGCACTTCTTCGAGGTCTACAAGGACCTCGAGCCGGGCAAGTCCGTCGAGGGCGCCACCTGGGTCGGGCGCACCGACGCCGAGGCCGAGATCACCGCCTCCTTCAAGCGCCTCAAGACCGAAGGCCACTGACCCCACCCTGAAGCTCCGCCAGCCGCGGTACGGCGGAGTCCCCGGCAACAGGGCATTGTTGCCGGGTGTAGGTTCCGATCCTTCTTGTCGGCTGGTGAGCCGCGCGAGGCGGGAGACCTGCTTGTTGTCCGGATGGTTTGTCATGGGTTCTGTCCGGTTGGTCTGTCGTGTTCTTCGGGGTGGTCGAGGCTGGTTCATGTGGGTGCCTTCGCCGGTGTACGGGTTTGGAGTTCGTGGATGGCGGCTCGGCGTCCTTCGCTGGTGAGGGTGTAGTAGGTGCGGCGGCGGCCTGGACCGCGTCCGGCGGGCGCGCGGTTGAGCCAGCTGATGTCGTCTTCGAGTCGGCTGGTGAGCCAGCCGGCGTGCTCGAGTTGGCGCAGTCGTGTGGAGACGCTGCCGGGGTTGAGTCCGGTCCGTGCGCTGACCTGTGCAGCGTAGATGTCGTCTTCAGCATGGCTGATGAGATCCTGTAGGAGGGTCAGGGTCTCTGGCCGGATCCGGATGCGTTGGACGTTGATGCCGGTGTAGGGCCGTGGCGGGCTGGGTGGCCGGCGGGTGGCGGCGGTGCTCGTCGCGGCGGCGATTGTGGCCGGGTCGGGCATGGGCACGAGTTGGGCGCTGAGGGCGGCGTGCAGCTGGGTCTTGACGTGGCCGGTGTCGAGGTGTTGGAGCAGTCTGTTTCCGCGAGGAGTGGGCCGGTGCGGTTTGCCGAAGACGCCGCGGTGGAACAGGGGTGCGCCGATGTCGCGTTCGAGGCGCTGGAACTGCCTGACCAGGGCGCCTTGGTGGGTGTTCAGGTAGGTCGCTGCGGTTTCCAGGGAGGGGAAGGCCATGGCGATCTGGAAGCGGTGGAGCCGCAGCCAGCCATGAAGGTTGCCCTGGGCTGCGGCACGGACGTCGCGCGGAACGCGCCGGTCGAGGGTGATGGTCATGGCCTGGCGGCTGTGGACGCCGGCGGGCCGCAGCGGGATGCCGAGCCGCTGCAGGCGGCGGCGGATGGTCCCGTCGTTGGTGCCGAGTTCGGTGGCGATGCTGGCGGTGGAGCGCTTGTGGGTGAGGTACTGGTCGCGCAGCCACGCGTCATCGATCGGGATCGGGCGCCGGGTGCGGTGGATCGTGATGCCGTGTGCTCGGGCGTACTCGAGGACGAGGCCGCGGGGGATGTCGAGTTCTCCCGCGATCTGGGTGAAGGTCTTGCCGCCGTCGGTGTATTCGCGCTGGAGGAAGTCGCTGGTGAGCAGGGCCGCGGCACGTTGACGGCGCCGCCAGGCGGTGAGCGGGGAGCTGCCTGCGGTCCAGTCTCGGGCAGGGGCCCCGGTGTGCTGGAGGGCGTACCGGACGTGAGTGAGGGTCGTGCCGAGTTCGCGTGCGGCAGCGCTGGCCGGGCGTTGTTCGTCGAACACGATCCGGCGGACCGCGTCCAGGTCGATGTCGGCGGGGTCAGGCCCGGGGAGCGCGAGACCGACTGCGCATTCGGCGGGTGGCTCCCAGGTGAGCGGTTCGTCGATGCCGAGCTCCTCCAGGACGCGACGGCCGTTGTCGTTTAGAGCGTCGCGCTGGTCGAGGGTCAGCGACGGCAGGAAGGCTTGGTAGCGGCCTCGATCAGAGGGGTTCTTCCAGGCCAGCGGGTGCGTGGGGTCGGCGAGGTCTGAGCCGGTCAGGAGCTGGTGGAGGTAGCGCTGGGCCTGGACGAACCGGGGTGTTTGGTTGGGGCCGACCGCTCGTTCGCCTGGTTGTGTGCCGGTGGCGAAGCACAGTTGTCGCCAGGCCTGCAGCGTGATGGGCTCGGCGGGGACGAGGTCGCGGCGCCGCTGGTAGTCGATCGGGACGGGGTTCGTGTCGAGGTAGTGGGCCAGATTGCAGATCGCGGTCAATACGTCGTCGTGGCCGCCTGCGATGGCCAGTCGCAGCGTGCCAGCGAGGGCGTTGGGAAGGTAGGGATGCAACCGGTCGGTGATGCCTCGCGCGTTCAGCGTGGGTTCTCCCGGGACCAGGAGGAGTGCTGCCGCAACGCCCCGGAAGAGGCCCTCCTGGATGCCGTGCCGGGGCATCAGCCGAACGGTCCAGCCAGACCAAAACAGTTGGGGAACGCGTCGGACACGCCGCGTGGCGTTCTGTGCCGCGGAGTCGGGTTGAGCAGCACGGGGTGTGCCGGAGCAGAGCCGGACGCGCTCGATCGGGCGCATCACCGGATCTGCGGCGTGCAGGAACCGGCGCCGGGTGCGTGGCGAAAGCTGGTCCCACTCCGCCTGGGCCATGCCGCCGGGGATGGCGTTGGTCGAGTTTGGGCGCCGGCCGCGCAGCTCCCGGACTGCCGCGATCGCGTCGCGGTTGTCGTCGACATCCAAGAAGGCTCGGGCGGTGTGGGCGACGACGCCGCGGACGACGGCGGTGTATGGCCGCAGCCGTCCGGACGGGGTGACGAGCTCGCTGAGACTGTCGCGCCAGGCGTTGGTGGCGAGGTCTCCCATCTGGACGAGGTCGAGGTGGTCGATGGTACGGAGCAGCCAGCGGGTACAGGCGTTCAGGTCGGCCAGGACGGCGTGGGCTTCGACGGGGTCGGGTTGGTCGAGGAGTTCCTCGATCCACTGCTGAGTTGCCACAAGCGGATGCCTGGGGCCGAGGGTGAGCGCCTCGGCGGCGGCGAGGTCGGCGCCACAGACCCGCGTCGCGCCCGTGGTGCCTGAGCTGGCCGCGATGCGCCGGAGGCAGGTGGCTGTCGAGTGCTGGTGGGTGCGGCTGGGCAGGCTGGTGCGGAGTCCGGCGTGACAGTTGGGGCAGGTGTCGTGGAGCAGCGCGTGGTGGGTGGTGCAGGCGAAGACCCAGGGCAGCCACCAGCTCAGCTGCCAGCGCCTGTCGTGTTCGGTCAGGCATTGGGGGCAGAACCGGCAGTTGCGTTCCCGGTTGGGTTCGAACGGAAAGCGCGGAGCCACAACGGCCTGGTCGAGGCGTCCAGCCGGTGTCGCGGTGCATGCCTCGAGCCTTCGCACCAGCTCGGGCGGCAGGTCGGTGACGAGTTGACGGGTGTAGTAGCCGGGAGTAATGCCGAGCACTCGCAGGAACGCGGTGAGCGTGAGCCCGTTGCGTCGGGCAAGGGCTTCCAGCCAGCTGTCCAGGCTTTCACCGGGCAGCACCGGGACACGGATCGGCAGCACCCGGGCCATCAGCGGCTTGGTCACGACACCGCTTCCGACGCGGCGCTGCGGTTGCGGTGGGCGAGTGCGGCGGCGAGCTGCTTCCGTGCTTGTTCAGAGGCCTCGTCGAGCCGGACACCGTCGAGCAGGTCGCGGGTCAGGGCCTCGGTGCCGGTGCGGATCGCGCGGTAGCAGCCGCGGACGAGGAGAGTGAAGTAGGAGCCGATGTGGCCGGTCGTGCGTTCGAACAGGTAGTCGGCGACGTCGACCAGCATCCCAGGCCGGTGGTCAGTCAGCACCAGTTGGCGCTCGGTGGCCTTGACCAGGCTCGTCCAGTGGCGGCGCCCTTGGTCGGTGTCGAACCGGAACGGGTCAACGCCGAGCCGGGTCCAACGTCGCGCGGTCTGAGCGAGCACAACGTTCTTTCCGGTGAGGCCGTCAGCGAAGAACCGTCGTTCGGCCAGGCCGACACCGACGTAAACAAAGGTGACCGGGAGCTCGTTGGCCAGCCACTTGAGGTGGTTCGACACCGCGAGGCCGTCGCGGCGGTCCAGGTCGATGAAGTGGACGTCGTCGATGATGCCCAGCTGGGTCTGGCACGACAGCACGCAATCCAGGGCGTGGCTGGCCAGAGCGGCGGCGTTGGCGCGGTCGGTGGCCGGGTGGCCGTAGAACTCGCAGATCATCCGGTTCAGCGTCCGCAGCGTGGTGTTGGATGTCAGGCCGACGCGGAACACAGGGATGCGTTCGTGGCCGGCGTCGGTGACCGGGCTGTGGCGGCGGATCTGGGCGCGGTCGAACGCCCGGCCGAACAGGTTCGCGATAGTGGTCTTGCCCAGCCCGGGCAGGGCGTCGATGACCGCGGCCGAGCGGATCCGGTCGCCGTCTTGGCGGTTGCTGGCCACGATCTGGTCCAGTTCGTCGTGGATCGCCGACAACTGCGGGGTTGCGACGATGCCGAAGTTCGCGTGCCAATCGTGACGGCTCTCGTTGTAGTCGTCTGCCGCCTCGCTGGTCAGCGCATTCAGCTGAGCACGGGCCAAGGCGTCTGGGCGCGGCCTCGGTGGAGCGTCAACGAATCGGCGCCATCCTTCCTTGCGGGACAGGCTGAACTGCTGGGTCGACATCAGTCGATCACCTCGAACGCGTCAGCGTAGAAGTCGTCACCAGGCGCGTCATCTGGCGCGTCGAAGATCTCATCTTCGTCATCACCGTCGCCGGCCAGCGGATCCGGCACCAGCCGCAGCGGCGACGCCTCCACCTCTGCCAAATCCGCCAGCCCTTCTGACATGGCAGGTGGGGTTGGTCTGGCGTCTTGTTCGGGCAAGACCGGCAGGGTCAGTGCAGCGCGTTCGGCCGACAGGCGGGCCGCGATGCGGCGTTCGCGCCGATCGGTGACCATGCCCTGCTCCCAGCGACCCAGCAGGTCAGCTAGCGCTTGCGCGGTGTCGATGTGGCGGCCTTGACGGGCGGCCAGCCTCCTCGCGTAGGCGGCGGCATCGGCGCTGAACGGCATCGACAACGCGGGCGCGTGTTCCCACGCGAGCCGATGCCAGGAATCATCGGTCGGGTCTTGGAAGTAGACGAACCGTACGTCGTCGGGGTTGACCCGGATCGGCCACCGCCCGGCGAACGCGCCGCCGTAAGGGCTGGTGGCGTTGCGGTAGCCGTCCAGGACGGCGCCGTTGTAGCGCAGTCCGTCGACCTCGACGCCGTAGTGCTGGATGGTGCGTGGCTTGACGGCCAAGAACTCGAATGCCAACTCCGGCCAGGCCGGCATCCGCAACTGGCCGGTCTTGGCGATGCCGATGCGCAGCATCTCCAGCGGGGACAGCTCCAGCTGCGGCCACTGCGCAACGACCAGGCCGTCATGGCGGCTGCGATGGTAGACCTCGCTGACCCATTCGCGGATGATCTGCTCGACCTCGTGCACGTAGTAGAACGCCTGCTCCTCGATCCCCTCGCCGCGGCTGTGGACATCCGCACCCTTGTAGGCAGGCAGGTGCTGGATCAGGCCCTCGCGCAACGTCCGGAAGAACCGCTCCACCGTCGGCTTGTCCGTCGGCTTCTTCGGCTGGGCGGGCTGGATCGACATGCCCAGCCGTGTGCAGACACTGATCACCTGCGCGGACATGAACGCCTTGCCGTGGTCGATCACCAGGGTCTCTGGCGGACACAGCCCGCCACCGGGCCGCAGGTCGTCCTCGGTGAACACGACCTCGTCCCACAGCCCGTGATAAGGCGCCAGCGGTGGCCGCCGTGACTCAGGAGCGGCGTCGTCGACCGGTGGGCAGACTGCCTCGAACAACACGCCGGCGACGTCGACGGCCTTGGTCGATACCGGTGTGACCCGCAGCCCGACCACACAGCGGGAGAACAGATCCTGGGCGACGGTCAGCTGGATCGGAACCCAGCGACAGGTCACCGGCTCCATCGCGTAGATGTCCAGGTCCTGGGTATCCAGCACCACATACTCACCCGGCCGGATCGCGCGCAGCCGCCCATACACACCCTGAGGTCTCGCGGCGATCGACCGGCGCGCCTTCGCGCTCCCGGACACCGCGTTTGTGCCCTTGGTCAGCTCGTTCAACCGCTCATACGCCGTACTGCGCGACGGCTCCTGCACCACACCCTCGCCATGATCCTCGGCCAGCCGCAGAGTGACCCTGCGCAGCAACGCCGACCTCGTCGGGGTCGACGCGTTCACCGACTCAGCCACCACCTGGCGAACTGCCGCATCCCAGCGCGGATCCACCCGGGAGACGCGACCTTTGACCAAACGCGCGTCGAGCAAACCGGCCTCGCCACTGGCGCGGTAGGCTGCCACCCATCGGTCGACGGTGCGCGTCGACACGTTCAGCTCGGCTGCCTTCGCTGCGATCCGGTCCTTCAACCGCAGATCCGGGCCGAATCCTGGACGTGGCTCGCCCGCTTCCGCGCCACCCGCATGACCGGCCCGGAAGCCGCTCAACACCTCACGCACGTGCCCGGCCCGCTCCCGCAGCTGTGCCAGCTGCACCGGCGGCAACCCGGCCATCGCCAAGCCCGCATCACCGCCACCGATTCCATCACCAGTGCCGCCGCCAGAGCTGCCCGCTTCCAGCGACTTCGCAGCGGCGACCAGCCGACCGAGCTGCAATGCGGTGAACTCACCGGTCCGCTCGTTGCGAACCGTCACGCCAAGCCCGTCAAGCTCGACGACTTCCACCACGTCACCGGACAGCAGCAGGCGTCCGCCGGGGTAGATCCTCACCGTCCGCACCGTCTGCCCGCTCACGACGCCGCCACCCGCACCGTCGTGGCCGCGCTCAGCGGGCGGCTCAAGTCCACCGTCAAGCGGCCCGTCCACACCAGATGCAGCACCACAGGCCGAACCACATCGCTCGCGTCCACTCCAGCCAGTGCGGCCTCGATCCCGCCGATCGTCGACTGGTGCCTGGCCGCGGCCAGCACCTGCGGCTCCAGCGCGGTCCGCACCAGATGCGGCCGCCGGTAACCGGCCAAGAATCGGACGTTCTCCAGCAGCGCGGGATCAGCGCCTAACCACGTCTCGTACGCCCAGCCGCGCACCGCGCATACCTGGCGCGTCCACGCAAACTGCGCCATCACCCTCGGGTCGTCCATCCGCGAAGCCGCCTTCACGTCGACGACCGTGACCAGGCCATCGGCATGCAACAGCAGAAGATCAGGCACATGGCGCCTCGTCCTGTCTCCGTCCGGACCTGTCAACCAAAGCGGCTGCGAAGCCAACCCCACCACACTGCCGTCGAAATCGGCCAACAGGATCCGCGCCAATTCCAGACGGCTCTCGTACGCCACCAGACGACCCGTCGTGGCCGCCCAATACCAGCCCGAATAGTGCCTCTGCCCGCGATACCAGCGGAACTCACGCACCGGCAGCCCAGCCAGCACCTCACCGACGATCAACCGATCCAAACCCGTCTCGACCAACCGCCCATCCGCCTGCCTATAGCAAGCCTGGACCGGTCGATCATCAGCCGTAGTCCCATGAGCTGAACGCCGCACCATCCGAACTCCCTGCGTCGCGAACCAAACACAGGCATCCTGGCGACGACCAACAACAACCTTCAACTCCATCTGCCTGCACCAGCCCGTGTCCGCAGCGAGTCGCGTTGACCAACCCCAGCGACGTGGCGCACTGCCAACGGGGAACAACAACGCCCTCGGCGAGCCTCCGAAGACCAGCGCAGCCACGTCAGAACTGGAATGACTGCTTTTGAAACTCGGTTCTCACGTCGCTCGAGAGGTACCCCGACTGACCGTAGAACGACGGGTCGTACGGGAAGAGGCCCAAATGTGCACAGTACCTTTCAAGCATTTCTGAGGTGAGACGTTCACGCTTCAGACGTCGCGCATAGCGCTCGGTCTCCTCGAACGGCAGCGGATCGCCATAGGTCTCGAACGTTCGACGCCCCTCCCAGGTCGATTCCAACGCCCGGATCGTGTCCGCGCCCTTGTGAACGACGAATTGAAGATCCCGGTTACCGTCCCACTCCGACGTGCTGTCGACGAGGACGACGCCCTCGAAGCCGGCCATCATGCACAGACCACTCACCGCAGTCACTGCATCGGATGCGGGCATGTCGTCGAAGTACGCCGTCCAGTCCCCGTTGCCACAGTCCCACAGAAGTTCCCGGTCCCGTCCGGGACCGAACGGAAGCAGCCGTTCGATCCCGGACGACAGCGGGCCTTCCAACTTCTGCACGACAAGGCCGGGTGGCCGCTTCGCGAACCACGCGTGCGATCGTCGCCACCGCTCTAACGCCTGAGCGGTGACCGCGACGTTGGCCTTGAAGAACCCCATGCCTCGGCCAGGGATGGGCAGTTCGGTCGTCATGGCGCTCCGCTCAGTTCATCGTGAGCAGCCAAAGCTGGGCGACCTGCGGGGGTAGCCAGGGGGCGGTAGCTCGACCGGGTATGCGTGGCCAGAAGCTCATTGCACCCGTTCCATGGTCCGGCACCGTCGAGCCGACAGCCTGGCACTCGGGCGGACTGCTCATCGTGGGTCAGGGGCCCGCCCGGAGCCACTCATGTCTCGGCTCCGGGTGAACCACTACGACCACCCCTCGGGTCCGTCATCGCGGTACTGCGACGCGTCGGCGTGGACGAGGGTCGGCCAACTGTCGCCCCAGATCGGTTCGACCAGGCCAGCCGGAAGGACAGGAGCAAACACTCTGAACACTCCCTCGATCACGGCGCCCTTGTAGTCATCGAGCCGCTCGGTGGCCTGCGCCCAAACAGCGCCGGACGCCAGAGGTCGCAGTCTCCAAAAGCGCTTCGATTCCTCGAGTTTCGTGACCCCGCCGAGGCGTTCCACGATCGGCGGCGGACACATAGTGACCCACGAGTATCCCCGCAGCACCGACAAACTCGCCCGGACCGACTCCGACTCACCGCGCCCCAAAGCCCTGTCCAGCGCGGTCACACCGCGGACCCCGTCTCCGCTGGAGATGCTCCCGAAGGTCAGTGGCAGATCCTCACAGAACCGTGCGCACACGTCCAGCCAGCGCTCCTGGACGGGAACGGGCATGCGCTCGTCCGGTGACCAGTAGGTAGCGACAGCGCTAAATGACACGACTCCCGGCATCTCAGCCGAGGTCTTCACCTCCAGGCGCGCAGAGAAGGACTCGCCAGGCGCACCCGGAACTAGGAATCCGTTGTCCGACTCCTCCTCTGCCGCGAGCAGAATCAACTCCGGCCGGCCCCGATCAGCACATTGATCAAGGACCTGAGCGACGCGGGCCGGGCTGAAAGGCGCGTGATCGATGTCCGCGCCCCCGCCCCAATCCACGTAGGTATTGGCGGTGACCATCTCATCGCCGGCGGCATACCGGCCAAACAGGTCGCCGGCCAGGACCTGCGACGTGGCCTCGATCCAGACCCGGACAGCTTCCAGATACTGACCATCATCCAACCCGTCGGTGTCGACGATCGCCGCCATCGACACGCAGGGCCAGTCCTCGGGCGCGACTGCCTTCGTCACGAAACCATCCTCTCTACGTCCTTGTTTGCCCACGCTACAGGCGCGAGGCGCCCATGGTTGCCGTTACCATCCGAACGCCGGAACCATCGCCCCGCCCGCTGCCGCTCCTACAGCCGGTCCTACTCCGCCCGTGGCCGCTCCAAGAGCGACCCCTGCGGCCGCGGTGATGATCCAGTCTGTGGTGGTCCATTCATGGGGTTCGACCACAAAGCTGTTCAGATTGGGTACCACGACCGGCCGGACCGCCGGCTGCGGTGCAGGTTTGCGGGCAGGGTCGGGCTTGCTCGGTGCCCAGAACACAACGCCGCGGAAGGCGGGCTTGCTCCGTTCGGACCATTTGTCTACCGGTCCGATAGCGGACGGGATTTTCCGGATCGTCGACAGCGGCGGTCCAAAATCGACGGTCTTGCCTTTCGCCCTCGGATCGAGCCGCAACTGCGTCATGTAGCGATCTATCTGACCGGGCGCCATTTCGCGCTCTCGCTTGTCCGTCTTTGTCCCGGTGAACTTCACCTCCCAGACGTAGATGGTCTTTTCTCCCCAGAAGATGACGTCCGCGCGGCCGGGCTTCCCACTCCCATCCCGCGCCGCGCCGGCAATGGTGTTCTCGCTGCCGCCGCCTTTGCCCAGATCCATGGTCACCTCGCCCTTCCAGCCACTGGCCTTGGCGACCGCCTCAACCTCTTTCGCCACCGTCAGAACGACTGCTTCATGAGGATTCAGAGGCTTGAGCGGGTTCCCGTCCTCGTCGATCGCGTAATGGCCATCAATCTCGACGCCGGTGATGGGGTTGCCGCCGGCGAACGCGTAGCGGTTGGTGTTCCAGGGATCCGTGCCGAGAGCGAGGTCCTGCAGCGCGCCGTCGTAGTAGTCGCGCGACAGATACCGGTTCAGGCCGGGGTTGTATTCGCGGAACCCCATGTCGTAGGTGCCGGTGGCACCGTCGAAGCGCTTGCTGTTGAACCGGTACGGGTTGACGATATCTGCGTCCTTGGCTGGGTCGTCCCAGATCACGTCGTCGCCTGTGGTGCCCTTCTTGTCCGGTTGGCCGTAGGCGGTGTACCGGTACGTCGAGGTCGTCGTGCCGGTGGAGGCGTCGGTGAGGGATTCGACGTCGCCGTGCGGGTTGGTTCCGTAGAAGGACTTCTTCGAGGTACTACCACTGACCGGCGAGTCGACCAGCGACAGGTTCTCCCCGGACGCCCCGTAGGCGTAGGACTTGGAGGTCTTCCACGTGCCGGTGCTGTCCTTCTGTTCCTCGGCCGTGACCTGGTTCGCCAGACCGACGAACGTGTACCGGGTGGTGATCGAGGCGTTCGTGCCGACCTTTTCGGACTGGTTGACCACGCGGTCGAACGGGTCGTAGGTCTGGTTCCTCGTGAACGTCGGGGTACCGGTCGAATCGAACTTCTGCTGGCGGACCAGGCGGTCGTAGCCGTCGTAGGCGTTCTGCTCCACCACCTGGGCGCCGACGTCCACGGTCGTGGAGCGGCCGAACGGGTCGTAGCGGTAGTTGAACGTGGTCCCCCCGGTGACCGTCTTGATGAGGCGGCTACGGTCGTACGTCATCGTCGACGTGGTGGCGCCGATGGTCTGCTTCGTGGTGTTGCCGGCCGCGTCGTACTCGTAGACCTCGTTGTCACCCTTGTCGACACCGGTCTTCGTGACCGCGGCGAGCTGCCGTGCCGGGGTGTAGGCGTAGGCCGAGGCCTGGTCCAGATACAGCGACGAGTTGGCCTGCAGAACCTTCTCGACGTCCAGGGAGCGGTCGCCGTCGGGGTTGTATTTCAGCGAGTGTGAGGAGACGAGCTGGCCGCCGCTGGTCTTCTCGGTCAGGATCCGCTGCAATCCGTCCTCGTGATACGTGAACGTCGCCACGTTGCCGTTCGGCTTCGTGATTGTCGAGCGCAGGCCGCGGGGGTCGTACGTGTAGGACCAGGTATCCGTGCTCGTCGATGTCGAGCCGGCCTTGACCGTGTCGACAAGGTTCCGGACATCCCACGTGTAGGCGGTGTAGCGGGTCACGCCGACGGTGTTCGCGTCCGCCGGACGCTGCGCGTTGGTCGACAGCACGTTGGAGTCGAGGTCGTAGGTGTAGTCGGTGGTCGCCTTGGTCGTTGCGCCCTTGAGCTCCTCGACCTTCGTAGTGCGGGCCAGACCGTCAGTGGTCACCTTGTAGGTGTCGGTTGCGGCGTTGGGGTTGTTGTCCTTGACCTCGGTCTGCGTGCCGTTGGCGTCGTAGCTGTAGGTGAAGGAACGGCTGTCGACCGGGCTGGTCGAGACCAGCTTGATCGCGTCCGCGGACACCACACCCGTTGCCGAGGGCGCCAAGGTGATGGCTTTGGCCACGCCGTTCGGGAACGAGTAGTTGCCCAGGCTGACCCACGGCGTGGCCGCGGTGCAGGCCTTCTGGTCCACGGTCTTGGTCGCGGCGCCAGTGGAGTGATTGATCGTGTACGTCGCCGCCGTCGTCGCGTCGGTGCGGACCGGGCAGGAGGCGTAGACGTCGAACGAGCCCGCAACATCCGGCAGCACCCGCCAGTTGAACGTGTCGGTCGAGCCTGTCGTCGCGGCGTGGGTCAAGTAGTTGGCGCCTTGTGTGTTGGTGCCACCACTGACAGGTGTCCACGCGCCTGTCGAGCTGGTTTGCCAGCTGTCGGCGTTGTCGACGATGTCGACCGGCTGCTGCGCGGCCGTGTCAGACCGGGACTGCAGCGCGCCGTCGGGGTAGTAGCCCCGGGCTTGGGTGCGTTTGGCGTCGTCGCCCGGCACGGTCAGCGTGCGGTCGGTCTGCTGACCCAGCGGGTTGTAGCCATAGGTCGTGGTGATCTGCCATGGATCCGTGGACGTCTTGATGTCACCGGAGCCGTAGTAGGTGAAGTTCGTCCACTGGCTACCGGAGCTCCCGAACGTCGGTTCGGACTGTGCCTTGATCTCACCGGTCGGGTAATACTGGAAGAAGGTGGACGACGGCGTCTTGTACAACGTGGAGGTGGTGTCGAACGCCGACTTCTTCTGGATCGGCCGGTTGTTCTTGTCATAGACGGTCTCGGAGTACAGCGGCGTCGGCCGGTCGGCGTTGGTCGGGCGCGTCACTCGGGTGACGTTGCCGACCTCGTCGTACATCGTCTTGGTGACCCGCTGCTCCTGGTGTCCACCGATCGGCGTGTGCGGAACGCTGACCTCGATCGGCTGGCCGGCTTCGTCGTATTTGGTCGTCTTCGTGTGACCGGTCTGGTTGATCTCCGACGTCACGAGCCCGTCCGCGTCGTACACCTTCTTGCTCGTGTAACCGGCCGCGTCGGTGACGGCAGTTGGGCGGTGGTTCAGGTCGTAGACCGTCTTGGACGTGTAGTCAGTGGCCGGCGAGGCGTTGCGCAACGGGTCGATCACCGTCGTCTGGTTGCCCACCTCGTCGTACTCATAGGTCGTGGTCGGAGTCTGCGTCGCCCCGGTGCTGTCGATGAACGGGGTCTCGACCTTGAGGACCTGGCCGATCCGGTCGTAGGTGTACTTGGTGACGAAGTCGTTCGGGTCGGTCGTGGTCGCGACGCCCTTCGGCGCGGTCTCGGTGATCTTGCGGCCGAGCACGTCGTAGGTGTAGGCGAGCTGCCGTCCCGTGGTGTTGTTATCCGGCAGCGTCTTCGTCAGCAGATTGTCGGCGGCGTCGTACGTCGACAGCGACTGCGCACCGTTCGCCGGCGTCTCCTTGGTGACGTTGTCGTTCAGGTCGTAGTCGGTCGCCGTCGTCCGCACGACAGTCCCGTCGTACGGTTCGCTGACCTTGGTCGGGCGGCCGAACGCGTCGTACTCCGCCGTCGTCAACCGCAGCAACGCGTCCTTCACCTGGACCACGTTGCCGCGGTCGTCGTAGGTGAACTCGGTCTTGGCGAGCTCGGGATCGGTGATCGACAGCGGGTATCCGCTGGCGTGGTAGTTGGAGTCGGCCCCGTACTGGGTCGCGTTACCGCGCGCGTCGGTGGCCGTGGCCAGGGTCCCGTTCGTGTTATAGGTGTAGGTCGGGCCGTAGCCGCGGCCGTTCTTCACCGTCTTGACGTTGCCGTTCGCGTCATAGGTGAACGTGTCCGTGCGGCCGGCGGCGCTCTTCTTCGACAGCAGCACCGTCGGCTTCGCTCCGGTGGTCAGCGTCTGGTAGGTCAGCACGACGCCCGGCAGGCCGTTCTTGACCGCCATCGCGTCCCGCACGATCAGCGGATACCCGGTCTTGGGGTCGTACTCCCAGGTCGAGACCGCGCCGTTGGGTTCTTGGAGCCTGATGACGTTGTGGTCGTTGTCCCAGGCGAGCAGGGTGGCCTTGGTGCCGCCGGTTGCGTTCTGGTTCGCGTCCAGGATGCTGGTGGTGCGGCCGTAGCCGTCCATCCGGTACGTCGTCACCGACGGGGTGGATCCGTTGACGTCGGTGACTGTGGCGACGAGGTCCTGCGCGGCCGAGCCGTCCGGGTCGGCGTAGGAGAAGGTCGTGTTGTTGTTGCGGCGGTCGGTGTAGCTCTTCGGCCACGACGCATAGGTCGAGTTCTCGGTCGACGTGAAGTACGCGATCTTGGTCTCGGCGCCGGTCTGCGGGTTGCGCGGGTCCTTGATCGAGATCAGTTTCGTGTTGCCGTTGTTGTTGGTGTCGGTGTAAGCGAACTGGAACGCCTTGACCGGCGCCCCGGCCCCGAAGGTCTGGGTGGCGGTGTCGAACTGGCCGCCGTCCTCGAGCTTGATCAGCTGCGAGGAGACGTTGTAGTTGAACTTCAAGGCCCGCCCAGAGATGTCGCGGATCCACACCAGCTTCCTGGTGCCTCCGGGCTCGTATCCCAGTGTCAGGACCTGTCGGTTGCTGGCGTCGGTCACCGTGGTCAACCGGCCGGAGGTGTCGTAGGCGTAGGTCATGGTGTTGCCGTTGCGGTCCACGACCGAGGTCTGCCGTCCGGTGTCTTGGTTGAAGTAGAACCGGGTGCCGTCCGGCCGCGTGAACACCCACTGGTGATCCGCGTCGGCGGTCAGGTCACGAGTCAGGTCCAGCCCCACGCCGGGCGGGCGGGTGTAGGTCAGCAGGCTGGGTGTTTCGGTGGCCAGCTTGTAGGTGTGGGTCGTGCCGTCACCGTCGATGAACGTCATCAGGTTGCTGACACTGCCACCGGTCGGCACCGACAAGTCACTGCCCAGCCTGGTCAGCGTGGCCGCCTGGACGGAGAACCCGAACCCGGCCCGCGTGGTGGTGCCATCCATGGAGTTGTACGCCAACCGCACGAAGGCCGACGGACCGATCGACGGATTCGACAACGCGTCGTACGACCACACGACGTTGCCCTCGTACAGGTTGGTCAGCAACTGCGAACCGCCGCCGGTCTCCTCACCGGTGTAGGACAAGAACTTCTCCAGACCCAACTGGTTCGAGCCCGGATCCTCCACATACCGGTCCACACACAGATACCCGGTCGTCACAACCGCACAGCCCTGCGACGGCGGCATCGTGTTCGACGACGGCGGATGCGTGACGGAGAACCACTCATACTCGCCCGACGTGCCCCTGTCCGGATTGAACCACCACAGATCCAGATACAGGTCGTACGCCAGGCGCTTCGTGCCGGAGTCGGCTTGGATCGGCGTCCGGATCGGCAGATTCAGCCGGACCGATTCCCCCGCCGCCAGCGCCTTCCCGAGCGGCACGAAGTTCCGGTCACCAGACACCGTGATGTCGGTGGTGCTGTCCGGCTCGGTCCAGCGATACGACAACTGCGCATCAGCCGGCCATGCCTGGTTCGACGTGTTCGTCACCGTCACCGGCGTCGTGATCGTCGTGCCCGGAACGAACCGCTCCGGCATCTCATCAGCCCGGTACGTCTCGGCGGCGTTGCTGGCCAGGTGCTCTATCCACAGTCGCGGCCGGAACAGCGTGTCCGGGGACTCGCCGTTGGTGACGCTGATCAACTGCTGTCCCGCGGCATCCGGCGCCTCGACACGCGTCCGAAGCAACAAGCCGTGGTTGTTACCCGGGTTGTCCACCCAGGACTGCAACTTCGTGAGCAGGCCCGCCGAGGCGAATGTCAGCCGCTGTGCATTGTCATTGGGTCTCGCCGATCCCAGCAGGGCAGGGTCATAGTCACCACCGGCAGCTGTCCAGTTGATCGTCGAGGTCGCCTGGTTCCACGTCGCCTCGGTCTCGACGAAGTCTTTCGTCAACCCGTACAGATCGAAATCGGCCTGGCCGGTGCCGGAACCGTAGTTCGAGAACAGCTCCACGCGGGCGTCGGTGACCTTGGTGCCCTGCTTGATCGCAGCGGTATCGAACTTGAACACCCCACGCTCGGCGCCGTACGTCGGATGGTTGTTGCCAACCTGCACCCAATACCGCGTATTCGGCGTACCGCCACCGTCCGGGCGCGACAAGTTCGTCGTCGGCTGCGACTTGCTCAGCGTGGTGTCAGAGATATCACCGCCGAATGACCGCAGGATCCTGCCCTCGCGCGGCATCGTGACGGTCTGCACGTTCGACGCGGCCTTGCCGTTCGACGCGCCGTCCCCCACCAGTCGAGCCACAACCCAATAGCTATAGGTCGCCGGGTCGGGCTGTCCTGTGCTCTTCAGAGCCGACGGCTTCGCTGTCGTGTCGGTGAACGACGTGACATCCGGACGGACCGTACCGACCAACGTGAGCGCCGCCGGAGCAGTATTCGAGAAGTAGTCACCCACCGGCGCGGTGCAGGTGTCCCCCGGTAGAGCGCGGCAACCACGGAAGATCTGGTACTCCACCAGGTCGTCGTCATCGGCCGGCGTCGGATCGACGTACTTGCTCCATGTCAGCTCTGCGCCGGACGCGTTGATCGTCGACGGCGGGTTCAGCGCCACACCCGGCTCGTCGTAGGTGACCACCAGATTCGGCCGCGCGGCCGTCTCCCCACCGTAGGTGTCCTCGCTCGCGCTGTAGTACAGACCGCCCGCCGGCGCGGTCGCCGGATTCTCATCCACGGCCTTCAGCATCACGCCGTAGTTCGGAGACGAGCCGTTCAGCCACGACTGCACGTAGCTGCCCATCGCGTACGAATGCCAGCCGTCCCGGTCGCCGACCTGCTTGGTCGCCGTCGAGTACTTCGTCCACCTCATCGCATCCGCGACCGGAATCGTCGCCGCCACAGGCGACTGCTGCCGCGTGATCTTCACCTGCGTCGTGTTACCCGGACGCGAATGGATCGTGCCCAGCGTGTACCACTGCGCACCCCCAACAACACCGGCCGTCTGATCCCACGTCGTGGTCTGCGTCGTCACCTGGCCGTCAGCCGTCGCACCAACCAGCGTCGTCGGCAGCTTCCCGCGAACCGACGACTGGAAGTAGAACCCCTGCACCTGGTAATCGCCGTCGCTCGGCACCCGGGCATTCCACGTAAACGTGTCCGGCGTAGTCTCCGTCGGCGCATACGAGAACGAACCGTTCACCGCGGCCGTGTTGGACTGGTACTTCCACAACCCTTCGTACGACGCCGACAACGTGTCCTGATCGTCCACCATCACCGTGTTGGACGCGTACGTGCCGTGCCACGCGGCGTTCATCGTCGCCCAGGTGGCGGTCGCCTCCGACCAGTCCGAAGTGACCTTCACTGCCGACAGCGGCAGCTTGTAATCTCCGCCGAAGCCCGCCCCGTAATGCACGTTCAGATCAGCCGACCGGATCGTCGTCGTGCTCGGGATCATCGACAGGTCGAACTTCAACAGACCCCGCCACGTGTTGTGGCTCAAGTCGTCACCGACCAGCACCGACGGGTTCGTACCGTAGCCGGTGTTCGCGTTCGCCTCCGAGATCGACGTGTCCTGCGCCGCCGCCGGATCCGGCACCACCACGATCGTCGGATCAATGAAAATCGGGTAAACACGCTCCTTCGCCGCCAGCCACGATCGATCCGGCTTCAACGTCAGCAGCGTCTTCCCGCCCTGCTGGCTGATCGTCTGAGTGATCTTCTCCGAGTAGCCAGGCTGGCCGAGCCGGTTCTGGGTCGACGAGTCGTACATGTTCGGCGCCGGGATCACATACTTCGGCCGCTCGTCATCGTTCTTCTTGAAGAACCCGATCGACCCGTCCGGCTGCGCCTTCGCCGTCAAACCACTGGTCCGCAACTCGAACGTGTACTCGTCCGCCGCGTCGGCGGGCGCCGTGAGTACGACGGTTTCCTTCACGCCGGTGCGCGACACGTAGTACCGAACGTCCGCAGTACCGAACACGTCCGGGAACGCCACCGACGAGTCCTTCGTCAGCGCCGTCAACGCCCGCTTCTCACCCGCTGCACCGAGACCGATCGAGTCGCCGTCCGCCTCGAACGTCAACAGGCGATCACTCGACTTACCGAACCGCGTGCGGAAGTTGTTCTTCGCGTTCTCGAACGAATCCTCACCCGAGCCTGCAGTGACCTTCGTGTCGACGGGCTGCCACTTGCCCTTGGAATCCTTGTAATGAACAGGCTCCGTCGACAACTCGACCTGCGTCGTGCCATCGCTCATGCGATACGACGTCGACGACGCCGTGCGACGCTCCTCGAGCTCCCGCACCCGCGTCGGCTTACCCGTCGCGGCGCCCGCGGTCGCCGTTGAGGCGTTGACGACCCGCGCGGGAACAGGCGGCGCGAGCGGACCAACGGCCGCACGCTGTGCCTGTTGCGGTGCTTGTTGTACAGCCCCTTGCGCAACCTGTTGTGGATGCGCGAGAGCGGTAGCGGGAACTCCGAACGAAGCCGGAAGAGACAGGATCAGGGCAGACGTCAGCAGAACGCGGGCGCGGCGCATCCAAACTCCAACGAAAGAAGGGCGGAAGAACCAGCGCAGCCCCCGCGGCACCGGTATAGACAACAAAATTTCTATCGCTCGAGTTGGTTGCCCGCAACCACACTGCATGTTGCTGCAGACGACACGCCGCGCTAGCGGCACGAGCTGGCTTTGCCTGCTAGCTTGGCCCACCTCAGCGCGGGTTTCGCCGGGTTCAATTACGCAACAGGCTGCTGCGCAGTTGCATGAGGCCACTCATGTTCGGCCGCCTCGAGGATCGGGCACCGCCGGGGGCGCACGGGGAGACCTGCCATCGATCGCGCAGCCAACCCGGGCCCAAGTCCCACCTTCGGCCCCGTCAGCCCAGCCAGACATCGGAAGTCATCCGGGCACATTGGCCTCGGGAGCCTCGGGGTCACAGACCGCGTCAGACTCTCTCACGGCCACCGCACCACCGTTGGGTGAGGCTGCATGCAGCTCCGAGCGACAACTAGACGACAAGTCACCTGGAAAGCGACATCTCTAATCGGAACCTACACCGGGGACAACGGGTTAAGGACGGCCGAAGAAGTCCGGCGGTTCCCAGTAGTAGACGCTGTCGATCTGCACCGGCTTGCCGCTCCGCGGGGCGTGGATCATCCGCCCGTCGCCGAGGTACATCCCGACGTGGTGGATGGTGCCCGGGTCGTCCGGGTCCAGCGACCAGAAGATCAGGTCGCCTGGCCGCAGCTCGTCCTCGTCGATGTGCCGGATCTGCTCGTACTGCGCGACGCTGTAGTGCGGCAGCTGCACGCCGGCCTGTTCCCACGCGGCCTGGGTCAGCCCGGAGCAGTCCCAGCGGTCCGGGCCGGTCCCGCCCCACAGATACATGTCGCCGCGCTGCCGCATCGCGAACTCGATCACGTCCTGTACGCCGCCGCGGGTGCTCTTGCTCCCGCCGCCGTCGTTGTCGCGGCTCGGCGTGGACGGCTTCTCGCGCTTCGGCGGGTTCTTCTTGCGGCTGTCCTGTTTGTCGTTCTGCTTCTCACGCTCGCGCTGTTCCTTCGCCTCGCGCGCCCGCTCCGCCTTCTCCTCGCGCGCCTCCCGGGCCCGCTCGGCCGCTTCCCGGCGCCGCTCGGCGGCCTCCCGCGCGGCGATCCGCGCCTTCAGCTCGGCGGCCTTCTTCGCGGCGATCGCGGCGGCTCGTTGCCGCGCAAGCTCCTCGAGCCCGCGCTGCCGCTGGTCGGCCACCTGGAGCGAGATGTTCTGCAGGGTGGCGAGCTGCGCGATCGACTGCTTGCGCTGGACGCCGATCGCGGTCACCGCCGCGGACTGCGCCGCCTCCGCGTCCTCGGCGGCCTTCTTCGCCTTGGCGGCCTCGTCGGTCGCCTTCTTGACCTTCACGACCGCCTGGTCGGCCTGCACCTTGAACAGGTTCGTCATCACCTGGGTCGCGGTGAACCGCAGGTAGGACCCCTGCATCGCCGCCGACACCGAGTGCGCCGTACCGGCCGAGTCGAGTAGGTCCTGCGGTCCTTCGGCCGTGAACAGCGGCGCGATCTTCGCCACATCGCCGCCACCCTGGTACGACGCGGCGGCGAAGCGACCGATCTGCTGCCGCTGGGCGGTGAGCGTCTTCTGCGCCTCGGCCGCCCGGGCCGCGGCGGCGGCCGCCTCGGCCTTGGCCTGCTGCAGCCGGTAGACGGCGCCGTTGTACGCCTCGGCGGCGATGCCGGACCGGACGCCGAGCTGCTCGAGCCGGGCGTCCGCGGCGGCGAGCTGCCGCTCGATCGCGGCGACCTGGGCGGCCTTCGAGGCGGCGGCCTGCTTGGCCCGCTCGACCGCGGCCTTGGACGGGATCACCGGCGGCTTCGGCTTGGCGGCCTCGGCCGGGAGCGTGGGCACGGCCATCGCACCGGCCAAGCAGATCGCGAGCACACCGGAGAGCAGCAGCTTGCCTGCCCGGCCGGTCTTCCCAGCACTCGCTACCCGCCCGCCGGACGTGGCCCTGGGGGGCGTCCGCATCGGGATGGTTCCTTCCGCCGGTCACGAACCCCTTCCCCAGGGTTCGTGAACTTTTGGTCCTCCTGGACCACATACGTGACACTAGTTGCCTACAGCCCCATTGGGAACACTTTTCACACAAGTATCTTTGTTTCACCCGTGTGTCGGCTTGACAAACTACAAGCTTGTAATTCGGCGAAGCCGCAGGTGGGCGCACGAAAACGCCCCTCCGGCCGGAGCCGGAGGGGCGTTGCGCGGGAATGATTCAGCTCAGGACGAACGAGGCGAGCACGGGCAGGTGGTCCGAGGCCTGCGTCATCGGGACGCTGGCCTCGGTCGGGCGGAGCTGCCGGCTGTGCAGCAGGTAGTCGATGCGCTTGGTCGGGTTGTCCGCCGAGAGCGTGTAGCCCGGACCGACACCGACCTCGGGCCAGGTGTCGGCGTACACGGAGGTCATGGTCTTGATCTCCGGCGCGTCCGCGGTCGCGTTGAGATCGCCGACCAGCAGCGTCGGCGGGTTCGACTTGCCGAGCAGCTGGACCACCTTCTGGGCCTGCTCGAGCCGCTCGGCGTTGTTGTTGTGCGTCAGGTGCGTGTTCGCGAACCGCAGCTCGGCGCCCTTCACGATGATCGTCGCCACGGCCAGGCCGCGCTGCTCACCGGCCGGGTAGCGCGGCAGGAACGTGTTCTTGAAGTCCTGGATCGGGTACTTCGACAGGACAGCGGTCCCGTACTGGCGACGCGGCTCGCCCGCGTTCAGCGGCGGCAGGTCGAGGTTGGCGGCGTACGCGGCGTACATCCCGAGCCGGTTCGCGAGCCAGGCCGACTGGTCGACCCAGTTGCTCCGCTCGGACCAGTGCCGGTCGACCTCCTGCAGGCCGATCACGTCAGCCCCGGACTGCTCGATCAGGACGGCGATCCGCTCGAGGTCGAGGACGCCGTCGGTGCCCGCGCCGTGGTGGATGTTGTAGGTCATCACGGTCAGCGGACGGTCCGGCAGACCGCCGTCGGCAGGCTGAGCCGCGGCAACAGTTGGCACCACCATCAGGAATCCCACGAGGACGGTCATTAATTTACGCATGCGCACATCCTTCCGGAAAACCGCCGACCCGTGAAGGTCGAACGAGTGTCGCCGACCTGAACGAATCACGACCCGGGAGCCCCGCGTTGTGACGCGGAGCTCCCGGACACTGCTCAGTGGACGAGGCGGCCGACGGCGCCCTTCGCGCCGGAGGCCCAGCAGCCCGCCTGGACCCCGTGGCCCGCGCACTCGACGCTGTCGAAGCTGCCGTCGTAGAACTGCTTCCAGCTGCGTCCGCCGTCGAAGCTCACGTCGCTCCCGGACGGACCGACCGCGACCACGGTGAACGGCGACCACGGCACGAAGTGCGATCCGCTGCGGTACCCCTTCGGCGCCTTCCCGGCCGGCACCAACTGCCAGGTACGGCCACCGTCTTCCGTGACCGACGCGGCGTTCACCGCCTCGGTCGGCTTGGTGAAGTCACCGCCGACCGCCACGCCGAACAACGCGTTCCGGAACGCGAGGCTGAAGATTCCGGCCGCCTCGCCGCTGGCCATCGGCGAGTCCGCCACCGTCCAGTGCCGGCCGCCGTCGACGGTCCGGAACACCCGCGGCCGATCGCCGCCGCCGGTCGCGAACCACGCCGTACGACCGTGACCGGCGACCAGGCACGTGCCGCTCGCCGCGAAGGCGAACTCGCCGGGCAGCGCGGCCGGCATCCCGTCGTTCGGCTGCACCTGCCACGACTTTCCGCCGTCGCCCGTGGCCGCGATCCGGAACTTTCCGTCCACCGGATCGCTCAGCGCCAGCCCGTGCTTGCGGTCATGGAAGGCGAAGCAGTCGTAGAACGCGTTCGGGTCCGTGTTCCGGAAAGTTTCCGTCCAGGATTTCCCGCCGTCGGCGGTGCGGTAGATCCGGGAGTCCTCGCCGTTCCCGATCGTCAGTGCCACGGCCCGCTGATCGTCGAACGCCTCGACGTCGCGGAACTGCAGGGTTTCCGCACCTTTCGGACTGACGTTCTGCCAGCGTTTTCCGCCGTCGACCGTGCGCAGCACAGTCCCCTGGGACCCACCCACCCAGGCCACGTCCTTGCTGACCGCCGCCAGCCCACGGAACTGCGCCGTGGTCCCGGTCGGCGTCAACTCCCACCGGTACGACGATCCGCCGTGCGCCTGGGCGGGAACGACCTGACCCATCAACAACAGACCTCCTGCCGCCAAGGCGGCCACACGCAGGATTCTCATGCGCGGCAATCTAACCGCAGGTCAGGCTGTAGTCAGCAGGAATGACTGCGCGGCACCTCCGTTGCAGGTGAATTGGACGACGGTCAGGTTTTACCAGCTGTACCACTCGCTGACCGAAGACAGGAACGTCGCAACCAGGCCCCAGATCTTGCCGCCGACCCGCGCCGCTGCCACCCTGAGCCACCGACCTGTGAAGGAGCGGCCGATGAACGACTCCGTGCTCACCTCCGTCCTGCTGCCGGTCGCGCTCGCGATCATCATGTTCGGCCTCGGCCTGACCCTCACCGTCGCCGACTTCAGCCGGGTGCTACGGATGCCCAAGGCCGTCCTGGTCGCGCTCGGGACCCAGGTGATCCTGCTGCCGGTGGTCTGCTTCGGGCTCGTGAAGTTGTTCGACCTGGAGCCCGCGCACGCCGCCGGCATGATGCTGCTGGCCGCCTCCCCCGGCGGCACCACCGCGAACCTGTTCAGTCACCTGGCCGGCGGCGACGTCGCGCTCAACGTCTCGCTGACCGCGGTGAACTCGGTCCTCGCCGTGGTCACCCTGCCGATTGTGGTCAACCTGTCCCTGGCCCACTTTCTCGGCGACGGCCAGATCGGCCTGCAGCCACTGAAGATGCTGCAGGTGTTCGCGATCGTGCTGGTTCCGGTGGCCGTCGGGATGTTGGTGCGGAGCCGGCGGCCCGGGTTCGCGGAGCGGATGACGCGCCCGGTGAAGCTCGGCTCCATCGTCGTCCTTGCCCTGGTGATCTTCGCCGCTATCTACACCGAGCGTGCGAACGTCCTCGACTACATCGCCGCCGTCGGCGCGGTCGCCGTACTCCTGAACGTGCTCAGCCTCTTCTTCGGGTACGTCGTACCGAAGCTGGCTCGCTTGGGTGAGCGGCAGGCGATCGCCTGCTCGATGGAGATCGGCATCCACAACGCCACACTCGCCCTCACGATCGCCCTCAGCCCGGCACTGCTCGGCAACAGCGAGATGTCGATCCCGGTCGCGGTCTACGGCATCGTGATGTTCTTCCCCACCGCCGTGTTCGCCTTCTACCTCAGCCGTCGTACGGCGGATCAGCGCGCCGGATCGAGTGTCTGACTACCCAGCACCGCCAGCAACTCCAGCTTCTCCGCGCTCTCGCTTCCCGGCGTGGCGGTGAAGACGATCAGGGTCTGCTGCTGGTCGCGGTTGTCGATCAGCTCGCAGTACAGCTCCAGCTCGCCGACAACCGGATGGCGGAACCGTTTGGTCCGGCTGTGCGCAGCCACGACCTCGTGCGCGTCCCAGATCGCGGTGAACTCCGGGCTCAGCTTCTGCAGTGCCCGCACGATCGAGGCGGCGTACGACTTCGGGCCGTCGATGGTGGCGACGGTTCGCAGCATCGAGACCTGCAACCGGCTGTGAGTGCTGAGTTCGGGCTCGGCGTAGAGCGCCCTGGATTCCGGGTGGGCGAACCAGCGGTAGACCTCGCTCCGCTCCATGCCTTCGAAGTTGGTCAGCTCGCCGGCGAATGCGACGTGCGCCGGCGTCTGCGCGAGCACCTCGCCGCACCGGTTGATCAGCATCGCGGGTGTGTCGTGCAGCCGGTCCAGGATCCGCAGCATGCCGGGGTCGACGTGACACGCCCGCGTCGTGCGCGGCGGCGTACCGTGACCGGCGAGCAGGAACAGGTGGTCGCGCTCCTCGAGCGTCAACCGCAGCGCCCGGGCGATCGACCCGAGCATGTCGACCGACGGCTGCGGGCCGCGGCCGCCCTCGAGCCGGCTGTAGTAGTCGGCCGACATCGACGCCAGCGCGGCGACTTCCTCGCGTCGCAGTCCCGGGGTACGGCGACGTCGCCCGCGCGGCATGCCGACGTCCTCGGGTTGCAGGGCCTCGCGGCGTTTGCGCAGGAAGTCGGACAGGTCGGCGTACTCCATGCCTCCAGTGTCCACGGTGCAGGCCGGTTAGCCACTGCTTCCCGAGCAGTGGCTGAGCGCAGCCTGGTTGCCGAGAGCATCCAGTCACAGCCTGGAGACATGAAAAGCACAGGCAACACGATCTTCATGACCGGTGGTACGTCGGGTATCGGCCTCGCACTCGCCCGGCGGTTCCGCGACCTCGGCAACACCGTGATCATCAGCGGCCGCCGCAAGGACCTGCTCGACAGGATCGTCACCGAGGACGGCATCGAGGGCATCCCGCTCGACGTCGCGGACCCCGCCTCGATCACGGCGGCGTACGAGACCGTCACCACGCAGTACCCGGACCTCAACGTCCTCGTCACGATGGCCGGCGTCATGTACCCGGAGAACCTCCAGGACCCGGACCTGTCGACGGTCGAGCAGATCATCGACATCAACCTGCTGGGCACGATCCGCACGGTCTCGGCCTTCACCCCGCACCTGCTGAAGCAAGCGGACGGAGTGATCATGACGGTGTCGTCAGGTCTCGCCTTCGTACCGCTGGTGATGACCCCGACGTACAGCGCCACGAAGGCCGCCGTGCACAGCTACACCCAGAGCCTCCGCCACCAGCTCGATCTCCAGGTGATCGAGCTGGTCCCGCCCGCCGTACAGACCGCCCTCCTCGACCAGGAGAACGACGAGCACGCCATGCCGCTCGCCGAGTACGTCCACGAGACGATCCAGCTGCTCCAGGACAACCCGGACGCCGAGGAGATCCTGGTCGACCGGGTCAAGTTCCTCCGCAACGCGGAGAAGGAGAGCCGCTACGACCAGGTGATCGGCGTCCTCAACTCAGTCCGCTAACGCCTGCTCGATCCGCTCGACCTTCGCGGTGAGCTGACCGGTGTACCCGGGCCGGATGTCCGCCTTCAACACCAAACTCACCCGAGGCGACACAGCGGCCACCACCTCGACGGCCTGCTTCACCACCGCCATCACCTCGTCCCACTCACCTTCGATGTTGGTGAACATTGCGTTGGTCTCGTTGGGAAGACCGGAGGCGCGGACGACGCGGACGGCCTCGACCACCGCCTCGCTCACACCTCCGGTCTCGTCACCGGCCGACGGGCTGATGCTGAATGCGACGATCATGCGTCCAGGATGTCAGGCTCCTCGGCGGCGCGGCGCTCGGCGCCGGTCGTGGTGAGCAGCGCCTTCTCCTTGATGAAGACAACGGCGACCAGGGCGAGGACCGCGAACGGGACCGACATCATGAACAGGTCCGCTGTCGCAGCGCCGTACGCGTTCTCGACGATCGTCCGGATCTCCGGCGGCAGCTCCGCGATGTTCGGTACGGCGTTACCGCCGCCCGACGAGGCGCCGCCCGGGTTCAGCGTCTCGGCGACCTGGTTCGCCAGGATCGCGCCGAGCACGCTGACGCCGATCGTGCCGCCCATGCTCCGGAAGAAGCTCACCGCGGACGTCGCGGCCCCGAGCTCGCGCGCCGGTACGTCGTTCTGCGCGGCGAGCACCAGGTTCTGCATGACGAGGCCGATGCCGACGCCGAGCACGATCATGAAGCCCCACAGCAGGTACTTCGACGTGTGCGCGTCGATCGTGCCGAACAGCGCCAGCCCGATCGGGAGCAGGATGCTGCCGACGACCAGGTAGATCTTCCAGCGGCCGTACTTCGTGATCAGCCCACCGGCGACCGTGGACGCGACCATCATGCCGAGGATCATCGGCAGGCTCATCAGGCCGGCCTTGGTCGGCGAGTAGCCCTGCGCGATCTGGAAGTACTGCGCCAGGAACACCGAGCCGCCGAACATCGCGACACCGACCAGCGCGCTCGCGATGATGGCCAGCGTCACCGTGCGGTTGCGGAACAGGTCCATCGGGATGATCGGCTCCGGGTGCCGGCGCTCGACCAGCACCGCGGCCGCCAGCGCCCCCAGCGCCACCGCGACGAGCCCGAAGCTCCAGCCGGAGACCCACTCGAACTTGTTGCCCGCGAACGAGGACCAGACCAGCAGCGTGCTGACGCCGCCCATGATCAGGAACGCGCCCCACCAGTCGATCTTCACGTCCCGCCGTACGGTCGGCAGCTTCAGCGTGCGCTGCAGCAGCACGATCGCCGCGAGCACGAACGGCACGCCGACCAGGAAGCAGGCCCGCCAGCCGAGCGGCGAGTCGACCAGGAAGCCGCCGAGCAGCGGTCCGCCGACGGTCGCCGACGCGAAGATCGCGCCGAAGACACCGGAGTACCGGCCGAGCTCACGCGGCGGGATGATCGCCGCCATCACGATCTGCACCAGCGCGGTCAGACCGCCGGCGCCGAGACCCTGCAGGACCCGGCTGCCGAGCAGCACCTCGATGTTCGGGGCGAAGCCGGCCACCAGCGAGCCGATCACGAAGAAGCCCAGCGACAGCTGGACCAGCAGCTTGTTGTTGTAGAGGTCGGCGAGCTTGCCCCACAGCGGCACGGTCGCCGTCATCGTGAGCAGCTCGAGCGTGACGACCCAGGTGTAGGAGGACTGGCTCGCCCCCAGATCGTGAATGATCCGCGGCAGCGCGGTCGACACCACGGTGCCGGCCAGGATCGCCACGAACATGCCCATCATCAGGCCGGACATGGCCTGGATGGTCTGCCGTGGTGTCAGCAGAGTGGTGACCTCACCCACGGAATCCGGAGTGGGTGACGAGGTCGTCGTCATGAGTGACCTTTCTTCTGGTAGTCCGGCCCGAAGGCAGTATCGATGCCTTGGGCAAGCAGGTGGAACGCTTCGTCGAGCAGCTCGTGCACGGGACGGCCGGGAGCGCCCTTGTGCAGCTCCATCGCCACCCGGCAGGCGGCCCCGGCGGTGCTGACGACCAGCGCCGGCAGCGTGGAGCCGGCGGGCACGCCCATCCGCTCGGTGAGCGCGGCGGTCAGTTGCCGTTCGTCGTCGATGCTCGACAGCATCAGTTGGTACAGCAGGCTCGGTGAGCTCATGATCAGCTCGCCCCGGCGCGACAGCTCGCCGTCGCTCTCCAGGTCGCGCAGTACGTCGCGCACGATGAACCACATCGTGGTCAGCGGCGACTCGTCGGGCGGAGCGGTGCGCATCCGCTCCAGCGCGCGCTCGAGGTGCTCGGGGTTGCGCCCGAGGATCGCGTGCTCCTTGTGCGGGAAGTAGTTGAAGAAGGTCCGCACCGACACGTCGGCTGCCTCGGCGATCTCCTCGACCGTGACGTGCTCCGGCCCCTTCTCCAGCGCCAGCCGCAGCGCCGCCTCGGCCAATGCCGCCCGCGTCTGCTGCTTCTTGCGCTCGCGCAACCCCGTCTCCGCCCCCACCTCACCAGGCTAGGCAGAAACTTGCACCTACTGCAAACTATTAACCCTGCAAACTTGCAGTCCTGCAGAGAAGATCACTGACGGGGTTTATATGACTACTCTCCGAACGGTTGCGGCTCGGAACCCGGGATCGCCGAGGCCCGGAAGTACACCGGATCGGTGAAGGTGGACTGCACCTTCCCCAGGCCCTTGATGACCGTCGACGTTCCGTTGGCGTGCCCCACGGCGTACAGGTAGCCCTGGCCGGTGTCCTTGTCGATGCCCAGCAGTACGACGCCGTACTGCCCGCACCGCCGTGCGACGAGCGAGTCGAAGTTCTGCCAGGTGGAGCGACGTACCAGTTTCACGACGGGCTTCAGCGGTGAGCTGAGCGGCAGGCGGATGGTGTAGAGCGCGCCACCGCGGGTGTTGGCGAGGAAGGTCTCGTACGTCTTGGTCTGGCTGATCAGCGTCATCGACTTGACGGCCGCAAAGCCGGCCGCGGACTGCTTGTTCGCCCACGAGGTGTTCTTGCCGTCCTCCCAGCGGAACAGCACGCCGTCGGAACGCAGCGCGTACTGATGGTGGTACTCACCGCCGGTCGGCGTAGCGGGATAGAACCGCGTCGTGTCGAAGGCCGTGAAGCTCGCCCAGCCGCCGCCGACGAGCGTACGGCGGACCGTGGCCGGGTCGACGTTCCCGCCGGCGTCGAGGTTGTAGCTGGTGTTGTACATCGAACCGCCCAGCACCTGACCGCCGTAGACCGACGCGCTGTACGGCTCGGGCAGGTCCGGGTTGATCACGATCGATCCACCGAGCCGAACCTGGCCGGCTGGGAAGACGCCCTGATCGGGATCCCCCGCATGCTGGACGGTCGGCGGCGACGTCGCGACGACCGTCGTCCGCTCCACGTCACCGCCCGCAGTGACCGAGCCGAGCGTCACCGCACACGCCGCAGTACCTGCCGAGACCGCAGCACCCGCCGATACCGCAGTACTCGCCGATGCCGCTTCGCCGGTCGCCAGCGCAGGGAGTGGCAGACCTGCCACCGCGATCCCGACGACGGCACAGCCTGCAAAGAACGAACGACTCATCTGTGCCGCCTCCTCAAGGGGGTGTTCCTGTCCACTCGATGCGCGAAACCGCGCCGAAGTTGCCGGAGGTCCGGTAGAATGTGGGGACAGCCTCCGGCACGGTTCCCGTGCGCGGAGGCTCATTTGTATGACGACTCTTCTCTACAAGGCCGCCGGTGACATCCGCGGCGACGCCATCCTCCCGCTCAACCAACTGCGCGTGCGCTATCCCGACGTGTACGAGCGTGAGGTCGCGAAGTACGCCGCCCGCCCGGAGACCCTGCGCAACCCGGTCTACCCACTCGACTGCTGCTGGGCCGACGTCGTGTTCCTCTCCCCCGTGCATCCGGCGCCGATCTTCGAGGCCCTGCATCAGTCCGGGCGCATCGGCCCGGTCAACCTCCACTACTGGACCGTCGACGCGGAGCTCCTCGACCCCGCGACGACGTGCATCCTGCTCAAACGCCACGACCCGGAGCTGCGCCCGCAACCGCCCGAGGACTTCGTTCCGTACACCCCCGAGACGGCGGCCGCTCTCGCCACGCCTTCCGAGCGAGCGCTGCACCGGCTCCGCAATCTCGACGCCACCGAACCGCTCTACCCCTGGGCCGACATCCCGCACATCCTGCACCGCGGCCCGATCCCACTCGCCGCCTTCCGCACGCCCTCCGGCGCCCCGGTAATCAGTTGATCAACCTCGCCGTTCAGGCCAGGCTCGAGAAAACCCTGCCGAGGAGGCGCCTTGCGTAGTGCGATCCTGAACATCACCTTCGACTGCACCGATTCCCGGGCCCAGGCCGACTTCTGGAGCCAGGTCACCCGCCGGCCCGCCACCTTCCACGACATGCCCGGCAACCCGTTCTGGGCGATCGAAGGCGACGTCAACCTGGTCTTCGTCCAGGTCCCCGAACCCAAAACCATCAAGAACCGCCTCCACCTGGACCTGGTCCCCCACGACGGCTCCCAGTCCGAAGAACTCGAACGCCTCCGATCCCTCGGCGCCCGGGTCCTCGACGACCGCCGCACCGCCACCCCTGGCAGCTGGATCGTCCTGACCGACCCCGAGGGCAACGAATTCTGCCTGGAGGAAGGCGACTGAAAGCGTTCTGAAAGCGGCTGCGACCAGGCTGGCTCCATCAACCGTACGAAGGGGGATTCATGAGCCTGGTACGACGAACGGTTGTCGCGGCCACCGCACTGCTGCTGAGCCTCGGCACCGTGACAACCACCCTGATCAGCGCGAACGCATCGCCGGTCGAGCCATCCAGAACCCCGGACAGGGTCGCCTACTACCTCCGGGTCCCGAGTGGCCCCTCGGTGGCGCCGGCGATCGCGCTGCCCGAGCCCACCACCAGCCCTGCCGCCGCGTCCCGCAAGTGGTACCCGGGCGGGTCGCTCGTTCCCTGCGAACCAGGCTATGCCTGCGCCGGCGTCCCCTGGGGCACCGGCGGCTTCGTGTTCAAGTTCTTCAGCTACGGGACCTACCGACTGAGCTACTGGCATGGCAGCGGGGACCTGACCAACGCGCAGACCGGCACGGCGGCCGTCAGGACCCTCGACCAGAACGGCGTTCAGATCGGCTGCCGTAACCCCGGCGGCCGCGCCCGTCCCAGCTGGGATCCCGTCTGGTACATCCGATTGACCTCCTACGGCTGCTGACCTCAGCCCTCACGGCCCCCACCGCTGGCTCGGTGTGGGCCGTGATCCTGTTCACGCCCGGAGAGATGCATAGCTTTCCTATGTATATTTGTGGGTGTGATCGATCGGGACCTGACGGAGCTTCGGTGAGCACATGGTGGTGGCGTCGACGCGTCTGTCGCGGCTGGCCACCCGGAACGTGAACACGCTGCCGCACGCCGCGATGCGGGTGCTGGGGCGGCTGGACGAGCTCGGGCAGGCCCGGATCAGCGAGCTGGCCAAGGCCGACCGGTGTTCGCAGCCGACCATGTCCAACCTGGTGCAGCGACTCGAGGAACAGGGGTGGGTGCTGCGCACTCAGGACCCCGCCGACTCGCGCGCCAGTCTGATCAGCCTCACCGACGCAGGTCTCGCCGAGCTGCGCAGCGCCCGCCGCCAGGCCGGCGAGGCGCTCTCGGCCTACCTGGCTCAGCTTCCCGCGACGGACCTCGCCACCCTCGAGGCCGCCGTCACGGTCATCCACAAACTCCTCACCCTCGAACCTCTGGAGGCCACGGGCCGGTGAGTACGTCGTCGTTCCTCAAGCAGCCCAAGTCCGTCTGGGCGGTCGCGTTCGCCTGCGTGATCGCGTTCATGGGCATCGGTCTGGTGGATCCGATCCTCAAGCCGATCGCCGAGCAGTTGCACGCGAGCCCTTCGCAGGTCTCGCTGCTGTTCACCAGCTACATGGCGGTCATCGGGGTGGCGATGCTGATCACCGGCGCGGTCTCCAGCCGCATCGGCGCCAAACGCACGCTGCTCATCGGCCTGGCGATCATCGTCGTGTTCAGCGCACTCGCCGGCCTGTCGAACAGCATCGGCGCGATCGTCGCGTTCCGGGCCGGCTGGGGTCTGGGCAACGCGCTGTTCATCGCGACCGCGCTCGCCACGATCGTGAACTCGGCCTCCGGCTCGGTCGCCGAAGCGATCATCCTGTACGAAGCCGCGCTGGGTGTCGGTATCGCGGCCGGTCCGCTCGTCGGTGGCGAGCTGGGCACGATCTCCTGGCGCGGCCCGTTCTTCGGTGTCGCCGTACTGATGACGATCGCGCTCGCCGCAACCGCGTTCCTGTTGCCCGCATCGCCGCCCGAAGCTCGCCGTACGTCGATCCTCGAGCCGCTGAAGGCGCTGCGGCACCGGTCGCTGGCAACCGTGGCGGTCACCGCATTGCTGTACAACCTCGGGTTCTTCACGCTGCTGGCGTTCACGCCGTTCCCGCTGGCGATGTCGGCGCGGCAGATCGGGCTGATCTTCTTCGGCTGGGGCATCTGCCTGGCGTTCACGTCGGTGTTCGTGGCGCCGCGGCTGCAGCGCCGGTTCGGCACGCTGCCGGTGGCGATGAGCGTCCTGCTGCTGTTCGCGGCGGACCTGGCCGTGATGGGCGTGTACGCACACCACAAGCAGGTGCTCGCGGTCGGCGTGGTCGTGGCCGGCCTCTTCCTCGGTATCAACAACACGCTGATCACCGAGGCCGTGATGGGCGCCGCTCCGGTCGAGCGCGGTACGGCGTCCGCGGCGTACTCCTTCGTCCGCTTCTCCGGCGGCGCCGTCGCCCCGTGGCTGGCCGGCAAACTCGGCGAGGACGTCAACATCCAACTCCCGTTCTACGTTGGCGCCGTCGCCGTACTCCTCGCAGTCGCCGCCCTGGCCACCGGCTGGAAGCCCCTCTCCCATCTGCGCGTCCCGACCACGCACACCCCCGCCGAAGCCGAAGCCATCACAGCCGCCGACGCCTGACCCAGCAAAGCTCAGACTCCATACCAAACGGTATGGTATGGTCCGGGCATGGTGACGCGGATCGAGTGGCTGGCTGCGGGACTCCGTCTGCTGGAGACCGAAGGCGCCCCGGCGGTCACCATCGAGCGGTTGACCGGCGCCCTCGGGGTCACGAAGGGCTCGTACTACCACCACTTCGGAAGCGCCGCCGGCTACAAACGGGCGCTGCTGGAGTACTTCGAGGCGCGGAACACGACCCGGCTGATCGACACCGTGGAAGGCACGGCGGAAAGCGCTGGCAGGCGCGGGGCGGAAATCGGTGTCGGACGCGCGGCAGAAAACGGTGTCGGACGCGCGGCGGATGGGAAGTTGCGGCATTTGCTGGGGCTTGTGCTGGCGGATCCGGACAGTGCGCGGCTGGAGATCGCGGTGCGCGCCTGGGCTTTGCAGGATCCGGAGGTGCGGGCCGCTCAGGAGCGGGTGGACACGGCTCGGACGGAGTACCTGAAGAAGCTGTGTCGTGGGCTGGATGCGGGCGTGGATCCGGACCGGTTCGCGCAGCTGCTCTATCTGATCCTGATCGGCGCGGAGCAGGTGCTGCCGCCGATCGACAAGCGGGACGTGCGGGAGATCTACGACCTCGTTCTCCGCCTCATCGACTAGGTCCGCCTTCGACTGGAGGAGTACGAATGCCGATCACCCTGCACGAACTCGACGACCTGGTGCCGGTCGTCGACGAGATCGACGTGAAGACGGCGCGTGGGGACGTCACGCTGCGAGAGTTCACCGCGGGCGCGCTGGGCAACAGTCCGTTGTGGATCAAGGGGCTGTTCGCGGTGCGGATGGCGTTGGCCGCAGTACTGCGCCTGGAGACCGCCGGCGTACCGGACTCGCGACGGCTGCGCCCCGAGACGGTGAGCTTCACGCCCGGCGAGAAGAACTCGTTCTTCACCGTCATGCGCGGCGAGGAGGACCACTACCTGCTGCTGAAGGTCTCCGACAACCATCTCATCGGCTATCTCGCGATCATCACCGACAACGAGCGGCCGGCGACGTTCAAGGTGGTGACGCTCGTGGAGTACCTGCGGCCTGCCGGACGGGTCTACTACAACCTGATCCGGCCGTTCCATCACCTCGTCCTGCTCAGTATGTGCCGAGCCGGCGAGACGTGGCGCGACAAGACGTGAGCGTGGCGGCCGCGCCGACCACGACGAGCGCGCCCGCGAAGATCAACCCGAGCAGGCGCCACGGAATCGCCAACGCAGCAAGGCCGTAGGGCCCTGCCGCGATCCCGGCGAGTGCGGCCGCGGCGACGAGCGATCCCAGCAGTACGCCGACCACGACAACAGTCGCGGACTCCACCAGGGCGACCGTGACGACCTGCGTCCGGGTCAGCCCGGCGAGTCGCGACACCGTGAACTCTTGCCGCCGATCGGCCGTCGACATCACCACCGCGTTGACGACCGCGACCGCAGTGAAGATGCCTGCCAGCCCCATCAGCGCGGCGAAGAGGCCGGAGTTGCTGCGCTGCTGCGCCTCGCCACGCGCACCCGCCCACTCCTCCACCGTCCGCCACTCACCCGTCCCCCAACCCGCCGGCCCCTCACCCACCCGCCCTTCGCCGGCGAGCCCCTCGCCGGCCTGTCCTTCACCCGCCCGACCCTCACCCGCCCGTCCCTCACCCGCCCGTCCCTCACCCGCCCGTCCCTCGCCCGCCCGTCCCTCGCCCGCCCGTCCCTCGCCCACCCGTCCCTCGCCCACCCGTCCTTCACCCGCCCGGCCCTCCGCCGATCGGTCCTCGAGCGTCACGCCGGGTGCCAGCTTCACCAGCGTCTCCGTCCGCCCACCGGCCGGCAGCAGGCTCCGCGGAATGAAGAAGTTCTCGCTGACATCAAGCGTTTCCGGCATGATCGCAACGACTTTCACGGCGACCCGTCTGTTGCCGAGAGCAACATTGAGTGTTGAGCCGAGCCGATACCCCTCCGCCGCCATCCCGGGACCGATCGCGATCGTCCGCCCGGTCAGCCGATCCAGCGAACCTTTCCGCGGCCGCAACCTGTGCGTCTGCTGGTACGCCACCGGATCGATCCCGACGGCCTCCGAGTACACCGTTTTCCGAAAACGTGTGACGGCGATCGGTACGGCAGTCTGCACCGACGCCGCCACCACACCGAGCCCCGGCCGGACCGCGTGATCGACCACGACGTCCGCCGTGATCAGCCGTTCCTGCTCCACGCCGACCGCCTTCGCCAGCGACCCGAAGGTGCCCCACAGCCCGACGACCAGCCCGACGAGCACGATCAACGGGGCCGCGGTCGCCGCGCTCCGCCGGACCGCATGCAGCACGCCGGCCCGTGCTAGATCGGCGATCAAGTTGCCACGGACAACGACCGCCGGGATCCGCGCGGCCAGCGGAACGACAACCGGGCTCAGCTGGCTCAACGCCACCGACCCGCTGATCATCACGACCAGCCCGATCATCAACCCGGCCACCAGGTCCCGCGCCGCCTGCGCCGCGATCACCAGCACCACCGTGCAGAACGCCGCCGACAATCCCCAGAACCACCGCCACCCCGTCATCACACGCCGCGCGGCCTGCCCCTCGACGACCGCCTCGAGCGCGCCGATCCGCGACGCCCGCCACGCCGCGGCCAGTACGCCGAACAACGCCGTACACACCCCGATCACCATCGCCGCCCACACAGCGCCCTGGTCCCACGGCGCCGCGAACCACTCCGGCAACATCCCCAACTCGACGAGCAACCAGGACTGGGCCCAGGTCGCCAGCACGCCCAGCGGCAGCCCCGCCAGACTGCCGACCATCCCGAGCAGACCGGCCTCGGTCATCACCATCAGACACAGATAGCCCCGCTGCGCCCCCACCAGCCTGAGCAGCCCGAACTCCCGTCGCCGCTGCACAGTGATGAACCCGAACGTCGTACTGACGATGAAAACGCTCAGGAAAACGGCCAGCATCACCGACATTCCGAGCAGCGTCGCAGCACCGACGTACCCCTCCCGCACCTTCGCCCGCTCGAACGCCGACAGGCCGGCGGGCAGCACAGGCCTGTCGGTCGCGGACAACATCTGCAACCCGGACTGCACCAGCCCGACCCCGAGCGCAACCGCCACCACAGCCCCGGCGAACAGCTGCCACCTGGTCCGCAACGCCCCGACCGACAACCTCAGCATGCAGCCCAGCCAACCTCGTGCGGCGTGGCCGCACTGTGGCCTCGGGACCCGACCGCAGGTAGCTCGCGCGCTACCTCAGCACTTCCAGCAGCGCGGCGAGGTCCCTCCCGTCCACTTCGCGGGCGCCGATCAGTGCCTGGATCAGCAGGCCGTCGAGCGCCGCGACCAGCAGGCGCGCCTTCTGCGGATCCGCGGTGAGCGCCCGTGCGATCTCGGTCAGCGGCTCAAGCCACGCACCGGCCGCCTCGCGTAGGTCCGGCCGGCGCGCGGCGTACAGATAGAGCTCGTAGAGCGCGAGCGTGCGGCCGCGACGCCGTACGGCGCTGTGCTCGATCAACCGCGCCAGTTCGTCGGCCGGGCGCGCGCCGAGCTCGCTGCCGCGGCCGTGCAGCTCGACGGCGAGATCCTCGGCGGCCGATCGGAGGGCCGCGACGAGCAGGTCGTCCAGCGTCGGGAAGTGGTAGGTGATCGAGGCGACCGAGACGTCGGCCTCGGCGGCGACCGCACGATGGCTCACACCTGCGACTCCGTCGCGTTCGATCACGGTCAGGGTGGCCGCCAGCAGCTCGCTGCGACGCTGCTCACCGCGCGCCCGGCGCCCGTCGACACCCCGCCTGACCTGCACGAACAGCAAACTATCAGGACGTCTGTACGGATTGATTTTGGTGCCCGGAATCGCGGGATCAACCGTTTTCCGCGTCTTAGGCTCGGATTTCGTGGCCTCATCGAATCCAGCAGCTCTGAGTACTGCGATGCGCCGGGCGCTGAAGCGCGCGGACGACGGAAAGACCCTCGACCCGGCCGAGGCGGAGGTGCTGCTCGGCGCGAGCGGCGACGCGCTGACCGCCCTGATGGCGACGGCGGCGAGGGTCCGTGACCAAGGGCTGGCCGACGCCGGCCGGCCGGGGGTCGTCACGTACTCCAAGAAGGTCTTCATCCCGCTGACGCGGCTGTGCCGGGACCGGTGTCACTACTGCACGTTCGCCACCACTCCCGGCCGGGTGCACGCGCCGTACCTGTCGCCCGACGAGGTGCTGGGGATCGCGCGGCAGGGCGCGGCACTGGGCTGCAAGGAGGCGCTGTTCACGCTGGGCGACGCGCCCGAGGAACGCTGGGACGCGGCACGGACGTGGCTGGAGGAGGCCGGGTACGACAGCACGCTCGACTACGTGCGGGCGATGGCGATCCGGGTGCTCGAGGAGACCGGGTTGCTGCCGCACCTCAACCCGGGCGTGATGTCGTGGCAGGACCTGCAGCGGCTGAAGCCGGTCGCGCCGAGCATGGGCATGATGCTCGAGACCACGTCGCGGCGGCTGTTCGAGGAGAAGGGGCAGCCGCACTTCGGGTCGCCGGACAAGGATCCGGCGGTCCGGCTGCGGGTGCTCGAGGACGCCGGGCGCTCGAACGTGCCGTTCACCACCGGGCTGCTGATCGGAATCGGGGAAACGCTGTCGGAACGTTCCGACTCGATCTTCGCGCTGCGGAAAATCGCGCGGCAGTACAACGGCATCCAGGAAGTCATCATCCAGGGTTTCCGGGTGAAGCCGGACACGGCGATGCGCAACGACGCCGACGTTCCGCTGGACGAGTGGCTGGCCGCGATCGCGGTGACGCGGATCGTGCTCGGACCGCGGGTCCGCGTGCAGGCACCGCCCAACCTGGTCGACCTCGCCGAGTGCCGCGCACTGCTCGACGCGGGCGTGGACGACTTCGGCGGGGTCTCGCCGCTCACCCCGGACCACGTGAACCCCGAGCGCCCCTGGCCGCAGATCGACGACCTCGCCAAGCTGACCGCCGACGCGGGATTCGTCCTGCGCGAACGGCTCACGGCGCATCCGGAGTACCTGCGGGAGCCGTGGCTCGACCCGCGGCTGATCTCGCACGTCGAGGCACTCCTCGACCCGGCGACCGGTCTCGCGAACGAGAGCGCGCTGCCGGCCGGCCTGCCGTGGCAGGAACCCGACGGCGGCTGGGACAGCGTCGGGCGGACCGATCTGCACACCACGATCGACACCGAGGGACGCCGTACCGAGACCCGCTCCGACTTCGACGCGGCGTACGGCGACTGGGACGTGCTGCGTGAGGATGTGGCGGCGCGCCGCGAAGCCGAAGCCAACGCGCAGTCGTCCGCCCCTGAGCGGATCGCCGCCGACGTGAAGGCAGCCCTGGCGGCCGCCGAGCGGGGCCCGGCCGGCCTGTCCGACGCCCAGGCGCTGACCTTGATGACCGCCACCGGTCCGGCCCTGGACGAGCTCGCGCGGATCGCCGACAACTTGCGCAAGGCAACGGTCGGGGACGATGTGACCTACGTGGTGAACCGGAACATCAACTTCACCAACGTCTGCTACACCGGCTGCCGCTTCTGCGCGTTCGCCCAGCGCCGTACCGACGCCGACGCCTACTCGCTGTCGATGGACGAGGTCGGTCAGCGCGCCGAAGAGGCCTGGGTGATCGGCGCCACCGAGGTCTGCATGCAGGGCGGCATCCACCCCGACCTGCCCGGAACGGCGTACGCGGACCTGGTCCGCGCGGTGAAGGAACGCGTTCCGGAAATGCACGTGCACGCGTATTCCCCGATGGAGATCGTGAACGGGTCGGTGCGCACCGGCCTGTCGATCGAGGAGTTCCTGATCTCGGTGAAGGAGGCCGGGCTGGACAGTATCCCCGGCACCGCGGCCGAGATCCTCGACGACGACGTCCGCTGGATCCTCACCAAGGGCAAGTTGCCGACGGCAAGCTGGATCGAGGTGATCAGTACGGCGCACCGCGTCGGCCTGCCGTCCAGCTCGACGATGATGTACGGCCACGTGGACGCGCCGCACCACTGGGTCCAGCACCTGCGCACGATCGCCGCGGTCCAGGACGAGACCGGCGGATTCACGGAGTTCGTGCTGCTGCCGTTCATCCACCAGAACTCGCCGATCTATCTCGCCGGCGTCGCCCGGCCCGGTCCGACGTACGACGAGAACCGGGCCGTGCACGCGATGGCGCGGATCATGCTCCACGGCCGGATCGACAACATCCAGTGCTCGTGGGTGAAGCTCGGTGTCGACGGGTGCGTCGCCGTACTGAACGGGGGCGTCAACGACATCGGCGGCACCCTGATGGAGGAGACCATCAGCCGGATGGCCGGCTCCAAGCACGGCAGCCGCAAGTCGATCGCCGAGCTCACCGCGATGGCGACCGCCGCCGGCCGCCCTGCCCGGCAGCGCACCACGACGTACGGCGACGTCCCCGCCCACCCGGCCACGGAGCTCGAACTCGCCTGAATACTTGCCCGGCGCTCCACATCGTGTGGAGCGCCGGGCCACTACTTGGCCACATCGAGGTCGACCGCCCGAGCGCGGGTGCGGCGCTTGGTGCCCAGGCGGTGGCCGAGTGCGACCAGGACGAGGCCGATCAGGTAGATGCCGGCGGTGACGGCGAGGTAGTCGAACGGAATCGTCTCCGGGTCGGCGGCGAACGCGCTGTGATCGCCGCCGACCCAGTCACGCAGCAGATACAGGGTCTGGAACGTGAAGGCGTACCCGTAGATCGCGACGTACGCGACGTACGCGGAGATCCGGTTCCGCAGGAAGAAGCCGAGCGCGAAGGCGAACAGGACAGTGACGATGGCGACCATGGAAATCTCCTCCTGGAGGTTCTGACTCCCTCAAGGTCCTGCTCGCACCCCTGTTCACGCATCGGTGCTGCCGCCGGATTCGGATCGCCGCTGGCACCTAAGTGCTGGCACTGGTGCCAAAACGGCTCCGTACGCTCATCATGAGGTTGTGCTCCGGGCCTGGAGGTTGGTTGCCACCGCGACGGTCCTGTTCGTCGCGGCCGGCGTCGTGCGAGCAGTGCTCGCCTACGGGCCCACGTCGATCGGCGATCCGGCGGACTGGCCGATCACGACGGGACTGCTGCTGCCTTCGCTACTCCTCGGCTGGCTCGTCACGGTCCGGGTGCCGGCGAGTCCGATCGGTCCGGCGCTGGCGCTGACCGCGACCATGCCGGCTCTCGTCTTCACCGTGGAGGACTGGGGTTCGACGCACGGCACCGGCGATCCATGGCCGGGTGCGCGGCTGGCCGCGGTGATCGGCGGGGGCGTCTGGGCGTGGCTTTTCCTCGGTTTCGTCACCCTGGTGCTGCTGTTCCCGGACGGCCTGCTCCCGGGGCGGCGGTGGCGCGTGATCGGGGCCGCGGTGCCCCTCTCGTCCGCCCTGGTGAACGTCGTCGTCGCCACCGATCTCGCCAACTTCGCCGACGGCCGGCTCGGCGATCCGCCGTTCCGCCTGCCCGACCCGCTCCGCCTGGTGCTGAACATCGCCGCGTTCGCTGTCTTCCTCGCCGTTCTGCTCGCTGCCGCATCCAGCCTGGTGATTCGTTACCGGCGCGGCGACCAGCTGACGCGGCTTCGGCTGCGCTGGTTGACGGGTGCCGCGCTCGGCGTTCCGATCCTGCTGGCAGCCAGCTGGCTGGGCATCGTGCTCGGCGCGTCGGCGGACGTCGCGTACAGCGGGTTCTTGATCGCGATGCTTGTCCTCGTCCCCGCGGCGATCGCCGTCGCGATCCTCCGTCATGACCTGTTCGACGTCGACCGACTGCTCGGGACGACACTGAGCTGGCTCGTCACCACGCTGATCTCCGCAGCCGTCTTCGCCGCCGTGGTTCTTGCGGCCGGCAACTTCTTTCCCGAGCGCGTCGGCATCACCGCCGCAGCCTTCGTCACCGCTCTCGCGCTCCTCCCGCTGCACCACTGGATTCACCTGTCGGTGGCCCGCCTGGTCGACCCGGACCGCGCGGTCGCACTGGCCCGGATCCAGGACTTCGTCCGGCGGGTCCGCGACGGCGCAGCGGAACCGGAACAGATCGAGGCCGTACTGCGGGACGCCCTCGACGACCCGTCGTTACGCGTACTCCTGCACCGGCCGGGCGACCGGTTCGAGATTCCCGAGGGCGCAATCCCCTTGTACACCGGCGATTCCGTTGTCGGCGCCCTCGCACTGGGTACGACATCCGCCCGCCGGATCCGGCGCGCACGGGAAGCGGCCGTGGAAGCCCGGCTGCCGATCGAGGTGAGCCGGCTGCGCCTCGAACTGCGGGAAGCCCTCGCCGAGGTCCGTGCCAGCCGCTCCCGTCTGATGGCGGAGGTGAACGCCGAACGGCGGCGTCTCGAGAGGGATCTGCACGACGGAGCTCAGCAGCAACTCGTCGCGATCGGCATGCGGCTGCGGTCTCTGCAGTATCGGCTGGCGCCAGGCACTGCGGCATCCGGCGAGATCGACGACGTGGTGGACACCCTCGAGGCGACCGTCGCGGAGCTCCGCCGGCTCGCGCACGGCATCCGGCCGAGCCGCCTCGACGACGGCCTGGCGATGGCGCTGCGCCGCCTCGTCGCCGACAGTTCGGTCCCGGTGGATCTCGTCGTACCGGATCTGGAGGTCGGCGAAGGCGTGGCGGCGACCGTCTACTTCACCGTCGGCGAGGCGATCGCGAACGCGCTGAAACATGCCCACGCCACGCACATCGCCATCGAGGTCGGCGTCGCGGACGAACGGTTGCGCGTGGTCGTACGGGACGACGGGGTGGGTGGAGCGCGGGAGGGATTCGGGTTGACGTCGTTGCGGGATCGGGTTGCGTCGGTGGGTGGTGAGTTCACGGTGGAGAGCGCGCCGGGCGCGGGGACCTCGATCAGGGCGGAGATTCCGTGCGCATCGTGATCGGCGAGGACTCCGCCTTGTTCCGCGAAGGCCTGAGCCGGCTGCTGACCGAGAACGGCCACGAGGTCGCCGGTACGGCCGCCGACGCGGACGAGCTGGTCACTCTGGTCCGGGCGGTGGATCCGGAGCTGACGATCGTCGACGTACGGATGCCGCCGACCATGACGGACGACGGGGCGCGGGCGGCGAAGGTCCTGCGGGACGAGTCGCCGGAGCGACCGATCCTGATGCTGTCGCAACATGTCGAGACGCGGCACGTGGTCGAGCTGGTCGGCACCGGCGCGTTCGGGTACCTGCTGAAGGATCGAGTACTGCGGGTCGCCGACTTCCTGGACGCGATGCGGCGAGTCGCAGACGGTGGATCCGCGCTCGACCCGGTGATCGTCGCGGCACTCGTCACACCGACCCGGCTGAACGATCCGCTGGCGGCGTTGTCGGCCCGCGAACGCGAGGTGCTCGCGCTGGTCGCGGAAGGCCGGTCGAACGCCGCGATCGCCGCGCGGCTGGTGCTCGCCGAACGCACGGTGGAGAGTCACATGCGCAGCATCTTCCAGAAGCTCCGGATCGACGAGGCGCCGGACACACATCGCCGGGTCCTCGCCGTCCTCACCCAGCTCCGTCGGTAACCATCCAGAACTGTTGAGCATCGAACCGTCTCAGGGTCGTCACAGTTGTTGCAGCAGGCAACATCTATACAGAAAGTGAAGCAAGTTTCACTCAGCGTTGCCTACTTCAAAGGCAATGCAAATGTTTGAACCGGAGGATTCCCGGTACGCCGGGACGCGTGACAACGTTCTGGTTGTCGGCGACGGACGGGTCGCCGGCACTAGGTCCAGGTGGTTCCCGCTGTACTCCCGTCCGCGACCGGACTGTACCTCCCCTGCCGGCCGCGGAATGGGGCGCCGGGGTCCATCCTCCTTCGGGCCGCTTGCCCTCTCGGGGCAACAGCAGGACGCCGGCCGTGTCGGTGGGGTGTTGGTCGCCAGTGAGGTGGCGACCAACGCCCGGTACGGTCGGCGTTTCTTACTGAAGGCTGCCTCGCTGTACTGGTGCTGCTGGGGACCAGTACAGCGGGGCAGTTTCTTTTGCCGGGGGTTCAGTACGGGTAGGTGTCGTCGCGCCGGGTCGGGTCGAGGTCCCACAGTGAGAACTGCACGATCTTGTGCGACTCCTCGCCGCCGCCGGGGACCAGACCGAACGACTCGTACTCCTTCGAGCCCAGCCCGTCCAGGTAGCAGAGCAGCTCGAACGCCGACTGAGCGTCCTCGATGTCGGTTACCACCTCGTCGTGCGGTGCTTCATTCTGGGCTTCGTGGGCGCGACTCCGCACGTACCGCACGAAGGCCTCCGGGTCGGTCACCACGTAGTCGTACCGCGCCTGGTAGCTGAGCCGGACCCCGTTCTCCGGCATCAGCGGCTCCTCGAGCTCGTCGAGGTCGTCCAGCGGTCCGCCCTCGACGATCTCCCGGTAGTCCGCGGGATCGTCGAAGTCGTCGGGCCCCAGCGGCAGGTCGTCCAGCTCGTCGGGGTCGTAGGAGTCGATCCCGAGGAAGATGTCACCCCAGCCCCGTTCGTGCACGGCGTCCGCGAGCGCCCGGGCCTGGACCCGGACGTTCTCGATGGCGCCGGTGGCCCGCAGGTCGTGCAGGTCCAGAGCGTCTGCCTGCTCCAGCAACACCCGGGCGAGTTCACGGGCGGCCTCGGCAGCCGACGCGGGTTCGATCGGCTCACTCATGCTGCGACGGTACAACCATCGGCACCTCCACTGACGAGCCCGGTACTCCGAACGCGTCGACGAGCTCCACTGCCGCCGTCCGGACGGCCGCACAGAGCTCGTTGACCAGCGCGGTGATCGCCTTCGACCGACCCGGTGAGAGCCGCCCGTGCTCGAGGTACCACGCGCGCTCCGCCTCGATCGTGGCCAGCGCATGCAGGTCGTACAGGTCCCGCAGCCGCGGCCGGATCTCCTCCGGCGCGTTCCGCACCGCGGAATCGAACGCCTCGAGCACCACCCGGTCGACGTGCGCCCGCCCCGCGGCGATCACATGGTCCTGGCACCGGTTGAACACGTCGAACGGATCGTCCCCGGCGTCGATCCCGGCCTTCAGCCGCCGCGCCACCCCGGCCAGCATGTGCTCCTCCCGGAACCGCAGCAGCCCCGAGTGGTAGTCGTCGTCCCGAAGCCCCGCGTCCGGATCCGCGGAGTCCCCGCGATTCGGTACGGCGTCGCGCAGCCGCTCGATCAACGGCCGCAGCGCCGCCTTCTCGACCGCGATCTCCACCGCCTGCGCCGCGACGAACCGCGCCGTACCGAGCGGGTCGAGCTTGCCGAACGACTCGCGGTAGTCCGTCAGCAGCCCCTTCGCCACCAGCTGCAGCAGGACCGTGTTGTCGCCCTCGAACGTGGTGAACACATCGGTGTCGGCCTTCAGCGTCGCCAGCCGGTTCTCCGCCAAGTAGCCGGCGCCGCCGCACGCCTCCCGGCACATCTGGATCGTCTCGGTCGCATGCCACGTGCCAAGCGCCTTCGTCCCGGCTGCCTGCGCCTCCAGGGCCCGCCGGTCGTGCTCGTCCCGGTCGTCGTTGAACACCCGCGCGAACTGGTCGACCAGCTCGGCCTGCGCGAAGTGCAGTGCGTACGTCCGCGCGAGCAGCGGCAGCAGCCTGCGCTGATGCATGCGGTAGTCGAGCAGGATCGCCTCCTGGTCGCTGCCCGGAGCGCCGAACTGACGCCGCTGAGCGCCGTACCGGATCGCGATCGTGAGCGCCACCTTGCTCGCGTTGATCGCCGCGCCGCCGACCGACACCCGGCCCTGGACCAAGGTGCCGAGCATCGTGAAGAAGCGGCGGTCCGGATTCTCGATGAGGCTGTTGTAGTTGCCATCAGCATCCACCTGGGCGTAGCGGTCCAGCAGGGCGTCCCGCGGCACCCGGAACTGGTCGAAGACGATCCGCCCGTTGTCGACACCGTTCAGCCCGAGCTTGGGACCGCAGTCCGACAGCGTCACACCGGGCAGCGCCTCGCCGTCAGCGCCTCGGATCGGCACCAGCAGGCAGTGCACCCCGTGCGTCTCTCCGCCGACGACGAGCTGTGCGAACACGGCCGCCATCCGCCCGTGGCGCGCCGCGTTGCCGATGTAGTCCTTTCGCGCGGCCGGCGTCGGCGTGTGGACGACGAACTCGTCCGTGTCCTCGTCGTACGTCGCCGTCGTGCCGAGCGCCTGGACGTTCGACCCGTGTCCGGTCTCGGTCATCGCGAAGCAGCCGAGCAGTTGCCCGCTGACCGCATCCGCCAGGTACCGCTCGTGGTGCTTCTCGGTCCCGAGGTGCAGGATCGCGCCGGCGAACAGCCCGAACTGCACCCCGGCCTTGACCATCAGCGACAGGTCGCCGAAGGCCAGCGTCTCGAAGGCCGCGATGAAGCCGCCCAGGTCTCCTTCGCCGCCGTATTCCTTCGGGTACCCCCGCGCGGGCATGCCGTCCGCGGCCGACTGCAGCAACAGGTCGAGGACCTTGTCCCGATACTCGTCCCGCGGCAGCCGCACCGCCAGGTCCCCCAGGTCTGCGTGCGCGGCCAGGCCGGCCCGCACGACGTCCCGCGCCGCCTTGTGCGGCCCGTCCAAGTAGTCCCGCATCGCCGATGTGTTCATGTCCTCTAACTTACGAGGAATCGCCACTACTTTCCGTCACCGCTTCGCGACTGTGGAAAAGCTGGCATCAATCCGTGTCTGCGGCACTATGCTGGCGAATGTGCCGAATTTGCGGGTGAGCGAGGCAGCCGCGCTCCTGGGAGTCAGTGACGACACGGTCCGGCGCTGGATCGACCAGGGCCGGTTGCCCTCGAAACAGGAGAGCGGCCGGATGGCCGTCGACGGGCGGGCGCTCGCCGCGTTCGCCCAGGAGCTGGCCGACTCGCCGGAGCCCGGCCACACCGCCGCAGCCTCGGCGCGCAACCGGATGCGCGGGATCGTCACCCGGGTGCTCAAGGACGGTGTGATGGCCCAGGTCGAGATGCAGGCCGGGCCGTTCCGGGTCGTGTCGCTGATGAGCCGCGAGGCTGCCGACGAGCTCGGGCTGGAGCCGGGGGTGATCGCCGTCGCGTCGATCAAGTCCACGCACGTCGTCGTCGAGATCCCGGAGGGCTGATGTTCCGCCGTACCGCGATCGCCGTCCTCGCCGCCGCGCTCGCCGGCGTGGCCGCGCTCGCCGGCTGCGGTAGTGACAGCCCGGCGGCGTCCTCAACGGCGGCCGGCTCCGGTACGGCGGAGGTGTCGGGCGAGATCAACGTCTTCGCCGCCGCCTCGCTGACCGGGACGTTCACCCAGCTGGGCAAGGACTTCGAGGCCGCGCATCCCGGGGTGAAGGTGAACCTCAACTTCGACGGCAGCTCGGCCCTGGCCCAGCAGATCGACAAGGGTGCTCCGGCCGACGTGTTCGCCTCCGCTGCGCCGAAGAACATGGACGACGTGCGGGCCAAGGGCACACCGACGACGTTCGCGAAGAACACGCTGGAGATCGCCGTACCGAAGGGCAACCCGGGCGGCGTCACCGGCCTGCAGGACTTCGCCGACAAGAACAAGAAGATCGCCCTGTGCGCCGCTGAAGTGCCGTGCGGGGCGGCGGCTGACGAGGTGTTCAAGGCGGCCGGGATCACGCCTCAGCCGGACACCCTCGAGAAGGACGTCAAGGCGGCGCTCACCAAGGTCGGTCTGGACGAGGTCGACGCGGCACTCGTCTACAAGACCGACGTGCAGTCCGCCAAGGACAAGGTCGAGGGCATCGAGTTCCCGGAGGCGAGCAAGGCGGTCAACGAGTACCCGATCGCCACGCTGACCGACGCCCCGAACCCGGACGGCGCCAAGGCGTTCGTCAGCTATGTCCTGTCCGCCAAGGGCAAGGCCGTCCTGACCGCGGCCGGTTTCGGCGCGCCGTGAGTCGTCGTGGCAGGAGTACGAGCGGGCGGCTGCCCGTCGTACTCCTGCTGCCTGCTCTCCTCGGGCTGGCGTTCCTGCTGGTCCCGCTGGTAGGGCTGCTGGCTGAGGCGCCTTGGTCCACGCTGCCGCGACGGCTGTTCAGTGCTGAGGTTTGGCAGGCCCTGCGGCTGTCGCTGGTGTGCGCTACGGCTGCTACGGCGATGTGCGTGCTGCTCGGCGTACCGCTGGCGTGGCTGCTCGCGAGGGGTGAGCTGCCGGGGCGGAGCGTGATCCGCGCGTTCGTGACCGTGCCCCTGGTACTGCCACCGGTAGTGGGCGGTGTTGCGCTACTACTCGTACTCGGGCGACGCGGTCTGGTTGGTCAGCACCTCGACACGTGGTTCGGGTTCTCGTTGCCGTTCACCACGGCCGGTGTGGTGGTGGCGGAGGCGTTTGTGGCCATGCCGTTCCTGGTGATCTCCGTTGAGGGCGCATTGCGTGCAGCTGATCCGCGGTACGAGGAGGCGGCGGCGACACTCGGTGCGGGGCGGTGGCTGACGTTCCGCCGCGTGACACTGCCTTCGATCGCGCCAGGTCTCGTTGCGGGGATGGTGCTGTGCTGGGCGCGTGCGCTGGGCGAGTTCGGTGCCACCATCACGTTCGCGGGCAACTTTCCGGGGCGTACGACGACCATGCCGCTGGCCGTGTACCTCGCGTTGGAGACTGATCCTGACGTGGCCGTAGTACTGAGTCTCGTGCTGCTGCTTGTGTCTGTCGTCGTACTGGCGTCTCTTCGCGAGCGCTGGATCAGCGGGCTCCGATGACTCTGTACGCCGACCTGCGGGTGAGCCGCGGCGCCTTCGACCTCGCACTGGACCTAACCGTGGAGCCAGGTGAGGTGGTTGCACTTCTCGGACCCAACGGCGCCGGCAAGACCACCGCGCTCCGCACACTCGCCGGACTGATCGCACTGGACAGTGGACGCATCACACTGGAGTCTGCGGTCTGGGACGAGCCACCACGGACGTTCCGTACGCCGGACCGTCGGCCGATCGGTGTGGTCTTCCAGGACTACTTGCTCTTCAACCACCTGAGCTGCTTGGAGAACGTGGCGTTCGGTCTCCGTGCTCGCGGCACCGACAAGCAGACCGCCCGCTTGGAGGCTGCTCGCTGGCTCGACACCGTTGGCCTGTCGGACTACGCCCGCACCCGCCCTCGCGCCCTGTCCGGCGGCCAGGCGCAACGCGTCGCACTGGCGAGGGCATTGGCCACGAACCCCGAGGTACTACTGCTGGACGAACCGCTCGCCGCACTGGACGCCAGCACTACCCTCCACGTCCGCGCCGAACTGGGCCAGCATCTCTCCCGCTTCGAGGGACGCACCGTACTGGTCACCCATGACCCACTGGACGCCATGGTCCTCGCAGACCGCCTGGTGATCATCGAGAACGGCCAGGTCGTCCAGCAAGGCAAGCCCACCGAGGTGGCGCACCGCCCCCGCACCGACTACGTCGCTCAGCTGGTCGGCCTGAACCTCTACCGAGGCACCGCCGACGGCACCACCGTCACCCTGACCGACGGCGGCACCATCACCCTTGCGGAGCCCGCGTCCGGCCCAGTCCACGTCGCCTTCCCACCCACGGCCGTCAGCCTCTACCTCGAGCCACCATCCGGCAGCCCCCGCAACACGTGGCCCGCCGTCGTCACCGGCATCGAACAACACGCCCACACCGTCCGCGTCCGCCTCGACGCGACCCCCACCGGCCCGGCCGACCTCCTCGCCGACATCACCCCCGCGGCAGTAGCCGACCTCCACCTCACCCCCGGCCAACCCCTCCACCCCACCCTCAAAGCCACCGAGGTCCACACCTATCCGGTGTAGGCCGACGACGAACATCGAGGAAGGTTACGGGCCGTGACATGGTTGTCGCGGATTGACATGTTGTCACGGGCCGATTCACGCTCAGGATGCGCAGTACGGTAACGAAGAGTGTTTAGTTACTCACTCGTAGTGCGTGAGTTCTTCACATCAGAGTGATGACATCGTGCACTACGCCGACCCCGGCGACGGCGCCCAAGATGTGGCGGGGCACCACGAAAGGGGGTCGGACAGTCATGCACGAGAGTTACGAGTTCTACTGCCTTGCGGATCGGCGGTTCTACGAGACGCCGGCCAGGCGTGGTGCTCAGCATCCGGATTTCGCGATCACGGGGCGCGCCGTTCCCGACGACTGGGAGCACGTGCCGGGCGAGCAGTGGATGCACTACGCACCCCGCAGTCTGGCCTTGCCGGCCCAGGGCTGGAAGATCCACGTCTCGGCGCGGTTGCAGGACGTCGAGCGGACGCTCGAGGCGGTGTGGGAGTACTGCGTCCCGCGCGGCATCGCGTTCAAGTTCCTGCGTAACGAGGCCGTCCTGGTGATGGTGAACTCGAAGGCCGCTCCCCGCGGGTCGAGCGGCAAGCTGGTGACGATCTACCCGGCCGACGACGCTCAGCTCGAGCTGATCCTCAAGGAGCTCGACGAAGTCCTCCACGGCGTCGAAGGCCCTTACATCCTGAGCGATCTGCGCTACGCGGACGGTCCGCTCTTCGTCCGGTACGGCGCCTTCGTCAGCCGGCACTGCCTGTCGCCGACCGGCGAGCGCGTGCTGGCGATCGAGGACATCCACGGCAATCTCGTCCCGGACCATCGCGGACCGACGTTCGTCACACCGCCGTGGGTGCAGCTCCCGGACTTCCTGCAGCCGCATCTCGAGGCCCGCAACGCGGTCACCACCGACGAGCTCGCCTACACGATCGACGGTGTCATCCAGTTCTCCAACGGCGGCGGCGTGTACCTCGGCCACCACAACGAGACCGGTGACCGCGTGGTCCTCAAGGAGGGCCGCCCGTACGCCGGTCTGGACATGGCCGGCCGCGACGCGGTGGCCCGGATCTCCCACGAGCGCGACATCCTGGTGCAGCTCGACGGCCTCGACGCAGTACCGAAGACGCACGACTACCTGCAGCTGGGCGAGCACCACTTCCTCGTGCAGGAGCACATCGATTCGGTGTCGCTGCAGCGCGAGCTGGTACGCCGTTATCCGCTCACGCACCCGGACGCGACAGCAGCGGACAAGGCGGCGTACGCCGAATGGGCGACCGAGATGATCGCCAAGGTCGGTGCGGCGGTCGGTCAGCTGCACGAGCGGGGCGTCGTGTTCTGCGACCTGCATCCCGACAATCTCCTGCTCGATGTGAACGGCAAGCTCACGCTGATCGACTTCGAGGTCGCGACGAAGGCCGAGGACCAGGCCCGCTCGACGCTCGCCCATCCCGGGTACGCCGCTCCGCAGGACCGGCAGGGCGTCGACGTCGACCGCTACGCGCTCGCCTGTATCGCACTCGGGGTTTATGCGCCGCAGGCAACGACCCTGCTGAATCTGCATCCCGGTAAGGCGTTCCAGCTCGCCGACATGATCGCCGAGACGTTCCCGGTGCCGCGCGCCCAGCTCGACGAGGCCGTCCGCACGATCGTCGGTTCCGACGGGTGCAACGACCTGGCCGACCTCGCGTTGCCCGGCAAGGCGGAGTGGGCCGACGTACGCGCCGCGCTCACCAAGGCGATCGTCGCCGGCGCCACCCCCGAACGCACCGACCGCTTGTTCCCCGGCGATATCGCGCAGTTCCGCGACGGCGGCGGCATCGACCTGGCGACCGGAGCGGCCGGTGTCCTCTACGCGCTCGCGAAGACCGGCGCGGGATGCTTCCCGGAGTACGACGACTGGCTGCGCAAGCAGGCCGTCAGCACCGCCATGGGACCAGGTCTGTACGACGGTCTGCACGGCGTCGCCCACGTACTCGACGAGCTCGGCCACCACCAGGACGCCCTGGATCTGGTCGACCGCACTCTGGCCGACGACTGGACCTCCCGCGAGCTCGGGCTGCACTCGGGCCTGGCCGGCATCGGTCTGGGCCTTCTGCACTTCGACACCGAGCCCGCGCTCCGGGCGAACGCCGTCCGCGTGCTGGATCTGGTCGCCGACCGGATCCAGACCGACGTACCGGAGATCAGCGGCGGTCAGCACCCGCGGGCCGGCCTGATGTACGGGTCGTCCGGGCCCGCGCTGCTGTTCCTCGAGGCGTTCGAGCGGCTCGGCGACACCGGCCTCCTCGACCTGGCGGAGATCGCGATCCGGCAGGACCTCAAGCGGACCGTGCTCACCGAGGACGGGATGCGCCAGGTCAACCAGGGCTGGCGGACACTGCCGTACCTCGAGGAAGGATCGGCCGGCGTCGCGCTCGTCCTCGAGCGCTACCTGCACCACCGTCCGTCCGACGAGCTCACCAAGACCCTCGACGAGCTGAAGCGCGTCACACACTGCTCCTACTACGTGCAGCCGGGGCTGTTCATGGGCCGCGCCGGCATCCTCCTCGCCGCCGCTGCACTCGGTGACCCGGTACATGACCTCGTGCACGGTCTCGGCTGGCATGCGATGCCGTTCGAGGGCGGCCTCGCGTACCCCGGCAACCAGCTGCTCCGTCTCTCGATGGACCTGGCGACCGGATCGGCCGGCGTACTGCTGGCCCTGGGAACGGCGCTGCACGACGCGCCGGTGTCCCTCCCGTTCCTCGGACCTCCCCAGTGGTCCGAGTACTCATCCCGACGATCTGCACCGAAGGAGGTGTAAAAACATGGCACTTCTCGACCTTCAGGGTCTCGAGACCCCGGGTTACGGCCACGGCGGCCACCACCACGGCGGCTCCACGCTGACCGTGCTGGGCTGCGCGTCGCAGACCCCGAGCAACCTGAGCCTGCTGCTCTGCCACTGATCGGCACCTGTAATGCCAGGTAGTGAGGCCCTGGGTGGGCGGCATACCCACCCAGGGCCGACCTGTCCCCAGCACCTGGTAGCCCCGGGCCCGCCGGCTCGTTGTGTTGATGGGACACAGGGGAGAGTGAGGTGATCTACTCCGTGCAGTCTTATCCATGCGCCGAGCGTCTGACGCTCGTGGAGCAGGTGCACGGTCGTACCGTCGCGGATCCGTACCGCTGGCTCGAGGACCCGTCGGCCTCCGAGCGGTGGCTACGGGACCAGGACGAGTTGTGGCTGACGTACGCCGGTTCGCTGACCACCAGATTCCGGTGGAAGAACGCAGTACGGCGCCTGTCGAACGTCAGCAGTGTCTCCACACCGGTCTGGCGTGGCGGCCGCTGCTTCACGCTCCGTCGCGAGCCGGGCCGGGAGCAGGCCGTTCTGTACGTCGACGAGACGCCGCTGATCGACCCGACGCAACTCGACCCGTCCGGTCGGACCACGCTCGACGCGTGGCAACCGTCTCCGGACGGCTCCAGGCTCGCCTTCCAACTGTCGCGCGGCGGCACCGAACAGTCGACGCTGTTCGTGCTGGACGTCGCGAGCGGCCAGCTGCTCGACGGTCCGCTCGACGGCTGCCGCTACTCCCCCGTCGCGTGGCTTCCGGACAACAGCACGTTCTACTACGTGCGTTTTCGTCAGGTACGACGACACCGCCTGGGCGACTCCGACGACACCACAATCCTCGCGGACGAGGCGTCGTACGGACTCGAGATCAGCGCGGACGGTCGCTGGCTGACGATCTGTACGGCGAGCGACCTGTGGTTCGCGGACCTCACGATCGACGCGCCACCGACGTACCTCCCGCAGGACGCCACCACGATCATGTCGGTCGGGCCGGACGGCCGCCTGTACGTCGTCACCACGCAGGGCTCACCCACCGGCCGGATCTGCGTCGGTGATCCCACCGAGCCGACGGTCTGGCACGACTACATCCAGCCACGCGAGACGATGACCGGTCTCGCGATCCTCGACGACATCGTGCTGGTCAGTACGGCGACCGAGATCGCCGTACACGACCGAGAGAGCGGCCGACGGCTGAGCACTCTGGAGCTCCCGGGCCACGGGTCCGTCGGTTCACTCACAGCCCACGGCAACCGCGCATGGTTCAGTTACACAGACAGCGTCACGCCGCCGACCGTCTACTGCTACGACGCCGGCACAGGTCAGACAACGCATCAGCAGACAGAGACCACACCCGTCGAGACCCACCTTCTGACCACCAGCTCTGGTGTCGAGCTGCGCGTGATCGGCAAGCCGGGACCACGTCCCACGATTCTCTACGGGTACGGCGGGTTCGGGCAGTCGCTCACGCCGACGTACTCCGCCTTCGCGCTGGCGTGGGTCGAGGCGGGCGGATCGTTCGTGACAGCCACCCTCAGCGGTGACGGGACGTCGCGCGACGCCGGTACCCGTCACAACAAGCAGAACGTCTTCGACGAGTTCATCGCCGCGGCCGAGCACCTGATCGCGGACGGCTGGACTACGGCGGACCAGCTCGCGATCTGCGGTGAGTCCAACGGCGGGCTGCTCACGGCGGCCGCGCTCACCCAGCGGCCGGAGTTGTTCGCGGCCGCGGTCTGCTCGGCTCCGTTGACGGACATGATCCGCTACGAGCTGTCCGGTCTCGGTGAGCGCTGGACCGCGGAGTACGGATCGGCGCAGGACGCGGACGACTTCGAGAACCTGCTGTCCTACTCGCCGTACCACCGCGTCACCGAGGGCGTGAAGTATCCGGCGGTGCTACTGACCGCGTTCGGGAACGACACCCGCGTGGATCCCTTGCACGCCAGGAAGATGTGCGCGGCCTTGCAGCATGCGACGGCGAGCGGGCGGCCGGTGCTGCTGAGGTTCGAGCCGGACGCCGGGCACACGACGGGCGGGATCAACCTGGCCGCCGACCTGCTCGCCTTCCTCGCCGACCAGACCGGCCTGGTGACCCCATGACCGTGCACATTGCGCGCCTCCGGCGCGCTGGGTCATGGGCCTGTGACTCCCGGCCTTCCCTCGTCGCTCCGCTCCTCAGTCCAGGCCGGGAGGGCCCATGACCGGCTTCGGCGAAGTGGCGAAGCACGGCCGTGGTTGGTTGCCGTTGATCGGGGTCAACGCGCTGGTCGGCAGCGGTGTCACCCTCGCGCTTCCGGCGGTCCTCGGCCGGTCCGTCGACTCGATCGTGGCCGGCACCGGCTACACCCGCTGGCTCGTCGTCGCGGCTTCGCTGATCGCGCTCGGGATCGCGGCCAGCATCATCGACGCGTTCGCCGGCGCCGCCTGCGTCGCCGAAACCACCGCCTGGCTGCGGCACCGACTGGTACGGCACGTCGTCCGCGGCGGCCCGGAAGGCACCCGGAACTTCGACACCGGCGACCTTGTCACCCGCGTATCGGCCAACGCGACCGACGCGGCCCAGGCCGGCCCGGCGGCAGTGACTGCGATCGCCGCGATCGCTCCTCCCCTCGGCAGCCTCGTCCTGCTCGCAGTCATCGACCTCTGGCTGGCAGCTGCCTTCTTCGGAGGCGTACTGCTCGTCGTTCTGGTCCTCTGGACCTTCGCCAAACGAACCGCCAACGTCAGCCTGTCCTACCAGGAGACCCAGGGCCGCATCGCCGCTCTGCTCTCCGAATCCCTCACCGGCATCCGCACGATCACCGCCGCCGGTACGACGGAACGCGAAGAGCGTCGCGTTCTGGGCCTGCTTCCCGAGCTCCACCGGCACGGCGTCGTCACCTGGCGGATCCTCGCCCGCTCCGGCGCACAGGCCGCGGTCGTCGGCCCGCTCGTCCTGGTCGCCGTCCTGGCCGTCGGCGGACTCCAACTCGTCAACGGCAACGTCACGGCGGGCGAGCTGTTCGCCGCCTCGCAGTACGCCGTGCTCGGGGCCGGACTCGGCAACCTCACCGGCGTCATCGGCGAACTCGCCCGCGCCAAGGCCGGTGTGCGGCGCTCCGCCGAGGTGATCGCGATCGAGTCCGTCGCCCACGGCACGCTGCCGCTTCCGGCCGGCCCGGGACAGCTGACCTTCGACGGCGTCAGCGTGGTCGCCGACGGAAATCTCCTGCTGGACAACGTGAATCTCGACCTCCCGGGCGGTATCACCGTGGCGGTGGTCGGCCCGAGCGGCGCCGGCAAGTCCGTGCTCGCGGCGGTCGCGGCGCGGCTGCGGGATCCGTCGACAGGCCAGGTTTCGCTGGACGGCGTACCGCTGCAGGCCGTCAGCCGGCGGGCGTTGCGCAGTGCCGTCGGGTGTGCGTTCGAGCGGCCGCAGCTGATCGGCCGGACCGTTGGCGAGGCCATCGATCCGCAGGCGGTCAGCCCGATCCGGACGCTCGCCGCCGCGCGCGCCACCCACGCCCACGACTTCGTCAGCCGACTGCCCGACGGGTACTTCACGTCGTTGCGCAAGGCACCGATGTCCGGTGGTGAACGCCAGCGCCTCGGACTCGCCCGCGCCTGGTCGGCGCGCCGCCTGCTCGTCCTCGACGACGCCACGTCGAGCCTCGACACCGCGACCGAACGCCAGATCAGCCGGACGCTGACCGAGGACCGCCACCACCGCACCCGCCTGATCGTCACGCACCGCCCGGCCACCGCGGCCCGCGCCGACCTGGTCATCTGGCTCGACCGCGGCCAGGTCCGCGCCATCGCACCTCACGCCGACCTCTGGCGCAACACGTCGTACCGAGCCGTTTTCGCATGAGACGTGAGCTGTCGTACGGCGCTGCCGCATTGCGGACCCGGGCCACGGTCGGGCTGATCGGATGGTCGATACCGGAGATCCTGCCGACGGCGGTGTACGGGATCGCGGTGGCGCGGGCGACGGACAGCTTTCTCGCCGGGCACGCGTGGCAAGGGATCGCGTGGCTCGGTGGTTTGGTCGCGACGGCCTGCCTCGGCGCGGCCGGGGCCCGGCAGGTGTACGGGCGGTTGGGTGAGCTGGTCGAGCCGCTGCGGGACGACTTGGTACGACGGGTTGTCGGCGGCGCACTGCGCACCGGGGACGACGGTGCGGTTGCGCGACTGAACCGGCAGGTCGAGATCGTCAGGGACACGTTCGCGGGCCTCGTCCTGGTACTGCGGAGTTTCGCGGTCACGCTGTTCGGCGTACTCACCGGGTTGTTGTCGCTGGCTCCACTCGTCGCGGCGTTCGTCGTACCGCCGTTCCTGCTGGGATTCGTGCTGTCGCTCGCGGTGCTCGGGATGGCGGCGGACCGGGTGCGGGCGTCGCTGACGGCGGACGAGGAGCTCGCAGCGTCGGCGGGCATGGTGTTCGGCGGCGTACGCGACATCACCGCGTCCGGGACCGAGGAGTACGCGGAATGGCTGGCCGGTCAGCCGATCGCGGCGCAGGCGGCAGCGGAGCGGGCGCTGGCGAAGGTGTCGGCGCTGCGGACGCTGTGCTTCGCTGTCGGTGGTTGGCTGCCGTTGCTGATCCTGCTCGCGGCAGGACCGTGGCTGGTGGGACGTGGGGTCAGCACGGGCACGCTGCTCGGTGGGCTCACCTATGTCCTGATCGGACTGCAGCCCGCGTTGAACACGGTCATGAACGCACTCGGCGACAGCGGTCTGCGGTACGTGATCACGCTCGGGCGGATCCTCGACACCTCACCGCCGACTGAGCAACCGCGACCGGTCGACGAGCTCAACGGCTATCAGATCCGCCTGCGCGGGCTGACGTTCGCGTACGGGCCCAAGGCCGAGCCGGTGCTGGACAAGCTCGAGCTCACGATTCCCGAGGGCGATCATCTCGCTGTCGTCGGACCGAGCGGTATCGGAAAGTCGACGCTGGCCGGTCTGGTCTGCGGGATGCTCGCGCCGACGGGCGGCCGGCTGCTGCTCGGTGGCGTGCCACCTACCGAGGTGACTGCCGAGCGGCTCGCGCAGACGCGGGTGCTGATTCCGCAGGAGGCATATGTCTTCAGCGGTACCGTCCACGACAACATCACGTACTTGTTGCCCGATGCAACAGCTGCCCAGGTGGAGCACGCCGTACAGGCGATCGGCGCCACGCGGCTGATCGACCGGATCGGCGGGCTGCAGGCCGTAGTCAGGCCAGGTGAACTGTCCGCCGGCGAGAAGCAACTGCTCGCGTTGGTCCGCGCCTACCTGTCCCCGGCGCCACTCGTCGTCCTCGACGAGGCGACCTGCTTCCTCGACCCCGAGGCGGAACGTCAGGCCGAGGAAGCGTTCGCGCAGCGCCCCGGGACGCTCATCGTGATCGCGCACCGGATCAGCTCCGCGCTCCGCGCGCGCCGCATCCTGGTGCTGGACGGCAACAAGGCAGCCCTCGGAAGCCACGCCGCCCTGATGCGCACGTCCCGGATGTACCGCGACCTGCACGGCAGCTGGACACCTTCTCAGATCCAGCCGGCCTCGTGAGCTTTCCGGATGGCCTCGATGCGGCTGCGTGAACCTGTCTTCGCGAGGATGCGGGACAGGTAGTTGCGGACGGTCCCGGCGCTCAGGCTCAGCGTGCGGGCAACCTCCTGCGCCGTCGCGCCCGTCATGACCTGGCGCAGTACCTCGCACTCACGGTCGGTCAGCGGATTGTCACCGGCCTTCAGAGCAGCCACAGCCAGCCGTACGTCGACCACGGGCAGCCCCTTCGCCACGTCGCGGACCGCCTGTACCAGCTGATCGGTGGTCGCGTCCGTAGCGATCAGCCCGATCCGGGGCGCCTGCTTCACCAGCGCGAGGCTCGTGGCGGCGATCGCCTCGTGGTCGATCAGCACCAGCACGCCGCGCCCGGCAAGTTTGCGGCACAGTTCCTCGGTCCGGATCCGGCCCGGCAGTCGTGGGTCGATCAGGAACACGTCGGGGCGCCGCCCGGCGACCTGGAGGACGTCCTCGGAGCTGTCCACCTCCGCCACCACGTCCAGGTCGTTCTCCCTTGCCAGCACCGCGGCCAGTGCACCACGCACCAACGTGCCGCGATGGCCGAGAGCTACTCGGATCACCGCTCCTGCCCCCATCACATCCGTTGCCTCACCACACCCCGGCGGCAGAACCTGCCGGACGGCGGTGCCCGTGCTTCGAACAACGAGCGAACCCACCGGATGACACGCACGACCTGGCCGCCAACGGCGATAAACCGATCGGTTCCGGCGCTTCGGTCGCGGCGTGGCGAGGGGCGGAAACCGTTCTGTTGTTGGGGTTTCGGTATGTCATGCCCTGGAAAAAGTTCGGGGCAGATCCCGATCTGGACTTGCGTTTCCGCAGAACCTCACCGAGGATGACTCAGGTCGCGCCGTTACCGTGGCGTGACCGTTCGGACGCCGTCCTGTGACCTGTCCGATCGCCCCCACCCCTGCACGGGGGGCCTGGTGAGTTCCACCATGCCCAAGCTCACGAGGAGCGCATTTCAGATGTCCAAGGCCCGACATGCGCGCGCCCGGCGAAGCACTCGCCGGGTGGCCCGAACCCTGTCCATCGCCGGTCTGGGAGCCGGCATCACCGCCGCCGGCGCCGGTGCGGCGTTCGCGACCGACTACCAGGTCAAAGCCGGCGACACCCTCTCCGAGATCGCGGCAGCCAACGGCACCGACTGGCACGAACTGGCGCGGATCAACAACCTGCAGGACCCGAACCTCATCCTGATCGGGCAGACCCTGACGCTGGACGGTGTGAAGAAGTCCGCCGACCAGAGCCCGCGGGTCGCCGAGAAGAAGTCCGAGACCAAGAAGAAGACCACGAAGCGCGACCGCGAGCAGCGGACCACCCGCTCCGAGGACCGCCCGAGCAGTGGCAAGGCGAACCTGAGCGGCGCCTGGGCGAAGGTCGCGGACTGCGAGTCCAGCGGCAACCCGCGCGCCGTGAACCCGGCCGGCTACTACGGGCTGTTCCAGTTCGACCTGCAGACCTGGCGCAGCGTCGGCGGCTCCGGGAACCCGGCGAAGGCCTCCGCGGCCGAGCAGCTGATGCGCGCGAAGAAGCTCTACGCGCAGCGCGGCGCCTCCCCGTGGCCGGTCTGCGGCAAGTACCTCCGCTGATCCGACCCCGGCCGGGCGGACGGCGGTAGACCGTCCTCCCCTGTTCGCCCGGCCACTCCGGCTCAGAGACCGCCGACCTTGGTCAGCAGGGCACCGATCAGCGGTGACAGCACCGCCAGGAGGCTCTGCAGGTCGGCGCGGGGATCCACCCCGAGTTCGAGTTCCTCCGCCACTTCACCGCGGAGCGATCGGCCGGCGCTGAACTCCTGCGGTGACACCGCGGACGGGTCCGGCAACGCCGCGACCTGATCCAGCAGGCGGCGCGCCCGGTTCTCGACCGCCGACGACACGTAGAGGTGAACGCCGGCGACGACACCGGTGAACGCGGCGCCGTACACGACGCCGAAGGTGTCCGGCAGTGGCGTCAGGCCGGCCGCGGCAGTTGCCTGGCGAAGCGCTCCGGTGGCGATCACGGCCAGCGCGATCACCGCGCCCAGTCCCGCCGTCGCGAGTCGCGTCGTACGGCGAAGCAGCCGCAGGCGAGCGATGTCCGCAGGCGTGGTCCCCCATCCGCGGTCATCGGCCGCTGTGAGCTCGATGCGCTTCAGCGCCACGAGGACCGGCAGATTGGCGCATCCCGCGATCAGGTGGAGCAGCGGGATCTTCCAGTTCTGCCCCTCCATGACGTACGGGTTCCGCAACCCAGCGGCGGCGCCGATCAGGAGCGGTACGACGATCACCGCAAAGACGAAGCCGACGAACCGGACGGTCGCGCGACGACCTGACGCGTCGCCGTCGACGGGCCGGACGGCGGCGTCCTCGGTCAGTCGCCGCAGCAGCACCAGCCCGAATCCGGCGAGCAGCACCCACATCATCGCGCTCACACCGATCAGGTACTGCCAGACGGCGAGCTCGACGGCGCCTCCGCGGGCCCGCGGATCAGGATCCGCCCCACCGCCCGCCCACCCCAACGGTGAGGGCAGACTACGGTCAGGTGCGGGTGATGACCAGCATCTCGTCGGCGCCGACCTGGAACTCGTAGGGGACCTTGCGGATCTCGCAGGTTACGCCGTCGAGCTCGGCGAGAACGTCCGGCAGGAAGGGTACCGACTCGCCGGCGCCCTGTATCACCAGCGGGAAGATCCTGACCTCGGAGTCGGCCACCCGCACGAGCTCGCGGAGCGCGGCCAGATGCCAGACGCGGTCGAACGTGTCCGCCCAGGTGAACAGCAGGTGGGAACACAGCACCAACTCGAAGCGCCGGTCCGGGAACGGCAGGTCCGGCAGGCTGCCCGGGACGTAGCGCTCCGGTGACGTGGTGACGTCCTGCAGGAACCGATCGGCCGCGTCGATCCGCATCTCGTCACGCCGGGCGGGCTCGCCGTACCAATGCCAGACGAAGCTGCCCTGGTGCTCGTCGACGATTCCGTTGCCGGCCGGCAGGCTACGACGCACCGTGTCGACGAGCTCGGCAGGCGCCAGCTCGTAGGCCGGGTCGACGGCGATCGCATCGACCCCGCGGGCGGCAGCCTCGGCGGTGAAGCTCGAGCCGCCACCACTGCAGTCGAGCACGGACTCCGGGAGTTCCTTCAGGTCGAACATCGCTTCGTACTCGGCGTACGAGCGCGAGGTCACCAGCACGGGTCTACCTTTCGACGGTTGTCTTCCGGTGCAACCGGCGGTCCAGGGTGGTCGCTCCGGCCGCCAGAGCCAGGAACAGTACCGCCACCAGGAGACAGTTCAGCAGCACCCGTCCGTACCCGTGCTCGTTCACGTCCACGAAGGGATACGGGTAGAAGTCGACGAACGCGCCGCGGATCAGCGTGAACCCCAGCCACAACAGCGGGAACACGATCGACCACTGAACGATCCGCCAGTCGGTCAAACCGCGCGGGCCGAACAACAGCCAGCCCAGTACGCCGGCCACCGGAGCCGCCGTGTGCAGCAGGAAGTTCGCGACCCACGCCCACCCGTCGAGCTCGTCCAGCCCGGCCAGCACCGTGTGATAGACGATCCCGGTCACCGCGATGCAGAGCACACCGTTCAGCCGCAGGGTCTTGAACACCACACCGCGCGAGCGGCCGGGCCACAGCGCGAGCACCAGCGCCGTACCGCCGAGCAGTAGGTTCGACTGGATCGTGAAGTAGGCGAACACGTTGAAGAAGCGCTCCGGCGCGGTCGAGAAGAACCCCTCTTCGTTCTGCGCCGACAGCGGCAACTGAATCACGATCCCCGCCGCCACGATCAGCACGGTCAGCCAGGTCCAGATACGCCCCGTCATCGTCATGAACGCAATGTACGACGACCGAGCGTGACGATGCAGGACGTCAGACCGACTGCTTCTCGCGCGGCGCGTTCTCCTCCGGCTCGGCGCCCTCGAACGAGTAGCTGAACGAGACGACGGCGTCGATCACCAGCACGATCGTCCAGGTCCACGCCGGTCCGAGCACCGCGTCGTACCCGCGACCGGACAGCAGGCCGAGGCCGAGCATGATCCCGACGCCGACCACGTACGCGAGCAGGTGCCGGTACCACCCGGCACGTTCGCGGCGGGCGCGCTCCGGTCCCTTCTTCGGCGGCTTGACCGGTCGCGGCGCACCGGCCAGGTAGTGCGCGGCCCACTTGTCCGCCCAGTGGAGCGACTGGTGGCCGAACCCGACGCTCACACCGATGAAGATCGCGGCCAGCGAGTGCTTGAAACCGGGCTCCGCGCCGCGATGGATGTCCAGGACACTCGCCACGAGCATCACGACGTCGACCAGCGGTACGGCGGCCAGCAGGAACAGACCGGCCTTCGGCCGCCGCAGCAGGTAACGCGTCACGAGCCCCGCGGCCAGCAGCACCCAGAACCCGATCTCACACGCGGCGATCACAGCGAGCAGCACGGTGTTCCCCTCCCGAGATTGTTTCAGTACGACTGTGTTGCAAAACGAGACTAACACAGCTGTGCTAAAAAGGGCCACATGCCGAAGATCGTCGACCACGCCGCCCGCCGCGAGGAGATCGCCGAGGCGCTCTGGCGGGTGGTCCGCCGGGACGGGATCCGGGCCGCCTCGGTCCGCACCATCGCCGCCGAGGCCGGCTGGTCCGCGGGCGCGGTGCGCTACTACTTCCCCGACCAGGCCGGGCTGCTCAGTTTCGCGATGGACCTGGTGTCCCGCCGGGTGACCGAGCGGGTGCGGGCGATCGAGCCGAAGGGCACCGCGACCACGATCGCCCTGCGGTACCTCGAGGAAGCACTGCCGCTGGACGCCGAACGCCGGGCCGAGTTCGACGTCTGGATGGCGTTCATGGCGCAGGCCCAGGCCGAGTCCGGCGCCGGCGCACTGCACGATCACGTCGACACCGTCCACAACGGACTGCGCGAGCTGTGCGAGTCGCTGCTGCACGCACTGGCCGACGACGGCGCGCTGGCCGAAGGCCTCGACCTGCGCCGCGAGGTCGACCGCCTGCACGCCCTGATCGACGGCCTCGCCCTGCACGCCGCGATCCAGCCCGAACGCACCACACCCGCCCGCGTCCGGCAGGTCCTCCGGCATCATCTGGACAGCCTGATGGCCTGAGTAACCCCTTACAAAGCTGGGTTTTCGGACAAGAATCGCCGGGACCGGACCAAAACCGCGCGGCACGTGGCACGATCACCGCATGGAGTCCGAGGGGGTGATCGTCGTCAGCGGAATCATGGCGGCGGGGAAGTCGTCGGTGTCGCAGATGCTGGCCGAGAGATTTCAGTACGGCGTGCATCTGCGGGGGGACGTGTTCCGCCGGATGATCGTCAGCGGACAGGCCTCGATGGCCGACGACGTGATCGAAGCACAACGCCAACTGCAACTGCGCTACCGGCTGGCCTGCAAGGCCGCCGACGAGTACGCGCGCGCCGGGTTCACCGTGGTCCTGCAGGACGTGGTGATCGGCGAACTGCTGCGCGAGTTCCTGGACGGGATCCGGACGCGGCCGCGCTATCTGGTCGTGCTGACGCCACGGCCGGACGTGATCTCCAGCCGGCTCGGCGGGGCGCATCATCTGGTCGACGAGCTCGACTACGAGCTGCATGCGTTCACTCCGCGGCGTGGGTTGTGGCTGGACAACTCCGACCTGTCCGTCGGGGAGACCGTCGACGCGATCCTCGGCCGGCTCGACGAGGCCCGCTTCGACTGACGGTTCTGTCCGGCGGCCGGCACATCACCACACGCGAGCGGGTGACCGGCTCGCTACCCGGGGGTAGTTTGAGGGGATGACCGTACGGCGGACCTCCTGCAATCTCTGTGAAGCGATCTGCGGCGTTCTCGTCACCGTCGAGAACGGCCGGGTCACCGACATCCGCGGCGACGAGTCCGACCCGCTGTCCCGCGGTCACATCTGCCCGAAGGCGGTCGCCCTCCGCGACCTGCAGGACGACCCGGACCGGTTGACCACGCCGGTCCGGCGGACGCCCGACGGCTGGCAGCAGATCAGCTGGGAGGCGGCGTACGAAATCGTTGTCGGAAAGCTGACCGGAATCCAGAAAGAACACGGTCGGAACGCTGTCGGGGTGTATCTCGGAAACCCGAACGTGCACAGTCTCGGGGCGCTCACGCACCTGCCGACGATGGTCCGGCAGTTGCGCACCCGGAACAGGTTCAGCGCGACCTCGATCGACCAGCTGCCGCACATGCTGGCGTCGTACCTGCTCTACGGGCATCAGCTGATGGTCCCGGTACCGGACATCGACCGGACGTCGTACCTGCTGATGCTCGGCGCGAACCCGTTGGCGTCGAACGGCAGCATGATGACCGCACCCGGTTTCGGAACACGGTTGAAGGAACTGCGGAAACGCGGCGGAAAGGTTGTCGTCGTCGATCCGCGGCGCACGGAAACCGCTGCAGTTTCGGACGAGCACCATTTCGTCCGGCCAGGAACGGACGCGGCCTTTCTGCTGGCGCTGATCCATCAGGTGATCTCGGACGGGCACGCCCAGGTGGCGTCGTACGTCGACGGGCTCGCGGCGGTCGAGGCAGCGGTCGAGCAGTGGACGCCGGAGCGGGCGGCGGCGATCACGGGGATTCCGGCCGAGGTGATCCGGCGGGTGGCGCGGGAGTTCGCGGCGGCGGAGCGAGCTGCCTGCTACGGGCGGGTCGGGGTGTCGACGCAGCAGTTCGGGGCGATCTGCCAATGGGCGATCCAGGTGCTGAACATCATCACCGGGAACCTCGACCGGTCCGGCGGAACGATGTTTCCGCGGCCGGCCGTGAACGCGTTGCTCGGGCTCGGACGCGGGCATGTCGGGGTGTGGAAGAGCAGGGTGCGCGGGTTGCCGGAGTTCGGCGGTGAGCTGCCGGTGCCGGTGATGGCGGAGGAGATCCTGACACCGGGCGAGGGGCAGATCCGCGCGATGGTGACGGTCGCCGGGAACCCGGTGCTGTCGACGCCGAACGGCCGCCGCCTCGACGAGGCGCTCGGGTCGCTGGACTTCATGGTCGCGATCGATCCGTACATCAACGAGACGACCCGGCACGCCGACGTGATCCTGCCGCCGGCGCCACCGTTGGAGCGGGAACATTACGACATCGTTTTCCACCAGCTGGCCGTACGGAACACGGCGCGGTGGAACGACGCAGTACTCCCGAAGCCGGACGCCGCACGGCACGACTGGGAGATCTTCCGCGACCTCGGGCTGGCCCTGGTACGGCGTACTCCGTGGAGCCGGCGTCGCGCCGAGGTGACGGCGCGCCTGCGGATGCCGCCGCGGTGGATCGTGGACGCGGGGTTGCGGATCGGGCCCTATCGCTTGTCGGTGCGGAAGCTTCGACGCTCGCCGGGTGGGGTCGACCTCGGCCCGTTGCAGCCTGCACTACCCGCCGCACTGCACCGCAAGACGAAGCGGATCGACCTCGCACAGCGGATGATCCTGGACGAGCTGCCGCGACTCGACGCGTTGACAGCGCTCTCCGCCGACGAGCTCCTGTTGATCGGGCGTCGGCACCTACGCAACAACAACTCGTGGATGCACAACTCCGCCCGCCTGGTGAAGGGCAGGCCCCGGCACCAACTGCTCATGCATCCCGACGACCTGGCCGACCGCGACCTCTCCGACGGTCAGCTCGTCACGGTCACGTCCGCCGCCGGATCCGTCGCGGTAGAAGTTGCCGCCAGCAAGGACATCATGCCCGGCGTGGTGAGCATGCCGCACGGCTTCGGCCACAACCGCCCCGGTTCCCGGCTCACGGTCGCCAATCAGGTCCAAGGACCGAGCGTCAACGACGTCACGGACGCGACGCTGATCGACCCGGTCGCCGGCACCGCCGCCGTCAACGGCGTACCGGTCACCGTAACCGCCGGCTAACGCCGCCTCCCTGAACTTCGGACACCGAGGTTCGCCTGATTCGCCGGTGGGCCGGAGCTTTCGCGGATGATGAGGAGCGGTGTGGAGTAGAGGTGGGCCTGGGCACGTGCCCCGCTGAGCAGGTCCAGCAGCCGACGCGTCACCTCGGCGCCGTAGCCGACCACGTTGTGGCTCAGCGCCGTCAGCGTGGGGTGGGTGATTCGGCAGAGGGTGGAGTCGTCCCAGGCGACCAAGGTGATGTCGTCGGGGATGCGCAGCTCCAGCGCCTGGACGACGGCCAGGCCGGCCACGGCCATCAGGTCGTTGTCGTAGACGATCGCCGTGGGGCGGGGGTTCTCGTCCAGTACGTCGCGGGTGGCGGCGGCACCTTGTGCGGCGGAATAGTCGGTGTGGTGGACGACCGCGGTCAACGCGAGCCGTCGTACGGCGGTGTCGAAGGCCTGGTCGCGGATCCAGACGTCGCCGAACCCGGGCGGACCGGCCACCCGCACGATCACCCGGTGACCGAGTGACGCCACATGGTCGAGCGCCGCGTTCATCGCCGCGGTGCTGTCCGTCCAGACACACGGCATGCCGTCCGCGAGCGCGGGGTCACCGACCAGGACGGCCGGCAGACCGAGCTTCCGCAGTACCGGGATCCGGGGGTCGCCGACCCGGAGGTCGACGACGATCACGCCGTCGACCCGGCGCTCGGCCGACCACTTCCGGTACGTCACGAGCTCCTCGTCGAGATCGGCCACGACCTGCAGGGCGAGCGCGTACGAGTGCTCCGCGAGGACGGATTCGACGCCGCCGACGAAGCCCATGAAGTACGGCTCCTCGATCAGGGTCTGCGCGGTCCGGGCGAGCACCAGGCCGAACGTCTCGCTGCGCGCCGCGGACAGCTGCCGGGCGGCCCGGTTCGGCACCCACTCCAGCTCCGCCGCGACCCTCAGGACCCGCGCCCGGGTCGCCTCCGAGACCCCGGGCTGGTTGTTCAGCGCGTACGAGACCGCCCCCTGCGAGACACCACACCGCCGGGCGATCTCCTTGATGGTCACGCGCGACACGACACCCTCCTCACCGGGCGCCCGAACCCTCTCGATCCAGGTTTCCAGTGTCCCGCCGTTTCAACCCTCTGTCATCCGCTGAATACAAGACGTAACCATTTGATCAAACCGCGGAGCCCAGGTGACCGCCCAGTGGTTGGGCGGAGGGTGGTGTGGACGGGGGCCGGTGGGATACGGTTGCCGTCGTTACTTAACCGGTTCGGCTTATCAGTCGGCGTCGACCCCAGGGCAGCGGGTGAGGCGCCGCCGACAAGGAGAAACCATGGTCGCTAAGGACCACCTGTCCCTCCAGTTGTACACGGTCCGGGGCAAGCTCGAGGAAGACTTCGACGGCACCCTGGCCCGCATCGCGGAGATCGGCTACACCAAGGTCGAGCCCTTCGGTGTGACCGCCTTCGCGGACCGGCTGGCCGAGGCGCTGCCCAAGCACGGCCTCTCGGCCCCGACCACGCACGCCGGCCTGCTCCGCGAGGACAGCGCCCCGATCTACGCCGCGGCGAAGCGGCTCGGCATCACCACGGTGATCGACCCGCACACCGACCCGGCGCGCTGGCAGTCGGCCGACGAGATCAAGGTCATCGCCGACGGCCTGAACAAGGCCGCGATCGAGGCCGCCGACCACGGCATCACGGTCGGTTACCACAACCACCACTTCGAGCTGGAGTCGAAGGTCGACGGCGTGCACGCGCTCGAGATCCTGGTCGACAACCTGTCCGACGCGGTGATCCTCGAGGTGGACACGTACTGGGCCGCGGTCGGCGGCGCCGACGTACCGGCGCTGCTGAAGAAGTTCGGCGACCGGGTGACGGCGATCCACGTCAAGGACGGCGACGGGACGCTGGACAACAAGGCCCAGGTCGCGGTCGGCGACGGCACCATCGCGGTCCGGGACATCCTGGCCGCCGCGCCGCAGGCGCTGCGCGTAGTCGAGCTGGACGACTTCTCCGGCGAGATTCTCGACGCGGTCGAGGGCAGCTACACGTTCCTGACCGGAGAGGGCGCACCTGAATGAGCGCGGTCGGCGTAGGTGTGATCGGCGCGGGGGTCATCTCCGACGCCTACATCAAGAGCATGCAGAGCTTTCCGGACCTGAAGGTCGTCGCGATCGGCGACCTTCGTCCGGAGGCCGCCAAGGAGAAGGCCGGGCAGTACGGTATCGAGACGCACGGTGCGCCCGAGGTCGTGCTGAACAACCCGGACATCGAGATCGTGGTCAACCTGACCATCCCGGTCGCACACGTCGAGGTCGCCCTCGCAGCGGTTGCCGCGGGCAAGCACGTGTGGAGCGAGAAGCCGTTCTCGCTGGACCAGGACAGCGGTCTCAAGCTGCTGGCCGCGGCCGAGGACGCGGGCGTCCGGCTCGGCTGCGCGCCGGACACCATCCTCGGTCCGGGCCTGCAGGAGTCCCGGCGGATCATCGAGCGCGGTGACATCGGTACGCCGTTGACAGCGCTCAGCCTGATGCAGTCCCCCGGACCGGAGTCGTGGCACCCCAACCCGGCGTTCCTGTTCCAGGAGGGCGCGGGCCCGCTGTGGGACATCGGCCCGTACTACCTCACCACCCTGGTGCAGCTGTTCGGTCCGGTCGCAGCCGTCGCGGGTCTCGGCTCGAAGTCCAGGGAGAAGCGCACGATCGGCTCCGGTCCGCTGGCGGGGACCGACTTCGACGTCACCGTGCCGACGCATGTCAGCGCGATCGCGAAGTTCGAGTCGGGACAGTCGTCGCAGAGCATCTTCAGCTTCGACTCGCCGCTGCCGCGGGCCGGGTTCGTCGAGATCACCGGAACGGACGCGACCCTGGCCGTGCCGGACCCGAACGGGTTCGACGGCGCGATCAAGATCCGCCGGCGCGGCGCCGAGGACTGGGAGACCGTCGCCGAGACGAAGGCGGTCGCGCAGCGCGGTACCGGCGTCCTCGAGATGGCCCGCGCCATCCGGGCCGACCGGCCGCACCGGGCATCCGGGGCGCTGGCGTTCCACATCGTCGACGTGATGGCGTCCATCACCGACTCGATCGACAGCGGCCAGTTCGTGGACGTCAAGAGCACCGTCGACGTCGCGCCGATCCTGCCGGACGACTGGGACGTGACCGCAGCCACGCTATGACCAGCATCCTCCTCGATCCCCGGCGGACCGTCGTGTTCGCCGGGGACTCGGTCACCGACTGCGGCCGCCGTACCGATCCCGACGGACTCGGCGACGGCTACGTCCGCACCCTGTACGACGACCTGTCCGGCCGGCTGGGCGATCGGCGGCCGACGATCGTCAACGCCGGCATCAGCGGCAACCGCGCGGTCGATCTGGCCGGCCGGTGGGCCACCGATGTGCTCGCCCACGACCCGTCGCTGGTGTCGATCCTGATCGGGATCAACGACACCTGGCGGCGGTACGACGAGGACGACCCGACGACCCCCGAGGCCTTCGAGGCGTCGTACCGGGCGCTCCTCGACCCGCTGTCCTGTCCTGTGGTCCTGATGGAGCCGTTCCTGTTGCCGGTCAAGGACGGGCAGGAGGAGTGGCGGGAGGACCTCGATCCGAAGCTCGAGGTGGTCCGGAAGCTCGCCGTCGAGTACGGCGCGATCCTCGTCCCCACCGACGTCGAGCTCACCCAGCAGGCCGCATCCGCCGGACCTGCGACGCTCGCCGGCGACGGCGTGCACCCGACCGCGGCCGGACACCGTGCCCTCGCCGGCCTGTGGCGACGGTACGTCCTCGACGACTGACACCGCTCCCCGCGCCGGTCGCGGGGAGCACCTCGTTCTTACTAAACCGGTTCACCCCTGGAGCCCTACCGTGACATCACTCAAGACCCTCGACCTCACCACCGGCGGCGGTGCCGCCTGGACCGTCCACGCGGTCGAGGGCCCGGCCCCCGACGGCCTGATCGGTCGCGCCGTGGCCGCGACCGTGCCCGGCGAGGTGCACACCGACCTGCTCGCGGCGGGCGAGATCCCCGACCCGTTCGACGGTGACAACGAGTCGAAGCTGCACTGGATCGGCCGCACCCGCTGGAGCTACCGGACGACGTTCAGCTGGGTTGCCGACGGCAACGACCGGCAGGAACTGGTGGCGGAAGGGCTCGACACGGTCGCGACGGTCACCCTGAACGGCCAGGAGCTCGGCCGGACCGCGAACCAGCACCGTTCGTACCGGTTCGACGTCACCGGCGTTCTGGTTGCCGGAGACAACGAACTGGTGGTCGAGTTCGAGGGCCCGGTGACGGCGGCCGAGGCGGAGCGGGCGAAGGCCGGCAGCTGGCCGCACACGAACCTGCACCCGTACAACGAGCTGCGCAAGATGGCCTCGAACTTCGGCTGGGACTGGGGGCCGGACGTCGCCACCGCCGGCATCTGGCGGTCGATCCGGATCGAGTCCTGGTCCGGCGTCCGGATCGACTCGGTCCGCCCGCTCGCGACCCTCGAGGGCGACCGCGGCGTACTGACCACGCATGTCGCGCTGGCCTGGGCCGACGACGCCGCCGCCGGTGACGCGACGATCGCCGTCGAGGTCGGCGGAACGCAGCAGTCGGCGACGGTCGCGCCGGGCACCGGCACCGTCGAGATCGTCAGCACGATCGAGGCGGTGGATGTCTGGTGGCCGCGCGGGTACGGCGAGCAGCCGCTGTACGACGTCACGGTGACTGTGAACGACGACGACTGGCACGGCCGGGTCGGCTTCCGGAACGTCACCGTCAACGTTGCCCCGGACAACGACGGTACGCCGTTCGTGATCTCGGTGAACGACAAGCCGATCTACGTCCGCGGCGCGAACTGGATCCCCGACGACGCGTTCGTCACCCGGCTGAACGCCCGGACGTACCGGACCAGCATCCAGGACGCCGTCGACGCCGGCATGAACCTGCTGCGCGTGTGGGGCGGCGGGATCTACGAGAGCGAGGAGTTCTACGACGTCTGCGACGAGCTGGGCGTCCTGGTCTGGCAGGACTTCCTGTTCGCGTGTGCGGCGTACTCCGAGGACGAGCGGCTCTGGAGCGAGGTGGAGGCCGAGGCCCGCGAGGCCGTCACGCGGCTGAGCAGGCACGCCAGCCTCGCGGTGTGGAACGGCAACAACGAGAACATCTGGGGGTACGTCGAGTGGGGCTGGCGGGTGCCCCTCGCCGGACGGCCGTGGGGCGCCGGGTACTACCTCGACCTGCTGCCCGGGATCGTCGCCGAGCTCGACCCGCGGACGCCGTACTCCGCCGGAAGCCCGTACTCGTTCGACCGGTTCATCCACCCGAACGACGACCGGCACGGGACGATGCACATCTGGGACGTCTGGAACCAGGTGGACTACACGACGTACCGCAAGTACAAGCCGCGGTTCGTGTCGGAGTTCGGGTTCCAGGGGCCGCCCGCGTGGTCCACGCTGACGTCGGTGGTGCACGACTCGCCGCTCGATCCGTACGGCGAGCAGATGCTCGTGCACCAGAAGGCGTTCGAGGGCAACCTCAAGCTCGAGCGCGGCCTCGGCGACCACCTGCCGAAGTGGAAGGACATCGACGACTGGCACTGGACCACGCAGCTGAACCAGGCGCGGGCGATCGCCTTCGGCATCGAGTACTTCCGCAGCCTGTTCCCGCTGAACACCGGTGCCGTGGTGTGGCAGCTGAACGACAACTGGCCGGTGGTCTCATGGGCGGCCGTCGACGGGCACGGGATCCGCAAGCCGTTGTGGTACGCGCTGAAGCGCGTGTACGCCGATCGGCTGCTCACCGTACAACCACGGGAGAACGCCCTGGTCGTTGCCGCGCACAACGACACGGACGAGGTGTGGACGACCGAGGTGACGGTCGCCCGGCGCTCGACCGGCACGGGTGGTGAGGTGCTGGCCCAGGAGACGTTCGCCATCGAGATCGCGGCGCGGGCGGCGGCCGTCAACGATCTGCCCGCGTCTGTCGCGGCGCCCACGGACGCAACGTCGGAGTACCTCGAGGTCCGGGCGGCCGACGGTACGACGGCGTACTGGTACTTCGTCGAGGACACCGAACTGCAGCTCGCGGACGACGCGTACACGGCCACGATCACGCCGGCCGACGACGGGTACGACGTCACGGTGACCGCGACGGCGCTGGCGAAGGACCTGGCCCTGTTCCCGGACCGTCTGGACGCGGCGGCGCGGGTCGACTCCTGTCTGATCACGCTGTCCGCCGGTTCCAGCCACACGTTCCGCGTGACGGGTGCTGCGGCTCCGGAGCAGGTCGGCGTACCCGTGCTGAGGTCTGCCAACGACCTAGTCTGAGGTGTGCCGCAGGCTGGACAGGTGAAGGTCCAGTAGACGGAGTTGCCGCTTGGGCGTGTAGGTGGTGGGGTCGAAGAGGGCCTGCACGACCAAGCCGTGGGTGAAGGCGGCCAGGGCGGTCGACAGGTCGCTCGGGTCGCCGGGCGGCAGGTCCCCTTCGGCTTGGGCCTTGATCACAAGTGGGCGAAGGCGGGTCCGCCAGCGGCGGTAGCGGGCCCGCTCCAGCTCGTGGAGCTCGGGATCGGCGAGGGCGACGTCCCAGGAGCTGACCCAGACGCGGCTGATCTCGGTGGCCTCCGGCGTCGTCGGCAGGACGGCGGCGAGCGCCGCGCGCAGGTCGGTCAGGTCCGGGATCAACGCGCGGGTGCGCTCCTCGGCGAGCTCCAGCGCGTGCCGCAGCAGCTCCTGCTTGGAGCCGAAGTAGTGCGTCACCAGGCCGGTCGACGCACCGAGATCGCCGGCGACCGAGCGCAGCGTGAGCGCTCCGAAGCCGCCCTCGGCCACAACCCGCCAGACGGCCGCGGAGACGTCGCGCCGCCTGGCCTCGTGATCGGTTTTCGCCGGCATGGGGTGATGGTACAGAACATTTGTTGTGTACAGTTGCGTAACGGTTGTTATGTAACTGGAGGAGGGGCGATGTTCGCAGTTCCGCTCGGTGACGGCGCCGAACTCAGGCCGCTGGAGCCGTGGCAGGCAGGTGAGTTCGCGGCGCACGTCGACAAGGCGCGGGAGAACATCGCGCCGTACATCCCGTGGGCCGATCTGGTGACCGACGAGGAGCGGGCGCGGAGTTTCCTGCAGCGGTACGCCGATCGCCAGGCGGCGGATCAGGGCCGGATCTACGGGATCTGGGTGGACGGTGAGCTCGTCGGCGGGCTGCTGTTCCGGGTGTTCGAGGCGGACTGGGGCGCCTGCGAGCTCGGCGTGTGGCTGTCGGCCGAGGCGGAGGGCCGTGGGCTGATCACGCGCGCCGGCCGCCTGCTCGTCGACTGGGCGGTCGGGACCCGCGGGCTCAACCGGGTCGAATGGCGGTGCGCGGTCGGGAACACACGCAGCGCGGCTGCGGCGCAGCGGCTCGACATGGTGCTCGAGGGCACGCTGCGGCAGGCGTTCCCGTACCGCGGGACGATCCACGACGTGCAGGTCTGGGCGATCACCAAGGACGACTGGGTACGCCGTTCCTGGGCCTAGTCGACGTTGACGGCGACGTACTTGACCTCGAGGTACTCGTCGATGCCGACGGAGCCGCCCTCGCGGCCGAGGCCGGACTGCTTGACGCCGCCGAACGGTGCCGCCGGGTTGGAGACGATGCCCTGGTTGAGGCCGATCATCCCGGCCTCGAGACGCTCGGACACCCGCAGCGCGCGACTCAGGTCCCTGGTGAACACGTAGGACACCAGACCGAACTCCGTGTCGTTGGCCATCCGTACCGCGTCGTCCTCGGTCTCGAACGGGGTCAGCGGCGCGACCGGCCCGAAGATCTCCTCCTTCTGCAGCCGGGCGGTCTCCGGTACGTCGGCGAGCACCGTCGGCCGGAAGAAATACCCGTTGCCGTCAGCAACCGATCCGCCGGTGAGTGTCCGCGCGCCCTGCGCGATCGCGTCGGCGACCAGCTCGGCCACCTTGTCCCGCTGCTTGCCGTCGATCAGCGGCCCGACGTCGACGCCGTCCTCGGTACCGCGGCCGACCTTCAGCGCGGACATCCGCTCGGTCAGCCGGGTCGCGAACTCGTCCATCACCGACGAGTGCACGTAGATCCGGTTGGCCGCCGTACAGGCCTCGCCGCCGTTGCGCATCTTGGCCAGCATCGTGCCGTCGACCGCCTTGTCCAGGTCGGCGTCGTCGAACACCAGCAGCGGTGCGTTCCCGCCGAGCTCCATGCTGGTCCGCAGGACCTGGTCGGAGGCCTGCTCGAGCAGCTTCCGGCCGACGGCGGTCGACCCGGTGAAGGACAGTTTGCGCGCGCGGCCGTCGCGGATCAGCGGCTCCATCACGCCGCCCGCGTCGTGCGTGGTGACGACGTTGAGCACACCCGCGGGCAGGCCGGCCTCGGTCATCAGTTCGGCCAGCTTGAGCATCGACAGCGGCGTCTGCGCGGCCGGCTTGATGACCATCGTGCAGCCCGCCGCGACCGCCGGGCCGATCTTGCGGGCGCCCATCGCGGCCGGGAAGTTCCAGGGTGTGATCAGCAGGCACGGGCCGACCGGCTGGCGCATCACCAGGAACCGGCTCGCTCCGTTCGGCGCGATCTGGTACCCGCCGTCGATCCGGACCGCCTCTTCGGCGAACCACCGGAAGAAGTCCGCGGCGTAGGCGATCTCGCCCTTCGACTCGGCGACCGGCTTGCCCATCTCGAGCGTCATCAGCAACGCGAGGTCGTCGGCCCGCTCGGTCATCAGTTCATACGTACGGCGGAGGATCTCGCCACGCTCCCGTGGCGGCGTGGCAGCCCACTCGGCCTGCGCCGCGACCGCTGCGTCGAGCGCCGCCGTACCGTCCGCCGGGCTCGCATCGGCCACGTCGCACAGCGTCGTACCGGTGGCGGGATCCTCGACGGCGAGGGTCTTGCCGCCCTCGGCCGCGACCCACTTGCCACCGACGAACAACTCGTTCGGACAAGCCTCGACGACTTCCCGCTCTCGTGACATGAGCCCTGCCTCTCGACTAGTCGGCGGTACCCAGGTTAGTCGGTGGCAATCACGGGGCCGGGCGGAAATATGGGGGCTGAGCACCCATGCCCCGGCATGGTGCCCGGTGGCAGCCTGAGCGCGTGCTCAACTCAGCGACCCGGATCGGCCAGCGTCAGACCTGGTGGTGCGCGGGCCTGCGTCCGCACGAGCTGAGCCACGCACTCTCCGAGTCGGCACCTGCCTGGGCGGAGTACGTGGAACGGAGCACTTCTCTCCCACCGAGCGCGCCTGCCGCCGGTCGAGACCCTGCAGGGACCGGTGTCACCGGCGGCCACACGTCAGGTGGGGCGGCCGGGACAGCGGATGGGTCCGGCACGGACTGGCGGCAGGCGCTCATGCGTTGCCTGGAGCCACTGCTGGACTCGGCCCGCCAGGACCTGGCGGCGGCCGGGCACAGCGGTGCGCTGGCCGAGGCGTTCCTGCACCGGCTGGGGCTCCGGCTGGTGAAGTTGGCCGCGCGGACCCTGGTCCTGGAGCTCGCCCGCGCCCGGGACCGCGGCGAGCTGGCAGGCGACACACCGGCCGCTCGCTTCCTGGACTTCACCCACCGGCTCGTCGGAGGGAGCGAGCTGGCGGAGTTCCTGGCCACCTACCCGGTGCTGGCCCGGGTCCTGGGCGAGTCGTGCCGACAGGGCGTCGAGGGGCACCTCGAGCTGCTGGTACGGCTCGCCGAGGACCGTGAGTCGCTCGTCAGCGGGCTGCTGGCCGGCCAGGACCCCGGCGCGCTGACGTCCATCGAGCCCGGTGGCGACCCGCACCGCGGCGGACGCTGTACCGCGATCCTCACGTTCGCGGACGGCCGGCGGGTCGTCTACAAACCCAGGCCGCTCGAGCTGCATGACCACTTCAACGCGTTCGTGGACTGGCTGAACGCCAAGACCGCACTGGGCATCCGCACAGTCCGTCTGCTCCCCCGCGACGGCTACGGCTGGCTGGAGTACGTCGTCCACGAGCCCTGTGCCGATCTGGCCGCGGTACGGCGGTTCTACCACCGGCAGGGCGCGCTGCTGGCGTTGCTGTACGTGCTCGACGGCACGGACATGCACTTCGAGAACCTGATCGCTGCCGGCGACCAGCCTGTGCTGGTCGATGTGGAGACGCTGTTCCACCCCAGTCATGTGCCGACGACCGCACTGGGCGAAGACCCGGCGCACCTGGCCTTGGTCCGGTCCGTGTACCGCACTGCGTTGCTGCCGTTGCTCGTGTCAGGTGAGTACGGCGTTGCGGATGTGTCAGGGCTGGGCGGCGACACCGACTCGGCCGCGTCGATGAGCGTGGTCGACTGGGCAGACGCCGGGCTGGATTCGATGCATCTGGTACGGCGTCCTGGACAGACGCACGGTGCCGCGAACCGGCCGATGCTGGACGGTCAGCTGATGGAGCCGCGCGACCACGAGATCGCTGTGCTAGCAGGGTTTCGGACCGCCTACCAGGCGATCGCGCGGCACCGTGACGAGTTCCTGGGCCCGGACGGGTTGCTGGCACAGTGCGCGTCCGACCAGATCCGTTTCGTGCCCCGCAGTACGCACCTCTACACGAGTCTGCTCGACGAGTCGACGCACCCGGACGCACTGCGCAACGCTGCCGGCCGGAGCCAGCTGCTCGACCTGTTGTGGGATGCGGACGAGTCGCTGCACTCGATCGTCCCGTTCGAGCTGGCTGACCTCTGGGCGGGCGACGTACCGCTGTTCACCGCCCGGCCGAGCAGCCGGGACGTGTGGGCGTCGGACGGCACGCGTGTCTCGAACGTCCTCGCCATGACCGGGCTGTCCGCGGTGGAAGCGAAGGTCCAGAACCTCGGAGACATCGACGAGCACCGCCAGACGTGGCTGATCTCCGCTTCGCTGGCAACCCGGCCGGAGCCGATCAGGCATGGCAGTACGGCCACCAGGAAGCACCTGGGCCCGGACGAACCGGACCCGGCCCGCTTGCTCGCGGCGGCGGCCGACATCGCGGACGAGCTCATGGCGCGGGCGCTCAACAGAAGCGACGGCGCCGCCAACTGGCTCGGTCTCGAACTGTTGGACGACCACCACTGGGCCGTACGTCCTATGGGCGCAGGTCTGTCCAACGGCTACACGGGTACGGCGCTCTTCCTCGCACAGGTCGGCGTACTGACCGGAGCGAACAAGTACTGCGAGCTCGCGCGCGACGCGATCCGTCCGGTCCCGCAACTGCTCGAAGCCCTCGCCGGGGATCTGGAGTCGGCACAACTGGTGGGACCGGGCTTCCACGGGCTCGGCGGAATCAGCTACGGCCTGCACCGGTTGGCCGGCCTGCTGGGCGACCCCGAACTCGACAGCTGGCTCACCGCTTCACTGGAGCTCAGCGAGCGGCTCGTATCCGACCCCAACGTGTTCCCGTCGTACGTCGAAGGCTCGGCGGGCGGACTGGCCGCGATGCAAGCGATCGCAGGCCGTCCACTCGCCGGTCGGCTGGCCGAGCGCTACGCCGACCACCTGGTGGCAACAGTGGAGGGCGGCCTCCGTGGCCGAGTAGCAGCGGACCACGGATTCGCCCGCGGCTACCAGGGGATCGCGTGGGCGCTCGGGCAGTACGGCGTACCTGGTGACAGGTACCTCGACGCTGCCCGAGCGGCCACCGATCTGGACCGCCGCAACGAGCCAGGCGGCAACGGGTGGTGCGCAGGTGATGCCGGGACGGCCCTGGCGCGTGCGGCGGCCGGAGTACCCGCGGACCTCAACGCCTACCTGAGAACCGCAACAGAACGTCCGGTGCTCGCAGACCTCAGTTTGTGTCATGGCGAGCTCGGCGCGGTGGAGTCACTGGTGTGGCTCTCCGCACGTGAGTACCCAGCCGCGGAGGCCGCGCGGCGCCGTCGTGCCGGGCTGGTACTCGCCGCACTGCAGCAGTACGGGCCGCTGTGCGGGACACCTCGCGCCGTACCGTCCCCAGGCCTTCTGACCGGCCTGGCCGGGATCGGCTACGGGTTGCTCCGGCTGGCGTTCCCGCAGCGGGTTCCGTCCGTGCTGCTGTTCGAACCGACCACCGGGTCGGCGTGTCCATCGAGGCGCCTGACCCCACAGTGACAGGGGAACAGCATGACCGCCCAGCACTACCTTTTCGAGTCCGTGACGCCGGCAGGGAAGCCGGAGTACGCCGACCCGCTCGGCCCGATCACCTTGCCGACCCGCGACCGTGTCGGCGCTCGGGCGATGGCCCTGGCCGGAACTGTCGGCCTGAGCTCGTTCGCTGCCGCAGCAGGGGCCGACCAGATCACCTGGCCGACCGCCCGCGCCGACTGAGCGACCGTTCGATGCTGCCGATGGTCGCTCTGAGTGGCGACTGCTGACTGTCGGCGGAGGTACCTGCAGTGACAGCCATACGTCTATACAGTTGGCAAACATGCAGACCCGTTCGCCCGTTGTGGTCGGCAGAGACGGGGAGATCGACGGTCTTCACCGTCTGCTGACCGGAGCACGCAGCGGGTACGGCGGTGCGATTTTCCTGGTCGGTGAACCGGGGATCGGCAAGAGCCGGCTCGCGGCAGCGGCCACCGCGCAGGCGATCGACAACGGAATGGTCACTCTGCGTGGCCGGGTCGGTGCGATCGGGACGACGGTCGCCTTCCGACCGTTCACCGAGGCACTGCTGTCCTTGATCCGGCGCGGCCAGATGCCCGCGCCGGAAGGCCTCGGGCCTTACCGCAAGGTGCTCGGCCGACTGGTACCGGATTGGGACGACGGCACGGCACACGACACAGCCGCGTCACCTGTCGTCCTGGGCGAGGCCGTACTGCGGCTGCTCGCACTGGCAGGCGCCGGCCGCGGCTGCCTGCTCGTCCTCGAGGACCTGCACGGCTCCGATCCGGAGACGCTGGCGGTGATCGAGTACCTGCTGGACAACCTGGACGAGCAGCCGATCGCCCTGGTCGCGACACTACGCTCCGAGACCTGTCAGGCGTACGAGCTGGCACGGCTGGCGGCCCAGCGTGGAGCAGGCGCACTGTTCCAGCTGCAGCCGTTGGGACGCACTGACGTGGCTGAGCTCGCTGCAGGCTGTCTGGAGATTCCAGTCAGTGGTGTGCCCGAGCAACTGGCAGACCAGCTGTGGAGAGACAGCGCCGGAATCCCTTTCATTGTTGAGGAACTGCTGCAAGAGGCGAACCGGACCGGGCAGCTCGTCACACAGCCGGGCGACAGCGTGCAGGTGGTCGACGATCTGCGGACGCACGTGCCGGCCGCCGTCGTCCACAGCATCAGCAGCCGTACGGCGCAGCTCGGGCCGCAGTCCCGGGACATCCTGGTCCTGGCTGCCGTGATCGGGCACCGGTTCCCGCTGAGCGTCGTACAGAAGGCCACCGGGACCGACGACCGTTTGCTGTTGGCAACGCTGCGGGCTGGTGTTGCCGCGCAGCTCGTCGGTCCGGACGAGCCCGTGCCCGACTGGTACGCCTTCCGGCATCCGCTCACGGCTGACGCGTTGCTGGCAGGCCTGACACCTACCGAACGCGCGGCACTGGCGCGGCGCTGTGCGGACGCGATCGAGGAGCTGCACCCCGGACTGCCCGGCGAGTGGTGCCCGATGGTGGCCGATCTCGCCGAGACCGGCGGCGAGACGATCCGCGCCGGGCGGCTGTTCGCCCTGGCCGGCCGGCGCTCGTTCGACGACGGCTCGACCGGCTCGGCCACCAACCTGCTCGAACGCGCGAACGCCATGCTGGCCGACGATCCCGACATCGGCTACCGCGCCGGAGTCCTCGGCTCGTTGCTGCTCGCCCTCAGCGCGACGGGCCGCTTCGAGGACATTGCCGTCCACGCCGCGGCCGTCGAGGAGATGGCCGGTCACAACCTGGACAGCCGCAAGGTCGCCGCGCTGCACGTCCAGCTGGCGAACGCCGAGATGATGGCCGGCCGCTGGTCCGCCGCGCTGGAGCACGTGGCGACCGCCCGCTCGCTGCTCGGCAGCGATCCGGCCGATGCCGACCTCGCGCCGGTCGACGTGGTCGCCGCGAACCTCGAACTCGCCCGGAACAGCCCCGGCCGCGTCCGGGCCGCCACCGAGCTCGCCACCCGCGCCGCCGCCGCGGCCGAGCGCGCGAAGCTTCCTGAGGTGACGTGCGAGGCCCTGCAACTGCTGGGCATCCTGGCGCGCGAGCACGACCTCGACCAGTCGATCGAGTACTTCCACCGGGCCCGGCAGGTCGCCGAGGACCACGGCATGACGTTCCTGCGGGTCTGCTCGCACATCTTCCAGGCCGTCACGATCTATTTGGCGGACGGCAGCATCCTCGAGCTCGAGCGGGCCCGGCAGCAGGCGCTCCGGATCGGCGCGATCCCGTTGATGTACGAGGTCGACGGCATCCTCGGCCAGCATGCGATCCTGCGGTCCGAGTACGCGCGGGCCGCCGAGATCATCGACGAGTGCCTCGCGGTCACGCGGCGGCTACGGCTCGGCCGGTCCGCGACGTACTTCCTGGCCACCAAGGCGATCCTGGAGGCTCACCAGGGCCGCCGGGCCGCGATGGAGTCGGCGCTGGACGAGGTGGCGAACTGGGGTGGCGAGCGGGCCACGTACGAGCTGCCATACTCCTACGGGCTCGCCAGGACGTTCTGCGCGTTGCTGGAGGAGAACCGCGAGCTGGCCGAGGCCGAGATGGCACAGGCGCTCGCGTACGACGCCAAGAACCCGACCACTCTCCACACCTCCGGCAAGAACGGGCTGAGCCTGTTGCTCGGCGTACTCTCCGGACAGAGCGGCTGGGCGCAGTTCCAGGTCGTGACCGCAACGGCTGCCAGTGGCATGCGGTGGAACAGGCAGTTCGTCCAGCTCGCGCACGCCGTACTGCTGGGACGGGACGGACAGGTGGAAGCTGCCAACGCCCAGGTGGCCGAGGCGATGGATACCGCGTCGCTGTACCCGCTGGCGCGGCACCTCGGTCTGCGACTCGTGGCTGAGCCGGCCCACGCGGACGGGTGGGGTGAGCCGGTGGCGTGGTTGCGGCAGGCGGAGGACTACTTCCACAACGCCGGCATCCCGGCTGTAGCGAGTGCGTGCCGCAGTCTGATGCGCCAGCTCGGGGCGACGGTGTGGCAGCGGCGGAGCGGTACGGAACAGGTTCCGGCGTACCTGCGACAGATGGGCGTCACCACTCGGGAGTACGAGGTCTGCCGGTTGCTGGTGGACCGGATCGGGAACAAGTCGATCGCGTCCCGGCTGCACATCTCGCCACGGACCGTCGAGAAGCACGTGGCCAGTCTGATGACGAAGACCCAGCAGCCGGACCGGGAAGCTCTGAGCAGTTTCGCCCGCACGGTACTTCAGGACTAGCCGGCACTTCAGGACGAGCCAGGACTTCAGGACTGGCCAGGGCCGATTCCGGGCAGGGTGCGTGTGCTGGGGCGTCCGGTGCCGGACATGGGTGATAGTGGGCGACTCACGCAACGATATCCGCCGATCGGCGCGCGGAATGGACAGTATTTAGGAACGCTCGCTATCTATACTGTGCGAGTGGCAGGCAAGGGATCGGACATGGGCAAGGGAACGGTCGGCGGCGGCGGCACGACGATGCTGCGGCGGATCAACGTCGCCTCGGTCCTCGACGCGGTCCGCCGATCCGCGCCCGCGCCGCTACGCGTCGCCGAACTGGTGGAGCGGACCGGGCTGGCCCGGCCGACGGTCGCGCAGGCCGTCGACGAGCTGCTCGACGCCGGCTGGCTGCAGCAGCACGGCCCCGACTCCGCGGACCGCTCGCTCGGCCGCCCGGCCATCCGCGTGTCGCTCCGCGGCCGCGCCGCGCCGGTGCTCGGGCTGGACGTCGGCCCGCACCGCGTGACCGTCGGCGTCTCCGACCTGGCCGGCCGCAAGCTGTCCCTGGTACGGCGTTCCGGTCCGGGCTGGACCGCACAGGAGCTGCTCGGCGTCATCGCCGAGGTGATCACCGAGGCGCTCGCGGAGGCCGAGGTACCCGCCGACGACGTCGCCGCCGTGGTCGCGGCGAGCCCCGGCATCGTCGACGAACACACCGGCCGCGTCCAACTGGTGCCGAGTGTGCCGGGCTGGCCGGCGATCGACCTGATCAAGCACGTTCGCGGCCTGCTCGACTGCCCGGTCATGCTGGACAACGACGCCAATCTGGCCGCGCTGGCGATTGCCGCGGCGCGCGGCGGTACCGGCACGCTGCTGGCGATCCAGTGGGGTGAGCGGCTCGGTGCGGGCATCGTCATCGACGGCCGGCTGCACCGCGGGACCGGAGCGGCCGGTGAGATCGGCTTCATCGCCACCGACACCGACGACGTCATCAATCCCGAGGACAGCCGCGGACCGTTGGAGCGTGCGGTCGGCTCGGAGGCGATCGCCGCGCTGGGTCGTCAGGCGGCGCTGGACAATCCGCAGTCGCGGCTGGCCGAGCTGGGCGGAGAGCAGTTGGACACCGCGGACGTGTTCGCCGCTGCCGCGGAGCGGGACCCGGTCGCGCAGGCCGTCGTACAGCAGGTCGCCCGGACGTTTGCGCGTGCATTGGCTCCGTCGGTTCTCGTACTCGACCCGACGGCTGTGGTGATCGGCGGCGGTGTCGCACGCGCGGGTGCTGTGCTGCTGGACGCTATCTCGGACCAGTTGCGGCTGTTGACGCTCAACCACCCGAAGCTGGAGCTGTCCGCGCTGGCCGAGGATGCTGTGGTCACGGGTGCGATGCGCATGGCCCTGGACGAGGTGTGGCAGCGGAAGCTTCCTACACCGGCCATGACCAGCACTACCTAGTCGGGCCTTTCACCAGTTTCGCGCCGGTTGCTCCGCACCAGCAGGTGTAGGTGAGCTCGTAGAGCACCTGTCCCGCCAGGTCGACCCGGCGATCCAGCCCGGTCACCATGCTCATCGGCAGCAGCATGCGCCGGTCACAGGCCGAGCAGGTGATGACGATCATCGCCTGCCCCAGCCGTAGGCGCGCGCGACGTACAGCCGGTGGATCCGGCGCCAGTGCGTCCGGACATCATCGAGAAACCACCGCCAGCACAGACTGCGGCTCACCTGAATGCGATCACCCATTGTCACATCCACTACAGAAAACTACTGCCACGACTGTTTCAGTACCGTAAGCGTAAGCCCCTCAGAGCACTGAGCGGAAGATCAGCAGGACTGTTTTCCTGGGACTCACTCGCCTGCTTGGCGGACTGCGGCTGCTATGGCGTCGGGGCGGTCTAGGTGGACCAGGTGGGCGGCGTCGGGGAGGACTTCTACTGTTGCGCCCAGGGCGGCGGCGAGGTGTTGTTGGCCGGTTAGCCAGCGGTTGGCGGTGAAGCGGGAGGTGCCGCCGGTTGCCACGAGCAGGGTTGTCGGAGCGACCGCCCCGACCGGGCCGGCGATCAGCTTGCCTACCTCCGCGGCCAGCTCCCAGCTGCTCGCCAGCTCGTCCCAGAACAGCAGCCACGACCCGTCCCCGCCGTACCGCGCCTTGGCGGTTGCCTTCGACAACAGGTCGCGATTCGACGTACTGCCGAGCCGGACGATCAGCCGCCGCACTGTGGGCCCGAGCACCTGCGGTACGCCGATCCGCCCCAAGAGCTGCGCTACCGACCGGATCACCCGGTCACCACGCCGCCCCGGGTAGAACGCAGGTACCCCGGTCTCCGAGGTGAGACTGCTGTCGACCAGTACCAACCGGGTGACCTCGAGCGGCCGCGTCAGCGCCCAGCGCAGTGCAGCCAACCCTCCGATCGAGTGGCCGATCAGTCCGAGCTCCACATCAGGTGCCACACCGGCGGCGGCGCGCAACGCGTCCACGTCCGACGTGATCGACGTACGCCATGGATCGATGACCCGGACGTCGAGCTCCGGCAGCAACTCGACAACCCGTCCGAACTCCTCAGGAGTCTCGGCCAGGCCGGGCACCACGATCCAGGTTGTTGTCATCGAGAGAAAGCCTGCCTCAGACCGGGTAGCAATGTCCCCAGCATTACGCAGACGAGCAGCACCGACACCCGCTGCAGGATGCCCGGCGCATGCAGCTCGTTGCCGGTGAGGACATCGACACCGGTCTGCAGGCCCAGCCAGGTCTGCGTCACCGCAACAGCTCCAGCCAGTACTGCGACCGCTCTGCCCCACAGACCACCCCAGCCGTACTTCCGCAGTACGAGGACCGCGAAGACACCCATCGCGATGCTGCCAATACCTGCGAGCGTCGACGTGACCTCATGTAGCACCAGCGGTGCGCCCTCTTGTCCGTTCGCCTCAGCTGCGCGGCACGCCGCACTGGCCGACGGCGCGCAGTCCATCGGTGAGAACGAGTCGAACAACGTGCCCAGCCCGAAGGTCGCAGTACTGATCAGCAGACCTCTCAGCTCCCATCGCCCCCGGACGGCCGGACGAGCAAGCAGTACGGCGATCAGAAGCAGGACGCCCGTGGCCAGGTCCATCCCCCGCGCGTACAGGCTCGTGGACTGGTCCCGTGCGCCCAGCTCACTCAGGAACGAGGTGTGGACGTCCAGCGGGAACCCTGCCGCTACCTCCAGCAGCAGGCTGCAGTAGAGCACACCGGCGGCAAGCATGAGGCTGCGGATCAGGCGGTAGGGCACGACGTCCATGCAGCTAACCGTCGCATGCCAACCAAAGTTTTGACTGTGGTGTCAGCGGTACCGTCGGGGTAGTGCTAGGTCGACCGAAGTCGCTGCCGGGTAGTGGGATGATCGCTTGGTGCGGTCGGAAGAAGTAGCAGTGATCCCGGAGTGGCAGCACCGGGCCGCGGTCTGGGTGGGCCGCGTCGTCGTGCTCGCCTCGGTGTGGTCCTTCGTCGCCATCCCGCTGCACCTGGTCGCCCCGAAGCTGGTCAAGAACGTGGACTTCGCGTTCGACTTCATCGGCATCCCGGCCGGGCACACGATCTTCTCCGCCGTCTACCTCGCGGTCGTCGGCAGCGCGTTGCTGCGCGGCAAACGCGCCGCGCTGCTGTGGGTGCTGTGGGTTTTCGAGGCACTCTGGTTCCTCGCGCAGGTGGCCGGCATCGCGTTCACGAGCGTGCGGCTGGCCAATCCCACGGACGCGGACCTGCTCCGCGACTTCGGCCCGGCCAGCGTTCAGGATCTGGAATGGGGCATCGTCCAGGCCGTCGTGGTCGCCGCGATCGTCGTCCTGCTGTGGAAGATCCGCGGCGCCTTCCCGGCCCGGCTCGCGCCCGGTAGCCGGCGGCTCGCGATCGGCGCGCTGGTGTTCGGCATGCTGATCTCGATCGCGGTCAGCGTCACCCTCACCCAGCTCTTCCCCCGGACGCTCACCGGGCAGCGGCAGAAGATCGGCTGGGCCGTGGTCGCCGCGCTCGGCCAGTCCCGCAGCAAGATGGGCGGTCACGAGGGCCACGGCTGGATCGGCCTCACCGTCGGCGCGATCTCAGCGGCCTCGCTGGTGATCGCGTTCTGGATCTTCCTCCGCTCCGTCCAGCGCGTGCGGTACCTGACGCAGCCCGAGGAGCTCGAGGTACGGCGCCTGCTCCTGCTGCACGGCGAGCGCGACTCGCTCGGGTACTTCGCCACGCGCCGGGACAAGGCGGTGGTGTTCGCCCCGGGCAACGACGCCGCGATCGCCTACCGGGTGGTGAACGGGGTCAGCCTGGCCAGTGGCGACCCGCTCGGCGATCCGGCGGCGTGGCCGGCGGCGATCGAGCGCTGGCTGACCGAGGCCCGCAGGTACGGCTGGTCGCCGGCCGTGCTGTCGGCGAGCGAGGAGGCAGCACAGGCGTACGTCGACGCGGGACTGCGCGCGTTGTCGATGGGCGACGAGGCGATCATCGACGTCGCGGACTTCACGCTCGAAGGCCGGACGATGCGGCCGGTGCGCCAGGCGGTGACCCGGGTCCAGCGGGCCGGGTACCACGCACAGGTGGTCCGGCACGGGGACCTGTCGCCGGAGGCGTTGGCGGAGTACGTGCGACTGGCCGAGAAGTGGCGGGGCGCGCGGACCGAGCGCGGGTTCTCGATGGCGCTCGGGCGGCTCGGCGATCCGGCCGACGCGCGGTGCGTGATGGTGATCGCGCGGGACGCCGACGGCGTCGTCCGCGGGCTGCTGTCGTTCGCTCCGTGGGGTGTCCGGGGTGTGTCGCTGGACCTGATGCGGCGCGATCCCGAGTCCGTGAACGGATTGATGGAGTTCATGGTGACGTCGCTGATCGACGCGTGCGGCGATCTCGGCGTGCACCGGATCTCACTGAACTTCGCGATGTTCCGGGAGATCTTCAGCGACGCCGAACGAGTCGGCGCCGGTCCGGTACTGCGACTCACGAACGCGTTGCTGACCGCCGCGTCCCGTTTCTGGCAGCTGGAGAGCCTGTACCAGTCGAACGAGAAGTACCTGCCGCGCTGGTCGCCACGGCTGATCTGCTACTCGCGGGGCGCATCGCTCGCGCAGGTGCTCCTGGCGGCCGGTACGGCGGAAGGCTTCCTGCCCGCGCCGCGGCCGTGGACCCGCGTCGACAGTGTCGAGACAGCGGAGCGGCACGCGATCATGGCCGCGGACGGTCGCGCGTTCGCAACCGCCGTACGCGAACAGGAGGACGAGCTGCTGCGACCGGCCCTGCCGGCACGGAAGCTCACCGAGCAGGAACAGATCCGGCGTACAAAGCTGACCGAACTCGTTGCTGTGGGCATCGATCCGTATCCGGTCAGCGTGCCGCGGACGGAGACCCTGGAGCGGGTCCGGGAGCTGTACCCGAACCTCCCGCCGGACCACCACACCGGCCACACCGTGTCCGTGACCGGCCGGGTGATGCGGATGCGCGACCACGGCGGGCTCGCGTTCGCGCAGTTGCAGGACGAGTTGACGCAACTGCAGGTGATGCTCATGGCCGCGTCGTGCGGCGACGTACCGCTGGAGCAGTGGCGGCGACTCGTCGACATCGGCGACCACGTCAGCGTGACCGGAGAGATCGTCACGAGCCGCCGCGGGGAGCTGTCGATCGCGGCGACAACGTGGACGATGGCCGCGAAGTGCCTGCACCCGTTACCGGACAAGCGGAAGGGGTTCACCGACCCCGAGGCGCGGGTCCGGCAGCGGCACCTCGACCTGGTGATGAACCCGGACTCGCTGCGGATGATGCAGCAACGCAGTGCTGCCGTACGGGCCCTGCGCAACGGCTTCGAGACGCGTGGGTTCATCGAGGTGGAGACGCCGATGCTGCAGGCGGTGCACGGCGGCGCGAACGCGCGGCCGTTCGCTACGCACATCAACGCCTACGACACCGAGCTGTTCCTGCGGATCGCGCCGGAGCTGTTCCTCAAGCGGCTGAGCGTCGGCGGAATGGGCAAGGTCTTCGAGCTGAACCGGAACTTCCGCAACGAGGGCGCCGACGCGACCCACAACCCGGAGTTCACGTCGGTCGAGGCCTACCAGCCGTACGCCGACTACCACGTGATGCGTGAGCTCACCCGCGAACTGCTGATCGAGGCCGCCACCGCGGTGTACGGCAAGCCCGTCGTACGGCGCGACGGTGAGGAGCTCGACATCTCGGGCGACTGGTCCGTGGTCACCGTGCACGACGCGGTCGGCCGCGCCGCCGGTACCGCGATCACGCCGGACACGCCCGCGGAACGGCTGCGCGAACTGTGCGCCGAGCACGGCGTCCACACGACCTTCGAGATGTCCGCGGGCGAGCTGGTGCTGGAGCTGTACGACGAACTGGTCGAGCCGAACACCACGCTGCCGACGTTCTACACCGACTTCCCGCTCGAGACGTCGCCGCTGACCCGCACCCACCGCTCCGAACCACGGCTCGCCGAACGCTGGGACCTGGTCGCGTTCGGTGCCGAGATCGGTACGGCGTACTCCGAACTGGTGGACCCGGTCGAGCAACGCCGCCGCCTCACCGAACAGTCGCTGAAGGCCGCGGCCGGCGACCCCGAGGCGATGTCGCTGGACGAGGACTTCCTGTCGGCGCTCGAGTACGCGATGCCCCCGACGGGCGGTCTGGGCATCGGCGTGGACCGGGTGATGATGATGCTGACCGGACAGAACATCCGCAGCACCCTCGCTTTTCCGTTCGTACGTCCCGCTCTGCGGTCCTGACAGGTACCCTTGCTCCGCAATGGGTTGGGGGCGACCTGGGGGGTGGGACATGAAGCGCTGGGTTGCGCTCTGTGCCGGAACGGCGCTGTTGGCGGGCTGTGGCGGGGAGCCGGAGCCTGCGCCGAGTCCTGTGGCGACGGCTTCGAGTAGTTCAGCGCCGGCCGCGGCGTCGTCGGAACCGACGGCCGGTCCGTTGGGTACGGCGGCGTACCAGGCCGAGCTGTCCCGGATCGACCAGGTGCTGGCGGGGTCGACGCGGGCGCTGACCCGGGTCCGCACGGCGGAGGCGCTGGGCGAGGCGATGAGCACGCTCGCCGAGTCGCTCAACACGATCGCGATCCGGCTGGCGGCGCTCAAGGTGACGTCCCGGTTGACTGCCGTACACACCTTGCTGCAGGAGCGGATCGGTGTGGCCGCGACCCGCCTGACCAGCTCGGCGGAGCAGACCGTGGAGGACGCGCGGTGCGGCGGTGCGGCGTACACCTCACAGAAGGTGCAGCGGCAGCTCCGTGCTGACCTCGGCGGCGCACTCGTCCAGCTGCAGCGGCTCAAGCTGGCGTTCGGTCAGACGCTGCCCGATCCGGGCCCCGCACCGAAGGACGAGCGGCCGGACAGTGGTGCGGTCCTGGTACGGCGCGGTCCGGAGGGCCTGGGGCGGCTCAAGATCACCAACGGTACGGCGAAGGACGTCGCGGTCTCGATCGTCGGCGACGGGCAACCACCCGGCAGCCCGCAGTTGATGGTCTACCTCCAGGCCACGAAGAGCACGACCGTCAACCGCATCGGCGGCGCCTACCACCTGTACTTCAAGTCCGGCGCGGACTGGGACGCGGACCGGCGCCAATTCCGCTCCGGGTGCTCCTTCAAGAAGTTCGACCAAACCTTCACCCGCAACCAGGGCTGGCAAGTCAACCTCCAACCCCGCCCCGACGGCAACGCCGACACCACCGAGATCGAGGCGTACTAGTGCTCCGCCGGAACGTTCGGTACGTACCCGTGGCAGGTTGACGGGTCCGACAGCCGGACCGGACATGTGCAGCTCGACAGTACTGTCTACCTGCAACTGAGGTGGGCGCCCGCGTGACCACCCCGAGTCGTGGCAACTGGCTCTCGCCCCCATCACCGAGTCGTGGATTTCGGCTGAGAATCGCGACCACTTTCCACGACTCGACGGGCGAGCGGATGCAGGAGCTGTCGGCGACCAGAATCACCGGTCGGCACGACGCGCGACCTGGTCGCGGATCTCGTCCTTGGTCGCCGGCTCAGCGGTGCCGGCGAAGGTCGGCCAGTTGAGTGGCTCGTCCCAGCCCCGGTTCGCCATCGCGGCCAGGTGGATGCCCTCGCGGATGATCTCGGCCTGGGGAATTCCACGGCGACGTGCAGCCTCTTTGACCAGCGCCAGATCCTCCTGATCTGCGTAAACGTTGATCCGCTTCATCGCCATGTACGAACTCTAAGTCAGCGGTGTGGAAGCTAGAGGCCGAGCTTGTCGAGGAGGGAGCCGAGGATGCCGCCGAGGCCGTCGTGGGTGTCGTCGTCCGGGTCGTCAGGTGTGGTGGGTGGGGTGCTCGGGGTGGTGCTGGTGGGTGGTGGGGCGGTGGGGGTGGTGGGGGTAGTGGACTTGGTCGGCCGGGTGGGCGGCGGGGCCGTCGGGTCGGTCGGGTCCGTGGGTGGTGCGGTGGGGAGCGTGGGCGGGCGCTTGGTCACGGGCGGGACCGTGGGGCCGGTGGTCTCGACGATCCGGGGCGTCGGCGATCCGGGGGCCGGGGTCGGGCACGGCGTGCTGGCGATGCCGACGGGCAGCTGCGACCCACCCGGCGTGGTTGCTGTCGGCAACGGCGTCGGTCCGCCGCTGGGCGTCGTACCGGGGCTGGGCGTCGTGCCGGGGGTGGCGCCCGGGGTCGTCGTGGTCTGGTGCGGGACCGCGATGTTGTGCGTCGGCTGACCGGGCTCCGGACCGGCGATCGGGGTGGCCGGCTCCGGGGCGCCGCCCGGGAGCGGCAGGAACGCCGCTCCGATCCGGGGACCGCCGAGCAGGGCCACGAGGACCAGCACGAGGTAACCGAGCAGCAAGATGCCGGCACCGGCGGCGACCTGACGGCGCCGGCGGGGATTCTGCCAGGGCGGTCGGCGGGAAGCCGTGGCAGACAGCGGATTCACAAGACCCGGAGAGTATCGGGTCACGAGTCATTTCAAACAGTCCTTGGAAGAAATTCCACCCCAAAGCGCAATCATCCGGGAATCCTGTGCCGTCTACGCGATCGTAGGAATGCAATGCGTTAGCTGACAACGCGCCGATCGGCACAACGGCGACTGTATTCCTCTGCCAATCTGCTCTCATGGCGAATCTGGTGCTGCTGCACGGTCTCGGAGCAAATGGTCGCGTCTGGGACACCTGGCCGCACTCCAAGCACGCCCCGGACCTCCCCGGCCACGGCTCGGCGGCCCCGCTCTCGTCGTACACGTTCGCCGCCATGGCCGAGGCCGTCGCGGCGGATCTCGCGGTACGTCGGGACGTGGTCCTGCTCGGCCACTCGCTGGGCGGCGTGATCGCACTCGAACTGGCGAGCGGGCGGTACGACGTCACCGTGCGCCGCGTCGTCGCGCTCGGCGTGAAGGTGAGCTGGACCGCGGACGACCTGGCCCGGGCGAGCGCACTGGCCCAGAAGCCGAGCGCCTGGTTCGCCACCCGCGACGAGGCAGCCGCGAGGTTCCTCAAGGTCTCCGGCCTCCAGGGACTCGTGGATCCGGCCGGCGCGGTCGTCGACCACGGCCTGATCGAGCAGGAAGGCCGCTGGCGCCTCGCCATGGATCCCGGGACCTTCGGCGTCGGCGCACCGGACATGCCCGCGCTGATCGCGGCGAGTCAGGCCGACGTGGTGCTGGCCCGCGGCGAGCGGGATCCGATGAACACCGACGCCGAACTGCACGCCCTGCACCACCAGGTCGTCACGCTGCCCGGACTCGGGCACAACGCGCAGGTCGAGGACCCCGACGCGGTGGTCGCGCTGGTCAGGTGAGCGTCTGCAGACCGATCACCGACAGCAGCCGCAGCTTCTCGGCGGCCTCGGTGTTCGGCGCTGCGGTGTAGACGACCATCCGCAGGTCGCTGCCCGGTACGGCGAGGATGTCGCAGTCGATGTCGAACGGCCCGACCTCGGGATGCCGCACGGTCTTCCGCTCGGACCGGTGGAACCCGACCACCGGCCGGTCCCACAGCCGGGCGAACTCGTCCACGCCGCGAAGCTCGTCGATCAGCGCCGCGAGCTCCGGATCGTGCGGGTAGCGGACCTGCGCCGCGCGCAGATCCGTCACCATCGCGTCCCGGAAGTTCCGCTGCTGGTCCGGCGTCTGGGCGATACGGTCACCGATCGCGAGGAAATGCCGGTAGGCGATGTTCCGCCACCGCCCCTGGAGCTGCGACGGGTCGCCGATCATCGCGGCGAACAACGGGTTCCACGAGATGATCGTCCAGGCGGCGTCGCACACGCACAGGGGTGCGCCGTCCAGTTGGTCCACGATTCGCTGCACACCGGGCGGGATGTACGACGAGATCCGCCCGGGCGACGGCTCGACCTCACCGGCGAGCGCGAACAGATGGTTGCGCTCGGCATCGGACAGCCGCAATGCCCGGGCCAGCGCGGTCAGCACCTGGGCCGACGGCGACTCCGAGCGTCCCTGCTCCAACCGGACGATGTAGTCGACCGACAGGCCCGCGAGCAAGGCCAGCTCTTCACGCCGCAGACCCGGCGCGCGCCGCTTCCCGCCGCTCGGCAACCCGACGTCCGCGGGCGTCACCCGGTCCCGCCACGCGTGCAACGTCCTGCCGAGCTCGCTCATGATTCCAGTATTCCGCCTGCGCGGCCGGTCAGCCTGGTACTGCGAGTACCTAGGTCCTGTCCGGATCACCAGACAGGGCCTAGCATTCGATGACGTTGACGGCCAGGCCGCCGCGGGACGTCTCCTTGTATTTGATCTTCATGTCGGCGCCGGTCTCGCGCATCGTCTTGATGACCTTGTCGAGGGTGACCACGTGGACGCCGTCGCCGTGCATCGCCATCCGGGCCGCGTTGATCGCCTTCACCGACGCCATCGCGTTCCGCTCGATGCACGGGATCTGGACGAGCCCTCCGACCGGGTCGCAGGTCAGTCCGAGGTTGTGCTCCATCGCGATCTCGGCGGCGTTCTCCACCTGTTCCGGCGTACCGCCGAGCACCTCGCACAGGCCGGCAGCGGCCATCGAGCAGGCCGACCCGACCTCGCCCTGGCAGCCGACCTCGGCGCCGGAGATCGACGCGTTCTCCTTGTACAGCACGCCGATCGCGCCGGCGGCCAGCAGGAACCGGACCGCGCCGTCGTCGGTCGCGCCGGGCACGAACCGCCGGTAGTAGTGCAGTACGGCGGGAATGATGCCGGCGGCACCGTTCGTCGGAGCGGTGACGATCCGGCCGCCGGACGCGTTCTGCTCGTTGACCGCCAGTGCGAACAGGTTGACCCAGTCCATCACCTTGAGCGGATCGACCGACCACGGGTCCTGGCTGAGCTTCTTGTGCAGGGCGTGGGCCCGGCGCGGTACCTTCAGCCCGCCGGGCAGGATGCCCTCGGTCTCGCAGCCCTCGCGGACGCAGTCCTGCATGACCTGCCAGATATGCAGCAGGCCGTCGCGGATCTCGTCCTCGGTCCGCCAGGCGAGCTCGTTCGCGAGCATCACCTCGCTGATCGACAGCTGCGACTCGCGGCAGCGGTCGAGCAGCTCCGCACCGGTCGTGAACGGGTACTTCAGCGGGGTGGTGTCCGGGACGATCCGGTCACCCGCGGCGGCGTTCTCGTCGACCACGAACCCGCCGCCGACCGAGTAGTAGGTGCGTTCCCGCAGTACCGCTTTGTTCGCGTCGCGCGCGACGAAGATCATCCCGTTCGGGTGGTACGGGAGCGCCTTGCGGCGGTGCATCACCAGATCGGTGTTCTCGTCGAACGCGACCTCGTGGGTGCCGGCCAGCAGCAGCCGGCCGCGCTCACGGATCGTCTCGACGCGGGCGTCGACCGAGTGCGTGACCACGGTCTCCGGGTCGGCGCCCTCGAGGCCGAGCAGGACCGCCTTGTTGCTGCCGTGCCCGTGGCCGGTCGCCCCGAGCGAGCCGAAGAGCTGCGCCTCGACGGTCGTCGTCGACGCCAGCAGGCCGTCGTCGGCGAGGCCGAGCGCGAAGGTGCGGGCGGCGCGCATCGGTCCCACGGTGTGGGAGCTCGACGGGCCGATCCCGATACTGAACAGGTCGAAGACACTGATCGCCATCGTGTGGAGGTTCCTTCCGGTCGCCGTTGACCGATTGGTGTCCTCCCCGCTCTGTCAGGCGGATGCCTTCCAGAGGTGCCTCGCCCGCGCGGTGAAGGTGCCTGAGAGATTCTTGGGGAGAGTTGCTCCTACGGCGCCCGGGTTCCGAGAACTAGCCGGCCCGGGTCTCTCCCGCACGGGTTCATGCGGCTGTTGAGTTGACTTCCGCTGTGGACGGTACGGCGGTCCCACGCCCGGCGTCAATCCGGCCGGTGCGGACCGCCCAGATCTCGAAGAACCAGGTGAACAGCGGCGGAACACTGGCCGCCAGCGCCGCCAGCGTCACCGGCCACGACCAGCGCAGCGGCCCGCGCACGACGAGCACGGTGAGGCAGTAGGCGATGAAGATGCCGCCGTGGATCGGCCCGAAGATCTGGACGCCGATCTCGTTGTCGGACAGCACGTACTTGAACAACATCCCGATCAGCAGCCCGGTCCACGAGACCGCCTCGGCGATCGCCACCACCCGAAACCACAACGCATGTTTGGTACTCATCAAGGCTCGACCCTAACAAGTCCCCCAAGCCGCGACCCGGGTGGCACGGGGATCGTCCCTGATGCCGGCAGCAAGCGGTTGCCGAAGGATCGGCGGCATGGATTTCCTACGACGCGGCCTGGCCGGCGCGATAGTGCTCGGCGTCGCGGCCGCCGGGCTGACGACACTTCCGGCGACCGCTGCCCCGGTGCAGTGGACCGACTGCAAGCCTGAGGGCAACGACGATCCCGCGGAGGTGAAGGGCTCGGAGTGCGCGACCCTGCAGCTGCCTGTCGACTGGCGGAACCCGGGCGGACCGACCTTCGGCCTGGCACTGGCCAGGAGAAAAGCAGCGATGCCCAGCGAGCGGGTCGGGGTGCTCGTGTTCGGGCCGGGTGGGCCCGGTGACTCCGGAGTCGACCGGGTCAAGACCGGGATCGACCGGTTCAGCCCGGATCTGCAGGACCGGTTCGACATCGTCAGCTTCGACCCGCGCGGTATTGCCCGCAGCAACCCGGTGAAGTGCTCGGCCGAGCTGCTCAACAAGCAGCCGTCGCCGATCATCAAGAACGCGGCCGAGTTCACAGCCACGATCAGCTACAACAGGCAACTCGCCACAGACTGCCGCGAGCACACCGGTCCGCTGTACGACCACATCGACAGCTGGCAGACGGTCCGCGACGTCGACGCCGTACGGCGGGCGCTCGGTGAGTCCACGATCTCCTTCCACGGCAGCTCGTACGGGACGCTGCTCGGGGCGCAGTACGCCGAGACGTACCCGCACCGCGTCCGCGCGATGGTGCTGGAGAGCGTGATCGACCACAGCTCGCCGACCACGCGCGCGTTCCTCGACGACCAGGGTTCCGCGGGGCAGGACTCGTTCGACGAGTTCGTGGAATGGTGCGACACGACAACCAGCTGTGCACTGCACGGTCGTGACATCCATGCGCTCTGGGCCGATCTGCTGGCGAAGTCACCGGACCCGTTCACGCTGAGCTACACCGTGTTCCGGAGGCTCTACGGACCGCAGTGGCCCGCGCTGGCCGAGTTGCTGAAGGCAGGTGGCACCCCACCGAAGCAGGTACACACAGGTGTCGCGCCGTACCCGCTGGCGGTGTTCTGCCAGGACTGGAACCTGCCTGTCCGGGACTACCGTGAGTACGCCGCACACCTGCAGCGACTCGCACGGAACAACCAGGACCTGCGCTACCCCGGTCAGCTGATGGCTGTGTCGATCTGTCTCGGTGCACCGCCTGCCGACAACCCACAGCACCTGCTGAAGGTGCGCGAGCTGAAGACGCCAGTACTGCTGGCCAACGCGGTTCACGATCCTGCCACCGGCTACAACCTGGCGCAGAGCGTGGAGCGGCAGCTCGGGCGCTACGGCGTACTGCTGACCTACGAGGGCTGGGGACACGGGAGCTACACGAAGAGCCCGTGCATGCAGAGCACGATCGACGACTACTTGATCGCGAGGGACGTGCCGGAGCGCGGCAGCAGCTGTGCCGCCGTACCACCGACCGGGTGACTCAGACCGGCACGCCGGTCACGTCGAGCACCCGGTCGAGCTGATCGCCGCGGACCAGTCGTCCCGACATCAGCCGGAGCTCGACGCAGGCAGTCTGCAGCGCCTGCGCCTGGGTCCGGCAGTTGTCGACGTACCAGAACGGGTCGTCGGGCTGCGGATCGTCGGCGTCGTCGATGTCGGCGTACCAGTGCCGGCGTCCGCAGTTCACTACTCGCACTCGCAGGTTCATGATGATTACTCCCCGTACCCAGAGATCCTGGGTCCCCCCTTGGCCCCAGTCCAGGGCCGCCTCGGCCGGGTGCGTGGTTCGCGGCCCCCCACTGCCACTCGCCGGGCCGAGTCGGCCCTCCCCCCGCCCTCTACATCGTCGGGCGAGCGGCGAACGTTACTGTTCGTGACCGGTAATTTTGATTACTTCCCGATCTTCGAGCGGGTCCACTGCTCGAGTCCGTCGGTGGTGATCGGGAGGTCCTCGGTGAGGATCTCCAGCCGGTCGGAGTGCACGACGACGTTGTCCTCGATCCGGATGCCGATGCCGCGCAGCTCCGGCGGCACGGTCTCGTCGTGCGGGTGGAAGTACAGGCCCGGCTCGACCGCGAGCGCCATACCGGCCTCGATGGTGCCGGCGAAGTACGCCTCCGGGCGCGACGCGTCGCAGTCGTGGACGTCGAGGCCGATGTAGTGGCCGGTGCCGCAGACGATGTACCGGCGGTGCTGCTGGCCGTCCGGCCCGAGCAGCTCGTCGAGCGACACATCGAGCAGGCCCCAGTCCCGCAGTCCCTCGGCCAGCACCCGCAACGCCTCGTACTGGAAGGCGCGGTACGGCGCTCCGACCCTGACGGCGTCGAGCGAGGCGAGCTGCGCCTTGTGCACGAGGTCGTGCACCTGTCGCTGCGCCGCGGTGTACTCGCCCGTGGCCGGGAAGGTCCGGGTCACGTCGGCGGTGTAGAGCGTGCGGGTCTCGACACCGGCGTCCAGCAGGATCACGTCCCCCTCGTTCACCGGGCCGTCGTTGCGGACCCAGTGCAGCACCGGCGCGTGATTGCCAGCAGCAACGATCGAGGCGTACCCGACGCCGTTGCCCGCGGTCCGCGCACGCCGGTCGAAGGTGCCCTGCAGCCAGCGCTCGCCGCCGCCACGGATCGCTTCCGGCAGCTCACTGGCGACGTCGCCGAACGCGAGCACACTGGCGGCGACGGCCTCGCGCAACTGGTCGAGCTCCCAGTCGTCCTTGATCCGGCGCAGCTCCGCGAGCGTCTGGCGCAGCGCGTTGCCGTCGGTGGGCGACGTCCGTACGAGGGCGTCCAGCATCGGCTCGACACCGGGCACCGACAGCATGAACGGGACCGCGCCGCGCACCGCCGCCGGCAGCTCCTCGATCGGGCGGCAGGCGATCTGCAGCGCGTCCGACCAGTCCTTCAGGCCCGGCACCGGGCCGATCCACAGCTCACCGTCGCGTGCGTTGGCGAAGAAGTCGGCCTCGTCCGGTCCCGCGGTCTCGCGCAGGTAGAGCGTCGCGTCGCCGTCCCCGGAGATGACGAGGACGGCGCCCTCGGCCTGGCAACCGGTCAGCCAGACGAAGTCGCTGTCCGCGCGGAACTGGTAGTCGGTGTCGTTCGACCGGACCGGCGCACGGCCGGCCGCGAGCGCGATCCGGCGGCCCGGCAGCGCGGCGGCGAGCTTGCGCCGATGCTCCGCGGCCGCCTCGGCGAGTCCCTCGGGTACCGACACGGAGCGGTCCACCGGCCCCCAGCCTCGAGAGATGAACTCCCGGAACCCTTTCGCGTCGATGGGGCGATAGGACTTCGGCGTCTGGTCGGGCCGGGCGTCGTCGGTCATGAGCTGAACTCCCCTTTGCTGCTGTCGGTGTCAGCTCATCAACTCAGGTTCCGGACGGGGTTTGCAAGCCCTTATCCCGGAACGCCGCGAGGAGGGCTGCTTCGGAGTCGAGCAGGTACTGGTGCAGGTCCACCGCGGCCTGCTCGTACTTGCGGGCCTCGAGCAGCTCGAACAGCCCGCGGTTCCGCTCGATGTACGGCTCGTGCAGCTCGCGCGGCGCCGCGATCACGTGGAAGAGGAGCCGCAGCTCCGCGAGCAGCCGGCCCGTCATCGCGTCCATCCGCGCACTGTCCGCCAGGCCGATCAGGTGCTGGTGGAAGCGCATGTTCGCCGTACCGACCGCGGGCCAGCGGTCCGCCCGGGCGGCCGCCTCGGCAGCCTCGACGTCGTCGTGCAGCGGCTCCAGCCTGCTCGACGGGAGCTCCGGGTCGCGGTCGGCCAGCCCTCGGATCACGTCGACCTCGAGGACGCGGCGCAGCCGGTACAGGTCGATCACGTCGTGCTCGTCCAGCTCCGGGACGAAGACGCCGCGGTGCAGCTTGTAGACCAGCAGTCCCTCGTGGGTCAGCAGCCGGAACGCCTCGCGCAGCGTGTTCCGGCTGACCTCCAGGACCTCGGTCAGTTCCACCTCGGACAGCTGGGCGCCGGGCGGCAGCGCACCCTCGGTGATACTGCGCCGGAGGATGTCCGCGGCACGCTCCGCCGAGCTGCTCCGGTCCAGGCGCGCGACATCAGCGGCGACGGTCCGCAGCCACTCCTGCCGGCCGGCCTCCTCGGCCCCACCCGTAGTCATGTCCGCATCATCCCAGGTGACACGGAAAAGTGGAACAAGCCTCTTGCAGGATTGTTCAACAATCTTCTACGCTCAGGGCCAGGAGGTGGCGGACATGGACCTCAACGCGGACATGGGTGAAGGCTTCGGCTCCTGGTCGATGGGCGACGACTCGGCGCTGCTCGAGGTCGTGACCAGTGCGAACGTGGCCTGCGGCTTCCACGCCGGCGACCCGTCGATCATGCGCCGCGTGACGGCCGAGGCGGTCGAGCGCGGCGTCGCGATCGGGGCCCATGTCGGGTACGCCGACAAGGCCGGGTTCGGGCGGCGGTACGTCGACATCGAGCCGGCCGCGCTGCGGGACGAGGTCGTGTACCAGCTCGGCGCACTCGACGCGTTCGCGCGGATCGCCGGCGACCGGGTCCGGTACGTGAAGCCGCATGGGGCGCTGTACAACACCATCGGCCGCGATGTGGAGCAGGCGGGCGCGGTGGTGGCGGCTGTTGCGGAGTACGACAAGACGCTGCCTGTTCTCGGCCTGCCCGGGTCGGAGTGGCTGCGGCTCGCCGGCGAGGCCGGTCTGACCGCCGTCCACGAGGCCTTCGCGGACCGCGCGTACACGCCGGAGGGCACGTTGGTGTCGCGGCGCGAGCCCGGGTCCGTGCTGCACGACGCGGACGAGATCGCGGCTCGGTGTACGGCGATGGCGACCGGGCAGGCGATCCGTGACATCGCCGGCGGCTCGCTGGTGGTCGACGCGTCGTCGATCTGCGTGCACGGTGACACCCCGGGCGCGGTCGAGATCGCGCGCAAGGTACGTGGCGCGTTGGAGGGAGCGGGCGTGACGTTGCACCCGTTCACCGGCTGATGCAGATACTGCCCTCGGGCGACCGGGCGTTGCTCGTCGAGCTCGACGACCTCGACGAGGTGCTCGGGTACTACGCCGCGCTGACCGCTGATCCGCCCGCGGACGTGGTGGACGTCGTACCGGCGGCTCGGACCGTGCTGGTCACGACCTCGGGCAGTCTCGACGTACTGGCGCGGGCTCTTCGCGCGGTGAAGGCGACGGCAGGGTCGCAGGTTGCGGGTGACTTGATCGAGATCCCGGTTGTCTACGACGGGGAGGACCTCGACGACGTGGCCCGGCTGCTCGGGTGCTCGGCGGCGGAGGTGGTGGCCCGGCACACCGCGGACGAGTGGACGGTGGCGTTCTGCGGGTTCGCGCCCGGGTTCGGGTACCTGACGTCGTCGGGGACGTGGGACATACCGCGGCGCGAGTCGCCCCGGACCAAGGTGCCGGCCGGCGCGGTCGCGCTGGCGGGAGAATTCAGTGGTGTGTATCCCCGTGAGTCGCCGGGCGGGTGGCAGTTGATCGGCCGTACGCCGGTGCGGATCTTCGACTCCGACCGCGATCCGGCCGCGTTGTTCCACCCCGGCCGCCGGGTCCGGTTCGTCGACGCGGGTCGTGGATGAGCAGCCTGACCGTCCTGGAAACCGGGCCGCTGGCAACGATCCAGGACTGCGGGCGGGCCGGACAGGCGGCACTCGGCGTCCCGGCGTCGGGGGCTTGCGACCGGGCGGCGTACTCGCTGGCGAACCGGCTGGTCGGTAATCCGGTCGGCGCGGCAGCGCTCGAGGTGACCTTCGGCGGACTGGTGGTGCACGCCGACGGGGATCTCGTCGTCGCGATCACGGGCGCACCGTGCACCGGCGTACCGCTCAACGCTCCGGCCACGCTCCGCGCCGGTGAAGTGCTGCGGCTCGGCGTACCGTCCACCGGGTTGCGGACGTACGTCGCGGTCCGCGGCGGGATCGACGTACCTCCGGTGCTCGGTTCTCGCTCCACCGACCTGCTGTCCGGTCTCGGTCCCGCGCCGCTCACGGCCGGCCGGACACTGCCGGTCGGATCGTTGGTGGAGCCAATGCCGGGGGTCGATCTGGCGCCGGTCGCGCATCCCACCGGCGGAGAGGCGGTACTGCGGGTCACGCCGGGGCCGCGGCGGGACTGGTTCACGGACGCGGGATGGGCGTCGCTGGTTTCGCAGCCGTATCGCGTGAGCAGCAACAGCAACCGTGTCGGCGTACGGCTCGACGGCGAGCCACTCGAACGCGCCCGGACCGGGGAACTCGCCAGCGAGGGCATGGCCCGCGGCGCGATCCAGATCCCGCCGTCCGGTACACCGGTCATCTTCCTCGCCGACCATCCGGTGACCGGCGGCTATCCCGTCATCGCCTACGTCACCGAGGCGGACCTCGACACCTGCGCCCAGCTCCGCCCCGGCCAGCCGGTCCGGCTGATCAGTTCGTAGTACGGCTGCTCAGTTCGTGCTGCGGCTGCTCAGTTCGTGCTGCGGCTGCGCATCTCGGCGGCGAACGTGTCCTGCGCCTTGCGGATGACGGCGGCTTCGACCGGGTCCGCGAACAGGTCTTGCAGGTCGCCCGGATCCACGTCCTCGACGTGCGTCTGCAACCACCAGATGTTGCCCACCGGGTCCTTCACCCGGCCGACCCGGTCACCGATGATCCGCGAGTACATCAGCTCGGTCACCACGGTCGCCCCCGCGTCGAGCGCTCGTTGGTAGACCCGCTCCACGTCGTCGACGTACACGCTGAGGAAGCTCGGGGTGTCCGGCCAGTCCGGCGCCGCGTCGAACGTCATCAGGACCGAGTCGCCGACGGTGATCTCGGCGTGGCCGACCGTTCCGTCCTCGTTCAGGACCCGTGCCGTCGTCCGCACCTCGAAGGTCCGTTCCACGAACTCCAGGAACCGGTCGGCGCTCTTCGCGGCGATGTACGGCGTGACCGTCGACTTGCCACCAGGAATCTGCTGTGTCGTCATGCCTCAAGTCTCCCGGAAGTAGCGGACAGGAACTGACCTATTCCCCGGCGGCTTGGAAGCGGCGACGGTATTCCGTCAGCTCGCGCACGGCCTGGTCGCTTGCTTGTCCGGCGACCGGGGAGGGGTCAAGATGTGCGATATGACGGAGAGTTCTGGAACACCGGGTATCGACAGCACGGTGCCCCCGAGTGGCAGCGGATGTGTCGAGTGCCTGGAGCGTGACGGCTGGTGGTTCCACCTGCGCCGGTGTGCGCAGTGCGGTCACATCGGGTGCTGCGACTCCTCCCCCGCCCAGCACGCCTCCGCCCACGCGGCTGAGACCGGGCACCAGATCGTCCGCAGCTTCGAGCCGGGCGAGGACTGGTTCTGGCACTACGGCGAGGCCCAGTACTACGACGGCCCCGACCTCGCCCCACCAGCCTCCCGCCCCGAAACCCAACCCGTCCCCGGCGGCAAGGTCCCCGACGACTGGAAGGCCCACCTCCACCGCTGACCCGCCCGGACGGCGCTCGGGTCGGCGCTAGAGGACGAAGCCGGTTGGGAACGGGTCGTCGGGGTCCAGGAGGTAGTTGGCGGTGCCGGTGATCCAGGCTCGGCCGGTCACCGTGGGGATGACGGCGGGGTGTGGACCGACCGTTGTCTCCTCGATGAGGCGGCCGGTGAAGCGGGTCCCGATGAAGGACTCGTTGACGAAGTCGGTGTTCAGGCCGAGCTCGCCACGAGCGTGCAGTTGCGCCATCCGGGCCGACGTACCGGTGCCACACGGGGAACGGTCGAACCAGCCGGGGTGGATCGCCATCGCATTGCGCGAGTGAGCGCCGTCGACGCCCGGAGCGGTGAACTGCACATGCTTGCACCCGGTGATCCCGGGATCGAGCGGATGCACCGGGCGATCGGTGGTGTTGATCGCGTCCATGATGTCCAGGCCCGCCTGCAGGATGCGGTCCTTCTCGGCCCGGTCGAACGGGATGCCGAGCTGCTCCAGCGGCAGGATCGCGTAGTAGTTCCCGCCGTACGCCAGGTCGTACGTGACCTTGCCCAGCCCGGGGACCTCCACCGAGGCATCCAGAGCATGGGAGTACGACGGGACGTTCCGGAGCGTCACGTGCTCCGCGCGACCGTTGCTGACGGCAACGTCTACGACGACGAGCCCGGCCGGGGTGTCCAGGCGGACCAAGGTATGCGGCTCGGTCACCTCGACCATGCCGGACTCGACCAGCACCGTCGCCACGCCGATCGTCCCGTGACCGCACATCGGCAGGCAGCCGGAGACCTCGATGTACAGCACGCCCCAGTCCGCGTCGGACCGGGTCGGCGGCTGCAGGATCGCGCCGCTCATCGCCGCATGACCGCGCGGCTCGTTCACCAGGAACAACCGCAGGTCGTCCAGGTGCTTCACGAAGTACTCACGGCGCTCGGCCATCGTCGCACCGGGGACGACGCCGACCCCGCCGGTGACGACGCGGGTCGGCATGCCCTCGGTATGCGAGTCGATGGCGCTGATCGTCCGGACGGACCTCATGCCTGCCTCATTTCAGCGACTCCACGGCCTTCTTCATGTCCTGTTCCAGTTGCGCGAGGTGCTCGGGGACAAGCGGCCCGCGCGGCGGCCGGCACGGTCCGCCGAACCGCCCGACGTAGTCCATGCTGTACTTGATCGCCTGGACGAACTCGGTCCGCGAGTCCCACCGGAACGCGGCGACCAACGGCTCGTACAACGCGCGCGCCTCCTCCAGCTTGCCCTGCGTAGCGAGCTCGAACAACCGGACCGATTCCTTCGGGAACACGTTCGGGAAGCCGGCGAACCAGCCGGTCGCGCCCATCAGCAGCGCCTCCAGCGTCAGGTCGTCCGCACCCGCGATGACGGCCAGGTCCGGCGCCAGCTCGCGGATCTCGAGGATCCGCCGGACGTCGCCGGAGAACTCCTTCACCGCGACGATGTTCTCGATCTGCGCAAGCTCGGCGAGCAGGTCCGGGGTCAGGTCGACCTTGGTGTCGAGCGGGTTGTTGTACACCATCACCGGCAGGCCGGCCTTCGCGACCTCGGTGAAATGGGCGATCACCTCGCCGCGGTTTGCCCGGTACATGGTCGGCGGCAGGCAGAGTACGCCGTCCGCGCCGTCCTCGGCCGCCTTCTCGGCCCAGCCGCGGGCCTGGTGGGAGCCGACGCCGTGGACGCCGACGACCACGACACCGTCGTCACCTACTGCCTCGATCGCGGTCCTCGCCACGGCGCGGCGCTCGTCGTCGGTGAGCGACGAGTACTCGCCGAGCGATCCGTTCGGCCCGATGCCGCGGCAGCCGTTGTCGATCAGCCAGCGGCAGTGCTCGGCGTACTTGTCGAGCTCCGGGCGCAGCCCTGCCGGCGCCGACGCGTCCTCGGCGTACGGGAGTGTGGTCGCGACGATCACGCCGTCCAACTTCTCGGTCATTGCTCCTCCGTGGTTCCTGGCTTGATTCCTGGTGATTCCGCGACCTCGGCCTCGGCCAGATCCCGCAACCTCACTGGTACGGCGATCGGTCGTTTCATGCTCGGTTCCGGTACGTCGCCCGGCGCGGCGAGGAATGCGGCGACGGTGCGCGAGCACACGCGCCCCTGACACATCCCGAGCCCCGCGCGACTACTCAGCTTCATCGCCCGCCCGTCCTCGAGCCGGCGGTCGTCCGCGGCGGTTTCGAGTTGTCCGCGCGTCACTTCCTCACACCGGCAGACGAGCGTGTCCGCGTCACTCCAGCTCTTCCATCCGTCCCGTACGGGATACGCCCGAGACAACGCGCTCGCGAATCGCCGCCCACGCTCGACAGCCCGCCGTACAGCTGGGTCGGCCTGCGGGGCCGGGCTTGGAGCAGAGGCGGAGCTGGTGTGGTGGGCTGCGGCTGTGCCTGCAACTGCGCCCTCGGCTGTGGAGAGGGCTGCACCGCCGATGCCGGTGAGTTCGCCGGCCGCGAAGATGCCCGGAGTGCTGGTCTGCTGGTTGGCGTCGACGGCTACGGCTGGGCCGCCGTCGGGACCGGTGGTGAGGTCGCAGCGGGCGGCGACAGCGAGCTCCAGGTTGGCGGTGAAGCCGAAGCCGACGCAGACAGCGTCGACGTCCACACGGCGTTCACTGCCTCGGACCGGGCGCCAGTCGTTGTCGAGGCGCGCGATCGTGGCGGCTTCGACGCGGTCGGTGCCGTGCGCGGCGATCACGGTCCAGCCGTGGCGGAGTCGGATGCGGTGGCGGGCGAGCAGAGCGCCGTACCCGACGGCCTCCCGAAGCTTGCTCGGGGCAACCAGTGGATCGGTGGACCAGCCCGCGCGGACGGTGGCCAGCGAGTTGGCCTCGAGGAGCGCGACGACGTGGGCGCCGACCCCGACCAGCGACTCGGCGACGGGGAGGAGGAACGGGCCCGTGCCGGCGACAAGCACGTTGTGCCCGACGGCGATGCGCTGTCCCTTGGCCAGAGCCTGCGCGGCACCGGCAGTGTAGACGCCCGGGAGATCCCAGCCAGGAAAGGGAAGGACGCGATCGTACGCGCCGCTTGCCAGGACGACTGCCTTGGCGTCGATCGCGAAGGGCCGGCGGCCGCTCGCGTCGGCCGGGCCGGTCTGAGCCCAGAGCCGGAGTCCTTCGATCGCCCAGACGGAGGTCTCGGGCAGGTAGCTGATCCGCGGATGGTCGGCGAACCGGTCCCGCTGCTGAGCGAACGCCTTCCACTCGTGCTGCAGCCGATCCGGCCGACGGGCGGCGAACTCCCCGGGCAGCTGCCGGTTGTACTGCCCGCCGACCGCCCGCCCGTTGTCGACCACAAGCACCTCGGCCCCGCCGTCCGCCGCCGCAAGCGCCGCCGCGATCCCGGCCGGACCGGCCCCCACCACAACAACCTCCGCCACCCGCACCACCGGTCCAGCCCCAGCCTTCGCGGCTGGCGCTGATTGTGTGGATGAGGTTGTTGGCAGGGCGGCGCCGTGCTGGGTGGTGATCGCGTCGCCGTCGGCGATCGTGCGTTGACAGGCTCGAACGTCGGCAAGGCCGTTCACGGTGATCAGGCAGTCGTGGCAGGCGCCGATGCCGCAGAAGATGCCTCGCGGGCGGTTGTGCACGCGGGTGGTGCGCCAGGTGTCGCTTCCGTTGGCGAGCAGTACGGCGGCCACGGTCTGACCGGCGTCGGCAACAACCGCCTCTCCGTCGACGGTGACGTCCACCGCCGACGGCGTACCGACCTCGGCCGGATCCCCCGGACGCGGGCGTCGATAGGCGGTCATGACGCCTCCCGGACCGAGTCGGCAGGAGAACGTCGGTGTTCGGCGAGGGTGAACGTGCGGGCCTTGGGCGGGCCGTCGGCGCGTGGGCGCGGGTCGGCGATCGCGGTGTCTTTCGGGGCAGGTGAGGAGTTCATGCGGCGATCACCGTCGGGCGGTCGACCCGGAAAGGGGTTGGGTCGAGGTGGGGATTCAGGCCGAGGAACTGTTCGGTGATCAGGCGGGCGGTGGCGGGGGCCAGGCCGATGCCGGCGCCCTCGTGGCCTGTTGCGTGCCAGAGGCCGCGGACGCGAGGATCCGGGCCGATGACCGGCAGGTGATCCGGGGCGTACGGACGGAAGCCGCCGTACGCGCGCATCACCGGCACATCGCCCAGGAACGGGAACAAGCCGACGGCCTTGCGGGCGAGCTCGCGCAGGACCCTGACCCGGACCGTGTCGTCGAACCCGATCCGCTCGCGGCTCGAACCGATCAGCACCGTCCCGGCCCGGGTCGACTCGACCACGGTGGACGTCTGCAACTCGGCGTCCCCACTCCCGACCGCGCCGACGTAATCCGCGTCGTACACCTTGTGGCGCACACACTCCGGCAGCGGAGCGGTCACCAGGATCATCCCGCGCCGCGGCAGCACCGCGATCGGCGCACCGGCCGCCGTACTGAACGCGCCGGCCCACGGCCCGCACGCGTTGAGCACCGCACCACAGGCGATGTCGCCGTCCGATGTCTCGACGCCGACGACCCGGCCCCGTGACTGCCGCACCCCGAGCGCGGTGACCCCCGATCGAACCTCGCCGCCGCGCTCGCGAACCGCTGCCAGCAATGCCGTCGCCGCCAGCACCGGCTGGACCTGCGCATCGTCGGGGTAGTGCACGCCGATCGTCACCCGCGGTGTGATCAGCGGCTCGAGGTCGAAGACCTCCGCGGGCGTGATCACCCGAGCCGAGACTCCGGCCTCCCGTTGTTTCGCCGCGAACGCGGTCAACGGCTCCGGGTCCCCGGTCGCCACCACCACACCGCCCTTGGCTTCCCACTCCACGTCGGCGACCCGCTCGGGCAGCCGTCGACGTACGACGTCCCACTCCGCGCGCGACGCGACGGCCAGCTCCAGCTCGGGCCCGGGCTCCTTGTCCGAGACGAGCACGTTGCCCTCGCCCGATGCCGTCGTACCGGCGGCAGGGCCGTCGCGGTCGATCACCAGCACCTGGACGCCGGCCGCGGACAGCGCCTCCGCGCACGCGGCCCCGACCATGCCCGCGCCGACCACCACCACGTCGGGTGTCGCGGACCGGTGCACGGCTACTCCCTCGCTATGCGTTCGCTAAAATGAACGATATCGAGACTACGCGCGGTCCCGGGGCCGGTCAATGCACTCATCCGGACCTCTCCCGGACTTCTTCCGGAACTATCCCGGCAGATGCGGCCCGCCGGCAGCTGTCGGGTAAACGTCCGGCGGGTACTCGAGCAGCAGCACCGATCGCACCGGCCCGTCGACGGCCTCGTAACCGTGCGGCGTGCCCGCCCGGAACGCCAGGTAGTCGCCCGGTCCCAGTTCGGCGGTTTGCCCATGTGTAGTGACGCGGAGCCGCCCTGTCACAACGATGTGGTGCTCGGTCCCCGGATGCCCGTCGGACTGCTGTACCGCGTCCGGCCGGATCTCCTGGTTGTAGATCTCGAACAACCCGCCCCGGTGCTCCAGCCGCCGCAGCATCCGCAGGTCGATCGCCTCACCGGACAGTACGTCGACGTCCGCGGCCCGTACGAGCACCACGTCGGAGGCCGGCGACTCGGCCAGCAGCGCCGAGACCGGTACGCCGAGAGCGTTCGACAAACTGAACACCGTCTCGATCGTCGGGTTCCCCGCGCCGGACTCCAACTGGGACAGTGTGCCCTTCGCGATCCCGGACCGCCGGGCGAGTTCGGACAGCGAGATGCCCTGTTCGTCCCGCCGCGCCCGCAGGTTCGTCCCGAGCAGCTTTCCCGCACCCATCACCGTCACAGCCCGGAGCATGCCACATCCACGCGACAACCTCGGTCCTGTTGCGCGGTAGCGACGCCCTTCCGTCGCTGGAGTCCGGCATCGTCGTCACGAACACAGGCGCCGTCGGGCAGGCGTCGTACAACTCCAACACGGCTGAGCCGGCAGATCCGTCCTTTACCAAGGTGAGTTCCGGCTGGGGTGGGTACTCCGCCTCCGCGTACCTGTACGCGATGAGCCACGCGAACGGTCCGTCCACGGTCATCCAGTCGCTGGGCAAACTCCCCGGCACGTATACGGATCCGATCTACTTCCTGCGCACGCATGGGACCTACCTGCGAGGCGACTGATCACGGGATGATTCGACGCCGGCGCAGGTCGGTGAAGATGTCGTAGAACATCTGCTCGGTCTCGACGTACTCGTGGAAGCCGGCCCGGCGTGACTTCGACGCGTCCGCGAAGAAGTCGTAGTCCCAGCCGAAGACGAAGTCCGCGAACGGCCACGACGACACCTCGGCGAACGACGTCGAGGTCAGGTCATGCGTCGCCTGCAACTGCTTCCACACCTGCTCCTTATCCGCCATCACGTCCTGCAGCGACAACTGCAGCGGCGGCGCGGCCTCCAGCCCGAACCAGGCGGCGAGCTTGGGCCACAGCTCGCTCCAGCGGAACAGGTCGCCGTTCGTGATGTTGAACGCCTGGTTCGCCGCGGCCGGCGCGGTCGCCGCCCAGACCGTTGCCTTTGCCAACAATCCGGCATCGGTCAGCTCCAGCAGCGAGTGGTACGCACCGGGCTTGCCCGGGAACCGCAGCGGTACGCCGAGTTCCTTGCACAACGACGCGTAGACGGCGATCGCGACCGCGAGGTTCATCGGGTTGCCGAGCGCCGCTCCACCCACGACCGACGGACGCAGCGCGGACCAGGTCCAGTCCTTGCCCCGTTGCCGTTCCTCGAGGAACCGCTGCTGATCGACGTTGAACTCCGGCGGCAGATGCGGCGGGTCGTCCTCGCGAGCCGGCGTCTTGAACGGCCCGAGATGTGCGCCGTACACCTTGTATCCCTGCATCAGGCTGACGTGCCGCAGACCGCCCGCGACCGGCTCGATCGCGTCGACGACGTTGACCAGCATCGCGAGGTTCGGCGCGACCAGCTCGGCCCAGGTCGGGCGGTCCTGATAGGCCACGTAGAACACATGCGTCACGTCGGTGAGGCCGGCCAGTTTGCTGCGGGTGTCGTCCGGGTCCAGCAGATCGACCGCGACATGCCGCACCCGACCCGGTACGTCGGTACCGCCGCGCCGCGACAAGCCGATCACCTGCCAGTCCGGCAGGGACGCCAGATGCTCCACCAGGTTCGTCCCGATCACTCCACGGGCGCCGACCACCAACGCAACATTCGCCATGCCAACAGCCTTCCTGACCTGCGTAGATAAGACCAAGGCATAGTTTTCACCAGAGCCATAAACTGAATTCATGGCAACACTGAGGCAGTTCGAGTACTTCGTCACCGTGGTCGACGAAGGCTCGTTCACGAAGGCCGCCGAGCTCCTCCACGTCACACAGCCGGCACTGTCCCATCAGATCCGGACGCTCGAGCGTTCGGCCGGCGGACCGCTGCTCGAGCGGCTCCCGCGCTCCATCCGCCTCACCCCGACCGGCCGCGCGATGCTCCCGCACGCCCGCGCCGCACTGGCCGACGCGGAACGGGCCCGCTGCGCCGCCCGGCAAGCGGCCGGCCTGGAGGTCGGCGAACTGCAGATCGCGACGCTCTACTCCATCACCCTGGGTATCCTGCCCGCAGCGCTGCGGCTGTGGCGTCAGACCCGGCCGAACGTCGGCATCCGCCTCTTCGAGCACCGCCATACCGACGAGCTCGTCGACGCGATGAACGCCGGCGAAGCCGACCTCGCCGTCGGACCACAGCCCACCGAGTGGAACGGCGTCACGCGCGTCTTCGGGACCGAGGAACTCGTCGTCGTGGTCGCCGCCAACGATCCCGCCGCTTCCGGTGAGACCGTGAAGCTCCAGGATCTGGCCGACCGCGCCTGGGTCCACTACACACCGGGCCACGGTCTCGCCGACGTCCTGAACCAGGCGTGTGCACAGGCCGGTTTCGAGCCGCGGATCGCCGTACGGACGGAGCAGACCGCCGCCGCACCAGCACTCGCGGCCGCCGGTCTGGGTCCCGCACTCGTCCCCGACAACATCCTCGCGAAGGACTTCGACGGCCACATCCTCCGTCCCGAGCCGGCAGTACGTCGGACGCTCACGGCGTACACCCGTGGTGAGCCGGACCCACTGGCCGCCGCCTTCATCGACGTGCTGTTTCAGTCGGCGGGCCTGCGGGCACGCGAAAGTGATGCCTGACGAACAGTCGGATGCCACGGTCCTCCTGGCCGGCTCGGCGAACCTCGCGATCGCGATCGCGAAGATCGTCGCAGGCCTGCTGTCCGGATCGAGCGCACTGCTCGCGGAGGCGGCGCACTCGGTCGCCGACACGCTCAACGAGGCGTTCCTGCTGACCGCGCTGCGCCGCAGCCGCAAGCCTGCCGACGCACGCCACCCCTTCGGCTACGGCATGGAGAGGTACTTCTGGGCCCTGCTCGCCGCGGTCGGCATCTTCGTCCTCGGCGCCGGCTTCTCGATCACCGAAGGGCTGCGCTCGATCCTCGCCCCCGAACCGATCGCGGCCCTCGCGGTGATCTACCCGGTGCTCGCCGTCTCGTTCCTGTTCGAGGGCACGTCCTGGGTGCGCGCGATCTTCCAGCTCCGGCAGGAGGCCCGCGCCGCCGGCGTACCGCTCCGGCAGCATCTCCGGAGCGCCGAGCCCGCCGTCAAGACCGTGGCGCTGGAGGACTCCGCCGCGCTGATCGGTCTGCTGATCGCGGCGGTCGGGGTGACGCTCGCCGTCGTCACCGGCGACCATGTCTGGGACGGCGCCGCGTCGATCGCGATCGGCGTACTGCTGATCGGCGTCGCCTTCGTCCTCGGCCGCGACAACAAGGCGATGCTGATCGGGCGCGCGCTGCCGCCCGAGATCCAGCGTGAGATCCGGACGATCATCGCCGGCGAGCCCGGGATCGACGAGGTCCTCGACCTGCTCAGCCTGCGGCTCGCGCCGGACCAGGTACTGGTCGTCGTGACGGTCGACCTGGTCGACTCCGCCACCACCGGCGCCGCTGTCGAACAACTCGCCGAGCGGATCGACCGGACCGTGCGCGCCAGCTATCCCATGGTGCGGCACCTCTATCTGGACCCGACTCCGGCGGACGCGCGTCAGCGCTTGTCGTGACCCCAGTTCGCGACGATGACCGCGATCGGCGGCAGTACGGCGGCGACCGCGCTCATCCCGATCGCCACCGGGATCGAGAACAGCCGGACGACGAACCACGCCAGACCGATCAGCACGAGACAGCTGCCCATCAGCCAGTAGTAGAGCTTGCGGTTGTCGTACCGGCGGGCCATGTCACACCGTCAGCGGGAGCTTCCCCAGCGCGGTGACCAGCGGGGAGAGCTCAGGTAGCTCGGCGGCCTTCTCCAGAGCGGACGTCAGTACTGCGTCATGTGTCGGCTGGGCCTGGTCGAGCAGGTCGCGGCCTGCCTCGGTGACCTCGGTGTAGATGCCCCGCCGGTCCGTCGGACACAGGTAGCGCTGCAGCAGCTTGCGGTCCTCCAACCGGTTCACCAGCCGGGTTGTGGCGGACTGACTCAGTACGACGGCGTTCGACAGCTGGTTCATCCGCAGGTGGTAGTCGTCCTGCCGCGCCAGCACGTCCAGCACGCTGTACTCACTCACCGACAGCCCGTGCTGCTTCTGCAGCGCGCGCTCCAGCTCGTCCTCGATCCGCGCATGCAGCGCCGCCAGGGTGCGCCAGCCCTGCGCCCGCGCCTCCGCGGCGTCATCCGGTAGTCCCACGGCACCTCCACTTGAACCCTACGCTTGCATGCGCAATCATAGCGCTTGTGCAATAGCCCGCGTGTGCAACTATCGCGCACGCCGGTAATAGTCATAAGACTACATTCGAGGGAGAGAAGGACCCATGCCCGCGGCTTTGCTCGCGCTCGCGATCGGTGCGTTCGGGATCGGAACCACCGAGTTCGTCATCATGGGGCTGATGCCCGAGGTCGCCACCGACTTCGGCGTCAGCATCCCGTCCGCCGGTCTGCTCATCTCCGGCTACGCACTGGGCGTCGTGGTCGGCGCCCCGCTGCTCACCGCGATCGGCTCCAAGGTCTCCCGCAAGACCGTGCTGCTCGCACTGATGGGTGTCTTCATCGCGGGCAACCTGGTCTCCGCGATCGCGCCGTCGTACGGCGTCCTGATGACCGGGCGGATCGTGGCGGCGCTGTCCCACGGAGCGTTCTTCGGTGTCGGATCGGTGGTCGCCGCGTCGCTCGTACCGAAGGCGAAGCAGGCCAGTGCGATCGCGCTGATGTTCACCGGACTGACAGTTGCCAACGTGCTCGGCGTACCGGGTGGGACTGCGCTCGGTCAGCAATTCGGGTGGCGGTCGACGTTCTGGGCGGTCACTGCGCTCGGTGTGGTCGGTCTGCTCGGCATTGTGTTCCTGGTACCGCGGCAAGGGTCTGAGGAAGGACCTGGGCTGCGTAGCGAGCTGGCGGTGTTCAAGAGCCTGCAGGTGTGGCTGGCGCTCGCCATGACCGCACTAGGGTTCGCCGGGGTGTTCGCGTCGTTCACCTACATCGCTCCGATGATGACCGACGTCGCTGGGTTCTCCTCTGGTGCCGTGACCTGGCTGCTGGTGCTGTTCGGCGGTGGGTTGGTCGTAGGCAACCTGCTGGGCGGTAAGGCAGCGGACCGGTCACTGATGCCGAGTCTGTACCTGATCCTGGCACTACTAGCCGCAGTGCTGGTCGTCTTCGTCTTCACTGCGCACGCAAAGCTCCCGTCTGCCGTGACGATCGCAATCTTCGGTGCTGCTGGGTTCGCCACCGTCGCTCCGTTGCAGAAGCGCGTGATGGACAAGGCGAAAGGCGCTCCGGCGCTGGCGTCCGCGGCCAACATCGCGGCGTTCAACCTGGGCAACGCCGCCGGCGCCTACCTCGGTGGACTCACCATCGAGCACGGCCTCGGCTACACGGCACCCAACTGGGTCGGCGCCGCTCTTGCTGTTGCCGGTCTGCTCGTCGCGCTCATCTCTGGCCTGCTGGACCGTCGCCACGCCAGCCAGGTCCCCGCACTCGTACTTGAAGGAAGCCACTGATGGTCCCCACCGTGAAGCTCAACAACGGCGTCGAGATGCCTCAGCTCGGGTACGGCGTGTTCCAGGTCCCGAACGACGAAACGGCAGCTGCCGTGGCACATGCGCTCGAGGCCGGCTACCGCAGTATCGACACCGCTGCGGCGTACCAGAACGAGGCAGGTGTCGGTCAGGCGCTGGCAGCGTCCGGAATCGACCGCAGCGACCTGTTCATCACCACCAAGCTGTGGAACGCGGACCAGGGCTACGACTCGACGCTGAAGGCGTTCGAGCAGAGCCTGTCCCTGCTGGGCCTGGAGTACCTGGACCTGTACCTCATCCACTGGCCGACCCCGGCACGTGACCTGTACGTCGACAGTTGGCGTGCACTCGAGAAGCTGTACGCGGACGGACTGGTCCGCGCGATCGGTGTCTCCAACTTCCAGCCGGATCACCTGGACCGGCTCACCGGAATCACACCTGCCGTGAACCAGGTGGAGCTGCACCCGTACCTGCAGCAGGCCGAAGTACGTGCCTACGACAGCGACTTCGGCATCCGTACCGAGGCGTGGAGCCCGCTGGCGAAGGGCGGCGGACTACTCGACGAGCCGGCGATCACCAAGCTCGCAGCGCAGTACGAGCGCACGCCCGCGCAGATCGTGCTCCGCTGGCACCTGCAGCTCGGCAACATCGTCATCCCGAAGTCCGTCACCCCGTCCCGCATCCGCGAGAACCGGGACGTCTTCGACTTCACACTCACCGACGAGGACATCGCCACCCTCACAACCCTCGACCGCGGCGAACGCACCGGGCCCGACCCGGACACCTTCAACGCGGCCTGCCGGAACGCTCGGGATCGCGTGGATGAGGATCGCCGGATGGTCGGCGTCGCCTAGCGTTTCGGGACGGCGATGACGACCGCGTTGCTGAGGTACGCCGTACCGTCCCAGTCCTCGCACGTGACGAGGACAAGGCGTCCGGGGACGGACTGGTCGAAGAGACGCGCGGCCTGCCTCGCCAGGGTCTTCTTGCGGTAGACCGTGACCGATGAGACCACATAGCTGATCGCTCCGCGCTTGGTGGTCACCGAGACCGTGTCGCCGGCCGCCAGGCGGTCGAGGTCGTCGAAGGCGCCACCGCCGGTGTGCACGGTATGGCCGGTGATGATCGCCGAGCCCTTCGCGGCGCCCGGTCTGGCGCCGTCGGACCACCAGCCGACCAGCAAGGGATTCGACGGCGGGACGAGCGTTCCGCCGCGGGCGCGGATGCTCAATACCCGCGCTGAGACGCCCAGACTTGGCACGGACACCCTGACCGGGTCGCCGGGCTGAGCTCGAGTAGTACTGCGGATCTCAGGAGGAGGCGAGTTCCGCGGGGTCGCCGGCTGGCTGGTGTTCTGCGACGACGCGGACGGCGTACCGCGTGACGTCGCACCGACTGTGCCGGTTGCCGACGGCTTGCCGGCCGTCGGTGTGGTCGGGGCGGCCGGGGCTGTTGCCGACGTGGCAGGATCGGCGCCTGCCTGGCGCCGATCCTCGTCACCACTGGACTTCAGTTGTACGTAGCCTCCGGCCACGAGCAACGCGACGCCTGCCGTCCCGGCCGCGATCGCCCACCATGAGGGGCGTGCGCGACCCGGACGGCGACGCCTGGCCGATCCGTCAGGCAGAGTGCTGACCCCGGCGCTGCAGCGTCTTCGCGGCGCCCGCGATCAGGAGCACACCGCCCAGGCACAGCAGGCCGATGCCGAACGTGCCCTGGGTGCTGGTGATCGCCGAAGCGTTCTTCGCGTCACCGGACAGACCCGCGTCGATGTCGGTCGGAACCGCGACCGGCGGGGTGCTCTCCGACGGCGTGTCGGTCGGCGCCACAGTCGGCGACTCGGACGGGGTGTCGCTCGGCGTCTCCGACGGCGTCTCGCTGGGGGTCTCCGACGGGGTCTCGCTCGGCGTCTCCGACGGAGTTTCGCTCGGCGTCTCGGAAGGCGTCTCGCTCGGAGTCTCCGAAGGCGTCTCGCTCGGGGTCTCCGAAGGCGTCTCGGACGGGGTCTCGCTCGGCGTCTCCGACGGAGTTTCGCTCGGGGTCTCCGAAGGTGTCTCGCTCGGCGTCTCGGAAGGCGTCTCCGACGGCGTCGGCGTGGTGCCCTTGCCGACGCAGAACTCTACGTGGCTGATGTCGGGGAACTTGCCGTTGTCGGCCAGCGGCGCGTGCAACGCCGTGCCCGTGGTGACCCCGCCCGGGCGGTAGTCGTAGACGTTCGCGTTCGGTCCACCCTTGACGATGGCGACCAGAACCTCGCCGCCGACGGCCGCGAAGTCGACGACCTGGTTGCCCGTCTGGTCACCGGGGTGGTCGTTGACGTCCGCAAGCAGCGGGCGAACGGTCAGGGTGATCGTGACGCCGTCCACGGTCTTGGGCGTGACACCCACCTTCGGCGACTCGAACTTGAACTCCTTCGCCGACCACCCGTCGATCAGCGTGGAGCACTTGACGTTGCCCGTCTCCACCTTGCCGTCCGCGGATGCGGCCGGGGCTGTCGCGAGGGCGACGCCGCCGAGGGTCAGGGCGAGCGCTCCGGCGCTGCCGAGGAGTGCGATTACGCGCGAGTTCTTGCGGCGTCCTCGCGCGTCCACCGATGTTTCGTTCACAGTTTTCCCTAAGTCTGAGGCCGGTCGCTCAACCGGCTAATCGTCGGTGGTCCCCCGAGCGATGTTCGGGCCCGGACCAGGCGGTACTAGGCATCCCCGGCGGCTGTAGCAGCCGGCGGTCGAGCTCCGACTCCGGTCGACGACCGGCCCGCCCCCATGCGAGCTCGACCTTCGCGATTGTGCTGATCCCAGCCGCGTGGCGCAAGTCACGGGCCTTCGACTCGCCGTCATCTTTACGTTTCGCAACGCAGCGTCCCGAAAGCACACCGAAAGTAGTTGCCATTCGCCACTAATACACTGTTTTAGGTTCTGATACGCCGTATTCGCTATGCTCCGGCGGGTGGCGCGCGAAGCGGATCGGAAGACCGTGCTGGGGTCGGTGTGGCTGCGGGAGGAACCACCTCCCACCCGAGCCCCGCTGAGCCGCGAACAGATCGTCCTGACGGCGATCAAGGTGCTGGACCGCGACGGCCTGGACGCGTTCTCGATGCGCGTGATGGCGGCGGAACTGGGTACTGCGGCAACATCCGCGCTGTACTGGCGCATCGCGACCAAGAACGACCTGCTCGAGCTCGTAGTCGACGCAGTCCTCGCAGACATCCCGGTGCCGCCTGACGGTGACTGGCGCGCACAGGTGACGGCGGTCGTACAAACGGCGTACCAGGCACTGTGGGAACACCCGTGGGCCGCGCAACTGCTCCCAACGCACGCAGGTCTCGGGCCGAACTACCAGGCGCTGATCGACCGCGTGCAGGGCATCCTGGCCACGGCCGGCTTCAAGGGAACCCACCTGGACTCGGCGGTATCCGCCACCTTCCACTACCTGATCGGCTCCGCGGTGACCGATTCGGCCTGGTTCTCAGTGGTACGGCGGAGCGGGATGAACGAACTGCGCTGGGCGACCAGCTCGGCGCATCGGATGGGCGTCGACGCGGACCATCTGGCGGCCTACCTCAACCGCGAGAGCAGCGCCGGCCCGGAAGCACGTTTCGCCTCCGGGTTGCGGGTGATCCTGACCGGCCTCAAACCGCGACAGATCTCTTGAGAACGTCGCCCAGCCAGACGAAGGCGGCCTCCTGCATCGCCTGGTCGAACTTGTGCGGCCCGTCGAAGAACTGGCCGCTGTACGACGCTCCTCCTGCGTAGTGCTCCGAGATTCGCCGATGTGCAGCCTCGGCCCCGTCCAGCGGGAACAGCCGATCCTGCCGGCCGTACTGCACGAGCAGCGGCGCCGGCGCTTGGCAGGCCGCCACATCCGGCCAGTCGATACCCTCCGGCAGCATGCGCGGCATGAGCATCCAGGTGTGGGTCGCGACGTTCTTGTCGAGCAAGGAGTTGTAGGTCCCCATCATCCCGACCACGACCGCGGCGGTCAGTTCAGGACTCGTTGCTCGCAGCAACGCCGAACGGCAGCCGCCACCGGACAGTCCGATGCTGGCGGTCCGGTCGGTGGTGTCGTCGCGGCTCCGCAGATAGGCCAGGGCGATCAGATCCTCCCGGCCGACGACAGCGGCCATCGTCGTACCGAGGATGGTGCAGTACTTCTCGACGAGGTGTTCGTGCTGCCAGGCTGCGGTGTTGTACTCCGCGATGTCGTCGTACGGCAACGGGAAGCGGCGACTGCCCCAGCAGAACACGTCCGGCACCATGACGACGTACCCTTGCGCGGCAAGGTCGTTGGCGAAGGCTCGACCTTCGTAGAGCTCGTCCCGCAGGGCGCTCACGACGGCCAACGGCTCTTCGTCGGTGTTGGCGATCTTCTCCTTGCCGTAGTACTTGAAGCCGTCGTGGCCGTGCAGCGCCAGTACGCCGGGCAGTGGTCCGTCGGCGTCGGCCGGCTTCAGCACCCAGGCGTGAGTCCGCGGACCGAAGCCCACTGAGTACGACAGTTCTTCGCCGACCAGCCCGTCCGCCGTCCACCGGCGCTCGACGCGAAGGTCCGCCGGTCCGCCGGCCGGGCCTGCGGTCGCGACCATGCGGCGTACGGCGTCGCGCACTTCCTCCGGCGGCAGCGGGCGACCTGTGCGGGCCTTCGGCGACGCCGCGTGCTCGATCCAGTCGCTGTAGACACCCAGGTCCTCAGAGTCCATCCACACATCATGAGACACCGAGCGCACCGCCGGCCCGGTCAGCTGGCGGGTTGCGGCGGTGTCTCGATGGTCGGCGGGTTCCTCAGAGGTCGGCGAAGGCGGATGCCGGGTTCTCGAACGCGTCGGCGACGAAGCGGAGGAAGGCGGCCGCGGTGCCTCCGTCGCAGACTCGGTGGTCGAACACGAGCGACAGCTGGGTGAGCTTGCGGATCGCGAGTTCACCGTCGACGACCCACGGACGGTCGATGATCCGGCCGACGCCGAGGATCGCGACCTGCGGGTGGTTGATGATCGCCGCGCTGCCGTCCACGCCGAAGCTTCCGTAGTTGTTCAGCGTGAACGTCCCGGACGTCAGCTCGTGCTGGGTGAGCCGGCCGTCCCCGGCAGCCGCCGTCAGCCGGTGGATCTCCGCGTCCAGACCGCGCGTCGTCAGCGTGTGGGCGTTGCCGACCGCGGGGACGAGCAGACCACGGTCCGTCTGCGCCGCGAGGCCGAGGTTCACACCGTCGTACTGGACGAGCTCCTCGCGCTCGGTGTCGACGTACCCGTTGAGCTCCGGGTACTTCAGCAGGCCCGCGACCACGAACCGTGCCATCAACGCGAGCAGGCCCGGTCCCTGATCCGTTGCCGTTCGCAACGATTCGCGGAGCTCGACCAGAGCGGTCGCGTCCACGTCGACCCACGTCGTCGCCTCGGGGATCTCCGCCCGGCTCCGGCTCAGCGTCGCGACCACAGCCTTGCGGAACCCACTCATCGGAGTACGCCGCAACTCCGGCAGCCCGGTCCGCGAAGCCGACTCGCTCCGCACGACCTCACCGACCGCCACCCCGGCCGACTGCACCGCCCGCTGCGCTGCGGGCTGCGTCGCGGGCTGCGCTGCCGGCGTGAAGCGTTCGGCGATCGCCTGTTCGACGTCCCGCCGGACGATCAGGCCGCCTTCGCCCGAGCCGGTGAGCGTCTTCAGGTCCACGCCGGCGTCACGCGCCAACCGCCGGACCAGTGGCGAGATCACCAACGGCACCGCGCGCGCCGGCGAAACGTTTTCCGCACCGTTTTCCGCACCGTTTTCCGAAACCGGCCGCGGACGCTGTCCGGAAACAACTGCTCGCGGTTTCCGCCGCCGCCCCGACCCGCCCTGCTCGGTCGTCCCGTAGCCGACCAGGACGTTGCCCGATCCGGCCCGCTCCTCCTGCCGGTACGTTGCGCCGGCCGGATCCCCGACCGTGATCAGCGGCTTGCCGACCGGGACCGTCGTACCGGGTTCGCCGTGCAGTTCCTCGATCACACCGGCGTACGGCGACGGCAGCTCGACGATCGACTTGGCCGTCTCGACCTCGGCCACCGGGGTGTCGACGGCAACCACGTCACCGACCTTCACCAGCCAGCGCACGATCTCCGCCTCGGTGAGTCCTTCGCCGAGATCGGGGAGCAGGAAGGTGTTCACGAGTCCTCCCACTGCAGGTCGTCGACCGCGTCGAGGATCCGGTCGACACTCGGCAGCTGGTACTTCTCCAGCTTCGGTGGCGGGAACGGGATGTCGAACGCGGTCACCCGCCGTACCGGCGCCGCCAGCGAGTGGAAGCACTTCTCGGTGACCCGGGCAACGATCTCCGACGACACACTGGCGAATCCGCTCGCCTCCGCGACCACGACCGCCCGACCGGTACGCCGTACCGCGGCACACACCGTCTCGTCGTCGAACGGGACGACCGACCGCAGATCCACCACAGTCAGCTGCCGCCCCTCAGCCGCCGCCACTTCGGCCGCCTCCAGCGCGACCGGCACCGCGGGACCGTACGCGATCAACGTCGCGTCCGCGCCGTCCCGCCGTACGACGGCCGTCCCGATCCCCGGCTGCGCCTCGGTGAGGTCGACCTCCTCCTTGGCCCAGTAGAGCTTCTTCGGCTCCATGAACACGACCGGATCGGGAAATTCAATTGCTTTGCGCAACAACCCGTAGGCGTCCGAAACCGTAGCCGGCGTCACCACGGTCAGACCCGGCGTGTGCGCGAAGTAGCTCTCCGACGAGTCGCTGTGATGCTCGACGCCGCCGATACCGCCGCCGTACGGGATCCGGATCACCATCGGCAAGGCGACCCGCCCACGGGTCCGGTTCCGCATCTTGGCGACGTGCGAGACGATCTGCTCGAACGCCGGGTACCCGAACGCGTCGAACTGCATCTCGACCACAGGACGCATCCCGTTCATCGCCATCCCGACCGCCATCCCGACGATGCCGGCCTCGGCCAACGGGGTGTCGAAGCAACGCTTCTCGCCGAACTCGGCGGTCAGCCCGTCAGTGATCCGGAAGACACCGCCGAGCGCGCCGACGTCCTCACCGAACATCACCACGGACTCGTCCGCCGTCATCGCGTCCCGCAGCGCCTGGTTGAGCGCCTGCGCCATCGAGATCTTCATGTGCGTCATCAGGCCTCCTCACGGGCGAGTTCGTCGCGCAGGAACGCGGCCTGCTGCCGCAGTTGCTGCGTCTCCTCGGCGTACAGGTAGGCGAACAGGTCCGCCGGATCCACCTCGGGCTCCGGCATCAGACCGTCCCGCAACTGCGCGGCGACCTGGACAGCGCTCGCCTCGGCGCGTTCTTTCACGGCGTCGTCCAGCCAGCCCTGCCGTTCGAGGTACGTCGTCAGCCGCTGGATCGGGTCGCGCTCGAGCCACGGGGCGACCTCGGCGTCCTCGCGGTACCGGGTCGCGTCGTCGGCGTTCGTGTGCGCCTGCACGCGGTACGTGTGCGCCTCGATCAGCTGGGGTCCTTCACCGGCGCGCGCCTTGTCCACGGCCCGTCCGAGGACGGCGAGCAGACCGGCGAGATCGTTGCCGTCGGCCCGTTCACCCGGGACGCCGTACCCGATGCCCTTGTGGGCAAGGGAAGGCGCGGCGCTCTGCTTGGCGAGCGGCACCGAGATCGCGTACTCGTTGTTCTGGACGAAGAACACGACCGGCGCCTGGAAGACCGCGGCGAAGTTCAGCGCCTCGTGGAAGTCGCCCTCGCTGGTGCCGCCGTCGCCGACGAGCGCCATCACGACCGTGTCCTCGCCCTTCAGCCGGGCCGCGTGCGCGACGCCGACCGCATGCGGGAGCTGTGTCGCGAGCGGGGTCGACTGCGGCGCGACCTTGTGCTCGTACGGGTCGTAGCCGGAGTGCCAGTCCCCGCGGAGCAGGGTCAGTGTCTCGATCGGGTCGATGCCCCGGCTCATGATCGACACCGAGTCGCGGTACGTCGGGAACAACCAGTCGCCCTCGCGCAGCACCATCGTGGCCGCGATCTGACAGGCCTCCTGACCGAAGGACGACGGATAGACGGCGAGCCGGCCCTGACGGACCAACGCGCTGGCCTGGTCGTTGAACCGGCGGCCCTTGATCAACTGAACGTAACCGTCGAGCAAGGCCTCCTTGGCCGGCAGGTCGTACGACGGATCTTCGTGCGGTACGCCGTTCTGATCGATCAGACAGACGGGGTCCGCGGAGGGGAGCAAACGCTCCTCGACTGTGGTCATGAGGCCCTCCAGCGCAGGAGACGGACGGTAGCCTCATCGTCGTACCTCCTGGCCAACTGGATCTATAGCTGGAATTATTGAGAGACGTTTGGCCGGACCACGAGCCCTGGAGGTCGCACGAATGTCCGACGAGGTGATGGTCCACCGGGCCGGTCCTGGACAGATTGTCGTGGCCCCGGCGCTCGACGAGATCGATCGGCAGATCATCGAGGCCCTCGGACGCGACGGACGGCTCTCGATCCGGGCCCTCGCCGACGAGGTGCACATCTCCCGCGCGAACGCGTACGCCCGCGTCGAGCGGCTGACGAACACCGGCGTGATCACCGGGTTCACGGTCACCGTCGACCCACTGAAACTCGGCCTCGCCACCTCCGCCTACGTCACCCTGAGTCTCCGCCAGAGCTCGTGGCGGACCCTGCGCAAGCAACTCCAGGCGATCCCGGAGATCAAGCACATGGCACTCGTCGGCGGGGACTTCGACGCGATCCTGCTGGTCCGCGCGGCCGACAACGAGGGCCTCCGCCGGCTGGTCCTCGAGAAGCTCCAGGCGATCCCCGAAGTACTCGCGACCCGGACGGCGCTGATCTTCGAGGACGTAGGGACCCTCTAACAGCCGCAGGACCTGCGCAGGATCAGCTCGGTGGGGACGGTCAGCGCCGCCCTGGCGTCTTCGCCTTCGATCAGCCGGCGGACCGCCTCGCGCGCCACCTGCTCGACCGGCTGGCGCACGACGGTCAACGGCGGCCAGGTGTACTCCGTTTCGGGCGTGCCGTCGAAGGCCGCCACCGCCATGTCTCCGGGCACGTCGACGCCCGCCTCGTGGAGCGCGCGCAGGACCCCGATCGCTTGCAGATCGGAGCTTGCGAAGATCGCGGTCGGCTCGCGCTGCAACAGGGTCTGCGCGGCGCCATACCCGCCCTCCCGGGAGAATTTCGCCCGCGCGATCGGCCCCTCCGGCAGCCCGGCCGCGGCGAGCGCATCGCGCCAGCCGAGCTCGCGTTCGGGATGGCCGGCACCGCCGATCACCAGCCCGATCACGCGATGACCGTGCGAGATCAGGTGCTCGACCCCCAGCCGGGCGCCTTGGCGGTACGCCGGCCGCACCGAACTGACCGTCGGCAGGACGCGATTGATCGCGATCACCGGGACCTCGACGTCGTCGAGCGCCGGATCGTCGGTCGGCGCCACCAGCAGCAGCCCGCTGACCTGCCGGGCGAGCAGCTCCGCGATCTTCGCGTTCTCGGTGTCCGGATCGCCGTCGGCGCTCGTCTGCAGTACGACGTACCCGCGCGCCGCGGCCTCCCGGTCGATCGCCTTGGCGAGCTCCGCGAACAGCGGGTTGCCGCCGTCCGGGGTGATCAGCCCGAACGTCCGCGTGGTCCCCATCCGGAGCGCCCGCGCGGTCGCGTTCGGCCGGTAACCGAGCGCCCGGATCGCGTCGAGCACCCGCTCACGGGTCTCCGGCGCGACCTTCCGCGGCCCCTCGTTCACCACGTAGCTGACCACGGCGGTACTCACCCCGGCGTACTGCGCCACGTCGTTGCGGGTGACCGGATCCTTCGGCATGCAGTGATGGTACGACGGTTGACCGGGTTGGAAAGCGATTGCTAGCGTAGTGGATCTACACGAGTAGAAGGAGTCGCCGTGGCCAGACGCTACGCAGTCGCCGGGACCGGATCACGGGCACAGGCGTACATCCGCGCGATGTTCGAGGCACATCCCGAGGAGGCCGAGCTCGTCGCCCTGCTGGACCCGAACCCGGGCCGGCTCGCCTTCCACCAGCGGCTCGTCGGCGAGCTCGGTGGCGGCGAGCTCCCGCAGTACGGCGCCGACGACCTGGAGCAGATGGTCAAGGAGCAGTCGGTCGACCGCGTGGTGGTGACCAGCCCCGACTACACGCACGCCTCGGTGGTGTCGCGGCTGCTGCGCGCGGGCGCGGACGTGATCGTCGAGAAGCCGCTGACGATCGACGCGGACGGCACCCGGCAGATCGTCGACGCGATGAACGAGTCGGGCAAGTCCGTGGTCGTCACGTTCAACTACCGCTACTCGCCGCGGAACAGCGCGCTGCGGCAGCTGATCCAGGACGGTGAGATCGGGCAGGTCACCAGCGTCGAGTTCCAGTGGGTGCTCGATACGCGGCACGGCGCGGACTACTTCCGGCGCTGGCACCGGGAGAAGAAGAACTCCGGTGGTCTGCTGGTCCACAAGGCGTCGCACCACTTCGACCTGGTGAACTGGTGGATCGCCTCGACGCCGACACGCGTGTTCGCGTCGGGCGGACTGGCCTTCTACGGCTCCGGCAACGCGGCCGCGCGCGGTCTGGGCGACCGACCGGCGCGCGGCACGATCGATGGTGCGGCCGACGATCCGTGGCTGCTGGACCTGCGGACCGACGACACGAACCGGCAGCTGTACTACGAGGCCGAGAAGTACGACGGGTACCTGCGTGACCAGGACGTGTTCGCGCCGGGCATCACGATCGAGGACAACATGTCCGTGATCGCGGAGTACGCGAGCGGCGTGCGGCTGAGCTACTCGCTCAACGCGCACTCGCCGTGGGAGGGGTACCGCGTCTCGGTCAACGGGACGCTCGGCCGCGCCGAGCTGGAAGTGGTCGAACGGGCCGCGGTCGTCGACGACCAGATCGACCCGAGCTACCCGTCCGACCGCGTGATCGCCGGCGACGTCCGGACCAACGGTGAGCGGCTGGTGCTGCAGAAGCACTGGGCCACCGCGGTCGAGGTCGAGATCCCGCGTGGTGAAGGCGGTCACGGGGGCGGCGACCGGCTGTTGTACGGCGACCTGTTCGTTGGTGCCGACAACGATCCGTTGGCGCGTGCGGCCGACGTACACGACGGCGTCCGCGCTGTCGCGGTCGGGATCGCCGCCAACCAGTCACTGGCCACCGGTCAGCCGGTGGTCGTCGCTGACCTCAACCTCGGCGGCTGGTCCTCCTAGACCGTCCCCTTCGGTGCTTGCCGGCCTCGCCGGGCGCGGGCTGTACTACGCCGCCTGGCCGGGTCGGTGGGTGCCGAAGGTCCACGGTCGTGGCCACTACTTCCTGAATTGTCCCGGGCCGAGGACCTGCCAGCCCTTCGCGGCGGGCGTCTGGAGTGAGCTCAGCGGCATGCTGAACGTGTGCACCTGGCGTTTCGGCCGGCTGATCGCCCAGAAGGTCGGACGCCGCGGGTCGGAACGGTCCCACGCCACCCCCTGCCCGTGGACGTCGGGCAGCGCGACGGTCGCGATCCAGCGCAGTTCGGAGCCCGCGACGGGCAGCTCCATCGCGTACGCCTCCCCGAGGTCGTGTCCGGTCAGCCAGAGCCGGCCGTCCGGGCCCCAGGAGCCGCCGGAGTTCGACATCGGCTTGAAGCGGTCGAGGATCGGCTTCGGGATCGTCCACGACTGCAGCGGCTCGAACTTGTCGTTCAGCTTCACGATCTGGGTGTTGTACGTCTGACCGTACGGCTCGGTCATCCCGTCCTGGATCTCGTCGTAGTTGGCGAACCCGGCCCACCACGCGCCGTCGTGCCGGTCCAGCCAGGTCAGCGAGCCGCGGTAGATCCCGAACGAGTGCGTGTCGACGTGCTGCATCGTCCTGGTGTCGAACACCTCGATCGAGCTCTCCATCGGCCACTCGGGGTAGTTCGAGTGAGCGGCGTACAGCTTGGTGCCGACGACCACACCACTGTCCATGTGCTTGAACGGTCCCGCGGTGTCGCCGGCGAACTGCAGCAGTGGTGCGCCGGTACGGCGGTCGTGCTTGGTGAGCGTGCGGTTGTTGACCGCGTAGAAGTACTTCGCGTCGACGGCGACGGCCTGGTTGGCGTCGAAGGCCGGGTACGTCTTGACCGGCGTCGCGTCGTACGTCGGCGGCGTCGCGACCGCCGTACCGGCATCGGCCGGCGCTGCGGGGATCGCCGAGGCGGGCAGCAGGGCGACCGTCGCGAGGACCGATGTCGCGATGATCAGGGCGGGGAGCTTTCGCATCACAAACCTCCAGGTGGTCTCTGCTCCCGACCCTCGGCCCGGCACCGGAACGCCGCATGAATCCGATCCGTCAAGCAGCTTGCCGTCGGGCTGCTCGTTGGCGGCGGAACCAGATCGCCAGCGCGATGCACGGAACCAGCAGTCCACCGATCCCGAGTGCGAGGAAGTCCCACTCGGCGTCGATGTGGTCGACCAGCCAGCCGAAGTTCTGTCCGAAGAAGCCGGTGACGAAGGTCAGTGGCAGGAAGACCGTGGCGAGGATGGTGAGCTGCTCGATCGTGGCGTTCTGCCGGACGCTCACCTTGGTCTGCTCGACGCCGATCACCGCCATGTTCGCCTCCAGGACGGTGGCGAGCAGATCGCGTTGAGCCGCGACCTCTTCGTTCACCAGGACCAGGTGGTCGTGCACGTCCCGGAAGTAGGGCAGAAGTGCGGTGTCGCGGGCGTCGCGCTCCAGCGTTGCGAGTACGGCGATCAGTGGATGTACGGCGCGGTAGAAGTCGGTCACCTCACGCCGGAGGAAGTAGATCCGCTCGGTCGGCGCGACGGAACCGGCGAACACGGTGCGCTCGACCTCCTCGATGTCGCGCTCCAACTCGGCGACCACCGGGCCGTAGCCGTCGACGACCTGGTCGAGGATCGCCCACAGGACGGCGCTGGTGCCGCATTCCAGCAGCTCCGGTCGCTGTTCGAGCCGGATCCGGGCGCCGTGCAGATCGCTCGCGACGCCCTGCCGGACGGTGATCACGAACGGCGGGCCGACGAAGGCGCTGACTTCTCCGAAGTCCACTTCCTCGCGTTCCTCGTCGTACCGTGCGGTGCGCAGGATGACCAGGCGGATATCGCCCTCGTACGGCTCCACCTTGGGGCGAAGGTGGAACGTTTGTGCATCCTCGACGGCCAGCTCGTGGAGGCTGAAGCCGTCTCTGACCTCGGCGAGTTCCGCGGTGGTCGGCTCGAACATGCCCAGCCAGACGAACCCGCCGGCCCGGCAGCTCGCGGCGGCGTCGCCGACCGACATCGCCTCGACGTGCTGCCGACGTCCGTCCCGGTAGTAAGCGCAGTCGATGATCATGATGACCTCCTCACCTGATCGTCGCCGTTCCGGCCCGCGCGGCAACAGGGGTGGAACGCCGGTTCCGATCGGGTTCCTGTCCAGGGCCTGAGAAATGCTGGTCGGGTTCCTGGTCCGGGTCACGGTGGTCGACAAAGATGAAGGCATGGGACAACCAGTCGTGCTGATGCCGGGACCGATGCACCAAGCCGTTGCCGCCGGGTTGGACGGGCACTGTGAGCTGATCAGGCTCTGGGAGGAGAGCGATCCGGACGCCGTACTCGCTGCCCGCCGGGACGAGATCGTCGCCGTCGCCACCGGCGGTACGGCGATCGACGGCCCGTACCTCGACCGCCTGCCCGCGGTCCGCCTGGTGGCGAGCTTCGGCGTCGGCTACGACCGCATCGACGCGACCGCCGCGGCCGAGCGTGGCGTCGTGGTCACCAACACCCCGGGCGTCCTGGACGACGAGGTCGCCGACACCGCTCTCGGTCTGCTGCTGATGACCGTCCGCGAGCTGGGGCAGGCCGAGCGATATCTCCGCGACGGCAAGTGGGTCGAGAGCGGTCCGTACCCGTTGACCTGCGCAACGATGCACGGCCGCCGGATGGGCATCCTCGGCCTCGGCCGGATCGGCCAGGCGATTGCGGACCGCGTGCAGCCGTTCGGCATTTCCGTTGCCTACCACAACCGCAGTCCGAAGGACGTCCCGTACCGGTACTACCCGTCCCTGGTCGACATGGCCGCCGACGTCGACACCCTGATGATCGTCATCCCCGGCGGCGACACCACCCGTCACCTGGTCAACGCCGACGTACTGAAGGCCCTGGGCCCCGACGGCATCGTCATCAACGTCGCCCGCGGCACCGTCGTCGACGAACAAGCGCTGGTCGACGCCCTCCGCACCAACACGATCCTCGCCGCCGGCCTCGACGTCTTCGAACACGAGCCCAAGGTCCACCCCGACCTCCTCACCCTCCCCAACGCCGTGCTTCTCCCCCACGTGGGCTCCGCCACCATCCCCACCCGCACCGCCATGGCCAACCTCGTCGTCCGGAACCTCCTCCACTACCTGACCGAAGGCACCCCGGTAACCCCCGTCCCCGAATCCACCGACCTGCTCAGCTGACCCACACCACGGGCTGTTGACCCGCGGGAATTCGTTGGCGGGGGCCGGGTGGGTGGTCGTATCGTGCGATGGGCCTACGGAAGGGGTCGCTGTGGCTGAAGTTGTTGTCCCGCTGACGGTCCGCGATCTGGTGACGGCCGATCTGCCGACGTTGGGTGAGCCTCCTACCAAGGTGATCTCCATGGAGAAGGAGCTGGGACGGGTTCGGCTCGGTGAAGTCGACTACGTGGCGGTGTGTACGCCGTCGGGGCAGCCCGTGGGGTTCGGCGGTGTCGACTACACGAAGCCGGCCGGCGGGGCGACGCTGTACCAGTTGTCGGTTGTCGAGGCGCTCCAGTCGTGTGGGATCGGAACCATCCTGATCGGTGCTCTGGAGGACCGCATCCGCGCTCGCGGCATCCCCTTCGCGGAGCTCGGCATCGACGACGCGTACCCGCGGCCGCGCGCACTGTACGAACGCCTCGGCTACGTCGTCAGCGGGAGCGAGCTAGGCGCGTGGGACCAAGACGCACCCGACGGCTCCGTCCGCCGGTACGAAACGACCATCACCCTCCTCCGCAAGAACCTCTCGGTGTAGCCGGCTGCACCGTCGAGAGTCCTTCAGCGGGTCAGGGGGATTTGCTCGGTCAGGTGGGAGAGTTTCGCCGGGTTGCGGACGGCGTAGAGGCCGGCGATCTTGCCGTCTTCCACGTGCAGGACGGTGACGGTGTCGACCTCGTCGGTGAAGCGGATGATGAGGGCCGGCTGGCCGTTGATCTGGGTCATTTCCAGGGTGCCTCCGGCCAGGTTTGCCAGCGAGACCGAGAGCAGGCGGGCCACCTTTTCGGCGCCCACGACCGGGCGCGGGAGGGCCTGGACGACGCCGCCGCCGTCGCCGAGGAAGACGACGTCGGGGGCCAGGATGTCGACGAGGCCCTGGATGTCGCCGGTGTTGACGGCGCGCTGGAAGGCTTCGAGGGCGTCGCGGGTCTGGTCGGCGGAGACGACGCCGCGCGGTCGACGGGCGGCCACGTGGGAGCGGGCCCGGTGGGCGATCTGGCGGACGGCGTCGGGCTTCTTGTCGACGGCTTCGGCGATCTCGTCGTAGTCGAGGCCGAAGACCTCGCGGAGGACGAAGACGGCGCGTTCGGTGGGGGTGAGGGTCTCCATCACCAGGAGCATCGCCATCGAGATGCTGTCGGCGAGTTCGATGTCCTCGGCGACGTCGGGGGCGGTGAGCAGCGGTTCGGGAAGCCACGGGCCGACGTACGACTCCTTGCGGCGGCCGAGCGTGCGCAGCCGCTGGAGGGCCTGCCGGCTCGCGATCCGGACCAGGTACGCGCGGTGGTCCTGCACCGTGTCGAGGTCGACCTTGACCCAGCGCAGCCAGGTCTCCTGCAGTACGTCCTCGGCGTCCGCGGCCGAGCCGAGGATCTCGTAGGCCACCGTGAAGAGCAGGTTGCGATGAGCAACGAACACCTCGGTGGCTCGGTCCGTACCGGTCATGCTGGGCTCCTTGTACGCGGGTCTCACCCACCAGATGCCTGCCGTCCGGTTCCTGTGACATCTGAGCCGGTATGGCGCTCGTCACGTCCTGGCCCGGTCACGGGCGCCGGGCCGATGGCATCTCGTGTTCGTCCAGTAGATCTCATGATCGAGGGTGAAGACGATGGAACCCCGTATCGACCTGATGAACAACGAGTTCGGCATGAAGCTGGCGAAGCGGTTGTACGCCGTCCACGGCCTGGTACAGCAAGCCGGCCTGCCGCACGCGACGCAGAGCCTCGTGATGCTCCGGGCCAGCCAGATCAACGGCTGCGGACACTGCATCGACCTCCACACGAAGGAGGCCGCGGCCGAGGGCGAGACCGCCACCCGCCTGCACCTGGTCGCCGGGTGGCGCCACTCGACAGTCTTCACCGAGGAGGAGCAGGCCGCGCTGGCGCTCACCGAGGAGGCGACCCGGCTCGCCGACGCGTCCGAGGGTGTCTCCGACGAGACGTGGGCCAGGGCGAGCAAGTACTACGCCGAGGACCAGCTGATCGCGCTGGTCACACTGATCGCCATGATCAACGCGACCAACCGGCTCGCCGTCACGCTCAACCAGCTGGGCGGGTCGTACGAGCCCGGCGTGCTGGCCTCCGCTGCCAGCAGCTGACTCGGCTACTGGGCCTGGGCCTCGTCCAGGTCCCAGATGCGGTTGGTCTTCCAGGCGTACTCCCAGGCCTGGATGTCCGGCGGCTCGATGCCCAGGCCGGTGAGGATGGCGCAGACCTGCTCGCGGTGGTGGTTGGCGTGGTTGATCGCCTGGGCGACGAAGATGCCGAGGCGGGTGCCGCGGGTGTTGTCGTCGATGACGAGCACCCGCTCGACGTCGATCGGCTCGGCGAGGAAGACCTCCCAGAGCGCGCTGAGCTCTGTGTTCCAGCGGTCGAGCGTTTCCAGATCGGCCGCCGGTTCGCCCTCGACCCACGCGATCGGCCGGTCGACGATCCGGCGCAGGTAGCTGCCGTCGCACTGCACGATGTGGTCGAGGGTAGCGAGAATGCCGCCGTACGTGCCGACGCCGGTGATCTCCAGCTGCTCGGCCGTCAGGTTCTGGTCGCGGCAGAACTGGATCAGGCTGGCGGTCGCCCAGCTGTTGTGCCGGATGGGGTCAGAGAGCAGGTCGTTGAATCCCATTCACCCACGGTAGCCACGGCATCCTCCCCGGGGTACAGGTTTTTCCCCGGGGAGGCCGGTCGTCAGCTGCCCGCGATGTTGACCATCCAGTTGATCCCGAACTTGTCGGTGACCATGCCGAACTCGTCGCCCCACATCTGCTTCTCGAGCGGCACCGTCACCTTGCCGCCCTCGGACAGCTTCTCGTAGTACCCGCGCAGCTCGTCGCCGTCGCCGCTGAGGCTGATCGCGATGTTCTCACCCGGGTTGTACGGCATGCCCTGCGGCGTGTCGGCGGCCATCAGGGTGAAACCGCTCGGCGTCTCGAGCTGGCTGTGCATCAGCAGATTCTCGTCGTCCGGACCGTGGCTCGCGCCGAACTCCTTGAACGTGTTCGACGACATCTCGCCGCCGAAGACGCTCTGGTAGAACTCCATCGCCGACCGTGCTTCGCTCTTGAACTGGATGTACGGATTGAGCCGGGATGCCATCGATCTGTCCTTCCCCCAACTGGCCGGACCCTCTGGACCGGCGCCCATGATCCGCACAGTAGACCCGCCCGCCGACAAACCGCGAGCCCCTGCGGCGGACGTCCGGTTAAGGTCTCGGGATGAACCTGCGACACATCACGATCGATGCCGGAAATCCTTACGAAATCGCGCAGTTCTGGAGTGCTGTGACCGGCTGGCCGGTGGCGGACGGGGACGTGCCCGGCGACGACGAGGTGCTCGTCCAGGCGCCGGCGCCGGGACCCGGGCTGTTGTTCGTCGCCGTACCGGAGGGGAAAGGCGTGAAGAACCGGGTCCACCTCGACTGGGGCCCGACCGAGCGTACGCGGAACGAGGAGGTCGAGCGGATCCTTGCGCTCGGCGGCACGATCCACGAGGACCACCGGGTACCGGACGGCCGCGGCTGGGTCACGATGAAGGACCCCGAAGGCAATGAGTTCTGCATCGAGCGCAGCGAGGCGGAACGAGCCGTCTGAGTCATCCGACCGCGGTCGCCTGGGACCATCGGATCTGCCAGCCGTCCGGGGTTCGCCGGTAGCAGTCGAGGTGCCAGGCGGTGAGCGGTCCGGGCTCGCGGCCGTTCACACCGATCTCGATCGCCGACCGGTAGCGCAGTACGGCGACCGCCTCGTCGAGCATCACCTCGATCTCGGTGACCGGCTCGAAACGCCGGTACAGGATGTCCCCGGACTCGATCCCGCCGAGGTACTCCGCCTTGGTCCACGGATGACCGCTGGGCGTGACGATGACGAAGTCCGGCGCGTGGATCGCGTCGGCCTCGGCGATCCGGCGTTCGACCAGGCAGGAGAGGCGGGCACGCTCGAGGGCTCGGAGCTCGTCGGGATTCGGCATGGCCGAAAAGTATCGGTCGGTTGCGTCTTCGGGGATGCTGGGAGGAGGAAGGGAGCGGGGGCTCGCTTTTGCCTGGTTGGGGGCGGCATGCAGCGAAACCGGCGGCCGGCGCGTCATGTGAGTGTGAGGGGACGTCGACAGAGATTGGGGGGCGTCGCGATGTTGCAGCAAGTTCGGCAGCGCCCGGGCGACGAGGTGTCCGGGTGGAGAGCCTTCTGGGCCTCGATCGTCGCGATCGTCGCGACGTTGCTCGTTCTGGCGTTGCTCGGCGGCCTGTTCGTCGTACTCGAACCCCGCTCGGCCAATCCCGGCGTCGCCGCCGGGGGCTCGTACGGCGTGCCGCATCAGGGACCGGGGCAGTACGGATCGGGCACGCTCGGCCCGTGGCGGGACCTGGTCCACCGGATCTCCCCCGAGGACGAGATCCGCGACGTGCTCGCCTTCGACGGCGTCTTCATGTTCGGCGACAGCATCGCGCTCCAGGACAGTGCCGCGCTCGAGCGGTTGCTGACGAATCGCACCGGTGACTCGATCGCGTACCACGACTGGTCCGGCCAGCCGGCGTCCGCGGCCGTCGACGCACTCGAAGAGTGGTCGCACCAGTACGGTCTGCCGCGGCGGATCGTGATGGCGGTCGGTACCAACGACATCTTCGACCCGCCTGCGTTCGCCGCGCAGGTGGAGCGGGCGCTGCGGATCGCCGGCCCGGACCGGACCGTGTACTGGGTGAACGTGTATGCGAGCCGCACGAAACAGCCGGCCGCGGTGCGCGACGCCGACCTCGCGAACAGCGCGTGGATCAACCAGCAGCTGCGGGACGCCGCGCGCGAGCACCCGAATCTGCGGATCATCGAGTGGTCCGAGTTCCTCGAGGCGCAGCCGAACCGCCCGGCCGAGTACCTGCGCGACGGCGTCCACACGAGCGAACCAGGCGGCGCCGCCCGCAACAAGCTGATCGCCGACGCCATCGACGGTCGCTAGCGGCTGACCCGAGCGGCCGCTCCGGATCTGCCCTTAGGGGCAAGCGAACCGGAGTTGGTGCTTCGAAGCAACTTTTCGGGCCGCTCCGGACATCTATAGGGCAGAGGAACAAATCTGACCTCGGGGGGAACCGATGGCGACGCACCTGACAGGAGCCGGCCGGCACCGCACTTGATGCCTGCTGCAACCTTTCGGCGACCGCCCCGCGTTTCTGACGTACCGCCGCGACTCAGCACCGAAACCACCTGACCTCGATCCCGGGGACCCATCGGTCCAAGTTCAGGTCTAGGCCAGAACTGTCATGCCCTGAGGGGGAACGATGCCCGCGAGACATCTGCGAACGACCGGAACGACACTGCGCCTCGCGATCGCGCTACTCGTGAGTGCCGCCGTACTGGCCGTCGTATTGGTGGTCCCGTGGGGCGGATCCGAGCCGGAGGCCGCGCCGGACCCGACCATCAGCCACACCCCCGAGCCGCCCACCCCACCGCCGGCGCCGGTGCGGCAGAACACGTACGCGTGCCCGGCGTACAGCGGGATCGACCGGACGAACCCGGTCGCCAACCTGTACAAGGACACCTTCTCGTGGGGCAAGACGCCGCCGACCAAGATCGGTGACGGCAAGGGGAACATCAACTGGCGGGCGAACCCGGACCAGAACCCGAGCTGGTACATGTGGCTGCACTCGCTTCGTTGGCTCGGCCAAGGAATCAACGCCGGCGCCAAGGGCGACAAGCGCGCACTGCAGCACGTCAGCGCGATCGTGCGCGACTGGGTGAAGGACAACCCGTACTCGTGGAAGTCCGACGTCGGCGCGTACGAATCCACCATGCACCGCACCAACGTGCTGATCTGCCTGCGGCAGGCGGTGCTGTCGGGGACGCATGTCTCGAAGCTGCCGCTGACGTACGCGTGGCTGGACGACGCGCTCGTCAAGCACGCGTGGTTCCTGCAGAAGAACTACAGCGGCGACTGGAACCACGGCACCGACGAGAGCCTCGCGCTGTTCGGTGTCGGGTGCACGCTGGGGCGCAGCGACCTCAAGAAGATCGCCGCCGACCGGCTGACCAGTGCGATCAAGACCTCGATCGACACGCAGGGCACGACGAACGAGCAGTCGACGGCATACGCGCAGTTCAACTACGCGTTGTGGGGACGCGCGATCGACGTACTGCGTAAGTGCGGGGTCGATCCCGGTACGACGATCACGGCGCGCCGGCGGGAGCTCGCGAAGTGGCTCGCACTCGCCACCAACTCGCTCGGGAACCTGCCCCAGCTCGGGGACTCCGAGGTGGTGAAGACGGTGCCGGTGCCGGGCACGGTGCTCGAGTACGCCGGTACGCTCGGCGCGCGCGGGATCCGCCCGACGCAGCGGATCGGGATCTTCGACGGCGGGTACGTCTTCGGGCGGACCGGATGGGGAGAGACACGGCCGTTCACGCAGGAGTCGACGTACAGCATCCGGTTCGGGCCGTCGCGGAAGCTGCACGGGCACGAGGACCACACGTCGATCACGTACACGTCCCGCGGGCGGGACATCCTGATCGACGGCGGGCACTCCGGGTACAAGTGGGACGACTGGCGGAGCTGGGCGAAGAGCCAGGACGCGCACAACGAAATGACCGTGGAGTCGGCGGCCGCCGCGCATCCGGACACGCGGCTGACGCGGTCCTCGATCGGCGCGACGTCGGAGTTCTACGAGCTCAAGGACAAGCTCGGCCCCGTTGACCGGACCCGGGGGGTGCTGGTGCTGAAGGATCCCGACCTGATCGTGGTGCTCGACCGCGGTACGGCGCCGACGGATCAGAAGTACTCGACGCTGTGGCATCTGCCCGCCGACCAGAAGGTGGTTGTCAGCGGCAACGACCGGGCGGTGGCCGCGAAGCCGGGCGATCGGGTGAAGACGACGTTGCTGCAGATCCCCTTCCAGCAGCGGACCACGCCGATCGAGGTGGCGACTGGTCGGCAGGACCCGATCCAGGGGTGGCACTACACGACCATCGACAAGCGGCTGCCGTCGCCGGTGGTGAAGTTCGACCGCGCGGGGCGGGACGCGACCATCCTGTCGGTGATCGCGCCCACCCGGACGAACGCGACCGTGTCGTACACGACCTCGTGGCAGGGCTCGCGGATGCTGGTGAACCTGAAGGTCGACGGCGTGACCACGGTGATCGGCGTCGCGGCGGACGGGACCCTGCAGCGGATCAAGTAGCCGGCGTACCTCCACGCAGGCAGAAGTGGCACATCAGGCCCCAGAATCGGCGGATTCGGCAGGTTGTGCCTGCGTGGCGGTTCGCTTCAGGCGGTCTTGGGGCCCACCGGGTGCCAGCCGGACGGCGGGTCCTCGCCGACGCGGCCGTCGACGGCCTCGCGGATCAGGTCCGCGTGGCCGGTGTGGCGGCCGTACTCCTCGATCAGGTCGCAGATCAGCCGGCGCAGACTCGGGTGCCGCCCGTCGGGCCAGCTGATGTCGGCGGGCTGGTCGAGCCCGCCGTCGGCGATCGCCGCCGCCACCGTCTCGCGGGACCGCGCGACCGCACCGTCCCACAGCGCGTACAGCTCCTCCGGCGTGTTGTCGACGGCGGAGTTGAACTCCCAGTCGTTGTCATCCCGCCAGCCGTTCTCCAGCCACGGCCCACCCATCGGCTTCCCGCGGAACTTCACGTCGAACATGTAGTCCTCGTTCGCCGCGAGATGCTTCGTCAGCCCGCCGAGTGTGATCGACGACGCGCCGATCCGGGTGTTGAGCCCGGCCGCGTCCAGCTCGTCCACCTTGAACCGGAACGTCGTACGCAGCCGGTCCAGCGCGCCCAGCAACTGCTCGGCTTCATTCCCCGCCAACGGCGGCTCCCACCACGGCGACACCCACTCCGTCTCACTCATACGGGCACCGTAATCCCCATTCCGGACACTCCCCTTCCGGAACTTCGCCATACTCCTCTCATGCCCGACTGCCCCACTTGCGACCGTCCCCTGGACGCCCACGACCGCCACATCCGCTTCACCCTGCCGACGCCGGTGCTGGAACTGCCGGATCGCGAGCACACACCCGGCACGTGGATGAGTCACCAGACAGCTCGTGAGTCCGTGATGATGCAAGTGCCCGGGGCCGGACCGTTCGTCCGCGTCCTGCTTCCGGTGCAGCTCGACGGTGGTTACCAACTGACGTTCGGGGCTTGGCTCGCGATCCATCGGGATGATCTGCAGCGGGCGTTCGCGGTGTGGTGGGAGCCGGGGTATGTCGATCTGCGGCTCGACGGGTTCTTCGCCAACACTGTCGAGCCCTGGGGCCTCTTCCCCGCGCCGGTCACCGCGACAGTTCGCGATCCTGACGCGACGCCGTACGTCACCGCCTCGGCCGACCCGTTGCTGGCGGAGGTTCTGAGCAGTACCTGGCCGCACGACGAGGTGCTGGCCCATCTGCCTGCGTAGGGTTCGGGGATGCAGCGGTATGCCGGGGTGGTCGCGCGGTACGACGGAATGGTGGCGCTGGTGCGGGAGGAGTATCACGCCTGGGATGCGCCGTACTGGAACCTTCCGAGCGGGGCCGTCGAGGACGGCGAGGTGCCGGCGAGTGGCGCGGCGCGGGAGTTGCGGGAGGAGTCGGGGCTGCGGGCCGCGGCCGGGGAGCTCGAGCTGGTGTGGACGACGCGGACGGTCGCCGACGGTCGCGCGACGTCGCGGTCGTGGAACTACCTCGTGGACGTGGCCGATCCGGCGTTCGCGGTCGACGATCCGGACGGTTCGGTGATGGAGGTCCGGTGGTTCCCGGTACCGGACGCCGTACGGCTGCTGGGCGAGATGCCGTACCCGCCGATCGCCGTACCAGCGGTCGACTATCTGACGTCCGGCGTACCAGGGCGCAACTGGGTGTTCACCCTGGCCGATGCGAACTGGACCTGGTCGTCGTAGGCCCGGTGCGGGCGTTCACAGGCTGCGGCGGACGACGACGTTGCGCTTCGCCGACGTCCGATCCTCGGCGTACGGCGTGAAACCGGCCGTGAGGAACGTGCTCAGGACCCCGCGACCCGGATCGCCCGGCATCGTCTTCACCGGATACGCCTCGACGATCCGCGCGCCCGAACTCCGGGCGTACTCGACAGCGGCCTCGACCATCGGCAGCGTCAGCCCCTGTCCGCGATACCCGCGCTTCACGAACAGGCAGTTGATCGCCCAGATCGACGCGTCGTCGGGGTCGTCGATCGGCAAGGTTCGCGAGCGGACGATCGCGGAGTACTCCGGCCGCGGCGCCACCGCGCACCAGGCCGCCGGGCGCTCCTCGACGTACCCGATGATCCCGACCGGGACCCCCGCCTGGACGAATCCCTCGAGCGCGGCGCGGTTCTCGGCGCTGCCGTTCGCGGCGACCTCCGCCGCGGGCAGCCGGCGCGCCATGCACCAGCACCCTCGCGTCCCACCGCTGGGTCCGAACAGGTCGACGAGGTCGTCCCACTGCGCCTGATCGACCGGCCGCGCGTCCATCTGCGCATTCAACCACGCGACTCCTGGCTTGGTGTCGGATCTGGGGTACGGCGTTCGTAGAGGATGTGAGGGTGGCCGGGTGGCCGCCGGGACGAGGAGTGATGACATGGCGCGGTACCTGATCTCGTTCGAGAAGGGCGCGATGGACCACATCCCCGAGGAGGACTTGGGTGAGGTCGGGAAGGCCGCTCATGCGGTGTGCGAGGAGGCGAAGGACGCCGGTGTGTTCCGGTTCGCCGGCGGACTGAGCTACGACGACGGTGATGTTGAGCATGCGGTGGTCGGCACCGACGGGATGGTCATGGACGGGCCGTACCCGGAGAGTAAGGAGCTGATCGGCGGCGTCCTCGTCGTCGAGGTACCAACCCGGGACGACGCGCTGGTGTGGGCAGCGAAGATCGCGACTGCCTGCCGCTGCGCCCAGGACGTCCGCAAATTCATGCACGACCTGGAGCTGATCGAGTGAGCCAGCCTGAACTCCACGCGGCCATCGCTCGGCAGGACGGTCGCTGACTGGGCTGCGGAGCTCGGTCCGGAAGCGCCGGGAGACGGCTGGTGGTACGGCGTACCTCCGCTTCACGTCGACGTACAGCCGCCCGCCCGACTGGTCACGGTGTGGTGGGATTGAGCGTGCGGCGTAGGTAGAGGTCGCGGAGCAGGCAGATCTCGGCGCCGTGGTGGACGACCTCGACGATCTGGTACAGCACGAGCCTCGCCAGCGGCGCGTCGGCGAACTCAGGCGGAGCTGCCGGACCTTGCGGCCGGGCGAGCCCGGCTTCACCGAGACCCCGCACACCGTCGATCCAGCGGTCGTAGGTGTCGTCCAACTGCCGGAGCGCGCCGTCGGCAGTACCCGCGTAGTCGAAGGTCGCGAGGTCCGCAGGCGGACCGCCGAGGTGCTTGGCGGTCGATCCCGCGACGCTCACGATCAGGTGAGCGAGCCGCCACGCGATCGTGGTCACCGGCTCCGGGTCCTGCCTCTCGCCGTAGTCCCACGTGAAGTCCCCGCCCCCGAACGACAGTGGCGCCGTACTCGCCCCGCGACGACTGACTGTCCAGCACCCCGCAACCGGCTGCCAGAAGTACTCGTCGTCGGTCAGCCCGTCGAGCCGCGGCCGCAGCCGGGTCCGCCAGTGCGACTCGATCTGTTCGACCATCTCGCCGTTCCAGTCCACACGGGATGGTATCCGCGGCAGCAGCTACCGTTGCCGCCCATGAAGACCGAGCTCGAGTCCGTCGCCTGGCCGCCGGCCCCGATCAAGACCGAGCGGCTCGTACTACGTGAACCCGAGGCCCGGGACCGTACGGCGACCATGGAACTGCTCGCCTCACCGGAGGTCGGCGCGTACATCGGCGGCCCGCAGCCGCAGGACCAGCTCGAACGCGCCCTGCCCGAGGTACCGGGTACGCCGCCGAAGCCTGCACCGCCGCGCTCGACTGGTTCGCGGAGGCCCGTCCCGGCGAGCCCGTAGTACTCACCACCCAAACCGCCAACACCCGCTCAATGCGCCTGGCCACCAAATTGGGCTTCACCGAAGCGGCCCGCTACGAGGCCTGGGGCGCCGAACAACGGCTCGGCCTGTGGACCCCTCCTACTGGCTGACCAACTGATACAACGCCACGTCCTTCCACTCCCCGTCGACCTTGAGGTACTCCGGCGCGACACCGATCCGGGTGAACCCGGTCTGCTCGAGAACGCGCTGGGACCCGAGGTTGGCGAGTTGTGTCGATGCTTCGATCCGATGCAGCCGCAGGTCGACGAAGGCCGCCCGGATGATCTCGCGCACCGCGGCCGTGGCGAACCCACGACCGTTGTCGGCGGCACCGACCCAGTAGCCGAGGCTGCAGGACTGGAGCGGACCACGCACGATCCCGGTCAGCGAGATCCGCCCAACCACGCGCTCGCCATCAGTTATCACCCAGGGCAGGCACAGCCCCTGCTCGTACTGCTGGAGAGCCGACCCAACCGCGGCCCGCTGTCCTGCGACCGTGAAGAACTCGTCGTCCCGCACGGGATCCCACGGCGCCAGAAACTCCCGATTCTCGCGAAGCAACTCAGCCAGCCCGCTCGCATCGTCGATCGCGATCAGCCGAGTCCCCATCCGCGCATCGTCCGCCACCCGGGCCGTGCCTGTCGACAGACCCGGGGCAGACAGCGTTCCGGGCTACGCGGGGAACGCCTTCCAGTGGCCTTCCGAGATGACCTCGACGGTGCCGTCGACGACCGTGATGGCGGTCTGGTCGTCGACGGCGTACGACGGACCTCCGATGCCGGCGGCCCATCTCTCCGCGTCGGCCAGCGTGTTCTCGGGCATCTGCTCGTGGTCCAGGTGCGGAAAGATCGAGAAGTCGACGACCCCGAGCGTGCGGTCGTCCGGCGCGGACGGCCACGAGACGAAGTCGTCACCGATCCGCGGTGTCATCACCAAGCTGCCGGCACTTATCCCTACCCAGACCGTCTCGGGCAGCGACGGCATGACGTCCGACAGCCCCGATTCCCGCATCCAGTGGCACAGGTACGTCGCGTCGCCGCCGTCCACCAGCAGCACGTCGGCCTCTCGTACCCACGGCACCCACCGCTCCTCGCTAATACTGGGCAGCGCGGTGAGCTCCAGAACCCCCAAGGACGCCCAGCCCAGGCCGGTCATCATGTGGAACGGAGGCTCGCCGACGACGGAGCGTCGCACCGATGCGGGCCCGAGCATCGGGTGGCCCCACTGCGCCGTGGGGATGTAGAGCGCACGGGATTCCGAGATCGGCTTCCCCAGCAGACCAACCAGAGCATCGCGGATGCTCCCGTTCGTAACGCCTCCGGACGTGAGAAGAAGCTTCACACCGCCTCCCCCGCCGAGTACGACGTATGGCAAACAGACCGCTGACGCATCATCGCCTGACTCCTTCGTCATGCCCTGTCTGGCGCCCTCGCCTGGGCCCCGTTCACCCGTTCTACGAACGCCGCGTTCCGAATCCGACATCCTCGCAGAACTCGAGCAATGATCATGCTCAGTGGCCGGGGTCGTTCACGGTTGTTCGGGGCACGCTACGAGCAGGTGCGGGAGTTGTACGACGCCCACAGCCAGCCGCTGCCCAGGTTGAACTGGTAGTTGCCGGCGTCGCTGCGACGAACGTTGAACCCATGCTCCCGTCCGGAGTACACACCGTTGGCCCAACCTGACGCCGTCACGGTGTGTGAGACGCCGCCCGCGGCCGTCCAGCTCTGCCGACCCGCGGACCCGTCCGCGGACAGACCGCGCGACCGCTGGAAGGCCCGCGTCGCGGCATCGGTCCGGTCACCGAAGATTCCGTCGATCTCGCTCTTCGCGAGGAAACCGTTGGCCCAGAGGATCGCCTGCCACAAGCAGGTGGCGTTCGACGATCGATGAACGGCGACACTCACCACACCCTCGTCGTACCAGTCGGTGTACATCGTGCCGTCACCGGCCACGTAGGCCCGGCCCGTGTAACTGCCACTGGCACGCGCCGGACCTGCCACCAACGCCCCACCCAGCATCGCCGAGATCCCGACCACAGCGCCCAGAATGCGTGCCTTCACCAATCCTCCAGAAAGTCGTCCCGCACCCGTCCCGGATGCACCGCTGAACCGTCCGGACGGTAGGCGCCACCGCCAACGCGGCGCTGCCCGTACACCTCCCGTACCGGCACGCGTGATGCGTTGGCGCAGCGGTTTGCTGCTCACCGGACGCGGGCACTGTGATGCCCAGGCGCCGTGCCGTCGGCCTGTCCGACAGGACCTCCGGGTACCTCACGCCCCCGATCTCTCCTTTGACCGCGAACGAAAGGAGGCAGGATCATCGCGACCGCCGAGCCGCTGATGTTCGTACCCGGCCTCCTGTGCGACGAGGCGGTGTGGTCCTCGACGTTGCATGCGCTGGCGCATCCGGCACCGACGTCGATCAGCGATGTGCACACCGAGCCACTGTCAGTCGCAGCGATGGCCGAAGCACTACTCAGCGGATCCCCGGACCGCTTCGCGCTTGCAGGGCTGTCACTGGGCGGTTACATCGCCCTGGAAGTCATGCGCCGCGCACCGGAGCGCATCACCCGCCTCGCGCTCGTCGACACCAACGCCCGCGCCGACGATCCGAGGTCCACCTCCCGTCGCCGCGCCCAGCTCCGTCTCGTTGGCGAGGACCGCTTCGAGGAGGTCGTCGAGCAGCTCGTCGCCACATTCTTGGCCCCGGCGCGCCGGCACGACGAGCCACTCGTCGCCAGGCTCGCGGCGATGATGCGCCGTACCGGACCCGAGGTCTTCGCCCGTCAGCAGGAGGCGATCATCGCTCGCGCCGACACCCGGCCGCTGTTGCCCGGCATCACTTGCCCGACCCTCGTCTTGTTCGGCGAGGAGGACGCGCTCAACCCGCCCGCTGTTCGTCAGGAGCTGGTCGATGCCCTCCCTCAGGCCGAGGCTGTCGTGCTCTCCGGTACCGGTCATCTGGCCCCGCTGGAGAACCCCGCCGCGACCGGCGCCGCGCTGCACCGCTGGCTGACATGACCACCGCACCCCAGCCAAGGAACGACAGATGCTGATCCAGCACCAAGGAAAGGCCCCGACCGTCCACCCGACCGCGCAGGTCGCCCCAACCGCTGTGCTGTGTGGCGACGTGACCGTCGGCCCCCGCTGCGTCGTCGCGTTCGGCGCCGTGATCGCCGCCGAAGGCAGCCCGGTGACGCTCGGCGAACAGGTGATCGTGCGCGAACAGGCGCTGATCCGCGCCAGCACCACGCAGCCCGTGACCATCGGCGATCATGTGCTCGTCGGGCCACACGCCATGCTGCGCGGCTGTGAGATCGCTGACGAATGTTTCCTCGCGACCGGTGTGGCGATCTTCGACGGCGCCTCCGTCGGACGCCAGAGCGAGGTGCGCATCGGCGCCGTCGTACACGTCAACACGGTCCTCGACGCCAACGCGCTGGTACCGATCGGGTGGATTGCCGTCGGCGACCCGGCCGAGCTGTTCGCACCCGAAGCCCACGACACCTACAACGAGAAGCTCGCCGGCCTACGGTTCCACGAGACCGTCTACGGAGTCGACAGCCTCAACCGCCCCGGCGCCGACGCCGACATGCGCCTAGTCACCACCCACCTGACCGAAGCCGCCGAACCCCACCACGACGACCGCGTCCTGTAGTGCGGACCACGAGCGAGGAAACATCCCGAGTCATGAGATGACCTCTGACCGGAGGTCCGGGTGGAGGCGTCTGCCGGAATCGAGCAGTCGACCGTCTGATCACGAGTCCGTTGTCTCCAGCCCCAAACCTGCGACTCGGCGGCGTTCCCGCAGTGGCCGAGGGTGAACGCCGGAGCGGATGTGGAGATTCTCAGGTGACGTCGCCGCTGGCTTCCAGCAGGTGAGTCAGGATGCCCGCGAGACTGTCCTTGTCCCGTTCGTCGAGGGCTTCGATCAGCCGGGCGTGGTTGGCGAGGTGCAACGGCAGGACGCGGTCGATGACCTCGAGCCCGTGCGGAGTCAGCCGGATCTTGACGGAACGACGGTCCTGCGCATCAGGCATCCGGGTGACAAGGTCCTTGGCCTGCATCCGGTCGATTCGCAGGGTGATCGCGCCGGTGGTGACCAAGGACGCCTTGAGGAAGGTCCCGGCCGTCAGTTCGTAGGGCTCCCCCGAGCGGCGCAACGTCGAGAGAACGTCGAACTCTCCGGGCTCCAGGCCGTGTTGGGCGAGGAAGTCCTTGATCTCCTTGTCCCACAACCGTGACAGCCGCATCACCCGGCCGACGATACCGATCGGCGACGAGTCCAAGTCGGGCCGCTCGCTGCGCCACTGCCCGAGCACCGCAGCCACCGCGTCTGCCATCTTGCCTCCCAATTAAGTGAGCACTCATTTACTTGACACTCATGCAAGTGCTGATTATCTTAGCACTCATCTAATGACCACTCATTCAGGGGGCTCGATATGCCTTTCATCTCCACCCAGAACGCCCGGGTGCAGTACGAGATCGACGGCCAGGGACCTGGCCTGGTCCTGGTGCACGGGATGGGCGGCGACGCCGAGAAGGTCTTCGGCAACGTCGTGGACCACTTCACCGACACCCGGACGGTGGTGCGGCCCAACTTCAGCGGAAGCGGCCAGACCACCGACGACGGGCGCGAACTCACCGTGGACGACGTCTCGGAGCAGATCACCGCGGCCACCCGTGCGGCAGTGGAAGGTCCTGTGGACTTGCTCGGCTTCTCGCTCGGCGCCGTCGCCGCGGCCACGGTCGCCGCACGGCACCCGGAACTGGTCCGCAGTCTCGTGCTCGTCGCGGGCTGGACCGACTCCACCGGACCGCGCGACCGCTTCTACTTCGAGACCGCGCGCAAACTTCTGGCGACCGACCGCGAGCTGTTCAAGCGCTTCTCCACCCTCACCGGATTCGGCACCGCGACCGTGGACAGGTTCGGCCACGAGGGTCTGGCGCACTCACTTGCGGATGCCTGGCCCCCGGCCGGCATCGCCCGCCAGGTCGACCTCGGTCTGGCCGTCGACATCCGCCCGCTGCTACCCGCCATCACCGCGCCCACCCTGGTGATCGGGTTCGCCGACGACGCCATGATTCCGGTCGACGGCTCGCGCAGGCTTCACGCGGCGATTCCGGGCAGCCGGCTGATCGAGGTCCAAGGCCAGGGCCACATGGACTGGTTCACCGATCCCGTCGAACTCGTCGAGCTCGCCCGCGACTTCATCGACACCATCCCTGCCACCCAGCACGCCTGACCGGAAGGCCGGAGTATGTCCTATCCCGATCCGCGCTATCTCGGTGAAACCGGGAAGATCAACGCGCTCTTCCGACCGGCGAGCACCGCGCCCGACTTCGTCTCGCCGCCGGTGGCCGCCACCGGGCCGAACGTCGCCCAGCGCACCGCCTACCACTATCTGTCCACCACGGACTCCACCGACGGGGAGTACGGCCTGTACAAGGTGGACATGGGCCCGGAGTTCACCGGCCCGAGCACGCACTTCCACAGATCCATGTCGGAGTCGTTCTTCATCCTGTCGGGCACCATGCGGCTCTACGACGGTCGTCGGTGGATCGACGCGACCGCCGGCGACTACCTCTACGTGCCGGTTGGTGGTCTGCACGCCTTCCGGAACGAATCCGGCCGGCCGGCCTCGATGCTGATGCTCTTCGCACCCGGCGCACCCCGCGAGGAGTACTTCGAGAACGTCGCCGAGCTCGCCGGCCGCAGCGACGAGGAGCGCGCGGAGTTCTTCCTCCGCCACGACAGCTTCTTCGTCTAGATCACCCGGTGATCACCCACCGGCCGAGCCAGACAAGCTACGAAGGGGACGAGAAGCCATGCGAGTACACAAAATCAGCAACGGCGACGGTGCCTGGACCGCCGTCGGGGACCGGCGGATCTTCGTCAACGACTTGATCGACGCGGCCACCCATCCGCACGCGAGGATGACCGTCGGATTCGCCCGCCTCGACAAGGGCGAGTCGATGGACATCACCTTTCCGTACGACGAGGTACTGATCGTCACCAAGGGCTCCTACGCCGTACGAACCGCGGAAGGCGAGACCCTCTACGCCGCCGGCGGCGAGGTGCTCTACCTGCCAGCAGGTACGTCGAGCAGCTCATGGGCCGAGGAGGACACCGAGATCGTCTACGTCGCCAGTCCGCCCGACGTCTACGCGGCACACGTCGCCGCGTCGGTGTCCGGGCAGCCCTGAGCGGACCAGTTGGTCAGACCAGCACGCGCACGGCGCGGGTCGACTGCGAATGAAGAAACCCCAGGCGAGAAACCTGCCCTCTGGCCTGGGGTGGATGGAGCCGCCTGTCGGAATCGAACCGACGACCTTCTCATTACGAGTGCTGCTGAGCATCGTTCACGTCCGTTCGCTGTGGTTCGCATTGCCTTATTTGCAAGGCGATTGGCCTTCCGTGAACGACCTTGAACGGCGGCGTACTGCAACCGCTACTGCAACTGAGCATGGACGGTCCGGTGGCCTGCCGACGCCTCTTCTCCCGAGGCCCCTGTCACCACTACTGCCTAGACTCCGATCATGGCGCAGCTCATCATCGAGATTCACATACCGCTCGTCAGCACAGGGTCACCGCCCGGTACCACCTGGCCGCGGAGCACGGCCATCATCCCGGATGACCATCCGTGTCCCTGGATTTTTGAAGTCGAGGAGTACCTCGCAGAGCGGGAAGACGACGGAACTTTCGCGATATACGACGATGGTGAGGAGTTCGGCGACCACTACCTGTACTTCATCACTGGGGCAAGCGAGGAGCCTCTCCTCACCGTGGCCGCAGATGTGGCCACGTTGCCCGGTATCCCGCAAGGCGTTTTCGCCATTGTCACCGATGACGAGGCCGAGGAGATGGGCGTCGGCCGTCGGATTCCGCTCACCTAGAATCGCTGCTCTACAGGCTCGTGGCCGAACCCCGAACCCGCTGATAATCGGGCTGATCTACTCGACGTTGCGTCTTGTCGCTCGAAAGCCCTCTATTTCCGAGGGATCCGCCGCGTGGTGGTCGTTCGTCGCTGCCGCTCGGCTCGTGTTACCGCCCGTTGAATCCCGCCCCGTAAGTCGTCCCGGATCCATCGTGGCGCCAGGGTCAGCTGTCTCCGTCCGTGTCGAACTGTTGGGCGCAGTGGGCGGTCCGCTACTGTCCGATCGTGAAGACAGCCCTGCGCATTTCCGGTCTCGCCTGCCTCGCTGTGGCCACCGTGTGGATACTGCTGGGTCTCTGGGCTTCAGGATGGAACCTCCGCGGTGCGTGGCGCTCCGTGCAGGTCATGTTCGATGGACCCAAGAAGGATCTTCCGCCAGGTGCTTTCGACATGGCCAAGCCGCTCTACCTCGTGGCCATCGGAGTGTGGCTCCTGTTGTGGGTTTCCTGAGCAGGTCTGAGCTGTGGACCTCTTCCATGCCATGGGCGGGGGTCGCTTTGGTGGTCTACGCGAGGTGGCGCTTATTCCCTTATGCACAAGGGATTCTCGCGTTCTTGGTTGCTGCGAGTTGGACCGCTTTGAGACCGTTGTTACGCGTGGTCGGCTCCCAAAATCCTCCCATGGCAGTGGACGGCCCGGTCGCCTCCCAACCCCTTCCCTCCCGTTGCTCGCTGTGGCTCGGGCCAGTGCCTGGGTCGGTGGTCGCTCCGGCTTACCGTCGCGAAACTGTTGTCGCTCGCTGTGCTCGCGGGTAGCGTTACGTAACGAGTGTCGCCGGGGGGCGAGCACAGCAACGTTGGCCCGAGAGGGTAGCGACCAAGGGGGCATAGTGATCGAACTTTCATTCCCACGAGCGGATACGGAATTCGATGTTGGAAGCGGAGATTTTTCGCAGCTAGTGATCCGCGACAGCGGCAACGGGACTGGATTTTACTACTTCTATGACGAATCTGAAGGGCGACTGATCACGGACTTTGTCCTCGAAGACCGAAAGCAAGTCGCCACTCTCTGTCAAGTAAAGCTGATCAACAGGGACGGCTCATTCTCTCCTAGAATCCGACTGTGGAAGAAGGACAAGACTAAGCCGGGAAAGCAGATCGCCGAGGAGGAGTCCACTTCAACCGGCGCGCACATGGTCAAAGCGAGCGTAGATACGGACGATTGCCGTGTGAATTTCTGGAAGGTGATCGACTTCCTGCAGAGCCTTCGTGAAATCGCCCTGCCCGAGAACCCATTTCGGGTCGTTGAAGCTGATCAAGTGGACCTGGCGCAACACCTCGCAGGTGAGGACAAAGCGACAGTAATCTCTGCTGTCCGGACGGCGCTCGGCGGCTCCATTACCGAGGAAGACATTGCGGTCCTTGTGAACCGTAAAGGCGCTGTCAGAACTTTCCTTCAGCTGATGACAGACCGAGATTTCTTCGACGCGTACAAGGCGCGAAACGATGTAAAGCAGGGCGATGAAGGCGTTTGGCAGCATTTCTTCGATGCCAACCAGTGGATATTTGGCTACGGCCTGAGCCTGATTTCTAGCCAGTCCTTCGACGATCACAGGCTTGAGCAGATCACAACCGGCGCGAATCTGTTCGGCGGAGCCGGCAAGCGGATCGACGCTATCCTGCGATCACGAGGGTTCGTGAGCAGTCTGATGTTCACCGAGATTAAGAAGCCCTCGACTGCACTATTGGCGGACAGGCCTTACAGGAAGCCTGACGTCTTTCAGCCGTCGACTGAATTGACAGGAGCGATTTCCCAACTTCAGAAGACGACTGACAAGGCAATCCGAGGGATTGCTACACAGTTCTATAAGGCATACGGACCAGACGGCGAATTCCTCGGATTTGAAGTCTCCACCATTAGGCCGAAACAGGCCCTGATAATTGGCAAGCTCGAAGAATTTGAATCAAACGGGGATGTCAACCAGGAGAAGTCCACGAGTTTCGAGCTCTATCGGCGATCGATCCCCGACATTGAGATCCTCACCTTCGACGAGCTCTACGAGCGGGCGCGATTCATCGTCGGCGACGACTAACGTCCGGAGGGCGTGCGGGTCCGCTGACGCTTACGTGTCAAAGCCGACGGGCAGACCTCCCGCATCGCCCCGATAGCTGCCGACCTTAGGTTCGGTGCGGTGCGGGTCAAGGGGCGGAGCTCCCGGAGGGACGCCGTAGGCGCCCTTGACGCGTGCCGTGCCGGGCCGCCCCTTCCATGATTGCTAGCGGGGCGATGCGGGAACCACGTTCAGGCGGGCGGCCTGGGCAACCCGTGCGAGGTGGTAGCCGGCCATTCCGGCGAGTGGTGCACCGACAGGATGTCGAGCGTTGATGGCGAGTTGTGCTGTCTTCGACCCGGCACCCTGTTGGCACGTGCGCGCCAAGCCAAGGGACGCGCCGGGAGCGCAGCGAAGCGGAGCGGGAGGCAGGCGTCCCGCCCTGCGGTGGCGGCGCGCTTTCGGGCCCTGGAGGGGCCCGTCTTGGTGTTCCGGCCGCCGAAGGGTAAGAGCAAGCGGACCGTTCCGCTGCCTCCTGAGCTAGTGCCCCTGCTCCGGCTACACCGAGTTGCCCAGAATGCTGAGCGGCTCGCGGCCGGATCCGAGTGGGAGGACCATGACCTCGTGTTCTGTCGGCCAGATGGACGACCGATCGACCCACGCAAGGACTGGGACGACTGGAAAGACCTCCTCGCTGTGGCCGGCGTCCGAGATGCCCGCGTGCACGACGGACGGCACACAGCCGCCACGGTGCTGATTGAGCTCGGTGTACACGTCCGGATCGTGCAGGAGATTCTCGGTCACTCGGACATCCGACTGACGCAGCGCTACACACACGTTGCGTCACCAATGGCGGCGGACGCAGCCCAGCAGATGGGCCGTGCCCTGTGGGGTGGGACGCCGTGAGATGGACCGAACTGCAACTGGAACTGCAACCGGTCTGGCTGCCCGGTCCCGTGTCGGACCGGGTTTGCGCAGGTCAGCGCGTACTTCTTGTGGAGCCGCCTGTCGGAATCGAACCGACGACCTTCTCATTACGAGTGAGACGCTCTGCCGACTGAGCTAAGGCGGCGGGTGCCGAGGCAAGAGTGTAGCGGGAGGTGGGGGAGGATTCCGAATCGGATAGCTGGGGTGGGGTACGGCGGGGTGCTCGGTGTGCTCGGGATCACGCCGGGCGGGGGTGAGGGTGGCGGCGTACGGGGTGCCTGGTGAGTCGCGTCGAATGGGTAGGCGGGAGTCGCGTCGTACCGGGAGCCTGGAGTGGCGTCGCACCTGGCGGGGTGGTGGGAATTGTGGTGGCGGGGAACCTGAGCTCGGGCAGGTGCGTCGGAGGGGTGCTTCAAATGGCGGTGGAGTAATTGTTTGGGAAATGCGTTGACTTCATCCCGGGGTTGGGTCAGACTATTTCCCGCAAGGAACTACAACTCTGAGGAGAGATCGTGTACGGCATGCGCACCCTGAAGGAAGCCTGGCGGCCCGGCCGCGTGGCTTTGTCGGCGTGCCTGCGATCCCTGTGTGACGGCACCTTCTACTACCACCACCAGCTCAGCATCGAGCCCAGCCCGTGTACGGGCGGCCCGCCTGGGTGATCCCCTTCGAGGGGAGAACCTCCAGGAGCCGTCTGAGCCGGGAACCGGCAGCAGGCGGCTCTTTTCTTTTGCCCGGACATCGGGCCATCGTCGGTGTGCAATGGTTGCGGACCGGATTCCAAACCCGCGTCATGAGGGTTCGATTCCCTCCACCGATGCTTTTCCGGTATTCACGGATATCGGCACGAACAATTGACAACTGGACATTCATCGCAATTTCCCCGGGGCCGGCGCGGTCCCGGGGAGGACCAGCTGTAGGCCAGCGGCCAGGCCACCTCATTTGGGTTGAGGAGATCGGAGGTTCGAGTCCTCCCAGCTGGACCAGGCGCCCGCAGGATGCTCAGCTACCGGCCGAGCGGGCGCCACAAGCGTGCCCTGTGACGGAAATCCGCAGTACATCCGGCGCAGGGCACCTGAACGCCCGTGGCTCAACCGGACAGAGCGCCTGCCTACGAAGCAGGAGGGTGCAGGTTCGAATCCTGCCGGGCGTGCTGTGTCCGAGGCCGAAGTGGGCGAGGCACCGGGATGTGGCCCCGGAGGAAGCGGGTTCGAGCCCCGCCGGACACCCTCGAGGACGACGCGCTCACGCACCGTAGAGCGCGCCGTACGCAACGAAACGCAGTACCCCCGCGGCTCTGGCCCAACTGGGAGAGGCGCCTGGCTTAGGACCAGGAGGTTCAGGGTTCGAATCCCTGGGGCCGCACCCGACGACCGACACCGAGATCGCCGACCTGCTGACCGCGGGTCGGGCACACTGGAAGGGAGGAGGAAGCACATATGAGCGGTGTGATCGTCCTGAACGCCTCGTACGAGCAGCTGCACGTCGTGTCGATCCCGCACGCCATCCGGATGCTCGTCCGCGAGGTCGCCGTCGTCGAGGAAGCACACGACGGCGCCAGCATCGGACCGTTCCCGCTTCCTCGCGTCCTGCGGCTCGTCCGGTACGTCGTGATGAAGTGGCGCTACGCCTCCGGCCGCCTGCAGTACACGCGGGCCGGCGTACTGAAGCGCGACAAGTACACCTGTGCGTACTGCGGCAAGGCCGGCGCGACGACCATGGACCACGTGGTTCCACGATCCCGTGGCGGCCGGGGCGAGTGGCTGAACGCCGTCGCCGCACACGCCGACTGCAACGAGAAGAAGGGCTCGCGCACCCCGGAAGAGGCCGGTATGCCGCTGCTGTGGCAGCCGTGGGTCCCTTCCCGTGCCGAGATAGCGCTCTGACGCGACACCACCAGGTGCCGCGGCGGAGCGCGATGCCAGGTGGGCGCCGGTGACCCACCCTCGGTTCTGACCCGAGGCCCCGCAGGTTCGAGCCCTGCCCTGGCAGCTTGTCCAAGGTGGAATAAGCCGAGCGTTGGCCTACCGGCAGCCGTCTCGAAAACGGTCGATCCTTCACCGGATGTGCGGGTTCGAGTCCCGCTTCCACCGCATGCAGACGAACGAGGAGAGTGGGGAGATGAACGTGGAGCTTCCGGTTGAGCTGAGTGGGGCGAAGAGCTCTACGCTCATGTGGGCGCACGAGTACGAGGTGGACGCGAAGGCGCTGCGGCAGCTGCGGAACATCGCGGCGCTGCCGTGGGTGCACGGGGTCCGGGTGATGCCGGACGTGCATCTCGGCAAGGGCGCGACCGTCGGGTCCGTGATCGCGATGAACCAGGCCGTGTCGCCGGCCGCGGTCGGGGTCGACATCGGGTGCGGGATGGAGGGCGTGCTGACCTCGCTGACGGCCGCGGACCTGCCGGACGACCTGTCGGCGATCCGGTCGCGGATCGAAGCCGCCGTACCGGTCGGCTTCCGGGCCCACGAGGACCCGGTCGGGGTACGCCGGCTCGGGCTGGACCCGCGTCCGTGGAACCGACTGTGGGGCGAGTTCACGAGCCTGCACGACGGGGTGCAGGACCGCGAGCGGAAGGCCAAGCAGCAGATGGGGTCGCTGGGCGGCGGGAACCACTTCATCGAGGTGTGCCTGGACGACGAGGACCGTGTGTGGCTGATGCTGCACTCCGGCAGCCGCAACATCGGCAAGGAGCTCGCGGAGCGGCACATGCGGATCGCCCAGGAGCTGCCGCACAACGCGGATCTGCCGGACCGTGACCTGGCGGTGTTCCTGTCCGGTACGCCGGAGATGGACGCGTACCGTCGCGACCTCACGTGGGCGCAGGAGTACGCCGCGCGGAACCGGGCGGTCATGCTCGCGCTGGTGATGCAGGCGGTGCGGGAGTCGTTCGAGGTCGACGTACGGTTCGAGCAGCCGATCTCGTGCCACCACAACTACGTGGCCGAGGAGCACATCGACGGGCTCGACCTGCTCGTCACCCGCAAGGGTGCGATCCGGGCGGGGCGCGGGGACCTCGGGCTGATCCCGGGGTCGATGGGCACCGGTTCGTACGTCGTCCGCGGGCTCGGCTCGGAGCGCTCGTTCTACTCGGCCTCACACGGGGCGGGCCGGCGGATGAGCCGCAACGAGGCGAAGCGCCGGTACACGGTCGCGGACCTGGTCGCTCAGACCGACGGCGTCGAGTCCCGCAAGGACGCCGGGGTCATCGACGAGATCCCCGCCGCCTACAAGGACATCGACTCGGTCATCGCCGCCCAGTCCGACCTGGTCGAAGTCGTCGCCCACCTCAAGCAGGTCATCTGCGTGAAGGGCTGAGCCCGTCATTCGAGTAGGCGGCTGAGCCCGTCATCAGATCAGCGAACGCTGGTCAGCCTACGCCGGGCTGTAGAACGCAGGTTCCTGCCGTGCACAGGGGACACGGCAGGGGCCTCAGGGTGGGATCCGCCTGTGGGCAGGGGCAGCGGTTTGCTAAACCGTCGGTCGGCTGGCATGTCGGCTCGCGAGTTCGAATCTCGCTCTCACCGCTGGGTGGCCGGGAAGGACCGGCCACCCTGCCAGGCCCCGTTGGTCTAGTGGTCAGGACGCCTGGTTCTCATCCAGGAGATCACCGGTTCGAATCCGGTACGGGGTACGTGGTTGTTCGCAGTACCGCTGCCAGCGGATTGGGTAGTTCTTCGGAAGCGGCAGTACGTCGCAGCGACCTACGTTGACGTGGTGAGGGAACGCGAGCGGCTCCTGCAGGGCCTGCCTGTCGACGAGCGGCGGATCGACGTCGACGGCGTGGCGACGGTCGTGCTCGAGGGCGGGTCCGGGGCGCCGCTCGTTCTCCTGCACGGCGGCATCGAGTGTGGCGGGGCCTACTGGGCGCCCGTGATTCCGCGCCTGGCGGAGCAGCACCGGCTTGTCGTACCTGATGTGCCGGGACTCGGCGAGTCCGATCCGGTCGCGCGGTTGGACCAGCCGGCGTTCAACAGTTGGCTGGACGAGCTGCTCACCCTGACCTGCGATCAGCCGCCGATCGTCGTCGCGCACTCGCTCGTCGGCACGCTGACCGCGGGGTTCGCCGCGAGTCATGGCGAACGACTGCAGCGGTTGGTGCTCTACGGCGTACCTGGCGTCGGGCCGTACCGCATGCCGATCGGGCTACGAACCGTGGCTGTCAGGTTCGCGCTCCGTCCGTCCGAGGCGAACATGGAGCGGTTCGAGCGGTGGGCGTTCGCCGACCTCGATGCCGTACGGCGCCGCAACCCGGACTGGATGCAAGCCTTCACCACCTACACACGGAGCCACGCACGCGTGCCGCACGGCAAGCGGACGATGCGGTACCTGGTAACCACCTGCACCAAACAGGTCCGCGCCCACAGCGACGTACCCACGATGCTCATCTGGGGCGCGAAGGACCGATTCGTACCGCTGGCCCTTGCCGAAGAGGCCGCCCGCAGACTCGACTGGCCGCTCCGCGTGATCGAGGACGCCGGCCATGTCCCGCACATCGAGCGCCCCGCGGCCTTCCTCGAGGAAGTCACACGAACACGACGCTGACCAATTTCCCGATCCCTGAGGCGAGCCTGGCCGGGATCGCGGCCGGGGCTGCCCTCGAGCAGGTACGTCGGTGGCGCGTCGGACCACGATCCGCCGGGTGGCCGCTCATCGCCGCGGGCGGCATCGTCATCGCGAGCGCACTGCACGCGGCAAGAACCACCGACCTCGCCGAACCGCGACGTCTCGTCACCACCGGGCCGTATGCGCTGAGCCGGAATCCCATGTACGTCGGCTGGGTCCTGGTGCAGCTGGGGATCGGGCTGACCACCGGCTCCGGCTGGGTGCTGGCGACGTTGCCCGCCGTCGGGGCGGGGCTACACCGGGACGTCGTCCGCGAGGAACGACGACTGACCCGGTTGTTCGGGGACGAGTACCAGCGCTACTCGGAGAAGGTCGGTCGCTACCTCCCCGGGCGATGAGCAGGAGCGCCGTCGCGGGAGAGGCGGGGCGGGTTGTAACCCCGTTGCCTTCGGGCTCAGCAGGTTCGAATCCTGCCTTCTGCACGCAGTACCCGATATGACAAGAGAGGAGGACCGGCCGTGGCCGACCTCAGGAACAGGAAGCGAGTGCCTGGTGGCAGGACCGGTGCTCCGGTCCAGCAAGGGCACTCGATGCGACGCGTGCTGCTCGCCTGCGGGCATGTGCAGCGCGATCGGATCGCACACCGTGGGGATCACGTGTGGTGCGAAGCCGACTGCTCCGACTGGGTCCGCGTGGTCTCAGTGCAGGAGTAAGAGGTACGCCGCCGTTCGCAAACCGGCGGCGTACCGAAGCCCCCTGGTGACGGAATCACACCGGGCCCTCCGAAGGCTCGGTTCCTGGTTCGACTCCGGGCAGGGGGACTCAGGCGATCGTCGGGTCGTAGTGGACCGACAGCTCCACCGCGGCCTCGCCCCGGGTGGAGAGGACTCGGACCCGTACGTCGTCGACGGACAGCGGCTCGCTCAGCGGCAGCAGGCGCCGGTGGCCGACGGTGGTGCCGTGCGCGATCTCGCGCCAGGAACCTTCGACCAGCGCGTCGACCGCGAAGGACTCGACCTGCTGCCCGGACTCGATGTTCTCGCGGAGGTCGAGCACGTTGATCGTTGCCGGGAGCACCAGATCCGTCGCGTAGTACTCTCGCACCGCCGCCCCGAACGCGGCGAGCGCCTCGACGTCCGGCTCGGCGAACAACCCGCGCCGGTCCGGCGGGATGTTCAGCAGCAGTACGGCGTTCCGCCCGACCGACTTGCGATAGATGTCCAGGAGCTCAGGCACCGACTTCACCGCAGCGTCCTCGGACGCGTGATAGAACCACCCGGGCCGGATCGACACGTCGACCTCCGCCGGGTACCACCGCAGTTCGTCCGCCTTCGCCATCAACCCGGGCCCGGCAACGTCGACAGCCTCCTGCGGAGCGACCATCGATCCGTTCAGGAAGGGTACGACGCTCCACTCGGTCTCCCGCGCGAACCCGTCCTCGTTCCCGACCCACCGCACGTCCGGCCCACCGACCGCGATCGTTGCCTCCGGCGCCAATCGCCGGATCAGATCGAACCACGCGTCGTAGGCATAGCTCTGCGTGCTGCTCGTCGGATTCGCCCCGTCCAGCCAGACCTCGGCGATCGGCCCGTACGACGTCAGCAGCTCGTGCAGTTGCTGCAGGTAGAACCGGTTGTAGTCGTCCACGACATACGTGAACTCACCGATCTGCGACTCGACGGCCGGGCTCCCGTTCCCGTAGTACCCACCGGGCGCCTTCTCCTGATGCAGGTCCGCCGGCGACAGGTACACGCCGAACCCGAGTCCGCCCGCCTGGCAAGCGGCCGACAACTCCGCCACCACATCACGCCGGTACGCCGCGGAAACCGTGTGCGAAAGGTACTTGCTCGGCCACAGGCAGAACCCGTCGTGGTGTTTCGCCGTCAGGATCACGCTCTTGAATCCCGCCGACGCCAGCGTGGAAACCCACTGCGAGCAGTCCAGGGCGGTCGGCTCGAACACCGCCGGGTCCTCCAGCCCGGTCCCCCACTCCAGGTCGGAAAACGTGTTCGGCCCGAAGTGCACGAACGCGATCAGCTCCTGCCGCTGCCAGGCCAACTGCCGGGGCGACGGACGGACAGCGGAAGGATCGATCACAGCAGCACCTTGCCCGGGTTGAGGAGGTTCAACGGGTCGAACGCGGCCTTGATCCGCCGGTGCAGCTCTAGCCCGACCGGACCGAGCTCGGTCTCCAGCCACTGCGCCTTCAACGTGCCGATCCCGTGCTCACCGGTGATCGTGCCGCCGAGCCGCAGCCCGAGCTCCATGACCGCCCCGAACGCCTCCAGCGCCCGCGCCTCGGCTGCCTCGTCGTCGCGATCGAACACCACGGTCGGATGCATGTTGCCGTCACCGACGTGCCCGGGGCAACAAATCAGGACGTCGTACTTCGCGCCGATCTCCGCGATGCCGCGCAGCAGCGTGACCAGCTGCGACCGCGGGACGGAAACGTCGTCGATCAAGGTGATACCGAGCGGCTCCAGCGCCGGGTTGACGAGTCGGCGCGCCTCGAGCAGCATCCGGGACTCCTCCGCGTCCGAGGCCTCCGCGACGTCGACGGCACCGTGTTCCGCGCAGATCGCCGCGATCCGCGCGACGTCCTCGGCGGCCCGTGCGCCGCGGTCGGACTGTGCGAGGAGCATCGAGCCAACGTTTTCCGGCAGGCCCATGTCCCGGTAGCCCTGGATCGCCCGCAGGGTTGGCTGGTCGAGGAATTCGAGTAGGGACGGGCGGAGACCGGATGCCATCACAGCGGCCGCGGCGGCGATCCCGTCCTCGATCGTCAGGAAGGTGGCGGCGGCCGTCAGCGCCGCCTCGGGCTCCGGACGCAGCGCGAGGGTCGCCTCGGTCACGACTCCGAGCGTTCCCTCGGACCCGACCATCAAACGGGTCAGGTCGTACCCGGCGACGCCCTTCGCCGCCCGCCGTCCGGTGCGCACGACCTCACCCGACGCCAATACGACCTCCAGACCGCGGACGAAGTCCGACGTCACGCCGTACTTCACGCAACACAACCCGCCGGCGTTCGTCGCGATGTTCCCGCCGATCGTCGACTGCTCCCACGACGACGGATCCGGCGGATAGAACAACCCCTGCTCGAGGACGGCCCGCGACAGGTCCGCATTCACGACGCCAGGCTGTACGACGGCGACCTGGTCCTCGGCGGAGATCTCCACAATCCGGTTCAAACGCGACGTCGACAGCAGCAAACATCCGTCGACTGCGTTCGCGGCCCCCGACAACCCGGTCCGGGCGCCCTGCGTGACGACCGGCACCCGGAGCGCGGTCGCGGCCCGCAGGACCTCCTGCACCTCGGCCGTACTCGAGGGCCGCACCAGCGCCCGCGCCGTCCCGCCTGTGCAGAACGTCGCGTGATCGTTGCGATGACCGTCCAGTACGTCGGGATCGTCGACGACCGCACCGTCACCGAGCGCCGACCGGAGCCGCGTTACGAGTTCATCGCTCATCTTGCTCCGCGAGCAGTCGCAGGATCAGCTCCGCCCGGCGCACGCGCTCCCGTCCGAGCGCTTCCGCAGTACCCGAGAGATGGGCACCGACCGGGTAGATGTTCGGGGCGTTCCGCAGGCCCATCTTCAGGTACACCGGCGCCGCGACCCGGACGATCTCCGGTACGTCGTAGAAGCGGACGTGGCCGCCCTGGTCGTCGGGGACCTCGATGTACATGTCGATCGGCACCGACGTCACCGACCGGATCTCGGCCAGTACCGGCACCGGGAGGTCCGTCGACACGTTCAGGCTCGTCGCGCCGAGCCGCTCGTACAACTGGGCGGTCGGTGCGTTCGGCAACGGCATCAGCACGGACGTCTTGAGCACCAAGTCGGACGGCAGCGAGCCGTCGATCTTCAACGCACCGAGCAGTTCCAGTACGCCGATGTCTCCGACCAGCAGGCTCCGTACGCCGAGCTCTACCGCGCGGAACGCGTCACACAACGACGCCGCCACCTGCTCGTTGCCGCGCGCGACACCGCCGACCGCGGCCGACACCTTGGCCTGACCGCCGATGTCCCACGCACCCCGCGGGCCGAGGAACAGGCAGACCTCGATCCCGGCGGACGTACCGAGCGAGACCATCTCCTCGATCTCGGCGTCGGTCAGCATCATCACGCCGCTGCCCTGCGACACGCGGTCGATCGTGACGCCGCGCTCCTTGGCCTCCTCCAGGACCGCGGTCATCACCCGCGGCCCTTCGCAGGAAGGGATCTCCACCTTGTACGGCGCGCCGTCCGGGAACGTCTTGGCCGACGTCTCCCCCGGCCGGAATCCGCGGTCGGCGAGCAGCGCACGGGCTTCGCGAAGGTTCATCGCTCGCTCCAGGGTCCGAGTCGCCCGGCCGACGTCAGGTCGCGCGCCGTACCGGTGATCTCCAGGTCGAATCGTTCGGCCGCCTCGGTCAGCAGGGCCGGTGTCACCATCAACTCGTTCGGGGACAGCGTGTCCTTGATCCGGGCCAGTCGCAGCTCGGACCAGTGCCGTCGTCCGCACATCGTCACGGCCGCGAGTACGGCCGCCTCGTCGTCCTCCGTCACCATTGGCAACCGCGAACGGCGCGCACCGCCGGCGCCCGAGGTCAACGCGTTCACGTAGCTCGCCCGCAGGTCGATCTGCTCCAGCAGGCGGGCCGGGATCACGTCCGCCAGACCGAGGCCGGACGCGTTACCGTGCGACGCCGGCGACAGCGAGTGCACGCTGATCGCCGCGATCGTCGGCGACTCCGGCTCCGGGATGCCGTGCACCCAGTAGCGGCCGATGACGTTCGTGTCCATGCCGGCACCGGACTTGTCCTTGCCCAGCTCGTCGACGACCAGCACGTCGAGCTCGTCGAACGGCAACCGGCCGAGCAGGCTGGAAGCCCTTTGCAGCAAGGCGTTCTCGGCCGCACCGGCGATACCGTCAGCCTCCAGCAGCTCGACCGACGCAGTCTGTTCGAGCGCGTTCTCCAGGATCGCGAGGCCGCCGAGGATCTTGCCGTGCGCAACCACCATCTGCGCGGCTGCCTCGATGTTGGCGCCGAGCGACGGGATGCCGCCGGCGTGCAGCGAGGCGGCGCCCAGGTGGTTGCCGAGGCCGATCGCGAGGATCTTGGCGATACCGCTCTCGATCGGTCCGTGGAAGTCGGTGTGCGGCTTGACCCGGTTCACGAGCAGCACGCCGTCGGCCTTGGCGGCGATCGCGTCGTGGTGGACCTCGGTGCCGTCGGACAGCGAACCGACGACGACGGTCTCCATGGTGGCCTCGATCGGGCATCCGACGGACTCCGGCGTGATGCCGAGGCCGGCCAGCATCTCCCGTTGGCCTTCGGCGGTCGCGCCGCCGTGCGACCCCATCGCCGGGATCACGAACGGCGCCGCGCCGGCGTCCCGCAACCAGTCCACGGCCGCCTTCACCACCGGCACGAGATCGTGGATCCCGCGGCTCCCGGCGGTCACCGCGATCCGGGCGTCCGGAAGGATCCGGTCCCGCAGCGGTTCGAGCGCCGCGCGCGCGTCGGCGTACGCGTCGGCCGACACCGGCAGATCGGAGAGGATCCGCCGGATCGGAGTCACCTGTGGGAGGGTCCCGGTGGGTCGCAGACCACGGATGGCGTCGAACGGCCCCCAGGAACCCGTCGCTTCGCTCATCAGTGGCTCTGGCGGGCGACGGCGGAGCCGGTGCGGCCGATCAGGAAGTCGAGGTCGCAGCCCTGGTTCGCCTGGGTGACGTGATCGACGTACAGACGGGCCCAGCCGCGGTCCGACGGCGGTGCCGGCGGCTGCCAGTCCGCGCGCCGCTTCTCCAGCTCCTCGTCCGGTACGTCGAGGTGCAGCCGCCGCGCCGGTACGTCGAGCTCGATCCAGTCCCCGGTCCGCACCAGCGCCAACGGCCCGCCGACGGCAGCCTCCGGCGTGACGTGCAGCACGACCGTGCCGTACGCCGTACCGCTCATCCGCGCGTCCGAGATCCGCACCATGTCGTCGACGCCGATCTCGGCCAGCTTGCGAGGGATGGTCATGTTGCCGACCTCGGGCATGCCCGGGTACCCACGCGGCCCGGCGTTCTGCAGCACGAGCACGGTGTCCTCGTCGACGTCCAGGTCCGGGTCGTCGACTGCCTTGTCGTACTCCTCGATGCTGCTGAACACCAGCGCCTTGCCCCGGTGCCGCGACAGCCGCTCGGACGCCGCCGACTGCTTGATGACCGCACCGTCCGGCGCGAGATTCCCCTTCAGTACGGCGGTCCCCGCGCCACTGCCCAGCGGGTCGCCGACGGGCCGGATCACGGCGTACGTCTCGCTGCCGGGAGCGCCACCGGGGTACGTCGCCTCGATCCGCTCGGCGTTCGCGACGTTCTCGCCGATCGTCTTGCCGGTGACTGTGATCGCCTCGGTCTTGAGCAGCGGGAGGATCTCCTTCATCACCGCGGGCAGGCCGCCGGCGTAGTAGAAGTCCTCCATCAGGTACTTCCCCGACGGCTGCAGGTCGACCAGCCACGGCACACCGCGGGCCCACTCGTCGATGTCGTCCAGGGTCAGCTCGACGCCGACCCGGCCGGCGATCGCCAGCAGGTGGATGACGAAGTTCGTGGAGCCGCCGATCGCCGCGTTCGCGCGGACCGCGTTCGCGAAGGCGTCCCGGGTGAGGACGTCGCTGATCTTCAGGTCGTCCTTCACCATCTCGACGATCCGCTGACCCGACTTCTGCGCGATCACGTACCGGCGCGAGTCGACGGCCGGGATTGCCGCTCCGCCGGTCAGCTGCAGACCGAGTGACTCGGCCATACAGGCCATCGTGGACGCAGTGCCCATCGTCATGCAGTGCCCGTTGCTGCGGGACTGCCCGGCCTCGGCGGCCGCGAAGTCCTCGGCCGACATCCGGCCGGCGTTCAGGTCCTGCGTGAACCGCCAGACCGCAGTACCGGAGCCGATGTCGCAGCCGCGGAATTTGCCGTTCAACATGGGACCGCCGGTGACGACGATCGTCGGCAGGTCGACGCTGGCCGCGCCCATGATCGAGCCGGGCGTGGTCTTGTCGCAGCCGGTCAGCAGCACGACGCCGTCGAGCGGGTTGCCGCGCAGCGACTCCTCGACGTCCATGCTGAGCAGGTTGCGGAACAGCATCGCGGTCGGCCGCAGCAGCGTCTCGCCGAGCGACATCACCGGGAACTCCAGCGGGAACCCGCCCGCCTGCCAGACGCCGCGCTTGACCGACTCGGCCAGCCGGCGCAGGTGCGCGTTGCACGGGGTGAGCTCGGACCAGGTGTTGCAGATCCCGATCACCGGGCGCCCGTCGAACGCCTCCTCGGAGAACCCCTGCGACTTCATCCACGACCGGTGGATGAATCCGTTGCGGCCGTGCTCGCCGAACCAGTGGTCGAAACTGCGCCGGCCGGTCGTCGCCTGTTCCGATTCGCCGGCCAGGACGTTGCCCTCGGCGGGATCGTTGGTCGGGGGCAGATCAGTCATCGCGTCACCTCAGCTGTGGTCACGGTTCCGTTCACGCGGCGGCTGATGCCGGCCGGGTTCGCGTCCTTCAGTACGTCGGGCAGCACCGCGTCGGGAGCGTCCTGGTACGCGACCGGACGCTGGAACCGCCGCGCCGCCGTCACGCCGACGCTGGTGTGGATCGACCCGACCGTCGACGGGAACGGGCCGCCGTGGTGCTGGGCCCACGACACCGCCACGCCCGTCGGCCAGCCGTTCCACAGCACGCGGCCGGCGCGGGCGGTGAGCAGCGGCAGGAGGTCGCGGGCCAGCTCGGCGTCCGAGTCCTCCGCGTGCAGCGTCGCGGTCAGGTTGCCGTCGAAGGCGTCGAGCGCGGTCTTCAGCTCGTCGACCCCGTCGTACTCGACGACGATCGAGACCGGGCCGAAGCACTCCTCGAGGATCTCCTCGCGGCGCGCGAGCAGTTCGCGGACCGTCGTCTGGAGCAGCGTCGCCGCCCCGGAGGACCAGACCCGGACGCCCTCGACCTTCTGCAACCGGTCGAGTCCGGAGACGAAGCCGTCGCGGATCCGGTCGTTCAGCATCTGCGCCTCGGCGACTCCGCCGACGGCGGCGGCCAGGTCCTCCTGCAGGCCGTGCCCCGCCGGGAGGAACAGCAGGCCGGGCTTGGTGCAGAACTGGCCGACGCCGAGCGTGAACGAGCCGACGTACCCCGTGGCGATGTCCTTGCCGCGGGCATCGACCGCGGCCCGCGTGACGAACACCGGGTTGAGGCTGCCGAGCTCGCCGTAGAACGGGATCGGCTCCGGACGGGTCACCGCGATCTCGTGCAGCGCCCTCCCGGCCGGGACCGAACCGGTGAAGCCGGCCGCGGTGATCCGCGGGTCCTTCAGGGCCGTGACACCGACGTCGAACCCCGCGATCAGGCCGAACGTGCCGTCCGGCGCGCCGGCCGCCCTGAGCGCCTCGATCATCACCTCGGCGGTCCGCGCGGACAGCTCCGGGTGCCCCGGGTGCGCCTTGACGATCACCGGGCAACCGGCCGCGAGCGCGGACGCCGTGTCACCGCCGCAGACACTGAACGCGAACGGGAAGTTGCTGGCGGCGAACACCAGCACGGGCCCGAGCGGCACCAGCACGCGGCGCAGATCGGGGCGCGGTACCGGCTTGGCCTGCGCGTCGGCGGTGTCGATGACGACGTCGAGCAGCGACCCTTCCTCGAGTACGTCGGCGAACATCCGCAGCTGCCCGGTACTGCGGGCGACCTCGCCGGTCAGCCGCGCTTCGGGCAGTGACGACTCGCGCATCGCGATCGGCACCAGCTCGCTCGCCGCGGCGTCCAGCGCATCCGCGACGGCGCGGATCCAGCCGGCCCGGACCGACGGCTCGGACGCACCGAACGCGGGTGCTGCCGCGGAGGCCGCGGCGAGCGCCTGCTCGAGCCCGGCGGGGGTGGTGTCCTGGGTCATCGCTTTCCTTCCAGGTTGTCGGTGGCCAGGAACGCGAACGGCTCCCGGCCGGTGGCGACAGTGTTGGTCAGCGTGCCGACCTCGTCGATGGTGATCGTGACGACGTCACCCTCGGCCAGCGCGAAGTCCAGCTCCGGAACGATCCCGGTCCCGGTCGCCAGGATCACGCCGTCCGGGAAGTCGTTCGGCAGGAACAGTACGTCGATGAGGTCCGGCAGCTCGCGGACCAGCTTCTCGGTGGACGTCGTACCGCTGAAGACCTCGTCGCCGCCGCGGTGGATCACCAGCTTGATCGCGAGGTTCTTCGGGTTCGCCACCTCCCAGACCGGGCGGACCCCGGACGCCAGCGCGCAACCGCCCGCGAACAGCTTCGCCTGCGGCACGTACAGCGGGTTGACGCCTTCGATCGATCGCGAACTCATGTCGTTGCAGACCGTGAAGCCGACGATCTCGCCGTGGCTGTTGGCGACGACGGCCAGCTCCGGCTCCGGTACGTCGTGACCGGAGTCGGACCGGATACCGACCGGCTCGCCGTCGACGACCACCCGCCAGGCCGGGGCCTTCTGGAACAGCTCGGGCCGCTCGGCGGTGTAGATCTTGTCGTACACCGACTGCTCGGTGCTCTCCTCCATCCGCGCACCGCGTGACCGCTCGTACGTCACGCCGGCGCACCACACCTCACCGCGGCCGTCCAGCGGCGGGAGGAACGTCAGCCCCTCGGCCGGAAGCGCCTCGCCGACCTTCTCCACCTCCGCCTGCAGCTCCTCGAGCGGCAGCCGGAGCAGTTCGGCGAAGCTGTTCACTCCCTGCAGCGGCGCCACGGTGTCCCCGGTGCGAACACCAGGAACCGGACGACCATCGACCGGGGAAAGATAACGGACCAAGTGCATGGACAGGCCTTTCACATCGACGTACCGAGCAGACCACGGGTGATCTGGAAACCAACATTGCCGGAGGCAACCGCCTTGGGGACGAGCCGGCGACCGGCGACCGCGGCGATCGTGTCCAGGCCGATCCGGGCCTGCTCGGCCGCGTCACCGGTGGCCACCGCGTCCAGGTCGTCGCCGTACTTCGCCACGGTCTCCGGGTCGTTGCTGAACTCGACGACCGGGACGAACCGCTGCGCCGACAAGGTACCGCCGGCGACGTGCGCGAGGATCTGCTGGACGCCGGTCGCGCCGAAGCCGGTCGCGGTCTCCATCCAGTCCGTCCCCGGCATCCGCATCACGTGCCACCCCGGCTCCGCGAACCGCTGGCCGTGCGCGATCGTCGGACCGACCGGGTCCGCCGATCCGAACGCCGCGGTACGGAAGGCGTCGTGAGTGAGCAGTGCGCTGCGCGACGACAGGACGACGGAGCCCCCGGAGCCGACGATCTCGCGGCCGATCAGCGCGAACGCCTCCGCGGTCTCGTCCGAGAACGGGCCGCGCGCCTCCAGCCCGACGGTCAGCGCCCCGAGATCACCACGCTGCTCGGCGGGCGCCGGGAGCTGGAAGCCGTTGAACCAGTCCTTCACCTTGTTGCCGACGGCCTCGAGACCGCCGTCTGCCTGGATGCTGGCCCAGCCGAAGCGGGCCGGGTCCTTGCCGGCCTCGACGAGCCGCGAGCGGAAGTAGTCGTTGTGGGTCTTCTCGCAGCCGTGCTCCAGGAGCAGGGCCATCCGGGTGTTCGGGTGCAGCAGGTAGCCGAGCATGATCCGCGCGAAGGTCTCCTCGGACGCGCCGCCGCTGCTGCCGCACCCCTCGGTGTGCGGGAGGGCGACCATCCGGGTGACCGCGTCGGCGGCCCATTTCTCGAGCTCTGCCTGGGCTGCGATACGCAGGGCGATCTGGCCGGAGCACAGGCTGGTCGGCAGGATCAGTCCGACGGCCTCGGGGACCAAGCGGTCGTCGACCTTCAGCAGTTCGGCGACCGTGCGTCCGTCGGAGGTCAGGCCCCGGAGCGGCAGGCCGTCGAGCGGAGCGTCGCGGTCTTCGGCCGGCAGCTCGGTGAGCTGGCGACTCATGCGGCCGTCGGTGGTGATCGAGATGCCCTCGCGCGGTCCGGTCTGCTTCCAGTTCCGCCAGATCGACACCTGGCTGTGCGCGGCCCGCTCCCCCGCGCTCTTCTCGCCGGATGCGACCCGGACGACGAGGTCGAACGTCTCCGCGGTCAGGTCCGCCATCGACGTACCGGTCAGGTACTTACCGGCGTCGACGTCCATCTCGGCCTGCAGCTGCTGGTACCGGGCGCTGGTCGTGACGAACTTCAGCGTCGGGACGAACGGGAAGTTGGTGATCGAGCCGTTGCCGGTGGTGAAGAAGATCAGGTTGCAGCCGCTGGCGACCTCACCGGCCACGGACTCGAGGTCGTTCCCGGGGCTGTCCATGAAGACGCAGCCGTTGCCGGGCAGCGGTTCGCCGTAGTCGATGACGTGGTCCAGGCGGACCTCGCGCGGCAGCTTGCGGGCGGCGCCGATCGACTTCAGCACGATGTTGTAGAGGCCGCGGTAGACGTTGCCGCCGGACGGGTTGCCCTCGGCGGTGTGGCCGTGCCAGCCGACGCGTTCCTTGAACGACCTGATGGTGGCCAGGAAGCGTTTCGCGGTCGCGAGGTCGCGGACGTTCTTCAGCACGTACGGTTCCGCGCCGATCAGTTCGTCGGTTTCCGCGAGGACCGCCGTACCGCCGTGCCGGATGACCTCGGCGCCGACCTGGCCGGCCAGCGGGTTCGCCGAGATGCCCGAGAACGCGTCCGAGCCACCGCATTGCAGGGCGATCCTGAGATCCGCCAGCGGGACCTCTTCGCGCTGCTGCGCGTCCACGACCGGCAGCCACGGCTCGATCAGCGCGCCGGCGGTGGTGAGGTCGTGCTCGAAGCCGCCCGTCCGGGTGAAGTACGCGTACGGCACCTTGATCGACGGGTAGTCGTGCTCGGCCATGAAGTTCTTGATCGCGTCGCCGTTGACCACGTCGCCCTCGGTGTCGACGATCAGGACCGCGCCGACGTTCGGGTTCAGCGTGAAGCCCGCCAGCGTGGCGAGCAGGAGGCGCAGGTTGTTCGGTACTTCGTCCTCGCCGCCCTCGGTGTGCGCCACCGGTACGACACCGTCGCCCGCCGCCGCGCCGTCGAAGCGCCGCGCGAGCTCGGTGACGAATCCGCTGCTGCGGGAGCTGGTCGCCAGCAGTACGACGTGGTTCCGGGTCCCGGCCGGGCCCTGCTCGCGCGGGTAGCCGAGGAACGTGCCGGGCTGCTCGACGCTGGTGACCTGGGCGCCGAAGTTCAGCGCGGACTCGTCCAGCTCGTACGGGTCGAGCGGCTCGTTGGTCGCGGACGGCTCGTCCGGCAGGCCGTCGACGCCACGGGCGGTGACGGCGGCGAGACTGGTCGGCGTACACACGTAGTCGCCGGGGACCAGGTCGCGGGAGGCCCGGGCGAATGCGGTGTTCCACGAGGTCAGCGCCGCACCGGCGGAGACGTTCGCGACGACGAAGCGGTGCCCTTCCAGCACGGTGTGCGGCAGCGTGATCGTCGTACCGCCCAACTCGGCGCCGAGCTCGACCTCGGTGCCGGCGTCCAGCCGCCGGGAGGCGATCGCGACGTTGTCCCCGGGCTCGGGCAGAACGCCGATCTGTTCGAACCTCACCATCGTTCGTGCCTTCCCATAGCTAGCTCGAGCCAAAATCATGCATGATGCATGATTACCAGTGTTACCCTGCCGAAACCTGACCGGTGGGGTCAAGACCGCGACCAGAATCCGGAGACAGCTGATGGCGGAGGCTACGGAGCCGATGGCGCCGGTGGACCGGCGGCTGCTGCGCCGGCAGATGCTGGCCGACGACGTGTACGAGGCCATCAAGACGATGCTGATGGACCACGTCATCCGGCCCGGCGCGCGGATCTCGATCGACGGGCTGGCCCGGGAGTTCCAGGTGTCGTCGACACCGGTGCGGGAGGCGCTCGCGCGGCTGGAGTCGGAGGGCCTGGCGGTCAAGGAGCCGCTGAAGGGGTACCGCGCGACGCCGTTGCTGACGCTGGAGGAGTTCGACGATCTGTACCGGTTCCGGTTGCTGCTCGAGCCGTGGGCCGCACGGCGGGCGGCCGAGCTGATCACGGCCGAGGGCGCGGAGCGACTGTCGGCGGAGCTGGCGAACGCGGTCGAGCCGACGTCGATCGACTACGCCGGCTACAAGTCGCTCACCGTGCACGACAACCGGTTCCATTCGCTGATCGCGTCACTGTCCGGGAGCGAACAGGTCCGGCTGGCGTTCGAGCGAACCCACTGCCACCTGCACATCTTCCGTCTGCACTACAACCGCGACATCGGACCCGAGGTCCTCACCGAACACCGCACACTGGTCGAGGCCATCACCTCCGGCGACCCCCGGGCCGCCGAGGCCGCGATGACCCGCCACATCGAGAACTCGATGACCGTCCGGCTGCGCCGCGTCTACGAATGACCCGGCGCCCGTTCCCGCTCGCAGTACCCGCGGAGCTGCGCGCGTACATCCTCGACTTCCACTGGGACCTCGACCTGCTGCACACACTGGATCTGCCCACGACCGAGCTGCCGCTCGCACAGTTGGCGCACCACCTCGACCTGCCGTTCTGGGCGTACGACGGGCAGCCGTTCCAGCTGACGCCGCACCAGGTCGCGGCGGATCCCGTGACGTACCGCGAGCAGTACGAAAGGACTCTCGCCGCGGACCTCCGTCACCCGGTGGACGTCGTACGGCGACCCGACGGGCGGATCACGATCCTCGACGGAGTACATCGCCTGCTGCGGGCCGAGCTCGAGGGCCGGGCAGTGCTCGCGGTCCGAGTGCTGGCGTGGGACGAGCTGGATCGGATCGCCGTACGGGACTGACCCCGTTTGACATCCGCGACGGAGGGCACGCGTGCGGGATGGACCTGCCCGCGCCGCGCCCCGTCCTGTGGCCGTTGCGTCCAGTGGAATCCGCAACGGTCTCCAACTCGTCCGACGACGGCCGGACCGTCGTCACGATCAGCCACGCTCCACTCGAGCAGGTCACACCGGAGATGCTCGCCTGGTGGTACACCCACATCCCGGGCGACATGCGGTACGCCGGTTCGTCCTGGCCGCGGTACCTGGTGTGGCACCCGCTCGACCACATCTCGTACGAGGCGACCACGCCAGGTCCGATCGGGCCGGGGACCCGACTGCACATCACCGAAGCGCTCGGGCGTGATCCGTCGATGCTGCTCGACCTGGAGGTCGTCGTCGAAACCGTCGACAGCCAGTCGGCCGTCATCACCAAACGCGTGCTCGGCAGCTCCCTGGTCCGGCTCGAGAACGAGTTCACCCGCACCCGCTCCGGCTGCCGCTACACGACCCACCTGACGATCGGCGACACCACTGCGCTGGCCCGCCTCTTCCTCAACCGGACCGCGCACAACCGTGCCTTCCCGCACCCCAAGCTCGCCGCGTGGATCCGGCACCACATCGAGGAGATCGGCAACCTCGAGAACTTCCTCCCCGACCTGTACCGCTACCGCGCGCCCCGCGAACCCTGATTACTCCAGGGGCGCGCCGCCGTACGAGATCTCGTTGCCGTCCGGGTCGTAGAAGGTCACGTGCCGTACGCCGTTCTCGTACGTCTCCCGCACCGCCGGTTCGAGCCCGCGGTCGGCGATCGCCCGCAGTACTCCCTCGAAGTCCTCGACGAACAACGTGTGCTGCGCATGCCCGGCGTGCTCCGGGACGACCTCGATGTAGAGGAACTGGTGCTCGCCGACCTCCCATACCGCTTCGACGTCGTTGGGGAGGAAGCTCGGCGGCGCGCCCAGCAGCTTCTCGTACCAGGCGACGGCCGTGTCGTAGTTGCTGACGGAGATACCGGCGAAGAGGTCCAGGGCCATACCGGATCTTATCGGCGGTGCCCAAGGACAGGAGGTAGTCCACTCGCCCGGCGGGTTCTCCGCAGCATTACGCCTGGCGGATCGCCGGCCGAGTGGATACCTCCTGTCGTCAGGTCACGCAGGCGCGTCGCCGTGGTCCGGGATCTCCAGCTGGACGCCGCCCTGGAGAGCGGACTGGTGCGCGAAGATGCCGGGCAGGGTGTAGCGGGCCGAGACCCACGCGTTGATCGGCGGCAGGGTCTTGTCGGCGACCGCGCGGACGAAGTCGTCGGCGAGGAAGTGGTGCGAGCCCTCGTGCCCGTTGTGCAGCCCGTCGAACTCCTTCGGCAGGCGCGAGCGGTCGTGCACCGGGGAGAGACCGGACCGGAACGCGTCCCGCAGCGCGGGGTCGACGTTCGCCAGGTCGGCGTCGTCGAGGTCCCCGCTCGGCTTGGTCTCCATCAGCTGGCTGACGTCCTCGACGCCTTCCTTGTTCTGCCACAGCGTCGTCGTCGCGAGCTGCTCGAAGCTGCCCTCGGTACCGAACACCCGCAGCCGCGACTCGCGGATGTGCGACGGGTAGCCGACGCGGCGCATCTCGTTGGTCCGCATCACGCTGCCGTCGGCGAGCTTGAACAGCGCGGTCGCGTTCGAGAAGTCGTTGTCGAACTGGCTGATCTCCTTGTCGAACACGCCGTCGCCGCGGTCGTCCTTGACGCCGATCGCCGACACGTGGGTGGCGTGCTGACCGGTCACCGAGAGGACGTTGCCGACGGCATGCGTCGGGTAGAGCAGCGGCGGGAACGACGCCGTCTTCTTCCAGTCCTCACCGCCGGAGTACTGGTACGCCGCGTAGAACCCGAGGTCCATGTCGTGGACGTAGTCGCCCTCGCTGTAGAACACCCGGCCGAACGCGCCCTCGGCGAGCTTCTGCCGGCAGTACACCGAGGACGGGTAGTAGAAGCTCGTCTCACCCATCATGTAGGTGAGCCCGGTCTCCTTCACCAGCTCGATGATGCGGGCGATCTGATCCGCCTCGATCGCCATCGGGACCGTGGAGTACACGTGCTTCCCGGCCTCGAGCGCCTTGATCGCCATCTCGCCGTGCAGCCAGCGCTGCGTGAAGATCGCGACCGCGTCCACGTCCGACTCGAGCATCTCCTCGAACGACGCGGGTGTCACCGTGATGCCCTGCTTGGCGGCCATCTCGGCGGCCCGCTCGGGGATGACGTCGGTCAGCCGCACCTCCGACACGTCGGGATGCGCGGACCACAACCGAAGGAACGACGGAGCGAACTGCCCCGCCCCGACCACACCGATGCTGATTCCCATACCAGAGACCCAATCACACATTTATGTTTCATGGAAGAACAAATTCGCACGTTGATTCGTGTGACTCAACCCACACGGTCACCCTCGGCCCCGTCTTTGTGCACGAGATCCGCACGCGGAGCCCCGCGGCACGCGGATCCGGTGCACAAAGTCCCCCCGGCCGGCCGGGGCCGGGCGGGGCGGGGTCGGGGCGGGGCGGGGCGGGGTCGGGGCCGGGCGGGGCGGGGTCGGGGCGGGGTCGGGGCGGGGTCGGGGCGGGGTGGGGCGGGGCGGGGTGGGGCGGGGTGGGGCGGGGTGGGTTAGTGCAGGAGGTGGGGGTTGTCGGTGGTGATGCCGTTGACGTTGAGGGCGGCTGCCTTGGCGAGGGTCGCGGCGTCGGGGACGGGCCAGGCGGTGACGTTCAGGGCGGCGGCGTGGAGTTCGGCGACGCCGGCGGGGGTCAGGCCGGCGATGCCGCACAGCGCCCAGGAGGCGCCGGCCGCGCGGGTGCGGGTGATGACCTCGGGGATCTCCGGCGTACGGCCGAAGATGTGGCCTGTCGTCACGTCCGGGAACGCTTCGCGGACCGCGAGCAGGATCTCGGCGTGAAACGACGTGACCAGGGTCCGCTCGGCCAGCGCCCGGTCGGCCTTCAGGGACTGCGCCAGCAGCGGTACGGCGGCCTCGGCCTTCACCTCCGCCTGGAGCCGGACGTCGACCGCCGCGACCGCCTCGGACCAGGTCGGGATCCGCTCCCCGAGTCCGGCGTCGAGGGCACGCAGCTCGTCGAGTGTCAGGCACGCGACCTCGCCCGACCCGGAGGTGGTGCGGTCGACGGTCGCGTCGTGCATGATCACGAGCTCCCCGTCCGCACTCACCCGCAGGTCGAGCTCGATCTCGTCGCACCCGTCCGCGACCGCGCGGCGGAACGATCGCAGCGTGTTCTCCGGTTCCGTCCCGAGTGAACCCCGGTGGCCGGTGATGATCACAGCACCTTCTCCTCGTAGAGCCGTTGGACCTCGTCGCCGATCGCCTCGAGGCGGCGCGCGACCGAGGCGAACACCTTCTTCGGCTGCGCGTTGTCGGCGTAGATCTGCTGCAGCCCGGTGTAGATCTGGACGTTGGCGTTCCGCCCGTACAGGCGGATCGCGTCCTGCTGCCGCGCGTTCTCCAGCTGCGCGATCGCGACGCCGTAGTTCGGCTGCTCGGCGATCAGCTTCTTCAGCTCGGGGTCCTCGCGGGCCTTGTTCACCACGGGAAGATAGCCGGTCTGCGTCGTCCACCAGGCCGAGTTCTCCGGCCGGGCGAGGAACTGCAGGAACGTCGCCGCGGCCTGTTTCCGCTCGGTCGAGATGTTCCGCAGCATGCCGATCCCGCCGCCGCCGGTGGCGATCCCGGCCGCGACCTCCGACGGGATGAACCCGGCCCCGACCTTGAACTTCGCCTTGCTGGTGATGGTCTTCATGCCACCGGTCGACTCCTGGATGACGCCGACCAGCCCGTTCGCGAAGTCGGTACTCGGGCTGCTCGCCATGTAGGCAGCTCCGAGGTCGTGCACCATGGACCGCTGCCACTCACCCGCCGCGACCGCACCGGCCTCGTCGATCGTGACGTCGAGCCCCTTGGAGTACGCGCCGCCGAACTGCCACACGTTCCCCTGGAACTGCCAGTCGCCGTCGATCTTCGCGAACGCGATCGTCCGCAGCGACCGGCCGCCCGACTGCACCTTGGCCAGCTCGGGCACCCACGACCGCAGCTCGCTCCAGGTCCGCGGCACCCGGTCCGGCAGTCCCGCCTTCGCGAACGCGTCGCGGTTGTAGTACATGATCGGCGTACTGCGGGCGAACGGCACCGCCCAGCTCTGGCCTTTCACGACGTACTCGCCGAACAGCTTCTCCTGGAAGACACCGGGCCCGAAGCCGTCGGTGAAGTAGCCGTTCAGTGGCTCCAGCGCCTCGTTCAGGAAGAACCGTTCCCAGGTGACGTCGGACAGTACGGCGAGATCCGGCGCCTGCTTCGCGACCAGTGCGGCCGCGATCTTCTGCGCCACGTCGTCGTAGCTGCCCTGGAACTGCACCTCGACGTACACGTCGCTCTGCGAATCGTTGAACTTGGCAACGAGCTTGTCCACCGCCTTGCCGTTCACACCGCCGTACGGCGACCAGAAAACGACCCGCGTGCGGTTCGCGTACTGCTTCGGCACGGCACCGGCCGGCTGTGAGTAGATCGCGTCGACGGAGCGGTAGCCACAGCCCGCGAGCCCCAGCGCCGCGGTGACTCCGAGGAAAGTACGACGTTGCATGCTCATCCCTTCAGAGCTCCGGCCGTGATCCCACCGACGATGTAGCGCTGGGCGATCAGGAAGATCAGCAGCATCGGCGCGAGCACCAGCAGCGTGCCGGCCATGATCGTGCCCCAGGCCGCGAGTCCCTCCTCGTCCTTCAGGATCAGCAGCCCGACCGGCAGCGTCCGCATCGACGCCGTGTTGGTGACGATCAGCGGCCAGACGAAGTTGTTCCACTCCTCGACCGCGGTGATCACCACGACGGTGATCAGCATCGGCCGCGACATCGGCAGGACGACGCGCCACAGGGTGCGCAGGTGCCCGGCGCCGTCGACCGCGGCCGCGTCGGTCACCTCCGTCGGCAGCGTCAGGAAGTGCTGCCGCATCAGGAAGGTCGCGAACGCGGACCCGATCCCCGGGATGATCAGGCCGGCGTACGTGTTGATCCAGCCGAGCGTCGCCACCGTCAGGTAGTTCGGCAGCAGGGTCACGTGACCGGGCACCATCATCGCGCCGAGCACCGCGAAGAACAGGATCTTCTTGAACGGAAAGCGCAGGTAGGCGAAGGCGTACGCCGTCAGTACCGCGTTGATCACCTTCAGCGCCGTACCCGCCACCGTGATGATCGTGGAGTTCAGGAAGAACCGGTCGAACGGCGCGGCCTTCCACGCCAGGCTGAAGTTCTCCCAGGTGAGGTCCGGCCACCAGGCCGGCGGCCACTGGTAGATCTGCGCCGGCTGCTTGAACGCCGTGGACAGCAACCAGTACAGCGGTCCGAGGAACACGGCCGCCACACCGATCAGTACGACGTACTGGATCGCGCGTGCCTTCATCGGTAGTGCACCCGCCTCTCCATCACCCGGGCCTGCACGGTCGTGACCAGCAGCAAGATGACGAACATGATGATCGACAGCGTCGCCGCGCGGCCCGCGTTGAACGCCTGGAAACCTTCGTTGTAGATCGACCAGCTCAGCGTGGTGGTGGCGTCACCAGGGCCACCACCGGTCATCACCGCGATCACGTCGAACGCCTGGAACGTGCCGATCACCGTGGTGATCAGCAGGAAGAAGGTGATCGGGGCGAGCAACGGCAGCTTGATCGACCGGAACCGCGTCCAGGTCGACGCGCCGTCGATCGCAGCCGCCTCGTCGAGCTCCTTCGGCAGGCCCTGCAGGCCGGCCAGGTAGATCAGCGCGGCGAACCCGACGTTCTTCCACAGGTAGACGATGACCAGGCCGGGCAGCGCCCAGTCGGAGTTGTTCATCCAGTCCGGTGGTTCGGCGCCGAACGGTTCGATCAGCGCCCGCATCAGGCCGTACCCGGGGTCGAAGATGAACGCCCAGATGGTCGCGACCGCCGCGCCGGACAGGATGTGCGGCGCGAACGCGATCGTCCGCACCGCACCGCGGCCCTTCAGCGGCAGGTTGAACAGGAAGGCCAGCGCCAGCCCGATCACCAGGCTGCCGATCACGATCAGCCCGGTGAACACGACCGTGATCCACAGCGTCTTGTGGAACCCGGGGTCGGTCAGCGTCCGGCCGTAGTTGGCCAGGCCCACGAACGTCGGACGGGCGGCGATCATGTTCCAGTCGGTCAGGCTGAGGAAGGCGTTGTAGATGATCGGCCAGTACGCGAAGACCGCGATCACCAGCAGGTTCGGCGCAACCAGCAGCGCGAACAGCCCGTACTCACGCCGCCGGCGGCGTTTCAGCTGGTCGTTGCTGGCAGCAATTTGTTGCTCGTCCGGATGGGCCCGGGCCGGCAGGTCCACGATCGTCACACCGACCTCCTTGTGAGTAACTCCTGAAGCGGGGCGGCCACTGCGGGGGCGGACGCCAGGATGCCTTGCGGGAAAGCCGTTCCGGGGCCGCGGACGACGGTGGCGCCGGATTCGCGGGCGATCAGGGCGCCGGCGGCGACGTCCCACGGCTGGATGACGTGCTCGTAGTACGCGTCCGCCGTACCGTCGGCGACCGAGCACAGGTCGAGGGCGGCCGAACCACCACGACGGATGTCGCGGACGGCCGGCAGTACCTGTCGCAGGACCTCCGCCTGCTCCGCCCGGCGCTCCGGCAGATACGAGAAGCCTGTCGACACCAGGGCCGACGGCAACTCGGTCCTCCTTGGCGGGCCGAGCCGCTGGTCGTCGCGGTGGGCACCGGCATCGCGTACGGCGGACCACGTCGTACCGGTGCGCGGTTGATGGACCGCTCCGGCGAGCGCACCCTGCTCGTCCTCGACGGCGATCGAGACGCACCAGTCGAGGCGGCCGTACAGGTAGTTGACCGTGCCGTCGAGCGGATCGATCACCCAGGTCAGGCCGGTGGTCGAAGCGCGCGAAGCGCCTTCCTCGCCGAGCAGGCCGTCGCCGGGACGGGCGGCGGTGAGCCCGTCGGCGATCAGCTTCTCCGAGGCACGGTCGGCGTCGCTGACCGGGTCACTCGCCGAGGATTTGGTCTCGACACCGGCCGCGTCGATCGACAGACTCCGCTGACGGGCCAGCAACTCGGCACCCGCCGCGAACGCCAGCCGAACGGCCAGTTCGCGGAGGTCAACAAGCTTCGGGGCAGCGGGCATGCCGGTGAAATTATCACCGAATCATGGTTACGTATAGAGAATTAGTGTGATTTTCTCACGAAGATCACAACGATTTAGTCATCGTCGTCGTTGCGCAGCCGGACGCCGGTGACGCCGTCGAGATCGTCCAGGGCGAGCACCAGGTCCTGCAGCGGCGCCCGGCCGGAGAAGCGCATCGAGGCCCGCACCTGCGGCCGCGCTCCGTCGCGGTGCTCCTCGGTCCCGAGCACCGACGCCTCGAACCCCATCGACGTCGCGGTCGAGAGGATGGCCCGCAGTACGCCGGCACCGTCGTCGTACCGCACCGTGACGATCCGGCGCCGGTCGGGCGACGGCAGCAGCCGCCCGAGCTGGGCGAAGGGGCCGACGGCAACGAGGTGCAGCACGGTCGCGGCGGCCGCGAGCAGCGGCATGCCGGCGCCGCAGGCCATCCCGATCGCGGCGCGTCCGCATCCCCGCGCTCTTCTGCCGCACCTGGCGTTCGATGCCGATCACCATCGACAGCACGAACGCGATCAGCAACAGCAGCAGCTCGGTCCAGGTGGTGGAAGTCGCAAGCTTCATGGATGTGGCTACGCCGAAACCAGTCCCGCCGGGTCCTTTCCGGTGAGGAAGGCAGCGACCGCCTCGGCGGCGATCGTGCCGGCTCGGTGTGCGGTCTGGCGGGTGGCGCCGGCCAGGTGGGGCGTCATCACGATGTTCGGGGCCGTGAGCAGCCGCGAATCCGCCGGCAGCGGTTCGGCCGGGAAGACGTCGAACGCCGCCGCTCCCAGCTGCCCCGACTCCAAGGCGTCCACGGTTGCTTCGTAGTCGAGTAACCCGCCACGAGCGGTGTTCACCAGTACGGCGCCGCGCGGCATCATCGCCAGCTGTGCGGCACCGATCATGCCGCGGGTCTGCTCGGTCAGCCGGGCATGCAGGCTCACCACGTCCGACCGTCGCAGCAACTCGTCGAGTTCCACCAGTTCGATGCCGTCCGGGGCCTCGTCGACGTACGGATCGGCGACCACGACCTGCGCGCCGAAGGCCAGCAGTACCCGGGCGACCCGCTGGCCGATCGCGCCGTACCCGATCAGCCCCACCGTCGACCCGTCGACCTCGACGCCGCACTCGTCGTACGCGTAGAGATCGGAGCGCCACTCGCCCTGCTCCAGCGTCCGTTGCAGCCGCGGAAGGTTGCGCAGGGCACCCATCATCAGCGCGATCGCGTGCTCGGCGGCCGCGACCGCGTTACGCCCGGGTGTCGACGCCACGGCGATCCCCCGTCGGGCCGCCGCGGCGACGTTCACGTTCACCGGTCCGCCGCGGCACACGACCAGGTAGCGCAGGTCCGGCGCGGCATCCAGGACCCGTTCGGTGAACGGGCCCATCTGGGTGACCGCGAGCTCGACCCCCGCCAGCGCTTCGATCAGCTGGTCCTCCGCGTCGCTCGCCTCGTCGACCTCGGCGACCCGGCCGTACGGCGTCAACGGCCAGGGCAGCGTGACCTCACGAAACTCGAACGCGACGTCCGGGACGGTGGACAGTGCCGAGGCGAGCAGTTCGTTGCGCACGAAGTGGTCGCCTGCGAGCAGCGTCTTGACGGTTCTCATCGGACTCCAGAGAAGGTAGGTGCTGGGTCGGACCAGCGCGGACGGGCTGACTCGATCCGGCGCAGGTAGTGGGCGTAGCCCTCGGCGTAGAACGTGGCGCGAGCCGGGTCGGGATCGACCTGGCGGGTCTCCGCGATCCACCCAATTCCGGCGCTGTCCGGATCGACAGCTCGGCGGGCGCAGATCACCGCACCCCGCGCGGCGACCTGCTCGGCCTCGGCGGTGTGCAGGGGCGCGTTCAGGACGTCGGCGAGGATCTGGGTCCACTCGTTGCTCCGGGCACCGCCGCCGCACACCGTGACGCGGCCGGTCCAGCCCGCCGCCTCCAGGCAGTGCCGGGCGGCGTAGGCGATGCCTTCGCAGGTCGCACGGACGAGGTCAGCTGTCGTCGTCGACAGCGAGATGCCGTCGATCGTTCCGCGGGCGCGGGTATCGACGAAGGGAGCCCGTTCGCCGGCCTCGGACAGGTAGGGCAGCACCGTCACGCCGGACGCACCGGGTGGGCTGTCCGCGAGCAGTGTCGGCAGTTGGTCGGTGCCGACGCCGACAAGGGCGAGGACGCGGTCGAGGGCCGCCGTGCCGACCATGGCGGGCATCGCGCGGAGCCAGACACCGGGCGTCCAGGTGCCGAGGAACAGGCCGGCCGGTTCACCGTCGACGGGCAAATCACGGGTGACGACCTGGCAGGCCAACGTCGTGCCGACCGTCAGCAGGGCGTCGCCGGGCTCAGTCACTCCGGCGCCTGCCGCCGCGGCCGGAAGGTCATACGGTCCCGCGGACACGCGGGTGCCGGCCACCAGGCCGGTCGAGTCGTCCCGCAGTTCACCCACAGGCCCGTGCGGGGCAACAGGCGCCAGCAGATGACTCACACCGGACAGCGCGGTCGCTGCCAACGCCTCTTCGTCGTACTCACCAGTCCTGGGATCAAGGAACGGTGCCGATGCGTCGGACACATCGGTCGCCCGTACGCCGGTCAACGCCTGCATCACCACGTCCTTGCAGTACGCCGCCGTACCCGCCCGCTCGACCACGTCGGGTTCCTCCGCGAGTACTGCAGCCAGCAGCGGACCGGACGCCCCCGGAAACATCCGGTTTCCGGAACGTCGGAACACGTGTTCCGCAACCCCGTCCGCCGTCCACCGCTCGAGGATCGGGCTGCTGCGCGCATCCAGCCACGAGATCGCCGGGCGTACCGGCGTACCGTCCGGATCGACCAGCCAGAGGCCGTCGCCCTGGGCGGTGATCGCGAGGACATCGGGCCGCGTTCCCACGGTGCCGGCCAGCTCACCGACGACCTCGTTGACCGAAGCAACTACTTCCGACGTCTCGTGCTCGAAGCGCCCAGGACTGCGATGCAACAACCTGGTCGGCCGGGAAGCCTCGGCCAGCGGGCGCCCGGCGGCGTCGAACGCGACGGCCTTGGTGACGGTGGTGCCTACGTCAACGCCGATGTCCATGCACTGCCCTCTCCTAACGCTCCACCTGAGGTGGAGCGTTCATAGTTCGGCGACCTCCACGGTCGCGCCGTGGTCGCGCAGTGGGTCGATCAGGTTCTTCGGGGTCTTCTCGTCGACGATCACCACGTCGAAGTCGGTCAGTGGAGCGAGCCGGTGCAGGGCGGTGCGCTGCAGTTTGGCGTGGTCGACCAGCAGCACCTTGGTCCTTGCCGAGCGCAGCATGGCCCGCTTCACCAGGACGATCTCCTCCTCCTGGTGGAAGGCGTGCGTCGACGACACCGCGGACACCGAGCAGAACAGCAGGTCGGTGTGCAGCGCCTCGACGGCCTCCGCGCACGGCATCCCGCCGAACGAGTCGTGGGTCGCCGAGTAGATCCCGCCGAGCGCCAGCAGCGTGATGTCGCGCAACTGCGCCAGCTTGGTGATGGCCGGCAGGAAGTTCGTTGCCACGGTCAACGGTGTGATGTCCTCGAACAGGTCGACCAGGGCCAGCGCACTGGTCGAGTCGTCGAGCATCACCGACATCCCCGGCTCGATCATCGCCCGCGCATGCCGGGCGATCGCGGCCTTCTCCGCGTGCGCGGTGTTCAGCCGGTACGCGACGTTGCTCTCGAACACGCTGGTCGGCTGCGCGCTGACACCGCCGCGGTACTTGCGCACCACGCCCTGCCGCTCGAGCTCGTCCAGGTCGCGGTGCACCGTCATCACGCTCACGCCGAACGCCTCGACCAGGTCGTTCGCCGAGACCGAGCCGTGTTTCACGACGTACGCCGCGATCTCGGCCTGGCGGCGCGCGGGCCGGCTCAGTTCGGTGGTGTCGCCGTCGACATCCGTTGTCATCCCAGGGTCTCCAAACGCAGAGGAGGAACGTTGTACGCCTCGAGACCCACTGTGCCGTCCTGCCACCGGAATCGCACCAGCGCCGCGGGACCGAGCGCAGGTAGCAGTCTGCGGTAGTCGTTCAGCCGCAGGCCGAGCACCCTGCACACGAGCAGCCGGATGAGCGTGTTGTGGGCGACGACCAGGACCTTCTGCCCCTGATGCCGCTGACCGATCTCGTCGAACACCTCGCGCACCCGGTCGGCCGCCTCGACGGGATCCTCGCCGTCGGGGAGATGGTCCCGGACCGGGTCGAGCTCGAACGCCTTCGCCACCGCGGGCGGCAGTTCGCTCAGCATCTTCCCCTCGGCGGCACCGAAGTCGACCTCGCGCAGCCTTGCGTCCAGCGTCGGCGTCAGGCCGAGCGCTTCCGCGGCCGGGGTGATCGTCTGCCGCGCGCGCAGCATCGGCGACGCCCACAACGCGTCCGGCGCGTAGCCATCGGCCCATTCCTTCAGCTGTTGCGCCTGCCGTACGCCGACCTCGTCGATCGGAAGGTCGGTGGAACCGGTGTACCGGTTGCCGTGGTGCCAGGCGGTCCGCCCATGACGGGCCAGCACGATCGTGGTCCTCATCCGCGGTACCCCCGTCGGTCGAGTTCGGCGACGAAAGCGCCGTACAGGTCGTCGAGCGGCCGGTCGCCCGGCTCGAGCACGCGATCCACGCGGACCATCCGCTGCGCCGTACCGGTGAGGTCGGCCCCACCGGAGGCGGCGAGCACCGCCATGCCGTACGCCGGATCCGGCACGGCCGGAAGCTCTACCGGCACGCCGAGAACGTCGGCGCGGAGCTGGTTCCAGTAGCCGCTGCGGGTCGCCCCGCCGGTGAGCGACACGGATCGGACCGGGTCGGCGCCGAGCGCCTCCAGGTGCTCGAACGCGAGCCGCTCGATGAAGGCAACGCCTTGGAGCACGGCGGCGTACGCGTGCAGGTCGTCAGGGGTGTCCCCGAGGGTGAAGCGCTCGGCCTGCGGAGCGACGAACGGGAATCGCTCGCCGGTCTTGGTGAGCGGATAGGTCACCGCGTCGACCGGGCCCAGCGCGCGGGCCGCGTGATCGAGAGCGTCGAGGTCGGCGTTCGGCAGCAGCTCGGTGAGTAGGCCGGCGCCGGTGCTGGACGCGCCGCCCGGCAGCCAGCCGCCGTCGGGGTGGCGATGGCTGTAGACGGCGCCGGTGGGATCAGTGATGAGGTCGTCGCTGACACCTTTCAGGACGAGCGTCGTACCGAGGACCGAGTTCCACGCGCCGGGAGTGAGGGCGCCGGCGGCGATCTGCGCGGCGCAGCCGTCGGTCATCCCGGCGTAGACGGGGACGCCCTGCGGCGTGCGGCCGAGCTCGGCGCCGGGGCGGACGACCTCGGGGAACGCGGCGAGCGGCAGGCCGAGTTTGTCGAAGGCCGCGGCCGGCCAGGATTCGGCGACCAGGTCGTAGCCCGTCTTGAGCGCGTGGCTGGTGTCGGTCGCGACCGGGTGGCCGACGAGGTGGGCCGCGACGAAGTCGGCGCTGTGGACGACCCGCCGATCGGTGAGGTCGAGATCGAGGATCTTCGGGAGTGCCCAGGTGGGTTGCATGCTCGTCGCCCAGCGATCCGGATCGGCGTCCACGATCTGGTCGCGACGGGCGGCCGCGCGCGCGTCGTCGTACATCAAGGCCGTGGTGACGGGGCGGCCGGACCGGTCGGTCAGCAGGAAGGTGCCGGAGGTCGAGCAGATCGCGATGCCCTCGAGCTCGGCGGCTCCGACGTCGGCGAGGACGGCGTCGACGGCGGTCAGCCAGGACTGCGGGTTCTGCTCGTGCCGTACGCCGTCACGGTGGCTGCTGAGCGGGCGCGTTGCACGGGACAGCACGCGCCCCTTGGCATCGGCCAGCACGGCCCGCACACTTTGCGTGCCGAGGTCGAGCCCGATCCAGCCCACGAAGCGCCTCCCAAATGCGTGTTATCTACATTGATAACATAACACCAGAAGACGATAAGAACGCGCCACCCCTGGCCGGAGCTGGACACGAAACGGCTCCCGCACGCTGGTCAGCCTGCGGGAGCCCGGGTACGACTGTCGATCAGGAGTGCATCAGCACCAGGGCCGGGTCGACCGTGGCCAGCTCGAGGCGGCCGGCGTCGACGGCGCCGTACGCCCCGATCGGGCCGCTACTGCGGCGGCCGGTGCGACCGAGCCAGAACCGCCAGCCCGCGGGCGCCTCGGGCCAGGCCGGATCCGGCGTCCAGCCGACCGGCGGCCGCCAGCTGTCACTCGGCGGCTCGGGCCAGTCGGGTGGCGGGTTGAACTTGTGCATGGCGGTCCTCCGGCGTCCCCAGCGATCCACTGACGGGTGAACTGTCTGACGGATCAACGATTCCGGCACGCCGGATGTCACGGCTAAATCTTCGTAAAGTTTCACCCGGCGTACGGCGACCATCCCACCATCGAAACCGCGCCCCGGCAACGGTCCTCTCACCTGCCGGACTGCATGTGCATCCGCACCAGCATCTGCCGCCCCATCCACAACCGACCCCCACAGTTGTCCACAGCAACTGCCCACCTATCCACAGCCCACCAGAGTTATCCACAAGCAACCGTGTGGACTACTCGCAGGCCACACCGTCGTCGTCACGGTCGAGGTGCCCGCCGTACCCGGGATCACCGCGGTGCAACGGCGCCTTCCCCGCGGCGCGGACGGCTGTGCAGTTGGCGTAGTACACGGTGGTCTCCGGAGCGCTCGTCTGCTTCGGCGCTGCGGTTGCGGTCTTCCGCACCAGTGGCACCGGCGCTGTGGTCCGAGTGGTTGTGGTGCTGCTCCGCGGCGCCGGGACGGTCACCGTGCGCGCAGGCAACGGGGCCTGCGTCACCGTTGCCGTCGGACCTGGAACGGTCTGCTGCACCGTGACGGCCGGGCCGGGAACGGTCACGGTTGTCGTCGGTCCGGGCGCCGTGACCTCCGCGGCCGGGGCCGATGACACGGCCGTCGGTGTGTTGCTCTCGCCGATCGCCCCCACGATCACGAGGAACGCGATCGCGCCGGCGGCCCATGCGGCCACCAGTTTCACGGGCGGCTCGGCGCCGTAACGCCCGTACGGCCCGCGCGCCCGCCGCCCACGCGGGTTCAGCCAGAACGCCCAGCCGGGTGGTGGAGCCGGCCAGGACGGGTCCGGTTGCCATCCGGGCGGTGGACGCCAGTCGGTTGTCGGTGGTGCCGGCCAGCCCGGCGGTGAGTTGAAAGTTGCCATGGTGAGTTCCCCCCTCGGGGGTACATCCGTTCACCGTGACGATGCGTTACAGACTGCTCAGTCGGTCGTCGACGCGGTGGTGGTCGACGAGGGACCGGGTGAGGGTGTGGCCGAGGGAGCGGTAGGCCTCGAAGTCCCATTCGTCGTAGAACTGGTCGCCGGTGGTGCGGCGGGGGAAGTCGGTGTGTTCGGCGGCGTACTGCTCGAGGTCCCAGTCGAGCTGGCCGGCCAGGACGGCCTTCACGAAGAAGATCTCGGTCTTGTACGGCTTCTCCTCGTCGTCCTCGAGCGGGTGGGTGGCGATGCCGTAGGCCCAGGCGCGGTCGGCGCGCGGCTTGGTGCCGCGGATCATCGGCGACGGGTCGATGTTCACCTCGATGCCGTGGTCCATCCGGGCCGTCGCGATCGCCTCGGCGAGCGCGGTGAACCGGTCCTCGGCGTCGTTCGACGCGTCGATCACGATCACCTGCGCGGGCTTGCGGCGGAGCGCCTCGACCAGGCCGAGGTTGTCGTAGTGCCCGCCGTCGGTGACGTAGATCCGGCGCTCGTACATCGACGGCGACCCGACCGCCTCGTGCAGCAGCCGGTACGGACCGGGCTTGTCGATCACGCTGCCGACGTACCGCCGGAGCTTCGGGACGAACCCGTGCCGGTCCGGGAACGACGGCTCGCCGCGGTTGTTCCAGTACGGGTTCGGCAGCCACACGCCGAGGCGCGCGTTGAGGACGGCGAGCAGCAGCCGCACCGGCCGCGTCCGCTCGTTCACCCGCCCGGTCAGCGGACTGAACGCGGCCCCGCTGATCGCCATCGCCGCCGGCACCGTGACCTCACGCTTGAGTACGTCGGCCTCGCGCTCGTAGTCGGCCGTCTCGCGCTGCCCGCCGTCCGGCAGCGACCGGTCCCCGACGATGCCGATCTGCGCGGGGTCGAAGACGAACGGCACGCAGTCGCGCTGCGTCGGCACGAAGTCCGGATCGTCCACGTTCGCGACGCCGGCGATGACGAGCTGCGGGCCGCCGTCGTTCGGCTTCGCCCAGTCCGAGTACCGCAGCCGCAGGTGGTAGTCGAGGGCGACCGCGGCGCCGTTGTCCTGCCGCTTCACCAGGAACGCGCGCGACAGCCGCTCGCGGTAGAAGGAGTGCAGCGAGGTCCGGTTCGCGTCGGTGAGCACCTTGATGGCGAGGGCGATCGCGACCAGGACCAGCGCGACGTTCCAGTCCTTCTGGTACGTCGTGTCGGTCGCGTACCCGCCCGTCCAGCGCAGCAGCGCGATGACCGCGGCGATCACGATGACGGTGCTGCCCGCCCACGGCGCGAGCTTGGTCCGGGCGAACACCAGCAGCCGCGCGCGCAACCCGGTCGCCGCCTTGCCCTCGACGGTCAGCCCGTTCCACACCGACTTGCCGAGCCCGATCAGCACGACGACCAGCGCGCCGAACGACGCGACCCCTTGTTTCGTTGGATCGACCAACGCCAGCAGCAGGGACGGGAGGCTGGGCTGGTCGGCCGAGTCATCGGGGATCTTTCCCAGCAGATAAAGGCCTCCGGGGACACCGAGCAGCAGGACGGCGACCGGTACGCCGTACCGCAACGTCACGTTGCCGACCGTGGTGAGGATGGTGCGGACGACGTCCGGCATCCGCGCCCAGCGGTCCCAGACCTTCTCGATCAGGAACATCAGCGCGCTTACCGCGACCAGCGTCACGGACATGCCGACGAAGGACCAGGAATCGTTCGGCAGCCAGTCCACCTGGAGGTCGGGCGTGATCACCTTCTGGTCGGCGAGGAACCAGCCGAGCACCCACGCGACCGCCCGCAGCACGATGCCGATCAGCAACAGGTTCACGATCAGGCCGAAGAGCACCGACAACGCGGCGCGGAACATCGCGCGGCCGCCGGACAGCAGGTAGCGGGTCTGGCGGCGCAGCCGCGCCAGCTCGGGTGATCCGGGCGAGAACGGGTCGGTGCAGGTACGACGCAGTACATGGAAGGCGGCCGCCATGTAGCCGCCGCCGCTCACGCCGATCACGGTCGACGCCTTGTCGTACAGGCCGCGGTCGCAGAGCAACTGCAGCGCGCCGAGGCAGAACGACGCCGAGCGGATCCCGCCGCCGGAGCAGGTGATGACGAGCCGGCCGGCGTCCTTGTCGTCGCGCTTCGATCGCCGGAACGTCGCGGGCGGTGTCGGCTGTACGCCGTACCAGGTCTGCTGACCGAAGCGGCTCGACGCGAGCAGGCTGACCGCGAGCATCAGCGCGCCGGCCAGCCACACGGCACGCATCAGCCAGGTGAGCCATCCCGCGGAGAGGTCCGCGCACGGGGCGGATCCGAAGTCGCTCCAGAGGCGGAGGCCCTCGAGGCCGTCCAGCAGCGCGGCGACGAGGACGACCCACGACCCGGCGGCGGCGGCCCGCGGCCAGGACTGGTGGTTCAGGAACTTGACGTACTTGTACGCGCGGTACGCCGCGTAGACGTAGGCCGTCGCGAAGGCAGCGTCGACGAGGATCGACAGCCGGCCTGGTACCTCGCAGTCGAGTGGCGAGCCCGCCGCGTCGTGGACCGCGGCACGCATCGGCACCTGCACGATCGCGAGCACGATGGCGAGTTGGAGGGTCCTGGTGAAGGTCCGGCGCCGACCGACCTGCTCGATCGTGGCCGCGCCCCTGGTGCCGTCCGATTCCCCGAGCATCGCCCCATCATGCCGGGCCTCGGGTCTACGCGACCTGGGTCTGCGTCTCGCTGATGCGGTGCAGGGAGGTGCCTGCGGCGAGGTGCTGGTCGAGGGCAGCGAGCTGCGAGCAGGCGAGGGCGATCGCCTCGGCCTGCGTGCGGCAGTCTGCGTACCAGAAGGGGTCGTCCGGCTGCCGGTCGTCGGCGTCGTCGATGTCGGCGTACCAGCAGTCGTGCCGGTAGTGCACGACCCGCACCTTGAGCTTCATGTGCGGTACGACGCCGCACCCCGGCGCGGGGTTCCGGGAGGGCGGATCGTTCGATCCTGGTGTGAACCGTTTACAACGATGGTAAAGAGACGGTACAACCGAAGGCGAGACCGGTCCGCCCCCCAGGTTTCGAGAGGTGTGTCATGAGGTTCTTCCGTGCCGCCCTGATCACGATGGCCGCCGTACTGCTCACCGGCGTACTGGCGTCGACCGCCCCAGCAGCCGAGCCGCAGGAGATGGCAGTGACGTCCCAGACGTTCCGCAACCCGGTGAATCCGTCGGCCGATCCGTCGCTGATGTTCTACAACGGCAAGTACTACGTCGCGACCACCCGCGGCGACCGGATCGGGATCTGGTCGTCGACCAGCCTGGCGACGCTGCTCGTGCAACCGGAACAGGTGGTGTGGCGGGACTCCGACCCGAGCCGCAACACGCAGATGTGGGCACCCGCGTTCCGGCACGTCGGAAACCGTTGGTACATCTACTACACGGCCTCCGACGGTGTGGACGCCAACCACCGGATGTACGTCCTCGAGTCGGCCGGCGACGACCCGCTCGGGCCGTACACGTTCAAGGCGAAGATCGCGGACTTCGGCGAGTACGCGATCGACGGCGAGCCGATCACGGTCAACGGGCAGCAGTACTTCGTCTGGACCGGCCCGGGCCGCGGTCAGGGCGGACCGGCGCAGCTGTACATCGTCCGGATGAGCAACCCGTGGACGGCGACCGGCGGCCGCGTCGCGATCCCGGCGGACGGCGGTTGCACCGAGGTCCGTGAGGGGCCGACCCCGCTGTACGGCGCGACGCGCACGTTCCTGACCTACTCGACCTGCGACACCGGCAAGCCGGACTACCAGCTGTGGATGAAGAGCATCGCGAACGGCGCCGACCCGATGGTCGCGTCGAACTGGGTGCAGCACCCCGGCCCGATCTTCTCCCGCAACGACACGACCGGTGTGTGGGGTCCGGGGCACCACTCGTTCTTCAAGTCACCCGACGGGACGCAGGACTGGATCGCGTACCACGGCAAGAACACCAGCACCTACACGTACTCGTTCCGCACGACACGTGCACAGAAGATCGACTGGAACGCGGACGGTACGCCGAACCTCGGCAGCCCGCTCGCGGCCGGCGCCACGCAGAACCTGCCGTCGGGTGACCCGGGCTCGTCGAACTACTGGATCAACGACACCGACGCCGCGGTCACCTACACCGGCGCGTGGAGCTCTGGCTCCGGCTGCGGCAACCAGTGCTTCTGGGGCAACGACCACTGGAGCTGGGAGCCCAACGCGACCGCGACCATCACCTTCACCGGCAGCCGCGCGGCATTGCTGAGCGTGGCCGACAAGGGCAACGGGATCGCCGCCATCTCGGTCGACGGCGGCCCCGAACAACGCATCGACTACTACAGCTCGATCCGCGTGGGCGAGCAACTGATGTACGTCACCCCGACCTTGCCTGCCGGCCAGCACACCCTGCGTGTGCGCGTAACCGGCGACAAGAACCCAGCCTCCACCAGCGCGGTGATCAGCCTGGACCGGATCGAGGTCTACTGACACTCTGTCGCGGTGAACCGCGAAGAACTCCACCAGCTGATCACCTCGGCAGGCGGGTGCTGGTGGAGGCCAGTCCGCTCGATCGAGTCTGGGGCATTGGTCTGGCGGCCGACGACCCGCGAGCGGTGGACCCCACCGCTCGGCGGGGTCTCAACCTGCTCGGCTTCGCGCTGATGGAGGCGCGTGATCGTCTCAGTGGAACGTCTTGACGACGGTTCGGCCGTTGATCATGACGAGGTGGCCGTCGTCGCGGAGTTGGAGGACGCTGCCGTCGCGGCGGGTCTCGTAGAACCAGGTGATGTCGCCGTCCTTGTTCACGGTGTAGAACGCGCCGTTCGGGCCGACCCAGCCGTACGACTCCGGCCAGGTGTTCTTCACGCCGGTGCTCCACAGGGCGCTGGTGCCGTTCTTGTACAGCACCAGGTTGCCGGTGGTCAGGAACTTGAGCGTGTAGACCCGGTTGACGGAGTACATGATCACTTCGCGCCCGGCCGGGTCCGGCGCGTGCAGCTTGCTCTGCGGCATCAGCGTGCCGATGACCATGTGCCGGTTCCAGACCGCCTTGCCGCGGGTGTTGTAGATCGCCAGGTTCCCATTGTCCGGTAGCACCAGCTTGGCGCCGGCGCTCCTGATACCCATCGACCAGACCTTCGTCCGGCCGTAGATGATCTGCAGCGTGCCCTCCGTACCCATCACCAGCACGGAGCCGGGGCGCCAGGTGCCGGAGCTCCACAACGGCAACGACACCCCGCGCTGGAACAGCTTCACATCACCACGCGGCTGCATGATCAGCGTGAAGACCCCGCTCCGCGACCGGATGTACTGACCGGACATCAGCTTCTGTCCCGGAAGCAACGTGTCCGCGACCGCCACGGCGCGCGCCTCAGCCGGCGCACTACCGAGCACCACGACCCCACCCAACATCGTCCCGACAGCCAGAACGCCGGCCAACCAACGACGTACCATCCCGCTCCCCCTCTGTTCGACTGTGCGGTCCAGTGTGCATCGCCGCGAGGGCAACCCAGTGCAGTCAGCGGCCCCGTGCGACGCAGTGATCTGCAGCTCGACAGGACGTGTCGCGCGGCTGTGTAGTGCACTCCCGCGTCACCGCGTGAACGTGTACATCGTCTCGCAGCGCACTACCTGTCCAGCTGCCGTACGGCGCCGGGATGGTGCCGATCGACAGGACGTGTAGGCCCATTGCCCGGTGACCCGGTCGGCTGCTCCGCGTGCGGTCGGCGGCGGTGGATGTCTACCTCCTGTCCGTGGGTACCTCGGGGGTCATCCCTTCAGGCCGGAGGCGAATCCGCGGATCACGTAGCGCTGGAGGAAGAGGAACAGCAGCAGGATGGGGAGTGCCGCGAGGATCAGTCCGGCGGCCACGAGGCCGTAGTTCGACGTGTATTGGTTGACGAACGCGAACACCCGGACCGGCACGGTTTCGTGCCCTGAACCGCCGAGATAGAGCAGCGGCGTGAAGAAGTCGTTCCAGATCTGTACGGCGTTGAGGATCAGGACCGTGCCCGTGATCGGCCGGAGCAGCGGGAAGATCACGTGCGCGAAGGCCTGCAGGTGCGACGCGCCGTCGATCAGCGCGGCGTTCGTGTAGTCGGCCGGCAGCGAGCGGATGAATCCGGTGTAGAGGAAGACCGTGAACGGAAGCTGGATCCCTGTATAGAACAGGATCATCCCTTGGTACGTCCCGAGCAGCCCGAGGTCGTCGACCAGTTGGTACAGCGGGATCATCCCGAGTTGGAACGGCAGGATGATCCCGACCAGGAACAGGATGTAGAGGCTGTAGCTCAACCGGGTCGCCGTACGGGCCAGGAAATACGCCGCCAGCGAGCCGAGCGCGATCAGCAACAGCACGCTCGCGACGGTGATCAGGGTGCTGTTCAGCAACGCCGAGTCGAGTCCGGCCGAGCGCCACGCCTCGCCGAAGCTGCTCACGCTCGGCGGTGACGGCAGCGACAACGGCTCGTTCGCGATCTGCTGCTGATCCTTGAACGCCAACGTCACCAGGACGTACACCGGGAAGAGGAACCCGACCGCGACGGCGATCATGACCAGCTCGAGCAGGAACGTCCGCGGACGGTACTTCATGCCGTCGTCTCCCTCGACCTCAGGTATCCGATCTGCAGGAACGACACCGCCGCGACGAAGACCGCCAGGACCAGCGCGACCGCAGTGCTGTACCCGAACTTCCCGAACACGAACGCCTGCTTGTACAGCACCGTCGACAACGTGTCCGTGGCGTACCCCGGTCCGCCGTTCGTCATCGCGATGATCTGGGTGAACAACGTCAGCCCGCCGACCGTCGAGAGCATCACGTTGATGGTGACGGCCGGGGCGAGCAGCGGCCAGGTGATATGCCGGAAGCGCGCGACCGTCCCGGCGCCGTCCACCATCGCGGACTCGTGCAACTCGGCCGGGACCCCTTCGAGCCCGGCCAGGAAGATCACCATCGAGTACCCGGCGCACTGCCAGATCACCGTGAACGCGACCGACCACAGTGCGATCGACGGGTTGCCCAGCCAGTCCTGGCGCAGCGACCCGAGCCCGACCGCGCCCAGCGCCGCGTTCAGTCCCGCGTCCGGCGCCGGGTTGTAGACGAACTTCCACAGGAACGACACCATCACCGGACTCACCACGACCGGTGCGAAGAACACCAGCCGCAACATCAGCCGGCTCTTGATCCCGGTGTGGACGCCGAGGGCGAGCAGCAACCCGAGCGCGTTCTGCACCACGACGATCGCGACCGTCAACAGCAGCGTGTTGCGCAGCGCCCCGAGCGCCTGGTCGTCGCGCAGCAGTTGCTTGAAGTTGTCCGCGCCCACAAACGACTTGGCCTCGCCGATCCCCGACCAGTCCGTGAACGCCGACCCCGCGCCGGCGATGCTCGGGTACAGCACCACCAGGGCGTAGACCAGGATCGCCGGCACCGCGAACCACCACGGCGGCACGATCCCGCCGCGCCGCCGGGTCCGCCGCGCGACCTCCGGCCGGGCCGCGGCCACCGAGGCCGTCACGCGCCCTTCCGGTAGGCCTCGTCCATCTTCTTCAGGGCGTCCTGCACCGTGGTCTTCCCGCCGAGCAGCTGCTGTACGACGGCGAAGTGGGTCGGCTGTACTTCGGCGTTCGGCCAGCGCTGGTCCATGAACGGGACCGCCTTGTTCGCCTTCAGGTTCGGCAGGAACGAGGTCAGCGCGGGATCGACCTTCGCGTCGCCGTACAGCGGAACGCAGGAGACGGCCTCGGCCCAGGTGTTCAGGTTCTCCTGCTGACCGCAGTAGTCGAGGAACGACTTCGCCTGATCAGCCTGCTTGCTCTTCGCGCTCACCGCGATCCCGACCACCACGCCGGCCGGGATCCAGTTGTCGGCGGCAACGTCCGTGGCCGGGAACGGGAACATCGACAGGTCGTCCGGCGACGGCGCCGCGGCCCGGAACGCGGACAGCACCGCGGACACCTGGACCGCCATCGCGGCCTTGCCGGTGCCGACCATCGAGGTGGCCTGCTCGTACGTCGTACCGTTCGGGTTGTCGTTGAAGAAGCCCTTCTTCTGCAGCTCGAGGTACTTGTCCATCGCGTCGGCCCAGCCGGAGTCCGCGAACGAGGCCTGGCCGGCACTCATCTTGTCGTCGAAGTCGGGCGTCTTGGCGTAGACCGTGCCCGGGACCAGCGCGTACGGGATCAGCTGGGTGATCCACGGGGTCTGCGCGCCGACGGCGATCGGCACGATGCCCTTCTTCTTCAGCTTGTCGCAGACCGCCAGCAGCTCCGACCAGGTGGTCGGCGGCTCGACGCCGGCGGTCGCGAACGCCTTCTTGTTGTAGATCGCGCCGAGCATGCTGGAGCCGGGCGAGAAGATGTACGTCTTGCCGTCGTGCTGGAAGGCGCCCTTGAACCCGGCCGGGACCTTCTGCGTCCAGGACTGGCTGCTGAGGTCGGTGAGCAGCCCGGCCTTGCCCAGCTGGGCCATCGACATCGCGCTGCCGTTGCCCGGGTACACGACATGGACGTCGGGCGCGTTGCCGCCGCCGAGCTGCGTGCGGAGCGCGGTCTGCACCTGGTCCGCGGGCGCGAACGACAGGTTGAAGTCGAATCCCGAGTGCGACGCCTTGTACGCGTCGAGCACCTTCCGCAGGCCGGCCTCCTGGTCGCCGACGCCGATCACCTTCAGCGTGCCGCCGGACGACGACGAGCCGCCGTCTCCGCCACAGGCCGACAGGGAGCCGGCCACGGTGGCGGTGACCGTGGCGCCTCCGACCAACTGCAGGAGCCGCCGACGACTGACGGATCGATCGAGTGTCATGGTTCCTCCTGAGCGCCGAAATACCGGCCAAGACTGTGAAGTAAACGCAAGATCGTGTTACTTTCGACACGCGGGACGCTACGGACGGCCCGGGAGGCTGTCAAGACCTCATTGAAAGGATTCAGTCGGAGTCGGTGTGAAAAGGGCTGCGCCGCGGTTTTGCGCCCCTGCCTGCCTCGCCTGAGAAGATGGGTTACGTGCCCGTAACCGCCTGCCCAGCTCCGGCCGGGACGACGTACGTCGTACCGCTGCCCGGCGGTCCCGGCGCGCCGACCTGCGGACCGGTGCACGCGTGAAACGAGTCCTCCTGGCCGGTCTGCTGTTGCTGGCCTTGGCGCTCGGCGTCGGCGGCGGGTACTACGTCGGCGATTACGTGGACGCCCCACGACAGACCACCACCGGAGCCGCGGCTCCCCTCGGTGAGGTGTCCCCGTCCCCCACCCCGTCCGGAACCCCGACCTCGCCGTCGCTGCCGGTGAAGACCCCGAGCCCGAACAACCTCGAACCACTCGAGACCGGCCTGGAGTACGCCGAGCGCAGCTTCACCGTGACGCCGAAGGACGAGCGGTCCGTCCGGTTGTCCGTCGAAGTACCGCAGGGCTGGCGGCTGAAGAAGAATCCGAAGGCGCCCGCCGAGGTGAAGTACCTGGACAAGCTCGAGGAGCGCGCCGTCCGGGTCGAGGCGGTGGAGCCCGCCGGCAAGACCCCTGAGGCCGAGATGCACCAGCTGATCGTCGAACTGAAGAAGAGTCAGGCGCCGCAGAACGATGTCCGCATCCTCAGGCAGGACACCGAGGTGATCACCGGCAACGACGGCGAGCCCCGGTCGGTCGCGACGCTCGTCTACACCTACATCCCCGGCGAGACACTGCGCTACGTGATCGTCCGCTGGATCGCGATCAACGGCCAGCTCACCACCGCGGAGATGAGCATCACCGGCTTGCCGCAGGACGCCGACGGCCTCAACGAGGTCCTCGAGCGGGCCTCCACCTCCGTCAGCGAGGTCGGCTGACCCCTTTTCACGGAATCGTTATCTGGCTGCCGCAACCTGAGCGGGAGCTCAGGTGTCTTCTGATAGGTAGACCTGGGGAGGTGGGGCATGGCGAGAACGCTGACCAGGCGCACGATGCTCGGCGCCGGTCTGCTGACGCTCGCCGGGGCGGGGGGCGCCGGCGGCTACGGAGCCGGCCTGTTCCTCACCGAGGAGCCGAGCCTGGCCGGCACGGCCGCGCCGCTGCCGGTGGGATCCATCCTGGGTACGCCGACCACGCAGACACCCACCGTGCCGCCGCGCAAGGTCACCTACGACGACTCGCCGGCGCTGGAGACCGACGACCTGCGCTACACGACCCGGACCTTCACGGTGACGGACATGCTCAGGTCCCGGATCTCGGTCCGGGTGCCGTCGGACTGGGCGTACACGAAGCAGGACCCGCCGAAGAGCGGCCGGTTCACCGACCGGACGAAGAAGCGCTGGATCCGGATCGAAGCCGGGTTCACCATCACGCGGCCGCCCGCCGACTCCCTGGCGGCCCGGCTCAAGCAGCTCGCGGGCATCTCGGCCGCTCAGATGGTGAAGATCCTCGCGCAGGACGTTCAGGAGAAGCACGCCACTCTGACCTATACCTACGTGCCGGACGAGGAGCTCTCACCGCAGGGCATCCTCCGGTACGTCGTCGTGCGTTGGGTTGCGGACGAGAGTGGCAACTGTGCGGTGGAGATGAGTTCTACCGGGCTTCCGCAGGACAAGGACGCTCTGATGGATGTGCTGGACCACGCCAGCGACAGTGTCGAGCGGCGCGACAGTCAGGTCTGAGGTTCCACGCGGCTGACCGTTGATTGAGGGTCAGTCCACCGGCCAGATGGTGCGGAAGATGGTGGAGCGGAGGCGGTAGAACCTGCGGCGTACGGACTGGATCAGCGCCGGCGACGGCCGGAGCCGCTCCGTCGGAAAACGCATGGGGACTTCCTAGTCGTTGTACTTCACCGTGTCGGCGATCTCGGTGGCGCGGATCGGGTTCGATCCGGGCACAACCACCTGAACGAGCAACGAGCCTTCGTCCCCGTAGTCGACGACCCGCTGGAGCAGCACGATATCCGCACCGAAGCATCCCGTGGAAATCCGGTCCGTGAAGATCCGTTCACCGCCTGTGTTCGTGTTCGGCGTACCGACGGTCGCGCAGTGGGTACTGGTCGGCACCGCCAGCTTCGTTTTGGACACCCCGATGAACACACCCGGAGTGCGCCCCGACCAGTCGGCATCCTTGCTGACCCGGAAGGCGGGGGTGCCGGCGTCGCTGCCTGGCACGTTCCAGACCGATCTGGCCATCGACTGCGCCCAGGCCCGCGGCAGCTCGACCTGGAACCCGCCCTGCGCGACGGCGACCACCTCGCGGCCCGACAGGTACCACTGGCCGGCGTACCCGGCGCCACCGCCGACCAGCAGCGCCAGCAGGGCCGCGACCGCCCAACGCCCACGCCGCTTCTTCCGCGGACGCGTGGCCGGCTCCGCGGGAGCCTCGGTGGGAGCCTCGGTGGGTGCGGACTCGACCGCCACCGTCTCGGCGTCCGCGGACCCGGTCGCCGACGGCACCGACGGCTCGGCGGGCTTCACGCTCGTCGGCTGGTTCTCGTCGCTGAGCGCGGTCTTCGCGTCCAGATCGGCCGAGCCGACCGTCACCGTCTCGCGGGCGGACGCCGAGAAGCTGTGGGTGGTCTCGTCGAGCGCGCCCACCAGCTGTTTGGTGAAGGACTGCACGTCGGCCCAGCGCTTCTCGCGGTCCGGGTCGAGGGCGCGGACGATCGCGGCGTCGACCTGCTCCGGAAGGTCGAACCCGAGCGAGCTCGGCGGCGGCGCCACCTTGACCCGGCCGGCCGCCCCGAGGCCGTCGACCTGGTGCGGGGAGCGTCCGGTCAGAGCGGCGTACGCGACCGCGCCCAGCGAGTACTGGTCGGCGCGCTGGTCCAGCCGCTCGCCGAGCGCCTGTTCCGGGGCGACGTACGACGGAGTGCCGCCGGGCATCGTGATGCGGGAGATCTCGTCGAGCGACTTGCCCAGCCCGAGGTCGGACAGGACCGCCCGCTCGCCATCGTCGGTGCTGCGGAACAGCACGTTCGCCGGCTTCACGTCGCGGTGCAGCAGGCCGCGCCGGTGCAGCGCCTGCAGGCCGCGGCCGACCTGGACGATCACGTCGACGGCCTCGGGCAGCGGTAGCGGCTTGTCCTTCAGGCGGTCGGCCAGCGTGCCGCGGTCGGCGTACGTGAGCACCAGGAACGGCCTGCCGTCCTCGAGCTCGCCGACGTCGTGCACCTGGACGACGTGCTCGGACTCGACGCGGCGCAGGAACCGGCCCTCCTCGAGGAACCGCTGCCGGACCGAGTCGTCGTGCCCCCAGTTGTCGGCGAGCACCTTGATCGCCACCTCGGCGTCCAGCTGCTCGTCATGAGCCAGCCACACCGTGGCGAAACCACCCGCGCCCAGGCGTCGGCGCACGACGTACCGACCGAGTCTGGTTGGGACCCCCATACAGGGCATTATGGGTCATTGGAGTGTCCCTCACCGGGGCCGATCGAGAGCAAAGGCGCAGATGAGCGATAGCAGCAGCCCGGCCGACGACCTTGCCACCCTCGCGGAGCAGGCGCAGGCGGGCGACAAGAACGCGATGGACGACCTGCTGCGGCAGGTGTATCCGCGCGTGCTGCGGATCTGTCGCAGCGTCCTGCCGTACTCCGCGGACGCGGAGGACGCCGCTCAGGAGGCGCTGCTGAACATCGCCACCAAGATCAACACGTACTCCGGCCGCAGCAGCTTCTCCACCTGGGTCCACTCCGTCGCCGCCAACTCCGCCCGCTCGACGTACCGCAAGCTGAAGCGCTCGGCCCAGGCCGCGCACAACCCCGACCAGATGGAGAAGCCCGACCCGCGCACCACCAGCGTGATCGCCGGCACCCGCCTGGACCTGCTGGAGGCGCTGGAGACGCTGGAGCGCGACCGCCCGCAGATGGTCACTCCGCTGGTACTGCGGGACGTCTACGGCCTGTCCTACGAGGAGATCGCCAAAGAGGTCGGCGCTCCACTCGGCACCGTCAAATCCCGCATCCACGACGCCCGCGAGGTCGTCCGCCCCCTCCTCCGCCCGAAAGACTGAATTCGAGCCCCCTCCCGTAGGCGGCCCGGGTGTGCTCAGATGGGGGGCATGAAGAAGCTCATCAACGACCCTGGTGATGTTGTGAGTGAGGCGCTCCGCGGGATGGCGGCGGCGCATCCGGACCGGCTGCGGGTGGATCTGGAGAACCGGATCGTGTACCGCAAGGACGCTCCGAGACCCGGGAAGGTCGGACTGATCTCCGGCGGCGGATCGGGGCACGAGCCGATGCACGGCGGGTTCGTCGGGCTCGGGATGCTCGACGCGGCCTGCGCGGGTGAGGTGTTCACCTCCCCGGTGCCGGACCAGATGATGGCCGCGACCAAGGCGGTCGACGCCGGGGCCGGCGTCCTGCACATCGTGAAGAACTACACCGGCGACGTGATGAACTTCGAGATGGCCGCCGAACTGGCCGCCGCCGACGCCGGCACCGAGGTGCTGTCGGTGGTGACGAACGACGACGTCGCCGTCCAGGACAGCCTCTACACCGCCGGCCGCCGCGGTGTCGGCGTGACCGTGCTGCTGGAGAAGATCGTCGGCGCGGCCGCCGAGGAGGGCCGCCCGCTGCAGGAGGTCGCGGACCTGGCGAAGCGGGTCAACGAGAACGGCCGCAGCATGGGTATGGCGCTGACGTCGTGCACGGTGCCGGCCGCGGGCAAGCCGACGTTCGAGCTGGCCGAGAACGAGATGGAGGTCGGCATCGGCATCCACGGCGAGCCCGGCCGGCAACGGTTGCCGCTGGCCCCGGCGCGAGAGATCGCCGGGATGCTCGTCGACCCGGTGGTGTCCGATCTTCCTTACCAGCAAGGCGATGCGGTGATCGCGTTCGTCAACGGTATGGGCGGTACGCCGCTGATCGAGCTGTACCTGATGTACAACGAGGTCGCCCAGCTCCTCGACCGCGCCGGAATCACTGTCGCGCGTTCACTGGTCGGCAACTACATCACGTCGCTCGAGATGGCCGGCTGCTCGGTCACCCTGCTGAAGGTGGACGACGAACTGGTACGTCTCTGGGACGCCCCGGTGAACACCCCCGGCCTACGCTGGGGTGCGTGAGCATGGGAGTCGATTCCTTCGTCAACTGGCTGCGTGACACCGCCGGCTCGCTGCACGAGAACGCGGCGTACCTGACCGAGCTGGACTCGGCGATCGGCGACGCCGATCACGGCGCGAACATGGATCGCGGGTTCCAGGCGGTCGTCGGGCTGCTGGACGAGACGACGTTCGACAGCGCCGACGACCTGCTGAAGAAGGCCGGGATGACGCTGGTCAGCAAGGTCGGCGGGGCGAGCGGGCCGTTGTACGGGACGTTCTTCCTGCGGTTCGGCACCGCGCTGGCGGGGGCCGACCTGACGCCCGAGACGCTCGGTAAGGCGCTGCACGCCGGGGTCGAGGGAGTCCTTGCCCGCGGCAAGGCCGAGCTCGGCGACAAGACGATGTACGACGCCTGGGCACCAGCCCTCGACGCGTACGACGCCGCGGTCGCGGACGGGGCCGATCTCGGTACAGCGCTCGGCGCGGCGGCGGAGGCCGCCGCGAAGGGACGGGACGCGACGATCCCGCTGGTCGCGCGGAAGGGCCGCGCGAGCTACCTGGGTGACCGCAGCGCCGGGCATCAGGACCCCGGCGCGACCAGTACGACGCTGATCCTGGAGTCGGCGGCCCGAACTCTCCCATGATCGGGATCGTGGTGGTGTCGCACAGCCGGGCCCTGGCTGAGGCGGCGGTCGGGCTCGCCGCGGAGATGGTTGCCGAGGACAAGCGTCCGGTGGTCGCGGTGGCGGCCGGGCTGGACGCGACGACGTTCGGGACCGATGCGATGGCGGTCTCGGAGGCGATCACGACGGCGGACAGCGCGGACGGCGTCCTCGTGCTGCTCGATCTGGGTAGCGCGGTGCTGAGTGCGGAGATGGCGCTGGAGTTCGTTGATCCCGAGGTGGCCGCGCGGGTGCGGCTGACGAGCGCCCCTCTGGTGGAGGGCCTGGTCGCCGCGGTGGTCACCGCGTCGACCGGTGCTTCGCTGGACGCTGTTGCCGCCGAGGCTGAGCGCGGTCTGATCGGCAAACAGGACCACCTCGGCGGCACGACGGTTGCTGACACTGCACCGGTTGCCGAGGCCGATCGCACCGCGGACGTGGTCGTGGGTAACGAGCACGGACTACACGCTCGGCCCGCTGCTCGGCTGGTGGGGTTGGTGAACGGGTTCGACGCCACGGTCACGCTCACCGATCTCGACACCGGCCGTGGACCGGTCGATGCGGGCAGCCTGAGCATGGTCGCGACGCTGAACGCCCAGCAGGGACACCGGTTGCGGGTGGGTGCGAGCGGTCCCCAGGCGGCTGAGGCGCTGGCGGCGATCGAAAAGCTGGCGGCCGAGAACTTCGGCGACGAGCCGGTGGAGAAGGCTGCTCCGGCGCCTGGCGGTTCCGGACTGGATGTCGCGATCGGACCGGCCGTACTGGCCGGGGATGCGGTGGACCTGAGCGAGTACGTTGCCAGCGACAACGAACTCGGACGGCTGGACGATGCGCTCCGGGCCGCGGGCGACGAGCTTCGGGTACTGCGGGACGGCAGCGCGGAGCACGGCGGGATCTTCGAGGCGCACCTCGCCATGGTCGGCGACCGGAAGCTGCTCGAGGAGGTCCGTGCCGCGATCTCGGCCGGGACGCCGGCGCCCGCTGCCTGGAGGGAGGCGTACGACGCCCTCGCCACAACCTTCGAGGCACTCGACGACGCCTACCAGCGCGAACGCGCCCAGGACGTCCGCGCGGTCCGCGACCGGGTCCTCCGTCAGTTGACCGGAACGTCGGCGACGGAAACGCCGGTCGACGGGATTCTCGTCGTACCCGAGCTGGATGCGGCCACCGCGGCCACCCTCGACGCGACGCGGGTCGCCGGGATCGCCGTACGGGCCGCCGGCACCACCGGACACGGCGTGATCGTGGCCCGGTCGCGGGGAATTCCGTTGATCACCGGGATCGGGGACGTCGAGGTGCCGGCGGGGACGACTGTCGCGTTCGATGCGCGGACGGGGTCGTTCGAGATCGCGCCGGACGAGCAGGTCGTGCGCGCGACGATCGCAGAGCGGGTCGGTGAGCGGCGCCGGGCGCTGGAGGAGGCGGAGCAGCCCGCGACCACCCGCGACGGCCGGACGGTCGACGTGCTGGTGAACGTGGGCGTCGTCCAGGATGCCGTGGACGCGCGGGGCGCGGACGGGTCCGGGCTGGTGCGGACCGAGGTGCTCTTCGGGGACCGGCGTACGGCGCCCTCCGTGGACGAGCAGGTCGAGGCGTTCCGGGCGATCGCGCGGGCCCTCGGCAACAAGCCGATCACGATCCGGACGTGGGACGTCGGCGGCGACAAGCCGCTCGCGTTCCTCCCGCAGGACAAGGAAGCGAACCCGTTCCTCGGCGAGCGCGGCCTGCGCGTCTTCCGCCGTCGTCCCGAGCTGCTCCGCGATCAGCTCGAGGCGATCCGGCGTACGGCGGCCGAGACGCCGGTGCACGTGATGTTCCCGATGGTGACGACCGCCGACGAGGTCGCGTGGGCGCTGGACGCGCTCGGCCCGCGGCACGGTCTCGAGGTCGGCATCATGGTGGAGGTCCCCGCCGCCGCACTCCGCGTCGGCACGCTCGCGAAGGACCTCGACTTCGTCAGCATCGGCACCAACGACCTCACGCAGTACACGACCGCCGCCGATCGCACCAACGCCGCGGTCGCCCCGCTCGCTGACGGTCTCGATCCCGCCGTACTGCAGCTGATCGACCATGTGGTGCGCAACGCCGGCGTACGCGTCGCCGTCTGCGGTGACCTGGCCAGCGACCCGCAGGCCGCCGTACTGCTGGCTGCTCTCGGTGTGACTGAGCTGAGTGCCGTCGGACCGCAGGTGCCGCTGGTCAAGGCCCGGCTGCGGCAGGCCGACCTCGGACAGGTCGACACTGCCGCAGTGCTAGCTGCTCGGGACGCGGATCAGGTGCGTGGCTTGCTGTAGTAGCGCAACTCGACGAGGTTGAAGCCGGAGGTGCGCTCCTGCTTCGCCGGGAGCGTGTAGGACTCGCCGGGCTCGAGGTAGGTCACGTCGGGGTGCTCCAGGTCCAGGTCCACCACCAGGGCCGGGTAGGCACCGGTGTGCCACGTGTACGACTCACCTGCCTCCGGCGTCACGTGCTGGACGCGGACGTCGTCCTCGTCGACGACTACCTTCGCGGGGATCTCACCGGCCTGCTCGAAGCCGGACTTCGCAGGGACACCCGAGACGACGAAGTACGGGTCGCCGGAGGCTTCCTCGCCCAGGTCGAGCACCTCGATGAGGCGGTTGAGGTACAGCGCGTCGCCGTCGTTGGTGAGCATGTGGACCGGCGACACCGGGCGGTAGACCGAGCCGCCGACGGTCTCGTTCAGGTGACGTGCGGGGCTGCCGTCCAGCCAGTCCATGTGGCACGGCGACGTCGACAGGCACAGGACGACGTACGGGTTGTGGTGCAGGTGCCAACCCTGCGCCTCACCGGGCTGCAGCGACACCTCCCAGACCCGGACCCGCGAGTTCTTCAGCAGCACCCGGGTCCCGATCTCGCCGAGTACGACCTCGGTCCCGTCCGGTGCGGTGACAGTAGTACCTGCGGTCATGCCCTCTCCTCTATCGGTCGTTCCATCGCGACGCCGTCGAGCAGGGTGCCGTCGGGCATCGGTAGCTGGGCGGGCTCCACCTCGGTGAAGCCGAAGGCCTTGTAGAGCGGCACGCCGGGCAGCGTCGCCATCAGTGCGAGCCGGGTGAACCCCTCCGCGCGGGCGGCCTCGGTACACGCGGTCAGGATCGCCCGCCCGAGTCCACGCCGGGTCCAGTCCGCCCGGACGAACATCGCGCGGATCCGCGCCGGCTCGGTGGCCGGGTCCAGGAGCCGCTCGTCAGCGCCCGCCGTACTCGCGTTGAACAGCTTGTTCCGCCGGCTCCACCCACCGCAGGCGACGACCTCCCCGTCCGCCTCCAGCACGTAGTAGGTGCCGTCGTCGATCAGAGCGGTGTCCAGCGTGGTGATGTGCTTCGCAGCGCTGGCAGTCTGTTCCGCGTCGTAGTACGCCGGAAACAGCACCTCCACCGATGCCCGGGCCAACTCGGCCACCGCAGGCCCGTCCGCCATCACAGCCAACCGCAACACAGCCTCCACGCCCACAGGCTAGTTGAGGCGTCACGCGAACCGCCACGCAGGCAGAACCCCATGAAATGGACCAAAAGGGGCCTTTCGGCGGAGTTCTGCGTGCGTGGAGGTACGCGTGCGGTCATCGAAACCACACGGAAAGCTGCAGGAAGCTGCAATCTCGGTCGGGTGAAATGGGTGGACGGGGTGCTGGACATGTACCGGGTATGACGCTGATACCGATGGAGGCTCGCACCGGGCCGGTGAGTGAGGGAGTCGTGCACGACCCGCCACCAGATGCACGCCGGGAGCGGTTCGAACAGGTCTTCGCGGCGCACCGGTCGGCCGTGCTCGGGTACCTGCGCCGCCGGACCGACAGCGGCCACGACGCCGCGGACCTGCTCGCCGACACGTTCCTGGTGGCCTGGCGCCGACTGGACGACATACCGCTCGACCCACAGACCAGACCATGGCTGTACGGCGTTGCGCGCCGGGCCCTGGCCAACCACCGCCGCGGTGAGGGTCGCCGGCACGCTCTGGCGACCAAGCTCGTCATCGAGCTCAGCGACAGCACACCGGACGTGCAGCCGCAGCTGGACGACACACCCGCGGCACGTGCGTTCCGCGCGCTGCCGGAGCAGGACCGGGAGCTGCTGTCCCTGGTCGCCTGGGAGGATCTCGACACCGCCCAGATCGCGACCGTGCTCGGCATCTCGCGCAACGCCGTACGGATCAGGCTGCACCGCGCCCGGAAGCGGTTCGCCAAGTTGATCACCGCCCCGCTCGCGAACCGCTCCGTGGTCGCCCTGACAGAAGAGGTCTCCCATGAAGACGCCTGACATCGACGCCGCGGTGCGCGGCCTGAACCCGCACCAGACCACCGACCGGGTCTCCGACGACGCCTGGGCCGAGCTGTCCGAGGCCGTCACCACTGCGGACACTGCTCCGGTAGTGCCTCTGCGCCGCCGCTCGCCTCAGCCCCGCCGGCTCGTTCTGATCGCTGCCTGCACGATGCTGATCGCCGGAGTTGTCGGGGCGACCGTGGCCAACCGCCCGAACCAGGACCAGCCGCAGGCGCTCTCGTTCACCGAGCGCGGCGACAAGCTGATCGTCCGCGTCGTCGACCCGAAGGCGGACCCGGAGCGCTACAACGCCGAGTTCAAGGAGATGGGCCTGGACGTGACGGTCAAGGCCGTCCCGGTCAGCGCACCCTGGGTCGGCAGGATGATCAGCTTCAGCGGCAGGAACGAGCAGGACATGAACCAGCTCCGCCTGCTCGAGCCTGGCGAGCAGTGCAACGGCACGCTGAACGCCTCGGACCCGGGCTGCCAGGAGGGCGTGGAGCTGCCGAAGAACTACGACGGTACGTCAGAGATCCAGTTCGGCCGCGCCGCGAAGCCGGGCGAGCTGTACGTGCACTCCTCGTCGTCCGCGACTGACAAGGGCGAGGTGCTCGCCGGCCTCACGGTGAAGAACAGGACGATCGACCAGGTCCTGCCGCTGCTGCGCAGCCGTGGCGTCCGGGAGATCGAGTACCTCCTGGACAAGGGCCCGAACTACCAGCGGCCGGGACAGACTCCGCCCGGCAGCTGGTACGTCCACAGTGCGCAGACGTTCGCAGAGGGCGAGGTAACCCTCTTCGTCGACGCGACGCCCACTAGGTAAAGCTCAACTGCAGCAAGCCACCAGAGAACGTCGGACGCAGTACGGCCTCCACCCGGACGTACTGCGTCCGCACTGGTGTGAAGGTGGTGATGTTGGAGCGGTCGACCGCCACGTCGTACGGCGTGGTGTTCTCAACCGGCCGCCAGGTCTCCCCGTCCAGCCACAACACCCGCCACGACTGCGGCACACGGCACTGACCGAACCCGCTGTCGTCGAACCAGTACGCCGACACCTCCGAGAGCTCGCGTACCGAGCGCAGGTCGTACTCGATCCACTCCGTCGTCCCGCGCCGGTCCCACCACGTGAAGCGCGGGATCGACGTGTCTGCAGAGGATTCCGGCGTACGACCGCTGTCCGGCGCCTCGAGCGAGTCACCGTCGTTCACGTGCGACGCGGTGATCCTGGTCCGGTAAATCCACTCCTTGCCGTGCGGGGAGACCTGTGGGAACGACGTGATGCGCAGCCGGGCTGCACCCATAGGGATGAGGGTCACGGTCTCCACAGGTTCGTCCGACTGCACAGGACTCGGCTGCAGCAGTCCGACAACGTCCTCGGTATCCGTCTCCCACTGCGGGATCCGCCGGGCCTGTGTGGTCAGTGCGAGCGGCACACCTTCGTGAGTGAACGGGTTGCCGCCACCGTTGCGTCGTACCAGGTCGAACGGGGCACCTGCGACGAGACCGTAGTTCCAGTTGGACTCCGGGTAGACGGACAGCTCCGGCCACTCCTCCGTGCCACCGATGCGCTCGTAGCGTTCGTCGATGGCCAGTGAGTACGTCAACGGACCGCGGTCGACGGACACCGCGTTCTGGTTGTCGTCCCAGACTCGCGTGGTGGTGTGCATCGGCAAGGTCAGCTCCACGCGATCACCGGCATGCCAGATACGGTCCAGCTTCATCCAGTCACCAGACACGCGTACCTGCTGCCCGTTGACCTTCACCGTGGCATCCTGCGCCCAGCCGGGACGCCTTAGATAGAAGGGGAATCGGACCAGTCGCTGCGTCTGCACAGTGAACGTGATCCGGTCGGAGAACGGGTAGTCCGTGTCCTGCACCACGCTGACCGTCTGACCAGAGCCGGCTCCGACGGTGGCAGTCACCTTGCTGGCGGCGTACATCGACGCGGCCAGACCGTCGTCCGTAGTGGCCAGCCAGAGCTCCTGCACGTAGTACGGCCAGCCCATGCCGTAGTTGTGCGGGCAGCAGCGGTACTGATGTACGCCGTACTTGTAAGCCCCCATGGCGAACGGGTTCTGGAACTGCCCGTGCTTGCGCTGGTCGTCGAGCTGCACGCTGTTCGCACAGGTGATGTAGTGCATGACCTGCTGCTGCGGGTCATACGACGCGGGCAGCGAGTTGAACGCCAGCTCCTCGCACCTGTCCGTCCAGGCGATGTCCCCGGTGAAGCGGGTGAGCATCTCGCAGCTGTGCATCAACTCGACGATCCCGCACGTCTCGAACCCCTGCCGCGCGTCACCGAACCCCGGCCGCGAGTTCTCGTCCCCGGCAAACCCACCACCGGGGAACTGGCCGTAGAGCCCCATGACCGTCGCATAGTTCCGGTACGTCGCCGCGCGATGCTGCTCGTCTCCGGACAACAACCAGTACTGCAGCGGTTCACGGAACCCCTGTGCGATGTTGACGTTGTGCCACGTCGGGATGCCGTTGACGTAGTCCGCCGACCCGCCGTGCATCTTCGTCACCAGGTCGAGCAGCCACGACTCCCCGGTGCGGTTGTAGAGCCAGTACGCACTGTCGATGTTGTCGCCCCAGCGGAACGCACCCCACGACCGGTTGAACACCTCCGGCGGCTGCGTGTTCTGGAAGCGCAAGTACTTCGTCATGAACGGGAGCACCCGCTCGTCACCGGAGTACTCGTACCAGGACCGGAACGCCGCCAGCAGCGGCATGCCCGGCCAGAAGTCCGGGCCGCTCTCCAGCGACGTCCGTAACCGCTCCGGACCGAACCACCCGTCGGCCGCCTGGGTCGCGAGGATGCCTTCCATCCAGCGCTGCGTCCTGGTCAGGACCCCGGTGTCGCCGGTGACGTAGCCGAGGTCGCCGAAGCCACGAAGCCAGTACGGCAGCTCCTCCCAGGCTCCCTGTGCCGGATCGACCCAGCCGTTCGTGTCGTAGACCAGGAAGTCCGAGATCTCGTCGTACCGGCCGCAGAGGCCGTTGACCTGCAGCTCGAGCTGCTGCGCGAGCCAGCCGCGCGGCTCGATCGCACCCGGTGGGAGCTTCTGGAACGGGACGGCCCGGAGCGGCGCGCGCTGCGGGACGTAGTGACCACCACGGCCGGCGGGCATTCCTTCGGGGGTCGGTCGGGGCATGGGGCAGGCCTTTCGGGTGACGGGGCGGGCATCACACCGACGGAAAGACCGCACACGTTTTCCGTCGTTGACAACGTAGCACTCGGAGCAGCCTCGGTCACGATCGAAGCGCAGGTCAGCAGGGTCCTGCGACGATCCTGCTAAGCTGCCGCGCGAGACCGGGAGGAAACACGATGAAGAGGGCAGCCGTGCGGATGGCGGACGTCGCCGCGCTCGCCGGGGTGTCCGCCGGCACCGCGTCGAAGGCGCTCAACAACACCGGCCAACTGAGCCAGGAGACCAGGGACCGGGTCCGGCGGGCCGCCGCGCAACTCGGGTTCACACCGGACGCCCGCGGACGCGCGCTCTCGTCCGGGCGGACGTTCACCGTCGCCCTGCTGACCACCGACAGCTCCGGCCGCTTCAGCATCCCGATCATGCGCGGCGTCGAGGACGTCCTGAGCGCCGGTGAACTGGCGACCGTCCTGTGCGACACCCGGGACGATCCGCTGCGCGAGCAGACGTACCTGCGGTCGCTGGTCGCCCGCGGCGTCGACGGCATCGTCGTCACCGGCCGCCGGACCGAGCCGCGCCGTCCGATCAACGTCTCGCTGCCCGTCGTCTACGCGCTCGCCCCCTCCACCGATCCCGAGGACGCGTCGGTCGTCGTCGACGACACGGCCGGCGCCGCCTCGACGGTCACACATCTGCTCAGCCTCGGCCGGACCCGGATCGCCCACATCACCGGCCCGTCCCACCACCGCTCCGCCGTCCAGCGCGCCGAAGCGGTCGTCGCCTCAGCCGGCGACGCGCTCTGCGGTGAGCCGGTGTACGGCGAGTGGAGCGAGCAGTGGGGCCGTCAGGCAACAGATCTGGTACTGCGGCAACGCCCGGACGCGATCAGCTGCGGCAGCGACCAGATCGCCCGCGGCGTCTGCGAACGACTCCGCGAACTCGGCCACTCGGTCCCCGGCGACATCGCGGTCACCGGGTACGACAACTGGCCGGTCATGGCGCTGGCCAGCCGGCCACCACTGACCACGGTCGACCTGCGTCTCGAGGAGCTCGGCCGGCGTGCCGCCACACTCCTGCTCGAAGCGATCGACGGCCGCGCGCATCACGGCGTACTGGAGCTCCCCGCCCAGTTGATCACCCGGGAGTCGACGCTAGGGACCTGACTGCTTGCGCTCTTCGCGCCGCGGCCGGGACGCCCAGCGGTAGGTGAAGAACACCCAGGCGAGCGCGGGCAGCCCGAAGATCGCCGCGGCGATCTCACGGCCGAAGACCAGGAACACCAGCCCGGTCAGCGCGAACGGCAGCGCCATCCACACCGCACCCACGAACGCCGCCCACCGCCACCGGCCGGGCTTGCGCGGCTCGATCTTGTACAGCGACGGGGTCGGCAGACCGGCGAACACGGGCTGCAGCTCGCCATGGGTGACGGCGTTGTTCAGCAGGTCGACGCGGCGGTGCAACTCGTCCTCGTCCAGCCGCCCGATCGCGAACTGCTCGGCCAGGTCGTCGGTGCACCGGTGGCGCTCCTCCTCGGTCAGCCGGATGTTCGCCAGCCGCCGCCGGGCCGCGACCTCCCGCGCCTCCCGGCCGGCCGGCGCAGCCATCCCGACCCATTCCCCCGCCTTGACCGGCCGCTGCTCCGCCATCAGTCACCTCACTCCCTCTCCACCGAGTGTGCCAGACGGCTCAGAAGGCGTCTTCTGACGACGCGTCAGGCCGGATGGTTCGCCGGTTCCCTGGAGACGCTGCTCACAAGATCGGCGCTCAACCCCGCACGGCCACCAGGCCATCTTGTGTCCTGACGGGCCGCACGGAGCCCCTGACCGCAAAGGAAATGCCATGAACAAGAAGCTCACCGCACGCGTACTGACCGGCGCCGCGATCGTCAGCGCCGCGGGGCTGTTCCTCGGCCTGGCGCCCAGCGAGGCCGCCGTACCGGCCCGGGCCGCTGTCGTCAGCACGCAGGCCAAGCCGGCGCTCAAGGCGTCGAGCCTGCACTTCGGCTACAAGTGCTGGGGCCGGGGCCGGCACTGCGGCGTCGCGGTCCACGCGCCGAAGGGGTGGAAGTTCACCCAGCTCAGCCTGCAGCACGCGAAGTTCACCGACAGCTCGAACACCTGGATGCTCCGTGTCAACGGCGGCCTCGGCGGCAAGGTCGGCACGAGCCGCGGCGCCGACCAGCGGGTCCACGCTCTGCACGGCGTCGCCGGCTTCCAGTTGGTGTCCCGCACCAACGGCAGCACGGCATCGAAGGTCGGATGGGACGCGCCCCGCGTCGCGTACACCGAGATCACCTACACCTACCGTGACGGTTCCCGCGGCAAGCGCCTGGTCACCACCCGCTTCGTCGACACCTTCGAGAGCGGCCGGCGAGCCTACATCGAGCTCACCGTCGCCGGTCGCCCTCAGGACAAGGCCGGCCTTGCAAAGGTCATGGCCGTGGCAACTGAGCGGGTGGCGCTGGTCGGCTGATCAGTTCAGGACGGACGGCAGCGTTGCCGTCCACGCGGTCCGCAGCTCGGTGAGCGGGACCTCGAACTGGTCCTGGACGTCGAGGGTGTCGCCGGTGATGACGCCGATTTTCGCGTGCGGGAAGCGGCGGGCGGTGCACATGTCCGTGAACCGCACCTCCTCCGTCCGCGGTACGGCGACCACCGCGCGGCCGGCCGATTCCGCGAACAGGAACACGAACGGGTCGAGACCGTCCGGCGCCCACACCCGCGCGCCGACGCCGCCGCGCAGCGCGGACTCGACCAGCGTCTGCGCGACACCGCCGTCGCTGACGTCGTGCGCCGCGTCGATCAGGCCGTCCCGCGACGCGTTGATCAGGATGTCGGCCAACTGCTGCTCCGCGGCCAGGTCCACCGCCGGCGGCCGCCCGCCCAGGTGGCCGTGGACGACGTGCGCCCACTCGGACCCGGACAGCTCCTCCTCGGTCTCACCGAGCAGGTACAGCTGGTGGCCCTCCATCTCGGCCGTGAACCCGATCGGCGTACGCCGGGTGACGTCGTCGATCACGCCCAGCACACCGACCACCGGGGTCGGCAGGATCGCGGTCTCGCCGGTCTGGTTGTAGAACGAGACGTTCCCACCGGTGACCGGGATGCCGAGCTCCTTGCAGCCGTCGACCAGGCCGCGGATCGCCTCGGTGAACTGCCACATCACCGCCGGGTCCTCCGGCGAGCCGAAGTTCAGGCAGTCGGTGACCGCGACCGGGCGGGCGCCAGTGGTCGCGACGTTCCGGAACGACTCGGCGAGCGCGAGCTTGGCGCCGGTGTAGGGGTCGAGCTTGGCGAACCGGCCGTTGCAGTCGGTCGACACGGCGACGCCGAGGCCGCTGGTCTCGTCGACCCGGATCATGCCGCTGTCCTCGGGCTGCGCGAGCACCGAGTTGCCGAGCACGTACCGGTCGTACTGGTCCGTCACCCAGGACTTGTCACAGAGGTTCGGCGAGGCGATCAGTTTCAGCAGCGTGTCCCGCAGCTCCGCGCCACTGCTTGCCCGCGGCAACTTCTCGGCACCGTCCGCCTGCAGCTCGTCCTGCCAGGACGGCCGCTCGTACGGACGGTGGTAGACCGGGCCTTCGTGCGCGACGGTCTCCGGCAGGACGTCGACGACCCGCTCACCGTGCCAGTCGATCTCCAGCCGCCCGGTGTCGGTCACCTCACCGATCACATCGGCCTGGACGTCCCACTTCTCACAGATCTTCAGGAACGCCTCGACGTTCTCCGGGGTGACGCAGGCCATCATGCGTTCCTGCGACTCGCTCATCAGGATCTCTTCGGGTGACAGCGAGGCATCCCGCAGCGGAACCTTGTCCAGCGACACCCGCATGCCACCGTCGCCCGCGCTGGCGAGCTCGGACGTCGCACAGGACAGGCCGCCGCCGCCGAGGTCCTGGATGCCCTCGACGACGTTCGCGGCGAAGAGCTCGAGCGTGCACTCGATCAGCAGCTTTTCCATGAACGGGTCGCCGACCTGGACCGCCGGCCGCTTGGTCGGGCCGCCCTCCGCGAAGGTCTCCGACGCCAGCACGGACACGCCGCCGATACCGTCGCCGCCCGTCTTGGCGCCGTACAGGATCATCTGGTTGCCGACGCCGGTCGCGTTCGCGAGGTGGAGGTCCTCGTGCCGCATCACGCCGACGCAGAGCGCGTTCACGAGCGGGTTGCCGAGGTACGTCGGGTCGAAGACGACCTCGCCGCCGATGTTCGGCAGGCCGAGGCTGTTCCCGTAGCCGCCGATGCCGGACACGATCCCCGGCAGCACGCGCTTGGTGTCCGGGGCGTCCAGCGGGCCGAAGCGCAGCGGGTCCATGACCGCGACCGGGCGGGCGCCCATCGCGATGATGTCGCGGACGATGCCGCCGACCCCGGTGGCCGCGCCCTGGTACGGCTCGACGTACGACGGGTGGTTGTGCGACTCGACCTTGAACGTGACGGCGTACCCCTCGCCGATGTCGATGACGCCGGCGTTCTCGCCGATACCGGCCAGCATCTTTCCGGCCGGGGTCTCCTGCGGGATCTCGCCGAAGCGCTTCAGGTGCACCTTGGACGACTTGTACGAGCAGTGCTCGCTCCACATCACCGAGTACATCGCCAGCTCGCAGCTGGTCGGGCGGCGGCCGAGGATGTCCCGGATCCGCTGGTACTCGTCCGGCTTCAGCCCGAGCTCAGCCCACGGCTGCTCGACGTCCGGGGTGCTGGTGGCGTTGCTAACGGTGTCGGTCGACAACTCAGGACTCCTGCACTAGGTGGGGCTCAGGTGAAACGGTAGCTGGCCGGTGGGACGCGATCAGATGCGCTACCAGGATCGGGACGGCGAAGCCGACCATGATCGCGGGGAGGGCGACGCCCGCGTCGTTGAGGAGCATGCCGACCAGACCACAGGTCGACAGTGCGATCAGGGTGGGGCGGATCATCGGGAAGCTGCTGTAGAAGGCGCGGTAGGACTCCGACGGCACCCGCTGCGGCAGGACCGTGGCCAGCATGCAGAAAACGACGGCGACGAGCATCGCCCAGCCGGACGGGCCGGCGAAGAACTGGACAGCCATCTGCAGCTTCCGGATGAAGACATCTGCGACGTCACCGTCGAGCAGCCGGGCGACGAACGTGCCGAAGTGACTGCGCTGTTCGGGCGGACGCAGGTAGTCGAGGAAGGCGACCGCGGACACAACCAGTACGCCGGCCGCGCCCACGCCGATCAGTGCGCGCAGTGAGATGCTCCCGCGCCACGTCAGCCAGGCCATCAGCAGCACAGCCGGTGTCAGCGCGATGATGCCGCCGAAGTCCGTCCCCCAGCCCGGTCGGCCGTCCACCACGATCGCAGCGCCCCCGATGACCAGTACGGCGACCGCTGCCTGCACCCTGCTCTTGTCGATGAGCTTCTGCGCGACCCACCCGGCCGTGACCAGCGCGCCGACCGCCAGTGTCGCGAAGGTGGAGTTGCCGAAGCCGTAGAAGCGCCCGCCGATCACTGGTCCGTCGGCGAACATGCTGCCGACCTGCAGCGGCGTACCGAGCACGCCGTCGACCAGCAGGATCAGGTACGCCGCCAGTGCGAGTCCGAGGAACGCGTACCGCTTCAGCACGACCTGTGCCACCGCAGCGGACACCACGCTGATCCCGAGAACCACGCAGTACAAGGAGAAACCGGGTGATGGCCAGCGCCACCACATGGTCGCCGTGGACAGGAAGACTCCGACGAAGAACCCGCCCTGCACCAGCAACGCGAACACCGCGGTACGCCGGGACGCGGGCGAACGCCGGAGTACGAACCAGAGCAGCGCGAGCACTTCCGCGGCCACGATCGTCAGCGCCACCGCGAACAGGACGGGCCGCGGCTGCTCGAACCGCTCGTTGGTGTCCAGCCTGTCCTCGATCACGGCGGCCGCATCCGTGTGGCGGTCGCCGGTGAAGTGGATCTCGGTGCCGTCCAGAGGACCGGTCGTCGCCGAGCCTGCCGGGTCCACCGCGGCCGGAGTGCGGCCCTTGAGGATCGTCGCCGTCACGTCAGTCAGCTGGATCAGGCCGGGGCGCCGGGTGCTGTCGCTGGTCAGCCAGCGCGGCCCGTTGTCCGGCGGCAGTTGCATCGCGACCAGCGGCTGCTGGTGCGCGTTCGCGAGCTCCTGGCCGATGCCGACGAGCAGCACCCAGCCACCGGCTGCGCGGGCTTCGGCGACCAGCCGCGCGACGTTCTGACGCGCCTCGGCCCGGCCCTCGCGCGGCGGCAACGCACCGGCGTCGACGACCGCGTCACCGCAGTCGGGGCTCGCCAGCCGGGCGCGGTCGAACTCAGGCTGCCAGTTCGCGACGGAGCCGTCGCTCTTCGCCAGCGCGATCGCGGCGCCGGGGCCGAAGCCGCAGATCGGGTAGCCGGTCTGGCCGAGCCGGCCGATCGGTGCGCCGGTGTGGTGCTCGGCCTGGCGGTCGACGTACGTCTGCCAGTCGGCCACCTTCCCGTTGGTCACGGCCGGCAGCTCACGGCAGGGCTGGTCGGACGCGCTCCCCCAGGCCCGCGTCCCCGCGCTGACCGTCAGCCAGCCGTCGACAGGACAGGTGTGCGGCCCGGCCGTCTTCACCGAGATCGAGCCGACGTGGGACTGGTCCACCAACGCGGTCAGCTCCGGCGACGACTTCACGTCGTACCAGGTCAGGCCGGGTACGCCGATCACGACGACCTTCGCGAGCAGGCTGGAGGGGTTCGCCGGCGCGGCGCTCGCCGACGTCGGCTGCGCGATCACGCCGATCACCGCGGCGGCGGTCGCGGCCACGACCGCGGCCACGCGGAGAAGGGTCTGGCGGGGCCATGTCCGCCCCACCACCAACCGCTTCATCAGGAGGCGACGACGGCCTTCAGCACCGAGGTGAAGAAGCCCAGGCCGTCCGTGGTCGGGCCGGTGAGTGTCTCGACGGCGTGCTCCGGGTGCGGCATCAGGCCGACCACGTTGCCGCGCTCGTTGGTGATCCCGGCGATGTCGCGGTACGAGCCGTTCGGGTTGCCGAGGTAGCGGGCCACGACCCGGCCCTCCCCCTCCAGCCGATCCAGCGTCGCCTCGTCGGCGACGTACGAACCGTCCTGGTTCTTCAGCACGATGGTGATCTCGTGGTTCGCGTCGTAGTCGCTGGTCCACGCGGTGCTGTTGTTCTCGATCCGCAGCGCCTGGTCCTTGCAGACGAACTTGCGGTGGTGGTTCTTGATCAGGGCGCCGGGCAGCAGGTGCGACTCGCAGAGCACCTGGAAGCCGTTGCAGATGCCGAGCACCGGCATCCCCTCGCCGGCGCGCTTGATGATCGTCTCCATCACCGGCGCGAACCGGGAGATCGCACCGGCGCGCAGGTAGTCGCCGTACGAGAACCCGCCGGGCAGGACGACCGCGTCCACGCCGTGCAGGTCCGCGTCGCCGTGCCAGAGCGCGACCGCCTCGGCGCCCGCGACCGCGGCCGCGCGGCGGGCGTCGACGTCGTCGAGCGAACCCGGGAAGGTGACGACCCCGATCTTCACTGCCCGGTCTCCACGTGCAGCGTGTAGTCCTCGATCACCGGGTTGGCCAGCAAGGTGTCCGCGGCCTTCCGGATCTCGGCGACCCGCTCCTCGGTCGCCTCACCGTCCAGGGTGATCTCGAAGCGCTTTCCCTGCCGGACGTCGGCCACGCCGTCGAAGCCGAGCCGGCCGAACGCGCCGTGCACCGCCTTGCCCTGCGGGTCGAGGATCTCGGGCTTGAGCATGACGTCGACGACAACGCGAGCCACTGACTACTCCAGGTTCGTTGCGGGGTGACGCCTGAATCCTACCGACCGGCGCCCGGAACTCCCGCATCGACAACTATTCACTCAGTACATACACGGGGTGTATAGTTCCGGTCATGGCCACTGCGGAGCTCGTCCTGGGACTGCTGTCCGCCGGGCCCGCGCACGGGTACGACGTGAAGCGCGGTCACGACGCGTGGTTCCCGGACAGCCGGCCGCTGGCGTTCGGGCAGGTGTACACGACGCTCGGGCGGCTGGAGCGGGACGGACTGGTCGAGGTGGTCGACAAGACCTCCGGCGGCGGCCCGGACCGGACCGTCTACGCACTCACCAGCAAGGGCCGAGACCACCTCGCGGACTGGCTCACCGATCCGGTCCCGCCGGCCTGGGGCAGTGCCGACGAGGTACTGCGGAAGCTGGTGGCGGCCATCCGGACAGGGGGCGACGCCGCAGGGTTCCTGGCCCGTCAGCGCGCCAGCCACCTCCGCCGCATCCGGGAACTGCGGGAGACCCCGGCCGACGACGACCCGACCTCACCACTGGTCCGCGAGTACATCGTGGCCCATCTCGACGCCGATCTGCGCTGGCTGGACAGCGCCCTGGACCGCATCTCGGAGCAGAGGGGAGCTCGCCCATGAATGCCTTGGCATTGGAGCGCGTCGAGTACTCGTACCGACGCAACGCGGCGCTGCGTGGCGTCAGCCTGCAGCTCAAGCCGGGTGAGGTCGTCGCTGTCACCGGTGCGAGCGGCTGCGGCAAGTCGACACTGCTGCACTGCGCGGCGGGCATCCTCGCTCCGGACGCCGGCACGGTCCAGGTGGACGGTCAGGACCTGGCTGCGCTGCCGGAAGAACGGCGCGCGGCACTCCGGCGTACGAAGATCGGCATCGTGCTGCAGTTCGGACAACTGGTGCCCGACCTGCCGCTGGTCGACAACGTGGCGCTGCCGCTGCTCCTGGGCGGTCATGAGCGCGGCGAAGCGCACGTGTCCGCGATGAACTGGCTGGAACAGGTCGGCATCGCTGACGATGCAACTGCCGTTCCAGCCGAGTTGTCCGGCGGCCAGACCCAGCGTGCCGCGGTAGCGCGCGCATTGATCACCGGACCGTCCGTAGTACTCGCGGACGAGCCGACCGGCAGCTTGGACAGCCGGGCCGGCCAGGAACTGCTCGACGTACTGCTGGAAGCCGCTCGTCAGCGTGGCTCAGCCCTGCTGATGGTTACGCACGACAACCTCGTCGCTGCCTCGGCGGATCGCGAGATCCGGCTGCGTGACGGCCTGATCCAGCACGAGGTGGCGCTCTGATGACGCTCGAGACGCTGGTGCAGCTGGCTCGCTCGCGGACCCCTGCCGACCGCAACCGCGTCCAGCTGGCCACTGCGGCTCTGGCTCTGAGCGGCGCCGTCCTCCTCGGGGCACTGCGCATCGCCCGTCTTGGCAAGGGCGAGCTGAGTCCAGAGGTCTACAGCAACTACGTCGCCGAGAGCGGCCTCCGCTCCGGCCTGATCGCGATCCTCATCATTCTCGCCGTCCTCACCGGAGGCCTGGCGGTTCAGGCCCTGCGCCTGGGTACGGCGGCCCGCGAACGGCGACTGGCCGCGCTCCGGCTGGCAGGTGCGTCCAGAAAGCAACTGCGGCAGCTGACCGTGACCGACGCGGCCATGGCGGGGCTGGCGGGAGGCCTGCTCGCGGGACCGACCTACCTGTTGCTGAGTCTGCTGTTCGGCGCACTGCCCCGGATGACCCGCGTCCTTCCCGGTGCGGAGCTGTGGGACGCGGCCATGTGGGTCCCGGTCGTTGTGATGATGACAGCGGCCGGTGCGGTCATCGGCAGCCTGCTGCACCGCGACGGGCCGGTCGCGCGCGAGCAGCAGCAGTCCACAGCGCAGCGCCGTACCGGCATCATCGCCGGGCCTGTACTGATCGCGCTCGGGCTCCTCACCTCGCAGTACCTGGGCTACGTGGGGTCGACGATCCTGCTGGCCGGTCTGGCGCTGTTCTTCTTCAACATGTCTGCGGTCTGGATCCGTGCAGTAGGGCGACGGCTGCAGCGATCCGCGGATCCGGCCAACCTGCTGACCGGCGTCCGGCTGGTGACGGACTCCAGGCCCTCCTCCCGGATCAGCATGCTGCTGGGCTGCTGCGGCTTCCTCGTCGGCACCATGGCGAGCGGAATCGCCAGCGTCGTCGACGACGACAACATGGCAGCGCCTGCGACGTTCTACAACACCGGATTCGGGCTGGCGATCGTCGGACTCGTGCTGGTGGTGCTGACCGCCATGGCCGCACTGATCGTCGGCGTCGCGGACCAACTGGTCGACCAGCGTCGCCAGTTCGCGAGCCTGACCGCTCTCGGCGTCGACCTGCCGTTCCTTCGACGGGTCATCCGCCGTCAGCTGACCACCGTCGCGGCTCCGGCCCTGGCCGTCGGTCTGCTGTTCGGCGCGGTCGCCGGCGTCAACCGGGTGGCCGGCGGCGCGGTGGAGCCGTTCGATCCAGGCACGCTGCTGCTCGCGGCAGCCCTGACGGCCGGGGGCTGGTTGCTCGGTCACCTCGGCGGCGCGGCCGCCGGCTTCCTGCTTCGCAACCAACTCCGGGACGCACTCGATCCCGAGAATCTGAGGGCAGCATGACGACCGCAGTACCGCTTGCCGTCCGCCCGGCACTCCTGCTGGGTGTGCCCAACCGCATCACCCTGATCCGGACCGTGATCGCGATGGTGATCGCCACCTACGCGTTCCGCACCGGCGACCTGACCTGGCTGGTGCTGGGGTACTTCTCGTACTGGTTCGGCGACAGCCTCGACGGCTGGGTGGCTCGCCGCCGGAAGGAAGAGTCCCTGTCCGGTGCGGTGTTCGACATCGTCTGCGACCGGGCGTGCTCGTTCCTGCTGGCGGCCGCGTTCATGGCGACGTACCCGGAGACCATCGGGCCGCTGGCGATCTACCTGGTGCAGTTCGGCGTACTGGACACCATGCTGTCGTTCGCGTTCCTGCTCTGGCCGTGGGTGCTCAGCCCGAACTACTTCCACAAGGTCGACCGGCCGATCTACCTCTGGAACTGGTCCAAGCCCGCCAAGGCGATGAACACCGGCGCGGTGGTGATCTCGCTGCTCGTCGGCGCCCAGACCGGCGCGCACTGGCTGCCGTACTCCGTCGCGATCGCGGCCTGCGTGGTGAAGGTGGTCTCGTCGTACCGGCTCGTGGAGATCCTCTGCGGCCGCCGGCCCGCCGTCCCCGGGGAGCCACGGTGAGTGTCAGGTGTGACCCTGGTCGCTCCCGGAAGTGGGGCTAACTCCCGTGGCAACGGCCGTCATCGCCCTTAGCCTCGGAGACATGTGGCTGTGGCAACTGGTACTCGCGGTGGGCTTCGGCATCGGCTCCGCCGTCGTACCGTTCCTGAACGCGGAGGCGTACGTCCTCGCGCTCGGGGCCACGCACGCCCTGGACCCGGTCGTCGCCGCGATCGGCGTCTCCGTCGGCCAGACGGCCGGCAAGGTCGCGATGTTCCTCGCCGTCCGCTACCGCCCCGGCTACGCGGCCCGCAAGACCAAGGAACCCAAGGCCGTCGACCTGGACACCCGCTGGGGCCGGTTCGTGCAGCGCAACCGGGACCTCAGCAAGCGCCTGCTGGACGCCATGAGTGACAGCCGCTGGGGCGTCCCGGTCACCCTGCTGAGCTCCTTCGTCGGCATCCCGCCGCTGTACGGCGTGGCGATCATCGGCGGCGCCTCGCGGATGCGGACCGTCGTTTTCGGGCTGTCCGTCCTGGCCGGCCGCACCGCCCGCTTCGTCCTGCTGGCGCTCGGCGTGAGCCTTTTCTAGCCCTCGAACTTCCGGCCGGTCAGCTGCTCGTAGGCGCTGATGTACGAAGACCTCGTCCGCTCGACCACCTCGTCCGACAGCGGCGGCGGGGCCTCACCGGACGCGCGGTCCCAGCCGGACTCGAACTGCAGCCAGTCCCGCACGATCTGCTTGTCGTACGACGGCTGCTGCTTGCCCGGGGCCCACTGGTCGGCCGGCCAGAAGCGGCTCGAGTCCGGCGTCAGCACCTCGTCGGCCAGCACGATCGTCCCGTCCGGCCGCGCCCCGAACTCGAACTTCGTGTCGGCCAGGATGATCCCGCGCTCCTCGGCCATCGCCCGCGCCTTGCTGTACACGTCGAGCGTCGCCTGCCGCAGGACGGCCGCGATGTCCGCGCCGACGGTCGCCACCACCGCGTCGTACGACACGTTCTCGTCGTGGTCGCCCAGCTCGGCCTTGGTGGCCGGCGTGAAGATCGGGGTCTCCAGGCGCGAGCCCTCGACCAGGCCCGCCGGCAGCGGGATCCCGCACACCGCGCCGGTGGCGTTGTAGTCCACGAGGCCGGAGCCGCTCAGGTATCCGCGGGCCACGCACTCGACCGGGAACATCGACAGCTTCTCGCACACCACGGCCCGTCCGGCGACCTCCGCCGGTACGTCCGTGGAGATGATGTGGTTCGGCACGTCGAGCTGCTCGAACCACCACAGGCTCATCGCGGTGAGCACCTTCCCCTTGTCGGGGATCAGCGTCTCCAGGATCCAGTCGAACGCACTCATCCGGTCGCTCGCGACCATCAGCAGCTCACCGGACTCCAGCTCGTACAGGTCCCGGACCTTGCCGGAGTGGATGTGCTTCGCACCGTCGATCTCAGGGGCCTGCGGAGGTGTGGTCACAGCAGCGATTCTTCCATCCGCCTATTTCCGGGCGCGCAGGGACACCAGTTTGCCGCCCACCGCGAACAGGCCGTCGCGGACCGTGCGGACCACGCGGTTCTCGGTCTGGGCGATCCGGCCGAGGTTCCGCGACAGTCTGACCAGCTTGGTCGTCGCGCGCCGGCGTTCGGCGTCGTACGCCGTCAGCGCGGCCGCCAGCTCGCCGGCGCTACCGAGGTGTCGCGCCAGTGCGCCGGCGTCCTCGATCGCGGAGCAGGCACCGCGGCCCAGGTTCGGCGTCATGGCATGTGCCGCGTCGCCGAGCAGCACCACCCTGCCCCGCACGAACGGCACCAGCGGCAACGTCAGGTCGTAGATGTCGTTCTGCAAGATCTTCTCGCTGCCCGCGATCAGCCGCGGGATCGGGTCGTGCCAGCTCTCGAACACCGTCGGCTCGCTCTTCGCGCCGGCCGGCTGGTTCGCGGTCCCGTACCAGTAGAACCGCCCGTCGATCAGCCGCGCGAACCCGAACACCCGCCCCGAGCCCCAGGTCTCGCCACCACCGTCGTCGAGGTCGACGTCCGCGATCCCCCGGTACGCGGTGAAACCGGAGTACCGCGGGCCTGCGTACTGCGGGTACAGCGCTCCACGCACCACGCTCCGGATCCCGTCGGCGGCCACCAGCAGCTCCGCCCGCAGCTCCCCGTTGACCGTGACCCCGTCCGCGTCCTGCTCCACCGTGCGTACGTCGTACCCGGTCCGGACTGTCACCGCGGGACCGAACTCGGCCGTGATCAGGTCGTGCAACTGCGCCCGATGGATCATCACCGGGATCTCCACGCCGAGCTGCGCCGCACTGACCACCCAGCGGCCGTCGGGCTTGCGCATGCCGGCCGGTTGGGACGGTACGGACGCCTTCTCGACGCCCTTCACCCCGAGCTCCTCGAGCACGGCGACCGCCGACGGCCAGACCGAGATACCGGCCCCCACCTCGCCCAGCTCCGGAGCACGCTCCAGCACTGTGACCTGCCAGCCGCACCGTTGCAGCGCGACAGCAGCGGTGACCCCTCCGATCCCCGCTCCGACCACGATCGCCGTACTCATGTCCATGACTCTACATCTGTAGAGTTCGGAACGGAAGTGCGAGACTGTGCGGCGTGAGCACACAGGTTCCGCGCGGTGCGGATCGCCGGGACGCCATCGCGGACGCCGCGATCCACCTCGTCGCGACCCGCGGACTGCGGGGCCTCACCCACCGGGCCGTCGACGCGGAAGCGGGCCTGCCGCCGGGCTCCACGTCGTACTACCTGCGCACGCGGAACGCCCTGCTCACCGCCTGCGTGAACCGGATGCTCACCCGCGATGTGGCCGGGATGCCCCCGGCCGGGGCGGACCCGGTCGAGCTGATGGTGGAGCTGACGACAGGACTCGCGCGGGACCGGGCGGACGACCTGGTCGCGCGGTACGAGTTGTCGCTCGAGGCGAGCCGTCAGCCGGAACTGCGGGCGGCGATCGACGAGGGCGGGCGGCAACTGCGCGCGATGCTCGGTCAGTTGCTGGCCGGGCTGGGCATCCGCGACCCGGAAACCGCGGCATGGCCGGTCGCCGCGATGCTCGACGGGCTGATGTACGACCGCGTCGCCGGGACGGGGGCCATGTTGTCGCCCGACGCCTTCGAGGCCGCCGTACGACGCTCTGTGACAGCGCTGATCGCGGGGCTCAGAGACGGTCGGTGACCGTGACGAACGTGAAGTAGCAGACGCCGACCAGCATGCCGACGTGGCCGAGGACGGACAGGCCGGCGCCGGAACCCCAGGCGTCACCCTTCGTGTCCTCGGAGTGCTTGCCGCCGCTCGGCAGCCAGCGGGCCAGCAGCAACAATCCGACGACGGTCAGCAACCACCACCCGGCCAGCATGATCAGTGCGATCTCCCGCCGACCGGTGACCAAGGCAACGACCCAGCCGATCAGGGTGATCACGCCGACGACCGTGTGCAGCCGCAGCAGGATGGCCGAATACCCGTGCCGGCCGGCGCCGTGACCGGTGCCGTCGACAACGGTGCCACCGAGGCGGACACGCGTCAGCAGTACGACGACCGCCCCGAGCGCGGTCAGGAACCAGGTGACGTTCGACCATTCCACGCCCCGACCCATACCCCACCCACCCCACCACCCAACCCTCCCGCGCACCGCCCACCCCGACTTTGTGCACCCACCGCCCATTTTCCGGCGCGCGAAATGAGCGGCACGTGCACAAAGACACCCGAGTGCCCGCCCGGGGGCGGGTCGCGGGGTCGCGGGGCGCGGTGGTGCTGGGGTGCTGGGGTTGGGCGAGGGTCAACTGGTGCGCGTTTGGCCCTGGTCGGGCTGGGTGCCCTGGTTCGGTTGGATGCCCTGGTTCGGTTGGGTGCCCTGGTTCGGTTGAGTGCCCTGGTTGGGGACGGTGCCCTGGCCTTGACCGTCGTCCTGGGGGAAGCCGCCGCGGAAGCCGCCGCCGGGTCCGCCGAACTGCCCTTGCTGGTTACTCGTCCCGTCCCACGAGTGCCCCACCGCCATCCCACCCAGGAACGCCAGCACGGCAAGGATCGAACCAGCACCCGCCAGCACGAGGTTGCCGGGCCGCCCGCCCTTCCCGTCCGTGGAAGACCCCGCAGGCGAAGCCGCACCACCCGGCACCGCCACCCCCTCCGCCACCGCACCCGCCGCCATCGCATCCGCCGCACCCGCAGGCGGCGCTGCCTGCGCCGCCGAACCGGCCCGCCCCGCCGAGCCTGTCCGCGTCGTCGCCTGCCCCGCAGGACCGGCCTGCCCCGCCAAGGCGGCCTGCCCTGCCGAGCCGGGCTGTGCTGCCGAGTCGGGCTGTGCTGCGGAGCTGGCCTGGACTGCCGGGCTCGTCTGTGGTGCGGAGCCGGGGTGGGGTGCATGGGGCTGGGGTTCTGGGGGCTGGGTCATGTTCATGCTCCTGTTCCGGTGGTGAGGTCGTAGATGGTGGTGTTGCCGACGGTCTGGGACTGGAAGTTCTCGCTCACCCAGGTGGTGATCTCGTTGGAGGTGCCGCCGCGGCCGCCCATCATCCCGCCGCCACCGCCGACGAAATAGTGAATCTTGCCCTGGGCAACCAGTTCCTTGAACTCGGCCAGCGTCGGCGCCGCGTCCGTCCCGTTGAACCCGCCGATCGCCATGATCGGCTCCTCAGAGGCGATCTGCAGCGGCGCGGCCCCGTTCGCGGTCACCGCGGCGGCAGCCCAGGTGTACCCCTTCGCACCCTCCTGCAGCAGCGCCACCAGCTCACTCGACACCCCGCTGGTCCCACCCCCACCAAGGAATCCACCAACACCTCCGGCACCACCCTGCCGCGTTGTACCCGTCCCGGGCTGCGTAGTACCCGTGCCCGGCTGCTGCGTCGTACCGTTGCCGTTCTGACCAGGCGGCATCCCCATCCGCCCGCCGCCGAAGCCACCACGTCCGCCCGTCCCGCCGGCACCCGACGGTCCCGCGGACGGCAGCGCCCCGGCATACGCCGTACTGATCGTCGACAGCGAGTACGCCGTCGGTCCCGCCAGCGCGCTCACCGTGAGCAGCGCCGCGACGAAGAGCCCAGCCCGCCGAGCCGCCAGCCGGTGCAGCTTCAGCTCCGGCAGCAACATCAAGACCCCAGCAGCGAGTACGCCGGTCACGAGCACCGCCCAGCGCAACCACGGCTGCCACGGCGGCGTCTGGTTCAGCAACGCGAAGCTCCACCCGGCCGTCAGCAGGATCCCGCCCGCCAATGTTGTTCGCGGCAACCATTCCGAACGCCGTCGCCAGAGCACCGCCATCGCCGCACCGATCAGCGCACCGATCGCCGGCGCGAGCGCGATCATGTAGTAGCTGTGGATGATGCCCTGCATGTAGCTGAACACCAGCCCGGTGACCACCAGCCAGCCGCCCCACAGCAACGCGAACGCCCGCTTCCGATCCGTCCGCGGCGCCTTGCCCGCAGCAACTACCAGTACGACGGTCGCAAGCAACGCAGCCGGCAACAACCAGGCGATCTGCGAGGCGAACTCACCACCGAACAGCCGCTGAAGACCAGTCGCGCCACCCCACCCGGGGTTGCCGGTACCGCCACCGACTGATCCGGTCTCATTGCCGCTCAACCGCCCGAGTCCGTTGTAGCCGAGCGTCAGCTCGAGAATGCTGTTCGTCGACGACCCGCCGATGTACGGCCGTGCCGACGCCGGCATCAGCTCGACGATCGCGACCCACCACCCGGCGCTCACGATCAGCGAGCCCGTCGCCAGCAGGAGGTGCACCAGGCGCTTCCCGAGCGCAGGCTTGCCGGCCACCAGGTACGCGATCCCGAACGCCGGCAGGATCAGGAACGCCTGCAGCATCTTCGTCAGGAACCCGAAGCCGACCAGCGCACCGGCCAGCATCATCCACCGCGCCGCGTACTTGGTCGAGTCGATCGCCCGCGTCACCGCCCACGCGCCGGCGCAGAGCAGCAGGATCAGCAGCGCATCCGGGTTGTTGAACCGGAACATCAGTACGGCGACCGGCGTCAGCGCGAGGATCGCCCCGGCCAGCAGGCCCGCGTTGGCGGAGAACCAGCGCCGGACGGACACGTACACGAAGCCGACGCTCGCCACGCCCATGAGCGCCTCGGGCACCAGCATGCTCCAGCTGCTGAAGCCGAAGATCCGCCCGGACAGTCCCATCACCCACAGCGAGGCGGGCGTCTTGTCGACGGTGATGAAGCTCGACGCGTCGAACGACCCGAAGAACCAGGCCTTCCAGCTCGTCGACCCGGCCTGGACCGCGGCCGCGTAGTACTCGTTGGCGTAGCCGTTCCGGGACAGGCCCCACAGGTATGCGATCGCGGTCAGCGCCAGCAGGCCGCCGTACAGGATCTTGTCGCGACTCAAGGTGTACTGCGTCGTGATCGCGCGAGGCCGTGTCGCCTCGACGGGATCGGAGACAGTCGTCATGTCAGTTGCTCCGTGTGTGGTCGAGAACCGCTGGGGGTTCGAGGGCGGGCAAGGTAGGCGCGTCGTCGTCGAACACCCACGTCTGGAAGAGGCTGAACCGGACCACGGTGGCGGCCAGGTTCGCGATGGTCAGAACGGTGACTTCGACCGCCTGATGCGGCGCGGTGACCGCGGTGTGGAGCAACCAGAGCGACGCGGCGGTCAGGCTCCAGCCGATGCCGAAGGTGACCAGGCCGCGCAGCTGATGCCGCCACCGGCCCTCCACGCCGCGCACGCCGAACGTGATCCGCCGGTTGAGCGCGGTGTTGCCGACCGCTGTGATCAGGAGTGCGAGCACGTTGGCGCCCTGGGCCGGCATCCCTTGCCGCAGGACGAGATAGAGCAGCGCGTACGCCGCTGTGCTCAACACACCGACTGCGCAGAAGCGCAGTACCCGCGCCGCGAGCGCCGTCCGGGGATCGAGGATCCGCGGCCGGCCGTACTGCCGGCGGATCGGCTCCAAGTCAACCCGGCCGCGCATCAGTCGAGCGATCCCCCGCAGATCCTCGCCGACCGTCTTCGCGATCGCGACCCGCGAGTCCAGGTCGTCCACCCAGTCCACCGGTACTTCGTGGATCCTCAGGCCCGCCTGCTCGGCGAGCACCAGAAGCTCGGTGTCGAAGAACCAGCTGGTGTCCTCCACCAGGGGCAGCAGCTCCCGCGCCACGTCCGCGCGGATCGCCTTGAATCCGCACTGTGCGTCCGAGAAGCGAGCACTCAACGTTGCCCGTAGCAACAGATTGTACGAGCGCGAGATGAACTCCCGCTTCGGTCGCCGTACCACTCGGGAACTGTTCGCCAGCCGGGTGCCGATGGCAACATCGCTGTGCCCGGCGAACAGCGGCGCGACCAGCGGCAGCAAGGCGTTCAGGTTGGTGGACAGGTCGACGTCCATATAGGCGAGCACCTCGGCGGTGCTCTCGGACCAGACCTGTTTCAGCGCACGGCCGCGCCCGGACTGCTCGAGCCGGACGACCCTGACCCCGGCCATCTCGCTCGCCAGCAGGAGGCCGATCTCATAGGTCGCGTCCGTACTTCCGTTGTCCGCGATGCAGACCTCGGCCGGAAACGGGAAAGCGGTGTCGAGAAACTCCCGCAACCGTCTGATGTTCGGTCCGAGATCGTTTTCCTCGTTCTTGACGGGTACGACGATCTCGACCCGAGGATGATGACCTGGAATCTGCATGCCACCGATGCTGTCCGGTGAACCTGAGGCGGCCCCTGCGTGTGGCTGGCAGTTTCCTGGGAGCTACCGAGTGCGTCGCAGCCAGAGCAGTCCGAGCACCGGGAGGACGAGCGGCACGTATCCGTAGCCCTGGCCGAAGTGCGACCACACGGTCGCGTCCGGGAAGTCGTCCGGTACGGCGTAACTGAACGCGCCGATCCCCAGCACGCCGACCAGCTCGACCACGATCGCAGCCGTCGCCACCTTGCGGGACAGCGTGGTCGCCTTCGCCAGCGCGAACGTGGCGGCGCAGTAGATGACCGCGGCAACGGCCGACAACAGGTACGCGATCGGGGCGTCACCGAACTTCGTCGCGATCTGTACGCCGGCCCGCGCGGTCGCCGCCAGCGCGAACACGCCGTACACCGCGATCAGGATCCGCCCCGGCCCGTGTTTCGTGGCAGCCGGATGCGTCATCACAGAGGAGTCCACAGGGTGTGCAGCCGCAGTTCGACGATCGGGATCACCGCACAAGCGATCGCCAGCGCACCGGCTCCCCAGCGGCTGCTCTCGGCCAGCGCCCAGAACGCCCCGATCGGGAGGATGACGAGCGCCCCGATCAGGTACCCGATGAAGAACGGCCCGGACACGTCGCGGTCGGTGCCGGAGTACTGGGCGATGCCGACGACCAGTTGCGCGATCAGCCCGACCTCGACGATGCCGAGTATTCCCAGCACCGTCCAGTCGATGCGCTTGTTCCGAGCGGCGAGCACGACGGCGTACACCATCGCGGCCAGCGACAACGCGACGAGGGTCCAGGTGAGCGGCGCGAACACGGTTCAGAGGATGCCACCCCGGCTGAAACCGCTGCCCTCGGGGTAGCGCCTGGCCGTAACTTCCGGCCTCGCGCCCGCATCTAGCTAGGTGTCCTTAAGGGGGGCACCATGAAACCGAATCCCAGCATCCACGTCCGCAGGTCGATCGGGGTCGCCGTCGTGGCGGCCGTGCTCTCGGCGGGCGCAGCGCCCGCCCTCGCCGTCGATCGGTCCGGCGGCACCATCAGTCTCGTGTCCGTCGGATCAAGTGGCGGCGGCGGTGACGGCCCGTCGTTCTCCGGGACCGAGAAGGGTCTCGGAGTGTCGGCGAACGGTCGCTTCGTCGTCTTCTCGTCGTACGCGAGTGATCTCGTGGCCGGCGACACCAACGGCCAGCGGGATGTGTTCGTCCGCGACACCGCCACCGGCAGTACGACGCTCGCCTCGGTCGGCGCGGGCGGCGTCCAGGGGAACGGCGAGAGCCGCCAGGGGTCGATCTCGGACGACGGGCGGTTCGTCGCCTTCAACTCGTACGCCTCGAACCTCGCGCCCGGCGACACCAACGACAGCCCTGACGTGTTCGTCCGCGACCTGGTGACCGGACAGACGTCGCCCGTCTCGGTGGGACCCAGCGGCCTGGCGGACCGCGGCGCGCATCAGCCGGACATCTCGGCCGACGGCGGTCACGTGTCGTTCACCTCGAGTGCGACGAACCTCGTGGCCGGCGACACCAACGACACCGAGGACATCTTCGTCCGCGACCTGCAGGCCGGGCAGACGGACCGCGTCTCGCTGACGTCGAACGGCCTCCAGAACGACATCTTCTCCAGGGACTCCTCGATCTCGGCGGACGGTCGATTCGTGGCCTTCACGACGCCGGCCCAACTGGTGTCCGACCCGCCGCCGGCCCCGGTCGACACGATCGTCTACGTCCGCGACCGCACCACGAACACGACCCGGGCGGTGTCGTACGGCGTGGCCACCGACCCTCGGGCCGCGATGGTCGAGACGATCTACCCGGACCTCTCCGCTGACGGCCGGTTCGTGGTGTTCACCGTGATCAGCTGGCTGGCGATCGGCTTCGACGCCGTACCCAATGTCTGGCTTCGCGATCTCCGGACCGATCGGCTGGAGCTGATCTCGGCCGACAGGCAGGGCAAGCCGTCGACAGCGGTCGGGCCGGTGTTCCGCAGCGACGTGTCCGCTGACGGCAGGTACGTCGCCTTCGGCACCCGCGGACGCATCACACCCGCGGACCGCGGAGATCTCAGCGACGTCTTCCGGCTCGACCGGAGGAGCGGTTCGCTGACGTGGATCACGCAGCGTCAGGACCAGACCGGCTTCGGCAACGGAAGCGTCGGCCCGGCGATCTCCGCCGACGGACAGCATGTCGCCTTCGAGTCCGACGCCAAGGGCCTGGTCAGCGGCACGGTCGACCTCGAAACCTACAAGTGGAGCGCGCGGTAAGCGGTCAGAGGATGTCACCCGGAGTGTAGGCGGCTGCCTCCGGGTGGCGCTTCGCGAGCTCGTCGATCTTCGCCACCACCGTGCCGACCTGGGCGACGGCCGCGCCGGTGAACGACAGCGGCTCGCCGACGATGCCGACGATCTGCTCCTCGGTGAGTCCGAGCCGGCCGTCGGCGCCGAGGCGGTGGAACAGGTCGTTCGCCGCGAGGCCCTGGCGCAGGTCGAGCGCGGTGGCGACCGCGTGCTCCTTGATCACCTCGTGGGCGGTCTCCCGGCCGACGCCGTTCTTGACCGCGGCCATCAGCACCTTGGTCGTGGTCAGGAACGGCAGGTACCGCTCCAGCTCACGGGCGACGACCGCCGGGTACACCCCGAACTCGTCCAGCACGGTCAGGAACGTCTCGAACAGCCCGTCCAGCGCGAAGAACGCATCCGGCAGCGCGACCCGCCGTACGACGGAGCAGAAGACGTCGCCCTCGTTCCACTGGTTGCCGGCGAGCTCACCGGCCATCGACGCGTACCCGCGGAGGATCACCGCGAGACCGTTGACCCGCTCGCAGGACCGGGTGTTCATCTTGTGCGGCATCGCCGACGACCCGACCTGGCCCTCCTTGAAGCCCTCGGTGACCAGCTCGTGGCCGGCCATCAGCCGGATCGTGGTCGCCAGGCTGGACGGACCCGCCGCCAGCTGCACCAGCGCGGACACGACCTCGTAGTCGAGCGACCGCGGGTACACCTGGCCGACACTCGTCAGCGTGTGGCTGAACCCGAGGTGCTGGGCGATGTCCTGCTCCAGCTTCTCCAGCTTGATCGGGTCACCGCCGAACAGGTCCAGCATGTCCTGCGACGTACCCACCGGGCCCTTGACGCCGCGCAGCGGATACCGCTCGATCAGCTCCTCGATCCGGGCGATCGCGACCAGCAGCTCGTCCGCGGCCGACGCGAAGCGCTTGCCGAGCGTCGTCGCCTGCGCGGCGACGTTGTGCGAACGGCCGGTCAGCACCAGCGCCGCGTGGTCGGCGGCCAGCTGCCCGAGCCGTACGGCGGTGGCCACCGCACGATCCCGGATCAGCTCCAGGCCGGCGCGGATCTGGAGCTGCTCCACGTTCTCGGTCAGGTCACGGCTCGTCATCCCCTTGTGGATGTGCTCGTGCCCGGCGAGCGCGCTGAACTCCTCGATCCGCGCCTTCACGTCATGCCGTGTGACCCGCTCACGGTCGGCGATCGAGGCCAGGTCGACCTGGTCGATCACCCGCTCGTAGTCCTCGACGACCCCGTCCGGAACCGCGACGCCGAGCTCGCTCTGGGCCTTCAGAACGGCGACCCAGAGCTTCCGCTCGAGCACGATCTTGTGCTCCGGTGACCACAGCTCCGCCATCGAGAGACTGGCGTAGCGCGCGGCGAGAACGTTGGGGATCCGGGGTTTGGTCACGACCCCCATTCTCCCAGACGGGTGCTACTTGACCGTCACCAGTCCACAGAGCTTGGCGCCGTCCAGCGTGCAGACCTGGTAGGAGCCCGCGGGCAGGGCCTTCGGGACCGCCAGCGTGTACGGGCCGGGGCCGGAGTACGACGGGACGCTCATCCCCATCTCACCGGTCATCCGGACGGCGTACGGCGTGGTCGGGTCGCCGGGGATCTTGGCGACCAGCGTGTACAGCGCGACGTCGGGCTTGGACGCCGACGCCAGCGAGAACGTCGCCGCGCGGACCTGCTTGTCCGGGAAGGCGGCGACGAACTGGCCGCCGGCCACCGTGGTCGCCGACCTCAGCGACAGCGGACCGACCTTCAGGGCCGGCTGCTCGGTGTGCACCGACACCTGCGGCGGAACGACGGCGTTCGTGGGCACCGGGCTCTCGGCCACGGGCGTGTTGTTCGCCGCCGGGCGGAGCGTGGGAACGATCGCGACGGCGGCGACCACCGCGGCCGCGCCGATCACGGTCAGGCCGGCGGTCCGGCGGCGCTTGCGGGTCCGGGCCGCGGTCAGGACGGAGTCGAAGTCTCCGGCGGACTCGGCAGCGCGGCGGTCGGCCAGCGCCTGCAGGTCCTCCTGCAGATCAGGCATGGTCGTCACTCCTCAGCAGCAATGAATCGGACAGGGCGTCCCGGGCGCGGGACAGGCGCGACTTGACCGTGCCTTCCGCGATTCCGAGTGTGTCCGCCACCTGAGCCACGCTCAGGTCACAGACGTAATGGAGGACGACGACCTGCCGGGTCGGCATCGGCAGGCCGGCGAGAGCCTGCTCGAGGTCACCGGCGTACCCGTCGGCGTGATCCGGGACGTGCTCCGCCGGCAACCGGTGGAACAGCTGTGTCAGCCGGTTGCCGTCCCGGTGCCTGTTCGCGGCCAGTCGCATCGCGACCAGGCGCACCCAGGCCTCGGGAGAGTCGTACCGCGACACCTTCTCCCAGCGGGGCACCAGCCGGACGAACGCCTCCTGGACGATGTCCTCGGCCTCGGCGCGTGACCCGGTCAGCAGCGAGACAACACCCACCAGCCGTGGCTGGTGCGCGGTGTAGAAGTCCCGCAGCCCCTCCGTCTCCATACCCACCTACACACCCGACCCCTGAATCCGGTTCCATCGAATTCCCGACTGTATCCGGACCGGGCCGTGCTGCGGTGGTGTCAGACGGTGATCTCGCCGCGTTCGGCCTTGAGGGCGATGTCGGTGCGGTGCTGGGAACCCTTGATGCGGATCTGGCCGACGGCGGCGTACGCGCGCTGGCGGGCCTCGGCGAGGTCCTTGCCGACCGCGCTCACCGCGAGCACACGACCACCCGACGTCACGAGGTCGTCACCGTCGAGCGCCGTACCCGCGTGGAAGACGCGGACGTCGTCGTTCTCCGCCTGCTCGAGTCCCGCAATCACGTCACCCTTGCGCGGGCTGGCCGGGTACTTCTTCGCCGCGACCACGACGGTGACCGCGGACGCGTTCCGCCAGCTCAGGTCCCCATGGTCGGCGAGTTTGCCGGTCGCGGCGGCGTACAGCAGACCGCCGAGCGGGGTCTTCAGCATCGGCAGCAGCGCCTGCGTCTCCGGGTCGCCGAAGCGGCAGTTGAACTCGATCACCCGGACACCGCGCGACGTCAGCGCGAGACCGGCGTACAGCAGGCCGGTGAACGGGGTACCGCGGTGGCGGAGCTCGTCGACGGTCGGCTGCAGGACCTTCTCGGTGATCTCGGCGACCAGGTCGTCCGGCGCCCACGGCAACGGCGTGTAGGCGCCCATGCCGCCGGTGTTCGGGCCCTCGTCGTTGTCCCCGAGCCGCTTGAAGTCCTGCGCCGGCTGCATCGGCAGGACCGTGGTGCCGTCGGTGATCGCGAACAGCGAGACCTCAGGACCGTCGAGGAACTCCTCGATCAGCACCTGCTCGCACTGCGCCGCGTGCGCGAGTGCCTCCTCGCGGTCCGACGTGACGACCACGCCCTTACCCGCGGCGAGCCCGTCGTCCTTCACGACGTACGGCGGCCCGAACGCGTCGATCGCCTCCGCTGCCTCGGCGGCCGTCGTACACACGTACGCCCGGCCGGTCGGCACGCTCGCGGTGGCCATCACGTCCTTGGCGAAGGCCTTGGAGCCCTCGATCTGCGCGGCCTCCCGGGACGGCCCGAACACGGCGATCCCGGCATCACGCAGCGGATCCGCGAGACCTGCCACGAGCGGGGCCTCCGGCCCGACGACCACCAGGTCGACGTCCAGCTCCCGCGCCAGCGCGACCACCGCGTCATGGTCCGCCATGTCCACCGGACGGCATTCCACCGTCTGCCCGTCGTACGCCGGCCGCAGCGCGGCGATCCCCGGATTACCCGGCGCCGCCACGACCTGCTCGACCTCGGAATCCCGGCTCAGCCCCCACACCAGGGCGTGCTCACGACCACCGGACCCAACCACCAAAACCTTCACAGGCCCTCACCCTAGCGTGTCGACCTGGACGCCTGCGGCCCGTCCCACGCGGTGCTACACGCCGCTCCCACCCAGCGGCTTGGCTGGGCAGCCAAATCGCGTGATCGGTCTGTCGTAGCTGGGCGTTAGCCTTCCGGGCATGTTGCATCGGGTGCCGGCAGCCAGGCCGTTGGGACCTGATGCTGAAGGGCAGTGGGTTCGGCGGTGGATGTCGTCGGGGTGGACTCGGGCGGTCGATGGCTGGGTTGGGGGTCGGCTGGCTGAGTACGGGCGCGGGATTGTGGGCGAAGCGGTTACTTATCGGGCTCGGTTCTGGTCTGTGACTCGGTGTTATCCGTCGACGGCGGGGCTGGTTTGGTTCAAGGAGAACAATCCTGGCCACCGGTTCGAGGCTGGTCTGGTGGGCGCGATGGCGCGGATCGCACCGGATGAGGTGCTCGTGCCGCTGGCGGTGGATCGTGAGCGGAGTTGGTTGCTGGCCGAGGATCAGGGCGCGACGCTCGATCACGCCGACGTTGCTGATCAGCGAAGCCGCTGCATCGTGGTCCGCGCTCTGGCCCGTCTGCAGTGCGCTCTGCTCGGCCGCCTCGATCCCTCCGAGTACTCCGGGATGGTCGAGGTACACCCCAACGCTGCCGGTGACCTGGTACGCGACGCCGCCCGCGCGTGGGCGACGTTGCAGCCGGCGCATCCACTACGACTCGAGGCCGACGTACTGCATCGGGCTGAGCGAGCGGCCGACGTACTGGATCGGCGTACCGCGTCCCTCAGCGACACGGTCCCACTGGACGTGGAGCTCAACGACATCTACCCCGCGAACATCTTCGCGGACCGCTCGACCGGCACACTTCGGCCGCGGTTCTTCGACTTCGGCAACGCGGTCTGGGGTCACCCGTTCGTCTCATTGCACGGCTTCCTCGACGCGGTCGTGGACTGGACTCGCGCGCCGCTGCCGCCCGCAGACCGCGCCGCGCTGGTCGACGTCTATCTGCAGGTCTGGGCCGAACACCTCGACGCCGATCCGCAAGTACTGCGCGACGACCTCGCCACCACCGAGGCGCTGGTCGGCGTACACCGGCTCGTGTCGTGGCAACGCCTGATCCCGCACGCTGATCCACTCGAACTCGAATCACGCGCCGAGATCCCACTCAACTACCTGACCACCGTCACAGCACTCGCCGGGTGACCCTGAACCGGGCGGAGTCTGCACAAGCAGGTGAACTCAGGCGTCCCACAAACACGCCAAGCTCCGGCGACTCGTCCGGAACCAGGAACCCATCTCAGGATTGCTTTGGCAGGGTGAGGATTTCGGGGCCGTTGGGGGTGATGGCGATGGTGTGTTCGGTGTGGGCGGTGCGGCAGCCGGTGGCGCTGCGGAGGGTCCAGCCGTCGTCGTCGGTGACCAGTTTGGCGGTGTCGGCCATGACCCATGGCTCGAGCGCGAGCAGGAGGCCGGGGCGGAGTTTGTAGCCGCGGCCGGGGCGGCCCGTGTTCGAGATGTGGGGGTCCTGGTGCATCGTCGACCCGATGCCGTGGCCGCCGAACTCCGTGTTGATCTGGTACCCCGCCGCGCTGAGGACCGTCCCGATGGCATGGGAGATGTCGCCGATGCGCGCCCCGGGCACGGCTGCGGCGATGCCGGCGTCCAGCGCGCGACGGGTCGCGTCGATCAGCGCGACACTCTCGGCCGGCTGCGACTCGCCCACGATGAAGCTGATGGCGGCGTCGGCCGCGACTCCGCCCAGGGACACAGCGAGGTCGAGCGTCAGCAGGTCGCCGTCGGCGAGCTTGTAGTCGTGCGGCAGACCGTGCAGCACGGCGTCGTTGACCGCAGTACAGATGTAATGGCCGAACGGCCCGCGCCCGAATGACGGCTCGTAGTCGACGTAGCAGGACTCTGCACCGGCCTGGACGATCATCTCCTGGGCCCACCGGTCGATGTCGAGCAGATTCGTACCGACCGCGCTGCGGCTCTTCAACGTGTGCAAGATGTCGGCGACCAGGGCGCCGGTGTGCCTCGCCTGCGCGACCTCGGCGGGGGTCAGGATCTCGATCATGCGGGCGCCCTTCTCCTACGGCAAATCTCCTGCGACCAATAACTATACCGGCCATATTATCCCGGTACTATCATTGGGTCATGGTCAGGTTGCCGCTCACTCCCGAAGAGGTCGAGCGTGGACAGCGTCTCGGTGCGCTGCTGCGGCGCGCCCGGGGCGAGCGGTCGATGCTCCAGACGGCGCTCGACGCACGGGTCTCGCCGGAAACGCTGCGGAAGATCGAGTCGGGCCGCGTGGCGACGCCGGCCTTCCCGACCATCGCGGCGATCGCCGACGTCCTCGGTCTCTCCCTCGACGCGGTCTGGGCTGAGATCAACCGGACCGAGCGCGGCACGCGAGCGCCGCGCTCCGGTGCGCGATTGGCCTCGTAGGGACGACCGATCCACTGGTAGTCCGCGCCGACCCCTAGCCGAGAACCTCGCGCAACTTCGCGGCGAACTCGGTCGGCTTGCCGGGCTGGCCGTATTCGTCGCCGAGGAAGCCGCCGTGGCCGCTGGGGAACGTGACCGGTGTCAGTCCGAGGCGCTCGGCCGCTGCCTTTCCGCCGCGGGCTGCGAGCTGGTCGCCGGATTCCTCGCCGACGCCGATGACGATCCGTTCCTTCGCCTTGTCCAGGGCGTCGAAGTCCGGCTGGTACGACGTACAGCCGCGGAGGTTCTGCCCGAGGAGAGCGTCCGTGCGGGTGCCGTCGTCCTCGGTGGGGAGACCGAACATCGCCGGATCCGGCGCGGGCTGCTGCGTGTAGTCGGCGGGGACCTGACCGTCGTACCCGACGAAGGCGATGAACTTCGCCATCCCGGGGCCCAGGCCGTCGCGCTGGTACGTCTCGTACATGTCCTGGACCACGGCCAGCGCGGCCTCGCTGTCGGGGACGATCGCGGCGAGCGGCGGCTCGTGTGCGACCAAGGTGTTGATGAGGTCGGGGCGCTGCGCGGTGAGGGCGAGCGCGTTCACCGCGCCGCCGCTGCTGGCGAAGATGTCGACCGGGCCCGCGTCCAGGTGATCGATGAGCGCGGCGAGATCGGCCGCGTGGTCGTGGGGTGAGAGCTCGGTCGGCTCGCCGCTGCGGACGCTGCGCTCGACGCCACGCGGGTCGTACGTCACCACGGTCCGGTCCTCGAAGTGCGAGGCCAGGGTCGGGAAACCGCTGGCGCCCATCGGCGACCCGATGAGCAGCAGCACCGGGCGGTTCGCCAAGTCCCCGCGAACGTCGTACGTCAGCGTCGCCCCCGGCACATCCAGCGTCTGAGTCACAGGCTCCGGCATCGACAACTCCTCATGGATCCGGCCCACCCCCTGTGGTCGACCTCCTGCTCGAGAGCCTAGACGCTGCGAACTCCCCCGAACAGGAACGCGACCGGAACCTTCAACGCACTTCGCCTGCCCGGAACATCGTGAAAGCGAAATGAAAGCCGATCCGCGTTGACTGCGGTCGACAAACTCGCTCAGCACTTGTCATCTCGGGAGGGACAATGCTTACGAAGCATCGCAAGGCCGGACGCGCACTGGCCGCAGCAGGGGCCGCAGTTGCCACCACAGCCGCCGTTGGCGTCGCCACGGCACCTACGGCCAATGCCGCCACCTGCAACTCCGGTAGCGCCTGCGTCTACTGGTCCAACGCCGACGGCGGAAGCGTGCTGAAGTACCAGAACGCAGGCAACGCGACCATCTCGCTTCCGACCGGCGTCTACGGCGGCTGGGTCCGGAACAACGGCGTCCGCTACCCAGGCGCCGACCACATCACAGTCACCACCCGTCTCGGGACCGTCCGCTGGGCGATCTGTCTGCACTACGGAGCCCTCAACTTCACGCCCGGCTCCGGCGTCAACACTGCGGCCAGGCTCGAAGCCGGTGAAGTCGTCACCGGCTGGAGATGGCGCGGCGAATGCGCTCCCGGAGAGGACCGCTGGCACAGCTACTGAGCGGATGAACACACCCGGTGGTTCCGCCCAGAGCGGAACCACCGGGTACCGGTCAGCGGTCGGCGGAGGGTCTGATTAGCTGGTGGTATGACTGAGAAGCCAGAGATCGACTTTCCGGACGGGCCGCCGCCGGCGGATCTCGAGATCACCGACATCACCGTGGGCGACGGCGACGAGGCGAAGGCCGGTTCGCGGGTCAACGTGCACTACGTGGGCGTGGCCCACTCGACCGGCGAGGAGTTCGACGCGTCGTACAACCGCGGCGCCCCGCTGGCGTTCCAGCTCGGCGTCGGCCAGGTCATCCAGGGCTGGGACACCGGCGTCCAGGGCATGAAGGTCGGCGGCCGCCGCAAGCTGGTCATCCCGCCGCACCTCGGGTACGGCGACCGCGGGGCCGGCAGCGCGATCAAGCCCGGCGAGACCCTGATCTTCGTCGTCGACCTGATCAGCGTCAGCTGACAGCACAAGCACAGCAGCCGGCGGCGACCAGGAAATCCTGATCACCGCCGGCTGATTCATGCCGTCAGCGGATCGACGCGGCCCGGATCACCTCCTGGCGAACGGCGTTGCCCGCGTCGTCGGTCGCGGTCGCCCGCAGCGAGATGTACGACGCCCCGCTCGGCAGCCGTACGTCGGCCGACCAGCCGGCACCCTGACGCGACAGCGGGACGGACCGCCACGTCGCGCCGTCGTCGTACGACAGCTCCAACGTCGCACCCTTGACCTTGCCCGCGCCCTCGACGCCGGTGAGGTGGAACGCGGACAGCCCGATCCGCTGCAAACTTCCTCCCCTGAGCGCACCGTTGAGGTCCGTCGCGAGGTGGTAGTCGAGCTGGATCAGCGGCAGGTACACCCAGTCGGCCGAGTCCGTCGTCTGCGCCCGGAAGTCCCACGCACTCGACGTCTTCGTCCCCGAGCCCCAGAGCGCAGGCCGGGCGGTGTCCATCTCGAACCTGTAGTCCGCCCATCCCGCTGTCACCGGTACGCCGGTCTGCACGGCCTGGAACGAACTCTTCCGGACCAGCGTCCCGTTCTGGAACAGCCGCGTCTCGACGGTCGACTCGTCGTCCGACATCGATCCGGTGACGCCCTGGTCGCCGCTGCTCGTCGTCGGTACGTTCACCGCGAAGAAGTCACCGCTGCGACGCGGGTTCCAGTACCCCGAGCCGACCCGCGGCCGGGCGACCGGCGCGAACCACGAGTTGGTCTGCACGCTGCGCGGCGCGTACGCGTGCCGCTCGCCGCGCTGCTCCCAGCCGCGCGGGTCGTTCGTCTGCTCGTACCAGTCGGTCCCCGCCTCCGTGGAGACGAAGTCGATCCGCTGGGTCCCGAGATGGATCGGCTCGGTCACCTGCAGACAAGGCGGCCAGAACCCGATCCTGCAGTCCGCGCGGCTCTCGAACGCGAGCTGACCGGCCGGACCGACGAACCGGTTGACGACCGTCGCCAACTCACTCGCCTGCGGCGCGTACCGCAGCTCGGCCGGGATCGCCCCGGTGTGCGCCTTGACCAGGTCATACAGGTACGGCGGTGCCTCAGTACCCATCACGCGCAGCCGAACGTTGCCCCCAGCACCGATCCGGTCCACCAACGGACCGCCTTCGCCCGCCGTCAGCGAGTAGACCGGCAGCTCGGTCCCGCCGGCCGAGTCGTAGTACTTGCCCGGCCCGTCGTTCACGACGATGAGCATGCGGGCCCCGGCGTCGCGGGCAGCCGTGGCGCGAGCGCTCGGCGTGACCGCACTGCTCGCCGTCACGAAGACCGCCTTCCCCCGAACGTCCTTGCCCTCGTAGTCCGCGGCCGCACCGGCGCCGACGTACGCGCCCGTGAGCGTCGCATTGCCGTCCCAGCGCTTCGAGCCGCGCTGCAGCAGCGGGTGCAGCGGCTTGTCGTCGACCGTCATCGACAGCAACGGCTTCGTACGGCGCCAACGGGACGAGAAGTCGTACACGCCACCGGCCACCGCACCGGTCGGCGCGGCGTACACCTTCGTCACCACCGGCGTCGGCACGTACTGACCGAGGAACGTCGCGAACTGACCGCCGATCCCGGAGTCGTGGTACCAGCCGGACCGGCGATAGACGTCTTCACCCGGCAGCGGCGTGCTGAGCGTGATCGGGTTCGCCTTGCGGGCGTCGAGCACGAGGTCGGTGTTCTTGTCGATCACGAGATGCGGATTGCCGACCAGCGCGACACCTTCCTTGCCGTCGACCGGCAGCCAGGAGTACGCCGCGTACACGCCGGGCCGCAGACGCTGCGTCGCGACGTTCCCCGTGGCCGGGTCGATCTCGAGCGTCGTGACGAACTGGTCGCCGTACTTGTACAGCGTGAGGAACCCGCCCGCCGGCTTGCCGTCGCGGCCGGTCGCGTGCACAGCGAGGTTGTACCGCTCCTCCTCCATGACCAACCCGACCGCGGTCTGCGCCACCTGGCGGCCGCTCTGCTTGGCGATGACGGTCCCGGAGTACGACAGCCCCGGCGTCGCCAGGTTCGGCGTCGCGGTGACGGTGACAGAAGCGGTGCCGTTCGCGGGCACGGTGACCTGCGTCGAGCCGAGCGTCAGCAGCCCGGCCGGCGCCGGCGTCGTACCGTCGCTGGTCACGTCCGTCGACAGGTCCAGGGTCGCCGCGGTGTCACCGAGGTTCGTGTAGGTGATGGTCCGCTCGACCGGAGCGTCGTCACCGTGCGGCCAGGCGTGCAGACCGAACTCGCGGGTCGCGGTCGCGTTGATCGTGCCGAACGCCGCGGCCGGTACGTCGAGCCGCCCGCTGCCGACCTGGTACGCCGTCTCGCCGGCGAGCGGTTTCGCGGTGCTGACCAGTGCGGACTTGAGCTGCTCGCTCGTCCAGTCCGGGTGCTTCTGGACGAGCAGCGCCGCGGCACCGGCCACGTGCGGCGTCGCCATCGACGTACCGCTGAGCGACTTGTAGTAGCCACTGCCCGAGGACTTCGAGGCGCGGGCCGCGAGCACCGAGACGCCCGGCGCCACGATCTCCGGCTTCACCGTCGCGTCGCCGAGACGCGGACCCATGTCCTGGAAGTACGCCCGGTTGTCGTCCTTGTCGACCGCGCCGACCGTGAGCGCGGACGCCGCCGCCCCCGGCGAACCGATCCCGCCGACCCGGCCGTAGTTGCCTGCGGCAATGACGAACAGCGCACCGGTCTCGGCGCTCAGCTGGTCGACGGCGAGCGCCATCGGGTCGGTGCCGTCGCTGGCCTCGGTGCTGCCGAGGCTCATGCTGACCACCTTGGCGCGGTGCGCGGCCCACTCCATCCCGTCGATGATCCAGGACGCGGCACCCGATCCGCCGTCGCTGAGGACCTTGCCGATCGCGAGCTGCGCGGCCGGGGCGACGCCCTTCTCGACGCCGGCGGACGCGGCACCGGTGCCCGCGACCGTGGAGGCGACGTGCGTGCCGTGACCGTTGACGTCGTCGGCGGTCTCCCCCGGGACGAAGCTCTTGGTCTCGACGATCTGCCCCGACACGTCCGGGTGCGTCTGATCGATGCCGGTGTCCAGGACCGCGACCGTCGTACCGCGGCCGTCGAGGCCCTGCGCCCACGCGTTCGGGGCGCCGACCTGGGCGACGCTCTCGGCGAGGCTGGCCTCGACCTTCTCGTCGAGGAACACCTTCTGGATGCCGCCGCCGAACTCCGCCGGCGCGCCAGGTCGAGCAGTGCTACTACTTGGAGCGGTGCTACTACTTCTAGCGGTGCTAGCCGTGATACCGGACCAGAACTGCGCCGCCTCGGCCTTGCGCGCGGACAGGCCCACGCCGCCGATGCTCTCGAGCGTGGCGCCGCGATCGGCGTGCCGCGGGGTCGCGGCCGCGGTCCGCAGTCCGGGGCGGTACTGGACGATCAGCGGAATCGACGTGACCGACGCGTCGTCGTACCCCTGCTCGACCAGCGAGGTGACGTTGAAGAGTTCGGGATCGAGCCGGCCCGAGGCGAGGTACGGCAGGGCGGCGTCGGGGACGACGTGCAGGTCATCGCCGACCTGCTGGATCTGGACGCCGCCGGACGCCTGCTCGACCGCCGCGGTCGGCGGACCGCCGGCGGTATCGGTCAGCGTGACCACGTCACCGGTCACGAGCGTGACCCGATGAGTGTCTCCGGCCGGACTGGGTGGGGCGGCATCAGGCGAGGCAGCGCTGTCGGCCTGCGATGGCGTCGTCGTGACCGCGGCCAAGGCCACGATGACGGCGAGCCCACCGGCGACGGCGCGGGCGGATCTGGACATGGGCGGGGCCCTTCCTGGAAGCACCTGGCGGATTGGATGGCATGAACATGCCACGCGGTCGTAGAGTGCTCAATGGCGGGATTACGGCATGACAGGTGTCCGCCACACCGATCTTCCCCGCAAGCCCCTCGAAGGAGCGCACGATGCTCGACGTGCTGGGACTGGATGCGATCGAGGAAGGTGCCTACCGGCGTCTGATCACGCTGCCCTCGGAGTCGGTGGAGGAGCTGGCGGCGTCGCTGCGGGTCGAGATGAGCGACCTCGCCGCCGCGCTCGACGGGCTCTAGGAGAAGGGCCTGGTCGCGCGGTCCACCGCGACGCCGGGGCACTTCGTCGCGTCGCCGCCGGCGCTGGCGCTCGGATCGCTGATCGTGCAACGCCAGGAGGAGATCCGGCGGGCCCAGCTCGAGCTCGGGCGACTCGCCGAGCAGTACCGCGGCGTGATGGCGGACCGCTCCGACACCGACGTGATCGAAGTGGTTCGCGGCGCGCAGGCGGTCGCGCAACGGTTCGGCCAGATGCAGCGTGGGGCGTCGAACGAAGTACTGGCGCTGGTGAAAGCCTCGGTCGCGGTCGTGTCTGCCGACGAGAACGTGGACGAGGACGCGGCGCTGGCGCGGGGCGTGACCTACCGGGTTGTCGTGGAGCGGGCGGCGTTCGCCAAGCCCGGTTTCGTCGACCTGGTCGCCGAGTCGCTCAAGGCCGGCGAGCAGATCCGGGTCACCGGCGATCTGCCGCTCCGGTTGGTGGTCGCCGACCGGGCGCTCGCGTTGTTGCCGCTAGCACCTACTGCGGCCGATTCCGCCGGTGGGGCGTTGCTCGTCCACCCGTCCGGTCTGCTGGACGCACTGCTGCACCTGTTCGAGCTGGTCTGGGCGGGGGCGAACGAAGTACTCCCCACCGACGAGGGCGCCACCGAGCTCGCCGCGGACCGTCTCGACGACGTCGACGCCCGCATCCTCACCCTCCTGCTCGCCGGCCTCACCGACCAGGCGATCGGCGGCCAACTCGGCATGTCGCTGCGCACCGTCCAACGCCGCGTCAGCCAGCTCATGGACCGCGCCCAGGTCGTCACCCGCTTCCAACTCGGCCACGAAGCCTCCCGCCGCGGTTGGCTGGGCGTCTAACGTTCGCGTAGTTGTACTCATCCGCCGCTTCGGGGTGAGCGGATTGACTGGGTGGTATGACGACGATGGCTGTGAGATCGGCACCCGCTCTGCGGGTCAGCTGGACGCGGTACTGCGCCTTGGCGGCGAAGATCCTGCTGCTGGGGCTGTTGCTCGCGGCACTGATCTGGCCTGATCTCAGCGGAATCAAGGGAAAGGCGTCGACGGCGCGGCTGGTCGTGTACCCGATCGGCGGGATGGTCCTGCCGCTGTGGTGGTGGGCGTACGGACGCACGCGCAGCTCACTGCACCGAAGCTTCCCGTGGGCGGCTGATCTGCTGATGACGCTGCCGTGGCTGATCGATCTGATCGGCAACCGGCTCGATCTCTTCGACACCGTGGACTGGTGGGACGACGCGATGCATTTCGTCCTCTGGGGCTTCCTCACCGCGGGCGTGCTGCTGGCGTTCGCACCTCGCGACCTCTCGCGGGCGGTCACCACCTTCACAGCGCTCGGTTTCGGCACCACGGCCGCCGTCGTGTGGGAGGTCGGTGAGTACGTCGCCTTCGTCCGCAGCTCCCCCGAACTCCAGACCGCCTACACCGACACCCTCGGCGACCTCGCCTTCGGCACGCTCGGCGCCCTGCTCGCCGGCCTGATCGTTGCCCGGGCGACAGTCCCTAACCGTCGACCGGGCGATTCAGGGCTTCCAGAAGATGGTCGGTGACGGCATCGGGTGAGCGGGCCCAGTCAGTGGTCAGGACGTGGTGCACCCGCCAGCCGGTCGTGGTGAGCGCACTCGGGTGCGTGGTGAGTCGCTCCAGGAGCGTGTCAGCGGCCACCCGATCAGGCGTGTCGACGAGTACGGCGAGACGGTGGCCGGTGTCACCGGGAAGCTTGAGGGCGAGGTCGCAGCGGAAGACGGACTCGCCCACCGCGAGGTCCACCTCCACACCGCGTGCCTCCAGAGCGGCGGCGAGCTGATCGATGACCGGCATGGGGCGTCGCTCGGCAGCGGGCGTGGATCTCAGGCTGTACGACGCCAGCGCGGACTTGGCGGCGGCCTGATCGCCTCGCGAGACCGCGGCGGCGTACCCCAGGAACCTTCGCAGCGTGTTCGCGCCGTCGTTGTAGGTGTTGGTGATCGCATCCGGCTCGATGCTGCTGACGACGACCATGTGTTCGCGCGCACGGCTGAAGATCACGTTCAGCCGCTTCTCGCCACCTGAGGTGTTGATCGGGCCGAAGTTCATCAGCATCCGGCCGTCCGGACCGGCCGCGTAGCAGACGCTCATCAGGACGATGTCCCGCTCGTCGCCCTGCACGTTCTCCAGGTTCTTCACGAACAGCCCGGCGTCCTGCTCGCCGTGCGTACGCACCTGCTCCGCCTCGTACAGCGCCGCGAACGACGGATCGCTCTCGGCGAGCTCGTCCAGTGCTCGCTCGATCTCGCCCTGCTGCGCCTCGGAGAACGCCACGATCCCCAGACTCTTCCCGGTCCGGCGAACCAGCAACTCCCGCACCAGCGACGCGATCCACCGCGCCTCGGCCGGATTGGTACGTCGTGCGTACACCCCGTCGACGAGCTGCACCGCCGTGATGCTGCCGGCCAGGACGCTGTCGCACACCTCGTCCACCGGGGAGTCGGACTGCAGCGTCCACGGCGGCGCGGCGTGCGGCGGCAACCGGTCGGGGACTGTGGCGAGCTTGCCCTGGTAGAACGCCGCGTTGCTGAACGAGATCAACGCCTCCGAACGGCTCCGGTAGTGCCAGGTCAGCATCGTCGACGCCAGCCGCAGCGCGCTGATCGAGAGGAAGCTGTCCTCGGTCAACGCGATCCCGACCTGCTCGGCCGCCTCGTCGTCCGGCTGGAGATCATCGGACTCGCTGCGCACCCGGAAGTACTGCGTCGGCGGCAGCTGCATCTGGTCGCCGACAACGATCAGCTGCGGCGCCCGGTGCAACGCCGGGATCGCCTCCTCCACGGGGATCTGGCTCGCCTCGTCGTACACCACGACGTCGAACGACGTTGTCAGCGGCAACGTGTCCGAGACCGAGGACGGGCTCATCAACCACACCGGCCGCAGCACGGACACCACCTCGCCGGGCGCGCCGGAGGCGAGATCGCGGATCGACCGGTACCGCATGACCTTGCCGAACTCGTGCTCCAGCTCGCGCCGGCCGGTCGCGAACGTCTTCTTGCGTTCGCGATCCTCCGGCGACATCCCGGTCACGCTGCGCTCGGAATGCGCGACCTCGGCCAGGAAGCGGCGGCGTACCTGCGCGACGACGACTTGTGCGTTGAGCTCGGTCAGGTCGTCGTACACCATGCCCAGCTCGCCGACGATTGCGTCGACGCGCGCTGAGGAGAGTTGCAACGGCGCGGCGGAGCGGGCGCGTTCCCATTCCGCTGCGCAGACGGCGTACTCGAGCTGGTCGGGGGTGGCATCGAGGCGCCGCAGAGCGGTCAGGACGGGTGGCGAGGCGTCAGCCAATTCGCGGAGTTTGGGACCGACAGTGCGTACGACGGGGCTCTCGGCGGCGAGGCGATCCGTCAGGTCGCGGAGGGCATCTACTGTCAGCGTGTCCCAGTGCTCGGCCAGCAGGTCCTGGGATGCGGCCGCGGCGTCGTCCAGGGCGTCGGCGAGACGTGAGAGCTGGGTGGTGGCGCCGTCGTTCAGGGCGAGGCGCCAGTCGGGGACGGTCTTGCGGGCTTCGGCGAGGCGGTCGATCAGCTCGCGCGGGTCGTCGGCGGACCAGTCGCGGCGGGTCTGTTCGGTGTGGTCCTGGACGGCGGCTGTCGCGGAGTGGGCCGCGACCAGGTCGATGAGGATCTCGGTGACGGACGGCTGGACGGCGCGGGTCGTGCTGTCGAAGCGGGAACGGACAAGGTTCTTCACGCGGCGCCAGTCCCCGCTGAGGAAGGAGAACGCTCCGCCTTCCTTGCTCTGAGCAACCTTCAATGCCGAACGAGCGTCCGCGGCCGCCAACGGCTCCTGCCAGCCTGCCGCCTCCTTCCAGGCAGCACGCTCGGCAGCAACCAGCTTCTTCCGCTCCTCCGTGACCGCCGCCAACTCCCGAGCCGCAGCCGACCGCGGCACGATCGCCTCCTCCCGATCCCGCGCGGCCAAGGGCTCCAACAACCGCCCAAGCCGAGCCAGCCCCCGAACCTCGCGCACACCTACACCAGCAGCCACACCAGTCGCGGGTATGTGCGCCGCGTCGGCTGTTGGGGACTCGGCGGCCGTCGAGTCGTCAGCGGGACGCAGGGGCGCGAGAGCGGCTGCCACCGCGTCCCAGCGCCCGCGGAGCTCCCGGGCGGAGGCGGCCAGGTCGGAGTCGTCCCAGCGCGCGAGAAACGCCAGCGAACTCCGTGCCAGCACCCCACCAGTCACCGGATCCGCAGCAGCCAGCGCCCGAGCCGCCTCCCGCACCCGCTCGCGCGCCTCCCACCACTCCCCAACCCCAGGAAGCGCCCCATCACCGGAACTCCAGGCGTATTCCTGTAGCTCGGCGAGGCGGTTGATGATGTCGCGTAGGCGAGGAGTCCCGTCGCCCAACTGCTGTTCGAAGGCGTCGACGGTTGCGAGCAGGCGGTCGACTCGTCCGACGAGCTCGGCGCGGCGGGTGGTCAGCTCGTCCAGATCATCCTCGGCGGACAGCCAGGCCTCGTACGTCTCCCGCAGACCATGCACGAACGCCTTCTTGTCCCCCTGCGAGTCATGGATCAGCGCACACAGCCCGTCCAGCCGCCGACTCGCCAACCGTGCGTGCACAACGTCCAACGCGGCCCGCTTCTGACACACGAAGAGCACCCGTTTCCCGCGCGCGACGAAGTCCGCGATCAAGTTGGTGATCGTCTGCGACTTCCCCGTCCCCGGCGGTCCCTGGATCACGAAGCTCTCGCCACGCCGGGCCCGCGCGATCGCCGCGACCTGCGACCCGTCCGCCGGCACCACCAGATTCCGCTCGCCCGGTGGCAGCTCCGGCAGCGCACTCCCCACCGGCCGCGGCCGGTCCGAGAACAGCTGGTCGAACGACGGCGCCGACGCCCCACTCGTCAGCAGCTCGTCGTAGTCGCGCACCAGACCGAGCGTCCGGTAGTTGAAGTTCGCCAGCGAGACCGCGCACAGGTCGACGTCCCACGAGTACGGCCCGCCCTCGGTGTCGAGCGAGTACACGTCGGTCTCGAGCGCCGCCGGCCGCCGCGGCTCCTCCCCGAGCGCGATCCCTAACGGCAGCGTCTGCTGCGCGATCTGCGCCCGGAAGATCTGCACGCCCAGCGGCTGATAGTCCGTACGCCGGTACGAGTACGGGTACTGCCGCCCGCCGAACCCGGTCGCCAGGTCCCCGCGCCGCCGCCGGTTGTACGTCCGCAACCGCGTCATCGCCCGTTGCCGCACCAGATCGATCCGCGGTTTCTCCCGCAGGTGCAACTGCAGCCCCGGCTCGGTCGCCTGGATCTCCTTCGCCAGCCGCTCGTGCAGCTCACGCAGCGCACCCGGCACCGACAGATCCACAGTCTCCGGCAACGAGATCCCGTACAGCTGCCGCAGACTGTGCCGCAACGTCGGATTGACCTCCGCGACCGGATCCGTGACGCGCAACGTGTACGAGTCCCGCACACCGCGTTTCTTCGTCAGCTCCACCTTCGCGAGCACCAACGGTGAGGCGAGCCGCGTGTCCCGGTCGTTCTTCAGGTCGTGCCACCGCAGGAACGCAGGCACCAGCCGTAACTGGTCCTGCCCGTAGTCGGCCTTGTCCCGGCGGGCCGTCGAGATCAGCTTGTCCAACGTGTTCGCGGCGTACGGCGCCTCGTCGTACCGGATCCACTTGCCGAGCGGCTGCGCCTTCTTCAGCAGCTGCTCCGCCAGGTCGTCCCGCCAGGTGAAGAGCTGCTCCGCGCGGATCGTCCGGACGTCGAGCATCAGCGGCACCGACACCTCGGTGAGGTTCAGCGTCTGCGCGGTCGGGCGGAAGTTGATCAGCCGGTTCCGCCGGGAGAGGTCGAAGAGCCGGTCGCGGAGCGCGCCGAGCACCGCCGTACGCCGGTCCGCGACGCCCTGGACGATCGCCTCGACGTCGAAGTCGAGCGGCTGATCGCGGTAGTTCTCGAGCTGCTCGATCAGCGAGTGCAGGTCCTGCGCGCGCCGATGCCGATCCGGCTCGGCCATCTGGGCGGCGACCGAGACGATCACCGGATGCAGGTCAGGGTCCAGCCGGTACAAGTTGCCGCGGGCATCGATCAGCGTCGCGACGTCCGCCGTCCGGGACAGATCGAGACCACAGCCGAGCGCGAGCAGCAACTGCCCCAGGCTGAAGATATCGGTGAGCTGGTCGTGATGACCGACCACGTGCTCCCAGCTCTGCCAGCCCGCCACCAGCGTCGGCGCCTTGATCGCCTCCGGAAGCGGCTCGGGTACGGCGGTCTCCTCGCGGCCACCGCCCTCGCCGAGATCGAGGTCGGTCTGCCGATGGGCGACCACCTCGACCGCCGACGGGCGCTTCCCCTGCCGCGCATCGACCTCCTGCGTGGCGAGCGTCGGCCGGCCCGCGTCCTCGGGCGCGAACCCCAGCCGGCTCTGCTCATCGACCACGAGCCGATCCAGACCGCGCAGCGGCGCGACCAGCCCGCGCTCGTGCACGGCCGCCGTCTCGTGGAACAGCGGAAGCACAGCCGCGAGCAGAGCGTCGTTGCCCAGCCCGCCCTGCGAGACAGCCAGCGCGACGAGATCCTCGGCGCTCATCCGGCCACCTCCGCGGCAGCCTGCACGAACCGCGCCCGCTGCTTGTCGCTCCACCCGAGCTCGTCGTCCGCGATGTCGACGTACCCCGGCAGACCCGACCGTCGAGCGACGGCCAACGACGCGACCAGCCCAGCGTCCCCGGCCTCAGGATCAGCCGTCGCGAGGTCGAGCAGCAGATAGCACAGGTACCGGATCGTCGCCGGGGCCAACGGTCGCGGTCGCGGCAGGGGCGCTCCGTCCACAGGACGAACCGCCAACGGCTCGTCGAAACGCACCGCTCCGCCAGGCACACCGAGCGGCCCCGGCGGATCCGCGAAACCAGCGGCCGCCGTGGCGATCGCATCGGTCCGCAGCCCCTCCGTGTGCGCGATCGCGGCGGCGAAGTCCCGGCTCAGCTCACGCAACAGCACCGCGTCGAGCAGATCCGGCGCGTCGACGTCGAGCGGCCCGGTGACGAGCACCTCGACGTCTTCATCGGCGAGCCAGTTCTTCAACGCCCACGCGCGTCCGACCGCCTCCGGATGCGACGTACCCCGGCTGCCCGACCGGAGATCCAGTGAGTCCGCCTGACGCAGGTACGCCGCGGGATCCGCCGTACTCAGTCCCGTTTCCAGCTTCAGGAGCGCGCGAATCGTCGTACTCAAATCACCACACGCCGTGAGTGCACCCCGGTCCGCGAACAGCTCCGTCGCGAGCGACCAGCGCCGATGCGTCTCGAGGTACTGCGACGGCGTCCGGGCGTCACCCGCCGCGGCGTCGAGCAGCCGATCGACGGCCAGGTACCCACCGTCCTCGGCCTGCCACAACAGCCGGTGCGCCAACTCGTGCCCGATCACCGCCGTCAACTCGTCCTCGTCGAGCCGGTCGAGCAACGCACCTTGGAAGAGGATCACCGCCTTGCCGGCCTGATGCAGGTACGACGCATTCGGCTCGCCGCTCACCTGGTAGTAGTCGATGTCCGCGTCCAGCTCCAGCGCCGCGGCCGCCCGCTCCCCCGCCCGGAAGACGGCGGGATGTGCGGAGGGCTCCAAGCGGTACGCATTCCGCAGCAGCACCTCGTCGAGCGATCCCTCGGGCCCACCGTGCAACGCCGTCCAGGCACGCTCGTCCACCCGGCGGACAACCGCCAGGACGGACCGGTGATACCCGAGCGCCGACAACATGCCCGCCACGATAGCCACCCTCGCCGACGAAAACCGATCTCAGACTTCTGTCACTGTGGACAAGTGGACGTGACCATCGTTGGCAGTGGAGACGCGTTCGGGTCGGGCGGGCGTTTCCAGACCTGTATCGCGGTCGGCTCGCAGACCCTCGTCGACTGCGGCGCGACCAGCCTGACCGCGCTCCGGCAGCAGTCCCTGGACCCGAACGACATCCGCACGATCGTGATCACCCACCTGCACGGCGATCACTTCGGCGGACTGCCGTTCCTCATCCTGGACGGCCAGTTCCGCCGCCGCACCGAGGACCTGACCGTCGTCGGTCCGCCCGGCACCCGCGATCGCCTCCAAGTCGCCATGGAGACGCTGTACCCCGGCTCGTCCGAGGTACGACGCCGCTTCGACGTCCACGTCCTCGAACACACCGACCGCCGTCCACAACAACTCGGCGAGCTGACGATCACGCCGTACGAGGTACGGCACGCATCCGGCGCCCCGGCGTACGCCGTGAAGCTCCGCACAGCGGGCCGGTCGATCGCCTACTCAGGCGACACCGAGTGGACAGACGCACTGCTCGACGCGGCGGACGGCGTCGACCTCTTCCTCTGCGAGGGCTACAGCCCGGCCCCGATCCGCTGGCACCTGGATCTCGCCACCCTGAAAGAGCACCGGGCCAGGTTCACGTGCAAACAACTGGTCCTCACGCACCTGTCGCCGACCGCGCTGGCAGCTGACCTCAGCGACTGGACAGTGGCGTACGACGGACTGCGGCTCTAGGGATTGTCCATGGGGCGGCAGACCCCGTTGGCCGCTGCACTGGCGGCCAACGCCGCGGCAGCGGGACTTGTCCTGGGCCGCGCGTCCTGTTCCGTCTTGTCCTGAAGAGTCTTGTCCTGCACGGTCGTGTGCCGGCCGATCGGCACGACCATCGGCGTCCCCGCGACCGGGTCCGGCACGACCTTGACGGCCAGCCCGAACACGTCCTGCACGACGTCCTCGGTGATCACCTCCGACGGGTTGCCCTCAGCAACGATCGCGCCGTCCTTCATCGCGATCAGGTGGTCGCCGAACCGGCAGGCCTGGTTCAGGTCGTGCAGTACGAGCACGATCGTCCGGTCGTCGGACTTGTTCAGATCGACGAGCAGATCGAGCACCTCGAACTGGTGCGTCAGGTCCAGGAACGTCGTCGGCTCGTCCAGCAGCAGGATGTCGGTGTCCTGCGCGAGCGCCATCGCGATCCACACCCGCTGCCGCTGACCGCCGGACAGCTCGTCGATCGGCCGGTCCGCGATCGACAGCACATCCGTCGAGGTCATCGCCTCCGCGACCGCCGCGTCGTCCTCCTTCGACCACTGCCGGATCCACCGCGTCCGCGGGTACCGCCCACGCCCGACTAGGTCCGCGACCGTGATCCCCTCCGGCGCGGTCGGCGACTGCGGCAGCAGGCCGAGCTTGGTCGCCACCTCCCGCGTCGGGATCTGCTGGATGCTCTTCCCGTCCAGCAGCACCGACCCGCGCGACGGCTTCAGCAGCCGCGCGAGGGTCTTCAGCAGCGTCGACTTGCCGCACGCGTTGGCGCCGACGATGACCGTGATCTTCCCGGTCGGGATCCGCACCGACAGGTCGTGGATGATCTCCCGCTGGTCGTAGCCGACCGCGAGCCCGTCAGCTGCGAGGCTGTGCGGGGTCGTGTGCTGGATCAAGGGTTCCACAGCGTTCTCCATCTCTCAGCCACCACTTCCGACCCGGTTGGCTCGCGCCAGCAAGAACATCAGGTACGGCGCACCGACCACGCCGGTCACCACACCGACCGGCAACTGCGTGTCTCCGAAGGCGTGCTGCGCGACCAGATCCGACAACGCCACCACCAGCGCCCCGAGCAGACCGGACACGATCATCGCCGGCCCCGGCGACCGGGTCAGCCGCCGCGCGATCGGCGGCGCCACGAACGCCACGAACCCGATCGGCCCGGCCGCCGCCGTCGCCACGGCGGCCAGCAGGACGGCGATCACGATCAGGCCGAGCCGCGACGTCTCGACCCGCAACCCCAGTCCGTACGCCGTCTCGTCGCCGAGCTGCAGGATCCGCAACTGCTGCACCAGGAAGATCATGAACGGCAGCAGCACGACGAACGTGATCGCGAGCGACCGCACGTTCGACCAGTCCCGCCCGTTCAGGCTCCCGGTCAGCCAGATCAGCGCCTGCTGCGCGATCTCCACCCGCGCCTTGGTCAACAGGTACGACGTGATGCTCGTGGCGATCGCACCGATGCCGATCCCGATCAGGATCAACCGGTAACTCGACACCCCGTGCCGCCACGCCAGCACGTACATGATGAAAGCGGTCAGCACCGCGCCGACGATCGCGAGCGCCGACACCGCGACGCCCGTGAGTCCGAGCGTCACGATCGCGAACACGGCGAACGCGCTGGCGCCGTACGTCACGCCGATGATGTCCGGACTGGCCAGCGGGTTGCGGGCGATGCTCTGGAAGATCGCGCCCGACAGGCCGAGCGCCGCGCCGACGAGCAGACCGGTCAGTGCCCTGGGCAACCGCAACCGGTTCACGATGAACTCGGTCGCCCGGTCGCCGCCGCCGAACAGCGTCTTCACCACGTCGAGCACCGGGATCTTGAAGTCACCCAGCGACAGCGAGACGCAGAAGGTCGCGAACACCACGACGGCGAGGACGGCGATCACCACGACGGTACGGGCCTGCCGCGCCGCACGGGCGCGCGCGATGACGTGAACTGCTTCGGCGGTCGTCATCACAGATCGGCCAGCTTCCGGCGGCGTACCAGGACAATGAAGAACGGAGCACCCAGGACCGCGGTGACGATGCCGACCTGCAGTTCGCCCGGCAGCGCGACGACCCGGCCGATCACGTCCGAGCCGAGCAGCAGGATCGGGGCCAGCAGCATCGAGTACGGCAGGATCCACCGGTAGTCGGGTCCGGTCACCAGTCGCGCCACGTGCGGAATCGTCAGCCCGATGAACCCGATCGGTCCGGCCGCCGCGGTCGCCGCACCGCACAGCACGACGACGACCACCGCGACGAACACGCGGGCGAGTCCGACCCGCTGCCCGAGCGACTTGGCCACGTCGTCCCCGAGCGACATCGCGTTCAGCACCCGTCCGCAGAACAGCGCCAGCACGATCCCGATCAGGACGAACGGCGCGACCTGTTCCGCGATGTCCGCACCGCGGCCGGCGAACGATCCCACCGACCAGAACCGGAACTGGTCGAACGTGTCGACGTCACCGATCAGGAGCGCCGTGGTCAACGACCCGAGCATCGCGGTCAGCGCCGCACCGGCGAGCGCGAGCTTCACCGGCGTCGCACCCTCCCGGCCGAGCGAGCCGAGGAAGTAGACGGCGACCGACGCCGCGGCCGCGCCGACGAAGGCGAGCCAGACGTACGCCGTCAGCGACGACAACCCGAACCAGTAGATGCCCCCGACAACGAACAAAGCGGCGCCGCCGTTCACGCCGAGGATGCCCGGATCGGCCAGCGGGTTGCGGGTCACGCCCTGCATCAGCGCGCCGGACAGTCCGAGCGCGGCGCCGACCAGAAGACCGATCACCGTCCGCGGCACGCGCAGTGACCGGACGATCACATGATCGGTGTCGGCCTCGTTGTAGTGCCGCAGGGCGTCGATCACCGTGGACAGCGGAATCTGCTTGGACCCGATCGCGACGCTGAGCAGCGACACCAGGACCAGCAGGAGTACGCACCCGACCAGGCCCAGGACGAGGGTCGTACGCCGCGTCCGCCGCCGCGGGCGTTCGGGCGCCGTACGACGGGAGAGGTCAGGGTCGGCCGATGCGACGGCACTGGGCGGGGGCATTGGACTTTGGGGATCCTCTTAGGTAAGGCTAACCTCTAGATGCCTCAGAATAACCCGGCCGCCCTCGGGTCCGCATCCGAGGCTCCCCTGCAGAGTTTATGGAGAAACCTCGCATGACGACTGTGCTCGAGCGACCGATCGTGTTCGACTCGCTCCTGGCCACCGTGGCGGCCGTCGAGGACCTGAGCCCGCACCTGCGTCGCGTGACGTTCGTCGCACCGCGGATCGCGGACGCGGTCACCGCGGGGCCGGACCAGCGCATCAAGGTCCTGCTCACCCCTCCGGACGGCAGCGCGATCAAGCTGCCCTCCGGACCCGAGTGGTACGCCGAGTGGTGCGCCCAGCCGGTCGAGGAGCGCTTCATCATGCGGACCTACACCGTGCGCGCGCTCCGGCCGGAGGTGGCCGAGCTGGACATCGAGTTCGTCCTGCACGGGGTGAACGGCCCTGCGTCAGCCTGGGTGAGCGAGGCACAGCTGGGCGACGAGGTGGGGCTGCTGATCCCGTTCGCGGTCGACACCTCCAGCACGAAGGGCCTGCTGCACTCCGGCGTCGACTACGTCCCGCCCGCGACCAGCGTGCGCCGGGTGCTCGTCGCGGACGAGACGGCGCTGCCCGCGCTGGCGGGGATCCTGGAGGAGCTGCCGGCCGCAGTACAGGCCGCGGTGTTCGTCGCCGTACCGGATGTTGCTGACATCCGCCCGCTGGCTGGGACCGCTGACGTCACGTGGGTCACGGAGGGGACGTTGCTGGACGCTCTCAAGTCAGCTGCACTGCCGTTCGACCCGGACTACGCCTGGGTCGCCGGCGAGTCGTCGATGATCAAAGAGGTACGTCGGCACCTGGTGAACGCGGTCGGGATGCCGAAGAGCGCCATCTCGTTCCAGGGGTACTGGAAGCGCGGCGAAGCCCAAACCTGATCGGGCCTAGGCCGTATGGCTGAACGAGACCGGCTTGCCGGTGGCGTGGGCATAAGCGATCTCCCTGCTCGTGGACTCGCCGATATACCCGCCGGGGTTGACGACCAGAACCCGGTCAGCCAGGTCGATCTTGCGCAGGTGGAGGGCGTCCAGCGCGGCCTTCTGCTCGTCGGTGATCAACTCGCCTGCTTCGTGATCCTCGGCGCGCCCGAACACGCCTGGCGCGACGACGATGGCACCTGCGAAGGTCAGCTCTCGGTTCGCCGCACGCATCTCGTCCACGAACCGGGTAGAGCCGCAGATGCAGACAATCTCAGGTCGGTCGGACACGCCGACAGTTTACGTCTGGGGTTCACCCGGCAAACCAGCTTCCTTTGACAACACGGCCTAGGAATCCGGGAGAGCCGGAGGGCAGAGGTCCGGCCCTCCCGGAAGCTCGCTAGGACGGGTTCTCGGCGTGGGTCAGCGTCTCCCACGCGACGAACAGGTTGTTCGAGCCCGCCGGACGCCGCGACTCGGTCAGTGCCTGTGTGTTCGTCATCGCGTACCCGAGGCGGGTATGCAGTGCGTTGAAGCCCACCTCGGTGATCGGACCCAGGCCGCGGTGCAGCGTGCCCTTGCACAGCCAGGACGGCACCGGCTCCAGGTTGCGCTCCCACTTCGACTGGAAGCCCAGCGCCTGACGGAGCCGCTCGCCGAACTCGGGGTACATGTCGATCCCCTGGATCCGCGCCGTCTCCAGCACATGGGAGATCGACGAGATGCCATAGCCGGTGTGGGTGAGGTCGCGGCAGGTCTCCTGAGTCAGACCCGTCACGAAAGTCCCCTGCCCCTGCCAGTAGCTGACGATCTTCTCGCGGGTGTTGAGGTTTTGGCTCGGCACGGTCTTCGGCAGCGCACCATCCGACTCCAGGTACACGTACGCCGGCACACGCAAACGGTAGAGCGCGATCGCCTTGTCGTAGATCGCCTTGTCCTCGAGGAACACGCCGATGCCCTGCAGGGCCTCGATCATGCTCAACTCCCAGTTCCCGTTGGAGTTCGAGCCGTTGATGATCTCCGGTACGTAGACGTTGCGGAGCATCGTGGCGAAGCGGCCGGCGTTCGGCCAGTTGCCGTACACGTGCTTGATGATCTCCGCGGCCTTCGGCCACGACGACGCGGACCAGGCGGTCTGCAGCGGGGCGTTGCTGTTGGTGTGGTCCCGGATGGTCGCCGACCACGCGTCCATCAGTTGGATCGCCTTCTGCGCGTAGCGGTCGTCGCGGGTGATGTACCAGAGCAGCGCGTCGGTGTACGCCGCGATGGCGTCTTCACGTTCGTCGGTGCAGCCGTAGTTCGGGTTGGAGTACGAACCGCACTCAACGACGGCGCGTGGTTTCGGCGTACGGGAGAGGGATGCGTAGGCGCTGTTCTTGGCCTGGTTGAACGCGTTCGTCCACGGCTGCTCGCCGGCCTGCACCTTGGCCCGGACGAAGTCGAGCTGGGCCCGGCTCGACCCGACGCCGGGGTGTGTGAACGTTGCCGGAGCGTCGACCGCGGCCGGTGCCGGCGACGAGGCGACTGCTGGACTGCTGAGGGTCCCGGCGACCAATGCCGCGCAGGCGGCAGCCAGGATCAAGGACTTCTTTCGCATGGGCGGTGTCCTGTCTTTCGGGGCGGTAGGACAGCGGTTTCCACGGCAGTGTCACGACGCTCGGTGACCGCGGTCAAGAGGCCGCCGGTTCCGGAACTTCACCGGAACAAGTCGCCCGACTGTCCCATTTCGCATGGAACAGAAGGCCTTTTCGTCCCACGCGCCCCTAGAAGCCGAGCTGGCTCGTGATCCGCTCGACAACGACGCTCGTCGCGTACCGCGTCGTGCCGGGCGGCTCCACGTCGGTCCACTCGCCGACGTACTTCCGGGCGACGGCCTGCTCCAGTTCCAGCTCCGGATCCGGCACCAGGTCGTCGATCCTGCCGCGCAGCTCGACGTAGTACGTCGGTCGCGCCGGGTCCACGATCACCACCGAGATCGCCGGATTGCGCTGCAGGTTGCGGAGCTTCTGCCGCCCGTCCACCAGGCTGAACCGCACCCGCTCGCCGTCCCACAGGAACCACAGCGGCGTGACCTGCGGCTCGCCGCGCCGGCCGATCGTCCCCACCATCGCGACCGCCGTCGACGACAGCAGGTCATGAAACTCAGCCGGAATCTCCACGACGGCGGACGATAGCACCAGGCCACCGTCAGCGCGCCCGGAGCCCGCCCGCGCCCGGAGCCCGGCCGCGCGCGTCAGTGCGCCGCCGCGCGCGTCACCGCCCGCCGGAGGTCAGTGCACCGCGAGCTCACCCGCGTGGATGCCGGCCGCGTCGAGGAGCGCGCCCGCGGTGGCGGCGCCGATCCCGCCGAGCGGCTGGGCGCGGACGACCGCACGCGCATTGGCGCCGTCGAAGATCATCGTGAGCTGGATCGCCAGCGTGGCCGGATCCTCCGCGCCGGCCTTCGCCAGCTCGCGGTGGAAGAAGTCGGTGAGCTGCTGCTTGAAGTGCCGGGCGACCACGGACCCCGGGTGCTCGGGGTTCTTCAGCTCGACCGCGGTGCTCACGTACGGGCAACCGAGATAGTTGCCCGACGCCACCAGATCGTCCTGCCGCTCGAACACCGCGACGATCCGCTCCCGCGGCGACCGGTCGTCCTCGCCGCCCGGGTAGAGCAGCGCCTGGTACGCCGGGCCGCGGCTCGCCAGGCTCTCCGCGATCAGCTCGTCCTTCGACCGGAACAGCTGGTACATCGACTTCTTCGACACCCCGGCCGCTTTGCAGAGCGCGTCCACTCCGATGTTGACGCCGTCGCGGTAGAAGAGTTCGCCCGCGGCGTCCAGCAGTCGCTCACGGGGTGTCGCCGAAGTACTCATGCCTTGAAGCGTACCGGCTCGATTTGAAATCGGAAACCGATCGGTTTACTGTCGTGGAAACAGATCGGTTTCTAGTCAAGGAGTTCCCAGATGACCACACTCGAAGGCGCTGTCGTCCTGGTCACCGGCGGCCAGCGCGGCATCGGCCGGGCGATCGTGGACGACCTGCTCGCGCGCGGCGCGGCCAAGGTCTACGCGACCGCCCGCAATCCGCGGCCGAGCAGCGACCCACGCGTCGTACCGCTGCCGCTCGAGGTCACGGACCAGGCGTCGATCGACGCGCTCGCGGAGGCGGCTCCGGACGTCACGGTGCTGATCAACAACGCCGGCGCGAGCTCCCCGGACACCTATCTCGACGCCCCGGTCGAGGACGTCCGCGCGGTCTTCGACGCGAACTTCTTCGGCCCGCTGCAGCTCACCCGGGCCTTCGTCCCGATCATCGAGCGCAACGGCGGCGGCCACATCCTCAACGCGCACTCGGCCCTGACCTGGGTCGCCCGGCACGGCGCGTACGCCGCGACGAAGGCAGCGTTCTGGTCGCAGACCAACGCGATCCGCCTCGAACTCCTCAACCGCGGCATCGGCGTCACCGGCCTGCACATGGGGTACGTCGACACGGACATGGTGACCGCGGTGACCGCACCGAAGTCGCGCCCCGAGGACATCGCCAAGCAGGCCCTCGACGGCATCGAGTCCGGGGCGTACGAGGTGCTCGCGGACGACACCGCCCGCGGCGCCAAGGCCGCTACCGCCCTGGACCTGACGGCTGTCTACCCCGAGCTAGCCGGCTGAGACGTAGACGTCGCGGTCGCGGGTGTACTCCATCGCACCCGCGATCCCGTCGGCCACGTCGGCGCCGAGTTCGCGCTCCACGACGTACAGGGCGAGATCGATCCCGGACGTGATGCCGCCTGCGGTGATCAGCGTGCCGTCGTCGACGACCCGATTGGTCTTCAACTCGGCGCCGAGCGCCTCCAGTTCGGCCCATGCGCCACGGTTCGTCGTGGCCGGCCGGCCCTTCACCAGCCCGGCTTCGGCGAGCAGCATCGAGCCGGTGCAGACCGACCCGATCCACTGCAACGCCGGCGCCAGGTCGGCGATCCGGGCCGTCATCACGCCACGACGTGCCTCGGCCCACGCGCCGTGCTCGGCGCGGTTCATCCACCCGCCGCCCGGGACGAAGAGCGCGTCCGGACGGCCCAGGCCCTCAGGTGCCTTGAACTGCAGGCCGTGCAGCCCGGTCACCTCGGCCGGACCGTCCAGCCCCACCAGCGCCAGCTCGAATCCCGGCCGCCGCGCCGCATGACTCCACACCTCGAACGGCCCCATGACGTCCATCTCGTCCACACCGTCGAAGACCAGCATCTCGATTCGCATACCCCCACCCAACTGGTCCGTGCGGACGCGGGCCAGTGACCACCGGGACGGGGTTCGCAAGATTCTGGCCAACCTCTCGGCGCAGGGTTGGTGCCGCTGAGCGCTTGCTGCTCGCACCCGGAGTGGCCGGGCCGCTACATCTAGTGGAGACACCCCGCCGCCACCGGAGGTCCACCTTGAGACGTCCCGCCGCCGTTGTCACCACTCTCGCCGCTCTGTGCGCCGGTCTCACCGCGACCGTCGTACCTGTCCAGGCCGCCGCGGCCACCGGCTGTGACGCAGCCGCCGCCGGCTTCACCCCTGTCCTGCAACTCGATCTGCCCGAACGGGCCAACTACCTGAACACCACGCCGCCGTACAGCCTCGACCGGACCGCGGAGATCGGCACCGGCTTCGACCGCGTCGGCTACTGCCTTGAGCTGAACGGCCCGGACGGTCCGCAGTGGGTGTGGACCGCGATGGAACCGTTCAGCACCGACGCCCGGAGGATCGGTCTGCCGACCCGGCCGGGCGAGATCGTGCGTCAACGCGTCGGCGATCTCGACGTGAGCTCCAACGTGCCCGGCGTGACCCAGGGCGCTGGTCAGACCGGCTATCTGGAGATGTGGCCGAACCAGTACGCCAGGACGGCGAGCGCCCAGGTGGCGAACGCGTCTGCGGCGACGTTCGACGCCGACGACAGCCCGACCACGCCACTCGGCTACGGCTCGTTCCAGGTCTCGCAGGTCGGCGCGACGAGGCCGTCGAGTGTGCCTGCGAAGCCGGTGTTCGCGATCAACACCTTCACGCAGTCGGCGACCAGCCTGCTGTCGCTGGGTATCGGCGCGCGCCCCACGGCCGACCCGGACTGGACCTTCGCCGGCAACGCAGCGCAGTACACCCAGCGTCGACTGACGGCGTACGTCCGCAAGTCGCTCGTCACGCTGACGGAGTCGCCTCAGGACCGGCAGTTGGTACCGCGCGATGCCACCGGTCGTGCGACAGTGCCGATCGCCGGCCGCATGACCGATCCGCGGGTCAACAGCGTGCAGTTGACGGTGACAAGCAACGGCGAGACGGAGGTGTACACCTCGGCGTCGAGAGAGTTCCGCTTCGCGCCGCGGATCAAGGCCGGACTGCGCGAGTACACGTTCGAGCTGAAGGCGCTCGGGCGGGTCGTCGCGCGCCGCGAGGGCATCGTGGCCGGTGACGTGTACGTCGTCCAGGGGCAGTCCAACGCCGAGGCGTCCATGTACAACGGGGCCGCGAGCGGCGAGGAATCGCCGTACCTGCGGAGTTTCGGGAGTCCGGTGTCCGATCCGTCGATCTCCGGCGCGGACCGGGTCTGGAGCTACGCGACCGGCGACGTGTCCCGGCAGTCGGGCTCGGTCGGGCAGTGGGCGATCCGGATGGGCCGGCAGCTCGTCGACAAGTACCAGGTCCCGATCGCGTTGATCAACGGCGCGCACGGCGGCCGGCCGATCAGCTTCTTCCAGCGCAACGACACGAACCCGGACGACATCACCACGAACTACGGCCGGCTCCGGCAGCGCCTGGTGGCCGCCGGTGTCCTCGACCACATCCGAGGGGTTCTCTGGTACCAGGGCGAGTCCGACAGCGACAACGCGGCCGTACACGTCAGCGGCTTCACGTCCCTCCTGCAGGACTGGCGCGCAGACTTCGGTACGACGCCGAAGTACTACGTCTACCAAGTCCGTACGTCGCCGTGCGGCAACTCGACCAGTACGAACCTGCGTGAGGCACAGCGTCAGATGGGTGACACGCTCGGCGTCACGGTGCTCTCCACCACCGGGCTGTCCGGCCACGACGGCTGCCACTACGCGTACGCCGGTGGGTACCGCGAGATGGGAGACCACACGTACGCCGTGGTGGCCCGCGACCTGTACGGCGGACCGTCCGCCGGCGTCGCTCCGCCGAACCCGCGCAGTGTCACCGCCAGCGGTTCACAGCTGACTGTCGAGCTGCGGTCCGACGATCCGCTGACAGTGGACGAAGGCGTGGCTGCCGACTTCCGTGTGGACGGTGCTGCGGTCACGGTGACGTCCGTCGCCTACCAGCCGGGCAAGCTGGTGCTGCAGCTGTCCGGTCCGCCGACCGGAGCGACCACTCTCACCTACCAGGCACACCTGCGTGCGGGACCGTGGATCACGAACGCGACCGGCGCGGGCCTGCTGACCTTCAGGCTGCCGATCAGCTGACCGAGGCAGGTGGGGCGGTCGGCGAGCCGGCCGCCCCACCTGCGAGATCAGCGGGAACGATTGGTCTGCTGGCGACGTACCGTAGATGGCATGTCAGTCACAGGGGGACCGCCTTCCACTCACGAAGAGGAGGTGGAGGAGCGGGTCGGGCCGTACCGGCTGATCCGGCGGCTCGGACAGGGCGGCATGGGCGTCGTGTACCTGGCCGAGGGACCTGAGCATCAGGAGGTGGCGCTCAAGGTACTGCGGCCGCACGTGGCGCACGACCCGATCGCGCGGGCGCGGTTGCAGCGCGAAGCGACCACGCTGCAGAAGGTGAACCACCCTGGTGTGGCCGGCATCCTCGACCACGACCTGGAGAGCGAGCAGCCCTACCTCGTGACCCGCTTCGTGCCGGGGCGTCCACTGGACGAGCAGGTGGACGAGCGTGGTCCGCTGACTCCCCGCAAATGGCTCCCGCTGGCCGGCTGCCTGGCCGAATCGCTGCAGGCGATCCACGCGGTTGGTGTGATCCACCGCGACCTCAAGCCCGGCAACGTGATGATGTGCAACGGCAAGCCGGTGATGATCGACTTCGGCATCGCACAGGCCGCCGACGACCTGCGACTCACCCAGACCGGCCTGGTGATCGGTACGCCGGGCTACCTGGCGCCGGAGCTCATCGAGGGCGAGATGGTGTCGCAGTCCGCGGACTGGTGGGGCTGGGCGGCCACTGTGGCGTTCGCCGCGACCGGACGCCGCCCCTTCGGCAAGGGACCGTTCGAGGCGGTGCTGGCCCGCGTGCACTCCGGTCAGGCCGACCTGGACGGGCTGGACCCGCGGCTGAAGTCTCTGCTCGCCGCCGCCCTCGCACCTGACAAGGCCGACCGGCCGACGCAGGAAGAGATCATGACCGGTCTCAGCCGGTACGCCGAGGGGCGCGACGCCCTGCCGCCGCGTGAGGCTCCGACCGTGGCCGCCGTACCGCCGACCAGGCTCGTCACCAAGCAACTGCCGTTGGACGAGCCCACGGACGAACCTGCGGTCGAGGAGCCGACCGGTCCGACGCCGACGCAAGTGGCCGAACTGGTGCCGCAGGTGATTCCGCCGCTGTCGGCGTTCACTCCGATTCGGGACAAGATCCGGGACGCTGCCGCGAAGAAACCGGTCGCGGAGGCGCCTGCTTACGGACCGGTCCCCTACGCGCCAAGTCCGTACGCCGCGGGTCCGTACGAGCCGGTGCCGTACGCGCCGCCGTACCAGGGCCCGTATCAGAACAACGCACCGGTGCCGTACCAGCAGCCGTCGCAGCCGGCACCCGCGCAGCCCGCTCATCCCGTCAAGGCTCCGCCGACAGGACGTCGTACCGCGGTCGTCGTCGGCTTCATGGTCGCGCTGACCGGACTGGTCGCGCTGACGCCGGGCATCGGCGCGGTCGTCGCCGTCGTACTCCTGGTGCTCGCACGAACGGTCGACCGGTCGAGTACGGCGCTCATGCGGCGTCGCCAGGTCCGCGGCCGGGCCGGGAAGTCGGACGGCGTTGTCACCTTGGCCGCCAGCCCGCTGCAGCTCGCCACGGCCGTCCTGATCACGATCCCGTGCCTGATCCTGCCGCTGCTCACGGCGGTGGTGGTCGGCGGCATCGTCACCGGTGTCGCTGCCTCGGCGTACGGACTCGACTGGCCGCCGTTGTCCGCCCTCGGCTTCGGTACGGCGGCCCTGACCGCACTCTTCTGCTGCTGGTGGGGTCCCGGCGGCAGCTCGCTGCGCCGCGGTGCGCACATCACGGCACGCAACACGTTCCGCCCGCGCTGGTTCGCCGCACTGATCGCCGTCGTCCTGCTGGCGATCGGCGGCATCGCCTTCTACCAGGCCACTCAGGGCGCCGGCGCGGGCTGGGCCCGTACCCCGATCCAGACGCCGAACATCGAGCGACCCACACTCGGCGATCTTCGCAACGCCCCGTTCATCCGCGACCTCCCCGTCATCGGCAACTGACGACGGGGACGCCGGGCGTCCTCAGAGCTGGACGATCTGGCTGCGTTCCGGGCCTACGCCGATGGCGGAGATCCGGGCGCCGCTGAGGGACTCGACGGCGCGGACGTAGCTCTGCGCCTCCTTCGGCAGATCCTCGAAGGTACGGCAGCCGGAGATGTCGTCGGTCCAGCCGTCGAACTCCTCGTAGACCGGGACCGCGTGGTGGAAGTCGGTCTGGGTCATCGGCATCTCGTCGTGCCGTACGCCGTTCACGTCGTACGCGACACACACCGGGATCCGCTCGCGGCCGGTCAGGGTGTCGAGCTTGGTGAGGACGAAGTCGGAGACGCCGTTCACGCGTGCCGCGTACCGGGCGATGACCGAGTCGTACCAGCCGCAGCGCCGCGGGCGGCCGGTCGTCGTACCGAACTCGAAGCCCTGCTGCCGCAGCCACTCGCCGTCGGCGTCCAGGAGCTCGGTCGGGAACGGACCCTCGCCGACGCGGGTGGTGTACGCCTTCACGACGGCCATCACGCGGTCGATCCGGGTCGGCGGGATGCCGGTGCCGGTGCAGGCGCCCGCGGAGATCGCGTTCGACGAGGTGACGAACGGGTACGTCCCGTGGTCGACGTCGAGCAGCGTGGCCTGGCCGGCCTCCATCAGCACGGTCTTGCCGTCGTCGAGCGCCTTGTTCAGCAGCAGGCTGGTGTCCGCGACCATCAGCTTCAGGCGGTCGGCGTACCCGAGCAGCTCGTCGAGGACCTCGCGGATCTCGACCGCGCGCCGGTTGTACACCTTCACCAGCAACTGGTTCTTCTGCTCCAGCGCGCCGGTGACCTTCTGCTCGAGGATCTTCTCGTCGTACAGGTCCTGGATCCGGATGCCGATCCGGTTCATCTTGTCGGCGTACGTCGGACCGATACCACGGCCCGTCGTACCGATCCGGCGACTGCCGAGGAACCGCTCGGTGACCTTGTCGAGGGTCCGGTTGTACGGCGGGATGACGTGCGCGCTCGCACTGACCACGAGCCGTGACGTGTCCACTCCGCGCGCCTGCAGCGCGTCGAGCTCCTCGAACAGCACGCTGAGGTCGACCACGACCCCGTTGCCGATCACCGGGGTGACGCCCGGTGTGAGGATGCCGCTCGGGAGCAGGTGGAGCGCGTACTTCTCGGACCCGATCACGACCGTGTGGCCGGCGTTGTTGCCGCCGTTGAACTTCACCACGTAGTCGATGACCTCGCCCGTGTTGCCGAGCAGATCGGTCGCTTTACCCTTGCCCTCATCGCCCCACTGGGCGCCGACGAGCACGATTGCGGGCATCTCAGCCCTCCTCTTTCACGCGCGGCCTCACACCCCGTGGCGGCCTGCGCTGGAAACGGTGAAGCCCGGAGACGTTCACCGGACATTCATCCGGCGACGCATCCAGGCTCTTGCGACCAAAGCCTACCGGAATCGGGCTCACACGTTTCCGGGCTGTCCGATCACTGTTTCCTCAGGTGACGGGTTGCCATTTTGCGTGATCGCGTGCACACTCTTAGTCAGCGGCCCGCCGAAACTGCCGCAGGGGACGGTTCCGGCGGGCCGCTTCCTCTTTGGCTAGTTCCCGCCGGCCGCCAGCCACTCGTTGATGCGCCGATCGGCTTCCTCGCGGGAGACGTCCTCGACCCTGGTCATGATCGCCCAGCGGTGCCCGAACGGATCGATCACCGTGCCGTACCGGTCACCGGTCAGGAAGGTCTGCACCTCTTCCACGGACCGTGCACCGGCCTCGATCGCCTTCGCGTACGTCGCGTCGACGTCCGGCACGTAGTGCACCAGCGAGGAGTGCACCCACTCGCCAGTCGGCGCACGGAGCCCGATCTGCGGCATCTCGTCACTCAGTTGGAGCATCGAGTTGCCGAACTTCAGCTCCGCGTGGGCGACCCCTCCGTCCGGCAGGTCCTGCCGGCTGATCACCTCGGCCCCGAACACCGACTGGTAGAACTCGATCGCCTTCGTCCCGTCGGACACGGCGATGAACGGGGTCAGCGAGTGATAACCGTCGGGGATGGGCCGCACTACTGTTTCTCTGTCCGTGTTCGTCGTCATGACCTCCAGTCAACGTGTCGGAGGCGTTGCCGGTCTTGGAAGAAAGCGACAGCCAGCGTGAGCCAGCCAGCCGACAGCGAGAAGGGCATCCTGCACCCGCGGGAGCAGGCCCGGCACCGCTCGCTGCACCGGCTTGCCCCGGGGGCGGAGGCCGGGCGGTTCGTGGAGTGGTACTGGATCGTCGAGTGGGATCTCGACGAGCCGTACACGGCCGAGGTGCTGCCGTTCCCGGCGGTGAACGTGACGTTCGAGCAGCCGGGCGGCGCGTTCGTGAACGGCGTCTGCACGAAGAAGTTCGAGCGCGAACTGCGCGGCCGCGGCCGGGCGTTCGGGGTGAAGTTCTGGGCGGGCGGGTTCGGGGCGATCACCGGGCTGGACGTGGGCTCGTTCCGCGACGAGGTGCTGCCGCTGACCACGGTGTTCCCGGACGGAGATCGGCTCACGGACCTGATGTTCGAGGCGGAGTCCGACGTACGGCGGCGTGCGGTGTTCGAGGCGTTCCTGCACGACCACCTGGCACCGCCCGATCCGTCGTACGAACTGGTCCGCGAGATCGTCTCGACGATGGCGGCCGACCGGTCGATGGCCCGCGTGGACGAGATCACCGAGCGCTTCGACGTACCGATCCGCACGTTGCAGCGGCTCTTCCGCCGGTACGTCGGCGTGGGCCCGAAGTGGGTGCTGCGCCGCTACCGGCTGCACGACGGCGCCGAACTGCTCGCCCAGGGCGAAGTGGCCGAGCTGGCGGAACTGTCCGCCTCCCTCGGCTACTTCGACCAGGCCCACTTCTCCAACGAGTTCAAACAGCAGATCGGCCTGACCCCGGCCGAGTACGCCGCCCGCGCCGCCGCAGAACGCCAGATCACCTACCGCTGAGCCTTCACCGCTACGGCCATCGCCGTTGCCGTCAGTGCTGCTGCCAGGGCGACTCCGAAGCCGTACTGCGCACTGTGGCCGTCGACGACCCAGCCTGCGAACGCGGAGCCCAACGCGATTCCTGCGGCGCCGCCGGAGTTCAGCCAGGTGAAGGCCTGCGTCAGCACGGCCGAGTCGACAGCTGACTCGGTCAACACAGCTGACAGTGTCTGGAACGGTGCAATCGCCAGACCCGGCAGCGCCAGGGCGACAGCCGCGGTCAGTGGAGTGTGTACCGCGATCAAGGGCAGGCAGCTGATGGTCAGCCAGATGAAGGCGAGGACGAACTGCGTCTCCGGAGCGGTCCGCCAGCGCCTTGCGCCGTACACGAGACCTGCGAACAGGCTCACCAGGCTGGTGATGCTGTAGAGCGGTCCGGCCAGGCCCGGCGTACCTCTGGCGACTGCGAAGGCAGTGACGGACACCTGCATGCTGCCGAAGAACAGGCCGACACCGATGTTTGTACCGACCAGGCCGACGAATCGCCTGTGCAGCAGGCGTTTCGAGCTCATGTGTAGACCAGGTGCGCGTGGCGGTGGGGCGGTGTCGCGTTGCACCGACAGCAGGAAACCACCTGCGAGCAGGAGACCCGTTGCGAGGATCGAGCCTGCTGCTGGAGTACTGGACGAGCTCACGATGCCGACCAGTCCAGGGCCCACCATGAACGCGATGCCGACGCTCAGCGCCTCCAGCGCGAAGGCCGACGACAACAGTGGGCTGTCGCGCAGTGCGTGGGACCAGCGTGCTGCCGTTTGCGCACCGATCTGGGGGAGTGAACCGCCTGCCAGGACACCAGTGACGATCAGGGCCGCCAACGGCGCGCCTGTCACCGTCAGACCAATGAGAACTGCGACGGCGGCCGCGTGGGCGAGCAGGGTGACCGGCAGCATCCGGGTCTGACCGAAACGGTCGATGAGCCGGGCGACCTGCGGTCCGGCGACAGCCTCGGCGACCGCGAAACCGCCGGTGACGCTACCGGCGGCCGCATACGAACCGGTCGATCCGTGGACCAGCCAGACGATGCCGAGGCCGGTCATCGCGATCCCGATCCGGGCCGGGGCCGCTGCCAGGTAGAACTTCCACGCGCCGGGAGTACGCAGTACCTCTGCGTAGGTGGTGCTGTGCCTCTTATTGGGCGCGTCGATCCGTCCGGTGAGAGCCGGCACGGTGTGACCTTCCGCTGCCCGATGGGGCGGGGACCCGACCGTGGGCGTCCAGCTTCGCCGGTCTGTCGATCCGCCTAGAACCGTCCATGTTCGGCAGACAACGGGGACGCTCGCCGCCTGCCGGCACTGTCAACGGGCAGAAAACCTCGAGTGGTTCAGGTTGACACGAACATCGTACCGTCCCGGAGAACGGGCACGCTGCGGCTCTGGTCCACCTCGGCCGCGATCGCCACGTCCTCCGGATAGCCGTACTGCGTGAGCTCGCGACCGCCGGCGCACTCGTGCAACTGCCGGGGCAGGTCGCCCGCGACAGTGTCGTACGCCGCTACCGCCGCTCGCGCCTCCGGGGAGAGGTTGTCGGTCCGCAGTGCGCTCAGGAACCCGCCCGCACCCCAGAGGTCCTCGACCGCCGGTCTGAGTGACCCGTCCTTCCACCGCTCTCCGGACGCGATGGCGACCACTCTGCGACCGGCTCCCTGCTCCTTGACCCAGTCGGCAGCCGCCTGACGATTACGCAACGACACGGCGATCACCGTCGTCCCGCTGTCACTCAGCTGCTTCGAGATCGTCGATCCGTTCGGCGACGGCAGCACCAGTCTGGTGATTCCGGTCACGCTCCGGATCGTCGCCGGCGAGAGGCTCACCTGTCCCGGACCTGCCGCGGAGCGTCCGACCGCGAGCGTCGCGCCGTACTGCTCCGCGTACGCGACCGCGGTCTCGTCGCGCCAGCGATACGGGTAGACGTCGATGCCGAGATCGGCCGCCACCGTGACCGTCGTCGTGAACGAGAGAACGTCGACCACAGCCACGATGTCCCCGGCAACGACCGCGGCACCGACCGGACCCCAGTCGAACCCGACGCGGAATCCGTCCTGCGCGTAAGGGCTGGTCACCCGGCAGATCCTTCCGCCGGGACGACCAACCCCACAAGCGATTTCAGCTCAGCGCGTCGGCCGCCGTCGGCGACGAGTCGCGCAGGAACGTGGCACACCGCTCGGCCTCGTCCTTCTCGTCGATCAGCGCCGCCGCCTTGCCCAGCGACGCGAGCGCACGCAGGAAGCCGCGGTTCGGCTCGTGCTCCCACGGCACCGGGCCGTGGCCCTTCCAGCCGTTCCGCCGGAGCAGGTCCAGGGCCCGGTGGTAACCGGTCCGCGCGTACGCGTAGCCCTCGATCGTGCGGCCGTCGGCGAGGGCGGCCTCGGCCAGCACCGCCCAGGCGAGCGACGACGTCGGGTACTTGGCCGCGACGTCCGCTGGAGCGGCCCCGTCGGCGAGTTCCGCCGCGGCCGGGTCGACCGGTAGTAGTGTCTCGGGTGGACCTGAGAGCAGATTGTTCAATTCCATAAGCACATCTTCGCCGATCACGCAGCCGTACCGGCACGTGACCGTCTGACGAAATCCGTTGACCGTTCACGCAGCGGCCACGGATGCTTGAGACACTGCGTCAACCGCCGTGGTTCCCAGCTACGGCCGGAAGGAGGCACCGGATGAGCGTCATAGTCCTGAACGCGTCGTACGAGCCGCTGCACACCGTCTCGATCCAGCACGCCATCCGGATGCTGGTTCGTGAGGTCGCAGTGGTGGAAGAGGCGCACGGAGAGCGAACTATCGGCCCTTTCCCGGTCCCTCGCGTCCTACGCCTGGTCCGGTACGTCGTGACGCACTGGCGCTACGCGGCCGGCCGGATGAAGTACAGCAAGCACGGTGTCCTGCGGCGCGACAAGTTCCGGTGCGCGTACTGCGGCCTGGACAACGCCGACACCATGGACCACGTCCAACCCCGGTCCAGGGGCGGCCGCACCGAGTGGCTGAACGCCGTGGCCGCCCACGCCTCCTGCAACGAGCGGAAAGGCAACCGCACCCCGTCCGAGGCCGGCATGCCCCTCCTCTGGCAACCCTGGATACCAACCCGCGCCGAGCTCGTCATAGACAGATGACGAGCATTTTTTATGCCTGATTCCGGGCGCCGGCCCCACTAGCTGCCCTCCGGTCGCACCCTCCCGACCCGCACCGTCGTCGACCAGTTCTCCACAGGTTGAAAGTCGTCGGTCCGGGCGGGGGCGAATCGCGGCAAGTTCTTGGGCATGAATCCTCAACTCGCCGTGATGGCGTCGATCCGGGGTGGCGTGTTCACCCGGGCCGACGCGCGTGCCTGTGGTTATCCCGACGCCGATATCGACGCCCTGCTGGACTCCGGCCGCTGGCGGCGGATCCGGCGCGGGACGTATGCCGCCCATCGCTCCCTCATGCTCGTCACGAAGGAGGTCCTGCACCTGCGCAGGGTGTACCGCGTCCTGCGTGCGAGCGGACCGTCCGTCTTCGCCAGCCACCAGTCCGCCGCGGCCCTGCACGCCTTGCCTGTCTGGGGTCTCGATCTGACCCGCGTCCACGTGACCGCGCCCGACGGACGGTCCGGCCGGGTGCGCGGCGTCCACCGCCACATCCGCGATCCGGTAGGCCCCGGTCTCCAACTGTGGAACACGTTGCGCATGGTCTCGCCTGCCCGCGCGGTCGTCGAAGTCGCCTCGAACGCACCGCCCGCGGCCGCGATCGTGCTCGCCGACGCCGCGATGTACGCCGGAATGGTCGACCGGCGCGCGCTGAACCGCGCGGCCGGGCAGCTCGACTACGGCAAGAAGCGAGCGCTGAAGGTGCTGGACCAGCTCACCGGTGCCGCCTCCATCGCCGAGTCCCGCCTGCGGTTCATCCTTGCCGCCGAAGGCCTCCCGGCGCCGAGCGAGTCGCCACCGCCGGAGTCCGATCAGTCCGACCTCGACGACCCCGACGCGGCGGCGTTGTGGTTCCCCGACGAGCGGACCGTCGTCGACTTCGAGCCGCGTTTCCCCTTCTGGTGCGAGGAATCCGGGCCCAGCACGGTCGAGCCGGACCCCGAGACCTCCCCCGCGCCATCGATCACCGAAGGTCCGCAGCCCGTCGAGCGCTGCTGGATCTCCTGGACCGACCTCGACAATCCGCAGACCGTGGCCGACCGCATCCGTACCACGTTCGCCCGAGCAGCCCGCCGTACAGGTATCCGGCACTTCGATCTTGCCCGGGTCCGGTGACGAGACCTACTACCCGTTGCTCTTCAACGCCGTGGCGAACAACGGAACGACCTTCTCCAACGCGTATCCGACCGAAAGGACCGTGTCCGTGGCGAATGCAGAACTGATGGTCTTGTCGTCGAAGACCACCGAACGTCCCGCCTTGACCGACGGCACCGCGCGGAACAGCGGATCGCCGGTGATCTGGCTGGCCGGGACTCCGATCGGCGTCATCACCGTGAGGTCGGCGTCGAGCATCCCGAGGTTCTCCCGCGAGACGGGGACCGAGAAGTCGCTGGTCGCCTTCGCCTCGACCGCCGGGTTGTTGCGGAAGCCGAGCCGCTCGACGAAGGCGACCCTTCCGGTGCCGGAGACGTACGCCCCGTATCCCTCGCTGGTCCTGGCGCCGAGCGTGATCGTCTTCCCGTCGAAATCGGGATGCTTCGACTTCGCCGCGGCGAACTTGCCCTCGGTGTCCGCGATCAGCTGGCGGCCCTGCTCCACCCGGCCGAGGGCCGCGGCGATCATCTCGGTCTGCTGCTTCCAGTTGGTCTTGTACGCGTCGCCACCGGCCGGGACGCCGACGGTCGGCGCGATCGCCTTCAACGTGTCGTACCGGTCCTGCTTGCCGCTCGACTTCACGTCGAGGATCAGGTCCGGCTTCAGCGCGGCGATCTGCTCGTACTGCGGTTCCAGCGTGTTGATCAACTTTGGCGCCTGCTGGTACTTCCCAGCGGCCCAGGGGCCGACTCCCTCACCCCCGAAGGCGAGCCAGTCGCTCGCGCCGATCGGCTGGTCCCCGAGCGCCAGCGCGGTCTCCGCGTCACCCCAGCCGAGCGCGACTACCCGCTTCGGCTCGGCCGGCACCGTCACCTCACCGAACTTCGTCGCCACCGTCGCGGACGACGCCGAGGTGCCTTGGTCGTCGTCGGAGCCCGACCCACAGGCGGCAACCGCCACCACCATCAGGCCGGAGATCACCAGAGCAGCAAGTTTACGCATGGAACTAAGGATAGGCTGGCCTAATAGTCTTCGCATCAAGTGGTCGCTTGATGGGCAGCATGCGCCGTCCGGACACAAGCAGGCCCGCCCTGGGGACAGCCCCAGGACGGGCCCGCTCGCCGCCTTCGCGCCCGGTAGGCGCGGGATGTCAGGCGTTCAGCGACGTACCGGTCGAGCGAAGGCTCTCGCAGGCCTCGCCGACGCGCTTCGCCATACCCTCTTCGGCCGCCTTGCCCCAGGCGCGCGGGTCGTAGGCCTTCTTGTTGCCGACCTCGCCGTCCACCTTCAGCACGCCGTCGTAGTTGGTGAACATGTGCGCCGCCGCCGGCCGGGTGAAGGCGTACTGCGTGTCGGTGTCGACGTTCATCTTGATGACGCCGTTGTCGACCGCGGCCCGGATCTCCTCCAGCGTCGAGCCGGAACCACCGTGGAACACCAGGTCGAACGGGCGCTCCTTGCCGACCTTCGCACCGACCTGCTCCTGGATCTCGGCCAGGATCTCCGGGCGCAGCTTGACGGCACCCGGCTTGTAGACGCCGTGCACGTTGCCGAAGGTCAGCGCGGTCAGGTAGCGGCCGTTCTCGCCGGTGCCGAGCGCCTCGACCGTGGCCAGGCCGTCCTCGACGGTGGTGTAGAGCTTCTCGTTGATCTCGTTGGCGACACCGTCCTCCTCGCCGCCGACGACGCCGACCTCGATCTCCAGGACGATCTTCGCCGCGGCGGCCTTCGCCAGCAGCTCCTTCGCGATCTCCAGGTTCTCGGTCAGCGGCACCGCGGAGCCGTCCCACATGTGCGACTGGAACAGCGGGTTCTCACCGCGGGCGACGCGTTCGGCGGAGATCTCCAGGAGCGGCCGGACGAAGCCGTCCAGCTTGTCCTTCGGGCAGTGGTCGGTGTGCAGCGCGATGTTCACCGGGTAGTTCTTGGCGACCTCGTGCGCGTACGCGGCCAGGGCGACCGAGCCGGTCACCATGTGCTTCACCGTCGGGCCGGACAGGTACTCCGCACCACCGGTGGAGACCTGGATGATGCCGTCCGAGCCCGCCTCGGCGAATCCGCGGATCGCGGCGTTCAGCGTCTGCGAGGAGCTGACATTGATGGCCGGGTAGGCGAAGCGGTTCTGCTTGGCCTTGTCCAGCATCTCGGCGTAGACCTCAGGGGTTGCAATAGGCATGTCTCGCGGTACTCCTCACAACACAGTTCTTGTGGGTTCGGCTCCAGTATTGCCGCCGGGCACTTCGTCGGATCCGGCGGCCCACCTGCCGAACCGGCCCGGTGGCCGGGGAGCGATCGGCAGGGATACAGACCAGTTGAGGAACAGGACCGATCCAGTTCGCCGCGTCCGGACACCTGCGACAGGCGACGGACGCGTCAGGATCGGTCAGGCGGACCCGGTTCGCGGGCCGCGGGGGGTCAGGGCCATGTGCAGCCGGTAGCGGTCGGCACGGTACGCCGACCAGGACAGCTCGACGACCTTGCGGCCGGCGAACGTGGTGCGCTCGAGGACCAGCAGGGGTGCCCGCCGGGCCACGCCGAGCACCCGGGCGACATGACCGTCGGCGTTGTCCGCCCGGACGGTCTGCTCACCGGAGGTGACGACGACGTCGTACTCGCTGGCGAAGACGTCGTACAGAGTGCCGAGCTCGCGGCCGAGCAGGCCAGGGAAGAGCGCGGACGGGTAGTAGCCGACCTCGTAGGCCATCGGCGACGCGTCGGCCGTACGGAGCCGCTCGACGCGGATGACCTTGGTGCCCTTGGCGACCCGCAGTCCCTTGGCGGTCTCCTCGGACGCCTCGATCTCGCTCGCCGACAGCACGACGGTCCCGGGCTCGAGGCCACGGGCCCGCATCTCCCGGGAGAACGAGGTCAGGTGCAGCTGCGAGTCGACCTGGGGACCGGTGACGAAGGTCCCCTTGCCGTGCACCCGTTCCAGGGCGCCGGACTCGACCAGGTCGCTGATTGCTTGCCGGACGGTCACCCGGGACACGTTCAGCTTGTCCACCAGGGCGCGTTCGGAAGGGATCGGGTCCCCGGGATGCAGCTCGACGTCGATCAGCCGTTCCAGCACCGATCGGACCTGGGCCCGCTTGGTCGCCACCATGGAATCTCGATCCTCCAGACCTGGGCGGGCCTCGGGGGTGCCCCGGGGCGCCGCTCACTGCTATCGTGCGCAGCATACCTGTTAAGACCAGATAGGACCAGTGATCGTAGTGGTGTCTGTCCCCGCCCAGGAAACCCGGATGGCGGCCGAGATCGCCGAGCAGCCGGCCGCGCTCGCCGCGACCTTCGAGCATGTCCTGCCGCTGCGGCACGACATCACCCGCCTGGCCGCCGGCCGGCGGAACGTGATCTTCGTGGCCCGCGGATCATCCGACAACGCCGGCGTTTACGGGCGGTACCTGACCGAGATCCACGCCGGCCGGCAGGCGTCCCTGGCCGCACCCTCGGTGGCCACGCTGTACGGCGCGAACCTCGACCTCTCGAACTCGCTGGTCGTCGCGGTCAGCCAGTCGGGAGCGACCCAGGAGATCGTCGACACGGCCGAGTGGGCCAAGCGCAACGGCGCCGCGATCGTCGGCATCACGAACGACGGCAACAGCCCGCTGGCGTCCACGGCGGACGTCGCGCTGATCACGCAGGCCGGCCAGGAGCTCGCCGTACCGGCCACGAAGACGTACACGACGCAGCTGGCCGCGATCACGGTTGCCGTCGACGCACTCGCGCCGCGGCCGGGGACGCTCGACGCGGACATCGCGCGGGTCCCGGACGCGGCGACCAAGATGCTGTCCGGATCGGTCGAGGCCGCGGCGGATCTGCTGGCGGGGGCCCACGACGTGCTCGCGAGCGGCCGCGGGCTGACGTTCGGTACGACGCTCGAGGTCGCGCTGAAGCTCGAGGAGACCTGCCTTCAGCCGGTCCGCGGACTTTCGTACGCCGACCTGAAGCACGGCCCGATCGCGGTCGTCGACGCCGACTTGGTGACGATCCTGGTCAGCGCCGGCGAAGGCCCCGCCCTGCCCGGCATGACCGAGCTGGCCGGGATCGTCCGCGAGAAGGGCAGCAAGATCCTCGGCATCGGCGGCGACCCCGCCTTCGCCTCCCGCTGCGACGTGAACCTCGCCGGTCCCGACCTCCCGGAGACCCTCGCGCCGCTCGCCCTCGTCATCCCCGCTCAGCGCGCCATCGAGCTCCTGGCCCGCAAGCTCGGCCTCGACCCCGACGCCCCGCGCGGCCTCCGCAAGGTCACCCAGACGGACTGAACAAAGTGCTCATTGGGTGAGCACTTTGAGTGGAATCGTGGTGGTCGTCAACCGGGGAAGACCTGAGAGAGGACCACTGCGATGTTGCGAGGATTTGCCACCGTCAGCTTCTACGCGACCGATCTGAAGGCGGCGCGGGCGTGGTACGAGAAGTTGCTGGGGATCGAGGCGTACTACGCCGTGCCTACCGCTGAGGACCCGGCGTACGTCGAGTTCCGCTTCGGTGACTACCAGTGCGAGCTGGGCATCATCGACGCGAAGTACGCCACCCATCAGGTCGCGTCGGCGCCGGCCGGGGCGATCATGCACTGGCACGTCGACGACCTCGAGGCCGAGCTCCAGCATCTCCTCGACCACGGCGCCACGCTCCACGAGCCGATCACGGAACGCGGCAACAACACCGGGTTCCGCACAGCCTCCGTCGTCGACCCGTTCGGCAACCTGATCGGCATCATGAACAACCCCCACTACCTCCAGATCCTCCAACAGCTCAACGCCTGACTCCCACGCAGGCTGACGGGTTACATACCGCGGTGTGTCAGAGCGGTGGTGATGCGGCCGCGGGAGTTGTGGATGGGGGCGGCGATGGAGCGCAGGCCCAGTTCGAGTTCCTGGTCGACCGGGGCACAGCCGTCGGCGAACGGGCCGGCGAGTTCACCGAGGTCGAGGGATGACAGGTAGGCCCAGCCCAGGGCGAGTACGCGCGGGGTGAGCGAGAAGCGGCGGTTGTCGCTGCGGACATATCCGAGCTGTTCCAGCGTGAGGAGGATTCGTCGCGCTGTCGCGGGAGTGATGCCGACTGCGCGCCGCCTCGCTCAGCGTCAGCGAGGGCGCCTCACTGATCGCGACCTTCGTGTCGTGCTTGTCCCGCGCGGCGCGCCGGAGACCGCGCGGATCACCGCGAGACCGCGCTCCAAACCCTGCAGAAACGTGCCCGTAGACGCGTCACCCGGCATCCGCTAGCCTGCTTTTCGTTGAAAGAAGAACTATTCGCTGAGCGAAATCCTCGCGGGGCGGCCGATGCCACGTCCAGTCGAGCCTGATGCGGTGCAGCCGCCGGGTGGCTTCGTGCACACGTTCCTGCCGGGACGGGTGGTGTTCGGCGCCGGGGCCCTCGAGCGCGTCGGTGCGGAGGTCGAGGCGCTCGGCGTACGGCGAGTGCTGGTCATCGCAACGAACTCCGCACGCGCCGCAGCCGATGCCGTCCAGACACAACTCGGCGACCGTTTCGCCGGCCGCATCGACGGAGTCGCCCAACACGTCCCGACCGAAGCCGCGGAGCAGTCCCGAACACAGGCAAGGGAATCCAACGCCGACGCGATCGTCGCCATCGGCGGTGGCTCCGCAATAGGCCTGGCCAAAGCCATCGCCCTCACCTCATCCCCACAACAGTCGTCCGCAACGGGCGGTGCGACGACTGAGGGCTCGGTTGGCGGTGGTGGGGTGGTGGTCGTGGCCGTACCTACTACCTATGCGGGGTCGGAGATGACTCCGGTGTGGGGGGAGACGGCAGCAGGGCGTAAGAGCACAGGGGTGGATTTGCGGGTGTTGCCTCGGGTGGTGGTTTACGACCCGATGTTGAGTCGCGGGCTGCCGGTGAAAGTGACTGCGGCGAGCGTTGCCAACGCGATTGCGCATTGTGTCGAGGCGGTGTGGACGCCCAAGGCGGATCCGTTCACCGAGGTGGTAGCGGCGGAGGGGCTTCGGGCGTTGGCGGGTGGGATGCGTGAGGTGCTGGCCACGCCGGACGATTTAGATGCTCGGGGCAAGCTTATGTACGGCGCCTGTCTCGCAGGGTCGGCGTTGGCGACGGCGGGTACGGGGTTGCATCACAAGCTGTGCCATTTGCTTGGTGGAACCTACAACCTACCGCACGCCGAGACGCACGCCGCGGTGCTCCCGCAGGTGGCTCGCGTCAACGCTTCCTCGGTCCCACAGGCAAAGGCTCGCCTGGAAGCGGCGCTGGGCACAACGGACCTGGCCGCCGGACTGTTCGACCTGTTCCAGGCGGCGGGGGTTCCGACGAGTTTGCGGGATCTAGGGCTGACCGAGGCGCAGGCGGAAGAAGCCGCCAGGACATTCCAGCCGACGGACAACCCGATCCCGGTGACCGAGGGCCTGGTGCGCGAGATCCTCAGCCGCGCCTGGGCCGGTACGCGACCTTGACGAACGAGGAGACCGGATGGACCTGCAAGGTGATGACCTGACCGCAGCCGTGGTGGCCAGCTTCGACGGCAGTGCGAGCGACCGGTACAAGCACCTGATGGGCGCCCTCGTCCGTCACCTGCACGCGTTCGCGAGCGAGGTGGACCTCACCGAGGACGAGTGCTTCACAGCGATCGACTTCCTGACCAGGACAGGCCAGATCTCCACCGGCACGAGACAGGAGTTCGTGCTGCTGGCCGACGTACTCGGGCTGTCCATGCTCACCGTCGGGCTGGGCAACCGGAAACCGCCGGAGGCCACCCAGTCGACCGTGTTCGGCCCGTTCTTCGTCGAAGGATCCCCCGAGGTTCAGCTCGGCGACGACATCGCGAACGGCGCCCCCGGACAGCCGTGCCTGGTGAGCGGCAGGGTCCTGAACACCAAGGGCGAGCCGATCGCCGGAGCGCTCGTCGAGACCTGGCAGGCGGACGAGGACGGTTTCTACGACGTACAGAAGGACCTCGACCGTCCACAGAACCGCGCGCACCTCACAACAGATGCTGACGGCAACTACCGGTTCTGGGCGGTGAAGCCGGTCGCCTACCCGATCCCCGACGACGGCCCGGTCGGCGACCTGCTCCGCGCCGGCGGTCGCGGCTCGATGCGTCCGGCCCACATCCACTTCATGGTCACCGCTCCCGGCTACAGCCGCCTCATCACCCACGTCTTCGCAGCAGGCGACGAGTACCTCGACACCGACGCGGTCTTCGGCGTCAAGCAATCACTCATCGCCGAATTCACCGAGCACGACGCAGGCACCGAGGCACCGGACGGCACAACCCCGGACCAGCTCTACTACACCGTCCACTACGACCTGGTCCTCGCCACCGCCGAGCACACCACCTGATGGGCCAGACCGCGTTCTGCACGAGGCTCGCCGGCGAGGAGATCGGCCGGATCCGCACCTGGGGCGCGCGTCCTCGCCGCCTGGCCGACTACACCAAGGCCGGCTCTCCTCGTCCGGCCGGACGCGCACATCGCTTACCGCTCGTTCGAGCAGCCCGAGGAACCGACGCTCCGGCAGGCGATCCACGTAGTACCTAGGCCGCTGATGACTCCTGGGTCTCGCGGAGGATTCGGTCGAGGATCGCCGAGATCTCCGCGGTCTCGGCGTCCAGGAGGGTGATCAGCGCGACCCGGGAGGTCTCGGACCGCGCCTCGAGAGCTGCGGCGCTCAAGGCGCGCACGGTGCCCAGCTCGTGTATCAGTTCGTCCCACAGAGCGTTCATCAACAAACCCCCATGTCTCCCGTCACCAACCCAGCGCGACGAGAAGGCCTCACTTCTGTCGTCAAGAACAACGGGAGCACGCGGCCGGAGGTTACGTACTTGTCAACAACTTCCAGCCGTGGGCGCGTACGACAGGGGTGTCGGAGACCGGGAGCTGCTGATCCTGGTCGGAGATGTTCAGCAGGAGCAGCACCCAGTCGTCACCGTGCGTGCTCCGCAGCGCGACGGTCTCGTTGGTCAGATGCTCGACGGTAGTCCGGGCGCGGGTGAGCCACGCATTCCGTCGCCGTACGCCGATCAGCTCCTGGTGCAGGCGGTACGTCGGCCAACCGTGCGGCGCGAGCTCGTCCGGAGATCCCGGGAACGCCGGACGGATCGCGTCGTCGCCGCCGGCCCGCTCCTCCTTCGTCCCGCGGAACGCCTGCTCGTCCCCGGAGTACACACTCGGTACGCCGCCGACCGTGAACAGGATCGCCAGCGCGTGACCGAGATGGCGCTCGTCGCCGAGCCGCGTCGCGAGCCGGGTCACGTCGTGATTGCCGACGAACGTCTGCGGCACGAACGTGTCGAGCAGCGCGTCGTGCCGCCCGAGCGCATACGCCAGCTCGAAGAAGTTGCCGTCGTTGAGCGAACTCCAGATCGCCTTCCACAGCTCGTACTGCGTCACGGAATCCAGCCCGCTCCGCGCGACGTACTCCGCGTAATCGCCGTGGATGACTTCACCGAAGTACCAGACGTCACGCTCCCGCGGCAGCACGTCGCGCTAGAACTCCGGCGGTACGGCGTACGCGGCGTCCAGGCGCCATGCGTCGACACCGCGCTCGTTCCAGAACCGCAGCACCTCACCGACGTACTGCGCGACTTCGGGCCTGCTGTGGTCGAGCGCGACGAGCTGCTCGTGTCCCTCGAAGGTGGCGAGCCCATCGGCGTCCCGGCGAAACCAAGAAGGGTGAGCAAACGACCGCGCGACGTGATTGAAGACGCCGTCGAGGGCGACCCGCAGTCCGCGGGCGTGCGCCGCGGCGATCAGGTGGTCGAAGTCCGCAGCGTCACCGAGGCGCGGATCGATGCGGAAGTGGTCGATCGTGTCGTACCCATGCGTCTCGGACGCGAAGACCGGTCCGAGCAGCGGCCCTGAGCAGCCCAGCTCGATCGCGTAGTCGAGCCAGTTCTCCAACTGCGGCAGGCGGCGCACGACGCCAGGTACAGCAGCCTGCTCGGCGCCGGTGAAGCCGAGTGGGTAGATCTGCCACCAGATCGCGTGATCAGCCCACATGTTGACCGAAGGTGTGGCGGCGGATCCAGGCGTGCATCGCGATGGCTGCCGCGGCGCTGGCGTTGATGGAACGGGTGGAGCCGAACTGGGCTATCGACAGGACTGCTGTGCAGACCTGGTGGGCCTCGGCAGTCAGGCCAGGCCCTTCCTGACCGAAGAGCAGTACGCAGGCCCGAGGCAGGTCGTAGGTCTCCAGCGGGACGGAACCCGGGAGGTTGTCGATACCGATGACCGGAAGGTCGTGCTCAGCGGCGTAAGAAGCAAGGTCGTCCAGCGTCGGCTGGTGGCGGACATGTTGGTAGCGGTCGGTGACCATCGCGCCGCGGCGGTTCCACTTGCGCTGGCCGACAATGTGCACCTCCGCCGCCAGGAAAGCGTTCGCGGTCCGCACCACCGAGCCGATGTTCAGGTCGTGCTGCCAGTTCTCGATCGCGACGTGGAACGGGTTCCGCTGCCGGTCCAGGTCCTCGACGATCGCCTCGAGTCTCCAGTACCGGTATTTGTCCACGACGTTGCGCCGGTCACCCTCCGCGAGCAGCGCCGGATCCAGCCGCGGATCGTCGGGCCAATCGCCCTCCCACGGGCCGACGCCGACCTCGCTCGGGCCCACCATGTCTGCTCCCCGTAGGTCGCTGCTCAGCTCACGCACAGGTCGGGACGCTACCCTGTCCGCGTGCTTCCTATTGTCGCGATGCTGATGCCGTCCTGGATGGACCCCGAGTACCTGCTGCACTGGCTGGGTGACTGGGCGCTCTGGGGGACGCTGCTGGTCGTGTTCATCGAGTGCGGGGTGCTGTTCCCGATCCTGCCCGGTGACTCGCTGCTCTTCGCGGTCGGCCTGTTCATCGCGCAAGGCTCCATCGACGTACCGCTGTGGCTTGCCTGCGTGCTGCTGACGATCGCGGCGTTCCTCGGCAACGTCTCCGGCTACTACATCGGCCGATTCCTCGGTACGTCGCTGTTCCAGAACCCGAACGCGCGGTTCCTGAAGCCGAAGTACATCGAGCAGACCCACGAGTTCTTCGAGCGGTACGGTCCGCGGGCTCTGGTGCTGGGCCGGTTCGTGCCGATCGTCCGGACGTTCATCACGATCGTCGCCGGCGCCGGGAGGATGGACCCGAAGAAGTTCTTCCTGTGGACCGCCATCGGCGCCGTGATCTGGGCCCCGGGTCTCACGCTGCTCGGGCACGCGCTCGGCAACGTGAAGTTCATCCACGACCACCTCGAGTCCACGCTGCTCCTGCTGGTCGTGGTCTCGCTGATCCCGATGGTCGTCGAGTACTTCCTCGCCCGGCGCCGCCGCCGCGCGAACGGCGCCGAGACCGCCAAGCACGCTGCGCCGAAGCACGCTGTGACGAAGGACTAGTGCCCGAAGGGAAACAGCGGGTCGGACCAGACCCAGTCGGTGCTCAGGAGCGCGAGGTCCGCGACGTCGACGGGGCCGGTCGGCAGTGGACCGACCACCTGACCGGAGCCGAGTGAGCAGGCCACCCGGATCCGATCTGCCGCCTGGTACCAGACCAGCGCCCCCCGTGGCGCCGCCCCTTCACGGAGCAGGGCATGGTGGTCGAGCCAACGGACCGCGTCGGCCGCGTCGTGCCAGCCGCTGTCGTGCGCGTAGCCGAACGCCATCCGCTGGAACTTCAGCGGCCAGTCCAGCCAGGCTGCCGAACCAATGCGCTCCAGCTGCCAGTTCAGCGCCGCCTCAGTGTCCCGCGGGTTCGCCACCCGCGGGACGTTCCGGCGCTCCACAGCAAGCTCCCCCCAGGCCATAGGTATCCTCCCCGATCCCCCGTCCTCGGCCTGCTTGCCGCGGCATGGTCGAAATCCTGCCGGATCCGAATACAGCCGCCGTACATTCAGCTGACCGCCGCACCTGCTTCTGAACCGACCAGGAGCTGTCGGCATTCGGAGGCAGCGGCGTCGTTCCCGGCCTGCTGCCAGACCCGCGCGGCGCGCTCCAGGGTACGGCGGGCGTTGTCGAGCTTCCCCGTCGACAAGTAGAGCTCGCCGAGGTGCTGCGCCGCCTCGCCCTCGACGCTGCGATCGCCCAACCGGTGGCCGATGTCGATCGCGTCCAGCAGGATCTTCCGGGCCGCGGCCACCTCGCCGCGCTCCATCAGCGCCTGCCCGAGCAACGCCCGCGTGTACGCCGCGCAGTGGTCGTCGCCCATCCCGTCGAAGATCGCCAGCGCCTTCCGCACCTGGCGGACCGCTTCGTCGTGCCGCCCCTGATGGACCCGGAGCGCCGCGATCCGCCGTCGTACCTTGGCCTCCCGGTGCGCGTCCGCGCGCCGTACCGCGATCAGGAACGCCTGCGCCAGGTACTTCCGGGCGGTGACCACGTCGCCGCGGACCAGGTAGACGTTCGCCGCCGCGGTCCGCGCCAGTGCCTCGCCGTTCGCGTTGCCGACCTCGACGAACGCCTCGATCGCTTTCTCGTACTGCTCCAGTCCCTTGTCGCGCTCGCCGCGTTCCCGCAGCCAAGTGCCGAGCCCGACGGCGGCGACGCCCTCACCGAGCCGGTCGCCGACCTCGGCGAACAGTTGCGCGGCCGCGTCCAGGTGCCGCCGCGCGGTCTCCCAGTCGTCCTGGTAGACGGCGAGCTGGCCGAGGTTCCGGTGCATGATCGCCTCGCCGCGCCGGTCCCCGCACGCGATCGCGCTCTGCAGTCCCTGCTGGTGCGAGCCGTTCCAGTCGTCGAAGCCGGCGCGCAGGTCCAGGTACGGTCCCCAGGCGGCGGCGATCCGCCAGGCGTGGTCGTGCAGCCCGTTCTGCGCCGCGGCCCGGATCGCCGGCACGAACGTACTGCGCTCGCTGTCGAACCACGCGATCGCATCGGTCTCGGTGAACGGTGACGGGTCCGGCGCCGTCAACGGACCGGTGTGTTCGAGTACGCCGAAGTACTCGAAGGACAACGCGTTGTTGGCGCGCCGTATCTTGTTCAGGATCGCGTCGACGACCGTCTCGACGTCCCGAATCGCTTGTGCCTTCTGCTCCTCGGTGCCGACCCCGAGCGCATGCAGCCGCAGCAGGTCGTGGACCCGGTACCGCGCAGTGCCGCGCTGGTCGACCGAGCTGATCCGGACCAGGTTGACCTCGATCAGCCGGTCGAGGCTCCGCCGTACCGAGGCCGGCGACGCGACCGCCTCCAGCGCACGGGCCGAGAAGACACCGACGGCGAAGTGGCCGATCAACCGGTACAGCCGGGCCTCTTCCGCGCTGAGCGCGCCGTAGCTGAGGTCCGCGCTGGTCCGTACGGCGAGCTCGCCGATGCTCAGCTCGTCCAGCCGCGACGTCTCGTCCCGCAACCGCCGGGCCAGCTCGCGCGCGCTCAGGTCCGGACGCTGCGCCAGGCGGCTGCCGACGATCCGGATCGCGAGCGGCAGGTTCGCGCAGGCGGACAGGATCTCCTCGGCCTCAGGCGACGACGGATCGATCCGGTCGGCGCCGGCGACCGATGCCAGCAGTGCTGCGGCGTCACGGTCGTCGAACGTGTCGAGCGGCGTACTGTCCGCACCGGCCAGGTCCATCAGCCGGTTCCGGCTGGTCACCACGACCGCCGACGCGCCGGTGCCCGGCATCAGCGGAGTCACCTGACCGGCCGTGGCCACGTCGTCGAGGATGATCAGCACCCGGCGGCTGGCCAGCTCGGACCGCAGCATCGCGGACCGCCGTTCCGGGTCGGTCGGGATCGCGTAGTCGGGCAGGCTCAGGCTGAGCAGCAGATCGGTGAGTGCTGCGGCCGGATCGCGCGGGTGCGTCGCACCGTGCATGTCCAGGTAGATCTGCCCGTCCGGAAAGTGCTCCCGGACCAGATGGCCCAGCCGTACCGCGAGCGACGTCTTCCCCGTCCCCGGAGCACCGGAGATGACGGCGACCGGCGGGCGTACCGGGTCGCGGCCGCAGACCAGGTCCCGCAGTTGCTCGAGCAGGTCCTGCCGGCCGCTGAAGTCGGCCAGGTCGAGCGGGAGCTGGCTCGGCGGCCGCAGTGGGTCGGTCAGCTCGGGCGCGGCCATCGGTCCGGGCGGCACGACCGGGCCCGGGCGGTCCGCCGTACGGTCCGCCGGGATGCCGGGGTTGGGCCAGTTGGCCGACCGGCCGTTCTCGGCGCGGGCGCCTGCCGCCTCCAGCTCCGGACCGGGCTTGATGTCCAGTTCGTCGGCGAGCGTCTGCACGGCCTTCGCGTACGCCGCCCGCGCCTCGCCCACCCGCCCCGCGGCCACGAGCGCGTCGACCAGGCGCCGCCAGAGCTGCTCGTCGTACGGATCGTCGGTGAGCCGTGCACTCAGCAGTACGGCGGCGCCGCTCGCGTCGCCGTACTCGAGCCGGAGGTCCAGCAGGCTGTCGACGAGGCCCCGATGCTGCGCCTCCAGACGGGAGATCGAGCCCTCCCACGCCGCGGGCATCGGGAGGTCCTCCAGCGGCCGGCCGCGCCACAGCGCGTACGCCCGGGACAGCACCTGCATGGCCTGGCGGCCGTCACCGGCGTCGCGCAGGTGACCGCCCTCAGCCAGCAGGGACTCGAACAGGCTGGCGTCGAGCTGGTCGACCCCTACCTCGATGCTGTAGCCGGCGGCCGACGTGTCGATCGGCGTGGGCAGGCCGGCGTCCTGCAGCACCCCGCGGAGCGCGCGGACGTACGTCCGGATGTTCGCGGTGGCGGACCGTGGCGGGTTGTTCTCCCAGAGCGCATCCGCGATCAGGTCGGTCGAGACGAACCGGTTCGGGTGGAGGAGCAGCGTGCCGAGCAGTTGGCGCGGTTTGGCGGCCTTGAGCGGCTGCCCCTGGACGTGGACGAGCCGCAGAGGTCCGAGGATCCCGTACCTCAGACTGTCCACTCGTCCGACCTCTCCACTCTGGAACCGACCTATCGTGGCATCCGCCCGCACCCGCCGGGAAGGCCGATGTACGCCGGATGTATCTCAGTGCGGCACTGTTGACTCAGGTACCGGGGGGAGGGCAGGCCCGGAGGTGACGACCTGACCGCCGTCACGCCGGGCCTGGCACTGGGAGCGAGTTCGGGTTCGGGGGACCTGAACCACGGGGAACCGGTGCCTACTGGCCACCGGTGAATGGCGGTTGACCGTCCTGCGGAGCGGGGGAACCCGCAGGCGGCCCGCCCACCGGTGGCTCTCCCTGTCCCTGGTACTGCCCCTGAGCGGGGTACTGCCCCTGACCCGGCTGCTGGTACTGCGGCTGGCCTTGCTGCTGGTACTGCGGCTGGCCCGGCTGCTGGTAGTTGCCCGGGATCTGCTGCGGCGGTGCCTGGTAGTTGCCCTGGTCCCCCGGCATCTGCGGGTGGATCTGGCCCGAGGACGGCGCACCCGGCTGCATCGGCGGCGGCGCCTGCTCACCGGCGACCGACCCGACGGTGCCGAACGAGACCTGCGGGACCGCGCGGACCTGCTCGTCGTTGACCTCGAAGTACCCGGCCTTCTCGAACTTGAAGGCGCCGGCGATCAGGTTCGACGGGAACGCCTCGACCCGGGTGTTGTAGTCGCCGACGTTCGCGTTGTAGAACCGGCGGCCGGCCGCGATCCGGTCCTCGGTGTCGGTCAGCTCGCGCTGCAGACCGAGGAAGTTCTGGTTCGACTGCAGCTGCGGGTACTGCTCGACCGAGATCATCATCTGACGCAGCGCACCGGACAGCTGACCCTCCGCCGCCGCCCGCTGCTCCGGGGTCGCGCCCTGCACGTTCACGGCCTGGGTACGCAGCCGGGCGACCTCCTCGAACACGTGCCGCTCGTGGGCGGCGTACGCGCGCACCGTCTCGACCAGGTTCGGGATCAGGTCGTACCGGCGGTGCAACTCGACGTCGATCTGCCGCCAGGACTCCTGGATCAGGTTCCGTTGCTTGACGAACCGGTTGTACGACGTGATCAGCACGATCGCCAGAATGACGACGACCGCGAGGATCGCGATGATGACCCAGACCATGTTCCCAGCTCCCGAGTGATTGGCAGTGCTGGGAGCGACTCTACGGGTACGTAGGTCCGCCCGCCGGTGGCTGCTGCGGCTGCTGCGGGTACTGCGGCTGCTGGTAAGGCTGCTGGTACTGCGTCTGCGGCTGCGTCTGTGGCGCCTGCTGCGTGGGCGGGACCTGCGGGTACGGCGCCTGCTGGCCGCGGGGGTCGATGCCGGCGTAGTCGCGCCAGACGTACGGCGGGACGTTCGCCACGACCTGCTCGAGCAGCGCGAGGCGGTTCATCACCTCGTTCGGGTCGTGGGCGCCCTTGTCCCAGCCGACCAGCGAATTCCCCTCCACCCGCCAGCCGATCTCACCGCGGGCGAGCAGCAGCTCCATCATCCGCGGCGTCACCACCGCGTGCCCGAACCGCTCGTCGTCGGCCTTCACCCGGAACGACCGGTTGAACTGCTCGCTCTCGAACTGGATGTCGCGGAAACCGAACGCGTTCGCCACCGCGCCGCCGAAGATCCCCTCGTGCGTCACCTCGAGGTGCGGCAGCGCACCCGGCAACTGCAGCACGACCACACCGAAGTGGTGCGTGGTGGTCCGCCGGCGTCCCTTCGAGTCGGTCGAGTGCGTCTGGTAGCTGTAGTCGAAAGCAACCATCTGGTGGCCGTTGAACGCACCGGTCAGGACGTTCTTCGCCCGCCGGTTGTCACCGGTCTGGAACGGCGTACCCGCCCACTGGCCGGCGAGGGAGTGGTTGGCCGGAACGTAGGACCAGCCCTGAGAGGCGGCGAACCCGGCGAACAGCTCGCGGCGCTTCTTCGCGCGGTAGTAGTTGAAATAGCCGAGCGCGGCGACGACGACGATCGTCAGCAGGATGATCCACAGCGTGCTGCTCTGCATCAGCCGAGCCCCAGGTCCTCGAGCCCGAACACGGCCCGGTACTCCAGGTCCTCCGCCTCCACCCGCTCCCGCGCCCCGGTCGACCGGTCGACGATCACCGCCACCGCGACCACCTCGGCCCCGGCCTCGCGCAACGCCTCGACCGCGGTCAGCACCGATCCGCCGGTCGTCGACGTGTCCTCGACCGCCAGGACCCGGCGGCCCTTCACGTCCGGTCCCTCGATCCGCCGCTGCAGCCCGTGCGTCTTCTCGGCCTTCCGGACGACGAACGCGTCGAGCGTCCGCCCCTGCTGAGCCGCCGCGTGCAGCATCGACATCGCGACCGGGTCGGCACCGAGCGTGAGCCCGCCGACCGCGTCGTACTCCAGGTCCTTGGTCAGCTCGAGCATCGCCGGGCCGATCAGCGGAGCGGCGGCCGCGTCGAGCGTGATCCGGCGCAGGTCGACGTAGTAGTCGGCCTCTTTGCCGGACGCCAGCGTCACCCGTCCGTGCACGATCGCCTTGCCCTTGACCTGCTCCAGCAGTCCGTCCCGGTCGTAGCTCATGACTGGTAAGCCTAGGTGACCTACCGGTCAGGCGTGTTCGGGTGTCGAGTGTGCAGTGGAACTGCAAAGGCTGTGCATGACGTGTCGATGGACGCCGGTGGTTGCCCAGGACGACGATGTGGACGATCGTCGTACTGGAGGTGGGTGCCGTGAAGGCACTGGTGAAGGCCGAGGCGAAACCCGGTCTGTGGTTGCAGGACGTGCCCGAGCCGAAGATCGAGGCCGACGAGGTACTGATCAAGGTGCTCCGCACCGGGCTGTGCGGCACCGATCTGCACATCCAGAGCTGGGACCACTGGGCGCAGAAGAACGTGCCGGTCCCGATGGTGACCGGGCACGAGTTCTGCGGTGAGGTCGTCGAGGTCGGTGTCGGTGTCCGGGACGTCGCGGTCGGTGACCTGGTCAGCGGCGAAGGGCACCTGGTGTGCGGCCGGTGCCGCAACTGCCGGGCCGGCCGGCGCCACCTGTGCATCAAGACCCGCGGACTCGGCGTCCACGTGCCGGGCGCGTTCGCGGAGTACGTCGCGCTGCCCGCGAGCAACGCGTGGGTACACAAGGACGCCGTCGATCCTGACGTGGCCGCGATCTTCGACCCGTTCGGCAACGCCGTACACACGGCCCTGTCGTTCCCGCTCGTCGGCGAGGACGTGCTGATCACCGGCGCGGGGCCGATCGGGGTGATGGCCGCCGCGGTCGCGCTGCACGCCGGTGCGCGGAACGTGGTGATCACGGACCTGTCGGAGTACCGGCTCGACCTGGCGCGGAAGATCGGCGTCACCCGGGCGGTGAACGTCGGCGAGGAGACCATCGCGCAGGCGCAGCAGAGCCTCGGGATGCGCGAGGGGTTCGACGTCGGGATGGAGATGTCGGGGCAGCCGGCCGCGCTGCGGGAGCTGCTCGCGAACATGACGCACGGCGGGAAGGTCGCGATGCTCGGCCTGCCGTCGGACGAGATCGCGATCGACTGGGGCACGGTGGTGCTCAACATGCTGACCATCAAGGGCATCTACGGCCGGGAGATGTTCGAGACCTGGTACTCGATGTCGGTGATGCTGGAGCGCGGCCTGGACCTGACGCCGGTGATCACCCACCGGTTCGGGTACGGCGACTTCGAGCGGGCGTTCGACGTCGCACGCGCCGGGCAGTGCGGCAAGGTGATCATGGACTGGACGACGGAATCCCTGGAGGAGAAGCACTGATGTTCGGCCGGATGCGGGACGACCTGACGACGACCATCGGCGAGATCCGCGACGCCGGGCTCTACAAGTCCGAGCGGGTGATCACCTCACCCCAGCAGGCGCTGATCTCTGTTGCTACCGGCAACGAAGTACTGAACTTCTGCGCCAACAACTACCTCGGACTGTCCGACCATCCCGAGGTCGTCGCAGCCGCCAAGGAAGCCCTGGACCGGTGGGGCTTCGGGCTGTCCTCAGTGCGCTTCATCTGCGGTACGCAACAGATCCACAAGGACCTGGAGGGTGCCCTGAGCAACTTCCTCGGCACCGAGGACTCCATTCTCTACAGCTCCTGCTTCGACGCGAACGGCGGACTCTTCGAGACGCTGCTCGGCGCCGAGGACGCGATCATCTCCGACGAGCTCAACCACGCCAGCATCATCGACGGCGTCCGGCTGTCGAAGGCGCGCCGCTACCGCTACAAGAACCGCGACATGGCCGACCTCGAGGCACAGCTCAAGGACGCGGCGGACGCCCGGTACCGGCTGATCGCGACCGACGGCGTGTTCTCGATGGACGGGTACGTCGCCCCGCTCGACGAGATCTGTGACCTGGCCGAGCGGTACGACGCGCTCGTGATGGTCGACGACTCGCACGCGGTCGGCTTCGTGGGGCCGGACGGCGCCGGTACGCCGTCGCTGTTCGGCGTGAAGGACCGCGTCGACATCGTGACCGGCACGCTCGGCAAGGCGCTCGGCGGCGCCTCCGGCGGCTACGTCTCGGCGCGCCGCGAGATCGTCGAGCTGCTCCGCCAGCGCTCCCGCCCGTACCTGTTCTCGAACTCGCTGGCCCCGTCGGTCACCGCCGCCTCGCTGAAGGCACTGGAACTCATCGGCACCTCCAGCGCCCTCCGCGACAAGCTCGCCGCGAACACCAAGCTCTTCCGCACCAAGATGACCGAGGCAGGTTTCGACGTACTGCCCGGCGATCACCCCATCTCCCCCGTGATGATCGGCGACGCCGCCGAAGCCGGCCGCCTGGCCGACAAGCTCCTCGACCTCGGCATCTACGTCATCGGCTTCTCCTACCCGGTCGTCCCCCAGGGCAAGGCCCGCATCCGGGTCCAGCTCTCCGCGGCCCACGCAGTCGAGGACGTGGAACGCGCGATCGCCGCCTTCACGCAGGCCCGCGCGGCGCTCGCTGGATAGCTCCGGGACACCCCGGGCGGACCGCCGCTAGAGTTGCCCGGTCCGCCCTGGGTGAGGAGCCTCATGCGCCAGATGCTGGCCGTTGTCGGAATAGCAGGTTTGCTGGCCGTTGCCGGCTGTGGATCGGCAGCCGGACCGCCCGTGACGGCGCCGTCGCCCGCGTCGTCGAGCAGGGCGTCCGCGACCCCGACGCCCGAGACGTCGGGGTACCGACCGCAGGCCACCCCCGCCCGGAGTGTTCCGGTCGCGCGGACCGCGCCGGCGGCGTTGAGCGTTGCCGCCGCCGGGGCGAAGTACCTGCAGATCACCCGGCCGTACAACGTGGCGCTCGAACGCTTCGAGCAGGCGGCGAACGAGAACATGTCGCTGACGACGCTGCAGAACCGGGCGAAGGCGGTGGCCGCGGCGAACCTGGCCGAGTACGGCGCGCTGAGGTCGACCGCCTGGCCCGCCAGGGTCTCGACGCAGATGCGGGCCTTGGCGAAGGCGGACGCGGCCGCTCGCCCGCACTGGCTCCGCGCCGCGGCCAGCGACAGCAAGTCCGAGCTGGCCGACCACGTGAAACTCGCGTCGGCCGCCGGCGGCAAGGCCCCCTCCGCGCAGATCCGCCAGCTCCTGGGCCTCCCGAAGTACGACGAGAAGGACTACAGCTGACCATCGGTACCACAGGTGGCACCACCGCGGTACCATCGCAGTATGGCCATGAATCTGAGACTCGCTCCCGAGGTGGCGGCGGCGCTGCAGGCCGAGGCAGAACGTACCGGCCAATCCCAGCAGGAGATCGTCAGGGACGCGCTCGGCCGCCGGCTGCACCTGATCGACCACGAGGATCCGACGGGCGATCGCGAACACGCGCGGGCCACCCGCGCGGTACAGCCCGCCCGTGTCCCCTACCGCAAGGTGACACCGCGACTCCGGCTGCCGAAAGGCACCTCCAGCCTCGACCTGCTCGACCGGGGCGATCGCTTCTGATGCGCGTCTACTTCGACAGCAGCGCCCTGATCAAGCGGGTCGTGATCGAGGACGAGTCCACTGACCTGGTCGACTTCCTCGACGCACGCTACGAGCAGGGCGATCTGCTGGCCTCGTCTTCGCTCGCCTGGGTCGAGGTCTCCCGCGTCGTTCTGGCGCACGTGAAGACACCCGCCGACGCCGGCGACCTGATCGACGGCGCGATGTCCGGCATCGACGAACGCCCGATGACGGCCGAGATCGTCAGCGTCGCGCGCCGGATCGAACCGCTCGTCCTGCGAAGTCTCGACGCGCTTCACCTCGCGACGGCTGTGCTGATCGACGCCGACCTCGTCGTCACGTACGACGACAGGCTGGCGGACGCCTGTCGTCGCAACGCCCTGGCCGTCGCCGCGCCGGGGCGTGACTGACTTTTGTCGGTGGTGGGCGGGAGGATGCCTGCATGGTGGTGATGAGTGCGCGGGCGGTCAATCGGGCCACGGCGGCGCGGCAGATGTTGCTGGGGCGGGAGGCCTTGCCGGCGGTTGAGGTTGTCGGGCGGCTGGTGGGGATGCAGGGGCAGGAGGCCAAGCATCCGTACGTCGGGTTGTGGTCGCGGATCGACGGGTTCGACGAGGGGGAGCTTGATCGGGCGGTCGTCGCGCGGGACGTCGTACGGGCGACGATGTTTCGCGGGACGTTGCATCTGGTGACGGCGGCCGATTACCTGCGGTTCCGGGTGACGGTGGCGCCGGTGCTCGAGGCGGGGTTGAAGGTGCTGGGCGAGCGCGCGGCAGGGCTGGAGCCGGAGAAGGTGACGGCTGCGGCGGAGAAGTTGCTCGCGAAGGAGCCGTTGACGTTCACCGAGGTGCGGGACGCGCTGCAGCAGCAGTTCCCCGACGTCAACGAGCGGGCGCTCGGGTTCTGCACGCGGATGCTGGTGCCGCTGGTGATGCACCCGGCGGACGTCCGGTGGTCCTGGACCGCGAACTCCCGGTTCACGCCCGCGGAGGCGTGGATCGGCAAGAAGCTCCACCGGCGCGCGGAGACGAGCGAGCTCGTCACCCGGTACCTGCGGGCGTTCGGTCCGGCCACGCCCGCGGACTTCCAGACCTGGTCGGGGTTGCAGAAGGCGAAGCCGCTGTTCGATGAGCTGGAACTGGAGACGTTCAAGGACGAGTCCGGCAAGACGCTGTACGACGTACCGGATGCGCCGCGGCCGGATCCGGACACGCCCGCGCCGGTGCGGTTCCTGCCGGAGTTCGACAACGTCCTGCTCTCGCACGCGAAGCGGGACCGGATCATCGCGGACGAGCACAAGCCGGCCGTGTTCACGAAGAACCTCCGCGTGAAGGCGACGTACACGGTCGACGGCCTGGTCGCGGGCCTGTGGACGAGCGAGAAGAAGCGTGGTGTGGCCACTCTCACGCTCACGCCGTTCGGCAGGACCCTGAAGAAGACGCAGGCCGAGCTGGAGCGGGAGGGCAGCGGGCTACTCCGCTTCCTGGAGCCCGATGCCACATCGTTCGCGGTGGTTACGAACGGTTAATGAGGTCGTTGTCACACGTCAGATGACTGGGCCGGAAACCTTTTGCCGGGTGGAATGGGTAGATGAGCACAGTCCCCTCCATCACTCTGGACAACGGCGTCGAGATCCCGCAGCTGGGCCTGGGGGTCTGGCAGGTCGAGGACGCGATCGTCACCGACGTGGTGACCGCGGCGTTCGAGACCGGCTACCGGCACATCGACACCGCCGCGATCTACGGCAACGAGGAAGGCGTCGGGCGGGCGATCGCCGCGTCGGGCATCCCGCGTGACGAGCTGTTCATCACGACCAAGCTGTGGAACTCCGACCAGGGCTACGACAGCACGCTGAAGGCGTTCGACACGAGTCTGGCGAAGCTCGGCCTCGAGTACGTCGACCTGTACCTGATCCACTGGCAGTCGCTGCAACGCGATCTGTACGTCGAGACCTGGAAGGCGTTCGAGCAGCTGTACGCCGACAAGCGGGTCCGCGCGATCGGCGTCTCGAACTTCCACGAGCCCGCGCTGCGGCGGATCTTCGAGGAGACCACGATCCGGCCGGCGGTGAACCAGATCGAGCTGCACCCGGCGCTGCCGCAGGACGAGCTGCGCGCGTTCAACGCCGAGAACGACATCGTCACGCAGGCGTGGAGCCCGCTGGCCTCCGGCGAACTGATCGGCAACCCGGCACTGAAGGCGATCGGCGAGCGGTACGGCAAGTCGCCGGCGCAGGTGATGATCCGCTGGCACCTGCAGCTCGGCAACGTGGTGATCCCGAAGTCGGTGACGCCGAGCCGGATCCAGGAGAACTTCGAGGTCTTCGACTTCCGCCTGGACAACGACGACATGGCCGCGATCGCGGACCTGGAAACCGGCGTCCGCACCGGCGGCGACCCCGACGTCTTCGGCTAACCCCACCCCGCCCCACCTCGCCCCGCATTTGCCTGGCTGACCAGCCAAATGCGGGGTTTGGCACCCGTATTCACGGTGCAGAACCCCCGATTTCGCTGGCCCACCAGGGAAATGCGGACGGTGCGGGGTGGTGGTCAGAGGAGGTCGAGGAAGCGCGCCAGGACGGGGGAGCGGTTGTCCGGGGACCAGGCTACCGAGAGTTGCCATGGTGGTAGGTCGTCGGACAACTCGCGGTACACGACGGCGTCGGGGTTGGACGGTGGCGTCGGACCGATCAGCAGCGAGACGCCGAGTCCGGCCGCGACCAGCGAGACGATCGTCTGTACGTCGGCCGCCTCCTGCTCGATCCGCGGCGTGAACCCGGCCGCCCGGCAGAACCCGACGATCGTGTCGTACACCGCCGGGCCGCTCGGTCGCGAGTAGAACACGAACGGCTCGTCCGCGAGGTCGGTCAGCCGCAGCCGCTTACGCCGCGTCAGCCGATGCCCGGCCGGTAACGCGGCGACCAACGCGTCCTCGGCAACCACCCGCGACGACAACCCCGGTGCAAGCCGCACCACCGTCGTCGTCGAGCTCACCCCGTGCTTCCCGGCCCCGGACACGCCGTGCTCTCCGCCCGCGGCCGCGCGCTGCCTCCCGCCCGCCGATGTACCGGATGCCCCAGCCGCGACCGGTGCCGGCGCGGTCGGGCGGAGGAGGCCGACGTCGATCCGCCCGTCCCGCAGTGCCTCCGTCTGCCGCAGCGTCGTGGTCGACTCCAGGTCCAGCACCACCTCGGGGTACGCCCGCCGGAACGCTCCCAGCAACCGCGGCAGTACCTCGAACGTCGCCGACTGCACGAAGCGCAGCCGCAACGTCCCGAGCTCCCCGCGCTGTGTCCGCTGTGCCGCGCGCACCGCCTCGTCCGACCGGCGGAGCAGGTCCCGCGCCTCGGCCAGAAATGTCTCCCCCGCCGCCGTCATCACGAAGCGCCGCTTCACCCGGGCGAAGAGCTCGACGCCCAGATCACGCTCGAGCGCCGCGATCTGCCGGCTGAGCGACGGCTGGGTCAGGTGCAGCCGCGTGGCCGCACGCCCGACGTTCATCTCCTCGGCCACCACCACGAACGACCGGAGCTGTCGCAGTTCCATGCCACCAATCATGCACCAGGAACATCAACTCCGCGCGGAACTTTCATTGGACGTATCAACACCTGAGTTCCTACTGTCGAAGTGTCGAAAGGAACCACTGTGTTGTACGTGCCGTACTCCGTCATCAAGACGGTCCACGAAGAAACCCACTCCGCAATGCCGAACGCCCCGGTGCGTCCGCATGTCCCGAGGCGCCACCCGATCCGCGACGCGGTCCGCAGCTGGCGCGAACGCCGTACGCCGGACCGTCCGGCCGTCGAGCTGAAACTGCTCCCAGGCGGCCAGGGTGACGAACTGTGCCAAGCTGAGGTCCGTGATCGAGGTACGACGCCTGCGGGTGTTGCGCGCGCTTGCTGACCACGGGACTGTGACCGCGGCCGCCGAGGTGCTGCATCTGACGCCCTCGGCGGTCTCCCAGCAACTGGCGGCCCTGGAGTCCGAGGTCGGCCAGGAACTACTCGAACGCCGCGGCCGCCGCGTCGCGATCACCTCCGCCGGCCGCCTGCTCCTCGCCCACACCGACACGATCCTCGCCGAGGTCGAGCGTGCCGAGGACGCGATGCGGCTGCACGCGAACGGCGCGAACGGCGAGGTCCGCGTCGTCGCGTTCGCGACCGCGATCTCGCTGCTGGTCGCGCCGGCGCTGCCCCGGCTCCGCGAGACCAGTCCCGGTCTCGACCTCGTCGTCCGCGACGCCGAGGGGCACCAGGGCATCACCTACCTGCTCGACGGCGACGCCGACCTCGCGATCGCGGTCGAACACCGCGGCTCACCGCGCCCCGACGACCGGCGCCTGGTCCGGATCCCCTTGTACGCCGAGCCTTTCGTCGCCGTCCTGCCGCCGGCGCACCCGGCCGCGGACCACGACACGATCGAGCTCTCCATGCTCGCAGGAGACGACTGGGTGATGACCGCACCCGGCAACCCGATCCGCGACGTCGTACTGCTCGCCTGCGAACAGGCCGGCTTCCCGCCGCGGATCGTCCACCAGTCCGACGACTTCCGCGCCGTCGCCGCGCTGGTCGCGGCCGGCGGCGGAGTCTCGCTCGTCCCGCGCCTCGCCGTACCCGAACCGACCCTCGCCGTGATCCGCCCACTCCCCGAACCGGCCCCGGCCCGCCGCGTGTACGCCGCCGTCCGCGCGAGCCGCGCCGACCACCCGCTGATCACCGCCACCCTCGCCGTCCTCACCGAGGTCGCCGAAAAGCTGTAAATCACCCGTCGTCCGTCGCCAACCGGTGATTCGGGACGGCGACCTGTAGCTCGGGTGCCGAGGTGTCGCTCCGAACTGCGATCGTCCCGCGCCCGACCCAGTTGGTGACGTTGGCGACCATGGTGGTCACCACCCGCCGCGATGCGACCGATTGCGCGGGCATCCCCAGGTTCGAGGGGCACCGGCGGACCAGGAAGCACCCGTAGGCGAACGTTGAGCCGTTGAACACCCGCGCACCTGACGGCGCGATGTAGGCGGTGGCGTGCATCGGCGTCGCTCGCCCGGTCGAACGGCACTTCGCCGTACCGGCCGCGACGATGCCCAGCCCAGGATGCTTGTACAGCCCCGGCCAGACGTGGTCGACCTCGCCGGCGAGGAAACCCGGTACGACGGTGCCGGCCGGGATGCCCCGGAACAGCCACCCGCTCCCGGTCCTGAGGTTGCCGGCGTACACCCCACAGCTGTACTCCGCACCGAGCAACGGCTGCGACGCATAGGCATCACCCAGGTACCGCCAGAGCGTCGAAGTGCCTCCGGCGGTGTACCGGTCGACGTCCCAGCTCCGTCGGGTGCTGTCGGTGAACGTGATCCGCCGGTAGGTCGCGTTGGCGCCGAAGCTGGCGACGTTGACGCCACGCTTGATCGCCTGACTGATCGACGCCCGCATCCGCAACGAGTAGTACTCGTCGTGCCCCGGCAGGAAGATCGTCCCGGCGCGGGCCGCCAGTTGACCACCGAACACGTCAAGGTCGTTGTCGGTCCAGTACGTGACGTCCAGGCCCATCGACTCCGCCCACACCACGAGCCCTTGCTCCAACGGCAGGAACTGCCCGGAGCCTTGTCCTTCGGCGTACGGACGGTCGAACGTGAGGCGCCCCGATCCGGTCGTCGCACTGCTGTAGAAGCTCCGGCCGCCGTACCAGTTGTAGGCCTGCCAGGTCGTCGTCGCCTGCTGGATCAGGAGGCTGTGCTTGCGGCCGGTGTCGTCGCGAACCGTCAGCGGCGCGTACGTCGCGTACCGGCCGTCGCTCACCTTGATCAGATACGTCCCCGGCGCCCAGTTGCGGTCCACCGGGATCGTCAACGTCTTCGACCAGTGGGCCGCCGACGCCATCCGTAGCGGGTGACCGTTGGCCGTACCACCGATCGTCGGAGGTGGCTGCACGACAGTCGGTACGCCGTCGCGTCGCCAGACCTCACGCCCGCCGAGCCCTTGGTAGTACCCCACTCGATAGGCGACGACGCTCACGGGCCTGCCGGAGGTGACCTTCAGATCGACCGTGGTGCCGCACGTCGCCGAGACCTTCGTCAGGTACGCCGCCAGCGGACCGTTCATCGTGGCCGGTATGACCCATGCGCCGGTCCCCGGTTTCGCGTTCTCGGCGGCCGTCGTCGGCCAGGCGGTCGGGCATCCCGCCGGCCGGGCGGGGAACGACCCGGCGAGAATCGTCGGCATCGGGGCGGGTGGTGCGATCAGCGCCAGCGATCCCGTCCCGGCCATCAGTTGCACGCCGCTCGTCGCGGTCGCCGTCATCCCCAGCCGCATGATGCCGCCGTACTTGGACAGCACGGCCCCGTAGATCGGGATCGCCAGCCGGACGCCGCCGCGGACACTGATCCGCGACCGCGGCCGCCAGGTCGCGTATCCGCTCGACACCGTCAGCGTCCCGTTGACGCTCGTCAACGTCCCCCGGACGCCGGTCGGCAGCTTCATCCGAACCGCCGCGAGGACTCCCGGGCGGCCGACCGTCCCGGCGTACGACAGCGTCGTCCGCTGTCCCGGAACCGGATTGGTCGCGATGATCCGGACGTCGGCCGGGCGGATCAACGTTCCGGTACCGGCGGACAGCGCCGCACCGGTGGTCCCGACGGCCCGGAAGCTCAAGGTCCACGGACCTCCGCCCGGAAGCCGGACGCCGTAGAACGGAACCGAGAACTTGGCGCCGACGGCGACGGTCAGCGTCCGGCTCGGCCGCCACTGCAGCACGCCCGGCGACACCGTCCGCACCGCGCCGTTGACCGACGTGATCCGGCCACCGGACCCCGGCGGGATCGAGACCAGGATGTAGCGCAGCGTTCCGGCCCGAGTCACCGTCGCCCGGTAGCTCAAGGTCGTCGTACCGTTCGACGCCGTCGTCCCCGAGATCGCCACGTTCGCCACGACCGCCGCCGCCGGCCCGGCAGCAACGGTCAACGCCGACCCCACCAGCAGCAGCGCCGTCCCCACCGCGACAGACCGACGTAAACCCCAGCTGTTCATGGTGCCTCCCCGCACTCGCCGCCCGCCCCCAGGCGGCCCCTCCGAGTGCCACTGACAGCAAGATCGCACACAGGCGGGTGACCCGCCTAGACCGAAACCCCGATCAGGTACGGCGGCGGCCGTCCAGTCCCACGGTCGACACGCGAGCGATCAGCGCCCGCGGGGTGAACCGCGCGGCGAGGACGATCAGCTTGTAGCGGCGGCTCGGCACAGAGATCGCCTTGCCGCGCATCAGGTCCTTCCAGGCCGCGGCGACCAGCTCGTCCGCGTCCAGCCACATGAACGACGGGATGATCGTCTTGTCCATCCCCATCCGCTCGTGGAACTCGGTGTGGACGAACCCCGGGCACAACGCCATCACCGCGACACCCTTGGCATGCAGCTGGACCGCCAGGCCGGCGGAGAACGTCGTCACCCAGGCCTTGTGCGCGCTGTAGATGTTCCGCTGCAGGAAACCGGCGACCGACGACACGTTGATCACCGCACCCGAGCCGCGCTCGATCATCGGCAGGACGGCGGCATGCGTGAGCCGCAGTACGACGCGAACCAGCAGGTCGAACTGCTTCTCCTCGACCTCGACCGGATTCGCCCAGAACGGCTTCTTCTGGCCGAAGCCGGCGTTGTTCACCAGTACTTCGATCGGCCCGGTACGGAACCGTTCTTCCACGCGGGCCAGATCGTCCTTGTCGGTCAGGTCCGCGGCCAGCACCTCGCACTCGACGCCGTGCAGCCGCGTGATCTCGGTGGCGATCTCCTTGAGCCTCGCCTCGTCCCGCGACACCAGCACCAGGTCGTAGCCCTCGAGCGCCAGCTTGTCGGCGAACGCCCGGCCGATCCCGGTCGCCGGCCCGGTAACAAGCGCAGTCGGCCTGATGGGCCCAGTGGACATGGTGCAGTCCTCCCGTCGGTGACGCCCCCAGTGTGTCACCTACGCTGGTCGGGTGCTGGCGGACATGGAGACCTGGGTTCTGGACCTGGACAACACGCTCTACCCGGCCGGTTCCGCCCTCGCCGAGCAGCTCACCCACGGCATCCTGTCGACGATCGCGCAGTACTACGGGACCGACGTCGCCGGCGCCCGGCGCATTCAGGCCGAGCTGGTCGCCGAGTACGGTACGTCGCTGCGCGGCGCGATGGTGACCGGGACCATCGACCCGCACGACTTCCTCGACTTCGAACGCCGGATCGACTACTCGGTGATCGGCCCGGATCCGGCGCTGGCGGCCGCTCTCACCACGCTGCCGGGGCGGAAGTACGTGTACACGAACGGGTCGGCGTACCACGCCGAACAGGCACTCGGCCGGCTCGGGCTGACCGGCTGCGTGGACGGCGTCTTCGACATCCTCGCCGGTGATCTGGTCCCGAAACCGTACGCCGAGAGCCTCGACGCGTTCCTGACCCGGTTCGGGATCGAGCCGGCGCGGGCGGTGATGTTCGACGATCTCGAGGTCAATCTCGCGTTGCCGCACGAGCGCGGCATGACCACGGTGTGGATCACCGAGGGGTCGCCGTACGAGCAGCTCGCGGAGCGCCGGTGGCGCGCCGCGGACCTGCCCGGCTTCTTACGCAGGCTGACAAACGTCTGATGAATCGTCCTGATCTCCGCCGCTCCTCCGGTGGGAGTTGGTGGAGGTGACCGAAAGTGGTCTGAGGACTTACGCTTCGGGAGGAGGTGAGGAGATGGCAGCTACGGACAAGGCGCTGGCCGGGTTGCGGCAGATGATCGCGTCCGGTGAGCTCGGGCCGGGGGCGAAGTTCCCGCCGGAGCCCGAGTTGTGCGACCACCTGGGCGTGTCCCGGAGCTCGCTGCGGGAGGCGGTCCGGTCGCTCGGCGCGCTCGGCGTGATCGAGTCGCGGCACGGCTCGGGCACGTACGTCTCGGCGCTCGAGCCGGCCGCGATCATCAGCCGGTTCTCGCTGTCGGTCGAGCTGATCCCGCTCGAAGGCGTCCTCGAGTTGCTCGAGGTACGCCGGGTGCTCGAGTCCCATGCCACCGCCGCCGCGGCCGCGCGCCAGGACCCCGAGCTCGCGGCCCGCCTGGGCGCGGTCCTCGACCGGCTCGAGTCGACCACCGACGCGACCGAGATCCAGCAGCTCGACGCCGAGTTCCACGGCCTGATCTGCACCGCCGGCGGCAACTCGACCGTCACCGCGCTGACCGACGTGATCCGCGGCCGCGGCGGGCACTACCGGATCTTCGAGCCCGGCGCGGACTTCGACGCGATCAAGCAGACCAGCGACCGCGGCCACCGCGCGATCCTCGCCGCGATCACCGCCCGTGACCCGGCCGCCGCGGCCACCGCGGCCTCTGCCCACATCGCCCAGACCGAGCTATGGCTGCGCGCGCTGCGGCCCGTCCCGCAGCCGGATCTCCCGTGACGTCGCCCCTGCGACCTCCGATGACCTGGACACTGCGGCCCGCGACCCACGGCGACCTCGAAGACCTCGTCGAACTCCGCGCGGTCGTCATGCGCCCTGACCTGGAACGCCTCGGCCGGTACGACGAACACCGGGTCCGCCAACGCTTCCGCGACTCGTTCACCGCGGAACACACGCGGATCATCGAAGTCGACGGAGCCCCAGCAGGCTCCATCACGCTACGCCCGTCCGACACACCACCCACCAACGGGCAGACGGACGGAGAGCCCGGCAGGGAGACGACGGACGGGAAGCCCAGCGGGGAGACGGCAGGCGAGGCTGCGCCGGACGAGGCAGCACCGGCCGACGCGGCACCGGGCGACGCACCACCCGCCGACGCGGCGCCGGGCGAGGCAACACCGGGTGCGGTGGCGCCGGGTGCGGCAGCACCGGGTGCGGCAGCACCGGGTGCGGCAGCACCGGGTGCGGCAGCACCGGGCAAGGCAACACCGGGTGCGGTGACGCCGAGTGCGGCAGCACCAGCCGACGCGGCACCGGGCCAGGCAGCACCGGCCGACGCGGCACCGGCTCCGGTGGCGCTGGGCGAGGCGACACCGGCTGACGCGGCACCGGCTGACGCGGCACCGGCCGAGGCGGCACCGGCCGAGGCGGCACCGGGTGCCGTGGTGGGTGCGGTGGCCGCGGATGCGGTGGCGGCGGATGCGGTGGCGGCGGGTGCGGTGGTGGCGGGTGCGGTGGTCGGGGGTGGGCAGTGGTTGCTTGAGCACTTCTATCTGGATCCGCGCTACCAGGGACGCGGGCTCGGCACCGCAGTTCTGGGAGCCTTGCTCGACGGCGTCGATGCGGAGCGTGCGACCGTCCGGCTGAACGTCCTGCAAGGTAGCGCCGCCCGCAAGCTGTACGAACGGCACGGCTTCGTCGTGGAACGCGAAGACCCGGTGGACGTGTTCATGATCCGGAAATTTCTCTGACCTGTCGAGATCTTGCGCACCGATCGTCGGGTGCATAACCTCCAGACACATTCGTCCGGGAGGGGATCCGCCGATGTCCCGTTCGCACGTGATCGCGCTCGCCTGCATGACCGCGCTCCTCGGTGCCTTGCTCACGTCCCAACCAGCCGCCGCGCAGCCCGTGCCGCGGATCACCCGCGCCGGCCTCGATCCGGTCCTCGTCGCGGGCCGCGGCGCCGACGTACCGTTCGTCGAGCAGGAGGCGGAGAACGCCGTCTTCACCGGCGAGCGGATCGGCCCGGGGCGGGAGGCGTACACGCTCCCGGCCGAGGCCTCCGGGCGTACCGCCGTACGGCTGCAACCCAAGCAGCACGTCGAGTTCACGCTGACCGAGGCGGCCAACGCCTTCACGTTGCGGTACAGCGTCCCGGACGCGCCGGGCGGCGGCGGGATCACCGCGCCGCTGGACGTGAGCGTCAACGGGAAGCGCAAGCAGACCATGACGCTGACGTCGGAGTACGCCTGGCTGTACGGGATGTACCCGTTCTCCAACGACCCGGACGTCGACCCGACGCCGGGCTGGTGGAAGCCCGAGCCGGATCCGGTCGCGAAACCGTTCCGCCCGAACCACTTCTACGACGAGCAGCGCGTGATGCTCGACCGTACGTACCAGGCCGGCTCGCGCATCCGGTTCGCAGTACCTCGGGCGACTGCAGCCGCGTGGACCGTGCTCGACGTCGCGGACTTCGAACTCGTGAAGGCGCCTCTGAAGCAACCGTCGCGATCCCTCGATGTCCGGCTCTTCGGCGCCGACCCGACCGGCCGGCGGGACGCCGCGCCCGCGATCGAGCGCACGATCGCGGCGGCGAAGAAGCTCGGCTGGTCGGTGTTCATCCCGGCCGGGACGTTCCAGGTGAACCGGCACATCGTCGTCGACCAGGTGACGATCCGCGGCGCCGGCAACTGGTGGACGATCATCAAGGGGAAGGTCCTCCCGCTCACCGAGCCCGCGCCGGACAAGTCCGTGCACAGCGCGCCCGGTTTCTACGGCAAGTACGCCGCCGACGGCGGGAGCACCGGCGTACACCTGTCCGACTTCGCGATCGAGAGCGACGTCCGCGAACGCATCGACACCGACCAGGTGAACGGTATCGGCGGCGCGATCGGCGGCGGTTCCACGATCGAGAACCTGCACCTGCACCACACCAAGGTCGGCATCTGGCTCGACGGGCCGATGGACGGCCTGCTGATCCGCGGCAACGTCATCACCGATGCCATTGCCGACGGCATCAATCTGCACCTCGGCGTCTCGAACGTCCGGGCCACCAACAACTTCGTCCGCAACAGCGGCGACGACGGCCTGGCGATGTGGTCGGAGTCCAACCCCGACGGGCTGGTCAACCACGACAACGTCTACGACCACAACACCGTGCAGACACCGGTCCTCGCGAACAACATCGCGATCTACGGCGGCCGCGACAACGCGGTCACCGACAACCTGGTGGCCGATCCGATCCGTGAGGGCAGCACGCTGCACGCCGGATCGCGGTTCAACGCGACGCCGTTCGAGGGCACGTTGACGTTCGCCCGCAACACCACGGTCCGCGGCGGACCACGCGACCTCAACTGGAACCTCGGCCTCGGCGCGATCTGGCTGTACGCGTTGCAGTCCACGATGTCCGGGACGATCGAGATCACCGACAGTTCGTTCCTGGACTCGACGTACAACGCGATGCTGTTCGTCGTCGACTGGCCGGTGAAGGACAACTACGCGATCACCGACGTCGCCGTGCGCAACATCAAAGTCGACGGCACCGGGACCAACGTGGTGAACGCGCGGGTCGGCGGCTGGGCGACGTTCGAGAACGTCGACGCGCGGAACGTCGGTGCGCCGTTCGTCAACAACTGCGGCACGTTCCAGTTCGACGGGTCGCCCGAGTTCGACGTCCGGTTGCTCGGCGGGAACGACGGCGGCTGGACCGGCGCCAGTTGGTGCGAGGACCGTCCGCCCGTCGTGCCGCCGCCACCGCCGTCACCCTGGAGCTGATGGCGATCCCCAGGCCATCACAATCAGCCGATGTCGACGCGTTCCCGCTCAGCCGGGCCCGCCCCGGGCGATTGTGATGGCCTGGCGGTCCGGAACGCGAGCGCGAGCACGATCGCGCCCATCAGGACGAACGCCGCGGCGACCCCAGCCGCGACGTGCATCGCGTGCACGAAGGTGTCGTTCGCGGTCTGCACCAGATCCGGGCGACGCAGAACGCCGGCCGCGTGCCGGGTCGCCTCGGCCGACGTACCGATGGCGTCGGCGTCCGGCAGGCCGGCCAGGGACGGCGCGATCCGGTGCTGGTACGTCGACGACACGACGGTTCCGAGGACGGCGACACCGAGGACGCTGCCGACCTGGCGCAGGGCGTTGCTGACCGCGGAACCGGCGCCGATCCGGTCCATCGGGAGCGTGGCCATGACCGCCGCGGTGGTCGGCGCGACGGTCATGCCGATCGCGAGACCGGCCAGCCCGCCGATGATCCCGATGACGATCAGCGACGTGTCGACGTCGTACGCGAGGTTGAGGGCGAAGCACACCGCGAGGGTGAGGATCGCCGTACCGGACACCTTGGCGACACCGAGGCGCGCCGCCAGCCGGGCGCCGAGTGGGGCGCCGACCACCACGCCGAGCGCGCCGGGCAGCGACATCAGGCCGGCATCGAGCGCACTCATGCCGCGGGCGCCCTGGAGGTAGAACGCGAGGTAGAAGCTCTGCCCGGTGATGGTAAGGAAGACGGCCGCCAGCGAGAAGTTCCCGGCCGCGAAGCGGCGGTTGCGGAACAGCCGCGGATCGAAGCTCGGCTCCTGCTCGCGCCATTCGGAGTACAGGAACCCGGCCAGCAGGACGAGCCCGGCGGCGATGCTCGCCCACACCTGCCAGCGGCCCCAGCCGCCCTGGTGACCACCTTCGATCAGCCCGTACGACAGGCCGAGCAGGCCGAACGTCGACAGACCGAGGCCGACCGGGTCGAGCCGGCGACGCTGCGGACTGCGCGGATTCGGGAGTACGACGACGGCGCCGATCAGTCCGAACGCGACGATCGGGAGGTTGATCGTGAACACCGATCCCCACCAGAAGTGGTCGATCAGCAGGCCGCCGAGCACCGGGCCGATCGCGACGCCGACACCGGCGGACGAGGACCAGATCGCGATCGCGCCGGCCCGGCGTTCCGGCGGGAACGTCCAGCCGATGATCGCCATCGACGTCGGCATGATCAGTGCGCCGCCGAGGCCCATGGTCGCGCGAGCCAGGATCAGCCCGGCCGGATCGGTGGCCCAGGCGGCCCAGGCGGACGCGGCGCCGAAGACCAGCAGGCCGACCATCAGGACGGTGCGATGTCCGTAGCGGTCGCCGAGCGCGCCGGCCAGGAAGAGTGCGGTGGCGAACAGCAGCGAGTAGACGCCGACCGCCCACTGCAACTGGCCGGGCGAGGCGCCGAGTCCGTCGACGGGGCTGGCGAGGCGTTCGAGAGCGATACCGAGGACGGTCGAGTCGATCCAGATCAGCACGGCCGAGACGACCAGGACCGCAAGGATGCGACGTTGACGGAGTGGACCTGGCGCGGGGTCGATCGTGGCCACGAAGTCTCCTATGATTGACAGGACCCTGACGAGGTTCCTCATCGTCCTCGATTGACAGGAACCTGTCAATCTCCTTTTCGGCAGAATGTGGCGCATGGACCCCAATGACGAGACCGGCTGTGTGACGTTCCTCGTGCGGCACGCGTGGCTGAGCATGCGGTCGGCGCTCGCGGTCGCGCTCGACGAGCACGGGCTGTCGGTCCAGCAGTACGGCACACTGCTGTGCGTCCGGGAGGAGCCCGGCCTCACGGTCGCCGAGGTCGGCCGGATGGTCGGGACCACGCGGCAGTCCGCGAACGAACTGATCACCGGAATGGAGCGCGCGGGTCTGGTCGAGCGGCGGCCGAACCCGAAGGACCGCCGTACCCAGCAGGTCCACCTCACCCCGGGCGGCGAGCGCCGGCTGGCCGAGGCGGGGCCTGCGATTCGCAAGGTGGAGGACGACCTCGAGGCGGCGTTCAGCAAGACCGACCGCGCCACCGCGCGCGCCTGGCTTGCACACATGGTCACGGCCGTCGAGGGTTAGCAGATGCGCGCACACGCCGAGCGGCTGGACGGTTTGGGGACGACGATCTTCGCGGAGATGTCCGCGAAGGCGCTGGCGACGGGGTCGGTGAACCTCGGCCAGGGCTTCCCGGACCGTGACGGACCGGACTCGCTGCTCGAGGACGCGATCGCCGCGATCCGCGCCGGGGTGAACCAGTACGCACCCGCCCGCGGCGTACCCGCGCTCCGGCAGGCGGTCGTGGAACACCAGCAGCGGTTCTACGGCCTCACGTACGACGCGGACACGCAGGTCCTGATCACCACCGGCGCCACCGAGGCGGTCGCGGCCGCACTGCTCGCGTTCGTCGAGCCCGGCGACGAGGTGATCGCGCTCGAGCCGTACTACGACTCGTACGCCGCCGGGATCGCCTTCGCAGGGGGCCGCCGCGTGCCGGTCACGCTGCGCGCGCCGTCGTACCGGCTGGACCTCGACGAACTGCGGGCTGCGGTCACGCCGCGGACGAAGGTGCTGCTGATCAACTCACCTCACAACCCGACCGGCACCGTCCTCACCGACGAGGAGTTGCGCGGGATCTGCGCGGTCGCGCTCGAGCACGACCTGGTCGTCATCACGGACGAGGTCTACGAACATCTGGTGTACGACGGGCAGCACCGGCCGATCGCGTCGTACGACGGAATGGCGGACCGGACCGTCTCGATCAGCAGTGCGGGGAAGACGTTCGCGGTGACCGGGTGGAAGATCGGGTGGGTCACCGGATCACCGTCGGTGGTGACGGCCGTGACCACGGCCAAGCAGTTCCTCACCTTCACCTCCGGCGCTCCCTTCCAGCCCGCCGTCGCGAATGCACTTGCCCTGGGCAACGACTACTACGACGCCCTGCGCGCCGACCTCCAGTCCCGCCGCGACCTCCTGTCCGACGGCCTGGCCGACCTCGGCTTCGAGGTCCACCGCCCCGCCGCCACCTACTTCGTCACCACCGACATCCGCCCCCTCGGCCACACCGACGGCATCGAGTTCTGCCGCATGCTCCCCGAACGAGCAGGCGTCGTCGCCATCCCCCACCAGGTCTTCTACGACAACACCCACTACGGCAAACCCCTGGTCCGCTGGGCCTTCTGCAAACAACCCACCGTCCTCCAAGAAGCCCTCACCCGCCTCCAGAAACTCTGAGCTGTGGACGCGTGAGACAGCTACCGATCGCCCGGGAGCGCCGAGCGTTACGATCGCCGCGATGTCCATGCGCCCGATCGCCTCGGCGATCATGTCCCGCCGCTTCACCGACTCGGCTACCCAGTGCAGCCGCACTCCTGGCTTGATAGTCAGCTCTGTCAGACAGTGGCGCAGCTCCTCGCTGTCTGTCGTCGAGGACGACGGCTGCCATCGTATAGGTGCCTGAGCCGCCGATCGGGCCCACGACGACGGACTCGTCGATCCATGCAGACAGGCTGAATGCGGGCATGATGAGGCTTGGCATCCAGGGATTGTCCAGGAATCCGGACCCGGCGGACCGGCTTTGTCCACAGGTGTCGTGGGGCAGAGCGGGGCAACCCGGGGCAGATTGTCAGGGGAGGAACTTGGCGAGGGTTTCGGGGTCTCGGGCTACTGCGGTGGTGTGGTCGTCGGCGGTGATGATGGGGCGTTGGATGAGGATGGGGGCGGCGACCATCGCCGCGATCCAGTCGCGGCGGTGGTCCGGGTCGCGGGGCAGGGTTTTGAGGGGTTTGGCGGCGGGTTCGTTGTGGCGGACGATGTCCCACGGCTCGAGGTTGAGGCGGGTGAGGACGGCGGTGAGTTCTTCGGCGGTGGGTGGGTCGTCGAGGTAGCGCCGTACCGTGTAGTCGACGCCGGCCTCGTCGAGGGCCTTGGTGGCGGCCCGGCATTTCGAGCAGGCGGGATTGATCCAGATCTCCACGGAGTCTCCCAGGGCGTCAGCGGTGCTGGAACCACAGTCTGGTGGGGCGCTGGAGCATGAGGGTCAGCAGGGTCACGTGGACGGCGAGACCGAGCAGGCTGGCCGGGAGCGTCAACACGCCGCCGGCGATACCCATCGCGGCGACAGCGATCAGTACGTAGCGCGCCCACAGGTGGCGTTTGCGGAGGAAGATCGCCGGTACCACGTACACCGCCGCGCAGACGAGCGCCGCCGTGACGGCGACCGAGGTGTTGTCGCGGGAACCCGTCAGCACCTCGGAGATCTGACCGCCCGCCGACGTCAGCGCGAGACCGGCGAGCAGCAGGCACATCGCCCCGAGCCCGGCCGAGATGACCGCGGCGACCGTCACTTGCTTGGGTGCCGCCGTCTGGTCACGGTACGACTCCGGAACGGCGCCGAACATCCCACCGTACGGTCCCGGTCCACCGTCGACCGGTCCGTCACCGCGCTGCCCAGTCATAACTTCCTTCCACCGACCCCCGACCCTCTGATCCTCCCAGATCGCCCAAACCACAGAGGGCTACTGCTCTCGGACAGTGATCTCGATGTGCGGGTAGTCCAGATAGGGCGCGAGGCCGGGGAGGCTGTCGCGGCGGGCGGGACGGAAGTGCACCGTCGTACCGGTGGTGCCGTCGGGGTCGACCGGCCGGAGGTCACTGACCGGGATGCCGTGTTCGTACCGTTGGGTCCACGAGCCGTTGGCCCGGCGATTCGTGTGGACGAGCCATTCACTGAGCGCCGCGACGACCGACATGCCGCAACGGGGATGCCCGTCCGGCAGGGTCGGTGCGTCGGGGTTGCCGAAGAAGCGCAGATCCTGGGTCGCCATGATCGGCTTCCTCACCACGGCACCATGCTCGTCGAGCCGCGTGTCGGTCCCGCGCCCGTTGTCCGAGATCGCGATCGAGCCGTCGCCGTACGTCGTGATCGAGCACTGCCCGCGCTGCCCGGCCGACTCGGCCTCGTCGTCGGGGTAGGCGAGGACCTCCAGCACGAGATGCAGGAGGCCTCCCGGCGCGTACCGATCGGGGTCCGCGCGGATCGCGTCCAGGTGGGTTTGATCGACCGATCCGGCCCAGTCGTGGGTGGTGTTGATCCAGTCGGCGCGGGATGGTTGCGTCACTCCCCCATTCTCCCCGCCGCGTGGAAACCAGCAGTCGGGGCCCGGTTGTCACAACCGGGCCCCGGCGCCGTTCAGGCTCCGGAGACCTCGAGGGCGTCCTTCGCCTCGTTCAGTGTGACCTTCACGGTTTCGCCGTCGCGGACGGAGCCGTCGAGCAGACCGCGGGCGAGCTCGTCGCCGATCGCGGACTGGACCAGGCGGCGCAGCGGGCGGGCGCCGTACACCGGGTCGTACCCGGTCATCGCCAGCCACTCCAGCGCGCTGTCGTCGACGTCCAGCGTGATCCGCCGGTCGGTCAGCCGGCGCTGCAGGCTGTTGATCTGCAGCCCGACGATCTGCGTCAGCTCCTCGCTGCCGAGCGCGTCGAACAGCACGATCTCGTCCAGCCGGTTGATGAACTCCGGCTTGAACGACTGCCGCACCACCGCCATCACCTGGTCCCGCTTGACCTTGTCGTCGAGCGACATGTCGGCCAGGTACGCCGACCCGAGGTTGCTGGTCAGGATCAGGATCACGTTGCGGAAGTCGACCGTACGACCCTGGCCGTCGGTCAGCCGCCCGTCATCGAGCACCTGCAGCAGGATGTCGAAGACCTCGGGATGCGCCTTCTCCACCTCGTCCAGCAGGATCACGGAGTACGGACGACGACGGACTGCCTCGGTGAGCTGACCGCCTTCCTCGTACCCGACGTACCCGGGCGGGGCGCCGACCAGCCGCGCGACGCTGTGCTTCTCGCTGTACTCCGACATGTCGATGCGGACCATCGCCCGCTCGTCGTCGAACAGGAAGTCCGCGAGCGCCTTCGCCAGCTCGGTCTTGCCCACACCGGTCGGACCGAGGAACAGGAACGAACCGGTCGGCCGGTCCGGGTCGGAGATGCCCGCGCGGGCCCGCCGTACGGCGTCGCTCACGGCCTTGACCGCCTCGCGCTGGCCGATCAGCCGGCGCGCCAGCTCGTCCTCCATCCGGAGCAGCTTGCCGGTCTCGCCCTCGAGCAGCCGGCCGGTCGGGATACCGGTCCACATCGCGATCACCTCGGCGATCTCGGTCGGCCCGACCTCCTCGTTGACCATCGCTTCGGGGCCCTCGGCAACCTCTTCCTGGGCGTCGGCCTCCTCGAGCTCCTTGGTGAGCTGCGGGATCTCGCCGTACAGCAGCCGGGACGCGGTCTCCAGGTCGCCGTCGCGCTGGGCGCGCTCGGCCTGGCCGCGCAGCTCGTCGATGCGCTCCTTGATCTCACCGACCCGGTTCAGGCCGGTCTTCTCCCGCTCCCACCGGGCCTCCAGCGCGCGCAGCTCCTCCTCGCGGTCGGCGAGGTCGGCGCGCAGCCGCTCGAGCCGCTCCTGGCTGGACGGGTCGTCCTCGCGGGACAGCGCGAGCTCCTCCATCTTCAGCCGGTCGACGGTACGGCGCAGCGAGTCGATCTCGACCGGGGACGAGTCGATCTCCATCCGCAGCCGGGACGCGGCCTCGTCGACCAGGTCGATCGCCTTGTCGGGCAGCTGGCGACCGGTGATGTACCGGTTGGACAGCGTCGCCGCGGCGACCAGTGCGGAGTCGGAGATCGCGACCTTGTGGTGCGCCTCGTAGCGCTCCTTCAGGCCGCGCAGAATCGCGATCGAGTCCTCGACGCTGGGCTCACCGACGAAGACCTGCTGGAACCGGCGCTCGAGTGCCGGGTCCTTCTCGATCCGCGTGCGGTACTCGTCCAGGGTCGTGGCGCCGATCATCCGCAGCTCACCACGGGCCAGCATCGGCTTCAGCATGTTGCCGGCGTCCATCGCACCCTCACCGGACGCGCCGGCGCCGACGACGGTGTGCAGCTCGTCGATGAACGTGATGATCTGACCGTCGGACTCCTTGATCTCGGTCAGCACCGCCTTCAGCCGCTCCTCGAACTCACCGCGGTACTTCGCACCGGCGACCATCGCGCCGAGATCCAGACTGATCAGCCGGCGGCCGCGCAGCGACTCGGGTACGTCGCCGGCGATGATCCGCTGGGCCAGTCCCTCGACGACGGCGGTCTTGCCGACGCCGGGCTCACCGATCAGCACCGGGTTGTTCTTGGTACGGCGGGACAGCACCTGGACCACGCGCCGGATCTCGGTGTCCCGGCCGATCACCGGGTCGAGCTTGCCGTCCTTGGCGCGCTGGGTCAGGTCGACGCCGTACTTCTCCAGGCTCTTGGTGGTGCCCTCGGCCTCCGGCGAGGTGATCCGGCGGTTGCCGCGCATCTGGTCGAACGCCTGCAGCAACGCGTCCGGCGTCACACCGAGCGCGCTCTGCGCGGCCCCCTCGACGGTCGCGAGCGCGATCAGCAGGTGCTCGGTGGAGACATACTCGTCCCCGAGTCCGAGGGCCCGCTGCTCCGCCTGGTTCAGCACGTCACCGGTCTTCGGCGAGAGGCTCGGCGCCTGCACGCTGCCGCCGCTCGCCTTCGGGAGCCGGGTCAGCTGCTCGGCGGTCTTCCGGCGTACGGCGTCCAGGTCGCCGCCGGCCGCCTCGAGCAGGCCGATCGTCGTCCCCTCGGGCTGCGCGAGCAGCGCGGACAGCAGGTGAATCGGTTCCACGGTCGGGTTGCCCGCCGCGGACGTCTGACGGATCGCGACCGACAGGGTCTCCCGGGCCAGCGTCGTCAACCGCTGAACATCCATCTGGTTCCAGCCTTTCAAGTTCCAGCAACAACAATCACTGGGTACAACCTATCCAAAGTTGAGTCCATTCCACTCAACTCTGGGAAATCTCCGGGAGAACTCAGGGTTCACGACATGCGAGAGGGGTGGCGCCGGGCCGGCGCCACCCCTCGATCGGACGGATTCTTCAGGCGGTGAACTCGGACGCGCGGATGCGGTACACCTGCAGGTTGAGGTCGTAGTACTTGTCGGTCTCGCCGACCCACTCCATGCCGAGGCGTTTCGCGGTCGCGATCGCGCGCTTGTTGTGCGGCCGGGCGACGGCGAACAGCTCGTCGACCTCACCGCCGCTGAACGCCCAGCGCATCAGGCCGCGGCTTGCCTCGGTCGCGTACCCGTGGCCCCACGCGCTCGGCCGCAACTGCCAGCCGATCTCCAGATCCTCCTCGTACGGCGGGAGCAGCCGGATCAGCAGTGCGCCGACGAGCTCGCCGTCGGACTTCCGCTCGATCGCCCAGCGACCCGCCGGAACGACGAAGTTCGGCTGGGCCTCGATCCAGGCCTGCAGGATCAACCGCATACTCGCGGTATCGGGCACCTTGTCGATGGCCGGTGACAGCCAGGGCGCCACGTCGGCGGAGCCAAAGATCTCCAGCGCGGCGTCGGCGTCGTCTTCCTTCCAGTCCCGGATCAGCAGCCGGTCAGTCTCCAGCGTCAGCGTCACCTCGCCAGGGTAGGCGGTGCGCCAAGGGGACGACAGGTGAACGAGAACCGCAGGGCGGTCCTGGAACGGACCACCCTGCGGTGGGCCGAAGGCCGCCGGGGGGATAGCGGACCTTCGACTTGCGGAGGCGTCGTGGGGGAACGACGACCTCCACCGGATGACCGGAGGTTCCGAGGGGTGGGTTCGGAACGGCTCCGGTAGCTTGCGAGGATCAGCGTGGGCCGAGCTCCAGGGGCTGGGTACGGATCCACCGGGTGGTGGTCTGCTGCCGGCCCATGGCGATCACGTCACCCGCGGGACCGGCCGAGAAGACCCGGCTGGCGGCGGGACGCCGGGAGGCGCCGACACCGCGCTGGACCTCTGCCAGTAGCTGGTTGACCCGCCTGCGCAGGTCCTCTACTTCGGACTGTAGCGCGAGAATGTGCTGAATTCCCGCCAGGTTGACGCCCTCTTCCTGACTGAGGTGCTGCACGTACCTCAGCTTGGCGATGTCGTACGCCGAATACCGCCGCCCGCGGCCGGACGCCCGGCTCGGCACCACCAGGCCGAGCCGGTCGTACTGGCGCAATGTCTGCGGGTGCATACCGGCCAGCTGGGCCGCCACCGAGATCACGTAGATCGGTGTGCGGTCGTCCCAGGTCGGCACCTGGCTGAACGGGATACCCATCACGGACTCCCGAACAACCCGGCCCGCAGATCAGGCTGGTCCGACGCGGAGCTGAACTCCTGCAGCTTCTCCTTCTGCTCGTCGGTCAGCTCGTGCGGCACCTGCACCTCGAGGGTGAGCAGCAGGTCGCCCTTCGTCCCGTCCCGGCGGACCGAACCCTTGCCACGGACGCGCAGCTTGCTGCCGTTCGCCGTACCGGCCGGGATCCGGACCGTGACGGGCAGCCCGTCCAGGGTCGGGACCTTGATCTCCGCACCCAGCGCCGCCTCGGTGAAGCTCACCGGGACGTTCAGCGTCAGGTGCTCGCCCTGCCGGCCGAAGATCCGGTGCGGCTTGACGTGCACGGTGACGTAGAGGTCGCCCGAGGGGCCACCCCGTTCGCCGGCCGCACCCTTGCCCTTCAGCCGGATCCGCTGGCCGTCCTGCACGCCCGCCGGGATGCGGACCTGCATGGTCTTGCTCGACTGGCCGCGGCCGGAGCCGTGGCAGGTCTCGCACGGCTGGTCGACGACCAGGCCGCGACCCTTGCACTCGGTGCACGGCTCGGTCATGGCGAACACGCCGCCCTGCACCGAGGTCTGCATGCCCGTGCCCTCGCACTTCAGGCAGACCTTCGGCACCGTGCCGTACTTCGCGCCGGTACCGCGACACGTCGGGCACGGCTCGTCGCTGGTCATCCGGAGCCCGACCGTGACACCGTTCACGGCCTCGGCGAACTCGATCGTCGCCTCGGTCTCGATGTCCTGGCCGCGCCGCGGACGGGCCGTCGTGGTGGTCGTGGTCCGGCCGCCACCGCCGAACATGCCGCCCAGGATGTCGCCGAGCCCACCAGCGGGACCGGTGCCGCCGCCGCGGTTGAACAGGTCGCCGACGTTGAAGTCGAACCCACCGCCCTGACCGCTGCCGCCCGGCATCCGGAAGCCGCCGCTGCCGAACAGCCGGCGCGCCTCGTCGTACTCCTTGCGCTTCTTCGGGTCCCCGACCACGTCGTACGCCTCGGAGACCTCCTTGAACTTCGCCTCCGCCTTGGTGTCCCCGGCGTTGGAATCAGGGTGGTACTGACGCGCCAGCTTGCGGTAGGCCTTCTTGATCTCGTCGGCATCGGCGGTCTTGGAGACGCCGAGAACCTTGTAGAAGTCCTTCTCGAGCCAGTCCTTCGTACTCACTCGGCGCCTCCCCTCCCGTCGTGTCGATTACTCCGCGGACTCGTCCGCGGCCTTGTCGTCATCTGTGTTCTCCACCGGTACGTCGGCCTTGACGGCGTCGGCCGGTAGTTGTTCGGTCGGCTCCGACACGGCCACCCGGGCCGCCCGGAGGATCCGCTCGCCGTGCCGGTAGCCCGGCTGCATGATCATCGTCGCGGTCGGGCCGTCGACCTCGTCGGAGTAGTTGTGCAGCAGGGCCTCGTGGATCCGCGGGTCGAAGGAGTCGCCCTTCTCGCCGTACTTCACCAGGCCGAGCTTCTCGGTCACCCGTTCGAGCGATTCGGCCACGGCCTTGAAGGCCCCGTCGAGCTCACCGGCCTCGCGGGCCCGGCCGATGTCGTCCAGGATCCCGAGCAGTTCCGAGAGCACCGTGCCGATCACCAGCTCCCGGGACGCTTCCCGCTCCCGGTCCACGCGGCGCTTGTAGTTCACGTACTCGGCCTGCAGTCGCTGCAGGTCCGCCGTACGCTCCGCGAGCGCCTCGGTCAGCAAGGCCTCCTGTGCGGACGGACCGATCAGATCGGACGGATCCCGCGGCGGCTGTCCGCTCGGGGCCCCCGGCGCGGGAGGCGCGGACTGCTCCGCAGGCTCCCGCAGCTTGCCGGTTTCCGGGTCGATCCGGCGCTTGTCCCGGACGACGGGCTCACCGTCGCCGAACTCGCTGCCCGTCGGTCGATCCGTCACTTGTCCTCCGTCTTGTCCTGCGGCCGGTCCTCGTCCACGATCTCGGCGTCGACGACATCGTCGTCGTTGCTGCTGCTGGAGGTCGTGTCCTCGGAGGTGGCGCCGTCGTCGGTCGAACCGCCGGCGGCCTGGGCGTTCGCGTACATCGCGGCGCCCATCTTCTGGCTGGACTGGGCCAGCTTCTCCGAGGCGGCCTTGACCGCGTCGGCGTCGTCACCCTCGAGGGCCTTCTTCAGCTCGGCCACGCCGTCCTTGACCTCGGTCTTGACGTCGTCCGGAACCTTGTCCTCGTTCTCCTGCAGGAACTTCTCGGTCTGGTAGACCAGCGACTCCGCCTGGTTGCGGTTCTCCACCGCCTCGCGACGCTTGCGGTCCTCCTCGGCGTACTGCTCGGCGTCGCGGACCATCTGGTCGATGTCGGTCTTCGGCAGCGCGGAGCCACCCGTGACCGTCATCCGCTGCTCCTTGCCGGTGGCCAGGTCCTTGGCGTTCACGTGCACGATGCCGTTCGCGTCGATGTCGAAGGTGACCTCGATCTGCGGCACGTTCCGCGGCGCCGGCGGCAGGCCGGTCAGCTCGAAGTTGCCGAGCGACTTGTTGTCGCGGGCCATCTCGCGCTCGCCCTGGTAGACCTGGATCATCACCGACGGCTGGTTGTCCTCGGCCGTGGTGAAGATCTCCGAGCCCTTGGTCGGGATCGTGGTGTTGCGCTCGATGATCTTGGTGAACACGCCGCCCTTGGTCTCGATACCGAGGCTCAGCGGGGTCACGTCGAGCAGCAGGACGTCCTTGACCTCACCCTTCAGCACACCGGCCTGCAGCGAGGCGCCGACCGCGACGACCTCGTCCGGGTTCACGCCCTTGTTCGGGTCCTTGCCGCCGGTCAGCTCCTTGACCAGGTCGGCCACCGCGGGCATCCGGGTCGAGCCGCCGACCAGGATCACGTGGTCGATCTTCGCCACGTCGATGCCGGCGTCCTTGATGACGGCCTTGAACGGGGCGCGGGCGCGCTCCAGCAGGTCGTTGGTCATCTTCTGGAACTCGGCCCGGGAGAGCTTCTCCTCCAGGTGCAGCGGGCCGGACTCGGTCAGGCTCAGGTACGGCAGGTGGATCGTGGTCTCGGCCGCGCTGGACAGCTCGATCTTGGCCTTCTCGGCGGCCTCGGTGAGCCGCTGCATGGCCATCTTGTCGCCGGACAGGTCGGTGCCGTTCTTGTTCTTGAACTGGGTCACCAGCCACTGCACGATCCGCGCGTCCCAGTCGTCACCACCGAGGTGGTTGTCACCGCTGGTCGCCTTCACCTCGAAGACGCCGTCGCCGATCTCCAGCAGGGAGACGTCGAAGGTACCGCCACCGAGGTCGAAGACCAGGATGGTCTGCTCGGTGCCCTTGTCCAGGCCGTAGGCCAGCGCGGCCGCGGTCGGCTCGTTGACGATCCGGTGCACCTTCAGGCCCGCGATCTCGCCGGCCTCCTTGGTCGCCTGGCGCTGCGCGTCGGAGAAGTACGCCGGCACGGTGATGACCGCGTCCGTGACCTGCTCCCCGAGGTACGCCTCGGCGTCCCGCTTCAGCTTCTGCAGCACGAACGCGCTGATCTGCTGCGGCGTGAACTTCTTGCCGTCGATGTCGACGCTCCACGCCTCACCCATGTGACGCTTGACGGAGCGGATCGTGCGGTCGACGTTCGTGGTGGCCTGACGCTTCGCCACCTCGCCGACCAGGACCTCGCCGTTCTTGGCGAAGGCCACCACCGAGGGCGTCGTGCGCGCTCCCTCGGCGTTGGGGATGACGGTGGGCTCGCCACCTTCCAGTACGGCGATGACGGAGTTCGTCGTACCGAGATCGATTCCGACCGCGCGGGCCATGCTTTACCTCCACACTGTGTGAGTCCGGGGGACGACCCCCGGGACCCCCGGACTTGAGTGATGCAGACTCAATGTTGCCGTTCGTCCGCCTCGGTTTCAAATCCGTGACTGAACAAACTTGAGTTCACTGGACTCAACATTGCACACCGGTCAGGTCATTCCCAAGAGCGGTCCCGGATTTGGGGGTGCCGGCCAGGGTGCGGCCAGGGTGACCCCTCCCCGCGAAAACGTTTACCGTGCGATCCTGGTCACTGTGAACCTCCGCCCGATGACCGCCGCCGACATCGCCGCGGTTCTGGCGCTCAACGCCACCGCGGAGGATCTCGTCGAGCCACTCAGCGCCGACCGGCTGGACTGGCTCCGGCTGATCGCCGCGCACGCGGTCGTCGTCGATCTGGACGGCACACCGGCCGGCTTCGTTCTCACGTACACGCCCGGGTCGGCGTACGACGGGCTCGCGTTCGAGTCGTTCGCGCGGGTCTACGCCGACCGGTTCCTGTTCATCGAGCGGATCGTGGTCGCGCCCGAGCACCGGCGTTCCGGCATCGCGTCGAAGGTCTACCGCGCGATCGAACGGGCCGCCAAGCCGTTCGACCGCGCGGTCACCGCGGTCCCCGCCGGCACCCCGGCGCTGACCTTCCACGCGAACCGCGGGTACGCCGAGGTGGGCAAGCAGGTCCTGCCCGACGGGACGACCGCGATGCTGCTCTCCAAGGAACTGCCCTAGAGCTGCCGCACGTCGAGGAGCGACCGGACCGGTAGGTCGTGCCGGAGCCGCGGATCGGTGAGCCCGTCGACGACGCAGGCCGCGCCGATCCAGCGCGCACCGCAGTCCTCCACCAGCGCCCGGGCAACCCGCGCCGTCGCGCCGGTGTCGATCCAGTCGTCGACCATCAGCACGCGATCCCCGGACCGGATCAACTGCCGGCGGAAGCCGAACACGACATGCCGGTCCTGGTAGTCGGGCGCCGTCGTCCGCCGCACCCACCGATCGCTGTCGACCGCCGACCCGTCCTGCTTGCGCATCTCGACGAACCCGACCCTCAGCGCGGCCGCGGTCAACGCACCGACCAGCGACCCCCGCGACACCGGCCCGAGCACCACGGTCGGCGCCTCGTCGTACAACCCCGCCAGCGCCGGCCCCAGCTCACGCAACAACTCCGCGTCCCGCCACCACCCGGTGACGTCCGCGTAACTACTTCACACCCCACGATCCGTCCGCCACCGAAACCCAGCCCGCAGCCGCCCTTTGGTATCCATGCGTCCAGGATCCCGCACGTTCTACTCGGGTGCATGTGGTTTGCGATCCCCAGGCCATCACAATCGCGAGCTATACCGCCGCGCACGCGTACCGGGCCACAGGGTGGGTGATTGTGATGGCCTGGGGATCGCCTGTGGACAACGCCCGACGCGATCAGGCTGCGATACGGCACCATCAAGGACATGCCTGCAGTTGTCGACGTTCTGCGACGCGACGGTACGGCGACGTTCGGGGAACTGCGCGCCGTCGTTTCGGGACATGCGATCCGGGCGGCGCTGGTGGCCGGGACGATTCGCCGGGTCGCGAAGGGGGTCTACGCGCTGCCGGTCACGCCAGATCCGGTCGTCGCCGCTCGCGCGCAGGGTGGCCTGGTTTCGCACCTGAGCGCGGCGGTCCTGCACGGTTTCGACGTACTGGCGCTGCCGGACAAGCCGCAGATCACCGTCCCGCGTGGGCAGCACCGCCGGCTGAGCCCGGTGAACTGTGAACTGCATTGGGCGGACGACGTCCCGTCCGAAGGCCACTGGACCGGGAAACTGCGAACGATCCTGGACTGCGCGCGAACTCTGCCCTTCGCCGAGGGGCTCACGGTCGCCGACTCGGCCCTCCGCCTTGGGGCGGTGGACCGCTCCCAGCTGGTGGTTGCCGCGGCCGAGCTGCGGGGGCCCGGAAGCCTCCGAGCGCGGCGCGTGGCAGCCTCGGCCGACGGCCGCGCCGAATCACCGCTGGAGTCGGGGCTCCGAGCGATCTTGATCGAAGCGGGCATCACCGGCTTCGAGCCGCAGGTGGTTGTTCGTGACCGCACCTTTTCCGCTCGGATCGATCTAGGCAACTCCGAGCTGATGATCGGGGCCGAGGCCGAGAGCTTCGCGCACCACGGCACGCGGGGTGCGCTCGCTCGCGACTGCCGCAGACAGGTCAGCCTCACGGTGCGAGGGTGGCGGCTCCTGAGGTTCTCGTGGGAAGACGTGATGTTCGACCGGGACTGGGTGGTCGCTGCGTTCCGGGACGCCATCGCCGGATCCCCAGGCCATCACAATGTGCGGACTGCGATGGCGCGCAGGCGTGGCGCTGCCGCCTAGGGCTGATTGTGATGGCCTGGGGACCGCTAGACCATCCGTCCCGCGACGAAGGTCTGGGTGACCAGCGGGACACCCGGGCGGTAGGCGAGGTGGAGGTAGGACGGGGCGTCGAGGACTGCGAGGTTTGCTTGGGCGCCTGGGGTGAGGTGGCCGATGTCTCGGCGGCGGAGGGAGGCGGCGGCGCCGGCGGTGGCTGACCAGAGGGCCTCGGCGGGGGTCATGTGCATCTCGCGGACGGCGAGGGCGATGCAGAACGGCATCGAGGACGAGTAGCCGGAGCCGGGGTTGCAGTCGGTGGCGAGGGCGACGGTGACGCCGGCGTCGAGGAGGCGGCGGGCGTTCGGGTACGGCGACCTGGTGGAGAACTCGATCGCGGGCAGCAGCCCGGCGACGACACCGCTCGAGGCCAACGCGTCGATGTCGGCGTCGGTGAGATACGTGCAGTGGTCGGCGGAGGCCGCGCCGACCTCGGCGGCGAGTTGTACGCCGGGGCCCTCGCCGAGCTGGTTGGCGTGGACACGCGCCTGCAGCCCGCGCGCCAGCCCCGCCTGGAGGATCGCCCTGCCCTGGTCCGCGTCGAAGGCACCACGCTCGACGAAGACGTCGATCCACTTCGCGTGCTTCGCCGCCGCGTCGAGCATCTGCCCGGTCACCAGCGCCACGTAACCCGCCGGATCGTCGGCGTAGTCGGCCGGCACCACATGCGCCCCGAGGTACGTCGTCTCGTCGGTGAACTGCCGCGCGATCTGCAGAGCCCGCGCCTCGTCCGCGACCGTGAGGCCGTACCCGGACTTGATCTCGACCGTCGTCGTCCCCTGCCGCCGCATCTCGGTCACCAGCCGGGACACGTTCGCGGTCAGCTGCTCGTCCGTGGCTTCGCGCGTCGCCGCGACCGTGGTGCGAATGCCGCCGGCGGAGTACGGCGTACCGGTCATCCGGGCCGCGAACTCCTCGGCCCGATCGCCCGCGAACACCAGGTGCGCATGTGAGTCGACGAACCCCGGAATGACCGCCCGCCCGCCGAGGTCGATCGCGGAATCGGCCGCGGGAGCCTCCCGCCGGGAGCCGACCCAGCCGACCTTGCTGCCGTCGAGCACCACCGCCGCGTCCAGCACCTCCCCCAGCAGACCGCCGCGGGCAGGATCGTTCGTCACCAGCGAACCGATGCCGGTCAGCAGCAGCGAACTCATGCTGTCACCGCGCCGATCGAAGCGGCCAGCCCGGCGGCCACGTCCATCGTCATGTGCTTGCCCTCAGCAACCAGATGCTTGCCGGAGACGACCACGTCCGTCACGTCGGCGGCCGATGCGGCAAAAACGGCTGTCTCCACGGTCCCGCCGGTCCCGGCCGTACGCACGCTGTCGAGCCGCAGCGCGACCAGATCCGCGCGTGCACCCACTTCGATCACCCCCGCATCCTCGAAACCGATCGACCGGTGGCCGTCGACCGTCGCCGCCTTCAGCAACTCGGCCGCCGCCCAACGACCACGCTCCTGCGTCGCCAGGCGTTCGTCGAGCTCGACGGCCCGCATCTCCTCGAACAGGTCGATCACCGCATGACTGTCCGATCCGAGCGTCAACGGCGAACCCGCCTCGCGCAGCTGCGCCGACGGGCCGATGCCGTCCGCGAGGTCACGCTCGGTCGTCGGGCAGAAGCAGGAGTACGTCGCGGAGCTGCCGAGCAACCCGATGTCGACCGAGGTCAGATGCGTCGCGTGGACCGCACTCGTCCGCCCGCTGAGGAACCCCGCCTCGTCGAGGACCTGCGCCGGAGTCCGCCCGTACGCCGCCAGGCATGCCTCGTTCTCAGCGACCTGCTCGGACAGGTGGATGTGCAGCGGTACGTCGGGAAACGCCGAAGCGACCGCGCCGAGCTGGTCCTGCGGTACGCCCCGGATCGAATGGGCTGCCGCGCCGATCACGACGTCGTCGTCACCGGCCAGCTGAGCGACCCGCGACGCCCAGGCGGTGGCGTCGCCGTCGCTGAAGCGTTGCTGCACCTCGTTGAGCGGCTGGTCGATCCCGCCCGCGACGTAGCAGGTGTCGAGCAGCGCGATCCGGATGCCGGCGTCGCGGGCGGCCGCGATCAGCGCCGTACCCATGGCGTTCGCGTCGTCGTACCGCCGGCCGCCGGGCGCGTGGTGCAGGTAGTGGAACTCGCCGACCGCTGTGACGCCGGCGAGCAGCATCTCGCCGTACGTCGCCTTGGCGAGCTCGTAGTACGTGTCAGGCGTGAGCGCGGCGGCGACGGCGTACATCTGCTCGCGCCAGGTCCAGAACGTGCCGCGCTCGGTCTGCGTGCGGCCGCGGAGCGCCCGGTGGAAAGCGTGACTGTGACAGTTCGCGAGCCCGGGAATCACCAGGCCGCTCAAAACCTCGGCGTCGCCGGGGTCGACGCCGGTCTCCACGGAGCTGAAGCGTCCGTCGGCAACCGACACCAGGACTCTGTCGAAGAGACCGCCCGGGAGGACAGCGGTCTCGCACCAGTACGACGTCACTTCGCGAGATCCTTGAGTACGGCGGCCAACGCGTCGACACCGGCGAGACAGTCGTCGATCTCGGCGTACTCGGCCGGCGAATGCGAGACGCCGGTCGGGTTGCGGACGAACAGCATCGCGGTCGGGATGCCGGCGGCGGAGAACACGCCCGCGTCGTGCCCGGCGCCGGTCGGCAGCACCGGGGCGCCGTCGAGCACGTTCACCAGACGATCGCGGAGACCTGCCGGGAAGTCGACGACCGGCGAGACGGACTCCGGCGTCACCTCGAGCGCCGTACCGTCGCGCTCCGCGCGTTCTGTGGCCTGCTTGGTGATTGCTGCAAGCAACGATTCGAGGGTGGCGGTGTCCGCGGCACGGGCATCGAGCCAGGCGGTGACGCGGGACGGTACGGCGTTCGTCCCGTTGGGCTCCACCGACAACCGGCCGAACGTCGCGCGGGCACCGGCCAGCCGGGCCTGCTTGTTGGCGGCCAGCGCGGTCATCGCGTAGGTCAGCATCGGGTCGTGCCGGTCCTCCATCAGCGTCGTACCCGCGTGGTTCGCCTCGCCGTTGAACGTGAACCGGTACCGCCCGTGCGGCCAGATCGAGCTCGCCACACCGACCGGAGCGGTCAGGCCGCGACCTTGCTCCACATGCAACTCGACGAACGTCCCCATCCGCTGCAGGAGCGGCGACGGCCCGACCCCCGCCGGGTCGAGCCCGGCCTTCTCCAAGGCCTCGCCGAGCCCGACGCCGGACCGGTCCTTCAACTGCAGAGCCTTCTCCGCGGGCAACACCCCGGCCGCGACCCGGGACCCCAGACAGGGCATCCCGAACCGCGACCCTTCTTCCTCTACGAACGCCCCGATCCCGATCGGCACCGACGGCACAAAACCCTCGGCCCGCAAGGCGTCCACAGCCGCCAAGGCAGACACCACGCCCAACGGCCCGTCAAACGCCCCACCATCAATCACCGAGTCCAGATGACTCCCGGTGACCACACCAGGACCCTCCGCATCTCCCCACCAGGCGATGAGGTTGCCTATGCCGTCGGATTCGACGGTCAGGCCGCGGGTGGCGCACTGGTCGAGGAACCAGTGCGTCGCCTCGCGTTCGGTGGGGGTCCAGCCGCCGCGGGTGTAGCCGCCGGTGTCGGGGTCACGGCCGATGGCGGACTGATCGGCCCACAGGGATTCGAAACTCAAGGCTCAGGCCAGCGGGTTCTTCGACAGCCAGTCCTTGGCGACCACGTCCGCGCTCTCCTTGCCGACGTCGATCCGCTTGACCAGTTCGGTCAGCCCTTCCGTGGTCAGCTTCGCCGAGACCGCGTTCAGCACCGAGACGACGTCGTCGGACTTGTGGTCGGTCCGGATCAACGGGACGACGTTGTTCGGCGGGAGGATGTTCTCCGGGTCCTCCAGCATGACCAGGTTGTTGTCCTTGATCAGCGCCTGGGTGGTGAAGAAGTTCGACACCTGGATCTGGTTGTCCAGCAGCGCCTTCAGACTCAGCGGACCACCGGCGTCCAGCGTCTTGTACTCCTTGCCGAACTCGACGCCGTACTTCTCCTTGAGGCCCTTCAGCCCCGCGTCGCGAACCTTGAACTCGGAACTGCCGCCCGCGGCCATGTCCTTGGCGACCGGCTTCAGGTCCGCGAGCGACTTCAGGTTGTACTTGTCCGCGGTCGCCTTGGTCACCACGATCGTGTCCTCGTCGGCGGCCGGCGACTTCTCCAGCACCTCCAGGCCCGACGGCAGCGAGCTCTTCAGCGCGTCGTACGTCGCCTGCTCCTCGGTCTCGGTGGAGTCCTTCTTGAAGTAGTGCAGCGCGGCGCCGGTGTACTCCGGCAGAAGGTCCACGGAGCCGTCCTTGATCGCGGCCATGTAGGTCTCGCGGTTGCCGATGTTCGGCTTCTTCTTCACCTCGATGCCCTTGGCGGCCAGCGCCTGGCCGTAGATCTCCGCCAGCAGCTGACTCTCGGAGAAGTCGGCGGACCCGACGGTGATGCTGGTCACCTTGGACGGCGCGGGCGAGGACCCCGCGTTGTCGCTGCCGAGCTGGTCGCCCCCACCCCCACAACCGGCCAGGCCGAGCACCGCCACTCCGGCGATCGCAGTACGGATGAGTGTGGATCTCAACACGAGAGCCTCCAGTGTTCTCGTTCAGCCACCGGCCGGTGCCGATGGATGTCTCTCAAGTTCATCAGGTACGTCGGACAGTTCACCCGATCTTCAATCCCGGCGAGACCGTGATCCGCCCGATCAGTGCGAACAGCGCGTCGAGCAGCAGCGCCATCAGCGCCACCAGCAGCGCGCCGGTGAACATCTGCGGGAAGTCACGCAGCTTCAGTCCGTCGATCACGTACCGTCCCAGGCCGCCGAGCGACACCAGGGCCGCGATCGTCGCGGTCGAGACGATCTGCAGGGTCGCACTGCGGACGCCGGAGATGATCAGCGGCATCCCGATCGGGATCTCCACCTTGGTCAGGATCTCGCGACCCGTCATCCCCATCCCCCGCGCGGCGTCGATCGTCGCCGGATCGACACCTGACAGGCCGGCGTACGTCGAGGCGAGGATCGGCGGCACGCCCAGCGCGACCAGCGCGATCAGCACCGGCAGGAAGCCGATCTGGTCGGTCAGCAGCACCGCGAGCATCAGCAGACCGAGGCTGGGCAGAGCCCGTGCCGCGTTGCCGGTGTTGATCGCCAGGAACGCGCCCCGCCGGGTGTGCCCGATCCGCAATCCGATCGGCAGCGCGATCAGCAGGGAGAGGGCGAGCGCGGCGAACGTGTACCAGAGGTGCTGCAGGATCCGCGCCCAGATGCCCTCGGTGCCGGACCAGTTGAAGGGGTCGGTCAGGTACTCCCACATGTCATGCCACCTCCACCACGGGCGTCGCGACGCGAGCCCAAGGAGTCAGAACCCGCTGCAACGTCACCAGCACGAGGTCCGCGAGCAGGGCCAGGCCCAGCGACAGCACCACGCCCACCACGACCGGCGTGAGGAAGTCCTTCTGGAAACCGAGCGTGAACAGCTCTCCCAGTCCGCCGATCCCGATCACCGCGCCGACGCTCACCATGGAGATGTTCGCGACGGTGACCACGCGCAGTCCGGTGAAGATGACGGGTACGGCGATCGGCAGGTCCACTGCGATCAGCCGGTGCACCGCGCCGTACCCGACCGCGACCGCGGACTGCCGGACGTCGGGTGGCACGGAGCGGAGTCCGTCGATCACGTTCCGGATCAGCAGGGAGACGGTATAGATGGTCAGCGCGACGACGATGTTGACCGTGGACAGCACCTTGGTCCCGAGGATCGCCGGCAGCACGATGAACAGTGCGATCGACGGCAGCGAGTACAGGATGCCGCCGAAGGCGATCAGCGGATTCGCCAGCCAGGAGTAGCGCGTCGCGACGTACCCCAACGGCACGGAGATGAGCAGCCCGAGGATCACCGGAAGGATCGCCAGGTAAAGGTGCTCACGCAGCTGCTCCCAGATGAGCCCTAGGTTGTCGCCGATCCAGCTCATGACCGCAACGCCTCAGCTACTGCGCTCTGGTCGACCACGCCCACCGCGCGGCCTTCCTCGTCGACGACCACGCCCCAGCCGGTCGGCGACGTGAGCACGGCGTCCAGCGCCGCCCGCAGGGAGTCGCCGCGCTGGAACACCGAACCGACAGGCAGCAGCTCCTCAGATCCGTTCCGCCAGCCGACCGGTACGCCGTCCTGCAATGCCAGCTCGTCCGGCAACGGTTTCATCGGCAGCGTCTCGGGGTGCACGAACGTCAGCGCTCGGTAACCGCGGTCCTGACCGACGAACCCGCGCACGAAGTCGTCCGCAGGTTGGGCGAGCAGCTCGGCCGGTGGAGCGAACTGGGCCAGCTTGCCGCCGACCCGCATCACCGCGATGTTGTCGCCGAGCTTGATCGCCTCGTCGATGTCGTGGGTGACGAACACGATCGTCTTGCCGATGTCGCGCTGCAGGCGGAGCAGCTCCTCCTGCAGCTGGTGCCGGACGATCGGGTCCACCGCGCTGAACGGCTCGTCCATCAGCATGATCGCCGGATCGGCCGCCAGCGCACGGGCGACGCCGACTCGTTGCTGCTGGCCACCGGACAGCTGGGCCGGATACCGCCCGGCCAGCTTCGAGTCCAGGCCGACGCGCTCCAGCAGCTCCATCGCCGTACCGCGCGCCTTGCGCTTGTCCCAGCCGAGCAGCCTCGGCACAGTGGCAATGTTGTCCACAACCGTCCTGTGCGGGAACAGACCGGCGTTCTGGATCACGTACCCAATGCCGCGCCGCAGCGTGACCGGGTCCTGGGAGTTGATGTCCTGGCCGTCGATCGAGATCGTCCCGCCGGTCCGCTCGATCGTACGGTTGATCATCCGCAACGACGTGGTCTTGCCGCAGCCGGACGGGCCGACGAACACGGTGATCTGGTTGCTCGGGATCCGCAGGGACAGCTTGTCGACGGCGACGGTGCCGTCCGGATACCGCTTGGTGACGTCCTCGAACTCGATCATGGCGCCCCTTCGCGCTCGTCGTCGGTCGCGGATGAGACCCTAGCGGACCAATCCCCCGAAACCACGCGATCGCACGGTTTCTCGCTCCGTGGGAAAGTGCACCGTAGCAGTACAAATTGCGACGGTCGCACTCCGCAGTCAGTTCTCCCGCATCGGGACCCTGACACCCTTCTCGTCGGCGACTTCCACAGCCTTGTCGTAGCCGGCGTCGACGTGACGGATCACACCCATCGCCGGGTCGTTGGTCAGTACCCGCTCCAGCTTCCGCCGGGCCAGGTCGGTGCCGTCGGCAACGGACACCTGGCCGGCGTGGATGGACCGGCCGATCCCGACGCCGCCGCCGTGGTGGATCGACACCCAGGACGCGCCGCTGGCCACGTTCACCATCGCGTTCAGCAACGGCCAGTCCGCGATCGCGTCCGAGCCGTCCAGCATGCCTTCGGTCTCCCGGTACGGCGACGCGACGCTGCCGGTGTCCAAGTGGTCCCGGCCGATCACGATCGGCGCCTCGAGTTCACCGGAGGCCACCATCTCGTTGAACCGCACACCGGCCTTGTCCCGCTCACCCTGACCGAGCCAGCAGATCCGCGCCGGCAGGCCCTGGAACGCGACCCGCTCACCGGCCAGCTTGATCCACCGGCTCAGGTGCTCGTTGTCCGGGAACAGGTCCAGGATCGCCTGGTCCGTCTTCGCGATGTCGGCCGGGTTGCCGGACAGCGCCGCCCACCGGAACGGGCCCTTCCCCTCACAGAACAACGGCCGGATGTACGCCGGCACGAAGCCGGGGAACTCGAACGCCCGGGAGTACCCGGCCTTACGGGCCTCGTCCCGGATCGAGTTGCCGTAGTCGAACACCTCGGCACCCGCGTCCTGGAACCCGACCATCGCCTCGACGTGCCGGGCCATCGACTCCTGCGCCCGCTCGGTGAACCCGGCCGGATCCTTCTCCCGCGCGGTCGTCCAGTCCTCGAAGTCGATCCCGACCGGCAGGTACATCAACGGGTCGTGCGCCGACGTCTGGTCGGTCACCACGTCGATCGGCGCACCGCGCCGCAGCAGGTCCGGAACGATCGTCGCGGCGTTGCCCAGCACACCGATCGACAGCGGCTTCCGCGCCGCCTTCGCCTCCTCGGCCAGGCGCAGCGCCTCGTCGACCGAGGACGCCCGTACGTCGAGGTAGCGGTGCTCGATGCGGCGCTGGATCCGCGACTCGTCGACGTCGACGCAGATCGCGACGCCGTCGTTCATCGTGACCGCCAACGGCTGCGCACCACCCATGCCGCCGAGCCCGGCGGTCAGCGTGATCGTGCCGGCGAGCGAGCCTCCGAACTTCTTCTCCGCGACCGCGCCGAAGGTCTCGTAGGTGCCCTGCAGGATGCCCTGGGTGCCGATGTAGATCCACGACCCGGCCGTCATCTGGCCGTACATCGTGAGTCCCATCGCCTCCAGCTTGCGGAACTCCTCCCAGGTGGCCCAGTCGCCGACCAGGTTCGAGTTCGCGATCAGCACCCGCGGCGCCCACTCGTGCGTCTGCATGACGCCGACCGGGCGGCCGGACTGCACGAGCATGGTCTCGTCGTCCTTCAGCGTGGTCAGCGTGCGGACCATCGCGTCGAACGAGTTCCAGTCCCGGGCCGCCTTACCGGAACCGCCGTACACGACGAGCTCGTCCGGGTGCTCGGCCACCTCGGGGTCGAGGTTGTTCTGCAGCATCCGCAGCGCGGCCTCCTGCTGCCAGCCGCGGGCAGTCAGGGTGGTGCCGCGGGGCGCGCGGACAGGACGTGGTCCGGACATGGGTGATCCAGCCTTTCAGTTCAGCGGGCCGGTGACGGCCTCGGCGGCGGTGACATAGGTGCCGTCGGCAACGAGCCGGACGGCGTACTCGATCTCGGGAGCGAGGAACCGGTCGGTGGCCGGCCCTTCGACGTACTCCCGCAGGGCGGTCCGGACGGCGGCGGTGGCCGGTGCCGGGTCCAGCGGCGCGCGCAGGTCGAGCGCCCGCGCGGCGGTGAGGATCTCGATCGCCAGCACCCGCTGCAGGCCGTCGACCGCCTTGCGCAGCTTGCGCGCGGCGGACCAGCCCATCGACACGTGGTCCTCCTGCATCGCGCTGCTCGGGATCGAGTCGACGCTGGCAGGTACGGCGAGACGCTTCAGCTCGGAGACGATCGCGGCCTGCGTGTACTGCGCGATCATGTGTCCACTGTCCACGCCGGGGTCGTCGGCGAGGAACGCGTTCAGACCGTGGTTGCGGGCGACGTCGAGGAAGCGGTCGGTACGGCGTTCGCTGATGCTCGCGAGATCGGCCACGGCGATCGCGAGGAAGTCGAGGACGTACCCGATCGGGGCGCCGTGGAAGTTGCCGTTGGACTCGACGCGACCGTCCGGCAGCACGACCGGGTTGTCGATCGCGGCGGCGAGTTCGCGGCCGGCGACACTCGCCGCGTGCGCCGCGGTGTCGCGGGCGGCGCCGTGGACCTGGGGAGAACACCGCAGCGAGTAGGCGTCCTGGACGCGGTTGCAGTCCGGGCCGCGGTGGCTGGCGACGATCGCGCTGTCCTTGAGGATCGCGCGCAGGTTGGCGGCGGCCGCTGCCTGGCCCGGATGCGGGCGCAGGGCCTGCAGGTCCTCGGCGAACACCCGGTCGGTGCCGAGCTGGGCCTCGACGCTCATCGCGGCGGCGAGGTCGGCGGTCTTGAACAGGCGGTCGAGATCGGCGAGCGCGAGCACCAGCATGCCGAGCATGCCGTCGGTCCCGTTGATCAGCGCGAGACCTTCCTTCTCTGCCAGGACGACCGGCTGCAGGCCGTGCGTCTGCAGCGCTTCACCCGCGTCGAGAAGGTTGCCGTCGGCATCGCGGACCTTGCCCTCGCCCATGATCGCGAGCGCGACATGGGACAGCGGGGCGAGGTCGCCGGAGCATCCGAGGCTGCCGTACTCGTGCACGACCGGCGTCAGGTGGGCGTTCAGCAGATCGGCGTACGCCTGGGCTGTCTCGATCCTCACTCCGGTGCGTCCGGTGGCGAGCGTCGAGAGTCGCAGCAGGGCGAGCGCCCGGACGACCTCGGTCTCCACCTCGGGACCGGAGCCGGCCGCGTGCGAGCGGATCAGGCTGCGCTGGAGTTGTGCCCGGAGGTCCGGCGCGATGTGGCGCGTGGCGAGTGCGCCGAACCCGGTCGAGACGCCGTAGTGCGGGGTGTCCGCGTGCGCGAGCGCCTCGATCGCGGCCCGGGACTTCGCGATCTCCTCGAGCGCCTGGTCGTCGATCCGTACCTGTGCGCCGTACCGCGCGACCGCGACCACCTGGGCCGGGGTCAGCGGCCCGACCCCTATCTTCACCGTGCCGTTCACCGTGTACTCCACCCGATCATTGCACCGCGCCGACGCGGTCCCGGACAGCAGCGCCGTACCACTTTTCGTCTCGGATCCGAGACGTCGGCGACCCTCGGTAGCCGTAGAGTCCTGCCATGGTGTTCGAGATCCGGTCGGCGGGACCGGAGGACGCGGTGGGGATCGCGAAGGTGTGGGCCGCGGCGATGCCGCAACTGGTGAAGACGGCGCGCGCGATCGAGCTGCAGTTGCGGCACGGCCGGAGCCAAGAGGTGCTGATCGCCGTCGACGGGCCGGACGTGGTCGGATACGCGAACATCTACCTGCCGTCACCGGGCGGCGAGGCGCCGCGGGTGCGGATCACGGTCCAGGTGCCACCGGAGTACCGCAAGCGCGGGATCGGGAGTGCACTGGCGGCCGCGATCACCGAGCGGGCCGTCGCGGCCGGCGCCGGGCGGTTGCTGGTTGTCGTGGGCGACGACGAGGACTCGCAGCGCTTTGCCACGCGGCACGCGTTCACGGTGGGGCGGCGGATGACGCATGCGGCGGCTGAGTTGAGCGCGGCGCCTGAGCCCGCTGCGCCGCCGGAGGGTTTGCGCGTGGCGACGTACGACGAGCTGGAGCCGCGACAGGTGTTCGACGCGGAGGTCCAGGTTCGCGAGGACGACCCGAGCGGGTTGTCGGGCGGACCGGCGTACGAGGAGTGGGAGCGTACGTCGTGGCACAACCCGGACGTGCGCTACGACCTGAGCGCCGCCGTACTCGACGGGGACCGGGTGCTGTCGTTCGTGACGACCACGGCGGACCCGGACCGGACACTGATCTGGTCGAATCTGACCGGCACGATCCCGTCGGCGCGTGGCCGCGGGCTGGCGAAGGTGGTGAAGTCCGTGGCGCTCGCGCGAGCGCGGGACGCCGGGTTCACGGTCGCGTCGACCGGGAACGACGCGGCGAACGAGCCGATGCTCGCGGTCAACCGGTGGCTCGGCTACCGGGAGACCTCGGCTGCCTGGACCGCGGAGAAGACACTGTGAAACGGCTCGCGGTCTCGCTGGCGTTCTTCCTGGTGCTGTCGCTCGCCGTCGGGCTGCTGCTGTCCGGGCCCGCCCTCATGGACTGGCCGGTCGCCGGCGGGCTGTTCGCGGTCGCCGTCCTCGGCGAGGGCTTCCGCTTCTGGCTGCGCAGGAATCGGGCGAAGAAGCGCGACTCGTCGATCGTGTGAGGGTTACGCTGCCGTTGTGAGCGGCAACGTTCCCGCCTCGACCCGCACGTTGCGGGTGCTGACGTTCCTGGCCACGCAGCCCGGTCCGGTACCGATGGAGCGCATCGCCTCCGCGGTCGGACTGCCACGCTCGTCGACGTACCACTTGCTACGGGCAATGATCGACGAGGGGTTCGTCGTGCATCTGCCCGAGGAGAAGCGGTACGGGCTCGGGGTTGCCGCTTTCGAGATCGGGTCCGCGTATCTGCGGCACGACCCGCTCGAGCGGCTGGCGCGGCCGTTGCTGGTCCAGTTGGTGCACGAGGTGGGTCAGACGGCGCATCTCGGCGTACTGCACGGCCGGGAGCTGGTGTACCTGCTGAAGGAGCAGCCGCCGCGGCCCGTGACGCTCGTGACCGATGTCGGCGTACGGCTGCCCGCGACCCTCACCGCGTCCGGCCGCGCGCTGCTTGCCGAACTGCCGCCGGCGCAGGTACGGGCGCTGTTCCCGTCACCTGAGTCCTTCGTACGACGGACCGACCTCGGGCCGCAGACGCTCACCCAACTCCGGCGGCTCCTGGCGGAGGAGAAACGGCAGGGGTTCGCGGTCGAGGACTCGTTCATCACCCCCGGCATGGCGTCCGTAGCCAGCGCCGCCATCGACCACGCCGGCCACCCCGTCGCCGCCATCAGCGTCACCTTCCGCACCGACACCGTCCCACCCACCGACCGCCCCCACCTCGCCCACAAAATCCGCCAAGCCGCCAAAGCCCTCACGCGCCGCCTCCACGGCTAGAAGAACTAACAGCAGAGGTGCTACTTCAGGAAGAGCTAACAGGTGCCGTGCTACCGGCGGCAGACCTAGCACGGGAGGTGCTGCGGCGGGGTTAGGCGGATGACGTTGCGGGGGTGGTCGAGGTGGTAGACCCACGCGCTTCGCAGGCACTTCGTTCGCCGCGCCGCTCCTCAGCTCGCCCGCTACACGCGCTCCCATCCACCCCGGGCTTGGCTTGGTGGTCCGCGCCGCACCTTCGTCGGGGTGACGCCCGAGGGTTGGTCGCGTGGGGAGTTCTGCTGGTCGTTTCAGGTGGGCAGGATTCCCCAGGCCACCCGTCGCCACGTGTTCGCCGGTGCCGACCAGGTCGCTCGCGGTGATCGACCGACTAGTGCTGATGATGCGCGGACCAGGCGGTTGAGGCCGGTGCGGGTGGTGCTGGGTGCCTGCTCCGTGTAGTACTCGGTGCTTTCCTCTGCTTTCCGGTGAACTACCAGGACGACTTGGTGATGCCAGGGAGTTCGCCTCGGTGGGCCATGGTGCGGAAGCGGATGCGGGAGATGCCGGCCTTGCCGATGTAGCCGCGGGGGCGGCCGTCTACGGTGTCGCGGTTGCGGATGCGGATGGGGCTGGCGTCTCTCGGGAGCTTCTGGAGCTTGAGTTGCGCCTCGGCGCGGTCGGAGGCCGACGTACCAGGGTCTGCGATGGTCGCCTTCAGGGCGGCGCGCCGCTCGGAGTAGTGGGCGACGGTACGGCGGCGCTGGTCGTTCTTCGCGATCTTCGCCGTGGTGGCCATTACCGCTCTTCGCGGAAGTCGACGTGGGTGCGCAGCTTCGGGTCGTACTTGCGGATGACGAGCCGGTCGGGATTGTTCCGGCGGTTCTTCCGCGTTACATAGGTGTATCCGGTACCCGCCGTACTGCGGAGCTTGACGATGGGGCGGAGGTCGTTGCGCTTGGCCATGCTGTCCTCTCTCTCACCCCGGTGAACGCCCGCGGGGTGGCGGCTATTCCGGTTCAGAGGGTACGTTGTATTGGTTATCGTTTTCAACAAGACGGGAGACTCGATGCTGCCGGTGACCTTGCTGACGGGCCTCGACGACGAGTTCCGCGGCGCCATGGCGGGGAATCTGCTGGCCGCCACCGGCCAGGCCGGGGTCCTGGTCGAGTACGACGTGAGCGCCCTGAGCACCGGCTCCGTCGTCCGGACCGCGCGGACCGCGACCGGCGTGATCGACCGCGAGGTGATCACCATGGACCACCCGTGCGTCTCATGTGCGATGCGCGGGTCCCTCGTCCAGCTACTGACGAGCATCGCGGCCGTCGAGCGGTACGACGTGGCGATCGTCAGCGTCCCGACCGCCGGCGACACCCACGCGATCGCCACCGAGATCGCGCAGGAACCGGAACTCACCGTCGACGCGGTCGTCACCACCGTCGACACGACCACCGTCGTCCCCGATCTCACCGGGGAGCAGCTGATCCGCGAGCGCGGCGTACCGACCGCCGCCGAGGACGGTCGCGCGATCGCCGAGGTCGCCGTACGCCAACTGGAGTCGGCGAACGCGGCGGTCCTGAGCAGCGACGACACCATCGTCCGCGCGCTGATCCAGGCGATCAATCCGCAACTGCTCGTCCGGACCACCCCCGCCGGACTGCTCGGCCTGCGGCTGCAGGTCCCCGTCGTCGAGGACGGCTCGATCGCGGCACCTGTGGACGGCGAGGCGCAGACGCTCGTCTGGCAGTCCGGCCGGCCGTTCCATCCCGAGCGGCTGTACGACGCCCTCGAGGACCTGGTCAACGGCACGGCCCGCGGCCGCGGCACGCTCTGGATCGCGACCCAGCACCGCAACCGGCTCAGCTGGGACAGCTTCGGCACGAACGTCTCGATCGGCGTCCTCGGCCCCTGGCTGGCCGACCTCCCCGCCGACCGCTGGTCCGCCGTCGGGCAGCAGCACCAGGCCCGCTCGGCCCTCGAATGGCATCCCGAGTACGGCGACCGCGCGTCGTACCTCTCGCTCACCGGCGTCGGGCTGGACCTGCGGGAATTACGGGACCGCCTGGACGGTTGTGTCCTGCGTGCGGACGAAGCGGTCCACCCCCTGACCGATCCGTTCGCCCCCTACTTGGAAGGAAGTACCGCAGCATGAAGAAGGACATCCACCCCGACTACCGCCGGGTCGTCTTCCGGGACAAGTCCGGCAACTTCAGCTTCCTCACCGGTTCGACCCGCGAGAGCAACGAGACCGTCGAGTGGCACGACGGGAACACCTACCCGGTCGTCGACGTCGAGATCTCGTCCGCGAGCCACCCGTTCTACACGGGCCAGCAGCGCGTGATGGACACCCAGGGCCGCGTGGAGAAGTTCAAGAAGCGCTACGGCCGGTCATAGACCCCGCGTACCTCGGACAGTTTCCAGGGACCTCGGACATCTGACCAGATGTCCGAGGTCCCTTCCGCATGTCCGGGGGTCCCAGCATCTCGGATACGAGACGCCGGGGTGAGCGCGTCGGTTACCCAGCGGCGGGCCGCGGTTTCACACTGAGGGGATGGAGCCGGTTGAGCTGACGGGCGCCGGGCTGGCGCCGTTAGAAGCGGTGGCCCTCGGGCAGCGGCGTACTGCGGTACGCCTGGGCGACGACGCGCGGAACCGGATGCACGAGTCGGCGCAACTGGTGGCCGACGTGGCGGAGCGGCAGCCCGTGTACGGGCGGACCACCGGCGTCGGTGCGAACCGCGACGTGCTGACCTCCGACCCCGAGCACGGCGCCCGGTTGCTCCGATCGCACTCGACGACCGGTACGACGGCGTACCCGAAGGACGTCGTCCGGCTCGGCCTGCTGATCCGGGTGAACCAGCTCGCCGCCGGCGGATCAGGACTCGAACCGGCGGTCGCCGACGCGATCGTCGACCTGCTCAACGACGACGACCTCCCCGAACTGCACCGCGGCGGCGCGATCGGGACCGGCGATCTCGGCCCGCTCGCCGAACTCGGTCTCGCGCTCGGCGACGTCATCGACGGCACCAGCGCGCTCCCGCTGCTGTCCAGCAACGCGTTCACGCTGGCCGAGTGCTGTCTGGCGTACGTCGACGCGTCGACACTGATCAACGTCGTACCGCTCGTCGGCGCGCTCTCACACGTCGCGCTCCGCGGCAACGCCGAGGTGTACGACACCCGCGTCCACGAGGCTCGGCCGCAGCCGGGCCAGGTCCGGGTCGCGCGCCGGATGCGCGAACTGCTCGACGGGTTCCCGCTGCCGCCGGCCCGTGTCCAGGATCCGTTCGGTCTGCGGGCCTTCGCCCAGGTCCTCGGACCGGCCGTCGACCATTCCGATGCCCTGGGCAACAGTGTGCGCATCGACATCAACGCGGCGGCGGAGAACCCGCTGGTCGCCGGCGGGACCGTGCTGCACAACGGCAACTGGCACGCGATGCCGATCGCCCTCGCCCTCGACTCGCTCCGCCTCAGCCTGCACAGCGTCGCCACCCTCTCGACGACGCGGGTCGCGAACCTGGTCGACCCGGACTACACCGGCCTCAGCCGGTTCCTGGCCAGCGGCGCCGAGGCGAGCTCGGGCGTGATGATGATCGAGTACGTCGCGCACGACGCGCTCGCCGCGGTGCGCTCGTCCGCACAGCCCGCGACCCTCGGTACGGCGACGTTGTCCCGCGGCGCCGAACTGCATGCCAGCTTCGCCCCGCAGGCCGCCGCGCTGACGAAGCAACTCCTCGACGCTCTCCGCGAGGTGCTTGCCAGCGAACTCGTCACCGCCGTCCGCGCGATCCGGTTGGCCGGTCTCACCCCTGACGACCTGGCTCCGGCCGCCGTCGGCCCCTGGCTGGCGGACGCGCTCACGGCCCTCCCCGGCGACCTGGCCGACCGCTCGCTCCGCGAGGACCTGGAGATCGCCCGCGGTCTTCTGACCCAGTGGGGCGACCGCCAGGTTGAGCATCCCGCCGAGTCCGGTACCTAAGGACAGACACCCCAGGAGGTAAGGGTGTCTGTCCTCAGGCACTCAGAGCCGGTTGTACGCCTTCAGGGTGCGGAGGGCGCCGACGGTGACCATGCCGCGGTACTCGAGGGTGGCGGCGGGACCCGGCGGTTCCCAGGTGATCGCCCAGCCGCCGTCGTCCTGCTGGTCGGCGATCAGGCGGTCCAGGTGGGCCTCGAGTTGCTCGTCGGTAAAGAGTGGGCGCCAGAAGCTGTCCGGGGTCGGCGCGAATTGCAGGGGCGTCACGCCGTACGACGGATCGGCCGCGTCGCCGCGGTAGTGCGCGAGCTTCGGCAGCCACTCGCGGACCCGGTCGAAGTCGACATCACCGGTGTGTTCGAGGAACTCGAGCGCCTCGTGCAGGCCGTGGGCGTCCTCCGGGAAGCCCTTGGCCAGCTCGGCCGCGCACCAGGCGCCGGCCTTGTCGCGCCACGGGTGTTCGACGCCGAGCTTGTGCAGCCGTCCGACCAGTCCCGCAGTCGGGTTCAGGCCCGGCTGATACGTCCACTCGCTGATGTGCTCGGCGCGCGGATAACCCTCGACCGCCGGACCGCACAGCGGCACCGCGCCGTCGGGTGTCGCGACCGAGTCGAGCCAGTCGACGGCCCGCCGTACCAGCTCGTCGTCGCGGGCACCGGCCGCCAGCAGCGTGTCGAACGCGACCTCCACGTCGAGCGGCAGGCTGTCCGGACACCGCTTGTCCGGCTCCAGCCCGTGCCCGAATCCGCCGTCGGCGTTCTGGAACCCGCGCAGCGCGTCGACCACGCCGTGCGGATCAGCGCCCTCGAAGATCGTCGCGAAGAGCCGTCGCTCGAGCACCCGAGCGTCCCGCCGTACGAAGTCCCGTCCTGCCGTGAAGATGTCCATGTCCCGAGCCTCCCGCAGTTCCGGTTGTCACGTCTTGAACGAAACGGACGTCACGGCTCGAACCTGTACCCCATTCCGGGCTCGGTCAGCAGGTGGCGCGGGCGGGCGGGGTCGGGTTCGAGCTTGCGGCGGAGCTGGCCCATGTAGAAGCGGAGGTTGCCACCGGCGGTTTCGTAGCCGGGGCCCCAGACCTCCGTCAGGAGCTGGCGTTGGGACATCAGCTTGCCGGGGTTGCGGACCAGGACCTCCAGCAGGTGCCACTCGGTCGGGGTGAGGCGGATGTCCTCGCCGTTCTCCGGCGTGACGCGCTTCGCGGACAGGTCGACGCTGATGCCGCCGACGGTCACGACCGGCTGGTCCTGCGTGGCGTTGCTGCGGCGCAGTACGGCGCGCATGCGGGCCAGCAGCTCGTCGATCCCGAACGGCTTGGTCACGTAGTCGTCCGCGCCGGCGTCCAGCGCCTCGACCTTGTCGGTCTGGTCGGTCCGCCCGGACAGCACCAAGATCGGCGCCTCGGTCCAGCCGCGCAGCCCGCGGATCACGTCCACGCCGTCGAAGTCCGGCAGCCCGAGGTCGAGGATCACCAGCTCCGGCGGATGCTGAGCGGCCACCTTCAGCGCCGCCGTACCGGTGCCGGCCACGTGCACCTCGTACCCGCGCGCCTTCAGGTTGATCTGCAGCGCCCGCACGATCTGCGGCTCGTCGTCAACCACGAGAACCCTGGTCATTGGGCCTCCCGTCCTGGACTGAGGAGCGCAGGGAGCGAAGCGACCGGAGCGACGAGGGAAGGACGGGAGTTACAGCCCAATGACCCGTCGCGACGGAGTCGCGACATCAACTCAGTCATCACGCCCTTCCTGTTCGGATCGTTCGCGGGCTCCGGGGACCGGTACGTCGGGACGCACCACAGCGGTCGGGATCGAGACCACCATGGTCAGTCCACCACCTGGCGTGTCCTCGGGCTGCAAGGTGCCCTGCATCGCCTCGGCGAGTCCTCGGGCCAGCGCCAGCCCGAGCCCGACGCCGACCGTGTTGTCGGTGTCGCCGAGTCGCTGGAACGGCGCGAACACCCGGTCCCGGTCCTGCTGAGGGATCCCCGGCCCGCGGTCGATCACCCGGATCTCGACGGTGTCGCCGAGCGCGCTCCCGGTGACCAAGGGCGGCTGTCCGGGCGGCGAGTAGCGGATCGCGTTCGCCAGCAGGTTCGCCACGACGCGTTCCAGCAGGGCCGGATCCGCCTCGACCAGCGGCAGCGTGTGGGGGATGTCGACGGTCACCTGGTCCGCTTCGTCACCCAGCTCGGACAGTACGCCGGGCAGAATCTCGTCCAGCGCCATCGGGCGGGTGAAGACCGGGAGTACGCCGGCCTGCAGCCGACTCAGATCGAGCAGGTTGTCGACCAACCGCGACAACCGGTCCAGCGACTCGTCCGCGGTCTCCAGCAGCTCCGCGCGCTCCGACTCACTCCACTCGACATCGTCGCTGCGCAGACTCGTCACCGACGCCTTCGCCGACGCCAGCGGGGACCGCAGGTCGTGACCGACGGCCCGGAGCAGCGCCGTCCGCAACTTGTCGGCCTCGGCCAACGGCTTCGCCTCGGCGGCCGCCTCGCTCAACCGGGCCCGATCGACCAGCGCGGCCGCGTGTGCCGCCATCGCCCCGACCAGCCGCCGCTCGTCCGCCTCCAACTGGTGACCCTGCAGTACCAGGACCAGATCGTCCCGGGCCGGGACCTCCGCGTCGGCCTCCTCCGGCCGGGTACAGGTCAGCGTCCCGGCCGAGGCCAACGGCCGCCACACCTCGGTGAGCTCGTCGTCCACCCGCTCCATCAGGCACGCGCCGGTCATCCCGAACGCCTCGCGGACCCGCTCGAGCAGGGCGGGCAGCCCTGTCTCACCCCGCAGTACCGAACCGGCCAAGGTCGCCAACGTCTCCGACTCCGCGGCCGCGCGGGCAGCCTGTCTGGTACGCCGGGCCGCGCGGTCGACGACCGAGCTGACCATCGTCGCGACCAGCACGAAGATCACCAGCGCCAGCGCATTGTTGAACTCGGCGATCGTGAACGTACCGGTCGGCGGCGTGAAGAAGTAGTTCAGCACGATCGACCCACCGATCGCTGTCACCAGCGCCGGCCACAGGCCACCGATCAGCGCCACCACGACCACGGCGAGCAGGAACGCCAGCACGTTGCTGGTCAGGTTCAGCGAGTCGTCGCCCAGGCCGAGCAGCAACGCCAGCAGCGGTTGGAGAGCGATCCCGACGACGAGCCCCTGGATCTTGCGGCGCCGCGACAGGCTCCCCTGCGTCCGCGGCAGCCTGCCCCGGCCCATCTCCGAGTGCGTGACGATGTGGACGTCGATGTCACCCGAATCGCGAATCGTGCTGGCGCCGATGCCCGGCCCGGAGAACGCCGTACCGAACCGGGACCGGCGGCTGCCTCCGAGGACCAACTGGGTCGCGTTCTCGGCACGGGCGAAGGTCAGCAGAGCGGCCGGGATGTCGTCGCCGATCACCTGGTGATAGGTCCCGCCGATCTTCTCGACGAGGTTGCGCTGCTCCGCGAGTTGTTTCGGGTTCGCGCCGGTCAGCCCGTCGGAGCGGGCGACGTGCACCGCGAGCAGGTCGCCGCCCGAGGACCGCGCGGCGATCCGGGCTGCGCGCCGGATCAGGGTCTCGCCCTCGGGGCCGCCGGTGAGCGCGACGACGACCCGCTCGCGGGTGTCCCAGGTCGAGTCGATGTCGTGCTGCGCACGGTACTGCTGCAGGCCGGCGTCCACGCGGTCGGCGAGCCAGAGCAGCGCGAGCTCGCGCAGCGCGGACAGGTTGCCGACCCGGAAGTAGTTGCCCAGGGCAGCGTCCACCTTGTCGGCGGCGTAGATGTTGCCGTGGGCCATCCGCCGGCGCAGCGCCTCCGGTGTCATGTCGACCAGCTCGATCTGGTCGGCGGCCCGCACCACCCGGTCCGGGACCGTCTCCTGCTGCGGTACGCCGGTGATCTTCTCGACCACGTCGTTGATCGACTCCAGGTGCTGGATGTTCACCGTGGTGATCACGTCGATCCCGGCGGCCAGCAGCTCCTCGATGTCCTGCCAGCGCTTCTCGTTCCGGCTGCCGGGAACGTTGGTGTGCGCCATCTCGTCAACCAGCGCCACGGAAGGACGGCGAGTCAGGACGGCATCCAGATCCATCTCGGTGAAGCTCGCGCCGCGGTGGTCCATGATCTTCCGCGGCACGAGCTCCAGCCCCGCGAGCATCTCCGCGGTGTTCTTCCGGCCGTGTGTCTCGACGAACCCGATCACGACGTCCGTGCCCCGGCCAAGGCGTCGTTGCCCCTCACCCAGCATCTTGTACGTCTTGCCGACGCCGGGCGCGGCGCCCAGATATACCCGTAGATGGCCGCGCTTCATACTTCGATGATCTCAGCTCGTCGCCAGCGCGGCGTTCAGCGTCACCACGTTGACCCGCGGCTCCCCCAGGAAGCCCAGCGTGCGGCCCTTCGTGTTCTCCTCGACCAGCTCCTTCACCTCCTCCACGGACAGGCCGCGCTCCCGGGCGACCCGGGCGATCTGGAGAGCGGCGTACGCCGGGCTGATGTCGGGATCGAGCCCGCTGGCGCCGGCCGTGACGGCGTCCGGCGGGACCTGGGACGGGTCGACGCCCTCCAGTTCCGCGACCGTCTTGCGGCGCTCAGCGATCGCCGCGGTCAGGTCGGCGTTGTTCGGGCCGAGGTTGGACCCGCCGCTGGCCATCGCGTCGTAGTCGCCCGCGGACGGCCGGGTCTGGAACCACTTCGGGTCCGCGACCATGATCGGCTCGCCTTCCGCGTTCTTCTTGCCGCTGTCCATCGTGTACGCCTGGCCGATGAGGTCCGAGGCCACGGGCTTGCTGTTCATCTCGACGATCGAGCCGTTCGCATTGCCGTGGAACAGCACCTGGGAGGCACCGGTCATCACCAGCGGATAGCCGATGCCCAGAACCACCGTGAAGAAGAGCAGCGCCCGCAGCGCCACCCCGAACTGCCGGGCCCAGCCGGGCAGATTGCTTGCCATCACCAACTACCTTTCACCGTAGACCGGGGATCAGCGAGATCACCAGATCGAGGATCTTGATCCCGACGAACGGCGTGATCAGCCCGCCCACGCCGTACACGAGGAGATTGCGGCGCAGCATCGCCGACGCCGACGACGGCCGGTACCGGACGCCCCGCAGGGCCAGCGGCACCAGGGCGACGATGACGAGGGCGTTGAAGACGATCGCCGACACGATCGCGGACTCCGGCGAGTGCAGGCCCATCACGTTCAGCTTGTCCAGCCCCGGGTACACGGGAGCGAAGAGCGCCGGCAGGATCGCGAAGTACTTCGCCACGTCGTTCGCGATCGAGAACGTGGTCAGCGAACCGCGGGTGATCAGCAACTGCTTGCCGATCTCGACGATCTCGATCAGCTTGGTCGGGTTCGAGTCGAGGTCGACCATGTTGCCGGCCTCCTTGGCGGCCGACGTACCGGAGTTCATCGCCACGCCGACATCGGCCTGTGCGAGCGCCGGGGCGTCGTTGGTACCGTCGCCGGTCATCGCGACCAGCCGGCCGCCCTCCTGCTCCTTCTTGATCAGCGCCATCTTGTCCTCGGGCGTCGCCTCGGCCAGGAAGTCGTCGACCCCGGCCTCGTCGGCGATCGCCTTCGCGGTCAGCTGGTTGTCACCGGTGATCATCACGGTCCGGATGCCCATCGCGCGCATCTGGTCGAACCGCTCCCGCATCCCCTCCTTGACGACGTCCTTGAGGTGGATGACACCCAGCGCGCGGGCCGTCCCATCGATGCTCTCGGCAACGACCAGCGGGGTTCCGCCGGAGGCCGAGATCCCGTCGACGATCTCGCCGAGCTTCGGGTCGCTCGTCCCACCTTGGCTGGTGATCCATACGTTCACCGCACCGGCCGCACCCTTGCGCACCTGACGCCCGTCCACGTCCACACCGCTCATCCGGGTCTGCGCGGTGAACTCCACGAACGTCGCGTGCGGCAACTCTCCCGTGTGCCGCTCGCGCAGGCCGTACCCGGTCTTCGCCAGGACGACGATCGACCGGCCCTCCGGCGTCTCGTCCGCGAGGCTGGACAGCTGCGCCGCGTCGGCCAGCTCCGTGTCGGTCACACCCTGCACCGGGATGAACTCGGCCGCCTGCCGGTTGCCCAGCGTGATCGTGCCGGTCTTGTCCAGCAGCAGGGTGTTCACGTCGCCCGCGGCCTCGACCGCGCGACCGGACATCGCCAGCACGTTGCGCTGCACCAGCCGGTCCATGCCCGCGATACCGATCGCGGACAGCAGCGCGCCGATCGTGGTCGGGATCAGGCAGACCAGCAGCGCGACCAGGATCACGATGCTCAGGTCCGTGTTCGCGTACCTCGCGAACGTCGGCAGCGTCACGGTCGCGATCATGAACACGATCGTCAGGCTCGCCAGCAGGATGTTCAGCGCGATCTCGTTCGGCGTCTTCTGCCGGGCGGCGCCCTCGACCAGGGCGATCATCCGGTCGATGAAGCTCTCGCCGGGCCTGGTGGTGATCTTCACGACGATCCGGTCCGACAACACCGTCGTACCGCCGGTGACCGCGCTCCGGTCGCCACCCGACTCGCGGATGACCGGCGCGGACTCGCCGGTGATCGCCGACTCGTCGACACTCGCCACGCCCTCGACGACGTCTCCGTCGCCGGGGATGATCTGGCCGGCCTCGACGACGACCAGGTCGCCGAGCTGCAGTTGGGTCGCGGGGATCTGCTCCTCACTGCCGTCGCCGGTCAGCCGCCGGGCCGTGGTCTCGGTCTTCGCCCGGCGCAGCGTCTCGGCCTGGGCCTTGCCGCGACCCTCCGCGACCGCCTCCGCCAGGTTCGCGAAGAGCACGGTCAGCCACAGCCACACCACGATCCACCAGACGAACACGCTGGAGTCGGTGAAGGCGAGGACCGTCGCCGCGACCGCGCCGACCTCGACGACGAACATCACCGGGTTCTTCCACATCACCCGCGGATCGAGCTTGCGCAGCGCGTCCGGCAGCGAGGTGAGCAGCATCTTCGGGTCGAACAGACCCGACGGTGCCGTCTTCGGGGGTGCCGCCGGTTTCGAGACGGGCGGCGTCATCAGGGTGGTCACAGTCCCTCCGCGAGGGGTCCGAGAGTCAGGGCGGGGAAGTAGGTCAGGCCGGTCACGATCACGACGACACCGACGAGCATCGTCACGAACAGGGCCCTGTGGGTGGGCAGCGTGCCCTGGGTCACCGGCACCGGCTGCTGCCGTGCGAGCGAGCCGGCCAGGGCCAGCGCGAACACGATCGGCACGAACCGGCCGAGCAGCATCGCCAGACCGAGAGCGACGTTGTAGAAGGGGATGTTCCCGCTCAGCCCGGCGAACGCGCTGCCGTTGTTGTTGCCGGCCGACGTGAACGCGTACAGCACCTCGGAGAACCCGTGCGGGCTGTCGACGTTGAGGATCGAGGCCCGCGCCACGGCCAGCCCCATCGCGATCGAGGCGCCGACGAGGACGACGGCCGGCGTCGTCAGGATGTAGAGCGAGACGAGCTTCATCTCGCGCGCGGTGATCTTCTTCTTCAGGTACTCCGGCGTACGCCCGACCATCAGGCCCGCGACGAACACGGTGAGGATCGCGAGGATCAGCATGCCGTACAGACCGGTGCCTACACCGCCGGGCGACACCTCCCCGAGCATCATGTGGAACAGCGCCGTACCGCCGCCGAGCGGGGTGAACGAGTCGTGCATGGAGTTCACGGCGCCTGTCGACGTACCGGTCGTGGAGGTCGCGAACAGCGCCGACGCCCATTCGCCGAAGCGAGTCTCCTTGCCTTCCATCGCGGCGCCCGCGGCGTGGGTCGCCGTACCCGCGCCCTGGTTCTCGAAGAACGTCGCGGCGAAGGTGAAGGCAGCCCAGAGCGTGCCCATCACGCCGAGGATCGCGTACCCCTGCCGCTTGTCCTTCACCATCAGGCCGAAGGTGCGGGTGATGCAGACCGGGATGAGCAGCAGGAGGAAGATCTCGAACAGGTTGGACAGCGGGTTCGGGTTCTCGAACGGGTGCGCGGAGTTGGCGTTGTAGTAGCCGCCGCCGTTCGTGCCGAGCTCCTTGATGACCTCCTGGCTGGCCACCGGCCCGCCGGGGACGGTCTGCGACTGGCCGACGACCGAAGTGATCTCGTGCCCACCTGAGAAGTTCTGTACGACGCCCAGCGCGACCAGCACCAGCGTGCCGACGACCGCGATCGGGAGCAGGATCCGCAGGGTCGTCCGGGTCAGGTCGACCCAGAAGTTGCCGAGCCGGTCCGTCTTCGACCGCGCGAAGCCGCGGATCACCGCGACCGCCACGGCCATGCCGACGGCGGCGGACAGGAAGTTCTGCACCGCCAGTCCGGCGAACTGGACCAGGTGGCCGAGGGTCGCCTCGGGCACGTAGTTCTGCCAGTTGGTGTTGGACACGAACGACGCGGCGGTGTTGAACGCCAGACCGGACTCGACGTTCGGCAGGCCGAGCGACAACGGCAGCCAGTGCTGCACGCGCTGGAGCAGGAACAACAGCACCAGCCCGACGACGGAGAACGCGATCACCGAGCGGGCATACACTGCCCAGGTCTGGTCCGCCTTCGCATCGACGCCGAACAGTTTGTACGTCGCACGCTCGAACGCCAGGTCCTTGTCCGACGTGTAGACCCTGGCCATGTAGCCGCCGAGCGGCCGGTAGACGGCCGCCAGACAGGCGAGGAGAAGGCCGACCTGCAACAGGCCGGCAGCGGTGTCCGACATCAGAACCTCTCGGGAAAGACCAGGGCGGCGATCAGATAGAGGACCAGAGCAACGGCCACGACGAGGCCGGCGATGTTCTCAGAACTCATGACTTCACTGCACACCGGTCGCTGCCCGATCAGGAGTGTTCTCGCAGGCCTCTCACACCCGCTGACACAGCTCTCACAGGGTTCTCACATACTTACGCTGGCAATCCCACCGACAGACAGGGAAGAACAACCACGTGACCGAACTGGACACCCCCGCCCCCGCCGAGCAGTTCTTCTCCGCGGAGACCCGGGCCGCTCTCCTCGAGGCGAGCCGCAAGCTCTCCGAGCGGCTCCTGGCACACACCGAAGCGCTGCTCGCGATGACCGGCGAGGAGGACCACGCGACGCTCTTCGAGCACAACGCCGCGCTCGAGGGCGTGGTCGAGGACTGGAACGACGCCGTCTTCGAGCACACCGGTACGACGCCGCTGCTGCTGGACGAGTCCGACGACGAGGACGACGAAGAGGTCGAGGACGACCAGGTGATCAGCGTGGTGTCGCGGTTCGACCTGCGCGTGGTCGACCTGGACGCGCTGCTGGAGGCCGGTCGCGCCGCCCAGGAGCGGCACCCCGCCGAGCTGGACGAGTCCGGCGACCGCGACCCGGTCGACACCGCCGAGCAGGCGATCTACGAGATCAGCCGCGAGGTCGGCGAGGCGTGGTTCGAGCTGCCGGGCATCGAGATGGTGGCCGGCGCCCGGGCGTACGTCGTACCCGAACCGCCCTTCGAACCGCTGGACGCCGACGCCGAGGACGTCGTCACCGAACTGATCGCCCCGAACGGCGTCGCGACGCACGCCGAGACGTGGGCCTAGACGAGTAGTTCACCGTCCAGGACGGTGACCGCGCGGCCCTTGAGGTAGACGCGGTCGCCGGCCGGTACCACCTGGACGACCCCGCCTCGGGCGGACGCCTGGTAGCCCACCAGGTCGTCCCGCCCGAGGCGTTCGGCCCAGTACGGCGCCAGGCTCGTGTGCGCGCTCCCCGTGACCGGGTCCTCCGGGATCCCGCTCGCCGGAGCGAAGAACCGCGAGACGAAGTCGTACTCCGATCCCTGTGCGGTCACGATCACCCCGCGCAGCTTCTCCCGGACCGTGATCGCCGCGATCTCGTCGTACTGCGGTTGCACCGCGAGGACCGTCGCCTCGTCGGCGACGACGACCAGCAGATCGCGCAGCTCGCCCGTGACGTAGACCTCCTGCGGCTCGACGCCCACCGCCGCGGCCAGCCCGTCCGGAGCCGGCAGGTCGATCGGGCGGTTGACCGGGAAGTCCAGGGTGATGCCGTCGTCAGTGACGTCCGCGACCAGTACGCCGCTCAGCGTCGCGAAGCTCGCCTTGCCGGAAACCTTCCCGTCCGCCGCCAGCACGTGCGCTGTCGCCAACGTCGCGTGGCCGCACAACACCACTTCCTTCGTCGGCGTGAACCAGCGCAGGTCCCAGTCCGCCTCGGATCCGGCCGACGGGCGGACGAACGCCGTCTCCGCGTGCTTCAGCTCGGCAGCAACGCTCTGCATCCAGCCCTCGTCCGGCCAGTCCCCTGCCTCGAGCACACAGACCCCCGCCGGATTCCCCGCGAAGGCCCGCTCGGTGAACGCGTCGACCACCCGAATCCTCATGGCCCCGACGCTAACGAGCGGCCTGGCCCAGTTTCCATATCCACTTGCGCCCCGAGTGGCCCTTAGAGGCGCTTCTCGAACCAGTGATGTGCGTAGGGCTCGGTGTTGAAGGGCGGGACGTCCTGGTAGCCCGCGGAACGGTAGAGGGCGATCGCCTCGGTCAGGTTGCGGTTGGTCTCCAGCCGTACGGCGGGAGCTCCGTGGGCGGCCGCCGCGCGTTCGAGTTCGGTGAGGAGGCGGCGGCCCAGGCCGAGTCCGCGCGCGTCGGTGGCGACCCACATCCGCTTGATCTCGGCCGGGTCGGTGCCGTGGAACTTGAGCGCGCCGCAGCCGACCGGCTCGGCGTGAAGTGTTGCCATCAGCAACAACCCGGCGGGCGGCGTCAACTCGGCGTTGTCCGCGGAGATGCTTCGCGACCGGTCGAACCCGGCCTCGAAGCGCTCGCCGAGCTCGGCGAAGTACGACTCCAGGCAGTACTGCGCCGCCGGTAGCCGCGGGTCCACCGCGTCGACCCGCACCATCGACGCGGTCAGCAACCGCGCCACCTCGTCCATCGCGGCAACCAGCCGCTTCCGCTGCCGCCCGTCGAGCGGCTCGAGGATCGACTCCGCGAGTTCGTCCGACCGCTCGTCCAGCACCTGCCGCTCGGCGAGGCCGTCCGCGGTCAACCGGGCGATCCGCACCCGGCCGTCGTCCTCGCTCGGCTCGACGCGGACCAGCCCGGCCGTCTCCAGCGACCGGAGCAGCCGGCTCACGTACCCGGAATCGAGATCGAGCCGGGCCCGCAACGAGCGGACGTCACACCCGTTCGGCCCGATCTCCCACAGCACCCGGTCCTGCCCGAGCGGCCGGCCCCGGGACAGATAGGCGTCGTGCAGCGCCCCGACCCGCTGCGTGACGACCCGGTTGAACCGCCGTACCTCCGCCACACCCATTCTCTGACCTTAGTCAGAGAATGGGCGCTGCGTGAAGAGGTCCTCAGTCGATCGGGCGGAGTTCGTCGGCGTACGAGACGGAGACGCGGCGGAGGACGCCGTCCTTGACGGAGTACTGGCCCATGCGCCACAGGGGTGGGCTGTAGGCGTGGATGGTGACGCTGCCCTTGTCGAGGCCGGTGAGCCGGTGGATGTGGTCGGGGCCGAAGCCGTACACGTCGCCGGCCTCGACCTCGGTCTCGATCGCGGCGGTGCCGACGGCGAGGTTGTGTTCGACGAGCTTGCCCCGGGCAACGGCTACCGCGCCAGAGGAGACGTCGTGGTCGTGCCAGCCGGTGTCGTTGACCGGCGTCCAGCAGATCAGCCAGACGTCGACGTTCGCGTCCCGGTGGAGCGAGGCGAACACCCGCTCCTCGTCGCTGTACGCGACCTTGTCCTCCCACAGGTGCGGCTGCGCGGCGATCGACGCGGCCAGCTCGGACAGCTCGTCCGGCGTCAGATCACGACCCGGGAGGTCGTCCAGCGACAGACAGTTGTTGAGCTCCACGAGCCGGCTGGCCTGGCGCGCCGGGACGTTGGGTACGTCGATGGGCTGAGCAGTCACTGCACTCCCCTCTCAGTTGGGTGCGTCTTCCAACCCCACGCCGTAGCGAGCAGGTGCTCGGCGGAGTGCCTCGGTGAGCGGGAGCGGAGGGGTCGATGTTGGTTCATCGTTCCCTTCGCTCCCGCTCAGCGAGGTGCCCGCCGAGTGCCGCGCAGTAGGCGTGGGGTTGGGAGACGCACCCTCGGATCCGGCGCCGAACAGGAGCCGGTGCGGGTTGTCGTGGCGGATCACCGCGGTCGCGGCGTCGCCCTGGCGAAGGTCGGTGGTGTCCGCGTACGGCCGGTCCGTGCCGTGCACGACCTGGTCGATGCCGAGGACCCGCGCGACCGCGTCGATTCCCTGCGGGCCGTAGCTCGAGGTGTCGACGTACAGATTCGGATCGATGGTGCCGAGGCGTCCGCCGCGCGCCGTCAGCCGCTCGTGGTGCACCGGCGCGAGACCGGCCGCGGCGACGAAACACAACCGCAGGCCCGGGTACGTACGCCGTCCGCCGAAGGCATGCCATGCCCACCAGGCGGCCTGCAGTTGCGTGCTGTAGTCCACGACCGGCGCCCACCAGCCGGGCGCCGCGGTCGACGACGCCGCGCCGGGATGCACCAGGATCGGCTTCCCCATCCGCTCGACGGCGCTCAGCAACTCCCCTTGCGCCTCCCACGCGGACGGCGTACCGAGCACGTGCGCCGGCAGCTGCAATCCCAGAAAGCCCTTGTGGAGCAGGGATTCCAGCCCAGCGACATCCGGCTCGAGCAGATCGACGGACGCCCATGCGCGGAACGGCGCGGGGAGCTCGGCGGCCCCGTCGTGCCAGGCGGCGAGCAGCTCGGCATCCCCCAGTTCTTCGACGCCGAGCGGGCTCGACAGCGACACTGCGGCGAGCGTCGTACCGGCGTCCCGCTCGAGGGCGACCCGCTTACCGATCTCATGCGCCGCCGGATCCACGTCGTACGGCGCCTCGGTCGCGGTGTGCAGCGTCCAGCCGTCGAGGTACGGCGGCTCGCGGCGCGCCCGCAACCGCTCCACGAACGCCTCCGGCCAGAGGTGCTGGTGAACGTCGATCATCACCCTCTCCTCCCGCCGGTTTGATCAGATTGAAGCGCTTCAGTATGTGTAGAGTGAAGCGCTTCAATGGTGCGCCTGTCAAGTTTCTGTCCATGGCTGGGGCTAGGGCATGGGCGCCGATCCAGCGTCGTCGCGAGCAGGTGCTCGGGGGTGTAGCTCGGCGCGCCGGGGCGAAGGTCTCGATGCGGAGCATCGTGGCCTTTGCACCGGTGCGGCGAGATGCGCCGCCGAGTGCCGCGCAGTAGGCGCTGGATCGGCGCCCATGCCCTAAGGTCGTGGACATGTCCGGAACCGGTCGGAGGCCAACCCTCAAGGACATCGCTGCCGAGACCGGGCTCTCGATGGCCGCCGTGTCGTACGCACTGCGCGGTCTGCACGGCACGCCCGAGACCCGGCAGCGGGTCCAGGACGCCGCCGACCGCCTCGGCTACCAGGCCGACCCGGTCGCCCGCGCGCTCGCGTCCGGCCGCAGCGGCTCGATCGGCGTCCTGTGCGCCTCGCTCGAAGACCTCTGGCAGCAGCGCCTCGCCGCCGCCCTCGGCCGCGAGCTCCTCGCCCCGGACCGCAACGCCTGGATCATCGACTCCGCCGGCGACGCCGACCGGCAGCTCGAGCTCGCCCAGCACCTGGTCGACCACCGCGCCGACGCGATCGTGGTGGTCCCGATCAACCCGGCCGCCAAGGCCTGGGCCGACATCGCCCAGCAGGTGCCGGTGATCGCGATCGGCGACGCCCTGCCTGGCGCGAAGGCGAAGTCCGAGGTGATTCTCGACAACGAGTCCGGTGTGAGCACGGCGCTGCGCCGCCTCGCGGACGCCGGCCACCGCGACATCGCCGTACTGAGCCCGACCCGCCGCTTCGAAGTGGAGCGCCCTGCCGAGGAGATCGCTCAGCGGGTGGCGGCGGACCTCGGACTGACCATCCTGCTCCGGCAGTGCCCGCACGACCTGGCCGGCGCCACCGACGTCGCCCGCACCCTGCTCACCAACACCCCGCGACCGACCGGCATCCTCGCGCTCGCCGACTCGATGGCCTTCGGGGTGTACGCCGCCAGCCGCGAGCTCGGCCTGCGCATCCCCGACGACCTGTCCCTGCTCGGGTACGACGACCAGCCGATGTCCCAGCTGCTCACCCCACCCCTGTCGACGTTCCACTGGCCACTCGACGAGCTGGTCACCCACGTCGTCTCGCGCGTCACATCCGCCGTAGACACCAACCGCCGCGTCCGCCGCACCACCCTCACCCCCACCCTGATAGAGCGCGCCTCGGTAGCCGCCCCACCCACCTGACCAGGACGACCACCGATACGCGACAGATTCCACCCGAGCGAAATTAGACTAGTTCACTCGACTTACTACCCCTTGTCCAGAATCCGGACCCTGCGACATCGCGCTGAACCATCACGCCCTGCCACATCCTCTGATGGGTTGGCCCACCAGATGCAGGGTTTACTACCCGGATCCGAGTGGTAAACCCTGCACCTCGAACGCCCACCCACCAGATGCCGGGCGAGCGGGTGCAGCACGGGGCGGGTTGGGGCGCGGGGCGGGCACGGGGCGGGTTGGGGCACGGGGCGGGTTGGGGCGCGGCGCGGGCGCGGCGCGGCGCGGGGCGGGGCGCGGGGCGGGGCGCGGGGCGGGCGCGGGGCGGGTTGGGCGCGGAGCGGGTGCGACGCGGGGGCAGGTGCGACGCCGGGTGGGTGGGGCGGGGGCGGGTGGGGGCGGAACGCCGGAAGGCCGGTCGAGTGGGTGCTCGGCCGGCCTTCCGGGGGTGTACTGCGGTTACTTGGTGCCGAAGACCTGGAGTTCGGTCATGTCGGTGAACTGGCAGCCGCCGTAGGCGCCGGCGGGGCAGTTCGTGGCGAAGTCCGGGACCTGGGGGCTGAGCATCCAGAAGCGGACGTACTGGACGCCGGCCGCGTTGCCGCTCGGGGTGAGCAGGTTGTACTTGCCCCGGTTGGCGGAGGTGAACTCGCCCTCCTGCGCGGTCGCCCAGGTGGTGCCGTCGGCGGACGTCTCGATCCGGTACTTGCCGGTCGAGGCGCTGCCGGGGTCACCGCAGGTGTTGGACGGGTCGACGTTGAAGCTGCTGACGTTGATCTTCTCCGGCAGCTTGATGTCGATGTGCTTGGCGATCATCTGGTTGGTCGGCGTGCCGTTGTCGTCGCCGGTGGTGCTGCCCCAGCCGGTGCCCTGGACGTTGTCGATCGCACCGCCCGGGCCGCAGTTGTAGTCGCTGAAGTCCGGACCGTTGAAGTCGGTCACGGCACCGCCGCCGGACGCGGCCGCCCAGTTGCGCCGCGGGACGAAGTTCGCCGCGGCACCCGGGGTGACCTTCACCGACTGCACGATCAGCTCGTACCCCGGAGCGGACACGACGACCTTCGGGTAGGTGCCGGGGGCAACGCCGGTGATGTTGTAGTTGCCGGAGGCGTCCGTCGTACCGGCGTAGTCACCGGCGTAACCGGAGGAGTGTCCGCCGACGTAGACCAGCGCGCCGGCCACCGGAGCGCCGGTGTCCTTGTCCTTCACCGAGCCGCTGAGCGTGGTGGTCGGACCTGTCGGCGGCTTGTGGAAGTCCTCCGCCGGGAACGCGTCGCCGCCGTCGACGACACCGGCGTACCAGCCCATGCCGCGGTTGGCGAACACGGTCCAGATGACGTCGGCGTTCTTGCCGCCGGTCGCGACCAGGTCGGCCTGGACGATGGCGTTGCGCATGTCGAGCATCGTCGGGTCAGCCGGCGACAGCTCCATCGCGCGGGTGATGATGCTCATCGCGTAGGCACGACCGAAGCGCTCACGCAGGTCCCACAGGGTCTGCGCCCAGAGCTCACCGGACGCGTGCACCTGGGGAGCACCACCGATGGTCGGGAAGTCGCCGTAGGTGTAGCCACCCTGCGAGCCGTCGGCCGCGACGCAGGTCGGCGCCTTGGCCTTGACGCGGCAGTCGATGGCCTGGGTCCGGAACAGCTCGCCGTGGCTGACGTACTTGCCTTCCTGGACCTCACCCGGCGCCACGGTGTCCTTCTCCAGACCGTTCGCGACCAGGTAGTCCATCGCGTAGAAGTCGCTCCACGCCTCGCCCATCGCGCCGGCCTGGATGCTGTTCAGCGTCGAGTTGCCGGTCGCATCCACGACCAGGCGGTTGGACAGGCCGTGACCGTACTCGTGGTACAGGATGCTGGCGTCGTTGCCCGAGCTGCTCGGCACGTAGCCGTCCTGCTCGTCGGTCGCGCCGGGCGCGTGGAACAGGTACATCTGCATGGTCGGCGGGGTGCCGTCCGGCGGGGTCGCCATGTTCGCGTTGTTCACATGGTTGGCGTCCGGGCCGCCGTTCGCGCCGGTGGCCGCGCCGTCCAGGGCGTTCAGCAGCACCGGGTCGCCGCCGGCCGTGTCGAACGAGCCGGCCGCCGGGGTGAAGCTGATCGGCGGCTTCGCCAGCCAGTCGTGGAAGTTGCTGGCCAGGTAGAACGCGTTGGTGACGTCCTGGTTCATGTTCGTCTTCCAGGAGTCCGGCTTCGCCGGGTCCCAGGTGCAGATGAACGAGGCCGAGCAGTACGACGACGCGTTCGGGAACGACACCAGCTTGTACTCCGCGCCGGTCTTGGTGCCAGGCACCTTGACCGTCTCGCCGGCGTTCGGCTGGTTGTCGTCGTTGACGTCCGCCCAGGCCGCGACCGACGTACCGTCGAGGAGGGTTTTCGCGTTCTTGGGCAGCCAGTTGTTGTAGATCAGGTTCTCGACCCGCTGGGTGCCGCCCTTGGCAGCGCCCGGGTAGTTGTCCTGGACCAGCGCGTCGCCGTTGCCCTCGCTGACCAGGTCCTTGCGGTACAGCGTCGAGCCGGTCTGCGCGTCGACGACGTGGCTGTAGATCTTGGTGCCGCCGGAGTTGGTGTAGGTCAGCCAGCCCTTGCGGAGCCCGTCGGCGGTGTGGAACCACACCTGCTTGGCGGTGTCGCCGTTGCCCCACTTGGTGCTGCCACCGCTGGTGGTGGCGTTCGCGGACTTCGCCGTACCGCCGACGTCCTTGATCGCGGCGCTGCGGGCACCCGCGGCGGAGACCTTCGGCGTCGCGGCGGCGGACCGGCTCTGCGCCGCGGTGCTCAGGCCAGCGACCGGCGACCCCATCACGGAGATGAGCTGGCCGTTCTTGGTGACGTTGGCCTTCAGGCCGTTGCCGAACACCTCGACGCCGTCGACGACCTGCGTCCAGAAGATGTGGTGGGTGCCGAGGTCGTCGACGTAGTCCTTGCGCAGCTTCAGCGTGCCGAGGTCGGCGTCGGAGAGCTTGAAGATCTCCGGGTGGGCCTTCACGTAGCCGAGGGCCACGTCGGCGGCCTTCTTGGCGCTCTTACCGGTCAGGAAGCCGTTCAGCTTGGTGACCTGGGCCGGGGTGCCGGTGTTCGGGTCGACCTCGACGACGCCCTGGGTGCCGAGCGAGTCGCGGAACTTCTTCGCCGCGGCCGTTTCCTTGCCGGCGACCTTCGCGGCGCGGGCGTAGGTGGTCCGGGCATTCGGCGTCCGGGCGTCGTAGTTGCCCATCCGCTCCTTGCCGGCCGTCTGCTCGGCCTGCGCCGGCTTCTTGCCTTCGGCACCGGAATTCTGCGCGGCGTCCGCGCCACCGGCGGTCATGGCCAGCACGGTGGCGGCCGCGGAGACGGCAGAGACTGCCAGGAGCCCCCGCCCTCTGCGTGATGTCGTCACAGCAAATCTCCATGGAGTTCGTGTTGCGGGTCGCCCTCCACGACCCGTCCCGGGGGCTGACCTTAAGCCTGCCGAAGGGTCCGGGGAAGGGAAATCACCGGATTGTCGCGGAGTCGAGGGTTGTCCTTCGTGCTCGGAACAGTACTAGGAGCAACCACGCCGTTGCACGCAGCCACCACGCGGTCGCTCCCTGTGTCGCACCATTCGGTCGTCGGGCAAGTACGGACACCCCGAGCCCGCACCGTCCCAGACGGTCTCGTTCCAGCCGCGAGTGTTGCTGGCAGCAACCAACGACGTACCGCCGACCGTCGTCGTGTACGACGAGGACGCCGGACAGCTGCCGTACGTCGCGTCGGACGCGTCGCCGCCGCCGTAACTGTTGGAGATGGCAACGACTCCCGGCTGCATCGCCGCCGTCACGACCGCCGAACTGGTCGATGATTCGCAGGCGGCCATTGGCCGTCGTGCAGGCGGACAGACCGAACTGCGACCGGCAGACACCGAGGTCGGCGCTCACCCGGTTGGGCGTGTACGCGTCCCGCAGACCGCTTGGCGCCGTGAAGGTTTACCCGTGACTTTCCTGGCGCCCGACTCTTGACACCGTTTCGGCCTCCGGGACTATGCTTCCGAGAAATCGATTTCCCGCCAGAGAGGTCCGATCATGGATCAACCCCTGCTGAATCGGCGACGTTTCTTACAGGCCACCGGCGGTACGGCGCTCGCCGCCGCGCTGGCCGGCTGCGGCGGGGGTGGGAGCGGTGGCGGCGGGGCGTCGTCGAAGGAGCTGTCGTTCGTCTACATGGGGACGGCGGAGCAGCAGGCGACCTGGAACAAGCTGTTCGCGAAGTTCACCGAGCAGCACCCCGAGATCAAGCTCAAGGCCGAGGGCATCCCGCTGTCGAACTGGGGCGACTTCTTCAACAAGCTGTCCACCCGGATCGCCGGCGGCCAGGTGCCCGACGTCATCCAGATCGCCACCGAGGGCCAGCGGCTGTTCGCCTCCAAGGGCCTGCTCGAGCCGCTCGACGAGTACATCAAGAAGGACCAGTCGACGATCGACGAGTACCACGCCGACATGGACCCGAACCTGATCGAGTGGAACAAGAAGTACGCCTCCACCGACGGCAAGACGTACTACCTGCCGGGTGAGTTCAACACGATGTGCATGTGGTACTCGAAGGACCTGTTCGCGAAGGCCGGCGTACCGGAACCGACCGCGAAGTGGACCTGGGACGACTTCCGCAGCGCGTGCGAGCAGATCAAGGCGAAGACCGGGGCCTTCGGGTACGCCGCGGACTCGGCGTACTTCGCCGCGATCATGCCGTGGCTGCTCACCAACGGCACCAGCAGCTTCACGGAGGACTGGTCGAAGCCGACGTACGACGACGCGAAGGTGATCGAGGCGGCCGAGTTCAACCGCAAGCTCGTGGCCGACAAGCTGTCCCCGCCCCCCGGCGGCACCTTCGACGCGTTCACCGCGGCCGCGCAGGGCAAGCTGGCGATGTTCGGCGGCGGGCGCTGGCCGATCATCAGCATCCGGAACCTGAAGGCGACCCAGAAGATGGGCATCGTGCCCTGGCCGACGAAGGTCGAGCAGGGCTCGCCGGTCGGCTGGAACGGGTACCCGATCCTGAAGGCGTCGAAGAAGAAGGACGACGCCTGGACATTCATCAAGTTCCTGATCTCGAAGGAAGGGTCGTCCACGTTCGCCCAGCTCGGCGGCACCATCGTCCCGGCGCGGAAGTCGATCGCGAACAGCGAGTCGTTCCTCACCGACGCGCCGAAGGGGTCGGAGTTCCTGTACCAGGCGCTCAGCTACGCGACCCCGATCCCGTCGCCGGACAAGGGCGCCGCGATTCAGAAGGCGATCGAGGACGGCTGGAAGCAGGTCCTGACCGGCAACGCCGCGCCGGGCGACGCGCTCGGCAAGGCCCAGACCACGCTGGAGGGATTGGTCTGAAACCGCAACGGAGGGACTGGTTACCCGGCTACCTGTTCATCAGCCCGGCCGTCCTGCTCTTCGTGGTCTTCGTCGCTCTCCCCCTGGTCGCCGCGTTCGGCCTCAGCCTGTTCCACTGGGACCTGCTCGGTACGCCGGAGTTCGCCGGCCTGGACAACTTCAAGCAGCTGGTGTCCGACACCGCGACGATCCGCGCGGTCATCAACACGTTCGTCTTCGCGCTGGCGTCGGTGGTCACGCACATCGGGATCGGGATGCTGCTCGCGCTCGGCGTACACCGGACGATGACCCGCGGGACGAAGTACTTCGTGCGTACGGCGTTCTTCTTCCCGTTCCTGGTCTCCTGGGCCGCGGTCGCGCTGCTCTGGAAGTACGTCCTGGATCCCACTTTCGGGCTGGTGGCGCACTACCTCTCGACAACGACCAACTGGCTCGCGTCGCCGACGTGGGCGTTGCCGACGCTGATCGTCGTCGACTGGTGGCACACCATCGGGTACACGTTCATCATCCTGCTGGCCGGTCTGCAGACCGTACCGGCGCAGCTGCACGAGGCGGCCCGGGTCGACGGTGCGAACGGGTGGTGGCGGTTCTGGAGCGTGACGCTGCCGGTGATGTCGCCGACGATCTTCTTCGCGACCGTGATCACGTTCATCGGCGCGTTCCAGATCTTCGACCCGATGGTGATCATGACGCAGGGCGGTCCGGACGGCGCGACCCGCAGCATCGTGCAGTACACGTACGAGAAGGGGTTCCAGTCCTTCGAGGTCGGGTACGCCGCCACGCTGTCGCTCGTGCTGTTCCTGGTGATCATGCTCGTCACCGGACTGCAGTTCCGCCTGAGCAGGAGGTGGGTGCACCAATGAGAGGCAAGCTGCTCGACCTGGTGCTGGTGCTCGGCGGGCTGGTGATGATCGCGCCGTTGGTGTGGCTGGTCGTGAACGCGTTGTCGGAGCCGATCAACGCGTTCCAGCTGCCGCCGCAGTGGATCCCTCGACCGCCGACACTGCAGAACTTCCAGCAGGTGCCGGACCTGATCCCGTTCGCGCAGATGGCGTGGAACAGTCTGCAGATCGCGGTGATCACCACGGCGGGCGCACTGTTCACCAGTGCGTTGGCGGCGTACGCGTTCAACCGGCTGCGGTTCCCGGGGCGGGACCAGATCTTCTCGGTGCTGCTCGCCGCGCTCGTCGTACCGGTGCAGCTGACCGTCGTACCGATCTTCATCATGATGCGCTGGCTGCATCTCGTGGACACGACCGTGGCGATCTGGCTGCCGGCGCTGGTGAACGTGTTCGGGATCTTCTTCCTGCGGCAGTACATCTCCTCGATCCCGCGGGAGCTGGACGAGGCGGCGATCATGGACGGCGCCGGGCACTTCTGGATCCTGTTCCGGGTCATCCTGCCGCTGGCGCGGCCGGGGCTGACGGCGCTCGGCATCTTCGTCTTCGAGGCGTCCTGGAACAACTTCTTCTGGCCGTACATCTTCCTGTCGTCGCCGGAGAAGATGACGCTGCCGGTCGGGCTGGTGTCGTTGCAGGGCGCCGTCGGCGGCGGTCCAGCCGTCGTACTGTTCGCAGCGATCACGCTGGTGGTGCTGCCGATCCTGGTCCTGTTCCTGATCTTCCAGCGCTCCTTCATCGCCTCCATCGCGTCAACAGGACTGCGCGCATGACCAGCCACCTGCCCGCTGCCTTCAGGGCTCTCTGGTATGAGCTCCCGCTGCTGGCCACAGCCGGCACACTGATCTGCACCGCCTACGCCCTCGTGGTCTTCCTCAGTCCAGGGCTGTCACCACTCAGCGTCCTCTTGGCAGCGTTCGTAGTCTCACCTGTCTGGGCAGCTGTCGTAGCAACCACGGACGCAGTTGTCCGAGACGAACGCGGTGGTGTCCCAGTACTGCTCACAAACCTGAGGAAGCACGCCCTTGCCGGGCTCGGGGTGGGACTGGTGCCGGGTGTCGTGGTCGCGGTCGCGCTGTTCAACTGGCAGCTGTACTCCGGTCCGCTCTATGCCGTCCCACTAGCAGTGAGCGGCTGCGCCAGCGTGCTCCTATTACTCGCCTCCTGCTACGCCTTCAGCCTGCGCGTCACCGCCGGACTACGCGGCAAGCAGCTGTGGATCACCGCACTCCACCTGGTTGCCCGTGCACCGCTGGTCCCGCTCGGCGTACTCGCACTCGCTTTTGTCGCCCTGCTCCTCGGCACGTCGATTACCGCATCACTACTACTGCTCGCCCCCGGCCCGGTGGCCTTGTTCGCCTCTGCTGGCACATGGACGGAGAAACATGCACTACACCGGTGACAACCTTCGACACTTCGCACTACCGCTGGGAGGCCTGGGCACCGGCACCGTCGCTCTGGCCGGCAACGGCGCGCTCCGCCAGTGGCAGCTCCACAACGTCGGCAATCACGAGGCCCACGTACCAGACAGCTTCTTCGCGCTCCGCCTCTCCCGCATCGAGCCGCCGCTCGACGAGGTCCGCCTGCTGCAAGGCCCGCCACAGGAGCCCAGCAACACTCCCCTCGTCACCGACGACGTGGTGCCTGCCGGTGAGCAGCGACTGCACGGGGTCATCCCGTCGATCGGTCCGACCAAGGTGACCGCTACGTATCCCAGGGCACGCGTGGAGTACGAAACGGATCTGCCGATTCAGGTCAGCCTGGACGTGTTCAACCCGCTCGTGCCGTCCGACGCAGCCGCCAGCTCGCAGCCGGTCGTCGCCCTCACGTTCACCCTTCACAACCCGGGAGACATCGCCGTCCACGGCAAGCTGGCCGGCGCACTGCAGAACACGGTCGGCTGGGACGGCGTCACCCCCATCGACGGCACCAACAACAGCCTGTACGGCGGCAACACAAACCGCATCCGCACCCTCCACCCCACCGCCCCCGCCCCCACCGCGCAAACCGCTCCCTCTTCCACCGTCCCCGCCGCGCACCCCGCTGCCACCACCGCCGAGTCCGCCGCCCCCACTGCCATCACGGCCGAGTCTGTCGGCGTCGGCAGCTGGACCTCGCTTGTCCTCGAGAACACCACCCTGCCCATCGACCACCCCGGTTCCGGGCAACTGGTGCTTGCCACCGACAGCGAGGCCTTCGCCCACCCGCAGTGGACCCGCCCCGACGAATTCATTGCCTTCCTCAACGGCCCGGCAACACCGGCCAGCGGGCCCAGCGCCCCCGGCAGCACCTGGAACGGCGGCCTCGCGGTCCCGTTCGACTTGCAACCGGGCGAGACGCGAAAGATCCGCTTCCTGATCACGTGGCACTTCCCGAACCGATATGTCGACTTCAACCAGTTCGGACCGCATCCGCAGTACGGCCACAGCCGTTTCTGGCTCGGGAACGCCTACACCCGTCGTACGCCGGACGCTGTCGCCGCAGCCGAGTCCTTCATCGCACAGTGGTCAGAGCTCGACACCCTGACCTCCGCGTGGAGCAAGGCGTTCGAGTCGAGCACTCTGCCCGGTGAGGCCGGCGCACGACTAGCAGCGCTAGCAGCCGACGTACGGAGTCCAACCGTCTTCCAGACCGCAGACGGCGACGTACTGGGATTCGAAGGAGTGCTAGGTGCGTCCACCGCGATGTGGAGCGGCCGGTCCGGCGGCTCGTGTCCCCTCAACTGCACGCATGTGTGGAACTACGAGCAGACCCTGTCGCGCCTCTTCCCGTCGCTGGAGCAGAACATGCGCGACACGGAGTACGACGTGATGCAGGCACCGGAGGGCTACATCCCGCACCGGGTACGCGCACCGCTCTACATGAAGCAGTTGTGGGACGTGGTGATCGGCGGCCCGGAAGAGCCCGCGCTGGACGGGATGCTGGGCAACGTACTCAAAACCTATAGAGAGGTACGACAGGGCGCCGGCCTGGAGTGGCTGCGCAGCCGCTGGCCGAACGTAGTACGCCTGCTCGACCACATCCACGGGAAGTGGCTGCAGGACGGCGTACTACGTGGCATCCAGCCCAGCACGCACGACATCGACCTGTGCGGCGTGAACTCGTTCATGGGCACGCTCTGGCTGGCCGCGCTCCGTGCCGCCGAGGAGATGGCACTGCTGCTGGGTGAGGACGGCAAGCAGTACCGGGCGCTCTTCGAGACCGGCAGCAAGGCGTACGACGACCTGCTGTTCACAGGCGAGTACTACCGGCAGATTCTGGACCCGGACGAGACCCGCGACTTCCAGTGGGGTGACGGCTGCCTTGCTGACCAGCTGATCGGGCAGTGGTGGGCGCACCAACTGGACCTCGGTTACCTCCTCCCGGAGGACCACGTGCGTACTGCGCTGCGCAACGTCGTACGGCACAACCTGCGGACCGGTTTCCACGACTTCGAGCACCCGTACCGCGTCTTCGCCGACGGCGACGACACCGGTCTGCTCATGTGCACCTGGCCGCACGGGGGTCGTCCCGCCATCCCCACGCGGTACTGCGACGAGGTGTGGACCGGCTCGGAGTACCAGGTCGCCGCCCACTGCCTGTACGAAGGCCTGACCGACGAGGCCATGTCCATCCTCCACGGCCTCTGGGCCCGGTACGACGGCACGCGCCGCAACCCGTTCAACCCGATCGAGTGCGGCGACCACTACATCCGCAACGCCGCCGGCTGGTCCGTCCTCGAAGCCCTCACCGGCTACCGCTACAACGCCATCACCAGAACCATCACCTTCGCCCCACTCGATCTGGCCCGCTCAGGCCCCGATTGGAGCACCCCCTTCATCACCAACACCGGCTGGGCCACTGCCACCTACACCTCAGGCACACTCTCCATCGCCTGCGAAGCCGGCCACCTCGACCTCCGAACGGTCCACATCGACGGCACGCCGTACTCGATCGACACCCAGGTAGTCCCTGGAGAGCCCTTGGTGATCAGCTACTCGGCCGGCGGCAAGTAGGGGTTGCGCGGCACCTCGGCGGCCAACAGCTCGACTGCTTCGGCAGCGGTCAAGCGATGCAGCTGAACGAGGAGATCAGTGGCCTCGGTCCATTGGCTGCGCGCCGCAGCGTGGTCGCCCAACGCGTGAAGGGATTCGCCGCAGCCCCAGAGTGCGGTGACAGTACCCTGGCGGCTGGCGGCCTCGCGGTGGACTTCAAGGGCACGCTCGAAGGCGGCCAGCGCTCGGCGATGGTCGCCCAGTCGCTGCCAGGTGGTCGCAAGGTTCTCCAGTGCGATGCCGAACCCGGTCAAGTTGCCGCCGGCAACGCCGACCTCGACGCGTCGTTCGAAGGCTGCGAGCGCTTCGTCGTACCTGCCTTGCTGGAATGCCAGTGCGCCGAGGTTGGTCAGCGCCCGGTTCTCGCCGTCGGCGTGGCCGAGATCGCGGTGGAGCTCGACGGCACGGATCAGTACGCCGCGGGCACGATCGAAGTCGGCGTGCATGATCAGGCCGGCGCCCAGACTGTTCAGGGCACTGGCAAGTCCCAGGCGGTCGTCGAGCTCCTCCCAGGCTGCAGCACCGCGGTCCAGGTACTCCACGCCGAGGGCGATCCGGTTCATCAACTGACAGGCGATTCCCAGATCGATCAGAGCCTGGGCGACCACGGCGGGCTCGTGAACCGATGCCTCAGTGGCCTGGCTGAGGAGCGTTGCGTTCAGCTGTTCGGCCGCCTCGATTCGCTCGCTCTGGACGAAGAGCTGGCTCGCGGCCGCGGCCAGCGCGGCGACCGCCGAGGCCTCCTCGGCACCGTTGGACAGAGCTTGGCTGACGACCGTCTCCAGGTTGCGGTGTTCGGCGTCGATCCAGCGGATGGCTTCGTCGGCGTCGTGGATCTCGAGCCCGGCGCACAGGAGGTCGGTGGTGCCGAATCTCCAGCGGTGATCGGCGTACGGGGAGATTACCCGGACACCGGATCGCGCGGTACCGATGTACCAGTGCAGGACGCGCCGGACCGCCTCGGCGCGGTCGGCGTCGGTCAACCGTTCGCCGGCCTGTTCCCGGGCGAACAGCCCGATCAGGTCGTGCACCGAGTACCGCTCGTTCTCCTCCTGGACCAACTGGGCCTCGGCGAGCCGGTCGAGACAGCGCCGTACGACGCCCTCGGGCCGACCGGCCATCGCGGCGGCGACCGGGACCGTGAAGTCAGGCAGCCCCACCCAGCCGATGAGTTCCAGCAAACGCGCGTCATCGTCCGGCAGCATGGCGTGCCCGACTGCGAAGCTGGCCCGGACGGCGAGATCCGCGTGCTCCAATTCATCCAGCCGGGCTCGGTTGTCCGACAAGCGCGCGGCAAGAGCCGACAGCCGCCAGCCAGGACGAGCCATCAGCCGGGCACCCGCGATCCGCACCGCCAGTGGCAGCCCGCCGCACAACTGCACGATCCTGATCGCATCGGCCCGCTGGTCCCGCACCCGCTCCGGACCTGCCATCCGAGTCAGCAGCTCAAGAGCATCCGGCTCCGCGAGTACGTCGAGATGCTCGGCCGACGCTCCGTCGACAGCGGCCAGCGCCGTACGGCTGGTCACCAGAACCGCAGGCCCCGGACTCCCCGGCAGCAACGGACGCACGTGGGCCGCGTCCTGAGCGTCATCCAGTACGACGAGGACCCGGCGTCCCGCAGTCAGTGAACGGAACGCAGCCGCGGCCTCCTCTGGCTCATGCGGTGCGTCCGGTCGGCCGAGCGCCCGCAGAAAGCGCGCAAGCACCTCGCCAGGCGTCAGCGGTTCCGCGCCGGGCGTCGCGGCACGCAGGTTCACGTAGAGCTGTGCGTCGGGGAACGCACCGGCCACCCGGTGAGCTGCATGTACGGCGAGTGCGGACTTGCCGAGTCCACCCGGGCCGTCGATCGCGACGATCGGAACCGAGCCGTCCACAGGCCGCTCGGTCAGCAGCGCGGTGATCCTGGCCAGCTGTTCTTCCCGGCCCGTGAACCAGCGAGCGGCGGCAGGTAGCTGTGCGGGGACGACCGGCGTGAGCTCCAGCGACGGGTCCCCGGACAGAATCGCCTGTTCCAGCCGTCGCAGCTCGGGTCCCGGCTCGAGACCGAGCTCCTCGACCAGCGCGGCCCGGCCGGTCCTATAGACCTCCGCGGCCTCGGCCGTTCGACCGCAGCGATAGAGCGCGAGCATGAGCTGACCGCGCAATCGTTCCCGCAGCGGGTGCTGTCCGACCAGCTGTTGCAGCTCGGCGACCAGAGCGGCGTGCTGCCCGAGTTCGAGATCGGACTCGACCCGCTCCTCGTACGACAGCAGCCGGAGCTCGGCCAGCCGTGACGCCTCGTCCCGGAGTACGTCGACGTCGGCGAACCCGGCGTACGCGTCTCCGTACCAGAGGTCGAGTGCCTCGCGATGACGCCCGCCGGCCGCGTGTTCCTCGAACAGTACGGCGTCGATCTCGCCGGGCTCCGCGATCAGCCGGTAGCCGTCCGGGCCGTGCTGGATCCGGCCCTCACCGAGGGCCTGACGGAGTCGGTGCACGTACACCTGCAGGTTGGTACGCGCGGTCCGCGGCGGCTCGCCGTCCCAGAGCAGGTCGAGCAGCCGGTCGGCCGAGAGCGGCTGGCCCCGCCGGTACAGAAGCAACGCCAGAACCAGGCGTTGCTTGGCGGACGACAGCTCGATCGGCTCGCCGTGGTCGTCCCGGATCCGCAGTGCGCCGAGTACGTCGTACCGCATCCTGCCTCCCCCAGCTCCAGGATCCGCCGAGTCTAGCGAGCTGTAAGTCCACGTATAGCGCCGCGCGGCAGGCTGATCGCACCGAACAACACAAGGGGAGTGGACATGATCGGCAAAGCAACTCGGCTGGCGACCATCGCCGGCGCGCTCGCACTGACCGTCGGCGCCGCGGCAGCACCGACTCCGGCCGCGGCCGACACGGTGATCGGCGGCAACAAGACCATCCCGATCTACGACCACCAGATGCGAACCGGGACGCTGGAATTCAGTTACCAGATCAGCTCGTCGGGCCTCAAAGGCAAGTACTGTCTCTATGACGTCAAGGGCAACGGCGACGGCGTGTACTTCAGGGTCGTCGCAGTCTTCAGTGCACGGTCGTGGCCGCTCTACCTGCCGAACGACTCCGAGCGCGGCTTCAAGCAGCGCAACACCCTCGGCAAGGGCTCGCGGGTCTGCGGCAACTACGACATGCAGTTCGGCCGGACCAAGTCGCTGGTCGTCATCGTCGCGAACACCGACAACGGCAAGCTCTACGGTTCGAGGACCACGCGGATCAAGTAGAAACCGTTCGCGGTCCCGGCCAAAATGCGCCTACCTTCGAAGGCATGTCCCTCGTCGATCGGGCACAGGCGTTGCAGGCGGAGGCCCAGGAGCTGTACCGGCGCCTGGGCCTCCGCACTGCCTTTCCGTGGGAGCCGGTGCTGATCGGCAGCGCCCTCTCCGGCCTCATGGTCGACCGCGACCTCGACGTCATGTTCGACGCACCGGACGCGAATACGGCGACCATCCTGCACGGCCTGATTGCTCTGGACCGAGCAGTGGAGATACGCAGTGTGGACTTCCGGGACGAGCGCGGAAACCGCCGGCCGACACCCGCACTCACCGACGAGCGGTACTACGCCGTACTGCACACCGACACCTGGAAAATCGACCTGACCTTCTGGCTCCACGTCGTCGAGCGACCGCACGTGGCAGACGCGTACCGGGTACGAGACGCGACAGCCGAACAGCGACTACAGATCCTGCGGTTGAAGGACAACATGCCAGACCGGGACAGTTCCGCCATCTACCGCACTGTGCTGGGATATGGATGAGAAAGCTGAGTCGCCGCTATGGTCGTCGGCATGAGCGACGTCGACGCGGGCGGATCTGATGCGAACGACGGGTTACGCCGCGGACTGCTGACACGCACCGTCTACGAAGTCCTTGCATCGGGTGGCGGTCCGATGAGTAGTTCGGAGGTCTTGTCACGAGTCGCCGAGCGCATTGACTTCACCGAGCGCGAAATGAGCACGAACGCGAGTGGCCAGGTCCGCTGGCGCACCGCTGCCAGCGTGGCGATATCCCGTTCCACCTTTGGCGGCTGGCTGACGCGGGATGAGAACCACGCGTATTCGCTGACCGACAGCGGAGCGGAGGCGCTCGCTGAGCTGTCGCCCGACGCTCTTTGGCTTGAGGTCACTCGTCGCTACCACGCGTCCAAACGCGACGGTGGGGCGCAAGGCGTCGGCTGGGAGCCGTTTCTCCGATGGGCGCGCGAGCTCGTCGCGGACGTCGACCTGGACGCAGAAGAGCGCGATTACAAACTGAAAGCGGCAGAGAAGTGGGCCGCGGCAGGCGCCGCGTGCGCGACCGGCAGCGCCGACTGGGCGGAGCGGCTCAGGCAGGCGGCCGCAGCAGGAAACTTCGTTGACCAGTTCGCCCAGACATGGCTGCGCAACCGCATCCAGGACCATCCCGATGAGGTCCGTGCAGCCTTCGGGCAACTGCACACGTCCGGCGCAGTCGATGCCATCGACGGCTTCGGTGAGGAGCTCGGCAACTGGGGCGCATACGTCAGCCCCGGCGATCGAACGGTCTTCGCGTCGTGCGTGCTGCTCGGGGTCGACCCGAATTCGTTCCCGCCGTACCGGCCGGCTCTTGGAACAGGCTGGGCAGCGCGGGTTGGCGAGACCCCCGGAACCTCACCGGGCGAGCGCTACACGGCGCTGCTGTCGCTGTGCGACGGCTTGCTCGAGAGGTGGGGCGACGAGCCTCCTCGGCCCCGGGATCGACTGGATGCCCAAGGCCTCGGTTGGGTGGCCCTGAAGTGGGCGCCACCGGACACCTGGCCGCCGATGAAACGTGCCGAGCTGCAACACTGGCGCGAGGGTAGCGCTGGCGAAGTCCGCGTCGATCGCGGTGCCGGCGTCAGCCCCATCATGGAGAGTGCGGCCTGGGATGTGTTGTCCGCCGGTCTTCGGGGCGAGACCTCGGCGCTCGTCAGCGGAGTCCGGAGCTGGTCCGTCGAGACCGCGCAGAATCTGGCCGACCGCCTGACGACGGGCGAGAGCGGTCTGCGCTTCTTCGAACGGCTGGTCCAGCAACTCGCAGGTGCAGAGGACGAGGTGCTGTGCCTCGCTGCCGAGTTTCTGTACATCCGGGACGCGCCGCTGCACGATATGAAGGCCTCGACCAAGATCGACCGTATCGGTGCCATCCTCGCGTCGATGTCAGGCGCACCCGGATTGCCCGAGTCACAGGTGGCCGCACTGGACGACGGCCACGCATTCGCCGGCGGGCAGGGTTATCACATCAAGGCGCCCGAGCACCTGCAGTGGCTCTGCCGGTTCGTGCTCCACTGGCTCGAGCAACCCCCGGAGGTCATCGACGAGGCCCTGCGGGATCCCTTCGCCTTCCGCGAGGTGACGACCGGCGTACCGGAAGACTCACCATCCATCCGGTACGCCGTCGAGTACCTCGCATGGCCCGGCCTGTTCCCGTCGATCGTCAGCGCGGACCACCGCAGGCGGATCCGTAACGGCCTGATCGCCGATCTCGGGAAGCCAAGCGGCGACCACGACGACGAGGTAACCCGCGATCTCGTAGCCCTCCGAACGCTGCACGAACGGAAGAACAAGAACTTCTACTCCTGGTACGACCCGCCCTACGTCAACCGATGGCGGCCCGGTTCGTACGCCGGACCGCGGGCCTGGCTCATCCGCACAGACGCACCGAACGACGTCAACAGGTGGCTCGAGAAGAGTTGCATCGACCTCCGGGACGAAGCCGGGCTCGCGCTGACGCCTGACATGACCTCCGGAGCTGTCGCGCGCCTAGTGAGCGATGGCTATGCGCACCTGGCGCCTTCCCAGCGGGAAGAGCTCACCGTGGCCTTTCATACGTTCCTCGAAGGCGTGCGGCCGCAGGACCTGGTGGTCGCCCTGACGGACGAGCAACTCATGATCGGGACGGTCGACGATCCTTCGCCGAACGAGGAACCGTCGCCGTCGCCGCTGACCCGCCCAGTTCTCTGGTCTGCGTCGGGGAGACCGCTGGAGACGCTCCCGGCCAAACTCAGCGCCGCCCTGGAACAAGAAGGCCACGTCGTGGACCTCACCGGGGTAAGCGATCTCCTGACCGCGCTCCTGGACGACGAAACCGTCGCGCCAGCCGAGCCACGCGGAGCCCAAGCAGTCGAGCGGGTGATGCTTCCGGCTGTGTCCCAGGACCTGGCCGACGAGTTGTACATGCCGGTCGCGCCACTCCAGGAGTTGGTCGAACTACTCAACCGGCGTCGGCAGCTGGTTGTCTACGGACCGCCCGGCACCGGCAAGACGTACGTCGCCAAGAAGCTCGCTGAACGGCTGGCGGGGGCTCAGGATCCCAGCAGAGTCCGACTCGTGCAGTTTCATCCTTCCTACGCCTACGAGGACTTCTTCGAGGGGTTCCGACCTGTCGAGGGGAACGGCAACCAGCCTTTCGCCTTGCAGGACGGTCCGCTCAAGCTGATGGCGGCCGAGGCAGCCAAGGCCGAGAACCGGGACAAGGCCTACGTGCTCATCATCGACGAGCTCAACCGCGCGAACCTGCCCAAGGTCTTCGGCGAGCTCTATTTCCTACTGGAGTACCGCGAGGAGACCGTGCGGCTCCAATACCGGCCAGACAAACCGTTCAGCCTTCCCGACAACATGTTCATCATCGGCACGATGAATACCGCGGACCGCTCGATTGCCCTCGTCGACGCAGCGATCCGACGCCGGTTCCCGTTCTACGAGATGCACCCTCAACGGGAACCGGTGAGGGGAGTTCTTGCCGCGTTCGCGAAGCGGCAGCAATTGACCGACGACCGGGTCGAGCTTCTCGCGGAGCTCAATCTGGCGATGGGTCGACCCGGCCACGACCTGCACATCGGTCCGTCATACCTGATGAGGGACGGGCTGGATGCGCCTGGAGCGCTGGACCTGGTCTGGCGCTACGACATCCTGCCTCTGCTCCACGAGCACTTCTACGGCAGCAAGTCCCCAGAGGAGATCGACCAAGAGTTCGGGCTCGCGGAACTGCGGAGACGGATCGCGGAACGTGCCAAGGCGGACGGGGCCCCGGACGACGCGGACGCCTGATGAGTTTCAGGTACGAATCGCTCGACGAGCTCGATGCGGACGGCATCGAGGTCCAGCTAAGCCCCAACCAGGCGGTCCTGCTCGAGCGATCGGAGCTCGTCGACGTCCGGCGCGCGGACGCCGGGACCTACCGGCTGTTGCCGAACGGGCGAGTCGGAGCCGTGCGCTTCGGTGACCTGCAGATCGAGGTGACTCCCAAACAGAAGCTGGGCGTCGCGCATCTGATCTTCCTCCTCGGCTACGCCAAGAACCCGGGTTTCCGCCCGGAGACGGTAACGGCCGAGACGTACGGCGACCTGTGGCCGGCGATGGCCCAGTCGCTCATCGCGTCAGTCGAGCAGGCGTTGACGATGGGGCTGCTGCAGGGATACCGCACCGAGCAGGAGGCTCTGCAGACGGTTCGCGGACGCATCGCCTTCGAGGACCAGTTTCGTCGCCGGCCCGGGCATTTCCTGCCCATCGAGGTGCGGTATGACGAGTTCAGTCCCGACATCGCGGAGAACCAGATCCTGCTGGCCGCGATTCACCTGATGCTCGGCGTGCCCCGCCTGCAGCCGGAGACCCGACGACGACTGCTCCACCTCGCGGCGAGGTTCGCGGGCGTGACCCGGCTTTTGCCAGGTACACCGACCCCGGCCTGGCAGCCCTCGCGACTCAACGATCGCTATCAATCGGCCCTGGGCCTGGCGGAGGTCCTACTCCGCCACAGTTCTACGCGCGTGTCGCTGGAAGGCGTCGAGATGTCAGCCTTCGTCGTCGTCATGTGGGAGGTCTTCGAAGAATTCGTCACGGTGGCGTTGACGGAGGCCTTGGCCGGCTACCCCGGATGTCTGGAGAGTCAGCTGGTTGCCTATCTGACTGGTGACGGAGACTGGTCCACAGGACGGGCCGGGGGCAGCGGTGCTTCCCATGGTGACGTGATCATGCGGGTGGACGTAGTGCACAGGGACGAGGCGGGCAAACCTGACGTCGTCTTCGACGCCAAGTACAAACTCGCCTCGAGCACGGGGACGAACGCCAACGCCGACCACTACCAAATGCTCGCCTACTGCACGTCCCTTCAGGTTCCAGCGGCCTGGCTGATCTATGCCGGTGGTGGAAACGACATTCGGCGGAGAATCAAGAACACAGAGGTCGAGGTCGTCGCGGCGCCGATCAACCTGCGCCAATCGCCGCAAGAGATCCTGGCGCGCGTCCGCCAGATCGCCCTTGCCGCCTTACGCGGAACCTAGGTGAGTGCCGGCCGTCCGGCAACGCCACCGGACGGTCGGCACTCGCTGGTCACGTGGCCGCTGGGTGGTGGGGTGCGGCCACGTGAGATCAGAGGAGTCCGAGTTGTGCGGACTCGTGGTCAGTGAACAGCCGCGACCTGATCAGGAAGCGGACGCCCTCGGGGGCCTCCACGGAGAAGCCGCTGCCGCGGCCCTTCACCACGTCGACGGTGAGCTGGGTGTGCTTCCAGTACTCGTACTGGTTCGCGGACATCCAGAAGCCGATCGGCTTGTCCACGCCGTCGACGACCAGCTCTCCGAGATGCACGTCCGCCGACCCCGTCTTGAATTCCCCGTCCGGGTAGCACATCGGCGAACTGCCGTCGCAGCACCCACCGGACTGGTGGAACATCAGCGGGCCGTGCATCTCGGTGAGGCGACGGAGCAACGCCGCCGCCTCGTCCGTGAGCGACACCCTTTCGACCATTAGAAGAAGCCGAGCTTCGAGGGGCTGTAGCTGACCAGCAGGTTCTTGGTCTGCTGGTAGTGGTCGAGCATCATCTTGTGGTTCTCCCGGCCGATCCCGGAGTTCTTGTACCCGCCGAACGCGGCGTGAGCCGGGTAGGCGTGGTAGTTGTTCGTCCAGATCCGACCGGCCTGGATCTCGCGACCCGCCCGGTACGCCGTGTTGATGTCCCGCGACCACACGCCGGCCCCGAGGCCGTAGAGCGTGTCGTTGGCGATCTTCATCGCGTCGGCGTAGTCGTCGAACTTCGTCACCGAGACGACCGGACCGAAGATCTCCTCCTGGAAGATCCGCATCTTGTTGTCGCCCTCGAAGATCGTCGGCTGAATGTAGTACCCGCCCGCGAGGTCGCCGTCGAGCTCGGCCTTGGCGCCGCCGGTGACCACCCGGGCGCCCTCCTCCTTGCCGATCGCGATGTAGGCGAGGATCTTCTCGAACTGGTCGTTGCTGGCCTGCGCGCCCATCATCGTGTCGGTGTCGAGCGGGTTGCCGAGCTTGATCGCCTGTGTCCGGGCCGCCGCGTCGCCCAGGAACGAGTCGTAGATCGACGACTGGATGAGCGCCCGCGACGGGCAGGTGCAGACCTCGCCCTGGTTCAGCGCGAACATCGTGAAGCCCTCGAGCGCCTTGTCGTAGAAGTCGTCCCGGGACGACGCGACGTCGGCGAAGAACACGTTCGGGCTCTTGCCGCCGAGCTCCAGCGTGACCGGGATGATGTTCTCCGAGGCGTACTGCATGATCAGCCGGCCGGTCGTGGTCTCACCAGTGAACGCGACCTTGGCCACTCTGTTGCTGGAGGCAAGCGGTTTGCCGGCCTCGACGCCGAACCCGTTGACGACGTTGAGCACACCGGGGGGCAGCAGGTCGTGGATCAGTTCGAGAAGCACGTGGATGGAGGCCGGGGTCTGCTCGGCCGGCTTCAGTACGACGGCGTTGCCGGCCGCCAGCGCGGGCGCCAGCTTCCAGACCGCCATCAGGATCGGGAAGTTCCACGGGATGATCTGCCCGACCACGCCGAGCGGCTCGTGGAAGTGGTACGCGATGGTGTCGTCGTCGATCACCGATACCGAGCCCTCCTGGGCCCGGAGCGCGCCGGCGAAGTACCGGAAGTGGTCGATCGCCAGCGGCATGTCGGCGGCCAGCGTCTCGCGGACGGCCTTGCCGTTGTCCCAGGTCTCGGCGACCGCGAGCTTCTCGAGGTTGGCCTCGATCCGGTCGGCGATCTTGTTCAGGATGTTCGCCCGCTCGGCCGGCGACGTCCGTCCCCAGCCCGGCGCCGCACCGTGCGCGGCGTCCAGGGCGGCTTCGACGTCCTCCGCCGTACCGCGGGCGATCTCGGTGAAGGTCTCGCCCGTCACCGGCGTCGGGTTCTCGAAGTACCCGCCCTTGACCGGCGGGACCCATTCACCGCCGATGTAGTGCTCGTAGCGCGATTTGTACGCGACCGGGCTGCCATCCTGCCCGGGAGCTGCGAAGATCGTCATTGGTCCTCCAACGGATCCGACGTTGGACCGAACCTAGGCACCGCGACGTTGCACGGACGTTGCAACGTGGAGTGAGGTTGTATGGACGCACCGGAGCAGGCCCGCCGGTTGAGCGGGCTGTACGACGACGTGCTCGGCGGCAGCCGCCCCGGGACCGAGCCCCGGCCGCTGGTCGCCGCGTCCTGGGAACGCTCTCTCGCCGCCGCGGTCGACCCGGAGCTGGACGCGCCGCCGATGGTCCTCGAACAGCAGATGGTCGAGGAGCTCCGCGCCAGCCACCCGCTGCGCGCCGTCCTTCCGGTACTGCGGCAGACGCTCACCACGATCGCCGACGAGGCGTCGCACATCATGATCGTCACCGATGCCCAGGGCATGATCCTGTGGCGTGAGGGCGCCGCCGACGTGAAGCGCACCGCCGACCGGATCGCGCTGTCGGAGGGCGCGGTGTGGTCGGAGGACCAGATCGGCACGAACGGCATGGGTACGGCGCTCGCGGTCGGCAAACCCGTGCAGATCCATTCGGCCGAGCACCTGGTCCGCCGGATCCACGAGTGGACGTGCGCCGCCGCGCCGGTGCACGACCCCGACACCGGCAAGCTGCTCGGCGCGGTCGACGTCTCCGGACCGCTGCGCACGGTCCATCCCGCGATGGTCGCCCTGGTGACGGCCGCGGCCCAGCTCGCCGAAGGACAACTGAAGGTCCGGATGGCCGCCGCCGACGAGATGCTGCGCGCCCGCAACATGCGGCACCTGATGGCGCTCGGCGACGCGCCCGGTGCCTTGCTCACCCCGACCGGCCGGGTCCTCGCGGTCCAGCCGCTCGAATGGCTGCCGGACCGCCTCGTCGTACCGGAAGGCGCCGATCGCATCGATCTCGGCGACGGTCGCGAGGGCTTGGTCGAGCGACTCGACGAGGGCTACCTGTTGCGCATGCCGGGTACGCCGGTACGCCGTTCGCGCCCGTCCTTGCGGCTGAAACTGCTCGGCTCGGGTCAGCCGATCGCGGTCGTCGGCGGTCGCGAGATCGCACTGACGTTGCGGCGGGCCGAAGTACTCGCACTGTTGTTACTGCAGCCGACCGGGCTCACGGCCGAGCAGCTGATGCTGCAGCTGTACGGCGACGAGGGCAACCCGACCACGGTCCGCGCCGAGATGCACCGCCTGCGGAACCTGCTTGGCGGCGGCGTCCTCGACACCAAGCCGTACCGCATCGTCGCGGACGTCACCGGCGACGTGATCGAGGTCCAGACCCATCTCCGCAACGGCGATCTGACCGCTGCCCTCGCCCTGTACTGCGGCCCGCTGCTCGCGCGGTCGGATGCTCCAGCGCTGCGGGCCGAGCGGGACGAGCTCGACGCGACGCTGCGCCGCGCCGTCCTGGACGCCGCCGACGCCGACTTGCTCTGGCAGTTCGCGCAGACATCGGTCGGCGCCGAGGACCTCGAGGTTTTCGAGGCCCTCGAGGCCGGCCTGCCCGTGGACGACCCGCGCCGCCCGGCGGTCGCGGCCCGGCTCGCGCGGCTCGTCGACTGAGTGTCCGAGGTCCGCCCCTCACTCGCGACCGACGAGGATCCACATGTAGTCGCGGTTCTTGGTCGGGAACGTGGCGGTCCGGTTGCTCACTTCCTTGGTCTTCTTGCAGTCGCTGGTGGTGTACTTCCAGCGCACCACCTGAACGCGCCAGGACTGCTTGAGCTGGTGCAGCCGGCGGACCTTCCCGGCCGGCACCTCCGCCGTGTACGACCAACTGTCGGTCACTGCGTGGGACTTGCCCACGGTCTTGGAGTACTTGTTCTGGATCTCCGCGATCACCAGCGGGATGCTCACCCCGAGATCCCCGGACCACGACGAGTTCGACTCCGAGGTCGCGGTCTTCTGGTAGGTGATCCGGCCCGGCCCCTCCATCCAGTCGCTGTACAGGTTCGTGCCGACGTACACCTCGTGCCCGCCACGGGCGTACCAGTAGACGGTGCTGGTGTCGCACTTCTTGCCCGCGGCCGGTGCCGCGTGCGCCGCGGCCGGCACCACCAGACCGGTCGCGGTCAGTACTCCAGCAGCGATTCCCCGACGAAGACGCATCGTTCTCTCCCACCGAAACCGATTGACAGGTACTGCGATTGCAGTGGTTAGAAACTTACGAATCGGGCTATGCTGAAGGCAAGAAATCCTCTGTAACGCTGTGTGTAGGTTTGGTGACAGCGCAATTGGGGGCGTGACGAGCCCTACACAGACATGACTGACGAGTAACCAACCAATAACATCGCTGGTATGCAGATCCTCGCCATCGTCGTCTCGCTCGCGATCGCCGCTGTCGGTATCGCGTTGTTCGGCAAGACGATCGGGCACATGGTGTCCGTCATCAAGCTCGGTCAGCCGGCCCAGGGCCGCACCGGCGATCCCGGTCAGCGCACCGTCACGCTGGTCAAGGAGACGCTCGGTCACACCCGGATGCTGCAGTGGAGCCACATCGGGGTGCTGCACTGGTTCGTCGCGGTCGGCTTCGTCGGGTTGTTCCTCAGCCTGGTGATGGCCTTCGGCCAGCTGTTCGACGCGCATTGGGCGCTGCCGATCATCGGGCATTGGATCGTGTTCGAGTGGGTCACGGAGATCTTGACCTGGACCGGCCTGCTGGGCATCGCGGCGTTGATCGTGATCCGGTTGCGGCATCTGCCGAGCGGTTCCGAGGGCCGCTACAGCCGCTTCTTCGGTTCGCGGGCCTGGCAGGCGTACTACGTCGAGTACACGATCCTCGGCGTACTGATCTGCATCCTGGGCCTACGCACCCTCGAGTACGGGCTGGCCGCGCACCTCGGCGAGGCGTCGAAGTGGCACTTCCCGCTGACCTGGTTCCTCGGCGAGGCGGTCACCGACTGGCCGGAGTCCCGGCTGGAGAACGGCATCTACCTGGTCGCGATGATCAAGATCCTGATCTCGTTCGCGTGGATGATCACGATCTCGCTGAACGCCACGATGGGTGTCGCCTGGCACCGGTTCACCGCGTGGCCGAACATTTGGTTCAAGCGCGAAGCCGACGGCGGTACGGCGCTCGGCGCGCTGCAGCCGATCTCGGTCAACGGCGCACCGATCGATTTCGAGAACATCGACGAACTCGACGAGGACGCCGCGCTCGGGGTCGGCAAGGTCGAGGACTTCACCTGGAAGGGCCTGCTCGACTTCACCACCTGCACCGAGTGCGGCCGCTGCCAGTCACAATGCCCGGCCTGGAACACCGACAAGCCGCTGTCACCCAAGCTCGTGATGATGAACCTGCGCGAGCACGCCTACGCCAAAGCCCCCTACCTGCTCGCCTCGTCGGACGAGGAACGCAAATCACTGCCCGAACTGGTCCTGGCCGAGCAGGACAAACCGCTCGTCGGCCCCGCCGACGTCGCCGTCATCGACGAGGACGCACTCTGGGCCTGCACCTCGTGCGGCGCCTGCGTGCAGCAGTGCCCGGTCGACATCGAGCACGTCGACGCGATCATGGACATGCGCCGCTACCAGGTCCTGATCGAGTCCTCGTTCCCGTCCGAACTCAACGGGCTGTTCAAGGGCCTGGAGAACAAGGGCAACCCCTGGAACATGAACCCGTCCGGGCGGATGGACTGGGCCAAGGACCTGCCCTTCGAGGTCAAGCAGGTCGGCGCGGATGTCGAGTCGCTGGACGAGGTCGACTACCTGTTCTGGGTCGGCTGCGCCGGCGCGTTCGAGGACCGCGCCAAGAAGACCACCCAAGCCGTCGCCGAACTGCTGAACATCGCCGGCGTCAGCTTCGCCGTACTCGGCGACGGCGAAACCTGCACCGGCGACCCCGCACGGCGCTCCGGCAACGAGTTCGTGTTCCAGCAGCTCGCCATGCAAAACGCCGAGGTCTTCAAGGAGACCAAGGTCCGCAAGGTCGTCTCCACCTGCGCGCACTGCTTCAACACCCTCAAGAACGAATACTCCCAACTCGGCGTCGAGCTCGACGTCATCCACCACACCCAACTGCTGAACCGCCTGGTCCGCGACGGCAAACTCACCCCGGTCGCCCCCGCCGACAGCTCACTCAACGGCCAGAAGATCACCTACCACGACCCCTGCTACCTCGGCCGCCACAACCAGGTGTACGACGCCCCGCGCGAACTGCTCGACATCATCCCCGGCGCGGAGTACGCCGAAATGCCGCGCAACCAGACGAAGTCGTTCTGCTGCGGCGCCGGCGGCGCACGCATGTGGATGGAAGAAAAACTCGGCACCCGGATCAACCTCAACCGCACCACCGAAGCCGTCGAAACCGGCGCCGACAAAATCGCCACCGGCTGCCCCTTCTGCCGCGTCATGCTCTCCGACGGCCTCACCGCGAAGCAGGCCGACGGCTCGGCCCGCGAATCGGTCGAAGTACAGGACGTCGCGCAGCTGCTGCTCGCCTCGGTAAAACGCGGCGAAAGCTGACCTGCAACTAGCTGCAAACCCCTTCCTCCCCAGGTGGTCCAGACCATAAGATCCACCGTCTGCATCACCTGGGGAGGACAGCACGATGAAGCTCCGCGCCGCCATCGCCACCGCGGCCGCCGTACCACTCGCCCTCGGCCTCACGGCCTGCGGCGGAACCGAATCCACCGGCTACAGGCCGTCGGCTCCGTCCTTCACGCCTGTCAGCCCGATCGCGACCACGGCGCCGCTGAAGGCCGCCTCCGGAGCACACCTGAACACCGCCAGCTTCATGCCGGCGATGAAGAAGGGCATGGCCGGGAAGGACACCGCCCGGCTCACCATGCGGATGGTCGCCGGCCGGCAGACGATGACCATGGCCGGAGTGCTGTCGCTGGATCCGCTCGCCGCGCAGCTGGACATGAACGGCGCGGAGTTCGGCGGTCGGACGAAGATGATCCTGGTCGACGACGTCGTCTATCTGTCGACGCCTGAGCTCCCGGCCGGGAAGTACGTGAAGATCGACGCGAACTCCGACGACCCGCTGGCCCGGAGCCTCGGGGAGCTGCTGGAGCAGATGGACCCGACGAAGATCTACGACGCGTTCGACGCCGGTCTGCAGGCCGCGGAGTACATCAAGACCGAGACCCTGAGCGGCCACAAGGTCGACCGGTACGCAGTCACCGTCGATGTCGCCGCCGCCTTGAAGGCGCAGGGCGAGAAGGTGCCTGCCGGTATGCCGAAGCACGTCGTCTACACGATCTGGATGGGCTCGAAGGACCACCTGATGTACAAGGTCTCCTTCGACATGCAGGGCGTCTCCGCGACGATGACGGCGACGGACTGGGGCAAGCCGGTCACGATCGACGCCCCGGCGGCAAAGGACATCGTCAGCCGCTGACGGCCGGAACCGGTCATCTTCTCACCCTGTTGTGTGAACTTCTCGTAATCTCGCGTTACGGATGTGATCACCTCGGGATGATCGGGTGGGTGGATGCCGATGCGGAGTACTCGACGTAACTTCCTCACCGTCAGCGGGGCAGCGGCGGCGCTCGCGCTGGGCGGCAGTCTTCCGGAGATCAGGACCGCGGCGGCGGGGTGGACCGGCCGGGCCGACCGGCGGGATCCGTTCACGCTCGGCGTCGCGTCCGGCGATCCGTTGCCGGACGCGGTGGTGATCTGGACGCGGCTGGCCCCCGATCCGCTCGCGCCGTTCGGCGGGATGGACCGGCGGCCAGTCGAGGTCCAGTGGCAGGTCGCGGAGGACGAGCAGTTCCACCGGATCGCCCGAAGCGGGACCGCCCGGACCGGCCCCGAGGCGAGTCATTCGGTGCACGTCGACGTCCGCGGACTGCGACCGTGGCGGGAGTACTGGTACCGCTTCCGGGTGGACGGGCAGCTCAGCCCGGTCGGACGAACCAAGACCGCCCCGGCGTACGACGCGCAGATCTCCGAGCTCTCGCTGGCCTTCGCGTCCTGCCAGGCGTGGTGGGAGGGCTGGTACACGGCGTACGGCGACATGGCCCGGCGTGAGCACGACGTCGTGTTCTTCCTCGGCGACTACATCTACGAGTTCGGCATCGACCGCGGCATCCGCCCGCATTCGAACGAGCCGCACATCACCCGGCAGACCGTGACGCTCGACGAGTACCGGCAGCGCTACGCGGCGTACAAGATGGACCCCGACCTGCAGAGCGCGCACGCCAGCGCGCCGTGGGTCGTGACGCTCGACGACCACGAGGTGGTCGACAACTGGGCCGACGAAGCGCATCCGAGCGCGCCGCCGGCGCAGTTCCGGGTACGGCGAGCCAACGCGTTCCGCGCGTACTGGGAACACATGCCACTGCGCCTCTCGCAGCTGCCCAAGGGCCCGGACATGCAGCTGTACCGGCGGTTCAGGTACGGGCGGCTTGCGGAGTTCAGCGTGCTGGACACGCGCCAGTACCGCTCCGACCAGGCGTACGGCGACGGCACGAAGGCGCCAGGTCCGGAGACCAAGGACCCGGCGCGCACGATCACCGGCGCCGAGCAGGAGAAGTGGCTGCTCGACGGCTGGACTGCCTCGCAGACGCGGTGGAACGTGGTGGCGCACCAGACCGCGATCGCCCGGCTGGACACGAAGGAGGGGCCGGAGGTGCTGGTCCCGATGGACACCTGGGACGGGTACGAGGCGTCGCGCAACCGGATCCTCGGCGGCGCGGTGCAGCGCAGGATCCGCAACCTGGTGTCGATCGCGGGCGACCTGCACCGCAGCGTCGCGTCGGACCTGAAGCTCGACTTCGACGACCCGGCGTCCGCGACGGTCGGCACCGAGTTCGTCGGTACGTCGATCTCGTCCGGGATGGACGGTCAGGACCTGGATCCGGGCGGCGCGACGTTGCTGCGGGAGAACCCGCACATGAAGTTCGGCAACTTCCAGCGCGGGTACGTCAGCTGCAGCATCACGCCGCAGCGCTGGGTCTCCGACTACCGCGTTGTCGACAAGGTGTCCATCCAGGGCGGCACCGTGAGCACACGCGCCAAGCTCCTCGTCGAGGACGGCCGCCCCGGCATCGCGGAGGTACAGCAATGAGGATCCCCCGGCAGACCGTCGTCGCGGCCGGCACCGTGCTCGCCGCCGCTCTGCTCGGCTCGAGCTCGATGCCGAAGGCAACCTCCGACGTGGCGGTGAGCGTCGCGCCGGAGCGGCTGAACGTGGTCGGCCTGCCCTGCTTCCCGGGCAACCTGACCCTCACCATGACCAACACCGGCTCCGAGGACCGGTACGCCGACCTGACGCTCGAGCCGACCGGTCCGCTGCAGCTGTCCCGCACGCTCTTCTCGTCGTGGTTGCCCGCGGTCGACCCCGACCAGCCGGTCTCCGCCCCGGTCGAGGTCCGTGTTCCGCGCGACACCGCGCCCGGGAGCTATCAGATCGGCGTCGAGGTCGACCAGACGCGGGTGACGGTCCCCGTGACCGTCGACCCACTCCCGCCGAAGGGGGCCGGCGACAACCTCGCGCTCGGCGAGCAGGCGACGGCATCCTCCACGCACGGCAACTTCACCCTCTGCGGCGGGGTCGACGGCGACAACGACCCCGAGCACTGGGACACCCTGACCGGCTGGAACGACGGCACCCGCGCAGCGTTCCCCGACACGTACGACGTCGCGCTGGCGGCACCCGCGACGATCAACCGGGTCGAGCTCTACACGCTGGACTCTGTGAAGTACCCCGCTCACTTGAACGGCCTGCGCGACTGGGACGTCCAGGCCCGCGTCGCCGGCACCTGGCAGACCGTCGCCCAGGTCCGGGGCAACACGCTCGGCCACGTCACGACGACGTTCGCCCCCGTCCAGGCCGACGCCGTCCGCATCCTCTGCCTCGACGGCAACGACCACACCTACTCCCGCATCGTCGAACTAGAGGTCTACGGCAGCTGAGCTGCAGACGGTTGACCTGGGCAACAGCCGTGCCCAGGTCAATCGTTTGAACGAAACAGGCGATCAGCCGAGCGTCGCGAGCAGGGTCAGCAGCAGGGTCACGGCGATGATCCCCGCCATCAGGGCGAAGAACGTGCCGAGACCCTTCCGCTTCACCTTGCTGTGCCCGATGCTCCCGGACGTGAACTGGTGGAACGGCGACGCGTAGAACACCGGTACCGCCTGGTTCGGCAACACCGTGCAGTCGAGCGCGGCCTGGCCGTACACACGAATCCACTGCGAGTGGATATCGATGTGCAGCGGTCCGGCGAAAACCGGGATGTCGTTCCGGCCGTACTTGACGGACACCGGGTGACCGTTCAGGTGCACGGTCGGCGGGATCATGTTGGACGTCAGCGCACTGCCCTGGATGGTCAGCTGCAGCATCCCGGTCGGAACCTGCGGCTGCTGTGGCTGATACGGCTGCTGCGGCTGGAACTGCGGCTGGAACTGCGGCGGCTGCTGGTGGCTCATGCCGCCACACGATATGTCAGAACATCTCGACGAACCGAAACCTCTGACGGACCGAGCCGGTGAGCAGCTGCATCGGACCGGCGGTGTCGACCACCCGCCTCGAACACTTCCCGACCAACTCCAGAGGCCGGAAACAAGCCTCTGACCTGCGGGGATTCAGTGGAGCGGGTGACGGGAATCGAACCCGCACTGTCAGCTTGGGAAGCTGATGTTCTGCCATTGAACTACACCCGCGCGGCCGGTCTCCCGGCAGCGGTGAAGAGCATAGCCGATCCCGGGCCCCGCAACCACGCCGGGTCCGCGCGTCGAACCACCGTCCGGGAGCCGGAGCCGGAGCCGGAGCGGGAATCCGCGGCGGGTTGTTGCGCCGTCAGCGGCTCGAACCCGAGTTCGGTGCCGAATGCATCGAAAAGGGTCGTGCGGGCGGTTTGCACCGGGGGTTCTTGGGCAGTTTTTCACAAAGGGTACGTTCAGGACTGGGCAGGTTCGTCATCTTCTGGCAGATTAGAACGCGTTGCCGGGGGCAACATTCGACGCAACGTGAGGATACGGTCCTGGACCGGGCGAGATGGTTGCGGGGCAACTGGATGAAGGGGTGAACGGTGGCAACAGACGCAAGTGACGCGGTGGACAACCTGGAGAAGGAGCTCGTCACGTTGGCGCGGCGGCTGCGCGGTCTGCAGCGGACGCTGTCCGACGAGGCGCACCCGGACCTGGAGCCGGCGCAGTACGCGTTGCTGAACCACGTGGAGGAGCTGGCACCGGTGCGGATGGCCGACCTGGTGGCAGCGCTCGAGGTGGACAAGGGCCCGGTCAGCCGGGCCTGCGCGCGACTCGAGGAAGAGGGTCTGCTGAAGCGGGCGGCCGACAAGTCGGACGCGCGGGCGACCCTGCTGACGCTGACGGCGGCCGGCAAGCGCAAGCTGACGGCGGCCCGGAAGAAGCGGCACAAGGTGATCGAGGACCTGCTCAAGGACTGGTCGCCGACGCAGGTCAAGACCTTCGCCACCCAGGTGTCGAAGTTCAACAAGCTGGCCAACTGAAGATAGTTGCCTCAGGCCCACGGTCTGGTGGTGTGATCTCCGCCGGAGAGCTGAGGGCTCCGGACGACCCGCCACCAGACACCGGGAGACCGGCCTGGTGGGGACTGACGCTGTGCGGATGAGCAGCACGCTGCTAACGTGCGACCGTGCTGCTCTCCGACCGTGACATCTTGGCCGAGCTCGACGCGAAGCGGGTCCAGCTGGACCCGTTCGATGCTGCGATGGTGCAGCCGTCGAGTGTCGACGTACGGCTGGACCGGTTCTTCCGGGTCTTCGAGAACCACAAGTACCCGCACATCGACCCGGCCGAGGAACAGCCCGACCTGACCCGGCAGGTGGAGCCGGAGGGCGAGGAGCCGTTCATCCTGCATCCCGGTGAGTTCGTCCTGGGATCGACGTACGAGCTGGTCACGCTGCCCGACGACGTGGCCGCCCGCCTCGAGGGCAAGTCGTCGCTCGGCCGGCTCGGGCTGCTCACGCACTCGACGGCCGGGTTCATCGACCCCGGCTTCTCCGGCCACGTGACGCTCGAGCTGTCGAACGTCGCGACGCTGCCGATCAAGCTCTGGCCGGGGATGAAGATCGGCCAGCTGTGCTTCTTCCGGCTCTCCTCCCCCGCCGAGCACCCGTACGGCTCGGAGAAGTACGGCTCCCGGTACCAGGGCCAGCGCGGCCCGACGCCGTCCCGCTCCTACAAGAACTTCCACCGCAGCGACGTCTGACACCGAACAGACGAAAGGGCCCCGGGAAACCCGGGGCCCTTTTGTTCGGCCGACGTCAGGCAGTCGGCTTGAGGTAGATGCAGATCGACTCGACCTGGGTGGAACCGTAGTCGTTGCCGACCGGCTCCTGCCGGTAGACCCCGCCGTACGGCGACACGGCCTGCGGGGACCTCGGCTTGCCGTCGAAGAGGCCCATGTCACCGTTTCCGGGGGACTCGTTGCCGGCCGGCGAGTTGCTCTCGGACGGAGTGTCACCGGACGAGGGCGTGTCACCGGAGGACGGGCTGTCGCTCGAGCTCGGGCTGCTCGAGGAGGATCCGCTCGGCAGGTCTTCACCGGTCTTCGCGTCCAGCAGCACCGGCTGCGCCTCGGTCGACGCGTACAGGACACCGTGGTAGGCGGTGCTCACCCGGGGCACGACGCGGGACCCGGACTCGCTCGTGAAGCCCCAGGCCTTCTTGCCGGTCGCGTCGTCGAATCCGACGATCTCCACGGCCTGCCCCTGGACCCTCCTGGTCGTGCAGACGACCGCGGTCGCCTGGTCCGCGAAGCAGGTGACGTCGACGTCGGAGGTCGAGGGTGCCGCGGCCACCGTCTGCGTCACAGCGCCGGTCGACAAGTCGATCACGAAGAACGCCTCGCCCTCGGTCCCGCTCCCGTACTGCGTCTCCTTGTTGCCGTAGAAGTACGCGTGCTTGGCGCCGCCGGCCAGCGACTTCAGATAGGCCTGCTTCAGCGGGACCTGCTTCGTGACCTTCCCGCTCGCGCCGTCGACGAGCAGCACCGAGGCGTCCTTGGCGTTGGTGCCCTGCGCCTCCGTCGCGCCCGCGACCACGCCGTCGTGCACGGCGGCCGGGTTGATCTTCGGCACGATCGTGGACTTCTGCGTCTTGGGATCCGCGTACACCGTCTGGTACCCGGTGTCTCCCCGCATGGTCACGCCGACGGCGATCTGGCCGGTCTCCGGGTCGAGGGCAACGCCGGCGAGGTCCGGGGTCCCGTTCGCGATCTCGCCGGTGCCGTCCACGGTGCTCACCTTCGCGGACACCTCGGCGATCTTCTTGCCGGTCGTCACGTCGATCCAGTGGACGACGACCAGGCCGCTCGGCTTCTGCGTGCCGTTGCCCTTGTCGGATTCGGCGTACGCGATCACCGCGACGTCCTTGCCGTCGACCTTGGCCGCCATCGGCTTCGACGCGTCGCTGACCTTGGTGGTCTCGGCCTCGGCGGACTTGACCTTCCAGGAGTTGGTCGGGTTGGCGACGTCGTGGCCGCTGAGCCCCGCCCAGCTCCCGATCAGCGCGACCTGACCGGCGATGCCGACCTGGGACTCGTCCTGCATGGACCGTCCCTTCTCCTCGATCTCCGGGTACGCCGCGGCGGGGGTGAACGCCTTCGGCGGGTCGAACGACTGGAGGGTCGGCGTGGACGGCGTGGCCGAGGTGGTGGTCTGGCTGCCGTTGTTGGTGTCGGAGCCCGACTCGGACTTCTTGTCGTCCCCGCCGCAACCAGCCAGCAGGATCAAGGCAGCGGTGACAGCTGTGGTTGCCACCATCGGACGCAGCATCGTTGGTTTCTCTCCCAGGTCGCCGAGAATGATCGACTGAACGCTAGCAGTGTCCTCGGGTCCGTCCGGGAGTTATCCACAGGCATTGCAGCAACCTGCAGTTCTCGGTCTGTCAGCGGACGATCGAGAGCCCGGTCCCGCGGTGGCGGGGCTTGGGCTCGGTCAGGGCCCGGGCGGCCGGCTCGGCCAGACGGGCGGGCTCCAGCTTGTCGGCCAGCCGGCGCAACGCGCCCGCCACCCCCTTCCGCGCGCCGCCCCGGGTCCGCCCTTCGTTGTACAAGGCCCTCTCCTCGGCCGCCCGCACCCTCTCGGCGACGCGGAACCGGGCAACTTCCTCGTGGTTGGTGATCATGGTCCTGCTCCCCTCGTCATCCCCGTGCTGTGGTGTTTCGGCAATGCTTCGCCCAGGTCCCGCCCCCAGTGGCGGGACCTTGTTTCCGCCTGTATCAACCCAACGAACCCGGACGCGCCGGTCCGACAGGTTGGTCAGACCTTGACGACGGTGATGTCGCCCGAGACCGTGCGGGCGCGCAGCATCAGGGCGCGCTCTCCCTCGTCCGGCTTCTGGCCGGGCTGCAGGTCGCAGCGGATCCGGCCGGTGACGGTCTTCAGGTCCAGGTACGCCGGGAGTCCGTCCGGGACCCCGATCTGTACGTCGCCCCGGGCCGTCTCGGCCTGGACGCTCGGCCCGTCCGCGATCTCGACCCTGACGTCGCCGGAGCCGGAGGTGGCGACCGAGTGGTCGCGGATCCGCTCGATGGTGATGTCCCCCGAGCCGACCTTCACGGAGGTGGGGCCGGCGGCGTCGCCGACGTGGACGTCCCCGGAGCCGGTGCTCAGGCCGAGCGCGTCGGCGGCCTCCTCGATGGTGATCGAGCCCGAACCGGTACCGGCCCGGACCGCGCCGCCGGCGTCCTCCACCTTGACGTCGCCGCTGCCGGTGTTGACGCCGAGTTCCTTCTCCACCCGGGCCAGCGAGACGTCGCCGGAGCCGGTGGACAGCCGCGCCGAGCGCAGCGGCACAGCCGCGGAGATGTCCCCGGAGCCGGTCTTGACCCGGGCGTCGAGCAGCGTCGAGGTGGCGATCCGGACCTGGATCTCCGGCCCCCGGCGGACGTTCCGCGGGCTCTCGATGACGAGTTCCCCGTCGGTGACCTCGAAGATCACACCGTCGTCGTCGCCGTCGACCTCCATGGACACCACGGTGCCGTTGCCGTCGGGGTTGGCCCCGATCTCGACCAGGCCGGAGCCGATCTCGATCCGGATCCGCTCGATCCGCTCGTTCTCGTCGTCGATGAACTGGGTCGCGCTCCGGTCGCTCATTCCGCCCATCCCGTCAGTCGCTGGCCCGGGCCGTGGCCGCCACGGCGCCGTTCCTTGTCCTCGCGCCGCCGGTCCTTGTCGTCGCGGCGGCGTTCCCGGTCGTCACGCCGCCGGTCGCGCTCCCAGCGCCCGCGGTCCGTGCCGAAGACGCCTTCCTCGCCGAAGGGACCGTTCGGGCCGAACACGCCGTTCGGACCGAAGACGCCGTCGGGACCGAGCGGGCCGTTCGGACCCAGCGGACCCTCGGGGCCGAACACCGGGCCGCGCGGCGGGCGCGGCGGCCGGGGCGGGCGCGGTCCGCGGCGGCGCTCGCTGAGCTCGGTCATCACGGTGCGCATCAGCCAGGCGTTCGAGGAGATGCCCTCGGCGTCCGCGGCCTCGTCCACCTTGTTCTTGATCGACATCGGCAGCCGCAGCGTGATCCGGGCGGTCGGCTCGTCGGCGTCCGGCACGAACTGCTCGGCAGCCTCGTCGTCCGTCTCGTCCTCGATGTCTTCGTCGGTCTCGTCGGGACCGGTCAGCTGGCTGGGCGCCGGCGTGACCACGAACTCGGGGCGGCCGCCGGCCATCCGGAGCTCCACCGATCCCGGGGAGAGCTCACGGCTGATCTCCCCGGCGGCGTCGGACAGGGCTGAGATGAGGGCCAGGCGGCCCGCGTCATCCAGCGTGGCCCCGAGGCGCTGTGCCACGGAGCGAGTTTGCTCGTCGGCCAGGGCGGTCGCGTTCTCGACGCTCCGCCGGACCGACTCGAGGTAATGGTCAAGTTCCATGACAGCAAGCATGACGTCATGGTGACGTCAATGTCAACCCCAGTGATGTCATGAAGTCGTCAGGTTGGCGTCAGGCGCAGAATGGCGGGCAGCCGTCGACAGGAGCAAGAGCGTGTCCAGAGGAGTACTGATCACCGGTGCGTCGAGAGGTGTCGGCGCGGCCGCCGCGCAGGCGTTCGCGCGGGCCGGCGACCGGGTCGTGCTGCACTGCCGGGGTGCCGTCGGCCGCGCCGAGGAGATCCGCGCCGGCCTGCCCGGCGACGGCCACGCGGTAGTCGCCGCCGATCTCGGCGATCCGGCCGCGATCCCATCCCTGGTTGAGGAATCGGCCACCACGCTCGGTCGCATCGACGTCCTGGTGAACAATGCCGCGATGTTCGTCGACGAGCCGGTCGCGGGCTCCCGGCGGATCGGTCACCCGCTGGCCGAGACGTCGTACGACGAATGGGTCGCGACGTGGCGCCGTACCCTCGCCGTCAACCTCGAGGGCGCCGCGCACGTGACCTGGTGCGTGGCGCGACAGATGCTCGACACCGACCCCGCGGCCGGCGTACGACGGGGCGCGATCGTCAACGTGGGGTCGCGCGGCGCCTATCGCGGCGAGCCCGACGTCCCGGCGTACGGCGCCTCCAAGGCGGGACTGCACTCGCTCGGGCAGTCGCTGGCGGCATCGCTGGCGCCGTATGACATCACCGTGACGTCAATCGCGCCGGGATTCATCGCCACCGACATGACCGAGTCGTTCCTCGCCGGACCGGGCGGCGACGCGATCCGGGCCCAGAGCCCGTTCAACCGCGTCGCCACCGCCGAGGAGGTCGGGAACGCGATCTACTGGCTCGCCTCCCCCGAGGCGAACTGGGCCAGCGGTGCGGTCCTCGATTTCAACGGGGCGTCGTACCTGCGCTGACCTGCCCTGAAGCCCCTCGAGGCTCCGAATTGGGACGGAACCGTAACAGATCCCTGTGCGATCAGTTAGTCAGTGACAACGGGTGAGCTTCCGGATACTTGGAGAGTGGTCCGGACCTGTGATCCCGCCGTCCGGCACACCCGTCCGTGGCCGGGCCCGTCGTACAACGGGAGCCTCTTCATGCGTTTCGCCCGCATCACCCTGGGTCTGCTGCTGGCGCTGACCGGCCTCCTGGCCACCGCTGCCGGCGCCTTTGCGGCCTTCTGGCTCGTCGGCCCTGACAACACGATCTCGACCCCCAGCCGCGAGCTCGACAGTGCGGGCGTGGCGGTCGTCAGCGCTCCGTCGCTGCTCGACCGGCACGGTCCGACGCTGCGCGTGACCGTGGCCGGCGACAAGCCGCTGTTCGTCGGCGTCGGGCAGGACCTGGACGTCCGCGACTACCTCTCCGGGGCAGCCCACACCCGGCTGGTCCAGTTCGAGCCGCCGGCCAGGTTCGGCACGCAGGACCTCAAGGGCAGCACCGGCAAGCTGACGCCGCCCGGCGAGCTGGACTGGTGGGTCGCACAGTCCGCGCCCGGCTCGCAGTCGCTCAGCTGGCCGATCCAGGACGGCCGGTACGACGTCGTCGTGATGAACGCGGACGGTACGCCGGCGGTCGGCGCGCAGGTCACGTTCGGGGTCCAGGTGCACCGCTTGTTCGGCATCTGCCTCCTGGTGCTGGGGGCGGGTGTTCTGGTGCTCACCCTCGGGCTGGTGCTGATGCTGCGCCGCCGGCCGGCGCGGAAGGTGACCGAGAAGCTGGCGGACACGACCGAGATCCCGGTCATCAAGAACACCCGGATCCCGGTCCTGGTGTCGACGGCACCGAATCCGCGCCGGGACGAGGAGAGCGCCCCGGCTTACCGGGTCTCGCCGTTCGCCCCCGAGCGCGTGAGCCCGTTCGCGCCCGAGCGGGTCAGCCCGTTCGCGCCCACGACCGAGCAGTCCGCCACAGCAGAAGGCGACCCGGTCCCGGCCCCCGCGCCGGTCGAGGCAGCGCCCGCCCGGCCGACGCCCACCCGCCACTCTCCCGTCCAGGCGACCCCGGCCCGGACCGCCCCGGTGGCCGTTCCGGCGGCGCCGATGTTCATGTCGCCGGCGGCCGTCGCCCGGGCCAAGTCGCCGGCTCTGATCGGCGCCGGCGCCTCCCAGCGGTACGACGAGCCCGCGCGGCCGGCGTACGACGAACCGGCTCCGGCCACCGAGACGACAGCCGAACGCGACGACAGCCAGACCGTGCCACTCGCGGCGTCGCCGGAGTTCGTGAAGAGTGACGAGGCGGTGCGTCGCACGGCAGCGCTGCTGGCCAGTGGCGCGCTCCTGCTGACGACGACGAGCTGCGGACTGATGCCGCCGAAGAACACACTGACCGCCGACGACAGCCGTCCGGCCGTGACGCTCGCCGACGCCCAGGCGGTCGTGCAGCGGTACAACGAGATCAACAACCGGGCGAACCAGACCCGCGACGCCAAGCTGGCCGAGACGATCGAGGGCAACCCGACGCTCGCGCAGACCCAGGCGGGTTTCCTGATCGGACGCAAACTCGACGCGGCCGGCAAGGAGGTGTCGAAGCCGTTCAGCTACACCGACCCGGAGATCGGCGCGCCGCAGTTCACGGCGTACCCGATGCGGTTCGTGGTCAGCTCCGGCGTCTCGGACGCCCCCGGCAGCCGCCAGCTCGGCGTCTGGCAGCGGGACAGCGCCGGCAGCCCGTGGAAGCTGACGCATTCGGTCTACCCGTCGAAGTCGGTGGAGCCGCCGTCCGTCGACGGTCTGCGCACCCCGGAGACTGCCGACCTGAACAAGCTCCAGGCTCAGCCGGAGGCGGTCGCCAAGGACCTCGCCACCTACCTGACCGGTGGCGCCAAGTCGCCGCAGGCGAGGCTGTTCAAGCCCTCCCCTGGCCTCGCCAAGCTGCTCGAGCTGCGCGCCAAGTCGAAGGCCACCGACACCGCGGAGCCGTACATCGCGAGCGTCACCGACACGTTCGCGCCGTCAGGCGTACCGCTGACCTTCATCACGTCGTCCGGCGACGCGCTGGTGTTCCTCTCCCTCACCGAGCGGTACCTCCAGCGGGTCGAGCCAGGCTCCAACGCCTACTGGACCAGCGGCGAGGCGACGGCGTTCAGCAGCATGGTCAAGTACACGCAGACCCTGCACCAGGACTACCTGCACCAGGTCGCGCTGGTCATCCCGGCGAAGTCGTCCGGGGCCGCCGTACAGATCCTGTCGATCGATCCGCAGCTCGTCGGCGCGGGCGGCGCCTGACGGCTCACTGGAAAAGACTTGCTGAGATGTCAGCGGCAAGCCGTTGCTGAAAGATAGTTCCGGCTGGTTCACTTCCCGGGTTAGGTTTTCCCATCCGCCCGGGAGTACCAGTGGAGCTCACGCGCCGCCATTTGCTGTCGTTCGTCCCCGCCACCGCACTCCTGACCGCGGTCAGCCCGGCGCCGACCGCCCACGCCGCCAAGGAAGTGATGACCGCCGGACCGAGCCAGCTCCTCACCAACGCGATCGCCATCTACGCCGGTACGCCGGAGTCGAACTCCCGCCCGGAGGTCGCCGCCAAGGTCACCGCGATGGACAACACCGCCCGGACCTGGCTGACCGCGCTGGACCGCGCCGGCGCCGGTGAGCTCTTCGCCGGCCTCCCCCTCGGCACCAGCGATCCGAATCTGAGCGCGTCGTACCAGCACCTCTACGAGATCGCCCTCGCCTACCGGCGTCCCGGACCGGCGTCGGACCTGCAGGGCAACGAGCAGGTGCGCGCGCGGATCGCGGAGAAGCTCGGCTGGCTCCACGACAACTACTACGGCGACCAGTCGAAGGGGTACTACGGCAACTGGTTCCACTGGGAGATCGGCATCTCGACGTACGTCTCCAAGACGCTCGCCCTGATCGACGCCCCGACCGACCTGATCACGCGGTACGTCGCCTCGATGGACGCGTACCTGCGCAACGGCAAGGACGGCGACGTCGACCTCGACTCGCGCTTCCACACCGGCGCGAACCTCGTCGACATCACCGCGAACCGCGTACTCCAGGGCGCCCTGCTGAACGACGACACGCGGATCCGGAAGGCGCTGCAGGACCAGTTCACCGTCTTCGCCACGGTCGACCCGTACAACCTGCAGCACGGCGTCACGGACGGGTACTACGCGGACGGCTCGTTCATCCAGCACGCCTCGGTCGCCTACACGGGCTCGTACGGGAAGGGCCTGCTCAGCAGGGTCGTGCAGACCGTCAAGGTGCTCGCCGGGACGGAGTACGCCCAGAGCGACGACCTCGTCGGCGTGGTGCAGGGATGGGTCGAGCACGGGTTCGCGCCGCTGATCTTCGAGGGCTGGATGATGGAGATCGTCAAGGGCCGCGCGGTGTCCCGGACCACCACCGGGTACGCCGACGTGGCGGTGATCGTGGAGGCGATCGTCGACCTGGCCGACTACGCGACCGGCGACGACGCGGCCCGGCTGAAGTCCTTCGCGAAGTTCACCGCGCAGCCGACGATCAACCCGAACAGCTTCGCGTCGCCGGTCAGCATCGCGCGGTTCGCGGACCTCAAGGCGGATCCGTCGATCGTGCCGGCCGATCTCAACCCGGCGGCGAGTACGACGGCGTTCAACGCGATGGACCGGACGGTGCACCGGCGGTCGGGGTACGCGTTCGCGCTGTCGCGGAACTCCGAGCGGATCAGCAAGTACGAGTACATGAGTGGCGAGAACCTGATGCCGTGGTTCCAGGGCGACGGCGCGCACTACCTGTACCTGGCCGGTCAGGACCAGGCGCAGTCGTTCGGCATCGACTACTTCACCACCGTGTCCCCGTACGCGCTGGCCGGGGTCACGGCGCCGGTCGAGACGCGGAAGTCGATCCCGGAGCTGTACGGGACGGCGTACTACGACAACCCCGCGCTGGGCTTCACGGCCTCATCGGAGTCGCAGAACACCTACGTCTACTTCCCGGTCGGCACCAACGCGTACTCCGGTGGCGCGACGCTGGATGCGTACGGCGCGGTCGGGTGGGTGCAGTCGGACGACTTCGCGTACGCGTCGCGCGACGTACTGCCGGACGACTTCGTGGTCTACAAGAACGCGTCGGCGACCAAGTCGTGGTTCCTGCTCGACGACGAGATCGTCGTCCTCGCCGCCGGCGTCCGCGACGCGGACCGTGCGGTGACGACAACCCTGGACACCCGCATCGCCGGCCCGTCCGATCCGGTGACCATCACCGGCGTACGACGGGACGGTCAAGCCTGGAGCGGCGCTGGAACAGTCGACCCGCAGTGGCTGCGCTACACCAACGGCAGCGTCGCGGTCGGGTACCACTTCCTGCAACCGACCCAGCTCGCGGTCGATCTCCAGAGCGTCACCCGCAGCCGCCGGGTAGTGCGCACGTCCAACCCGGACACCGCGGTCACCAAGCAGGTCTTCGCGCTCACCACGAGCCAGCCGGCCGGTGCGGCGCGCTCGCTGGCCTACACATTGGTGCCCAACGCAACAGAATCAGTCCTGCGTTCGTACCAGCACGGGCGCATCCGCCTGCTGTCCAACACGACCAAGCTCCAGGCGATCGAGCACCTGGGCCTGCGCCTCACCACCGCCAACACCTTCACGCCCGGCGTCCATCATCTTGCTGGGGTGGCCGTCGACGGTCCGGCTTCACTGATCATCCGTCGTGAGACCGGAAGCGTGCAGGTAGCCGTCTCCGATCCCACGACGCAGCGCGACACGATCACGCTCCACCTGCAAGCGCAGTACCTGAAGCCCGCGGCTCCCGTCGACGGGGTTCGCGTGACGCGCACCGTCACCGGGACCCGCTTGACGTTCAGCACGCGGCACACCTACGGGAGGAGTCTCGCGATCAAGCTTCTTCCAGCTTGGTGATCAGAGCCTGCATCGTGGTGAGCGTCGTCCGGAGGTCGTCGAGGTCGACGGACTTGACGACGTCTTCGGCCCACGGGTGCTGGGCGATCGAGATCTGGCGGATCGCCCAGTAGCCGGCCTCAGTACAGGCGAGGAGCTTGGCCCGGCGATGGGCCGGGTTCGGGCGGTACTCGGCGAGACCGCGCTCGACCAGCAGGTCCGCGATCCGCTGGACGCCCTGCCGGCTGACGCCCATGATCCGCCCGACGTCGGCCACCGAACGTGGCTCGTCCAGCACACCGCCGAGCACCTGCCACCAGGCCGCCGTGAGTCCGCCGTGCGCGGCGAGCCCCTGCGCGGCCTCCATGAGCCGCGCGTTCAGCCGGAAGGTGGCGAGGACGACGTCCGTCAGCACCACCCCACCCTCCGACTGCCTCCCGGGCTTCGGCCACTCCTCCCGCGGTGGAACAGTCATCGGACCATCATCGGGTACGCCGGTCACCCGACCAGGGCCGGGTACGCCGTGGCGTCGGCGCGGTGGAACACGCCCTCGTATGCCTCCAGCTTCCGCTCGTCCGCGAGCGCGAGCCGCTGCAGCACCGCCCGCGCGAACTGCACCGGCGAGTCCGGCCCCGCCGTGATCAGATCCCCGTCGACGACCGCGCGCGCGTCGACGTACTCGTCCCCGCCCTGGTAACCCGTCGCCTGCAGGTACTCCTTGGCCGCACTCGTGTGCTTCCGCTCGTCGAGCAACCCGGCCCGCGCCAGCCCCGCCGTCGCACCGCAGATCGCCGCCACCGGCACACCGGCATCCAGGAACTGCGCCGCCAGCTTCGCGAACGCCTCCCCACCTCCGGCATCCCACTGCACCGATCCGGCCAGCACCAGCAGATCCCCCGCGTCCGGCTCCACGTCCGCGATCGTCACATCCGGGACCACCCGCATCCCGCCCATGGTCACCACCGGCTCCAGCGACTCCCCCACCGTCACCACCGACCACGGCACCCCGGTGAACCGCCCCGTCCGCAACTCCACCGCCAGATGCCCGATCTCCCAGTCCGCCAACGTCTCGTACACCGCTACATATGCCGTCTTCATAGACAGCATCTTGTCATCACGACAACATGTTGTCAAGAAGCTGTCTACTCAGGAAGGCGGTTCGAGGCGGAGGAGGGTGAGGCCGGCGAGGGCTGTGGCTGCGGCGGCGAGGGTGAGCGCGTGGTGGACGTCGAGGGCCGCGAGGAGATTGGTCGACGCAATCAGCGGGACGGTCTGGGCCAGGGACAGCAGGGATTGGAGTCGGGTCAGGTGTGATCTCGGCGTACTGCGGACGAAGACCGGCGCGAGGTGCGATGTGAAGAGGCCGATGCCCAGGCCCTGGACTACGGTCGCGCCGACCGCGGCCGGGACGGACGGCGCGAGAGCCAGGCCCGAGATCCCGAGCGCCGCGAGGAAACAGCCGAGACCGCCGGCCACCCCGGCCCGATCGAAGGTGCCGAAGCGTGCCACCACGACCGTCACCAGCAACCCGCCGCAGACGTTGCCCGCGACGACAAACCCGGCCTGCGCAGCCGTCCAGCCCTGCGACCGGGCGAGCAGCGGAACGCACAGCGACGTCACCGGCAGTACGAATGCGGCCACCACCGCGACCACGAGCAGGATCTTCCGCAGCACGCGATCACCGACGGCAACCCGCAGTCCGTCCACGGCTGCACGGACGACCGACGGGCGATCGGTTTGCGGAGGCACGTCGTACGGCGGTCTGAGCAGGAGCAGCACGAGGAACTGGATCGCGAACGTCACGCCGTCGACCATGAGCGCCCCGACCAACCCGACCGTCGCGATCAGCAGACCGCTGACCGGACCGCCGGCGAGAGTGATGATCTGAGTGGCCGACGTCCGCAGTGCCATTGCTCTAGGCAACTGATCGTCGGGCACGAACAGTCGCGGGAGTACGCCGGCCGCGGGCAAGGCGAACGCGTCGACGGTGCCGACGACGATCGACGTGGTGAGCAGGAGGCCGGCGGAGACTCCGCGGACACCGACAACCGCGGCGAGCAGGAAGCAGCACGCGCCGACGATCGCGGTGCAGGCGAGCAGCAGCCGGCGTGGGCCGATCCGGTCACCGAGCACACCACCGAGCAGGAGGAGTACGGCGCGCGGCAGGGTGAATCCGGTCAGCACGAGCGCGGCGACCCGTGGCCCGATGCCCGTCGCGGCCCAGCCGAGCGCGAAGAACAGGACGGTGTCGCCCAGAACCGAGAGCGTGGAGCCTGCCAGCCAGCCGTAGTACGACCAGTTCACCCGTCCAGCCGGACAGGCATGACCAGCGTGGTGAACGTGCCCTGATCGGCCGAGCGTACGACGACCGGCCGGGCGGGCTCACAGATCTCGAGCAACACGTCCGGCCCGACACTCGCCTCGAGCGCGGCGGCCAGCAGACTCGCGGTGAACCCGATCCGCACCGCCCCCGACCCGATCGCGTCGAGCTTCACGTCGTCGCCGATCCGCAAGCTCTCCGAGTCAATGTCCAGAGCAACAACGTCCCGCCCGGCGAGCGCCTCCAGCAGTCCCACCCGATCCACCACCACCCGGCAAGCCGGCGGCGCCAGCCCGTCCAGGATCTGCTCGTACGCCGGATACTCCGCATCCACGACCGCCAACTCACGTGACTCGTCGCCCCGCACCAGAGTCAGCCCGCCGTCCACCTCCACCCGCACGACGTCTCCCGCCGCGGCCCACCGACTCACGTCCGCGAGCTCGTCGGCGCGCACGAGCACCCGCGTCGACGTCCCACCGAACTCCACCGGCCGTACCGTCCGCACCGCCAACCGGTACCGATCGGTCGCCACGAACGTGACCTCCTCCGGCGAGAGCTCGATCAACACACAGCTCAACACCACCTCTAAGCCCTCGCCCGCGTCGGCGGACCCGGCAGCGGCGGTAGGGGCCACCTGGCGGATCGCACTGGCCAGTTCGGGCCCGCCCAGTACGGCCGTGGTGTTCCGGGCGAGGAGTTGGGTCAGGAGCCGGGTGGCGGCTTCGCGAGTCGCGGTGGACTTGGCCTCGAGGGTGCGGAGGTGCGAGCGGATCAGGTCCGCGACCTCGGCAGGTGGTGCGTCGAGCGCGAGGCGGACGTCGGGGAGCGGGAGGTCGATCTCACGGAGGTCGCGCAGCAGGCGGGCGCGGTCCGCCTGGGCCGGGTCGTAGTACCGGTAACCGTTGGTCGCGTCGACCTCGGCCGGTGGGAGCAGACCGCAGTCGTCGTAGAACCGCAGAGCACTCGGCGCGAGCCCCACCGACCGCGCGAACTCACTGATCGTCAGCCTCATGCGCCCGACCCTCACCCTTGCACCCACTCGAAGGTCAACCGGGCTTTCCGGAAACAATCCGGCACTATCCGGCAGAAATGTTCCGGAGAGCTCACCCGCGGAGCCGGCCCCACAGGCTGAGGGTCTTGCCGAAGCGTTCACCGCGGATCCAGTCCAGGATGCTCTTCGCGGACCGCTCCGGCGCGACGTCCCCACGCACCGACCGCGGTACGAGCTTGCGGATCTCGGCCGCGTCCGCGATCGCCTCCTCGATCGCAGCCTCGGGCCACCCGCGCCCGGCCAGCCGCTTGCGCCGTACCGCGTCCGAGCAGTCCAGATGCAGCCAGCGCCCCTCGGGCAGCTCCGCCGGAAGCAGCGGCGAAAGCAACAGCACCGGGATCCCCGAGCGCCGGATCAGCTCGGTGATCCGCAACCACAGCGCGTTGTACGCCGGCCAGATCGGCGTCGCCGTCGGACTCGCGATGTCGATCCCGAGCAGCCGGCCGTTGTCGTCCAGCAGCTCGTCCATGTCCATCACGACCAGGTTCCCCGGACTCAGCCGGACCAGCTCCGGCACGACCGTGGACTTCCCGGACCCGGGCGCCCCGGTCACCACGAACAACCTCGTCACAGGACTAGTGTGCGGTCAAGCCACCACGAGGCGCACGGGTGGTCGTGCCTCGCCGGAGATCGTGGGCAGTCCGCTCCGGCCGGGGGTCACCGAGCCGAGCACGCTGGAGTGCGCGGCGCCGGTGCAGCTCGGCACCGTCCCGCCGAGTCCGTGCACGGTGAGGAAACCCAGTACGGCGAACGCGTACGCCTCCTTCGCCGCCGACGGCACCCCCAACTCGTCGGTGGTCCGGACCGGAATCTCCAACTCGTCCGCGAGCAGATGCATCAGCACCGGGTTCCGGATCCCGCCGCCCGACGCCACCACCTCGGTCCCGCCGTACCGTCGTACCGCATCGGCGACCGTCCGCGCGGTCAGCGTGGTGACGGTCGCGACCAGGTCCTCCGCCGGGATCTCGGGCAGTCCCTCCATCGCGCGCGCGACGTACGCGAGGTTGAACAGCTCCTTCCCCGTCGACTTCGGCGCCCGGCGCCCGTAGTAGGGCTCGGCCAGCAGCCGCGCCAGCAGTTCCTCGTGCACCTGCCCACGCGCCGCCATCACCCCGTCCGCGTCGAACGGCCGCCCGGTCAGCTCCGTCACCACCGCGTCGATCAGCGCGTTCGCCGGACCGGTGTCGAAGGCAACCGGCTCGCCGTGCACGACGGTGATGTTCGCGATCCCGCCGAGATTCAGCGCCACCGGTACGCCGGGACGCCCGCGCAACCACAGCACGTCGATGATGCTGACCAGCGGCGCACCCTGCCCTCCCGCCGCCACGTCCCGCGCCCGCAGGTCCGACACCACCGGTACGCCGGTCACCTCCGCGATCCACGCCGGCTGACCGAGCTGCAACGTCCCCCGTACCGACCCGCCGTCGACCCAGTGGAACATCGTCTGCCCGTGCGACACGATCAGGTCCGCGTACCCGCCGCACAGCTGCTCGACCGCCTGCTGCGCGACGGCCGCGAACGCCTGCCCGATCCCGGTGTCGAGCCGGCACACCTGCTCCATCGTCGTCGGCGCCGGCGGCAACGCGGCCGCGACCGCCGAGCGCAGCTCCGCCGGGTACGGCTGGCTCAGCAGGCCCAGCGGCGTCAGCACCAACTGGTCCCCGTCCAGCCGCAGGTCCGCGGCCGCGGCGTCGATGGCGTCGTACGACGTCCCGGACATCAGGCCGATCACTCGCATGTCAGTCCCGCAACTCCCGTCGGTGGTCGTCCCCGCGCAACGTGAGCAATGCGATCACACTCACCGCGCACGTGACCACCACGTACCAGGCCGGGATGTCGACGTTCTTCGTCCGCTTGATCAGCTCGGTGATGATCAACCCGGCCGATCCGGAGAACACCGCGTTCGACAGCGAGTACGCCAGGCCGAGCCCCGTGTACCGCGCCCGGGTCGGGAACATCTCCGCGAGCATCGCCGGCCCCGGGCCCGCCATCAGCCCCACGACGAGCCCGGCCGCGAACACCGCGAGCCCCTTGGCGGCGTTCCCCGACTCCTTGTCCTGCAACAGGTTCATCAGCGGGAACGCCAGTACGACGACCAGCGCCGCGCCGGCCACCATCACCGGCCGCCGCCCGATCCGGTCGCTGAGCCACCCGGCCGGGAGGATCGACACCGCGAAGCCGGCGTTCGCGAGCACGGTCGCGACCAGCGCCTGCTGGAAGGTCGCGTTGAGCGTTGCCTGCAGGTACGACGGCATGACGACCAGGAACGTGTAGCCGGCCGCCGACCAGCCCATCAGGCGGCCGATGCCGAGAGCGATCGCCTTCGCCACCTCACCGGCCTCGGCCGGCCGCGGCTGCTCCTGGACGCGGGTGAAGTTCGGGGTTTCGTCGAGCTTGAGCCGCAGCCACAGCGCGACCAGGCCGAGCGGCAACGCGACCAGGAACGGCACGCGCCAGCCCCAGTCCGACAACGCCTCCTTGCTCAGCGTCGTCGCGAGGATCGCGGCGAGCCCGGCGCCCGCGAGCAACCCGAGCGCGACCGTGAACGACTGCCAGGCGCCGTACAGGCCGCGCTTCGTGCGCGGGGCGAACTCGGTCATGATCGACACGGCGCCGCCGAACTCACCACCTGCCGACAGGCCCTGCAGCGCGCGCACCAACGTCAACAGCCAGGGCGCGGCCGCACCGATGGTGGCGTACGTCGGCAGCAGGCCGATCAGTGTGGTCGACAGCGTCATCAACAGCAGGACCAGGATCAGCGTCGGCCGCCGTCCGATCCGGTCGCCGACCCGCCCGAACACCGCGGCCCCGATCGGCCGGAAGAAGAACGCCAGCGCGAACGAGGCGTACGTCTTGATCAGGCTCTCGGCGTCGCTGGTCGCCGTACTGCTGAAGAAGTTCGCGGCGATCACGGTCGCGAAGAAGCCGTAGGCCCCGAACTCGTACCACTCGACGAAGTTCCCGACCGTCCCGGCCACCAGCGACCGACGGGTCCTGACCTCGGTAGCGTTCCTCATCCGCTCCTCTTTCGTAACTTTTTCCCACCCCCAGGAACCACCTTGGTCTATGACTAACCGATCCGCGACCCCGGATGGCATCCCCTTGACACCACATCCGCGACGGCTCGATGATGAGCATCCGCTAAACCGGTTTATCTGAATCGGTGAAGCGACCGCCCACCTGTTGATGAGGAGTCGATCAGCTCATGAAGCGAAGGACCCTGTTGTCAGCCCTGGCCGCCGGAACCGCCGCGGCCGCCACCGGCGCCGCGCTGCCCGCCGCAGCCGCCGAGAGCGCCGCCAAGCGCCGCCCGCGGGCGAAGACCGGCCCGATCACCGCCGCGTACATCGAGGTCAACAACTACAGCATGCTGAACGCCGGCAAGTACACGCTGGCGACCAACGGCGCGCAGGTGATCGACATCGCGTTGATCTTCGCGGCGAACATCAACTACGACGGCACCAACGCGTACCTGCACTTCAACGACCAGGTGACGAACGTCCTGAACAACGTCGCGACGCAGATCCGGCCGCTGCAGCAGAAGGGCATCAAGGTCCTGCTGTCGGTGCTCGGCAACCACCAGGGTGCCGGCTTCGCGAACTTCCCGGACCAGGCGTCCGCCGACGCGTTCGCGCAGCAGCTCGCCGACGCGGTGAACCAGTACGGCCTGGACGGCATCGACTTCGACGACGAGTACGCCGAGTACGGCAACAACGGCACCGGCCAGCCGAACGACTTCTCGTTCGTCTACCTCGTGCAGGCCCTCCGCGCGAAGCTGCCGAACAAGCTCATCACGCTCTACGACATCGGCCCGGCGTCCGATCGCCTGACCTATAACGGCCAGAGCATCGCGAACACCTTCGACTACGCCTGGAACCCGTACTACGGCACGTGGGGCGTCCCGAGCGGCCCGACCGACAAGTCCCGCCTCTCCCCGGCCGCGGTGTCCTACACGGCGACCAGCTCGAGTACGGCGGCCTCGCTGGCGCAGCGCACCGTCGACGAGGGGTACGGCGTGTTCCTGACCTACAACCTCACCGATTCCAACACGGCGACGTACATGACCGCCTTCACCCAGAAGCTCTACGGCAGCGCGACGGTCTACAAGCCTTAGAAACAACGGGATGGCCGGCCATCACAGCCGGCCATCCCCGCCAAGGGGTCTACACCTCGTACTCCCAGCCCGGCTGCCAATTGACGCCTTCGGCAACCAATTGTTCCATCGGAGCGCGACTGCCCAGCAGGTGCTCGAGGGACCACCGGTTCGCCGAGTGCGCCACCACGAGCACCACCTGGCCGTCGTACCACCGCTTGACGTCCTCGAGGAAAGAACGCGTCAACTCGAGCACGTCGTGGTAGCTCTGCCCACCCGGGAACGGCCGCTCGACGTACCGCCCGCGGTCTCCCTGCCGGTCCCGCGGCAGACCGTTGAGCTCACCGTAGTCACACTCGCGCAACCGCCAGTCCTGGAAGTGCGGCGCCTCGAGCCCGGCGAGTTCGACCGTCTGCACCGCGCGCCGCAGATCCGAGCTGAAGACCACGTCGACGTCGCTCCGCCGCTTCCCCAGTTCGCGCGCCTGCTCGCGGCCGCGCGCGGACAACTCTCCCGGCAGCCAACCGGTCGCAATGCCGCTCTCGTTGTCGACAGTGGTCGCATGCGTCTCGTAGATCAGTTTCATCGGAGTTGTTGCGGGGAAGCCCCGTCCGTCGGGGGAGGAGCCGCAACTGCCTCCTTTCGCGTTTCAGGGACTGTCGGTCCCGGCTGATTGAATCACTGTCATGTCCCGCTCTCGTCTTGCCCCGACTCCGGAGCAGGAAGCGGCGTTGCTCGGGCACTGCAAACACGCCAGATACGTCTGGAACCTGGCTCTTGAACAATGGTCTATGTGGTCGGCGGGCCGGCGTAGTGGTCCGCCGCGGTTTGTGGAGCAGGCGCGGCAGTTGACCGAGGCCCGGGCCGCCAGCGAGTGGTTGCGGGGCGGATCGCAGACGGTGCAGCAGCAGGCGTTGCGGGACTTCGACCAGGCCGTCTCGAACTTCTTCGCCGGCACCCACCGCCGTCCCACTTGGCGCAAGGCCGGCATCCACGAGGGGTTCCGGATCGTCGGCGCGCAGGCCCGACGGGTGGAGAAGCTGAATCGTCGGTGGGCCCGGGTCTTGGTGCCGAAGGTTGGTTGGGTGAAGTTCCGGCTGTCCAGGCCGCTGGCTGACGCGAAGTCGTACCGGGTGACGCGTGACCGTTCCGGGCGCTGGCACATCGCGTTCGCGGTGGTCCCGGATCCGATTCCCGGACCGGGTACCGGGGAGCTGGTCGGTGTCGACCGTGGTGTGACCGTCTCGGCGGCACTGTCGACGGGTGAGAAGCTGCGGACGCCGACGTTGACCACGGGCGAGAAGAGGCGGCTACTGAAGCTGCAGCAACGGCTTGCCCGCTCCCAGAAGGGCAGCAACCGTCACGCCAAGACCAGGGCCGCGATCGCCCGGCTCAAGGCGCGGGAGGCGGACCGGCGCAAGGACTGGGTCGAGCAGACCAGCACCCGCCTTGCCCGCCAGTTCGACGTGATCCGGGTCGAGGACCTGCGCATCGTCCAGCTGACCCGCGCAGCCAAGGGCACAGTGGACAATCCGGGGAAGCGGGTGCGGCAGAAGGCCGGACTGAACCGGGGCATCCTGGCCAGCGGCTGGGGCAAGCTCGTTCAGCGGCTGGAACACAAGGCCGCCGGCCGGGTCGAGAAGATTCCGGCGGCGTACACCTCTCAGACGTGTTCGCGGTGCGGGACCAGGGATGCGAGGGCGCGCGAGAGCCAAGCCGCCTTCCGCTGCCGGTCCTGCGGATACACCGCGAACGCCGACGTGAACGCCGCCGTCAACATCGCGGCCGGACGGGCCGTGACCGCACGTGGAGCGACTGCAGTACCGGTCGCCGAGAAGCGTGAACCTCAACTCTCTGCGTCCGCGTAGTCGGGTTGGAATCCCCGCCGTCTACGGCCGGGAGGACGTCAAAACCTCACAGTCAATCTCCCTTGGACCTCGTTACCGGCGGGTATATACTCAAGTTACTCGCGAGTACAGGTATTGAGGAGTCTCTGTGAGCCACTACAAGTCGAATCTGCGGGACATCGAGTTCAACCTGCTCGAGGTGCTGGGCCGGGGTGACGTGCTCGGGCAGGGCCCGTACGCCGAGATGGACGTCGACACCGCCCGCGAGGTGCTCGCGGAGGTGGACCGGCTGGCCAAGCACGAGCTGGCGGAGTCCTTCGCCGACGCCGACCGGAACCCGCCGGTCTTCGACCCCGAGGCCCATGAGGTCCGGATGCCGGAGGCGTTCAAGAAGAGCTACCACGCCTACATGGACGCCGAGTGGTTCAAGCTCGAGCTTCCCGCCGAGCTGGGCGGTCAGCCGACCCCGCCGTCGCTGCGCTGGGCCGCGGCCGAGCTGGTGCTGGGCGCCAACCCGCCGGTCCACATGTACGCCGCCGGCCCGAACTTCGCGCACGTGCTCTGGCGCAACGGCACCGAGCGGGACAAGAAGATCGCACACCACATCATCGAGCGTGGCTGGGGCGCCACCATGGTGCTGACCGAGCCGGACGCCGGTTCCGATGTCGGCGCGGGGCGCACGAAGGCCACGCTGCAGGATGACGGCAGCTGGCACATCGAGGGCGTCAAGCGGTTCATCACCTCCGGCGAGCACGACCTGACCGAGAACATCGTCCACCTGGTGCTCGCGCGTCCGCAGGGCATCGAGGGCGTCGGCGGTCCCGGTACCAAGGGCCTGAGCCTGTTCGTGGTTCCGAAGTACCACTTCGACCTTGAGACCGGTGAGCTCACCGGCGAGCGCAACGGCGCCTTTGTGACGAACGTCGAGAAGAAGATGGGCATCAAGGTGTCCACCACCTGCGAGGTCACCTTCGGCGACGGGACGCCGGCGAAGGGCTGGCTGCTCGGCGAGGTGCACGACGGCATCGCGCAGATGTTCCAGGTCATCGAGTACGCGCGGATGATGGTCGGCACCAAGGCGATCGCGACGCTGTCGACCGGCTACCTGAACGCGCTGGAGTACGCGAAGGAGCGGGTCCAGGGCCCGGACCTGACCAACCCGGCCAAGGACGCGCCGCGCGTCACCATCACGCACCACCCCGACGTCCGCCGGTCGCTGATGACGCAGAAGGCGTACGCCGAGGCACTGCGGGCGCTCGTGCTGTTCACCGCGACGTACCAGGACCGGGCCGAGCAGGCGCGGTACGCCGGGGAGCAGGACGACCTGGCCGAGCGGGTCAACGATCTGCTGCTGCCGCTCGTGAAGGGCTACGGCTCGGAGAAGTCCTGGACGCTGCTCGGCACCGAGTCGCTGCAGACGTTCGGCGGCTCCGGCTTCCTGCAGGACTACCCGATCGAGCAGTACGTGCGGGACGCGAAGATCGACACGCTCTACGAGGGCACGACGGCCATCCAGGGCCAGGACCTGTTCTTCCGCAAGATCATCAAGGACCAGGGCAAGGCGCTCGGCCATCTCGCCGAGCAGGTGCAGGCGTTCGTCGCCTCCGAGGCGGGCAACGGCCGCCTGAAGGAGGAGCGCGGGCTGCTCGCCAAGGGCCTCGAGGACACCCAGAAGATCCTGGGCATCATGGGGCAGGCCCTCATGGCCAGCAATCCCCAGGCGGAGAACGGCGACCCGCGCAACGTCTACAAGGTCGGCCTGAACACCTCCCGGCTGCTGTTCGTCCTCGGCGACGTGGTCTGCTCGTGGCTGATGCTCCGGCAGGCCGAGGTCGCACTGGAGAAGCTCGGCGGTGAACTTTCCCCGGCTGACCAGGACTTTTACACCGGTAAGGTCGCCGCGGCCCAGTGGTTCGTGCGGACGACGATGCCGTCGGTGCGGGCCGAGCGGGTCAAGGCCGAGCTCACCGACCTGGACGTCATGGACCTCCCCGAGTCCGCGTTCTGAACCCCCAGCTCCTCCGGCTCGGCCACTTGCGCGGGTCGAGCCGGAGGCCCGGGGGCTCGACGTTCCGGGGCATGAATTCCCCGAATCTGCCCCAGGTTGCCCCACGATCTGCCCTGTTGCACAGCGTGACGGTGTAGCAACGTTTCTGCCCTGAAACACCGCGACCCTGGCTTGGTCTCCCCTGTCCGGGCCAGGGTCGCGTCCACTGCCCGGGGGTGGAACCAAGACATGCGAGCCTGCGTCCTTGTGAACGTGTCCAGGCCCGGTCGTCGTACTCTGTCGGCGATGCGCGTCCGATTCCTGACTGTTCTGCTCGCGGCTGCAGCGGTCCTCCCTGCTCTCTCCGCCGTCATGGCTCTTCCGGCCCACGCCGACACGCCGGAGTTGCCGGACCGGGTCGCCGCCGGCTGGCGCACCGATCGCGTCTTCGTCGACGAGCGGATGCGAGCGGCGGTCCCGGCGACCGAGCTGGACCGGATCCGGACCGCGGCACGCACCGCCGGCCTGCCCGTGTACGTCGCGCTCATACCGCGCACGCCGGCCGTGCAAAGGGCGGACCTGCCCACCCTGCTGCAGGCCCGGATCGGCGAGCCGGGGGTGTACGTGGTCGCGCTCGTGGACGGGGCCTACTGGTCGACGACCGCGCAGCTCTATCGGCCGGCCGGGCTCCGCGGCCGCAGCCTGAGCAGCGTCCGATCCGACGACAAGCGCCGCCTCGACATCGTCTCGGACCGTCCGGCGCCGCAGGTCGTCCGCACCATCCAGCAGGCGTCGACGGCGTACGACGGCCGCGCGCTGCCGCCGGTCCCGGCTGCCGATCTGGAGCCGGGCCGCGAGCGCCCCGAGCGCGGCCTGTCGGTGAGCGACAAGAAGGACCGGGCGACGGCCGTCGGTGCCGGCGTCGGCGGGCTTCTCGCGTTCGTGCCGATGCTGGTGGCCGCCCTGCGGTACCGGCCTGCCTCGAAGGGCTCGAAGGGCTCGAAGCGCAGTGAGGCCGACGAGCGGCCGGTCGAGGCGTCGCGGGTACGGCAGCTGGCGGACAGCAAGATCAAGCAGGCCGAGCAGGCCCTGGCGCGGCTGGACCGTCGTCGCAACAAGTCGTCCGCACAGCTCGATCAGCGCGACGACGCGTACCGGCGGCTCGACGCGGCAAAGACGGTGCGCGCGGAACAGCCGGACGACGTACTCGCCCTGGCCGGTGCGTTCGTGCTCGCCCGCCAGGCCGACCGGGTCGCCGCCGGTGCGGCGCTGCAGCCGCCGTGCTTCTTCGACCCGACGCATGCGCCCGGCACGCTCACGGTCGACTGGTCGGACGATGTCGAGGTCCCCGCGTGCAAGTCGTGTGCGACCGCCGTACGGCGCGGCCGGACGCCGCGTGGTCTGCGCGTCCAGGGCAAGGCGGGGCTCCTCGGCCGCAAGCCGGTGCCGTACTGGACGCTCGACCCGGAGGACAGCCCGATGGTCGCGAGCGGTTTCGGCGCGCTCTCCGACGATCTGCCCGAGCGGATCGCCGCCCGGAAGGACGAGGTCCGATGAGGCGCCTGGTCCTATTGCTGGCGGCAACAGTCTTCCTGCTCACCGGGACCGCCTGGGCGGCCACACCGGCCGATCCACGGATCGCCGGGGCGGTGGCGGTCTGGGCGGAGCGGCCGCTGTACGTGGATCCGGATTTCATCTCCGTCACCGACAGCGCCGAGACGCTGCGGGTGATCTCGGGCGCGGAGTTTCCGGTGTTTGTTGCCGTCGTACCGAGCGGTGAGTGGTTCCCGGAGAAAGGCGACACCGAGCTGCTCGCCGGCCGGATGGCCGCGGCGAACGGCAAGCCGGGGGTGTACGTCGTGATGGACGGCACCCGGACGGAGGGCGTCGCGCACCAGCTCGATGTGTCCACGCCCAGCTGGACCTACGGCGAGCACGACCAGCCGCTCAGCAAGCAGCTCACGGAGTTCCTCGACGGGGTCGAGAAGTCGAGGTACAGCACGCCTGAGCCTGCTCGGACCGAGCCGCTGCCGCCCGAGCCGGAGGACTCGTCCCCGAGGAAGCCGGAGAAGTTCACCGTCGGCACGGCGATCGGGCACGGCCTCGGCGGCGTCTTCATCGGGCTAATCTGTGGCGCCTTCCTCGGCGTCATCGCACTGGTCGTGGCGGCGCAAGCCCGCGCACAGAAGGAAGGACGCGCGTGAAAGCCCGGATTCTCCTGACCTGCCTCGCCGCGCTGCTGACGGTGCTGGTCGCGGCCCCGGCCGAGGCCGATACGACGCGGACACCGGCCGAGCGGGCGCGCGAGATCGCGACCGCGTTGGCCAAGGACCCGCTGTACATCGACGCGGCGTACAAGACGGCGCTGCCCACCAACCTGCAGGAGGACGTCGGCAAGAAGGCGGGCGCGCTCGGGTACCCGGTCTACACGATCGTCCTGCCGCTGACGCCGAGCGACGAGTTCCAGGGCAGGGAGCAGAACGTGCTGACCCTGGTGATGGACGCGCTCAAGCGACCGGGGCTGTACGTCGTGGTCGACGGCGGGAGCCGCTTTCCCTGGTACGAGACGAAGAACGTGCCGCAGGTCAGCGAGGAGAAGCTCTCCGCGGCGCGGACGCGTGCGCTGGAGGACGCCGGGTACGACGCGGGGCCGACCGAGGTGCTGGCCCGGATGTACGAGCTGCTCGCCCAGCCGGGGATCCCGAAGACGTCGAAGCGCCCGGGTGGCGCTTCCCGCGGGCCCGACCTGGCGCCGGACGGGGACGGGTGGATCGTCGCGACGTCGATCGCCGGCGGGCTCGTCGTCCTCGTAGGACTCGGCCTCGTGATCGGGCGGCTGCGCGGCTCGGGTTCCCGGAAGACGTTCCGGATCCCGCCGCACGTGGCCGCGACGGTGGCGGCCGAGCGGCGCCGGCGCCTGACCCGCGAGACGACCGCCGAGCTGACCACACTGGGCTCGGAGCTCGCCGCACTCCCGACCACCGCGGGCGCCGGCCTCGTGCATCAGCATCAGCAGGCCGCGCTCGACGGTCATGCCGCCGCGTCGAAGGTCCTCGACTCGTCACCGGACCTCGTCGACCTGGTCGGGGCGATGGTGCTGCTGGACAAGGCACGCCGCGAGTACGACGCCGCCGTCGCGGTCGCAGCCGATCGCAAGATCGACGCCGTACCCGAGCTGTGTGCCTTCAACCCGCTGCACGGGCGCGCGTCCGGGCGGCCGACCAAGGTGGAGTCCGACGGCACCACGCTGACGCTGCCGCTGTGCAACGAGTGCCGGCAGGCCCTCAAGCGCAACTCGGCGCCGGCGTCGCTGCCTGGGAAGGACGGGCCGTACTGGCACGACGATTCGCTCTGGGCCCGGACGTTCTTCGGCACCACGGGCGACGACCTGGCCGCGGCGGTGTCCCGGGGCGAGCTGCATCGGTGAACCCGTGAGGCGTCCCTGAGGGCGGCTCAGGGACACGTGGGGGGATCTGCCGGATCCTGGGGAGGGCCTTCGGAGCCTACTGTCGTTGCGACAGCGTGGGTGGGCTCGAGAAGAGGCGAACGATGGCGGAGAACAAGCAGCTCGGCGTGATTCTGCTGGTAGCGGCGGCCGGGCTGGCGTTCTGGCAGTTCGGGGACCGGGAGTCCGACGACAAGCACACGGTCGACGACAAGATCACCACGGTCCAGCTCGCCGCGGACCGCTCCGACATCACGATCCGGGTGTCCGACGACGACCGGACGACCGTGCAGGAGAAGCGCAAGTTCTGGTTCTTCAAGCGCGGCGACGCGTACTCCGTGGACGACGGCGTCCTGAAACTCGACGGCGACTGCGGCTGGCAGTGCACCGCCGACTTCGAGGTGACCGTCCCGCGTGGCACCAAGGTCACCGGCGAGAACGGCAGCGGCGACCTCGAGCTGACCGGTGTCGGCGCGGTCGACGCGAAGTCCCGTTCGGGCAAGGTCGAACTCCGCGAGGTCGACGGCGACGTCAGCCTCGACGTGACGTCGGGCGACATCTCCGTCGACAGCCTGGCCGGAAAACTCCAGGTCAAGGCGAACTCCGGCGACATCGAGGCGAAGGACGTCAAGGGTGCGGTCGACGTCGAGACCACGTCAGGCGACATCGAAGTGAGCCTGGCCGAGGCCAACGACGTCCACGCCAAGGGCACCAGCGGCGATATCGAGATCACCGCTCCCGGCAGCGACTACAAGGTCACCACCGATACCAAGCACGGTGAAGTCGACAACGAACTCGGCACCAGCGGCACCGGCGCCCACACCCTCACCGCGACCACCACGTCCGGCAACATCGAACTCCACACGGAGTAGCCGGCTACTCCTTCAGGTGGCGGTGGTTTTCCTCCACCACTCGGTACTCCTCCTCGACCGCCGGGTCGATGGCGTCGGTTTCCACGCGGCGACGGCGGTTCGTGATGTAGAAGGAGAGCACGATGCCGGCCACGCCGGCGAGTAGCAGGATGTAGCCGACAGCCTGCAGGTTGACGGCGTCCCAGCTGTCCCGGACGGCGAACGCGAACACCGCGCCCACCACCATCAAGAAGATCCCCACACCGATGCTCATCGACGTCCTCGCCTCCCAGACCGTGACTGTCTGATTCCGCCCCTACCCAGTACCCCAACACCAAACAGGCACCCCGGCGGCGGCGGGTTATTTGCTGCCGGAGAGGACCAGTTCGACCCGGTCAGGGCCGTCGGGCGTGATCGTGACGGGGACACCCCAGTCCTGGCGGTGCATGTGGCAGGCGGGGAACTCCACCTCGGCGGAGTCGTCACAGGAGGCGGCCTGGACCGCGACGTGCAGTACGCCGGACCCGGCGTGTGGGTCGATGACGAGGCGGCGTACCAGGTCCGTGGAGTCTCCGGCGCCCTCGCGGAGGAGGTTGTCGGGCGTCGACGAGACCAGCAGGCGCGTCGACGGGCCGTAGCGGTCGTCGAGCTTCTGGCCGGGCGGCGGCGTGAACACGACCTCGAGCGTCACCTCGCCGGCGGCGAGATCCATCGGCGGCCGCTGGGCACGGGTGCTGAACTCGTCCGCGGTCGCGGACGCACCCAGCGGGATCCGCGTCAGCCGGTGCGCAGCCGACTCGACCACCAACAGTTCGTTGCCTACGACAACAGCACCGCTCGGCTCGGCCAGTCCGGTCGCCATCGTCTCGACGGTCTCGGTGGCCCGGTCGTACCGCCGTACGGCGCCGTTGTAGGTGTCGGCGATCGCGATCGACCCGTCCGGCAGCACCGTCACGCCGAGCGGGTGCTGCAGCAGCGCCTCGCTCGCCTTGCCGTCGCGGAGCCCGAAGTCGAACAGCCCGGTGCCGACGGCCGTGTGTACGTCGGTGTCGATCCACCGCAGCGCGGAGATCTCGGAGTCCGCGAGCCACAGCCGGTCCCCGTCCGCCGCGAGCCCGCTGGTCTGCGCGAACCACGCCTCACCGAGCGGCCCGTCCTTCAAGCCCTCGTTGGTCGTACCCGCCGCGACCTCGGTCTCCCCGCTGAACGGGTCGAACGTCCACAGCTGGTGTACGCCGGCCATGGCGATCCACACCTTGCCGCCCCACCACGCCACGTCCCACGGCGAACTCAGGACGTCGGTCCCGTCGCCGTCCATCCACTGCTTGCCGGTACCGACCAGCGTCCGCACGTCACCGGTCGCCAGCGAGATCCCCCGCAGCGCATGGTTGACGGTGTCCGCGACCACCACGTCGTACCCGACCTCACGCGCGACCTCGGCCGGGAGCACCACGAGACCGTTCGGCTCGGAGAAGCTCGCCTCGGAACCCGGACCGTCGGCGAATCCGCGCTCACCGGTACCGATCCGCCGTACGACGGTCGACGCGTCGGCCGCCAACTCGACGATGCTGTGGTTGCCGGCGTCGGCGACGAGGAACCCGTTGTCCTGCGCAACCACCTTCGCCGGAAAGCGCAGATCGGTCGGCTCGGGTTCGGGTGCGACGTACGGCGACTTGCCACGCGTCAGCGTGCCCGCGGCCTCGTGTTCGGCGACCAGCTCGGTCAGCAGCGCGTCCAGGGCGTGCAGGTGCCCTTCACCGGAGTACTGCGCGACGATGTACCCGTTGGGATCGACCAGTACGAGCGTCGGCCAGGCGCGGGCGGTGTAGTTCTGCCAGGTGATCAGCTCCGGGTCGTCCAGGACCGGATGCGCCACCTCGTACCGCTCCACGGCGGCCCGGACCGCCGCCTCCTCGCCCTCGTGCGCGAACTTCGGCGAATGCACCCCGACGATCACCAGCGCGTCGCCGTACTTCTCCTCCAACGGCCGCAACTCGTCCAGCACGTGCAAGCAGTTGATACAGCAGAACGTCCAGAAGTCCAACAACAAGTGACGACCTCGGAAGTCCGCGATCGAGTACGACTTGCCGCCCGTGTTCAACCAGCCGCGGCCGCGAAGCTCAGGGGCGCGAACGAGAGAACGGCGTTTGCCGGGAACAGGAGCAGAGGTCACGGGTCCATTGTTGCCGAACTCTCCAAGGGCTCGGCCCAGCCGATCACCAGGCGATCGTCCGCCACGAAGCGTGCACCTCGTCGACCTCGCGACACAGCGATCGTGTCGATCGCGAGTTTCAACAGCCCCCGACGCTCGCGAACGCCTGCCCCCGACCACTTGTCGGTTCGAAGCCCTGGATCGCGCAGCCATCTCGTGTCGACGACTGGAGCCGGGACACGTTCCAGCGCTGATTCGAGATCGCAGATGCGCCGAGTGAGCGCATCATGGAGAAGCAGAAACCGACTGCGGTCGACAGTACGCCGCAAGTAGTGGTCTTGTTCGAGCACCGTTAGTGCCGCCCGCTCGTCAGCCAGGGCAGCCTGGAGCGATGCGCGTCGGCGCACCGTATCGGGATCGGCATCCGCCGCCAGACGTTCGGCAACTGCCTGCCGCAGCGGCTCCCCGTCCTCGAGCAGGTCCAGGCGGTCCATCCAGAGCTGTACGACGGCAGCGTCCAACGCAGGCCGGTACGCCCCGGCGGGCGCACCACAATCGCGACCAAGACGCACCGATTGGCAGCGATATGAGTTGCCTTGTTTACTCATCCGCTCGGCGCAGCCCGCACAACGCAACAGGCCGGTCAGCAGGTACTCGCTGTCTGGGGACCGCCGGCCGCGGCGTACGCCGTACGTGGACAGCTTGGTGCGCTCCTCGAACACAGCCGCGATGTGGAGCTGCTCAGAGGGCGAGATCAGCGGCATTTGGCCCGGCGCCATCACCGACACCGGTTCGCCGGTGCCAGGGTCAATCCACGGACGAACGACTCCGCTGTATCGGCCGTCGACGTGCCTGAGCGTCTCGGGCAACAGACCTGCAACCGACGGCGGACGAAGGAGTTGCGCAATGGACCCAACGCCCCGTTTGACTCCACGCGGCGACGGAACACCCGTATCGTTCAGCCACCGTGCCACCTCGGTGAGCGAAGAACCTCCGAGGATCCGGTCGGCGATCTGCCGAACCACAGGTCCAGTCGCGGGGTCGACCTCGAGTCGTCCGTTGCGAACGGCGAGACCGTACGGCGGCGCTCCGCCGATCCAACGACCTGTAGACCGTAGGTAGGTCTTCGCCGATCGAACTCGCAGACCCAGGTTCTCCGACTCGGATCGAGCATGCTCGGCGAGCATCTCGACCAACCGCCGGTCGGAGGTGTCCGAGGTGTCGAGACCGTCCCGGACCGAGACCAGGCGGCCGCCCACCGCACCGATCGTCCGCAGAAATTCACCAACTCTCCCGATCCCTTGCCTGGACAGCCGATCGAGCTTCCAGATCACGAGCGTTCCGACCACGCCGGAGGAGACGGCCGCCAGGGCTTCTCTGAGACCCTGACGGCGACCGCCGGCGTCCAGATAGGCCGACTGCCCGAGATCGACATGGACCCTACGCACCTTCAACGCCTGCTCACTGGCCCAACTCCGGCAGTCGACTTCCTGCCGTTCGATCGCTGTCTGTCCGGGCCGGTCGACGGAGACCCGCAGATACAGGTCGGCGTACTCGTTCCTTGTCATCGCAGTACCCCCAAGTAGTCGTGGCCTGTGGCAACAACCGCGATGGACCAGGTCTATCGGATCCCTCCGACATTCCTGGTCTGACAGGGTGCCGCTCGGTCCGGCTGTCAGCGGGGCAGGATCAGGGTGTCGGTGAGGAGTTTGGCGGTCTTTCGGAGCGTGGCGGGTGAGGACGAGAGGTCGGTGGCGAGCGTGTAGGGGGTGAGCTGTTCGCCGGGGCCGACCAGGCGGTGGCGGTGGGCGATCAGCCAGACGATGGCGCGGGGCCAGGTGGAGAGTCGGGCCTTGGCGAGAAGGTCTGGGGCGTCGCGGACCAGGCGCTCGGCGATGTCGAAGGCGTCGGGCGCGTACGCCGTCCCCAGGGTCTCGCCGGCCATCAGCCACGCGTGCGGGGCCAGGACCGACAAGGTGGCGGCCTGGTGGTTGTCGAGGCCGCTGAGGTCGGGCTGCGGCGGGGAACCCAGGCCGGCCAGGGCACGGTAGGCGTCTTCCAGATCATTCGTGGTGTCGTCGAGGAACACCCGCTCGCCGGGCTTCGAGCCGACCGGGTCGATCATCGCCGCGGCCTCCAGCGCGGGCTGCCAGACGTCGACGGCGTCGACCGCCTCGTCGACCACGTCCAGCGGCAGCTCGGTCCGCTCGCCGGCGAACTCCAGCCACGCCTTCACCACCGCCGGCACCGCGTCGAAGTAGGTGCTGTCGGCAAGCACCTTGCGCGGCAGCCAGTGCGCGAGGAACAGCTCGACCAGTACGGCGCTGACGCGCAGCGGACCGCCGACGGTGTGGTCGACGGCGTGATCCACCCACAACCGGACGATGTCCGCGGCGTCGTCCGGCAGACCCACGGAGTACCGCGACTCGAGGAACTCCTCGACCAGCTGCTCGCGCTGCCGCGGGGACAGCAGCGGCCGGATCGGCGGGCGGACCGGGCGCTCCGGCATCTGGGTCAGCCGGTTCACCAGCAGGCCGGTGAAGAACTCGAAGTCCTCGCTGACCGGCGGATCGTCGTAGTCGCGGGTCTCGCCCAGCGCCTGCAGGATGATCCCGGCCGCGATCGGCGGGCGGACGGTCCGGATGGTCACCCGGCCGCCGCGCTGGTACGCCTCCAGGACGCGGTCGACCGGCGGGCCGACGAACACGTCCTTGATGATCGCGCCGATGTTGTTGTCGATGAACACCACCAGCGTGTGCGGATGCTGCTCGTCGTCGTAGTCGAGCACGACACTCAGCCCGTCACCGGTGATGTCCTCGGACACGATCGCGCTGGTCAGCCGGAAGCCGGCGATCCGCGTGACCCATTCGGGTACTTCGTCCTGCGTGCGCAGCCGGGAGACGTGGGCGCGCTGCAACGGCAACCGGCCCGCGGGACCGACCGTCCGCGCCAGGCTGGTCAGCAGGACGAAGGACTCGGGATCACGGCGCTCACCGAGCACCCGCGCCGCATCGGCCCAGAAGAACCGCTCCACCTCGCCGATCTCGTCCGGCCGCCCGGCCGGCCACAGCTGGTCGGCGAGCATCGCCGCCGACCGCGCCACCGAGGCCTCGGCGATCACCGGATGCAGGGCGGCCGGCACCGCGGCCAGATCGAGAGCAAGCGTTTCCAGCAGGGTCTCCAGCACGGCGACACTCGGCGTGGTGTCGACATCGACACCCGCCGTCGGCGCGTACGGTTCGCCGGGATCGGAGCCGACCAGCCGCAAATGGCTGGGGCGCCCGTCCCGTCCACGAGGAGACTTGGTCACCTCCGTGAGATTACCGTCCGTTCGCACTCCCCCGCAGTCCCCTGCGCGCGTCCTGTGGACAACTCCGCTCAACCACCTTGAGCACCCACCAACCACTTTCGCGGTCGCGAATTGGTTGGTGGGTGCCCAAAGAAGGTTTGGGTCAGCCCTTCAAGGCGCCGGCCATCAGGCCGCCGATGAACCAGCGGCCCAGCAGGATGTAGACGATCAGGGTGGGGAACGACGTGATCAGGGCGCCTGCCATGCTCGCGGCGTAGTCCACCTTCTGGCCGCCGGACAGCGCCGCCAGACCCAGGGTCACGGGCCCGTTGTTCTGCTGGGTCAGGAACAGCGCGAACAGGAAGTCGTTCCAGACCGAGGTGAACTGCCAGATCAGCGTCACCACGAACCCGGAGATCGAGATCGGCAGGATGATCCGCGCGTACGTCTGGACCAGCCCGGCCCCGTCCACCCGGGCCGACTCGATGATCTCGTGCGGCACGATCGTGGCGTAGTAGTTGCGGAAGATCAGCGTGCAGATCGGGAGACCGTAGATGCAGTGCGCGATGATCAGCGTCGGCACACCCCGGGTGACGTCCAGCTCGGTGAACGTCGTCCGCAGCGGCAGCATCACCGCCTGGTAGGGGATGAACATCCCGAACAGGATGAACGCGAACACGATGTTCGCGCCCGGGAACCGCCACCGGGCCAGCACGAACCCGTTCATGGAGCCGATCACCGACGAGATGATCGCGGCCGGGATCGCCAGCGACAGCGACCGGATCATGTACGGCTGCAGCACGTCCCAGGCCTTGCGCCAGGGCTCCACCGTCCACTCCTTCGGCAGGTTCCACTGCGAAGCGGCCGTGGTGTCGCCGGACGTCTTGAAGCTCGTGATCAGTACGACGTACACCGGGATCAGCACGAACAGCAGGAACAGCAGCAGCAGGACGTACCGAATCGTCCGGCTGCGCCGCGTGGAACCGTCCATCGCGCCACGCTTCTGCGGCTTCCGGCTGATCGCCGCGGCGGCCCGGCCGGTCGCGGCTGCAGTATCGGCGGCGCTCATTCCTTACTCTCCTGCCGGACGGTGTACGCGACGTACGGGATGACGAGGACGGCGACGACTGCGAGCATCACGATCGCGATCGCGGCCGCCTTGGCCTGGTCGCTGCGCAACAACGTGTTCCACATGTAGACCGCAGGTACTTCGGTGCGGAACTGGTTCGGCCCCGTGATCGCGTAGATCAGGTCGAACAGCTTCAGCGACATGTGCCCGAGGATGATCAGCGCGGACAGCGCGATCGGCGACAACTGCGGGAACAGCACGTGCCGGTACAGCTTGAACTCCGACGCGCCGTCCACCCGGGCCGCCTCGCGCAGCTCCGGCGGGATGCCCCGGAAACCGGCCAGGAACAGCGCCATGATGTACCCGGACAGCTGCCAGATGGCCGGTAATGCGATGGACAGCATCGTTGTCCATCGACTGCCGGCGGTCCACCACGCGTTCTCGAGGAACCCCAGATGGAGGATCTCGAACAAGCGGTTCAGCCCGCGCGCGTCCTCGCCCTGGGACGGGTTCAGCAACCAGCCCCAGACCACCCCGGAGGCGATCATCGAGATCGCCATCGGGAACAGGTAGATCGACCGGAAGACCGACTCGCCGGGCACGCCCTTCTCCAGCAGCAGCGCCCAGAGCAGGCCGAAGATCAGCGTGCCCACGATGAACGCCACCGTGAGCACGCCGAGGTTCTTCAGCGAGTTGAGGAACCGCTCCTCCGTGAACAGGTTCCCGTAGTTCTCGAACCCGACATAGTTGGCCGGGCCCTTGCGAGCGGTGTGCCGGTCGGTCAGCGAGGTGTTGAAGGACCACGCGATCAGCCCGTACACGAAGTACCCGAGCAGCAGCACGGTCGGCAGCAGCACCAAGGCGCCAGGTCCCCAGGTGCGAATTCTTCCGTGCACGTTCAGACCTCCGACCCGGTCCGCAACTCGCCGTCGAACGGGGACTGCATCAGCTCGTCTTCATCGCGGCACCGAGCGCCGACTGCAGCTTGGCCACGTCGGGGCTACCGCTGAACTGGCTGATCGCGGACAGGATGTCGTTGTTCTGACCCAGGGTGCAGGCAGCACCGTGCGCGCAGGACGGGACGATCTTGTCCTTCTTCCAGTCCGCCATCGCGACCTGCTGGTACTTCGGGTAGTCGGCCGGGTTCGCGTCCGAGCGGGCCGGGATCGAACCCTTCTTGGTGTTGAACGCCTTCTGGCCGTCGGCCGAGCCGGTGACCTTCAGCCAGCACTTCGCGCCCTCGGGGTTCTGCCCGTTGGTCGGCAGCGTGAACGAGTCGGCGAGGTACTGGAAGTTGCCCGCCGTCCCCGGGGAAGGCCAGTAGGTGTACGCCGTGTCCGGCACCTTGTCGGCCAGCTGCTGCGCGGCGACCCAGTCACCCATCAGCGTGTAACCGGCCTTGCCGCTGTTCACGTAGCCCAGCGCGTCCGGCCAGTCGATAGCCTCGCGGTCGGAGTTGGTGAAGGTCAGCAGGGTCTTGTACTTGTTCAGCGCCGCGGTCACGTCACCGCCGGCCCAGTCGGTCTTGCCGTCCCACAGACCGATGAACTTGTCCGGGCCGAGCTCTGCCAGCAGCACGGCCTCGACCAGCATCTCCTGGGCGAAGCCCTTGGAGATCGCCAGCGGGGCGGTCACTCCGGCCGCCTTCAGCTTGGTCAGGTCGGCGATCCAGGCGTCGATGCTGGCCGGCGCCTTGGTGCCGTCGAGGCTCGCCTTCTTCAGCACCGTCGGGTTCGCCCAGACCACGTTCGCCCGGTGCACGTTCGCCGGGATCGAGTAGATCTTGCCGTCGACGGTCAGGTTGTCGATCAGGTTCTGCGGGAAGGCCTTGTCCAGCCCGAACTCCTTGTACAGGCCGCTGACGTCGTCCACCTGACCGGCGTTGATGTAGTCCCGCAGCTCGGCGCCCGCGTGCGCCTGGAAGGTGGACGGCGGCTTCCCGGCCTGCAGGTCGTTCGCCAGCACCTGCTTGGCGTTCGAGCCCGCGCCACCGGCGACCGCGGAGTTGACGAACTTGTAGTCCTTGCACTCGGTGTTGAACACCGAGACCATGCCGTCCAGGCCGGCCTTCTCGCCACCGTCGGCCCACCAGGTGAAGACCGTGACGTCCTTGCTGGCAGCCGCGTCCCCGCTACCGCCACCGTCGTCGCTGTTCCCGCAGGCGCTCACCGCGAGAAGACCCGCCGCACCCACCAGCGCCAGGGTCTTGCTCAGACCACCACGCATGATTCACTCTCCGATCAGTTGATGGAGCCGCCTGTGACAACGATGCCCCCTTGACGGCCCCACTGTTGTCACGCGGCACGCCGGGTGTCAACGCTCCGCGCAGTCGCGTTGCGCAGCCGTGACCCCGTGCTGCTTGACAGTGTGAGAGCGCGCACATTCCCGGTCCGGACAGGGACTCCGCGCAGTCGCGTTGCGCACAACGTCAGGGCCGGAGCAACACCTTGATCGCGCGCCGTTCGTGCATCGCGGCGTACCCCTCGGCGACGTCGTTCAGCGGGATCTCGGAGTCGAAGACCTTGCCTGGGTCGATCGCTCCGGACAGGACGTCGGCCATCAGGTCCGGCAAGTACGCACGGCACGGCGCGGCCCCGCCGTTCAGCCCGACGTTCCGCCCGAACATCGTCCTGATCGGCACCTCGACGCCGTGTGGCACGCCGACGAAACCGACCGTCGCGCCGGCCCGCGCGACCTCGAACGCGGTCTCCATCGACTGCTTCGTGCCGACACATTCCAGGACGGCGTCCGCGCCGACCCCCAGCGTCAGTTCGAGTACGGCGTCCCGCGCCGCGTCGCCGCGCTCGGCAATGATGTCCGTGGCACCGAACTCCTTCGCCAGCTTCTGCCGAGACTCGTGCCGCGACAGGGCAACCACCCGCTCCGCGCCCATCCGCGACGCCGCGAGCACGCCGCACAGCCCGACCGCGCCGTCACCTACGACCACCACGGTGTCGCCGGCCTTCACCCGCGCGGACCGCGCCGCGTGCCAGCCGGTGCCCATCACGTCGGAGAGCGTGAGCAGCGACGGGACCAGCGCGTCGTCCGGCGGCTCAGGTGTCGCGACCAGCGTGCCGTCGGCGTACGGGAGTTTGACGTACTCGCCCTGGCCGCCGTCCGCCTTGCCGCTGCCGTAACCGACCAGGTTCTGGCAGGCGGTCTGGTACCCGGCGAGGCAGTGCGGGCAGGTCCCGTCGCTCACCACGAACGGCGCGATGACGAAGTCGCCGGGCTTGACCGTGCGAACCTCCGCCCCGATCTCCTCCACGACACCGACGAACTCGTGCCCGATCGGCCGCGGCCGCTTGACCGGGTTCTCCCCGCGGTACGGCCAGAGGTCGGACCCACAGATGCACGAGGCAACGACCTTGACCACCGCGTCGCCCGGCCCCTCGATCTTCGGGTCCGGACGCTCCTCCAGCCGTACGTCGAACGCTCCGTGAATCACCGTGGCCCGCATGGCCACAGACTAGGCCCTGTCAGACCGGGATCACTTCGAAAACGACCGACCGCGACGCGGCCGCCGCGAACTCGTCCGGGGTCGGTCCGGTCACCGCGCCGATCCGGAGGAAGAACTGCACGCCGTGCGGCACCTCGACCGGGAACGCGCGCAACACCTTCTCCCTGTCCTGCACCTCCGGCAGCGCCTCGAGCCGGACCTTCTGCTTGCTCCGCCCCTGGGTCAGCACGCCCCAGCCCGCGGCGGACGCGTTCCGGACCCAGTCCGACTCCGGCGCCGGGCTCAGCACGTACCGCCGCCCGTCCACGGTCAGCGGCGACACCGGCGTGGTGCGCAGTTGCCCGCTCGACCGGCCCGGGACCGACAACAGGTGGATGGTCCCGGGCCGCAGACCGAGCTTGTGCAGACCCTTCACCAACCGGTTCACCGGCTTCAGCCATCCCGGCAGTCCCTCGACAGCCACAGCTCCTCCAGATGTTTCGATGATCGAAAGATTCTCTTCGATGATAGAATCTTTCGAGTGTCGAAACAATCCCTGATCGCGGTGATCACCGGGACGGTCGCCCGGTTCCAGGACGCGACCGATCGCGTCGACGCGGCCGCTGCCGCCGTCCTCGGCCTGAACCGCACCGACCTGCTCTGTCTCGGCGTACTGGCGCGCGGAGGTCCGCTGCCGGCGGGGCAGCTCGCGGTCGAGGCCGGCTTGAGTCCGGCGGCGATGACAGCCGGGATCGAACGGCTCGAGAAGGCCGGGTACGCCGACCGCACGCGGGACAGCGCAGACCGGCGCCGCGTACTCGTCACGGCGACTCCGCTCGCGGTACGGCGCCTCACCGAGCTCTACGCGCCCCTGGAGAAGCTCGGCTCGGCACAGCTGGCGAAGTACTCACTGGCCGAGCTGGAGACGATCCGCGACTTCCTCGACCAGGGCATCGAACTCCAGGACCAGCAAGCGGACCGCATCCGGGGACTCCTTCCGTCGAAGTAGTTGCTGCCAGCACCTGCGACCCCGCAGTGTGTTGGGCTGACGTGTCACGGATGGTCACCCGCCCTCGCGGCTAAGCTGCCCCGGTAGATCCCGACCGACGGAGGACTGGATGAAGTGGCGGCACCCGGGCCAGGTCGTCGTGGCTGGGTTCGCGCTGGCCACGGTGGTGGGAACTGTCCTGCTGATGCTGCCTGTCTCCACCGAGACCGGGGAGGCGACCGGGCTGTTGACGGCGTTGTTCACGGCGGTGTCGGCGGTGTGTGTCACCGGTCTGATCGTGGTGGACACGCCGACGTACTGGTCCGGTTTCGGCGAAGCGGTGATCCTCGGGCTGATTCAGGTCGGCGGGCTGGGCGTGATGACCCTGGCCTCGGTTCTGGCGATGCTGGTGGCTCACCGGATGGGGATGCGGATGCAGTTGTTCGCCCAGGCGGAGACGAAGTCGCTCGGCTTGGGTAACGTCCGCAGCGTCGTGTTCGGCGTGATCCGGCTGAGTTTGATCGTGGAGGCCGCGGTCGCGGTGCTGCTGGCCTTGCGGTTCGGGTTCGGGTACGACGAGTCGTTCTGGCGCGCGGTGTATCTCGGGGTGTTCCACGCGGTGTCGGCGTACAACAATGCCGGTTTCGCCCTGTTCAGCGACAACCTGATCGGCTTCGCGACGGATCCCTTCGTTCTGTTCCCGATCATCGTCGCGGTCATCATCGGCGGTCTGGGTTTCCCAGTGATTGCGGAGGTGCTGCGCCGGCGGGAACGCCGGGGGCGGCGCTGGTCTCTGCACACGCGGGTGACGGTGCTGACGTACGGCGCACTCCTGGCCGTCGGCACGGTCGCCGTCCTGCTGACCGAGTGGCGGAACCCGAACACCCTGGGCAGTCTCGATCTGCACCACAAACTGCTGGTCGGGCTGTCGCACGGCGTCATGCCACGCACTGCTGGGTTCAACAGCCTGGACCTGGCGCACTTCGAGCCCACCACCTTGCTGGTGAACGACGTCCTGATGTTCATCGGCGGCGGCAGTGCGGGAACGGCGGGCGGGATCAAGGTGACCACCTTCGCGCTGCTGGGATTCGTCATCCTCGCCGAGATCCGCGGTGAACCGACCGTTCATGTGCTCGGCCGGCGGCTGCCCGCGGAGGTCCAGCGGCAGGCGCTGACGGTTGCGCTGCTGGGGGTCGGAGTGGTGATGATCGGAACCGTGGCACTGCTGGCGATGACTTCGTTCAGACTGGACGAGGTGTTGTTCGAGTCGGTCTCGGCATTCGGTACGGTCGGGCTGTCGACCGGGATCACCGCCAAGATCCCGGCGGCCGGGCAGTTGGTTCTGGTCGCCCTGATGTTCATCGGACGGCTCGGGCCGATCACAATGGCCTCGGCGCTGGCGCTGCGTGAACGCCCACGCCGGTACGAACTACCTGAGGAGCGACCCGTCGTTGGCTGACACACAGCGCCCCAAGACCCCGTCCCGCGTCGTCGTCATCGGCCTGGGACGGTTCGGCAGCTCGCTGGCGCGGGAGCTGGCCCGGCGGGGCTACGAGATCCTCGGCATCGACGCCGATCCGCGCCGGGTGCAGGTGTTGTCCGACGACCTGACCCATACGGTGGTCGCCGACACCACCGACGAGCAGGCGCTGCGGCAGGTCGGCGTACCGGACTTCGAGCGAGCCGTCGTCGGCATCGGCAGCAACCTCGAGGCGAGCATCCTGACCACGTCGCTGCTGGTCGACTTCGGCATCCCGAACATCTGGGCCAAGGCGCTGAATCACCAACAGGGCAGGATCCTCGAGCGCATCGGCGCCCACCACGTCGTACTGCCCGAACACGACATGGGCGAACGGGTCGCACACCTGGTCACCGGCCGGATGCTCGACTTCATCCAGTTCGAGGACGACTACGCGATCATCAAGACGATCGCCCCGCGCGAAGCCGACGGACTGCCGCTCGGGCAGAGCCGGCTGCGCAGCAAGTACGACGTCACCGTGGTCGGGATCAAGCGCCCCGGCGAGGGCTTCACCTACGCCACCGCGGAGACCGTGGTCCACAAGGGGGACGTCCTGATCGTGGCCGGCAAGACCGCCGCCGTCGAGCGAGTCGCCGACCTCGACTGACCGCGTGACACGAGGATCGACGCAGGGCAGCTAGTCGAGCCGGCTGGCACTGAGGATGCCCAGCGCCAGCCCCGTGACGATGAGAATCGCCGCGACGACGGCCCGCTGGCGCAGCGCACAGACCAGGCCTGCGACCGTCATGACCAGCGCGATGGACCAGCCCACGAGCGCGAGTTGCACCGAGCAACTCTAACGACGCAACGCCTGACGGCCGCCGCCTCTCACGGCTCTCTAACACCATCGCCGTAGTCCGCTACTCGGTGATACCGTATAGTGGTATTCGGTGCCACTGAGTACCACGACATACCACTGGGAGGACGCGCGGTGGATGACCTGACGGAGATGCTGAAAGGCACGCTCGAAGGGTGCGTGCTGGAAATCATCAACGCAGAAGAGACCTACGGCTACGCCATCACGCGCCGGCTGAACGAACTCGGCTTCGCCGACGTCATCGAGGGCACGGTTTACACCATTCTGCTGCGACTGGAGAAGAACGGGCTCGTCCAGGTGACGAAGCGGCCGTCCGTGCAGGGCCCACCGCGCAAGTTCTACACGCTCAACGACGCAGGCCGCGCAGAACTCGCGACATTCTGGCTGAAATGGGACTACGTCGTATCACGGATCGACAAGCTGAAGGAGGGCAGGAGATGAGCTTCTGGGAGACCATCACCGGCAGTGATCTCACCCGGGAATGGAAGGCGTTCGAGGCCCGGGCCCAGGCACTGCCGAACGACTACCGCGCCGCGTGGGACGAGATCAAGGGCCACCTCTGGTCCTACTCGAACTTCAGCGGCCGAAACCTGATGCCGATCCTCGACGGCGCCCTAGGGCTGCTCGAAGAGACAGCTGCCGACGGGCAGAGCATCTACCACGTCGTGGGCGACGACATCGCGGGCTTCAGCGCGGCACTGGCCGGCGGACAAGGAGCCCGCGACTACCGCGACCGTTGGCGCGAGCAACTGAACAGGAACGTCGCACGCAAACTGGCCAAGCTAGGAGCCTGACATGGGCATTCAGGACATCATCGAGGGCAAGAAGCAATGGCGGGCGCACATGGCGCGGGTCAAGGCGCTCCCACCGGACTACCAGATCGTCTACAAGGAGATCCAGAGGTACCTCTTCAAGGTCGGACCGACCGACCTGCTCGGCGACTCCCTCCTCCCAGGGCTCGTCGACTTCTTCGAGGAAGGCGTAGCGGCCGGCAAAGGGGTCCTCCAACTCACCGGCAACGACGTCGCCGCCTTCTGCGACGACCTGATCAAGGACTCGCCCACCTACGCTCAGATCTACCAGGAGTCCATCGATTCTAAATAGTCCCGTAGCGGCCGCGGCGGTGGACCAGGGCGGGTACGTCGTCCGCGCCGAACTCCACGTGCGCGATCTCGAGTTGCACCTGTAGGCCCCAACCAACCTCGGGCGGGTCCTGGCCGACCAGCGTGCAACCCGCCCAGGTGCTGACGCCGACGGGCGCCGGGCCCCACTCGGTGTCGGTCCAGTCGATCAGGCGGAACGGTCCGCCCGGCGCGGGCGCGACGTACCCGAACGCGTCGGCGAGCTGGCGGTGCGGCTCGCCGAGCAGCGCCACCACCGCGGTCCTTGCCTCACGCAACGTTTCCCACAGGTCCGAGTCCGGGTCGAGCAGTCCGATCACGTACCCGGGCTCACCGTCCGCGACCAGCATCGACGACACCGTGAGCCCGGCACGCTTCCCGCCGTACGCCGTCGTCCACAACCCGACCGGCGACGGCAGCCGCCCGCGCAACCGCCGGACCGGACTCCGCTCGGACTCGGGCGGCAGGAACGGGTGATCACCATGAATGGTCACGGGGCCACGGTAACGCGCTCCTCCAGGGTGAAGGTGTCGATGGGGTGCAGGCTGAGGCCACTGGAGCCGCGGACGGATTCGACCGCGCCGGTCGCGTCGAACGTGAAGCGGTACGACTCGCCGTACGCGCCGTAGCCGTTGCCGCCGGTGACGCGCAGCGTGTCGCCGTCCGCCTCGAGCTCCTGCGGTTCCTCGGCCGGGTTCGGCGCGGACGGGTCGGTCGCGTAGAGCCGTCCGCCGAGCAGCATGATGTCGGTGACGCCCCACAGATTCGCGAAGCGCCCGGTGAAGCGTGCGAGGTCGCCGGTACCGCGTTCCTTGGCCCCGGCGACGTCGAGGAGCCGGAAGAGCCCTTCGGCGAGCTGCGACGCGGGGCCGTCGATCGCATTCGTCAGAACCGACACGACCAGCCGCTGCTCCGGGTCGACGAGCGTGCGGGTGATGTGTCCCGGGTACCCGCCGCCGTGCCCGAACACCTCCCGCTCGCCGACCTTCGTCACCGCCAGGCCGAGGCCGTACCGCGCCTTCTCGTCGCTCCCGGTCGTCCACAGCGGGTGGCGCATCTCGCGCTTCGACTTGTCCGAGAGCAGCCGGTCGTCACCGGGCAGGTGAGCGGAGAAGTACGTCACCAGGTCGCGCGCGTTCCCGAAGAACCCGGTCGCCGAGGCCAGCGCCCGGGTGTCGATGTGCTCGATCGGGACACGCGTGTCGGCGTACGTCAGCGCGCTGTACCCCGCGGCGTACTCCGAGCGCCGGTCCGGGTCGAGCTCCGGGCCGAGACCGGACAGCCCGAGCTTGTCCACGATCGCGGTCTGGACATAGGAGTTGTACGGCGTGCCGCTCGCCGCCTCGACGACGAGACCGAGCACGCCGTACCCGATGTTCGAGTACTTGAAGCGCTCGTTCTCCGCGATCACGGCCGACGACTCGTCCCGCAGTACCTCGAGCAACTGGTCGCGGTCCGGGAAGGCCTTGGACAACTGCCACCAGTCCGCGTCGAGGCTGTCGCGGGTCACGCCGCCGGCGTGCGCCAGCAGGTCACGGACAGTCCGCTCGCCGACCGGCGTACCGACGATCTCGGTGACGTGCTGTGACACCTTGTCGTCGAGCCGCAACCGGCCCTGCTCGACCAGCTGGAACACGGCGGTGCCGGTGAACGTCTTCGAGTGCGACGCGATCCGGAACAGGTGCTGGTCGGTCAGCGGTACGTCGTTCTCGACGTCCGCCCAGCCGTACGCCGACGAGAACGCGATCGCGTCCCCGGCGTACACCGCGACCTGGACTCCGGGCACCCGGAGGTACCGCTGGTTGAAGGCCAGCCAGCTGTCGTAGTACGCGAGTGTTTCGGTCAGACTTGTGGAATCCAGGGCCTCAGACATGACGCCTAGATTGAATGACGCGGAAGCGACTCGCAACGTATGCGCCGTCGGTGTATGTCGCGTTGGCCGCCGGATTCGCCCCGGTGCCGTGGAAATCGCTGAAAGCAGCCGATTGATTGACGAACACACTCCCGGTGAGGTTCTCCGACAGCGCGACCCCGGCGTCGAGCGCCGCGTCCCGGGCCTCGTCGAGGATCTTGGCGTCGGTCGAGTAGATCCCGGCGGTCATCGCGCCGCTCTCGGTGACCGTGGACCGGAACAGCTCGATCGACTGCGCGGTGTCCGCGGTCCGGACCAGGAACGAGACCGGGCCGAAGCACTCCCGCCCGTAGAGCTCGGCGTCCTTGGCGTCGATCGCGACGAGCAGCGGCGTCCGGACGACGGCCTCCGGGAACGCCGGGTGCTGGATCGCACGGGACTCCAGCACGACGTCACCGTACTCCGGGGCCAGGTCGAGGCGGCTGATCACGGCCTGGTTCACGATGCCGCCGAGAATCTCCACCGCGCGGGCGTCGTCGCCGAGCAGTTTGGAGATCGCGGTCGCAATGCCGGCGCCGACCTCTTCGAAGGACTTGTGCCCGTCGTCGGTCTCGATGCCGCCGGCCGGGACGAAGAGGTTCTGGGTGGTGGTGCACATCTGGCCGGAGTACAGCGAGAGGGTGAAGGCGAGGTTCCCGCAGAGCGCCTTGAAGGAGTCGGTGGAGTCGACGATCACTGCGTTCACGCCGGCCTTCTCGGTGAAGACGGTCGCCTGGGTGGCGTTCTGCTCGAGCCATTCGCCGAACTCGCTGCCGCCGGTGAAGTCGATCAGCTTCACCTCGGGCCGGGTCGCGAGCGGCTTGGCCAGGCCGTCCCCGGCCCGCTCGGCGGCCAGGGTCACCAGGTTCGGGTCGAAGCCTGCCTCGGCGAGCACCTCACGGCACACCTCGACCGTCATCGCCAGCGGCAGGACGGCCAGCGGGTGCGGCTTCACCACGACGGCGTTGCCGGTCACCAGCGACGCGAACAGGCCGGGCCACGAGTTCCAGGTCGGGAAGGTGTTGCAGCCGATCACGAGCGCGACGCCGCGGCCGGTGACCGTGAACGTCTTCTCCATCCGGATCGGGTCGCCCTTGGCCGGCTTCTCCCAGGTCGCCGTCGCCGGGTAGCGGTTCATCTCCTCGTACGCGTACGCGACCGCCTCCAGCGCCCGGTCGAGCGCGTGCGCCCCGCCGGCCTGGAACGCCATCACGAACGCTTGCCCACTCGTGTGCTGAACCGCGTTGGCCAGCTCGAACACGCGCTTGTGCAGCCGGTCGAGGATCTCCAGCGTGACCCCGGTGCGCCCGTCGATCCCGGCCCTGCGCCAGTCCGCAAGCCCTTGCTGCGCCGCGGCCAGCAGCTCGTCCAGCCCGTCCTCGACCACCCGCGGGTACGAGACGTCCAGGGAGATGCCGTACGGCGACTGCTCGGTGACGACCGTCCCTCGCGATCCCGGGATGTCGAGTGCGTACGTCGTACCCAGACGGGCCTCGAAGGCCGCCTTGCCGTCGGCCGCCGCGGTCTCGCCGTACACCCGGGGGCTGGGCGACTCGGGGAACGCGGAGTGGTAGCCGCGGTCGCGGATCGCCGTCAGCGCGCCATCGAGGCGCTCGCGGTGGGAGGAGAGCAGGTCCGTGGTCATGCCTGCGATGTTACAGTCGTGCACGCGACCGGGACCAGAGTGTCACAAACCAAATTCGATCAACACAGCTTCGGGATTGGGTAGGCCATGGACGACGTGGCGGCCAGAGTGGCGGCGGCGATGTGGGCGGAGGACACCGCCAGCGCCGGGCTGGGCATGAAACTGGTCGAGGTCGCCGAGGGAACGGCGCGGCTCGAGATGACCGTCCGCGACGACATGGTCAACGGGCACGGGATCGCGCATGGTGGATTCGTGTTCACTCTGGCCGACTCAGCGTTCGCCTTCGCCTGCAACTCGCGCAACCAGGTGACGGTCGCGCAGGCCTGCGACATCGTGTTCGTCGCCCCGGCCCGCCGCGGCGACGTGCTGGTTGCCGAGGCCCGGGAGCGGACGACGTTCGGCCGGAACGCGATCTACGACGTGACGGTCACCCGCGGCGACGAGGTGGTCGCCGAGTTCCGCGGCCGCAGCCGCCAACTGTCCGGAACCATCATCCCGGAGGACGAAGCATGAGTCGTGTGGCCTATCTGGTCGACGGGGTCCGTACGCCGATCGGACGGTACGGCGGGGCGCTGTCGGCGGTCCGGCCTGACGATCTGGCAGCGCACGCGATCTCGTCGCTACTGAACCGGACCGCCATCGATCCCGCGCTGATCGACGACGTCATCCTCGGCTGCGCGAACCAGGCCGGGGAGGACAACCGGAACGTCGCGCGGATGGCGGTGCTGCTCGCCGGGCTGCCGGACTCGGTCCCCGGCACGACGATCAACCGGCTGTGCGGGTCCGGCCTGGACGCGGTCGCCTCCGCGGCCCGGTCGATCATTGCCGGGGACAACGACATCGTCGTGGCCGGCGGGGTGGAGTCGATGTCGCGGGCGCCGTTCGTGATGCCCAAGGCCACGACCGCGTTCTCGCGGCAGGCGGAGGTCTTCGACACCACGATCGGGTGGCGGTTCGTGAACCCGGCACTGAAGGCGCAGTACGGGATCGACTCGATGCCGGAGACGGCCGAGAACGTCGCGGCGGAATTCGGCGTTTCCCGCGAGGACCAGGATCTTTTCGCGTTGCGGTCGCAGCAACGGGCGGCGAAGGCGCAGGCGAACGGGCGGCTGGCGGCGGAGATCGTCGCGGTCGACGTGCCTGGGAAGCGCGGGGCGGTGACGGTTGTGGACACCGATGAGCACCCGCGTGAGACCTCTCTCGAAGCTCTTGCGGGTTTGAAGACTCCATTTCGAACGCCCGGAACTGTGACGGCCGGTAATGCTTCGGGGGTGAATGACGGGGCGGCTGCCTTGCTCGTGATGAGTGGCGAGGCGGTGGAGGAGCACGGTGTGACTCCGCTCGCTCGTGTGGTGGGGACTGCGGCTGCGGGGGTGCCGCCGCGGATCATGGGGATCGGGCCGGCGCCCGCGACCCGCAAGCTGCTCGATCGCACCGGGGTCGCGTTGTCCGACGTCGACGTGATCGAGCTGAACGAGGCGTTCGCGTCGCAGTCGCTCGCCGTACTGCGGCAACTCGGTCTGCCCGACGACGCCGAGCACGTCAACCCGAACGGCGGCGCCATCGCCCTCGGCCACCCGCTGGGGATGTCCGGCGCCCGCCTCGCCCTCACCGCCGCCCTGGAGCTTCGCCACCGCGACGCCAGGTACGCGCTGGCCGCCATGTGCATCGGCGTCGGGCAGGGCATCGCGACCCTGCTCACCCGTCCCTGAGGAGTGCTCATGCTCGGTGATCCCTGCCCCGAGGAACTGCGCGACGCCGGCGAACGACTGACCGTCGACGAGCTCCGGCCCCGCCAACTGTCGTTGCTTCAGGCAACCGTACGGCGGGCGTACGAGAACGTCCCGCACTACCGGGCAGCCCTGGACGGCGTCGGGTTCAAGCCGGAGGATCTGCGCGAGCTGTCCGATCTGAGCCGGTTGCCGTTCACCGCCAAGGCGGACTTGCGGGACAACTACCCGTTCGGAATGTTCGCGGTGCCCAGGACCGAAGTGGTGCGGGTGCATGCTTCCTCCGGGACGACCGGGCGGCCGACCGTTGTCGGGTACACGCGGAGGGACCTCGACAATTGGGCCGATCTGATGGCGCGGTCGATCCGTGCCGCGGGTGGACGCGCCGGGGACGTGTGTCATGTTGCCTACGGCTACGGTCTGTTCACCGGCGGACTGGGTGCGCACTACGGGGCCGAGCGGCTCGGCTGCACCGTCGTACCGGTGTCCGGTGGGATGACCGAACGCCAGGTGGACCTGATCCGCGACTTCGGCGCGCGGATCATCATGGTCACGCCGTCGTACTTCCTCTCGATCGTCGACGAGCTGGCGGACCGCGGGATCGACCCGCGGGACACCTCGTTGCGGATCGGAATCTTCGGCGCCGAGCCCTGGACCGAGCAGATGCGGCAGGAGGTCGAGGAACGCACCGGCATCCACGCGGTCGACATCTACGGGCTGTCCGAGGTGATGGGACCCGGCGTCGCGCAGGAGTGCGTGGAGACGAAGGACGGCCTGCACATCTGGGAGGACCACTTCTACCCGGAGATCATCGACCCGGTCACCGGCGAGGTCCTGCCGGACGGCTCCGAGGGCGAACTCGTCTTCACCACGCTGACCAAGGAGGCCTTCCCGGTATTGCGGTACCGCACGCGCGACCTCACCCGCCTGCTGCCCGGCACCGCGCGCCCCGGGATGCGCCGGATGGAGAAGATCACCGGCCGGACCGACGACATGATGATCGTCCGCGGCGTCAACGTCTTCCCCACCCAGATCGAGGAACAGATCCTCCTGGTTGAGGGCCTCACGCCGCACTACCTGTGCGTCCTCACCCGGCCCGGTCGCCTCGACGAACTCACCGTCCAGGTCGAGGCCGCTCCTGACCTCGCCGACCGCACGACCGCCGCCGCGACCCTGTCCCGCCGCATCAAGGACCGCGTCGGCATCACCGCCACCGTCGAGGTCCTCGACCCACACGCCCTGGAACGCTCGCTCGGCAAGGCCAAACGGATCCGCGACGACCGCCGGGGTACCTAAGGACAGGAGGTAGCCGCCCGAAGCGCCGGGCGGCGGGCGCACCAAGGGCGGCACAGTCCGCTCGACAACCGACTGCCTCCTGTCGTTAGGTCACAGCAACGCTTCTACCTGCGCCTCCGGGTGCCGCGTCTTGCGGAAGGCGGGTGGGCGGATGTGGGGGCGGATCAGGGCCTCGACCTCGTAGTCCTCGAGGTTGAACTTGGCCGCGATGTCCCGGTACGACGAACCAGTGCGGACCTGGTCGATGACGTCCTCGACCAGGATGTCGTCGACCATCGGGCGGCCGTACGAACGTTCCGGGTCCACGATCACGTCGATGTCGTGGTAGATCACCAGGCGGAGCGTCCCGGCGTACCCGTCGTCGGACCAGCCGATCGCGGCCGAGCCGCGGCGGAGGACACCGGGGAAGCCGCCCTGGCTGTCCCGGATCCGCTCCCAGCCCTGCTCGCGTCCCTCGGCGGCGATCTCGACCAGCAGGTCGCGGCCGTCGTGCGCGAGCCCCGACCAGGCCAACGGGTACCGGCGTCCGGCCCGCGAGCGGAGCGCGGCCGCCGCCTCGCCGATCGCGTGCAGGGAGAGTCCTGTCCGGCGCAACTGCCGGAGCATGTGGGTCTCGACGAGGCCGGCGAACGTGATCGTCGGCTCGCCGCGGCTGCCGTTGCCCGCCTCCAGCGCACCGGACCGCAGCCAGTCGCCAAGTGTCGTCGCCGGCAGCCCGAGATGCAGAGCGGCCTCGGCGCGGGTGTACAGCGGCAGGTCGAACCGTGGATCCACGTCTCACCTCGATGCGCGGTGCGGGCGCTTGTCGTCGGTCCTAGCCTGCCAGAAATAGGGTTTCTCCCCGGCGGCCGTTCCGCTACGGTGCACGTGCCGGGGCGTCGACACCCCGGCGGTGGAGAGGAGGTGAGCGCGATGTCGAGTCGAATCGTCGTGCTACCCGTCCGCCGTGTCCGCGGCTGACCGGGTGGCTTCGTACCACCAAGGAGTTAGTCGCACATGACCGAAGTACAACGTCCTCCGCTGTCCGCCGACGAGCGCACCCAGTTGACCGGGTGGCTCGACCTGCAGCGGTCCTTCGTCCGGATGAAGTGCACCGGGCTCAGCGAGGAAGACGCGCATCGCAAGGTGCTGCCGACCTCGCCGCTGATGACACCGGCGGGGCTGGTCGCCCACCTCCGCTGGGTCGAGTACTCGTGGTTCCAGCTCAACGTGATGGGCGTGCCCGACACCGGGCAGACGCCGTGGACCGAGGGCGGTCACGTCGACGCCGAGATGTTCGTCGACGACGTACCGATCGCCCAGCTGCTCGACGAGTACGACGCCGAGTGCGCGCGGTCCAACGCGTCGATCGCCGACCTGCCGCTGGATGCCCTCGAAAAGGGCAAGTACGCCGCCAGAGGTGAGGCCGCCTCACTGCGGTACGTCCTGTGTCACATGATCGAGGAGACCGCCCGCCACGTCGGCCATCTGGACATCATCCGCGAACTGATCGACGGCGCCACCGGGTACACCAAGCTGGAGTGAGGTCACCCGGTTACGCCTGCGCCAAGGGGTGGATAGGATGTCCGGCATCTGGCACGGGGTAGCGACAAGAGGTGTGATGAGGGAACCCTCCGTACGCCGTTATTCCGGGCGGTCAGTCGAGGAGTGGAAGGCTGCGCGCCGGGAACGGCTACTGGCCGCCGCGCTCGAGCTCTTCGGGACCGAAGGTTATCCGGCGACATCCGTGGAACGCCTGTGTACACAGGCGAAAGTGTCCACCCGGCACTTCTACCACGAGTTCCAGAACAAGGAAGCCGTGCTGCTCGCGGTGCACGCGCAGGTGATCGAGTTGGCGGTCCGGAGTACCGGGGAAGCGCTCCGCCGGACCGCCGACCGGCCGGTCCGGGAGCGGATCGGCGCGGCCGTCGACTCGTACCTGCGCACGATCATGGCGGACCTCCGGCGGGCGCGGATCTCGTTCGTCGAGGTGGTCGGCGCGAGCCCGGCGGTCGAGGAGCAGCGCAACGCGTTCCGCGAGCTGCTGATCGGCAACGTCCGCGACCTCGGCGACACCGCCGTCGAGCGCGGCGAGATCAAGCACAAGGATTTCCGGTTCCTCGCGCTGGCGTTCTTCGGCGCGGTGAACGCCGTGGTCCACGACTGGATGCTCACCGAGCCCCGGCCACCGGAGCAGACAGTGCAGAATTCCCTGCGCGACCTGGCCGTTGAGCTGATTACCGCCTAGGTCCTAGTCGACGTAGCGCTTGCGGAGCTCGTCCACGGCGTCGGTGCGGGAGAGGGCAGCGCCGGCGGCGTACGCGGTCTCGAAGGCATCGTTGCCCAGGGCATCGCACAGGGTGTCGACGGCGCGCTGGACGTCGGCGTCCGGGATCGTGCGCAGGCCCTTCATCGCGGCCGCGAGCCCGAGGAGCCGGGCCGCCTGCTCGGATTCGCCGGCGAGTACTTCGGCGTCCACCGCGGCCTCGATCACCGCCGCCGCGACCGGCAGGTCTTCGGTGGAGATCGCCAGCGTGACCGCCTCCCGGCTGGACTGCTGAGCCTTCTCCAGATCGCCGGTCGCCGCATAGATCCGGCTCAGCTGCGACAACATGACCGCCTGCCCGTGCGGCGCCATCTGTTCGGCCTCGAGGTCGAGCGTCGCGTAGGCCCGCTCCGCGATTTCGCGCGCCTCGTCGAGCCGGTCGAGCCGGTACGCCAGCTTGGCCATGCCCATGTACGCCATCGCCTCGCCACCGCGCGATCCGGTCTCCTCGGACAGCTGCAGCGCGCGCTCCAGGTCCGCGCGGGCGCCGTCGTAATCGCCGAGCTCGATCCGGCTCGCCGCGGCCCCGCCGAGCAACTGGCCGACACCTTCGGTCGTACCCAGCTCCGCGATCAGCCGGAGCGCCTCGGTGAGGGACTCCAGCGCCGCCGCGTGATCGCCGACTCCTGCCTGGTAGTTCGCGAGTCCGCGCAGCGCCATCGACGTACCGAACCGGTCGCCGAGCTCACGGAAACCCTTCAGAGCGATCCTGAGGTTGACCGCCATCTCGTCGACCTCGCCCTCGTTCTCGCGGAACATCGCGCCCATCATCACGCCCATGTTCCGGATCCACGGGTCCGGATGCCGGCCCGCGGTCTCCAGCTCCGCGAAGCAGGCGGCCTTGTCCCGGCGTACCGCTGCCCACATGGCGTTGGTGAACAGCCCGATGCCCGATCCGACCAGCAGCGGATGTCTGCGCATCATCCAGCGCACCGTCGCCAGGCCCCGGACGGCCTGCTGGAACGACTTGGCCGGATCGTCGCTGGTCGACATCCGCCCGAGCGCGAGCAAGTACAGCGCCTCGGCCTTGTCCACCGGGACGCTCGGCCCCGGGACGGCGAGGGCCGCCTGCATCCAGCTCACCGCCTCGGCCGGGCGGCCGCTCATCGTCCAGTACTCACCCAGTACGGCGACCATCTGGACGGCGACCCGCGCCGAGCCGATGTCGATCGCGGTCCGGAGCGCGTCGAGCAGGTTCTCGTTGTCCGCGGTCAGCCGGGCGATCCACACGATCTGCTCGCCGGTCCGCAGCTTCGGTCGGGCCTTGCGCAGCATGCGGCTGAAGTACGCCGTGTGCGCGCGCCGGAAGCGGTCGGACTCACCCGATGCCCTCAGCTGCTCTGCGCCGTATGCACGGACCGTCTCCAGCATCCGGTAGCGCACGGACCGCTCGTCGGCCGCGGCCTCGACGAGGGACTTGTCCACCAGGGAGGCGAGGACAGCGAGCACGGACTCGGCCGGGATGCTCTCGTCGCTGCAGATCTGCTCGGCCGCCTCGAGCGTGGCTCCGCCGGAGAACAGTGAGAGTCGCCGGGCGACCGCCTGCTCGTCCGGATCGAGCAGGTCCCAGCTCCACTCCACGACAGCGCGCAGGGTCTGGTGGCGCGGCAGTGCGGTCCGCGAACCGCTGGTCAGCAGGCGGAACCGGTCCGTCAACCGGTCCACGATCTGCGGCGGGTTGAGGGCACGCAGTCTCGCGGCCGCCAGCTCGATCGCGAGCGGCATGCCGTCCAGCCGCCGGCAGATCTCGGCGACCGACTCCCGGTTGGTATCGGTCAGCTGGAAGTCGGGCCGTACGGCGCGGGCACGGTCGACGAACAGCTGCACCGCCGGGTACTCGTCGGTGGTTGCGTGCTCCGGCGGCAGGTCGAGCGGACCGACCGGATGCAGGTGCTCCCCGGGGATGCTCAACGGCTCGCGGCTGGTGGTCAGCACGCGCAACCGAGGACAGGAGGCCAGCAGCGAGTCGACCAGCCCGGCGACCTCCTGGACCAGGTGCTCGCAGTTGTCGAAGACCAGCAGGATGCGGCGGTCACCGATGACCTCCACCAGTCGCTGGGTCGCTGCGCGGCTGGTCGGGAGGTGCTTGGGCGCGAGGCGTGCCTGCGGCATGTCGACGTACTCGCTGGCGCCGAGCGTGGACAGGACGGTGGGCGCCACGTCGGCCGCGTCACCGAGCGGTGCGAGCTCCACGAACCAGATGCCGTCGCCGGACTGGTCCACGAGCGTCCTACCGGTCTCGGTGGCCAGCCTGGTCTTGCCGGCACCGCCTGGTCCGACCATGGTCACCAGCCGGGTCCCGTTGCTCAGCAGGCGGGTCAGCTCGGCCACGTCCTGACGCCGGCCGACGAAGCTGGTCAGTGGTGCGCGGAGGTTGCTGCGAGTCGCTGACGGCGCGGGTGCTGCGATGGGAGCGGACCTCGCGGCCGGGTCGACTGCGTCGCCGCGGAGTACCGAGACGTGCAGGTCCCGGAGGCGCGTTCCTGGGTCGGCACCGAGCTCGTCGGCGAGGGTGGTGCGGACGCGCTCGTACACCGCCAACGCCTCCGCCTGGCGACCGTCGGCGTACAGGGCGCGGATGAGGAGCTCGTGGACGCGTTCGCGGAGCGGGTGGGTGACGGCGAGCTGCTCGAGGTCGGAGATGAGGTCGCGGGCGTGACCGCAGCTGACCGCGGCCTCGGCCAGATCCTCCGCGCCGCCGAGGCGCAGCTCGGCCAGCCGGTCCGCCTCCACTGCGGCGAACGGGAGGTCGCGCAGGTCGGCGAGTGCCTCGCCACGCCACAGCTTGTCGGCCTGGGTGAGCAGCGCGTGCGCCTGCTCCGGGTCGGACGGGAGAAGCGCACGACCACGCCGTACCAAGTCCTCAAACTGGAGGACGTCGACGCAGTCCGGTCCGATGGTCAGCGTGTAGCCGGCCGGACCGGACTGCACGGAGATGCTCGACTCGGTTGCCGGCAGGCTCGCCCGCAACCGGGACACCAGGGACTGCAGAGCGTTCGCGCTCGGGGCCTCGGTGCCCCAGAGCGCGTCGACCAGGGTCTCGACCCCGACCGGCCGGCCGGCATTCAACGCGAGCCGCGCGAGCAGTCCGCGCAGGCGGACGCCGCGGATGTCGAGCGGAGTCCCGTCGGCCGCCCACATCGCGAGAGGCCCAAGCACCGCTATGCGCACTCCACCAGCCTCGCACATCGTCCGCACCAAACACCCGTGCCTTTTGTCAATCCGAAGCTTAAGGTCGGGGGTCGTGACAGAAATTGCCGCGCCGACTCAGATCGCGCTCTCCCGCATCGTTGCCGAACGTCAGTCCAAGGGCCGGGTTCCCGGGGTGGTGGGCGCTGTCGCCCGGGCCGGGGCGCTGGCGTGGTCGACCGGGGTCGGGTCGGCCGACCTGGACAATCCCGGCGTACCGCCGACCGCGGACTCGCAGTTCCTGATCGCGTCGCAGAGCAAGACCCTGACCGCGGTGGCGATCATGGCGCTGCGCGACGAGGGCAAACTCAGCCTCGACGACACGATCGAGAAGCTGATCCCGGAGAGCAAGCACGAGGGCATCACCGTCCGGCAGATGCTCAGCCACGCCAGCGGGATGCAGCGCGAACCGGTCGGCGACGTGTGGGACCTGATGAAGTTCCCGTCGCGGGAGGAGCTGGTGCCGGGCTGGAACGCCGCGGAGCGGATCGGCAAGCCGCACCACCGGTTCCACTACTCGAACCTGGTGTTCTCGCTGCTCGGTGAGATCGTCGCGCGGATCGACGGGCGGCCCTGGTACGACGCGATCAAGGCCCGGATCCTGGACCCGCTGGAGATGCGTCGTACGACGGTCGGGATGGACGGCGGGCCGGCGCAGACCGGGTACTACGTACCGCCGTTCTCCGATGTGCCGGTGCGCGAGCCGTTGCTGGACATCGGCGCGATGGACGCGTGCGGCGGGCTGGCGTCGACGGCGGAGGACCTGGCGAAGTGGGCCATGTTCGTCGCGAACCCGGTCGACGAGGTGCTGTCGAAGGACACCCTGGACGAGATGTGCCAGGTGCAGATCATGGCCGACGTGGACCGGTGGCAGCTGGCGTTCGGCCTCGGGTTCATGCTGTTGCGGCGCGGCGACCGGCTGTTCGTCGGGCACGACGGCGGTATGCCGGGTCATATCACGTCGACGTTCGTCGACCGCTGCTCCGGTACGGCGGGGATCGCGCTGTTCGGCGCCACGTCGTCACCGGCGCCGAGCGCACTGGCCACCGACCTGATCATCAAGGTCCTCGAGGACGACCCGCTGCCGCCCGACGCGTGGGTCCCGGGCACGTCGGTCCCCGACGAACTGTCCGGCGTCCTCGGCACCTGGTTCTCCGAGGGCTCGCCGTTCGTCTTCTCGGTGAAGAACGGCGTCCTCGAGGCCAAGTCCCCGGCCGCCGCCGAGTACCAGTCCCCCGCCGTCTTCGAACGCCTCTCCGACGACACCTACCGCACGATCTCCGGCCGCGAGACCGGCGAACTCCTCCGCATCACGCGAGACCCCGCCGGCCACCCGACCAAGTTGCACTGGGCAACCTACCTCTGCACCCGCGAACCACTGTCCTTCGGCGAGATCCAGCCCGGCTAGACGACGCAGAAGTCGTTGCCTTCGGGGTCTTGCATCCAGAGGTGGTCGAGGGTGGTGGAGTCGTCCATCGGGACCTCGCGGACCAGGGTGGCGCCGGCGGTGATCAGGGTGTCGGCTTTGGTGCGGATGCGTTGTTCGCGGAGGTGCTGGGGCTCGGCGCGGCCGCCGGCTACCTGGAGGTCCAGGTGCAGGCGGTTCTTGACGGCGCGGGGCTCGGGGACCTTGAGGAAGGAGATGGACGGGAGGACACCGTTCGGGTCGGAGATCGACGCGCCGTCGTTCCACTCGTCCTCGGGGACGTTCATGGCGTTGAGCCAGTCCTCCCAGGTGTCCCAGCCCGTCGGCGGATCGGACTCCGTGTAGCCGAGCGCCGTACACCAGAAGCGCGCGACCAGCGTCGGGTCCGCACAGTCGATCGTGAGTGTCCATCGTGTCGTCATGCGACCACTCTGACGCGGTGCACCGACAAGGCGACGTACCTCCACGCAGGCAGAACCCCCGATCTGAGCCCGATTTGGACCGATTCGACGGGTTTTGCCTGCGTGGAAGTACAGGGTTCAGGTACGGCGGCGGTAGGCGCGGATCGCCAGCGGGGCGAAGACCGCGACCAGGCCGACCATCCAGGCGAGCGTGATGAGCAGCGGGCGCTGGATGTCGCCGCCGAGCATCAGGCCGCGCATCGTGTCGACCAGGTACTTGACCGGGTTGACCTGCACGAACGCCTGCAGGAACCCCGGCAGCGTGTCCGTCTGGACGAACACGTTGCTGCCGAAGGTCAACGGGAACATCACCAGGAACGCGACCCCCTGCACACCCTGCGCGGTCTTCAGCGACAGCCCGAGCCACACCCAGATCCAGCACATCGACAGCGCGAACGCCAGCACGATCAGCAGCGCGAGGACGCCGTACCCGACGCCGTTCTGGAACCGGAACCCGAGCGCGAACCCGGTCCCCATCAGGATCACGATCGACAGCGTGTACCGCACCGCGTCGCCGAGCACCGCGCCGACCAGCGGCGCCACCCGCGCGATCGGCAGCGACCGGAACCGGTCGAACACGCCCTTCGCGAAGTCGTCGTTCAGCGCCACGCCGGTGCCCATCGTGGAGAACACCACCGTCTGCACCAGCAGACCGGGCAGCAGGAACGGCAGGTAGTCCCGCCAGCCCGCGCCCTGCGCGATCGCGCCACCGAACACGAACAGGAACAGCACCAGGAAGATGATCGGCTGGAACGTCACGTCCGCCAGCGCTTCCGGGTTCTGCCGGATCCTGACGATGTTCCGCCAGGCCAGCGTCAGACTCTGCTGCACCCATGCGAACGGGTTGTTACGCCTGGCCAAGTGGGCTGCCTCGAGAGTTGCCGTGCTCATCGGCCGACTCCTTCCAGGATCTTGGGCTCTTCGGCCGTGTGACCGGTCAGTGCGAGGAACACCTCGTCCAGGCTGGGCAGCCGCAGCGACAACTCGGTCACCGCGATCCCCTCCTCGTCCAACCGCCGTACGACGACCGGCATCGACGAACCGTCCGTCACCGGCACGCTCACCAGCGCGTTCACCACGTCGACCGTCGGCCGTGTGCCGACCGACTCCGCGACGATCGCGGCGACCCGCTCGATGTGCGACGGCTCGGCCGGGCGAACGTCCAGCGACTGCTTGCCCGCCTGCGCCTTGAGCTCGGCCGGCCGCCCGTTGGCGACCACGGTGCCCTTGTCGAACACCACGATCGAGTCGGCCAGCGCATCGGCCTCTTCCAGGTACTGCGTGGTGAGCAGCACCGTGGTGCCGTCGAGCACCAGGTTGCGCACCGTCTCCCAGACGCCGTTGCGGGCGTGCGGGTCGAGACCGGTCGTCGGCTCGTCCAGGTACAGGATGCTCGGGTCGCCGACCAGGCTCGCGGCCAGGTCGAGCCGGCGGCGCATACCGCCGGAGTACGTCTTCGCGATCCGGTCACCGGCGTCGGTCAGCTCGAACCGCTCCAGCAGCTCGTTCGCCTTGGCGCGGGCCTGCGGGCGCGAGTACCCGAGCAGCCGGCCGATCATGATCAGGTTGCGGCGGCCGGACATGTCCTCGTCGACCGAGGCGTACTGCCCGGTCAGTCCGATGATGCCGCGGACCTTGCCGGCGTCGCGTACGACGTCGTACCCGCCGACCGTGGCGTGGCCGGCGTCCGGCCGGAGCAAGGTGCCGAGGATACGGACCGCGGTCGTCTTGCCGGCGCCGTTCGGGCCGAGGACCCCCAGAACGGTGCCCGTGGGCACGCTCAGGTCGACGCCGGCAAGCGCGGTCGTACTGCCATATTTCTTGACCAAGCCGACCGCCTCGATGGCGACCTGGTTCGTTGTGGTCATCGGTTCCTCCCAGTGTTCTTACTGCACTGGGATTACCGTCGCGCGTTGACCTGTCACCGCTCTGGCACTGCGCTGACAGGCCGCTGGCTCGGAGGGTGTCAGCCCTTCAGCGGCATGATCTGGTTGGCCAGGAGGGCCTGGTACGCCTCCGGGTTGTAGCGCGCCAGGTGCCCGCGCGCCTTCCTCCGGTACTTGAGGATCTGCCGCGTGCCGATCGCCCACAGCACGTACTGGAACGCGAGCGCGAACTTGAAGTCGTCGATCCCCTGCGGCGCACCCGCCGATGACGCGTCCAGCAGTACGCCGACCATGCCGATGCAGAGCAGCGTGGCGATGAAGCCACCGGTGTTGACCATCCCGTTCGCGGCACCGAAGCGCGTCGACGGGTTGAAGGTCCGCGCGTAGTCCAGCCCGAGCATCGAACCCGGACCACCGGCGGCCTGTACGACGATCAGCGCCAGGAGCACCGGCAGCGGCGCACGACCCGGCCAGAGCAGTACGACGGTCCACATCAGGACCGAACCGGCGATCACCGCCAGAACGATCCACGACCGGTAGAACGGGAACCTAGCGGCGTACCGACCGACCAGCGGTCCGTAGCAGAGTCCTGCCAACACTGGGATGATCAGCATGGCCGCCGCGGTCGTCGGAGCCAGCCCTTGTCCCTGGACGAGGAACGGGTAGCCCCAGAGCAGCCCGAACGTACTGCCGGAGAAGCTGGTGGTGAAGTGCGTCCACAGGCCGAGGCGGGTACCCGGCTCCCGCCAGGCGCGACGCAGGTTCTTCTTGACCTCGCTGAGCGGCTGCTTGGCGCGGCGGAGCGGTTCGTCGTACGGCGTGTCCTTGATGAGGAACAGGACGAGCAGACCGGTCAGCACGCTCAGTACGCTCGCCGCGGCGAACGTCGGCGTCCAGCCGAAGGCGTGGAAGGCAGCGGCCATCGGTACGGTCGACATGATCGCTCCGAGACCACCGAGCATTCCGGTCGCCTGCGACATCACGGGCTGGCGCAGCGCGGGGAACCAGGACATGACTACGCGCAGCACGCTGATGAACACCAGTGCGTCGCCGACACCTAGTACTGCGCGTGCGGCGAGCGCAGCGGGGTACGAGTCGACCAGGCTGAACGCAGACTGCGCTACGAACAGCAGTCCGGACGCAGCGATCAGCAGGCGCTTGGAGCCGTAGCGGTCGAGTAGTACGCCGACCGGGACCTGCATCGCGGCGTACACCGTGAGCTGTACGACGGTGAAGCTGGCCAGCGCGGATGCGGAGATGTCGAAGCGTTCGGCGGCCTGGAGGCCGGCCACGCTCATCGAGCCGCGGTGCAGGACGGTGACGAGGTACGTCAGGACAGCAGTGGCCCACACCGCCCAGGCTCGCCGTCCGCCCAGGGGGAAGAGGAGTTCGGTCACCGGGTGCTCCGCAGATCCGTTGCGGCTTCGGCGATGTGTGCGACGACGAGCTCGCGGAAGCGCTTGACGCTGTTGCCCCCGAGGGCGCCGATCAGCTCCTGGTGCGCGGTGATCGACTTGTCCATCCGGGCCGGCTGCATCTCGATCCCGGGGACGCCCATCCGGACCTGGCGGTCCCGCAGGCTGTTGTAGAGCTTCGCGAGGATTTGGTTGCCTGCGGCATCGACGATTGCCTCGTGGAAGGCTCGGTCGGCCTCCAGGAAGCTCTTCGCGTCGCCCGCCTTGCGGTGCGCGCGCATCTCGTCGACGCGCGCGGTCAGGGCCTCGATCAGCTGCTTGCGCCGCGGCCACACCTTGGCGGCGGCGTGCGTCTCGATCAGCTCGCGGGCCTCGAGCACGTCGTCGATCTCCTGCGGCAGCACCGGGAGGACGAGGGCGCCCTTCTTCGGGTAGAGCTTGACGAGGCCGGACTCCTCCAGCCGGAGCAGCGCTTCGCGGACCGGCGTACGGGAGACTCCGACCGCGGTCGCCAACTCACCCTCGGTCAGCAGCTCACCACCCGGGTACGTGCGGTCGAGGATCGCCGCCTTCACGTACGCGTACACGCGCTCGGCCGCGGGGATCTTGTCCACCCCCGGCCCCGCCTCGACAACGACCCGCGCGATCTCCGCGGTCTCTTCACCCAATGTCAACGCGTCGTTCGCCGCGTCCCCGCCTGCCACTGCACTCCCACCCATACGACTCGTATCTCTGTTGTATCTATCTTACACACACACCTAATCCACCGGCGCGCCCGGGTATTCCCCAACTTTGTCCACGAGTTATCCACAGGCAGATCCACAGGATGTGGGCAACTGAGCGTGATCGACCCGCTGCGTGCAGGGTTTCCCCTGCGTTGTGGATGAAGAACTCCGTCTGTGCGCGATCCGGCCTAGAGTCCGGGTTACCGGCCCGGGTCCGTCCGCCCGAGCCTTGCCTTGAGGAGGCTTCGTGTCCCGAACTTTCCGTCCACGCCGGCTGGCGGCCGGCCTCTCCGCCGCCGCTCTGGTCTGCCTGTCACTCGGCGCCGCGACCACCGCGAACGCCACCCCGAACGCCGCCGCGCTCGACGACGCGGCGACCGGCCCGCTGATGAACTACGTGGTCAACACCAAGGCCACGCCTGGCCACGTCCGGAAGACCGAGCAGGCCGTGAAGGACGCGGGCGGCACCGTGCTGGTCTCGTACCAGCAGCTGGGCGTCGTGGTCGCGCAGTCGACGAACCCCGCTTTCCGGACCGACGTCCGCGCGACGCACAACGGGCGTGAGGTGCAGTCGGTCGGCGCCACCCGGACGGCCGCGGTCAGCGAAGGCGCCGGCGGTCAGAACGGGTTCACCGCGACACCGGCGCTCGACCCGCGCGAGGGCGAGCAGTGGGACATGGTCCAGATCAAGGCGGATCAGGCACACACAGTGACGGATGGTTCGCGTTCGGTGCTGGTCGGCATCAACGACAGCGGCGTCGACGACACCCACCCGGATCTCGCACCGAACTTCGACGCGGCGGGCTCGGTCAGCTGCGTGCGGAACGGCGTACCGGACACCACTCCCGGAGCGTGGCGGCCGACGAGCAGCTCACACGGCACCCACGTCGCCGGAACGGTCGCCGCGGCACGCAACGGCGTCGGGATCGTCGGCGTGGCCCCCGGCGTACGGATCGCGTCGGTGAAGGTGGTGAACGACGACGGCTTCATCTACCCCGAGTACTCGATCTGCGGGATCGTGTGGGCCGCCGAGCACAACATGCCGGTGACGAACCACAGCTACTTCATCGACCCGTTCGAGTTCTGGTGCAACGACAACGGCGACCAGGGCGCCGTCCAGGAAGCGGTACGGCGGGCGTACGCCTGGGCCACGGACCGCGGCACCCTCTCGGTCGCCGCCGCCGGCAACGCGAACTACGACCTGGCCAACAAGACAGTCGACCGCAACAGCCCGAACGACTCGACCCCGGTCACCCGCACCATCAACAACGACTGCCTCGACATGCCGACCGAACTGCCCGGCGTCATCACCGTCGCCAGCACCACCCAGACCCGCGCCCGCAGCGGCTTCTCCAACTTCGGCCTGAACAGGATCGACGTCGCCGCTCCCGGCAGCTCGATCCTCTCCACCCTCCCCGGCGGCCGCTACGGCCTCTCGAGCGGTACGTCGATGGCCTCGCCCCACGTCGCCGGCGTCGCCGCCCTGATGAAATCCACCCACCCGTCATGGGGCCCCACCGACATCGAACACGCCCTCCACCAGCAGGCCGACGACACCGCGTGCCCCACCACCCCCGACCCCCGCTGCACCGGCACCACCACCGAAAACTCCTTCTTCGGCGAAGGCATCACCGACGCCCTCGACGCCGTAACCCCCTGAACCGAGTGGGGGTCCCCCGCCCGGGACCCCCACTCACTCCCAGAAACCTGTTGCTTGGGGAACTGTGGCTGCCCCACGCGCCGCCACGCGCGGCTCGTCCCTCGCCGTGCTACGCACCGCTCCCACCCACTGGCCGATCAGCCGGCATCTCATTGCCCGCTGGCGCAGACCATCAAAGGGTCGGCGCGTGGCCTCAATCCGACGAGACCTCACCCCGGTGATCATCGCTCGCACGACGACGTCGGAGCTGATGTCGGATCGTAGACAGCAGCAAGCCAGCCACCCACCAAGTGAAGAAGAACGTACCGCCGAACAGTTGGAAGGCGAACTCCCCAGGTCCAACGCCCGCCTGTAGCCCGTAGATGACTCCGCAAAGGACCCCACCCACGATGCCGAACCACCACAGCGGGTCGGTTCGAAGCGGGCGATCGAAGAACGGCCGGGGAATCACGCGCACATGATCACACGCCGCGGACCGATCGGGCGGCAGGATGATGACCGGGCATGGGTGCGGCGTCAAGAGCGCGCAGCTCAGCAGAAGAGGACGACTGCCGCGAGATGATTGCCCCATGCTGATCCGCGAAGGCCGAGGAAGGCTGGCGTCAATGCTTGCCGACGCTGGAACTACTCCGGGTCCTGCGACCGTGGACGACGTGCGCACTGTCGTTGACGTCTTCCGGCGGTTTGCTGCGATCCCAGCCGAGGACGCGGCCCCGGTCGAGGAGGACGGCGACGCAGTCCTCGCCCAGTTCGGGACATACGACTTCCGCAGTACGCGAGAGTTCTCGGCTGACCTCACCCGGCAGTTCCTTGAAGCGGGTGACGAGGACTCGCCGATGTGGCAACTGAGCTGCACCTTTCACTGGGATCCCAGCCCCGAAACTGAGCGCCTCGCCGAAGGGAGTCTATGGTCCTTCGGTCTGACCCTCGACCAGTTCTTCGCTGAGGCGGTTGCTCTGCCTGGTTGGGCCTGGGCGCTCGGCAGCTTGAAGGCTCCACGTGACCTCGCGATCACGCTTGAAGAGGTTTGAACGGCCGACCCTGTCGCGGATCAGTTGGCGGATTGCAGAACCGTCGAGCGACAACTTTCACGACACACGCACGTACGCCACCAACGAGTTCCTGCTACCAAGGTGGCTCTGCGGTCATTGACGAATTTGTTTTGAGGTCTCGGTGTCTGGGAGTTGGCGGAGGGTTCGTAGTGGGCTGAGCAGGGCGAAGGCGGTGCCGGTCATCATGACGAGGCTGCTGGTCGCCAGGGTGGCGCGGAATCCGACCAGCGCGCCCAGGGTGCCGCCGAGGAGGGCGCCGATCGGTTGCATCCCGTGGACCAGGAATCGCCAGGTGGCCTGAGTTCGGGCGAGGAGTTCTGGGGCGACCAGGGTCTGGCGGATGGTCTGCTGGTTGATCCCGTAGAGCGTCGGGCCCCAGCCGCGTAGGAGTTGCGCGATGACCAGAACTGCGAGGACCACGGCCATCGGCCCTCCTGCGGCGGCCATCACCAGACCGGCCAGACTTGACAGCATCATGCCGACGATGAAGGCGGGACCGTTGCCGAGCCGCCCGGTGATCTGCACCCCGACGGCGGCGCCGACGATGCCGGCGGCCCCGGCCAGTGCGATGACCAGGCCGACCAATCCAGCCGACAAGCTGAGCTCACGGACCAGGAACAGTACGACGACCACCGCCTGCATCTGACCCGCCAAAGCGCCGACAGTGGCGGCGATCGTGGTCGCCCGCAGCGCGGGGTGCTCGAGTGCCGCCCGTACGCCGCCCCAGATGTCCTTGAATATCGACTCGTTGGCCGGGCCCGCGGCAGTCGACCGGCCCGTGACGCTGATGCGCGCCTTCGAGATGGCCGACAGCAGGAACGAGGCAGCATCGACAGCGATCGCAACGGGGGCAGTGAGGAGCTGGACCAGGACGCCGCCGATGGCACTGCCGCTAGTGGCGACGACGGAGTTACTGAGTGCGAACGCGCTGTTGGCTGCCAACAGTTCACGGCGGGGCACCAGGAGCGGCGCGAACGATTGAGACGCGATCGTGGAGAACAGGCTGCAGGTCCCGGTGATCACGACGACGACGTACAACTGCCACATCTGCAACAGCCCCGTCGCTGCCAGAATCGGCACTGTTGCCAGTGCGGCAGCGGCCAACAAGTCAGCACCGACAATGACTCGGCGATACGACAGCCGACCCACCCACACTCCGGCCGGCAGACCCAACACAAGGTGCGGAAGAAACGAGGCTGCTCCCAGCAACCCCATCTGCACCGACGACGCACCAAGGACCAGCACCGCGGTCAGGGGCAACGCAACGGACGTCACACTCGACCCCAACAGAGAGATCGAGTCGCCACCGAACAAGTGCCGAAAATTCCGATGCTCGACCAACACACGCCACTGAGCTCTCACCGCCCCCAGTAAACCCGCGCCGACCGCCGCCGGCGTGGAGGGACGACCGATGCCGACGAGAACCGCCGGTACGAGCACCTTCTGCATGCGGGTCGGCTAAAGCCATCGAGTCAGAAGCACCGTTGGCGTAGCACTACTTGAGTGAGGGTAGAGGGTGAGTCTCGCGCCGGTGGAGGCGCTGATGACGGCTCGGTCTCCGAGGGGCTCGGCCAGGGTGACGGTGGCCGGCGTACCGAGCCCAACGTCCACGCACCCGCCCTGCACCGGGCTGTGGCTCCCGCCGATGACGATCAGGTCGTCGAATTCGAGCACATGAGCTCGAAGGTCGGGATCACACTTCCCATGATGGAGGACGAACGTGAGCGAGCTGCCTTCGACGCGGCTGAGCCTTCCGACCTGGAGAAGGCCACGTTCCGGCTTGGGGAGCCCGGGCGGTGGGATGGGCTCTACCAAAGGTTTGAGCACCGCTGTGGATATCGCCAGTACGACGATTGGTCTCGACAGGCCCTTCGCAGTGAAGGACCACATAGGCACGGTCGCACGACCCCTACTCGTGTCGACTTCGACTGTTTTCAAGGAAGCGCTGGTGATCGTGAGCCGGCACTTCGATACCGGCACCGATACATGCCCACAGTTGTCGTATGTGGTGCCGATCGCTGCAGTCAGTGCGGGCCGGGGATCGAGGACGCTCACCGAGAGGGTCGATCCGTCGCTGAAGTCGATGCGGGCGGTGCCACGTGATGCGGCTCGTACGCCTGGCGCGATGGTGACGTGCCCGGCCCCCCACGCAGCCTTCTGCTCGATCGTGTCGAAGCCGAGCCCTGGTGTCCGGGACGAGTACAGGAAGACCCCTTCCGGAGGCTTCGGAATCCCCGCCGCCCGGACGGCTTGTGCAACGGCCCGCGCCCGGCTGAGAAACGCCGGAGTCACAGGACCTTCCGGAATTTGCGACTTGACGGCATCACGAGGCACGGTCGGCCGCGTGGCTGGCGTCGCGCTGCTAGCCCCGGAGGCCGGCGCTACTTCGTTCCCACACGCCGCCAACGTCAGGACCGCCAGGACAACCGCCGGAACCAAGTACCTGCAACACCTCGAACGGCTGATGCGCACCATACTTAATAGACGCTCCAGCCCGACAAACCGTTGGGTCCCCGAGTCTTGCGCTCACCCCGGCAAAATCAGTTATCCGCGCCGAACCGACTCACGCTAGTGCCTCATCAAGCAACGTTGGGTAGGTAATCCGGTCGGCGGATCTTGGAGTCGATGGCGAAGCGTGTCTTGGCTTGCGCTCGCTTGTTCTTCCAGCGGATGTAGCCGGCGATCGCGTTCTCCTGTGCGGTGTGGCTGGGGTAGTCGCTGCCGTCGAGGGTGAAGTACCGCAGGGCGGTGAACTCGCACTCGATCCAGTTCAGCCAGGACGCGTTGCTCGGCGTGAACACCAACTCGATCTGGTTGTCTGCGCACCAGGTGGCGACCTCGGTCTTCTTGTGCGGTGAGAAGTTGTCGCACACGACGTACAGCCTGCCGGCCGGGAACCGGGCGCGGAGTTGCTTGAGGAAGCCGAGGAACTCGGTGAAGCGTTTGCGGTCGCGGAACCGGTAGAACATCTGCCCGGTGGCCAGATCCAGCGCGGCGAACATGTGCCGGATTCCGCCGGTGCGGTTGAAGGTGGCCCGCAATCGAGCCGGGCGTCCGATGGGAAACCAGCCCCTGCCCGGGCGCGGCTGCAGGTTCAGCGGACCGAACTCGTCAACACAGATCACCCGGCCGTCGGCTGGCGGATGGTCGTACAGGTCCAGGACGCGGGCCATCTTTTGGGTGAAGTCCGGGTCCTTGCTGGCCTTCCAGGTCTTGGTCGCCTGCCACCTGACGCCTGCCGCGCGAAGGATCTGGCGAACCGACTCGGTGCTGATCCGGATGCTCTTGTGCTCAGCCAGGTACTCGACCAGCTTCGACAGGCTCCACGTGGTGAACGGGCGCGCCAGTTGCTGCGGTGGGGTCTTGGCGATCCGGCAGACCGTTTCACGAACCGGGGGACCGAACCTCGCCGGCCGGCCCCCGCTCCATTTTGGGTCCAGCGCCGCGAACCCCTGCTCGTTGAACGCGTGGATCACCTCCCGCGCATACTGCGGCTTCATCGCGAACATCTCCGCCGCATCTGCCGCACTCCTGCCCTGCGCCGACGCCAGAACGACCCCGGCCCGACGCAACCGGACCCGATCCTTCGTGGTTCGCGTGATCTTCACCAGACGCTGCGCTTCCTCCGGTTCGAGCTGGCGCACGAACACCTCAGGCTGTCGAGCCATGACCACCTCCGGCAGCCAGCCTTCAGACCAACCAGCGGACCGGTCAACCCGACACGGTTACAACCCCAACGTTTCTTGGAGAGGCACTAGACACCACGGTCTATGCGTAGCAGACCGACGGTTCGGGCCGTCGAATGAGGCCTTGATCAAGCCTCTCCGATGGCGATGGGACGGCTTGGCGTTGGCTCTACGAGAACTACGAGCCTATTATCTGATTAGATAACGGGGCTAGGAGCGTCAAGGTGGACAAAGATAGTCAGACGGTCATTGACCAGCTCACCCGTGCAGTCACCGAGAGCGGGCTGTCTCAGGCTGCCTTCGCCACTGCGCTCGGTACCTCGCCTTCCCGCTTCTCCACCTACCGTTCCGGCAAGACCAAGCCGACAGCACAGTTCTTCCTACGCGCTCGACGGATTTCTCATGCCCTTCACGCAGCGCGTGAGTACAGGATCATGACTGCCCCTGCCACGGCAACGGCTGTTCGCGAGGCGAGTGACACAGATTGGGCGTGGCGGATGTTGCTTCAGGGGCGCGACCACCTGCGTTTGCTCCTGCAGCGTCGCGACGGTTCCGAAGCTGCCTGGGAGGCCGCGCCGGGCACGACGGGCCATGCGGGTTTCGATGTGCTGCTCGCCGTGCTGACGGCGCACGAGTTCGAGGCGGCCGGCGAGGATCCACCCGAGTGGACCAGGGTAGAGGCTCTCCCGGATCCCTGGGTTCCCGAGCATCCGTTCCTGGAGCGCGACGAGATCATCGAGCAAACCCCCGACTACTTGGCACAAGCCAACATCTTCGTTCCTGCGCGTGACCTGGTGACCGCGTGAGCAACTCACGCCACGAATTCCAAGCTGGCGAGATCGTCGATCTGCTTTCGGAGCTCGACCAACGACTGCAGGCGCGCGGCATCTCCGCATCGATCTTCGTCGTCGGAGGAGCGGCGATCGCCGTCACATCGAACGACAATCCCCGGCGTACCGAAGACATCGACGCAATTACACGCGACGAGACCGTGGTCGAGGAAGCTCGTGCGATGGCAAGCCAACGCAAACTCCCCGAAGACTGGTTGAACACCAGCGCCAGCTCCTGGATGCCGCCGTTGCCGGAAGATGCGTTGGCGACACCGTGACGAGCCCGGTCTGCACGTCACGTACGCCACCGACGAGTTCCTGCTGGCTACCAAGCTGGTTGCCCAGCGGCGCAAGGACGCCGCCGACATCGTCCTACTCGCCGAACGACTCCAGATGAAGAACCCCTCGGCAGCCGAGCTCGAGCAGGTGATCCACCGCCACTACACCGACAAGGATTCGCTCGAGCTCATTCTCGACGGCGATGACATCGATCGGGAGATACATTTCCTGGCCGTCAGGGCCGAGCGACTCCTGGAAAAGCATCGCTCCGACCCGACCGACGCAACACGAACCCGCCGCCGTATGGATCGCTCGACCTTCCACGAAAGAAGCTAGCCAACTGCCCGCCGTACTCCTGGGCGCAAGTCCCACGACGGCTCCCACCCCAACAGGAAGGCACTACCGCACCCTGCTCAAACGACAAGATCGAGCCTCGCGCTTTTCACGAAGCACGCCCGAGTCGCTGTGGTAATCTCGACTTCGCAGGCGCGGGTTCAAACCCGGTCGTAGGGCGCAGCGGCATATCCAGCCGAAAGGGCAAGGCCCACCTACTTCAAGACCGAAGAGGAGCGCCATGCCCAAGCTCGAAACGTACAAGAAACAGGCGAAACTGCTCGTTCGCTGGCACCGCGACGGGAACTTCTCGGTTGGCGGTCGCATCCGACAGCTCGAGCGCTATCGCACGTTGTCCGACCGCGAAGCACTCGCGCTGAAGTTTCCCCTCACCGAAGCCCAAGAGATCATCGCCCTCGAAGCGGGCTGCGCCAGCTGGGCCGAACTCAAGGCGAGTACGGAAGCGGCTCCGCCCATCAGTCAGCAGCCGGAGACTCAGGACGCGGCTGTCGCGAGCGCCAAACCGGTGCTGTACGTCGCCGACGTCGATGCCTCTGCCACGTTCTATCGGGACCAGCTCGGCTTCCGGATCGACTTCTTGCACGGCAACCCGCCGTTCTACGGATCGGTGTCGCGCGACGGCGCGACCTTGCACCTGAAGCTCGTAGACGAGCCGGTGTTCGCGCCCGGTGCCGCGGAACGTCAGGAACTCATCATGGCGTTCGTCGATACCCCGAACGTGCGCGAGCTTTACACGGAATATCTGGCCGCTGACGCCGAGATCGTGCAGAAGCTGACCAAACAAGCGTGGGGCGGCACCGACTTCATCGTGCGCGACCCGGACGGCAACGCGATCGCGTTCGTCGGCTGAGACCCGCCGCGGCGGAGGCGTCACCGGTTGCGGTCAACCATGACCTCAAGCACCCAACCGTTCAGGAACTAACGACACGCTCGAATCAATCTCGGCCGGGTGTGGTTTGGCGCGATGGTTGGCTCGCCGCGCGACAGGCGCTGTGTACCAGGCCTCTGGGCGCGCGGTTCGTGGCTAATTGACTCGGGGCTTCAGCGCGAGCAGCTCGTCCAAGTGCTCGTTGGGAAAGTCGTGTGCGGCCCAGCGACGTTTGTACTCCTCTGTCCCCATGTCGTCGCGGACGGCGCGCGCACCGTCCGCGACGGCCATGCAGAAGGTCATTGGATCGCACGACGCTGCGAGGAGTTGACTGCCGTGTTCGTCTGCTTGGGAGCTCCAGGGCCCGTCGTCGAACCAGAGCACGCGGACAGACAGCGATTCTCCGAGGCGAGTCAGGATCCAGCGGAATTCACCTGGCTCCTCTGCCCAGGCGAATCGCACTTCCGCAGCGCCCCGAGCCAACGCCAATGCGCCGCGTACGAGGTCGCCGAGCGCGTCGTCGAGATACGACGCGGTCAGCTCGACAGACGTGGGCCCGACCTGGAGCCTGCCCTCACCCCAGCCCTTCCCCCGGACCCGGTATTCGAACTGGACGTCCGCAGGGAGCAAACTGTGTCATGCGGCAGCCGACTTCGGCCACGCAGATTCTGACGTAGCAGGGCGCCGTTGCAGACAGAAACGGTCAGTTCCGCGGGTGGGAGCGGTGCGGAGGACGGCGACGGACGAGCCGCCTGTAGCACCGCGGGGCGACCACAGTCACCACGCAGTACCTCCAGTCCGCTTCTTCCGTAGTACCTCTAGCCTGCGGTGATCAGGACGATGCCGGCTACTACGACGGTTGCGGCGGCGGCTCGTTTGGGGCCGAAGCGTTCGTTGAAGAAGATCGCGCCGATGATGGCGCCGAAGATGATGCTGGTTTCGCGGAGGGCGGCGATGGTGGCCAGGGTGCCGCGGGTCTGGGCCCAGAGGACGAGGCCGTACGCCGCCATCGAGACGACGCCGCCACCTAGGCCGGACAGAATGGAGGCACGGGGCAGATCGAAGGCACGCCGGCCGCGCCACCACAGGACGGCCACGGGGAACGCGAACCCTTGCAGCATGAAGACCCAGCCCATGTAGGTTGCCACCGGCATCTTGTGTACGGCGAGCCCGTCGACGACCGTGTACGACGCGATCATCAACCCGGTCCCGATCGCGGCGAACAACGCGGGCACCTGACCGCGGCCGGGCCGTCCGATGAAGACGAGTGCGATCAGCCCGGCCGAGACGAGCAGTACGCCGGCCAGCTCGAGTACGGCCAGGTGCTGGTGCAGTACGGCGATCGACACCACGGCGACGACCCACGGCGACGTACCGCGGGCCAACGGGTACATCTGGCTGAACTGCCCCAGCTGGTACGACGCCAGCAGCCCACCGAGATACGCGAGATGCAGCAGCGCCGACGCGATGATGTACCACCACGTGCCCGCCGGCGGCAGCCCCATCACCAGTACGGCGACGAGTCCGATCACCCCCGCCGCGAGCTCCATCAACGCCAGCCCGGCGACTCGGTCCGGCGCCCCGTGCGCCATCGCGTTCCACGTCGCATGCAGAACCGCCGCCCCCAGCACCACCAGGATCACCGCCACCGCAATACCCTCTCACCAGCAGTCCAGGTGCTCAGCTGGGCACGTACATCGTCAGGTTCCGCCAGGACTCCCTGCTGTCCTCGGAATCGGCGTGCGGTTGTCGGAACAGCTGGACGTACGTCGCGATCTCGGCCAGCGACCACCAGACCTCGAACAGCTCTAATGCCGCAGGACGTGGGCTGACCGGACCGGCCTCCGCTTGGTACGCCGGCATGACGTCGATCGGCCCGCCTAGGACCGCGGCCAGGTCGCGTTCGCGCGGCGCGAGCTGCACAGTGTCCCAGTCGATCAGGCGCATGCGGCCGTCGGTGGTGCGGAGGACGTTGGCGCTGTGCGGCTCTCCATGGGTCACCACCCAGGGGTCATCCGACGCCTCGATCTCGCGAACCAGCGCATCGTAGTGTGCGAGCCTGCCGTGGAGGTGATGAATCGCGCCGGCCAGGCGCAGTCGGGTGGGCTCGGCGTACGGACCGGAGGACCACGGCCGGTCGAGATCCCCGAGTGCGGCCAGCAGCGCTTCCCGGCCCGGCACGGCGAAATCCCAGCGCCGCAAGGGTTTCGGGGGTGTCGCCGCGTGCAGTCTGCCGAGGATCCCGGCGATCTGCGCCCGCTCCGCCGGATCGTCCCACGCGCCGTCCGGGGTGCTCCATCCTTGCAGGTAAGGCAGAACCACCAACAGCCAACCGGGCAGCACTTCGCGGACGAGCCGGCCGGTGCGGTCGGGCAACGGCGCGACGACGAACTTGTAGCCGCTGTCGGCCAGTTCCTTCGTCGTGAGTGCGGCCGCCTCGATGGCGCGTTGCACCTGCTCAGCGGTCGAACCGAGCCAGTTGCCCCGCGGGTCGAGCCGGTCTGCGGTGACGAACCAGCGCGGGCCGTCGGCTGCGGAGGCAATCCAGTGGTGGCTGCCGAATCCCACGGGCGCGTAGGACATCTCGGTAGCGCGGAAACCCCAATGCTCGCCGAGGGTTTCGGTCACCAGGTCGCACGAGATCTCGGCGGGTTCGTCCCTCATGCCAGCGACCCTAGCCGCAGGACTGAGCGCAGTTCAGCTTGTTTTGCTCGGGGAGACAGCAGAAGGCCCGGGCGGGTGGCCCGGGCCTTCCGTCGTACTGCGGTCAGAACATCAGGGCTCGTGCCGGGTCCTCGAGGATGCTCGCCACGTCGGCGAGGAAGATGGAGCCCTTCTCGCCGTCGATCAGGCGGTGGTCGAAGGACAGCGCGAGCGTGGTGATCCAGCGCGGGACGATCTCGTCGTCCACCACCCACGGCTGCTTGCGGACCGCGCCGAACGCGAGGATCGCGGCCTCGCCCGGGTTGATGATCGGCGTACCGGCGTCGACGCCGAACACGCCGACGTTGGTGATCGTGAACGATCCGCCCGCCTGGTCGGCCGGCTGGGTCTTGCCCTCGCGGGCGGTGGCGACCAGGTCGTTGAGCGCCTTGCACAGGTCGGGCAGGGTGAGCGAGTCGGCGCCCTTGATGTTCGGGACGATCAGTCCGCGCGGGGTGGCCGCGGCGATGCCGAGGTTCACCGCGCCCTTGTACACGATCTCCTGGGCCTGCTCGTCCCAGGCCGCGTTGACGATCGGCGTACGGCGAGCCGCCAGCGTGACCGCCTTCGCGACGATCAGCAGCGGCGAGACCCGCAGATCCTTGAACGCCCTGTCGCTCTTCAGCCGCTCGACCAGCTCCATCGTGGCGCTGACGTCGACGGTGATCCACTCGGTCACATGCGGCGCGGTGAACGCACTGGCCACCATCGCCTGTGCCATCACCTTCTGCACGCCCTTCACCGGCACGCGCGTGTCCTCACGCCCGCTGACGATCGGAGCAGGTTCGTACGCCGGGACGCCCGCAGCCGGTGCAGCCGCACCCGACACGTCCGCACCTGCGGGAGCTGCCGAGTACGCCTCGACGTCCGCCCGGGTGATCACTCCACCCGGCCCGGTCGGTGCGACCGCAGCCAGGTCGACCCCGAGGTCCTTGGCCAGCTTCCGCACCGGCGGCTTCGCCAGCACATGCACAACTCCGTTGCCCCCAGCAACCGGCGCCGGGGCGGGAAGCTCAGCTGGAGCGACAGGTGCCGCGGGTGCAGGAGCCTGGATCGCCGGGGCAACCGGTGCGGGTGTCGCTGGAATCGCACCGCCCGCAGCCGGAGCCGATCCGGCGGGGGCTGCGGGTTTGCGCTGGCGGCGTTTGGCCTCGGTGGTCTTGGGGCCGTAGCCGACGAGGACCGCCGTACGGCCGCTGCCGGATTCCTCCGGCTCGGGGATCGACGGGACCATGTCGTCGGCGAGTGGTTCGTCGCCGGCGGTCTGTACGGAGATGATCGGCGTACCGACCGGGACCGTCTCGCCCTCCGGCACCAGCAGCTCGGTGATCACGCCCGCGAACGGGACCGGCAGCTCGACCAGCGACTTCGCGGTCTCGATCTCGACGATGGTGTCGTTCAGCTTGACGGTGTCGCCGGGCTTGACCTTCCAGCTGACGATTTCGGCCTCGACGAGACCCTCACCGACGTCGGGGAGGCGGAATTGCTGGATGCCCATCAGTACCCCATCACCCGGTCGACGCCGTCCAGCACGCGGTCGAGGTCCGGCAGGTAGTCGTCCTCCATCCGCGACGGCGGGTACGGCGTGTCGTACCCGGTCACCCGGAGTACCGGAGCCTCGAGGTGGTAGAAGCACTCCTCGGTCACCCGCGCCGCGATCTCCGAGCCCGGACCGAACGAGTACGGCGCCTCGTGCACGACGACCGCGCGCCGGGTCTTGCGCACGGAGGCGAAGATCGTCGCCAGGTCGAACGGCGCGATCGTCCGCAGATCGATGACCTCGAGGTTGCGGCCGTCCTCGACCGCGGCCTCGGCCGCCTGCAGACAGGTCTTCACCATCGGGCCGTAACAGAGCAGCGTCGCGTCGGTGCCCTCGCGGAGCACCTTCGCCTGATGCAGCGGCAGCGACGGCGGCACGGACTCGTCCAGCTCGGCCTTCTCGTGGTACCGGCGCTTCGGCTCGAAGAACACGATCGGGTCGTCGGACTCGATCGCCTGCTGGATCATCCAGTACGCGTCGACCGGATCGCCGCAGGAGATCACCTTCAGCCCCGGCACGTGCGCGAACAGCGTCTCCGGTGACTCGGAGTGGTGCTCGACCGCGCCGATGCCGCCGCCGTACGGGATCCGGATGACGACCGGCATCCGGATCTTGCCCATCGACCGGTAGTGCATCTTGGCGACCTGGTTGATGATCTGGTCGTACGCCGGGAACACGAACCCGTCGAACTGGATCTCACACACTGGGCGGTACCCGCGCAGCGCGAGCCCGACCGCGGTGCCGATGATCCCGGACTCGGCCAGCGGCGTGTCGATCACCCGGTCCTCGCCGAAGTCCTTCTGCAGCCCCTCGGTCACCCGGAACACACCGCCGAGCTTGCCGATGTCCTCGCCCATGACGACGACCTTCGGGTCCTTCTCCATCGCGACCCGCAGACCGGCGTTGATGGCCTTGCCGAGAGTGATCTTGGTCATCGCTCAGCCCTCGCCCTCTGAATCGGCACTGAACGAAGCGGCGTATACAGCGAACTGCTCCCGCTGCTCGGCCAGTTGCGGCGTCTCCTCGACGTACACGTGCTGGAAGAAGTCGGTCAGCTCCGGCTCCGGCAGCGCCAGGCAGCCGGCCCGCAGCTCGGCGGCGACCTTGTCCGCCTCGGCGTCGACCTCGTCGAAGTAGTCGTGGTCGAGCCCGGCGTGCCGGGTCAGGTACGCGTGCACGCGGGCGATCGGGTCCTTGAGCTTCCAGTGCTCGAGGTCCTCGCTCAGCCGGTACTTCGTCGGGTCGTCGGAGGTGGTGTGCGCGCCCATCCGGTACGTGTACGCCTCGATCAGCGTCGGGCCGCTGCCCTCGCGGGCGCGCCGCAGGGCCTGCTGCGTGACGGCGTACGTCGCGAGGACGTCGTTGCCGTCGACGCGAACGCCCGGGAAGCCGAAGCCGGCGGCGCGCTGGTACAGCGGGATCCGGGTCTGCCGGTCGATCGGCTCCGAGATCGCCCACTGGTTGTTCTGGCAGAAGAACACCACCGGCGCGTTGAACACCGAGGCCCAGATGAACGCCTCGTTCACGTCGCCCTGGCTGCTGGCGCCGTCACCGAAGTACGCGATCGTCGCCTCGCCGTTGTCGGCGTCCCCGATCGCGTGGTCGCGCTGCTGGCCCATCGCGTACCCGGTCGCGTGCAGCGTCTGGGCGCCGATCACGATCGTGTACAGGTGGAAGTTGTTGTCCTTCGGGTCCCACGCGCCCTGGTCGACGCCGCGGAACAGGCCGAGCAGGTTCAGCGGGTTGACCCCCTGGCACCACGCGACGCCGTGCTCGCGGTACGTCGGGAACACCATGTCCCGCTTGTTCAGGGCACGGCCGGAGCCGATCTGCGCGGCCTCCTGACCGAGCAGCGACGCCCAGAGACCGAGCTCACCCTGGCGCTGCAGGGCGGTCGCCTCGGAGTCGATCCGGCGGACCAGGACCATGTCCCGGTAGAAACCCTTGACCGCCTCGTCGTCCAGGTCGAACGTGAAGTCCGGATGCTCGACGCGCTCGCCTTCGGGCGTCAGGAGCTGGACGAACTCGACCTCCTCGGAGGCCTGGGGCGGACTGACCGGCGCCTTGTGCGGCGCGAACACTTCCGGGGCAGGGCCCGGCACCGACTCACTCACATGCACTCCTCGGGTTCGAGCGCGGGATCGCCGCGACCGCAACGTTGCACGGGGGCCGGCCCCTTCAGCCGGGTGAGGCTTCGCAGGCAGGTCCGCGTGATTCCAGGGTTGATGCACTGTTGGCAGTGGACCTCCTCACTGGTCTCACTCCCATCTTGCCGGACACCGTACCGACCAGGTGCCTGATCCGCTAACTGTCTGGACTCCGGTGGGTACGGCGGTACCGAAATCGGTCCTGCGCTGAGACACCAGTCCAGGAACTGGTCCTATCGCCACGCTCATATTACAGAGATCTGGTATCTGAACGGAGAGTGTCACAACTTGGTGTCGACGGCCGGCGGATTGGCGGGAAACCGCTGCCTGGTGGCCGGATATCACCTTGCGCGCCCGCGCGCGGGAGCCGTAGCGTAAGTATCGTTCTTGCAAGACACCCCTGACACTTCGAGGAGTTCCGCGATGGCGCCGCGCACTGGTGACACCGTCGCTCCAGCCGGTGTGGCCGAGCCGGGTTCCCGGACACCCTCCGGCGCGATGATCTGGACCGCGCTCGCGGTCGTGTACGTCGTCTGGGGTTCGACGTACCTGGCGATCCGGGTCGTGGTGGAGGCCGAGATCCCGCCGATGCTCGGGATGGCCACCCGCTTCCTCACCGCGGCGGTCCTGATGGCCGCCGGCCTGGCGCTCAAGTCGGGCTGGCGGCGCCTGCGGATCACCCGCCAGGAGGCGATCGGCGCGGCCACGGTCGGCGTCCTGCTCCTTGCCTTCGGCAACGGCGCGGTCGCGATCGCCGAGCAGACCGTGCCGTCCGGGCTGGCCGCCCTGCTGGTCGCCGCGATCCCGCTGTGGCTGATGCTGCTGCGCGTCGGCGGCGGCGAGCGGCCGCGAGCGATGACGTGGGTCGGCGTACTGATCGGGTTCGGCGGAGCGGCGCTGCTCGCGTTGTCAGGTGGCAACACGAGCGCGAAACCGCTGTCGGTCGCGATCCTGGTCGTCGGCACGATCTGCTGGGCGACCGGTTCGCGGTACGCCCCGCGGCTCGGGTTGCCCCGGGATCCGCTGGTCACAGCGCTCTACGAGATGGTCTTCGGCGGCACGGCGATGGTGCTGATCGGCGTACTGCGGGGTGAGCCGGGGCGCGTGCACCTGGACCAGATTCACGGGACGGGATGGATCGCGCTGGCGTACCTGGTGGTGTTCGGGTCGCTGCTCGCGTACACGGCGTACTCGTATCTGCTCGCCAACGCGCCGATCTCGCTGGTGGGGACGTACGCGTACGTGAACCCGGCGGTCGCGGTGTTCCTCGGCTGGCTGATCCTGAGCGAGGTCCTGACCTGGCAGATCCTGCTCGGCGGCGCGGTGATCATCGTCGGTGTCGCGCTCGTCGTCACCTCCGAGCGCCGGCGGACGTAGCCCGTTCGGCCGGCGGACGCGGCCAGTACGAAAGGAAAGACCCGGGCCCTTGCGGACCCGGGTCTCCCACCGCTGCCGATGCGCGCGGCAGCGGGTCTGGCTGCCGGTCGCACCCTGCCCCGAAAAAACACGGCGCGAAACTCCGGCAATGGTTCCAAATTGTTCCGACGAATCGTGCTATTGCCAATTCGGCAGCCACCGAGCCCACCGAAACAATCCTCGGATTCACCGGGCATCCGTCACCCGCGCTGACTCAACGACGTACTCCCGGTGCGGTTACGGGTCCTTCTGTCTCAACTTCCGCTCGCTCTCCCGACCGTGTCGTTACCGACAAGTTGCCTGGTCAGCACGGGATTCGTTGCCTCGTCAGGCAACTCATCACCGGTCGGCTATGCACGCAGGCGGAACCGAATAGTTGACGAAAAAGTTTGTAACCGGCCGTGCCAGGTGTCGTTACCAGTAAGACGAATCCGTCAAAACCCGAAAGGAAACCTGGCATAATGCAGGTAACTCGCAAGATCGTCGCCGCTGCAGCGGTGGCGACTGTCGCCACCCTCGGTCTGGCCACCGTCGTGAGCGCCAACGTTCTCGACGACGCGCAGCAGAAGGCTCAGGGCACCGGCCTGGCCGACAAGGTCTCGGCTGTCAGCCAGGGCTACGGCGACGCGCACTGGGCGTGGGTCAAGAAGGACGGCGCCCTGGTTGCCATCGACGACAACAACGTCGGTCCGTTCCAGGCTTGCCACAACTTCGGCTCCGCGACCGGCATCGGCGGCAACGTGCCGGCCAACGACGTCGTCGGCATCGTGGGCTGGGGCAACGACGGCAACAGCGTGACCGCCGTCAAGACCTGCGAGCAGGACAACGAGCAGAACAACCGCAAGTGGGTCAAGGCTGACAAGAACGGCCTGGTCTCGGTGAGCAACAACAACGTCGGTCCGTGGCAGGCCTGCCACAACGAGATCTCGGGCACCGGCATCGGCGGCAACGTCCCGCTGACGAACCTGTCCGGCATCCTGGGCCTGGACAACGACGGCAACTCCGTCGACACGCTCAAGACCTGCGAGCAGGACTCCGAGCAGAACAACTGACCCTCCCTGGTCAGTGATGCAGGACCCGAAAGAGTCACCTCGGTGGGGTGACTGATTCGGAGCAACACCGCGGCGCCGGGAGCAAGCCTCACTCCTCCCGGCGCCGCTTCTTGCGCCTACGGGCACCTAGGCTTGGCGCATGGATGTCCTGCCGAGCCAGTCCGAAGTGTTCCTGGTGGAAGAGCATGAGCGGACGCTGGTGCCGGACGGGCCCGCACTCGTCGCGCCGGGCGGGGAACGCCGGGACATCCCGCCGAAGGTGTTCGAGGCGATGCGGTTCGTCGAGGCGGCGATGCGGCAGGGTTTCGCGGTTCAGGTGACCGCCCTGCGGCACGAGCTCCCGATCGACGAGGCCGCCGGCGCGATCGGCCTGAGCGCGGCCGACCTCCGCGCCTACGCCGCCGAGGGAGCACTGCCGTTCCGGAATTCGGAGTACGTCGACTGGGTCCGCCTGACCGACGTACTCGCACTGGACGAGCGGATCCGCACACAGCGCCGCCAAGCCCTGGACGAAATGCTCAGCGAGTCGGTCTACGACGATGACGACGACCCCTCGACCGGACGCGAGGGCTGACCGATGCCGGAGCCACGGCGCCAGGCGTTCCTGGACGCAAACGTCCTGCGCGGCAATCTGCAGACGGACGTCCTGCTCAGCCTGGCCGACAACGACGCCTTCGCGCCGCGCTGGTCGGCGCAGGTCCTCGACGAGGTGCACCGGAACCGGCCGGACGGCCTGTCCGCCGGCAAGATGCAGCGACGCCTGGACCAGATGAATCGGGCGTTCCCCCGCGCGATGGTGTCCGGCTACGAGCATCTCGAGCCGCAGATGCAGGCCGACGAGAAGGACAAGCACGTGCTGGCCGCGGCGGTCCACTCCGAGTCGACGGTGCTGGTGACGGAGAACGTCAAGGACTTCCACCCGCCGACCACCGGTCCGCACGCGATGCCGGTGCAGAAGCTCTCGCCGTTCCTGAGCCAGGTCGTCGACGACAACCCGCAGCGCGCTGTGGCCGCGATGCGGCAGATGATCTCGCGCACCGACAGGGAACCGAACACCATGCCGGCGCTGATCGACAAGCTGGCCGCCCAGCAGGACCTTCGCGGGTTCGCGCAGAAGCTCAACTCGGTGGTTCCGGCGGAAGAACGTGGGAGTCACCCGACGCTCGAGCAGGGGAAGTCTGCTCAGTCGGTGGCGTTCGACGGAGTGGCCTCGGCGGCCGGCGCGGCTCAGAAGCCGGAGAGTACGCCGACCGCCAGCAAGCACGGTGCGCAGGAGCAGAGCAAGTCCAACGAGAACAAGCTCTGAGCGCAACCCCGGCTCAGCGGTTGCGGAGGTCTGTGCACGTGCCGTTGGGGAGGTCCTCGGTGAGGAGCGACCAGATGCCGGTGGCGGCGGACTCCGGAGTGCTGAGGGTGCCGGTGCGTTTGAGGTCGTGGAAGCGGGCGACGGACGGGAAGTCGGTTTCGTCGGTGGCGCGGATCTCGGACTGCATGGCGGTGTCGACGACCCCGGGCGCCACGGCGATGATCCGGCAGCCGTCGGCGGGTTGTTCCTGGCCGACGGTGCGGACCCAGTGTTCTACGGCTGCTTTGCCGGCGTTGTACGACGACCAGCCGGAGTACGCCGTCTTCGCGGCGCCCGAGGACAGCATGATCAGGTGGCGCTCGCAGGTGAGCTGTGCGGTCGCCCGGAGGAACGCGGCGCCGAGGACCTGCGGCGCGGCGGAGTTCAGCAGCACGGCGCGGTTGTAGGCGTCCGGGTCGGCGCCGGCCGCGGGGCCGATGGGCGTGATCGTGCCGGCGTTGTGGATGAACACGACCCGCTCACCGTCGTACGTCGACAACGCGTCGGTGAAGTGCGCCGCGACGCGGGACCAGTCGGCCGGATCCGCCAGATCCGCCTCGAAGTGTTCCGTCGTACCGCCGCGACGCGAGATGTCGATGACCCGGGCGTCCGGGAACGGCACCGCCGCTGCCAGCGCGGCACCGATCCCGGCCGACGCCCCGGAGATCCAGACGAGCGTGCTCACCGGCCGGACACTCCTGCGGAAGCGCTCACTGGCGCCACGCTCGCGCGACCCCGAGGAACAGGTCGTTGGCCTCACGTTCGCCGATGGTGACGCGGACGCCTTCGCCCGGGAACGGGCGGACGGACACACCTTCGGCCTGTACGGCCTCGGCGAACTTCATCGTGTCGTCGCCGAGGCCGAGCCAGACGAAGTTGGTTTCCGTCTCCGGGACGTCCCAGCCGGCCGCCCGCAGCGCGTCGAACACCCGCTGGCGCTCCTCGACCAGGGCGTCGACACGTTCGAGGAGCTCGTCCTCGGCGGCGAGGGACGCGATCGCGGCCACTTGGGCGACGTGGCTGACCCCGAACGGGAGCGCGCACTTGCGGATCGCGGCGACCACCGGCGGGTGCCCGACCGCGTACCCGACCCGGAACCCGGCCAGACCGTACGCCTTGGAGAAGGTCCGCAGGACCAGCACGTTCTGGCGATCGCGGTACAGCTCGACCCCGTCCGCCACGTCGGTCTCGCGGACGAACTCGCGGTACGCCTCGTCCACCACGACCAGCACGTTCGACGGTACGGCGTCCAGGAACGCGAGCAGCTCGTCGCGGCGTACCACCGGGCCGGTCGGGTTGTTCGGCGTACAGACCAGCACGACCTTGGTGCGGTCGGTGATCGCCGCCTCCATCGCCTTGAAGTCGTGGCGCGCGTCGGCGGTCAGCGGCACCTGGACCGACGTCGCACCGGTCAACTGGACCGCGATCGGGTACGCCTCGAACGAGCGCCAGGCGTAGACGACCTCGTCACCGTCCGCGACGGTGGCCTGCAGCAAGTGGTAGAGCAGCGCGACCGATCCGGTCCCGACGGCGAGGTCGCTCACGGGTACGCCGAACCGCGCCGACAGGGCCTCGAGCAGGTCGACCGCGCCCATGTCCGGGTAGCGGTTCATCTGCGCGGCGGCCTCGGTCGCGGCGGCGAGAACGCCCGGGAGCGGCGGGTACGGGTTCTCGTTGCTGGACAGCTTGTACGTCGGCCGGCCGTCGGTGCGCGCCGGCGGACGACCGGGCTTGTAAGCCGGCACGTCGTCCAGGCAGGCGCGAAAGCGAACCTCGTTGTCAGGGGTCATGCCCGCAGGTTAATCCTTACCGCACCCCGGAACCACCCTCCCCAGAGCGACCCGGGCATGGGGCCTCCCGGTCTGGACCGAGGAGCGAAGCGACGAGGGAAGACCGGGAGGCAGAGCCCCGTGCCCCGCCGCGCCGGAGGCGCGGCCATTGATACAGCGCACAGCGTTTGACTCCGGGATGACCGAGCCTCAAACTGACTGATTGTCGGACAATCAGGGGATCTGGCAATAGGAGCCAGCGTCGTCAGGAGGGTGTTCATGGGGCAGCCGCTGGAGTGGGGTCGTCGGTATCTGATGGTCCGGCCGGACCACTTCCGGATCGACTACGTGATCAACCCGTACATGTCGACGCAGGACCAGCCGGACCCGGCGCTGACGCTCAAGCAGTGGGAGTCGCTGCGGCAGGCGATCGTGGACGCGGGCGGTCAGGTCGAGGTACTGGCGCAGCGCGCCGACTCCCCCGACATGGTGTACGCGATGAATCTCGGACTGGCCGCCGCGGACGGTCGCGCGATGCTCTCGCACATGCGGTTCGATCCCCGCCGGAAGGAGTCGCTGAGCGCGGCGGAGTGGTTCGCCGGGCACGGATTCCGGCTGGACCGGATCGGCGGCGAAGGGGTCGGGCCGCACTTCGAGTCCGGGGACGCGTTCGTGTTCGGGGACAGCCTGGTCGTCGGGTACGGACCGCGGACCGAGGCGGACGCGCTCAAGCACCTGGCCACCGGGTGGAACCTCCGTGTCCGCGGGCTGCGGATCGCGCACGAGGGGATGTACCACCTCGACCTGCCGTTCTGCCCGGTGGACAGCACGCACGCGATGGTCTATCCGCCGGCGTTCGACGCGGCGAGTCAGGCGGAGCTGTCCGGGATCGTGCCGGACCCGATCGTGCTCACCGACGAGGAGGCGTTCGCGTTCACCGCGAACTCGATCGTGGTCGGCGAGACGATCATCATGCCGGCCTGTTCGCCGCGGCTGCGGGAGGTCTTCGAGGGTCTCGGGCTGCGGGTCGTCGTGCTCGACCTGTCCGAGTTCCACAAGGGCGGCGGTTCGGCCCGCTGCCTCACCAACCCGCTCGACTTCCCGCTGGCACCGATCACCGTCCCCGGCGGCGAACTCCTTCTCCCCGCCTGACCGCTACTTGCCGGTGGTCCAGATGATGTCGAGGGTGGCGGGGTCCCAGCCGTAGCCCTTGATCCAGCGCAGGGCTTCCTTCTTGCCGTCGGTACCGAAGACCTCGATGACGATCGAGATCGCCACCGGGTTCTTCGGATCGGTCTTCGACTTGGTGTACGTCGCCTTGAAGCCGGGCCCGATGTACGGGAGCTGGCTGAGGATCGGGTACTTGATCTTCAGCCGGGCCTGGGTCTCCGAGAAGTTCCGGCCGGCCTCGGCCTCCAACTCCTGCTCCTGCTCGGGGTTGTTCTTGCTCCACTCCCGGCCTTCGGCACTGTTGGCGTACAGGTACATCTTGTAGCTGAGCGGGTCGCTGCCCGAGGTGAAGGTCTTGGTGTAGCTCTCGAAGCCGCGCCGCGAACCCACGAGGGTGTGCTGGCCTGCCTTGATCTTGACCTCGCCGTTCGCCGGGATCTCGTGGCCGTCGAGGGTCAGGGTCAGGTCGTTCGGGATCGACTTCACGGTCAGCGTCGTCTCCGATCCGCCACCGCGGAACAGCACGACGCCGCCGATCACGATCAGGACGACCGCCAGCACGACGACGCCGATCGTGAAGGGCCGCCGGTTCTCGTCCAGCATCCGATGCTCCTGTCCTTGCTCAGCTCGCCGGGGTCGGCGCGTTCTTCAGCCGGTAGACCGTGAACTGCCCGCCGACCGAGTACAGGTGGGTCGCCTCGGGAACATGCTGCCCCAGAGAGCCGGAGGCCGAGTCGTACCCGCCGCCTTCCTTGCCCCACGGTCCGACGTACAGGTAGGTGTGGCCGGGCCCGTTGAGGATGTCCCCCGGCTTCATGCCGCCCGGCGGCGTCCCGTGCCAGTAGTCGTACTTCCCGGAACTCTCCAGGTACGTCCTCTGAACGCTGGTCCCCACCTTCGGGTAGTCCGGGTCGGCGCCGCTCATCCGCATCACGGTCGCCACGAAGCGGCCGCAGTCGCTGTACGGCGTCTGGCCGCTCGAGCCGTCGTTGTACTCCTCCATCGCCGCGACGAACTCGGGCTTGGCCGCGTCGGCGCCGATGCCGTCGTGAGAGTCGTCGGGCCAGGCCAGGTTCTTCGCGACCGCGGCGATGTTGCCGCTGCCGGCGCCGCACCCACCGCCCGTGCTCGCGGCCGGGTCCGCTGACCCGTCGTCAACCGGGACCGACCCGCCGAACGTCTCCAGGACGTGCCGCGCGTTCGCCTTGCGGTCGGCGTACGTCGGACTGTTCGGGTTCTCGTGTCCCGCGAACCGCTCGAACTTGTGGCCGAACTCGTACGCGGCCTCGTCGACCGTCGTGGCCGACTTGATCGCGTTCCCCGCGGCCAGCTCCGGGAGCGGTCCCGTGCCGTTGAGCTGCTTGACCAGGAAGTCCAACTGGAAGGCCAGCGACGCGATCATCTCGTCCTGCGCACCGTCGTCGCGGGACGGTTCGATCATCTTCCCGGCCGGCGTCCACTGCACGATGCCCCAGCCGAGAGGGGAGTCGACCACCTGCTCCGGCATGCTGACGGTGCCGGGGGGCGTGTTCTGCAGCCGGGCCGGCTCCACGCCGGACTCGGCGATCATGTTGCCGACGATGCCGGCCGCCTGCTCCTTGGTGTACCCGTTCTGGACGAAGAAGTTGAACGCCTTCTGCTGGTTGTTGGCGCCGGACAGGTTGCCGTCGATGCAGCTACAGCCGCCGCCCGCGGGGGTTTGGACGACGAACGGGTCCTCTTCCGGCGCCGGCGCGATCTCCCAGTCGCCGTTGTTCTCCTTGTCGACCCACATCTCCCAGTGCAGATGCGCGCCGGCGATTCCGATCGGGGCGCCGTTGGGGTCGGTGCCCTCATTGCGGGTACCGGTGGTGCCGATCTGCTCGCCGCGCTTGACCTCGGCACCGTTGCTGACAGTGATGGTCGCCATGGGCAGGTAGCGCGTCTCGACCTGCTCGCGGCGGATCCGGATCTCGCCGTCGGAGGCCTTCACGACCTTGCCGTCGTGGGACGCGTAGACCTTGCTGCCCTCGTCGACGTCGAAGTCGTAACCCTGGTGAAGGTAGGTCCACTCGCCGTCGATCTGCTTCCGGTCGGTGGGGTAGGCGAACAGGCTCTCTTCCTCGGACGCCCGCGCGCACTGTGCCGCGGCCGACCCCATGCCGGCGAACACGGTCAGCAGCATGAGCAGCACGATGCCCAACGACAGGGACATCACCAGCACGATCCCGGCGAAGGCCCGCAGTAGCCTGCTGGCGTCCACGTTCTGCTCCTCGCTCACTCGAGTGGGCTCCCCGCGCCGGTCCGCGGGAAGGGGCGGCCACTAGAGGGTGTCCGGAACCCCCGAGCACTACGGCGCGGGGATCACGGACACCGTCTGGTCAAATGCTGCCTGAAAACCGGGTCATCACGTCGCGAGTTATCCACAGGCTGGGCGTGTGGGGCGGGGCGGGCGCGACAACGGACCGGGTCTGGACGAGAATCGTCCCCATGTACGAACGGCTGCGGGTGGACCGCTCGACCACGGTGGACCGTGTGGTCGACGCGCTGCGTGCCGCGCTGTTCGCCGGTGATCTGCAGCCCGGGACGCCGCTGCGCGAGCAACCGCTCGCCGAGGCGCTCGGGGTCGCCCGGAGCACGATCCGGGAGGCGATGACGATGCTGGTCACCGAGGGCCTCGCGGTCCGCGAGCCGAACAAGGGCGTCAGTGTCGCGATCCTCGCCCCGGAGGCGGTGGCCGACATCTGCCGGGCCCGGTTCGTGCTCGAGTCCGCGGGGATCCGGGCCTGGTACGACGCCGACGAGGCGGCCCGCGAGCGGGTCCGGGAGGCGATGCGGGTGTTCGCGGCGACCGCCAAGGACGGCGCCGACCCCGAGGCCCTGACCGAGACCCACCTGGCGATCCACCGCAGCCTGGTCGCGCTCACCGGGAGTGAGCGGCTGATCGCGACCGCCGACTCGGTCACCGGGGAGGCCCGGCTCGCGCTGGCCCGGGTGGACGCGCTGCGGCAGGACGCGCGCCAGCAGGTCGCGTCCCACCGCAAGCTCATCCGGCTGCTGGAGCGCGGCGAGCTCGACGAGTGTGTCGAGGAGCTCCGCCGTCACCTCGCCGGCGCCGAGGAGTCTCTCCTCGAAGCCATCGCCGTACCTCCCGCCTGACGCTCAGACTGCGGGTTGGACTAGCCTCGAGATTTCGCGGCTAGGCCGTCGGCCGTCACGTCGTACGTCGTCGAGCCGACCCGCAGGCCGGTCAGGCGGGCGTCGGGGTCGAGCGCCGCGACCTGGGGGTTCGCGGTGACGGTGCCGTCCAGGGCGACCTCGATGCCGAACACGCCCTCCAGGACCAGGCTGACCCACGCGCCGGAGGACGAGCAGGACCAGTCGATCAGGTACGGGAACTGCGGCGGTGACTTCTGCGCACCGCCCGCCATCGCCGGCTGCGCCTCCTCCACGAAGTGCGCCTGACCGCACGGCCCCTGGTTGGCGGTCCGGGCGAGCCCTGGCAGCCAGTCCAGCAGTACGTCGCCCCGGCCGAGCGCGAACAATGCGCGTCCGGCGTCGGCCGGCCAGGCCGGGTACGCACCGTTCCACTGGTGGTCCGGGCGGACGCTGAACGCGGCATCCGCGTCGTACGGCGACAGCGCGCGCATCCACGTCGGCGTCTGGAGCTCACGCTGGAAGAACGACACCATCTCGGCGCACTGCGACTCGGACAGGTCGTCGGGAATCGTCGTACCGACGATGTTGAAGTCGTAGCAGTGCCGGACCGGGACCAGCGAGCCGTCCGGTTGCCGAGCGTGCCAGAAGCCCTTGCCCTCGACGTACAGCTCGTTGACGTGACCTGCCTGCGCGGATGCCTCCTTGCGCAGCAGCGCGGCGCGGTCGGAGTCACCGGCGCGGTCCGCGATCTCAGCTGCCACCCTCATGCACCACACGTTGGCGGCGTTGAAGCTGGCCACCTCGTGCACGTAGCTGCTCACGCACTCCAGCAGGTTGTCGATGCCGCCGTAGTCGGCCAGCGCGTGCTTCCCACGCAGACCGCGCCACGCGGTTGCCCAGTCGTGCACGTGCTCGCCGACCTGCTTCGGACCGACCTGTGCGTCCAGGAACTCCGCGTCCCCGGTGAAGCGCACGTAGTCCCGTACCAGCCGGGTCATCGCGAAGTCGTTGACGGAGTACCAGTAGCCGACCGGTCCACCGGTCAGCCACTCGGTGCCGAAGTGCTTGTGCGTGTCGAGATCGATCCAGTGCTCGATGTGCTTCCGCATCGGCTCCGGGTCCAGCAGCGCATGGGTGAGCGACGACAGGCTGTAGTCCCAGATGAACGTCGTCGTCTGCCAGTACCGCGGCATCAACGTGTCGTACGTCCGTCCGATCACACTGGCCGGGTTGTCCCGCCGGAACCAGATGACGCCCAGCACACCCCACCAGTACAGCTTCCGCAGCGCCTCGTTCGACGTCTCCAGCACCGGCAGCGAACCACTGAACCCGTCGCTGGCAGGGTCGAACGCGTCGGCGAGCGCCACATCCCACATGCTCTCCGCCACCGCGATCACCGACGGTACGTCGGCCACGCAGACGTCGAAATGCTCCGTCGCCTCGTCCAGAGTTCCCGCCAGCACATGCACGTACGACAGCCGAGCGTGTCCCGACTCGTCCAGCACGACGGTTGCCTCCAGCATCGTCCTGTCCACAGTGCTGGGTACGTCGAGGCCTTGCACACTCACGGCCGATCCGGACTCGCCCGCGCCGACAACCCGATTGTCGACAACTCGCAGCGTGTTCGGCTCGGACGGCGGCTCCGGGCGCAACCAGCCCGTCGACGAGCGGGTCGCAGTACTGGCCAGCGAAAGCCCCAGTCGGGCAGAACGCCCCGGTTGCCCGGAAATGTCCAGTTGTACGACGACAGCCGGTCTGCCCGGGGCGCACGCGGTGGTTGTGCGGAGGTCGAGGCCATCGACCGTGGTGGATCGGACCACGCAGTCCGGGCGCCACACGACCTCGACCGTTCCGCCGTACGAGCGCGCCAGCCGCCCGTCGACGTACAGCTGGCCGGTGATCGTGTCGCCGTGCGAGTACGGCGGGAAGTTCACGCTGCGGATCGCCATCACGTCGTGGTCGACCTGCGCCGTGCCCAGGAAGTTCGTCAGCCCGGGCGGGTTGAACATGTCGTCGTACGTGTGCGTGAGAACGTCGCTGGCCAGGTCGGCGCTGCGGGGAATCATGAGGGGTCGGCCCAATCGGTGTTCGGGAGCAGGGGGTACCAGTCGGGGCGGGCTGGGTCGCGGTCGTACGGATACGGGCCGAGTTCGCGGAAGAGTTCGGCGTACTCGGCGAGCTTGTCGCGGTCGAGCTCGACGCCGAGACCCGGCGCGTCCGGTACCGCGATCGCGCCGTCGACGTACGGAAGCTTGCCACCGGCAATGATGTCGTCGCGCAGGTGGTGGTAGTGCGCGTCCGCGGCGAACGACAGGTTCGGTACGACGGCACCGAGGTGCAGCATCGTCGCGAGCTGGATGCCGAGCTCGCCCGACGAGTGCACGGCCACGCCGAGCTGGAACGTCTCGCACACGCCGGCCGCCTTGATGCACGGCCGGATGCCGCCCCAGAACGTGGTGTCGAGCAGGATCACGTCCACGGCGGGGTCGCGGACGTTGGCGGCGAGCTGCTCGAAGTTCACCACGACCGTGTTGGTGGCGAGCGGGACCGGGGTGTTCTCGCGGACCCGGCGCATACCGTTCAGGCCCCAGGTCGGGTCCTCGAGGTAGTCGTTGTCCAGGTCCTCGATGCCGCGCGCGAACCGGATCGCCTCCTCGACGCTGAACGCGCCGTTCGGGTCGAACCGGACACGGTGGCCCGGGAACGCCTCGGCCAGCGCCCGGAAGCACTCGCGCTCGTAGTCCGGCGGGAAGACGCCGCCCTTCAGCTTGTGCACGCTGAACCCGTGCTGGTCGACCAGCTCGCGAGCGTGCGCCACCAACTGGTCCGCGGTACGGATCTCGCCGGTGCCGTCGTCGTTCGGGTGCCGGAAGAACAGGTAGCTCGCGAAGGGCACGCGCGAGCGCACCTTCCCGCCGAGCAGCTCGTGCACCGGTACGCCGAGCTGTCGGCCCTGCAGGTCCAGGCAGGCGAACTCGATGGCCGCGAGCAGCTGTGTGCGGTTGTTGTAGAGGCTCGCGGTCGGGTTCGCGAGCATCCAGCGCAGGGCCTCGGTCCGGGCCGGGTCGTGACCGACCAGGTACTCCTTCAGCCCCGCGACCGCGGCCTCGGCGCTCTGGCCGCCACCGCCCATCTCGCCCAGGCCGATCAGCCCGTTGTCGGCCTCGACCTCCACGACAGTCCGGACGAAACGTCCCCAGTGCGCTCCGTTGCTGTGCCGCAGCGGCGCCTCCAACGGCATTGTGACCGTGGTCGCGCGTACGTCGACGATCCTCACTTCGCGTCCTCCGGCAGTACGACGGGTAGCCCGGCGGTCAGGCCGCCGTCGACCTTGACGTCCGCCCCGGTCACGAACGACGCGGCCGGTGAGGACAGGAAGTAGACGACCTCGGCCACCTCGCCCGGCGTCGCGACCCGCCCGAGCGGATGCGACCGGCCCCATTCGGCGACCACGTCGTCGGTCGACCGGTCGCCGGCGAACTGCGCCGCCGACGTCCGCAGCATCGGCGTGTCGACCGACCCCGGGCAGACCGCGTTCACGCGGATCCCGTCCGGGGCGTGATCGACAGCCATCGCCCGGACCAGACTGAGCAGTGCGCCCTTCCCCATCGAGTACGCCGCGACGCTCGTCTGCGCGGCGTACGCCTGCACGGAGGCGACTACCACAACGCTGCCGCCGCGGGGCAGGCGAGGCACAAACGCCTGGCAGGCAAAGAACACCCCACCGACGTTCACGGCCATCACTTCGTCGAAGACCGAAGGCGGCGTGTCGACCACAGTCCCGTACCGCTGGATGCCGGCCGCACACACCAGCACATCCACCGCGCCGATCTCCTCCGCAACGGATGCCAGCGCAGCCCGATCCGAGACATCCACCTGAACACCGGTCACCCGATCATCCAGTGCTGCAAGAGAAGCGGCGTCGCGGTCAAGCACCACCACGTGGTCGCCGGCGGCCAGGAAACGTTCGACAGCCCCGCGACCGATGCCCGCGGCACCACCGGTGACGACGACGGTGCGGGGACCCGACTCCAGGGCCATCACAATCCTCCCTTCGACTGCGCCGCGCGCTCGCCGGGTCGGCGAGCGGGCGATTGTGATGGCGTGGCGGTTCGCATATTTCCTCCGAGAATCAGAACTGACCGAGGGCGAGGCCCCGGGAGAAGAAGCGTTGGGCGGCGAGGAACAGGATGACGGTGGGCAGCGACACGAGCAGGCCGCCCGCGAGGACGGTCGGCAGCGCGGCGCCGCCGTACGTGCTCTGCAGGCCGGTGAGCGCGGGCATGATCGGGCGGACCGACTCCGACTGGCTGAGTGTCAGCCCGAGGAGCAGGTCGTTCCAGACGAACGTCGCCTGCAGGATGAAGATCGCGGCCAGCGCCGAGCCCGCCATCGGCAGGTAGATGCTGCGGAAGATCCGGAACAGTCCCCCGCCGTCGACCACGGCCGCCTCGAAGACGCTGCGCGCGATCCCGGTGAAGAAGTTCCGCATCACGAACGCCGAGAACGGCACGCTGATCGCGGTGTAGACGACGATCATCCCGACCCGGGTGTCGTACAGCCCGGAGTTGGCGTACCCGGAGAACAACGGCATCAGGATCATCTGCAGCGGGAAGATCGTCCCGCCGAAGATGAACACGAACCACAGGAAGCCGCGCCGCAACCGCAGTACGACGATCGCATAGCCGGCCGCCGCGCCGATCAGCACCGCCAGCACCGGCGCGACCACGCTGTACATCGTGGTGGCCACCAACGTGTCGCCCAGCGCCGCCTTGCTCCAGGCGTCCCCGAAGTTCGCGAACAACGAGAACCCGGCCGGCTTCCACACCGTTTTGGCGTCGTACCCGTCGACGGACTTGGACGCGTTGACGATCAACAGGTAGACCGGGGCCAGCCAGATCAGGCCCAGCAGTACCAGGAGACCCGTTCTAACCTTGCTCACGGGCGTCCCCCAACTGGTAGCGCAGGTAGAGGATCGACGCGGCGAAGGTGACCAGGCTCAGGAACAGCGCGATCGCCGCGCCCTGGCCGTAGTCGTTCAGCACGAACGTCTCCTTGTACATCGACAACGCGAGCGTCTCGGAAGAGGTACCAGGGCCGCCTTGCGTCATCACCCACACGACGTCGAAGGTCTTGAGGCTGCCGACGAGCGACAGACCGATGACGACCGTGGTGATGGCCCGCAGCTGCGGCCAGAGGTGGTGCCGGAACAAGCTGAATCCTTCGGCTCCGTCCAGCCGAGCGGCCTCGAGCGGCTCGGTCGGGATGGACTGCAGTCCGACGACGAACAGCAGGGCATTGACGCCGGCTGCCTGCCAGGTGGTGGCGACGATCATCATCAGCGTGTTTCCGGGACCGGACTGGAGCCAGCCGGTGTGCTCACCAGGCAGGCCGAAGAAGCCGAGTGCCTGGCCGAGTGCGCCGTCCGGCTGCAGTACGAAGCCCCAGATGACACCGACGGCCACACCCGAGATCGCGTACGGCAGCAGGAACGGCAGCCGCAGCCACGTGCCCCACTTGTGTCCGTAGGTCAGTACGGCGACCAGCAACCCGAGCACCACCGGCAGCGTGATCATGCCGGCGACCCAGAGCAGTGTGTTGACCAGCGACCCGATCAGATCGGGATCGCTGAACATCGCCTTGTAGTTCGTCAGTCCGTTCCACACCGGCGACGCGAGGCCGTCGTACTCCGTGAAGCTGACGTACGTCGTCCACAGGAACGGCAGGTAGAGCAGCAGAGCGACGACACCGGCAGCCGGGAGCCCGAACAGGGGCGCTACTCGTGCACCTGTCCGGGCGGCTGCTGCGTTTCTCACTTCTGCTTGGCCCAGTACGCGTCCGCCTCGGCCTGGATCTTCTGCAGGCCCGGCATCGGGTCACCCGGCTTGGTCACGAACGCGCCGAACACCTCGAGCGCCTTGTTCGCCACCGGTACCGGCGTCGCCTCGAACCACCGGTTGATCAGCCGGTACCCGTCACCGCCGACGTCCTTGTTCAGCTTCGACAGCGCCGGGTCCTTGACCTCGGCCTTCGGGTTGAACGACAGGTCGCCGCGCGAGTTCGCCCAGGCGGTCTGCGCCTGCGGCGTGAGCCACCAGTCGGTCCACTTCTTCACCGTCGACGCGTGGTCGCTCGCCGCGGCCGAGCAGACTGGGCCGGTCTCGAAGATCATCGACGTCTTGGGCAGCGCCGGGTTGACGTTCGGGATCACGAAGAAGTCGTAGTCCGTACCGGCCTTCATCTTCAGCGTGTTCAGGTTGCCGCTGAACCAGGTGCCGAAGTTGATCATCGCGACGTCGCCGTTCTTCAGCTGCGCCTGCGGCTCGGTCTTCGCGCCCGGGTCGCTGAAGTACCCGGCGTCGATCATCTTCTTCCACTCGTTCATCACCTCGACCACACCCGGGTCGGTGTACTTCGCCTTACCGGCCGCGAGCGCGTCGTACAGGTCCGGGTCCTTGCCGGCCAGCAGCGTCTCGAACCAGACGAACGAGAACAGGATGTTGGTCTGGTAGAACGGCTTCACGCCGGCCGCCTTGACCTTGTCCGCGACCTGCGTCAGCTCGGCCCAGTTCTTGGGGGTCTCGGTGATGCCGGCCTTCTTGAAGACGGCCTTGTTGTAGTACATCACCCAGTAGCCGGCGTTCAGCGGGACGCAGTACTGCTTGCCGTCGAAGGTGAAGTACTGCTTGAGCTGCTCCGGGATGTTGCCGTCGGCAATCGCCTTGGTCCACTGGTCGGTGGTCTCGGCGACGAGCTTCTGGTCCACCAGATCCTGAAGCTCCTTGCCGGTGTGCCAGGTGAACAGGTCGGCCTTCTCCTTGGTCCGGAACGACGAACGGATGAAGGCGGTGTACGTGTTCGAGTCGGAGTACCCGACCGGCTCCATGCCGACGCCGACGTCCTTCTTGCTCGCCGCGCCGACCTGGGTGAACGCGTCCTTCCAGCCACCCTTGTCGTTGTAGAACTTCAGGGAGTCGACCGGTTTGTCCTCACCCTTCGCCGGTCCTGCGGTGCCGCCACCGCCCCCGCAGGCGGACAGCGCGAGCGCGCCGGCCATCACCAGGGCAGTCAGCGCTTTGCGGTTGGTCTTGCGTTGCATGTGATGCGTCCTTCCAGCTCAGGGGTGCTGAAGTCGTTGGTTGATGACGGCCAGGACGCCGTCGAGGTGTTCGCGGGTGAGTAGCTCGGCCAGGTCGGGGTCGCCGGAGCGGACCGCGTCGTAGATGGCGCGGTGCTCGTCCAGGTCGGCCTGCCGGTCACCGTGGATGTGCAGGATCTCCAACTGCTCCCGGGCGTTCACGACCGTGACCGACTCGACCACCTCGGCCAGCGTCGCGTTGCCGGAGGCCTGTGCCAGGGAGCGGTGGAAGTCCATGTTCACCTCGGCCAACCGCGCATGGTCGCCGGACGCGATCAGCTCGGCCGCGGCGTCGAGGTCGTTGGCCATCCGCTCCAGTGCGGTCTCGACCCGGGTACTCGCCGCCAGCGCGGCGACCGGCGGCTCGATCAGGACACGTGCCTGCAGTAGCTCCACCAGCCGATCCGGACTCGGTGCCAGCGCGAGGGGGTTCGCCAGCACCAGCCGGTCGACGTTCGGACCGACGTACACGCCGGAGCCGTGCCGGAGCTCGACGGCTCCGGTCGCCTCGAGCCGGCGCAGCGCCTCCCGGACAGTCGGTACGGCGACCTTGAACCGCTCCGCGAGCGATCGCACCGCCTCGAACTGATCTCCGGGCGACAGCTTCCGCTCCGCGATCAGCGCGAGCATGGACGTCGCCAGATCGTCCAGCAGACTGCGTCGTACGACGCCTCCTCCGGTGCTCACTGAGCCGCCGCCAGGGTGACGCCGACGAACCGCGGCCGGTAGATGCTCACGTCGCCGTACAGCTCGTCGCTGACCAGGCTGTTGACGTTGTAGCTGACCAGGAGCGTGTTGCCGCTGCGCAGGTCCGGGTGGTCGTGGGAGTTGTACGTGATGATGTTTCCGCCGGTCTCGGGCGTGTGGAACAGCTCGACCGGCTTCACCCACGGACCGGTCGGCGAGCAGGAGAAGTACCCGAGGACCCGCTTGCTGAACAGCTCGTTGGTGTCGTGCGTGACCAGCAGGTAGCCGTCGTTCCAGCGGGTCACACTGTGCTCGTTGGCGACACCCTGGAGAACACGGACCGACGCGGTCTCGTCGCTGGACCAACCCGAGCCGGTCCAGTACTCCCACGCCTTCGCAGTCAGCTCGTCACCGCGAACCCGGGCGACGTGCTGGTACTTCGATGCGCCCAGGTCCTCGACTCCGTAGATGTAGGTGTACCCGTGATCGCGCAGCAGCCAGCCGGACCACTGCACGTTCGCACCGGACGGAATCGGCTTCAGGCTCTGCAGCTTGAACGTCTTGCTGTCGAACCGGGCCAGGTAGTTGCTGGCCCAGCGCCAGTCCCACTGCCCGGTGCCGGTCTTCTCGAACCGCAGGGCGACCACGTCGAGGTTCCGGCCGGCGTTGCTCGTCTGCGCGGCACCGAACCAGTACCAGCCGTTGGACGGCGGCGGGACGAGCGACGTCGGGTTGGTCGCCGTACCGCCGGTGACGGTCGTGAGGTTCTGGCCCTTCTGGATCACGAAGGAGTTGTTGAGGAACGGTGTGTTCTTCGGGCGGCTGCCGTCCGGGTTCACCGGCCCGAGGAACGTGTCGGAGAAGACCCACGCCGTACGGCCGCCGGACAACGGCACGGAGTAGGTGCTGTCCGCACCGGTCCAGCCCTTCCCGGTGTCGCTGTAGGCGTTGAGTAACCCCTCCGGCGCTGCATGAGGTGTCGCCTGAGCGGTCCAATCCGTCTGAACGGCGCCGCAACTCGCCGCATTGGCGGAGGCAGCAGGGACAGCGAGACCCGCTGCCGTGAGTGACAACGCGACTACCGCAACCAGTGGGCGTGACATGAAAATGATCAGATCACTTGGTCATTTTCGGTGTCAAGAGTCAGGGGCGCATCAGGGTGTGTACGGACGGTGCTGTTACCGCTTGGGTGGGAGGATCGAGGGCATGAAGAACTTGATCATCAGGTTGCTGGCGAACGCGGTGGCGCTGGCCGTGGCGAGCTGGCTCGTCGGCGGGATCACCCTGCAGGGCGCGACCACCGGCCGGCGGGTGCTGACCCTGCTGATCGTGGCGGCGATCTTCGGGATCGTGAACGCGATCGTGAAGCCAGTGGTGAAGGTGCTGTCCTTCCCGCTGCTGATCCTCACCCTCGGTCTGCTGACCTTCGTGATCAACGCCGTCATGCTCTGGCTGACGTCCTGGATCACCGGCAAGCTCGACGTCCAGTTCCACGTCGACGGGTTCTGGGCCGCACTCTTCGGCGCCCTCATCATCAGCGTCGTCGGCATGATCATCAACGCCGTCCTGCCCGAGAAGGCCGAAGTTCGCTAGTGCACGTCGAGATCGTCTGCACAGGGAACATCTGCCGCTCGCCGATGGGTGAGGTGGTGCTGCGCGCGAAGCTGGCGGAGGCGGGTGTCGACGGCGTCGAGGTCACCAGCTCCGGTACCGGCGGGTGGCACGTCGGCGACCGGATGGACCCGCGCGCCGCGGCCGCCCTCCGCAGCCGTGGGTACGACGGCAGCGCGCATCGGGCCCGCCAGTACGAGCGGTCCTGGCAGCGCGACCTGGTCCTCGCGATGGACTCAGGGCATCTCGCGACGCTGCGCCTGCACGGCGCGGACGCGCAACTGTTCGCGCAGGACGACGTACCGGATCCGTACTACGGCGAGGACGACGGCTTCGACGAGGTCCTCGCCCAGGTGGAGAAGGCGGCCGACCAGTGGGTCGACCGCCTTCGCGAACGGCTCTAGCTCAGCTCTGGCCGATCCGCGACTTCAGGTCGACGAACCAGTCGACCGTCGGGTCGAACTCCTTGCCGCCGGCGATCCGCGGGAACTCGATCGCCCGCAGCTCGTCGCCACGCTCCTCGTCGTGGCCGACCACGCCGGACTCCCCGCGCAGCGCGGCGTCGACGGCGTAGTCGGTGCACTCCTTGATCAGCGCGAGGTCGCGGTCGTTGGCCGCGGCCGAGCGGCTGAAGTACCCGCTCTTCTGCACCATCGTCTTCTCCGCGCCGATCCGCTCCGCGAACTGCTTCGCGAACCACGCGCCCGGGTTGATGGTGTCCAGCTTGACGTGGCCGAACGGGTCCCGGCCGACCTCCTCGCCGCGGGCCTCCATCTCCGCCACGATCGACGACACCCCAGCGCCCTCGGACAGGAAGATGTTGACGCAGTCCTCGTCGTCCATCACCTTGCGCAGCCGCTCGGCCTCGGCGTCCAGGTCGATCGTTGCCTCCGGCACGTAGACGGCGTCGACGTCCCAGCCGCCCTTGCGCAGGCCGATTCCCGGGTTCCACTCCTGCTCGTCGACCCACTGCTGGTACGCCTGGGCCGTTGCCGCGGTCAACCAACCGCAGTTACGTCCCATCACCTCGTGGACGATCAGCATCCGCGGGTTCGAGGAGTGCTCGGCGATGATGTTGCGGGCGAACAGCGCGCCCTGCTCGGCCGCGGTCCAGGCGCCCAGGCTCTGCCGGATCGGGACCACGTCGTTGTCGATGGTCTTCGGCAGGCCGACCACGGTCAGGTCGTAGTCGTGCTCCTGCAGGTACGCCGCCAGGTCCGCGGCCGTCGTGTTGGTGTCGTCGCCGCCGATGGTGTGCAGTACGTCGACACCGTCCGCGACCAGCCGCTCGGCCGCGACCTGGAGGGCGTTCTGCCCGTCCTGGATCAGGCCGCGCTTGACCAGGTCGGCGGTGTTGGTCAGCTTCACCCGGCTGTTGCCGATCGGGCTGCCGCCGAACTTGTGCAGCAGGGACGCCTTCTCCCGTACCTCCGGCGTCACGTCGAGGAAGCGGCCGCTGAGCAGGCCGTGGTACCCGTTCAGGTAGGCGATGATCTCCACGTCGGGCGCCACCGCGGTGTAGCGCTCGATCAGTCCGCCGACGGCGGACGACAGGCAGGGCGCGAGCCCGCCGGCGGTGAGCAGGGCAACTCTGCGGACAGACTTGTCGGCAGCCATGGTCCAGGGTCCTTCCGTCGCTGAAGTCGCCACCAGACTAGTGATGCAGACCACTCCTGGCGGTGGTTGGGGTTCACCCTGCGGACAGCGGCACGCTGCGCGGCGGCACCGGCGTCGAGACCACGAAAGAGCTGGTCGTCTGCCCGTGCACCTGGAACCTGTCCAGGACGCTTTCGAGCGCAGGGATCTCGGCGACCTGGACGCGGATCAGGAAACAGTCCTCGCCGGAGATCCGGTGGCACTCGACGACCTCCGGGGTGCGCTCGGCCAGCGCGACGATCTTCGGGATCTGCCCCGGTCCGGGGCGCAGCCGGACCCAGGCGGCGACCGGCCGGCCGAGCGCGGCCGGGTCGATGTCGAGGCGGTACCCACGGATCACTCCGGACTCCTCCAGCCGCGCGACCCGCTCGCGGATCGTCGGCGTGGACACCCCGAGCCTGCGGGCGAGCTCGGTGGTCCGCAGCCGGGGATCCGCGGACAGCTCGGTCAGGATCCGGGTATTGAGGTCATCCAGCACAGGGCTTCTCGTTTCGGTAAGCATATCGGGCTCCTAGCCTTCGTTCTGCCATGGAAACCTGCAGATCCCGTTTCTACGGTAGTCGGTGTGACCACCACTCGCACCGAAGCGCCGACCCGCCCAGGTCTCGCGGCCGTCGCCGCTGCCGTCACAGTCGTCCTGTGGGCGTCGTCGTTCGTGGCCATCCGGCACCTCGGCACGGAGATCTCGGCCGGAGCCCTGTCCCTGGCCCGGCTCGGCCTGGGCAGCCTCTTCCTCGGCGCGCTGCTGTTCACCCGGCACCGTCCCGCCCGTCCCGCCGTACGTCGATGGCCGGCCCAACGAGACTGGCTGCCGCTGATCGCGTGCGGCGTGCTCTGGTTCGGCGTCTACAACCTCGCCCTGAACGAGGCCGAGCGCCGGCTCGACGCCGGTACGTCGGCCATGCTCGTGCACATCGCCCCGCTGCTGATCGCCGTACTCGCGGGCTTCGGGCTCGGCGAAGGCTTCCCGCGGCAACTGGTCATCGGGGGCCTGGTGTCGTTCGCGGGCATCGTCGTGATTGGTACGTCGACCTCCGACGGGCGCGCGGAGACCTGGGGCGTCGTACTGTGCGTGATCGCCGCGATCTCGTACGCCGTCGGCGTGGTCACCCAGAAGCCCTTGCTGAACCGGCTGCCGGCGGCTGAGGTCACCTGGCTCGCCTGCACGATCGGTGCGGTCGTCTGCCTCCCCTTCGCCCCAACGCTGGCCAGCGAGCTCCGCTCCGCTGACGCGGCAACCATCTGGTGGATCGTCTACCTGGCCGCCTTCCCGACCGCGCTGGGCTTCACCACCTGGGCCTTCGCCCTCCGCCGCACCAGCGCCGGCCGCATGGGCGTCACCGTGTACGCCGTACCAGCGGTCGCCGTCGTCCTCGGCTGGCTCTTCCTGTCCGAGACCCCGACCGCTCTCGCCCTGGCCGGCGGCGTCCTGTGCCTGGCCGGAGTCGCGATCTCGCGGAGAAGCTGAGCAGCAGGCCTCTAAGGTTGAGGATCAGCGGGTTCTCAGCCGATTCTCACAGAACCGGCCTACTCTCGGTTGCGGAACGTCGAGCGAAGCGGGGCTGGAGCATGCGGGTACTGGTAGTGGACGACGACCGGGCGGTCCGGGACTCGTTGCGCCGTTCGCTGGAGTTCAACGACTTCGAGGTCGTGACCGCGTCCGACGGGGCCGAGGCGCTCGCGGTGATCGGCAACGTCGAGCCGGACGTCGTGGTGATGGACGTGATGATGCCGCGGCTGGACGGCCTCGAGACCACCAAGGCCCTGCGGGCCGCCGGCAACAACGTGCCGATCCTGGTGCTCACCGCGCGTGACGCGGTCGCGGACCGGGTGGACGGCCTGGACGCCGGCGGCGACGACTACCTGACCAAGCCGTTCGCGCTCGAGGAGTTGCTGGCCCGGCTGCGCGCGCTGCTGCGCCGCAGCTCCGGCCCCGGTGAGGGCGGCCAGCGCGGCGAGGTGCTGCAGTACGCCGACCTCGTGGTCGACGTCGACGCGCACGAGGTGCACCGCGGCGACGTACCGATCCAGCTCACCCGGACCGAGTTCTCGCTGCTCGAGCTGCTGATCCGCAACCCGCGCCGGGTGCTGGAGCGCGCGGTCATCCTGGACGCGGTCTGGGGCTACGACTTCCCCACCACCGCGAACTCGCTCGAGGTCTACATCGGCTACCTGCGCCGCAAGACCGAGGTCAACGGTCTGCCGCGCCTGATCCACACCGTCCGCGGCATCGGGTACGTACTGAGAGACACCCCGCCGTGAGCCAGCAGCACCCCGGCGACTTCCCGTCGTACGCCGACCGGCCGTCGCAACCGCAAGCGCAACCGCAACCACCTGTTGCCCACAGCAACGGCAGTCGTGTCGCCGCGACCGCGGCCCGCACCCAGACCTGGTGGAACGAGACGCTCCACAAGCTGAGTCTGCACGCCCGCGTGACGCTGCTCGCGGCGGTCGCGGTCGGTCTCGCGGTAGCGATCGTCAGCGTCGCGGCGTACGTCACCGTGCGCCAGCAGATGTACCAGAACCTCGACAACAGCCTGACGCAGCGTGCTGCCCAGGCCGCGCAGAAGGGCGTCCTGACCGATCTCACGATCCTGCAGGGCGTCCCGTCCGACGCACTCGGCCTGAGTGACATCCGCGTCGGCGTGATCAGCGCTGACGGGCAACAGTTCGGGCCGCCGAAGAGCCTGCTGCCGCCGATGGGCCAGGACGAGCTCCAGGTAGCGCGGGACCAGGGCAATGAGGCCAGCCTGCGCACCGTCGGCATACGCAACGCCGGCTCACACTTCCGCGTGGTCGCCGTTCCCGCGAGCTACTGTCCGCAGGGCCTGACCCGGGCCTGCGAGGCGGAGCCGGGGAACTATCTCCAGCCCGGGGCCTTGGTCGTCGCGCAATCGCTGGCGCCGATCGACCAGACGCTGCACAACCTCGGGATCGTGCTGTGGGCGTTCGGGCTGATCGGTGTGATCGGCGCGGCGCTGGCCGGCAACGCGGTGGCACGCTCGGGTCTGCGGCCGTTGGCCCGGCTGACCGGCGCCGCCGAGCATGTCGCGGCGACCGAGGACCTGAAGCCGATCCCGGTGACCGGGAACGACGAGATCTCCCGGCTGGCGGTGGCGTTCAACGCGATGCTCGGCGCAGTGGCCCAGTCCCGCGACCGGCAGCGCCGGCTCGTCGGCGACGCGGGGCACGAGCTGCGCACGCCGCTGACCAGTGTCCGCACCAACCTCGATCTGCTCGCCCAGGCGGACAAGCGCGGCGGCCTTCGGCCCGAGGACCGGCAGCAACTGCTGGACGACGTACGCGCTCAGATGGACGAGCTGACCCAGCTGATCGGTGACCTGACCGAGCTCGCCCGCGACACGCCCCAAGTGCCGAACGCGGAGCTGATCGAGCTCTCCAATGTCGTCGAGGACGCGGTCATGAAGGTACGGCGGCGTGCGCCCGGACTGGAGTGGGACGTCCAGCTCACACCGTTCCCGGTCTGGGGTGACGAGCGGCTGCTCGGACGCGCGGTCACGAACCTGCTCGACAACGCGGCGAAGTACAGCGTTCCCGAGGGTGCGGCGCAGCACACCGAAGGGCAGCCGGTCGGACACGTGACGGTCCGGCTGCTGGACGGCGTACTCACGGTCACGGACTCCGGCCCGGGGATCGCCGAGGCGGATCTGCCGCACGTATTCGACCGGTTCTACCGGTCCAGCGAGGCGCGCGGCCTGCCCGGATCGGGACTGGGACTGGCGATCGTCAAGCACGCGGCCGAGCAGCACGGCGGGATGATCTACGCCCGGAACGTTCCAGGGGCCGGCGCACAGTTCACCCTCTGGCTGCCGCACGCGGCCACCCAGACGCGATAGCAGCCCATGACGCGTACCGCTGGCGTCAGCCTTCCTCAGCCGACGCGGTGAGCTCGGCGTTGATCCGCTGCGCCTCGGCCAGCTGGTCCTCCAGGATGATGATCCGGCAGGCGGCTTCCAGCGACGTACCGTTGTCGACCAGTTCGCGAGCGCGGGCAGCCAGTCTGAGCTGGTAGCGGGAGTAGCGGCGGTGTCCGCCTTCGGAGCGCTGCGGGGTGATCAGCTGCGCCTCGTCCAGACTGCGCAGGAACCCCGGCGTGGCGCCGAGCAGTTCCGCGGCCCGCCCGATCGTGTAGGCCGGGAAGTCCTCGTCGTCGAGGTTGGCCGCTGAAGTCTGAGGAATGTCCGGGCCTGCTGAGTTCTCCGGGTCTGCCGGGTTCTCTGGGTTTGCTGGGTTCTCTGCCATCGTCTACTCCGCTTGCCTGCCTGGGGTCATCGCACCTCCGTGTCGAGGGCCCCGGTGCCGAAGCACCGGGGCCCTGGGGTTTGGATTGTCACCATCTACTGACTTGTCAGTCAGCCTCTACTGCCGCGGTCCGCCGTACGGGCCGGACGTCGCGGGGATCGCTGAATGCGTAACCGAGAACCACCTTCCAATCACGATGGGACTGCGGGTACCCGCACGGCGAAACACAGCCGCGGCGGGCGATCCTGATGACGTATCCACTCCTCTTCTTCAGTGTTCCGACTTCTTCTTCGTACTGCTGTGAGCGGTCGTCGGCCGCCCGCGTCAGCTTCTCGTGTTCTCTCTTGGCAACACCAGAGACTCTAGCGACACGCGCAACGAATGTCTACTTTCGCCAGCACAGGTTTTCGTTAGCGGCGAGTTAAGAATCGTCGACACCCTGCAGCGACCTTCAGAGGATCTTCATGGAGTTCTTCGGTGGCTCCGAGGGGATCTTCAGGCCCTTTTCAGGTCCGGCCGACAAAGTACCTGTCATGACCGAGAACCAGCCGCAGCAGCCGAACCAGTCCGGCCAGAATGCACAGGGACCGCAGGGGCCGGAGCGGACGCAGCAGTTGCCGATGTACGGGCAGCATCAGCAACAGCACCAGGCGCCGCAAGGTGGGCAGCCGCGGCTGGACTCGGGGCCGCAGGGGCAGCGGCAGGGCCAGTACCCCTCAGGTGGGGGTGCCTACCCGCAGTTCGGGGCGCCGGGGACGCATCAGGGGGCGTCTCCGGGCCCGAACTGGCCCCTCGGCCCGCAGCAAGCCACGGCGACCGCGGTGAAGCCGAAGCGCCGGCCCGGTCTGGCCGTGGTGGCGCTGACCGCGCTGCTGGTCGGTACCGCGGGCGGTGTCGGCGGCGCGGCCGTGTACTCGGCGAGCAACGACACCACCACGAACACCCCGTCGGTGACCGCCCCGCTGAACGGCAATCAGGCGGCCCCCGCGTCGGCCCCGGACGGCTCGGTGCAGAGCGCCGCCGCGAAGGTGCTGCCGAGTGTGGTGAAGATCGCGGTCGCGGCCCAGCAGGGCCAGGCGACCGGGTCCGGCATCGTGATCAGCAAGGACGGCCTGATCGTCACCAACAATCACGTGGTCGCCGGCGCCGGGCAGGGCGCGAAGATCACCGTGATCCTGAACGACGGCCGCACCGTACCGGCGACGGTCAAGGGCCTCGACCCGCTGACCGACCTCGCCGTCATCAAGGCGGAGGCGACCGATCTGACCCCGGCCACCCTCGGCTCGAGCGGGAAGCTCGCGGTCGGGCAGGGCGTGGTCGCGATCGGCTCGCCGTTCGGTCTGGCCGCGACCGTGACCAGCGGGATCGTCTCCGCGCTCGACCGCCCGGTGACGTCGGGCGACGAGCAGGACGACAGTACGACGGTCTTCCCAGCAATCCAGACGGACGCCGCGATCAATCCGGGCAACTCCGGCGGCGCCCTGATCGACCTCGCCGGCCAGGTGGTCGGCATCAACAGCGCGATCAAGACCGCCCCAGGACAGTCCGAGGGCGGGAACATCGGCCTGGGGTTCGCGATCCCGATCGACCAGGCCAAGCCGATCATCGACGAGCTGGTGGCCAAGGGCAAGGCCACACATGCGCGGCTCGGTGTGACGGTCGGTGACGCGCAGTCGTCCGACGGGCTCCCGAACGGAGCACGCCTCGGCGAGGTCACGCCCGGCGGTGCGGCGGACAAGGCCGGTCTTCAGTCGGGTGATGTGGTGACCGCTGTGGACGGCAAGGCGATCTCGTCAGGGGACGCGCTGGTCGCCGCGGTCCGTTCGCACCGCCCGGGCGACCAGGTGAAACTCACTCTCACCCGCAACGGCACCCCCCAGACCGTCACCGCCACCCTCGGCTCCGACAACGGGAACCCGACCGGCTGACCAGGCGTCTCACCCAATAGACCGGACTGCGCCGCCCACCGAGCGGCGCAGTCCGCTTGCTATTTACTGGGACTCGTGGAGATACACCGGGCGGACGAGCGGTTCCGTACTACGAGCGAATGGCTGGAGTCGCGGCACTCGTTCTCGTTCGGGGCGCACTACGACCCGGCGAACGTGGGGTTCGGGTTTCTGGTGGCGCACAACGACGAGACCGTGGCGCCGGGGAGTGGGTTCGGGACGCATCCGCATCAGGACCTGGAGATCGTGACCTGGGTACTGCGGGGTGCGCTGGCGCACCGGGACTCGCAGGGGAACAGCGGGGAGGTCCATCCGGGCCTCGCGCAGCGGATGAGTGCCGGCTCCGGGATCCAGCACTCGGAGTGGAACGACGGGTCCGAGCCGGTGCACTACGTGCAGATGTGGGTCCGCCCGGACCGCTTCGACCTGCCGCCGTCGTACGAGCAGACCGAGCTCGACCTGACGACCGGCGAGCTGGTCCCGGTGGCGTCCGGTCTCGCCAAACACATGTCGAGTACGGCGACCCGCATCAACCAGCCCGCTGCCGGGATGTCCGTCGCGCGTCTGAGCCCCGGCGGCACGATCACGCTACCCGCCGCGCCGTACCTGCATCTCTTCGTCGCGACGGGTACGGCGAACCTCGAGAACGCCGGCGAACTGGGCACCGCGGACGCCGCACGACTGACCGCGACCGACGGCGAGCGCCTCACCGGAGGCCCGGACGGTGCCGAGGTGCTGGTCTGGGAAATGCACGGATAGCGCAGGGATCTCCAGGCCATCACAATCGGCGCCGCCGCGCCGCGCAGAGCGTGCCCACGTCCGCGGCGAGCGGATTGTGATGGCCTGGAGATCCGTACTTCACTCCGTCTGCTCGCTCATCGTCCACACGTGGCGGAGCGACTGACCGGCGACACCCTCCGGGTTCTCGGCGAAGCCCTCGACGAACTGGCTCATGTGCTGCTGCCAGCGTTGGTCGACCGGGTCGTGCTTCAGCTGGGCCACGGCGGCCTCGAAGTCGTCGGCCACGACCAGGTGGAAGAGGTCGCGCCCGCTGCGCCAGATCGACCAGTCGCTGATGCCTGCGGCGTGCATCGCCGTGATCAGCTCCGGCCAGACGCGAGCATGCTCACGCTCGTAGGCCTCTTCGGTACCGGGAATCAGACGGCTGTGCAGCGCAAGGCGGGTCACAAGGGAGCAGAATACGCCGGGAGCCGCGCAGGTGGAACGCGGTTCCAGAATCCGGCCGGGCCGATACGCGCAGGCTCTTGCTCCCGATTCGGCCTCCCTCTGGTGCGAACTCCGGAGCGGGTCCGCGCGTCGTACTTGGGCGGGTTGAGTAGTTTCGCCCTCGTGGTCGGGAACCACACGCCGAAGACTGTGCCCGGTGTCCATCCGTCGTCGTGCGAGAGTTGAGAACGTGAAGCGAACCACTGCCATCGTCTGCCTGAGTAGTCTGCTGATCACCGCTGGTTGTTCGGACAGCACGTCCGGCGGCGGCGGTTCCGGGAGCGACGAGCAGAAGGCGTCCGGCGCTGTCATCAAGCAGTTCGCCGACGCCTGGGTGAACGCGTGGGCGCCGAACGGAAAGCCGGACGCGGCCGGTGCGCTCACCGACAACCCGACCGTGTTCGCCAAGCGACTCGACGACGTCGACAGTGCGCTCGTCGCCAGCACCGTCACGGTCGCCCCGCAGGGCGATCCGAAGTGCGCCGACGGCAGCAACTGCACCCAGGAGCTGGCCGTCGAGGCGCAGCTGCGCGGTATCGGCGCGATGAAATGGACCAGTACGGCGACCGCGGTGAAGACCGGCGAGACGTGGAAGATCAAGGCCTCCGGCGACACGATCTATCCCGGCCTCGGCGACAGCAACTACCTCAAGCGCGTCCGCACGCTCCCGGCCCGGGCGTCGATCCTGGACCGCAACGGCGTCGCCCTGACCGCGAACAGGCCGATCGTGATCGTCGGCGTCGCGTCGGGCACGAAGGCGACGGCGGCGACGTACGCCGCGTTCACGAAGTACCTCGATGTCGACGGCGCGAAGCTCGCGGCGCGCGCGAAGGCGGCGCCGGCCGGGCAGTTCGTGGACGCGATCACGATCCGGGCCGAGGAGTGGGAGAAGCTCCGGCCGACGATGACCAAGCTGCCCGGGGTGCTGACGATGGGCGGTACGCAGTCGCTGCCGCCGACCTCGACGTTCGCCCGGTCGATCATCGGCACCATGAAGACCGCGACCGAGGACACGCTGAAGAACGCCGGTCCGACGGCGTCGGCGCAGGACCAGGTCGGCACGACCGGCCTGCAGTACGCGTTCCAGCAGCAGCTCGCCGGCACGCCGGGCGGCACGGTCGCGCTGCGGGACGGCAAGACCAAGCTGACGGTGAAGACGGTGTTCAACCAGAAGGGCACCGCCGGCAAGCCGGTGAAGACCACCCTCGACACCAACATGCAGAAGGCCGCCGAGGCCGCGCTGGCGACGAGCAAGCTGCCGGCCTCGCTGGTCGCCGTACAGGCGTCGACCGGCCAGATCCTGGCAGCGGCGAACGGGCCGCAGGCGGCGAGCTACAACCGCGCCTTCCAGGGCCGCTACGCGCCGGGCTCGACGTTCAAGATCGTCACTTCGGCGGCGCTGCTGGGCAGCGGTCAGACGACCACGACGCCGCTGCCGTGCTCGAACACGATCAACGTGTTCGGCAAGACGTTCAAGAACTACGACGGCCTCGCGGCGTACGGCGCGGGCACGATGCAGAAGGCGTTCAACGAGTCCTGCAACACCGCGTTCATCTCGCAGCACGCGCGGCTGCCGAAGGACGGGATGACGAAGGCGGCGTCGCTGTTCGGCATCGGGCGGGACCTGGGCCTGTCCATCTCGGCGTACGGCGGCCAGGTCCCGCTGCCGAAGGACGACGTCGAGGAGGCCGCGTCGATGATCGGCCAGGGTACGGTCACCGCCAGCCCGCTGGCGGTCGCGCTGATCGCGGCCACGGTCGACCACGGTACGGCGATGAAGCCGGTGCTCGTGCCCGGTAAGGACGCGGCCGGCCCTGCGGCCTCTCCGTTGCCCGCGGCAACTGTTGCGGCGCTGCGGACGTTCATGCGGACGACGGTCACCGGCGGTACCGCGAAGGTGCTGGCCGGCAACGGCGCGGTCGCGGCGAAGACCGGTACCGCCGAGGTCGTGGTGAACGGCAAGGTCGCCACCAACGGCTGGATGGCCGGTTACCGCGGCGACGTCGCGTTCGCCGTCATCGTCGAAGGCGGCGCCTCCGGCTCCAAGGCCGCGGGCCCGATCCTGAAGACCTTCCTGTCCAGCGTCAAGTGACCTGAGAGTTGGGCGGCGAAGATCCTGAGAGTTGGCTGAGAGGCGGAACGACGGGGATTTCGTCACTTATCGTTGTCGGATGGAGAGCCTGATCTGTCCCAAGTGCCGTGGCGCGATGCGGACGTACGAGCGCAGCGGTGTCACCGTCGACCAGTGCGGTGAATGCCGCGGGATCTTCCTCGACCGCGGTGAGCTCGAGCGTCTGGTGGACGCCGAGCAGCGGTTCAACGCGCCGCCGCCGCGCGAGGAGAAGCGGTACGAGGAGAAGCGGTACGACAACGACCGCCGCTACGACGACGACCGGCGGCGCGACGACCGGCACTACGACGACCGCCGGTACGGCAACCAGCAGTACCCGCGCAAGAAGAAGAAGTCCTTCCTGGAGGACCTCTTCGACTGACGGATTCAGCGCCGTACGGCGATCACGGTGCCTTGGGCCAACGCACACAGGGTCTCGCTGCCCGCGGTGACGGTGCGGAGCTCGCAGGTGCAGGTCGCCGTACGGCTGCTCGCGTGCACGACCTTCGCGACAGCGCGGAGTACCTCGCCCTGCGCCGGCCGTAGGTAGTTGATCGTGAAGCCACCGGTCAGCACCTCCGGCCCGAGCGCCGCACCGCCGGCGAAGGTCAGCGCGTTGTCCGCCGCATACCCGAGTACGCCGCCGTGCAGGAACCCGTTCTGCTGCTGGAGATCCTCGCGGATGTCGAGCTCCAGCGTCGCACCGCCGTCGCCGAAAGCGGTCACCCGCGCACCGACCAGCATGCTGAACGGTTGCGCGGCCAGCAACTTCTGAGCCAGCTCCAAAGTCAGATCCGCCACCCGCGCACGATATGCCACGTGCCGCGCTGCGCGCACGGATCTCGAAAACGCGGTGGACGGCGCTTTCCGGTTCGGCATACCGTGATCGGTGGCAGCCGCACGTCGGAAGGACCCACAGGGAGCGATGTCGACACCTCGTCGAGATAACGGTTGATTTGACCTCAACCCGCGCGATCGGACCGGATCGCGAAGCCGGGACGGACCTCGGAGTCCGCCTGGCCGATCTCGCACGGCGAAGTGAGCGACCTGCGCTCTGCGCGTTTACGCGCGTGGCGCTGCCCGGTCCGTAGTTCAACCGACTCTCTCGAAAGCGGTGCAATCCGTGACGCCTGTTCACGACCTGCCGCCGGTCATCGCGGCACAGGACCTGACCAAGACCTACACGTTCCACCAGCAGCGCGCCGGACTCGGCGGTGCGCTGAAAAGCCTGGTGCGGCGCGAGTACGAGACCCGGCTCGCGGTCGACCGGATCTCCTTTTCGATCGACCGCGGCGAGGTCGTCGGCCTGCTCGGGCCGAACGGCGCCGGCAAGACGACCACGCTGAAGATGCTGTCCGGCCTGCTCTACACCACCTCCGGCGACCTGGAGGTGCTCGGCCACACCCCGTCGGACCGCAAGCACGACTACCTGCGCCGGATCGCGCTCGTCATGGGGCAGAAGACCATGCTGTGGTGGGACGTCCCGGCAATGGAGAGCCTCCTGCTGCACAAGGACATGTACGGCCTGTCCACCGCGGAGTTCGACCGGAACGTCGCCGAGCTCGCCGAGCTGCTCGAGGTCGAACACCTGCTGAACGTGCAGGTCCGCAAGACCTCGCTCGGTGAACGGATGAAGCTCGAGCTGATGGCCGCGCTCGTCCACGGACCGGAGATCCTGTTCCTGGACGAGCCGACGATCGGCCTGGACGTGGTCGCGAAGGCCCGCGTCCGGTCGTTCCTGGCCGACGTCAACAAGCTCCGCGGTACGACGATCCTGATCACCAGCCACGACATGGACGACATCGAGGCGCTCTGCTCACGGGTGATGATCATCGACCACGGCCGACTGCAGTTCGACGGCGGGCTCGACGACCTGGTCCGGACGGCGCGCCCGCGCAAGCTCGTGCACGCGACGTACGCGGCTCCGGTCGACGCGGCGCTCCTCGCCGGGCTGGACGGCTTGAGCGCGGTGGACGTGTCCGGGCCGACCGTGAAGCTCGAAGCGGATCGGGACCGCGCCGGATTCGTCATGGAGCAGCTGACCCGCCTGGGCCCGCTGGTCGACCTCGACGTCGCGGACGCCGACATCGAGGACATCATGCGCGACCTGTTCCTGCGCCGCAGCACGCTCGGGGACGCCTCATGAACGCTGTACTCCGCAACCTGCGTGTCGTACGGCGGATGACGGCGGCCGAGATCGCGCAGCAGTCCGTGTACCGCGGCGCATGGATCATCTTCATGCTGGCGAACATCACCATGCCGATCATCTCGCTGCTGATCTGGCGGACGGCGCTCGCGAGCGGCGCCGAGCTGCCGGTCGACGAGCGGTACGTCACGACGTACTTCGTGCTGCTCGGCTTCGTCACGATGGCGACGTCGTCGTGGATGGCCGGGTTCCTCGCGACCGACATCCGGATGGGGAAGCTGTCGAGCTGGATGATCCGGCCGGCGTCGCTGCTGGTCGGGTTCCTCGCGAACAACGTGTCGGAGAAGTTCCTCAAGCTGTTCGCGCTGGTGCCGATGATCGGGATCGTGTGGTGGATCTTCCGGGACTCGATGAACATCCCGGCGGACGCGGGCCGGTGGGTTCTGTTCGCGGTCAGCATCCTGTTCGGGGCCGCGCTGGTGTTCACGATCGACATCCTGATCGCGTCGCTCGCGTTCTGGATGGACGACGTGAGCGCGCTGGTGCAGGCCCGCGTGATCGTGGCGAGTGTGCTGTCCGGTTCCGTCGTACCGCTGGCGCTGATGCCGGCGTGGTCGCAGGGGTTCGTCGACAACCAGCCGTTCCGGTACACCGTGTCGTTCCCGGTGGAAATTGTCGCGGGTCAGTTGACCGGGCGCGAGTTGCTTGTGGGGTTGGGGTTCCAGCTCGGGTACGTCGTGGTGTTCGCGGTGATCGCCCGGCTTGTCTGGGCGGCGGGGATCCGCGCGTATTCGGCGGTGGGCGCATGACGACGTACCTTTCGGACAAGCCGCCGCTGGACCGGACCTGGCTGCACAAGCAGCGGCGGCACGTGCGGTTGTGGCGGCGGTTCTTCGCACAGGCGGTGGTCCGGGAGACGCATTTCCGTGCGCACTTCCTGACCACGCTGCTTGTCGGGCTGGTGCAGCTGGGGCTCGGGATCGTGCCGACGTTGCTGCTGTTCGGGTTCACGGCCGAGGTCCACGGGTGGTCGCGGGCGGAGGTGATCGCGCTCGTCGGCGTGTTCCAAATCGTCACAGGACTGATCGCGACGTTCGTGGCGCCGAACCTGAACCGGATGACGACGTACCTCACCGAGGGTGAGCTGGACGGCGTCCTGCTGCGGCCGGTGTCGAGCCAGTTCTACCTGACCTTGCGCTGGATCAACGTCGCGGAGCTGACGAACGTTGCCAGCGGCATCGTGGTGCTGGTGATCGGGCTGGTGCAGGCCGGGATCGCGCCGTCGTTGGCGCAGGTCTTGCAGGCCGTCGTACTGGTCGGCTGCGGGTTGGTGCTGCTGACGGCGGTGTGGTCGGCGATGTCGTTCCTGGCGTTCTGGCTGCAGTCGGTGAATCCGATCGGGTTCGTGTTCCTGAACCTGATGGAGGCCGGGCGGTACCCGCTGGTGTTCTTCCCGGTCGCGGTGCGGACGTTCCTGACGTTCGCGTTCCCGGTGGCGTTCGCGACGACGTTCCCGGTGCAGGCGCTGGCCGGCGATCTCGGGTGGGGACCGGTCTTTGCCGGGCTCGGGCTGGCGGTGGTGGCACTGCTCCTGGTGCGGTTGTTGTGGCGGCGCGGCCTGCTGACGTACTCCAGTGCGTCCAGTTGATGTGGTTACCTGTGACGTATGAGCTGGTGGGTCCTGCACGTGGACATGGATCAGTTCATCGCGGCCGTGGAGATCCGGCGCCGGCCTGAGCTGCGAGGGCTGCCTGTCGTGGTGGGTGGGTCCGGTGACCCGACCCGCTCACGGCAGGTGGTCGCCACGGCGTCGTACGAGGCGCGAGCGTACGGCGTACATTCCGGGATGCCGGTGCGGGCGGCGTACAAGAAGTGTCCTACCGCCGTCTTCCTGCCGTCGGATCCCGCGGCGTACGACGCGGCGTCGGCCGAGGTGATGGACACGCTGCGGTCGTTCCCGGTCGTGGTGGAGGTGTGGGGCTGGGACGAGTGCTTCGTCGGCGCGGAGACCGACGAGCCGGAGGCGCTGGCCGCCGAGCTCCGCGCCGCCGTCGAGTCCCGTACCGGGCTCACCTGCTCGGTCGGCATCGGCGACAACAAGACCCGCGCCAAGCTCGCCACGGGCTTCGCCAAGCACGAACGCTCCCACGCCGAGCCCTTCGAAGGCGCCGATCCCTTGGAAGGCGCCGGCCCCGCTGCCGGCATCTACCGGCTGACGGCGGACAACTGGCGCTCCGTCATGGACCACCGCCCCGTCCGCGACCTCTGGGGCATCGGCCCCCGCATGGAACGCAACCTCGACGAACTCGCCATCACCACGGTCGCCGAACTCGCCGCCGCCGACCTGGACGTGCTGAAGAAACGCTTCGGCCCGAAGATGGGCGCCTGGTACGCCGCCCTCGGCCGCGGCCTCGGCGACACCCAGGTCACCGACCTACCCCGCGAACCCGTCTCCCGCAGCCACGAGGAAACCTTCCCGGCCGACCTGGTCGAACGCCCCGACATCGAACGCGAACTCCACCGCATCGCCGTCGCCGTCACCCGGGAGGTCGTCGCCGAAGGCCGCACCATCCAACGCGTCTCGGTGAAGGTCCGCTTCATCAACTTCTACACCCCCATCAAGAGCCGCAAACTCCCCGAACCCACCCAGGACCCTGAACTCATCGCCACCACAGCCCTCACCATCCTGCAGAAATTCACCCTCAACCGCCCCATCCGCCTCCTCGGCGTCCGCGTCGAGTTCGTCACGGAGCAGGCTGTTAAATAACCTTACTGGCATAAAGTTATACAGTGGACAGCGTGAACCAACCCGGAGATGCTCAGCTCGCGGTCGCTTGGGAGCGCTGTGACTGGAACGAGCGCGAGACTCCCATGTCCCGTCGTGAGCGGGAAGCGTCCAGAGGGCCGTACCTTGCCTCCGTCCCGCCGGCGATCTCGGGCATGGCTTTCGACATCCCTTCCGACGTTGCCGCGGAAGCCGAGGATGCGTTGGTCGAGATCTCCCGCTTCGACGCCGAATTGGCCGCGTCGCTCCCGCGAGCCGATGGCGAGCTCGCGCCACTCGCCGTCGTCCTGCTACGCACCGAGTCGGCCTCCTCCTCGCAGATCGAAGGCGTCACCGCCGGGGCGAAAGCACTGGCGATCGCGACACTGAACGAATCCTCAGGCCAGAACGCCAGGATGGTCGCCGCCAACGTCGAAGCCATGCAGCAGGCGATCGACCTGGCCGATGACCTCAGTACTGACTCGATCCTGGCTGCGCACCGCGCCCTGATGCACGGCCAGATCCATGCCCACCCCGGCCGGTTCCGGGACGAACAGGTTTGGATCGGGGGCGGATCGACTCCGCACACTGCCACGTTCGTCCCACCCAGGCACGCTCGGGTTCCCGCGCTGATGGAGGACCTGGTCACCTTTTGCCGGCGAACCGACATGCCGGTCCTCAGCCAGGTCTCCATCGCCCACGCCCAGTTCGAGACCATCCATCCGTTCAACGACGGAAACGGGCGCACCGGCCGGACACTGGTGCACGCGATGCTGCGTCGAGCCGGCGTCACCCGGCGTCTGACGGTCCCGGTATCGGCCGGTCTGCTCATCGATACCGAGGCGTACTTCGCCGCGCTGGGCTCGTACCGCGACGGTGACCCGACACCGATCATCTTGCAGTTCAGCCGTGCCTCGTTCACCGCTGTCGGCAACGGCCGGCGACTGGTCGACGACCTCACCGGGATCTACGCCGAGTGGCAGGACACCCTACCGTCGCGGAAGGGGTCGGCGGCGCGGCGGCTCCTGCCACACCTGCTCAGCCAGCCTGCAGTTACCGTCAAGCACATCCAGCAGTATCTCGACGTCTCACAGCCCGCTGCACAGCGCGCGGTAGATCAACTCGTCGAGATGGCAATCCTGAAGCAGGTCTCGACGGGTAAGCGCGACCGGGCGTGGATTGCACGCGATGTGATCAACGCCCTCGACCAATTCGCGACCCGCGCCGGCCGCCGCGCCTGACCATGCCGACTCACGTGAGCTCAACGAGGACCTCAGCCATCGCGGCGTAGCTTTCGTGGACTGCTTCGGGCTTGGCGAGGCGGTGGCGCTCGAGGCGGATCGCTGCGAGATGCCGGGCTTCGTAGATCGCCGACCGCCACGTCGCGGCGGGTGATCGGTCCAGAACGCCGTACGACTCCCAGAAGGCCTCCCGTTCGTCGTCCTTCGCCTGCGCCATCCGGATCGTCCAGTCCGCCGCGGGATCGCCGAACTCGGTCCGGTCGAAGTCGAGCACTCCGGAGATCCGCGGCACAGGTGCGTCGGCGTCCAGCAGGCAGTTCACAGTCCACAGATCACCCGTCAGGAGTCGCGGCTCCTGCACCTCGTCCAGCGTCGCGCGTCCCCCGGCCGCGAGCGCGGCAGCCTTTCGTACGTCGGCGGCGTCGAGATCCGCCTGCTCCAGGTCCTCGGCGATCTGTGTGAGCGATGCGATCACGACCTCGCTCCAGGAGGCGTACGGCGGCCCGGCCACGCGACCGAAGTACGGCCCGCGTACGTCGTGCACGGTTCGGGCGATCGCGCCGAGCTGCCGGAAGAACGTCGTACGCCCGGACCGCGGATACTGCCCGAGCTGCTTCGGCGCCGGAATACCCGGCAGACAGCTCTGGATCATCCAGTCCCGGTCCACGACGTCATGCGACCAGTCCACAGCCAGCACTCGGGGCATCAACGGCGCGATCACCGCCAACCAAGGCAGGCTGGCGTACTCGTTCCGCATCAGGTGCAGCTCTGACCCGAACTGCGCCTGGTCCTCCGGCGCGACCCTCAGAACCACCGGTTCAGGACGCCCAGCCAGCTCGATCCGGTAGACGCTGTTGTACATCCCGTACCCCAGCTCGACGGCTGCCAGTGGCTTCACCGCTCCGAATGCGCGGTGGCAAACGGCCTCGATCTCCTCCGCCGTCAGCGACTGCTGGAACTCCCCCGCACCCCGTTCCACGACGTGAAGCTTCATTGCCCCATCCCAGCATGTGCCGGGTATTACAGGTTGTAGGTGTGGGTTGCGGTTGTGGTGAAGACGGCGTGCCGTTCGGTTGGGGACAGTGCGGAGGTGAGGGTTTCGGCGGTTTCTGCTACCTCGGCGTAGGTGGCGGCGAGGAGGCAGACGGGCCAGTCGGAGCCGAACATGACTCGGTCCGCGCCGAAGGCTTCCAGGACCACATCGGCGTACGGCTGGAGGTCTGTGGGTTTCCAGGTGTGCCAGGGGGCCTCGGTGACCATGCCGGAGAGTTTGCAGGTGACGTTGGGGAGGGCTGCCAGTTCTCGGAGTTGGGTGGCCCACGGGTCCAGGGGCTCGCCGATTGCGGGCTTCGAGATGTGGTCGACTGCGAAGGTCAGTTGTGGGAGGTTGCGGGCGGTCTGGACTGCGGCGGGGAGGTTCGGTGGCTTGGTGAGGAGGTCGTAGACGAGGCCGGCGTCGGCGACAGCGGCGAGGCCGCGTTGTACGTCGGGGCGCAGCAGCCAGTCGGTGTCCGGCTCGTCGTGGACCTGGTGGCGAATCCCCTTCAGATACGAGCCGTCCGGCCGTGCCAGCAGACCTGCCAGCTGGTCGGCGACGTCGTCCGCGGTCAGGTCGACCCACCCGACCACACCGGCGACCAGGTCGTTGCCGGCAGCAAGCTCCAGGAACTCGACCGTCTCCTCGACCAGCCCGACGGTCTGCACCACCACGGTCGACGTGATGTCGGCAGCGGCGGCCAGTGGCGCCAGGTCGTCGATCGTGAAGGTCTGCCGGATCGGGTCCATCTCGGGTCCGGCCATCCAGCTCTGTTCGCGGACGGTCAGGTCCCACACATGGTGGTGGGCGTCGACTCTGCTCATGCTCAGACCTTCCTCATCCGACCCGGCGGTCGTCGATGGCGTCCTGGTTCCAGTCGATTCCGAGACCGGGTGTGTCCGGAGCGACCGCGTGCCCGTCGACGATATCCATCTCACTCGACGTGATCGCGCGCAACTGCGGGATGTGTTCGACGTACCGGCCGTTGGGTACGGCCGCCGTCAGGCTGACATGCAACTCCATCAGGAAGTGCGGACACACCTCCAGGTTGAACGTCTCCGCCAGATGCGCCACCTTCAGCCACGGCGTGATCCCGCCGATCCGCGCCACGTCCACCTGGACGATGCCGGCCCCGCCCGCGGCGGCGTACTCCCGGAACTGCGAAACGGAGTACAACGACTCCCCCACCGCGATCGGGATCGACGTGGACTCCGCGAGCCGCACATGCCCGGTCACGTCGTCGGCCGGCAACGGCTCCTCGAACCACGACAGGTCCACCGACTCGAAAGCAGCGGCCCGGCGACGAGCCTCCGGGTACGTCATCGACTGGTTCGCGTCGACCATGATGTCCATCGAGGGTCCGACCGCGTCCCGGACGGCGCGCAGGCGCTCGAGATCCTCGTGCATGCGGGGCTTGCCGACCTTGAGCTTCACGCCCGGCCAGCCGGCCTTCTGCGACGCCAACGCCCCCGCGACGAGCTCGTCGGTTGTCAGATGCAACCAACCGCCCTCGGTGTCGTACAGCGGCACGCGCTGCCGGTAGCCACCAGCCAACCGCCACAACGGCTCGCCGGCCCTGAGACACCGCAGGTCCCACAGCGCGGTGTCGACCGCGGCGAGGGCCAGTGAGGTGATCGCGCCCACGGTCGTCGCGTGGGTGGACCAGAACAGGTCCGACCAGAGGGCCTCGACGTTCCGCGCGTCCGCCCCGACCAGGCGCGGCAGCAGGTGGTCCCGCAACAGCGCGAGTACGGCGGTCCCGCCGGTCCCGATCGTGTACGAGTAGCCGAGCCCGGTCAGCCCGTCCGCCGTGACCAGCGAGACGAAGATCGTCTCCTGCTTGAGAAACGCCTGGACGGCGTCCGTCCGGACGGTCTCCACCTCGAGGTCGACCAGGAACGCCTCGGCCCGGACGATCGCCGTACTCACCATTGTCTCCCAAGATCCTATAGGATATTGCGCATCCCGATGCTCCCGCTTCACACTGGACGCGTCAAGACGGACCGCGAGTCGGGCAGAATGGCTTCCTCTGGGAGGAGCGACAGGTGACGGATGCGCATGCGGGTCTGGCCGGGCAGCTCACCCGCCTGCCCCAGCGACAGGTGCTGAGCGACGACGTCTACGAGACGGTCAAGGGCCTGATCATGGACAGCGTGGTCGAGCCGGGCACGCGGCTGAACATCGACGCGCTGACCCGTGAACTGGGCATTTCGCAGACCCCGATCCGGGAGTCGCTGGCCCGGCTGGAGTCCGACGGCCTGGTGATCAAGGAGCCGCTGCGCGGGTACCGGGTGTCGTCGCGGCTGACCCGCGAGGAGTTCGAGGACCTCTTCGAGTACCGGCTGCACATCGAGCCGTGGGCGGCCGGGCGTGCCGCGGAGCGGGCGGGCGCCGAGGATCTCGCCCGGCTCAAGTCCGAGATGCTCAGCTACACCGACGTACCGGACCGCCCGTCGTACGAGAGCTACCGGGCGATGGCCGCGCACGACCAGCGGTTCCACGACCTGGTGCTGGAGCTGTCCGGCAACGAGACCGCCCGGCTGTCCTTCCAGCGGACACACTGCCACCTGCACCTGTTCCGGCTGTACTACGGTGGCGGCATCGCGACGAAGGCGTTGCGAGAGCACAAGGCTGTGGTGACCGCCGTCCGCAAGGGCGAACCGGAGGACGCGATCGCGGCGATGCGGTCGCATATCGAGGCTTCCCGCGAGCGCCTGCGGCCGATGTTCGACGCTGCCAACAAGGACTGACCGACGCAGGGAGACATCTGTGGAACTGCTCCGCCTCGGGGCAGTCGGCGAGGAGCGCCCGTACGTGCGCGCCGCCGACGGCACCGTTCACGACCTCAGCCCGCTGACCGCCGACATCGACGGGCCGTTCCTCGCCGGTGACGGTATCGCCCGGACCCGCGCCGCGCTGGCCGCCGGCGAGCTGCCCGTCGCCGGCGCCGAGGGCCTGCGGGTCGGCGCGCCGGTCGCCCGGCCGGGCGCGGTCGTCTGCATCGGCCAGAACTACGCGGCCCACGCCGCCGAGTCCGGGGCCGAGCCGCCGAAGCAGCCGATCGTGTTCTTCAAGCACCCGAACACCGTCGTCGGTCCGTACGACGAGGTGCTCGTGCCGCGCGGCTCGACGAGGACCGACTGGGAGGTCGAACTCGCGGTCGTGATCGGCAAGCAGGCGCGGTACGTCGACACCGACGAGGACGCGCTGGCCTGCATCGCGGGGTACGCCGTCTCGAACGACGTGTCCGAGCGGGCGTTCCAGATCGAGGTGTCCGGCGGCCAGTGGTCGAAGGGGAAGTGCTGCGAGACGTTCAACCCGCTCGGTCCCGCGCTCGTCCCCGCGGACGAGATCGAGGACGTACAGAACCTGCGCCTGAAGTCGTGGGTGAACGGCGAGCCGCGGCAGGACTCGACCACGCAGGACATGATCTTCTCGGTGGCGGCGCTGATCCGCGACCTGTCGCAGTACATGGTGCTGAGCCCGGGTGACATCGTGAACACGGGAACGCCGGAGGGCGTCGCGCTGTCGGGCCGGTTCCCGTACCTGTCGCCGGGCGACACGATGGAGCTGGAGATCGAGGGCCTCGGCCGCCAGAAGCAGTCCCTCGGCAAGGCCTGAGAAACTGTCCCCGGCCGGCTCTAGAGTCGGCCGGGTGACCGATTACCTCGCCGATATCAGGGCCTCGTACGACAACGTCGCGGTTTCGTACGCCGAGCGCGTGGTGGACGGCGCCGACGGGGAGGACGCCGCCTTCGACCTGCTCACCCAACTGGTCCCTCCGGCGGGTCCCGTCCTGGATGTCGGCTGCGGACCGGGGCGGACGACCGCTCTGCTGGCCGCGCGCGGTCTGCGGGTCGTCGGGATCGACCTCTCCCCCGGGATGATCGAGGTCGCCCGCCGCGACCACCCGGACCTCGACTTCCGCGTGAGTTCGATGACCGCGCTCGACGTACCGGACGGCTCGGTCGCGGGCATCGTGTCGTGGTGGTCGATCATCCACCTGCCGCGCGACGTCGTACCGCAGGCGTTCGCCGAGTTCCACCGGGTGCTCGCCGCAGGCGGCGTACTCCTGATCGGCTTCCACGTCGGCACCGAGAGCACGCACAAGACGTCCGGGTACGGCGGTCATCCGATGAACGTCCACGTCCATCGCTGGACTGCGCCCGGGCTCACCGACATCGCGGTCGCGGCGGGCTTCACGCCGTACCCCTCGGAGCTGCCCGAGGACCGGCTGCTGTTCCGCAGGTAATCGCGAGGACGGTCAGCCGGATCCGCACGTAACCTCGGCGCATGACTTCTCGCGTGCGAACGGTGACGTTCGATGCCCACGACCCGTACGAGATCGCCGGCTTCTGGCTGCAGGTCCTGAAGGCCGAGCGCCCCGACGACGACCAGCCCGGCGACCCGTACGCCGCCGTCAACACCGACGGCCTGACGATCCTTTTCGAGCAGAACAACGACGAGAAGACCGTCAAGAACCGCGCCCACCTCGACCTCGAACCCGACGGTCCCCGCGACGAGGAGGTCGCCTGGCTCCTCACCCTCGGCGCCACCGTCGCCCACGACCACCGCAACCCGGACGGCACCGGCTGGGTCGTGATGCAGGACCCCGAAGGCAACGAGTTCTGCGTGCTCCGCAGCGCTGCGGAGCGCGCCGCGACCGGCTGAGACTTACAGATCCTCGACGTACGGGGTCTGACCGGTGAAGGTGAGGTGCCAGTCGGTGCTGCGGGCGGTGACGGTGAGGTCGTAGCCCTCGCGGCGGGCGACCAGTTCGTGGCAGTCGCCGGCGACCTCGGAGATGGTGACCTTCCAGCCACGGGATTCGAGCGTCTCCGCGGCGAACCCGATCTGGGCCTCGGGATCGGGAGCGGTGGTCGGGTCGCCGCTCTCGACCGTGATCGTGCAGACGGACTCCGCGCCCCGGTCGCCGGACAGGGCGCCCTGGTCGACGGGACCGACGTCCTGGGTCACCGTCGGCGTCTGGTCGGGTACGACGGTGGCTGCCACCGCGAGGAGTTCCGAGCGGAGGTAGTTGCGCGCTTCGGTCAAGGTCACGCTTCCGTGATACACCGTGCGGCCAAGCCCCGCGAGGACACGCCGTACATCTGTCGTCAAGAAACGACAGGAGTCTCCCCGGTGAACGTTATCCGCCAGTCCGCCGACCACGCGTGGACCGCCACCTCGAACCCGGCCCGGGAGGCGGCGACCCGGTAGTGACCGCTCTCCGGTGGTGCGACGTCCGCGGTCCAGCCGCGCGCCCGCAGCGCCCCGGCCGCGGCCTCGACTGCGGCGGCCGGATCCGGGGACCGGGGGTTACCGGTCTCGACGGTCACCCGGCAGACGGTGGCCGATCCACGGCCGTCGAACAGTACGCCGGGATTCACCGGTCCCGGGTCATGCGTGACGACCGGCCGCTGATCCGGTACGACGGCTTCCGCCACCGCCAACAGCTCGCTCCGCAGGAACTCCCGCCCGTCCGTCATCGCCGCCGCCCTTCCGACCGACTGATCCGGTCCGCGCCGTTCGCGCGGTTCGCCGCGATCTGCGCGGCGGAGGCCGACGCCCTCGAGGGTTTGGTGAGGGCCGCGACTCCCGCCGAGGCCAGCCGGACGACACGGTTCAGCGGATCGCCCCACGACGTACCGAGGACGAGCTTGGTCTCCTCGGCCCTACTCGTCTTCGTGGTCGTGATGCTGGTCAGGTCGCCGCGGACCACCCGTCCGATGTTGCGCAGCGCCTCGCTGTTCAGGCGGTAGTACTCGTCGTGCCACTGCACAGGTGCCGCGTCGTTCCCGCTCGGATCGCTCGTCGCCATCCGGACCGCGTCCGGGAAGGTCGCCGGGTCCGTTCCGTGCCATTCGGTGTACGACACGTAGTCCCCGGGCGCGCGTTCGGTGTACAGCCGGGTCTCCGGATGCATGAAGTCGGCGGCCTCGTCGATGTCCTTCGCGAGGCCCGGAGAGCCCGTCATCACCACCCTGTCCGGCCGGGCGCCTGCCAGCAACGCCTGAGCCGCGACATCGGTGCCGTACGAGTGCGCGACCACGGTGACGTCGGCATCGTCCGCCTTCAGGTCGTCGAGTTCGCCCAGGAACTCCGCGAGCCTGGGCCCGCCCTCGATCGCCGCCTCCAGCCGGGCAGCCTCGAGAACGTTCTGTGGACAGTCGTAGTCGAGCCACACGACGACCGCCGTACCGGGACCGGCCTCCGCCCGGACCAGGTCACCGCGGTCCGCCAGCCCGCGGGCCGTGTCCAGACTGTTGCCCGTCCCAGGCACCAGTACGGCCACGTGCTGTGCCTGCTGGAGGTCACCGAGGACCTCGACCGCGCGCCCCTGTCCCTCCGGATCGACCTTGAGGAACTGCCGCGGCCGCTCCACCTCGGTGACGTTGCCGTCGGCATCGACAGCGGTCGTCTTGACCGGTGTGAGCAGCTCCTTGACGGTGTCCAGCCGCGTCCGCTGGTCGTTGGTCGCCGTACCCGCGTCGACCGCGGCCTGCAGGCGGTCACGGGCAGCGACGAGCACCTGATGACTCGCGCGGAACTGTTCGGCCAGTTCATCGGACATCGCGACTCCCCGTGACAACCGACCCCGTGGGCGTGAGACCGGACGAGTCGCAGTTTGTCAGGTCCTAAGGTCTGATGGCCAGGGACCAGTTGCCGCTGTGGTGCGAGAGGTTGACCACGGCCAGTGGGCGTACGTCGATGTGCCGGAGCGACTCGGCCGGCGCGTCGACGACGTACAGGACGATCGCGCGGACGACCGCCGGGTGGACGATCGCCAGCGCCGAACCGGGTTCCCGCTCGGCGACGTCCCCCAGCCAGTCGGCGACCCGGGCGAGGACGTCGTTCTCGGTCTCGCCGCCGGGCGTCGCGGTGTGCGGGCGCTCGAGCCAGGCGGACACGGCTTGTGGATCGGAGGCGAGCAACTCCTCCAGCCCGCGACCGGTCCACTCGCCGTACCCGCGGTCCCGCAGCGCGGGCTCGACCACCGGGTCGTCGTACCCGAGCGCGGCAGCTGTCCGTACGGCGGCCCGCTCCGGCCCGGCGTACACGACGTCGGCCGAGAACTTCAGCTCGCGCGCCGCCTCGACACTCGCCGGATCCGGCTCGGCGTCACCACCGAGCACGAGTCCGCGCAACGCGGGCGTCAAGGCGTGCGCGAGCAGGGTCAGCGACGTGTTCCGCACCGTCACGCGGCAGCCACCTTCGATCGGATCGGCCGGCGATCCACCGCGACGGCGTACCCGAATCCGATCAGGAGCCACAGCGTCGCCTGCGTACCGAGCGAGGCGAACCGGAACTGCCACAGCAGCGTAGCGGGGAACGACTCCGGAACCTCGTTGATCCCGGGCAGGATCAGGTACGCCGCCACCACGGTGCCGACCAGTCCGGCGACACCACCGGCGAGGCGGGCGACATCGCCGTACCGCGCCGCCCATCGGGACAGCGCGACGCCTGCCCAGACCGCGAGCAGTCCGATCACGAGCGTGAGCAGGTAGGTGACGGTCCGCCGGGTGATCGTGTCCGGATCACCGACCGCGGGCGGATTCGGCGGGTACTTGAGGAACGGGACGACCACGATGCCGACGAAGCCCGCCGCGGCGAGTCCGAGCGCGGCGTACGCGTCGTTCCCGGTCCGGAGCTTGCGGCGCAGCAGCGTGAACGCGACCGCGAACAGTCCGCCGAGCGCGACGCCGTACAGGCTGGTGGCGAGGAACAGACCGGCCCGCTGGCCGTCACGGCTGACGAGCGGGTCCTCGTGGTGGTCTTCTTCATGAGCATGGGTGTGCGCGTGAGCGCCGGCCTCTTCGATCGCGATCGACGCGTCGATACGCGGCTCGCCCGTCACATAGGCGAAGGTTCCGGCCAGCAGGCCGGCGAAGAGTCCGACGATCAGTCCGCGCACCAGGAGCGATCCGAAGGTGCGCATCTGATCTAGTGGCAGGGCACGCCGAGTAGATGGCGTCCGTCGTGCATCAGTTCGTGCAGGAACATCCCCGACTGGGACACCGCACCTTGGTCGAACCCGACCAGATACGCGAGCAGGAGCATCAAACCGACGCTGAGCAGCGCGACGGAGAGAAGCTTGGGCGAGAGAGCCGGTACGGCGACCGACCGGGCAGGAGCTGCCATCTGAACTGAACCTCCTGGGGAAGTGCGCGTCCCCTTAGAAAGGCTGCTGGTACCCGAGCGTCCTGACTTACGAGCCGAAACTCGATCACAGTGGCGCGGCCGTGCCGGATTCCCACCGGCTTCCCTCGTGGCACCGCAGGTTGACCCTCGAACCGTAGAGCCCCACCCAACCCCCGGTCAACGCACCCCGGCGCGCCGGTGACCAATCCCACCCACACCCGGGACGGAGAGACTGACTGGGTTGTGGAGAAACGGGATGTGGGTAGGTGGAGGGTTGGGATGTGGTCAGCCCACGCATGCTTCGCAGGTGCTTCCTTTGTCGCGAAGCTCCTCAGCGCACCTGCTCCGCGCGCTCCCACCCGCCCCCCGCTTAGCGCTGTCTTTCTAGTTTCCGGCTGACGCCGGGAGTTGCCGGCTGCCGCCGACGACCTGCGAGCTGCCGCTCGCGTGCGACGGCTAGGCCGGTGCTCTTCGAAGAGCCGACTGACATGACGGGGCATGCGCCGCGGCACACCGCAACCGAAGTGCCGCGCGAGGGGACCGGACGATGGAACGAACCCTGAGCACGTGTACGGCACGGTCCCAAGCACGTTCGTCGTCCGCCGACCGCGGCTGCCCTGAGGCCCTGAGGCCACCAACACAAGACCGTCTCCTGCCGGTCGAAAGTCGCGTTCACCCAGCCAGCACGCGTGGCTGATCCGCGACTTCCGATTAGTCTTGGGAGATGCCGTCCGGTCAGCATTTGTTTGCGTTTGCGATTACTGCGTTCGTCATCATCGTCATCCCGGGGCCGAGTGTGTTGTTCATCGTGGGGCGCGCGTTGGCGGTTGGGCGGCGGGAGGCGGTGTTGACGATGGTCGGGAACACGCTTGGCGCGGCGGTGATGCTGGTGCTGATCGCGCTCGGGCTGGGGACCTTGATCGCGGCGAGTGCGGTCGCGTTGACCGTGGTGAAGCTTGCCGGTGCGGCGTACCTGATCTATCTCGGTGTCCACGCGTTCCGCTCGCGGAAGTCGCTGGCCGCGGCGCTGGCCGGTGGGGTGAAGCCGTCGAGCGGGCGGAGGACGGTGCGGCAGGGGTTCCTGGTCGGGGTGACCAATGCGAAGACCGCGGTGTTCTTCGCGGCCGCGCTGCCGCAGTTCGTGGACAAGGGCGCGAGCAGCCCGGCGTGGGTGCAGATCCTGCTGCTCGGGCTGATCTTCATCCTGATCGCGCTCTGCTCGGACAGCGTCTGGGCGTTCGTGGCCGGTACGGCGCGCGAGTGGTTCGCCCGCTCGCCGCGTCGGCTCGAACTGGTCGGTGGCACCGGCGGCCTGATGATCATCGGCCTCGGTGCCAGCATCGCGGTGACCGGCTCTAAGGAGTAGCGGTACGGCGGCCCGCCGGGACGCCGAGCAGCGCGAGCAGAGCCGGAAGACCGAACGCGACGAGGTACGCCGTCACCGCGGAATGCGGCTCCATCGCCGCAAACAGCGATCCGCCCACCGCCAAGATCGTTGCGGTCGACAACGAGTCGCTCAGCTGCAGCGCCGAACTGTTGGCGCCCTGCTCGTCGCGCTCGGAGTACTCCAGGACCAGCACCGACAGGGTCGGGAACACAGTCCCCATACCGAGTCCGGTCAGGCTCCAGCCGATGATGCCGACGACCACAGGGACGTCCGGGTTGAGCGTCAGAGCCGCCGTGATGATCCCGAGCAGGATCGCGAGCATGCCGGCCTGCAGGAAGACCGCGTGCGAGAACGGCTGGTTCGGCCGTCCGCGGTACCAGGACGCCGCCGACCAGCTCAGTGCGCTGACCGTCAGCACGAGTCCGGCGAGCGCGGGCGACAGGCCGCGTTCGCGGGCCAGCATCAGCGGCAGGAACACTTCGGCGCCGAACCCGGCCGCCGCGACCAGACCGCGCAGCGCGATCACCGACGGCAACCCGCGCCCGAAAGCGAACGTCCCCGACGGCAGCAACCGCGGCCCGAAGGCAATCACACCGGCCAGACCGATCACGAGCAGCACTATCTGTACGACGCCGCGCTGCTGCCCGCCGTAGTGCAGCAGACCGACACCGACCGCGGCCGCGACCGCCCACAGCGCCCTCTTGTCCCACATGCGCCCCGGCCGGACGTCGTACGCACTCCCCCGCGCCAGCCCCGGCCGCATCACGAGCGCCGCCGGAACCGCGATCACCGGTACGGCGAGGAACACGAGCCGCCAACTGGTGTGTTCGACGATCAGTCCCGCGATCGCCGGACCGACGAGCGACGGTACGACCCAACCGGTCGCGAACGCGGCGAAGATCCGCGGGCGCAGGCGCGCCGGGTACAGCTGACCCACCACGACGTACAGCGCGACCGTGAGCAGACCCGATCCGAAGCCCTGGATGATCCGGCCCGCGACGAGAACCTCCATCGACGGCGCCAGCCCCGCGATCAGCAGGCCCGCCAGGAACCACGCCGTACCGTGCCAGAGCGGACGGGTCGGGCCCTTCAGGTCACTCCAGGTGCCGGAGACGACCATCGCGACCACACCGGACGCGAGCGGACCGCCGAACGCGAGTGCGTACAGGTTCAGGCCGTCGAGGGACTGTGCGACGGTCGGCATCGCGGTCGCGACCGCCAGCGACTCGAACGCGACCAGGGTGATCAGCGCGACCATCCCGACGGTCAACGCGCGGTACTGCGGGGAGAGGACGCCGCCTGTCTCAGTGGTCGGCTCGGCCAGGGTTGTCATGCCGAGAACCTTCGGCCCTCAAGTGCACTTTAAGTCAACTACAGAACTGCGGCGAGGACGAGTGCGGCGATCGGCGGCAGCGCCTGGGAGGCGGCCGCTCGGAGCATCCGGCGGTCGGAAGCAACGAGTACGACGCCGGCGCCCGCCATGCACGCGCAGGCAAAGAGCGCGATGGCATGCCCCTTGTCGCCGCCCCAGATCAGGCCGCCGAGCGCGCCGATCGCGAGGAACAGGTTGTAGAAGCCCTGGTTGAACGCCCACGGCCGCACCGCGTCCACCGCGGCGTCCTTCACCAGGAACTGGCGGTAGGTGCTCGGCTTGCGGAACAGCACGCTCTCCATGGCGAACACGGCGACATGGAACACACCCGCGACGACGACGAAGACCTGCGCGATGGCACTCATGGCCGGACGCTACCGCCTACATCCGCCAATCCGTGGCGAAGGCGCGCGCGGGGTTGGCGCGGAACACCGCGTCGGCGATGTCCGCCCCGAAGTACCTGGTCAGGCGTGGCTTGAGATGCGTCAGCAGATACGGCATACCGGGGCCCTCGCCGGTCGCGGCCCGCGCCCGCGCGCTGGTGGTGTCGCCGCCGAGCAGCAGGCGGTCGGCGTACCCGGCGTCGATGAGCGCGGCGAGGCAGTCGATCAACCGCGGATCGGTCGCGCTGTTCGCACGCGACGGCCCGTCGAACGCCAGCCACGCACCGCGTCGCGCCAGGTCGAGATGCGCCCGATGATCCGGGAACCGGTTGAGGTGACCGAGCACGACCGCAGCTGGATGTACGTCGAGCTTGTCGACCAGCAGATCGAGTACGGCGTCAGCGGCGGATCCCAGCTCGTGATGTACGGCGATCGGCGCGTTCGTCACGTGATGGGCCTCGGCGGCGGCGCGCATCACCAGCTCGGCGTGCACGTCGAGGGCATGGAACCCACCGGCGACCTTGATCAGCCCGGCCCGGACCTGGGTGTCGCCGATGCCGGTCGTCAGCTCGCGGACGAAGATCTCGGCGAGTTGGTCCTGCACCTTGTCGACGTACCCCTCCGGGTAGTGCTCGCGCCGATGCAGGCCCGTCGCGGCGACGATCGAGACGCCCGTCCTGGTCGAGATGCCGGGCAGGAGGTCGGCTCGCCGGTTCAGGCCGTGCGGGGTCCATTGGACGATCGCCTGGCCGCCCGCGTCCGCGAAGGCCCGGACCTCGGCGACCGCAGCCGCGGCGTCGTCCAGCGCTTGGTCCGGCGGCAGTGCCACTGAGCGGAAGAACAGGTGGTCGTGGGCATCGGTGACACCCAGCGCTTCCGGCACCAGATCGTTCAGGACCGTTCGAACCCGCATCAGCGCCCTCTCCGCCGTCGTCGAAACATCGTCGGCAGCAAGACTAGGGAACGCCTTCCACGCCGTGGACGTGGAAGGCGTGCCCCGGACCTCAGGCAGCCTGCCGCCCGGGCCTACGGCGGCGGCCGCGACCCCGGCCTTGGCCCTGCGCCTGGCCGGACGACCGGCCCGACGGACCGGCGGATCGCTGACCACCGGATCGCTGACCACCAGAGCGCTGCCCGGTGGATCGCTGCCCGGTCGAGCGCTGCCCGGCGGGGCGCTGGCCGGCCGCGCGCGGCTCGGCGGCCGGTTTCTCCGGCGGTGCGACGTACGTCCGCTCGCCCGGGGCGAGGTCGGACAGCAGCGGGTCGCCGGTGGTGAGCTTGGTGACCTTCGCCGCGATCCCGGCCTTGCGGGTCAGGTCGCGGACGTCGCGCACCTGGTCGTCGGTCATCAGCGTGACGACCGTCCCCTCGGCACCGGCGCGGGCCGTCCGGCCGGACCGGTGCAGGTACGCCTTGTGCTCGACCGGCGGGTCCGCGTGGATCACCAGCGTCACGCCGTCGACGTGGATGCCGCGGGCCGCGATGTCGGTCGCGACCAGGGTCTTCGCCGAACCGTCGGCAAAGGCCTCCAGGTTCCGGGTCCGGGCGCCCTGGGACAGGTTCCCGTGCAGCTCGACGGCTGGGACGCCCTGGGCGATCAGCTTCCGGGTCAGGGCCTTGGCGCCGTACTTCGTCCGCGTGAACACGAGCGATCGTCCCGGCGCCGCGGTCAGGTCGACCAGCACCGGAAGCCGGGTGTCCGGCTCCACGTGCAGGATGTGGTGCGTCATGCGGGCGACCGGCGACTGGGCCGAGTCGACGCTGTGCGTGACCGGTTTGGTCATGAAACGCCGGACCAGGACGTCGACGCCGGCGTCCAGCGTGGCCGAGAACAACAGCCGCTGGGCGGTGGCAGGGGTCGCCTCGAGGATCCGGCGTACGGCGGGAAGGAAGCCGAGGTCGGCCATGTGATCGGCCTCGTCGAGCACGGTGATCTCCACCGCGCCGAGCTTCGCGTGACCGGCGGTGATGTGGTCCTCCAGCCGCCCCGGGCAGGCGACCACGATGTCGGCGCCCTTGCGCAGGTCGCTGATCTGCGGGCCGTGCCCGACACCGCCGAAGATCGTCATCGAGCGCAGGCCGAGGAGGTCGGCGAGCGGGGTGATCGAGGCCTGGATCTGGGTGGCGAGCTCACGGGTCGGCGCGAGGATCAGCGCGCGCGGATGGTTCGGCCGGCGCTTGGTCCCACTCGCCGCGAGCCTCGCCAGGACGGGCAGGACGAACGCGTAGGTCTTGCCCGATCCCGTGCGGCCGCGGCCGAGAACGTCCTTACCGGCCAGGGAATCCGGCAACGTGGCCGCCTGGATCGGGAACGGTTTCGACACGCCGGCCGCAGCCAGGGCGGCCACCAGGCGGTCGGGGACGCCGAGCTCGGCGAACGTGCGGTTGTCGACAGCAACGGGTTCATTGCTGATAGCAACATCCAGCGGCTGCTCGGCAGTCGGCTGCTCGGCAGTCGGCTGGGAGCGTCCGGCGCCGGAACGGCGGCGGCGACGCGGCCGGTTCTGTCCGGCGCGCGGGTCCCTGGCCGGCTTGTCGCCGGTGGGCCTGCGGGACGGGGAGGCGGATTGGTCGTGCGTGGTTGTAGACGTGGGGCGGCGGGCCGCCATAGGGGTACTCCAAAAAGTCGGGGGTCGTCCTGCCCGGCGCGGCTGCGAGGCCGCGGCGCGTGGTGGTCGACTGCTGGCGCAGAGTGTTTGCGCGCACCGGCCCGAGGCAGAACTGGGCGGACCGTCCACTACAGAGTACGGCACCGGAGGCCGAATCCCTGCCGGATATCCACAGGACGCTCGTCACACGGGTTAAGTTCTGCTCGTGACGACTGAGTTCCGCGTGGATCCGCCGACCGTTGCCGACGAGCGCGTGCTGTTGCAGGGGTTCCTCGACTTCCACCGCGGGACCTTGCTCTGGAAGCTGTCCGGGCTGAGCGGCGAAGAGCTCGTACGACGGACCGTCGAGCCGTCGAGCATGTCGCTGATCGGGCTCGTGCGGCACCTGAGCGAGGTCGAGAAGTACTGGATCCATCGCGCACTGGCCGGCCACGACTCGCCACCGAAGTACTGGACCGCCGAGCACCCCGACGGCGACTTCGACCTCGTCACCCCCGAACAGGCCGAGCAGGATCTCGAGGACTACCGGGAGATCGTGAAGCTCTCGGACGCGCTCGCCGCGCAGCATCCGCTCGACGGAACCTTCATCCGTCCGCGCTACGAGGACGGGTACTCGGTCCGCTGGCTCTACCTGCACCTGATCGAGGAGTACGCCCGCCACAACGGCCACGCCGACCTCCTCCGGGAACGCCTCGACGGCGCCACGGGCGAGTAACTAGGGCGTATCTCTCGATCCCACGCCCTAAGCCTTGACCGAGCGGATCAGGCCGACGATGTCGTTCACGACGCCGCGGACGCCGGGGATCCGGGTCAGGCGCAGCAGACGGTCCGCCAACGGGACGGCGCGGTCGATGAGCGTGCGGGTCCGGCGGACGTTCTCGGACCGGTCGTGGACCCAGAACAGCACGATGCCCATCTGGAGCAGCCAGAGGAGCTCGGGCAACTCGGACCTGAGGTCGGCCGGGAGCTTGAGGTCGGAGCCGTCCACGACCCGGCGGAACACCGCGACACTCGCATCCCGCGCCGGCCGCGACTCCTCGCTGAACGGCGACAACGGGCTGCGCGGATCCGCCGCCGTCTTGAAGAACGTGCCGGCGAACTCGTGGTACGGCGCGGACACCTCAAGCCAGGCGTGCAGTACGCCGGTCAGCCGCGGCACGAACGACTTCTCCGCGGCCAGTACCGGCTCGACCGCCTCACGATGCTGGTCCTGGAGCAGGTCGTAGTACGCCTGCATCAGGTGGTCCTTGGAGCCGTAGTAGTAGTACGCGTTCCCCACCGACACGCCCGCCTCGTTGGCGATCGCGCGCATCGTGGTCTTGCCGTACCCCTGCTCCCGGAACAGCCGCAGCGCGGTCGACAAGATCAGCTCACGCGTCTGCTCGCCCTTGGCGGTCGCACCGTCCGTCACATTCGTCAGCGTAATCACCTCCGCTCAGCCGGCGCAGGCCGGCCGCCGCCTGCACCATCGCCTTCGCGACCGGCCGCATCGCCGGGCTCGCCAGTCGTACTGCGGTGTGTCTGTGCTCCCCCGTGGCCCACAGGCACACGATCCAGGCGCGATCGCCGACGTACACCGAACCGTCGTCCGCGACCACCGTCACGTCCCGCAACGTGGCCGCGTGGTCGAGCGCGGGGTAGCGCGCCCGCGCATCCGCCGACCCCGCCGCGACGAACCGCAGACGCACCACCCCGCCGCACCCGTCCGGCGCCGGGGTCTGCGCGGCGAGCCAGTCCTTGAACCGGCGGCACAGTCCGCACCCGGCGTCGTACAGAACCGTCAGTTCGCGCACGTTCAGTACCCGTACTGCGCCGCGGTCTGCGGCGGGGGCACCGTGTCGTTCGGCGGCACCGGCGGGCGGGTCATCGTGTCGAGCCGGCTGCGGGTGCGGATCTTGCTGAAGATCCAGACGTTCATCAGGTGCAGCACGCCGAGCACCAGCATCACGACCCCCAGCTTCACGCTCAGCTGCTCGAACACCCCGCGCGCGTCGACGACCGCACTCCCCGACCGCAGGAACAGCGTCACGAACCCGAGGTTGACCAGGTAGAACCCGACCACCAGCAGCCGGTTCACCGCGTCGGCGAAGTCCTCGTTGCCGTGGAACACGTCGACCAGGAAGATCCGCCCGTTCCGGCTCAGCGTGCGGGCCACCCAGATCGTCAGCGGTACCGCGACGACCAGATAGACCAGGTACGTCGTGACTGTCATGTTCATCCTCGTCCTCACCTCTTGAACACGTTCAAATTCCCGTTGCCCCTGACGGTACGCCGCGTTTTTGAACATGTTCAAGTCGAGGGTGACGTGATCTGGATCTCCCCTGGGCCACAATGACGACCATGACGAGCTGGGTCTTCGAGGGCACCGTCCTCCCTTCCGGTGACACCACCCGTCTCACGTTCGGCGCGGACGCGGACGGCGAGCGGTTGCCCGGGCGGTACGGCGTACCGGGCCTGGTCGACGCGCACTGTCACCTGACGATGGCGCCCGGCACCAACGGGCCGGTCCTGCGCGGCGCGGACTTCGCGGCCGACCGACTCGGCGAGCTCGCCGACGCCGGCGTCAGCGCGGTCCGGGACGTGGGCGGCAACCGGGACGTCACCCTGCACCTCGCGCGGACCGCCGACGACAGCCGCCCGCTCGTCCTCGCGGCCGGCCGGTTCCTGGCGCCGGAGGGCCGCTACTTCCCGGACGCGTACGAGCCGGTCGCCCCGGAGGACCTGCTCGCCGCGGTCGAGAGCGAGATCGCCGACGGCGCGACCTGGCTCAAACTGGTCGGCGACTTCCCCGAGGTCGGCCCGGACGGCCCGATCCGGGGCAGCAAGGTGAGCCCGTCGTACGACGTCACCGTGGTCGAGGCGATGGTCGAGCTGGCCCACGCCCGCAACGTACGGGTCGCGGCGCACGTCAACACCGGCCACGTCACCGAGCTGATCCGGGCCGGCGTCGACTCGGTCGAGCACGGTACGGCGCTCACCGAGCGGGACCTGGAGACGCTCGGTTCCCGTGGTGGCGCGTGGACACCGACGCTCTGCGCCTCGATCGGCCCGCACCCGGGCGAGACCCCCGAGCAGGCGAGCCGGCGGCAGGCGCGGTCGGAGTACCTCGCGTCGGTCCTTCCCCTCGCCGAGCGGTACGGCGTCCGCGTGCTGACCGGATCCGACGTGGTCGGGACCGTCGCCGCAGAGATCGACCTGCTCGTCAAGCACGGACTGTCCGTCGAGCAGGCCATCGCCGCCGGATCCACCGGCGCCCAGGAGTACCTCGGCCTGAGCGGTGCCGGCAACCTCGTCACGTACGACGCCGACCCGCGCGCGCATCCCGGCGTACTCGCCCGGCCGGCTGCTGTCGTCCTCAACCACCGACGGATCGCGTGACCATGAAGGAGAAGGACCTCGACCGCTGGGTCGACAGGTACCGGAAGGCGTGGGAGAGCAACGATCCCGCGGACATCGCCGCGCTCTGGACCGAGGACGCTGCCTGGTACCGGCGGCCCGACGAGGACCCGGTGCTCGGCCGGGACGCGATCGTGGCGGCCTGGCTCGAGGTCGCGGACGGGCCGGGCGAGACGGCCTTCGAGTACCAGGTGCTCGGATTCGGCGACGGGGTCGGGTTCGTCCGCGGGTGGACGACGTACCTGACCAATCCCCCGAGCGAGTTCAGCAACCTGTGGGTGATCCGGCTGGAGAAGGACCGCGCGTACGAGTTCACCGAGTGGTGGATGGAGAAGCCGCAGTGAGTTACCGTGACGGGTAGGCGCTCAGGGTGCCACCGGTCCGCGGGAAGGGCTCAGCCCACCTGAGGAGCTTCACGCGTGTACTGATTGACCTCCTTTCTCGCCCGACGACGCGGACAGCGGGCTCGTAGAGAGGAGGTCGGCGATGCCGACCCGGAATCTTCCGAACGATCCGAACCTGGACTACCTGCGCGGTCAGGCCAAATCCCTGCTCAAAGGCGTCCGCGCCGGCGACCGTGCCGCAGTCGCCCTGGCCGACGAGTTCCACCCCGTGCAGACGCTCGCGGACGCACAGCTCGTGATCGCCCGCAGCTACGGCTTCCCGAGCTGGCCGCGCATCGTGCGCCATCTGGAACTGGTCGACCGCTACAGCCGTTCGCCCCATCGGCAGTCCGTCGGCGGACCGCTCGACACGCCGCAGCAGCGCGCCGACGAGTTCCTCCGCCTCGCGACCCTGCACTACGGGCAGGATGATCCGGCCCGCCAGCAGGCCGCCCGCGAGCTCCTGGACCGCTTCCCTGACGTTGCGCAGAGCAACATCTACACCCAGGTGGTGGCCGGTGACCTGGACGGCGTACGCCGAAACCTCGCGCAGGCAAGCGTGGAAGGCGGACCCTACCGCTGGGAACCGTTGCTCTACCTCGCCTACAGCCGCCTCGACGCCCCGAACCAACTGGAGATCGCCCGCCTGCTCCTCGAGCACGGCGCCGACCCGAACGCCGGCTACCTCTGGCAGGGTCTGCCATCACCGTTCACCGCCCTCACCGGCGTGTTCGGCCGCGGCGAGGGCGATCAACCGCCGCACCGCCACCGTGTCGAACTGGCACGGCTCCTCCTCGACGCCGGCGCCGACCCGAACGACAGCCAGACCATGTACAACTGCGGTCCCGGTTGTCCCCCGCCGTACGACGATGTGCACCTGGAGTTGCTGCTCGAATACGGACTCGGCCGTGGTGACGGCGGACCGTGGCACGAGCGGCTGACGACCGCGCATCCGACCCCACGGCAACTGCTCGAGGACGAGCTGGTCTTCGCGTCCTGGGCCGGTCTGCTGCACCGCGCCGAACTGGTACTTGCCCAGGGCACCGATCCGGAGGGCGTCGGCACCAGGCACCCGGTGTTCGGCGGCGAACGGCCGTACGAACTGGCCGCTGTTCAAGGGCACACGGAGATCGCCGACCTGCTGCGCGCGAAAGGCGCCGCACCGTTGGACGAGGTCCACGAGGTATACGCCGCTGCGATGCGTGGTGAGATGCCTGACGTCGACGCCGCACTCGCCGCTCGCGCGGTCGCTCGCCAGCCACACCTCCCGGTGCGGGCGGCCGAGATCGGACGGGCCGCAGCGATGGAACCGTTGCAGCGGCTCGGCTACGACCTGAGCCGGGTCTCGGGCGGAGCAGCGCCGATCCATCGCGCCGCGCTGAACGGCCATCTGGAGACGGTCCGGACGCTGATCGAGCTCGGCGCGGACCCGGAACTGCGCGACCCCAACTACAACGGGAACGCGTTGAGTTGGGCCGAGCACAGCAAGCAGCAGGCGGTGGCCGACTACCTCAGGGGCTTACCGCAAGGAACAGGAACGCGCTGAACACCGCGAGATGAACGGCGCCCTGCAACAGCGTCGCCCGGCCGGTGGCGAGGGTGAGCATGCTGGTCACGACGGTCAGCGCGAACAGGACCAGTTCCTTGCCGCCGAGCCCGAGGACGAGCGGCCCGCTCAGCCAGATCGAGGCGACCGCGATCGCGGGAATGGTCAGGCCGATGCTCGCGAGCGCTGAGCCGAGCGCCAGGTTGACGCTGGTCTGGAGACGGTTCCGCAGTGCCGCCCGCACTGCGGCAACCGTCTCCGGCAGCAGCACGAGCAGCGCGATCACGACACCGACCACCGCCAGCGGGGCGCCGGCCGACTCGACCGCGGATTCCAGCTTCGGCGACACGGTCTTGGCGAGCCCGACCACCGAGATCAGGCAGACGAACAGCAAGCTGAGGCTGAGCAGCGCGGTCTTCCCGCTCGGCGCGGCGGCGTGATGGTCCTCGTCCTCGTCGACGTGCCCGTCGGGACGCACCGGGAGGAAGTAGTCCCGGTGCCGGATCGTCTGGATGAACACGAAAACGCCGTACAGCGCCAGTGACGTCACACCAGCGAACGCGAGCTGCGCCGAGCTGAACTGTGGCCCCTCCGCACTCGTGGTGAACGTCGGCAGCACCAGACTCAGCGTCACCAGCGCAATCATCACCGTGAGCACGGAGTACGACGCCTGCACGCGGAACTCCTGCACGCGATGCCGCAGCGAACCGACGACGAGCGACAGCCCGAGGATCCCGTTGCAGGTGATCATCACCGCGGCGAACACAGTGTCACGGGCCAGTGACGCGGCCTTGTCGCCGCCGGACGCCATCAGCGTGACGATCAGCGCGACCTCGATGATCGTCACCGCGAGCGCGAGGATCAGCGTGCCGAACGGTTCGCCGACACGATGCGCGACGACCTCGGCATGGTGTACGGCGGCGATCACCGCGGCGCCGAGGCCGAGACAGACCAGGATCAGCAGGACCGCACCGAGATCGCGGTGCCAGGTGGCGAGCAGGACGACGAAGGCGAGCGGCGGCACGGCCAGGGTCCAGCGCGGCAGCCCTCGGATCACGGAGTCTGTCATCCTCAGACAGCCTATCGGGAATCTGCTTGGCATCCCCGGCCTCGGCGGGTGATGCTGCTCCCATCATGACTGTGACTATCAGAGACGCGACCGACGCCGACTGGCCGGCCATCTGGCCGTTCTTCCGTGAGATCGTCACCGCACGGGAGACCTACACGTACGACCCGGAGATGACCGAGGAGCAGGCGCGGGCGCTCTGGATGTCGCCGTCGAACTCGCCGCTCGCCCGCACCACCGTCGCGGTCGATGCCGACGGCACCGTTCTCGGCAGCGCGAACATGTACCCGAACCGCCCCGGCCCGGGTGCCCACGTCGCCAGCGCGAGCTTCATGGTCGACGGCAGGGCCCGCGGGCAGGGCGTCGGCCGGGCGCTGTGCGAGGACATGATCGCGTGGGCCCGCCAGTCAAGGTTCCGCTCGATCCAGTTCAACGCGGTCGTGGAGACCAACGAGCCCGCCGTACACCTGTGGCAGTCGCTCGGGTTCCGGATCGCCGGCACCGTCCCGGAGGCCTTCGACCACCCCAGACTCGGGTACGTCGGCCTGCACGTGATGTACCGCCCGCTGCCGTGAATCGCCGCTGAACGAGCTACTTCCGCGTCGTCGTACGCAGGCCTGCCTCGGCCGCACGCAGGACCGCGGCCGTGAGCGCGTCGAGGATGCCGGACTCGAGCTTCCAGTGCTGCCAGTACAGCGGAACGTCGACGTACTTGCCGGGGGCAACTTCCACCAGGCGGCCGGCGGCGAGCTCGGGGTCCGCGACCTGGTCCTCGATCATCCCCCAGCCGAGCCCGATCCGGACCGCTTCGTGGAACGGAGCGGACGCGGGGATCGCGTGTGACGGCGGATCCAGCCGGCGCCGGGTCACCTTGCGGATCAGCCGGTGCTGCAGGACGTCCTTCTCGTTGAACGTCACGATCGGCGCCTCGGCCAGCGCCTCGGACAACGGTTTGCCGGCCAGCCAGCGTTCGGCGTACTCCGGGGTGGCGAGCGGGAGGTACCGCATCTTCCCGAGCGGGACGACCCGGCAGCCCTGGACCGGACGTGGGTCGGCGGTCACCGCCGCGAGGACCGTACCGTTGCGCAGGTACTCCGCCGAGTGCTCCTCGTCCTCCTGGTGGACCAGGAACCGCGCGTGATGGGTCCGGGAGAGGTCGAGCATCGCGGGCAGGAACCAGTTGTTCAGCGAGTCCGCGTTGACCGCGATCGGGATGCGCTGCGCGTCGACGGTGCCGCGGACGGCGGCGATCGCCTCGAGTTCGAGCAGCGAGACCTGGCGGGCCAGGCGGAGCAGCGCCGCACCCGCCGCGGTCGCCCGGGCCGGCTTGCCGCGCATCACCACGACCTGCCCGAGGCGGCTCTCCAGCGCCTTGATCCGTTGGCTGACCGCGGACGGCGTGACGCGCAACCGGCGCGCGGCGGCGTCGAAGCTGCCCTCGTCGAGGACCGCCACGAACGTCTCGAGCTGCACGGAGTCGAACTGCATGATGAAGCAATCCTAATGGTGCATCACAATCTTTAGCTGGTTTGAAGGCCGAGGAGTACCTACCGTCGAAGACATGCCCCTCCTCGCCGGTTTCGCCACGGCACTGTCCCTGATCGTCGCGATCGGCGCCCAGAACGTGTTCGTCCTGCGCCAAGGTCTGCGCCGCGAGCACGTCCTGCCGGTCGTCCTGACCTGCGCACTCTCCGACGCACTCCTGATCTCCGGCGGCATCCTCGGCCTCGGCGCACTCCTCACCCGCAGCCAACTCGCGCTCGACATCGCCAAGTTCGGCGGAGCGGCATTCCTCTACGCCTATGCGTTCCTCGCCGCGAAACGAGCCTTCAAGCCCGGTTCGATCACACCGGCCGACCACGCCCCCGCCGCCCTCCGCAGCGTCGTACTGGCCTGCCTGGGCTTCACGTACCTCAACCCCCACGTCTACCTGGACACCGTCGTCCTCCTGGGCTCCCTCGCCAACCAACGAGGCACCGACGGCCGCTGGCTCTACGGCGTAGGCGCGGTAACCGCCAGCTTCACCTGGTTCTTCGCCCTGGGCTTCTTCTCCCGCAAACTCTCCCCCCTCTTCGCCCGCCCCCGAGCCTGGCAAGTCCTCGACTCCACCATCGCCCTCCTCATGACCACCCTCGCCACCTGGATGCTGCTGCCCTGAACGCACCGCAGAATGACCTCATGGACGTGACGGTGTTGTGCGATGCGGTGGCGGTGTTTCCGGAGGGAGTCGGGGACGCGCTGCCGGCGTGGGGTCCGGAGCACGCGGCTTGGACGGAGCGGGTGATGCCGGGGAACGTTCGGGAGGGTGGGTGGCTGCTGCATTTCCACAGTTACCTGGTGGTGGATGGATCCGGTGTGGTGTTGGTGGATGCGGGGATCGGGCCGGCTGGTGGGGATGCGGCTGAGTGGTTGGGGGTGAGTGGGCGGTTGCCTGGGCTGTTGGCGCAGGTGGGCGTGGAGCCGGGGGATGTGGATGCGGTCGTGTTGACGCATGTGCATACCGACCACGTGGGGTGGGTGTCGGACGGTGTGCGGCCGGCGTTCGCGCGGGCGGAGTACGTCGTGCAGCGGGCGGAGCTCGAGCATGTGCGTGGCGGGCAGACGTACGCGCGCAGGATCCAGCCGATCGAAGAGGCTGGGCAGTTGCGGGTGGTTGACGGGGAGACTGCGCTGCGGGGTATGCGGTTGCTGCCGACGCCGGGACATACGCCTGGGCATCAGGCTGTAGTGACGGAGCGGGCTGTGCTGGGTGGCGACGTCCTGGTGCATCCGGCGCAGGCGCGTTGGCCGGAGCTGACGTACGTCTACGAGCTGGATCCCGCGGTGGCGGTGACGTCGCGGCGCGAGGTCCTGGGGCTGGCGGCCACGCTCGGCATCCCGATCGCGGCCGCCCACCCACACGTGGCACTGTCGGCCGACGCCACCCCGATCACCTCAGGCGGGACCGGCACCGACCTGTGTCCGCCGTACCAGCTCCCGTCCTAGCGGTAACCAGTTGTGTCGGCGGGTTTGCCGGCGTGCTCGACCTCGACGATGTACCGCCAGGCGTCGGGCCGGCTGCCGTCCAGGTCGGTGAAGCCGTAGAGCCGGGCGAGTTCGCCGCTCGACGTCGACTTGCCGTTCCACCGCCGTACGTCGGGATCCGCCGCGAGCGCCGCCACCGCGCGGCCGACGTACGACGGGCTCTCCGAGATCGCGAAATGCGGGATCCGCTCGGTCGCGTCCCGCCAGTTCTCCTCGCGGACGCCGAAGCCGTCGAGCATCGCCTCGGACCGCAGCCACCCGGGCGTCAGCAGTACGGCGGTCGCGTCGTACTTGTCCAACTCGTGCGCCAAGGCGAACGCGACCCGGCTGACCGCACCCTTCGCCACGTCGTAGAAGAACGACACCCGGTAGTTCTCGGCGTTGAACTCGTTCGTGCCATCAGTCATCTCGACCACCAGGCCGCCCGGTGACTTGATCAGCAACGGCAGCGCGAAGTGACTGGTGATCACATGCGTGTGTACGCCGAGCTGCAGCAGCCGAAGGCCTCCTTCGAGGTCGCTCTCCCAGACCGTCTTGTCCCACTCGGGCTCACTGTGCTGACCCCAGATGTCGTTCACCAGGATGTGCAGCGCGCCCTGCTCGCGGTCGATCCGCTCGACCAGTGCCTTCACCTGCGACGGATCCAGATGATCGACCGGTACGGCGATGCCGCGACCGCCGGCCTTGTCGACGAGCTCGGCCGTTTCCTCGATCGTCTCCGGCCGGTTCATCTCCGACCGCCGGTCCCGCGTCGACCGGCCGGTCACGTACACGGTCGCACCGGCCGCGCCGAGCTCGACCGCGATCCCCCGCCCGGCTGCCCGGGTCGCACCGGCCACCAACGCCACTTTCCCCGCCAACGGCTGCATGCCGCCTCCTCCATATCCATACACTGTACGATTATGTACCATACGGCGTATGGTTAGTGACGGCAAGCGCTCCGGGCGGCCACGTGCGGGGGAGGAGCGGCTGAGCCGGGAGGCGATCCTGATCGCGGCGCTGCGGATCGTCGACGACGAGGGCATCGACGCGCTGACCATGCGGCGGCTCGCGGCGACGCTGAAGGTCAACCCGATGTCGCTGTACCACCACCTGCCGAACAAGGCCGCCGTCCTGGCCGGCCTCGCCGAACTGGTCTTCGCCGGGCTGGAGCTCCCGGACCCCGGCGACACCGTCCCGTGGGACGACCAACTCAAGACCGCCGCCCGCGCCTACCGCGTCGGCCTCCGCCGGCACCCGAATCTCGCGCTCCAGGTGCTGGCGGACACCTCCGCGGTCTCGAACGTCGTGGTGGTCACGATGGAGCCGTTCTACCGCGCACTCGACCGCGCCGGCCTCACACCCCGCAAGATCTTCGAGGCCGCGAACACCCTGATCGACTTCATCCACGGCTTCACCCTCGGCGAGGCGTCCGTCCGCGCCGAGACCTTCGAACTCGCCCCCGACCTGCTCGCCCGCGTGCAAGCCCTCCCATCGGAGAAGGCCCCCACGCTGCGACGGATCGTCGGCGAACTCGGTGCCACAGGCCTCGCCTACGACTTCGACAGCGGCTTCGAAGCGGGCCTGTCCACCCTCACGGCAGGCATCGCAGCCACAGCCCGCGCCCGGTAACGCGAGATCGCGACACCGACCAGGCACAGCGCACCCCCGGCGTACGCGAGCGGCGCCGGCCCTTCACCGAGCAGCACCCAGCCGAGGCAGATCGTGATCGGCGGCACCAGGTACGTCGTCGCGCCCATCCGTCCCGCCGTCGTCCGAGCCAGCGCGTACGCCCACGTCGTGAACGCGATCGCGGTCGGGAACGCGCCGAGAAACACCACCAACCAGAGCGTCGATGGTCGCACCTCGCGGACCAGCGCCGGCCCGAACGGCAGACAGGCGACCGCGCCGATCACGCACGACAACCAGGTCACCTCCAACGCGGGCAGCCGAGCGAGCAGCGGCTTCTGCGCCACGACGCCGATCGCGTACGCAACCGCAGCCACCAGGCAGAGCACAACGCCCCACACCTCCGCCCTGCCCTCCGACGACGACAGCCCGATCAGCACGACCCCGCCGAACGCGACCACACTCCCGGCCACCAACTGCCGCGGGAATCCTTCGCCCAGGAGGATCCCGGCCAGGAGTGCAATCAGCAGCGGCCCGACGTTCACGAGCATCGCCGTGGTCCCGGCGTCGAGGTGACGCTCGGCCGCGTTCAGCGCCAGGTTGTAGACGCCGAACCACAGCAGCCCGCACACCAGCAGGAACTTCCAGTCGGACCGCGCCGGCCAGCGACGCGGTCGGCTGAAGACGAAGATCCCGAGCAGCACGCTGCCGACCACCAGCCGCCCGAGCGACAACGCGCCCGCCGACAGTTCCGCCCCGACATGGCGGATCGCGACGAACGCCGACGCCCACAACACCACCGTCACCGCTGCTGCCGCGGCGGCGGGCACCTGCTGTCTCCTCATGCCGGTAGAACGCATTGCCTGGCTCATGCTGTGAGGCTAGGGCTCTGATACTTCGGCAGCAGACGAACTACGCGGCGCCGGAAGCGCGACCGGTACGACGAACGCGGTCAGCAGGACCGGGATCGTCAAGGCCGCAACGAGGATCGACATCGTGAACCACATCGATCCGAGTGCGAACCCGCCGTACACCGCGATCGCCGACACCTCCGCGAACAGACCGGACACCGACGTGACGGTCGCCCGCGCCGGGCCGGTGATCGCGTCCTGCAGGCGCGACTCGGACACCACGATCACCAACTGCATCACGCCGTACCCGATCGCGATCGGCAGGAAGCCCCAGGCGGATCCGCTCAAAGCCCCGGTCGCGATCAGCACCGCCGTCGCCGCCATGCCCACCGCGAAGGTTGCTGCAGGCAACTTATACGCCGGACCAGCGAGCGCTCCACCGATCGCCTGCGCGGCAACGGTTCCCGCGATCAGCAAGGGGATCACGCCGGTCGCCGCACCGGTCTCCCGGGCGAGCAGTGGGAAGTACTCGTCGAACGCCAGGAACCCACCGAGCAACGCGACCAGGAGGACCGAACGCCTGACCACCCGACTCGTCAGGACCTCCGAGACACCCGACCGCAGCATGTGCAGGTAGTTGCCGAACGCAGCCCGCGCGCCCGGCTCGTCCGACTCACGCGCGGCCTCCACCGGGCGTGCCTCGGGCAGCGACCAGGCCACGACCGCCTGCGCCAGACAGCTGAGCACGCTGACCACACCGGCCAATGTGTAGCCGCCGAGGTCGAAGAGCGGTGCCGCGAGCGCGGTTGCGGCCAGGTTCATGACGAAGGAACCGGATCGCGCGCGACCGAGCAGCGTCGCGTACCGCGCGGTGCGGTCCCGGGCCGCGAGTTCGTCGTACACGAAGGCCTCGAAGGTGCCCGAGATCAGCGCGGACGACGTACCCCACAAGGCGAAGCCCAGCGCGAACCCGGCGTACGACGGCAGCGTGATCCACGCGGCGTACCCGAGGCCGCCGAGCAGGGCACCGAGGATCAGCAGCTTGCGCCGCGAGTACGAGTCCGCCCAGGCGCCGGACGGCACCTCGAGGACGAACCCGGTCGCCGACCAGATGACGAACAGCGTCGAGATCTGGGCAGCCGACAGCCCGTGGTCGGCGAAGAACAGCTGGTACAGCGGATAGAGCGGGATGAAGTCCTGCAACGACGCGAACGCGACGATGCGGACCGACAGTCCTCGGTCCGAAGGTCAAAGATGCGGGCTCGGAAATCTCATGCCTCGACGATACGACAAAATGGCGCGCGGATCAGGTGGAATTTCGGCCAGGGTAGAGCCATGGGAGACGTCAGCGAACGGTTCTGGGCGAAGCTGCCGGACGGCAGCCGCGACGCCCTCGTCAACGGGTTGAGCCAGTCCGAGCTGCAGTCCGTCCTGCTGGACGTGACGCGGGAGCGGGCCGCCAAGGTGAAGCCGTCGCGGTTGCTGCAGCGCTGGAAGCAGGACCGGTTCGTCTGGCCGTCGACCGTCGACCCGCGCGAGCTGGTGAAGACGCAGCAGCGGCTGTGGGAGTTGCTGCCGGAGAAGTTCGCTGGCGTTCAACTCTCACCGGTGGCGCCCCTGGGCACCTGCTCGGCGGTGGCGACGATCAACCAGCACCAGGTCGTCAGCACGATCCGCGGGACCGAGGTCGCGAGTGATCCCACCAACGAGCTCGCGATCGAGGCCGCCGTACGACGTCGCGCCGGGCAGGACCGCGTACACCTGGCGACCTGTCAGCGCGTCGTCCGGGCGCAGCCGTTCGACGCGCCGGGGCTGACGGCGCACTTCGAGCTGTTCGCACTGGTGTCGAGCGCCCGCGACACCGGGTCGTGCCGGACCGAGGCCGAGCTGCTGATCGACCACCTGAGCTTCTGGCAGGCCGTGCTGGGGGAGAAGGCCGATCTCACGTTCACCGCGTTCCAGGAGTCGGCGCTACGGGACCGGATCGAGGACACGGTCCGCCCGGCGCTCGGGGTCGCGTTCACCGAGGACACCGAGCGGACCAAGAGCGCGAACTACTACGCCGGTACGGCGCTCGGGATCGGCGTCAACGGCGAAGGGCTCGGCGACGGCGGCTTCACCACCTGGACCGCGGACCTGCTCGGCGACGCGAAGGAGCGCTGCCTGACGTCCTGCATCTCCACCGAGCGGCTGACCGCTATCGGAGTTTGAGCAGCCCCGCATCGGTCGGACGGAAGCCGCACGCGTCCAGGTAGAACGCGGTCAGGTGCGGCTCGAAGTCGACGTGCAACCATTCGCAACCGGCCCTGCGCGCCTCCTCCGCCGCTGTCACCACGAGCTGTTTGCCGATGCCGCGCCGGCCGTGGTCCGGATGGACGGCGGTGTCCAGCACGAACGCGTGCGCGCCGCCGTCCCAGCACACCTGCACGAATCCGACGAGCTGATCGTTGCTGAAGGCACCGACCCAGGTCAGCGCCCACCGCTCCAGCCGCTCCGCCCACGGCTGCACGTCCAGCTCCCCCTCGAAGGCCGCAGCATGCAACGCGGACAACGCGAGATCATCCACCGCGAACCGTACGACGTACCTCACAGCATCCCCACCGCGGCTTCCAGGCGGGCGTTCCACTCCTCGCCCGCACCATCAGGCAGATCCGCCCAGCTCAGATATCCCTGCACCATCACCGACGGCAGCACGACGCCGAGCCCGTCGACGGCGCCGTACGCCGCCAACGCCTCCGGCCACCGGCTGGGCTCGACGGACGAGACCAGGAACCAGGCGAGATCCAGTACGCCGGGCGCGGCCGACACGTCCTCCCAGTCGAGGAAGGCGACCTCGCCACCCGGGCCGGTCCGGAGGTTCTGCGCGGAGGCGTCGCCGTGCACCAGCGTCAACTCGCCGGCCGACGCGACCGCCCGCTCCACCTCCTGCACGCGCCCGACCAGCCGCTCGCCGAAGTCCCGCACCGGCGCGCTCATATCCCGCCGCTCCGCCAGGACCGGCCACGTACGGTCGTACAGCTCCGCCACCAGGTCCACGCCGGCTCCGACCGGCCGCAACCACGGCCACCGCTCGTACGCCTGGCCCACCCATCGGTCGTGCAGAGCTCGCAGCGCCCGCGCACCTGAGGCCGGCTCGGCGCCCGGCGTCCAGGCGGACAGATCTTCCAGGACAAGCAGTGTCCCGTCCGCGGTCTCCTCGGCCTGGTGGCACTCCGGGACTCGGACACCGACGACGGGCGCGATCTCCCGATAGAACCGCAGCTCGGACGCGGCCATCTTCAGCACGTCCGGAATCGACCCTGGTACTGCGGGAGCGCGACGCTTCACATGCACCAGGTCAGGCTAGAGACATCGGCCGCCCGGCGTGACTGGTTTTCTACGCGACGAGCGTGTACGCCGTCGCCGGAGCGGAGTACGCGCGCGGGCCGGACGGGATGCGGCGGGCCGAGCGGTCCTCGACGCGAATCGCGGCCGTCTGCAGCTGGACCGGCAGCGTGGACCGGACCGCGGTGGTCAGGTCGAACTGCACCTCGGCCAGCAGGTCGGACAGCTCGAGGTCGAGCGCGCGGCAGATCGCGGCGAGAATCTCCGAGGAGGGCTCCTTGCGGCCGCGCTCGATCTCGGACAGGTACGGCACCGACACCTGAGCCAGCTCGGCGAGCTCACGCAGGGTGATGCCCCGCTCGCGCCGCAGCCGGCGGAACACGTTCCCGATCACCTGGCGTAGCAACACGACTGGCCCTCCTCGCCTCCGGAACTCCTGTACCGAGTGTGCCATCCCGCAAGACCCCGCCGCCCCCGTTCTGCCCTCAGCAGATCGCGCCGCCCGGTTCTGCCCTCCGCAGATTCCCCACTTTGTGCGCCCACCGCCCATTCTGGCGGCCCAGAAATGGGCGGTGGGTGCACAAAGTCACCCGTGGGCGAGGGCGGTGGTTAGGTCGTTGGTTAGGTCTTCGGGGTCTTCTAGGCCGAGGCTTAGGCGTAGTAGGGCCTCGGGGGGTTTGGCCTCGGCGGCTACGAGGCGGTGGGTTAGTGCGGCGGGGTGCTGGATCAGCGTGTCTACGCCGCCCAGCGAGACCGCGTGGGTGATGAGCCTCAGGCCGCTTGCCACCCGCGATGCGGCGTCGTACCCGCCGCTGAGCGTGAAAGCGAGCACCGCGCCGGGGCCTGACTGCTGGCGGCCGATCAGCCCGGCCGGATCGTTCAGGCCGGGGTAGTACACCCGCTCGACCGACGGCTGCGCCGACAGCCAGTCCGCGACCTTGATGGCGGTCGCCTGCTGCGCCCGCACTCGCACCGGCAGCGTCTGCAGTCCCCGATGCAGTTCGTACGCGGCCAGCGGGTGCAGCAGGCCACCTGTCACAGCGCGGATCTGCCGGAGCCGGCCGACCCACTCCACGCCGGCCGCGACGACGCCTCCCATCACGTCGCCATGGCCGCCGAGGTACTTGGTTGCCGAGTGCAACACCAGGCTCGCCCCGTGACGAGCCGGTTGCTGCAGGACGGGGGTCGCGAAGGTGTTGTCCACCAGCACAGGTACGTCGCCGGCCGCGGTGGCGACGCCCGCGATGTCGACGAGGTCGACGGTGGGGTTGGCCGGCGTCTCGACGATCACCAGCCCGGTGTCCGGACGGATCGCGGCGGCGACCTCGCGCGGGCCGACGTACGTCACGGTTGTCCCCAGCAGGCCTGTGGATAACAGGTGGTCGGTGCCGCCGTACAGGGGTCGTACGGCGACCACGTGCGGACGGCCCGCGGCGACGGTGGCGAGCAGGCAGGCGGTGAGCGCGGCCATCCCGGAGCCGAACGCGACCGCGCCGTCGGTGTGCTCGAGCTCGGCGAGCGCGTCCTCGAACCGCGCGACGGTCGGGTTCCACAGGCGCTGGTAGACGAGGCTGCCGCCGTCCGGGCCGCGGCCCTGTGTGAGTTCGTCGTACGACGCTCCGCCGGTGTCGACGCTCGCGAGCGGGTAGGTCGTGGACAGGTCGATCGGCGGAACGTGGACGCCGAGCGCGGCCAGGTCGTCGCGGCCGGCGTGCACCGAGCGGGTGTCGAGCTGCGTCATGAGGCCTCCTCACCGGTGGGGTGATGGCGAGGATGGAATCTTCTGCGATTGAGCCGCAAGAGTTCCGAAGAAAATTCGTCCACAGGCTCATCCACACGCTGTGGATTCTGTGTATGAGCTCTACAGTGGGGGCATGCCGAAGGATCGTCGGAGCCCTGGACCGGCTCCGCGGCCGGTTCCGGAAGGGCTGGACGAGGTGGACCGGAAGCTGGTCCAGCTGCTCACGGCCGACGGCCGGATGCCGAACAACGCGCTTGCCGAGGCGGTCGGCATCGCGGCGTCGACGTGCTTGACCAGGGTCCGGTCGTTACGCGAGCGCGGCGTGATCCGCGGCTTCCACGCCGACGTGGACCTGACCGCGCTCGGTCAGCCGCTGCAGGCGCTGATCGCGATCCGGATCGGCGCGCACTCCCGCGACGAGATCGACCGGTTCCGCACGAAGGTTCCCCGGCTGCCCGGGGTGCTGTCGCTGTTCCACGTCAGCGGCGCCAACGACTACCTGTTGCACGTCTCCGCGGCGACCCCGGACGCGCTCCGCGAGTTCGTGCTCGACCATCTGACCGCGGATCCCGCGGTCAGCCACGCGGAGACGAGCCTGATCTTCGAGCACGTCCGGGGGATACCGGACGCGCACCACTCACCAACCTCACACCCAGCGGGAAGGTGAGACTCGAGCGACCGGTGCTCCGGCCGTTCGCGGGCTGTTACTGAGTGCGGGAGGTCCGCCGATCAGCGCGGCTTCAGGCCCCAGGCCTCAGCGAGGAGCTGGAACGAGCGGCGGCGTTCCGCGGGGTCGTGGATGTTCGTGGTGATGATGAGTTCGTCGGCGCCGGCAGCGTCGGCCCGGCGCCGGAGGTCGGTGGCGACCTGCTCGGGAGTGCCGACGGAGACGAGACCGGCCCACTCCTCGACGGCCGCCTCCTCGGCCTCCGACCACGGATAGGCCGCAGCCTCCTCCGGGGACGGCAGCGGTCCCGGACGGCCGGAGCGCAGACGGAGCATGGACAGCGCGTTGGCGCGGGCGAGCTGCTGCGCACGCTCCTCGGATTCGGCGACGATCGCGGCCAGCGCCAGGATCGCGTGCGGCGCACCGTCGTGGCCGGCGTGCCGGTAGTTCTCCTTGTACGCCGAGATCACGCCGGCCGGATCGAGTGTCCCGAAGTGGCCGGCGTACGCGAATCCGGTACCGAGGGCGGCGGCCGCCTGACCGCCGTACGTGCTGGAGCCGAGGATCCACACCGGCGGCAGCGGTACGTCGTCCGGCTGCGCGCTGATCGGCTCGAACGGGTGCCCCGCGGGGAACCCTTCGGCGTACGCGCGGAGCTCGGCGTACTGCTCGGTGAAGTCGTCCGCCCCGAGCGCCTCACGGCTGCGGCGCAACGCGAGCGCGGTGCGCTGGTCGGTACCGGGCGCCCGCCCGATGCCGAGGTCGATGCGGTCCGGGTACAGCCCGCCGAGGACGCGGAACGTCTCGGCGACCTTCAGCGGCGAATGGTTCGGCAGCATGATCCCGCCGGAGCCGACGCGGATGGCCGACGTCGCGGCCGCGACCGCCGCGATCATCACCTCGGGACTGGTGCTCACCACGCTTGGGATGTTGTGATGCTCCGCCAGCCAGAACCGGTGGTAGCCGGTTGCCTCCGCGGTACGGGCCAGTTCCAGCGTCTCGTGCAGCGCCTCCGACGGCCGCGTGCCCGTCGGCACCGGCGAGAGATCGAGCACGGACAGGGGCATCGGTTCGGCGCTCACGTCCGGAAGCCAACTGTCGCAGCGGGCGCCGTATTCCCGGCACACGAACGTCCACGCAGGCAAAAGTTCCCGATCGGCCCGGTTTTGGGCGCGAAACGGGACTTCTGCCTGCGTGGAGGTTCGCTAGCCCGGGTACGGCGTGTTCGCGCGGGCGTCGCGCAAGGGGCGGGCCCACCAGGCGAGCTGGCGGAGGAGTGCGGCGGCGGCCGTGGAGGTGGTCGGGTCGGCCGGCTCACCCTCGGGCGTGAAGTCCTCCTCGCGGAAGCCGAGACTGTCCCGGATCGTCACCGCGTGCAGCTCGCCGAAGACCAGCCGGAGCTGCTCGGCCGCCCGCAGTCCGCCCGATCGCCCGCCGTACACGACGAACCCGACCGGCTTCGCGTACCAGGGCCGCCGGACCGCGTCGATCGCGGACTTCACGTCGCCGGGGTACGCGTGGTTGTACTCCGCTGTGACGATGATCACTGCGTCCGCGTCCCGGATCCGTGCCGGCAAGTCGGCGAGCGGTACGGCGCTCAGATCGATCAGGTCGAGCTTGAACTCGTCGGCGCGCTCGACCTCGCGCTCGAACCAGCGGGTGACCGCCGTCCCGAACCGCCCCGTCTCGAGGTTGCGCGTCAGCACGACGAGCCGCAGCGGATGAACAGTCACTCGAACGACGCTAATACCTCAACAAGCCTTGAGGTCAAACCGTCTCAGTGGACAGTCGGGTACGGCGGTTCCTCCCACCGCGGCCGCTGCCGCACCGGGGCCGACCGCAGCCCGGCGATCGCCAGGCCGGCGATGAGCAGACACACCGCGGCGACCGGCCAGCGGACCGGCGCGATCAGTACCGGGCCGAACAGGACCAGTAGACCGGCGCAGGCTCCGGCGGCGCCGAGAGCGGTGCCGAAGCCGGCTCGGTTGCGGCCGATCAGCAGCGTCAGGGCGACGAGCGCGATGATCACCACGACGCCCGCGGGGAAGATGCTGAAGATCGCCACGTAGCCGTGCGGATCACAGGGCATGTCGCAGGGTGCGGACAGCATCGTGACCGGTTGCAGGATCGCGGCCGCGGCGATCACGAGCATGGCGATCGCGTTCGCCGGCCAGAGCCAGTGCCGCGGCATCAGGTGGCCGGAGTCGGTCCGGCGGAGGTCTCGCGGTCGGGAGGTGGGGGAGAGGGCGGCTTCGACGGCTGCAGCCCGGTCTGAGCCGCCGACAACAACTCGGACTCGGTGGGTGCGGGCTCTGTGGTTGTGTCGAGGACGCCGACCGTCTGCCAGGCCTTGGTCACCGCCGCGAGATGCGCCGAGTCGTCCCCGAAGAGCTCGCGGGCGGCGGCCCGGGTGGCTTCGGCGAAGGTCTTGAAGTCGGCGGATTCCGGCAGGTCGCCCGACGTCAGCGTGGCGTACCAGATCTTGCCCGCGTCGTCGTACGCGTTCCCGCCGATCTCCGTCGCGGCCAGGTAGAACGCACGGTTCGGGATGCCGGAGTTGATGTGGACGCCGCCGTTGTCGTCGTCCGTCTCGACGTACCCGGACATGTCGGCGGGCTGCGGATCCTTGCCCAGCCGCGGATCGTCGTACGCCGTCCCGGGCGCCTTCATCGACCGCAGCGCGACCCCTTGCACCCCCGGCAGGAACAGCCCGGCGCCGATCAGCCAGTCGGCCTCGGCCGCGGTCTGGCCGAGGGCGTGCTGTTTCGCGAGCGAGCCGAAGACGTCCGAGATGCTCTCGTTCAGCGCGCCCGACTGGCCCTCGTAGGTGAGGTTCGCCGTGTACTGCGTGACGCCGTGCGTCAGCTCGTGGCCGGTGACGTCGATCGACGACGTGAAGTGGCCGAAGATCTCGCCGTCCCCGTCGCCGAACACCATCTGCGCACCGTCCCAGAACGCATTCGCGTACCCGCGGTCGTAGTGCACCGTCGAGGTGAGCACCAGCCCGGCGCCGTCGATCGAGTCGCGCCCGAAGCACTCCTTGAACAGCGTCCAGGTCGCGCCCGTGCCGTCGTACGCCTGGTTGACCGTCTGGTCCTGGACCGGGTCGTCGCCCTCGGAGCGCGCGAGCGTGCCGGGCAGGTCGGTCCCGTTCTCGGCGTCGTACACCTCGCGCTTCCGGCCGCCCGCCGCCGTGACGCGCTCCCGGCCGGCCGCGGGCCGCGTTCGCAGGACGGCGTCGTGCCGCAGCGACTGCCGGATCCGGGCCCGGACACTGGGATCAGCCGCGGAGCGCTCGAGTTGCTCGAGCAGGTACGGCGGGACGATGGCGTGGAACACGGGTACAGGAAAACCCGTTCACGGGATAAACTCAAGGATTTGTGGCTGCCGCCGAGCAGAAATTCAGAATGCGACCTGAAAGCCAACGGGACGCATTTTAACACAAGGGGTAGGAATTGCCGAATCCGGTTGATGCCGAACAGGCGCACCTGACGACTTTCTACGCCGCGCTCGACACCGAGCGGGCGCGGACCGAGGCGCGGACCGACGAGGAACTGCTCGTCCGGACCCGCAACGCCCAGGCGCTGAACCAGCGCGACGGGCGGATCCGTGACCTCAAGCTCCGGCAGGCCAGGCTGAGCTCCGCCGAGGAGGGTCTGTACTTCGGCCGCCTGGACACCGCGGACGGCGAGATCCTGCACGTCGGCCGGCTCGGTCTGCACGACGACGACTACGAACCGCTGCTCGTCGACTGGCGTGCTCCCGCCGCGCGGCCGTTCTACGTGGCGACCGCGGTGGCGAACCACGGCATCGTCCGCCGCCGCCACATCCAGACCCGCCTGCGCCGCGTCGTCGACGTCCAGGACGAGCAGCTCGACCTCCGCCGGGAGGCCGCCGACCCGTCGAAACCCGGGACCGGCGTGATCGGCGAGGCCGTGCTGATGAAGGCGCTGGAGGCCCGCCGTACCGGCCGGATGGAGTCGATCGTCCAGACGATCCAGGCCGACCAGGACCGGATCATCCGCTCCGAACTGCCCGGAATCCTCGTCGTCCAGGGCGGTCCGGGAACCGGTAAGACCGCGATCGCGTTGCACCGCGCGGCATTTCTGCTCTACACACACCGCGAGCAACTGGAAAAGCGCGGAATTCTCGTCGTCGGGCCGAATGCGGCGTTCCTGCGGTTCATCGGCCAGGTGCTCCCGTCGCTCGGTGAGGACGGTGTCCGGCTGGTCACGATCGCCGAGCTGTACCCGGGGCTGACCGCGACCCGTCCGGAGTCGCCCGAGAGCGCCGAGGTGAAGGGCCGGACCGTGATGGCCGAGGTGATCGCGCAGGCGGTGGCCGACCGGCAGTGGATCCCCGAGCGGCCGGTCCGCGTGACCGTCGAGCGGACCGCGCTCACCCTCGATCCGTCGGTCTGCGAGGCGGTGCACGCCCGCGTGCGGAACCGCAATCTCACCCACAACCAGGCGCGCCCGTTCGTCCTGAACGAGATCACCGACCATCTGACCCACCAGTACGCCGACCTGATCGGCACCGATCCGCTCGACGGGGAGCAGCTGCTCGACGAGTACGACCTGGCCGAGCTGCGCAACGAGGTCCTCGCCGAGCCCGCCGTACAGGCACTGCTAGAGAAGCTGTGGCCGTTGCTCAGTCCGCAGAAGCTGCTGGAGGACCTGTACGGCGACGAGGACCGGCTCGCGTCCGCGGCACCGCAGCTGTCCGCGCTCGATCGCGAACACCTGCTGCGGTACGGCGCCGACTGGAGCCCGGCCGACGTACCGCTGCTCGACGAGGCGGCGGAGCTGCTCGGTGACGACGGGACCGAGGCGGCGCGGGAGCGGGCGGCCCGGGCGCGCGCGATCGCTTATGCACAAGGGGCTCTGGACGTTCTCTCCGGGTCGGGCTCGACCGACTTCGACGAGGACGACGACGCGGAGATCCTTACTGCGAAGGACATTCTCGACGCGGAGGCGCTGGCTGAGCGGTACGAGGCGGACGACGACCGGACGCTCGCCGACCGGGCGGCTGCGGACCGGCGGTGGACGTACGGTCACGTGATCGTCGACGAGGCGCAGGAGCTGTCGCCGATGGCGTGGCGGGCGATCGCGCGGCGGTGCCCGCTCCGGTCGATGACGGTGGTCGGTGACGTCGCGCAGACGAGTTCCGTCGGCGGCGGGACGTCGTGGGCGGGTGCGCTCGGCGAGACGTTCGGCGACCGGTGGCGGCTGGCGGAGCTGACGCTGAACTACCGGACGCCGGCCGAGGTGATGGAGCTGGCGAACGCGGTACTGCGTGCGGTCGACCCGTCGGCGCGGGCGCCGCAGTCGGTCCGGTCCACGGGCGTGAAGCCCTGGCATCTCGACGTACCCGCGGCCGAACAGGCGTTGACCGTCTACAAGATGGCGGCCGAGGAGACGGCGCACGGCGAGGTGGGTGTGATCACGTCGCGCAGCCGGCTCGAGCTGATCCAGGAGGCGGTCGACGGACTCGCCGGCGTCACCGTCCTGACCGCCCGCGAGGCGAAGGGCCTCGAGTTCGACTCCGTCCTGGTCGTCGACCCCGACGGCATCGTCATCGAGTCACCCCGCGGCCTCCGCGACCTGTACGTCGCCCTCACCCGCTGCACCCAACACCTGGGGGTCGTCGGCGCACTACCCGAAGTACTACGGGACTCTTCTGCCTGGGGATAGCGATCGCAGGGCCATCACAATCCGCAGGCGACCAACGCATTGAGCGCACATCCCCGTCGACGGGGACGATTGTGATGGCCTGCAGGTCGGTGCCTCTCAGTGATCCGCGCAGCACTTCTGTTGGTGCTGGAGTTCGAAGGGGATGAGGACGTTGCCGACGGCCGGCTGGACCTGGAGGACCAGGCGGCCGTCGCGGCGGACCGGGCGGACGAAGTCGAGGGTGTCGATCAGCGTGTCGTCCTCGACCGGTACTCCGCCGATGGCTTCCAGGCGATCGATGCCGCAGCGGGTGCGGAGTTCGGCCGCGGGCAGTACGCCGTGCGCCTGCTCGTGACCCGGCCAGCGGACCACGCGTCCCGTCGTACCGAGGGCGGCCTCGACCGCGGCGACGTACGCGCCCCGGACCAGCCGGCTCGGCCCGGCGAGCTCCGGCTCGGACGCTCCGGGCCGGGTGATCGCCAGGCCGACGTTGCGGTCGGCAACCATCGCGCGGACCGGGTCCGCGAGGTCGGCGGTGCTGGTCAGCGAGACCGCGACATGCGGCCGGTCGTCGCCCGACACCATATGGGTGAGGGCGACGACCGGCTGGTCCAGGCCGCCGATCAGGTCGTACAGCAGGTGGTCGGCCGCGGCCGTGTCCGTGCTGCCGGCATCGATCGCGATGATCACAACAGAGTTCCTTACTTCGGGAGCACCCAGATCGGGTTGGTGTAGAACCACAGGTCGACCCACGGGTCCGCGTCGCCGACCACGTCGAGCTTCGGCCCGGCCGGGTCCACCGCGGCGCCCCGGTAGCCGGGCTGGCTGCGGTTCCCGTCGGTACCGCGGACGCGCACGTACTGCGCCTCCTCGGCGCGACCCAGCGGGTACACGAGCTCGAACGTGCCCCGCTTGCCGGAGGTGTCCCACTGCTTGACGACCTTGGTGTTCGGCGCGGTCATCGTGTCCTTGTCGGCGACCGGTCCGGTCACCGAGCCCTGGATCACGTCGACGCGGTTGAGCGCCGGCACGAAGTTCGCCCAGTTCGGCATCGTCTGCGTGGTGATCCGTACGACGAGTTCGATCGCGCGGCCCTTCTTCACGATCAGCGCGCCGCCGAGCGGTTCGCCGTACCGGTTGCCGACCTCGCGCACCTCGACCTCCACGCCCTTGACGAGCGCGCCGTGGTCGACCCAGACGCGGCCGTTGCGCAGGCCCTCCATCACCGCGAGGTAGTCGCGGCGGTCGGCGCCGACGTGCGTACGGCTGTAGTAGCCCGGCCAGAAGTCGCCGGCGGTGGTGTTGACGGCGTTGCCGTAGACGGGGTCCATGTACCGGCCGTCGCGGTTGAACTGCTCCTGGCTGGAGCCGTCGGGGCGACGGGCGGTCTCGTTCCAGTTCACGTGCGAGTCGGAGTTCGCGGTGATCCACCACGGCTTGCCCTCGGCGAGCAGGCTGTCCCAGAGGCCGCCGACGGTCGCGGTCATCCAGTCGAAGCCGCCCCAGGTGCGGTAGCTCTCGGCAGGGTAGCCGGGGAACGAGTTCGGGTTCGGCGAGTTGCCGTAGTACCCGCGGGCGCTGCCACCGCCGAGCGGCTTCGGCAGGCCGGCCGCCTGGTGCCCGGGCGCACCCTCGAAGCCGATCGCGATCCGCGGGTCGGCGTCGCGCCAGTTGCGGATCTCGTGCGGGCTGTCGATGCCGTTGCGGGCCGGGTGGTTGGCGAGGAAGAGCGCGTCCGCGACCCGGCGCCGGTCGACCTGCTGACCGAGCCACTGGATGCCGGACACCGCGAGCGCCTCGTTGGCGGGCGAGTTCGAGCTCGCGTTCTTCACGCTGCCGTCGTAGGTGTTCTCGAACTGCTTGAGGACGTCGACCTCGCGGCTGCCCGGTGCGACGAAGACCGTGCCGTGCTCGGCGGACGGGATGTTCCACTCCAGGCCCTGGAAGATCAGCGTGTCGCGCAACTCGGCGCGGGCCGCCTTGATCTGCGGGTTGACCAGGTCGACACCGATCCGCGCGTGCGTCGCGCCGCCGTGGTCGGTGATGACGAGCCAGTCCAGGCCGTACGCCGCGGCGTGCCGCGCCTGGTCGATGACGCGGTACATGCCGTCGGAGCTCAGCTGGGTGTGGATGTGGTGGTCACCGGCCAGCCACACGTTCGGCCGGCTGCCCTGCTGAAAGACCCAGCCATCCTTCGGCGCGGTCGCGGCGGCGAGTTGAGCGCCGGTGACCGCGAGGGCCGCCGTACCCCCGAGAATCCCGGCCGACCGCAACAACCCCCGCCGCGAAACCTCCCCCGGCGACAGCTCCCGATCCGGCACCGACTCGTCCAACGCCGCCAACGTCGCCTGATCCAACTCGGTGTTCGGATGATGATGGTCGTGCCCGTGCCCGTGACCATGCCCGTGACCGTGGCTGTGCGAGTGCTCGTGCGAGTGCCCCATCGGTTGTCCTCTCGTGGCGGAATCCGGCGGGATCATCGCCTTTTTCCATGACCACGAGATGTGCGGGCGGTGAACAGATTCCCGAGCCGAGCCATGGACAACGGAAAGTGACGAAGCTTCAATGGCTGGCGGGGGGATTCATGAACGGAGAACCGTATTCACGCACGCATTGTCACCAGCGAGGCGAGCACGGTAACGCGACTTTGGCGGCTCTAGGGGGTGTGGCCGTCGGCATCATTCTGGTGCTGCTGGCATGGCTCGTGGTGTTGATGACGAAGGACGATCCAGCGACGCGAACGGCAGGCACACCGCCGCCGGCATCGACCGCGCCCGCAGCGTCGGCACCCGTATCGGTGATAACGAAGACCCTCGCGCCGAAGCCCTCGGTCAAGGAGACCTCGAACGCGACGCCGGCGGGGAAGGACGTCCGGTCGTTGCCGGCCGGACTCTTCTGCCGGGATCTGAAGGCCAAGGGATACAGCTACGTCGCAGCCTTGGACTACTGGCGGCTGCACGGGCAACCCGATCAGATGGATGCCGACCGCAACGGAATTCCCTGCGAGACCGTGTATCCGCGGACTGATGTCGCCGCCTACTGGAACGGCCGCGAGATCAGCGGCATCGTCTTCTGGTCATCGGGGCTGTACTGCCGCGACCTCGCCGCGCTTGGTGCGTCGTACGCCGAGGCGGTTCGGTACTGGTGGTACTACGGGATGCCGGATCGGATGGATGCGGACAAGAACAGCGTACCGTGCGAAACGGTGTACTCGGCCGCGACTGTCAGCTCCTTCTGGTACCCGTGACACGTCGGGCCTGGGCTGCCTTTTTCGTAGCTGCAGTGGTTGTCGGCGGTTGTGGATTGGTCGTGCTGTCGGCAGCGGGCGTCTTCGACCGCGCGCAACAGCCGCCCGCGCCGTCGAGCACGCTGCGTTCGACGCCGCCACAGACCAAACCGCCACAGACCAAACCGCCACGGACGACACCGCGACAGACGACACCGGCACGACCCATCACTCCGGCGCGTCCCACCACTCGTGGAAAGCCGAGCACGCCCGCGCGGCCGGCCACGGTGCATCAGTACGTGTTTCCGGTGAGCGGATGCCGGGCGGATGCTTCGCAAAGTCACCATGACTACCCGGCGTCGGACATCTTCGCGGACGTCGGATGCCTGTTCGTCTCGCCTGTCGACGGACGAGTGGACGAGGTGACGAGGGTCGACTCGTGGGATCCGAACACCAACCGTGGCGCTGACCGCGGAGGGCTGTCGGTTTCTGTGCTCGGAGCCGACGGCGTCCGGTACTACGGCTCACACCTCTCGTCGATCCAGCCCGGTATCGCGCCAGGTGTGATCGTGCGGGCGGGGCAACCGCTGGGACGGACGGGGAACACGGGGAGTGCCCGAAGGACAGCACCACACCTGCACTTCGGTATCAGTTGGCCGACCGGACCCAACGCTTGGTGGATCCGGCGTGGCGCCGTCGCGCCGCAGCAGTTCCTGAACAGTTGGCGCCACGGCGGCCAACTATCACCTGCTGCGCTCGTCGCGACGAGCCGCCGTCAGTACGGCGTGGATCGCGGCTGCCGCTCCTACTGCTGACCGTCAGCGGGCGCGGTGGGTGTGGAGGAGGTCGAGTTCTCGGGGAGCTGTGTCGAGTTCGACGTCGATCTCCAGTACGTCGCCTGCCGCGACGCCTGCCTCGGCGCGGCGGTCCGCGCTGACGCCTAGCAGGTACCGGCCGCCCATGCGCGCGATCGACGTACGGAAGGTGAATCCGTTGACGGTGACGCTGACCTTCGGGCGGGCGCCGCCGCCGAGTGCCTCGACGACCGGCTCGGGTACTTCGAAGCCGGCGGTGTTCTTGCCCGTGGCCAGCAGTTCGGCGGTGAACTTCATCGCTCCATCATCCGAGCCGAGCAGGTCATGTCGAGAACCGGCCGACGGGTCCGACGTACCCGTTGTCAGTGTCAGTGAGAGGAGAGATCGTGGGGAAGCCTGTTCTGAACAGCATGCTGCTCGGGAGTACCGACGCCGAGCGGTTGAAGGCGTGGTACCGCGACGGCTTCCGGGCGGAGGTCGACGGGTACGGGAACCTGGACCTCGGCGGGTTCGGTCTGGTGATCGAGCAGCGCGACGACGTCGCGGCCAAGACCGCGGAGCCGGGCCGGCACATCGTGAACTTCGCGGTCGACGACATCGAGGCCGCGGCCGCGCACCTGCGCACGCTCGAGGTGGAGTGGCTGGTGCACCCGGAGGACCGCGGTATCGGCTGGTTCGCGACGGTGATCGACCCGGACGGGAATTACGTCCAGCTCATCCAGATGAAACCGGAGTACTACGCCGGAAAGTGAAAAACGTTCGCACCGGACCTGGGGGATCCGGTGCGAACGGGATTTGCATTGTCAGGCGCATTTACAGGGGAGAAAGCGGGCGGCAGGCGAGGAGCAGAGCGCCACCTTCGCCTACCGCCCGATGACCGGTGCCCTTGAGTGGTCGAGGTGAGGCGACTCGACCTGGCGACGTTCCGCGTGGGTTGTCTGGTGAGGACGGAACGCGAAAGGTACCGGAGCCCTTGTCAGCGGGGTGCTACGTCCCACATGCGCTCGCCGGGCAGGGGGTCGGGGAGCTTGTCGACGGCCGGCATCGGGTCGTTGGTGACCCGCAGACCGGCGAACCGACGGCTCATGGCGTTTGCGTACCGCTCGGCCAACGCCGGCTCGGCGTTGTAGTCGGCGATCACGTGCTCACCGAACCAGACACGGACACGTCGGCGCTCAACGGTCTGGGTGGCGGTGGCGGTTGTCACTGGTCCTCCTGGCTGTTACATCGAAGGGTGGACGGCCTCGAGAAACGCGGGCGAGCGCGGTGACGATGCGCCGTGTTGTGTTCACCGTCACGTCAGATCCAACGGAGAACGCCGAGCCGAGGTCACGCCCGGATCCGGAATTTCTGGCCGACCGGCAAAACTTTTTCGGCCCGTGCCGGAATCCGTTCTTCGGGCAGATGTTCGATTACCCGAACGGACCGCGCACCGAGACGCCGCCGTCGAGTACGACCTGCTGCCCGGTGATGTACGACGCCGCGTCCGAGGCGAGGTACACCACCGCGCCGGCCACCTCCTCGGAGCGACCGAACCGGCCGGCCGGGATCTCCTCGACGACCTCGGCGTCTACCGTCGCGTTGGCGACCGCGGTGGCGATCGCGCCGGCCGCGGCGACGTTCATCCGGATCCCGTCACGCGCGTACTCGGCGGCGACCGTGCGGGCCAGGCTGAGCAGCCCGGCCTTCATCACGCCGTACGCCGCCTGCTCCGGCGCGGCCATGAACCCGGTCACCGACCCGACGCTGACGATCGTCCCGCCGGTGCCCTGGTCGAGGAAGACGCGCAGCGCCGCCCGGACCGCGCGGGCGACGTACCGGAGGTTGACCTCGTAGATCGTGTCCCAGTCCTCGTCGGCCATCTCGTGCAGCTTCACCGCGGGCACGAACGCGACCTGTCCGCCGACGACGGTGACGAGTACGTCGAGCCCGCCGAGCTTCTCGACCGCACCCGCGACCATCGCCTCGATGTCGGTCGCCGAGCGGACGTCACCGGAGATCGGGTATGCCGTACCGCCCGCTGCCCGTACCGCGTCCGCGGCCTCCTCGGCGCGCCGCGGATCGAGGTCCGCGACCACCACCGCCGCACCTTCGTTGCCGAAGGCCTCGGTCGTCGCACGGCCGATCCCGCCGCCACCGCCACCGATCACCAGGGCCCGTTTCGCACGCAGCTGCATGGGCGGAGCGTATGTCAGCAACGTCGCGAGATTCACAGGGATTCCTCAGGAAAGACACGCCGAAGCTGTCGGAAGGGCTCCGTAGGCTGGACAGCGTGACCATCGAAGACGCACGCATCAGCCCGCCGTCGAAGGGATCCGAGAACGAGCCACGGGTGGCCAACACCCTCGTCGTGCCCGAGCGAGTCATCGGGGGTGTCGTGCCCTCGCCGGTGCGGACCGGCCCCGCGGGGATCGCGGCCGTCCAGACCGAGCACCTGATCAGCGACGTCGGCGACGCGCTCCGCCTGCTCGACGCGGTCGAGCGCGTCCGGGGTCACGCGCATCCGTTGATCCTCGGTCTGCAGGAAGCGGTCGGGATGAAGATGCCGGCGGCCCTGGTGCTGAGCGCGATCGCGAACGGTCGCGGCACCTCGGACGCGGTCGCCCAGCAGGTCGGCATCACACCCGGCGAGGCGGAGCTCGCGATCGCCGACCTGGAGGCGCTCGGCATGGTCCGGACCGCGCCGGCGTTGGCCGTCACCGCGATGGGCCAGGCCCGCCTCTCCCAGCTCGACGGCCTCACCGTCCGCGTTCTCGACGTCATCACCGGCATCCTCGGCCCGACCGACGCCGGCCACCTCGTCCGCCTCCTCCACACCGTCGCCGACGGCCTCGAGTCAGCCTCCGTGGCCGCCGCCGTCAACCCGGTCCACCCCGAGGTGGTCGTGCACGAGTAGGTGTCGAAACGCGTCGTTCAGTCTCGACGTAGCTGGTGTCAGGCCAATTGAGGAGGCATCAGATGTTTCACGACACCAAGGCGTTCAGCGGGTTCTCGGTGGACGACATCCCGGCGGCGAAGGAGTTCTACGGAACGACGCTGGGCATCGACGTCGGCGAGGAGAACGGGATGCTGCAGTTGCGGATCGCGGGCGGGAATCCGGTCCTCGTGTATCCGAAGGAGAACCACGTGCCGGCGGAGTACACGGTGCTGAACTTCCCGGTCGGCGACATCGAGGCGACGGCGCGTGAGCTGGTCGCGCGCGGCATCGCGTTCGAGAAGTACGGCGACACTCAGGACGAGCTCGGGATCCATCGCGGCGGGGGCCCGTTGATCGCCTGGTTCAAGGACCCGGCGGGCAACGTGTTGTCGATCATTCAGGAGTGAGGGATCGGGTCGTCGTACTGGCCCGGACGGCCGTCGTAGGCGAGGCCGTTGAGGTACGGCCAGGCGTACGCCGTGCAGCCGTGCAGGCCGAGGCTCTGTTGCTGCATGACCGGCGCCGGCCGGCCCGGCCCCCGGCACAGCTCGTGGCCGCGGCCGAGCCGGTGGCCTGTCTCGTGGTTGATCATGTACTGCCGGTACGTCGTCAGCGACGCGCGGTACCCCCGCACTCCGTGCACCCATCGCGCCACGTTCAGCACGACCTGGTTCCCGATCCGGCAACTCGTGTACCGGTCCGGCGCCCCACCACAGATCAGGTCCCGCGTCGCCGGCGTGACCAGCATGACCGTGAAGTCGGAGTTCGTTCCGGGCCCGACCTGCTGGAACCGCCACGCCCCGCGCGACGCCCAGCCCTGCGCACCGCCGTACGTCACCCGCACGAACCGCGCGAACCCGGCCCGGTCGATCCCCGCGATCCCGCCCTCGACGGCGACCTGGAAGCGCAGCAGAGTCCCCGCCCTACCGATCACCGCGGGATCCCCGGGCAGTACGCCGTACGACCGCGTCCCCGCCACCGGGTACGAGATCGCTTCCGCCGGTGCCGCACTCCGCGGCGCCGACTGCGGCGCTTCCGGCGCGGGCGGCTCGAGCGGCACGGCCGGGGTGAGCGGCTGGAGCGGCCGGAGCGGCGCGGCCGGGGTGAGCGGGTGAAGCGGCGCGGTCGACTGGACGGACGCCGGTACGACGCCGCGCTCCGGGAGCCCGTGCCGCGTGAACGGGCTGGCGGGTAACTGGAACATCGCCCCGACCGCGACCACCGCCGCGATCGCGAGTCCGACCGATCTGACCACAGTCCAGCGCATCCGGTGAGCTCCTCACGGCACGCCCGGGCGGGCGTGTTCTCACTGTCTCCTTGCCACTGTGCCCCCATCTGCTCCTCCGTCCACAGGTGGAGCCCGGATTTCCACCTACTGTTTTGATACACCCCTGCCGACCGCCGCCGTCCCCGCGCTCACCGCGTGGGGTACGGCGCCCGCACCCCGGCTGACCGCCGACGTGGACCGCGACGGCCTGCTGACCCGCGCCGACGACACCGGCAAGTCCACCTGGACCGCGGGCCGCGGCGCGATCTTCCTCCCGAACCTGGACGACGACGAGCGCCGCTGCACGGTCGACCCGGCCGAGCTCGAAGCACCCGGCCGCGCGGTCGACGACAAACTCGCCGCCTGCAACGACGCGGCCGACGACCGGATCAACGGCCGCCGCGACGCCGCGGACCTGGCACCGCTCACCATCGATGCCCAACGCAACCGTTCCGGCGACGCGACCCGGCACGCGACCGACCTGCGCCGCGGCCTGCGGCTGCTGCGGGTGGCCACGCTCATGCCGCAGAACGACCTGCCGCCCGCGCGAACGGTCCTGGCCGGCCAACCAGCCGAGGGCAACGGGTGGTGGGGCGGCGAGGCGCCGTACCCGGACGGCGTGCCCGGCGAGTGGCGGCCCTTCGCATCAACGTTGCGTAAGGCAACCACGTCGGCGGGCGCCCGGCTGCGGTTCGTGAAGGGGCCCGCGGTGCTACGCCCTGGTGGTCCGGAAGCGGAGCGTCGGGTAGGTCGACTCGATGAACCCGAGGCCGCGGTAGAGCTCGATGCCGTCGTCGCTCGCGTGCAACTCGACCTGACCGACGCCGGTCTCGTCCCGGAACCAGTCCATCAGCGCGACCACACACGCCCGTGCCAGCCCACGCCGCCTGAACGCGGGCTCGGTGGACACGTTGTACAAGTGGCCACGAATCGTGGTCAGGTCCCTCGGGCCCGGCGGGTGCACGTACACGTTGCCCGCCGCGCCCGCGACCACGCCGGCGTTCGGGTCGTCGACGACGTACGCCGCGAACGTGTCCGGCGTGGCGAGCTGTTCGGCGAACCAGTCGAGCGCGGTCTTCCGCCACGGCGCGTCCGGCCCGCCGATGTCGTTGCCCATCGCGGCGAGCATCAACCCGCGCAACCGGACCAAGGACTCCGCGTCGTCAGCCCCTGCTCGTCTGACCAGCGCCCGTCGTACCTGAATGTCGGTCACCTGGTTGATGATGCCAACTTTTTGCCGGGTCGGTGAATCGTAGAGGGCATGACCCCGAGCAGAGCGGCACGCGCAACGCGGGCACGCCGTTCGGGTCCACGGCGGCGGACCGCCCTCGGCGCCCTGGCGATCGCCCTGGCCGGCATCCTGCTCCCCGGTACGGCGTACCTCGTCGCTCGCCGGACCAGGCTCGGCTCGGTGCTGATCGTCGTCAGCCTCGCGCTGTACGGCGGCGCGGCGTACGTCGGCCTGCGACAGCGGGACGCAGTGATCTCGTGGGCGCTCGATCCGTCGTGGCTGCTGTGGATGATCGCCGGCCTGGCCGCTGTCGGGCTCGCCTGGATCGTCGTTCTGGTCACGTCGTACAAGATGCTCCGCCCGCTGACCTCCGGACCTGGTTCACGCGGGCTCGGGGCGCTGGTCATCGGCGGGGTCTGCTTCGCGCTGACGGTGAGTACGGCGACCGGCGCGCAGACGCTGATGGCGCAACGGGACCTGGTCAACAAGGTGTTCGGCGAGTCGAGGAGCCAGACGCGGCCGACCATCAACTCGACCCAGGACGTCTGGAAACAGATACCCCGGCTGAATGTTCTGCTGCTCGGCGCGGACGACGGCGACGACCGTCAGGGGACGCGGACCGACACGGTGATGGTCGCCAGTATCGACACCCGGACCGGGAACACGTCGCTGATCTCGCTGACCCGGAACTTCATGCGGATGCCGTTCCCGGCCGGCTCGCCGCTGCACAAGATCTACCCGACCGGGTTCTGGAACCCGAACGGGGAGAAGGAGCAGCCGGAGTTCTACCTGGACGCGATGTACCGGAACATCCCGAAGCTGCACCCCGGCATCCTCGGTCCGTCGGACAACGAGGGCGCGGACGTACTGAAGGTGTCGGTCGGCGAGGCGCTCGGGCTGCGGATCCACTACTACGTGCAGGTCAACCTGGCCGGGTTCGCGCAGCTGGTCGAGGCGCTCGGCGGGATCACGGTGAACATCAACTATCCGGTCCCGGTCGGCGGCAATGACGACAAGAACATTCCGCCCAGCCGGTACCTGCAGCCTGGGCCGAACCAGAAGCTGAACGGGCCCGACGCGCTGTGGTTCGCGCGCGGGCGCTACAAGGTCCCGACCGCGGACCTCGCCCGCCAGGCCCGGCAGCGCTGCACGGTCAAGGCGATCGTGGAGCGCGCGACGCCGCAGAACGTGCTCACCAACTACAACGCGATCGCGAAGGCCGGCGAGCAACTGATCCGCACCGACATCCCGAAGAACATGCTCGCCGCGCTCGTCACCCTCGGCCAGCGGGTCAAGACCGCGAAGATCACCAACATCGACCTCGACAAGAAGAAGAACTTCCCGAACGGCCGCAACCCGAACTACGCCGGTATGCGCGAGATCGTGGCACAGGCCCTCACCCCGGTCCGGCGTACGACGACGCCGCCGCGCAAACTCACCACCGCGCCGCCGTCCACCGCGACCCAGCCGCGCACCACACCCAAGACCACCACACCCAAGACCGCCACACCCAAGCCCGACGCCGGGGACCTGACCTCGGCCTGCGCCTACAACCCGGGACCGCCCGGCTAGGCGACCGCCGCGCCCTCCTGCGCCGCCTTGACCGCGACCGCGCGACCGATCCCGCGCCTACTCTCGCGGTGCGGTCAGGATGCAGAACTCGTTGCCGTCCAGGTCGGCCATCGGGATCGCGGCGGCGCCTTCCTGGCCGCTCTCGAGCCGGGTCGCACCGAGCGCGATCAGCCGCTCCACCTCGGCGTCCACGTCGTCGCCGGCGGGCACGACGAGGTCGAGGTGTATCCGGTTCTTCGGTGCTTTCGGGGCGACCGGCCCGCCGCCCCAGGCGACCTTCGGTCCGCCCGTCGGCGCCTGGATCGCGGTCTCCTCGTTCTGGTCCCAGACCAGCGGCCAGTCGAGCGCCTTGCTCCAGAAGTACCCGACCTCCCGCGTGCCGTCCGAGGCCACCTCGCCGAAGAACGCGGTGTCAGCGAGGAACTTGTTCCCCGCCTCGATCACACAGAACTCGTTGCCTTCCGGATCCGCGAGGACGATATGTCCTTCCTCCGGCCGCTGCCCGATGTCGAGGTGCCGGCCCCCGAGCTCGAGCGCCCGCGCCACCGTCTCCTGCTGGTGCTCGGGCGTCTCGCTGGTCAGGTGGAAGTGGATCTGGTTCGCACGATCCTTCTCGACGTCGCTCGGCAGGAACCGCAGCCGGAAGGGGGTCTTCTCGTCGGGCAACAGCTCGTTCCCGTCGGCCCGCTCCCAACCGAGAAGGCCGGCCCAGAACCGCGCCAGCCCGGCCGGATCCTTCGCATCGACCGACAGTGCGTGCAGCGTGATGCTCATGGAAATCTCCTCCGTGCGCGGGCTGTCACCGTACGGCGCGGCTGATCGCGCAGGCAAAGCAATTAGCGCACCGACGCCGCCGCGACCCGCGCGTGGTGATCGGCCTCGGACCGAGACATCGGCTTCCGGAGCAGGACCAGCTGGTGGTACAGCGGCGCGGTCGCGGTGAGCAGGAGCTGATGCGCGTCCACGCCTGCCGGGATCTCGCCGCGCGCCACGGCCCGCTCGACGACGAGTGCGGTGCGCGCGTAGCGGTCCTCCCAGAAGCGGGTCAGTGCCTCGGCCGCTTCCGTCGTACGGAACGACGCGGCGATCACCGCCTGGGTGATCGACGGGCGGGCCGTGAGCGCGGCGTGGACCTCACGGTTGACCGCGATCAGGTCGCCCTCCAGCGAGCCGGTGTCGGCCGGCTCCCAGGAGTCGTCGGCACCGGCCGCGAGGAGGTCGACCAGCAGGCCGGCCACGGTCTTCCAGCGCCGGTACAGCGTCGTCCGGTGAACGCCGGAGCGCGCCGCGACCGCGTCGATCGTGAGGCCGTCGTACCCGTGCTCGGCCAGCTCTGCCTCGACCGCCGCGAGCACGTCCGACCGCACCCTGGCCGTCCGTCCTCCCGGCCTCCTTGCGCGCACCGCATCGGTCATGGCATCATCTTAACGCAACGTCCGTCGCATTAGGGAGTAGCCAGTGATCTTCTGACCCGCCGTTTCGCTCATCACGAACCCGCGAGAGTCAGGAGGATCCTCATGTCTACCCAGCTGTCCCTGCACGACGTCACCAAGTCCTACGACCACCGTCCGGTCCTCGACCGGGTCACCTGCGCCTTCCCGCCGGGACAGGTCAGCGGCCTGATCGGCGAGAACGGCTCCGGCAAGTCGACCCTGCTCCGGATCCTGGCCGGTCTCGAGCCCGCCACCGACGGCACGGTGAACGCCGCCGGCAGCATCGGGTTCCTGGCGCAGGACAACCCGCTGCCACTCGAGCTCGACGTCCAGGCGCTGGCCGATCACGCCCTCGCCGACCTGCGCCGGATCGAGGCACGGCTGCGCGAACTCGAAGACCTCCTCGCCGAGGGACAGGTCGACGTCCTGGGCGAGTACGGCGAGTTGCAGACCGTCTTCGAGCTCCGGGAGGGGTACGACGCCGACGCCCGCTTCGCCCGTGCGACGTACGGGCTCGGGCTGTCCACGCTGCCCGGCGATCGGCGCCTGTCCGAACTGTCCGGCGGCGAGCTCGCGCGGCTGCACCTGGCCGCGGTACTCGCGTCGTCACCGGAGATCCTGCTCCTCGACGAGCCGACGAACCACCTGGACGTCTCAGCCGCGACCTGGCTGGAGGACCACCTGCGGTCCCGGCGCGGTACGACGGTCGTCGTGTCACATGATCGTGCCTTTCTGGAGCGGGTCGCCTCCACGCTCTTCGAGGTCGACGGCGACACGCATCGAGTGACGCGGTACGGCAACGGCTTCCAGGGCTACCTGCACGAGAAGGCGGCGGAGCGGGCTCGGATGGAGCAGGCTCGGCAGCAATGGGAGGACGACGTCGCGGAGCTGCGCGTGCTCGTCCGCACCACGGCCGACCGGGTCGCGTACGGACGCCCGATGACGGACAGGAACAAGGTCGCGTACGACCGGAAGACCGGCCGCGTCAACGAGGCGGAGCGCAGCAAGATCCGCAACGCGAAGGAGCGGCTGCGCCGGTTGGAGGAGGACCCGCCACCGGTGCCGGCGAAGCCGCTCCGCTTCACCGCCTCGATCCGCACGACGGGTGCGCCCGCCGGACTGGACGCGGTCGGCGTCGCGGTCGCGGATCGACTGCAGCCGATGTCGCTCGACGTATCCGCTGGTGGTCGCGTCCTGATCACCGGGCCGAACGGAGTCGGCAAGTCGACATTGCTGGCCGTCCTCGCCGGAACGCTCCCACCGGATTCCGGGTACGTCGACCGGAGCGGGAGGATCGGCTACCTCCAGCAGGACGTGGAGGAAGCGCGACCGGACGACACCCTGCGTCAGGCCCTCGCACGCCATCCGGGCGCGGCGCCCCTCGGACTGTTCCGCCAGGAGCAGCTGCAGACGCGGGTCGGCGCGTTGTCGACGGGCCAACGCCGACGTCTCGCGCTGGCACGAGTACTGACCACGCCGTACGACGTACTCCTGCTGGACGAACCGACCAACCACCTGTCGCTCGTCCTGGTGGAGGAACTCGAGGAAGCGCTGGACCGGTACGCCGGTGCGCTCGTCGTCGTCAGCCACGACCGCCGCTTCATCTCCCGCTGGCGCGGGACCCTCGTCGAACTGAAGGAGAACACCTGTGTCAGTCAGTGAATTCGCGGTCGACGGCGCGCCGTACGGCGTGGTCGCGGCCGGCGGTGAGGTGTGGACGACCCTCGTCCACACCGGCCTCGTCGCGACCGTCTCGGGCCGGATCTTCGACCTCGACGCACCGCAGTCGCGCCCGAGCGTGATTGTCGACGGACCGGACGACGCCGTCTGGTTCACCCGGAACGGCGACGACCGGATCGGGCGGATCGGGTACGACGGTGTGGTGTCGGCGGTCGAGCTCGCCGGAGCGCCGTACGGACTGTGCGTCGGGCCCGACGGTGCGCTGTGGTGCACGCTGATGAGCACCGACGCGATCGGGCGGATCACGGTGGACGGCCACGTGTCGACGTACCCGATCGGGACGACGGGCGCGTTTCCGGGGATGATCACGGCGTACGCCGGCGACCTGTGGTTCACGCTCAACCAGGCCAACGCGATCGGGCGGATGACGACGAGCGGCGAGGTCACCACCTATCCCCTGCCGACGCCTGCGGCCGGTCCGGTGGGAATCAGCGCGGGTCCCGACGGCGTCTGGTTCACCGAGCTGCTCGTGAGTCGTGCCGGGCGAATCACGGTCGACGGGAAGATCGAGGAATTCGCTCTTCCTGCCGACTCCAAGCCGCACGCCGCAGCCGCGACGCCCGACGGCGGGTGCTGGCTCACGCTGTGGGCAGGAAGTGCCCTGACGCGATTGGATGCCGACGGCAACATCACCGACGAGTTCCCACTGGGCAAGGACTCCGAGCCGCACGGCCTGACTCTCGACGCTGACAACTCGATCTGGGTGGCGCTGGAAACCGGCTCCTTGGCTCAGCTTCGACCATGAGGGCCCGGGTCAGTTGCCGACACCGAGGCTGGACATGAAGGCGGCCGGGTAGCGGTCGCCGCGGGCGGCTCCCCGGGGAACGGCCTGTTCGACGGCCGCGAGATCGTCGGACGTGAGGTGGACGTCGACCGCGGGAAGTGCCTCGCTCAGACGTCGACGGGAGCGGGCGCCGACCAGCGGGACGATGTCGTCGCCCTGAGCAGCCACCCACGCGATCGCCAGCTGGGCAACCGTGCAGCCCTTGGCGTCGGCCACCGTGCGGAGGGCGTCGACGAGTGCGAGGTTGTGGTCGACGTTCTCGCCGGTGAAGCGCGGGCTGGCGGCACGGTGGTCCCCGGGTCCCGCACTGTGACCCGCGGTCCAGTGGCCGGAGATCAGTCCGCGGCTGAGTACGCCGTACGCCGTCATCCCGATGCCCAGCTCGCGGAGCGTCGGCAGCACCTCCGGCTCGACCGCGCGCGAGACCAGTGAGTACTCGACCTGCAGGTCGGCGATCGGGTGCACGGCATGCGCCCGGCGGATCGTCTCGGCGTCGACCTCGGACAGTCCGATGTGCCGGACGTACCCCGCGTCGACCAGGTCCTTGATCGCGCCCACCGTCTCCTCGATCGGCACGTCGGGATCGCGCCGCGCCGGGCGGTAGATGTCGATGTAGTCGGTGCCGAGTCGCGTGAGGGAGTGCGCGAGGAACGTCTTCACCGCCGCGGGACGCCCGTCGACCCCGAAGTACTGCAGTCCGGGACCGGCGAGCATGCCGAATTTCACGCTCAGCTGATAGCTGTCCCGCGGCCGCCCCCGCAGCGCTTCGGCGAGCAGCAGCTCGTTGTGGCCCATCCCGTAGAAATCGGCGGTGTCGACGAGGGTGACGCCGGCATCCAGTGCGGCGTGCACGGTGGCGATGCTCTCGGCGCGATCGGACTCGCCGTACGCGCCCGACATCGCCATGGCGCCGAGGCCGAGCGCGGAGGCGGTGGGTCCGGTCTTGCCGAGCGTTCGTGTCTGCACGATGATCTCCTTCGGTCGATTTCCTCCACCTTGGGTCGGGTACGGCGGACGCGGTAGCGGAGCGTTCATCCTGGGAGTCCCGCTCCCTGGCTCGGTGTGCCGGCCGCGAGGCAGCATGGACGCATGGAACGTGACGAGCTCGCCGACTTCCTGCGCCGGCGCCGCGCGGCGATCCGCCCCGCCGAGGCCGGCCTGACCGAGAGCCCGCGGCGGCGGACGAACGGCCTGCGCCGCGAAGAGGTCGCCATGCTGGCGGGGATGTCGGTGGACTACGTCGTACGCCTCGAACAGGGCCGAAGCAGTCAGCCGTCGACGCAACTGCTCGCGGCGCTGGCGCGGGCGCTGCGGTTGTCCGACGACGAGCGCAACCACCTGTTTCATCTGGCGGGGCACCAGCCACCGCCCGCCGACGGCGTCGCGCGGCTGGCACGGTCCGGCCTGATCCGGATGCTCGACCTGCTCGGCGACACCGCGGCGATGGTGCTCTCCGACCTCGGGGAGGTTCTCGCCCAGAACCGGATGTCGGTACTGCTGGCCGGCGACCAGACGAACCTCTCCGGCGACCGGCGTTATCTCGTCCACCGCTGGTTCGTCGAGGCCGACGGTCGCGACGGCTGCCCTCCCGAGGACAGGGACCACCAGTCGCGTCAACTGGTTGCCGACCTGCGCGCGGTGGCAGGGCGGCGCGCGGGCGATGCCACGGTCACCGGGTTGGTCGACCGGCTGCAGGCGGCGAGCGACGAGTTCCGAGCGTTGTGGTCCGATCACGAGGTCGCGGTACGCCGTGGCGATCGCAAGACCGTGCTGCACCCCGAAGTCGGTCGCCTGGTGATGGACTGCGAAACCCTGATGACGCCCGACCAGGGCCAACTGCTGCTGGTCCTCACCCCCGCCGATGTCGAGAGCCGGGACCGCCTCGACCTGCTCCGGGTCCTGGGCACCCAGGAGTTCCCCACCGGCACATCGCAGACATCGTGAGGGGATTCACCCTCAGGAGGGAAGCGAGGTGCGCCGCTCCAGGAGGACAGTGGTGATGTGAGCACGGACGTGCAGGTACGGGGACCGCGGGTCCGGGATGTGATCGCGGTGGGCCGGCCGGCGTTCTGGGTGGTCTCGATCGTCCCGTACTACACGGGGATCCTGCTCGCGACCCATCGGCTGATCCCACCGTTCGAGGAGTGGCCGCGGCTGATCGTCGGGGCCGTCGTGATGGGACCGCTCGTCTGGCTCGCCGTGCTCGCGGTCAACGACGCGTACGACCTGCCGAGCGATCGGCTCAACCCGCGCAAGGCCAAGTCGCCGCTGCTGGACGGGCGGATCACGCTGCGAGCAGCGAAGCGACTGGCCTTCGCAGCTGCGGTCGCGGCGGTCGGACTGAGCCTGCATGTCGGGATCGTGTTCGCGCTGGGCGTCCTCCTGGCCGTACTGCTCGGGTACGCGTACTCCGTCCCGCCGGTCCGGCTGAAGACCCGCGCCGGCTTCGACGTCGCGGTCAACGCGCTGGCGCTGGGCGCTTTCGGGCCGTTGGCCGGCTGGGCGGCGATCAACCCGGACCTGAGCGACTTCCCGTGGCTGATGGGCCTGCAGGGAACGCTGGCCGCCGTCGGGCTCTACCTCCCCACCACACTCGCCGACCTGGACGCGGACCGCGCCGCCGGGTACCAGACCATCGCGGTCCGCTTCGGCGCGCGGACGACGTACCTGATCGGGTACGGCGCCTGGATCGCGGCAGCCGCACTGTCGGTGATCCTCGCGGCCACCGGGACGATCATCCCGCGCAGCATGCTCCCGCTCGAGGTCGTGATGGTCCCGGTCCTGATCGCCGCGTACCGCAAACTCATCGGCCCCCACCAGTCCTTCAAGGGCATCATCACCCTCGCCACCCTCTTCCTACTCCCCTGCGCCACCTTCGCCCTGACGTACACCGGAGTGCTCTAGATGTATGCACGGTGGCCCAGGGTCCGGCGCCGGCGCCGGGTGGCGGCGGTACTTCGATCCCGCCAGGTACAAGGTGGTCCTCGTCGACCAGCGCAACTGCGGACGGAGCACACCTGATGCGGCCGAGCCGGACGTGGATCTCAGAACCAACACCACCGGGCACCTGATCGCGGACTTCGAGCAACTCCGGGAGCAGCTCGGTATCTCGAAGTGGCTGCTCCTGGGCGCGTCCTGGGGCGCGACGCTCGGGCTCGCGTACGCCGAGCAGCACCCGGAGGCGATCTCGGAGGTCGTCCTGTTCAGCGTCACGAATACCTCCCGCCGCGAGGTCGAGTGGGTCACCCGCGACATGGGCCGGATCTTTCCCGAGGAATGGGCCCGCTTCCGCGACGGCGTACCGGAGGATCAGCGGGGCGGCAATCTCGCGCTCGCCTACAGCCGCCTGTTGCACGACCCCGACCCCGCCGTACGTGAGAAGGCCGCACGCGACTGGTGCGACTGGGAGGACACCCATGTCCGCACGCATCCCGACTGGCGACCGGACTCGGCGTACGACGATCCTGTGTTCCGGCTGCGGTTCGCGCGGCTCGTGACGCACTACTGGGGGCATGCGGCCTGGCTGGAGGAAGGCGTTCTGGTGCGCGAGGCGGGCAGGCTCGCCGGGATTCCCGGGGTACTGATCCACGGCAAGCTCGACATCAGCGGCCCGCCTGACATCGCGTGGCTGATGGCCCAGGCGTGGCCGGACGCCGAGCTGTATCTGGTCGAGCAGGAGGGCCACGGCGCAGGAGGTTCGCGCACCCAGGACCTCATCCTGCAGGCACTGGACCGCTTCGCAGTACAGCCCTGACTGCTTCCCTTCGCGCCTGCGGGTGCACGTGCACGAAGGGAAAAGATTTGATCACTGATCTTTACAGCGATGAAAGGTGCAGGAACCCTGTTGTCCCATGACTCTGACCCGCCCGGAGCTGGAGACCGACTACACCCTTGGCCGGTCCGCTCTCGCGCACTTCCGCGAGCACGGTTTCGTGAAGCTGAAGAACGTGCTCAGCCCCGAGACGATCGCGGAGTTCGAGCCGGAGATCACCGGCAAGGTGATCGAATTGAACACGCAGCAGCTTCCGCTGGAGGAGCGTGACACGTACGGCAAGGCGTTCCTGCAGGTGACGAACCTGTGGCAGGACAGCGAGCGCGTACTGGAGTTCGTGTCGTCGCCGCGGCTGGCGCGGATCGCGGCGCAACTGCTCGGCGTGCAGTCGGTGCGGCTGTACCACGACCAGGCGCTGTACAAGGAGTCCGGCGGCGGCGTCACCCCGTGGCACGCAGACCAGTACTACTGGCCGTTCGCCACCGACCGCTGCGTGACGGTCTGGATCCCGTTGCAGGAAACGCCGATGGAGATGGGGCCGTTGTCGTTCGCGGCCGGCAGCCACACCTTCGAGTACGGACGCGACCTGCCGATCAGTGACGAGTCCGAGCGCGTCCTGCAGGAGACGCTGGCCGAGCAGAACTTCCCGGAGGTCTCCGAGCCGTACCAGCTCGGCGAGGTCAGCTATCACCTCGGCTGGACGTTCCACCACGCGCCGCCGAACACGACCGATATCCCGCGCCGGGTGATGACGGTGATCTACGTCGACGCCTCGATGGAGATCACCACGCCGGTGAACGACAACCAGGTGGCGGACCTGGCCGCCTGGATGCCCGGCAACCAGCCCGGCGACACGATCTCCTCTCCCCTCAACCCGATCCTGTACTGAGCAAACCCACCCCGGCGCCGCCGACAGCCGCACTCGCCTTCTGTACCTATTGGTATGTACGATGCCGCCATGAACCCATCCATCAGCCGCGTCGTCGTCCTCGACCAGCAACTGCCCGAGGCCCTGCCGGTGCAGCGCGTCGAGGTCCGCCGGATCACGATCGGCCCGCACACCGCGCTCGGCCCGCACGTCCACAACGGTCCCGTGTTCGGCAACATCGTGTCGGGGTCGGCGATCTACCAGCAGGCCGCCGGCGACCAGCCGCGGGTCCTGTACGCCGGTGACGTGTTCTACGAGCCCGCCGTCGAGCGGATCGCCCGCTTCGACACCGAGGACGAGGGCGTCACCTTCATCGCCTACTTCCCTCTCACCGCCGGCCAGGACGCAACACTCGACCTCGTCGAGGACTAGAGCGTTCGCTTCTGCGGGTAGAGGGTCTCGCCGCGCGCCAGTTGCTCGACGAACCGCGCGATCCGGCGCACCCGGGTCTCGGGACGTTTCGCCTCGTTCACTTGGTAGATCACCCCGAACCGGTTGGCACTGGTCAGAATCTCGAACATCGCCTGCGCCTTCGGCTCCGCGGCCAGCGCCGCCGCCAGATCATCCGGGACCTCGAGCGTGCTCGCCCCGCCGTACGCCTTGTCCCATCGGCCGTCGGTCTTCGCTCGCTCGACCTCGGCGCGTCCGGCGGCGTACATCCGGCCCTCCCGCTCCAGCCGCGCGATCAGGTCCACGTTCCGCTTCGACCACATGCTCCGCGCGCGCCGCGGTGTGTACCGCTGGACGAACGTCTGCTCGTCGCGCCCGCGCCGCTGCCCGTCGATCCACCCGTGGCACAGGGCTTCCTCGAGCGCCTCGTCGTACCTGAGGCTCGTCGGCGTGATCACGTTCTTCTTGGCGAGCACCAGCCAGACACCGTCGTTCTCCGTGTGATGCTCCTGGAGCCAGGCGTGCCAGGCGACCGCATCCGCGACGATCAGTTCGGTACTCATGACACGGCCTCCTGGTAGCGCGCGGCCAACTGCGCAGCGGCGTCCTTCAACTCCGGCGGTCCGACCAGCTCCAGATCGCATTCGAACATCCCGAACGTCGCGGCGAGCCCGGTCCACGACCACGCGCTCAGTACGAGCCGGCAACTCGTCGGCGTGACCTCCTCGACGAACGCTCCCCGCCCGGCCCATTGCGCGATGTCCGACGCCTTCGCCTGCAGGATCGCCTCACCGCGGCACGGGTTCTGATCCGTCCCGCGGAAACGGCTGGAGATGTACGTCGCGACGTCCGGCGCCGGCAGTTCGCGCGGACTGAAGCGCGGTCCCGTCGGCGTCTTCGGCGTCATCCGGTCCACCCGGAACGTCCGCCAGTCGTTGCGGTCCAGGTCCCATCCGATCAGGTACCACCGCCCGCCCCACGTCACCAGGTGATGCGGCTCCACCTTCCGCGGCGGCAACCACTCGTCCGCCGGCGCACCAGGTGACGCGTAGTCGAACCGCAGTACCTCACGGGCGCGCACCGCCGTACCGATCGCGATCAGTTGCTCGGAGTCGACCGTGGTACGGCGGTCGGCGTAGCGATCGACCGTGGTGACCTGCAGGGCGTCGACCCGTTGGCGCAGCCGCGCGGGCATCACCTGACGGACCGTGGCGAGCGCCCGCAACGCGCCCTCCTCGATCCCGGTAACCGTACTCGTCGCGGTCTGCAACGCGACCGCGACCGCGATCGCCTGGTCGTCGTCGAACAGCAGCGGCGGCAGGTCGGCCCCCGCGTCGAGCCGGTAACCGCCGTCGGGGCCTTTCGTCGCGCGCACCGGGTAGCCGAGGTCGCGCAGCCGGTCGACGTCGCGGCGGACCGTCCGCGCACTGACCTCGAGCCGATCGGCGAGCAGAGCACCCGGCCAGTCCCGTCGCGCCTGCAGCAGCGACAGCAGCGCCAGGAGTCGAGCAGAGGTTTCGGACATGACCTCAGATTGCCACGAGTAGCGGCCAGAACCTGTCCGCTACTCCTGGAAACGTCGTCCTCATCAACCGATCGAAGGAGCGACCCGTGATCAGCACCCGAGCGCTCACCCGGGATTTCGTGGTGAGCCGTACCGAGACCGTGCACGCCGTCCGCGGCATCAGCCTGGACGTCGAGCCCGGCGAACTGGTCGCCGTCCTCGGCCCGAACGGCGCCGGCAAGACCACCACCCTGCGCATGCTCACCACCTTGATCACCCCGACGTCGGGCACCGCGACGGTCGCCGGGTACGACGTGACCTCGCAGCCCAGCCAGGTCCGGCGGCGGATCGGGTACGTCGGCCAGGGCAACGGCGCGGCGCACAACCAGCGGGCCGGTGACGAACTGGCCGGTCAGGGCGTGATCTACGGACTCGACCGCCGCGCCGCCCGGCTCCGCGCCGGCGAACTGATCGAGGCCCTGGAGCTGACCGAACTGGCACAGCGCAAGGTGTCGGAACTGTCCGGCGGCCAACGGCGGCGGCTCGACGTCGCGATGGGTCTCGTGCACGCGCCGTCGCTGCTGTTCCTGGACGAGCCGTCGACCGGACTCGACCCGCAGAACCGGGCGAACCTGTGGGACCACATCCTGCGGATGCGCGCGCAGTACGAGATGACGATCGTGCTCACCACGCACTACCTGGACGAGGCCGACTCGATGGCCGAGCGTGTGGTCGTGGTGGACCACGGCGAGGTGATCGCCGACGACACCGCCGACGCACTGAAGGCCGAACTGGCCGGCGACCGGATCGCGCTGACCGTTGCTCCGGGCAACATCTCGCAGCTGCGCCGGCTGGCCGAGCGGGTGCCCGGGGTCCACGAGGTCGTTGCCGTGGGCGACGAGCTGAGCCTGCGGGTCGCCGACGGTCCGGCGACACTCCCCGAACTCGTCACCGCCGCGCAGCAGGACGGCGTACCGATCGCGGCGGCGCAGGTGCACCGCCCGACTCTCGACGACGTATTCCTCAACCTCACCGGCCGCAGCCTGCGCGAAGACTCCAACGGAAAGGCAGCCTGATGACCACGCTCACCCTCACCACCCCGGCCGTGACCGAGGTCCAGCCGTCGCGGAACCTCCTGCGCGACATCCGGATCGTGATGACCCGGGAGCTCAAGCCGGTCCTGCGGGATCCGTTCAGCCTGCTGTTCGGGATGATCCAGCCGCTGATCTTCCTCGCCCTGTTCGGTCCGTTGCTCGCGGGATCCATGGGCGGAGCGTTCGACGCCGGCGTGTGGCAGTGGTTCGTGCCGTCGATCCTGGTGATGACCACCCTGTTCGGTACGTCGGCCACCGGGTCGAACCTGTTGTTCGAGTTCCAGACCGGTGCGCACGAGCGGATGCTGGTCACGCCGCTGTCCCGCTCGTCGCTGCTGATCGGCCGGGCGCTGAAGGAGATGGTGCCGTTGTTCGGGCAGGCCGTGATCGTGATCGCGGTCATGACGCCGTTCGCGTTCGACCTGCACGTCGGCGGTGCGGTGGTCGGGCTGGCGCTGCTCGGCGTGTTCGGTGTCGGGCTCGGGTCGTTCAGTTACGCGCTGGCGATCGCCGTCCGCAAGCAGGACTGGATGTTCTGGGTGGTGCAGCAGACGTTCTTGTTCCCGCTGATGATCCTGTCCGGGATGCTGCTGCCGCTGGAGACCGGTCCCGGGTGGATGCGGGTCGCGTCGAAGTTCAACCCGCTGTCGTACCTCGTCGACGCGGAGCGGAGCCTGTTCTCGGGCGACGTACTGTCCAGCGCGGTGCTGTGGGGCTGGGCGGCCGCGATCGTGACCGCGGCCCTCGGACTGACCGTCGGCATCCGCGCAATGCTCCGCTCGGCCGCTTGACCCAATTGAGTCAGTGACCCGGCTGAGCCGTCCTCAGCGGTAGAAATCACTTACGGTGGCGGTCGGATCACCCACCGCCCCGAAGGAGATCTGATGAGGCCCCGCCCCGCCTTGTTCGCCGTACTGACGTCCCTGGCCGCCACCGCGCTCGCCGTCTCGAACGCGGTGGCGGCACCAACTCCCCCAGCCGACAGCGTCAGTCCCGCCGTCGCCCCCGCCGCGACCGACACCGACGGCGACTCGCTCCCCGACACCTGGGAGACGAACGGGTACGACGCCAACGGCGACGGCGTCGTCGACGTGAACCTGCCCGCGCTGGGCGCGAACCCGAAGAAGAAGGACCTGTTCGTCGAGATGGACTACATGTCCGGACGGCTCGCGACCACCGCGGCACTCGACCGGATCGTGCAGGTCTTCGCGTCCGCCCCGGTCAGCAACCCGGACGGCACGACCGGTGTGGCGATCCACCTCGACGCCGGCTCCGCGCGCGGGACGAAGTACGACCTCGGCGGTGGCAACGAGGTCACGTACGACGCCGATCTCAACCCGTCGGGCACCCAGACCACCGCGATCAAGACGGCCAGCTTCGCCTCGGCGCGGAAGGCCGTCTTCCACTACATGCTCTGGGGTGACAGCTACGACGGCGGCTGCAGCAGCGGCCAGGCCTTCAACATCCCGAACGACACGTTCATCGTCACGGTCGGCCCCAAGTGCAACTGGAACGCGACCGACGACATCAACGTCGGCACGTTCGTCCACGAGCTCGGGCACAACATCGGCCTGAAGCACGGCGGCGCCGACCACCTGAACTACAAGCCGAATTACCTGAGCGTGATGAACTACTGGTTCCAGCTCGGTGGTGTACTCAAGGCCGACGGCACCAAGTACTGGGGCTACTCGAGCGTCCAGCCGACGTCGATCAACGAGGCCCGGCCCGACGAGCGGGTCGGTCTGGGCAGTTTGGGCGCCGGCTACCTGACCAAGTGGAAGTGCCCGAACGGCACAACGCGGACCACGGCCGGCGCGGCCAACCAGCCGATCGACTGGAACTGTGACGGCGACACCACCGACTCGACGACGGCGGCCGACATCAATGGCGACAAGACCACGTCGACCCTGATCGCCCAGAACAACTGGGCCAACCTCGTCTTCGGCGGCGGCGCCGTCGGCGGAGGCAGCGAACTCCAGTCCAAGACACCCGCGTCCGAGCTCCAGGAACTCACCCACGAAGAGTGGACCGAGATGCAGCACCGCTGACTGGCGGCCTCCCCGCACCTCAGGTGGGCGGGGAGGCCGGTCGCCAGCCCATCACAATCGCCCGCCAACGGGCGGGCTGAGCGTGCGGCCGCCGCGATGCGGCAGTTGTGATGGCCTGGGCGTCGGCAATCAGCCCGCCCACACACCGGTCTTCGCGGTTTCGCGGGCCCAGGCGGTGAAGTCGCGGGGTGGGCGGCCGAGGACCTCGTCCACTCCGGTCGAGACGTACTCGGAGCGGTGGTTGCGGATGACGGCGAACAGGTCGCGGATCGCGTCGGCGTCCTCCTGCGCCAGGCCTTGCGCGATCAGCTCCGCGACATGGGCCTGCGGGTCCAGGTCGACGTACGAGATCGGGCGTCCGGTCGCGGCGGTCAGTTCGTCGGCGATCTCGAGCATGGTGAGGGTGCGCGGGCCGGAGATCGCGAGGGTCCGGCCGACGTACGACTCGTCGAGCAGAGCGGTGGTCATCACGTCGCCGACGTCGTCGGTGTCGATCCACGCCTCGCCGCCGGTACCGGCGGACAACCGGATCTCGCCGGCCAGGACGTGGTACCGCAGGAAGTCCTCACTGAAGCCCTGCGCGAACCAGGCCGGCTGCACGATCGTCCAGTCCAGCTCGCTCGCCCGCACCACGTTCTCCAGTTCGAGCTGACCGTCGTACACGGCGAAGTCGCGTCCAGGGCTGCCGACGCCGCGACCTGACAGCAGGACGAGTCGCCGCAGCCCATCGGCCTGCTGGACGAACTTGCAGGCCTGTGCGAGCCCGGTCGGTCCGACCGGGGGCGCGAGGTACGCCGTCTCCGTACCGCGGATCGTGTCCGCCCAGGTGTCCTCGTCGTACCAGTCGAAGCGGGGCTCGCTGGAGCGGGACGCCAACCGGTACGGGACGCCCCGCGCGTCGAGCTGGGCGGCGACGCGCCGGCCGGTCTTGCCTTTGCCACTGAGGATCAGGATCGGTGTCATGACTCCAGTCCACCGCAGCGGATTGAGACAAACCATGGCCGTACGCCGCAATTCGATGTCCGAGACGCTCAGCCTGGCGTACCCTCGTCGCATGGATGTGCTCGACGAACTGCTGGCCGGGACCCGGGCGCAGGACGGGGTGTTCAACCTGACGATCCTCGATCTGCCGTGGGCGCTGGAGATCCGGGACGAGGCGCCGCTCGCCCTCGCGACCCTGGTGCGCGGCTCCGGCTGGGTGACCCGCGACGGCATCGAGCCGCAGCGGATGGAGCAGGGCGACGTCGCGATCGTCACCGGCCCGGAGCCGTACGTCGTCGGCGACTCGGTGCGGACCGTGCCGCAGCTGCGGATCCACCCCGGCGGCATCTGCGAACCGTTGCCGGGGGCACCGGTCGACTACTCGGCCCGTCTCGGCGTGCGGACGTACGGCAGTCGCAAGTCCGGCGCGGTGATGGTTGCCAGCGGCACCTATCAGGTGGCGGGCGACGTCAGCCGCCGCCTCGTCACGGCACTACCGCCGGTGCTCGTCGTCCCGGCGGCGGAGGTCGCGGGGTCGGTGATGGACATGATCACCAGCGAGATCCAGCGGGACGCGGCCGGGCAGCAGAGCGTGCTGGATCGGTGGCTCGACCTGGCGTTGATCACCACGCTGCGCGCGTGGTTCGCGCGGCCGGAGTCGCACGCGCCGGGGTGGTACCGGGCGCAGACAGATCCGGTCGCGGGTACGGCGCTGCGGTTGCTGCACGAGGATCCGGCGTACCCGTGGAACGTGTCCGAGCTCGCGGACCGCGTCGGGATCTCGCGGGCGTCGCTGGCGCGGCGGTTCACGGCCGTGGTGGGCGAGGCGCCGATGAGCTACCTCACCGGCTGGCGGATCGCGCTCGCCGCCGACCAGCTCCGGTCGACCCGCGACACGGTCGAGACGATCGCCCGCCGGGTCGGCTACGCGAACGCTTTCGCGTTGAGCGTTGCCTTCAAGCGTGTCCGGGGCATCACGCCGACGGACCACCGCCGGGCGGCGTGAAAGCTTCAACCGAAGGGTTCAACGATACGATTGAGGCTCATGGGTCACCCGGAAATCCCGCTGAGCCTGGACGAGCTCCGGCACCTCAGCCTGTGGACAGCCGACTGCGCCGAGCGGGCGTTGCCGATCTACGAAGCGGTCGCGCCGGACGATCGGCGGCCGCGCGACGCGATCGAGATCGTCCGCGAGTTCGGTTCCGGAGGCAAGCGTACGAAGGCGATCCGGACCGCCGCCTGGGCTGCCCTGAAGGCGGCCGGCGAGATCGCGGATCCTGCCGCCGAGGCCGCCGCACGCGCCGCGGTCGGCACGGCCGGTTCGGCGTACCTGCATCCGTTCGCCGCAGCGACTCAGGTGAAGCACATCGTCGCGTCCGCACAGTACGCGGCGTACGCACAGGAACTCGCCACCGGCGATCCGTCGGCGGCCGATGCGGTACTCCGCTGGGCGATCGAGCATGTCCCGGCGACAGTGCGCGAGGTCCTCGCGCGGTACCCGGAAGGCACGCCCGGCCGCAGCCGGCTGGGTGAGCTGCACCGCCGGCTGGAGGCGGAGCTCAGGCGACCGTCGACCTCATGAACGCGAGCGCCTGCGGCCACGCCAGGCGGAACGCGTCCGCGTTCACGGCCTTGTCGTGCCGGGACTTGTCGGAGAAACCGTGGTCCGCCCCGGGGAAGTACTGCGTGAACGTCGCGCCGGCGGTCCGCGCCTGCAGGACGGTCTGCAGTGTCTCGAAGTCCGCGTTCGGTACGGCGGCGTCCGCGCTCGGGTAGCTCACCAGCACCGGCGCCGTGATCGCGGCAGCCTCGGCGATCGCGTCGTACGTGTGATGCGGCGGCCGATCCGACGGGACGGTCGGATGGAACGCGACGACGTTCGACACCCGCTGGTCCCGCGCCGCGAGCAGGAAGGCGAACCGCCCGCCCAGGCACCACCCGATCACACCGACCTTGCTGCATCCGAGGTCGTCGAACAGGTAGTCCAGCAGCGCGCCCTGCTCGGCAAGCGCTGCGTCGTCGTCCATCTCCCGCAGCATCCCGCCGAGCTCCTCGCGGGTGGCGTTGTCCGTACTGCGGCCCTTGAACGGATCCCACGCCAGCGCGGTGATCCCCTCACCGGCCAGCTCGTCCGCCCAGGTCCGGATCTGCTCGCCGATCCCGGTGATCATCGGCAGCATCAACATGCCCGCCCGCCCCACCCGCGCCAGATACGCGTCCTGCTCCCCGACCGTCACCGTCACACCCATGGCGGGAATCCTAAGGTCACCTGACCCCCACGGTCTGGTGGTCGGGCTCGATGACGGCGATGACGCGGTCCTGGTCGCGGCCGTACGGCTGGCCGATGTACTTCTGGGCGATCTGGTCGACGAGCTCCCAGCCGTCGTCGCCGTCGATCCACTCGACGACGCGGCCACGGACCACCACCGGCTCGTACGGGTTGTCGACCGGAGCGAGCGACAGCGCGACGCGCGGGTCGCGGCGGATGTTCCGGGCTTTCAGGGAGTTCGGGCCGGTGAGGAAGATGATCCGGTCGCCGAGCGTGCTGACCCACAGCGGGATCGAATGCGGTGAGCCGTCCGGCAGAACGGTGGCCAGATGGGCGATCGACGTGCTCTCGACGGCGCTGCGTACGGCGGGGTTCAACATGACTGTGCTCCTTCAGCGAACGATCTCGTAGTGGAGGTGGGTGACACCGGGTGCCGGCACCGCTTCGCGCAGGTTCAGCCGGATGTGTTCGGGCAGCTCCTGGAAGAACGGCCGGCCGCCGCCGAGCAGGATCGGAACCTGGTGCAGCACGAGCTCGTCGACGAGACCGGCCCGCAGCGCCGCGGTGACGGTGCCGCCGCCCATCAGCCCGACGTCCTTCCCGCCGGCCAGCTCCCGCGCCGCGGCGACCGCGTCCTCGATCGTGTTCGCGAGCTTCTGCCGCTCGCTGATCTGCGCCACCGGACCGTGGCTCAGGACGACGAGCGGCGCCTTCGGATGCGGACTGCCGCCGCCGAAGTGACCGGAGTCGTCGTACGTCTTGTGTCCCGCGACGATCGCGCCGACCCGGCCGGCGAGCGCGTCGAAGACCCGCGCACTCGGCGCGCTGAGTTTGAAGCCGTCGAACACCTGGCTCGGGGTGTCACCGTCGAAGTACCAGTCGAACAGCATCGGTGCGTCACCGAGACCGCGGTCCGGACCGGAGTCGCGTCCGGTGATGTAGCCGTCGACCGAGACCGCGAGGCCGCTGATCACCTTGCTCATGGTCCTGCCCTCCCATCGGAGTTCCTTGAAGGAACGCTAACACGATGAAGTTCCTTAAGGGAACCCCAAGCTACACTGGTTCGCATGCAGCGCACAGACTTCAGTCAGATGGCGTGCTCGATCGCCCGCACACTGGACGTGATCGGCGAGCCGTGGTCGCCGTTGATCCTGCGCGACATCTGGGTCGGGTTCTCCCGGTTCGAGCAGTTGCAGGCGGATCTGGGGATCTCCCGCAAGGTGCTCACCGAGCGGCTGAACCACCTGCTCGATCGCGGCGTGATCGAGCGGCGTCCGTACGACCAGCGGCCGCGGTACGAGTACGTGCTGACCGCCAAGGGCCGGGAACTGGTCGACGTCCTGATGGTGATGGTTGCCTGGGGCGACAAACACCTGGCCGGCCAGGCGGGCCCTCCGGTCCTCTACCGCCACCACGCCTGCGGCGAGATCAGCCACGTCGACCTGACCTGCGCCCACTGCGGCAAGCCGATGCACGCCGACGACATCGACATCCTCGCCGGCCCGGGCGCCGCGGCCTAGCTGACGCAGTAGCGGCTGAAGACCTCGAGGTTGCTGTCTACTCGCCGGATCCGGTCGAAGCCCCAGGTGTCGACTCCCGGTCGGTCGACGGTGGTCAGCACCCGGGCCGCCAGATCCCGCAGGCCGCGCGCGAGCAGCGCGAACTCGACGTGGTCGAGATCGAGATCGTCCGCGCCGTACTCGTCGAGGAACTCCACGAGCTCAGGACCGTCGGCCGCGACCCAGACGTCGTACTCGCGGGGTCCGATCACGGCGTTCTCCCAGTCGAGGATGGCCGCCACCTCCCCCGCGTCGTCGAGCAGCAGATTCAACCCGTGGAAGTCGGTGTGGCAGACGACCGCACGGACCGGCTTCTCCGCGACGCGCGTCCGCACGCTCTCCAGTCGCGCGATCGCCGCAGACACCTCGTCCGCCCGGTCGGCGATCCACGGATGGTCCAGCGAGCGACCCAGTTCCTCGATCGCCGGCTCGTCGGTGTTCGCGGGCGGCAGGTCCACCCGCAGCGGGGCTTCGTGGACCTGCCGCATCGCCCGCGCGGCGACACGCCAGTCGCCGAACGTCGCCGTCCGCCCCTCCACGTAAGGAAAGACGGCGTACGCCTGGGAGCCCATCGTCGCGGACAGCTCGCCGTCCAGGGTGCGCAGCGGTTCCACCACCGGCAGTCCGAGCGCCCGCAGTTCCTCCAGCAGTTCCAGCCCGACCGGTCGCTCGCCGTCCCTCCACCTCTTCACGAACCACTTCCTGTCCGCCACCCAGCCCTCGGTGGCGAACCCTCCCGGGTGCGGCTCCAGCGAGGAGATGGTCAGTCCGTAGTCGCGTTCGAGATCCACACCCCGCATCACATCACTTTCCGAGCGTAGCGAGGGAAGCATGAACGCCGTGCTGGGCGGCCAGCATCCGCAATACGGCGGCGTTCACCAGGACCAGGATCAACCCGGAGAAGACCAGCAGGGCGACCTCGGCCGGGAGGAGCGCGATGCCCAGGCCGATCGCGAGGACCGGGATCGCGAGACCGGCGTACGCGATGAGGAAGAGGGCGGCCAGGACCTCGCCGCGCGAGGACGGGTCGGCGAGCGACGCGGCGGTGGCCACCGCCCCGCGGAAGACCAGGCCGACACCGGCGCCGGCCACGATCCCGCCGACGACGAAGAGGAAGAGGTTCGGGATCAGGCCGCCGGCAGCGACGCCCACCAGCCCGACCGACATCGCGACGAGACCGAGGCGGAGCTGCGCCGGCCGGCTCAGGCGGACGAAGACGGCCTGACTGGCCGCGCCCGCGATGAAGACGGCGAACGTGACGACCCCGGCCAGCAGGCGCGAGGTGTGGTGGAGAACTCCGGCCAGGAAGGTCGGCGCCAGCGAGGTGAAGAGCCCGAAGATGGCGAACGCCGCGAAGGCGCCGATCGCGGACGCGAAGAAGAGCGGCCGAGCCGACGACGGAAGCGCCACGCGCTGCGGCCGGTACGCCGGACGTTCCTCCAGCCGCTCCACGGTCTCCGGCACCAGCGCGATCCCGACCGCGCTGAGCAGGAGCAGCACCAGGAAGATCTCGTACGGGCGCTCCAGCGGCGCGGCGACGTACTGCGCCAGCACCCCGCCCACGAGCGGGCCGAACGCCAGCCCGCCGAGGTTCACCATGCTCGAGATCAGGGCCGACCGGCTCGGATCCTCACCGGGACGCGCGATCTGCCGCAGCTCGGACAGATGCGCGGTGGCGGTCGCGGTCAGGACGCCGACCCCGACACCGCAGATGAACCGTGCCAGCAGCAGTCCGGGCACGGCCGGCCAGATCAGGAAGATCGCCGCCGACAGCGCCTCGGCGAGTACGGCGAGCAGCGCGACCCGTCGCCGCCCGAGCCAGTCGCTGACGTGACCGGCGAGGTACAGCGACGCCATCACGCCGACCGCGTAGCTGGCGAAGATCACCGTGATCACGAACGTCGGGAAGCCATCGCGCTGCTGGTAGATCGCATAGAGCGGCGTCGGGATCGTCGAGAAGGCCATCGTGGTGAGGAAGGCCGCCGCGATCACCCAGAACCCCGGAGCATGCGCGAACCGGATCCGTGCACCGGTCCGCGAGGACGTCATGGTGGACATGGTTCCAGCGTGCCGCGCGGCATCTATCGAGTCCAACGAAAGTTCTTGCGCTCTCTTATCGGTGAGTCCGATAATTCGATGCTGTGGACAGCCGGCAGCTGGAGTACTTCGTCGCCGTCGCCGAGGAGCTGAGCTTCACCCGGGCGGCGCAGCGGCTGTTCACGGTCCAGTCCACGGTGTCGGCCGCCGTACGGGCCCTCGAGAACGACTTGAAGACGACGCTCTTCGACCGCTCGACCCGTCGCGTCGTGCTGTCGGCCGCGGGGCAGGCGTTGCTGCCCGAGGCGAAGGCCGCTTTGGAGTCGCTGGACCGGGCGCGGGCAGTGGTCGAGGAGGCGTCGTCGGGGCTGCGCGGCAGCATCCGGATCGGGACGCTGGCCCGGCTCAGCATGGTGAACCTGGCCGACCTCCTCGGGGCGTTCCATCGCAGATACCCACTGGTCGAGGTGCAGGTCGCCACCTCCCCGACGGGCTCGACCGGTCTCGCGGACGACGTACGACATGGTCGCCTCGACCTCGCGCTGCTCGGACTGCCCCGGGCGGAGCTGCGTGGACTCGAGGTGCGCGACATCGCCACCGTGCCGTTCGTGGCGCTGGTGCCGTCGTCGCATCCGCTCGCCGGCCGCGCCGGGGTCCGGCTCGAGGAACTGGCCGGGGAACGCTTCGTCGACATGCCGCCGGGGTTCGGCAACCGGAAGATCGTCGATCGCGCGTTCGAGGCCCTCGGAACGCCGCGGCGGATCCAGGTCGAGGTGCCGGAGCTGACCACGATCCCCGACTACGTCCGGGTCGGGCTGGGCGTCGGCGTCGTCCCCGAACTGGAGCCGGCGGCGGACGAACCGGCGGTCGGCAAGCTCCCGATCCTCGGCACCGAACTGACCTGGACGTTGTCGGTCGTGACGCTCGCCGGTCGACGGCCGAGCCGGGCCGTGACTGCCCTGCTGGACCTGATCGGGGACTCGATCCGCGAGGCCGCGCCGCATTTCTGACCGGTTACATCACCCGGGAATGTAAGTCGTCGGTCAATCGTTGTACGGAGTGCTTCGGTGATACATCACCAAGACACCCAGGACCTGGGCGCCTTTGCTACGGATCGTCCGGCACGTACCTGTCGGCGAAGGAAAGGAAGCGCGAGATGGCAACTGTCTCGTTCAAGGGAGCGACCCGGGTGTACCCGGGGACCGACCTTCCCGCGGTCGACAACCTCGACCTCGACATCGAGGACGGCGAGTTCATGGTGCTCGTCGGACCGTCCGGCTCCGGCAAGTCGACGGCACTGCGGATGCTGGCCGGGCTCGAAGAGGTGAACGACGGCGCGATCTTCATCGGCGACCGGGACGTCACCAACGCCCCGCCGAAGGAACGCGACATCGCGATGGTGTTCCAGAACTATGCGCTGTACCCGCACATGTCGGTGGCCGACAACATGGGCTTCGCCCTGAAGATGCAGGGCATCCACAAGGACGAGCGCGCCCAGCGCGTGCAGGAGGCGGCGAAGCTGCTCGGTCTGGAGGAGTACCTGGACCGCAAGCCGAAGGCACTGTCCGGTGGCCAGCGGCAGCGCGTGGCGATGGGCCGCGCGATCGTGCGCAGCCCGAAGGTGTTCCTGATGGACGAGCCGCTGTCGAACCTCGACGCCAAGCTGCGCGTGCAGACGCGTACGCAGATCGCCGAACTGCAGCATCGACTCGGCGTCACCACCGTCTACGTCACCCACGACCAGGTGGAGGCAATGACGATGGGCGACCGGGTCGCCGTACTGAAGGACGGCGTACTGCAGCAGGTCGACACCCCGCTGAACCTGTACGACCGGCCGCGGAACAAGTTCGTGGCCGGCTTCATCGGATCGCCGGCGATGAACCTGATCACCGCCGAGATCACCGACGGCGGCGCGAAGATCGGCGACTACGTGGTCCCGATCGCGCGCGACGTACTGGCCAAGGCCGGCGACGACAAGACGCTGACGCTCGGCATCCGGCCGGAGGCGTTCCACCTCGCCGACGAGGGACTGCCGGTGAAGGTCGCGGTGATCGAGGAGCTCGGCTCGGACGCGTTCCTGTACGGGGCCGCGGAGCACACCGAGAACCTGCAGGTCATCGCCCGTATCGGCACCCGCCTGCACAACGAGAAGGGCACCGTCGTCCACCTGGCGCCGGACGCCGGCAAGCTGCACCTGTTCTCGACCTCGACCGAGGAGCGCCTTGTAGTTTGACCCTGTGGGCCATTGGCTGAAGGACACACCAGGTGTGATGGAGCTGCCGTCGGGTCGGCTCGTCCGCGGACGCGGTCTGCGGCACGGCCCGGCGGCAGAGCCGTTTCCGACGTACGGCGTCTATCTGCTCGGCAAGGAACCGCCCGACGTGCCCTGGGAGACGCGCTGGGTGAAGTGGCCGGACTTCCGGCTGCCGGTGGATCGCGCGCAGGCGTTGACGGTCTTTCGTGAGGCGCTGGACAGGACCGCGACCGGGCGGGTCGAGTTCGCGTGCGGCGGCGGTCGCGGCCGGACCGGTACGGCGCTCGCGTGTCTCGCCGTACTGGACGGGGTGGCGGCGGACCAGGCGGTCGAGTACGTACGACGGCACTACGACAAGCATGCTGTGGAAACGCCGTGGCAGAAGCGGTACGTGCTAAATCTGTTGACCCGGGGCTGACCGATCGCGTTGGGTCGGAGCGTGACGATCTCGCGGAGCAATCCCGATGAGCTGCATGCGACTCCTGGGTATCACCACGTGACGCGCGTGCAGGCGGACACCTTCGTGTATCTGGCCGGGCAGTGCCCGCTGCAGGTGTCCGGCGAACTGGCTCCGGGAGGCCTCGAAGGTCAGACCGCGCAGGTCATCGCGAACATCCTCACCGCGCTGAAGTCGGCGGGTGCCACGCCGGAGGACGTCGTCCGCACGGTGATCTACGTGGCCAGCCCGGACCGGGAAGACCTGAGCGCCGTCTGGACCCAGCTCAACGCCTCCCCGCTCGCACCGGCCTTCACCACGGCGAGCACCCTGCTCGGCGTCGCACAACTCGGCTTCCCCGGCCAGCTCGTCGAGATCGATGTGACCGCCGCGCTGTGATCGCTCCCGCCGAGGTGCTCGACTACGATCCTCGCTGGCCGCTTTGGTTCGCGGAGATCCGCGCCCGAGTGACGCCGTACCTCGACGGTCTCCCGCACCACCTCGAGCACGTCGGCAGCACCGCCGTCCCCGGCCTGGCCGCGAAACCGATCATCGACGTCGACATCGTGGTCCCGGCCGCGGGCCTGGTCCGGATGGCGATCGAGCGGCTGACCGCCGCCGGCTACCGGCACGAAGGCGACCAGGGGATCCCCGGCCGCGAGGCGTTCGCGCTGCCGCCGGACGCGGTCCACTACCACCATCTGTATGTCGTTGTTGAAGGCAACAAGGCACACCAGGACCACGTGGCGCTCCGTGACCACCTGCGCCTGAACGCTGCCGACCGTGAGCGGTACGCCGCCCGCAAACGCGAACTGGCGCACCTGCTCACCACCGACCGCGCCGCCTATGTCGAGGGCAAAGCCGCGCTCGTCGAGGAGCTGCTCGCCGACGCTGGTCGGTGAACTCCCGACTCGCTCGTTTGCAGATTGTTAACCCCACGGGGTGGCATTCTTAACCGACGCGAGAAGGGGAGGACACCCGCGGATGAGCGCTGAACGCCCATTGGTGATGGTCGACATCGACGGCGTACTGAATCCACAGAAGAATCAGGCCGAGCGTGGCTTCACGCCGTACCGGCTGAAGGGTGAGGACGACCTGCTGGTGTGGCTGCACCGCGACCACGGCCGGATGCTGAACGAGCTCGACCGCGAGGGACAGGTCGAGCTGCGGTGGGGCACGACGTGGAACCAGGCGGCGAACCGGACGGTCGGACCGGCCATCGGGCTGGACCGTGACTGGGACGTACTGCCGATCGACCGTGCGATGGCCGGCCCGGTCGCGTTCGGCACGAACTGGAAGGCGGTCAGTATCCAGGCCGGCGCCGAGGGGCGCGCGTTCGCCTGGATGGACGACTTCCTCACCGAGTCCGACAAGCTGTGGGCCGAGGACCGGGTGATGGACCAAGGACTACCGACCCTGCTGCTCCGGATCGACCCCGACGTCGGGATGCAGGCAGAGCACCTGCAGCAGGTCCGCGACTGGGCCGACAGCATCAACGGCCCGGAGCCGATCACGGCCGCCGAACTGCTCGACCGTACGCCGGACCTCGCGGCGAACCCGCACGCGCAGGCGCAGGCGGAGTGGCTCGCCCGGACCGTGCACGCGATGCCGGAGTCGGTTCCGCGGGGTCAGGGCCGACTCGATCGGGTCGAGCTCGCCACCTCGCTGTGGGACCGGTCCGCGCACGCGATGGCAGCCGAGCAGGCAGCGGGGCCGGACGCCCTGAAGCCGACCGATGCCTTCGCCCGCCAGGCCGTGCGCCGGTACCTCCGCGGGGACGGCGAGGCGGCGATGATCTGGGCCGACCGGGCCGCCCTGCGTGCCGAGACCCCGCACGCCGGCCACGTCCGCGAGGCGGGTCCGCACGACCATCGGCTGGTGCTGCCGGAGAATCCCGGGCGCGAGCACGCGCTGCAGGTGCAGGCGCTGATCGACAGTGCTGTGGCGACGATCGGGAACAACCCCGACTGGCAGCGGGTGCAGAAGTCGATCCAGGTGGGCCAGGACGCACCGACCATCCTGGTCAACGTCCGCGCCGACCGCAAGGACACCTCCAGCAAGCTGACAGTTGCCTTTGGCAACAGCGGCGCGGTCCGGCAGCCGTACGACGAGCTGCTCCGCGGCGGCCCGGACGCGATCCTGGAACGGATCCGCACGGCGACCGACTACGAACTCGAGCCGGCCCAGCTCGAGCCGGCCGGCGCCCAACCCGAGCAGACCACCGAGCAGCGCCTGTCACCCCTCACCGACCCGGCCATGGTCCCACCCGGACACCGGCCGGGCACTCAGACGACCGCCGTGACCACGGCAACAGGACTACCGGACAGCGTGACCCGCACCGGCCAGAAGGACACGAGGACCCTCGGATGACATTCGATCAACCGGAGCGCCGGAGTCTCGCGCAGCAGTCGCAGGACGACTGGGAGGCTCTGCGCAGTGTCGGCGAACTCTTTCCCGGCACACCGCTCGGCGACAGCGCCGACGAACTCCCCGCCTGGCCGGAGAACCTGAGCGGAACGCCGGTCGTACTGGCGGCCGGCGCCGCGGACATCGTGCTGCGTGTCGCGGCCGCGACAGCCCGGGAGCTGACGCTCGTCGTGACCGACGACGTCGACGCGGCCCGCGCCGTACTCGACGCACAGGGCCGCAACGAGGTCCAGGTGTCCGACTCGGGCAACGCGGCCGCCGAGATCGCGACCGAGGGCCCGATCCGATGGATCGGCGGGAGCACGAACGCGAACGCTCTGACCGCGCTTCTCGGGTCAGAGGTCGTGGGGCGACTGCGAGTCACGCAACTACAGGTGGCCGGCGGTGCCGGCCCGCTGCTCGAGGCGGCCCAGACCGGGCAGCTGAAGCTCGACCTGGTCAGCCCGAACCCGGGCGACGGCGAACTCGGTCCTACGGTCGCGGTGGCCGCCGCGCTGCTGCTGCCGTTCGTCGACCTCCGGCAGGTGCCGGTCGGCGTCGACGCGGACGGCCGCTTCGCCCCGCAGGCCGGTGGCACGGTGCTCTGGTGGGGTGTCAGCCCCGAGGCCGGCGCGATCCAGGCGTGGCTCGACCGGGTTCAGGGTGGTAACTGACCGTGGCGATTGAGAACGACCTTCCGCCCCTCGCCACCATCTGCGACGCTTACGGCCTGACCGATCCGTCGGATCGGGACGCTGTCGAGCGGATGCACTCCACGTTCCGTGACCACCACGCGAGGTTCGTCACCTCGATCGCGCGCGACATGCTGCGGGACCTCCGTCAGGAGGTGGCGGCCAACCCGCAGACGAAGGTGCTGTTCCTGGGCCGCGACGGGTACAGCCTGTCGATCGCGGTCCGCACGCTCGACCCGGAGTTCTTCCGGGACCACTGCAAGGACGGCGTACTGTCCCGAGCCGTCGCCGAGGCTGCCGTCCAGGACCTCGAGCAGAACGGCGGCAAGTCTTTTCCGCAGGTGTCCGGCTTCCGTGAGAACACCGCGAGCGTGTCGCCCGAGGACGTCGCAGGCTCCTACCAGCAGCTGACGCGGTACCTCCGGGGTCAGGTCGGTGTCGACGTCGGCGTCCCAGGCAGCCGCGTGATCCTGGTGGACAGTTGCCTGAAGGGCACCGTGCAGGAGCTCCTGTCGGCGACGTACCCGGAGACGGAGTTCGAAGGCCGCTACATGTTCTACGACGGCATCGACTCCGACCCGCACCCGGGGACGAAGCTCGGCTACGTGCTGCACCGCGACGAGGGTGTCGGCGGCGGGCTGTTCGAGCTGCCCGATGACCCGCAGCTGACGTTCGGCTACCTAGGCGCGATCCGGACGATCGAGAACTCATTGCAGGGGCCACTTGGCAGCCCCAAGGCGCTGGACGACAACGGGCCGGTGCAGCGCCGGCTGGTGGACGAACAGGATCGGACGTACGGCATCAACCCGATCCTCGCCGAGCCGGTGTACCTGAAGCCTCAGGTGCGCGAGGCCTGCAAGGTGGCTGCTCTGCGGTCGGTGCACGACGCGGCGGCCGACGTACGCGACGGCGCGCCACTCGACACCGCCGCGGTGCAGCGTGAGTTCACGCAGGACGTTCGGGCCTGGCTGACGCATGCGCCGGACCAGAAGCCCGAACTGAAGGCGCTGCTGGACAACTTCGTGCACCGCGACGACCACCGGCTGGTGCGGCAGGTCGACAAGGCGCTGCACGGCAGCGGTCTGAGCCCCGAGCAGCAGACCCAGATCTGGCAGAGCTTCGAGGTCGCCTCGACGCTGCCGGAGAAGCAGTCGGTTCTCGGCACGGCGCAGGCGATGCGTCAGCAGGCCAAGGGCTCCGGCGCCGGCGGCACGGCCGCCGCGAACCAGGCCGCGAAGACCGAGCGCACGGAGCAGAAGGGCTTCCAGATCGGCTGACGCGTTGCTTCAGGCAACGATCAGACCGAGGCCGAGAGTCACGACGCCGACCGCCAGCGACACCGCGCCGAGCCAGAGAATCCACAGGAACTGGTTCGGCGCGGTGCGGTCCTTGCCGGCCGAGGAGGCGAAGAAGCCGCCGGACATCAGGATCGCCGCGACCGGGACGGCGAGCCGGGCGATCCACAACCAGAACCCGGTGAGGCTGGTCTGGTCGACGTACAGGAGGCCGACCAGGCTGAGGATGACGAGGACGCCGGCGTGGGCGTGGCCGGCCCGCGCGAACGACTTCTGGAACTCGGTCATCGGCACCTGGCCGCGGACGATCTTGGTCATGAAGTAGCCGCCGAACTGGATCGTCACGATCGTGAGCAGGACGACTCCGGCGATGATTCGGGATGCCTCGGTCATGCGGGCACGCTCTCCTTGACTGTCGTGGTGGTCGGGTGAGTGGTCGCCGTACGCGCAACCCAGAGCGCGACGGCGATGTAGAGAACCTGCTCGGGGATGCGCTGCCACAGCGGCGTCGCTTCCCCACCCGCGAACTGCACGTCGGCGACCGCGGCGTGGATGTTGGCCGGAAGGAGCCCGACGAACAGGGCGGCCAGTGCGTAGCCGGCCGGTTTGCGGGTCGCGGCGACCACCAGGCCGGCGGCGCCGAGCAGCTCGAGTACGCCGGTGAGGTAGACGAGCGCGTCGGCGTACGGCAGGAACGGCGGCACCATCCGCGTCATGTCGGCGTGGTTGGGCATCACTGTCACGCTCGCCGGGACGAAGTGCGCGCTCGCGGTCAGCAGCAGCATCACCGCCATCGCGTGCGCCGCGGCGACCGGCCAGGTCGCGAACCGGCGGACGCCGAGCGCGCCCAGCGTCCGGAAGCCGACGGTTCCCAGGATCAGTACGAGCGGGATCATCCGACTCGCCTCCTTATGGATAGTGAAGGTATCCGCTTATGGATACTGATACTATCCATGACAGTCAAGAGGAAGGCAAGCGGAATGCGCATCGGGGAGCTCAGCAAGGCGACCGACGTCCCGGTACCGACGATCAAGTACTACCTGCGCGAAGGCCTGCTGCCCGCCGGCGAGCTCAGCAGCCCGAACCAGGCGTCGTACGGCGAGGCGCACGTCCGCCGGCTACGCCTGATCCGCGCCCTGATCGAGCTCGCCCAGGTGCCGGTGGCGAAGGTGAAGGAGATCGTCGAGTCCTTGGATGCGGACACCGAACCCCTGCACGAGCAGATCGGCCGCGCCCACCGGGCGCTCACCCCCACGCGCCGCCTGACCGCGACCGACGAGGCCCGCGCCGCCGCCAGCACTCAGGTCGCCGACCTCATCGCCGACCGTGGCTGGACCGTCGAGCCCGACGCGCCCGCGCTGACCACCCTCATCGACACCATCGCCGCCCTGCGCACCCTCGGCCAGGACTACCTCGTCGCCCACCTCGACACCTATGCCGAGTCGGTCGAACGCTTCACCCAACTCGAGATCGCGGCCGTCACCAGCACGCCAACGCGCGACCAGCTCGCCGAGTCGGTCGTCATCGGCACGATCCTCGGCGAGACTCTGATCTCCTCCCTGCGCCTCCTGGCCCAGGAGTCCATCTCCGCCGATCGCTGGAAGGACCGCGGCGGGCGCGGCTAGCAGTCGCCGACGAGCCCTGGGAGGAGCTTCTTCAGTACCTTCTGCAGGGCGCGCCGGTCGGTCTCTGCCAGCGGGTCGAAGACCAGTTTGCGGACCAGTTCGACGTGTCCGGGCGCGGCTTTCACGAGTTCCGCATAGCCGTCGTCAGTGAGGATCGCGTTGGTGAAGCGGCCGTCGTCCGGGTCGGGCGCACGGCGTACCAGGCCGCGGTTCTCCAGGCGGCGGACGAGGTGGGACAGGCGGGAGAGCTCGGAGTTGGCGAGCACCGCGAGCCGGCTCATGCGCATCGTATGGTCCGGCTGATCCGAGAGGCCGGCGAGGACGTAGTACTCCAGGAAGCTCAGGCCGGAGTCGCGCTGCAGCTGCTCGCCGAGCGCGCCCGTGAGCAATGACATCACGAGGTGCAGCGTCCGCCAGGTCTCCAGTTCGTCGGACCTCAGCCAGCGAGGCTCGGCCGCCGCTTCGGTACCCATGGCTGCAGCATAGCCACTCCCGAGGTTGACTTGAAAGTTCATGTCAGTCGCCCTACCGTGATGGATGACATGAACATTCAAGTCAATCCCTCAGAAGGAGTCGTCGCCATGAGCGACCTGAAGATCGCGGTCATCCTCGGCAGCACGCGGCCGGGGCGGAACGGCAAGGCGGTGGCGGACTGGGTGATGACCCAGGCCGAACGGCGGACCGACGCGACGTACGAGTTGATCGATCTGCTCGACTACCCGCTGCCCCACCTGGACGAGGCCGTGCCACCGTCGGCCGGACAGTACGCCGGCGCGCACACGAAGGCGTGGGCCGAGACGATCGCGGCGTACGACGGGTTCGTGTTCGTCACGCCGGAGTACAACCACTCCACGTCCGGCGTACTGAAGAACGCGATCGACTACCTGTATGCGGAGTGGAACAACAAGGCGGCGGGCTTCGTGTCGTACGGCTCGCTCGGCGGCGCGCGGGCGATCGAGCACCTGCGGGCGATCAGCGCGGAGTTGCAGTTGGCCGACGTACGTCAGCAGTTGTCGTTCTCGCTCTTCACCGACTTCGAGAACTTCAGCGAGTTCCGCCCCGGACCGCAGTACGCCGACCAGGCAACGGTCCTGTTCGACCAGCTCGAGTCGTGGGCGAGCGCCCTCAAGCAGCTCCGCGTCGGTCAGCCGGTCGCCGCATGAACGTCGTCGTCTGGATCGTCTCCGGGCTGCTGGCCGCGATGTTCCTGATGTCGGGCGCGCTGAAGGTACCCGCCACGAAGGCGTCGCTGGCCGGCAACCCCCGGATGGGCTGGGCGGCCCCATTCCCGATCGGACTGATCAAGGTCATCGGCGCCGCCGAGATCGCCGGCGCGCTCGGCCTGATCCTCCCCCGCGTGTTCGACATCGCCACCTGGCTCGTCCCCACAGCAGCCATCGGCCTGGCCGTCGTGATGGCCGGTGCGATCATCACCCACGCGCGCCGCTCCGAGTTCTCCACCGTCACGCTGAACGCAGTACTCCTGGCCCTAGCGGTCTTCGTCGCGATCCAGCGCTTCTGATCCACTCACCCGTCGTGCGCCATGTCCACGAACCGCGAGTAGTGCCCCTGGAAGGCCACGACCACATCCGCAGTCGGCCCGTTCCGGTGCTTGGCGACGATGAAGTCGGCCTCGCCGGGGCGGGTGGACTCGCGTTCGTAGGCGTCCTCCCGATGCAGCAGGATGACAACGTCAGCATCCTGCTCCAAGGAATTATGAAGAGCAATTCCATTAGCCACAAAGTTGTGCGTCCCCAGGACCGTTGCGTCGAATACTTCCTGTTCGCCAAGCGATTCAATCGACGTAACGGTATCCCAGAAAATGTCATTCGTGGCGATCAACTCAAGGTCAGCCACATCCAGGATCTTGGCTACATCGGCGAGGCGCTGCCGTGTCGGGGCACCGGCGAACAGGCGACTCACGTTGCGTCGCCCGAGTGCTGTCCCGAGCGCGACCCGCGTCATGCCGCGGTCACGCATCGCTGCCTTCACCTGATCCCAGACCTGAATCGGCACCGTGTCGAGTTTCGGCGCGGCCTTGATGCCCTGTAGATGACCGCGCACATCCGTCACCTTTGCACCTCGCGAACCGTGAACGCCGATCTCTTCGCAGAATCGCCTCTGATTTTCGACTCCGTCGATCTTCAGGTGGTACGAGTCGCGATATCCCGTCTTCTTAGCGACGTAAATGCGGCTGAAGATGTTGTGGCGGAGGAGGAGGCGGGCGAGGTCGTCGACGAGGCGGCGGCTGGTGCTGGCGTAGTAGATGCGCGCCTGGCCGGCCTTCTCGTCCCAGCGGACGGAGCCGTCCGTGGCCCAGAGGTGGCGGATGAAGTGGGCCACCTGGTCCTTCGGGAGGCCGAAAACACCGTCCGGGATGAACTTCTCGTGGCTGCGCAGACCGAACAGGCCGAGCTCGTCGAGCCAGGCAGCGATCGGGTTGCGCTTACCGCGGGCCAGCCGGTACGGCGCGGGCAGGCGCAGCGTGGTGACGCGCGCGGCGGCGTACTCGTCGCGGATCGCGGTGATGCCGAAGCGCCGCTGTGCCGCCTCGGAGACGGCGGTCAGGTTGGCCTCGTCGATGCTCGCGTAGCGGATCGGCTGACGCTTCACGAACGAGCCGTCGCCCAGCAGGTGACCCAGCAGCGTCAGCTCGTCCTCGTCCCACGGCGTGACGTCGAGCGGTGCCGGCACATGCCGGAGCGAGCCCAGGCGCGCACCTGGTGACAGCTCCCCGAGCGGCTTCCAGCCGTTGTACGTCAGGAAGGGATGGTTCGCGGTGGCCTTGACCTCCCGGCCCGACGCCAGCTTCACCCGGAACACTTCCTTCACACCACTCGGGAAGGCATGCGTCAGGGTGCGCGGCACCAGCTTCAGCCGGTCGTCGAGCGACCAGACCGGGATGTCGCGAGCGTCCGTCGCGAGCAGGTCACCCAGCGAGATCTCCGCGCCGGTGTCGGCCCTCATCAGCCGGGTGTCCGCGGTCAGGCAACCCGATTCGCGGAGGTCGGAGGCCATGGGGCGTTTGTCGGAGCGTTGTTCTGAGCCTCGGTTGAGCTGGCAGATGGCTACTACGGGGAGCTCCAGTTCCTTGGCGAGGAGCTTGATGGAGCGGGAGAACTCGGAGACTTCGAGCTGGCGGGACTCGACCTTCTTGCCGGACGTCATCAGCTGGAGGTAGTCGATGATGATGAGTTTGAGGTCGTGGCGCTGTTTGAGGCGGCGGGCCTTGGCGCGGATCTCCATCATCGTCAGGTTCGGCGAGTCGTCGATGAACAGCGGGGCCTCGGAGACCTCGCCCATCTTGCGGGCCAGCCGGGCCCAGTCCTCGTCGGTCATCTTGCCGTTGCGCATGTGATGCAGCGGCACCTTGGCCTCGGCGGAGAGCAGTCGCATGGTGATCTCGTTGCGGCTCATCTCCAGCGAGAAGATGCACGAGGTCAGGCCGTGCTTGATCGAGCAGGAGCGGGCGAAGTCCAGGCCCAGCGTGGAGTTGTGAGTCGGGATCATGGTCTTGCCGGCCAGATACAGATGGTCGGGGTTGTCCACCTCGACGCAGCGCACCGGGACGCTGTCCACCGGATCGACCCACTCGAGCCGCCGCTCCCCCTCACCGGTCAGCGCGGCCGGGTAACCGTGCCCGGTGATCTGGCGCGGCGCCGACCCGGGGATCGACGGTGTCAGCCCGGGACTCGCGGACATCGCCGTGAACAGGTCGGCGGTCGTGCAGATCACCGGACGGCCGCCGTCCTCGACCCGCCACTGGTGCTCGGCGTCGGCGACGATCGTGCTGCCGTCGGAGAACGACAGCCGGAAGCACGGCCGGTCCACCATCACCTCGGTCGCCGCAACCACCGTGGTCGGCAGCCCCTCGGCGTCGAGCAGCTGGTCGCCGACCGCGACCTCGGCCATCGTGGTCCAGCCGGTCGGTGTCGGCAGCGGGGTGTCGAGGGCCAGCGCCTTCCCCATCGCGGGACGCGCGGCGACGATGATCATCTGGCCGGGGTGCAGCCCGTTGGTCAGCTCGTCCAGGTCGGTGAACCCGGTCGGTACGCCGACCATCGCGTCACCACGGGAGTCGATCGCCTCGATCTCGTCGAGGGTGCCCTCCATGATGTCCTTCAGCGGCGCGTAGTCCTCGGCGGTCCGCTTCTCGGTGACCGAGTAGATCTCCGCCTGCGCCTCGTCGACGACGTCGTCGACCTCGCCCTCACCGGCGTACCCGAGCTGGACGATCTTGGTGCCCGCCTCGACCAGCCGGCGCAGGATCGCCTTCTCCCGGACGATGTGCGCGTAGTAGCTGGCGTTGGCCGCGAGCGGGACGGACGCGACCAGGGTGTGTACGTACGGCGCGCCGCCGATCCGGGTCATTTCGCCGCGCTTGTTCAGCTCGGCGGCGACCGTGATGGCGTCGGCCGGCTCGCCCCGCGCGTACAGGTCGGTGATCGCGTCGAAGACCAGCTCGTGCGCCGGGCGGTAGAAGTCGGTGCTGCGCAGATTCTCGATCACGTCGGCGATCGCGTCCTTGCTCAGCATCATCGCGCCGAGCACACACTGCTCCGCCGCCAGATCCTGAGGAGGGGTGCGGTCGAAGCCCATCTCCGGACTGCGCTCTTCGTGGCCGCCGTCCTGGCCCCCGCGGAACTCCGCCACGCTCACTTCGTCCGACCTCCTCGTTGCCGCTGCCCCAGCCACCGCGAGCCGGGTTCGAACACCTGATCGAACCCTAACTCTGCCCGCCGACAGTTCCGGCGCCCGGCCTCGCGACCGTACGCCGCCCGCGTCACCGAAGGCCACTCGGTCGTCCACACCCCCTGTGGACGACCCGTGGATAACCCCGCCACGGGCTGTGCACAGGTTGCGAACAATCCTGTGGATATCTGGGGACAAGAACTCACAACCCGGCTCTGACCTGCGGTTTCTTCAGTGCACAACTGTGGAGGAGAAAAAGTCTGAGACGAATTTCGTCAGCTCCCGCGCGGGCTGGGTAACCTCGCTCCGGTGAGACGACGGATCGCCGAGCAGGACCGCGAAATTCTCCGGCTGGCCGTCCCGGCGTTCTTCGCCCTGGTGTCCGAACCGCTGATGCTGCTCGCCGACTCCGCGATCGTCGGCCACCTCGGCACCCCGCAGCTCGCCGCGCTCGGCGTCGCCGGAACCATCCTGCAGACGCTCGTCGGCGTCTGCGTGTTCCTGGCGTACGGCACGACGTCCGCGGTCGCCCGGCGGATCGGCGCCGGCGACCACAAGGGGGCGCTTGCCCAGGGCATCGACGGTCTGTGGCTGGCGTTGCTGCTGGGCGTCGTCCTCGCGCTCCTCGGCCTGGTGTTCGCGCCGCAGGCCATCGGGGCGTTCGATCCGTCGCCCGAGGTCGCCGACCACGCGGTGACGTACCTGCGGATCTCCTGCCTCGGCATCCCGTCGATGCTGCTCCTGCTCGCCGCCACCGGCGTACTGCGCGGCCTGCAGGACACCAAGACGCCGATGGTCGTCGCGATCACGGCCAACCTCGCCAACATCGGCCTGAACTTCCTGCTCGTCTACGGTCTCGACCTCGACATCGCCGGATCGGCCCTCGGTACGGCGCTCGCGCAGACCGGGGCCGGTGTCGCGCTGGTCGTGGTCGTCGTCCGTGGCGCGCGCCGCGACGGCGCCAAGCTCCGGCCCGACCGCCCCGGCATCCTGGCCTCCGCGCAGATGGGCGTACCGCTGATCGTCCGGACGCTCACCCTGCGCGTCGCGATCATCCTGCTCACGTTCGTCGCGACGGCCCTCGGTACGACGTCCGTCGCGGCCCATCAGGTCGCCTTCACGCTGTGGTCGTTCCTCGCGCTCGCCCTGGACGCGATCGCGATCGCTGCGCAGGCGCTCACCGGTCGCGCGCTCGGCGCCGGCGATGTGGCGGGCACCCGGGCGATCACCCGCCGGATGATGTGGTGGGGCCTGTTCTCCGGGGTGATCGGCGGGCTCGCGCTCTGGGGCCTGCGTGACGTCTACGTCCCGTGGTTCACCAGCGATCCGGAGGTACGTCGTACGCTCGCGGCCGTCCTGATCGTGTCCGCGTTGTGGCAGCCGATCAACGGGGTCGTGTTCGTGCTGGACGGCGTACTGATCGGCGCCGGGGACGGTCGGTATCTCGCGCTGGCGGGCGTCGTGGCACTGGTGCTGTACGTCCCGCTGGCGCTCGCGGTGCTGTGGCTCGGCGGCGGGATCGTGGCGCTGTGGTGGGCGTTCGGCGGGTACATGCTGCTGCGATTCGTGACGCTGATAACGCGCGAGCGCCGCGACGGCTGGCTGGTCACCGGCGCCACCCGCTGACCCCGCGGTGCGGCATCGTTGAGCAGAAGGAAAGGAGCGGCATGCCCGACACCGACGACGACCAGTCCGTCGAGCTCGAACCCGATCAGCGGGAGCAGGGCGACGACGACACCGAGGCTGCGCGTGAGCGGCGGGCGGCCCAGGCCCGAGCCGAGGCCGGCAAGGATCTGTCCACCGACGTGACCGAGTCGGACGCGGAGCGCCGCGCCGAGGAGGACGAGCAGCTCCGACTGGACGAGGAAGAAGACCAGGAAGCTCGCGCGGAGCGGCTCGAGCTGGCCCGCAAGGACCAGCAGGAGCTGGACGAGCACCGCGACCGCGAGGAGCTGAAGGACGCGACCGCGGAGACCACCCGGGCGATGCAGCTCGCGTACGCCGACGAGGAGGCCCGCGACCGGTACCGGCAGTACGCGGCCAACGACAAGCAGCGCGGCCTCAGCGACCGGGCGCACGGCCGGCACGAGCTGGACGAGGCGGCGGCGCATCCCGACGAGCCCGGCTCGGCCGGGCTGGCCGCGGAAGGCCGCCGGTACCAGAACGCCGCCACCATCGAGGAACGCAAGTACGTCGCCGACCACGACATCGCCGACGCGTACGACTCCTCGGCCCGTGACCACCGCCGCGAGGCCGCGGAGGCGCAGCCGAGCGCGAGCGAGGCGGTCCGCAAGGCCCCGGAGGATGCGCCGGAGGCGCAGCTGCCCCAGGCCCGCCGCCACGTCCGCGGCCCGGGCCGGGTCCGCACCAAGCAGGGCAAGGTCGTCAAACCGAACCGCGCAAGCGAGCCGGACCTCGAGCTCTAAGGCTGCAGCTTCTGGGTCTGGATGATCGCCAGGTTGGCGGCGACCACCAGGACGAACACGAGGCCAGTCAGCGGGTGTCCCAAGCTCCACAGTGCGGCACCCGCTAACCCGAACACCAGGACCTTGACGGTCCAGCCGCGGACCGGTGTACGGTGCGACGCCTTCGGTGCTGCGAACAGACCCCATACGACGGCGCCGAGCACAGGCAGCCCGACGGCGAGCAGCCAGCGCGTCGCCGACGTACCGCCGGTGTCCCATCCCCAGCGCGCGAAGACGCCGAGGGCCAGCACTTCGACAAGAAAGGCAAGCAGCAGGTTGGCTGCCTTCCACACGTCAGACGCCGCGGATGTTTGGCTGGCGCTGGTCGAAGAACAGGCCGGCCGGCGGCTCCTGGACCGGGAGCGGCGGGATCGGGTAGTCGGTGTGCTGGTTGTTCCGGCAGGCCGCGAACGGGCCGTCCGGGTCGAGCAGCGCCATCATGTGCGGGTCCGCGTGGTCACGCCACCAGACCGACATACCGGTCGCCGGGTCCAGCCGCAGGTGTTCCCACGCACGCCAGATCGAGTCCAGCCGGCTGAGCGCCTCCGCGTGCCGGTACCACTCCGGGCACCAGATGAACTGCTGGCCGAGCCGACGTGTATAGAGGTAGATCAGCCGGTCTTCGACGAACTCCGCGACGTGCGGGTAGAAGAGCTCCTGTTCACCATCCACCGCGGTCCCCCTCGTTCTGCTCCCACACCGGTCGGTCCGGGCCACGCTGCGGCAGCGGCGCCTGGGGAGCCACCCATGGGTTGTTGCTCACCGGCACGTTCGAAGCCGCTCCCGGATCGTACTTCGCCAGCGACGCCTTCACCGCACCGGCATCCGGCCGGGTGAACCACGGGACCGTCTTCACCAGCGTCGCTGGGATACCGGACGGGAACACCACCGCGCGACCGGGCGGCATCGAGGCGAGGTCCGAAACCTCCATGATGTTCTGCCGCTGGACCTGCGAACTGGTTCCACGTTTGCCCTCGTTGTACGACGCCGACCTGGACACGATGTCGTAGTCGCCGATCATCTTGCTCAGGTTCTCGAGGAACGTCGCGTCCGCGGCGCCACCGCCGTACACCCGGATGTTGGCCGAGCCCCACAGCTTCTGCATTCCGTGGTCGCCCCAGCACTCCTGGCCCTGCGCCCACGACTGCAGGATCGTCATCAGCACGATGCCGCGGGAACCGAAGTGCGAGTACAGGTCGGGGAGGTTCTTCCAGCGGCACACGTTCGCGGCCTCGTCCAGTACGCCGACCAGCGGGCTCGGCATCCGGCCCATCGGGCAGCCGCGGGCGTACTGCTCCGCGGCCTCGACGACGGCGACGGTGAGCGCGGTGACCAACGGTCCCGCCGTACCGGCGCCCTCCTTGGAGAGGCTGTAGAGCGTGCCGCCCTTGCGGACGAACTCGTGCGGGTTGAACTGCGGCCGGTTGTCGTTCGGCCCGTTCGGGACGACCCAGCGGGTGACCTTGCGGTTGACCAGGAACTGGGCGCTCTGCTGCGCCGTACCGTACACACCGGCGCGCTGCTTGTCCGGCGCGTTGATGACGCCGGACAGGGCGTCCGCGGACAGTTGCAGACCCGGGGTGTTGCGCAGGATCCGCTCGGGCTCGTCGTTCCGCTGGTCGGCCAGCCAGGTGTAGACCTGGGTGATCGGTCGCTTCGCCACCGCGGCGGCGAGCAGCAGACCGGCCAGCAGGTCGGTGCCGGCGGCATCGAAGAAGGCGTCGGTCTGGGCACCGGTCTGGCGCTGCGAGGCGACGAAGTGCTCGGCCAGCTCGCGCGCCTTGGTCTCGTCGGTGATGTAGGTCAGCGGGTTCCACCACCAGGTGTTCGGCTCCTCGCAGACCTCCTGCGGGTCGAAGACCCACAGCGGACCCTTCTCCGAGCGCGGGCCCCTGGTGGCGTCGACGATGTCGCGCTTGTTGGAGGTGGCGATGACGCAGCCGGGCGCATCCAGGATCGCCGGCACCGCACGCGACGTGGTCTTACCGGTACGAGGACCCCAGATGTCGACGTGCATGTCCTCCCAGTTGCCGAACACCTCCAGGTTGTCCCGGACGGTCCGGCCGATCAGGATGCCGGGACCCGCGTGCCCGGCGCCGAGCTGGTTGGCCTTCTCCTGCGCACCCTCGCGGGTGAGCTTGTAGATCTCGGACCGCTTCGACATCAGCGCGGCCTGCCGGTCGACCCGGCCGACGCTGCGCTGCCGGTTGGAGAAGAACCACCAGCCGCCGGCGGCCAGACCGAGCACAACGACGATCTCGACGACCAGGATGCCGGTGGCCGCGCCGGACCAGCTCAGGTTGCCCTGCATCAGGTCGACGATCGCGTCGAACGGGTTCCCGGGCGTCGGCGTGCCGTTGATCGAGGATGCGACCTTCAGCGCGGTCCACACCGAGAAGACCACCACCGCGAGCGCACCGATGATCGCGAAGATGAAGATCGACTCGGGTGACAGCCCTCCGGGTCCGGTGCTCTTCCTGCCCTGGGCCATTTACTCGTCAACTCCCGTTCGGGCGATCACGCGGGTGGTCGGGTCGGGCGGCGGCAGCATCGCCGGGTCGTCGAGGCTGTACTCGCCGACGACCGCCTCGCTGCCGTCCGGGGCGATCTCGACCTTCTGCGGCTTGCCGTCCTCGCCGGTCTTCCACAGCTTGTTGGTGTCGTTGATCTCGCGCTCGACCGAGGTGAGGCCGACGTGCACCGGGATCCCGGGACGGCCACCGACCTTGATCAGGAAGTTGCCTCGCCCGGGCGGTGCGGCCTCCTTGCCGGTGGCCGGGTCCCACGCGGGCGGGTCCTGCCAGCCGACGAGCATGTTCTGCTCCTCCATGGACATCGACACGACCTCTGTCAGGTTGTCCATCTCGGCGCGCGGCAGACCGCCGCAGATGACCATGCCGGACCGCTCGACGAAACCCTTCGCCTTCATCCGGTCCTCGGGGTTCGGCAGCGCGAGCAGGTCGGACATGGTGTGCGAGATCATCGCCATGCCGACACCACGCTGCCGGTTCAGACGGGTCAGCGCGTCGACGCGGTCGACGAGACCGCTTCCGGCTCGCAGTACCCGCCACAACTCGTCGAGGATGACGAAGTAGTGCCGCCGGGGCTCCAGACCGGCGTCCGCGAGCGCCTGCGAGACCGCGACCGCGCCGAACCCGTAGGACCAGCAGGCCAGCAGTACGGCGGCCTGCAGGCTGGTCTCGGAGTCGTCGACGTTGGACACGTCGAACACCACCGGACGGTCCATCTGCATCGGGTTGTCGGTCGGCGCGGAGAAGATCTCGCCCAGCCGGCCGCCGCCGACCAGACCGATCAGCGACGCCTCCAGACCTTCGGTGATCTGCCGGTAGCGGTCCAGGCTGCCACGGTCCAGGGCGACGTTGCGGACCCGGTCCGGAGCGTCCTGGATGACCTGGAGCAGGTCACGGAGCACCGGCGTACCTTGGAACCGCTCGTCGAGGACCTTGAGCGCCTCGTCGAGGATGGTCTCCTCGCGGTCGTTCGGGTTCTGGTTACGCATGATCGCGATCAGCGCCGAGACCATCGTCTGCCGACGGCCGTGGGCGTCCGCCTGGATCGCCTCGCGGGCCTTGCCGGTGAGCCGCAGCGCGGCCTCGCGGGACTCGCCCGGGTCGAGCACGTTCAGGTGCCCACGCCCGCGGCCCAGCTGGATGACCTGGCCGCCGAGAGCCTCGATGAGGTCCTTGTAGTCCGGCTTCAGGTCGCCGAGCACCAGCGGCTGGACGCCGTACCCGGCCAGGCCGAGCGCCATCCGCCGGGTGATCGTCGACTTGCCCAGACCCGGCTTGCCGAGCACGAACATCGACGGGTTCGAGATCAGCTTGGCGCGCATGAACCAGCTGATCGGGTCGCAGCACATGGTCGCGCCGGAGAGGATGTTCCGGCCGATCGGTACGCCGACCATCGGGCTGCCGGTACCGGCCGCGAACGGCCACATGCCGCAGACCTGGACCGTCGTACCACGCCACTCCTGCGGAGCCTGCAGGTACGTCGAATAGCCGCCGCCCGGGCCCGGCCACCCGCGCGGCATCGGCCGCTTGCCCCCGCGGGTCGGGTCGACCGGCTTCTTCTGCTTCTTGCTCACTGTGACTCCCCAGGTGCCACTGTGGTCAGCTCAATCATAGGGATTCCCGGAGTCCCGCCGGTACCGCGAGGTGGTTCTGGACGACGACACCCAGCGGCAGCGCGGCGACGAACGCGGAGTCCTGCGAGCCGTACGCCGGCCGGAGCAGGACGCGCGCGGTGGCGCCGAGGTTGTCGACGGCCGCGACCATGTCCGGGATCTGCTCCGCGCTCATCACGGTGCCGGTGACGACCATGCCGAAGTTGACCAGACCGGCGCCGCGCGCCTCCTCCTGCGCGGACCGGTCGGCGGCCCGCGCCTCGGCCAGGTTCCGGGCGGACGGCCGGGCCGACGCGGTCGCGCGGAACGATGCGTTGCGCTTGTCGGCCTCCACCATCCGGGCCGCCGTACCGGCGTCGAGCGGGCGGTACAGCAGCGTGACGCGCTTGCGGTCGATGTCGGCATGCGGCGCGACCAGCTGCGACAACACGGACGAGAACACCTCACCGCGCGGCGCCTGCGTCATCGACCAGGTCATCGACCAGGCGGAGTCGTGCCGGTACTTGTCCCAGAACGCCTGCGTGGCGGCCGGGCCGACGTCGGTCCACTGCAGCTCGGGCGGCATGCCCTGGGCGCGGGCCTCGTCGATCAGCGCGGCGGACGCCGGGTCGTAGGCGATCCGGATCGCCTCGCACAGCTCCTGTGCGCTCACCGGCCGGGCCGCGCCGGCGCCGGTCGCGTTCAGGCTCTGGGTGAGCGCGGGCAGCCGGGCCGCGAGCTCGCGTCCCATGTCGTCTTCCTTGCGCCGCTTGCCACTGCGATCGGTGCCCTTGAAGGTCAGCGCGACCCGGGCCGAGACCAGCGCCGAGCCCTCCGGGTAGGACTGCACGACCTCGGTCAGCATCGCCCGCGCGATGGCCGGCGTCCCGTCCATCATGTTGCCGCCGACCTCACGGCGCAGCCGGATGCCGGTGTCGGGCGCGCTCTCCACCGTCACCGAGGCCGCGACGATGCCCGGCTCGTGACCGAGCGACGCGAGCCACTGGCCCCAGTGCGCCACCCAGATGTCCACCTGCTCCTCGTCGACGAGCGAGGCGCCGTCCGGCTCGGCGTTGATGACGACCGTGAAGTGCCGCGTGCTCGGGTAGTACAGCAGGGCGAACGGCCGCCCGTACGAGTCCTGGTACTCGCTCAGCTGCGAAGCTGCGGCGAGACCCGGAAGCTGGAACTTGCCCCAGGCAGTCCGGCCGAGCGGTCCGGAGCGGTAAATGTTGTGCTTAGCCATCTTTGCTCGTTGCCATCCAATGTTGGTCGAGAGCCGTTGCAGCGTGGAAAGTCCGTGCTTGTCCTTGCTGATCAGCAGCCCGAGCGCCACCGCCACGATCAGCAAGCTGACCAGGGCGGCTTTGATGCCGCCCACCATCGTGGAGATGACGACCAGCAGCAGGCCGCCCATCATGATGCCCGTACCGAGCATGCCCAGGCCGGCGATGCCCGCGGAGGCGGGCCGCCGCCAGTTGCCGTAGGTGCGAGGTGCGCGTCGTACGTTCTCAGCTGCTGCCACTTGGTCCGTCCGGTGGTGGTTGATGGTCGTCGCGGTCGTCGTAGCGGTCGTCGTCGCGATAATCCCGCTGTGCGCGGTCGCGTTCACGGCTCAGGTCGCCGCCGCCGCCGCTGCCACTCGGACCGCCGCCGTCACCGCCGCCGCCCCCACCCTGGGAGCTCTGGTCCATCTCGTCGTTGCCGATCGTCTCGGAGGCGGCCATCTGACCGAACGCCTTGGTGGCGTCCATGCCGGCCTTGATCGCGACCGCCGCGACGGCAACAGGTGCGGCCACCGCGGCCACTCCGGCCGCCGCGCCACCCGCAGCTGCGCCGCCTGCCGCGCTACCACCGGCAGCACCGCCTGCCGCACCGCCTGCAGCACCGCCACCAGCCGCACCGCCGGCGGCCGCACCTTCGCCGCCTGCCGCTGCTCCTTCGGCGCCGCCTGCGCCACCGCTGCTGCTCGGGGCCTGCTGCGACGCCCTCCCGACGTTCTGGGCACCGGACGGACCGTCACCGCCGCCACCGCTGCCGTCGTCCGCCCCCTGGTCGGCGCCCTTGCTCACCATGTCGCCCACCTTGTCGGCCCCGACCATCTTGGCCGCGATCATGCCGGCACCGGCTCCGCCCGCCGCCGCGCCGACCATCGGCACGATGAAGCGCATCAGCGCCGGCATCGCGAACAGCGCGAGCACCAGCATGGTGAGACCGGTGACGACGTTCATGACCATGTGGCCGATGTTGTCGGCGTTCAGGACGCCGTCGCCTTCGGTGATGTACTCGAACGACAGATCGCCGTTGTTCGAGACCAGGCGGATCGCCGTCGCGTAGACGATCGCGGCTACCGGCTTGTACAGGATGAAGGCGAGCAACCAGGCCACGATCCGTTTGAACCAGCTCCGGCCCATCTCGGTGTTCGTCGCGGCGGCCGCGATCGGGAGGACGCCGATCAGCAGGACCAGCATGGCGCTGCGCACGACCATCAGCACGATCTGGATCAGGCTGGCGAGCACGCAGAGAACGCCGATCGCGATCATGATCCCGATCAGCAGCGGCGAACCGGCGATGGCGGCAACCGCACCGAACCCCAGCACGGCCGTCATCGTGGTGCCGAACTTCGTGGAGTCGCCGGACCCGATGTTCTGGCAGCCGGTGGTCCAGGAGGCGTTGCTCGAGTTCGAGTCCAGCGCGGTGCTGATGATGCAGCTGGAGAACATGTCGCCGGCGGTGATCAGCGCCTGAGCGACAGCGATCGAGAACGCCGCGGCAACCGCGAGCGTGATCATCGAGCGGAGCAGCTCGCGGGCCGACTCACCGCGCTGGGTCCAGGCCATCTGGATGGCGCCGACGATCAGCCCGATGGCGGCGATGAACAGTGCGATGAACTGCGTATGGCCCCAGATCCAGCTGACCGTGTCGTTGGCCGGCGTACCGTCGTCGTTCCCGATCGCGATGGTCGGCACGTAGACCCAGAAGGTGGCGATCGTGCTCATGAGGGTTCCGACCGCCGAGGCAAAGGCCTTCAGGATTGGCTCGAACACGAATTTCATCACCACTTCCATGACGGGCTCGAGGATGACCTCAAGGGCCTTCTGCATGAGGTCGATCGCCCAGTCGAGGACACTCAGCGGCATCATGTCAGGACGTCCTTGGCGAGACGAAGCGAAGAATGGCCGGCAGCGCGACGACTGCCACGATCATCAGCGTCACGCCCATGATGATCTTGAGGATGTGCGAATCGCCTCTCGAACCCATCAGACTGAACGAGGTGGCATAGATGATCGCCGCGACCGGTTTGTAGATGATGAACGAGGCCAGCCAGGCGAGCGCCCGCTTGAACCACATCATCCCCATCTCGGTGTTGGTCGCCGCCGCGGTCAGCGGAAGCACACCGACCAGGAGAACGAGCATGCCGTAGCGGACGATCATCAGCGCCAGCTGGACGATGGCCGTGATCACCATCAGGATGCCGACGAAGATCACCAGCAACCAGCCGAAGTCCGACTCCATCACCTTGCCCAGGTTCCTCACATAGGCGTGGTCGTCCTTCTCCAGCGCCGAGTCGATGATCCAGGTCGAGAACCGGTCCGCGGCGGCGATCAGGGTGCCCGCGAAGACCGCCGCGGACCCGGTCACCACGACCAGGGTGATCAGCGAACGGAGGATCTCCCGGAGCGGCTCACCGCGCTGCGAGATCGCCATCTGGATCGCACCGACGATGACCGAGATCGAGGCGATGAACACCATGATGAAGTTGATATGGCCCTGGATCCACAGGGCCGGTGTGTTCTCCGCGATGTCCGGGGTGGGGATGTAGACCCAGAGCAGGCCGACGGCCTTCATGACCGCCTCGACGGCCTTGATGACGACGTTGGCGATCGCTTCGAAGATGAAGTCGAAGAACTTGCCGAAGGCCCATTCCAGCGCGGTCTGCAGGCCCTCCTTGAAACAGTCGTCCCAGTCCCAAGGCCATCCGGAGCATCCGAGGGCGATCATGCCGCACCACTGAACCTGACATAACCGCTGAGACTGGTCAGGATGTCCGGCTCGAGCGAGCCGTTGAAGCTGCCGTCGGTCTGCAGGTCCGCGTACCAGTCGCCCTTGTACCACCGCATGGTGACCGGCATCGCGCCGTACGCCTTGTTGTTCAGGACGGCGACGATCTGGATGATGGCCCGGCTCGCGTTCGGCGGGTAGTCGAGGACCTTGAAGCCGGCGAACTGGATGTCACCGGCGACGGTCGACTGCGGCGTCCTGGTCGCCTGCTTGGCCGCGGCGATGGCCGCGTCCCGGCCGGGACCGGGGTACACCCGGCTCTGCAGCGCGTCGATGCCGACCTCCGGGTTCTGGAGCTGCCCAAGCAGGACCATCGCCGCCAGCACGGCGCCGGTGGGCGAATGCGCGAAGCAGGAGCGCACGCCGTTCGGGCTGGTGCTCGCGGGGCCGCTCGCTGCCTGAATGGGGATCAGCATCTTTCCCTCGAACTGCCACGAGACCGCGACCGGGGCGGCGACCCTGGGGATCGTCTGACTCGGGTTCTTGGCGTGGCAGCCGCCGGTGCGGCTGTTGGGCGGTGGCGGTGTGGTCCGGGTGGCGCTCGGTACTTCGGTCGGCGAGGCCGGCGGCGGCTCGGTCGACTCTTCTTCGGTGGGCTGTCCGGTGGGAGCGATCGTGCTCGGCGACTGACTCGGGTTGGCCGTCGGATTGTCCGAGCGGCCACCCGCCAAGAACCAGACCACCAGGCAGATCACCACCGCTCCGATGACGATCGCCGACGCGATGAAGCCACGCTCCTCGAGGAAGCTGGTCTTCTCGCCGTCGCCGTCGTCACCGGAGTCCTGGTCCCTGCTGAACAGTCCCACCTACGATCAGCCTCCGAGCAACTCTCCGCGCGCCCGGGTCACTTCAGGGCGTCGACGAGGGCGGTCGCGGCGCCGATGACGATACAGGCCGCCAGGACCCAACCGAGCCGGGCGGCGTGCTCGCCACCCTCGCCGCGGCGCTGACCGATCGCCATCATGGCGCCGGCGATGATGATGCCGAGGGCACAGATCAGGTAGGCGATCCACTTGACCCAGCCGAGAACCTTGTTCAGGCCTTCCGTGACCGGGGCGGGCGGCGCCTCCAGCGGCAACACGTTCGGGAGCTCGCTAACCAGGTGAAGCAACATCATTGTCTCGAGAGCCTTTCAGTAAGGGGCGGGGTAGTCCGCTGGGTTTGACGCGCGAAGAGCGTAGATGGATTCAAGGACTTCGAAAACCTCGTCCGGGGTGTTGTCAGGCGTGGGAGCCTCCCCTCTGCGCCACTCCTCGATCCACGGGATGTCCCAGACTCTCGGAACACCTCCACCGACGATGTCGGCGAAGTCGTCGAGCACCCGGGGCAGCCGGCCCGGGGCGTCCGCGATCAGCACCAGGCCGAGCACAGCCACCCCCTGGACGACTCCCGAGGCCCATTCGATCGCGGCTCGCTGCGCGGCGCGCAGACCGGACCCGTGGGTCCGGGCGACCAGGATCACCGGCGTCGGCACCGGCGGCGGTGGGATCGGCCAACGGTGGTTGGCCGCCCGGGTCCCGGGGAGCAGCGCGGACATCGTGGTCTCGCCGGCGCCACCGTGCACACCGACCCACCAGAGCGTGTCGGCAGCCGGAATCGCGAACTTGGGCAGGCGCTGATCCTCCGCGGGCGCCGGCACCCCGTGCTGCGGGGCGGACGGCCCCCGCGGGGTGAGATCCGGCTGAGGCGCGGGACCGGGCGACGGCTGCTGCGGACCCGGTGACTGCTCTCGTGTCCACGGGTTCTGCGTCATGGCCCCTCCTCTCGCGGTCCGTCACAGGCTGTTGCCCACCGTATTCTCTCGCTTTCCGGGTGTACTTGCGTGACCCATCCACAGGCGAGGATGTTTCTACCCCCTTGTCGGGGTCAGTCGAGCCGACCGGCCCGCGTGGTTTCCGCATGCCCGGAATCCCAGGCACGCCGTCATGCGGGGGACATGCTAGAACGAGGACGCCGGAACCGGATGAACGAGGGAGACCTGTGGCGGGAATGAGAGGACATCGTGGCTGAGAAGATCCCCTCCTGGCCCAAGGTCACCATCCGGCTGTACGACGACCACAACGCCGAGGTGAAGATCGCGGGCCGGAGTCACCCGGTCAATCATCACGATCCGCGACAGGCGGCGATCCAGCTCGTCAGCGAGCAGGCTGCTCAGCTCGGCCGCGCCGTGAAGGCTACCGCGGTCGAGGCGGACGGCGCCTCCTGGCCGTTGATCATCCACCCGGACGGCCAGGTCGAGGCGATCGAGACCGCCTCGCGCAAGAAGAAGCCGATCTGGCCGATCGTGCTGGCGTTCGTGGTCGCCGGTGTCCTGATCGCCGGTACGACGCTGTACCTGACCGTCTTCAGCAAGCTCGGCGAGGGCACGCCGAAGGTGACCGAGTCGCCCAAACTGCCGGTCCTCCCCGGGCCGAACGTGCGGCCGGACGAGTTCGCCCCCAAGACCCAGCCGCTCGGCTACTCGGCCCACGCGAGCTGGACGGTGGACATCGCCGAGGAGAGCACACCGGCGATCAAGCCGGACGGCACCGAGGTCGCGATCCTGACCACGGACCAGAAGGTCGCGGTGTTCGACAGCAACGGAAAGGTGCTGTGGCAGGACAAGGTGCCGAAGGACGCCGAGAATCCGGTGTACACCTCCATCGACTCCAAGCAGGTGCTCGCCGTCACGACGCCGGACGCGCTGTACTACTGGGCCGGCGGCGGCGCCGAGGCGAAGACGATCGAGTTGCCGGACGCCGCCCAGGTGCAGTTCTTCGGCAAGTCGCCGCTGATCGTGCTCTCCAACGACTCCGGAGCGATGGTGGTCTCGGGCGGTGAGCTCAAGGCGGTGCCGGAGAAGCCGCGAAACTCCACTGTCCTGCTCGCCGAAGGCGACCGCACCCTGATGGCGCAGTTCCAGGGCCCGCTCTTCTGGGCGCAACCGGGCAAGGAGCCGACGCGGCTCGATCTGCAGAAGCCGGGCGGCACGGGAGGTGTCCTGCAGGTGGTCTCGGCCGGCCCGGACTACGCCCAGGTCCTGTGGACCTCCACCAAGGATCCGGAAGAAGTGGTCCCGGTGGTGCACTCGACCGCGAGCGGCAAGCCCGTCGCGGTCTGCCGCCCCGTACGCAAGGGCGACACCGACGGCTGGGACTGGGTTCCCGATCCGAACCGCAAGTTCGCCGCCTGGGGTGAGTGCCTGATCAACCTGACCCTCTCCAAGAACAACACCAGGCCCCTTACCGGCTTCCAGCCGCTGTCGGTCGCCGGATCGATGCTCTACGGCACGCTCAGCAGCACCCCGTACGCCGTGTCGCCGAACTGGACCGCCTACGCGATGAAGGAAGGCACGATCCGGCCCTGGGGCCTCGCCGGCTCGCGCGCTGTCGTCGTGTTCAACTCCGTCCTCTACGCATTGGACCCGGCGAAGAAATGAAGCGACGAGTGCGCCGCGCGGCGCGGATCACGAGTGCGTTGGTTGCTGTCGGCGTTCTGCTGGCGCCCACCCAGGCGCTGGCGGAGGGCATCGAGCCGCAGCCCGTCGACTGGCCCACGGTCGAGCCGCCCAGCGCGAAGGGCCAGGCGGTCGAGCCGGAGCCCGTCGACTGGCCGGCTCCCGAGCAGCCCTGAGAACGGGTTCGGTTCAGCAAACGACAAGGCCCGCGTCCCCCACCGGGGAACGCGGGCCTTCGTGGTGCGAGGGTCAGCCGGCTGCGACCTCGAGGCGGACCGTGGCGGCCACCTCCGGGTGCAGCTGGACGGCGACCTGGTGCTTGCCGGTGGTCTTGATCGGCGACGCGATCGCGATCGCGCGCTTCTCGACCAGCGGGCCGCCGGCGGCCTTGATGGCGCCGGCGATGTCGGCCGGGGTGACCGAACCGAACAGCCGGCCGGTGTCACCGGCCTTGACCTCCAGCTTCACGGCAAGCTGCTCGAGCTGGTTCTTGACCTCGCTCGCGTGCTCCTTGCCCTGGATCGCCCGGGCGTCACGCGCCCGCTTGATCGTCTGGATCTGCTTCTCGGCGCCGCGGGTCCAGCCGATGGCCAGGCCGCGCGGGACCAGGTAGTTACGGCCGTAGCCGTCCTTCACCTCGACGATGTCGCCGGGAGCCCCGAGGCCCTCGACCTCCTGAGACAGGATGAGCTTCATGGTCCGCGCCTCCCTCAGCGAGCCGTGCTCGTGTACGGCAGCAGGGCCACCTCACGAGCGTTCTTGATAGCGGTGGCCACATCGCGCTGGTGCTGCACGCAGTTCCCGGTCACCCGGCGGGCGCGGATCTTGCCGCGGTCCGAGATGAACTTGCGCAGCAGCGCGGTGTCCTTGTAATCGACGTACGTCGCCTTGTCCTTGCAGAAGCCGCAGATCTTCTTCTTCGGCTTCCGAATGATCTTGGCCATTGTGGTGCTCTCTTCCTACTTCCAGAGCCCGGCAGGTCTGCCGGAATGGTCACTACTGGTGAATGTGCGGGCCGATCAGAACGGAGGCTCCTCCATCGAGCCGCCGCCGCCCTGGCTGGCCCAGGGGTCGTTCTGCTGGGCGGGCTGTCCGCCGCCCTGCGGGGTCGCCCAAGGGTCGTTCTGCTGGGCGCCGCCCTGGCCGCCGCCGAAGCCGCCGCCCTGGTTGCCGCCGCCCTGGTTGCCGTAGCCGCCACCCTGGTTGCCGCCGCCACCGCCACCGAAGCCACCGCCGTCGGAGCGCGAGGTCTTGGAGATCTTCAGCGTCGCGTAGCGCATGCTGGCGCCGATCTCCTCGACGTCACACTCGAACACGGTGCGCTTGTTCCCGTCGCGGTCGTCGTAGCTGCGCGCCTTCAGGCGCCCGTGCACGACGACCCGGGAACCGCGGGTCAGCGACTCGGCAACGTTCTCGGCGACCTGGCGCCACACCGAACACGAGATGAAGAGGGTCTCCCCGTCCTTCCACTCGTTGCTCTGCCGATCCAGCGTCCGCGGGGTTGACGCGATGGTGAAATTCGCCACCGCGGCGCCCGAGGGCGTGAAACGCAGTTCCGGATCACCCGTGAGGTTTCCGATCAGGGTGATGGGTGGTTCGCCTGCCATTGCCGTTCCTCCTGCTATCGGGTGTGGCTGTGTCTACAGCTAGTGGTACCGGCTGGCGCCGACAGTACCGATGGCTGCTGACGACCCCAGGTTCAGTGCTGGTCCGGCCGGATGACCTTGGTGCGCAGGATCGACTCGTTCAGCGTGAGCTGCCGGTCGAGCTCCTTCACGACCGCCGGCTCGGCGGTCAGGTCGATGACGGCGTAGATGCCTTCGGCCTTCTTCTTCACGTCATAGGCGAGCTTGCGACGACCCCAGATGTCGAGCTTCTCGACCGTGCCACCTTCCTTGCGGACGATGTTCAGGTACTGGTCGATGGACGGCTCCACGGTGCGCTCATCGAGCTCCGGGTCGAGGATCACCATGACTTCGTAACGACGCATGCGCGAACTCCACCTCCTTCGGACTTGGCGGCCACGGTCTTTCCGTGGCAGGAGGGCGATGCGGTCTGTTCCGCGCCGGCACTTGCCACCGACGCCAAACAACGAGCCCGGTCGATGGACCGGGCCACATCCAAAAGAGTACCAGCGTTCGGACGGCGGACCGACCATATCCACAGGCCTCTTCCGATGACTCCGCGTCACGGTACGGCGACAGTGCGCTTGTCGCGGCGGAGTACCAGCACGAGCAACGGTACGGCGAGAACGACCGAGATCACTGTCAACAGCGGGTAGCCGCCGAGCGTGTACAACCAGGGTGAACTGGCCGCGGCCACGGCGGAGATCGCCCAGATGGACGACTCGACCCTGCTCTCGAACGGGGTGCCGAGCAGGCAGGCACTGCCACCGAGGTAGCACAGGTTCCACGCGTACCCGAGCAGGAACAGCGCCGGGGTGAAGGCGAGTCCGGACTGCGTGGTCAGTAGCGCGGACAAGATCAGCAGCAGCAGTCCTGCGAGCATCACGGGGCGCGGACCGGTGCGGTCGATCCACCAGCCGGTCAGCGGCGACAGCGCGAACATGCCGAGCGTGTGCGCGGACAGCATCACGCCCAGCAGTCCGAGGCCCTCGCCGTGATGGTGGGTGTGCACAGGGACGGCCGACATCAGCGCCACCATCACCAGGTGCCCGGCGACCATCACGCCGGCGGCCAGGAGGACCGACGTACGACGGCCGGTCGGGGTCTGCTCGTGACGGATCGGGGCGGGTTCCTCGGCGGGGTGAACGGTCCGGATGTAAGACGACGCGACCAGTGCGGCCAAGACTGCCGTCACGGCGACCAGGAACGGCCCGGCGACCGCAGGCAGCCCGAGCCACGAGGCGAAGGTCTGGGACGGCGCCATCAGGAACGGTCCACCCGCGGCGCCCGCCGTGCTGGCCCATACGACAGCGCTCATCGCCGACGCGCGGCGGGAGTCGGGGACCGCCTCCCCGGCGGCGTACCTGGACAAGAGGCTGGCTGCGTTCCCGGCGCCGAGCAGGAACATGCCGACGAACAACAGCGCGATCGGCGCGCCCACCGCGGCGAGGACTGTCAACGCTGCGCCGGCCACGCCCACGCCGTACCCGAGGCGGAGCGCGTGCGCGCGGCCGAGCCGGGTGGTCCACCGGCCGACCGCGATCGCGCCGGCCGCGGTGCCCAGGACGCCGGCCGTGTTCGGGACCCCCGCGAGGCTGGAGCCGAGTTCGTCGGAGGTCAGGATGGTGCTCACCGCGCTCGCGGCGATCATCGCCGCGTTCATCAGGGCGGCTGCGAGAACGACAGGAACGAGCATGCGCACCACGCTAGAAAGGTGCCCGTTCTCGCTGAATGCATGATGCAAGGCATCCGGGCTTGTGCGCCGTCGAAATCGAAGGTGTTCTGGGGAGATGACCTTTCAGGAGCGCGAACTGGACCCCACCGACTGGCAGATCCTGTCCGAACTGCAGTCCGACGGCCGCCTGTCGTTCAACCAGCTGGGCAAGCGGGTCAACCTTTCGCCGCCGGCGGTCGCCGATCGGGTACGACGCCTGGAAGAGGCCGGCGTCATCACCGGGTACCGCGCCGAGGTGGACCCGGCCAGGGCCGGCCAGCCGCTGTCCGCCTTCGTGCAGATGCGCTGTACGACGGGACGCTGCCTGCTCAAGACCACCCGCGCCGAGGATTTCCCCGAGGTCCTCGAGATCCACAAGCTGAGCGGCAGCTCCTGCTCGATGCTGCGCGTCCGCGTCACCTCGATGCACCACCTCGAAGGCCTCTTCGAACGCCTCGGCGAACACGGCGAGATGAACACCCACATCGTGCTGTCCACAGAGTTCGAGGGCCGCCCGGTCCAGCCGCCCGCGCCCGGGACCCGCCAGGTGACCCGATCGGCCGGATGGGGCGGCTGAAAGCTGTCGGTGCGCGGTTCTAGGGTGTGGGTATGACTGTGAAGCTTGGCGCGCATGTGGACCAGGAGGACCCGTTGGCCGAGGCGGCCGACCGGGGAGCCGACCTGGTGCAGTTCTTCCTGGGGAATCCGCAGGACTACAAGGCGCCCAAGCTCGCGTACGCCGACGGCGAGGACGCGCTGAAGGAGCGGGCCGCCGCCGCGGGCGTCGACCTCTACGTGCACGCGCCGTACCGGCTGAACGTCGCGAACACGAACAACCGGATCCGGATCCCGAGCCGCAAGCTGCTGCAGCAGACGCTCGACAAGGCGGCCGAGATCGACGTCAAGGGCGTCATCGTGCACGGCGGTCACGTCGGCGACGAGGACAACCCGGAGGCCGGTTTCGACAACTGGCGCAAGTGCATCGAGCGGGCCGAGCTCCCGGTGCCGCTGCTGATCGAGAACACGGCCGGCGGTGAGAACGCGATGGCCCGGCAGCTCGAGCGCATCGCGCGGCTCTGGGACGCGGTGCAGGCGTCCGGCAACGACCGGCTGGAGAACGTCGGGTTCTGCCTGGACACCTGCCACTTCCACGCGGCCGGTGAGGAGCTGCCGACGATCGTCGAGCGGGTGCTGGCGATCACCGGCCGGATCGACCTCGTGCATGCGAACGGGTCACGCGACGAGTTCGGCTCCGGCGCGGACCGGCACAGCAACTTCGAGGAAGGGCACATCGACCCGGCGCACATCGTCGCGGTCGTGCAGACCGCCGGCGCCCCGGTGGTCGTCGAGACCCCGAACGCCAACAACGGCCAGAAGGCCGACCTGGACTACCTCCGGGCCCACTTGAACTAGTCGGCGGGCTTCTTCGTTCGGTGGAGGCCGTACATCCAGTAGCTCAGCGCCCAGGGGAAGAGCAGCGCCAGGGCGGACTTGCTGTTCGTCGGTACGAGGAGGCCGCAGATCACCGCGATCACGACCACGACCGTGCTGGCCTGGAAGAGGTCGACGGGGCCGAGCACCCGGGTCCGGAGCTTCACGCGTTCCCGTGCGCAGAGGACGTACGCGGCGGTGAGCGCGATGAGGCAGATGTAGGTCAGTACCGCGCCGAGCCAACCGAGGACACCGAAGCTCTGGTCCGACTGGAGCATGCCGGAGAGCAGGAACACGCCGACCATCACGGTCAGCCCGGCGCACCACCACTGGAAACGGTTCTCCGCGTTGCGCGCTCGCTCCGCGGCCTCGGCGTCCTTCTCGGCCTGCGTCTTCACCGGAACCCCGGGCTGCTCCGCGGCCTCGGCCTCCGCCTCGGTCGTGGGTTCGGGTTCGGGATCTGACTGCGCCATGGCAGCGACGGTAGCGCAGAATGAGGCTATGTCGACCTGGGCGGAACGGTTCCCTGAGCTGTTCGCACCGGGCTACTGGGAGTGGGGCGAGCTCGACGTCCGCTACACCGTCGAGGAACCGCCGGACGAGCTGATCAGCAACGTCCACGTCATCTGCCGGACCGCCGGCGGAATCATTGCGTGCACCAACGACCTCGGCTGGCGCTTCCTGCCCGGCGGAACCCGCGAACCGGGCGAGACGATCGAGCAGCTCGTCCGTCGCGAACTGCTCGAGGAGGCCGGCGCCCGGCTGACCGGTCCGCTGACCTGGCTCGGCGCCCATCGCGCCGACCACCGCCGCCCCGCGCCGTACCGTCCGCATCTCCCGCACCCGGTCTCGTACTGGGCCAACTACGTCGCCGACGTCGTCATCGAGCACGAGCCGACGAACCCCGAGGACGGCGAACAGATCACCGAAGTCCTCGTGCTGCCGCCCGGCAAGGCAGCCGAGTACCTCGACGGCCAGCCGGAAGAGGTGGGCTCGATCGTCAGGCTGGCTCAGGCACTGCAGCTGGTTTAGCCGCCCGCCACGGCAGCAGTACGGCGCTCAGCGCGCAGCAGGCCCCCGCGACCCAGAGCGCGCCACGGATCCCGATCAGCGTCGCGAGCACCCCACCGAGCGCCATGAACGCGGGCTGCACACAGCGTGAGCTGATCGACCACGACCCGACCACACGTGACATGAACCCGTCCTCGGTCACCTCCATCCGGTACGTCGCGAACGACGGGTTGAACGCTCCGGCTGCGACGAGCAGCCCCGTCTCGGCAACGGTGAGCAACACGAACCCGCCCCACCCGTGCGGCGCCAGCGGGAGGAGCAGCAGCCACGGCGCCCGCAGTACGCCGAACACCAGCAGCATCCAGTGCAGCCCGAACCGCCTGGTCAGCCGCGGTGCCATCCGCGCGCCGATCACACCGCCGATGCACGAGACGCCCAGGAGCACCCCGTAGCTCCACGCGGCCAGTCCGAGGTCACGCAACATGAAGACCACGAACAACGGCGACGTCATCATCACCGGACCACCGAACAGCTGCGAGTTCCAGAACAGCACGCGCAGGCCGCGGTGCCGCAGGATGTACCGCCAGCCGGCCGTGGTGTCGCGCTTGCCCACCCGCTTCACCGGCTCCGGCTCGGGCCGCTGGATCCGCCGGATGCCGAGCGCCGACCCGAGGAACGAGACCGCGTCGACGGCCAGCGTCACCGTCGCGCCGACCAGGCTGACCAGCACGCCGCCGATCGCGGGACCGACGCTCAACGAGACCCAGTTCGTCTGCTCGAATCGGCTGTTCGCCTCCGCCCGTCCCTCAGCCGGAACCAGCGCCTTCAGATGTGCGCCGCTCGCCGACTGGAACGCGATCGTCCCGGCCGCCTGGAGAACGCCGGCCACGCACAGGTGCCCATACGTCAGTACGTCGAACACGGCCGCGACCGGCACCGAGGCCAGCGCGGCGAACCGCACCAGGTCGGCCGCGATCATCACCGGCCGTTTCCGCCGTTGCTCGATGAAGTCCCCCGTCGGCAACGCGAGCGCCGCGCCGGCCACCGCCGACAGCGCGGCCAGCATCGAGACCTCGAAGGTGCTGGAGTCCAGCGCCAGGACGGCCACCAACGGCAGCGCGCCGAGCCCCACCGCCGATCCGAACGCGCTGACCGTGAACGCGATCCACAACCGGCGGAAGTCCCGACCCAACGACATTCCGCGATCGTAGGAGCAGGCGCCGACAGAATCAGCGCAGGTTCAGCCCGCCGTCGAGCAGGATGACCTCACCGGTCAGGTAGCTGTTGTGGACAACTGCGGAAATCAGGTCGGCGACGTCCGACGGCTGTGCCGCACGGCGCATCGGACTCGAGGTTTTCCACAGCTCCTGCGCCTCGGTCCACGACTCGGTGAGTGGCGTGTCGACCAGCCCCGGTGCGACCGCGTTGACCCGCACTGCTGGTCCGAGCGCTGCGGCGAGCAGCTTTGTCACGTGGTTCAGTGCTGCCTTCGAGGCGGCGTACGCGACCGAACTGCCCTTCGGCCGGACGCCCGCGTGGCTCGTGACGTTGACGATGCAGCCGCCGTACTCGCGCAGCGCCGGGAGGGCCGCCGTACACAACAGCCACGGCGCGATCAGGTTCACGTCGAGCAGGCGGCGCCAGTCCGCCGCGGTCAGTCCGTCCAGGTCCGCGTGCGGGACGGGCCAACTGATGCCCGCGTTGTTCACGAGTACGTCGAGGCGCCCGTGCTGCGCCACCACCTCGGGCACCAGCGCGGACGCCGCCGCGTCGTCCGAGAGATCTGCCTGGTGGTACGACCCGCCGAGCTCAGCGGCCAGAGCTTCTCCGGTGGACCGGCTGGATCGCGAGTGCACCGCGACGGTCATCCCGTCCGCGGCCAGTCGACGTGCTGTCGCCGCTCCGATCCCCGACGCCGATCCGGTCACCAACGCGACCTTCATGCGCCGTACCTCAAGCCGTCGAGGAGGAGGTTGAGGAGGCGGCCGGCCTGTTCGCGCTTGGCGCCGGTCGCGAGCGCGACACCGCACAGGCCGGCGAGTACGTCGTCAGCGGAGATGTCCGGGCGAACGTCTCCCGCTGCCGCGGCCGCGTCCAGGAGTGGTTTGATCGCCCCGGTCAGCAACTCGAAGCTCTGGGCGTACGGGTTCGCGCCGGAGGCGATCACGGCGCGCAGTGCGTCGGCCATGCCGAGCTTGCGGGTCATGTAGTCGACGTACCGGTCCATCCAGGCTCGCAACGCCTCGACGGGCGGCAGCTTGTCGAGCAGTGCGGGCGCCGCGTCGCAGACGGCGGCCAGCTCGTTCCGGTACGCCGCCTCGATCAGCAGCTCACGGGTCGGGAAGTGCCGGTACAGGGTGCCGATGCCGATCCCGGCGTCCTTCGCGATCCCCTCCAGCGTCGCCTCCAGACCGCATTTCGTGAACGCCCGCGCCGCGGCGACGAGGATCTGCTCGCGATTGCGCTGCGCATCCGCCCGCAGCGGTCGCACGCTCATCTCCCCTCCCTCCGTTGCCTAGACCGTACCGGACTCACCACCTGACGACGGCTCCCCTACGGTTCCACGGGCCGGGCCGGTAACCTGACCGACCGTGAGTGACTTGAGCATCCGGACCATCTCGTCCGACGAGCACGCGGCCTACATCGCGGCGCAACCGTCGGCGAGCTTCCTGCAGACCCCCGGCTGGGCCGCGGTGAAGAGCGAGTGGAAGGCGGAGTCACTCGGCTGGTACGAACCGGGCACCCCCAGCGAGCTCGTCGGCGTCGGTCTGGTGCTGTACCGGCAGATGCCGAAGGTGAAGCGGTACCTCGCCTACCTGCCGGAAGGCCCGGTCGTCGACTGGGACGCGATCGACCTGGGCACGTACCTGCGCCCGCTCGCCGCGCACCTGCAGGAGCGCGGCGCGTTCGGGATCCGGATGGGTCCGCCGGTGGCGACCCGGCGGTGGAACGCGCAGACGATCAAGGACGCGATCGCCGGCGGTCAGCAGCCGCGGCTCGGCGACGTCCGCCCGGACGTGATCGAGCCGTCCGGCGCGACCGTCGGCGACAAGCTCCGCAAGCTGGGCTGGAAGCCGCCCCGGATCGCGGAGGGGTTCGCGGCCGGGCAACCGCAGTACGTCTTCCAGGTGCCGCTGGCCGGCTGCACCGAGGACGACCTGCTCAAGGGCATGAACCAGCTCTGGCGGCGCAACATCAAGAAGGCGGCCAAGGCCGGGGTCGAGGTGACGCAGGGCGGACCGGAGGACATCAAGGCCTTCCACGCGCTGTACGTCGAGACCGCCCACCGCGACCACTTCACCCCGCGCCCGCTGCCGTACTTCGAGAAGATGTACGCCGCGATGGCCAACCAGCCAGCCGACTGCTGTGACTTCCGGATCTACAACGCCCATCACGAGGGCGACCTGGTCGCGTCGACGATCTGGGTCCGGGTCGGCGGACACTCCTGGTACTCCTACGGTGCCAGCTCGACCGCCAAACGCGACGTGCGCGGATCGAACGCGATCCAGTGGCGCATGATGACGGACGCGCTCGCGGCGGGCGCGTCCGTGTACGACCTACGGGGCATCACCGACACCTTGGACCCGAACGACCCGCACGTCGGGCTGATCCAGTTCAAGACCGGGACCGGCGGCGAGGCCGTCGAGTACGTCGGTGAGTGGGACCTGCCGTTGAACAAGGCGCTCTACACCGCATTCGACCTCTACATGAGACGGCGTTGACACCATGCCCCTAGTCCTGCACGTCGATTCCGATCGATGGCGCGAACACCTGCGTTCCACGTGGAACCCTGACATCGTCCCGGTCGCCAAGGGCAACGGGTACGGGTTCGGCAACCACCGCCTGTTCGCCGAGGCGCGTGCCCTCGGCGCCCGGACGGTCGCGGTCGGGACGTACTTCGAGGTCCCCGCGGAACCGCGCGAGGACGTCGTGGTGCTGTCACCGTGGCGGCCGTTCCTGCAGGTACCGCAGAGCAAGAACGTGATCCACACGGTCAGCCGGCTGGCCGATCTGGTCTCGATCCCGGCCGGCAGCCGGGTGCTGATCGAGGTGATGACCTCGATGCGCCGGCACGGCATCGGCGCCCGCGAACTGCGGCACACGATGCTGCTGAACGCGCTCGACCGGATCCGCTTCGAGGGCTGGTCCCTGCACTTCCCGATGGGCGCGGGCGGTACGTCGGCCAACCTCCGCGAGGCGCAGCAGCTGGCCAAGGCGGCGCTCGACGTACGGAAGAGCACGCTGTGGGTGTCGCACGTACCGGCGCAGAAGCTGGCCGACATCGGCGACGACGTGAGGCTGCGGATGGGGACCGGGATGTGGCTCGGCGACCGCGGCGCACTGTCGGTGAAGTCGACCGTCCTGGACGTGCACTCGGTGCGGCGCGGCGAACGCGTCGGCTACCGGCAGCGCCGGGTCAGCGGTGACGGCCACATCCTGATCGTCTCCGGCGGTACGGCGCACGGTGTCGGTCTGGAGGCTCCGACCGCGGCGGCGACCGTGCGGCAGCGGGCGATCGCGATGGCCAAGGGCAGCCTGGACGCGGCCGGGATGGCGCTGTCACCGTTCAGCATCGAGGGCAAGCAGCGCTGGTTCGCCGAGCCGCCGCACATGCAGGCCAGCATGCTGTTCCTCCCGTCGTCGGTGGCCCCGCCGGCCGTCGGCGACGAGATCGACCTGGACGTCCGCTACACCACAACCTCGTTCGACAAGGTGTCGATGGATTGACTTCAGGTCCACCTGAAGTTGCAGCGTGGACGTATGAGTTTTCTGGAGCGGATCGAGGGCCGGCCCGGGGCGGCTGAGTTGCGCGCGGCGTCGTACCGGATGTTGGCACTGAAACGTGGAGCGACCTGCGTCGATGTCGGGTGCGGGGCGGGGCATGCGGTGGCGGAGCTGGTGAAGAAGGGCCTGAAGGTGACCGGGATCGACCCGGATCCCGAGGCGGTCGAGGCGGCCCGGGAGCGTGCGCCGGGAGCAATGTTTCACGTGGCACATTCCGGCGAGCTGCCGCTCGAGGACGGGTCGATGGACGGGTACCGCGCGCTGCGGCTGTTCCACCTGCTCGAGGATCCCGTCCCGACGATCGCCGAGGCACATCGGGTACTGCGTCCCGGCGGGCGGATCGTCGTGGGCGGGCAGGACTACGGATTCGTGCTGATCGACAGCTCCGACCAGGACCTGACCGACGTGATCCGGCTCGGCCTCGAGTCCCGCACGGTGTCCCCGCGTGCGGCCCGGACGCTGCGTGACGTGCTGCTCGACGCTGGCTTCCACGACGTCGAGGTCAACGTCCACACCGAGGTCGTCACGGACTACAAGCTGATCGCCCAGCAGTTGCGGGCCGCCGCCGCTGCCGCGGTCGAGAAGGCGCTGATCACACAGGACGACGCCGACAGCTGGCTCGCCGAGCAGTCCCGCCGCGGCCGCCGCGACCGTTTCCTCGCCGTACTCCCGACGCTTCTTGTCGGCGCGCAGCGCTAACCTGCTGGAGATGAGCCACAAATACGCGTTGAAAGGCGTCGTACTGGACGCGCCCGACCCGCGGGAGCTCGGCGAGTTCTACAGCCGGCTGCTCGGCTGGGACCTGAATGCCCACGACGACACGTGGGTCACCGTCCGGGATCCGGACGGCACAACCGGATTGTCGATCCAGCTGGAGCCGAAGTACCAGCCGCCGACCTGGCCGAGCGAGCAGAACATCCAGCAGATGCAGCTGCACCTGGACATCCAGGTGGACGATCTGGAGTCGGCGCACCGACGAGCGATGGACGCCGGGGCGCGGCTGATGGAGTTCCAGCCGCAGCCCGACGTCCGGGTGTACGCCGACCCCGTCGGTCACATCTTCTGTTTGTTCACCTCTTGAGGTGACCCTGCCAGCGGACCGTCGGTAGCAGGGCGGCCGGGTCGACGCGGTCCTTGTTGGCGGACACGATGTCGAACATCGACTCGATCAGCGTCTCCGACAGCAGGTGCGGCTGCAGGCCAAGGCCGACCAGCCCGGTGTGCTTCACGTTGTAGTAGTGCTCGGCCTGCTCGACGCGCGGGTTCTCCAGGTGCTCGACCTGGACCGGACCGGGGAAGCTCTCGGCGACGAGGTCGGCGAGCTGGGACACCGAGTAGCTCTCGGTCATCTGGTTGAAGACCCGGAACTCGCCGGCGTCCGCCGGGTTCTCCACCGCGAGCCGGATGCACTCGACGGTGTCGCGGATGTCCAGGAAGCCGCGGGTCTGCCCGCCACTGCCGTAGACGGTCAACGGCTCGCCGAGCACCGCCTGGATGACGAACCGGTTGAGCACCGTGCCGAACACGGCGTCGTAGTCGAACCGGGTCGCCAGCCGCGGGTCCCGCACGGTCTGGTCGGTCTGCTGCCCGTACACCACGCCCTGGTTGAGGTCGGTGACGCGCATCCCCCAGATCCGGCAGCCGAACTCGAGGTTGTGCGAGTCGTGCACCTTGCTGAGGTGGTAGAACGAGCCCGGCTTCTTCGGGTAGAGCATCCGGTCCTTGCGGCCGTTGTGCTCGACCTCCAGCCAGCCTTCCTCGATGTCGATGTTCGGCGTGCCGTACTCACCCATCGTGCCGAGCTTGACCAGATGGATGTCCGGGTTGATCTCGGCGATCGCGTACATCAGGTTCAGCGTGCCGACCACGTTGTTGTGCTGCGTGTACACAGCGTGTTCGCGGTCGATCATCGAGTACGGCGCGGCGCGCTGCTCGGCGAAGTGCACGATGGCGTCGGGCCGGAACTCGCGCAGTACCCGGTAGACGAAGTCGGCGTCGAGCAGGTCGCCGACGTACGACGGGATCGCCGTACCGGAGACCTCCTCCCAAGCCTTCACCCGGGACTCGAGATCCTCGATCGGGACCAGGCTCTGGACGCCCAGCTCGCGGTCGTAACCGCGCCGGGCCAGGTTGTCGAGCACGGCCGTGTCATGGCCGCGATCGGAGAGGTGCAGCGCGGTGGGCCACCCCAGGTAGCCGTCACCGCCAAGGACGAGTACACGCACGGCTCGGCCGCCTTCCGTCGGGAATCGTCGTCACACAGTCCTTCCTATCCCGAGTACCCACTCCAGTAACGTGATCGGCCCCACCTATTTGGCTGGTAATCGGCTGAGAATTTCCGGTGCGCTGTCTCCGGCTGGTGCCCGGGTGCAGAATAGACGGCGATGCGCGCACTCACCGAGATCAGAGCTCGCCGCGGCACATGGTTGCTGTGGGCGAAGTACTCGGCCGCCTCCGTAGTCGCGACGATACTCAGCCAAGCGGCGTTCGCGCTCTGTTACTGGTTCGGCACGACGCCGCTGATCGCGACCCTGGTCGCCTGGGTGACCGGCACGGTGCCGAGCTACCTGATCAACCGGCACTGGACCTGGGGCCACCGCAGCCCGAGCGGCCGCGACCTGTTGCCGTACGCAATCATCGTGGTGGTGTCCGCCGTCCTCGCGGCGATCGTCACCACGGTCACCGACAACCTGGTCCAGGACCGGATCGCCTCGCACGCCTGGCAGACTGCCGTGGTCAGCGCCTCCTACCTGGGCACGTACGGCGTGTTGTTCATCCTCAAGTTCGTACTGTTCGATCGCTACGTGTTCGCCAAGAAGCCTGCGCCGGCGTCCGATGACCCCGCCGAAGAACGTACTCCCGTAGCCACGTAGTCGTCATCACACGCCCGTAGTTCGCGCCGTACACCACGCCGGGGCCCTTCTTGCTGTTGCCGTCGCCGCGGCGCCGCATCGTCATCGGCAGCTCGACCACGCGGGCGCCGAGCGCGAGCGCACCGAGCAACAACTCCGACGACTGGTACTGCGGTTCGCGCAACGTCACCGCGGTGGCCAGCTCGGCCCGCATCGCGCGGAACCCGAACGACGTGTCGGTCAGCTTCTTCCGGGTCAGGATCGACGCGAGTACTGCGAACACGCGAACGCCGACCCACCGCAGCCGGCTGTCCGCGTCCTCCGCCCCGAGACGGCGGGATCCGGTGACGAAGTCGGCCCGGTCGAGCAGGATCGGCTCGAGAAGCGTCTCGAGCTCGTCGTTGTCGTACTGGCCGTCCGCGTCGGTCGTGACGACGTACCGCGCCCCGCCCTGCGCTGCGAGGTGATACCCGAGCCGGAGCGCGGCGCCCTGACCACGGTTGCTCGGGGCAACACACACGTACGCCCCGTGCTCGCGAGCGACCTCGGCGGTGTTGTCGGTCGACCCGTCCACCACGACCAGGACGTCGACCGGCAGGCCGGCGCAGGTCCGCGGCATGTTGGTGAGCACGGGGCCGATGCCACCGGCCTCGTTGTACGCCGCGATGACCACGACGACCGGTGCGAGCTCCTTCCGGCCGAAATCCTTGGCTGCTGCGGCATCCACGGCGTCCGGGTAGTCCGCCATCGCAGGTCGCGCCTGGTCCTTGCCGAGCAGCGCGCGGAGGCCGATGGCACCCGCCAGTGGGAAGAAGATCAGTCCGGGCAGTTGGTAGCGCCAGGAGAACTCGAAGGCGGCTGAGCCGAGTAGAAGGACCACACCGGCGGCTGCAGGGAACAGTGCGGCCGAGCGGAGGGCTCTACCTCGCGCTACTGCAGCAAGAGCAAGCAGTAGGCAAAGGGCAAGCAGTGTGCCGGATGCGTAGCCGCCGTGCAGCTGGTACGCACGCAGGATGACCGCAGGTACGTGGGCGACCTGTGGCTCAGACCCTCCCCATTTCACTGCAGCCTTTGCGGTATTGGGGTCCTTGAGCCCGGGGTACTCGAGCTGGAACTGCCAGCGGTCCAGCGGTACGTCGTTGGGTGAGCTGGTGCGTGTCGGCGCGAAGCCCTTCGCGAAGTCCTTCAGCACTGCCCAGGTCACGTCGACGGGCTGGTGCTTGATGACGAGATGCGCGAACTCGGTCGCCAGCTCACGCTTCGTAGTACCTGGCGGAAGGGGGCCCGGCCAGTTCGGGTCGCCGTAGTGGTTGTGGGCGTACTTGTCCACGCCCAGGCGTTGGCCGAGCGGTTCCTTGGGGCAGAACAGTCGCGTGCCCTCGTTGAGTGGCAGCGTCTCGCAGTTGGCGACCGTAGCGGTCCGGCCGTACAGGACCTGGTTCTCGGCGCCGGTGAAGCCCCAGCGGCCGGTGTCGGCGCGGTAGTACCCGGCGTACGCGGCGAACACGACGGCGAAGCCGGCCACAGCGGCAGCGGTACGGCGTACGACGTCCATGCGGCGTTTGCGCCAGGCGTTGCCGACCACGATCAGGTAGAGCACGACCGCGATGAGCAAGACGAGGCCGATTGCACGGACCGTGAACGCGGCGCCGACCAGTACGCCGACGAGCGCCGCCTTCCGCCAGCCGGGAACGCCCTTGGCGAGCAGCAGCCAGAGGATCGCCACCAGGATCACGTCGAACGTGGTCTCCGCCATGATGTTCTGCTCGATCTGGACCTGGTAGGCGTCGAGCAGGATCGGTGCGGCGGCGAACGCGGACAGCCAGCGGTAGACGGTGAGCCTGCGGGCCAGGGCGTAGATCGCGACGCCGAGGAGTAGGCCGGCGAGGTGCTGGACGATGACGACGAAGGTGAGGCCGCCGATCCACACCAGGGGGCCCAGCACGAAGTCGTACCCGATGGGGTTGAGCTGGTCAGGGCTCAGCTTGCCCATGTTCGTCAGGTACTGGACGGAGTCGGTGTAGATGATCGCCGGGCGGTAGGCGACGGTTGCCAGGATGCGCAGTACCAGTCCCAGGGTCAGAAAGAGGACGAGCAGCCAGTGCCGCCGCAATACTGCCTTCACTGTTGTTTGAAGTACTGCCACGTCCGTGCCAAGCCATCCTCCAACGACACCGTCGGCCGGTAGCCGAGATCGTTGGTGATGTCCACGACCACCGCCGGCATCTCACCCGCCGGCGCCTCGACGTGCTCGGCCGGCACCGGACACCCCGTCGCCGCGCGCACCGTCTCGATCATCTCCAGCACGGACACCGATCGGCCGGAGCCGATGATCGCGCGTCCGTCGTACTTGCTGTCCAGCGCGATCAGCACGCCGTTCACCACGTCGTCGATGAAGACCAGGTCCCGCCGCTGCTGCCCGTCGCCGTACACCCGGACGCCGGTGCCGCTGAGCGCGGCCCGCATCATCCGCGGCACGAAGCTGTCCTTGTGCGACATCCCCGGCCCGTACACGTTCGTGAACCGCAGGGCCGCGGTCGCCATCCCGTAGCTCCCCGAGTACGCCGAGAGCAGCATCTCGCACGCCGCCTTCGTCGCGCCGTACGGCGTCAACGGCCGCAGCGGGAGATCCGCGGTGATGGTCGACGTACCCACATCCCCCACGACCGCGTTGGTCGACGCGAGCACGAACCGGTCAACGCCACTGCCCCGCGCCAGCTCGAGCAGCACCTGGGTGATCGTCACGTTCTGCGCGAACGTCTGCATCGGCGCGTCCACCGACCGCAGCACCGAGGTCAACGCCGCCAGATGCACCACACTCGTCGGCCGCGTCTCGAAGGCCGCGACACAGGTCTCCTGGTCGGCCAGATCCCCCGTCACCACGTGCACCCCGTCGTCCCACGACGAGTCCGGCGGCTCCCGATCCACCGCCGTCACCGGCATCTCTCGCTCCCGCAGGGCAGCCACCACGGCCCGCCCGATGAACCCCGAGGCCCCAGTGACCAGCACACGTTCGTCCATGCCCTTCAACCTACCTCCGGGGTGTCGATCCGCCAGCATGGATCGACAATGCGCTACGAACTATTGACTCGCAGTGACATCGCTAGGCAGGATCAACCCCGGGCGCGGGCTGACAACCTTGTCATCGGGGCCGCGTACCCACACGGTGGGCGGGGGGAGCCTCGTGCTGCCGGCCGGACACAAGGAGCGTGGATGAATCTCCGCCGCCCACTGGGGCTCGTCACGTCTCTCGGGCTCGTTGTGACAATGTCTACTGCCATGACGTCAGCACACGCCGCACCGTCCTCCGCGTCCGCGCAGGAAGTGGTGAGCGGCACGTCGTACTACACGTCCTTCGAGCCGGGCCAGCCGCAGCCCGGCTACACCGATGCCGTGGAGACCGGTCCGGACGGGAAGCCACGCACCGACGGGGTGCGCGGCCCGACGCCGACCGGGATCGGCGGCAGCGAGATGGACAAGGTCACCAAGGTGACCGCGAACGGCGAGAACACCGGTGGCGGCGAGATCGCCACGAATGCCGCGGACGGTGACAAGTTCACCAAGTGGCTCGTGTTCGAGCCCACCGGCTGGCTGGTCTACCAGACCTCGGCTCCGGTGGTGATCAAGAAGTACGCGCTGACCTCGGCGAACGACGCCGACGGCCGCGACCCGCAGAACTGGACGGTGTCCGGTTCGAACGACGGGACCACCTGGACCACGCTCGACGCCCAGACCGGTCAGAGCTTCGAGAGCAGGTTCCAGACCAAGGAGTACAGCTTCGCCAACGACACGGCGTACACGTACTTCAAACTGGACATCACGCTGAACCACGGCGAGAACATCGTCCAGCTCGCCGACTGGTACCTGTCGAACGGCGCCCCGCTGCCTCCTCCCGGTCCGGTCGCCGAGTCGCGGCTGGACTCCGGCCCGACCAGTGCCTACAACGCCCGTGCCCGCGTCGGGTTCACCGGCGTGAAGTCCTTCCGGTACGCCGGACACCAGCACAGCGAGGGCCGCGGGTACACGTGGAACAAGATCTCCGACGTCGACCTGAAGGTGGGCAAGGACACCCGCCTGTCGTACAGGATCTTCCCCGAGCACGTCGAAGGTGACCTGAGCTACCCGAGCACCTTCGCCGCGGTCGACCTCGCGTTCGACGACGGGACGTACCTGAGCGACCTGAAGGCTCGCGACCACCACGGGTTCGAGCTCAGCCCGCGTGGCCAGGGCGACTCGAAGTCGCTGTACACGAACCAGTGGAACAACATCGAGGCGGATCTCGGCAAGGTCGCCGCCGGCAAGACGATCAAGCGGATCCTGGTCGGGTACGACAAGCCGTCCGGCCCGGCCGAGTTTCGTGGCTGGCTCGACGACATCCGGATCGCCGCCGCGATCAACCCGGACTCCGCGGCCCAGAACACCGCGGCCAAGCACCCGTCGGACCTGGCGCTGACCACCCGCGGTACGAACGCAACCGGCGGCTTCTCGCGGGGCAACAACTTCCCGGCCACCGCCGTACCGCACGGCTTCAACTTCTGGACGCCGGTGACGAACGCCGGCTCCACCTCCTGGCTGTACGACTACGCCAAGGGCAACAACGAGGCGAACAAGCCGACCCTGCAGGCGCTGTCGATCAGCCACGAGCCGAGCCCGTGGATGGGTGACCGGCAGACGTTCCAGGTGATGCCGTCCACCGCTGACACGCCGACCGCGGATCGCAAGGCCCGCGCGTGGTCGTTCAGTCACGACAACGAGATCGCCCGGCCCTACTACTACGGTGTCACCTTCGACAACGGCAACGCGGCCGAGATCGCGCCGACCGACCACGCGGCGATGCTGCGGTTCAGCTTCCCGGCGGGCAAGGCGTCGCTGGTCTTCGACAACGTGAACAACAACGGCGGGCTGACGCTCGACCCGGCGACCGGTGTGGTCACGGGGTACTCCGACGTCAAGAGCGGCCTGTCCACCGGCGCCGGCCGGCTGTTCGTGTACGGCGTCGTGGACCAGAAGGTGATTGCCTCAGGCAAGCTGTCGAACGGCGGCGGAGTGAACGTCGGCGGGTACTTCATGTTCGACGCGAAGACCACCCAGGTGCAGCTGCGACTCGCGACCTCGCTGATCGGCACCGAGCAGGCGCGCAAGAACCTGGAGCTGGAACTGCCCGCGGGCTCGAAGTTCGGCAATGTCAAGGACGCGGCGCAGGAGCAATGGGACAAGAAGCTGCGCACGATCGAGGTCGAGGGCGCGACGGCCGACCAGCTGACCACGCTGTACTCGAACCTCTACCGCCTGTTCCTGTACCCGAACAACGGCTCCGAGAACACCGGGACCGCGAAGGACCCGGTGATCAAGTACGCGTCGCCGACCTCGCCGAAGGTGGGCACCGACACCCCGACCACGACCGGCTCGAAGATCGTGGCCGGCCAGACGTACGTGAACAACGGCTTCTGGGACACGTACCGCACGGTGTGGCCGGCGTACTCGCTGTTCGCCCAGGACACGGCGGCGGACCTGGTCAACGGCTTCGTCCAGCAGTACAAGGACGGCGGCTGGATCTCCCGCTGGTCCTCCCCCGGCTACGCGAACTTGATGGTCGGTACGTCGTCCGACGTGGCGTTCGCGGACGCGTACCTCAAGGGCATCAAGGGGATCGACGTGCAGGCGATGTACGACGCCGCGGTGAAGAACGCGTCCGTCGTACCGCCGTCGCAGAACGTCGGCCGCAAGGGCATGGACCTGGCCACGTTCAACGGCTACACGGCCAACACCACCGGTGAGGGCTTCAGTTGGTCGATGGACGGCTACATCAACGACTACGGCATCGCGAACATGTCGAAGGCGCTGTACGACAAGGCGAAGAAGAGCGACCCGCGCAAGCAGGAGTACCTGGACAACTACAAGTACTTCCTGAACCGGGCCCGCAACTACGTCACGCTGTACGACCCGACGGTCGGGTTTTTCCAGGGCAAGGGGCCGGACGGCGTCTGGGGTAACTCCCCGAGCACGTTCGACCCGCGCGACTGGGGCCACGACTACACCGAGACGAACGCGTGGAACATGGCGTTCTCCACACCGCAGGACGGCGCCGGCCTGGCCGCGATCTACGGCGGGCGGGACGGTCTGGCGAAGAAGCTCGACGAGTTCTTCAGTACGCCGGAGGACGCGCTGCACCCCGGCGGGTACGGCGGCACGATCCACGAGATGCTCGAGGCGCGTGACGTCCGGATGGGGCAGTACGGGCACAGCAACCAGCCGTCGCACCATATCACCTACATGTACGACTTCGCGGGTCAGCCGTGGAAGACGCAGTCGCTGGTGCGCGAGGCGTTGTCGCGGTTGTACCTCGGCTCGGAGATCGGGCAGGGGTACCCGGGCGACGAGGACAACGGCGAGATGTCGGCCTGGTACCTGTTCAGCATGCTCGGGTTCTACCCGCTGCAGGTCGGGTCGCCGACGTACGCGATCGGCTCGCCGTTGTTCACCAAGGCGACGGTCCGGCTGGCCGGCGGCAAGAAGCTGGTGGTCAGCGCGCCGAACAACAGCGCCCGCAACGTCTATGTGAAGAGCGTTCGCGTGAACGGGAAGAAGTGGACGTCGACCGCGCTGCCACACGACCTGATCGCGAGCGGCGGCAAGATCGAGTTCGAGATGACCGACCAGCCCACCACCTGGGGCTCCGGCCGGAACGACGCCCCGCCGTCGCTCACCACGCCCGGCGAGGACCCGATGACGTGGCGCGACTCCACCTCCGACACCGGTGCGGTGATCGGCGCGGGTGGTGCCGACGTCTCCGCGCTGATCGACAACGACTCGAAGACGCAGGTCACGCTGACGGGCGCTCAGCCGACCGTCACGGTCGCCCTGCCGCAGGGCCGTCCGGTCGGGATGTACACGCTGACGAGCGGTGCCACCGGTACGGCGCCGTCCGCGTGGACGCTGGAGGGGTCGAACGACGGTACGACGTGGACCGCGGTGGACCGGCGTACGGACCAGGCCTGGACGTGGGCGTCGTACACGAGGTCCTTCACGGTCGCCTCGCCGAAGGCCTACACGCAGTACCGCCTGGTGCTCACCCCGGCCGCGGGCGCCACCGGCGTCACGCTGTCGGAGATCGAGCTCCTCGGCACGCTGAAGGGCGTCGAGACCGGCACGCACCCGAGCGACCAGCGGGTCGCCCAGACGAAGCCGAGCCCGACCCCGTCGCAGTCGATCGACCGCAACTACGGCTGACACAGCACTGAGGGCGACGGCAGCCTGCCGTCGCCCTCAGTGCACATATCACGGCATGCTAGGCGTATGTCCGACACGACGCGCATCACCGTGACACTGCCGAGCGACCAGGTGGCCGAGCTGAACAAGATCACCGACAACGTCGCCGGGTACGTCGCCGACGCCGTCACGCGACAACTGCGGCATCAACTGCTCGCCGGGGACCTGCAGCGCTACCAGGATCAGCACGGGGAGTTCTCCAAGGAGGAGTTGGCTGAGGCAAGGTCCGCGATCTCCAGCGGCTCGGCGAGCGCCGAGTAACCGATCACGACCCGCCTGTGGGCGTGTCCGGCTGATCGGCATCTGACCCGCGAAACCGAAGGACGACGGCCGCCGCCGTCGTCCTTCGGTTCTCGACTACTCGGCGGAGCCTGCCCCTGAAAGGTTCCGCCGGGGATTAAGGAGGGGTGGCGGTCCCCGCCCGGACTGCCACCCCTTCACCCCTATCGACGTTCGAACCCGCCCGAGGGTTGCCTCATCCCAGAACTGTCCACATGTCGGACAACAACAGGAACCAGACGGCGTTCACCGCCAGCACCCCGACCGTGGCGACCACGGCGAAGGTCCATCCCAGCCCGGCCCGGAGCGCCAGCACAGGGAGGGCCAGAGCGGCCGCAACGCCGCCGAGTTGTACGGCGAGCAGCGCACCGCCGCTCTCCACGGCGCAACTCACCGCCGTCGGTGGACACAGCGGGGCCCCGAACTGGCGCATCAGGGCGTACGCGACCCCCGCCACCACACCGACGAACACCGTCTGCAGGCTGACCCTGCCGATCGTCCGCGCTTCCATAGCGTCACGGTAAGCACTCGGCGGGTGCATCACCTGAGCAGAACTACTCAGCCGGACCAGCGGCCGGTGAAGAAGCCGGCCGCCCAGACAGCGGCCAGGGGTATCGCGACCGCCAGATAGAGGCGGCCGAGCCACGGTCTCCGCCTGGCCACCACCGCGAGGCCGATCCACAGCGGCCACATCAGCAGAGTGGCCCGGGTGAGTGAGTAGATCCAGAACGACGTACAGAACGCCCCGATCGTGGCCGCGACCCAGGCCGCCTCTCCCCAGGACCGGCGCCAGAACAACCAGGCGAGCAGCACCAGCGCGACGAACAGCGCGACCAGCTCGGCCCGGAACATCCAGGTCCAGTCACTGCGGTCGGCCGGGAAGTGCCCCTTGCTCGCGGCCTCGAACGTGTGCATGAGCGAGACCCACGGCCAGGTGAACTCGCGCGCCCAGCCCTTCTCCTGCGCCTCCTGCCAGGCGAACCACGAGCCGTGGATCTGCTTGAGGTACGCCATGAAGCCGAGCACCGGTACGGCGGGCAGCGCCAACCAGGGCAGCGAGAGCCAGTCCCGCTTCTTCGAGGTCACGAACTCGACGAGCAGCGCGAAGATCAGGAAGAGCCCGGACACCCGCACCGTGCAGGCCAGCGCGACGAAGACCGCGGCCCGCGCCCACCGCCCCTGCCGCGCGGCCAGCCAGGCCGGGAACGCGAAGGCGCAGAACAGTGCCTCGGTGTACCCGGCGGCGAGGAACACACCGACCGGAGCGCCGTACCAGATCATCGCCGCGTTGGGCCCGATGCCCTTGAGCTCCGGGAATTCGTACTGCGCCAGTTTCGCGAGGTACACGCCCGCGAAGGCGCTGGCGACCGCTGATACCACGATGCCCGCGGCGACGTAGCCGATGCCGGTGTAGCTGACGATCCGCACCAGCAACGGGAAGCCCGGGAAGAACGCGGCCAGCGGCGCACCGGACGGCTCACCGTTGTTGTAGCCGAACTCGGCGACCGCCTTCAGGTGCCAGACGTCCCACTGCAGCCAGGCGCGCCAGACGTTGGGGTAGTCGGCCCCGCGGTTGAACAGCAGCGGCGCCGAGACCGACAACACGAACAGTGCCACTCGGGTGACCAGCCACCACCCGAGCACCTCCCGCGCTGACGGCGAGGGCGTCCACCGCTGCCACCAGGCCCCGACGACCCGCGCTCGCCGCGCCCGCCCCGGCCGTGGCTCGTCGGCAGCCGCGCGCTCAAACACCACGCCACCACCGCACACCCCAGTCCGCCCGAGTCACGCCCCTATCGTCCCCTATCCCCGGAGCAGCCACCGCAGGCGGCGGCACCCGCGCTACTGGCCCCCGGGTGACCTCGGGGTTTCGGTGGGTTCGGGTTGACCGGTCGGCAACGACGGTATGACCGGAGTCGTCGTCGTACGCGTCGGCTTGGTCTTCGTGGGGCTGCTGGTCGGCTTGGTCGAAGGCGGCGTACTGGTCGGGGTGTTGGGCGGCGGAGTGTTCGGAGGCGGGGTGTTGGTCGGCGTGTTCGGCGGCGGCGTGTTCGACGGGGTGTACTTCGGCGTCGGGCTGCCCTTGGCGATGTCGTCCTCGTTCGGCTCCACGAACTCCGACTCCGGAACCCCCTCGAGAGCCTTCGACATGAACGCCAGCCAGGTCTTCAGCGGCCACGAGCCACCGAAGAACGCCTTTTCGTCGGAGTAGTTGTCCAGGTCGCTCTCACCGGTCTTGCCGGCCCGGTACACGACGGACGTGGACAGCTCGGGCGTGTAACCGGTCCACCACGACGTCAGGGTCGCGGAGCCTTCCTTGCAGCCGTCGCACGCCTTGTTCTCCGCGCGGTCCTCGACGGCGACACCACCCGCGGTACCGGTCTTGCCGGCCACCGCACGGTCGAGCTTCTTGGCGCCGGTGCCGGTGCCCTTGGTCACGACGTCCTGCAGGACGTAGTTGACCATCCGGGCGGTCTCGACCGGGATCGCCTGCTTGACCTGCTTCTTGAGGTCCCGCTCCGCCGAGAACAGCACCTTGCCGTCCGGGCCGCGGACCTCCTTGATGGTGTGCAGCGGCGCGTACTTGCCCTCGGCCGCGAAGGTCGCGTAGGCCTGGGCCATATCGACCGCCGACGCGTACGGGTCCGGTCCGAGCACGGTCGACGGGTTGTTGCGGCCGACCTCGAGCGCCTTCGTCTTCGGGATTCCGGCCGCCTCCGCGACGTTGACGAGCTTGTTCGGCCCGTCCTCCATCTGGTTGTCGACCAAGTCGTAGAACGCGGTGTTGATCGACTGCTCGGTGGCCTTCAGCAACGTGACGTCGCCGTAGTCCCGGTTGAACTCGTTGTTCAGCTTCTGGCCCTGGATCTCGATCGGGCTGTCACCTTGGAACTTGTCCCAGATCGACTTCCCGTCCTCGAGTGCCGCGGCCAGCGCGAACGGCTTGAACGACGACCCCGGGCGGGACTTCGTCGTCGCCCAGTTCAGCTGACTCTTCAGGTAGTCCGGCCCGCCGTACATGGCGACGAGCTCGCCGGTGCCCGGCTTCACCGACGCCATTCCGACGTGCAGGTTGTCGCGCTTCTCGGGCAGCTCGTTCTGGGCTGCCTCAACGATCTTCTCCTGCTGCTTGTAGTCGAACGTGGTGACGACCTTCAGGCCACCGCCGCTGATCTCGTCCTCGTCGAAACCTCGCGCGCGCAGCTCCTTGCGGGCCATGTCGAGCAGGAATCCCGTCGGGCCCTTGAAGCGGTCGCTCTTCTTTTTCTGCTTGCTGAGGTCGGGCAGCGACTTGGCGTACCGCGCCTCCTGGGCCTCGGTGATCGTTCCGTTCTGGCGCATCCCGTCCAGGACGTACTTGTACCGCTCGACGATGCGCTTCTTCGTCCGCGGGTCCGTGTCGTTGACGTCGAACAGGGTCGGGTTGTTCAGCACCGTCGCGAGCAGGGCCGCCTGCGGCACGGACAGCTTCCGCGGGTCCGACACGTTGAAGTACGCCTCGCCCGCGGCCGAGATGCCGTAGGCGCCCTCACCGAAGTAGATGGTGTTGAGGTACCCCTCGAGGGTCTTGGTCTTGTCTTCCTGCCGACCGAGCTTGGTCGCGATGAACAGCTCCTTGAACTTCCGGGAGACTGTCCGCTCCTGCGTCAGGTACATGACCTTGACGTACTGCTGGGTGATCGTCGAGCCACCCTGCAATTGCTCACCGCGGGCGATGTTCCACGCGGCACGAACCATGCCCGACGGCGAGATGCCTGGGTTCGTCCAGTACGACCGGTCCTCCGCGGCGATCACCGCGTCCTGGACATGCTTGGGGATCTGGCTCATCGGCACCGAGCGTCGGTTCTGGTCGAAGAAGGTGCCCAGCTGCCGGGATCCGTTGTTCCAGGTCACCGTGGTCGTGTTCGTCTTGAACTCGGCGTTCGGGTCCGGGATCTCGGTGCTCTGGTAGATGATGAAGAACGCCGCGACGCCGGCGATGACGCCGAGGAAGAAGAGTGCGGCGAGCCAGCCGAGGATCCGCAGCGCCCAATGTTTCTTGCGCCGGGGCGGCGGGGCGGCCTTTCTACGAGCTTCACTCACTGTGCAATCCTCGACGATCTCGCGGAAGTCATTGCCCCACAGACTACGGTGGGTGTGGTAACGGGCCCGAATCCGCTCCGGATGCTAGCAAGGCTGTCCGGCGGGGCTCAAAGTCGGTGCAAGCGATTACCTCGTGACGTGCGGTGCGAGCAATGTCACGGCGATCAGCGCGGCCGGGAAACAGGCCAGGAACATCGTGAACGTGTAGCCCATGATGTCGCGCGCCTTCAGGCCGAGGATGGCCAGCGTCGGCAGCATCCAGAACGGCTGCAGCAGGTTCGCGTTGGCCTCGCCCAGGTCGTACACGACGACCATCCAGCCGGCGTCGACCTTCAGCTCGTTCGCCGCCTGCAGCACGTACGGCGCCTCGATCACCCACTTGCTGCCGCCGCTCGGCACGAAGATGCCGAGGATGCACGAGTAGATCGCGACCAGCGGCGGGAACAGGAACTGGCTGCTCGCCTGCACCAGCCATCCGGCCAGCCGCGCGGAGATCCCGGTGTAGGCGATCATCCCGAAGATCCCGCCGTACAAGGGGAACTGGAGCAGTACGCCAGCCGCCGCCGGGGCGCCGTCGCGCACGGCGCGGGCCATCCGCCACGGCCGCCAGTGCAGGAGCAGCGCGAGCAGGAACAGCACCAGATTGACCGTGTTGAGATCCAGCGCGTTGAAGAAGTTCTTCCCGCTGAAGTAGCGCACCAGATAGATCGCACCGAGCAGCACGATCAGCACAGTGAACAGCGGCGAGTGCTCGAGCCAGTCACCGGGTCGACGCGTCTCCTGACCGTTGCCCTGCTGTCCGTTGCTCTGCTGTCCGTTGTAGGGCGATCCGCGGCCGATGAGCGGCTTGAGTTCGATCCCGATCTGCTCCGCGGTGCGCGCACTGTGCTCGCCGGGCGCGATGAACCAGGCCATCGCCACGCCGACGCAGTACACGATCAACGTCGCCACGATCGCCTGCCACGTGAAGATCGTGTCGCTGAGCGGGATCAGACCGCTGGCGTGACCGCCGGCCCTGATCACCTCCTGCACCGGCGCCGGGCTGCTGCTCGCGCTCGCCACCTGCAACGCGGCCGAGCCCGAGAGCCCCTGCGCCCACACCGTTCCGAGTCCGAGGAACGCCATCGCGCCCAGCGCCCGGTAGTCCGCCTTCGGCACGTTGCGCGCCACCTCGCGGGCCAGGATGGCGGCGAAGATCAGGCTGAAGGCCCAGTTCAGGTACGACGCCAGCATCGCCACCGCGGCCACGAAGGCGACCGCGCTGCGCGGGCTCTTCGGGATCCGGGCGAGCCGGGTGATCAACCGCGCGACCGGTCCGCTGGTCGCCACGGCGTACCCGCCGATGATGATCATCGCCATCTGCAGGGTGAACGTGATCAGCGACCAGAACCCGATGCCCCAGGCATCGACCAGCCCGAAGCCCTTGGTCGCGGCGGGGTCGTCGGGGCGCTTCAGCAACGGCTCACCGGTGACGAGCCCGAACAGCAGCACGACGAACGTGCCGACCAGGACGAAGCCGAAGGCGTCCGGCAGCCACTTCTCGGTGAACGCGGTGAACCGTAGGGCCAGGCGGGCGAGCACGCCCTCGGCTTCGACGTCCGGCCTGGCGTGCTTCGCATGACTCTCGGTCATTACCGTCCGCTCCCGGGCTGCGACTCTGGGTGTCATTCGATTAACGCAGATCGGCGGCTGACGTAACAGGTTTCTGGGCGCGCCGGGCGATCGAGGTGACAAAGCTCGGGTTTGTCAAGAGTTGTCCACAGGTCTCCACTCTGCTTACAGTGGCGGCACGATGTATCGAACCGATACATCAGGTCATGACAAACTGGACCGAGGGAGGTGGCTCATGGGAAACCGCAGTGGGGTCCTGGAGCTCGCCGTACTCGGTCTGCTGCACGAAGCGCCGATGCACGGTTACGAGCTCCGCAAGCGCGTCAACGCCCAGTTCGGCTGGGGACGCGTGCTGTCGTTCGGTTCGCTCTACCCGTGCCTGAAGGCGATGCTCCGCAACGGGCTGATCACGGCCGACCCCGGGACGCCGGAGTCGGGCCGGCGGCCCAAGATCGTGTACACGATCACGGCCGACGGCAAGGACTACTTCGCGCACGCGATGCACGAAGCCGGTCCGTCGGCCTGGGAGGACGACACGTTCGGCGTCCGCTTCTCGTTCTTCGGCCGGACCGATCCGGCCACCCGGTTGCGCATCCTCGAGGGCCGCAAGGCCCGGATGGAGGAGCGGCTGGCCAACTTCCGGGCGGCGATGAGCCGGACGGCGGAGCGGGTCGATGCCTACACCCTCGAGCTGCAACGGCACGGCCTGGAGTCGGCCGAGCGCGAGGTCCGCTGGCTGAACGAGCTGATCGACGGCGAGCGGCGGCAACAGCGGCCCCCTGACCAGCACCATCCGCCAACCCAAGGAGATTCCAGATGACCTCGATCCGCGTGGCGATCGTCGGCGTCGGCAACTGCGCAAGCTCGCTCGTCCAGGGCGTGCACTACTACCGCGACGCCAAGCCCGACGAGCGCGTCCCCGGTCTGATGCACGTCGTGTTCGGCGACTACCACGTCCGCGACGTGGAGTTCGTGGCCGCGTTCGACGTCGACGGCAAGAAGGTCGGCCTGGACCTCGCGGACGCGATCGGCGCCAGCGAGAACAACACGATCAAGATCTGCGACGTACCGCCGACCGGCGTGACGGTGCAGCGCGGTCACACTCTCGACGGCCTCGGCAAGTACTACCGGGAGACCATCACCGAGTCCGACGCCGACCCGGTCGACGTGGTGGCGACGCTGCGCGAGGCGGCCGTCGACGTCCTGGTGTGCTACCTGCCGGTGGGTTCGGAGCAGGCGGCCAAGTTCTACGCGCAGTGCGCGATCGACGCGGGCGTCGCGTTCGTGAACGCGCTGCCGGTGTTCATCGCCGGCACCAAGGAGTGGGCGGACAAGTTCACCGCGGCCGGCCTGCCGATCGTCGGCGACGACATCAAGTCGCAGATCGGCGCGACCATCACGCACCGGGTGCTGACCAAGCTGTTCGAGGACCGCGGCGTGACCGTGGACCGCACGTACCAGCTGAACGTCGGCGGCAACATGGACTTCAAGAACATGCTCGAGCGGGAGCGCCTGGAGTCCAAGAAGATCAGCAAGACCCAGTCGGTCACCTCGCAGCTGCGCGAGGAGATCGAGGACCGCAACGTGCACATCGGCCCGTCGGACTACGTGGCCTGGCTGGACGACCGCAAGTGGGCGTTCATCCGGCTCGAGGGCCGCAACTTCGGCGACGTACCGCTGTCGCTGGAGTACAAGCTCGAGGTCTGGGACTCGCCGAACTCGGCCGGCATCATCATCGACGCCATCCGCGCCGCGAAGATCGCCAAGGACCGCGGCATCGGCGGCCCGATCCTGTCCGCGTCGTCGTACTTCATGAAGTCGCCGCCGGAGCAGTACGCCGACGACGTCTGCCGCGACCTCGTCGAGAAGTTCATCCGCGGCGAGATCGAGCGCTGACGTTTTCCACAGGTGAAACACGCCGCCCCGGCTGACCGGGGCGGCGTGTCATCATGTCGGGCGAATGACCGAGATCCGTGACTACCGCACCACCGACGTTGCCAGTTGGCTGCGCTGCCGCCTGCTGAGCTTCTTCGACACCGAGTACTACGACGTGCTGGACGCGTGGACGCGGGGGGACGCGGCGGCGAACGACTGGTACCGGCGTTCGGGGTTCACCGAGAACTACCGTTATCTCCATGTCTACAAGTCCTCGCAGGACGGCGCCGACGGTTTCGAGACACCGGACGGGGTGAACGACATCGTGTCCGCCTTCATGCATGCTCCGATCTCGGCCGAGGCTGGGATGCGCGAGCGCTTCTCCCGTGTGCACGTCTGCCGTCAGTACGTACGACCGGTGTGAGCATGCTGAACGTCGGTTGTGCGCAGTGGACTCATGCCGCGTGGGGGCAGCCTTCGCGGGACAAGTTGCGGTCGTACGCCTCGTGGTGCAACGCCGTCGAGAGCAACACCACCTTCTACGCCACGCCGTCCCCCTCAGCCGTCGCGAACTGGGCTGCGCAGACGCCGCCCGACTTGCGGTTCGTGGTGAAGCTCCCGCAGCTGATCACCCACGAACGCCGGCTCACCAACGTCGACGCCGAACTGCGTGCGTTCCTGAGCGCGATCGAACCGCTCGGCCCGCGCAACCACGCGGTCTGGATCCAGCTCCCGGCCGCGTTCTCCCCCACCGACCTCGGCGCCCTCGCCGCGTTCCTGCACAAGGCGCCCGGCGACCATCGGTACGCCGTGGAGGTCCGCCATCCCGCCTTCTTCGACGATCCCCGCGCCGCGACGAACCTCGAACGAGTGCTGGCGCGGTCGGACGCGGAGTGGATCCCGTTCGACACCGGCACGTTGTTCGCCCGGCGCCCGACCAGCTTCGCGGAGCGGGACGCGTGGATGAAGAAGCCGCGGGTCGCCCGCCGGACCCGCGCGCTCACCGGTCATCCGATCGTCCGTTACATCGGCCGTGACTCGGTGGCCGAGACCGTCGACGGCTGGGGCTACCTCGTCGACCTCGTCACCACCTGGCTGTCCGAAGGCCGCTCGCCGACGATCTTCCTGCACACCCCGGACAACGCCGAGGCCCTCAACCTCGCCCGCCGCTTCCACACGACCGTCGCGGCCGCCGTCCCCACCCTCCCGCCGCTCCCCGAGCCCGTCGAGGCCGAGCCGCCCACGCTCTTCTAGTTATCCACAGTTCCAGAAGTCCTCCGCGAAACGGTGGCCGATCTCCGTATGTTCTCCGCCGAATTCACGACTCGGGAGGACAACCCATGGAGCACTCGACCGGTACGACACCTCGCTCGACCCACGCCGAGCGGCAGGCCCGCGCCGACTGGCTGATCACCGAACTCGGCCGCCTCGCGGACCACGCCGAAGACCCACAGGACGAAGCCCGCTACCGACGGACGGCCGACTCGCTGGTCCGGCTGGCGACCGCGCTGCGCTCGTGACCACCGCAGTACTCACCCCGACCTCGTTCGAGGAGCTGCTGGCCGTCAGCGGGGAGACGGCTCGTGATCTCGCCGGCGCCGACCAGTCCGCGTGGAACGGTCTGGTCGTCGCGTCGTCGAGCGCGATGCTCGGCCTCGCCCACTGGGACGGCACGCTGTACCTCGATCAGGAAGCGATCCTCGCCCCTCTTCAGCACATGTACGAACACGCCGGCGCGAGCCGACCCACCCCAACCCTCGTCGCCTACCGCGAGTCACTGGCGACACTTCTCCACGAGCACGCCCATTTCCTCGGCCCGTCCGGTGTGACACAGGAAGCAGCCCGCGAAGGCTTCGTCAAACCCGGCAGCCGCGAACTGGAGGAAGGCGTCACGGAGGCCTGGGCGCAGGACCATCTCGACGCCTACATCCACCGCCTGGGTATCGACGAAGTTGCCCCCGGCATCAACTCGGTCCGCTCCACTGGTTACTACCCCGCTTTGGTCCCCGCCGTCCGCGACCTCACCGCCTACCTGGAAACGCGCAACGACCTCCCACCCGGCCAAGTGCTGATCGACCTGAACCGCCAAACCGCCGCCGGCCAATTCCCGATGCTTGTCGACCTCGTCTACAACTCCACCCAGCTCCCCACCTTGGAGCCGCCAGACGCCGACACCCACGCCCGCCTGGAGTCCCTACTCCGCTCAGGCCTGACCCACCTCAACGCCTATGAACTCCTGGCCCCCGACCTAGCCACGACCAAATCCCATGCCGCCGCCAAGTCCCTGCTCGACCACGTAGATCACGAACTCCTGTCCGCCGAATCCAGCCACCGCACGATCACCCCAACCCCAACCCACACCGCCTTTGCAGGCCTCGCACCCCCGACGACCCCGTCCACGTCCCCCACGCTGACCGCCACCCGCACCCCCATCCACAAGAACATCCCAGAACTCACCAGATCGCCGACAGCAGTCCCGTCCCGCTCCGCCGGCCAGCAAGAGATACGGTCGCGTGGGTGACTGTTGTGTGGATTAGCTGGAGGTGTGGTGGTGGATCTGGTGGGCGAGGGTCTGGGGATTGCGGCCGGCCTGGTGGAGCTGCGGCGGGTCTTGCACCGGGAGCCTGAGGTGGGGCTTGTGTTGCCTCGGACTCAGCAGCTGGTGATGGATGCGCTGGCCGGGCTGCCGTTGGAGCTCACCACCGGCCGCGAGGTGACATCCGTGGTGGCCGTACTGCGGGGCGCAGCCCCGGGTCCGACCGTGTTGCTGCGGGGAGACATGGACGCGCTGCCGGTGGTCGAGGAGACAGGCCTCGAGTATGCGGCGGAGAACGGGAACATGCATGCCTGCGGCCACGACCTACACACAGCAGGCCTCGTCGGTGCGGCGCAGTTGCTGAGCGCACACCGCGAGGAACTGCAGGGGAACGTGATCTTCATGTTCCAGCCCGGCGAGGAAGGACTGGGCGGCGCCGGGTACATGCTCCGCGAAGGTCTCCTGAACGCCACCGGTGACAAGCCGATCGCGGCGTACGCGCTGCACGTCTGGGCGCAGGCGCCGAAGGGCACCTTCCAGCTGCGCCCCGGAACGACGATGGCAAGCTCGAACCAGCTGCACATCACCGTCCGCGGAAAGGGCGGGCACGGCTCGATGCCCGACCGCACGGTGGATCCCGTGCCGGTCGTCGCCGAGATCGTGCTCGCGTTGCAGGCGTACGCGACGCGGCGGGTGAATGTGTTCGACCCGGTGGTCATCACCGTGACCCAACTCGAAGCAGGCCTCGCGATCAACGTCATCCCGAACACGGCCCGCCTGGGCGCCACCGTGCGGACGCTGTCAGACGCAATGCTCGACCAGCTGACCCACGACCTACCGGCCCTGGCCGAGCGGATCGCCGCCGCTCACGGTTGCACCGTCGACGCCCGCCTCAACCCGCAGTACCCGGTAACTGTCAACGACGCCGACCGTACGGCGCAAACCACCGCAGTCCTCACCTCGTTGTTCGGCGCAGACCGCGTGCAGCACCTGGAGAACCCGCTGATGGGCGCTGAAGACTTCTCGATGGTGCTACGCGAGGTACCAGGCACTTTCGCAATGGTCGGGGCCCGCCCCGACGATGTGTCCGCAGAAGAGGCGCCATCCAACCACTCAAGCATTGTCCGCTTCGACGACGCCGCTCTCCCCCACAACGCAGCCGCCCTGGCTCAACTAGCCACCACCCACCTCATCCCGACCTGACCCGTTACCCGGTTTGGAGCTGGGGGTGGCCAGATGAGTGTTGACGCGGGTCAGGAGGTTCAACAGTTGGGTGCGTTCGGCGGGCGTGAGCGGGGCCATGACCTGGTTGTTGACGTCTTCCAGGATTCGGTCCAGGTCGGTCAGGCGGCGTTCGCCGGCTGAGGTGATGGTGATGACGTTGCGGCGTTTGTCGGCGCGGTCGGGCGCACGGCGGATCCAGCCGCCGTCGGCCAGTTCGTTCAGGACCGAAACCAGGTCGCTCTTGTAGATGCGAGCGCGGCCGGCGAGTGCCGACTGGCTGGCAGGGCCGAACTCGGCGAGGGCGGCCAGTACGACGAAATGGTCCTTATGGGCGTCGACGGCCCGGAGCGCGTCGCCCGCGGCGCGGTGGGCCTGGGCTGCCGTCATCCCCACGAGCCGCGAGAGCTGAGCCTTGAGCCGCTCAGGCGTCTCGTCCCCGCGGTCGAAGCGCAGGTCGTGGTCGTCCTCCATGGGCTCAGCGTACCGCCGTTGCGTTAGTCGGACTAACGATCTATATTCATTGGGACAGCCAACGTTAGTCGCACTAACAATCCGAGGAGACGGCATGACTGAGATCCGCAAGCTCATCGACCGCAGCGAGCTGGCCGACCTGGTTGCCCGGCACAGCCTGTGGATCGACGAGCAGCGGTACGACGAGACGGACCAACTGTTCACCGAGGACGTCGTCGTCACGTCGCTGCGCGGGGAGGCCAAGGGCATCGAGGCGCTCGTCGCCCTGGTGCGGAAAGGTCACGACGACTACGCAGGCACCCTGCACAACAAGTCCAACCTCGTGATCGAGGTCGACAACGACACCGCCACGGTGCGAGCACACGACATCGCCGTCTTCGTCCTGGACGACAAGACGGAGGCGATCGCCGCCGGCATCCACCACTACCAGGCGCGCCGTACCCCCAACGGCTGGCGCTTCAACCGCCTCGAAGTCACGCCGCTAGCACTGACCACGCCCCTCGAACGTGCCCTCTAGCCCCCGGCCAGGCCTGTGGCTGGTCGATCCGCCAGAGAGCGACCAGCCACAGGGGTTCAGGAGGGGGAAATGCCTAGCGTGTAGGCGCCTCGGCTGCCGTAAGTCGAGTAGCCGGTGTTCAAGGGGTCGCCGTAGCCGACATTGTCGATTCGTAGGTAGTACCTACCCGGCTGCAGCGTGCCGCTAACACTTGCGCCCAGCCCTGTTGGCGTCCCGGCGTCGGTCTGGCCGGACGCTGGGTCGTTCGAGGCAACGACTGCGCCGGAGCTGTTCAGCATCTCCAGCTTGATGTCCAGGTTGCCGCCGGACGGCGCGGAGCCGGCCGTCGCGGTGTAGTTGCCTGCGGCACTCACGTCGACGCTGTACACGTCGGTGTCGTTCTCGGCCGCGATGACTCCAGAAGCCGGCGTGCCGACAGGCAGCGCAGCAGCATCGCCAACAGTGTCCCCGGCTTCGTCAGACCGCAGTCCGAGACCGTGCGACCCGGCGACCGCGTAGTCGTCTTCCTGGTTGTTCGCGTCGGCGTACTGGCCCTTGCTCCACTGGCTGATGCCGCGGTAGTACCCGACGCCCATGATCGGCGCCCACGCGCCGTGGCCCTGGTAGTACCCGACCGACGACGTGCCGTCGTGGCTCAGGCCGACGTTGTGCCCGGCCTCGTGCGACGCCGCCTCGGCCAGGTTCTTCGCACCAGTGCCGACGCCCTTCGTGAACACCAGCGCCGGCTGGTAGTAGTCGTGCCGGGTGGAGTTGTTGTACACACCGACGTACGCAACGCCTCCGCAACCGCACCCGGACTGGTACCAGGTGTCCGGATCGATCAGTACGCGCGTCCCGTACTGCTCGTCCGACGCACCCGACCGGTCGATCGCCGACTGCGGTGGCTCCTGCGTCGTCACGTCCACGTCGAACGCGGCATAGTCCTCCGCGACCCGGGCCCAGACCTCGTGGACGACGTCCTGCTCGGCGGTGCTCCAGTTGCTTGTGTTCCCGTCGGTGTCGTACGCCGACACGTTGACCGGATCGACGCCCTTCGACGCGTTCCACGCAGTACCGGTGATGGTGTGACCGTCGAAGTCCAGGTAGATCACCCGGTTCGAGCCCGGCTTGCTGTGCAACTCGAACGCCGGACCGGTCGCGGCGGCAACGGCAGTCTTGGCCCAGCGGGGCGACGCCTCGGGAGCCTTCTGCGCAGCCGTAAGCCCAGGCTCGCGGTAGAACAGCTTGCTGTCGGCATCGAGCCAGGCAGTCTTGTCGGTCGCCAGGATCTGCTGCAACTGGCCCGTCGGCAGCCCGTTGTGCGCGGCGACCTCAGCCAGCCGCGACTGGACCTTGCCGAGTGCCTGACCACCGGCCAGCGGTTGGGGCAACAACTGGTCGACGGGGGTCGGTTGCGCATTGGCCTGGCTGCCGAGTCCGACTGCCAGCCCGCCGAAAACAACAGCACCAGCACACGCGAGTGCGCTGGTGCGGCGGAGTCTGTTCATTTTGCGGGTTCCTCCTCACGTCCCCCCCGGTGGGCGGGTCCCCCCAGACCCGGGGCCGTCGGTCTCGGTGGGATCGACGGCCCCAGGTGGATCAGGTGGCTCGGGCGGCTCGCTCGGGTGGTCAGCCCGCGGTGACGCGAACGGTGTACCTGCCGACGCTGCCGTACGTCGAGTAGCCGGTGTTCAGCGGGTTGCCGTACCCGGTGTTCACGACCCGCAGGTAGTACCGGCCGGCCGCGACCTGGCGGTTGATGCTTGCGCTCATTCCGGTCGGGGTGCTCGCGCTCGACTGTCCGGACGCCGGGTTGGCAGTGGCGAGGACGGTTCCCGCCGAGTTCAGCAACTGGAGTTTGATGTCGAGGTTCGCACCGATCGCGGCCGCGTTCGCGGCGAAGTTGAAGGTGCCGGCCTTGAGATCGATGCGGAACACGTCGACATCGGAGTCGGCGGCGTACATGCCCCGCACACTCGTGCCGAGGGTCAGCGCCTTGGCGGTGGCGGTGGTGTTGCCGTAGTCATCGGCCCGCAGCGTCATGCCGTTCTGGCCCATCACAGTGAAATCGTTCTGCTTGTTGTTGGCCCCGGAGTACTCACCCTTGCTCCACTGGGTGATCGCCTTGGTGTAGCCGGAGCCCATGATCGGCGCCCATGCGCCGTGGCCCCGGTAGTACCCGGCCGACGCCGTACCGTCGTGGCTGAGCCCGACGTTGTGCCCGGCCTCGTGCGACGCAACCTCGGCGATGTTCTTCGCGCCGGTGCCGACACCCTTGGTGAACACCAGTGCCGGCTGGTAGTACGCGTGCCTGCTGGTCTGGTCGTACACGCCGACGTACGCGACCCCGCCGCACCCGCAGCCCGACTGGTACCAGGTCCCCGGGTCGATCAGTACGCGCGTGCCGTAGTAGGCGTCCGACGCATCGGACCGGGTGATCGCCGCAGCGGTCGGCTGCTGCGTGGTCACGTCGACATTGAACGGCGCATAGTCTTCGGCGACGCGGGCCCAGACCTCGTGAATGACGTCCTGTTCGGCAGTACTCCAGGTACTGGTGTTGCCGTTGGTGTCGTACGGCTTGACGGTGACCGTCGAAGGTTTGCCGTTCGTGTTCCACGCTGTACCGGTGATCGTGTGACCGGTGAAGTCGAGGTAGATGACTCGTTTCGATCCGGGCTTGCTGTGTAACTCGAACGCCGGTCCGGTTGCGGACGTGACCGCGGTGGTGGCCCAGCGCGGGGAGGCCGCGGCATCGGCCGCCTGCTCCGTGGCGGTGGCAACCGGCTCACGGTAGAACAGCCGGCCGCCGTCATCGAGCCACGCGGCCTTGTCGGTGGCGAGAGTCTCGCGGAGGTGGTCGATGGACATCTGGTTCCGCTCGGCGACCTCGGCGAGCCGGGACTCGACGCGGGCAAGCGCGGTCTTGCCCGGCAACTCCTGGCCGAGTACCTGCTCGATCGCGACGGGAGCGGGCTGCTGGGCGTCGGCCTGGTTGCCGACGACGACCGCGAGCGCTCCGAAAGCAACAGCGCCGGTAACGGCGAGCGCACCGATCCGGCGGGGGCGGGTGTGCATGACTGGGGTCCTCCTCAGGGACTCCGGAAAACTCAACTTCTGGGCGTGGGCACGCACTGTAGCCTGCTGGAGGGTCCCCCTCGCTGGATCAATTCGAGCCGGGACTCAAGGCCGACTTGGAGGTTTCCGATGCGCTTCATGATGGTGTTCAAGGCGAGCGAGGAGTCCGAGGCCGGGCAGCCGCCGAGCGAGCAGGGCCTGACCGCGATGGGCCTGGTGATGGCCGAGATGGCGGAGAAGGGCGTCCTGCTCGCGGGCGACGGGCTGCTGCCCAGCTCGCACGGCTTCCGGATGCAGCTCGACGAGGGGAAGCGCCGGGTGGTCGACGGCCCGTTCGCGGAGACCAAAGAGCTGGTCGCCGGGTTCTGCCTGATCGAGGTCGCGTCCCGCGAGGAGGCGATGGAGTGGGGCTGGCGGTGCCTCGCGGCGGACGCGCGCACCGGCGGGGATCCCGAGACGACCGGACTGCTGGAGATCCGGCCGGTCGCCACGGCCGACTTCTTCGGCGACAACTACACAGACGAGGCCCGCGACCGGAACGATCAGACGTTCCAGAAGGCCGCCGAGAACCTTCAGAACAGCAGCACCTGACGGATCGACGTACCCGCGGCCAGCTCGTCGAAGGCCTGGTTGAGGTCGTCGAGCCCGACGGTCGCGGTCAGCAGCCGGTCGACCGGCAATCGGCCGGCCTGGTACAGGGCGACGTACCGCGGGATGTCTCGTGACGGCACCGACGAGCCGAGGTACGAGCCCAACACCCTGCGCTCCTCCGCGACCAGGCTGACCGCGGGCACGCTGAACGACTGCGACGGATGCGGCAGACCGACGGTGACTGTGGTGCCGCCGCGGTGTGTCGCGGCGTACGCCTGCTCGAGGACCTTCGCGCTGCCGACCGTTTCGAAGGCGTACTCCGCTCCGCCCGCCGTCGCGTCTCGCACCTGCTCGACCGCGTCGGCGTCGCGCGCGTCCACCACCGCGGTGGCGCCCAGCGAGCGGGCCAGGGCGAGCTTCGACGGCACGACGTCCACGGCGACGATCGGGTGTGCGCCGACGAGTACTGCGCCCAGGAGCGCTGAGAGGCCTACGCCGCCGAGGCCGAAGATCGCGGTACTTCGTCCGGCGCGTACCTGTGCGGTGTTGACCACGGCGCCGACGCCGGTCATCACCGCGCACCCGAACAGTGCGGCGATCTCGGGCGGCAAAGCCGGGTCCATCTTCACCGCCGAACGCGCCGACACCACAGCATGCTCCGCAAAGCCAGACACACCCAGATGGTGGTGAACGTACGCCGGTGAGCCACTGGCAGCCGGGGCCGTGCCGGGAGAGGGGGTGGCGTCGGGCGGTTGGTTGGGGGTGGGGGTGGTGAGGCGGCGGGTGCCGGAGAGGAGGGTGCCGGCGGTGTTGGCGGTGGCGGCTGGTTCGCAGAGGGCGGGGCGGCCGTCGGTGCAGGGGGCGCAGGTGCCGCAGGCGGGGACGAAGGCGCATGCGATCACGTCGCCCGGCGCGAAGCCGGGCGCGTTGGACACCACGACCTCGCCGGTCGCCTCGTGGCCAAGGAGCATCGGCATCACCCGCGGGCGCGAACCGTCGATCACCGACAGGTCCGAGTGGCACAGCCCGGCCGCCCGGATCCGGACCAGCAACTCCCCCGGCCCCGGCGGCGCCAGCTCCACCTCTTCCACGCGCAGCGGCCGAGACTCGGCGTACGGCGCCGGCAACCCCATCTCCCGCAGTACGGCGCCGCGGACGATCATGGCGCGATCCCTTCCAGCGCCGCACGGATCCGCTCGGGCACCGGAACCGGCCGCCGGTCGGCACGCCCGACGAACACGTGCACGAACCGGCCCACAGCCGCCGGCTGCTCCGAATCCTCACGGAACAAGGCGACCTCGTACCGCACGCTGGAGTTTCCCAGCTGACCGCACCGCAACCCGGCGTCCACGACGCCGGGAAACTCGAGCGGTTGCTTGAACGTGCACTGCGAGTCCACGCACAACCCGATCACGTCGCCGCGGTGGATGTCGAGTCCACCCGACCGGATCAGGAAGTCGTTGATCACGGTGTCGAAGAAGCTGTAGTACTCGACGTTGTTGACATGACCGTAGACGTCGTTGTCCTTCCACCGCAGCGTGATCGCCAGGTGGTGCGGGTAGGCGCCACGGTCCATCGCGCGCTACGGCTTGCGGCCGACGCCCACCCACAGGCTGCACATGATGTCGGTGAACTCGCCCTTCTCGACGAGCCGCTCGGTCTCCTCGTCGGGGTACCACCGGAACGGCGACACGACGCCGGGCTCGACGAGCTCGGTGCCCTCGAAGAACCGGGTGACCTCTTCCTTGCTGCGGACCTGCGCCTCGCCGCCGTCGGCCTTGTAGACCACCATCGCCCGCTCCCACAGCTCCGGCGCGAAGTCCGGGGTGCAGTGCGAGAAGATCAGCAGCGAGCCCGGGGCGAGCGGCTCGACCAGCTGGCGGACCAGGTCGTACGGCTTCAGGTGGTCCGGCAGGTAGTGGAAGACGCCGACGATGCTGAGCGCGACCGGCTTGCTGAAGTCGATCAGCTCCTTGACCTCGTCGGACTGCAGGATCGCCTGCGGGTCGATGACGTCGGCCTCGAGGTACGCCGTCCGGCCTTCCGGCTTGCTGACCAGCAGCGCACGCGAGTGCGCGAGCACGATCGGGTCGTTGTCGGCGTACACCACGTGCGCCGACGGGACGATCTCCTGGACGACCTCGTGCAGGTTCGGGCTGGTCGGGATCCCGGTACCGATGTCGAGGAACTGGGTGATGCCCTGCTCGGCGGCGTACCGGGCCGCGCGGTGCATCCACATCCGGTTCGACAGGGCGGCGGTACGGAAGCCCGGGAACGCCTGCAGCAGGTGCTCGGCAGCCTGCCGGTCGATGGCGAAGTTGTCCTTGCCGCCCAAGAAGTAGTCGTACACCCGAGCGCCGTGCGGCCGGTCGAGCTTCAGCTGCTCGTACATTCCCGGGTCGACGTCGGCATCCTGCGATTCAGCCATGAAAATCCCATCCGCGCTGCGGTTCGGAACCGAAGAACCATGGTAACCGGTGCACAACGGACCGTGACACCGGCAGCACGACACTACCGCGCCTGGGCGCTCCTGCCACCAGCTCCGGCGCGCCCCGGAACCGCCTTTACAGAGGATTGACCGGACGGCGTACCTCCACGCAGGCAGAAGTACACCCGTATCGCGTGAAAGCGGCCGATCAGGCACTTCTGCCTGCGTGGCGGTACGCGAACTACAGTGCCAACGTGCGCTTCATCCGCGACCTCGTCACCCTCCTCCACCGCCGCGACTTCCGGCGTCTCTTCGCGGTGCGCCTCACCTCGCAGTGCGGTGACGGGGTGTTCCAGGTCGCGCTGGCGTCGTACGTGCTGTTCTCGCCGGAGCGGGCACCGGACGCCGCGGCGATCGCGGGACTGTTCGCGGTGTCCTTGCTGCCGTACTCGATCCTCGGACCGTTCACGGGCGTCCTCCTGGACCGGTGGTCGCGCCGCCAGATCCTCTTCGGCGCGAACCTGACCCGCGCCGCGCTCGTGGTCGGTGTCGGCGCGATCGTCGCGGCCGGCAACGCGGGTGCGCTCTTCTACCTCGCCGTACTCCTGACCCTCGGCGTCAACCGCTTCCTGCTGTCCGGCCTCTCTGCCGGCCTCCCGCACGTGGTGGAGCGCGACGAGCTGGTGATGGCCAACGCGGTCACTCCGACCAGCGGTACGGCGTCCTTCCTGGTCGGCGGCGGGATCGGTGCCGGGGTGAAGCTGCTCGTCGACTCGGATCTCGTCGTCCTCGGGCTGACCGTCGTGATCTACACCGCCGCCGCCCTGCTCGCCCTCCGCCTGCGCCGCGACCAGCTCGGACCGGACCTGAACGGCGACGAGCCCGGCATCCTCGAGGCGCTCCGCGGCATCGCGGCCGGTCTGATCGACGGCGGTCGGCACCTGCGCGAACGCAAGCAGGCCGCCTTCGGGCTCGCCGCGATCGGCTCGCTGCGGTTCTTCTTCGGGCTGATGACGGTCTCGATGATCCTGCTGTACCGCAACTACTTCTACGGTCCCGGACAACTGGATCAAGCGTTCGGTGGACTCGCGATCGCGACCGGCGCGGTCGGGGCAGGGCTGTTCGTCGCCGCACTGGTGACGCCGTGGGGCACCCGCGTGCTGTCGCTGCGGCAATGGATCACCTGGCTGTTCGTCGGCGCGGCCGTGGTCAGCGCCGTACCGATCGGGTTCTTCACCCAGCCCGCGCTGGTGATCGGCGGGTTCCTCATGGGGATCTGCGCGCAGGGCATCAAGATCAGCGTCGACACCCTCGTGCAGACGGGTGTTGACGACGTGTACCGCGGCCGGGTGTTCTCGCTGTACGACATGATCTTCAACGTCGGGCAGGTCTCCGCGGCGGCACTCGGCGCGGCGATCCTGCCCGACAACGGCAAGTCCTACCCGGTCCTCGCGCTGATCGTGGCCGGCTTCGCGATCACCGCACTGGTCTACTCACGTGCCGCGCAGCGCGGTGATCGGCTGGATGGCGGAGGCCTTCCAGGCGGGGTACGTGCCGGCGACCAGACCGATGAACGCACCCAGCAGGGGTGAGCCGAACGCGAGCCGGTTGTCGAGGATCGGTGTCCAGTCGCGGATCCAGGACACGCTGACGGTCAGGATGACGCCGACCGCCGTACCGAGCAGTCCGCCGAGGAACCCGACGATCACGCTCTCGACCAGGAATTGCACCGCGATGTGTCTTCGCGCCGCGCCGAGCGCCCTGCGCAGGCCGATCTCCGAGATGCGTTCGAGGACCGACAGCAGCGTCACGTTCGCGATCCCCAGACCGCCCACGAGCAATGCGACCGCTCCGAGCAGGAGGAACAGCGCGTTCAGGTCGGACTCGACCCCCTTCCGTACGGCGCCCTGCTTGGGCGGAGCGTCGACGTTCAGGGTGCTGGGGTTGTTCGGCTCGATCGCGATCGGGGCCTGCTCTGCGATCAGTTGGGCCGCGCCGACCGCCGTACGGATCTCGACCGCGTCCGGCGCTTCCAGGTCGTAGGCCTGCCGCGCGGCGCCGTTCGGCATGATCACCGCGTCGTTCAGGTCGGCCCGGCCGGTGACCGAGTCCAGGATGCCGATCACCGTGTACGGCTCGTCCCCGATGAACACGGCCGGCTGCGAGTCCACCCGGTTGATACCGAGCCGCTCGGCGGCATGCTTGCCGAGGACAACTACCTTGTCGGCGCGCTGGTCGTGGCCGTCGTCGAAGAACCGGCCGGTGGTGAGCACCGCGCGGACCGCGTCCCAGAGGCCGGCCGATCCGGCCATCACCTGCAGCGCCTTCCCCGCACCGCCGGTCAGGCCGGTGACGTTCTGGACCAGGTCGTCGCCGATCTGCAGGCTGCTCACCGTGCCGGCCGCTTCCACGCCGTTGAGCCGCTCGATCCGCGTCGGCGCGTCCCACGGCAACTGCGTCGCCGCTTCCCCTTCCTGTCCGCCCTTCTCCTCGGGCTGCACCACGACGCGCGTGGCCGCGGCCAGGTCGAACCGCTGCGTGATCTGTCCCGCCGCCGTCTGCCCGAGTCCGACCGTCCCCACCAGCGCGGCGACTCCGAGCACGGTGCCGAGCGTGGTGAGGATCAGCCGGGTCGGCCGGGCGGCGACACCCGCGAGCGCCTCGTCGAGCAGATCCCGCACAGCGGGCCGGCTCCTCAGGCGCGACCGGGTCTTACCGGATGACGCCCGGCGCAGGCCGCGCCGGGAGGTGGACGGCCCGCCGGTCGGGTCCGGGGGGCCTGCTTGGGTTACCACTGGAGGGTTCCGTCGACGATGCGGACCTGGCGTTGCGCGCGGCGGCTGACGTGGTCGTCGTGGGTGATGACTGCCAAGGTCATGCCCCCGGCGTGCAGTTCGTCGAACACCTGCAGGATCGCCTCCGCGTTCGCGCTGTCCAGGTTGCCGGTCGGCTCGTCCGCGAGCAGGAGGCTCGGTTCCGCGACGAGAGCCCGCGCGATCGCCACCCGCTGGCGTTCACCACCTGACAGCGTGGTCGGTGCGAACTCCATCCGGTGCGCCAGTCCAACCCGCTCCAGCGCGACCCGGGCGCGCGCCATCCGCTGCCGCCGCGGCACCCCGACGTACACCATCGAGAGCGCCACGTTCTCCAGTACGGTCCGATGGTCGAGGAGATGGAACGACTGGAACACGAACCCGATCCGCTCCCCCCGCAGTACGGCGCGTCGTCGCTCACGCAGGCTCATGGTGTCCACGCCGTCGAGCCGGTAGACCCCGCCCGTTGGGTTGTCCAACAACCCGAGCAGGTGCAGCAACGTCGACTTCCCCGACCCGGACGGCCCGACGATCGACAGGTACTCCCCCTGCCCGATGGTCAGGTCGACACCCTTGATCGCCTGTACTTCGGGCGGTCCGGGAAAGAACCGCCGTACGCCGATCATCTCGACGACCGGCGCCGGCAGAGCGACCGCGGTACTCATCGCCCCACCACCACTTGATCGCCCTCGGACAACTTCGCGTCGCCCTTCGGCGTCACCTGCGCGAACCCGTCCGCCGACAGCCCGACCGTCACCGGGACCAGCTCGATCTTCCCGTTCCGCAGCACCTCGACGCGCGAAGCACCGTCCGACCCGGACGACAGGGCAGCCACCGGTACGGCGAGAACCTTGCCGCTGGTGCTCTTCACCGGGATCGTCACCCGGACGTTCGCGTCTCGTAGCAGGGCCAACTGGCTCGCGGTCAACGCGTTCGGGGCGACCACGACGTCGTACTGGTTCCCGTTCTTGGTGACCCGCCGGACCTTCCCCGCGACCGACACGCTCTCGCCGAGGTCGAGGGTCGCCGCCATCCCGGCCTTCAGGCGCTGCGCGGTCTCCGCGTCGACCTTGACCGTGACGACCAGCGACGCTCCGCTCGCCGACATCACGACGCCGTTCACCGTCCCGCCGCGCTCGACCTTCACCTCGTCGACGCGGCGCGGCAGCGTCTTCACGTACACCACTTCGGACACCGGCAACGGTGTACCGGCCTTGAACTCGGCCTCGTTCTGCGCTTCCTGGGCGTCCGCCAGGTTCTCCTCTGCGTCGTCCACCGCCCCTTGTTGCACGGAGGTGTCCTTCGCCTTGGCGTCCTTGGCTGCCTTCAGTTGCGACTCTGCTTGGCGGAGTTGCTTCTTCGCCGCATCGACCTGCTTCTTGGCCTGGTCGACTGCCTGCGTGAACTGCTCGTCCGCGACCGGGGCCTCGTAACCGGCGCTCTCGTACAACTCCTCCACCGCGGCCGACGTGTCGAGCGTGTACTCGTCGTCGACGGTCCCCGGGTCGTACCCGAGTCGCTCGAGCGTCTGCTCCAGCTGCAGCACGTCCGGTCCCTTGCTTCCCGGCGACAGCGTGCGGTACATCGGCAGGACACCGGCCAGCCCGATCACCGGTCGCCCGGTGATCTCGAGCAGTGCCTTGCCCTCGGTGAGCGTCGATCCGACCGCCGGCACCTTCCCGGTGACGATCGGCGCGGTCTTGATCCCGCTGGTCTCGACGCGGATGTTCACTGCGCCGTCGAACGACGCGTCACCACGACCGACCACCTTGCTCGACAGCGCCTTCCTCGCCACTGGCACGGTGATCTGGGACGCCTTGGGCGGTGCGGTCTTCGCAGCCGCGTCCTCCGGCGAGGTGATCCGGCTGCCTGCGGCGACCCCGATCCCGAGAGAGACGGTGGCGACCGCGGACACCCCGACCAGGACGCGGCGGCGCGACTTGGGCGAAGCGCTCACCGGTTCGCCATCTCGTCGCGGTACGCCTCGAGCTCGGCCTTGTGCTGGTCGACGAACTCCTTCTCGGCCTCGTACTGGACCTTCTTGTACGCCTCGTCGTACCCCTTGGCCTTGCACTTCTGGTCCGCCACGGCGAGATCGATCTCGGACTTGCGCAGCTCGGACAGCTTCGCCGAGTCGACCTTGTCGAACGACGGCGGGCCGGTGACCGTCTTGGTCGGGCCGTTCTTGGACGGCGGCGTGGCGCCGGTCAGCTCGTCCAGCTTCTTCTGGATCTGCTCGCGCGGATCGTCGACCTTCTTGAGTCCGGCGTGCCCGGCGTCGGCCATGCAGTCGGTCCAGGCAGTGGTCGCGTCCACCACGCGCTGGTCGGTGTCGATCCGCTTCTGCAGCGCCTGGATGTCCTTGAAAAGGCTGTCGAACTTCTTGAAGTCCGTCTTCCGGTCCGCGCCGTACACCTCCTTGACCGCCTTGCCCCGGCAGCCGAGGTCCGCCTCCCCGCTCGTGCTCGGACCGTCGCCCTCACCCTGGACCACGATGGCGCCGTTGCCGGTCGCGTTCGGCCCGTTGAGCGCCTTGTCGTAGGCCTTCTGTGCCGTCGGGGAGAGCGCGTTGCGGATCTTGGTGTTCGGGTTCGAGTCGTCTTCTCCGGCCTTGGACCAGTCGATCGTGCTGATTCCGTACCCGTACTGCTCGGCGAACTTGTCCGGCGGCAGGTTGAACGCGTCGGCGAACTTGCTCTTCGCGTTCTGTTCCGGCGGTACGGCGACGTACTCGAAACCGGCCGTCTGCATACAGGCCGCGGTGGCGTCCTCGACCTTGCGCTGCTTGGCCAGCTCCTCCTCGGACGGCTGCTGCGGACCGCCGGCGCGCATCGCGACCCTGAACCCACCACCGCCGGACGAGCTGACGAAACCTTCGCCCATGTACTCCGCGAGCGGGCTCTTGTCGCTGTTCTGATCCCCGGACGCGACCGGGGCCTTGTCGTTCCCGCAGGCGGCCAGCGCCAGGACCGCCACCAGGGCGAGTGCTGTTCTCGAGGTCTTCATGGTGCTGGAGCGTGCCGCCGGGGCGGTGAAGAACCTGTGAAGGACCGGTTTGCACCCGATGCTCTCAGCGGATCTTCACAGGATTCTCATCTACTTCGGCGACATTGAAGACTATGCCGGCGCGGATCCTGGTCGCTGAAGACGACCTCAAACAGGCGGAGCTCATCCGGCGGTACCTCGAGCGGGAGGGCCACCTGACCGTCGTCGTGCACGACGGGCGGGAGGCGATCGACGAGGCCCGCCGGCTCAGCCCGGACCTGCTGGTACTCGACGTGATGATGCCGAAGGTCGACGGTCTGGACGTCTGCCGCGTGCTGCGGGCGGACTCCTCGAACGGTACGGATGTGCCGATCATCATGCTGACGGCCCGCTCCACCGAGGACGACCTGCTGCTCGGCCTCGACCTCGGCGCGGACGACTACCTCACCAAGCCGTACAACCCGCGCGAACTGGTGGCGCGGGTCCGGACGGTACTGCGGCGTACGCGCAGCCGGGCCGAGGGCGAGGTGTACCGCGTCGGCGAACTGGAGATCGATCCGGGCCGGCACGAGGTCCGGCTGGGCGGGAAGCTGATCGAGCTGACGCCGGCCGAGTTCAAGATCCTCGCCTGCCTGGCGGCCTCGCCGGGACGGGCGTTCTCGCGGCAGCAGTTGCTCGAGCACGCGTTCGGCTTCGACCACTACGTGTTCGACCGGACCGTCGACGTCCACGTGATGAATCTGCGGAAGAAGATGGAGCCGTCGCCCGGCGTACCGGCGTACCTGAGGACCGTGTACGGCGTGGGGTACAAACTCGCGGACAAGGTGGCGTCCCATGCGTCGTAGCGTGCTGGTCCGCTTTCTCGCGTTGTCGCTCGCGGTCGCGCTCGGCGCGGTGATCGCCACGGCGGTGATCGCGACGTACAGCACGTCGGAGAAGCTGCAGGGCGAGATCGACGCGAACACGGGACAGTTGCGCGTCGACGGCCAGATCTACGGCGAGCTGGCGAAGTACGCCTCGGACCATCCGACCTGGTCGGGGGTGGACAAACTGGTGCACGAGCTCGCCGACCGGCTCGGCCGGCGGGTCGCGGTCACCACCGAGAACGGCTCGGTGATCGCGGACTCGGCCCGGATGCTCGGCGCCGCGCCGGAGCTTCCCTCGGTGCCGGCGGCAACCATCGACGCCCGCAGCGACGGCGTGCCGAAGGCCGCCGGGTCGCTGGCCGTGTTCTCGGCCCGCAAGACCGTCGCCGCCGGCGGCTTCGTCTCGACCGCGGCGGTGGCGCCGCCGTTCGTGATCTATCCCGACTGGGGAATGACCGAGGAGGAGCGGAAGGAACGCGAGAAGCTGGCCCAGCAGGCGGTCGACTGCTACGCGGCGAAGGGCAAGACCGCGAGCGTCAAGCAGTCCGCCGGGAGTGCCCCGCAGGTGATGCTCGAGACCACGCAGTCCCCGACCGGTGTCCAGACGCTGGAGAAGCCCGGAACGCAGGCCAACGACGAGTGCATGCCGCCAGGCCTGAACGCACCCAGCGCGAAGGCCAAGATCGTCAACGAGGACGAGATCCAGCGGGCGATGACGTGTCTCGACACCGCCGGGCTCACCTACACAGTCAACGACTTCGACGGCCTGAAGGCCATCGAGCCGAAGACCAAGGACGAGTGGAGCGACACCTTCGTCGACTGCGCCAACCAGGCCCGGGTGGCGGCGCTCACGCCGTACGTCGCTCCGCCCGCGAAGCTGTACCTCGGGGCGAAGAGCACGTTCGACGTGTTCTCCGGCGAGGGACTGTTGCGGACGGCTGCGACCGCGCTCGGGGTGTTGCTGATCGCGGCGCTGGTGATGATCTTCGCCGGACGCCGGCTGGTCCGGCCGATCGTCGCGCTGACCGGTGCGGCGCAGCGGATGCGGAACGGCGACCACGCGGCGCGCGTACCGGTGAGCGGGAAGGACGAGGTGGCGCGGCTGGGGCATGCGTTCAACGACATGGCCGAGTCGATCCAGCGGCACGACTTCCAGCGCAAGGCGATGGTCAGCGACGTCGCCCACGAACTACGGACGCCGCTGGCGAACATCAAGGGCTACCTGGTCGCGTCGGAGGACGGCGTGGTGCCGCTCGATCGTGAGCTGGTGAGTTCGCTCCTGGAGGAGACCGGTCTGCTCGAGCACCTGGTCGCCGACCTGCAGGACCTGGCGCTCGCGGACGCCGGCATGCTGCGACTGCACCCCGGTGAGCGAGACTTGTCCGAGGTAGCACAGCAGGTCGTATCAGCCCACCGGCCGGCTGCTGAAGCGGCTTCGATCACCCTCACATGCACAGCTGCCGTGCCCTCACCAGCAGTCGTGGACAGCGCCCGCATTCGTCAAGCTCTGGGCAACCTGGTCGCGAACGCCATCCGGTACACACCACGAGGCGGCCAGGTGCTGGTCGGCGTACAACGCGTGGACAACGGCTACAACCTGACCGTCACCGACAACGGCATGGGGATCGCGGCCGAGCACCTCCCGCACCTGTTCGACCGCTTCTACCGCGCCGACGTCTCCCGCACCCGCACCACCGGCGGCAGCGGCCTGGGCCTGGCCATCACCAAACACCTGGTGGAAGCCCACCAAGGCCACATCACCGTCACCAGCAACCCCGGCACCGGCTCCACCTTCACCATCTGGCTCCCCGCCGGCTGATGCCGGTCCGCTGCCTACACTCGGGCTCATGGCCGCGAGGAAAGCCCGGGTGGCGGACGTGCACGAGATCGCGTCGGGGATGCCGCATGTCACCAAGTGGGAGCGTGACGACGGGACGGACCGGCCGGTGTACCAGGTCGGCGGGAAGTCGTTCGTGTTCTTCCGGACGCCGCGTCCGGACGCGGTGGATCCGGTCACCGGGGAGAAGTACGACGACGTGATCATGATCTGGGTCGAGTCCGAGGACGAGAAGCTCGCACTGGTCTCCGACGACGCGAACCCGTTCTTCACCACACCGCACTTCGACGGCCACCCCTCGGTCCTCGTCCGCGCGAGCCAACTCGGCGAACTCTCCCGTCAGGAGCTGGCCGAAATCATCCAGGACGCCTGGCTCTCCCGCGCCAGCAACCGCCGTGCCACTACCTGGCTCAAGGAACACCGCTTGAGCTGATCCCACTGCCACAATTCCCCCGTGAGCACCCGACCGCCCTACAACTCAGCCCCGAGCTACGGCCAGCCGCCCCGCAAGAGCCGAGCCGGCCTGATCATCACGCTCATCGTCGTCCTGGCGCTGATCTCCCTGACCGCCCTCGGCTTCCTCGCCTACCGCATCATCGACCACCAACGCACGTCCGACCCCGAACCAGGCAGCGCCGTCGGCGCGGCTTCCTATCGGCCGGTCGTATAGAAGTCGGCGAGTCGCTGCACAGCCTCGGCCTTCGTCATCGCACGTACGTCGGCTTCCGGGATGTGAGCCTCGGCCACAAGGGTCCTGACAACGCCGGCGGGAATCGCCTCAGTCGGAGTCTCCGGCGCCTGCCGATCCGGGAGCACCTTGTGCTCGACACACGCCCAGAACTCCTCGGCGGTGACATCCAACTGGTCGCGGAGGATGTGGGACCAGATGGAGGGCCCGTAGTCCGTGCGATCAACGGGGTGACTGATCCGCGTGTACAGGATGCGCCCGTCGGGCAGTGCCAGCTCGTAGTTGACGTGATGCGTACCTTGCCTGCCCGTCGCGCGCCGGCGTTCTGTCCATCCTTCAACAAGACAGAAGTTCTGGTGATCTGTCCGAGTCGCAGGTCGGCGTCGCTCACTCACGGGCACCTCAGGCCAGCAGCCAGTCGCGAAGCTGCTCGTCCGACGAGAGCGCGACGATCTGCACCAGACCCCAGTGCTCGGCGTGGTTGGGCGCCAGGCGTAGGTGGTCGGCCCATTCATCGGCGTACACACGGAGCGCGTCGACCATCTCTGCCGCTGCTTCGTCGAGCGTGGCCCCGTCCGCGGCAACCGGAAGCCCGGGAAGGATGATCGACCAACCGTCGTTCTCGGGGATCGCCTGCGCACCTGACGGCCGAACGCTGGTGAGGAAGTGCACCAGCCGGTCCGCGTCCACCGCCGCCACCCGGCGGGCATCCCGGGTGACAGTCGCGGGACGACCCTCATCAGCCGCGTCCAGAATGTCCTTGAAATGCTCACGCGCCTCTCGCGCGCTGCGGTACTCGACCTGCGAACTCATGCGATCCCCATCTCCGGATGTGTACACAGCGTACACGGTGGACACAACGGTCGCCACGTCCCCGGCTGTCCGTGCAGGTCGCGTCAGGGCGTCCTTTCGGCTGTTCAGTTGGGGGCGAGGGAGCGGGCGGTTTGTAGGAGGTCGGTGCCGGTGGGGAGGGTGGCGATGATGGGGGTGTCGAGGCCGTTCTGCACGTAGCGATTGATGTGGGACCGGCATTCGTCGGGGGTGCCGTGGACGATCAGGTCGTCGATGATCTCGAGGGGCACGGCGGCCATGGCGGCGTTGCGGTCGCCGGCGGACCAGGCGTCGCGCATCGGTTTCATCGCGTCGCCGCGGCCCAGCCAGTCGTGGAAGGCGGCGTACCCGGGGACTGTCAGGTACGTCGCGATCAGGTAGCGGCCGATGTTCCGCGCCATCTCCGCGTCCTCGGTGACGCACACGAAGATCCGCGCGGCGAGCTCCTTGCCCGGACCGAGCTCGGCGCGCACCCGGCGTACGTCGTCCGCGGACAACCAGTTCGTGATCGCGCCGTCCGCCTCCCGCGCGGCCAGCCGCAGCATCTGCGGACGCAGCGCAGCGACCATGATCGCGGGCGGTACGTCGGGCGCCTTCTCCAACCGGAAGCGGCTGATCGTGAAGCTGTCGAACTCCCCGTCAACCTTCTCCCCCGCGAACGCCTGCCGCAGGAATCGCAGCACGTCGCGCGTCCGCGCCAGCGGCGGGTCGTACGCGATCCCGTTCCACCCGGTCACGATCGTCTCCGACGACGCCCCGATCCCGAGCACGAACCGCCCCGGCGCGAGGTCCGCCAGCGCCGCTGCACTCATCGCGAGCGCAGCCGGCCCGCGCGTGTGCACGGGTACGACGGCCGTCCCCAGCCGCAACTGCGCATCCCACTCGGACGCGAGCACCAGCGGCGTGAACGCGTCCGCCCCGGCGACCTCGGCCGACCACAGGTCGGTGTAGCCCAAGCCGGCGAGCTCCTTGACCAACGACCGGTGATCCCGCAGCGGCACCCCGGTCAGCGGAACCGTCAGCCCCCAGCGCATTCAGATCATCCTCTTCAGCAACGGCAGCGGCGCGAGCCGCATCACCTGGGCGAGCGGCCACCACGGCCGCGCCGGTACGTACGCCTTCGCCTTCTCCGCCTCGATCGCCGCGACCATCGCGCGCACCCCCGGCTCGGTGTCGACGATGAACGGCGTGTGCGCGACCCGATCGTTCATCTCCGACCGGATGTACCCGGGGTAGATCGTGCTGACCTTGATCGGCTTGCCCAGCAGCTCCAGCCGCAGCCCTTCCCCGAGCGAGGCGAGCCCGGCCTTCGTCGCGGCGTACGTCGTGACCGTCTTCGGGAACCCGCGCAGCGCGGAGATCGACGAGATCAGCACGAGATGGCCGGCGTTCCGGGCCCGGAACAGCTCGAGCGCTGCCTCGACCTGGGCGAGCGCGCCGACGAAGTTGGTGAGCGCGGTGTCGCGGTTCGCGTCGAACCGCCCGGTACCGAGCGGGGCGCCCTTGCCCTGCCCGGCGTTCACGACGATCCGGTCCAGCGGCAGCTCGGCGTCGATCGTCCGGAACACCTCGAACACCTGGTCGTGATCGTTCACATCCAGGCTGTGGATAACTACCGTGATCTGTGGATAACTTGCGGTCAGCTCGTCCCGGAGCGCCTCCAGCCGTTCGGTACGCCGCGCGGTCAGCGCCAGGTCGTGGCCCTTGGCCGCGAACTGCCGGGCCATCTCCGCACCCAGCCCGGAACTGGCACCGGTGATCAGGATGTTCCGTCGCATCGGATGTCCTATCTGTACGTGAGCAGGTCGGCGCCGAGGTGGACGTGCTCGTTGTAGCTGACCACAGTCAGCCCGCCGCGCCCGGATACGACCTTGGTGATCGCGGTGTTGATCGTCACCGGGTTCAGCTTCGCCCACAGCCCGTCGCCGCCGGACAGCAGCCGGCTCACCACAGCCGCGATCGGCCCGCCGGACGTGAAGACGAGCGCCGTCTCGCCCTTCCCGAGTCGCCCGGCGGTACGCCGTACCGCTGCCTCGGACCGCTCGCAGAACGCCGGGAACGTCTCGGTGTACCCGTCACCACCGTCGATCCACCGCTGCGTCGCCGCGCTGAACATCTCCTGGAACGCGCGCCTCGGACGACCGCCCCGCGCGAGGTCGGCGACCATCACCGCGTGCCGCTTGTACGCCGGTTTGTGCGCGACGATCACCTCCTGGTGATCGAACTCGTCGTACCCCGGATCCACCTCCGCCGCGAAGCCCGCCAGCGATGCCGTCTGCTGGTGCCGGCGCATCGACCCGGACAGCACGATGGCCGGCTTCACGTCCGCGAGCGCCTCGCCGAGCCTGACTGCCTGTCGTTCGCCCAGTGCGGACAGCTTGTCGTAGTCACGCGCACCGAACGACGCCTGCGCGTGCCGGATCAGGTAGACGACGGCCACTTCACGCCTGCCGGATGATCTTGCGGCAGCGTCGCTCGAGCAGATTGACGGGGAGCCAGAAGTTCTTGAACCGCGGGTTCCGGGTCTGCTTGTGGTGGTAGCGGTAGTAGATCTGCTGCGCGATCACCGCCAGCCGGAACAGCCCGAACACCTCGTAGAACGCCCAGTTGTCCACCGCGATCCCCGACTGCTTCACGTAGTACTGCACGATCTCGTCCCGGGTGATCATGCCCGGCACGTCCGACGGCTGCAGCCTGAACCGGCGGAACGCCCAGTCGTCGTCGGCCTGCACCCAGTACGCCAGCGCGCCGCCGAGATCCATCAGCGGATCGCCGAGCGTGGCCAGCTCCCAGTCGAGTACGCCGACCACGCGCAGCGGATCGTCCGGCGCCAGGACGACGTTGTCGAGCCGGAAGTCGTTGTGGACAACGCAGGTACGGACATCGGCCGGCTGGTTCGCGGCGAGCCAGGACATGACGCGCTCGTAGCTCGGCACGTTCCAGGTCTTCGCTTTTCGGTAGCGCTCGGACCAGCCGGTGACCTGGCGTTCGACGTACCCCGCGCCGCGACCGAGGTCCGACAGGCCTGCCCTTTCGGGGTCGACGACGTGCAGTTCGGTCAGTGTGTCGATCAGCGTGAAGCCGAGCCGGCGGGTCTGTGCCGGGGTGAGGTCGACGCCGAGGTGGTGATGGCCTGGGATGGTGCCGACGACTCGCTCCATCACATAGAACTCGGAGCCGATCACCGACTCGTCGTTGCAGTGAGCAACCATTTCCGGCACGTAGCGGAAGACGGGTTTCAAGGCTTTCTGGATGCGGAACTCGCGGCCCATGTCGTGGGCGCTCTTCGCCTTCGTGCCCGCGGGCGGGCGGCGCAGGATGAGGTCGCGGTCCGGATAGCTCAACAGATAGGTCAGGTTGGACGCGCCGCCGGAGAACTGCTTCACCTCCGGCAACCCGGCTGGTACGTCGGTCCGCTGCCGCAGCCACGCATCAACAGCCGGTACGTCGAACGCGTCCTCGTCCCGCACCGGCCTGGCACCGTCCGGCACGCCTGTCACCGCCCGTCCGGCGAACGTGTCTCCGCCCCAGCGGCTCTCGCCGCACCGCTCGCTCGCTCGGCCTTTTCGTGGGCGCGGGCGGCGATCCTGCGCATCTGGCGGTCGTACAGTGGCCGCGCGAGCCGCTTGGTCCAGTACGCGGCCCGCGTCGGCCGGTCCGGGATGATCAGGTGCTGCTTCTTGTTGATTCCGGCAACGACCGCGGCCGCGATGTCGTCCGCGGTCCGTGGCGACTTCTCGATCAGCTGCCGCGCGGTCGCCCCCATCGCCCTGTCCGCGCCGCGGATCGAGTCGGCGAGATTCGTCCGGAAGAACGACGGACACACCACCGACACGTTCACGCCGTACGGACCGAGCTCGTGCGACAACGTCTCGGACAGCGCGACCACGCCGGCCTTCACCGTGTTGTACGAACTCATCATCGGCGGATGAACCAGCCCGGCCGCCGACGCGGTGTTCACGATGTACCCGGCACGCTGCCGCTTGAACAACGGCACGAACGCGCGACACCCCCGGACCACGCCCATCAGGTTGATGTCGACGACCCGGTCCCACTCGTCCAGCGTCTCGACCTCGATCCGCCCGCCGGTCGCGATCCCCGCGTTGTTCACCAGGATGTCCAGGCCACCCCAGGTCTCCTCGCACCACGCGACGGCCGCGTCCCAGTCCTCCGGGCTCCGGACGTCGAGCTTCCGGTACGCCGTACCGCCCGGACCGTCCTCGGACACGTCGGTGCCGAGCACTTGGTGGCCGTCGGCAACGAAGCGGGCGACGAGGGCCGCGCCCAGCCCGCTCGCGGCACCGGTGACGAGGACACGACTCACTTGGCCTCCTGAGCAGTCGTGGGCGTGGCTGATGGTCCCACGCCGTAGCGAGCAGGTGCTCGGCGCGGTAGCTCGGCGTGCGGGAGCGAAGGACTCGATGCGGATCCATCGTGGCCTTTGCTCCCGTGCGGCGAGGTGCCGTGCCGAGTGCCGCGCAGTAGGCGTGGGACCATCAGGCACGCCCCAGGTACGACGCGAGCTCGATCCTCGCGATCACCCCACGATGCACCTCGTCGGGCCCGTCGGCCAGCCGCAACGCCCGGGCGCTCGTCCATGCGGCCGCGAGCGGGAAGTCGTCGGACAGCCCACCACCGCCGTGCAACTGGATCGCCATGTCGATCACGTCCTGCGCCATCCGCGGTACCGCGACCTTGATCTGGCTCACCTCGCTCAACGCACCCGCGAGCCCTTGGGTGTCGAGCAGGTACGCCGTCTGCAGCACGAGCAACCGCGCCTGGTTGATCGCGATCCGCGCGTCGGCGATCCGCTCGCGGTTGCCGCCGAGGTTGACCAGCGGCTTGCCGAACGCGGTCCGGCTGGTGCCGCGCTGCAGGGCGAGCTCGAGCGCCTTCTCCGCCAGGCCGATCAGCCGCATGCAGTGGTGCACTCGTCCCGGGCCGAGACGGCCCTGGGCGATCTCGAACGCCTTGCCCGGTCCGACCAGGATGTTCGCGGCCGGCACGCGGACCTCGGTGAACGAGACCTCGCCGTGGCCGTGCGGTTCGTCGTACCTGCTCATCGTGGGTAGCAGCCGCTCGACCTTGACACCGGGGGTGTCGCGCGGGACGAGGACCATGGTGTGACGTGCGTACCGGTGCGCGTCCGGCTCGGTGAGGCCCATGAAGATGAGGAGCTCGCAGTCCGGGTGGCCGACACCGGTGCTCCACCACTTCCGGCCGTTGAGCACGACCTCGTCGCCGTCGACGACCGCCGTCGCCTGCATGTTCGTGGCGTCCGAGGACGCGACGTCGGGCTCGGTCATGCAGAACGCGGAGCGGATCGTCCCGTCCAGCAGCGGCTCCAGCCAGCGCTTCTTCTGCTCGTCGTTGCCGTAGCGGAGCAGGACCTCCATGTTCCCGGTGTCCGGCGCGTTGCAGTTGAAGATGTACGGCGCGATGAACGAGCGTCCCGTCAGCTCGGCGATCGGGGCGTAGTCGAGGTTGCTGAGCCCCTCGCCGTACTGCTCGTTGCCGGGCTCCGCGGGCGGGAGGAACAGGTTCCACAGGCCTGCTTCACGGGCCTTCGCCTGCAGATCCTTGATCAGCGGTTGCGGTTGCCACGGGTCGCCGGCGGTGCGGATCGCCTCGTGCAGGTCCGCCTCGACCGGCTCGATCTCGCTGCGCAGGAAGGCATCGACGCGCGCGATCAGATCCTGAGCCCGGGCCGTTGGTTCGAACCCCATCAAGACTCCTCTCCTCGGCTTGACCGTAGCTCAGCGTCTAAGCAATGCTCAATAGCATGGATCACCGACTGACAGCGGACGACCGCAAGAAGCAACTGGTCCGAATCGGTCTGATGATGCTGCGCGACAAGCCGATCCACGAGCTGTCGATCGACGCGATCGCGAGCGAGGCAGGGATCTCGCGCGGTCTGCTGTTCCACTACTTCCCGAGCAAGCGTGACTACTACGTCGCCGTGATCTCCGCGGCCGGCCGCCGCCTGCTCCGCGTCACCAAGCCGGACGAGTCGCTGGCGCCAGACCAGCAGCTCCGCGAGATGCTGGTCCAGTTCGTCGCGTTCATCGCGCGCCGGCGTACCGCCTATATCTCCTTCGTCCGCGGCGCGGCCGGCGGTGACGACTTCGCCGTCGAGGTGTACGACGAAACCCGCGCCCGCCTGACCGAGCGCGTCCTCACGTACGTCGGCACACCCGAGGTCGCCGACGAGCCGGAGTCCCGCGACTACCTCCGCGTCCACGCGTGGCTCTCGTACACGGAAGACCTCGCCATCGAATGGTCCGCCCTCCCCGAGGACGCCCGCCCCTACACCCCCGACACCCTCGTAGACCACACCATCGAAGCCCTCCACCTCCTCCGCAAGCTGTAAGCCCTAGCGTTCGTCGGCTGACCAGTTTTTGTTGAAGCCGTTGAGGTGGGGGTGGTACATCTCGTTGCCGTCGTGTTGGGTGAACTCGACTTTCAGCCACAGGGCGTCGAGGTTGAAGGTGTCGACGCAGGCGTCGATCAGTGCTTGGGCCAGTCGGGCTCTTGTCTCGGTGGGGCGGCCGGTGCGGATGTCGCACATGATCAGGCCCGAGGGTGTCGGGGGGCCGGACTCGTGGCAGCGCCACACGGCGCCGGGGCCGAGGGCGTGGACGGACACCGTGAGCAGATCCATGCCGACCTGCATGATCTCCCCGTAGATGCGTCCGATGCGTTCCGCGAACGCACGTTTGGTCGCTTCGTCCGCGGTCAGCGGCAGGTCGACCTGGATCGAGGGCATGTCGTTCCTTTCGTTGTGGTCAAGACGTTTCGAGCTGCCGGGCGGCAGCGAAAAGCAGCCCCTCCTGGCCGGGAGCGGTGACGAGCTGCACGCCGACCGGCAGCCCGCCGAGGCGGCCCGCGGGAACGCTGAGCGCCGGCGACCCGGTCAGGTTCCACGGACTGGTCAGGGACAACAGCGCCGCCCGCACCTCCAGGTCGGCACCGTCCACCCGGACACTGCGCTCACCCACGAGCGGCGCCACGATCGGTACGGCGGGCAGGGCGAGTACGTCGTACGCCGACAACAACTCGTCCACCACGACCTGGAACTCGTGACGTGCCGCATCCGCCGAGGCGTAGTCGCGATCGGTGATCTCCCGCCCCGTGCGGAGCCGGGCAAGCACCTCCGGATCGATGAGCCCGGCGTCGGTCTCGAGGTGGTCCTCGTGAACGCGGAACGCCTCGCGCCCCTGCAGCGTCGAGAAGATCTCGAACAGACTCTCGTTCCGCTCCCACTTCGGAAATCCGTCGATGACGTCGACACCGAAGCCCGCGCGAAGAACCAACTGCCGCGTCAACCCGACGACGCGCGGATCGGTTACAGCGATGGACTCCGGCGGAATCCATCCGACCGTGAGACCGTCGACCGAAACCGGTTCGACCGAACGGTCGGCCAGAGCCTGGTAACCGGCCAGCGCATCCTCGGTCGTCGCGGCGAACAGCCCGACGTGATCCAGCGTCGGCGCCAGCGAATACACCCCCGCACTGGGGATCGCGTCGTACGCCGGTTTGAGTCCGACGACACCGCACAACGCGGCCGGCACGCGGACGGAACCGGCGGTGTCCGTGCCCAACGCGAGCGACACCATCCCAGCGGCCACGGCGACCGCGCTACCACCGCTGCTGCCACCGGACATCCGGCGCGGATCACTGGGGTTGCGTGAGGCACCATGGGCAGACCGATCACCCGTGGCGCCGTACGCGAACTCGTGCAGCGTCGTCTTACCGATGATCACAGCACCCGCGGCGCGCAACCGCCGTACGACCTCGGCGTCCTCGGTCGCAGTCGCGCCGAAGGAGGTGGCCGACCCGCAACTGGTGGGCAGGCCGGCGATGTCGATCAGGTCCTTCACTGCCACGGGGATGCCGTGCAGCGGACCGAGGTCGACCCCTGCGGCGAACAGTTCGTCGGCCTCCCGGGCCGCTGCGCGAGCGCCCTCGTCGTCGATGAGCGTGAACGCGTTCAGGGTCGGGTTCAGCTCGTGGGTACGGCGCAGCGCGGCGTCGACGACCTCGGTCACCGAGGTCTCCCCGCTGCGTAGCGCGCGGGCAAGTCCAGTAGCAGTCATGTCGTGAATCCAGGGACGAGTCGGAGCGCCGGCACGACGAGCGCCGTACACAGGCTCATCGATGCGACGTTGCCGACGAAGGGATGGAAGGTCTTCGGCAGCCGCGCCGCGATCGCGGCCGCCACCGGCGGGGCGATCAAGGCACCGGCCAGCGCACCAGCCAGGATCGACTGGATGGTCCCGCCGAACGCGAGGACCGTGGCCGGCGCCACCGACACGACCGGGACGAACGTCGGGTAGAACCCGTGCATCCGCCAGCGCTTCCGCCAGATGAGTACGCCCGCGACCGCAGTGATCACCTGGCTCGCGAGTACCGCGGAGAACAGGCCGGAGCCGTACGACGTACTCGACGAGCTGATCACGTGCGCGACGACTGCACCGGCGAGCAGTGTCGCGCTGGCCCATTCGTTGCCGAAGAACTGTGCCTCGGAGAAGTCCGCCAAGGCGCGACGCGGTACCCACAACAATGAGTCCTGGCGACCGGCCACCGCTCGTGGCTCGGAATGCTCCTGCTCACGCCAGGCTCCGGCCGGTGGTATCCAGCCGAACCGGCCGCAGATCCAGAACGCCACCGCCGCGCCGAGCCACATGCCGGTGGTAGCTCCGACGACGGGCGGAAGATCCAGCGGTCGGCAGACGTACTCGACAGCGAGGATCGAAGCCGGCGGAGTCAGGACGGCCCCGAGGACGGCCGCCAACAGCGCGATCCGCCAACCCGGTCCGTAGAGCACGACGACCGCCGGCGCCACCGAGACCAGAGGGACGAACAGCGGCTGCCAGCTCCCCGGCACCAGGGTCCAGCCCCAGATGACGTTGCCGAGCAGCAGACTGGCCAGTGCGCTCCCGGCGGCCCACGGCCACAGTCCCGAGCCGCAGGCTTGGACGAAACCTTGGTACCGCCAGGACATCCGGTACGCGACATGACCCACCAGGCCGCCGATCAGCAACAGCGCACCGGCCGGGGCAACGGCGTAGTACTGCGGCTCGCTGATCGATCCCACCAGCCAGGACGCGAGCCGGCCGAGCTCGGTGTAGTCGCCGTCCCAGGGCTGCCCGCCGCGGGCGAGCCACGCGAACGTCCATCCGGCGAGCGCCAGGAGCGCGACGAAGACCGTTCCGGCACCGACAGCGGCTCGTCGCGAGCCGGCGAGACCCGTCGTACCTCGGACTGTGGTCATGAGGTCACCTCGGGAGCGGAGCGCGGTCGCGGTACCCCAGCATCTGGTCGTACAGGTCGGTACGACGGTCGCGGTGCAGATCGTTGAGCTGGTTCCAGATCGGCGCCGTGCGCGCCGCGGTCACGTCGACGTCCGCGTAGATGATCGTGTCCTCGTCCGGGCCGGCGATCCGGTCGATCGGCCAGCCGTTCGTCCCCGCGATCAGCGAGTTGCCCATGAAGCCGGCGCCGCGCTCCTGACCGATCCGGTCCGCGGTCGCGATGAAGACGTTGTTCGCGTGCGCGGCCGTCATCGTCAGGTACGCCGCCATACAGACACCGCTCGCGTCGTACAGCGGCGGCGGGGTCCAGACCCAGCCGGTGGGGATGCAGATGATGTCGGCCCCCAGCTGCGCCACGATCCGCGCCGTCTCGGGGAACCAGATGTCCCAGCAGACCAGCAGCCCGATCCGGCCGATCTTGGTGTCGTACACCGAGAATCCTTCGTTACCGGGCGTGAACCACAGCTTCTCGGTGTTCCACAGGTGCGTCTTGCGGTACCGGCCGATGAAGCCTTCGGGTCCGACCAGTACGGCGGTGTCGTAGAGCGTCACGCCGTCGCGCTCGGCGACGCAGCCGACGATGTACACGTTCCGCTCGGCCGCGATCCGCGCGAACGACTCGACGGTGGGACCGTCCGGAACGGCCTCCGCGTGGGCGTACGCCTCCTCGCGGGTCTCGAACACGTACCCGGTGGTCGCCAGCTCCGGGAGCACGATGAGCCCCGCTCCCGCATCCGCTGCCGCCGTCAGCCGCTGCTCGACCGCCAGCGCGTTCGCCTTCAGGTTCTCGACGCCCACGCGTGGCTCGAACTGCACGACTGCCACCCGGACCGGGCTCACCCGCGAATCTGCCTCTGTCATGACGCTCACCTCTCACCGAATCTGGTTTCAACTTGAAACCGCCTGGCCGTGAGCGTAGAGGAGCTGGTTTATACTTGCAACCAGTTGTCGAGAATTGGGTGCACGAGGAGAGGACGCGGATGCCGCAGCGCGTGACGCACGAGGGAGCCGAATGCCCGGTCGCGCGGGCGGTGGACGTCATCGGCGACCGGTGGTCGCTGCTCATCGTCCGGGACGCCTTCGACGGCATCACCCGGTTCAGCGAGTTCCAGCGGAACCTGGGCCTGGCGAAGAACATCCTGTCGTCGCGGCTGCGGGAGCTCGTCGCGCAGGGAATCCTCGAGATCGTCCCCGGAGCCGACGGAAGCGCCTACCACGAGTACGCGCTGACCCAGAAGGGCCGCGATCTCTTCGTCATCCTGGTCAGCCTGCGCCAATGGGGCGAGGACCACCTGTTCGAGGAATCCGAACCGCACTCGGTCCTCCTCGACACCCAGCACAACCGCCCGCTCCGCAAACTCGAGCCCACCGACGCGACCGGCCGCGTCCTGGACCCGTCAGAGGCGTTCGTCCAGAAGGTCTCCAGCTGAGCCGGATTGCGACAAGCCGCGGGGTCCGGAGACAAGCCGTCACTTGTCTCCGGACCCCGCGAGGTGTCTCAGGTGGCGCGCCCTACGGCAGGAGTTCGGGCGTCAGGTCGGGCGCGGCCATGTCGGGGTCGAAGGGGAACAGGGGGCGGAGTACGCCGTGGTGGCCCAGGCGGAGGAGGTCTTGGTCCACGCCTCCGGGCGTGAGGGCCAGCAACCAGTCGGCCGCGAGGTTGTAGAGCTCGGGCTCCAGGTAGCCGATCTTGACGATGACCAGGTCGGTCGCGGCGGGGTCCAGGCCCAGGAGGGTGAAGTCGGCGAGGTGGTGGTACGGCTTGCGGCGGCTGGTGAGGATCGAGTGCAGTCCGCCTGCCTTGACCACCGCGACGGTGCCGCCGACGGGGTCCTCGGAGATGGAGAAGACGGTGCCGGAGAGCGGAACGGGACCGGCCGGGCCGGGGTCGACCTTGCCGCCGGCGGTCACCTCGACAGGGTTCCCGACGCCGGCCGCGACACAGGCGGCGACGGCCTCCGGGTCAGTGATGCTGGCATGGATCGCGGTCGCCTTGCCGGAGGCCAACTCCTCCACTGACAGCAGCTGGCCGAGTGTCCACGACACGTCGCCGGCGCCGCCCGCGGTCGGGTTGTCGCCGGAGTCGCTGATCAGGAACGGCCGCGCATCGCTGGCCAGACCGGCCGCGACACACTCCGCCAACGTCCCCGTCGGTGCCACAAACTCGAACCCGTCTCGCGCATCCCAGTACGCCTGAGCCAACTCAGTGGCCCGCGCTGTGATCAGCTCGGCGTCGTCGCCGGTCACCACCACGGCCGCACGGCATCGCGGCTCGTCGGCCCACGCGTACCCGACCCAGACCGCCGCATCCAGTACACCGGGCTCGTCCGCGACCTCGCCCACGCGCCGGTAGATCGACTTCGCCGGCGCCAGCCGCGTCGACGTCTTCTCACCCGGCAGCAACACCGGCACCTGAACCCACGCCTTCCCCGGCTTCCCCAGCCCGGACCGCAGCCGTTCGACCAGGTTCCGCAGTGCGCGCTCGCGGCTCTCCATCGCATCCTCGTGCGGAGCCATCCGGTAGCAGGTGATCAGATCGACCGCCGTACCGAGCTCACGGGAGACATTGCCGTGCAGATCCATCGACGCCGACACGAGGACGTCGGGACCCAGCACATCCCGGATCCGCGTCGCCAGATCGGCCTCCGCGTCCTGCCGTCCGACCACGCTCATCGCGCCGTGGATGTCGAAGAACAGCCCGTCGAGCTGCCCGGCGTCCTCGAGACGGGTGATGATCTCCGCCGACAACTCGTCGTACACCTCCGGCAGCACCGCACCACCGGGCAGCGACCGCGCGTGCAGCAGCGGGACCCACTCGATGCCCTGCGCCCAGTCCTTGCCGAGGAAGTCGTACCGCTCCAGCAGGTGGTCACCCCGCCGTACGTCGAAATCCGCCAACCCGGCGCGGTGCGGCGAGAACGTGCTGGACTCGATAGCAATCCCGGCAATGCCGATCCGAAGGTTCATGCCCAAAACCTGCCACAACTGCGCCGTTTCGCGCACGCCCTAACTCCCCATGTGGACAGCTGGTGGAGTCTGGCGGACGTACGGATCTACCGCTGAGCTCCTCACGCCCACGCCGGACCACGGAGAGGAATCGGAAACAGGAGCGTCATGCCGTCTTGCTACCGTCCGGCGGCATGGTGATCGAGGGAGTCGAACTGCGACAGGCGCCGCCGACCGACCCGGACGTACTCGCCCTCACGACGGCACAGCAGACCGAGTTGGCCGCGACGTACGGCGAGGACCAGCCGCTCGTCGCCCTCCATCCCGACATCACGTTCACCGTCCTGACGCTCGACGGAACACCGGTCGGCTGCGTCGGCCTGCAGCCGGTCGGACCCGGACTCGGCGAGATCAAACGAATGTACGTCGCCCCGCCCGCCCGCGGCTGGGGCCTGTCCCGCATCCTGCTGGAGGCCGTCGAGGGTCAGGCCCGCGCCACCGGCCTGACCCGCCTCCGCCTGGAAACCGGCACCAAACAAGTCGAGGCCATCGCCCTCTACACGAACCACGGCTACCTCCCGACTCCGCCGTACCCGCCGTTCGAAAACGAAGTCGCGTCCCTCTGCTACGCGAAGGCTCTCTAGAGGTTCAGCACGAGGTGCTCGCCCTCGCGGTGGAAGCCGAGGTTCTTCAGGTACGGCGTGGAGTCGCGCATGCGGGGTGGGGCGATGACCTGGCGGAATCCGTGCTCGATGAACACCTCGCTGCGGCGGTACACGAACTCGCCCGGTGTGAAGTCGCGGTATTTCGGGACCACGTAGTCGAGATCGATCTGGGCGCGGCCGGAGCCGGCGTCGTGGGCGAGGACCACGCCGACAGTGCGGTCGCCGTGCTGGACCAGGAAGGCGTACGGGCTCGTCCCGGGTGTGAAGCCGGGGTTGAACCGGCTGATGTCCTTCTGGTGCTGCTCGAGGACGAAGCCGAGGTACGCGTCGGTCTCGTTCACCTGGAGGACCTGGTACTCCGCCTCGTCGTGCCGGTGCCGGAGCAGGCGCCAGAGGTGTACGACGTTGATGACCGCGAGGACCGCGTTCATGCCGACCATCGGCCAGACGCCGACCACCGCGTTGAACCCGACCAGGATCACGCAGCCGATCAGGTTCAGGATCCGTAGCCGCAGGATCCGCGTCTGCAGCAACGACCACACGACGAGCGCGGATCCGCCCCACCCGATGATGCTCCATACGTCCACACCGCGAGACTAGGGCCGTGAGTGATCTCTTGCTGCTGAACGGCGCACCCGCATCGGCGCTCGATCCGGCGACGCTGCGTGCGGCGTCGTACGGCCACTTCACCTCGATGCAGGTCCGCGACGGGTGCGTCGACGGGCTGGACCTGCACTTCGCCCGCCTCGATCGCAGTACGCGGGAGGTCTTCGGTCAGCCGCTGCCCGCGGACCGCGTGCGCGCCGACCTCCGCGCCGCAGTCCGGCACGTGGACTCCGGCGATCTCTCGATCCGGGTCAACGTCTTCGCCACCACCGACCTCAATCTGCTGGTGCACGTGGGTCCGCCGGTCGCACCCAGCACCCAACTGCCCCGCCTGCTCGCGGTCCAGCACGAGCGCGCCGTCCCCCACCTCAAACACACCGGCACCTTCGACCTCATCTATTACGGACGCCAGGCCCAGCAATCCGGCTACGACAGCGCCGTCTTCCACACCGCGTCCGGCGAGATCTCCGAGGCAACCATCTGGAACATCTGCTTCGCCCGCGGCTCACAGATCGTCTTCCCGGCGGCGCGCGTCCTACCCGGCACCCGCCAGCAGGTCCTCCAACGCGGCCTCGGCACCTACGACGCGATCCCGGTCCGGCTCACCGATCTCCCGACGTACGACGCGGCGTACCTCACCAACTCCGTCGACGCCGCCCTACCGGTCGCGTCGATCACGCTCGACGGGAGCACCGTCGATTACGCACCGCACGACGAGTCCGTCGAGGTGATCGCGAAGGCTTACGCCACCCAGCCGCCGCAACCGGTCTAGGAACGCTCGGACCACCAGGTGAGGAGCTTCTCGCGAGCTCGGTCCTCGCCGAGGGGGCCTTCGTCGAGGCGGACGTTCATCAGGAACTTGTAGGCCTCGCCGACGTCGCGGCCCGGAGGGATGCCGAGAATCTCCATGATCTGGTTGCCGTCGAGGTCGGGGCGGAGGGCGTCGAGTTCCTCCTGCTCCTGCAGCCGCTCGATCCGGGCTTCCAGGTCGTCGTACGCCGCGCGCAGCGCCTCCGCCTTGCGCCGGTTCCGGGTGGTGCAGTCGGCGCGGGTCAGCACATGCAGCCGCTCGAGTTGGTCGCCGGCGTCGCGGACATAGCGCCGTACGGCGGAATCGGTCCACTCACCGTCGCCGTACCCGTGGAAGCGCAGGTGCAGCTCGATCAGCTTGCTGACCTGCTCGATCTGCTCGTTGCTGAACCGCAGCGCCTTCATCCGCTTCCGGGCCAGCTTCGCCCCGACCACGTCGTGGTGGTGGAACGTCACCTTGCCGCCGTCCTCGTTCCGCTTGGTCTTCGGTTTGCCGATGTCGTGGATCAGTGCGGCGAACCGAACGACGAAATCAGGCGTCGGAACAGAGAGACGGGACTCCAGATCGATGGCCTGATCGAGGACGGTGAGCGAATGCTGGTAGACGTCCTTGTGCCGGTGGTGCTCGTCGACCTGCAACCGGAGCGCCGGCAGCTCGGGCAGCACGTGCTCGGCCAGCCCGGTGGACACCAGCAGGTCGAGCCCGATCCGCGGCTGGTCGGAGCAGATCAGCTTCTCCAGCTCGTCGCGGACCCGCTCGGCCGACACGATCGTGATCCGGTCGGCCATCGCGGTCATCGCCGCCACCACGGCCGGGTCCGGTGCGAACCCGAGCTGCGCCGCGAACCGTGCCGCCCGCATCATCCGCAGCGGGTCGTCGGAGAACGAGTCCTCGGGCGTCCCCGGCGTCCGGATCCGGCGGTGCGCGACGTCCTCGAGGCCGCCGTACGGGTCGACGAACTGCCGCGACGGCAGCCGGACCGCCATCGCGTTCATCGCGAAGTCCCGGCGGGCCAGGTCGCCCTCGAGGCTGTCGCCGTACGCGACCTCCGGTTTGCGCGAGGTGGGATCGTAGGTCTCCGACCTGTAGGTCGTGATCTCCAGGACCCACTCACCTTTACGACAACCGATGGTGCCGAAGGCCTTACCGATGTCCCAGACGTGGTCCGCCCAGCCGGACAGCAACCGCTCGATCACGTCCGGGTGCGCTGACGTGGTGAAGTCCAGATCCTTGCTCCCGCGGCCGAGCAGAATGTCCCGGACGGGACCGCCGACCAGGGCGATCTCATGGTCCGCGTCGGCGAACCGGGCGCCCAGTTCGTCCACCACCGGAGCGAGTTGCAGCAGCGCCTGGACGGCTCTGCGTTGCACGGCGGACAACGATCCGGCGGAGGCTGACTGGTCGGCAAAGGGTGACACGGGGAACTAGGTTACGGTGACGGCGTGTTCAGACGGCGACTGAGGCTCTCCGCGGTGGTGGGGGCTTGCCTGCTGGTTGCTGCTTCGGCAGCGACTTCAGGCGCTCCGGCCGGTGCGCTGCCCGCCGACGAGCCGGCCGTCCAGGTCACCATCGACTCGTTCGGCCCGGTCGCGCCGAAGCCCGGCCAGCCGGTCGTGATCAAGGGCCGGGTGACGAACACCAGTTCGGTCACGTTCGACGATCCGCAGGCACTGGCCTGCATCGACCGGACGCGGCTGGCCAGCACCTCCGCCGTGGACGCGATCCCCACCGAGCAGAACATCCCGCTGAACGACCGGGACAGCTGCAGCAACCTGACCAACGACACACAGACCTTCCAGCCGTTCGACAAGCCGCTGGCGCCGAAGGAGACGGTCGGGTTCTCGCTGACGGTGCCGTGGAAGGAATGGCGGATCACCGACCAGACCGGCGTGTACGTCGTCGGCGTCACGTTCCGGGGCAACCCGCCGGACACCGGACGGGTGATGGCCGGCCGGGCCCGCATCCTGATGCCGGTGCTCGGCAAGCAGCCCCTGACCCGCACCGTCAACACCGCCCTCGTCGTACCGCTGCGGCACCGCCCGACCCAGCTCGGCGGCAGGAACTTCGCCAACGACGCCCTCGCCAAGGCGCTCGCCCCGACCGGCTCGCTCGGCCGTCTGCTTGCGCTGGGCAGGCAGCACAGGGTCACCTGGCTGGTCGACCCGGCGATGCTCGACGAGATCCGGCAGTTGGCCAAGGGGTACGTGATCCTCGGCCAGAACGGTCAGACCACCCCCGGCACCGGCCAGGCCGTCGCGGCTGACTGGCTCAAGGAGTTCGATACCCGCCGGACCAGGGGCGACCAGGTGGTTCTGCTGCCGTACGGCGACCCGGACGTGGCCGGCCTGCTGGACTCGGGCGAGCCGCTGAAGAAGCTCGTCGCGCGGGCACGGACCAAGACCGAGCGCTCCGGCGGTGAACTCGCGCCGGGCTTCACCAACGGGCTCTCGCTCGAAGGCGGCGCCGCCGCCAGCCGGTACCTGGGCGCCGCGTCGGGCGGCTTCGCCGGCGCCACCCGCGACGACCTGAACCTGGTCAGCAGTTCTTCGTGGTCCGCCGCCAACCGTCCCGTGCTGACCAGCACCCCGGTGTACGACGTACTAACCCCCGGAAGCCCCGACCAGACGGTCCGCACGGTGATCGCGGACTCCTCGCTCACCTCCGGCGGCCCCGACGCGGGCACCGCCGACAACCCGCTCCAGGTCCGGCAACGGTTCGCGGCCGTGACCGCGCTGATTGCGGCCGCCGGCAAGACCACGGCCTCGGTCGTCGCCCTGCCGCCCCGCGGCTGGGACAGCGACGGCGCCGCGACCACCGCGCTCGCGAACAGCCTGTCCCTGCCCTGGATCAAGGCCACCGACGTCGCGACCGTCGTAGCCGCCAACCCGAGGCCGCAGACCACCAGGGCGCCGGCCGCGCGCACAACGAACGGCACGCTCACCGAGTCCCAGCTCAACGGCATCAAGCAGCTCGACGACGCGACCACCACGATGCAGAACCTGCTCTTCGACCCGACCCAGCTGCCCGAGGTGATGACCCAGGCACTGCTGAGGTCGACGTCGTTGGGCTGGAACGGGTACTCCGAGGAGGCCCGCTCCTTCACCGCGATCGAGCTGGGCTCGGCCAACCAGCAGCTCGGCAAGGTGCACCTGGTGAACGCGAGCGTGGACCGCGGCCTGCGCAAGGAGATCAAGGTCAACCTGGCCGGCAGCAAGGGCACCTTCCCGCTGACGATCACCAACGACACCGACTGGTCCGTCCGGGTCGGCATCGTGGTCACCCCGGCGAACCGGTCCGACCTGAAGATCAAGGCACTGCAGACCGCCGTCCTCGGTCCGGGACAGAAGTGGACCCCGCGGATCACCGCGAGCGCCGAGCAGAACGGCCTGATCCGCGCCAACGCCCAGGTGACGACCGCGGGCGGCGAGCCGGTCGGCAAGTCCCAGGAGCTGCTGATCCAGGCCAGCCAGTACGGCAGCGTCGGCTGGATCCTGGTCGGCGCCGCCTGCGCCCTGCTCTTCGGTACGTCGTTCGTCCGCATCTATCGTCGCGTGCGCATCGAGCGCCGCAACCCCGCCGCGGTCAGCACCGAGACCGCTGATCCCGCCCACGATCGCCCCGAGGCGAACGGCGCGCCCGAGGCTCCCGCTCCGGGGACGTCCCTGAAAGAAGGAGTCGGTTCGAAGGATGGCTGACCGCACCCTGCGCTCCGCGGCGGTGATGGCAGCCGGAACGGTGCTGTCCCGCCTGCTCGGATTCATCCGGATCGCCCTGCTCGCGGCCGCCATCGGTACCGCGCTGCGCGGTGACATCTTCACCGCCGCGAACACGATTCCGAACAGCCTGTACATCCTCCTGGCCGGCGGCGTGTTCAACACCGTGCTGGTGCCGCAACTGGTGCGCGCGATCAAGAACCACGACGACGGCGGTCAGGACTTCACCAACCGGGTGCTCACGTTCGGGTTCGTCGTCCTCGCCGTCGTCACGGTGGCCTGCGTCCTGCTGGCGCCGGTGATCGCCGAGCTGTACCTCCCGAAGGAGCTGCACGACCCGTCGCGGATGACCGAGAAGGCGAACATGATCATGTTCGTCCGGCTCTGCCTGCCGCAGATCTTCTTCTACGGCGCCTTCGTGCTGGTCGGCCAGGTGCTGAACGCGCGGCGCCGGTTCGGCCCGATGATGTGGGCGCCGATCGCGAACAACATCGTCGCGTGCGCGTCGATCGTGGTCTTCCTGCTCGTTTACCGGGTCGGTGACAACCCCGCGACGTACAGCCGCGGCGAGGAGCTACTGCTCGGACTCGGCCACACGGTCGGTATCGCCGTCCAGCTGCTGGTGCTGCTGCCGTACCTGAAGGCGAGCGGGCACACCTACCGGCCGAAGTTCGGTCTCCGCGGTACCGGTCTGGGACACACTGCCCGATTGGGCATCTGGACCGTCCTGTTCGTCGCGGTGAACCAGGTGACCCTGGTCGTGGTCACCCAGCTCGCGATCGCGGGTAGCGCCACGGACGACCCGGGCGCGAAGGCCGGCCTGTTCGCGTACAGCACCGCGATGCTCATCATCCTGGTACCGCACGGGATCGTGACGGTCTCGCTGGCGACAGCGGCGCTGCCCCAGATGTCGGCGCTGGCGGCCGACGGCGACACCGCCGAGGTGGGCCGGCTGTCCGCGCGGTCGATCCGGCAGACGCTCGCGATCGTGGTCCCGGCGGCGGCCGCGATGATCGCCTTCGCCTACCCGATCGTGACGATCATCGCCGGGTACGGCTCCGGTAAGAACAACCTGACGCTGATGTCGTACACGCTGATGACGCTCGCGCTCGGGATCGTGCCGTTCACGGTGCAGTACTTCCAGCTGCGCACGTTCTACGCCTTCGAGGACACCCGTACGCCGTTCTTCCTGCAGTGCGTGATCGCGGCGACCAACATCGCGGCCGCCCTGGTCGGGGTGCGGGTGGTGCTCGACGAGGAGCACCTGCGCTTCAGCGGTGTGATGCTCGGCGCGGCGTACGCGGTGGCCTACCTGGTCGCCGTACTGATCTCCCGGCCGGTGCTGCGGCGGAAGGTGCCGCGGGTGCCGGGCGCCGGGATCGGGCTGCCGCTGCTCGCGATGGTGATCGCCGCGGTCGCGGGCGCCGGCGCGGGCCGCCTGGTGCTGTGGGCGCTGCGCCTTGCGGTCGACTGGTCCGGACCCATCGGAGCGGTCCTGGAACTCGCGGTGGCGGCCGTCGTGATGCTTCCGGTGTACGCCGGCGTGGCCCGGGTACTCCGTATCCACGAGGTGAACGACGTGGTGTCCATGGTCACATCGAAGTTGCCGATCCGCCGCTGATCCGGACTGCTTGTGCATTCGTGCACCACTTGTCGGGTCAGTAGGGCACTACGATGGGGCCTGCGATCAGGCCGCTGGGGCAACAAGGAGGGCGAGAGACACCGTGTCGAACCAGACCGTGACCCCTGGTGCCCTGCTGGCCGGGCGGTACCGGATCGCCGAGTTGCTCGCGGAGATCGACGGGGCCCGGGTATGGCGGGCTGTGGACGAGGTACTCAGCCGTGCGGTCGTCGTCGACGTACTGCCGGTCGGTGACCCGCGGACGAACCTGCTCTTCGACGCCGCCCGGCGGGCCGCCGCGGCGAACGACCCGCGCTTCCTGCGGGTGCTCGACTGCGACATGCACGACGGCGTGACGTACTGCGTCCGCGAGTGGGCAGGCGGGCGCACGCTGGAGCGCATGCTCGGCAGCGGACCGCTCACGGGACAGCAGGCGGGCTGGCTCGCCCGCGAAGTGTCCGAGGCCCTCGAGAACCTGCACCGCACCGGGTACGCGCACGGCGCGATCAGCCCGGCGACCGTGGTGGTCACGGACGCGGGCGCGATCAAGGTCATCGGTGTCGCCACCGAGGCCGCGCTGCGCTCCGTCGGCGCCGGTTCGGCGGAGGAGGACGTCCGCTCGCTCGGTGAGCTGCTCTACGCGTCGCTGACCGGCCGCTGGCCCGGTCCGGCACCCGCCTGGGGACTCCAGCCCGCGCCGGTCGAGCACGGCCGGCTGCTGAGCCCGCGGCAGGTGCGCGCCGGCGTACCGCGCTCGCTGGACGACATCAGCGACCGGTTGCTGGGCGACCCGCCGCGGCATCACGCCCCGCCGATCACCAGCGCGGCCGGTCTGTCCGCCGCCCTGTCCGGAGTCGTCGGCAGCTCGCACGAGCCGCCGAACCAGATGGACGAGACCGTCCAGGTCGCCCGTCAGAACGGCAGCATCGACGACGCCACCCAGGTCGTGCCGCAGGCCCCGCCGCCGGCGATCGACCCGACCCCGCAACCGGCGTACGGCGCCGAGCAGAACGGGTACGGCCGGCCGCAAGCGGCGTACGAACCCGCAACAGACACCCGCCCGGTCCGCCGGCAGTCCCCGCCGAACGGGAACGGCCGGCGCCGCGACGAGCCGAAGCCGAAGGGTTCGTGGGGCGGCCGGATCCTGATCCTGCTGGCGATCCTCGCGTTGCTGTCGGTGATCGCGATGGCGCAGTTCCTGCTCAAGGGCGCGATGAACAACGACCAGAGCAACCCCGACGGCGGCGCGAAGTCGAGCGCCCCGCCGCAGACCAGCACCACGCCGTCGGCGACCACCGGCGGCAAGGCGGCGATCGCGGGCGCCAAGGACTTCGACCCCGAAGGGGACAAGACCGAGCGCCCCAAGGACGTACCGAACACCTACGACGGCGATCCGAGCACGATCTGGAAGACGCAGACCTATCGGAACAAGCCGAACCTCGGCGGGCTGAAGCCGGGCGTCGGCATCATCTACGACCTGGGCTCGAAGACCTCGGTGTCGAACGTCGCGGTCGCACTGCAGGGGGACGACACCAGCATCGAGCTGATGATCCCGAAGGGTGACACCACCAAGTCTCCGTCCACGGCCGACGGGTGGACCGCGGTGGCGAACCAGGAGGATCAGCCCGAGGGTACGGTGAACCTGAAGCCGTCGGACCCGACCGAGACCCAGTACGTGCTGGTCTGGCTGACCAAGTTGCCGAAGGTCTCCGGTGGTTACCAGGGCATCATCTCGGAGGTCTCGATCCAGAAATGACCGCTCACGTGGACTCGGGCAGCCCGCCGCCCAGGCCGGACGTCCCGCGCATCGGCGCGGACGAACCGGTGGCTGGTGCTGCCCAGGGCCACGGGCCGGCGAGCTACGACCAACTGGACGACCACGAGTTGCTGCGGATGCACGTGGCCGGCAACCCGGACTCGTTCGGATTCCTGGTCAAGCGGCACCGGGACCGGATGTGGGCGGTCGCGATCCGCACCCTCGGTGAGCCCGAGGAGGCCGCCGACGCGCTCCAGGAGGCGTTCATCTCGGCGTTCCGCCGCGCGGACTCGTTCCGCGGGGACGCGAAGGTGACCACCTGGCTGCACCGGATCGTGGTGAACGCCTGTCTGGACCGGATCCGCCGCCGCCAGGTGCGCGCCGCCGATCCGCTGCCGGAGGACGAGGACCGCGCCGCCGAGTTGGCCGGACCCGCCGAGGACGACCCGGCCGAGGTCCGCGAGCGCCGGATGGACGTGCTGCACGCGCTGAAGCAGATCAACGAGGACCAGCGGGCAGCGCTGGTCCTGGTCGACATGGAGGGCTACTCGATCGAGGAGGCGGCAGCGATCCTCGACTGCGCCCCCGGCACGGTAAAGTCGCGCTGCGCGCGCGGTCGAGCCAAGCTGCTCCCGCTGCTGCGGCACTGGCAGACGTCCCGGGAGTCCGACGTACCGGACAAGTCCGCCGCGGAAGCGGTGGGAACCGAATGAACGGGTACCCCGTCGAAGCGGTGTCGCCTGCCTCTGGCGACCGGACGTACGACGCCTTCGACCGGAGTTTTCCTATGACCACGCCTAGGCCGCGCACCTCCCGTGAGGAGGCGAGCCCCCGATGACCGATCCCGGTCTGCCGACCAGTGAGCACCTCGAGCACCTGGACACGGACACGATCGCCGACCTGATCGAGAACCTGCTGCCTGCCCCCAAGGCGCATCGCGCTCGTGAGCATGTGAAGGCATGCCCGGAGTGCCAGCAGACGTACGACGCCTTGGTCCAACTGTCGGAGGATCTGGCCGAGGAGGGCCGCGCCGACATCCCGATCCCGACCGACGTCGCCGAGCACCTGGACGCGGTGATCGTGTCCGAGTCGGTACTGCGGGCCTCGACGGTCGGCGTGCACTCGCTGGCCCAGATCCGCGAGGAGCCGCGCCGGCACCTGCCGAAGCTGCTCAGCGCCGCGGCCGGTGTGGTGCTGATCGCCGCGCTCGGCGTCGGCGTGGTGTTCGCCACCAAGGACCAGGCGAACGACGGCGCCGCCGCGACCGACCAGAACACTCCGCCCACGGACACGGTGACGATCGGCAGCAAGGACATCGGCTCGCGGACGAAGAAGTGGCTCGACAACACGCCGGCGATCCTGCACGGGTCGGACGAGGAGCAGTCCTGCGCCCGGTCGTTCGCGGCCGGCCGCTCGAACTCCAACGTCCGGCTCGTCCAGCCCGCCAAGGTCGACGGCAAGCGGGCCACGCTCATCGGGCTCCAGGGGGCGCGGCCGAGCGAGATCCAGGTCTTCGCGGTCACGGGCTGTAGCGTCGCCGGTGGGGTCGCGCACGAGTTCTACAACGTCACGGTGACGCTGCACTGAGTCACCGGGCCGTCTCGCGATGCGGCGCGGCGGCCCCGTCGTGGGTACCGTGGGAATGGTCGGCCTCTAGGATCCGTTGAGTACGACGTCACTGTCTCGACGACACGAGGAACGCCTGCATGAGCGACTCCACCACAGTCCGCAACGTCATCATCGTCGGCTCCGGCCCGGCCGGTTACACCGCCGCCGTGTACGCCGCCCGTGCGGCGCTGGAGCCGCTGGTGTTCGAAGGCTCGGTCACCGCCGGCGGCGCGCTGATGAACACCACCGAGGTGGAGAACTTCCCCGGGTTCTCGCAGGGCATCATGGGCCCGGCGCTGATGGACGAGATGCGCACCCAGGCCGAGCGGTTCGGCGCCGAACTGGTGCCCGACGACGTGATCAAGGTCGACCTGACCGGCGAGATCAAGGTCGTCACCGACTCCGCCGGCACCGAGCACCGCGCCAAGGCCGTCATCCTGGCGATGGGTTCGGGCTACCGCAAGCTCGGGCTGTCCGACGAGGACCGGCTGTCCGGTCACGGCGTGTCCTGGTGTGCGACCTGTGACGGCTTCTTCTTCCGCGACCACGAGATCGCGGTCGTCGGCGGCGGCGACTCCGCCGTCGAGGAGGCCACCTTCCTGACCAAGTTCGCGAAGAAGGTGCACCTGGTGCACCGCCGTGACGAGCTGCGGGCCTCGAAGATCATGGCCGACCGCGCGTACGCCAACGACAAGATCGAGTTCCAGTGGAACTCCGAGGTCGGCGAGATCCACGGCGAGGACAAGCTCACCCACCTGACGCTGAAGGACACCGTGACCGGCGAGACCCGCGAGCTGCCGGCCACCGGCCTGTTCATCGCGATCGGCCACGACCCTCGCTCGGAACTGGTCAAGGGCCAGGTCGAGCTCGACGCCGAAGGCTACGTGCTGGTCAGGCCGGACAGCACCGAGACCAACCTGCCCGGCGTGTTCGCCGCCGGTGACCTGGTGGACCACACCTACCGGCAGGCCATCACCGCCGCCGGCACCGGCTGTGCGGCCGCCCTGGACGCCGAGCGTTACCTGGCCACCCTCGAGGACGCGGCCACCGCCGCGGCCGCGGCGGCCACCACCCAGCCGGTTTCCGTCTGAACCTGACCATCACCGTTTAAGGAGATACGCCCGTGGGCGAGAAGATGAACGCTGTCACCGACGCCGAGTTCGACCAGACGGTGCTGAAGAGCGACAAGCCGGTCCTGGTCGACTTCTGGGCCGAGTGGTGCGGCCCGTGCCGCCAGGTGTCGCCGATCCTGGAGGAGCTGGCGCAGGACCACAGCGACAAGATCACGTTCCTGAAGATGAACGTCGACGAGAACCCGGTTACCCCGAGCAACTACAGGGTTACGGGTATCCCTACGATCAACGTCTACGTGAACGGTGAGCTCGCCAAGTCCATCGTCGGCGCCAAGCCGAAGGCCGCGCTGCTGAAGGAGCTGGCAGACTTCACCGCCTGAAAGCCCGCCATCCAGGCAAGGAGTAGTACCTGATGGAAGCCCCGCACGGCGTGTACCAACTCGGCGACAGCGGTGAGGCGGTCGCCGAGATCGTCGGAAAACTTCAGCGGCTCGGGCTGCTGACCGGCGGTCACGACGTCTACGACGAAGCGACCGCGCACGCTGTCCGGGGGTTCCAGCAGCAACGCGGGCTGATGATCGACGGGATCGTCGGCCCGCAGACCTACCGCGCGATCGACGACGCGCGCTGGCGGCTGGGCGACCGGCTGCTGACGTACGTCCCGGTGCATCCGCTGAGCGGTGACGACGTCCTGAGCCTGCAGGCGAAGCTGCAGGAGCTCGGGTTCGCGGTCGCCCGGATCGACGGGATCTTCGGCGCCGACACCCAGCGCGCGGTGACCGAGTTCCAGCGCAACATGGGTCTGCCGGCCGACGGCACCTGTGGGCCGTCGACGTTCAAGGCGCTGCAGCGGATCCGCCCGATGGCGACCGGCGGCCGCCCGGACGCGTTGCGCGCGCGGGAGGCCGTCCGCGCCGCCGGGCCGCGGCTGTCCGGCAAGACCGTGGTGATCGACCCGGGTCACGGCGGCTTCGACTACGGCTGGGAGGGCTTCGGCCTGCGCGAGTCCGATATCGCGTACGACCTGGCCGCCCGGATCGAGGGCCGCCTCGGCGCCACCGGTGTCCGGGCGTACCTGTCCCGCGGCCGCGATCAGGGCCCGGACGAGCTGGCCCGGGCCGCGTTCGCGAACGAGACCGACGCGAATCTGTGCGTCTCGCTGCACACCGACGGTTCGATGAACCCGGAGGCGCAGGGCGTCGCGACGTACTACTACGGCAACGACCTGCACGGTGCCTCGTCGAGCGTCGGCGAGCAGTTCGCCGGCCTGGTGCAGCGCGAGATCGTCGCCCGCACCGACCTGCTGAACTGCCGCACCCACGCGAAGACCTGGGACCTGCTGCGGCGCACGAAGATGCCGGCCGTCCGGCTGGAGATCGGGTACGTCACCAACCCGCACGACTCCGCCCGCCTCGCCGACGCCGCGTTCCGGGACGTGATCGCCGAGGCGATCGTGGTCGCCATCCAGCGCGTCTACCTCCCGCCGGAGCAGGACGCCGCCACCGGCATGCTCCGCTTCGGGCAACTGACCGTCTAGTCCTTCTCGAGCGCGATTCTGGGCAGGACGCGCTCGAGTCCGCGTGGCAGCCACCAGGCTCGGTTGCCGAGCAGACGCAGTACGGCGGGAACGATCACGCAGCGGATCAGCAGGGCGTCGAGCAGTACGGCGGTCGCCAGGCCGAGGCCGAACTGCTTCAGCATCCGGTCCGGGCTGAGCAGGAACGCGCCGAACACCACGATCATGATCGCGGCCGCGGCCGTGATCACACTGCCCGTGGTCGCCAACCCTTCCCGGACCGCGACCTGGGCGTCCTTCGTCCGTCGCCACTCCTCGTGGATCCGGGACACCAGGAACACCTCGTAGTCCATCGACAACCCGAACACGATCGCGAAGATCATCACCGGGACGAACGCCTCGATCGGACCCGCCTGCGCCCCGAACCAGCCCTGCTGGAACACCAGCGTGATCACCCCGAGGGACGCCCCGATGCTGAGCAGGTTGAGGACGGCCGCCTTCAACGGGATCAGCACCGAACGGAACACCGCCATCAGCAGCAGCGCCGACAACCCGACCACCACCAGGACGAAGACCGGCAGCCGCATGCTCACCGCCGCCGCGAAGTCGTCCGCGGCCGCCGTCGATCCACCGACCAGGTACGTCGCCCCGGTCCGCGACTCCAGCGCCGGCAGGGTGTCGTCGCGCAGCCGTTGCACGAGGTCGCTCGTCGCCGCGTCCTGCGGAGCCGATTTCGGGAACGCCAGCACGGTCGTGACCTTCCCGTCCGGCGTCACCTGCGGCGGCGTGACCGCGGCGATCCCCGGATCCGCCGCCAGCGTCTGACCCAACGCCTGCGCAGCGGTCCGATCCCCTTCCGCAACCACCACGAGCGGCCCGTTGAACCCCGGCCCGAATCCTTCCGCCAACAGGTCGTACGCCTTACGGCTCGTCTTCGCCGGATCGTCCGTCCCGGCATCCGCGAACCCGAGCCGCATGCCCAGCGCCGGCAGCGACAACGCGACCAGGGCCAAGACGCCGAGCACCAGCGGCACCCACGGCCCGCGCTGTACGACGCCCGCCAGCTTCCGCCACCCGTCACCAGGCGTACGGCGCTGCTTCGCGGCATGCTTGCGCACGCTTCGCTCGATGCGCTTCCCGAACAGGGTCAGCAACGCCGGTAGCAGCGTGACGGCCGCGAGCATCGTCATCAACACGGTCAACGTGACCCCGAGCGCGACGCCTTGCAGCGAACCGAGCCCCAACGCCAGCAGGCCGAGCAACGCGATCACCACCGTGCAACCAGCGAACATCACCGACCGCCCCGCGGTGTCCAGGGCAACGACCCGCGGATCGGCCGCGCCCTTCAACAGCTCGTGCCGGTACCGCGAGAAGATCAGCAACGCGTAGTCGATGCCGACGCCGAGACCGACGAGCATCATCACCGGCGTCGTGTACTCCGGCACCGTGAACAGATGCGACGCGAGCACCAGCAGCCCGACCGTGCTGCCGACGGCGAACACCGCGGTCAACAGCGGAAGTGTTGCTGCGAGCAACGATCCGAAGAGGAACACCAGGATCACCAGTGCGGCGAGGATTCCCGCACCCTCGGAGGCGCCGCCCGAACTCTCCGCCGCACTCCGCGCCAGGTCGCCACCGACTTCCACCTGGAATCCCGGCTCCGCGAAGTCCTGCGCCCGCTGGATGATCGTCCGGACGTCCTCCACCGGCATGTCCACGGCCGGCACGTCGAGGCTCACCGTCGCGTACGCCGTACGTCGATCTGTCGACAGTGCGCCCGGAGCGGTGAACGGATCGGCGACCGAGGCGACGTGCGGAAGCTCGCGAACCACCGCCAGCATCGACGCCACGCGGGTCTTGTCCGCCTCGAGACCGCCGTCGGCGCGGACGACGAGCTGCACCGAGGCCGCGTCGCCCTTCGGCTGATGTGCCTCGAAGATGTCCGTCACGCGCTGGGAGTCGGTGCCCGGCAGTGAGTTGTCGTTCTTGTAGGCGTTGCCGACCACGGTCGACGCGGCGGTCACCGCGGCCAGGACGAGCACCCACAGGAGCAGGGCCAGACCGGCATGCCGCATGGCCCACCCGGACACCCGGTGCAACAGACCGGGCCGGGTCGCTGGTCGGATCGGGGTCTCCACCGTCATGACGCATCCTTGATAAGTAGATCGGCTACATGTTGCCTCTCGACATTAACACGCGCATGAGTAGACTGGCTACATGAAGGCGGATGCGCTGCGTGGACACCTCGACCCGATGATCCTGGCGGTGGTTGAGCACGAACCGCTGCACGGTTACGCGATCATGGAGGCGCTGCTGGAGCGCAGCGGCGGCGAACTCGATCTGCCGACCGGCACGCTCTACCCCGCGCTGCGCCGGCTCGAGCGGGCCGGTTACCTGGCCAGCGAGTGGAGCACGGTCGGCGGGCGCAAACGCCGTACCTATCAGCTCACCAGCGCCGGCGCGAAGATGCTCGCGTCCGGCAAGCAGGAATGGCTGACCTTCCGGGCCGTGGTGGAAGGGGTGCTACGCCCGGGCCAGGCGTAGACCGCGGGTCGCCTGCTGGCCGACGACGAGCAAAGGCAGCACGACGAAGCCGGTGACGACGCCGAGGTCGAGCAGGCCGTTCGGATGTGGGCTGGTCAGTGCCATCGCGATGCCGATCGCGCCGATCGTCACGGCGTTCGCCAGCGCGAAGACGGTGGTCACGCCGGACAGATGCGTCCGGACGAAGGCGCTCCGCAGACCGATGCCGGCCGCGATCACCGCGAGCACCGCACCCACGATGGCGACCGTGCCGATGCCCCGGACCACGGCCTGCAGGAGGTCGTTCAGCGGGTCGGGATCGTCGGGACCGCTGTTCCAGCTCCAGGCGCCTTCCTGCCACACGATCGGCTGGATGATCAGCGCGGCGAACAACAGGACCGCCGTACGCCGGCTCTGGCTGACCGCGAGGTCCGCGCGATATCCGGGTGCGACGTCCTCGATCGTGCCGAAGTCGGCCACCGCGCACTTCTCGGCGTCGTACGTGTCCAGGCCGTCCGCCTCGAAGGCCTCGGTCGCGTCGGTCAGGTGATCGCGGGCCTCGGCCAGCAGATCCGCCTTCCGGCGGCGCGGTCCCCTGAGCTCCCGGCTGAGTGCGGCCAGGTAGTCGTCGACCGGCGTACTGGTTCTGGACACCCCTCAAGTATGGGCAGCGCGGGCCGGGTTCACGTCCGGGGTCCCACTGACTCGCCCCTGACCTTCGCCCGGCGCCGGTGCCGTACGACGAAGTACCCGGCGTACCCGATGACGACCAGCGCGAAGCCGACCTTCTCAGCCACCGGCGTCGCGCCCTCGGGCCAGATGGTGCCGTCCAGGTAGTGGTTGATGAAGCCGCCCTCGTACGGCGTCTCGCCGCCGCGGCGCAGGAAGTACTTCTCGACGCCGGTGAACGGGCAGTCGTAGTCGATGACGACGATCGCGAGGTTCCACACCACGATCGCCAGGTGCACCCAGATCAGCCACGCCCATTTCCAGGCCAGGAAGGCACCGATCACGAAGAACAGCAGGAAGGCCGCATGCAGGACGAACATCACGTCACCGAGCGCGCGCCACAGCATGTCTACTCCGGACCTGTCCGCAGCGCGTCGCGGACCGTGACGGGGGTCGGCGGCGCGTTCTCCGGCCGGATGGCGCCCATCAGCCGCTCGACGGCCGCCTCCATCTCGCTGCGCCAGGTGATCGCCGAGCGCAGGTCCAGCCGCAGCCGTGGATTGCGCGGATGGTCCCGCACCACGCCGAAACCGACCGCGCGCAGGAACTCCGTCGGCCACACGCAGCCCGGACCGTCCCAGCGCGAGTCGCCGAACGCCTCGACCGCCCGGAATCCGCGCTTCAGCACATCCTTGGCGACCGCCTGGACGAGGATCTTGCCCAGCCCGAGCCCGAGGTATCGCGGCAGGATCCGCCCAGTTGCCAGCACGACGGCGTCCGAGCTGACCGGCGCGGTCGGGAACGCCTGGCTGCGGGGCAGGTACGTCGCCGGTGCGTACACCGCGAAGCCTGCCAGCTCGTCGTCGACGTACAGCACGATCCCCGCGCTCCCCCAGTCGAGCAGCAGCTGGGACAGCCACGCCTCCTTCTCCAGCCCGGTGGCCCCGTTGCGGACGGCTTGCCGCGCGGCGACCGGGTCGAGCTCCCAGAACACACAGTCACGGCACGGCACCGGGAGCTCGTCGAGATTGGCGAGCGTCAGCGGTTCGAGCCGTCGGGCCATCAGCGCGTCCGGGGTGTTAGCTTCGTCACGGGCCGGGTCATCGCGTGACGGGTTCGGCCGCCGGTTCGGGGACGGGAGCCGGGGTCCGCGCGTCCGGGGTGCGGGTCGCCTCCGGCGCGACGTACCGCTGTTGCACCTTCTCGGCGGGTTGCCGCCGGAACAGCTCACCGGCGAACCCGGCGAGCACTCCCAGCAACAGTCCGCACAGCGTCCAGCCGGCTGTCTTGCCCACGCTCATCCGATTCTGCCTTCCCTTCCACCTCTCAGGCCGCACCCGCCGGCTGTCTCAGCAGCCAGATTCCGGCATGGTCGAACCTGCCCCTATAAGGCATGGTAGTGAGAGGTCACGCCGATCCCCAGCCCGGACTGCGGTGTCTCGACGTAACCTGGTGACTTCCCCCTCGATCACCGTTGGAGTGCCCTCGTGAGTGCTGACGTGCCCGATGTCCGGCAGACCCGTCTCGACAACTACGTCGAGGCGTACGCAGCCCGGACCAAGGGCATGACCGCATCGGAGATCAGAGCCCTGTTCTCGGTCGCCAGCCGGCCCGAGGTGGTGTCACTCGCCGGGGGCATGCCGAATATCGGCGGCCTGCCGCTCGACGTGGTCGGCAGTGCGGTCCGCGACCTGGTGACCGAGAGCGGAGCCACCGCGATGCAGTACGGCTCCGGTCAGGGCGACCCGACGCTGCGCGACCAGATCTGCGACATCATGCGGCTGGAGGGTATCGAGGCTCACCCCGACGACGTCGTGGTCACGGTCGGCAGCCAGCAGGCCGTCGACCTGGTGACGCGCGTGTTCTGCGACCCGGGTGACGTGGTGCTCTGCGAGGCCCCGTCGTACGTCGGCGCGCTCGGCGTGTTCCGTGCGTACCAGTGCGAGGTCGTCCACGTCGCGATGGACGACGACGGCGTCGTACCGGAGGCGCTGGAGCAGGCGATCGCGTCGGTGCGGGCGGCCGGCAAGCGGATCAAGTTCTTCTACACGATCCCGAACTTCCACAACCCGGCCGGTGTCTCGCTGTCCGACGAGCGGCGGGCGCGGGTGCTGGAGATCTGTCAGCGTGCCTCGCTTCTGGTGCTGGAGGACAACCCGTACGGCCTGCTCGGGTTCGAGGGCGAGCCGCAGCGGGCGCTGCGCGCGGCGGATCGTGAAGGGGTCATCTACCTGGGCTCGTTCTCGAAGACGTTCGCCCCCGGGTTCCGGGTCGGCTGGGCGGTCGCGCCGCACGCCGTCCGGGAGAAGCTCGTGCTGGCGCAGGAGTCGGCGACGTTGTGTCCGCCGACGTTCAGTCAGCTCGCCATCTCGTCGTACCTGACCAGGCACGACTGGATGGGGCAGGTGAAGCAGTTCCGCGAGATGTACCGCGAGCGCCGGGACGCGATGCTCGCGGCGCTCACGGAGAAGATGCCAGCGGCAACGACCTGGACGCGGCCGCGCGGCGGCTTCTACGTCTGGCTGACGCTGCCGGAGGGCCTGGACGCCAAGGCGATGCTGCCGCGGGCGGTCACGGCGCGGGTCGCGTACGTGCCCGGAACCGCCTTCTTCGCCGACGGTTTCGGCTCCCAGTGCATGCGGTTGTCGTACTGTCATCCGACGCCGGAGCGGATCACCGAAGGGGTGGGCAGGCTCGCCGCGGTGATCCACGAGGAACTCGAGCTCCGGCAGACGTTCGGCCCACTGCCGCCCGGTGCCGGCCGCGACTACGACGCCCCGGGACCTGAACTGAGCTGACAGGGGTTGCGCAAAGGTTGCGCAATGATCCCCGGGCGGACGGGGGTCTCTGATGCGGTAGGGGTACCGTTCCAGTGGGCCTCGGGACCGGCGACCGTGCCGGAGTCGCCCACGAGTGATCGGGATATTTGTGATGAGTGATCTGGGTCGAGTGCTGGTACTGGCCGGTGGACTGTCGCACGAGCGGGACGTCTCGCTCCGGTCCGGCCGGCGGGTGGCGGACGCCCTGCGCAGCGTCGGCGTGGAGGCCGAGCAGCGGGACGTCGACGCCTCCCTGGTCGATCGTCTGCGCGACGATCCCCCGGACGCGGTCTTCCCCGTCCTGCACGGCGTCACCGGCGAGGACGGCGCTCTCCGCCAGGTCCTCGACCTGTACGGCGTCCCGTACGTCGGCGCGGACGCCGCGGCGTGCCGTACGGCGTTCGACAAGCCGGTCGCGTCGACGGTCGTCGGTACGGCGGGGCTGTACACGCCGGCGTCGATCGTCCTCGGGCACGACACGTTCCGCGAGCTGGGCGCTGCCGCGCTGATGGAGGCCGTGGTCAAGCAGATCGGGTTGCCACTGGTGGTGAAGCCGGCGCGCGGCGGATCGGCGCTGGGGGCGTCGATCGTGCGGTCCGCCGAGGAGCTGCCGTCGGCGATGGTGAACTGCTACGCGTACGGTCCGGTGGCGTTGATCGAGCAGTACATCGACGGGACCGAGGTGGCTGTCACGGTGGTCGACACCGGTGACGGGCCGCGGGCGTTGCCGGCTGTGGAGATCCGCCCGGATTCCGGGTTCTACGACTACGAGGCGCGGTACACCGCCGGCGCGACGCAGTTCGTCGTACCTGCTCGCTTGGAGCCTGAGGCCGCCGGCGCGTGCGCTGCGGCCGCTGTGCAGGCGCATCAGGCGTTGGGTCTGCGGGACCTGTCGCGGACCGACCTCGTCGTGGACGCTGCCGGTGTGCCGTGGTTCCTCGAGGTGAACGTGGCGCCGGGGATGACGGAGACGTCACTGGTCCCGCTGGCCGCTGAGGCGGCCGGGATCGAGCTGGGCGTGCTGTGCCGCGACCTGCTCGCTGCCGCGGCGGCACGCTGAGGTCTTGATGTCGGACACCCCCGGTCGCCGGCCCCTGTGGCGGACGGTGCTCACGCCGCGGTGGACAGGATTGCTCGTGCTCGCGCTGGCGATCGCCTCGGTCATGACGGTGATGGGCGTCTGGCAGGTCGGCGTGTACCGCTCGAAGACCGCCGACGCCACGGCGGAGCGCGCTGCGGCCGCGCCGGTTCCGTTGCGGTCGCTGTTCTCGATCGACGAGGGGTTGCCGTCCAAGGCTGTCGGCCGACGAGTGACCGTTGAAGGCACATGGGCTCCGGCGGCCGACCAGGTGTTCATCGCGGATCGGTTGCACGACGGGCGGGACGGGTTCTGGGTCGTCTCGCCGTTGAAGCTGTCCGACACCGATGCGGTGATGGTCGTACGTGGCTGGGTCGCTTCGGTGACCGATCCGGCGGCAGCGGCGCCGGTCGGTCCGGTCTCCCTGACCGGAGCAGTGATTTCGTCCGAGGCAGAGGACTCGTCGGGCGATGCCGCCAAGGGGCGGGTGCTGTCGTCGCTGCGGATCCCGACGATCGTTCATCTGGTGAAGTACCGCATCTACGACGCCTTCGTCGTACAGGGCAGTGTGGAGTCGGGCGCCGTACCGTCACCTGCTCCGGCGTCCGTCGTACCGCCTCCACCGCCCACGGATCACGCCGGTCTGCGGAACATCGCGTACGCGTTCCAGTGGTGGATCTTCGCGGCCTTCACGCTGTGGATGTGGGCCAGGATGGTCCTGGACGCCCACCGCGATCCGGAGGACACGGACCCGCCCGACGTTCCCGGGCCTGACGGGCCTGACGTCGATGGGGCCGCTGTGGTGGGTGACCGGGCCGAAGAGCGTGTGGAGTCAAGCGGTACGGTTTCAGCGTGACTTCCTCTGCCGACCCCGCCACCTCTGCCGGCTCGCAGCCGCTCACCCCGGCCGCCCGCGGCGCGCTGACGCGGTACCGCGTGATCGCGTACGTCGTCGGCGTGATGCTGCTCCTGCTGCTGTTCGTCGCGATGCCGCTGAAGTACCTGGCCGACAACCCCGGCGCGATGAACGTGATCGGTCCCATGCACGGCTTCCTGTACGTCGTGTATCTGCTCGCGACCTTCGACCTGTTCCGCCGGGTTCATTGGTCGTTCCCGCGACTGGTGCTGATGGCGCTGGCCGGCACGATCCCGTTCCTCTCGTTCTACGCCGAGCGCAGGACCTCCCACGAACTCCTCGGGCGCTAAACCCGTTGTAGTACGGGGTTTCCGCCGCTAGCGTCGGCCGCATGCCGCACGCGATCACGGAGTCGAACCGGGCCAGCTGGAACCAGATCCACCACGCCCGCCCCGGCCTGCCCGCGTCGTACTTCGCCGCCGGCGGGACGACGCTCTCCCCGGCGGAACTCGCCGCGGCCGGTGATGTCCGCGGCCGCCGAGTCCTCCAGTTGGCCTGCTCCTGCGGCGACGAAGTCCTGTCCTGGGCGAGCCTCGGCGCCTCGGTCGTCGGCGTCGACATCTCCGAAGTCGCGATCACGATGGCGACCGAGAAGTCCACTAGCGCGAGAATTCCGGCTGACTTCCTCCGCGCCGACATGCTCGATCTGCCGTCGACCCTGACCGGCTTCGACCTGATCTACCTGAGCTGGGGCGCGATCTGCTGGGTGCCCGACCTGGCCGCCTTCGCGACCTCCATCGCCACCCGCCTCACCCCCGGCGGCACCATCCTGATCGCCGACCACCACCCGATCTGGGAGGTCCTCTCCGTCCGAGGCCCTGACCATTTGACGGTCACCGCGGACTACTTCGCGCGCACCACGCCGCGCGCCACTATCGACAACGCCAAGCTGCCGACCGGCGCCCGCGACAATTCCGAGGCCCCCACCTTCACCGCCTTCATCTGGCCGCCGAGCGACATCATCACCGCCCTCCTGGCAGCCAGCCTGACCCTCACAACCTTCCAAGAGTCCCCGGTTCCCGAGATGTACGACGGCCTGGGTCCCACCGCCACCTGGGTCCCCGCCACCTATCTCATCGGCGCAACCCGCAATGTTTCACATGAAACATTGCGGAAAGGGCAGACATAGATTTGTCGACATATCGCTCTGCCGACCTATCGCGGTACTTCATACTACGAACTACCTCTGTGGGCGCGATCCTAAGCCAGTTCCGCCGACTTACATTCGTGTGATTCCTACCCTCGAATCCGCCTGAAGCCGCCTCTCAACAGGCCCATTCCGCCCCGTAGTCAGGTCCTCGGGACGACATAGTGGAGCCGAACGCTGCCGGCGCTATCCGTCTGCGCCGAAACGAGCTGAAGCCGAGTCGGCGCATCCCCGACCGCGAGCGGTGGCCCGTCCATGACCGACGGCGTCCCGAGGCCTCCGACCAGAGCGGGTGCCAGTTTCACGTGCAACTCATCGATCAGCCCGGCGCGCAACAACGCACCGTTCAGCCCTCCGCCCGCGGTGGACAGCACGCACCTCACTCCGAGCTCGGTGCCCATCGCGGTCACCGTCTGCGTGAGATCGACGCGCTCATCGCCGACCACGAGGTAGCAGATCCGCTCCTCCCGGAGATATCCGAGATAGTCAGCCGGCGTCGACTGCGCCACCAGGACCAGCACGTCCCAGTCCGGATGCTTCTCGGTCCAGCGCACTCGTCCGCGACTGTCCACGACGGTGAACCACATATGCGGTGGCGACGGCTGCGCAGTGATCTCCGCTGGAAGGAAGTGGGTGTAGAGCCCGGCCGGATCGCCGTCGTACGTCGGCAGCTGCTCGAGGATGTCGTCCTCGGCTACCAAGCTGCCGCTGCCCTCCAGGACGGCGCTGCAGCCGTATTGCTGCCTGACCACCTCGAGAACGTCGATCGCGACCGAGTCCGGCGCAGGTGGCGTCATCGCTCCCCAGAGATCCGCACTCGGCTGTCGCATCAGAAGCGCCTCGCGCGCGAGCGCCACCTTCCCGTCGACGCTCGCCTCGACACTGACCACCACACGCGGTCGCTGCTGCACCATCGCCACCTCCAGGTCGCTGGACACCCAGGTCTATCAGCGCGCGCCGACAGAAGCGGTCGACGTCCTGGCGACCGGAGGGCGGCCGGCGACGCAACTGCTCCCGAGTGGAGGGCTATCAGGTGGCTCAGCCGGTGTCCTGCCGCGTGTCGGCGGCAGGAGGGCCGACGTCAGGACTCAGTGGACTTGTTGGGGTCCATCAGGGTGACGATGCGTTCCAGGTCGTCCAGCGAGGCGAACTCGACGGTGATCTTGCCCTTCGTCTTGCCGAGGTCGACCTTGACGCGGGTCTCGAAGCGGTCGGAGAGCCGGTCCGCGAGGTCGACCAGCCGGGGCGCGACAGGCTTGTTGCGGCGGCGAGGAGCGGGCGTGTCGTCGCCGTTCATGTCGCCGAGCGCGACGATCTCTTCGACCGTCCGCACCGACATCCCCTCGGCCACGATGCGCTGGGCGAGTCGCTCGATCGCGTCTCCGCTCGGCAGACCGAGGAGCGCCCGCGCATGACCGGCGGACAGCACTCCCGCCGCGACCCGTCGCTGCACAGACGCCGGCAGCTTCAGCAGGCGCAGTGTGTTGGAGATCTGCGGCCGCGACCGTCCGATTCGCGTCGCCAGGACCTCCTGTGTGCACCCGAAGTCGTCGAGCATCTGCTGGTACGCCGCGGCCTCTTCCAGCGGGTTGAGCTGGCTGCGGTGCAGGTTCTCCAGCAGTGCGTCCCGCAGCATCGCGTCGTCCGAGGTGTCCCGCACGATCGCCGGGATCGTCGCCAGCCCTGCCGCCTGCGTCGCTCGCCAGCGACGCTCACCCATCACGAGCTCGTACTGGTCGCCGTCGAGCTTGCGGACGACGATCGGCTGCAGAAGCCCGATCTCCTTGACCGAGTGGACGAGCTCCTCCATCGCCTCCTCGTCGAAGACCGTCCGAGGCTGCTTCGGATTCGGCGTGATCTTGTCGACCTCGATCTCGGCGAACGAGGCGCCCGGTACCGCGGCCAGCTCCGGCTCCGAGTTCTGCGCCTCGGCCGGCTTGATCGCCGGGGGTGCGCCCGGGATCGAGCTCGACTTGCTGCCGAGGGTCGTGGTGCCAGGAGCCGGCGAGCTGGGGATCAGCGCACCAAGTCCGCGTCCGAGTCGGGTGTTCATCGCGCTCCCTCGAGTTCGACATCCTGCTGGGCTACTGCTGACCTACCACAACGCCGAGCGGAGACCGTCCTTCGCGGACGGCTTCCGTGGCCCGTTTCACGTGAAACGGTGCCACACCGATCAACCGCGTCAGGCGTTGTTCCGCATCGCGATCTCGCGGGACGCCTCCAGGTACGACAGTGCACCGGCCGATGCCGGGTCGTACGCGAGCACGGTCTGCCCGTGGCTCGGAGCCTCCGAGATGCGCACCGATCGCGGCACGGCGGTCCGCAGTACGGCGTCCTTGAAGTGGCCGCGTACCTCGGCCGCGACCTCGCCGGCCAGCTTCGTGCGGGCGTCGTACATCGTCAGCAGGATCGTCGAAACGTCGAGCCCTGGGTTCAGGTGCGACTTCACCATGTCGATGTGGCGGAGCAGCTGCGAGAGACCCTCGAGGGCGTAGTACTCACTCTGGATCGGCACCAGCACCTCACGGGCGGCCGTCAGTGCGTTCACGGTCAGCAGGCCGAGCGACGGCGGGCAGTCGATGAAGACGTAGTCGTACTTCTCCCCCGCGGCCTCCGTCTCGGCCAGGTATGCCTCGAGCACGGTCTTCAGCCGGCTCTCGCGAGCCACCAGGCTGACGAGCTCGATCTCGGCACCGGCCAGGTCGATGGTCGCCGGGATCACCTGGATCCCGGGGTGCTCGGCGCACGGCTGGATCAGCTTGCCGAGCGGCTCGCCCTCGATGATCGCCTCGTACACGCCCGGCGTACCTTCGGCGTGCTCGATCCCGAGGGCCGTGGACGCATTGCCCTGGGGGTCGAGGTCGATGACCAGGATCTTCGCGCCGTAGAGCGCCAGGCCGGCGGCGACGTTCACCGTCGTGGTGGTCTTGCCGACCCCGCCCTTCTGGTTGGCGACGACGAACACTCGGGTCTGGGCGGGCAGCGGGAACTCGCGGCCCATAGTGCGTCCTTCATTCACCAGCAAGGTCCGTTCGGTCGCGGCGGCGATCGGAGTCTCGAGGAGTCGTCGCTGAAGCTCGTCCGACGTGGCCCGCGCGGCGATCTGTGCGGCAGTCATAGCGCCCATTCCAATAGGTGCGGGACTTGGCCCGAAGAGGATGTCTGTAGGGGTCGGGGCGGGTCTACCCCCAGCTTCGTCCACAGGCTTCTGTGGACGAATTCCCGTGTGCAGGGGCAGTTTCATGCGGTGGTCATCCACAGGCGGTGGAGATTCCTGGAGGTCCTCGTCGGCGTCCACCAGTGACGCCGAATCGGGCCCCGGAACATCATCCCGCATCTGCGGCGTTTCACGTGAAACGAAGCCGGAATCATCGGCGGTTGGCGCGTCGAGACCGGACGCCGCGGCCGCTCGCAGGCCCGAGGTGTCGATCGGGGGCTCGGTGCGCACCGGCGGCGCCGGGGCAGGGACAGGATCGGGAGTCGGCTCCTGAGTCACCACGCGAACGGCGGACTCCGGTTCGGTCGGCCAGCCGATGCCCTGTGACGTCCTCGGCTCACCGGTGCTCTTCTCGGGCCATCCGAGGGCACGACTCACCAACCCGCTCACCTCCCGTGTCTGGCGTGCCGGGATCCCCCTGCAGCACGTCCGGCCACAATACTCACCACAGTCGTGGGGTGGGCCAGTTCATCGCCGCCGAGTTGGTGAATGTGGCAAACCTCTGCGCCAAGCTTCATCAATTCGCGTTCTGAGGCGTCCAGTTCCTCCTCTGCGGACGACCCCTTCATCGCGAGCATCAGCCCGCCTTCGACACAGAGTGGCAGGCACCATCGGGCGAGCTTGCCCAAGGGCGCGACAGCTCGGGACGTCACCACGTCGTACGACGCCGGCGGAAGATCCTCGGCCCGCGCCCGTACGACGGTCGCATTATCGAGGCCGAGCTCGTCGACAGCCTCCTGGAGGAACGTGGTCCGTCGGAGCAGCGGCTCGATGAGATCGACCTGGAGGTCCGGGCGCACGATCGCCAGCACGATTCCCGGCAGGCCTGCCCCCGTGCCGACGTCCGCGACCGATGACCCTTCAGGGATCAGTCGCTCGACGACGGCACAGTTCAACAGGTGCCGATCCCACAGTCGCGGAACCTCCCGCGGCCCGATCAGTCCGCGCAGTGTTCCCTGGGTCGCGAGCAACTCGGCGTACGCCGAAAGCGGGACCGCCGCCCGTGGAAACAGCTTCTCCACGAGCGGCGGTGTTTCACGTGAAACAGAATCGGTCATCGGAGCATCGTCATGGCTGGACCACCACGCGGCGGCGGGGCTCCTCGCCCTCGGACTCCGACGTCAGGCCGGCGGCCGCGACGACGTCGTGGACGACCTTCCGCTCGAACGGCGTCATCGGGTCCAGGCGGACCGGCGTACCGGAGGCCTTCGCCTCCTCGACCGCCTTGCGACCGACCTCTTCGAGCTCGGCCTTCCGGTTCGCCCGGTAGTTCGACACGTCGAGCATCAGCCGGGACCGCTCGCCGGTCTCGCGGTACACGGCCAGCCGGGTCAGCTCCTGGAGCGCCTCCAGCACCTTGCCGTTCTCGCCGACCAGGTTGTTCAGCTCGGCGCCGACGATCGAAACCGCGGCGCGGTCACCGTCGATGTCCATGTCGATGTCGCCGTCCAGGTCGGCGATGTCGAGCAGTTCCTCGAGGTAGTCGGCCGCGATGTCGCTCTCCGCCTCGAGGGCCTTCAGGCGGTCCTCCGCGGACTTCTTCGGGCCGGCGGACTGCTCCGCCGTGTCGATGTTCTGCATGCCGTCGGTCACGGCCACTCCTTACGATTGCTCACAGTGTCGAGATCCGCCCCACGGGGACCCCGTCGTTATCAGGCGCCGGCTGTCATCAGCACAAGGGGATTGCGGCGTGCGCAGGGTCAGCGCGAACCGCCGGACCGCTTCTGCGCCGCCTTCTTCTGCGCGGCCGACTTCGCCGCGGGCTGGCGCTTGGCCGACGTACCCTTCTTGCCGGCCGGCTGCTTCTTGGCAGCACCGGCCTGAGTCTTCTTGGGCGCATCCTGCTTCGGCGCATCCTGCTTCGGCGCCTCGTCCTGCGGAGCCGCCGAGGACGTCTGTCCGTTGCTCGACGCCGTCGAACCACCCGCCGCCGGGCCACCGCCGGTCTTCCGGTTGCTGCGCGACTGCCGCTTGGGCTGCTGCCGCTGCGCCGGGCGCCGGTCGGTCGTGGTGGTCTCCGTGTCGGCGTCCCCGGTGCCCGGGACGTTGTCGTCGGCGGGACGGCCGTGGCGCAGGTTGTGCTCGCGCTTGCGGGCCTGCATCGCGTCGTACGCCGGCGTACCCGGAGCGGGGTTGCGGCGGATCACGTAGAACTGCTGGCCCATGGTCCACACGTTCGAGACGAACCAGTAGATGAGGACACCGATCGGGAAGTTGAAGCCACCGATGAGGAAGAAGATCGGGAAGACGTACAGCATGATCTTCTGCATCTGCGCCGCCTGGCCCTCGAGGGCCTCCTTCGGCATGTTCTTGCGCATCAGCTGAAGCTGCGTGATGAACATCGTCGCCGTCATCAGGATGATCAGCACGACCGCGACGATCTTGACGTTCGTGGCGCCGTCGCCGTTCGCCTTCAGGAAGGTCTGCGAGATCTCCGCACCGAAGATCTTGGCGTGCCGCAGCGACTCGACGTGCGGCGCGATGACACTGCTGTGCGCCTCGCCCTTGGACGCGCCGTCAAGCACCCGGAACAGGGCCAGGAAGACCGGCGACTGAAGCAGCAGCGGAAGGCACGAGGAGAACGGGTTGGTCCCGGTCTCCTTGTACAGCTTCATCATTTCCTGACCGAGCTTCTCCCGGTCATGGCCGTACTTCTTCTGCAGCTCCTTCATCTTGGGCTGCAGCAGCTGCATGTTCCGGCTGGAGCGGATCTGCCGCACGAAGAGCGGGATCAGCAGGGTCCGGATGACGATGGTCAGGCCGGCGATCGACAGCGCCCAGGCCCAGCCGCCGTTCGGGTCGAGCACCTGGCCGAGAAGCCAGTGCCAGCCGACCAGCAGTGCGGACACGGCCCAGTACAGGGGCGTCATGACCGTGTTGAAAAGGTCTACGATTCCGTCCCACACCGCGAGCCCGGGGATGGCCAGAAGAGTCACTCACACACCTCGCTGCACAGGCCCGGCGTCGGCTGACGATCCGGGCTGGTTGGCGGAGAGAGACTCTCCGCGCTGGTCGACATCTTTGGGTGGAACGGGGTCGTAGCCTCCGGGGTTCCACGGGTGGCAGCGGATGAGTCGCCTCATCGCCAGCCAGCTACCGCGCACCGCACCGTGACGCTCGACCGCCTCCAGGGCGTACGCCGAACAACTCGGGTAGAACCTGCACACCTGCCCGTACATCGGGCTGATCAGCAGGCGGTACAGCTTCAGGAAACCGATGATCCCGCTCCGCACGGGATTGAACCGCATCATGACTTCAGCAGCTTGCGGAGAGCGCCGTCGACGTCCGTGACCAAGTCGTCGTACGACGCTGAGGCGGACGACGGAAGGGCACGGACGACGGTCAGGCTGCCGGCCGGCAGGTCCGCGAGGCGGGTCGCCAGGACAGCACGCAGACGGCGGTGGACCCGGTTCCGCAGAACCGCGTTGCCCACCGCCTTGTTCACAACGAACCCGACCAGCGGCGGGCCGGCCTGGCCGTCCTCCGCCAGCACGTGAAGGACCACCGCGCGCCGCGCCGCGCGCCGTCCGGACCGGACGGCGCGGCGGAAGTCGTCGGACCGGCGTAACCGGTTCGACGCGGGCAACACGAGGTGGTCACCGAAGGAGAGGTCGCTCAGGCCGCGAGGCGCTGGCGACCCTTGCCACGGCGGGCGGCGATGATCGCGCGGCCCGCACGGGTGCGCATCCGAAGACGGAAGCCGTGCTTCTTGTGCCGACGACGGTTGTTCGGCTGGAACGTCCGCTTGCTCACTGGAATGACTCCGGTTACTCGAGATCACAGAATTTGTCGACAAATCCACTGATTGGATCTGCCCGTTGGTGCAGTCCTGCACACCGTCGGAGAACCAGAGGAGAGGTCCCGCAGGGAGCGCAGCACGAAACGGCCGGCTCAACACCGACCGATCCACGGTACGTGCCTGCTTGTGGACAGGTCAAACCAGGTATCCCCAGAGTTTTCCACAGGCTTGTGGACAGGGTAGTGGGCAACCGCAAAGCGCCGCCCTCGTCACTGTCCGGACCGACTGGCAACTCAGAGCGATCGCGAACCATGACTACGCTCCGGCGTCTACCCGACACGCCGGAGGTTGCCCCCAATTTGCTGTTCATAGCCTGTGGATGACGGCTTGAAGGTGGCCACACGGACTTGTTAGCGTCACTCCCTCACACCAGAGGTCCCACACCCCGCGATCGGTAACCAACCTGCTCCGGCGGTCGTTCACAACTGTGGACAACCGTGTGGACAGTGGCAGCACGGTGTCGGGTCGAACGGTCGCGCCGCCCCGGTCACCCGGAAGGCGCCGGCCACCGCAGCGATGGATTCGGGGAGCAACGCGTGGTCGAGGACCATTCCGCCAGTGCGGAATTCACACCGGTGGAATTCACGGCAGCCGAGTACCGGACGGAGCACCCGGCCGACGGCAGACAGGACCTGCGACCCGAGCCACCCACCGTCCGTCCAGAACCCGAAGCGAACTTCCGGACCGAGGTCCCACCCGCTCCGGAGCCGCAGCCCCGGACCGAGACGGTGTCTCGCGCCGAGTCCCGCTCCGATTCCCCAGCCGAGTCCCGCGCGGAGGCCGTTCCGGCTCCGCGGATGGATCCGGGTGACTATCTGAGCCCGTCGCTTCCGATCCCGATGCCTGAGCCGCCGGTGGCCGGGTACCGACCTGCGCCGCCGCCGGCCTATGGCTACCGCTCGGAGCTCGAGCGTGCAGCCACCGATCTCCCGGCCGGTCCACCCATGCCCACAGCGGGGACGTCGTACTTCGGTGCGGCCCCGGCTGTCGGCAACTACCGCTCTCCCGGTGCGGGCAACGCCTGGGGTACGGCGGAATGGGGTACTGGCAGCGCCGACGGAGCTGGCTCGGTACCGAACGAGGGCGAGGCACGTGTGAACGACGCAGCCATCAACCAGTGGTCACCGGACGACAGGTCCGCCCAGCAACCCGCAGCTTCGCAGGAGTCCTCGGAGCAGGTACCCGCAGAGCGGGTGCCGGCCGAGCAGGCGCCCGCCGAGCAGATGCCCGCCGAGCAGGCGCAGGTAGAGCGACCGAAGGCCGAGGTACCAGCTCCGGACCAGCTCCCGCTGCCAGACCAGCTCCCGCTGCCGGAGCAGCACCTGCCCGAAGAGCAGCCGCACGAGCAACAGGCCTCTCAGCAGCCCTCCCATCAGCAGGCGCAGCCGGCTACCCAGCCCGCGCCGCACCAGCAGGCCCACCAGGAGCCGCCGCACCAGCAGCCGGCGCCGCAGCAGCACCAGCAGCAGTCGGCACCGCAAGAGTCGGCCCCAGACCAACAGGCCCCGCAGGAAGCACCGCAACACCAGGTGCAGCAGCAGGTGCAGCAGCACGCGCCCGAACAGGCCGCGCCCCACCAGCACGCATCCGACCAGCACGCATCTCAGCAGCACAACGCACAGCAGCAGCCCGAGCACCAGCTGCCCGAGCACCAGCAGCCTGCACACCAGCAGGCCGAGCACCAGCAGGCCGAGCACCAGCAGCCTGTACACCAGTTGGCCGAGCACCAGCCCCCTCACCAGCAGGCCGCGCAAGAGCAGGCCGCGCAACAGCAAGTGCAGCAGCAGCCTGCACCGCAACAGGCCGCTCCCCAGCAGGCTGCTCATCAGCAGGCCGAGCACCAGCAGACTGCACACCAGCAGGCCGAGTACCAGACAGCTCACCAGCAGCAGGCCCACCAGCAGCAACAGGCTCCGCAGCAACCAGCCCAGCAGCAACCAGCCCAGCAGCAAGCAGCCCAGCAGCAGCACGTGCCTCAGCCTGGGCAGCAGCAGTCGGTTGCTCAGCACAACGTGCCGCAGCAGGTACAGCAGCCGCGGGTCACGGAGGTGGCTCCTGCGGTGACCGATCTCGGTGAGGGCTGGAGCCGCGTGCTGGCCGGTCTCCCGCCGAACCAGCGGGCCTGGCTCACCAACTCCCGCCCTGTCACGCTGCACGAGAGCACCGCGATCGTCGCGGTCCCCGACGACTTCACCCGTGGTCAGCTGGAGACCCGGCTCCGTCCCGACCTCGAGCGCATCCTGACGGAGAGCTTCGGCCGTGACATCCGGATCGCGGTCACCGTCGACCCGTCGCTCGACCCGGAACTCCGCGAGCAGCAGGCGGCACAACAACACCAGCAAGCCCAACAGCAAACCCAGCAACACCCCCCGCCGCAGCAACAGCACCAGCAACACCAGCAGCCGTACGCGCAGCAGCCGGTGCAGCAGCAACCGCAGCAGCCGGGGCAGCAACACCACCAGACGCAGCATCAGCAGCCGCAGCACCAGCAGCACCAGCACCAGCAGCACGTCCAGCAGCCGCCGCCCGTGCGCGAGCCCCTCCGCACTGAAGGGGCGTACCAGCCGACCATCCAGTCCGCGCTGACCGACCCCGACAACAGGCAGTTCAACCAGCCGCGCCAGGACCAGGCACCGCAGCACTACGAGCAGCAACAGCCGCAGTCCTCGTTCGGTCAGCCCCTCGGTTCGGTCGCCCCGCCGCCGAACGGTTCGTCCCAACCGGCCACGGAAGCGCAGGGTGAAGCTCGGCTCAACCCGAAGTACACCTTCGAGACCTTCGTCATCGGCAGCTCGAACCGGTTCGCGCACGCGGCCGCCGTCGCGGTCGCCGAGGCGCCGGGCAAGGCGTACAACCCGCAGCTGATCTACGGCGACTCCGGTCTGGGCAAGACCCACCTGCTGCACGCGATCGGGCACTACGTCCGCAGTCTCTACACCGGCGCGCGGGTGCGGTACGTCTCCAGCGAAGAGTTCACCAACGACTTCATCAACGCGATCCGCGACGACAAGGCGTCCCAGTTCCAGCGCCGGTACCGCGATGTCGACGTCCTGCTGATCGACGACATCCAGTTCCTGGAAGGCAAGATCCAGACCCAGGAAGAGTTCTTCCACACCTTCAACACGCTGCACAACGCGAACAAGCAGATCGTGATCAGCTCCGACCGCGCGCCGAAACGCCTGGAGGCGTTGGAGGACCGGCTGCGGAACCGGTTCGAGTGGGGCCTGATCACCGACATCCAGCCGCCCGACCTCGAGACCCGGATCGCGATCCTGCGGAAGAAGGCCGCGACCGAGCGGCTGACCGCGCCGCCGGAGGTGCTGGAGTTCATCGCATCGAAGGTGCAGACCAACATCCGGGAGCTCGAGGGCGCCCTGATCCGGGTCACCGCGTTCGCCAGCCTGAACCGGCAGCCGGTCGACCTGAGCCTCGCCGAGATCGTCCTGAAGGACCTCATCCCCGAGGGCAGCAAACCCGAGGTGACCGCCAGCATGATCATGGGCCAGACCGCGTCGTACTTCGGTCTGTCGATCGACGACCTCTGCGGGTCGAGCCGGAGCCGCGTGCTCGTGACGGCTCGTCAGATCGCCATGTACCTGTGCCGCGAGCTGACGGATCTCTCGCTGCCGAAGATCGGTCAGCAGTTCGGCGGCCGCGACCACACGACGGTGATGCACGCCGAGCGGAAGATCCGGCAGCTGATGTCCGAGCGGCGCAGCGTCTTCAATCAGGTCACCGAACTGACCAACCGGATCAAGCACCAAGCCAAGCAGCAATAACCACACAGGCTGGGGACACAGCTGTGGAAAACTGTGGGTATCGCCGTGGAAAGGTCCGTCTGGGGTGTGGACGCCCTGTGGGGACAGATTTCCTCGTCCACGGCCGTCCGCAGACGAAGCGAGCGCCGTCCACACGCCACCCACAGGGCAATTCGTGGTCTGACCTGCGAAGTCGCCGCTTTTCCACAGTATCCACCGGTGCGAAGAACACTATGGAATCTATAGAGGTCTCGAAGGCCACAAATCGATCGTGCGGCCCGATCTGGGGAAAACCCCGATCTCGCGCCGGCTTGCGGGACCTGTCAGGCTGGTCCCGGAACACCGCGAGCACGCGCTCGCAGCACGATCGCAACGACGCCGACGCGACCCGCCCGAAGCGCCACGTCAGGCCCGATGGGCGCACAGCACACTTGTCCGTGGCAGGATCTGCCTGGCACACAGCCGAAACAGGAGGCACCCAGCGGTGAAGTTTCGCGTCGAGCGCGACGTACTGGCCGAGTCGGTGGCCTGGGCCGCGCGCAGTTTGCCCAGTCGTCCCAGCGTCCCGATCCTTGCCGGCCTTCTGGTCGAGGCCGAGGACGGGCAGATCACCCTGTCCGGCTTCGACTACGAGACCTCGGTGCGGGTCACGGTGCCCGCGCAGGTGGCCGACGCGGGTAAATGCCTGATCTCCGGCCGGCTCGTTGCCGACATCTCCAAGAGTCTTCCGAACCAGCCGGTCGACTTCGCCGTGGACGGCGCCAAGGCACAGGTCACGTGCGGCAGTTCGCGGTTCACGCTCCAGACGCTTCCCACAGAGGAATATCCGGCTCTGCCCGAGCTGCCGGCCGCCAGCGGGACGGTCAAGGCCGACGTCTTCGCCCAGGCCGTCTCCCAGGTGGTGACCGCGGCCGGTCGCGAGGACACGCTGCCGGTGCTGACCGGTGTGCGGGTCGAGATCGAGGGCTCCACGATCTCCCTGCTGGCCACCGACCGCTACCGGCTGGCGATCCGTGAGCTGGAGTGGAACCCGCAGTCCCCCGACGCGTCCGCCGCCGCGCTGGTGCCGGCACGGGTGCTGTCCGAGACCGCGAAGGCGATGACCGGCTCCGACGTGATCGTCTCGCTGGCCGCTCCCGGGACCGGTGACGGCATCGTCGGCTTCGAGGGCGAGGTGTCCGGCGGCAACCGGCGCGCCACCACCCGGTTGCTGGACGGCGAGTTCCCGAAGGTCCGGGGCATCATCCCGACCGACGCGTCGATCGCCACCCGCGTGCGGATCGACACCGCGACGCTGGTCGAGGCGGTGAAGCGCGTCGCCCTGGTGGCGGAGCGCAACGCCCCGGTCCGGCTGACCTTCGAAGACGACAGCGTGACGCTCGACGCCGGCAGCGGTGACGAGGCGCAGGCGTCCGAGTCGCTCGAGGCCCGGGTCACCGGTGACCCGGTGACGGTCGGCTTCAACCCGACGTACCTGCTCGACGGCCTGAACGCGATCGGTACGCCGGTCGCGCACCTGGCCTTCACCCAAGCGACGAAGCCGGCCGAACTGACCGGTGTCACGGACTTCGACGGCGAACCGATCAGTGAGTTCCGGTACGTGCTCATGCCGGTCCGCCTGAACAGCTGAAAGCCAACAGAACAAGGGGATTCACGATGGAGCTCGGCCTTGTCGGTCTCGGCAAGATGGGCGGCAACATGCGCCAGCGGATCCGCAACGCCGGCCACACCGTTGTCGGGTTCGACCACAACCAGGACATCTCCGACGCCAAGGACCTCGCCGACATGGTCGGCAAGCTGACCGCGACTGGTCAGCCGAAGGTTGTCTGGATGATGGTCCCGGTGCAGGCCATCGACCCGGTCGTCACCGAGTTGGCCGAGCTGCTCTCCCCCGGCGACATCGTCATCGACGGCGGCAACAGCCGCTGGACCGACGACACCCGCCGCGCCGCCCAGCTCGCCGAGAAGGACATCCGCTTCGTCGACTGCGGTGTGTCCGGCGGCGTGTGGGGTCTGGAGAACGGCTACGCCCTGATGTGCGGCGGCGACAAGGAGACCGTCGACGTCGTGATGCCGATCTTCGAGGCGCTGAAGCCCGAGGGCGAGTTCGGCTTCGTGCACGCCGGCAAGGTCGGCGCCGGGCACTTCTCGAAGATGGTCCACAACGGCATCGAGTACGGCATCATGCAGGCGTACGCCGAGGGGTACGAGCTGCTCGAGACCGCGGACATCGTGGAGAACGTGCCGGAGGCCTTCGAGTCGTGGCGCGAGGGCACCGTGATCCGGTCCTGGCTGCTCGACCTGATGGTGAACGCGCTCAAAGAAGACACCCACCTGGACAAGATCCGCGGGTACGCCGAGGACTCCGGTGAGGGCCGGTGGACCGTCGAGGCCGCGATCGACAACGCCGTACCGGTGCCGGCCATCGCGGCCGCCCTGTTCGCGCGGTTCGCGTCCCGGCAGGAGGACTCGCCGGCGATGAAGGCGATCGCGGCGATGCGCAACCAGTTCGGCGGCCACGCGGTGAAGGGCGCCGAGTCGGCGGATCCCTCCTACGCCACACCTCCGACCAAGCACTGAGGTGTACGTCACCGCCCTTGGCCTGATCGACTTCCGCTCGTACCGGGAGGCGGAGGTCCGGCTCGCTCCGGGTGTGACGGCCTTCATCGGGCCGAACGGCCACGGCAAGACCAACCTGGTCGAGGCGATCCACTACACCGCGACGCTCGGTTCGCACCGGGTGGCGAACGACGCACCGCTGGTGCGGGCCGGCGCCACCCGGGCGATCGTGCGGACCGAGATCCGCAGCCAGTACGACCGCGACGTGGTCGTCGAGCTGGAAATCAATCCTGGGAAGGCAAATCGGGCCCGAATCAACCGGTCGCCGGTACCACGGCCACGGGAAGTGCTCGGTCTGCTGCGGACCGTGCTGTTCGCGCCGGAGGACCTGGCGCTGGTGAAGGGCGATCCGTCCGAACGCCGGCGGTTCCTGGACGAGCTGCTGACGCTGCGGGCGCCGCGGATGGCCGGCGTACGGCAGGACTACGACCGGGTGCTGAAGCAGCGGAACTCGTTGTTGCGGAGCGCTTCCCAGGCGCGCCGGCAGAACCGGTCGGGTGCGGCCGAAGGACAGCTGCGCACGCTGGAGGTCTGGGACTCGCATCTCGCGCGGACGGGCGCGGAGCTCCTGGCGACCCGCCTGGAGCTGCTGGAGTCGCTGCGTCCGCTGGTCTCCAGCGCGTACGACGCCGTTGCCCGGGGCAAGGGGGATGCGCGGCTGGAGTACAAGTCGTCGGTCTTGCTGGAGCCGGGCGTGGTGTCGCGGGAGCAGCTCGAGGAGGTGCTGCTCGCCGCGGTGCGGGACAAGCGCCAGGACGAGCTCGAGCGCGGGGTGTCGTTGGTGGGTCCGCACCGCGACGACGTCGTACTCGGGCTCGGGGACCTGCCCGCGAAGGGGTACGCGAGCCACGGCGAGTCCTGGTCGTTCGCGCTCGCGTTGCGACTGGCGTCGTACGAACTGCTCCGCGCGGACGGCGGCGAGCCGGTGCTGATCCTCGACGACGTGTTCGCCGAGCTGGATACGCAGCGCCGGGACCGGCTGGCCGAGCTGGTCGCGCCGGCGGAGCAGGTGCTGGTGACCGCGGCGGTCGGTGCTGACGTGCCTGCTGAGCTCAGCGGGGCACGGTTCGAGGTGGGTGAAGGGGTCGTTCAGCGTGCCTGAACCCCCGGATTCCTCTGAGAGCGACCCCGAGAGCGGCGCAGCGAGCGAGGTCGAGCACGACAAGCAGGGCCTGGAGCTGGCGAAGTCGCTGGCGGGACGGCTCAAGCAGCAGGCGGCGAAGGGCGGCTTCAAGCCGGTCAAGCGCCGCCGCCGGCCGCGCATCGACGGCGCCCAGATCAGCAGCGCCCGGCCCGACGACCGCGACCCGCAACGCCTGACCAACACGCTCGGCCGCCTGATGCGCGACCAGGGCTGGGAGGTCGACGTCGCCGTCCACGGCGTGATGGCCCGCTGGCCGTCCATCGTCGGCCCCGAGATGGCCGAACACTGCAAGCCGGAGTCGTACGACGACACGGTCCTGACCGTCCGTACGTCGTCCACCGCGTGGGCCACCCAACTCAAGCTGCTCGCCCCCGACCTGGTCCGCCGCCTGAACGCCGAACTCGGCGAAGGCACCGTCACCGTCGTCAACGTCCAGGGCCCCCACACCCCGAGCTGGCGCAAGGGCCCCCGCACCATCCGCGGCGGCCGCGGCCCCCGCGACACCTACGGATAACCGCCTGGATTGCTGGGAGGACCCGGCCCTCCCCTAGGATCGGGCGCGATGCGTGCGCTAGTTGACGGCTTTCGCGAGATGGTCCACCTGATCGGGGATACGTTCCGGCTCTGGTGGAAGAACCTGCTGCCCATGACCACCTGGTGGCTGGCGGGCTTCGTGGGTTTCACGGTGTGCTCGCAGGGCGCGATCTGGCTGGCCCGGCACAGCCACTCGAGTCTTGGCACCGGCCTGTTCGCGGTCGGCGTACTGCTGCAGATCACCGCGACCGTCGGGATGATCCGGACCTGCGCGATGTCGCTGTATCGCTGGCGGGACGCGGCGAGCGACGATGCAGAGGAGACTGCTGACCCGACGCAACGCGGGATGTTGGAGCTGCTGGCCGTCACGCTGCTGCCGTTGGTCGCGGTCTGGTCGGCCTGGGGGTTCTTCGACCAGCAGGTCAGCCAGTTGAGCGCGACGTTCCTCGTGCAGAACGGACTTCAGCCGGGCTCCGGATTCTTCAAGGTCGGAATCCACAGTTGGCACAACTACCTACCTGCGCTCATCATCCTGCTGGTGCTGCGCCGGGTCTTCCAGGCAGTCGACGACCGCTGGCCCAGCCGGCCGGTGAAATTCGCTCAGGTCTGGGCAGAGTCCTTCTTCGTGCTGCTCACCGTGGTGATCACGCCGTTCGCGATCCGCGAGGGCAAGGAATGGTTCAAGGACCGGAGCTTCTGGTACTGGTCACTGGACTGGTGGGACGGCTTCAAGGACTTCTTCGAGAAGATCAACATCCCGATCCCGGCCGGTATCGAGTTTCTCTGGGGCTTCTTCTGGGAGTCGCTCTGGCCGCTGTTCAAGCTGGGCGTCGCCGAGCCGCTGACCTGGCTCGCGATCACCACGGTGGTCTTCGGTCACCGCGTGCTCTCCGGCGGTGGAGTTTTCCGCGGTACGCGCCTCGAGCGTCGCCTCGGTGGGCAGACCGTGCAGGAGGCACCGCAGCGTGGCCGACTGGCGGGGTTGACCTACAAAGCGCCGGATCTGGTGCTGGGCGGCCTGCGGGAGAAGTTCTATCCGGCGCTCAACGCGTTCCGCCTGCTGGTCCGGGTCGGACCGGTGTTCCTCGGCGTGGTCTGCCTGGTGTACACCTTCTGGTTCCTGGGCAACGACTGGGCCTTCGTCGTCATCCAGCGGCTGCTCGGTGTCCACGGGCAGTACTGGGGTCTGATGAACCACGAGATCGCGAGCCTGATCGGACGGCTGATCTTCGAGCCGCTGCGGATCGCGCTGCTGGCGGCCGCGTTCGACTTGTGTATCTCGGTCAGTAGCGAGCGTCGCGCCGAGGCTGCCGCAACCGAGGACGCCAAGGCACAGCAGGCTTCCGAGCAGCCGGCTCCCGTGACCGTCTGAACGAGTCCGTCCCCCGATCAGGGGGTGAGCAGCACCCGTCGGTGGATGTAGAAGTCCTCGACGGTGACGCCGGTGAGGTTCGGGACTGTGCTCTTCGGCACGATGTAGACCTGGGCGACCTTGCCCGGCTCGTCCATGGTGCGTGGGTGGTCGCTGTCGCCGCAGTACGTCGGCAGCGGGTAGCCGCTCACCATCTGGTCATCCCAGATGTTGCCCTTGCTGTCGACCAGCTTCGCCTCGCAGCTGAACCCGCGCTCCTTGAGGAGCAGACCCTTCCGCGGGGTGACCGTGAACTCGGCCACGACGATGACGGATCCGGCCGGCGCATCCACCGTGATCTCCTTGCCGTCCTCGTCGACCAGCGCGGTGTGGACCTTCAACGAGTCGAGCTTCCACTCGATGCTCTGGAGCGTCACGGGGCCCCGGCTGACGACCTCGTCGATCCGGTCCTCCTCGTAGAGCCGCTCCTCGTCGCTCAGGTACGGCTGGAGCATGACGAACATCCCGACGGCCAGCAGGGCCACCATCACCGAGACCTGAACGATCAGCCGGCTCACCCGGCTCCCGCGCTTCACGACGCCACCCGGGTGACGGCGCGATCGGCGACGTACTGCGGATCGGCGCCGTCGACCATCTGCTGGGCGATCTCCTCGGTCGGGATCCCCAGGTCGACCTGGACCTCGGTGTTGTACACGTTGAACAGCATGCTCGGGCGGAGTCTCAGCGTCAGACCCTTCAGATCGGCCGGGTTGACCTCGAACACGACCGTCCCGGTGCGGGCGAAGCCGGCGTCCGGGAAATCGAGCCTGCTGTTGCTCAGGCCGTTGAGCTCCTGGTAGGCGCTGCCGCCGTCCGTGATCAGGGTCGGGTAGAAGGTGTCGGGCTTCTTCGCACCGCGGACCGTGTCCCACTCGACCGCGACGTACACACCGTTGGTATCGAGTGGCTTCTCGTCGTCGCTCTCAGTTCTGTCGAGCACCGCCTGGGCGAACGTAACTCGGGTCACCTTGACCGTCGAGCCGCTGCCGGCGTACGAGAGCGCCTCGCCGATCGTGCCGTGCACGACCTTGAGGTTCTGCTCGTCGTAGACGTTCTCGGGCGCGGCCAACCTGGTCAGCCCGCCTAGGAGGACGAAGAGCAGGCCGATCAGCACGGTCGAGGGGCGGTACAGCTTCATTTGCTCTTCCCGTCGTCGACAACCACCGTCGGCTTGAGCCGGACCACCGCTGCCGGGTCCTCGTTGTGCCAGTACGGGTCTTCGTTCGCACCGAGGGTGCCGAAGTCGCCCTCGTAGTGTTCCTGGAAGACACCGATCTCGACCACATCGGCAGCGAAGTCAGGTTCGACCTCGAACTTGGTGCTGCAACTCTCCGGTGGCAATCCGTAGACGAGCTGCCAGCTCGTCTTGTCGCCGTGACAGGTGCTGCCGTTGGACTTGATCAGGTCCTGACCGCCGCCGGGAACGAGCCTGAGGAGCTCGTTGCCCACAGACTCACTTTTCCGTTCCTCTTCGTCGATGTTCTTCACGTCGAAGTACACCTTCAGCTCGGTCTCGGCCTTGCTGTAGTCCGTCTTCGGCTTCCGGACGATCTCCGCCTTGGTGAAGCTGTACTCGAACCGGCCGGCCGTGACCGTCGTCGGGGCGTCGACAGTCGGGACCGTGCGTCCCTTCTTCTCCTTCCAGCCACCGGTGGCGAGGATGACCAGGGCCGCCACTACGACGAGGGCGATCAGGATCAGCCAGATGCGCCGATGCCGGTGAATCACCCGGTCGGCGATCATCGCGTCGATGACCTCGTCGAGACTTTCCACGGCTGTGATCCTAAGGGGCGGCGGGTCCGCGCCGGGCACCCGTCGCCCGCGGCGCTCCGAAGGGCGGACCGGTCTGGACCGGTGACCGCCGGAGCAGTCAGCGGCGAAACAGCCGGAGGCCACTGAATGCCCGTGAGCGCTTTTCGGCCCCCCACCCGCGAGAGGGGACATGGTGAGGAGGGCGAAAAGACGCCCTGTCCACAATTTCGGGCGGATGGTGGCCGGTTCTGCTTCGGTCGACGGGTAGAATGAACGGTGTAGAGCGAGCCGCGCCTCTGCCATCACCGTGGAGGGCGGCTCTACTGTGCCGCGATGCCTCGCGAACGCGGGGTCCGAGGAGGACAACCACCGGTGACCGACGAGCCGATCGAGATCGACGCCAACCAGTCCGCCGACCCCATCGGCCCCAGCGATACCGCCGAACCCGATCTCGTCGAGGTCCCCTCGACGCTCGTGGAGCGGGAGTACGACGCGAGCGCGATCCAGGTCCTGGAGGGGCTGGACGCGGTCCGGAAGCGCCCCGGTATGTACATCGGGTCGACCGGTGAGCGCGGTCTGCACCACCTCGTCACCGAGGTGGTCGACAACGCGGTGGACGAGGCGATGGCCGGGTACTGCGACCGGATCGTCGTGACCATGCTCGCCGACGGCGGCATCCGGGTCGAGGACAACGGCCGGGGCATCCCGGTCGGCATCGTCGAGTCCGAGGGCAAGCCGGCCGTCACCGTCGTACTGACCGTCCTGCACGCCGGCGGCAAGTTCGGCGGCGGCGGGTACAAGGTGTCCGGCGGTCTGCACGGCGTCGGCGTCTCGGTGGTGAACGCGCTGTCCAGCCGGCTCCGGGTCGACGTCAAGCAGAACGGCAAGGAGTACACGCAGTCGTTCACGATCGGCGTCCCGGACGAGGACCTGGCCGAGGTCGGCCCGGCCGAGGGCCACGGCACCACGATCACCTTCTGGGCGAGCCCGGACGTCTTCGAGACCACGACGTACTCGTACGAGACGCTGGCCACCCGCTTCCGCGAGTACGCGTTCCTGAACAAGGGGCTCGAGCTCGTCATCCGCGACGAGCGCCCGGACCACCTCGACGAGGACGGCAAGCCGCTCGAGCAGTCGTTCAAGTACGACGACGGCCTGGTCGACTACGTGAAGTACCTGACCGGCATCCGCGAGACCGTGCACCGCGACGTCATCTCGTTCGAGGCCGCGGCGAACGGCGAGGGCAGCATGAGCCTCGAGGTCGCGCTGCAGTGGAGCGGCTCGTTCCAGGAGTCCGTGCACACCTTCGCGAACGCGATCAACACCCACGAGGGCGGCACCCACGAGGAAGGCTTCCGGGCCGCGCTGACCTCACTGGTCAACTCGTTCGGCGAGGACCAGGGGATGATCAAGAAGAAGGAGGACCGGCTCACCGGTGACGACATCCGGGAGGGCCTGACCGCGATCATCTCGGTCAAGCTCGGCGAGCCGCAGTTCGAGGGCCAGACCAAGACCAAGCTCGGCAACACCGAGGTCAAGGGTTTCGTCCAGCGGGTGGTGAACGACAGGCTCGGCGCCTGGTTCGAGCAGAACCCGGCCGAGGGCCGCGAGATCGTCCGCAAGGCGAGCGCCGCGGCGAGCGCCCGGATCGCGGCCCGCAAGGCCCGCGACCTGGCCCGCAACCGCAAGGGCCTGCTCGGTGGCGGCGGCCTGCCCGGCAAGCTGGCCGACTGCCAGTCGACCAACCCGGAGGAGTGCGAGGTCTACATCGTCGAGGGTGACTCGGCGGGCGGCTCCGCGAAGGGCGGCCGGGACCCGAAGTTCCAGGCCATCCTGCCGATCCGGGGCAAGATCCTGAACGTCGAGAAGGCCCGGATCGACAAGGTCCTGCAGAACAACGAGGTCCAGGCGATCATCTCCGCGCTCGGTACCGGCATCCACGAGGACTTCGACGAGGACAAGCTCCGGTACCACAAGATCGTGATCATGGCCGACGCCGACGTCGACGGCCAGCACATCCGGACCCTGCTGCTGACCCTGCTGTTCCGCTTCATGCGGCCGCTGATCGAGCGTGGGCACGTGTACGCCGCCCAGCCGCCGCTGTACAAGATCCGCTGGAGCAACCAGCCGCACGAGCTGGCCTACACCGACCGCGAGCGCGACGGGCTGCTCGAGGCCGGCGCCGAGGCCGGCAAGAAGCTCCCCAAGGAGAACCCGATCCAGCGCTACAAGGGTCTGGGCGAGATGAACGCGAACGAGCTGTGGGACACCACGATGGACCCTGCCAACCGGGTCCTGCTGCAGATCACCCTCGACGACGCGATCCGCGCCGACGAGACGTTCCAGACGCTGATGGGCGACGACATCGAGGCGCGGCGCAGTTTCATCCAGCGCAACGCCAAGGACGTCCGCTTCCTCGACATCTGATCTCGCCACACACCGACGTACTGATTTGAACGGGACGACTTTTTCATGACCGAGACCCCCACCTCGCCGGGCCACGACCGGATCGAGCCGCTCGACCTGCAGACCGAGATGCAGCAGTCGTACCTCGACTACGCGATGGCGGTCATCGTCGGCCGCGCGCTGCCCGAGGTCCGCGACGGCCTGAAGCCGGTGCACCGCCGGATCCTCTACGCGATGTACGACGGCGGCTACCGGCCGGACCGTGGTTTCAACAAGTGCTCCCGCGTCGTCGGTGACGTCATGGGTCAGTACCACCCGCACGGTGACTCGGCGATCTACGACACCCTGGTCCGGCTCGCGCAGCCGTGGGTGATGCGGGCGCCGCTGATCCAGGGCCAGGGCAACTTCGGTTCGCCCGGTAACGACCCGGCGGCCGCGATGCGGTACACCGAGTGCCGGATGGCGCCGCTGGCGATGGAGATGGTCCGCGACATCGACCAGGAGACGGTCGACTTCCGGCCGAACTACGACGGCAAGTCGCAGGAGCCGGTGATCCTGCCGGCCCGCTTCCCGAACCTGCTCGTGAACGGCTCGTCCGGTATCGCGGTCGGCATGGCGACGAACATCCCGCCGCACAACCTGCGCGAGGTCGCCGGCGCGGTGAACTGGGCGCTGGAGAACCCGGAGGCGACCCGGGAGGAGCTGCTGGACGCCTGCCTGCAGCACATCAAGGGTCCGGACTTCCCGAACGGCGCGCTGATCGTCGGGTACAAGGGCATCGACGACGCCTACCGCACCGGTCGCGGCTCGGTCACGATGCGCGCGGTGGTCGACATCGAGGAAGACGCCAAGGGCCGGACCAGCCTGGTGATCACCGAGCTGCCCTACATGGTCAACCCGGACAACCTGGCGCTGAAGATCGCCGAGCTGGTGAACACCGGCAAGATGAGCGGCATCGCCGACATCCGCGACGACAGCTCGTCCCGGACCGGTCAGCGGCTCGTCATCGTGCTGAAGCGGGACGCCCAGCCGCGCGTCGTCCTGAACAACCTCTACAAGCACACCCCGCTGCAGGACACCTTCGGGTGCAACATGCTGGCGCTCGTCGACGGCGTACCGCGCACGCTGTCGGTGGACCTGTTCATCAGCCACTGGATCGACCACCAGATCGAGGTCATCCAGCGGCGGACCCGCTTCCGCCTGCGTGAGGCGGAGAAGAACGCGCACATCTACCGCGGGTACGTGAAGGCGCTGGACGCCCTCGACGAGGTGATCGCGCTGATCCGGCGCAGCCCCGACGTGGACGACGCGCGGACCGGGTTGATGCAGCTGCTCGACATCGACGAGATCCAGGCGCAGGCGATCCTGGACATGCAGCTGCGCCGGCTGGCAGCTCTGGAGCGGCAGAAGATCATCGAGCGGTTGCAGGAGCTCGAGACGATCATCGCCGACCTCGAGGACATCCTGGCGAACCCGGTGCGGCAGCGCGGGATCGTCAAGGACGAGCTCGCCGAGATCGTCGACAAGTACGGCGACGAGCGCCGTACCGAGATCATCGCGGCCGACGGCGACCTGTCGGTGCAGGACCTGGTGCCGGACGAGGACGTGGTCGTCACGATCACCCGCGGCGGGTACGCGAAGCGGACCAAGACCGACCTGTACCGGACGCAGAACCGGGGCGGCAAGGGCGTCCGGGGCGCGCAGTTGCGGGCCGAGGACGAGATCAGCCACTTCTTCGCCACCACGAACCACCACTGGATGCTGTTCTTCACCACCAAGGGCCGGGTGTACCGGGCCAAGGTGTGGCAGCTGCCCGAGTCCGCCCGGGACGCGAAGGGCTCGCACGTGGCCGGCCTGCTCTCGTTCCAGCCGGACGAGGAGATCGCGCAGGTCCTGACGCTGCGGGACTACGACCAGGCCGACTACCTGGTGCTCGCGACCAAGCGGGGCCTGGTCAAGAAGACGGCGCTGCGGGACTACGACTCGGCCCGGCAGAGCGGCATCATCGCGGTCAACTTCCGCGAGGAGGACGACGAGCTGATCGGCGCCGATCTGGCCACCGCCGAGGACGACCTGCTGCTGGTGTCCCGCAAGGGCCAGTCGATCCGCTTCACCGCGAACGACGAGCAGTTGCGTCCGATGGGCCGGGCCACCTCGGGTGTCACCGGGATGAAGTTCCGCTCCGGCGACGAGTTGCTGTCGATGTCGGTGATCCGGGCCGGTGCGGACGAGGACACGCAGTTCGTGTTCACCGTGACCGACGCCGGGTATGCCAAGCGGTCGCGCGTGTCGGAGTACCGCCAGCAGGGTCGCGGCGGTCTCGGCATCAAGGCGGTCAAGCTGAACGACGAGCGCGGCTCGCTGGTCGGCGCGATCATCGTCGTCGACGAGGACCAGGTACTGGCGATCAAGGCCAGCGGCCAGGTCGTCCGCAGCCGGGTCGACAGCGTCCCGGTGAAGGGCCGCGACACGATGGGCGTGCGGTTCGCCGGCGTCGGCGAGTCCGACGCGGTGGTCGCGATCGCGCGGAACACCGATCTGACCGTTCTGGCTGCCGAGGATGAATCGGAGGCGTCCGAGGCGGGTACTGTCGCAGAAGGTGCTCAGAATGTGGACGGATCGACAACCGAATCCACCTCTGAGAGCGTCCAGAATGATGACCAGCGTTCGACGGACGTCGACGGCGCGGCTACCGTCGAAGACGACGAAGCCGGCCAGGAGGGTGACTGATGACCAACCGCGCGAGGCCGACCTGGCCTGAGGGTGCGGCCGACAGCTCCAACTCCCAGCGCACTTCGCCGGGTGGGACGCCGTCCGCTGCCCCGGGCAACCCGGCCTCCAACGGTCGTTCCAACGGCGTCCCCGGCGCCAACGGCCAGCAAAGGACAGGTACGCCGAACGGCCAGCGGCCGTCCGCCGAGTACCGTCCGCCGGCGAGACCGGGTACGCCGGGTGCCGGCCCCACTCCGGCGCGTCAGCCCTCCCCGAGTACGCCGGGCCGCCCGGAGCCGTGGTCCTCGCCCGGCGCCCCGTCCCCGTCCGCTCCGGTCGGGGCGACGTACGGCGAGCCGCAGGCGAAGACCGAGTCGTTGGGTGACCGGATGAGCGCGGCGCGTCAGGCCGTGATGGACAAGGCTGCCGCAGTGAAGACGGCCAAGCCGGAGAAGGCCGAGCGGGTCTCGGCGAAGCCGGAGCGGCACGCCGAGAAGGAGACGAAGGCATCGGGCCGGCCGCAGACGCGGAAGGCGCGGCTGCGGATGTCCCGCATCGACCCGTGGTCGGTGATGAAGACGGCGTTCCTGCTGGCGATCGCGTTCGGCATCGTCACCTGGGTCGCGGTCTTCATCGTCTGGTCGGCGATCGGCGCGGCCGGCGTGTTCGAGAACATCAACTCGACCGTCCGCGAGGTGCTGGGTACGCCGACCGGCGAGCCGTTCCGGGTGGAGAACTACATCAACACCGGCAAGGTGATGGGTTTCACGACCCTGCTCGCCTGCGCCGACGTGCTGATCATCACCGCGCTCGCGACCCTCGGATCCTTCCTCTACAACATCGCCGCCGCGCTGCTCGGCGGCCTCGAAGTCACGCTGGCATCGGAGGACTGACGCGGCATTTCACGCTCCGGCCGGGCCTGCCGCGGGCCTGGCCGGAACCGGTTTGGGAGTAGGGCACTTGGTGCGGTAATCTCTCCCGGGTTCGACACCGCGGTACGCGGGCCTATAGCTCAGACGGTTAGAGCGCTGCCCTGATAAGGCAGAGGTCACTGGTTCAAGTCCAGTTAGGCCCACCACCACTCAGGTGAAGTCCGATCCGAGGAGTCCCGGTGCTGAGAAAGTTCCTGCTGGTGCTGCTGGCCGGCGTCGGTGGATACTTCGTCTACAAGAAGACCCAGCAGTCCCGCGCCGAGAAGGACCTCTGGGCCGAGGTCGCCGACCCGGTGACCCCGGGCCACTGACCACCCCACGGGGGCGTAGCTCAACTGGCAGAGCACTGCCTTTGCAAGGCAGGGGTTAGGGGTTCAAGTCCCCTCGTCTCCACCACCGCGTTTCTGCAGGTCAGAGCGCGACTCTCGGCTGGCGCCACCGTGCTCACCGGCTCGGCGTCCTCCGCGGTTGGCGGGTTACTCGGGTTGGTGGCGGGGTTTGAAGCGGCGTACTTCGTGGGGCCAGCCGCAGGCCTCGGCGACCTTGGCTGCCCACATCTTCGCGGTCTCGTCGTCGGGGACGCTGACCAGGGCGAAACCGCCCAGGAACTCCTTGCTCTCGACGTACGGACCGTCGGTGACCAGTACCTCGCCGCTGGTGGGGTCGGCGTTGTAGATCGGGCCGTCCTCCTCCTCGAGTCCGCCGGCGAAGACGTACACGCCGGCCGCCTTCATCTCCTCCGTGACCGCCCTCGCGCGCGGCCCGCGGCCGTGGAACCACTCCTCGGGGTGGTCGCCTACCCACTGCTGGTTGAAGTAGATGAGGTACTCGGGCATGCCTGCTCCTTCAGTTCGAGCGGATCCGTTGTCCGCCTCCACCTACGCTACGAACGCCGCCCGCCGGATCCGACAACCCTCCGCAAGGTCCGCTCGCCGAAGTCCGCCGCAGCCGTGGTGAAATTTCTGGGGAAGGTGTCGGATCTGGGTGGTGGCGTTCGTGGTGGTGGTGTGGGCGGCCTGTTTGGGGTGCCTTGCTTGAGAGGAGATGGCAGTGGCGGAGTATCTGATCACGTTCAACGACGAGTGGGTGCCTGAGCACACCGGCGAGCAGTTGCGCGACAAGAGCGTCGCCGGGCGGGCGGTGATCGCGGAGATGGAGGCTGCCGGGGTCTTCGTCTTCAGCAACGGGGGGATCGACGGCTCCACCGCGATCTGCAGTGTCGAGGCGAAGGACGGTGAGCCGATCTTCAGTGACGGGCCGTATGTGGAGAGCAAGGAACACCTCGGCGGCTTCGCGGTCGTCGACGTACCGGACGACGAGGCCGCGCGCTACTGGGCCGGCCGCCTCGCGGTCGCGCTCGACTGGCCGCAGGAGGTCCACCGCTTCCCCGGCTCCGAGCGCCACAACCACCCGACCGAGACGAAGTAGAACCCGCGCAGGTGGGCGACCTCTGTACGTCGGACCTCGCCCGCCCCGCGCTTCAGCTGTTGCGTACGAACCCGAGCTCGTTGCCGTCCGGATCGGCGATCGTGAACTTCCGGGTCCCGTACGGCGTGTCGAACAGCGGCTCGACCACCACGGCGACGTCCTTGACCTTCTCCCACAGGGCGTCCGGATCGTCAACGGTGAAGTTGAACCGCCCGCCGCGGCCTTCAGCCTCCATGACCGCGAACGTCGCACCGGAACGCGTCACGAAATGCGCGTAGTTCGGCGCGCCAGGCGGCCAGTACGCCTCCACCTCGAACCCGAGAACCGTCGTGTACCACTCGACGGCAGCATCCAGGTCGGCGACGTTCGCCCGCACATGCTCGAGTGGCGTCCCACCCATCCCCGCAGCCTGTCACAGGCCTCCGACAGCTCTGCAGCAGAGCCGTGGCGCGCGTGTCAGCGGGTGAAGGCCCAGGTGGCCATCAGGGCGAACTCGGTCTGCCAGAAGGGGTCGCCGTGGTTGCCGGGGCGTTCGATGAGGACGACTTCTGCGTTGGCGTTGGTCAGGGCGTCGGCCCAGCGGGTGGCGTTCTCGAGGAACCAGGGTTCTTCGGTCCCGGCGACGAGGTACGTCCGCGGGAGTGGGCTGGGCAGGACCTCCGGCGGGCGGTAGCCGCCGCCGGGTGAGGCGGCGAAGACCGAGCCGTAGATGTCGGGGTGCCGCACGCCCATCGCCAGTGCGAGCTCCGCGCTCGCGGAGACGCCGCAGACCGCGGTCCGTTCGGCCGGCAGCGCGACGCCGAAGCGGGACCGGACCCAGTCGCGGACGTCCTCGACGAAGAACTTCTCGTGGGCGGCGAACCGTTCCGCGTTGAACGACGGCGAGTACTCCTCGATGCGCGCCATCTCGTCCGGATCGTCCGTCCGGTACACACCGACGAGCATCGTGGGCGGTACGTCGGCCTGCTCGAGGTCCTCGCCCCACTGCGAGATCAGCTGCCCGTCCCCCGCGAACACGACTGCTTCCGCCTGCGCCGCCGGAACATACACCGCGACCTGCCGCCCACCGTCGTACTCGAAGGTTTCCGTGACGAGTTCGCTCATGGACGTCGAGTGTTGCACGGCTGCAGACTTACGGGCGTGACTGACCAGGATGCCTTCGACTTCCACGCGTATCAGGAGGCCGCGGCACGGACCGGGGCGCCGATCGCCACCGACCATCCGATCGTGTACCCGACCCTCGGCCTGGTGAACGAGGCGGGAGAGGTCGCCGGCAAGGTGAAGAAGATCTTCCGCGACCGGCAGGGCGTGATCACCGACGCGGACCGCGAGGCGCTGACCCTCGAGCTGGGCGACGTGCTCTGGTACCTCTCCGAGTTGTCCACAAGGCTCGGGATCCGCCTCGAAGATGTTGCCGAGCGCAACATCAGCAAGCTGGCGGACCGGGCGTCCCGCGGTGTCCTCGGAGGCGATGGCGACCAGCGGTGAGGTCACAGCCGGAAGTGGTCGGCGGCCTCCTGCACCTGGGCCTTCCTCGCGTTCCAGAAGTCCGTGTCCGCCGAGACGGTCGCTGACTCGCTGCCGATCTGCCCGTCGAGTTGTTCGCGCAGGATGTCAGCGTGGCCGGCGTGCTGCGAGGTTTCCGCAACCATCCTGATCAGCAGAACGCCCAGTGTGGTCTCGCGGCCCCAGTGCGCGACATACCCCGGGCTGTCCAGTTCGAGCTCGTCGACGGTCCGGTCCGCATGGGCGCAGGCCTGCCGGTAGACGCCGACGATGTACTCACGCGACTCGTCCGGCGTCGCCCACAGGTCGATCTCGGTGTACGGATCGTCCCGGAACCACGACGGCCGCTCGACCGCCGGCCGCCCGAACGCGTCGCCGAGGTACCCGTACTCCAGTCCAGCCAGATGCTTGACCAACCCGAGCAGATTCGTCCCGGTCGGCGTCAGTGGCCGCCGTACGTCGTACTCCCCCAGACCGTCCACCTTCGCGAGCATCACCGCGCGACCGGCCTGGAGAACCCGCAACAGCTCGGCCTTCGGATCCATGACCTCAGTATCTGATCAGCGGACCCACCTCGACGGGTGGGACGTGCCCGGTCGGCGGCAGGGTCTGGGCCAGGGCGACGCCGATGTCGACGAGCGCCGCGCGGTCCAGGGTCGGGACGTCCGCGATCGGGGTCCACACGGATTCGGCGGTCTCGCCGTTCGGTTCTGGGCGGGTGGTGCCGGCGGTGATCCGGACGGCGTAGAAGATGCCGATGTTCTGGTGGTCGTCGTCACCCGGGATCCGGCGTTCGGCGGCAGGGACGACGCGCGAGTCGACGCCGAGCAGACGTTCCACCACGGACTCGTACCCGGTCTCCTCGGCCACCTCACGGGTCACAGTGTCGAACGGGTCCTCGCCCAACTCGACCCCTCCACCCGGCAGGGTCCACCAGCTCCCGTCGCCGTACGGCGAGACGTACCGCGCCAGCAGCACCCGCCCGCCGTCAACACACACCGCGTACGCGGCCACCCGTCGACTCATCCCCGGACCCTAACCCAGGCGGAGCGCAGCGCACACGGGATATTCAGTTGCCTCAGGCAATCAGGTCCCACCAGGAATAGCAGCGGGGCGGTCCGTGGTTGGCTCGGATATGACAGTTGAGATCGGGGTCATTCTGCCGACGTCCACGCCGGATCCCGCGCGACCGATCCTGGGCGACGTGCGGGACAGTGCGCGGTACGCCGAAGACGTCGGGCTGGACTCGGTGTGGTCGACGGATCACCTGATCGCCAGTGCGCCGATGCTGGACAGTACCGTCGTCCTGGCGACGGCGGCCGCGGTGACCGAGCGGATGACGATCGGCTACAACGTGATGCTGCTGGCGTTGCGGCCGGTGGCGTGGGCGGCGAAGCAGATCAGCACGTTGCAGTTGGTGTCGGGCAACCGGCTCGTGCTCGGGGTCGGCACCGGGAATCCCGCGCACGGCGATGCCGGCTGGCGAGCGGCCGGTGTGGAGTTCACGGAGCGCGGACGACTGACCGATGACGCGCTCGCCGTACTGCCTGATCTCATCGTCGGCAAGACGAGCCTCGACATCCAGCTGTCACCCGGTTCCAAGGTGCCCCCGATCTTCGTGGCCGGCGGTGGCGCCCGCGCGCAGAAGCGCGCAGCGAAGTACGCCGACGGCTGGGCGACGATCGCGTTGTCGCCGGACGAGGTCCGCACCAACCTGGAGCAGATCAACGAACTTGCCGACGGCAAGCAGCTGAAGGCGACCGTCATCGCGCCCCAGCTCGACGGCGACCCCGTCGAGCAACTCGCGGCCTACGAGGCCGCCGGCGTCGAGCGGATCATCCTTCCGCCCACCGGCGACTGGCGCCACGACTACGACCAGGCCGCCGACCTGCGAACCCGCCACCACGGCTGAACGCAGTGGGCTGGTGAAAGGCCGGCGGATTGGACCTGTCGAACGGCGGGTCGACCTAGGGAGACTGGGACGGTACGCGAGTCGAGGATGTGAGTGATGTACGTTCCCGCGCACTTCGCCGGTGATGACGAGGCGGTGCAGGAGTTGCTGTCCAACCACGGAGCCGCGGATCTGGTGACGATGACACCGGACGGGCTGACGGCGACGATGCTGCCGTTCATTCACGACCCCGAGCGCAACGTGCTGCTCGGCCACCTGGCGCGGAACAACGAGCACTGGCGCCGCACGGTGATCGGCGATGCGTTGGTGATCATGCGCGGGCCCGACGCCTACGTCTCGCCGACCTGGTACGCGTCGAAGCGGGACCACGGTCGCGTCGTCCCGACCTGGAACTACATCACCGCTCACGTCCACGGAACGATGACCGTGTACGACGATCCCGCCTGGGTCGAGGACGTCGTACGGCGACTGTCGGATCAGCACGAGGCCGGGCGGGCGGAGCCGTGGTCGGTGGACGACGCGCCGGCGAAGTACGTCAGCGGCCAACTGCGGGCGATCGTCGGCGTGGAGATCGCGATCAAACGGATCGAGGCCAAGTTCAAACTCAGCCAGAACCGGTCGCCCGCCGACGTCGACGGCGTGATCGACGGCCTCCGCGCGGACGGCGAGAACCGCTCCGCCGCTGCGGTGGAGGAGCACCGCAAATGATTTGACCTTGACCTTGGGGTCAAGGTTTATCCTCCCGCCTATGTCTGGAGCAATCGTAGTAGGAGTGGGGCCCGGCATCGGGCTGGCGGTGGCGCGGCGGTTCGTCCGGGAGGGCATGAGCGCCGGGCTGATCGCGCGGTCGGATGCGACCGTGAAGGCCGCGGCCGCCGAGTTGGGGAACGCCGACGTACTGTCGGTCACCGCTGACGTGACCGACGAGCCCGGGCTGCGTGCCGCGCTGGATCGGGTGGTCGAGGCGTACGGCGTACCTGAGGTGGTCGTCTACAACGCGGCGCTGATCCAGCCGGACCGGATCGGCGACCTCTCCGCCCAGCAGCATCTCGACGCGCTGGCGGTGAACGTGGTCGGCGCGATCACCACCGCCGCTCACCTCGCGCCCGCGATGGCCGAGCGTGGCAGCGGATCTTTCCTCATCACCGGCGGCATGCCCGCATCGAAGCCCGAGTACGCCAGCCTGTCCCTGGGCAAGGCCGGCGTCCGCACGGTCGTCTCCCTGCTCGACCAGCAGTACGGCGCCGCGGGCCTGCACGCAGCGAGCGTCACCGTCAGCGGCGGCGTCGCGCCCGGCAGCGTCTGGGACCCGGACGAGATCGCCAACCACTACTGGCGCCTGCACACCCAGACGCCGGCCGAGTGGATGCACGAAGTGATCATCTGACCTCTTGTCGTATTGTTCAACAATCTCTATCGTGAGATCACTGAGAGGGGATCTCATGACGACTGCGACGCTCACTCCGGCCCAGGCACGGTCCCTGTTCCGCGACGACTACAGCGAGCCCACCACCGGGTGGGCCGGCGGCTACACGCAGACCAACCTGATCGCGGTCCCCGCGGACTGGGCGTACGACGTGTTGCTGTTCTGCACGCGCAATGCGCAGGCGTGCCCGGTCCTCGATGTGAGCGATCCGGGTGATCCGACGACGCGGCTCGCGCGGGGCGCGGACCTGCGGACCGACATCCCGCGGTACCGGATCTGGCGGGACGGCGAACTGGTGGCCGAGAGGGCGGACGCGACCGAGGCGTGGCGGGACGACCTGGTCGCGTTCTCGCTCGGCTGCAGTTTCACGTTCGAGACCGCGCTGGCGGCCGCGGGGATCCCGCTGCGGCACGTCGACCAGGGGCGGAACGTCGCGATGTACGTGACGAACCGCGAGTGCGAGCCCGCCGGGCGCCTGCACGGTCCGCTGGTCGTGTCGATGCGGCAGATCCCGGCCGCGCGGGTCGACGACGCCGTGCGGATCACCCGGGCGATGCCGGCCGTGCACGGCGCGCCGGTCCACATCGGGGATCCGGCCGAGTTGGGGATCGCCGACCTTGCACGCCCGGACTTCGGTGATCCGGTGAAGGCGGCCGACGGCGACGTACCGGTGTTCTGGGCGTGTGGCGTGACACCGCAGGCCGCGCTGATGGCGTGCCGTCCGCCGTACGCGATCACGCACACGCCCGGCTACATGTTCATCACCGACCGCCGCGACAGCGACTACCGGCTCTAGAGCAGACACTCAGCCTGTGCGGTTGCGCCAGCGGAAATCGCAGACGACGGCACGGTGGTCGGACGGATAGACGCCGTCGACGGCGTCACCCGCGATCACGGCCGACTCGACGCCGACCAGCTGATCCTCGTGACCCGGGCGGTAGAAGACGTGGTCGATGCGCTGATCGACCAGCTCCGGACCGGCCTCGAGCGGAGCGGACGGATGCGTCGACGGCAGCGTCACCGCTTCGGGCGCACCGTGGCCCGACGTCCAGGCGTCGATCAGTACCTCGCGCAGTGGACGCAGTACGGCGCTGTCCGCCGCCGCGTTCAGATCGCCCATCACGAGGGACGGACAGTGCCCGTCGGTGGCTGGATCGGTACCGAGATCGGCGAGCTGGGCCGCCTGGGCGAGCCGGTCGTCGCTGAACGTCGTCGCATGCTCCAGGCACGCGACCACAACCGGCAGCGGACCGGCCGGATGAGCGACCCGGGCGCGCAGGGCGACCGGATCCCAGGACCGATGGCGTGCGGGTATCGGGATCACCTCGTGCTCGAAGATCGGCCACCGGCTCAGCAGCGCGATCCCGAGCTCCACTCCGTCGTGATCGGGCTCCAGCACGGGATCCGGGGTCCGCGGGTACGACGGTGACGCGAAGACCGCGTGGAACCCGAGAGCGTCGGCGAACTGGTCCGCCTGAGTGGTGCCGTCCGTACCCCACACCTCCTGCAGCGCGATCACGTCCGGAGTGAACCGCTCGATCGTCGCGAGGATCCCGGGTTGCCGTTCCCGCCAGCGTGGCCCGAATCGCCACCAGATGTTCCAGGTCATCGCACGAAGCTGCGGATCAGCCACGACGTCTCCTTCCGGCTCGGCTGCGAACCCCTGGTACCCATCCCCGTCTGGCACACGATCGTTGCCCTGAGCACCTTCCTTCCGTGTCAGTTTGTGCACGGAGTGTCACGGACTGTCACGGACGGTTTACGGGTGCGTGCAGATGTCCGGACAGCCCTGGCGGCAGCGGGAGCGCGCGGCTGATCGTCGTGTCAGGAAGTCGAGAAGAGTTCGAGTCAGGTCGACCACGGGAGGGTCCGGACACGTGCTCGAGACTTATCGCGGGATCCCGCACCTGTTGGACACCTGGTTCGTGCTCACCGGCATGGCCCTGCCTGTCGCTCTTTCCTCGTTCCGCCGTCCTGGCGACCTGGTACCCCGGATGGCGGCCTTCTGTATCCCGGCCGCGTTCGCGCTGGTGATCGCGGCGACGCTCAGCCCGACGACGCACCGGCTCGGCCAGATCGGCCAATGCGGGACGCACCTCACCACCACCGGTGGGCTGACCTCGCTCCAGGGGCTGCTCAACGTCTTGCTGTTCGTGCCGGCCGCGGGCATGCTCACGCTGGCGAGCGGCCGCCCGGTCGAGGGCGTTGCCGCCGGGATCGGGATGTCGGCCGCTGTCGAGGCGGTGCAGGCGTTGCTGCCACAGCTCGGTCGCTCGTGCCAGTTGCACGACCTGATCGCGAACTCGGTGGGTGCCTTCTGCGGCGTCGCCGTCGCAGTGGGGGTGCAGTTCCTGACCCGGAGCTTGGTCCTCTCGCCGCCTGTCAGGCCGGCTGTGGTCGAGCATGCGGCGCTGCTCGTCGTACGGCGGCCCAGGCAGCCGGCTCGGCATCGCCGTGAAATCCTCGTCGCGCCGGGGCAGCCGCGGAGATATCACAGAACGAATACACAGTTATCCGGATAGTTATCCACAGGCTGTGGATAGAACCGTGGATGACCGCGTGACTACCTGGGGATATCCACAGCCCACCCCACCCAGCCCGGTCAGATCAGGTCACGGACGGACGTCGAGACCGAGCGCAGCCGCGACGACCATCGCCTGGGTGACGTCGATCCGGGTGTCCTTGAGCGCCACCGTCACCGGGTCGAGGGTCGACAGGTCCGATCCGCGCAGGTCGGCGCCGGTGAAATCGGCCTTCTGCAGGAACGCGCCGGACAGATCGAGGTCGCGGAGCACCGCCTTCGGAGCGCGGACTCCGGTCAGATCGGCCTCGCGCAGCTTCACCCCGGTGAACTCGGTGCCCTTCAGGTCCGCGCCCGGCAACCCGGTGAACGACCAGTCGCCGCCGGATACCTTCATCAGGCTGTAGGTGCAGTCGTCGAAGAAGCTGCCGACGAACTTGCACCGCGTGAACGTGGTGTCGAACAGCGAGCACCGGACGAACGTGCAGTTCACGAACGCCGCGTCGGTGTGGGTCGACGCGTTGAACCGGACCCCGCGGAACGTGCACTCCTCGAACACGCCGCCGCGGTTCTCCACCTCGGTCAGGTCGGAGTCGATGAACAGCACCCGCCGGTAGGTCTGCCCGGACGGATCCGCGTCGTCCCAGTCCCGGATCGTCGACTCGGTCGGCGCCGCCGGACGCCCGTCCACCCGATCAGCCATGACACTCCTCCGCCCAGTTGAGTCCCCACACTGCCACGACGTACCGACAGAGTTGTGATGCTACGGAGGGGCGACCGACAAATACGGGCCGCACGATGGAGGAGTGACCGGAACTGAGCGGGTGATGGTGTTCGGCGCGGGAGGTTTCCTCGGCGCCAGGATCTGCGCGCTGCTCGACGACCGCGGGATCGAGTACCGCGGGCTGAGCCGGACCCGGAGCGAGCCGTACCGGCGCTGCGACCTGGCTGCGATGCACCCGTACGCGCTGGACACCCAGATCGGGATGTACAAGCCGACCGTGGTCATCAACGCGGTCGGCGCGACCTTCGGCGAGCCGGCCGACCTGGTCCGGGCGAACGTCATCGCGGTCGAGGCCCTGCTCGCCTCCGTGCGGGACAACGCGGGTCACGCCCGGTTCGTCCAGCTCGGCTCCGCAGCGGAGTACGGCGGTGGGCCGCATGGCACGAGTCTGTCCGAGGAGACCGCCCCGCGGCCGCTCGGGCCGTACGGGATGACCAAGCTCGCCGGATCGGAGCTCGTCCTCCGGGCGCAGCGGTCCGGCGCCGACGCCGTCGTACTGCGGATCTTCGACGTGATCGGACCGGGGGCGCCGGAGAGTACGCTCACCGGCCGCGTGATCCGGGACCTGCGGTCGCGGCAGCTGATCGAGGTCGGGTCGCTGGACGTGTGGCGCGACTTCGTCGACGTACGGGACGTGGCGGAGGCGGTACTCGCGGCCGCGCTGGCGGAGGGCGCGCTGCCGCCTGCGCTGAACGTCGGCACCGGCCGGGCGACGCTCGCGCGGGACGTCGCCGGGCAGTTGTTCGAGCTGAGCGGACAGCCGGCGAACATCGTCGACGAGGCCGGCCACGAGACCGCGCTCGGCGCACCGTGGCAGCAGGCCGACACCACGCTGATCGGCAAGCAGATCGGCTGGTCCCCGAAGATCACCCTCGAGCAATCCCTCGCAGACAGCTGGGCTGACGCGAACCAGAGCGGCCAGGCTGACGCGAAGTAGGGCGGACGGCTGGGCTGACGCACACTAGGGCGGTGGAGATCCGCTCGCTCAGTGAGGCCGCGCCGGATCGGCGACCGCCTGCCGTCAACGAGGACCTCGTCCTGACCGGGCCCGACTTCGCCGTCGTTCTGGACGGCGCCACGGCTCCGAAGGGCGTGGATTCCGGCTGCGTGCACAACGTCGCCTGGCTGGTGATGCAACTCGCCTGCCAGTTGGCGCCTCCGCTGCTCACCCGATCGCCCGCACCACTCCCCGATCTGCTCGCCGAGGCGATCGCCGCCGTCCGCGCGACCCACGCGGATACCTGCGATGTCAGCAATCCCGACAGTCCGTCGACCACCGTCGCGATGGTCCGCGTCCACGCGCACCACGTCGAGCATCTGGTCCTGGCCGACTCACCCGTGGTCCTGCGCTCACCGACCGGCCACGTCACCGTCCACAGCGATGACCGGATCGACCTGCTCCCGGAGCGGACCCTCGAGGCGGTACGCCGGTTGCGCAATCAGCCCGGTGGCTTCTGGGTGGCGAGTACCGAACCCAAAGCGGCGTACGAGGCCGTCACCGGTACCACTGACCGTGCCGACGTCGAGGCGATCGCGCTTCTCACCGACGGCGCCTCGCGTTTCACCGAACGCTACGGCCACTCCTGGAGCGAGTTGCTCGACGTACTCACCAGCCGAGGTCCGCGGCGGCTCATCGACCGCGTCCGGGAGCACGACGCCGCGTCCATCACGCCAGGCTGGAAGCGGTACGACGACGCGAGCGTCGTACTGCTTCAGGGTCCGTAGGTCGGGAAGCCCGGACCGGGGTGCTGCGGCCGCGGGGCGTACTGCGGGGTCTGCGGCGGCTGTACGACGTCCTGGACCGGCACCCGCGGCGGAACGACCCGCTCGTGTTGCCAGCGGCCGATCTCCAGCATCAGCAACGACATCGTGATTCCTGCGACGACCAGCAGCACCGTCGCGACCGTGAAGCCGATGTCGACCCCGAGCGCCACCCGGACCATGTAGTCCTGCAAGTCGTAGATGTCGACATACTGGCCGTCGGCCTCGCCGCCGTCCGTCGCCTCGACCAGCCGGACGATCCAGATGATGAAGCCGATCACCGCGGTCAGCCCGCCGCCGACGATGATCACCCAGAAACCGGTCCACGTCGCCCACCAGGTGTACAGCAGCGCACGGATCCGCCCCGAGCGCGCAATGCCGGGCCGGCCGGGCGGCTCGCTGGCGCGGGCGACGTCCTCCACGACCTGCAGCGGGTACCAGAACTGCACGATCGGGCAGAACCACGCGCCGACGACCCAGCCGGGCGACCGGCGGTGCGGGCCGGCCGCGGAGACGACCGGATGCTGCGCGAACGGCGAGTACAGGACGTCGACGTTGTCGCGGGCCCGCCACAGCCAGATCAGGAACGCGATAGCGGTCCCGATCTGCAGGTAGCCGAGCAGATCCAGGAACGGGCCGGCGCCGGCGATCGACTCGATGCCGCGGTCGATCTCCTCGTCGGAGAGCAAGCCGTACACGAACCGCTTGACCTCGTCGTACGAGCGCCAGAGCAGCACGCACTGGATCACCGCCGCGAGCATGGTCAGCCCCATCAGCACGATGCTGACGATCGCGACCGCGCGCAACGGCCGGTACTGCGGTCGCACCGGCGTCGGGTACGGCTGGTACGGCCCGGGTCCTTGGTACTGCCCCGGATAAGGCTGCGTCACCTCTCACCCCCTCGCAGCCAAGTTAACCCAAGGCCAGTATCAGACCGCCGCGAACGCCTCCCGCACCGCGGGCAGCGCCAGCTCCCGGTCGGCCGCCGACAGCCCGATCCGCGTCCGCCGATCCAGGACGTCGTCCTCGGTCAGCGCCCCCTCGTGCCGTACGGCGAACTTCACCTCGGCGTACGTCGTCCGCAGCCCCGGCGCGATCGGCCGCAGCAACTCCGGCGGACCCGCGATCACCTGCGGCGCCTCCACGCCGTACCGCTGCACGAACCGGGCCGGCGCCCGGACCGATGCCAGGTGGACGCGATCGGCGGCACCGACCAGCGGGATCCGATGCGTCGAGCACGGCCGCCGTACGTCGAGCGTGGACTGCGCGAGCGCCGTGTCCAGCGCGTCCTGCGCCATCCGGCGATAGGTCGTGAGCTTGCCGCCGACGATCGTGACGACACCGTCCGGGCTGGTGATGACGGCGTGCCGCCGGGAGATGTCGGCGGTCTTGTCCTCGCCTTTGTGGTGCCCGGTGTCCAGCAGCGGCCGCAGGCCGGCGTACGTGCCGAGCAGATCGGCGCGCGTCACCGGCTGCTGCACCGCGGAGTTGATCGTGTTCAGCAGGAAGTCGATCTCCGCGTCGGTCGCCTGCGGTACGTCGTTCACCGGGCCGGGCGCCTCCTCGTCGGTGAGGCCGACGTACACCCGGTCGTCCGGCGCGGGAATCGCCATCACCACGCGGCGCAACTCCCCCGGAACCGGCACGGTGAGAACGGCGGACAGGCCGCCGAACACGGACTGCGGCAGCACCAGGTGCGTCCCGCGACTCGGCCGGAGCTTGATGCCGGCGGCAACTTGATCCGCCCAGATCCCGGCCGCGTTGATCACGATCCGCGCGTCCACCGACAGCTTGTCGCCGGTCAGTTGGTCGACCAGGACCGCGCCGCGACCGGTGACCTCGGTCGCGGCGACCCGGGTCAGGATGCGGGCGCCGTACTGCGCCGCGGTCCGGGCGATCGCGACCACCAGGCGCGCGTCGTCGTACAACTGCCCGTCCCAGGTCAGGAAGCCGCCGCGCATCCCCTCCGGGCGCAGCGTCGGCGCGTAGCGGAGGATCTCGGCGGAGCTGACCCGGCGCGAATGCGGCAGGTAGTCGTCGCTGGTCCGCGCGAACGTCCGCAGTACGTCGCCGCCGAGGAACGCCGACCGCAGCAGCGCGGCCTGCGCGAACCTTGCCTGCGGCAACCACGGCGCGATCTGCGGGACCGGGTGCACCAGATGCGGCGCGGTGGTCTTCATCAGGATGCCGCGCTCGACCGCGCTCTCGTACGCGATCCCGACATGCCCGGAGGCCAGGTACCGCAGACCGCCGTGCACGAGCTTGGAACTCCAGCGGCTCGTGCCGAACGCCAGATCGTGCTTCTCCACCAGGGCAACGCTCAGTCCGCGGGCGGCCGCGTCCAGGGCCACGCCGGCGCCGGTGACCCCGCCGCCGACGACCAGGACGTCCACCGCTCGCAGCGAGGCGAGCTCACGGGAACGCCGCGCCGCGTTGAGGCTCGCGTTGCCCAGGCTGATCATGGCGTCAGGTACCTCGTCAGCATCACCCGCAGCTCCTCGTCGAGCTTCGGATACTCGTCGTGCGCGGCCATCACCGGACCGGACACCGCGGACGCCAGCGAGACCAGGATGATCTGCCGGGCCAGCCAGACCGGGTCGCCGGCGCGGATCGAGCCGTCGGCCTGGCCCTGGCGGAGGCCCTCCTCGACCAGGGCGAGATGGGCGACCGTGCTGCTGCCGCGCCGCTCCAGCAGGTACGGCGTGAGGAACTCGGGGTCGAGCTCGATGATCTTGCGCATCAGCGGGTGCACGCGGGTCTTGGCGACCACCTCGACGACGCCCTCGACCAGGCGCGTCCGGCCGTCGACCGCGTCCGGCTGGAACGCGGACACCAGCGCGATCGTCCACTCCCGGGTCATCAGCGCGGCGACCACGGCCTGCACGTTCGGCCAGCGCCGGTACAGGGTCGCGCGGGAGACCTCGGCATGCCGGGCGATGTCGGCCATCGTCATCCGGCGCATCCCGATCGCGAGCAGCAGCTCGTACGCCGCGTCCAGGATCCGTTCCTCGCCGATCGCGTTCGCCGGCGTGGGACGGGTGCTGGTCTCTTGCTCGGATTCGCTGCTACGCTGAGACATCACACGTCAGAGTGTATCAGCGACTGCGCCGTCCCGGAACTGTCGTGGGGAGGTGGGAGCCAGGGGGTTCCACCTCCCCACGACGCTACCTCCCGGGACCGCCTTAGGGGAGCCAGTGACGAACGAATCCGACCTCCCGGTGGTACAACTCACGCCCGGCCGGTGGGGCGACCCGTCCCACCCGGTACAACTCCCCACCGCCGCCCGCGACGCCCTCAAACATCTCGGCGTAAAACACCCCACCCCACCCAGGGATGAAACACCCGGCGATGCAGCGCGTGGTACTGCGACCGGTGGGGCGCCTGCCGCAGCAGAGGACCGTCCAGGGCTGACCGGCTCGCAGCTCAACTTCCTGTCGATGGTCGTGGGCTCTCAGTACGTGGCCTCTGACTTGGACTCTCGGTGGGCGCACACCCGCGGCTACTCGACGACCGACCTTCTCCGCTTCCGCGCCGGCGACACCTCCGACATGCCGGACGCGGTCGTCTACCCTGCCTCCCACGAAGAGGTACAGAACCTGCTCACCAGCGCCGCCGAGCACGACCTCGCGGTCGTCCCGTACTCCGGCGGCACCTCGGTAGTAGGCGGTCTCGCCCCCACGCGCCGCTTCATCACAGTGGATCTCCACCGCCTGGACCACCTCGTCGACCTGGACGAGATCTCGCGCACCGCCACGTTCCAAGCCGGCGTGCGCGGCCCGGCAGCCGAGGCACTGCTGGCGGAGCGCGGCTACACGCTCGGCCACTTCCCCCAGTCCTACGAGGGCGCCTCGATCGGCGGGTACGCGGCAGCGCGGTCGAGCGGCCAGTCGTCTGCGGGGTACGGCCGGTTCGACCAGATGGTCGTCGGACTCACCCTGGCCACGCCCCGCGGCACGATCGAACTCGGACGCGCCCCGATGTCCGCCGCCGGACCTGACCTGCGTCAGCTCGTCCTCGGCTCGGAGGGCGCGTTCGGGATCATCACGTCGGTCGTCGTACGAATCCGTCCGCGACCAACCGAGCGACACTTCGAAGGCTGGCGGTTCGAGAGCTTCGACGCGGGGCTGGCCGCCGTACGACGGCTCGCACAGGACGGCCCGCTGCCGACGGTGCTCCGGCTGTCGGACGAGGTGGAGACCGCAGTGAACCTGGCCGACCCCGACGTGCTCGGCGGCGGATCCGGTGGTGTGCTCGCGATCATCGGCTTCGACGGCCCGTACAACCAAGCCACCGCGGGCGTGCTGACCGCGGCGGGTGGTGAGAATCTCGGCGAGGGTCCCGGTGAGACGTGGCGCACCGGCCGGTACCGCGCGCCGTACCTCCGCGATCCACTGCTCGACGAAGGCGCGTTGGTCGAGACCCTCGAGACTGCAGCCTTCTGGTCCCGGATCCCGGCGCTGAAGGCAGCCGTCACCGAGGCGCTCGTCGGCGCGTTGAGCGCGACGCCGCCGTTGGTCCTCTGCCATATCTCACACGTCTACGAAACGGGCGCCTCGCTCTACTTCACTGTCATCTGCGCACAGACCGACGACCCGGTCGAGCAGTGGCGGACGGCGAAGCGCGCCGCCAACCAGGCGATCGCGGACGCCGGCGGCACGATCTCCCACCATCACGGCGTCGGCACCGACCACCGCGACGCGTACGGCGCCGAGATCGGACCGCTGGCGGTGGAAGCCTTGCGGGCCGTCAAGACGACGCTTGATCCCGACGCCGTGACGAACCCGGGCATCCTGTTGCCCGAGGGGGATTGACTTCAAGTTCGCTTGAGGTACGACGGTGGTCGGCATGACACCTGATGCTTCGAACCGTCCTGTCGCTCTCATCACCGGCGCATCCGCCGGTCTCGGCCTCGCGCTGGCACACGGGTTGGCCGATCGTGGCTGGGCGCTGGTGATCGACGCCCGTGGTGCGGAAGCGCTCAAAAACGCGGCGGACGCGTTGGCGGACCGTACCGACGTCGTACCGCTGGCCGGTGACGTCACCGACCCGGACCACCGCGCCGACCTCGCGGATGCGATCACGGAACTCGGCCGCCTCGACCTGCTCATCAACAACGCCAGCTACCTCGGCCCGAGCCCACTACAGGCCCTGGCCGCGGCAGATCTCGACGAGCTCCGTCGCGTCTACGAGGTCGACGTACTGGCACCGATCGCACTCACACAGGCCCTGCTTCCCGCACTCACCACAGCCTCCGGTGTGGTGGTCAACATCAGCTCTGACGCCGCAGTGGAGGCCTACGAGACCTGGGGTGGCTACGGCTCCGCCAAGGCGGCTCTTGACCACGTGACTCGGGTTCTGGCCGCAGAGCATCCGGCACTGGCTGTGTACGCCGTTGACCCGGGTGATCTGCGTACTGCGATGCACCAGGCCGCGTTCCCGGGTGAGGACATCTCGGACCGGCCTGAGCCCGCGACCGTCGTACCGGCGTTCCTGCAGTTGCTGGACAGCCGGCCGGCGAGTGGTAGGTACCGAGCAGCCGAGTTCGCGCCGGCGGTGACGTCGTGACAGTGCACCCACACACCAGATTCGACCTGCCCGATGCACTGAGTGCTGGTGAACCTCCCGAGGCACGTGGTCTGTCGCGGGACCAGGTGAAGCTGCTGGTCGCGGAGGGGTCGACCATCACGCACAGCCGGTTCGACCGGCTCGGCGAGCACCTGCGGCCGGGTGACCTGTTGCTGGTGAACACCTCAGGCACGCTGGCAGCTGCCGTCGACGGTTCGCCGTACACCGTGCACTTCTCCGCACCGCTCGACAACGGCACCTGGGTCGTTGAGCTGCGCGACTGTGGTGCACCGATGTTCGACGGTACGGCGGGACAGGAGGTGGAGCTGCCCGAGGGCGTGCTGACGCTGCTGGCGCCGTACCAGAGCGGGGCGAACCGGCTGTGGATCGCCAGGCCGCCGGTGGTTGACGTGCTCGGGTACCTGCAGCGGCACGGGCGGCCGATCACCTACAACTACGTGGGGAAGCGCTGGCCGCTGGCGTCGTACCAGACTGTCTTCGCGCGCGAGCCGGGCAGCGCGGAGATGCCGAGTGCTGCCAGACCGTTCAGCTTCGAGCTGGTGAGTCGCTTGGCGGCGCAGGGCGTGCTGATCGCGCCGATCGTCCTGCACTGCGGCGTCTCCTCACCCGAGAGCCACGAGCCACCCATGGCCGAGCGGTACGACGTACCCGCGCACACGGCTCGTCTGGTGAACTGGGTGAAGTCCAACGGCGGACGGGTGATCGCAGTAGGCACCACCGCTGTCCGCGCCATCGAATCTGCCACCACTGGAGACGGCATAGTCACCGCGTCCCGCGGCTGGACCGACCTGGTCCTCAGCCCGGAGCGTCCTCCACAGGTGGTCGACGGCCTCATCACCGGTTGGCACGCCCCCGAAGCGTCCCACCTGCTCCTCCTGGAGTCAGTCGCCGGCCCCGACCAGGTCCAACGCGCCTACGACGCCGCCGTCCAACACCACTACCTCTGGCACGAATTCGGCGACACCTGCCTCCTACTGCGCTGACCGACCGGCCGCGTACGTCGAAGTACAGAGGTTCCAGACCGCTGAACGGGTGCGTTCGTCCAGGACGCTGTCGGGCCAGGCCGACTCGGTGGCGTTCGTGTCGAAGTACTTGCCCGTGACACCTTCAAGTTCGGGGCTTGTCGCCAGCTGGACGCTCGACCGGGACGCCTTCGCGATGTCCTTGAGGAGAACCGGACCGAGAATCCTGAGCGCCGGAACGATCGGACGGTAGGCCCAGGGGAAGGCCCGCATCGGCATCGCGCGATTGCCCGGGGTCGACGCGTGGCCGGGGTACGCGACGTTGACGGTGATGCCGTCCGTGGTCCGGGCGAACTCGTAGCTCATCGCCATCAGCGCGGTCTTGCAGTGGTTGTACTGGCTGAACTTCCAGCCGAGAAAGCGCTTCTCCGCTTGGAGGTTCGTCACGTCGATCGGGCCGTTCGGGATCCCGCCGGTGAGGTTGACGACCCGGCCGGCACCGGCCCGCAGTTCGGGAAGCAGGAGCTGGGTCAGCAGGAACGGTGCGAGCACGTTGGCGGCGAACGTGAGTTCGATACCGTCCGGCGTCAGCTCGCGCTGGGGCGGGGCATAGCCGAAGTTGTTCACCAGTACGTGCAGGGATTGGTGGCGTTGGGCAACCTTCTCCGCGACCTCGCGGATCCCGGCCTGGCGAGTGAGGTCGGCGGCGATCCATTCCGCCGTACCGCGGGTTCGCTGCCTGATCCGCTCCGCCGCCGCGGCCGCCCGGCCGGGATCGCGACCGACCAGGATCACCCGCGCGCCACGGTCGGCCAGTTCGCGGGCGGTCTCCCAGCCGATTCCGCCGGTGCTTCCGGTGACCAACGCCGTACGACCTTGCATCATTTGCCTCCTCATGTCGAATCTGTCACTCGGTGTCAGAATAGGCAATGAGCGGCAATCAGTACACTCGGGGGCGTGACGGGACTTCGGGCGCGGACACGGGGCGCGGTGCGAGCACAGCTGGCCGAGGTGGCGATCGGGTTGTTCCTCGAGCGCGGGTACGACGCGACGACGGTCGACGACATCGCGGTGGCCGCCGGGCTGTCGAAGCGGAGCTTCTTCCGGTACTTCGCGACGAAGGACGACGTGGTGTTCCACGGAGCCGATGCGGTCGCGGAGCGGATCGCGCGGGAGCTCGAGGTCGCGGAGGGCGACGACTGGGAGTGCTTGCGGCAGGTGCTGACCAGTTGGCAGGACGAGATCTACGCGTCGGGCCGAGTGCTCGAACTGGTGGAGTCGTCGTCGGCGCTGCGCGCACGCATGGTGGAGAAGCGCGACGAGTTGCGCCGGTTGGTCAGCGCGGCGCTGGTGGCTCGCCCGGGATCCACGCTCGAGCCGTACTCCGCCGAACTCCTGACCGCGGCCGCGGGCGCCGTACTGGACGCCGCCGCCCAGGAATGGCTACGGAACGGCGGCGACCGGGCGGCCTTGATCAAACGCGGCTTCGAGGAGCTGGGCCCGCGTCGACGGTGAGGTCAGGAGGCGGCTTTGGTGGGTTGTTTGTGCGCGGAGATGCGTTTGGGGTGGTCGGCGGCCTTGAGAGCGGTGATCGCGGTCGGGTTCTCCGGTGCGGGCTGTACGACCTGATGCTCGTTCCCGGGGCGTGCCCGTTTGTCCACTGCGCGTGGGCTCATGTGGATGTCCTTACCAAGTTGGTCCCCCGTCGGGACGTCACCTGATTACACGAGCACCCCGCGCCGCCTGTCACCAGGTTTTATCCAACTGAGCGAAAGTTGTGGCCTAGGCCGTTTGTTTGTTGCAGCCCGGTCCGGTAACAGGCAAGGACAGCTCCGCGTGGGGCTTTCGGAGGACGCTCTGTGGGTGCGTGCGGCGTACCTAGGCGTTTTGTTTGTTGCGGCGGTTGTGGTTGCTGAGTTGGAGGAGGATCCAGGCGACGGCGGCGCCGGTGACGAAGCCGCCGAGGTGGCCTTGCCAGGAGACGTTGGGGATGACGAAGGACAGGACCGCGGTCACTGCGACGTACATCAGGATCCAGGTGATGTCCAAGCCGCGGGCGCGGCTGATCACCAGGAGGGCGCCGACCAGGCCCAGTACGGCGCCGGACGCGCCGAGGGTTGCTCCGCCGGGGGACGACAGGAACCAGACCGCGACGCTGCCGCCCAGCGCGGACAACAGGTACAGGACGGTGAACCGCAGCCGGCCGAGCATCTGCTCCAGGGGCGGACCCAACTGCCAGAGCATGAACAGGTTCGAGAAGATGTGAAAGAACTGCACGTGGGTGAAGGCCGACGTGAGCAGTCGCCACGGCTCGGTCTCGGTCAGTACCGGGACCATCACCAAGTCGCTGAGCAGTTGCGGGCTGCCGGAGCGGACGCCGATGAAAACCAGGACGTTGAGCGCCAGCAGTGTGTAGGTGATGATCTGCTGGTTGCCGGCGCGCTGGATACCGCCCAGCGAGGTCCGGGTCCGCGGGACCGAGCGGACACCTTCGGTGAAGCAGCTAGGGCACTGGAATCCGACGGCGGCGCTGTTCATGCACGCCGGGCAGATCGGCCGGTCGCAGCGCTGGCAGCGCACGCCGGCGGGCCGATCCGGGTGCCGGTAGCAGACGGTCTCGGTCACGCGGGCGTCCTCCCCTGCGAGAGCGGGGCCGGTGGATGTCCCGGCCCCGCTGGAAACTGAGTGTCCGGCCGGACTCTAGGCGTTCTTGCGCTCGACGACGACCTTGTTGATCACGATCGGCTCGAGCGGCCGGTCGCCCGGCGCGGTCTTCGCGGTCGCGATCGCGTCGACGACCTTCTTCGAGTCGTCGTCGGCGACCTCACCGAAGATGGTGTGCTTGCGGTTCAGGTGCGGGGTCGGAATCACGGTGACGAAGAACTGCGACCCGTTGGTGCCGTGGCCGAACTGGATGCCGGCGTTCGCCATCGCGAGCAGGTACGGACGGTCGAACTGGAGCTCCGGGTGGATCTCGTCGTCGAACTGGTACCCCGGCGTGCCGGTACCGGTGCCGAGCGGGCAGCCGCCCTGGATCATGAACCCGTCGATCACCCGGTGGAAGGTGAGGCCGTCGTAGAACGGCCGGGTGACCTGCTCCCCGGTCTCCGGGTCGGTCCACTCCTTGCTGCCGTCGGCGAGGCCGACGAAGTTGCTCACCGTCTTCGGCGCGTGGTTCGGGAACAACCTGATGACGACGTCACCCTTGTTCGTCTGCAGGGTCGCGTACAGCTCTTCGGCCACGGGAGTCACTCCTCGTCGGAAAATGCGGCTTACCCCTCGATCCTGTCATGTCAGTTCAAGAACCCTGGCATCGGCGCACATGTGTGCGATCTGTCCGGTGGGGGCACCGGGTGATTGGCTCGTGACGTCGTACGATGCAGATGAAGCCGGATTTGTCCAGAGCCGTAACCAGAACGAGCCCATGACGCCGATGGGCGGGAGAGCTGTCCGCCGGGCGGTCAGCACCGAGGAGGGAACCGTGGGTTTGAGGAAGTCCAACGACCGGGTCGAGGCCGCGAAGGACCGCGTCCGGCCGATCGCCGAGTCGGCGTCGGAGAAGCTGGGACCGGCCGTCGGCCAGGTCCGCGAGCACCTCGCACCGGCTGTGGGCACCGCACGGGAGAAGGTGTCGCCGTACGCCGAGAAGGCTGTCGAACGTGGCGCGCACCTGGCCCACCAGGCGGTGGAGAAGGCCGGCCCGGTGCTCGACGACGCGCTGGCCAAGGTCGGACCGGCCACCGAGCACGCGGCCGGCAAGGCCCGCGAGCGGCTGAACGACGACGTACTGCCCAAGGTGACCGCAGCGCTCGCGACCCTCGCGGCCGCGGCCGAGCCGGTCGTCGAAGAGACCACCCGCCGGGGCAAGGCCACCAAGGCCGCGCTCAAGGGTGAGCTCGAGGTGCCGAAGAAGAGCCACAAGCTTCGCAACCTGGTGCTGTTCCTGGGCCTCGGGGCCCTGGCCGCGGCAGCGGTGAAGAAGCTGCTGACGCCGCCGGAGCCGGCCTGGCAGTCCACCCCGACCAGCGGCCGCGACTACAGCTCGGCCCCGACCGGTACGACGACGCGCCCGACGGACACCACGTCGTCGGCGAGCCCGTCGACCAGCACGGCATCGAACGGCCAGACCGACACCAAGCCGGAGTCCGACGCTTCCAAGCCGGACACGAAGGCCGACGCCCCGACGGCAGACGCCCCGAAGGCCGGGGCCACGCCGGACGACGTCAACGACGAGGTGAAGGCCGCGTCCAACGGCGCCGCGAAGAAGACCACCACCAGGAAGCCGACGGGCTCGAGCGAGTCCAAGCCCACCGACTCCTGACACCACCGCAACGGCGAAGGTCCCGGACCCAGGTGGGTCCGGGACCTTCGTTCGTCCGTACGTCGTCTTGCGCGAACGACGTCAGTTGACCTGCGGCTCCGCCTTCGCGATCGTGTAGCGGCCGGCGGACAGCAGCTGGGTGGCGTACCGATGCGTGATGCACGGGTAGGTACCGCCGCAGCTGAGGCAGACAGCGTCGTTGCGGTGCAGCCAGGGAACGACCTTGAACCTCCTGGTCCAGGTCAGCGGCTCCCGATCCGGTGCGTGCACCTGGAGCGCCGCGCGGGCGGCGTCCTGGATCTCGGGAGCCGACCATTCCTCGGCGCTCTTGTCCATCAGTGCGCTGAGGTCGGGGTGGTGGTGGTCAGTGCGGGCTTTGTTCATTTGTACGTCTTCCAAGGCAGGGTGGGGGGCACCTGAATCGCTCGCTTCAAACGTTAGTGCCCCGGCCTGTCCATCGCGCTCCGAATCCACGCTCCCGGGTGTCAGATCTTCGTAAGGCCCTAGGTCCACTGCGTCTCGAAGCTGACCCGGGCCTCGAGTTCGAGTAGGTGGCGCTTGGTCGGGATACCGCCGCCGAAGCCGACCATCTTGCCGCCGGCGCCGACCACCCGGTGACAGGGCACGACGATCGCGATCGGGTTGCGGTTGCACGCCGTACCGACGGCACGGGCGGCGCCCGCGTCGCCGACGATCTTCGCCACGTCGCCGTACGTCTGCATCTCGCCGTACGGGATCCGGGTGAGCTGGGTCCAGACCGCGCGCTCGAAGTCGGAGCCGCCGCGGACCGACAGCGGAAGGGCGAACTCCTGGAGCTCGCCGGCGAAGTACGCCTTCAGCTGCTCGGCGGCCTCGGTGAGGAGCGGGGCGGTGCCGAGCGGGCGATCGGTGGCGCCGAAGTGCAGCCGGCACAGCCCGGTCTCGTCGACCGCGAGCGTGAGGTCGCCGATCGGCGAATCGACCACGGACCAGTACATACGACCATCCTCCAGCCACCCGCCGACAGTTTCCGGCAGAAATACGCCACAACCGGATGTTCTCGCCCGGTCACGCCCTGTTGTGCTATGTGTGATCCATGCCGAGCCGCGGGTCGCAGGTACCGCTGGATCGGTGGTTCAGTTCCGAGCGGGCGATGGGGATCGCCGCGTCGATCCTGATCGGGCTGGTCACCGTCACCACGTGGTCGACCGCGTGGTCGGACTGGAACCTGTACCGGACCCGCAAGCTGTACGGCAACGATCCGGACAAACTGGCCGAGGCCGACCTGATCTCCGGCTCGCTCGGCATCGTCGCCGCGCTCGCACTGCTCGCGGCCGCGGTGGTCTTCATCGTGTGGCTGTGGCGGGTCCGGTGGAACGCGGAGATGTTCTGCCGCGGCGAGCACCGCTTCACCCGCGGCTGGGTGCTTGGCTGCTGGCTCGTCCCGGTCGTCAACCTCTGGTACCCGAAGCAGGTCGTCGACGACATCGTCGCCGCCAGCGACCAGCGCACCGATCCACTGACCCCGGCCCTCAAGGACATCCCGGGAACGCAGCTGGTCTGGGCCTGGTGGCTGACCTGGGTGGCCGGCCTGGTCACCGGCAACATCGTGCAAAGAGGTGTGCTCGTCGGCGCGTCGCAGCTCGGAGACCTGCGGACGAACGTCATACTCTCCTCCGTCTCGGCGCTGTTCACCACCGGCGCGGCCGTGCTCGCGGTGATCCTGATCCAGCGGATCGACGAAATGCAGAGCCAGCGCGCCTGGGTGCCCTGGTGGGCGGTCGGGGCACCGCACAGCGGCTTCCAACCACCTGCGCGGTAAACCAAACCGTCACGCCCCGTCGAATGCCTCGTTACCAGTGGTGATGGGCGTACGAAAAGAACACGTTAAGTCGACACCCTCCGTGCTGGGGCCGACTGCCCTGGCGTACCTACTTCGTGGTATCAATGTGGCTCGGTCACGCGGGGGCAGGGCCAGGCAGAGACGCCGAACAGACGACGGAGTTCCAGCAACGCGAGGGACGCGAGACGTGAGCCACCCGCAGGCATTACTCACTGCTGCCGAGGATCAGGAAGATTGGCAGCCGCACGCGGCTGAGGAGTTCCAGCAGGTCGGGACGGTCGGCAAGATCGCCATCGGACTGCTGGGCGCATCGACGGTCACTCACCTGCTGTCCACCTGGTCCGACTGGAACACGTACTCGGTCGTGCACCGCTACCTCGGCGGGATGCCGAACGTCGACGACGCGGACCTGAACCGCGCCGACGCGATCGCCAAGGTGACCGCGGTCCCGAACGTGATCATCTCGGTCGCCGCCGCCGTCGTGTTCGTCATCTGGTTGTGGCGGGCCCGGGTCAACTCCGAGGTGTTCTGCCAGGCCGACCATCGCCGCAGCCACGGCTGGGTGCTGGCGAGCTGGTTCTGCCCCGGCCCGAACCTCTGGTACCCGAAGCAGATCGTCGACGACGTCTGGCTCGCCAGCGATCCCAAGACCCCTGTCTACAGCGACGACCTGCGCCGGTTCAGGACTCCGACCCTCACGTCCGTGTGGTGGGTCGCCTGGATCGGCGCTCTCGCGTTCGACGTGGTGGTCCGCCGGTTCCTGATGTGGATGGAGGCGACCGTCGGGTCGCTGCGCGGTATCGCCCTCGCCGGTACGGCGTCCCTGGTACTGACCGCTGTCTCCGCCGTCGCCGCGACGATGGTGATCCGCAAGATCAACCACATGCAGACCACCCGCAAGTGGGTGCCGTGGTGGGACCAAGGCCCGAAGCTGAGCGCTGTCCCGTCGTACGACGCCGCGGCCGCCGCCCCGTCGTACGCGAACGACGACACCGACGAGCAGCCGGCGATCGCCGAGCCGATCGCGCCCTCGCTCGGCCTGGTCCGCGAGCCGCAGCTGCAGATGGCCGGCGGACCGCAGGCGCCGATGGGCAGCCCGTTCGCGCCCGCCGCGCAGGCCCCGGCTCCGCAGGGCCCGGCTCCGCAAGCCCCGGCGCCGTACGCTCCGGCACCGCAGCCGCCGGCTCCGTTCGCTCCGGCCGCGCAGCAGCAGCCCCCCGCCCCGAGCCCGTTCGCGCCGGCACCGCCCGCGCCGCAGGGCTTCCCGGGTGACGGCGCCGCCGCCCCGGCCGCGTTCACCGGGCCGCCGCAGGCCGAGGAAGCGCCGCAGTGGAGCCCGTTCGCCCCGGTCGTGGAGAGCTGGCGGGACGACGACGGCGGCCCGGCGACCGAGCAGTTCAACCCGATCGACACCTGGCAGGACGAGAAGCCGGTCGAGGAAACGACGTACGAGGCGCCGCAGACCGCCGCGACGAGCTGGGAGGAGTACCGCAGCACGGTCGCCCAGGACCCGCTCGGTACGACGGGCAGCTGGCGCGACGAGGTCGCCCCGATGACCGTGGTCCAGCCGGACCCGTACGCGTACCAGCCCGAGCCGTCGTACGAGACGTCGTACCAGCCTGAGCGGTCGTACCAGCCGGAGCCGAGCTACCAGCCCGAGCCGACCTACCAGCCGGAGCCCGCGTACCAGCCGGAGCCGCAGCCGGCCGAGGAGCCGTGGGCCGCGCGCTACTCCGAGCCGTACTCCTACGAGTCCGACTACCTCACCTCGACGTCCTCCCCCGCGGAGTCGTTCGAGGCCCCCGTGCCCGCACCCGAGCCTGAGCCCGCGCCAGTTGCGCGCGCCGGCCGCCGGGCCGCTCGGGTCGCGGTCGACAGCCCGTCGGCGATCCAGCCGGCGGTACCGAACCACTCGACGCAGCCGGAGTACCCGGATCACTCGACGCAGTCGGCATACCCGGACCACACCGTCTACGGCCAGTCCGAGCACACGCAGCCGTCGTCGCACGTGAGCGCCTCGTCCGGGTACTACGAGCCGGCGCCGGTCCCGCGGCTCGACGAGCAGGACGACTTCCTGACCCCGTCGAAGCCGCTCCCGCCGGTGCCGTCGTACGGTCCGGAGCCGTCGCACTCCGCGTCCGACGAGTACACGAACTACGGGACGACGTACAACTCGGACTACAGCTCGAACAGCTACGAGCACGAGGGCTACAACAGCAACAGTGGCTCCGAGTACAGCAGCACCGAGTCGTACGAGACCTACAGCCCGAACTACGCCACCGAGTCGTACGGTTCGCAGTACCAGCAGGAGTCCACCGAGTACCAGCAGCAGTCGCCGTACTCGTACGACCAGCAGCAGCCCGCCGACCCCGAGCAGCCCTCCGCTCCCCGGACCCACCCACGCCGTGGCCGCTGGATCTGATCAGATAGGTCCATGCGCTTAGGTTTCGCCACCCTCGGTTGTCCAGGAGCTCCGCTCGACGACGTCCTCGCGCTTGCGCAGGGCAACAACTTCACCGGACTGGAGCTCCGCGCCGCGCCGGACGAGTTCACGCACACCGGCCTGTCCGCGGCGCAGCGGCGTGAGCTGCGCGCCCGGATCGAGGACGCCGGCCTGCAGATCTTCGCGGTCAGCAGCTACGTGAAGCTGTGCGCGGTCGAGGACCAGGCACTTGAGCCCCATCTCGAGCTCGCCGCAGATCTCGGTGCGCTCGGCGTTCGGGTGTTCCCGGGTGACGATCCGGGCGACGGTACGACGGAAGGTCCGAGCGCCGGTGAGATCCGCGCCCTCGACCGTGTGACGTCCGCGCCCCGGGACGTGCCGATCCTGCTCGAGACGCACGACTCGCACTCGACGGCCCGCCAGGTCGCCGCGTTCCTCTCGGTGCTCGACACCGACGTACCCGGGCACAACGTGAAGGCCCTCTGGGACAGCTCGCACACCTGGTCGCACGGCGAGACCCTGGCCGAGTCGTTCGCGCTGCTGCGGCCGTGGCTGGAGCTCGTGCAGTTCAAGCAGGCGGACTCGCGGCAGGACTACCGCCCGGTCGCGATCGACGAGGGCGACTTCCCGATCGACGAGCTGCTCGCGGTTCTCGACGGCACCGACTACCCGCTTTCGCTCGAGTGGGAGCTGAAGTGGCACCCGCACCTGCCGTCATTGGCGCAGACGCTGCCCGCCGTTCACTCCTGGTTGGGCGACGGCTCGGTCAAGTAGCGGTTGACGGTCGGCCCGAGCCAGGCGACCGCCTCGTCGGTCGACAGATCCACCACTGGCCGTAGCTGGAGGATGTAGCGGCACAGCGCGAACCCGAGCGCCTGTGTCGCGATCAGCCCTGCCCGCACGTCCGGCCGGTCGATCGCGGCCTGCTGGAACGCCGGCGTCAGCTGCCCGATGAACAGCGCCCGCATGCGCTCGGCCGCCGCCTCGTTGGTCACCGCGGTCCGGAGCAGCACGCGGAGCGTGTCGTCCTCCTCCCATCGCTCGATCAGATGCCGGACCAGCACCTCCCCGAGCCTCTCCTTCGGTACGTCGCGCAACTCCGGCATCCGTACGTCGAAGTCGGCCGCCGCCGCGAACAACTTCTCCTTGTTGCCGTAGTACCGCATCACCATCGCCGGGTCGATCGCCGCGTCCGCCGCGATCGCCCGGATCGTCGCTCGCTCGTACCCGTCCGCGCCGAACCGCTCACGGGCCGCCGCGAGGATCGCCGCCCGGGTCCGGTCGGACTTCTTCTCCGCCATGTGCACAGCATATGCCAACACTTGTTGACTTCTTGATCCGGGACGCCTAACGTAAAAGTCAACAAGCGTTGATAAACACCAAGGACCCTCAGCTCCGCTCGGGGCAGGGTGGGGAAGGAGCGACGATGACTCCGCAGGAAGCAACAGTCGTGGTGGTGGGTGCGGGTCCGGTCGGGCTCGCGGTGGCGGTCGGTCTCCGGCTGCACGGGCACGACGTGGTGGTGGTCGACAAGCAGGCCGAGGGTGCGAACACCTCACGCGCCTGTGTGATCCACCCCCGGACGCTGGAGGTGCTCGAGGAGCTCGGGGTGACCAAGCGGCTCGTCGAGCTCGGTCTGCAACTGCAGGACTTCTCGATCCGCGCCGACGACCACCAGTTGGTCCCGGTCGGGTTCGCGGACCTGCCGACCGCCTACCCGTTCGTGACGATGATCCCGCAGCCGGTCACCGAGCAGGTGCTGCTCGAGCGGCTGGAGGAGCTCGGCGGATCCGTACTCCGTCCGTACGCCGCGACCGGCCTCGCCCAGACCGCCGACGGTGCCGAGGTCACGCTGGACAACGCCGACGTGATCAAGGCGCAGTACGTCGTCGCGGCCGACGGCATGAACAGCACGATCCGTGAGCTCGCCGGACTGCGGATGCCGGGCAACACGCTGCAGATCTCGTGCAGTCTGGTGGACGTCCGCGTCGACGGCGGCCTCCCGGCGGACGAGGTCGCGCTGTACTTCGCCTCTGCCGGGCTGCTCGTGGTGGCGCCGCTGCCGGACGGATCCTTCCGCCTGGTGGCCGAGGTCCCCGATGCGCCGGAGCACCCGGACCTCCCGTACGCGCAGCAGCTCCTGGCCGACCGCGGCCCGCGGAAGTCGGACCCGAAGGTGACCGAGGTGATCTGGGGATCGAGGTTCCGGATCCACGAGCGGGTCGCCGACAACTACCGGGCCGGCCGCGTGCTGCTCGCCGGCGACGCGGCCCACACGCACAGCCCGGCCGGCGGTCAGGGCATGAACCTCGGCCTCCGCGACGCGGTCACGCTGGCGAACGCGCTGTCGACCGCCCTGGGTGGGGACGACACGGCCCTCGACGAGTACGCGACGACCTGCCGCGCCGAAGCGGTCCGCGTGATCGCGCTGGCACACCGGCTGACCCGGCTCGCCAACGTCCCGCGCGCGATCCGTCCGGTGCGCAACGCCGTACTCGGCCTGATCGGTCGCGCGAACAAGACGCAGCACGGCCTGGCGATGCAGCTCGCAGGCCTCTAACCGGCCGTCGACTCGCGGATCTGCAGGGTGTACGGGACGGTGAGGTCGCGGTGGGTGGAGCCGCCGTTCCCGGCGATCCGGTCGAGCAGCAGGGCGACTGCGTTCTCGGCCAGCCACTCCTTGTCGGGCGAGATCGTGGTCAGCGACGGGGAGTGGTACCGGCCGTCCTCGATGTCGTCGAAGCCCACCACAGCAACATCCTCCGGCACCCGGAGTCCGGCCTCAGCCAGGCTCCGCAGGGCGCCCAGGGCGAGCAGGTCGTTGAAGCAGAACACCGCATCCGGCGGCTCCGGCAACGCCAGCAGTTCGCGCATCGACGCGGCGCCGTCCGGCCGGTGGTAGCCGGTGCCGGCCAGCTCGAGCGCGGGGTCGTGCGGCAGTCCGGCCGCCTTCAGCGCCTTCCGGTACCCCTTCCGCCGTACCGCTCCGGTGCCGGCTCCCCCGCCGACACCGATTGCCGCGATCCGGCGGCGCCCGATCGAGACGAGATGCGTGGTGGCGTCGTACGACGCCTGGACCGAGTCGACCGCGACGTGGTCGAACTGGCCGCCGGCCGGCCGCTCGCCGAGCAGCACCAGTGGCTTCCCGGTGTCCGCGGCGGTGAGTCTGGCCGGAGCGGTCGTGATCGGCGAGAAGATGATGCCGTCGATCAGTTGCCCGCGCATCCCGTCCAGGACGAACCGCTCGGCGGCGGCCTCGCCCTCGGTCTGGTCGATCAGCACGGTGATCCCGCGGCGTTTCGCGGCCCGGCTGATCTCCGCGCCGAGCTCCGCGAAGTACGGCGAACCCATCTCCGGGACCGCCAGCGCGATGAAGTCCGAGCGGCCCTTGCGCAGCGAGCGGGCGCTGACGTTCGGCTTGTAGTCCAGGGCGGCGATCGCGGCCTCGACCTTGGCGCGGGTCTGCGCGGTGATGTGTGGATAGTCGTTGATCACGTTCGAGACGGTCTTCACCGACACGCCGGCCCGCGCGGCCACATCGCTCAGCCTGGTCGCCATCGGAGAACCTCCTGTCACCGGTCTGTCGCCCGAGTGTGCCACGCCGCCCCGCTCCGCGGCCCCCGCCGCATCCACCGCCCCGCCCGCATTTCCCTGGCTGACCCATCAGTTCTGGGGTTCGTCACCACGAATCACGGTGCAGAACCCAGAAGTTGGTAGGTCAGCCAGGCAAATGCGGAAGGGGCGTGAGGTCTTTACAGGGGGATGTCCATCGTTGTAGACATCCACGTTAAACGTTGTAGACGACTTCTGGGGAGGCCCTGTGGCTCGACTCGTGGTGGACCCCGCGTTCGTGATCGGTGCGTTGGACCGTCGGCTGTTCGGCTCGTTCGTCGAGCACATGGGCCGCTGCGTCTACACCGGCATCTACGAGCCCGGGCACCCGAGCGCCGACCCGGACGGCTTCCGGCAGGACGTTCTCGAGCTGGTCCGCGAGCTGGGTGTGACGGCGGTCCGCTACCCCGGCGGCAACTTCGTCTCGAACTACGACTGGGAGGACGGCGTCGGGCCGAAGGACCAGCGGCCGCAGCGGCTCGACCTGGCATGGCGCGCGATCGAGTCGAACCAATTCGGCACCGACGAGTTCGTCGCCTGGTCGCGGAAGGCGCAGGTCGAGCCGATCTGGGCGGTGAACCTCGGGACCCGCGGCATCCGCGACGCGGTCAACCTGCTCGAGTACTGCAACCTCCCGGCCGGAACCGCCCTGTCCGACCGCCGGGTCGCGAACGGCAGCCCCGCACCGCACGCCATCCGGACCTGGTGTCTCGGCAACGAGATGGACGGGCCGTGGCAGATCGGTCACAAGACCGCCGAGGAGTACGCCCGGCTCGCCGAGGAGACCGCGAACGCGATGCGCCGCGTCGAGCCCGGGCTGGAACTGGTCGCGTGCGGGTCGAGCAACGCGGGTATGCCGACGTTCGGCGAATGGGAGCGCGTCGTCCTCGAGCGCACCTACGACCTGGTCGACCACATCAGCCTGCACGCGTACTACGAGCCGCGCGACGGCGGCCAGGCGAGCTTCCTCGCCGCCGCCGAGGAGATGGACCGGATGATCACGTCGGTGATCGCGACCGCCGACCACGTGAAGGCGCTGAAGCGCAGCGACAAGGAGCTCACGCTCTCCTTCGACGAATGGAACGTCTGGTACCAGCAGCACTTTCCCGGCGAACTCGGCCTCGGCATCCGCGAGGTCGCCCCGCTGATCGAGGACACCTACACCGTCGACGACGCGGTCGTGGTCGGCAGCCTGCTGATCACGCTGCTCCGGCACGCGGACCGGGTGAAGATCGCTTGCCTCGCGCAACTGGTCAACGTGATCGGCCCGATCCGCACCGAGCCCGGCGGCCGCGCCTGGCGGCAGACGATCTTCTACCCGTTCGCGCTGACGGCGCGGTACGCCGGCCCGACCGTGCTGCAGACGGCGATCACCGGCGGTCCCGAGATCGACACCGCCGCCTTCGGCCGCGTGCCCGCGCTGTGGAGCACAGCGACGTACGACGAGAACACCGGGGAGACCGCGATCTTCGTGGTGAACCGGAGTGAGACCGACAAGGTCGACCTGGAGGTTCCAGTGGCTGGACGCTTGGTCCGCCATCTGGCTCTGTACGACGAGGACCGGTCCGCGGTGAACACCGCGGACGATCCGGACCGGGTCCAGCCCCGGGCCGTCGACACCACCGAGGTTGTCGACGGTGTGTGCCGTGCCACGTTGCCGCCCGCATCGTGGCATCTGATCCAGCTCAGCAGTTGACGCGAGAGGGGACCCGCCCGTGCCTCCGAAACGACTACTCGCCGCAGCACTCACCGTGTTCGCGCTGGCCGCCGGTACGTCGGCCGCCCAGGCCGCACCCGAGCCGCCGGTGCAGACCACCAATCCGATCTCGTCCAGCTTCGCCGACACCTTCGCCGACCCGGCGATCATCCAGGGCCGGGACGGCTACTGGTACGCGTACGCCACCTCCGACCCGCTGGTGGCGAACGGCCCGTTCGGCCTGATGCACATGGCCCGGACCAAGGACTTCAGCTCCTGGGAGTACCTCGGCACGGTCTTCGACGACCAGACCAAACCGGCCTGGGCCGCGCCGGGCTCGTTCTTCTGGGCCCCCGACATCCGGTACTTCGGCGGCCGCTACGTCATGTACTTCACCGTCACCGACACCGCGGCGAACGCCGGCGGCGACCCGGCGATCGGCGTGGCCACCGCGCCGACACCGGCCGGACCGTGGACCGCGACCGGCGGCCCGGTCGTCACCCCGAAGCCCGACGGCAACGGCGGGTACTTCGGCACGATCGACCCGGCGATGCTGACCGCCGCCGACGGCAAGCGGTACCTGTACTACGGCGGCTTCTACGGCGGCATCTCCGTCACCGAACTCTCCGCCGACGGCCTGCACGCGGTCGGCACGCCCACGCAGGTGACGATCGGCGACCGGTACGAGGGCTCGTACGTCGTCTACCGCGACGGCTGGTACTACTTCATGGGCTCGTCGATGAACTGCTGCGCCGGCCCGACCACCGGGTACTCCGTCTTCGCCGGCCGCTCGCGCTCGCCGCGCGGCCCGTTCGTGGACGCCGACGGCGTACCGCTGACCGACTCTCGCGTCGGCGGTACGACGGTCATCACCCAGAACGGCAACCAGTGGATCGGCCCCGGCCACCACGCGTTCATGACCGACGCGGCCGGCCAGGACCACATCGTCTACCACGCCATCGACCGCGGTACGCCGTGGCTGACCAACCCGTTCGGGATCAACCGGCGGCCGATGCTGATCGACAAGATCGACTGGATCGACGGCTGGCCAAGAACCCGCGCCGGCCTCGGCCCGTCCGGAAGCCCTGTCCCCGCACCCACGACGGGCTCCGCACTGGGCATCGACTCGACCGACCCGGCGGCAGGCCTCCAAGGTGCCACCAAGCAGCCAGGCGACGCGCTCGGTGGACCCACAGCAGCGATCAACGGCGCAGCCCGAACCCGCCAGGCGGCACCGGCCGGCTCCCTCCGGGTGGAAGCGGATGCCCGGCTCGGCAACTCCGTCACGACAGTCCTGGGTGATCAGGTGGTGGCGACTGTCGCGAACAACCGCCTGACGGTGACAGTCGGCCCTCGTACGTCGTCCGCGAACCTGCCGGCCACCTTCGACCGCACCCAGTGGAACAAACTGTCCGTCCAGGTCTCCGGATCCACCGTGACAGCACGACTCGACGACGCAGGCCTAGGAGAGGTGTACGGCGAGGTGCGGCTGGACGTGCCGGGGCTGAAGCTCGGGTCTGCGCCCGTGCGGTGGTTCGGGTCGGCCGAGGTGGACAACCTGACGGTCCGCTCGGTCGCGAAGCCGGTGACCAAGCTCGCCGACGTACCGCAGACCGGCAACCTGCTGGCCGGCGACGAGTTCGACGGTGCGCTCGGTGCGGACTGGTCGTGGGTCCGGCAGGACGACAAGGCGACTGTTGCCAACGGCAAGTTGTCGTGGCCGCTGGAGAACGCCGACCTGGTCGGGTCGGGCAACACCGCGGGGCTGCTCTTCCACACCGCGCCCGCCGGGGACAGCTGGATCGCGGAGACCAAACTGCACCTCGACACCGGCGAGGGCGACATCCGCAACTACCAGCAGGCCGGCATGATCGCGTACCTGAACGACAGCGACTTCGCCCGCCTCGGCAACGTCGCGATCTGGAAGACTCGCCAGACGGAGTACGGGCGTGAGCTCGTGGCGCGGCCGTCGGACGGCGCGACGTCGTACGGCGCGGCCGCGATCGGACGCTCGGCGCCGACGCTGTGGATGCGGCTCGCGTACCACAAGAACGCCGCGGGTGAGCACGTGTACCGCGCCGCGACCTCGGTGGACGGCAAGAACTGGACCTGGGGCGCGTCCTGGGTGCTGCCGTCGGCCGCGAAGATCGGCCTCTACGCCCACGGCGAGTTCACCGGCGCCAACCCGCCACCGGTCGCCACCTTCGACTACCTCAAGTTCTACGAAAGCAAGTAAAAAATGGGATTCTCCAATCCGGTGTACGACGGCAGCTTCGCCGATCCGCAGATCATTGCGGTGGGCAACGAGTACTTCGCGTTCGCGACCAACGGTCCGCTCGGTAACGTGCAGACGCTGACCTCCCGCGACCTGGTGTCGTGGGAGGTCGTCGGGGACGCGTTGCCGTCGTTGCCGGATTGGACGGGTCCCGGGCGGGTGTGGGCGCCGGAGGTCGCCGTGCACGCGGCCGACCGGTACGTCATGTACTACACGTCGCGCGACGTCGCGGCGGGCCGGCAGGCGGTCGGCGTCGCGGTGGCGCCCACACCCACAGGTCCATATGTCGACAAATCGACCAAGCCACTGATCAGTCAGGCCCACGAGGGCGGGTCGATCGACGCCTCGCCGTTCCAGGACTCGACCGGCCGGCGCTGGCTGTACTGGAAGAACGACGGCAACGCGATCGGCGTGGACACCTGGATCTACGTGTCCGAGCTCTCCGCGGACGGTCTCACCCTGGTCGGTCCGGCACGGCGGATGATCAAGCAGGACCTGCCGTGGGAGGGCAACCTGGTCGAGGCGCCGTACATGGTCGAACGGAACGGGAAGTTCCACCTCTTCTACTCCGGCAACGCCTTCGACAAGGCGACGTACGCCGTCGGTCATGCGCTGTGCGAGTCGCCGACCGGGCCGTGCGTGAAGTCCGGCGACCCGATCCTCTCCAGCTCGCCCGATGCCGCCGGGCCGGGGCACAACATGGTCCTCGGCGACTGGTTCGTCTACCACGCGTGGGATCCGGAGCAGGTCGGCACCGACCCGAAGGGCCGAACGATGTGGCTCTCCCGGCTGACCTGGGACGGCGACACTCCGGTCGTCCAGCCGCCGATCGCACGCAACCCACTGGACCCGTAACCTTTCCGGCCCCGCCCACATCAAGGTCTGTGGAGGCACTGGACCTGAGGAGGGGCCGTGAACAGACCCAAGGCCGCTGCGAGCATTGTGGGCGCGATCGCCCTGGCCGCCGTCGCGTTCGTACCAACAGCGCAGGCCGCGGAGACCACAGCACGGTCCGCGACCGCGGCCTGCCAGCTGTACTCCGGCTCGGTGACACCCGCCGGTGCGCAGACGTCCGCCGAGGTGACGGCCGGCACGCCGCCGACGATGACCGGACCGGCCACTGTCGGTCCGTCCGTCTTCCCGGCCGGTCAGGTCCGCCTGAGCTCCACGTTCGAGGCCGAGCCCAACATCGGCGGCATCGACCGGACGGGGTACGTGGTGCAGGGAGACGCCCTGTACCTGCGGTCCTACAACTTCTCCGACGGCATCGACCAGACCAAGCGGATCGGCGGCGGCTGGACGAACTTCACCGCGCTCGAGGTCTCGCATTTCGAGTACACAGCCGGCCGGATCAGTCACTGGCTGGCGTACGGACTCCGCAACGACGGGACGCTGTTCCGCTGGCAGGTCAGCGGCGCCGGGTGGCGCAGCGCCGGGTCGGCCACCGGGTTCGGGGCGGTCAAGTCGATGGCCCTGATCAGCAAGACGACGACGTACGACACATTCCTCGCCAACACTCGCAGTGGTGCTCTCTACACCATCCGCATCCCGATCACCTCGCCGATGAAACCGATCGTCACCAAGGTCCGCGCCGGCACCTGGCAGGGCTTCGAGGCGATGATCGCGAACAAGTGCGGCAACTACGGGACCCTGCTGCTCGGCATCGACAAGGACACCAAGACCGGCCACCTGTACGCCGTCGGGCACGCGAACGGCACGTCCACGGTGATCAACGGCCTCGGCAAGGTCAACGGCACGTTCCCGGATCCGGTGAACTTCCGCTGGGGCGTGGTCTGGTACCTCGATCCGCTGAACGGAGACTGACATGAAACGCTGGACAGTGCTGTCTGCGGCCGCACTGCTGCTCGCCGGAACCGCTCCGGCGGGGACCGCGAACGCCGCCGGGACGACTACGGAGCGAACGGCCGGGACGTGTGACGTCAGCCTGAGCTCGTTCGGACCGGAGGGGCATCCGACGACCGGGCTCGGTCCGGTGCGCCTGGCTTCGACCTCGACCCAGCTGGCGTACGGGCACGGTCTCGACCTCTCCGGCTGGGCGGTGTCGGGCGACAGGGCGTACTACTGGTACTACTCGCTGACCAACGAGGCCGAGGTCGACCCGGGCATGCCGCGCGGCGCCCAGCCGGTCGGCGGAGGTTGGTCGGCGTACAAGGCGCTCGAGGTGTCGCAGTTCGCGGCGAAGGGCGCGACGACGCGGAACACCGCGTACGGACTGTCCGGCGACGGGACCCTGCGGCGGTGGAGCTTCGACGTCAACATTCCGTGGAGGTTCAAGGCCACCGGGTCGGCGCCCGGTTTCGCCGCGGTGAAGTCGATGGCGTTGATCAGCAAGACCGCGACGTACGACACGTTCCTGGCCAACACCCGCGGCGGCGCGCTGTACACCATCCGCATCCCGGTCGGCGCGCCGATGAAGCCGGTGGTCAAGCCGGTCCGGACCCGCACGTGGCAGGGCTTCGAGAAACTCGTCGCCACCAAGTGCGGTCAGTACGGCACGTTCCTGGTCGGCGTCGACTTCGACACCAGGACCGCCTATCAGTATGCCGTTGGCCATGCCAACGGCACGGCCACGGTGATCGTCGGCCTCGGCCGCCGGAGCGGTACCTTCCCGGCGCGTGCCTACTTCCGGTGGGCCACCAATCCCTACGAGCCGCTCAACGGCGACTGAGGACCAGCCCTGGGGCGGGCGACACCCCAGTCGTCCAACCACCGGTGCGAAACAACCCCACGAGCCCCTGACAGGGGTCAGCCTCCTCCGTATCGTGCTTGGTGGGGAGAGGGGGGACGACAGATGTCCGGATCGAGCATCAAGGTGGCCGGCCTCATGGTCGGCATGGCAGTTCTTCTCACGACGGCGATCACGCCGCCTGCGCAAGCCCGAGTAGCGACCGCAGGCGGTACGGCGGTCACTTGCACCATGGACGTCGGATCTGTGACCGCGTCCGGGGACCACACCTACCGCCGCGTCACCGCCGGTACGCCGCCGACGATGGCGGTCGTACCCAACCGAGTGGCGAAAGGCGTCTACGCACCGGGCCAGGTTCGGCTCAGCTCCACCTTCGTCAACGAGCCTGACGTCGCCGCCACCTTCCATATCAGCGGGTGGGTGGTCCAAGGCAGCGCCTTGTACCGCAGTAGTTACTCGCTGGCAGGCGGTGTCCTGGGGGATCCACCCGTGCTGACCCGGATCGGCGGAGGATGGACGGATTTCAAACTCGTCGAGGAAGCCGAATACGCTCAGGTCGAGAACGCCGGGGTCCTCCGGAACTACGAGTACGGGCTGAGAACCGACGGGCTGCTCGTGCGGTGGCAGAACATCAACGGCGTCTGGCGCCGCAACGCCGGTGGGGCGGGGTTCGAGTCGGTCAAGACGATGGCGCTGATCAGCAAGACCGCGACGTACGACACCTTCCTGGCGAACACCCGAGGCGGGGCGCTCTACACGATCCGGATCAGCACCTCGGTGCCGGCGACGTTCGACGTGCGGCGGGTGCGTACCACGACCTGGCACGTGTTCGAGACATTGATGGCCGTGAAGTGTGGTGTCTACGGCACGCTGCTGCTCGGGATCGACAAAGGCACGAAGTCCGGTTACCTGTATGCCGTCGGGCACGCGAACGGACTGTCCACGGTGATCAAGGGACTCGGCAAGGTCCAAGGCGCGTTCCCAGATCCGATTGACTTCCGCTGGCGCAACGAGTTCGACCCGCTCAACGGCGACTGAGGACCTCGGTCAGGATGGTCAGGGCTCGGTGCAGGTCGGGGGTTGACGGTGTCGCGTAGCCGATCACGAGTCCTGGCGGTCCTGGCACGGTACGGCGGTACTCGGACAGGGCCGCGACCACCACGCCGGCTTCTCGCGCGGCGGCGGCGATCCGGGTGTCGTCCACGTCGTCGGGCAGCAGCAGCGTGATGTGCAGCCCGGCGTCCTGGCCGATGACCTGACCGTACGGCGCGAGGACCGCACAGGTGTGGGTACGGCGGTCCGCGTACAGCCGGCGCCCGCGACGGACGGCCAGATCGAGGTAGCCGTCGCGCAGCATCGCGAGCAGAGCGGCCTGCATCGGCCAGCCGGGCCAGTCGCCGGAGTTGGCGCGGAAAGCGGCCAGCCGCTCGACCATCGTCTCGGACGCGACCAGCCAGCCCAGGCGGAGCGAGGGACTGAGCGTTTTCGACAACGTGCCCAGGTGGACGACGCGCTCCAGGTCGAGCTGCGCCAGCGCGGGCAGCGGCGCGACGTCGTACCGGAACTCGCTGTCGTAGTCGTCCTCGATCAGCAGGCTGCCGGTCCGGCGCGCCCAGCGGACCAGTTCGTTGCGCCGGGCAACGGGTAGCCGGCCGCCGAGCGGGTACTGGTGGGACGGCGTCACGTAGACGGCCGCGACGTCGTCGGTCAGTGCGCCGACCTGCAGACCGTCCTCGTCGACCGGGACGTCGACGATCTCGAGCCGGTGGTCGTTCGCGGCGGCCACCGCGTTCAGGTACCCGGGGTCCTCGATCGCGATCCGGTCGCCGGGCCGCTGTGTGACGGCGAGCAGCAGGCGCAGTCCGTGGACGGTGCCATTGGTGACGAGCACGTTCTCCGGTCCGCACGCGATCCCGCGGACGCGCGCGACATGTTCGGCGAGCGCGGTACGCAGCGCGGGAAGGCCGGCCGCGTCGTCGTACCCACCCGGTGGCGACTGCGTGGACACCTCGCGCCACGCGCGCCGCCAGCCGGGGTCGGGCGTCGGGGCGATGTACGGGATCCCCGGGCGGAGCGTGAGGAGGTTCGCGTCGGCGTCGGGGTGATGCGGTGTGCGGCGTCGTACGGCGGGCTGCAGTGGCGCGACGTCCGTGACGAAGGTGCCGGCGCCGGTGCGGCCCTCGATCCATCCCTCGGCGTGGAGCTGGTCGTACGCCGCTTGGGTCACGGAGCGGGAGACAGACAACTCCCGGGCGAGGTCCCGCGTCGACGGCAGCCGGTGGCCGGCCTGGAGCCGTCCGTCCAGCACGGCGGCCCGGAACTGCTGGGCCAGCTGCAGATGCAGCGGCACGCCCGAAGCGCGCTCGATCGTCAACGGCAGCGAACTCTGCACGGCGTCCAGTGTCCCGTACGTGATGATCTTCGCTATTACTATCGCCGTATGACGATGACCGCGGAGGACGTGGCTCGGTTCGAGCAGTCCCGACACCGCCTCGAGGCCATCGCCTACCGCCTGCTCGGATCCGCAGGCGAGGCCGAGGACGCCGTCCAGGAGACTTTCCTGCGCTGGCAGGCCGCGGACATCGACCGCGTCGAGGTCCCCGAGGCGTGGCTGACGAAGGTGCTCACCAACCTCTGCCTCAACCAGCTCGCCTCCGCCCGCGTGCGGCGGGAGACGTACGTCGGCCAGTGGCTCCCCGAACCGCTCCTCGACGGCGACCCGATGCTCGGCCCGGCCGACACCGTCGAACAGCGCGAGTCCGTCTCGTACGCCGTCCTCACGCTGATGGAGCGACTGTCGCCCAACGAGCGTGCGGTCTATGTACTGCGGGAGGCGTTCGACTACCCGCACCGGGAGATCGCCGAGATCCTCGAGATCAGCGAGGCCTCCAGCCAGCAGATCTTCCGCCGGGCCAAGCAGCACTTGGCGGACGGGCGGGCGCGCGCCCAGGTCGACGAGGCCGCAGCACGGCGGATCGTGGAGGAGTTCCTGGCCGCGGCCGCCAGCGGGCAGACCGATGCGATCGTGCGACTGCTGACCGGCGACGCGATCTCGATCGGCGACGGCGGCGGCAAGATCCCGGCCCGGCCCACGGCGGTCGAGGGCGGTCTCGCGGTGGCGCGGTTCCTGCGCGGCCTGTTCAAGCCGAGCGAGGCGAAGCGCAGGTTGTACGGCGGCAAGGCGGACGTCTACGCCCTGCCCGTCAACGGCGAGACGGCGTTCGTGGGAGTCGTCAACGGCGCGGTGGTCGCCGTCATGTGCCTCGAGGTCACCCCCGACGGCATCACCGCGGTCCGCACCCAGGCGAACCCGGACAAGCTGGCCCGCGCGACCCGACTGTTCGCCGCGTCCGAACACGGGGAACCGCTGACGACCGTGCTGTGACCTGCTTCACACCGCCTACCTGTCATGGATCGCCGGGCTGCCCGGTTCAAGGGGCGACACCGATTCAGACGGGAGTACGGATATGAAGCACCGCATCGTCGTTCTCGGCGCCGGGTACTCCGGAGCCATCGCCGCCGGCCGGCTCGCAGCGCGGTTGTACCGCGACGAGGTGAGCGTCACGCTGGTCAACGGCGAGTCCGACTTCGTGGAGCGGGTCCGCATGCACGAGCTCGCCACCGGCCGGGACCTCACGCTGCGTTCGTTCGAGGACATGTACGCCGGGACGGGCGTCGAACTGAAGCTCGCGCAGGTCACCGGGGTGGACGTCGAGCGCAAGACGGTCGCGCTCGACTCGGAGGACCTGGAGTACGACACGCTGGTGTACGCGCTCGGGAGCGGCTGGAACCCGCTGGGCGTCCCGGGAGTCGCCGAGCACGCCTATGAGATCGCGAGCCGCCCCGGTGCGCTGCGGCTGCGTGAGCGCCTGGCCTCGCTGTCCGCGGGCCAGACCGTGACGGTCGTCGGTGCGGGCCTGACGGGCGTCGAGTTCGCGACCGAGATCGCCGAGGCCCGTCCGGATCTCGACGTCGCCGTCGCGGTCCGCGACGAACTCGGCGACTGGCTCTCGCCGAAGGGCCGCCGCCACCTGCGGAAGGTGTTCGACGGGCTCGGCATCACCGTGCACGAGCACGCCGCGGTGGCGAGCGTCGACGCGGACCACGTGACCACGGACGACGGCAGGTCGATCCCGGCCGCGGTCACGGTCTGGACGACCGGGTTCGCCGTCCACCCGATCGCCGCCGCCAGCGGGCTGGAGGTCACCGACACCGGGCGGATCGTGGTCGACGGCACCATGCGGTCGGTCTCGCACCCGGACGTGTACGCCATCGGCGACGCGGCGTACGCCATGGGATCGAAGAACAAGCCGCTGCGGATGTCGTGCGCGTCGGGGCAGCCGATGGCGTGGCAGGCGGCCGACTCCATCGCGGCCCGGTTGACCGGTGGCAAGCTGCCGCACGCGCCGCTGGCCTACTTCAACCAGTGCATCTCGCTGGGCCGCAAGAACGGGCTGATCCAGTACGTGACCACCGACGACCGCGCCGTGAACGCGGCCCTCACCGGCCGGGTCGCCGCCGTCTACAAGGAGCTGATCTGCAAGGGCGCCGCCTGGAGCGTCTCGAACCCGACGCTGGGCCTGCCGACCAAGCGTCGCCACGTCGTCCGGGCGACCGTCTCTGCTGCCCGAGTGGACTAGCTGATTCGCTCCGGAATGGCCCGTGCCGCCAGGCCACTCCGGAGCGAACCTGGTGACATGACCACACTGCAGCCAACCGCCCGGACCTCGCTTCGCCGCTCGAAGGAACGCGCCGCGACCGATCGGCAGGCGCTGTACGACGTCCTGCTCGACGGGATGTTCTGCCACCTCGGTGTCGTGGTCGACGGTGATCCGCTCGTCCTGCCGACGGCGTACGGCGTCGACCTCGACCGGGGGCCGGACGGGACGCTGTACCTGCACGGCTCGGTCGCGGCGCGCAGCGTGGTCGCTGCCCCGCGGCAGACCGTCTGCGTGACGATCACGCACGCCGACGGTCTGGTGCTGGCCCGGTCCGCGTTCCACCACTCGGTGAACTACCGGTCCGCGGTCATCTTCGACGTACCGCGGCTGGTCGACGATCCGGACGAGAAGCTCCACGGCCTCAACCGGATCGTCGACCACCTCGTCCCGGGCCGCTCGCAGGCCGTCCGTCCGCCGAACCGCAAGGAACTGGCGAAGACCTCGGTCCTCGCCCTGTCGCTCACCGAGGCCTCGGTGAAGACCCGGTCCGGAGCCGCCAACGACGACGAGGAAGACCTCGACCTGCCGTACTGGACAGGCGTGATCCCGCTTCACGTCGTCGCCGGCGAACCGGAGAACAACCCCGACTGCGACCTCCTGGTGCCTGCCCACGTCCGCACCCGCGCGAACCTCCTCGGCGCACCGTCCTAGGCCACGGTCCCCTTGTTGTAGTTCTTCTGCGCCCAGAAGTAGCCGACGACCGCGATCGCCACGCACCAGGCCGCGGCGAGCCAGCCGCTGCCGCTGTCGACCGGCGTACCGATCAGCAGGTGCCGCAGGCTGTCGATGATCGGGGTGAACGGCTGGTACTCCGCGAACCAGCGGATGCCGCCCGGCATCGCCTCCAGAGGGATGAAGGTGTTGCTCAGGAACGGCAGCAGCAGGCTGATCGGCAGTACGACGTTGCTCGCACCCTCGGGTGTCTTGCTGGTCAGGCCGAGCGCGATCGCGAACCAGGTCAGGCCGATGGTCAGCCCGATCAGCAGCAGGCTCGCCAGCAACCAGTCGCCGACCGATGCGTTCGGCCGGAACCCGATCAGGACGGCGAACCCGACCACCAGCGCGAGGCTGACGATCGTCACGATCACGTTGCCCAGCACGTGCCCGGTCAGCACGGCCGGCCGGAAGATCGCCATCGTCCGGAACCGGGCCACGATGCCCTCGGTCATGTCCATGCAGACCGCGACCGCGGGCGACATCGTCCCGGACGCGATCGACATCAGCAGGATGCCCGGGGTGAGAAAGTCGATGTAGTCGAACTCCTGTGCCGCGCCCCCGCTCAGACCGGCCGCGAACGTGTCGCCGAAGACCAGACCGAACAGCAGGATCATGATCACCGGCATCCCGAGGGCGCCGAGGGACAGGCCGGGGTAGCGCTGGGCGTGCCGCAGGGTGCGGCGCAGCATGGTGCCGGTGTCGGCCATCGGCCGGATCGTCACGGTGCTCATTTCCGTCATTTCGCAGTCCCCTCGTTCTGAAGAACTTCCTCGTGGCTGGTGGGCTGACCCGTGACGGCGAAGAACACGTCGTCCAGGTCGGGGGTGTGGACAGTCAGCTCGTCGACCTCGAGCGAGGCGTCGTCGATCCGGGCCAGCAGGTCGCGCAGCGCGTGCACGCTGCCGTCGTTCGGCACCTGCAGGACGAGCGTTTCCGGGTTCGGTACGGCGGTCGGCAGCACCCGGCCCGCGAGCGCGAACTCCTCGGGTGAGGTGAACCGCAGGCGGATGTGCCCGCCCGGCGCGAGCCGCTTGAGTTCTTCCGCCGTACCTTGGGCGACCAGCCGGCCGTGGTCGAGGACGGCGATCCGGTCGGCGAGCTGGTCGGCCTCCTCGAGGTACTGCGTGGTGAGCAGCACCGTGACTCCGCCGGCGACCAGTTCGCGGATCATCGTCCACATGCTGTGCCGGCTGCGCGGGTCGAGGCCGGTGGTCGGCTCGTCCAGGAAGATGATCCGCGGGCGGCCGACCAGCGTCATCGCGAGATCGAGCCGGCGCTTCATGCCGCCGGAGTACGTCGACGCCAGCTTCTGACCGGCCTCGACGAGGTCGAACTGTTCCAGGAGTTCGTCCGCCCGGCGGCGCGCCTCCTGCTTGCCGAGGTGGTACAGGTCGGCCATCAGGATCAGGTTCTCCCGGCCCGTCATCAGGCCGTCGACCGCGGAGAACTGGCCGGTGACGCCGATCGCGGCGCGGACCGCCTCGGGGCCGCTGTGCAGGTCGTGGCCCGCCACGCGGATCTCGCCGGTGTCGGCGGCGGCCAGTGTGGACAGGATCCGCACGACAGTGGTCTTGCCGGCGCCGTTCGGGCCGAGCAGGGCGAAGATGGTGCCTTCGGCAACGGTTAGGTCGATGCCGTCGAGTACGAGCTTGTCGCCGTAGGACTTGCGCAGTCCACGGACGTCGATCGCTGATGACATGAGTGGTCCTTGGGTGTTTTCGGGCAGGGGGTACCTGACCCGGGTGGCTTGACGGGTCTGCTGGAGGAGGATTCAGGCGTGCGTGCCCTACCGGCCGACCGCGACGGCGCCGGTGTCTGGTGGTGTTGTCAGTTAGATGTCGAGGTCCTCGACCGCCGGCTGGTCGGCGGCCTCCTCGACGAGGGCGTAGAGGTCCTCCGGGATCAGGGCGCGGAGCTCCTCGATCGTGTCCACGACGTACAGGGTGGCCTCGCCCTGGGCCATGCTCCACGACTGGTCGGTGCTCCAGTTGCCGACCCAGGAGCGCCAGCCGGTCAGGTAGCGCTCGTCGTCGGCGTTCTGCTTGAACTGGCTGCGGCGGTCCGCGTGCAGAACGAACTTGCCGGTCCGGCTGCGGTAGACCTTGAAGGCCTCGTAGCCGTCCTTGCTCGACCGGCCGCCTTCCGCGAGCAGTACGCCGGAGAACCGTTGCTTGCGGCCGGTGCCCCGGCCCACCCGCACGGTGATCTCGTCGTACCCCTCGAGCCGGCCTTCTTCCAGCTCGACGTACTTGCGCAGCGCGATCGAGATCGCCGAGGACAAGTTCCCGGCGAGCTCCTGCGCCCGCTTGTACAGCGGCAGGTCGTCGTCCGACACGTAGATCGTCTTGTTGGGCATCTCTCCTCCTACGTAGAACTATACGCACATGGGTACGCAGATGTCTACGTATAGGCCTACGTAGAAGTGGAGACGGCCGCGACGGGGTCCGTCGCGGCCGTCTCCAGGAGGCTTGCTACCGAGGTGAGTAGAGCCAGGGATGCTCGATGTCGTAGAAGGTCGGCGGTCCGGCGGCGAGGCTGTTCATCTCGTCCATGTCCGCCTGCAGTTCCGCCGGCACCTCTTTCCGCTCGCCTTCGCGGGCCTCGGCCTCGCTGGTGAAGTAGATCGCCATCGTGTAGTCGCCGTCGCCGTACATGGCGACCTCGCTGCCGATGATGTCGGGCCGGAACGCTGCCCATTCGTCGGTGTGCTGACCCATCACGTCACGCGCGCGCTCCGGGTTGCTGCCGGCGCCCTGCATGATCTGGACGAAGCCGGCCGAGTCCGGATCGCCGTGCAGGTCCAGTACGACGTCCTCCGTGTCGTGGAAGGTGGCGCCGTCGCTGAGCAGCGAAGAGAACTCGTGCCACCACTTGTCCTGCGCGGGCTTCTCGCTGTTCCGCCGCGCGGCGTCGGCGGAGTCGAAACGAGCCAGCGCGATGAACTTGCCGTCCGCGGTGACACCGGCAGTCGTCCCCAGCCAGCCGGACGCCTCGGGCGCCAGTTCTTCCATCCACCGATCCATCGCCGTGTGTGCCTGTTCGGCGTCGGTGACCTGCCCCTGAATGACCTGAACGAACATGTGAGACCCTCCCCGTCTCTCAGGCCGCTAGTTGGCATTTCGACGGTACGCCCGCTCGCCGCCGACGTGAACGGTGTGGAAACTCATCGGCTCAAACCTGACTTATCCACAGATTTGGGCGAGTTTTCGACACATTCTGTGGAGAACTCCGCCTCGATCTGGGGATAACTCAACGCAATCGGTGTGCACAACTGGGGATACGGGTGTGGATAACTCGCGGACGTGGGCCGGTCAGGTGTTCGCGTGGTCCGTGCAGTGGAGCGGTCAGACCCACTGGGTGGAGACGACGAAGCCGACTGCGATCAGGCCCATGCCGATCAGCAGGTTCCAGTTGCCCAGGTCGCTCATCACCGGGATGTCCTGGCCGGCCACGTAGAAGACGACCAGCCAGGCGAGCCCGAGCAGCCAGCAGAAGAGCATCAGCGGCGCCACCCACACGCGGCTGGTGGTGCGTGGCCTCTTCGGCGTCTTCTCCGCCTTGACCTTGTCGGTCTTCTTCTTGTTGCGACTGCTCGACTCGGGCACGACTGAACTCCTTGTAAGGACGCATAAGCTGACCGCTGCGGACCTTTTGGGGTCCGGTCCCGGGTTAGCGTAGTGCAGAGAGCAATGTGGAGATCACGGGTGCGTAGGTTGAGGCGGATTTCGCTGTGGCGCGCGGGCGCGCCACTGGCGCTGATGTGCGCCGGTCTGCTGTTCGCGACCAGTGCGACCAACGCTCGCGGTACCGACCTCCGGCCCAGCCGCAACACTACGCTCGCGGGCCTCGTCGAGGAACAGTCCCGCCGCAGCGCCAGCCTGGTGCGCCAGCACGCGGCCCTGACCCAGGACATCGAGAAGCTCCAGGCGCAGCAGGGCTCGATCGACCCGGCGATCTCCAAGCAGCTCAAGGACCTGTCCGAGCAGGTCGGCACCACGCCGGTCACCGGGCCCGGCCTGACCGTGACGCTGAAGGACGCGCCGTCCGAGGTCGTCAAGGAGAACCCGGATGTCGACGCCGACTGGCTGGTGATCCACCAGCAGGACATTCAGGCGGTCGTCAACGCGCTGTGGGCCGGTGGCGCGGACGCGATCTCGATCCAGAACCACCGGGTCATCTCCACCACCGGCATCAAGTGCGTCGGCAACTCCGTCGTACTGCACGGTGTCCCGTACCTCCCGCCGTACAAGATCACCGCGATCGGCGACCGGCGGAAGCTGCAGCAGGCGCTCGACGACTCGCAGTACATCGAGAACCTGCAGGACTACGTGGTGAAGTTCCAGCTCGGGTACGACGTGAAGAACGAGTCCTCGATCTCGATGCCGGCGTACGAGGGCACGCTGGACCTGCAGAGCGCCACCGTCCCCGGCTTCGAACGCACGCCATCGGTCAGCCCCACCGCGTCAGGGCGGTAGCTGTCACAATGGACCGCATGCCGCGGATCCTCGTCGTCGACAACTACGATTCCTTCGTCTACAACCTGGTGCAGTACCTGCAGCAACTGCAGGCCGATACCACTGTGCTGCGCAACGACGAGGTCACCCCGGAGCAGGCCGGTGAGTACGACGGTGTGCTGCTCTCCCCCGGCCCGGGGACGCCGGAGGAAGCCGGCGTCTGCGTCGACATCGTCAAGGAGACCGGTGGCAAGGTCCCGATCTTCGGGGTCTGTCTCGGCCTGCAGGCGATCGGCGTCGCGTACGGCGGGGTCGTCGGACGCGCGGACGAGCTGCTGCACGGGAAGACCAGCCAGGTGTTCCACGAGGGCGCCGGCGTCCTGTCCGGGCTCCCGTCACCGTTCACCGCGACCCGGTATCACTCGCTGGCGATCGCGCAGGACAGTGTGCCGGACGAGCTGCAGGTGACCGCGCGGACCGAGGCCGGCGTGATCATGGCGGCCCGGCACCGCGACCTCCCGGTCGAGGGCGTGCAGTTCCACCCTGAGTCCGTGCTGACCGAGGGCGGCCACCGGATGCTCGCCAACTGGCTCGAGATCTGCGGCGACCAGGGCGCGGTCGCCCGCTCGGTCGGCCTGGCCCCGGTCGTCGGCTAGACCCCGCTACTGAAGAACCCCTCGAGGCGATCGCCTCGAGGGGTTCTGTCGTTCCAGCTGCCGATTCAGCCGCCGATCGTGAGTCCCGGTGTGGTGGGGAGGGTGGTCGGCGGTGTGTCCGTCGGCGTCGGGGTCGGGGAGCTCGGCGGTGGCGTCGGCTGCTCCTCGTGGTCGTTGATCGTCAGTGTGATCAGCGTGCCCTTCGGCGCCTTGGTACCGGCCTTCACGCTCTGCTGCAGGACGGTCTGGTCCGGCGCGCCCGGGTTGTCGGCCGTCGCGTACCCGACCCGGAAGCCGAGCTGCTTCAGCGTGTTGGTCGCGTCGTCCTGCGTCTGGGTGACGACACTCGGTACCTCGATGTTCTCGACCCCGGTCGACACGGTCAGCGTGAACACGGTGCCGGCCGGGTACTCACCCGTCCGGTCCGGGCTGATGTCGATGACGGTGCCCTTCTTCTCAGGGCTGTCCTTCTCGATCGTCTCGTCCTTGACCTTGAAGTTGGCCGAGGTGCCCTCCAGCGCCTTCCGGGCCGCGGACTCCGACTTGCCGATCACGTCCGGCACCGGGAACGCGCTTCGCCCGGCCGAGAACACCACGGTGACAGTCGAGCCCTGTTCGGCCTCGGTGCCCGCGTCCGGCGTCTGCCGGATGGCGAACCCGCGTCCGACGGTGTCGCTGGTCTCCGACGGTCCCTGCGCGAACTTCAGACCCTTGTCGGCCAGCAGAGCGGTCGCGTCGGCGACCGACTTGCCGCTGACATCGGGTACGGCGACCTTCGCCGGCGGCGTGGCCGTCGTACCGCCGCCCGCGGTGTCCTCCTTGGTCATGCTCGAGAACACGGCGTACGCGCCGACCGCGATCGCGACGATCGCGAGGCCGAGCAGGAAGTACGCCAGACCGCGGTTGCGGCGGGAGCGGGCGTCCTCCTCGTCCAGTTCGTCGCCGCCCGGCGGCAGTACGTCGTTCCCGCCCGGCTGCCCGTACTGCTGGGTGGCGGCTGTCGGCGCGACCGCGGTCGGCGACATCTGCCGGGTCTCCGCGACCGCGGCCATCGGCGCGGTCACCTGCTGACCGGCCAGCACCCGGTGGATGTCGGCGCGCATCTCGGACGCGCTCTGGTACCGCTCCTCGCGGTTCTTCGCCAGCGCCTTCAGGACGACCGCGTCGACCTCCGGCGGGATGTCCGGGTCGAACGACGACGGCGGCAGCGGCTGCTCCCGGACGTGCTGGTACGCCACCGAGACCGGCGACTCGCCGACGAACGGCGGCCGGCCGGTGAGCAGTTCGTACAGCAGGCAGCCGGTCGAGTACAGGTCGGAGCGGGCGTCCACGGTCTCGCCGCGGGCCTGCTCCGGGGACAGGTACTGCGCGGTGCCGATCACGGCCGCGGTCTGGGTCATCGTGGAGGACGTGTCGGCGACCGCGCGGGCGATGCCGAAGTCCATCACCTTGACCTGGCCCTGCGGGGTCAGCATCACGTTCCCGGGCTTGATGTCGCGGTGCACGATGCCGGCCCGGTGGCTGTAGTCGAGCGCCTCGAGGACACCGGAGGTGATCTCCAGGGCCCGCTCCGGCATGATCTTGCGGCCCTCGCGGATCAGGTCCCGCAGCGTCTTGCCGGTCACCAACTCCATGACGATGTACGGAATGGTGACGCCGGAGCCGCTCGGGTCCGGCTCCTCGCCGGTGTCGTAGACCGAGACGATCGTCGGGTGGTTCAGCGAGGCGGCCGACTGCGCCTCGCGCCGGAACCGGGCCTGGAAGGTGGCGTCACTGGCCAGGTCGACCCGCAGCCGCTTGATCGCGACGCTCCGGCCGAGCCGGTTGTCGACGCCCCTGCGGACCTCCGCCATGCCGCCGCGGCCGAGCGGTTCGCCTTCTTCGTACCGGCCGCCGACGAGACGTGCCTGCGATGTCATGACCCAGCCTTCCAACCTGTCCGGAAAAACACACTCAATTTGCCCACGGTAGCGGCCGCCACACGTGGAACCCCGTTGGAAAGACGCCCTGCCGTCGCATCATTCCGTATGGTGCTCATTGCCTGCTCATTGGCCCAGCACCGCCTCCATCACCTTCTTGGCGATCGGCGCGGCGAGCTTGCCACCGGCCACGTCGTCACGGGCGACGTCCGCCTTCTCGATCAGGACCGCCACGGCGACCTTCGGGTCGTCGGCCGGCGCGAACGCGGTGAACCACGCGAACGGCGGGCGGTCCTTCGCGGTCTGCGCCGTACCGGTCTTGCCGGCCACCTGCACGCCGCTGATCGCACCCGGCTTGCCGGTGCCGTTGGCGACGACGTCGACCATCATCGCGGTCAGCTGGCTCGCCACCTGTGGGGTGACCGCCTGGTGCAGCGACTCCGGCTTGGTCTCCGACACGGTCTTCAGGTCCGGGGTGCGCACGTTCTGGACGAGGTACGGCTTCATCACCTCGCCCTTGTTCGCGATCCCGGCCGCCACCATCGCCATCTGCAGCGGGGTGGCCTGGACGTCGAACTGGCCGATCGCGGACTGCGCGGTCTGCGGCTGGTTCGGGTCGCCGGGGAAGCGGCTGGTGGCCACGCTCGGCAGCTCGGTCAGCGGCCGCGCGCCGAAGCCGAATTTCGCGGCCTGCTCGCGCAGCGCGTCCGGTCCGAGCTCCATGCCGACGGTGCCGAACGCGGTGTTGCAGGAGTACCGCAGCGCGACCGTCAGCGTCGCGTTGTTGCTGCCGCCGCAGTTCTTGCCGTCCTCGTTCACCAGCGGGACGGTGGTCTGTGGGAGCGGCAGCTCGGCCGGCGAGTGCACCTTGGTGTCCGGCGCGAACTTGCCGCTGGACAGCGCGGCCGCCGCGGTGACCAGCTTGAACGTCGATCCCGGCGGGTAGAGCTCCTGGACCGCGCGGTTCGACAGCGGCTTGTCCTTGTCGGCGTTCAGGTTCTTCCAGGCCGACGCGACCTTCTCGTTGTCGTGCGAGGCCAGCTGGTTCGGGTCGTACGACGGCCGGCTCGCCATCGCCAGGATCCGCCCGGTCTTCGGCTCGATCGCCACCACGGCGCCGGTCTTCCCGGCCAGGCCGGTGTACGCCGCCTGCTGGGCCGCGGCGTTCAGGGTCAGGGTCACGCTGCCGCCCTGCTGCGGCCGGTTGCTGATCACGTCGATGATCCGGCGGAACGCCATCGACGGGTCCGAGCCGTTCAGCTCGGAGTTCATCGTCAGCTCGATGCCGCCGCGGCCGTACAGGTACGAGTAGAACCCGGTCACCGGCGCGTACACCTGGCCGGCCGGGTACGTCCGCTGGTACTTGAACCGGTCGCCGGACTCCTTGCTCTGCGCGACCGGCGTACTGCCGATCAGGATCGGTCCGCGGTTCACCGAGAACTGCGAGTCGCGGACCCGGTTGTTGTCGTTGCGCCCGTTGATCTCGTTCGAACGGAAGGCCTGCAGGTACGTCGAGTTGGCCATCAGCGCGAGCATCAGGATGATCGCCGCCACGGCCAGTCGTCGGATCGCCGAGTTCACTGCTTCTGCACCGCCATCGCGATCGTTTCGTCGGACACTGGGGCGGCCGGGGTCTGCGGCCGCCGGGCCTGGTCGCTGATCCGCAGCAGCAGCGCGATGATCGCCCAGTTGGCGACCAGCGACGTACCGCCGAGGGCCATGAACGGCGTGGCCAGACCGGTCAGCGGGATCAGCCCGGTCACGCCGCCGACGATCACGAACACCTGCAGCGCGAACGACATCGCCAGACCGGTCGCGATCAGCTTGCCGAAGATGTCCCGGCAGCCGAGCGCGGTCCGCAGGCCGCGCTCGATGATCAGCGTGTAGACCAGCAGGATCGCGATCAGGCCGGTCAGGCCGAGCTCCTCGGCGAACGACGAGATGATCATGTCGCTCTGGGCGTACAGCGTGGCCTCCGGGTGGCCCTGGCCGAGACCGCGGCCGAGGATGCCGCCCCAGGCCTGGCCCATCAGCCCGAGTTTCACCTGGCCGCCGTCGATCGCCCACGGATCGAGCCAGTCGGTGACGCGGCGGTGCACGTGGCCGAAGGTCGTGTACGCGAAGAACGCGCCGCCGACGAACAGCGCGCCACCGATGATCAGCCAGCCGGCCCGCTCGGTGGACACGTACAGCAGGAACAGGAACAGGCCGAAGAACAGCAGCGACGAACCGAGGTCGCTCTCGAACACCAGCACACCCAGGCTGACCGCCCACGCGATGCCGATCGGCCCGAGGTCGCGGGCCCGCGGCAGGTCGAGCCCGAGGAACCGGTGCCCGGCCAGCGTCAGAACGTCGCGTTTCACCACGAGGTAACCGGCGAAGAACACGACCAGGCAGATCTTCGCGAACTCACCGGGCTGGAACGACATCCCGGCCAGCCGGATCCAGATCCGCGCGCCGTTCAGGTTCACGCCCAGGCCGGGGATCAGCGGCAGTACCAGCAGCACCAGACCGGCCAGACCGGCCGTGTACGTGAGCGCCTGCAGCCGGCGGTGATCTCTGATCAGCAGGATGACGACCAGGAACAGCACGATGCCGACCGCGGTCCAGGTGATCTGCTGCGGCGCCGCGGCCGCCTTCGGGGTGTTGCCCTTCGCCTCCGCGACGATGGCGAGGCCCAGGTCGATCCGGTGGATCATCGCGACGCCGAGCCCGTTCAGCAGCACGGCGCAGGGCAGCAGCACCGGATCGGCGTACGGCGCCCGGTACCGCAGCGCGAAATGCGCTATCAGGGCGAGCAGCCCGATGCCGGCGGCGTAGTACCCGGTGCTGGCCGGCACCTTGTCCTGGACGGTGATGCCGATGTTCACGTACGCGCCGACCGAGACCGCGATCGCGATCACGAGCAGCAGCAGCTCCACCCCACGCCGGGTACGCGGGATGATCTGGATGACGGACGTGGACGCGATGCTCATCGAACCCCGTCGCAGTCGTCAGGGTCGACCGGGGTGCTCGGCGTCGTACTCGGGACCGTCGTCACCGGCACCGTCTTCGGAGGAACGGTGGCCGGCGGCGTGGTGACCGGGGGCTTCGAGACCGGCGGCGTGGCCGACGGCTTGGGCGTCGGCGTCGGCTTGGCCTTCGCGGCGCACTCATCCGCGGTGTGCTGCAGCTCGGCGACGATCGACCGGGCACCGGCCAGGTTGTCCGCCTGGATGTTGCCCTCGACCTGCTCGCGGCTGTACGTCGGGAGCTTGTCGACCTGCAGCGACTGCCGCTCGTACACCTTCGACAGCGACACCCCGGGCAGATCCGCCTCGACGCCCTGGAAGATCGCCACGTAGTCGCCGTCGGTGCCGACGTAGTACTGCTTCTGGGTCCAGCTGTACGCGAACCAGGCGCCGCCGACGATCAGGCCGAGGACGACGACCAGTACGGCGATCCGCCGCAGCCACGGGAACCGCTTCGGCGGCCGCGGCGCGTACCGCAGCTCCTCCGGGTCGACCGCGGTGCCGTGACCCGCACCGGCATGACCGCCGTGCCCTTCACCGCCGCCGCGGACCGCGACCGTCGGCTCGCCCCGCCCGGTACTGCCCTGGGCCAGCTCGGCGGCGGCGCCGACCAGCTGCGGCTGGGTGCCGCTCGCGGGTTGGGTCTCGACGACGTCCGCCACGACACAGGTGACGTTGTCGTTCGAGCCCGCCTCGAGCGCGTGCGTGATCAGGTCGACGACGACCGAGTCCGGCGTACCGGAGGCCATCGAGGCTGCGATCGCCTCGTCGCTCACGTAGTCAGGCAGGCCGTCACTGCACAGCATCAGCCGGTCGCCTGCCTGGACGTCGAGCATCTCCAGGTCCGGGTCGGAGTCCGGGCGGCCGTCGAGCACGCGGAGGATCAGGTTCCGGTGCGGGTGGGTGAAGGCCTCCTCCTGGGAGATCCGGCCCTCGTCGACGAGCGACTGGACGAACGTGTGGTCGTGGCTCAGCTGGTACAGCCGGCCGTCGCGCATCCGGTACGCACGGGAGTCGCCGAGATGCGCCAGCCCGAGCTGCTTGCCGTCGAACATCAGCGCGGTCACGGTCGAGCCCATGCCCTCGCGCTCGGGGTCCTCCTCGACCAGCTCGGACAGCCGCTCGTTGGCCCGGTGCACCGCGCCGGCCAGCGCCTCGATCATGTCCTCGCCGCTGATGTCGGCGGTGTCCAGCCGCCGGATCACCTGGACCGCCGCCGCGCTGGCCACCTCACCGGCCGCCGCACCGCCCATCCCGTCGGCGAGCAGCAGCAGGTGCGGACCGGCGTACGCCGAGTCCTCGTTGTTGCGGCGGACTCGTCCGACGTCGGAGAGAGTGGCGTAATCGAGCGACAAGGTCATCGGGGCAGGCCTACTTCGCGATGTTCAGCGTCGTCCGGCCGATCCGGATCGAACCGCCGATCTCGGCCGGGACCGGGCGGGTGACCCGCGCGCCGTCCAGGTACGTGCCGTTGGTGGAGCCGAGATCCTCGACCCACCACTGGCCCTCGGACAGGAACAACCGGGCGTGCCGGGTGGAGGAGTAGTCGTCGTCCAGCCGGATCTGGCAGTCCGAACCGCGGCCGATGATCACCGGCTCGTCGACGAGCGAGGCGCCGACCCCGGCCTGCGGCCCGTCCGCGATCGTCAGCGACCCGGGCAGGCCCTTGCGCTTCTTGGCCGGTTTCGCGGGCTTCGGCGTGCGGGTGTTCTGCGGTACGGCGGCCGCGGCCTGGCTGTGCACCTTGGCGCCGAACAGGTCGGACCTGATCACGGAGAGCACCGCGAGGACGAACATCCACAACAGGGCCAGGAACCCCAGTTTGATCAGGGTCAGGGTCAGTTCCGACATGGACGGTCAATCACCACCCGCTGCTCGGCGGCTGGGCCATCGGCTCGTCCGCCAGACGCAGCGTCATCGTCGTGTTGCCGATCCGGACCGTGGAGCCGTCCGTCAGCTCCGCCTCGGTGCTCCGGCGGCCGTTCACCAGCGTGCCGTTGGTGGAGCCGAGGTCGACCAGCACCACCCGGATACCGCCCGGGCCCTCGGGCATCAACCGGATCTCGGCGTGCCGCCGGGAGACGCCCGGGTCGTTGATCTGGATGTCCGCGTCGGTGCCGCGACCGAGCACCACACCGGGCGGGTTGACCGGGCGGCGGCGGCCGTTCACCTCGAGCATCACCTGCGGGTGCCCGCGCCGCGGCTGCTGCTGGGGCGGCTGAGGTGGGTACTGCTGCGGCGGCGGCTGCTGCGGGACGACCGGCGGGTTCGGCGGCACGTAGGGCTCCTGCTCGTAGGGCTGGGGCTCGGGCTGCTGGTACGCGGCCGGCCGCCGCTGGGGCGTCCCGACCGTCTCGCTGACCACCCGGAACTTACCGGTCGGCAGTTCCTCGCGCTGGACCAGCTCGATGTCGATCGGCCCGGAGAAGGTGTAGCGCTGGATGTCGGCGTGATCCCGCAGTTCGTTGGCGAGCTCGTGGTTCAGGGTCCGGCCGTAGGCGTTCAGCCGCTCGAAGTCGTCCGGGCCCAGCTCGATCGTGAAGTGGTTCGGCACCAGCCGGCGGTCCCGGGACAGGATCCGCGCGGTGTTGTCGATCTCACGCTTGAGTGCCGCCGCCAGCTCGATCGGCTCGACGTCACCCTTGAAAGCGCGCGCGAAGACACCGCTCACAATGCCTTCCAGACGTCGCTCGAAGCGCTGCAGCGGTCGCACGCCTCCTCCTCCACGGTCGGTACGTCGAACCCTCGTCCACCGGCAGGCGGACACACCGGGTACGACGATCGATCGTATCGGGAGGTTCGACCCAACCCGCAATGTGAAGCTCCGGCAGAACCCGTGCTACTGTTTCTCCTCGTCGCCAGGAGATCATCTCAGGCGGCAGCGCGCGGGTGGCGGAATAGGCAGACGCGCACGGTTCAGGTCCGTGTGCCCGAAAGGGCGTGGGGGTTCAACTCCCCCCTCGCGCACAACGAAGTCCCGGTCGGTCAGACCGGGACTTTTGCTTTTCAGGACCCCGTCCGATCACCGGACGCGTCCTCCCTGGAGGTGATCGGCGCCGTCCGCCGCCAGTGTGACGACCGGCACGCCGGTGGGTGAGAGGGTGCTCGCCATGGAGCAAGCGCTGCAGCTCGAAGGGCTGCTGAAGGTCTTCGGTGAGCAGCGGGCGGTCGACGAGCTGAGCCTGGGTGTGCCGGCCGGGTCGTTCTTCGGGATGCTCGGGCCGAACGGGGCGGGGAAGACGACGTCGTTGTCGATGGCGGTGGGGTTGTTGCGTCCGGACGCCGGGACCGCGCGGATCTTCGGCGTGGACGTCTGGCGGGAGCCGGAGCGGGCGAAGGCGCTGGTCGGTGTGCTGCCGGACGGACTGGGGATTCCGGAGCGGCTCACGGGTCGGGAGGTGTTGACGTACCTCGGCCTGCTCCGGGGACTGCCCGAGGACGAGGTCGTACGCCGGGCCGCCGAGTTGCTGGAGGTTCTCGAACTCGACCACGAGGACGACAAGCAGGTGATCGGCTACTCGACCGGTATGCGGAAGAAACTCGGGCTCGCGGTGGCGTTGCTGCACGCGCCGCGGCTGCTGGTGCTCGACGAGCCGTTCGAAGCGGTCGATCCGGTGTCGGCGGCGACGATCCGCACGATCCTGCACCGGTTCATCGCCGGCGGCGGGTCGGTGGTGATGTCGAGCCATGTGATGGCGCTGGTGGAGCAGTTGTGCGACCGGGTGGCCGTCGTCGCGGACGGGAAGGTCGTTGCCGCGGGCACCGTGGAGGACGTACGTGCCGGGGGGAGCCTGGAGGACGCGTTCGTGTCGCTGGTGGGTGCGTCGACCCGCGGCGCGGAAGGCCTGACGTGGCTCTCGCGCTGACGTTCCGCACGTCGCACACGCTGGTGCGGATGCGACTGGCCGCGTTCCGGCACGCGCTCGAGGACCAGTTCCGGCGGTCCTGGATCGTCACGGGCGGGTTCGTCGGCCTGGTTCTCGCGAGCGGCACGCTCTGGCTCGCGGCGCGGGGCGACCACGACGTCCTGGTCGTCGTACTCGCGGTGTGGATGCTGGGCTGGGTGGTCGGGCCGCTGTTCGCCGGAGGTGGCGACGAGACCCTCAGGCCCGAGTACTTCACGATGATGCCGCTGCCGCCGCGCACGCTCTCGACCGGTCTGCTGGTCGCTGCGCTGGCCGGTGTCGCACCGGTCATCAGTCTGATCGCACTGCTCAGTCTGATCGTGGTGAGCGGAGGTGTCGCGGCAGCTGTCGTCGCCGTTCCTGCGCTCCTGCTGCAGCTGCTCTGCTTCGTTCTGGCGTCCCGGCTCGCTGTCGCGGTGTACGGCGTACTGCTGCAGTTGCGGTCCGGTGCGGTGATCGCCGCTCTGGTCAACGCGTTCATCCTGGCTTTCACCGCACAGGGCTGGGCGTTGATCGTCGCGTTCGTGTCGGCCGACGTCCAGGGCACAGTTGCGAAGGCCGCGCGCATCGCCCCGTCCGGGTGGGGTCTGGTCGCTGTGGAAGCGGCTGGGCGCGGTGACTGGCTCGAGCTGCTCGCAGCCCTGGCAGGGCTGGTGGTGCTCGCTGTGGTGATGTTGCTGGCATGGTCGGCCCTGCTGGTACGACGGACAACGGCCACCCATACCGGCCGGACGCCGAGGCGCTTGCTGGCGGCAAGGACTCCTGAGGGCGCTGCCGCCGCGAAGGAGCTCCGGTCCTGGACGCGCGATCTGCTCTACGGTCACCGAGCTGTGTTCGCCATCGCCTACGGGCTGTTCTTCTGCCTGATGCCGTTGGCGATCGGGTTGAAGTCGATGCTGCCCTGGGCGGGCCCGGCCGCCGTCGTCATGGCGGGCTCGATGGCCGCCAACCTGTACGGCGCGGACGGTACGGCGTACTGGACCACGCTGATGACACCTGGCGCCAACCGACCCGACGTCCGGGCGCGGCAGCGGGCGTTCCTACTCGTATTCGGCCCGTCGACGCTGCTGATCACCGTGCTGCTCACGTGGTGGTCCGGGGTGACGAGCGCATGGCCGCTGGTGCTGAGCGTTCTGCCCGCGCTCCTCGGCGGTGCGGCCGGCCTGGTCGTGGCCTGCTCGGTGTATGCCGCCGTACCGACGACCGACGCGCACAAGCGTTCCGGCAACCCCCTCAACTCGGGTGAGAACGAGGGCGAGACGATGGGGATCGTCTACGTGATGCTGGTGCTCGTCGCGACAACCTGTGCCCCGGCGCTGGTGGTTGCGCTCTACTTCGGCTGGTGGGGCGTGCCGGTCGGAGTCCTGTCCGGAGTACTCGCCTGGTGGTACTTCGGACGCGTCGCGGCCCGTCGTCTCGACGCCCGGGGTCCCGAGCTCCTCACGCTGCTCAGGCACGGACGGTCGCCCGCGGAGCAGGCCAAGAAGACTGCGGGGCTCGAGGCGCTGCCCAAATGGCGGCGTACGCTGGCCGGCTTCTGCCTGGGGTTCGGGGCGATCCCGCTGTTCCCGCAGGCCGTCGTACCGGCGGTCTTCAAGCTGACCGGCAATCACGACACCAAGTCATGGTTCCTGGCCCTCTACCAGGACGGCCCGTGGCAGTGGGTTGTGATCGCCCTGATGGGCGCGCTGGGGCTGTCGATGTACGCGTTCGGCGGACTTACTTATTACCGCGCGAGGAAGCGCGCTCCGGGTGTGCCGGGCGCGGTAGTCGCAGGGTAGGTGAGCCGCGGTGCCTCGCGGTGGAGGCGACGGTGCGGTGGTTGCGGAGCATCCAGAGGGCTACGGCGGCCGCGGTGATGAGGCCGGCGATGCCGGCGTAGTCGGTCAGGCTCATGGTGACTTCTCTTTCCAAGGGCGGTTGGCTCGGCGGCGGCGAGTTCCGCAGGACGGGAAAGTGACGGGTGGCCGGCCCGGTCGTGATGGCACGGATGGGTCGTGGCTCGACAGTGTCAATGGGAAAGCGCTCGCTTCCGGTTCGCGAGTCCTGGTTAGGTGGTCACCGGAGGTGGGGTGGATGCAGGAAGGCTCGTTGCTCGACGCGCGCGAGGAGCAGACCTACCGGCTGCTGGTCGGCCTGTCCGCCGCGCGGGCCGCCGAGCTCGCCGAGGTGGCGGACCTGCCGCAGCACGAGGCCGACGAGGTGCTGCAGCGGTTGCAGGCGAAAGGGCTGGTGTCGGCGCAGCCGGCCGACGAACCGGTGTTCCGGCCGTTGCCGCCGGACGTGGCCTTCGGAACGACGCTGCTGCGCCGCCAGGAGTCGCTCGAGGCGGCCCGGAAGACCGTCGCCGCGCTCAGCGAGGAGTTCCGCGCCAGTGCGAGCCGCCGGGACGCGCACCATCTGGTCGAGGTGATCATCGGCGCCACCACGCTCCGCGAACGGCTCCGCGACCTGCAGAACTCCGCCCGCGAGGAGATCCTCTGGTTCTGCCGCGCGAACCCGCTGGCGATGCAGGGCGCGGAGAACACCGAGGAGTACGGCGCTCTCTCGCGCGGCGTCCGGTACCGCGCGATCTACGAGCGCGCCCTGATCGAGACGCCCGGCGAGCTGGACTCCATCGCCGAAGGCGTCAGCTGGGGCGAGGAAGCCCGGGTGGTGCCGACGCTGCCGGTCCGGATCGCGATCGTGGACCGGTCGACCGCGATCTGCCCGCTGGTGCGCGACGACGAGGCGAGCATCGGCGAGCCGTCCGCCGCGATCATCAGCCGCGGTCAGCTCCTGGACGCGTTGCTGGCGCTCTTCGAGAGCTACTGGGAGGTGGCGACGCCGGTGCGGCTGCAGTCCGAGGAGAAGTGCGAGGTCGAGGGCCTGGACGACGCCGAACGCCTGCTGTTGTCACTGCTCGTCGCCGGCGTACCGGACAAGTCGATCGCCAACCAGTTGGGGATCAGCCGCCGGACAGTGCAACGCCGCTTGGATCGCCTGATGGCCCTGGCGGGTGTGGACACCCGGACCGGTCTGGCGTTCCAAGCGGCGAAGCGCGACTGGCTCTAACTACGGCAGGAGGATCACCGGACGCCGTACGCCCGGATCACCGTCTGGGTGATCTTCGAGCCGTTCGTCCCGGTGGCCTGCACCTTGAGGGACACGGTGCCGTGGGCGTTCGGTACGACGGCCAGGTAGTGGCCGGCGGCACCTACCACCACGAGCCGCTGCCACGTCGTGCCCTCGTCGAACGAGGCCCAGGCCTGCAGCGACCTCGCCTGCGCCGACTCGAAGCCGACCACGTGCGTCCGGGCGCTCACCTTGCCGGTCAGGTCGACCGGCACCTTGTAGTCGACCTGCTGCAGCGCGAGCGGCACAGCCTTGTCGACCGGCTGCTTGCTCGACCGGAACTCCCACGAGGTCTCCGTGCGCGTGCCCCAGTTCCACTCGCCCTGCTTGTCGATGCGTGCGGTGGACAGGTCGAGCTTGTACGCCGCGTCCTCGCTGGACGTGGTCACGTCCGCCCACGCGTTCGGCAGCTGCGCTACGACCTGGCCGTCGCGAGACAGCGTCGCCGAGGCGGAGGTGGTCTCGCCGCGGGTGTAGTGCCCGTTCTCGTCCACGAAGTTCGGGATGCGGAGCGAGAGCCGGTCACCGGTCCGTGTGGACGCGATACCGGGCGCTGCCGCCGGGCGAACCACCGGACCGAACCACGTCTCGACCGACGGCCCGCTCCGGTAGCTACGCGGTACCGACGTCATGCCGCCGCCCAGCGGGTTCATGGTGTCCCAGGTGTACAGGTGGTGCACCCGGTGCTGCCAGAGCGAGTCACCGGACGTCACCCACTCCTCGCGCACCTTCGGCGTCTCGACGAACCGCTGCGAGTCGTTCCACGAGTACTCCTGCCACGGACGCCACCCGAACCGCTGCTCCTTGGCCCAGTTGAACCCGCCGTTGTCGGCGTACCGCGTGGTGATCCGGGCACTGTTCGCCGCGGTCACCTTGTAGTTGATCTTCGCCGGGATGAACCCGGTCGAGACCTGCTGTACGTCGTACAGGTACGGGCTGGACGTGGTGAGCGTCAGGTCGATCGTCGCATCGCCGAGACGTGCCCGATCGAGCAACTTCTGACCGTCCTTGAACGTGGTCACCATCGCCGGGATCGGTTCGCGGTCGCCGACCGGTCGCCAGACCGTCCACGCGGTCCAGTCGGCCGGCCGGATCAGGATGATCGCCGCAGCGCCGGCTGCAGCGGCCGCCTCGATCTGCTCGCCCTCGTCGTCGGACGGCAGCACGACCAGCGCGCCCTTCGCGTCCTCCAGCGAGGTCGCGATCCGGAACTGCTTCTTGCCGTCGTACGACGGCGACCGGTGCAGGAGGTTGATGTCGAGCGGACCGGGCACCCCCGGGACCGCCGCCTGCACCAACGGCGCAACCAGCTGCCAGCGGGACGAGAACTCGAAGCTGCCGTCCTGGACCGGCTTGGTCGGCGTCACGTTGACCTGCTGGACCGTGCTGAAGTGCATCACGCCGTGACTGATCGAGCGGCCGTTGCCGTACACGCGGTGCACGTAGTAGCTCAGGATCGACTGCTGCTCCGACGGCTTCGGCGTCTCGATCGTGATCGGCGCCGCCTTCCGCGCGTCGATGACGATCTCGATGTCCTTGTCGACCACCACGTTCGGGTCGGTGAACAGGCTGGCCTGCTCGTTCTGCGGGTCGTTGTCCTCGACCAGCGAGTGCAGCAGGTACGTGCCTTCCTCGACCTCGGCCGTGTACGTCGCCCCGTCCCGGAGCCAGCCGATGACGTCGGACCGCGAGTTGTCGCCGAACAACGAGAACACCGGGACGCCGGTGGGCTCGCCGTGGAGGTCGACCGCGCGCACTGTGACCTTGTGCTTCGGCCCGGAGCGGAGGGCTCCGACCGCGGTGTGGGTGACGACGCCGCCGGTGCCGGTGGCAACGATCCAGCCGCTGTACTGACCGCGGCCGAGTTTCGCCCCGTCCAGCGACAGCTGTACGTCGGCGGTGCCGTTGGCCGGGACCGTCACGGTCGCCGGGAGACCGAAGCCGTCCGTCGCCGGCAGGTTGGTGTCGAGGTTGGTCACCTGGAGGGACAGCGTGAGCGTGACCGGCGAACCGGAGTCGTTCCGGTAGGTGACGGTCCGGCTGCTGGTGTCGGCAGTCGTCTGCAGACCGAAGTCCGCGACGCCCGTGGCGGTCACCTTCTGCGCGACGGCGCGGGTCAGGTCGACGCGGCCGGCGCCCTGGTGGTAGACGGTCTGGCCCGGCTGGGTCTTCGCGGTGCTGACCAGTGCGTTCTTGAGCTGGTCGGCCTTCCAGTCCGGGTGCTGCTGCGCGAGCAGGACGGCGGCACCGGCGACGTGCGGCGCTGCCATCGACGTACCCGAGGCGGCCGTGTAGTGGTTGTCGACCGGAGAACCCATGGCCGTGCCGGTCGCGCGGGCCGCGATGATGTCCACGCCCGGCGCGGTGATCTCCGGCTTCAGCCCGGCGTCACCGAGCCGTGGTCCGCGGCTGGAGAAGTCGGCGAGCTTGTCGTCGCGGTCCACGGCGCCGACGGTCAGCGCCGACGCCGCGGCGCCCGGCGTACCGACCGTCTCGTCCGCACCCTCGTTGCCGGCGGAGACGACGAACAGGGTGCCGGTCTGCGCGGTGATGTCGTTGACCGCCTGGCTGAGCGGGTCGGTCCCGTCGGTGGCGCCGCCGCCGAGGCTCATGTTGACGACCTTGGCGCCCTTGCCGGCGGCCCACTCCATCCCGGCGATGATCCAGGAGTCGTAGCCGTACCCGTCGTCGCCGAGCACCTTGCCGACGAGCACGTCGGCCTTCGGCGCGACACCCTTGCGGGTCCCGCCCGCGGCCGCGCCGGTACCGGCGATGGTCGCGGCGACGTGCGTACCGTGCCCGAAGTGGTCCTCGGTGCCGCTCGGGCTGCCGGAGAAGTCCTGGCTCTCCTTGACCTTGCCCGCCAGGTCCGGGTGCGTCGCGTCCACGCCGGTGTCCAGTACGGCGACCTGCACGCCGGAGCCCTCGTACCCGGCGTTCCAGGCGTCGGGGGCGCCGATCTGCGGCACGCTCTTGTCCAGCACCGGCTTGACCTTGCCGTCCAGCCAGATCCGGGTGACGCCGCTGTTCAGGGTGCGGGCGCCGGCGGACGGCTTCAGCGCGTTCCACAGGGCCGGGAGCTGGTCCTTCGCCGCGGCGACCGCCCGGCCGCCGATCGACGGGAGCTGCCGCGTGGTCGTCGTACCGGCGAGATTCTGCGCGGACCGGACGCCCGGGGTGTCCTTGACGATCAGCGGGAGGCTGGCGGCGTCGTCGTACCCGTCGGCGATCAGTTCGTCGACGTCGAACAGGTCCACGTCCAGGACGCCGGCCGAGACGAACGGTACGGCGTCGCTGGGCAGCACCCGGAGACCGCCGTCGGCCTCGACGGTATGGAACGAGACATCCTCGCGACCGGGGGCGGGACGGACCGAGGCGGCCTTCTTGCCGCCGCCGGCGTCGCTCACCTCGACCACGTCACCGGTGATCAGCGTGATCGCGGAGGTCTGGGTGGTCTGGGTGGTCTGGGTGGCCGTCTGGGTGGCACTGTTCGGTGGCGGTGCCGCGGCGGACGGGATCACCGTCGCCGCACCGAGGGCAAGTACCGCCGCGGTGGTGAGCGCGGCGGCACGTCGGGGGGAAGACATAAGGCGGATTCTCCTTCGAGAGGCTTGGGGCAGGCGCACCTCTTCTTCCGACAGAGTTTGCAATCACGTCACGGGAATCCGCCCTGTCCATCACTGCCGTCCCTGCGACATGGCGCAAGCACGCCATCTAGGACGTGTCTCGCCGCACGCTGATCAGCCGGCGCGTGTCCACGTCGGGCCGTCGGCCGTGTCCGTGACCTGGATGCCCAGCTCGGTCAGCTCGGCGCGGATCGCGTCCGCGCGGGACCAGTCCCGAGCAGCCCGCGCCGCCTCGCGATCCGCGACCAGTCGCTCGACGGCGGCCTCGTCGACCTCCGGCCGCCCGGTCGTGGCCGGTTCGACGTCCGCGGGCCCGAGGTTGCCGAACGGCAGGCCGAGTACGGCGGCACTCGCAGCCACCACCGCCCGCTGCCCCTGCTCGGACAGCTTCGGGTCCCGCAACGCGTCCTGAAGCACCGCGAGCGCCCGCGGCGTGTTGAGGTCCGCGCTGATCGCGTCGTCGATCTGGTCGATGGCCGCCACGGCTGCGCTGTCGTCACCGGCGAGAGCGCGCGCCTCCGCCGCGGTCGTCACGGACGGCAGCTGACCGAGTGCCGCCGTACGCCGGACCAACCGGCGCAGCGCGGACTGGGCCCCGTCGAGCCCGGCCGTCGTGAACTCCAGCTGGGAGCGGTAGTGACCGCCGAGCAGGAACAACCGGTAGGCGAGCGGGTGGAACCCCTGGTCGGCCAGCTCGCCGACGGTCAGGACGTGACCGGCGGACTTCGAGATCTTCGCCGAACCGAGCTGCAGGAACTCGTTGTGCAGCCAGAACTTCACCCACGGCTGCCCGTCCCCGAGGTACGCCTCGCTCTGGGCGATCTCGTTGACGTGGTGCAACTGCCGGTGATCCACACCGCCGGTGTGGATGTCGAAGTGCTCGCCGAGCAGCAGCATGCTCATCACGGAGCACTCCAGGTGCCAGCCCGGTGCGCCCCAGCCCCACGGCGAGTTCCAGCGCATCGCGCGCAACTGGCCGGGTGCCTCCGCGCGCCACAGCGCGAAGTCGGTCTTCTGCCGCCGGCCGGGCACCTCCTCGACACGGGCGCCCTCGAGCTGACCGCCGGCGTCGATCAGGCCCAGTTGCCCGTACGCCGGATCCTTCGACGTGTCGAAGTACAGCCCGGACTCGATCTCGTAGGTGAACCCGCGCTCGGCCAGCCGTTCCGCGAACCGGATCATCTGGTCGACGTACTGCGTGGCGCGCGGGTAGTGGTGTGCGGGCAGGATGTTCAGCGCGGCGAGGTCGGCGAAGAACGCCTCGGTGTACATCGCCGCGATCTCCTCGACGGACCGGCGTTCCCGCGCCGCCGCGACCTCGAGCTTGTCCTCGCCGAGCTCGGCCTCGGCGACCGCGTGGCCGACGTCGGTGATGTTGATGACGTGCTCGACCTGCAGGCCCTTCCAGAGCAGCGCGCGGCGCAGGGTGTCGGCGAACGTGTAGGCGCGCAGGTTGCCGATGTGCGCGTAGCTGTAGACCGTCGGACCACAGCTGTACAGCCGCACGACGCCGTCGCCGGCCGGCGTGAAGTCCTGCACGCGGCGTCCGAGTGAGTTGAACAGTCGCAACGGCCTCGTCACGGTCACCGCGCGATGCTAGCAACAGGTCTGCAGCGTGAGATGTCTCCGCCGAACCGTGGACAAGCCGTGGCGAAATGAGTACGGTCCGTAACGGCGTCCGCCCAACGTCGACCAGTCGGTGAGGTGCCGCCCGCCAGTGGTGCCTCGCTGGTAGGTGGGCAGAGCAGGCTGCGGCGGTCCGTCACGGCCTGATGGGGGCCCACTTGCCCAGGTGGGGTGCTGAAGGACACTCACTCGTTCAGCACCCCACCGGTTCAACTCTTCACCCGGTGTTCGCGGGCCGGATGTTCGACGGTCCGGCAACCTGGGCAGACTGACCTGCGTCCGGTCCCCAACCGCCCCTGGGAGTCACCGTGTCCCGACTCTTCCGTCCGGCGCTGCTCGTCACCGCCGTACTGGCACTCTTCGGTTTCGGCATCACCCCGTCGAACGCCGCCACCTCCATCACGGTCGCCACCGCGATCGGCCGCCAGGACGGTTCGACCGCGTCGGTCACCGGCTACGTGGTCGGTCAGCCGACCGCGACCACCACCGTTGTCCGCAGCAACTTCCCGAACGACTACGCGCTGGCGCTCGCCGACTCGGCGTCGCAGACCAGTACGTCGTCGATGCTGTACGTCCAGATCCCGTCCGCGTTCCGCGCGTCGTACGGCCTGCAGAGCAACCCGAGCCTGCTCGGCAAGCAGATCACCGTCACCGGCGCGCTGACGGCGTACTTCTCGCACCCAGGCCTGAAGAACGCGACCTCGTTCACCGGCGGTGGCGGCTCCACGGACCCGGATCCCGACCCGGGTGACTACTACGCCGGCACCGAGGGCAAGACCGGGGCCGCGTTGAAGTCCGCGCTGCACACGATCATCTCGAACCAGACCAAGCTGAGCTACGACCAGGTCTGGAACGCGCTGAAGGTCACCGACCAGGACCCGAACAACACCGCCAACGTCATCGAGATCTACTCCGGCCGCTCGATCAGCAAGAGCCTGAACGGCGGCGACGCCGACGACTGGAACCGTGAGCACGTCTGGGCCAAGTCCCACGGCGACTTCGGGACCGCGACCGGCCCGGGCACCGACATCCACCACCTGCGTCCCGAGGACGTGACGGTCAACTCGGCCCGCGGCAACCTCGACTTCGACAACGGCGGTACGTCGGTCGCGCAATGCTCGGGCTGTACCGCGGACTCGGACTCGTTCGCCCCGCGGGCAGCCGTGCGTGGTGACGTCGCGCGGATGATCTTCTACATGGCCGTCCGGTACGAGGGCGACGACGGGTTCGCGAATCTGGAGCTGAACGACTCGGTCGGCAACGGCTCCGCGCCGTACATCGGGAAGCTCTCGGTGCTGAAGGCCTGGGCCGCGGCCGACCCGCCGGACGCCTTCGAGAAGAACCGCAACGAGGTCATCTACAGCCAGTTCCAGCACAACCGGAACCCGTTCATCGACCACCCTGAGTGGGTCAGCTCGATCTGGCCCTGAGTCAGGTCAGCGACCGGCCTGGAGGTCCCGGCTCGTCACGGCGGGGCGGGCCTCTGGGGCCCGCTCACCGGTCGCGGTGAGCTGGGCCGGCTGGGTGGAGGGTTTCGCGAGGCCGGGGTGGGCGATCCCGGACCGGGCGGCGGTGACGCCGAGGCGGGTCTGCACCCAGTTCTGGAAGCCGGGGTCGGCGACCCGGATCTGGTGCCCCGTGCGGGTGAGCAGACCGCGGGACACCAGCTTCTGGGCCGCGCTGTCGAGATCCCAGCGGGACCGGCCGGTGGCCTCGGAGCGGGCCGGGATCGGCATCCCCTGGGCGCCGTGCGAGGCGGTCCTCGCGAGCAGGTCCTTCTCCGTGGGCGAGCAGTTGTACCACGCGGCGTCGTACAGCGCCCGCGACCGGACGTTCAGCCCCTCGGTCGCGGTCGTGGCGATCGCGGCGGTGATGTCCCGGTCCGGGCCGGCGAGCTCGAGCGCGGCGCTGGTCAGTGTGCGCAGCCGGCTCGGGTTGCCGTTGGCGGCGTTCACCAGGTGGTCGACCGCCTCCGGGTCGCACCGGATCCCGGCCTCCTGCAGGGGTCGCGTGAGCGCCGGCCGCAGCTCGTCCGGGCTCAGCGGGGTGAGTCGGCGGACGTCGAACCGGGAGGCGTCCTTGGTCTCCATCCCGGCGTGGCCACCCGATGCCTCGAGCAAGCGGCTGGTGGCCTCCTCGCCGCCGGCCGCGATCAGGAACAGCGGCTGCCGGGCGCGGTGCAGGTGTGCCGAGAGTTCGGTCAGCGCGACCAGGTCGCTCTTCGACGCGGCGTCCAGGTTGTCGACCATCAGCAGGATCGGCTGCCGGCCCGACGTCGCCAGCTTGCCCAGGTGGTCGGCGACCTCGTTCAGCGTCCTGCCGACGGAGTCCTTGGCGATGCCCTCCCACGAGGTGTGCAGGCCGAGCTTCGGCCCCGGCGCGATCCCGAGCCGGACCTGGGCGGTGTTCATCGAGTTCCTGGTCCGGATCGCCATCCGGTTGAGCAGGTGTTTCAGCTCCCTGACCTCGCCGGCCGAGTACCGCTCCCGGAACGTCCCCAGCTGTCCCTGGAGCGACCGGATGACGCGGGCCTCCAGCGACTCGCGGCGGGACGCGTCCAGCCGGATCGCGATCCAGCCGTGCTGGTCGGCCAGCGCTTTCGTGCGGGTCAGCTCATGGCTGGTGCCCATGCCGGGTGGGCCGGTGAACAGCACCGACGTCGCCTGCGGCAGCCGCTGGTCGAGGGAGATCGGCCGGCCCTGGTCGTCCTTGCGGTCGAGTTGGTGCACGAGCTTGAGCGACGTACCGAGGACCTGGTTCACCGGAGCCCGGTTGCCGATCGGGTGCACCGGTGCGAGCCCAGCCTGCGGGCTGCCGACGGCCTGCTCGATCGCCGGCCCGGCCGGCGCCGCCGGGGTCTGTCCCAGGTAGTTGTTGAGCCAGTCCCGGAACCCCTGGTCCGGGATGGTCACCACGCGGCCGTCGTGTTCACGCAGCAGTCCGCGGGCCACCAGTTGCTGACGCGCCCGGTCGAGCTCTTGCCAATCACCGGGGGTGGCGGCCTGGGTCTCCTGCGGCATCGAGAGCCCGTTCGGGCCCTGTGCGGCGACGCGCGCGAGCAGGTCCTTCTGGGCGTGGCTCGTGCTCTTCTCGTCCCAGACGCTCTGGTAGATCTGTGCGGCGTCGGCGTTGACCCGGGCAATCGCCCTGACCGCTACGTCCGCGGTGATCCCGCGGTCCGGATCGCGGAGCGCGACGGCGGTCTGGCCGAGTTCCCGCAGCCGGGACGGGTGCCCGTTGACGGCGGTGAGCAGGTCGTCGATCGCGGCCTGCTCGTACCGGATGCCGGCCCGGTCGAGTGGCTCGGTCAGCGCCGGCCGGAGCTCGTCGTCGCTGAGCGGCCCGAGCTCGCGGATGTCGAACTGGTTGGTGATCGTGGTGGCGATGCCGGACATCCGGCGGGACGCCCGCATCAGGGCACTGGTCGACATCGCGCCGCCCGCCGCGACCAGCCACACGGGACGGTCGAGCTGCTCGATGTGGATCGCCAGCTCGTTCAGCCCGGCGCGGTCGTACTCCGACGCCTGGTCGATGTTGTCCATCAGCAGCAGGATCGGCTTGCCGTCGATCTCGGTCAGCTTGCCGAGCTCGTCGGCGATGTCGTTGAGTGTGGTGCCGAGGTTGTCGTACGCCGTCGTGTCCCACTCGTGCTTGTTGACCAGCTCGACCGGTGTGGGACCACCACCGAGCCGGTACTCGACGCCGACCCGGGTGTTGCGCCCGCTCCGGGTCAGGTCGCGGACCGTCTTGCTCAGCTTCCGGACCGGCCCGCGCCGGAACCGCTGCTGCAACTCGCCGAGGCTGTTCCGGACCGCGCCGGTGAGCTGGTGCTCGAGCGGGACGTTCGCGGACGCCGTCAGCCGGATCGCGGTCCAGCCGTGCCGCTGGGCCAGGTCCTCCGCGCGGTCGAGCTCCGAGCTCTTCCCCATGCCGGGCGGACCGGTGAACAGGATCGCCTTGCTCTCCGGCAGCACGTCGCCGAGCGAGATCGGGTTGCCGAGCCGGTCGGTCCGCGTCACGGAGTACGCCGGGTACCGGACGGTCCCGAACACCTGGCTCATTGCACCAAGGGTGCGGACCGTAGCCGTCCCCGACACGGGCGGTGAGTTACCTACCGGTTAACACTCGGCTCCCGGAAGTTGAATCCGTGCTGGTGGCAACTGGTCTACAGACAGCGGCCCGATCGCGCAGTTCTGAACCGAAACAGTTGGAAGCGGCCTGGACCGCTGTCACTCTCAGTCGTATGCGAATCAGACGAGTACTCGCGGCGCTCCTCGCCGTGCCCCTCACGGGGGCGGTGCTCGGTGGTGTGCCGGCCGCCCAGGCCGCCCCGGATCCGAACCTGACCATCTCGCAGGTCACCCTCGACCGTACGTCGGTCGCAGTGTCGGGCCTGAACACCTACCCGGTCAACGTCACCGTCAAGGGTGGCTACGACTCCGACGAGCCCGGCGACCAAGACCTGGTGCTGAACGTGATCCTCGCGCGCACCGGGGGCACCGGCCCGCGGTCGAGCATCGTCTCCGCGGCACTGAAGCGGACCGGCGGGACGCTCGAGAACGGCACCTGGACCGGTCGGCTGAACGTCGCCTCGACCGCGAACGGCACGTTCAAGGTCACCGGCGTGATGACCGGTCCGTACGGCGCTCCGGGCGGGGGGACCCCGGTCGACCCGACGCCGTACTCCGGCCAGACGATCAGGGTGAAGGGCTCGAACCTGCCGAGGATCACCGCGTCGGTGAACCCGCGGGTGGTGCCGTGGGGCAAGCCGTACTCGATCACCTGGGCGGTCACGAACACCGCGACCGGGAAGCCGTACGGCACCCGGATCCCGATCGGCCTCGGCGTCGACACGCCCTGCGCCGAGGGCGGCAGCCCGGTGTACCGCACCGGTACGAACGGCCTGATCACCAAGTCCTACACGGACGCCGACGGCGAGGCGATGAACTGCGCGCACATCTCCACGGACCCGTACTACATCGTCGGCCAGTGGCTGTTCGTGGCGCGGCCGGCGATCGTCTCCGCGGTGCCGTCGAAGACCAGCGTGCCGGTCGGAACGGTGGTGCCGGTCAACGGCTCGGTCTACCACGTGACCAGTAGTTGCCCTGTGCACCTGCAGCGGTTGTACGGCGCGTCGCAGTGGCGGACCGTCAGCTCCGCGAAGGTGCGGTCGTCCGGCCGCTTCACGGTCAACGCGCAACCGTCGTACCGCGGCCTGATTCCGTACCGCGTCTACTTCCCCACCTGCTTCAACGTCGTCGCCGGCTTCAGCAAGACCTTCTACATCCGAGGGACGTGAACATGAGACGAGTGCTCACCGCGCTGCTTGCGGTACCGATGCTGGGACTGGGTCTTGCGACCGGTGCGGTGGCGGCGCAGGCAGCCCCTGACCCGGACCTGAAGATCGACTCCATCACGCTGAACAAGACCAGTGTCGCGGTCAGCGGACTCAACACCGTGCCGGTCACCGTCACGGTCAAGGGGACGTACGACACCGGTACGCCCGAGGACTCCAAGACACCGGTGAACGTGATCCTCGAACGGACCGGCGGCACCGGCCAGCAGCGGACGCTGTTCTCCACCAACCTGCCGCGGCTGACCAACGGAACCTGGAGCGGGCCGCTGCTCGTCCCGTCGACGGCGAACGGCACGTTCAAGGTGACCGGCGTCCTGACCGGCCCGTTCTTCCCGGGCAGCGGCAGCATGACCGATCCGACGCCGTACGCCGGTCCGTCGCTCGCGGTCACCGGGACGCACCAGCCGAAGATCACCGCGTCGGTGTCGCCGAGGATCGTGCCGTTCGGCTCCGGGTTCTCGATCAAGTGGGCGGTCACCGACGCCCAGACCGCCAAGCCGTACGGCAGTCGGCTCCGCGTCGTCCTCGGCACCGACAACATCTGCGCCGAGTACTTCGGCCCGGGCTACACCCACCTCACCGACACCAACGGCACCGTGACGAAGGCCTACACGTCCGCCGACGCCGAGGCGGTCAACTGCCTGCTGCTGCCTGGCAACCCGGCGTCGATCGGCGGGCAGGGCCTCGTCGTGGCGCGACCGGGCATCGTGTCCGCGACGCCGTCGAAGACCAGCGCTCCGGTCGGCACGCTGGTGGCGGTCAACGGATCCGTGATGGGCTCCCCGTCGGCCTGCAAGGTCCAGTTGCAGCGCTTGTACGGCGCCTCGCAGTGGCGGACCGTCGGCACCGGCGCGATCCGGCAGTCCGGACGCTTCACGGTCTACGCGCAGCCGGCGTACAAGGGTCTGATCCCGTACCGCGTCTACTTCCCGAAGTGCTACAACTACCAGGCCGGCGTCAGCAAGGCCTTCTACATCAGGGGGATCTGATGACCATCAGGGGGTTTGTCGCCGCGTTGCTCGCGGCACCGCTGGCGCTGCTCGCCGCGCCGACGGCGGCGCAGGCAGCGCCGGATCCGGCGCTGACCATCGAGTCCGTGACGCTGAACAAGACCAGCGTCGCCGTCAGCGGACTGAACACGGTGCCAATCACGGTGACGGTGAAGGGGAAGTACGACACCGGCACACCTGAGGACTCGAAGACACCGGTCAACGTGATCCTCGAGCGCACCGGCGGTTCCGGCCAACTGTCGCAGCTGTTGTCCACCAATCTGGTCCGCAACGAGACGACCGGCACCTGGAGCGGACCGGTGAACGTCCCGTCGACGGCGAACGGCGCGTTCAAGGTCACCGGGGTGATGACGGGACCGTTCTTCCCGCCGAATCCGCCGATGAACGATCCGACGCCGTACGCCGGTCCGTCGATCACTGTCACCGGCACGCACCAGCCGAAGGTCACCGCACTGGTGACGCCGAAGGTGGTGCCGTTCAACCAGCCGTACACGATCAGGTGGGCGGTCAGCGACGCCCAGACCGGCAAGCCGTACGGCACCCGGATCCGGGTGGAGCTGGGCACCGACAGCAGCTGCGTCGAGTACTTCGGTCCGGGCTACACGAACCTGACCGACACCAACGGCGTCGTGACGAAGGCGTACCCGGGAGTGTCGCGGATGCCCATCACCTGCCTGCTGCTCCCGGGCACACCTGACGCGATCGGGTGGCTCTCGTTCGTCCCGGCACGGCCGGCCATCGTGTCCGCCGCGCCGTCGAAGAGCAGCGCCCCGGTCGGCACGGTCGTTCCGGTCAACGGGTCGGTGGTGGGCGCCCCGCTCGCCTGCCCGGTGCACCTGCAGCGGCTGTACGGCGCGTCGCAGTGGCGGACCGTCAGCTCGGGCGCGGTGCGGGAGTCCGGGCGGTTCACGCTCAGCGCGCAGCCGGCGTACCGGGGCCTGATCCCCTACCGTGCCTACTTCCCGGCCTGCCGGAACTACGTGGCGGGCGCCAGCAAGGCGTTCTACATCCGCGGAACCTGAGGCCTCCTTGCGGCGGGTGGGTTAGGCTTACTTAGGTAATCCTTACCTGCCCGCCCGAGAGGACCGTGGTCGCGTGACCAGCCCCGCACCCCGCCGCAATCGCGTCTGCAAGCGCGCCGTCGTCCGCCGGACCGAGCGGATCACCCCGCACATGGTCCGCGTCGTGTTCACCTCCGACGACTTCGCCGACAACAGTTTCGCCGACCACTACGTGAAGCTGCTGTTCTGCAAGGACGGCGTGGAGTACCCCGAGCCGCTGGACATGGGCGTGGTGCGGGAGACGTACCCGGCCGAGCAGTGGCCGACCATGCGGACCTACACCGTCCGCAACTGGGACGAGGCGGCGCGCGAGCTGACGATCGACTTCGTCCACCACGGTGACGAAGGGGTCGCCGGACCGTGGGCGGCCGCGGCGCAGCCGGGCGATGTCCTGTGGTTCAACGGTCCCGGCGGTGCGTACTCGCCGGACGAGGCGGCCGACTGGCACCTGCTGGTGGGTGACGAGAGCGCATTGCCGGCGATCGGTTCGGCGGTCGAGCAGTTGGCGCCGGGTGCCCGGGCGACGGTCCTCGTCGAGGTGGCGGACGAGACCGAGGAGCAGAAGTTCGGCGGCTCGGGCGACGTCGACGTGCAGTGGTTCCACCGCGCGACCGCCGAGGGTGAGCGTGGCGACGGCCTCGTCGCGGCCGTGGAGGCGCTCGACTTCCCGGACGGTACGCCGCACGTGTTCGTGCACGGCGAGGCCGGCTTCGTGTTCCGGATCCGCAAGAACCTGTTCACCGACCGCGGACTCTCCCGCGACCGCGTCTCGCTGTCCGGCTACTGGCGACTCGGCAAGAACGAGGACGGCTGGCAGGCGGAGAAGGCCGAAACCGCCCGCCAGGAACGCTGACCTGGTGAGAGAGGAGCGGAGACCGCTTCGTGCCGGTTGCCTGTTGCCGCTTCGGCGGGAATCTCCTGGTCGTGGCACCCGGCCATCTCGAGCGGCGGCGACCGCGGCGACACTCAACCATCACCGCGGTGCGTATCACCGGCCGCAGCGCCGCCGGTGCCTTCGGTGGCGCTCGCCCGCTGCTGCCGGAACGCTGCCTGAACGCCGGCCTGGAACCGGGTGTGGGCGCCGAGATCGGTCATCAGAGCCGCGATCCGGCGCTGCATGGTGCGGTAGCCGACGCCGATCTGGCGGGCGATGGCCTCGTCGGTGAGCCCGGACAGCAGCATCACCACCAGCCGGTCGTCGTCGATGTCGGTCACCCGCTGAGTGGTGGCGGCCGGGGTACGGGCGGTGGGCAGGTGCAGCGGCACGGCCCGGTCCCACAGCGCGTCGAACAGCTTGGCCAGCGCGTCGAGCAGGATCGGCGCGTGGACGACGATCGCAGCCTGCTCACCGTCCGGGCCCGGCGGCAACGGCAGGATCGCCCGCCGGTCGTCGGCGAGGTACAGCTTCATCGGCAGGCCGGGCAGCACGCGGGCCTGCTGCCCGGCGCGGGTCATCGCCTCGATCTCACGCAAGCCACCGCTCTCCTCCACCGCGGCCCGGTCGTAGACGCACCGGTACCGCACACCGGCGGCGAGCAGTTCCCGGTCGGTGTCGGCGGTGTCCTCGGCCTGGCCGTACGGCGGGATGTCGAAACAGCACAGCTCGCGCCGGGCGCTGCGCAGGACCTGGGTGACCGCCAGCCGGACCGCGTGGTGGCCGCTGACCACCTCCACCAGATGCGCGTTCGCCCCGGCGCGGGCGGCACGGTGGAGATCGGCGAGGTGCTGGATCTGGGCGTGGGCGCGATCGAGTGCGGCCTCCTGGCCGTCGAGCAGGCCGGCGACCACATCGGGGGACGCCGCGGTGTACCGGGCGCCAGGCAGTTCACTCGCCAGCGCGATCGCCACCAGCCGCTCGAGCACCGGAGGCAGGCGTCCGGGGCCGGACCAAGCGGCGGTGAGCTCGGTCAGGGTGCCGCCGGGGTGCTCCAACAACAGTTCGTAGGCGAGTTCCTCGGCCGCGCCGATCGGTTCGGTCACCCGGCGCTCCGTTCGGCCGCGGTCAGCCAGCCGCGCTGGACCGCCTGGTAGCCGGCCTGGAACCGGGTGGTGGCGCCGAGCCGGGCGAACAGTTGCTGCTGGCGGCGGCGGACGGTACTGACGTGGCAGCCGAGCTGATCGGCGATGGCCTGGTCGGTCAGGCCGGCCATCAGCAGGGTGAGCAGGTCCCGTTCGGGCTTCGTCGGCCGGTCGGCGTCGGGCGGCAACTGTGCGACGCCCAGGTCCAGCGGTACCGCCCGGTCGAAGTAGCTCTCGAACAGCGCCACCAGCGCGGCCACCAGGGCGGGGTCGCGCACCAGCAACGCACTGTCCAGCACGGTGGGCCGACGCTGCAGCGGCACCATCCCGGTCCGGCGATCGCTCAGCACGAGTTTCATCGGCACCTCGCCGACCCGGAGTTGCTCCCCGGTGGCCACCGTGGCGGCGGCGATGGCGAGCCGGCCGGGGATCGCGACGCTTTCCGGGGCATGCAGGGTGCGAATCCGAACCCCGGGTCGCAGGTCGCCTGGGTTGTCGCTGAACCGAACGGACTTGACGTAGGGCGGTGTGTCGCAGATCAGCACCTCCCGCTCGGCAGTTCGCAACAGGCGGTTGAACCAGCCGCGGACCTCCTGCGGGCCGTCGATCACCTCGACGAGCTCGGCGCCGCTGGCGGTGGTGGTGTGGTGGAACCGGTCGGCCAGCCGGGCGATCCGGAGCCGGAACTCGTGCAGTTCCCGCCGGCGGGCGGCGATCTCGGGTTCGAACGCGGCCTGCGGGGAGACCACGATCCACCGGGTGGCGTCCCCGGAGAGGTGGGCCACCAGCCCTCGTTCCGCGAGCCGCGCGAACGTCGCCGTACCGGCCAGCTCGGCCGGCACCGTGGGACCGGCCGCCACCAGCGACCGGTAGAGGGCGTACTCCTCCGCGGTCAGATCGAGTACTTGTACGTCGTCGCTCATGTCCCCAGACCTGTCGCGGACTGCTCACTTCACGCCAATGGCGAGCAGTGAGCTGGCGTGACTCTTCCATGGCCGGCGGCGGATTGCCAGGCTTCGGACAGACGTCCCGCCCCTTGGACGTCGCCTTTGCTCAGCCCGGGAGGACCCCCGTATGCCCAGTCTGATCCGGCGATCACGACGTCGCGCGGCCGCACGAGGCCTGGCCGTCGCCGTCGCCCTCGCCACCATCGGCGTCGTGCCACCCGCCGACGCGTCGGTGCCGCCGTCCACCGCGACCACCCCACCCGCTACGCCGGCTCCGCAGACCGCGCCGGTGCTGGAAACGACGGTCACGCTGCTGACCGGTCATCAGGTCGAGTACCGCGAGGACGCCGGTGGTCGGCGTACGGCGACGGTGCTGAACTCGCCGCCAGGATCGGAATCGATCCGGTCGTTCACCGACGACACCGGGGTGTACGTGATCCCGGACTCCGCGGAGGGCCTGATCGCCGCCGGTGTGCTGGACCAAGGGCTGTTCGACGTGCAGTACCTGGCCCGTAACGGGTACGCCGACGACCGGGCGAAGGCGATACCGGTGATCGTGAGCTACGGCTTCGGCGCCTCCGCCAGGGCGCGGTCCGCGGTGGCGGCGCTGCCGGGCGCGACGACGAAACGGGACCTGCACTCGATCTCCGGCGCCGGTGTCAGCATCGACAAGGCTTCCTCGGCCGCCTTCTGGTCGGCGCTCAGCCGCCCCGCCGCCGGTGCCTCGTCGCGTGGGTCGTTGAGCGCCGGGATCACCAAGGTGTGGCTGGACCGCCCCGTGCAGGCCTCGCTGTCCGAGAGCGTGCCGCTGATCGGTGCCCCGCAGGCCTGGGCGGCCGGGTACGACGGCACCGGGGTGAAGGTCGCCGTCCTCGACACCGGCGTCGACCCCGGCCATCCCGACCTCCAGGGCAAGGTGGTGACGTCGAAGAGCTTCATCGCCGGTCAGGAGGTCACCGACGGCCACGGTCACGGCACCCACGTCGCCAGCACCATCGCCGGCAGCGGAGCCGGATCGAGCGGCAGCCGGAAAGGTGTCGCCCCCGGTGCCGAGTTGATGATCGGCAAGGTGCTCGCGAACAACGGCACAGGCCCCACATCCGGGGTGATCGACGGTATGGAATGGGCGGCCACGAACGGCGCCGACATCGTCAGCATGAGCCTGGGCAGCAGCACCCCGACCGACGGCACAGACCCGTCCAGCCAGGCTGTGAACCGGCTGACCGCCGAAACCGGCACGCTGTTCGTGATCGCCGCCGGCAACGTGGGCAAGGCGCACAGCGTGGGCTCACCCGGCGCCGCTGACGCGGCGTTGACGGTGGCGGCGACCGACAAGAGCGACGGCCTGGCGTCGTTCTCCAGTCGCGGCCCGCGGGTCGAGGACGAGGCGCTGAAGCCGGACATCGCCGCGCCAGGTGTCGGGATCGTCGCCGCCCGCGCCGCCGGGACCAGCATGGGCGCACCGGTCGACGATCTGTACACCTCGGCGAACGGCACGTCGATGGCGACCCCGCACGTCGCTGGTGCCGCCGCCGTCCTCGCCCAGCAACACCCGGACTGGACCGCCGCCCAGCTCAAGCCGGCGCTGACCAGCACCAGCCAGGACGCCGGTCACACGGTCTACGAACAGGGTGCCGGTCGGCTCGACCTCGCGCGCGCCGTGCGGCAGCAGGTCACCACCACGACCGTCAACCTCGACTACGGCGCGGTGTCGCCGAACGTCCACCCGACCCTGGACAGGACGGTCAGCTACACCAACCCGACCGGTGAACCGGTCACCCTGACCCTGACGCCGACACTGCGCAAGGTCGGCGGTGACGACGTCAGCAGTGCGCTCACCACCTCCGCGGCGACCGTCACCGTTCCGGCCGGCGGAACCGCCGAGATCACCGCGTCGGTCGACGCCGCAGCCCTCGACAACGGCAGCTACACCGGATCGGTCGTCGCCACCTCCGACACCGGAACCCGAATCACCGTCCCGGTCGGCTTGGTCCGCAAACCTCCGTCACGTCAAATCACCGTCCGCATCATGGGGCGACCGGGCGAACCGCTCGAAACCAGCCCGAACGCGGTCCGGTGCACCTTCATCGGTCTGGACGAGGAGAACAGCGCGCTAAAGGGGGGCTTCTCGCTGGCGCCCTCCGGCCCCAACGTGCTCGAGGCAACGGTCCGGGTGCAGGACGGCGCGTACAACTTCGGCTGTCCGGGGGTGGACTGGAGCGTCAAGGGAAGCTTGCGGGCCTCGGCATACCTGGAGGAACCGCAGTTCCAGGTTACCGGCGACACCACCATCGAGTACGACCTGGCCACCGATCTCATCCCGATCCCCGACATCAAGACGTCGAAACCCAGCGAAGTCGTCCACAGCGTCATCAGCAGCCAGTACACGACCTCAACCGGTGTGGCCTACTCGAACTCCTGGATGAGCGCCACCGGCAGTGGGTACGGATGGCGCCTGTTCACCGTGCCCAGCAAGACCACAGCCACGCTCGGCGACTACAAGTTCTTCTACGAACAGCTCCGCGGCGCACCGGAAGCCACCACCACCGTGCACGGCAACGGCACGATCCGGCTGAACCCGCAGTACCTGAACGACGATGAAACGGTCTACTACCCGCAACCCGGGCCGCTGCCGCGGATCCCGAAGTTCGAGACCGATCAACGGCTCCGGCTCGCCACCACCGCGGACCTGACCGCCGGACGGGACGTCCGCGGCAAACTCGTCGTGCTGGAGACCAGCCCGGTCCTCGACATGAAGACCGAGTACCAGCCCGTCATCGACCAGGCCGCCGAGGCCGGTGCGGCGGGCATCCTCCACCACATCACCGGCTTCGACGACGTCCACGGATCCGAGTACGGCAGGATTCCCCCGGCCGCGTTCCTCGACCTGAAACTGCCGTTCCTGTGGATCGACGGCGTGCAGTGGGAGCAGGTCGCCAAGGTCATCGACGGCGCCAAGAACCCCTACGTGGAGATCGCCGCCCAGGTCACCAGCCCGTACGAGTACAAGCTGCGGCCGCACTACTACGACAAGAAGATCCCCAGCAAGCTGGTGACGAAGTACGACGACCGTGAACTGGTGCGAGTCGACAGCGAACAGCACAGCCAACTGCCGGCGTCGAGCGACCGTCCGACCATGTCCGAGACGAACTACACCTGGGGTCCGAAGGACAACGCGGCCATCGGCCAGGCCCACTACTACGGCGTGCCGATCAACCGGACCGAGTACTACAACGTCACCGGACCCCAGGTCACCTGGGACCGCCGGTACATGCAGATGAATCCGGACGACGGCAAGTACCGCAGCATCCGCACCGGATTCACCGGGTTCTTCGAGCCGGGCAGACGGGTAGAGAAGCTCACCCAGGCACCGTTCGTCCTCGGCCAGCCCGACTACGGCTACGCCCTTGACGAGCGACTCGCCGGCTTCTGTTTCATGTGCCGCCAGGACAACGTCTTCTTCATCAATCAGGCGAATGTGTCCGCGGCGAACCCGGCAGTGCAGGGACTGGACGCCATCAGCAAACCCATGGAGGCATCGCTGTACCGTAACGGCGTAAAGCTTCCGTCCCTGTCGGTTGGCACCTACCACCAGTTCACGCTGCCACCCGAGAAGAGCACGTACCAACTCAAGACCGTGGCCTACAACAACTTCACCGGCCAACGCCTGGCGCAACGGGTCGCGACCGACTGGACGTTCCAGTCCGAGCGCGCCACCACCGGTTCGGTCGAGACACCGATCGTCTGTGTCTCCGACTACGCCGGTCTCGCCGACGGCCCGTGTGACTGGCAGCCGCTGATCCAGCTCAGTCACGACTTCGACCTCGGGCTCGACGACACCACCCGCGCCGGCCTGGTCTACCGGTTCGACGTCACCCCCCGCCACGTCGTACCGAACGCACCCAGGATCGTCGGGGTCAAGACCTGGGTCTCCTTCGACGACGGCAAGACCTGGGTCACGGCGCACGTGAACAAGGAGCGCCACGGCAGCTGGCAGGTCCAGGTCATGCACCCGAAACTGGCGGACACCACAGGTGCGGTCACGGTCCGCACCGAGGCGTGGGACTCCGTCGGGAACCGGGTCAGCCAGCAGATCGACCGGGCGTACGGGCTGACCTGAAACTCGCCTTCCGCTAGTCGTCGACAGGTCTCACCCGCCGCGCAACCCGCGCGGCGGGCGAGACCCGGGTGGCCGCCCCAGGGTGACCCGCCACCGCTTCAGGAAGTCGTCGTGCTGAGAGCTCTACCGTTCGCGGCGGACTGTCAGTACGTCGATGGGGGTGCCGGCCTGGTTCGTCGGGAGGACCCAGTCCTCGCCGTCGGCCTGCAGGATGACGGCGGGGCCTTGGCTGCCGACGGCGTGGGTTACGGCGATCGGGAACTTGAGGCGTTCCGAGCCGCTCAGCGAGAACTCGTACGTGCCGGTGATCGCGGTCAGCGGGTAGGTGCGGAACTGGTGCTCGGAGCGCGGGACCGGGTGGGACTGGATCGTGACCGAGTCCGCGCCGACCAGGACGGCGGCGAGCGGGACGCCGCGGAGCCGGAAGACCAGTTCGTACGGCGTACCGGCCAGCTCGGGGACGAACGGGACGAGCAGCGCGCGGTCGGCGGCGCGGGCGAGCGCGAGACCGGCGACGACGCCGACGATCAGCCCGGGCAGCGCGAGGATCGCCGGCCACCACACCCCGACCGCCAATGGGAAGAGCGTCACGGTCAGGCCGGCCAGACCGCCGAACAACCCGGCGACACCCAGCCACCAGCGCGGCTGGTACCGGTGCCGCCGGCGCAGTACGAATCCGATCGCCAGCATCGCCACAGGTACGACGCAGCCGATCCACGCGGCCGCCGTACCTGTCGCCGCGATCAACGCCACGACCACGAGCAACGCCACCGGGATCCCCAGGTACGTCGCCGCCACGATCCGCTGCACCCGCCGATGCCTGCTCTCCACGGCAGAACCCAAGCACATCCTTGCCGCAGCACCTACCGGCGACCCGCTCAGCTCCGCTCGGTGGACTGCCCGGGGCGACTCCGGGACGTGCCTCGGCGGGTGGTCTCGCCGGTACTCCGGGACTGCGTGGTCCGGGCAGGTGTCTCCCGGGGATCGAGCCCGGCGACCCGCCGAGCCTCCTTCAGCTCCGCCGGGATCATCGTCCTGGTCGGTCCGCCGGGTCGCGGCTCGGCGATCGCCTTGAACACCGGCTCGAGCGCCTCGGGCACCGGCTCGTACTTGCCGAGGTCCGGCGCGGTCAGCATCGACCGCTGGTTCCACGCCTGCGGCGACACCTTGCTGAAGTCGAGACTGTACGGCGAGAGCTCGGAGACGTGCTGCATGAACATCTTGGCGGCGCGCCCGTTGCCCTCCCGGAACGGATGGGCCTGGTTCACGTACGCGTACACCTTCGCCGCGTGCTCCCCGAACTGCTCCCGGTCCATCGACGCCCAGTCGGCCGACTCGATCAGTTCCGCGGCGTCGGCCAGGTAGCGGTCGATCTGGCCGGGCGGCGCGAACCCGCCCGGTCCGCCCTTGTACAGCTCGGTCTCCCGGGTCTTGCCGGCCCAGTCGTAGACGTCCTGGAAGAGGTGCGCGTGGAGCGCGTGCAGATGCTGAGCGTCGTAGGTCCTGGGGACGTCCGCCTCGCCGGACTCCAGTTCGCGCTGGCGATCCGCCGCGGCCGCGTACTCCAAACCCTTCAGGGTGTCCGGGTCGCGCTCGTCGAACTTGTTCCGCAGCGTGTTCTGGTCGGGCGGCGGGTAGGCGTACGGGTCCTGTGCCATCGCGGCCGGCTCAGCCCTGGTCCGCTGCGCGCCGGCGGGCGGCGGCGTGGGCGCGGCGCAGGTACTCGTCCTTGTCGATGACGCCGCGGGCGCGGTCGGCGAGATTCTCGACGTCCTCGCGGTTCGGCTCCCAGCCCTCGTGCCAGGCGTTGGCGAGCGACTGCAGAACGGCACGTCGCTGCACGTCGTCGAGCGGGGCGAGAAGCTCGGGCCAGCGCTGCTCGACGTCCAGCTCCTCGGCCATGGCCCAGCCCCTCTCGTGTGCGGTCGACTCCGCGTCCATCCTAGGAAAGCGGAGGCGCATCCCGCTGCGAACACCTACTGTGCGGGAGGTGATCGAGATTCCCGCGAAGCTGATCCGGAATCACAGCGCGACAGCGCCCGCCTGGCTGGACGGGCTGCCCGCGGCGGTCGAGCGGTACGTCGACGAGTGGCAGCTGACCGTCTCCGGTGAACCGTTGAGCGGTGAGGCTTCGCTGATCCTCCCCGTCGTACGGCGGGACGGAACCGCGGCGATGCTCAAGCTGCAGAGCGTCAACGAGGAGTCCGAGAGCGAGGCACTCGCCCTACGGACCTGGCACCACGACGACGTCGTCGAGGTACTCGAGGACGACCCGGAGACGTCGACGCTCCTCCTGGAACGACTCGAATCCCGCAGCCTCGATGACATGCCGGATCACGTCGAGGCGACGCGCATCCTCGCGGAGCTGTTGGGTCGGCTGAGCGCCGTGCCGGCGCCGGCCGGGATCCGTCGGCTCGCGGACGTCGCGGCCGGCATGCTGGAGGACGCGCCCCGGCTGATACCCCGGCTCGTCGATCCGGCCGAACGGGCGCTGACCTGGCGCCTCGTCGCACAGGTGACCGAGCTGCTGCCGGAACCCGGCGACCGACTGTTGCACTGGGACCTGCACTACTACAACGTGCTCGCGGCGAAGAGGCAGCCTTGGCTGGCGATCGACCCGAAGCCGCTGGCCGGCGACCCGGCGTTCGAGCTCATGCCGGCTGTGTGGAACCGGTGGGACGACCTGGTCGCGACCGGAGACCTCTCGCGCGCGATCCGCGACCGGTTCGACCTCATGCTCGATGTGACCGGCATCGCCCGGGACCGCGCCCTCGGATGGACGGCGGGCCGGATCCTGCAGAACATCCTGTGGTTCACCGAGGACGGCGATACCCGGATCGAGGACGAGTTGGCGGTGGTGGCCGATGCCCTCTATCGATGATTACATGATTACATGACGACTCCCACGCTGTACGAATGGGCCGGCGGGCACGAGGCGCTGCGCCGGCTGACCGAGGTCTTCTACGACCGGGTGCTCGAGGATCCGGTCCTCGCGCCGGTCTTCGCGCACATGAGCGAGAACCACCGCGAGCACGTCGCGCTCTGGCTGGGTGAGGTGTTCCGCGGGCACAGCCGCTACACCGACGAACTCGGCGGCTACCCCGCGATGCTCTCGCACCACCTCAACCTCGGACTGACCGAGGAACAGCGCGCACGTTGGGCAGCACTCATCGCCGCCAGCGCGGATCCCGCCGGCCTGCCCGACGACCCGGAGTTCCGCTCCGCCTTCGTCGCGTACGTCGAATGGGGCACCCGAATCGCCCTCGCCAACTCCCAGCCGGGCGCGACGCCACCGCCCAAGGCTCCGGTCCCGCACTGGGGCTGGGGCGAGGCCCCGCCGTACCAACCCTGACACGCGTCGGGGGCCTCGTGGTTGGGTAGAGTCCCGGTTCACGTTGTGTCCGTCGGCGGGGATGCGAGGGTTTACCTGTGACCGCTCAGCTCGAGTACCCCGACGTCCAGGATTCCGACGCGCTGCTGTCCGTCGAGGGGCTGTGGAAAGTGTTCGGCCCGAAGGCGCAGCGGGTCCCGCACCGGCCGGACCTCGCCGCGCTCGATCGCGCGGCGCTGCACGCCAAGACCGGCTGTACGGCGGCCGTTCGTGACCTGAGCTTCGACGTGGCGCCCGGTGAGGTGTTCGTCGTCATGGGCCTGTCCGGCTCGGGCAAGTCCACGCTGGTCCGGTGCCTGACGCGGCTGATCGAGCCGACGGCCGGGCGGCTGGTCTTCGAGGGCGAGGACCTGCGGGCGGCCGACGAGAAGCGGCTGCGCGCCCTGCGGCGGAGCAAGTTCTCGATGGTGTTCCAGCACTTCGGCCTGCTCCCGCACCGCAAGGTGATCGACAACGTCTCGTACGGCCTGGAGGTCCGGGGCGAGAGCAAGCCCGACCGGCGCCGCCGTGCCCAGGAGGTCATCGACCTGGTCGGCCTGTCCGGCAACGAGCACCTGTACCCCGAGCAGCTCTCCGGCGGCATGCAGCAGCGGGTCGGCCTGGCGCGGGCGCTCGCGAACGACCCCGACGTACTGCTGTTCGACGAGCCCTTCTCCGCGCTCGACCCGCTGATCCGGCGCGAGATGCAGACCGAGGTCGTGCGGCTGCACCGCGAGGTCGGCAAGACGATGGTGTTCATCACCCACGACCTGTCCGAGGCGCTGAAGCTCGGCGACCGGATCCTGCTGATGCGCGACGGCGCCGCGGTCCAGCTCGGCACCGGCGACGAGCTCGTCGGCGCGCCGGCCGACGACTACGTGCGCGAGTTCGTCCGCGACGTACCGCGGGCCGACGTCCTCACCCTGCGCTGGATCGCCCGTGACGCGCGCCCGGACGAGCCGCTGGACGGGCCGGAGCTCGGTCCCGACGTGCTCGTCCGCGAGGCGACGCGGCTCGTGCTCGAGTCCGACCGCCCGGTCAAGGTCGTGGACCGCGGCACGCTGCTCGGGGTCATCGGCGACGAGGAGATCCTCGCCGTTGTCGCGGACGCCTGATGGCCGCCATCACGAGTGACGTGGAGGTCGAGGTACGGCGACCCCGGCGCGCCGTCGTCGTCGGCGTCCTGATCGTCGTCTGGGTCGCGGCGTACTTCGTCCTGCGCGGCATCGACACGCTCGTCCTCGGCGGCCAGGAGACGACCGCGCCGCATCGCTGGCTGACCGATCACCGCGACGACATCGGTCAGGGCAACGTGTTCTTCGACGCGATCAGGGTCGCCGTCGACCACTTCGTCGTCCTGCTGCAGAACCTCGTCGCGCAGCCGGCGTACGACCGGCCGGTCCCGGTGATCGGCTGGCTCGGCGTGGTCGCGATCTCGGCGTACTGCGCCTGGGCGTTCGGCAACTGGAAGGTCGCCGTACTGACCGCCGCGGGGCTCGGCTTCGTCGGGTTGCAGGGGCTGTGGCAGGAGAGCATGGACACGCTCGCGCTGACCATCGGTGCCGTGCTGCTGTCGCTCGTGGTCGCGATCCCGCTCGGGATCTGGGCCGGGCTGTCCGACCGCGCCTTCAAGGTCGCCACGCTCGTTCTCGACCTGATGCAGACGCTGCCGACGTTCGTCTACCTGGCGCCGCTGACGCTGTTCTTCGCGATCGGGCCGGCCGCGGCGACGATCGCCACCCTGATCTACGCGGCGCCGCCGGCGGTCCGGCTGACCGCGCACGCGATCCGCTCGGTGCCGCCGGAGAGCGTCGAAGCGTCCCGGTCGCTCGGCTCGACCCGGGGTCAGACGCTGGTCAAGGTCCTGCTGCCGATGTCCCGGTCGACCGTGGTCGTCGGGATCAACCAGACGATCATGGCCGCGCTCTCGATGGTGACGGTGGCCGCGCTGATCGACGCGCCCGGCCTCGGCCAGACCGTGCTGAAGGCGCTACAGACGCTCGACGTCGGCGTCGCGTTCAACGCCGGGCTGGCGATCGTCGTTCTGGCGATCGTCCTCGACCGGGTCACGACCGCGGCCGGTGACCGGCCCTGGCGGACGGCGAGCCTGCGCCGGAAGGTGCTGCTCGGGGCCGGAGGGCTCGGGGTGCTCGTCGCCGTGTGGTTCTCGCGCACCTATGTGTGGGCCGCCGAGTTCCCGTCCGACGTCACCGTGGGCTCTCGGATCGCGGTGATCGCGACCGACGTGACGAACTGGGTCCAGGACGTGTTCGGCGGGTTCACGTACGGTGTGCGCGACGTGGTGACGGTGGCGCTGCTCAACCCGCTCGAAGCTTTGCTGACCGGGTCGCCGTGGTGGCTCGTCAGTACGGTCGTGGTCGCGCTGGCCGCCGTACTCGGAGGCTGGCGTGGTGCCGCTCCGGCCGCGGTCTGCTTGGTGTTGCTGGTCGCGACCGGGGTGTGGCACGACAGCATGGTCACGCTCGCGTCGACGCTGCTCGCGACGGTCGTCGTGGTGGTCGTCGGGCTCACGCTCGGCGTCTGGGCCGGGCGCAACCACCGGGTCGACACCTGGATCCGTCCGGTGCTGGACGCGGGGCAGACGATGCCGCCGTTCGTGTACCTGGTGCCGTTCCTGGCGTTGTTCGGGACCAGCCGGTTCACCGCGATCGCGGCGGCGGTGGTGTTCGCCGTACCGGTGACCACGAAGATCGTTGCCGATGGCATCAGGGCGGTCCCGGTCGCGACCGTGGAGGCGGCGAACTCGGTCGGCTCGAGCAGTTGGCAGGTGATCAGCAAGGTGCAGCTGCCGGTGGCGCGGCGGGCGATCACGCTCGCGGTCAACCAGGGGCTGATCTATGTGTTGTCGATGGTCGTGGTCGGCGGGCTGGTCGGCGCGGGCGCCTTGGGGTACGACGTGGCGGCCGGCTTCGCGCAGAGCGAGCTGTACGGCAAGGGGCTGGCCGCGGGGCTGGCGATCGTGCTGCTGGGTGTCATGCTCGACCGGGTGACGCAGGCGGCGGCTCGCCGTACACAGGATTTCCCAACAAGAGGAGACAAGCGGTGAAGAGACTCCGGTACGCCGGTGTGCTGACGGCGGTCGCGCTGGCGCTCGCGGGATGCGGTGGGGAGAAGGTCGGCTCCCAGGAGCAGCCGGCCGGTGGGAAGGAGTGCGGCTCGTTCAACCTGACCGTGAGCCCGTGGGTCGGGTACGAGGCGAACGCGGCCGTGGTGGCGTACGTCGCGACCAAGGACCTCGGCTGCAAGGTGGTGAAGAAGAACCTCAAGGAGGAGATCGCCTGGCAGGGCTTCGCCACCGGAGAGGTGGACGTGAACCTGGAGAACTGGGGCCACGAGGACCTGAAGAAGAAGTACATCGAGACCGACAAGGTCGCGGTCGCGGCCGGGTCCACCGGGGTCAAGGGCGTGATCGGCTGGTACGTGCCGCCGTGGATGGCCGAGAAGTACCCGGACATCACCGACTGGAAGAACCTGAACAAGTACGCCGGGTTGTTCAAGACGTCGGAGTCCGGCGGCAAGGGGCAGCTGCTCGACGGCGACCCGTCGTACGTGACGAACGACGAGGCGCTGGTGAAGAACCTGAACCTGAACTACAAGGTCGTGCAGAGCGGCAGCGAGACCGCGCTGATCCAGGCGTTCCGGGACGCGGAGAAGAACAAGAAGCCGCTGCTCGCGTACTTCTACGAGCCGCAGTGGTTCTTCAACGAGATCAAGCTGGTCAAGGTCAACCTCCCCGCGTACAAGGCCGGCTGCGACGCCGACCCCGCGAAGGTCGCCTGCGACTACCCGCCGTACGACCTGGACAAGATCGTCTCGAAGAAGTTCGCCGACTCGGGCAGCCCCGCGTACGACCTGGTCAAGAACTTCCAGTGGACCAACGAGGACCAGAACGCCGTCGCCCGCATGATCGCCGTCGACAAACTCACCCCCGACCAGGCCGCCGAGAAATGGGTCAAGGACAACCAATCCAAGGTAGACACCTGGCTCGGCAAGTAACCGTCCGCACACTCTTGGTGCCGAGCTTAGCACGCGGCTCGGTACAAACTGTTTGTGGTACAACTAGTTTGTACTACAAGAGCCTGAGAGGTCGCCGTGGACCAGATCGTTGGCAGGGTCGCCGAGCTCCAGGAGCTGGAGCGGAGCTGGCAGAAGGCGCAGCAGGGTGAACCCCAACTGGTGGTGCTGTGGGGCCGCAGACGGGTGGGGAAGACGTACCTGCTGACGCACTTCGCCGAAGGGCGGCGGGCGGTCTACTTCACCGCGACGCGTCAAGACAGCGAGGATCGGCAGCTTGCGAGGTTCGCCGGCTCCGTCGCGGAACAGTTGGGCGAGGATGTCGCCGATCTGATCGGCGGGAGCTTCTCGGACTGGGAGGCAGCGCTCCGTTTCGTGTTGCGGATCTCCGTCGAGCAGCCGCTCCTCGTCGTACTCGACGAGGTGCCACGGCTCTTGACCGGTCGCGCCGACTTCGCCGATCTGCTGTCGGCGGTCTGGGAGGCGAGGTCGCGGGACAGTCGCATCCTGCTGGCGCTGACCGGCTCCGCGGTCTCGGTGATGGAACAGATGTTGGGGCCTGACGGAGGATTGCATCGGCGGCCGACCGTCGAACGCCGACTGGATCCGTTCTCGTTCGCTGACGCCAGGGCGTTCCAGCCGGCGCTGCCGGCAGCGGACTATGTCCAGGCGTACGCCGCATGTGGTGGGTATCCCCTGCATCTGCAGCGATGGGATCCGGCGCTCACGCCCGCGGAGAACCTGCAGCACCTCGCCTTCGAACCCGGTGGGATGCTGCTGCGCGACGCGATGGACATCTTGAGCGAGGACCTCGATTGGCGCGGTGGGTACGAGCGCGTCCTCGCGGCACTCGGCTCCGGGGTACGCCGGAGGTCGCGGATCGCGAGCCGTGCACAACAACGCATCGACTACACCCTCGACCGATTGCGGCGTGCCGGCTACGTGCGAGCGGCACGTCCGTTGGGTGCGCCGGCAACTGCGGATCCGCTGTACGAGATCGCCGATCCGTACCTGTCCTACTGGTTCTCCGTGCTGCGGGAGGACGCGGACCTGGTGGAAGGGGGCCAAGGGCAAGCGGTTCGGCATCGCGTCGAGGGTCGCTGGCAGTCACATGTCGCGCGGGTCTTCGAGGAGGCTGCGCGTGATCACGCCGTACGACTGGCCAGAAGTGGCGAACTGCCGATCGGGATCGCTGTAGGCCGGTGGTGGCGGGACGAGGTCGCAGAGGTGGACGTGCTCGGACTGCTCGATGACCAGACCCGGCTCCTGGGCGAGGCCAAGTGGCGCGATGGCGGGCCGACCAGTCGCGACCAGCACGTCCTGGCCGGCAAGCTGGCCTACCTGCCGCCTGCCCACCCGGAGTTGGAACAGGTCTTCTGGACGCGGGCAGGTAAGAGTTCCGCCACCGCGAAACTGCGCCACTACACCGCCGAAGACATGCTCTGAGTCGCTCAGCGCCAACGGGCGCGGATTCGGGTTAGGTCGTGGTGTTCGGCGGGTGGGAGGGGGATGCCGGATTGGTGGCGGAGGGTTTCGGCTTGGGTTAGGAGGGCCTCGGCCTCGGTGGGGTCCTCGGTTGCGCCGGCCAGGCCCTCCAGGGCCAGTGCGACGGCTCGGGGGTCTCCGGTGCGTCGGGCGGCTTCGTGGCCGCGCTCGTGGAGGGTGCGGGCGGTCGCGAGGTCGCCGCGTTCTTCGGCGATGAAGCCTAGTTGGTTGCTGATGAACGCGATGCCCGGCGTCCCGCCGATCTGGGTCAGCCAGCGGAGCCACTTGGTGAAGAGCCGTTCGGCGTCGTCGAGCCGGCCCTGCCGCCGGGCGGACAGTCCGAGACCGACCTCGGCGTACTCCTCGGCCGACTTGTTCGACTGTTCGACCGCGAGCCGCCGGGCCCGCTCGTGCAGTTCGTCGGCCCGCGCGTAGTCGCCGGTCAGCAGCGCGATCCGGCCCAGGCCGGCGGTCCGGAACGAGACCTCCGTCCACAGCCCGAGGTCCTCCGCGCGCCGGATCGCGTCCTCCAGGTACGCCGTGGCGGTCGGGTAGTCGCCGCTGATCTCGGCCGCCACGATCAGTGCGTACGTCGCCTGCAGCCGCCCCCAGTCGTCGTCGAGCTCCTCGAACAGCTCCAGGCTCCGCAGGCTGTCCCGGCGCATCGCGTCCAGGTCCGCGTGCACGATGCTCAGCTGTGCCCGGGTACTCAACGCCGCCGCGAGACCCCAGCGGTCGTCCCGCTCGGTGAAAGCCGCGATCGCCCGGTCGATGCGATCGGTGAGGACCGAGGCGTCGCCGTACGCCCACCGGGTCATGGTCAGGAACCACAGCGCATGCGGATCGTCGCCGACGGCTCGTAGCGCTTCCTCACCGGCCGCGGCGACATCGGTGCCCTCGGCATCGGTCGCGGCCATCCCGGCCAGCCAGACCATCGCCTGCCCGCGGAGCGCCGGGTCCTGACCGGGCACCGCGAGAGCGGCGGCGAGCGTACGGCGTGCTTCGCCGAGGCGGCCGCGCAGGTACCAGTACCAGGCGAGCGCGGTCGCCAGCTCCAGCGACGGCGGAATGACGCGGAAGTTCGCCACCTCCTGGTCGAGTCGCCGCAGCCACTCGCGCTGACCAGGCCCGTGCAAGTCGGCCCGCTGCGCGAGCGCCAGGTAGTACGTTGCGTGCTTGCGTCGGGTCTCGGCTTCCTCTCCGGCCTCTGTCAGCCGCTCCAGGCTGTACGCCGCCACGGATTCGAGCAGGTGGTACCGGCCGGCCGTCGCCACCACGAGCGACTTGTCGACCAGCGCCAGTACGAGGTGCTCGGGCAGATCACTGACCTGCGCGGCCGCCTCCAGGGAGAACGTTCCGGCGTGCACCGCGAGTCGCCGCAGCATCCGGCGCTCGTCGTCGTCCAGCAGGTCCCAGCTCCAGTCGATCGTCGCCCGGAGAGTCCGCTGGCGCTCCGGGCCGCCCTTGCCACCGGCCAGCAACCGGAAGCGGTCGTCCAGGCGGTCAGCGAGGCCCTGGACGCCGAGCGCCCGGACGCGGGTCGCAGCGAGCTCCAGCGCGAGCGGAATGCCGTCGAGCCGCTCACAGATCGCCGTCACGTCGTCGGTGACGCCCGCACGCGCCTGGAACAACACGACGGCCGCAGCTGTGGTCAAGGGCGGTACGTCGAGCACGAGCTCACCGGTCAGCCCCAGCGGCTCCCGGCTCGTCGCGAGGATGCGCAGACCGGGTGCTGCCGCGAGCAGACGCCGTACCAGGCCTGCCAGGTCCAGGTGCTCGCAGTTGTCGAGGATGAGCAGGAGCTGCCTGCTGCCGAGTGATTCGAGCAGCCGTGGGAGGAGGTCGCTCGACTCGTCTCGGAGACTCAGTGCGGTGGCCAGCGCGTCGAGGACCTCGCCCTGCCGCAGTGGGGCGAGTTCCAGGAGGCGTACGTCGGTCCCGTGCTGGCGGCCCAGCTCAACGGCCAGGCGGGTCTTTCCGACCCCGCCTGGACCCACCAGCGTGACGAGACGGTTGGTTGCCAGCTGCTGCTGCGCCGCGGCCAGCATCTCGTCCCGTCCGACCAGGTCGTTCAGGGGTGTCGGCAGCGTGGGTGGGCGCCGGAGTGCCGGGTCGTGACGCAGGATCGCTTGGTGGAGCTCGGCCAACTCCGGACCAGGGTCAGCGCCCAGCTCCTCGACCAACGCGTCACGGAGCTCGGCGAACGCCTGGAGCGCATCATGCTGCCGGCCTGCCCGGTAGAGGGCCTTCAGGTGTATGGCGTGCAGCCGCTCGTCGAGGGGACGTTGCTGGACCAGCGCGGTCGTCTCCTGGAGCACCTCCTCGCCACGGTTGGACAGCTCCTCCAGAGCAGTCACATAGAGGTCCTCCAGGCGGTCACGGGTCGCGCGTGCGAATTCGTGATCCCGCACGTCGGCGTACGCCTGACCGCGCCAGAGCCCGAGCGCCTCCCGCAGTCGGCCGGTCCGGATTCGCTGCTCGAAGACGTTGCTGTCGACAACGTCCGTCGCCAGCCTGTAACCGGCCGGGCCGTGCTCGACCAGCCGGCGCGCCCCGGGCTCGGCGCGCTCCAGCGCGGTGCGCAACTGGGAGACGCGGGCCTGCAGCGTGCCGGTCGCGTTGCGCGGCGGGCGGGTCCCCCAGAGGTCGTCGATCAGCCGGTCCGCGCTCACCGGGCGGCCCTCGTTCGCCAGCAGGTCGAGGAGGAGGGTCCTGACCTTGGTGTCGGGTACGGCGACCGGTTCGCCGGCGTCCGTCCGCACGAGCAGCGGACCGAGCACCCCGAAGTACATACCCGTAGTAAACCCGTAGCGGGTTCTCCGACGATCGGCGCATGAGTTCACAAGAAGCAGTGACAGTGATCGGGCTCGGCGCGATGGGCTCGACGATGGCCTCGACGTTCGTCGCGGCCGGCCATCCGACCACCGTCTGGAACCGGACCCCCGGCAAGGCGGCCGGGCTGGGGGCGACCGAGGCGGCCACCGCGGCCGAGGCCGTGGCGGCCAGTGAGTTGGTGGTCATCAGTCAGGTCGACTACGCCGCGATGTTCGAGTCGCTCGCCGACGCGGACCTGAACGGGCGGGTCCTGGTCAACCTGAGCTCGGACAGCCCCGAGAAGTTGCGTGAAGCGAGCCGCTGGGTCGCCGAGCGCGGTGGAACGCTGGTGACCGCGGGCATCATGGTGCCGCCGCCGGGGATCGGGAAGCCGGGGGCGTACATCTTCTTCGCAGGTCCCGAGGAGGCAGTGACGGCGCACAAGCCGGCACTGGAGGCGCTGGGCCGCGTCGACCACATGGGCACCGACCCCGGTCTGGCGATGCTCTACTACCAGGCCATGCTGAACATCTTCTGGACCACGTTGATCAGCTACTTCTACTCCGCGTCGCTGGTCGGGAGTGCGGAGCGCCTGCAGCCGTACGCCGCGACGATGCTCAGCGACCTGACCGAGGACGGGCCGATGGGCTTCCTCCGCATCTCCACGGCGGCCATCGAAGCCGGCGAGCACCCCGGCGCCGAGAACAACCTGCACATGCAGGCCGTCGGCGCGGAGCACGTGGTCCAGGCGTTCGCCGAGTCCGGCCTCGACGTCACGGTGCCGGGGGCGGTGGCTGAGCTGTTCGCCCGAGCCGACGAGGCGGGGTACGGCGCCGACGGCCTGACCGCTCTGGTCGAGATGGTCCGGAAGCCGCGCTAGCCGGCTGTGGTCAGTTTGCACGAGCCGTCGGTGCAGTCGCGCTGGAGCTTGCCGCGGGAGATGGTTTCGAGCAGGCCGACGACCCAGCAGGTGGGGCAGCCGCGGAAGGCGATCAGGGCGACGGGGAGGAGCAGGAGGCTGAGGAGGCCGACGGCCGGGATCAGGGCGACTGCGGCGACCACGCTGCCGAAGCCGATGACGCCGCGGAGGAGGTGCCGGGGTAGCGAGGTGCTGGCGAAGGTCATGTGGGGGCTCCGAGGGATTCGCGGACGGCGGTCCGGGCGCGGTGCAGGCGGGACTTCATCGCGGGGACGGTGAGGCCGAGGGCCTTGGCGACCATCGGGCCGCTGTAACCCTGGACGTCGCGGAGGACCAGGACACTGCGCTGGTCGGCGGGCAGTCGCGCGATCGCCGCGGCGACTGCCTGCGCTTCCAGTTGCCGCAGGGCCTCGTCCTCCGCGGACGGGGCCGGTTCCGGTGCGATCGGGTGGTCGCGCAGTACGGCGCGGGCGCGGCGGAGGCACTCGTTGCGGATGATCCGGAACATCCACGAGGTCAGCGCGCTGGTCGCACGGAGCATCCCGATCTTCCGGTAGAGGATGATCAGCGCTTCCTGTGCGGCGTCCTCGGCGTCCTCCGGCGTCGCGCACAGCGTCCGGGCGAACCGCCGTACGGTCGGGTGGGAGTCGGCGACCAGCGTGCTGAGCGCGTCGACGTCGCCGTGCTGGGCGGCGCGGATCAGCTGTTCGTCGAGGTCAGCCACGGGTCCGCCGGCGGAGGACGACGACGCTGCAGGTGCCGAGCAGCAGGATCGCGACGATCGCGGCAATGGTCAGGGTGACGGTCATGGTGAGCTCCTTCGTCGACTGCGATGACAGGGGTAAGAGCCGCCGGCCGACGGAAAGGATTCACGGCTGAAGTGACCTTGAACTTGTACACGTGGGCCGGGGGCAACTATCACGACGTCGATCGAGCAACGCCGACGACACGCCGGTAAACGCGCCGAAGCGGGTAAGTTCACTCTCATGATCATCGTGACAGCTGCACTGAAGGGCGGGGTCGGTAAGACAACCACGTCGGTGTACTTGGCCGCGCTGGCATCTTCCAACCGCCGCACATCCACCCTGATCGACGCGGATCCGCAAGGCAGCGCCGCGGACTGGATCGCGGACTCCGAGGACGGCCAACTGTCCAGGGTCGAGATCGCGGAGGCGCCGACCGAGCGCCTGCTGAACAAGGCCCTGGACAAGGTGCCACCGGAGGGCATCGGCATCGTCGACATGCCGCCGTCCCACGAGCGGCTGCTGAACAAGGCGCTCGAACGGGCCCGGATCGTGATCATCCCGACCCGCGTCGGCGGTGTCGAGACGCCCCGGGTGAAGGCCGTGCTGGACCTGGTGCCGGACGACGTACCGTCGGGGCTGGTGATCTGCTCGGCGCGGACGTACACCCGGTCGTACCAGGAAGCGATGCAGCAGTACGCCGCCGAGAACATCCCGGTCTGGGGCACGATCCCCGAGCGGGTGTCGATCACCGCCGGACCGACGGGACCGCTCGCGGGCGACGGCCTCGACTCCTACAAGAAGGTCTGGCGCAAGATCCTCGCCGCGGCCCGCAGCTGACCGTCCTCGCGAGGTGTGCCTTCTCCCCTGCTGGACGAGGGGAGAAGGCCCCTCGGGTGTCAGCGTCGGAGCGGCGGCTCGCCGCGGACGTACGAGCGGAGCACGGTGGCGGCGGCGCCGCGGGCCCAGTCGTCGAAGGTGTGGGAGCGGAGCACCAGGCGGCAGTCCCCGGCAGCGCCGAACGCGTGCTCCGCGAACGCGCGCCGCATCCGCTCCTCGTACAGGTCGTACTCCGCGACGCCCTCGCCCGCGATCATCACCAGTTCCGGGCCGACCAGGTTCACCATCGCGGCCAGCGCGGACCCGATCACCTCACCGGCCCGGTCGAACGACTCGCGCGCCTGCTCGTTGCCTTGGTGCGCGAGATCGACCGCGCCCGCCAGATCGAGATCCGCCCGCCCGGTCGTCTCCCGGGTGCGGGCCAGGATCGCGTCCGACGACGCGACGGTCTCCACGCAGCCACGCCGGCCGCAGGTGCAGACCAGGTCGCCCGGCGCCAGCGGTAGGTGGCCGAGCTCGCCCGAGACGCCGTACGCGCCGGACACCACCTCGCCGTTGATGTACAGCCCGCAGCCGATGCCGGAGCCGATCGTCACCACCGCGAACGAGTCCGCGTTCACGCCGGCCCCGAACCAGTGCTCCGCGACGGTCAGCGCGCGGACGTCGTTCGACACCACGATGGGCAGCCGGACGCGTTTGCCCAGGAGCTCCGCGACCGGCACGGTGCGCCAGCCCATCAGCGGTGAGTCCCGGACGACGCCGTGCGCGGTGTCGACGTCCCCGGACACCGCGATCCCGATCCCGGCCAGCGGGCCGGCCGTCGCCGGACCCGACTTGAGCGCGGCGATCAGCGCCTTCACATGGTCGGCGAGCTGCTCGATCACCTGGTCAGGGTCGGTGCCGTCCAACGCGTCGTGCCGGACCTCGAGGATCCCGGCGGTGAAGTCCGTCGCGACCCCGATCAGGCTGGTCGGCGTCACCTTGACCCCGATCACCGAGACGCTGCTCGGTACGACGGTCAGCGGGCTCACCGGCCGCCCGATGCCGACCTGGTTGTCGCCGTCCGCCGGCGGCGCCTGATCGGTGACGAAACCTGCCTCGATCAGCGGCGCGACCGCCTTCGTCACGGCCGCCTGCGACAGCCCGGTCCGCCGCGCGATCTCCACCCGCGGGATCGGGCCCTGGGTCAGAATCCTGGTCAGCACCTCGACTCCCGCCGGCGTAGCCAGGGGGAGCGGACGATGAGGACGCAGCGGCACGAGAACAACCTACAAGCGCGTCATGTCTCCGCGCCGGTTCCCGCCGGCGTTGGTGCGGTCAGTGTTGGTGACGCGAGGGCCCAGCGGATCGTCCTGGTGAGCCCGTCGCCGGCCGCTCGTACGACGGTCCGCTCGGCCAGCGGGAGGTACGGGAGCCGCAGCGGCAGTCTGGTCCACCACGGGAGCAGTCCGACCGCAGCGGCCGTCAGTACGGCGTACGCGGGGCGGGCAGCCCACGGTACGGGCGGGTGTATCAGCATGAAGCGGGCCGCCTGGCGAGCTTCCGTCGTACCGCGGAGCTCGGGCCGGTAGTCCTTCAGCAGCTGCTGCACCTCGGCGACCGTGGTGGGCGGGTCGATCACACCGAGCTTCCCGGCCACCAGTGCCGCGTCCGCGACGTACTGGTCCTGCTCCTCGGCGTTGAGCGGATGCGCGCCGTACCGCTGGTGTGCGGCGAGGAAGCTGTCCACCTCCGCCACGTGCACCCACTTGAGCAGGTGCGGGTCCGACGCCCGGTACTTCACTCCGTCCGGGCTGGTCCCGCGGACGCGCTCGTGCACGGACCTGACGTGGGCGATCGCCTCCTCGGCGTCCGGGATCGCGCCGTACGTCGTGATCGCCAGGAAGTAGCTGGTCCGCCGCAGCCGTCCCCACGGATCGCCCTGGTACCCGGAGTGCGCCGCCACGGCAGCCATCGCCAGCGGGTGCAGGGACTGCAGCAACAGCGCCCGCAGTCCCCCCGCGAACATCGACGCGTCACCGTGCACCCGCCGGATCGGCTGGTCCGGCGCGAACCAGCGCGGACCGGGTGTGTTGTGCACCCGGTCCCGCTCGGCGTGCGGGTCCGGACCCGCGACCTTCGTGAGAATCATCCGCGCCAGGCTGTCCCGCAGTGGGTTCAGCTGGTCGGGCAGGGTGGCGGCCATATCTCCAGGATGCCCCGCCACCCCAGCGGACGGTCAGCGCACGGGCACCAGGTCCAGGACGGTCTGGTCGACGGAGTTGCCGGCGCGGTCGGTCACGGCGGCGCGGACCGACAGGGTGTGGCCTGGACGCAGCATGTGGGGAGCGACGACGGTCCGGTAGCCGTCCTTCGTCCGGATCAGCGGAACCGGCGACCAGTGCTTCCCGCGATCCGAGGAGACCCAGAGGCGGGACGACTCGACCGTCGAGGTGGCCGCGTGGGGCAGGTACCCGACCCGGAGGTCGAACACCAGCGGCCGGAACGCCGGAGCACTGCCGTCCAGCGCCACGTACGGGTCGTAGTCGAGCCGCATCATGGGCGGCCGCACCGGATTCTCGTCCGCCGTCGCCGGTGGCGTGGCCGTGAACTCCCAGGTGGTCCTGGCCTCCGTCGAGGACGGCAGCTGATCGTTCCTCCAGCTGTGTTCCAACCGCCAGCGTGCGGGACCGTCGGGTACGCCGAAGAAGCCGGACGTGTCGTCGACGTCCCCGACCAACTGTCCGTTGCGATGCAGCGTGAGCCGCGGCCGCGTCGCGAACTGCGGCGTGTCGAGCACTCCCACGTGTCCGGGATCGGCCACGCCCACCTGCACATTGAAGACCCCGCCGTAGAAGTCGCTGAGGGACACCTGCGGGTGCATCGCCGTACCGAACACCGAGCGCACCCGCTCACCCGGCTGGTAGCTGCGGAACGGGTCGTCGCAGACACCGGACTGGCCGGTCGACGGCAGGTCCAAGCATTGCCACCACCGGATGCCGGGCCCTGCGGACAGCATCTCGATCCGGTGCGACGGCACCTCGGTCGTCTGCCAGATGGACCCACCGAAGTTGGTCACAGCGCTTGCGGATCCACGACCGAGGTCGGTCGTGCCGCTGCCCCAGACGCCACCGAACGTGGTGTCGACGCGGGCCATGTTCCGCACGGCCTTTCGGTCCAGGTTCTTCGCCAGCGGCAGGGTGAAGTGGTCCGCGCTCTGGTAGACCTCGTACACGTCCGGATCGCTCCGATGCGCCTTCTTCGTCGCCTGGAGCTGCCACCGGGTCACCGTCTCGGTGATTCCTGTCGTGGGCGCCGCGGTCGGCTGGAGATAGATCCGGCCGGCGGTCACGTCGTCCATGCTCGGGTAGAGCTCCTCCGCCTGCCACTTGCCCGGTTGCGAGCCGCGGAGCGCGGAGAACGCCGCCGTGGTGGCTTTGGTCGGCACGCCCTCGACGACCGGAATGTTCAGCCGCACCGTCCTCCGGGCATCCAGGGTGACCGCCGTCTCGCCGGTGACGATGTGGTTGGGTCCGCCGACCAGAGCGAGTGTGTCGCCGGTGGTGACCCAGCTGTACATGCTCCACTCGCCCGGAGACAGCCGGCGGGTGGCACGCCCCTGCTCGTCCAGAACGAACTGCACGAAGCCTCCGGTCGCGGCGTTGAACGCGTTCACCCATCCGCCGCTCACCGGTTGCCCGGCGCGGTCGAGGACCTGGACCGCCACGTCGTACATCGGGGGCTCGTCGTAGGCGTTGAGGGCGAGGCGCAGGAGGTCCTTCCCGTCGGCGCCGAGCAGATCGACCGAGCCCTGCCACATGTCGTCGGTGATCACGGCGGGGTCCAGCGTGACTGTCAGGCGGGCCGTGCCTCCGGGTGCGACCGTGACGGTGGCCGGCGAGACGACGACGGCGGTGTCGGGCGCCGGCGTACCGACGACGGACTGCACTTGGTGGTCTGCTGCCGTGACGGTGACCGGTGTGCTGCCCGGGTTCGTCAGCGTCACGGTGCGGGTCTGCTTCGCGTCGTCGGGGTGGCGGATCGCGCCGAAGTCGAGGACGCCCAGGTCCGACGACAAACCGGCGGAGGTGGCCTTGTCGAGGTTCACCCGTCCGCTGCCGGACCACGAGGTGTACGTGCCGGTGTCGTCGACCGCGCTGCTGAGCCGTGCCTTCAGCTGTTGCCAGGTCAGCTCGGGGTGCTGATGCAGCAGCAGTGCGGCCGATGCGGTGACCAGCGGTGTCGCCTGGGAGGTCCCGGAGTACGCGACGTACAGGTCTCCGTCGCGGGCACCCGCGCGGGCGCCGGGGATGTCGACCCCGGGAGCCGAGACCTCCGGCTTCTGCACGTACGACCAGGTCGGGCCCTCGCTGGAGAAGTACGCCTTATGGTCCGTGCCGTCCACGGCGCCGACGGTCAGGGCGGACGCCGCAGTCCCCGGACTCTGGATCGAGAACGGGGCCGGCCACGGCAGGCCGTTGTTGCCGGCGGCCACGACGAACAGTGCTCCGCTGCTCGCGGTCAGTCGGTCGACCGCCTCGGCCAGCAGATCCTCGCCGTACTGCGGTGCGCGTCCGCCGAGGCTGACGTTCACCAGATCGGCGTTCTGCTCGACCGCCCACTCCATGCCGGCGATGACGCCGGACGTGGTGCCCTCGTCCTGGGCGTTCAGCACCTTGCTCGAGATCAGCTCGACGCCCGGCGCGACGCCGTGCCGGGCGCCGTCCGATCCGGCGCCGGTACCGGCGACCAGCGAGGCCACGTGCGTGCCGTGCCCGAGATCGTCCTGGGTGCCCTCACCGGTGAAGTCGGCCGCGGCGGTCACCTTGCCGGCGAGCGCCGGGTGGCCGCTGTCGATGCCGGAGTCGACCACCGCGACCTTGACGCCACGCCCGTCGAGTCCCCGGTCCCAGGCCTCCGGAGCGTTCATCTGGTCCAGGTAGCTGTCCAGTGGGGCCGCTGTACCGGTGGTGGTCGAGGCGCCTTGCACGGCGGCGTCCAACCAGATCTTGGCCGGCCGCGGCGCGCCCGCGGTCAGCGATGCGCCGAACGTGGCGGTCCGGGACTTCGCCAGCCGTCCTGCCGTCGCGTTCATCGTGGCCAGGTGACGGGTCGGGGCGAACCCGGTGCTCGCCATCGTGCGTGCCCCGGGCGCCTCGCGGACGATGATGGGCGTGTCCGCGCGGTGCGCGTCGTCGTACCGCATCTCGACCAGGCCGGTCACGTCGAAGAGCGCGGGATCGAGGACGGACGGCACAAGACCCTGGACCGCGTGGGGCACGACGGTGATCCGGCCCTTGTCGTTGCGGATGGTGTAGCCGGTGGTCGTCGTCCGGCCGTCCCGGGAGCGTACGTCGACGCGCGGCGTCCCGCTCTTGGTCGGGGTCAGGGTGACGCGATCGCCGGTCAGCAGGGTCACCGTCGCAGGGGCCTTCAGGGACGGTACGCCGCTCGCGGGCGCGGGGGTGGGCTCGGCGGCGGACGCCGTACCCGGGGAGGAGACCGCGGACAGCACCAGTGCACTGGTGAGCAGGAGCGCTGTCCGGGTCCGCAGTGTTCTCGACAGGGGCATGCACTGTGTCATACCTGATCAGTCAGGAGCGTGACCATCGAATGCGGGTGACGGATCCCGGACATGACGGAACTTTGCCAGCGCCACCGGCCGGCAGCGGCGGGTCAGCCCGGGAACTCGCCCTCGAGCAACGAGTAGAGCACGGAGTCGCGCCAGTTGCCGTTCGTGAAGACGTGGTCGCGGAGGTGCCCCTCGTAGCTGAAGCCGAGGTGTTTGACGACCGCGATCGAGGCCTCGTTCTCGGGGCCGATCGCCGCGGTCACCCGGTGCCGGTCGAGGGTGCCGAAGGCGAAGCGCAACAACACCCGGGCCGCGTCCGTCGCGTACCCGTGGCCCCAGTGGTCGGCGCCGATCGCGTAGCCGAGCTTGGCCGCCCAGGGCCCGCTCGGCGCGATCCGGGCGAAGCCGATCACGCGGTCCTCGTCCGGCCGGGTGACGGCCAGCATGTAGTCGGGCCGGTCGTCCCTGGCCGACCGCTCGATGATGCCGGACAGGTTCTTCTCGGCCTTGGCACGGTCGTAGCTGTCGAAGGCCATCCAGGTCGTGACGCGGTCGTCGCCGGCGATGGCCAGGTAGTCGTCGAGGTCGGTTGTCCGGAATTCCCGCAGCGTGGTCAGGGCACCGTTCAGCGGCTCCATCCGGGCAGGCTACCGGGGGTAGGTCTGCATCGGCGTCCGCGTGAAGACCTCGATCTCCTCCTGGAGTTCGCGGGCGTCCTCGGCCCGTCCGGACTGCCGCAGTGCCTGGTGGACCCGGCGCGCGGAGTGCACGACACCGTTGATCCGGCGCTCGGTCGGCAGGGTCAGCACCGGGGCCAGCGCGTCCGCCGCGCCGTCCAGCTCGCCGCTCGCGATCCGGGTGATGGCCATCGCGGCGTGGCTGCCCGCGGCGTCGCCGAAGGCCCACTCCGGGTGGTTCTGGTCGGTGTAGGCGTCGACCGCCTGGCTCGAGTACCGCTGCGCCTGCTCGACCTCACCGGGCAGCCAGGCGAGGGCGTCGGCGGCGTAGTACAGCTGGCGGTTGCGGCCGAAGGTGCACAGGCCGCCCATGTCGTCGAGGTCGTCGTTGCGGACCGAGTTCCACGCCTCTTCGGCGCGCTCCAGCGCGGCGCGGGTGGCCTCGGGGTTGCCGAGTGCGGCCCAGGCGCGGGCCTCGCTGACCGGCAGCCAGACGCTGGTGGTGCTGTTCGCCTGCTCGGCGTATCCGGCGCCGAGCTGTGCGTAGCGGACGGAGTCGTGCGGGTTGCCGGCCCAGTAGGAGACCAGCGACTGCAGGCCGCGCACCCAGGCGCGCAGGCCGTGGTGGTCGGCGTTGTCGGCGCAGAGGAACGCCGTCCGCGCCTGGGTGAGCGCGGCGTGCGGGTTGCCGAGGTCGTGGGAGGCCTTCGCGAGCAGACCGCCGGTCACGCCGGCCAGGAAGTACAGCTGGCGGTGGTTCTCCGGGCGCTGCCGGCTCTCCAGCAGACCGAACACCAGGTCCTGCGTCTCGACCAGCTGGCCGAGGATCTCCGGCAGCGGACGCTGCGGGTACGCCTGGGCGGCGTGGCGGACGTCGTCGTACACCTGTTCCATGGCCTCGCTTCCGAGACCGGACTGGGCCGCGAGGGCAAACGCCCTCGCTCGGCTGGCAGCCATGTCGAGAACCTCCATCTCATTACCTGTCGTGATCCGTCCACTCGCGGCAGGTGCCGGCACCACCTGGGCGGCCTGCTCGGCGACGTACGGCGCGAGGAGCTCCTCGACCGGCTTGCCGAACATGCGTTGCAGGGTGCGCCGGGTCTGAGGAGTGGTCCCCGCGCGCTCGCCCGATGCGAGGCGACGCAGGTGCCGCTCGGTGATGGTTCCACCCAGCTCGACGAACTCGGCGACGATCTCGGAGTAGGTCTGGTTCCGGCGCTGGATCAGGTGCGCCAGGACCGTCTTTGGCGCGTACCTACCCGCCATCGTTCCTCCCGTTCACGTCAGTTCAGACGTTGTCTCGACTGATGCCCCACGACAAGGTGCGGTCCCCCAGATGTCCGCCAGAGGACCGGAAGAGGTCCGGCAAAGGTCCGGTCCAGGTCCTAGAGCGGTCACGTTGGGCTCGTGCACCATTACTGCCATGACAACCAGTAAGTCCAACTGGTTGCAAGGCCTGAGAGTTACGGGGTGAGTAAGTAGTGACCATCGCGGAAATGACGTCGAGACAGCACCGCCGCAGGGTCCGGGTCTGGTTCGGCGAGCATGTCATCGCGCAGTACGTCGCGGAAGCGCCGCTGGCGGCCCGCTACGAGCAGGCGATGCGGCGCCGTTTCGCCGGTCTCAAGGTCACCAACGACCTGCTCGGCCCGCTCGACTGAAACACCGAATGCTTCCGGGTCCTCCTCAGACCCGGTGAGCTGCTCCCTGGGGTCTCCTCACGTCCAGGGGCAGCGTTGGAAGGTCCGGAGTTCTCCTCAGCTCCGGGCGAAACCCGAGGTGCGGTCCGGAGCCCTCCTCAGCTCCGGACCGCACCGCCCACCCGACCCGGCTGGGCTTGGCGGCTGACCCCTGTATCGCCGCCGCCCAGCCGTTCCAACCACCTCCTGGCCGACACCTCGGGCCAGGCTGGGCCGAGTGTCCTGGGCGGTAGGACACCGGAGGCTCCCGTCACCTCACCGGGAACCTCCCCCTTGAGGTGGCAAGCTCCGAGTGTGACCGCCGCGCCTGGGCGGTCACACTCGGAGCCTCCAGTCGTTCTCAGGCCAGGTTGGCGGCCATTCGTCGCAGTACGCCGACCGCGGCCAGGTACTCGTCGTTCGTGATGCCGTTGGTGACGCTGCGGCGATGGGCCTGGACCTTGGTGGTCAGGGCCTGCAGCGCCCGCTCACCCTCAGCCGTGAGCGTGTCGCCGGCCAGCCAGCCGCGCTCGACCAGCGGGGTGGTCACCGCGGCGAGTTCTGCCGGGTCGCCGCTCAGGAACGGCGACAGTTCCGCCGCGATCGTCCGCGGGCCGGCCGCCGCGTTCAGCGCCTGCCACTGGCGGCGCGTCAGCCCGTCGTCGGCGAGCAGCCGCTCGAACGACGCCTCCAGCCGCCGGTCGACCTCCTTCAGCCACCACCCGATAGGCTTGTTGTCATCCGACATACACATGTCAATGAGCATATAGTTGGAGCTGGGCATGGACAAGACCGATCCGGTCGCCGCGGTCGAGGCGGCGATGATCGCGATCCGGCGGCGGCAGACCCGCCGTACGTTCGCGGTCCGGTCCGGCGGACCCGACCCGGTCCAGGAGGTCCTGGACGCACTCGAGGCCGCCGCACCGGAACCGCTCGGCGTCAACGGCGTCGCCGCGGCGCTCGGTGTCGACCAGCCGCGCGCCAGCAAACTCGTCGCCGCCGCGGTCGGCGCCGGACTCGTCCGCCGGGAGGCCGATCAGGCGGACGGCCGCCGGACGAACCTCGTCCTGACCGCCGACGGCAAAGCGCAGCTGGACGTTGTCCACAGCTACCGCCGGGAGCGGTTCGCCGCGGCGATGGACGAGTGGACGGTCGACGAGCGAGACAACTTCGCGGACCTCCTGACCCGCTTCGTGACCGCTCTGGACCGCTAGATGTCCGCCTGGGGTCCGCATGCACGGACCAGGCGGGCGACGAGCTGTTCGGGGTCGTGCAGGATCCGTAGGCCGTCCGTCACCACGCGGCGCGTGCCCGGATCGACTGGCTCGGTTGCGGCCCAGGCAGTCGCCGTGACGTCGACCTCGACCTCTAGCCCGGACGCCCGCTGGATCCGTACCTCCGTGACGTGCGGTCCCCACTGCTGACGACCTACGACGGCCACGGCGCCGAACGCACCGAGCCACTCGTCGCTCTCGAGGTAGGCGGACGGCGAGTCGGTCAGCACGACCAGGTCGACGTCCGACGTCAGCCGCGCGGCGTCGCGCGCCCACGATCCGACTATCGCCACGCCGCGGATGTCCGGACGGCCCGCGGCCCAGCGCACCGCGTCGTCAACAACCTGCTCGACCTCCTGCGAGCGGACCTCGCGGTCGACGACGTAGACCGCGAACGGAGCGTCCGGCTGTACGTCGGGCACGCCCGGGGCCCAGCCCTCCGCGCGGATCTCCCCGGCGTACTCCATCCCGAGCCGCTTCATGACCGCCTCGGACGCGGTGTTGACCTGCTCGGTGAAGGCGATCACCGACGACGCGCGCAGCGTGCTGAACGCGTAGTCCAGCCCGGCGCGACCGAGCTCGGTCGCCAGCCCGCGGCCGCGCGCCGACTCGAGGAGCGCCCAGCCGAGCTCGAGACGGTCCGCTGCCCACTCCGGGCCGACGAGCGCGGCGATCGCTTCAGCGGTCGGCGTACCGGAGGGGATCCGGGACAGGCCGCCGCGGCCGGCCAGTTCGCCGGTTGTGCGGTCGTAGGCGATCCACTTGCCGGCTTTGTCGCGTTCCCAGCCGGCCTGGTGGTCCGCGGCTCGTTGCGCGGCCTGGTCCGGTGACAGCGTGCCGTCGTACCAGCGTGCGACCCACGGGTCGGCGAAGATGCGCTGGAGGTCCGGTGCATGTCCGGGCAGGACCCCGTTCGGACCGGTGATCGGCTCGAGGCGGAGGCGGTCGGTGAACCGCGTACGGACCGCATGCGCCACCAGGTCCCGGAGGCGGCGGTCACCGTCTGTCCGGTTCACCATCAGCAGGTCCAGGTCGTCCGGCCCGGCCCACGTGGACAGGTCGTGTTTGCCCGCTTCGAGACGGGGCCGGGTGAGGTCCCCGTCGACGGTGACGAGGTAGTCGACCTCCCGCCGTACCCGGCCCTCCCACTCCCATTCCCAGTCCGCCACGGTCCAGACGACGTCGCGGACCTTCCAGCCCGTCTCCTCCTCGACCTCCCGCGCCAACGCCTCCTCCGGCGTCTCCCCCGGCTCGAGATGCCCGCCGACGATGTCCCAGATCCCAGGCAGCAACCGCCGCTCCGCCGTACGCCGCTGCAGATAAACGCGATGTTCCGCGTCCCGAACCAGTGCACCCACACAGTCGACCGCACGCATACCCCCAACCTAGCCAGCAAGCGACAGCCGAGCCGGCGCTGGCGAGCCCCCACGGCGCTCCGCGCCGCCCCGCCTCCAGCTGAGTTTGTGCATCAGATCCGCGCCCTGGACCCGACGCCGTACGGACCTGATGCACAAAGTCGGTGCGATCAACCGGGAAGCTCAACCTCGGCGGATCGCCCGCTCGGCTTCCTAGGTTCTGAGGGGGCGTTCGGTGATGCGGTTGGGCATGAAGAGGACGGCTAGTACTAGGAGGAGGGCGGCTGCGGCGGCGCCGTAGTACACGTCGTGGATGGCGGGGGCGAGGATGCCGGCGGGGACCTTTTCGAGGTCGGCGTGGTCGTCGCCCAGGCGGGACGCGACCACGCCGTTCGCCACGGCGCCGAAGACCGCGACACCGACCGCGCTGCCGACCGAGCGAGCGAACATGTTCGCGCCCGTCACCACACCGCGCGTCTGCCAGTCCACCGACGACTGCGCGGCCACGACCGACGGCGAGGCCGAGAAGCCCAGCCCGATCCCGATGACGAAGCACGCGGCGGCGAGGTGCAGTACGGCGCTCGACGACCCGACCGTGAGCAGCAGACCGGACCCGGCCACCACGATCAGCGCGCCCATCAGCATCGTCGTCCGGAACCCCACCCGCAGGTAGATCCGCCCCGCGAACGACGCCGCGATCGGCCACCCGAGCGTCATCGCGGCCAAGGTGAATCCGGCGACGAGCGCCGACGTACCGAGGACGCTCTGGGCGAACAGCGGCACGTACGTCGACAGGCCGATCATCAGCAGCCCGATCAGCAACGCGGCCGAGTTCGCCGAGTTCAGCACCCGCTGGCCGAGCACCCACAGCGGCAGGATCGGCTCGGCGGCCCGCCGTTCGACCAGGACGAACGCGACCAGCAGCACGACGGCCGCGGCCAGGATCGCGATACTCGTCGGCGAGTCCCAGTCCCACATCACGCCGCCCTCGAGCAGCCCGAGCAGCAGCAGTGAACCGCCGGTCGCGAGCAGGATCGCGCCGGCGTAGTCGATCCGGTGACTGGTCTTCTCGGCCACCTTCTCCTCGAACCGGCGGACCAGCACCCACGCGGCCGCGATCCCGAGCGGGATGTTCACGAAGAAGATCCACCGCCAGGAGATGAAGTCCGAGAACACACCGCCGAGGGCGGGTCCGACGAACGACGAGATGCCCCAGACGCTGGCGATGTAGCCCTGCACCTTGGCCCGCTCGGCGACGGTGTAGATGTCGCCGACGATCGTCATCCCGATCGGCTGGATCGCGCCCGCGCCGAGTCCCTGGATCAGCCGGAACGCGATCAGCGCCGGCATGCTCCAGGCCAGCCCGCACAGCACCGACCCGAGCAGGAACAGCCCGACGCCGAGCAGCATGATCGGCTTGCGCCCGCGCTGGTCGGCGAGCTTGCCGTAGATCGGCACCGACACCGCCTGCGCCAGCAGGTAGATCGAGAACAGCCAGGGGAACTGGGTGAAGCCGCCGAGGTCCGCGACGACGGAGGGTACGGCGGTGGCGAGGATCGTCGCGTCGATCGCGACCAGTCCGACACTCAGCATCACCGCCAGCAGGATCGGGCCGCGTTCCGATCGCAGTCCGACATCCGACCGGGCGATCCGCTGAGTAGTCATATCGGAGTCCAATGTATGTGAGCCGGCAGCCGTTCCCCCACCCGCGGACCGCTTGCCGGACGCCGACCCGGCCCTGACCAGCTCGGCAGGGACGGTGGGCTCACGGGCCGTTACTCTCCGAGGGTGAGGATGCGGTCTTTCGTGAACGGCGCCGTACTCGTGGTGTCCCTGTCGCTCACGCTGGTACTCCTCCCGATCGCGATCAACGTCGGCACCGGCGGCACCGCGCCCGCGTTCCTCGCGCCGTACGTCGGCTGGGTCTGGCCGCTGATCGGTGTGCTCTGGGTTCTCGTGATCGCGACCGCGCTGCTCGAAGTACGCAACCGCCGCCGCCCGCGCCTCGCGCACCGCAGCGCCGATCAGCCGCGGAACCGCCGGAACGCGCTCGACCGCGTCGACCGGTACCTCTCCGAACGCCGGGCCGGGTCCCTCGCCTCGCGGACCCGGATCGCGCTCGCGCTGGACGGGAAGCCGGACGCGGTCCGTCCGTTCGACCTGTTCGTCCAGCCGCTCAACAGCGCTCCCCGGCGGATCCCGTACGAGGCGGACATCGACACGGTCTTCGACGAGCTCGAGGACAGCATGCTGGTCCTCGGTGCACCAGGTGCCGGCAAGACCACGCTGCTCTTGGACCTGGCTCGACGGCTCGCTGCCCAGGCACATGCCGACCAGCAAGCGCCCATCCCGGTGGTTGTCGACCTGGCCGGCTGGACCGCGCAGTCGTCGCACCGCAACGACGACGACCCGAACGACAGCCCACTGCTCGCCGGCTTCGTCAGGTGGCTGTCGTACGAGCTCAGCGACCGCTACAGCATCCCGCCCGGCGTCGGCCGCACGTGGTTGCGGCACGGCCAGCTGGCGCTCCTGCTCGACGGTCTTGACGAGATCGCCGAAGCGCACCGCGCCAAGCTCGAGCCGGTCCTGAAGGAGCTCCGCCACAACTACCAGGTCGGTCAGCTCGCTGTAACGTGCCGCACGCACGACTACGAGCGCCTGCCCCGCCAGCTCAGCCTGTTCGGCGCTGTGCACATCAGGCCGCTCACGAGACAACAGGTGCTCGACTACTTCGCCATTGTCGGACCAGCCCTCGACGGTGCGCGGGCAGCGATCGAGCATGACGACGAGCTGTGGGAACTCGTCAGCTCGCCCCTGATGCTCAACGTGATGACCCTCGCGTACCAGGGCCGCGCGCCCGAGGACGTCACCGCCGGCGGAGTCGCCGACCTACGCCGCGAGCTCTTCGACACGTTCATCTGCGAGGTCCTCGCCCGGAACCGCAAGACCGGTCGACAGTACGACGCCAAGACCGCAGTACGTCGCCTGTGGTGCCTGGCGTGGTGGACGCGCAGCCGTGCCGGCGACCGCACCGCGGTACCGCGCTGGATGGCCCCAGACGGCTGGTACGGCCTGTCGCTGCGTGAGGTCGACTCACTGACGCACGCGGTCTGCCTACCGGCGTTCTTCGCAGCACTGAGTGCCGGCGCGACGCTGATGATGCTTGCGCAGTACGGCGCACTCGCGGGACTGGCTGTGGCTGGTTCAGCGCTGGTGCTCGTCCACCTCCTGCCGCACCCGTGGCAGAAGCTCGCAGCGCGCGGACCGGACCGGGGACTGCTCTTCGCGGTCATCCTCCTGATAGGGACCGCGGCGACCATCGCTGTGACCGGGGCTGCGCTGGGACTGGTCGAGTTGCTCACTGCCAAGATCGCGCTCGCTATCGAGGCCGCACTGGTCGCTGGTGCGTACTGCGTCGAGCTGATCGTGTTCCACGACAACCGACGGCGGATGTGGCTGGGTGTCCGGCTCGTGGTGGTCGTCGCGGCGAGCTGGATCGTCCTGAGCCTGGGCGACGGTGTCCCCTTCGCCTCCGGGGCCGCGATCGGCCTACTGGTTGCCCAGGGCATCCGCATGATCAAGTCCCTGCCCACCGACCACCTACCTGCTACCGATGTCGGCGACACCTGGCGCATGGACGTGTGCGTCGCCGCAGGTGCAGTGGCGGCCTTCCTGATCGCACTGGTGCTCGGCGCGGACCTGGCGACGCAGCAACTCGAAGCAGTCGCCGGAATCGTGGTGGGGACTGTAGCGGCGAAGGCGTGGCGTCGGCGACCACCTGTCCTCGCCGGACCGCTGTCCCGCTGGCTCCACGACCTGTTGCTGCACTGGACCGGGTACCTGCCGTGGCGCCGCCGCGCCTTCCTCCAGTACGCCGCCGACCGCTATGTACTCGCCCGCACCGGCCATAGCCAGTACGCCTTCATCCACCTCCTCGTACGCGACCACCTCGCGGAGTGCACGCCGGACGAGCTGGCGACGAAGGTGGAACGCCGGATCCTGGAGCGCGAAGGCGGTTAGGCTGCTGCTGTCCGCCGTAGAACAGGAGTACCCATGCCGCAGATCACCGTCGACTACTCGCACCCGGTCGAGGACGCCTTCGACGTCGACGGGTTCACCCGCGTGCTGCACGAGACCGTCGTCGACATCGCGGCGGCCAAGCCCGAGGCCTGCAAGACACTGATCAGGTACGACTGCCTCTCGGCCTACGGGTACGACGACCGCGCGGACGAGGGCCATGCTCTGGTGCACGTGACCATCGGGCTGCTGCCCGGTCGCACCGAGGAGACGAAGGCGCGTCTGACTGAGGCAACGGTGGAACTGCTGCGCAAGCACATCGCGCCGCAGGACGGCGTCACGGTCCACGCCTCCGCTGAGGTACGCGAGCTGGACGCCTCCTACCGAAAGCTGGAGTGGTAGGACCGGAGACGTCAGGCAGGTTCCCTGAGCGCGTAACCGATCAGACTGCTGCACAGTGCCAGGGCGATCAGGGTGCTCAACGCCAGGCGCAGGGACGTGTGCTCGGCGATCATGCCGAGGACCGGCGTCGCGATGCCGCCGATGCTGACCGCGAGGCCGAGGGTCATGCCGCCCGCTGTCCCGACGCGGCCCGGGAGGAAGTCCTGGCCCAGCGTCACGTGCAGCGAGAACGGCACGGACATCGCGATCGCCGTCACCGCGAGTGAGGCGAAGAACGCCGGCCCGGGCACGAACACCAGACAGGCGATCGCCGGCACCGCGACGGCGTACGACGTCCGCAGTGTGCGGACCCGTCCGTACCGGGTGGCGAGCCGGCCGCCGAGGAGCGTGCCGAGCGCACCTGCCGCGAACAGGACGAACAGCGCGATCCCGCCGGTCGTCGTACCGCCTCCGACGCGCTGCCCGGCGTACAGCGCGATGAACGTACCGAGGCCGACGAACACGATCGACCGGCAGACCATGATCACCGACAACCGCAGGAACGACGGCCAGTCGTCGGTGCCTTGCACCTGGCTTCGCGCGACCCGGTGCTCGAAGCGTGCACGCATCGCGCGCACCGTGATCGCGGCGCCGAGCAGTGCCGGTACGACGAGCAGTGGCGTCAGCGCCAACCCGCCGGCGGCGATCAGCGGTGTGACGAGTACGGGCGCCAGCGCAAAACCGACGTTGCCGCCGACCGAGAACCAGCTCATCCCGACGTGGCTACCACCGCTCACGAGCCGTGCCATCCGGGCCGCTTCCGGGTGGTACGCCGCGACGCCGAGCCCGGACAACGCGGCCGCCAGCCAGGTCAGCCAGTACTGCTGACCGACTCCGACCAGGGCGATGCCGAGCCCCGCGGTGGTCATTGCGACCGGGATCCGCCAGGTCAGCGGGCGTCGATCGGTCAGTACGCCGAACACGGGCTGCACGACCGACGAGAGCAGCGTCGCCGCCAACGTGATGCCCGACACCGCGACGTACCCGAGGCCGCGCTCGGCGACCAGGAACGGGACGAGCGCGGGCACGCAGCCCTGGTAGACGTCCACGCACGCGTGGCCGGTCGCCATCAGTCCGATCGGTCGTAGTCTCCGCACTCTGCCGATCGTCGCCGGGACGGCAGCTGTCCGGCTTCCGATAAAATGCCAACTGATGCCGGAAATCCGCCAACGTCCTGCGAACACCGGCCACCGTCCCATCCACGCGGGCGGCGGCATCGAGCCGCACTGGCACGACCGCCATCAGATCGTGTACGCCGGCCGCGGCGTGCTGTCCGTCACCACCGACGCCGGCAGCTGGGTCGCCCCGGGCACCCTCGCCATCTGGATCCCGGCGGGCACGGTCCACCAGCACCGCGCGTACGGCGAGACCACCCTTCACACGGTCGGCCTGCAGGAGAACCCGCTGAACCTCGCCGCGCCCTCGGCTCTGGTAGTCAGCGCGCTCCTCCGCGAACTCATCCTCACCTACACCTCGACCGACGAGGAGGCAGCCGCCGCCCGCGGTCGCGCGGGGCTCGATGCGGAGCAGCGGCGTCTGCGCGGTGTGCTGCTCGACCAGCTGCGACGGTCGCCGCAGCGTCCGACCTACCTCCCGGCACCGCGCGACGCTCGGCTTGCTGCGGTGTGCGACCTGTTGCGAGCGGACCCTGCGGACAACAGGACGCTGCCTGAGCTGGGGAGAGCGGTCGGTGCGAGCGAGCGCACCTTGAGCCGGCTGTGCAAAGCCGACCTGGGGATGACCTTCCCGCAGTGGCGGACGCAGCTCCGGTTGCACGAGGCGCTGATACTGCTGGCAGGTGGTGAGTCGGTGACGCGTGTGGCGCACCGGACCGGCTGGGCGTCGACCAGTGCGTTCATCGACACGTTCCGGCGCGCCTTCGGTCACACGCCCGGTTCACGCAGGGCCTGATCGAGGATCCGGCTCCACTGGCGGACAATGCCGCGCCGCCGCGCACTGTCGTCCGTCAGCAGGTCAGCGAGCCCCAGCCCGCGGGCCATGTCCAGCACGCCCTGCACCGTCTCCCGCACACCAGGGGTCCGCTCACTGACGTCCAGCACCTCCAGCAGCGCCCGGTGCGCCTGGCGACCTACATGTGCCTCCAGCCGCACGATCTGCTGCCGCAGCGGCTCCTCCGTCGACGCCGCCACCCACAAGTGCAGGGCGGCGCGGAACAGCGGACCGGTGTACACGTCCGCCAGCATCCCCACGATCGCCTCGGTCCGCCCCGCACCACTCGGCAGCCGCGAAGCCTGGGCGCGGATCTCCGCCAGCCGCACCTCGGTCATGTACTCCACGGCCGCTGCGAACAGGTCCGCCCGCGTCGGGAAGTGATGCTGCGCGGCACCCCGCGACACACCCGCCCGCGCCGCGACGACCGACACCGTCGTCGCGGCGTACCCGACCTCGGCCAGCGACTCGACCGCGGCCTCCAGCAACCGCTGCCGCGTCGCCCGCGAACGGTCCTGCTGAGGTGCCTTCAGGGCCTCACTCACGCGCTGCCTCACGGGCCCGCAGCTCACGCCGCAGGATCTTCCCGGACGCCGCCTTCGGCACCGCCTCGATGAACTCCACCTGCCGGATCTTCTTGTACGGCGCCACTCGCGCGGCGACGTACTCGATCACGTCGGCCTCGGTCAGCTCCACGCCCGGCATCGGCACCACGAACGCCTTGGGTACTTCGTTGCCGTCCGCGTCGACCCCGATCACCGCGGCGTCCGCGATCCGGTCGTCGGTGAGCAGGACGGCCTCGAGTTCCGCGGGTGGCACCTGGTAGCCGTGGTACTTGATCAGCTCCTTGACCCGGTCGACGACGTACAGGTAGCCGCGCGCGTCCATCCGCCCGATGTCGCCGGTGTGCAGCCAGCCGTCCGCGTCGATGGTCGCGTCCGTCTCGGCCGGCCGGCCGAGGTACCCCTTCATCACCTGCGGGCCGCGGATCCAGATCTCGCCCTCGTCCGCATCGTTGCCGTCAGCACCTACCAGGCGCATCTCGGTCGACGGGAACAGCTTGCCGACCGCGCCCGGCGGCGGCTCCGGGTCGTCCTGCGGTACGGCGTGCGTGCCCGGCGACAACTCGGTCATCCCGTACGCCTGCAGTACGGCGTGCAACCCGAGCCGCTTCGCGCACGCCTCCGCCAACTCGCCGTCGAGCGGCGCCGCCGCGGACGTCACGTACTTCAACGCGGACAGATCCACGCCGTCCACGGCCGGGTGCTTCGCCAGCGCCAGCACCACCGGCGGCGCGACGAACGCGCGCGTGATCCGCTGCTGGTCGAGCGTGGTCAGGAACTCCTGCAGGTCGAACTTGGGCAGCACGACGACCGTCGCGCCCAGCCGCAGCGGCAGGTTCATCAACACCGACAGCCCGTAGATGTGGAAGAACGGCAGGATCGCGATGATCCGCTCCTCCTCGCCGAGCCGGATCATCACCTCGGCCTGGGAGATGTTCGTGGCGATGTTCCGGTGTGTCAGCATCACGCCCTTCGCCGTGCCGGTCGTACCGCTGGAGTACGGCAGCACCGCGACGTCCACCGCCGGATCGATCGTCACCTCCGGCTCCGGTCCGGTGGACGCGAACAGCTCCTGCACCGAGCGGTAGCCCTCGGCCTGGTCGCAGACGAAGATCTGCTCGACGGCTGTGCCCTCGATCGCTGCGGTCGCGGCCGGCAGGAAGTGCGAGATCGTCACCAGCAACTTCGCCTTCGAGTCGACCAGTTGCTTGTGCAGCTCGTCCGCGGTGTAGAGCGCGTTCACCGTGGTCACGGTCGCGCCGGCGCGCGTGGCGCCGTAGAACACCACGGGGTAGAGAATCGTGTTCGGGCTGTAGAGCGCGATCACGTCACCGTGCCGGATGCCGAGCTCGGCCAGACCGGCCGCGACCCGCCGGGTCAGGTGGTCGAGCTGCGCGTAGCTGAGCTCCTTGCCGGTGACGCCGTCGACCATCGCCGGCCGGTCGCCGTACTCCTGCGCTCTGCCGAGGACGGCGTCGTGGATCGGTACGTCGAGCACCTCGACGGGCGGGAATTCACTGGTGACGATCATTGCCCCACTCCTTCTAGTACGACTTGGGCAGCCCGAGGCTGTGCTGTGCGACGAAGTTGAGGATCATCTCCCGGCTGACCGGTGCGATCCGGGTGGCCCGGGCCGCGGCGACCAGCGACGCGACGCCGTACTCGACCGTCATGCCGTTCCCGCCGAGCGACTGCACTGCCTGATCGGTGGCTCGGACGGCGACTTCTCCGGCGGCGTACTTCGCCATGTTCGCGGCCTCACCCGCCGCGAGATCGTCGCCCGCGTCGTACAGCGCGGCGGCCTTCTGCATCATCAGGCGGGCCAGCTCGAGTTCGATCTTGAGCTGCGCCAGCGGGTGCGCGATCCCTTGGTGCGCACCGATCGGGGCCTTCCAGACCTGGCGCTCCTTGACGTACGCCGTCGCCTTGTCCAGCGCGTGCCGCGCGATCCCGAGGGCGAACGCGGACGCCATGATCCGCTCCGGATTCAGTCCGGCGAACAACTGCATCAGCGCCGCGTCCTCGGACCCGACGAGCGCTTCGCGCGGCAGCTGTACGTCGTCCAGGAACAGGGCGTACTGCTTGTCCGGGCTGATCAGGTCCATCTCGATCTGCCGGAACTCCACGCCCGGCGCGTCGGTCGGCACGATGAACAACGCCGGCTTGAGCTTCCCGGTCCGCGCGTCTTCGGTCCTGCCGACGACGAGGACGGCCTTCGCGACGTCGAGTCCGGAGATGAAAACCTTGCGTCCGGTCAGCGACCAGCCGTCGTCGGTCCGCCGGGCCGTGGTGGTGATCTGGTGCGAGTTCGAGCCGGCGTCCGGTTCGGTGATCGCGAAGGCCATGATCGTCGTACCGTCGGCGAGGCCGGGCAGCCAGCGCTGCTTCTGGTCGTCGGTGCCGAACCGGCTGATCACGGTGCCGCAGATGGACGGGGACACGACCATCATCAGCAGCGGGCAGCCGGCCGCGCCGAGCTCCTCCAGCACGATCGACAGGTCGGCCATCCCGCCGCCTCCGCCGCCGTACTGCTCGGGGAGGTTCACACCGAGGTACCCGAGCTTGCCCGCCTCCAGCCACAGCTCGGTGGTGTGACCGCCGCTCCGGGCCTGCCGGGTGAACCACTCGTAGCCGTACTTCTTCCCGAGTTCGCCGACGACTTTCCGCAGCTCACGACGCTCTTCGGACTCGATGAAGCTCATGTTTCCTCCCCAACCACGGCCAGTACGGCGCCGACCTCGACCTGTTGACCTGCTTCGACCGTGAGCTCGCTGACCACCCCGTCGGCCGGCGCCGCGATCGTGTGCTCCATCTTCATCGCCTCCAGCCACAGCAGCGGCTGTCCTTGTTTTACGACTTCACCGACCGCGACGCCGACCCGGATCACGGTGCCCGGCATAGGAGCCACCAACGATCCCGCAGCCACCTGCGCCGCCGGATCGACAAACCGTTCCACTGGGCGCAGCGCGACACTGCCGAGCGACGAGTCCACGCAGGTGAGGCCGTCGTACGCCGCGACGTCGAACGACCGACGCACACCATCGACCTCGAGCACTACATGTCCACAGTCCAGGGAAATCAGCGCCGTGTCGCCGGCAACAGTCAGTCCGTCCCGAGTCAGCCGGTACTCGACCTCGACCACCACATCGCCGTACCGATAGCTCTTCCGCTGCGGCTGCGACACCAGGTTCCGCCACCCGCTCGGCACGCGCACCGGCGTACGCGCCTGCCGTCCGGCCGCATCCGCCAGTGCCGCGGCCAACGCCGAGAGCCGCACCACCGCGTCGTCCGGCCCCGGCGCGACCCCGTGCCTGTCGAAGAACGCGGTGTCCGTGTCACCCGCGAGGAACGCCGGATGCCGCAGCACCCACGCGAGCAGGTCCCGGTTGGTGCCGACGCCGTGGATCGTCGCGCGTTGGAGCACGCCGGCCAGTCGCCGCGCCACAGCAGTCCGATCGGGCCCGTAAGCGATGACCTTCGCCAGCATCGCGTCGTAGTACGGCGAAACCTCCGACCCGTCCTCCACCCCGGAGTCCACCCGCACCTCCCGCTCCAGTGCGAAGCGCTGGAGCGTTCCGGTTTGGGGTTGCCAGTCGTGCAGTGGGTCCTCGGCGTACAGCCGCACCTCGATCGCGTGACCGACCGTCGGAGGCGGCTCGGGTGGAAGGTGCTCGCCCGCGGCGACGGCGAACTGGAGTTCGACCAGGTCCAGCCCGGTCGTCTCCTCGGTCACCGGATGCTCGACCTGCAGTCGCGTGTTCATCTCGAGGAAGTAGAAGTTCCCGTCCTCGTCCGCGAGGAACTCGACGGTGCCCGCGCCGACGTACCCGATCGCCGCCGCGGCCTTCCGTGCCGCGTCGAACAACCGCGGCCGCATCGCCGGGATGCGTTCGACGAGCGGCGACGGCGCCTCCTCGACGACCTTCTGGTGACGGCGCTGGATCGAGCACTCGCGCTCCCCGACCGCCCAGATCGTCCCGTGCCGGTCCGCCATCACCTGCACCTCGATGTGCCGCCCGCTCGCCAGGTACCGCTCGCAGAACACCGTCCCGTCCCCGAACGCCGACAGCGCCTCCGCCGACGCCGCGTCGATCTCCGCGGCGAGATCCTCGAGTCGCGACACCACCCGCATCCCACGCCCGCCACCCCCGGCGGACGCCTTCACCAGCACCGGCAGGTCGTCTGCGGACACCTCCGCCGGCGTGAGTTCGGCCAGCACCGGTACGCCGGCCGCGGCCATCAACTTCTTCGCCTCGATCTTCGACCCCATCGACGAGATCGCATCCACCGGCGGGCCGACCCAGGTCAGCCCCGCGTCGAGCACCGCCTGCGCGAACGCCGCGTTCTCCGACAGGAACCCGTACCCCGGATGGACGGCGTCCGCCCCGGTCCGCCGCGCCGCGTCGATGATCAGGTCGGACCGCAGATAGGTCTCGCCCGGCGTGTTCCCGGGAAGATGTACGGCCGCGTCCGCCTCGTCGACGAACGGCATCCGGGCATCGGCGCTCGAGTACACCGCGACGGTCGACAGGCCGAGCGACCGCGCCGTGCGGAAGATGCGCCGGGCGATCTCGCCGCGGTTCGCCACCAGTACCGAAGTGATCATGCGCGTCACATCCTGAAGACGCCGAAGGACGACGTACCTTCGACCGGGGCGGAATGGATGGCGGACAGGCAGATACCCAGGACGGTCCGGGTGTCGCGGGGATCGATCACGCCGTCGTCGTACAAACGGCCGGACAGGAACATCGGCAGTGATTCCGCCTCGATCTGCCCCTCGACGTACGCGCGCATCTGCTGGTCGGCCTGCTCGTCGTACGGCTGCCCCTTCGCCTCCGCGGCCGCCCGCGCGACGATCGACAGCACACCGGCGAGCTGTTGCGGCCCCATCACCGCGGACTTCGCCGACGGCCACGCGAACAGGAAGCGCGGGTCGAACGCCCGCCCGCACATCCCGTAGTGCCCGGCGCCGTACGACGCCCCCATCAGGATCGAGATGTGCGGCACGCGCGAGTTCGAGACCGCGTTGATCATCTGCGCGCCGTGTTTGATGATCCCGCCCTGCTCGTACTCCTGCCCGACCATGTAGCCGGTCGTGTTGTGCAGGAAGATCAACGGCGTGTTCGCGCGGTTCGCGAGCTGGATGAACTGCGCCGCCTTCTGCGACTCCTCGCTGAACAGCACCCCGCGCGCGTTCGCGAGGATCCCCACCGGGTACCCGTGCACCGACGCCCACCCGGTCGCCAGCGACGACCCGTACAGCGGCTTGAACTCGTCGAACACCGACCCGTCCGCCACCCGGGCGATCACGTCCCGCGGATCGAACGGGATCTTCAGGTCGCCCGGCACGATGTCCAGCAGGTCGTCGGTGCCGAAACGCGGTTCGTCGTACGACGGAGCGGGCGGCGGGCCGAGCTTGCGCCAGTTCAGCCGGGACACGATCTGCCGCCCGAGCCGGATCGCGTCCTGCTCGTCGACCGCGAAGTAGTCGGCGAGACCGGACTGCCGGGCGTGCATCGACGCGCCGCCGAGTGACTCGTCGTCCGCGTCCTCACCCGTCGCCATCTTCACCAGCGGCGGCCCGGCCAGGAACACCTTCGCGCCGCCGTCGACCATCACCACGTGGTCGCTCATCCCCGGGATGTACGCGCCGCCCGCGGTCGAGTTGCCGAACACCAGCGCGATCGTCGGGATCCCCTCCGCGGACAAGCGGGTCAGGTTCCGGAACATGGCGCCGCCGGGGATGAAGATCTCCTTCTGCGTCGGCAGGTCCGCGCCGCCGGACTCGACCAGGCTGATCACCGGCAGCCGGTTCGCCCGCGCGATCTCGTCGGCCCGCAACGCCTTCTTCAAGGTCCAGGGGTTGCTCGACCCGCCTTTGACCGTCGGGTCGTTCGCGGTGATCAGGCACTCGACGCCTTCCACCACGCCGATGCCCGTGACCAGGCTCGCGCCGACCGTGAAGTCCGATCCCCAGCCGGCCAACGGCGACAGCTCGAGGAAGTACGAGTCCGGGTCGAGCAGCAGTTCGATCCGTTCCCGGACCAGCAGTTTGCCGCGTCGGTGATGCCGGTCGACGTACTTCGGCCCGCCGCCGGCGAGTGCCTTCTCGTGTTCGGCGTCGAGGGCGGCGAGCTTCTCGAGCATTGCTTCCCGGTTGCTCATCCGGCCGCTCCGCTTCGCTCCGCGGCCGCAGGCGGAGGGAGGTATGCGGCTGCTCCGCTGCGCTCCGCGGCCGCAGGGGGAGGGAGGTTCATGGTGTGTACCCCAGTCGTTTGGAGGCGAGGCCGGTCAGGATCTCGGTGGTGCCGCCGCCGATCGCGAGGATCTTCTGGTCGCGGTACTGGCGTTCCACCTCGGCCTCCCGCATGTACCCGAGGCCGCCGTGCAACTGAAGCGCTTGGTCGCAGACCCATTGCCCCGCCTCGACCGCGGTGTTCTTGGCGAAACAGGTCTCGGCGATCACGTCCTCACCACGGACCGCCCGCTCAGCCACGGAATGCACGTACACACGAGCCACATCGATCCGCCGAGCCATCTCGGTCAACGTGTGCTGCACCGTCTGCCGCGAAATCAACGGCCGCCCGAACGTCTCCCGATTCCGGCACCATTCGACGGTCAGGTCGAGCGCGCGCTGAGCTCCGGCGTACGCCTGCACGGCCAACGTGAGCCTCTCCGCGACGAAGTTGACCGCCAACTGCACAAATCCAGAGTCCTGGGCCCCCACCAGATTCCCGGCCGGCACGCGAACATCCGTGAACGACAGCTCAGCCGTGTCCGAACACAGCCACCCCATCTTCTCCAGCTTCCGCGAAACCCCGAACCCAGCCGAACCGGCATCGATCACGAGCAAACTGATGCCGTGCGGTCCAGGCCCATCAGTGCGTACTGCTGTGGTAACAAAATCCGCGCGGCAACCGGACGTGATGAACGTCTTCGCGCCGTTCACCACATACACATCACCTTCGCGCCGAGCCGTCGTACGAAGAGAAGCCACATCGGACCCACCACCAGGCTCCGTGATCGCCAGGCTTCCGATGAGCTCACCGTCCAACGTCGGCCGAACCCACCGCTCGATGTGGTCTTCGTTGCCCCCAGCAATAATGTGCGGAAGGGCGATGCCGCACGTCAGCAGAGAGGCGACCAGGCCGCCGGATCCGCCGGCATAGTGCATCTCTTCGACGACCGCGATCGCGTCGAGGAGCGATCCACCTCCACCACCGACCGCCTCCGGGAAGCCGACGCCGAGCAGCCCGAGAGCGCCGGCCTTCTTGTGCAGCTCCCGCGGCAGCTCGCCGTCCCGCTCCCACTGCTCCAGATGCGGCAGCACCTCAGCCACCATGAACCGCCGTACGGTCTCCCGCAGTGCCGTTTCTTCGGCGCTCACAACAGCACCTCCGGTACGTCGACGTACCGCGACCGCAGCCACTCGCCGACCGCCTTCGCCTGTGGATCGAACCGTGCCTGGGCCGCGACACCTTCACCCAGCAGGCCCTCGACGACGAAGTTCACCGCCAACAGGTTCGGAAGGAGGTACCTGGTGACCTGCAGAGGCCGCGTCTCGGGAAGGAGGGTCTTGAAGAGCTCGACCGTGAGCGTGTGCGCCAGCCAGCGCCACGACTTCTCGTCGCGCACCCACACGCCGACGTTCGCGTCGCCGCCCTTGTCGCCCGAGCGCGCGCCCGCGATCCGGCCGAGCGGAACCTCGCGCGTCCGTGGCGGCCCGCTCGAGAGCTGCAGCAACGGCATCGGCGCCTCGATGTCCTCGACTGCCTCGAGCGGTCGGGTCTCGGCCGCGGGTTCGATCACCTTCCGCGACCCGTCGGGCAGTACGACAACGTGTTCCACCTCGTGAATGTCGACGTACCCGGCCTGGAACACGCCGTACGGCGAACCGTCGCCGGGCGGCGCGGTGACGTGGAACCCGGGATAGCTCGCCAGCGCCAGCTCGACCGCCGCACTGCTGAACGCGCGGCCGACGACCTGCGGATCCGGATCCTTCACCGCGCACCGGAGGAAGACGCTGGCCTCCTCCTCGGACTCGGCGTTCGGCTTCTCGGTCCACACGAGCGTCCACTTCAGCTCGGCCGGCCGTTTCGGCAGCAACTGTTCCAGTTGCCGCTGCACCAACTCGGCCTTCTGCTCCAGCTGCAGCCCGGTCAGCACGAAGTCGACCTCGTTGCGGAAGCCGCCGACGCTGTTCAGCGAGACCTTGTACGTCGGCGGCGGCGCCTCACCGCGGACGCCGGAGATCCTGATCCGGTCGGGGCCGTCGACGGACAGTTCGATGGTGTCGAGACGCGTGGTGACGTCCGGACCGGCGTACCGGGCGCCGGTGATCTCGTAGAGCAGCTGTGCCTTGACCGTGTCGATCGTGACCGCGCCGCCCGTGTCGTCGTGCTTGGTGATCACGCTGCTGCCGTCCGCGTGGATCTCCGCGATCGGGAACCCGGGGCGCCCGAAGTCGCGGATTTCGGTGAAGAACGCGTAGTTCCCGCCGGTCGCCTGGCACCCGCACTCGATCACGTGCCCGGCGGCGACGGCCCCCGCGAGTTCGTCGTACTGCGTCCGCTTCCAGCCGTGATGTGCCGCCGCCGGTCCGACGATCACCGAGGCGTCGGTCACCCGCCCGGTCACCACGACGTCCGCGCCGGCCTGGAGCGCCTCCGCGATCCCCCAGGCGCCGAGGTAGGCGTTGGCGGTCAGCGGCGTACCCAGACCCAGCTCTTCCGTGCGAGCCAGCAGATCGTCGCCTTCGACATACGCGATCTTGGGATGCAGCCCGAGCTTGCCGGCCAGTTCGCCGATGGCCGCCGCGAGCCCCGAGGGGTTCAGCCCGCCCGCATTGCTGACGACCTTCACACCTCGATCCAGCGCCTCACCCAACCCCGTCTCGAGCTGCTTGAGGAACGTCTTCGCATAACCCAGTCCTGGGTCTCGCATCCGGTCCCGCCCGAGGATGAGCATCGTCAGCTCAGCCAGATAGTCCCCCGTCAACACATCCAACGGCCCACCGGTCAACATCTCCTGCAGCGCGCTGAACCGGTCCCCGTAGAACCCGGACGCGTTACCGATGCGGATCGGCTCGGTCATGTGAACTGTCCCGCCTGGCGGCCCTTCCCCGGCAGACCGGCGAACGCCTGGATGATCCCCAGCCACTCCTCGGCGTCCGCGCCCTCGGCCTCGACGGCGAGGTCGTCCCGGTGCCGGCGTTGTGTTGCCAGCAGGCAGAAGTCGACCGCCGGCGCAGTCACGCGCTGTGTCGCGTCCTCGGGTCCCCAGGTCCAGGCGTCACCGTCCGGTCCGGTCAGCTCGACGCGGAACGGCTCGGCGGGTGGGGTGCGGTCGTTGAGCATGTACGCGAAGTCGCGGGTACGGACCGCGAGGTGGGCGACGTGGCGCAGACGGTTGCTCGGTTGCCGTCGTACCCCGAGCGCGTCGAACACGTCCTGCCCGTGGGCCCACGTTTCCATCAACCGCGCGGTCGCCATCGAGGTCGGGCTCATCGGCGGTCCGTACCAGAGCACCTTCTGGCCGGCGGGGACGCTCTTCAGCGCCTCGGCCAGCTCGGTCCGGGTCTCCCGCCAGTACGTCAGTAGTTGATCCGGCGGCAGCGCGGCGGTCTCCGCGGCACCGTCGTCGACGTACGTCGCGGGGCTCGCGGCTGCCGTCTGCAGGGAGGCCTTGAAGGCGTCGGGATCGGTCGCGGCCAGCTCTGCGGCCTCGTCGGTCCAGGCCAGGTGTGCGATCTGGTGCGCGATCGTCCAGCCCTCGGCCGGTGTCGGCGTCGCCCACTCCTCGGCCGCCAGTCCACCGACCAACCGATCCAGTTCAGCACTCTCGGCCCACAGGTCCGCCAGCACTTCGTCCAGTTGCACGCTGCACTCCCTCGCGAGGGGCTCGTGCAGCCGAGCGTCCCACGACGCAGAAAAAGAATCAAGCGTGCTTGTTTTTGTGATGGCGTACCGCCAGGCAGGCAGAACCCCCGATTCGGGCCACAAACCGGCGGTTTGCGGGACTTGTGCCTGCGTGGAGGTACGTGCGGGGGCGCATAGCTGACGTGTCACGGTGATTACTTGAGTAGTCGGGGGATCACTAAGGTGGTTCGGTCATGGATCTGAAGAGCCCGATCAGCACAGTGGTGCCGTCGTTGGACGGGCCCGTGTTGCTGGTGCTGGCGCAGGCCGAGGAAGGTCTGTCGGGGCGGCAGATCCACAAGCTGGCCGGCGCAGGAAGTGTTGCGGGTGTGCGGCTCGTCCTGCAGCGGCTGGCGGCGACCGGTCTGGTGCATGTCGACGACCTCGGCAACTCGTTGCTCTATCGCCTCAACCGCAAGCACCTGGTGGCACCGATCGTCGAGCAGCTCGCGAACCTCCGCAGTACGTTGATCGCCCGGCTGGCCGACGAGATCGGCGGCTGGCGGATCCCGGCGGTGCACGCGAGTGTGTACGGCGCGATCGCGCGGGGCGACGGTGATCAGGACAGTGACGTCGACGTGCTGCTGATCCGGCCGGACCAGCACGAGTCCGAGGACATGCTCTGGGAGGACCAGGTCGGCCGGCTGATGCAGACCGTCGTCGATCTGACGGGCAACGCGGCGCATGTCTTCGAGCTGAGTCAGACCGAGCTCACGGGCCACCTGGCGTCGGAGGATCCGATCCTCAACGACTGGATGCAGCCGAGCATCCAGCTCACCGGCGTGCCGTTGGCGACGCTGCTGGCACCGGTCGAAGTCTAGGGCTGCGCCGGGACCTGTGGGTACGCTGCACTTCATCGTCGCCGGATCCCTTTCACCCCTGGACCAGCCAATGACCCGCATCGCCATCGACGGCGGTCAGTCCGCTCTTCGACTCCGAGTCCTCCCGTCCCGCCGTACGGGAAAGGGACCCGGCTACACCCACGGACCGGACGCCGTGGTCAAGCTGCTCGACGCGATTCGCACCGCCGCGGCCGAGGCCGAGGTGAGCGGCCCGGTCGAGGTGGTTGCCCTCGGCCTCACGGGCTACCCGCAGGCGCACGGGGCCGCGCAGGCGTTCGCGGCCGACGTCGGCGAGGTGCTGAACGCGGACGAGGTGCGGCTCACCCAGGACATGGTGACGGCGCACGCCGGTGCGTTGCCTGATGGGTACGGCGTGGTGGTCGCTGCCGGGACCGGTCTGGTGTGTCTCGCGGTGGACCGCGACGGGACCTGGCGGAAGCTCGACGGGCACGGGTACCTGTTCGGCGACGCCGGCAGTGCTTTCGCGATCGGCCGCGCCGGGCTGGTCGCAGTACAGCGTGCTCGTGATGGCCGTGGTCCGGTGACGAAGCTGGCGGACACTGCGCTCGACCCGGTCGCGTTGTACCGGTCGTCCACGCTGGTCGACGACGTGGCGCGGTTCGCACCCGAAGTACTGCGTTGCGCTGCTGAAGGCGATCCGGTTGCTCATGACGTTCTTGTGGAGGCAGCAGGTGACATCGCCGAGACGATCGGCGCTGCGGTCGCACAGTTGGCGGGTGAAGGGCCGGTCCCGGTTGCCTGCGTCGGGGGACTTTTCGACGGTGCAGGTGAGCAGTTGCTGACCCCTGTGCGCGAGGCGTTGCCGTTGCGAGCTCAACTGACGCCGGCGGCCGGCAACTCGCTGGACGGCGCGGAAAAGCTCGCCACCGGACCGGCGGAAACCTACGCCGACCTGATCGTCACGTACCGTCGGGGGCACTGAGGATCGATAATTACGGTGTTGGCCGTTATCTTGGCAGGCATCGTCAGATCAGTGCCGGTATGACAGCTGGAGACTTCACGTGAACGAACTCCTTCTGGCCGCGACGTCCCTGGACGTCACCCCGCCGCCCGGCCACCGGCTCGATGGGTACGCCGCCCGCACCGGACTCTCGACCGGTACCGCGGATCCGCTCCGCGCGACCTTGATCTGGTTGTCCACAGCGGATGATCCAGGCGTGCTGTGGCTCACGCTGGACGCGATCGCGGCCGGGAGCACGCTCTCATCGGAGCTCGCCGCGGCGGCCGGTGCCGCGGCCGGCATCCCGCCCTCGCAGGTCGTGGTGTCCGCATCGCACACCCACTCCGGTCCGTCGGGATGGACCGGGGAGATCCATCCCGTCATCCCGGCCGAGCGAGAACCAGCGCTGGTCGATGCCTTGGTCGGCGCAGTACGGGCCGCCCGGCTGGAGCGGCAGCCGGTGACGGCGACCTGGCATTCGATCGAGGTGGTCGGGGTCGGTACCAACCGGCACCGCAGGAACGGTCCGCACGACAACACCGCCGGCATCCTCGCGCTGCACGGAGCGAGCGGTTCGCTCGAGGCCGTGCTCCTGGACTTCGCCTGCCACCCGACGACGTACGGCCCGGAGAACATGCAGTACTCCGCCGACTGGCCTGGTGCTGCTCGCGCCGCGTTGGCTCCGGCTGTGGTGGGATTCCTGCAAGGTGCGGCCGGTGATGTCAGCCCGCGGTTCACCCGTCAGGGCCGCGGCGCCGCCGAGGTTGCTCGGCTGGGCGGTCTGCTGGCAGCCCGCGTCCGTGAAGCACTGGCCACGCCCGGCCTCGAACTACCGCAGTCCGCGCCGGCGATCCGCCGTACCACTCTGACCCTGCCCGTCCGGTCCATCCCACCTGTCGACGAGTCCGAGAAACTCGCGTCGGCTGTGGAGAGTCGCGTCAACGCCGGGTCGCGCTCCGACGACCCCTCCGGCCGGATCTCGCAAACCCGCCTGGACGGCGCCCGCGGTCAGGCCCTGATGGCCGCCGCGTCCCTCCCGCCGGCCCTCGATCTCTCCATCAGCACCGTGACGATGGGCGACGTCTGCTGGATCAACCTGCCGGTCGAACTCTTCGCCGTTCACGGCGCGTGCCTCCAGGCCGACAGCACCTATCCCATCACCCGCGTCATCGGCTACACCGACGGGTACTACGGCTACGTGGTCGATCCCTCCGCTGCCGAAGCCGGCACCTACGAAGCCCTCATCACCTTCTTCGACCAGCCCACGACCCACCAACTCATCACCGAGACGGCCGCGTTCGTGAACAGTTAGAGCGCCAATTCCGGCTGGAGCTTCTTGGCCGGCCAGACGCGTTGGTTGCGAGCGGCGAGGGTGGAGGCGGCGAGGGCCACCGCGAACCAGGCGGCGAGGGCCAGGAGGTCCTGGCCGAGCGAGGCGCCGGGTCCGCCGTACATGAGGTGGCGGACGCCGTCGATCGCGTAGCTCATCGGGAGTGCGTGGTGGAAGAAGTACAACGGCTCCGGGATGGTCTGCCACGGGAACGTTCCGCCGGCGCTGACCAACTGGATGACCATCAGCACCAGCCCCAGGAACTTGCCCACCGCGCCGAACCACGCGGACAGCGCGTGCAGGATGGCGACGAACGTGAACGACGTCAGGATCAGGAACCCGACCGTCAGCCACGGATGCGCCGCGTGGATACCGAGGCCGAGGACGACGGCCACGAAGACCAGCGTCGCCTGGACAGCTCCGAAGAGGGCCGGAGGCAACCAACCGCCGAGTGCGACGCGGAACGGCGACTGCAACGCTGCCAACGCGCGCGGCGACAGCGGCCGCACCAGCAGGAACAGGACGTAGGCGCCGATCCAGCATGCCAGGCAGAGGAAGAACGGGGCCAGGCCGGCGCCGTAGCTGTCAGCCGTGGCCTGTGAGACGTTCTGCAGCGTGACAGGTGCCCCCAGCGTCTCGGCCACCGCCTTGCGCTGGTCGGTGGTCGGGTTGGGGATCTCCTTCACGCCCTTCGCCAGCCCGGTGTTCAGTTGCGTCGCACCGCTCTTCAGCTGACCTACACCGGTCGACAGGCTGTTCACACCGGTCAGCAACTGACCCTGCCCGGTCACAGCCTGTTTCTCCCCGGCTGCAAGCTTCTGCGCACCGGTGTCCAACGTGCCGAGCCCGGTCTTCAGCTGATCAGCACCTGTGCTCAGCTCATGCGCTCCCGACGACGCAGTACCGATGCCACTCGTCAGAGCGGGTGTCGCCTTCGCGAGCGCCGAGGCGCCGTTCGACACCTTCCGTGCACCGGTCGCGAGCTGGTTGAGCTGCTTGGACGTCGACTGGATCTTCGTGTTCGCCTGTACGACGGGAGCGCGCAGCTTCGCCGTCTCTTGCATGATGACCCTGATCTGGTGCTGGCTCAGGCCCTGCTGCTTCAGCCGTGCGGCGAGCTGAGTGTCGAACGTCTTCAGGTCCCGCACCAGCGTGCTCGACGCGGTCGCGACCTGCTGCCCGGTGGCGGCGATCTTCTCGTTGCCGTCAGCGACCTGGTCCGCGCCAGCCGCCAGCTGCTTCGTCTGCTTCGGCAGCGTCGCGGTCTTCTCCTTCAACGTCCCCAGGCCGTTGTCGAGCTGCTTGGCCCCGTTCGCCAACGAGGTTGCGCCCTGCGACGCCTCGGCGGTGCCGCCGGCCAGCTGGGTCGCGCCGGCCGACAGCTGCTTCTGGGCGGTGTTGAGCTGCGTAGCACCGGACTGCAGCTTCGTAACACCGGTCGCTGCCGACGTCAGTCCGTTCTGCAGCTGGGCGGCACCGGCGGCCGCAGTACTGACCTGCTTGTGGATGGTGTTGTAGCCGGCGAGCAGCTGTGACGCGGCCGTCTCGCTGACCTGCGACGCGACTGTCTTCGTCACCTGCGCGACGACCTGGTTCGCGATCGTGTGGGCGATGTAGTTGTTGGCGTCGTTCGTCAGTAGCTCCAGCTGCGCCTGTCGCGGCTTGAAGTCCGCACTCGACGCCAGGTCGGCCGAGAACGTCTTCGGCAGCACGAGCGCGAACTCGTACGTCCCGTCCGACACGCCCGCTGCCGCGTCCGCACGGTCCACCTGGTGCCAGTCGAAGCTCTTCGACTTCACCAGTTCGTCTGCCACCTGAGGCCCGACGTTGAGCTTCTCCCCGGTCGCGAGCGTCGTACCCGCGTCCTCGACGACGACTGCAGTGGGGATCTTGTCGAGCCTGCCGTACGGGTCGTGGTTCGCGTAGAGGTACAGGCCGCCGTACAGCACAGGCACCAGCAGCAGCGCGACCACAGCCAGCTTGGGCAGCCGCCCGGCTGTCAGGCGTCGCAACTCACTCAGGGCCATCCGCAGCGCGGTCACGCCTCTGCCTCCACTTCTTCTTCCTCTTCTTCTTCGATCGGGATGACCGGCTCCACGGGAGCCACCGGAGCGACCTGGATCGGATCAGGCTGATCGATCTCGCCCATCCGAGCGGCCTTCACATCGAGCAGCCGCGCTGAAGCGTCCGCACAGGTGACGATCACGCCGTACCCGTCTGCGGCCAGCCCGCGCCCCAGCTCGTACCAGCCATGCGGATCGCCCCCGTGGCGATCCGGCATGGTCAGAACGATCACCTGTACGTCGGGACGCGCCACAGTGAGCTCCGCGAGCAGTCTGGTCCGTACGGCGACCGGCAAGTGCTCGAACCGCTTGTCGGCGTGCTCCGCGGCGTCATGCTCGTTGAGCCACTCCAGCACGGCCTTACGCCCCGCCTTGCGGCCGGCGATCGCCAACTCCTCGCCGACGACGGTCTGGACCGGCAGGGCGTCGTCCGGCTCCGTGATGCCGGGGGTGTCGACGACGGCGACCCGGCGCCGCAGGAGAGCCAGGTCGGACTTGCCGCCGAGCCGGACCGTTCCGGTGTCGGGCTTGAGCCGCCCGGACAGAGCCAGCGACGCCGCCACGTGGCCGGCACCTGGGTACCCGGTCAGCAGCACCAGTTGATGATCCGCGACCGACACCGACGTTGCGTGCAGCATCGGTGCGTGCGGACCACGCACGCTGATTCCGGCGGCCTCGAGCTCCATCCTGCGTCCCCGTTCAATACGGTTGTGTATTCAATACAGAACTGTATCCTATCTGTATGGAACCGCCCAAGCGCCGCCGCTCCAACACCCGGGCCCGTCTCCTCGAGGGCGCCCTGGAGGTGTTCGCCGAGCGCGGATTCCACGGTGCGTCCGTGGAGGACATCTGTGAGCGGGCCGGGTTCACCCGCGGCGCCTTCTACTCCAACTTCGGCTCCAAGGACGAGTTGGTGCTCGCGCTGTTCCAGGCCACGACCGACCGGCTCCTCGAGCAGATCGAGGCACTGCTCCCGGAGTTCGCGAGTCAGCCCGGCTCGCTGCTGGACGCCGTACTCGGACTGCTCGACGAGACCGCGCCGGACCGGCGGCAATGGCATCTGATCTCCACCGAGTTCACGCTGCACGCGCTGCGTGATCCGGAGGCGGCGCAGGCGCTGAACGAGCAGCGCGCGATGTTCCGCGAGAGTCTGACCAGACTGGTCGAGCAGATCGCCGAGACCGGCGGGCTGGAGCTGACCGTGCCGGCGGAGCAGTTCGTCCGGATGGTGATGGCGTTGCACGAGGGGGCGCGGTCGCAGAGCCTGCTCGAGCCGCGGGCGGTTCCGGCCGGGTCACTCGAGCACACGTTCCTGCCGATGGTGCTGGAAGCGGTCAGCCGACCTTCACGCTGATCGTGTGCAGGCCCGTCGCGCCGTTCGGTGCAGGTGGCGCCGACGCCTCGACCTGTGGATTTCCCTTGGCGTCGAACGCCCGTACCTGCAGCAGATGCGTGCCACCCGGCGCGTCCCAGGTCCAGTGCCACTGCCGCCAGGTGTCGATCGACGGGTCGGCCGCCAGCGTCGCTTGTTGCCAAGGGCCCCCATCGACGCGGACCTCGACCTTCGACACCCCGACGTGCTGGTCCCAGGCCACGCCCGCCACGGTCACCGGTCCCGGTTCCACCTTCTTGCCCAGCGGGGTGTCGATCCGCGACGACAACTTGATCGGGCCGAGCGCGGACCATCCGCGCGGCGTCCAGTACCCCTCGAAGCGGTCGAACCGCGACACCTCGATGTCCACCAGCCACTTCGTCGCCGACACGTAGCCGTACAGCCCGGGGACGACGATGCGCACCGGGAACCCGTGCTCGACCGGCAGCGGCTCCCCGTTCATCGCGAACGCGAGCATCGCCTGGCGGTCGTCGAGCAGCGTCGGCAGCGGCGTACCGGCGGTGAATCCGTCCTTCGACGTCGACTTGATCGCGTCCGCGTCCCGCGCCGGACCGGCCTCCTCGAGCAGATCCTTCAGCAGTACGCCGGACCAGAGAGCGTTCCCGACCAGGTCGCCGCCGACCTGGTTGCTCACGCAGGTGAGGGTGACCCACTTGTGCAGGACCTGTCGTTTCAGGAGGTCGTCGAAGGTCAGCTCGAGTTCGCGGTCGACCATGCCGTGGACGCGCAGCTTCCAGTCGGACGGCACGATCTGCGGGACGGAGAGCGCGGTGTCGATGCGGTAGAAGTCCTCGTTCGCCGTGACCCACGGCACGGCGCCGTCCGCCTGCACGCCGGCCGGCGGGGCGAGGGTCCGTGGCTGGGGAAGGCGGAGTCGCTTGCGGGCGTCCGCGACGGCGGCGCGGTTGCCACCGACCACCCTGCCGAGCGCGCCGACGGCGGCCGAGCCGAGTGCGACGCCGGCCGAGAGTTGCAGGAAGCCGCGGCGGCTGACGTTGTCGTCGGGGATGTCGAGCAGTGGCTCGAGGCGCCGGCTGAACAGGCGCAGGACGATCAGCGCCGTGATTCCGGCGAACGCCGACGGGAGGAACCCGGTCTGCCCGGAATCGGCGCGGGTGAACGCGGCCGCGACCGCGACGCCTGCGAGCGCGATCGTGATCAGGGCACCGGCCCAATACCGCCGTACGGCGAGAATCCCGCCGACCGCGGCGAGCGCCGCGACCACGATCAGGATGCCGGCCCGGAGCGCCGTCTTGTCGTGTGTGCCGAACCAGGCGATCGCGAGATCCTTCAGCCACGGCGGCACCCGGTCGATGAACGCCGACCCGATCGCCACCACAGGCGTCTGCTGCGTCCCGAGGATCCCCGCGCTCACACTGCCGACCGCGAGCCCGGCCAGCGCGGCGAGGACACCGCCGGCAGCGCCTCGCCACCGGATACCGGCCGCGGCCTTCGGGTCAGCTTGTTGCTTCACTTCTCAACCATTGCGCGATGGGGCGCCCGACACCAGCCGGGCGCCCCATCCGTTAGTCGCGGGTAATGCTTCTTCGGTTGTTGTCGGGTGGTGCCGGGAAGGTGGTCGTCAGATCCGGTCGGGCGTGATCGGCCCCAGACCCGGGCGGCCGTTCGGCCACCGGCGGGCGTTGTCCCGGACCCGGCGGAGCTTGCCGAGAACGACGTCACGCTCGTCCGCCAGCTGGGACATCCAGAGGCTGTCGATCTCGAGCAGGTGGTCCGGCAGTGCTTCGCGCAGCCGCCGCTTCCCCTCCTCGGTCAGGACGGCGAACGATCCGCGGGCGTCGTCGGGGCAGGGCTCGCGGCGGACCAGACCGAGGTTCTCGGCACGGTCGACCAGCCGGGTGATGCCGCCGGTGGTGACGGTCAACTCCCGGGCGAGCGAGGTGAGACGCTGTTTCTCCCCGTTGCTACGGGCAAGCCGCAGCAACAGTTCGAACATTGCCATTTGCAGTCCACTGCGCTTCAAGGAATGGCGCATCAGGTGATCCAGTTCGGCTGCTGCTTCTCGCAGCAGGCCGTAGGCCGTGAGCACGTCGCTTTCCCAGGGTTCCGCGGCGCGACTGGGTTCTGCATCGGCGAGCGCTAGGGGCGAGCAAAGCGAAGGCGCGATGGTCATGCGCGGACTCTATTAGCTGACTAGGTCACTTCGCTACACGGGGTGACCTTTCGGCTACAGATCGACCCGGAACCGCAAGCGCTCCGAGCGTAACGGACGGCTGTTCGCGGATCCGGTCTAGGACGGTGAAATTCGGCCTGCGGCGTCGCCGGAACAGTGGAAAGATGACCGGACGCGCGCGCTGGGGAGGATTCGCATGCCGGTCATCGAGGCGTCCGAGCTGGTGAAGGAGTTCAGCCGGCCGGCTGTCCTGCCGGGACGGCTGCCCCGGTTGCGGGCGCTGTTCAGCACCAAACGCGACATCACCCGCGCGGTCAACGGCGTGAACTTCCAGGTCGAACCCGGCGAGCTCGTCGGGTACCTCGGCCCGAACGGCGCGGGCAAGTCGACCACGATCAAGATGCTCACCGGGATCCTCACCCCGACGTCCGGGGTGTGCCGGGTCGCCGGGCTGGAGCCGTCCCGCGATCGCGCGCGCAACGCCCGCAACATCGGTGTCGTCTTCGGTCAGCGCACGCAGCTCTGGTACGACCTCCCGCTCCGTGACTCGTTCGAGGTCCTCGCGGATCTCTACAACCTCGACAAGTCGACGTACCGCAAGCGCGTCGGCCTGTTCACCGAGCTGCTCGACCTGTCCGACTTCCTGGACACGCCGGTCCGCTCGCTGTCACTCGGCCAGCGGATGCGCGGCGATCTGGTCGCCGCGATGCTGCACGAACCGTCGATCCTGTTCCTCGACGAGCCGACCGTCGGGCTGGACGTGGTCGCGAAGGCCCGGCTGACCGAGTTCATCGCGGAGACGAACAAGTCCTCGGGGACGACGGTGGTGCTGACCACGCACGACATGGACGACGTCGAGCGGCTCTGCCAGCGCATCATCGTGATCGACTCCGGCATCGTCCTGTACGACGGCGACCTGTCGCGGCTGAAGGAACGGTTCATGCCGTACCGCTTCCTCGTCCTCACCCTGTCCGAGCGCAGCATCCGCCGGGTCGCGGACCTCCCGTTCGCGACCGAGGTGGAGACGAGCGCGGTCGGCGCCGTGCTCCCGTACCCCGAGCGCAGCGTCGTACTGCGCTTCGACCCGCGCGAGATCACCACGCCCGAGCTGATCGCGCGGGCTTCGCAGGTCTACCAGGTCGACGAGTTGTCGATCGTCGACCCGCGACTGACCGACGTGATCGCCCAGCTGTACGACGGACTGCTCACGTGAGTCAGGGGAGTCCCGTGAGTCACGTGGGTACGCTGCGCGCGTTCCGCGGCATGACCCGGGCCGGAACGCGCTCCGTCCTGATCTATCGCGGCGACCTGATCACCGGCGCGGCAACGCTGGTCATCCAGGTCGCGCTCGCGATCGCGGTCTGGCGGATCGTGTACGGCGGACGCGGGCCGGTCGACGGGGTGGACGTGAAGACGGCGGTCGCCTACGCGGCGATTGCGGCGTGTCTGCAGTCGGTGCTCCTTCCCTGGCAGTTCTCGTCGCTGCCGATGCGGATCCGCAACGGGCAGATCGCGACCGATCTCACCCGGCCGCTCGGTCTGATCTGGCAGATCCTCGGGCAGAACCTCGGCGTCCTGCTCGGCCGGCTGCCGCTCGGCGCGATCGGGCTCGCGGTCGCGGCCGTCCTCGGTGCGCTGACCCTGCCGCCGGGCTGGGGCGCCGGATTGCTCGCACTGGTGGCGACGGTGGGCGGCGCACTGGTCGCGATGCTGTGCAACCTGATCGTGTCGATGGTGACGTTCTGGACGTTCGAGGTCGGCGGGCCGCTGATCGTGTACCGGTTCGGGAGTGCGTTCCTCTCGGGGTCGTTGATTCCGTTGTGGTTCATGCCGGGCTGGTTGCGGGCGTCGGTCGAGTGGCTGCCGTTCCAGGCGCAGGTGTACACACCCGTGTCGATCTACCTCGGTCAGACCCGGGGCGGAGAGGCGCTGGCGCTGGTCGGCGTACAACTGGTCTGGGTCGTCGTGCTGGCGTTCCTCCTCGAGCTGGTCTGGCGGCGGGCACGCCACAAGGTGGTGGTGCAGGGTGGCTGAACTGTCGTGGGTCCGCCAGTACGTGATCCTGGAGCGGGCCGCGCTGCGGGCGCAGTTGCAGTACCGGGTGAACTTCTGGACGACGCTGATGGGCGGTGTCGCCTACCAGGGCACGCAGTTGCTGTTCCTCGGTGTCCTTCTCGGCAAGTTCGGTCTGATCGCGGGCTGGGGTTTCCCCGAGGTCGCGTTCGTGTTCGCGATGCGGCTCGCGTCGCACGCGTTCTACGTCGTTCCCTTCGGGGCGCTGATGCGGACCGACGAGATGGTCCGCGACGGCGAGTTCGACCGGGTCCTGCTGCGCCCGGTGAACCCGTTCCTGCAGCTGGTCACGCGGTGGTTCCCGCTGATGGCTTTGGGCGACGCACTGCTCGGCTTCGGTGCGCTGGCCATCTTCGGCTGGCAGGCCCCCGTCGACTGGAGCGCTACGAAGCTCGTCTACCTGATCCTCGCGGTCGTCTGCGGCGGCCTGGTCGAGACCGGCATCCAGACCGTCTTCTGCGGCCTCTCCTTCGTCGCCACCTCCACGTTCTCGCTGCGGATCTTCGCCGACAACTCGATCACCCAGTTCTCCGGCTACCCCCTCACCATGTTCGGCCGCACCACCTTCTACGCCTTCTGCACCGTCTTCCCGATGGCCTTCATCTCCTTCCTCCCCGCCACAGTCCTCCTCGACCGCACCGACGACGTCCCCCTCCCGGTCTGGCTGATCACCGCCTCTCCCCTCGCCGGCCCCATCGTCTTCGCCCTCAGCTACGCCTTCTTCACCAAGATGATGCCGAGATACACCAGCCCCGGAAGCTGACTCCTTTGGGGTAAGGGCGTGAGTGCTATCCATAAACAATGAATATAAAGATGTTATGCTTCGAGCATGAGTCGTGAAGACGCCGATCCTGACGCGCCGGCCGCCATCGGGGCAGCCCTCTACGGCCTGGCCACCAGGGCCGTGAGACGCCTGCCCCGGGACATGAGCCTGACGTCCGCCGCCACCCTGGCCACCCTGGACCGGACCGGCCCGCGGCGCATCGGGGATCTGGCCGCGGCCGAGGGCGTCACCCAGCCCGCGATGACCGCCCTGGTCCGGGTGATGGAGGAGTCCGGCCTGGTCGAGCGGTGGGGCGACGCGTCCGACAAGCGGGTCACGCTGGTGTGCCTGACCGAGGCCGGCGCCTCCTATGTCCGGACGCGACGCCAGGCGGGCATCGACGCGTTCGAGCGGTTGATCGGTGAGCTCACCGGCGACGAGGTCGAGGCGCTGGTGGCGGCCCTTCCGGCGCTGAATCATCTGGCGGAACTCGAGAGCCAGGACCGCGAAGGGCCGAAGCAGTGACCGGGCAGCCGGTCGGGGTGAAGGCGTTCCTGGTGGCGCGTTCCGAGGCGCGGCTGCTGGTCCCCGCCCTGATGTTCATCGCTCTGGTCGTGGCGGCAGTCGCCAGTCTCGGGGCGCCGCTCATCACCAGCGTGGCGACCTCGTTCCACGTCTCGCTCGGCAGCGCGCAGTGGACGCTGACCATCCCGTTGCTGAGCGGCGCCGTCGCCACGCCGGTCCTGGGCCGGCTCGGAGCCGGCCCGCACCGGCGGGCCACGATTCTCGTCACGCTGGCGGTCGTCGTCGCCGGCAGTGCGCTCACCGTGCTTCCTCTGCCGTTCGCGTGGCTGCTCGTCGGAAGGGCTGCCCAAGGTGTGGGGCTCGGGCTGACGGCGCTGATGATGGGCGTGGCCCGCGACCATCTCCCCGAGGCGCGCGGCGCGGCCACCATCTCCCTGATCTCGGTGGTCTCGATCATCGGGGTCGGCGTCGGTTACCCCCTCGCCGGGCTGCTCGCCGAACTCGGCGGGGTGCGCGCCGCCTACGGCTTCGGTCTGGTCGTCACCGCCGTCGCCTTCCTGACCGCGTGGCGCTCCATGCCCGAGGCCCCCGCAGGCCGCTCCGCTCACGTGGATGTGGCAGGCGCGGTCGTCCTGGCTGTTGCGCTGCTCCTGGTGCTGTCCCTCGCCGGTGAACGGAATCTGTGGAGCCGGCACCTCGCCGTGGCGGCGGGCCTCGCCGTCGTCGCGGTGGTGCTGCTCGGCGTCTGGGCCGTCATCGAGTTGCGCAGTAAGGCGCCCCTGGTCGATGTGCGGGCGGTGCGGCATCCGGCGGTCGCGGGGGCGAATATCGCCATGTTCGTCGGCGGGATCGGCATGTACCTCCTGCTCACGCTCATCACCCGGTACGCGCAGACGCCGCACGGCGCCGGCTACGGCTTCGGGCTGACGACCTTCGTCGCCGGGCTGGTCCTCATCCCGTTCTCGGTGCTGGGCTTCGTCGCCGGCAAGCTCACGCCGCGGGTCCGGACACGGATCGCCGACCCCCTGCTCCTGGCCGGCAGCGCCGTCGTGGTCGGCGGCGGGTTCGCCCTGTTCGCGGCGGCCCGGTCGGACCTGGCCGAACTGTTCGCGGCGATGGGCGTGCTCGGCTTCGGCGTCGGCGGCTTCTCGGCCGCGATGCCCGGCGTCATCCTGGCCGTCACCCCCAAGAGCGAGACGTCGAGCGCCATGAGCTTCAACTACGTCGTCCGCAGCGTCGGGTACGCCCTGGGCAGCGCCATCGGCGGCCTGATCCTCGCCGCGGGCTCCGGCCCCGGCCGCCTCTTCCCCGACGACAGCGCCTACACGACCGCGGCGCTGGTCGGCATCGGCGCCATGGCGATCACGACGCTGACAAGCCTCGCTCTCGCCCGCCGACGCTCGTCCGAGACCAACCCCTAAGTTTCATCCCAACACTGGAGGTTCCATGCCCAAGGGCTACTGGGTCAGCGTTTACCGCACCATCAAAGACCCTGAGAAGCTGGATGCTTACAACAAGCTGGCCCCTCTGGCCGTCGGGCCTGCGGGGGGCCGGACCCTGATCCGTGGCGGCCGGGTCGTGGCGTACGACGCCGGGATCGCCGAGCGCACCGTCGTGGTCGAGTTCGACAGCTTCGAGCAGGCCGTCGCGGCCCGCGAGAGCGAGGCCTACCAGGAGGCGCTCGCCGCCCTGTCCGACGGTGTCGAGCGCGACTTCCGCATCGTCGAAGGCATCGACTGACAGAGGCCCAAGCTCCTATCAGGTCACGCTCCGTCCGGCTGGTGCGTGCACCTTGCCCGGGGCGACCCGATCATGCCTGTGGATAACTTCCGCGGCGGTCCCTCGGTTTTTGCGAGCCTTGATCCGTGAGGTTGTGAACCAGCGGATCGGGAGCGCGGAATGAGCAAGGACCAGGAAGAGAAGTCGCCGTACGGCGCCGGTTTCGTCGCGGCCTGCATCGTCGTCGGTGCGGTCTTGATCTGTGGCCTGACGATCGTCGTCGTCGGCCGCGGCAGTTCGTCGCAGGCGAGCACCGGCGCCCAGTCGGTCGGCACGGCCGTGGCGGCGCAGCCCACGAAGGGTCCGCCGGCGCAGCCCACGAACGGTCCGGCGGCCGCGGCGGCCACTCCCCTCGAGGGTGCCGCGGAGTCCACCGGTCCCGGTCGGGGAGGGCGGTCGGGGTGCGACCTCCCGGTCGGCGACCAGGCGGTCCCCACCTCAGCGCCGGCGCCCGACGGATGGGAGGTGAGCCGGCGGGTCGTCGTACCGCGGTCATCGTCGTTCGGCCCGGGAAGGACCGACTCCGACGGCTTCCGGCGCTGCTTCGCGCATTCGCCGACCGGCGCGGTCTTCGCGGCGTACAACGCGATCGCGGCGATCGCCGACCAGACCAAGCTCCTCGGGACCCTCGACAAACTGATGGTTCCCGGGCCGGCCACCGACAGCCTCATCCGGCAGGTCGGCACGCAAGCGCCGTCCGGTGACACCTCGACGGTCCAACTGGTCGGCTACCGGATCATCGATGCCGGCCAGGACCGGGTGACCGTCATGCTCGCCATGCCCGTCGAGTCCGTGTACATGAGCGCGACCCTGACTCTCGTCTGGTTCCACGGCGACTGGCGGGTCCAGCCTCCGCAGCCGGGCGCCGCTGTCGGCGCGCCCTTCGCACAGCACCGCGACCTCGGCGACTTCGTGAAGTGGAGTGGTATCTGATGTGTGGACCGACGGACCTGAAGTGTCACGTGGCCGCAGGAGTCGAGTCGGTCGCGAACGGCTGGGTCGACAACGTCAATCGCCTGACGGCGGACTTCTTCTCCACAGTCCTCAACTCGCTCGCGACCTTCTGGGTCGAGCCGAAGACCCCTGTCACGCTCGCCACCTCCTCTGCCGACCAGCAGACCTGGACGGACAGCAAGACGGTCGCGTTCATGCACGAGAAGACGCTCGGGCTGACGCTGACGATCCTCGCGTTCGCGATCGTCATCGCGGGCATCAGAGTGGCCTGGGAACAGCGCGCCAAGCCGCTCCAGGACCTGCTCAAGGCGCTGCTGACCTTCGTCGTCGTCTGCGGATGCGGTACGGCGGTCGTGCAACTCCTCATCGCGTGGTCGGACGACTTCGCCATCCACGTCGTGCAGGACGCGCTCGGAGGCGAATCGTTCTCGTCGGCGGTCGGCGGCATGCTCCAGCAGCCCACCGACCGCGGCGACAATGCCGGGATCACCTCGGTGTTGATGGTGCTGCTCCTCGGGCAGCTGGCGGCCTTGGCGTCGCTTGTCCAGATCGTGTTGATGCTGATCCGGTCGGCCATGCTGGTGCTGCTCGGCTCGACCCTGCCGCTGGCCGCGGCGGCGACCAACACCGAGGCGGGGCGGGCCTGGTTCAAGAAGTACTGCGCATGGACCCTGGGCTTCATCGCCTACAAACCGGCGGCTGCCCTCATCTACGCGGCCGCGCTGAAGCTGAAGGACGAGGAGATGCTCGGGCCGGACAACTCCGGCCTGATGGAGTCCCTCACCGCGTTGATGATGATGCTCCTCGCGATCCTCGCGCTACCGGCGGTGCTGCGGCTCGCGGTGCCTGCCACCGCCGCGGTCGCGGGCGGCTCGGTCGGGATGGGCAGCATGAGTCCCGACCTGGGCTCGAACGCGACGGGCGCAGTCAACGTCGGACCGGCCTCAGGCGGCCGCAGCGGTGGTGGGGCCGGCGGGGGCGCATCGGGTGGTGGCGCCGTGGCTTCGGGTGGCGGCGCGACCGGTGCCGCGACCACCGGGGCCAAGGCTGCAGGTGGTGCGGCGCTGGGCCCGGCCGGTGTCGCTGCGACCGCCGCACGCAAGGCCGCCGGTGCCTTCGCCGGAGCCGCCGCACACTCTGCGGGCGAATCGGGCGGTGGAAGCTACGGAGCCTCCGGATCCCGCCCGAGCGGCGGCCGGGCGACCCGCAGTCGCTCGAGCAGTCCGGGCGGCGGCGCCCGTCAGTCGTCTTCCGTCAACAAGACCCCCGCCGGCGCCACCACGGGAGGCAACGACGGCCCGTCCGGTAGCTGGTGAGCGGAGTCGGTGGGGGTGGTGGATGAAAGCATGCTGGTATGGAGCGGATCGCGTTGATCTCTGATGTGCACGGGAATCTGACGGCGTTGGAGGCGGTGCTCGCGGACATCTCCGGGCGGGGGATCGAGCGGGTGTTCAACCTCGGGGACTACGTGGGGAAGGGACCGCGGGGGCAGGCGGTCGTCGATCGGTGCCGCGAGGTGTGTGAGGTGAACATCCTCGGGAACTGGGACGACTTCCTCCCCCGCCCCGAGCGCGCCGACGACAGCGAAGGTGTCAAGTGGTGGCGGAACGAGCTCCGCAAGGACCAGTTGGCGTGGTTGCGCGCGCTGCCGTTCTGCCATGACTTCCTGTTGAGCGGGCGCCAGGTGCGGTTGTTCCACGCGTCGGCGCAGAGCGTTCACCACCGGATCGTGTTCGATCACGACGAAGCGCAGTACGGGAGCTTCTTCGAGAACACCGAGGCCACCGGCGACGGGCCGGTGCCTGTCATCGTTGGGTACGCCGACATTCACGACCCGTTCTGCGAGGAGGACCGCGGGCGGATTCTGTTCAACACGGGGTCGGTCGGTAACAGCCTCGGCGATCCGACGCCGGGGTACGTGATCCTCGAAGGTGTCGTCGGATCACCCGAGCCGGCGCCGTTCTCGATCCAGTTCGTTCGGGTGCCGTACGACGCCCACGCCGAGCTCGCCGTCGCGCACGAGCTCGGCATGCCGGAGCTCGACGGCTACGAGGCCGAGATCATTCGCGGCATCTACCGCACCACGTTCTACGCCGGACGAGCCTCCAGGTATCACCGCAGTTGAGTTTCCCCAGGTTTGTCCACAGGTGTGAATTGTGGGCCGTTGGCAACAATGCGCCGGGTGTTCATCTGTCGGTCACTTGACCAGGAGGGCTTCGGATCCGATCGGCTTGTAACCGGCGGCGAGGAAGGTACGCAGGGAGGCCGCGTTGCCGGGCGTGACCTGCGCCCAGATCGAGGATCCGGTTGGGATGAGCGCGCGGGCTGCGCTGGCTAGGCGGCGGCCGTGGCCTTGGTTGCGGGTGGTCGGCGGTACTTCGATCGCGCATTCGAGGCGTTCGGCGAGACCGCGGCCGGTCAGGACGAGACCGCCGTGCGGGTCGCCGTACACCCGGACGTCGTCTCGGTAGCGCCAGGCACGGTCGACGCGTGGATGGTCGTGGTCGTGGAGCTCGGTGAGGTCGGCGGTTGCCGCTGTGCGCTCGGCCGGGTCGGTGAGGCCGGGGGCGAGGAGCATCGCGTCGATGGCGTTGACGCGGCGGCCGGTGAGTTGTTCGAGGGCCGCCAGGAAGGGTGGGTTCGTCGGCGCGGACAGGTCGCCGTCCGGTACCCGCTCCGCGACCCACGCCGGATCGACGTCCGCGGCGATCACGATGTGACCGGTGAACGACACCACGCAGCACTCCCGGCCGGAAGGCGCAGGAACGACGGTCAGCCCGAGATCCGGCGCCGGGAACACCCCGCGTTCGGCGGCACGCAGGATGTCGGCAAGCGTTTTGGCTCCATCCACAGCTCCTCACCTTAGATTCGAACGTCGGCACGTGCAGTCGTGCCGAGGGCCGGATCGCGTGTGATCCATGCCATGCGGTCGGCGCTGCGAGCCGGAATAGGATCGCGGTGGGCATCGGCGGTGCCGGGACAGGTCCGGCGCGCCAGCTGGTTCCGCGATCCATGTGCGCATCGGTCTGGTCCATGCCGTACCCGGGAGGTGACACATGCGGAAACCGCAGCTGGTGAAGGCCGAGGGGCTGCCCGAGCGGGTCACGATCTACGAGGTCGGTCCCCGGGACGGGCTGCAGAACGAGTCGGCGATCGTGGACGTCGCGGTCAAGGCGGAGTTCATCCGGCGACTGGTCGACGCCGGGCTGACGACGGTCGAGACGACCAGTTTCGTGCACCCGAAGTGGGTCCCGCAGTTGGCTGACGCTGCCGAACTTCTCGAGCAGCTGGAGCTGCCGGACGGCGTCCGCGCACCGGTTCTGGTGCCGAACGAGCGCGGCCTCGACCGGGCGCTCGCAGCGAGTGTCGGTGAGATCGCGATCTTCGCCAGCGCGACCGAGACGTTCGCGGCCAAGAACCTCAACTCCACGCTGGACGACCAGTTCGCGATGTTCACGCCGACGATCCAGCGGGCGCTCGCCGAAGGGCTGGCGGTGCGCGGGTACGTGTCGATGTGTTACGGCGACCCGTGGGAGGGCGACGTACCGATCGACCAGGTCGTCAAGGTCGGCGCGCGGCTCGTCGAGCTCGGGTGTCACGAGCTGTCCCTGGGCGACACGATCGGCGTCGCCACCCCGGGGCAGGTGAGTGCGTTGGTCACGGCGTTCGGTGCGGCAGGTGTGCCTGTGGGCAAGTTGGCGGTGCACTTCCACGACACCTACGGGCAGGCCCTCGCCAACACCCTCACCGCGCTCCGCGAAGGCGTCACCACCGTCGACAGTTCGGCCGGCGGGCTGGGTGGTTGCCCGTACGCCGAGAGCGCCACCGGCAACCTCGCGACCGAAGACCTGCTCTGGCAGCTCGACGGCCTGGGCATCGAAACCGGCGTCGACCTGGAGGCCCTGGTCACCACCAGCACCTGGATGGCCGAACAACTGGGCAAGCCGTCCCCGAGCCGAGTAGTACAAGCCCTCGCCGGCTGAGGTACGGCGCCGCACCCGGTCGATCAGTCAGCGTGACCGGACGGCGCGGCTACTGCTCGATCGGGCGGCGGATGCGGCGTACCAGGCTCTCGTCCGCGAACTGGCCGACGCGGTACGTCGACCACCCGTCGACGCCGGCGCCCACGGCACCACCGAGCAGCGGCACGCGCCGGGTGACGGTCAACGCCATCCGCTTGCCGCTGATCCGGCCGATCAGCTCCGCGACCACCTCGCCCGAGATCTGCCGATCCAGCTCCGGGTCGAACACCGGCGCGGTCGCGATCGCCAGCGGGGACGACACCAGGCTCGACTTCTTCAGCCGGTCCCGCACACCTTCCTCGCCGAGCAGACAGGTGATGACTGCAGTACGGACCCGTGGATCGTCCAGGTCGTACCCGCGGAGGTGAGCGATCGCCGCCACCATCCGGCACTGCACGACCGCGAGACCGGTCAGGTTGGCGGGCAGTGCGACAGGCAGCGTGACGAGACCGCCGATGCTGGTGACGAACCCCTGCACGCCGGCCAGCCGGATGTGCTGGTCGATGACCGCCTCGATGGCGTCCGCGACGTCGCCGCCGCAGCGCTCCAGCTTGTTGTCCGCGATCCGCTCCGCGCCGGGGAACCGCTGGTACCCGTCGATCGCGATCTCGAGAATCTGGCGCAAGACACCGCCCGCTGCCGTCGGGGCGAACCGCTGGGCGGCGGGCGCGAGACTACTCGCGACGAACCTGGCTACTCCGGCCACGGTGCTCCTTCCCGCCCGGCCCCACGCGTCAGAACCCGGACGTGCTTCAAGAGTACGTGCCTCCGGCCCCCGCGCCACTCGGGAGAAACCCCAGGGTGTCCCTTAGGTCGGATCGCCAGGCCATCACAATCGCTGCCGACCTGGCTCTCGCCGCGTGCGCGCGGCCCGGCGAGCCAATTGTGATGGCCTGGCGATCCGGATGAGCCAAGATGGTCCCGTGCCTGTCGAACCTGGTCCGTCTCAGTGGGAGTTCCCGCCGGTCGGCGTGGCGGGGGCGAGTGACGTGGTCGCGGGTGGTGCGGATCTGGCACCGGGGACCGTGCTGGCGGCGTACCGGCGCGGGTTGTTCCCGATGCCGGACCACCGCGGTTCGGTGCTGTGGTGGTCGCCGGTCGACCGCGGCGTGATCGACGTCGCCGGCTACCAGCCGTCCCGGTCGCTGCGGCGGGCCCGGGCGAAGTTCGAGATCCGGGTGAACACCGCGTTCGACCAGGTGATCCGCGCGTGCGCCGACCCGCGTCGCCCCGGAGCCTGGATCGACCGCGACATCATCGAGTCGTACACCGAACTGCACCGCCTCGGCTGGGTGCACTCGGTCGAGGCGTGGGACGGTGACGAGCTCGCGGGCGGGCTGTACGGCGTGGCGATCGGCGGACTGTTCGCGGGCGAGTCGATGTTCCACCACAAGACCGACGGCTCGAAGGCGGCCGTCGCGGGCACGATCGAGCTGCTGGACGACGAGTACGCCGCCGACCGGGTCTTCGACATCCAATGGGTGACCGACCATCTCGCCACGCTCGGCGCGGTCTCGATTCCGAGGGAGACCTACGTACGGCGGATCGCCCGAGCGCTCGACGTACCGTTGCCGAAGGCCTTCACCTGAGTCCGACGAAAGCCGCCATCTGCCGCGAGGTCGACGCGAAGAACTCGTCCGCCGGATCCATCGACCCGACCAGCTGACCGAACAGCTCGAAGCTGAGCATCCCGAACAGTTGTGTCCACACGATGATCGTGCGCACCAGCACCGCGGGCGGCACGTCCGGAGCGAGCGCGACCAGCACCTCCGTCTGCTGAGCGAGCAGCCCCGAGGGCTCCGGTGCATCGGCGGGCGTCACCAGTCGCTCCGACGCCTGCGCGCGCTGCAGCAGCCCGAGCAACAGCAACGGCACCCGGCTGGCCGGCTGCACCGTGGTCTGCGGCGCCTTGTACCCGCTGATCGGCGACCCGTAGATCAGCGCGTACTCCTGCGGATTGGCCCGCGCCCACTCCCGGACGGCGGCGTAGATCGCGATCCACTCGTCCACCGGATCGCCGCCCGTGGCCGCCGCCTCGGCCGCCGCGCCCAGTGCGTCGTACGCGTCGATGATCAACGCGGTCAGCAGGTCGTCGCGACTCGCGAAGTACCGGTAGAGCGCCGACGACACCATGCCGAGCTCGCGCGAGATCGCCCGCAGCGACAACGCCTCCGCGCCGACGGTCGCCAACTGCTGCCGGGCAGCCGTCTTGATCTCCTCGGTCAGCTCGGCCCGGGCTCGTTCACGGGCGGTACGTCCGGCGTTCATGGAGCCAGTGTGCCACACAATCGAGAGCACTGCTCTTGACAATGAGCAGCGATCTCAGGTTCACTGATCACAACAGAGAGCACCGCTCTCGCTCACCGCGAAGGAACCCGCCATGACCGAGTACCGCCAGACCTACGACAGCAAGCGCGTGATCACCTCCAACGAGGGCAGCATGCGGGTCTTCAACAAGGTCGTCGCCCGGCTGACGAAGCTCGGTCTGAGCCTGATGGGCAGCCGGGTGCTCTCGGTGCAGGGCCGCAAGTCCGGCGAGTGGCGCAGTACGCCGGTCAACCTCCTGGTGATCGACGGTCAGCGCTACCTGGTCGCCCCGCGCGGCCACACCCAGTGGGTGAAGAACCTGCGCGCCAGCGGCACCGGCCGGCTGCAGCTCGGGAGCAAGGTGGACACGTTCCACGCCGAGGAGTTGGCCGACGCCGACAAGATCCCCGCGCTCCGCCTGTACCTGAAGAAGTGGGCCTGGGAGGTCGGCGCGTTCTTCGGCGGCGACGTCTCGAAGGACTCCCCCGACGAGGTCCTCCGCCACATCGCGCCGGGCGTGCCGGTCTTCAAGATCAGCTAGTGATAAGCCGCCGCCTGGATTCGGTACAGCTCGGCGTAGTGACCGTCGCGAGCCATCAGGTCGTCGTGTGTCCCGGTCTCGACGACATGGGCGCCGTCGAGTACGACGATCAGGTCGGCCATCCGTACCGTCGAGAACCGGTGCGACACCAGGATCGTGATCCGGCCGTCGGCTCGGTCGCGGGCCGCCGCGGCGTACCGCTCGAAGAGGGCGTGCTCGGTCTCGGCGTCCAGTGCGGCGGTCGGCTCGTCGAGCACCAGCAGCAGCGGCCGGTCGCGCATGAATCCCCGGGCCAGCGCGAGCTTCTGCCACTGCCCGAAGCTGATCTCCGCCCCGTCCGGCCAGGTCGAGCCGAGCTGCGTGTCCAGCCCGGATTCCAGTCGCTCCAGGACGTCCTCGGCCCCGGCGCGGCCGACGGCGGTGGTGACCGCAGGTACGTCGTCCAGTCGCGGAAGGTCCCCGAGCCCGACGCTGTGCGCCGCGCGGAACTCGAACCGGAAGAAGTCCTGGAACGCGCCCGCGATCTTCGATCGCCACGCCTCGGCCGGAATCCGGTCCAGCGGCCGGTCGTCCAGCAGCACCCGCCCACCGGTCGGCTCGTACAGCTTGCAGATCAGCTTCACCAGCGTGGACTTGCCCGCGCCGTTCTCGCCGACGACCGCGACCACCTTGCCCGCCGGCAGGAGCAGGTCGACGTTCTCCAGAGCGGGCCGAGACGCACCGGCGTACGCGAACGTCACGTCCTCCAACCGGATGCCGTCGACGAGCTGTTCGGGCGCGGGCAGGTCCGCGGTCTGGTCGAACTTTGCCGCGTAGTTCTCCAGCCAGACCAGCCGCCGCGACCCGTCCAGCCAGATCCCGCGCAGGAACCCGATCTCGCCGACGGTCGCCCCGATGTACGCCGACAAACGCGCACCGGCCGCGAGGATCAGCAACACGTCGCCCACCGAACCGTTCAGCCCTGAAGCAACGAACAGCACCGCGCCGACGTACGCCCCGCCGAACACCGCCCAGGCGATCCCGTGCCACGCAGCACTGGTCCATCGCGCGGAGGCGATCGGCCGGTACCACTGCTCCCACTCGCGGCGACGACCCGTGACGAGCTCGGGTCCGATGCCGATCACCCGAATCTCCTTGCCCGGCGCGGCTGTTGTCGCGGTCTTGAACAAGTGCTCGGCCAGCCGGCTGTGAGCGGCGTACTGCTCCTCCACCTGGCGCTCGACGCCCGGCCGCCAACTGGAGCTGACGACTGTCGGGAGTGCGAAGACCAGCAGGAGCGCCAGCGCGGGATGGATCGACATCAGCAGCGCGACCGTCACAGCGAGCCGCAGGATCCAGCCGCACGTGGAGAACAACGACATGTACATGTGGTCGAGCACGAACACCTGCTTGCGCAGCACCGACAGGCGGTCCAGATAGTCGCGGCGCTCGTGGTGCTCGACGGTGGCAACCGATGCCTGCAGCTGGGCTACATGTGCTTCGAGCATGATCGTCACGCGGTCCCGGAACCGCCGCGAGATCCGCGTCGACACCGTCCGCAGGAACCACGTCGCCGTCACCGACAACGCCAGTCCGCCCGCGGCCAGCAGGGTGGATCGACGGTCGCCGTCCAGTACTCCGTCCGCGAGGATCTTGAGCCACAGCGCGAGCAACGCGTCCGGTACGGCGGCGAGCAATGTCATCACGAACGCCGCGACGAGCAACCACGGCTCGTGCTGGTAGCCGAGCTTGCAGAGCCGCCACATCGCGGGGATCGCCCGCGGCAGGTCGTCAGAGCGTGTCATAGCTCAGCCCTTCCTCGTCGACCTCCGCCGTGAAGCGTTTGGCCTGCAGCTCGAACATCGTCCGGTACCGCCCGCCGAGGGCCATCAGCTCGTCGTGGCTGCCGAGCTCGACGACATGACCGTGCTCGAGGACGCAGATCCGGTCGGCGTGCCGGACCGTGGAGAACCGGTGCGAAATGAGGATCGTGGTGACATCCCGGGTCGCGGTCAGGATCCGGTCGAAGATCGCCGCCTCACCGCGAACGTCCAGCTGGGCCGTCGGCTCGTCGAGCAGGACCAGCCCGGCGCCCTGGCGGACCGCGCACAGGGCGCGCGCCAGGGCGACCCGCTGCCATTGACCGCCGGACAGGTCGGTGCCGTCGCCGTACCCGGTCGCCAAGCGGGTGTCGAGCTCGGCCAGATCCGCGGCGCCGGCGTCCACGAGAGCCGCCCGGATGTCCGCGTCCGGAGCGCCGGCCGGGGCGACGTTGTCCCGCAGCGGTAACTCGAGCTTCAGGAAGTCTTGGAAGACGGCGGCGACCCTGGTCCGCCAGGCGTCGATGTCGAGGTCCCGCAGGTCGGTGCCGTCGATCCGGATCGTGCCTGCGTCGGCGTCGTACAGCCGGCAGAGCAGCTTCGCCAGGGTGGTCTTGCCAGCACCGTTCTGACCGACCACCGCCAGCGACGAACCGGCCGGGATCGTCAAGTCCAATCCGTCGAAGACCGGTCGGTCAGCCTGTGGATAACTGAAGCTCAACCCGCGGATCTCGACCTGGGCCGCACCGCGAGCCGCCGGCTCGACGGATCCGGACGTCAGCGCACCGGCCGGCGCCATCGCCGGTTCCAGCCGTCGTACGGCGGCCACCGGCGCGGCCGCACCGTCGAGGGCCCAGTTCAACCCGCCGAACGCGATCATCCCGACCCCGATCGCGACCTGGGCGAAGACGACCAACCGGTCGAGCGGCAGCCGGCCGTCGATCGCCGCCGTACCGAGCGCCCCGAACACGAGACCGTTGGCCACCGCAATGATCAGCAGACTCCAGATCATTGGGCGTTCCCGCAATCGCGTCGCGGCGTGCTGCAGCTCGAAGAGCCGTCGACGTCGCTCGGTGAAACGCCGTACCGTCCAGTCGGCGAGGCCGAACAGTCGCAGCTCCTTGGCTGGCTCGGGCTCGACGGCGAGCTCGTAGGCGTAGTTCGCGTGGCGCTGCGCCGAGCGGACCTCGGCCGTGTTGCGGTCCTTCCAGACGCCGCTCTCGCGGAGCAGCCAATGCGTCGACGACCAAGCCGCGACGAGGACCAACGGCGCCCACCAGTTGAAGCCGAACAGCACGACCGCGGACGCGATCCCGCCGACCAGTTCGACCAGGCTGCCCGCGACGAAGTCGACGTTCATGTACATCGGCGGCCCGGTCTGTCCGCGGTCGAACTCCCGCGCGACGGTCAGGTCCTCGCTCAGGCCGGGATCCTCGAGATGACCGATCCCCGGCGGCCCGACGCAGGCCTTCGCGAGCGTGTCGTTCAGGTACGCCGATACGCGACTCCCGAGGTTGGCGCTGACGGCCTGATGCACCGGTGTGAGCACCTGCAGCAGCACGAACGTCGTACCCATCAAGCTCAACGGCGCGGCCAACGGGTCCCCGTCCTGCACCGCGCCGACCAACCACCCCATCGCGATCGCGAACACCGCGGGCAGCGCACCCCGCGCCAGCAGCAGCACCCACCAGGCCGCGGCCAGCCCCGGATCCGCCCGCGACAGCACACCGAAGAACTGCCACTCAGGCCGCTCACGCAACCGACTCACCATCACCACACCATGGCACCCCCCACCGACAGAAGTCTTGAACGTTTGCCGGATGGCACTATGGCTGCAGGTCTTCGTCTGCCGCGGAGGTCAGTTCGGCCTCCAACTCGGCAACGCTCGGCAGCGCGGACCGGAACTCGTCGGGCAGTGAGCTGGTGATCGCGCTCGTCCACTCCGCAACGCCGATCGGCGCCTTGAACCCCTTCAGCGCGTACTCCGCGACGACTCGGTTCTTGTTGCGGCAGAGGAGGAGACCGATCGTCGGCTTGTCACCGTCCTTCGCGAGCACGTCGTCGACCACTGCCATGTACAGCCCGAGCTGCCCGAGGAACGAGGCGTCGAACTTCACAGCCTTCAACTCGATCACCACGTAGCACCGCAGCTCCAGGTGATAGAAGAGCAAGTCGCAGAAGAACTCCTCACCGTCCAGCTCGAGCCGAACCTGCTGCCCGACAAAGGCAAACCCCTGACCGAGCTCCAGCAAAAACTTCCCAACATGCTCAACCAGCTTCTGCTCCAGCTCGCGCTCCCTCCAACCGTCCGTCGTACCGAGAAAGTCGAACAGGTACGGATCGCGGGTGGCCTGTTGAGCGAGATCTGACTGCTCCGGTGGCATCGCGGTGGCGAAGTTGGTCACCGCCTTGCCGGAACGCTCGTGGAAGCGGCTCTCGATGTGCAGGGCAAGCACGTCTCGGCTCCACCCGCGGTCGACCGCGGCGGCCGCGTACCACGAGCGCAGCTCGGCTGTGTCGACTTTCGTCAGCAAGGCGAGGTGGTGGTACCACGGCAATTGTGCAAGCGGCGCTTGCACAATTGTCTCCTTCGGCCAGGCGGCGGCGAATGCGCGCATGTACTTGAGGTTGCGGGGGGAGTAGCCGGTGGTGGTTGGGAAGCGGGACTTGAGGTCGGTGGAGAGGCGGTCGACGACTCGGGTTCCCCAGCCTTCCTCGTGCTGTCGATCGAGGATCTCCTTTCCGATCGACCAGTAGCTCGTCAGCATCTCCTGGTTCGCTGCCGCTACTGCGCGTCGGTGACCGGTGACGACGTGCGCGGAGACTCGGTCCAGGAGGTCGGGGTACCAGGTCGGCAGCGAGGACTTCGCGGGTGCGCTCTCGAAGCGTGGTGTCTCGTTGTTCATACGGCCAGGTTTGTGGATGCGGCGCGCGCGACACGAAGGCCTTTGTGGGGCATCTCGGGGCAGATCGGGGCAGATTTTCGGTGCGGCTGGGAAGATGGCGGCATGATCACCCCTGAGCAGCTCACCGCAGCCCCCAAGGTCTTGTTGCACGACCATCTGGATGGTGGGTTGCGGCCGGGGACTGTGGTGGAGTTGGCGGGGGAGATCGGGCATGCGTTGCCTCGGAGTGATGCGGCCGAGTTGGGGGCCTGGTTCGTGGAGTCGGCGGATTCGGGGTCGTTGGAGCGGTATCTGGAGACGTTCGATCACACGGTCGCGGTGATGCAGACGGCCGAGGCGATCACGCGGGTGGCCAGTGAGTGTGTGCAGGATCTGGCGGCGGACGGTGTGGTGTACGCCGAGGTGCGGTACGCCCCCGAGCAGCACCTGACCCGGGGGCTCACGCTCGAGCAGGTCGTCGACGCGGTGCGGGAAGGGTTCGAGCACGGCATGTCCGTGGCTGAGCGACCGATCGTGGCGCGGCAGTTGCTGACCGCGATGCGGCACAAGGCGCGGTCGATGGAGATCGCCGAGCTGGCGGTCACGTACCGCGACGCCGGCGTGGTCGGGTTCGACATCGCCGGCGCCGAGGCGGGCTTCCCGCCCACCCGGCACCTGGACGCGTTCGAGTACCTGCAGCGCGAGAACGCGCACTTCACCATCCACGCCGGCGAGGCGTTCGGCCTGCCGTCGATCTGGCAGGCGATCCAGTGGTGCGGCGCGGACCGCCTCGGGCACGGCGTCCGCATCATCGACGACATCAGCCACGACGGTGACAAGGTCGAGCTCGGGCGGCTGGCGGCGTACGTCCGGGACCGCCGGATCCCGCTGGAGATGTGCCCGAGCTCGAACCTGCAGACCGGCGCGGCCGAGTCGATCGCCGACCACCCGATCGGCCTGCTCGCCAAGCTCCGCTTCCGGGTCACCGTCAACACCGACAACCGGTTGATGAGCGGTACGTCGATGAGCCGCGAACTCGCCCTGCTCGCCGAGGCGTTCGACTACGGCCTCGACGACTTCCGCTGGTTCGCGATCAACGCGATGAAGTCCGCCTTCGTCCCCTTCGACGAACGTCTCGCGCTGATCGACAACATCATCAAGCCCTGGTACGCCGAAGCCACCGTCCACTGAGCTTGAAGGAAGGAAGGCTGAAGGTGGACGGGCCGGGACGCCTCACACTGAGCGCTGGTAGGTGCGGAAGGCCCGGGTGGACAGCCAGCCGACGATCAGCGTGAAGGCCAGCAGATAGGCACAGTGCCGCCAGACCGACGACCAGTCGGGCGATCCGGCCAGGGCCTGGCGGGCGGCGATGGTGGCCCAGTCGACCGGATTGAAGCGCGCCGCGACGGTCACCCAGTGCGGTGCCACCGTCGGGTCGATCATGATCGACGACATGAACGTCAACGGCAGCGAGACAAACTGCGAGATGCCGATCAGCGCGTCCTGCTGACGGGTGAGCAGCGCGACCGCGTTCGACAGCGAGCCGAACGCCAGACCGACCAGCACCGACGCGACGACCGTGACCACGTAGCCGCCGATCCCGCCGTCGTACCGCGCCCCCGCCGCGAAGCCGATCGCGAACACCAGGATCGTCTGGATCAAGGTGGTCGTGGCGTTGCTGAGCAGCTGTCCCGCCATCAACCCGCCGCGGCTCACCGGTGACGCGAGCATCCGGTCCATCACGCCGCGCTCCATGTCCTGGACGAACGACGTACCGCTCCACCCGCTCGTCATCAGCGCCGTCATCATCACGATCCCGGGCGTCAGGAACGCGATGTACGACGAGTCGCCGAACCCCGGGATCCGTACGACGCCCTGGAACAGCTGCCCGAACAACAGCAGCCAGATCGCCGGCTGCACCAACGTGAACGCGATCAACGCCGGCTGCCGGTACGACGCCCGCGTCCACCGCCCGAGGATGAGTCCCGTGTGCGCAATCATGCCGCCGCCTCCTCTGCCACGCGGAACGAGCGGCCGGTGTGCTGCAGGTACACGTCGTCCAGCGACGGCCGCGACACCGTGACCGCGACCACCGGAATCGCCTTGTCCTCGAGGACACCGAGCACCGCGGGTACGGCGGTCGCGCCACGGTCGACGCGGGCGCGCAGAGTGTTGCCTTCGACAACGATCTCGCCGACGCCGGGCAGCTGCCGGAGCAGTGCGCGGACCGATCCGTCGGTGTCCGGATCGACCAGCTCGACCTGCACCGAGTCGCCGCGCAGCTCGGCCTTCAACGCCTCCGGGGTGCCTTCGGCAACGATCCGGCCGTGGTCGACGATCGCGAGCTGACCCGCGAGCCGGTCTGCCTCCTCCAGGTAGTGCGTGGTGAGCAGGACGGTCAGGCCTTCCTGCCCGGACAGCCGGAGTACTTCGTTCCACAGATCGGCGCGCGCCTCCGGGTCGAGACCGGTGGTCGGCTCGTCGAGGAACAGCACCTTCGGTCGATGGACCAGGCCGAGCGCGACATCGAGCTTGCGCTGCATACCGCCCGAGTACGTCCGCACCGGACGGTCGCCGTGCTCCGCAAGGCCGAAGGTCCCCAGCAGCTCTTCAGCGCGGTGGATCGCGTCCTGCCGGGACAGCCCGAAGATCCGCCCGCTGAGCACGAGGTTCTCCAGGCCGGTCGCCATCGGGTCCGAGCTGGACTTCTGCGGGACGTACCCGATCGCGTGCCGGACCTGGTCCTGCTCACGAACGACGTCGTACCCGGCGACCCGTGCGCTGCCCGAGTCGGCCCGGGACAGTGTGGTGAGGATCTTGACGGTGGTGGACTTCCCGGCGCCGTTCGGCCCGAGCAGGCCGAGGACGACGCCTTCCGGCACGCTGACGGTGAGCCCGTCGAGGGCGCGCAGCGGTGGTTTCTTCCGGCCGGCCGGGTACGTCTTGACCAGGTCGACCGCTTGGACGGCATGCGTAGCCATCAGGTGACTCCCTTGTGGTGGACGGGAGCCGGTCGTCGCCTGGCTATCCTGATGGTTGCGCCTTGGGTGCCAGGTCTTCGGACCGACTCGAGGAACTGCGGCCCTTGACCCCGGTGTTGCCGCACCGTGGGTCGAGGGCCGTCCTTACTTGGCTTCCGGCGGGATCGCCCGCATCCAGGCGAACTCCTGCCCGAAGTACTTGACCGGATCCTTCAGCTGCTCGGCCGGGCTGATGCCCTCCTCGAGGTACAGCTTCCAGGCCTTGCGCCAGAACCCGCCGCCGTCGAGCGCGTCGGTGCGGATGTCCTCCGCGAGCTGGTGCACGTACGCCGACTCTGCCTGCAGCAGCGCCAGCCGGAACTCGGACTCGACCCAGAAGATCCGCGGGAACTCGGTCGCGGCCATCCGGTCGTGTGCCGCGTTCAGCTCCTCGATTTCCGCGTCGACCGCCTGGAGCCGCTGCTCGAGCAGCTCGACGGCGCGGTCCGGTTGCAGCCCGGGAAGGTAGGCGAGGCCCGCTTCCAACGGGTGGAACTCGCGCGACGGCGTACCGAGCAGCTCGCTCAGCCAGTCGTCGAACTCGGCCCGGCCGGCCTCGGTGACCTGGTACACGGTCCGCTCCGGCCGATTGCCCTCACGGACGGTCTCCAGCGCCTCGATGAAGCCGTGCTTCTCCAGGCTCGACACGACCGAGTACAGCGAGCCGTAGTTCACCTTGATGCTCTGGTCCTTGCCGCGGGCGCGGAGCATCGTCGAGATCTCGTACGGGTGCATCGGCCGCTCGCCCAGACTTCCGAGTACGGCGAACGCCAGCGGATTACCCACCTTGCGCCTGGCCATCACGCCTCCTCGATCTCGATTACTCGAAATCGAGTATTAGCTCGCGGGTATCCGATGTCAAGTATTCAGCCAGGCGAATGCCCGCGCCCCGAGCCCGCGGACCCGGAGCGCGGCGAGCGCCCGGTACGACGGCTCCTCGACGTACTTCGTCAGCAGCCAGGCGAGCCCGATCACGCCGGTCACCGCGCCGGCGATCTGGACCAGCCGGCCCGCACCGAGCTCCATCAGGCGGTACGCGATCAGATAGCCGACCACCTGGTTGAGCAGGTACAGCCCGAACGAGATCCGCGCCAGGAACTCGATCGGCCGCCGGACACGGGCGAACACCGTCCAGTCCGGGCCGCGCGCGGCGAGCGCGACGAACACCAGCAGTACGCCGATGCCGAGCGACGACGGCAGGTCCGCGGTGTGCGCGTGCTGCGCGAAGACGGTCGCGGCGAGAAGGGCGGCGAGATGCAGTACGCCGATCCGTCGCTGCGCCCACAGCCAGATGGCGATGCCGATCGCGAACAGCTGCAGCCTGTGCAGGCCGAGACCGTTCCAGGTCTGCTGCACCCAGAGCGGGCTCTGGCCGATGCGGTCGTGCCATTGCAGGGCCACTGGGGCGAGGATCATGATCCAGAGCCCCGTCGTGATCCGCTGACCGAGTCCGCGCGGCCAGAGCAGCGCGGCGGCGCCGAAGGCCATCAGCTGCAGTGGGAGCGTCCAGTACGAGCCGTCGATGAGCTGCACGCCGCGATCGAACGAGGCGGCCAGCGTCAGGTTGGCCCAGAGGTCCCGCCGGGTCGGCAGGATCCAGTTGCTGGGCGCGAGGAAGATCAGAACGGTGTACGTGAACAGCACCGCGATCAGGTACGGCGGGAGCACGCGGCACGCCCGGCGCCACAACCAACGCCAGGTAGAACCCTTCCGCACGGTCACGCAGACGAAGTACGCGCTGATCACCAGCAGGATGCTGGCGCCGACCTGGAACGGGTACGGCCCGAGCGCCTCGCCGAGCTCAGGGTGCAGGAACGGGCCCATGTACGTCGTGTGCGTGAACATCACCGCGAACACCGCGAGGACACGTACCACGTCCCAGCTCAGCCTGCGTACGGTCCTGCCCGGGGGGCGGTCCGGCGTCCTCAAACCCACTCCATCTACGTGTCCGTCGGCCGTTACCCCCTTGTGACCCTAGGCAGATGGCGGGGTGGCTACGCAAATCGACGGGCTGATGCCTTCCTCACATCAGCCGGCGGTGCGGAAGGTTCGGCGGTAGTCCTGAGGCGGTACACCGACGACGCGGCGGAAGTGGTGCCGGAGCAGGGCCGCCGTGCCGAATCCGGATTCGGTGGCGATCTGCTCGATGCCCATCCGGGTCTGCTCGAGGAGGGTGCGGGCGCGCAGGACGCGCTGGGTGGTGACCCATTTCAGCGGCGTCGTACCGGTCTCGGCGACGAAGCGGCGGGCGAAGGTGCGCTCGGACATCTGCGCGCGCCGGGCCAGCGCGGGCACGGTGTGCTCGATGGTGAGGTTGTCGAGCATCCAGTTCAGCACCGGCTGCAGGCTCTCCCCGGAGCATTCCGGCACCGGTACCTCGACGTACTGCCGCTGGCCGCCGTCGCGCTGCGGCGGGACCACCATCCGGCGGGCGATCCGGGTCGCGACCGCGCTGCCGAGCTCGCGCCGGACCAGGTGCAGGCAGGCGTCGATCCCGGCCGCCGTACCGGCGCTGGTGATGATGTTGCCGTCGTCGACGAACAGCACGTCCGGGTCGATCTTCGCGGTCGGGAACTGCGCGGTGAACTTGTCGATGTAGCGCCAGTGTGTGGTGCACGGCCGGCCGTCGAGCAGTCCGGCGGCGCCGAGGACGAACGCCCCCGAGCAGACCGTGAGCAGGATCGCGCCGCGGGCCTCTGCCCTCCGGAGCGCGTCCAGGATCCGCTCGTCGTACGCGTGCCGCCAGGTGGTGGCCGGGATGCCGATCAGGTCGGCGTCCTCGATTTCCTCCAGACCGTACGGCGCGACCACCTGGGAGTGCGTGCTCGTCTCCATCGGCACGCCCGGCGTGGCCGAGCACACCTTGAAGTCGAACGGCGGCACGCCGTCGTCGGTGCGATCCAGGCCGAAGACCTCGGCCAGGACCCCGAACTCGAACAGAGCGACGTCCTCCATCAGGACGACCGCGATCTTCGACAGCATGGCAGAATCTTATCGGACTATGTCAATAGCGCCACTGGTGGCAGAATCTGATACATAGAATCATTACTGCCATGACCGGATACCTCGTTCTCGCAGTACTCGTACTGGCCGTGATTGCGGCGCTGGAGCTCAGCAACAGGCGCCACTCGACCGGTCCGGCTTCCGGGCCGCAGGGCAGCTGGATCGAAGACGACCGCGACCTGGCCCGGACCAAGCTCGACCTGCTCGCCCTCGGCGCAGCGGCCAAGCCCTTCAACCACAAGCCTGCTTCGACCCCGGGAACCGTGCACAACATCCGCACGGCCCGCCTGCTCCACCACGGCCGTCACGCGGCCTGATGCCGCCAGCTGGGGGCGGTCGCGTTCGTGACCGCCCGCAGTGCGCCCTCGACCGGGCCGTAGCGGAAGCTGTTCAACCAGATGTGGCTCAGCAACACCTGCACCGCGAAGATGCCGATCGCGAAGCCCATGGTCTCCAGTGGCGACACCTGGCCGGCCAGTCCGAAGCCGGCGCCCGTGAAGATGAGCATGGTCGCCACTGACTGACCCAGGTAGTTCGACAAGGCCATCTGGCCGGCCGGTGCGAGCAGCTGACGGATGTCCTCACCTCGCTTGCTGTGCATGATCCGCAGCAGCGTTGCGACGTACGCGGCCGTGAGGAACGGTGCGGTGAGCACGCTGACCATGACAGCGTCGGTCTGGCCGTTGCCACCGACTGAGGCGTAGTACATGCCACCTGTGATGCCGACGGTGAAGCCAACCAACTGGAGCAGTCGCAGTGCCGCCTCGTTGCCAGAGAGGTTCTGGAGCAGGCGGCGACGGCCGACCACCATGCCGATCAGGAATGCGGCCAGTGTGGTCGGGCCCTGCACTGTCAGCAGCGACAGGCCGTACGTCGGCAGCGCGCGGACGTGCTCGCCGACGGCGCCGCTGAAGGAGCCGGCCAGGTTGGCTGTGGTCTCCTGTGCGGCTGCTGCTGCCGTGGCGGGGTCCACGAACTGGGAGCTGTCCAGGAAGAGTGTCGCGCTCGCCAGGGTGATGAAGAGATACGCATAGATCCCCGCTGCGACGATGAGCGCCGTACGGTCCTTCACCCGGCGCATGGCGAGCAGGACCAGGCCGATGATCGCGTAGACGCTGAGGATGTCGCCGGTGATCAGGAAGACGCCGTGCAGTACGCCGAGCACGAGCAGGCCGCCGAGTCGTCGCAGCATGCGTGGCCGGAAGGCAGCGCCCGCTCGCTGCGCTGCCTCCATCTGGAGCTGGAAGCTGTATCCGAAGAGGAACGAGAACAGCAGGTAGAACTTCATGTCCACGAACGCCGACGACACCCAGTGGACCGAGTGGTCGAGCCACGAGTCGTACGTCGGGTCCTGCGCGAGGTGGATCGGGAACCCGGAGGCGGCGAAGGTGATGTTGACGATCAAGATGCCCAGCAGGGCGAATCCACGTAGCGCGTCGATGTCCTGAATACGCGTCCGTTCCAGTACCTGGCCCATGCGCACCAGCACACCAGGGCAGCGCCGTGGGCGCAGTCGCGCTGAATCCTCCTCGGGGGTGGAGTTACCTCTACCAAAAGCGCAGGCGCCGGCCGCGGGTGGTGTGCGACAGTTCGACGCGTGACCGACTACCGGGATGTGAATCGCGCGAACTGGGACGAACGGGTGCCGGCGCATGTGGCTTCGCCGAGCTACCACGTGGAGCAGTTCCTGGCGGACCCGTCGTACCTCAGTGAGGTGGTGCGGTTCGACCTGCCACGGCTCGGTGAGGTCAGTGGGCTGCGCGGCGTACACCTGCAGTGCCACATCGGCACCGACACGGTGTCACTGGCGCGGCTCGGGGCGCGGATGAGTGCTCTGGACTTCTCAGCACCGGCTGTCGAGCAGGCGCGGTCACTGGCGGAGCGGCTGGGGCTGGCGGTCGACTTCCACGTTGCTGACGTGTACGACGCGGTCGAGGTGCTCGGCGCGGCGTCGTACGACTTCGTCTACACGGGGATCGGGGCGCTGTGCTGGCTGCCGGACATCGAGCGGTGGGCGTCGGTGGTCGCCGGGTTGCTGAGGCCGGGCGGGCGGCTCTTCGTCCGCGAGGGGCACCCGATGCTGTGGACGCTCGAGGCCGGTACGGCGTACGCGGAGGTGCGGTACCCGTACTTCGAGACGGCCGAGCCGATCGTGTTCGACGAGGGCGGGACGTACGTCGAGACCGACGCCGAGTTCACCACCACCGTCACGCACGAGTGGAACCACGGGCTCGGTGAGACCATCACGGCCGTCCAGAAGGCCGGTCTGGTGTTCGACTCACTCACCGAGCACGACAGCGCACCGTGGAACGGCCTCCCCGGCCTGATGACCGAGGACGCCGACGGCGAGTGGCGCCTGACGGACGATCCGCGCCGTCTGGCGGCCACCTACACCCTCCGGGCGCACAAGCCTGGTCAGTGAGACCGGCGCTGCTGCACCTTCTGGACCGCCTGCTTGATCTTCTGCTGGTTCTCCGGCTTGCTCAACTCCCGCTGCGCCACCTGCACCAGCTTGGCCATCACAGCACCCTTGAACATCGTCTTCACAAACCCCATCAGGGCCTCCTTCGTTCTTCCCCCGAACCTACCGCCCCCGCGCAACCCCTTCCATGGGTGATTCTCCGGAACTGTCCCTGGCATCAGGCACACTAGGAGGGTGCCTGAGTTGCCGGAGGTTGAGTCGCTGGCGGGGTTTTTGCGTGAGCGGGCGGTGGGGCATGCGTTCGTGCGGGCGGACATCACGGCGATCAGTGCGCTGAAGACGTACGACCCGCCGATCTCGGCGATGGTCGGGTTGTTGATCGACGACGTACAGCGGCACGGGAAGTTCCTGGACATCTCGGCGCAGGGCGTGCATCTGGTGATTCACCTGGCGCGCGCCGGGTGGTTGCGGTGGAAAGAGGAGCAGTCGACCGGGCTGGTCCGGCCCGGGAAGGGGCCGATCGCGCTCCGGACGGTGCTCGACGACGGGGCCGGGTTCGACCTGACCGAGGCGGGGACGCAGAAGAAGCTGGCGGTGTACGTCGTCCGTGACGTCGCCGAGGTGCCGGGGATCGCGCGGCTCGGACCGGACCCGTTCACGCTGTCCCTGGAGGACTTCGCCGAGATCCTCAAACAGGCCGGCCGCGTCCAGCTCAAGGGCGTCCTGCGGAACCAGTCCGTGATCGCCGGCATCGGCAACGCGTACTCCGACGAGATCCTGCACGTCGCGAAGATGAGCCCGTTCAAACCGGCCTCGAACCTCTCCGACGACGAGCTCCGGACCCTGTACGACGCGATGCGCGAAACCCTCCAGGACGCGGTCGACCGCTCCGCCGGTCTCGCCGTCCAGGACCTGAAGTCGGAGAAGAAGTCCGGACTGCGGGTGCACGGCCGCAAGGGCCAGAAGTGCCCGATCTGCGGCGACATCGTCCGCGAGGTCAGCTTCGCCGACTCCTCCTTGCAGTACTGCGCCACCTGCCAAACCGGCGGCAAGCCGCTGGCCGACCGAAGGCTGTCGAAGCTGCTCAAGTAGGTTCCGCCCATGCGGAAGATCTACGTGGCTGCGCTCGTGTACATGATCCTGGGCCTGATCAGCGGGCTGTACTACCGCGAGCTCACCAGGGCGAACGACTTCACCGGCGACTCCCAGCTCAGCGTCGTCCACACCCACATCCTGGCGTTGGGCATGCTGTTCTTCCTGGTCGTGCTCGCGCTGGAGAAGCTGTTCACGCTGACCGCGGGCTCACTGTTCACCGCGTTCTTCTGGGTCTACAACGCGGGCCTCGCGCTCACGGTCGGCCTGATGCTCGTCCGCGGCACGCTGACCGTGCTCGGCCACCAGCCCGGCGCTGCCCTCGACGGCATCTCCGGCCTCGGCCACGTCACGATCACCCTCGGCCTGATCTTCTTCTTCGTGAACCTCGGCAAGCGCCTGCCCGCCACGGACAAGGCAGGGTTGTCACAGGCGGACGACGTACGGCGAGGAGGCTGAGCGGCGGCCTGCTTCCAGGCGGGCGCGTAGTTCGCGGTCGCCTGCCGGGCCGGTGATGCGGGTGACCCAGCCGATCGAGCGGCCCGGGTCGAGGCCGTCGAAGGTCCAGGTTTGTTCGGTCGCGGTGCAGCCTGGTGGCAGCGGCAGTGCGACCTCGCCGCGCGCCGACGTCCGGCCGAAGTTCGTCACGACCACGGTGACCTCGTCCCGGCCGGGGTGGATCGAGGCGAGGACCGTCCCGACCGGCGCGACGAGGACCCGTCGTACTCCGGTCGGTACCCCCAGCGGTACGACGCGGCGTTCCGGCACCGGGAACGGGCCGATCGTGGTGCGGGTGAGTTCGTGTCCCGTCACGCCGTACCGCCGGCCGGCCAGGCGGATGTGGTGCCGGCTGTCGGGCTCGACCATGCCGACGAACCGGATGCCGACGTCCCCCGCGCGGCGGGCCACGAGGTGGGCCGTCGTACCGGTCGGGGTCAGGTCCCAGACACCGTCGGCGTTCGCGGTGACGGTGTCCTGCGGCACGATCCGCAGCTTGCCCTGGAGCGCGACGCGGACGACCGGCGGCTCACCGGCCTCGGGCAGCCGGACGACGAGGTCGGTACCGTCCCGGCGCCAGGTCAGGGCCTTGCCGGTGTGGTCCTCGACGACGTGCCGCGGGGTGGTGGCGAGGCCCGGCAGGCGTACTTCGTGGTCGGCCGGCCGGCGCGCGATCCGCAACAGCAGGAGCTCGCCACTCCGCAGGATCGCCTCACCCCACGGTTGCGGTTCGAACTCCCCCGGGATCCCCTGAATCAGCGCCACCGCAGCCTCCTTCGAGCCACAGTCCGAGATCCGCCCGCCCCTGTCAACGCGTTATCCGCACTCCGGGCAACCGTGTTCCCACGCCGGCACCGCACCGCCACCGCTCGGTCCCGGCAACGGGTCTGACATGCTGGAGCGCATGTTCCGGAACCAGGAGATTCCTTCGGTCGTGGTGGCCGAGCTTGACGACGACCTGCTGGCGGAGGCCTTCGTACTCGACGTGCGCGAGCCGGACGAGTGGGACCGCGGGCACATCGAGGGTGCGACACACATCCCGCTCGGTGAGTTGCAGGAGCGGGTCGGCGAGGTGCCGCTGGACCAGAAGGTGCTCTGCGTCTGCGCGGTCGGCGGCCGATCCGGCATGGCGACGCAGTTCCTGAACCAGCTCGGCCGCGAGGCGATCAACCTCGACGGCGGCATGCACGCCTGGCAGACCTCCGGTCGCCCGGTCAGCACGAACTGACGGATTGAGAAGAAAACCTTCCACACGGTGACCGCAGGCGTTACTTTGTCACCGGTCGGTTGATCGGCGTACACCTGCGGCTCACGGGGCGGTCGCGTGCGCGGCGTCGGATGACCGCGTCCGTCCACCGTGGGGAGGCTCCTGTGTCGATCATCCGTACCTTGACCACAGCGATCGGCGTAGGTGGCCTGATGGCCGGCGTCCTCGTCCATCCGGCGTTCGGTCGTACGACCGCCACGGGCATCGCCGACGCGGCGATCGCCGAGAACGGCGTACTGACGTCGCGCGTGGACAGCCCGGTGGCGCCCGGCGTGAACTACACCTCGTTCGAGCGGCTGGACCCGAAGGGCTGGCAGCGTGGCGACATCCTCGACGCCGACCTCGGCAAGCGCGGCGTGACCGTCGACCTGGTCAACACCGGCAAGGTGTCCGGTGGCCAGCCGCTCAGCCAGCAGCTCGCCCGCAAGGGCGCGATCGCGGGCGTCAACGGCGACTTCTTCGACATCAACGACACCACCGCGCCGCTCGGCGTCGGCGTCGAGTCCGGGAAGCTGCTCAACGCCCCGGCCGCCGGCCACAACGACACCGCGGTGATCGGCAAGGACGGCCTCGGCAGGATCGCCCAGCTGTTCCTGCAAGGTTCGGCGACCGACGACGACGCCACCAAGGTCGACCTCACCAACCTGAACTCGCCGACCGTCAACAGCGGCGGTATCGGCCTCTACACCCCGGAGTGGGGCGATGCGGCCCGGACCCGGACCGTGGACGGCCTGCCGACCGTGCGCGAGGTGATCCTTCGCGACGGTGTGGTCGTCTCCTCCGCCCCCACTCCGGCAACTACTCCGCTGGCGGCCGGCGAGCAGGCGCTGATCGGCCGCGAGGCCGGCGCCGGCGCGCTCGCCGCGTTCGAGGTCGGCGACAAGGTCGACGTCGAGTACGGACTGCGCCCGGACGCCGCCGACGTCGCGGCCGGGGTCAGCGGCAACTACCAGCTCGTGAAGGACGGCAAGGTCCCGGACACCGTGCCGGACGCCGACCTCGCGCCGCGGACCGCGATCGGGTTCGACGCCGGCGGCAGCCGGATGATCCTGCTCACCGTCGACGGCCGGGCGACCGGATCCCGCGGCCTGTCGTTGAAGGAAATGGGTCAGCTGATGGTCAGCCTCGGTGCTGACGACGCGCTCAACCTGGACGGCGGTGGCTCCTCGACGATGCTCGCCCGGACCCCGGGCAAGGCCGGACCCGACGTCGTCAACGACCCGTCCGACGGTGGCGAACGGCTCGTCCCGAACGGCCTCGGCCTGTTGCCGGTGAAGGGCACCGGCAACCTCACGGGCTTCCGCATCGAGTCCACCGGCACGTCGGCGGCAGGCCCGGACGCCGACATCTCCCGCAGCTCGCGCGTGCTCACCGGCCTCACCCGGGTGCTGAGCGCGACCGGGTACGACGAGACGTACGCCCCCGCGACCGGTACGCCGTACTGGTACGCCGGCACCAACGCCCGCGTCGACCAGCACGGTGTTGTGACTGGTCGCCGCGCCGGCGACGTGATCGTCACGGCCGCCCGCGGTACGGCGAACGGAAGGTTCCCGATGACAGTCCTCGGTACGCCGACCCGCCTCGCGCCCTCGACCCGCCAGGTGTCGCTCGCGGACTCCACCGCGAAGGGCTTCTTCGAGATCAACGGGTACGACGCCGACGGGTTCTCCACCTGGATCGAGCCGCGCGACGTCAAGCTGAGCTACGACCCGGCGCTGGTGAAGATCGTTGCGAAAGGCAATGGGTTCGAGGTCAATGCCCTGAGCAACGAGGCGGTGTCGGCCGTGGTGACCGCGACCGTCGGCTCGCTGAGCACCCAGCTCAGCGTCACGTCCGGCCTGGCCAGCACGATCGTGGACGAGCTCGACGACGTGACCACGTGGGCCGCGAACGCCGTACCGGCCGGAGCCGCGACGGCCTCGCGGTCCGCCGCGGAAGGACATGACGGCGGACAGGCGATCGCGCTCGACTACTCGCTGACGGGCAGCACCGCCACGCGGGCGGCGTACCTTTCGAAGACCCCGCAGCAGACGCTGCCCGGCCAGCCGCAGAAGCTCGGCGCCTGGGTGTACGGCGACGGAAACGGCGCGTGGCTGCGGGCGAACGCGTACACCGCGAACGGCGGCTCGCCGCAGACGCTGAACCTCGCCCCGAAGGTCGACTGGACCGGCTGGAAGTACGTCGAGGCGGACATCCCGCCTGGGCTGGCGATGCCGCTGCGGTTCTGGCGGATCTACGTCGTGGAGACCTCGCCGACCCGGCAGTACTCGGGCCGGATCGTCGTCGACGACCTCACCGTCCGCAGCGCGCCGCCGGTCACGATGGTGCCGCCGGCGAAGGTGATCGACCCGATGGTGGTGACCGACGGGGCCGTGACCACGAGCGGCCGGTGGCGGTTCGCGGTGATGTCGGACGCGCAGTTCACCGCCGACGACCCGAACTCGGACTTCGTGAAGCAGGCCCGGCGGACGATCCGCGAGGCGCTCGCGCAGCACCCGGACTTCCTGGTGATCAACGGCGACTTCGTCGACCGGGCGTTCGGGCCGGACATCGCGCTGGCGAAGCAGATCATCGACGAGGAGGTCGGCGGGAAGGTCCCGCTGCACTACGTACCGGGCAACCACGAGACGTACGGGCCGGGCGACCTGTCCGAGTGGAAGAAGGTCTTCGGCGACGCGACCAGCACGTTCGACCACAAGGGCACCCGGTTCGTACTGCGGGACTCGTCGCTCGGATCGTTGCGGGCCGGCGGGTTCGAGCAGATCCTCGACCTGCGCAAGCAACTCGACGACGCGGCGCGCGACAAGGCGATCAACAACGTCGTGGTGATGGCGCACCACCCGATCGACGACCCGTCGCCGACGCAGAACTCGCAGCTGGGTGACCGCAAGGAAGCGGCGATGGTCGTGAAGTGGCTGGCCGACTTCCGGGCCGCCACCGGCAAGGGCGCGGCCTACATGGCGGCGCATGCCGGGACGTTCGCCGCGACCCGCACCGATGGTGTGCTGCTGCCGCTGACCGGCAACTCGGGCAAGGGCCCGGCCGCGGCACCGGACGACGGCGGCTTCACCGGCTGGGCGCTGGTCGGCATCGAGGCCTCGAGTCCCTCCTCGTCCCGGCCCTGGTTCCAGGTCGAGCTGCGCCCGCACGTCGATTCCCTGGAGCTGACCGCACCGGCGACCCTCCGTCGCGGTCAGACCGCGACGGCCTCCGCCACGGTCGTCCAGGACAGCCGTCGGGTTCCGGTGTCCTTCCCGGTCTCGGCCGACTGGTGGGGCACCAGGACGATGCACATCGGACCTGCGAACACGGCGCCGTTCTGGGCCGTCGCGTCGTACGACCCGTCCACCGGTCAGCTGACCGCACTGCGTCCTGGTACCGCTCAGCTCGGCGTCACCGTCAACGGTGTCTCCAAGAGCAGCACGCTGCAGGTGGATTGGTAGCGTCTGCCGGGTGACTGACGTGGTGGTGCCGCAGCGGCTGCGGGACGGGGACCGGGTTGCTGTGGTGGCGCCATCCGGGCGGGTGGACGCTGCGCGGCTCGCGATCGGTCTGGAGCACCTGCGGTCGTGGGGGCTCCAGGTCGACGTGATGCCGTCGGTGCTGGCCGGGCACGAGCGGTTCAAGTACCTGGCCGCCGACGACAAGGCACGGGCCGAGGACCTGCGGAGCGCGTGGCTGGACCCGCAGTACGCAGCACTGTTCTGCGCACGTGGCGGGTACGGCGTGCAGCGGATGCTCGAGTACGTCGACCTGGACGAGCTGGTCGCCGTACCGAAGTGGTTCGTCGGGTTCAGTGACATCACGGCGCTGCACGAGCCGTTGAACGCACGTGGCCTGGTGACTGTTCACGGGCCGATGGCTGCCGCTGTGGAGCAGCTGAACAACGCAGACGGGCGGGAGCGGCTGCGGGCGCTCCTGTTCGAGCCGGAGACGGTGACGGACCTGCTGGCTCCGCACGGCGCACGCACCGTTGTCGGTGGTGTGGCCGAGGGGCCGCTGCGTGGCGGCAACCTGGCGTTGCTGGCGGCCAGTGTCGGTACGCCGACGTACGCGCCGCCGGCCGGGGTCGTCGTACTCGAGGAGATCAACGAGGAGGCGTACCAGGCGGACCGGCTGCTCACTCAGCTGTTGCGTGCCGGGTGGTTCGAGCAGGTGACCGGTGTGGTCCTCGGTGACTTCAGCGAGGGCGGTGAAGGGCTGGACGACACCATCCGCGAGCGGCTCGAGCCTCTCGGCGTACCGCTGGTGGAAGGTGCTGCGATTGGGCATGAGGCGCTGAATCTCGCCGTACCGCTGGGACTGCCGGTGCGGCTCGATGCGAGCGCCGCGACGCTCACGCCAGATGGTCTCGTAGGAAGCTGAACGCCTGCGGGTACGCGTCCAGGCGGTTCGTGAGCTTGGCCAGGCCGTGGCCCTCGTCCGGGTAGACCAGCAGCTGGCACGGTACGCCGCGCTTCGTCAGAGCGTCCGTGATCTGCTCCGCCTCCGACAACGGCACCCGTGGGTCGTTGGCGCCGTGAATGACGAACAGCGGTGCCCGGATGTCGTCCACCCGGCTGAGCGGGCTCGCCGACTCCAGGAACTCCCGGTCCGTGGCCAGGTAGCCGTACTCGCGCTCCCGCATCGCCCTCCGGTAGTCCGACGTGTTCTCCAGGAACGTCACCAGTGAAGCGATTCCGACGATGTCCACACCGGCCGCCCACAGGTCCGGCTGGAACGCGAGACCGGCCAGCACCATGTAGCCGCCGTACGAACCGCCCCAGAGCACCGCGCGCTGCGGGTCGGCGTCGATGGTGGGCAGCCACGCGTTGATAGCGGCCAGGTCCTTCACCGAGTCCAGCCGCAGTTGGCGGTCGTCCAGCGAGTACCAGCGCTTGCCGTAGCCGGCCGAGCCCCGGACGTTCGGTACGACGACCGTGTGGCCCTCACCCGCCAGCGCGGAGATGATCGGGCTCCACACCCGCAGCGCAGCACCTTCCGGGCCACCGTGCACATGGACGACCGTGGAGCCCAGGCTCGGACCGGTGGGCCGGAACACGAACACCGGCACCTGCTCGCCGTCGAACGACGGGACGCGGAGGCTCTCCGGTTGCTGTACCTCAGCCGGAACCTCCACCGGGCGCATCGCGGTCAGCTCACCGCCCGGCACGTACCGGTACACGGTCGGCGGCGTGACCGGGGAGTTGTAGGTGATCGCCGCGAACGACCCGTCCGCCGACCAGATCGGGTCCGGCGTCGCGTAGCTCAGGGCTGCAACGCCCCCGGCGGGCAGGTCGAGCGGCGCGATCGCCGAGCCGTCCTCCAGCCGGTGCAGCGCCAGCGCGACCTCTCCGTCCTCCAGTACTGCGACCAGCAGGCGCTCGCCGTCGGGTGAAGGCCATCCGGCGACGTCGCGGGCGTCGTCCACCAGCAGGTCGCTCCACGTCGCGTCAGCCAGGTCGTACCGGCGCAGTGCCTTCCGGTCGCGGTCCGCGTCGCTGGACACCAGGAACGCTGACGAGTCCGGCAGCCAGGCGACCGGGCCCTGGTCGTTGTGCGCGTCCGCGGCGGTGAGTTCGGTGACGGACCGGCTCGACGTGTCGACCAGGAGCAGCTGCATCGAGTTCGCCGGGCTGCTCGCCTTGGAGAGGACGACCCACTTGTCGTCCGGGGAGGCGTCGACGGCCATCACCCAGCCGCCACCGTCGTACAGCACGGTCTCGCGGCCGGTGGCCAGGTCGCGGGTGATCAGGTCGAAGTCGACGCCGTTGCGGCGGTTCGTGGTGTAGAGCACACGTCCGGTCCGGGCGGTGACCAGGTGGTGGATGTACTCGGTGTCGTGCACCAGCGGGGTCAGTGTCGGCAGGCCTGGCTCGTCGAGGTCGAGGAGCGAGAGCTGACCGCGTTCGTCGCCGCCGGTGTCGTGCTCGACGACCACCTGGCTGCTGCCGGGAACGAACTGCGCGCCGCGGCACGTGTCGCCGAGATCGGTGAGCGCACGCCAGGTCCCGTCCGGAGCGATCTCGTTGACCTGGCGGGTGCCGGTGCCGTCGTACAGCACCAGCATGCGGCCCTCGTCGTCGACGTCGAGAGCCATCGTGGTCGGCAGGGAGAAGAGCGTCGTCAGCAGCACCCGTTCATCCTCACACGATCAGGGTCCGGCCCTCGAGACAGGAAGAGAAAGGAGAAGAAGGAAGAGGCGGGAAATAGAGGCCTAAAGAAAAGGCGAGAGAAAAGAAGATTTCAGAGTGGTGGCTGGCTTCGGCGGTCAACTGATGGTTTGAGTGAGCGGCGCCGCGGCAGCGTTCGCGAGCTACGAATGCCTACCGCGATGACCAGTAGACAAGAGCGGCGTCGTCGTGGCGTTTCACCGTACTACTCCAACAAGCTTGCAGCGATCTGACGCGGCCGCCATAACCGGGGTTTCAGAAACGGCAACCCGACGTCGTGCATTCGTGATGTCGGCGCTCCGGTTCGTTGAGTCGTGGATTCTGGCAGCGCGCGGCAGCCACTTTCCACGACTGGCGAACCGGCCCGGAGCCCTTGTCCACGACTCGGCGACCACGCCACACAAGGTGGGACGGGTTGGGGAGGATTTCCCACCCGGATGGGGAAGAAATACTCCCCATGTCAGCTCTGGGCGCGTCGGCCACACCGCCGCCGTCAGTTCGTGTGCTTGCTGTCCGCGCGGTTCCCCGTCGGTCTCCCGTCCGCACCAGGGTGAGGTCTGACACCCTCGTGTCGCACTGCAAACTACGGCAGACCGCTGAAGCAGCGGTAACTCCAAATCCTCTTCTTTTCCTTTGTCTTGTTGTCTTTCTCTTAACCTCTCATCCTCACACCGGCAGGGTGCCCGGCGGTGTGCGTCCGCCGGGCACCTACCGTCAGCGGTCTCCGTGCCAGGAGTGCCAGAGCGCGGCGTACGCGCCCTGGGCGTCGACCAGTTCGTCGTGGCCGCCGAGCTCGACGATCTTGCCGTCCTCGACGACCGCGATCACGTCGGCGTCGTGGGCCGTGTGCAGCCGGTGGGCGATCGCCACCACGGTCCGGCCCTCCAGCACGGTCGCCAGCGACCGCTCCAGGTGCCGGGCCGCGCGCGGGTCCATCAGTGAGGTCGCCTCGTCGAGGACCAGCGTGTGCGGGTCCGCGAGGACCAGCCGGGCCAACGCGACCTGCTGCGCCTGCGCGGGCGTCAGCGAGACCCCACCGGAACCCACCTCGGTGTCGAGGCCGTCGTCGAAGCCGGCGACCCAACCGTCCGCGTCCACCGAGCGCAGCGCTGCCCAGAGGTCGGCGTCGGACGCGTCCTGCTTCGCCAGGCGCAAGTTGTCCCGCACGCTGCCCACGAACACGTGGTGCTCCTGGTTGACCAGGGCAACGTGACTGCGGACCTGCTCGGCTGACATCTGGTCCAGCGCCGCACCACCCAAGGTGATGTCACCGACGCGTGGCGAGTAGATGCCTGCCAGCAACCGGCCCAGTGTCGACTTGCCCGCACCGGACGGTCCGACCAGAGCAACGCGAGCACCTGGCTCGACGGTCAGCGTCACACCGTGCAGTACGTCGCGACCCTCCAGGTACCCGAACCGCACTTCGTCGGCCAGCACGGTCCGCCCGTCCGGCTCGGCCTCGCTGGTCGTCGCAGCGGTCTCGACCTCACGGACACCGACCAGCCGGGCCAGCGACACCTGCGCGACCTGGAGCTCGTCGTACCAGCGGATCATCATGTTGACCGGCTCGACGAGCATCTGGATGTACAGCGCACCTGTGGTCAGCGCACCGACCGTCAGCCAGCCCTGGATCGCGAACCCGCCTCCGATGACCAGCACCGCGGCCAGCGCGACCGTGTGGGTCATGTTGATCACCGGGAACAGGATCATCCGCAGGAACAGCGTGTACCGCTCCCAGGCGACCCACTGACCGATCCGGGTGTCACCCGCCTGGATCCGTCGGCCACCGAGCCGGTGCGACTCGACGGTGCGGCCGGCGTCGACCGTCTCGGCCAGCGCCGAGGCGACCGCGGCGTACCCGGCCGCCTCCGACCGGTACGCCGATGGCGCGCGGCGGAAGTACCACCGGCCGCCGATGATCAGGATCGGCGCTGCGATGACGACCGCCACGGCCAGCGCCGGCGCGGTCACGATCAGCGCGCCGATCAGCAGCGACGCCCAGATGATCGCGATCGTCAGCTGCGGTACGGCGTCGCGCATCGCGTGCGACAGCCGGTCGATGTCGGTGGTGATCCGGGACAGCAGGTCACCGGTCCCGGCGCGCTCCAGCACACCCGGGGGCAGGCCGACCGCGCGGACCAGGAAGTCCTCGCGCAGGTCCGCGAGCATCTCCTCACCGAGCACCGCGCCGCGCAGCCGGGTCAGCCGGACGAACACCGTCTGCACCGCCAGCGCGATCACGAAGCCGATCACGACGTACGGCAGCTGCACGTCGGTGCGGCCCTCGGACAGCTTCTGCACCACGTTGCCGAGCAGCCACGGGCCGACCATGCCGCTGAGTGCCGCCACCGCGTTCACCAGCGTCAGCCAGAGGAACTGACGCCGATGCCGGCGGAACAGGGTCTTGACGTAGGCACGGACCGTCGCGCCACTCGCCACCGGGAGCCGCACCACTTCCTGTGGGGCTGCCGGGTCGTACACGGGGCGCTTCACACCGACTCCTCGAACGTTGCTTCTTCTTCACGGGTGACAACAGCGCGGTACTGCGGGTTGGTGTGCAGCAGCTCGTGATGCGTACCGACCGCGGCGACGCGGCCGTCCGGTACGAACACGACCCGCTCTGCGCGGTCCAGCATCAGCGGGCTGGACGTGAACACCACGGTGGTCCGGCCGGCCCGCAGCAACTGCAGACCGTCCGCGATCCGCGCCTCGGTGTGCGCGTCGACCGCACTGGTCGGCTCGTCGAGCACCAGCACCTGCGGGTCGACGTACAGCGAACGAGCCAGTGCGACGCGCTGGCGCTGACCGCCGGACAGGGACCTGCCCCGCTCGGTCAGCATCGCGTTCATCGCGTCGGACTCACCAGCGGGCAGCGTCTGGCGCAGTACGTCGAGGATGTCCGCGCACTGCGCCGCGTCGAGCGCCGTCTCCGGAGAGACCGCACCACTGGCCGGTACGTCGAACAGCTCGCGCACCGTCCCCGACAACAGCACCGGGTCCTTGTCCTGCACCAGTACGACGGTCCGCGCCGAGTCCAGCGGGATGTCGTCCAGCGCGACGCCGTCCAGCAGCACGGACGGCTCGCCGTCAGCTGTCGGGCTGTGACCGCCCAGCCGGTCGGCCAGCAGACCGCCCGCGTCCGGGTTGCCGCAGACGACCGCGGTGAAGCTCCCAGCCGGGACGTGCAGGCCGGTGACCGGGTCGAGCAGGTCGCCCTCCGGCAGCTGCGCCTCGCCCACGACCTTGGTCTCGTCGGTGCGCTTCAGCGACAGCACCCGCGCGGCCCGGCGCGCCGACACCTTGGAGAAGATGAACGCACTCGCCGTCTCCTCGAACGTGTGCAGCGGCACGAGCATGAACGTGATGAAGCCGTACGTCGTGACGAGCTCGCCCACCGAGATCCGGCCGGACGTCACCAGGCGGACGCCCAACCAGACCACGAGCACCAGGAACAGACCGAACAGCAGCACCTGCAGGGCCGCGATCAGCGACCACATGCGGGCACTGCGGACCGCGCTGGTGCGGTACTGCTGCGAGGCCTCGCGGTACCGCTCGAGGAACAGCTGCTCACCGCCGATACCGCGCAGCACACGGAGACCGGCGACGGTGTCGGCGGCGAGCTCGGTGGCCCGGCCGCCCTTCGCCCGCTGCTCGTCCGCGCGGCGCTCCGCGGGACCCATCAGCGGCACGATCGAGAACGCCAGCACCGGTACGGCGACGGCGACGACCAGACCGAGCTGCGGCTCGTAGAACAGCAGGCCGACGACGACCGCGAAGCAGGTCAGCAACGCGGCCACGAACCGGCCCAGCACCTCCACGAACCAGCCGATCTTCTCCACGTCGCCGCTGCTCACGGCGACCACCTCGCCGGCGGCGATCCGGCGGGTGAGGAGCGAACCGAGCTCCGCGGCCTTGCGGAACAACAACTGCTGCAGGCGTGACGCAGTACTGATCCAGTTGGTCACCACGGCCTTGTGGAAGTACGAGTCGGCGCCGGCCTTGGCCGCACCGAAGACCAGCAGCAGCGCGCCGGCCAGCATCAGCTTGGGCCAGGACAGGTCGATGGCTGCCTGTACGGCGAGCCCGACCGCGACCGGAGCGGCGGCGATGCCGCCGAAGAAGACGAGCCCCCAGAACACCGCGAGGGCCTGCCCGCGGAGCTGCTGGTGCTCGAGCCAGAGGATGAGTCGGAGGCCGGATCGGGTGTCCGGCACACCCGGGTCGGCGAACGGAATGAGGCGCAACGACATGACGTCTCGCAATGAGGCATAGAAGGGTGGAAAGAGGGCGCCTGACCAGGCGAATGGATCAAGCCTAGGTGGCCCCGCCGACAGTCCGTCAAACCGTTTTCCCGGACGGGCGGGAACCGTTTCCAAACTCGGTAGTACAGTCTTCAACGGACGAAGGGAGCCGGGTGGAGGAGCTGACGCGGAGGCGGCGGCTGCTGGTGCTGGCGATCTGCTGCTCCAGCCTGTTCATCGTGGGCCTGGACTCGACGATCGTGAACCTGGCGCTCCCGGCGATCCGGGCCGAGTTCGGGGCCCCGGTCGCGAAGCTGCAGTGGACGATCGACGCCTACACGCTGGTGCTCGCCAGTCTGCTGATGGTCTCCGGGTCGACCGCGGACCGGGTCGGGCGGCGGCGGACGTTCCAGGCCGGGCTGGTGCTCTTCGGGATCGGGTCGTTGCTGTGCGGAGTCGCGTCGACCATCGACCTGCTGATCGCGTTCCGGGTGCTCCAGGCGATCGGTGGCTCGATGCTGAACCCGGTGGCGATGTCGATCATCACCAACACGTTCACCGACCCGCGGGAACGCGCTCAGGCGATCGGCGTCTGGGGCGGCGTGGTGGGGCTGAGTATGGCGGTCGGCCCGGTCGTCGGCGGTGCGCTCGTGGACGGGGTCGGCTGGCGGTTCATCTTTTGGATCAACGTGCCGGTCGCCGTGGCCGCCGTACTGATGACCGCGCTGTTCGTGCCGGAGTCGCGGGCCGCCGTACCGCGGCGGATGGACCCGGTCGGACAGGTACTCGTCGTCCTGCTGCTCGGCGGACTGACCTACGGGATCATCGAGGGGCAGGCGGCCGGTTGGGGGTCGCCACTGATCATCGGGTGCTTCGTCGTGTGCGTCGTGGCGCTGGTGACCCTTGTGTACTACGAGCGGCGCCGGGAGGAGCCGCTGCTGGAGCCACGGTTCTTCCGGAGTGCTCCGTTCTCTGGAGCCACACTGATCGCGGTCTGCGGGTTCTCGGCGCTGTCCGGCTTCCTCTTCCTCAACTCGCTCTACCTACAGTCGGTGCGAGGGTTCAGTGCACTGCACGCCGGACTGCTGACGCTGCCGATGGCTGCGATGACCGTGGTCTTCGCGCCGGTGTCCGGATGGCTGGTCGGGCACAGGGGTCCACGGCTGCCGCTGGTCGTGGCGGGGACCATGCTGACTGCGTCCGGTCTGATCCTGTCGCAGCTGACCACTACTACTGGCACAGTGCAGTTGCTGGTCGGCTACCTGGTCTTCGGACTCGGCTTCGGCGTACTCAACGCACCTATTACCAACGCAGCCGTCTCCGGTATGCCACGAGAACAGGCAGGTGTTGCGGCTGCGATCGCCTCGACCAGTCGCCAGGTCGGTGCATCGCTGGGGGTGGCTGTCGTGGGTACGGTGCTGACTGCCCGGTTGGTCGGTTCACTGGAGAGCGGGTTCGTGCACGCGGCCGAGCTGTGCTGGTACATCATCGCGGGCTGTGGGGCGTTGGTGCTGCTCCTCGGGCTGGTGACGACGACCCGGTGGGCACGTCGTACGGCGGAGGCACTCGTCACGACTGGATGATGCCGGCTCGGGTCAGGGCCTTGAGGCGGCCGCGGAGGATCTTCTGGCGGCGCTCCTCGTCCGGGAACAGCTCCAAGTAGGCAGGTCCCTTGGCGGCGAGCAGGTCGTCGTCCAGTCGTCGTACCGTGCCGGCCGGGGCCCGGTGGGTCATCGCAGCCTGTACGGCTTCGCTGTCGATACCTCTGAGCAGTTCGGTGAGCTGCTCCTCCGTGGTGACGCCGAGGCGGTGCAGGACGCCCAGGATCCAGGCGTAGTGCGTCGTCTTCGCATGCGGCGCGTCCGGGTAGCGGCGGGTCAGGTACGTCGTCAACGTGCTGGTGGTGAGGTCCACCGGGGCCTTGTCCGACGCGGACGCCGCCAGTTCGCGGTACAACCGGTCGATCTCGGTGAACTCGTTGTCGGCCAGCTCCATCAACGCCGCTGCCAGCAGGAACCGCCGGTCGAACTCCGGCTTGCGGTCCGGCGGGATGTCCAGCTTGTAGCGGATGTCGTGCTCGAACTCGGCCCACGCGTGCTGCACCGCGGTCCGGATCTGGATCTCCATCACCAGGTTCTTCAGGACGGCGTACTCCGGCAGCTCGCGGCGGTGCTCGTTCAGCCGGACCAGGTAGTGCTTGCTGGCGTACCCGAAGACGCCCTGCGCCCGGGTGTGCGCCCCCATGTCGGTGTGCTCGACGATCTCGAACTCGGCCTCGATCACCTCACAGACCCGGTCCACCGCCTCGACCAGGAACGTGATGACGCGGGCCGCGACCAGGTCGGTGATCTGGTTCAGCGGGTCGTCGTACTTGAGCCGGGTGGGATCGTCCGGGTGCGGCTTCGACGCCTTCGCGAGGAACGACTCCGGGTCCTTCGCCCGGGCGGTCGCACTGAGGTAGTTGATGCCTTCCTCTTCACCGATCAGCTCGTTGATCAGCGCCTCGAGCTTGCGCGCGCCGCCGACGTACTGCTGGTGCACCCGCTCGTACAACGCCCCCGCGTCCGGGGTCCACTCCACCATGGCGGAACGATAGTGCTCCGCGGGTCGCTCGGGGTGTCTATCGTTTTCTACTCAATTCACTAGAGAGTCGTAGACATCGCTCGCGACACGCTCTGCTCGTCGATCGGTCAATCTACGGAAAACGCTAGACGGACTCATACAGTGAAAGCATGGATCCGATCCGGAATCCCTATGCGCCCGGCGCCGGTCAGCGGCCGCCTGAGCTGGCCGGACGCGACACCGAGGTGCGGCAGTTCGAGGTGGTGCTCGAGCGGGTCGCGGCAGGCAGACCGGAGCGGAGCCTGGTGCTCAGTGGCCTCCGGGGCGTGGGTAAGACGGTGCTGCTCAACACGTTGCGCTCGCAGGCCATCAAGCGGGCGTGGGGCACCGGGAAGATCGAGGCCCGGCCGGACCAGACCATCCGGTTGCCGATCGCGCAGGCGCTGCACACCGCGATGCGCGAGCTCGGGCACCGGCACCGCGACGACGAGAAGGTCGACCAGTTCAGCGCCGTACTGAAGGCCTTCGCGTTGCGTACGGCGGCCAACGACCGGAAGGGGATCCGCTGGCATCCGCCGGTCGACGTGGCCGCGGCGAAGGGGCGGGCCGACTCCGGTGATCTGGAGATGGACCTGATCGAGCTCTTCACGGATGCCGCGGACCTGGCCGGCGATCTGACCGTCGGGGTCGGGTTGTTCATCGACGAGATGCAGGACATCAGTGCGGACGACCTGTCCGCGCTGTGCGCGGCCTGTCACGAGATCTCGCAGCAGAGCGCGCCGCTGGTCGTCGTCGGTGCGGGACTGCCGCATCTGCCCGCCGTACTGTCCGCCAGCAAGTCGTACTCCGAGCGCCTCTTCCGCTACATCCGTGTCGACCGGCTGGCCCGGGAGGCGTGCGACCGGGCCCTGATGGTGCCTGCGGAGAGCGAGGGAGTGCAGTACGACGAGGAGGCGCTGGACGAGCTGTACGCGCAGACGGACGGCTACCCGTACTTCGTGCAGGCGTTCGCGCACTCCACCTGGGACCACGCGCCGAAGTCGCCCATCACCATCAAGGACGTGGCCGTCGCCGCGCCGGAGGCATCGGCCGAGCTGACCGTCGGCTTCTTCGGCTCCCGCTACGAACGCGCCACGCCCGCGGAACGCGAGTACATGCGTGCGATGGCCGAGCTGGGCATCGGCGTGGACGACGGCTCGGTTCCCACGTCCGAGGTCGCCAGCACCCTCAACCGCAAGCCCCAGTCCCTCTCCCCCGCGCGCGACGGCCTGATCAAGAAAGGCCTGGTCTTCTCCGCCGAACGAGGCACCGTCGCCTTCACCGTTCCCCACTTCGGCAAGTTCCTCCGGACAAGAACTGCCTGACACCTTAACGAAACCGGGGTTTCGCCTCGCGGGCCGGACTCGGTAGGGTCAAGTGTCATGACCACCCGGCGGAGCGGCCAACGGACGGACACGTCCGGGCGGCGGCGTGCTGGGCGGCACAGCCGGCGGAAGTCGTACAAGGGGCAGTGGCTCGTGGTGACCGCGCTGGCGGTGCTGGGGACCGTGGTCGTGGCGCACCCGGACGTGGCGCACCGCAACAGCCTCGCCGCGCAGGCGGTTGCGGGGGTCGACAACGCTGCGCACGAAGCGCCGGTGGTGCCGGTCGTGACGCCGACACCGACTCCGGTTGCCGCGCCGACGCAGAAGTTCACCACTCCGTTGCGGCCGGCACCGACGTTGACGCGCAAGCCCAAGGGCGCGAAGCCGAACGTCCTGGTCTCGACCGGGAAGCTCGCCGTGGTGCCCGGGTTCGACAAGGCGGACGGCATCCGCGACAAGATGACGTACCGCGTGGAGATCGAGCAGGGCCTGTCGGTGAACGGCGCGGCGGTGGCCGCGACCATCCACAAGACGCTGACGGACCCACGCGGCTGGCAGGCGGTGCACCCGGTGAGTTTCGAGCGGACGGACAAGCCCGACGCCGACATCCGGATCATCCTGGCCACCCCCGCCCTGACCGACAAGCTCTGTCTCCCGCTCGACACCGGCGGTGAGGTCTCCTGCCGCGTCGAGGACCGGGTCGTGCTGAACGCGAAGCGCTGGCTCTACGCGATTCCGGCGTACAACGGCAACGTCGGGCTGTACCGCAACTACCTGGTCAACCACGAGGTCGGCCACGCGCTCGGCCACGGCCACTCGACCTGCACGACCCCGAAGACCCCCGCGCCGGTCATGATGCAGCAGACCAAGGGCCTCGGTGGCTGCCTGCCCAACGCGTGGCCCACCATCAAGGCGACCTGACAGACTGGGTTACGACGGGAGGGAGCAGCCATGTCGTCACAGGACTTCCCGACGTACGGACGGGGCGACGAGCCCGACCAGCGGCAGCCCGGCGAGGAACACCACTACGCTCCGCCCACGCCGTACGGCGGCGGCACGTACGGTTCCGGCCACGCCGCTCCAGCGGAGCAGTTCCCGTACGCCGCACCGCAGCCCTACGCCACGCAGCCGCCACAGGCCCCCAGCAACCCGTCGTACGTCCAGCCGCCGATCTACCGCCCTGGTGCTCCGTACGGTGCCTCGGCGAGTCCGGAGTCGCACGAGGTCCCGACGTACGGGCGTGACGAACCAGCCGCCCCACGCGACCCGCGTGCCGCCCGGGTCGTCGGCCTGGCCACCTTCGTCGCCACCATCTACGGCCTGCTCGTCGTCACGATCCAGCGGGTCGCGCTGCGGGAGATCTCGCAGGCGCCGGGCTCGCCGCTCAACCATCCGCTGCGCACCGACGTACTCGACGCGATCGGCCAGCTGCTCCTCATCGTCGTCGGCACCGTCGCGCTGGTGATGTGGATCCGCGACGTCCTCGCCCGTCGCCGGGCAGGGCGCCGGCCGGACGCGCCCGAGCTGGTCGGGCTCGGCCTGGTCGCGGTCTCCGCGATCCCGATCCTGGTGTGGCTGGTCATCGTGCTGTCGACCGGGCTCGGTGCGAACGACGGTGCGGTCCACCGGCTGCCCACGGCGTACGGCTGGGGTGGCGCCGGCCTCCTGATCCTCGCCGGCGGTCTCTTCCTCGGCTACCGCGAGCTGAAACCGGACGTGCCGAACCCGGTCGTCCAGGGTCCCCCGGCCAAGGCTCCGTGGGAGTGAGCACCCCTGTCGTCCTCGTACCCGGCCTGGGCCTCGGCCCGGAGTCGTACGCGCGGACGGTCGAGCATCTCGTCACGCCGTACCACGTGGTCACCCTGCCCGGGTACGGCGAACCGGCGGGCGCTCGTGAGGACCTGCACCCCCGTGCTCTCGCGGTAGCGCTGGCGGAGAAGATCCGCGGGCGCTCCGTCCTGGTCGGCCACTCCGCGAGCTGCCAGATCGTCGTCGAGACCGCGGTCCGCCACCCCGAGCTCGTCCACGCTCTCGTGCTCGCGGCGCCGACCGGCGACGTGGCGATGTCGAGCTGGGTCGACCGCGCGGTCCGGCTGGTCGGCTCCGCCATTCCGGACGTGCCGAAGCTGGTCCGGATCAGCCCGCAGTACGCCCGTACGACGCTCCCGTCGATCGCCCGAGCCGGAGAAGCGTCGAGGCAACACGACCTGGCCGCGGTCATGCCCTACGTCCGGGCGCCGGTGGTCCTCGTCCGCGGCAGGCACGACCTGCTGTGTACGGCGGAGTGGCTCGAGCGGCTCGCCCTGCTCAGCAACGGTGAGGCGCGGACGCTGGACACCGGCGCCCACATGCCGGTCGTGACGAACGGTCCGGAGCTGGCCGCTCTCATAGAACGAGCCGCCGCTCTTCCGCCTCCGTCCTGACGCGCTATCGTTGACGCGCTAACAACCTATGCGGGAGCTCGCACCGAGGATGCGCGGGCTGAGAGGGCGACAGCTGGGTCGCCGACCGCCTGAACCTGACCGGGTAATGCCGGCGTAGGGAGTGGGGTCACTCATGACCGATACAGCTGTTCGTCCTGCCGGTAACACCGAGGCGCCGCTCGTCCTCACCACGGACGCACCGCGGACCCTCGGCTTCTTCGACCAGTTCACGCTCTGGGGCAATCTCGGGATCTCGCTGTTCGGTCCGGTGACCGGTGCGCTGGTCGCGGCGTACACGGGCTCGCTGTGGCAGGGCCTGCTCGCGGTGGTCGTCGGCTGCGGTATCGGCGCGCTGGTGCTCGGCGGCGCGGCCGTGTTCGGGTCGCAGACCGGTGCGCCCGCGATGGCGTGCCTGCGCGGTCTGTTCGGCCGGCGCGGCTCGATGGCGCCGACGGTGCTGAACATCGCGCAGAACGTCGGCTGGGCGACGATGGAGATCATCGTGATCTCGCAGGCCGCGGTCGCGGTGACGAGTGAGCGCTGGCGCTGGCTGTTCGTCGTACTCGCCGGCATCATCGCGACCACGATGGCGGTGCGGCCGCTGGGCAGCGTGAAGATCCTGCGGAAGTTCATGGTCTGGCTGGTGCTGCTCGCGTCGGTCTACTTGTTCTTCCAGGTGCTGAGCAAGCCGGTGCACGACCTGCCGCAGGACGGCGTGTTCGGCTTCTGGCCGGCCGTCGACCTCGCCGCGGCCGGTGTCGTGTCGTTCGCACCGCTGGCCGCGGACTACACGCGGCACTCGCGCACCAACAAGGCGGCGTTCGGTGGATCGGCGCTCGGCTACGGATTGGCGGCGATCGGGTACTACGCGCTGGGCGTCGTTGCCGTTGCGACGCTGCAGACCGACAGCGAGGGCGTGATCACCGCACTGGTCACCCTGCCCGCCGGTGCGATCGCCCTCTTCGTACTGCTGGTGGACGAGGTCGACGAGGCGTACGCGAACGTCTACTCGACCACGATGGCCGCGCACAACCTGGTCGGCCACATCGACCGCCGGTGGATCTCGGTCGCGATCGGAGCGGTTGCCACCGGCATCGCCCTGTTCATTGACCTGGGCAACTACACCCAGTTCCTGTACCTGATCGGCTCGGTCTTCATCCCGCTCTTCGCGGTCGCGATCGCGGACTTCTTCGTCGTGAGCCGGATGCGGTGGGACGTCTCGGACACGGCGAAGTTCCGCTGGCAGCCGGCCGCCGCCTGGCTGATCGGATTCGTCGCCTACCAACTCGTCAACCCCGGCACGGTTGCCGGCTGGTCCCCGTTCTGGACGAACATCCAGCAGACCCTGTTCAACAACCAGCCCGTCCCCACCTGGCTGGGCGCGACGTACACGTCGATCGTGGTCTCCATGCTCGCCGCCGTCCTCCTCGGCCGCCTCACCCGGCGCCCCGCCACGCACGGATAGTCGAGCCGGAGGTGACGAGCCCGCGCGGTGCTCCGCTTGGCTCCCGCCCGCCCCCGACTCTTTGAGGCGCTGCGGCCAGTTGTTCTCGCTCGGCTTCCCACTCCGAACCAGTCACAAGCGGTTCGCCTGTCGGGGATTGCCTGGGTCATCACCTCCGCCTCAACGTGACCACTGGACTGTCTTTGCGGAAACAACTTTGCAGTATGCGCCAGAAAAGTTCCGATGAGGGGACTGGCGATGGGGACATTGCCTGTTGCCGGCCCCAGGGCCTACTGCGAACCCCGCAGCCGGGCGGGTCCAGTCGGCCGCACCGCGTGGGCTCGCTACCTCCTCCTTGTGTGACCGGCGCTGGACAACTGACCCGGGGGTGCCGGAATACTGACCGCATGCTGAATTCCGCACTGCGTAGTCGGGCCGAGTATGCGGAGCTGGGGGCCGATGGGTTGGCCGCGCGGACGACGCCGGAGCGGGATGCGGTGATCGTCAAGGCGGTCGAGGAGCTGCTGGCGGACCGTGAGTCGGTGCTCGATCTGTGCTGCGGGTACGGACGGATCGCGCTGCCGCTGCGCCGGGCGGGCAAGGTCGTGCGTGCGCTGGACATCTCGCCGAACCTGATCGAGGCGGGCCGGGCGCGTGCCGCCGAGGAGGAGCTCGCGATCGACTGGGCGATCGGCTCGATGACCGATCTTCCGTACAAGTGGGACTCGTTCGACGCGGTGATCTGCCTGTGGACGGCGTTTCACGAGCTGTTCGCCGAGGACGAGCAGATCTCCACGATCTGCGAGATCTCGCGGGTGCTGAAGCCGGGCGGGATCGCGATCATCGAGGGCCCGGTCTGGGGCCCGGCGACCGCGGCCGAGATCGCCAACGGGATGCGGCAGGGCCCGGAGCACCGGATCGTCACCACCGAGCACGACGACGACCGCAGCAGTGTGCACTTCATCCACGACGAGCTCAGCTACGGCCGCCTCTGCGCCGCGGCCGGCATCACCGACTACAAGGTCTACAAACGCGACTGGGGCGGCCGCCGCCGGCTCATCCTCGAGATCCACCACCCCACAACCGACTAGGGCCTAGAGGAGCTCCTGCAGCGCGGCGGCCAGGGCGTTGGGGTCGGCCAGCATCGGTAGGTGGCCGGTCGGCAGGGAGCGTACTGAGGTCGTGCCGAGGTTCGCCGCGTAGCCGGTCTGCAGGGCGGCGGGCAGCTCCTTGTCCGCGGTGGTCTGTACGTAGCCGCGCAGCTCCGGGAACCGGTGATCGCCGACGGCGTCGCGGTACAGCCGCTGCGACTCCGGGCTGAACTCCTTGACGATCCGTGCCGCCTGCTCGTCGTCGAGGTCGGTGGCCAGTCCCGAGCGGATCACCTTGGCCGGCGGGCGGGTGCCGGCGAGACGCATGACCGCTCCGACGAGCAGCCGGTTCGGAAACGGCAGCGCGCCGAGGAACGACTGTCCCGGCTGGGGGATCGAGGCCGCGACACCAACGAACCCCAGGACCCGCGAAGGCGCCTGCGCCACGAGCTGCGTGCCGATCACACCGCCGATCGAGTGCGCCACCACGACGAACCGCTCCGGAGCCTCGGCGAGCACCTTGGTCGCGTAGTCGCGCAGCGAGCCGGCCCGCGGGTAGGCCGCCACGGACGTCTCGACCGGCAGGGCGGCCCGGATGTCGTCCCAGATCCAGGCCGGCAGTCCGGCGCCGCTGAGAAACAGCAAGGGTGAGTTCATCTCACCAACCTGGCCGGGCCCTCCGACAATCTCTGACGAGTCAGTTTCTTGAGGCAAAGGTCATCCCGGATCCCTTGCAGGCAAGGGGAAACAAGAAGCAGATCCCCACTCCACATTGGGGATCTGCTCCTTTGTGCTTTCAGTGTAAATGCATTCCGGACGATTCCGGAAAACTCAGCTTTTTGCTTCGAGATTCAGCAAGAAGCGTTTCGCCTCGAGGCCGCCGGCGTACCCGGTGAGGGCCCCGTTCGCGCCCACCACCCGGTGGCACGGCAGCAGCACGCACACCGGGTTGGCGCCCAGCGCGGTGCCGACGGCCCGGGCCGCCTTCGGTCGCGCGATGTCGCCGGCGACCGCGCCGTACGTCGTCGTCGCGCCGTAGCTGGTGTGGATCGGCAGATCGTTCAGCACGAGCCGCTGGAAGGGGGTCGCCAGCGCCAGGTCCACCTCGACGTCGAACGTCCGCCGATCACCGGCGAGGTACTCGTCGAGCTGCCGTCGTACGTCGTCCAGCGGGCGAGGCTGCCGCAGTACCCGCGGGGACACGGCACGGGCGAGCCGGGTGGTCATCGTCTCCTCGTTGCCGAACGAGCTGGCGACGATCCGGCCGTCGGCGATGGCGAGCAGCAGCGTCCCGATCGGGGTGTCGTGCAGGGTGTAGGCGACGTCGGCGTCCGGTAGGACCGGTGGTTTCAGGTCGGGGGTGGCGAGCCGGGCGAGCCGGCTCTCGAGATCAGTCATGGTGTACTCCGAGTTTCGTGCGCAGGGTCGCCAAGGCGTCGCTGACGAGCCGGCGCGACGCGGCGGGCGTGGTGTCCAGAGCGGCGGCCACGCCGTGGTGGTCCAGGTCGCCGACGTACTTGAGCGTGATCGCGTGCCGCTGCCGCTCGGGCAGCTCGTTGACCGCCCGCCAGAGATCGGGGTCCGGCCAGTCGGCGGCGTCCGGGCCGTCGACCGCGACCGGCGGCGCGTCCTCGAGCGGCCGCTGCGGTTTGCGCGCCCGGTGAACGTCGGTCGCGCACCGGGCGGTGATGGTCAGGAGCCAGCTGCGCAGGTTCTTCGCGGAGGTCAGGGTCGGGTACGCCGCGTACGCCTTCTCCCAGGCGCGCTGCGCGACGTCGTCGCCGTCCTGTCCCGCCATCGCCCGCGCCAGCCGGGCCACGTCCCGCCAGTGCGCGTCGACCAACGCCTGGAACGGCGGCAGTGCAACTTTCTCCCGAGCCATCACGCCAGTAGAACGCATCGGGGTCCCGAGGTGTGAGTCCGGATCACGAGATTGTCTAGTTCGGCAGTAGACAATGATGCGAAGATAGCTGACATGACGACGACACACCTCACCCGCCGTCGCGTCATCGACCTGCTGCGGACGGCGAGCGCCACCTGTCGGTGACGCGTTCACTCGCTGACGCCTGTACGAGGCCTGTCTGAATCACGCCTCTCGCACATCACCTGTGGTCCCTGCCCCGTTCCGAGGGAGAGACATGTCTTTGCCTGCCCTGAATCGTCCTGCCCTGTCCGTCGTACCCGATCGCCCAGAAATCAGCACTGCGGAGCGGCCCGTATCCGCCGACGTCTACAAGTCCGTGTTCCGCCGCCACGCCGCCGGTGTCGTGGTGATCACCGCGGACGCCGGTCACGGTCCGGTCGGGTTCACCGCGACCTCGCTGGTCTCGGTCAGCCTGCTGCCGCCGCTGGTGTCGTTCGCGATCGCCACCAGCGCGTCCAGCTGGCCGACCGTGAGTACGGCGAACAGCCTGGTGATCAACTTCCTGTCCGCCGACCAGCACGCCATCGCCGGCCGGTTCGCCACCAGCGGGATCGACCGGTTCGCCGAGCCGACGCGCTGGTCGCGGCTGGCCACCGGCGAGCCCGCGCTCGACGACGCCCCGAGCTTCCTGCGCGCGCAGGTCGAGCACCGCTTCGCCGTCGGCGACCACTACCTGGTCGTCGCGCGCCTCGCCACCCATACCGAACGTCGTGAGCACGATCCGCTGCTTTACCACGACGGCAACTACGCGAAAGCCCACCATGTCTAGAAAACGTCTCCTCGCCGCCCTCGCCCTGCTCGCGGTCGTCGCCGGCTGCGGCAGTAACGCCGCCGCCGACGGTGCCGCCAAGCTCTCGCTCGACGCCGCGCTCCCGACCGCGGTCCCCGACGGCGCCAAGATCGTCGTCGGCGATCCCGCCACCGAGGTCGCGCTGAAGCTGTCCGGTCAGTACGACAAGGTCGCGAAGTACGTGCAATTCGCCAACCTGAGCGGCGGTCCGCAGACCACCGAGGCGTTCCGGGCGCACGCGCTCGACCTCGGCTCGGTCGCGGAGATCCCGCCGATCCACGCGACCTGGACCGGGTTGCAGGTCAAGATCGTCGCTTCGAAGTTCCGCAAGGATCCGCTGAACCACCCGATCTACCAGCTCGGCGTCGCGCCGGGCGTCTCGGTGAAGACGCTCGGAGACCTGCGCGGCAAGAAGATCGCGTACAGCCCCGGCCAGGCACAGGGCGCGCTCGTCCTCAAAGTGCTGAAAAAGGCCGGTCTCACGAAGGACGACGTGAAGCTGGTGGAGCTGCCGAGCACCGGCGACGTGTACTCGAACGCACTGTCCGCGAAGCAGGTCGACGTCGCCCCGATCGGCGGCGTACAGATCAAGCGCTACCTCGCGAAGTACGGCAAGGACGGCGCGACCACCATCCCGCACGGCATCCGTGATGACGCCGGCCACCTCTACGTCGTGACCGAGTCGCTCGAGGATCCGGGCAAGGCCGCCGCGATCCGTGCGTACGTCGCCGCGTGGGGCGTCGCGCAGGACTGGATCGACAAGCACCCCGCGGAATGGATCAAGGGGTACTACGTGGCGAACCAGGGACTGACCGAGGCCGACGGGCAGTGGCTCGTGGACAACGCCGGCCACCCGGACATCCCGGCGGACTGGAGCGAAGCGATCCAGCGGCAGCAGGAGACCGTCGACCTGCTCGCCAAGGAGACGAACAACAAGGTCATCCAGGCGAAGGACCTCTACGACCTGCGGTTCCAGACGGTCGCCGCCGACGCGATCAAGGGAGGCGCCAAATGAGTGCGACCACGCTTCCCGGACTGCGTACGCAAGCCGCTGCGCGTCCCGTCGTACGGCGCCGACGGCTCGGACCGGGCCGGCCGATCAGGTTCGGCGCCGCGATCGGGCCGGTGCTGCTGCTCGCGATCTGGAGTGTCGGCTCGGCCACCGGTTGGATCGACCAACGAGTACTGCCCGCGCCGTGGACCGTGGTGACCACGGCCGGTGACCTGATCGCCGACGGCCGCCTGCAGTCGAACCTGTGGACGTCGGCGCAGCGCGCCCTCCTCGGACTCGCCCTCGGTATCGTGCTGGGCGTCGTCCTCGCGCTGCTCTCCGGTCTGTCCCGGATCGGCGAGGCGGTGCTCGACGGGCCGATCCAGATCAAGCGGGCGATCCCGTCGCTGGCGTTGCTGCCGCTGCTCATCCTCTGGCTCGGGATCGGTGAGTCGATGAAGATCGTCACCATCCTGCTCGGGGTGTTCGTACCGATCTACATCCACACCCACAACGGCCTGCGCACCATCGACAGCCGGTACGTCGAGCTCGCGCAGACCGTCGGTCTGTCGCAGTGGGCGTTCATTCGTCGTGTGGTGCTGCCGGGCGCACTGCCCGGGTTCCTGCTCGGACTGCGATTCGCGGTCACCGGGGCGTGGTTGTCGCTGGTCGTCGTCGAGCAGATCAACTCCACCAGCGGTATCGGCTACATGATGGAGCTCGCCCGCACGTACGGGCAGACCGACATCATCATCGTCGGCCTGGTCTTGTACGGCGTCCTCGGCCTGCTCTCCGACGCCGGTGTCCGCCTGATCCAGAGGAGGGCCCTGTCATGGCGCAAAACGTTGGCGTCCTAACTGTTCAGGTCCGTGACCTGGTCCGCCGGTACGACGATCGCGCCGTACTCGACGGTCTGGATCTGGACATCGAGCCCGGCGAGTTCGTCGCCCTGCTGGGCAAGAGCGGATCCGGGAAGAGCACGCTGCTCAGGGCCCTGGCCGGATTGGACCACGACGTCGACGGGACCGGTGAGCTCGCCGTACCTGACAACGTGTCGGTTGTCTTCCAGGACTCCCGGCTGTTGCCTTGGGCAAGAGTTCTCGAAAACGTCGTCCTCGGGCTGAACGGCGCCGAGGAACGCGGCCGGACGAGTCTCGAGGAGGTCGGGCTGGCCGGCCGGGAGAACGCGTGGCCCAACGAGTTGTCCGGTGGTGAGCAGCAGCGGGTCGCGCTGGCGCGGTCGTTGGTGCGCGAGCCGGAGCTGCTGCTCGCGGACGAGCCGTTCGGCGCCTTGGACGCGCTGACCCGGTTGAAGATGCACGTGTTGCTGCGGAAGTTGTGCGCGGCCCATCAACCCGCCGTACTGCTGGTGACGCACGACGTCGACGAGGCGATCGTGCTGGCCGACCGGGTGATCGTGCTCGACGCGGGCCGGATCGTCGGCGAGGAGCCCATCACGCTGGCCGCGCCGCGGAGTGCGGCCGATCCAGGATTCGCCGCGGTCCGCTCGCGGCTTCTCGACGCCTTGGGAGTTTCGGTATGAGCAAGCAGTTGCATCTGAACGCGTTCCTGATGAGCACCGGGCACCACGAGGCGTCCTGGCGGCTGCCGGAGAGCGACCCGTTCGCGAACGTGAAGGTCGAGCACTACCAGGAGCTCGCCCGGACCGCGGAGCGCGGGAAGTTCGACTCGGTGTTCTTCGCCGACTCGCCGGTGCTGATCGGCACGGTCGGGCGGCGTCCGGCGGGTTCGCTCGAGCCGACCGTCCTGCTCACCGCGATCGCGGCCGTGACGTCGCGGATCGGGCTGATCGCGACCGCGTCCACGACGTACAACGAGCCGTTCAACCTGGCGCGGCGGTTCGCCAGCGTCGATCACGTGAGCGGCGGTCGCGCGGGGTGGAACGTGGTCACCACGGCCGGTCCGGAGGCTGCGCGGAACTTCAACCTCAGCGATCAGCCGGCGCACGCGGAGCGGTACGAGAGAGCGGCGGAGTTCCTCGAGGTCGCGTACAAGTTGTGGGACTCCTGGCAGGACGACGCGGCGATCGCGGACAAGTCCGAAGGCGTGTGGGCCGTCCAGGAGCGGGTGCAGCCGATCGACCACGTCGGGCGGTACTTCCAGGTCCGCGGTCCGCTGAACCTGCCGCGCTCGCCGCAGGGGCACCCGCTGATCGTGCAGGCCGGATCGTCGGAGGACGGCAAGGGCCTGGCGGCCCGGTACGCCGAGGCAGTCTTCACCGCCCAGCAGACGCTGGAGGACGCGCAGGAGTTCTACCGCGACCTGAAGGCGCGCGCCGTCGCGCTCGGACGTGATCCGTCGTCGGTGAAGATCCTGCCCGGGATCGTGCCGGTGATCGGGTCCACGGTCGAGGAGGCAGAGCGGCTCGAGCACAAGCTGGACTCGCTGATCCGGCCGGAGTACGCACGATCGCAGCTGGCGAAGACGTTGCGGGTCTCGCCGGAGGACCTGCCGTTCGATCAGCAGCTGCCGGCCGAACTTCCGGACGAGGACGAGATCGAGGGTGCGAAGAGCCGGTACACGCTGATCGTGACGCTGGCGCGGCGCGAGAAGCTGACCGTGCGCGAGCTGATCGGCCGGCTGGGCGGCGGCCGCGGTCACCGGACGTTCACCGGTACGCCGGAGCAGGTGGCGGACGCGATCCAGCAATGGTTCGAGGCGGGTGCCGCCGACGGGTTCAACATCATGCCGCCGGTGCTGCCGTCGGGGCTCACGACGTTCGTCGACGAGGTGATCCCGATCCTGCAGGCGCGCGGCCTGTTCCGCAGGGAGTACACCGGCACAACGCTCCGCGACCACTACGGCCTGCCGCGGCCGGCCGGAAATACCGGGCGGCTGCAAGAAGCGAGCGCCTGAACTGGTGCTGGGCCCGTCAGGTGGCGGGCCCAGCACCGACCGCCAGGCCATCACAATCACCCGGCGACCGGAGCTGCCCGCGGGGCTCGCCCCGCAGCTGCTGATTGTGATGGCCTGCAGATCTGCGCAGGTCCGGGGTCGTCCAGGTGTTGCTGAGCATTCCGGTGAAACGAACCGTGCCGTGGACGGCGGTTGCTTTCAGGGTGTCCGGGGGGACATTCGCGCCGACCAGTTCGAGCGCTGCGTGGACGCCCTCCGGGATAACCTCACGGACTTTTTCCGCGACGTTGCCGTCGTCAACGACCGGATGAACGGTGTACTCGGCGTACCCGCCGTCGTACCCGCAGTTCCTCCGGCGCCACCGGGCCGTCCAGCGCGATCGCCCGCATGTCCATGCCGCCGATCAGCACCGGCGATGTGAAAGAGTTTCCTCCCATGGGGAATCTCCCGAGGGTGGTCGCCCACCGTGGAGCCAGCGAAATCAGTCCCGAACACACCCTCGCCGCCTATCGCCGGGCGATCGAGATCGGTGCGGACGGACTCGAGTGCGATGTCCGGCTGACCGCCGACGGGCATCTGGTCTGCGTCCACGACCGCCGGATCGACCGCACCTCCAACGGCCGCGGCGTGCTGTCCACGATGAGCCTCCAGGAGCTGGAGACCTACGACTGGGGCTCGTGGAAGAATCCGTGGTCCGACCTCGACGACGAGGCCGAGCCGCCCGGTGTCGACGTCCGGAGGGTGCTCACGCTCGAGACGCTGCTCGCCACCGTCCGGGACTCCGGCCGGCCGATCGAGCTGGCGATCGAGACCAAGCATCCGACCCGGTACGCCGGGCTGGTCGAGCGGCGCCTGATCGAGGCACTGGACCGCTTCGGTTGGGCCCATCCGAAGATCGGCACCGAATCGCCGGCGCGGGTGATGAGCTTCTCCTGGCTGTCACTGCGCCGGATGCGGGTGGCGGCGCCCGGCCTGCGGACGGTGCTGCTGATGGACCGCGTCCCGCTGCGCTTCCGTGACGGCTCACTGCCGACCGGCGTCTCGTACGCCGGCCCGAGTATGGAGATCGTCTCCGCGCACCCGGAGTACGTCGATCGCGCGCACAAGCACGGGCATCAGGTACACGTCTGGACGGTGAACGCGGAGAACGACATCCGGCACTGCCGCGACATCGGTGTCGACGCGGTGATCAGCGACCGCCCGGACGTCGCGCTGCGAGTTCTCGCGGAGCCGCCGAACCAAGTAGGACGTCGTACCTGACCTGCGGGTTTGTGACACGCCGCTACGGAATTGTGTGGTTTGTGTCACGCAGGTATGGATACGTAGCGAGGCGAATGCACGCGGTTATCGCAACGTTCAATTCCGTCGATTTCATCACGGCTTCCGGGTGATTAGGCGTGATCTTCGCGAAGGCTATGTAACGGAATACCCGCGGGTGTTTTCCGGGCCGGGATCGTGGGCAGAAGTCCCTGTGGCTGAACCGATCATCGAGGAGACCCTGCTTGTCCTCTGCGACCCTGCCCGCCGACGTGAGCGTCGTGGACGTCGTACTGCCGCACGAAGTGTCAGCGGTAGCGGACGCCCGCCGCCGTCTGGCCTCCTACCTCGAGCGCTACCGGGTCGCCCGAGCAGCCTGTGACGACGCCCAGCTCGTGCTCTCCGAGCTGCTCTCGAACGCGATCCGGTACGCGCCGCCGCTGCCGGCCGGCGAGGTCCGCGCGGCCTGGTGGATCGACAAGGCCGGGATCCACGTCGAGGTGACCGACGGCCGCGGTGACACCGAGCCGCGCCGGATCAGCGACACCCACCCCGAGTCGATCGGCGGCCGCGGGCTGGCGATCGTCGACGTGCTCACCTCCGGCTGGGACGTCCGCACCGCCGCCACGCACCGCACGGTCCACGCGATCATCCCGAGCTGACGCCTGCGCCCAGGCCCGAACGGGTCCGGCTGGTTGGCTCTGGACCGCCACCGGCTGCAAGACTGCGGGGTTATGGGAAAGAAGTCGCGGCAGCGCGCGAAGAACACGACTCCGACCGTCACGCTCGACCCGGCCGATCTGGTGGACGTCGGGCCGCGGGAGCCCTGCCCGTGCGGCTCGGGCAAGCGGTTCAAGCAGTGCCACGGCAAGGACCGGGCGCAGGCGGCGGACGCGTTCGTCGTCCGGCCGTTCGAGGGGCTGCCGTCGGAGTGTGACCTGATCGCGTTCCGGGAGATCGTGCCGTCCGGCACCGTCGAGGTCGAGCTGACCGGCGACAACAGCGGCAAGGTGGTCAACCTGGTCACCCTGCTGCCGATGGCGATGCCGGGCCTGGTCCGCGACGACGAGTCGATCTGGATCGGCCTGCAGACGCACGCGTCGTCCGGCGACCCGAGCCGCGACCTCGGGCACGCGATCACCGCAGCCCTGCGCACCGAGCCGGGGAACCCGATCCAGCTCGGCGACCTGATGAAGGACGGGCCGCGGCTGCAGGACCTGATCGACACCAGCAAGCCGCTCGAGGTGAAGGTCCACGAGGGCTTCGACTACTGGGTCGGCGAGAACGTCGAGGACCCGACCGGTGAGGTCGCCGCGGGCCTGGAGCGCGCGAACGCCGCGGCCGCTCCGACCGTACGGCTGGAGTCGGTCGAGGCGGCGTACTGGACCCAGATCGGCGACCGCGTCTACCTGCGCTGGGTGCTGCCGCACACCGAGGACACGCTGCTCGACGCGCTCGCCCGGCTGCACGCCGCCGGCTCGTCCGCGCTGATCGACGGTAGCCGTCTGATCGGCTCGTTCCGTGCGCTCGGCGTACTCGCGCCGGTCTGGGAGCTGCCCGCCGGTACCGAGGCCGCCGACGTCGAGAAGCCGGCCGCGGACTTCGCGACCGCGCTCGAGAAGGCGCTCGCCACCGAGGCGCCGCTGACGACCGAGGAGCGTGCCGCCCGCGCCGGGCTCGCCAGCCGCCAGCTCACCATCCGCTGACCCGCAGTACGACGAACGCCCACTCGGCCGGTGCCGGGTGGGCGTTTCGTGGTTTCAGACTGGTCTAGGCCATGATCGTTCAAACCGGCCCAGCAACGTGGACGGCCCAAGTCCTGCTGACGGGGGAGCAACAGGGCCTGGGCCTAGCCATGAAGAGTACTCAGACCGGCGGCCCTGCACAACCCCCGATTTCACTCCGCGTGTCGTTGGGCTTACTTAGGTCCTGGCGCACGAAGGACCGGGCAGGACATGCATCGCGGCCCGCCGCGGCCGGAGCCCAGTTCGGAGCCGGAGATCCGGATGACCTCGATCCCGGACTCCTCGAGTCGCGCGTTCGTCTCGACCGTCCGCTCGTAGGCGATGCACACCCGCGGAGCCAGCGCGAGCGTGTTGTTCCCGTCGTCCCACTGCTCCCGCTCGGCGGTCACCGGATCCAGGCCGGTGTCGATGCGCCGGAGTGTGTCGATGCCGAGCGCCTTCGCCGCCGCGACCAGGAACGGCTCGGGCTCCGCGACGTGCAGCCGGTCCCCGTCGGTGGTGACCGCCAGCGCGCGCATCTCCTCGGCCATGTTCGGATACATCAGCACCGCGTCGGTGTCGACCATGGTGCACACGGTGTCGAGATGCATCGTCGCCCGCTGTTGTGCGATCGGTACGGCGAGAACGGTGTGCGCGAGCCCCTTCGCGAAGACCCGCCGCGCCAGCCGCTCCACACCGGCCGGCGTGGTCCGCTCCCCGACCCCGACCGCGAGGACGCCGGGACCGAGCGCGAGCACGTCCCCGCCCTCGACGTGCTCCAACTGGTGGTCGTACACCTTGTCGGCGCCGACGAACCGCGGGTGGAAGGTGTAGATCAGCTCGGTCAGCTGCGTCTCGCGGACCCGGGCCGGCATCGCCAGCGAGGTGACCGCGACCGAGTCCCGGATCCAGACGCTCGAGTCGCGGGTGAACAGCAGGTTCGGCAAGGGGTCGATCAGGAAGTCCTCGTGCGCCAGCAGCGAGGTCACCAGTCCACCGGCGCGTACTTCGTCGTTCCGGACGCCGGCCATCAGCGCCTCCGCCAGCGCCGCGGGATCCAGCTCGCCGAGCGACCTGCGCAGGTGATCGCGCAGGGTGTCGCCCAGTCGCAGGTCCTCGGTGGCGCCCGTGACCGCCTGCGCCCGGGCCTCGGGATCGTTGAGCGACTCCGTCAGCAGCTCGCCGAGGTACAGCACCTCGACGTCGCGATCCCGGAGGGCCTGGGCGAACGCGTCGTGCTCGTCCTGGGCGCGGCCGACCCACGGGATGCCGTCGAACAGCAGCTTGTCGTTGTTGCGGGGTGTGAGCCGGCGGAGCTCGTTGCCCGGCCGGTGCAGCATCACCGTCCGCAGCGGGCCGACCTCGCTGTCGACGCCGTACGCCTTGACTCCGCCCGTCTCGGTCATCCGCTCGCCCCTTAGGAATCCAACGCCGCGTCCGGTCCTGTCCACCACGCTACGGCAGCCGCCTCAGCAGCCCTCGATCTGTCTGATTGTCCGACAATCCGCGACAGATGGCCAATCGGTCAGGAGCGGACCCGGTCGTAGAGCAGGCACAGTCCGTCGGACTCGGTCCGGCGGCAGTCGGCCAGCTTCCAGGACGAGGCCGGCATTCCGTCCTCGAACAGCCGCTCGCCACCGCCGACCAGTTCCGGATCGAGCATCAGGCTCAGCCGGTCGATCTCGTCGGCGGCCAGCAGGGCGCGGATCACGCTGACGCTGGCCAGCACGATGATGTCGCCGCCGTCCTCGGTCCGCAGTTGCCTGACGACCTCGGCGGGTGCGGCGTCGGCGATCCGCGAGTTCTGCCAGGACGCCTCGGTCAGCGTGGTGGAGAAGACCACCTTCTCGGTCTCGTTCATCCACCGTGCGGTCAGCCGGTCCTGCGGCGCAGCGCTCTCGTCCTCGGCCACCGGCGGCCAGTAGCCTCCGAAGCCTTCGTAGTTCTTCCGCCCGAGCAGGATCGTGGTCGCGGGTTGCGTCACCCGGACCATGTGCTCACGGGCACCCTCGGTGATCGCGTGCGGCACGATCCAGCTCATGTCGTACTCGCCGCCTGGCCCGTTCACCCGTCCGTCGAGCGAGAGCGAGATGTTGGCGGTCACTGTGCGGGTCATGGTGGGTCCCTCTTCCGGTTCGTGTTTCCCTGACACCTGAATCCTGCTGCCGCGGCCGCCGCCGAACATCTGCCACCTGGCCGATATCCCCCGGCGCCTGGCCGACCCGTCGTACGAAAGAACGAGATATCCACAGACGGTGGCTGCCGACGAGGTCGATCGGCTGCGGAGGAACTAGGCTGCGGTGCTGTGTCCGGTCTTGATCAGTCCTCCGAACCTTTCGAGCGTGCCGTCGCCTGCGTGATCCCGGCGAAGGACGAGGCCGACCGGATCGCGGCGACGGTCGACGCGGTGCACAAGATCATCGGCGTCGACCTGGTCGTGGTCGTCGACGACGGTTCCACGGACGGTACGCCGGAAGCGGCCGAGCGGGCCGGTGCGGTCGTCGTACGGCACGAGCACAACCGGGGCAAGGCCGCGGCGATGGAGACCGGGGCGGCCGCGGTCGCGGAGCGCGACGGCGCCCGCGCGCGGCACCTGCTGTTCCTGGACGCCGACCTGACCGACACCGCGGCCGGGGCCGGGCCGCTGATCGAGCCGGTGCAGACCGGCCGTGCGGACATGACCATCGGGACACTGCCGGCACAGGTGCGCGCCGACGGGTCGAAGGCGGGCGGTCACGGGTTCGTGGTCCGGCTGGCGCGGGCCGGGATCCAGGACGCGACCGGCTGGGCGCCGGAGCAGCCGTTGTCGGGGCAGCGGTGTCTCACCCGGGCCGCGTTCGACTCCGCCGTACCGCTGGCCGCCGGGTTCGGGGTCGAGACGGCGCTGACGATCGACCTCGGGCGGAAGGGTTTCCGGATCCTGGAGGTGCCGATCGACGTCCGGCACCGCGCGACCGGGACGGACCTGTGGGGGCAGTTGCACCGCGCGAAGCAGTACCTGCACGTCCGGCGTGCGCTCGTCGCCCGCAGTGCGCTGCCCGCGGACGGTGGTGGACCGTCCCTGCGCAGCCTGTTCCCGCGGAAGACTGCTCCATGAGTACTGATCTTCAGCCGGATCTTCAGCTCGGGCAGAAGTACGGTCGCAGGGCTGTCGCTCTCTACCTCGCGTGTACGGCGCTGATCGTCGCGGTCGGGCTCCTCGGTCCGTCGGTGGTCGTGCTGACGTTGACCAACCGGCACGCCTGGCTCCCGTCGTACTGGTTCGACACCAAGCCGAACGACTGGCTCGTGTCGGTGATGACCTACGTCGCGATCCTGCTCGGCGGGTACGGCGTTTACCTTGCCCTCAAGGCGTTGAAGCACGGCTGGGCGCCGCGGATCGACCGATTGATTGCCCTGGGCATCGGTACGACGGCGGCCGTCACGCTGGTCCCGCCGATGGCGTCCGGGGACGTCCTGATCTACGCGGCGTACGGACGGATCATGGCGCTCGGCGGCGATCCGTACACGGCGTCGCCGGCGGACACGATCCGGCTCGGGTACGACCCGGTGATCGCGGCGACCGAGCGGCCGTGGCAGGGCGCCCGCAGCGTGTACGGACCGATCGCGACCTGGGTGCAGTGGCTGTCGTCGGTGATCGGCGGCGACTCCGCGCAGCTGACGGTCTGGATGTTGCAGTTGTCGGTCGCGATCAGCCTGGTGGTCACCGGCCTGCTGCTGATGAAGCTGGTCGGCAAGAACCTGCCCGCTCGGCGCCGGGTGATCATGCTCAGCATCGCGAACCCGCTGCTCCTGTGGGCGGTGTTGGCCGGCGCGCACAACGACGCGATCGCGGTGATGTTCGCAGTGATCGCGCTGGTGCTGTTCCGGCGGCACGTGTTCCTGGCCGGTCTGCTGATCGGTGTCGCGGGCTGTACGAAGTTGTCGATCGGTCTCGTCGGCGTGGCGATGCTGTGGGCGCTGCGTGCCGACCGTCGTAAGTGCCTCTACTTCTGCGGCGGCGGTGCCCTCGCGATGGGCGGGCTGTACGCGATCGTGGGGCTGCAGGCGTTCCAGCAGGCGCGGTCGCAGACGTCGTTCATCTCCACCGGTACGCCGCACAAGGTGCTGCTGAGCTTCTTCACGCTGTTCCTGCCGAACGGGCTGGTCCGGACCGTCCTGGCGATCCTCGCGTGGGTCGGGCTGATCGTGGTCGCGATCCTGCTGACGCAGGTGTTCCCGAAGTCGCTGGTGCCGCAGACGCATCCTGACGACCCGACGCCGGCCGCGATCCGGTACACCGCGATCTATGCGATCGCCTGGCTGTTGACCGCGATGTACTCGCTGCCCTGGTACGACGTGATCGCCTGGGCCGCCCTCGCAGCCGTCGCCGCGTCGAAGGTGGACGGCCTGATGGTCGTCCGTACGACGATGCTCGCGATCGCGTACGTCCCCGGCCGCGACCCGCACGCGCGGCAGGTCGCGGCGAGCCTGTCGGACTCACTGGAGTTCTTCAGCGCCCGGCTCCGCGACACCATCTGCCCCGCGATCGAGCTCGCCGTGCTCATCGGCCTGATCGTCTGGGCGCGCCGCAACGGTGCCCAGTGGTGGCCGTACGACTGGCCCCGCCGCAAGCAGAAGCCGCTACCGGAGCAGGCGGCCGAGGCGCACTAGGTCCACAGGTCGTGGCCTGCCGCGACCGCCTTGGCCAGGACGGTTTTGACCGGCTTCTTCAGGACGTTCGCGGCGGCGGCCACGTCGTCGTACTCCGGCTGGACGTTGACCACCTGACCGCCGTACCGCGCGATCTTGACGTGGATGAGCTGGCCGTCGACCTCGACCGTGGTGAACTCCCGGTCCGCGGCGTGCTTGCGGATCCCGAACTCGCGCAACCCGATCGCCGAGGTCTCGGCCAGGATCACCGCCCGGACCATCTCCGCGTTCGCGCTGCCGACCAGGACCGACAGGGTGTGGGCGGGCCGGCCCTTCTTCATCAGGATCGGGGTCAGCCAGGCGTCCGCGGCGCCGGCCTCCATCAGCCGCGCCAGCACCTGCGGCCAGATCCGCGGGTCGAGGTCGTCGACGTTGGTCTCGTAGACGAGCTCGGTGGCCGAACCGTCGGTCGACTCGCCGATCACGAGCCGGACGATGTTCGGCACCTCGACCGGGTCACGGCCGCCGGCGCCGACGCCGGTCTGCTCGATCCGCATCGGCGGCAGCGGGCCGAACTCGTCCGCCAGCGTCGCCAGCAGCGCCGCCCCGGTCGGGGTCGTCATCTCGTACGGCGCCACGCCGCCGGTGACCGGCGCCTCGGCCTCGGTCACCAGGTGCAGCACCGCCGGCCCGGGAATCGGGATGCCGCCGTGCTGACCGCGAACCTGACCGCCGCCGCCCAGCGTGATCGTCGAGACCACGATCTTGTCGAGGTCGAGCGAGACCGAAGCCGCCGCCACCCCGACGATGTCCGCGATCGCGTCCAGCGCACCGACCTCGTGGAAGTGCACGGTGTCCGGCTCGACGCCGTGCGCCGACGCCTCGGCCCGCGCCAGCCGCGCGAACGTGTCGAGCGCCCGCTCCCGGACGGCGTCGTCGAGTGGCGCCTGCTCGAGCAGCCGCCGGACCTCGGCCCAGGCCCGCGTCGGGGCCGAGTGACCATGCCCATGGCCTGCAGCGTCGTCATGACCGTGCCCGTGGCCGTGGCCCGCGGCTTCGGGGTGGTCGAGGGCGGCGTCCGGGACGTTCTCGGGGTGCGGGGTGCCGTCGACCTTGACGGTGGCCTTGGTGGCGGCGATCTGGTGACGTGCCGTCTGGGCGACCGTGACCGACAAGGACGGGTCGACCGCGGCCACCGCGGCGTTGACGTAGCTGAGGTCCGCCCCGGCCGAGAGGAAGGCGCCGAGAAGCATGTCGCCGGAGGCGCCGGCGGAGCAATCGATCCAGGCTATGCGCATCAGGCGTCCTTGGTTTCGCGAGGAGCGGACTGCCGGGCTACGCGAGCAGCGAACACACCGGCCCCGAACCCGTTGTCGATGTTCACGACCGTCACGCCGGGCGCGCACGAGTTCAGCATCCCGAGCAGCGCCGCGAGCCCGCCGAACGAAGCGCCGTACCCGACGGACGTCGGCACGGCCACCAGCGGTACGCCGACCAATCCACCGACGACGCTCGGCAGCGCCCCCTCCATCCCCGCGACCACGATCAGGCAGTCCGCGTGCGTGAGCCGCTCGCGGACCCCGAGGATCCGGTGCAGCCCCGCCACGCCGACGTCCGTGATCACGTCCACTCCGGCCCCGAACACCCGAGCCGTCGTCGCCGCCTCGGCCGCGACCGGCGCGTCCGACGTGCCGGCGGCCACGACCGCGACGGTGCCGCGCGGCGCGGGCGGCTCACCGAGTACCGCCGTACGGCCGACCGGGTCGACCACGGCCTCCGGCAGGGCGGCGGTCACCGCCTCCTGTGCCTCGTCGGTCAACCGGGTCGCCAGGACGGCGTGCCCGGGGTGCGTGGCGTGCAGGGTCCGCAGCAGTTCCACGACCTGAGATGGTGTCTTGCCCGCGCCGTAGACGACCTCGGCGTCGCCGGTACGTTCCAGCCGGTCGGTGTCGAGGCGCGCGTATCCAAGGTCGTGAACGCCCGGTTGAGGGCCCTGATCAGGCAAATGTCTCACGCCGCGAATCTACGTTGCCTCGGCGCGAGGTGCCGCATCCGTCCCGCCGCACGCACGCTGTGCGATCGCCTGAACACTCAGGCATAACATCGGATGCTTTAGGCTCTAGTTCTGTGTCTTCGACGTTAGCCGGTGCCTTCGGGGTCACCGCCCTTTTCGTGGCGGTGCTAGCCCTGGTGTTCGCGATCCAGGCCCTCCGGGCGCGGACGGTCTCGTCGGACCACACCACGCCCTCAACCGTCCCCGAGCCGGAACCACCCACCCAGCCGGAAGCCAGGCCCGGCACCGTGAAGTCGGAACTCCGCAGACTCGGCAAGGAACTCGACGTCACCCGCGGCGAACTGAAGGAAACCCTCCAGCACCTCGCCGTCGTCCGCTACGACGCCTTCGGCGAAACCGGCGGAAAACTGTCCTGGTCGATGGCCATCCTGGACAACAACGGCGACGGCGTCGTCCTGACCTCCATCAACAGCCGCGCCGACGCCCGCACCTACGCCAAGGAAATCAAGTCCTTCACCAGCGAGTCCAAGCTCTCCCCCGAAGAGGAAGAGGCCCTGGACACCGTCCGCAAGGAAGCCGGCCCAACCGTCGACTGAGTGTGTGATCAGCCCACGCGCGCGTGTCCGCGCTACCGCGCGGGCGATTGCCCAATCCAATGTCCGCGGGCCAAGGAACGGGCCCCGCGTGCCGCGGCCCTGGTGTCAAGAGACTACGTCCAGGCGGGATCGCGGCCGGTCAGGCCGAGGATGCGGTCCAGGCTGGGTGCATCGGCCGGCACCGCGACCTCCGGTCCATACATGCCCATCTCCCGACCCTGCTCCACGCCGGCGAACACCGTGTCGTCCAGATGCGCCAGCAGGTCGGCGGGCAGTTCCAGCCGCTGCCCAGTCGCGACCGCCAGGTCCCAGCTGTGCACGGCCAGTTCTCCGACGATCATGTTGCCCATGACGGGCGCGGGCAGCGGCTGCGGCGTGCCCATGCTCGTCTCGCCGTCCCAGGCACTCGGCGGCGCCCACGACGACGACATGTCGTCCAGCAGAGCGAGGAGGTGGCCGCGCCAGTCTCCGGCCGCCAGGTCCACATCGGACTCGGCGGCCGCCGGTTGCGGAACGGACTCCTTGCGTCCGGCGCCGGCGAGCGAGGGGCCCCAGAACAGCAGGTGGTTGACCAGGGCCCGCACGTCGTACTCCGTGCACGGAGTCTTGTTGGCGAGTTGGTCGTCAGTGATGGTGCGGGCGACTGCGGCCATGGCCTCGGCCGCGCTGGATATGTGGGACATGGCGGCAACGCTAGGCGGCGCGGGCCGGAGGGGTATTGAACAAAGGCGACATACACTCTGCCGTGTGGGGCGGGACGTTCGTGAGCTGCGGAGCGCGTGGACCAGGTACCAGCGCCACGCGTTCCACGACCCGTCGCCGGTGCTCGCGCCATGGGTGGAGCGGTACTGGGAGACCCGCTGGGACTACGCTGAGCCCTACCGGCAGAAGATCGTGCCGTACCCGAACGTGCACCTGTCGTTTCGCGGCGGCCGTGCGGACGTCAACGGCGTGTGCAGTGGCTACCAGTTCAAGGTCCTCAAGGGCCGCGACCACGTCTTCGGGGTCGCGTTCCGGCCTGGCTGCTTCCGCCCGTTCCTCGGTGCCTCCGTCTCGACGATCACCGACTGCGTCGTCCCGGCGGCCGAGGTGTTCGGCCCGGACCTGCCCACGACGCTCGACGTGCCGACCGTGGATGCGTTCCTGCTGAAACATTTGCCGGACGACGACCCCGGGGTGCGTCAGGCGGCGGCCGCGGTCGAGTTGATCGCCACGGACAAGGCCGTGACCAGGGTCGAACGCCTCGCCGGTGAGCTGGGGCTGAGCATGCGGGGGCTGCAACGGCTGTTCGCGGAGTACGTCGGCATCGGGCCCAAGTGGGTGATCCGCCGCTACCGCCTGCACGAGGTGACCGCGCGCATGGCCGCCGGCGGGGCGATCGACTGGGCCGCGCTGGCGGCGGACCTCGGCTACGCCGACCAGGGCCACTTCATCCGCGACTTCAAGAGCATGTTCGGCGAGCCACCGACCTGGTACGCGCAGCGCTATTAGTCGCCGTTCTCGGGCCCCGGCTTGGTGGTGTGGGGAATTCTGCTGGTCGTTTCGGGTGGGTAGGACTCCCCGGACCGCACTGCGGCTAGCGGCGTTTCGGCACCCGGGCTGTTAGGGCGCCGGGTTCGATTTCGGTGAAGAGGGAGCGGCCGGGGCCGATGGGGTCGCCGTCGAGTTGGCGTTGGACGTCGACGGCGGCGTGGATCTCGACCTTGCGGCCGGTGAAGCGTTCCAGGTACATGTCGGTGCGGTTGGTGCGGGTCATCAGGCGCCAGACGACGATCGGCCACTGGGTGACGCGGCGGGGGGCGATCACGACGACGTCGAGCAGGCCGTCGTCGGGGCGGGCGTCGGGGAGCAGCGGGATGTTCGCCTGCAGCATGCCGACGTTCCCGATCACCACCGTCCGGACCCGGCGCTCGATCGGTTCCGCGTCGTCGATGGTGAGCGTGACCCGCACCGACGGGTGGTTGATGTTCTTCGCCGCCGAGACCAGGTACGCCGTCCAGCCGATCTGCTTCTTCAGGTGCGGGGGGGCGTCCGAGATGATCGCGGCGTCGAGCCCCAGCCCGGCCATCACCGCGAACCGGTCGGTGTCCAGCTCGTCGCCGTGGACCCGGACCAGGTCGATCCGCCGGTCGCGGCCCTCGAGGATCCGTTCCAGCGCGTCGTCCAGGTCGAGTGGGATGTGCAGGTTGCGCGCCAGCAGGTTGCCGGTACCGGCCGGGATCACCCCGACCGGGATCCCGGTGTGGGCGAGCGCCGCGCACACCACCCGGACCGTACCGTCCCCGCCCGCCACCAGCACCAGGTCCGACTCGTACTCGATCGCCTGCTTGGCCATCGCGCTGCCGGCGTCGTCCACGCGGGTCTCCAGCCAGAGCGGATCGTCGTACCCGCGGACCGCGAGCGCCCGGGTCACCTTCCGCCGGAAGGCCACGCCGTCGCCGACCTTGATCGGGTTCACGATCACGGCCGCCCGCGGCGGGGCCGTCGTGCCGTCGGACTCGTCCGGCTTACGCCGCCGGCGCCGCCGCAGCCCCGGCCGGAGGCCGAACCCGATCGACGTCGCGGTCAGGATCGCCAGCCCGAGCGCCCAGCCCCCGAGGACGTCGGACAGGTAATGCACGTTCAGGGCGACCCGGTCGACCGACGTGAGCCAGACCACGGCGATCGTGGGGAGCGCGACCAACAGCCGGAAGCGCCGGCGCCAGCCGCGCACCGACGGCAGTACGACGCCCAGCGCACCGGCCATCACGAACGCCGCGGTGGCGTGACCGGAGACGTACGCCCAACTGTCGGCCGACGCCAGCATCTGGTCCGGCCGCGGCCGGTCGAAGATGTGCTTCGCCGCCTGGACCAGGCCGAGCTCGGCCCCGGCGGACACCACCAGCCAGACGGTCAGCAGCCGGGCCCGGCGGTGCCAGAGGTACACGGCCACAGCCACCATCACCCCGCGCAGCACCCAAGGCTGGGTCACCGCGCCGATCACCTGCCAGAAGTCGACCATCCCGGCGTGTGCGACGCCGTACGACGCGGCGCGGGCGGCGACCGACTGGTCCCAACGGCCCAGCGGCGGCCAGTGCCCGAAGACCAGCAGTGTGATCACGATGAACGGCAGCGCACCCAGCACGACCGTGAGCGCGCGGCCGACCGGACTGGGTGGGTGGTGGTTCATCTCCCGCTCAGTTCCCCCTCCGTGATCACGTGACCCCACCCCATCATCCCGAATAGACTTCGCCGGTTCTGACACGCCCCGATACCCTCGGGGTGTGATTGACGCGAAACTGCTCCGTGAGAACCCCGATGCCGTCCGCGCGGCCCTGACCAAGCGCGGTGAGAGTACGGACCTGGTCGACCAGATCCTGGTCGCCGACAGCGAGCGTCGATCGTCCATCTCCGCCTTCGAGGCGCTCCGGGCCGAGCAGAAGTCGCTCGGCAAGCAGGTCGCCCAGGCCAAGGGCGACGAGCGCACCGCGCTGCTGGACCGGACCAAGACGCTGGCCGCCGAGGTGAAGGCCAACGAGGCCGCCGCGAACGACGCCGGCCGCCGCTTCGACGAGCTCGCCGCGGCCCTGCCGAACCTGGTGTCCGACGAGGCCCCGGTCGGCGGCGAGGACGACTACGTCGTGGTCGAGGAGGTCGGCAAGCCGCGTGACTTCGCCGCCGAGGGCTTCGAGCCCCGCGACCACCTGGCGCTGGGCGAGCTGCTCGGCGCGATCGACATGGAGCGCGGCGCGAAGATCAGCGGATCCCGGTTCTACTTCCTCAAGGGCGTCGGGATGCTGCTCCAGCTCGGCATGCTGCAGCTGGCCGTCCAGCAGGCGGTGGAGAACGGCTTCACCCCGATGATCACGCCGACGCTGGTCAAGCCCGAGGTGATGGGCGGCACCGGCTACCTGTCGGCGCACGACGACGTGTACCGCCTCGAGGACCCCGAGCTGTACCTGACCGGTACGTCGGAGGTCGCGCTGGCCGGCTACCACATGGACGAGATCCTCGACCTGAGCAACGGCCCGATCCGGTACGCCGGGTGGTCGTCCTGCTACCGCAAGGAAGCCGGGTCGCACGGGAAGGACACCCGCGGGATCATCCGCGTCCACCAGTTCGACAAGGTCGAGATGTTCTCCTACTGCAGCCTGGAGGATGCGGACGCCGAGCACCTGCGGCTGCTGGCGTGGGAGAAGGAGATGCTCGACAAGATGGAGCTGAGCTACCGGGTGATCGACACCGCCACGGGTGACCTCGGCGTCTCGGCGTACCGGAAGTTCGACTGCGAGGCGTGGGTGCCGACGCAGGGCCGGTACCGCGAGGTGACCTCGACGTCGAACTGCACGGACTTCCAGGCGCGCCGGCTGAACATCCGGCACCGGGACGCCGACGGCAAGACGCAGCCGGTCGCCACGCTGAACGGCACGCTGGCCACCACCCGCTGGATCGTGGCGATCCTCGAGACGCACCAGCTGGCCGACGGCTCGGTCCGGGTCCCGACCGCGTTGCAGCCGTACGTCGGCGGACGCGAGGTCCTCGAACCGGTCGCCAAATGACGGCAGACCCACAGTTCCAGGGACCGCCGACGGCCGTTGCCCTGGACATCGATGGGACGTTGATCGATCACGACGAGGGGATGTCCGACGCGGTCCTCGACGCGGTGCGCCGTACCGCTGCGCGGGTGCCCGTGTTCCTGGCCACCGGCCGCGCCTGGTCGACCACGAAGCCGGTGGCCGAACGGCTCGGGCTGCCGGCCGGCGGGTTCGTTGTCTGCAGCAACGGTGCGCGTACGCTGCGCTACCCCGACGGCGAGGTGCTCGACGAGCGGACCTTCGATCCCTCGACAGTGATCGAATCCGTGCGCAGGTACGCGCCGAACGCCCGGATGGCGGTCGAGGAGTCCGACGGCACCTACCTGGTCACCGCGCCGTTCCCGGACGGCGATCTCGGCCGGGACGCGCAGATCCGCGTGGTCGGCGACGACGAGCTCGCGCCGCAACCCGTGACCCGGTTGATCATCCGGGACCCGGAGCAGTCCGAGAGCGACTTCGTCCACCTGGCGGAACGCCTCGGCCTGCACGGGGTCAGCTACTTCGTCGGCTGGACTGCCTGGCTCGACATCGCGCCGGAGGGTGTGGACAAGTCGACAGGCCTGAAGGTCGCGCTGGCACAGCACGGGCTCGACCCGGCCGGGCTGCTGGCGATCGGTGACGGACGCAACGACATCGAGATGCTGACCTACGCCGGTCTCGGGATCGCGATGGGCTCGGCGCCCGACGAGGTCAAGGCCGCCGCCGACGACGTCACCAAGTCGGTCCAGGACGACGGCGTCGCCGCAGTGCTCAACCGCTGGTTCTAGGTCCTTTCGGCCAGTTCCGAAAGGACTTGCAGGCGCGGTTGCCGCAGGCAAGCGAAGGCCCGGAATCCCCGTCACGACGGGGATTCCGGGCCTTCGGGCGTTCAGACTCCGATAGTCCGCTGGCGGGCCGAGTATCGGATCAGGCGACCCTGGTGCTGCCGGCGCGGCGCGGCTGGTGCTGCTGGTCGACGACCGTGTCGAACGCGTCCAGCACGGCGCCGACCTCCGGGCGCGGCCGCGGCGTCTTGGCTGCCGGGCTCTGACCGCGGCGGGCCCGCCGCAGGTGCCGCTTCACCGTGGACAGCGAGCATCCCAGGCGCATCGCCAGGGACTCCAGGCTGTCGTTCGGGTACTGCGTGCGCAGTCGCAGGACCTCTTCGTGGCTGACCGGCCGGCGGGTTCCCCGTGCGCCGGCGAGCTGGTCGAAGTCGTCCGCCTGCACCTCGACGTCGAGCAGGTTACGGATCGAACGGCGTTGTGCGGCAGTGGTTCCGGCGACGAATCCGCTGACGTCGTGCTCGGCCACCGCGCTGTACAGGCAGTCGGTGAACAGCGGGCACGAGGCGCACAGCGCCTTGGCCTCACGAACGAGCTGCTCGTACCGCTCCCTGGTACGACGGGTTGCTGACGCGGGCGGCGGCTCTTCCATCAAGCGGTGCTGGAAGATGTCCGACCGGGCGATGCAGCCTGTCATTGCCCCCTCCGTGGTGGAACATGTGTCGACAGCCGCTCGAGAGCTTCTGCCCCCCGGCCCTACTAGATTGGCGCTGTTGACGGTCATCAAGGCTCCCCAAGTATCAAGACCCGAATGAACGAACGGTGAACGACGTTCGTTCGCACGGTTCCACTAGCCGGTGGACCCGCACTTTGTTGCCGGCCCACCGTGTCGTCCCGGGCGCGGGACGCACCGATCCATAACTGTTGACGCCACTGCCGAGGTTTTGGTTGCAGCCAATTCCTCAACAGTTCTTCGACGTTGGTGTTCTTCCGCAGGGTGGGGCGGCATCAGTCGCGCTGATCCAGAACACGCATACGACGCGGCCGAACAGCCCCCGGTTCCCCGCCAGACCTCCGCATGAAATCATGCGGCCACGGTGGAGCGCAGGGGAACTTGCTGCCTTTGCAGCATCCTGCCGTAACGGTCTGATGACGTTGTCAAAAGCTCAATCAGATAAGTCAAAACGGGCTGAATCAGTGGCCCGACCGCTTGCGCCCGAGGTACTTGGAAGGGTAATGCAGGCTCGGGTCGTCCGGCGATACGGTGGTCCTGTGACGGCTCCGCAGTACCCCCGCCTGATAGCCACCGATCTCGACGGCACCCTCGTCCGCAGTGACGGAACCGTGTCCGCCCGGACGCGTACCGCGGTGCTCGCGGCCCAGCGTGCCGGAAGTGTTTTCGTGATGGTCACCGCCCGGCCACCTCGCTGGCTGCACGACTTCGAGGACCTGGTCGGTGACCACGGTGTCGCGATCGTTGCCAACGGCGCCATTCTGTACGACGTCCTGCGCCGTAAGGCGATCCGCACCCGGTTGATCGAGCCCGCGATCGCACTCGAGGTCGCGGTGGCGATCCGGAGCGCGATTCCCGACGTGCAGTTCGCCATCGAGCGACCGGATCGCTACGGACAGGAACCGGTCTACCTGAACCGCTGGCCGAAACCCGACGACACCCTGGTCGCGGCCGTCGAGGTCCTGCTCGCGGAGCCGGCCGCGAAGTTGCTGGTCCGGCATCCGAGCATGCAGTCCGACGAGCTGCTGGCGCTGGTGAACCCGTTGGTGGGCCAACGAGTTACTGCCAGCCACAGCGGAGGTCACGGTTTGGTCGAGATTTCCGCCAGCGGCGTCTCGAAGGCCGCGATGCTCGCCGATTTCGCCGCAGAGCAAGGGATCTCGGCTGCTGAGACGATCGCCTTCGGTGACTCGGTCAACGATCTCCCGATGCTCGCCTGGGCCGGGACGTCGTACGGCGTGGCGAACGCGCACCCCGAAGTTCTCGCCATGGTGGACAGGGCGGCCCCCACAAACGACGAGGACGGCGTCGCCGCCGTCCTCGAAGAGTTCTTACAGTCTTTGAAATAAGGCGTTACAGGTACATCCCGCCGCTACCCGGGCCGTCGGTGTTGCCGGCCTGTGGCGCGCCGGGGAAGGCGGGGTGTTCCTCGCCCTGCAGTTGCTGCCCGCCCGGCAGCGCGCGCCGCATCTGCTCGAGCTGCTGGCGTGCGGCCATCTGCTGCGCGAACAACGCGGTCTGGATGCCGTGGAACAAGCCTTCCAGCCAGCCCACCAGCTGGGCCTGCGCGATCCGCAACTCGGCCTCGGTCGGCGTGCTGTCGTCGGTGAAGTCGAGGCTGAGCCGCTCCAGCTCCTCGACCAGCTCCGGCGCCAGGCCGCTCTCCAGCTCCTTGATGGACGCCTCGTGGATCGACCGCAGGCGCGCCCGGGAGGCCTCGTCGAGCGGCGCCGACTTCACCTCTTCCAGCAACTGCCGGATCATGTTCGCGACCCGCATGACCTTGGCCGGCTGTTCCACCAGCTCGGTCACCGAACGCGGTTCGTCGTCCTGCTCGTCGTTGTCGGAGCGCGGCGGTCCCTCGACGGCCATGCCGTCCGGTCCGACGATCAGCACTTTGCCGTCCTCGGTCCGCGCCCCGGCCATCGGAACTTCCTGGCCCTCGCTGCTGCTCTCGGTCATCTGCCCATCCTAGTTGGGGGTTCTCTCGCAGTACCCGACGGGCGTTCTACGAAGCACGCGCCCGATGACGGCGTACGGCGTCGCGGTTGGCGCAGGCCGGGCTGCAGTAGCGCTGGCGGCCGGTGCGGGAGAGGTCGGCGTACACGTTGTCGCAGCCCTCGGTGGCGCAGCGTCCGAGCCTGGTGATGCCGCGTCCGGCCAGGTGCAGCGCCGTACCGGTGCTGATCAGCGTCGCGACCAGCCGCCCGACCGGGACGTCGTCAGGGCGGTAGTGCATGTGCCAGCCGTCGCCGGCGTGGTTGGTGAGCCGCGGATGCTCGGTGTACTTCGCCAGCATCGCGTTCACCAGGTCGACGCGGCTCTGCTCGTCCCGCGCGTCGACGACCTGCAGCCACTCGTCGAGCGCCGTACGGACGGCCGCCAGGTCCGCGGCGGTGACGTGCCGGTCACGCACCAGGCGGCTCTCGACACCGCTCTCCTCGCACCGCTCGGCCAGCTCGTCCGGCGTGGTCGCGGGCCGCGTGACCAGGTTGACCGCGAGCAGGACGGCGTCCGCGCCGTAAGGGTTGAGATGCATAATGCCATTACATCACGATGGATCCATGACAGACATCCACCGGCATCGCTGGGCCGCCGTCTCCAGTCATCAGGTCAGCGAGGGCCTGGTCGTGTACCAGCGGTGCGCCTGCGGCCAGTGGCGCGTCACGAGCACACCGCCGTACCCCGTCGCGTATCCCGAGATCGCGCTGGTCGATACGGCTGACCATCGGTAGCCGCGACCGCGTGAACAGCCGCGCCAGGTAGTCCTGCCCGTCATTGTTGTGCAAGGCAACCGTCTGGCCGTCACTCGGAAGGACGTCAGTCCTCGCGGGTCAGGCGGCGGACCAGGCGCGCGGTGACCGCGTTCACGTCGTACGGCCGTCCGGTGCCGGGGGTGAGCTGGTCGAGGACCAGGCCGTCGATCGCGAAGTGCAGCAGGCGGATCTCCTCGGCGCCGCCGGGCAGGCCGGCGTTGGCGTTGAAGGCGACGTCCGCGTCGAAGCCCTGCCGGAGCGTGCGCGACAGGATCTCGTGCAGACCGGGGCGGCGAGCCGCTTCGAGGCGGAGCTCGAGCAGGGCGAGGGTGAGCTCGGGGCGGCCAAGAAGGCGTTCGACGATGTAGTGGACGTAGTCGGTCATCAGGTCCAGACCGGGCTCGCGTTCGGCGAGGGGTTCGAGGACGGCCTCGTCCGGGGCCAGTCGCTCGAAGATCCGCTCGCCCAGCGCGCCGAGCAGCGCGTCGCGGGTCTTGAAGTAGTTGGACGCCGTACCGGCCGGGAGTCCGGCGGCGGCATCGACGGCGCGGTGGGTCAGCCCGCGCGCGCCTGCCTCCGCGAGCACGGCGAGGCCGGCGTCGGCCAGTTGGGTACGGCGTTCCGGATTCCGGGGCATGTTGACAGGCTAGCAGAGTTCCACTACAACTGTCGTACACAACAACGACAGCTGTAGTAGTCAGGAGAACGTATGCAACCCGCGGCATTCGGCGCGACCGTCGTCACCGACAAGCCTTCGGAGGTCGCCGCCTTCTACACGCAGTACCTCGACCTGCAGGTCGGGATCGATCTCGGCTGGTTCATCACGGTCCGGCGCGGTACGGCGGACTGGGAGCTCGCGATCTGCGAGCGCGGCCATCCGACCGTCCCGGCGGCGGTGTCGGCGCACACCGAGAGCACGAACGTCTTCGGATTCGTCGTGGACGACGCGGACAAGATCGCGGCGGCGTTGCGCGAGGGACGGGTGGAGCTGGAGGGCGAGCCGGTGACCGAGCCGTTCGGCCAGCGGCACTTCTTCGTCCGGGACCCTGCCGGGACCTGGATCGACGTCATCCAACTGGTCGAGCCCGACCCGGAATGGGCCGCGGCCAACCTCCCGACGACGTCATGATCCGGCTCAGAGGGTGAGGAGGACCTTGCCGAGCTGGGTGGACTGCTCGAGGGTCTGGTGCGCCTTGGCGACCTCGGCCAGCGGGAAGGTGGAGTGCACGACGGGGCGGACCTTCTTCTCGGCGACCAGCGGCCAGACGTGGCCGACCACCTCGTCGATGATCCGGCCCTTGTCCGCCACCGACCGGAACCGCAGGCCGGTGGCGATCACCGAACCGCGCCTGCTGAGCAGGCGGCCGAGGTCCAGTTCGCCCTTCGCGCCGCCCTGCATCCCGATCACCACGAGCCGCCCGTCGTACGCGAGCGACTTCACGTTGTCGGGCAGGTACTTCGCGCCCATGATGTCGAGGATCACGTCGGCGCCGGCGCCCTTGGTGGCCTCGTTGACCACGGACGCCCACTCGGCTTCCTTGTAGTTGATCGCGACGTCCGCGCCGAGCCGGGTGCAGAACGCCATCTTCTCCTTGCTGCCGACCGTGGTCAGCACCCGCGCGCCGTGCGCGACGGCGAGCTGGATCGCCATCGTGCCGATCCCGGACGAGCCGCCGTGCACGAGCAGCGTCTCGCCGGCCTTGAGGTGTGCGGACATGAAGACGTTGGACCAGACGGTCGCCACGACCTCGGGCAGTGCGGCCGCGCTGACCAGGTCGAGGCCGTCCGGGACCGGCATCACCTGCGGTGCGGGTACGGCGACCTTCTCGGCGTACCCGCCGCCGGCGAGCAGCGCGCAGCACTCGTCGCCGACGGACCAGCCCCCGACCTCGGAGCCGACCGCGGAGATCCGGCCGGACACCTCGAGCCCGATGGTGCCGGGCGCGCCGGGCGGCGGTGGGTAGAAGCCCTGCCGCTGGAGCAGGTCGGCACGGTTGACCCCCGCGGCGACGACGTCGATCACGACCTCGTCGACCGCCGGTTGCGGGTCCGGGATCTCGCCGATCCCGAGAACGTCGATTCCGCCGGCACCATCACACACGACAGCTCGCATGCTCCCCAACCTACCGTCAGCCGTCGACCAGTCCGGCCATGTCTCGCGCGATGCTGTCGAGGTGAGTGGCCTCGCCTATCGAACTGAACCAGTCCCATAGTTCGAGTGCGTGATAGAGCCGGTACAGCGCGATCCGGCCGGCGGGCAGGGGGCCGTAGCCGGCCGTGAGTCCGGCCAGTTTCTCGTCGTTGTCCCGGACCGAGTAGGCGATCGTCTTCGCGACGTCCAGGAGTGGATCGGCCGCGATCGCGTTCTCGACGTCGATGAAGCCGTTGACGCGCCAGGTCGCCGGATCCACGAGGATGTTGCCTTCGTGGAAGTCGTTGTGGCACAGCACCGGTGCCGTGTTGTCCGCGAACAGGCCCGCGTGCTGGTCGACGTACCCGGCGATCTTCGCGTGCAGTTTCGGGTCCCCGCCAAGCTGCTCGAACTCGTGCAGCTTCTTCGTGAACTGCCGGCGCATGTACTGGTCGTTGTCCGGCAGCGGGTCGAGGATCTGGTCGGTCAGGTACCCGTACTCCGGTTGCGCGGTCCGGTGGATCCGCCGCAGCAGCTCACCGAGCTGGGCGTACGTCGTGCGCCAGTCGGGCGGCTCGAGCTCGGACAGCGGGACGCCGTCGAGCTTGGTGAGAATCGTGAAGCCGTCGCCGACGTGCAGCACCCGCGGGACGGAGCCACCGACCTCTGGTTCCAGCATCCCGTAGACGTGGACTTCCTTGGCCTGTTTCCAACGCCACTCCGGCGCGTAAGCCTTCACGATCACGGGATCCGCGGACGTCTGTACCTCGTGGACAGCGCTCAGCTGTCCGCCGGTCCGCACGGTTGTCTCGCCGACCTCGACTCCCAGGGCATTCCTGACCAGCTGCGCGACATCCACGCGTCGAACCTATGGGCGGCGTCCAATGAATTAGTCGTCCAGATCCGACCAGGTGTCGACGTCGTCGCCGGCGCGGGTCGGCTCGGTCCAGTCCAGGTCGAGTCCGGCGAGGGTACGGCGTACCGACTTGTCCCGTGGGTCGCCGACCTGCTCGATCGCCGCGGCCAAGGCGGTACGCCGGTACGCGGCCGCGAGCTGCTGCTCCCGGCCGTCGGTGTCGCGCAGCCCGTATCCGTCGCGTTCGTCGAGCCCCTCGACGAGCGTCGCCACGTCGGCTTCGGTAATCCACGGCAGGTCGCAGCTCAGCACCACGACGACCGGCGCCACCCCGTGCTGAAGTCCGGCAGCCAGGCCGGCCACCGGTCCACCTGACGGCGGGTCCTCCACGGTCCAGTTGACCTCGCGGTACGTCGTACGCACCGGCCCGACCACCACGGTCGATGCAGCTCCTGCTGTCGCGGTCAGTACCCGGTCCAGCAACGACACCCCGTCCAGTACCAGCATCGCCTTGTCCACGCCGCCGAACCGGGTGGACCCACCCCCTGCTAACACCACCGCGTCGAACTCCACGTCTGCAGTCTCGCAGCCTCGGGGTCGCGGCCATGCGTTCTACGGGGTTCCGCGCGGGTTCTGCGGCACCATGGGCGTATGAGGATCGCCGTGGTGCAGACCGCCAGCAGCTACGACAAGGGCGCCAACCGGGAGTTGGTCACCCGCCTGGTCGCTGAGGCGGCGCAGGACCGGCCGGACGTCGTCGTACTCCCGGAAGCGATGATGTCCGACTTCGCGGTCGAGGGTGAGTCGGTGGCGGAGGCGGCCGAGGCGCTGGACGGTGAGTTCGTCTCGACGCTCCGGAAGGCTGCCGTCGAGCATGGTGTGGCCGTCGTCGCCGGCATGTTCGAGCGCAGCTGCGACCAGCACCGGCCGTACAACACCCTCCTGGCGGTCGGCGCGGACGGCGTACTGCTGGGCGCCTATCGCAAGATCCACCTGTACGACGCGTTCGGCTACAAGGAGTCGGACCAGCTGACCGCCGGCGACGTGGCGCCCGTGGTGATCCAGATCGGCGACCAGACGATCGGCCTGATGACCTGCTACGACCTGCGGTTCCCGGAGCTGTCCCGGGCGCTGGTCGATGCTGGGGCAGAGGTGCTGGTTGTTCCGGCGGCCTGGGTTCGCGGACCGCTCAAGGAGCACCACTGGACCACACTGCTGACAGCACGCGCGGTCGAGAACACCTGCTACGTCGCAGCGGCCGCTCAGAACGGAAAGAAGTACTGCGGCCTCAGCCAGGTCATTGACCCGCAGGGGGTTGCCTTGGCCTCGGCGGGTGAGTCAGACGGACATGTGGTCGCCACGATCTCAGCTGAGCGCCTGGCCGACGTACGCAAGCGGAACCCGTCCCTGCAGAATCGCAGGTACTCCGTGACGCCCCGCTGACCAGTGCGCGGAGTCACGGTCAGTTGACCAGTGCGCGGACCGGCGGGTCCGGAAAACTCGCTGACCCGTTAGCCTCCTGAGCGTGCTGGATGGCTTTGATCTGGAGCATCACGGTGATCTCGAGGTCGGTGAGGGGCTCGTCGACCTCGCCGTCAACGTTCGCGCGGGCACTCCGCCGCCCTGGTTGCTCGAGGCGATCACCGCGAGCCTGACCGATCTCGCGGCGTACCCACGGCAGGACGCCGCGGTCGCCGCGGTCGCGCGCCGGCACGGGGTCGCGGCGGACCGGGTGCTGCTGACTGCCGGGGCCGCGGAGGCGTTCGTGCTGATCGCGCGGGCGTTCCGGCCGCGCCATCCGGTGGTGGTTCATCCACAGTTCACCGAGCCGGAGGCGGCGCTGCGGTCGGCGGGGCACCTGGTCGACCGGGTGATCCTGCGACCTGAGGACGGGTTCGTGCTGGACCCGTCCGCCGTACCCGCCGATGCGGATCTTGTGGTGATCGGCAATCCCACCAATCCGACGTCGGTGCTGCATCGCGCGGACGATCTGCGTGAGTTGGCGCGGCCCGATCGGATCCTGGTCGTCGACGAGGCGTTCATGGACGCGGTCCCCGGTGAGTCCGAGACGCTCGCCGGTGCGTCGATCCCGGGGCTGGTGGTGGTGCGGAGCCTGACCAAGACGTGGGGGCTGGCCGGGCTGCGGGTCGGGTACGTCCTGGCGGGTGCGGGGCTGATCGAGCAACTGGCCGCGGTGCAGCCGCACTGGCCGGTGTCCACTCCTGCACTTGCGGCGGCGATTGCCTGCAGCAACGAGCGTGCAGTCGAGGAAGCGGCCCAGGCCGCGCTCGACATCGAACGTCAGCGTGTCCATCTGATTGACAACGTCGGTCGGGTAAGCGGCGTTTCGATGTACGGCGTTGCGCGCGCGCCGTTCGTCCTGGTTCGGGTTCCGGGGGCCGCGCAGGTGCGGGAATCCCTGCGTCTACAGGGATTCGCGGTACGGCGTGGGGACACGTTCCCAGGCCTCGGACCGGACTGGCTGCGGATCGCCGTACGGCCGGAAGACGTCACCGACGGCTTCGTGAAGGTGCTGTCCGACGTGCTGCATTGACAGGCTTCTCAGGCCTGCCGCGTAATCGAGTCGGCGCTGTAACGCGGCGAGGGTTTAGCCGAGGTCCACTTTGCGCACAAGATGACCAGGTGCCCGCTTGGTAGGTCCTGGGCAACTTTCTGGCCGTTCGCGAAGGGAGCAGCACAATGGGTCTCAACGATGACGACATGAACACCTCGTCCGAAGGTGGCGAAGGGCTGGCCGACGGAGGCGCCACTCAGGGCGCGACCGACGGTGGTGCCGACGGCGGCGCCGGCAACGGAGGCTCGGGCGGCGGCTACTCGAGCGAAGGCAACGAGTCGTCCGGCGGCTACGGCGAGGGCGGGCAGACGGCTTCCCCGGGCGGCGGGTACGGCGGGGAGTCCTCGGACGGTGGTGCTGACGGCGGCGCCGATGGTGGTGCCGGTTCCGGTGAAGGCCCGGCCGACGGCGGGGCGTCGCAGGGCGCCCAGGACGGCGGCGCTGACGGTGGCGCCGGCGGCTACGGCTCGGAAGGTGGCTCCGGTGGCGGCGGCGAGGGGCCTGCTGACGGTGGTGCTTCGCAGGGCGCGCAGGACGGCGGCGCCGATGGTGGCGCAGGTGGGTACGGCTCGGAAGGTGGCTCCGAAGGTGGCGGTTCCGAAGGTGGTTCCGAGGGGAACTCCGGGAGCTGGTGACCACCGTGCCGGACGCCGGGCCGCTCGACCGTCCACCCTTGTCGGCGGACGGTGCTGAACTGTTGCGAGACGAGCGCCCGGCGCTCCGGCGCTGTGTGGCAGGGGACCTGGACGAGTTCGCCAACTCCTACTGGGGTTCGCGGGCGTTGCTGTCCCACGGTCCGGATCTACCTGCGCCGTACGACGATCTGTTCAGCCTCGACGCTGTGGACGAGCTGCTGTCCCGCCGCGGGCTGCGTACGCCGTTCCTCCGGATCGCCAAGAACGGGGCTGTCGTGGGCGACAGTCAGTTCACCGGACCGGCCGGTGTCGGCGCGGAAATCGCGGACCAGGTGCGCGACGACAAGGTGGCTGCGCTGTTCGCCGGCGGGCACACCGTCGTACTGCAGGCGCTGCATCGGACCTGGCCGGCTCTGGTCGACTTCTCGACGCAGTTGGCCGCGGATGCTGGTCATCCGGTGCAGATCAACGCGTACATCACTCCTGCCGAGTCGCAGGGGTTCTCGGCGCACTACGACGTACATGACGTGTTCGTCCTGCAGGTGGCCGGCGAGAAGCACTGGACTGTTCACGAACCGGTCCACGTCGATCCGCTTCGCAACCAGCCATGGACGGACCACGCGCATGCTGTCGAAGCAGCTGCGCGTGACAAGGCGCCGGTGGTCGACGAGGTACTGCGGCCCGGTGATGCGCTGTACGTGCCGCGTGGATTCCTGCACTCGGCCAAGGCGCTAGGTGGCGTCAGCGCGCACCTGACTATCGGGCTGCACACCATGACGCGCTTCTTGCTCGTGCAGGAGTTGGCCGCACTGGCCGCCGACCAGGCCTCGTTGCGGACTGCTCTGCCTCTCGGCTTCGATCCTGGCGACCCGGAGCAGTTGGCTCAGGTACTGCCGGAGGTGGTCGAGCTCTTCACGCAGGAGCTCCGCACGGCAACCCCGGACGCACTGGCCGCCCGCCTCCGCCGCCGTACCTGGTCCAGCAACCGCCCAGCACCACTACCCCCGCTGGCGCATGCGGCCTCTATCGCATCGCTGGCCGTCGGTACGACGGTCCGCCTCCGCGCCGGCCTCCGCTGCCGGGTAGTCCCCGGCGATCCGGTCGTCCTTCAGCTCCCCGACCGAACCATCACGTTCCCGCCCAGCACGACTGCCGCAGTCACCGAACTCACCTCAGGTCGCGACTGCAAGGTAGGCAACCTTCCCGACCTGGACCCCGCAGACCAACTGGTCCTGGTCCGCCGTCTCCTCACCGAAGCAGTACTTGTCACCTCCTCCTAGTAGCCGCGGCAACCTGATGCCGGAAGCGGTCGGCGGGTGGGCGGTAGGCGCAGGTTCCGGCGATCGTAGGGTGAGGTGTTGTGGGCGGCGGCGAGGGTAGGTATCGGCCGGAGAACGGCTGTGCGGTGCAGGCTGACCTTCGGCGTGACTCGCTGATCGCCACCGCCCCACCCGCTGAACGGTGGCTGCTCATCGAGTCCTACTCGGCCTGGCCGCGGCAGGCGCTCACCTCACTCGGAGCAGAGCTCGGCGAGGCGGTCTCGCGCACCTGCCGACACTTGGGGATCCGTCCGGTTCTGGTACGGCGGTACGGGCGAGTGGATCGGTCTCGTGGTCGGCGCTGGGGCATGGTCGACTGTGGTCCGGGACGCGAGCTCGCGCGCTGGGGTCAGCTCCCGACGGACGAGCACCTGCTCGACGTCCTCGCCGGCAACGACCCAGGGACTGTCACCAACGAACCCGTCTATCTCGTCTGCACGCACGGGCGTCACGACGCGTGCTGCGCCGTACGGGGCCGACCCGTCGCCGCGGTGCTCGCCGCTGCGTATCCGGAACAGACCTGGGAGTGCAGCCATATCGGCGGCGATCGCTTCGCGGCGAACGTTGTGGTACTGCCGCACGGACTGTTCTACGGGCACGTCCCACCGGCCCGCGCCGTCGAGCTCGCGAGGCAGTACGACGAGGGTGCCGTCGTACCCGATCTCCTCCGTGGATCAGGTGCGTTCGTTCCGCCTGTCCAAGCCGCCCAGCATTTCGCCCGCGCCGCCGGTCACTCACCCGCGGTCGGCAACCTCCTTCCCCGCTCCGTCCAGGAACTCTCCGCCAACCGCTGGCGGATCCTCCTCGCATCCACCAACGGCCCGATCACCGTCGAGGTCTCAGCTCACCTCGACACCGTCGACGCCCGCCTGACCTGCGCAGGTTCCTCCCCTGCCCAGGTCCGCCGCTTCGAACTCGACAGCCTGACCTCCGCCTGACAGGTTCAGGCTGGGTCCGCCGGGCGGTCCGAGCGGTGGGAGCCGTAATACTCCGACTGCCGCGCCATCATGTCGCGCATGGAAGTGCCGCGAGGCACGCCGTACACCGTGCCGGGAAAGTCCAGCTCGCGTTGGACCTGCCACAGCTCCTCGTGCCGGTCCGGGGCGAAGAGTTGGGCCGGGTCGCCGGCGGCGATCCATCCGATCGGGAGGACCGCGCCTGCTTCCAGTCGCGAGTTCACATGCAGCACGCTGTTGATCCGGAGCTCCGCGCCTGCGCCGGCGACGGAACCGGGGAACAACGCGGCGCCCGTGGCGATGAAGACCTCGTCCTCGACCGTGGCGCCGTTGACGTGTGCATGGGGACCTACCAGGACCGCGTCGCCGATCAGTGCGGGATGATCCGCCCGGCCGCGCACCAAGGCGTTCTCCATCACGACACTGTTCTCGCCGAGCCGGACCTCGCCGTTCTCCGCGGTCAGCACCGCACCGTGCAGCACTCTGCTGCCTTCGCCGAGGACGACGGCGCCGCAGAGCACGGCCGATGGGGCGACATACGCGGATTCGGGCACGACCGGTCGACGGCCGCGGTGTTCCATGAGCATCTGTCGGTGTCCTCTCCTAGCCTGATCACCTCGCTCCGTCCTGCCTACCCGATCGTGTGCGGACTCTCCACAGCCCGGGTCCTCACAACCCGGGCGGCGGTGTCCTCCGGGCCGTCCACGTCGGAGGTGGGAGGCTCGGTCCGTCGGACAATCCGGGGTGGAGAACCGCGAACTGAGCCAACATTAGAACAGATGTTCGATCAGCCGCAACGCATCCTGACAAGTCAGCGAACCGCGCGATCAGATCCGCTGGGAGCTCAGCCGCGGCGCCACCCGGGCCACCACGTACATCGTCAGACTGGCGATCAGCGCGAGGACCGCGAGCACCACCCAAGGCAGTTCGTGACGCACCTCGAAGAGTTGCGCGAAGAACCCCGGCGCCAGGATGCTCGAGAAGGTGAACGAGTACTGCCAGTACGACAGGTACTTCCCGCGCCCGACCTGCGGCGCGATCGCCGCGGACAGTGCGTTGTTGGTCGCAGCATGCAGTACGTCGGCAAACGCGTAGCACACCGTAGCCAGCACCAGCGCCGGCACGACCCACCCACCCGGGATGTGCACCTGCAGCGCCATTAGCAACGCCCAGGCCGCATAGGTGATCCCAGCGACCACCATGACGTTCGTACGCCGCCGTCGCTCGGTGTGCCGTACTACGAGCGTCTGGCCAGTCGCCAGCACGACGGACGTTGCCGCGATCAGTACGCCGACCAGCCACTTGGGCACGGTCAGCGCTTCCGTGACATAAACCGGTACGCCAACGCCGAGCATCATCGTGCAGAGCGCCAGCAACGTGTTGGCACCGATCAGCACCAAGAACGTCCCGTCCTTGCGCAGCAACGGCGCCGGACCACTGTCCTGTTTCGCGCGCTCGTGGTGTGACGGATGCAGCCGGAGGAGCAGTAGGCCGGCGAAGTAGAACGACACCGCGTTGAGCCCCATCGCGATCAGCAGCGGTGCGTCGCCACCGATCGCGAGCAGCCAGCCGGCCACCAGCGCTCCCAGTGCCAGACCGCCGGCCTGCATCATCCCGCCGAGACCGAACCACTTGTCCCGTTCACCCTCGTCGGCGACGTCCGCGAGCAGACTGAAGATGGCCGACCAGAACACGCGCTGCCCGGTCGCCATCACCAGTGCGCACAGGAACAGCAACCAGCCTGACCGCCCGAAGAAGAAGCCGGTGTACGCCAGGCCCTGTGCGAACTGCGCGGCCACCACGATGTTCCGCGGCCCGACGCGATCGATCACCACGCCCACCGCGGCCGGCGCGGCGATCGAGAACAGCGCCGCGACGGTCAGCATCACGCCGGCTGTCCCGAGCGGGATGTCGGCGACCTTGTTGAAGAACAGCAACAGCAGCGGGCCCGCGCAGCCGCCGCCGAACGAGTCGATCGCCAGCCCGGCCAGCAGTGGCACCCGCCCGCGAACGTTCGGGAGACCGAGTGATGTGGCTGCGGGCATGACGAAGCGCTCCCATCGGGCTGTTGGCGGCTGGCGAACACTAGCAAGCGCTCGCCAGGCCGTTCCAACCATTTCAGTCCGTTGCGGACACCCGTCGTACCGTGACATGCCGCAGGGGATGCCAGGCGACCACCGTCATCATCACCATCCCCACGAAGGCGATCGCGAACGGTGCAGCGAGGCCGAACCGTTGCGCCAGTACGCCGCCAAGCGCGGAGCCGACCGCAGCACCGCCTACTGAGGCCAGCAGGTACACACTGTTCACTCTGCCCATCAGACTGTCCGGTGTGGCCAGTTGACGCGTTGTGGTCGAGACGATGCCCCACACCACAGCGTGGACGCCGAACACGGCCATGGTCGCACCGGCGACCCACGGGTTCCTGGTGAGCGCGAGGATGAGGTGGACAGTCGTCTCGATGACCAGCCCTGCGCGGAGGAGCGTCACCGAACCGACCCGCGGTTCGAGGAAGTGGTACGTCGGCATGCCGAGCACACCGCCCACGGCGCCGACCGACACGAGCAGACCGAACTGCGTCTCGGTCAGACCGAGCCTCTCGCGAGCGAAGAGTACCCAGGTCGCGAAGGCAGCACAGAACGTGATGTTCATGACCAGAATCGACAGGGCCAGTGTCCGCACGCCGGAGTGGCTCCAGAGCCATCGGACTCCCTCACGCACCTCGTGCCACATGGCTGCACGGGTGGACCCGTCCGGCAGTGGCGGACGTACTGCGACGCGCGCGATCAGTACCGCTGCAGCGGCGAAGGTGACGGCGTCGAAGACCAGTGGGATGCCCGCGCCCGCAGCGAACAGCAACGCACCCAGCGGCGGACCACCCAGTTGCTGGAGCACAGTGCCGCTGGCGAACAGCCGTGCGTTGGCCTTGCCCAGATGGTTCTTCGATACGGCGCTGACGAGCAGCGCACCGGAGGCGTTGTCTGCAAGCGTTTCCGCCGTACCGAGGAGGAACAGCGCGATGTAGACAGCCCACAGCGGTGACGTGTCGAGCAGTACGGCGACACCGAGCGCACCGAGCACGATCGCCCGAAAGATGTCAGCGGCAACGATCATCAGCCGGCGGTCGAGACGATCGACCAGCACGCCACTGAACAGGGCGAACAGCAGCCACGGCAACTGCTGGACGAACGCGGCGGCACCCACGGCCGCCGGTTCCGTCGTGATCGAGGCAACGAGCAACGGCCCGGCGGCGAGCAGCGCCCCGTCTCCGAGGTTCGAGATGATCGCGGCCGGGAAGATCTTGCGGAAATCAGGTCCGAGTTCGGACGGAACGACGTACGCGGCAAGCGAACGCATAGGGACTCCAGAGGGCATGACGAAGTGACGGGACACCGGCCCCGCGGCCGGCGGTTCGTCCGGTCAGCAACTCAGCGTGCTGACCGGACGGTGTGCGCCATGTCCTGGAACGACCGAGACATTGCTCTCACCTCCGTCCATGCCCGCGACGACGACTTCGCCGCTGCGCAGACCTTACCGGCCCCTCCGGGCCCCCGCACACCGTTTCCACCCACCCGACCTGCGCTATCCTCGACCCTCGGCGGCAACCGCCAGGAGGGTTCGCATAGCGGCCGAGTGCGCTGGTCTTGAAAACCGGTATGGCGGGTGACCGTCATCGTGGGTTCGAATCCCACACCCTCCGCTGAAACGGCCCCGAAAGTGGCCCTGACCTGCGGAACACCTCACAACATGCCAGTTGGGTGCTGCTCAGAGACGCATGTGATCCCCGCGCTAGGAGGCTTCGCCTGGGCGGCGCGCTAAGTGCTCTGCGCGGTCCGCCTGCTCGATGAGCTCGGCGGCGAGGGCGCGGGCTACTTCGGCCGTTAGGCGAAGCCACAGCGACACGTCGGCCGCTTCCGGACTAGGCCGGCCTTCGATTTCTAGTGCAACTAGTGGCACGGATGGTCCATTTACGCCGCGCGCTCCGGCGTTGCGGACTCCGGCCTGAACGTCGAATCCTGTCACCTGCAGGTCAGGCAGACCCTCGTTGGCCATGCACTGAGATTAGCGCCATATACCCGGGCTGGCTGAAGCCCGCCGACTAACGGACGCTCGCCAGGCGCGACTCCGCACCGGAGAAGCTGCCCACTCTTCGGGCAGCACCGCCGATCTGTGCCGGCGACAGCTCCGAGCCGATGGCGGTGATCTTCCTCTGTCGATGGGTACCGGGGCCACAAGCAACGACCCACATCGGAGGCAGCGACCAAATGTCAGGGGCAACATCGAGCAACAGTGGGCAGGAGTGGACCGACGACAAGGTGCACCAACTGCGGACCCTGGCCGAGGGCAATACGCCGGTCGGCGTGATGAACATCAAGACAGTGTCCAGAGCGGCGGTTTACTGAACCGTGCCGTATGTGTGCAGTGCTGTCGACCGTCGGATCTCAGCGGTCTGCGTTTTTGCAGGTCAGCGCGACCATGGGCGTTCCGAGTACCTTGGCCTTGAAAACCGGCAGGGCGGGTGACCGTCCTCGTGGGTTCGAATCCCACCCTCCGCCGAGTTCGTGAGAATTTCTGCCGATGGCCTGTCGGATCCGGAGTGAGGCGTTCGTAGTAGGGGTGACGGGCGGCCGGAGAAAGGCCGCCGGAGTGACAGGAAGGCCTGGCGCCATGCGGAAACTGATCTACGGCATGAACCTCTCCCTGGACGGCTACATCGCCGCGCCCGGCGGCGACATCGGCTGGGGCGTCCCGAGCGACGAGCTGTTTCAGTGGTGGCTCGACCAGGAGCTGGCGATCGGGCTGATCCTGTACGGGCGCAGGCTGTGGGAGGCGATGAGTTCCAACTGGCCGACCGGCGACCAGCAGCCCGACGCCACCCCGGCGCAGATCGAGTTCGCGCGCAACTGGCGGGACACGCCGAAGGTGGTGTTCTCCTCGACGATCGACAAGGTCGACTGGAACACCCGCCTGGTCACCGGCGACGCCGTAGCGGAGATCACCCGGCTCAAGGCCGGCGACGGCGAGCCGATGAGGGTCGGTGGCGCCACGCTCGCTGGGGCGGCCATGCGGGCCGGGCTGGTCGACGAGTACGAGATCGTCACCCATCCGGTGCTGGTGGGCGGCGGCAGACCGTTCTTCCCTGCGCTGGACAGCTGGGTGAACCTGAACCTGCTGGAAACGCGAACGTTCCCCGGCGGCGTGGCCCTGACCAGGTACGAGACGAGGCGTTGAACGCGATCAGAGGAGAGCTGCGGCGAACTGGTCGTGATGATCGCTCCACCAGCGGCGCCGGCGGTCGTACTTCTCGATGCCTCCCGTCCGGTTCATCCTCGCGACGGCGTTCGGGCCGCCCGCAGCGATGCTGCGCCGCGCGGCTGCTTCGATGCGGGCGAGGGCATCGTTGACGGCGGTGAGCAGTTCTGCCCGGCCGTCCCGGTCCAGTCCGTAGGCGTCGGCGACGAGTCGTAACCGTGCCGGCCGGTCGGCGGGCCGCCAGCCGATCCGGTCCTGGTCGAAGTCGTCCTCGATCGGTACACAGAGGCGGGCGAGCTGGGCGAGATCGTAGACGGGGCGGCCAGGGGCGGCGAACTCGAAGTCGAGCAGCGCAACCGCGATGCCGTCACGGAAGACGACGTTCGAGAGCTCCACGTCGTTGTGGCACACCAATGTCCCGCCCGCAGGGTCAGCCAGGCCGTCGTTCCAGGTGAGACCCTGAGGGCCGAACTCGCGAGCGGCGTCGTGCAGCCCGCGCAGCAGCCTGGCGATGGACGCCAGCGCGGTGTCGGACTGGCTCCAGTCCGGACAGGGCGCCACCGGGACGTCGCCGTCGATGAACACGAGGCGCTCGCGTCCGTCGTCGTCGATTCCGACTGGTGTCGGGGCGCCGTCGAATCCGGCGTCTTTCACCGCCCGCAGGAAGGCGTGAATCGAACCCGAGTGCGGATTCGAGGGGCGCAGCACATGCGGACCTACGCGGACGACTTGGCCCGCGTTCGCGATCCCACCATCGAGCTGCTGCTCCGACATACCCCCACCACCTTGACAGGTGTCATCATCGGCGCACGAGAGCGGCGGCTTCCTGTCTGACGAGAAGGCCGCCGAGTTCGCCAAGGTTCTCAGGCCCGGCACGGCCTTCTCGCCAACGCCGACGTCGCGCAGCAAGCTCTGAGCGTGCGTAGGTGCCTACGGCTACTTGCTGCCCGCAGCAATGGTGTCGAGGTCGCGGGTGGCGAAGCGGTAGTGCTCCCAGTGCTCCTCCAGGATCACGCGCAGGCAGGATCTGGTGGTCTCGGGGTGGGGGCCGTGCGGGTTCTTGCGAGGGGTGTCCAGCTCGGCCGGGGTGACGGTGGCCAGGAAGTCGCGGACCATGGCGACGCGGCCGACGCGGGCTTCGAGAACCTCGGAGTACGCCGGCTCGTCCCCGGCTGACGTGGCGCCGTAGCTCAGGCCGAGAGGATGCAGCGGCTGATCGAGGACTGCGCGGCCCAGCCACAGGTCCGTGGCGTGCACCAGGTGCCGCAGGGTCTGCGCGAACGACCACTCGCCGTCCACCGACACGTCGACGGTGCCTTCCGGCATGGCCGCGACGCGGTCGAGCGCCGCCGCCCAGGTGCGTTCGACCGCGGCCCAGGCCGCGCGCAGGCCGTCCGGGTCCTGCGCGCGCCGGGCCGCGCGTCCCGGGAACCGTCGGTTGAGCTCCTCCTCGACGTAGCCCGCCACCTCGACACCGTTCACCTTCAGACTGCCTCCGACCTCGGTCACCCACGGTGCGTCGATGTCTGCGGCCTGGAGGTCGATCCCGCGCATCACCACCCCGGACAGATCGGACTCCACGAACCGAGCACCCCGCAGGTTCACACCCACGAACTCGGCCCCCTTCAGGTCGTCGGACTCCCCGAACCTCGCCATGCCAGCTCCTTCAGTAGACGTCGGCGCCGAGCCTAGCGGTGACCTAGGACACAAAAGTCGTGCGCTCGCGGGACGGCCCGTGGTGAGGTCGAGGGGACAGACCGAGCGCGGCGGAAGGAACTGGGTGTGGACGTCCTGAGTGCGGCGGAACGTGTGGGGTTTGCGGAGCGGGACCGGGAGCGGTTCGTGGGCTGGGGCACCGGGCCACAGCTCCCGGAGAACGCCGAGGAGCTGATGGAGTACTGCGGCGTGGCCGAGGCAGATCGTCGCGAGATGCTCGCGGCGCGCCCCGACCCGGACAGGGACCCGGAGTGGTGGGCGATCACGTCAGCGATGGCAGGCGAGGTCGAGCAGGAGCTGGGACGCCCGATACCGCCTACTGGCTTCCGGGGTTGGCCGGCAGTGCCACGGGACACGTCAGCGGTTGGGCTGTTCGCAGGAGCCTGGGCGTTGCTGGCCAGTCTGCCGAGGTTGCGCGAGCTGCACTCGGAGCGCGGCGTACCGGAGTCGGTGACCGTCGCAACCGTCGCGGCGCTCGGCGGTGTGATGCAGACGCACCGGCACCTCTTCGGTCGTGCTGGTGTCGGACTGATGCCGTTGTGGAGTCCACCGCTCAGGTTCCGGGGCACCGACTACGAGATCGGGCGCCACGCGTTCACTCGTACCGAGTTGGGCATGGGCGACGGGGTCTCCGGGCATGTGCTTTCGATGCACATCCCGCCGATCGGACCGCTCGACGCACAGCAGTCAGAGGAGTCGGTCGCTACCGCAGTCGAGTCCTTCCGGCGCTGGTACCCGGAGGAGCCGATCGCAGGGCTCGTCTGTCACTCCTGGCTGCTGGATCCGCAGCTGGCCGAGTACCTGCGGCCAGAGTCCAACATCATCCGTTTCCAGAGTCGCTTCGACCTGCTGCCGTTGCTGCCACCGGACGACCCCACTGAGGGCGACCGCGAGCTGATGCGCCTGGGCCTGCACCTCGCAGTACCTCCTCACCCACTCACCGAGGAGGACCTCGCAGCCGTTCCCCAGGACACCACCTTGCGGCGCGCATTCGTCAGTCACCTGCGTGCTGGGCGGCACTGGTACCTGCGGACAGGCATGCTGAAGGGATGGAGCTGACGATTCCGGTAGGGCAGGACGCAGTCTGGGCTGAGCATCTGGCTGGTGGTGGAGTGCCGATCGTGCTGCTGCACCCAGCGATCGGCGACTCCCGGGTGTGGGATCCGGTGCTGCCTGGGCTCAGCGGGCGACGGGTGCTTCGGTACGACGTCCGCGGGTACGGGCGCTCCCAGCTCCCAACAGCGGAGTTCTCACTGCTGGAGGACCTGGAGACAATGCTGAACCAGCTGGAGCTGGAGCGGGTCCTACTGGTCGGCTGCTCGATGGGTGGAGGTACGGCGCTCAGCTTCGCGCTGGCTCATCCGGAACGAGTACAGGGGCTGGTCTTGTTGTGTCCTGGTGCACCCGGCTTCCCGATGCCCGACGAGCCCGAGCTGGATGCGGAGTACGACGGACTCGTGGCCAAGCGGGATGTGGACGGTCTGGTGCAGTTCTGCCTTCGGCTGTGGGTCGGAGCAGGCTCTGATGACGCTGCGATCGCTCAGGTCCGTGCTGCCGTTCCGGCGTGGTTCGACCAGGACGAGTACCTGGAGGCGGGCCAGCCTGTCTACGACCGGCTGCATGAGATCCAGGTGCCGTCAGTCGTCATGGTCGGTGACAAGGACCGCCCGGTCGCCGTAGCGGTGGCGAGCGCGACGGCCGCACGGATCCCCGGCTGCGAGTTCATCTGGATGCCCGGTACGGACCACTTCCCGAGTCTCCGGGAACCGCAGCTGGTCACCGACACCATCCTGCGGTTCGCGGGAGACTACGACGCCGGGTAGGACAGATGCTGGTGGATCAGCTTCCAGCCGTCGCCGGTACGGCGGAACACGCGGGTGGCGCGAGACGTCGTCTCGGTCCCGTCGGCGGTGATGTGGTCGACGGACCAGGCGACGGCCAGATCGCCCGCTGATTCGACAGCCGGGTCGGGCACGGTGAAGGTGATCGTGCCCGGAGCGGTGGCGAGACCGGCGGCGCAGACCTCGCGCACGGCGGGCTTACCGACGTAGTTGCCGTCGATCTCGTACGAGACGACGTCCTCGGCGATGGGCTCCATCAAGGCGTCCAGGTCGCGCGCGGCCGTGTCGGTGCCCCACCGGTCGAGGATCGCCGTGATCGCGGGAGCCGCCGGCTCGTCGTCGTGCGGGAACGAGTGGTGCTCGTGCGTGACCGTCCACCGGCCGTCGACCTTGCGGAGGCCGATCGTGAGGCGCAGCAGCCGTTCGGGGTTGTCGTCGGCGTTTCGGCAGTGCAGCAGCGCGAAGGCGAACGCGACGTCGGAGCCCGCTGTCACCTCCAGCGACTCCAGGGCGAACGACGCACCCGACTTCTGCCACTCGAAGAACCCGGGCCAGGTGTCGCGGTACGCGTCCAGACCGCGCACACCGTCGTACGGCGGGGGCACGTCGAACATCACCAGGTCCCGTGCGTGATCCGCCAGTACCGTGTCCAGATCGCCCGCGTGCACCGCGGTGACCCAGTTCTCGATCAGGGTGCGGATCGCCTGCTCGTCAGTCATGTCTCTCCTCGGGAAGGTCGTCTCTCACCCCCTACAACCCGCGAGGTTCCGCAAACTCATCGCGGCAGCTCCGCCGGCAACCCGAAGGTGCTGAAGTCCGCCTCCAGGTACGACACGACCTCGAAGATCTCCGAGCCCTTCAAGACAACGACATCCAGCCCGCCCGGCATGTACCGGTCACCCTCGAGCAGGTACGTACCGAACGCGAGCTGACCGTTCGCCCGAGCCGGCACGAACCGCCACTCAGAACGCAGCGGCCCGTCGAGCAGGAATGCCCGGATCGCCTCCCGTCCCACGAACCAGTCCGGCAGCGGCGGCATCGAGTACTTCGCGTCCGCCGCGAGCATCGCCACGATCGCGTCGACGTCGCGCGCCTCCCATGCGGCGATGTACCGCCGTACCAGGTCACGCTCGCCTGCTTCGCCCAGTGCACGCAGGGTGTGTTGCTGACTCGGTACGTCGCTCACCACCGCCCGCGCCCGCTGTAGCGCGCTGTTGACCGCAGCAACTGTGGTGTCCAGCAGTTCAGCCACCTCACGAGCGCTGAACGCCAGTACGTCGCGCAGTAGCAGCACTGCGCGTTGTAGAGCAGAGAGATGCTGCAGTGACGCGACGAACGCGAGCTCGACGGACTCCAGCGCGAGCAGCTCGGCCTCTGGTGTCAGGGAGGAGGTCCACGTGAGGCGGCTCTCCGGATAGGGATCCAGCGTCTCCACCTCGCGACGACCACGCTGTTCGATCATGGTCAGGCAGCGGTTCGTGGCGATCTTGTACAGCCACGGACGGATCGAGCCGCGGTCCTCATAGCCGTGTAGACCGCTCCACGCGCGTAGCAGCGTCTCCTGCAGTGCGTCCTCCGCGTCGGCGTCGGAGCCGAGCATCCGGTAGCAGTGCGCGTGCAGCTCACCACGCCACGGATCAACCAACTGTCCGAAGGCCTGTTCGTCACCCGCTCGTGCGGCGTCCAGGAGCTCTCGCATCATTGGCACGCTAGCGACTGGTTAGCCCAGTGATCCAGTACTGCTGCTGCTCGGCCACTGTCGACCGCCTCCCGGCACCGGTCGAAGTGGTCCGCCAACTGATCGAGACCGGCCTCCAACGACAGCGTCGCCAGCGCGGCAGCGGCGTTCAGCAGTACGACGTCCCGCACCGGCCCGTGCTCTCCGTCGACCAGCCCGCGCAGCAGCCGTGCATTGAATGCTGCATCCCCACCGCGCAGTTCAGCCAATGATGAAGGCCGTAGGCCGAGTGAACGCGGATCGAACACCACCTCTGACGCAGATCCACCATGTACTACCCACACCCGCGAGTAGCCGGTAGTGGTGAGCTTGTCGAGCCCGTCGTCGCCACGCACCACCAACGCCGACTTGCCTTGCTGGGCGAGCGCACCGGCCAGTACAGGCAGCATGCGTGCATTCGCCACGCCAACAAGCTGGTGTGGAGGATCAGCCGGGTTCAGCAACGGTGCCAGCACGTTGAACGCGGTGGGGACGGCGAGCTCACGTCGTACGACGGCAACGTGACGGAGCGCTGGGTTGAATCGCGGTGCGAACAGGTAGGTCAGTCCAACGTCAGCAGCCACCTGGGCCGCGGTAGACGCAGTGAGGTCGAGTGGCACGCCCAGGTGTTCGACGAGATCGCCAGAGCCCGCAGCTGAGGAGGATGCGGCGCGGCCGCCGTGCTTGACCACTGTCGTACCTGTGGCCGCCACAACCACAGCGGCCATCGTGGAGATGTTCGCGGCGCCAGTGCGGTCACCACCTGTCCCGACGATGTCCACGAACGGTCCGTGGATCCGCACCGGTGTCGCATGCGAACGCAGTACCGCTGCCAACCCGTTCAGCTCGTCCGCGGTCTCACCCTTGGCCCGGAGCGCGATCAGGAACCCGGAGATCTGGGCCGGTGACACCTCGCCCAGCACCAGTTGGTCCATCGCCCAGCCGGTGTCCGCCGGCGACAGGTCGGAGCCGGCCAGGAGCGCGGAGATCAGACCGGACCACGTCCGGAGCGTTGTTGCCATGGGCATTCCTCAGGGTGCTGGGCCGCCCACGAGGAGGACATGACAACGGCCGCCTCGCAGGAGACGGCCGGGTGGATGCGCGCGAGATCAGGCCGTCTGGTCGACGGCCCACCACATCGTTGCGCGCTGAGACATGCCACTGACCTTAGTCAGGCCACCAGCTCCTCCGCAATGTCCCACCCACGGATGTGGTCGACCGTGAAGCTGGGGACCAGGCGACCGTCGGACTGCTCCGGGAAGTCGAAGACGGCGAGCATGAGCTGCAGTGGGTACGTCGGAGCGCCCTGGCAGCTGCGGATCACGGCGCCGTCGACGGAGAACGTCGCCTCGCCACCGGACCACACGACCGCGTACGTGTGGAAATCACGCAGGTCGATCGGCAGACGGACTGCCTGGAAGTCCTGCGGTACGGCGGGATCCCGGATGGTCTTCAGCCCCATGCCGACCGCAGTGGACTCACCCGGAACGATCGCGTCGCCGAACACCTCCATCACGCAGATCTCGCCACACTGGTCCGCCTGCTCCTCGAGTCCGACCATCCACAGCGAAACCATGGACCCCGGTCCGATGTCGGCCCGGGCGCGCAGCTCGACGTACCCGCCGTTCGGGGTCCAGCCCCAGAACGGCTTCTGCTCTTCACGGACGAGCAGTCCGTCGCGATACGGCTGCTGGCCGACCGGACTGCCCACTGGGCCCGAGTAGTTGCCCGACTGGATGCCGGAGACCCGCAGGTCCGGCTTGTGATCGCCACCGCACCAGAGGCCCTGCTCGACCGGGATGCTCAGCGTCAGGCAGGAGTGAGCCAGCTGGTACGTCGCTGCGCTTGCGGCGCGCGAGCTCCACTGCGGCAGGTAGTGCGGTGACCAGACGGACAGGTCCAGCGACGGAGCGTCGAAGTCGTCCTCGAACACCAGGTCACCGCGTGACTGAGTCATGACCCCATGATCGGCCGATCCGGCGCGTTGTCACATCATGGTGGCCGCATCCGTCAGGGTGGTTGAGGGCGAGCAGAAGGGCACCTGTGGACGAGCACGAGCAGTTGGCGCGGCAGTTCGAGCAGAACCGGGGGCATCTGCGGGCGGTCGCGTACCGGATGCTCGGGTCGCTCACGGAGGCTGAGGACGCCGTACAGGAGGCTTGGCTGCGGCTGAGCCGGACCGATGTGAGTGACGTCGGCAATCTGGCGGGCTGGCTGACCACGGTCGTGTCACGGGTGTGTCTGGACATGCTGCGCAGCCGTAAGTCGCGGCGGGAGGACTCGCTGGACACCTATGTTCCGGACCCCGTCATCGGCGAACCGGGGCCGGAGGACGAGGCGGTCCACGCGGACGCGATCGGGCTGGCGCTGCTCGTCGTACTGGAGACGCTGTCGCCGGCTGAGCGGCTGGCGTTCGTGCTGCATGACATGTTCGGGGTCGGATTCGACGAGATCGCGGCGATTGTGGACAAGTCGCCTGCTGCGACGCGTCAGCTGGCCAGCCGGGCGCGGCGGCGGGTCCAGGGTGCGCCGACGAGTGACGCGGACGTCAGCCGGCAACGGGCGATCGTAGAGGCCTTCATGGCGGCGTCGCGGGGCGGCGACTTCGAGGCGCTGCTCGAGTTGCTCGACCCGGAGGTGGTGCTGCGCGCGGACGCGGGTGGCGCGAGCGCGGAGTTCGCCGGTCCGGCGGTGTCCAAGCTGGTCCGCGGCGCGCGTGCGGTGGTCGAGCAGGCGCTCATGTTCAGCCGCATGGCGCCGTACACGGAACTCGGCAGTGTCAACGGCCGACCCGGTGCCGTCACGGTCGTCAACGGCCGGCTGATGGGCGTCATGGAGGTCACGGTGGTCGACGGCAGGATCACCGAGATCAACATCCTCGCCGACCTCGATCGTCTCGCGGTCCTGCCGCGATCAGCCTGAGTACGCGCCGGGCCTGCGCCTCGGCCGTTCCCGGCGGATTGCGGTGTGCGCTCGGCCCGCCCGGCCCGATCAGCGTCAGCCAGAACCCCGCCCACAGACAGCGCGCCGTGCGGAAGCGGTCCGGATCCGGGCAGAAGCGCCGTACCAGCGGGTCCCAGTCGGTCTCGCGTCCGGCGAGATGCTCGACCAGGTTGGCGAGCTCGACGGTTCGATCGCCCAGGCCGGCGTCCTCGAAGTCGACGATGCGCACCCGCTCGCCGTCCCAGAGGTAGTTGGCCAGATTCGGATCCCCGTGGGCGACCACCGGATCCCGTACGGCGATCAGGTCCAGCGGCCCGCCGTCGAGCCAGGCGAGCCAGGCAGCGGCAGCCTCCGCAATCACGCCGCGGTTGTCACGTAGGACGGTCAGCCCCGCGCGGCTGCGGTCAACCAGCATCCCGAGGTCGATCGACGCCAAGGAAGCGGGCGGGACCGACCAGAGCGTCTCCAGAGCACTGCCCAGAGCTGTGAGCTGGGCGGAGGTGAGGCGGCCCGACAGCGGTTGGCCGGGGACGACCGTCATCGTCATCCGTGGTGTGGGGTCTGTGGACGCTGTGAGTGGCGTCGGGACCAGGTCCGGCGCGGCTCGCGAGAGCAGTGTGAGGGCGGCCCATTCGCGGGCCGGTTCGTTGCGGGGCCAGGACGTGTAGGACTTGGTCAGGGTGGTGCCGGAGAGCTTGACCGAGTGTGGCATCGGGAAAAGTTTGGCAGGGCGTGTCTAGAAGCGGCGGTCTTCTTCGACGTACAGGCAGGAGCAGCTACGGCGAGGGAGTGGGATCGGATGTCTACGCAGGCGATTGCGGCGGTTGCCAGTGACGTGGTGGCGGGGCTGTTGGGGGCGGGGTTCAACGGCGCCGTCCGGCTGCCCGGCGAGCCGGAGTACGACGAGCAGCGCCGGTCGGTGATCCCGTCGGTGGATTCGCGCCCGTTGGCGGTGGCCGAGGCGTACTCGCGGACCGACGTACAGGCAGTGGTACGGACAGCCCGGGAGTACGGCGTACCGCTCGCAGTGCAGGCGACGGGGCACGGGACGCGTGTGCCGGCTGACGGCGGGATCCTGGTCAAGACGACCGCGATGACCTCGGTGCTGATCGACCCGGAGCGCCGCATCGCCAAGGTCGCGCCCGGAGTTCGCTGGGGCGCGGTGCTGGACGCGGCGCGGCAGTTCGGGCTGGCGCCGCTGTCCGGTTCGCACCGGGACGTCGGCGTCACCGGCTACACGCTCGGCGGCGGTGTCGGTTGGCTGGCCCGCAAGTACGGGTTCGCGGCCGACAGCGTGATCCGCGCCGAGGTGGTCACCGCCGACGGCCGTGTCGTCACCGCTAGCGCCGAGCACCACCCGGACCTGTTCTGGGCGATCCGCGGCGGCACCGGCAACTTCGGCATCGTGACCTCGCTCGAGTTCCGCCTGTACCCGGTCCGCGAGGTCCACGCCGGCATCGTGTACTACGGCATCGACCGCGCAGCCGCGATCCTCCGCCGGTACCGCGACTGGACGGCCACGATCCCCAACGAGCTGAGCACTGCGGTCGTCCTCACCCGCGTCCCCGGCACCGAGCAGCGCGCCGTCGCGATCAAGGTGATGTACGCCGGTCCTGCCGACGTCGCCGAGCACCTGCTGAAGCCGCTGTTCGAGATCGCCGGCCCGCGCCTCGCCGGTGAACTCAGGACCATCGAGTACGCCGATGCCGCGATGGGCGGCACGCCCGCGCGCCACCTCGACTTCCTGGACACGCTGACCGACGACGTGATCGACCACGTGACCGAACTCGAGGACGCCACCGTCGAGGTCCGGCACTGGGGCGGCGCGATGGCGCACCCGGGCCCGTCCGCCGGGCCGGTCGGCCACCGCGAGGCGTCGTACTCGCTGATCATCGACCGCGAGGTCGTAGGCCTATTGGGTGGTGGGGCGGGTTTGCGAACAGCACTGCCGTGGTCGGGTCGCACGTTCGTGAACTTCCTGGGCGATCCGAGCCGGGCGGATACGGCGTACAGCCCGGCGGATCTGCGCAGGCTGCGCGAGGTGAAGCGGACCTACGACCCGGCGAACTTCTTCCACCTGAACGCGAACATCCGCCCATGACGGTGCACATTGCGCGCCTCCGGCGCGCTGCGTCATGGGGCTGTGACTCCCGTCCTTCCCTCGTCGCTCCGGTCGCTTCGCTCCCTCCGCTCCTCAGTCCAGGACGGGAGGCCCCATGACGAAGCGGCCCGGTCCCTCGAAAGGGGCCGGGCCGCTGTGTGAAGGATCAGACCGTGCCGGCGTTGCCGTAGACGGACACGTGCACGTGGTCGTAGTGGTTCGCGGTCGCACCGCCGCGATCCTCCATGCCGCGCCAGCCTTCGCCGCTGCGCTGAACCGTCCAGATCTGCTGCGCCCAGATCAGCTCGCTGATACCGAGCTTCTTGTAGTTCACTTTCAGCCAGTCCGCGACCTCCTGGCCCCGCGACCCGCTGACCATGATGTCGAGCGCGCGCCCGGTGGAGTGCTCCGAGCCGGAGTCGCCGGCCCGCAGACCGCCGTACGACGTGATGTCCGGGAACTTCGCGCAGACCGCGCGGTGGACGCGGATCGCGTCCTGGGTCAGACCGTCCTCGACGCCGGAGCCGGACTCGCAGGCCGCCTGCGAGATCGTCCCGGAGGTGCTCGCGACCGGCTTGGTGGCGGACAGGTACTGCGCCTTGACCCAGCGGGACTTGCCGTCGCTGACGACCTCGGCCCAGATGCCGTCGATCTTGCCGGTGACGGAGACCTTGGTGCCCTTCGGCAGCACGTCCAGCAGGATGCCGGTCAGTGGCAGGGACCACAGGTTCACGTCGGTGGTGGTGTACTTCGTGCCGGAGATCTTCGGCGGTTCCGCGTTGACCTCCTGGGTCGCGCGGGTCTTCGTGGCCGTCGGCTTCGGGATCGGCGCCTGCTTCTTGAGGTGCCTCGCCGTCGGGGTCGGCTTCGGCTTCGGCTTCGGCGTGGCGCTCGGAGCCGGCGACGTCGTGATCGGCGGACGCAGGGCGTCCCGGCTGATCGTGGTCTCGCGCGCCGTCTGCAGGGACGAGCTGGCGATCGAGGGGTCGATCTGGATCTGCTGGCTGGGAAGCGCGGCCGCCGACCCGGTGGCCACCATGGCCACTGCCGCGCCGGGGATCGCCACCTTCACAAAGCCAGGCTGGATCATCTTCGGACGCGACTGCCGGTGCCGCGCCTGTCTATGTCGTCCTGCAGCCACCTTCTGAACCCAATCTGCCGAGACCAAAACGTTATCGACCGGAGGAGTCAAGCACACTTCGCCGCGCCGGTTCGAATCGGCCCGCACTCTTAACGCATTACGAACATCCATAGGCTCGACCTGAGCGTGATCCGGCCGCTATCCGGATGTAACCGGTTCGAGATCAAACGCTTGGTGGACAGATCGCCGTCGTGATCGCGGCCGCCACGTGGTCGCCGTACCGCCGCGGGGACCAGCCGCGGTGCAGGACGAGCAGCTCGTACAGCTCGACCGAAATGTACGTCCAGAGCACGTCGGCGACCTCGTCGAGCGTGATGCCCGGCCGGAGGTCCCCGGTCTCGAGGAGGTGGCGGGCGAACATGGTCATCCCGGTCAGCCGCTCGTCGAGCAGGGTCTGCCACGTCTCGCGCAGGGTGTCGTCGCTGTGCCGCCCGTCCCGGATCAGGATCTGCACACGCGCCGACCGCGTCTGCCGCTCGATCATGCCGTCGACGTACAGCCGGAGTTTCCGCTGTACGTCGGGCTCGTCCTGGATCGCCTGGATCTCGGGGCGCTCGGCGAGCGGGACGGGCTCGTCGTCGCCGGCGATGACGAAGTCGAAGACCGCCTTCGCGAGCGCCGCCTTCGTCCCGAAGCCCTTGTAGATGCTCTCCGCCGAGACGCCTGCCCGGCGGGCGATCGCACTGATCGTGGTCGCCTGGAAACCGTCCGTCTCGAACAGTTCCTGCGCCGCGACCACCACGTCGCGCCGGCGTTGCCGCGCCCGCTCGCGCCGCGAGGTCGCGTCGTAGTTCCTCTTGACTTCCGCCATCACCGATCCGATGCTTTTGAGTACAGTCACACTGTATCTAATTAGTGGGGGATCCATGAGTACGACGACCCGGGCCGGCGACATCGCCGTCCGCAGCATCCTGATCATGGCCGACGGGGAACGGTCCGACTTCGACGCGGTGATCCACCCGGACGCGCGCAACCGGGAGGACGTCGTCGGCCCGGCGGACGGCCGGGGAAGGGGGCCGGCCGCCTACTACGCGACCGCGCAGTGGCTGCGCGGCGCGTTCGAGGGCCTGTCGTACGAGATCCACCACGTCATTGCCGATGGCAACTTGGTGGCGGTGAACTCGACGATGAAGGGCCGGCATGTCGCGCCGTTCGTCACCTATGCCGACGACGGTGCGGTGGACACGGTGTTCCCGCCGACCCGGAAGGAGTTCGCGGTCACGCAGTCGCACTGGTTCCGGATCGAGGACGGCCAGGTCGTCGACCACTGGGCGAACCGTGACGACCTCGGTCAGGCCAAGCAGCTCGGCTGGGTGCCGCCGACGCCGGCGTACCTGTTCCGGATGGCGCGCGCCAAGTCCCGCGCCAAGCGCCCGGTCGCGTGATGCGGATCGCCAGGCCATCACAATCGCGGGTCCTTCGCCCTGTCACGCCTGGAGGGCCTCGGGCCCGTAGTTTGTGATGGCCTGGCGGTCGGCGTGTGATCCACGGCGCGGCGGATCGGCTGCGATGTGCGGTTGACTGCCCGGGTGGAATTCCGGGTCGAGGGTGGAGCGGTCGCGCGGCTGGTGATCGATCGCGTGGCGAAGCGGAACGCGTTGACCCGTGCGATGTGGGAGGCGCTGCCCGGGGTGCTCGCCGGACTGGCGGCCGACGACGCGGTGAAGGTGCTGATCGTGACCGGTGAAGGCCCGACCTTCTCGGCCGGCGCCGACATCCGCGAGCTGATCTCCGGCGCCGACCCGGCCGACCCGATGGCCGAGCTGCGGGCGTTCAACCTGCGGGCGCAGGCCGCGCTGCGGGAGTTCCCGAAACCGACCATCGCCGTCGTCCGCGGGCATTGCATCGGCGGCGGGCTGGAGATCGCGGTGAACTGCGATTTCCGGTTCGCCGCCCGCGATGCGAGCTTCGGCGTCACGCCGGCGCGGATCGGCGTCGTCTACCCGCCGGACGCGATCAAGGTCCTGCTCGACCTGGTGGGTCCCGCGACGACGAAGTACCTGCTCTTCAGCGGTGAGCTGCTGACCGCGGAGCGGGCCGAGCTGAAGGGCCTCGTGGATCGGGTGGCCGACGATCCGATGGCGGCGGCCGAGGCGTTCGCGGAGACGCTGGTGTCGCGGTCGCAGCTGACGATCCGGTCGGCCAAGGAGTCGGTCAACGCGCTCCTGGCGGGTGACGACGCCGACGCGGCCGCGGTACGGCGGTATCGCGAGACGATCGCCTCCGGTGAACTCGCGGAAGGTATCGAGGCCTTCACGCAGAAGCGGTCACCGGATTTCGTCTGGCATCCCCGCTGAGAGCAACGTGCCTCGCAGCTCGACCCGGTCGCCGACCGCGGCCGAGACCTGACCGGCGATCGCCTGCGCCCGGGCGTCGTCGGCGGCGTCGACCAGGAAGAACCCGGCCAACTGCTCCTTCGCTTCGCCGAACGGCCCGTCGGTGACCACCTGCCGGCCGTCGCGGAGCTGCACGATCCGGCCCTCGGTCGGCGGAAGCAGTCCTTCCGAACTGATCAGCTCACCGGACGCGCCCAGCTCCCGCTCGAGCTGCAGCAGCCGGCCGAGCGCCTCGTCGTCCTCCGCGGTCCAGCCCCGGTCGACACTCCGGAAAATCATCACGACGTACTTCATTCAGACACCGTAACGAGGCGGACCGACAGGACCCCGCGGGCCAAGCCCGCGGGGTCCCCGTTCGTTCGTCCGATCAGTACCAGTACCTTCGTCCGGCGACCGCGCGGCCGGTCGCCCCGAGGATCCAGAACACCGCTCCGACCAGGAGCAGGATGATTCCTATCGTCCACAGGATCGAGATGTTCAGCACGAACCCGAGGATCAGCAGGATCAGTCCGAGGATGAGCATGAAGCCTCCTTCACTGGGGGTCGCCGGGCGGAGGTGGCGACCACGGGCTCCCGGTTCCCACTCTCTTCGGACCGAACCTCCAACAAACGTTTGACGAGCAGGCAGCCGGCGAAGCCGATCAGGATGAACAGCCACACGATCGCGAACCCGGTCCGGTACCCGTGGGTGAGGGCGACGGGAGTGGTCCCCGACGTACTGGCCGTGGCGACTGCCGAGACCACGGCGACACCCACTGCCCCGCCGATCTGGAAGCTGGCGTTCTGCAGTCCGGAGGCGATGCCCGCGTCCTCTCCCTTCACGTCGCTGAGGGCCGCGATCGAGCCGGCGACCGTACCGGCACCCAGTCCTGCACCGAAGATCGTCAGGCCCCAGAAGGCCAACTCGAAGTACCCCGAAGTCGCCGTGAGCCGAGTCATCAATGTCGTGCCGACTCCAGCGACCAGGAGGGACACGGCAGCGACCACGCGAGGTCCGGCCCGGGTGACGAGGTGCTGGCCGAGTATGGACCCGCCGACCGCAGCTGCTGCGAGTACGGCGCACATGAGGCCGTAGCGAATCGCCGACGCACCCAGTGCGAGCTGTGCGTACTGCGTGTACACGAAGTTGAGACCGAACGCCGACAGGCCCCAGCTGATCGTGATGAGGTTGCCGCCGACCAGTGCACGTGAGCGGAAGATGCGCAGCGGTACCAGTGGTGCCGCCGACCGCTTCTCCACCAGTACGAACAGTCCGAAGAGAACTGCGGAGAGGAGCGCGAGCAGAGTGGTCCGCGCTGCGGACGACGCCGGTGCTTCGATGACGGCGTACACGAGGACGATGAGCGCCGCGGTGACGGTGACTGCGCCGGCCGCGTCGAAACCCCGGCGCACTGGTCCGCGACTGTCCAGCAGCAGTACCGGCGCCAGTACGAGGACCAGCACGCACACCGGAACGTTGATGAAGAAGATCCACTGCCAACCGAGCCCGTCCGTGACAGGGCCGCCGATGAGCGAACCCGCAGTACCGCCGACACCACTGGTCGCGCCCCAGATCCCCAGGGCCTTGTTGCGATCCGGACCGGAGGGGAACGTGGTCATCACGATCGACAACGCACTCGGTGCGAGTACGGCGGCCGCAGCGCCCTGCAGGCCCCGGGCCAGCACCAGCGCGTCACCACTCCACGCGAACCCGCACAGCAGGGAGGACCCGGCGAACAACAGCAGACCGGTCATGAACACCCGCCGTCGCCCCAGCAGGTCGGAGATCCGGCCACCGAGCAACAGGAGGCCGCCGAACATCAGCGCGTACCCGCTCGGCACCCACTGCACGCCTCCGGTCGAGAACGTCAGCTCCCGCTCGATCGACGGTACGGCGACCAGCACGATCGACGCGTCGAGGATGATCATGAACCCGGTCAGGCACAGCAACGCGAGCGCCAGCCAGCGCTTCGAATCGGAAACCATCGGCCATCTCCAGTACGGCGGACACCCCGGTTGAGCGTCACTCGGCGGAGACGTCGGTGCCGACCTGGTGTACTCGACATTTCCGGAACTGTCGAAGTGCGGCGTATCTGTTTCGACGTACCTGGTGACGGGAGGTCACAGCGGCCTCCGCCGGGGACAGGATGGTGACTGTGAAGTACATGCTGCTGATCTACAGCAACGCCGAGAGCTGGGCGGGCCTGTCCGCTGAGCAACGTGACGGCTTGACTCGTGCACACGAGAACCTGACGCGGGAGCTGACCGAGCAGGGCCTGCTGGTCAGTGCAGCCGGTCTGGCCGACCCGATCACGACGCGGACGGTGCAGGTGCGTGACGACACCGCGACCACGACAGACGGGCCGTACGCGGAGGCCAAGGAGCATCTGGCCGGGTTCTACCTGGTGGAGTGCGATGACATCGACCAGGCGATCGGGTACGCCGCGCGGATGCCGGACGCGGAGTACGTCGCCGTGGAGGTGCGGCCGGTGATGGATACGTCAGGGCTGGAGATGTGAAGGACTTCGAACTCCTGCTGCGGGAGCAGGCGCCGCAAGTCCTCAGTGCGCTGGTGCGGCACTACGGTCACTTCGACCTGGCCGAGGAAGCAGTACAGGAGGCCCTGCTCGCCGCCGCGCAGCAGTGGCCGACCGAGGGCGTCCCGGACAACCCGCGTGGCTGGCTGATCCGGGTCGGGTCGCGGCGGCTCACCGACCTGCTCCGGAGTGAGTCGGCCCGGCGTCGTCGTGAGGAGAACGCGGCACAGTTGGCCGCTCCGGAGGAATTCGTTGCCTCAGGCCCGGACATCGAGGACCTGGGCGGTCGGGACGACACGCTGACGCTGCTCTTCCTCTGCTGCCACCCGGCGTTGTCGCCGGCGTCGCAGATCGCGCTGACCTTGCGTGCGGTCGGTGGTCTCACCACTGCGCAGATCGCGGCCGCGTTCCTGGTGCCGGAGTCCACCATGGCGCAGCGGATCAGCCGGGCGAAGCGGAGCATCAAGCAGGCCGGCAGTACCTTCGAGCTGCCGCCGGAGGCGGACCGGGACGAGCGGATGGGCGCCGTACTGCATGTGCTCTACCTGATCTTCAACGAGGGCTACACGGCTTCTTCCGGTACTTCGTTGCACAGTGCGGAGCTGACCACGGAAGCGATCCGGCTGGTGCGCGGCGTACGGAGGCTCCTGCCGGACGATGGTGAGGTAGCGGGGTTGCTGGCGTTGATGTTGCTGACCGACGCGCGGCGGCCGGCGCGGACCGGTGCGGACGGGACCCTGATCCCGCTGGCCGAGCAGGACCGGTCGAAGTGGGACAAGGCCGCCATCGTCGAGGGTGAGGCGCTAGTGAGCGATGCGCTGTCGCGGACGCAGCTGGGGCCGTACCAGGTACAGGCGGCGATCGCTGCCGTGCACGACACGGCGGAGCGTGCTGAGGACACGGACTGGCGGCAGATCGTCGCGCTGTACGACGTACTCGAGCAGCTGGTCGACAACCCGATGGTGAAGCTCAATCACGCGGTAGCGGTCGGTATGGCGATCGGCCCGAAGGAAGGTCTCGCCGTACTCGAGCCACTCGCGTCGGACGACCGGATGAACCACCGGCTGGAGGCTGTCCGCGCCCACCTGCTCGAAATGGCCGGTGAGACCGCGGCCGCGCGGGAGAGCTACCTCCTGGCAGCCCGCCGTACGACGAGTGTGCCCGAGCGGACCTACCTGCAGTCAAAGGCCGACCGCCTCTAGGCCTCGAGAGGCTCGATCGACGCCAGAAACTCGTCCCAAGAGTCCGCCAGCCGCTCGAGGACCACTGGGTGGGAGACTCCCTCGTCGTCCTCTTCCAGTTCGCTGCTCTGGTACCAGACGGAACCGCGATCCTGTGCGGTCACCGCCAGCAGGAACAGGCCACCGCCGGCGTCCGTGCCTACAGGGATGCAGCCTGCGGGAATCACGTCGCCGTCCTGACCGAGGAGGTACCACAGGCTCGACCACTTGGGGACCTCTCCGATCCCGAGGATGATCTCGATGCCGTGGTTGTTGTAGCCCTCGAGCGCACCGCCGTCCTGTGCGGCCAGGTACGCGCGGTAGGACTCAGGAAGCCGGGCGCCCAGCCGCTCCTCCAGCTCCATCAGCCTGCTCGCCGGAACGGCTGGGTAGGTCTCCCTGTAGGTCAGTGACGTCACTCGGAGCGTCCTTTCACGTCGTCGTGCGACGAGTATGCCGCTCGCGCTGGCCTGGTGGATGTGTCAGGTTGGGGGTGTGGATCTCACCAGGGCGTCACTCCTCCGGGAGATGCTGAGCGGCACCGAGTTGGGTAGCCGGACCACGGAGTTCGGCTATGCGCTGCGGCGGTTCACGACGAGACGTAGCGGGCTGATGCTGTTCGGGCCGGTCGACGACGAGCCGTGGCATCTGACCGCGCACCTGGACGACGAGCTGCACCGGGCCGGGATCGAGGACATGCGGCCGTCGCTGGTCCGCTGGGCGCCCCCGCCGGACGCACCGCCACACCTGGCGATCGGTCTGGACCGTCTGCGAGACGCAGGTCGCGGCGAGTCGTTGCTGGTCGTTGCGGAGGAGGCGCCCGCCGACACGTTGCTGGAGCGGATCAGCGACGTACGCCGACGCGGTACCACGATCTTCAGCATCGGCAACGGTGACAAGGAGCTGACGTCGCTCAGCCACGAAACGCTGGTACCGGAGCTGCTGGTACCGGACGGGTTCGGCTGGACCAGCCGCCAGGTCCCCGAACCGCAGGCCGCCCTGACAGAGGTGGAGCCGCAGACCGCCGAGGGCTTCGAAACGGCCCAGCACCTGGTCAGCCTCGCAGCCGCCGACGAGGAAGCCGGCCGCGCCGGCTGGCGCCGCCGTCTCCGCAACGCGATCGAACGGCTGAGCGGCGAACCTGCCTAGCGATCGCGGCGTTCGGCGTGGGCACCTGCGCGGCCGCGACGACGAGTCCAGCAGACCCGCCTCGCCCTCGGCCAGGAACCACGTGACCCACCGGTGCGCACGTTGGCTAGAAGGGTGGCGGGTCGTTTGGTGGGCGGGTTCGGGGTTGGATGGCGGCTTGATCTGGTGCGATGGGTCCGCGGGCGGGTGGGACGGTGGTGTAGCGGTGGCCGGTGGGAGAGGTGAGGGTGACGGAGCCGTCGGGGTGGGCGGCGCTGGACCACCCCCACGCCTTCGTGTCCTTTATGACGTGGTGGTATTCGCAGTACGGCACCAGACCGGTCAGGCTTGTCTGTCTGGTTTGTGCGAACGGGGTGGCGTGGTCGCGGTCGCAGTGGCGGGAGGCGCGGTTGCAGCCGGGCCACGCGCAGACCGGGTGCCGTGCGAGCAGAGTCTCGGAAACAACCGCGCCGGGGTCGTGGCGGGTGGTGGATGCTTCGAGGACGGTGCCGTTGGTGGGGTCGGTGAGGAGTCTGCGCCAGGTGCCGTTGGTGGCGATGCGGCGGGCCATGGGGGCGGGGATGGGGCCGTAGCCGGTGAGTTCGCAGGGGTCGTCGTCCACTCCAAGGAGAGTGGTGGCTGGGATGAGGATTTCGATGTGGGGTCGTCTGCGGTGTTGGTCGGGTAGTCGGCGGCCGAGCCAGTCGAGTCCGTTGTGCAGTATCTGTTCGAACAGGTCGGCCATGACGTCGGCACGCCGCTGCTCCGCGGTCCGGCGCTGCTCCGCGGTCCGGCTATCTCTGTTCTGCTGGGCAATCGGTTCGTCCTTGGTCCGCTGATCCTGGGTCTGATGGCCTGGCTCACTGGCGATCACGCCGGGCGGGGCGTCAGTGCGCAGTGGGGCGTCGGTGCGGGGCGGGGTGGGAGCGACGGTGGCTGCCTGTGCGCCGGCGGTAGGGGTCGTCGCGGTGGTCGCGTTGGCGGCGGCGGTGCCGGTTGAGGTGGTGTCGCCGGGGTGGGGGTCGGCTTGCGTGGTGCTGGGCGTGGTGTTTGGGCCCGTGGGGTTGCCGCGTTTGGTGAGGTCGGCGATGGCTTGGACGACGACCCACATTTGCTGGATTTTGTCGGCGGTGTGCACGACCCACAGCCCGGCCATGCCGTCGGGCAGCGGCACGATCTTGCAGGTGCGGTCGGTGACCGCGGCGCGGTGGCGGTCGGACTCTTCCTCGATGGTGTGCTTGGCGACCTGGCGGCGCAGCGCCTTACTCAGGTTCTTGTGGGTCTGGCCGGGGGCGCGGCGCAGGACGTGCGCTTCGACTGCTTGGGCGGCGTCGGGCGGGAGGTGCCGGGTGGCTTCGGAGATGGCCAGGGCTTTGGACCAGGTCAGGGCGCCGCAGCGTAGCGCGGTGTGGGTCGCGGTGAGGGGGCCGGTCAGGTGCAGTGCGGTGTCGATGTGGCGCGCGGCGGTGTCGGTGGACAGGTGCAGCGCGGCGCCGATCTCGGCGGACCAGGAGCGTTCGGGGTCGATCGGGCGACCGGAGGCGTCCACCTGGGTGGGGCGGGGGATCTCGGTGGCTTGGGCTTTGCGTTGGCGCACGAACGATGCCATCGCGGCGGTCTTGATCGATGCGGCCCAGGCTTCCAGCCGGGTCGCGGCCTTCATCGCCTCGATCAGCGCGACCGGTGATTCGCACTGCGGCCGCAACCGCTCCAGCGCCGCGGCGAGTTCCGCGCCGGGCGGCAGGAACACCCAGGCGGGGGCGTTCAGACGCAGCATCTCCCGTTCGGCCTCGTCCTGCTCGACGCCGGCCCACAGCTCCCATTCCAGGTCATCGACGCGCGACATCGGCGGGAGCTCGTCGTACAGGTCCTCCTCGTCGACGAACCGCGGCGGATGCGGATCCTCCGGGTCATACAGATCATCCGGCGGCAGCACGGCATCGTCGGGCGGCGCATCGTCGGGAACCAGGCGGAGCGAGGCCTGTGCGGTCACGGAGGTGCCGTGACGCGCGCTGAACGCCCGGGTGCACGTTGATGTGCCGGGTCGTCGCTCAGTCATAGCCACCGTCATGTGTTGATAATAGAACAGGTGTTCGATTACAGCAAATCGTGACCACCCTGTCCGCACTCGGTCGACCTCCCGGAACAATCGGAGACGCAGGCGAGGCATCGCGCCCGCTACGAGTCCGACCGCACCCAGAACGCCGATCCATGGCGTGATCAAGTTCGCCGGCATCCCCGACGGCGGCCGGCGCTGTGTCGGCCCGCAACAGGGAGGCAGCACCAGGGTCGCCTGATCCGATACTCGAAGAGCGAAGACGCGACCGCGGCGGCTCACCGGCGCACGTGGCCAAGCCCTACCGGCCGACCGGCCACAGACCAACGGGAACAAGCTCCGCAATCAGAGGCAACTACGGGGCACGCGACTGACCAGCGTCCCTGGACGTCACACCCAGGGACCACCTGGTGTCAGGCGTCGAGGTACAGGGCTGCGAGGCGCGGTAGACGCATCGCGAGATCGTCCTCGTCGTCGAAGTCGATCTCCTTTCCGGCCGGCAGGTCCGGAAGGTCCGGGGCCACGGCGTCGACCGCCTTCCAGTACGCCGCCTCGTCGCCGGTCGCGTTCTTGTACGCGTGACTGCCGACGTGCAGCATCCCTTCGCCGTCGAACCCCTCGAACCCCTCCGGCCGGTCCTCGTCCACCACGTCGGCGAGCGAGTCCGGATCCGCCAGCGCGGCGTCCCAGACCTCCCGACCCTGGGCGATCAACCAGCCCCGGAACGAGTCGAACCCGTCCTCCGAGGCGCCGGAGTTGATCAGGTACGCCGCAGCCCACAGGTCCCACCGGTACGACTCGACCTGCAACCGCGCGAGCTCGGTCCCGAACCCCACGATCTCCTCGGGCTCCGCCGCACCAAGCACCTTGGTCAACGCGTCCGCAACCCCGTCCGGATCAGCCACGGTGTCATCCACCGAGGCGCGCGCATCCTCGACCAGACCCCAGAACCCATCCCTGTCCACCCGACAACCATCTCATCCACCCCGGGTCCAGCGGGAGCGCTGATCGAGGAAGATCTTCAGATGGACATCTCAGGTGCGTCTGGTTGACCTGGGACAAGGCTCGGTGAGAGCTGTTCGGCAGGCTCCGGGTCTGTCTCGCGGCGATCGGCCGTCGGCACGAGAACACGCGCGTCGTCCGGCTGACTCGCAGGCGCGTCAGGTCCGGCTCCGTCCTGCGAAGAGAGCGCCGTCGACGTCAACGATGGTCGTTCATCAGGTTGCTCCGGGGTCTCACGCAACCTCGGCGGGGCGGCGCTCCAGGCCCGAAGGTCCTGCACGATGTCGCCGTAGAACGTGTCGATCGCGTTCTCGACCGAGTCGATGAACGAGCCTCGGCCGCGCCCGCGCTTGCTTCCGAGCGGAGATGCGAGCGCGATTCGGAATGAGCGCAGTTCCTTCTTCGGGTCCTCGATCAACACCGCAGGTTGATCACGGACAGCATGCAGCAGCTCCGCCGTACCGGCTCCCCTTCCATGCATGACGAACGCCTCGATCCTCGTCGAGTCCGGTGCATGCCTCAGTTGGCGGAGCAGCCAGTTGACGCGTGTTGTGGCGCGGCCGTCCCGCGGTGCGGCGATCTCGACGTGACAGGTGACAACGCCCGCACGCAGGTCGGCCGTGACAACCAGCGGTCCCACGGCGTTCGGGATGCTGATCGCTCCCTGCAAGGTGCCCTGGGCGCTCATCGACTGCACGAGCGCCTGCGCACGCAGTGCAGGATCGGCCAGTTCCCTTCGGGACAGAGCCGGCGTGACGTCGTCGCCGAGTTTCCGGCCGAGCTGAAGGCTGACGTACCTGAGCAGCGCGTCGAACCGGGCAGCGACCTCGGGAGCACACTTGTCACCGGCTCGGAGTGTGCCGGACGCAACGGCTTCCCTGGTAGTCACCCACGACGGGCCCATGTCGTCGAACTGGAGTGCGCCCGACCGTGGGTGTTCGAGATACCGGATCAGTTCGCCGAGGATCCAGGCTTGATCAGGGTCTGCGACGCCACGGTGTTCCTTCTGCAGCACGGCTTCTGCCAGGACCATCGACCACGACCAGTGGTGCAACGCGACCCGCTTGAGCTTCCGTTTGTCGACCTTGGTCGGATGCAGGCCGGCGATGGCCGGAATCTCGTTCGAGATCGTGACGACTGCGTCGAAGCCTTTCTCGCGAGCGATGTCGAGGTACGCCTCGAGCTGCTCGGCCTCCAGCGCGTTCACGCCGGTCTTCACCTCGACAAGAGCCGTCCACTCCTTTTGCCCGCGCCGGGCTCGCAACAGACCGTCCGGATAGAGGCGCCGCTCGCCCAGGTAGAAAGGAACCTCGATGTACGTCTCCAGCTGTCCAGCCGGTGCGCCCAGGGGTTGCGTCAACACCCGGCCGAACTCGCGGACCGACGACATCACTGCGAGCAGGGCCGAGGTTGCCCGGCGCTCCTGCTCGTCGGCGCCGTTGATCCCCGAGGTCGGTATCAGGCGTGCCTGGTGCCAGGTCTCCTCTGTCATTTGTCATTCCCCCACGGGCACGTTCCGGCAGACCCCCCACAGGCCCGCATCACCGTGAATCACCCGTCGAACACGGCACACTACGCCGCTCGTCACGCAACGTGAAGGGGAGGCGCGGAATCTGGTCTCTACCAGACCTCGTCGAGTTGGTGTCGTTGTTCGGAGGTTAGTTCGAGGTTGGTGCCGGTGAGGGCTGTGGTCAGGTACTGCGGGGTGCTGGCGCCGACGATGGGGGTGATGGCGGGGGTGCCGCCGGCGAGCCAGGCGAGGACTACTTCGGAGCGGGTGGTGCCGAGGGTGGTGGCGAGGTCGGTGAGGACCTCCAGGCGGCGGGTGGTGCCGGGGTGGTCGAACGCCGGGTGGATGGGGCGGTCGGTGCGGTTCTCGTACGCGCCGGCCATCAGTGGGCTGTAGGCGAAGAGCTGCTGCTCCGGGTTGTTCTGCGCGTAGTCCAGGACCTCGTCGGTGATCCAGCCGAAGCGGTGGTCGTGGGCGTTGTCGCGGACGAACGGCCGCGGCTGCAGGTACGAGTAGCGCAGCTGCAGCGCGCTCGGAGCCATCACGCCCAGCTCGGTCGCCAGGCCGCGCATCCGTTCCACGCGCCAGAGGGCGTAGTTGGAGAGCCCGAGACGGCCGATCGTCCCGGCCGCGGCGTGCTTGCCGAAGGCGGCGACGGTCTCCTCCAGCGGAGTCGACCGGTCGTCGCGGTGGGCCCAGTACAGGTCGATGTGGTCGACGCCTAGGCGACGGAGGGAGGTCTCGAGCGCCGCGTCGATCGCCTTCGCGCTCAGGCCCTCGGTGTGCTCCGGCCAGCTACCGGGCCAGAGCGGCTCGCATCCGACCTTGGTCGCCAGCTTGACCCGGTCCCGTACGCCGGGCCGCTGCGCGAACCACCTCCCGAGCAGCTCCTCGCTCTGCCCGCCGTGCCCACTCGGGTCCTGCCAGAACGCGTAGCAGTTCGCGGTGTCGATCCACTCCCCGCCGCCGTCCACATACGCGTCCAGCAGCCGGAACGACGTCTGCTCGTCGATCCTCGTCCCGTACTCCATCGCACCCAGCGCAAGATTCACCATGCGCCAGATCCAACAACCTGGAGCGCGCTCTAGGTCAAGAACTCTCGCAACACCGGCGCCAGTGTCGCCGCCTCGGTGCTGTGGTTCTCGCCCGGGATCGCCCGCAACGTCGCCGCCGGCAGGTGGGCCGCGACGGCCTGGGCTCCGGCGGACAGGGCCGGCCAGGTCTGGTCGCCGTACAGGACCAGAACCGGGACCTTCACGTCGGCCCAGCGGTCCTCGGGCAGCGGGTTGCCGGACATCGTGGTGCCCATGATGCGTCCGTCGTACGCGATCGTGTGCGCGATCTCCTCCACCGGCGCCCAGTACGGCGACTGCTTCATCCCCTCGACCGCCTCGGGCGGCACCATGGCGGCCGCGGTCATGAACAGCTCGGCCGCCTTGTCCCGGCGCCCCGCGGCGACGTACGCGTCGAGCTGCTCCACGTAGTCGGACGGCAGCGGCGGCCGTACGTCGTCCACGACGACCGGCGGCTCGAACAACACCACCCCGGCGACCGGCAGTCCGGCCGCGGCGGCATCGAGCGCCAGCAGGCTGCCCGACGACCAACCGAACAGGATCGCCGGCTGTCCAGCGTCCTCGATCAGCGCGCCGATGTCCTCGATCTCCCGCTGGATCGCGTACGGCGCGGTGTCGGTGCTCTCGCCGCGCCCGCGCCGGTCGTACGCGTACGTCCGGAACTCGTCGCTCAGCAGCTTCCCGACCTCGGCGTTCAGCGGGTTCACGGCCCGGTGCGCGGTCGCGCCGTCGATCAGGACCAGCGGCCTGCCCTCGCCGTACGCCTCGTAGCCGATCGTGGTGCCGTCGGCCGATGTCACGGTGCTCATGTCGTTTCCCTCTCCCTAAGAACTAGACCGTACAGTACTCACCAGAGAACTGGACTGTCTAGTATGATTTCGGAATGGAGCAGATGGAGACCGAAGGCCGGACACCGCGTAAGCGCCGCGCGATCCTCGCCGCCGCGACCGAGGTGTTCCTCCAGCACGGGTACCTCGGCGCGAGCATGGACGAGGTCGCTGCCAAGGCCGGCGTCTCCAAACAGACCGTCTACAAGCAGTTCGAGAACAAGGAACGTCTGTTCGCCGAGATCGTCCTCGGCACCAGCGACCAACTCATGGACGGTCTCCTCCAGGCGTACGTCGACACGCTCGAGGGAGCCGCCGACGCCCGGGAAGCGCTGCGTGCGCTGGCGCTACGCCTGCTCCAGAGCCTCACCGCCGACGGCGTCCTGCAGCTCCGCCGGCTCGTGATCGCCGAGGCGGACCGGTTCCCCGAGGTGTGCGGAGCCTGGTTCGACAGCGGCTTCGAGAAGTCCCTCGACGCGCTCGGGCAGGCGCTCACGCGGCTGAGCGACCGCGGCCTGCTGCGCGAGCTCGACGACCCGACGCTGGCGGCGTACCAGTTCGCCGGTCTGGTGATGTACAAGCCGATGAACCGCGCGATGTTCGCGGGCACCCGGCAGCGGCCGAAACCCGGCGAGCTGGAAGGCCTCGCCGACCGCGCGGTCGACGTCTTCCTGGCGGCGTACGGACTAGAGAGTCCCGCGCGTTGACGTCCTGACCACCAGCTCCGGTGTGAACGTGACGCGCTGGTGCTCGTGGTCCGGGTTCGACGACTCGTCCAGCAGCAGCTCAGCGGCGGTCCGGCCGAGCAGCTGCCGCGGCTGGCGCACCGACGTCAGCGGTACGGCGGCCGCCTCGGCGAACTCGATGTCGTCGTACCCGACGATCGCGAGATCCTCCGGGACGCGCAGCCCGAGGCTCACGCACTGTTGCAGCAATCCCAGCGCCAGCAGGTCGTTCGCGCAGAACGCGGCCGTCGGCCGGCGGTCCGCGGGCAGGCCGGCAAGTCGTTGCCCTGCGCCCCTACCTTCGGCGACCGTCAGCGCGCCGGTGGTCAGCTCGATCAGTTCCGACGTCGGCCTCCCGGCCGTCCGCAACGCGCGGCGGGCGCCGTCGCGGCGGTCGACAACCTGGCCGATCGTGTTCGGACCGCCGACGTACGCGATCCGCTCGTGCCCGAGCTCCAGCAGATGGGAGATGGCCAGCTCACCGCCGAGCACGTCGTTCACCGCGACCGAGCAGTGCTCGGCGTCGTCGAGCGCGCGGTCGACCACGACGACCGGCGTACCGCGGGACGGCAGCTTGCGCAGGCGGGACGAGTTCTGGTCGATCGGTGTGATCAGGATGCCCTGGACGCGTTGCTGTTCGAGCAGATCGAGGTACGCCGCCTCGCGGTCGGCGTCCTCGCTGCTGGTGCAGAGGAACACCGACAGACCGGCCGCCTGGGCCGCCTCCTCGACGCCCTTCGCGACGTCGGTGAAGAACGGGTTGCCGGCGTCGAGCATCAGGTAGGCGAGGATCCGGCTCGACCCGGCGCGCAACTGCCGGGCCGACTCGTTCCGGACGAAGCCGAGCGAGGCCATCGCCGCCTCGACCTTCGCCCGGGTCAACGGGCTCACCACCTCGGGGCGGTTCAGCACGTTCGACACGGTCCCCAGTGAGACCCCGGCGGCCGCGGCCACCGCCTTCACGCCGGCCGCGTGCGGCTTCGGGGCACGGCGCCGGCGGGTGCGCCCGGGCAGGGCTTCCGCATCGTCGACGGACACGAGACCTCCCTGCGCACTTGAAACGTGTTAGCTGCCGAAGGATACCCGGTTTCGGTCAGGTTTCCGCGTCGCCCGTCCGGGATCGGCCGGGAAAGCTGGGCAAGCTCTTGACGGCTCCCCGGCGCCACGCTTAGCGTCATGGGACATTCTTGAAACCTTTCATAGACATTGACCAGCGCAGTCCCGCCCGAGTACAGGTGACGCCGTGAATCGTTACTGCTTCTGTCTGCAGGTCCGGCCCGACCGTCTCGACGAGTACGTCGAGCGGCATCGCAACGTGTGGCCCGACATGCAGGCGGCGCTGCGCGAGTCCGGCTGGCACAACTACTCGCTGTTCCTCCGCGACGACGGCCTGCTGATCGGGTACGTCGAGTCCCACGACCTGGACGCGGCGCAGCGGGCGATGGCGGCGACCGAGGTCAACGCCCGCTGGCAGGCCCAGATGGCGGAGTTCTTCGCGGGAACCGACGGCCGGCCGCCGGACGAGTCGTTCCTGCTGCTGCCCGAGATCTTCCACCTGACCGATTCCTGAAGGGGACTGAACCATGACGACCGAAGCCGTGAGGGCCGCGCTGAGCCGCCAGGAGATCGAGCTGCCCTCGTGGGCGTTCGGCAACTCGGGCACCCGGTTCAAGGTCTTCACCCAGCCCGGCGTACCGCGGTCGCCGGAGGAGAAGATCGCCGACGCGGCGGTCGTCCACAAGTACACCGGCGTCGCGCCGAGCGTCGCGCTGCACATCCCCTGGGACAAGGTCGACGACTACTCGGCGCTGGCGGCGTACGCGAAGGAGCAGGGAGTCCGGCTCGGCGCGATCAACAGCAACGTCTTCCAGGACGACGACTACAAGCTCGGCAGCGTCACCCACCCGGACCCCGCGGTCCGGCGGAAGGCGACCGACCACCTGCTCGAGTGCGTCGACATCATGGACCAGACCGGGTCGCGTGACCTGAAGCTGTGGTTCTCCGACGGCACCAACTACCCGGGCCAGGACGACATCCAGGACCGCCAGGAACGGCTCGCGACCGCGCTCAAGGAGGTGTACGAGCGGCTCGGCGACAACCAGCGGATGCTGCTCGAGTACAAGCTGTTCGAGCCGGCCTTCTACACCACCGACGTGCCGGACTGGGGTACGTCGTACGCGCACTGTCTCGAACTGGGGCCGAAGGCAACCGTCTGTATCGACACCGGGCACCACGCGCCGGGCACGAACATCGAGTTCATCGTGGCGTTCCTGCTCCGGACGAAGAAGCTCGGCGCGTTCGACTTCAACAGCCGGTTCTACGCCGACGACGACCTGATGGTCGGGGCGGCGGACCCGTTCCAGCTGTTCCGGATCATGAACGAGATCGTCCGCGGCGACGCGCTCGATCCGGACCGCGGGATCGCGTTCATGCTCGACCAGTGCCACAACATCGAGGAGAAGATCCCCGCGATCATCCGCTCGGTGATGAACGTCCAGGAGGCCACCGCGAAGGCGTTGCTGGTCGACCGGGACGCGCTCCGTACGGCGCAGCAGTCGGGCGACGTACTCGGCGCGAACGCCGCGCTGATGGACGCCTACAACACCGATGTCCGGCCGCTGCTCGCGGAGCTGCGCGAGTCGCAGGGCCTGGACCCGGATCCGGTCGCGGCGTACAAGCGGAGCGGCTACTTCGAGAAGATCACCAAGGACCGCGCCGACGGTCAGCAAGCCGGATGGGGAGCATGAGAGTGAGCGACACTGCAGCCGAGCTCGTTGCGCGTAGCAACCGACTGGGTGCCGATCCGCGCAACACCAACTACGCGGGCGGCAACACGTCCGCGAAGGGTACAGCGACTGATCCGGTGACCCAGGAGTCTGTCGACCTGGTATGGGTCAAGGGGTCCGGTGGTGATCTCGGAACGCTGACACCGGTGGGTCTGGCCATACTGCGGCTCGATCGGCTGAACGCTCTCGTCGACACCTATCCAGGCGTCGAGCGCGAGGACGAGATGGTCGCCGCCTTCGACTACTGCCTGCACGGCAAGGGCGGTGCGGCGCCCTCGATCGACACGGCGATGCACGGGCTGGTCGACGCCCCTCATGTCGACCACCTGCACCCGGACTCCGGCATCGCGCTGGCGACCGCGGCCGACGGCGAGAAGCTCACCGCGGAGTGCTTCGGCGACCGCGTCGTGTGGGTGCCGTGGCGGCGGCCCGGGTTCCAGCTCGGACTGGACATCGCCGCGGTCAAGCGGGAGAACCCACAGGCCATCGGCTGCATCCTCGGCGGCCACGGCATCACGGCGTGGGGCAACACCTCCGAGGAGTGCGAGGCGAACTCCCTCGACATCATCCGTACGGCGGAACGCTTCCTCGCCGAGCGTGGTGTCGCCGAGCCGTTCGGCGCGCTCGTCCCCAGCCACCAGCCTCTCCCCGCAGAGGAACGCCGCCTTCGGGCCGCCGCGCTGGCACCCGTCATCCGTGGGCTGGCGTCAACGGACAAACCACAGGTCGGCCACTTCAACGACTCGGAGGCGGTACTCGAGTTCCTGTCGCGCGAGAAGCTGCATTCGCTCGCCCAGCTCGGGACGTCCTGTCCGGATCATTTCCTTCGTACCAAGGTGCGCCCGCTGGTGCTGGATCTGCCGCCGTCCGCGTCGGTGGACGAATCAGTCACCCGGCTGAAGGAGCTGCATTCCCAGTACCGGGAGGACTACGAGGCGTACTACCAGGCATTTGCTGAGCCTGACAGTCCGGCGATGCGTGGGGCTGACCCGGCGATCGTTCTCGTGCCTGGTGTCGGCATGTTCAGCTTCGGGAAGGACAAGCAGACCGCGCGGGTGGCCGGCGAGTTCTACGTGAATGCGATCAACGTGATGCGGGGCGCCGAGGCGGTGTCGACGTACGCGCCGATCGACGAGCGGGAGAAGTTCCGGATCGAGTACTGGGCACTCGAGGAGGCGAAGCTGCAGCGGATGCCGAAGCCGAAGCCGCTCGCGACCCGGGTGGCCTTCGTCACCGGCGGCGGATCCGGTATCGGCAAGGCGATCGCGCAGCGGCTCGCCGCCGAAGGTGCGTGCGTGGTCGTCGCGGACCTCGACCAGGCGGCGGCCGAGGCCGCGGCCAAGGAGATCGGCTCGACCGACGTGGCCGTCGCGGTGGGCGCGGACGTGTCCTCGGCGGAGGCCGTCGAGGCGGCGTTGCGCGAGGCGGTGCTGGCATTCGGCGGTGTCGACCTGATCGTCAACAACGCCGGGCTGTCGATCTCGAAGTCGTTGCTCGAGACAACGGACCGCGACTGGGACCTGCAGCACGACGTGATGGCGAAGGGCTCGTTCCTGGTCTCACGAGCGGCCGCGAGGGTGCTCATCGACCAGGGCATGGGCGGCGACATCGTCTACATCTCCAGCAAGAACTCGGTGTTCGCCGGTCCGAACAACGTCGCGTACGGCGCGGCGAAGGCGGACCAGGCGCACCAGGTCCGGCTGCTCGCTGCCGAGCTCGGCGAGTACGGGATCCGGGTGAACGGCGTCAACCCCGACGGCGTCGTCCGCGGTTCGGGGATCTTCGCCGGCGGCTGGGGCGCCAAGCGGGCCGCGGTGTACGGCGTACCGGAAGAGGAGCTGGGTGCGTACTACGCGCAGCGGACGCTGCTCAAGCGTGAGGTGCTGCCGGAGAACGTCGCGGCGGCGGTGTTCGCGCTGACCGGCGGGGACCTCACCCACACGACCGGTCTGCACGTGCCCGTCGACGCCGGCGTGGCTGCCGCCTTCCTGCGTTAGGTGTTGCCATGAAGCGTGTCGCGGCGGTGGATCTGGGGGCCTCGAGCGGCCGCGTCATGTGCGCGGAGGTCGGCCCGAGTGTCCTTCAGTTGCGCGAGCTGAACCGTTTCTGGAACGGCCCGGTCCGCGTCCACGGGACTCTTCACTGGGACATGCTGCACCTGTACCGCTCTGTGCTGGATGGCCTCCAGCTCGCCGGCCCGATCGACGGCCTCGGTATCGACTCCTGGGCCGTCGACTACGGGCTGCTCGACCGGGCGGGTCGTCTGCTGAGCAATCCGGTCCACTACCGCGATTCACGCACGGACGGCGTGATGGAACGCGTGCTGTCGGTGATTCCGGCGGCCGACCTGTACGCCGTGACCGGGCTGCAGCAGTTGCCGTTCAACACGATCTACCAACTGGCGGCCGAGGAACTGCCTGCCGACGCTGCCACATTGCTGATGATTCCGGACCTGCTGGCGTACTGGCTGACCGGCGAGATCGGTGTGGAGCGGACGAACGCATCGACGACCCAGCTGTACGACGTGACGGCGCGAGACTGGAGTGACGAGCTGATCGCGCGCGTGCCTGCTCCGGGTGCGCGTTCGAACGGCGGGCTGCCGCGGCGGATCTTCCCCCGGCTGCGCGAACCGGGAGACGTGATCGGGAGTGTGCTGCCGGACGAGACCGGACTGGCGCCAGGGATCCCGGTGATCGCCGTCGGGTCGCACGACACCGCGTCGGCCGTGGTCGCCGTACCTGCTGAGAACGAGCTGTTCGCGTACATCTCCTCCGGGACCTGGTCGCTCGTCGGCCTGGAACTCGACGCGCCGGTGCTGACGGACGAGGCGCGCAGGGCGAACTTCACCAACGAGGGTGGCGTCGACGGCACGACCAGGTTCCTGCGCAACGTCATGGGCCTGTGGATCCTGCAGGAGTGTCAGCGGATCTGGGGGGACGACGACCTCGAGGAGCTGCTGCGTGCCGCCGCCGACGCCCCGCCGTTCGCCGTACTGATCGATCCGGACGCGCCCGAGTTCCTTGCGCCAGGCAACATGCCGGCCCGGATCGACGAGCGCTGCCGGGCGAGCGGCCAGGAGCCGCCGCGGTCGCGCGGTGCGGTGGTCCGCTGCATTCTGGAGAGTCTCGCGCTCGCGTACCGCCGTACGCTGCGGACCGCGCAGGCGATCGCCGATCAGGAGGTCGACGTACTGCACGTCATCGGCGGTGGATCGCAGAACGAGCTGCTGTGTCAGCTCACCGCCGACGCGTGCGGCGTACCGGTTCTCGCCGGACCGGTCGAGGCCTCCGCGCTGGGCAACGTGCTCGTCCAGGCTCGCGCCCTCGGCGAGCCCCTGCCGGACCTGGGCGCGATGCGCGCGCTGGTCCGGTCCACACATTCTCTGCGGCGCTACGACCCGCAGGGCAAACCGGCCGACTGGGACGCCGCCGAGTCCCGGGTATTCGGAACCAGGTGATCCGTATGACCGTCCTCTCCCAGGAACTTCGACCGCTCGCGCGCAGGGTGCCGCCGCGCGAGATCAGTCACGACGACCTGCAACTGCTGCGGCTGCTGGCCACCGGCCTCCCGGTCGACGGCGTGGCCCGCCGCCTCGACCTGTCCGAACGCACGGTCCGCCGCCGGACCCGCCTGATCTGCGACCGCCTCGGTTTCAGCACCGCGATCGAGGCCATCGTCTGGGCGGCCCGCCGCGGCCTCGTCTGAGGTACGGCGTCCGATGGAGGGCGTTAGGCGACGGCGGCTCCGGGTACCGGTGGTTCTGATCATCGAGCCGAGGAGGACCGATGGACGGAATGACCATTGTCTGGATCGTCGTCGCGATCGCCGTCCTGGTCATCGTGATCGCGCTGATCGCCGGCGCGATGTCACGACGCCGGACCGAGCGGGACCGCGTGCAGGCGCAGGAGCACGAGCAGCAGGCCAGGGCGAGTGCGGCACGGGCGGAGAAGCAGCGTGCGACGGCCGACGAGGTCGACGCCCGGGCTCGCCGTGCGCAGGCCGTCGCCGACGAGAAGGCCGCTGAGGCGCGCCGGCTGTCGGCGGGTGCGAACGAACGCCGCGAGGAGGCCGCGAGCGCCCGCGCGGAGTCCGACCAGCACCGCGACGAGGCGCAGAACCTGTGGCCGGACAAGCGCGGCGAGGACCGCTCCGGTGAGCCGGGCATGCCGGACGAACGCCGCGGACAGCCGATGCTGGGCGCGACCGACGAGCAGCCCGTCAGCCCGACGCGGGACAAGCAGAACGTCACCCCCATGGACGGGCAGGGCGTCCCGCCGCCCGACTGGGACGACGGGAGTCACCCGCACGACCCGCGGCATCCGAAGCACTCGAAGCGGACCTAGATCAGGTAGCGGAACTCCGGCGAGTTCGGGTTGATGCGTTCGATCTCGAGCGGCGCTGCGTCCATCCGGGCGAGCAGGCCCTCGAGATCGTCGCGGCTGCTGATCTCGATCCCCACCAGCGCGACGCCGGTCTCGCGGTTGTTCCGCTTCACGTACTCGAACAGCGTGATGTCGTCGTCCGGGCCGAGCGTCTCGTCGAGAAACGTGCGGAGTGCGCCCGGCTCCTGCGGGAACGTCACCAGGAAGTAGTGCTTGAGCCCTTCGTACACCAACGAGCGCTCGAGAATCTCGCCGTACCGGCTGACGTCGTTGTTCCCGCCTGAGAGCAGGCAGACGACCGTCTCGCCAGGCCGTACGTCGAGACCGTTGCCCAGGGCACTTGTCGACAAAGCGCCCGCGGGCTCCGCGATCAGCCCGTCGGTCTGGTAGAGCGCGAGCATCTCCGAGCACACCAGACCTTCGGGCACCGACATCAGCTCGACGCCGGCCTGCCGTACCAGCGGGAGGGTCACGTCGCCGACCCGTCGTACGGCGGCACCGTCCACGAAACTGTCCAGATGCGGCAACGTCACCGGCTGGCCGGCCGCGACCGCCGCCGTCATGCTCGCGGCCCCGCCGGGCTCGACACCGACGATGCGTACGCCGGGATGCCGCTCGGCGATCCACGTCGCAACGCCCGCGACGAGACCGCCACCGCCGACGGGAACCACGAGTACGTCGGGCGCGTGGCCGAGCTGCTCGACCAGCTCGACGGCAACGGTCCCTTGCCCCGCAACGGTTCTCGGGTCGTCGAACGCCGGCACCGTCGTCGCGCCGGACGCTTCGGCCTCCGCGTGGGCCGCGGCGGCCGCGTCGTCGTACGTGTCGCCGGTGACGATCACCTTGATCTGCTTGCCGCCGAGCGCGGCGATCCGGTCCCGCTTCTGCCGCGGTGTCGTCCGCGGGACGTACACCTTGCCCTGGACGCCGAGGATGTGGCACGAATACGCCAGCCCCTGGCCATGGTTGCCGGCGCTCGCGCACACGACCCCGGCCGCCTTCGCCGCGTCGTCGAGCTGCGCGATCAGGTTGTAGGCCCCGCGAAGCTTGTAGGAACGCCCGATCTGCAGGTCCTCCCGCTTCAGCCAGACCTGCGCGCCGGTGCGCTCGGACAGGCGCAGGTTGCGCTGCAACGGAGTACGGACGGCGACGCCGTCCAAGCGCTTGATCGCGGCCTCGATCGCCGCCGCGTCAACGGTGTCGCGGGTGGTCGATCGAGCGACTGAACCACTGCCCTGCATGACGTTCCTTCCCGTGCATTTGCACGATCTTCGCCGATTCGCTCGCTGCACAAGACGATCCGCGTCCACAGTCCGGACCGGCGAATACCTTTTGCATTCCAGACCCTTGCACGATGCGTGAAAGAGCCCTTCACTGGGCAGTCTAGTTTTCATACGCTCACTCGGTGTAACGGCCGGCGTTCTGGCCGGGATGAGCCGGGTAAAGCCGGTCAGTGAGGACTGGAGGGCACAGATGGAACTGATTCCGTTCAGTCTGTGGGGCGATGCTCTGTGGTGTGGTCAGGAAGTCGTGCGGGAGGCCCCGCACGAGCAGGCGATCCGTAGCCTGTTCCCCGACCCCATCCCGGCACGCGGCGCAGATCTGGACACCGAGGCGGACCTCGTCCCGGAACCGCACAACCGTTTCGACCCGCGGTCGATCGCCGTTCGGGTGCAGGGAAAGGTTGTCGGCTATCTGCCGAGGGACGACGCGCACCGGTACCACCCGGTGCTGTCAGAGTTGGTGGCACAAGGCCTGCAACCGCGGGTCCCTTGCCACCTGTGGGTGAGTGAGTGGGAGCCGGCGGACTGGGACGGCAAGGGCGCCCAGGGCACCGAGTTCCACGCCAGCGTCGCGGTGGCCCTCGGGCAGCCGCACATGCTGGTGCCGGTGAATCTGCCCCCGCCAGGCAGTTTTCACCTGCTGCCGCCCGGCAGCGGCATCGTCGTACCGGGCAGCGAGGTCCATCCAGACGTCCTGGCGCCGTTCTTCCGTCCGGAAGGCGAATGCTGGGCGTACGCCACCATGCACGCGATCGAGGAGGAGGACAGCATCCAGGACCGGCACCGGATCGTGGTCGAGATCCGGCTGGACGACGAACCCGTCGGCCGGCTCAGCGCGCGGCTGAGCGCCGAGTTCCTGCCCGCCATCCACTACCTCGCCGACATGCGTGCCGAGACCGCCGCCCGGGTCGCCGTGCGCGGCGACCGCTCCGCATCGGAGGTGATCCTCTACGCGGCACGGAGTCACGACCTGCCGGCCACCTGGCCGGACGGCCTGGCCCGCTCCCCAGTCGCTTCCCCGCAATGGCACTACTGGGCGACCAAAGAGGCCAACTAGGCGGCTGCGCAGTACTGACCATGCCTCACCAGGCCGGTACTGCGGAGCTACTTCTCGGAACGCGCCGGGCAGCTTCCCCTGTGGAGCTGCCCGGCGCTATCCGCGCGCCGAGTAGATGGCGGCGATGGTGCCGGACGGGAACGTGCGTGCACTGCGCAACGTCAGCGTCCGGCGGTCGGTCATGTCGGAGAACATCGAGCCGCCGCGGCCGACGATCGTCGGGTTGACCTTCAGCCAGTACTCGTCGACCAGGTCCGCGGTGACCAGCCCGCGAACCGTCGCCACGCCGCCGAACACGACGACACCGCCGCCGGGCGCTTCCTTCAGCCGGCGGACGTGGTCGACCCCGTCACCGACGGCCAGCGTCGAGTTCGGCCAGACGCTGACGTCGACCGTGTCGTCCGACGACAGCACGACCTTGGGCGTCGCGTTCAGCCAGTCGGCGACGTCTCCTTCGGCCGTGGTCCAGTACACGGCCGACGGCGCGAACGACGTACGGCCCCAGACGATGGTGTCCGCGACGCGCATCAACTCACCCGTGAACTCGTCGGCGAGCTGGGGGTCCTCGACCATGAAGTCGAGGTCGTTGTCCGGTCCGGCCATGAACCCGTCGACGGTGATGTCGCTGAAGACGATCAAGGGTCGCATGTGCTCCTCCTGGGGTCGATGATCCAGACTCCCAGACGGCGCTTTCATTTCGCCTTCACCGGGGTTGGACGGGGTGGTGACGTACCTTGGCCGTATGGCGAGCGTGGACGTGCCGGCCTGTCCGGTCTGTGGAGAACTGGGTGTGCCGATCCTCTACGGCCTGCCCACCCGGGTCGCCCGGGAGGCGGCCGCGGCGGGCAAGGTGCGGTTGTTCGGTTGCGTCGTACCGCCGGAGCCGGACCAGTGGACGTGCTCCCAGAACCACACGTGGCGCGCGGGCGACGACGAGACGCTGATCGCCGCCATCGACGCTGCGATGGGCCGTGGCTAGGCGGACGAGGCGGCGGTGGAACCACAACATCCACTACCACCCGCGGATCCTGCAGGCGGTCCCGCGCGGAGCTGAACGCGCACTGGACATCGGTTGCGGCGAGGGAATGCTCACGCGCGAACTGCGGGACGTCGTACCGCAGGTGACCGGGATCGACCTGGACACACCCAGCCTCGAGCTGGCACGTGCGTCGAGCGACGACATCGAGTACGTCGAGGGCGACTTCCTGCAGCACCCGTTCGAGCCCGCGTCGTACGACGTGATCGCGTCGGTAGCCACCCTCCACCACGTAGACGCCCGCACCGGCCTACTCCGAATGCGAGACCTGCTCCGTCCGGGCGGCGCACTGGTCGTGGTGGGCGTAGCGCGTGCGAACCTGCCGCGAGACCTGCCCTGGGAGCTGGCCGGAATAGCCGCCAACTGGACCCACCGCGCCACCAAGGGCTACTGGCAACACCCATCACCAACAGTCTGGCCCCCACCCGTCACATTCCCCGAAATGCAGACCCTGTCCGCAGAAGTCCTACCCACCTCGACCTACCGCCGCCACCTCTTCTTCCGCTACTCCATAACCTGGACCAAACCCAGCTGACGCAGGAATCCTGTCGCGGCCGGGGATCCGCCGGCCAGCTACTGGTTCTCGTTGTAAGGGCGCTCTAGCATCGCGGTGTGGGGATGCGGGTGGTTGTCGTTGTGGGGGCCGGGGTGGTGCTGGTCGGGTCGCTTGTGACTGGGGCTGCTGCTGATGAGCGCGAGGTGACGTCGCGGGCTGAGCAGGTGGTTCCGCTGGATGTGACCGGGGACGCCGAGCTGTCGGTGGAGCGGGATCGCCTTGCGGGGCTGCTGAAACCGCTGGCGGCGTACGACGGCGCGATGTTGTGGAGCGCCTCGGCGAAGACGCTCACCGTGCAGATGACCACCGCCGCTGCCCTCGAGCACGCGAGGTCGATCATCGGGAAGAGCGCGACGGGGATGCACGTCAGGTTCGTCCAGGTTGAGTACTCCGCCATGGAGTTGCAGGCCCTCGCGGACAGACTTCTCCAGAACCAACACCGCTGGGCCGGGCGTCAGGTATCGGCGGCGGCTTCGACCCCACCATCAACCGCGTTCTGCTGCAGGTCGATCCCGACTACAAGCACGCCGCCACACTGATCCGCGCCATCAACCAGCTCCACGACCCCAGGATCACCCTCCAAACCATCCGCTCTACCGGCGAAGGCGGACCCGATGAGTAGCACCGACGATCCGAACTTCGCGCCGTACCCCGGGCGCTACGAGGTGGCGAGGACGAAAGGTGTTCCGCCGAACGAGGAACCGGTGCTGCTCGACATCACAGGCGAAGCCGACGTCCTGGAGCAGACCGACGCGATCCAGTCGATCGTCGACAACGGGCCGGTGCCCGACGGAGGGCTGTCCTGGGATCACCGGACGCGCGTCCTCACCGTCCGCTTGGTCGGCGCCGTCGACGGCTCGGACCCGGAGGTGGAGCGCGTGAAGCAGGCAGTACTGGCTCAGCCGGCCGATTTCACCATCGAATTCGAGTCGGTCCGCTACTCCCGCCAGGAACTGCTCGAACTCGCCGACGACATCTTCCCCAACGCTCACGAGTGGGGACCGGCTGAAGGGGCGCTGGCCGGATTTTGGGACACCCTCCGGAACCGGATCGTGGTTCTCGTCGGCGACGAGCCCGAGGACCTGTCCCAGGCGTGGATCGCCGCCATCGAACGCCGGCAGGACGAACGCATCGTCTACGAGATCGTCCGGCACTCGATGAACGAGCCATGGATCCGGCCCTAGAGCTTGGTGCCGATGAGTTGGTAGATGTCGTCGTGGGCGCCGGGGAGGTCGTCGTGGCCGAAGTCGGGGTACGTGCGGAGTTCCTTCGCGGACTGGATCTTGTTGTAGGCGGCGAATTGGGTTGAGGGTGGGCAGACCTGGTCCTCGAGGCCTACGAACAAGGTCACCTCGGCCTGGATGCGGGAGGCCAGGTGCTGTACGTCGATGTAGCCGAGGGTGGTGAAGACCTCGTCCTGGCGAAGGTGCCGCGGGTCGCGTTTGCGGAACCAGGTGACGATCTCGTCGTACGGACCGGTCTCCAGGTTCAGGTCCCAGGTCCGTTGGTAGTCGCACAGGAACGGGTACACGCTGGCCGCGTACTTGATCGTCGGCGTCAGCGCGGCCGCCACCAGCGACAGACCGCCGCCCTGGCTCCACCCGGTCGTCGCGATCCGCGCAGCGTCGACCTCGGGTAGACCGCCGATGATGTCGGCGAGCCGCCGCGTGTCCAGGAAGACATGCTTGTACAGCAGCCCGTCCGGTCCGTCGTCCAGCCCGTGCACCAGATGGTGATGCAGCGAAAACGTGTTCCGCTCCTGCGACGGCGTACGGAACCCGACCTGCTCCCGCACGTCCAGCGCCGCGACCGTGTACCCGCGCGCGGCGTACGGCAGCAGCTCGACCCACTTCGGCTGCTCACCGCCGTACCCGTGGAACAGCAGCACGGCCGGCCCGGTCGGCTCGGTCGGGCGGATCACCTTCGCGTGCACGCGGTACCCGCCGGTCCCGGTGAAGTACAGGTGCTGGGCCACCGCGGTCGTCAGCGGGAAGTCGTCGGCGTCGACAAACTCGGCATCGGCCGGAACGTCATCGAGTGACAACAGCGCCTTGTCCCAGAACGCGTCGAAGTCCGCGGGCCGCGGGTTCGTGCCCTGGTACGTCAGCAGTTCGTCGTACGACAGCTCGAAGGAAAGCACCGGATCATTCTGCGCCGTCGGTGTCCCCGGGGGCAGTCCCGTCCCAGATGGTGTACCCGTGGGCCGCGTTCAGCTTGTCGCGCAGCGTGGTCTCCAGCGTCTCGACCTGCTTGGGCACCAGCCAGGAGATCGGCAGCAGGATCGGCTGGTCGGGCTGCTTGGTCCGCAGCACGATCGCCTCGCCGTGCGTGGTCTCGACCCGGCCGACCTCGGTGATGTCGGTCCAGCGCGTACGCAGGCCGCGAACCTCGATGTCCTGGTCGCGTAGCCGGGCGACCTTCGGCGGCCGGGCCAGGATCCACAGGCCGGCGAGCGCGATCAGCCCGCCGAGCGTGAGGAACACCGACACCGCGACGCCCGGGAGCCCCAGGGCCCAGAGCACCGCGGCCACCCCGAGAATGATCAGCCCGGCGGCAAGGATCCCGAGGAACCGTCCCGCTCGCATCCGGTACGTCGTACGCATCGGCACAGGATCTCATCCGCCTGGGGCGAGGCGATCAGAAGGCTTCCGTCTCGGACTCCGTCGTGTTGCCGGCCACCGACTTCAGCGTCAGCGACCAGGAGTACGACCCGTCCAGCAACCGGTTGAGCCGGGCGTACGAGCAGTCCTCGGTGAACCGGTTGTTCCTCGCGTCCCAGTTCGTCCCGGACTTGTAGTAGACCCAGTAGTCACCACGGATCCCGTTCAGCGTCGCCGACTTGTTCGCCCGGATGTAGATCGACGCCATCGGCTTGCGCGGGTTGCTCGCCGTGACCACGACCACGATGTCCGCGCCGGCGTTGGTGATCCGGAGCGAACCGGAACCCCGCGGCCCGGACCGCTGGAACACGTCACCGTTCTCGCCGCGGCCACCGATCACGGCCGGCGCGGCCGGCTTCGCGGGCACCGACAGCGCGCCGAACTTCACGCCCTTGCCGATCGACTTCTGCACGCTCTGCGCGAGCCCGGCGAACGCGGTCCGCACCCCGGTCTTCGCCTCGTACAGCCGGACGTCCACACCCTTCGGCAGTCCGCAACCGGTCTTCGTCTCCCCGGCCTTGGCCAGGTTCACGCTCACCTCCCCGGCGTACGCGTCGAAGGCGTCGAGGACCTGTGGATGGGCGGACACCAGACCGCGCGGCGGCGTGATCTTCGCGAGCTCGGAGCGTTCGAGTACGACGGCGCCCGCGAGCTGCGCGCGGGACGCGTCGAAGGCGGCGACCGTCTTCGCGTTCATCACCCGGGCGACGTACGGCCGGAGGACCTTCTCGACGTTCGTCAGCGCGCGCTGGTACATCGGCACCGAGAGCGCCATCGGGCTCGGCTTCGGTGCGGGCGTCGGCTTGGCCGCCGGTGGGGGAGCCGACGACGACGGTGGTGCGCTGGTCGCCGTGCTCCCGGCCTGGGGCGCGTCAGCACTCTCCGCCTTGCCGCTGCAGCCCGCGCAGACCAGGACCGCGACCCCGATCACAACCGCCGTGGAACGCCTCACAGTCACCCCCAGGTGTGACCCGGTTCTGTTGTGCTCCAATCCTTCCCCGGGAGGGGTTCACCGGAACGGATCAGTTGCCGGTCTGGCTCGGGTCGTAGGCGCAGGCGTCGGCCAGGTTCTGCGCGGCACCCGGCGTGGGGGTCGCCTTCGGCGCGGTGGTCGGCTTCTTCGTGGTGGTGGCGGTGCTGGTCGGCTTCTTCGTCGGCTTCGGCGTCGTGGGCGCCGGGTTGGCCTTCGGGGCGATCGCCTTCTGGATGATCTCCTGCATCGCCGTGTAGTCAGGGTTCTTGCCGGTCGGGAAGTTCTTGCTCTTGTCCAAGTCGATGTTGGTGACCTTGGCGTTCTTCACCTTCAGCGCGAGCTGGACGAACGCACCCAGGATCTCCTGCGGGATGTCGGTGCGCAGCAGCTGCTTCCCCGCCTTCGCGATCTCCTGGTACTTCGTCACGAGCGTCTGGGGGTTCGCGCTGTTCACCAGCGCGTGGATCGTGCAGCGCTGCCGCTCCTGCCGCGACGGGTCGCTCAGCCCGTACCGGCCGCGCGCGAACCACAGCGCGTGGTACCCGTCGAGCTTCTGGTTCGGGCCCGGCTCGATGTAGCCGGTCGGCTTCCGCTCCGAGTTCGACCCGGGGCCGGCGCCGTAGTCGCCGCCGATCGGCACCCGATAGTTGACGTTGACGGTGATCCCGCCGAGCGCGTCGATGATCTGCCGGAAGCCGGCCAGGTTGACCTGCATGTAGTAGTCGATGTCCAGGCCCAGCGCCGCGCTCGCGGCCAGCTTGACCACGTCCGCGCCCTCGTTGTCGGTCTGGCCGAGGATCCCCGGGTGCGCCTTCGGGACGTTCTCGTACATCGCGTCGAGGTAGTACTCCGGCTGCTCGACGTTGCCCAGGTTCGGGTCCCAGTAGCCGTCCGGGTACACCTTGTGCAGCGGCGAGTCCTCCGGGAACGGCATCCGCATCCAGTTCCGGCTGAGCGAGATCAGGGCGGTGTCACCGGTCTTGGTGTCGATGCTGGCGACGATCACCGTGTCGGTCCGGACACCGGTCCGGCCGACGCCGTCGTCCGCGCCGAGCAGCAGCAGGTTCAGCCGGGGAGTCTTCGCCCACGGGTCGCCCTTGTTCACCTTCGGCCGGGTCGCGCTCTTCGAATCGCCCTCGGACTTGAACACATCGCCGACCAGGCCGCGCTGCGCCATCACGGTCTGCGCCGCGACCGTCGTCGGTACGGCGATCGCGAAACACAGCAACCCGACGAACATCGAGCCGGCCAACCGGCCCGTGTAGGTCATGCTGACCGGCCGGAGCAGTTTGTGCGACGCGACCACGACCCAGATCCAGCACACGCCGAGCACGACGACGGCGGCGGTCGCGATCAGCAGTTGCCGCGGAGACACCAGCAGCGCGAGGACCGAATCGCGGTGCGTCAGACCGACGTACGCGCCGATCAACAGCAGTCCGACGCTGATCGTGAGGACGAACGCGCCGAGCTTCTTCCGGCCGCCCATCATCAGCCCCGAGCCGGGGAACAGGGCACTGACCAGAGTCAGGCCGATCGCCTTCGACGCCGTCCGGGCGCGGTGCGAGCGGGGCCGGGATCGGTGGGGGCGAGGTGCTGCCCTCCGACCGGCTGCGCGATTACTCCGCGACATAGCTCCGTTCCCTGATCGACGACGTCACTACCCATCCGTCGGCCGCGTGCAGCAGCCCACGGTACTTCAGACGCCCACGACAGCCAGTTGGTTGACGTGTGCCGGCGACCCCCGTCGATGGTCGCCAGCGTACACATCCACCGGTCGACACACCGAACGTGCCGCCGCCACCACACGCCGTGGCAACAACCGGCCACACTCCTACCAAGTTCCCGCCCGGCACCCGACCGAACCCAGCCCGAGCCCACGGCCGAACCCGGGCCGAGCTCGCAGCCGAACCCGGGGCGAGCTCGCGGCCGGGGCCCGCTTTGCTCGCGGCCCGGTCGAGCGGCTAGTCTTGGCCGTCGTCGTGTCCCCGTACGGGGAACGTCGGAGGAGGCGTCGCCTAGTCCGGTCGATGGCGCCCGCCTGCTAAGCGGGTTGAGGGTAACCCCCTCTCGCGGGTTCAAATCCCGCCGCCTCCGCTCTGGGAGCTCTTTGCCCGCGAAACGCGCGGGCAAGGAGCTCCGGCCATGTCTTCTGGGGGTGCAACCCCCAGACCCCGCCCGGCGGGGCTCCGCCCCCCGGCCCCCCCGCCAGACTGCCCCACGCCGAACCGCGCTGCCCGCGTGGGACTGCCCCACGCCGAACCGCGCTGCCCGCCTGGGACTGCTCCGCGCCGAACCGCTCCGCCCGCGTGGGACTGCTCCGCGCCTGCGTCTGTGTTTGTTCTGGCTGCCCCGCGACTTCTGGTGGGTGGTTATAGGGCGGTTTTGGCTTGGGCTATTGCTTCTACGGTGCTGGGGGTCATGGGTTCGGGGGAGATGATTGTGTGGTGGACGCCTAGTTGGTGGTAGGAGTGCAGGGCTTCGGGGAGGTCTTGTACGGCGATCGCGTTGGGGCTGGGGTCGGGTACGGGGTGGTCGGGGTCGCGGACGATGATGCCTACGGTTCGGGTTACCTCGTCGGTGGGGCGTTGCGCGATTTCCAGGGCCTGGCGGAGGGTTTCGAGGCGTTCCTCGACCTTCAGCGACGGGGCGCCGTACCAAGCGGTGTTCCAGGCGTCGGCCCATTGGGCTGTGAGGCGCATCATGCGCGGGCGGTGGCCGGCTACGAGGATCGGGATGCGGTGCGGTGGGGCCGGGTCCAGGTTGGCGTCCTTGACCTTGTAGTACGTGCCGTCGTACGTGACCGTCTCGCCGCGGATCAGCCTCGCGACGATCTCCAGCCACTCGGCGAAGCGGCCGACCCGGTGGTCGGTCGGCAGCCCGAACGTCTCGTACTCCGGGTCGTGCCAGCCCGCGCCGACGCCGAGGATCAGGCGGCCGCCGGAGACCTCGTCCAGCGTCGCCGCCATCTTCGCGGTCAGACCCGGATCGCGGAACGACGCACACAGCACCATGTTCCCGATCTCGACCCGTTCCGTGACCGCGGCGACCGCACTCAGCAGCGTCCAGCTCTCGTGCATCCCGTAGACCCTGTCCTCCGGGTCGCGGTACAGGAAGTGGTCCGCGAGCCAGACCGAATCGAGGCCGCTCCGGTCGGCCGCCTCGGCGACCGCGCGCACGTCCTTCCAGCCTGGCATCCCGCCGCCTGGTCCGTCCCCGCCGCCGAGGGGCAGCATCACGCCGATTTTCATGCGCTCAACGTACCCACACCGTGGCGTGCCGATCGGGTCGATGTCGTGACAGTCCGGTGCCGTGCCCGAAACATTTCCTGGGTACCTGCAGCCGCCTGGCGTGCGACGTCGCGGTGAGGAGCGGGCATCCGGATCTCGAGAGGTGATGACAGATGACCGCTCTCGCAGTGCCGACATCCGCAGGTGATCCCCGGCCGCTTCTCGGCGTGGACCTGCCCGCGCACGTGCTCGTCCAGCTGAACGACGGCTGGTCACCGGCGTGGTTGATCGGCCGGTTGCACTGCGCCGACGGCTGGGTCGCACTCGTTCAGTTCCTGGACAACACGGGGACCGAGCAGACGGTCCGGGTCCCGGCCGATCGGGTCAGTGTGACGACGGTCCGGCACCTCTGACCCGGTGAGGGATTCGCATGCCGCCGCCGTCCGTGGATCATGGGCGCTATGAGGAGGCCGTACCTCGATCGGACGGCCGCGGGCCGCGCACTGGCCGAGGAGCTCGGCACGGTCGACGGTTCCGTCCTGGTACTCGGGCTGGCGCGTGGCGGCGTACCCGTCGCGGCCCCGGTCGCGGACGCCCTGGACGCGGAGCTCGACGTACTGATCGTCCGCAAGCTCGGTCTGCCGGGACAGCCGGAGCTCGCGATGGGCGCGATCGCGGGCGTCGGCGAGGAGCTGCACGTGGTCCGCAACGAGCCGGTGGCGCGCAGCGTCGACCCCGAGACGATCGAGGCGGTCCGGCAGGAGGAGGTCGGCGAGCTCCGCCGGCGCGAGCAGGCGTACCGCGGTGACCGGCCGCCGATCGACGTACGGGATCGCGTGGTGATCCTGGTCGACGACGGCCTCGCGACCGGCGCGACGATGCGCGCGGCGGTGGCAGCGGTACGACGACATCGGCCGGCGCGCGTGATCGTGGCAGTACCCGTGGGCGGGATCGACTGCTGCCGGCGACTGTCGCAGGTCGCGGACCAGGTCGTCTGCGCGTGGATCCCGCAGTACTTCAGCGCGGTCGGGCAGGCGTACCGCGACTTCTCGCCGGTCGGAGACGACGAGGTCCGCCAGGTCCTCGCGGACAGCACAGCGCGGCGCCCCGAAGGATGACCCCAGGGCGCCGCACTGTGGTGGTCCGGCCGCCGGCTTCCGACTCGGCGGCCGGAGATCGTCAGCCCAGACGGGCCTTCAGGTTGTCGAGCTCGACCTTCAACGTGGCCGGGACGGTGTCGCCGAGCTTGGCGAACCACTCCTCGATGAGCGGGATCTCGGCCTTCCACTCCTCGACGTCCACGTCGAGCGCGATCTGCAGGTCCTGCTCGGTCAGGTCCAGCCCGGTGACGTCGAGTGCGTCCGCGGTCGGCACCCGGCCGATCGGGGTCTCGACGGCGTCCGTCTGGCCCTCGATCCGCTCGATGACCCACTTCAGCACCCGGCTGTTCTCACCGAAGCCCGGCCAGACGAACTTGCCCGCCTCGTCCTTGCGGAACCAGTTCACGTAGAAGATCTTCGGCAGCTGCGCCGCGTCGTGCTCCTTGCCGACGGTCAGCCAGTGGTCGAAGTACTGGCCCGCGTCGTACCCGAGGAACGGCAGCATCGCCATCGGGTCACGCCGTACGACGCCCACCTGGCCGACCGCCGCCGCGGTCGTCTCCGAGGACAGCGTCGCGCCCATGAACACCCCGTGCGCCCAGTCCCGCGACTCGGTCACCAGCGGGACCGTGGTGGCGCGGCGGCCGCCGAAGATGATCGCCGAGATCGGTACGCCGTTCGGGTCGTCGTACTCGTCGGCGATGATCGGGCACTGCTTGATCGGCGTGCAGAACCGGCTGTTCGGGTGGCTGGACAGCTCGCCCGAGGCCGGCGTCCACTCGCGGCCCTTCCAGTCGGTCAGGTGGTCCGGCGGGGTCGGCGAGTAGCCCTCCCACCAGACGTCGCCGTCGTCGGTGAGCGCGACGTTCGTGAAGACCGAGTTGCCCTTCTCGATCGTGCGCATCGCGTTCGGGTTGGTCTTCCAGCCGGTGCCGGGGGCGACCCCGAACAGGCCGAACTCCGGGTTCACGGCGTACAGCCGGCCGTCCTTGCCGAACCGCATCCAGGCGATGTCGTCGCCGAGCGTCTCGACCTCCCAGCCCTCCAGGGTCGGGTCGAGCATCGCCAGGTTGGTCTTGCCGCAGGCGCTCGGGAACGCGGCGGCGATGTAGTGCACCTTCTTCTCCGGCGAGATCAGCTTCAGGATCAGCATGTGCTCGGCGAGCCAGCCCTCGTCACGCGCCATCGCGGACGCGATCCGCAGCGAGTAGCACTTCTTGCCGAGCAGCGAGTTGCCGCCGTACCCGGACCCGTACGACCAGATCGCCCGCTCCTCGGGGAACTGAACGATGTACTTCTCGTCGTTGCACGGCCACGGCACGTCCTGCTGACCGGGCTCGAGCGGCGCGCCGACCGAGTGCAGGCAGGGGACGTACGGCGCGTCGGCGCCGAGCTTCTCGAGTACCTCGGCGCCGGTGCGGCACATGATCCGCATCGACGCCACGACGTACGCCGAGTCGGTGATCTCGACGCCGAACATCGGCTTCTCGGCGGTCAGCGGGCCCATGCAGAACGGGACGACGTACATCGTCCGGCCGCGCATCGAACCGCGGTACAGCTCCGTCAGCGTCGCCTTCATCTCCGCCGGGGCGACCCAGTTGTTCGTCGGGCCGGCGTCCTTCTCCTCGAGCGAGCAGATGAACGTCCGCTGCTCGACCCGGGCGACGTCCGACGGGTCGGTGCGGACCCAGAACGAGTTCGGCTTCTTCTCGTCGTTCAACCGGACCATCGTGCCGGCCGCGATCAGCCCGTCGGTGAGCTTCGCGTACTCCGCGTCCGAACCGTCGACCCAGTGAATCCGGTCGGGCTGCGTCAGCGCGGCCACCTCGGCGACCCACTGCAGCAGGCCGGCGTGGCGGGTGGGGGCGTTGCTCAGGTCGTACGTGCGGTCCTCGGCGGGGAGGGAGTCCGTGTCGGCTCGGAGGTCGGCGTCGGTATGGGTCGGGCTGGCGGTTGTCGTCATTCGCGGCTCATTCCCTCTCGGCTGTTCGGGCCCGGCGCTCATCCCGGCCCCTCGACGCTGAAAGGCGGTACGGCGACGGCCGCCGGGGTCTCCGGCGGTGCGATGCAGCTTGCTGGCGGTGTGATCTGTCGCATACCAGTCAATCCAGTGGATACATACCAGTGTGCAAGTGGTACTACGGTACGCGACGCGATGTGGGTCTGAGAACCGCCTGGACGTGAACCCGGTCACAAAGTTTTCGCGACAATCGCTTTCCGGTGTCGCTTGTGAAAAAGAGAAAGGCCCGCGCTGGTTGCGCGGGCCTTTCCAGGAGATTTTTCGGTGTGTCAGCTGGTCTGCCGCCAGATGTCGTTGACGAGCCGCTGGATGTCCGCGGCCTCGCCGGTCTGGCCGTAGGCCATGACCCCGACCAGCCACCATTGACCGCCGCTGTGGAAGGCGCTGGTCATCGTGATCGTGTACGGCGCCTTCGTCGACACCGTCAGCCAGGTCCGCGCGTCCTTCGCGGTGGCCGGCGCGGTCGTCTTGTAGATCTTCGTCCACTGCTGGTCGAACGCCGGCCGGTCGGCCAGGCACTTCGCCAGGCTCGCGCACGGATGCAGCGCCAACTGTGCCCGGAACGCGTTCCTCAGGCCGCCCGGGTCGTGCTCGGTCTTCGTCACGATGCGCCGGAGGATCAGCTGCGAGGACTCACCGAGGAAGTCCACCTGCGGCGGCCGCGGCCAGCCGATCGCGAACGGGAGCTCGGCGTTCGTGACGACCTGTACGTCGGCATTGGCCGGGTACGTGGCGCCGAAGACACCGGCCGACCCGTCCGGGCGCTTGTACGGCGCGGTCGTGACGCGGTCGATCGCCGGGATCAGGACAGCGGACGGGTACGGCTGCGGGCTGACGGCCGGCGGCGGCGCGGCCTCGGTGGACTCGTCCTTCGTGAGGCCACCGATCGCGGTACCGATCGAGTAGGCGACGCTGAAGACGATCAGCACGACGATCGCGACCACGCCGTAGATCCAGCCACCGATCTTGTGCCGGTACTGCCGTGCGACGTCGATCTTCGACTGCGGCTGTTGTGCCTGGCCGTCCTGCTGGGGCGCGGCGGTTTGCTCCGGGTGGTCGGCGTACGACGGGATGCCCTGCTGCTGGTTGCCTTGGTGCGGGGTGTCGCCCGGTGGGAGGGTCGGCGGCGTTGCGCCGTACCGGCTGAGCTGCTCGCGGATCACCCGCAGCGACTCCTCGTCGTTCCCGACGATGCCGTCGAGCGGGTCGATCAGGCGCTCGGCGCCGGTCTGGCCCGGGACGAGCTGCGTGATCGCGTACGGGCGGGCGGAGTTGAAGTTGGCGGCCCACAGCGGCGTCTCCTGCCGGCCGGGGACGAGCGCGGCGTCGCGGCTCGCGCCGGCGAGCCGGTCGACGACCGTCTTGTTCCGCGCGCCGTCGTCGCTGAGGACGAGCGCCACGACCTCCATCCCGGTGAACGTCCGCCCGTGCCACAACTCCGCCAGCGGGTGCTGCAGGATGCGCTGATCGAACTGGTAGCCAGGGATCTCCGGCGCGCTGTCACTCACTTGCTCTCCCAGATGGCCCGGTCCGCGAGGGCCAGCGCGGCCTGCTGCGCGCTGTCCGCCCCGATCGGGTTGGCCGTGTAGTTCACCAGGACGACGACGTCCGCGCGCTGCACCAGCGCGTGCACGGTCCACGACTCACCGGCCAGACCGCTCTCGGTCCGGCTGACCTTGGTCGGGTACGGGCGGTCCTGGTCGACCGCCTTGATCGGCGACCGGCTGAACGTCCGCTTCGCCATCTGCTCCGGCGTGAACGGCGGGTTGCCCGCGCCCGCGTCGCGTCCGCCGTACGCCGTGACGGTGACCTTCACGTTCGCCGACGTGTACGCCCGCACCTTCGCGCGCGAGCTGCCCGCCGTGCAGGTGATCGCGGTGGTCCCGCCCTGCGTCATCGTCACCGGGCCACCACCCGATGCCTTGGGCAACAGGCTCGCCACGTCGCCGATCCGCGCACACAGGTCCTTCGGCAGCGCCCGCGCCGGCTGGATGTCCTCCGGCGTCACCGGCTCACCGACCGCGAACCCGACACCGCCTCCGACCAGTGCGGCCACACCGCATCCGATCGCCGTACGCCGCACCAGCCGACTACCCATGCCCGCGACCCTAACCACGCGAAGGTCCTTCCTTCCCCATCAGGCGCCCCGCCTTAGACGAACGCCACCCCAGGCCGGTTCCGCCGCCCGGCGATCCGGTCTGTGAACAAGCGCCGGCGTCTGGGAACAAGCAATGGCGTGTTCCCAGACACCGGGAGGTGTTCAGGATGCTCAGGAGAGGAGGGTCTGGACGGAGCCGCCGGACTCGGTGAGCTTGGTGCCGAGGCCCTTGAGGGCGTCGCCGACGGTCGCGAGGATCCCGGAGAGGTCCTGCAGATTCCCGGCCAGGGTCTCGATCTCGGTCGCGACCCCGCCGATCTGGCCGCTGCCGTCGTTCAGCTTCTTCGCCGCGGCGTCGCCGATGCCCGGGATCTTGTCCAGCTCACCCGCGAGCCCGGACAGCATCCCGGCCGCGTCGTGCAGCTTGTCCTTGGCAGCGTTCATCGTGCCGGCGCTCCCGGTCAGCGCCTTCCGCGCCCCACCCTCGCCGTCCTCGCCGACGAGCGCCCCGGCCGCCTTCGCGGCCTGCTCACCGGCCTCGGCCAGCCCCGTCCCGATCGTCTTCAGCAGGTCCGGCAACTTCCCGATGAACCCGACCGCGTCGTCCGGCAGCCCCCGCACCAGCTTCAGGACCTTCTCGAAGTCGTCCGAGTTCTCCATCACGAACCCGACCGCCTTCTTCACGTCCCCCAGCTCCCGCCCACCCAGCAAGTCCTCGATTCCCATGCGCGGATCGTAGAGCCGCCACCCCACACCCCGCCGTACGCCGCACCGCCGATCAGCCCCCGGAGCCCTCCCCCCGAAGCCGATTGGCATCCAGCCGCCCCCTCCATGTATCGTTACTCGACGTTGTCCAGCGCTCGTAGCTCAACGGATAGAGCATCTGACTACGGATCAGAAGGTTGGGGGTTCGAATCCCTCCGAGCGCGCAAACAAAACCCCAGGTCACGAGGTAGATGACCTGGGGTTTCGCATGTCCGGGGCTCCCGGTTGCCAACAGTCTTGCTAACACGGTGCCAGGGCTGAGGGCTCCGGCCAGTCGTCCGGCTCGTCACGTTCCGGGTCGACGTCAGCAGCCGACGACGTGCACCGGCACCCAGCCAGCAGCAGCATCGACGTGTGTGGACCGACAACATCGGGCTCCGCCGGTACTACGAGCAGCGCGGGCGCGACACCTGTCCGCCAGGTGATCTGCGACAGTCGAAGGCACGGATCGCGGCAGAAAGTGTGCACGTGACCTTGCAGTGTGGGCCCAGCGTCGGTTGCCTTGTCTGGTCGCGTGGTCATGCGACCCAGACCGGAAGTCACGTACGTCGGCTCACGACGAGTACGTCAGCAGCCAGAATCTGTCCGGCAAGGCGGCCCGCCTCGTGGATCTGATCGTCGGTCATCTTGGAGACGATCTTGTGCGCCTCGTGGATCCCGTCGCCACTACCGACCTCGAGTAGGGAAAGGTACCAACGCAGCGCTTGGACGAGGTCGACGGGACCACCGAAACCGTCGCGGTACCAGCAGGCGGCCGCGAACATGCACTCCTTGTGCCCGTCTTCGGCACCGCGGACGTACCACCGCAACGCCTCTTCATCGACATCAAGCTCACTGAGGCGGTCCGCCAGTTGCGGGTACGACTCGGGGACCCCGGCTTCCGCGGCCTGCCGAAGCCACCGCACAGCCTCGTGCGGATCGCTGGCCGCGACGCCGAGGTTGTACGCCCCGTAGCCGTCACCAGCCTCCGCGGCCGTCCGGAACAGCACCATGGCCCGCGCCTTGTCGTCCGGCAAGCCGGCGTTGTCGTGCAGCAGGAAGGCCAGTGACCGTTGGGCCTCCGGGTCGCCCTCGGCCACGGAGACCTCTAGCAACTCGGCGCCGGCGTCTCGCTCGTCGAGGTGGAACGCGAGGATGACACCGAGCATCGTGCGCGCACGGGTGTCGCCGGCTGGTAGCTCGCGAAGTCGCGGCACGAGCAGTTCCAGTTCCCGCCAGGCCGGCGCGCTGCCTTCCTTCGCGGCGCGCAAAAACCATTGCGCGGCCATGACCGGGTCCTGCCGCTGGTAGGCGAAAAGCGTCCCCAGATCGAACGAGGCCAGGTGGTCGCCGCTCGCCGCGGCAGCCAGCAGGAAACGCTCCGCCTCAACGTCGTCCGCCTCAACGCCCTGCCCCGTTGCGTACATGACACCAATCATCCGGAGGGCGCCCGACTGGCCGAGCTCCGCCCCGCGCCGGTACCAGTCCAGCGAGACCTTGTATCGCTGCTCGTTCGCGTGCGCCGCCCCGAGGTTGTACGCGGCCTCGGCACTGCCCAATTCGGCAGCGCGCTCGTACAGTGACAGTTTCTTCGCCGCGTCCACCGGCTCTCCGAGCCCCTCGCCGGCAAGCTGACCGAGCAGCAACACCGCACGGGGGTCGTCACCGGCTGACTCCAGCTGCTCCCGGGCCGCCGCAAACTCTCGCCGCTGCACAGCCAGTAGACCCTGCTCGTACGCCGTCAACGCCACGGCCCGCAGTATAAGAGCGCCCTGCGGCGCACGGCCGCGTGCAGCGTCTTGTTGCTTCAGGCGCCCGGTCTTCAGTTGCCCGCGTGGGTGAGCTCAGTGACGACTGTCGTCCAGAGGGTGCCGGTGTCGTCAGCACGGACATGACTGTCGATCCGCTCGATGTGCTCCAGGATGATCCGCTCGCAGTCGTGGAGGCGGCTGAACCATACGTCGTACTCTTCCAATGGCCTGTCGTGGTCGGGTTCCTGCTGCCTCAGTTCGGAGGCGATCCCCATTGCCGCGTGACAGCGCCAGAACGTCTCGACGAACTGGGCCAGGGACGAGCTGAAGAATTCGACAGACGGGTGATAGAGACCCGCGTTGGCCTCCCGCAGCGCGGGGTGAAGGTCATCGGCCGTGATCGGCTTCGGCTGGATCTTCAGCACGCGGCCCGTCCCGGCGACGGCGCCGATCCGCAGCTGCAATTCTTCCCGGCCCCAGTGAACCAGGCTGTAGAGCCGCTGACCGGGGGATGCTTCCTGCCGCTCCCGTTCCCCCGCCAGATTGGGAACCAGCTCCGGATCGGCCGCTGCCTGGAAATGTGGCCGCATGAGACTGTCGTCCGGCAGTCCCCACCGCAGCAGCGCATACCGATCAGATTCCGGGAGATCCCACTGCCGAACCAAGCCCTCCGGGGGCCTCACCGCTTGCCCCGCAACGAGGACCTTCTCCAACGGGGACGTCATCGCAGCGGCAACGCGATCCTCGACCGACAACACCGGGCAAAAGTACCGGGCACGGAACCCGCACGCCATCGCCAGCTACGCGTGGGCTGAACGGCAGACGGGACGACACAAGTCGTGTGGTGGGGGTCCAAATCAGTAGTCCGGAATGACTTCGGCTGCCAGGTTGGTCGGATGCTGCTGATGCTGAGTGGTTCGAGTTGCTCAGGTAAGTCGACGCTGGCCCGCGCGTCTCTGACCTGGGTCTTTGTGTGTTCGGAGCGTCAGTCGCGGCGGCCCTTCAGGCGGCGGCTGACGGCTCGTTCGACCTCGCGGCCGGCCTCGCGCTCGGCGAGTGCGTGCCGCTTGTCCCAGGTCTTCTTGCCGCGGGCCAGGGCGATCTCCACCTTCGCGCGACCGTCCTTGAAGTAGAGGGTCACCGGGACGATCGTCAGCCCGCCCTCGTTGACCTTGCGCTCGATCTTGTCGATCTGGGCGCGGTGCAGCAGCAGCTTCCGCTTGCGGCGTGAGCCGTCGTTGAACCAGCGGGCCTGGGAGTACTGCGGGATGTGTACGCCGTGCAGCCAGAGCTCCCGGTTCTCGACCATGGCGAAGCCGCCCACCAGGGACGCCCGGCCGGCACGGAGCGCCTTGACTTCGAGCCCCTGCAGCACGATGCCCGCCTCCCAGGACTCGCCCAGCTCGTAGTCATGGGCAGCCTTGCGGTTGCGCGCGATCACCGGGTTGGCTTCGGGCTTCTTCACATCCCGATTCTGCCTCGACGGCCGGCTCCGTGGTGTTCCTAGGTGGTGCGACGAGCCACGAGCCGGGTGAGACCGAGGGCGCGGCCGGCATCGGCGCGGAGCATCCTGGCTTCCTCTTGGTCCGGCGTACCGTTGGCCAGATCGCAGACCTCGTTCCATTGGAGCCAGTCCTGCCAGCCGTTGGGCAAGCGGTCTGCGAGCTCGACCGTGACCAGGCCGGTCTTCTCCCAGTGCCGTCGCCACCAGCCGGGGCTGTGCCAGGCGCAGAAGTCCCACTTCCAGTACGGCGCGAGGTGCGGCGGAGGCAGTACGTCGTACTCCTCGGCGAGCCCGGGCTGAACGACCCCGAGCCACCCGCCCGGTTTCACGAAGGCCGAGCAGTAGCCGAGGTACAGGTCATCGGTGCCGAAGTAGTGGTACGCGCCGATGCTGACGAGCGCGTCGAAGAAGCCCTCGGCGAAGGGGAGCGCGTGCGCCTCCGCGAAGACGGGGTGAACCCGGTTTTCCACGTCTGCCTCGGCGATGCGGATGAGGTTCTCGTGCGGTTGGACCCAGAGGTCGGTCGCCCATACCTCGACGTCGAATTCCTTGGCCAGGAAGATCGAGCTCAGCGCCGTACCGCAGCCCAGGTCTAGGACCCGCATGCCGGACTCGAGGGGCAGGACCTCGGCCAGTGCTTCCGCGTGCCACACCGGGTTGGGTCCCATCGCGCCGTCGACCATCCAGCGGGCCGAGTAGGCGGCGGAGCGCGGATAGCGGTCGTTTCTCAGAAGTACGTCGAGATCAGCCACGCGGACCGAGTGTCCTCACGTTCCGTTGGCGGGGCAATGGAAATTGGTGGGCACGGCGGGGGTTTCCGGATCTATGGTGGTGCGATGGCGTCGGTCAAGCAGTTCCAGGTCACCTTCGACTGTGCGAACCCGGAGCGCGTGGCTCGCTTCTGGTGTGACGTTCTGGGGTACGTCGTACCGCCGCCGCCGGAGGGTTTCGCGTCGTGGGAGGAGTTCGACCGCGCGTTGCCGCCCGAGCGGCAGGGGTCGGCGTTCGCGTGCGTTGATCCGACCGGGGTGGGGCCGCGGCTGTTCTTCCAGCGCGTACCCGAGGGCAAGGTCGTCAAGAACCGCGTGCATCTCGACGTACGTGTCGGCACCGGCCTCGTGGGCGACGAGCGCCTCGCCGTACTCGAGGCCGAATGCGAACGCCTGGTCGCGCTCGGCGCCGTACGGCAGCGGGTGCTGGTCGCGGACGGCTTCAACGAGTCGTGCATCGTGATGCAGGACGTCGAGGGTAACGAGTTCTGCCTCGACTGAGTGAATGGACGATGCCGAAGAGGTACTGACCGGCGGGAACGTCGCGGATCAGGTCGTGCGGATCGGTACGACGGTACGGAAACCGGCGCTCGCCCACACGGCCGGCGTCGAGGCTGTACTGACCCATCTGGCCGACCGGGGCTTCGACGGTGCCCCGCGGACGTTGGGACGCGACGACCAGGGGCGGCATGTGCTCGAGTACGTCCCCGGCGTGATGGCCGACACGTTGCCGCCGTTCTCCCTCGATGAGTTGCGCCGACTGGGGCGGCTGATTCGCGAACTCCACGACGCGATGGACAGCTTCCGCCCGCCGCCCGATGCGGCCTGGCACCCGGTGGTCCCGGACCCCGCCGGCGGCGGCCTGATCTGCCACGGCGACCTCGCGCCGTGGAACCTGGTGCTCGACGGTGACCGATGGGTCTTCATCGACTGGGACAACGCCGGCCCGTCGTCGAGGCTGTGGGACCTCGGGTACGCCGCCCAGACGCTGGTACCGCTCCTCCCCGGAGGCGACCCAGCGGTGGACGCCCCGCGGCTGCGCGCTTTCGCGGACGGCTACGGTCTGGACCCAGGGCAGCGCCGAGCCTTCCCCGCCCAGATCGCGGCCCGCACCCGCGGATCGTACGAACTCCTCGTCCGCGGCCACGAAACCGGCGAACAACCCTGGGCCCAGCTCTACGCCGAGGGCCACGCCGACTTCTGGGGCCCAGCCGCGACCTACACAGCAACGCACCACGACACCTGGCTCACAGCCCTCACCTCGAACTGACCCTCAATCCAACGTCTCGGGCCAGGCCGTCTCAGGCAGCAGATCGCGCAGTAACCATCGCCGCAATCGCAGCATGCTCCGCACAGAACCCGGTGCCGGACGCGGTGTCGATACACACCCCGACATACACATTCCCTGCGTCGGTAACCAACGCCGCCGCCACATCCCCGAACAGCCGATCCCCAACCCACTGCGGATTCAAAACCGCCACAGCCGCATCAATCAGCTCATCATTCACCCAAAGAAACCTAGCCCTCGCGAGCAACTAACCTGTCGAGGGTGGAGTCGCGCCTGGTGGTGAACGGGGTTCGGCATTGGGTTCGGGTTGTCGGTGATCCGCGGGTGCGGACCCCGTTGGTGGTTGTGCATGGCGGGCCGGGCGGGTTCATCTACGACTTCGAGCGGCTGACCGGTCCGCTGCTCGAGCAGCTCGGACCAGTCGTGTACTACGAGCAGCGGGGGTCCGGTCGGAGCGATCGGCCGTCGGACGGTCGGTACGACGTACCGCTTCTGGTGGACGATCTCGAGCAGTTGCGTCGACAACTCGATCTACCGCGCGTCACGCTGCTCGGGATCTCGTTCGGAGGGGACCTGGCGGCGGAGTACACGGTCGCGTATCCCGAGCGGGTCGACAGGCTCATTCTCCAAGGCACAGCTCTCGCCGGTCCGCTGACACCGTCGCCGTGGACATCCGGATTCGAGGCTGTTGCCACGAGCGACGAGCTGCGTACGGCGATCCGCGTGGCGGTCGCGGAGTCGGGGCCGGGTGCGGTCTGGGAGGTCGTCGATCGCGAGACCACCGATCGCTTCCTCTTCCACCAGCCGGCGGTGGCGCAACAGATTCGCGGACTCTGGGAGGAGAGCGGGCTCGTCAACACGGGCGAGCTGGCAGGCGCGCTGGCGAAGCAACCGCCGCGCCCGGTCCCGCTCGCCGACGACCTCGCCGCGCTCGACGTACCCGTCCTGGTCCTGATCGGTCTCTGGGATCGCAACGCTGGGGTCGATGCCTGCCGTGACCTGGCCACCCGGTTGCCTCGCGCCCGGCTCCACGTGTTCCACGGCAGCGCCCACTTCCCGAACGCCGAGGAACCTGCGGAGTACGCCGCCGAGGTCGCTGCCTTCCTCGCGGACTAACCGCTACTCCTCGCCGGAGAAGCGTTCCCAGGCTGATTGGCGGGTTATGCCTAGGGCTTCGCCGATGCGGGTCCAGGTGACGGAGCGGGCTCGGAGGCGGAGGACGCGGTCGCGGACGGCGGTTTCGACCTGGCCGCGGGACTTGTCGAGGCGGACCACGTCGGCCAGTAGTTCCTCGTCGGTCTTGTCGTCGAGGGGCGGGAAGGACGGCAACGGTGCGTCGTTGATCACCTTCTCGCACAGGTCGACGCACTCGTTGCAGATGAAGACCCCCGGCCCGGCGATCAGGTGGCTGACCTCGTCGCGGGTCTTCCCGCAGAACGAGCACCGCAGTTCGTTGTCCGTCATCACGTCCTCCTGGTTGTCAGGGCCACCCTGACACATTTGTCAGGCTAAACCTGACAAGCTGTTTCGGGCAAGGTCCTGGCAGGATCGGTGCGTGGATGCGTCGAGCTACGTCAGGTATCAGAGTCCCGTGCCGGATCGGCGCGGGCGGCGGATCGGGATCTTCGGGCTCGTCAACATGCTCGGGCATCGCGGGTATCTGAGCGCCGGCGAGGAAGAGTTCCGGCGTACGACGAATGCCTGGTACGACGCGACGTACACGAACCCGTCGACCGTCGACCCGGCCGTGTACGACGACAACCCGCTCGCGGCCGCGTGGTTCAAGCCGTCGGCGGCGCACTTGCTGGAGCCGATCGACGGCTACCTGAAGATCCTCGCGGCGCACAACGTCCCGTGTGAGCGGTACACGTCGGCGGCGCCCGGTCGGGTGCTCTACGAGGACCAGCACCAGGTGGTCGTCGTACCCCATGAATCCAAGGACCCCATCACCGCGATGCTGTGGCTCCCGCCGAAGGTGCGTAGTACGCGCGGCTGAGGCTGAAGTGGGTCCCTGGATCACTTACCGTGATGTGTATGGCGTTTGCTGCGAAGGGGAGCAAGGGGGAGTCGTTCCTTGCGGTGGTGGTTGGTGGTGGGGCGGCGTTCGGGCTCGTGGTGATCACGTCGCGGGCGTGGAAGGCGTGTCAGGTCGACGTCGCCGGCAGCGTGCCGAACGGGTTGACGCTGTTGTTCCTCGGTCTGCCGATCGCGCTGATCGTCAACCTGGTGCTGTTCAACGTCGTCTTCCGGTACGCCGGGAAGGCGTTCCTGTTCTCGCTGATCGCCGCCCTCATCGCGATCGCGATCGCCGACCTCGCCCTGTTCTCCTGGCAAGGCACCCCGGCCGCGTCCCCAGGTACCTGCCCAGGCAACGTCCCGCCGTGGTGGCCCGCCTGGATTCCCACCTGAGTGTCCGATCGCCAGGCCATCACGATCGCGTCGGCGTAGGTGTGCTCAGGCGTGGGCGCGCCGGATCGCGCCGATTGTGATGGCCTGGAGATCAGCGCGCGTCAAGCAGCCGCAACAGAGCGGCTGCTCGTTCCGGGTCGCCGATGTGTGCGGCGGTCGGGAAGAGCCGTCCCCACGAACCGGCGCGCGTCAGCTGACTCAGCCGCCGGGCTAGCTCCGCCGCACGCCGCAACTCGCGCAACGTCCAGCTGCCCGTCCACGCCTCCAGATAAGCGTCCTCCAGCCGAGCGGCGACATCCGGACCGTGCAGCTCCGCGGCCCGATCAGCTGCGACCAGCAGACTGAAGAACGGATGCCCGACGTTCGCATCACCCCAGTCGAAGAACGTGTACCGCCCCGCCCCCGCAACCAGGATCTGCCCATCATGAAGATCGGCATGATCCAGCGAGTCCGGTACGCCGATCGCAGCCAACTCCACGCACCACTCGACCAGCCGCGGCCGAAACGCCAGCAACCGCTCACGATCCGCCGCGTCAAGCGTCCGATTCTCCGCAACGGCGTCGAACACCGCCGGCAACACCGCAACCCGAGCATCCGGTACGCCGAGACGCAGCATCTCCTCCACCCGCGGCATCAATGCCCGCTGGAAGTCGGCGTACTGCGTCAACGCCTCCTCCCACTCGCGCGGTCCAGGAGGCATGCTCCGCCACAACGGACCCCCGGACGGCAGGAGCGACCAGCCGCGCGCGGCGTCGACGGCGTACGGCCTGAGCACGTGCTCGGGCGTCCAACGCGCCAGCGCCTCGGTCAGCCCGGCCTCGAAGGCGCTCCCGGGTGACGCAGCCTTGAACCACACGGCGCTCTCAGCGTCGACCCGGACGATCACCGACCACGGCCGGACCCGTACCCGTCGCGCCCCGGTCTCGCCGATTCCGAGCGTCGCCAGCTCGCGATCAAGCCAGCCGAGCGCCGCCGTACGCCAGGCCGGATCGTCCCAGGGCGTCCGCGCCTCAGGGTACGCGCCACGGTCGATCTCCATGGCGGGACGATAATCGAGAGATGACACGCTGGCAGGACACGCCGTACCGAGTGGGGATCTCGGGCTGGCGCTACCCGCCGTGGCGCAAGGTCTACTACCCCGAGGGCCTCCCGCAGCGGGCCGAGCTCGAGTACGCGTCGGCGCGGCTGAACTCGATCGAGCTGAACGGCTCGTTCTACTCGCTGCAACGGCCGACGTCGTACCAGCGCTGGTACGACGAGACGCCCGACGGTTTCGTCTTCGCGGTCAAGGGCCCGCGCTTCGTCACGCATCTCAAACGACTCGCGGACGTGGATGCCCCGCTGGCGAACTTCTTCGCGTCCGGAGTCCTTGCGCTGGGCAACAAGCTCGGTCCGGTGCTGTGGCAACTGCCGCCGAACTTCCGGTACGACGCGGAGCGCTGCGCGCACTTCTTCGACCAGTTGCCCCGGACAACGGTCGAGGCGGCCGAGGTCGCCAAGCATCACGACGAACGGATGGAAGGCCGTGCGCTGCTCGAAGCCCCGGTCGATCAGCCGCTCAAGTACGCGCTCGAAGTACGGCACGACAGCTTCAAGACCAAGGAGTTCCTCGACCTCGCGCGGGACCACGACATCGCGGTGGTCTGCGCGGACACGGCCGGCAAGTGGCCGATGTTCGACGAGGTCACCGCGGATTTCGCGTACGTCCGGCTGCACGGCGCCGACGAGCTCTACGTGAGCGGGTACGACGACAAGTCCCTCGCCCGCTGGGCCCGCAAGATCCGCTCCTGGAAGTGCGACACCTACGTGTACTTCGACAACGACGCCAAGGTCCACGCACCGTACGACGCCGAAAACCTCTCCCGCCGCCTCGGGATCGGTCCGCGCACCTAGAAGAGTCGCGCGCCGACCGGCTGCTCGAGGTCGAGGAGGAACTGTTTGCGTTGCAGCCCGCCCGCGTAGCCGGTGAGGGAGCCGTTCTTGCCGACCACCCGGTGGCAGGGGACAACGATCGAGAGCGGGTTCTGGCCGACCGCCTTGCCCACTGCCTGCGCCGGCGCGCCGAGCTTGGTCGCGATCTCGCCGTACGTCGTCGTCTCGCCGTACGGGATCTCGTCCAGCACCGCCCAGACCCGCCGCTGGAACGTGTTGCCCACCGGTTCAGTCGGCAGCTCGAAGGAGTGGCGCGAACCCGCGAAGTACTCCTCCAACTGCTCGACGACTGCCGAGATCAGCGGGTCGGACGCCTCCACGAGTTCGCCCAGCGTCTCCGCCGTCGGCTTCACCCAATGGTGTGGAAAGTAGACGCCGACCAGCGCACTCTCCGACACCGCCACCGTGAGCTCTCCGATCCGGGTACTGACCACCGCATGCCTGTTCATGCCCATGGAACGCGTCAGTCGGCGGTCGTGTGAGGGTCCGGGATCAACGCGGTGGTCAGCGTCACGCGGCGACGACCCGGCTGCTCGGAGCGGTACGGCGCGAGCAGTTCGGCCAGACCGGCCTGGATCTGCGCGAGGTCCTCGCTGTTCACGTACAACATCGTCTGCCCGACCCCGAACAGGTCGCGCAGCTCGGCGCTTCCCGCGGCCAGGAAGCGGTCGAAGTCCTCGGCGACGTGCCCGAGCACGGTGAGGACGGAATCGCGGAGCTGAGCCTCACTCATCGCCTGCAACTCCTCGCGGTCGACCTGCGCGACCCGCTCGCCCAGCGCCAGCGTCCGCTCGACCGCTCCCCGCACCCTGCGCTCGGCGACCACGGTCAGGATCCCGCCCTCGATCAGCGCGGCGACGTGCCGGTACAGGGTCGCCGGCGTGACCTCCGGCAGCGCCTCCCGGAGTGCGGCGGTGGTCAGCTCACGGCCGCCCAACTGCTGGATGATCCGCAACCGCACCGGATGCATCACGACATCCGCGACCGACAGCTTGTCAGGCATCTCACTCCCACCATTATTATCATCGTGATAATGTTCGCAGTGATAGATCAATCTTAACGAGAGGTGGACGATGATCCAGGCAGTCGGTCTGGCCAAGCGATTCGGGGCGGTCGATGCCGTCACCGACGTCACGTTCACCGCGGCGCCGGGCCGGGTGACCGGTCTGGTCGGACCCAACGGTGCAGGTAAGTCGACCACGTTGCGGATGCTGCTCGGCCTGGTCCGGCCCGACGCCGGCACCGCGACGTTCGACGGCACGCCGTACCGGGAGCTGCGCTCGCCGGCCGGGACGGTCGGAGCGGTGCTGGACATCGCCTCGGCGCATCCTGCGGCCACCGCGCGGGGTCATCTGAGCACCGTCGCCGCCCTCGCCGGTCAGTCGCGATCCCGGGTCGACGAGGTGATTGCCGCGGTGGCGCTGGAGTCCTTCGCGGGTCGGCGGGTGAAAGGCTTCTCGACCGGGATGCGGCAACGCCTCGCCCTCGCGACGGCACTGCTCGGCCGCCCCGACGTACTCGTCCTGGACGAACCGTCGAACGGGCTCGACCCGGCCGGCATCGTCTGGTTGCGCACGTTCCTGCGCGACTTCGCCGCCGACGGCGGCACCGTGCTCATCTCCAGCCACGTGCTCACGGACCTCGAGCACAGTGTCGACGACATCGTGCTGATCGACCGCGGCCGGACCGCGTGGACCGGGACGCTCACAGCCTTCACCGCGCACGGAGCGACGCTCGAGCAGGCGTTCCTCGCGCTGACCACCCGGGAGCTGATCGCATGACCCGCTTGATCCGTGGCGAGTTCACCAGGCTGTTCGCCGTACGGATGCATCGGTGGGCCGTGCTCGCGGCAGTGCTCAGCGGCGGCGGTCTCACCGGACTGCTCGCGCTCATCGGCCCCGAGAACGCGACGCCGCCGATGCCCGGTATCGACACTCAGGGAGGCGCTGTCCTCGTCATCGGTATCACTGGCGTGCTGTTGTTCGTGCCGGCCGTGATCGGTGCGATCGGCGCCGCGGGCGAGTACCGGCACCGGACCATCGCCACCACGTACCTGGCCGAACCACGCCGCGGCCGGGTGCTCGCCGCCAGGCTGACCGTGTACTGCGTCGTCGGGCTCGGGTACGGCGTGATCGCGTCGCTCACGTCAGCGGGTGCGCTCGGCGCGGCCGCCGTACTGCGAGGTGTCGACCTGACCGTTTCCGCCGCGGACCTCACTGGTCTGCTGATCCGCCTCGCCGTCGCGGCGACCGTCTACACCGTGCTGGGCGCCGGGGTCGGCGTGCTGGTGAGAAACCAGTTGGTTGCCGTCGGCATCGTTGTCGGGTACTTCTACTTCCTCGAGTACATCCTGCTGATCGTCCCGGGCGTCAACGCCGTCTACCCGTTCCTGCCGGGCGGGGCGACCGCGTCCCTGACCAGCTTCACGTTCGTCACGAACACGGTCGCCGAACAGACGGCATCGGCCGGCCCGAGCCTGCTGCCCGCTGTGGCGGGCGCGGCGGTGCTGGTGGGGTACGCCGCGCTCACCACCGGACTCGCGTCGGTACTGTCGCTACACCGCGACATCACGTGAGTCCGCCAGGACTACAACCCGATGCGCTCCCGAGTCCGCCGCCGGAACTCACGGCCGATCTGGGTTGTCTCGGCGTGGTGTACGTCGGTCACGGCGAGCGCCGGCGATCCGTCCGGCGGGGCCTGCGCGACCCACTGACCGCGCGGGTCGACGACGCCCGACGCCAGCCCGCCTTCGGGGTTCGCCGGTACGGCGAGGCTGATCCAGGACGTGTTGTTCACCGCGCACCCGCGCGCCTGCACCGCGATGTGTTCATGTTCCGAGACGCGGTGTGTCGCGTAGGACACCAGGACTCCGTCGGCGCCGAGCCCGTCGTACTCCACGAACAGCTCCGGGAACAGCACATCCAGTCCGAGCGCAAGCCCGAACCGGAACCCGTCGACGTCGAACGTCACCGGCTGCTTCCCCGGCGTGTACATCCACTTCACCTTGGTCGTCGACAGCGTGCGTTCGTCGTACCGTGCGACGACCTTTCCCTGGTCGGACACGACGTACATGCTGTTGTGCGGACGACCCTCCGACAGTTGGTGCACCGACGGGATCACCGCCCAGATCCCGAGCTCCCGGGCGAGTGCGTTGAGCTGGTCGAGCTCGGACTGCAGCACCGACCACTGCGCCTTGGTCCAGTCGGCGGCGCCGACCTCGTCCGGGCCGAGCGAGGACATCACCTGCTTGCTCGGGAAGCAGATCGCGCCCTCGGTGAAGTGGACGAGGCGGGCACCGGCCGCGGCGGCCTGCCTCATGAAGTCACGCAGTTCGGCGCCGCCCGCGCGGAGCTCGTCCGCGTTCGTCGGATCGTGGCGCATCCCCGACTGGACGACGGCGAACCGCAGTGTGGTTTCTTCCGGCATGTCTGGGTCTCCTTGTGGAGTCGGACGGAAGTGCCGGAGGGCAGTCGTGTAGGACTCGCCGGTCTTGGCGGCTCGGGCTCGCACCCGTTGTTTGAAGTTCCTGTGCGCTGTCATCTGGCCTTCCACGCACTCGCACGCGATCCCCCAGCGATCCCGTCCGAGGCGGCTGACCAGGACGAGCGACCCGAGACAGGAAGTCCCTTTGCCTTCTCACTGTGACCGCGCTGGGGCCGGTCGACGAAGGTGAGGCGCGGGCCGCGCCGGAGCCACATCTTCTCCGAGGCGCGCGTCCGGAGTCAATCAGGCCCGGCGGCGTGCCGCTCAGCGGTGCAGCACGTCGTCGGCCGCGTCCATCGCGACCCCGATCAGCTCCGGGCTGAGGTCGACGACCGTGTTCCCGTCGGCGTCCAGCCGGCCGCGTTCGGAGATCGTCAGCCCGATCAGTGCGAGCGTCCCCGCGCGCTGCCGCCGTACCCGGTCCTCCGGATGCTAGCTACCCCGGGCGGCATAAAGTCGGACCCAGGCGCGGTTGTCCTTCGGAGTACGCGCAGACGACGTTGGGAGCAGAGGGTGAGCATTCGGGTCGGGTACAAGGCGTCGGCGGAGCAGTTCGGGCCGCGGGAGTTGGTGGAGTACTCCGTTCGGGCCGAGGAGCTCGGGCTCGACAGCGTGACGGTGTCGGACCACTTCCTGCCGTGGCGGCACGAGGGCGGTCATGCGCCGTTCGCGCTCGCCTGGCTGGCGGCGGTGGGTGAGCGGACCAACCGGGTGATGCTCGGTACGTCGGTGCTGACGCCGACGTTCCGGTACAACCCGGCGGTGATCGCGCAGGCGTTCGCGACGCTCGGTGAGCTGTACCCGGGGCGCGTGATGCTCGGCGTCGGTACCGGTGAGGCGCTGAACGAGATCGCGGTGTCGGGGATGGAGTGGCCGGAGTTCAAGGAGCGGTTCGCGCGGCTGCGGGAGGCCGTTCAGCTGATCCGCGACCTGTGGACGAAGGACGGCGTCAGCTCCGAGGGGCCGTTCTACAAGACCGTCGACGCGTTCATCTACGACCGCCCGGAGACACCGTTGAAGGTGTACGTGGCGGCGGGTGGACCGCTGGTGGCGAAGTACGCCGGTCGCGCCGGTGACGGGTTCATCGCGACGTCCGGGAAGGGCATGGAGCTGTACACCGAGAAGCTGATCCCCGCCGTCAAGGAGGGCGCGGAGAAGGCCGGGAAGAAGTTCGAGGACATCGACCGGATGCTCGAGGTCAAGGTGTCGTACGACCGCGACCCGTCGCAGGCTCTGGAGAACACGCGGTTCTGGGCGCCGTTGTCGCTGACGCCCGAGCAGAAGCACAGTGTGACGAGCGCGACCGAGATGGAGCGGCTGGCCGACGAGCTGCCGATCGAGCAGGTCGCGAAGCGCTGGATCGTGGCGTCGGACCCGGAAGAGGTCGTGAAGCAGTTCCAGCCGTACCTCGACGCCGGGTTCAACCACTTCGTCGTCCACGGTCCGGGGCAGGACCAGGAACGGTTCCTGACCCAGTTCACCGAAGACGTTCTGCCGTTGCTGCGCAAACTGTCTTGAGTCCGGAGGGTGCCGCACCGGACAATCGGCGAGTGCCCGACTTCCAGATCGTCCGCGACGACGACCCGCGGTGCGCCGAGCTCGAAGCAGCCGGCTACCGCGTGGTCGGCGAGTCGTGGGCGGTCCGGCTGTTCGACCCGGACCGTGAGCTGCTGGAGTCCGCCGTACGCCGGGCCGTCGCCGGCGGACTGACGATTCGCGAGCTCGGACCTGAGGCCGCGGAGATCCTGCACGCGCTGGAGAAGGCCAACGAGGCGGACTACCCGTACACGCCCGCCACGCACCGGGTGGTGGGCGAGCTCGCCGACACGCGCGCGCTGTGGCCGGAGCACCGCGTCTTCGGGGCCTTCGACGGCAACCGGCTGGTCGGAGCCACCGTCATCCGCCAGAAGGACGGCTTCGGCGACACGAAGTTCACGTCCGTCCTGGCCACCCACCGCCGCCGCGGCGTCGCCCAAGCTGTGAAGGCCGCCTCCATCCTCGCCTTCCTCGACATCGGCATCACCCGCTTCAGCACCGGCGGAGCCGCCGCCAACCAAGCCAGCCTCCAGGCCAACCAGTCCCTCGGCTACCAACTCACCGAACACTGGCGCACCTACGCACCTTGACCGTGGTGCGGTGGAGCTGCAGCTCGACAGGAAGTGTCGGCGAACAACCCGGCCGCCGAGCGTGGCCCAGCCAGGCCGAACCGGCCAGTGGATGTATACGTACTGTCGAGCTGCAGATGGCGTTGGTGCACCTGGCGCCGACAGCTTGGTCCGGACGGCGCGCACTAGCATCGCGGGATGCCTCTGCTTGTGGATTCGGTTTTGCGTGGGGGGATCTTGCGGGATGTGGCGCAGCCGCGGCTGGCGGCGGACGGTGGGCTGGTGTTGCGGCCGTGGCTGAGGAGAGATGCCGCTTCCGTGCGGAGTGCGTTCGGCTGTCCCGATATTCAGCGGTGGCATGTTCGGCGGCTCGACACGCTCGAGGAGGCAGTCGATTGGGTGGTGCAGTGGGTCGATCACTGGGACGCGGAGACAGCGGCGAGCTGGGCGGTCGTCGGCGCGGATGACGAGCCGCTCGGCCAAGTCGGGTTGCGCGAGATCTCCCTGGCTCAGGGGTCAGCAGCACTGTCCTACTGGGTCGCTCCGGAAGCTCGGGGGCAGGCTGTTGCGGCGAGATCGGTGGAGGCCCTGTCCGCTTGGGCATTCCGGCAGGTCGGGTTCAACCGGCTGAACATTCACCACTCCACCGCCAACACCGCGTCATGCCGGGTCGCCGGGCGCACCGGCTACCAGCTCGAGGGAACCCTGCGGCAGGCGATCAGGCACGCCGACGGCTGGCACGACTGGCACGTCCACGGCCGCCTGCACACCGACGCCTGAGCCGACAGCCACGCTACGAGCCCGTCGTACTGTCGGAGGATGCGGACACCTCAGCGGTACTTGCGTGGTGAGCTGGTCGTGGTGGTCGACGTGGAGGACCTGGAGCGATCGGCGGAGTTCTGGGCCGCGGCACTTGGTTACGTGCGGGCGGGAGAGTCGGATGTGTACCTCAGCCTGGTGCCGAGCGACGGGGTGGGCATCGAGGTGTTGCTGCAGAAGGTGCCCGACCGGAAGCGAGGCAAGAACCGTGTCCACCTCGATCTGCGGACGGCTGACCTGAAGGCTGAGGTCGCGCGGGTTCGGGCGTTGGGGGCTCGGCTCGTGACCGAGGAGCCGGTAGTTGAGGCGGGGTGGGTCTGGCACGTGCTGGCCGACCCGGACGGCAACGAGTTCTGCGTCCTGCAACTACCGTCCAGCTAACCACCAGCCGATCGGGATTAGTGGAGGTCGTCGGACAAGGACTTGGCGGCTTGGGTCAGGAGGGGGACGGCTTGTTCTACGAGGGATTCGGTCATGCGGCCGGCGGGGCCTGAGATGGAGATGGCCAACGGGGACGGGGCGTCGGGGACGGCTACTGCGACGCAGCGGACGCCGACCTCCTGCTCGCCCTCGTCGGTCGCGTAGCCGGTGTCGGAGGCCTGGTGGAGTTGGGCGGTGAAGGCGTCGGGGGTGGTGATGGTGTTGTCGGTGTGCTGGGGCATGCCGGTGCGGCGCAGGAGTTCGCGGACCTCGGCCTCGGGGAACTGGGCCAGGATCGCCTTGCCGACCGCGGTGCAGTGCGGGAGGACGCGGCGGCCGACCTCGGTGAACATGCGCATCGAGTGCCGGGACGGGACCTGCGCGAGGTACACGATCTGGTCGCCGTCGAGCATCGCCATGTTCGCGGACTCGCCGAGTTCGTCGACGAGCCGGGCCAGGTGCGGCCGGGCGAACACACTGAGCATGTGCGACGAACTCTCCCCGAGCCGGATCAGCTTCGGGCCGAGCACGTACTGCCGCGACGGCTCTTGACGCAGGTAGCCGAGGTCGACGAGGGTGCGAACCAGTCGGTGGATCGTCGGCAGCGGCAGGCCGGAGGCGGTGGCCAGCTGGGACAGACCCATCATCCCGCCCGCGTCGGCCATCGTCTCGAGCAGCCCGAACGCGCGCTCGATGGACTGCACGCTGCCGGTACGGCCCTTGCCGTTCTCCGTCATGATCGACCACCTTTCCGGATCACGGAAGTTTAACGCCAGATCCCGGAAGGCCAGACCCTTGTCTCTTCCGCAAAGTAGATAATAGTCTCCGCAATACGGAAAAGAGGAGGCTGTAGTGAGCCTGGATGACCTGATGAGCGAGCTCGACCGCCGGCTGGCCGCCGCGGACGCGGCGCTGACGGCCGACTACCGCGGTGATCGCGGCGTCCGGCAACCCGTCCACACCGTCTACGTCCCGGCCGACCGGTACGACGTACGCACGGCCGGCGACTGGGCCGCGCAGGCCCGCGCGGCCCTCGACGCGTACGGCGGATCGCCCGCGGAGTTCGCGAAGGTGCTGGACCTGCCGCCGGAGTTCGCCGACGAGATCCACGACCGTGTCCGGGCCAAGCTCGACCGCGAGCCGATCGAGGACCTCCGCATCGACTTCGAGGACGGTTACGGCAACCGGCCGGACGACGAGGAGGACGCGGTCGCGATCGCCGCCGCGCAGACACTGGCCGCCGGCAAGCAGACGCCGTACTTCGGTCTGCGGATCAAGTCGCTGGAGGCGCCGACCCGGCGTCGCGGCGTGCGGACACTCGACCTGTTCCTCGAGCACCTGGGGGCGATCGACGACGGCTTCGTCATCACCTTGCCGAAGGTGACGTCGGTCGAGCAGGTCGAGGCGATGGTTCTCGTCCTGGAGACGCTCGAACACGACCGCGGCCTGCCGCAGTTGAAGTTCGAGATCCAGGTCGAGACCCCGCAGGCGATCCTCGGCGCGGACGGTACGGCACTGATCGCCCGCATGATCAAGGCCGGCGGACCGCGCGTCACCGGTCTGCACTACGGCACCTACGACTACTCCGCCTCGCTCGGCGTCGCCGCGGCGTACCAGAGCATGGAGCATCCGGTCGCGGATCATGCCAAGGACGTCATGCAGCTCGCCGCGGCCGGCACCGGTGTGTTCGTGTCCGATGGCTCGACCAACGTTCTCCCGGTCGGCGACGCCGTCCACGACGCGTGGCGGCTGCATTTCCGGCTGGTACGTCGTTCGCTCGCCCGCGGCATCTACCAGGGCTGGGACATGCATCCCGCGCAGCTCCCGACCCGCTTCGCCGCGACGTACCTGTTCTACCGCGAAGGCTTCGACCAGGCCGCGCAACGCCTCCGCGCGTACCTGGGCCACGGCGAGTCCGGGTACCTCGACGAGCCGGCCACCGCAGCCGCCCTGGCCGGCTTCGTACTGCGCGGCATAGAGTGCGGCGCGATCGAGACGACCGAGTTCGACACCGCCGATCTCGCCAGACTCGCGCGCCGGGCGGTCCCGGAGAGCTAGCCTCGGCGACATGCGACTGGTTGCGGAGTTCACCACCGAACCCTTCGATGTCGACGAGGGTGCGCCGCCCGCGCACGCCACCGAGGCGTTGCGGGCGGCGGAGGCGGCTGGGCTCGACTGTGAGTTCGGCCCGCTCGGTACGCAGGTCAGCGGCGAGCAGCAGCTCCTCCTGTCCGCCCTCCCGGAGGTGCTCGACGCCGCATTCGCAGGCGGCGCGAGCCAGGTGACGTTGCAGGTACGGCGCGATGCCTGAGCCGCACCCCCTGGTCCAGGCGATCACGCCGCTCGTCGAACGGCTGAACGCCCAACTCGTCGAGCCCGCGGACGCCCGCGCCGACGACGTGACGCTGGCGTGGGCCGGCGAGCCGGTCGTCGCCGTACGCCTGCCGTCCAAAACCCCTGAGAAGGCTCCCGAGGGTGGCGTGCAGAGCCTGCTCGCGGAAGTCGCCGAGGAGCTGGGCGGTCCGCTGCGCGACCTGTCCCGGAACGAGAAGCAGCGGGCTGTCCTGCTGCTGGAGTCACGCGGTGCCTTCGAGTACCGGAAGTCGGCGGAGACCGTCGCCGAGGCGCTCGGCGTCACGCGCTTCACCGTCTACAACTACCTGAACCGCGCCCGCTGAATTTCAACAAACTGTTGACGACGGGCCGAGCGGGTGTCACGCTCTCGTCATACGGAAAGTTGATTTCGGGATTCGAGAAGGTGTGATCGTGGATCTGGAGGAGTTCAACTCCGCTCCGACCGACCGGCTGCGGCCGGCGCTGGCGGCCTGCTGCGACGTGCCCCGGTGGGTCGACGCGATCCTCGCCCAGCGGCCGTATTTGGAACTCGCCGTACTGGCGGCGGTCGCCGACCAGGCGCTGCGCGAACTCGACGACGTCGAGGTCGATCGGGCGCTGCAGGCACATCCGCGGATCGGGGACCGTCCGCGGGGCGCGAGCACCGAGGCCGCCTGGTCACGGTCCGAGCAGTCCGGTGTCGGCGACGAGCCCGACGTACGGCAGGACCTTGCCGAGGGCAACCGTCAGTACGAGGAGCGGTTCGGCCGGGTGTTCCTGATCTGCGCCACCGGACTGTCGGCGGCACAGATGCTGAGCAGTCTGCGGACCCGTCTCACGCACGACGACGCGACCGAGGCGGCGGTTGTCCACGAGGAGCTGCGCAAGATCGCACTGCTCCGATTGAGCAAGGTGGTGGCATGAGCTCCTTGTCCACGCACGTTCTCGACACCGCGCTGGGGCGACCGGCGCAGGGCGTTCCGGTGCGGCTGTACGACGGTGACGCCGTCCGCGCGAGCGGTACGACGGACGACGACGGACGGATCGCCCAACTGGAGCCCGAGCTCGCGCCCGGCGCGTACCGCCTCTGGTTCGACGTCACGGCGTACGCGGAATCGACCGGCCAGGACTTCTTCTTTCCCGAGGTCTCCGTGACCTTCACGGTCGCCGACGAGCGGCACTACCACGTCCCGTTGCTGCTCAGCCCGTTCGCGTTTTCCACCTACCGAGGGAGCTGATCCGAGATGGCCGTCCACCTTGGAGCCAACCAGTACGGCAAAGCCGAGAACCGTGTCGTCCGCATCTACCGCGACACGCCCCGCCACCAGATCCGCGACCTGAACGTCTCGACCGCGCTCCGCGGCAACTTCGAGGCCGCGCACACGACCGGCGACCAGAGCGACGTACTGCCGACCGACACGCAGAAGAACACCGCGTTCGCGTTCGCGAAGGAGAAGGGGATCGGCGCGATCGAGGACTACGCGCTGACACTCGGCGCGCACTTCCTGGACGCGTCGCCGGCCGCCGAGGGCGCGCGGGTCGAGATCGAGGAGTACGCCTGGGAACGGATCCCGGTCGACGGTGAGGGTCACGACCACTCGTTCGTACGGACCGGTGGCGGCGTGCGGAACACGGTCGTCAACGTCGAGGGCCGGGGTGCGGAGCGGAAGGCGTACGTCGTCTCGGGGATCAGCGATCTCGTCGTCCTGAAGTCGACCGGGTCGGAGTTCCACGGGTTCCTGAAGGACAAGTACACGACGCTGCAGGAGACGAACGACCGGATCCTCGCGACGTCGCTGGTCGCGCGGTGGCGGTACGACCACACAGAGGTGGACTGGGACAAGTCGTACGACGAGATCAAGCGGCTGCTGCTCGAGCAGTTCGCGAAGATCCACAGTCTCGCGCTGCAGCAGACGCTCTACGGGATGGGCTCCGCCGTGCTCGAGCAGCACCCGGAGGTGGCCGAGATCAAGTTCTCGGCGCCGAACAAGCACCACTTCCTGGTCGACCTCTCGCCGTTCGGGGTCGAGAACCCCGGTGAGGTCTTCATCGCCGCCGATCGCCCGTACGGCCTGATCGAGGCGACGGTCACCCGCGACGACGCGAGCGACGCCGGTTCTGCCTGGCATGCGACGCCGGGATTCTGTTGAGCAGGATCGTGATCGAGGGCGCCTACGTGGCGACCCTCGATCCGGCCCGCCGCGAGTTCGTCGGCCATGTGGTTGCCGAAGGCAATCGGCTGATCGCGGTCGGGCCCGGGCCCGCTCCGGCGTACGACGACGCCCGGGTCGTGGACGGGCGCGGGTGTCTCGTCACGCCGGGCTTCGTCAACACGCACCAGCATCTGTACCAATGGGTGACGCGCGGTCTCGCCGCGGATGCGACGCTCTTCGAGTGGCTGACCAGGCTGTACCCGGTCTGGGCGCGGATCACCGAGGAGAGCGTGTACGTCGCCGCGCGAGCAGCGCTAGCAAAACTAGCGCTGACAGGATGTACGACGGTCGCGGACCATCACTACGTCTTCCCGCGGGGCGCGGGTGATCTGCTCGGCGCGGAGATCGCGGCGGCCGGGGAGATCGGCCTGCGGTTCCACCCGGCGCGCGGGTCGATGGATCGCGGCCAGAAGGACGGCGGGTTGCCGCCGGACTCGGTCGTCGAGGACCGGGACGAGATCCTCGCCGCGACCGAGGCCGCGATCGACCGCTGGCACGACCCGTCGCCGGATTCGATGCTGCAGCTCGTCGTCGCGCCGTGCTCGCCGTTCAGCGTGAGCGGGGAGCTGATGCGCGAGTCGGCCGAGCTGGCCCGGCGTCGCGGCGTACGGCTGCACACGCATCTCGCCGAGACCACCGACGAGACGGAGTGGTGCCTGAAGACCTTCGGGTGTACGCCGCTCGAGTACGCCGAGCGGCTCGGGTGGACCGGGCAGGACGTGTGGTTCGCGCACGGCATCCACTTCGACGACACCGAGATCAAGCATCTCGGGAGCACCGGCACCGGCGTGGCGCACTGCCCCAGCTCCAACGCCCGCCTGGGCGCCGGTATCGCCCGCACGGCCGACCTCCGCACCGCCGGAGCGCCCGTGGGCCTGGGCGTAGACGGTGCCGCCAGCAACGAATCCGGCAGCCTCGTCGAGGAGCTCCGCCACGCCCTCCTGTTCGCGAGAGCCCGCGGCGGCCCGCAGTCGCTCACCGTCCGAGCCGCCCTGGAAATGGCCACCCTCGACGGCGCCCGCATCCTAGGCCGCTCCGACGACATCGGCTCCCTGGAGCCCGGCAAGCTGGCCGACCTCGCCGTGTGGGACCTCACCACCCTCGCCCACGCAGGCATCCCCGACCCGATCGCCGCCCTGACCCTCTCCACACCCCCACCCCTGAAACTCCTCCTGACCAACGGCACCCCCGTCGTAGAACACGACGAACTCCAAACCGCCGACGAGCCGCCCCTCGCCACCGCCGCGGCGCGCACCCAAGCCGAGCTCTGCCGCTGATTGCGACAACCCCCGGGGTCGCGGAACACGCCGTACCGTGTCCCGCGACCCCGGCGGTTGTCCACAACAGCGCAAAGGCGTGTCCGGAGGGCGGGTGACGCGTGCACCTTCTTGGGCATGAACAGACGACTGGAAGTGATTGCGGCCAGCCGCGGCGGGTGGTTCACGCGCTCGGACGCGCTCGCAGCCGGGTACAGCGAGGGCGAGCTCCGGCAGCGCGTGGACCGCGGACAGTGGCTCAGACTGAGCTTCAACTCATACGTCGAGCCGCAGGCCTGGCCAGCGGACGAACCGCCCTGGGAACGCGCGATCCGGCTCCACCTGCTGGCCGTGCGGATGGCGAGCGAACGACTCGGCGACGTCGTCGTGAGCCATCAGTCCGCGGCGATGCTCCACGGCTTGCCGGTCTGGGGGACCGACCTGTCGCGAGCACACTTCACCCGCGTGGCGTCCGGCCGCGCTCGCAGTAGCCGGACGGTCCAGGTGCATCGCCGGACGACAGCGGCCGACGAGGTGGTGGAGCTGGGCGGACTCAAAGTCAGCACAGTCGATCGCGCGATCGTGGAGACGACGTGTACGACGTCGTACGAGGTCGGCGTGGTGCTGGCCGACGCCGCACTCCGGATGCGGTTGACGACCCGGGACAGCATGGCTGCTGTCGTGCAGCGGCACCGGCGCTGGCACGGCTCGCCGGCCGCGCTGGCCGCCGTACAGTTCGCGAACGGTCTGAGCGAGTCGGTCGGCGAATCGCGCTTCCGCGTCCTGATGGCGAACCACGGTTTGCCCACGCCGGAGCTCCAGGTGGAGATCCGGGACCACGCCGGCCGCTTGATCGGGCGGGTCGACTTCCTGCTCGGGGGCGTGCTCGTCATCGAGTTCGACGGCGCGTTGAAGTACGGCGACACCGCGGACGCCGTACTCGCGGAGAAGTGGCGTGAGGACCGTCTGCGCGAGCACGGGTACGGAGTACTCCGCTTCGGCTGGCCGGACCTGGATCGCCCGCACGACACCGCCGACCGGATCTGGCGAGCGTGGCGGCGACATGCGGCAGGGTCTGGGAACACGCAATAGCGTGTCTCCAGACCCCGGTAGTTGTCGGCATCAGTGCTGCAGGAGCTCCCCGTTGATCCAGACGGCCTGGACGTCGGCGGGGGTGCCGAGGGTGAAGATGCGGGCCAGGGCTTCTTCGGTGTCTTCGGCGTGGGTGATGCCTACGGCCAGGGTGGAGCCTTCGGCGGGGCGGAGGAGTTGGGCGTCGAAGTGGTTGCCTACGGAGAGGTGGCCCACCTGGGGGAGATCGAGGGCCTCCGCGCCTGCTGTGGTGGCCAGGTAAAGGAGGTGGGCGGCGGTCAGGGGGCGGCCCTGGTCGCCCATGAGTTGCTGGCAGAAGTACGCCTGCAGGCCCTCCTTCAGCAGTGAGAACCCGGTGCCGGCGCCGACGTCGGAGCCCAGCGCCACGCGCACGCCGTACTGCAGGTGTCGGTGGAGTGGGAAGAGCCCGCTGCCGAGCGCCGCGTTGCTGGTGGGACAGTGGGCGACGGTCGCGCCGCTGGTGGCGAGTGTCTTGAGTTCCACGTCGGTCGGATGGACGTTGTGGGCGAGCACGGTACGGCGATCCACCAGGCCGTGCCGGTCGTACGTCGTGACGTAGTCGCTGCCCCCGAACAGGTCGGCGACCGACGCGATCTCGGCCTCGTTCTCGTTCACGTGCGAGGTGAACAGTGCGCCGGGGATCGCTTCCATCAGTTCGTGGCAGGTCGCGAGCAGGTCGTCGGTGCACGAGAGCGAGAAGCGGGGCGTCACGGCGTACCGGTTGCGGCCGACGCCGTGCCAGCGGTTCGCGAGGGCGAGCGACTCGGCGTACGCGCGGACCGGGGTGGTGAGCAGCTCGGGCCGCAGCAGTCGGTCGCTGAGGACCAGGCCGCTCGTGATCCGGAGGCCGACCTTCGACGCGGCGTCGAAGAGCGCGTCGACCGCGTCGGAGTAGTGCGCGCCGAAGACGAGCGCGGACGTCGTACCGGCCGCCGCCAGCCCGCGGACGAACTCTCCTGCCACCCCGGTCGCATACGCGACGTCGGCCATCCGCGCCTCCTCCGGAAGCGCGTACCGGTCGAGCCACTCCAGCAGCGGGAGCCCGAGTCCGCCGACCGCGCGGATCTGCGGGAAGTGCACGTGGGTGTCGACGAATCCGGGGAGTACGACGCCGTCGCGCAGGTCCACGACCTGTACGGCGGGATGCGCCTGCCGGATCTCCGCGAACGGGCCGCGGGCAACGATCAGCCCGTCCTCGACCAGCAGCCCCGCGTCGGTGTCGACGCGCAGGCCGGCGCCGGCGAACGGGTTCTCCGGCGTGTCGATGAACGTGCCACGGTAAAGAGTCATGCCTTCGCCTCACGCTGAGCCGGCGCGGGGCGACGCACGGCAGTACGGGCCGAACCGGTGTGCCGGTCGGCGGATGGTGCCGGAGCGGACTGCCGCTCCGCGGTGAACCTCTGCAGGAGCCAGGCCGCGACACTCACCGCGATCACGGCAGGCTCCTTGCCGCTGAGCTCCGGAAGGCCGATCGGCGTGGTGATGCGAGCGATCGCCTCGGCCGAGTTGCCGTCCTCGGCCAGCTTCCGCTGGAAGCGGGTCCACTTCGCGCTCGACCCGATCAGGCCGATCGTGGACAGCGCATCGGTGCGGATCGCCGCGTCACACAGCGCCGCGTCCTCCGCGTGGTCGTGCGTCATGATCACCGCGTGCGTACCCCGCGGGAGCTCCCCGACGACCAGCTCCGGCAACACCGGCACGTTGTGAACATGTACCTGCGCCACCGCATCGTCCAGCACGGACAACCGCTCGACCGTCAGCTGATCGGCCCGCGTGTCCACCAGGTGCAGCTCGAGGTCGTGCCGCGCCAGGATCCGCGCCAGCTCCAGCCCCACATGGCCGATCCCGAAGATCGCCACGGAGGGCACCACCGGCAACGGCTCGAGCAACAGCTTCACCTCACCGCCACAGCACTGCACGCCGTGCTGGTACGGCGCTTTGTCGGACAACGCCGCCGTCAGCACTTCCGGGGTCGTCACACCGTCGGCGATCATCTCCCGCGAACGCTCGACGCCCAGCGCCTCCAGGTTCCCGCCGCCGACCGTCGACCAGACGTTGTCGGCAGCAACGACCATCTTCGCGCCGGCCTCCCGAGGAGCATGCCCGCGAACGGACATCACCGTGACGAGAACGCCCGGACGACGTCCGGCTCGCAGGAGTTGGACAGCCTTGACCCACTCCATCTCACCCACGCTCCCGCTCTGCGGGGAAAGCAGCGGCGCGCGCCTTCTCCACGGCCCAGTACACGGCCTCAGGGGTGGCCGGGGACGGGAGGTCGACGCTGGTGCCGGCCGGGCCGAAGGCGGCGGCCGCCTGGCGTAGTGCTTCGCGGACCGAGAACGCCAGCATGAGCGGCGGTTCGCCGACGGCCTTGGAGCCGTAGACGGCGCCCTCCTCGTGGGCCTTCTCCAGCAGCCGTACGTTGAAGACCTCCGGCATCTCGGAGAAGCTCGGAAGTTTGTACGTGCTGGCCGCCTGGGTGGACAGCCGGCCGGAGGTCGCGTCCCAGCGGAGGTCCTCGAGCGTCAGCCACCCGGCGCCCTGGACGAACCCGCCCTCGATCTGGCCGATGTCGATCAGCGGGCTCAGGCTGTCGCCGACGTCGTGCACGATGTCGACCCGGCGCAGCGTGTACGCCCCGGTGAACCCGTCGACCTCGACCTCGGACGCCGCGACGCCGTACGCGAAGTACTTGAACGGCTCGCCGCGCATCGCGTTCGCGTCCCAGTGCAGACCCTCGGTCCGGTAGAACCCGGCCGCCCACAGCTGCACCCGCTGGTGGTAGGCGAGATTGACCAGCTCGTTCCAGTCCACACCGTCGCCGGACAGCCCGCGGACGACGCCGTCCACGAACCGCACGTCCGACGGGCTGATCCCGAGCCGTCCGCCGGCGACCTGCGCCAGCCGCTCGCGGATCTGCTCGCAGGCGTTCTTGATGGCCGCGCCGTTCAGGTCGGCGCCCGAGGACGCCGCGGTCGCGGACGTGTTCGGCACCTTGTCGGTCCGCGTCGGCGCCAGCCGTACGCGCGCCAACGGCAGCCCCAGCGTGGTCGCCGCGACCTGCAGCATCTTCGTGTGCAGGCCCTGCCCCATCTCTGCGCCGCCGTGGTTGATCAGCACCGACCCGTCCTTGTAGACGTGGACGAGTGCCCCGGCCTGGTTGAACGCCGTCAGGTTGAACGAGATCCCGAACTTCACCGGCGTCATCGCCAGACCACGTTTTACGAAAGCGTGTGACGCGTTGAACGCCTCGATCTCCGCCCGCCGTCCGGCGATGTCCCCGCCGGTGAGCACCTGGCTCCAGCACGACTCCAACCGGTCCGCGTGCCGCACCGGCTGCCCGTACGGCGTGGAGTCGCCCGGCTGGTAGAAGTTCCGCCGGCGCAGTTCCGAGCCGTCGTACCCGAGCAGCGGAGCGCAGCGCCCGAGGATGTCCTCGATCACCAGCATCCCCTGCGGCCCACCGAATCCGCGGAACGCGGTCTGCGACGTCTTGTTCGTCTTCGCGATCCGCCCGTCCACGCGTACATGCGGGATCTCGTACGCGTTGTCGATATGGCACATCGCGCGCGCCAGCACCGGCTCGGACAGGTCGAGGCTCCACCCGCCGTCCGACGTCAGCGTCGCGTCCAACGCCAACAGCCGACCGTCGGCCGAGAACCCCACGGTCCACGAGGTGTGGAACCCGTGCCGCTTCCCCGACATCGTCATGTCCTGTGTGCGGTTCAGCCGCAACCGCACCGGCCGCCCGGTCAGCGTCGCACCCAGTGCGGCGATCGCGGCGAACCCGTGCGGCTGCATCTCCTTGCCGCCGAACCCGCCGCCCATCCGCAGGCACTGCACCGTCACGGAATGACTGGCCAACCCGAGCACATGCGCAACGATTTCCTGCGTTTCCGAGGGGTGCTGCGTACTCGACTGCACGAAGATCTGCCCGTACTCGTCCACCTGCGCCAACGCCGCATGCGTCTCCAGGTAGAAGTGCTCCTGCCCGGCGAACTCGAACTCGCCGCGGAACACGTGTTCCGCGCCGGCCAACGCCCGCTCGACATCGCCGCGTTCCAGATGCCGCCCGACGCCCTGGAAGCTGCCCGCCGCGATCGCGTCGCGCACCGTCACCAGCGACGGCAGCGGCTCGTACTCGACCTCGACCGCCAGCGCCCCGAGCCGCGCCGCCTCCAGCGTGTCCGCCAGCACCCAGCACACCGCATGCCCGTTGAACATCACCTCGTCCGGGAACAACGGCTCGTCGTGCTTCACCCCCGCGTCGTTCACCCCCGGTACGTCGTCCGCGGTCAGCACACGCACCACACCAGGTACGTCGTACGCCGGCTTCACCCGCAGCGCGGTCACCCGGGCGTGCGCGTGCGGCGACTGCACCGGCCAGGCATGCAGGACGTCGCGCGTCCGCATCACCAGATCGTCGGTGTACAAGGCGGTTCCGGTCACGTGCAACGCGGCGCTCTCGTGCGGCAGCGGTACGCCGACCACGGCAGCGGCCGGTCGCTCCGACAAGGAACTCATGCGTGCACCTCCTCGAAATAGAAGCGCAGGAGCGATTGGCCGAGCATCGCCGAGCGGTACGACGTACTCGCGCGGTGATCGTCCATCGGCGTACCCTCCGCCGCCATCACCCCGGCCGCGATCCGTACGGTCTCCTCGCTCCACGGCCGGCCGATCAGCGCGGCCTCGGTCTCGCGGGCGCGCAGCGGGGTCGCCGCGACACCGCCGAGCCCGATCCGCGCGTCCCGGATCGTGCCGTTCACGACATCGACGGCGTACCCGATCGCGACGCTCGAGATGTCGTCGAACCGGCGTTTGGCGATCTTGTGGAACGCGGTCATCGGCGCCAACGGCAACGGGATCACGATCGTCTTGATCAGTTCGTCCGCGGCCTTCACGGTCTGCCGGTACCCGGTGAAGTACTCGGCCAGCGGCACGGTCCGCTCACCGCGGCTGGATGCCAGCACCAGCCTCGCATCCAGTGCCAGGAGTGCGGGTGGTGTATCTCCGATCGGTGACCCGGTCCCCAGGTTTCCTCCGATCGTCGCGCCGTTCCGGATCAGCCGCGACGCGAACTGCGGGAACATCTGGGCGAGCAGCGGGACACGCCCGGCCAGTCGCCGCTCGATCTCGGTCAGCGTCAGTGCGGCGCCGAGTCGTACGTCGTCGTCCCCGAAGCTGAACTCGCGCAGCTCCTCCAGGCGGTCGATCGCGACGGTCAGCGGTGGGCGTTCGCCGAAGATGTTCACCTGTACGCCGAGATCGGTCGAACCGGCAACTACCACGGCGTCGTTCCGTTCGCCGAGGACAGTTAGCGCTTCGTCGAGCGAGGCGGGGCGGAGGAACTCGCCCTCCGGGGAGATCATTCCGGTCGGTGCGGGCGGGGGCGGGGACGAGGCCTGCCTGGCGGCGAGGGTGTCGTTCGGCGCCGGGTTGTCCAGGGCGTACGCGGCGTCGCGGATCGGCCGGTAGCCGGTGCAGCGGCACAGGTTGCCGCTCAGCGCGTGCAGGTCGAACCCGTTCGGCCCATGCTCGTGATCCTCACCAACCGATCGGTCCTCGCCGGGCGCGCACGCCGTACGGCCCGGGCGGTAGTACTCGGCCGCCATGCTGCAGACGAAGCCTGGTGTGCAGTAGCCGCACTGGGAGCCGCCGCGGACGGCCAGTTCCTTCTGGACCGGGTGCAGGTCGGCGGGCGAACCCAACCCCTCGGACGTGATCAACTCTTGCCCGTCCAGCGCGGCGATCGGCAGCAGGCAGGCGTTCACCGCGGTCCACTCGGTCGGCGCGTCTGTGCCGGGGCGGGCGACGAGCACCGAGCACGCACCGCACTCACCTTCCGCACACCCTTCCTTGGCGCCGGTCAGGCCGCGGTCCCGCAGCCAGTCCAGGACGGTCGTGTGGACGGACACGTCACCGATCGCGGTGACCTCACCGTTCACGGTCAGCGCAGGAGAGCGCAGTACTTGCGTAGTCATCGGTTGGTGCTCCATCGGGTGCGCGCACTGTGGATCGGGTTGGCGTCGGAGACGAAGTCGTCGAAGCGGTAGCCGGCGATCTTCGCGATCTCGAGCAGCGCCGCGGCGTGCTCCTGGTTCTCGCAGTTCCCCAGCCGTTCGCGGCCCTGCTCGACGATTCGCTCGTACGACTCGGCGTCCCGCACCGAGATCACCAGCGGGAACCCGAACCGGTCTTCGTACGCCGAGGTGATCGCGGTCAGCTCGTCCCGCTCCGGGTCGCCCAGGAAGGTCAGGCCCTTGTCGGACTGGTCGCGCAGCGACGCCTCACCGCTGAGGCCGTCGGCGACGAACTGCGAACCGAGCCGCGGGTACGCCTGGATCAGCTCGCGCTGCTCGTCGCGCGATCCGGAGAACAGCGCCTCCTGGAACGAGCGCCGCAGTGCGTGCGTGTCGGCGTACGGCCGCATCTCCCACGCCCGCTCGACCGCCCACCGCGGACCCTGGAACAGCCCGCCGAACGTCTCGACGAACTCCTCGCGGGTCATCGTGTTCACTTGGTCCAACCGGACCGTGTCACCCGGCTGACCCGCCACCGCCGGTCCGAAGTTCTTGCCGACGTGGTGGAACAGGATGTTCAGGCCGATCGCGGTCAGGCTGCCGAGCGTGATGCCGCTGCCGAAGATGATCTCGGCCCAGCCCGGCACGGCCTGCGCGACCTGCGGCTGCGCGGTCACGTACATCGCCAGGCCGACGCTGGTCGCCACGATCACGACGTTGCGGTGGTCGTGGAAGTCGACCTTGGCGAGCGTCTGGAACCCGACCACGGCCACTGTCGCGAACATCGCCAGCGCCGCGCCGCCGAGCACCGGATGCGGTACGCCGGCCACGATCGCACCGGCCTTCGGCAGCAACCCGAGCAGGATCATGATCACGCCCGCGGCCGCGACCACCCAGCGGCTGCGGATCCGGGTCAGCCGGACCAGGCCGACGTTCTCCGCGAAGCAGGTGTACGGGAAGGAGTTGAAGACACCGCCGATCGTGGTGGCCAGGCCGTCGGCCCGCAGCGCCCGGGCGATGTCCTCGCGGCCGATCCGCTTCTCGACGATCTCACCGGTCGCGAACACGTCACCGGTCGTCTCCACCGCGGTGATCAGCATGACCACGATCATCGAAATGATCGCCGCGATCGAGAACTTCGGCCAGCCGAAGTAGAACGGCTGCGTCACGCCCACCCAGGCCGCGTCGTTGACCGCGCCGAAGTGCGCGTCGCCGAACGCCCACGCCACCAGCGTCCCGACGACCAGCCCGACCAGCACGGCGATGGTGGCCATGAACCCCTTGAACACGCGCTGGATCAGGACGATCAGGGCGAGCGTGCCGAGGGCGTAGGCCATGTTCTTGCCGCTGGTCGGTGCGGCGGCCGGGCCGGCGCCGCCGACCGCGTCCCCGGCCGCGACCGGCAGCAGCGCCAGACCGATGATCGTGATCACCGAACCGGTCACCACCGGCGGGAAGAAGCGGATCAGCTTGCTGAAGAACGGCGCGATGAAGAAGGTGGCCAGCCCGGCGACCAGGACGGCGCCGTAGATCACCAGCAGACCGTTGGTCCCGCCGCCGGCCGCGAGCCCGATCGCGATCATCGGCGAGACCGCCGTGAACGTCACGCCCTGCAGGAGCGGCAGCCGTACGCCGACCTTCCAGAACCCGACGGACTGGATGATCGACGCGATACCGCAGGTGAAGAGGTCCGCGTTGATCAGGTGGATGAGCTGCTCGGTGCTGAGCCCGATCGCGCTGGCGAGCAGGATCGGTACGATCACCGCGCCGGCGTAGAACGCCAGCACGTGCTGGGTACCGTAGACGGCCAGCTTGCCCGGGGGCAGTACCTGATCCACAGGATGGCGGCTGGCGCGGGGGCTCGGTCGCAGGACTGCCTTCATCGGGACACGCTCCTCGGCTGCGTGGGGCGGGCGGTGTTTGACCTGCACCCGAGCATCGACTCAGCGCGCCCCGGATTGCACCCGGTGAACCTCCGAAGATGAACGGCCGGAGAACGGTCCGTTTTGTGTGATCACACAACTACAGGGATTTGAGCGCCAGGAAGATGTCCACCCGGTCCTCGAGGGTCGACAGATCGCGTCCGGTCAGTTGCTCTACGCGCTCGATCCGGTAGCGAACGGTGTTGACGTGCAGATGCAGCGTCTCCGCCGTACGGGTCCACGAACACGAGCAGGCGAGGAACGCCTGGAGCGTGGTGAGCAGGTCGGCGTGGGTCCGGCGGTCGTGGTCGAGGACCGCTCCGAGGACGCGGTTGCTGTAGGTACGCCGTACGTCGTCGGGGAGTGTGGCGAGCAGGAGGACGTGCGACGCGACCTCGTCCGACGTGACGACCGAGACAGGTGAACGGGCGGCGCCGGCGGCGCGTTGCGCGAACCGGGCCTCCTCCAGCGCGCCCGCGAGCGCGTCGGCCGACGTCTCACCGCTGATCCCGACTGCGAGGCGGCCCCGGTTGAGACCCGGCGCGAGGCGGCCGAAGGCCCGTCGTACGTGCTCCGGAAGCTCGGGGGAAGAGGGCAGGATGCCGACCAGCAGACCGTCCCGGCCGGGCGCGACGACGGCGGGGCCGACCGTGAGCGCCACGTCTTCGAGCAGGCTCAGCGCGACCTCGCTCGGACCGTCGTCGCGGAGCTCGGCGACCGCGACGACCATCGGGCGTTCGGAGTGTGCGCCCGCCTGGCGCAGCCGCGCGGCGACCTCGGGCTGTGGGGCGCCGGACTCGACGAGGGCCAGCGCGTCCGCCACCAGCGGACGGAGCGCGCGACGGCCTTCGTCGCGGCGGGCGCGGTCCAGCGCGGCGATCGCACACAGCTCGTGCACGGCTTCGACATGGTCGCGGGACCACTCGTTGTGGTCGCCCTCGATGACCAGGACCCACGCGGTCAGCCGGTTGCCCAGGCCGGACCCGACCGGGAACAGGCTGTACGCCGCGTCGATCGTCAGCGCGACCGCCGGCGTCCGGTCCGCCGTCAGGAACTTGCGGGTCACCGCGTCGACGGCGGTGGGATCGAGCTCTCCGGGCCCGGGGACGACGTGACGCCCGGTCGGTGTCAGGACGCGGCAGTCGTGCCCGATCTCGGCCGAGATCCGCGCCGCGAGCTCGTCGAGGCTGCGGCCGGCGGCGATCGACGACAGCAGTTGCCGCTGCCGCACGAGGCTCGCCGACAACCGCGCGCCGGTCTCGGCCGACCCGGCGGCTGCGACGTACTCCGTCACGTCCGCGAACGCGACCTCGATCGGTACCTCGACCAGCGTCACGTCGTGCCGCCGGCACGCCTCGACCAGGTCCGCCGGTACGTCGCCCAGTTGGGCCTTGCCCGCGAGGATCGTGGTCGCGCCACGCCCCGCCACCGACGCCACGAACAGCTCGCTGTCCGTCGGCTGCCGCCGCCAGACGAGCCCGGTCAGCACCACCTCGCCGCCGCTCAGGTACCGCCCGGGCTCCAGCAGATCGGTCGTCACCAGCCGCCCGATCGGACGGTCCAGTACGCCGCCGCCGGAGTACATCAAACGCAGCCCGAGCTCGGGCGCATCGAGCAGTTCCGCCAGCAGCACGACGCACCTCCGGGCAGGTCCCTTTAGAGGAAAGTACAACGCGCGCGCCCGCGGGGACAGTCCTCGCCGCGGCGCGTCCCGACGCTTGACGCCCTCGGCTCGGCGACTTATGGTCATTTCGCAGAACAGAAATCAAGTTCCACAATGCGGAAAGTTGGAATCCGGATGAGCCACCAACTGCGGTACACGGTGAACTGTTCGTTGCTCTTCACCGAGCTGCCTCTGCTCGAGCGGCCCGCGGCGGCCCGGCGGGCCGGGTTCAGCGCGGTGGAGTTCTGGTGGCCGTTCGTCGAGGCCGTCCCGCCGGACCGGCAGGTCGACGCGTTCGTCAGCGCGATCACCGACGCCGGCGTCCAGCTGACCGGCCTGAACTTCTTCGCCGGTGACATGCCGGGCGGCGACCGCGGCCTGGTGTCCTGGCCGAAGCGGTCCGGCGAGTTCCGCGACAACGTCGACGTGACGGTCGGCATCGGCGAGCGACTCGGCGCCGAGGGCTTCAACGCTTTGTACGGCAACCGCGCCATGTCGACTAAAGACGGGGGCAGCACCGAGCAGGAGCAGGACGACATCGCGGTCGAGAACCTCGCCCTCGCCGCCAAGGCCGCCGCCCGCATCGGCGCCACGGTTCTCGTCGAGCCGGTCAGCGGCGCCGAGCGGTACCCGTTGAAGGTCGCGTCCGACGCGCTCGGCGTGATCGATCGCGTCCAGGCGGCGTACGACGTACCGAACGTCGGACTGCTCGCGGACCTGTACCACCTCGCGGTCAACGGCGACGACGTCGACCGGGTGATCGCCGAGCACACCGACCGGGTCGCCCACGTGCAGATCGCCGACAACCCGGGCCGCAACGAGCCCGGCACCGGCACGCTCCCGCTCGACCAGCAGCTCGCGGCGCTCGAAGCCAACGGCTACTCCGGCTGGGTCGGTCTCGAGTACAAGCCGTCCACCCCGACCACCGACGAAAGCCTCAGCTGGCTGCCGTACGAGCGCCGCTGACCACCTCTCTTTCCCCTCTTCCCCGCCGGCACCTCCAGGAGAACGAACTATGACGAACATCGCCTTCATCGGCCTCGGCATCATGGGCAACCCGATGGCTGTCCACCTCGCCAACGCTGGGCACACCGTGGCCGGCCTGGACCGTACGCCGGAGCGCGCCGAGGCCCTGGTCGCCGCCGGCGGCCGCGCCGCGACCTCGATCGGTGACGCGGTCAAGGGCGCCGACGTGATCTGCGTGATGGTGCCCGACTCGCCCGACGTCCAGGACGTCCTCGAAGGCGAGAACGGCGTCTTCCAGAACGCCGAGACCGGGTCGCTGATCATCGACTTCTCGAGCATCCGCCCGGACGTCACCCAGCAGCTCGCCGAGCAGGCCCGCGCGCTCGGCTTCCGGCTGCTCGACGCCCCGGTCTCCGGCGGCGAGGCCGGCGCCAAGAACGCCGCGCTGTCGATCATGGTCGGCGGCGAGGCGGACGACTTCGCCGCGGCCAAGCCACTGTTCGACGTGGTCGGCAAGACCGTGGTCCACGTCGGCCCGAGCGGTTCGGGGCAGACGGTGAAGGCCGCCAACCAGCTGATCGTCGCCGCGAACATCCAGGCCGTCTCCGAGGCCGTGGTCTTCCTGGAGGCGTACGGCGTCGACACCAAGGCTGCTCTCGAGGTGCTGGGCGGTGGCCTCGCGGGGTCCACCGTGCTGAACCAGAAGAAGGAGAACATGCTGTCGCGCTCCTTCGAGCCCGGGTTCCGGATCGACCTGCACCACAAGGACATGGGCATCGTGACCGCGGCCGCACGGGAGGCGGGCGTTGTCGTACCGCTCGGTGCACTGGTGGCGCAGCTTGTCGCCTCGGCCCGCGCGAACGGAGACGGTGGCCTCGACCATTCCGCCCTGCTGCGTGGCGTGGAGCGTCTGTCCGGCAAGGCGGTCAGCTGATGACCAGGATGCGGGCGGTCGACGCCGCCGTACTGATCCTGGAGAAGGAGGGGGCGACGCAGGCGTTCGGGCTGCCCGGTGCCGCGATCAACCCGTTCTACAGCGCGATCCGCGCGCACGGCGGGATCAAGCACGTGCTCGCCCGCCATGTCGAGGCCGCTTCACACATGGCTGAGGGATACACCCGGGCCCGCGCAGGCAACATCGGCGTCTGCATCGGTACGTCGGGACCGGCCGGCACCGACATGATCACCGGCCTGTACTCCGCGTCCGCGGACTCGATCCCGATCCTGTGCATCACCGGCCAGGCGCCGGTAGCGAAGCTGCACAAGGAGGACTTCCAGGCCGTCGACATCGCCTCGATCGCCAAGCCGGTCGCGAAGTGGGCAGTGACGGTGATGGAGGCGGCGCAGGTGCCGGGCACCTTCCAGAAGGCGTTCCAGGTGATGCGCGAGGGCCGGCCTGGTCCCGTACTGGTCGACCTGCCGCTCGACGTACAGCTCGCCGAGATCGACTTCGACATCGACACCTACGAGCCCCTTCCGGTCCCGCGTCCGGCCGCCACCCGGGCGCAGGCGGAGAAGGTGCTGTCGTTCCTGGCGGACTCCGAGCGGCCGTTGATCGTGGCCGGCGGCGGGATCATCAACGCCGACGCCGCGGACCTGCTCGTCGAGTTCGCCGAGCTCACCGGCGTTCCCGTCGTACCGACCCTGATGGGCTGGGGTGCGATCGCGGACGACCACCCGCTGAGCGCGGGCATGGTCGGTCTGCAGACCTCGCACCGGTACGGCAACGCGACGCTGCTGGCCTCCGACCTGGTGCTCGGCATCGGCAACCGGTGGGCGAACCGGCACACCGGCGGCCTGGATGTGTATCGGGGTGAACGGAAGTTCATCCACGTGGACATCGAGCCGACGCAGATCGGGCGGGTGTTCGCGCCGGACTACGGGGTCGTGTCGGACGCGCGGGCCGCGCTCGAGGTCTTCGTCGAGGTGGCGCGCGAACGGGCGGGCTCGTTGCCAGACCGCACGGCGTGGGCCGCGGAGTGCCGTGAGCGAAAGACCACGCTGCAGCGCAAGACGCACTTCGACGCGGTGCCGATCAAGCCGCAGCGGGTGTACGAGGAGATGAACCGGGCGTTCGGGCCGGACGTCCGGTACGTGAGCACGATCGGGCTGTCGCAGATCCAGGCGGCGCAGATGCTGCACGTGTATCGCCCGCGGCACTGGATCAACGCCGGCCAGGCCGGGCCGCTCGGCTGGACCGTGCCGGCCACGCTCGGAGTCGCTGTGGCGGATCCGGACAGCACGGTCGTGGCGTTGTCGGGTGACTACGACTTCCAGTTCCTGATCGAGGAACTGGCGGTCGGGGCGCAGTTCAACATCCCGTACATCCACGTGGTGGTGAACAACTCGTACCTCGGCCTGATCCGCCAGGCGCAGCGGAACTTCGACATGGACTACTGCGTGCAGCTGTCCTTCGAGAACATCAACAGCCCGGAGGTCAACGGGTACGGCGTCGACCACGTGAAGGTCGTCGAAGGCCTCGGCTGCAAGGCGCTGCGGGTGTCCGAGCCGGACGGGATCCTGCCGGCGCTGGAGCAGGCGAAGAAGCTGATGGTCGAGCACCGGGTCCCGATCGTGGTCGAGATCATCCTGGAGCGCGTCACGAACGTGTCGATGGGGGTCGAGATCGACAACGTGATCGAGTTCGAGGACCTGGCGATCTCACCGGAGGACGCGCCGACGGCCCTCGCGTTGCTGGACTGATGGGAACCGCCTCGTACGAGGGGTTCGGGCTCCGGGTGGTCGTTGCCTCGGACAAGTTCAAGGGCACCGTGACGAGCACGGAGGTCGCGGAGGCGGTCGGCGCCGGGGTACGACGAGTCTGCCCCGACGCGACCGTCACCGCCGTCCCGGTAGCCGACGGCGGCGACGGCACCCTGGCCGCCGCCGTCGCCGCCGGCTACACCCTGGTCCCGGTGGTGGCCTCCGGCCCTACCGGCGAGCCGGTGTCGAGTGGGTACGCGCGCCGCGGCAACACCGCGGTCGTCGAACTCGCGGACGTCTCGGGTCTCGTACGCCTCCCCGACGGCATCCCGGCTCCTCTCACCGCAACGTCGTACGGCACGGGCCAACTGCTCGCCGCGGCCCTCGACGCGGGCTGCACCCGCATCGTCCTCGCCATCGGCGGCAGCGCCTCGACCGACGGCGGGCGCGGCTTGATAGACGCGCTTTCCGGAAACAATTCGGCGCTATGTGACGAAAAACTTCCGGAAAGCGGGCTGGCCGATCTTCGGCGCCGCATGCGGGGCGTACAGGTGGTCGTTGCCTGCGACGTCGACAACCCGTTGACGGGGCCCCGAGGTGCCGCGGCCGTCTACGGGCCGCAAAAGGGTGCCGATGCGCACCAGGTCGCTGAGTTGGACGCTCGGCTCAGCCGCTGGGCGGATGTCGTGGCCAAGGAGACCGGCCGCGACCTTCGCGACACCCCCGGCGCCGGCGCGGCAGGTGGTGTGGGCTTCGCGGCGCTCGCGCTGCTCGACGCCGAACTCCGTCCAGGCATCGACCTGGTCCTCGACCTCGTCGGCTTCCGGCACCAGCTCGACGGCGCCGACCTCGTGATCACCGGCGAAGGCGCCTTGGACGAGCAGACGCTGCACGGAAAGGCGGTCGCCGGAGTAGCTGCGGCAACAACTGGAATCCCGGTGGTCGCGGTGTGCGGGGTGAACCGGTTGGAGCCGGAGCAGCTACGGGAGATCGGCGTCACGGCGGCGTACGCGCTCACGGATGTCGAGCCCGACGTACGGCGGTGCATGGCCGAACCCCGGCCCCTCCTCGAAGAACTCGGGGAACGGATCGCGGTGGATCACCTTACGATGACACGAAGGAGAGAAGGGACCGCATGAGTGCTCTGGATCTCGTACTGCGGGCTCGCCGGGTCGTGCGTGCCGCGGGGGAGCAGGCGGCGGCGATCGGCATCCGGGACGGCCGGATCGTCGTCATCTCGCCGTACGACGCCGACCTCGACGCGACCACCGACCTGCGTCTCGCGGACGACGAAGTACTGCTGCCGGGACTCGTCGACTCCCATGTGCACGTCAACGACCCGGGTCGCACCGACTGGGAAGGCTTCACCTCCGCTACCAGAGCAGCCGCGGCCGGTGGTGTCACGACGATCGTCGACATGCCGCTGAACAGCATCCCGCCGACCTGCGACGTCCCGGCGCTCACGCTCAAACGCAAGACCGCGGAGACCCAGGCGTACGTCGACGTCGGCTTCTGGGGCGGTGCGATCCCGGGCAACGTCCCCGACCTGCGCCCGCTGCACGACGCCGGCGTGTTCGGCTACAAGTGCTTCCTGCTGCACTCCGGCGTCGACGAGTTCCCACCCCTGAACGCGGACCAGTTGCACGCCGCCATGACCGAGATCGCCACGTTCGACGGTCTGCTGATCGTGCACGCCGAGGACGCCCACCGCATCGACGAAGCGACCGCGCCCGACGGCGCGAGCTACACGGCCTTCCTCGACTCCCGTCCCCGCGCGGCCGAGAACGAGGCCGTCGCCCAGGTCATCGCCCTCGCGAAGCAAACCGGCTGCCGCGTCCACATCCTGCACGTGTCCAGCGCCGACGTCCTCCCCCTGATCGCGCAGGCCCGCAACGACGGCGTACGGATCACTGCCGAGACCTGCCCGCACTACCTCAGCTTCACCGCCGAGGACATTCCCGACGGCGCCACGCAGTACAAGTGCTGCCCGCCGATCCGCGAGGCCGCCAACCGCGAACTGCTCTGGGACGGCCTCCGTGACGGCACGATCGACCTGGTCGTCTCCGACCACTCGCCGTCGACGATCGACCTCAAGCACCTCGAAACCGGCGACTTCGGTACCGCCTGGGGCGGCATCGCCTCGCTCCAACTCGGCCTGCCCGCCGTCTGGACCGAGGCCCGCCGCCGCGGCTTCACGCTCGCCGACGTCGCCCGCTGGATGTCCGCTGCCCCCGCCGCGCAGACCGGTCTCGGCACGAAGGGCGGGATCGAGGTCGGGTACGACGCCGACCTGTGCGTCCTCGCCCCCGACGAGACCTTCACCGTCGACGCGCGACAGCTCCAGCACAGGAACGCGATCACGCCGTACGACGGCCGCACGCTGACCGGTGTCGTCCGGAGCACCTGGCTCCGCGGCGTACCCGTCGACCTCGCCGCCGACCCGCGCGGCCGCCTGCTGACCCGAGGAGAACGATGACCTTCTACGCGCCGAAGGGCGGACTGCCCGCACAGACCGACCTCACCACCGACCGCGCGGTCTTCACCGAGGCGTACGCCGTCCTCCCGCGCGGCACCATGCGGGACATCGTCACCAGTCGGCTGCCGTTCTGGGACGACACCCGGTTGTGGGTGATCGCCCGCCCGCTGTCCGGGTTCGCGGAGACGTTCTCGCAGTACATCGTCGAGGTCGCGCCGGGCGGCGGGAGCGACAAGCCGGAGACCGACCCGGCGGCCGAGGCCGTGCTGTTCGTTGTCTCGGGCAACCTTGTGCTGACGGTCGCGGGCGAGAAGCACACGCTGACCGAGGGCGGGTACGCGTACCTGCCGCCGGGCGGCGACTGGACCGTGCGGAACACGAGTGACGCGGCCGTGACGTTCCACCTGGTGCGGAAGGCGTACGAGCGGATCGAGGGGATCGACGTACCGCCGCCGCTGGTCACCAACGAGGCCGACGTCGAGGGCATCGAGATGCCCGACACCGAGGGCCGCTGGCGGACGCAGCGGTTCGTGGACCCGGACGACGTACGGCACGACATGCACGTGAACATCGTCAGCTTCGAGCCGGGCGGGGTGATCCCGTTCCCGGAGACGCACGTGATGGAACACGGGTTGTACGTGCTCGAAGGCAAGGCCGTCTACCTGCTGAACAAGGACTGGGTCGAGGTGCAGGAAGGCGACTTCATGTGGCTGCGGGCCTTCTGTCCGCAGGCCTGTTACGCGGGTGGGCCCGGGCGGTTCCGGTATCTCCTCTACAAGGACGTCAACCGGCACCCCAAGCTCACGCTCTGACAGTCACCGGGCGCTGCGGCGGCGTCAGTGGATCGGTGACCAGGCGGGCGTGGCGTTCCACGTCGTACCGGGTGCCGTCGAAGGCGAGTCGCTGGCGCTCGATGCCCTCGGAGAGGAACCCGGCGCCGGCAGCCACCGCGCACGAGGCGGGGTTGTTGAGCCGGTGGCCGAGCTCGAGCCGGTACAGGCCGGCGTCGTGATGGGCCCAGTCCGCGAGCGCGCGCAGGGCGTCGCGCGCGACCCCTTGGCCGCGGACGTCGGCGAGCGTCCAGTACCAGGTCCAGCCGACCCGGTGCCGGTCGATGTTCGTCACCGCCACGCACCCGATCGGGTGATCGTCCGCGTCCGCCACGGCGTACACGTGACCGTTGTCGAGATCGGCGACACGCCCGATCCAGTCCACGGCGGACGCCCGGTCCACGATCCCGCCCTGGCTCACCATCGCAGGATCGTCGTGCGCCGCGGCCAGCCGCAACGCATCACCGGTCCGCCACCGCCGGAGCCCCAGCTCCCCGAGCGCGTATCCCATCCATCGAAAATACTCCTGCCCCGCTCCCACCACTCGCCGTCCGGCGCGTTTCCCGCGGCGCCGGGAGAGGATAGGTCGCATGGCATATCTGGATTTCAGGGATCAGGTCGTTGTGGTGACCGGGGCCAGCAGCGGGATCGGGGCCGCGGCGGCGGTCGGGTTCGCGGAGACGGGCGCCACGGTCGCGCTGCACTACCACCGGAACGTCGAGGGCGCGAAGCACACCGTCGGGGCGGTGCAGACGGCCGGTGGTACGGCGACCCTGCACCAGGCGGACCTCGCTGACTCGAAGGCCGCGGACGCCTTCGTCGACGAGGTGCTCGCGCAGCATGGGCGGATCGACGTGCTGGTGAACAACGCCGGCGACCTGGTGCACCGGTCGGCGGTGGCCGACGTACCGGACGACGAGTTCCACCGGATCCTGGACGTGAACCTGACCTCCGTGTTCGCGCTCAGCCGGCGGATCGTGCCGGTGTTCAAGGCGCAGGGCGGCGGCTCGATCGTCAACGTCACCTCGATCGCCGGGCGGACCGGCGGCGCCGGCGGGTCGGTCGTCTACGCGACGTCGAAGGGCGCCGTCAGCACGTTCACCCGCGGCCTCGCCAAGGAGCTCGCCGCGGACGGCATCCGCGTGAACGCGATCGCCCCCGGCGTGATCAAGACCCCGTTCCACGACCGGCACACCGCCGACGCGCAGATGCAGGCGATGCTCACCACGATCCCGATGGGCCGCACCGGCACCCCGCACGAGTGCGTGGGCACCATCCTCTTCCTCGCCTCCGACCGCATGTCCTCCTACGTCACCGGCCAGATCATCGAGGTCAACGGCGGTCAGCTGACGCCGTGAGCTCCGGCCTGAAGACCGCGTTGTGGTCCAGTACGTCACCGGTCGGCAGGTAGCCGAGCTCGTCCAGTACGGCGTGCAGCCGCGCGCTCAGCCCGGGACGCTTGTCCTCCACGAGCACCGCGCGCGGCTGCAACCGCTTGAAGGTCCGTGACGCACCGGCGAGTGCGGCGAGCTCGGCGCCCTCGATGTCGAGCTTCACCACGTCCAGCCTGTCGAGGTCGTGCTCCCGCGCCCAGTCGTCGAGTCGTACGACAGGCACCTCCTGCACGGCGTCACCATCGCCGTACAACGAACGCACGCCCGTATCCGCCGCGTCGTACCTGCTGTCCGTCCGCAGCGTCGCCAGCTCCGCCCGCTCGCCCAGAGCCGCCGGCACAACCTCCAGCGGTACGTCGTTACGCGCCGCGCCCGGGCCCAGCTTGGCCACGCTGTCCGCCGCCGGCTCGAACGCGACCACCCGCCCGCCGCCGAGCTCCTTCAACCGCTGCGCCGCCGCGAACGCGTGAACGCCGATGTTCGCCCCCACATCGAGCACGACGTCACCGCGCCGCAGCTCATCGCGCAGGAACCGCCGAACCGCAGGCTCGTACCGCCCCGCGTAGTAGAAGACCGCCTGCAAGTTGTCCCGCAGATCCAGCTCCCAAGCCAACCCCTGCCGTCGCACCCGCACCGTCGCGGCCCAGCGCGGCGAAATCTTCACCAACCCCGGGTTCTCCGCCGCCAACCGCGGCGAAACCCGAAGCGCCACCCGATGCACTCCCGCATCAGTCAGTCCTTCGATCCTGCCCACCATCCTGGCCGTACGACGCGCTGCCCCGGCGCCCAGCACCCGCTCGACCGCGGATGCCAGACGCCAGGCGGCACGCCGTACCACTCCGTCGTGGACGTTCACACCCGACCGTTACCCATTCACCTCGAGCTGATTCACCGCGACAGCGTGCGGAAGCGGTGGGCTGAGAGGGGGAGGAAGATCGCGGTCAGGATGATCGGGGCGATGATGGCGGCGATGCCCGCGTGGGTGCCGATCCAGGTGGCGGTTGTGGATGGGTCGGGGTTGCCGAACAGGGTCCGTGATGCCGTGGCGGTGGCGGACAGTGGGTTCCACTGGGCGATCGTGCCCAGCCAGTCCGGCATCGTGGACGTCGCCACGAACGTGCTGGACAGGAACCCGACCGGCCACACCAGCACCTGCACCATCGTCACGCTCTGCGCGTTCTTCACCGAGAGACCGATGAAGATCCCGATCCACAGCAACGCGAACCGGAGCAGGAGCAGCAACCCGAAGGCTGCGAGCGCCGACGGCAACCCTTCGTGCCACCGCCACCCGAGCGCCAGGCCCGTCGCGACCAGCACGATCAGCGTCACGACCGAGTCCAGCATGTCCGCGATACACCGCCCCAGCACCACCGCCGCCGAACTCATCGGCAACGACCGGAACCGGTCCGTCACCCCTTTCGACACGTCGGTGGCGACCGCGGTCATCGTGCCCTCCAGCCCGAAGAGCATCGCCAGCGCGAAGATCCCGGGCACCAGCAACTCGTAGTACGACGAATCGTCCGCGACCTCCATCGCGCCGCTGAGCAATCCGCCGAACAGCAGCAACATCAGCACCGGGAAGAACCACTGGAAGATCACCAGCCCCGGCTGCATCCGCCAGTGCACGAACGTCCGCCGCGCGATCGTCCAGCTGTCCGCCAGCGCCCACCCGAGCCCACTCATGCGGCGGCTCCGGTCAGGTGCAGGAAGACCTCGTCCAGCGTCGGTCGCCGCAACGTGATGTCCTCCGGCTCGATCTTTGCCTCGTGCAACGAGTTCGCCATCTGCACCAGCGCCTTCGTGCGATCCTTCACCGGCACACTCACCCGTACGTCGGTCACCTGCACCTCCCCGTCCGCCACAAGACCGGCCAGCTCCACGACCCGCGGTACGTCGGCCGGATCCGCGAGCACCAGTTCCAGCCGGTCCGACCCCAGTTGCGTCTTCAACTCGTCCGGCGTCCCCTCCGCGACGACCTTCCCCGCCTTCAGCATCGAGATCCGGTTCGCCAGCTGATCCGCCTCCTCCAGGTACTGCGTCGTCAGCAACACCGTCGTACCGCCGTCGACCAACTGCCGTACGGCGGACCACACCTCGAGCCGTCCCGCCGGATCGAGCCCCGTCGTCGGCTCGTCCACGAACAGCACGCTCGGCGCCACGATCAGACTCGCCGCCAGGTCCAGCCGCCGCCGCATGCCGCCGGAGTACTTGCTCACCGCCTGTCCCGCCGCATCGGTCAGGCTGAACCGCTCGAGCAGGTCGTCCGCCCGCCGCGTCGCCTTCGCATGCCCCAGATGGTTCAGCCGCCCGAACATCACCAGGTTCTGCCGCCCGGTGAGTACTTCGTCCACGGCGGCGTACTGCCCGACCAGGCCGATCCGCCGCCGTACCTCCGCTCCTTGCCGGCGGACGTCGTACCCCGCGACCGTCGCCGTACCCGAATCCAGCTCGAGCAGTGTGGACAGGATCCGCACCGCTGTCGTCTTACCGGCGCCGTTCGGGCCGAGCAGGCCCGTCACCGTGCCGGCGGTGACCTCCAGGTCGAAGCCGTTCAGCCCCGCACCCTCCGTGCCGCCCTTGTAGTGCTTCCGTACGCCGACGGCCTCGATCACTCGCTCCGTTGTCACTTCCCACCTCTCGCTCGTTGAGCCGTAGAGTGTACCGTACATTGTACGGCTCAGGTACGATGCGTTCAACGACGAGCGGTGGAAGAAGGTTCCGGTGGCGGGAAGGAAGGCGGCTGCGCCCGATCCGGCGCGCAGTCTGGCACTGCTCTGGGGAAGCCACACGAAACCGGGCCGCTCCGGGCTGACCGTGCGTGCGATCGTCGACGCGGCGATCGAGCTCGCGGACTCCTCCGGGCTGGAGGCGCTCTCGATGCGGATGGTCGCGGAGCGGCTGAAGGTCGGGACGATGTCGCTCTACACGCACGTCCCGGGCAAGGGCGAGCTGACCGACCTGATGTTCGACCAGGTGTACGGCGACCTGTACGCCGACCCGGACGAGCCGGCCCGCCAACCGGGCGGCTGGCGCGGCGCGCTCGAGTTCGTCGCGCGCCGCAACTGGGACGTGCTGACCGCGCACCCGTGGATCCACGAGGTCCCGACGATGCGGACGGCGCTCGGCCCGAACATCACCAGGAAGTACGAGAGCGAGCTACGTCCCCTGGACGGTCTGGGCCTGACGGACGTCGAGATGGACTCCGCCCTGACCCTGGTCCTCACCCACGTCCAGGGCACAGCCCGCGCCGGCGCCGAACAACTCCGCACCCAACGCGAGTCAGGCCTGTCCGACGAGGAGTGGTGGCGTCAGATCTCCCCGACGCTCACCACGGTCATGTCCGGCACCCATTTCCCCACCGCGGGTCGAGTGGGCACCGCGGTCGGCGAGCACTTCCAGTCCGTCATCGATCCGGCCCACGCCCTGACCTTCGGCCTGACGACCATCCTGGACGGTCTCACCCAGCTGATCGCGTCGAGGTCAGCTGTTCAGTAGATCCTCGAACGGCGTCGGGTTCTCGAAGGGATCGGCCTGCGCCGGGGTCTCGTGCTGCAGGGCGGCGACCAGCTCTGTCGCGGCCTGGTGGATCCGCGGACGGAGGCCAGCGGCGTTCGGACCCCAGTCTGTGGAGGCGGCGTACACGCCGGTGGCGGTCGGAAGCGCCTTCAGGTAGGCGAACAGCGGGCGGAGGGCGAACTCCAGGACCAGCGAATGCCGTTCGGTGCCTCCGGTGGCGGCGAGCAGGACGGGCTTGCCGGCCAGGGCCTGGTCGTCGAGGACGTCGAAGAACATCTTGAACAGACCGGAGTACGACGCGCTGAACGTCGGACTGACCACGATCAGCGCGTCGGCCGCCGCGACCGTCTCGAGGACGGTTCGCAGCGTCGCCGACGGGAAGCCGGTGAGCAGGTTGTTCGTCAGGTCGTGGGCGTGGTCGCGGACCTCGATCAGCTCGATCCGGGACCCGATGCCGCGCGCGGACAGTTCGTCGCGCACGGCCTCGGCCAACTGGTCGGCGAGCAGCCGGGACGACGACGGCGTCGTCAGTCCGGCCGTCACGACCGCAATCACCTTGTCGTTCACAGGGCCGGCTCCTCGATCGTCTCCAGGTCGTGGGCGCGCTCGGCCGCGGCCTTCAGCGAAGCGTGCGTCGGAGCGTCCGGCACATGGGCCGGTTTGCGGGCCGCGAACTCCTTGCGCAGCACCGGAACCACCTCTTCGCCGAGGATGTCCAACTGCTCCAGGACCGTCTTGAGCGGCAATCCGGCGTGGTCCATCAGGAACAACTGCCGCTGGTAGTCACCGAAGTGCTCCTGGAAGGACAGCGTCCGCTCGATCACCTGCTGCGGACTGCCGACCGTCAGCGGCGTCTCCCGGCTGAAGTCCTCCAGCGACGGACCGTGCCCGTACACCGGTGCGTTGTCGAAGTACGGCCGGAACTCGCGCACAGCGTCCTGCGAGTTCTTCCGCATGAAGACCTGACCGCCCAGCCCGACGATCGCCTGGTCCGCGGCGCCGTGCCCGTAGTGCTCGAAGCGCTGCCGGTACAGCTGGATCATCCGCTTCGTGTGCGAAATCGGCCAGAAGATGTTGTTGTGGAAGAACCCGTCGCCGTAGTACGCCGCCTGCTCGGCGATCTCGGGCGACCGGATCGACCCGTGCCACACGAACGGCGGTACGTCGTCCAGCGGTCGCGGCGTCGACGTGAACCCCTGCAACGGCGTACGGAACTTGCCCTCCCAGTCGACCACGTCCTCGCGCCAGAGCCGGCGCAGCAGCGCGTAGTTCTCGATGGCCAGCGCGATCCCGTTGCGGATGTCCTGCCCGAACCACGGGTACACCGGGCCGGTGTTGCCGCGACCCATCATCAGGTCCACGCGGCCGTCGGCCAGATGCTGCAGCATCGCGTAGTCCTCGGCGATCTTCACCGGGTCGTTGGTCGTGATCAGGGTCGTCGAGGTGGACAGGATGATCTTCGACGTCTGCGCCGCCACGAAGGCCAGCTGCGTCGTCGGCGACGACGGCACGAACGGCGGGTTGTGGTGCTCGCCCTGCGCGAACACGTCCAGGCCGACCTCCTCGGCCTTGAGCGCGATCCGCACCATCGCCTTGATCCGCTCGCCCTCGGAGACCGTGGTCCCCGTCGTCGGGTCCTCGGTCACGTCCCCGACGCTGAAAACCCCGAACTGCATCCGTCCTCCTCGGCTAGGTAGTTCACTATTAAACTACTGTTGCCACCCAGAACGCCAATCGTCGGTCGGACATTCCGTCCTCGGATACGCCGGAGGCCCGCGATCCTGGTGTGGATCGCGGGCCTCCGGGTCGTCACAGGGCGTGCGGTGTGAGCAGCTCGTCGTCGCCGGTGAGGGCGGCGGCGATCCGGCGGTGCTTGCCGGCCTCGTCGCGGCGGGACTGCCGTTCCAGGGTGCGCGCGAGCATCAGGTGGGCGTAGTACTCCGTCGGCTCGCGTTCGATGACGGCGAGGAGCTGTTCCTCGGCCGGCTTCAGCAACGCCGCGTGGTAGTAGGCGCGGGCCAGCAGCAGGCGGGTGCCGACGTCGTCCGGCGTCTCGTCGACGACGGGCTTCAGCGCACGGATCGCACCTCGGTAGTTCCGCTCGTCGAAGTACTGCTGTCCCAGTCCGTAGCTCAGTGCTCGCATGTCTTCCACGGATCCGGGAACGCCACGCGCCGAAACCGTATTCCTCAGGCGGCGTCGAGTACGGCGACCTGCTCGGGGGTGAGGTGCAGGTCGATCGCCGCGTACGAGTCGCGGATGGTCTCCGGGCGGCTGGAGCCCGGGATCGGGACGACGTACGGCGACTTGGCGAGCATCCACGCCAGCGTCAGGCGCTGGGGGGAGACGCCGAGCTCGGCGGCCAGCGTGTGGAACGCCGGGTGCTTGGCGCCGAGGTCGCCGGCCGAGGAGATGCCGCCGAGCGGTGACCACGGGAGGAACGCGATGCCGAGCGAGTCGCACAGCTCGAGCTCCGGCTCACTGGAGCGGAAGGCCGGGGAGAACTGGTTCTGCACCGACACCAGGCGGCCGCCGAGGATCTCGTTGGCCAGCTTGATCTGCTCGGGGTTCGCGTTCGAGATGCCGGCCATCCGGATCTTCCCGGCGTCGAGCAGGTCGCGGACGGCGCCGACCGAGTCCTCGTACGGCGTCTTCGGGTCGGGCCGGTGGAACTGGTACAGCCCGATCGCCTCGACGCCGAGGCGCTTCAGCGACGCTTCGGCCGCCTCCGCGATGTGCTTCGGGGATCCGTCCAGCGTCCAGCTCCCGTCGCCGGGCCGGACGTGGCCGCCCTTCGTCGCGACCAGGACGTTCGAGGTGTCGCCGCCGTACGACGCCAGCGCCTTCGCGATCAGGCTCTCGTTGTGACCGACGTCGGTCGCGGTCAGGTGGTACGCGTCGGCGGTGTCGATCAGCGTGATCCCGGCGTCCAGCGCCGCGTGGATGGTCGCGATCGACCGCTCCTCGCCGGGCCGGCCCTCGATCGACATCGGCATCGCGCCGAGCCCGATCGCGGACACCTCGACGTCACCGATCCGGCGGGTCTTGTTCGTGTCAGCTGCCATGGGTCCAACCTCCCGCGCGCCGACTGCGAAATCCAACAGGAATCTTCGCAGGGATTCAGCACTCCGAGTGGTGAATTGCGTCAAGCTCTTACGTAATGAACGATGCTTACGTAAGAATGTGGCGGAACTCGCCTTCCTGGATCGGAGTCCGCCCGTGCCTCCCCAGCCATCCCGCCGTACCTTCCTCCAGCTGACCGGTGTGAGTGCCGCCTCGGTCGCGCTCGGGGTCTCCGCCCCGGCCTCCGCCGACGCCACGCCGGCCAGGCCGATCCCGGACGGGGCCTTCGCGCTCGGTGTCGCGTCCGGCGACCCGCGGCCGGACGGCTTCGTGCTGTGGACCCGGCTCGCGCCGACGCCGCTGGCCACGGACGGCCACGGTGGCATGCCCTCGGCCGACGTGCCGGTGCAGTACGAGGTGGCCGAGGACAGTGGCTTCCGGCGCGTCGTACGGCGTGGGCTCGCGATCGCCACGCCCGACTTGGCGCACGCGGTCCATCCCGAGGTGCGCGGTCTGCAGCCTGGCCGCGAGTACTTCTACCGCTTCCGCGTCGGCAACCAGCTCAGTCCGACCGGCCGGACCAAGACACTGCCCGCGACCGGCGACAGTTTCTCCTTCGCCACCGCGTCCTGCCAGGCCTGGTACCACGGCTACTTTCCGGCCCACCGCGACATCGCGCGTCGTACTCCGGATGCGGTGTTCTTCCTCGGCGACTACATCTACGAGTACGGCATCAATGCAGGTGACAACCTGTGGCGCGAGGGCGTCACGGTCGGCCCGGAGCACGCCGTCGAGATCGAGACGCTGGAGCAGTACCGACTGCGCTACGGCCTGTTCAAGTCCGACCCGGACCTGCAGGCGGCGCACGCGGCCGCGCCGTGGTTCCTTGTCTGGGACGACCACGAGGTGCAGAACAACTACGGCGCCGCCAACTCGCTGTACGGCGTACCGCCCGAGCTGTTCGTCCACCGCCGCGCCGTCGCGTACCGGGCGTACTACGAGAACCTCCCGTTCGCCCTGGACAGCCTCCCGGACGGACCGGACGGCCGGATCTACCGCCGGTACGACGTCGGCTCGCTCGCCCGGGTCCACCTGCTCGACACCCGGCAGTACCGCGACCCGCTGCCGGTCGACGAGGCCGATCGCCTCTCCGAGCAGCGCACCATCATGGGCGCCGAACAGGAGCGTTGGCTGTACGACGGCCTGCGCGGCTCACGCACACCGTGGAACCTGGTCGCGGGCGGCGTCGTACTCACCGCGATCACCGACGACCGCACCGAGCAGTGGGACGGCTACCCGGCGAACCGGCGCCGCGTGCTCGAGGCGATGGGCGACGCCGGGACCGCCGTGATGCTCACCGGCGACATCCACCGTCACGTGGCGTCCGAGCTGAAACTCGACTTCGCCGATCCGGCGTCCCGGACCGTCGGCGTCGAGCTGGTCTGCTCCTCGATCGGGTCGAACGGCGACGGCGTCGACACCGATCAGTATGCGAAGGACTGGCTGCAGCACCCGTACGTGAAGCTCTACAACGCGCGCCGCGGCTACGTGCACACCACGCTGACGCGGTCCGAGCTGACCGCGGAGTTCGTCACGTTCCCGTACATCCAGGCCGACGCCAACGCCCAGCCGAACGTCGTCGCCCGCTTCCGCACGCCCGCCGTCGACCCACGTCTGGAGGCCCTGTGATGAACCGCCCACCAGCCATCACCGGTTTGCGCGGCACCGGCGGAATCGGAACCGTCACGCTCGACTGGAAGCCCGTCTCGTGGGCTGTCGTCGTCGACCACTACGCGGTGTACGCCGACGGCGCCCTGATCGGGAAGACCGTCTACCCGCACTTCGTCCACCGCGGCCTCGGCTTCACCGGTGTGACCAGGTCCTACCGTGTCGTCACGGTCGATGCCGCCGGCAACCGATCCGCCCAGTCCGGGTCCGCCGCCGTCGCCAACCTCACCTCGGTGACGGTGTCCGGTACGCCGGTCGCGACCGTCGGCGCCTTCGACGGCAAGGGATCGGAGTTCGCGCTGTCCCCGAAGGGCTACGCGAGCTACCCGACCCGCTTTCCCTCGGGCGTCGACTACACGTTCGGTACGTCGACCCCGGCAGCCGACTGGTCCTACCTGCTGCCGGGGCCCGCGGACAAGTGGGCCGGGTCGAAGAACCACCGCGCCACGTTCCGCTTCGACCTTCCCGCCGTACCCGGGCAGGATCTCGACCTCGCGCTCTGGCTGATCGACAGCCACGCCAGCCTCGCCGCGTCGGCGCTGCTGACGATCAACGGCACCGAGGTGGGCCGTCTCACGTTCGCCAACGGCGCCACCAAGGGCTCGACGATCGCGGACAGCACGTACCCGGGATCACCGCTGAAGCCGTCATACCTCGAACGCCCGCTGTCCAAGGACCTCTTCCGTGCCGGCGCCAACGTCCTCGAACTCTTCAAGGACGTCGGCTCCTGGGTGGCCTACGACGCGCTCGGCCTCTTCGCCCGGAAGTGAAGTACTCGGCTCGGCTTGGTCAGCCCGCGTGGACGTGCGGGTCGCGGTCCTCGACGACGTACGTCGCGCGGGTGCTGATCGGTGCGTCGGGCGTCTCGACGTACGGCACGACGCGGTAGTCGTTGCGCCACTGGTGCTGGTCGACGGTGACGCGGGAGTAGCCGCGCTGGGAGTTGAAGAACTTCATGTGCGGGTTGGCCGCCAGGAACTGCTTGCCCTGGTCGGTGATGTCGGCGCCGTTGCCGCCGCTGGTGATCGACGTACCGACGAACTCGGTGCCGACCGCGGGCGAGTCCGGGTTCGCGTAGTCGCGCTTCAGCTCGAACGCGTAGTTCTGGTGCCGGTCGCCGGTGATCACCACCAGGTTGCGGACACCGCTGTCCTGCGCGGCCGCCAGCACCTTGTTGCGCTCGGCAACATAACCGTCCCACGGGTCCAGCCAGACGCGGGTCTCGGGCCCGGGCGTCCAGTCGGTCTGGCCCATCGGCGCTTGGTTGCCGAGAATCTGCCAGCGCGCGTGCGAGGTCTTGAACCCGTTCAGCAGCCACTCGCGCTGCTTGCCGCCGAGCATCGTGTTGTCCGGGTCGAACCGGTCGTCGCACGTGGACGAGTCGCCGTCACCGCACGGCTGGTCGGAGCGGTACTGCCGGGTGTCCAGCATGGTGATGTCGGCCAGCCGCCCGTACTGGATCCGCCGGTGCAGGCGGACGTCGGGGCCGGACGGCATCTGCTCGTGGCGCAGCGGCATGTTCTCGTACATCGCCTGGAACGCGGCCGCGCGCCGGGCCCGGAACACCACCGGGTCCTGGTCCGGCTCGGTGTCCTTCTGGGACAGGTCGCCCGCCCAGTTGTTCTCCACCTCGTGGTCGTCGATCGTGTGGATCCACGGGTGCGCCGCGTGCGCGGCGTGCAGCGGGGCCTCGGACTTGTACAGCGAGTACTGCAAGCGGTACCGCGCGAGGTCGAACGTCTCGGTGTGGAACCGCGGGTCCGTGGTCACGCCGCGCCGGTTCGTCTTCACGCCGGACTCGTACAGGTAGTCGCCGAGGTGCACGACCAGGTCGAGGTCCTCGTTCGCCATGTGGCCGTACGCCGTGAAGTACCCGTCCTGCCAGGCGTTGCACGACGCGAACGCGAACCGCAGCTGCCGCGGCTGCGCGAACGGGTGCGGCGTGGTCCGGGTGCGCCCGGTCGGCGAGACCTGGCCGCCGGTGCGGAAGCGGTAGTAGTACACGTGGTCCGGCTGCAGGCCGCGGACCTCCGGGTGCACGGAGTGGCCGAGCTCGGGCGTCGCGATCACGCTGGAGCGCCGTACGACGTGCCGGAAGTTCTCGTCCCGCGCGAGCTCGTACTCGACGCGGACGGGCTTCGCGGGCATTCCGCCCTTCCCGTCGACGGCGTACGGATCGGTGGCGAGCCGCGTCCACAGCACGACACTGTCGTACTGCGGGTCGCCCGACGCGACGCCCAGCGTGAACGGGTTGCCGGTGCCGGACGGAGCGGCGTGCGTGGTCGAGGCGTCCCAGGCCCCGGTGCCGAGCAGTACGGCGGCGCTGCCCGCACCCCCGTACCCGAGAAAACGACGGCGAGAAACGGACATGGTTCCTCCAGATGAAGGCGGTCAGGTGGGGAAGCGGTGTCAGTGTTCAATCGGCGGGTGGCGGCGGCTTGGCGAGGAGGTTAACGGGGCTGTTCGGTAAATTAACGGCCCGGCACGGTACGAACCGTCGATTCGCTAGGCTGGCCCGAATTGCCGACTGACGGGGAGCTGAGTGATGGCGTACGAACCGTGCCGCTACGCGCGCCAGTGGCCGGAGCTGTTCGATCAACTCGACGACGACCAGAAACAACGGGTCAGCGACGCATTGGCGAACAACCGCCTGGAGGGCTGGCAGCCCGGCCGCGACGACGTCTCCGACCTGGTCGACCGCGAACTGGGCCGCATCGACACCGCCGAGTACATCCGCCGCACCCTCTCGAAGGTCACCGGCGGCGAGACGCCCGCGTGACCGAGGAGGTCTCCGAGACGAAGCAGCGCTGGAACGCCTACCTCTGGGAACCCGGCGGCTGCCTGCGGAACAAGCTCGACATCAAGAACCCGCTCGAGCTGCACTTCGCCGAGTACGCGCTGCGGGCCAACCGGCAGGCCGAGATCGACCGCGGTGAGGTCGACATCCCGCGCACGTACGACGCCGCGCACGTGAAGGCGATCCACAGGCACCTGCTCCAGGACGTGTACGACTGGGCCGGCGAGTTCCGCACCGTGGACATGAACAACCGGGGCCAGCACTTCGTCCCCGCTGAGCTGCTCGACAAGTGGACCGACAAGGTCGGCGCGCGGGTCAAGGACAAGGACTGGTCGACGATGTCGCGCGAGGAGTTCGTGCAGGGCATCGCCGAGGTGTACAGCTACCAGAACCTGACGCATCCGTTCCGCGAGGGGAACGGCGCCACGGCCAAGGTGTTCGCGCAACATGTCGCCGAGATGTCGCCGTACCGCCTCGACTTCGACCGGGTCGAGCGCGACGAATGGAACGCGGCCTCGCGCGCGGCGTACCCGCCGGACCTGGAGAAGAGCTCGGATCCGGACCCGAGCAAGTTGTACGCCGTCTTCGACAAGATGACCGTCGAACGCGGGTCCGTGCTCCGCGCCGACCCCGAGCTGGCGGCGGCGCTGCAGCTGCAGAACTCGACGTACGCCGGTGTGGACACCCGGCCCGCGACCGGAATGGGTGAGCGGCGCGACACGCACGGGATCGACCGCGAAGCCGAGCAGGAGGCCGAGCGCGACGGCTGAACCCTTCTCCGCTGCAGGACGGGGCTTGGCGTCGGCGCGTTTGGGTGGATGGGCGAAGTCCCGCCTCGTCCCGGCGGTGCAGGATAGGCGGTATGCAGACCGACGAACGGATCCGCCGTGCCCGCCCCGACGACATCCCCGCGATCGTGGAGCTGGTGTACGCGCTGGCGGAGTACGAACGTGCCCCCGACGAGTGCCACCTGACCGCGGAACAGCTGCAGACCGCACTCTTCGGCGACACCCCCGCCGCCTTCTGCCACGTCGCCGAACACGAAGGCCAGGTCGCCGGCTGCGCGATCTGGTTCCTCAGTTTCTCCACCTGGCGCGGCGTCCACGGCATCTACCTCGAAGACCTCTTCGTCCGCCCCGAAACCCGCGGCACCGGCCTCGGCAAGGCCCTCCTGACCGCCCTCGCCCAGGAATGCGTCCGCAACAACTACGAACGCCTCGAATGGTCCGTCCTCAACTGGAACACCCCCGCCATCAACTTCTACAAATCCCTGGGCGCCAAACCCCAAGACGAATGGACCATCTACCGCCTCACCGACGAAGCCCTCAGCACCCTGGGCTCATGAGTTTTGGAAGGTAGCGCGCCCCGCGGCACTACGCGCAGCTCCTGCGTCGCCGTGCTGCGCGCCGCTCCCTCCCACCCGGACTGCTTTAGGGCGCTGCGGCCGACTGCACACGCCGGCGTGCGAGGACCGTGCATGCCGAGCGGGCGGGATCGCGCGGGGCGAGCTGGCCCGTCTGGGCACGAGTCGCCGGGCCGCCAGGACCGCACCACACCAGAGTGGGCGCTTCAGCACGCAACGTCATGCGCCGACGCCGTCTCCGGTCAGATCGTCGCTGCAGGTCACGCCGAGGAGCGCCCGGCGGCGGATTGAGACAAGTCCCGGTGTCAGGAGACAAGCCATTGCCTGTCTCCTGACCCCGCGACCTGTCCGGATTGCCCACGGAGGCCGCGACTCGGCACGACCGTCGCCCCGTGCCGGCAGACCTGGACGGGTCGCTCAGCCTGTCGTGTGCAATCGCCCGCGCTCTCGGATGGGCCTCGGCTGGATCATCTACCGCCTTGCCGAGGACGCACTCACCTCACTGAGTTCGTCAGGAACCGCTCCCGTAACTCGGCGAGTAACCGCGTCTTGTCAGTGAACGGGCCCGTTGCCAGCCAGACCGTTTCGACCGCGGCCCTGAACGGGTCCTCGTTGAACGTGGCGGTGACCACCGTCGACGTGTTGTCGAAGGGATCGCGGTCGTCGAACCACCCGTGTACCTGATCGACGAACTGGAAAACGGTCTCACCCGGCTCCGCGTCCGGGTCGACCGGTGGTGGCGGTCCGTTCAGGGTCTCGAGCCAATCGGCGCCACGGTCCATGCGATCCAGGACGCCGGCGATCCGCTCGTCGTCGTACCCGGCCTCCTGGCAGGCGCGTCGCGCGGCCCACCGGGCGATCGAGCGCAGGGTCTGCGGCTCCGTCTGCTCGAGCCTGTCCACCACATCCCGGTCCAACTCCGACAGTTCGCGGGCGTAGCGGGTGCGCTCGAGCCGCTCAGTCGGTAATGCCCCGCCCCACGCGGCCACCCGCTCGGCAAGCCGTTGTGCTTCGGCCTGTCGCGCCTTCTCCCGTTTCCTCTCGGCGAACTGGGCAGGCGTCGGCTGCTCGCGGGCGAACTTGTGCCGGTACGCCGCCTGCCGGCTCGTCTCCTTCACCACCCGATCCGGCGCGGGCCGCGCCGGCCAGAACTGCAGCAGGTACCGATCGACCAGCGGCTCGTCGTCCATCGGCGGCCCGGCTTGATGGCCGGCGTCCATGCCCCACGCGGAGTACCGGACCCGGTAGTCCACCCCCGGCTCGAGCTCCAACGGCCACGGACCGCCGCTGCCACCCCAAGTGACCAAGGCGGCTTCGCCGATCGGCCGGTACGACGCCTCGACCACATCCTCCGCGCTGTACTCGACCGACGGCATCCGCTCGTGCAACTCGACTGTGAAGCCGACCTGCCCGGTGTGCAGCCCGGTCATCAGGAACAGACTCCCCTCAACCGCGGCACCGCACAGCCCGTTGCGCTGACCGGCGAAGCACTCCCCGAGGTCGGCGAAGTCCGCTCCGCTCTCCACATAGATCTGTGCGTAGGCAACCCACGCGGGCCCGGTCATCAACGTGCGCATGAATGAATCCCCCCAGGATCGTTCGCACCGGGCTCCTTTCAACCACATTTCGGCTGAACACGCCATTCGGCAACTGATGTCAAAAGTGGCAATCAGCCGAAACCGGGGAGCCAGAACGGCCCGGATCCGACAGGATGGTCCGGCATCTGTTCCGGAGTGGTGGGGATCGCGGCGATGACTGGTGAGTTGCGGGAGACGGAAGTCGACGGGGTTCCCGTCTTCTGGGTGCCGGGTGAGCGCCGGATGCGGGGCAGCCTCTGGTTCCGGGTCGGGCTGGCGGACGAGTCGCTGCCGCGGCACGGCTGGTTGCATCTGCTCGAGCACCTCGCGCTGCACGACCGCGACTCCATCCGGGCGCCGATCAACGGGTGCGTCAGCATGTTGCACACGAGCTTCGACATCGAGGGTGAGCCCGACGACATCGCGGCGTTCCTGCAGCAGCTCTGCGGTTGGCTGAGCGCGCCGGACTTCACCGATCTCGAGCATGAGCAACGAGTACTTCGGGCCGAGAGCGCCACGCGACGTCCCGGTCCGGTCGACCTGCACATGTTGTGGCGGTACGGCGCCCAGGGACCCGGGCTCGTCGCGTACGACGAGTACGGGTTGCACACCGCCGACCCGGAGCGGCTGCGCTCGCTGGCGGCGCAGGCCTTCGCGCGCGGGAACGCCGTACTCGCGCTGACCGGTCCGCCGCCGGCAGGGCTGCGACTGCCTCTGGGCGACGGCTCGCGGTGGCCTGTCCGAGAGGCGATCCCGTGCAAGCAACCGCTGCCGGCAGGCTTCGCGGGACCCCCTGGTGCTGTCGCCCTGTCCGGAGTGCTGCCACGCTCGAACGAGGGTCCTACGCTGGTGCGGTCTCTCCGGCGCGGCCTGGAGGGCGGGTTCCGGCACGGCGCGGGGCTCGGGTACAGCGGCTGGTCGTCGTACGAACTGGTGGACGCGGAGAACGCGATGGTCACCGCCGGGATCGACATCCTGCCCGAGGCGCGTCCGACGGTGACTGCCGAGGTCATGTCAGTACTGCGCCGATTGCGCGATCGAGGCCCTGACCCGACCGATCTCCGCGACGACCTCGAGCAGGAGATCCAACGGGTCAAGGCCGAACCGGCCGAGACCTGGATGCCGTACCTCGCCGCGCGTGAGGCGCTGCTCGGTCGCCCGGTGAAGAGCCGCGACCAGTTGATCGCCGAAGCCGAGGCCACCGCGGTCGAAGGCGTACGCCAGGCCGCGTTCGCGATGTGGAGCAACCTCCTGGTGTCGGTCGATCCCGACGCCGCCACCGATCCGCAGCTGAACTGGTTGAGCGGCCCGCCGCCGGCGCCCTCGGTGGTCACCGGACAGCACTTCAAGCCGGCCGGGTGGCCGGTGACCAAGGGCCGGCTGACCGTCGGACGGGACGCGGCGCAGATCGAGACACCGGCCGGTGAGACGTCGGCGTCGTACGGCGAACTCGCGGTGGTGGTCGCGTATCCGGACGGAGGCCGGCAACTGATCCGGCGGGACGGGTATCAGGTGCAGATCGAACCGGAGTACTGGAAGGACGGCCGGCAGGCGATCCTGGCCGTCGACGCGGCGGTGTCGCCGGCGCTGCGGGTTCCGATGCCGGCCCGCGAGCCCGAGACGATCCCACGGAGCCGGGTGACCCGGCGCGACAAGGCGGAGTACTGGCTGAAGAAGCCCGAGGTCTGGGTGATGGCGGCGCTGCTCTTCGCCGTGATCCTCGCTTTCGCGACGTCGACGCGGATCGACGACCTGCTGCGACGCATCATCGCCACTGGTGTGGTCGCCGGCGTCGTGTTCTACTTCAGCCGCCGCAGGAACTGAGAGGCCCACGATGAGACTCCGACGGCGCAAGGAAACTCAGCCCGAGCTGGTCGCCGACCCATGTCTGGGCGACCCGACGGCACGCCGGCTGTTCGAGGCACTCGCGAAGCGGAACTGGTCCGAGGCGCGTGCCGTCCTCGCCGCGGCGGAGCATCCGGACGATCGGACCTTCTATCTCGAGGTGTGCGGCGCGGTACCCGGCGTACAGAACTGGATCGGTCACTTCGCGGGGGACGACCCGCTGGCGCAGTTGGTGCGCGGCGCGCACGCGGTGCAGTGGGCCTGGGACGCCCGCGGTGGGTACCAGGCGCAGTACACCGCCGAGGATCGGTTCGTCGTCTTCTTCGAACGTCTCCGGATCGCCGAGTCGGCGTTGTACGACGTGGTGCGCGCGGACCCGGACGAGGTGTCCGCATGGGCGTTCCTGATCCGTACCGCGCGCGGTCTGCAACTGCCGCTGGAGGACGGTGAGTACCGGTACGTCGAGGCGACGAAGCGGTTCCCCTTCCACTGGAAGGCGAACTTCGAGTGGATGCAGACGCAGTGTGAGAAGTGGTACGGCAGCGAGGAGCGGATGCATCGGTTCGCCCGCGAGGTCGCCACGCGTGCTCCGGGCGGGAGCATGATTCCCGCGCTGGTCGCGCTCGCCCACCTCGAGACGACCCTGCCGCTGAACGAGCAGCAGCTCACGGCCTACATGACCCGCGCCGACGTCCGCGCCGACCTCCGGACAGCCGCCGGCCACTCCATCTGGCATCCCGGCGCGGTCTTCCGTCCGGACGCACCCCAGGCCCTGAACATCTTCGCGATGGCGTTCACCCTCAGCGAGGACCCGGCCGCCGCGGCCCCCGTCTTCGCCCAGCTCGGCGACCAGCCCACCGCCGTCCCGTGGGGCTACCTACCCGGCTCCTACACCCACAACTTCCAGACCGCCCGCACGCGCGTCACCCAGTCCTGAACCGGCGCAGTCCGGGCCGCGTGGGTTGACCGCTTTCCTTCGCTACGTGCGGCGGTTCTTGGCGGTGTACATGGCTTGGTCGGCCTGGTGGAGGAGGGTGTCGAGGTCGGTGGTGGTGGGGGTGATGGGGACGGTGCCGACGCTGGTGGTGACCTTGACGGCGATGTTGGGGAGGGGGTGGCTGACGGCGGTTTCGAGGCGGGTGATGAGGGTGGTGAGGTCGTCGCCGGTGATGTCCTCGGCCAGTACGGCGAACTCGTCGCCGCCGAGGCGGGCGACGGTGTCGCCGTGGCGGACGGCTGAGCTGAGGCGGGTGGCGATCTCGCGGAGTGCGCGGTCGCCGGCCTCGTGGCCGTAGCCGTCGTTGACGAGTTTGAAGTGGTTGAGGTCGCAGAACAGGAGTGCGCCCGGGCGTCCGGTGGTGCGGGTCTGCTCCAGGACCTTCGTGAAGCGGTGCTGCAGGAGCCGCCGGTTCGGCAGGCCGGTGAGCGGGTCGTGGGCGGCGTGGTGCCGGAGTTCGCGTTCGGCGGCCTTGCGGGCGGTGACGTCGTCGATCTGGACGAGCAGGATCCGCGGCTGTCCGGCGCCCTGCTCGACGAGGGCCGCCGTACCGCCGAGCCAGATCGCGTTCCCGCTCGGCTGTGTGAAGACCCGCTCGAACCGGTAGGTCCCGTTGCGTGCGGCAACTTCCTCCAGCTCGGACCGGGTCTGCTGGGGCTCCTCGTCGCGCAGGAAGCTCGCCAGCCGCGATCCGACGAGCTCCGCCGCGGCGTACCCGGTGATCCGGCAGAAGGCGTCGTTCACGCGCAGGATCCGGCCCAGCTCCGGCCCGTCGAAGGCGACCGTGGCCATCCCGTTCCCGGCGCCCTCGAAGACCATCCGGAACGTCGCCTCGCTCGCCTCCAGCCGGGCCTTCTCGGCGAGCAGCTGATCGGTCAGCCGTGCCTTGTCGATCGCGAGCCCGGCCTGGGTGGCGAAGATCTCCAGCAGTTCCCGGTGGATCGGCCCCGGCCGGCGCTGGTCCTCGGGCAGGTCGACCGAGAGCATTCCGACCAGCTCGCCGTCGGACGAGTACAGCGGCGCGAACAGCGCGTCCAGCGGATGCCACGCGTCCGGCGCGTCGGACACCGGTACGTCGGGAACCCACCCGACCACCTCGCCCTCGGGCAGCCGCTCGTGCGGCACGAACCGGAGCTTGCCCCAGGCGTCCGCGATCGCGAACTCGGCGTCGAACAGGTCCGCCGCGCTGACCTTCCCGAGCAACGCCGCGCGCGCCTCCGGCGACCCGGCGACCGCGATCACCTCGAACTTCCCGTCCGGGTGCCGCAGGTTCAGGACGGCGATCCCGAAGCCGAGCCCGTTCACGACACCGTCGACGACCGCCTGCAGTGTTTCGGACAGGCTCCGCCCGGCCCCCATCCGCGCGCTCACCTCGTACAGGCGACGGACGGCGGACAGCCTGACTGTCGGCTCGTTCCGCACCCGTTGAGAATATGCCGATTTCACCGGTGGTGAGCAGGTGTGCGCACAGGTGACCCGGTTAAGCGTTTGCTGTCACAAGCCTCAGTACCGCAGTTCGGTCAGCCCGCGGTAGCTGCGTTCGGCCGAGTGCCAGGCGTCGGTGGGCTTGTCGTGCTCGACCAGGTACTGCTCCACGCCGCCCGCCTCGGCGTGCGCGAACATCGCGCCGAAGTCCAGCTTCCCGGCCCCGACGTCCTCCCAGGACCCGTCCTCGGCCATGTCCTTGACATGCAGTGCCGGGAACCGGCCGGGGTGTTCCTGGAACAGCTTCGCCGGGTCGTGCCCGCCGTCCACGGCCCAGTACAGGTCCAGCTCGAACCCGAGCAGGTCGGGATCCACGCCCAGCAGGATGTCGTACAGCACCTGTCCGTCGATCTCGTCGAAGTCGTGCCCGTGGTTGTGGAACAGCAACTTCAGCCCGGCGTCCCGCGCCGCCTTCCCCGCCTCCGTGAACGCCTCCGCCGCGGTCCTGAACCCGTCCACCGAGTGCAGCTCGGAAGGAATCGACGGTACGACGGCCCACTGCGCCCCGAGCGTCTTCACGTCGGCCAGCGCGCCGGCCCAGTCGTCGCTCATCCGCGCGTACCCGACGTGTTCGAGCACGATCGCGAGACCGGCGTCGTCCGCGAATCCGCGGATCTCCGCGGCGCTGTGGCCGAACCGCCCACTCACCCCCACGGTCCGGTACCCGATCCCGGCGAGCCGCTTCAGCGTCCCCGGGTAGTCCTCGGCCAGCACGTCTCGCATCGTGTAGAGGTGCATCCCGATACCGTCGGCGGGAATGGTCCGGTCAGTCATGCAGGTAACTCCCTTGTCAGAGGACGTGTTCCTGGTACCTCGCCAGCGCCAGGTCGAAGACCTCCTGTCCCGGCGCGTCCCACAGTTGCTGGTTGAAGATCTCGACCTCGATCGGGCCGTCGTACCCGGCCGCGTCGCAGGCCTCGCGGAGCCGGCGGAGCTCGATCGAACCGTCGCCCATCATGCCGCGCCCGAGCAGCGTGTCCTCGGGCAGCGGAACCACCCAGTCGCTGACCTGGTACGACACGATCCGCTCCCCGGCCCGCTCGATCTGCCGGTAGACGTCCGCGTCCCACCACAGGTGGTACGCGTCCACGATCACCCCGACCTCCGAGGCCGGGAACTGCTCGGCCAGGTCGAGCGCGCCGCCCAACGACGACACCACGCACCGATCCGAGCAGAACATCGGGTGCAGCGCCTCGACCGCCAGCGTGACCCCGCGTTCCCCGGCGTACGGCGCCAGCTCGGCGAGCCCGTCGCGGACCATGCCGCGGGCGCCGTCGAGGTCACGTGATCCGGCCGGGAGCCCGCCGCTGACCAGCACGAGGACCGACGTGCCGATCGTCGCCGCCTCGTCGATCGCGCGCCGGTTGTCCTCGATCTTCGCCTTGCGCTCGGCCGGATCGGTCGAGGTGAAGAACCCGCTGCGGCACAGCGACGACACCTTCAGCCCGGCGTCCGCGACCAGACGCGCTGCCTTCTCTACGCCGTACTCCTGAATCGGCTCGCGCCACAGGCCGATCCACTCCAGATCGGCCTTCGCGCTCGCCCCGACGACGTCCTCGAGCGGCCAGTACTTCGTCGTCGCCTGGTTGAGGCTGTACCGGTTCATGCGTCGATCCCGCTCACGCGCAACAGTTGCCGGAACCGGTCGACGGCGAGCTCGGGATTCGTCAGTACGCCGGCCTGGTCCGCGAGCCGGAACGTGTCCGCCAGATGGGGCAGGGACCGCCCGGTCTGCAATCCGCCGACCATCGTGAACCCGGGCTGGAACCCGTTCAGCCAGGCGAGGAAGGCGATCCCGGTCTTGTAGTAGTACGTCGGCGCGGAGAAGATCTGCCGAGCCAGAGGAACCGTGGGCGCGAACACTCGCTCGTACTCGGCCAGATCACCAGAGTCCAACGCCTTCAGGGCAGCCGCCGCAGCCGGGGCGATCGCCGCGAAGATGCCAAGCAGCGCGTCGCTGTGCCGTTCACCGTCGCCGCGGATCAGCTCCGGGTAGTTGAAGTCGTCCCCGGTGTAGAGCCGGACGCCTTCGGGCAGGCGGTTGCGCAGGGCAACTTCCTTCGACGCGTCCAGCAGGCTGATCTTGATGCCGTCGACCTTCTCGACGTTGTCGGAGATCAGTTCGGCGACGAACGCCGCGGCGGAGTCGAACGATCCGCTGCCCCAATACCCTTCCAGTGCAGGGTCGAACATGGGGCCGAGCCAGTGCAGGATCACGGGCCGGCTGGATTGCGCGAGCAGCCGGTCGTACACCTTGCGGTAGTCGTCGGGTGAGCTCGCCGTGGCGCACAGCGCCCGGCTCGCCATCAGGATCGGTTGGGCGCCAACGTCTTCGGCGACGGCGAGCTGCTCTTCGTAGGCCGCGATCACCGCATCGAGGGCGTAGGCGCCGGCGAGTTGATCCGTGCCGACGCCGACGGCGATCCGGCCGTCGGGAGCCTCGGCCGCGGAGCGGCGGATCAGCTCTTGGGTGGCCTTCCAGTCCAGGCCCATCCCGCGCTGTGCGGTGTCCATCGCCTCCGCGACGGACAACCCGAGCGACCACAGGTGCCGCCGGAACTCCAGCGTGTGCTCCCAGTCGATCACCGCCGGCGCCCCGGGCGAGTTGTCACCCAGCGGGTCGGCGACGACATGCGCCGCCGCGAACGCGAGTCGCGTCGAAGCCGGCAAATAGGTGCCCTGGGCAACCGGTTCGCCGACCAGCCGATACGTCTCCAGGCCGCCCTGGACGGGAAGCTTCAGTTCCATCAGTTCGCCTTCAGGGTCAGCTCAGGGACCTCGAGCTTGCGGCCCTCGTGCCACGACTTCAGGCCGAGCTCGGCCAGCTGCACGCCCTTCGCGGCCTCGACGAAGTCCCAGGTGAACGGCGCGTCGTCGACGATGTGCCGCAGGAACATCTCCCACTGCACCTTGAACCCGTTGTCCATCGGCTCGTTGTCCGGCACGGTCGCCCACTGCTCGCGGAACTTCTCGCTGACCGGGATGTCCGGGTTCCACACCGGCTTCGGCGTCGCGGACCGGTGCTGCACCCGGCAGTTCCGCAGACCCGCGACCGCGGACCCCTCGGTCCCGTCGACGTGGAACTCGACCAGCTCGTCGCGGAACACCCGCGTCGTCCAGGACGAGTTCAGCTGCGCGACGATCCCGCCGTCGAGTTCGAACACGCCGTACGCCGCGTCGTCCGCGGTGGCGGTGTACGTCTCGCCGTTCTCGTCGACCCGCTCCGGGATGTGCGTCGCGCCCTGGCAGTACACGGACCGGACCTCGCCGAACAGCTGGTCGAGCACGTACCGCCAGTGGCAGAACATGTCGAGGATGATGCCGCCGCCCTCTTCGGACTTGTAGTTCCAGGACGGCCGCTGCGCCTCCTGCCAGTCGCCCTCGAACACCCAGTAGCCGAACTCGCCGCGCACCGAGAGGATCCGGCCGAAGAACCCGCCGTCGATCAGCCGCTTCAGCTTCCGCAGACCGGGCAGCGACAGCTTGTCCATCACCACGCCGTTCTTCAGGCCGGAGTCGACGACCAGCTTGGCCAGGTCGACGGCCGCGTCCAGACTCTCGGCGATCGGCTTCTCGCAGTAGATCGCCTTGCCGGCCTCGACCGCGGCGCGGACACCCTTCTCGCGGAGCTGGGTGAGCTGGGAGTCGAAGTAGATCTCGACGTCCGGCGCGGCGAGCGCCTCGGCCAGGTCGGTCGTCCACCGCTCCAGCCCGTACTGCTCGGCGATCCGGCGCAGCTTGAGCTCGTTGCGGCCGACCAGGATCGGCTCGGGGATGATCATCGTGCCGTCCGCGGCCTGGATCCCGCCCTGCTGCCGGATCGCCACGATGGAACGCTCGAGGTGCTGGCGCAGGCCCATCCGGCCGGTGACGCCGTTCATCACGATGCCGATGCGTCGCTCGTTCACAGTCTTGCCTCTCACGCTCAGGATCACGCTTGGGTGTCGTAGATGTCGAGTCGGCCGCACATGCCGTGCCGGCCGAACTCGGTGGGGGTGGGAAGTTCGTGCAGCGCGGCGGACTGCAGGTGCGGCGCCGTACCGGCCTCCAGCGCGTCCAGCGCGGCGCCGGTCTCGTCCGCGAGGCGGCGGGCGCCCTGTTCCCAGCGCTTGCGCCAGTCCGCCAGTTGCGGCCGGACGATGCGGATCGCGGCCGCGTAGAAGTCGTCCAGGGCCGCGGGGCCTTCCGACTCGTACCGTTCCCGCAGTACGGCGTAACCCTGGAGCGCGAGGTCGCGCCGGGCCATCGCGGACGGCGTCCGGGCCTCGCCCTCGCCGGTGAGGGCGGTGGCCCGCAGATACGTCTCGCGATCGGTGAGGTGCTCCGGCGGCAACGTCAGGACGGCGTCGCCGGCTTCGGGGAGACCGGAGTTGGACATCAGGGTGAGGATCTGCAGCCCGCCGTCGTTGACCAGCCGGTGGATCGTCCCGGGGTCGAACCACACCACGGTGCCGGCCCGCAGCGGGGTCTCGGTGTAACCCTGCGCGTTCAGGGTCTGTACGGCGCCGGTGCCGGCGATCACGTAGTAGCCCTCGGAGCAGGCGAGGTGCACGTGCGGCGTACCGCCGACCAGGCCGTCGGGGGCCTCGATGTCGTACACGGTCAGCTTCGAGATGCCGATACCGCCCGGCAGTACCGCCGCCGGTCCGGGCCCGAACTCACACATACGCACCTCCCTCCTGAGCCTTGGAAAGGGCTTTCCAAAGCCTGTGACCGCAACCTTAAGTGGGCGTAAAGGTCCAGTCAACCTGTAACGGAAAGCGATCTCCGACCCCGGCGACGGTGAGGGTGGAACGGCGGGGTCGGCGGCGACGTCGTACTCCGTCGACAAGACAGTCGCCCTCCGGCCGTGTGGCCGGACTCTTGTGGAGGTGGTCATGACCAACAGGATCAGCAGACGCCAGGCCCTGATGCTCGGGGGCGGGGCGCTGGCGGGGACGCTCGGTTCGGTGGCGGCAGTACACGCTGCGTCAGCGGCCGAGCCGGCCGAGGCGGGTACGGCGGCGGCAGGCACCGACTGGTTCCGGCTCCCGATCATCACGGCCAACATCGGTCGCAAGCGCCTCGGTGCCCGGGAGGCCGCGATCCGCGCCGTCCGCAACGGCGATCCGGGGCACCGGCCGCTCGTCGGCTGGCAGGAGATCAGCGAGGGCGACTCGGGCGAGCCGGCGATGATCTCGCGGCACTTCGGTCCCAACTACCGCAACGCGTTCCTGCGTGACCCCGGCTCCTTCAGGGTGCCGATCTCGGTCCCGAGGCAGTGGAAGATCCTCGCCTCGAAGCGGACCTTCGTGCACGGCGGCATCGCCCACGTAACCCCGCCGCGCTGGATCAACGAGGTCATGCTCGAGCACGTCAACCACCCGGGGCTGAAGTTCGCGCTGATCAACTCGCACTACATCGCGAACGCCTACAACGGCGACCGTAAACCGCACCTGCGCGACGAATGGGACCGGCACAAGAAGCTGCACCGCGAGCGCGTGCTGGCCCACCACGCCAAGGGCCATCTGGTGATCTGGACCGCGGACACCAACAACCCCAACTACGACCGGGCGACCGGACAGGACTCCGAGCGCAAGGTGTTTGCCAACGGCATCGACCGGATCAACTGGCTGCCGGGCGACGGCAAGGTCCGGCTGGACCTGCTCGGCAAGAAGATCATCCCGCTGAACGTCGACGGCCACGACGCCCGCCTGGCCCTCTTCCGGATCAGGCTGGCCTGAGAGGGCGTCTGAGAACCCTCCGCCTACTGCGCGGCACTCGGCGGGCACCTCGCCGAGCACCTGCTCGCTACGGCGCAGGGTCCTCAGACGCCCTCTTGACTCGTACCGAGGCGACCGCCTGGGCCCAGGCGGCCCGGCGCCGGCCACGGTCGCCGGCGCCGGGACCCGGCTCGAAGGTCCGGAAGGTCCGCTTGGCGGCCCAGTCGGTCGTCTCGCCGAGCGTGGTCCAGGCCAGCTCGGCCGCCCCCAGCGCCGAGATCTCGGGGACGTCGGCCGCCTCGACGCGATGACCGAGCAGATCGGCCTGGGTCTGCATCAACAGCTCCGACACCGTCGCGCCGCCGTCGGCGCGGAGGCTGCTCACCGCGCCCGGGATGGTGTCCGCGATATCGCAGATCTGGTGCGCGACCGCCTCGACCGCCGCCCGCGCGACATGCGCCCGGGTCGTCGAGCTGCTCATTCCGCTCACCGCCGCCCGCGCCTCCCGATCCCAGTGCGGCGCGCCTAGGCCGGCGAAGGCGGGCACGAGTACGACGCCCTCCGCCGACGGGACCGTCGCCGCCAACGCGGTCAATGCGCCGACATCCGGCAGGCCGAGGAGGTCGGCCGTCCACGCGAGCGCGGCCCCGGACGAGACGATGTTGCCCTCGAGCGCGTACACCGGGCGATCGGTCAGCCAGGCCAGCGTGCACCCGCTCTCGACGAACCCCTCCACCGGCGTCATCACCGACGATCCGGTCCCGTACGTCGCCTTCACCAAACCGGCCCGCGTGCAGCCCTGGCCGTACATCGCCGCGTGCGAGTCCGCGAGGACGGCGACGATCGGGATCCCGTCGCGCACTCCCGGTACGCCGGACGTGGCACCGAACCCGCCGTCCGAGACTCGCACCTCGGGCAACGCGCCCCGCGGCACCCCGAACGCGTCCAGTAGTTCGTCCGACCAGTCCAGGGCTATGAGGTCGTAAAGCAAGGTCCGCGATGCGTTGCCCGCTTCGGTCAGATGCTCGCGGCCACCAGTCAGCCGATGGATCAGCCAGGAGTCGACGGTCCCGACGAGGGCGTCGGATCGGTCCAGCAGCCAGCGCATCTTCGGGGCGGAGAACATCGCGTCGACCCGGAGTCCGGTACGTCGGCGTACCAGGTCGTCGACTGTCGGCGGTAGTTGGGCGCACCAACTAGTGGTTCGAACGTCCTGCCAGCCCAGAACCGGACCGACGGGCTTGCCCGCGGCGTCCCACCCGACGACGGACTCGCGCTGGGTGGAGAGCGCGATGCCGACGATGTCGACCGCTCCGCCCGCGGCGGCCGGAGTGAGGCAGGCGGAGATCGCACGAAGGACGCTCTGCCAGAGGTCCTCGGCGTCCTGCTCGACCCAACCGGGTCGCGGTGTGGACAGCCCGACCGGTGCGGAGCCGGTGGCGAGTACCTGTCCGTCGGCGGCGACCAGGACGGCTTTGGAGTTGGTCGTGCCCTGGTCGACCGCGAGTACCGCCTGGACCATCACGACCTCCAACTTTCAACCGAGCCCTTGACGGGACTCTAGCGCCGTGGTGACACTCAGGGCGACAGCTTATGCACTACTGAATATCTATTCGCAATGAAGGAGACCGCGTGAGGCCGAGCAGACGCCGGGTGATCATCGACACCGATGCCAAGAACGAGGCGGACGACCAGTTCGCGATCGTGCACGGACTGCTGTCGCCGACCTTCGACATCCGTGGCCTGATCCCCGCGCACTTCGGCACCCGCCGGTCGGACCGCAGCATGGCGGAGTCTCGCGAGGAGATCGACCTGCTGCTGGACCTGATGGACCTGACCGGCACGGTGACCGTCGCGGACGGCGCCGCGGCCGGCATCCCGGACGAGCAGACCCCGGTCGACTCACCCGGCGCCCGGCTGATCATCGAGGAGTCCAAGCTCGCGTCGAAGGACGACCCGCTGTTCGTGTCGTTCCTCGGCCCGCTGACCGATATGGCGTCGGCGATCCTGCTCGACCCGGAGCTCGTGCACCGGGACGTGGTCGTGATCTGGATCGGCGGGCGCGGCTACAACGGCTACACGTCGTACCCCGGGATCGAGTTCAACCTGTCGAACGACATCCACGCCGCCAACGTGGTGTTCGGGTCCGGGATGACGGTCTGGCAGGTCCCGAGTGACGTCTACACGAAGGTCTCGGTCAGCTACGCGGAGCTCGAGGAGAAGATCGGCGACGCCGGTCCGCTCGGCAAGTACCTGATCGAGCAGTTGGTCGAGTGGAACGCGACGCACCACCGCGAGCCGATCGAGTCCCGCTCCCTCGGCGACTCGCCCGCGATCTCTCTGATGCTCTACCCGCACAGCGGCAACCTCCGGACCCGTCCGGCGCCGCGCTTCGGTGTCGACGGCTGGTACCTGCCCGGCACCGACAACCCCATCCAGGTCTGCGAGCAGGTCGACGTCCGCTTCCTGCTGGAGGACATGTTCGCCAAGATCCGCCGTTTCGCCGTCAAACCGCCCCACAGCAAGGAGAATCGAAACCATGACTGACATGCCGGTCTTCGGCGCGGGTATCTGGCACTTCGCCACCTACAAGGACCGCTACGCCACCGACGGGTACGGCGAGCCGGTCGGGCTGCTCGAGCAGATCGACCGCGCCGGCGCCGTCGGCGACCTGTCCGTGGTCGACCTGAACTGGCCGTTCGCCGGGTACGACGGAACGCTCGACGAGGTGAAGGCCGCGCTGCAGCGGAACAACCTGAAGGCGATCGCGATCACGCCGGAGATCTACACCCGGGACTTCGTGAAGGGCTCACTGACGAACCCGGACCCGGCCGTCCGCAAGCAGGCGCTGGAGCTGTTGCACCAGGCAACCGAGCTGGCGAAGGACCTGGGCTGTTCGTACGTCAAGCTGTGGCCCGGGCAGGACGGCTGGGACTACCCGTTCCAGGTGAACTACCACGACATCTGGAACCTGGCGCTCGACGGCCTCAAGGAACTGGTGTCCGCGCATCCGGACATCAACTTCGTGATCGAGTACAAGCCGCGCGAGCCGCGGGTGAAGATCATCTTCCCGAACGTCGCCCGGACGCTGCTCGGCATCGAGAAGATCGGCCTGCCGAACCTCGGTATCCTGCTCGACTTCGGCCACTCGCTGTACGGCCAGGAGACCCCGGCCGACGCGGCGCAGCTCGCGATCGACTACGGCCGGCTGTTCGCGATCGACGTGAACGACAACCTGCGCGGCTGGGACGACGACATGGTCGTCGGTTCGGTGCACCTGGTGGAGACGTTCGAGTTCTTCCACACGCTGCGGAAGAACAACTGGGAAGGCGTCTGGCAGCTCGACCAGTTCCCGTTCCGAGAGGACAGCGTCCAGGCCGCGAAGCAGGCGATCACCTTCCTCAAGGCGATCCACCACGCACTCGACGTACTGGACGACGAAGCCCTCGCCGCCGCTCAGGCGTCACATGACGCCCTGGCCGCGCAGAAGCTGGTGCAGAAGGTCCTGCTGAGTTCGATGGCGGAGCTCGCATGACACTCACCGTCGAGCACGCGACCCTTCCTGTGCTCGGGCGACTGCCGATCCACAGCAGCCGCGCCGAGCAGATCGCGCACATCGCCGAGGCCGCCAAGCAGATCCGGATCCAGGACCTGAAGCTGGTCCACCACGCCGGCGCCGGGCACATCGGCGGTGACTTCTCCGCGATCGACATCCTGGCCACGCTGTACGGCGCGGTGCTCGACATCGCGCCCGAGACGGTGAACGATCCCGAGCGGGACCGGTTCATCCTGAGCAAGGGCCATGTCGCGGGCGCGCTCTACACCACGCTGGCGGCGTTCGGCTTCCTGCCGGTTGCGGAGCTCGCCACGTTCCTGAAGCCGCTGTCCGCGCTCAACGGGCACCCGAACCGGAACAAGGTGGCCGGCGTCGAGGCGAACACCGGCCCGCTCGGGCACGGCCTGCCGGTCGCGGTCGGACATGCCCTGTCGGCGAAGCTCGACGTCTCGTTGCGCCGTACCTATGTGCTCGTCGGTGACGGCGAGTTGCAGGAGGGGTCGAACTGGGAGGCGATGATGGCCGCCTCGCAGTACCAGCTGGACCGGCTGACCGTGATCGTCGACCGGAACCGGCTGCAGCAGGGCGCGACCACCAAGGAGACCAACGACCTCGATCCGCTGCCGGAGAAGGCCTCCGCGTTCGGGTTCGCCGTCGTCGAGGTGAACGGGCACGACCACGGCGAGCTGCTGGACGTGCTGTCCGCCGTACCGTTCCGGCCCGGCAAGCCGACGTTCGTGATCGCCCACACGCACAAGGGGCACCCGATCTCGTTCATGAGCAACAACGTCGCCTGGCACCACCGGGTGCCGGACGCGGCGGAGTTCCAGCAGGCGCTGACCGAGCTGGAGAGGCCGCGCTTCACAGGGGAGCTGGTATGACTCTCGTGCACACTTCGATCGCCGACCAGCCGCGGTACGACTGCCGGGACGCGTACGTCGAGACGCTGGCCGAGCTCGCCCACGCCGACCACCGGATCGTTGGCGTGGTCAACGACTCGGTCGGATCGAGCAAGCTGAACAGCTTCCGCAAGGCGTTCCCGGACCGGCTGATCAACGTCGGGATCGCTGAGCAGGACATGGTCGGTGTCGCGTCCGGGCTGGCCAACGGCGGCCGGATCCCGTTCGTGTCGGCGGCGTCCTGCTTCCTCACCGGCCGGGCGCTCGAGCAGATCAAGGCCGACGTCGCGTACTCGAACACCAACGTCAAGCTCTGCGGGATGAGCCCCGGCGTCGCGTACGGCGAACTCGGCCCGACACACCACTCGATCGAGGACATCGCGTGGCTGCGCGCGATCTCCAACATGACGATCATCGTGCCCGCCGACCCGATCGAGACCGCGGCCGCGCTGCGCTGGGCGGCCGCGTCGGACGGGCCGGTGTTCATCCGGGTCAGCCGGATGAGCGTGCCGAAGATCTACCCGGAGGACTACGAGTTCGAGCTGGGCAAGGCGATCACGGTCCGCGAGGGCAACGACGTGACCCTGATCAGCAACGGGACGGTGTTGTGGCGGGCACTCGCCGCCGCCGAACGGCTCGCCGAGGAAGGGATCTCGGCCCGGGTGCTGTCGATGCCGTCGGTGAAGCCGCTGGACACCGACGCCGTGGTCGCGGCCGCGCGGGAGACCGCGGGCATCGTGACGGCCGAGGAAGCGGTGGCCGGTGGCGGTCTCGGCGGTGCGGTCGCCGAGACCGTCGTACAGCAGCATCCGGCCCGGGTGTCGATCCTCGGGTTCCCCGAGTTCGCCCCCACGGGGTCGGCCGGCTACCTGCTGGACCGGTACGGCCTGTCGCCCGCGGGCATCGCGGACGCCGCCCGCAAGCTGGTCACGACAGGTACGTGACCAGGTCGGCGATCGAGATCATCGCGAAGCCATGGACGTCGGCGAACGTGCGCAGGTCCGCGCCCGCCATCAGCGTGCCGTCGTCGTTCATGAGCTCGCCGATCACGCCGACCGGCGGCAAGCCGGCCAGCCGGACGAGTTCGACAGTGGCCTCGGTGTGACCGGGCCGCTGCCGGACGCCGCCGTCGACGGCCCGCAACGGCAGGATGTGACCGGGCCGGATCAGGTCCGTGGGCTGCGCCGAGGGATCGGCCAGCACGCGGACGGTCCGGGCCCGGTCCGCGGCGGAGATACCGGTTCCGACCCCGGTCGCGGCGTCCACCGAGACGGTGTACGCCGTGCGCAGGTTGTCCTGGTTGTCCGGCACCATCAACGGCAGCTCGAGCCGGTCGAGAATCTCCGCCGCGGCGGGTGCGCAGACGTAGCCGCTGGTGTGGCGGACGAGCAGTGCCATCAACTCGGGCGTGGCGAGACTGGCGGCGAACGTCAGGTCGCCCTCGTTCTCGCGGTCCTCGTCGTCGACGACCACGACAGGGCGTCCCGCGGCGAGCTCGGCGACGGCGCGTTCGATGGTGTCCAGGCTGGTCACGGTGGTCATTCGTTGTCCTCTCGGCAGCGCACTCAACGGCACTCCGGGGCAACGACAAGCCTCACGACCCCTGCGAGAACAGGAGACGTGAAACTGCCACGTGCGTCTTCCCATCCGGACTTTCACCGTCGGTCCCGGAGTTCCACCGGGTCAACCGCTCCTCCTCGCGGAGTCACGGGTCGCGGACTGTCACCGCCGGCTCGGAATTTCACCGACCCCAGAGCACGTGTGTTCTTTCCACCCTCAGCTTAACGGCAACCGGCAGCCCACGGGTGTCGCGTCCATCTCATATAGTCCTTAGTCCGGATCGTTGCGAGGGGGTCGAGGTGAACGCGAACCGCGCGGTGCGCCGGCCGGGGCTGGACGAGCTGCGGCTGCTCGCGAAGGTGGCGCGGATGTACCACGAGAAGGGCATCCGCCAGCCGCAGATCGCCGCCGAGCTGAACCTGTCCCAGGCGCGGGTGTCGCGGATGCTCAAACAGGCCGTCGAGGTCGGCATCGTGCACACCGTGGTGACCATGCCGAGCGGCGTCCACAGCGACCTCGAGGACGAGCTGCAGGGCCGGTACGGGCTGCGGGACGCGGTCGTCGTCGACACGATCGGGGCCGGCGACGAGGTCCTGCCCGCGCTCGGCTCGGGCGCCGCGGCGTACCTGGACATGACGCTCACCGGCGGCCACGTGGTCGGGATCTCGTCGTGGAGCGAGACGCTGATCAGCGCGGTCGACCGGATGCCGCGCAAGAGCGTGCCGGTGGTGGACAAGGTGGTGCAGATCGTCGGCGGCCTGGGGGACGCCGCGGTGCAGATGCAGGCGACCCGGCTGACCGCGCGGTTCGCCGAGCTGACCGGCGGGATGCCGGTGTACCTGCCCGCGCCCGGCCTGGTCGGAACACCCGCGGTCCGCCGCGCGATGATGAACGACGTGTCGGTTCGCGACGTTCTGGGCACCTGGGGACAGCTCACCGACGCCCTGGTCGGGATCGGCAGCCTCGAGCCCTCGCCGCTGCTGCAGCGCAGTGGGAACGCGGTCGCGGAGGCCGACCAGGACGAGCTGCGCAGGCTCGGAGCCGTCGGGGACGTGTGTTTCCGGTTCTTCGACGAAGAGGGAAAGCTTGTGCGCTCGACGTTCGACCAGCGGGTCATCGGGGTGACCGCGAAGGAGTTGCTGGCCGTGCCCCGGCGGATCGGGGTCGCCGGCGGCGAACGCAAGTACTCCGCGATCCGGGCCGCACTGCTCGGCGGCTGGGTGAACATCCTGATCACCGACCTGGCGATGGCGCACAGACTGCTCGATGGAGCCTGACGAGCAGCGGGAGGTCTACGCCACCATCGACCTGGCCTTGCGGGTCGGTGAGGTGCTGCTGTCCAGCGGCGCCGGTACGGCGGACGCCACCGCGACGATCCTCGGCGTCACGGCTGCGGGCGGACTGCGGGGCTGCGAGGTCGACATCACGTTCACCTCGATGGCCGTCTCGTACCAGGCCGCGCCGGACGTCGCGCCCGAGACGCACATCCGGCTGGTCCGCTACCGGTCCCAGGACTTCTCCCGGCTGACCGACGTCGACCGCTTGGTACGGCGGTACGCCCGGGGTGACGTGACGCGTGAGGAGGCCTCGCGTGAACTCGCCCGGATGACGTCCGCCGGACCGCCGTACCCGCGCTGGACCGCGGTCCTCGCGTGGGGCGTGATGGCCGGTGGCGCGACGCTGCTGCTCGGCGGCGGCTGGCTGATCACGCTGCTGGCGGTGCTGACCGCGGTCGTGATCGACCTGAACAACCGGTGGTTCAACCGGCAGCGGCTGCCCGCGTTCTACCAGCAGGTCGCCGGCGCCTTCGTCGCGACCGCGGTCGCCCTGGTGCTGTACGCCGTGCACGCGCCGGTGAAACCGTCCCTGGTCATTGCCGCCGGCATCATCATGCTGCTGGCCGGGATCGCCCTCACCGGTGCCGTCCAGGACGCGATCACCGGGTACTACGTGACCGCGGCGGCCCGAAGTCTCGAGGCGATGCTGCTCACCGGCGGGATCATCGCCGGTGTCTCGCTCGGCCTCGCGCTGGGCCTGAAGTTCGGGCTGAACGTCGGTGTCGAACCGCAGGCGATCCAGTTGGCGGATCTCCCGATCATGGTGATCTCCGGCGCGGTGATGGCGGTCGCGTTCGCGTACGCGTCGTACGCACCGCTGCGCGCGCTGCTGCCGGTCGCGGTGATGGGCGCCCTGGCGTCGCTGGTCTTCACGCTGATGACCAGGGCGTCCTTCGGCCCGGCGTGGTCCACGGCGGCCGCGGCCTTCGTCGTCGGCCTGGGCGGGTACTCCGGTGGCCGGCGGACCGGCGTACCGCCGCTGGTCGTGGTCGTGGCCGGTTCGATCCCGTTGCTGCCGGGACTCACCATCTACAAGGGTCTCTACGAGCTGATGGCGCTCGGCAACCTGATCGGCATCGTCAGCCTCGCCACCGCGGTCGCGATCGGCGTGGCACTCGCCTCGGGCCTGATCCTCGGCGAGTACGTCGCCCAGCCGATCCGCCGCGAGGCCCGCCGCCTCGAAGACCGCCTGGCCGGCCCCCGTCTCGTCGGCCCCCGCCGCCCGATCCGCCGCCGTTCCGGGCCTCGCCGTACCCGCCGCCGACGCGGCGCGGCTTAGCGGATCTCCTCCAGCGCCACGTCGTCCAGCTGCAGCCACACGTCCTGGCCGTGGCCGAAGAAGCCGCCGTACAGCTGGATCAAAGACTCCTGACCGGCGTCGAACTCGACCGAGACCTTCGTGTACTGCGGATGCGCACCGCCGGACTGTTGCGCGATCGTGCGTCCACGCAGCGTGCGGACGCCGAGCATCGTTTCGTTGTTGTTCTCCGCCGTCCGGATCCACGCCGACAGGCGGTAGCGGTGATAGGGGCGCACGGCAACGGTCTGCTGGAGTTGATGAGTGCCGATCGAGCCGCGGACAAAGGCGTTGTTGGTGCCGCTGTGACCGAGGTTCGTGCGGTCGATCCCGCCGGTGCCGCTGAGTTGCCATGGCGCGGTCGGCGTACCGGTGGTCTGGGCCTCGAAGCCGGGATCGGTGACCAGGTTGGTGACCTGGCCGTCGTCGGTGAGCTTCGTGCGCATCAGGAACACGTTGTACGGATCCCACTGCGACATGGTGAAGTACAGGTCGGGGCCGGACGACCAGGGGTGGATGAACGATCCGTAGAGGCCCGGGTACTCGGTGCCCTTGACCACGACCTGTTCACCGCTCCACGGGCCGGTGAGGCTTTCAGCCGAGCGCAGTACGATCGCGGCGCGGTGCTCGTCGAGGTACAGCATCAGCCATTTGCCGGTGTACGCGTTCCACTGCACCGAGACCTCGCCGATCGGACCGACCGCGATCGGTACGGCGGACGTCTCGTGCGGCGACCAGGTCCGGCCGTCCCAGTAGCGCCACGCCTTCTTCTGCAGTACCTGCTGCTCGGGCACCCTGGCGAGGTGCGCGCTGCCGAAGCGGCCGTTCGGTGTACCGACCATGTAGACGTAGCCCTTGTCCTTGACCAGGGCAACCATCTGGAACTTGTCGTCCCAGGCCTCGGTGTTCTGCCAGCGGGCGTCGGGGTCCTTGGTCCAGGTCTCGCCGTTGTCGTCGGAGTAGGCGAAGCCGGAGTAGTTCGTGAACCAACTGCCGGCCGGGCCCCAGTAGTTGACCGACATGTACTGCACGTACTGACGCTTGCCGACCGCGATGCCGCCGGTCGGGATCACCGTGTGCTCGTCACGGTCGATCTTCTTGCAGGGCAGGAACTCCTTGGCGTGTCCGGGCCGGTCCTCGGCCGCGGAGTCGAGCGACATGCCGTCGGCGAGGTTGCGGTCCTTGCTGCGGAACAGCAGGTTGCACCGCCAGTCGATCGTCGCGGGGTCGCCGGCGCCGCCACCCGGCCCGGTCCAGCCGCTGCCGTAGCTGTCGCCGAACGCGGTGAGGATCTCGCCGGATCCGTTGTCCCACAGGACCCCGAGGTCCGTCGCCTTCAGCGCGAAGCGCGCCTCGGTGTCGTTGATGGATCCCGGCCCGGTCAGTTTCGCGATGCGCTCGACCGGCGCGGGTACGGCGATCCGCGCGCCCTGCCGGTCAGCGGACGCGGCTTGCGCCGCCGGGGACTGTTCGGTGGGCACCACGGCCGCTCCGATCAGGGCGGGCAGGACGAGCATCCATCGTTTCCGCATCAGGGTCTCCTCGGGCGGGCAGAGAACTCGCTCCAGAAATCGATTTCCGCACACGTTATCCGTGGACTGTCGAGACGGTCAACGGCCGACGGGTCCGTGCGTTAGAGTTACTGACTGGAAACATCGGCGAGGAGGATCGACGTGGCACTGGGTAGGACGTCCCCGCGGGACCTGCCGCTGTTCGCGGATCTGTCCGGACGCGACATCCGGGACATCTTCCGCGCCGGCGAGGAGGTCTCGGTACCGGCCGGCTGGTCGCTGATCCTGGAGCAGACGCCGCCGGACGCGGCGTATCTCATCCTCAGCGGTACGGCGGCCGTGCGCGAGAAGGGCGAGGAGATCGCCGAGCTCGGCCCCGGCGACATCGCCGGCGAGGTCGCGGTCCGGAAGAACACGTTGCGGACGGCCACCGTCACGGCGAAGTCGCGGCTGCAGCTGCTGCACTTCACCCGGGAGAAGTTCGACGACCTGACCCGGCGGCTGCCGGCGTTCCGGGACGCCATCGACGCCACCATCGCCGAGCGCCGCGGTGGTTCCTGACCCTGGGGCGGAGCTCGCGGGGCTGCAGCGCGAGTTCGAGCGGACCCTGCTCGGCGGGGAACGGAAGTTCACCCGGGTGCAGGTGTCGGAGCGGGCCGGGATCTCGATCGAGCGCGCCGAGCGGATGTGGCACGCGCTCGGGTTCGCGACCGTGCCGGACGACGAGGTGGCGTTCACCGACGACGACGTCGAGGCGCTGCGGCTGGTCGCGGCGCTCGAGGACGACGGGTTCATCGAGCCGGAGATGGAGTCGTCGCTGGCCCGCAAGCTCGGGCAGACGCAGTCCCGGCTGGCGTCCTGGCAGTCGGCGATGTTCCTGGAGTTCCTCGGCGGGACCAAGTTGTCCGCGGACGAGGCGATCGAGGTCGCGGGATTGTTGCTGCCGGCCATGGAACGGCTGCAGACCTACGTCTGGCGCCGGCATCTCGCCGCCGCGGCCGGGCGCGCGATGGCCGGGTCGGAGGAGCTGGCGCGTGGCCTGCGGGCGGTCGGGTTCGCGGACATCGTCAGCTACACGCGGCTGACCCGGCGGTTGAGCGAGGGCGAGCTCGGCGAACTGATCGAGCGGTTCGAGGGCACGACCGCCGACGTGGTCGCGGAGAACGGCGGCCGGGTGATCAAGTCGATGGGCGACGAGGTGCTGTTCGTGGCCGACACCGCCGCGCAGGGCGCCGCGGTCGCGCTGGCGCTGCAGGACGCGGTGATCGCGGACGAGGGCCTGCCCGAGCTGCGGATCGGGCTCGCGTACGGCACGATCCTGATCCGGCTCGGCGACGTCTACGGCGAGGTGGTCAACCTGGCCGCCCGTCTCACCACGGAATGCAAACCCGGCCGGGTCCTCGCCGACCGTGAACTCGCCGCAGCCCTCGACGGCCACCCGTCGTTCGCCGTCCACCGCCTCCGCCGGGTCGCCGTCCGCGGCTACCGCCACCTGGTCCCGTACGCGATCCAGCGCGCCGGTTGATTTAGATTTGGACGTGTGCGTGAGGTCAAGAGTCCCGGTCGCTTGATCGATGATCCGATCGTTGCCTGGGCGCTGCAGGGGTTCGGGCCTGGGGTGCGGTGCTGGTACGACGGGGACGCCGTGGCGGTCGCGTCGCCGGAGATTTCGAAGCACGACCGGCTGGCGGTGATCGGGCCGGTCGACGACGCGGTACGGCTGACGGCCGGCGTGCTGGCCGAGGTGGGGCCGTCGTACCGGCCGTTCGGGGACGAGGACCTGATTCGTGAGTTGGCGGAGCGGGTGCCGGGGCTGACGTTCTCGGCGGCGTTCGGGTGGATGGATGTTCACGAGGCTCCGGAGGTCACCACGACGGCCACGTGGCTGGACGGGGACGCCGGCGTGGAGGACCTGCTGACGCGGGCATCGCCGTCGTCGTACGCGTGGCCCGGGCATCCCGGCGTACGGCGCTGGGCAGCGGTGACCGGGGAGCATGGTGAGTTGCTGAGTGTCGCGGCGGACGCGTGGAGCGCTCCCGAGGTCGGGTTCCTGGCCGGGGTCGCGACGCATCCTGTTGCCCGGGGCAAGGGACTGTCGCGCGAGGTGTGCGGCTTCGTGACCGCCGAGCTGGTGAAGCGCCACGGGCTGGCCGCGCTGATGGTGGATGGCACCAACGCGGCCGCGATCGCCGTGTACCGGCGCCTCGGCTACACCTACCGCGGCGTCGCCGCAGCCGGCGTGCGGCCGGGTCGTTAGCGGGTCGGCTTGACCGTGAGCGTGACGCTCGGGGTCGGTGTAGTGGAAGGCTTCGTGGAGCCTGCGCTCGGCGTCGGCGTCGGCGTGGTGGCGGGGGCCGGTGGCGGGACGAACGGGGCCTTGGTGCTGTCCTTGCAGTTGTCCGGATCGACGTCGCCGTTCTCGTCGGGGCTGATCACTGCCTGCGGGAACAGGTTGCTGGTCTCCCCGCGCCCGCTCCGCTCGTAGGTCGTCGCGCAGTCCTGCAGGTCCAGGTTGATCGGGTTGCCGTCCTGGTCGTACAGCCGGACCTCGACCTGCTTGCCCTGGGCATCGAACGGGTAGATGTTCGTCACCGGGTTCCCGTCCAGCACGAGTCCGTTCGGCGGGTTGTACGTCCTCCGGTCGCCGTAGCCGTCGTAGTTGGTCAGGAATCCGAACGACGCCCCGACGTACGCCGCCGCGAGGAACGACGGGACCGCGATCGCGGCAACGACGTTCAGCGGTACGACGTACCACAGCCACCGCCTGTCCTGCTGGGTGCGCCGGCCGATCCAGATCGACACCGCGGCACCGGCGAACGCCCCGACCACGGTCACCGACAAGGCACCGAAGAGTGCGAAGAACCCACCTGCGCCGATCATGCCGCGCGCGACCCACCACACCGGCTGGCCGATCGCCACCAGATCGCGCCGGACGTTCGGCGGGATCTGGTCGATCCAGCCGCGGATCGCCGTCGCGCCCTGCGCGCCCCGCGGGGTGTCCAGGACGATCCGCGGGTCGTGCGCGCCGAGCGCCCGGACGCCGAGGAACGCGGCGACGAACAGTACGCCCAACCCGAGCAGCCCGAAGAACGGCGTCCCTTCCCGCGACCACGCGAAGATGGCGACTGCGACGAAGAACGGGCCGACGGTGCAGGCGATCAGGCCCCAGCGCAGCGCGTTCCAGCCGGCGTCGAGGGCGTCCTGACCGTTCTGAGTGGCGGGCTCGGTGCGGGGCGGGTATCCGGCGGCGGTGCGCAGTTCGTCGGCGTACTGCCGCGGCGTACCGAGGCGCGCCTGCAGGTCCTCGAGCGTCGGCTCCGCGTCGAACTCGCCGACCACCTCGGTGAGGTGTCCGCTGACATCCTGCAGCACGTCCTCGAGCTCACCCGGCGGCAGGTCGCTGAGCTCGGATCGCACCTGCGCCAGGTAGATCGCGACCGCTCCGGTCAGGGTGCTGTTCACGCCGCCTCCTTCTCCCGCAGCAGCACCGACATGGTGTCGGCGAAGTGGTTCCAGGTCTTGGTGGACTGTTTGAGCAGGTCGTGCCCGGTCTGGTTCAGCCCGTAGTACTTGCGATGCGGGCCTTCCTCGCTCGGCTGGACGTACGACGTGAGTGCGCCGGCCTGGAACAGTCGCCGGAGCGTCCCGTACACGGACGCGTCCGCCACGTCCTCCAGGCCCGCGGCGCGCAGCCGGCGCAGTACGTCGTACCCGTAGCCGTCGGCGTCCCGCAGTACGGCGAGCACTGCGAGATCCAGCACGCCCTTGAGCAGTTGGCTCGTGTCCATCGCGACCTCCTCCGGCACCGGCGGTGCTCCCGGTGCTCCGCGGAGAACACTACTACACACTGCGGAGTACTCCGTTAACCAGTGAGAGGGTTCCGCAATTTCGATCAAGTCGGCCCGGGGCGGGTGCGGGACAGTGGTTCACATGGCGGATGTGTTCGAGGAGTTCGTGGCGGTGGTCGCCGCGGGGCTCAGCGGTTCCGACGGGCCGGTGGACGGCGCCGGGCTGGCGGGGCGGGTGCACCTGTCGCGGTTCCATTTCGGCCGGGTGATCGGGGCCGCGGCAGGTGAGTCGCCATTCGCTTTCCGGCGGCGGGTGCTGCTGGAGCGGGCGGCGTACCGGCTGCTGACCGAGCGGGTCGCCGTACTCGATCTCGCCGTCGAGGCCGGGTACGGGTCGAACGAGGCGTTCACGCGCGCGTTCGCCAGGGCCTACGGGATGCCGCCGCGGGAGTGGCGGCGGGAAGCGTCGCGGGTGTTCTTCCTCGCGGCGCCGAGTGGAGTGCATTTCCAGCCGCCGGCCGGCCTCCGGCTACCGGCACGCAGAAAGGTGAGAGGGATGGACGTAGTTGTCAGGATGGTCGAGCACCACGTCTGGCTGACCGGCGAAATGATCGAACGCGGCGCGCGCCTGGACGCCGCCACGCTGGACCGCCCCATCGAACTGTCCGTCGAGGGCATCGACGACGACATCTCGATCCGCTACCTCCTCGACCGCCTCGTCTGGCAGGAGGAGATGTGGCTGGCCCCCGTCGAGGACCGCCCCTTCCAGGTCCCCGAGTGCGGCCGCCAGGTCGTCACCCCGATCCCCGAACTCCGCACCCGCCACGCCGACGCCGGCGCCCGTTTCGTGGCCCTGGTCAACCAACTCAACGAGGACGGCCGCTTCGACGAGAGCTTCGTGGACACCACCTGCGAACCCCCGAGAGTCTTCACCTACGGCGGAATGGTCGCCCATGTCCTCACTTTCGCCGCCCACCGCCGCTCCCTTCTGATCGGCGCCTTCCACACCGCCGGCATCACCGACCTCTCCTTCGGCGACCCCATGCACTTCGTAGCCGAAGGCAACTAGAAGCGGATCAGTTCTTCGGGTCGTGGAGGTTGGGGCGTTGGGTGGGGGTGGTGATCTCGACGTCGATGGGGTGGAGTTTGGTGGGGGCGGTGAGGGTGCCCGAGGAGATGGGGATGTTGAGTTTGCTGGCCGACAGGTCGATGTCGATGGAGGCGCCGGTGTCGTTGGGGCTGGTCCACTCGGTGTCGGACAGGGTGATGGCGAGGCCCACGATGCGGCCCTTGGGGATGACCTGGTCCTGGGCGCGGAGGGGGACGGTCACGGTGGTCCACTGGCCCGGTGTCAGCGGGGTCGGCTTGGACAGCGACTTGCTGTGCGCGGCGTCGATCCAGCCGCGGCTGACGATGCCGTGATCGCTCTGTGTGGTGAGCTTCTCCACGGTGTAGTAGCAGCTGTCGTCGTAGTCGGTGCTCGACCCTTCACATGTGCTTTCCGAGGTACGGCGGACGCCGGAGTACCGCTCCGCGTCGCCGTACTCGATCAGCCGTGCCGTCACGGGTGTCGTCGACGAATCGGACTTGAGGCGCAGTGTGACCGACGGCGTACCGCTGATCCGCAACGGGGCGGTCAGCGGGGCGGACAGGAACATCTGCCGCCCGGCGATCACCTCGGTCGGATCCGCGACGATCTCGTCCTCGCTCAGGTCCGGGTCGTCCGTGACGGTGACCGAACCCTTGCCGGCGGCACCTAGTTTCCCGGCCGCCAGCGGCACCGAGCGCGGACGGTTCACGGCCGGCCAGGCGCGGTAGTCGCGCCAGACGTCCGGCGCGGTCTCGACCGAGACCATCGGCTCCTTCATCACACCGTTCTGCAAGCCCTGCAGCCAGTAGTCGAACCACTCGTGCAGCTCGTCCACCCACTCGTCACGCCGGAACTCGAACGGGTCGACGTGGTCCTCGAGTCCCAGCCACAGCCTGCGCGGCACGTTGTTGCGGGCCAGCGCCGACCACCACTGCGAGAAGTGGTTCGTCTGCACGTTGTAGTCGCTGAGGCCGTGCGTGATGAAGACCGACGCCTTCACCTTCGACGCGTTCTTCGTGTAGTCGCGCTCGGACCAGAACGACGTGTAGTTGCCGGTGTCGTCGTCATCGTTGTCGCCGAGCTCGCCGCGGACCTCGTCGCACGCGGGGCTGTCGTGGCCGACGTACCCGGCGAGCCAGGGCATGTAGTCGTCCGAGTACGGTACGCCGCCCGACCGGGTGTAGTCGTACCACGACGAGATCGCGGAGATCGGCACGATCGTCTTCAGTCCGCGGACCCCGGTGGCGGCGACACCGTTCGCAAGCGTCCCGTCGTACGACTTCCCGATCATGCCGACCGCGCCGCTGGTCCAGTTCGCCTTCACCGGCTGGCCGTCCGCGGTGCGTGCGGTGTTGCGTCCGTTCAGCCAGTCGATCACGTCGACGACGGACTGGATCTCGTCCCGGCCGCCGACGTCGCCGCAGCCGGTGGACCGTCCGGTGCCGACGATGTCCACGCCGACCATCGCGTAGCCGCGCGGGACGAAGTAGTTGTCGTAGAACAACGGCATCTTCCGGATCACGCCGTCGGCGTCGTACGACTTCTTCTCGCTCTCGTTCCCGCGTCCACAGCAGGAGTAGTACGGCGAGGCGTCCATGATCACCGGGATCTTCACGCCGGCCAGGGCGGTCTCGCTGGGGCGCACGATGTCGACCGCGACCACGTCGTTCTTGCCGTCGGAGTCGGTGTCCATCGTGGTGTCGACGTACACCGACTCGCGGATCGCCTCGGAGTAGTCGTAGACCGGTTGCGTGCTCTTCGTGCGCGTGTCGACATGCTGCGGCACACTGGGAGCAGCCGGGGCCCCGGAGCCGGGCCCGTCCGGAACCGGCGAAGCCACGGCGGGACCGGCGAGGGTCGTCAGGCTGAGCACGGCGGACGAGACCAGGATCGTCACCCTGGCGTGGACGGTCCTCATGGCTGGGAAGGCTAGTCACTCCCGCGCCGCAACGCCAGGTTCTGCCGAGATTGGCAGCGACCCGACCGACACGCAGCGTGAGGTCTGCCGGGTTCGGTAAGGTACGGCCACCGCCCCGGGGGGACGCACGGAAGGGTAGGCCAGTGAATCTACGAGCACCGGTGACATTGCTGGACGTAGCGCAGCGTGCGGGTGTGTCGGTCGCGACCGCCTCCCGCGTGCTGAACGGCGGGGACCGGATCCCCCGTCCGGAACTGCAGGAACGGGTCAAGGCCGCGGCCGACGAGCTCGGGTACACGCCGAACGCGCAGGCGCAGGCGCTGGCGAAGTCGTCGACCAACGTGGTCGGCATCCTCGTGCACGACATCGAGGATCCGTACTTCGCCGCGATCGCCAACGGCGTGATGCGGGCCGCGGACGAGCGGAACCTGCTGGTGATGATGGCCAGCACCTTCCGGGACTCCGATCGCGAGATCGCCTACCTGTCGTCGTTGCGCGCGCAACGAGCGCGCGCCGCGGTGATGATCGGTAGCCGGCGGACCGACGCGGAGAGCCTGGCCCGGACCGCGACCGAGGTGGAGACCTTCCTGAACTCCGGCGCGGGTCTGGCACTGGTCAGCCAGTCCGGGATGCCGGCGCACACCGTTGAGCCGGACAACCGCTCGGGGTCGGCGGACCTGGCCCGCGAGCTGGTCGGGCTCGGGTACCGGAAGTTCGCCGTTCTCGGCGGGCCGGAAACGCTCGCGACCGCACGCGATCGGCGCGACGGTTTCGTCGCCGGGCTGGCCGAGGCGGGGCTGGAGCCGGTCGCGGTCGAGACCGGTGAGTTCACGCGGGACGGCGGGCACGCCGCCGCGGAGCAGCTGCTCGACCGGAACGCCGACGTCGACTGCATGTTCGCGGTGAACGACGTGATGGCCGTCGGTGCGATGTCCGCGTTGCGGGCGCGCGGCGTCGACGTACCGGGACAGCTCGGCGTCGCCGGGTTCGACGACATCGCCACGCTGCGGGACGTATGGCCGGGACTTACGACGGTCCGGCTGCCGCTGGAGCAGATGGGCCGGCGGGCGCTGGAGCTGGCGGTCGAGGGCGGCGAGCCGACGACCGAGACGTTCAAGGCCGAAGTAGTACTGCGGGAGAGCACCGCGCGCGGCTGAAATATGCTCGCTGGGTGACTGTCTCCGAGATCTTCGACCCGTCGGCCTGGAAGCAGGTGGACGGCTTCGAGCTGACCGACATCACCTATCACCGTGCGGTCGACGCCGGTGTGGTGCGGATCGCCTTCAACCGGCCCGAGGTGCGCAACGCGTTCCGGCCGCAGACCGTCGACGAGTTGTACCGCGTGCTGGACCACGCGCGGATGTCCACCGACGTCGGCTGCGTACTGCTCACCGGCAACGGCCCGTCGACGAAGGACGGCGGCTGGGCGTTCTGCTCGGGCGGCGACCAGCGGATCCGCGGCAAGGACGGTTACAAGTACGCCGAGGGTACGACGGCCGACACCATCGACCCGGCGCGCGCGGGCCGGCTGCACATCCTCGAAGTACAACGGCTGATCCGCTTCATGTCGAAGGTCGTGATCTGCGTCGTCCCCGGGTGGGCCGCGGGTGGCGGGCACAGCCTGCACGTGGTCGCGGATCTCACGCTGGCGTCCGCGGAGCACGCGCGGTTCAAGCAGACCGACGCGGACGTGGCGTCGTTCGACGGCGGGTTCGGGTCGGCGTACCTGGCGCGGCAGGTCGGGCAGAAGTTCGCTCGGGAGATCTTCTTCCTCGGTGACGAGTACTCCGCCGAGGACGCGTACCGGATGGGCATGGTCAACAAGGTCGTCCCGCACGCGGAGCTCGAGGCGGTGGCGCTGGAGTGGGGCAAGAAGATCTGTGCGAAGTCGCCGACCGCGCAGCGGATGCTGAAGTACGCGTTCAACCTGATCGACGACGGGCTGGTCGGCCAGCAGCTCTTCGCCGGTGAGGCGACGCGTCTCGCCTACGGCACCGACGAGGCCGCCGAGGGGCGCGACGCCTTCCTGGAGAAGCGGTCGCCGGACTGGTCGCCGTACCCGTACGCCTTCTAACACTTCTGACTGAGTACTTCTCAGAAACTTTTGTGCGAACTGGTGACAGTTCGCGGTACGACAGTTACCTTCGGTCGGTATGGACAACCTTTCCCGCCGTGGGTTGCTCACCGGAGCCGGCGCTCTGCTCGCCGGATCCGTGGGGACGTCCACCGCCACCGCCCGCCCTGTCCGTACCCTCGCCCTCCCCGCCACCAAGCGCTTCAAGATGAGCGCGACCACCAACGAGTTCTTCCGGAGTCAACCGCTGCACGATGCGACCGTGATGCAGTCGTTCGCGTTCGACACGCCCAACGACCGGCTGTTCGCGGCGCAGGTGCGTCCTGGGACCGGGACGAACAGTGGTGATCTCACGGTGACCCGGCTCGACTACGCCGGGAACGAGCTCGGGTACATGTTCCTCACCGGTTTCGGCCACGCGGTCTCGATCGGCGCCGAGGGCTCCGGCACCACGACGTATCTGTGGACCGAGACCGATGTCGACACCGCGAACGGGCGCGGCCGGCAGATCTGCCGCTTCCCGTGGCGGAACGGTACGACGCTGACCGCGGCGTCGGTCACCAAGTGGAAACCGGTCGCGAACGGCAGTGTGTTCACGCCCGCGGTCGACCAGCGGTACGGCCGGCTCGGGGTGCGGTACTTCCTGCCGGACGGGATGCACATCAACGTGTACTCGCTGGCCGCGGCACGGGCCGGGGACTTCTCGACCGTGCTCGCGTCGTTCAAGCAGCCCGCGCTGACGTCCGGCGTCTCGTTCCAGGGGTGGGCGCTGTACGGCTCGTACGTCTACTTCTGGGAAGGCAACGCCTATCCGGGCAGCCCGAACCAGGACGACGTGACGTCGAAGCTGTGGTGCTACGACATCAACGCCGGCCAGCTGGTCGACTCTTTCCGCACGTTGGCGGGGTGGAGCCTGACCTACCGCGAAGCCGAGGGCATGGCCGTCTACGGCTCCACCGACGCGACGGCTCGCCTGTACTTCGGCTTCGCCTCCGGCGTCGCGGGGGACCGCCGCGCCAACCTGTTCTACCGCAACACCCTCGTCTGACAGGGCTACGGGGCCACCTACTGGGCGACGCCGTACAGCCGGTCACCGGCGTCGCCCAGGCCCGGGACGATGTAGCCCTTCTCGTTGAGGTGCGAGTCCATGCCCGCGATCACGAGGTTGCACGGGACGTCGAGGCCGGTCAGCTCACGCTCGACGCGCTCCACGCCTTCGGGCGCGGCGAGCAGGCAGATCGCGGTGATGTGGTCCGCGCCGCGGTCGACGAGGAACTGGATCGCAGCGGCCAGCGTGCCGCCGGTCGCGAGCATCGGGTCGAGGACGTAGCACTGGCGTCCGGACAGATCCTCCGGGAGCCGTTCGGCGTACGTCGACGCGGTCAGCGTCTCCTCGTTGCGGATCATGCCCAGGAAGCCGACCTCCGCGGTCGGGAGCAGCCGGGACATGCCCTCGAGCATCCCCAGACCGGCCCGCAGGATCGGCACCACGAGCGGCTTCGGCGCGGTGAGCTTCACGCCCTGCGCCTCCGCGACCGGGGTCTGCACGGTGACCGGACCGGTGCGCACGTCCCGGGTCGCCTCGTAGGCGAGCAGGGTGACCAGTTCCTCGGTCAGCCGGCGGAACGTGGGTGAGTCCGTCTGCTCGTCGCGCAACGCGGTGAGCTTGTGGGCGACGAGCGGGTGGTCCACGACGAGGATCTGCATAAGCCCGAACGGTACCGTCGGCGATTTGCGGCGCGGAAGCACGCTCGCTGTCAGAATCGAAACTGCATTGGATTCTGCCCTGTTCGCCCCCAGGGAAGGTGCCGATGAGTGACAAGACGCCTGAGCAGCTCGATCGTCTGCGGCGCCGTGCGGCTTTCCTGCGGGAGCGTGACGAGGCGCGGGCGTTGCGCGACCGGATCGCCCCGCGGCGGGCCCGGGTCCGGCGGTTGCGCGAGGCGATGCGCAGAGCGACGTACCACCACTGAGGATCGACCGGTGCTGGTGCGTCTGACGGGGGCGGTGGGGAGGGAGATGCAATCGATGCTGCCTCGAGATCGCCTGGAAAGCCGGAGTCTGCGACGATGAGCCGGTGTCTGATGCCACGGCTGGGCCGATGACCGACCTCGACTTCGCGGTCGCCGCTTACACCGAGGACGGGAACTGGACCGTCACGCCGCTGGTACTGCGCGGCGAGCCCGACCTGTCCACGCTGGTCTCCGCGCTCCGCCGGTACGCGGGTGAGGCGGGCGTGCTCGGCATGGTGTCGGTCGACGAGGACTTCTTCGTGCTGGTCCGGGTGTTCGGGAGCCACGCCCGGTTCCTGATCTCCGACGTGACCGCGGCGACCGAGTGGCCGCTGGCCCGCCAGGTCGTGGACGAGCTGGACATCCCCCTGGACGATGACGACGACGAGCAGGTCCCGGCCGGCGACCTCACGATCGTCGCCGACCTCGGGATGAGCGCGATGGATCTCGGCGCGCTGTGCGACGACGTGGACCTGCTCCCGGAGGAGATGCTCGAGGAGGTCGCCGAGACGCTTGGCTTCGGCAACCAGTTCCACGACGCGATCGAAGCCGTTGGCTAGCCCGCTGTTGCGGCGCGAGTGGTCGCGCTTGATGACACTGGCGCTCGAGGAGGCCGAGCGGGCGTTGCCCGACGTACCGATCGGGGCTGTCGTCGTCGACGAGGGCGGCGACGTCATCGGCCGCGGTCACAACGAACGCGAGGCCACCGGCGATCCGACCGCACACGCCGAGGTGCTGGCGATCCGGGAAGCGGCACGGCACGTCGGGGAGTGGCGGCTGACCGGCTGCACGCTGGTGGTCACGCTGGAGCCCTGCACGATGTGCGCCGGGGCGATCGTGCTGTCCCGGCTGGACCGGCTGGTTTTCGCGGCGTACGACGAGAAGGCCGGGGCGGTCGGGTCGTTGTGGGACGTCGTCCGGGACCGCCGGCTCAACCACCGGCCGGAGGTGGTCGGCGGGGTGATGGCCGACGAGGCCGGCGCCCGGCTGCGCGATTTCTTCATCGGGCACAGATCTTGATAGTGTCCTCGGCGGTGGCGTGTCCGAGCGGCCGAAGGAGCGCGCCTCGAAAGCGCGTGACGGGCAACCCCCGTCCGAGGGTTCAAATCCCTCCGCCACCGCCAACCGCCCTCCGGGGCGGCAGATAGGCCGGAGACCCTGATGCTGTGTGATGCGTCAGGGTTTTCGTCTCTCTGGACCTGACTCGGGACGCTCGGCGAGAGGGCCCCCATGGATGTTGCGGAGCTCGACCGGATCCTGCTGGCGAGTGCGGCGGTCCTGCTCGTCGCGGTCGTGGCGGTCCGGCTGTCGGCGCGGATCGGGCTTCCCTCGCTGCTGATCTACCTCGGGATGGGCCTGCTCCTCGGCGAGTCGGGCCCCGGGAACATCCAGTTCGAGGACGCGCAGGTCGCGCACGCGCTCGGGTTCGCGGCGCTGGTGGTGATCCTGACCGAAGGCGGTCTGACGACCCGCTGGAACGAAGTACGCCCGGTGATGCCGCTCGGCCTCGTGCTCGCGACGGTCGGGGTCGCGGTCAGCGTCGGCGTGGTCGCCTGCGTGGCGCACTTCGTGCTCGGGCTGAGCTGGCAGTTGTCGGTGCTGCTCGGGGCTGTGACGTCGCCGACCGACGCGGCGGCGGTCTTCTCGGTGCTGAGACGGGTGCCGATCCGGCCGCGGCTGCGCGGAGCGCTCGAGGCCGAGTCCGGTCTGAACGACGCTCCGACCGTGTTGCTGGTCACGCTCGTGAGCACCGGCGAGGTCGGCGAGAAGGGCCTGCTGTACTTCTCCGGGCTGGTGATCTACGAGCTGGTCGTCGGTGCGCTGTTCGGGTTGGTGGTCGGGTGGGTGAGCGTCAGGCTGATCCGGCGGATGGCGCTCGGGTCCGCGGGTCTCTATCCGCTCGCGGTGCTCTCGGTGGCGTTCATCTCGTACGCCGGTGGCTCCGTGCTGCTCCACGTGTCCGGGTTCGCGGCGGTGTACGTGACGTCGCTGGTGCTCGGACGGGCCGAGTTGCCGCACCGGATGGCGACCAAGTCGTTCGTCGACGGGATCGCCTGGCTGGCGCAGATCGGGCTGTTCGTGATGCTCGGGCTGCTGGCGTCGCCGGGGCGGTTCCGGTGGGCCGACGTCCTGGTCGCGCTGGTGATCGGGATCGCGGTGACGGTCGTCGGCCGGTTCGCGTCGGTGGCGATCTCGGCGGCGCCGTTCCGGTTGCCGTGGCGGGAGCGGACGTTCATCTCGTGGGCGGGGCTGCGCGGCGCGGTGCCGATCGTGCTCGCCACCATTCCGCTCGCCGAACAGGTGCCGCAGGCCGAACGGATCTTCGACGTGGTGTTCGTGCTGGTGCTGCTGTTCACGTTGCTGCAGGGCCCGTCGCTGCCGTGGCTCGCGAAGCGGCTGAAGGTGCTCGACGAGAACGCGGCGCACGAGGTGGACATCGACGTGGCGCCGCTGGAGTCGCTCGGCGCCGACATGCTCCAGGTGTTCGTTCCGAGCGAGTCCCGGCTGGCCGGCGTCGAGATCGGTGAGCTCCGGCTGCCGGCCGGTGTGTCGGTCTCGCTGATCATCCGCGGCGAACGGGCGTTCGTCCCGGACCGCGGTACCGTCCTCCGCGCCGCCGACTCACTGCTCGTCGTAGCCCCCAGCCACGTCCGCGAGCAGGCAGTACGCCGCCTGCGCGCCGTCTCCCGCGCCGGCCGCCTGGCCGGCTGGTTCGGCGAACGCGGCCGCGAACAGTCCTAGTTCGTGTCCTAGTTGGGGTTCTGCCCCGACGGGATCGGCTGGGGGGTGTGGATGACCGGGAGACAGACCGTGGTGCCGGGGGCGACCGCGACGGATGGAGCGCCCTTGAGCTTCACGGAGCCGAAGCCGGCGCCGATGACCAGGTCGACGGTGTGGTCGGTGCGGCCGTCGGCGATCAGCTGGGCCTTCTGGTTGAGCTGACCCGCGACCAGCAGCACCTCGGGCGCGGTCGTCGCGGCGCCCCGGATCACGACGACGTCGACCTTGTCGCCCTTGGGCTCGTTCGCGATCTTGTCGATGTTGAACCCGCGCGTCTTGAGCGCGTCCGCGACCCGGCCGGCCGAACCCGCGCGGGCGCCGCCGTTGTACACGTTCAGCACGACCTGCTTCGGGACCAGCCGGTTGTTGGTCAGCTTCTGCTCGGTGCAGGTCGGCTCGGCGCTGCTGTTCACCAGCGAGTTCCAGCCCCACCAGCCACCGCCGACGAGGATCCCGAGCAGGATCACCATCGTGATCGGTGTACGCCACCGGATCCGCGAGTGCGGTCGCGGCTGCGGATGTATCGCTGTCATTTGCTCCACCCCCCGTGAGCGGCAGCCATCGGTCAGTCCACTACCAGTACCCGTGCATGCAGCACCTGACGCTGCTGCAGCGCCGCGCGGAGCGCGCGGTGCAGGCCGTCCTCGAGGTACAGGTCGCCCTTCCACTCCACGACATGGGCGAACAGGTCGCCGTAGAAGGTCGAGTCCTCGTCGAGCAGCGCGGCCAGGTCCAGAGTGCCCTTCGTCGTGACGAGTTCGTCCAGCCGTACCTGCCGTGGCGGCAGCGAAGACCAGTCCTTGGGCCGCAGCCCGTGGTCCGGGTACGGCCGATCGTCCCCGACGCGCTTGAAGATCACCCCCCGAAGTCTAGCGGGATCGCAGGTCTCGCGAGGAGGTCATGAACATCACCGGAATAGTCCAGTGACCTGACTCAACCTTTCGGAGCCGTACGGCGTCCTACAGGACAGGGAGCAGTGAGCGCGGTTCCGCGCCCACGAGCGATGGGGGTAAACGGTATGCGAATTCTTCCGAAACTCGGCCTGGCGACCGCGGCGATGACCGTCGCCGCCCTCGGTGCGACGCTGCCGGCCGACGCGATCACGGTCTCGCAGGTGAAGGCCGCGCAGACCCGGCTGAACCGGCTCGGCTGCGCATCCGGTCCGGTCGACGGCCGCGCCGGGGCGATGACCCAGGCCGCCACGGTCCGGTTCCAGTCCGCCAACGTCCTGAGCCAGACCGGTTCGCTGAACAGTACGACGTACGCCAGGCTGATGGCGTCCACCGCGAAGCGCTGCGACGTCCGGCCGGTGCCGCGGCGATCCGGCACGGGTCGCCGGATCGTGATCAGCCAGACGCAGAACTGGGTGTGGCTCATCGATGCCCGGGGCAAGGTCGTGCGGCAGGGCGGGATCATCGACAACCCGGCGTACCTGCGGGCCGGTACCTACACCAGCGGCGCGAAGTGCGGCCGGGCGGCCCGGGTACTGCGGAACACCGACGGCGGACGGCTCTACCTGAACCGCTTCGTGCGGTTCGCGCCGTGCGGGATCGGGTTCCACCAGATCCCGACGTACAAGTCGACCGGCGCGCAGATCCACGCCGACTGGCTGCTCGGCACGAACTACCGGGCGTCGCACGGCTGCATCCGGGTCTCGGCCTCGATGGCGAGCGCGATCTGGACCTTCGCGGCCGGGGCCACCCGCGTCGTCGTGATGCGCTGATCGGTGGACGTGCGCCATCCACCGTCCGGAGGACGCCGCACCGGTCCCGGCCCCCCGAGGGCGTGTCTCCCGATCCCACGCCTACTGCGCGGCACTCGGCGGGCACCTCGCCGAGCGGGAGCGAAGGGAACGATGACACCACATCGACCCCTCCGCTCCCGCTCACCGAGGCACTCCGCCGAGCACCTGCTCGCTACGGCGTGAGATCGGGAGACACGCCCTAGGCTCGATCGCGACCTGCTGTCGATCTCTGGGGAATCATGTCGGGCTCCGTGCGGCTCAGACCACCGACCACTGCACTTGACCGCCGCGTCGTCACCGTCTGGCGGGTGAACTGGGCGCTCGTCTTCGGACCGCCGATCGGGACCCTGGTCCTGCTGGGCCTGCTGATTCCGCCGGCGCGGTTCTGGCTTCTGGCGCCGGCCGTGGTGCTGGCCGTTGTCGCTGTCCCGTTCCTGACGGTGCTGCCGCTGTGGTGGTACCGGGTTCATCGCTGGGAGGTCACCGACGACGCGGTGTACGTCCGGGCCGGGTACTTCTGGCAGGAGTGGCGGATCGCGCCGGCTCACGGCGACCACTCAGGCGACACCGGGTGATGCGACGTGAGCCCGGAACCATGGCAGCGGCTCGACACCAAGGCTCCCGCTGTCGCGGCCCTCGTGGGCGCCGGAATCGCGATCAGTGCCGGGGTTCCGACCGCGGCCGGGATCGCCGCCGGTACGTCGCTGCGGGTCGCGCTGGCGTGGGTGCTGCCGCCGGCGGTGCTGATCGTGATCACGCTGGCCCTCGTCGAGTACGTGCGCCTGCGGCGTACGCAGTACCGGATCGGCGCCGAGCGGGCCGAGCTGCACACCGCGATCGTCGTCCTGCACCGCAGGTCGCTGCCGCGCGAGCGGATCCGGAGCGTGGACGTGACCGCCAACCCGCTGCAGCGGATGTTCGGCCTGGTCGCGGTCAAGATCGGTACCGGCGAGCACGCGGACGCGGGCGAGGGAACGCTGACGCTCAACCCGGTCGGCAAGGTGGAAGCTGAGCGGCTGCGCGAGCTCCTGCGCGGTGGGCGGAGCGAGACGGACGGGACGCTCGCCGCCCTCGACCCGGCGTGGATCCGGTACGCGCCGATCTCGTTCCTGGTGCCCGCGCTCGGCCTCGGTGCCGGTGGCGTGGTGATGCAGGTGGCGCAGTGGTTCACCCTCGAGGACGAGTTGATCGGATGGATTGGTGACCTGTTCAGCGGCGTTCCGCTGCTGGTCGTGATCCTCGTGCTGGCGGCGATCCTGACCGTGGTCGGCGTGATCGGCTCGCTCGGACTGTTCGTGGAGATGTGGTGGAACTACCGGCTGGACCGCGAACCGGGGACCCTGCGGGTACGGCGTGGGCTGCTGACGACTCGCTCCATCTCGGTCGAGGAACGTCGGCTGCGCGGCGTCGACGTGGTCGAACCGCTGGGGGTCCGCCTCGCCGGGGCCGCCCGGGTGGACGCGGTGGCGACCGGGCTGGTCAAGCAGAAAGAGGACGAGAAGACCGATCACAAGACCCTGTTGCCCGCGGCACCGAAGGAGCTCGCCGACCGGATCGCGGCCGAGGTACTGCGTGAGGAGGTCGCGCCCACCGCGGCTGCACAGCTGATTCCGCATCCACGGGCCGCGCTAGGCCGCAGGATGCGGATCGGGCGCTCGGCCATGGGATCAGCGGGAAGTATCTGGTGACGCGGTCGGGATCGTTGCGGCGCTCGACCGCGGCGCTGCAGCGCGACGGAGTGATCGGATGGCGGGTCCGGCAGACGGCGTTCCAGCGCCGGCAAGGGCTCGCGACCTTCAGTGCGATCACGGCCGCCGGTGCGGGGGCGTACTCGGTGCGCGACGCGGATGCCGACGAGGGGCTGGCCTTCGTACGGGAGGCGGTGCCGGGCCTCCTGGAGCCGTTCGTCGAGCGCGGCGACCCCGTTGCGGCTCGGTGAGCACTAACATGCGCAGCGGGTAGTACTGGGAGAGTTCAGGCAACCGGGGAAAGGCACGCCGAGATGGCCGAGACAGCCGATGTCGTGGAGACCGTCAAGCAGGGGTACGCGTTCGAGGGGGCGGCGCTCGAGCTGGGTGCGCTGCTGGTCGACGGTACGCCGAATCCAGAGGCAGCGGTCCGGATCCCGCTGGGGATGATGAACCGGCACGGCCTGGTCGCGGGTGCCACTGGTACCGGTAAGACCAAGACCCTGCAGCTGATGGCGGAGCAGTTGTCCGCGGCCGGCGTCGCGGTGTTCGCGGCCGACGTGAAGGGTGACCTGTCCGGGATCTCGCAGCCGGGCGAGGGCACCGAGAAGCTGCTGGCCCGGACGAAGGCGATCGGCCAGGAGTGGACCGCGACCGGCTTCCCGACCGAGTTCTACGCGCTCGGCGGCCAGGGCGCGGGCGTTCCGATCCGCGCGACGATCACGTCGTTCGGGCCGGTGCTGCTGTCCAAGGTGCTCGGGCTGAACGACGTCCAGGAGTCCTCGCTCGGCCTGATCTTCCACTACGCCGACAAGGCAGGGCTGACGCTGCTCGACCTGAAGGACCTGCGGTCGGTCATCCAGCACCTCACCTCCGACGAGGGCAAGGAGGACCTGAAGCAGCTCGGCGGCCTGTCCGCGGCCACCGCGGGCGTGATCCTGCGGGCGCTGATCGGGTTCGCCGACCAGGGTGCGGAGGCGTTCTTCGGCGAGCCGGAGTTCGACACCGCGGACCTGCTGCAGCAGCGCGACGGCAAGGGCGTCATCTCCCTGCTCGAGCTGCCGAACCTGCAGGACCGGCCGGCGCTGTTCTCGACGTTCCTGATGTGGCTGCTCGCCGACCTGTTCCACGACCTGCCCGAGGTCGGCGACGTGGACAAGCCGAAGCTGGTGTTCTTCTTCGACGAGGCGCACCTGCTGTTCAACGACGCGTCGAAGGCGTTCCTGGAGTCGATCGCGCAGACCGTCCGGCTGATCCGGTCGAAGGGTGTCGGTGTGTTCTTCGTGACGCAGACGCCGAAGGACGTGCCGGACGAGGTGCTCGCACAGCTCGGTTCGCGGGTGCAGCACCAGCTGCGCGCGCACACGCCGAACGACGCGAAGGCCCTGAAGGCGACCGTGTCGACGTTCCCGAGTTCGTCGTACGACCTGGGTGAGGTGCTGACCCAGCTCGGGATCGGCGAGGCGATCGTGACCGTGATGAACGAGAAGGGTGCGCCGACCCCGGTCGCGTGGACCCGGCTGCGCGCGCCGCAGTCGCTGATGGCGCCGGCGTCCGCCGAGCAGCTGACCGCGACGGTGCAGGCGTCGGCGAACAATGCGAAGTACTCCGAGGCGCTCGACCGCGAGTCGGCGTACGAGGTGCTCGCGGCGAAGGTGCAGGCCGGCGCGGCGCAGGCCGAGGTCGAGCAGCAGCAGGAGGAGCAGGCCAAGCAGCAGGAGGCTCCGAAGCCGCGGGCGCAGAAGCAGGAGAAGTCGATGGTCGAGCAGGTCGTCGGGTCGTCCGCGTTCAAGCAGTTCGCCCGTTCGGCCGGCCGGGAGATCGTCCGCGGGCTGTTCGGCGCGGCCCGCCGGAAGCGCTGAGGCTGCGGGGTTTCCGGACGTCGGAGTTCAGGTTTTCCCTTGCCCGCAAGGGAAAACCTGCGGTGTGTCGTTGATCAAACGACTGAATCCTCAGCGACCCGCGATCGTTCTCAAGTCGTCATCCACAGCCGCGCCGTCACCGATTGGGAGCTGACGCCTACTCGTCGTACGGTGTGAACTGATGGTTGCACAGAGTAGGCGGGCGATACGTTCCTGGACGCTCTGGACCCTGACGGTCCCGGCGTTCGCCGTTGTGGTGCTCGTCGACCTGGCCGCGATCGGGTACGGCGTGTACGCGTTCACCGACCGCCCGAGCTGGCGCGGGCTGGACGTGGTGTTCGCGCTGACCGTGTCCGCGCTGATCTCCGTCGAGGGCGCCCGCCGGGTGGAGAACCGGCGGCGCCGCGGCGGAGCGCTGCACAAGGACCTCGCTCCGGCCTGGATGATCGCCGCCGCGCTCATCCTGCATCCCGCGCTGGCGATCCTGGTCGCCGTACTGCTGCGGATCTGGTGGCGGATCCGGGCCGGCAAGTGCATCCCGTACCGCTGGGCCTTCTCGACCGCCGTGCACGTCCTCGCGGTGGGCACGGCGCACGCGGTCTTCGTCTCGGCCCGCGACCTGGCCGGCGACAGCGGCCTCGGCCTGGTCGTCGCGATGGCCGGCGGCGCGTTCGCGTACGTCGTGACCGACACCCTGCTGTGCGGGCTCGCGATCTCGCTGATCGTCCCGGGCAGCAACCGCCGCGAGACGATCGGCGGCCTGGACGACCTGTGCACCGACGCGACCGCAGCCACCTTCGGCTGCCTGCTCGCGGCCGCCTGCCTGGTCACGCCGTGGTTCGCGTTCATCGCGATCCCGATCACGCTGACCGCGCAGCGCGCGCTGCTCCTCGGCCAGTTGGAGACCGAGGCGCAGACCGACCCGAAGACCAGCCTGACCCGGGTCGACTGGTGGCGCCGCCGGACCGAGCAGATGCTGCGCACCTCCCGGACGCAGCGCGAGCCGATGGCGGTCCTGCTGATCGACATCGACCACTTCAAGCAGGTCAACGACCGGCACGGTCACCTGGTCGGCGACGAGGCCCTGCGCGCGGTCGCGACGATCCTGCGCAGCGCGATCCGGGCGAAGGACGTGATCGGCCGGTTCGGCGGCGAGGAGTTCGTGATCGCGCTGCCGGACACCGGCCTCGACGAGGCGACGGTGACCGCCGACCGGCTCCGCAACGCGGTCGCCAACAGCCCGCTGGCGGCGATGTGCGCCGGCGTACTCGACGACCCGGACCTGGACCCGGACACCTTCCAGCTGACCGTCAGTATCGGCGTCGCCGTCTACCCGGACGACGGGGCCACCGTCGACGACCTGCTGCTCCGGGCCGACCGCGCGATGTACGCCGCGAAGGACGCCGGCCGCAACCGGGTCCGCCTGGCCGCCGACACCGTCACACTGCCCGGTCTCACCACCGCCGCGAAATTCTCCGGACCAGCAGAACCTTTGGCCCCGGCTCAGCGTCCTGTGAGGTGAGGACGGCAGGACGGAGCACGTATGGCGGTCACCGGGAGTCGTGACGACGACTTCACGGCTTTCGTGCTGGCCAGATCCGCGCGGTTGGTGCACTTCGCGCGGATGCTCTGCGGCGACGCGGGTCTCGCCGAGGACCTGGTGCAGACCGCGCTCGAGAAGGCGTACCTGCGCTGGGACCGGATCGAGCTGGCCGACCCGTTCGCGTACGTCCGGCAGGCGGTGGTCAACCAGCACCTGTCGTGGGTACGGCGTCGTCCGTGGCGCGAACGGCCGAGCGGCGACGCCGCCGAGCTGGACCTGTTCCTCGAGGCGGAGGCCGATCAGAGCGGCGCGGTGCACCGGCGAGTGGCGATGGGGGCCGCGCTCGCCACGTTGAGTCGGCGCGAACGAGCGGTCGTCGTCCTGCGGTACGTCGAGGACCTGACCGAGCGGGAGACGGCGGCGGTGCTCGGAGTGGCGATCGGGACGGTGAAGAGCGCGAACGCGCGGGCCCTGGACAAACTGCGGACCACGCCGGAGCTGAGCGGCGTGGGGGAGCGAGCATGAACGACGACCGCGTTGTCGAGGAGTTGCGGGGTGCGTTGGCGCCGGACCACTCCGTCGCGCCGCTCGACCCGGCGCGGGTGATCGCCGGGGCGCGGCGCCGGCGGGCCCGGGGACGCGTCGCGGCGGTGGCGGCGTCGGTGGTGGTCGGTGGGGTGGTCGTGGCGGTCGGCGTCGTGGGGAACGGCCGGCCCGCGGGGGAGCTGCCGCAGCCGGCTGGGCCCGGTCCGACGGTTTCCGAGTGGTCGCCGAGTCCGGCGCCGGTGCGTCCGCTGCCGACTCCGTCGACGGCTCCGACCCCGACACCGGAGACCCCGACGACAGTGCCGTCGGTGCCGCGGACCGGGACGCCCCAGGCGACGCCGACCGTGCCGCCGACGCGTACGCCGAGTCCGAGCTCGACCAACCCGAGGACGTCGGTGCGGCCGCGGGGTGACCGTACGACGCCGCAGTCCGTCACGCCGTCCAGTCCGCCGACGCGCTCCCCCGACTGACAGAACCATTTCCCTGCCCCGCCGCGTCCTTCAGCCCGACCGAATTCCAAACAGGTGCGGAGGGCAACAATGAACGAGCCAGACCGGAAGCGACGGGCGACTCGCCTGCTGGTGGGCGGGATCGCCGCTGCGGCGGTAGTCGGTGTAGCCGCCGCCGGTACGGCGGTCGCTCGCAGCGACGGCTCAACCGGCGACGCCGGTGTGAACGGTGGCCCGGCGGCATCGACACCGTCGCCGGCAGCCGTGGCGACACCGACGCCCGAGCCGACGACGCCCCGCCCGGCCACCCCGAGCGCGAGGCCGACCCGGGCGTCGCGGCCGACCCCGACCGTCTCGCCGTCGGTACCGCCGTCGACCCCGTCGGTCCGCGTCCCGCGCCCGACGCCGAGTCTGCCGCCGACTCTCCCGCCGACCCGGACCCCTGAGCCGACCCCGACACAGCCGCCGACGGAGTTTCCGGCCGGCAAGTAGCCCGGACGGCCACTGTCCAATCTCGTGGGTCCACCCATCAGATGCTGGGTTTGCGTCCGAAATCCCGGCCGCAAACCCAGCATCTCGGACGCCAACCCATCACATGGCTGGCTGCACAAGGGCGGCCGGGTTCAGCAGGCGCCGAAGGTGCCGGCGTTCACCCAGGCCTTGGCGACGTACATGCCGGTGTGGACGCGCAGCCAGACGCTGCTTGTGCCCTGCGAACCGGTGACGCTCTGGCCGGTCGTCTGGCACTCGACGGTGACCTGCGCCGACTTCCCGGCCATCCCGACGATCGCGCCGGACGAGTTCGGCGCGTTGCGGACGTTCAGGTACCCGGACGAGATCGACACCGTCCCCCGCCCGCCGTCGCCGGTCCACAGATACGTGACGTCGACCCACGAGTTGTCGGCCAGCTTCAGCGCGTCCCAGAACACACCGTCCGCGAGGTCGATCCCGGCCGGGTTCGCGACCGTCCGGCCGAACTGGTCCTTCCCGCCGTTGTACCCGTCCTGGTACGCCGCCTGCGCCTCGGGCTTGCCCTGCGGCAGGTCCTTCCACATCTCGCGGATCGCGCTCGGGTTCCAGTAGTCGTCCTTGGTGTTCCACGGCCCGACGTCCCACACCGGCTCGAACGCGCAGCGGGTCGCGGTGCAGACCTTGACCGAGTACGTGCCGGATCCGTTGGCGGACAGCCCGCGTCGTGACGGCAGGGCGACGAAGTGGTCCCGGTTCACGATCACGTGGCCGTTGGCCGTCGTACCGCCGACCAGCCCTTCACGGGTGGCGAAGACACGCGACTTGAGCGGCGCGGCCTGGATGGTCATCCCCGAGCCGGCCGCGGTGCCGGTCGGCTGGACGGTGACGTCGCCGACCCACGGGCGCGCGCCGGTCGGCGGTGCGCTGACGATGATGCGCAGCTGAACCTGGTCGCTTGCGGCCGGCAGCGCGGTCGGCGTACCGGCCTTGGCCGCTGTCCATTCGGACCAGCGGTTGCCGGTCCACGACCGTACGTCGACCTCGGCGGACGAACCGTCCGGCGTACCGGACGTGTAGCCGACGACGACGGCCGACGTGCGCGCCGCGAACCGGACCGGGGTGAGTTCGGCGAGGCCGGTGCGCTGCTTCAGTTCGCTCGAGCCGATCGCGGCCGGCGCGTCGCCGAGGACGATCCGGGTGCCCTCGACCTTGACGTTGCTGGATCCGGCGACCGGCTGCGCGGCGACCCGGACCGGATCGGGGACCGCGGCGGTGCTGGTCCCAGGCAAGGAGGCGGTAAAGAACGCGGCGGTCGCGGCCAGACAGACGGCGAGCGCGCTGGAACGGGTGATACGCATGGGCGGAAACCTCCGGGGCGGTGAAGGTGTGCTCACCCAATGTGACTCATCAACGTCGCTTCTGGCTAGCCCGTCAATAAATTTCCTCCAAGGACTTGGTGACGAAACAGAACCCGATCGGTCACCTACCGGGTTTGGACCCATGTGACAGGTGTTGAGGAGAATCGATGACCCGGGCCGCGGACGCCGACTTCGAGCGCTTCGTCGTGGCGCAGTCGACCCCCTTGCTCCGTTTCGCGGAGATGCTGTGCGGCGATCGGCACACCGCCGAGGACCTGGTGCAGCAGGCGTTGATGCGGTCGTACCCGAAATGGCACCGGCTGGACGGCGACCCGTTGCGGTACGTCCGGCGCGTGCTGGTCAACCGATTCCTCACCCAGGCCCGCCGGCGCTGGAACAACGAAGTACCCAGTGATCCGGTGCACAACGACTGGGACCAGCGAGCGGTGGCGGACTTCGCCGGGGCGGTCCAGACCAGGGAGGCCGTGCTCTCGGCCCTCACTGGCCTGACCGTCCGGGAGAGAGCCGTGGTCGCGCTGCGCTACTCGCAGGATCTCTCCGAGGCCGAGACCGCCGAGCTGCTCGGCATGGCGCCCGGGACCGTGAAGAGCACGGCCTCCCGCGCGCTGGCCAAGTTGCGTCTGGCACCCGACCTGATCGACAGCGGAGTTGGAGGAAACTGATGAGTGACGAGCAGCGGGTACGCGAGGCTCTCACGTACGAGATGGAGCCGTGGCAGCCGGACGCCGCCGACCTGATGCGGCGTGGAAAGCGGCTGAGCTGGCTGCGGCGGGGACTGGCCGCGGCAGGTGTCACCGCGCTGGCCGGAACCGTTGCGACGGTGTCCGCCGCGGTCGGGGGACCTGCTCCGGTGAAGAGCCTGCTGGCCGGCGGCGAGAAGCCACCGGTGCCGGCGGTGATCCCGACCGAGTCGCCGAAGCTGCCGTCGGTGGACTCGACCTGCCTCCCGCAGAGGCCGGACAAGCCGGAGAAGCTGCAACTGCCCAAGGTGACGGTGTCGGCGACCGTGTCGGTGGACAAGACCGTCGACCCGAACAACCCGCCGTCCGCGAAGCCGACACTGCCCGCGAAGCCTTCGCTCCCGACGGCGAAGCCGACACTGCCGAGCCTCCCGACGAAGCCCACGTTGCCGACGTCCAAGCCGACGCTGCCGGCCAAGCCGTCCGAGCCGTCCAAGCCGACGAAACCGACGCTGCCGGCCTTGCCGGGTAAGCCGCAGGTGCCGACGGCCGAACCGACGCTGCCGCCCAAGCCTTCGCTCCCCACGGCCAAGCCGACGCTGCCGGCCAAGCCGAGTCTGCCGGCCAAGCCGAGTTTGCCGGCCAAGCCGAGTCTGCCGACCGCGATTCCGTCGGCTGAGCCGGCCGCGACGCCCACGTTGCCGGACTGCGTGGACGGCGTACCGACGACGAAGCCGACCGCCCCGAAGCCGTCGCTGCCGACCCTGCCGGGCAAGCCCACGAACAAGCCGCCGATGCCGTCGCTGCCGACGGTCACCGTCTCCGGCGGAGTTGAGGTGACCGTCGACCCCGGCCGGCAGCAGACCGCGCCGCCGAGCAAGCCGACGCTGCCGGCCACGCCGGCGTTCCCGACCGCCAAGCCGACGTTCCCGCCCGCGAAGCCCAGCGTCCCGGCGCCGAGCGTCCCGACGACGTTCCCCACCGGCCACCCCTCCCCCGACCGGTAGGGAATCCCGCCACCGGCGAGTAGGTCACGCAGCCCTACTCGCCGGTGGCACCATCCACGAGTTCGCGCGCCACGTCCAAGTGGCCCGCGTGCCGTGCGTACTCCTCCAGCACGTGGAAGAGGATCCAGTTCAGCGTCGGCCGGTCGTCGGTCCCGAAACGACCGCCGGCCGGCGCAACCTCCGCCGGGTCCGCGCCGCTCACGACCTGTCGGGTGAACTCGCCGCCGGCGTGCAGCTGCGCCAGCAGGCTCTCGAGCGTCTCGCCCGGCTCGAGCGTCCAGCGACCTCCCGGGTCATCGGCCGAGTCGCCCCATGGATGATCGACCTGCTCGGCCGTGAAGCCCCACCGCAGCCAGCGCCGTTCCATGAAGACCAGGTGCTTCAGCAGCTCCAGCGGCGCCCACCCCGACGGCAGCCGGCTGCTCCGCAGGTCGGTGTCGCTCAGCCCGGTCAGCTTCGCCTCGATGATGCCGCGATAGCGGTCGAGGTACCGCAGATGCAGCTCGAGCGTGTCGGCGATCTTCTGCTCGGGCTTCACGACAGCGCTCGCAGGTACTCGGCGGTCGTCTCGTCCGCGGGGTAGAACGACTCGATCATCAGCTCCGAGACCGTGACGTCGAGCGGGGTGCCGAAGGTCGCGATGGTCGTCAGCAAGGACAACTCCTGTCCGTCGTGCGTGAGTTCGAACGGTACGACGACGTCCGCCGGACCGGGTGGCGCCGGCTTGTCGTGGACGGCGTACTCGCGGAGTTCGTCGTACAGGTCCTGGAGGTCGGGATCCGCGGTGGCAGCGACCTGGCGCTGCAGGCTTGCGAGTGCGGACGCGCGGACGTCGGCGAGGTTGCGGATCCGGCGCACCAGCCCGTCCGGGTGCAAGGTCAGGCGAAGCGCGTTGATCGGTGCCTGCAGCAACTTCTCGTCGACGCCGGCGGTGAAGATCGCGATCCCGGCGTTCGACTCGACGATGTTCCACCAGCGGTCGACGACCAGTGCGGGGTACGGCTCGTGGGCCTTCAGCAGGCGGCGCAGCGTCGTACGGATCGCGAGCATGGACGGCGAATGCAGCGACGCCTCGCTGTAGATCGGCGCGAAACCACCGGCCAGCAGCAGCTGGTTGCGGTCCCGCAGGGGTACGTCGAGTTGCTCGGCCAGCCGTAGCACCATCTCGCGACTGGGCCTCGACCGCCCGGTCTCGACGAAACTCACGTGCCGCGTCGACACCTCGACCCGGTTCGCGAGCTCGAGCTGACTGAGCCGCCGGCGCTCCCGCCAGCCGCGAAGGAGCTCACCCACCGGGCGCTGGAACGTCTCCTCGATCGTTGCTGCCATGGTCCGACCGTAGCGGGCGGCATAGACAACGCCATTACCTCCGACGTCATCGACGGTCTGCGGTCCGCGGCGGCAAGGTTCTGGTCATCCGAACCGAACGAGGAGGAAACACCATGAACGCCACCGCACTCGCCGACCAGTACTTCGCGCTGTGGAACGCCACCGACGCCGACCGCCGGGCCGAGCTGATCGCGGAGAACTGGACCGCGGACGCGACCTTCCAGGACCCGAGCTTCGAGACCACCGGCCCCGACGAGCTGAACAAGCTGGTCGGCGCCGCACAGCAGATGTTCCCGGGGCTGTCGTTCGTCCGGGTCGGCGACATCGACGAGCACCACGGCTACCTGCGCTGGACCTGGCATCTGCAGGCCGAGGGACAGGAGCCGGTCGCCGGCGGCACCGACATCGTCGTCCTCGACGCCGACGGCAAGATCCAGCAGCTGATCGGGTTCCACGACTTCGCGCCGGAGCACTGATCGCCGACTACCTGCTGGAGGGGAAGCTGCCGGCGGGCGGATGCTAAATCGGTGGAGGATCCTCGGCGGCCGTGCGCAGGATGGACGCATGCTCACCGCCGACGAGCTGGACGTCTTCGAGCGCGACGGGATCGTGAAGATCCCGGCCGCGTTCTCGCCCGACGATGCCGCGCGGATGCGGGACGTGCTGTGGAACGAACTGTCCGCGCGGCACGGGATGGATCGCGCCGATCGTTCGACCTGGGACCCGTTGCGCCCGACCGGTCTGAAGACCACCAAGTCCAGTCGTGCGGCCCTCGCGATCCTCGGTCCACAGGTGCGCTCGGCGCTCGACCAGTTGCTCGGCGAGTGGACCGAGCCGAAGCATGCGGGGCAGGTGCTGGTCACCATGCCGGAGGGCGTGCCGTGGTCGGTACCGCATCGGCAGTGGCACACCGACGTCGGCTTCGAGAGCCCGACGGAGGCGGTGAAGATCTGGGCGTTGTTCGGCGACTTGGAGCCGGGCGGCGGCGGGACACCGCAGGTCGCGGGCTCGCACCGGATCATCGAGCGGTACCTGAGCACGACGGACGAGCGCGAGTTCAAGGCGGTCCGCGATCAGGTCCTGCGATCCGATCCGTGGTTCCGCAACCTCACCTCGGAGGAACGCGCGGTGGACCCGATGGCGCCGGCCGAGCTCGACGGCCTGCCGGTCCGCGTCGTCGAACTCACCGGTCAGGCCGGCGACGTGTACCTGACCCACCCGTGGATACTGCACTCGATCGCCCCGAACGCCGCCGGCGCCCCGCGCATGATGCGCAGCCGCTTCATCTGGAAAGCGCGCTGACCAGCCGGGCGCACCGCACCGGATCCTCGGTCAGGCCGACCGACAGTCCCCACAACCAGTAGTCGACGGTCCGCCAGATCACCCAGTCACGCGCGCGATCCCGGTCCAGTCCGGCTTCGCTGACCGTGCTGTCGAAGTACCGGACGATGTCCGTCATCTCGTCGAGCCGCGTCCACAGCACGCGGCCGAGGTCGAACTCGATGTCGCCGCGGTACAGCACCGGATCCACGGTCAGCCAGTCCTCCCGCGTCCCCGCGAGCACCTGGTCGGAGTGGAAGTCACCGTTGACTGCGAACGTCGAGCTGGTCCGCGCGAGCGCCGGCGCGACGTCGAGCGCCTCGCGCAGGACGGCACTCGGGAACGGATGTCCCAACCGGCTCCACTGCGGCTCCAGCTCGGCCGACCGCCTCGCCACGATCTCGGCGGTCGACAAGGCGTCGTCCGGCCCCGGTACGGCGAGCCGTCGCATCAGCCGCCCGAGTACGGCGACTGCCTCGTACACCGGTCTGGTCGTCAACGGTGTGGACAACCGCTCCAGCAGCATCGCGCCCGCCTCGACGTCGGCGTCGTACAAGAGGGCCATGCCCCGACCTGCCCACCACCGCAGCGCCCGGGACTGCTCGGCCACCTCGGCTCCGGGCGGCGACATCCGCAGGACGAACTCGTCACCGCCCCGCCTGACCGGTACGACGACCGCGTTCGACCCGTGTGCGACCGCTCCCACGATCTCCAGCTGCCACCGTGCGCACTGCCGATCGACCGCCTCCGGCAGGTCCCGCAGCCAGTCGGCGCCCTCGGTCCACCACCGCGGCATCCGCAGGAACTCGTCCGGCAACTCGATCATCACCGGACACTAGCGGGGCAACCCGGGGCACCGCTCCCAATTTTCATCTGCCCTCCCGGCGGCGGGATCGAGGACCATGATGTGGGGATGGGCGCGTCGGGCGGTCCTGGGATCGAACTCGAGCTGGCCTCCGTCGACCGGATCCCGTATCCGGCGGAGAGCTTCGACGTGGTGTCCACGCAGGTCTTCGAGTACGTCGAGGACGTGGCCGGAGCGCTGCTCGAGGTACGACGGGTGCCCCGGACACTGGCCGACGTACTGGTGAAGACCGGTTTCACGCCGACGCACCAGCAGGTGGTGCCGATCCTCAACACCGGCTACGACCAGCGGACGTACAGCGGCGGCCTGATCGACATCGTGTCGGACTTCGTGCCTGGTCACGGCGACGTGACGGCGGACGAGGCGCGGGACTGGGCGGACGATCTGCGCGGTCTCGGCGACAGCTATTTCTTCAGCTTGAACAGATACCTGTTCGTCGCTTCCGCGCTGTGAACGATCGTGCCTCGGCGGGTGCGTCCTGGGAGAGACACACCCGCCGGGCCGGTTGTTCTCCCGCCCCTCAGTGGGAGAACTCGCGGCTCGGTGAACACCACCCATGCCCGAATGGCACTGACCGAACCGCGGGACCACCTACAGGTACCCCACATCGCGGTTCCGCACACACCCCGGCACGCGGAACCGGCGGAAAACTTCACGTTCCTCAAACCTTCACGGGTAGTTCCTGACCCAGCAGCGGCTTACGCTGGTCGGCGATTTTCGTGCACCCGGGGTCGGTGCGCGGACGCCCAGGGGGAAGGAACCGGAAGTGTTCGACGACGAATTGACCGAGGAGCAGCTGGACGAGCTGGAGGCGCTCGGCGCGGCCGAGGACGCCGAGCGGATCCTCGGCGCCGAGGGCGGCGAGAAAGATGCCTGAGGCAAGGATCAGCTGGCGCGGGTTCGCCATGAACCAGCGCACCGTGGCGATGGTCGAAGCCGCGGAGCAGGTGTACCGCTCGAAGTTCGCGATCCTGCAGGGGTCGTACAACGCCGGCGGTGTGGGTGCCTCGGCCGGTACCCACGACGGCGGCGGCGCGGTCGACGTCGACGTACGGACGAAGAGTGCCGCGCAGCGGGTCGCCGTGGTGAAGGCGCTGCGCCAGGTCGGATTCGCCGCGTGGCTGCGGACGCCGGCCCAGGGCAACTGGCCGTACCACGTGCACGCGATCGCGATCGGCGACAAGGACCTGTCCCGCGGAGCCGCGCATCAGGTGGCGGAGTACCGCCGGAAGCGGAACGGGCTGGCCGACCGTGGCGCGGACGACGGCCCGCCGGGGTACTACGGGATGACCTGGGAGCTGTACGTGAAGGCGCACCCGCCGAAGGAGCCGGTGCCGGACTCGACGATCTCGCTGGCCGCGATGGAGTACGCGCGGACGCACGACGCGATGACGGGTGCGTGGGGTGCGGACCGGGCCCGGGTGATCGCCTGGGCGGCGCACCCGCGGGTCGGCGCGATCACGAAGGCCGAGATCGTGCCGGCGGCGGGCGTGCCGTGGCATCTGCACTTCCAGCGGGTGATCCGGAAGGTGCAGCTGCACTTCAAGCTCGAGGTGACCGGGATCTTCAACAACTCCGTGGCCGCCGTGATGAAGCGCTACGGCTACAAGATCGTCGCCTGACACCCTCGTCGAGGAATGGACAAGGCCCCACCGGTAGCAGCCGGTGGGGCCTTGGTGGTCCACTACCGCCCGGGCATCCCCGGTGCAGCTGTGGAGGTGGAGAGCGGAACCGACGCCGATGCAGGGGTCAAGACGTCAGCTCCGCTTGCCTGTGTGGAGTTATCTCGGATCCACCGCCAGGACCTGGGCGTGGTGGAACGCGAGGTGCTGCCGCATCGCCGCCGGAGTACCGCCGGGGTCGCCGAGGCCGAGGTGGTTCATGGCCGGTACGACGACCGCGCGGACATCTGACCGCTTCACCTCGTCGAGGAGGGCGTGGAACGCTGCCGATTCGGCCGCGTCGCGCTCGGTGTAGACGGTCCCGAGGGTGAACCCCTCGGCGCTGGCGAAGGCGGCGAGTGAATCCGTCGCCGCGGCCAGCTCCTCCGCGCAGCTCAGCGCGTCGGCCCGTACGTACCCGAGCAGCGTCGGCCGGGTGGTCATCGCTCTGCGTCCACCAGCACCGGCTCGCTCGTCACCCGGAGGGAGGCGAAGCGCCGGCGCATGGCTTCCTCGTACTGCACTGCCTGCTCCGCGTCGGCGGTGTGGTCCGCGATCGGGTGAGCGCCGAACCAGACCCGCACCCGACGGTGCGCTGCGGGGGTTTCGAGCGTCTCGGTCATCGCGATTCCTTCGGCAGTGTCGGTCGTACCCCGGACGGCTTTGTCCGGCGTTGAGATAAAGAACACCTCACCTGACCTGTCCTTCGGAACACTTTGGAAGGGACCTTTACAGAGGCCTAACGCAGAGTAGGGAAACCCTACGAACCCGCAGGTCAACGCGCCGTCCGGCGTGTCGCCGGGAGCCGTGAATCGCTGTCAAGAATAGTTGCAGCTATTTGCAGATAACGATTCGGCGACGCCGGTATTCGGCGGACAAAGAAATGTATGGCGTCCTGCTAACCCTTTGCGTCCACGCGCTCACGCACCGGAAATGCGACCAGTATCCCGAGCGTGGCTGCAACGAGCGGTACCAGGAGCCCGTTCCGGAAGGCGTCGGTCGTCAACTCGCCGGCGCCGGACAGTACGGCGGCAACCGCCGCGAGGCCGAGCGCTGATCCGAACTGGAACGAGGTCGTCAGTACGCCGCTCGCCAGGCCCTGCTCGTCCTCGGCCACCCGATCGGTCGCGGCGATCGTCAGCGGCCCGTAGGTCAACGCGAACGCCAGTCCCAGCAGGAGGAATGCGGGCAACATGGCGGGATAGGCCCAGTCCACGTCGAGCGGCAGGAAGGCGGCATAGGCGATCCCGGCGAGCACGAATCCGCCGAACACCACGCGGGCGTTGCCGAAACGGGTCACCAGCCACGGCGTGAGCGTTGGCGCCAGGATCGCGTCGATTCCGATCACCATCAGGGCGAGGCCGGTCTCGAGTTCGGACCAGCCGCGCAGTTCCTGCAGGTACAGCACGGCGACGAACTGGAATCCGACGAACGAGCCGACGAGCAGGATCGCACCGGTGTTCGCGCGGATCAGGGCCGCGTTCCGCAGCAGGCCGAGGCGGATCAACGGTGCGGAGGTGCGCCGCTCGATCGTCACGAAGATCACCAGCAGCAGGAGGCCGGCGGCAGCAGTCACCGCCGTCTGCCCGGCCGGGACGTCCGGCGCGCGGACCACAGTTGCTACCAGCAACAACATTGCGCCGGTCAGGGTGAGGGCGCCGGGGATGTCGAATCCACCTCGGGCGGCAGGTCGCTCGGTGTCGCGCGGGATGAGTACCAGTGCGCCGGCCAGGATGACCGCCGAGACGATCACCGGTGCGAAGAACACCCATCGCCAGTCGATCGCGGTGAGCAGTCCACCGGTGACCATACCCAGCGAGAACCCTCCGGCCGCGGTCCCGGCGTACACCAGCAACGCCTTGGTGCGCTGCGGTCCCTCCGGGTACGTCGTCGTGATGATGGACAGCCCTGCCGGGGTCAGGAACGCGGCGGCCACGCCGGTGACGAACCGGGCCAGAATCAGGATCCAGCCTTCGGTGGCGAAGCCGCCGAGGCCGCTGAACAGCAGGAACACGACGAGCCAGCCGACGAACATCCGGCGCCGGCCGAGCAGGTCCGCCGCGCGGCCGCCGAGCAGGACGAAGCCGCCGTAGCTCAGCGCGTACGCGCTGACGATCCACTGCAACTCGCCGGTGGTCAGGCCCAGGTCGGCCCGGATCGAGGGCAGGGCGACGCCCATCATCGAGACGTCGATGCCCTCCAGGAAGATCGCGCCGCAGAGGACGAACAGAACGGCCCAGGCGCGGCCGGTCAGCCGCTCCGGGGTGACGGTTGATGACACGTGAGACTTCCTCTCATGGTTACCTCTTGTAACTGACCCCATCATCAGGAACCATGAGGAGTTGTGGAAGAAGGCACTTCAAAGGAACCGAGTCACTCCTGCTGCACCGAGGAAGCGTTCCAGTGGGACACCCGGGAGGACTGCGAGGTCCGCCAGATCCTGGACCGGATCGGCGACAAGTGGTCCTTGCTGGTCATCGCGCTGCTGGACAACCAGTGCATGCGGTTCACCGAGCTGAAGAAGACGATCGACGGCATCAGTCAGCGGATGCTCACGGTGACCCTGCGCCAGCTGGAGCGCGACGGCCTGATCAGCCGGACCGTCCATCCGGTCGTGCCGCCGCGCGTCGACTACGAACTCACCCCGCTCGGCGTCACGCTGCACGCGACGATCCAGTCGCTCGTCACCTGGACGGAGACGCATCAGACGGAGATCGCCGCCGCGCGGGCCAGGTACGACGCGGTCAGCTCGGGGTCCGCGTGAAGCTCGCCGGATGACGCGGTACGACGAGCAGCGTGAGGCCCGCGGCGCAGACCGCGAGTCCCGCGATGACGTTGAGCGTCAGCGGCAGGTCGAGGACGAGGGTTGCCGCGGGAGCTGCGAGCGCGCCGATCAGCAGGGCGAGTGAGTCGGCGGCGAAGAAGATCGCGCCCACGCTCGCCAGCGCCTCCGACGGCGCCGTGCGTTGGATCGTCGTCTCGGCCGTGATGAGCAGGACGCTGCCGGGGAGTCCGATCAGCACCGCGGCGACGACGGCGACTGGGACGTTCGGGGCGTTGAAGAGTCCGAAGAACGCTGCGGCGGTGGCGAGTTGGGTGACGGCGAGGAGATCGCGGGTTCCGAGGAGGCGGGCGGCTTTCGTGCTCAGGGCGGCGCCGATGAGGTACCCGGCGCCGAGGCCGGAGATCAGGTAGCCGACGACGTACCCGGGAGCGTCCAGGCGGTTGACGGTGAACGGTACGAGGAGTGCGGTCAGGCCGGCGTTCGCGGTGAGGAAGACCGTCTGCCCGATGAGGATGCCGCGCAGGGCCCGGTGTCGGACTGCGGCGCGGAGACCAACGAGTGGCCGCGGCGGTTCGGTCGTGGTGTGCCGACGGAGGTGGACCGTCGCGATGATTGCCGCTGACAACAAGTAGCTGGCGATGTCGACGGCGAGGACGAAGGTGATGCCGGGGCCGGCCAGCAGAAGTGCGCCCAATGGCGGCGCGGCGAGGCGGATCGCGCTGCTGGTGACGGCGTTGATCGCGTTCGCGGTGGCGAGCTCGTCGCCGGTGCCGACGACGCTCGGCAGGAGGGCGCGGGAGGCGGGGCGGAAGACTGTGGTCGCGGTGTTCTCGAGCAGGATCGCGAGGTAGATCAGCCAGAGGTGGTCGCGGTCGGCGAACAGGATCAGCCCGACCGCCGCCGCGCTGACGAGGTCCGCGATCCACATCGCCCGGGCCAGGTTCCAGCGGTCCAGCAGGACGCCGGCCCACGGCCCGATCAGCAGCGCGGGGAGGGCCTCCAGAGCGAGCGTGAGCCCGGTCGCGACCGCTGAGCCGGTCAGCGCGAACACGTGGAACGGGATCGCGACCACCAGCAGCCAGGATCCGATCCCGGACACCGCGCCACTGAGCCACAGCCGCCGGAAGTCTCGGTTCCTCACACGCGGAATCTATCCTGATGAAATAGACAACGGCAAATGTGTTCTGTGAAGATAGATCGTCATGGAGCTCGGTGAGGTACTGCGGGAACGCCGGAAGGCGACCGGACGGACGATCGCGTCGGTGGCTGTCGACGCCGGCCTGTCGGTGCCCTACATCGCGAACCTGGAGAACGGGCGGGGCAACCCGACGATCGCGGCCCTCGACCGGCTCGCGACGGCGCTCGGCGCACGTCTCGAAGTACGCATCGGCGAGGAAGAACCGCCGCCGGCTTCTGCCGCCGCGGAGTTGCTGGCGACCTCCGACCGCGCCGAACGCGTCATCGGCACCCTCGCCACCGGCGGCCGCACCCGAGCTGCCATCCGTCGCGACCTGATCGCCACTGTGGATTCCCTCGCTGTCGTCCTCGGTCGCCCTGTGGCGCCTGCCGACCTGAACCGCCTGCTCGACCTCCTCCAACTCGGGTTGCCCGCATAACGGCTCGCGCGTCGAGAGTTGCGCCGCGTAGGGTCCGCGGCATGGAGATCGGGGCGCGGATCGCGCGGGCGCAGGTGGAAGGGCTGGCGCGGTCGCGGCGGCAGATCGTGGCGGAACCGCTGGTGGGCATGCTGCACGACCGCGACGACTGGTACCTGTCGACGATGGTCGCCGCCGAACCGGGCCGCGCGTTCATACCGGATGAAGTCCCGCCGTCCCTCGCGATCATCCGCCAGGCGTTCGCCGCCGAAGGGCGGTGGCTGAGTGCCGAGCTCGTCGACGAGGCGAACCCCGGTCTGGCCGAGGCGCTCGCGGCCAACGGAATGACGATCGTGTCCCGCCTGCCGTTGCTCGTGGTCGAGCCGGACGACTTGCTCATGCCTGAGCTGCCCGAGGGCGTGACGGTGAAGGTCGTGGCATCCGACGACGACCAGAAGGCCGTCAACGCGGTGTCGGCGGAGGCGTACGAGATGGACGGCGCCGGGTTCGACTTCAAGCCCAACCCCGTCGACGGCGGAGCGGTCCTGGTGTACGCCGACGACGTACCGGTGGCGACCGCTGCGTGGACCGCGGTGGCCGACGCGGTGTCCGAGGTCGCGGGGGTCGGGACGCTCCACAGTCATCGGCGGCGCGGGTACGGCGGAATCGCGACGGCGTACGCGACGCTGAAGGCATTCGAGCTGGGCGGGGCCACGCTCGCCTGGCTGACACCGGGCGACGACGGAGCAGACCGGGTCTACCGGCGCCTCGGCTACGCCCCCAAGGCAACCGCGGTCCACCTCGGCGACCCCGGCGGCCACCTGACCGACCTGCGCTGACCCTGCCGTACCTCTGGCCCAGGGTTAGGTGGGTTGGAGGAGGCGGGTGAGGGTGGTGTGGAGGGTCTTGTTGGCGGTTCTGGGGGTGAGGCGGCCGTCGGCTGCGGACTCGCCGGCCGCGTGGCCGAGGGCGATCAGGGCGGTGACCAGCCAGGGGGCGGGGAGGGCGCGGGTGATCTCGCCGCTGCGTTGACCGCGGCGGATCAGGGGTTCGAGGCGGTCTGTCACGGGGTCGTGGCGTGCGTCCTGGGTGGCGGTCGGCTGGACGTGCAGCAGCAGCGGATGCCGCTCGAACATCTGCCACGCCACGTCGACGAGACGTAGCGCGTTGTCGAGTGCAGGTCCTTGATCCAGGTCCAGCGCGTCGATCGCCGCCACCGTCTCGGCGGTGAGTTCGTCGAGGATCGCGTTCAGCAGCGCGTCGCGGGACGAGAAGTGGGCGTACACGGTCTGCCGGGTGACGTGGGCCGCCTCGGCGATCCGTTCCAGGCTCGCGTCGGGCCGGTCGTCCAGCAGGGCGATCGCAGCGGCCAGGATCGCCGTACGGCTGCGGTCCGCGTCTGCCCGGCGCCGTCGGCGTACCGGCTTGTTCTCTGACACCTTGTCAAGGTTAGCGGTCCGGCTTATCTTTGACGGCATGTCAGATTTAAGTGCGCGGGAGTTCGTCGCGAACTTCTTCGAGTCGTTCACCCGGGAGGTCGTCGCGGGCGGTGACGCCGCGGCGGTCGTGGACCGGTACTACACACCCGACATCGAGCAGGTCGCCGACGGGGTCACCCTCGACCGGCAGCGGCTGATCGACCACCTCCGCCCGGTCCGGAAGAACGTGATCTCCTGCGCGTACGACGTCCACGAGGCGATCCGCACCGCCGACCGGGTGGCCGCGCGGTTCACGATCCATGCGGAGACGCGGCGCGGGCGGACGATCTCGACCGAGGTCTACCTGTTCGGCGAACTGGCGCCGGACGGGCGCATCCGCCGTACGACGCAGGCGACGCGCGACGTGAGCGCGTCATGACCACGTTCCAGGTCCGCGGGATGACCTGCGCGCACTGCGCCGGCTTCGTCACCGAGGAACTCGAGAGCCTGCCCGGCGTCGAGTCGGTCGCCGTGGACCTCCCGACCGGCAACGTCACCCTGACCGCCGACCGTCCGATCCGGCCGGCCGAGATCCGGAACGCGGTGGAAGCCGCCGGCTACGAACTCGCCGAGACCTGATCCACCGCAAGACGCCCGCAGCTCGGAAGGAACTGCGGGCGTCGCGAAGCCCGGCTCGGCGGATCGTGTCAGCGGACCGTGTGAGCGGACTGGATCAGCGGACGGTGTGAGCGGACTGGGTCGGCCGAACGGCGTCGGCGGAATCGTCAGCGGACGGTGAAGCCTGCCTTGCGGAAGGCGTCGGCGAGGGAGGTTTCGTCCATCGGGGTCTCGGTCTGGTTGCCGCGGCCGCCCGCGCCGCGGTTCCCGCCGCGACCGCCCTGACTGCCCTGCCCACCTTGACCGCCTTGACCGCCTTGGCCTCCGCCTTGGCCGCGGCCCTGACCGCCTGGTCCACGCCCGCCTTGCCCGCCCGGACCGCGACCTGACCCGCCCTGCCCCGGACGCTGCCCACCGCGCTGGCCGCCCTGACCGCGCGCCTGGCCACCGCGACCGCCCTGGCCGCCGGAGCCGACCTCGTCGTCCAGCCGGAGCGTCAGCGAGATCCGGTTGCGCGGGATGTCGACCTCGAGCACCTTCACCATCACGATGTCGCCCGGCTTGACCACCTCGCGCGGGTCCTTGACGAAGTTCTTCGACAGCGCGGACACGTGCGCCAGACCGTCCTGGTGCACACCGATGTCAATGAACGCACCGAACGCCGCGACGTTCGTGACCTGACCTTCCAGCTTCATCCCCGGCTTCAGGTCCGCGATCTTGTCCACCCCGTCGGCGAACACCGCGGTCTTGAACGCCGGCCGCGGGTCCCGGCCCGGCTTCTCCAGCTCGGCCAGGATGTCGGTGACGGTCGGCAGACCGAACATGTCGTCGACGAAGTCCGCCGCCTTCAGCCGCTTCAGCTCGGCCGACCCGATCAGCGACTTCACGTCGGAGCCGGTCGCGTCGAGGATCCGCCGTACGACGGGGTAGGCCTCGGGGTGCACACTCGACGCGTCCAGCGGGTCGTCGCCGTCGGGGATCCGGAGGAAACCGGCCGCCTGCTCGAACGCCTTCGGGCCGAGGCGAGCGACCTCGCGCAGCGCCGTCCGCGACGTGAACGGGCCGTGGACGTCGCGGTGCTGCACGATGTTGTCCGCCAGGCCGGGCGTGATGCCGGAGACCCGGGTGAGCAGCGGCGCGGACGCCGTGTTCAGGTCGACGCCGACCGCGTTGACGCAGTCCTCGACGACCGCGTCGAGCGAACGGGACAGCGAGTTCTCCGGGAGGTCGTGCTGGTACTGGCCGACGCCGATCGACTTCGGGTCGATCTTCACCAGCTCGGCCAGCGGGTCCTGCAGGCGGCGCGCGATCGAGACCGCGCCACGCAGCGAGACGTCCATCCCGGGCAGCTCCTGCGACGCGAACGCCGACGCGGAGTACACCGACGCGCCGGCCTCGGACACGACCGCCTTGGTGAGCTTGAGCTCCGGGTGCTTGGCGATCAGCTCCCCGGCCAGCTTGTCGGTCTCGCGGGACGCCGTACCGTTGCCGATGGCAATCAGCTCGACGTTGTGCGCGGCCGCCAGCGCGGCCAGCGTGGCGATCGACTTGTCCCACTGGTTCTGCGGGACGTGCGGGTAGATGACGCCGGTATTGACGACCTTGCCGGTCGCGTCCACGACCGCGACCTTCACGCCGGTCCGGAAGCCCGGGTCGAGGCCCATCGTCGCCCGGGTGCCGGCCGGGGCGGCGAGCAGCAGGTCGCGCAGGTTGGCCGCGAACACCCGGATCGCCTCGTCCTCGGCGACCTGCCGCAGCCGCATCCGCAGGTCGATGCCGAGGTGCACCAGGATCTTCGTCCGCCAGGCCCAGCGAACCGTCTCGACCAGCCACTTGTCGGCCGGGCGGCCGAGATTCTCCACGCCGACCTTGCGGGCGATGGTCGTCTCGTACTCCGTCGGTCCGTCCGCCTCCACGCCCGCGGGCAGCGGCTCGACGGTGAGCTGCAGCACGTCCTCCTTCTCGCCGCGGAACAGCGCGAGGATCCGGTGCGACGGCATCTTCGTGAACGGCTCGTCGAAGTCGAAGTAGTCCGAGAACTTCGCGCCGTCGGTCTCCTTGCCCTCGCGGACGGTAGACGCCAGCCGCCCCTGCTCCCAGAGCCGCTCGCGCAGCTCGCCGATCAGGTCGGCGTCCTCGGCGAACCGCTCGACGAGAATCGCGCGGGCGCCGTCGAGGGCGGCCTGCGGGTCGGGTACTTCGGCGTTCACGAACACCGCGGCGGCGGCGATCGGCTCGACGTCCGGGTCCGCCATCAGACCGTCGGCGAGCGGCTCGAGGCCGTTCTCGCGGGCGATCATCGCCTTGGTACGGCGCTTCGGCTTGAACGGGAGGTAGATGTCCTCGAGGCGCGACTTCGTGTCGGCCGCCAGGATCGAGGCCTTCAGCGCGTCGTCGAGCTTGCCCTGGCTCGCGATCGACTCGAGCACGGTCTGGCGGCGCTCCTCCAACTCACGGAGGTACCGCAACCGCTCCTCGATCGTGCGCAGCTGGGCGTCGTCCAGCATGCCGGTGACCTCTTTGCGGTACCGCGCGATGAACGGGACCGTCGAGCCCTCGTCCAGCAGCGCCACCGCTGCCCGCACTTGGTTCTCACCGACTTCCAGCTCCTCGGCGATCCGCTGCTCGATCGACTGCACCACCACGTCCGTTCCCCTCTACGCCCGACAACCACCGAGCATTCTGCCCCGGCCAGGCCCCATATCCTTCCCCATCCCACCCCCCACCCCGAAACCCGTCCCACCCCCGCCTGTGGACAACGTGCCGAGCTCCCCGCGGCCGGGTCGGCGCGGGGAGCTCGGGGTGACGGGTCAGGCGGCCTCGGGAACGACGTCCGACTCGCCGGACTCGACCTCGGCCTGCTGCTTCGCCGGGCGCATGACCGTGACGGCGATGGCGACCGCGGCGGCGACGATCGCCGCGGCGATCGCGAAGGACAGGTGGTAGCCGTCGGTCAGGGCGTCCAGGGCGGGCTTGGTGTCGGCGACCGCGGCGGTGCGGGTCGCGGCGAGGGTGGCCAGGACGGCCAGGCCCAGGGCCGCGCCGACCTGACCCATGGTGCCGATCAGGCCGGACGCCAGACCGGCGTCCTCGGGCTTCACGTCCGACATCGACAGGCCCATCAGCGCCGGGAAGCAGACGCCGCCGCCCAGACCCAGCAGCACCAGGACCGGCAGGACGTGGACGACGTAGTTGCCGCCGACCGGGGCCTGCGTGAACAGCGCCAGTCCGACCACGATCAGCGACAGGCCGGCGATGAGCGGGCGCCGCGGGCCGAAGCGCATCACGAGCTTGTCGGAGTACCTCACCGACAGCAGCCCCATCACCGCGGTGGTCGGGAGGAAGGCCAGTCCGATCTCCAGAGCGTCGTACCCGAGCACCCGCTGCAGGTACAGCGAGCCGAGGAAGAAGATGCCGAACATCCCGGACGCCGCCAGTGCCTGGATCAGGTTCGCACCGGTCAGTGTGCGGGAGCGGAAGATCCGCAGCGGAACCAGCGGGGTCGCGGCGGTCGCCTCACGAGCGATGAAGCCGGCGAGGAGTACCAGCGTCACAGCAGCCAGCACCAGCGTCTGCGGTGCGGTCCAACCCAGCTCGGCTGCCGGCTCCACGATGGTGAACACGCCGACCATCAGCGCCGCGGTGATCAGCACAGCACCCGGTACGTCGGTGCCGCGGCCGAGCCCCAGGCCCTTGTCCTTCTCGATCAGCTTCACGGCCAGTGCGATCGTCGCCGCGCCGATGGGCAGGTTCACGAAGAAGATCCAGTGCCAGTTGATGGCCTGCGTCAGGACGCCGCCGGCCAGCAGGCCGATCGACCCACCGGCCGACGCGACGAACGCGTACATGCCGATCGCCTTGGCCTGCTCCCGCGGCTCGGGGAACAGCGTCACGATCATGCCCAGGATCACGGCGGAGGTCAGCGCGCCGCCCACGCCCTGGATGAAGCGTGCGATGACCAGCACCTCCTGCGAGCCGGCCAGGCCGCACAGCACCGAGGCGGCGGTGAAGACGACCAATCCGGCGGTGAAGACGTTCCGCCGGCCGAGGAGGTCGCCGAGGCGGCCCGCCAGCAGCAGGAGGCCGCCGAACGCGATCATGTACGCGTTCACCACCCAGGCGAGCGAGGAGTTGGTGAAGCCAAGGTCGTCCTGGATGGCCGGCAGCGCCACGTTCACCACGGTCACGTCGAGCACGATCATCAACATGCCCGCGCAGAGGGTGTAGAGGGCCAGCCAGCGCGAGCGGCCGCCCTGCGCGGCCGGCGTCGTCGCCAGGGTCTCGGTCGTCGCGTACATTCTGGTTCTCCTTGCAGTCCGTCGTAGTGGCCTTACACCTCTACGTCGAACCGGGAGGCCTCAGATTGACACATCTTCAGAAGTTTTTTCGCGACGGGGCCGAGCGAGCGTGTAGGCCGTGAGCGCCGGGACCAGTCCGCTGCCGACAAGGAACAGTGTCGGCACCTGTGACGCCAGCGCGAACCAGGTGAGCAGCACGACGACACCACCGGCCACCGGGAGGGGCCGCCGCAACAGGAACAGGTTGGCGGACCGGAACAGCGTCTTCATCGTGGCCGTCTCCGGCGCGTCCGGCAGGATCGCCAGGCCGCTGAGATAGAGCCCGAGGATCAGTCCGGTGAGCGGGATCAGTACCGCGAGCGCGAAGATCCGCGCCGGTCCGTCGGCGTACGCCCAGAAGGAAATGCCGAACGCGAGCATCAGGCCACCGGTCCACAGCCCGAACCCGGGCAGCCAGAACCGCTTCATCGCCCACCGGAACTCGCGGAAGAACCGCCGCATCAGCTTCGGCCTGTCCTGGCTGATCGCGTCCGGCACCACGCGCTGCATCGCGAACGCGGCCGGGAAGATCGTCAGGATTCCCAGGCTGATCACCACGAACACCAGTTGCAGCATCAGCAGGTCGCCGACGACCGACAGCTTCGTCAGGACGGTGTTCGTCCGGCCGGTCTTCTCCTCCACCGGTCGCCTCCTCGTTCCGTACGGGCGGGCCCTGATCGTATGATCACGAACAATCACGAGAAGACCAGGGGGCCGCATGCTTGCACAGGAGCGCCACGAGCTGATCCTGCGCAGCCTGCGCCGGCACGGCCGGCTCCGGGTGGCCGACCTGGTCGCCGAGCTGGGCGTCTCCGCGATCACAGTACGCCGGGACCTGGCCGAACTGGACTCCGCCGGCCTGCTCCGCCGGGTGCACGGCGGCGCGATCGGGGCCGCCGCGGCCGATCAGGCGAGCCACGGCAGCCGCCTGACGATCGGCATCGTCGTACCGAGCGCGGCGTCGTACTACTCCGACGTGATCCGCGGCGCCGAGGCGATGGCCGACCGGTACGGCGCCCGCCTGGTGCTCGGCGTCTCCGGGTACGACGTGACCACGGAGCGCGAGCGGCTGGACAAGGTCCTCGGCATCGGCGTCGCCGGGTTGCTGATCAGTACCGCGCTCGGCGATGGCGACGCGGACCGGTTCGACTCGCGGCTGGACGACATCGACGTACCGGTCGTGCTGATGGAGCGGGCGTTCGGCTTCCCGCAGATGGCGCGCGAGTACGACCACGTCCGCACCGACCACGCGTACGGCGCGATGCTGGCGCTACGGCACTTCGTGGCGCTCGGGCACCGCCGGATCGCTGTCAACCTGCAGGCGACCGTCACGGCGTACTGGCTGCGCCGCGGCATCGAGACCGCGGCGAAGGCGCTCGGCGTCGAGGTGTTCCTGTCGCCCGTCGACCTCCCGATGCGCGGCGACGACCCGGGCGCGGTCGGCCAGCTGGACGCGTTCCTGGCCGAGTGCGAGTCCTTCGGCAGTCGCGCGGTCCTGGTGCACTCCGACGAACACGGCGCCAGCCTGGTCGAACGCGCGATGGAGCTGGGCCTCCGCGTCCCCGAGGACCTCGCCGTGATCGCCTACAACGACGTCACCGCCTCCCTCGCCGTCGTCCCTCTCACCGCCGTCTGCCCACCCCGCCGAGCCCTCGGCGAAACCGCCTGCGACCTCCTCCTCCGCAAACTCCAGTTCCCCGACACCCCCGTCCAGCACCTGAGCCTCCTCCCCACCCTCAAAATCCGAACCTCCTGCGGCGCCCCCGACAGGTAAATTCAGAGGACTGCACCGCACCCCAGGAGACGCGAGATGGAGTACGCCGAGTTCGAGGCCGAGTACAAGCGGGTGTCAGAGGTGATCCTCAACGGCCGCGGAGGCCGGGACCTGACAGCGGATGTCGCGCGGCTTCGTGTGCTGGCTGCCCAGATCGACGACGAGGACGACCGAGAAGACGCGCTCCTGGAAGTCTCAGGAATCGAGTATGTTCTCGCCCAGGGTCCTGGTGAACCGCCGACGGAGAACATCCTGCAAGCCCGCAAGGCATACGCCGAAGCCGACCGCAACGACGGTACGCCGGCCGAACGCCTCGCCCGCGCCGAGCAAGGCATCCAGGCTCTGATGCGCATCCAGAACGCCACTCCGGACGAGAAGGCCGCGATCGGATCCATGGAGCACACGCTCCGGATGCTGGCAGGTGCCCTGCGGCTCGTCGCAGCAGACCATCTTGCCCAAACCGCGGAGTAGCCGACGAAGGGGTGGGCACATCCTGCGGCACGCTCACCCACCGGCTCCGGCCCACCTGAACGGGTAGGTTCACAGGTTCGACCAACTGTTGGAGACGGGGACATGAACTACGACGACTTCGACGCGGAGTACCGGCGGGTTCTGGGTATCGCGGACGAGTTGCCCACGGACGCGCTCGCCCGCGAGATCGAGCGTTTGCGCGTTCTGGCCGGCGGCCTGGCCGATGTCGCCGATCGCCGGAGAGCCGGCAACGGCATCGCCATGCTCGATGACATCCTCGGGTACGACGAACAGCCGGCGGCCTCGCCTGCGATGGCGGAGGCAGAGCGCGCACACGCACTCGCCAGTGCGGATGGCGGCACCGACGAGGAGCGCATTGCCCGCGCGGAGGCAGGCATGGCCGAAATCTCGCGAATCGCCCAGACGGCCGATCCCTCGGAGCGAACCGCGATCCTCGCTCTGAACGAGTCTCTTTACATGCTGATCCTGGCCTTGCGTCCCGACGCCTGATGAAGGTCACCAGCTATCGGGAGTTGATGGATCAGCAGGCGCGGGCTGCTGTCCGGATCTCCGGGGCGCACCATTCCTCCTGGGACGGCCAGCTGGCCGAGACCGACCCGAAGCGGGACGTCAACGGTGTCGCGCGCTGGGACCACACGATCGAGTACAACCGAGCGCGGGTCGTCGAACCGCTCGAGGAAATGTTCCAGAATGCACGGCACTACAGCCAGGACCCGAAAACTCTTCAGAGCTATCGCGAGGCGCTGAAGACAGTCCTGCACGAGAACACGCACATGCTCGCCGGGGAGGGCACCCAGCATGCGCAGGCTCAGCAGGCTTTCGCGAACAAGCCCGGCGTCAAACAGGTCGAAGAAAGTTTCACCGAGCTCTACAGCCAGCAGCAACTGAACGCGTACATCGATGATCTGGGCCTCGAAGAGATCGCTCCGGGTATCAAGCAAGCCGATGCCGCCATGGCGTACAAGCGGTACGTGCCCGCGGCCGAGACTCTGGCCAACTCGATTGCGCGCAACTCTCAGGGCGGCCTGACCAGTGACGAGGTCGTCCGCCGGATGGCGATCGTCACGGCCGATCAGAAGTTTCGGGCTGCCGCTGAGATGATCTACGACAACAGCGATCTACCCGGCTTGATGCCGCCCGAGCAGCGGGCTGAGGCAGTGCGGCGGATCGAGGCCGCGATGGGTCCGGAGTTCGCGAAGCTCGAGAACGTCAAGTCCTCGGATGACGCCATAAGACGGCGTCAGTCTGCCGTCATTGGTGGACGGACAGCGACCGCGGCGTACGACGTGGTCGAGGATCTTCGGCAGCAGTGGGGCATGCCGGGGCCCGAGCAGCAGGTGCGTCGTGGGGTCGGGGCAGATCGAGAGACGACGCAAGCCAACGAGCAGGCGAACGGGAACGGCGCTCATCAGGGCGTTGACGATCCCGGACAGCTGAGCGGCCCGGAGGAACCCGCAAGGCCGGACCTGCCGCCTGAGCTGGCGGCCGCCGCGCGGGTCGGCTTGGGTAACTCCGCGCCGCTGCAGTCTGCTACCCGGCTGGCTGCGGATCAGCAGGGATCCCGACGTACGACCGCGACAGGTCCGGCACAGCAGCGGCAGGGGCCTGAGACGCAACGTTGAGGGCTCATTGTGTCGGATGATCGATTGTGATCGTTCGAGCGGCGAGGTATTGACGAGGAAAGCCCTTTCCCATACTTTCGCTGCACTTGGGTGGGGTCGTGAGCCCCGGCTGAAACAGTCAGCGAAGGAGTTGCCCTGTGAGACCGGTGAGACATCGTGTGGGACTGACCGTGCTGGCAGCCGCGCTCAGCGTGCTGGTCGGCAGTTGTGGCAACGGGGTGATCGAGGAGAGTACGGACGGCGTACCGCCGGCCGAGGCGACCGGTACCTTGCGGGTGCTGCTGCCGTCCTTCCCGCCCAGTACCAAGGGCCGGGAGGCGTTCCAGAAGGTCGTCGACGACTTCCACAAGACCTATCCGAAGATGAAGGTCGAACCGGACTTCGCGACGTACAAGAACCTCAACGAGAAGATGTCCACCTCGATCGCGGCCGGCATCCCGTACGACGTGATGGTCACCGGCGTCGGCTGGGTGCAGCCGTTCGCGTCGAAGCGGATCTTCGAGGACCTCGGCAAGTACGGCGTGACGCCGGACGTGATCAAGGAGAAGAGCACCGCGGCGCTGATCCCGGCGGCGTCGTACGACGGCAAGCTGTACGCGTACCCGCTGATCGCCGACGCCCGCGCCGTCGCGCTGCGCAAGAGCGCGTTCCGCGAGGCCGGGCTCGACCCGGACAAGCCGCCGGCCTCGCTGGCGGAGATCAAGACCGCCGCCGAGAAGCTCACCAAGCGGGACAAGGACGGCAACATCACCCGCAGCGGGTTCGATCTCGCGTCGGCGACCGGCTTCCGGCAGTCGTTCACGACGTTCCTGGCCTCCACCGGTACGCCGCTGTACGTCGGCGGCGAGCCGAACTTCGACAACGAGAAGGGCCTGGAGACGCTGCTCTGGATCAAGTCGATGATCAACAACGTCCAGCCGTACGGCCAGACGAACGCGGCGCAGCAGCCGCTGGTGCTCACCGGCGAGGCCGCGATGGGCATCGTGAACGGCGGCGTGGACTGCTCCGCCGACGGTATCGGCCAGAAGAACTGTGACGACCTGAAGTTCTTCCGGTTCAACAGCGGCAAGGAGATCGAGTACGTCGGCGGCGACCTGGCCTCGATCGGATCGCGCAGCCGGCACAAGGACGCGGCCTGGGCGTTCATCGAGACGTTGACGAAGCCAACGACCCTGGACGCGATCGCCAAGCTGAACAAGAAGGTCCCGGCCTACAAGGACGCCAGCAACTCGCCGCAGGCGAAGTCCAACCCGCTCAGTCAGTTCGTCGCCGACGGCCTGGTGTACGCGGTCAACGAGAACGAAGTGCCATCCAACTGGCTCGAGATGCGCGGCAACTTCGACATCCAGCTCACCCAGGCGGTCCTCGGACAGAAGGATCCCGCCAAGGTGCTGCACAACCTGGCAGGACAGTCACGATGAGCACAACTCTGGAACGTCCCGCGGTCGCCACGCCCCGCAAGGTGGCCCCGTCCAAGGACAGCCGGGCGCTGGTCCGCGGTCAGGCCCGGGCCGGCTGGGCCCTGCTCACGCCCGCGCTGCTGCACTCCGGCGTGTTCATCGTCATCCCGGTGATCGCCGTACTCGTCCTCAGCCTGACCGACTACAGCTTCGGCGACACCTGGGCGTGGGTCGGGTTCGGCAACTACGCCGACCTGTTCCGCGACGTCGACTTCCTGGCGTCGCTGTGGCACACCGTGCTGTACGCGATCGTGGTGATCCCGATCTCGATGGCGATCTCGCTCGCGGTCGCGATCGGGCTGAACCAGAAGATCCGCGGTCTGGGCTTCTTCCGTACGGCGTACTACATCCCGACCGTGACCGCGACGGTGGCGGTGGCGACGATCTGGCTGTGGATCTACAACCCGGGCTCCGGCCTGGCGAACGGGTTCCTGAGCCTGTTCGGCTTCGCCCCGAACCGCTGGCTCGCCGACCCCGCGACCGCGCTGCCGTCGCTGATGGTGGTCGGCATCTGGCAGGGGCTCGGCACGAAGATCATCATCTACCTGGCCGCGCTCCAAGGCGTCTCCCGGGACCTGATCGAGTCGGCCCAGCTGGACGGCGCGGGCCGCTGGCAGCGGTTCGCCAACGTCACCTGGCCGGCGATCGGCCCGGTCCAGTTCTTCGTCCTGATCACGTCGATCGTCGGCACGTTCCAGGTGTTCGACCTCGTGTACGTGATGACGCAGGGCGGACCGGGTTCGGAGACCCGGGTGCTGGTGATGGACATCTACCAGAACGCGTTCCAGGACCTGAAACTCGGCTACGCGTCCGCGGAGACGGTGATCATGATGATCGTGATCGCGGCCTTCATCGCCGTCGGACGCCTGCTCCAGAAGGCGGATGCCAATGACTAGCGCAACCCTGCCCGCCGCGACCGCCGCGACCGCCGCGAAGCCGTCGGTACTGCGGCCCGGCCGGATCCTGCTGTACGTCGTCCTCACCGTCGGCGCGATCCTGATGATCACGCCGTTCGTCTGGATGCTGCTGACCGCGTTCAAGAGCAATCTGGAGATCGCGAAGTTCAGCTGGCTGCCCTCGGAGCTGCGCTGGCGGAACTTCGTCGAGGCGATGCAGACCGCGCCGTTCCTGACGTACTTCCGGAACAGCCTGTTCATCGCGGTCGGCGAGACCCTGTTCACGCTGGCGGTCTGCACGACGGCCGGGTACGCGCTGGCGAAGCTGCCGTTGCGCGGCGGGAAGGCCCTGCTGAACTACTTCATCGTGCTGCTGCTCGTGCCGTTCCAGATCATCCTGGTGCCGTTGTTCCTGATCGTGAAGTCGATCCCGCTGTTCGGCGGCAACAACATCCTCGGCCAGGGCGGGATCGGCTGGCTGAACTCGTGGTGGGGCCTGATCATCCCGCTCGGCGCGGCACCGCTGTTCACGTTCCTGGCGCGGCAGTTCTACGTCTCGCTGCCGGACCAGCTGGCGCAGGCCGCCCGGGTGGACGGGCTCGGCGAGTTCGGCATCTTCTGGCGGATCATGACGCCGCTGATCAAGCCGGCGCTGATCACGATCGCGGTGTTCCAGATCGAGGCCGCCTGGAACGGATTCCTCTGGCCGCTGATGATCACCACGTCGGACGACATGCGGCCGCTGCAGCTCGGGCTGGCGATCTTCTCCCAGAACCCGGCGGAGATCCAGTGGCCGTACCTGATGGCCGGTACGGCGCTGGCGACGCTGCCGATGATCGTGCTGTTCGTGTTCGCCCAGAAGAGGTTCGTCGAAGGAATGGCGAACGTGGGCATCAAGGGCTGACGATCGGGGCCGAATCCTCGAACAGGTGCTCACCCCGCCCCGGGTGAGCACCTGCGAGGCCCCCTCCACATGCGGTGGTCCCGAAGAAACACCGGAGCTTCCCACTAGGTCCCCCCTGCTGGGTCGCTCACCCGTTTATCGGCGGTGTGTGGCCCTCGTTACAGCAATCGTGAGGTTATTTCGCGACGGCCTGACAGGATTTCCCGCGATCGGCCGGAAGTACGACGTATCGCGCGCAGGCGGCGACGGTGGGTGAGCAAATTCCACCGATACCCGTACACGCCGAGCCGGATGTCGTTCTCGGTTGATCGTCGCCAGACTTGGACGATGCCGATTCTCTTCGTAGACCTGGAAACCACGAGCGTCCGCGAACCGTGGTTGCCGGGTGGACGGCAGATCTGGCAGCTGGCGGTGATCCGGCGGGAGGACGACGGCCGGGAGACGCCGTACAACCGATTCATCACCGTGGAGGAGCTGGACCTCTCCGTCGCGACCGAGCAGGCGTTGGAGATCAGCCGGTTCCGTCGGCATCCGTCGCTCGCCGGTTCTGTGGACAACGTGTGCACCGGCCGTGAGGCCGCCGAGCTGATGGTCGAGCTGACCTCCGATCAGCCGTTGTGGATCGGCGCTGCGCCGTGGATGGACGCGGTTGACGTGCTGCACCTGATGCATGTCAACGGCCTCGTGCCGTCCGACGCGGCCGACGTACCGTGGGACTTCCGGCTCGTCTGCGTGATCAGCCAGTTGTTGGGGCGCACGAATCTGCCACCGACCGCGGACGTGGGGGAGATGGCTGCGCTTGTCGGGGTCGACCAGTCGGCGTATGCGATTCATGACGCGATGGCCGACGCGTTCTTCGTGCGGGATGTGTACGACGCTTTGCGGGCTACGTGAGATGTGCTCGGACGACGTACCGGAGGATGGGCTCGAGATCCGTCGTACCGAGGAGCTCCAGGGCGTTCGTCGCGCGGAGGGTGGCCAGGCCGTGGAGGTTTGTCCACAGGGCGGTGGCGCGGAGTTCGGCATCGGTCGGGTGGAGTTGGGCGACCAGGTCGACGAAGGTGGCGAACAGCGGGAGTGACGTCGCGCGCAGGTTGCCGCCGGCGCCGGCCAGGAGGTCGTGGCGGAAGATCAGGTCGAACATGCCGGGGCGCTCGGCCGCGAACCGCAGGTAGCGGTGCGCGGCCTCGACCAGCTGCTCCTCGGGCGATCCCTCGGACTTCGCTGTGAGGCGGTCGGCCAGGTCGGTCAGCCCGGTCGCGGCGATCGCGGCCAGCAGGGCGTTGTGCGTAGGGAAGTAGCGCCGCGGCGCGCCGTGCGAGACGCCGGTACGGCGGGCGATCGCGCGCAGGGTGAGCTCGGCGAGGCCGTCCTCCTCGAGGAGTTCGACCCCGGCCTGGACGAGGCGATCGGGCAGCGACACGTAGACATTGTCTCCTGTGTGAGTTGACCTGTCGGCGCGGGTACGATCGCCGACGTGACTGCCGGGTCGGCTTCTAGCCATTCACGAGTTGGGTCCCCGGCTGCGTTCTGAGCGCCGCGCGGGCCCCGCCGCCCGCTTCTCTCACCGTCTGCATTCCTTTCACGAGACCAGAGAGAAGCGAATCCTGAACGATTTCACCGCACAACTCATCGACGAGTTCACGGCGAACGCCGGCCACGTCGGCGGGGCTTTCGAGAACTCACGGTTGTTGCTCCTGACAACCACCGGCGCGCGGACCGGGCAACCGCGCACGGCGATCCTCGGCTACTACCCGGACGGCGACCGCGTGCTGGTCGTCGGCTCGGCCGGCGGTTCGCCGAAGCATCCCGCCTGGTACCACAACCTGCTCGCGAACCCTGAGGTCAACGTCGACCTGGGCCTGTTCAGCTATCCGGCGAAGGCCGTCGTACTGCGGGGCGCCGAGCGCGACGAGGTGTTCGCGCGACTCGTCGAGGCCGACCCCGGGTGGGGGGACTACCAGCAGCGCACCACTCGGGCCCTCCCGGTCGTCGCATTGGTCCAGCAACCAGGGCCACCGCCCGGCGCGGAGCGTGGCTTCGCCGAGGCCTTGAAGACCATCCACGCGGCGTTCCGTCGCGAGCTGTCGTTGATTCGGCACGAGGTGGCGACGTCGGGCACCCTGGGCGCCCAGCTCCGCATCAACTGCCTGACGGTCTGCCAGGGCCTCCACTACCACCACACCGGCGAGTCAACCGGCCTCTTCCCGGCGCTGCTCGCACAGCACCCCGAGCTGGCCGACGTGATCGCAGTACTGCAGGCAGAGCACGACCAGATCGCAGTACTGCTCGCTGAACTGGAGAAGCTCGTCAGTACTGACCTACTCGACCAGGTGGACGAGCTGATCGCTCAGCTCAACGCCCACCTGGACCGCGAGGAGGAGGCGCTCCTGCCTTATCTATAGGGGCCTCTGCGCCAGTAGCGCGTAGGAGTTCGGGAGTCGGCCGGACCATGCTGCCGCGCTGGTGTCGTCCTGCGGGCGCCAGAACGGTTCTGGGTACTCCTCCAGGACCTGTAGCTGGAGGCCGGCGTTGCTGATCGCGGTGACGACCTGGCCGAGCGTCCACTGCCACTCCTGCGCGCCGTTGGCGGGGAACGTGTCGTTGATGTGTGACTTGGCGAAGTAGCTGCGGTCCGGGCGGATACGTGGTTCGTCCTGGTCCCAGCTCCACAGCGGTACGGCCGGGTGGGACTCGTACACGAACAGGTGCCCACCCGGTCGCACCACCCGTGCCACATCCTGCGCCCACGCGTCGATGTCGCGCATCCAGATCAGTGCGCCCTTGCCGGTGTACACGAGGTCCGCTGACGCGTCCCGGACCGGTACGCCGGGCACTTCCGCCACGACGTACCGGCAATCCACATCCAGCTCGCGAGCCCGTCTCTGTGCTGCACCAGCCGCCACTGAGCTGTAGTCCACGCTCACGACGCGGCGAGCACCTGCCTTCACCAGGGCGACGTCATCCAGCCCGTGCCCGCTCTGGAAGTGCACTACTAACGGCTGCTTCGCCAGCACAGGCGCCAGCAGTTCCTTCTCCCGCGGGAACAGGACCCCGTCACCCTGAGCCTCCTCGAGCAACTCGTCGTACTCCCGCACGTGCTTCGTTGAAGCCTGTTCCCACACCGCCCGATTACCCGCCACCACCTGGTCCATACGCACAGTCAGCCCGATCAGGTCCCGCTGGGCAACCGCTTATTCGTTGTGCAGGACCTGGGCGATGGTGGCTCGGGCGGCGTTGCGCGCGGGGAAGTAAGCCCCGGCGGCGGCGATCAGCATGCCGGCCGCGACCAGAAGTGCGAGGAGCGAGGCGGGGTAGACGTCGAGCATGAAGTCAGGGAACTCCACCTGGGCACCGTTGGCCATCGCTGGGACGACCACGCGGTGGGCGACGATGCCCAAGGGGATGCCCAGGAGGCCGCCGATCGCGCCGAGGGCGGTCATCGACGTCACGACCATCACGGTCACCTGTGCTGGGGTCATGCCAATCGACTTGAGCATTCCCAGGTCGCGTCGCCGTTCGCGGGTGTTCAGTACGACGGTGTTGAACACACCGAGTGCTGCGACGGTTCCCAGCATCAGCGTCAGCAGTACTACGGTCGCGAGCACGACGGCCACGAAGGTGCCGGGGTCCTGGCCCGGAACCTCCTCCAGCCCGGAGTCCTTCGCCTTCACTGCCTGCATGACCGCGTTCAGGTCCGTCCCGGGCTTTACGTTGACCTCGTAGAGGTTCGCCCGCAGCGCAGGTGCTATCTGCGCCAGCGTCGCCCAGTTGGACAGCACCTCGTCACCGGAGTTGTACATCGCCTTCCCGACGATCTGCGCCCGTACGGTCTTGCCCTGCGACTGCAGTGTGATCGTGTCACCGACGGCCAGGCCACGCTGCCGCAGGAAGCGCTCCGACACGACCACCTGCCCCGGACCGTCGAACCACCGGCCGGCCAGCATCCGGTAACCGAGCTGCTCGTAGTCGCCTCGGTAGAACGACACGCGGAGGTCCGTCTGCGTTCCGGCGAGCCGCATCGTCAGGTTCGCGCTTGCTGCCACGGAGGTGACACCAGGTGCGGAACGCAGTACCGCCTCGTCCTCAGCATCGGTCAGCTTCGCGCCCGGAGGTCCTCCCGGCTCTCTCGCCTCGGCTCCGTTCGGTCCCGCGAAGATCGTCAGGTCGACTGCATCGCTCCGGCTCGCAGCGGTCTGGTACGTCGTCAACGACTTCCCCAATCCGACCGCCAACGTCACGCTGGTGACGCCGAGCACCACAGCCGCCAGCGTCAACGCCGTACGCCCGGGACGAGCAAAAGGCAGTCCCAGTCCCAGACTGATCGGCCGTGGCAGCCGGGTCCCGCTGAGCCAGCGCTGTGCCCGGAGCCCTCGTCCGGCTCGCGGTGCGCTTCCCGCACTGATCGCCTGCGCCGCGGACAGACCGCGGGCCCGCAACGCCGGTACCAACGCCGACAGAGCAACAAGGGCAGGTACGCCGAGGAGCGCGGCCACGTCGACCCAGATCGGGGCACCTATACCGCCGGCGCCGTAGTTCTCGAAAGCCCTTGTCAGCAAGGAGGTGGCGAGCACGTTGCCCAGGACAACACCACCAGCACACCCGATGACAGCCGGGATCGACACCATTCCGAGGTACACCGTCATGACCTGCGTCGGTGTGAACCCCAGGGCCTTCAGTACTCCGATGTGCTTGAACCCTGCAACCACGGCGCCGCTGACGACGTTTGCCACGATCAGTACGGCGACTGCGAGCCCAAGCCATCCGAACATCATCAGGAACGGTACGAACGTGTTCGGCTCGCCGGCGACCAGTGCGCGCAGCGCGAGGTAGGACTGCGTGCCGATCAAGGCGTTGCCCTGCAGCCCAGCAGTGACGGCCTGCTGCCCGGCTGTCACCTCTGCATTGGTGGCAGCGTGGGTGAAGCGGTAGAGCATCTGCGTCGAGGTCGGGTGCAGCGCGTTCATCTGCTCCGGCGTCACCCAGGCATCCGCCGACTGACTCACGCTGTAGGCGAACCCGACGACTGTGAACGTCTGCCCGCCGGCCGTGACTGTTTCGTTCAGTTGTAGCGTTCCGCGACCGCTGCTGTCGGTCGGATTCCTGTTGAGGACGATCTCGCCCGCCTTGTTCGCCCAGCGGCCCTTCCACACGTTGAGCCGGTCCACGGCGCCCCCTGGATCAGCGCGCCCCACCGTTACCAGCGACTCCGCCATCGGTGACCCGCTGAGTTCCAGCGTCGTCTGGGCGAACGGACCGCCAACAGCCGCCGCACTCCGCGCTGCCGCGGTCAGCTGCGCGTCGCTGACCTTCGTCCGGTCGTACGACGCGGTCAATTGCGCACCGCTCTGCTTTGCGTAGGCGCGATCGAACGGGCCGCTGGACGCCGCCAGCAGGCCCAGTGCGACCACGATCATCGAGGTGGACAGCAGTACGACCACGGCGATCACCACGGTCTGCACGCGTCGCCGTCGTACCGCGGCTCGCGCCACGGGCCAGACGGCGCTCACGGCGTACGCTCCAGACTGCGTTCGCCGGCGATCTGTCCGTCGACGAAGTCGATGACGCGGCCGGCGCAGCGTGTCGCGAGCTGCTGGTCGTGTGTCACCAGCAGGAGCGTCTGACCGATCTGGTTGAGGTCGAGCAGCAGGTCCATCACCTGTTCGCCCGCTCTCGTGTCGAGCGCGCCGGTCGGTTCGTCAGCCAGGAGAATCGCCGGACGGTTCATCAGTGCGCGGGCGACTGCGACGCGTTGACGTTCACCACCGCTCAGCTGGGCCGGGTACGTGTTGCGGCGGCCTGCGATGCCCAGCTCCTCGAAGAGCTCGAGTGCGCGCTTCCGTGCGTGCGGGGCCGACGTACCGGTGAGCTGTGCGGCCAAGGCGACGTTGTCGAGCGCGGACAGGTCGTCCAGCAGGTTGAAGAACTGAAAGATCATCCCGATCCGCCGGCGGCGGAACAGGGCCAGCCCCTTCTCGTCCAGCGTGCCCAGGTCGTCGCCGTGCACCACGATGGATCCCGATGTCGGCCGGTCCAGTCCGGCGACCATGCTGAGCAGTGTCGACTTGCCGCTACCGGACGGTCCCATGACGGCGACCGCCTCACCGGCCTGGATCTCCAGCGATACTCCGTCGAGTGCGACTGATTCGCCGTACTCCTTGTGTACTGCGGTGAGCTGTACGACCGCCTGTCCGTTGTCGTCCGTCATGCTGCTCACGCTAGGGCCGCTGGGCAGCTCCTGACGTCACCCTGCCGGCGTAATGTCCGCGGCCCGTCATCCTGGAGATGTACGGCGCTGCGCCTCGCGGGTGATGCGCATTCTGGAACGCGTTTGGGACAGTGGATCCGTGATGTGGTTCCTTGTCGCGCTCCTGGGCGTGCTCGCTGCTCTGCTCGCGTTCGCCTACGTGCGGGCGCGGCGTGCCCACACCCGGGCGCTGGAGGAACGCGGGTGGTTGCTGGAACGCGAACGGGCAACAGCCGCCCAGAGCGCAGTCGACGCCGAGCGAGCCCGCATAGCTCACGATCTGCACGACATCGTGAGCCACAACGTCAGTGTCATGGTCATTCAGACCGGTGCGGCTCGGCAGGTGCTGGCAACTGAGCCGGAGCAGGCTGAGGCGGCGCTGCTCGCAGTAGAGGCCGCAGGTCGCGACACCATGGCTGAGCTGCGTCATCTGCTCGGCCTGCTCGCACCGAAGGCTTCAGGTGAGGACGACGACGCCCTGTCGCCGCAGCCGAGTCTGACTCGCCTGACGGAGCTGATCGACCGCATCGCGTTTGCTGGTCTACCTGTCGAAGTACGGATCTCTGGGGACCCCTGTCCGCTCCCGGCCGGCGTCGACGCCACGGCGTACCGCATCATCCAGGAGGCCCTCACGAATGCTCTGAAACACGGCGACGGCGTGAAGGCGGAGGTGGCAGTCCGCTACAGCTCTCACGCGCTGCGGGTCGAAGTACTCAACACAGGCCCGAGCGTCCTGACCGGCGGCCGCCCGCCCGCACCGGACGGGGACGGTCGCGGTCTGCTCGGTCTGAAACAACGAGTCGCTGTGTACGGCGGCCAGCTCGACGCACGCCGACGCATCGGTGGCGGCTTCCGCGTCCGCGCCAAGCTGCCCCTGGAACGCCCGTGACGACCCGGGTCGTGATCGCGGACGACCAGGCACTGGTGCGCACCGGATTCCACATGATCCTCACGGCGCGCGGCATCGACGTCGTCGGCGAGGCCGCAGACGGCGCCGAGGCAGTGGACGCCGTACGACGACTGCAGCCGGACGTTGTGCTGATGGACATCCGCATGCCGACGATGGACGGTCTGGAAGCCACCCGCCGCATCCTGTCCACTCCGACCGAGTGCCGCGTCCTCATCCTCACGACCTTCGACCTGGACCGGTACGTGTACGCCGCCCTGGCCGCAGGCGCCAGCGGCTTCCTCCTGAAGGACGTGACCCCCGAACACCTGGCCGCGGCCGTCCGCCTCGTCACCACCGGCGACGCCCTCCTGGCACCCTCCATCACGCGCCGCCTCGTCGAACGCTTCGCAACCCCCGCAGCCGCCCAGCCCGCCCTCCACCGCGACCTGTCCGTCCTGACCCCGCGAGAACTGGAGGTCCTCACCTTGATGGGCCAGGGCCTGTCGAACGCCGAGATCGCCACCGCGCTCACCCTCAGCGAGGCCACCGTCAAGACACACGCCGCCCGGATCTTCGCCAAACTGACCCTCCGGGACCGCTCCCAAGCCGTCGTGCTCGCCTACGAGACCGGACTGGTGACCCCTGGAGATCGGTGAATCGTTGCCGATTGGCTTCTGAGTCAACTAGTGTCACGGACTCCTCTGACACTGAAATCAGGTCGCCATGCGTGACGAAGCAGTATGCATTCTGTGTGCGGCGCGCGGATCCCTCCGCCGACGCTTCGACAAGGACGGGTACGGCATCGCCGAGTGCCTGACCTGCGGGCTCGTACAGCTTCAGCCGACGCCGACTCCGGAAACGCTCCGTGCTCTCTACGAGACGGACTCCTACTTCGACGGCGTAGGCTCCGGCTACTCGGAGTACGAGAGCCAGGAGGAGGAGTACCTCGCGACCTTCCGTGAGGACGTCCGCCGGATCGCCGAGTTCGTCCCGTCCGGCAAGGTGCTGGAGGTGGGCTGCGGGTACGGCTACTTCCTGCAGTGCGCCCTAGAGGCCGGGTACGACGCCTACGGCATCGATCTCTCGCCGACGGCGATCAAGTGGGCGTCGGAGCGACTGCCGGACCGGGTCTTCTGCGGCTTGCTGGAGGAGGTTCCGCAGATCCAGAAGCAGCAGTACGACGTGATCTTCGGATCGCACCTCATCGAGCACCTCACCGAACCGGCCGCGTTCCTCGAGAGCGCCGCCCGCCTGCTCCGGCCGGGCGGTGTCATCGTCCTGGTGACACCCAACATCAGAAGCCTGCTGTCGCGGGCGTCCGGCCGGCGGTGGGTCTCGTACAAGATCCCCGAGCACGTCAGCTACTACGATCCGCGCACGATCACCGATCTCCTGGACCGCACAGGCTTCTCCGTCCGTGCCGTCGACAGCGCCTACCAGTACTACGCTCTCCCGTTCGTGGCCAAGCGCGTACGCGAACTCCTGCACCCCGTCTCGCGCCTGGTCCCACCCATAGAACGCCTTTCCGGCCTGCGCACTCGCCATATCCGTGTCACCAGCGGCTCGATGCGAGTGGTCGCCGTCCGCTAGATTCGGCTGTGAGGGAAAACAGCCAGCTGCTCGCCTGGGCCGCCGCCGCGATCGGCCGCCAGGTTCTCGACATCCATCCACTGCACGCCGACCAGGGCCCGTGGCGTCTCGTCGTCGCTCATCGGCCGGACCAGTACGTCTTGCGGGCGCCGACACCGCGCGTCGACGCGTCCATGATCGCTACCGGCGCCACCGCACTACAGGTGGCCGAACAGCACGGCCTGCCCGCACCGCGCCTGGTGGCCGCGGATCTTGCAGGCGAGCAGGCCGGCGTACCCGCGTCTCTGGAGACCCTCGTTCCCGGTACGACGACCTGGTCTGTCGGAACGCCCGCCAGCCTCCAGGCCGCCGGAGCCGCGCTGGCTCGGCTGCACGGTGTTTGCATGCGCCCGCAGGAGCACCTGCCGTTCCGCCCGCGCCCTATAGCCGTGGACGACTTCGCGACCGACCGGCGTACGGGCCGCATGCCGACCACACCCCTGCTCCAGGAGGCCGACCAGGTCGTCATTGCTCACGGGCTGCCGACTGAGGAGCCTGTCTACCTGCACGGCGACGTCTGGCCCGGCAACCTCGTCTGGAACAACGGCGGGGTCGCAGCACTCATCGACTGGAAGACCGCCGGAGTAGGTGCCTCCGGAGTCGACCTCTCCGAGCTCCGCAAACAGGTAGCCATCACGTTCGGCCCGGACGCCCCCGCCCACGTCCTCAGCGGCTGGCAACAAGCCACCGGACGCAGGGCCGAGCACGTCGCCTACTGGGACGCCGTAGCCGCGCTCAACACCCCAACCACCCTGACCGACTGGGGCACCACCAACGCCACCGCCCGCCGCAACGCCTTCCTCACCCAGGCCCTCGAACACCTCACCTGATGGACGAACTTCGAGCTGTCCGCACGAGTCTTCTCCAAGCCGCAGCAGGCCGACCAACCGGGTGGCTAGGCTGCGTCCGTGACGGCTGCACCGGATACCGGCGTCGGACTCAGGGCTGCGGAACGCCTGGCTCGGCTGGGAACAACCGAGATCCAGCCAGGTCTCAGCGAGACGGAGCTCGCTCGTGTCGAGCAGCGATTCGGGTTCGAGTTCGCCGACGACCATCGAGCGTTTCTCACTGCCGGCCTACCCGTCTGGACGACGGGCCACGACGACGATCCGGACAAGGCGAGCTGGGGCTGGCCTGACTGGCGGACCGCCGATTCGGACACTCTGCGCGCGCAAGTGGAATGGCCTACGGACTGCGTGATCCGCCATGTCACGAGCGGCGGCCGGCCCGCCGGCTGGGGCAAGCGTCCGGACACCCTGGAGTCAGCGGTAGCCAAGGCACAACGACGGCTGGCCGACGTACCCCGCCTGATCCCCGTCTACGCGCATCGCTACCTCCCCGCCGGCCGAGGCACAGCCGGCCGCCCCGTCATCTCCGTGCATCACCTGACCGACATGATGGTGTACGGCCTGGACCTCGAGGACTACCTCCTCCACGAATTCCACGGGCCGCAAACGCCAATCCCGTTCTGGCAGGACTACCTCTGACGATCAGTATCGAGACCCTCGTTGAGACCCCCGGAACATGAAGTGGGGCCGGACGCTCGGCGTCCGGCCCCTTTCTCGTTCTCGCCTCCAGGCTCGAACCGCGCTCTGACCTGCGGTTTCTTTGCTCCGGGGAGACTGGCGGAGGATACGAGATTCGAACTCGTGAGGGGTTGCCCCCAACACGCTTTCCAAGCGTGCGCCCTAGGCCTCTAGGCGAATCCTCCAAGGCGAGAGGATACCGACGGGGCGCGGGAATCCGAAATCGGGGGCGTGAACCCGGCGGGGTGATGGCGCGACTGTAGGGGTGAGGAGGTGGCGTGTGGACGGTGCGTGGGTGGCGGTGGTGGTGCGGGCTCAGGTGGGGGAGCGGGAGGCGGTTGCGGAGCTTGTTCGCGGGTGGCACGGCGCGGTCTGGGGGTACGTGCGGCAGATGCTCGGCCGCGACGACCTGGCTGATGACGTGTCGCAGGAGGTCTGGCTGGCCGTCGTACGTGGGCTACCCCGGCTGAAGGAGCCGGAGCGGTTCGCCGCTTGGTTGTTCACCATCGCTCGGCGCAGCGTGGTCAACCAGTTGCGGGGGCGGTACGCCGACCAACCGCGCACGGTGTCGTACGACGAACCTGACCTGGCCGACCACGTGGTCGATCGGGTCGACGTACGGCGGCTCGTCGGCAGCGTGCCTGTGCTGGAACGAGAGGTGCTCGTGCTGTTCCACCTGGAGGACCTGAGCCTGGAAGAGTGCGCCGAGGTACTTGCCGTGCCGGTAGGAACGGTCAAGTCCCGCCTGCACCGTGCGCGCCGACTGCTGCGGGAGGTGGCGGGATGATCTCAGCGGAAGAAACGATCGCCGGTCTGCAGGACACGCTCTCGCTGCGGCGCAGGATCCGCTCCGTGGTGCAGCTCTGTGGTGCCGGTGCAGTGGTCGCCCTGATCGGAACACTCTGGCTGACCGAGGACAGGTTGCCGGCCCGAGCACAGGTCGGTTTTGCGGTCGTCGTGCTCGCCGGGCTCGTTGTCATGGTCAGAGCGGCCTACGTACTCCGCAGCCGCGGCCGGCTGTTTGCCAGAGACAGGGTGGTCGCCAGCTGGATCGCCTCCGGCTTCGCAGTACTGCTGGCGCTCGGCCTGGCCCTCGCCGGACGAGGAGCGCTGGGCGTCCCCGTCGTACTCGCGGCCCTCCTAGCTGTGCTGTTCACCTATCAAGCGAAGAGACGACTGGAGCGACGATGAAACCGATCGGACCGTTGGCAATTGCACTCAAACGATTCGGGACCGGTCGAGCCGGCCTGGTCCTCGCGGCGGCGCTAATCGTGCTGCTGGTGGTGGGGCTGCTGATCTAGGGTCGACCGCATGGAACTGCGGCCGATCACCCCAGCAGACGTCGACGCTCTGCAGGAGCTGATCGAGTCGGACCCTGGGTACACGGAGCGGATCACCGGCTACCCGTCGGGTGCCTCGGATGCGCAGAGCCTGTTGATGATGCGGCCGGAGGAGCTGCCCGAGGATTCGAAGGTCGTGCTGGGGGCCTTCCAAGCAGACCGGCTCGTTGCCGTCGTCGACCTGCTCAAGGGCTTCCCGAACGACCACACCGCGTTCATCGGTCTCCTCGAGGTCCACGCGAGTCACCAGGGCCGCGGCTACGGCAGGGCGACGTACGAGCTAGTCCAGCAGTACGTCGAGAACACGTGGCCCGAGATCCGGACGATGCGGCTGGCTGTCGTGGACACCAACGCACAGGTCGCTGCTGGGTTCTGGCAGCGGCAGGGGTTCGAGCCAACGGGTGAGGCGCGCCCGTACCGGTACGACAAGCTGGAGTCGACCGCACGCCTCTACGAGAAGCAGCTAGCCGAGTAGTACTGGAGCCAGGGCCTGCCAGTGTTCGATCGGCTGCGGCCCAGTCACTCCGGTGATCACGTTGACTGCGACGTGATCAGCGCCGGCGGCCAGGTGTTCGGTCAGCTTGGCCTTGATGTCTGCCGGGCTGCCCCACGCGGCGAGTGAATCGACCATGTGGTCAGGCAGCTCGGACAGGTCGCTCTGACTGAACCCCTGCCGTTTCAGCGAGGCGGCGTACCCGGGGATCTGGGTGAAGAAGCTGATGGTGTCCCGCGCGATCGCACGGGCACGGTCCGCTCCAGTCTCCGGTACGACGAGGTGGCTGACGGCCAGGAGCTTGTCCGGCCCCAGGACCTTCCGCGCCTCGGCTGAGTACGCCGCCGTGGTCAGGAACGGATACGCACCGGCGGACCGCTCGCGGGCCAGCTCCAGCATCCGCGGACCGAGCGCGGCGAGCACCCGACGCTCCACGGGTACGTCGAGCTCGTCCAGGTACGCGTTGAGCGTGGCGAGCGGTTTGGCGCCGTGCGCCCCGCCCAGACCGACGGTGAACCGTCCCGGCGCAGTCGCCTCCAGGTCGGCGTACATCGTGCTCACGTCAGCCGCGCCGTACTTCACCACCGCCAGGATCCCGCTGACGAACTTGATCGACGTCGTCGCGCCCACCAGATCGGCGATGGTCTGCAGACCGGGCAGCGGTCCGCCGGACAACCAAATCACCGGATAGCCGAGCTCCTCGGCCGCGCGCGCCGCCGTGAGTGAATCCGCACTGCTGTCGAGCCCGGTCGTGATCCCGAAGGGGCCGAATTGATGATCCGTCACTTATCCAGCGTGACGGTCGGCGGCCGATCCCGCACCCTTGTTCGCTCAGAGCGAGCGCAACGGGTCGTGTCCCACCGACATCAAATTGTGCCGCCAGTGCGTATCCCCTGCCTTCGGCTCCGGGGTCTCGCCGCGCTGACTCCGGACTCGCCGTACGACGCGCTCCATCGCCGCGATGTCGTCGTCGGTCAGGTCGGACCGCCGCTTGCCGAGGATGTGCACCACGTGCTCGCCGAGCTCGTGCCCGGTGTCCTCCGGCGCCGGCTCCGTGACCTCACCGGCGGAATCGGTCCGCAGCCATTCCTCGAGCTCCCGGGAGGTCATGTTCACCAGCTGGTGAAATTCGTTCCACAGTTCGTCGCTGACTCGACTCTCGGCCATGAGTACCTCCTCTGTTCGGCGGTACCCACGGCGGTGAGCTGAAATCAGCAGCCGATTCCCGCTTGGCGAGGGGGATCACGTACACTTTCTGCTGGTTCCCCGCGTGGCGGTATCTCGCCCAATCCCCCCAGGGCCGGAAGGCAGCAAGGGTAAGTGAGCTCTTCCGGGTGCGCGGGGAATCCTCATGTCTCCCCCCGGTCTGAGGAGCCTGATGAACCCCGAGAGCCGTTACCTCCAGGAACTGATCATCGCCGAGCTCGGCGTGCCCGCCACGTTCGACGTGGACGGTGAGATCGAGGGGCGGGTGGAGTTCCTGGCCGAGCGGCTCCGGCGGACCCGTGCGACGGCGTACGTGCTCGGCATCAGCGGCGGAGTCGACTCCGCGACCGCGGGCCGACTCTGCCAGCTTGCGGTCGAGCGGGTGCGGTCGGAGGGCGGTCAGGCGACGTTCGTCGCAATGCGGCTGCCGTACGGTGTGCAGGCCGACGAGGCGGACGCGCAGCGCTCCCTCGAGTTCATCAAGCCCGACGAGACCTTGGTCGTCGACGTGAAGCCGGCAACGGACGCGATGGTCGAGTCGGTGCGGCACGCCGGGCTCGGTGACCGCGAGGACTTCCACGTCGGCAACATCAAGGCGCGCCAGCGGATGGTCGCGCAGTACGTGGTCGCCGGCGCCCGCGGCGGCCTGGTGGTCGGCACGGACCACGCGGCGGAGGCGGTGATGGGCTTCTTCACCAAGTACGGCGACGGCGCCTGCGACCTGACGCCGCTGTCCGGGCTCACCAAGCGGCGCGTCCGCGCGGTCGGCGAGCGCCTCGGCGCGTCACCCGACATCACCGGGAAGATCCCGACCGCGGACCTGGAGACGAACAACCCGGGCGTCCCGGACGAGGCCGTGCTGGGCGTCACGTACGACGAGATCGACGCCTTCCTCGAAGGACACGACGTCGACGAGAAGGCCGCGAGCACGATCATCGCCACGCACCGCCGTACCGCCCACAAGCGGGCCGTCCCGCTCGCCTTCAGCTGAGAACGAACTCGGTCGCCAGCCGGGTGAAGAGCTCCGGCTGCTCCGCGTGCACGAAATGGCCGGCGCCGGCCGCGTGGTAATAGGTGCCGCGCCGTACGTCGGAGCGGAACAGCCCGACCTCCTCCGGGCTCGTGACCGGGTCGAACTCGCCCTTGATCAGCAGCGCGGGCTGTTTGATCCGAGCGAAGTACGGCAGTAGTGGCTCGCCGAAGCTGTCCGACTTGGTGATCTCGTCGGAGAAACGGCCGGAGCGGGAGTGGTGCTCGTCGGAGAGCTCCGTGTCCGCGGGCAGTTGCAGATCCCGGGCGTCGGGCCCGAGGTAGATCTCCATGCGACGCGGCCCGAGCCGCCCGAGCAGTGCGATGCGCTCATCCCACATCGCCTTGGTCGCCGGGCCGGTGTGCGGTGGGACCTGGAGGTCGGGCAGGAGTCGCGTGGCCGCGCCGAGGATGGTGTCGGTGGCGAGCAGCATGTCCCAGCCCGGGTTCTCGAAGACGACTTTGGTCACCGACTCCGGGTGAGTCACCGCGTACCGGAGAGCGAGGCGGCCGCCGTACGAGTGACCGAGGATCGACCACTGCTCGATGCCGAGCTTCTCGCGCAGCGCCTCGAAGTCGGCGATCAGGTCGGGCTCACTGATCGGTCCGGTGAGCGGATCGGACTGCTGCACACCACGCTGGTCCACGGCTATCAACCGGAGGCTCTGGGAGAGCCGGTCGCCCTGGAAGGCCAGGAAGTCGTACGAGCCCGCGCCTGGGCCGCCGTGGATGAAGAGCAGTGGTGGCGCGTTCTCGGAGCCGCGCTGGTCGACGTACAACCTGGCGTCCCCCACCTCGATCAGCATGGCGCGACAGTAGTCCGGAGGTGGCTCAGGCAGTGTGGGCGAGCTGCAGCTGGCGCACACGGTTGGCGAGGCGGGCCAGGCGGATCGTGGCGATGTTCCGGTACGCCGGGCGCAGGACGTTGGCGAGCGGGCCGGACTGCTCGAACGTGTGCGTGACGCGGCTGTCCGCGCCGATCGTCCACGTGCCGACCTCGCGGAACCCGGGGACCTGCCAGACGATCTCGACGCGGTCCGCCTCGACCACGGTGTACTGCAGCTCACCGGTGAACCCCGGGCGGACGCGAAGCGCGTAGCGGGTGCCCGGATTCGTCTCGCGGGGGCCGTCGATGGCGAGGAACGCCTCGTTCCACTCCGGCAGTCCGAGCGCGTCGAGCAGCACCTGCCGGATCGCCGCCTGGCCGGCGTGAATGGTCTCAGTGGCCTTTTCCATGGCTAGTTCTCCTGATGGGCGAGTTCGGGACCCCGACGCCGGGCCAGCGCGGCCCCGGTCGGAAAGGCGTCGGCGAGCGAGCGCAGCGTGGTGATGGTCTCGTCGAGCGCCTGGCCGGCGAGACGGTCGTGCATGGTGCGATGCAGCCGGTTCTCCGCGGTGATGATGCGGCGGTGCAGGGCCCGGCCCTGGGGGGTCAGGCTGAGTGTCAGGTAACGCCGATCGACCTTGTCGATACCGCGTTTCACCAGTCCCTGCGCGACGAGTCGGTCGACGAGGCGGCTCGGGCTGTTGCCGGTCTCGCAGACGAGCAGCCCGCCGAGAGCGTTCAGCGTCATCGGTCCGTGGTCGCGCAGAACCCGCAGAACCTCTGCCTGGGAAGGCGTGATGCCCAGCGGGCGCAACTCGGCGGCGAGCAGCCGATTGCCCTCGCGCTGGATCGCCAGCACCAGGTAGCGAAATTCCTCGACAACCTTCATGACCGACATATTACACGACATGTATGTCGTGTCATCTGTTCGTGGCGACGTGTCGCGATTGCTGTTGCCTGGGGCTCCGGTTCCGGATGAGTTCCGGAGAAAGTCCGGTTGAGGTCATGGTCAAGGCGCCATCGCGACTGGCACAGTGTCTGCATGAAAGGTCTGATGCAGAGCTACCAGCTGTCGCTCGACACGATCTTCCGCCGGGCCGAGCAGTACTACCCGGACAAGACCGTCTACACCGGCGGCCCCGCGCCGATGAAGCTGACGTACGGCGAGTGGGCCGGGCGGACGAGACGCCTGGGCGGGGTACTCGACACGCTCGGGATCAGCCCCGACGGCCGCGTCGCGACCTTCGCGTGGAACTCGGGACGCCACCTCGAGCTGTACTTCGCCGCGCCCTGCACCGGTCGCGTGTTGCACACGCTCAACATCAGACTCTTCCCGGACCAGGTCGTGTACATCGCGAACCATGCCGAGGACGAGGTCGTGTTCGTCGACCGGTCGCTGCTGGGGCTGTTCCTGCCGCTGCTCGACCGGCTCTCGCAGCTTCGCCATGTCGTCGTGATGGACGACCTGCCACCGGGGGCTCCGAGTACGGAGCTCCCGGACGATCCGCGGTTCCACGACTACGAGGAGCTGCTCGCCGCGGCCGAGCCGGTCGAGTTCCACGTCGCGGACGAGAACCAGGCCGCCGCGATGTGCTACACGAGCGGTACGACGGGCAATCCGAAGGGTGTCGTCTACTCGCATCGGTCCACCTGGCTGCATTCGATCGGCGTCCTGACCAACGCCGGGATCGGGCTGGACGAGACGGACACCGTGATGCCGGTCGTGCCGATGTTCCACGCGAACGCGTGGGGCCTGGCGCACGCGGCGCCGATGGCCGGCGCGTCGCTGGTGTTCCCGGGGCCGGACATGAGCCCGCAGGGGATCCTCAAACTGCTCCAGGAGCAGGAGGTGACGCTGTCGGCCGGCGTGCCGACGATCTGGCAGGGGCTGTTGCCGCTGCTCGACGGTGTGGAGTTGCCGAAGCTACGGCGGATCCCGTGCGGCGGTTCGGCCGTACCGGAGGCGCTGTCGGAGGCGTTCCGGGAGAAGCTTGGTCGGCCGATTCTGCAGGCGTGGGGGATGACCGAGACGAGCCCGGTCGCGACCGCGGCCCACGTTCCGGCGCGGAGCAAGGACCTTCCCGAGGAGGAGCAGGCGCATCTGCGGGCCCGGGCCGGTCTGCCGCTGCCCGGGGTCGAGGTGCGGATCGTCGAGCCGGGTTCGATCACGCCGCTGCCGTGGGACGACGAGACCACCGGCGAGCTGCAGGTGCGCGGCGCGTGGATCGCGGCGGAGTACTACCGGCCGGACGACGGCGTGCAGTTGAACACCGAGGACGGCTGGATGAAGACGGGTGACGTCGCCGCGATCGATCAGTACGGGTCGGTGCGGATCGTCGACCGGACGAAGGACCTGGTGAAGTCCGGCGGCGAGTGGATCAGCTCGGTCGAGCTGGAGAACCTGTTGATGGCGCATCCCGCGGTGAAGGAGGCCGCGGTGATCGGTGTGCCGCATCCGAAGTGGGACGAGCGGCCGCTGGCCTGCGTCGTACTGCAGGAGGGGTCGAGTGCGACCGGGGAGGAGATCCTCGAGTACCTCCGGCCTCAGGTGGCGAAGTGGTGGCTCCCGGATGCGGTCGAGTTCATCGACGAGGTTCCGAAGACGTCGGTCGGGAAGTTCTCGAAGAAGGATCTCCGGACCAGGTTCGCGAACTATCACCTGCAGTGAGGTTGGTTGCCGCGGGCATCAGGCGAAGTCGGCGTGGAAGTGGTTACGGAGGTGGGACAGGGTCGCGTTGACGAACTCGGTCGGCCACGGGCTGGCGGTGAGTTCGGCGAGGGCGGTGCCGCGGGTGATGAACTCCCGGCAGATGTACCGATTGGCCGCGATGACGTCGGCCGGGTCGGTGCCGGCGGCGGGGATCGCCTCCAGTGCGGCGCGCTGCTCGTCGGAGAGCAGGGCGTTGAGGCGTTTGGCCCCGCTGGTCCGGCGTACGCCGCGTTCGGCGAGCATCAACGCGACGAGTTGGTCGCGGACGACACCGATGCCCTGGTTCGCGACGATCCGCTCGTCGCGTCCGAGGACGGTGACGAGGTTGCCGAGGAAGTAGAAGAAGAGGTTCACCGTGGTGGCCGGCCAGTACGGTTCGCCGGGACGGCCACCCGTCGGCGCGATATCGCCGTCCGGGAACAGCGTCCCGTCCCGGTCGAACAGCACGCGCACCCCGTCGTACTGGAACCGGTCGAACTGGGCGAGCGGGTGCACGATCAGATCCACGTGCAGCCAGTCCGGAGTGATCCCGAGTCCGCCGATCAGTCCCGGCAGCCGGTCCGCCAGGACGGTCGGTCCGGTCAACTCCCGCAGTACGTCGTCCCAGTGCTGCTCGAACCACTCCGCGCTGTCGTCCGTCACCACCAGATGTACGTCGACGTCGCTGAACCGGTCGGCCGTGCCTGCCCCGTAACTGCCGATCAGGTACACCGCGAGCACCCGTTCGTCACCGGGCAGGATCTTCTGCGCGCGGGTGATCACCGCCTGCTGTCGCTCGTCCCCAGAGGTCATCCGGCCAGCCTAGGCGCTGCCCGGTGCGGGCGGGGGCGGGGAATTGTCCGGGGACGGCGCTAGGGTTGCCGCGTGGAAGCGCCCCTTGCCTTGTATCGCCGGTACCGCCCGGAGACGTTCGCGGAGGTGATCGGGCAGGACCATGTCACGGCGCCGCTGCGGAACGCGCTGAGTAACAACCGGGTGAATCACGCCTACCTGTTCTCCGGCCCGCGCGGCTGTGGAAAAACCACCAGTGCGCGGATCCTCGCCCGGGCGATCAACTGTGAGAAAGGTCCGATCGCCGAGCCGTGCGGGGTCTGCAAGTCCTGTACCGACCTCGCGCGCGGCGGGCCCGGCAGCATCGACGTGATCGAGATCGACGCGGCGTCGCACGGTGGTGTGGACGACGCGCGCGATCTGCGCGAGCGGGCGTTCTTCGCGCCGGTCGAGAGCCGCTACAAGATCTACATCATCGACGAGGCGCACATGGTGACCACGCAGGGCTTCAACGCCCTGCTGAAGCTGGTCGAGGAGCCGCCGCCACACCTCAAGTTCATCTTCGCGACGACCGAGCCCGACAAGGTCATCGGGACGATCCGGTCGCGGACGCACCACTACCCGTTCCGCCTGGTGCCGCCGAAGGCGCTCGCGGACTACATGGCGACGCTGTGCGAGTCGGAAGGCGTGGCGATCGAGCCGGCCGCGCTGCCGCTGGTCGTGCGGGCCGGCGCCGGGTCGGTGCGTGACTCGCTGAGCGTGCTCGACCAGCTGATCGGTGGCGCGGGGCCGGACGGCGTGACGTACGAGCTGGCGGTGGCGCTGCTCGGGTTCACGCCGGACTCGCTGCTCGACGCGTGCGTGGACGGGTTCGCGGCACATGACAGCGCGGCGGTGTTCGAGACGATCGAGAAGGTCATCGAGACCGGTCAGGACCCGAAGCGCTTCGCCGAGGACCTGCTGCGCCGGCTGCGCGACCTGGTCATTCTGTCCGCCGTACCGACTGCTGTGACCTCCGGGCTGATCGAGGCCGCCGAGGACCAGGGCGAGCGGCTGCAGACGCAGGCCGCAGGGATCGGCCCGGCGGAGCTGACCCGGGCGGCGGACATCGTGGCGGCCGGTCTGCTGGAGATGCGCGGTGCGACCGCGCCACGCCTGCAGCTCGAACTGATCTGCGCCAAGGTGCTGCTCCCCGGTGCGGACGACTCCACCAACGGCATCCAGGCCCGCCTCGACCGCATGGAACGCCGCCTGGCCATCGGGGTCCCTGGAGGTGCTGCGGACCTCGCGCCAGGGACAGCCGGTGCGGCGACGGGTGGTCAAGCGGGTGCAGGTCAGGTCGGTGGTACGGCGGGGACGGCGCGGGTCGACTCCTCTGGTGACGACGGCCACAGTGCACCTGCCGCTGCTGCCACGAGCCGGGCAGCCGCCCGTGCAGCCGCGTCTCCGGGCGCGTCAGCCAGCTCAGGTGCTGTGGCGCCAGGTGCTGCGGTGCCGGATGCTGTGGCGCCGGGTGGTGCTGCCGCGGCCGGCCCGGGTGGGCGAGTTGGCGACGCTGGACACGCCAGCGGCGGCGACCAGTCCGCTGGGGGACCGGATGCGAGCGGTGCTGAGTCCGACGTTCGGTCGGGCGGCGGCGCGCCCGTGAAGACTGCCGGCGGTGGCGTTGTGAGCCCCGCCGCACAGGCCTCCGGCGGTGGAGCGCGTACGGGTGCCTGGGGTGACGAACCGTCTACACCGTCGAGTTCACCCGCGCAGTCGGGTCAGGCTCCGCAGCCCGGTGAGTCGCCGGCGTCCGCGCAGTCCGCGCCGTCCGCCGCGTCCGGGCAGTCCGCGCAGGCCGCACCGCCTGCGGCGTCCGGTCAGGCTGGCGCGGGTGGGGCAGTCGGCGGTTCTGGAGTGGTTGCTGATGGGGCTGAGACCGGGGCTGTCGGGCTGGCGGATGTGCGGCGGTTGTGGCCACAGGTCTTGGAGGCCGTCAAGACGCAGCGGCGGTTCGCCTGGATCATGTTGAGTCAGAATGCTCAGGTCATCGCCATCGACGATCAGACGCTGACGCTCGGTCTGGTGAACGCCGGTGCGCGGGAGAGCTTTGCGCGGTCCGGCAGTGACGAGATTCTTCGTCAGGCGATGATCGACACGATTGGGATCAACCGACGAGTCGAGGCAGTCGTCGACCCGTCCACCGACCCGGGGGCCGGGGGCGGCTCCGCGGGGCGTCCCGCTCCTCAGCCCGGCGGTCCGGGTCGTCCGGGCGGTTCGGGGCCACAGTCCGGTGGCAGCCCGGGTTCCGGTGGCCCCGCCGCTGGACCGGGTGGACCGAGTGCCGGTGGTCCGGGCACGGCGGTCGGTCCGGGTGGCGCCGGTCCGGGTGGCGCCGGCACGGGTGGTCCGGGCGCCTCGGGTCCGGGTACCTCGGGTCCTGGTAGCTCCGGACCGGGCAGCTCCGGTCCGGGTAGCTCGGCGGGCGGTGGCATGGGCGCCGGGCGTGGAGCGGCAGACGTCGGCGGTGCGCCCGGCAGCGAAGGGGGCGACTCGGCTGTCCCCAGCACAGGCGCCGGCAGCCGCGGAGCAGGTCCCGCTGGACCACTCGCGGATGCAGCGAGCCCGGGTGCAGCAGATCAGCGAGCAGCAGGTCTGGGTGCGGCAGGTCCGGGAGCAGGCCCGGCTGCAGGTGGTCCCGGCGTACGAGGTGACGGTCGGACGGGGCAGTGGGGGGACGGGCCCGGCGGGGCGGTTGCTCTGCAGGAGCCGCCGGACGAGTACGACGTACCTCCGGAAGACCCATGGGAGGACGGTCCGGCTGCGCGTCCGCAGCGGCAGACCCAGCCGGTGGCGGATCGTCGCGAGCAGGCGGCAAGCAAGCGTCGGGCGGCGGAGGCTGCTGTTGCCGCGGAGCAGGCACGCCAGGCGTCAGCGGCCGCGGCTGCTCCCGAGGTACCGCTGACACCCGAGGAGGAGGCCGACTCCATCGGTGAGGACGACGTGGTGCTGGAAGAGGACTCCCGTTCGCACACGGACCTCCTCCGGGAAACGCTCGGAGCCCAGATCATCACCGAAGAACCCAACTGACCTCAGCCCCGACACCACGACCGGTCCGCCGCGAAGGGCGCGACGGTGCTGCGTGACACCTAGTGCGGGGTTTGTGCCGGATGCTGGGCTCGTGACCGATGCGGACGTCGTAGCAGCGCTGGCGGGTAGCTTCCTCGGCGGACTCCCGTCCGATGTGGTGAAACAGTTGCTCGCGGCAGGAGACCGCATCGACTACCCGGCGGGCACCACGATCTACCGGGAAGGGTCTCAACCCAAGGCATTGCTGGTCGTCCACGGACTGTTGCGCGTCTACATGACCTCGCCGCAGGGACGGCAGGTGACAGTGCGGTATGCGCGGGACCGGGACGTCCTCGGAATCGCCGTGCTCGTCGCGGGGCCCGCGGACGTCGGCGCACAGACGCTGGCTGACTGCACGTTGTTCCGGATCGACGCCGCGACGTTGACTGCCGCCGCACACAACGACAGTCGTGTCGCCTGGGCATTGGCCGAAGAACTCGGTCGTCGGCTGTACGAGAGCCTTCAGCAGACGGCCGTCAACGCATTCGGCACTGTCCGGCAGCGGGTCGCCGGTCACCTCCTGGATCTGGCTTCGGCGCAACAGCGTCCGCGCGGCGACCTCGTCGCCCGGGTGTCCCAGCAGGACCTCGCCGATGCCGTCGGATCGGCGCGCGAGGTGGTGGCTCGAGTTCTGCGTGACCTTCGACTGGCCGGCTTGGTCGCCACCGCTCCGGACCGGATCCTGATCCTCGACGCCGCGGGCGTGTACGACCAGTCGTGGAACCCCGGCGCCGGGTGAGCGCGGCCGACGACAAAAGTCACAGACACGCGGAGGTCGAAGGCGAAGACTGGCCCATCGACCAGTGGCTGCTACCCGAGACGTCACGGTGAGGGGCGGAGCGGCAGATGCGATTCACCAACACGATCACGATCGACCGACCACCGGCCGCGGTGTTCGCGTACTTGGCTGATCTCGAGAACCTGCCCCGATGGAACTATGCGATCGGTGAGACCCGGAAGATCACCAGCGGACCGGTCGGCGTCGGTTCGCGGTACCTGCAGACGCGGACGATCCCGGCCCACAGCGAGGAAACCCTCGAGGTCACCGAGTTCGCTCCTGACCGGGGTCTCAGCCTGACCGGAACGCTGAACTCCCTGCCTGCGCGGATCAGCTACGCACTCCGCGCGGAGGGGAACGCGACCACCCTGACCAACACGATCGAGCTGCAGCCGCCGCGGCACCTGGCTCTCGTGGCGCCGATCGCGCTGCGTCCGATCAAGTCTGCGGTCGCCGCCAACCTCGCAGTACTCCAGGAGATCCTCGAACGCGCTTGAGCGAACCGCGCCGAGCAGGGCCGGCAGGAATCCACAGCCGGGTGGGGACCGCGCACTGAGGGTATCCACAGTATCCACAGCCCTGTGGACAAGTCTGTCCACAGGGCTGTGGATACTAGTGGGGAGACCGGTCGGTTTCTGGGTGTGGCTGGGGCTGTCCGCGGGACCGGCTAGTGTTGAGGCCCGGGGTAGTCACGAGCGGTTGGGACGAGGAGATCGCGGTGTTCGACGGTGGCGGTGCTGGGGGCTTCGACATGTCCAACCTGCTCGCGCAGGCGCAGGCGATGCAGAACCAGTTGATGGAGGCGCAGGCCGACCTGGAAGGTCAGGAGATCGAGGGCTCGGCCGGTGGCGGTCTGGTGACCGCCCTGGTGTCCGGCACGGGTGAGCTGCTCAGCCTGACCATCAAGAAGGAAGCCGTGGATCCGGACGACACCGAGACGCTGGCCGACCTGATCGTCGCCGCGGTGCGGGACGCCTCGGAGAACGCGAAGCAGGCCGCGGCCGCCGCGATGGGTCCGCTCGCCGGTGGGCTGGGCGGCGCGTTCGGTGGCGAGGGTGGCTTCCCCGGGTTCGGTGGAGCGCCCGGCGGCGGTTCGTCCGCGCCGGCCGGCTTCGGCCTGCCCGGCGCACGACCCGCGGTCGAGTCCGGTGACGACGCCGACGGAGACGAAGGCCCCCAGACAGGTCGGCCGAGCGGCGGCCAGGACAACGACGGCCCGGCCAACGCAGGCCCGGCCGGCACGGGTCAGGCACGCCCGGGCGCGGACAACCGCGGTGGAGTCGGGTTCGTGAACCCGGGAAGCACGGCCGGCGACGCCGGTCAGAACCCGGGCTGACGTGTACGAGGGGGCCGTTCAGGATCTCATCGACGAGCTGGGGCGGTTGCCCGGCGTGGGACCGAAGTCCGCGCAGCGGATCGCGTTCCACCTGCTCGCGGCCGACGAGACCGACGTACGACGGCTTGCGCATGTGCTCGTGCAGGTGAAGGAGAAGGTCAAGTTCTGCGAGATCTGCGGCAACGTCGCGGAGGACGTGCAGTGCCGGATCTGCCGGGACCCGCGCCGCGACCTGGGCCTGATCTGCGTGGTCGAGGAGGCCAAGGACGTCGTCGCGATCGAGCGCACCCGCGAGTTCCGTGGCCGGTACCACGTGCTCGGCGGCGCGATCTCGCCGATCGAGGGCATCGGGCCGGACGAGCTGCGCATCAAAGAACTCCTCCAGCGGCTGGCCGGTGGCGAGGTGACCGAGATCATCCTGGCCACCGATCCGAACCTCGAGGGTGAGGCCACGGCGACGTACCTGAGCCGCTTGCTGCGGCCCATGGGCTTGCGCGTCACCCGATTGGCTAGTGGACTTCCTGTAGGCGGTGATCTCGAGTACGCCGACGAGGTCACACTCGGACGGGCGTTTGAAGGGCGACGATCAATCGATGACTGAACCAACAGATATTGCGGAACGCGCTTTGGGCACCGACAGCGAGGACCTGACCGAGTTCGCCGAGCAGATCGCCGACCAGGTCCGGAGCTTCCTCATCTCGGTGCGGGACATCGCCGCGCAACCGGACGAGGACGGGGTCGACGAGGGCCTCGCCTCGCTGCCGTACCTGCTGCTCGAGGTGAGCCAGTTGCTGCTCGCCGGCGGCCGGCTCGGCGCGTTCGAGGACTTCGTCCCGGAGGAGCGCTTCGAGAGCGACGCCGGACCGGACCCCGATCTGGACGCGATGCGGGACCGGCTGGCGGTGCTGTTCGAGGGCCTGGACGAGTACGCCGAGGTCTTCGACCCGTACGCCGCGCCGCCGGAGATCACCGTCAACCGGCTCTCCGACGACCTCACCGCGATCGCGACCGATCTGGTGCACGGCCTCGCGCACTACGAGGACGGCCGGATCGTCGAGGCGCTCTGGTGGTGGCAGTTCTCGTACGTCTCCACCTGGGGTGCGGCGGCCAGCGCGGTACTGCGGGCGATCCAGTCGCTGATCGCGCACGACCGGCTCGAGCCGGCGCACGACGCGGAGACCGAGGCGACTGACCGCGAGCTCGTCGAGGTCGCCGAGGAAGCCGTTCAGCGCCGCTGACGCGTGGTGGCTGTTCACGAGCTGGTGCGCCGGCTGCCCGAGCCGGCTGTCGTACGGCGGGTGAGCCGGGCGCTCGCGGTGCTCGATCTGGTGCTGAACGACGACGCGCGGACCAGGTACTACGAGTTCGACGCGCGCTGGTCCGCGACCGAGGAAGCCGCGCTGATGCGGGACGGGATGGGCAACGAGTACTCGATGGTGTTCTCGCCGGACGGCGTGTTCGCCTACGGGTTCGACCATGAGTCGCCCATGTCGCCGTACGGGAACGACATGGTGCCCTGGCCCGGCCTGCTGGACGGCGTACCGGACAGGCTCCACGCACAGCGGGACGACAAGGCGTTCTGGGACCCGCTGGGCGCGCCGCGAGCGACCGTGTGCTTCTGGCGTACGACGGATGACACGGCCTGGCGCTGCGGACCGGTGGAGAACGCGGACGCCGATGGGGCGGACTGGTTGTTCGAGCTGGTCGCGGACGGCCGTCCCGAGGCGTACCTGACCTTCGCCGAGGACTACTACGAGCGCGCCCTGGACCTCGAGCCGATCCGTCACGTCTACGCCCTGATGCCCCTCACGGAGTACGTCGTGACCTCACTCAACCCCCAGCGCCGCCTGAGCGACCTCACGGACGGAATCGCCGAGATCGGCTACCCGCGGTCCTAATCCGGCAGCATCGGCATTTCGAGGCCCTGGGATTTGCCGAGGAGGATGCCTCGGGTGATGGCGTTGGTGCCGAACTTGTCCTTGACCTGGTCGAGGGCGTTGTCGAGCTCGTTGTTGGCGGCCTTGTCGAACGGGAGGGCCAGTTGGAGAGCCGCCTCGTTCTCCAGGTTGCCGACCGAGATGCCGATCATGGTGAGGCCCTGGGCGGCGATCAGTGGGTGCGCGGCGCGCAGCAGGGCGCGGGCGGTGACCAGGATCGCGCGCGTCTGATCGGTTGCCTGGGGCAACGTGTGGGACCGGGTCGCGCGGGTGAAGTCGTCGAAGCGCAGCCGCAACGTCACGGTCCGGCCGGAGCGGCCCGCGGAGCGCATCCGGCGGGTGACGCGGTCGACCAGGCCGGCCAGCACCGCGTCCAGCGTGGCCGGTGACTTCGGCGAGCGCCCCAACGCCCGTTGCGATCCGATCGACCGGCGCCGGCGGCCGACCTCGATCGGGCGCGGATCGCGGTTGTGCGCAAGCGCGTGCAGGTGCCGCCCGGACGCCCGCCCGAGCATTGCGACCAGCGCCGCCTCGGGCAGCATCGCGACGTCGCCGACCTTGGTGAGCCCGCGGTTCCGCAACTTCTCCGCGGTCACCTCGCCGACACCCCACAACCGCGAGACGTCCAGCGGATGCAGGAATTCCAGCTCCCGCTCGGGCGCGACCTCGAGCAGACCGTTCGGCTTCGCGACCCCGCTCGCCACCTTCGCCAGGAACTTCGTCCGCGCGACCCCGACCGTGATCGGCAGTCCGACCTTCGACAGCACCTCGGCCCGCAACCGGGTGGCGATCTCGACCGGCGTACCGCGGATCTTCCGCAGGCCGCCCACGTCGAGGAACGCCTCGTCGATCGACAACCCCTCCACCAGCGGCGTCGTGTCCTCGAAGACCTTGAACACCGCCTTGCTGGCGTCGGAGTACGCCGACATCCGCGGCTCGACCACGATCGCACCGGGGCAGCGGCGCAACGCCTGCCCACCGTTCATCGCGGTGCGCACGCCGAACGCCTTGGCCTCGTAGCTGCAGGCGAGCACCACGCCGGCGCCGACGATCACCGGCCGGCCGCGCAGGCGCGGGTCGTCCCGCTGCTCGACCGACGCGTAGAACGCGTCCAGATCGGCATGCAGAATCGTCGCGGCGCGCTGCTCGGACACGAACATATGTTCGCATAGACCGAGGACAAAATGAGATAGGGAGAATTCCCGAGGCGGTGTCCGTCGATGTCAGGAAAGAATGCAGCTCATGGACCTGTCGGCGTACCGCGACCTCTGGAAGACCCGTGGCGTGATGGCGCTGCTCGCCTCGGCGCTGATCGCGCGGCTGCCGGTGCTGGCGACGATGGTCCCGCTGGCCTTCCTGGCCAAGGATGCGTCCGGCAACTTCGGCTGGGCCGGCGTGGTGGCGGGCGCGTACTCGGTCGGTACCGCGGTAGCAAGCGTCGTCTGGTCCCGGATGGCGGACCGGCGGGGTGCTCGCAAGGTCGTGATCGGCACAGGCATGGCCTGGGCCGCGATGATGGCCGTCGTCGCGTTGCTGCCGTACAGCTGGTACCGAGCACTCCCGCTGGCGGCAGCGCTGGCGGGTGTTTTCGTCGCACCGGTCACCTCCGCGCTACGCGCCAACTGGCCACGGCTGGTCCACGGCTCCCGGCTCCGCGCGGTCTACTCGCTGGACGCCACCGCACAGGAGCTGTTGTTCGTCATCGGCCCGATGTCAGGTGCGGTGATCGTCAGCTTCGCCAGCCCCCGCGCCGGTCTGCTCGCCTGCGCCGTGACCGCGGCCGCGAGCATCTGGTGGTTCGGGATGAATCAGCAGCCTGGGACGTTCCACGACGGGAACGCCGAGCCGCGACCGACGGCGCGCGAACTGCTGTTCCATCCGCACCGTACGGCGCTGTTGTTCGCGTGGGCGTGCCTGGTGATGGGGTTCGCCGCGATGTCGCTCGGGATGGTCGCCGTCGCCGACCACCACGGGAACCGGCTGATCGCGGGTGTGCTCGAGATGGTCGCCGCGATCGGCAGCGTCACCGGTGGTGTCGTCAACGGCGCCCTGCCCGGCCGGCGCAACTCGTACGTCTGGCGCCGGATGCTGGGGCTCACCGTCCTGGTCGTCGGCTGCGTGTTCGTGACCTCGTCCGTGGTGGCGCTCGCGATCATGATGTTCGCCGCCGGTTGCCTGATCGCGCCGACGATCGCGGCCGTGTACGAGCGGATCGGCGAGCTGACCCCGCGGTCCGCGCACACCGAGATCTTCGGGTGGACGCAGAGCGGTGGCATGGTCGGCGCCGCGGTCGGATCTGCCGTGGCCGGTGCGGTGGTCGAGGCGTTCGGGGTGCGCTACGCGTGGGTCCTGACGGCGGTCCTCGGCGTACTCGCGACCCTGTCCCTGCTTCGGGTGCCGCCCCACCGTCCGGTCGACATGAGTGCAGCCGACGGCGCGGCGGTCGCGGCGTAACGCACGCGGTAGTTCGCCTCCAGTACGCCGCCGTCGCGGGCGCACATCGAGATCAGCCGAAGCTGCCGACGATCCAGCAACGTACCGCGGCCCGCTGCGACCGGGTGGATGAGGAGCGACATCTCGTCGACCAGGCGCCACCGCAGCAGCGAGCGGACCAGTGTCAGGCTGCCGATCACGTGCAGGTCCTCGCCCGGCACGGACTTCAGTGCGGTCAGCACCCGGCGGGTGTCGCCCTGCAGCAGTTCGGTGCCCGGCCGCGCGATCACGGGCCGGGATCCGACCACGAGGTTTCGGGTGTTCTCCAGTGTGCCGAGCGAACCGGCGTACCGCTCGAACGTCAGGCGGCCGAACAGCACCGACCCGCTCCCGGGCATCAACTGGCCGAGCGCCTGGCGTGGCAGCCACTGCTCCGGCCGCTCCACGATGCCGTCCTCGGACATGCACAACCTGGCGACGATGTTCCGCATCCGCTACTCCTCTGGGTGTTCCTACCAACCCAGATGCAGCCGAAGCGGAGAAGGTTTTCAGGATTCGCGGCGCCCGCGGTGCAGCTCGGTCTCCAGCGCGTCCAGACGGTTGATCCAGAACTTGCGGTACCGGTCCAGCCAGGAGTCGATCTCGCGCAGCGGGCCCGGGTCGACGGCGTACAGCCGCCGGGTCCCGTCGATGGTCACCGTCGCGAATCCGTTGTCGCGCAGCACCTTCAGATGCTGGGAGACGGCCGGCTGGCTGATGCCGAACTCCGCGCCGATGGCGCCGGCGATGCTGCCCGCCGGCAGCTCGCCGTCGGCGAGCAGCTCCAGGATCCGGCGCCGGACCGGGTCGCCGAGAATGTCGAACGCGTGCACCGGTACAGTATTTCAGCGAAGACTTATATGAACAAGTAGCCGGACGGTTTCCCGGCGGCGCCGGGCTCTCCCGGGGAACCTCCGGCGGTGACGAGGATCCGCCGGACGGGGCGGACCGGGTGCTGGTCAGCCGGTAGGCAACGGTCAGGTCACGGCTAGAATGAAGCGAACGACTACGCCTGGTGCAACGCCGCACGGCGTACCGCAACCAGTGGTTTGAGGAGACACACCTGTGGGACGCGTCGTACACAAGTACGGCGGTTCTTCGGTCGCCGACGCCGATTGCATCAAGCGTGTGGCCCAACGGATCGTCGCGACGAAGAAGGCCGGGAACGACGTGGTGGTCGTCATCTCCGCGATGGGCGACACCACCGACGAACTGATGGACCTGGCCCAGCAGGTCTCACCGCTGCCGCCGCCGCGCGAGCTCGACATGCTGCTCACCTCGGGTGAGCGGATCTCGGCCGCGCTGCTGGCGATGGCGATCGCCAACCTGGGTTACGAGGCGCGCAGCTTCACCGGCTCGCAGGCCGGTGTGATCACCACCTCCGCGCACGGCAACGCCCGGATCATCGACATCACGCCGGGCCGGATCGAGGAAGCGCTGTCGGAGGGCCACGTTGCGATCGTGGCCGGGTTCCAGGGCGTCGCCCAGGACACCAAGGACATCACCACGATGGGCCGCGGCGCCTCCGACACCACCGCGGTCGCGCTGGCCGCGTCGCTGGAGGCCGAGTACTGCGAGATCTACACCGACGTGGACGGCATCTTCACCGCGGACCCGCGGATCGTGCCGGCCGCGAAACAGATCCCGAAGATCTCCTACGAGGAGATGCTCGAGATGGCCGCCTGCGGCGCCAAGGTGCTGCACCTGCGCTGCGTCGAGTACGCGCGGCGCTACAACGTCCCCGTCCATGTGCGTTCCTCCTTCTCGCAGAAGGAAGGCACCTGGGTCGTCGATGCGAAGGAACTGGATCAGATGGAACAGGCGATCATCTCCGGCGTCGTGCAGGACCGCGGCGAGGCCAAGATCACCGTGGTCGGTGTGCCGGACAAGCCCGGTGAGGCGGCCCGGATCTTCGAGACGGTCGCCGGCGCCGACACCAACATCGACATGATCGTGCAGAACGTGTCGGCGGTGGCCACGAACCGTACCGACATCTCCTTCACCCTCCCGCGCGCCGACGGCGCCCGGGCGATGTCCGCGCTGGCGCGGATGAAGGACGAGGTCGGTTACGAGCAGTTGCTGTACGACGACCAGATCGGAAAGGTCTCCGTCGTCGGCGTCGGAATGCGCTCGCACCCGGGCGTGTCGGCAAAGTTCTTCTCCGCGCTGGCCGACGCCGGCGTGAACATCGAGATGATCTCCACCTCGGAGATCCGGATCTCGGTGGTCGTGGACGAGAACCTGGTGGATGCCGCCGTGACCGCGGCGCACACCGCATTCGATCTGGACGACGAGCACACCCAGGCTGTCGTGTACGGAGGAACGGGACGGTGACCCCTGTGAGCGCTGTGGAGAACACGATCGAGGACCGGACGGGGCTGCCCTCCCTGGCGGTGGTCGGTGCTACCGGCGCCGTCGGGTCGGTGATGCTGACCCTGCTCTCGACCAGGCAGAACGTCTGGGGCGAGATCCGGCTGATCGCCTCCGAGCGCTCCGCGGGCAAGCGGCTCCAGGTCCGCGGCGAGGAGGTCGAGGTCGTCGCGATCAGCGAGGACGCCTTCGACGGCATCGACGTGGCGATGTTCGACGTACCGGACGAGGTGTCCGCGCAGTGGGCCCCGGTCGCGGCCGCCAAGGGTGCCGTCGTGGTGGACAACTCCGGCGCCTTCCGGATGGACCCGGACGTCCCGCTGGTGGTCCCCGAGGTGAACGCCGAAGCGGCCCGGAACCGGCCGAAGGGCATCATCGCCAACCCGAACTGCACGACCCTGTCGATGATCGTCGCGATGGGCGCGCTGCACCACCGCTACGAGCTCGAGCAGCTCGTGGTGGCGTCGTACCAGGCCGCGTCCGGCGCCGGGCAGGCCGGCATCGACGCGCTGTACGACCAGCTCACCAAGGTGTCGGGCAACCGTGAGCTCGGCAGTACGCCGGGCGACGTGCGGCGCGTGGTCGGCAACGACCTCGGCCCGTTCCCGGCCCCGCTGGCGCTCAACGTCGTACCGTGGGCCGGCTCGCTGAAGGACGACGGCTGGTCGTCCGAGGAGATGAAGGTCCGCAACGAGTCCCGCAAGATCCTCGGCCTGCCGGACCTGAAGGTGTCCGCGACCTGTGTGCGCGTCCCGGTCGTCACCACGCACTCGTTGTCGGTGCACGCCCGCTTCGTGCAGGAGGTCGACGCCGACGGCGCCCGCGAGGTACTGCGGGACGCGCCGGGCGTGCTGCTGTTCGACAACCCGGCCGAGGGTGAGTTCCCGACGCCGGCGGACGTGGTGGGTACGGACCCGACCTGGGTCGGCCGGATCCGCAAGTCGCTCGACGACCCGAACGCGCTGGAGCTGTTCGTCTGCGGCGACAACCTCCGCAAGGGCGCGGCGCTCAACACGGCGCAGATCGCCGAGGTCGTCGCCAAGGAGTTCATCCCGGCCGAGGCCTGATCCCGGACACGCAATGGGGACCGTGAACACCTGACCAGGTGTTCACGGTCCCCAGTTGCTGTCTACAGCCAGTTCTCTCGGGCGGCGTGGAGGGCTAGCTGGAAGCGGGTGCTGGCGCCGGTGCGGTTCATCAGGCGTTCCAGGTAGCGGAAGAACGTCCGGCGGCTGATGCCGAGCGTGCGGGCGATGGTGTCGTCCGCCGCCCCGGTCGCCAGCAGGGCGAGCAGCCGGCGTTCGATCGGCTCCAGGCGGTCGTCCTCGGCGCCGACCGAGGCGTGCAGCGGCAGCGCGTTGCGCCAGCACAGCTCGAACATCCCGATCAACGCGGTCAGCAGGCTGCTCGGGCGGATGATCAGCAGTGACCGGTTCACCTCGGTGTCGCGCACCGACATCGACACGTAGGCGATCGACCCGTCGATGATCGTCAGCTTCGCCGGTACGTCGGGCAGCACGCGAGCCTGCTCACCCGCCTCGACGCAGGGGAGGATGTTCTCGGTCAGGTAGCCGGGCACCTCGACGGACTCCGGTGAGTACACGACCCGGTAGGCGACCCCGCGCTTCAGGTGGTCGATCTCCTCCTGGTTCGGGCCGCCGATGTAGTACGGCGGGGAGTCGATGGCCAGGATCTCGCGCTGGGCGCCGCCCTTGATCTGGTGGATCCGCTCGACGATCGCGCTGCCGGTGACCACCTCGATCAGGTGCGTGGTGGACTCGTTGTGCACGGTCCGGCGGAACTCGTCGTACGCGTTCAGGACGTCGATGCGGGCCTGCTTCAGTTCCGACTCACGGCGCAGCGTGAGGGCCTCCAGCCCGGCGTCCGGCGGCACCGGCAGGTAGCGGGCGTGATCCGAGCCGGACCTGCGTGCCAGACCGGCCTGCACCAGCCCTCCGAGGGCGCTGTCGATCGAGTGCTCGCGGTCGGGGACCGCATCGTCCAGTTCGGTGATCGACGACGGCCCGGTCCGCAGCAGGTGCTGGTAGACCCTGATCTCGTCGTCGCTGAGCCCGAGCACCCTCAGGTGGTCGGCACGCTCCGTGTCCGTGGTGCTCACGACGATCCCCTCCCTTCCGAGTGCTGTCACCGACGGCTACCGTCCCTCCAGGGTAGAGGGGCAGATCCAGCGCTGTTGGCACTGTCCGTGTCGAGGTGTACGCACGCAGCGATATTTGTTGTCCTGTCAGCATTCTTGTGCCGTGTCACCATCTGGCCACCATTTCCGCGCAGTCGTGAGCGAGAATTGAGGTCCAGCAGCCCGGCGACGGACCACCTGAGCGCCGCCGGGCTGCTGTTCCAATTCTGGCCCGTGTTCGCTGTCTCGTCAGCGGAGGCTGTTTCGGTTGGGTCTCGATCCCGGCGCATCGGTGCCCTCGCACTTCCGTGCCATCACCGGCTGTGCCGGAGGGTGTACAAACTGTGGCATCTCCAATCGTGAGGCCGATGAGGAGGAGTGCCTGATGCGACCCGTTCCGCCCCATGTCGCGCCGCGCTCCGCCGGCCTCCGTGCGATGACCGCCGCCCTGGTCATCGTGCCGATCGATCCGGTCCGGCGCTCCGCTTCCGCCCATCGCGGAGCTGCCCCTGGATCGACGACGGACCTCCGGGAGGTGCAGCCGGGTGCTCCGTGGATGGTGAGGCTGTCCATGGGGAAGCGCGGACGTGGTGTTGCGTGTCACGTCCCGGACCCGCACCTCCCGGGGTCCCGTCAGTAACACGTGCCCCAGGCGCCGTCCTCTGTTACCGCGCCCGGTGTGGCAGGTCACGCCAACTTCGGTTCCGCGCGTAGCGTCGTACCAGTAATTGACCGCGATTTGACTTGGCTGGAAGGCGTTTTGGCCGTCGTCGGCTGTCAAATGTATATTCCGGATAACGATCGGCGAAGGACGACGCAGGTGTTGTGGACGCAGCGGGGCACGACGTTTGGTAGCCGTCCGTACGTCGTTGCTCACTAAGGAGGACCGCTGTGTCGTCTGCGTCCGAGCGGATCCGCTACTCTGCTTCCCGGTCTGCGTGGCACGCTGCCGTACCCCGGGCGGTGACCACTGAAACCCAGGTGATCGGCCATCGTGGATCCAACTTCCGGCAGAGAGAGGCATCGCCTGAATGAACGCGACTAGCGTCGACGAGGAGTTCAACCCGTCGGTGCACGTGTACGAACCACACAAGGTCGGCCTGCCCGCACTGCGCCCCTACTTCAAGGCACTGTGGCAGCGGCGTGAGTTCGCGGCGGAGATGTCCCGGACGAGTATCCGGGCGGCCAACACGAACACCTTCTTCGGACAGGTGTGGCTGGTACTGAACCCGCTGCTGCTGGCGGCGGTTTACTACCTGCTGGTCGACATCATCGCCGGTGGTGCTGCCAAGCAGGACGCCTCCTTGCGGTTCGCTCACATGTGCGGCGGTCTGTTCGCTTTCTACTACTTCTCCGGTGCGATGACGGCCGGCGCGGCGAGCGTGGTCGGCGGCGGCAAGCTGCTGATGAACATGTCGTTCCCGCGGATGCTGCTGCCGTTGTCCGCGGTCCGGACGGCGTTCTTCCGGTTCCTGCCGACCTTGGGTGTCTACCTCGTCATCCACCTGGTGATGCGTCAGCCGCTGCACTGGCAGATGCTGCTGGCCCCGGCGTTCCTGATCATGCTGACGGTCTTCGCCGCCGGCATGGGCATGATCTTCGCGGCCCTGCAGGTGTACTTCCGGGACACCACGAGCTTCCTGCCGTACTTCGTCCGGATCTGGCTGTACCTGTCGCCGGTGCTGTGGTTCGCCGAGGACGCCCCGGCGAAGTTCAAGGGCTTCATCCAGTTCAACCCGCTGTACACCCTGCTGGGCGGCTGGACCGATCTGCTCGTCAAGGGCAGGATCCCGAACCTGGAGATGTGGCTCGGGGCCGGCTTCTGGGCGGTGGTCGCGTTCCTCATCGGCGCGTTGTTCTTCATGTCGAGGGAGCGTGAGTTCGTTGTCCGTCTCTGAGACCGAGAAGAAGCCGATGCAGAAGACCCCGTCGGGAATTCCCGCCGTCAAGGTGCAGGACGTCTCCATCACCTACCGGACCACGTTCGAGCGGGTGCCGACGTTCAAGAGCGCGATCGTCCGGTTCGGCCGCGGCGAGCGCGCGGTGCGCGAGGTCAAGGCCGTCCAGAACGTGTCCTTCGACGTCGACCACGGCACCACGATCGGCATCATCGGCGCGAACGGCGCCGGCAAGTCGACGCTGATGCGTTCGATCGCCGGCATCCTGCCGCCGACCTCCGGCCGGATCGAGGTGCACGGCCGGGTCTCCACGCTGCTGTCGCTCGGTGTCGGCTTCAACGCGGCACTGTCCGGCCGGGAGAACGTCGTCCTCGGCGGCCTCGCGGCCGGCCTGAGCCGCAAGGAGATCCAGGCGCGGTACGAGGAGATCGCGGAGTTCGCCGAGCTCGGCGACTTCATGGAGATGCCGATGCGGACGTACTCCTCCGGCATGTTCAGCCGGCTGGCGTTCTCCGTCGCGGTGCACATGGACCCCGACATCCTGCTGATCGACGAGGCGCTGTCCGCCGGTGACGCGTCGTTCAAGACCAAGGCCGCGGCGAAGATGAGCGAGCTGGTCACCAACAGCCGCACGATGTTCCTGGTCAGCCACGCGATGAGCAGCGTCCGCGAGCTCTGCAACGACTGCATCTGGCTGCACAAGGGCAAGCTGATGATGCGCGGCGAGCCCAACGAGGTGATCGCGGCGTACACCAAGTTCCTGCAGGTCGGCGAAGCGGAATCCGTCTCACTCGAGGACCTCTGACCAATGTCTCGCAGTACGGCGCCGGACGTGGGGATCATCACGACCGGTCACGACGTGGCCGACGCGCGCCTGCACAAGATCACCGCGGCCCTGAGGCAGCGCGACATCAGTGTCGAGCTGTGGGGTCTCGGTGACGCCGAGGGCGGGCCGGCCGGGGCGGTCGTGCACGCCGGACCGCGCGGCAATCTGGTGCAGCGGCTGGCCCGGACCGCCGTGCTGCCGTGGCGGACCAACGCCAAGGTGGTGATGACGGTCGACCCGGACATGATCCCGGTCACCCGCCTGGTCACCACGCTGCGCCGGCGCAAGTTCGTCGTCGACGTGCACGAGGACTACGAGCGGCTGCTGGCCGACCGTGCCTGGGCGCAGGGCCCGGCGGGGCTGCCGGCCCGGCTGATCGTCCGCGCGGGGTCGAAGCTGGCCGCGGGGGCCGACCTGACCGTGGTCGCCGACTCGCACCTCGCCCCGCACCAGGCGAAGCACCGCATCGTGGTGCAGAACCTTCCTGATCACGGTTTCCTGGCGCCGTCCCCCCCGACCGGCGCACCGCGCGCGGTGTACGTCGGCGACCTGCGCACCAGCCGTGGACTGTTCGACATGGTCGAGACCGTCGCCGCGGCGACGGACTGGTCTCTCGACCTGATCGGCCCGGTCGCGCCGTCGGACCGGGACGAGCTCGAGGGCCGGATCGCGCAGGCCGACCTGGCCGGCCGCGTCCGGCTGCACGGGCGCCAGCCACCCGCCGACGCCTGGCGGATCGCGCACGGCGCCTGGGCGAGCCTCGCCATGCTCCAGCCGACCCCGGCGTTCGTGGAAGCGATGCCGTCCAAGATCTACGAGTACCTCGCCAGCGGTCTTCCCGTGCTCTCCACCCGCCTGCCCCGGCAGACGAAGGTGATCGAGGAGTCCGGTGGCGGAGTCCTGGTGGACTCGGTGGCGGAGGCGTCCGAGACCCTGCGGCGCTGGTCCGCGGACCCCGGAGAGCTGGAGAAGCTGCGCGACCACGCGCTGCAGTGGGCGACCGACCATCTGCCCACGACCACGCCGTACGACGACCTGGCCGACGCGATTCTCAATCTCTTAAGAGGAACTGCATGACCGACCGCCCACATCTGCTGTACGTCGCCTGGGGCTTCCCGCCCTGCCGGGGCGGCGGTGTCTACCGGGCACTGGCCACGGCCAACCGGTTCGCCGCGCTCGGCTGGAAGGTGACCGTGCTGACGGCCGACCGCGACACGTTCTTCCGATTCACCGGTGCGGACCTGACCCTCGAGGAACGGGTCGACCCGTCCGTCGAGGTCGTCCGCGTCCCGTTCGAGTGGCCGATCCTCGAGGCAGACCTGCGCAAGTGGTCCAAGCGCCGCGCGCAGAACCCGAAGCTCTGGAGCAAGTGGCGCACCAAGCAGGACCAGATCCCGTTCCCGGAGAGCGGGTACGGGCCCTGGCGTTCGGTGATCGAGAAGGCCGCGGAGCGGATCCACAAGGCGCACAAGGTCGACCTGACGGTCGCCACCGCCAACCCGCACGTCGCGTTCACCGCGGCGTACCACCTGCACAAGAAGTTCCAGGTGCCGTACGTCATGGACTACCGCGACGCGTGGCTGCTCGACGTGTTCACCGGCGACCGGCTGCACGAGCCGAACAGCCGGGCCGCGCGCTGGGAGAAGAAGCTGGTCGAGTCCGCTCGCGAGGTCTGGTTCGTGAACGACCCGATCAAGGAGTGGCACGAGAAGCTCTACCCGGCGCAGGCCGGCAGGATGCACACGGTCGCCAACGGCTTCGACCCGGACCTGGTGCCGGACACCCACGACCGCGGCGCGGTCGCCGATCGTCCGCTCGTCTTCGGGTACGTCGGGACGGTGTCGCCGAAGGTGCCGCTCGCGGACTTCGTCCAGGGCTGGCAGCTTGCGAAGGAGCAGTCCGAGGAGCTCGCGGGCGCGAAGGCGAAGATCCACGGCTACCTCGGGTACTACGCGCAGCCGCGGGCCGACATGCTCGCGACGATCAACGCCGCCGCCGACGACGGGGTCAGCTACGAGGGCCCGGTCGGCAAGGCGGAGATCGCCAAGGCGTACGACGAGTTCGACGTCCAGCTGCTGATGCTCGGCAAGGGGCGGTACGTGACGAGCGGCAAGGTGTTCGAGTACCTCGCAACCGGGTTGCCGATCGTGTCGGTGCACGACCCGGAGAACGCTGCGTCCGACGTACTGCGCGGTCATCCGCTGTGGTTCCCGGTCGCGGACGTGACGCCGGCGGCGATCGCGGCGGCGCTGATCGAGGCGGCGCACGCGGCCCGCACCGCGGACGAGGGCATTCGGGCCAAGGCGCGCGAGTTCGGCGCGTCGTACCGGCGGGACCTGCAGCTCGATCCGCGGATCGAGGCGCTGGCTGCGAGTGTGAAGGGAGTGGCGGCATGAGCAACGTCGTTCTGCTGTCCACGCGGCGGTTGCCGCCGACGTACTTCGACCAGGTCCGTGAGGATCTCGGCGACCAGAACATCACCATCGACGTCGTCGGCTGGGTGGCCCCGTCCGCATGGGTGGCCGACAAGGTCAACACGTTCACGCTGATCGGCCCGGGCCGGATGCCGTCCGCCCCGGCCCCGGAGCCGGAACCGGTCGCCGAGTCCACCGACGAGGCCCCGGACGCCGTCATCGCGCCCGAGGCGGTCGCAGCCCCCGAGGCCGTCGTGGCCGACGAGGCGAAGGTCGCCCCAGCCGCCGCCGAGGTCGCTGCCGCGGGCACCGCGGACGCCGACACCGCGGGCACCGCGGACGCCGACGCCGCATCCACCGCGGATGCCTCCACGGGCGGCACCACCCCGGCGGCTGCTGCCGCCTCCACCCCTCCGCCTGCTGCGGCGAAGCCGCGGCCGACTGGGGCGAAGCGGGTTGTGAAGGCTGTGGAGTGGCGGGCCCGGCGGGCACGCAAGGTGGCCGGCCGGATGTTGCCCAAGGCAATCAAAACCTCGGCGCCGGTGAAGTTCCTGCGCGGCCAGCGGGCGTCCAACGACCTCGGCAAGACCTACTGGGAGCGGGTGCTCAGCCGTCGCGACGTGCTGGCCACCATCGACCAGGCGGACGTCGTGATCGCCCTGGACGCCGGCGCGATCTGGGCCGGCTGGAACCTCGGCCAGCGCAAGGCGAGCACCCCGGTCGTGCTCGGCCTCCCGGCCGCCCGCCGCGAGCTCGACATGATGAAGGCACCTGTAGGTAATGGGTGACACAGTGACGGTGACGCGTGCGATCCGCGAGCACCTGCCGGTGCCGTTGGCCCGGACCGCGGGAGCGGTCCGGAGGCGCCTGCGCGGCCTGCGGTACTCGTACGCGCAACTGCCGGCGTTCCCGCCGGTAGCGACGACGCCCGTGCGGATGCTGGTCGGCCCGACCAACTCCGCCGGGCAGGGTCACGCCTGGGCCCAGGCGGCCAAGACCCTGCCGGACGTCGACGCCGTCTCGTTCGCCCTGCACCGCAAGGGACAGTTCCAGTTCGCCACCGACTACGGCGTCCCGCTGGCGTGGTTCGGCCAGCCGCGCTGGCAGCGCGCCCAGCAGCAGTACGTCGGGAGCCACACCCACGTGATGGTCGAGTCGCTCCGCCCGCTCTTCGGCGCTCGTGGCTACCCGGACGCGGCGCCGGACATCGAGGCGATGCTCGCCAAGGGCATCAACGTCGCGCTGCTCTTCCACGGCTCCGACATCCGCCTGCCCAGCCGGCACGCGAAGCGCGAGCGCTGGTCGCCGTTCACTCCGGGTGACGAGCTGACCGACCGCCTCGAGCCGCAGGCCCGCCGGCACGCCGAGCTCGTCGAGGCGCTGCAGCTCCCGGTCTTCGTCTCCACGGTCGACCTGCTGGACGACGTACCGAACGCCCAGTGGCTCCCGGTCGCGATCGATCCGGCGCCGTGGCAGCAGGCCGCGCGGCCGTTGTTCTCGGGCGAGAAGCCGGTCGTCGCGCACGTTCCCTCGAACGCGAAACTCAAGGGCACCGAGGAGATCGACGCGGTCCTGAACGGGCTGCACGAGAGCGGCGTGATCGAGTACCGGCGGATCACCGGCGTACCGCACGAGCAGATGGCCGGCGTCATCGGTGACGCCGACATCGTTGTCGATCAGCTCCGGATCGGTCTGTACGGCGTGGCGGCCGCGGAGGCGCTCGCCGCCGGGCGGATCGTGGTTTCGTACGTCGGTGACGGGGTGCGCCACCGGGTGCGTACTCTGGCCGGGCGAGAAGTGCCGATCGTGGAGGCCGATCCCGACACCCTGGGTGAGGTCCTGGGCGGGCTGATCGCCGATCGTGACGCCGCCGCCGAGCGGGCGGCCGCCGGCCCCGGTTTCGTGGCCGAGCTGCACGACGGACGCCGCTCGGCCGAAGTACTGCAAAGCTGGCTCATCAAGAAGGAGACCCTGTGACGTCCCGCATCGCGCCATCCGCCGACGTCGACGACAGCGCCCAGATCGGCGACGGTTCGTCGGTCTGGCATCTGGCCCAGATCCGTGAGAACGCGGTCCTCGGCAAGAACTGCATCGTTGGCCGCGGCGCCTACGTCGGGACCGGGGTCCGGATGGGCGACAACTGCAAGATCCAGAACTACGCGCTGGTGTACGAGCCCGCGTCCCTCGAGGACGGCGTGTTCATCGGCCCGGCGGTGGTGCTCACCAACGACTACTTCCCGCGCGCGGTGAACCCGGACGGGTCGCCGAAGAGCGGGCACGACTGGGAACCGGTCGGGGTGACGATGAAGGAAGGCTGCTCGCTCGGTGCGCGCAGCGTGTGCGTGGCGCCGGTCACCATCGGCCGCTGGGCCACCGTCGCCGCGGGTGCGGTGGTGACCAAGGACGTGCCAGACTTCGCGCTGGTCGCCGGGGTTCCGGCGCGCCGGCTCAAGTGGGTCGGCAAGGCCGGGGTTCCGCTGCTCGACGTCGGGAACGGCGAGTGGAAGTGCCCGAACACGGGCGAGATGTACATCGAAACCGACGGACGGCTGCGGCCGGCCGAAGAAAACCAGGAGGAGAACTGATGGTGCAGCCGATTCCGGCCGCGAAGCCGATCATCGGGAAGGAGGAGCGCGAAGCCGTCGACCGGGTGATGCAGTCCGGGATGCTGGCCCAGGGCCCCGAGGTGGCGGCGTTCGAGCAGGAGTTCGGCGCAGCGCTGGTCTCCGGCCGGGCGTGCGTCGCGACCAACTCCGGCACCTCCGGCCTGCACCTCGGCCTGCTGGCCGCGGGCGTCGGTCCGGGTGACGAGGTCATCGTCCCCTCCTTCACCTTCGCCGCGACCGCGAACAGCGTCGCGCTGACCGGGGCCACCCCGGTGTTCGTCGACATCGAGCCGACGTACTTCTGCCTGGACCCGGCCGCGGTCGAGGCCGCGATCACCGAGAAGACCAAGGCCGTCATGCCGGTGCACCTGTTCGGTCACCCGGCCAACGTCACCGCGCTGCAGGCGATCGCCGACAAGCACGGCATCCAGATCTACGAGGACGCCGCGCAGGCCCACGGCGCCACCTGGAACGGCGCGCCCGTCGGCACCTTCGGCGAGTTCGCGATGTTCAGCCTCTACCCGACCAAGAACATGACCTCCGGTGAGGGCGGCATGAACTCGGTCGCGAACGCCGATCTCGAGCGCCGGATGCGGCTGTACCGCAACCAGGGCATGCTCAAGCAGTACGAGAACGAGGTCGTCGGCCTGAACAACCGGATGACCGACCTGCATGCCGCCATCGGCCGCGTGCAGCTGACCAAGGTCGGCGGCTGGACCAAGCAGCGGCAGGAGAACGCGGCCTTCCTGGACGCGAACCTGCAGGGTGTCGCCGTGCCGGCCGTCGCTGCCGAGGCGACCCACGTGTACCACCAGTACACGATCCGCGTGACCGAGGACCGCGACGGTTTCGCCGACGCGCTCCGCAACGAGCACAAGGTCGGCTGCGGCGTGTACTACCCGATCCCGAACCACCGGCTGCCGTCGTTCCAGCGTGACCTGGACCTGCCGGAGACCGAGAAGGCCGCGGCCGAGGTGCTCTCGCTGCCGGTCCACCCCTCGCTGTCCGAGGAAGACCTGAACCGGATCGTGACCGCGGTGAACACCGTGGCGAAGGCGGGTGCGTGAGGATGGCGAACCTGCGTGCGGGCCTGATCGGCCTGGGCATGATGGGCCGGCACCACGCCCGGGTCCTGGCGTCCCTCGAGGGCGTCGACCTGGTCGCGGTGGCCGACCCGGGTGGTGACAAGTTCGGTGTCGCCGGCGGTCGTCCGGTGCACGAGAACATCGAGCAGTTGATCGCCGAGAAGCTCGACTACTGCATGGTCGCGGTGCCGACGCAGTACCACGCCGAGATCGCGAAGTCGCTGGCCGAGGCCGGCGTGCACGCGATGATCGAGAAGCCGCTGGCCGGCTCCTCGGCCGAGGCGACCGAGATCGCGAAGGCGTTCGAGGCGGCCGGTCTGGTCGGCGCGGTCGGTCACATCGAGCGGTACAACCCGGCGCTGCAGGCGCTGCGGGTGCGCCTCGAGGCGGGCGAGCTGGGCGACATCTACCAGATCACCACCCGCCGGCAGGGCCCGTTCCCGGCCCGTATCGCCGACGTCGGCGTGGTGCTCGACCTGGCCACCCACGACATCGACCTGACCGCGTGGGTGACGCAGTCGCCGTTCGTGACGGTGGCCGCGCAGAGCGCCCACAAGTCGGGCCGGCAGTACGAGGACCTGATCGCGGTGACCGGCAAGCTCGCCGACGGCACCGTGACCAGCCACCTGGTCAACTGGCTGTCCCCGATGAAGGAGCGGCTCACCGTCGTCACCGGTGAGAAGGGTGCCTTCATCGCCGACACGCTGCTCGCCGACCTGTCCTTCCACGCCAACGGCACGGTCGCCACCGCCTGGGACGACGTCGCGCACTTCCGCGGTGTCAGCGAGGGCGACATGATCCGCTACGCGATCAGCAAGCCGGAGCCGCTGCGCACCGAGCACGAGGCGTTCCGCGACGCGGTGCTCGGCAAGGAGGCCGACATCGTCACGCTGCAGCAGGGTCTGACCACCGTGAAGGTGGCCGAGGCCGTCCTGCAGTCCGCGGCCGAGGACCGCACCGTCGCCGTCGCCGGGGAGTCTCAGTCAGCATGAAGGTCCTGAGCGTTGTCGGTGCGCGCCCGCAGTTCGTGAAGCTGGCGCCGGTGGCGGAGGCGTTCGCCGCCACCGAGCACCAGCACGTGATCGTGCACACCGGCCAGCACTACGACAAGAACATGTCCGACGTGTTCTTCGCCGACCTGCGGATCCCGGACCCGGACGTCCACCTGGGCGTCGGGTCCGGCAGTCACGGTGTCCAGACCGGCGCGATGCTGGCCGCGATGGACGCCGTACTCGACGAGCACAAGCCGGACTGGGTGCTGGTCTACGGCGACACCAACTCGACGCTCGCCGGTGCGCTGTCCGCGGTGAAGATGCACCTGCCGGTGGCGCACCTCGAGGCCGGGCTGCGCTCGTTCAACCGGCTGATGCCGGAGGAGCACAACCGGGTACTCACGGACCACGCGGCGGATCTCCTGCTGGCCCCGACCCAGGTGGCGATGGACCACCTGGCGAACGAGGGTCTGAAGGACAAGTCGCGGCTGGTCGGTGACGTGATGACCGACGTGTGCTTCCGGGTCCGCGACGCGGTCAAGGACAACGAGCTCGACCTGCCGTTCAAGCGCGGCGAGTACGTCGTCTCGACCATCCACCGGGCCGAGAACACCGACGACCCGGCGCGGCTGGCCGCGATCGTCGACGGTCTCGGCGCGGCCGGTACGCCGGTGCTGCTGCTCGCCCACCCGCGGCTCGTCGCGAAGTGCGCGGAGCACGGCATCAAGCTGGAGCGTCCGGACGGTTCGCTGCACGTCCGGGAGCCGCTGGCGTACCCGGAGATGGTCGCGGCTGTCCTCGGTTCGGCCGGTGTCGTGACCGACTCCGGGGGTCTCCAGAAGGAGGCCTTCCTGCTCGGCCGGGTGTGCACCACGCTGCGCACCGAGACCGAGTGGGTCGAGACGCTGGACGACGGATGGAACGTGTTGACATCCGACGTGAGTAAGCTGCCCGAGTTGGCCGCCCGGCCGACGCCGGAGGGCGACCGCCCGATGCCGTACGGCGACGGTCACGCTGCTGAGCGTGTCGTTGCCACTCTCGCGGAGTAACCACATGACGAAGGCCGCCGAAGAGAACCAGACGCCGACCCAGGAATCCCCTGGGTCGGCAGCTGTGGGGACTCCGCCTCCCGGCGCGCCGGCCAGTACCTTCCCCGGGGAGTCCGGCACACCGCCGCGCTCCCCGAGCGGGAGGTTGCCACGGGTCGAGTCGCTCACCGGTCTGCGGTGGTGGGCGGCCTTCTTCGTGTTCGCCCACCACATGACCCAGCTGGCGCCGCTGCCGATCCACAAATTCCTGAAGTACGGCACCTCCGGCGTCACGTTCTTCTTCGTGCTGTCCGGTTTCGTGCTCACCTGGTCGGCGCAGCCCGGGACGAAGATCCGCACCTTCTACCGGCGCCGGTTCGCGCGGATCTTCCCGCTGTACTTCCTGACGCTGGTCGCGGCCATCTTCGTCTTCTACCGGTTCGAGCCGCCGGCCGGGATGTCCTGGATCAAGCCGGTCTCGATGACCGTGCTGGTGATGTCGGCGTTCCTGGTGCAGGGCTGGTCGAACAACCCGACCATCCTGTACGGCGGCAACCCGGCGGGCTGGACGCTGTCGGTCGAGGCGTTCTTCTACGCGTACTTCCCGTTCGTCTGGCGGGCCACGCAGCGGCTGAAGACGGTCGGCGGCCTGATCCTGTGCGTCTCGGTGCTCGTGCTCGGCGGGGCGTACCGCCTGGCGCTGTTCCACTACAAGGACGACGTACCGGTGCTGCCGCAGCCGGTGCTGCACTCGGTGGCGTTCCTGTTCGGTATCGGCCTGGCGATCTCGCTGCGATCCGGCTGGAGGCCGCGGATCCCGGTGTGGTTCGCGTTCCTGGTCACCGGCGGCGGGCTGTACCTCCTGTACTACTCCGGCCTGCACCCGACCCAGATCCCCGGCGCGGTCACGATGGGCCTGTGCCAGAAGGAAGTCCTGACGTTCCTGTACGGCTTCCTGATCCTCGCAGTCGCTGCCCGCGACACCCGCGGCGGCCGGTCCGTACTGCGCAGCAAGCCGATGGTCGCGCTGGGCCAGTGGTCGTACGCCTTCTACCTGGTGCACGCCACGATCCTGTACGCGATCAAGGAGTACCACGGCATCGCCGGCCCGATCGGCTGGTCCAACCTGACCTGGTACGCCGGTGTCCTTGTCCTCTCGATCTTCGCCTCGGCCCTGCTCTACAAGTTCGTCGAGCACCCGCTGGAACGGAAGCTCCGAGGCCCCCGATGAAGAATCACTACCTAGTGGAGTTGCTGTGCGTGTCAGTGTTGTTGCCTTAGGCAAGATCGGACTGCCGTTGGCGGTCCAGTTCGCGGCCAAGGGCCATCAGGTCGTCGGCGTCGACATCAACCAGAAGTTCGTTGACCTGGTGAACGCGGGCCAGGAGCCGTTCCCGGGTGAGGCCCACCTGCAGGAGCTGCTCGCCGAGACCGTTGCCGACGGCCGCCTGCGGGCGACCACGGACTACGCGGACGCCATCCCGAACAGCGACGCGGTCGTCGTGGTCGTGCCGCTGTTCGTGGACGAGCAGACCGGGCAGCCCGAGTTCGGCTGGATGGAGAACGCGACCCGTTCCCTGGCCGAGCACCTCACCCCCGGCACGCTGGTCAGCTACGAGACCACCCTCCCGGTCGGCACCACCCGGAACCGGTGGAAGCCGATGATCGAGGAGATCTCCGGGCTGACCGAGGGCACCGACTTCCACCTGGTGTTCTCGCCGGAGCGGGTGCTCACCGGCCGCGTGTTCGCGGACCTGCGCAAGTACCCGAAGCTGGTCGGTGGCCTGTCCGAGGAGGGCGCGAAGCGCGCCATCGCGTTCTACGAGGCCGTGCTGGACTTCGACGAGCGCCCGGACCTGGAGCGCGCGAACGGCGTCTGGGACCTCGGTTCGGCCGAGGCGGCCGAGCTGGCGAAGCTCGCGGAGACCACCTACCGCGACGTGAACATCGGCCTGGCGAACCAGTTCGCCCGGTTCGCCGGCCAGAACGGCATCGACGTCCACGCCGTGATCGAGGCGTCGAACTCGCAGCCGTACAGCCACATCCACCGGCCCGGTATCGCGGTCGGCGGCCACTGCATCCCGGTCTACCCGCGGCTGTACCTGTACACCGACCCGGACGCCACCGTCGTCCGCGCCGCCCGCGAGGCGAACGCCGGCATGCCGGACTACACGATCGGCCTGCTCGAGGGCGCGTTCGGTGAGCTGAAGGGCGCCAAGGTCGTCGTGCTCGGCGCGTCGTACCGCGGCGGTGTCAAGGAGACGGCGTTCTCCGGGGTCTTCCCGGCCGTGGAGGCGCTGAAGGCGCGCGGCGCCGAGGTGTCCGTGCACGACCCGCTGTACACCGACGAGGAGCTCCAGGGGCTCGGCTTCACGCCGTACACGCTGGGCTCGCCGGTGGACGCGGCGGTCTTGCAGGCGGATCATGCGGAGTACACGCAGCTGAGCCCGGCCGACCTGCCGGGTGTGAAGGTGCTCGTCGACGGTCGTGACCGCACCGACCCGGCCAAGTGGGCGGGCGTGCGGCGGATTGTGATCGGAAGGTCGGTCAGCCAGTGACAGATGCAGGCCTGCGGGTCGTGATGATCGTCGCCAACGACGTCACCAACGACAGCCGGGTCCGCAAAGAGGCCGCAGCACTGGCCGAGACCGGAGCAGAAGTGACCGTGCTCGGGGTCTCGGCCAGCGGCCTTCCGTCGAGGGAGATGCTCGACGGTGCGCTGATCGTCCGGGTGGCGGTGCCGTTCGCACTGCGTGAGGAACGGAAACGAAGCCGTACGGCCCGCCGCAACTGGCGGCCGCCGTTGGTGGGATATCGGTACCGCGCGACCTATGTGGCGCGTAGCCAGCGGATCCAGGCCGAGCTCAAGGAGCTCAAGGCCGACTCCGGGCACGCGATCGCACGGGCCAAGGCGGGCCAGGGAAACCCGATCAAGTTCAAGGCCGGTGTCGCCACCCGGCTGCTGCGCCGTGCGCGCTGGCAGGTGGCCGAGCGGGTCGCCTGGGTGCGCAAGGGCGTCGGCAACAAGGCGGACATCCCGTTCAAGTTCAGCTGGCGGGCGTACGACGGCGTGCTGCACCGGCTGCCGTGGCCGGCGCCGTGGCGCAGGCTGCACCCCGAGGCGCTGGACCTCGAGATCGCGTTCGGCGACCTGATCGACCGCCTCGAGCCGGATGTCGTGCACGCGCACGACATGCACGTGATCGGCGTCGCGACCCGCGCCGCCGGCCGCGCGAAGCTCCGCGGCCGCAAGCTGAAGGTCGTGTACGACGCGCACGAGTACGTCGCCGGACTCTCGCAGTACGGCGGCCGGACCCGGCGCTCGATCGCTGCGTGGGCCAACCACGAGCGCGAGTACATCGGCGAAGCGGACCGGGTGATCACCGTCAGCCCGGCGATCGCCGAACGGTTGCAGCGCGAGCACAAGCTCAGCCATGAGCCGACCGTGGTGATGAACACGCCGAACCCTGCTGACGTGTCGGTCGAGGTGTCCGACATTCGCAGCCAGATCGGCCTGGCGCCCGACGTACCGCTGCTCGTCTACAGCGGCGGCGTGACGCGGGCGCGCGGCATCCACACCGCCGTCCAGGCGCTCGTGGACCTGCCGGACGTGCACCTGGCCGTCGTGTGCGTGCCTGGTGTGGCGACAGACGTCGTTCGTCAGTTGCAGGCACAGGCCGTGCAGCTCGAGGTGCAGGACCGTCTGCACTGCCTGGATCCGGTGAAGCCGGACGAGGTGGTCGCGTTCCTGCGCACGGCCGACGTCGGGCTGATCCCGATCCTGCGCTACCCGAGCCACGAGATGGCGCTGCCGAACAAGCTGTTCGAGTACGCCTTCGCCGGGCTGCCGGTGGTGGTCAGCGACATGCCGAGCATGAAGGAGTTCGTTGACCGGACTCGGATCGGCGAGGTGTTCACCGCGGAGGACGGGCGCGACCTGGCGGCGAAGGTCCGCACCGTGCTCGGCGATCTGGACAGCTACCGCGAGCGGGTGGCGGATCCGGCGTACCAGCAGGAAGTGTCCTGGGTCGGGCAGGCGACCAAGCTGCGGGAGCTGTACGGCGAGCTGACCGGGCAGCAGCTCGAGATCACCCGGCCGGGCGGCCGGGTCACCAAGACCGGGCGGCACCTGCTGCTCGGGCCGGTGAACAGTGCGGGTCAGGCCTGGCTGTGGGCGACCGCGCTGGAGCGTGAGGTACCGGACGTCAAGGCGGAGTCGCTGACCACGGGCAGCGGCGCGTTCGACTTCCGCGTGCACCGCACCGGCACCTACCGGCAGTACCGGTCCGATCTGCGGTGGCAGCTGGAGCTGACGGCGTACGCGTTACGCGAGGTCACCCACGTGCTGTTCGAGGCGGGGCGGCCGATGTTCGGCCAGCAGCGCGGTCAGATGTGGACGACCGACGTGCCGATGCTGGACCAGGCCGGGATCAAGCACGGTCTGGTGTTCCACGGGTCGGAGATCCGCGATCCCGCGCAGCACCGCGAGCAGTACCGGTACTCGCCGTTCCGCAACCCGGACGACGAGCTGACCGTGCGCCTGCAGGCCGCGAACAACCTGATGCGCCGGCACCTGGACGGGTACAAGGGCCCGGTCTTCGTCACCACGCCGGACCTGCTCGAGTTCGTCGAGAACGGCATCTGGTTGCCGCTCGCGGTCGACGTCGAGGGGTTCGTGTCGACGCAGCCGGTGCTGGAGCGTGAGGTGCCGGTCGTGCTGCACGCGCCGTCGGCCAGCGCGCTCAAGGGTTCGGCGTACGTCGACCCGGTGCTGACCGATCTGGACGCGCGGGGCCTGATCAAGTACCAGCGGGTGCAGGGTGTGCCGCATGCGGAGCTCGCCGAGATGGTGAAGAGCGCCGACATCGTGGTCGACCAGCTGCTGCTCGGTTCGTACGGCGTCTTCGCCTGCGAGGCGATGGCGGCCGGCCGGGTCACCGTCGGGCACATCGCGGACCCGGTCCGGGATCTGCTGCCGACCGACCTGCCGATCGCCGAGGCGAACCCGGACGACCTGGCGGAGGTGATCGAGCGGCTGGTCGCCGAGCGCGACACCGCCCGGAAGATCGCCGACGCGGGACCGTCGTTCGTCCGCGACCTGCACGACGGGCGGAAGTCGGTCGAGGTGTTGCTCCCGTTCCTCAACAACGAGCTGGTGTACGAGGACGAGAGCGAGTAAGTGCGGATTCTGATGATCGCGCAGTCCCCGATCGCCGGGGACTCGCGCATCCTCCGGGAGGCGACCGCGCTGGCTGCGGCCGGTCACACGCTGCACGTGATCGGCCGTGACGTCCCTGAAGCCTGGCTTGCTGATCAACAGAGCGAAGTGGGCCCGGGGATCACGGTGGAGTCGGTCTCCCGGTCGTCCGGCCTGCGGTCCGGGAACGGCGGGCTGACGGTCGGGCACGGGCATTCCGGGCCGAAGGTGCTGATCCAGCGGTTCGGCCGGTGGTTGTTGCTGCCGGAGCACCGGAATCGCACGGAGAAGCAATGGCGTCTCGCGGCGGCCCCTCGCGTCGCCGCGGCCGGGCCGGTCGACGTGGTGCACGCGCACGACTTCAACACGTTGGAGCTCGCCGCGGAGTACGCCGAGAAGTGGTCGGCGAAGCTGGTGTACGACAGCCACGAGCTGTGGTTCGACCGGGCGCTGCCGGGTCGGCCGACGCCGTTGTGGCGGGCGCGCGGGCGGCGGTACGAGGTGTCGCTGGCGTCGAAGGCGCGGGTCGTTCTGACGGTGTCGGACGGGATCGCGGCGCGGCTGCGGTCACGCGGGCTGGCCGACGTACGCGTCGTCCGGAACACGTTCCCGCGCGCGGACGACGTACCGCCGGCACCCGAGCGGCCGGAGGGTTTGCTGTACGCCGGACGCGTGGGAGCCGGTCGGGATCTGCCGACCGTGGTCGCGGCGGCTCGTCAGCTGGCGCCGTTCCGGACCGTGTTGATGGGGTCGGTGGATCCCAATTACCGCTTGGATCTCGGGCCGGTGGAGACTGTCGCCGAGCGCTCGATCGACGAGGTCGACGACACGCTCAGGTCCTACGGCATCTCGCTGGTCACGCTCACGAACACGTGCGAGAACCACCGCCTCGCACTGCCCAACAAGCTCTTCCACGCTGTGCGCGCCGGCGTACCGGTGGTCGCAGCGGACCTGCCGGAGCTCCGGGCAGTCGTCACGCAGTACAAACTCGGCACGCTGTACGAGCCCGGCAACCCCCAGTCCCTGACCACAGCCGTCCGGACGCTGATCGACAACTACACCACGTACACCGACGGCGTCCGCAGCGCCGCCACAGAATTGAACTGGGAACACGACGCGACCACCTTGGTCGCCGCCTATTCAGAGCTGTGAAGGACGGGCCCCGGCTGTCTGCCGGGGCCCGCTGCTTCATCGGGAAGCTTCGACCATCTGCTTCATCAGTTCCACCGGGTTCTTCTCCGGTTCTGACTGGGCCAGCCGGGTGGAGGGGACTCGGGCTTGTGGCACCTCCGCCGTTTGAAGGGCTGCGGTGTAGCCCGTCAGGGGCAGGGTGAGGTAGGAGCGGGTGGGGTCGAGGGTGATCGTGGCGCCGGTGAACGGGACGGACGGGTTGTCCGGTTCGACCGTGAGGACCAGGCCCAGGCGGTGTCCGGCGGCGAAGACCACGTCGTCGGCGTTCAGCTCGAACGACAGATCGTACCAACGATCCGGACGCAGCGATTCCTTCGTGTACAAGGACTCGTAGTGCCCGACATCAGCCAGCGTGCGGATCACCACGGACGTGTCGGAGACCGCGGTGTTGACCTGCGTGTCCGGGTAGCACCCGGTGTCGAGCGCGTTCCCGTCACCCCAGCACACGCGGGTGTTCGGCACGTTCGTGACGTTCGTGTAGCGGTTCGCCGTACCGTAGTCGACCAACCGCGCCTTGATGCCTGAGGCAACCTTGTCGACCTTGACCCGCACCGTCACCTTCCCGGTGCCGCTGACCCGCACGGCCTTGGACAATTCGTCGCTCAGGAACACGGCCCGATCCGTGCGCGCCGCCGTCGGATCGAGTACGACGGTGTCCGCGGACTCCTTGTCCGTCCCGGTGAAGCTGATCGGGTCGCTCGACGCGGTCGCGATCGACAACCCGCCGGCCTTCGCGTCCGCCGCCTTGCTCAGCCTCAGCGTGGTCTGCCGCGCGCCGACGGCCGGCCACCGCGGCTCGTCCACGAACGAGCCGTCCTCGCGCTGGACCGTCGCCTGCCGCGTCTCCATCACGCCGTTCTTGAGGCCCTGCAGCCAGTAGTCGAACCACGGGTGCAGCTTGTTCACCCACTCGTCGCGGAAGCTGAACCCGTCGAGGTGGACGCCCTGATGCAGGAAGATCTTCCGCGGCACGTCCCGCTTGGCCAGCTCGTCCCACCACTCGCCGAAGTGCCGGGTCTTCACGTTCTCGTCGCCCAGCCCGTGCACGACGTACACACTGGCGCGGACCATCGAGGCGTCGAGCCGGTAGTTCCGCGGGTTCCACCACGTGCTGTAGGACCCGGTCGGGGTGTCGGAGGCCTGCTCGATCTCGTCGGTCAGCTGCTCGCACCGCGGCGACGCGTCGTTGCTGACGTAGTCGTGCAGGAAGCCCATGTACTCGTCGTAGAACGGCACCCCGAACCCGCGGGTGTAGTCGTACCAGCTGGAGATCGCCGCGATCGGCACGATCGTCTCCAGCCCGCGGACGCCGGTACTGGCGACCGAGTTCGCGATCGTCCCGTTCCAGGACACGCCGATCATGCCGGCCTTCCCGGTCGACCAGTCCGCCTTCGCGGCGCCGCCGTCCGGCTTGTGTCCGGCAGTGCGGTTGTTGAGCCAGTCGATCACTGCCTTGGTGCCGAGCACTTCGAGGTCCGCGCCGACGTCGCTGCAGCCCGTCGACCGGAACGTCCCGGGCATGTCGACGAACGCGACGGCGTACCCACGCGGCACGAAGTAATTGTCGAGCCAGCTCCCGTACACCTGCCGCACGCCGACCCCGTCGAAGTAGCTGTCCGGGTCTCCGGCGTAGTACGGCGAGGCCTGGATGATGACCGGTACGTCGATCCCGGCCGCGGCGGCCTCACCCGGCCGGATGATGTCGACCGTGATCTGGTCGGTGATCCCGTTCGCGTCCCCGTCGAGCCGGGGTACGTCGACCTGCACCCGCTCGTGGATCGCGTTGTCGTAGTCGTAGGCAGGCACGGTCTGTGTGCCCTGCACGAAAGGTTTGGCCAAAGATTTGGATGGTACGGCGGTGGGCCCGGCCACTGCGGTGAGCGAGGCGGCCGGGGCCACCACCGCAGCGACGAGCAGGGCCAGTCCGGCCCGCAACCGAGTTCTGCGCATCCGTGAATCCCCCTATGGGCGGTAGGTGAGGCTCTATTCTGTGCACAGAACTCACCCGCGCGCTCACTTCCCGTGAACAGCACGGGTAATACTTCGCGCGCAACTTTTCGTGTCCGCCCCGTATCAAGTGTTCTGAGAGGGGGCGACATGTTTCGACGACTGACCGCTTCGGCGGGGGGCGCGGTGCTGACTCTCGTCCTCGGCGCGCTGGTGCCGGGGAACGCGCAGGCGGCCGGTGCCGCCACGGCTGAGGCGTGCGACGTCTGGCTGGGGTCGGTGACCGCGGCCGGCGCGCATCGCAGTACCGACGTCTTCGCGACGACTCCGCCAACTGTGCAGGATCGGCAGTGGGGCGGCGTCTACACGCCCGGGCTGATCCGGTTGAGCGCGCGGCAGACGCACGAGCCGACGCCCGGTGGAGTGCAGCGGTCCAGGTACGTCGTGGCGGGCGACGCGCTGTACTGGAGCGTCTACCGCACCGACACCAACGGGCAGCTCGTCGAGCCTGCGGAGCTGCGCCGGATCGGTGGTGGCTGGAGCGCGTTCAAGCTGCTCGAGGTCTCGGAGTACCAGGCGCTGTACCCGGGCAAGGTCCACCGGCAGGCCGCCTACGCGTTGCGGAACGACGGCCTGCTGTTCCGCTGGACGATCGACAACGGGACGTGGCGGGCGGCCGGTTCGTATGCCGGGTACGCCGCCGTGAAGTCGATGGCGTTGATCGCGAAGACGCCGACGTACGACACGTTCCTCGCGAACACCCGCGGCGGGGCGCTGTACACGATCAGGATCCCGGTCGGCTCGGCGAAGCCCGTGGTGACGCCGGTCCGGACGCGCACCTGGCAGGGCTTCGAGACGCTGTCCGCGATGGGTTGTGGGCGGAACAGCACGCTCCTGCTCGGCATCGACAAGGACACCAAGACCGCCTACCTGTACGCCGTTGGACACGCCAACGGTCTGTCGACACTGATCCAATCCCGGGGCAAGGTCCCCGGAGCCTTCGAGGACCCGGTGTACTTCCGCTGGGCTCCGCTTCCCGAGTTCGACGTCGCCAACGGCGACTGATCCCTCCCGAGAGGAAACCGATGTTCCGTAAGACACTTGGTCTCGCCGGCGCCGCCGGACTTGTGCTCTCCCTCGGCCCGGCAGTCCAGCCGGCCGCCGCAACGACGAGTGCTGTTGCGGCGGCCTGCGCGCTCGGGCTCGGGTCGTTCGATACGGCCCGCGGCGTCAACAGCCGGGTCGTCTCTGCCACGGCGCCGCCGACGGTGAGCCCGGCCCTCAACACACCGAACCTCTACAACACGCCGTACTCCGTGAACAACCCGACGACCTTCACCGCGGTCCCCGCCGGCAACGGCCGGACAACCCGCAGCGGCAAGGTCGTCTGGGGCGCGGGCTATCTGATGCAGAGCACCTACACCGTCGGCAGCGACGGGAAGATCGTCGGTACGCCGGTGTTCCAGCGGATCGGCAACGGCTGGGGCGGGCGGTTCCTGATCCAGTCGCAGTACAAGGCGTCCGCGACCAGCGCGCCGACCCGGACGATGCTGTACTCGCAGGACATGTACGGCAAGTTCGGGCGCTGGACCGACGTCGGGCGGGGCTTCCGCAACACCGGGTACGTCACCGGGATGAGCACGATGAAGTCGTTCGCACTGATCGCCACCACGCCGACGTACGACATGTTCCTGGCGAACAACCGCGCGGGCGGGCTGTACACGGTCAAGATCCCGACCAGCGTGCCGCTGAAGCCGATCATCACGCCGGTGCGGACGTCGAGCTGGCAGATCTTCGAGCAGCTCGTCGCGGCGCCGTGCGGCAGGACCGGTTCGATCCTGCTCGGTATCGACAAGGACACGAAGACTGCACACCTGTACGCGGTCGGGCACGCGAACGGCGCGTCGACCGTCATCCGGGGCCTCGGCAAGGTGCCGACGGCCTTCACCGACTGGGAGTACTTCCGGTTCGCTCCGGCGTACGACCCGCTGAACGGAGGCTGACATGTGGCGGCGAGCGATAGCAGTCGCAGGGTGCGCGGTCCTGGCGGCCGGCGTCCTGGCGACCTCGGCCCAGGGCGCAGGGGCAGCTCAGAGCGAGGCGTGCTCGGCGCGGATCGGTTCGGTGACGGCGCAGGGTGAACACGTGATCCGCGGCCTGAAGGCGACGAACCCGCCGTCGCTCAGTGCGGGATCCCCGGCCGCGAAGCTGTACGCGCCCGGGGTGGTCCGGCTGAGCAGTCACTTCGAGGACTATCCGACCAGCGGCGGCGGCACTCAGCGGCACGGGATGGTCGTGATCGGGGACGGGTTGTACAGCAGCGGCTACCTCCTCGATGCCGGCGGCAACCTCCCGCCGGGGGAACCGCGCCTGGCCCGGATCGGTGGTGGCTGGTCGAACTTCACGCAGCTCGACTGGGCGACGTTCGACAAGCCGGTCGGGTCCGGGATCGTTCCGCGGACGGAGCTGTACGCACTCCGCAACGACGGGGTGCTGTTCCGCTGGCATCACACCGCTGCCGGATGGCGCAGTACCGGATCGTATCCGGGGTTCGCGTCGGTCAAGTCGATGGCGGTGATCAGCAAGACGCAGACGTACGACACGTTCATCGCGAACACCCGCGGCGGCGCGCTGTACACGATCCGGATCCCCACGACGTCGCCGATGAAGCCGATCGTCAAGCCGGTCCGGACGAGCACCTGGCAGGGCTTCGAGACGCTCATAGCCGAACGGTGCGGCCAATACGGCACACTACTGCTCGGCATCGACAAGGACACCGGCAACGGCCACGCGTACGCCGTTGGCCACGCCAACGGAACCGCCACAGTCATCAACGGCCTCGGCAAAGTCAACGGCACCTTCACCGACCCCCACCACTTCCGCCTCTCCGTAGTCTCCTTCTACGACTGGCTCAACGGCGAATAACAACCGGGAGACCGGCCAATCGGACACGCCTTCGGCGCGACTGTCTTGTTGGCCAGCTCCGCCGGCGCCCGGGATGGTCCGGCCGGGAGGGTGCGTGTTGCGCGGGTGGACTGTTGCGGGGTGTGGATGCGGATCGGTCACGCCTTCGGCGCGGCAGTCTTCTTGGCCGGCTTCGCCGGCGCGCGAAGTGTGCTGAGGTCTGTATCTACTAGGCGAACAGACCCTGGCACGCGGAGCACGAACTTCACCGCACGGGACAGGAGCGAATGCTCAGGCATGCCACAGCGTGCCGGTGCTCTGCCAGTCCTTGAGGCGCCCATGTGGCTGATCGGAACGGCCTGTACGGACGGGAAGCCCTTCAGCACGGCTGGCAGGAGCGTCTTCCGCCCCAGCTGGAGCCGGTCGAGGAGGAACTGGATCATAGTCAGCTGACCGAAGGTCCGGGACCAGTCCGTCGCAACGGCGTCAAGGTCGGGATGACGTCCCACTTTTGGCAGCTTCGGCGAGATCGTGTGGACGCGGTTGAACAGCCGGCCGTGGTGGGCGCAGGTGTTGCGCACGAGGTTGAGCGCCTTCAGCCAGCTCGTCAGCTGCGGTGCGCTCAGCCCGCACGCGTCGGCGACCCGGTCCTGGACACCGCGGGGCGCGAAGCCGTAGAGGTACGTCAGGCCTCCCCAGTCGAGGATCTCGACCGCCGCCCAGACCGGCAGGCGACCGCCGTACTTCCCGAGGTGGTGAGAGACGAAGTCCTCGCGCGACTGTTGCAGCTCGAACTCGTACGCTTCGACCCATCGGTCGTAGCGCTTGCCCGTCGCGGTGGGCCCGAGCTTGCCGGGGTCGAGGTGCGCGCACGGGTCGACGCGTCCCAGCTCGTGCCCGAGCAGCGCACGAACCGCCAGCTCGATGGGCGCGAGCACTGTGAAGGTCGCGGCGCGGAGTTGGGCGTCGAAATCGTAGAGCGCGACGACGTCGCTCAGTTTGGTCCCGGGGAAGAAGCTGTCCTGGCGTCCCGCCTTGGCCAGCTTCCGGAACGGGTACCAGTAGCCGCTGAGGCGGTAGTAGTTGACTCGACGCAGCACAGCGACGGCCTCGTCGTGGTTCCCGATGTCCATCCCGCGCCCTGCGAGCAGGCGAACCTGATCGTCGTAGGACTTGTAGTCCTTGACCGCTCCGTCCAAGTACGCCGTCCAGAAAGAATGAGGACCGGCCCTGGACCTGCAGAAGCAGGCGGAACCGGTCTTGGTGACACCATAATAGCCAGCGTAGGAACTCGCTGCAATTGCTCACTCATGAGACCTCCATGCGCGCGGACCGATCCACGGCGCGCCGAGTCCTTCCGCAGGATCAGCTCCAGCTAGGTGAGCCGAACTGCCAAGTGATCAATGGACCCCACCAGAGGACCAACCTGGCTTAACCGCGGCTGGTGGAGGCTCGGTTGGTGAGCCAGGTTGTGGTGGGTTGGTCGGCGGGGGTGTAGGTGATGACGTGTTGGCCGTCGTCGGTGGGGAGTTGGAGGGGTTCGAGGGTGAAGGTGAGGCGGCCGGCGGTGGGGTGGTTGAGGGTTTTGGGGCAGGCTGAGCGGTTCTGGACGTTCTGGGAGGTCCAGAAGCGGTCGAAGTCGGGGCTGGCGGTGCGGAGTTCGTCGACCAGGGCTGCCAGTTCGGTGTCGTCGGCGTACTCGGCCGAGGCCTTCCTGAGCAGGGCGACCGCGTCTTCCGCCACGGTCTGCCAGTCGGCGTAGTACTCACGGGCCTCGGGGTCCAGGAAGTACAGCCGCGCCAGGTTCCGAGGGGCTGAGCCTTCGAAGTCGGCGACGACCTCCAGCGCGGCGGCGTTCCACGCGAGCACGTTGCTCAGTCGGTCGACCACGATCGCGGGCAGGTCGTGCATCGCGTCGATCATCGCCTGCAGTTGCGGCCGTACGGCGGTCTTCGGCGGTACGGGCGGCGCCGAGCAGGCCAGCCGCCGCAGATGATCGCGCTCGGCCTGGTCCAGCCGGAGTGCGTCCGCGACCGCCGTCAGTACAGTCGTCGACGGATTGCCGGCGCGGCCCTGCTCCAGGCGGATGTAGTAGTCGACGCTGACGTTCGCGAGTAGCGCGACCTCCTCCCGGCGCAGACCGGAGACGCGCCGGTCCCGGCCGGAGCGCAGCCCGACGTCCTCGGGCCGCACCCGAGCCCGTCGGGTCTGCAGGAACTCTCCCAGTTGCGGTCGCGCACTCACCCCACCAGTATCCCCACGCGCCCCAGCGCACTGGGTGGTACTGCCAGACCTACGGTCGAAGCGGATCTTCTGAGGTCAGGCGCTCCGGGCGAGGGTGAAGTCATGAGTACTTCACGCATCGCACTCGTCACCGGCGCCGCCAGCGGAATCGGTGCCGCCATCGCCACTCGTCTCGCCGCCGACGGCGCGTCCGTCGCGCTGCTCGCCCGGCGGCGCGACCGCCTCGAGAAGGTCGCCGCCCAGATCGCCGAGGCGGGCGGTACGGCGCTCGTCGTACCGGCCGATGTCACCTCGGAGCAGTCCGTGGCCGAGGCCGCCGTACTCGTGCAGGACACCTTCGGCGACCTCGACCTGCTGGTGAACAACGCCGGCGTCATGCACGTGGTCCCGTTCGCGGACGGCCCGGCGGACGCGTGGCGCAGTACCGTCGACATCAACCTGACCGGCGTCATCAACGTCACGCACGCGTTCCTCCCGGCACTGCGCCGATCGGCCGCGACCCGGACGACCGACCTGATCAACGTGTCGTCCCTGGCCGGCGAGCGCATCAATCCCGGGATGGCGGCGTACGGCGCCTCGAAAGCAGCCGTCAGCCACCTGACGCGAACGCTGCGTGCCGAGCTGGCCGGCGAGGGGATCCGCGTCACCGACCTGGAGCCCGGCATGATCGACGGCACCGAACTCGCCGACGGCTTCCCGCCCGAGCTGCAGACCATGGTGGACGACCTCCGCACCACCCTCCCCGCCGTCCCGGTCCGCGAGGTCGCCGAGCTGATCGCGTACGTCGTCGGCCGCCCCCGCGACGTCAACCTCCCACACCTGATCATCCAGCCGTCGAAGGAGGTCTAGCGGTTGTTCATCATCGCTTCGTAAGGTCGCGCGCATGATCACGACTCGACGTACGCTGCTGAAGGCTGGAGTTCTCGGGGCCGGACTCGCCGCGACGCCGGGGCTGTCACTGGCCGCCCGGCCGCGGCGGACTCGGGTGCTGTTGGCAACCAATGAGCCGTGGGGGACGTACCACGCGCAGCCGCTGCTCGCCGAGGCCGCGCGGCGCGGCTGGGAGCTGGTCCAGGTCGTCCCGGATCTGACTCAGATCAAGCCAGCGGACCCGGTCAGAGTCGCGACGCTGAACGACGTACCGCCTGCCGATCTGCTGGTCGTGAACGGTGCTTCGGACTGGCCGGCGGACGTGGCTGCGGCACTTCATCGACTGCCGTTGGCGGCCAGCTCACTGGCGTACTTGAAGCCGGTCGAAGCGCCGCGGGCGAAGGAATTCCGGTCGCGGCTGGAGCTCGTCACGGCGGCGTCACCGGCCGAGTCTGACGTGTTCGCGGCCTACCTCGGCTGGAAGCACCGGGTGCGGATGGTGGGGTCGGCGCAGACCGACAACCTGCCGGCCTACGCGCCGCAGACGGATCGGGTACTGGTGCTGACAAGCGTCACCCACCCGGATCAGACCGGCAACGCCGCGCCGGGTACCCAGCTGCTGCTCGACGCGGCCGCGAAGCTGGAGGCCGCTGGCAAGCACATCGTGGTCGGCCTGCACCCGCGCGAGGACCGGACGCTCTGGGACCAGTACGAGATCAGCACGGTCGGATCGGTACCGGAGTCGGCGACCGTGGAGTGCGCGGTCGGGATCCCGGGGACGGTCTTCCCGGTCGTCGCGGCCGTCGGCGTACCGCTGGTCGGCTGCGTGGATCCGAAGCTGCAGGTGCCGGACTACATCCTGAGCGTCTGCTCGTCGACCATCGACGCGCCCGAGCAGGCCGTCGACGCGATCGAGAACGCCGAGCCGGCCAGTCGGGGAGCGGTCTTCAACGCGGTCGGTCCGATCGGCGGGTCGGCGCGACGGCTGTACTCCGCCTGGCACGCCACGATTCAGGCCACCAGGCACAACGTGACCTCGGCGACGCCGACCTCGACGCGCTGACCCCAGCTGACGCTCAAGGTGTCGGACTCCATCCCGTCGCCGAACACGACCAGGTCGGACTCGGCCGTGATCGTCAGCGAATCCGGTGCCTTGAGCAACCCTTCGGTGTTGTCGGTGCCGGTCGCCGGCGACGGCCAGGCCTCACGCACGAACCAGCACAGCACCGGATCGGTCGGCGTTGGCAGGGCCAACGGACTGCGCCGCTCCTGCCACGCCGAACGGCACCAGCCGGTGGACCCGGTCCCGGTGCCGACCAGGATCCCGGACGAGGACTGCCGTTCGGGCAGGCCGTCGGGCGAACTGAGCCGGTAGCGCGCAGACTGATGCGTGCGGTGGCCGATGTACACCTCGTTCAGGGCAAGGAGTTGCTGGCCGTCATCGGTGCTCGCGGCAACCATCGTCCGCTCGGTGACGGTCCGCGTCGTCAGCAGGCCGGCGATCGCGGCGGGTTCGTGCGGGACGAGTACGCCGGGGTTGCGGGACGGCTCGGGATTGATGCCGATCACCGGCTGGCCGTCCAGGTACTTCGCCACGTTCGCCACCAATCCGTCCTGACCGACCGCGATCACCACGTCCTCCGGCCCGAACCCGAACCGGTCGAGGTCGTTGCGCTCGGCAACCGCGCGGCGCCAGTCCAGCGGGATCGCCGCGGACACCGTCGCGAGCGCGTCTTGCTGGGCCTGGTGCCGCGCGTCGAGCTCGGCCAGGTCCCGCCCGCGGCCGGCCAGGAAGAACCCGGCCTGCTGCCTGGTGCCATGCCGAGCGATCAGCTCGGTCAGCTCGGTCGCGCGGTGCACGATGACCGCCCGGGGCGGGAGGCTCATGCCGAGCCTCCCGCGGTCCGGCGTCGCGCGCCGTTCACGACTGCTCCCCGGCCGTCAGCTTGGTGAGGAGCGGGGTCAGCAGGTCCGGCGTCAGGTTCAGCGTGCCGATCTCCGGCAGGGCGCCCTGCTTGATCGCCATGGCGAGGATCGTGCCCTGGTCCAGTTCGGCGTACGCGTCCAGCAGCGCCTTCTCGGCGGCGGCCTCGGCTGCACCCACGACACGCTTGGCGTCGGCTTCCGCCTCGGCCATGGCGCGCTGCCGGCTGGCGGCGGCCTGCGTCTCGATCTGACCGGCGGCCGCGGCCTCGGTCGCCCGCATGCGTTCGTTCTGACCGCGCTGGTTGACCAGTTGCTCCTCGCGGCGGGCGAGCTCGATCTGGTTCTGCAGCTCGTTCTCCGCGATCGAACGCTCCCGCTCGACGGCCATTGCCCGCCGCTCGTACGTCGCCTTGTCCGCCGCCTGCTGCACCATCTCCCGCGTGGGAGTCTGCAACGCCTTCTCAACGTCTCGCTCGGCCCGTACGGCGACCACGCGGACGTCCTCGACGCCGATGCCGATACCGGTCAGTCGCTGGTCCTCGCGCAGTCCGGTGCCCACCGCCTGGCGTAGCGCGGTCATGCCCTCGGACAGCGCCTCGGTCAGGGTCATCCGGGCGAGCAGGTCGAGCGCGGTCTGCTGCGCCAGCTCTGTCAGCAGCCCGCCGAGCTGCTCGAGCGGGGTCGCCCGCCAGAGCCCGGTGTCCGGGTCGATGCCGAAATCCAGCCGGGTGGACGCCAGAGCGGGGTCGGTCACCCGGTAGGTGACAGTCGCCTGGACGGCGACGTCCTGGAAGTCCTGCGTGCGGCCGTGGAACAGCAGCGGCTGCTCGCGGTCGTCGATCGGGATCTCGCTCAGCGACGAGTTCAGCGCCCGGAACCAGAACGCCTGGCCGGCGCCGTCGTGCGCGACCTTGCCGTTGCGCAGGTGCCGCACGTGGGTGGTCGGGTTGGCCCGCAGGTGGCTGATGAAGCGGAACCGGGTGATGTCTGCCATCTCTTCGTTCTCCTTGTCGTCACTATGACGATAAGAGGTCGGATGGCTTTTCGTCAAGGTGGCGATTAGAGTGTGGTCATGGACTACGAGCCGCTCGGTCTGGCGACCGACCTGGTCATCCTGACCGTCCGCGACGGCCGCCTCCAGGTGTTGCTGATCCGCCGCGGCATCCCGCCGTACCAGGGTCGCTGGGCGCTCCCCGGCGGGTTCGTCCGGCCGGACGAGGATCTGGAGACGACGGCCCGCCGCGAGCTCGCGGAGGAGACCGGGCTGTCCGCGGAACGCATCCACCTCGAACAGGTCGCGACGTACGGCGCCCCGGACCGCGACCCGCGCGGCCGGGTGGTCAGCGTGGCGTACCTCGCCCTGGTCCCTGACCTCCCCGCCCCAACCGCCGGCTCGGACGCCGCGTCAGCAGGCTGGGTCGACGTCACCGACGTACTGGAGGACTCCGGGCGGCTGGCGTTCGACCACCACCGGATCCTCACCGACGCCGTCGAACGCGCCCGCGCCAAGCTCGAGTACTCACCCCTTGCGACAGCGTTCTGCCCGCCCGAGTTCACGATCTCCGAGCTCCGCGGCGTCTACGAAGCGGTCTGGGGCATCCCCCTCGACCCCCGCAACTTCCACCGCAAAGTCACCAAGACCCCCGACTTCGTAGCCCCGGTCGGCACCACCACAACCCGAGACGGCGGCCGCCCCGCCCAACTCTTCCACCGAGGCACCGCCACCACCCTCCACCCCCCAATGACCCGCGGTACCTAGAGCTGACGGGTGCGGAGGGCTAGTTCTTCGGCGGTTATGAGGTTGGTGTGGGTGCCGGGGGAGCCGCAGGCCCAGGAGGCGGCTACGGTGGCGGCGGTTGCGGCGTCGTGCCAGGGGGCTCCGTCGAGGTAGCGGGCCAGGAAGGCGGCGACGTAGGCGTCGCCGGCGCCGTTGGTGTCGACGACGGGGCGGTCGGGGAAGGTGATCGCCGGGAAGTGCTGCGCCGGGCGGCCGCGGACGTGCAGGTAGCTGCCGTCGGCGCCGGCCATCGCGACCACGACGTCGGCACGGCCGTTGGCGAGGATCCAGTCGACGCCGTCGGGCGGCAGCGCGCTGGTCGAGACGAAGACGATGTCCGACGCGGTCGCGAAGTCCTTGTGGTGCTCGTTGCGGCCGTCCCAGTCGTGCAGGTCGGTGGAGATCGAGCGGTCCGCGGCGATCGCGTCGCCGAGGGCGTCGCGGGCGAAGTCCATGATCGACACGTGCACGTGCTCGGCGCTCCGGATGGCCGGGCGCCACAGGTTCGGATCGACGCGGAGACCGGCCGGGTGCCGCCCGTCGTACAGCGAGAGCCGCCGGCCGTCCGGGGCGACCAGGTTGACCGATCGGCGGGTGCCGCTCGGGTGCAGGACGACCCGCAGCGGGATGCCGAGTTCGTCGTACGTACGGCGGATGCGTCTGCCCTCGGAATCGTCGCCGATCACGTCCACCAGCCCGGCGTTCAGCCCGAGCAGGTGGCACCCGAGCGCGACGCCGTGGCCGGTGTGCGCGAGGTACGTCTCGATCGGGTCGACCGCGACCGAGTCCAGGTTCGCCAACGGCAGGCTCGGCACCCGCACGATCGTGTCGATGCCCACTCCGCCGATCACCAGCACATCCAACTCCACGCGTCCCGTAATACCCGACTTTCGTCGGGGATCACAGGTGTCTTTCGCAAGCTGAACGCATAGTTCGCCTCCGGGCACAGTCGGTTTCATGCTCAACCGACGAATTCTTCTCACCGCCGCCGCCCTCGCCCCACTCGCCGGCTCGTCGCTGGGAGGGGCGGGCAGCGCACTCGCAGCGGGCGCCGCCCCGTCGAGCGGGCTGTCGGTGTCCGACGAGCTCGTGTCGGGCGGTGGGCGGCGTGCCGCTGTGCCGATTCGGCTGCCTCGGCCGACCGGCCCGTTCCCGGTCGGTACGACGGAACTGCACCTCGTCGACCACGACCGCGACGACCCGCATGTGCCGGGCCGCCCGCGGGAGCTGATGATCAGCATCTGGTACCCGGCCGGCCGCCCCGCCGAGCCTGCGCCGTACCTCCCGCCGCTGACCGCCGAGTTGTACGGCGAAGGCGCCGCGATCGCCCTTCAGCAGCCGGTCGGGACGATCGACTGGGTCGGCGCCAGGAGCCACGCGGGCCTGCTCGCGCCGGTCCTCCCCGGCCGTCGCCCGATCGTCCTGTTCTCACCCGGCTTCGGCGTGCCTCGCGGGCTCGCGTCGATCAGCGTCGCCGAGCTCGCCAGCCGTGGGTACGTCGTGGTGACGGTCGACCACACGTACGAGGTCGCGGGCGTCGAGTTCCCCGGTGGCCGTCTCGAAGTACAGACGCTGCCGCCGGCGCCGTACGCCCTGATCGCACGCTCCGCCCGTTTCGCCGACCTCCAGTTCGTCCTCGACAGCCTCGCCCGGCTCGCCCGCGGCGAGAACCCGGACGCGGAACAGCGCCGACTGCCGAAGGGCCTCGGCAGCCTTCTCGACCTCCGCCGCATCGGCGCGTACGGCCACTCGGCCGGCGGCCTCAGCTCGATCGACCTGCTGGTCGACGACCCCCGGGTGCGCGCCGCGATCGACATGGACGGCGAGCTCGGCTACGGGTACGACGACCCGGCCGACTGCCCGACCGTTGCCAAGGGCACGGACCGCCCGTTCCTACTGATGGGAGCCGGGGGTCCGGGACCGAACGACCACCGGACGGACCCGTCCTGGAAACTCTTCTGGAACCACTCCACAGGCTGGAAACGCGACCTGAAGCTCCCGAACGGCCGCCACTACAGCTTCGTCGACTACCAGGCCGTGATCCCGTGGTTCCAGCGGTTCTTCACCGTCCCGCCGGAGCTGATCGCGAACACGGTCGGTACGGCGGACGCGAGCAATGTACTACGCGCCCTCCGCACCTACGTCCCGGCGTTCTTCGACCAGCACCTCCGCGGCCGTCCTCACGACTGGAGCCACGCCCTGCCGGAGACCGAGTTCATTGCTTGATCGGGGCGCCGGTCTTCTCCTGGAGTTCGTCGAAGGTGACTCCTTCGGCGAGCTCGACCAGGTGCAGGCCGTCGTCGGTGACGTCCAGGACGGCGAGGTCGGTGATGATCCGGTTCACGACGCCGCGGCCGGTGTAGGGCAGGTCGCATTCGGTGAGGATCTTGTGCGAGCCGTCCTTGGCGACGTGTTCCATCAGCACGATGACCTTCTTGGCGCCGTGCACCAGGTCCATCGCGCCGCCCATGCCCTTGACCATCTTGCCGGGGATCATCCAGTTCGACAGGTCGCCGGTGGCCGAGACCTGCATCGCGCCGAGGATGGCCGCGTCGATCGCGCCGCCGCGGATCATCCCGAAGGACAGCGACGAGTCGAAGAACGACGCGCCGGGCATCGTGGTGACGGTCTCCTTGCCGGCGTTGATCAGGTCCGGGTCCTCCTCGCCCTCGACCGGATAGGGGCCGACGCCGAGGATGCCGTTCTCGGACTGCAGGACGACGGTGACGCCGTCGGGGATGTAGTTCGGGACCAGGGTCGGCAGGCCGATGCCGAGGTTCACGTACGAGCCGTCCTCGAGCTCGGCGGCGGCCCGGGCGGCCATCTGCTCACGGGTGAGGGGCATCTCAGGCCTCCAGCTTCTCGCGCTGCGCCTGGTAGGCCTCGCGCGGTTGGACCGTACGCTTCTCGATCCGCTTCTCGATGTCCTTGCCGACGGCAACCACGCGCTGCACGTAGACGCCCGGCAGGTGGATCGAGTCCGGGTCCAGTTCACCAGGCTGGACCAGCTCCTCGACCTGCGCGATCGTGATCCGGCCGGCCATCGCGGCCAGCGGGTTGAAGTTGCGCGCGCTGCGGTCGAAGACCAGGTTCCCGTGGGTGTCGCCCTTGAGTGCGTGCACCAGCCCGAAGTCGGTCGTGATCGACTCCTCCAGGACGTACGTCGTACCGCCGATCTCCCGGGTCTCCTTCGGCTCCGACGCCTTCGCGACCGACCCGTCGCCGTTGTACTTCTGCGGCAACCCGCCCTCGGCGACCTGGGTGCCGACTCCGGCCAGGGTGTAGAACGCAGCGATCCCGCAGCCGCCGGCCCGCAGCTTCTCGGCCAGCGTGCCCTGCGGGGTCAGCTCCACCTCCAGCTCACCGGACAGGAACTGCCGGGCGAACTCCTTGTTCTCCCCGACGTACGACGAGGTCATCTTCGCGATCCGCTTGTCCGCGAGCAGGATGCCGAGCCCCCATTCGTCGACGCCGCAGTTGTTCGACACCACGCTGAGCCCGGACACCCCCTTGTCGTGCAGCGCACTGATCAGCTGCATCGGGTTGCCGCACAACCCGAAACCACCGACCGCGAGGCTCGCTCCGTCCTCGATGTCAGCGACCGCTTCCCGCGGCGACCCGTACGTCTTGTCCATCAGCTGCTCCGTTGCAGTGTCGGTGGCCGATTCGCTCCCGACTCTAACCAGCCGGACCGGGTCTCGCGATGTGGGCGGCACCACAGATGTGACGGCGTACCACTGGACTGTGTGGTCAGGTGCTACGCCGAGGCCTCGGCAGCGTTGACAGCAGCCAGTTCGTGCAGCGCCTCGAAATGTGCGTCGTCCAGCTCGGGGATGGCGAGTACGGCGGACAGGTGCGCTCGCGCCGCCGGGAGGTTCCCGATACCGCGGGCAGTGCGCCCCAGACCGATCTGCGCCGCCGCGATCGTCTCCGGGAGGTCGGCGTGCTCACCGATCGACAGGGCCCGGGTGTAGTCCTCGCGCGCGTCCTCCAGCTTGCCGGCCGCGCGGTAGAGGTCGCCACGCTCGCACAGCAGCAGCGCGGTCTCCTCGGCCAGGAACAGCTCCTCGGCCAGCCGGAGCGCCTCGGTCGTGACGTCCAGCGGCTCGTCCAGAACCTGCCGGAGCGCGCTCAGGGCGAGGAACATGCCCCAGCGGTCTTCCTGCATCCGGAAACGGCCCAGCGCCGTACGCAGCGCCTGCGCGGCGTCAACGGGCGCGGCGGTGGTCAGGCCGGGGTAGCCGCGGCACAGCTCGACGGCCGCGCGCGTCCACGCGTCACCGCCCTCGTTCCGCTCCAGTACCTCTTCGACGACCGCGGCCGGTTCGAACGGTCCGAAGACGAGTGACCACAGCAGCACCGTCACGGAGTACCGGAACGGACCTGTCGCCGTCAGGACGATCTGCTGGGCCAGCTCGACCTGCTCCTGCTCGGCGGACGCGGCGCCGTGGATGACGGCGAGCAGGTACTCCTCGTCCAGCCCGACAGGGACGGTCCGGCCGAGCATGCTGAGCACCCGCTCGGCCGCCGCCGCAGCCTCGTCCTGGAGCCCGTTCGACCACCAGTACGCCGAGTAGCGCGCAACGAGCCGCAGGGCGGTCCGCAGGTCGCTCTCACACGCGCGTTCGATCGCGCTGACGACCTGGTCCGCCTCCAGACTGTGTGGTTCGCCGGAGCCCCCCAAGTTCACGTACCTCATTGTCTCCCGGTCGTGTTAACGCCATGTCACGGGGGTCGCAGGGTCAGAAACGGAGCACTCCCCACGTGGCCGGGCGGTGCATGTCCTCGATGCCCTGCGGCGACCAGACCCAGAACTCGAGCAGCTCGCCCTTCACGTAGGCGCCGTCGACCACCTCGTGCGGCCACTCGCAGCGCATCAGGTTCATCCGCCACTCGGCACCCGGGCTCGGCGGCGTCGCGCGGCCCTCGTTGTACGGCGCCAGGTCGGCCCACGGTACGGCGAGTTCGACCGACCACCCGGTGTCGGTGTCGGACGGGTCGTTGACCGTGCCGTCGACGTGGATCGCGGTCCGCAGACCGGGCAGGTTCGTCGGATCGATCGGGACGCCGCCGTCGACGTACGGCTTGGGCAGCGTGAGCTCCCAGATCGTGCCGAGCGGGTTGATCTCGAACTCGTAGTAGTTCAGCCCATCGCCGTCCGGGTCGAGGAACAGCTCGAAGTTGTTCTCGTGGAAGAGCTTGCTGTTCTTCTCGGTCATCGTGGACCACACGTGCGGCTCTTCGAGCAGGCCGCCGACGTACAGGTACTGGTCGTCGTACATCAGCTTCGCCCGGGTCCGGAACCGCGGCGTGGGGCCGTCGTGGATCGGGACGAAGTCGGTGGTCCAGGGCGCGGCCTCCCAGGCGGGGTCGGTCAGGGTGCCGTCGAGGTTCGGGGCGGTGGCGGTCCGCGGGCACTCGTAGACGGGCAGGTCAGGCATCGGCACGCTCCAGCAGTCGGGCGACGAGATCGGCGAGCAGGAAGGTGATGGCGGTCAGCGCCGGTACGGCGGCGATGATCCAGGGTGCGTCCAGGTGGCCGGTCAGGAACGCGATGACCACCGCGGTCATGAAGGCGACGCCCAGGAACGCGATCAGGCGCGGGTTCGGCATCGCCAGCCGGCTGAGCGCGAGGCCGCCGAGCACCATCGTGACGACCACGATCAGGATCAGCAGCGGCAGCCCGAGGGCACCGCAGTTCGTGGTGTCGCGGAACCGCTCACAGCCGCGCTCACTCACCCAGACCAGCGCGATGACCGCGAACCCGCACAGCAGCCCGACGACGGCCAGGATGAGCGCCGGCGGCAACGGCGGGGCGTCGTACCGCCCCGGACGGTCCTCGTCCTCGTCGGCGGCCTCCAGCACGGCTTCCAGATCGTCCGGCATCCGGTCGCCGTCCTCCTCCTGGCTCATTGCCGCAGGCTATCGGGCTCCCAGGGCGTTGGCGACGGCATCGCGCACGTCGGCCTCGGTCGGAGCCGCCGTGCCCTGCTCGGCCGCGAGTTCGGCGAGCGAGACCATCGTGACGTCGTGCAGCCCGCAGCTGGTGAACGTGTGAAACACAGTCATGTCCGGGTCGACGTTGATCGAGAACCCGTGGCTGGTCACACCGCGCCGGATCCGCATGCCGATCGAGCACAGCTTCCGGCCGTCCTCGGTCCAGACACCGACCAGGCTGCTCGCCCCCTTCGGCGTGTCCCGCCGTACCAGCGGGAACCCGAGCGAGCCGAGCGCGTCGATCAGACCGTTCTCCACCCACCGCACGATGTCGACCGGACCACGCTGGTGCAGATCGATCACCAGATAGCCGACCAGCTGACCGGGACCGTGGTACGTCGCGAACCCACCACGATCGACCGCGACAGCAGGAATCCCGGCCGCCTCCGCCGGCAGATCGTCGAGCACGGTCCGCGGACCGTACGTGATGACAGGCGGATGACTCAGCAGAAACAGCCGGTCCTCGGCGCGACCCTCGACCCGCTCCTCCACCCACCCCCGCATGTCCTTCGCCGCGACCTCGTACTCCACCTCACCGAGCTCAACCCGCTGCATACCTTCACATTAGGCCGTACGGTGCGCGGTGGAGGACGTCGTACAGGATCTGGCGGTCGACCATGTTGCCTTCTGGTTGTAGCCAGGTGAGGAGGTCGTGGGCGGCGGTTTGGGTGGACAGGCAGGTGACGGTGGAGTCGGGGCGGGTCTGGGTCGTGACGCGGCCTGTGTCCGAGCGGATGATCAGGAAGCCGTGTACGTCGACCTGTCGGAGCCGGGCGCGCCAGGACTGGACTGCGCCCTCCAGGGCGGGTGCTGGGCTGTCGAAGGGCTGGCCGTTGTGCAGGAGGCCGCCGTACGCGTCGAGTGAGTAGGTGCCGGGTGGGCCTACCAGCGAGAGGATCAGTGCGGCACGGTGGCCGTTGAGCAGGAGGTGGTCGACGACCATCGCGCCTAGCTGCGCACCGTGCACCAGCTTGGCGGCGGGTAGTGCGGCGACCACGGGGTCGAGGAGGTTGGCGGTACGCCGTTGCAGCATCACGTCGTACTGCGTGATCGGTGCGGCGAGTGTGGTGTCCACGAGGGGTTCGCCGGGGCGGCCCCAGAGGTTGAACTCGTACGCCGCCTGCCGGTCGATCGCCTTGTCCAGCGCATGCTGCTTGGACCAGCGACCGGTGAGGAACCGGACGATCACGAGTCCGGCGAGGAGCGCGATGACCAGGATCCGGGCAGGGCCGGCCCAGGCGGACTTCGCGAACAGCAGCATCAGCAGGAACAGGACTGCGGTGAGGATGCCGAGAACCTTGAACAGCCCGCCGAGCGGAATTCGTCTGCTCCAGTGCGGAGGGATCGCGACCACGATCATGCCGAGCTGGCCGACGCCGAGAACGATGTCCCAGACGTCGTGGACACCGCCGCTGATGTAGCTGCCGACGTGCAGGGCGGTCCACACCGCCAGGGTCACGAGCGCCGGGAGCCGCCAGCGGCCGAACGAAGGACGGACCTGGATCGGGCCCGCGTCGACGGGCTGCAGCGACTCCTGGGCCTCGTCGGAGTGCGGCTGCCCGGACTGCGGTTGCTGGGGCTGCGGCTGCTCCGACCACGGCTGCTGGGTCGACCAGGGCTGGTCGGTGGACCAGGTGAAGGGGTCCTCGGGCTCCGGCGCGGGGTCGGGCTCGCGGTGGGTGGTGCGGGGCGGGTCGTCGGTCGTCGTACCGGATCGGCTGTCGAGGTGACGGTCGTACGCCGCCCGCTTCGCCGGGTCGGACAGGGTGCTCCAGGCTTCCTGCACGAGGCGGAACAGCGCCGCGTTGCCGCCCTGGTCCGGATGGACCTGGCGGACCAGCTTCCGGTACGCGGACTTGATCTCCGCGGTGCTCGCCGTGCGCTCGACGTTCAGCACCTCGTAGTGGTCGGCCCCGCTCACCCCAAGCTCCTCCGAGACGCTCCGAACGCACTGAGGGTCAGTCACCGCAGTGACTGACCCTCAATGGTGGTCGGGCTGACAGGATTTGAACCTGCGACCTCTTCGTCCCGAACGAAGCGCGCTACCAAGCTGCGCCACAGCCCGAAGTCGCGAGTAGCTTACATGGGCTCAGCGCCCGGACGAAATCGGGTTTATCCGCGGCACCAGTGTGAGCAATGTCGCCTCCGGCCGGCACGCGAATCGGACCGGCGCGTACGGCGACGTACCGAGGCCGGCCGACACGTGCAGCGCCGCCTGGCGACCGTCGTACCCCCACGTGGTCAGGCCCTTCACGCGGGACGTGTCGAGGTCGCAGTTCGTCACGAGGGCGCCGTAGAACGGGACCGCCAGCTGCCCGCCGTGCGTGTGGCCCGCCAGGACCAGCGGATACCCGTCGCCGACGAACCCGTTCAGCACCCGCTGGTACGGCGCGTGCGTGACGCCGATCGACAGGTCGGCCGCCGGGTCGATCTCGCCGGCCACCTCGTCGTACCGGTCGCGCCTGATGTGCGGGTCGTCGGTGCCGGCGAAGTCCAGGCGCAGGCCGTTGACCTTGAGGCTGGACTTGGCGTTGTTCAGGTCCGTCCAGCCGGCGCCGGTGAACGCGCGGCGCATCTCCTCGAACGGCAGGTCCGGGCCGTGCGGCTTGTGCCGCTGCTTATGCGCGGGCAGCAGGTACTTGCCCGGGTTCTTGAAGTGCGGCTTCCAGTAGTCGTTGGAGCCGAACACGAACACCCCAGGCAGGTCGAGCAGATCGCCGTACGCACGGAGCAGCGGGCGGACCGAGTGCTCGCTCGCGAGATTGTCGCCGGTGTTGACGATCAGGTCTGGCTCGAGCGCGGCGAGGTCGTTGACCCAGCGGATCTTCTTCTCCTGGGCGGGCATCAGGTGCAGGTCGGACAGATGCAGCACCTTGAGCGGCGCCGTACCCTCCGGCAGCACCGGCACTGTCACCCGGCGGAGCGTGAACCAGCGCACCTCGATCCCGGCCGCGTACGCGACGCAGGCGGCGCCAACTGCCCCGACGACGGCGGTGGTTTTCAGGGTGGCACTGGCGATCCCGCGCAAACTCATTCACCCAGCCTGCCACAATCTCAGGTATGTCCAACTCCGGAATGAAACAGCGCCTGCACGACGACATGACCGCCGCCCTCAAGGCGCGCGACGAGATCCGCAAGTCGACGCTGCGGATGGCGCTCACCGCGATCACCAAGGCGGAGGTGGCCGGCAAGGAGGCCCGCGAGCTCACCGACCCCGAGATCGTCGACGTCCTCAGCTCGGAGGCGAAGAAGCGCCGCGAATCCGTCGTCGCCTACCGCGAGGCCGGCCGCGCCGAGCTGGCCGACAAGGAACAGGCAGAGGCGGACATCCTCGCCGAGTACCTCCCCGAGCAGCTCACCGAGGACGAGATCAAGGCACTGGTCACCGAAGCCATCGCCACCACCGGCGCCGCCGAACTCGGCCCGCGCGGCATCGGCAAGGTCATGGGCGCCCTGCAGCCCAAGGTCAAGGGCAAGGCCGACGGCTCAGTCGTCTCCGCCGAAGTAAAACGCCAACTCGGCGCCTGAACACACCAGAGGGCCTCGTCCGGAGCGGACGAGGCCCTCAGTGCTGTCAGCGGCCGCGGCCGCCGCAGTTGGGGTACTTGGGGTTCCAGGGTGGGCAGTTGGGGTTGAGGGTGGTGGGGGTGCCCGGGGGTTTGACCGTTTGGGTGGTGGTCGGTTTGGCGGGCTGGTTCTTCTTGCTGCCGCTGCCGTTGGAGACGTAGATCGTCACCAAGGAGCCTGCCGGGGCGCCGTCGCGCTGGCGGGGGTCGGTGTAGGCGACGGTGCCGGCGGTCTCCTCGGAGTTCACGGTGCCGGAGGCGATCGCGACCTCGAAGCCGGCCTGGCGGAGCTTGTTCGCGGCGTCCTCGGGGTTCATGCCGTTGACGAACGGGAGGTTCTTCACGTCGCCGCGCTGGGTCTTGTCCGACGGCGCCACGAACCGCGTGGTCGGGTAGCCCTGCAGGGCGGCCTTCATCGCGGCCTGCCAGATCGGCCCGGCGGTCCCGGAACCCGAGGGGTCGTTGATCGGCTTGCCGTTGAGACTCTGCCCCTGCAGCTCCTTGTACGGCGGGGACGCGTCGGCCACCGTGGCGGCAGCGGCGAGCTTGCTCGAGTAGCCGGCGTACCAGACAGCCTTGGCCTCGTTGATGGTTCCGGTCTTACCGGCGAGGTCGCTCTTGCCGAACTTGAGCTTGCCGCCGGTGCCCTTCGGCTCCATGACCTGGTGCAGGACCGCGTTCACACCGTCCGCGACCTCGGGTGCCAGCACCTGCTTGCACTGTGCGCCCGGGACGCTGACCGTCTTGCCGGCCGAGTCCTTGACCGACGTGATCAGCCACGGCGTGCAGTACATGCCGCGAGCCGCGAAGGCGGCGTACGCGTTCGCCAGTTGCAGCGGCGAGGTGTTGTCGATGCCCAGGGTCATCGACGGGACCTGCCTGAGCGGTTCCCCCGACTGGGCCTGGTTCAGCCCCAGTGCACCGGCGATCTTCGCGATCGGACACAGGCCGGTCCGCTGGGAGAGCTGCAGGAAGTAGGTGTTGGTCGACTTCTGCGCCGCCTCGATCATGGTCGGGTTCGGGACGTTGGTCGTCGAGTTCTTCGGGTCGTACTTCTCGAGGATCTTGTACGGGCCGCTGCAGGTGCTGAACGTCTGGCCTTGCAGGTGGATCGGGCTGGGCGACGCGATCTTGTAGTTGAGCGGGATGCCCTTCTGGATCGCGGCCGCGACCGTGAACGCCTTCATCGTGGAGCCGTTCTGGAAGCCGCCGTACCCGCCCGGATAGGTCTTGGGCACGTTGTAGTTGTACGACGTCTGGCCGCGTTTGTTGCCGTACCCGCGGCTCTGGGCCATCGCCTTCACGAGGCCGGTGCCGGGCTCGACGATCGTGATCGCGGCGATCGCCTGGTCGGTCGGCCGCGAGTGGGTGTCGATGGAGCGCTGGGCGGCCTGCTGGATCTTCGGGTCCAGGGACGTGCGGATCGTCAGGCCGGCGGTCTTGATGTAGTTCGAGCGTTCGGCCTTGGTCTTGCCGAAGGCCGGGTTGTTCTCGAGCTCGGAGACGATGTACTCGCAGAAGAACGGGTACGGCCCGTTGGCGCAGCCGAGTTTGATCGGGCGGACCTTGGCCGGGTCGATGACCGGCGTCTTCAGCGCCGAGTTGGCCTGCGAGACCGAGATGACGTTCAGCTCGAGCATCCGGCGGATGACCACGTCGCGGCGATCCTTGGCGCGCTTGGCGTTGTTGGTCGGGTCGTAGCCGGTCGGGTTCTTCACCAGGCCGGCCAGCATCGCGGCCTGCGGGAGCGTCAGCTGCGAGGCGTTCACCGAGAAGTAGTGCTGGGCCGCGGCCTGGATGCCCCACGCGCCGTCGCCGAAGTTGGCGAGGTTGAGGTACTTCTCCAGGATCTCGTTCTTCGAGAATTGCTTCTCGACCGCGACCGCGTACCGCAGCTCGGCGACCTTGCGCTGGTAGGTGTCGGCCGTCGCGGCCGCGACCTCCTCCGGCGTCCGTGCCTTCTCGACCAGGCTGATCTTCACGAACTGCTGGGTGATGCTCGAACCACCCTGCTGCACCGAGCCCGACGACTGGTTCTGCAGCAGCGCGCGCAGCGTGCCCTTCGCGTCCAGCGCGCCGTGCTCGTAGAACCGGTCGTCCTCGATCGCGACGATCGCCTTCTCCATGATCGGCGCGACCTGGCTGAGCTTGACCGGCACCCGGTTCTGCTCGGCGATCGTGGCGATCGGCGAACCGTCGGCGGCCAGGATCGTGCTCTTCTGTTTCAGCGGTACTTCGTCGAACTGCTGCGGCAGGTCCTGCAGCGTCTCGGAGGTCTTCTCCGTGGTGAACCCGGCGAGGCCGGCGAACGGGATGGCGAGACCGGCGGCCAAGGCCCCCGACAGCACGCTCACCCCCAGGAACATAACCACCGATTGGACGACTCCCCGGTCGCCTTTCTCCCTGACGCGCATGGTTATAGAGACTACGGGATCGGCCAGTTGGGTTACGGCGGCGAATATGAGTTCGCTCACACCGCCTGGACAAGTTCATCCGAAAGGAGGAGGGCCCGGGCAACAGCCCGGGCCCTCCAGCCAGCTGAGGCGTCGGTACGACGGATCAGGCGGCGTACTGGTGCGCGCCGACCTCGGCCGGCTCCAGCGCCAGATCCAGCACCTCGCGGACGTCGCTCACCGGGTGAACGGTCAGCTCCGCGAGCACGGACTCCGGCACGTCCTCCAGGTCCGGCTCGTTCCGCTTCGGGATCAGGATCGTGGTCAGCCCGGCCCGGTGTGCGGCGAGCAGCTTCTGCTTCACGCCACCGATCGGGAGCACCCGGCCGGTCAGCGACACCTCACCGGTCATCGCGACCTCCGAACGGACCGGCCGCCCGGACAGCAGTGACGCCAGCGCCGTCGTCATCGTCACACCCGCCGACGGTCCGTCCTTCGGGACGGCACCGGCAGGTACGTGGATGTGGGCGTTCCGCTCGGCCAGGTCGCCGACCGGCAGCCCCAGCTCCGCGCCGTGCGAGCGCAGGTACGACAGGGCGATCTGCGCCGACTCCTTCATCACGTCACCGAGCTGCCCGGTCAGCGTGACTCCGGTCGGGCCGGTCTCCTTGTCGGCCAGTGACGCCTCGACGAAGAGCACGTCACCGCCCGCACCGGTCACCGCCAGTCCGGTCGCCACACCCGGCAGCGCCGTACGCTCGACCGACTCCGGCGTGAACTTCGGCGAACCCAGGTACCCCTTCAGGTCACCCGCACCGATGGACAGCTGCCCGAGGTCCTCGCCCAGGGCGAGCTTGGCCGTCACCTTCCGCAGTACCCGGGAGATCGACCGCTCCAGCTGGCGTACGCCGGCCTCCCGCGTGTACTCACCCGCGAGCACCCGCAGCGCCGAGTCCTCCACGGTCACTTCGTCCGCCGTCAGGCCCGCCCGCTCCAGCTGACGCGGGAGCAGGTGGTCACGGGCGATCGTGACCTTCTCGTCCTCTGTGTATCCGTCCAGCTGCACCAGCTCCATCCGGTCCAGCAGCGGCACCGGGATGGAGTCCAGCACGTTCGCCGTGGCCAGGAAGACCACGTCGGACAGGTCCAGCTCGACCTCCAGGTAGTGGTCCCGGAAGGTGTGGTTCTGCGCCGGGTCGAGGACCTCCAGCAGGGCGGCGGTCGGGTCGCCCCGGTAGTCCGCGCCCACCTTGTCGATCTCGTCCAGCAGTACGACGGGGTTCATCGAACCCGCCTCCGTGATCGCCCGGACGATCCGGCCCGGCAGCGCACCGACGTACGTCCGCCGGTGACCGCGGATCTCGGCCTCGTCCCGCACGCCGCCCAGCGCGACCCGGACGAACTTCCTGCCCATCGCCCGCGCCACGGACTCGCCCAGCGAGGTCTTACCCACACCAGGCGGACCGACCAGGGCCAGTACGGCGCCACTGCGGCGACCGCCGACGACACCGAGACCACGGTCCGCGCGCCGACGGCGTACGGCCAGGTACTCCGTGATGCGCTGCTTCACGTCGTCCAGGCCGGCGTGGTCCGCGTCCAGCACGGACCGCGCCTCGCGGAGGTCGTAGCTGTCCTCGGTCCGCTCGTTCCACGGCAGCTCGAGCACGGTGTCCAGCCAGGTGCGGATCCAGCCGACCTCGGGGGACTGCTCGGCGGTCCGCTCGAGCTTGTCGACCTCGGCCAGCGCGGCCTTGCGCACGTGCTCCGGCAGGTCGGCAGCCTCGACGCGGGCCCGGTAGTCCTCTTCCTCGGACTCGGCCTTGCCGTCCAGCTCGGCCAGCTCCTTGCGGATCGCGGCCATCTGCTGGCGCAGCAGGAACTCGCGCTGCTGCTTCTCCATCCCCTCCTGGACGTCCTTCTGGATCGTCTCGGAGACCTCGAGCTCGGCCAGGTGGTCGCGGACCCAGCCGATCAGCTTCTCCAGCCGCTCGGACACGTTCGCGTTCTCGACCAGCCAGGACTTCTGCTCGTTGTTCAGGTACGACGCGTAGCCGGCCAGATCGGACAGCTCGGACGGGTCGTCCACCTGCTTCACGGAGTCGATGACCTGCCACGCGCCGCGACGCTGCAGCACCGAGGTCACCAGGGTCTTGTACTCGCGGGCCAGCTCGGCGGAGCGGTTGTCGGTGATCTCGTGCATCACCGTCGCGCCCACCCAGAGCGCGGCACCCGGACCGGTGGTCCCGGCGCCGATGCGGACCCGCTGGGTCCCACGGATCACGGCCGCCCGGTCGCCGCCCGGCAGCCTGCCGATCTGCTCGATCTCGCCGAGCGTCCCGGCCTTGGCGTATTTCCCGTCCAGCCGCGGCACCAGCAGCACCTGGTCCTGACCCGCGGCCTGCGCGGCGTCGATCGCCGCCCGGGCCTCGCTGTCGGCGAGGCGGACCGGCACGACCATCCCCGGCAGGACCACGACGTCGTCCAGCGGCAGTACAGGAAGATTCAACGTATCGGTCACGCTGTCACACCCTTTTCCAAGATTGAGTCTGACAGGCTCAACCGAGGGTGTAAGCAAGTAATTCCCGGCCCCACACAGCGTTCGCTGACGGTGAAATCAGGCCGTGAGCAGGTCGCCGATCTGGCGTAGGCCGGTCAGGTCGTGGATGTCGTCGGCCAGGGCCGGGACCTCGACGGTTCTGATCGAGCGGTGGCCGCGGCGGAAGCGGTCCGCGCGTTTGTGGTCGCCGACGACCTGCTGCATCTTGTCCGCGTGCAACCGCAGTACGGCGGCCGTCAGCGGTGACTTGTCCGCCTCCTCGAGCTTCTCGGCCGCGGCGAGTGAGCGCTCCGCCGAGAGTTCGGGGGCCTGCGTGGTGGTCACCCTGTTCAGCACGACGCCGGCCAGCGGCATCCCCTCGGCGCGCAGCCGCTCGGCGAAGTACGACGCCTCCCGCAGCGCGTCGTTCTGCGGCGCGGCCACCACGAGGAACGCCGTGTGCGGCTCCCGCAGCAGCGCGACCGTCTGCTCGGCCCGCTGCCGGAACCCGCCGAACAGCGTGTCGAAGGCGGCGACGAACGTCTGTACGTCGGTCAGCACCTGCGCGCCGAGCACCTTGTTGAGCACCGACATCGCCATGTTCACGCCGGCCGACATCAGCTTGAACGGGCCTCGCGCGGGCGCCAGCAGCAGCCGGAGGAACCGGCCCTCGAGGAGCGACGCGAGCCGCTCCGGCGCGTCCAGGAAGTCCAGCGCCGACCGCGACGGGGGAGTGTCCACCACGATCAGGTCCCAGTCGCCGGTCCGCTCGGCCTGCTTGTGCAGCTGCCCGAGCTTCTCCATCGCCATGTACTCCTGCGTGCCTGCGAACGACGACGACAGGGCTTGGTAGAACGGGTTCGCCAGGATCTGCTCGGCCTTCTCCGGCGTCGCGTGCTGCAGGACGACGTCGTCGAACGTTCGCTTCATGTCCAGCATCATCGCGTCCAGCCGCCCGCCGTTCGCGGCGTTCACCTCGGCCACGGCCCGCGGGGTGTTGTCCAGCTCGGTCAGCCCGAGCGACTGCGCCAGCCGGCGCGCTGGGTCGATCGTCAGTACGACGACCTTCCGCCCACGCTCCGCCGCTCGCAGCCCCAGCGCGGCCGCCGTCGTGGTCTTGCCCACCCCGCCCGCACCACAGGTGACGACGATCCGCGTCGCGGGGTCGTCGATCAACGCGTCCAGATCGAGCTCGGTCATGCGCGGAACTCCTCTGCCAGGTCGAGCAGGGAACCCTGGTCGATCCCGTCCGGCTGCAGCGCGAGCTCGCTCACTTTCTTGCCGAGGGCATCGATCCGGTCGCGGTTCTCGCGTTCCAGCCCGACCCGGACGGCGTGGTCGCGCGCCTCGGCCGCGAGGGTCCGCACCAACTCGTCGCCGATCGTGATCCCGGCCGCCTTCAGGCCTTTGGTCAGCTCGGCGGTGGGCAGTTTCTCCTTCACCGCCAGGGCGAGCGCGTCGTCGTCGAGCGGGCTGTTGCGGACCATGTTCACCACGATCGACCCGATCCGCAGGTCCAGCGCCTCGAGCTGCTCGACCGCGTCCAGCGTCTCCTGGACAGGCATCTCCTCGAGCAGCGTGACCAGGTGGATCCGGGTGACGTCCGAGCGCAGCATGCCCATGATCGCGTCCGCCTGGTTGCGGATCGGGCCGACCTTGGCCAGTCCGGCGACCTCGTGGTTCACGTTCAGGAACGGGGCGATCCGGCCGGTCGGCGGGGCGTCCAGGACCACGGCGTCGTACGCGAGCTTCCCGTGCGCCTTGCGCCGGGTCGCCTCGTAGACCTTGCCGGTGAGCAGTACGTCGCGCAGGCCCGGGGCGATCGTGGTGACGAAGTCGATCGCGCCGACCTTCTCGAGCGCCTTCCCGGCGCGGCCGAGGTGGTAGTACATGTCGAGGTACTCGAGCAGCGCGGCCTCGGCGTCGACGGCGAGCGCGAACACCTCACCGCCACCGGGGCCGTGCGCGATGCGGCGTTCGACGTACGGCAGCGGAGGGACGTCGAAGAGCTGGGCGAGACCCTGGCGGCCCTCGACCTCGCACAGGAGGACCCGCTGGCCCTGCTCGGCCAGCGCCAGCGCCATGGCGGCCGCGACGGTTGTCTTCCCGGTGCCCCCCTTACCGGTGACCACGTGCAGTCGCGCCATAGGTCCCAGGGTAGGACGTGTCCCGCGACACACCGTTAGAGTCCCCTGTTATGAAGAAGTTCGAGTACTTCACCGCGCCGCTGCTGGTCCACTCGACCAAGGAGATCCTGGACAACTTCGGCCAGGACGGCTGGGAGCTGGTCCAGGTCGTCCCGGGCCTCAACCCGGAGAACCTGGTCGCCTACTTCAAGCGGGAGATCGAGGACAAATGAGCCACCCCGAGGAGAAGCTCGCCGAGCTCGGCCTGAAGCTGCCCGAGGTGGCGAAGCCGGTCGCCGCGTACGTCCCGGCGCTCCGGACCGGTGACCTCGTGTACACGTCCGGTCAGCTGCCGCTGCGCGAGGGCGCGCTGATCGCCACCGGCAAGGTCGGCGACGCCGTCACGCCCGAGGTCGCCGCCGAGTGCGCCCAGCAGTGCGCTCTGAACGCGCTGGCCGCGGTCAAGGCGGAGATCGGCGACCTGGCGAACGTGAAGCGGATCGTCAAGGCGGTCGCGTTCATCGCCTCCACCCCGGAGTTCACCGGCCAGCCGCAGGTCGCGAACGGTGCCTCCGAGCTGTTCGGGCAGGTCTTCGGCGACGCGGGTCAGCACGCCCGGAGCGCCGTCGGCGTCCCGGTCCTGCCCCTCGACGCCCCCGTCGAGATCGAACTGATCGTCGAGGTCGGCTGATCCTCCGGCCGGCGTACGTCGAAGCAGCGGGCGCGGCGGCCCCGGCCGCCCGCTCGCGGGTAGCCGGGGGTCTGACCGGTGATGCGTGATCTGAGCTCGGAGCTGATGACCGGCCGGATGGCCGAGACCGCCCTGGAGTACGCCCGCGGCACCCGCACCCCGGTCACACCCCGCCCCGCCTCGACGGTGATCCTGCTCCGCGACACCTCCGGCCACCCGGAGGTGTACCTGCTGCGGCGGCAGCGGACCATGGCGTTCGCTGCTGGGATGACCGTCTTTCCGGGTGGGCGGGTCGACCCGGCGGATTCGGCGATCGCGGACGCCTGGTCGGGGCCGCCGCCGGAGGACTTCGCGGACCGGCTCGGCTGCTCCGCGGAGCTCGCGGCCGCGTACGTCGCCGCCGCGGTGCGCGAGACCTTCGAGGAGTCCGGCGTACTGCTGGCCGGCTCTTCCACCGAGACCGTCGTCGGAGACACCACCGGCGCCGGCTGGGAGGCCGACCGGGTCGCGCTGGAAGCCGGTGAGCTGCGCTTCGCCGACTTCCTGCACCGCCGCAAGCTGCTGCTCCGGGCGGACCTGTTGGGAGCCTGGGCGCACTGGATCACCCCGGAGTTCGAGCCGAAGCGCTACGACACCGCGTTCTTCGTCGCCGCTCTCCCGGCGGGGCAGCTCACCCGGGACGTGACGAGCGAGTCCGACCAGGTCACCTGGATCCGCCCGGCGGATGCGGTCGCGGCGGTCGACGCGGGCGAGATGCTGATGCTGCCCCCGACGTACGTGTGCTGTCGCGAGCTGTCGCAGTACGGCGACGTGGCGGCGATCCTGGCCGCGGCCGGCGAACGCGAGATCCGGGCGATCATGCCCACCGTGCGCGTCGACGGCGACCAGGCCTATCTGGAGACCACATGAAAGTCACCGACTACGCCACCCTGGTCCGGGCGGACAACCCCGGTCTGATGACGCTGGACGGCACGAACACCTGGATCCTGCGGACCCCCGGCGCCGAGCGGTCGGTGGTCGTCGACCCCGGCCCGATGCTGGAGGACCATCTCCGCGCCGTACTGGACGAGGCCGGAAAGGTCGCCGTCGTCCTGCTCACGCACAAGCATCCCGACCACTCCGAGGGCGCCGCCTGGTTCGCGAACCAGGCCGGCTGCGGCGTCCGCGCTGTCGATCCCGGCTTCCGCATCCCCACCGACCACGCCCACGGGCTGCCCGAGGGCGACGTGATCACGGCCGACGGGCTGCGCATCGAAGTACTCCCGACGCCCGGTCACACCCTCGACTCGGTCTGCTTCTGGCTCCCGCAGGACGGCTCGCTGCTCACCGGCGACACGGTCCTGGGCCGGGGTACGTCGGTCGTCGCGCACCCGGACGGTGCCCTGGGACCGTACCTCGACTCCCTGGACCGCCTGCGGGCCTTCGCGGACTCACCGGCCGGCGTCGCCCGCCTGCTCCCCGGCCACGGCCCGGTCGTCGACGACCCGTCCGGCGTCCTCACCTACTACATCGACCACCGCCAGGAACGCCTCGCCCAGGTCCGGACCGCCGTCGCCGAAGGCCACACCACCCCCGAGGCAGTCGTCGAACACGTCTACGCCGACGTCGACAAATCCCTCTGGCCCGCCGCCGAACGCTCAGTCCGAGCCCAACTCGACTATTTGGCTGGCTGACCCACCAACTTCTGGGTTCTACACCCTGATCGAGAGTGCAGAACCCAGAATTTGAGGGGGTAGCCAGCCAAATCGGGGTTTTCCACAGGTGTGGCGGAGGGGCGCGCGGGGACGGTGGTGCCCGGGGGATGCTGGGTTGGTGAATCCTCGGTTGGCGCTCGTCGCGGACGGGCAGGGCGGCGTGTTCAGCCGGAATCAGGCGCTGGCGGCCGGCTACACCCCCGAACAGATCCAGGAACGACTCGGCGACGGACGCTGGGAGCGGGTGCGCCACGGGCAGTACTCCGAGCGACTTGACCTCGGGCAGCTGCCGCCTTGGGAGCGAGAGCTCCAGTTGCACCGGCGACTCGTGCACGCTGCCATGAACTCGATGCATCCAGGAACCGCCGTGGTGAGCCACCATTCCGCGCTGATCCTGCACGGCGTACCCGTCTGGCAGGCGGACCTCACCGAAGTTCAACTCACCAGATCCAGCGGATGGCGCAGTGGCGCGGTGGCCGGCGTCAGGCATCACCGAGGACAGCTGACCGCGGCAGATGTCGGCAAGGTGGACGGCTTGCCGGTCACGACCGTCGCCCGAGCATTGGCCGAGACCGCCGGCGCGGGATCGTTCGAGGCGGCCGTGGTGAGCGCGGATGCCGCGCTCCGCGGCGGTCGGTTGTCCGATGACGAAGTACGGCGGGTGCTCGAGCAGACCGAGTACTGGCCGGGAGGACCGAATATCCGGTCCGCACTGGCCTTCGCGAACCCACTCGCGGAATCGGTCGGCGAGTCCCGGTTCCGGGTCCTGATGCACCAGCAGGGCCTGCCGGCGCCCGCGCTCCAGGTGACGTACGAAGACGCGGACGGCGTCATCGGCCGCGTGGACTTCGACTTCCCCGGGCGGGACACGGTCGTCGAGTTCGACGGACTGATGAAGTACGCCGACGGCGGGCGCGAGGCACTGATCCAGGAGAAGATCCGTGAGGACCGTCTCCGCGCGCTGGGCCTGCAGGTCGTCCGGGCAACCTGGCACGACCTGGCGCATCCACGCCGCGCTGCCTCGGGCATCTGGCGCGCGTTCGACCGCGCCCGCCGTACCCGTTTGGCGGGCTGACCCATCAAGTTGGGGGTTCTGCACTCCGAATCAGGGTGTAGAACCCCGCATCTGAGTGGTCAGCCAGCGAAATCGGGGAGGTGGTGGGGTCAGCGGGCGCGGCGCTGGAGGCGGTCGACGTCGAGGAGTACGACGGAGCGCGGCTCCAGGCGGACCCAGCCGCGGGAGGCGAAGTCGGCCAGGGCCTTGTTGACGGTCTCGCGGGAGGCACCGACCAGCTGGGCGAGCTCCTCCTGGGTGAGGTCGTGGTGCACGTGGACGCCGTCGTCCGCGGTCCGGCCGAAGCGGCTGGCGAGGTCCAGCAGCGCCTTCGCGACCCGGCCCGGTACGTCGGAGAAGACGAGGTCGGCGACCACGTCGGAGACCTTGCGCAGGCGGGAGGCCAGCTGCAGGAGCAGGCCGCGGGCCACGGCGGGGCGGCCGTCCAGCCAGCGGAGCAGCTCGTCGTGGGTCAGCGACATCAGCGAGGCGTCGGTGACCGCGGTGACGGTCGCGGACCGCGGCCCCGGGTCGAACAGCGACAGCTCACCGAACATCTGCCCCGGGCCGAGCACGGCGATCAGGTTCTCCCGGCCGTCGGCGGAGGTGCGGCCCAGCTTGACCTTGCCCTCGACCACGATGAACAGCCGGTCACCGGAATCGCCCTCGTGGAACAGCACCTGGCCGCGGCGCAGCCGGCTCTCCGTCATCGAGGCTGCGAGCGCGTCGGCCGCCTCGTCGTCGAGTTGACTGAACAGCGGTGCCTGTCGGAGCACTGCGGCATCCACTTCTGGGCCTCCTAGGACCTTCGACCACGACTCCGGACGTGGGATCCGCCACGTCCGTCGACCGATATGTGTACACCCGGTCGGAACAAAACCGTAGCCCCTCGGGTGTCGGCACCGCCACGTAGGCTTGCCTCCATGCCATCCCCGCGTGTCGCGGAACCCCTTCCGGTGGTCCCGCTGAAGCTCCCCCGCAAGGCGCCGGTGTACGTCGAAGAGACCCAGACCCAGCTGGTCCGGCGGGCCCGGAAGATGCACAAGGTGCTGACCGAGACCTACCCCGACGCGCACTGCGAGCTGGACTTCACCACCCCGCTCGAGTTGCTGGTGGCCACGATCCTCTCGGCCCAGACCACCGACGTGACGGTGAACAAGGTGACCCCGACCCTGTTCGCGAAGTACCCGACCGCCCAGGCGTACGCCGAGGCCGACCGGGACGAGATGGAGGCGATCCTGAAGCCGACCGGCTTCTTCCGTGCCAAGACGAACAGCGTGATCAAGCTCGGCCAGGCCCTCGTCGACGAGTACGACGGCGTCGTGCCGGGCAAGCTCGAGGAGCTGGTCAAACTCCCGGGCACCGGCCGGAAGACCGCGAACGTCGTCCTCGGCAACGCGTTCGGCGTCCCCGGGATCACCGTCGACACGCACTTCGGCCGCCTGGTCCGCCGGTTCGGCTGGACCGCCGAGGAGGACCCGGTCAAGGTCGAGCACATCATCGGCGCCCTGTTCCCGAAGAAGGACTGGACGATGCTGTCGCACCGGCTGATCTTCCACGGCCGCCGCCGCTGTCACGCGAAGAAACCCGCCTGCGGCGCCTGCCCAATCGCCCAATGGTGCCCGTCGTACGGCGCCGGCCCGACCGACCCCGAGGCCGCGGCGAAGCTGGTGAAGGCCCCGGCGTGAGACTCCGATCCGGTACGCCGCTCCGCACCGGCCGACCGCTCCGCATCAGCCCGCGGTCCCGCGCCGGCCGACCGGCCTGCGCGAGCCGACTGCTCCGCGTCGGAGCGGTCCGTGCTGGAGCGGTCCGTGCTGGAGCGGTCCGTGCTGGAGCCGTGCTGCTGGTGTTGTCGGTGACACTGGCGGCGTGTGGATCGGAACAAGGCGATGACCCGGACCAGCCGTCGTCCGGGGGGAGCGCCGTGGCCGGCGCCGACACCTTGGAGCCCTGCCCCGCGACACCCTCGAAGCCTCCGGTCACCAACAGCCTCCCGGACCTCAGCCTCCCGTGCCTCGGCAAGGGGCCGGACGTCCGGCTCGCGGATCTGCGGGGGCCGCTCGTGATCAACGTGTGGGCGCAGTGGTGCGGCCCGTGCCGCGACGAAGCGCCGTACCTGGCCGCCCTCGCGAAGTCGGGCAAGGTGAGCATGCTGGGGATCGACTACGCCGACCCGCGGCCGGAGCTCGCGGTGAAGTTCGCGACGGAACAGGGCCTCAAGTATCCGCACGTCAAAGACCAGGACAAGGCGATCCAGCGGGCGCTGAAGGTGGCCGGCCCGCCGTTGACGGCATTCGTGGACGCGGACGGCGCGGTCGCCTACGTGCACCACGGCGTACTGACGTCCCAGCAGCAGCTGGACCAGCTGGTCAAGGACAAGCTCGGAGTCACACCGTGACGGCCGCGGAGATCCCGGACTGGTTGGCGCCGCTGGCCAAGGCGTCCGAGAACGTCGATCCGAACCTGTTGTCCCGGTTCCTGCCGCCGGACGATCCGTCGGTCCGGAAGTCCGCCGTTCTGATCTTGCTTGCTGACGGCAACGAAGGCCCGGAGGTGCTGCTCACCGAGCGGGCCTGGACGCTGCGCAAGCACGCCGGGCAGATGGCGTTCCCGGGCGGCGGCGCGGATCCCGAGGACGGCACCGGGGACACCGGCCTGATCCGGACCGCGTTGCGCGAGGCCGAGGAGGAGACCGGGCTCGACCCGGCCGGGGTGGTGCCGTTCGCGATCTGGCCGGCGCTCTGGGTGCCGGTGAGCAACTTCGGCGTGTCGCCGGTGCTCGCCTGGTGGCGGGAACCGTCGCCGGTCGCGGTGGTCGACCCGGCCGAGGTCGCGTCCGTGCACGAGGTGCCGCTCAGCGCGCTCGCCGACCCGGTGAACCGGATCAGTTGCCTGCATCCGAGCGGGTTCACCGGGCCCGCGTTCACCGTCGGCGACCTCTACATCTGGGGTTTCACCGCCGGCCTGCTGGACAAATTGCTCCTGCTCGGCGGGTGGTACCGCGACTGGGACCCCTCGAACGTCGTACCGTTGCCCGACCGGCTGGTCGAAGCGGCCTGGCGGAGCGAGGGGCGGCGGTCGGACGACGTACGCCGGATGACCGCCATCGAGCACGACCTCGGCCAAGCGCAGGGTCCTGAGCCGGAAGGTGTGGAGTGAGCAAGCTCGACTGGGCGTTGCTGATCGTCACCGCGCTGGTGGCGATCTCGGGATACATCGAGGGCTTCGTCCTGGGCGCCTGCGCCACCATCGGTCTGCTCGGCGGCGCGGCCCTCGGCGTCTGGGGCGTGCCGAAGGTCCTGGACAACTTCTCACCGAGCGTGTCGGTGTCGTTCGCGGCGCTGGTGCTCGTCGTCCTGCTCGCCTCGATCGGGCGAACACTCGGGGCCCTGATCGGCTCCAGGGTCAGGGACAGACTGTCGTGGAAGCCGATCCGGTTCCTGGACGCGCTCGGCGGTGCCGCGCTGGCGGCCGCGTCGGTGCTGATCGTCGCCTGGGTGCTCGGCGTCGCGGTGAGCGGCGCGCGGATCCCGAGCGTGACGTCCGCGGTCCGCGGCTCGGAGGTGCTGGCGAAGACCGACGAGGTCCTGCCGAACAGCGCCGACCGGGCGTTGCAGTCGTTCAACGACGTGGTCAACACCGACCTGTTCCCGCGCTTCCTCGACCCGTTCGTGCCGGAGCGGATCCGCGAGACGCAGCCGCCGGACGGCGCGATCTCCCGGCAGCAGCCGGTCCGCGATGCGTACAGCCGGATCGCGAAGGTGACCGGGGTCGCCAGTTGCTCGCGCGGTCTCGAGGGCAGCGGGTTCGTCTACGCGCCGAAGCGGGTGATGACGAACGCGCACGTCGTCGCCGGTGTCAGCTCGCCGCAGGTCGAGGTGAACGGGAAGAAGTACGACGCCAAGGTCGTGGTGTTCGACCCGGAGACCGACATCGCGGTGCTGTACGTGAAGGACCTGAGCGAGACGGTCAAGCCGCTGGTCTTCGACTTCACCGGTAAGGCGGACGCCCCGGCGGTCGTGCTCGGCTACCCGGAGAACGGCCCGTTCGACTCCGAGCCGGCCCGGATCCGGTCCGAGGAACGCCTGCGCGGCCCCGACATCTACGGCGACAAGACGGTCACCCGCGAGGCGTTCTCGATCTGGGCCTCCGTCCGCCCCGGCAACTCCGGCGGCCCGCTGCTGTCCTCGAAGGGCACTGTGTACGGCGTGGTGTTCGCCGCCTCCGTCGAGGACAACCGGACCGGCTACGTCCTCACCGCGGAGCAGGTCGCCGCCGACGCCCGCGCCGGCACCACCGCCACCCAAGAGGTCTCGACCCAGTCCTGCACCTGATGCAGCAGTCCCGTCCGCCCACCGCGTTGAGGGGGTATGACGGTGACGACGAGCGGGCTCTCGTTTGATGAGCTGGTGCGGACGAGCGAGCGCCGTCTGCTGCGGCTGGGGCTGATGCTCACCGGGAGTGTGCACAGCGCGGAGGACCTCGTGCAGACAGTCTTCGCCCGGGCACACCGACGGTGGAGCCGGATCGTCGAGTTGGACCATCCCGAGGCGTACCTGCGGACGATGGTGGTCAACGAGTTCCTCAGCTGGCGACGGTTGCTGAAGAGCCGCGAGATCACGCTCGCCGAGCCGGTGGAGGAGCCGTCCGGCGAGGACATCGGAGCCCGGCAGGCCCAGCGCGACGCCACCTGGCGACTGCTCGCCCGGCTGCCCCGCCAACAGCGCGCCGTGCTCGTCCTGCGCTACTACGAGGACCTGTCCGACAGCGAGATCGCCGAGCTGCTCGGTATCGCGCCCGGCACCGTCAGGTCGAACGCCGCCCGAGGACTGGCGGCCCTGCGCGACAACCTGTCTGCCGAGGAGAACTGAGATGCCCAAGCTGACCGACGACGAACTCGGCACCCTGCTGCGCGAGACCTTCACGAGCAAGGAGGCCCTCGTCGATCACTTGCCGGAGACAACCAAGCGGCGGAGCCCGGTCCCGGCGTTGCTCGCCGCGGCTGCGGTCGTCGTCGTACTCGCCGGTGTCCTGTACGGCGTCCAGCGTGTGGACCGTCCGGATCCGGCGCCGCCGGTCGCGACGGCTGCATCCTCCGAGAAGGGTGAGATCTGGGGAGTGGCGGTAGCCACGGTGGTGCGCAAGTTCCAGCCTGCCGGCGAACGGTGGACAGCGGTCAAGGTGTTCGGGCAGGCCGCCGCGATGAACGCTTCGGACCCGCCGGAGGTGCTGCAGCCGGGCGTCACCTTCACCACACTCGACAAGCGGGAGATCGAGCGTGCGGTGACCCCGATCGCCCCGGTCGTCGTCTGGACCTCGGCGATCTCACCGGAGACGTGTGCGCCGGGTACGGTTCCCAGCGTCGTCGTCGACCCGATCGTCGGCAAGGGTGATCGCCGCGAGGTCAGGGTGCTGTTCATGCTGGGCTGTGGCGGCAACACCCACAGTGGGACGTACACACTGGAGAAGGTCGACGGCGCTTGGAAGGTGACCGCGGGGACGGGCGACCTGTGCGGTGACGTCAGATCACCTTCAGCCAGTCCACGAGCAGGGTGTTGAAAAGCTCCGGGGCTTCCTCGTGCGGGAAGTGGCCGGCCGAGGTGATCAGCTCGTGCCGGAGTGGCGCTGAGACCAGGTGAGGTGGCGTGGTCGCGGTGGGGGAGACGGCTGGGTCCTGGGCTCCGTGGAGTTGCAGGACGGGTACGGCGACCGGCGTACGCATCCGTGCCGAGTATTTCCGCCCGTCCGGCCGCAACCGCGATCGCGCGAACCAGCGGTGGTACTCGAGCGCACAGTGCGGCGCCGGCCAGACCTGGAGAGCGGCCCGGTAGCGGCGCGACGCCTCCGCGTCCGGGAACGTGCCGCCGGGCGCGGCCCAGTCGCGGAGCAGCCGTTCGATGTGGATCCCGTCCTGTGCCAGCAGCCGGCGTTCGGGCAGGATCGGCAACTGGAACCACGCGGTCCGCGCCACCGCCTGGGTCTGCCCGGACCGGGCGAGCAGCAGCGGATGCGGCGCCGACACCGCGGCCAGTCCACGGAGCTGCCGCGGTGCCAGTACGGCGGCCGACCAGCCGATGAACCCGCCCCACCCGTGCCCGACCACGACCGCGTTCGTCGCACCGAGGGACCGGATCACGCCGGACACGTCGGCGGCCGCGGTGTACGGGTCGTAGCCACGAGGAGTCTTGTCGCTGGCGCCGTACCCGCGCAGGTCCATCGCGACCGCGCGGTACCCGGCGGCCGCGACGACCGGCAGTTGGTGCCGCCACGCCCACCAGAACTCAGGAAAGCCGTGCAGGAACAGGACGAGCGGATCGTCCGCGGCGCCGCACTCCGCGACGTGGAACCGGGCCCCGTTGGCCGCGACCAGTGAGTGCGACCAGGGGCCGTCGACCAGCAGGTCGACGACTCCCGCCGGGCTCAGCGCCGTACGCCCGGCTCAGGCAGGGCGTACGTCTCGTCGTCACCCTTGCCGATCGCCTTGAGCACCTCGACCGACTCCTTCGAGGTCTCGATCGTCCGCTGCGGACCCTTCGCGCTCTTCAGCATCCGCATCCCGACGAACACCAGGACCGCGCCGATCAGCAGGAAGGCGCCGGCGACGATCAGGAACGCGATGGCCGGGTGCAGCCCTGCCGCGGTCAGTCCGTACGCCGCGGCGATGCAGAGCAAGATGACCGCGAGCAGCGCCAGGAACCCGGCGGCCGCGAACATGCCGGCTCCGGTACCGGCCGCGACCGCGGTCTTCTTCAGCTCGGTCTTCGCGAGCTCGATCTCGCTGCGGACCAGGCTGGACAGGTCCTTGCTGGCGTTCGCGACCAGCTGGCCGACCGTGGGCTCGTCCCCGTTCTGCCCCATCGACATCGCAACTCCTTCCGTCCGTGCCCCGACACTACCGTCAGTACTGCGCGTCAATCGGCGTACGCGCGGTTGCGGCGAGCCAGGAGCAGCGCGGCGATCAGCGCGGCCGCGACCGAGGCGATCAGTACGGCGGCCTTCGCGCGCTCGACCTGGGCGGCGTCGCCCTCGAACGCGAGCTGTGCGATCAGCAGCGCGACCGTGAAGCCGATCCCGGCCAGCACCGACACCGCGCCGACGTCCCGCCAGGCCAGGTCCGAGTTCAGCTCGGCGCGGGTGAAGCGGGCCGTCAGCCACGATCCGCCGAACACCCCGATCGTCTTCCCGAGCAGCAACCCGGCCGCGACACCGATCGCGACGGGATCGGTCAGCAGTTGCCGTACGGCGCCCCCGCTCAGCGTCACGCCCGCGGCGAACAGCGCGAACAGCGGTACGGCGACCCCGGCGGACCACGGTCGCAGCCGGTGCTCGATCCGCTCGGCCGGGGCGTGCTCCTCACCCGGATCCGCGACCACCCGGGTCACGAATCCGAGGGCGACCCCGGCGATCGTCGCGTGGATCCCGGACTCGTGCATGAACCACCAGGCCGCCAGGGCGATCGGCACGTAGAGGAACGGCGTACGGATGCGGCGGCGTTGGAGGACGTACCACAGCGCGATCAGTGCGACCGCGGCGAGCAGCGGGAGCAGGTGGAATCCGTGCGAGAAGAACACGGCGATCACGAGGATCGCGCCGAAGTCGTCGACCACCGCGAGGGTGAGCAGGAACGCCCGGAGCGCGCTCGGCAAGGACGAGCCGACGATCGCGAGGACGGCGAGCGCGAACGCGATGTCGGTGGCGGTCGGCACGGCCCAGCCGTGCGGCTTTCCGTCGGAGGTGACGAGGTTCGCGATCAGGTAGATGATTGCCGGGAGCACCATTCCGGCGATCGCGGCGACCACCGGGACGACCGCCTCGCTGAGCTTCGACAGCGTGCCGACGACCAGTTCCCGCTTCAGCTCGACGCCGGCCAGGTAGAAGAACAGCGTCAGCGCGCCGTCGGAGGCCCACGCCTCGACGGTGAGCGGGCCGAGCTGGGTCTCGCGCAGGTGGTGGTACGCGTCCTGCCACGGCGAGTTCGCCCAGGCCAGTGCGACCACGGCGGCCGCGAGCAGCAGCAGGCCGCCGGTCGTCTCGGCGCGCAAGGTGTCGGCGAGGAAGGCTCGCTCGCGGCCGAGAACGCGGGGGAAGGCGCGCTTACGCTGCCGGATCCGCGGGTGCTGACTCATGGGTCGGCCCTTCGTTCGGGGTCGCTCGGACGAATGCCGACCAGACTTCCCGGCGCACCAACAGCAGTCTAACGGCTCGAACCTGCGCCGACGGCGGGTTCGCACGACGCTCGGTATCTGCCCGGCGGTCGGGTTTCCGCTGCCCGACGGCGGGTTTCCTCGACGGCCGGTGTTTGCCCGGGCAGGCGGTTTTGCGGCAGGGTTGGGCCCGGTGCGCCGGGAAGTCTGGTCGGCAATCTCGTTCCCCAGGCCGGGGAACGAGCCCGCTGTCGTTGCCCCGGGAGGCGCTGTGCCCTGTCAGAACCGTGTGAGGGACATCACCGAACTGCCCGGTTCCGACGTAGGCTGCAGGCGTGCACGGAGAGCAGATGGCCGAGGACTTCCCGGTCGTGAGCCTGGACGACAACGCGCTGGAGGCGGCCCGGCTGCTGGCCACGCGTCGCCTGCCGGGGCTCATCGTGACCAAACCCGACGGGTCGCCGTACGCCGTGCTGCCTGCGTCGCAGGTGGTGCGGTTCCTGGTCCCGAGCTACGTACAGGACGACCCGTCGCTGGCCCGGGTGATCGACGAGCCGCTGGCCGACCGGGTGGCCGACAAGCTCGGCGGCCTGACCGTCCGCAAACTGCTGCCGGACGAGCCGCGGGAGATCCCGGTGGTCAACCACGACGACACGCTGCTGGAGATCGCCGCGATCATGGCGCGGCTGCGCTGCCCGCTGGTCGCCGTACTCCGCGACAACCGCATCATCGGTGCGATCACCGCCTCCCGACTGCTGGAGCTGGCCGTCACCAACCACTGACCCGCGGGGCGACGCTGGGCTGTGGGGCGGGGCGATGACGGTCATCGCGGTTGCGGTGTTCGTCGTCGCGTACGTGCTGATCGCGACCGAGTGGACGCACAAGCTGCTCGCCACCCTCGGCGGTGCCGGCGTGCTGCTCGCTCTCGGCGTCACCGACGCCGAGCACGCCTTCTACTCACCCGACACCGGCATCGACTGGGACGTCGTGTTCCTGCTGTTCGGGATGATGGTGATCGTCGGCGTACTCCGGCGTACCGGCGTCTTCGAGTACATCGCGATCTGGGCGGCCAAGCGGGCCAAGGGATCGCCGCTACGGGTGATGATCCTCCTGACGCTGATCACCGCCGCCGCCTCCGCGTTCCTCGACAACGTGACCACCGTGCTGCTGATCGCGCCGGTCACACTGCTGGTCTGCGACCGGCTCGGCATCGACCCGGTGCCGTTCCTGATCGCCGAGGTGATGGCGTCCAACATCGGCGGCGCCGCGACGCTGATCGGCGACCCGCCGAACATCATCATCGCCAGCCGGTCCGGCCTCACCTTCAACGACTTCCTGGTCCACATGACCCCGCTGGTCGTGATCGAGCTCGTGGTGTTCACGCTGGTGCTACCCCGCCTGTTCAAGGGGTCCTTCACGGTCGATCCGGACCGGGTCGAGGGCGTCCTGCGGCTGAACGAGCGGGAGGCGATCGAGGACCGCGGGCTGCTGATCAAGTGCGGCGTCGTCCTGCTGCTGGTGTTCACGGGGTTCGTGGGCCATGCGGCGTTCCACATCGAACCGTCGGTGGTCGCGCTGCTCGGCGCCGGGCTGCTCGTGCTGATCTCGAAGGTCCCCACCCGGGACTACATGTCCAGCGTGGAGTGGCAGACGCTGCTGTTCTTCGCCGGCCTGTTCGTGATGGTCGGCGCGCTGGTGAAGACGGGTGTGATCGGGGACCTGGCCGGGTGGGTCGGCTCGGTGACCGGCGGCCACACGCTGCTGGCCGCGATGCTGATCCTGTTCGTCTCGGCACTGTTGTCCGGTGTCATCGACAACATTCCCTACGTCGCGACGATGAGCCCGGTGGTCCTCGATCTCACCCGCGGGATCGCCCACCCTCAGCAGGCCGAAGCGCTCTGGTGGGCACTGGCGATCGGCGCCGACTTCGGCGGCAACGCGACCGCGATCGGCGCCAGCGCCAACGTGGTCGTGATCGGCATCGCGCTCCGGGCCGGGCACCCGATCAGCTTCTGGGCCTTCACCCGCAAGGGCGTGGTGATGACCGCGATCACGATCCTGGTCGCGGCGCCGTACCTCTGGCTGCGCTATTTCGCGTTTTCCTGAAGGATTTCCGCGAGTTCCACGAAGTCCGGAACGAGGATTTCCGGGGCGGAAAACGTTCTTGGGTACGGCGTGCGGCGTCGGTCGACGTAAGCGGTCTGCAGCCCGGCGCGGTGCGCGCCGTCGATGTCCCACGGGTGGACCGCGGCCAGCGCCATCCGTTCCACCGGGACCCCGCAGACCTCGGCGGCGTGCCGGTAGGCGTCCGGGTGCGGCTTCCACCGGCGCGGCACCGAGACGTCCAGCCGGTGCTCGAGCAGGGGCAGGATTCCGCCGTTTCGGAACACGTTTTCGGACATCGCTGCAGCGCCGTTCGTGAGCGTCACGATGCGGATACCGGCCTCGTGGATCCGGCGCAGTCCCGGCTCGACGTCGGCATGCAACGGCAAGCGCGTGAATCCGGACAGCACCGTCGTCACCTTCTCGTCGCTCGGCTCGATCCCGGCGGCGACGAGCCGCTCCTCCAGGAGGCCGGCGGCCAGGTCGCGGAACGCGACGTACTCGCCGACTGCGGTCAGGGCGAACCCGTCCCGCAGGATCTCCGCGAACCACACATCGAGACCGTGGCGCGGCAGACCCACCTCCTCGAACCCGTCCCGCAGCGGCTCCATGTCGGTCAGGGTCTCGTTGACGTCGAGCACCAGTACGTCGATCATCACGGCTCCTCGCTATCTTGGATCGGTCGTTCCAAGATATGATGCCGAGTATGCCCGATGTCAAACATTTCGACGAGGCGGAGGCGCTGGCCGCGGTCGAGCAGCTGTTCTGGCGGCGCGGGAGTGCGTCGACCGGGATCCAGGACGTGGTCGCGGCGACCGGGCTCAGCCGGTCGAGCCTGTACAACGCGTTCGGCGGCAAGGACGACCTGTATGCGGCGGCCGCCCGCCGGTACCTCGAGCACCGGTCCCGGCCGATGTTCGACCAGTTGGCCGCGGACGGGCGTGGCCTCGTCGCGGTGCGGGTGTTCTTCGATCGGCTGCTGCGGTTGCGGTGCTCGGGTGAGTACGCCGGCTGGGGGTGCATGATGGCGAACGCGAACGCCGAGGACCCGCCGGACGCCGTACGGGCGGTGCTGTCCGAGCATCACGCAGTACTGCGAGACTCGCTGGCCGCCGCACTGAAGGTTGCTGAGAGCAACGGGGAGTTGCGGGCCGGGGTCGAGGTCGAGGGGGCGGCCGAGATGCTGACGCTGCTGGCTTACGCGGTGAACCTGCGCTCGCGCTCGGGCGCGACCCGGGCGCAGCTGCGGTCGGCCGTCAGCGCCGCGCTGGCTGCACTCGCCGCGTGATCCGCTGTCGGCCTGCTGCCTGAGCGGCTGCGGCTGCGGATCGCGGTCTGATCAGGCGGTCCACACTCGAGGGTCGGGGCCCTTCGGGACGATGCCGGTCGGGTTGATGTTGTCGTGCGTGACGTAGTAGTGCCGCTTGATCTGGTCGAAGTCGACCGTCTCGCCGAAGCCGGGGAGCTGGTACAGGCGGCGTGCGTACGCCCACAGGTTGGGGAACTCGGTCAGCTTCTGCCGGTTGCACTTGAAGTGCCCGTGGTACACCGCGTCGAAGCGGACCAGCGTCGTGAAGAGCCGGACGTCCACCTCGCGGAGCGTGTCGCCGAGCAGATAGGTGCGGTCCGCGAGCCGCTCCTCGAGTACGTCGAGGCGCGCGAACAGGGCGTCGTACGCCTCGCCGTACGCCTCCTGCGTGGTCGCGAAACCGCAGCGGTAGACGCCGTTGTTCACGTCGCGGTAGATCTCCTCGATCAGTTGGTCCATCTCCGCGCGGTCCGCCGGGATCAGCTGCGGTGCGTCGGCGCGGTGGTACTCGGTCCACTCGGTCGAGAGGTCGAGGGTGATCTGCGGGTAGTCGTTCGTGACGACCTCGCCGGTCCGGGTGTCGACGATCGCGGGCACGGTCACGCGGCCGTCGTACGACGGATCGGTGCGCAGGTACGCCTCGGACAGGTACTCGATGCCGAGCACCGGGTCGCGTCCGTCCGGGTCGAGCGTGAACCGCCAGCCGCGCTCGTCGCGGATCGGGTCGACGACCGCGAGGCTGATCGCGTCCTCCAGGCCGAGCAGCCGACGGACGATGATCGAGCGGTGCGCCCACGGGCAGGCCAGGCTGACGACCAACCGGTACCGCCCCGGCTCCACCGGCCACCGGCCCTGCTCGTCCGGCCCTTCGCCCCGTGTGGCCGTGGAATCGCGGGTGATCCGTCCGGTGAACCTGTTGCCCTGGCGCTTCCACTCGCCGGCGGAGGACGTCTCCTGCACGAACTGTCCCGGGGTCATACCGCTAAAACTACCCCCGCTGGGAATTGGCTGAGGCTGTGGACGGTCACTGGCCGTGCAGTGGCACCGGACGTTACAGTCAGGCTGACAAGGTCGTCCGGGACAACGTCGTCGCGGGCACCTTGCGCGGTACGACACGCCGCGGCCCGCGTACCCCGGCAACCGGTTTGCCGGGCAGATTCCCAGGGATACTGACCTCATGGCCCGCCCACGGAACAACCCCGGCGACCTCGCCGAGCTCCCTACCGAGCTGCGCCCGGATCGTCCGAAGGGTGACCAGATCCGCGAGATTCTGGAGAACCTCACCCGCTCGCTGGCTGTCGGCACCGTGCTGCCGTCCGAACGCGTCCTCGCCGAGCGCTTCGGCGTGGCCCGGATGACCGTTCGCCAGGAGGTGGACCGTGTCGTCGCCGAAGGCCTGGCCAACCGACGTCCCGGAGGCGGCACGTTCGTCGCCGAGCCGCGCCCGTCGCGGATGCTCGCGTCGTCGTTCAGCCAGGACATGATCAACCGCGGCATCAAGCCCGGCGCGAAGGTTCTCGAACACCGCGTCGGTGCCGCCGACGAGGACCTCGCCCGCGAACTCGAGGAGCCGGTCGGCACCCCCGTCCTGCACCTCGTCCGCCTCCGCACCGCCGACGGCGACCCGATGGCGATCGAGCGCACCGCCCTCTCCCTGAACCGCTACCCCGGCCTCGACGAGATCGACTTCGCCGAGAAGTCCCTCTACACCGAGCTCTCCACCCGGTACGGCGTGACGCTCGGCATGGTGTCCGCGTCCATCGTCGCCGCCCCACCCGAGCCCCGCGACGCCGAGCTCCTCGAGATCGACAACACCACCCCCTGCCTGATCATCACCTCGGCCCCCCGCACCGCGACCGACCAGGTCATCGAGTTCGGCATCTCCACGTACCGCTCGGACCGCTACGACATCACCGTCGCCTACCGCGCCACCTGAGAAGTACCTACCGACGCCGCGTGTGATCGCCCCACGCCTGCTACGCAGCCGCCTACTTCGCCGCTGCGCTCCTCGGCACGTCTGCTCCGCGCGCTCCCACCCATCCCACAGCGGCGGCGCCAGGATCCGACGACCCGGTCGGGTGGATCTCCGCCACTCACCAACCCGCACCGTCACAGCCACGCGCCGCCCCTTCCCGCCTGCGTGCGGAGTGGGTTGCGCACCGCGTGATTACACGTTCAGGCTGCGTAGGACGTTCGGTGTGAGGCCGCGTTCGGACAGGCGCGTCACGATTTCTGCGGTGAGGGCCTGGAGGAGTAGGGCTCCTACGAGGGTGGACGTGGCGCCGGTGCGTTCCGGCGTACCGGGGACCTCGATGAGGGCGTCGCCGGGGATGCCGCAGTTGTCGATGACGACGTCGGCGGTTTCGAAGAGGCGTTGGCCGCCGGGGGCGCGGGACGTGGTGGCGTTGGAGTGGGCCAGGGACGTCAGCGCGATCACCTGCACACCACGCTCCCGCGCGCCGAGGGCGAACTCGACGGGTACGGCGTTGCGTCCGGAGTTCGACGCGATGAGGACGACGTCGCCGGCTGCCAGCGGGTTGATCTCCAGCAGGACGTCGGCCAGGCCGGGGAGGCGTTCGAGGAGCGAGCTCTTCTGCAGGCCCTCGTGCAGCATGAGCCCCGGTTCGAGGATCGCCCGGACGTCGGCCAGACCGCCGGCGCGTCCGTACAGCTCCTCGGCGAGCGTGTGACTGTGCCCCGTCCCGAACACCCAGAACGTCTTCCCGCCGGCGAGCGCGTCCGCGACCAGCCCGGCCGCCACCCGGATCGCGCCCAGTTGCGTGTCGGCCGCCTGCTGCGCGATCGCCAACGCCTTGCCCAAGTACTCCTCGGCCCCAGCCATGCCTCGAACCTATCGTCCGTACGCCGGCCCCCGCGACCCGCCCGTCTAGACCACTACTCCGATCGCCTCGCCGTGGTGCGCCGGGTGGTCCACCTCGTCGACGAGCGCGACCGCGAAGTCGGCGTACGAGATGAGGTCCTGCGGGTTTCCGGGTGCCACGCGATAGTGGCCCTTGCGGGACGGATCGGCGTGGTCGAAGTCGCCGGTCGGCGCCACCGACACCCAGTCCAGCGACGACGCGGCGAAGATGTCGAGCGCGGCCTGGTGGGCGAGGAAGAACGACCGGTACTCGTTCGGATACCCCTCGGTGTCCATCAGCAACGTCCCGTAGGCGGTCGGCAGGATCGACGCCAGGCCGACCCACACCAGTCGCGGGACCCCCGCCTCGAGCCCCTCGACCAGCGCCCGCGCAGCCCGCGGGAAGAACTCACCCGGATCGCTCCCGCCGTCGTACACCGCCGCGATCACCGCGTCCTGCCCGACCGCCAGTTCGGCGATCCGTGCGGCATCGGTCACGTCCCCGGGCACCAGTCCGTCGCCGGCTGTGCGCGCGACACCGACGACCTCGTGCCCGCGCTCGCGCGCCTCCGCCACAGCCGCCTTGCCGGCGCGTCCCCGGGCGCCGATCACCAGAATCTTGCTCACCGCAACCTCCTTGAAAGTGGTACGGCGACCGTAGAAGGATGGGTGGTTACCGATTGGATACCGTGGAGGGCATGGAGGCGCTGCGAGCGGACATGTTCGAGGAGATCTGCCCGTCGACGCTGCTCCCGTTCCGGGTCGGCGGCGACAAATGGGCGGGCCTGGTACTGCGGTGCCTGGAGGACGGTCCCCGTCGGTACTCCGAGTTGCGCATCCCGCTCGCCCGGGTCAGCCCGAAGGTCCTGACCCAGTCCCTGCGGACGCTCGAGCGCGACGGTTTCGTCCGGCGGACGGAGTACGAACGCCGGGTCACGTACGAGCTGACCGACCTCGGCCGCAGCCTGCTCGAACCGCTGCGGATGCTGTGCGAATGGGCCCAGGACCACTGGGACGAACTGCTGGACGCCCGCGAATCGTAGGTCCGGCCAACGCTCCCGTGGCGGCGGCGAACCGCTGACCACTTAGACTGCGCGGGTGGATGAGCAGACCCCGACCGCCCTGACCCAACTGCCGAGCTGGTTGCTGACCCAGAGTGCGGCCCAGGCACACCGCATCGTCGCCGAGTCCTTCGCCGCCGGAGGTGCGCGCGGGTACCACTTCCGGCTGCTCGCGACGCTGGTGGAGTTCGGCCCGGCCAGCCAGGCGGACCTCGGGCGCCGCAGCTCGATCGACCGCAGCGATGTGGTTGCCGCGCTCAACGAGCTCGAGGCCGACGGGTACGTCGAACGCAGCCCGGACCCGGCCGACGGCCGCCGCAACGTCATCACGATCACCACCGCGGGCAAGCGGCACTACCGGCGGCTCACGAATCTGGTCGGCAAGGCGCAGGAGGAGATCTTCGCGCCGCTGTCCGCGACCGACCGGACCCGCCTGACCACGATCCTCGGCAAACTCCTGGCTTATCACCAGGAGTAGTCGGCCCGAGCAAGTCCGGGCTAGTAGACCGGCAGCTGGGCGCGGGCGTCCTTCTGGGTCCGGCGAACACGCAGCTCACGGGCGTGAACGCGGCGACGGGCGGCGCGGGAGATCTTCCGCGGCTCGTCGGTGACGGCGGTCGGCATCTGCGCGGTCGGCTGCATCGGGTTCACACAGAGTCCGATGCGCGGTCCGCCCGGTTGGTTCCGCCGTACGCCGAAATTCCCGTCCCGCCGGTCGTGGCGCAGGCCCCGGTCGGCCCGCGCGGGTGCCTGTTCGGCGCAGAATCGGCGCGGCTGGGCGATACGCCGGTTCCCTGCCGGGGGCAGCGTTGGTAGAAAGGTAGCCGGGCGCTCCAGCGCGCCGAAGCCAGCGAGGAGGAGTCGTCGACGTGACGAATGCAGAGTCACCCCAGCCCGAGGCCCAATCTGAGGCGCTGTCGAACCTCATGCACGAGGAGCGCCGGTTCGAGCCACCGGCCGAGCTCGCCGCGAACGCGAACCTGAAGGCCGACGCCTACGACCAGGCCGCGGCCGACTTCGAGGGGTTCTGGGCCGAGCAGGCCAAGCGCCTGACCTGGGCCAAGGAGCCGACGCAGACGCTGGACTGGAGCAACCCGCCGTTCGCGAAGTGGTACGCCGACGGCAAGCTCAACGCGGCGTACAACTGCCTCGACCGGCACGTCGAGAACGGTCTGGGCGACAAGATCGCCTACTACTTCGAGGGTGAGCCCGGTGACACCCGCGAGATCACCTACGCGCAGCTCAAGGACGAGGTCTGCCAGGCCGCGAACGCGCTGATCGAGCTCGGTGTGCAGACCGGCGACCGGGTCGCTATCTACATGCCGATGATCCCGGAGACGGTCGTCGCGATGCTCGCCTGCGCCCGGATCGGGGCCCCGCACACGGTCGTGTTCGGCGGCTTCTCCGCGGACGCCCTGAAGGGCCGGATCCAGGACTGCGACGCGCGCATCGTGATCACGTCGGACGGCGGCTACCGCCGGGGCGCGCCCGCGGCGCTGAAGCCGGCCGTCGACGCCGCCCTCGAGGACTGCCCCGACGTGCGGAACGTCCTGGTGGTACGCCGTACCGGTCAGGACACGAACATGGTCGAGGGCCGCGACCTGTGGTGGGAGGACTTCGTCGGCAAACAGTCGACCGAGCACACCCCGGAGGCGTTCGACGCCGAGCACCCGCTGTACGTGATGTACACGTCGGGTACGACGGGCAAGCCGAAGGGCATCCTGCACACCACGGGCGGGTACCTCGTCGGGACGGCGTACACGCAGTGGGGTGTGTTCGACCTCAAGCCGGACACCGACGTGTACTGGACCGCGGCCGACATCGGGTGGGTGACCGGCCACAGCTACATCGTGTACGGCGCGCTCGCGAACGCGACGACCTCCGTGATGTACGAGGGCACGCCGGACACGCCGCACCAGGGCCGCTGGTGGGAGATCGTCCAGAAGTACAAGGTCTCGATCCTGTACTGCGCTCCGACGGCGATCCGGACGTTCATGAAGTGGGGCGCCGACATCCCGGCGAAGTTCGACCTGTCCTCGCTGCGGGTGATCGGGTCGGTCGGCGAGCCGATCAACCCGGAGGCGTACGTCTGGTACCGCGAGCACATCGGCGGGAACGAGGCGCCGGTCGTCGACACCTGGTGGCAGACCGAGACCGGTATGCACATGATCTCGCCGCTGCCGGGCGTGACCGCCGGTAAGCCGGGCGCCGCGATGAAGGCGATCCCGGGCGTGAGCGTCGATGTCGTCGACGACGCGGGTGAGCCGGTGCCGAACGGTTCGGGCGGGTACCTCGTCATCACGAAGCCGTGGCCGGCGATGCTCCGAACGCTGTGGGGCGACGACCAGCGGTTCGTCGACACGTACTGGTCGCGCTGGCCGGGCGTGTACTTCGCCGGTGACGGGGCGAAGAAGGACGAGGACGGCGACCTCTGGCTGCTCGGCCGGGTCGACGACGTGATGAACGTCTCCGGTCACCGGCTGTCGACGACGGAGATCGAGTCCGCGCTCGTCTCGCACCCGAAGGTCGCCGAGGACGCCGTGGTCGGCGCGTCCGACCCGACGACGGGTCAGGCGATCGCTGCCTTCGTGATCCTCCGCTCGGAGGCCGGCGACGGCGGTCCGGACGTGGTGCAGGAGCTGCGCAACCACGTGGCGAAGGAGATCGGCCCGATCGCCAAGCCGCGCCAGATCATGGTCGTCGCGGAGCTCCCGAAGACCCGCTCCGGCAAGATCATGCGCCGCCTGCTGCGCGACGTCGCCGAGAACCGCGACGTGGGCGACGTCACCACCCTCGCCGACTCGAGCGTCATGGACCTGATCAAGTCCAACCTGGAGTCCGGCAAGTCCGACGAGGACTGACCGCAACTGCAGTTGCCGACAGGCCCCCGGTGCATCCCACCGGGGGCCTGTCGCCTGTCAGAACGCCGGGAGCCGGTCAAGCGCCGTCACCGCGCCCGGCGGAAACTCGGCGCCCGGCCCGCTGGGACCTTCCGCCGGGCGCCGCAGATACCGATCGACGAATCGCTGGGTCGCGGTCAGCACGTCGGCGCACTGTGAGGGCGTGAGCTTGCCCGCCCTGACGGCGTCAGCCAGTTCGTCCAGATCGAGGATCTGGTACCGATCCACCGCGGGCGGGATGAGAAAGTCGACGTACAAGTCGTGAACGACCAGCCCGCGTTCGGTCTGCTCGATCTCCACCAGGTCGACGTACCACCATCCCTCGACCGCCCCCTCGAAGACAGCCGGCTTGGTCAACTGGACCGCCTCGCCGAGCAACAGGTAGCTCCGGTCGACAGTAGGACGTCCCGCGACCTGATACCGAGGCAGGATCTGTACGTCGTACGCAACAACCTCCCCGAATTGTCGTCCAGCACACCACTGTCCGCTCCGGTGCAGAACCTCGACGTTCATGCCGGCCGGGCGCGGAGGATGATGATGCCGACGTACCGGGACAGCCACTCCTGCTTGTGCGGGTAGCGCTGTTTGTTCTCGTCGGACAACTGCGGTTCGAGGACGTGCTCGACCCGGAATCCGTTGTCCGTCAAGGAGTTATGGATGGTCGAGAACGTGTCCGTCGTGTGCGTGACGGTGATTTCCGGATTCCACAGCGACGGATACGAGTACGGCCCGACGGCGTGGTACGCGTCCCCGATCCCGACACCGTCCCGCTCGGAGCGCTCCACGGCGTACCGGATCGGATGAGCCATCGACACGACCAGTACGCCGTCGTCGGCCATCATCGACCGGACCGCGCGTAAGGTCCGGGCGCGGTCCGTGGCGTAGGCGAGGGACTGGAGGAACAGGACCACGTCGAAACGGCGATCCTGCAACGGCTCGAGTTCGTCGAGAACCGACAGATCGCCGGTATGGAAGGCGACGTCCACCCCGGCAGGCGGTGTGCGGAACTCGGCGCCGATGTCCACGCCGACCACCGACGCGGCACCGTGCTCGACGGCGAGTTCGATCGCCTTGCCGCCGTTGCCGCAGCCGACGTCGAGGACGGAGCGGCCGGCGACGGGCCCGATCAGTGAGCGCTGGGCGTCCCACTCCATCAGCCGGTCGAGGGAGTCCTCCCGGGCCCGCCGGTCTTCGTAGTCGGTGGTCAACGTCTGCCAGGGGTCCATGGCGGCGAGGCTATAACGTTTGTGCACCCCGGTGGGCTTACCGTCGGGGGTATGACTGTCGCGACGGCTTTGGTGGCGATCGTGCATGCCGGGTTGGCTGCCGCGTGGGGCGGGGGGATGGCCTACTCGCTGTTCGTGGTGCAACCGAAGTTGAAGGCGTACTTCGGGAACGACCGCGACGGGCGTGAGGCGCTGACGGCAGTGATTGCCTCAGGCAACCGGTGGAAGGTACTGGGGCTGATCGGGGTAATCGCGGTGACCGGGATCGTTCTGTTGCTGATCGATCGCGAGGACTGGCAGTTGCACGCGGCCAAAGGGGCGCTCCTGCTGATTGCGACCGGCATCTTCTGGTACGTCTCCTGGCGCCACTGGCCACAGCGCGTCTTCGCCACCGCCGCCGAGCTCCCGATTCTCCAGCGCCGCCTCATCCGCCTGGCGACCACGATGCTCACCCTCGCCGGAGCCGCCTTCGCACTCGGCGTACTCGCCACCCACGTCTGAGGGAGCTGTCACCACTCGGTGATGAGGGGTGTGTCCGGTTCCTGCCGGCGCCAGGCGTCGGCGAGGCGGGTGAGGCGGGCGGGTGCCGCGATGCCGCGCACCGTGGCGATCCTGCCGTTGGCGATGTCGAATGTCACGGCTCCGATGACCTGCTCGTCGACCACGAACAGGATCGCGGGACCGCCGTTCACCATCGCGTAGTGAACCGCAGGCGTACCGCCGGCGAAACGTCGCTTCGCGGGGCTCGGTTTGAATCCGCCCCGGACGATCGCCGCGATGCGCTGCGGAGTGTCGTACCGCAGCAACGCCTCGGTCAGTCCGGCGCCGTCGGAGATCGCGGTCGCGTCGTGGGTGAGCAGGGCCACCAGCCGTTCGGTACGGCCCGAGGACGCGGCGGTCAGGAACTCCTCGACGATGCTGCGGGCGGACACCGGGTCGACCTCGCCGCCGCGGTGGCGCGCGGCGGTGATGCGGTTCCGGGCCCGGTGGAGGTGCTGTTGGCTGGCGGATTCGGTGAGGTCGAGGATCTCGGCGACTTCGGCATGACTGTAGGAGAACGCTTCGCGCAGGACGTAAACGGCCCGCTCCACAGGCGTCAGGCGCTCGAGCAGTGTCAGCACTGCCAGCGAAACCGATTCGCGTTGCTCGACGGTGTCGGCCGGGCCGAGCATCGGATCGCCGCCGAGGAGTGGTTCGGGCAGCCAGCCGCCGACGGTGCGTTCGCGGCGGTACTGCGCCGAGCGCAGCCGATCGAGGCACAAGTTGGTGACGACCTTCGTCAACCATGCCTCCGGCACCTTGATCCGGTCCCGATCGGCGGCCTGCCAGTGCAGGAACGCGTCCTGTACGGCGTCCTCCGCATCGATGGCGGAGCCGAGGAGACGGTAGGCCAACGAGGCCAGCCGGTTCCGGCTGGCCTCGAAGCGATCGATGGCGGTGCTGTCCACGTGAACGACCTTAATCGTTGTCAGACGCGCGCCTTGGTGGTCGACGCGGCGTGTACGGCGGTCACGCGGTGCTTGCGCTTGGGCAGGCCGAACGTCGGATGCGCCGTGGCCCACAGCGACATTCTGACGATGCCCGACTTGACCCGCGCCGCGGTCCGGCCGCCGGTGTACTTCGGCTTCGCCACCCCCTCGTCGTCGACCATCTGCACGATCCCGTCGCGGCGCCCGAGGCTGATGTGGTTGCCGTAGTACAGCAGCTTGGTCGGGCGTACTTCGCGTCCGGTCAACCGCCCGATGATCGCCACGATCGCCTGCCGACCGGTGTCCCCGGCCGACGCGCAGGACATCGGCAGCGGCCGGCCGTTGTCCGCGACCGCGTAGGCGGCGTCGCCGACGGCGTACACCTCCGGATGCGACACCGACCGCATCGTGCGATCGACGACGATCCGCCCATTGTCGGTGACCTCGAGTCCGGCCTCGGCCGCGATCGGATCGACCGCGAACCCGGCCGTCCACACGGTCGCGTCGGCCGCCAGTACCGCGCCGTCCGCGCACAGCACCCGCTCGGCCTCGACGCTCTCCGCGGTGGTGTGCTCCAGCACGCGGACGCCGAGCCGATCGAACGTGCGGCGCAGATGGTCCCGGGCCCCGGTGGAGAGCCGGGCGCCCAAGGTGCCACGGGCGATTAGCGTCACCGACAGGTCCGGGCGCGATTCGGCGATCTCGGCGGCAGTCTCGATACCGGTCAACCCGTCACCGATGATCACGACGTCTCCTCGCTCGCCCAGGCTGTTCAGGCGTTCGCGCAGTCGCAACGCCGAGGGCCGGCTGGAGATGTCGAACGCGTACTCCGCCGCGCCGGGGAGGCCGCTGTTGTCTCCGCGGCTGCCGAGCGCGTACACCAGCGTGTCGTATCCGAGCTCGCCGCCACCGTCGGAGTCGGCCACGGTGACGACCCGGCGCCCGGGGTCGACGGCCGTGACGCGGGCCAGGCGCAGCTGGATCCCGGTGCCCGCGAAGGCGTCGGCGAGCTGCAGAGCCCCGAGCTTCTGGCCGGTCGCGAGCTGGTGCAGCCGCAGCCGCTCGACGAAGTCGGGTTCGGCGTTGACCACGGTGATCTCGGTGTCCGCCGGGGACAGCCGCCGGGCCAGGTTCCCGGCCACGTAGGCCCCCGCATAGCCGGCGCCGAGAACCACGATTCGATGCTTCATGGGTTACTCCTGTCGGTTCGCTTGCTCTCGCCGGGTTGAGCGAGACAGCACCCCGAGACCTGACAAGAACCGCATATGGCCTGAGTCACACCGGTGGAGCGTCAGGAATTCCGTCCCCGCGGCGTCTTGTGCTCGTCACGATCAACCGCGTCCAAGGAGTCACCATGTCCCCGCAGTCCACTACGCTCCCGTCCCGATGGCCGACCGTGGCCGGCGCGGTCGTACTGCTGACGGTCATCACCAGCGTGCTGCTCAGCGCCTTCGCCTGGCCCTCGGTGCGGTCGTCGCCGCACGACGTACCGATCGCGGTCGCCGGGCCGACGCCGGCGGTCGGCCAGGTTCGCACCGCCCTGGAGGAACGCCTGCCGGGCGGCTTCGACATCACCGAGGTCGCGGACACCGCCGCCGCGGAGCGACTCATCCGCGATCGGGAGGTGTACGGCGCGATCGACCTCAGCGCCGGTGCGCCGCGCGTGATAGTTGCTTCCGCCGCCAGCACCGCCGTGGCCCAGACCCTGCAGAGCCTCGCGGCCGGACTCGGACAAGGGCAGCCCGGTACCCCGGCCGCCGTACGCGACCTCGCCGCGCTACCCGCCGACGATCCGCGCGGTGCCGGGCTCGCCGCAGGCGCAATGCCGCTCGTCATGGGCGGCCTGCTGGCTGCGGTGCTGCTGACCAGGCTCGTTCGCGGCACGGGTCGCCGAGTCGCCGGGGCACTCGCCTACGCGGCTACCGGCGGTCTGGCTGTGGCAGCGATCCTGCAGTTCTGGCTCGGCTCGTTGAGCGGCGCCTACCTGGCCAACGCCGCCGCTGTCGCGCTGGCCATCGCCGCCACCTCGCTGACTGTCCTGGGGCTGGAAGCCCTGCTCGGATACGCCGGGATCGGGATCGGTGCCGTCGCCATGATGCTCATCGGGAACCCGCTCTCGGGTACGTCGACCGCGCCGGAGATGCTGCCCGGCTGGTCCGGCACGCTCGGCCAGCTTCTGCCTCCGGGTGCCGGCGGCCGCCTGCTGCGCTCAACGGCGTTCTTCGAGGGCCGTGGCATCGCGCAAGCCGTCACGGTGCTGGTCGCCTGGGTCGTGCTCGGTGCAGTGCTGTGTCTGGTCGGCAGCCGCAGCAAGCGGGCAGCGGGGTAGGTGGGCGGTGCGGTAGGAGAACTTGGACTGCTGTGCCAGGATTGCGCTTCCCGACGGAGGTGATCTCGATGGCGCAGGAGGCGTTGCAGCTGCTGGTCAGCATGCACCGGATCGTCAGGCACTTGCGCCGGAGCCGGACCACCACACTCATGCATCCGACACAGTTCCTGGCGCTGATGCTGATCGCCGACGAGCAGCCGATCCGGATCGGCGAGATCGCCGCGCGGGTCCCGTGCTCGCAGCCGACAGCGACCACCACGGTCGCCGCGCTGGAAGAGGCCGGGCTGGTCCGCCGGGAGGCAGACCCGGTCGACGGCCGGGCAACCGCCGTCGTACTCACCGAAGCGGGCGCGGCCACGGTCGAGGCGTCCGGCCGGCAGGCCGCCGAGGAGCTCGCCAAACTCCTCGACCGCCTCGACGAATCCGACCGGACCCTGGTCTTCCAAGCCGGCGCGATCCTCGCCCGCGTCACCGACGACCTGTAGTCAGCGCAGACCCGGTACGACGGACACGGTGTACGGCGGCGTACCGGGAGCGATGTCCAGCTGGCTGTTGACCCACAGCAACCGTCCCCGGTCGCGGGCGATCGTCGTCGGGGTCGCACCGGCCGCAGCGGGGCTCGAATCCGCGACGAGCGTCGCCGCCGTGAGATCGTCGTTCAGGATCGCCAGCCTCGTGACGTACTTCCCGCCGCCGGCGTTGTGCACGGCGTACAACCGGTGCCCTTCTAGCAGGTAGCCGTCGCCGGACAGGATGCCGTTGGGCACGTTCAGCACGCTCACCTGCTTGGTGTGCAGGTCGACCCGGTACGTGACGTCCTGTCCCTGCTCGCCGACCAGGAGGACGCGGCCGTCGGTGACGATGCCGTTGAGGAAGTACGGCGTCGGCTGGATCCGGTCGCGGGTGATCCACGGCTCGAGCTTGCCGAGACCGTCGCGGGTGAGCGGCGCCCGCCAGAGCTGGTTGTGCGCCGAGTCGGTCACGTACACGGCGTCGCCCACGATCGTGAAGTCGTTGAGGAACGAGCCGACCGCGGCGTGCTGTACGTCGATCAGCCGGCCGCGGGCGTCGTACAGGAAGAGCTTCGACGTACTCGCGCCCGCGACCAGGACTCTGCCCCAGCGGTCGACGTGGACGCCGGTCGCCGACGTCCGTCCGTCCTGGCCGGGCGGCAGGAACAGGCTGAGCCGGGACGACCGGGTGTTGCCGCGGTACACCGCGCCGGTGCCGACGCTGGTCACGTACATCGTGCCGTCGCGCGTCACCGCGATCCCTTCGAGCGTGTCGCCGGGAGTGTTCGAGACGACGTACTGCGTCGGCCTGTGGACGGAGGTCGCGTTGGCGGTGGTCATCGGGACGGCCGCTGCGAGGATCAGGACGCTGAGGAGTGCCAGACGTTTCATCGGGCCAGCGTGAGCGGTACCGCGGTGTGCCGCGACCGGATTCGGTCTGGGCCGAAGAGGTCTGTGCTCACGCCCTGATGGCGGTCACAATCGGGGGATGATCCGGATCCACTTCACCGCGGCGGACCTCGGCCGGGTCACGTTCCCCGCCGAGCCGCACCCGCTGTGGGAGGCCGCGCTCGCGGCCCGCGCGCTGAGTGACCGCTCGGTCTGGCCGGCCGTACGGCGCTGGCGGCGGACGGCGGCGCCGCGGGTCCAGGGATCGATGCGTCCGCTCTTCAAGCTGATCTCGCCGACCGGGATGTTTCCGGGTTTCCTGATCCCTGACGTCCCGGGGCCCGGTCTGGAGCCTGTCGTGGAGGCGTTGACGGACACGCCGGCCGATGTCATCCGGGACCAGTTGGAGCCCTGGTTGCCGCCCGAGATCGACCGCTATATGCGCGGGTTGCTGGACGGCCGGGCGGGGTCGCGGCGGGCGCTGGGGGCGGCGGTCCGGGAGTTCCACCAGGAGGTGCTGGTGCCGACGTCGAGCGAGCTGCACCAGCGGTACGGCGCCGAACTCGGGATCCGGTCGCGCGCGGTCCTGCACGGCGGCGTCGACGCGCTGCTGTCCTCGTTGCATCCCGACGTGGAGTGGTCCGATCCGGTCCTCACCACCCACGGCCCGGCCGACGACTGGATCACCGACGTACACCTGAAGGGCCGCGGCCTGGAGCTCTACCCGTCTCCCTTCGTGACGAACTGCCTGGCTCTGGACTCCGCCGACCGGCGACCCGTCCTCGTCTACCCCTGCGCCGATGTGGCCGACCCGTCCGCCGACGGTGCCGACCTGGACCCCGCGACCACCGACGCCCTCGCGGACCTCCTCGGCCGGACCCGAGCCGCCGTACTCCGATCCCTCACCCACCCCGCCACCACAACCCAACTAGCCCGCCGAGTAGGCATCTCCCTCGCCTCCACCTCCGAACACACCCGCGTCCTCCGAGCAGCAGGCCTCATCACCACCCACCGAACCCAAGGCACAGCCCTCCACGCCCTGACCCCAACCGCCCAACCCCTGCTGAGTGAAGCGCACGAGGGCACAGTGGCAAACCTCAGACCCGACAGGAGGTTGTGACTCCTGTTGTTGCCTAGGGCAAGATCCACAGGGTGCGGTGGTTGTGGATAACAGAATCCCTTGAAATCAAGGGGATCTGGCTTCGGAAACTGTCGGTGGGGGTGTCTAGAGTTGGTGCATGGAATCTTCGGGGCAGTGGTCTCCTGAGTTGATGAGCGACCAGGAGTTGGTGCGCGCTCTCGACCGGGCTGACGCTGACCTGGCCCGGGTGGAGACCCGGCGGTTGCGGCTGATCGCGGCGCTGGATGCGCGTGGCTACGCCGAACAAGTCGGCGCGCGGGACACGGTGCAGTTCGTGGAGTACCGCTATCGCCTCGACCACTACCGCGCGCGCCGCGACGTCCAGCTGGCCCGCGTGCTGCCGAAGTACGCCGCCGTCACCGCCGCTCTCCCCGACACTCTCCCCGACGCTGAACCGGACTCCGACTTCGGTGAACGGTTGGGGGAGGAGTCGTCGGTGCCGGAGGTGCTGTTGCGGCCGGCGCAGGCCGAGGCGATCGTGACCGCGCTGGAAAAGGTCCCGACGACCGTGCCGGTGACCGATCTCGAGGTGGCCGAACGGGAACTGGTCCGTCTGGCGAAGCATCTGCCACCAGCGGATTTGCGCAAAGCGGCGGAGCAGGCCCGTGACATCCTCGACACCGACGGCCCCGAACCCGAAGAACACAAGGCCTACGCCCGCGAGACCCTGACCCTGAGCAGGGCTGACCGAGGCGTCAAGTTCAGGGGCTACCTCGCCAACGAGAACGCCGAGCTCCTCCGTTCCCTGATCACCGCCGCCGCCCGTCCCCACAAAACCATCGACGGCGCCCCCGACCCCCGCACCCGCGAAAAGCGCCAGGCCGACGCCCTCACCACCACCCTGACCCTGGCCGCCACCGCCCTCGACACCGGCACCCCGTCCCCCACCATCCCCCGCCCCACCACACCGCCCCAGAACACTGCAGACACGCCCGGCATGTCTGAGCCCGGAATGCCCGAGCGCGGACGGCCCGAGCGCGGAATGTCCGAGCGGGGCACGTCCGAGCGCGGCACGTCCGAGCGCGGAATGTCCGAGCGCGGAATGTCCGAGCGCGGAATGTCCGAGCGCGGAATGTCCGAGCGCGGAATGTCCGAGCGGGGCACGTCCGAGCGGTGCACGTCAGAGCGGGGCACGTCCGAGCGCGGTGCCTGCGGGCACGGTGCTTGTGAGCACGGTGTTTGCGGGGCCTGTGCTTGCGGGCCCTGTGCTTGCCGGCCCGGTGCTTGTGAGCCTGGTGCTTGCGGGGCCGGTAGGTCGTCCGGTGCGTCCGCGTCGGGCGTCGCGGGGAGTGCTGGTTGTGGTGTGGTGGTTGATCTGGAGCGTGGCGCGGTGGATGAGGTGGGTGCTGGGTTGGGTGGTTCGGGTGGTGATGTGGTGCCTGGGTTCGGGGCGAAGGCGAATATCACCGTGACGATCGACCTTCACGACCTGACGGCGGCGACCGCGGATGCTGTCGGTGACACGGTGTACAGCGGCGGGCTGTCCGCGGCCACGATCCGGCGGCTGGCCTGCGATGCGAAGGTGATCCCGCTGGTGCTCGGCGCGAACTCCGAACCGCTCGACGTCGGCCGCTGCGAACGCCTCGTCACCCGCGCGATGCGCCGCGCCCTGAACGCCCGCGACCGCGGCTGCGTGGTCTGCGGCGCACCGCCGGTCATGTGCGACGCCCATCACCTGATCTCCTGGATCGACGGCGGCGAAACCAAAGTCACGAACCTGGCGTTGCTGTGCCGCCGTCACCACGTCGACCTGCACAACGGTCACTGGACCATCACCATCACCGACGGCATCGTCCACGTCGCCCGCCCCACCTGGGCCGACCCACCAACCACCCGACCCCCACGCCTGGCCCAACAGGACCCGCCTCACGAACCGGATCCAGCACCGCCGGCGCGCCACATCACCGACCAGCCCGGAAGCCAGCCAGCTGCGCCTCCACGTCCTGATGCAGACCCGGCACTTGCCGGGGCCGCCGCTGGTTCTCCTGAGAACCAGCTGGCTGCGTCGCCGCCGCGTCCTGAGGCGGTGCCTGCGCGACCTTCTTCGGGTACTCGTGGGAGGCGTTCGGGTGTGCTGCCGCAGGCCGAGTCAGGTCTGGGGCGGGTGCCGGCGGGGGAAGGTTCGCGCGGTGCGCTGTCGGCCGCGGTACCGGCATCCGGATCATCAGAGGCTCCCGTGGTGGTGCCAGATGCGTGCTCACCGCCGGACTCTCAATTCCACGTCGACCACGGACAGTACGACGTACCGCCGCAGCGCACGCGTGCCGCGGACAGTCATGCTGCGGATGGGATGGCGGCGGGTTGGCCGCGGCCGGTGAGTGGTTGTCAGCGGCAGATGGTGCTGGATACCGCGCTTGGGCGGAAGGTCTTACGCCAGTTGCGCGAGACCACTGGACGCGACGACTTCACCGACGCAGAACTACGCGCCGCCATTGCCCTCGAGGCCTGGGGCGAAACCCCAACACCCGAACCCACACGCGCGTCAGCACCCAGAACAGCACGCGAGTTGGCACCCGAGCCAACATCCGAGCCAGCATCCGAGTCAGCACGCGAGTCAGCACGCAGAGCAGCACGCGAGTTGGCATCCGAGTCAGCATCCGAGTCAGCACGCGAGTCAGCACGCGAGTCAGCACGCGAGTCAGCACGCAGAGCAGCACGCGAGTTGGCATCCGAGTCAGCATCCGAGTCAGCACGCGAGTCAGCACGCGAGTCAGCACGCGAGTCAGCACGCAGAGCAGCACGCGAGTTGGCATCCGAGTCAGCATCCGAGTCAGCACGCGAGTCAGCACGCGAGTTGGCACCCGAGTTGGCACCCGAGCCAACATCCGAGTCAGCACCGAGAGCAGCACGCGAGTTGGCACCGGAAACAGCGCCCGAGCCTGCGTGCGAGTCAGCACCCGGCACCGTTCGGTGCGTTCGGTTCGTTCCTGCCAGCGCCACGGATGGCGCGCCCGGTCAGCACAACCAGTTGACGAGCTCCACACGCGGACGCGTGGCGTAGTCCCGCTTCCCGGTGGGCGTCGGGGGACGAGGTGGTGTCGTTGGCCTCCCGTTCGAGTCCGGCCGACGAGGGGCAGGCAACCGCCTGACATGACGCATTGTCGACGCCTGGGCTCGAGCGTCTGGCCGGTGCGCGGCTTGGTCGCAGGTCGTTCGGCGATGTGATTCGACGGCATGGGCTCGAGTCGGTGGGCCCGAGTGGGTGGGCTCGACGGCATGGGCTCGAGTGGATGGGTTCGGCCGGGTGGGTTCGAGTGGGTGGGTTCGGGCGCGTGTCTTCGGGCCCGTGCCTTCGGGCGCATGGAGTTGAAGGCGTGGATGGAGTCGTGCGTTCGACCGCAATTGGGTGGGTTTCGCCGGGGTGCTCCGGGTGGGACTGGGCGCGTGGGTTCGACGGCGTGGGCTCCGGGGCGGGGGGCCAGGGCGGGGGTGGAATGGGCCCGAGTGAGCTTGGGTGTGTTCAGCGCGGCGCCGGTTCGGGGCGGGACGGGTGAGGACGGAGACGGCGAGCGTGGTGGGCTCGACCTGGCCAAGGGGGCGGACATCGTCGTCGGTGTCAGCAGGTGTCACGTGCGGAATGGCTGTTGCTGGGTTGTGAGCCTGCGGACAGGTTGGCCGTTGATGGCTGGGAAGCCGTGCCTGGGTGAATCGGGCAGTGGGCTGAGGGCTTCGTACGTCGGCAGGGCGTGGTGCGTGTGGTTGTAGGGCAGGGGCCGCGAGGCGGTGTGCTCGCGGCCCCTGGTGCGTGGCTAGTTGCGGTGGATGGTGAAGGTTGTTGTCGGGTTGTGGATGTCTACTGCGTTGTTGGTGAGGGTCAGGTTGTTGAAGGTGACCTCGCCGCGGGCGGGGCCTTCGCCTGGTTCGGGGAGTTCGTTGGCCCAGATGGCGTAGCCGGATTTGGCGTCGAAGGTGTCGCCGGACTTGCGGGCGCCTGAGATGGTCGTGTTGGTGAAGACGGTGTCGGCGACCGGGAAGAGCGGACTGCCGCCGACGTAGTCGGTCTGGAACATGATGCCGGAGTACGTCGGATCGACGACGTCCAGATCGGAGACCCGGATGCCCTGGAAGACCTTCGTCGCGGAGTAGATCCACACCCCGGGGAAGGTCTGGTTGCCCCAGAAATGCCCGCCGGATCGTACGACGGAAACGTTCTGGAACTGCGTCGGCGGTGTCGCGCCGAAGCCGTTCATCGGGATCCCGAAGTCCAGCGAGCTGATCGTGACGCCGGGGTACGTCAGCATGTCCGCCGCGTACAGGTTTCGGAAAACGTTGTTCGTCCCGCCGTACACGGCGAAGCCGGCGGCCCGCCAGGTCAGCGTCGCGGACAGGTTCTCGAAAACGTTGTCCCGGACCTCGCCGCCACCGTTGTCCGTGGCGTTGAACAGCGCGAAGCTGTCGTCACCGGTCGAGCGTGCCTCGTTGTTGCTGACGGTGTTTCCGGACGATCCGTTCGTCATGTTGATGCCGTCCGCAAACGTGTTCCGGATCCGCGAGTTCTTGATCACCGAGTTGTCGGTGTTCGCGCCCCAGTACAGGCACATCTGGTGCTCGATCCACAGGTTGTCGATCGTCATGGAGGACGTCCCCGCGAAGTTGAACACCTTCCCCGGACCGTCGTTGCGGCTGTCGTAGTTCCCGAAGTACGAGAACCCGCTGAACGTCGACCCGTTCGCCGACGCCTGCGCGTCGAACCCGACGTCGGTGTTCGACTGGTTCTGCGGCGCCACGAACCGCGTGAACCACGGCCCGGCTCCGACGACCTTCACAGCCCGGCCGTACACGGTGAACTTCGACGACGTCTGGTACTCACCCGCCGGCAGATAGACACCCTGCAGCGTGGTGTCCTGCCGCACCCGGTCGAGCGCGTTCTGCACGTCCTGGTGAGTGAAGCCGGTCGGCGTCACGTACCCGGCGCCAGGGTTCGGCAGAGCGGTCACGGCCTCGGTGTCGACGAAGTCGATCGAGTACGTCGTACTGTTCGCCGGATCCTTCTGCAGCCGGATCTTCGTCCCGGCTGGATAGGTCTGGTCGAACATCAGGTTCGCCTCGTCGTAGATGTGCCGCGCCGGACCCGATCCCGGCGAGTTGTTCGGCGACGCCTCCGCGCCGTACAGCCACGAGTACTTCGAGGTGAGCGGCAACGTCTTCGCGAAGGTCCCGTTCACGTACACGCTCAGAGACGACGGCTGCCCGCCGCCACCCGCGGCGTCCGGGATCGAGAAGCGCGTGACCAGTGTGTTCGTCGACGCCCGCGTCGTGAACTCGACGTACGCACCGTTCGAGTTCAGCGTCACGGCCCGCCGACCGGAGGCCTCACCGGCGAGGTCGCCGATCGTCCGGTTCGGCCCGATCACAGTCGCACCGCCGCCGACCGAGGCGTCCTCCGCCTCCAGATGGTCGTACGGCAGGTTCGCGCCCCGGCCCACGAACAAAGGCCGCTCGCTCGTGTTGTTGCCCCGCTTCACCGGCAACTCGTTCGCGTCGTCCGCCAGCACCACGCGCACGGTGTAGCGACCGTTGGCCGCAGTCCAGTTGCCCAACGCAACAGCAGGAGTCGTCGCACCGGCAGCGATCGACCCGTTGTACGAGCCGGTCAACGTCGCGACCACGGACGCCCCGTTCAGCACCGTCAGCGTGATCCCATGCGCACCAGACGCGGAGGCGACGCTGCCCTGGTTCTTCACCGCGACCGAGAAGGCCACCGAGTTGCCGGCCGTCGGGTTCCCCGGCGTCCAGTTCACCGCGGCCGCCACCAGGTCCGAGCTCGCCACCGGCGTGACAACCAGCGGACCGGAAGCGTTGGCGGCGTTGTTGCCGTCGTTCTGCTCGATCACCGAGTTGGCCTCGTCCACCTTGGCGCTCAGCGTGTACGAGCCCGCGTCCCGCGATCCGATCGACGCACTGACCGTCGCCGACGCCCCGGCCGCGAGTGCGCCGACGGCCGCCATACCGACCTTGGTCTCACCGAGGTAGAAGTTGACGTCGGTCGCGGCCGAGCCGCCGGTCCCGCCGTTGTTCACGGTCGCCCGGACCGTGATCGCATCGGTTTCGACCGGCGACGTCGGCGTCCACGACACTCCGGCGAGCGTGAGATCCGGGTTCGGCGCCGGTACGCCGAGCACCTGCAGCTCCGCGACCTGACCCGCCGGCGCACCGGTGTTCCCGGTGAAGTTCAGCCGTACGTCGGCCACGCGCGCGCTGACCGGGATGGTCACGCTGTTCCCCCTCGCCGGGTTGAAGTCGTACGACGCCGACCCGACGATCGTCGTGAAGTTCGACGAGCTCTGCTCCCGCCCGAGGATCGAGAACGTCTGCGTCCGCGGCCCCCAGGCCGGGTCCGGGTTGAGCCGGACCACGATCGAGCTCAGGTCGGCGTTGGAACCCAGCTCGGTCGTCAGCGTCGCCGGGTTCGCGTTGCCTTCCCAGTACGTCGTGACGTTGTCGTCGTTGGCGTTCTTCGCGACGTACGTGTGCACGAACCCGGACGCGGTGATCGGCTTGTTCGCTGCGAGGTTGCTGCCCGGTCCGCCGCTGCCGTTGCGGGTCACGGTGTTGCTGTTCGGCGATTGGTTGCCAGCGGCATCCTTCGCGCGGACGTAGTACGCCACCGAGACGTTGGCCGGCTGGTTGTCCGTGTAGGTGAGCACGTTGCCGGCCACGCTGGTCCGCAGCTGGCCGTTCGCGTAGACGTCGTACCCGGTGACGCCGACGTTGTCGGTCGCCGCGCTCCAGGTGAGTTTGATCTGCCCGGTGCCGGGTTCGGTGAAGGCCAGGCTGCTCGGGGCGGTAGGAGCCTGGGTGTCACCGGTTGCGGGCCCGTAGACCTCGAGCTCGGACAGCTGCCCCGCGGGCCAGCCGGTGTTGGCGGTGATCCGGGCCCGGACGTACCGCGTGGTGGCGTTGCCGTAGTCGATCGTCACGGTGTTGTTGGGCGGGCCGAACGTGCGGGCCACCGGCGCGGACAGGTCGGTGAAGTTCTGCCCGTCGGTACTGCCCTGGATCGCGACGGTCTGGTCGCGGGCACCCCAGTTCGCGGTCGGCAGCTTGAGTACGACTTGGTTGGTCGCGACCGACGCGCCGAGGTCGACCTGGACCCACTGCGGGAACGCGTTGTTCGCGCTCTCCCAGTAGCTGCTCTGGTTCCCGTCGGTCACGTTCGATGCGACGTAGTTCTGCGTGACGCTGCTGGCGGTGGCCGGTTTGCCGGCGGCGAGGTTGGGACCGGCGAGTACGGCGGCCTGCGCGGCGGGCGCCGGCCGGGCGAGCGGTGCCGCCGCGAGACTCGCGGCCAGCAGGGCGGTCAGCAACCGCCATCTCGGAATACGCATGGGCCTCTCCTGGTGGGCGGGACAGGGAAGATCCGCCGCACAGGAGGAGTTCAAAACTTTCTATACTTTGCTCAATTCTTGCACGGCGTTGGCTCATTGTTACGGCACCGCTCGCGAGGCGTCAACGGTTCGCGCACAACGAGAAAGGGCCGGCTCGCGCGCTGCGAGCCGGCCCTTTCCGGAGTACGTCAGTGCTTGGCGGCACCCTCCGCGCCGGCGCCGGTGAGCGCGCGGACCGAGAGTTCGTTGTACCTGGCCTCACTGGACCGGTCCTTGCCGAGGTAGGTGCCGAGGACGCCGAACAGGAAGCCCAGCGGGATCGACACGATGCCCGGGTTCGACAGCGGGAACCAGTGGAAGTCCGCGCCGGTGATCATCGACTTGTCGCCGTTGCCCGACACCACCGGCGAGAAGATCACCAGTACGACGGCCGAGATCAGCCCGCCGTAGATGCTCCAGATCGCGCCGGAGGTGTTGAACCGCTTCCAGAACAGGTTGAACAGCAACGCCGGCAGGTTCGCCGAGGCCGCGACCGCGAACGCCAGCGCGACCAGGAACGCGATGTTCAGCTTCTGCGCCGGAATCGCCAGCCCGATCGCGACCGCGCCGATCCCGATCGCCGCGAACCGCGCCATCCGCAGCTCCTGCTTCTCGGTCGGCTTCTGCTTCGCGATGACGTTGGCGTACAGGTCGTGCGCGAACGACGACGCGGACGTCAGCGTCAGCCCGGCCACCACCGCGAGGATGGTGGCGAACGCGACCGCCGCGATCAGGGCGAGCAGGATCGCGCCACCGGTCGAATCGGCGCCGCCGCCGACGGATTCGGCCAGCAGCGGCGACGCGACGTTGCCCTTCGACGTCTCCACGGCCGAACCCTTCCCGGTGTCCAGCAGCGCCGCGGCGCCGAACCCGAGGGCCAGCGTCATCAGGTAGAACGCGCCGATCAGGCCGATCGCCCACTGCACCGACCGCCGCGCGGAGCGGGAGTCCGGAACGGTGTAGAAGCGGATCAGGATGTGCGGAAGCCCCGCCGTACCGAGGACCAGGGCCAGGCCGAGCGACAGGAAGTCGATCTGGCCGACGAGGTCCTTGCCGTACAGCAGGCCGGGCTGCAGGAACGCCTCGCCCTTGCCGGACTTGTCCGCGGCCGACCCGAGCAGATCGGCGATGTTGAAGTTGAACTTCAGCAGCACCAGGAAGGTGATCAGCACGGTGCCGACCATCAGCAGGACGGCCTTCACGATCTGCACCCAGGTGGTGCCCTTCATGCCGCCGATCGTCACGTAGACGATCATCAGCGCGCCGACCAGCACGATGACGGCCGCCTTCAGGCCCTCGCTCTTCACCCCGAGCAGCAGTCCGACGAGCGATCCGGCGCCGACCATCTGGGCCAGCAGGTAGAAGATCGAGACCACGATCGTCGAGGTCGCGGCCGCGGTCCGGACCGGCTTCTGCTTCATCCGGAACGCGAGCTGGTCGGCCATCGTGAAGCGGCCCGAGTTCCGCAGCAGCTCGGCGATCAGCAGCAGTGCGACCAGCCAGGCCACCAGGAAGCCGATCGAGTACAGGAAACCGTCGTACCCGTAGAGGGCGATCTGGCCGGAGATGCCGAGGAACGACGCCGCGGACATGTAGTCACCGGAGACGGCGAGACCGTTCTGCGCGCCGCTGAACGAGCGGCCGCCGGCGTAGTAGTCGGCGGCGGTCTTGTTCTGCCGGGACGCCCACCAGGTGATGTACAGCGTCACGGCGACGACCGCGGAGAACAGGGAGATCGTCAGCGCCCGGTTGCCGGGTTCTGCGGCCAGCGGAAGAGCCAGCGGGACGAGCAGCGTGTTCACCGGCGGCGCTCCCTCTTGTACTTGGCGTTCAGCCCGTGGGCCAGCGGATCGAGCTTCCGGTTGGCGAACCGCCCGTACAGCGCCGCGATCACGAACGTCGACACGAACTGCAGCAGACCGAAGATCAGGGCCACGTTGATGTGGTCGATCACCTCGTGGCTCATGAAGCCGCGCGCCCAGTTGTTGCAGGCGACGTACGCCAGGTACCACGCCATGAAGGCGATCGTCCACGGCACCACGAAGTTCTTGTAGCGCCGCTTCAGCTCGGTGAAGTCGGCCGCGTCGTGCACCGCTTCGTACGCGCGGGCGTCCCGCTCGCGCACCACTTCCTCGTCCATGCGTTCCCCTTCACTGGACCGAACACGTGCACGTTAGCCGCAAGTCGCGGATTTGTGACCCGCCGCAACCAAAAAGTTCTAAAGGTGCGGTGCCACCGGGCCGTCGACCGTACGGCGGTAGTTCGCGAACTCGCTCGGACGCGCGCGGAAGCAGCCGGTGAGGTACGGCATCCGCAGCGGCTCCGGCGGCCGGGCGGTGTGGTCGTAGATCGAGTCGATCTGCTCCAGGACCTGCTCGCGGCGGGTCTCCTTGAGGATCGCGACCGCCGAGTGGGACTGCGCCAGCTGCCGCAGCCCTTTGCGGTCCAGGTCGTGCCAGTGCCGGAACCGGGCCTGCTCGATCATCGTGAACAGGTTCGACTCCTCCAGGACCGGCATCGGCTCGAACCGGTCGCTGCCGCCGAACCCATCGCCCTGGATGACCTGGAAGATCCGGCGCACCCACGGCACCACGGTGTCGGCGTTGTTCCAGAGCAGGCCGAGGACGCCGTTCGGGCGCAGCACCCGGGCGATCTCCGGCAGCGCGCGGGCGTGGTCGAACCAGTGGAACGCCTGCCCGACGACCACCGCGTCCACCGACGCGTGCGCGAGCGGGATCGACTCCGCCGCGCCGACCATCGTGTCGATACCGGGCCGGCGGCGGCAGACCGCGAGCATCTCCGGCGACGGGTCGACCGCGATCACGTGGTGCCCGAGCTCGGCCGCGACCGCCGCGAGTTTCCCGGTGCCGGCGCCCAGGTCGAGCACCTGCAGTCCGCGGCCAGGACCCAGGATCCAGGTCAGCGCCTCCACCGGGAACGACGGCCGGCCCACCTCGTACGCGGCCGCGACAGCGCCGAACGACTTGGCTCGCGCGGCGGACACGCCGTGGTCCGGGGTAGCGGCGGAGTCTCCGGCCGGCTCATTGGTGGTCATCACCGTAAATCATGCCGTAGCCGGGACCGGCAGACCTGCTAATCGCCCAGTTTCTTCTGTTCGATGTGCGCGTTCAGCGCGGCCAGTTCCGGATGCTCGTCCAGGATCGCGACCAGTTCGGCGCATCCGAGCCGGGTGGCGCCGAAGTCCTCGATGAGGGCATCGAGCAACTTCCAGTCGTCGGCGGTGTCCAGCGTGAGCCGGTACTGCGCTCCGCCGCCTGACCACGGCAGGTTGAGCAGCCGCATCTCGCCGGACCGGTTCTGGTGCAGGTACGGCGTGACGTGTTCGCGGTCCGCCTTGAGCGTGGCGTTGGTCTCGGCGTCGTACAGCCGGGCCGCGGAGAAGATCTCGAAGTCCATGCCGCGCGGGTAGGTCCGTTCGAGACAGTTCGAGATGTACAGGTCGGGGTCGTTCTCGGTGCGCCAGCGATCGACGCCCGCGGCAACGATCTCGGGATCGATCAGCGGGCAGTCGGAGGTGACCCGGACGATCGCGTCCAGCTCGTGCTCGCGGGCGGCGCCGGCGAACCGGCTGAGGACGTCGTCCTCGCTGCCGCGGAAGACCGGGATCCCGTCCTCCGCGCACAGTTGGGCGACGAGGTCGTCGTTGAAGTTCGTGGTGGTGGCGACGATCACCGGCAGACCGGTGCGGGCGAGCCGGTCGAGGTGGTGCTCCAGGTACGAGCGGCCGGCGACCGTCAGCAGCACCTTGGCCGGCAGCCTGGTGCTGGTCACGCGGACCTGCGTGATGATTCCAACCTTCACGGGTTCCATCGGAACATCTCCCGGATCTCCGCCGGGCCGGCCAGGTGGCCGACCCCCAGCTCGATGTCGGTGAACTCACGGGCGACCGCCGCGGGGACGTACGGCTGGTCCATCTCGGGCCACAGCCGCTTGATCCGCGCCTGACCGCCGAACGACGGGTGCTCGTTCTCCAGCACCATGGGATCACCGTAGACCCCCGCCTCCAGTCCGAGCGAGGCGCCGTACAGAACCGCGGAGCTGAGCCGGTTGGAGGCGACCCGCCGGTGCTTGCGGAGTTCGCGCAGCTGCTTGACCAGGAACTTCTCGTCGGTACGGCGCCAGTGCAGGCCGCGGTAACCGTGCGTGATGACCCGGAAGCCGGCGTCCTGGTAGACGTTGCGGATCGCGGGTTTCTCGTACTCGTTCCAGTACAGGCAGACCGTCACCGGGCCGTTCTCGTGCTCGTTGATCGAGGCAACGATGCGACCGTGGTCGCCGAGCACGTGCTGGCCCTCCCAGCCGTGGAACGGGTAGAAGATGGTGCCTTCGGCCCGTTTCGCCGGCGTCGCGAGCCCGGGATGGGTCTTCAGCAGGTACAGCCAGACCGAGCCGATCACCGAGTAGTTCCGCAGACCGAGCGCGTGCCCGCGACGACGGACGCTGTCGGACCAGACGAACTTCGGCATTCCCGGCGCGAAGTTGGTGCCGTGCGCGAAGCCGTCGAGGATGTTCCAGCCGTGCTGCAGGTAGCCCCAGATCCGCGGCGGCTTCGGGAGTCCGGCGTACGTCGCCATGATGTTGGCGTGCCCGTAGAAGTGATTGGCGTGGTGCATCAGCGACGTACCTTCCGCAGTACTCGCTTGAGACGGCGGCGGATCACCCGGGCCGGGTTGAGAACGGCGTGGCCGACGCGGTACGGGAGCGAGCGGCGGATGCCGCTGACCGTACCTTCGAAGAGGATCGCGCGGGCGCTCGCGTGCGCGAGCTCGTCGGCGAGCCTGGCGACGGTGGCGAGTTGTTCGGCGCTGCCGCGTGGGCGGACGACCTCGTCCGGGGTGAACTCCGGCTCCGGCACGGTGAGGCCGGCCATCGACGCGAGCCGCGCGGTGAGCTGATGCGGATCGGCGGCCGCGGGCCATGGTTGCCGTGAGCCACTTTCCAGCGCCCGGCGGGCGAACCGCGCCAGATGCTGCACGACGTCCAGGTCCTGCGGCTCCCCGAACAGCCGGTACGTCGCCCCGTCGAGAATCACGTTGTCAGGCGACCCCGCACCCCCCGCACCCAACCAGGCCACGTACTCCGGAATCACCCGCCGAAGCTCCGCCTGATCATCACACCGGAGGGCCATCAGAAGGTGCTCCTCCAGCAACACACCTTCACCCGCCGGCACGACGCCGTCGGGCAACACCGCAGGGGCTGAGGTGCCGATCACGAAGTACCAGGCAGGCGCGAGCTCGACCGCGAGCCCCGCCTCGGCGGCGTCGAGCACCACCCGGTACGGATCCATCAACACCGGACCGTCGTTGCGCGAGGCAACAGCCCGCGCCGCGACGACAGCTGCGAACCCGTCGACCGAGACGACCGCGGCATCAGCCTGAATCAGCGACGGGAAGACCGCGTACGTCTGCGCGACCTCCAACCCCGCACCGTCGATGGCAGCCTGCAGAGGCTTGAGTCCGGCCGGCGCGCGGTCCGCGATGTCTCGGCCCCAGTCCTCGTCGCGGGGGAGGGCCGCCGTGATGTCGGGCTGGATCAGGCGCTGGAATCCGAACGCGTTCTCCGCGCCGAGCAGCAACCGCCCGCCGGGACGGAGGCGGGAGGCCAGCAGCCGGAGGGCGTCGGGCCAGGGCAGTGTCGCCGTGTCGGGGCCGACGAGCCGCTCCAGACCGTCCAGCGCCACGATCACGTCGTACCGGTCCTCGCCCGTGAAGCGGTCCAGGGAGCCGCAGAAGACCTGGCCCTTGGCGTCGTCCAGCAGCTCGGCGAGTTCCTCGGCGTCCGGGGCCGAGCGGACGAGCAGGTCGACCGACGACACCTGGGACGCGACAGCCACCGTCAGGTCGGCGGCGTGCGGGCCGGCGATCAGGACGGCAGCGTCCGGCTGGAGAGCGGCGGTGAGGAGTGCCGTGGCTGCGGGTCCGGCGGCCGCGGGGCGGGCGTCGACCGGGTGCAGATCCGACCAGTTGAGCATCTCTCCACCGACCAGGTTCGATCGGGTCACATCTGTCACGTTAGCCAACCAGCTGCAGAAGGGTCTCGATCACCCGGTCGACGTCGCCGTCGGTGAGGTCCGGGAAGAGGGGGAGGGACAGTTGCTCGGCGTAGTACCGCTCCGCGTTCGGGCACAGGCCGCGCGGGTAGCCCTGGTGGGCGAAGACTGGGTGCCAGTACACGGGGATGTAGTTGACCTGTACGCCGATCCCGGCGGCGCGCATCCGCTCGAAGATCTCGCGGCGGCGGCCGTCGAGGATGCGGAGGGGGTACAGATGCCACATCGGGTCGACCCCGGCGCGCTGCACCGGGGTCCGCACTCCGTCCACGCCGGCGAAGGCCGCGTTGTAGCGGGCGGTGATCTCGGTACGGCGGTGCTTGAAGGCCGCGAGCCGGCGGAGCTGGGACAGTCCGAGCGCGGCTCCGAGGTCGGTCAGGCGGTAGTTCACGCCGTACTCGTGGACCTCCTGGTGCCACGGGCCCTCGTCGGTGATCTCGAAGCGTGCGGGGTCGCGGACGAGGCCGATGAAGTGGAACTCGTGGGCGCGCTGGGCGATCGCCGGGTCCTTGCAGACGACCGCGCCGCCTTCGCCGGTGGTCAGGTTCTTGGTGGGGAAGAAGGACATCGTGGTGACGTCGGCGAGGTCGCCTACCGGGCGGCCGTCCGCCCTGCCCCCGACCGAGTGGGCGGCGTCGGCGAGCGTCTGTGCACCCACCCGATCGGCAAGCGTCTGCAGTGCGTCGTAGTCGGCGGCCTGACCGGCGTAGTCGACTGCGCTGATGACCCGGGACCGATCGGTGAGAGACGCCTCCACAGCCCGCGGATCGATCAGGCCCGTGTCGTAGTCCACGTCGGCGAAGACGATGTTCGCGCCTAGCATCGCGGCGCAGGACGCCGTGGCCACGAAGGTCATCGGGGTGGTGATCACCTCGTCGCCGGGTCCGACGCCGAGCGCGGCGTACGCGATGTGCAGGGCCGCGGTGCCCGAGGTGCAGCTGACCGCGCGGTGACCGCCGGACAGTTCGGAGACCGCCTGCTCGAAGGCGGTGACCCTGGGGCCGGTGGTCAGCCAGTCGCCGCGGAGTACGGCGGTGACCGCCTCGATGTCCTCCTCCGAGATCGACTGGCGTCCGTACGGGAGCACGTCAGACGTCGCTCTCGAGGATCTTGCGGATCTCCTCGATGGAGTACCAGCGGTCGTTGGTGTCGGACGCGTAGTGGAACCCGTCCGGTACCGGCGTACCGTCGGCCGGCGGCTGGTAGCCCCAGCTGGCGAGGTCGGGCTGCAGCACGAACCGGTTGCCGAGGATCAGCGCGCGGCGGCCTTCCTCCGGGCTGATCATCTCCTCGTGCAGCTTCTCGCCGGGGCGCAGGCCGACGTCGTGCATGCGCGCGCCGGGCGCGATCGCCTCGGCCAGGTCGGTCACCTTCATCGACGGGATCCGCGGTACGTACAGCTCGCCGCCGGTCATCAGGTCGAACGAGTCGACCACGAACTCGACCGCCTCCGGCAGCGTGATCAGGAACCGGGTGCAGCGCAGATCGGTGATCGGCAGCGACTGGCCGGCCGCGTGCAGCGCGCGGAACTTCGGGATGATCGAGCCCCGGCTGCCCATCACGTTGCCGTACCGCACGACGCTGAACCGGGTGTCGTACGCCGCCGCGTAGTGGTTGCCGTTGATGAACAGCTTGTCCGCGGTCAGCTTGGTCGCGCCGTACAGGTTGATCGGGCTGGACGCCTTGTCGGTGGACAACGCGACGACCCGCTTCACACCGCTGTCGATGGCCGCCTCGATGACGTTCTGCGACCCGACCACGTTCGTCTGCACGAACTCCCACGGGTTGTACTCGCCGCTGTCCACCTGCTTCAGCGCGGCCGCATGGACCACGTAGTCGACCTTGTGCATCGCCCGGTTCAGCCGGGCACGGTCGCGGATGTCGCCGATGAAGAACCGGAGCCGCGGGTCGTCGCCGAACGACTGCCGGACCTCCCACTGCTTGAGCTCGTCGCGGCTGAACACGATGATCCGGCGCGGGTCCAGGCGCGTCAGCACGTGCCGTACGAACGTCCGCCCGAACGACCCGGTGCCGCCGGTGATCAAGATGTCGGAGCCGGTGAGGATTGACAAGCGAGCGGGACCCTTCTGACGGACAGTTCCGAACTGCGCACACGCGGTGCAGCCTCGAAACAATAGCTGCCCGGTGAGCGACCACCTCAATCCACTGTCTCAGCCGACTGTCATCAAACGTACGCTGGGCTCGTGAAACGCGTCGGGGTGCGATGTGATGTGGGGCCGGCCCGGGGCATCGGTCACGTGATGCGGTGCCTGGCGCTCGCCGAGGAGGTACGGCGCCGCGACGTCGAACTGGTCTTCGTCTGCGACGCCCACACCGTCCCGTGGGCGGCCGAGCAGATCGCGGCGCGCGGGATCGCCGTCCGGCCCGCGGTCTGGGAGCCGGCCGAGCACGTCGAGCTCTTCGGCGAGCTCGGGCTCGACGGGGTCGTGTTCGACTCCTACGACCTGGACGCGGCCGTCTACCCGGCCGTCCGGGCGACCGGCCTGCCGACGCTGGCGATCGTCGACGGCGACTTCCGGGGCGCCGAGGCGGACGTGCTGGTCGACCAGAACCTCGCGGCCGAGCTCGACGACCCGCTGCTGCCGCGGGGCTCGGTCCGCCTGGCCGGCCTGCCGTACGTGATGATCCGCGACGAGATCCTCGACCACCGTCCCGCCACACCACCCGCCGACCGGCAGAGCGCCGTACCCAAGGTCTTCGCGTTCTTCGGCGGCACGGATGCCTTCGGCGCCGGTCCGTACGTCGCCCGCGCGCTGGCCGCGACCGGGCTGCCGTTCGAGGCGACCGTGGTCGCGCCAGGGGCCGATCTCGCCGCGAGAATCGCCGCCGTCGAGGTGCAGCCGCATCAGCAGTTCGAGGTCATCGGCCCGACGGATCAGCTCGCGTCCCGCGTCCGCGAGGCCGATCTCACCATCAGCGCGTCCGGTACGTCGACGTGGGAGCTGCTGTGTCTCGGGGCGACGGCCGGGCTGGTGTGCGTGGTCGACAACCAGGTGATGGGGTACGAACGTGCTGTCGACACCGGCGCCGCGGCCGGGCTCGGTCTGCTGAGTGCGCTGCAGCAGGACGTGTCGTCCGCAGACCACATCCTCAAGCGTTTGCTCATCGACCCGGCCGAGCGGGGCCGGCTGGCACGAGCCGGGTGGGACCTGGTCGACGGCCGAGGGCGCGAGCGGGTCGCGGACGCGCTGCTGGGGCTTATTTGACCTCGTAGATCGTCGCGTCCAGCGTGGCGTGCCGGAGGCGGACGTAGTTGCGCAGTGCCGGTGAGACCTCGCCGGCCCGGTTGTCGGCGTACAGCCAGCGGACTCCGGCCTCGCGCAGCCGCTCGATGGCCGCGGGCGACGGCGACTTGAACGCGGTGTCGTTGGCGGCGAGCTTCGCGCGGTCCCAGTACGGGATGAGGCTCGGATTGCTGTCGGTGGTGAGGGCGATCCGGTTCGCCTGGTTCGAGTACGACCAGCCTTCGACGAGGACCGGCCGCTCGGAGAGCGCAGCGAGCCAGAAGTGCCGGCTGTCGCAGAGGCCGTCGCGTTCGATGATGCAGTGCGCGTTGGTCGCGATCAGGTCGCCCGGCTCGCTGTTGCGCCGCAGCCACCGCGCCGCACCGGCCTCGGCCGCTGTCGCGCCGCCGCGGAACGGATGTGCGAAGACCAGGCGCGACGCTGTGTCCGACACGAACGCTTGCAGTGGCACCAGGGCCGCGCCGATCATGCACGCCGCCACCGCGCCACCGGCCAACGCCACGAAGAAGTTCCCGGGCCGCCGCGCCAGCTTCCACACGACGGCCACCAGGACCGCGACAACCGCCACCGCGGCGGCCGTCCACAGCCACGGGCCCTTGATGCCGCGCAGGTCGGCGGACAGCGAACGTGCGACCGCGAACGCCACCAGACCGAGCAACCCGGCCGACCCCACCAGCACCACGGCTCGCCGATCCCCGAGCCGTCCGACCAGATTCGCCAGGCCGGCGGCCGCGAGGACGGCGATCACCGGGAACGCCGTCCGCAGGAAGTACAGCTGACTGACGCCCGACTGGGTCGTCAGCAACGTCCCCAGCAACCCCGCGACCGCGACGCCGGCCAGGAACACCGCCCCGGTGTCCCGCCACCTCCGGCCCAGGAAGAACACCCCGGAGGCCGCCAATCCCCAGCTCAGCAGGGTCGTCATCCCGGACAGCAGCTGGGCATGTGGGTTCGAGATCACCAGCTGGTACGGCGCCAGCTGGACGAACGTCTCGAACGGCTTGATCTCCGTCCCCCACGTGCTGCCGCCGAAGATCGCGATCAACGCCGCCACGAACACCGTCAACGACAGCAGCCCGCCGACGAACGCCGGCTGCGTACTCCGCCGCGCCAGTCCCAGCTGCAGGAACGCGAACGCGAACCCGACACCGACCACCGGCAGGATCGTCGACTTCGCTCCGGCCGCGATCAGCGCGAGCAGCACCAGCAGGACCCACCGGCTGCGCGGCCTGCCGTCAGCCCGCAGCAGGTCCACGGCCACCACGCAGAGCGCCAGCACGATCAGTACGCCGAGATTCTGCGTCGGACTCAGGTACGCCGCCACCGCGGTCGAGATCCCGCCCAGCCCGGCGCCGGCCAACGGCTGCACAGCCCCACCGAGCCCGGCCACGAACACCGCCAGCGGCCCGGCCCAGGTGGCGCCCGACTCGGCCGGCGGAGTGAGCCGCGTCGTCAGCGCGAAAACCAGCCCGCACCCGGCGAGGAACAACGGCAGCCAGCTCAGCGAGTGGATCAGATCGGTCAGGTCGATCCGCGTACCCCACTGCGTCGCGGCCGTCGCCTGGTGGAAGAACGAGTGGTACTTCATCGGCTCGCCACCGAGCCACAGCGTCGAGATCGGTACGTCGTACTTCGCGCTCGCCGCCAGCGCCTGCTGGAACGCCAGATCCGGATAGGCCCGCAGCGGATCGGTGTACGCCGGCAGGAACTGCCCCGGACCGCGTCGGTACACGATCAGCAGCACGACCGCGGTCGACGCCGCGAGCAGCCACGCCTGCAGTGGACGCAACGGGCGCTCGACCCGCCGCCAGACCCGCGCCCGGGCGTCGCCGTCTAGGAAGGCGATCACGAGCACGACCGGGGCCCACGCCCACGACCACGCCTGCAGACCGATCGAGGCGCTGGCCAGGTACACCAGCACCTGCCCCGCCGTACCGACCGCGAAGCCCGCGGACAGGTCCTCGACCAGGTTGCGGCCGTACCCGCCGATCAGCCGCCAGAGCGCGAAACCCGGCAACAACACCGCGACCGCGGTGAACAGCACGAAGCGGACCAGCTCGAAGAACGTCGCGTGCAGCGCGAGCAGGACGATCGCCAGCAACACGACGGCGAGCCCGGCGGCCAGCCCGGAAAGGGAGGGCCCCGCGGTCCGCGGCCCCCGCCGCCTCGCTTTCGCGCGCATGTCGTAACACTAATGTGAAATGCGTCGCGCCACGAACGCACTGTGTCACTCGGTGTGAGGTCCCACAGCGTGTGCCTCGACATCCGGTCGGTCACTCCGATGCCTTAAGCTCGGCGGCCTATGAGTTGGTACGACGCGCTCGAGGCCGGTGAACTGACCGTGCGGCCGTCCGTGGATGCGGCGAAGCGGTTCGGGGTCTCCATCGACCGGATGTCGGTGTCCGCCTCGGCCGGCACGCCCCTCTCGGAGGTGCTGTCCGCGGTCGAGAGGTCCACCGCCGACGTGGTCGTGCTGCGCTACCCCGCCCGTGAGACCACCTGGTTCGCCGCGCTGGCGAGCGGACCGCGTCAGGCGCTGCTGGCCGACGCCGTCACCTGCTGGGCGCTGCCGGTCGGCAAGGGCAAGCGGCCTGCGCCGCTGGCGGGCTTCACCACCCAGATCGAGCCCGAGGTGGACGACGACCTGGTGGACGATCTGGTCGCGGACGTGTTCGGCGACGCCGGCAACCACTACTGCGCCAACCCGGTGTTCGACCGGGCGCGTGCCCTGGCCGGGCGGCAGGAGTGGGCCCGGCGCCGCATCGCCGCGGCCGGTGCCGTCGTACTGCGGGGCCCGGACCGGCGCGTGCTCGCGCTCGCGGCGGTCGACGAGCAGGGGGCGTGGACCGAGATCCAGCTGGCGGGCGTCGTACCGGCCGAGCAGGGTCGCGGGCGCTACGGTCACCTGCTCGCCGCGATCGAGGACGCGTGTACGACGCGGCGCCTGGTCGTGACCACGCAAGCCCACCAGATCGGCATCCAGCGAATCTGGTCCCGCTACGGATTCGAGCCCGTGCATAACCTCCTAACGGTCCACCTCGTTGCCGCTACGTAGACTCACGGCGACCGCGAGGGAGGGCACACGGTTGTGACGCCGCGGTTGAGCGTGGTGGTGCCCTTCTACGGTGTCGGTGACTATCTCGGAGACTGCCTGGACTCGATCGCCCGGCAGGCCTGGACCGACTTCGAGGCGATCCTGGTCGACGACGGTTCGCCGGACGACAGTGCCGTGATCGCGAAGGAGTTCTGTGCCCGGGACCAGCGGTTCCGGCTGATCCAGCAGGACAACGCCGGGCCCGGTCCGGCCCGGGACGCGGGCATCCGGGAGGCGACGGGCGAGTACCTGGCCTTCGTCGACGGTGACGACCTGGTCTCGCGGTACGGGTTCGCCGCGCTGGTCCGGACGCTGGACCGGACCGGTTCGGACTTCGCCGGCGGTAACGCTCGGCGGTTCAACAACAGCTTCGGTGTGCGGCCCTCGTGGTTGCACAAGCAGCCGTTCGCCCGGGTCCGGCACGCCACGCACGTGACGGAGTTCCCCGACCTGGTCCTGGACCGGATGCTCTGGAACAAGGTCTACCGCCGCTCGTTCTGGACCGAGTACGGGTACACGTTCCCGCCGATCCGGTACGAGGACTACCCGGTCGCGCTCAGGGCGCACCTGGACGCGGTCACCGTCGACACCATCCCGCAGGCCGTCTACTACTGGCGCGAGCGGGAGTCTGGCGAGTCGATCACGCAGCAGAAGTTCCAGCTCGGCAACATCCGCGACCGGGTGACCTCGGCCGGGATGGTGATCGACCTGGTCGAGGACTCCGTCCCGGTGGTTCGGCGGCGCGTGCACGCGCACCTCGCGCAGATCGACGTACTGACCCTGATGTCCGCGTTCGGGACCGTCCCGGCCGAGGACGAGCAGGCGCTCGTCGACCTGTCCCGCGAGCTGGTCGGCCGGCTCGACGAGGACGTCCTGGCGGCCACGCACCGGTACGACCGGATCCAGCACGCCGCCCTCCGATCCGGCGACGTCGACCTGCTCCGGCGGCTCGCGGTCTTCCGCAACTCCGGCGGGCTCCGCGGCGGAGCGCGCGCCGTGGCGAGGCCGCGCCGGTCGAAGCACCTCGACTACAACTACCCGGGCCGCGGCGAGTCCGCCGTACCGCGGGCGCTGTACCGGCTGCGCGACCAGGACCTCACCCTCGCGACGAGCGTGCGCGAGGTCGTCTGGGTCGACGGCAAGCTGTCGGTCAAGGGCACCGCGGAGATCCGCCACCTGGAGACCGGCCGTACGTCGGCCCTCGAGGTCGCACTGGCCGTCGGCAAGGAGACGTACCCGCTGGAGGTCCGCCGGTACGACGCGCTGGACCTGCACGGGGACAAGACGCTGGTCGGGTTCGAGGTACTGCTCGACAAGGACGTGCTCGGCGAGTGCACGGGTGCCCCGGCGCATTTCGAAGTACGGATGCGGTCGGGCCGGCGGGAGCGCAAGGGCATGCTCGGCGGCCAGGGACCGGGGAGCCCCGGCTGGCCGCCCGGCGCCTGGATCGACGAGACGAACTGGATCCAGCCCGGGCCGGGGAAGTACGGCTGGTTCTCACTGCGGCGGCTGACGGATCCGTGCCGGCTGACCGCGGTCGAGCGGACCGCCGACGAGCTGATCCTGCACGGGCGGGCGTCGTTCGACGAGCCCGAGCTGTACCTCAGCCGTCCGGTGGTCGGCGGCGAGGAGGAGGTGCCGCTGGAGATCGACGGGCGGGACTTCACCGCCCGGCTGCCGATCCGGGACATCCTCGACGCGGCGAACCACGACGATCCGTTCGGCCAGCGGACGACCCGGGTGTTCCGGGTCCGCGGGCCCGAGCGGCAGCAGCGCGTGCTGTTATGGACCGCGGGCGACGCGGCGGTGTCGCAGATCGAGGACGGCCGGCTGGTCACGCTCACCCGGTCGACCGGCGGGTACGTGAACCTGCACGAGTCGCCGATCCGGACGACCGCTGTCGAGGCGGTTGCTGACGGCAACCAGTTGGTCGTCCGCGGATGGGCGGGCAGGGACGTCACGTTCAGCTGGCGGCGGTACCTGGCCGACTCCGACGAGCATCTCGACGTCCCGTGCCGTCGTACCGTGACCGCGGAGGGCTGGGCGGCCGAGGCCGATCTGGACGCCTTGATCCCGGTCACCGCAGTGCGGGTCTCGGTCGATCCGCTGGCGGCGCTGGCCGACTGGATTCTGTTCGCTACCACCGCAGACGGTACGGCGCACGCCGTACAGTGCGAGCCGTTCCTGTGCAGCCGGTTGCCGCTGGCAATAACACGTGGCACGCACGCGCTCGCTGTCCGACCCCATGCCGGCACTCTGCACGTCGAGGTGCGCTGAATTGCATCATCACAACCACTACTACGGTCAGGCGCACATCCTCTCGCGGTACGCCGGGTTCGACTTCGACCACCCGCCGCGGCTGCGGGGCTACCTACAGCACGGCTGGAACATCGGCTGCGGCTGGAACCCGGTGCACGAGTTCTACGACGGTGCGTGGCGCTTCACCTGGAGCGACGCGCCGAAGCGCCGCGGGCACGCGCTGGGGCGGCGGAACTACCACAGCATCGGCGCGCCGTTCCTCTACCTGATGGAGCTCGAGCCGGAGCCCGAGGAGCCGGTCGAGCGTGAGGGCACCTTGTGGTTCCTCTTCCATGGGTGGGAGGGCGGCAAGATCCACGGCGACCACCAGCGGCTGATCGACGAGATCCGCGAGACCGAGCCCGGCCCGGTCACCTTCAGCTTGTATTACACGGAGTACGACCGGCCCGAGGTGCGCGGGTTCTACGAGGACGCCGGGTTCCGGGTGGTGTCGTTCGGGCGGCGCGGGTTCTCCTACGAGGGGACCGACCGACGGTTCCTGTTCAAGCAGCTGGCCGAGCTGCGCAAGCACAAGCGGGTCGCGGCGAACCGGTTGTCGACGGCGATCTTCTACGGCGTCGCGGCCGGGTGCGAGCCGGCGGTGTACGGCGACCCGATGGAGATGGACGGCGAGAACCCGCTGTTCGGCGGGCAGAGCCGGATCGAGCGGCTGTGGCCGGAGATGCTCGGCAAATCCGTCGACCTCGAGGCCGCGCGGGCGACGACCGACCTGGAACTCGGCAAACCCTGGATGGTGCCAGCCGCGGAGCTCCGCAGCCTGTTCGATTGGAGAGAGCGTGTCTGAGGTTCAGGTGGTCCGCGGGGAGATGCAGCCGTGGACGGATCACACGGTGGCGCGGCCGGCGCTCGCGGCGCTGCTGAGCGATGTCGTCCCCGCGAACCGGCGGACGCTGATCCTCGGGCCGCACGCTCCGCAGTTGATCGAGTCGGTGCTCGCACACTCCTCGGACGTGACGATGCTGGTGCGCTCGGTCGCCGACGCACAGCAGTTGGGTGAGGACTTCGGGCCGTGCCTGCAGGTGATCGCGGGCGCGCTCGACGGGTTGCGGGCCGAGCCGTACGACGTGATCGTCGCGAGTGACGGGCTCGACCGGGTGCTCGGGTACGACAGCGCCGACCTTTCGTGGACCGAGCGGCTCGCCGCTGTGTCCGCATTGGCCGCTCCGGACGCGGTCGTCGTACTCGGGCTGGAGAACGAGTTCTCGCTGCTGAACCTGCTGGACAGCCGTCCCGCCGACGAGCGGCACGGCGACGACGAGTGGCGTCCACTGCACGACGACCCGACGCGTCCTGTCTCGGTCGAGCAGCTGAAGACCGCGCTCCCGTGGCAGGCCGAGGTGTACGCCGACTTCGGCAACCGCACCTTCGTCCGCGCCGACGTCGCCACGGAGGCCCGCCCCGGCGAGCTCCCGACCCGGTTGGCCGCCGGCGCCCTGGAGTCGGTCGACGTACCGCTCCTGTCGCCCGCGGGTGAGGGCGTGGACACCGCGGCCCGGGCCGCCCTGCTCGCCTCGATCCCCACCGGCTGGCTCGCGATCGCCGGCGCCCAGCCCACCCACGACATCTACGCCCAGACAGCCCAAACCGTCCTCACCGCCGACGAAAACCTCACCGGCTGGGCCGTCGCCCTGACGGGCGACACCACACCCGAGCCCTCCTCGACCACCGGTGCCGCCATGAACTCGGCGGACCTTCTGTTCTTTGATCCCGCAGTTGTCCCCAGCACCGTTCCTTCGGGCGTTTCCGTGGAGAGCCTGTTGTTCCGGCTGGCTTCGGCTGAGGATGTGCCGGCGTTCCGCAAGCTCGCGGCGGACCTGGGCGAGTGGGTGACCGACTCGCGGGTGATCGTCCGGTGGGACGACGTCATCTACGACGGCGACTCCTTCTCCCACGGAGTATCCGCATGGGTGACCGAGGAGCCGGTCGAGAAGCAGGACCTGCTCGCCGCCGCCTGGTCGCGCTTCCACGACCGGCTGATCGGGCAGCACCGCCGTCACCCGTGGCCGCCGTGGATGGTGGGTGACGACCTCGTCTCCGCCTGGCTCGGCATGTCCGGCATCGAGCCGCCCGAGCAGACCCAGGCGACCTCGCCCGACACCGCGACCGCCGCCGCCGAACAAGTTGCGCGCGGCAAGGAGCTGGCCGCCGCGCTGAACGCCGTACTCGAGACCGGCACCACCACGGTCGACGTCCGCACAGCCCTCGCTGAAGCCGAGGAAGCCAAGCACGAACTGTTCGAGCTGAAGGGCCACGTCTACGGCCTCGAGCGCACCCTCGGCTTCCGCAACAAGGCGATGAAGACCCGCGAGAACCGCATCCGCGAACTCCGCGGCCAGCTCCAGCGGCTGACCGTTGCCCACGAGCGGATCCGCGGCTCCCGCACGTACGCCGTGTCCCGGGTGATCTTCCACGCCGCCCAGGTCCGCAAGCCGAAGGTCGTCGCCCGCAAGCTCGCCCGCCGGATCCGGAAGCGATGAGCACACCGCGCCTGTCCGTGGTCGTCCCGTTCTACAACGTGGGCGCGTACATCGGGGACTGCCTGGACTCGATCGCGCGGCAGACGTTCACCGACTTCGAGGCGATCCTCGTCGACGACGGTTCGCCGGACGACAGTGCCGTGATCGCGAAGGAGATGTGCGCGCAGGACCCACGGTTCCGGATCGTCGAGCAGGAAAACGCAGGCCTCGGTCCGGCGCGGAACACCGGCGTCGAGCACGCGACGGGGGAGTACGTCACGTTCGTCGACAGCGACGACCTGGTCACACGGCACGGGTTCGGACTGCTGATCCGGGCGCTCGACCGGACCGGTTCGGACTTCGCCGGCGGCAACGCGCGACGGTTCAACAACAGTTACGGCGTACGGCCGTCGTGGCTGCACGCACAGGCGTTCACGGCCGACCTGCTCGCCACGCACATCTCCGAGACGCCGCAGCTCGTGCTGGACCGGATGGTGTGGAACAAGGTGTACCGGCGGTCGTTCTGGGACGAGTACGGCTACCGCTTCCCGGCGATCCGGTACGAGGACTACCCGGTCACGCTCAAGGCGCACCTCGACGCGGTGACGGTCGACACGATCGCGGCGCCGGTGTACTTCTGGCGCGAGCGGGAGTCGGGCGACTCGATCACGCAGCAGAAGTTCCAGCTCGCGAACATTCGCGACCGGGTCGTCTCGGCCGGTCTGGTGCTTGACCAGGTCGAGGACGCGCTGCCGGTGATCCGGCACCGGGTGCACGCGCACTTCCGCCAGATCGACCTGCACGCGATCCTGTCCGCGTTCGGCACGGTCCCGCCGGAGGAGGAGCAGCACCTGGTCGAGCTCACCACCGAGCTCCTGGACCGGCTGGACGAGGCCGTGCTGGTGAACTCTCCGCGCCTGGCCCAACTGCAGTTCGCGGCGCTCCGCGCGGGCGACCTCGAGCTGCTCCACAAGGTGGCCCTCGACCCGGACGCGGCGCAGGAACACCTGCAGCTGACCAAGTCCGACTTCACCCTCGCGACCAGCGTGCTGGAGGTGACGTGGATCGACGGCGAGCTGTCCGTCCGCGGCACCGCCGAGATCCGCCACCTGCAGTCCAAACCGTCGGACCTGCGCATCGGTCTGGTGATCGCCGGCAAGAACTACCGGCTCCCGGTACGGCGGTACCCCGCGACGGATCTCCGCGGTGAGCAGAGCATGGTCGGGTTCGAGGTCCGCGTGAACCGGGACCTGCTGGCCAAGTGCACGGCCGGTCCGTCGCACTTCGACGTCCGGCTGCGGGTCGGCGGGATCCGCAGGCGGGACGTGCTGCGCGGTCAGAAGGCGGGCAGTCCCGGGTGGCCGCCCGGTGCGTGGATCGACGAGACGAACTGGATCCAGCCCGGTCCGGGCACGAACGGCGCGCTCGCCGTACGGCGGCTGTCGGATCCGTGCCGGTTGACGTCGGTCGAGCAGACGCCCGAGGCACTGGTGCTGCACGGGCGGTCGGCGTTCGACGAGCCGTCGTTGTTCGTGAGCCGGCCGCTGTCGGGTGGTGAGGAGCAGGTGCCGCTCGAGCTGGACGGCCGGGACTTCACGGCGCGGGTGCCGATCCGGCCGATCCTCGAGGAGACGAACCCGGACGACCCGTTCAGTCAGCGGACGACGCGTGCGTTCCGGATGCGCAGCCCGGAGGGGCGCGAGCAGGTGCTGCTGTGGACGGCGGGCGATCGGCTCGTCTCGCACGCGGAAGGCGGGCGGGTCGTGATGCTGACCCGGTCGACCGGCGGATACGTGAACCTGCACGAGTCGCCGATCCGGATGACCGCGACCGCGGCCGTTGTCGCGGGCACCATGCTGGTGGTGCGCGGGCCGGACTGGGGCGAGGCCGCCTTCAGTTGGCGACGGTACCTGCCGGGCTCCGACGACCACGTGGACGTTGAGTGCCGCCGTACCGTCTCCGACGACGGCTGGGCCGCCGTGGTGGACATGGCGGCGTTGGAGCCGGCGGAGTGGATCCTGTTCGCCACGGCACTCGACGGTACGGCGCATGCGGTCCAGTGCGAACCGTTCCTCTCCAGCCGCCTGCCGTTGACCATCCAACGCGGTGCGCACACCCTCGCCGTACGCCCCCTCGCAGGCACACTGCACCTGGAAATCACGTAGACCCCCGCCCACACCCCCCGCCCCTCCCACACCCCCGCCCCGCGCACCCCGCTCCTGCCCCCCCGCGCGCGAACCCTCCAGCTGAGGGGGCATCCCTTCAACTGAAGGGTTGCCCACTGAAAATCTCAGGGGGCAACCCTCCAACTCAACGGGCAAGCCGCGTCAGCGGCGGGCGACGAGGAGTTGGTGGGTGACCGGCCAGTCGACGGGGTCGCCGGTGGGCGTGGTGATGGTGGCGACCGGGGTGATGCGGTTGTCAACGACCCAGTCGTTGCGCCAGGCGTTGGAGGACGGGTCGATGGTGAAGCCGGCGCGTTCGGCGACCGCGGACCAGCCGGCGAAGTTCAGGCCGCAGAACTGCTCGTGGGTCTCGCTCAGCCAGTTGTCGACGTAGTCCTTCCGGGTGAGGAAGTCCATCGCGTCGGCCAGGCGCAGGACGAGCCCGTCGCCGCGGACGTCGTACTCGAAGGGCACCTTCGCGTTCCGCCGGAAGTCGTGCGCGAACTGGAAGAACCTCGCCCGCGTGGACAGCTTGCCCACGTACGCCGCGGGATCGCCGAGCGTTTCCAGTACGGCGACGTCGTCCGGGTTCTCGCCGTCGCTGTCGTCGAGCCGCAGTACGACGGGACGATCCGGCTCGTCCGGGCCGCAGACGTCGGAGTTGATCCAGACACCGCCCGGAGCTGTGTGCGCGTAGAGCGCGTCGGCGAACCGCTGGACTGTGTCGGGACGCGAACCGTCGGCGTACGACCAGATCTCGTGGGTGAGTGCGAGCGTGAGCGTGGTGTCGATCGACCGGGCGGGACTCCATCCATTTTTCTTGGCGGCCGAGCCGAGCATGTTGCGCTGATAGAAGTACACGTTCGGGTTGCTGAAGAGGCCCTGCTCCTTCTTGTGCACGCATTCCGCGTACAGGTGCCGGGCGACCTCGACGCCGATCAGGTCCGACTCGTGGAAGCGCGGGTCCGCGTCGACCAGTTGCAGCGTCGCGCCGGTCGCGCAGCCGATGTCGAGGATCCGCCCCGGGCGCACGAAGTCCTTGATCTGCAGCCATTTTCGGTCCGCCGCGGTCTCGAACGCGTCGGCGTACGTCTTGTAGTCGCGGGTCGTGGTCAGGCCGCCGTCGTCGCCCACGACCGGGTCGTTCACGCAGCGGGCGACGTGCGCGTCCAGGGCGTACCGCTCGAAGACGTCCACGGTCGCCGGATGCGCGAGCTGCTTCCACTGCTCGTTGCCGGCAGCAATCATCAGCAGCACGTCCCACGGCCGCGCCGTGCCCTCGGGCTCGACACCGATCACGGCGTACCCGAGCTGCTCGTACAGCTTGCTCACCTCAGGCGTCGAACACGCGACCACCGTGTTCTCCGGCGTCAACCGCACGAGGTCGTCGGTCCCCGCCTCGATCGCCTTCACCGTCACCTCGGCGAACTCGTCCGTCGGCGGTGTGTCCACCACCCCGACCACCAGCGACCGGATCCCCTCCGCCACACTGAACCGCTCGATCGCCGCCTCCCGCCGATCGAACGCCACCGGATTCCGCTTCGTGGTCTGATGATTGGCCGACGTCACCGCCCACACGACGGTCCGCCCCGCATGCTCCCGCAAAAACTCCCCCTGAAAACGGGTCAACACATGATGCCGCCCGGGAAACAACAGGTACATCAGAGCAGGTCCCAGGTCAGAGGGGTGCCGGCTTTGGTGGCGGTGCGGAAGGGGCGGCCTTGGACCTGGGGGAAGAGGTCGGGGGCGAGGCCGCCGGCGGGGCGGATGGAGCGGACGTTTTCTCCGGTGATGGGGTCGCCGGCCTCGACGTCCTGGGTGACGTAGAGGGAGCGGCGGAAGCGCAGGACGTTCTGTTCGGCCTGTTTGGGGCCGATGACCGGGCCGCCCAGGGACAGTTGGGCCACTCGGGCGCTCTCGACCAGGAGCTCCAGCTCCCATGGTTCGAGGGAGAACGCCGAGTCGACGCCGCCGTCGACGCGCTTCAGCGTCACGTGCTTCTCGATCACCGTCGCGCCGAGTGCGACCGCGGCGACCGCGGCGCCGATGCCCATCGTGTGGTCGGAGAGGCCGACCTGTACGCCGAGGGCGTCGCGGAGGACCGGGATGCCGCGGAGGTTCGACTGCTCCGGCGGCGCGGGGTAGCTCGCCGTACAGGACAGCACGATGATCTGCTCGTTGCCGGTCGAGCGGGCGGCCCGGACCGCGGCGTCGATGTCGGTGAGGGTCGCCGACCCGGTGGAGATGATGATCGGCTTCCCGGTCTCAGCCATGCCGCGGACCAGCGGCAGGTCGCCGATCTCGTTCGACGCGACCTTGTACGCCGGGACGTTGAGCTTCTCCAGGAAGTCGATCGCGGTCGGGTCGAACGCGGACGAGAACGCGACCATCCCGAGCGACGTCGCCAGCTCGAAGATCGGCTCGTGCCAGGCCCACGGCGTGTGCGCCTCCTCGTACAGGTCGTAGAGCCGCGCCTCGCTCCACAGCTCGTGCTCGGCCGGCAGCCGGAACGCGGGCAGGTCGAGGTCGAGCGTCATCGTGTCCGCGGTGTAGGTCTGCAGTTTCAGCGCCTGCGCGCCGGTCTCCGCCACGGCCCGGACGATGTCCAGCGCCCGCTCCAGGTCGCCGTTGTGGTTCCCCGACATCTCCGCGATGACGAACGGCTGGTGCTCCGGCCCGACCTTCACGCCGCCGATCTCGATGGTGTTCATAGCTTCCCCTGGGTTCTACGGTCCTGGCGACGCAGGCTGATCGGTATCACGGTGATCTCGCGCCCGTCGGCGTACCGGGTCTCCGGCGTGCCCTCGGTGAACCGGAACCGCCGGTTCATCTGCCGGACCACGGTGTTGTGCTCGAGCACCTCGCCGGTCAGTACGTCGAGGCCGAGCTCGTCGAACGCGTACGTCGTGGCCTCGCGCATGATCTCGATCCACGCCGGCAGTGTCTCGCCCCGCTCGGCCAGCCCGTCGGCGTCCAGGAAGAACCCCCAGGCGCCCGACGTGCCGTCCAGGTCGAAGAAGTTCACCACGCCGGCGGTCGCGCCGTCGCGGGTGTAGATCAGCACCCGCCGCGAGGGGTCCACCGACGTCTTCGCCCACCACGCGGCGTGCTCGTCGGCGGTGATCTCGTGCGCGGTGATGCTCACGTCACGATTGGCCTGCTGGTTCCGCAGCCGGCGAATCGTGTCGACATCGTCCTCGGTGGCGGCGCGCAGCATGCACCTAACCTAGCGCCATTGCATCCAGCACTGTTCTCGAAGCACCTAGGTGTGTAAACATCTTTCGACTTCACCTTGAACGACGGTCGGAGAGTGACATGAAAGTCTGGCGAGCGATGGGTGTTCTAGGCGTGACGGCGGGGCTGTTGCTGAGCGGGCTGAGCGGTACGGCGTCCGCCGTACCGACGACTGATCAGCAGACGTGTGCGCCGAACGCGGCGACGCCGCTCCGGCAGTTCCGGGCGAGCTGGGTCGCGTCGGTGGTGAACATCGACTGGCCCTCGAAGACCGGTCTGAGCGCCGCGCAGCAGCAGGCCGAGCTGATCGGCTGGCTCGACGACGCGGTCCGGCAGAACCACAACGCGGTCATCCTGCAGGTGCGCCCGACCGCGGACGCCTTCTGGCCGTCGAAGGTCGAGCCCTGGTCGCGGTACCTGACCGGCGTGCAGGGCGGCGACCCCGGCTACGACCCGCTCGCGTTCGCGGTCGCCGAGGCGCACAAGCGGAACCTCGAGCTGCACGCGTGGTTCAACCCGTACCGGCTCTCGATGGGCACCGACATCAACGCGCTCCTCCCGACGCACCCGGCGCGCCAGCATCCGGAATGGGTCGTCTCGTACGGCGGAAAGCTGTACTACAACCCGGGCATTCCGGCCGCCCGCAAGCTGGTCGAGGACGCGATCATGGACGCCGTCTCGAACTACGACATCGACGGCGTGCACTTCGACGACTACTTCTACCCGTACCCGGTGGCCGGCCAGGTCTTCGACGACGCGGCCGCGTTCGCGCAGTACGGCGACGGCTTCACGAACGTGGCCGACTGGCGGCGGCACAACATCGACCTGCTGATCCAGGAGCTGAACCAGAAGATCCACGCGAGCAAGCCGTGGGTGAAGTTCGGCATCTCGCCGTTCGCGGTCTGGCGGAACAAGGGCACCGACCCGGAGGGCTCGGACACCACCGCCGGCGCGCAGACGTACGACGACCTGTACGCGGACACCAGGAAGTGGGTCCGCGAGGAGTGGATCGACTACATCGTCCCGCAGGTCTACTGGGCCGGCGGGTTCGCGCCCGCGGACTACAACAAGCTCGTCCCGTGGTGGGCGGAGCAGGTCCGCGGCACGCACGTCCACCTCTACATCGGCGAGGCGACGTACAAGGTCGGTACGTCGGCGCAGTCGCCGGACTGGTCGGACCCGAAGGAGCTGAGCGACCACCTGGCGTTCACCAGCACGATCCCCGAGGTGAAGGGCAACATCTACTTCTCCGCGAAGGACGTGCGCGCGGACCGGCTCGGCGCGACCACGCTGCTCAACACCACCTGGTACTCGAAGCCCGCGCTGATCCCCACGATGCCCGCGCTCGACTCGAGCGCGCCGCTCCCGGTGCACGCGGTCCACGCGACCCGGTCGGCCGACGGCGTCCAGCTGAAGTGGTCGCGGACGTCGCAGGACACCACGTCGTACGCGATCTACCGGCGTGAACTCCGCGGCGGCGACCACTGCCCCGACAACGACGCCCGCAACCTGATCGCCACGGTCCGCTCGACGGGCGCCGCCCAGTCGTACGTCGACACCACGGCCACCCCGGGGACGGCGTACATCTACTCCGTCACCGCGCTGGACCGCCTCGCCAACCAGAGCGTGGCGATCCCGGCGGTCCTGATCCGCTGACCTCTACGGGCTGTTGAGTCCCGGCGTAGTCGTCACCTGCGCCGGGACCGAGCCGGTGGGGTACGTCGGGAGACTCAGCGTCTGCGTTGGCGTCTGCGTCGGCGCCGGGTACGTCGGGACGCTGGTCGGGACCGTCCCGTTCGGGAACGACTGGGTCGCCTGTGCTGGTTGTGTCGACTGTGTCGGCTGTGTCGGCTGGGTCTGACCCGGCGACGGCGTCCCGGTCGGGAAGCCCGGTGTACTGCTCTGCGTCGGGAAGCTCGGCGTAGGTGACGGCGACGGGAACGGATTCTCCGGTGGCGGCGGGTAGATCTGGTACACCCGGACCGTCCCTTGCTGGAACCGGAGCTCAGTCAGCTTGTCCAGGTTCTCCGGGGGCGCACTCACCCGCTCGTCGAGCAGCAACCACTGCACGCCGTACTGAGTCCGCAGCGTCTCGATCGACTGGCGGCTCGGGTTCCTGAAGACGTCGTCGTTCAGTTCGAGCAGCTCCTGGTCCCGGTACGGTCCCTGGACGCCGGCGGGATAGCTGTCGTCGACGCGCGCCTGGTACGCCCAGCCCTCGACGAGCACGCGGCGCTCGGCGTAACCCGCGATCCAGTACGACCCGATCCCGCAGTGCGACGCCCGCGGCCGGTGACAGTGCAGGTTCGTGGCGATCCGGTCGTTCGACCCCGAGTTCCGGCGGATGAAACGCGCCGCCTCGATCCCGCCCGGCGCGATCGAGTCGTACTCGGTCAGCGGCGGCGAGGCGAACCGTCGTACGGACGCGACCGTCGGCGACACCGTCGTACCGACGAGCACGGCCACCGCGATCACCGCCCAGGTACGCCGGGAACCGCGCAGGATCAGCCCGAGTACGCCGATCCCGAGTGCTGCGATCACCAGCGCGACCGCGAGACCCTGGCCGAAGCAGTTGGCCGACGTACACGCATCCGGCGACCGGTACCGGCCCCAGGAGATCGCGGCGGCGCCGATCGCCAGCGCGATCCCCACGATCCAGTACTGCCGGCGCTCCAGCGACCCCAGTCCCCAGGTCGCGAGCAACACACCCAGGACGAATCCGGTCCGCACGAAGAACAGTGGGGTGTCCCCACGATCGGCGAGCAGTGACGCCCCGAGCACCGCGGCCACGAACCCGGCCAGCAGGAACACGACCATCGGATCCCGCGCCACCCGCCGCCTGATCAGCAACGCGCCGACCACCGGCATGACCCATCCGGCCACGACCACCGCGGCGATCACCTCGACCGCGGACCCGCCGCCCATCCGCTCCGCGAGGCTCTCGAACGTCGCCCCCGGATCGAACCGCACGGTCGACGCCGCGCCCCGCAGTACGAAGAAGAACGTCAGCGCGTACGCCGTCGCGACGCCCAGCCCGAGCACGAGCGCACGCAGGTTCAATCGCCCTGCCCGGACCGTCAGATAGATCCACGCGACCGCCAGCCCTGTCGCGTACACGGGCAGCGCGGTCGCCTTCGTCAGCGCCAGCGCGGCCACCAGCACCCCCGCGGCGACGAAGAGCCGGAACAACTCGCCCCGGGTCGTGCCCGGCCGGCGCCGCAGCAGCAACGTCGTGACCGCGATCAACGGCAGCAACAACACCGTAGAGAACGCCTGCGGCGGGTTCGTGAGCTGACCCAGCGAGAACGGCCCGTCCGCGAACACCCGATCCGACACGGCCCACGGCCACGCGACCAGATCGCCTCCGGCCACCACTAGCGCAGCAGCGATCGGGCCGGCCACCGCGCGACCGGTCAGCAGCACCCCCACCGCGGCCGTGCCCAGCACAGTCAGCAGGATCCACGCGAACGGCGCCATCCGATGCGTGAGTACGTCGAGCGGCACGCTGGTGATCCAGTGCGCGGAGGCGATGTGCTCGTACGCCGCCCAGTGGCTCGTCAGCCATCCGCCGTCGGCCCATGGGATCCGCGGCGGGAAGTGGTGCGTGAGCTCACCCGCGAGCGCGAGGTTGTGCGGGGCGTCCGAGCTCGGCCGCAGCGCTTCGGGACCGTCGAGCGGGATGAGCTGCGACCCGACCCGGACGAACCACGCGGCCGCGACGCCGACCGCCAGCATCATCCCCGTCATCGACCACCACGGTGTCGGCCGTTCCGGGAGGGTACGCCGGGGCAACGCCCGCCACATCCCGAACGCCAGCGCAGGCATCAGCAACGCGGCGAACGGCATCTTGAACAGCATTCCGAGCGGGTAGACGAGCGCCTCGACCGCCAGGCCGAACGCCGTACCGAGGACGACGTCCGCCGACTTCCATCCGACTCCGCAGGTCAGTCGGCGCCAGAACATCGTGCCGGGGACGACGATCACGACCAGCAGATAAGCGAGGTACGCCGCCGGCATCCACGGCGGATGATCCTGCAACGCGACGAACCACGCGATCGGCAGCACGGGCAAGGTCACCAACGCCGCGGTCCGCTGACCGCGCCCGCCCGCTCTGATCATCGGGGAATTCTATGGGTCCGGCGAGACGGGTTCGTGGCCGGTCAGCCGTTTACCTGCAAGAACTTCCCGTTTACACTCGGTAATCTCCCAGACCCCGCAGTCTTCGGGAGGTCCGATGGTCGCTCAGCACATCGCCGGCCTGCCGGTCGAGGAGATCCTGCTGGCGGCGCTGGCCGCCGCGTCGCCCGTGATCACCCTGGTCGTGCTGGAGATCAGGAGCCGGATCAAACGGTTGAAACGCTTCCTGCGGCGGGCCGCGGATCCGTCCCACTCACCAACCCGGCCGGATCCCTTGCTGCCGGTGGCGCGCGAGCGTGACGAACCCGCCCCGCGGATGGTTGGTGAGTGGGGGACGTCCGCAGCTAGGCTTCGGGACTATGAGTTCGGTGGATCGGAGTCGGGTCAGGGAGTTGATGGGTGAGGTGATGACGGCCCAGGGCCGGGCATTGCCGGCCGACGACACGGCGGACCTCCGCGAGATCGGGTTCCGGTCACTGGACTTCTCCGAGCTGGCCCTCCGGGTGGAGGACGAGCTCGGCGACGAGCTGAACTTCGATGCCCCTGGGCTGCGCCGGATCGCGACGGTCGGCGACGTACTGGACTTCATCGAGCAACTCCAGTCGGCGTGACAGTGTGGCTATGACTGGCCGGCGCCGCACCACCGCCCTGATCGGTGACGACAACACCGTCGTCGTCGCCGGCAAGCGCCTGACCTGGCGGACGCTGCACAAGCTGCCGCAGATCCCGTCGCCCGCGGCGGTCCTGGTCGACAACGGCGCCGACGCGCTTGCCGCGCTGCGTCACCACGCCGTGCACGGCACCGAACTGCTGGTCGCCACCGAGACCCGCGTGGACGAGCTCATGCGCGAGGAGCTCGGGGAGTCCGGTTTCGCGATCGTGCTGCCCGACGGGACGGTCACGCCGGCCAAGCTGAAGCGGGTCGAGGAGTCCGGCCGTGCCTGGCTGCTCACCTCCGGTTCCACCGGCCGCCCGAAGCGCATCGGCCACACGCTGGAATCCCTGACCACGGTCACTGCCGACCAGCCGCCGCGTACCTGGCTGCTGCCGTATTCGCCTGGCACCTACGCCTGGTGGCAGGTCGTCACGCTCTCGCTCACCCAGGCCGACCAGGGCCTCGTCGCCATCGAGCCGCACGAGTTGGAGGACTGGCCGGCCATCGCCACCGAGCACGGCGTCACGGCCGCCTCCGGTACGCCGACCTTCTGGCGACAGGCGATCTACCGGGACGCCGACGCGCTCGGCGCCGTACCGCTGGAGCAGATCACGCTCGGCGGCGAGCCCGTCGACCAGGCGATCCTGGATCAGCTGCGGGAGATCTTCCCGAAGGCCCGGATCTCCTGGATCTACGCGTCGTCCGAGGTCGGCGCCTCGATCGTGGTGCACGACGGCAAGGCCGGGTTCCCCCAGTCCTGGCTGGACCGCGAGCCGCAGCCGGACCGGCCGGTGCTGAGCGTTGTAGGGGACGAGCTGGTGATCCGCTCGCCGCACCACGGCGCCGGTCTGGTCGGTGCCGTCCACACCGGCGACCGGGTCGAGTACGACGGTGACCGCGTGCTGATCACGGGCCGCCTGGACAGCGACGAGATCAACGTCGGCGGGTCCAAGGTGTCGGCCGGCGTGGTCCGCAACGTGCTGATGGGGCACCCCGGCGTCTCATGGGCGCGGGTGTTCGCGCGCAAGGCGCCGCTGGTCGGCCGGATGGTCGCGGCCGAGGTGGTCCCGAACCGCTCGCTCGGCCCGATCACCGACGCCGACCTGGTCCAGTGGTGCTCGACCCGGTTGCCGGACTACGGGGTCCCGCGACGGATCAAGTTCCTCGACGAGATCCCGCAGAAGGAAACCCTGAAGAGCGATGTCTGACACTCCCAGTGCTGTCCCGCCGGCCTCGGTCGTCCTGGTCTCGGGTGGTTCCCGCGGGCTCGGCCTGGCGATCGTCACCGACCTGCTGGAGGCCGGCGTCAAGGTCGCCGCGTTCGCCCGCACCGTCACGCCCGAGCTGACCGCGCTCGGCGACAAGTACCCCGACCACCTGTACTACGGCTCGGTCGACATCAACGACAGCGCGGCCGGGCAGGCGTTCGTGAAGACGGTCGAGAGCACGCTCGGTCCGATCGATGCCCTGGTCAACAACGCGGCGATCGGCCAGGACTCGTTGCACGTCCACACGTCGGCCGAGCACCTGGCCGAGATCATCCAGACCAACCTGACGTCACCGCTGGTCCTCACCCGCTTCGTCCTGCGCCGGATGCTGGCCAAGGGCCTGAAGGGCCGGATCGTCAACATCACCTCGATCTGCGCGCAGCGCGGATTCCCCGGGCTGGTCGCGTACTCGGCCACGAAGGGCGGGATGGACGCGGCCACCCGTTCACTCGCGCGTGAACTCGGTGGCCGTGTCCTCGCCAACGCGATCGCCCCGGGGTTCTTCGCCTCGGAGATGTCCGCCGTCCTGGGCCAGACCCAGCTCGACCAGATCGTCCGCCGTACCCCGACCGGCCACCTGACCGAACCGGAAGAGGTCCTCCCGGTGGTCCGCATGCTCCTGCTGGAGAACACGAACATCAACGGCCAGGTACTGGTCGTGGACGGCGCCGCCTCGATCTAAGGCCGGATGTTCTGGTTGCGGCGGAAGACGTTGTCCGGGTCGTACTTCCGTTTGATCTCCACGAGCCGCTCGTACTTGTCGCCGTACGACGCCCGTAGCCGCGCCTCGTCGGCGTCGGCCATGCCGTTGATGTAGCTGCCGATGTTGATCGTGTGCGGTTGCAACGCGTCCCAGAACGTCCGGACCCACGTGCGCTCCGCCTCCAGCGCCTCCAGGACCGGCGTGGTCGCGATCACGAACATCGCATAGCGCTCGGTCCGCTGCCCGCTGAACGCGGTGGCGTCGTCCGCGGTCTCCAGGTAGCCGTGGTCGAGGTGGTAGAACATCGTGACCGACATCGGCGACGTCTTCCGCGGGAAGTGCTCCGTGATCACGTCGATCGCCTCGTCGGTCAGGTCCTCGAGGTACGTGCCCTTCTCGTAGTGGTACGTCCCCCAGGCGTTCGGCTCGTCGAGCAGTTGCTGTACGGCGACGTACGGCATCGGACTCGTCCGCTCGAACAGCGGCGACCCCACCCCGCGCAGTTGCTCGATCGCCTCGGCGTACTGCTCCGCCGTACCGAAACCGACCGCCACCAGTGCGTACCCGAGCTTGAAGTGGTGCTCCGGCGGGACGAACGGCGCAGGCGGTGCGTTCAGGCAGGCGATGATCACGTTGACCTCGCGCGGCAGCGCAGGGATCACCTCACGCGCCATCCGCAGTACCTCGGCCCCCTGCTCCTGACCGAAGAACAGCATGCCGTAGTGCACCATCGGCCCGACCTCGTGCAGCCGGAACTCGAACTCGGTGACCACACCGAAGTTCCCGCCACCACCCCGGACCGCCCAGAACAGGTCCGCGTTCTCGTCCGCCGCGGCGCGCTGGAGACTGCCGTCCGCCGTGACGATCCGGACCGACTCCAGGTTGTCGATGCTCAGCCCGTGCATCCTGGTCAGCAAACCCATCCCGCCGCCGAGCGTCAGCCCGCCGACGCCGGTGTGGCTGACGATGCCGGCCGGTACGGCGAGACCGTGTTCCTGGGTCGCCGCGTCGAGGTCCCCGAGCAGCGCACCGCCGCCGGCCCGGGCTCGCCGGGCCTCCGGATCCACCGACACCTGGTTCAACGGGCTCAGGTCGATCATCAGGCCGCCGTCGACCGACGACATCCCGGCCATGTTGTGTGCACCGCCGCGAACAGCGATCTCCAGGCCCTCGGCGACCGCGTACCGGACCGCGGCCTGGACGTCCGCGGCCGACCGCACCTGGACGATCACCGCCGGCTCCCGGACGTGCTCGGCGTTCCACAGCCGCCGCGCCTCGTCGTACCCCGCGTCCCCCGGTGCGAGCACGGTGCCTTGCAGGTTCGCCCGCAGGCCCTCGAAGCCTTCCGCAAGCTGAGTCATACGTATCCTCCCCGATGTTTCGCCGTCAGGCTGGATGCCTGATCCCCCGGCGAGCGCGTCGCGCACAGCCCAGCTGTCCACGCGGCCTGGTGCCAGCATCCAGAGCCGACGGGTTGTCCACAAGGGATCGGGGTCCCGGTTGAGCGGGAAACACTCCCGGTGTCAGACTCGGCCGCGTGAGTGACGAGGAAGTCCTGCGCCTGTTGCCGATCGCGGCGGCGAGTGTTGCCAGGGGCGACGATCGGGCGGATGCGGAACTGGCGCGTCTCGGCGCGTACGACGAACGCGACCGGGCGCTGCTGGATCGTTGCCTGCAGTCGTTCCTCACCAGCCTGCTCCGCACCGCGTGGGAGCGCGGCTGGGCGCCCGCCGACGTCGTCCAGTACGGGCGCCGCGAGCTGGACGCCCGCATCGAGCCGCTGCTGCTCGCCGCGATCTCCGCGGAGCACCGGTCCTATCGCCTCAACACGATCGATCCGCGCTGGCTCGACCAGCTCACCGAGGTCGGCGTCGCGCAGCCGTTCACCCCGCTGAGCCTCACGTCCTGGGCAGCCGCCGCGCGGGTCGGTCGCTACCTTCTCCTGCATCACGCGCTGTCCCTCGCGGGCTTTCTGCAGACGCTGCCGATCATGGCCCGGCTGTTGCCCCTGCCCGGTACGGCGGCACGCCGGGACCGCTCCGCCGTACCGGCGAACGGGAAGATGCTCGCGCGGATCCGGGCCCTGCTCGCCAAGGCTGAGGCGACCGAGTTCCCGGACGAGGCCGAAGCCCTGTCCGGCAAGGCCCAGGAGCTGATGGCGAAGTTCTCGCTCGACAGTGCGCTGGTGGAGGCGGAGACGGACATCCCGGACGACTCGGCCGCCCGCCGGCTGTGGGTGGACACGCCGTACGTCTCGGCCAAGGCGCAGCTCGTCGGCGCGGTCGCGTCCGCGAATCGCTGCCGCACTGTCGTGATCGACGAGCTGGCCGTGGTCACGATCGTGGGCGCGGAGGTGGACCTTCAGCACACCGAGATCCTCAGCACCTCGCTGCTGGTGCAGGCGAATCGCGCGATGCTTGCCGCAGGCAAACACATCGGTCACCGGGGAGAGTCGCGCACCCGCTCGTTCCGGCAGTCCTTCCTGATGGCGTACGCGCTGCGGATCGGTGAGCGTTTGGAGGCGACCGCGTCCGCCGCGGAGGCCGCTGTCCCGGAGACCGATGCGCAACGGCTGTTGCCGGTGCTGACGAAACGCGAGGAGCGGGTCGAGGCGTTGTACACCAAGCTGTTCCCGCACACGACGACCCGCCGGACCCGGATCACCAACGGGGCGGGCTGGGAGGCCGGCCTTACCGCGGCGGATCAGGCGCAGCTCGACGCGCGCCGGCAGGTACGCCGGTGAAGGCCCGTCCGACGACGATCGCGGGCGTGCTCCGGGTCGAGCTGGAGGTCAAGCCGAACGACGGCGGCTGGTTCAAGGAGAACTTCCACCGCGCGAAGCTGGCCGAGCTCGGCCTGGACGTCGTCCAGCACAACGTTGCGTACTTCGAGGAGGCCGGCGTCCTCCGCGGGATTCATGCGGAGCCATGGGACAAGTACCTGTCGCCGACGTCGGGCCGGGTGCTAGCGGCCGTCGTGGAGCTGCGGGACAACGCCGCGTTCGTCCGCGTCGAGACCTTCGAGCTCGGTACGTCGGACGCGCTCTATGTGCCGCGCGGCGTGGGGAACTCGTTCTGCACGCTGACGCCGCACACGACGTACAACCTCCTGGTGAACGAGCACTGGTCGCCGGAGCGGATCGCCGTCGACCCGTTCGATCCGGAGCTGGCCATCGAGTGGCCGGCCGAGGACCTCAAGTACACCGAGCGGGACGCCGCGAGCCCTTCGCTGGAAGACCTCAGGAGGCAGCGGGCCTGAGTCCGCAGAGCACGATGTCGAGCAGGCGGTGCGCCTGCTCGGGCTCCATGTCGCGGCCCATGTTGATGCCGCCGACCAGCCGCATGATGTCCATCAGGTCCAGCTCAGGGCGGACGTCGCCGGCCGCTTTCGCCTTGTCCAGCAAGAGTTGCCCGGCTTCCTGCACGTTCGCCTTGCAGGTGGCGAAGAACGGCGAGTCCTTGCCCAGGGCAGCCGTGAGCTCGCCGGCCAGGCTCTTCTTGGACAGGCCGTACCCGACGAAGCTGCGCAGCCACGCGGCCAGCGCGTCGAACGGCTCCAGCTGCCGATCGAAGTCGTACGCGCGGTCGCAGACGGACTGGATCTCGTCGACGTAGACCGCCTCGAGCAGCGCCGTCCGGCTGGGGAACCGGCGGTAGAGCGTGCCGATGCCGACGCCGGCCCGGCGGGCGATCTCCTCGAGCGAGGTGTCGGTGCCGTGCTCGGCGAACGACTCCCGGGCGGCCGTCACCAGGCGGTCGTAGTTCCGGGCCGCGTCGGCGCGGGTCGGCCGTGCGCACGGCAGGGGTTGCGGCGCCATGTCACCTCCTCGCCGTCCGTGACGAACGCACACCTGAAAGTTCGGTCAGAATATCGCTTGCTAAAGCGGAGGGTGCCTCCGTATCGTATCCGGAGGAAGTCTCCGCTTTCCTCTCGCAACTGTAACCCCTCCGGGGTAAGGAGCACTATGTCGGCAACATCAGCGGCGCCGGCCGGCGCCGACTCGGCCACGCCTGACCGGCGGCCGGGGGTCGTTCTCGCAGTCATCCTGGTCACCCAGCTGATGGTGATCCTCGACGGCACCGTGGTGAACATCGCGATGCCGCACATCCAGCAGGCGCTCGACTTCAGCCCGTCCAGCCTGTCGTGGGTGCAGAACGCCTACGCGCTCGCGTTCGGCGGTCTCCTCCTCCTCGGTGCCCGCGCAGGCGACCTCCTCGGCCGCCGCCGCGTGTTCGTGACCGGGATCAGCATCTTCACGCTCGCTTCACTGCTCGGCGGGCTCGCCCCGAACGCCGAGCTCCTGCTCGCCGCCCGCGTGCTGCAGGGCATCGGTGGTGCCATCGCGGCTCCGGCGGCGCTGACTCTCCTGATGCTCACGTACCGCGAAGGTCCGGAGCGGATGAAGGCGCTCGGCTACTACAGCCTGGTGTCGTCCGGTGGCGGCAGCGTCGGCCTGGTGCTCGGCGGCATGCTGACGGACTGGGTGTCGTGGCGGTGGGGCCTGTTCATCAACGTCCCGATCGGGATCGCGCTGGTCATCGCGGCCCGCCGGGTGCTGACCGAGACCGCGCCGGAGACCGGCCGGTTCGACGTGGCCGGTGCGCTCACGTCGACGCTCGGCATCACCTCGCTGGTGTACGGGTTCATCCGGGTCGCCGAGGTCGGCTGGTCGTCGGCCGAGGTGCTGGTCGCGTTCGCGGCCGGTGTCGTGCTGCTGGTCTCGTTCGTCCTGATCGAGCGCCGGGTCAGCCACCCGATCGTCCCGCTGCGGCTGTTGCGGTCCCCGGTGCGTTCGGCGTCGTACCTGACGATGCTGCTCGTGGTCGGCACGATGTTCGGGATGTTCTTCTTCCTCACGCAGTACCTGCAGGGCGTACTGGCGATGAGCCCGCTCGCGGCCGGCTTGGCGTTCCTGCCGTTGACCGGTCTGCTGTTCGCCGCGTCGCGCGTCGTACCGAAGCTGGTCGCCCGGATCGACGGCGCCAAGCTGATGCTGCTCGGGTCGGTCCTGGTCACGCTCGGCACGGTCTGGCTGACCCGGCTCGGTGCGGACAGCACGTATCTGCAGGACGTGGTCGGGCCGCTGCTGCTGTTCGGTGCGGGCGCCGGGATGATCTTCATTCCGCTCGTCGGCCGCGCCATCACGGGTGTCGCGCCGGAGGACTCGGGCGCCGCGTCCGGCATGCTGAACGTGGTCCAGCAGGTCGGCGGCGCCCTCGGCCTGGGCATCCTGGTCACGATCTTCGGTACGGCGAGCCGGAACTCCACGTCGACGATCCCGCGCGAGGTCCTGGTCGACGGTGTGCACGCGGCCTTCGTCGGCGCGCTCGTCTACGCGGCGGTGAGCCTGGCGATGATCGTGTTCACGGTCCAGCCGTGGAAGTGGTTCCGCAACGAGCCGGCGGCGCCGGTCGAGGCCCCGGCCGTGGTGGACTCACACGTTTGAGAGGGGCTCTGACGGGATCGGCAGCTGGTAGCTGACGAACTTCTGGTGGGTGGTGAAGCCGAGGTTCTCGTACAGGCCGAGTGCTCCGGTCGGGTTGTCGGCGTCGACGCCGAGGGAAGCCCGCTCGTAGCCGGCCTGTGCGGCCTCGGCGAGCACCTTCGCCAGCGTGGCCCGGGCCAGCCCGCGGCCGCGGTAGGCCCGGCGGGTGCCGACCTGGCCGATGTACAGCTCCCGGATCCCGGTCGCCTCGGTGTCCGCCTCCCACTCGAAGCAGTTGACGTACGCCGCCACGGTCTCACCGTCGAGCACGACGTACGACTGCCCGCCGCGGAAGGACCGCGATCCGACGGACCGCAACCGCCACGCCTCCGGAGTCGGGGGCGTCCAGCCCCAGTGGTCGGAGAACGCCTCGAAGTGCGCCAGCCGCAGCGCCTCCTCGTAGGAGGAGTCGTACGACGTCAGCCGCAGCCCGTCCGACACCTGTACGTCCGGCACCGGCTGGTCGAGCGGCCGGCGCATGTCGAAGAAGAACCGCTCGGGCGCGAAGCCCAGGCTCTCCAGCATCGCGGTCGCGCCCGCGTTCGTGCTGAGGGCACCCGCGCCGACCGCGCCTGGCGAGTCCGGGTGCGTGCTCGCGTGCAGCTCGCCGGCGCGCTGGATCAGCCAGCGCATCAGCTGGATGCCGAGGCCCTTCCGCCGCCATTCGGGGTGGACGGTGCCCTCGGCGCGGACGCGGTCGACGTCCACCACGGACGGCGAGACGTGCGCGATGCCGTAGCCGATCATCCGGCCGTCGGCCCACAGGGCGATGCTGTCCGCGGGCAGGTCGAGATGCGGGCGCTCGAGTTCCTCGGCGAGATCCTCGGCGCTGAAGTTCTCGCCCTCCTGGTCGACCTTCTCCCTGGCGGCGCACAACTCCGCCCAGGCCGCGACGTCACTCTTCTCGAGCGGGCGTACCTCGATCCCCACGGGCCAGTTCATGGATCGAAGGTACGGCGTTCGCTCCGTGACGGCATGTGAATTAGCTGAGCTGTTCCGCCAGCCAGCGCACCGCCAGCGGATACCGGTACTCGATACCGCCGTGCGTCCCCTCGAACAGCTCGAAGTGCAGCCGCTCGTCCGGTACGCCGGCCTGCTGCGCGGCCCGGTGGAACGCCGTGGCGCCGAGGTCGAGGTAGTACTCGTCCTGCTTGCCCGCGTCGATCCACACCGCGCGGAGCGATCGCAGCGCGTCGGCGTACTGCGGCTGCTTGACCATCTCGACCGGGTCGCGGGACAGCCAGCGCTCCCAGATCTCCGGGACGATCGCACCCAGGTCGTCGAACGGGAGCAGCACCGTGCCGTCGGGCTCCGCGGAGTACGCCGACGCGTACCCGTAGATCTCCAGCAGGTGCAGGTCCTCCATCGTCGTCCGGCCGGTCTTGGTGGCGAGCTCCTCGAAGTACTTCTCGTAGCTGCCTTCGTACTTGTCCCGCAGCGTCCGGGCCCGGTCCGGGAACTCGGGCCGGTAGCACACCTCGAAGAGCGCATCACCCGCGTGCGTCGCGAGCGCCCCGAACACGTCCGGCCGCAGCAGCGGCGTCACCATCGCGGTGTACCCACCACTCGACTTGCCGGTGACGGCGCGGTGATCCCGGTCGGCGATGGTCCGGTACGTCGAGTCGATCCACGGCACGATCTCGTCGCACAGGTACGACTGGTACTGCCCCGTCCCGGGGGAGTCGAGGCACTGGCTGCCGCCGTACTTGGTCCACGAGTCGACGAACACCACGATCGCCCGCGGCACGCTCTCATCGGCGAACATCGCGTCGAGGAGCTCCGGGTACGGCTGCCGGAACGGGACCCGGTTGAACCACATGCCGACGTGACCGGTGTAGCCCATGGTCACGTAGATCGACGGGTAGCGGTCCTCCGAGTCGTCGTACCCCGGCGGGAGGTAGACGAGCACGGGGCGCTCGTGCGGGTCGCCGAGTGGGTTCCCGCGCAGCAGCTCGCTCGTGTACGTCGTCTGATCCAGGCGTCCCTTGAACTCGGCCGACCAGGGCAGCATTCGTCCTCCAGGAGTCACATCGCGTCGGGGGCCTCGATGCCCAGCAGGCCGAGTCCATCCTGCAACACCTTCCGGGTCGCCGTGCAGAGGGCGATCCGGCTTGCTCTGGTCTCGCCGTCGCTGCTCAGCACCGGGCACTGCTCGTAGAAGACGGAGAGTGCGGACGCGACGTCGTACAGGTAGGTGCAGAGCCTGTGCGGCTGCAGGGTTTCGGCGACCTGCTGGACGGTCGCGGCGAAGCCGGTGAGCAGGAGCGCCAGCCGTTGCTCCGCGGGGTCCTTGAGCTCGGTGACCCCATCTGCGACCGGGCCGGCTTTGGAGAGCAGCCGGGTGAGCCGGGCGTGCGCGTACTGCAGGTACGGGCCGGTGTTGCCGGTCATCGCGACCATCCGGTCCAGGTCGAACACGTAGTCGTTGCCCCGGTCGCTCGACAGGTCGGCGTACTTCACCGCGCCGATCCCGACCGCCCGCGCGGTCGTCGCCCGGTCGATGCCCTCGCGGCCGGCCAACAGGGCATCGGCCCGTGCCACGGCGCTCTCCAGTAGTTCGGCTAGCTTAACCGTGCCGCCTTCCCTTGTTTTGAAGGGTTTTCCGTTCGGTCCGAGTACCGTTCCGAAGGACACGTGTTCAGCTGGTACGTCGAGCCAGTGGGCAGCTCGTGCGAGTGTGAAGATCATGTCGAAGTGCAGGGCCTGCCGGTGGTCGACCACGTACACGATCCGGTCGGCGTGCAGGGTGTTGACCCGGTGGCGTACTGCGGCCAGGTCTGTGGCGCTGTAACCGAATCCTCCGTCGGATTTGCGGACGATCACCGGAAGCGGATCGCCGTCGCGGCCCTGGAACCCTGGGAGGAAGGCGCATAGCGCACCGTCCGACTCGGTCAGCAGGCCGGCCTGCTCCAAGTCCTCGACCACCCGCGGAAGGTCGTCGTTGTACGCGCTCTCGCCGACGACGTCCGTGCGCTGGAGGTTGGTGCCGAGCAGCGCGTACACCTTCTCGAAGTCGTCCAGTGACACGTCGACCATGTGCCGCCACATCGCCCGCGTTTCCGGATCGCCCGACTGCAGCGCGACGACCCTAGACCGCGCCGCGACCGCAAAGGTGCCGTCGGCATCGAAGTGTTTCCGGCTCCGCTCGTACAGGTGCTGCAATCCCTCCAGATCAAGGGTTTCCGCGGCAATCCCTTCCGCGAGCAGCTGCTCGATCATCATCCCGTACTGCGTGCCCCAGTCGCCGACATGATTCTGCCGGACGACGTCGTACCCGACGAACCGCAGCACGTTGCAGAGCGCGTCGCCGATCACTGTCGAGCGGAGGTGGCCGACGTGCATCTGCTTCGCGACGTTCGGTTGCGAGTAGTCGACGACGACCCGTTGACCGTTGCTGGTGAAGGCCTGGGGATCGTTGACCGCCCGGGCCAGCGTCGACGGCCGCAGCGTCAGGTTGATGAAACCCGGGCCCGCGATCTCCGGCGTCTCGCAGAGGTCGTCGACCTGCAGTTCGGCGACCAGGCGTGCGGCGACGTCCCGCGGCGGTCGACCGAGCGCGTTGCCGATCCGGAGCGCGAGATTGCTCTGGTAGTGCCCGAACTCCGGCTTGGTCGACGACCGCAGCTCAGGGTCGTACGGCGTACCGAAAGCGGCCGCGGCGGCAGCGGACAGTCTGGTGGACAGGACAGGCAGGACTGCGGACATGACATGGTCCTTCGGGAGACGCGACTGGAACAGGCTGAGGTGTTCAGACAGTGCGTCGTCGTCGCAGGCTGAAGCGCACGCGCACGGCGTGGGACGGCTTCAGGCTGATCGACATGTCAGTCATTATGCACGAAGTACGCCGACGGCGCCGGAGAGCGGTCGGCCAACGGCGTGATCGCCGGTACGTCGGTCTCGCCCAGGAACACCCGCCGCACGACGCGTTCGGCCGCCCGCCCGTCGTCGAACTCGCAGAACTTCTCCCGGAACAGCTGCCGGTGCTTGGCCGCCTCGGGGGCGGCGAACGTGCCGTTCCGGAGCGCGCCGCACAGCTCCTCGGCTGACCTTGCCACCACCCCGGGCGGGAACTCGGTGATGTCGAAGTAGGTGTCCGGCCGATCGTGGCCGACCTGCAGCAGGATCGGCCGGTCGAGGTTCGCGTAGTCGAAGGTGATCGACGAGTAGTCCGAGATCAGTACGTCGGCCGCCAGCATCAGGTCTTCGACCCGCGCCTGCTCAGAGGTACCGATCACGCGGGCGTGCTCGCCGGCCGCGCACGCCAACTGGTCCGGGTCGACGCCGTCGCCGGATGTCGTCGCGTACAGGATCACCAAATGCGAGTCGTCGTACCCGAACCCGGCGCGGATCGTCCGGACGTCCTCGAGGGTCGCGGTCAGCAGCCGGTCGTTGCGGGGGTAGCCGTACTCGAGCTCCTCGAAGTACGCCGGGTACGTGCGCTCCCAGATCTCCGAGGAGTACCGGTTCGAGGACAGGTTGAAGTCCCAGCGGTCGACGCCGCGCAGGAACTCTTCCCTGCCCTCGTCCGGCAGGTTGACCGTCGTCAACGGGGTCCCGTGCTGGGTCTGCAGGTGGATCTGCCCCTCGCGCTTCTCCACCTCCTTCGGCCAGTTCGTGTTGCTGACGACGTACGTCGCCTTGCCGAGCAGCTTCTCGTACGCCGGGGAGTCCGCGACGACGTACTCGACGCCCTCCGGGATCGCGCTCACGTGATCGTTGTCGACGACCCAGACGCCGCGCAGGTGCGGAGCGAGCTCGGCCGCCTTCTCGTAGATCGCCCGCGGGTTGCAGGCGTACCGCTTGAACCAGTTGGCGGCGTACGCGACCAGGTTCGGGTCGAGCTTGCCGCGGCGCAGCAGCTTGCCGACCGTCTTGCGCGGGCTCGGCACCTGCAGCACCCGCGAACTGAGCTTGAGGGTCGAGTAGGTCGCGTAGTCGTCGTGGATGAGCAGCCAGCGTTTGAACCCGCGGGCCGTCCGGTCGGTGCTGTAGCCCTCCGGCTTCCAGCGCTTGGCGAAGGCGTGCGCGGCGTGGAAGAACTCGGCCCGGTCGTCCGGGTCGATCCGCTCGGGCTTCGCGAGGACGGCGAGGATGTGATCGAGCGACCTGTCGAACGCGAACCGGTGCCAGCCGGTCAGCTCCGGGTCGGACTGGATGAAGGCATGCACGCGGTCGTACTGGTCGAAGATGTCCCACTGGCGGCGGCCGCTGGTGGCGTGGATGTTGCCGCCGGTCCGGTGCTGCCGGTAGAGCACCACGACCCGGTCGAGGGTGGCGATCCGCTCCGCGGTCAGCATCGTCGAGTAGGTCCACGGCGCGTCCTCGTAGAACCCGCTCGTGAACGCGAATCCGTGCCGCGTGAGGAAGGCCCTCCGGTACGCCTTGTTCCAGACCACCTCGAGGAACGTCAGGAAGATCGGCCGCTCGGCCGCCGTGAACACGCCGGCGCCCTCGCGCGCGAACGCGTCATGCCGCTGGCTGCCGAGCACACGGCCGTCCCAGAAGATCCGCTCGTAGTCGAACATCACGATGTCGGGCCGGCCCCGGTGCGTGGTCGCGGTGTCGATCCGGGCTGCGATCGCCTCCAGCGAGCCCGGCGAGTAGGTGTCGTCGGCGTCGAGGAACAGCACGTACTCCCCGCGGCACTCCTTGAGCCCGGCGTTGCGGGCCGGACCGAGGCCGACGTTCTCCTCCAGGTGCAGCACCCGCACCCGCGGGTCGGCGGCGGCGTACTCGTCCAGGATCCGGCCGGAGCCGTCGCGGTCCGCGTCGTCCACGCCGATCACCTCGAAGTCGGTGAACGACTGCCCCAGCACCGAGTCCAGGCACGGCCGCAGCCAGGCCCGCGAGGCATGGCAGGGGACCACGATGCTGAACCTGGGGACGGTGCCTAGCGCCATGCCTAGTCATCCTAGGCCGTGGCTGGTGGTCCCACGCCGTCGCGAGCAGGTGCTCGGCGCGGTAGCTCGGCGTGCTGGAGCGAAGGGCACGATGCGGATCCATCATGTCCTTTGCTCCAGTGCGGCGAGATGCCGTGCCGAGTGCCGCGCAGTAGGCGTGGGACCACCAGCCACGGCCTTAGGCTGCGGGCATGAGTGTTGATGTGTTCGAGCCGCTGGCCGGGCTGGAAGGGGTCGGGTCGGCTGCGCGGGCGGCCCGCGACGCGGTCGACGTACTGCTGCGGGACCGTGGTCTGCGCCGGGTCGGCTCGGACATGACCGCCGAGGCGCTGCTGCGCGGTGCGCACGCGTCCGCCGCGCTGGCCGGCAGCACGGCGACCCCCGACGAGGTACGACGGGGCGCAGCCGACGGACTGGCCTCCGGTGCGGTGCGGATGACCGGCGAACTGATGACGCTCGCGCCGCAGGTGGACAAGGCTCCCGTGCAGGTCTGGACCAGACTGCACCAGTTGGCCGCCGCGGACCTGGTCCCGGCGGCGGAGCTCGGCCACGTGCGGACCGCCGCCGAGCCGATCCCCGACGACATCCCCGGCCTGCCGCCGGCACCGCCCGCCGACGAGATGTGGGAGCGGTTGAGCGCTCTCGCGCAGAACCTGACCCGCCCGACGAAGGCACCCGGTCTGGTCGTCGCGGCGATCGTGCACGCCGAGCTCGCCGTCCTCCGGCCGTTCCCGATCGCCAACGGACTCGTCGCCCGGGCCGCCGAGCGCTGCCTGCTGGTTGCCAGGGGCATCGATCCGGTCGCGGTGACGGTTCCCGAGGGTGGTCACTATGTGTTGCGGGCGACCTATGCGCCGGGGCTCACCGACTACACAGCGCGAGGACTGACCGGAGTTCGTGACTGGTTGCTGCGATCCTGCGAGGTCGTGACAAAAGGTGCCGAGCTGTCTCCGCTCGCCCCCTGACCTGCTGGCCCGACATGCGAACGGCGCTCTCACGGGGAGAGCGCCGTCGCTGGCACGTCACCCTGGTTACCATGCGTGCACCGGTCTGCCGCCACAGGACGAAGCCTGGGTCGCGCTGCCCGTTTGGGATGGGCTGGTCGCCGCGTGGGTGCCTGGGTTCCGTGCAATCTCTACTGGACCCGAAGGCCCTTTGTTGATTCCTTTGTACTCCTGAAACCCCTTTCTGTGAAGGGGATGCGGCGTCTTCATGGAGTTGAGAAGAATAAAGCAAGCTTCAGCTTTCAGCTCGCCCGGAAGCGCCGGCGGGAGGCCAGCAGGAGCGCCCCGGCGGCCGCGGCCGCGACCACACCCGCGGCGACGGCGGGTCGCCGTACGCGATGGAAACGGAGCCGCTGGGCGGGTTCGGCGAACACCAGCACCGGCCACCCGCGCTCGGTCGCGACCCGGCGCAACGCCTTGTCCGGATTGACCGCGTAGGGGTGCCCGACCGCCGCCAGCAGCGGCTCGTCGGTGATCGAGTCCGAGTAGCCGTAGCAGGTCGTGAGGTCGTAACCCTCCGCCTCGGCCAGGGCCCGGATCGCGGTCGCCTTGTGCGGCCCGTAGGCGTAGTCGGCGATCTCGCCGGTGTACTTGCCGTCAGCAACGACCATCCGGGTCGCGATCACCCGGTCGGCGCCGAGCATCTCGCCGATCGGCTCCACCACCTCGGCGCCGGACGACGACACGATCACCACGTCCCGGCCGGCCGCGTGGTGCTGCTCGATCAGCTCCACCGCCTCGGTGTGGATCATCGGCCGGACGATGTGCTCGAGGGTGTCGGCGACGATCGCCTGCACCGTCGAGACGTCCCAGCCGGCGCACATCGCGGAGATGTACTCGCGCATCCGCTCCATCTGGTCGTGGTCGGCGCCGCCGAGCAGGTAGACGAACTGGGCGTACGCGCTGCGCAGCACGGTCCGGCGGTTGATCAGCCCGCCGGCGTAGAACGGCCGGGAGAACGCCAGCGTGCTCGAGCGAGCCAGAATGGTCTTGTCCAGATCGAAGAAAGCCGCTGATCGACCCGTCCCGGAGTGCTCCATGCAGTCGAGGATAGGCATCTCGGAGAAACGCCGGTGGACCCGGGCTTTTGCGTGGGCCGGTCTCCCGTTAGACTGGTGATCAGTGTGACAGTGACACTGGCTGGCTGCGCTCGATTGGTGGGTCCGATCGGGCGGGACCGGCACCCGGGTGGCACACGTCGGTTGAAATTGAACTGAGATGTGTGAGACCCGAATTCGGGGGGTACATACCCCCTGACAGTGGCAGACTGTCGCCTCCTGAACGGCCCCCGGCTCCTCCCCCCGAGCCCGTGGCCGAAGACGGCCCCCGGTCACCCCCCCGCCGGGGGCCGTCGCCTTTCTCCCGCCGGCCAAGTAACCGTAAAGATTCTCGCTTTTCTGCGCGTGGGAGCGTTCTCACTTTATGCAGGGTCTTGACAATGTAATCGCCCGGTCACAGGTTGTAAGGCATGAAACCGCCTGCACACCGCCCCCAGGCAGCGGTCGTCATCAGCCTGCTCGCCGTAGTCATGGCCTTCCTGGTCCCCGGTTCCGCCTCCGCGGCCACCAACCTCGTCACGAATGCCGGCTTCGAGTCCGGCACGCTCTCCGGCTGGTCCTGCCCGGCCGGCGGGGTCACGACATCCGCTCCGCATTCCGGCGCGTACGCCCTCGAGGCGACGCCGAGCGGGAGCGACATCGCCCGCTGTTCCCAGTCGATAGCGGTCCAGCCCAATACGGCGTACGCGCTGTCGGCCTGGGTCAAGGGATCGAACGTCTACCTCGGAGTCGAGGGTGGTCCCAGTACGTGGACAACGAGTTCCGGGTGGAGTCAGCTGACTGTTCCGTTCACCACCGGCGCCTCGTCTTCGGTGACGATCTACGTCCACAGCTGGTACGCGCTCCCGGCGTACCAGGTCGACGATGTCGTCCTGGACGGTCCCGGCGGGACCCAGGACACCACGCCGCCGTCGACCCCGGGTGGTCTGACGGTCGGCAGTCCGACCTCGAGCTCGCTGAAGCTGAGCTGGTCCGCTGCGTCGGACGCGAACGGGATCGACCACTACGACGTCGTCCGGGGGACCGGTGCCGCACAGAGCGTCGGCAACGTCACCAGTTGGACAGCGACCGGTCTGTCCGCCGCCACGACGTACTCGTTCAAGGTTCGCGCGTGCGACCCGAGCGGCAACTGCTCGCCGTACGGCCCGGCGGTCTCGGGTACGACATCGGACGGTGACACCAACCCGCCTGTCGGCAGTCTGCCGGCCCACGTGCTCACTGGGTACTGGCAGAACTTCAACAACGGTGCGACGGTGCAGAGGATCTCCGACGTGCCGGCGGCGTACGACCTGATCGCGGTCGCCTTCGCGGACGCGGACCCGTCGAGGCCGGGTGGCATCACGTTCAACCTGGACAGTGCCGGGCTCGGTGGCTACACGGTCGCGCAGTTCAAGGCGGACATCGCGGCGAAGCAGGCGGCGGGGAAGAAGGTCATCCTGTCCGTCGGCGGCCAGAACGGCACCATCTCGGTCGGTGACGCGACGGCCGCGGCCAACTTCGCGTCGAGCGCGCTCTCGGTGCTGCGCGAGTACGGCTTCGACGGGATCGACATCGACCTGGAGAACGGGGTCAACGCGCAGTACATGGGTCAGGCGCTACGGAGCCTGCACAGCCAGTTCGGCAGCGGACTGGTGATCACCATGGCGCCGCAGACGATCGACATGCAGAGCACGTCGTTCGAGTACTTCAAGCTCGCGCTGGCGATCAAGGACATCCTGACCATCGTCAACGTGCAGTACTACAACTCCGGCTCGATGAACGGCTGCGACGGTCAGGTGTACTCGCAGGGCTCGGTCGACTTCATCACCGCCCAGGCCTGCATCTTGCTGCAGGGCGGGCTGCGCCCCGACCAGGTCGGTCTGGGTCTGCCGGCGTCGTCCCGGGCAGCGGGGAGCGGGTACGTCGCCCCGTCGGTCGTCATCGCCGCGCTGGACTGTCTCACCAAGGGCACCAGCTGTGGCAACTACAAGCCGAGCTCCCCGTGGCCGTCGCTGCGCGGTGCGATGACCTGGTCGACCAACTGGGACGCCTCGAACGGCAACCAGTTCGCGAACCAGGTCGGCGGCCACGTGCACTCGCTGCCCTGATCATGCACAGCTATCGACCCGCCCCGGTGCTGGAGGCGCTCGGTGTCTGCTCGGAGGACGAGCAGCTCTACCGGGCGCTTCTGGCCCGCCCGGAATCCACCGCGACCGATCTGGCCGTGCTCGTCTCCTGGCCCTCCAACCGTGTCGGCCGGCACCTCAAGTCGTTGTTGTCACTCGGCCTGGCGTCCCGTACGCCAGGCCGTCCGGCCCGCTACCTGCCCGCCGTGCCGGAGGCTGCGGTCGAGCTCCTGGCGCTGCGGAAACAGGCGGCGATCGTGGAGGCCCGGCTGGGCGCCGCGGTGCTGACGGCCGAGTTCCGGGCGCCGGACGCGTTCATCGTGATCCGAGGGCCGGAGGCGATCGCGCAGCGGTTCTACCAGGCGCAGCAGTGCGCGCAGGACGAAGTACTGGTGCTGGACCGGTTGCCGTACGCCGTGGAGCCTCGTCGGGCGCAGGGGGTGACCTATCGGACGATCTACGACATGGCGTCCTTGTCGGAGCCGGGTGACTTGGTGGCTGCCCGGTCGGCGGGGTGTTGCCGGATGTTGCGCGACGTACCGCTCAAGCTGGTCGTCGTCGACCGTCGGACTGCCCTCCTGCCGACGGCGCCGGACATTGTCGTGGAGCTGGGCCAATCGAGTCTTCTGGACGCTCTTCTGCGGCTTTTTGAGCTCTTGTGGCAGCAGGCCAGCCCGCTGACGCCCTCGGTCTCCGACGGCCCGCTGACGGCCGACGACCGGCAGTTGCTGTCTCTGGCTGCCGCTGGCCTGACGGACCAGGCGATCGCGCGGCGGTTGGGTGTGGCTCAGCGCACGGTCGAACGCCGGATGCAACGGATCCTGAAGGCCCTCGACGCAACCACCCGCTTCCAGGCCGGTCTCCGGGCCGGTCAGCAGGGGCTGCTTGTCTAGTCCGTGACGTCCGCGACCGTGGCGTTCAGCGCTTTGGCGAGTGCCTGGGCGTCGACCGTGATGCCCACCCCGTGGTCCCCGCCACCGATGGAGATGGTTCCGGTGATGCGTTCGTCGGCGATCACCGGCCAGCTGTGGGTGCTGCCGAGCGGCGTGATCGTCCCGCGCACGTACCCGGTGACGGCGAAGGCGGTGTCCTTGTCCGGCATCGAGATCCGGTTCACCCCGAGCAGGGTCCGCAGCTTCGGCCAGGCGATCTCACGGTCGCCTGGTACCAGCACGAACCGGTAGTCGTCGTCGGACAGCCTCACCACGATCGTCTTGATCAACCGCGCCGGCTCGATGCCCCGGGCGGCGGCGGCCTCCTCCAGGGAGTTCACCCGGCCGTGCCGGGTCACCTCGTAGGTGAGCCCCAGTTGATCGGCCGCGTCTGTCGCTTTGGTCACCCGGCTAGTTTTGCACCTTGCTGGGAACGTTCCTGAGCAGCAGGGCGAGTACCAGGGTGACCGCGAACAGCACGCCGGCCTCTCCGGCGACCCCGGTCCACTCCGCGCGACTCCACGCCGTACCCGCCAGCCCTCCGAACACCGAGGAGCCCAGGTAGAACGAGAAGAGGTACATGCTCGAGGCCTGGCCGGTCCCGACGCCGCTCGCATGCGCCCGCGCAGGCACCCAGCCACTGGCCACTCCATGGACCGCGAAGAAGCCCGCGGTCATTACAGCAAGGCCCAGCACGATCAGCGGCAACGGAGCGGCCAGTGTGATCGCCACACCGGCCAGTGTGATCAGGCAGCCGATGGGCACCACGGCCCGCCGGCCGTACCGGTCCGCCAGCGCTCCTGCGGTGGCCGATCCGGCCGAGCCGAGCAGATAGACACAGAACACCAGTCCCGCCGCACCGGCGCTCAGCTCGTACGGCGAACCGGACAGGCGGAACACTGCGCCGTTGTAGACCGCGACGAACGCACCTACCGCTGTCGCAGCGATCCCGTACAGCGCGAGTAGTGCTGGGTCCCGCAGTACGCGTCCGGAGAACAGGGCGCGAGGCTTTGGCTGGAAGTTCCGCGAGGCGGGCAGCAGCAGCCAGACCACAGCCGCGCACAGTACGCCGACGACCGCGATCCCGCCGGTCGCGAACCGCCACCCTCCGAGGTCCGACAGCCCGCCTGCGATGAGGCGGCCCGCCATACCGCCAACCGCCGTACCCGCAATGTAGAGGCCGCTGGCCTTCGCGTGGCTGTCGTGGTGCACCTCCTCGCGCAGGTACGCCATCGCGACCGCGGGGAGACCTGCCATCGCGATGCCCTGCAGACCTCGCAGTGCCAGCAGCGTGTGCCAGGTGGGGGCGAAGGCACTGAGCAGTGCGAAGCCAGACGTCGCTGCGACCGACCAGCGCATCAGGCTGGTACGGCCCAGGACTTCGGACGCCGGTCCGGCGACCAGCAACGCCAGACCGAGACCGAACGTGGCGAACGACACGCTGAACGCGCTCTGGCTGGGGGACACGTGGAACGCGTCGACCAGCTCAGGCAGCAACGGCTGCGTGCTGTAGAGGAGCGCGAACGTCGCCAGTCCGGCCGCGAAGAGCGCGATGGAGAGTTTGCGGTACTCCGGGTCGCCGGGCAGGTACCCGGTCTGGTGAGCGACGGACTGGTGCATGTCTTCGACCGTCGCACGGTTTGTGCGATACGTAAAATGTCGATCTCAGGAGAAATCGATACGCTTTCAGTATGCATGTCGAGGATCTGCGGTGGTTCGTCGTCCTCGCGGAGACCGAGCACCTCACTGAGGCGGCCGCCGCGCTGGGCACCAGCCAGCCGAACCTGACCCGGTCGCTGCAGCGCGTCGAGCGAGCGTTCGGGGTGCCGTTGTTCGAGCGGCAGCGTCGCGGCGTACGGCTGAATCCGTACGGACGGGTGGTGCTGGAGGCGGCGCGGGCCGGGACCGCGGCGGTGGACACCGCCCAGCGCCGTATCGACGCGCTGCTCGATCCGGAGTCCGGGACCGTCCGGCTCGCCTTCCTGCACTCGGTGGCGACGAGCCTGATGCCGGACCTGCTGAAGGCGTTCCGGGCGGTGGCGCCGAAGATCGCGTTCGCTCTGCGCCAGGAGCCGGCGCACGACATCGTCCAGGATCTCGAGAGCGGTGAGGCCGAGATCGCGATCGTCTCGCCGCGTCCGGACCCGGCGCGCTTCGGCTGGCACCTGTTGGAGCGGCAGCGGCTGTGCCTGCACGTGCCGCCTGGTCACGCACTCGCCTCCCGGCACCGGGTGGAGCTGGAGGCGGCCCGTGACGAGGCGTTCGTCGGGCTGCAGCCGGGGTTCGGGTTCCGGCGGGTGACCGACCACCTGTGCCAGGCGGCGGGGTTCAGCCCGCAGCTGGCGTTCGAGGCGACCGACCTCGCGACGATCGACAGCCTGGTCGGTGCGGGCCTCGGCGTGGCGATCCTGCCGGCTGGTGCGGTCCGGGGGAACGACAGCGGCGCGGTGTCCGTTCCGCTCGCCGGCGTACGGTCCCGGCGGGAGATCGGCATGTCGTGGCGGCTGAGTACGCCGTTGACGCCCGCGGCGGAGCGTTTCCGGACGTTCGTCCGATCGCGCCCGGTGACGACCAGCTGACTGTGCAAACCCCCGACTTTCGCAGTGTTCGTCCCAATTTGAAGGTGTCGACTTGCAGAGAGAGGGCTTTCCCCCGCACTCTTTCCTCCGTGAGGAAGCGTCTGGGTTCGTTCCGGCCGAGTCGCCGGCTGCTGTTCGCGGCCGGGACCGCGGCGGCTGCGTCGACGGTTGCGGCCACGGCTGCCGAGGCGGTGTCCGGCTCGCCCCAGGCGACTGGCGGCGCGGCCGCCAATCTGGTGTCGCTGGGGGCCTACGGCTCGGGCGTGCTCGGCTCCTGGGAGCGGCAGGCCCGCGCGATCTCGAACGAGGCGCAGATCCGCAGGACCCGGGAGACCGACGGTGTCTTCATGTTCGGCGACAGCATCGGCGTCCAGGACGGTCCGGCGCTGGCCAAGCAGCTGGCGCAGCTCGGCATCAGCATCGCCGTACACAACTGGGCCGGCCGGCCGGTCACGCCCGCGGTCGACGCGCTGGACACCTGGGCGCAGGAGTACGGCCTGCCGCACCGGATCCTGATGTCGGTCGGGTCCAACGACATCTTCACGCCGCCGGCGGTCGAGGCGCAGGTCGAGCGGACCATGCGCATCGTGGGCGAGGAGCGGATCGTCTACTGGGTCAACGTGCAGGCGGCCCGTACGGCGCACGGCCCGGACGTCAAGGTCGCGGACCAGCGCAACAGCGCCTGGATCAACCTGCAGCTCGCCGAGGCGCAGCGCCGCTACGACAACCTGCGGATCGTGCACTGGGCCGAGCACCTGGCCTCCAGCCCGAACCGGCTGGCCCGGCTGCTCCGCGACGGCCTGCACCCGTCGGTCCCCCTCGGGCAGAACGCCCGCAACGGCCTGATCATCCAGGCGATCAAGGCCGGCTGAGTGCGGCGGCTGACCGCCGCACCCAGCTGTACCTGTGTTCAGAACCCCGCTGTTCAGAACCCCGCTGTTCAGAACCCCGCCGTTCAGAACCCCGCGGTGATCCGCGTGAAGTCCCAGTCGCCCTGAGCGATGCCGCTGCAGTTGGACACCACGCCGCCGCCGGGGCAGCCGCGGTCGCGGTTGACCGACCAGAACGCCAGCCGGCTGAGCCCGTTGCTCTTCGCCCAGTTGGTGATGTTCTGCCAGGTCGCGGTGGTGGTCATCTCCTGCTGGTCGGACAGACCGTTCATCCCGGAGATGCCCTGGTGCGCGTACGCCTCCGCGGTGGACCAGCCGAAGGTGGCCTTCAGCTTGTTGTTCAGGCCCTGGGACGCGGCGACCGTGTCGTTGTAGATGTTCGAGCTGCCGAAGTCGAACGGCATCAGCGTGAAGACGTCGATGTTGGCGCCCAGCGCCTTCGACCGGTCGATGAGGCGGTTGCCCCAGAAGTTCGGGCCGGTCGTCGTGGTGCCGAAGGTCAGGATCGTCTGGATGCCGGGGTTGTTCTGCTTGACGATCTTCAGCGCGTTCAGGATCCGGTCCTGGACGACCTCGTTCTCGAACTCGTCGGAGTTCTCGATGTCGACGTCGATCGCCTTCAGGTTGTACGCGTTGATCACCTGCTGGTACGCGCCGGCGAGTGCTTCCGGCGTACTGCAGTTCGGGCCGAGCTTGTTACCGCTCCAGCCTCCGATCGACGGCACGATGTCGCCGCCGGCCGCGCGGATCTGGGCGATCGCGTTGGCGTCGGCGCTGCCCTGCAGCGGGCGGCTGCCGTCCCAGGCCGGGTTGCAGCCACCGGACGACAGGATGAAGGCCATGGTGAACCACTTGATGCCCGTCGCGTTCATCACGGTCGCGGGGTTCGGCGGGTCGCCCCAGCCCATGTAGAGGTACGGCGCAGCCTGCTTGGTGCCGGTGTTCCCGCCACCGGTACCTGTCTTGACGGAGATGCTGCCGCTCTTCGGGCCCTCACCGGCGCTGTTCGACGCGCTGACCTGGTAGCTGTACGACGTGTTCGCAGTCAGTCCGGAGTCCGTGTACGACGTACCCGTCGGGCTGCCGACCTTCGTGCCGTTCCGGTAGACGTTGTAGCTGGTCGCACCGGACGCGGCCGACCACGTGAGGCTCACGGACGACGCAGACGACGTACCGGAGAGGCCTGTGGGTGCAGCGGGGACTGTGCCGCCACCGCCACCTGAGCAGGAGCCGCCGTTCAAACGGCACGCGGCGAGGCCGGAGAAGTTGCCCGGCGTGCCGTTGAAGCCGAAGGTCGCGGTGGCGCCAGGCGCCAGCGGCCCCGCCCAGCTCGGCGGGGTGAAGGTGTGCGTCTGTCCGCTGCTGGTGTGGTTGGCGTCCCAGGTGGTGCTGACGGTGTAGCCGGACGGGAAGTCCAGCGCGACCGACCAGGTGCTGAGGGAGCTGGTGGTGCCGTTCGTGACCGTCACCTTCCCCTCGAAGCCACTGCCCCAGTCGGACACTTTGGTGAAGGTGGCAGTAACTCCTGCCGCGCTGGCTGCCTGTGCGGTCAGCAGCGTGATGACGACCGCGGTAACGGCCGCTATGGCCAGAGTGATGCGTTTCATGATGCTCCGATCAGTGGGCGGTACGTGATCAGACCCGGCCCCAGAGTGCGGGGACGTTCGGGGGCTCCCAGCCGGTCAGGGACGTGTGGCCCTGGATGCACTTGTAGGTGACGCCGTCGTAGGTCACGAGCGCACCTGTCGCGTACGCCGTGTTCGGCGCCCACGGGGTGGCCGTGCCCGGCGGAGTGGTCGGGGGAGTCGTGGGCGGTGTTGTGGGCGGTGTTGTGGGCGGTGTGGTCGGCGGCGTCGTGGGAGGCGTCGTCGGTGGTGTGGTCGGCGGCGTGGTGGGTGGGCCGCTGCAGCCGGCGGTGTCGGCGTTGACCGCGTCGACCACGTTGTTGAAGAGGGTGACGTTCGGGTCCAGCGCCTCGAGCGAGTACATCATCGCGCCGGCCAGCCCGTTGCAGTGCTGGTAGTCGGCCTTCGCCTTGATCGACTGGGCGTTGTCACCGGACCAGAACGTGCCGTTGCTGTAGAACCACGACGACTTCGTGGTGTCGTCGAAGAACGTCGCCGACGGGTTGTCGACGAAGCCGGTGAGCTCCTTGTAGAACGACACTCCCGGCACGTTGCCACTCAGCGCATGTCCGTCAGCCGGGCCGGTCGCCGGCTGGTACTTCCCATTATCGGTGGCCGGTACGCCCTTCCATCCCCTGTAGTAGAAGGGGTATCCGATGGTCAGCTTGTTCGCCGGGAACCCGCCGGGGATGCCGTACGCCGGGTCGCCCACGGTCCACGCCTTCACCGCGGAGTCGACCGAGTACTTGGCCTGACCCGGTGGGATCGGGTCGCTCGGATCGTTCGGTGCTGTGTAGAGCGGGTCCTGGAAGTTCGTCGGCCCGGTGGCCTCCCAGCCGCCGTGCATGTCGTACGTCATCACGTTGTTGTAGTCGAGGTACTGCCCGATCTTGTCGGTCTCGATCGTGGCGATCTTGTCCTGGCCGGCCGGGGTGGCCGCGGTCAGGTAGTACCTCTTGCCGGTCTGGCCGCCGTAGGCGTCCAGCTGTGCGCGGAGCTCGGCCAGCAGCAGTGTGAAGTTCTGCTTGTCGGCGGGGCTGTAGTGGTTGCCGACATGACCGTTCGGCGAGCCCGGGTACTCCCAGTCGATGTCGATACCGTCGAAGATGCCGGCCGCCGAACCGGGACCGCCGAAGCCGTCGATCACCGGCAGGTCGCCCTTGAGGAACATGTTCACGCAGGAGCTGACGAAGGCCTTGCGCTTGGCATCGGTGGCCGCGGCGTCGGAGAAGTACTTCGAGTACGTCCAGCCGCCGATCGAGATCAGGATCTTCAGGTTCGGGTACTTCGCCTTGAGCTTCTTGAGCTGGTTGAAGTTGCCCTGGATCGGCTGGTTCCAGACGTCGCCGACGCCGTCGACGCTGATGTCGGCGCCGTACGACTTGCCGTAGTCGGCGAACGCGTCACCGGCGCCGTCGCCGGCGTTCGGGTTGTTCTCGTCCTGCGACGCGGCCTTGTTGGCCATGAAGCAGGTGTGGTCGGTCGGGTGGATGTTGGCGAAGGCGTAGTTCAGGAAGTCCAGCTTCGCGCCGGCGCCGGTGGTGACCAGGTTCTTCGGGTAGAAGGCGTTGGCGTAGATCCCCCATTGGGTGAAGTACGCCGTCTTGACGCCGCCGCTGGTCGCCTGTGGCGCCGCGGTGGCAGTGTCGGCCGCGGTGGCGTCCGGGCTCGCGAGCGAGACGCCGGCGGCGGTGATCAGGGCAGTGACCGCGACGGTGGCCGTGGCGGCGAGCATGCGCAATCGACTCATCAGGTTTCCTCCGGAGCGATGGGGCGGAAGCGGTCCGGTGAAATTTAGTTAAAGACGCTTCGAAAGGAACGGTAACTGTTCCCGGCGGCTGGGTCGCGGGCTCGTCGTGGCGGGTTCCCGCTGCTGACGGAAACCCGACAGCCCTTTGTCCACAGGGATCTTCCGGTGTGTCCGGGAACGACCGAACAACGGCATGTTCTAGGTATGGACACGAACTCACCGACCCCATCAGTGCTCATGGCAACTACCAACGAGGGCTTGCTCGACGATCTGCTGCGGCTGGCCGCCGCCGCGTCCGTCACGCCGCACGTCGAGCCCGACCTGCACGGCCTGCGGCGCAACTGGCATGCGTGTTCGCTGGTGGTCGTCGGCCGTGACCTGGCCGAGCCGTTGGCGCGCGCCCAGCCCGCGCATCGTCCCGGAGTCGTGGTGGTCGGATCGGCCGTGGACGGCGACGACCTCTATCGCTGTGCTTTCGACATCGGCGCTGACGTTGTCTGCCGCTTGCCCGACGAGGAGCCGCTGCTCGCCGGCAAACTGGCGGACGCGCTGGACGGCGCCGATCGTGCCGCGGTGACGCTGGCCTTCGTCGGCGGCTGCGGGGGAGCGGGATCGACCACGCTCGCCGCCGCGGTCGCCGTGCTCGGCAATCGCCGAGGGTTCCGGACGATGCTCATCGACGGTGACCCACTCGGTGGCGGGATCGAGCTTGCCCTCGGCATCGAACGCGATCCGGGCGACCGCTGGCCGAAGCTCCTGAACGCGTCGGGCCGCGTCAGTGCCGCCGCGCTCCGCTCCGCCTTGCCATCGGTCGACGGCCTGGCGGTCCTGTCCTGGGACCAGTCCGACGTCACGGTCCTGCCGCCGGACACCATGAGCTCGGTCATCGGTGCGGCGCAACGCAGCGCCGACCTGGTCGTCCTGGACCTACCCCGCCGCGCCGATCCCACGGTTGAAGAAGGCTTCATCCGTTCGACCGCGACGCTCCTGGTCGTCCCCTGCGACGTCCGCTCGGTTGCTGCCGCCAAACGCCTCTCCGGCCCACTCAGGTCCGTCGCCGGCGACGTGCGCCTGGTAGCCCGCGAATCCCGCCCCGGCCTCGCACCCACCGATGTCGCGTCCCATCTCTCCTTGCCCCTAGCAACAAAACTCGGTCTGGACCCCAAACTCCCGACAGCCATGGACGAAGGCCGCTTCGCTCCCACCCGCCGAAGCCCTCTGACCCGAGCCGCCACCAACATCCTCAACCTCTTCGACCGTGACCATCCCGACGCCGCCCCGTCACCCTTCTGAACCGCTGCGACCGACATCACCCGGAGCTCGCATGACCACTACCGCCGTGCCACCCGACCTGCTCGACCGCGTCCGTGGCACCCTCGCACTCACCGGCGCCGAGCCGACACCGGCCCACGTCGCGGCAGCACTCCGCGCCGACGGCACCGTCTGCGGCGACGCGATGGTCCTCGCGGTCGTTACCGCCCTCCGCCGCGAAGCCCTCGGCGCAGGCCCACTCGACAGCCTCCTCGCCGAACCAGGCGTCACCGACATCCTGGTCAACGGCCCCGACGAGGTCTACATCGACCGAGGCCGCGGCCTCGAGTTCGTCGCCATCCGCACCGGCGACGAACAAGCCATCCGCCGACTGGCCACCCGCCTCGCCGCAGCAGCAGGCCGCCGCCTCGACGACTCCACCCCGTACGTCGACGTACGCCTCTCGGACGGCACCCGCTTCCACGCCGTCCTCGCCCCGATCGCCGCCCCGGGCACCTGCTTGTCCCTCCGCGTCCCGTCCCGCAAAGTCTTCACGCTCGACGACCTCATCGCGGCCGGATCCCTACCCGAAGCCGGCGCCGCGATCATGCACGACCTCCTCGACTCCCGCGTGGCCTTCCTGATCAGCGGCGGTACAGGCACCGGCAAGACCACCCTGCTCAATTCCCTGCTGTCCATGACGAACCCCGCCGAGCGCCTGGTCCTGGTCGAAGACGCCAACGAACTCCGCCCCGACCATCCCCACGTGGTCCGCCTGGAAGCCCGCCCACCCAACGTCGAAGGCGCCGGCGAGATCTCCCTCCGCGATCTGGTCCGCCAAGCCCTCCGCATGCGCCCCGACCGCTTGGTAGTAGGCGAGGTCCGGGGCGCGGAAGTAGTAGACCTCCTGACCGCCCTCAACACAGGCCACGAAGGCGGCTGCGGCACCATCCACGCCAACTCCGCCTCCGACATTCCCGCCCGCCTGGAAGCCCTGGGTGCCCTAGCTGGCCTCTCCCCAACAGCGATCCACAGCCAAGCAGCCTCAGCCCTCCACGCAGTAATCCACCTGACCCGGACCCCCACCGGCCACCGCCGAATAGCCGAGATCCACACCCTCACCAAACCCCCGAACGGCCCCCTAACCACCCACCCCGCCGTCACCTTCCACCCCAACAACACCCTCACCGTCCATCCCCCCGCCCACCGCTTCACCACCATCCCACCCACACCGAACTCACCCGCCCCGATCGGAACTGTGCCGCCGACCACCCAGCCCACACCCGCCCAACCCCCGGGTGTCAACGCCCCTGCACCCCATCTGGTCTCGCCTGCGACCACACCGTCACCTACCGCGGGTGCCGCATGAGTTCAGCCTTCGCCGCCGCACTCCTGACCGCCCTCGCCTGCACCCTCGCCCTCCGCCCCCGCTCACCAGGCCTCCACCGCCTGGCACCCCACACCACCCGACACCCCCAACGCCCGCACCCGCAACTGCCCACCCAGCAACTGACCACCCAGCAACTGACCACCCAGCAACTGACCACCCAGCAACAGGCTGGCATCCAGCCCACCCCGACCCCTCGCCCCCAACCCACCCACCGACACCTCCGCCCCCGACTCCGCCGCGCATGGCTCCTGATCCCACCCACCGCCACAGCCACCGCCCTGTTCGGCATCCAAGCCCTCGTCTCAACCCTCGCAATCACCACCGTCCTGGCCCTCATCGCCAACCAACGAGCCCTCCACCACCAGCAAAAGACCGCAACAACCCGCCGCACAAACATCATCGAAGCCCTGGACGTACTCGCCGCAGACCTCACCGCCGGCCGCCCACCCATCACCGCCCTGGAAGGCGCCGCCTCCATCAGCCCCGACTTCGAACCCGTCCACGCAGCAGCCAAACTCGGCGCCGACGTCCCCGCCGCCCTGACCCGAGCCGCCACAACCCCAGGCGCAACCAGCCTCCGAGCCCTTGCCGCAGCGTGGCGCGTCACCGAAGAATCCGGCGCCGCCTTCGCAACCCTCACCGAACGCCTCGCCAACGCCCTCCGAGCCGACGAAGCCATCCGCCGCCAAACGGAATCGAGCCTCGCAGGCGCCCGCTCCACCGCCCGAATCCTCGCCACCCTCCCCGCCCTAGGCATAGCCCTCGGCTACGCACTAGGAGCCGACCCCCTCACCTTCCTAACCGCCACCCCACCCGGCTGGCTCTGCCTAACCACAGGCCTAGCCCTAACCGCCCTAGGCCTCCACTGGACAACCCGCCTCTCAAACCCCCCACCCTGACCCCACCCATCCCGCTCTCAGCACCCCCGCACCCCCGCACCCCGCACCTCACGAGATCTCGCATGCCATACGCCTTGACCGCCGTCACAGCCGTTGCCCTCAGCACCTATCTCCTGATTCCCCCAAGGCCCGACCTCCGCCGCCTGACTCCTCCAAGACCTCGCACCCGCCCCCAACCCCCACGCGCCCACCGCCTAGCCGCAACCGGCGCAGCCCTAGCCGCACTCCTCCTCATCGGCTTCCCCTGGGGCCTGATCCCCGCCGCCGTCGCGTACTACGCAATCCCCCGAGCGATCTCCCGCCTCGAACCAGCCGCCACCAAACAACGCAACGCCCGAATAGCCCGCGACCTCCCCCTGGCGATCGACCTACTGACCGCCTGCCTCCGAGCCGGCCGCCCACCCCAACATGCCCTGACCCTGGTAGCCGACGCCCTCCCCGGCCCCCTCGCGGACATCTTCACCAAGATCGCCCATCACCTAGCCCTGGGAACCGACCCAGCCACCGCCTGGGCACACCTACGCACAGAACCGCCCTGCGTCCCCATGGCCCGAGCCATCACCCGCTCCCTCCGCTCCGGCGCCCCACTCTCCAAAACCCTCGAACACCTAGCCGACGAAACCCGCCGCGCCCATCACCACACCGCCGACCAACACGCCCGCGCCGCAGAATCCCGCGCCGCCCTCCCACTAGGCCTCTGCTTCCTCCCCGCCTTCGTCCTCCTCTCGATCGTCCCCACAATCGCCGACTCCCTGATCCCGTTCCTCCTCCACCCCTGATCACCGAACTATCCACAGCCCAAAAGTCCTTAAGAAAAAGCCCATCCAACAACGGCACCTTGTCAACAACCGCCCCGAACGCCCAAGCCACACCCCGCAGGAGGCCCCAATGCCCCAGGCAGCAACAGCCACCAGCAACCACCCCACAAACCCACCCTCAACGCACTCCGCAAATGCCGCCAACCCGCACAACCACAAACCCGCCAACAACTCCGACCGCGCACCCGAGCACACCGCCCCGGACCCGAGCCACCCCGACACCGCCGCACCGAACGACGGCCACCCATTGATCGCCAATCCCCACATCGCATCCGCGCCCGCCCGCCGCCAGGCCCCCACCAGAGCCACCACCCACCGCCACGCCCCCACCAACCGCGCGCTCTCCCACCTCCGCACCCGCACGGAACGCGGTGCCGCAACCGCCGAGTACGCCATCACCATCGTCGGCGCCTGCGCAATCGGCGGCCTACTGGTCTCCCTCCTGAAATCCCCAGCAATGCAAAACGCCCTCAAATCGATCATCAACTACGGCCTGAAGATGGCTGGCGTAGAAGGCGTCCACCTGTAACCCCACGCAGACACCCCAGCCTGACCGCCCAGCCCGACCGCCCAACCCGGCTGCCGAAACCGGCCGCCCAACCCACCTGGCGAACCCACCTGCCGAACCCAGACCCCCGGGGAAAACCCGCGCTTCCCCGGGGGACCCCGGCCCAACTTGGCTCTGCCCCCAAATCCGGCGACCGGTCGGTGCCCCCCTCCCCGGCCGGTCGCCACCCCAAGGAGCCCCATGCCTCACCACTCCACGTCAACTGCCGCCCCACCGACAACCACAAGCACAGCCGTCCTCGGCCCCCGCGACCACCCAACCCCCACCGCCCGCGCAAACGAGGCCGAGACCACCAACCACACCGCTCACAGAGATCGTCGCGACCACGCAGCCCGGAGCCGCCGGAGCGAATGCGGTGTTGGCCGGAGACTGGTTGGGCGTGGAGAGCGTGGGGCGGTGACGGCTGAGCTGGCGCTCGCCCTTCCGGTGCTGGTTTTGCTGCTGTTGTTGGGGATCTGGTCCATCGGTCTCGTGGTCCTGAACATCCGCTGCATCGACGCCGCCCGCGACGTGGCCCGCGCAGTAGCCCGCGGCGAACCAGCCGATCAAGCAAAAGCAATCGGCCGCCGCACCGTCCCGAACGGCACCATCTCCATCACCCGAGACACCTCAGACATCCACGTAACCGTCACGGCCGCGCCCACCCACAAGCCGCCCCTCCTAACCCTCGTCACTCCCACCCACATAACGGCAACCGCCACCCTCCAAGCCGAACCGGACGCACCATGACCCGCTCCGAGAGAGGCGGCGCCACACTCCACGTCCTCTTCGCCGCAGTACTCCTCTTCACAGCTCTCGTCGCAGCCACGCTGTGGTCGGCAGTCTCCACCGCCCGCCACAGACTCACCGCCGCCGCCGACCTGACCGCTCTAAGCGCCGCGCAATCCCTGACCGCCAGCCAGTACGTCGACCCCGACGAACCGCATGCCGCGATCACGCCTCCGAAGACACCCTGTGAGACCGCAGCACGCACGGCCGCACTCAACAAGGTTCAGCTCACCGCATGCCAAGTCACTTCCACCGCAGTAACGGTGCAGGTGTCGCTCCAACTCGACCTCAGGTTCACTCAGCCGACGATGACCTCGATTGCCCGCGCCGGCCCTGTCTGATCCCGCATCGTCAACGACCGCCGGCGCCGGTTCTGCTCGGGTCGCGATCTGGTCGCAATCTGATAGAGATGCCGCGTTGATGTGGACGACGTACGGCAGACCGCTCCATCATCGGGAACCGAGTACAGCTCATCTTCCCGGACGTACTTCCCCGGCGCCCGGACGGTTACCTCGGAGGCTCGCTTGCCCGACCGGATTCGGCTGTTGCTGGTCGACGACCAGATCCTCAGCCGAGGTTTGCTCCGTAGCGGTCTGGAGCGGGAGCGCGATCTGGAGATCGTTGCCGAGCTCAACCGTTCCGATGACGTGGTCGGCGCGGCGAAGCGTCATCGTGCGAACGTGGCCCTGGTCGACGCGGCCGGTCCGGGGGACGACAGCATCACGGTCACCACGAGTCTGCGTACGTCGATACCGGAGTGCCGGGTCGTGATGCTCACGACGTACGGCCGCCCGGTGCACCTGCGGCGCGGCCTCGACGCCGGGGCGAAGGGGTTCGCATTGAAAGGCAGCCCGGCGCCGCAGCTCGCCGACGCGGTACGGCGGGTGCACCTGGGCCTCCGTGTAGTCGACGCGAACCTCGCGGCGGAGAACCTCCAGTACTCCGAGACCCCGCTGAACGCTGACGAGACAGACACGCTCCGCGCCGCCCGTGACGGCGGGTCGGTCGCGCTGATGGCGCAGAAGCTCGACGTCTCCGAGCGCGTCGTACGCACCCGCCTCTGGTCAGCCATCGGCAAAACCGGCGCCCACACCCGCTCCGACGCAATCCAAATAGCCGAAGAAAACGGCTGGCTCCTCGACTGACTCGAGCGAACATCCACCGCACGTCGCTGCGATGTGCCCGACCGACGTCAGGACAGCGGCAGTGAACGGATGGACCTGGCCCCGCCCGCCGTGCTCAGCACGCAGGCGGCGCGCCGTCGTTCCGGACCGTCTACCGCCCGGTGCGTACGGCTCGGCGTACGACCCCCGGGCGAGCAGGCAGGCGGGGGTGTAGCCAGGCGGGGTGTAGCCGGGCTAGGACGTACAGCCGGGCGGGGCGTGCGGTCGGGCGGGCTGTGCACGCCGGCCGGCGTGCGGGCATGCGGCTGGGCGGGTGTACAACCGGCGGGCGTGCGGGCGTGCGGGGTGTACAGCCGGCGGGCGTGCGGGCGTGCGGGGTGTACAGCCGGCGGGCGTGCGGGCGTGCGGGGTGTACAGCCGGCGGGCGTGCGGCCGGGTGGCGTGCGGGCGTGCGGCCGGGTGGGCGGTGCGGCGTACGGCTCGGTGGACCGCGCGGTGTACCGCCCGGCGGACGGCCGGGCGCTCCACCGGCGTCGTCGTTTCAGTACGCCGATCGTTTGGCCGCGTTCGAGGCGATTTGCGAGTACGAGTGGGTCGTCGTGTGCGAGTTGAGGACGAGTGGATGGGAGTGATCCGGGTCGGCATGCCCGGCATGAGTGCCTGGGAAGGGCAGACTGGGGTGGTGGATGGTGGGCGGAGTCGGGTGGTCGTGGTTGATGCTGCGAACGTGGTCGGGTCGCGGCCGGACGGTTGGTGGCGGGATCGGGTGGGGGCTGCGCGGCGGTTGCTCGTTCGGATTACTGCGTTGCAGGAACAGCTGCCTGACACGGACGTGATCGTGGTCCTGGAGGGGGCGGCTTGCCGGGCTGTGTCCGGGGACGATGCACCTGATACCGGTCGTGTTCGGGTGGTGCTGGCGTCAGGTTCTGGTGACGACACGATTGCGAGCGTGGCAGCAGAAGTTGTTGCCCAGCCACATCATCCGGCGGTCACGGTCGTCACCGCAGACCGCGGCCTCCGCCAACGAGTAGAACCCACCGGCGCCACAACCACCGGCCCCCGCTGGCTCCTGGACCAATTAGACACCCCACCCCAACAACCAACCACCTGACTGGCAACCCGCGTGTATTCGAAGTGTGCGGTATTCCCCCGGCGGCTACGTCTTGCGGCGTCTGGACCATCGGATACACCTCAGCGGCTGCCGTCAGCCACGTGCTCAGCCGCACCCACGGTCAACCATCGCGCGCTAGCCGAGCCGCGAACATCAAGCCATGCGAGCCATACACCGGAGCAACTGGCGGCTTGACCTGGAGTCCGCTCCAGCAGCGAGGCTTGTGCCATGAACACACCCACGATGGCCCTCGGGGCGATGTACTTCGGCACCAGGGTGGACGAACGGACCGCCTTCTCGATCCTCGACCGATACGCCGAACTGGGCGGGGCCTTCATCGACACCTCCGACAACTACAGCTTCTGGACCTCCGAGACCGGCTTCGGCGGCCAGAGCGAGGCGCTGCTGGGCCGCTGGCTGGCGTCCAACTCCGGGGTCCGCGTCCGCCTCAGTACCAAGGTCGGTGCCCAGCCCACGCGGGTCGGCGGATTCCCCGACCACCTTGAAGGACTGCGCGAGGACGTCGTGCGCGGAGCCATGGCACAGAGCTTGGAGCGGCTGGGCGTGGACAGTGTGGACCTGTACTGGGCGCACGTCGAAGACCCGACCGTTCCGGTGGAGGACCTGGTCGAGACGTTCGGCGGCTTGGTCCGTGACGGCCTGACCGCTCGCTGGGGTCTTTCGAACCACCCGTCCTGGCTGGTCGAGCGGATCCGGGCCACCGCCGAACGCGTCGGCCACCCGCAGCCAGTCGCTTACCAGGAGCGCTACTCCTACCTCCAGCCCGCCGGCGGCATGGCCGTGGAAGGCCAGCCGATCCCGCTGGGAATGCTGTCACCGGACGGCCTGGACTTCCTGCGCCGCAACCCGTCGTTCGACGGCTGGGTCTACACCGCCACCCTCCAGGGCCGATACGACCGCAACGACCGCCCACTCGAGACCGAGTACCGCCACCCCGGCACCGAACGACGGCTGGCGGCGCTGAACCGCGTCGCCACTGCGCGCGGACTCCGCCCGGGTCAGGTGGTGCTCGCGTGGCTGGCCTCCGGGAGCCCGGCGCTGACCCCGATCGTCGGAGTCAGCAGCGTCGAACAGGTCGAGGAGGCCGTGGTGGGCGCGTCCACCGTCCTCACCGAGGAGGAACTGGCGGCGCTGGACGGCGCCTAGGCGCCGACCGGCGGACCGCCCCACCGCCGGAGTGGGTCAGGACGTCTTGTCCTCCGTCCGGCGGAGCTCCCCGCGGTACCAGTCCGCCTTCTCCTCGACCCGGGTGAGGACCGCGCCGAGCTCGGCAATCCTCGCCCGGATCGAGGCGGCGTGCTCCTCGAGCAAAGCGACTCGCTCCGGCATTGTGGTGTCATCACGGCTCAACTCGCCGTACCGACGCAGCTGCTCGATCGACATACCTGTGTCCCGCAGGCAACGCAGGAATCCAAGCATCCAGAGATCGCCTTCGCTGTACACACGACGCCCACCGGCGCTGCGCTCGATGCGCGGCAGAATGCCTTCGCGCTCGTAATAGCGCAACGTATCGATGCTGAACCCGGATTGTGCGGCTGCCTCGGCCGGCGAGTAGCTCGTCATCACGAGAAGCTAACACCTTGCCTGGAGCTAGCTCCAGACTCGACCGCACAAGCTCGCTGATCAACGACGGCACCCTGGCTTGGAGCATCGTCGATCAACCGGCCACAGACGAGGCCCCGTTTGACTGGCTACCGGTGCATATTCGAAGTGTGCGGTATTCCGGTCCGCCTTGGGCAAACGGGGATTGGATCACTGGCTCTGGGTTCATCAGCAGTGTTGGTCAGGGTGACGGGGGCATGCTCGTCGACAAGGGAACGCTCAAACGCGTGTGAGCCCGGATGCTTGGAATATCCGCTCCTGGCCTGCGCACGAGACGACGCCAATCCGGGTTGTGTCTACGAAGCCTCCACCGACGGTTATCTCGTCGCCGAGCCGGCAGGCCAGCTGTCCTGTTGCATCAATCAGGGCGGGTTTGCCGTCACGGAGTGCGACACTCCAGCCTGGAGGCCAGGCCACATCGATGTCGACGATGCGGCCGGTGCCGGCACCAGTGCCCATCCGAGTGCGGACTACCAGGCAGTTTGTTGAAGTGTCGATCTCGAGGGTTCCGGGCAACCCGGCGTGTAACGCCACGGTAGGGGTTTTACGTTGAACAGTCAGACCGGGCATCCCAGCATCGGGGCTCTGCTTCGCGTCGCGGTTCATCGGATCATCTCCAGAGCTGTCGCTGAGCGGCCGATCACCGAGCTTGCTAGCAACCTCGAGAAGCGGGCACGTTCAGGCGTCCGCGGCCGACGAACGTCCGGGCACCTGATGATCGGCGCGCCGCTCTAAGTCTTGCTTAGGGCAAGAGAAGCGAGACCTTCACCTTGCTGCCGATGTAGGTGGCCGGTACCCAGACCCGTCCCTGGTATCCGGGCGCTGTGGTGATGCCGCGATGCTGACCGTGGGCCACTACGTCGCCGGGTAGGCGCCGTTGGGACCCATCGTGGTCAGCCACGGCACCCGAGTCGCCATCCACGCAGGTAGTTGTCCACATCAGGACGACATAGCAACCAGGCGGAGAGTTGCATCCGATGCGATTCCTCCCGTTAACCACGCACACAGCCGGAACGGCGCACTGAGCACCTGGCCGCTCTGATCATTCGACGCCACGCGATTCCTGCGCCGCCCGCTCCCGCCCATCCGGTCTCGGTCTGTCGGGGGTGTTGGTGCCCGCCCAGTTGACGGCCCATCGTCAGCAGGCGGCTGTTTAGCGCGGTCACGGCTGCGGGCGGTTGCACACGGGGCCCTGGGTTCGCCTGGCCTGCTGGTGGCGGAGGGGGCGCGGGTGTGGTGGCGGTTAGGTGCAGGTGGAGAGGAGTTGGCCGGTGTGGGTTATTAGGAGGTGGGGGCCAGGGGTGGCGGGGAGGTGGGTTTGGGGGGTGCGGACGGGGTGGCGGGTGCCGTCGGGGGAGATGACGAGGGTGTTGGGGGCGTTGAGGGCGATGAGTTCGTCGTCGGCGCGGACGAGGACGGGGGCGGTGTAGGACCAGGAGAGGGCGGTTCGGCCGGCGGCCAGGGCTTCGAGGGTGGCTGTGGGGAGCTCGTCGGGGCCTTCCGCGGAGGCGTCGACGGCGATCCAGGTTGTGGGGCTGCCGGGTGGGGTGAGGGACGTGGGGTTGTGCCAGTCGCTGCCGCCGATGGGTGTGGTGCCTTCCAGCCCCCAGGCCTGCCACCACGCGATGGGGCCGCCCCATGTGTGGTCCAGCCACGAGGAGTGCCAGATCTCGGCGAGGGGCGGGTGTTCAGGGAGCGGGTGGCGCCAGGAGCAGTCGCCGCCGAGCGGGTGGTTGATCGAGAGCAGGCCGCCGCGCCGGGCGACTTCGGAGCCCCAGATGGCGGCGGGACGGCGGAAGTCGATGGCGCCGATTTCACCGAATGCATTGGCGTGGCCGGTGTCGGTGGTGACTTCCTGGCCGGGGATGAGGCCGATGCCGAAGCGTTTGCCGAGGGCGGGGAGTTCGGCGTGGTGGGCGACGGTGTTGTGGTCGGTGACGGCGAGTACGTCGAGGCCGGCCGAGACACCCAGTGCGGCGAGGTTGGCGACCGGGGTGGAGCCGTCGGAGTGCAGCGAGTGCGCGTGGAAGTCGCCGGCGATCCACTTCAGTCCGGAGGAGGCGGGGAGGGTACGGCGGGGTGGCCGCGGCGGTACTGCGATTGCGGCCGAAGCGTCGGCGTACTCCGTCAGGCCGGGGATCGTGGTGACCGGGCCGGTGACTGCTTCGACGAGGAGTTCGACGCCTTCGACGGGTACTCGGTGGAGGCCGAGGACGATCCACCAGGTGCCGGGTTCGAGTTCGCCGGGGAGGTAGCCGGGGGTGGCGGCGTCGGGGGTGATCGCGAACGTTCGGCGCGCGCCGCCGGACCATCCGCGCCAGCCGGCCGCTCCCTCGCAGCCGATGTCGATGACGGCGCCTTCGACCGGCGGGATGGTGAGGGTGACGAGCAGTCCGGGGCAGTCGGCCGGGATGTCGACGGGCAGTGAGTGCCAGACCGACTCGGCGCGGTCGTCGAGGGTCCAGCGCCGACGGTACGACGTGACGGCCATCAGGTGAGCTCCCAGATCTCGGGGGTGCAAGGTTGCGGGTGCATCGCGTGAGCGGCATGGTGCAGGGACGGGAAGAACGGGTTGTGGGGGGACGCGGCAACCGGTGGTGCCGACGGGGGTGGCGAAACGGGTCGTGCGGACGGCGAGGGTGAAGCGGCGGGTGGGTTGGGTTGGGAGTTACGCGGTGGGGAGGAGTTCGCCCGTGGATTGGTTGTAGAGGAGCACTCGGGTGGTGGGGGCGGTGAGGGAGACGGAGGTGCCGGCGGCCGGTTCGGTTTCCTCGGGGACGGTGACGCCGACGAGGGTGCCGTCGCAGTCGACGGTGACGAGGGACTGGGTGCCGAGGTTCTCGGCGACGACGACCTCACCGTGGAGGGCCGGGCCCGTGACGTCGCTGGTTGAAAGGGTGAGGTACTCGGGCCGAATGCCGACCGTCACCTCCACCTCCCGACCGGCAGACGAAGTTGCTGCCGGCAACGAGCCGCCGGCGACCGAGACAACCCCGTCCAAGTCGGCGGCGATCTTGCCCGGCAGGAGGTTCATCGGCGTGGACCCGATGAAGTTGGCCACGAACGTGTTCGCCGGCCGGGCGAAGACCTCCCGCGGCGAGCCCAGTTGCCGAAGCTTGCCGGAGTCCATGACCGCGATCCGATCGGCGAGGGCGAGTGCCTCCGCCTGGTCATGCGTGACGAAGACCGTGGTGATCCCCAGATCACGCTGCAGCTTCTTCAGAAAGGTGCGCGCCTCGAGCCGGAGCCGCGCGTCGAGGTTCGACAGCGGCTCGTCGAGCAGCAAGACCTTGCCCTCGGAGGCGATCGCGCGCGCCAGCGCGACGCGCTGCTGCTGGCCGCCGGACAGTTGCCCCGGCTTGCGTTCCAGCAATCCCTGCAAGGACAGCTCGCCGGCAGTGCGCTCAGCAACGCCGTGCCGAGTGGCGGCAGCGACCCGGCGTACCTTCAAGGGATAGGTGATGTTCTCGGAGACGCTCATGTGCGGGAAGAGTGCGTAGTCCTGGAAGACCATCGCCACGCCGCGCTTGCCAGGCTCCGTCCGCGTCACGTCCGAAGTGTCGATCCGGATCGTGCCCTCGGTCGCGGACTCCAGGCCTGCGATCGTCCGGAGCAGTGTGGTCTTGCCGCAGCCGGACGGGCCGAGCAGGGCGAAGAACTCGCCGTCGGCCACCTGCAGGTCCAGCCCGTCGACGGCGCGGACGCCGTTCGGGTAGACGGTCGCGAGGCCTTCGATGTCGATGCCCGCCATCAGCTCTTGATCCCTCCGTGGAAGCGGAACCCGTAACGCGAGTTCACCAGCAGGTACAGCACGACGACCGGGATCGAGAACAGCAGCGAGAACACCGGCAGCACCTGCAGGTTCACGCTGCCGCCTTCGTCGGTGAGGGTCTGCATCAGCACCGCACCGGGCTGCTTGTCGATCGACCGGATGAGCAGGAAGGGCACCAGGAAGTTGCCCCAGGAGTTGACGAACGCCCAGACCATGATGGTCGCCAGTCCGGGCCGTGCGACCGGGAGTACGACGTCACGCAGGATCTGGCCCGTGGACGCGCCGAAGACCCGCGCCGACTCCTCGTACGACTTCGGCACCGCGTCGACGAAGTCCTTCAGGATGAAGATCGCCGCCGGCAACAGCCCGCCGGTCATCACGAGTGCGACGCCGAACCGGGAATCGATCAGTCCGAGCTGGAACATCATGACGAAGATCGGCACCATCGCCGCCGTACCGGTGACCACCGACGACAGCAGCAGCAACCCGTAGAGCAACGCGTCCCGCCCCGGAATCCGGACCCGCGACAACGCATAGGAAGCCAACGCGGCAAAGGCGGTCACAGCCACCGCCGTGGTCACGCAGATCAGCAACGAGTTGACCATCGAATGCATCGCATACGGGTGGTCCAGCGTCTTCCGGAAGTTCTCCAGCGTCCAGTCCGGCCAGTGCACCCCCAGACCGGGAGACGCATCGAACGGCGCCGACGCGATCCACAGCATGGGTACGGCGAAGAACAGCGTGATCGCGCAGATCAGCACGTAGAACCCGATCCGCCGCACCACGTACCCCGGCCTCATGACCGCCTCCGAAGCAACCGCAGATAGACCAGTGAAACGAGCAGGTTGGCGATCAGCAGCAGGAACGAGATCGCCGACGAGTACCCGAGCTCACCGCCCTGCAGCGCCACGTTGTAGATGTAGACCGGCACCGTCTCGGACTCGTGGTTCGGCCCGCCCTTGGTGAGCAGGAACGGCGAGAAGTCGTTCGCAGTCCACAGCGAGATGAGCAGCGTGTTCGTCAGCACGTGACCGCGGATGTGCGGGAACACGATGTCCCGCAGCGTCTGCCAGCCCGACGCCCCGACCATCCGGGCCGATTCGAGCTGCGACGGCGGCACGGCCTGCAACGCCGACGAGTACAACATCATCGAGAACGCCGTACCGCGCCACGTGTTGAAGACGACGAGACAGGCCATCGGGTAGTCGATCAGCCACGCGGTCCCCGGCGTACCGAGCAGAGCGTTCAAGGTACCGCCGTCCCGGTCGTAGAACGCGACCCACAGGTACGCGACCACGGTCCCCGGCAGGATCCATGCGAGCAGCACGACCGCCTCGACGGTACGGCGTACGGCGGGACGCGTCCGGCGCATCACCCAGGCCAGCGTGAACCCGAGGATGTTCTGCCCGATGATCGCCGAGCCGAGAACGAACAGCAGCGTCAGCCACAACGCGTTGTGGAACAGCGCGTCGTTCAGCGCCGCCGTGTAGTTCGACAACCCGACGACCGACGGGGACACCGCCTCGACACCGGTCAGCCGGTAGTTGGTGATGCCGATGTAGATGGTCCAGAGCGCGGGGAAGATCAGGAACGCGCTGATCAGCAGCAGAGCAGGTGCGACGAAGCCGAGCGCGCGGCCGACGCCGAGCCCCGCGACGTCCCGCGCGGGAGCACGACCCCGCGCGGGGGACCCGTCCCGCGCGGGTGCGGAAGCGGAAGTCATCAGTTGGTCGTGACCTTGTCCTTGCCGCCGGCCGCGGTCTCGACGGCCTTCTCGTACGCCGTTGCGGCGGCTTCGGTGCTCTTGCCGCCGACCACGTCCGCGGTCGCCTGCTGCAGCGCGGCCGACACCTTCGGGTACTCCGCGCGGCCCGGACGGTACTGCGTGATCGGCAGCACCTTCTCCGCGACGAAGCTCAGCATCGGGTCGCTCTTCAGTACTTCGCTGTTGACGTCGGACCGCTGCGTGATCTTGGCCGCGCCGGCCAGCGACTCCTTCACCATCTCCGCGGAGTTCATGAACTGCAGGAACTCCCAGGCCTGCTGCGGGAACTTCGTGTTCGGGTTGATCACGGTCGCGCCGCCGCCCGACATCGAGACGAAGTCCTGGCCGTTGACGCCGGCCCCCGGCTGCCGAGCTGGAATCAGCGCCCAGCCGACCGCACTGTCCCGGTCGGCCATCTTCGCGACGCCCTCCTTGGGCTCGACGACACTGCGCCAGAAGTAGTCGCTCTCCAGCAGGATGCCGATCTTGTTCGCGGCGAACTCTGCGAACGACTTGTCCCGGCCTTTCGCCTCACGCTGCAGCACCGGATCGCCGAGGCCGGTCGTGTAGACCTGGTGGTAGAAGTCCAGCACCTGGCGCAGCTGCGGGGTGTCGCCCAGCCACTTGCCATCGGCGTTGACTGTCGCGCCGGTGCCGACCAGCAGTGGCAGCACGCCCTGCATGGTGGTCGCCTCACCCATCGCGGTGCCGCCGTTGATCTGGATCGGGGTCACTCCGGACAGCTTCTTCAGCGCCTGACCTGCGGAGATGATGTCGTCCCAGGACTTCGGCTGCCAGTCGGCGGGTAGGCCGGCCTGCTGGAACAGCTTCTTGTTGAAGTACAGCACGCGGCCGTCGGTGCCGCCCGGGACGCCGTACCGCTTCCCGTTGTAGCTGCCGAGCGCCTGGACGGACTCCGGGATCTGCTGCCAGCCGTCCCAGTCGTCCACCTTGGCGGCCTCGCCGACGGTCTCGGTGAGCGGCTTGATGTAGTTGGCCTGGGCGAACTCGCCGACCCAGATGCCGTCGATCTGGAACAGGTCCGGGCCGGACTTGTTCGACAGGTCGAGGGACAGCTTCTGCTTGTACACCTCGTCGTCGGAGCCGTCACCCTGGAACTTGACCGTGACGTCGACGCCCTTGCCCTTCTGCTCGGCGACGAACTTCGGGATTAGGACGTCGGAGATGAAGGTCGCCCCGGCACTGCTCTTCCCGCCCTTGACCGAGTTCGAACCGAAGATGAGCTCGACCTTCTTGGCGTCGGCGTTCCGGTTCGCGTCCTGGTCGCCGCTGCCGGAGTCGGACGAGCCGAGGCATCCGGTGAGCAGGGCGAGGGCCGCGGCGCCGAGGACGCCGACGGTGGTCAACCGCGAGAGTGATCGCATCAGAGGCTCCAGATGGTCCGGCGACAGTGCCGGTCAAACATTGGCACTCCCGGGCGACTATGTGAAGACTTTTTTCCAACCCGATGACGAACGTTGTCAGGTGCTATAGGCAACCAACGGTGAACTGTCAAGCGGGGATCCCGTGGCATCCGTTGCGAAAGAGTTAAAGGATGCTCAAGGTTTCATGGCAACCAGTAGCGGAATAGATACAGACCGTGATCTCCGGAGCTACTGTCTTGCCGACCGGTTCAGTGGATCGGAGGTGAACGACATGGACCTGCTGCATGGAGTTGGTTGCCTTCTCGACGGCCTGCTTCATCACTGCCACCACTGGTGCTGGTGGTAACCGCTGTAGCGACGTAGGGCTCCCGCTGACGCGCAAGCAGCGGGTATCCCGGAAAGGTCAGAGAAACGGCCGGCCCCGACATCGTCGGGGCCGGCCGTCCTCTCGTTGGCTCGGGGGCCTTGAGTTCCTCCTCGACTCAGCTCTGGGCCAGCTGCATCATCTGCTTCGGCAGCACCGTCATCTGTGCCGGAATCGGGACCTGCGGCCTGATCAGCGACAACAGGCTGGCGGCCGCGCCTGCGATCGGCAGTGGCAGGGCCAGGCCCAGCGACGCCAGCAGCGCGTTCACGAGGGCCAGTACCGCGCCCAGGATGTCCAGGCTCGGGACCGGGAGACCGCTCCAGGCCTGGACCGGCGCGCCGGCGGTGCTCATGCTGCCGGTCGGTTGCGCCTGCTTGGCCTTCCCCTTGCCAAGCAGTGACGTCAGGGCGAGGCCACTGGCCACGTTCACGAACGTGCCGCTGTCCTCGTCGTAGTTCCACTTCTGCCCGTCGCCGCTACGGCAGGGCAGGACCAGTAGTGGCGCGGAGGCCGGCACCTTGGCCAGGTCCGCACCGCTGTCCAGGCAGGCTCCGGTCGAGGCAAGGGCGCCACCGACGCTCTTGCTCATCGCGACCTGCAGCTGGCCGGTCTCGGTGTAGATCCACTCCTGGGTCTTGCCCTCCTTACCGGGGGCGCACGCCATCATGACCGCCATCGGGACCTTCTCGGCCGCGACGAACGTCAGGCAGTAGCGCGTGTCGGAGCGGGTGGCGATCTGTTGGGCCACGCCCACCGTGACACCTGGTGCCGCCGAATCCTTGGGTGCCGGGTTCGCGGCCTGGGCCGGTATGGCGGTGGCGATCGCGACGCTGATCGCGAGCACCACCACGCCGGTGCGGCTGAACAGCTTTCGGATGATCAAGACAACCTCCAGAGGTCGTGCTATCTCACGGCGTCAGGTCGTCGGGACCCCGTGGCGCGAGCCGGTCCGCCGGCAGTGACTCAGCGCGACGTTGACGCCACAACAAGTAATGCACAGGACGGACCGGGGAGGTTATGCCGATCTCGCGAAACTTGATGCCATTGGCAACTAACTGCCATGCGGACGTCGTTGCACAAGGCATCGATACCGACTCGCCGGATCACCGTGCGACCGCTGTGCGGTGGCTGTGAGACTTCCGAGATCTTACCGCAACGCCAGGGATTCCAGTGAGTTGTCGATGCCAATGGCAACGGTGTTGATCAGTGCGGCTGGTGGGTCTCGGAGGGATCTTCGGTACGCCGTTCGCCGAGCGCCGGCCGCTCGTCGGCCAGGGTCTCGTCGCGGTCCGTGGTGACCTCCGGAGCTCCGTCACCCTCGGTGACCTTCGCACGCAGCTCGCGCATCTCCTTGCGCCGGCGCAGTCCGCGGCCGAGGCCCTTCTTCAGCAGCCAGAGACCAGCCACCAGGGCGGCGCCGGTGAGCGCGCCGAGGAAGTACACGGTCGGTACGGAGACGCCGAAGTCGACGCCGAAGACCTCGAGCGTGGTGGACGCGGACGACGTCACCGAGACGCCCAGTCCGAACAACACCGCAAGGACGATGAGGACGATTCCGAGAACGGCCATGACGACCTGCCTCTCTGCCGGCGACGGGCCGGCCCTTCAGGCCTCACTACTCAGGAGTGCGGAGAGCAGCGCCACCGCGCCGCTCTTGTCGAGTGGGTTGTTCTGGTTCCCACACTTGGGCGACTGTACGCACGACGGGCATCCATCCGTGCATTCACAGTGTGCAATCGCCTCGCGTGTCGCGGTCAACCACTCGCGGGCGGCGGCGTACCCGTGTTCGGCGAAGCCGGCGCCGCCGGGATGCCCGTCGTACACGAAGACCGTCAGGCGACCGGTGTCCGCGTGCCGGGCCGTCGAGACGCCGCCGATGTCCCAGCGGTCGCAGGTGGCGAAGAGCGGGAGCAGCCCGATCGACGCGTGCTCGGCGGCGTGGGCCGCTCCGGGCACGTCGGCGAGCCCGAGCCCCTCGACAACGGTGTCGGGCATCGTCCACCAGACCGCCTTCGTTCGGAGGGTCCGCGCCGGCAGGTCCAGCGGCTGCTCGTCGAGTACGTCGCCCGTCGCGATCAGCTTGCGCTGGTACGAGATCACCTGGCTCGTCACCTGGACCCAGCCGCGCGACAACTCCGCCGTACCCCAGGTGCACGTCTCCTCGGTGGCGAGGATGCTGATCTCGGTCACGTCCCGCGCGAAGGTCGTGTAGTCCGGCGACGCCTGCTCGACGACCGCGGCGTGCTCCTCGAGGTCGAGCGACCGCACCAGGTACGACTCGCCCGCGTGGACGTACACCGCACCCTCGTGGACCGAGGCGTGGGCCGAGCCGCCGTCGACCGTCCCGAGCAGGCGACCGGTCCGGTCTTCCACGATCTGCACGGTCTTCCCGCCGGCCGACCGGATGTCGATGGCGTCGATGGCCCGCTCCCGGCGGGTCCAGAACCAGCCGTGCGGCCGCTCGCGCAGCGCGCCCTGCCGGACGAGCTGGGCGATCACCTGGGCCGTCGTACCGCCGAAGATCTCGTAGTCGTCGGTGGTCAACGGGAGCTCCTGCGCGGCCGCGCACAGCTGCGGTCCGAGCACGTACGGGTTCTCCGGGTTGAACACAGTCGCCTCGACCGGACGACCGAAGATCGCAGCCGGATGCCGCACCAGGTAGGTGTCCAGCGGGTCGTCCCTGGCGATCAGCAACGCCAGCGCGTCCCCACCGGCGCGGCCGGCACGTCCAGCCTGCTGCCAGAGCGATGCGCGCGTGCCGGGCCAGCCGGAGAGCAGTACGGCGTCCAGCCCGGCGATGTCGATGCCCAGCTCGAGAGCGTTCGTCGCAGCGACGCCGGTGAGCTCACCGCTCTGCAGCATGCCTTCGAGCCGCCGGCGCTCCTCCGGCAGATAGCCGGCGCGGTACGCCGACACCTGGTCGATCAGCGTCGGGTCGACCTCGGCCAGGTTCTCCCGGGCGGTCAGTGCGACTGTCTCGGCCCCGCGCCGTGACCGGACGAAGGCGACGGTGCGGACACCTGTGACGACCAGGTCGGTCAGGAGGTCCGCCACCTCGGCCGTGGCGGACCGGCGTACCGGAGCGCCGTTCTCACCCCGCAGCGAGGTGAGGGGCGGCTCCCACAGGCCGAAGGCGATCCCACCGCGCGGTGACCCGTCCTCGGTGACCTCCTCCATCGGCAGCCCGGTCAAACGCTCACCGGACAGCGCCGGCTCTGCCACGGTCGCCGAGGCGCAGACGAAGATCGGATGAGCCCCGTACTGCGCGCACACCCGTCGCAGACGACGCAGTACGCCGGCCACGTGCGCACCGAACACACCGCGGTAGTGGTGACACTCGTCCACCACGACGTACTGCAGACAGCCGAGGAAGCGGGCCCAGCGCTGATGGTTCGGCAGAACTGACCGGTGCAGCATGTCCGGATTGCTGAGCACGTACGTCGCGTGGTCGCGCGCCCAGTCCCGCTCGGTCCTCTCCGAGTCGCCGTCCAACGTTGTCGCGCGCAGACCCGGCACGGTGTACGCCGAGACCGCCCGGAGCTGGTCGTGCGCCAGCGCCTTCGTCGGCGACAGGTACAGCACCGAGGCGGTACGGCGGTGTGGTGAGGCGGCCTGCGCGATGCTCAACGTGGCGAAGGCCGGCAACAGGTACCCGAGCGACTTGCCCGAGGCTGTGCCGGTCGCGACCACCACATGCTTCCCGCCGTACGCCGCCTCGGCCGTCGCGACCTGGTGGGTCCACGGGGCCGTGATCCCGGCGTCGCGCAGTTGGTCGAGGACCTCGGACGGCACCCAGCGTGGCCAATCACACGTTTTCCCGGGCCGCGGCGGAACGGACTCGACATGCGTCAACCGCTCGTCGCGACCGGCGGCCAGGCGTTTCAGGGCAGCCTCCGCCTCACCACCTGCACGCATGCCGCGAGCCTAGTCTCCACCATGGACAACGCAGCGCCGAGCTGCACGAGGCGGCTGCACGGTCGGATGCACACGGCTTTTTCCGGAGGGGAATCGACTTCCCCCTGCCGAGATGAAAGAGTTTTCGGCAACGGGTCTACTCACGGTCCGTACATGGTTGAATGCAGCAGTTCACGGGATCGGAGGCCGAAGTGGATCTGTCGCTGACCGCGCGCGCCGAGGGCGGGCGGACCGTCATCGAGGTCGCGGGGGAGATCGACGTCTACACCGCACCGAAGCTCCGCGAGAAGATCGCCGCGCTCGTCGACGAAGGGGTCTTCGACCTGGTCGTCGACCTGGAACGCGTGGAGTTCCTGGACTCCACCGGCCTCGGCGTCCTCGTCGGCGGACTGAAACGGGTGCGCACCCACGACGGATCCCTGTCCCTGGTCTGCACGCAGGAACGGCTGCTGAAGATCTTCCGGATCACCGGTCTGACCAAGGTGTTCGACATCCACCCGGACGTGGCCTCGGCGATCTGAGGCGTCGCCAGAAAGCGAAAACGTAGCCCCGCTACTACGTTGGGTGACCGACCCGCCCAGGTTCCGGCGACGGACTTGCCGTTGCGGCCCGGTATGGCGTAGACCACCCTGTCGTCAGGTCTGGTCGGGAACCCGTTAGAGTAACCCACCGCGCCAGTCCCCTGGCGCTGTGTCGTATTTCCCCAACCCTTCGGTTGCGGCAGACGGGGGCCGTCAAGCCCGGATGGGTTGCCTACAAGGAGGACGGATGTCCGCGCTGCTTGCACCACAAGCGGTGGATCTTTCGTCGAGCAACACCACACTGGTGATCGTCGTCGGGGTGATCGCGATCCTCGCGGTCGCCATCGCGATGGTCTTCCGGGGCCAGGTGCTTGCCGCGAACGATGGCACCGAGAACATGAAGACGATCGCCGCCGCGGTCCAGGAAGGCGCCTCGGCGTACCTGAACCGGCAGTTCCGGACGCTGTCGATCTTCGCCGTGGTCGCCTTTCTGTTGCTGTTCCTGCTGCCCGCTCACACCGACGGCGGCAACGAGACCACGCTGAAGATCTTCCGGTCGGTCTTCTTCCTGATCGGTGCGGGGTTCTCCGCCGCGATCGGGTACCTGGGCATGTGGCTCGCGACGCGGGCCAACGTCCGGGTCGCCGCCGCGGCCCGCGACGAGGGCCGGAACCCGGCGATGCGGGTCGCGTTCCGCACCGGCGGCACGGTCGGCATGGCGACCGTCGGCTTCGGCCTGTTCGGCGCCGCGCTCGTCGTGCTGCTGTTCAAGGGTGACGCCCCGACGGTGCTCGAGGGCTTCGGCTTCGGCGCCGCGATGCTCGCGATGTTCATGCGGGTCGGCGGCGGTATCTTCACCAAGGCCGCCGACGTCGGCGCCGACCTGGTCGGCAAGGTCGAGCAGAACATTCCCGAGGACGACCCGCGCAACGCCGCGACGATCGCCGACAACGTCGGTGACAACGTCGGTGACTGCGCCGGTATGGCGGCCGACCTGTTCGAGTCGTACGCCGTGATGCTGGTGGCCTCGCTGATCCTCGGCAAGGCCGCGTTCGGCGAGCAGGGCCTGATCTTCCCGCTGATCGTGCCGGCCATCGGCGCCGTCACCGCGGTCATCGGCGTCTTCCTGACCCGGCCGCGGACCGGCGAGAACGGTCTGCGCACGATCAACCGCGCCTTCTACATCTCCGCGGTGATCTCCGGTGTGCTGTCGGCGGTGGCGGCGTTCGTCTACCTGCCGAGCAGCTTCAAGGACCTCACCGGCGCGACCGAGGCGATCGCCGCGCACGACGGCGACCCGCGGCTGATCGCGACCTTCTCGGTGCTCATCGGCATCGTGCTGGCGGCCATCATCCTGGCTCTGACCGGGTACTTCACCGGCACCGAGGACAAGCCGGTCAAGGACGTCGGCAAGTCGTCGCTGACCGGTGCCGCCACCGTGATCCTGTCCGGCATCTCGGTGGGCTTCGAGTCGGCCGTCTACACCGCCGTGGTGATCGCGGCGGCCGTGTACGGCGCCTTCCTGGTGGGTGGCACCGGTGTGGTCGCGCTGTTCGCGATCGCGCTCGCCGGTTGCGGTCTGCTGACCACCGTCGGCGTCATCGTCGCGATGGACACCTTCGGCCCGGTCTCCGACAACGCGCAGGGCATCGCCGAGATGTCCGGTGACGTGGACGGCGAGGCGGCCCAGATCCTCACCGAGCTGGACGCCGTCGGCAACACCACCAAGGCGATCACCAAGGGCATCGCGATCGCGACCGCCGTACTGGCCGCGACTGCGCTGTTCGGTTCCTACACCGACGCGATCCGCTCCTCGCTGGCGGAGAACTACGCCAAGTTCGAGGCGGACTCCCTGGTGTTCAACCCGGGCACGCTGGTCGGCCTGATCATCGGCGCCGCGGTCGTGTTCATGTTCTCGGGCCTGGCCATCAACGCCGTCGGCCGCGCCGCCGGTGCGGTCGTCTACGAGGTCCGGCGCCAGTTCCGCGACATCCCCGGGATCATGGACGGCACGGGCAAGCCGGAGTACGGCAAGGTCGTCGACATCTGCACCCGCGACTCGCTGCGGGAGCTGGCCACCCCGGGTCTGCTCGCGATCACCGCGCCGATCGCGGTCGGCTTCGGTCTCGGCGCCCCGGCGCTGGCCGGCTACCTGGCCGGTGCGATCGGCTCCGGCACGCTGATGGCGGTGTTCCTGGCCAACTCCGGTGGCGCCTGGGACAACGCGAAGAAGCTGGTCGAGGACGGCAACCACGGCGGTAAGGGTTCGCCCGCGCACGAGGCCACCGTCATCGGTGACACCGTCGGTGACCCGTTCAAGGACACCGCCGGCCCGGCCATCAACCCGCTGATCAAGGTGATGAACCTGGTCTCCGTGCTGATCGCGCCGGCCGTCGTCGGCATGTCGGCGATCGGCGACAACCCGAACACCGCTCTGCGGATCATCATCGCGCTCGTCGCCGTGGCGATCCTGGTCGCGGCGGTCTGGGTCTCCAAGCGCCGTGAGTCGGTCATCGCCGACACCCCGGCGGAGGCGAAGGCAGCCGCCTGACGCAGGCAACCCGTGGAACGGCCCGCCGGATCTCCGGCGGGCCGTTCTGCGTCTCCCGGCCGACTCGCCCGACGGCTGGACCCCGGCCGGACACCACCTTTACTGTCGTCGGTACGGCCGCGTCCGAGCGCAGGGAGGTGGCGGTGTCTCCACGAGAGCCCCGGCGGGCGCCCGCTGCCCGGATCGCGACGTTCCTGCTGCTCGTCGTGGCGGCCGTCCTGGGCGCGATGCAGCCGGCGTACGCCGCGCCGCGTCAACCCGACGCCGACTACCTCAATGCCGCGCACCAGCTCAACCTGACGACCATCGGGGCCGCCCAGGCGGCGAAGACCCAGGGGCGGACCGCCTGCGTGCGCCGCGCCGCCGCCCGGATCGAGCGTGACCATCGCAAGCTCGCCGCGCAGGAGCTCGAGGTCGCCCGGCGCTTCGGCATCAAGCTCGCGACGGAGCCGTCGACGGCGCAGCGCCAGCAGCTGAACGCCGTCGCCTCCAAGGCCGGGACCTCCGGGTACGACCCCGCCTGGCTCGCCCTGCAACGGCAGCTGCACCAGCAGTACCTGACGCTGATCGACGGTCCGCTGCCGAAGGCGGCCTCGCCGGCTGTCGAGTCGGTCGCCAACGCGGCCCGGCCAGTGGTCCAGATGGATCTGCGGATGGTAGCTGGTCCGTGCCGGGCCGAGACCGGCACCCCGACGGTGCCCACAGGTGACGGTGGGCAGGTCGCGGCGGCAGAGCAGGCCCGTACGCGCGCGGCCTTGGTGCTGTTCGGAATCGGCGTACTGCTTCTTCTCGTGGGCAAGAAAGTCCCGGTACGGCGTCGTTTGCTCGGAGTCGCCGCGGTGGCTCTCGCGCTCGCCATGGTCTTCGGAAAGCCGCCTGGCAACACCGGTGAGGTTCCGCAGGCGGGTGCGATCGCGGACTCCGAAGCCGCCGTTCCGCCGGTGAAGCTGGCAATGCCCGGCTTCCTGGAGGCGACCGTGACACCGGTCGCGACGGCCCGCGACGGCGAGCTCCAGGTGCCGAGGTCGACGGCCGACGTCGGCTGGTGGGCGGCGGGCGCGGCGCCGGGCTCGGCCGGTGGCACCGTACTGCTCGCCGGCCACGTGGACACCGCTCGCGGGCGTGGGGTGTTCGCGGCGCTGTCGCAGGTCCCGGTCGGTGCGCGGGTTGCGGTGACCGACGGGGACGGCGACGACCACTGGTATCGCATCGTGGCGCGCCGGACGTACCAGCAGGACGCCCTGCCCGCAGACCTGTTCCGCGGTGCGGCGAAGCCCCGTCTGGCGCTGGTGACCTGCACCGGTTCGTACGATCGCTTGAAACAGCGCTACAGCCAGAACCTGGTGCTGTACGGCGTACCGCTGGACTGACATCGGCTGTTTTCGCGATAAAAGCCGGGCGGGATGTCCGGAAGTAGCGCCGTACGTCGACTTTCGGCTGATGTGCCCGGCCGTGAGGTAGGGGATCGTCGGGGGCGTGGTCAGGGAATCAACCGATAGCAGGCGGCTCCGGACGGGCGGCAGAATCAACCCACGGGTGGACACACCGGATCCGCCCGGGGTCCGATGCCTGGCGCCGTGTCGGCCACGATACTGATCTCATCACGACACATCCGCCCGACTGGGGAACGTCTTCACGCCACCTAACGAGGAGTACGGCGATGATCGAGGCAAAGGGCCTCACCAAGCGATACGGCGCGACAGTTGCCGTTGACAACCTGTCTTTCGAGGTGAAACCGGGCAAGGTGACCGGCTTCCTCGGCCCGAACGGGGCCGGCAAGTCCACCACCATGCGGATGATCCTCGGACTCGACACCCCGACGTCCGGCGAGGTCACCATCGACGGCCAGCGCTACCGGGACCTGCACCGGCCGCTGACCAAGGTCGGCGCGCTGCTGGACGCCAAGTGGGTGCACCCGAACCGCTCGGCCCGGTCGCACCTGGCCTGGATGGCCGCGTCCAACAAGTTGCCGAAGTCATCGGTCGACAAGGCGCTGGAGATGGTCGGCCTGACCTCGGTCGCCAACAAGCGGGCCGGGGCCTTCTCGCTGGGCATGTCGCAGCGGCTCGGGATCGCCGGCGCACTGCTCGGCGACCCGGAGGTGCTGCTGTTCGACGAGCCGGTGAACGGTCTCGACCCGGAGGGCATCGTCTGGATCCGGACCTTCATGCACCGGCTGGCGAGCGAGGGCCGGACCGTGCTGGTCTCCAGCCACCTGCTGTCCGAGATGGCGCTCACCGCCGAGGAACTGGTCGTCATCGGCCGCGGCAAGCTGATCGCGCAGAGCAGCACCCAGGAGTTCGTCGACCGCGCCAGCGGTACGACGGTGAAGGTGCGGACGCCGCAGCTCGACCAGCTGGCCGGCGTGCTGAACGCGCAGCAGCTGACGACCCGGATCGAGGACGTCGAGAATCAGGGCAAGGTGCTGTTCGTCGAGGGCGACCTCACCACCGACCAGATCGGCGAGGCGGCGGCCGCGCACGGCATCGTGCTGCACGAGCTGACGCTGCAGCGCGGTTCGCTGGAGCAGGCGTTCATGCAGATGACCGGTGACTCGGTCGAGTACCACGCGCACGAGGAGATCGCTGCCGTGACCCAGCTCGACGCGCCTGACGCCGTCGAGGTGGCCGCGGGTCCGAAGGAGGACAACTGACATGTCGGTGATCACAGTCGAGCGGATCAAGCTCTTCTCCACCCGCTCACCGTGGTGGTGCATGATCATCGCGGCCGTGCTGACGGTCGGGTTCGCGGCGCTGACGACCGCCTTCCTGAAGGGTGCCGACGAGCAGCGGGCGACGATCTTCATCACCCAGCCGGGTGCGCAGCTCAGCCAGATGGTGATGATGGTGATGGCCGCGCTGGCCGTCACCACGGAGTACCGGTTCAGCACCATCCGGACCAGCTTCCAGGCCGTGCCGCAGCGGGCCGCGCTGCTGCTCGGCAAGACCGCGGTCGTCGCGTTCCTGGCCGGCGTCGTCGGCCTGATCGCTTCGTTCGGTGCCTGGGGCATCGGCAGCCTGTTCGCGAGCAACGCCGACCTGGCGATCGACAGCGGCGCCGAGTGGCGGCTGCTGGCCGGGCAGGGCCTGATCTTCGCGATCTCCGCTGTGTTCGCGGTGGCGGTCGGCATCCTGATCCGGCAGAGCGCCGGGGCGATCGCGATCCTGATCCTCTGGCCGCTCCTGGTCGAGAACCTGGTTCTCCTGATCCCGAAGGCCGGTGACGACCTGAACAAGTGGGCTCCGTTCGTGAACGGCAACTCGTTCCTGAACCAGGGCCAGGACGCCGGTCTGGCCGGCGCCGAAGCGGCAGGTACCAACTTCGCCTTCGGGCCGTGGGGGGCGCTGCTGTACTTCGCCGGCTGGGCGGCCGTGTTGATGACGATCGCTCTGGTGTCGGCGAGCAAGCGGGACGCCTGACGGCGTTCCTCGCTGGACCACCCCGGTCGGAGTTGAGGGGCCCTGACCGGGGCAGGGGCCCGGCCGGGCTGAGGGGTCCTGGCCGCGACGGCCCGTGGTACATCCGGTCTCCGGATGAACCACGGGCCGTTTCTCCTACCGGTCACGGGGTAGCGGGTGCTCCGCCGGGCCGTCTACGGTGCCGCGCATGACGGATTGGGCGCAGGTGCGCGACGCCGGGTTCGCGGTCCCTGAAGGGCGGCCGGTGCGGGAGCTGGTGGCCGAGCTGGTGGGGATGCTGCGGTCGCCGGATCCCGTCGTACGGGATCGGCAGGCGTACTCGACGCTGGCGACCTGGATCGCGCGGGGCGTGCTGCCGCCGGACGAGCTGCGGGCGCTCGGTGACGAGCTGGTTCCGCGGTTCGGCGACCCGGAGATCCAGGCGCGGACGTTCGTCCCGTTGATGCTCGACGCGATCGTGACCGCCGGCGTCTTCGAGCCGGCCTGGGTGCCGCCGTTCGAGCGGTGGTACGTCGCCGAGGAAGACCTCCGCGGGTACGACGAGAAGCTCGGCTGGCTGCACGCGGTGGCGCACGGTGCGGACCTGCTCCGCGCGCTCGGGCTGCACCCGGCGGTGGAGCCGGTGCAGATGCTCCGGCTCGGGATCGGGCGGTTGCTGACGCCGACGCCGTGGGTGCTGCGGGACATGGAGGACGACCGGCTCGGGTACGCGCTCGCGGCGACGCTGACCCGCGACGACCTGACCGAAACCGACGCCGTCGTGTGGCTCGACCCGGCGCTCCGCGCGCTGGCCGATCCGCCGGCCGAAGGGATCACGCCGGAGGTCACCAACACCGTCCGGACGTTGCGGGCGCTGTACGTGCTGGCGGACCACGGTCTGCGGGTCGGGCCGGCGAAGGGCCTCACCGCCATCCCGCACCGCGAGCAGCTCAAGGCACGGCTCGCGGACGTGTTCCGGATCGTCACGCCATACTGGCTCTGAAGTCGCGGCTCGTTGGGGGGCAACGACCGGGTGGGGTAGGGGGTATCCGACTTTCGTCTTGACTTTCCCTGATTCCTCCCCGAGGAACGGCACGTCGCGTTCCAGGGCGGAGTACAGGTGGTTTCAGGTGGCAGCAGGGGCGCGGTCCGTGGCAGGGTCTCTGCAGGCAGACCATGGCCCCCTCCCATGGTGGTGCCAACGCCACTACCGGAGTAGTGCCAACACCATCAGATCTGGTCCCCGGCGACGTTAGCTTTTGAGAGACGAGAGCCGTCGGGGCGCAGTCGAGAGAGGGCGCGGAGAAGTCATGGTTGCGACATACCTGAAGCGTTGGGTCGGCAGCCGGATCCTCAACAGGACCACCCGCAAGGGTGGTCTCGATCTGTCGAAGATGCGGATGTTCCCGAGCTCGGTCTCGATGCCGTTGCGCCGCGACGGCGTGGACCCGGTGCCGGACCTGGGCGCGGTGCGGGAGACCGAGCCGGTGCACAAGCTGGCGCATCTGTTCGGGCTGAACATCTGGGTCGTGAGCGGGCATGCCGAGGCCAAGTACGTGCTGTCCAACGAGGAGGACTACAGCCACGACATCCGGCCGCTGGTGGGCTCCGACCCGAACAAGCCGTCGGAGGGGATCGGCGGTCTCGGGTTCACCGATCCGCCGGACCACACGCGGCTGCGCAAGCTGCTGACGCCCGAGTTCACCAAGCGGAAGCTCGCGCGGCTCGAGCCGGCGATCGAGAAGATCGTCAACGACCAGCTGGACCTGATGGAGGCGAAGGGGCCGGTCGCGGACATCGTGGCGGACTTCGCGTTCAACGTGCCGTTCCTGCTGATCGCGGACCTGCTCGGGGTCGAGGAGCAGGACCGCGACCGTTTCCGGGCGCTCGGGCCGGCGCGGTTCGACATGTCCGGTGGGGGGATCGGGCTGTTCGGGTCGGCCAGCGAGTCGCGTGAGTTCCTGTTCGAGATCGTCCGCAAGCAGCGCGCGAATCCCGGCGAGGGGCTGATCGGGTCGATCATCCGCACCCAGGGCGACGCGATCGACGACGTCGAGCTCGGTGGGCTCGCCGACGGCGTGTTCCTGGGCGGGTACGAGACGTCCGCCAGCATGCTCGCGCTCGGGACGCTGGTGCTGCTGCGCGACCCGGAGAACTTCGAGCGGATCCGGAACGAGCCCGATGCCGTCGACGGCATCGTGGAGGAGCTCCTGCGGTACCTGACCGTCGTACAGGTCGCGTTCCCGCGGTTCGCGCGGCACGACCACGACCTGTTCGGGCAGCAGGTGAAGAAGGGCGATCTGGTCGCGGTGTCGCTGTCCGGCGCGGATCGCGACAAGGCGGTCTTCGGCGCGGACGCCGAGGACTTCTATCCCCGCCGTACCGTCTCCGCGGCCCACCTCGCCTTCGGCCACGGGATGCACCGCTGCGTCGGCGCCGAACTCGCCCGGATGGAACTCCGCGCCGCGTTCACCGCCCTCGCCAACCGCTTCCCGGACCTGGCCCTCGCCGTCCCCGAGGAACAGCTCCGCTTCCGCGACTTCTCCCTCGTGTACGGCGTCGACACCCTCCCAGTCCGCCTGAACGCCCTTCCCGCCGAACAAGCCGCCGGCTGATCCTCGCCGGAGCAGCTGACCCCCGGCGGCAAGGCCAACGATCCGAAAACCGGTACGCCGAGTGTGATCAGGGTGGCACTAGGTGGTCGTTGGCTGGTTCGGGTCGTGACAGGACGCGGGCTGGGTGGTCACAATGGGCGGTCCGGCCCGAGGTGCGGGTGAGGATCAGGGGAAGGGCCGTCGGCGGGTATGGGTACTGGGGCGATGGCGGCGGACGACGCGCTGACTGCCCGGATCGCCGCCGCGATGACCGCGGCCCAGTCCGGCGGGCATGCGGGTGCGGCCGCCGAGATCGAGGCGATCCGGACCGAGCTCGGCGGCGTGCCCAGCTACACGGCGGCGGCCGTGGAGTACGTCCGGGGTGTGACCGCGCACCACGCCAGTGACGCCGACGAGGCACTGCGGGCGGTCGACGCCTGTCTCGAGATCGCCCGCGCCATCGACGAGCCGGGCTGGGAAGCGAACGCCCTGCCGATCCGCATCATCAACCTCGCCCGCAGCGGCCGCGGCGGCGACACCGTCAACGACCTCGTCGCCGCCGAGTCGGCACTGAGCCGGACCAAGGACCCGGGGCTGATCGCCTGGGCGCACACCGGCCTCGGCTACGCGTACGACGTCCTGCGGCTTTTCGAACTGTGCATTCCCCATTACGAGATCGCCACGCGGCTGGACGCCGACGCGTTCGAGCTGACCGAGTCGCCGGCGATCGACCGGCTGAACCTCGCCGAGACGTACCTGCGCTGGGCCCACGAGCTCGAGCGTCTCGGAGACCCCTTGTATACACAGGAGATCGAGGACCGCCTGGCGTCGGCGGCGTACTGGGCCCGTGAGGCCGACCGGGTCGTGGTCGACGACGAGAGCCAGGAGTTCTGGAAGCTCACCGCCCGGCTGTGGACCGCCGCCGCGGCCACCGCCGAGGATCCGGCCAAGGCTGTCGCCGAGCTGACCGAGATCCGCGACCAGATCAGCAAGGTCGGCGAGACCGAGCGGCTCGCGATCGCCGGCGCCTACCTGGCCAGGGCCCTGCGGACGCAGGGCAAGTCCGACGAGGCCAAGGCTGCCGCGGACCGCGCCGCGGACGATCTGATTCCGTTGGCCGACCCATCGACCCATATGTTGGTGCTGCAGACCCGTTCGGAGATCGACGCACTCGACGGTACGCCGGGATCCGTGGCCGGACTGGCCTACGCGCGTGCGGTCGCCCGAGGCTGGTGGAAGGAGCGGCAGCGCGCGCTGAACGCCGTACGGCATGCGCTGACCGTGCACGACCTGCCGGCCCGGCATGACGCCGAGTGGCACGCGGCGCGGCAGGATCCGCTGACCGGCGTGGGGAACCGGCGCGCGCTGGACGAGCGGCTGACCGCCGCGCGGGACTCCGGCCGCGCGGTGACGCTGCTCGCGATCGACGTCGACGATCTGAAGCTCGTCAACGACACCTTCGGGCACGCCTGCGGCGACGAATTGCTGCAGGTTGCTGCAAATCTGCTGGTAGAACAGGCGCGGGCCACCGATGCCGTGATTCGATCGGGTGGCGACGAGTTCTTCGTGGTGCTCGACCAGCCCGACGCCAACGGCGGTGCCCAGCTGGCCGAGCGGATCCGGGTCGCCGTCGAGGCGATCGCGGTGACGACGGACAAGCCGTGGCTGCGTCGGCTCGGACTGAGCCTCGGGTACGCCGCGACGGCCGAAGGACTCGGAGTGGAGCAACTGGTCCCGCAAGCGGACCGCCGCCTGTACCAGGACAAGCGTCGTAAGAGGACATCCGGAAACCCCGATGCCCTCTCGAGATGAGGACGGGGGAGGTGTGGTGCGGGAGAGGTCGGGTGTGACGGCTCGGATCGCGGAGGCGATGACGCGGGCCCAGTCGGGCAGTGCGGCCGAGGCGATGCGCGAGGTCAACCAGGTGCTCGCCGAGCTGGACCCGGAGCCCAGCCGCGAGCGGGCCGCCGCGGAGTACGTGCGGGCCGTGGCGGCGCATCACGCGACAGACTCGGTCGAGGCGCTGGACGCCGTCGACGGCTGCATCCGGGCCGCTCGCGCGATCGACGAGCCGGGCTGGGAGGCGAACGCGATCGCGCTCCGGATCGTCACGCTGATCCGCACCGGCGAGGGCGGTGACTCGGTCGCGGACCTGGTCGCGGCGGAGAACGCGCTCTCGCGCACGCGGGATCTCGACCTGGCCGGCTGGGCGCACACCGGGCTCGGCTACGCCTACGACCTGCTCCGCCTGTACGAGCTGTGCATCCCGCACTTCGAGCTCGCCGCCGAGGGCGATCACGACCCGCTCGGCCTGCCCGAGTCGCCGGCGATCACCCGGCTCAACCTGGCCGAGTCGAACCTGCGCTGGGCGCACGACCTCGAGCGGCTCGGCGACCCGTCGTACGACGCGGAGATCAAGGAACGCCGACGGGCCGCGCACCGCTGGGCAGGCGAGGCGGTCGAGGTGATCGTCGCGGCCGATCTGCTCGGGTACTGGCCGATGGCCGGGCGGTTGTGGCTCGCGGCGAGCAACGACGACGCGGACGCGGCCGAGGCGGCGGTGATCCTCAAGGACTGCCGCGACCAGCTGGCGAAGCTGGGCGATCTCGAGCTGGCCGCGATCGCAGGTACGTACCTGGCCAAGGCCTACCTGACTGTCGGTCGCAGCGGCGACGCGCTGGAGGCCGCCCACCGCGCGGCCGGCGATCTGCCGCTGACGTCGGACCCGCCGGTGGAGGCGCTGGTCCGGCACACGCAGGTCCAGGTCCTCGCAGCGACCGGTGACGTCGGCGCGGTGACCGGGCTGCAGTACTCGGAGGCGATCAGCCGGGCCTGGTGGGCGGAGCGGCTGCGCGGTCTGTACGCCGTACGGACCGCCCTCGCGAACCACGAGCTCTCGATCCGGCACGACGCCGAATGGCGGGCCGCCCGCGAGGACCCGCTGACCGGCGTGGGCAACCGGCGGGCGCTGGACGAGCGGATGTCGGTCGCGCGCGACGCGGGCCGTTCGATCGCGGTCGTCGCGATCGACGTGGACAACCTGAAGGTGATCAACGACAGCTACGGGCACGCGAGCGGCGACGAGGTACTGCGGCGCGTCGGGTTGTTGCTGACCGAGCAGTGCCGGGCGGAGGACGTCGTGGCCCGGGCGGGTGGGGACGAGTTCGTCGTCGTACTGGACAACCCGGACGAGCGCGGTGCGCCGGAGCTGGTCGAGCGGATCAAGCTGGCGGCGGACCGGGAGGCGGAGCGGGCCGAGGAGCCGTGGTTCGCGATGCTGCGGCTGAGCGTCGGGCAGGCGAGCAGCACGGACGGTACGCCGGTCGCCGAGTTGCTGACCGAGGCGGATCGGCGGATGTACGCCGAGAAGCGCCGCCGGCGTACGGCTCAGTAGTCCAGGAAGCCTTCTACGACAAGGTTTCTGACCTGCGGCAGGTACTCGGTCAGCACGTCGACGACCGGGCGGTCCATCAGGTCGGCGAGCGCAGCGAGGATCTGGCCGGTGCTCAGATCGCCGTCGCAGGCGCCGACGAAGCCGGCCAGAACGGTGTCGACCTGCTCGGCCCGGCGCATCCCGCGTTGGCGGCGGAGCACGATGGTCGCGGGGTCCTCCGCGCCGGGTTGGCCGGTCGTCTCCTGGATGACATCCTCGGCCAGTCTGAGATGCAGGCCGGTGAGGTCGGTCGGCAGGCCCTCCTTGCGCTCGAACCGGTGCAGGACGTGCGGGCCGATCGGGCGCTCGATCTCGTACGGCCAGGGCTCGGCGTCGAGCGTTCCCTCGACGTTGTGCAGGGTGATCCAGCCCATGCCGATCGCTTCGACGCTGTGATCGTCGAGGTAGCGCATCCACTCGTCGTACCTGCTGGTGTACTGCGCTGTGCCGTGGAGGCCGGCGTCGCGCAGCCAGAGTTCGACGTACTCCGAGGTGTCGAGCTGCTCGCGCTGCACGGCCCAGGCGGACCGGTCCGCGGTCCAGCCGGCGATCCGCTCCTGCCAGTCCTCGCCGCGAACACAGGTCCAGTTGGCGAGCAGCTGGCACCAGCCGCCGTCGGTCAGGTGGTCCGGCGCCTGGCGGACGAGCTGCTCGACCACGGCGTCACCGGTGAACCCGGTCTCGCGGTAGGTGAGGTCTCCGCCCGGCGGGGAGATCACGTACGGCGGGTTGCTGACGATCAGATCGAACCGCTCGCCCCGAACGGGTTCGTAGAGGCTCCCGTCCCGAAGGTCGAGCTCGACACCGTTGAGCGCAGCCGTCCACCGAGCCAGCTGCAGCGCACGCGGATTGACGTCGGTAGCCGTCAGCTGATCGGCCCGGCCCGACAGATGCAGCGACTGGATGCCGCACCCCGTCCCGATGTCGAGCGCCCGCTCAACCTTGATCGGCACCGTGAGCTGCACCAGGCTCAAGCTGGCCGGAGCAATCCCCAACACATAATCCGGCCGCATCACCTCCCGCCGCCCGTCCAGCCCCGGCGTCAGATCCGCAACCACCCACCACTCCCGCCCGTCCTCCGCAAACGGCCGGATGTCGAGCACAGCACGCACCTCGTCCGCCCCGGCCGTGACGATGCCCAGAGCAACAAGATCCACGCCCGGGAAAACGTTTCGTACAACGGTTTCCGGCACAGGCCGCTGCAGCAGGAACAGCCGGATCATCGTGTCGAGCGCATCCCCGGACGCCGTACGACGGAACGCCGGAGCCGTCTCGTTCCGTGCCAGGGCAGCATTCGCCTGCACACCGAGCCGCTCCGCGACCCCGTCCACGGTGTACCCCGCATCGGCGAACGCCGCACGCAGCCCTGCCACCGCACTCCCCGTCAGTTCTTGCATGGGCGCATTCTCCCATTGGCGCGTTCCGGGGGACCTCGCCGATGGCAGACTTGGGCGGGAGGACGAGGGAGTGAGTGTGGACGACCAGCTGATAGCGCGGGGATTCTGGGGGCCGAGGCAGGAGTCGGCGGATCGGGTCGCGGACAAACTGGTGGCGTTCCTGGCAGCGCTGGATGAGGTGGTCGGGGAGTCGCTTCCGTGGTCGTCTCACCATCTGCCGGGGAAGTTGCTTGCTGAGCCGGTGAACGCTCTGCAGGTGATCTCTGACGCTTTCCGCGAGAACACCGACGCCCCGCAGCTCGGGATCAATCAGGTGTACGAAGCGCATGGTGCACGAGTCGGCAAGGTCAGGATCTCGATGACTGTCGGGGGACATTCCGATTCCCCGAGATTGCACAATACGTTCCTGGTGAAGTGGCGGGACGCCGAGGAGGACGCGCTCGCGGACCCGATCTTGCGCCAGTTGGTCTCGGTGTGGGATCCCGACTGGGCCGCCGTGACGTCGAGGTCGCTCATGGAGGCCATGGCCCAGGTCCAGCCTCGGGGGACGCCGGGTCCGAAGGTCGGGTACCTGACCTACCTCTCCGAGGGGCGGGCGCAGGTCTTGCCGGACGGCTTGGAGAAACACGTGCTGCGGCTCGAGAACGGTGGTGTCGTCATCGGCTCGGAGGGGGGCGGCTTCTTGTCCGAGGACAAGGTCGGCGAGTTCGCCAGGGATCTGAAGTCCAGCGCGGCCTTCGGGGCGACCCCGACTTCGCGCAGCAAGTTCTGAACGAAGCAGGGCGCGCTCCCGTGCGGAGCGCGCCCTGCTGTTCGGTTACGGCTTGCAGGTGAGTTTGGCCTCGGCCCAGTCGGCGTGGTCGCTGGTTACACCGTCGCCTCCGTCAGTCACCTGGAGGGTGAGGGTTTGGGCTCCGGTGACGTCGACAGTGGTCGTGGCGGTAGGTGACGTGCCGGTCAGTTGGTCCGACGTGTACTTCGCGGTGCCGTCGGTGAGGACCTTGAAGGTGACCTTGCCGCGGTCGTCCACCTCGTCGTCGATGCCGAGCTTGCTGGTGAACGTCGTGCAGTTGCCGCCCAGCCGCACCGAGACCGACGACGGTGCGTGCGCGCCGAGTCCCTTCGTGTACTGGACACCGTCGAGCGTGATCGGGCCGCCGTCGCCGGCCGCGTCCTCGCCGTTGCTGCGGTCGCGTTCGACCGGGCCCCAGCCGTTGGTGGAGTCCAGGAACTCCAGGTCGCTGACCCATTTCTCCCCGGTGGGTGCCGGAGGCAACGGCTTGTCGGCGACCGTGGCGGCGAAGAACCCGAGCCCGCCGCCGGGCAGCTTGATCGCCTTCACCGTCTTCCCGGGATCCAGCGGTACGGCGGTGTAGAACACCCGGTAGTCGGTCGTCGTGTTGCTCAACCCGGCGGCCGTGTACCGCCCCTTGACCGACACCGCGAGCTTGGCGCCGCCCGTGGTCGGGTCCTGACAGCACCAGTTCGGCAACTGGAACGTGCCCTGTGACGTCGACCCGTCCGTGTAGATGATCGTCACCGTCCCGCGTGCGTTCAGGCTCGCGCCCGCACCGAGCAGCGCGAGATGCGACCCGGTCCCCGACACCAGGATCGGTGCCGGCTGGTTCTTCACGAGGTTCGGCGTACCGGGCGCCCCGGTCGGCCAGGTGAAGTCCGCACCCTGCACCGACACCGTCGCACCAGGCGTGTATCCGGCCGCCGCGAGCCCCTCACCGTAGAAGCTGTTGCCGGATCCGTCGAAGTTCCCTTGCTTGTACGTCGACGCGTCGCTGATCCCGACCACGTTCGCGGCCTGTGACAACGAGGCGTACGGCAACTGTGCCGTCCCCGCCGCCGTGCTGGCATACCGATTGCCCTGGGCAACGTAGCTCGCCGTGAGCGTGAGCGTGAACGACGCAGGCTTCACGTCGGCGCCAGGGGTCACCTGCAGCTTCGTGGTGACGGTCCGACCCGGTTCGACCGAGGCGAAGGTGCTCGGACCCGCCACGCTCCACCCTGCGGGCACAGCGACGTTCAGCCGGACATCGCGCACCGTGGTACCGGTGCCGTTGCGGAACGACGCGGTCACCTCGGTCGCCTGCCCCGGAGCGTTCCACAGCGCCGGCGTGCTGAGTTCGGCAGCCCCGAGCGTGTTCGTGACGTCCGGCCCGCCGACCGCCGACGTTCCGGAGAGCAGGACGACCGCGCTGCGAGACGTCGAGATCGACGCCGTCTGAACCCGAACCACACCATCCTCATAGGTCCACTGCACCGGCCGACCGTCGACCGTGACCGCGTGCGGCGCGCTGCCCGTGTGGACGGTGAGCTCGTACGGACGCGAGGCGGGCTTTCCGGCGTACGAGCCGCTCAGCGGGCCGATGTTGACGGTGACGTCGCCGCGGCCCTGGGTCGGAGCGTCGACCGCGAACGTCTGCGTGGCGGACTCCTTCGCCCGTGTCACCCGATCGTCCTCGTACAGCGAGAACGACGACTTGCCCGACGGATACACGTCGACGGTCAACCGGTCGCCGAAGCCCTGCTCCGCGGCGGTGTTGATGCCCGCCTTCCACATCGGCACCACGGCACCCGCCTTCACGAACAGCGGCAGCGTGTCGAGCGGTGCGTGGTACCCGTTCACGGTCGTCGGGCCCTGGTACACCCGGCCGGTCCAGTAGTCGATCCACCGGCCGGCGGGCAGGTAGATCCCGTTCTTCACCTCGTCCGCGCCGTACATCGGCGCGACCAGGAACTCCTTGCCGGCCAGGAACTCGTACTTCGTGGTGTCGTCCCACGTCTTCGGGTCGTCCGGGTACTCCAGCACGAGCGACCGGTTCAGCGGTGCGCCGGTGCGGTGCGCCTCGGCGGCGTACGTGTAGAAGTACGGCAGCAGCCGCTCGCGGAGCTTGAGGTACTTCCGGTTGATCGAGGTGTACGGGTCGCCGTACGCCCAGGGCTGCTTGTACGCCGGCGTGGACCAGCCCGACATGGTCATGAAGGCGGGGTTGAACACCTTCCACTGCATGTCGCGGACGTACGACGTCGGCGATCCGCCGAAGATGCCGTCCACATCGCCCGCGCTGTAGGCGATGCCGGAGTTGCCGGACCCGGTGATCGCGGGGATCTGCCACCTGATCGCGTCGAGCGAACCGCTGTGGTCACCCGTCCACTGCACCGCACACCGCTGCGCGCCGGCCCAGCCCTCGACCATCCACGCCAGCCCGCGGGCGTTGCTGTACTGCTCGATCCCGTCGTGCGCCGTGTCGCAGGCGGTCAGCGCGTGCCGGTACCCCGGGCCGACCCAGGCCACGTCCAGCTTCCGCACCCGTACGCCGGCCTCACCGACCTCGGCGGGCTGCCGATCCAGCGAGGACTGCGTCCACAGGCCCATCTGGATGTTCCGGGCACGCAGCTCGTCGCCGGCCTCCTTCAGAGCGGGGATGTCCCGCTTGCCCCACCAGGTGCCGTCGACCTGCTCCGATTCGGTGTTGGCGGAGTACCCGCAGCCGTAGTCGTCGTTGACGAGCATCCAGCCGCCCGGCATGTCCTCGTCCTTGAAACGCTGTGCGACCTTGACCGCGTCCAGCGTCGTGACCTTGTCCGGATGGACCTTCCAGTCGTTGCTGGGATCCGGGTCGGTCGCGTAGTGGCCGCGGTTGTAGCAGTCCGAGTCGCCGTACTCGAGTCCGTAGATCGGCGGCATGAACGGCCGGCCGGTGAGCTCTGTGTAGTGGTCCAGCGAGGTCTTGAGGTCGCCGACGAAGTAGTACGCGTCGAACCGCTTCTCGTCGTGCGTGGTACCCACGGGGCTCGTGAAGCTGTAGCTGCCCGGGGTGAACGTGTTGCGAAGTACGCCGTACCCCGCAGTGCTCATGTAGTACGGCGAGGCGTTCGGGTTGCCGCCGTCCTCCCAGTTGAAGTCGCGGGTGACCTTGATCGTCTGGTCGCGGTGCGAGAAGCGGCCGTTCTGCATGCCACCGCCGAAGAACTGCTCGTTCGCGCCGCGGCCGAGTGTCTGGGTGGTGGAGGTGTCGGTCCACGAGAGCGGGGCGGCCTCGGACCAGACCAGCTGTCCGTTCGAGCGGTGGAGCGAGAACTTCAGCGGCTGCTTCTGCGCGCGGACCTCGATCTTGCCCGTCGAGAGCGAGTAGTACGAGCCGCGGTCCTTCCAGGTCGTCCGCGGCGTCCCGTAGTCGGTCTTGGTGACGATGGTCGAGCCCTCGCCGGTACTGGCCGGATCGGTGAAGGTGCCGTCGGGCGCCATCCAGAGGCGGAACACGTCGTCCTTCAGGAACACGACGCGGACCTTCGCCTCCCCGGCGCTGAGGGTGTACGTCGACCCGTCGGCGGAGAACGCGGTGACGTCACCGAGCGTGGTGCCGGCGGCCTGCGCCGGAGCGGCGGAGTACACGAGTGCACCGGCGAATAAGGCCAGGGCGACTACTGAACGTTTCATGCGGACAAAGATGCTCACGAGTGCCTCACTTCACGCATCAATGAACAATGATGTGCACAGTGAAACTCACGCGGGACCGGTTGTCATCAGGTCAGCTTCACGAAGTTGAGACAGTGTCGCTATCACGGAGTGAAACTCCGCGATGACGATGAGTCGCATGGCGAACTCGCGTCCCAGCAGTCCCATCAGCCCCACCAGTCACCTCACCAGTCACCTCCCCAGTCACCTCCCCAGTCACCTCCCCAGTCACCTCACCAGGCGGCACGCCCTGGTGGCCGGCCTGACGGCCGGTCTGGCGATCGGGGCCGCAGCCCTGCCGGGTCAGGCGAAGGCATCGCCGTTCGACCCGTCTGCCGGCACTGGCCGGGACGGGCTCGGCTTCGGGCAGGGCCGGACCGGAGCCGCTCCCGGGGAACTCGGTGGGGGTCCGGACGGGTTCGGTGTGACGGGGGAGCCGGACTTTCATCCGGTGCGGTTCCGGCTGCCGGAGCCGACGGGACGGAAGGCGCTCGGGACGACGGCGCTCCACCTGATCGACCGCTCGCGGCCCGATCCGAGCATGCCGAGCGGGCAGCGCGAGCTGATGATCAGCCTCTGGTACCCGGCGTCCCTGTCCGGTACCGCGCCCTTCGCGAAGTACATGCCCGCGCGGACCGCGACCGAGGTGGACGCCGCCTGGACGGGTGAGGACGGCCTGGCGTTGCCGAGCGGATCGTTCGACTTCGGCAACACCGTGACGCACTCGCGGGTCGGCGTACCGATGCAGCGGCTGCAGCATCCCGTCGTACTGTTCTCACCCGGATACCAGTACAGCCGGTTCGTGAACACGGCGCAGGTGGAGGACCTCGCGAGCCGCGGGTACGTCGTGGTGACGATGGACCACCCGCACGAGACCCCGGTGGAGTACCCGCGCGGGCGGTTTCTGCCCGGCGCGCCGCTCGCGGAGCCGCCCGGGCCGGACGGCATGCGCAAGGCCGTCGAGACCCGGACCGCGGACGCGCGGTTCGTCCTGGACCAGCTGGAGCGGCTCGCCCGCGGCGAGAATGTCGATGCCGAGGGCAAGGACCTCCCGGACGGGCTCGCGGGCGGGCTGGACCTGCGCAAGGTCGGCATGTTCGGGTTCGCGCTCGGCGGGTACGCGACCGCCAACGCGATGCTCGAGGACCGCCGGATCCTGGCCGGCGCCGACCTGGACGGCACCCTCCAGGACGACCGGGCGGACGGACCGCTCGGCGAGGTCGCGGAGCGGGGGCTGGGCCGGCCGTTCCTGCTGTTCGGGTCTGACGAGACACAGCGGACCGATCCGGCCAAGGAGTACTACGACAAGTCGTGGGCCGCGTTCTGGCAGGCGCAGCGCGGCGCGAAGCTCAACCTGGCGCTCGCGCACACCAAGCAGAAGGCGTTCACCGACTACCAGTTCGTCTTCTCCCAGCTGTTCCACGACATCTACGGCGACGACCCGATCGTCACCTCGGTCGTGACGGCCCTCGTCGGCAGCGCGAAACCGGCGCGCAGCGTGCTGGCCCAGCGCGAGTATCTCGCCGCGTTCTTCGACCTGACGCTGCGCCGCCGGCCCTCCGTACTGCTCCGCGGAGAGTCCGCGAAATTCCCGGAAGTGCGTTTCGCCCGCTGAGACGGCGTACTCTCTAAGCGGTCGCCCGGGGCACCCTGTGGCGGAGTGGCGACGCGCCGTGACAATGGGGCGTTTGCCACTTTCTGGAACCCTGAGAGGCATACAGGGGGCTTCACCGGTTACCGTGCGTTGAAGAAATGCGTTGCCGTCGGCCGTACCCTGTCCTCGGGCAGGGTCGGTGTGTGCTCGGGGGAACAGACGTCGATACAGAGACGTTGTCGGCAGGACGAGAGTAAGGAGCGCAGTGGCAGGGGCAGCAGGGACGAAGACAGCGGCAGGGACCCGTCTGGTGATCGTCGAGTCGCCGAAGAAAGCGCGGATGATCGCCGGCTTCCTCGGGTCCGGGTACGTGGTGGAGTCCAGCTTCGGCCACATCCGCGACCTCCCGAGCGGGGCGGACGAGATCCCGGCGAAGTACAAGGGCCTGCCATGGGCCCGGCTCGGCGTCAACGTCGAGGACCACTTCGACCCGCTGTACGTCGTGCCCGCCGACAAGAAGGCGCAGATCCGCAAGCTCAAGGACCTGCTCAAGGGCGCCGACGAGCTCTTCCTCGCGACCGATGAGGACCGCGAGGGCGAGGCGATCGCCTGGCACCTGCTCGAGGAGCTGAAGCCGAAGGTCCCGGTCCGCCGGATGGTGTTCCACGAGATCACCCCGAAGGCGATCCAGGACGCGGTCGGCAACGCCCGGGACATCGACGAGGCCCTGGTGGACGCCCAGGAGGCGCGCCGGATCCTCGACCGGCTGTACGGGTACGAGGTCTCCCCGGTGCTGTGGAAGAAGGTCATGCCGAAGCTGTCGGCGGGCCGGGTGCAGTCGGTCGCGATCCGGATGGTGGTCGACCGCGAGCGCGAGCGGATCGCGTTCCGCAGCGCGTCGTACTGGGATCTCGACGCCACGCTGGACGCCGGTGAGAGCCGGACGCCGCGGCAGTTCCCCTCCCGCCTGGTCTCGGTGGACAGCAAGCGGGTGGCGCAGGGCCGCGACTTCAGTTCGACCGGTGAGCTCAAGGGCGCCAACACGGTCCACCTGAACGAGGAGACCGCGACCGCGCTGGCCGCCGCGCTGCGCGACTCGCAGTTCACCGTCCGGTCGATCGAGTCCAAGCCGTACACCCGCAAGCCGTACGCGCCGTTCCGGACCACCACGCTGCAGCAGGAGGCCGGCCGCAAGCTCGGCATGTCCGCCTCGCAGACCATGCAGGTCGCCCAGCGGCTGTACGAGAACGGCAACATCACCTATATGCGTACCGACAGCGTCACGCTGTCGGACACCGCGATCACTGCGGCCCGGGCGCAGGTCCGGGAGCTGTACGGCGCGTCGTACCTGCCGGACAAGCCGCGCGTCTACACCTCCAAGGTGAAGAACGCCCAGGAGGCGCACGAGGCGATCCGGCCGGCCGGTGAGGTCTTCCAGACGCCGGCGCAGACCGGTCTGAGCGGTGCCGAGTTCCGGCTGTACGAGCTGATCTGGATGCGGACGATCGCGTCCCAGATGAAGGACGCCGAGGGCCGCAGCGTCTCGATCAAGATCGACGCGACCGCGTCCACCGGCGAGCAGTGCGAGTTCACCTCGTCGGGCCGGGTGATCACGTTCCACGGGTTCCTCAAGGCGTACGTCGAGGGCGCGGACGACCCGTCCGCGGGCACCGACGACCAGGAGACCCGGCTGCCGAACGTCGAGGAGGGCGACGTCCTGCCCGCGATCGAGGTGCTCGCCTCGGGGCACGAGACGAAGCCGCCGGCGCGGTACACGGAAGCGACGCTGATCCGGGAGCTGGAAGAGCGGGAGATCGGGCGCCCGTCGACGTACGCGTCGATCATCGGCACGATCCAGGCCCGCAAGTACATCTACAAGAAGGGCCAGGCGCTGGTTCCGGCTTGGCTGGCGTTCGCCGTGGTCCGGCTGCTCGAGGAGCACTTCACCCGGCTGGTGGACTACGCGTTCACCGCGACGATGGAGGACGTGCTCGACGAGGTCGCGGCCGGTGACCTGCAGCGCGAGGGCGTGCTGTCCCGGTTCTACTTCGGCGACGACGACCTCGAGGGCCTGAAGTCGATGGTGACCGACCTGGGCGACATCGACGCCCGGGAGATGTCGACGTTCCCGGTCGGCGGGGACGACAGCGGCATCGTCGTGCGCGTCGGGCGCTACGGGCCGTACGTCGAGGACAAGGACGAGCGGCGCGCGAACGTGCCGGAGGACCTGCCGCCGGACGAGCTGACCGTCGACAAGGCGCAGGAGTTGCTGGCCCAGCCGTCGGGTGTCGAGCACGAGCTGGGGACGGCGCCGGACACCGGGCTGCGCGTGGTCGCGAAGGCGGGGCGGTTCGGGCCGTACGTGACCGAAGTACTGCCGGAGGACGCGCCGAAGAGCGCGAAGCCGCGGACCGGGTCGCTGCTGAAGTCGATGACGCTGGAGTCGATCGGGCTCGACGACGCGATGAAGCTGCTGTCGCTGCCGCGCGTGGTCGGGAAGGACCCGGAGTCCGGTGACGAGATCACCGCGCAGAACGGGCGCTACGGGCCGTACCTGAAGAAGGGCACGGACTCGCGGTCGCTGTCGTCCGAGGAGCAGATGTTCGACATCACGCTCGAGGAGGCGCTGGCGATCTACGCCGAGCCGAAGCAGCGGGGCCGGCGGGCCGCCGCGCCGCCGTTGAAGGAGCTGGGCGAGGACCCGGAGTCCAAGAAGCCGGTGGTGGTGAAGGAGGGCCGCTTCGGTCCGTACGTCACCGACGGCGAGACGAACGCGACGCTCCGCAAGGACGACTCGGTGGAGACGATCTCGCTGCTCCGCGCGGCCGAGCTGCTGGCGGAGAAGCGCGCCCGCGGTCCGGTGAAGCGGACGGCGAAGAAGACCGCCGCCAAGAAGACCGCTGCGAAGAAGACGGCGACCAAGAAGACCGCCGCCAAGAAGACCACGGCCAAGAAGACCACAGCCAAGAAGACGACCGCGAAGAAGACGGCGGCCAAGAAGTCCTGAGGATCCCATGACGAGTGCGGTCGAGGTCAGCGCGCAGCGGTTGCGGGAGCGGGGTGAGCGGGTGACCCCGGCCCGCCTCGCGGTCGTGGAGGTGCTGGCGAGCACGGAGGAGCACCTGAGCGCGGAGCAGATCGGCGAGCGCGCCGAGCAGCTCCGCCCGGGCATCCATCGCGCGACCGTCTACCGCGCCCTCGACGCGCTGGGCGAGTTCGGCCTCGTCACGCATGTGCATCTGGGCCGGGCGGGTACGACGTACCACCTGGCCGGGGACCTGGCGCCACGGCACCTGCACCTGCGCTGCTCCGAGTGCGGCACCGTGTACGACGCCCCCGGCGACATCCTCGAATCCGCCCGCAAGAAGGTCGCCCGCGACCTCGGCTTCCACCTGGCCCCCGAGCAGGTGGCCCTCGTCGGCGTCTGCGCCGGCTGCTCCCGCTGACTTCACCCAGTCCGACGATTCCCTGTTGCCCTGCGGCGGGGACCAACTCTTGACAGCTATAAGCTAGCAGCTAGCATACGGGTAGATCCTTCGACGAGGGAGAACCCTGTGGCCAGACACGGATCGACACGACGCACGTTTCTCAAGACGACGGTGGCTGCTGGTGTGAGCTCCGCGACCGGACTCACCGCATCGGTCGCGGGAGCGGTCAGGGCGGAGGCGACCGGACCGACGGTGGAGTTCGCGACCGTGTTCCGGTCGCTGATGGACGGGTACCACACCTTCCGGATCCCGGCCGTCATCAAGGCGCCCGACGGTACCGTCCTGGCTTTCGCGGAGGGACGCCGAGTGTCCGCCGCGGACTCCGGCGACATCAATCTGGTCCTGCGCCGGTCACACGACCGCGGCCGGACCTGGGACCCCCTGCAGGTGGTCGGTGACAACGGTCCGAACACGTTCGGCAACCCGGTCCCGATCGTCGATCCTGCCTCGGGCGACATCGTCCTGCTGAGCACGCACAACGCCGGCCACGTCAACGCCGGACAGATCCGGCGTGGCGAGGTCACCGCCGAGGAGACCCGGCGCGTGTTCGTCCAGCGCAGCGCGGACAGCGGTGCCACCTGGTCGGATCCGGCGGAGATCACGGCGGCCGTCAAGCCGCCGGACTGGAAGTGGTACTCGACCGGACCAGGTCACGGCATCGCGCTCCGGCACGGTCCGCACGCCGGCCGACTCGTTGCCCCGTGCAACCACAGCTTCCTGGTCGACGGCGTGTCGCGGGAGAACAGTCATGTCATCTACAGCGACGACGGCGGCCGTACCTGGCGGCTCGGCGCGGTGGCCACCCAGACCGGGGACGCCGTCGGCAACGAGAACGCGGTCACCGAGCGCACCGACGGAACGCTGTACTTCAACGCACGCAACTCGCACCTGATGGATCCAGGCAATCGCATCACCACCACGAGCAGCGACGGCGGCGAGACGTTCGACGGGCCGTACGTACCGGTTCCCGACATCGTCGCGCCGCAGGTCCAGGGGTCGGTACTGACCCTGTCGCCGACCGTGGACCCCCGCGAGCGCATCGTCATCTCCTCGCCCGGCCACTACATCGCACGGGAGAACCTGACGCTGCGATCCAGCTTCGACCACGGCCGGACGTGGAACGACGGCGTCGTCCTGTACGACGGTCCGGCCGGCTACTCCGATCTGGTCGAGCTCGGCCAGGACAACGACATCCGGCTGATCGGATCGCTCTACGAGAACGGTGATCGGCTCCACGAGATCGTTCCGCCCGGCCTGGCCTACCACCAGCGCATCTCGTTCGCCCGTGTACCCGTCCCGGTTCTCGACACGGTCTCCCTGCCGCCCAGGATGACGCCGGACGAGTCAGGGCGGGACAACAACGCCGTCGTGAGCGGTCGGCCGGCGTTCGTCCCGGGCGGCTTCGGTCGTGGTCTCGCGCTCGCGGGTGACTACGTGGAGTTCCCGAAGAGCAGCGACCTGGCTCTCGCGGACGATCCGTTCACGGTGGCGGTCTGGTTCCGCACGGAGTACACCAAGGCCGCACAGGCGCTGTTCTGGGCGCATTCGTCGGCCACCGAGCGGGCGAAATGGCGGATCGCCATCGAGGACGGCCGGCTCCGGGCGCTGCTCGACGACACCGTCACCGCCCGCTTCGTGGACGCGCCGGGCAGCTTCACCGATGGCCGGTGGCATCACGTCGCCCTGGTCCGGGACACCGGCGAGACGGTGCTGTACGCCGACGGCGTCCGGGCGGGTACCGCCGGGCCGATCCCCGGCTCGGTGTCCGTCGACGCGCCGGCCGGGGTGCGCGTCGGCGCCCGGGTCGACGGCGTGAACTGGCCCTTCGTCGGCGCCATGGACGAGGTCTGGGTGATCCGGGAGGCCCTCGACGCGACCCGGGTCAAGACGTTGATGACGACGAACGGCGTCAGCAGCCGGGCGGTCGTCGCCCACCTGCCGCTGAACCGGATCTTTCGGTGATCGGCGCCGGCGGCCGGTGAGTCGCTTGATTTCGGGAGCTGACAGAGAGCTTATAGCTCCATGAAGCATGGAGAAACCTTCAGAGTGGCGCAGGAGCGGCTGCGCCAGTACATCGACGACGACGGCCTGCGTCCGGGGGATCCGCTGCCCTCGGAGGCGAAGCTCGCGGAGAACCTCGGCATCAGCCGGATCTCGCTGCGCGAGGCGACCCGGAGTCTTCAGTCGCTCGGGGTGATCGAGGCGATCTCGGGCCGGGGACTGTTCGTCAGCAAGTTCTCGTTCCGCCCGATCATCGATCAGTTGCCGTACGGGCTGGCGGTCGGGGGTGCGTCACTGCACGAGGTCTTCGTCGTCCGCGAGGCGCTCGAGGAAGGCCTCATCGAAATGGTCGCCAAGTCGCTCGGCCCGGCCGACCTCGAGGACCTGCAGGCGCTGGTCGACGAGATGAAGCGCAAGGAGGAGGCCGGGGAATCGGTCCACGAGGTCGACAAAGCCTTCCACGCACGGCTCTACCGTCCCCTCGAGAACGAGCTGGTGGCCTCCCTGATCGACAGTTTCTGGGAGCTGTTCAACCGCCTGTACAGCTCGCTCCCCGGCGAACGGGACCCCCGCCCCGCGCGGGTGCACCAAGGGATCGTCGACGCCCTGCGTGCGGGCGAGGGGATGTACGACGCGATGGTCAACCACTTTAGCTACATCCGTCACCGCCTCGAACCGCTGGCGTCATCACCGACGGAGGGCACCGGGAAATCCGGTTCGCCTGGGTAGCCCTTTCAGGCAGGAGAACAGGCATGGTCCGTCCGATGAGTACCGACGAGCGGCCGAACATTCTCTGGATCTGCGCCGACCAGCAGCGGTTCGACAGCCTTGGCGTCTACGGGAACCCGTGGGTCGAGACCCCGAACCTCGATCGGCTGGCCGAGGACGGCGTCCTGTTCGACCACGCCTACGTGCAGAGTCCGGTCTGCACGCCGTCGCGGGTCAGCTTCCTCACCGGGCGGTACCCGCGCACGACCCGGGTCCGGCAGAACGGTCAGTCCATCCCGCCGGACGAACGCGTCGTACCCCGGATCCTCGCCGACAGCGGCTACACGTGCGGACTGGTCGGAAAGCTCCACCTCAGCGCGGCCCGTCCCCGTCCGGACCGCCCGGCGGAGCCGCGGATCAACGACGGCTACAGCTGGCTCAGTTGGTCCCACCAGCCACCGCCGTACGCCGCCCAGGCCGCGATGGACTGGCCCACCAACTCCTACACCAACTGGCTGCGTGCCCGGGGCGTCGAGTTCGAGCGCGAGACGCACCCCGAGACCGACGAGGTGCAGATCGGTCTGGACGAGGAGCATCAGCACACCACCTGGTGTGCCGAGACAGCCACGGAGTTCGTCGAGGTGATGGCAGGGTTCCCCCAGCCGTGGCTGTTGTCGGTCAACTTCTACGACCCGCACCATCCGTTCGACCCGCCCAAGGAACTGCTCGACCGGTACGTCGACATCGTCGACGACCTGCCGCTGCCGAACTACGTGCCGGGGGAGCTCGACACCAAGCCGCAGTTCCAGCGTTGGCACCACGAGGGCGTCTACCGAGGTGCTCGCACGATCGCCTACCCGGACAGGTCCGACCGGGAGCACCGGATCATGCGTGCCGCGTACTGGGCGATGATCGACCTGCTCGACCGGCAGATCGGCCGCATCCTCGAGGCGCTGGACCGCACCGGGCAGCGTGAGAACACGATCGTCGTCTTCCAGGCCGACCACGGTGAACTGCTCGGCGACCACGGCCTCTACCTGAAGGGGCCGCACTTCTACGACCCGGCGGTCCGGGTTCCCTTGATCCTGAACTGGCCGGCCGGGCTGCCGTCCGGGCGGCGGATCGGTTCCCTCGTGGAGCTCGTCGACCTCGCGCCGACCCTGCTCGAGGCGGTGGGAGCGGCTCCCGAGCCGGGCGTCCAGGGCCGGTCGCTGTGGCCGGTGATCAACGGCACGATCCCCGACGCGGAGCACCGCGACGACGTCTATTCGGAGTCGTACAACGCCGGCGGCATCCACGAGGGCGAACGCGCGTACGTGACGATGATCCGGAGCGCCGAGCACAAGATCGTGGTGGCCCATGGGCACTCCGGTGCGGTGGCGGGCGAGCTGTACGACCTGGTCGACGACCCGGGTGAGAACGTGAACCGCTGGGACGACCCGGCGTACGGCGACCTGAAAATGCGGATGCTGCACCGGATGGTCGACCGGATGGCGATGACCGCGGACCCGCTCCCCGTGCGCGACGACGTCTGGTAGCTGTCCGTAATCGGCCATCGCGGGGTTGTCCATATCTGTTCATCGGTGTGGATTCGTGAACAGGGTTGGCTTAGGCTCGCATGCTGTGACGGATGACCTGAACTATGTCGAGGACTTCGGTTCCGGGGCGAACGTGCTGCCCCCGCGCGCTTGGCTGGACGACGACTCCGGGCGGCTGGCGCTCAGCGGGGAGTGGAGCTTCCGGCTGTCCCCGACCGTGGCGGACGCGCCCGACGACCTGAAGGACCCGGACACCTCCGGGTGGGACACCATCGCGGTCCCGGGCCACTGGCAGCTGAACGGGTACGGCGCCCCGGCGTACACGAACGTGGTCTACCCGTTCCCGCTCGAGCCGCCGTACGTGCCGACCGACAACCCGACCGGCGACTACGTGCGCACGGTGACGGTGCCGGCCGACTTCGCCGGCGCCCGGATCGTGCTGCGGTTCGAAGGCGTGGACTCGCGGTTCGCGGTGTACGTGAACGGTGAGTGGGTCGGCTGGTCGTCCGGATCGCGGCTGGTGAGCGAGTTCGACGTCACCGAGCTGGTTGCCCCCGGCAAGGAAGCGCGGATCGCGGTACGGGTCCACCAGTGGTCGGCCGGCAGCTACGTCGAGGACCAGGACATGTGGTGGCTGTCCGGGATCTTCCGCGAGGTCAACCTGATCGCGCTGCGTCCGGACGCGCCGACGGACGTCTTCGTCAAGGCCGCGTGGGACCACGTCGACGGCGCCGGCACGCTGCTGGTCGAGTCCGACGTACCGGGCACGGTGAGCATTCCCGAGCTCGGCCTCGAGCTGCCGACCGGCGAGCACACCCGCGTCGAGGGCGTGCAGCCCTGGAGCGCCGAGGTGCCGCGGCTGTACGACGCCGTACTGCGGACCGCCGGCGGTGAGGTCCGGCTGCGGATCGGGTTCCGCACGGTCGCGATCGTCGACGGGATCTTCACCGTCAACGGCAACCGGGTGCTGTTCAACGGTGTCAACCGGCACGAGTTCCACCCGGACCGGGGTCGCGCCGTCACCGAGCAGGACATGCTCGACGACGTACTGATCATGAAGCGGGCCGGGATCAACGCGGTCCGCACCAGCCACTACCCGCCGCACCCGTACTTCCTGTCGCTGTGCGACGAGTACGGGCTGTACGTGATCGACGAGTGCGACCTGGAGTCGCACGGGTTCGGGTACGAGCCGCAGCCGCCGAAGCTGCCCAACCCGGTGATGGACCCGCGGTTCCGCGAAGACCTGGTCGAGCGGATGCGGCGGACCGTGCACCGCGACAAGAACCACCCGTCGATCGTGATCTGGTCGCTCGGCAACGAGTGCGGGATGGGCGAGAACCTTCGTCACATGTACGACCTCGTCAAGGAGCTCGACCCGTCGCGGCCGGTGCACTACGAGCGCGACACCGAGGCCGAGTTCGTCGACATCTACTCGCGGATGTACACCTCGCCGGAGGGGTGCGCGGAGATCGGCGCGGACACGTCGCTGTACCGGAACCTGCCGTTCATCCTGTGCGAGTACGGGCACGCGATGGGCAACGGGCCGGGCGGGCTGCTCGACTACCGCGAGGTGTTCGACAAGTACCCGCGCTGCCAGGGCGGATTCATCTGGGAGTTCATCGACCACGGCCTGCGGACCACGATCGACGGCCGCGAGGTCTACGCGTACGGCGGGGACTTCGGCGAGTCGATCCACGACGGGAACTTCGTCTGCGACGGGCTGCTGTTCCCGGACCGTACGCCGTCGCCGGGCATGCACGAGTACGTCAAGGTGATCGAGCCGCTGCGCATCGTTGCCGAGGGCAATCGGATCGCGATCACCAACCGCTACGAGGTGCTCGACACCAGCCACCTGCGCTTCAGGTATGTGGTGGAGACCGAAGGTGCGCAGGTGGATGCCGGGAGCCTGTCGGTTCCGGTGATCGCACCTGGTGAGACCGTCACGATCGAGCTGCCGCCGGGCGACGGTTCCAAGCCCGAGACCTGGCTGACGGTCACGGCCGAGCTCGCCGAGGCGACGTCGTGGGCCGAGGCCGGTCACCGGATCGCCTGGGGCCAGATCCGGCTGGACGAGCCGGTTCCGGCCGAGGTCCAGGTGAGCGGTACGCCGGCTGCCGGCCAGGCGGGCGTCGACGGCATCAGCGTCGCCGGTGTGCGGAACGCGCGGCTCGACGTCTGGCGGGCGCCGATCGACAACGACGCCATCCCGGGGGTCGCCGCCGCGTGGCGCGAGCAGGGGCTGCACCGGGTGCAGCACCGGGTCGTGTCGGAGGGCGAACGCGACGGAGCCTGGGAGGTCGTCACCCGGACCGCGCCCCCGGCGCTGCAGTGGGGTCTGCGCAGCACGTGGCGCTGGACCGCGGTCGAGGGTGGGGTCGTCCTGGAGTTGAGCGTCGTACCGGAAGGCCTGTACCCGGAGGTGCTGCCGCGGCTGGGCATCACGTTCGAACTGCCGAAGGTCCAGCAGGTCGAGTGGTTCGGCACCGGTCCGAACGAGGCGTACGTCGACACGCGCGAGGCGGCTGCCGTCGGGAAGTACTCCGCCACGGTCGCCGAACTGCAGACGCCGTACGTCCGCCCGCAGGAGAACGGCCAGCGCATCGACACCCGCTGGGCCGCGTTGGACGGCCTCCGCGTCGAGGCCGTCGACCACCTCTTCGGCCTCACGGTCCGCGACTGGACCTCCGCCGACCTGGAGAACGCGAAACACACCGCGGACCTGACCCCCGGCGACACCACCTACGTCACCATCGACCTGTCCCAAACCGGCGTAGGCACCGCCGCCTGCGGCCCCGCCCTCCCCGACCGCGACAAACTGAAGACCGCCCCGGCAAACCTGACGCTCCGCTTCACCAGCTGACCCGAACCGCCACGCAGGCAGAACCCATGGTTCGACCGCCAAACCCTGGCCCAGAACCCACTTCTGCCTGCGTGGCGCTACCGATCAGTCCTCCGCACCAGGCGCGGCGGTCGCAAGGCCCACTTCGGACGCAGCGGCCAGCAGACGTTTGTCGTAGGTGACGAGGGCGGTCAGTGGGAGCCCTTCGAGGACAAGGGTTTGGGCGCTCGCGAGATGGATCGCGTCGACGGTCCTCAGCATCGGGTCCGCGTAGGCAGCCGCCGTCGCCAGGACCGTGTCATCCACCGGGACCCTGTCGAGCCTGGCGAGAACGGTCGGAACGGCAGCGAGCCGACCGGGATCCGATCTGCGCAGTGCCCGGGGGACCTCGGTCAGTACCAGCGCCGATGCCACCAGTTCTTTGTCCGCCTGCGCCGCCAGCCAGGACTCGAGCGCTGAACTCTCCTTCTCCCGACGGATCATCTTCACGATCGCGGCCGAGTCGAGAAAGATCACAGCCGCTCCTCGCGGAGGTCCGAGACGACTTCGGTGGAGTCGATCGACAGGTCCGGTTCGCCCGGGGGAAGCGTCAGAGGTCCCGGATTGCTGGCTGGGATCAGTCGGCCACGGCGGACAAGATCGGCCCGGATGCTGGTGCTGTCGTCGATGGGGACCAAGCGGGCTGCGGGGCGCCCGCTGACGGTGATCTCCAGGGACTCGCCGTTCGCGACCCGCGCGAGTACGGCGCTGGTGTGCTGGTTGAGTTCGCGCACGGGGATGCTGTCCATGACCTCAGTGTAGAACGCTGTGTTCTACACCTGCCAGTCAGATGGCGATGGATGGGCGGGGGTGTTGGCGGGTGGTGGGTGGGTTGTAGGTGGACCAGGCGGTGGTGAGGCGGTGGGCGGCTTCGGTGAGGGCTGTGGGGTGGGCTCGGAAGTGGAGGCGGAGGTGGGGGTCGCCGGCGCCGGTGATGTCGAGGGTGGTGCCGGGGAGGACGGCCAGGCCGTGGCGGAGGGCGGTTTGGGCGAAGGAGATGCCGTCGCCGTACGGGAGGCGGACCCAGAGGCACTGACCGCCGGAGACGGTCGGGATCTCCCAGGTGGGGAGTGACTCGGTGAGCAGAGCGTGCAGGTGGTCGTGGCGCGCCTTCAGGGTGTCATGCAGGTCGGGGCCGTCCAGGAGTGGGAGCAGGTGGACGGCGGCGAGTTGGCTCGGGACGTTACCGCCTAGGTCGTGCACCGCCCGCAGCCTGGCCAAGCGGTTGATCAGCGGGGGCGTTGCGCGGATCCAGCCGATCCGCAGGCCGCCCCAGATGCTCTTGCTGAGTGAGCCGATCGAGATCACGGAGTCGCCGTACGCCGCCATCGGCACGGGCAGTTCCTCGCCAGGAAAGCCGAGGTCGGCCGGCACCTCGTCCTCGATCACCGGGATCCCCGCACCGGCGACCCGCTGACGCGCGAGCGCGGACATCACCGCGCCGGTCGGGTTCTGGTACGTCGGGATGACATACGCGAGCGCCGGACGCCGTTCCCGGATCGCCTCCTCGAGGCCTTCGAGTCCCACCGGCAGGCCGCGCAGTACGGCGCCCTCCTCCCGGAACACCTCCAGCGCTCCCGGGTAGGTCGGCGCCTCGACGAACACCTGGTCACCCGGCGACACGAGGGCGTGGGCCAGCAGCGAGAGCGCCTGCTGGCCGCCGTTCGTCACCAGGACCTGCTCGGGCCCGGTCGGTACGCCGCGAGCCGTGTAGCGATCCGCCAGCGCCTGGCGCAGCGTGGGATGACCGTACGGGTAGTAGCCGATGTCGTCGGTGATGCGGCCGAGCTCTGGTGCGATGGCCCGGAACGCGTCGGCGAGCTGCGGCGGCGGATCGCCCGGAGCGGCACAGATGGCAAGCAGTACGTCGTCGTCGCGCGCTTCCAGTGAGTCCAGGAAGATCGGATCGACCGGCGCGTCCTCGGGCGGCACTCCGGACGGTACGCCGGCCACGCGCGTCCCGCTGCCCTGCCGGCGGGTGATCCGCCCTTCGGCGCGCAGCAGGTCGTAGGCGGCGACCACCGTCGTACGTCCGACCGCCAACGCGGAGGCCAGCGCGCGGTCGGGCGGCAGCGGGACACCCGGCGGCAGGTCACCGTCGTCGATCAGCTGCCGCAGCCGGGCCGCGAGCAGCACGTACAGCGGGCCGCGGCCGGACGACCAGCGGCCCAACCGGTCAACCACCTCGATTGGTCTCATCCGCGAACCAATTCTGCCGGATTGGCTCTGCAACCACCACCGGAAGTCCAGAACGATGACGGTATGGCGACCTTCCCGAGCAACCCGATCATGTCCCTGACCGCCGAGCAGCCGCGGCACGACCTGGGCGAGAGCTACGGCCCGGAGCTCCGGCTCGCCGACCTGCTCACCCCGGAGCTCGCCGACCTCGAACTCGGCTACGGCACCGCGGCCGGCGACCTCAGGCTCCGTACGGCGATCGCGGACCGCCACGGCGTACGGCCGGAGGACGTGGTGGTGACCGTCGGCGGGATGCACGGGATCTTCCTGCTCGCGTACCTGCTGGCGGATCGTGGTGGTCAGGTCGTCACGACGGCGCCGGAGTTCCCGATGACACGGAACGCGTTCGAGACTGTTGGTGCGTCGGTGCGGGTGATTCCGCTGAGCTTCGACGAGGGGTACCGGCTGACCGCGGACGCAGTACGTGCGCAGCTGACGTCGGAGACCAGGCTGGTCAGTTTGGCGACGCCACAGAACCCGTCCGGTGTCGCCGTACCGCGGGAAACCCTGCAGGAGATCGCGAACGCGATGACCGAGGTCTGCCCGGAGGCCTACCTGATGGTCGACGAGACGTACCGGACGGCGTCGTACGGCGACGATCCGGTCGCAGACACTGCGCTCTCCCTCGGGCCGCGGGTGGTGTCGGTTGCGTCGCTGTCGAAGTGTCACGGGGCGGCCGGCTTGCGGATCGGGTGGGTGATCAGCACGGACGACGGCCTCGTTGAGCGGCTGACGACGGCGAAGTTCAACACGGTCGTGACGGCGTCGCCGGTGACTGAGGCGCTGGCGCTTCGGGTGTTCGAGCAGGAGTCCACGATTCTCGCCGAACGAAGGACGTGGCTGGAACAGAACCTCTCGCTGACACAGGACTGGGTACGGGCGAACAGCGACGTCGTGGAGTGGGTTCGGCCGGACGCGGGGGCCTTGTGCGTGGTCCGGCTCAAGGCGTCGGTTGACCTGGAGCGGTTCCGGCGTCAGGCGGTGGAGGTTGGGGTGCGGCTGGCGGACGGGGACTGGTTCGGGGACGAGCCGCGGGTGTTCCGGCTCGGGTTCGGGTATTTGCCGCCTGAGGAGCTGAAGGCGGCGCTGGATGCGCTGCGCGGGGCTGTCTGTGGGGACCACTAGGCTTGCGGTGTGCCGGAGGCCTATGACCCGTTGACCGATCCTGCACCGGCGCACGATGTGCGAGCGGTGTTGCGGATCCGGGCGTTCCGGCGGCTGTGGATCGGGTTCGGGCTGTCGAGTCTCGGTGACTGGATCGGGCTGCTGGCGCTGACCGCGATGGCGAAGTCGTTCGCCGGCGACGACTACCAGGCGGCGAACTTCGCGATCGGCGGCGTGCTGTTCCTGCGCGTGCTGCCCGCGCTGGTGATGGGTCCGGTGGCCGGCTGGATCGCGGACCGGCTCGACCGGCGCTGGACGATGATCCTCGGCGACCTGATCCGGGCCGCGTTCTTCGTCACGATCCCGCTCGTCGGGACGCTCACCTGGCTGCTGGTCGCGACCGTGCTGATCGAGATCGTCAGCCTGATCTGGGGCCCGGCCAAGGACGCCAGCGTGCCGAATCTGGTGCCCCGGCACCGGCTCGAGGCGGCCAACCAGCTCAGCCTGATCACCACGTACGGCTCCGCGCTCCCGGCCGCGGTGATCTTCACCGCGATCACCCTGGTCACCCGCTGGGCCGGCGACTTCTCCATCGACCTCGCCGTCTACGTGAACGCGGCGACGTTCGTGATCTCCGCGTTCGCGATCGTGTCGGTCGCCGAGATCGGCCGCGCGGTCCACGACCACGAGGAACATCCGACCCTGTGGCGGACCATGGTCGAGGGCTGGTCCTACGTCACCGGTACGCCGGTGGTCCGCGGTCTCGTGGTCGGGATCTCCGGAGCGTTCGCGGCGGGCGCGGTCGTGATCGGCCTCGGCCGGACGTACGTCGAGGATCTCGGCGCCGGTGATCCGGGGTACGGCGTGCTCTTCGGCGCCGTGTTCGGCGGCCTCGCGCTCGGCATGGGGTTCGCCCCGCGGATCTTCTCCGGGCTGTCCCGGCGGCGGCTGTTCGCGGCCGGGCTGGTCGGCTCCGGGATCTGCCTGGCCGGGCTGGCGCTGATCCAGCAGATCGAGATCGCGACGATGATCGCGGTCCTGCTCGGCTTCTGCGCCGGCGGCTCGTGGGTGTCCGGGTACACGCTGCTCGGTCTCGAAGTGCCGGACGCGGTCCGCGGCCGGACGTTCGCGTTCGTGCAGTCCGCCGTCCGTACGGTGCTCGCGATCACGCTGGCGATCGCGCCGTTCGCGGCGGGGGCGATCGGCCGGCAGACCTGGACGGTCGGCGGCCGGTCGGCGACGTACAACGGCGCCTCGATGACGATGCTCGCGGCCGCCGTACTGGCCGGCGTGATCGGTCTGCTCGCCTGGCGGCAGATGGACGACCGTCCGGGCGTGCCGTTCTGGCGGGACGTACGGCGGAGTTTCGGGAAGACGCGTGGGGACTATCCGACGACCGGGCTGTTCATCGCGCTGGAGGGCGGTGAGGGCGCCGGGAAGTCGACGCAGTCCGCGCTGCTGGTGAAGTGGCTGGAGGAGCAGGGGCAGCAGGTCCTGCTGACCCGCGAGCCCGGCGCGACCGAGCTCGGGAAGACACTGCGGCAGATCGTCCTCGACCCGGCGACCGGCGACATCTCGCACCGCGCCGAGGCTTTGCTGTACGCCGCCGACAAGGCCGAGCACGTCGACTCGGTGATCAAGCCGGCGCTCAAGTCGGGCGCGGTCGTGATCACCGACCGGTACGTCGACTCCGCGCTGGCGTACCAGGGCTCCGGGCGGGACCTGGACCTGTCCGACGTCGAGCGGGTGAACCGTTGGGCCACCAACGATCTGCGTCCGAACCTCACGATCCTGCTGGATCTGCCGCCGAAGCGCGGACTCGGCCGGTTCACGGAGCGGGACCGGATCGAGGCCCAGTCCGACGACTTCCACGAGCGGGTGCGGAACGCGTTCCTCGAGCTGGCCGCCGCCGAGCCCCAGCACTACCTGGTCCTCGACGCCACCCAGGACCGCCAGGACATCGCGCAACAGATCCGCGCCCGACTCCAGCCGATGCTTCCCAAGGTGGATCTATGAGTGTTTGGGACGATCTGGTCGGCCAGGAGCCCGCGGTCGCCGTACTGCGGAAGGCTGTCGGCGGGGCCGCCGCGGTGCTGCGCGGTGAGACGGGCGCCGCGGTCGCCGGGATGACGCACGCGTGGCTGATCACCGGGCCGCCCGGGTCCGGCCGGTCAAACGCGGGCCGCGCGTTCGCGGCCGCACTGCAGTGCAAGAACGACGGCTGCGGCGAGTGCAACGAGTGCCGTACGGCGCTCAGCGGCGCGCACCCCGACGTGTCCTTGATCCGCACCGAACTGCTGTCGATCCGGGTCAGCGAGGTCCGTGAACTGGTCCGCCGGGCCGCGATGAGCCCGACGCAGGGCCGGTGGCAGGTGATGGTCGTCGAGGACGCGGACCGGCTGACCGAGCAGGCCGCGGACGCGTTGCTCAAGAGCATCGAGGAGCCGTCGCCGCGGACCGTCTGGGTGCTGTGCGCGCCGACGGTCGAGGACGTCGTACCGACGATCCGGTCGCGCTGCCGCCTGCTGGTGCTGCGGACGCCGCCGGTCGCCGCGGTCGCGGAGATGCTGACCCGCAAGCTCGAGGTGGATCAGGACCTGGCCTGGTTCGCGGCGCGGGCGGCGCAGGGCCACATCGGGCGGGCGCGGGCGCTGGCGCGCGACCCGGAGGTGCGGGAGCGGCGGACGAAGGTCCTGGAGGTGCCGTTCGCGCTGCGGGATCTCGGGGCCTGCCTGAAGGCGGCGCAGCAGCTGGTCGACGCGGCCAAGGTCGAGGCCAAGGCCAGCGCCGAGAAGGTCGACGAGAAGGAGCGGGCCGCGCTCGAGCAGGCGCTCGGGGTCGGCACCAAGGGCGCGAAGCCACGCGAGGCGAACGCGGCGCTGAAGGAACTCGAGGACCAGCAGAAGGCCCGTGCCAAGCGCTGGGAGCGCGACGTCCTGGACCGGTCGCTGGTGGACCTGATGGCGCTCTACCGGGACGTCCTGGTGGTGCAGACCCGGTCCGGCAGCGAGCTGATCAACGCCGAACTGCAGGGCAACATCGAGCAGCTGGCGTCGCGGACGACACCGGAGCAGACGGTACGCCGGATCGACGCGATCGCGACGTGCCGCGAAGCGATCGAGGCGAACGTGGCGCCGCTGGTCGCGCTCGAGGCGATGACGGTCTCGCTGTTCGAGGGCCGGAACGTCGGATTCGCGATTCCGCGCCGGCTGTCGCGCTGAGCGGGCGTCCGCGGACGCTGCGTCGTCTGCGGTGACTGAGGTGTGATTTACGTCCGATAACTGGGCGGCGGGTGTAACACCGAGACCAGCGAGTCCGATGACTGGGTGACCGGGTTAAGCCAATGCTCGGCCACCGAATGTTGCCGAATGGAACACCCGTGACCCAGCCGCCGCCCTCTCCGATCCAGCCTGCGCGGCCGTCGCTGCCGCCGGCTGAGTCCTGGTTGGTAGGCGTCCCGAATCCCGCCCAGCAACGGCAGGACGGGTACGCCGTGGCCGCGTTCGCGACCAGCTTGCCCGGCCTGGTGCCGATCGCCGTCGTCCTGGCCGGCGTTGCGCTGCGCCGGGTCAAGCGGGCCGGCGGGCACGGGAAGCGGCTCGCGTACGGCGCCCTGGCGGTGTCGCTGTGCTGGGTGATCGCGATCGGTGTGGCGGTCACGCTCAACCTGATCGGCGACTACCGGCGCGGGATCGGCCGGACCGTGTCGATCTCGCAGGTCGACGTCGGACGCTGCTTCGACGCGGATTTGGAGGCCGAGGCGCTGCGGCTGGTACGGATCGCGGACTGCGCCGCGCCGCACACCGGCGAGGCGTACGCGAAGGTGACGGCGGCCCTGGTCGGGCTGCCGGCCGCGCAGACCGGGGCGGTGGCGACGCAGCAGTGCGCGGGCGCGTTCGCCGAGTTCGTCGGGAAGTCCTACGAGAGCTCGGACCTCGACATGTACTACGTCGTGCTGGAGGACCGCGCGGTTGCTGACGGCAACGTCCTGTGCCTGGTCGGGATGCCGGGAACCCGTCTGACCGGTACGATGCGCGGATCGCAGCGATAATGCCCGCGGCGGGGGACCAGTGGGGGAAAGCGTGACGCAGCCACCGTACGGACCAGGACCGGAGCGGCCGCACGACCGGCCACACGACCGGCCACAGGACCGGCCGCGCGATCCGACGCAGCCGTTCCCGACGTACGGGCGCCCGGCGGAGTCGCACGCCCAGCAGGCCGGGTCGTCGGGCTCGCCCTGGGCGGCGCCGGGACAGCCGCCGTACGCGCAACCGCAGTACGGGCAGGCCGGACAGCCGCAGTACGGGCAGCCCGCGCAATCGCAGTACGGACAGGCGCAGCCGCAGTACGCGCAGGCGCAGTACGGGCAGGGGGCGCCGGGGTACGGGGCGCAGCTGCCGTACGGGCCGGGGTACGGGCCGGGGCAGTATCCGATGCAGTACGGGCAGCCGCCGGCGGCGTACGGGTACGGGTACGGCTATCCGGGGCAGGGCGGGACGAACGGGCTGGCGACGGCGGCGCTCGTCTGCGGGCTTGGCGGGTTCGTCGTCGGGGTGTCTGCGCCGGTGGCAATCGGCCTCGGCATCGCGGCGCTCGTGCAGATCAGCCGGCGTCAGCAGACCGGCAAGGGCATGGCGATCGCCGGCCTGGTGATCGGTTCGCTGGTGACGCTCGGGTACGCACTGCTGTTCGGGCTGGTGATCGCGTTCGGCTCGTCGGCCGACGACGACTACGGGGCACCGGCCCAGGAGCCGTCGTCGAGCTCCGGTTCGTCGACGTACATCGACGAACTGACAGTCGGGGAGTGCTTCGACATCGACGAGGCGGGCGACGAAGACGAGGTCGTCCGGCAGCCCTGCCCGAACGCGCACGACGCCGAGATCGTCGCGGTCGTGACGCTGCCGGCCGGCGCGTACCCGAGTGACCAAGCCATGGACAAGGCGGCCGAGCGTGCCTGCAGTCCCGCCTTCGGCACGTACGTCGGCAAGTCGAGCACCGAGTCCGAGCTCTACCTGGACTGGTGGACGCCCGGCAGCAGTGCCTGGAGCAGTGGCGATCGCCGGGTCTTCTGTGCTGCCTTCGGCCCCGACGACGAGAAGCTCACCGGCACCGTCAAGAACACCCATCGCTAGGGCGCGGTTGCCCGCGGCAACAGCCCGCGGCCTGTCACGAACCCATCTGACCGATACGATGCGCGGAGCAGAGCGTCAAGGCCCGCTTGGGAACACTGGGAGCAGCGTGACTCAGCCACCGTACGGATCGGAGCCCGAGCGACCGCAGGACCGGCCGCAGGACACGACCCGCCCCCTTCCGGCCGCCCCGGGCCAGGGCCAGCAGCCTTGGGTGACGCCAGGACAACCGTCGTACGGGCAGCAGCCGCCCCAGTACGGACAGCAGCCGGGACAGTACGGACAGCAGCCGGGACAGTACGGACAGTCGACGTACGGACAGTCGACGTACGGGCAAGCAGGTCAGGGGCAGTACGGGCAGGGCCAGTACGGGCAGCAGGCTCAGTACGGGGCGCAGTACGCGCAGGGGCAGTACGGCTACGGGTACGGCGGCTACGGGTACAACGGCTCGGGTGGGACCAACGGACTCGCCACCGCGGCACTGGTCTGTGGCCTCGGCGGCCTGGTCATCGGCATCTCCGCGCCGGTGGGGATCGGTCTGGGTATCGCTGCTCTCGTTCAGATCAAGCGCCGCAACCAGGACGGCAAGGGCATGGCGATCGCCGGCCTGGTCATCGGCTCACTGATCACCATCGGGTACCTGCTGCTGTTCGTCTTCCTCATCGTCCTCGGCTCCAGGGCCTCCGACGACGAGTACTACGGCGCTCCGACGCCGACCTCCTCCCACTCCAGCGCCATCACCCACTCGGCAACCAGCCCCACCAGCACCTGACTGCCAACCCGCGCTGGTGGGCGGCGGGCAAGTACCCTGGCGGCGTGGGCATGGTCATGGCGGTGTCGTTCGAGCGGTACGGGCGGCTCTATTACCTTGATCCGGGGGAGTTCAGGCCTCGGGTGGGGGAGAAGGTGCTGGTCCCGACCGACGACGGGCCGGAGGTGGCGGAGTGCGTGTGGGCGCCGCAGTACGTCACCGAGGAGGTCGGCGGGCTGCCGCTGTGCGCGGGTATCGCCACGCCCGCGGACCTGGATCGGGACGAGCAGAACCGGCAGCGGCGTGCCGATGCCCGGGTGATCGCGAAGCGGACGATCCGGCAGCACGGGTTGCCGATGAAGGTGGTCGGGATCGACTTCGTCGACCGGCGGCCGGACATCGACCAGTTGGTGATCGTGTACTTCTCCGCGCCGCACCGGGTGGATTTCCGTGAACTGGTGCGGGATCTGGCTCGCGCGCTGCGGGCGCGGATCGAACTGCGCCAGGTGGGTGCCCGGGACGAGGCGCGGCTGCAGGGCGGGATCGGGCCGTGTGGACGGGACCTGTGCTGTGCGACGTTCCTGAAGGACTTCGAGCCGGTCAGCGTCCGGATGGCGAAGGACCAGGACCTGCCGCTGAACCCGTTGAAGATCTCCGGTGCGTGCGGCCGGCTGATGTGCTGCCTGAAGTACGAGCACCCGCTGTACCAGGAGTTCAACGCGAAGGCTCCGGCGGTCGGGAGCGCGGTGGAGACCCCTGCGGGTGATGGAGTGGTGGTCGGGCACAACGTGCCGAGCGACACCGTGGTCGTCCGGCTGGCGGCGTCGGGCCGGCGCTGTGCCTGCAGCCGCGCGGACGTGTGCTCCCCGCGGCAGCAGTACGAGGCATCCGGTACGACGACCCCGGACGCACCACCCGTCGTACCTGACGAGAGCACCGCCCCCGAGAGCACCGCCCCCGAGAGTCCCGCAGCTGTGAGCCCCGCAGTACCCGAACAGCCAGAACCGACCGAGACCCGCGAGGAGCGCCGGGCCCGCAAGCCGCGTCGGCGCCGCCGCCTGCATCACGACGACGAGGGAGATTCCGCGCAGTGAGATTCCGCAGGTCGACCGTACTGCTGGCCTGTCTTGCGGTGCTCGCGAGCGGGTGTGGAGTGGCGAGCCGCGCGCAGGACGCCGGTGACGGTACGGCGCCCGGCGTCGGCAGCAACCCGCCCAGCGGGCCGGTGGGGCCGATCCCGGCGGGACTGGAGAAGTTCTACCAGCAGAAGCCGGACTGGGAACGCTGCGGATCCAACCAGCAGTGCGCGACCATCGAGGTCCCGCTGGACTACAGCAAGCCGGCCGGCGAGACCATCGAGCTGCGGGCGCGGAAGGTTCTGGCCCGCGACCGCGGCGGCCGGATCGGCTCGCTGTTCATCAACCCGGGCGGCCCGGGCGCCTCCGGGCAGGAGTTCGCCGCGCAGACGCCGATGCTGTTCGGTTCGTCGCTGCTGCGGAAGTTCGACATCATCGGCTGGGACCCGCGTGGCGTCGGCGAGTCCACACCGGTGAAGTGCCTGGACACCGCCGAGCTGGACGCGATGATCGCCGCCGACGGCAGCCCCGACAACGCCACCGAGATCGCCGATCTGGACAAGCAGTCCAAGATCCTCGCGGCCGGTTGCCAGCAGCGCTCCGGTCAGCTGCTCCCGCATGTGTCCACGAAGGACGCCGCCCGCGACATCGACGTACTGCGCGGCATCGTCGGCGACTCACAGCTCTACTACCTCGGGATGTCGTACGGGACGTATCTCGGTGCGACGTACGCCGAGCTGTTCCCGAAGAACGTCGGCCGGCTGGTGCTGGACGGCGCGGTCGACCCGGCGATCACCTCGCAGCAGATGGGGATGGCGCAGGCGAAGGGGTTCGACAAGGCGCTGGACGCGTTTGCGGAGGACTGTGCGCAGCGCTCCTGCAAGCTCGGCAGCAGCAAGAGCGAGGTGCTGGCGAAGGTCGACCAGCTGCTCAAGATCAGTGACGAGAACCCGCTGCCCGGCGACGGGAACCGCGAGGTCACGCAGGCCCTGGTCGTCCTCGGTCTCGTCTACCCGCTGTACCTGAAGGAGTTCTGGCCGCGGCTCGAGGAGGCCGTCACCGACGGCCTCGCAGGGAACGGCGCCCGCCTGCTGGCGCTGGCCGACGAGTACACCGACCGCAAGCCGAGCGGGTACGGCGACAACTCGAACGAGGCCCAGATCGCGGTCAACTGTCTCGACCGGCCGGATTTCAGCTCGATCGCGCAGATCCAGGCGGAGGCGGCGGACTTCAAGGCCGCGTCACCGCGGTTCGGTGAGTTCCTTGCCTGGTCGTCGGCGGCGTGCGTCAACTGGCCGGTGAAGGCGGTGAACAAGCCGCACGCGATCAAGGCGGCCGGTGCGAAGCCGATCATGGTTCTCGGGACGACGCGCGACCCGGCGACGCCGTACGAATGGTCGGTCGGCCTGGCGCACCAACTGGAGAGCGGCATCCTGGTCACTCGGGACGGCGACGGCCACACGGCGTACCTGTCCGGCAACGCCTGCGTGAAGAACGTCGTCGAGAGCTACCTCGTCCAGGGCAACACCCCGGCATCCGACATCAAGTGTTAGTCGGGCCGGTCGGCTGTTAGTTGGGCCGGTCGTCGCCGGGGGCGGTCGGGAGCTCGAGGGTGTCGGTGGCGTGCTGGAGGACGGCGCGTAGGCCGGCCTCGTCCTGCGGGCGGCCGCCGACGGTGATCTCGACGGCTGACGTTTTGCCGCCGTCGAGCGAGATCCAGCGCGACAGGCCCATCCGCGGTCCGCGGCTCTTGTCGACGTACGTGTAGACCAGCGTGCCGTTGTCGCGGCTCAGCACCTGCAGGTCGCGCTCGTCGATGCTGCGCTCGCGGCTCTTGACCAGCTCGTCCGGGCTCTGCTTGCTGCCCCGGGTGTCGAAGCGGAGCTGCCAGGCCCCGGTCGGGTCCACGAACTTCGGCCGGGTGCCGCCCTGGGCGCTCTTCCAGCCTGTCGGGACCTCGGCCGACGCCGGGTCGTCGTCGGTGCCGAAGTTCTGTACGACGTACTGCAGACCGTCGGCCGCCAAGCCGTCGCTGCGGCTCGGCGTACTCGACGGGGTCGGGCTGACGATCCCCACCGGCGTCTCCTGGGTCGCGAACGGGTTGCCGCCGTTGACGACGACCACGGTGCCGAACGCGACTACGCCGACGGTCATTCCCGCCAGCGTCATCAGCAGCGCCTGGTGCCTGGGCGTGAGCATCCCGACCTCGCTTCCTCTCTCCCGCCCGATTATCGCTGACGAAAGGGGCGTCACCGCAAACCGCCGCGTACCCTGGCACGTCGTGGAGATGTCCGACACTGCGTTCCGCAAGGCGTTGCAGCACTACGACGACGGCACGGCGGAACGCGCCGACCTGAAGCTGCTCACCAAGGAACTGCTGAAACGCCTGGTCGCGAAGGCGCCGGGCCACGCGGTGGAGGTGCGGGTCCCGCCGTACGGCGCCGTGCAGTGCATCGAAGGCCCCCGGCACACTCGCGGTACGCCGGGCGCGGTGATCGAGATGCCCCCGGACCTGTGGATCGATGTCGCGCTCGGCCGCATCACCTGGTCCGACGCCCTGCTGACCGGCAAACTCCGCGCCAGCGGCGAGCGCACGGACCTCAGCACCCTCCTCCCGCTCGGCTGACTAGGCGCTGTCTGGCAATCCAGCGCCTAAACAGGTTCGTCTGCGCCGGTCGGACCTGTCACGATAGGGCGGTGCTCGCAAGTCTTGGCACGCGGCTGGCCCGGTTGCGTGTCGATCTGACCCCGTGGCGTGGTTCCCGTGATTTTCGCATCCTGCTGGTCGCGGGCTCGGTGTTCTTCCTCGGCGGCATGGTCGGGTACGTCGCCCTGCCGTACCAGCTGTACCAACTGACCGGCTCGAACTTCGCCGTCGGCGCGATGGGCCTGGTCACGATCGTCCCGCTGGTGGTCTTCGGCCTGTACGGCGGTGCGCTCGCCGATCACGTGGAACGCCGGAAGCTGCTCGTCCTCACCGGCCTGGCCCAGGTCGTGATCTCCGCGCTGATGGTGGTCAACACCCTGCTGCCGAACCCGCAGGTCTGGCTGATCTACGTCTGCGGCGCGCTGAACGCGGTCGCGTCCTCGCTGCAGCGGCCGAGTCGCGAGGCGCTCCTGCCCCGTGTGGTGCGGCACGACGAGATCCCGGCGGCGGTCGCACTGAGCTCCCTGACCGCGCAGGTCGGTCAGCTCGCCGGCCCGGCGCTGGGCGGCGTCCTGGTCGGCACAGTGGGCCTGACCTGGGCGTTCTCGGTCGAGCTGGGCGGGATCGTGTTCGCCACGCTGCTCTACGCCCGCCTGGGTTCGTACCGCGCGGGCGACGGCACTACGGCGCCGAGCCTGCGGGCGATCGGCGGCGGGATCGTGTACGCGTACCGCCGCAAGGACCTGCTGGCGACGTACCTGGTGGACATGGTCGGGATGTTCCTGGCGATGCCGATCGTGCTGTTCCCGGCGTTCGCGACCGACATCCTGAAGGAACCGAAGCTGCTCGGTCTGCTCTACAGCGCGGAGGCGATCGGGGCGATGTGTGCCAGCCTCACCAGCGGCTGGGCGAAACACGTCCACCACCAGGGCCGGGCGGTGGTGCTGGCCACGATGGGCTGGGGTGCCGCGGTCGGGATCGCCGGGCCGGCGCCGAACATCTGGTTCGCGATCGTGTTCTTCGCCCTGGCGGGTGCGGCCGACATGGTCTCGGTGCTGTTCCGTTCGGTGATCTGGAACCAGACGATCCCCGACGAGATGCGCGGCCGGCTGGCCGGGATCGAGATGCTCGGGTACTCGCTCGGCCCGCTCGGAGGTCAGGCCCGGTCCGGCCTGGTCGCCGATCTCACCGGTGTCCGGACCGCGATCGTCAGTGGCGGCGTGCTGTGCGTGGTGGGCGTGGTCGGGACCGCCGCCTGGCTGCGCGAGTTCTGGCGGTACGACGCCCGCACCGACGAACACGCCGTCCGCGAAAGGGAGCTCCGCGCCGCAGGTTAGGGTCTGAGCCATCATGCGTATCCTGATCGCCTCCGGGCTGGCCGTCGTACTGCTTGCCGGATGTGGCGGTCCCGGGCAGGAGACCGCGCCGAGCGTCCCGCCGCTGGTGTCGGTGAGTACGCCGCCGACGTCGGCGACCCCGTCCGCGACGCCCTCGCAGACGCCGTCCGAGACGGCCGAGGTCGCGGACACCTTGTGCGTGCGGATGGACGCCGCGCTGGTGCAGTCGACGCTCGCGGCGCCTGTCGCGAACATCCAGTCCAAGAACCCGCCGGCCGAGTTCGGCATCCCGACGTACGACGTCTGTCAGTTCGCGCTCAGCACCAGCCCGAACGGTCCGGGGCTGAGGGTCGGCGTCTCGGTGCTGCCGGCCACGAAGGCGACGCTGGCGGCGACCCAGAAGGAGTACGCCAAGCAGCCGCGCGAGCCGATCAAGCCCGCCACCGTCGGCGAGGGCGGGTACGGAAACAGCCAGTTCCTGGTCTTCCTGCTCGGCGGCAAGCTGTACAAGCTCTCCGGTCCGCAGGCGACGCTCGCGAAGTACGTCGTACTCGGCCAGGAGGTCGTCCGGCAGGCTGCCGGGCTGCCCGACCCCGAGCGGCTGATCACGCGCTCGGACTGTGAGCGTGGCTCGTCGGCCGCTGCCAAGGTGATGGGCGCGCCGGCAATGGTCCGGCGCGACGGTCAGAGCCTCGTCGGCGACCTGGTCTGCGGCTGGGTGAACTCGACGAGCGTGCTCTCCTCGTCGGTCCGCCGGGAGCCGGACGCCGAGGGGTTGATGGCGCCGATCCGCAAGCTGCCGACGTCGCAGTCGGTCCCGCTCGGCGACGAGGGGTACGTCGACACCGCCACCGGCCGCACCACGATCCGCGTCGGCGCCGACAAGATCGTCGACCTGGTCCCGCTCCCCGCCCGCAAGATCGATCCGGACCTGATGACCCAGTTCGCGCTCGCGATGTCCCCGCTCTACACCCGCTGATCGACCGGCGTCAGGTAACCGACCAGGGCCTGGTTGAGCTCGGTGATCCAGCGTTCGCGATGGGCCGCCGGGGTGGACACGATCGTGCCGAGGAGCGCGGCGAAGATCTGGGTCGCGACGGCCGCTGTGGTCTCGAGACGGTCGGGAGGTAGGTCGGGGTAGCGCGCGGCGAGGACCTCGGCGACGCGGCCGATCACGGCCCGCTGCAAGGCGCGGGTGGGCGCGGTCAGTTTGTCGGGCAGGTCGCCGCTGCCGAACAGTGCCTTGAATCCCGGGTTCGCCAGGTTGACCTCGACCATCGGCCGGATCATCCGGTCGACCAGCTCGGGCAGCGGCAGGTGCGCCGTACCCGGATCGAAGGCCTTCGCGTGCGCGGCGGCGAGCTCGCTGCGGTAGCGCTCCGCGAGGGCTTCGGCGAGCGCCTCCTTGTTCGCGAAGAACTGGTACAGGGTGCCCGGCGAGACCCCGGCCTGCTTGGCGATCGCGTTCGTGGTCGCCTTCGCGTAGCCCGCTTCGGCGAACACCACCGCGGCGGCGTCCAGCAGTTGCACCATCCGCCGCTGCCCGCGCGCCTGGCGACGCGGCTCCTCGGGCATCCCTGATCCCTTCGTTGACAAACACGAGTAAAAGCTCGTATTTTTCGGTATGCGAGCAACTGCTCGTGTTTGGTCATCCTACCCCCGCCTGCCCGGAGGTCCGCCATGCCCGAAACCGCCCCGCCCACCGGCCCGGAGCGGGCGGATGCCCGACCCGAAGCTGCGGATGCCCGGGCTGATGCTGCGGCTCCCGGGTCCGGCGTCGATCTGCTGGGCCGGCTCGGTCGGCTGGTGGTGCGGCGCCGTCGGGTCGTCGCGGCGCTCTCGCTGGTCCTGACCGGACTCGTGCTCGCGGTTGCAGCCGGGGCGCTCGACGCCTTCTCGCTCTCCCGGATCGCCGACCCGGCGTCGGAGTCCGATCGCGCCCGCCGGGTGCTCGCCGAGCAGTTCCGGACCGGCCCGCCGAACCTCGCCTTCCTCGTGACAGCACAGACCGGAACCGTCGACGACCCAGCTGTGAGAGCGGCTGGTGTTGGCCTCACCAACGACATCGCAAGCCAACCGGGAGTTGCCGAAGCCGCGTCGTACTGGTCCCGCGGGGACAGCCCGGCCTTGCGCAGCAACGATTCCCGGCAGGCGCTCGTCCTCGTCCGCGTACCGGGTGACGTGAACGAGGCCCGCCAACGCGTCGGCGAACTCGCCGCGCAGTACGCCGGAACGCGGGATGCGATCACCGTGCAGGCAGGCGGTCAGGACGAGGTGTTCCGCGAGATCGGCGCCCAGGCCCGCCAGGACTTCCTGCGCGCGGAACTGGTGGTGATTCCGATGGTCCTGGCTTTGCTGATCCTTATCTATCGCAGGGTTTCGCTGGCGCTCGTGACGCTCGGCGTCGGGATCTTCGCGGTCGGCGGCGCGCTGACCGGCCTGCGCGTGATCGCGGCGTTCACCGAGGTCTCGACGTTCGCCGCCAATCTGTCGCTGGTGATGGGACTGGCGTTGGGGGTCGACTACTGCCTCTTCGTGATCGCGAGGTTCCGCGAAGAACTCGCCGATGGTGCAGAGGTCCACGACGCGGTGGTGACCGCGGTCCGCACAGCCGGCCGAACCGTCTTCTTCAGCGGGCTGACGGTCGCGATCTCGCTGCTCGCACTGTTGCTGTTCCCGCTGTCCTTCCTGCGATCCTTCGGGTACGCCGGTGTGCTTGTCGTCGCGTCCGCGCTGATCGGCGCACTGGTCATCCTGCCCGCCGTCCTGGCGCTCCTCGGTCGGCGAGTCGTCCGGCCCACGCCGGTGCGCGCCCGAACCGGTCGATGGGCCGCGCTGGCAACCGCGGTCATGCGCCGCCCCGCGCTCATCGGCGGCAGCGTACTGGTGCTGATCTTGTTGCTCTCGGCCCCTGCTCTGGGTTTGCGCTTCGGTCTGCCGGACGCGCGGATCCTCCCCGCGGACGCCAGCAGTCGCATCATGGCCGACCAGGTCCGGGAGAACTTCGGCCAGGAGGAGTCCGACGCGCTGTACGTCGTGATGCCCGAGGCGGCCGACCCGGCGCGCCTGGCGCCGTACGCGAAGGTCCTCGGAGAGTTCGAGGGCGTCGCTCAGGTGGACACCTACGTCCGCAACGGCGGCGCGTACCTGACAGTCATCCCGACCGAGGACGCGCTCGAAGGCGACATCGGGGGCCTGGTCGAGCGGGTCCGCTCGGCGTCGGCGCCGTACCCGACCATCATCGGTGGCTCGCCGGCCGAGATGTCGGACTGGCGCTCGGCACTCACCGAACGGATCCCGTTGGTGCTTGGTCTGATCCTGCTGCTCAGTGTGGTCGTGCTGTACGTCGCGACCGGCAGTGTGCTGCTGCCGTTGAAGGCGACCGTGCTGAACCTGCTCAGTCTCGCTGTGATGTTCGGCGTGATGGTGTGGGTGTTCCAGTGGGGCAATCTGTCCGGGCTGCTCGGGTTCACGGCGACCGGGGTGCTGGAGGCGAGCATGCCGACGCTGATGTTCTGCATCGTGTACGGCTTGTCGATGGACTACGAGGTGTTCATCGTGTCGCGGATCCGGGAGGAGTACCTGCGGACGGGCGACACCGAGCGTGCGGTGGCGACCGGGTTGCAGCGGTCGGCGCCGCTGGTCACGACCGCGGCCGTCGTCCTGGCGTCGTCGTTCGCCGTCTATGCGAGCGGCGGGGTCGTGTACCTGAAGATGATCGGCGTCGGCATGGCGGTTGCGGTGCTCGTGGACGCGACGGCGATCCGGGGCGTGCTGCTGCCGGCGTTCATGAAGCTCGCGGGGCGGGCGAACTGGTGGAGCCCTGGGGTACCTAACAACAGACACCCCTAGAGCTAAGGGTGTCAAGCGGCTTGGGTTGTGGCGCGGTGTGACCAGGCGGTTTGGGGGTTGTAGAGGGTGTGGGTTTTGAGGCAGCCGTGGAGGATGCCGACGAGCCGGTTGCCGATCTGGCGTAGCGCGGCGTGGTGGCCGAGGCCGCGGCCGCGGAGTTGGTCGTAGTAGGCGCGGACATCGGCGTCGTGCAGGGTGGCGGCGCTGGCCCACAGGTCGATGGCGTTGACGAGCCGGTTGTTGTGGATGAACCGGGCGTGCACGGTTTTCAGTTTGCCGGATTGGCGGGTGATGGGTGCGGTGCCGGCGTAGTTCTTGCGGGCTTTGGCGTCGGCGTAGCGGCCGGGGGCGTCGCCGAACTCTGCGAGCACCCGGGCGCCGAGGATCGGTCCGAGGCCGGGCTGGCTGCGGTAGATCTCAACGTCCGGGTGCCGGCCAAAAGAGGCCTCGACCCCTTCCTGCAGGGCAGGGATCTGGGTGTTCAGGGTCTGCAGGATCGCGACCGTGGAGCCGACCGTGGCCGCGTAGGCGGCGGTGATGATCTCGGGCTGGCCGAGATGCTCGGTGCGCAGCGCGGCCTGCACCGCCGCGGCCCGTTCGGCCAGGTCGCCTCGCCGCCCGGCGGTCTTCAACGCCGCGGTGATCTGGACGATCGTCAGTTTCGCCGCCGCTGCCGGGGTGGGGGCCTTGGCCAGTAACGCCAGCACGTCGGCACCGGTCAGCGTCAACGTCCCTTGCTGGTAGGCAACCAGCGCGGACGGGAAGTACTCCCGCAGCGCGGCCCGCAGCCGCAGCAGGTGCCGGGTCCGCTCCTGGATCAGCGACTGATGCGCCCGGGCGAGCACCTTGACCCCGTCGGCCAGCTCGGAATCGGCCGTGACCGGCCGCAGTTGATGCCTACGGGTCCGGACCAGGTCGGCCAGCGTCCGGGCATCGGTCTTGTCGTCCTTCGCACCCGACAACGACAAACTCTCACGGTGCCGGGCAGCAAGTTTCGGGTTCACCGCGAACACCACATACCCCGCCGCCAGCAACGCGGCCACCCACGGCCCGCGATCGGTCTCGATCCCGATCACCACCTCCTCCGGACCGGCATCATCGCCCAGGAACTCCGCCACCAACTCGTGGAACCGAACCATCCCGGCAATGCCCTCGTCCACCCGCCCACGGGCCAGGACCCGGCCCTGGTCGTCCTCGACCTGCAGGTCGTGATGCCCTTCGGCCCAGTCGTCACCCACAAACAACACAACAACTCTCCCATCGCCTCCCGACCAATCCCGGCAGCCCGCGAGAGACCTTGAGCGCCCTAATGGATCAGTGCTCACACCAACCAACCAGCAGCGGTGGGCACGACACCCCATCAGCCCTACAATCTCCCGCACCACCAGCGAGGGCACGCTCTGTCGTCAGGACTCAAACAGTCCAGGAGGTATGAGTGCTCACCCGCCAGCGGCTACCAGCCACCGAGTCTGCCAGCGACCGACCCGGTAACACCCATTAGGAGGTATGTGGGCACGTAGACACCTTCTCCCGCCTCAGCATGCGCCGGGTGCGGGCCGCCGGCCGGACACCTCCTGTCGAACGGTCCCCAACTGGGCGATGGCCGCGGTGATGTCGGTGGGGGTGCGGGCGGCGTAGCCGAGGACCAGGCCGGGGGCGTGGGGGAGTTGGCAGTGCCACGACAGCGGGTGGCATTTCACGCCTCGGTCCAGGGCGGCCGCGGCCAGGGCGGCGTCGTCGGTGTCGTCGGCGAACGTGATGGTGAGATGCAGGCCGGCGGCGGCACCGTGGATGGTTGCGGTGGGCAAGTGGTTGCGGATCGCGGTGACCATCGCGTCGCGGCGGGTGCGGTGCCGGCGGCGTAGGAAGCGGAGCTGGCGTTCGAGTTCGCCGGACTCCATCAGATGCGCGAGGGTGAGCTGCGGGAGGCCCGCGTTGCCGAGGTCGGCCAGACGTTTCCGGGCAATCAGTTCCTCCTTGTACCGCGTCGGCGCCAGCATCCAGCCGATCCGCAGCGCCGGGGCGAGCAGCTTGGAGATACTGCCGGCGTAGATCACCTGGTCAGGCAGCATCGCGCGCAGGGCCGGGACCGGCGGGCGGTCGTACCGGTGCTCCGCGTCGTAGTCGTCCTCGAGGATCAGACCGCCGTCCTTCGCCCAGTGGATGAGTTCGCGCCGGCGTTCACCGTCCAGGACGACGCCGGTCGGGAAGTGGTGCGCCGGCGTCGCCATCACGACCTCGGCGCCGGAATCACGCAGTACGTCGACCCGCAGCCCGCGGTCGTCGACGGGGATGGGCAGGGTCCGCAGGCCCCAGTTCTGCAGGTGCTGGCGGGAGCCGAGCGAGCCGGGATCCTCGACCGCGATCTCGTGGGTGTCGTGCTGGGAGAGGACTTGCGCGACGAGCCCGATGGCCTGCGCGACGCCGGCCACGATGATCAGGTCGTCGGGGTCCGCCGCGATCCCGCGGTACTGCGCCAACCAGGCCGCGACTGCCCGGCGGAGCGCCGCTGTGCCGGCGGGGTCGCCGTACCCGAAGTCCGCGGACCGCAGATCGCTCAGCACCGCTCGCTCCGCCCGCATCCAGGCGGCGCGCGGAAACGCCGCCAGGTCCGGCACGCCCGGCGTCAGATCGATGTGCGCCGGGAGGTCCCGCAACCGGTCGAACGCGTCCAGGCCGGGACGCGACAGGAGCGATTCCTCGTCTCGCAGAACCGGGTCCCGGCCGGTCTGTCGGGCCGGTTCGGTCGCGGTGCGCAGCGGGGCCGCGACGACGACCGTGCCGCGGCGGCCTTGCCCGGCGATCTGGCCGTCTTCGGTCAGGCGCTGGTACGTCTCCGTGACGACGCCGCGGGAGATGCCGAGGTCGGTGGCAAGGGTGCGGGTGGCGGGCAGCCGGGCGCCGACCGGCAGGTGACCGGTGGAGATCGCGGTCCGGAGGCGATCGGTCAGCCAGTCCGCGAGTCCTCCCGCGGGTGCCTCGGACGGGTCGAGCTGCAGGAAGTCGGCCCCGCCATTGGACCTGCCACTTCTCGCCGGATTGGACCTGTTCACAGGACCATTGTCGCGCGACCGTGGAGGTATGGGAACCGACTACGTCCACGGCTACACCCCGGCGGAGACGCGCCGGCTGACCGACCAGGCCGGCACCCTGGCCGACCTGCTCCACGGCGGCACCACGTACCGGCCCGGCAGCCGGGTGCTGGAGGCCGGCTGCGGCGTGGGTGCGCAGACCGTCCAGCTCGTCACCCGCAGCCCCGGCATCGAGCTCACCTCGATCGACATCTCCGAGGAGTCGCTCGGCCAGGCGAAGGCCCGCGTGGCCGAGCAGGCGCCGCACGCGACGGTCGACTGGCGGCACGCGGACCTGCGCGAACTCGGCGACGAGAAGTTCGACCACGTCTTCGTCTGCTTCGTTCTCGAACACCTCGCCGATCCCGGTGACGCCCTCGTCCGGCTCCGCAACCTGTTGAAGCCCGGCGGCACGATCACCGTCATCGAGGGCGACCACGGGTCCGCCTTCTTCCATCCGCGCAGTACGCGGGCGCAAGCCGTCATCGACTGTCTCGTCGACCTGCAGGCTGCCGCGGGCGGTGACGCGCTGATCGGCCGCCGGCTGCAGCCGTTGCTCGAGCAGGCCGGGTACGACGACGTACAGGTCGGTCCGCGCACCGTCTACGCCGACCAGAACCTCCCGCACCTGGTCGACGGTTTCACCCGCAAGACGTTCATCGCGATGGTCGAGTCCGTCCGCGACCGCGCCATCGCCGCCGGACTGCGGACCGAGGCCGAATGGGCCGCCGGCACCCGTGACCTGGACCAGGCCGCCGAACCCGGCGGCACCTTTCACTACACGTTCTTCAAAGGAGTTGGCCGGACATGATCGAATTGACAGTCCTCGTTGCCCTCATCTGCTGGGCTCTGAATCGCAACCAGCGCAAGCAGATCCGCCCGACGCCAGGTGGTGTCACCGACCGCGATCTGGAGCGACTGGTCGCCGATCTGCGCGCACTCGCCTGACGAGTTCATGAACGCCTGGTAAACAAGAAGGATGCCACCGACTGAACAGCTCGAGATCGAGACGAAGTACGACGTCGACGACAGCGTGATGCTGCCGGCGCTGCACGAACTGCCCGGAGTCGCGCGGGTCGCGCAACCGGTCGAGCTCGACCTCGAGGCCGTGTACTACGACACCGCCGACCTCGACCTGGCCGCGCACAAGGTGACGCTGCGCCGCCGCACCGGGGGCGAGGACGACGGGTGGCACGTGAAGTTCCCGGGGTCGTCCGGTGGGCGGCTCGAGGTCCGGCATCCACTCGGCCGTTCGACGGGCGTACCGATCGCGGTCGTCCGCACGGTCCGGGTGCACGTCCGCGACCACCCGTTGACGCCGGTCGTGACGTTGCGGACCCGGCGCATCGTGCATCGGCTGCTCGACGATGCCGGTGAGGTCCTCGCGGAGCTGGCCGACGACCAGGTGACCGCGACGGTCGAGGGTGGTGAGCCGGAGAGCTGGCGCGAGTGGGAGGTCGAGCTCGTCGGCGGCGACGAGCTGCTGCTGGAGGACGCGGGCGAGCTGCTGAAGTCCGCGGGCGCGCGTCCGGCGAGCGGTCCGAGCAAGCTGGCCAGGGCACTCGGCGATCGCGTTCCGTCGTACGACGACTGGACCTTGCCGAAGAAGCCGCGGACGTCGGACCTGTTCCGCGCGTACGCCGGTGCGCAGGTGCAGGCGATCCGGGAGCGGGACCCCGAGGTACGGCGGGACGTGCCGGACTCGATCCACAAGTTCCGGGTCGCGACGCGGCGGCTGCGGTCGGCGCTGGCGACGTACCGCCCGGCCGTCGACCGCGCGGCCGGTGACGAGCTGCGCGCCGAGCTGAAGTGGCTCGCGGGTGAGCTCGGCGCGGCGCGGGACGCGGAGGTGCAGCGCGAGCACTTCGCGGCCGAGGTCGCCGAACAGCCGGTCGAGCTCGTGATGGGCCGGGTCGCCGGGCGGATCGACGACCATCTGCGGCAGGTCTACAAGGAAGGACGCGCGGGGGCGCTCGCCGCGCTGGAGAGTCCGCGGTACTTCCGGCTGCTCGACGCGCTGGACGAGCTGGTCGCGAAGCCGCCGGTCACCGGCGACGACCGGAAGGCGAGCAAGCAGATCGGCGAGCTGCTCGACCACGACTACCGGCGGATGCGGAAGGCAGTACGCCGTTCGCAGGACGCCGAGACGGACGCGGAGCAGGACCACGAGCTCCACGAGGTCCGCAAGGCCGCCAAGCGACTGCGGTACGCCGCGGAGTCCGCCGTACCCGTCCTGGGCGACGAGGCCGCCGAGCTGGCCGCGCGGGCCGAGGAAGTCCAGGAGGTCCTCGGCGAACACCAGGACTCCGTCGTCTCGCGCGACCTCCTACGCCAGCTGGCCCTGCAGGTGTACGCCGAGGGCGGCAACCCCTTCACCTACGGCCGCCTGCACGCCGCCGAGGAAGCCCGCGGCACCAGCTCCCGCGACGCCTTCTACAAACTCTGGCCCACGCTCAAATTCCAGTCCTGACGCACACGACGGGCTGTAGTACGTCGGTCAGGCGGCGGAGTACGTGGCTGCGCCAGCCGCCGTTCATCAGGCGGCGGACGAGCTGTTGGGTTGGGTCGTCAGGGTCGAAGCCGGAGTGTTCGAGGATCAGGCGGGTGCCCTGGCCCTCGGGTTGGAGGGTCCAGGCGACCTCCGTCGGCATCGAGCCGGGATCGTCGGCGTCGGCCCAGCTGATCCGTAACCGCTTGGGCGGGGTCAGCTCCAGCACCTGACAGGCGATCTGCCCGGAGAATCCGGTCTGCACGACCGGGCGTCCGTGGAAGGTGAAGCGGTGGCCGACGACGGGTTCGAAGTCGTTCGGCATCAGCCACTGCGCCATCAGGTCCGGTGTCGTCAACGCGCGCCAGAGTTTCGCCGGCGGATGGGGGAAGTACTGGTCGACCTCGATCGTGGTGAGGTCGTCATTCGTCGTCATCGTCGTCCATCCGGTCGAGGACGCCGCCGAGCGCGATCATCCGGTCACGCCAGAATCTCTCGTACGGGGTCAGCCAGTCGATCAGCTCCGCCATCGGTTCGCCGGTGACCCGGTAGAAACGGTGGCGTCCTTCAGCCCGCTCTTCGACCAGACCGGTCTCCCGCAGCGCGCGGAGATGCTCGGAGACGCTGGGACGGGCCATGTCGAACTTCCCGGCGAGCTCCCCGGCGGTGTGTTCCCCGTCGAGGAGCGCGTCCAGGATGTCTCGGCGGGTGGGGTTGGCGAGCGCGGCGAACACCTCGTCCAGCGGTCCGCTCTTGACGCGTCGGGGCAAGGTTCAGCCCTGCAGTACGTAGCCGTTGCCGTCCGGGTCGGAGAACGTCGCCTGCGTTGCCCACGGCAGCTCGTTGGGACCGTCGACGACCACACCCGCGGCCTGCAGACGAGCGATGTCGGCGTCGAGGTCGTCGCTGGCGAGCAGCGTCCCCTGCCCGCCGCCGGCGCTCATCCCCGGGAACGGCTTGTGCAGCACGAGCGTGGTGCCCCGAGGCGCACCCACCTCGAGCCAGCGGTTGTCGCCGAAGGTCTGGTCGGCCTTCACCTCCATGCCGAGGGCATCGACATAGAAGTCACGAGCGGCGTCCTGGTCGGACACGAACACGGTCACGGTCTTCACGGTGTTGATAGCCATACCCGCACAATACGTAGGAAACTTCCTACGCGTCAATCCATCCCGAGCTGCGACAGGCGGCGGACTGTCGAGACAAGGTACTGCGTGTCTCCAGACCCCGGGGGTTGTCGCAATTGCGTCGAGCTGGACGCAGAAGACGGACCCGGCGGGAGGGTGCCGGGTCCGTCTCGGGGGCGGGGGTGGGGCTGTCAGGCAGGTTCGCTTGGATTCAGCAGGGCCTGCCTGACAGGTCTCAGTGGTGGACTGCCTTCTCGGCGCCCGCGCCGGTGAGGGAGCGGACCTCCATTTCGGCGAAGCGGTCGACGTCGACCTGTTCCTTGCTGGTGATGGTGCCGAGCCAGCCGAGCAGGAAGGCCAGCGGGATCGAGACGATGCCGGGGTTGTCCAGCGGGAACCAGTGGAAGTCGATGTTGGTGTCGGTGATCATCGACAGGCTGGCGCCGGTCTTCTTGTCCACCTTGCCGGAGACGACCGGGCTGAAGATGATCAGGATGATCGTCGAGGCCAGGCCGCCGTAGATGCTCCACAGCGCGCCGCGGGTGTTGAAGCGGCGCCAGAACAGCGAGTACAGGATCGTCGGCAGGTTCGCGCTGGCCGCGACCGCGAACGCGAGCGCCACCAGGAACGCGATGTTCTGCCCGTTCGCGAAGATGCCGCCGACGATCGCGACGATGCCGATCACGACCGCGGTGTAGCGGGCCACGCGGACCTCGCCGTCGCCGCTGATCTGGCCCTTCTTGATGATCTGGCCGTAGATGTCGTGCGCGAACGACGTACTCGCGGTGATCGTCAGCCCGGCCACCACGGCGAGGATCGTCGCGAACGCGACCGCCGAGATGACGCCGAGCAGGATCTCGCCGCCGAGTGCGAACGCGAGCAGTGGAGCGGCCGAGTTCGCCTTGCCGGGTGCGGCCCTGATCGCGTCGGGGCCGACGATCGCCGCGGCGCCGTACCCGAGCACCAGCGTGAACAGGTAGAAGATGCCGATGATCCAGATCGCCCAGCTGACGCTGCGCCGCGCCTCCTTGGAGTCCGGCACGGTGTAGAACCGCATCAGTACGTGCGGCAGACCGGCGGTGCCGAGTACCAGCGCGAGTGCGAGCGAGAGGAAGTCCAGCTTGGTGACACCGGTGAGGCCGTACTGCAGGCCCGGGTTCAGCAGCTTCTCGCCGGCCGCGGGGCTGTTCTCGACCGCCGCGCCGAGCAGGCCGGACAGGTTGAAGGTGTACTTCGCCAGCACCCAGAGCGTCATGATGCCGGCGCCGATGACGAGCAGCACGGCCTTGACGATCTGCACCCAGGTGGTGCCCTTCATGCCGCCGACGAGCACGTAAGTGATCATCAGGATGCCGACCACGGCGATCACGATGCTCTGCCCGGCCCGGCCGGAGACACCGAGCAGGAGGGCGACGAGACCCCCGGCGCCTGCCATCTGCGCCAGCAGGTAGAAGAAGCAGACGCCGAGGGTCGAGATCGCGGCCGCCATCCGGACCGGCCGCTGCTTGAGGCGGAACGACAGTACGTCGGCCATCGTGAAGCGGCCGGTGTTCCGCAGCAGTTCGGCGACCAGCAGCAGGGCGACCAGCCAGGCCACCAGGAAGCCGATGGAGTACAGGAAGCCGTCGTACCCGTTCAGCGCGATCGCGCCGGCGATGCCGAGGAAGGACGCGGCGGACAGGTAGTCGCCGGCGATCGCGACGCCGTTCTGCGGGCCGGTGAACGACCGGCCGCCGGCGTAGAAGTCGGCCGCGGTCTTGTTGTTCCGCGACGCCTTGAACACGATCGCCAGCGTGGCCAGCACGAACAGCCCGAAGATCAGGATGTTGACGGTCGGGTTACCGATATCGGTTGCCATGGGCAACATCAGCGGGGCGGTCACTGCGGCTCTCCCTCGATCTGGTGACGCAACTTCTCGGCGTCCGGGTCGACCCGGCGATCCGCCCAGCGGACGTAGATCATCGTGATCGCGAACGTCGACACGAACTGGCCGAGGCCGAGCAGCAGCGCCACGTTGATGTTGCCGCCGATCCGGTACGACATGAAGCCGTGCGCGTAGTCGGCGAGCAGGACGTAGACGAAGTACCAGACCAGGAACAACGCGGTCATCGGGAACACGAAGCGCCGGAACCGGCGACGCAGTTCGGAGAAGTCCGGTGACAACTGGACGTCTCGGTACGTCGACAGTTCGCGATCGCGCATCTCACTCATCGCGAGCCTCCAGGGAGGGGATCGAGCCGGGCGGGTGTCGAGGCCGGCGGGGGTTGCTGTCTCGTACTGTGGCGCGGGTCACGGGGGTCTTGACAGCACCGGCGGGCACCGGTCGCTCAGCGGAGCACACCAGTCGTTCGGTGGATCACTCAACTGCGGCGAGCGGTAGGTATCACGCGACGAACGGTCGGCGATCCACGTTGACGGCCTCGGGGGTGTGCAGGCGGACCATGCTGCGGGCGGTGCCTGCCGGGATGCGGTCCGGGGTGAGCCGGGAGACCACGATCACCGTGAGGAACGCGAGCGGCATCGTCCACGCGGCCGGCTGCCCGACGAGCGCGCGCGGCCAACCGCCCTGTGGTGCGCCCAGCACGTTCACCAGTGCGGCCGCGCTGGCCGCGATCCCGCCGACCACCAACCCGGCCGCGGCGCCGGTCGTCGACATCCGCCGCCACCAGATCCCCAGCACCAGCAACGGGCAGAACGTCGACGCGGCGAGCGCGAACGCGAGCCCGACGGTGTCCGCGAGACTCAGCGCGCCCGTCGCCGTGAACGCCAGGTACGGGACGATCATCGCGAGCAGCGACGCGATCCGGAAGCTGTTCACCGCGACGTAGTCTCCGCCGCTCCACCGGTGCAGCCGGCTCCGCAACAGGTCCTGGTCGATCACCCCGGCGATCGCGACCGTCAACCCCGACGACGTCGACAGGAACGCCGCGAACGCCCCTGCCGCGACCAGTGCACCGAGCAGATCCCCTGCTGTACCAGGGAAAACGCGTCCGGGCAGCTCGAGTACGACGGTATCGCCGCCCGCGTCCACCAGATCCGGCGCGAACGTCCGCCCGAGGATCGCGTACATCGGCGGGAAGAGGTAGAACATCCCGAGCAACGCGAGGACGACGACAGTGGTACGGCGGGCCGCCCGGCCGTCGGGGTTCGTATAGAAGCGGACCAGGACGTGCGGAAGCCCCATCGTCCCGAAACAAAGGGCCAGGAGCAACGAATAGGTCGCGTACAGCGGGTGGTCGCGACCCCCGGCGCGGGACAGCGGCTCGGCCCACTCGGCGGCCGCGCCGTGCAGCGAGTCGAGGACGCCGACCGGTTGGTGCCAGAGGAGCAGGATGACGAAGATCGGCATCGCCAGTGCGGTCAGCTTGAGCCAGTACTGGAACGCCTGGACGAAGGTGATCGAACGCATTCCGCCCGCGGCGACGTTGATCACCACGATCACCGCGACGATCGCAGCACCGACATGCGGCGGAGCGCCCGTCACGGTCTGCACCGCGAGGCCGGCTCCTTGCAGCTGGGGCAGCAGGTAGAGCGTCCCGATACCGACCACGAGTCCGGCGCAGATCCGTCGTACGGCGGCCGACTCGAAGCGGGTCTCGGCGAAGTCGGGGAGCGTGTACGCACCGGACCGGCGCAGCGGAGCCGCGACCAGGACCAGCAGCATCAGGTAGCCGACGGTGTAGCCGACCGAGAACCAGAGCATGTCGGCGCCGTTCACCAGCACAAGGCCGGCGACGCCCAGGAACGACGCGGCGGACAGGTACTCGCCGCTGATCGCGGACGCGTTCCAGCGGGGCGTGACGGCGCGGCTGGCCACGTAGAAGTCGCTGGTGGTGCGCGAGATCCGCAGGCCGAACAGCCCGATCGCGATCGTTGCCAGGACCACCAATCCGATCGCGGTCAGGCTGAGCGCCGGCGACATCGCTACTGCCGCCCCACGAACTCGGTGAACTCGGCCTCGATCCGCTCGGCGTGCCGGACGTAGATGCGCGCGGCGACGTACACGACCGGATAGACCAGGATGCCGAGGATCACCCAGGGCAGCGGCAGACCGAGAATCGACAGCGTGCGGGCCGGCGGGACCAGCCAGAACAGCAGCGGGATGCTGCCGAGGAGCAGCAGTACGCCGCCGATGACGGCCAGCGCAAGCCGCAGCTGGGACTGGACCAGCGACTGCATGTAGATCTCGCCGAGGCGGGTCTGCTCGTCGATCTCACGGGCGCCCGTCGGCATGATCGGACGCCGGGCAGCGCTGGTCCGGGGGCTGGTGACACGGACCCTGCGCGGTCCCTCGGGAGTACTCATCTCAGGGACGTCGAACGGACAAGGAGGTCGCGGAGCTCGCGTGTGTGCCGGCGGCTGACCGGGAGCCAGTCGTCACCGACCCGGACCGCGCAGCGCCCGCCGTCCACCCGCATCTCGTCCACGTGCTGCAGCGCGACCAGGGTGCTGCGGTGGATCCGGGTGAACCCCGCATCCCGCCAGCGTTCCTCCAGGGTGCTCAGCGGGATGCGGACGAGGTGCGAGTTCTGGCCGGTGTGTAGGCGGGCGTAGTCGCCCTGTGCCTCGACGTACCGCACCGTGGAGCGCTGGACGAACCTGGTGACGCCGGCCAGCTCTACCGCGATCACCTCGTCCTCAGACTCCTCCGGCGACTGCAGCGCGGTCGGGGCGCCCTGTGTGACCACCCGGCGTACCGCCTCGGCCAGCCGCTCCTGCCGGACCGGCTTCATCACGTAGTCGGTGGCCTCCAGGTCGAACGCCGCCACGGCGTGCTCGTCGTACGCCGTGACGAACACGATCTGTGGCCGGCTGGCGAACTTGGACAGCACCCGGGCCAGGTCGATCCCGTCCAGACCGGGCATCTTGATGTCGCAGAACACCACGTCCAGGTCGGTCGCCTGCAGGATCTTCAGCGCGTCCGGGCCGTTCGAGGCCGTCCGGATCTCGCCGATCCGGGGGTCCTGGCCCAGCAGGTACACCAGCTCGGCCAGGGCGGGCTCCTCGTCGTCCGCGACCAGCGCGCGCAGGGGACTGTCGGCCATAGCGTCACACTACGGCGAGGCATGCACCCCTGAGGAGTATTTGGGGATGCGGAAAGTCACCTTGGTGCCGGCGTCCACGGCGGTCTCCACGACCAGGCCGTACGTGTCGCCGTACACCTGCCGCAGCCGCGCGTCGACGTTCCCGAGGCCGACCGAGTCGCTCCCGGACTCGCCGGACAGGGCCGCGCGGATCACCTCCGGGTCGCTGCCCGCGCCGTCGTCCTCCACGCTGATCTCCGCCTCGTTGATCCGGTCGCGCGCGCGGATCGTGATGTTGCCGACGCCCGTCGTACCCTCCAGCCCATGCCGTACTGCGTTCTCCACCAGCGGCTGGACCACCAGGAACGGGATGACCACCGGCAGCACCTCAGGAGCGATCTGGAGCGACACCTTGAGCCGGTCACCGAACCGGGCCTGCTCCAGCACCAGGTAGCGCTCCACGTTGCGCAGCTCATCGGCGAGCGTGGTGAACTCCCCACCACGCCGCAGCGCGTACCGGGAGAAGTCTGCGAACTCCAGCAGCAGCTCACGCGCCCGCTCCGGATCTGTGCGGACGAACGACGCAATAGCGGCCAGAGCGTTGTAAATGAAGTGAGGGCTGATCTGAGCGCGTAGCGCGCGCAGCTCGGCCTCCATGGCGCGGGTGCGTTCCTTGTTGAGCTCCGCGAGCTCTACCTGGCCGGAGACCCACCGGGCGACCTCTTCGGTCGCTCTGACCAGCGCAGCTGAGGTGTTGTGGCTGTAGGCGAGCAGTACGGCGACTACGCGTTCCTCGGTGACGATCGGTGCGACGACCGCCGTACGGATCGGACACTGCGGGTCGCCGCACGCCACGTCGTGTGCACCTAGTACTGCCGTGCGGCCGGAGCGGAGCGTCGGGGTGGCGATGTCCTTGGCGTCCCGGCGGTGGTTGCTCTCGTACGGTCCACCGATGCCGTCCCAGGCCAGTACCCCGGACGCGTCGCAGATCGCGATGGCCGCCGTACCCAGGAGGTCCCTCAGGTGGCGGCTCGCCTTACCTGCGGCGGCTGGTGTCAGCCCTTCGCGCAGGTGAGGGCTGGCCAACGAGGCGGTATGCAAAGTCGCGTACGTCGCCTTGTCGGCCGGGGTCCCGAAATGCTTCCGCCGGCGCGCGAACACCCCCTGACGGTAACCGGTCAGCCCTCCGCGCGCGGCCTGAACGCCTCCAGCGCCTCCGTGTCGGAGTAGTTGTGCAGCAGGTACTCCGCGACCCAGTCCGCCCGACCTGGGTACGAGGACTCGCTCACGATCCGCTCCGCCGCCTTGGTCGCGTCGAGTGGTGCACGGCGCAGTTGTACTCCGTCTGCGGTCAGCAGCGCCCAGCTCGGACCAGGAGCGCCGTACGGCATGCCGACGCTGCCGGCGTTCACCACCAGCCGCCGATCGACCTGCCGGGCGAACGACATGTGGGTGTGCCCGCAGACCACCGTCCTGACCTCGTCGGGCAGCCCTTCGAACACCTGTGCCCACCGGGCGATGGGGCTGTCGACCAGCACCACCTCCTCGTCGTTGCGCGGTGTGGCGTGGCAGAACAGCACGTCCCCGACTGTGACGGTCGTAGGCAGTGCAGCGAGCAGCTCGACCTGGTCCGGTCGCAGCTGCCCCGCGGCCCACGGGCTCACCGCATCCGGCGGCTGGTCGTCGTACGTCCCCCGGGCCATCTCCACGAGCTCCCGGTCCGCATTGCCGCGTACCCAGACCACGCGGTCGCCCAGCGCAGTCAGCGCATCCAACGTCTCCACCGGCTGCGGCCCACTCGCGATGTCGCCCGCCAGCACGATCCGCTCGGCCGCCTGCACATCCGGCTCACCCAGCACAGCCTCCAACGCAGGCAGCACGCCATGAACGTCAGCCAGCACAGCAACGGTCGTCATACCAGCAGTCTGCCGCGAAAGCCCTTGTGGTGAAGGCACATCTGCTCAGAGCAGATCAGGCGCCGATCAGCAACTGGCCATTGGCGAGTGGAGTGGCGAGCTCGCAGGCGCCTGTGGAGATGGTGCAGCGGATGATCGACGCAGGTGTCTCGTCACCGTCGTCGGCGAGCAGCAGCAGGTGCTGGTCGTCCTCGGGGACGGTTTGGCGGAAGACACCGGTCCACTCGTGCAGCAGCTTGCCCGTCTTCGCGTCCAGCGCTCCCGCGATGCCGTCGCCGTACCCGTCCTGGTACTTCGGCCCGGCGATGACGGTCGCGGCGTCTGGGGTGAAGCCGGTGATCAGGTAGTCACAGGTGCGCCACAGCCGCTTACCGGTCGGAACGGTGAGGAGGCTGCTGCAGCTGCTCTGGTCGTTCAGTGCGGTCAGCGAGCCCGCCGTACCTGCGCTGGACACGGCTAGCGGCTTCGGGATCGCCTTGAGCTGGACGGGCTTCGCATCGCCCGGCGTCCACTCGTACAGAACAGAGTCGCCATCCTGGGTCGTCGACGCCTCGAAGTACACCTTGCCGTTGAGGTAGGCGAGCGGCGTGGTGTTCCAGACGCCCTCCACCGTGACCTTCCGGACCTCGGTCTGCTCGGCGTAGATGGTCGCACCGGGGAGTTCTTCACCTGTTTCCTTCAGACGAGTGGCGACGTACGCGGCCGCGCTGTCGTCGTCGGTGGTGACGATCTGGGTCACGTCGGGCGTCCGGCGGGTGACGTTGCCCTCGCTGTCCAGGGTCAGCATCTCGGTGCCGGATCCCTTGGTGACCACGGCGAGCGCCGAGCTGCCGACCCTGGCGACCTCCTGGATGTCCGTGGTGCCCGGGACCTTCACGTCCTCGCCGGCGCCGCCGCGGATCGTCCGGCCGCTCAGGTACGTGACCTGCGGCGCCCTGCCCTCGGTGAGCTTCTTGAGGTCGACCTTCGTCTTGACCGGACCCGACGGAGTGCTCGATGTCTTGGACGGGGTCGGCTTGGACGTGGCCGGCGCGCTCGTCGCAGGGGTGCTCGCGCTCGGCGACGGTGAGGTCGAGAGCGGGGCAGCGGTGCCGCCGCCTTCCGCGTTGGCCGTCGGGCCCTGGCGGTAGGCGAGGGCGCCGCCGCCGGCGATGGCGGCGACGGCGACAGCTGCGACGAGGGCGACCAGGCGGCCGTTCTGCACTCGCATCGGCGATCTCCTCAAAACAGTTCTTGGTCAGGGACCCGGCGGAACGGAACGCTCAGGTGCCGATCCGCAGCGCCTTGTCGGTGCTGATGGGGGTGGCGAGCTCACAGGCCCCGGTCGTGATCGTGCAGCGGATGATCGCGCTCTTGGTCCCCGGGTCGCCGCCGCCTCCGGAAGCCACGGCCACGATCAGGACATGCTGGTCGTCCTCGGCCACCGACTGGTGGAAACAGCCTTTCCATTCGCGGAGCAGCTTGCCGGTGGAGACCGCGAGCGCGACCTGAATGGTGTCGCAGTAGCCGTCGCCGTACGCCGATCCGCCGACCGCCGTGGTGCCGTCCGGAGTGAACCCGGACACCTGGTTGTCGCAGGTCCGGAACAGCTGCCGTCCGCTGCCGACCTCGACGACGCTGGAACAGCTGCCGCTGTCGTTCAGTGTTCCCATCGAAGCGGCGATCCGGCCGTTCGCGGACACGGCGGTCGGTGAGACCACGCTCTTCACCTTGACGGCTGCCGATGCGCCGGGAGACCAGGAGTACAACGTCCACGGGCCGTCCTCGGCGCTCGCGGCCCGGAAGTACACCTTGCCGTCGGCAAAGGCGAGCACCTGGAGGTTCCAGCTGTCCGGCAGCTTCAACGACCTGACCGAGGTGGTGGTCTCCGCGTACACAGTCCCGCCTTTGACCGCCGCACCCAACGAGCTGATGCGCGCCGCGGCGTAGGCCGCTGCCGACTGGTCGCGAGTCGTCACCAGCGACGTCACATCTGGCGTACGGCGGACCACCTTGTCGTTCTGCGTCTTCAGCAGCTCGGTGCCGTCGTTCCCGTCCTGGACGATCGCCAGGGCGCCCTCGCCCAGGCGGCCCACCGCGATCACTCCGCCGGTCCCCGGGAGCGTGACGACCTCGCCGGACCCACCTCGGATCTCACGGTCGACGAGATAGGGAACCTGGGGCTCACGGCCCTCGGGAAGCTTGCTCACGGCCACGGCGACCTTGGTCGGGCCGGTGACCGTCGCTCCGGCGGCAGGTGGCTTCGTGGGCGGGGTGGCCGACGGTTTGACCGACGGCGTCCGGCTCGCGATCGTCGTACGGCTGATCGGAGTGGGGGTCGGCGTCGAAGTGGTCGGGGTCGGCGAGCCGGTGAGCGGTGCAGCCCTGCCGTCGGCCTCGGCCGGCCCGGTGCGGTACGCGAAGGCCCCGCCGATCGTGACAGCCGCGACCGCGATCACGCTGACCGTGATCACCAGCCGCCTGTTGATGTGCTGCACGGCAGCCCCCATCCTCGTCACCGGTGAATCTCGCCCGTATGACGTCGTACGCCACCGCTTTGTTCACTCCAGCGAACGAGTCGCAGAACGGATCAAGCATAATTGCGCCATGGACCAGCCACCCCGGATCGGCCGGTACTCCCTGGTCCGCCGGGTGGGTGCCGGAGGTTTCGCGACCGTTTGGCTGGCGCGCGACGAGCAGCTGGACGCCGAGGTCGCGATCAAGATCCTGTCCGAGAACTGGGTCGAGGACGAGGACGTCCGGCGCCGGTTCCTCGCCGAGGGCCGGTTCCTGCGCAGGGTCGACTCGCTGTACGTCGTCGGCGTCCACGACATCGGCGAGGCCGAGGACGGCCGCCCGTTCATGGTCCTCACCTACGCCGACGGCGGCACGCTCGCCGACAAGATCAAGGCCGGGCCGCTCGAGCTCGGCGAGGCGGTCCGGATCATCACGCAGGTCGGCCGCGGCCTGAAACACCTGCACGCCCGCGGCGTCCTGCACCGGGACGTGAAGCCGGCCAACGTGCTGTTCCGCACCGACCCGGCCGCGGGCGACCGCGCGATGCTGTCCGATCTCGGGCTGGGCAAGGCGCTGGCCGAGGTCTCCCGCATCACGATGCCCGGCGGTACCCCGGCGTACGTCGCCCCTGAGCAGGTGATGGGTGACCGTCTGGATCACCGCGCGGACCTGTACTCGCTCGGTGCGGTCGCGTACGCAGCCTTCACCGGTCAGGCGCCGCACGGTGTCGCCAGCCTCGGCGCGGTGATGCAGATCGACGCGCCACCTCCTTCGATGACCACGCTGCGCGCAGACGTGCCGGACGCGATCGATGTCGTCGTACGGCGTGCTCTCGAGCCGGACCGGGATCAGCGCTGGCCGGACCTGGACAGCTTCCTCAACGCCCTGCGCGAGGCGCATACCACGGGCAAGGTCCCGGCCGGGCTGGTGCCGGCCGCGGCCATGCCCCCACCCGCGGCGACCGGACCGGTCGACCAGGCGACCGCACTGGTCAGCTCGGAGCAGTCCACCGTCGCCGCGAAGCCGAAGCGCGGGCGGGCCGGTGTGCTCACGGCAGTCGCCGCAGTGCTCCTGGCCGCGGGAGGTGGGTACGGCGGCTACCAGTACGTCCTGACCCGCCCGGTAACGGTGGAGCACGAGAACCTGTCCGTGGAGGTCCCGAGAGCCTGGGGCCAGAAGGCCACCGACGGCCAGGCGCTCCTGGTCAGTACCGATACATCAGCCTGGCACAGCAACCAGACGGTCGAAGGCGTCTACCTCGGCGTGGAGAACCTCTCCAAGTTGCCGACCAGCATCGCTGCACCCGAGGGATGCACCGCGGGCGCAGGGACTCCTGGCGGGAGCGGCGACCAGCAGAACATCACGTTCACGCTCGACTGCGGTGACAGCCCAAGGATCGTCGAGCAATACCGCGAGGTGGCGACGAACACCATCGTCCGGATCCAAGTCCGCACGGCGGACGAGAAGATCCGGACGCAGGTGCTCGACTCCGCGAAGTACGGCTCTTAAGGGACCAGCGACGTCAGCGACGACATGCTTGCCTTGTGCATGCGGGGGATCACGTTGAGCGTGGTCGGATCCGACGCGTACAGGTGTGATCCGGACTCGTAGACGAGGTACGCCGTCCCGTTGTACTCCGTGATGCCCTCGTTCATGCTCGGCGCCGGAAATGGTTGAGCGCGGCCGGGATCAATCCTCCGGCCGCGCTCCACCACATGAACACCACTGCGGTTCGTTGGTCCGCCTACCGCTGTCGCTCGTCGTACGACGTGCTGTAGTTGACGTCCTCCCATCGCTCGCGCGATGGGATTCCACCCTTGCGGGTGAGGTTCACGGTTCACGGCCGTGCCCGACTGCGCAAGAAGGCTCCCCGTGCTGCCACGGCCCGCCCGGCCGCGGTTACTGCTGGCTGCTTGGCTATCGCAGCTCGCAGCTACGATAGCCAACTTCCACATCCGACAGTTAATGAAGACTTGCTCACGGTGATTCCGCCGACGTGGGACTCCGCGATCGCGACCACGCCGACCGTGGCGCCGGTGGACGGATCGATGCCGTAGATCTGCGAGTCGGCGCCGGTGCGGTACGACGCGATCAGGATGAGGTTCTTGCCGGAGCCGTCCCAGTCGTACCAAGTCCCCGCGCCTTGCGGGGTGTGGGTGCCGAGGTTCGGGATGCTCGCGCTGTTGCTGAACCGGGCGTCGTACTTGTACGAGGCCGACGGTCCGGCGTAGAACGTCGAGCCGCCGCTGGTCGAGGTGTCGCAGCTGATCGCCGCGTGCGCGGGTGTGGCAGCCGTCAGGGCCGCCGCGACGACGGTGAGAACGATGGCAAGGGGGCGCTTGACCATGGTGGACCTCTTCGGTTGTGGGCGAAAACCTACGAGATACTCAGAGTAAATCGCCAATGAGTAACACGCGAGGGTGAACTGGGCGTCGCGCATGTGAATAAACACTGCGCGAACGGACGCCGTACGGTTGTCGCATGACCGATCTGTCAGCGGCGATCGACCGCGTTCTGCCCAGTGTCCGTGCCGACCTCGAGGACCTCATCCGGATCCCGTCGGTCAGTTACGAGCCGGCCCGTGCGGCCGACGTGCAGCGGTCCGCCGAGGCGACCGCGGCGTTGTTCGGGGCCGAGGGCTTCACGGTGAAGATCGTCCGGGCCGGCGACGGTGCGCCGGCGGTGATCGCGAAGAAGCCGGCTCCGGCGGGGAAGCCGACCGTCCTGCTGTACGCGCACCACGACGTCCAGCCGACCGGGCCGGTGGAGCAGTGGACCTCCGAGCCGTTCGAGCCGACCGAGCGCGGCGACCGGCTGTACGGTCGGGGCGCCGCCGACGACAAGGCCGGGATCGCCGCGCACCTGGCCGCCGTACGGGCCTTCGGCAACGATCTGCCGGTCGGCGTGACCGTTTTCGTCGAGGGCGAGGAGGAGATCGGCTCGCCGACCCTGCTGCAGCTGCTCGACGAGTACTCCGACGAACTGGCCGCGGACGCGATCGTAATCGCCGACTCCGGCAACTGGGAGGTCGGACATCCGGCGCTGACGGTCTCGCTGCGCGGCCTCGTCGAGTCGTATGTCGAGGTGCGAACGCTGGACCACGCGGTGCATTCCGGCCTGTTCGGCGGCCCGATCCCGGACGCGCTGTCCGCGCTGTGCCGGCTGCTCGCGACACTGCACGACGACAAGGGCGACGTCGCGGTCGACGGTCTGCACGCGTCGCGGGCGGCGGACGTCGAGTACCCGGAGGACCGGCTGCGCGCCGAGTCGTCGGTGCTGGACTCGGTGCGCCTGACCGGATCGGGGTCGCTGGTCGACCGGCTCTGGACGCGGCCTGCGGTCGCCGTGGTCGGGATCGACGCGCCGTCGGTGGCGCAGGCGAGCAACACGCTGGTGCCGGTCGCGAGGGCCAAGGTCAGCCTGCGCGTCGCGCCCGGTGACGATGCCGTCAAGGCGAGCGCGGCGCTGAAGCGGCACCTGGAGGAGCATGCGCCGTGGGGCGCTCAGGTCACCGTCACCGAGGGGCAGACCGGTCAGCCCTGCAGCGTGAACGCCCGCGGTGCGGGGTACGAAGCGGCGCGGTCGGCGTTCCAGGAAGCCTGGGGCGTCGAGCCGGTAGACATGGGAATGGGCGGGTCGATCCCGTTCATCGCGGAGTTCCAGCAGACCTTCCCGCAGGCGACGATCCTGGTCACCGGCGTCGAGGATCCGGACACCCGCGCACACGGTATCGACGAGGGCCTGCACCTCGCCGAGTTCCGCAAGGTCTGCCTCGCCGAGGCCCTGCTGCTGCAGAACCTCGCAAACCAGGCCTGACCCACCTTTCCGGCGACCCAGTGTTTGGCATAGGTTTCGGCGAGTGAAGATCGCAGTCGTACGGGAGACCAGACCGGCCGAGCGCCGGGTCGCGCTGGTGCCGGAACAAGTCGCGAAACTGATCGAGCTCGGGTACGAGGTCGCGGTCGAGCCGGCCGCCGGCGAACGCGCACTGTTCTCCGACGACCAATACCGCGAGGCGGGCGCCGAGGTCGCGTGGGGCGCCGACCATGCGGCGACCATCGTGACGTCGGTGCAGCCGCTCGAACGCGAACGCCTGCAGCGCCTGCACGCCGGTACGGCGCTGATGTCGTTCCTGCCGACCAACCCGCCAGACGTGGTCCGGACCGCAACCCGGGCCAAGCTGACGGCGTTCGCGATGGAAATGATCCCGCGGATCTCCCGGGCCCAGTCGATGGACGCGCTGTCGTCACAGGCGCTCGTCGCCGGGTACCGGGCCGCGATCGTCGCCGCCGAACGGCTGCCGCGCTTCTTCCCGTTGAACATGACGGCGGCCGGCACCGTCCCGCCGGCCCAGGTCCTCGTCCTCGGCGCGGGCGTCGCCGGCCTGCAGGCGATCGCCACCGCGAAACGCCTCGGAGCGGTCGTCAAGGCGTACGACGTACGGACCGCCGCCGCGGAGGAGATCGCGTCGATGGGCGCCATACCGATCGAACTCGAACTCGGCACACTGGACGGCCCGGGCGGCTACGCCCGCGAGATGACCCCGGAGCGCGCGCAGCTCCAGCGTGAACTGCTCACGCCGTACGTCGCGGCGGCGGACGCCCTGATCACGACGGCCGCCGTACCGGGCCGGACCGCGCCGATGCTGGTGTCCCGGTCGATGGTCGAGCAGATGAAGCCAGGCTCGGTGGTCGTCGACCTCGCGTCCGAGCAAGGCGGCAACGTCGAGGGATCCGTCGCCGGGACCGAGCTGGTGATCGGCGACGCGCTGGTCTGGGGCGGGGCGAACGTGCCGTCGCAGATGGCCGGGCCGGCCTCGCGGCTCTACGGCCAGAACATCGCCAACCTGATCCGGTTGATGACGCGGAACGCCGCGTTCGACCCCGACTTCGACGACGAGATCGTCCGCGGCTGCTGCGTGACCCACGACGGCACCGTGCTCCACGAGCCCACCCGCGAGCTCCTGAAGGGACAGTCCTTGTGACGGTGCTGATGCCACGCCTCCGGCGCGGCGGGTCATGGGGCTGTGACTCCTGGTCTTCCCTCGTCGCTCCAGTCGCTTCGCTCCTTCCGCTCCTCAGTCCAGACCAGGAGGCCCCATGACCGGGTCCATTGCGTTGCTGACGATCTTCGTGCTCGCGGCGTTCGTGGGCGTCGAGGTGATCAGCAAGGTCTCCTCGACGTTGCACACCCCGTTGATGTCCGGCGCGAACGCCATCCACGGCGTCATCCTGGTCGGCGCCATCATCGTCACCGGCGCGACCGAGTCGACGCTCGTGATGATCGTCGGGCTGCTGGCCGTCGTACTCGCCACCGTGAACATGGTCGGCGGATTCGTGGTCACCGACCGGATGCTGCAGATGTTCAAAGGCCCGGGGGCCCGCAAGAAGGAGCTGCAGAAGTGATCCCCACCTGGGCCCAACTCGGCTATCTGGTCGCCGCGGTCTGTTTCATCGTCGCGCTGAAGGCGCTGTCGTCACCGCGGAGCGCGCGGACCGGCAACCTGATCGGTGCCGCCGGTGCGGTGCTGGCGGTCGTCATCACGTTCGCGGCGTACAAGCCGGACCACCTGGTGCCGATCCTGATCGCGCTGCTCATCGGCACCGTCGGCGGTGTGGTCGGTTCGCGGCGGGTGCAGATGACGCAGATGCCGCAGCTCGTTGCCTTGTTCAACGGTGTCGGCGGCGGCGCGGCCGCGCTGGTCGCGCTGCTCGAGCTCGGCGAGGTGCCGGGTGACGCGACGGTCGCGGCGATCGCCACGGCGTTCACGATCCTCGTGGGCGCGATCAGCTTCTCCGGTTCGATCGTGACGTTCGCCAAGCTGCAGGAGCTGATGACGACGCGGCCGGTGACGTTCCCGGGGCTGCCCGTGCTCTTCGTCGCCGCCTTCCTGGGTGGTGTGGCGCTCGCGGTCTGGCTCGTGTCGGATCCGCGGGTATGGGTCGGCGTACTGCTCTGCCTGCTCGGTCTCGCGATCGGTGTCATGCTGGTGCTGCCGGTCGGCGGTGCCGACGTACCGATCGTCATTTCGTTGCTGAACGCCTTCACCGGTCTGACCGTCGCCGCGGGCGGTTACGTCCTCGGGAACACGTTGCTGCTGGTCGCGGGCACGCTGGTCGGCGCGGCCGGTACGTTGCTGACGAAGCTGATGGCGGACGCGATGGGCCGGTCCGTGTTCAACATCCTCTTCGGCGCCGTGCGCGGCGGGTCCACGCTGGGCGCCGGTACGGCGTCCGACCGGCCGGTGATCTCGGGCGGCCCGCAGGACGTCGCGATCCTGCTCGGGTACGCGAACAAGGTCATCATCGTGCCCGGGTACGGCCTCGCGGTCGCCCAGGCACAGCACACGCTCCGCGACCTGGTCGAGGAGCTGCAGAGCCGCGGCGTGAAGGTCGACTACGCCATCCACCCGGTCGCGGGCCGCATGCCCGGCCACATGAACGTCCTGCTCGCCGAGGCCCAGGTCCCGTACGAGCAGCTGCGCGAGATGGATGACATCAACGGCGACTTCAAGACGACCGACGTCGTCCTCGTCGTCGGCGCCAACGACGTCGTCAACCCGGCCGCCCGCAACACCCCGTCGGCCCCCATCTACGGCATGCCGATCCTGAACGCCGACGAGGCCCAACGCGTCATCTTCCTCAAACGCTCCATGCGCCCCGGCTTCGCCGGCATCGAGAACGAACTCCTCTACGACCCCCGCACCACCCTCCTCTTCGGCGACGCCCGAGACTCCCTCACCAAACTCCTCGCCGCCCTCAAAACCGTCTGACCCACCCCACCACCGCCTTCCCCAAACACCCAGCCACCCGCGACCACCCGACCCGGGTACTGCGGGCGGCGCCTACCGCGGCGGACTGCGTCTGGAGTGCACGGGCAGGTGACGTGCTGTCCGCGCCGTCGCCAACTGCCCATGGCCGCCTCGGGCTGCCGGGCTCGTATGAGCAGTTGGTTGCTGGGGTGTGGGGCTGGGTACTGCGGGCAGCGCCTACCGCGGCGGACTGCGTCTGGAGTGCACGGGCACCTGACGCGTTGTCTGCGTTGCCGTGGACTGTCCGCGGATCGGGTCGCGGCAGTCGCCTCAGCTCATGCACCTGCCGCGCTCAGAGTTGAGTCCCCGATAGTGGTGTAGCGCGGTCGCCGAACTCGTCGTGGACGAGGACGCGGTCACCGCGTGATCCTTCGAGTCAACCTTCCACAGAATCCTCGAGGACCATCACGATGACCGCACCACACATTGTCGACCCTGTCGGTCTGCTTGGCGAGGCGCTCGCCGAAGCCAGCCCTGATCTGATGCGTTCGCTGTTGCAGTCGATCATCAACGCGCTGCTGTCCGCCGACGCCGACGCGGTGGTCGGCGCGGAGTGGGGCCGCCCCTCGCCGGGCCGTACGACGCAGCGCAACGGCTACCGGCACCGCGACCTGGACACCCGTGTCGGCACGGTCGATGTCGCGATTCCGAAGCTCAGGAAGGGCACCTACTTCCCGGAGTGGCTGCTAGAGCGCCGCAAACGCGCCGAGTCGGCCCTGATCACCGTCGTGGCCGACTGCTACCTCGCCGGGGTTTCCACGCGGCGGATGGACAAGCTGGTCAAGACACTCGGCATCGACTCACTGTCCAAGTCCCAGGTCTCCCGGATGGCCGCCGACCTCGACGCGGTCGTCGAGGACTTCCGGCACCGGCCGCTCGACGCCGCCGGCCCGTTCACCTTCGTGGCCGCGGACGCACTCACGATGAAGGTCCGCGAGGGCGGCCGCGTGGTCAACGCCGTCGTGTTGCTCGCGACCGGCGTCAACGGCGACGGGCACCGCGAGGTCCTCGGCCTGCGCGTGGCCACCAGTGAGACCGGGCCGGCCTGGAACGAGTTCTTCGCCGATCTGGTCGCCCGCGGCCTGGCCGGTGTCCGGCTCGTCACCTCGGATGCCCACGCCGGCCTGCGGGAGGCGATCGCGGCGAACCTGCCCGGCGCGTCCTGGCAGCGATGCAGAACGCACTACGCCGCGAACCTGATGAGCATCTGCCCCAAGAGCATGTGGCCGGCGGTCAAGGCGATGCTGCACTCGGTCTACGACCAGCCCGACGCGCACGCGGTGCAGGCCCAGTTCGACCGGCTGCTCGACTACGTCGGCGAGAAGCTGCCCGCCGTCGCCGACCATCTCGCCGCGGCCCGCGAGGACGTTCTCGCCTTCACCGTCTTCCCGAAGGACGTGTGGACACAGATCTGGTCCAACAATCCCGCCGAACGCTTGAACAAAGAAATCCGGCGCCGCACCGACGCGGTCGGGATCTTCCCCAACCGCGACGCCATCGTCCGCCTCGTCGGCGCCGTCCTGGCCGAACAAACCGACGAATGGGCCGAAGGACGCCGCTACCTCGGCCTCGACGTCCTCGCCCGCTCACGCCTCACCAGCCACACCAACACCCAACCCGAGATCGAAACCGACGACCTACCAGCACTCACCGCCTAACCCACCCCCAGGATCACGCAGCACTACACCACTTCCAGGGACTTGACCCCGCTCAGCTGAAACAAGCCCGCGCCATCCAGAAACCAGCCGCGAACCTGCCTTGGCCGCTGCATCCCCTCGACCGTGGCGGCACGTCGCGGTGGGCCCATCGAGTTGCGCCCGGAGGATTTACCGCAATCGGCCACGGGGACACGCCGTACGTCACACCTGGCCGCCCCCGGCCAACGACCGCCCCCGGCCAGGGCGGTCCGTTGTCCGCGCCCCGTTTCCTCTGTTTGACTGCGATACCGAGAGGCCAGGGCGGCGCACCCATTCCTCTCGCCCTTCCCCCACCAGAGGAGACCACTTTGTCCTGCCGTGCAAAACCCTTTCCCGAGCCTGGGACTGGGGCTAATCCACCCACCCCCGCTGCGCCGCCCGAACCCCCAACTCAAACCGCCCCGAAGCCCCCACCTGCTCACTCAACTTAGCCGCAATCCTTCGTACGGTCCGCATGGAGACACCCAGTTTCCGGGCCACTTGCTCATCGGTCGCACCATGCACCAAGAGCCGAAGGAACTCAGCTTCCTGCGAACTGATGCTGCGCTCCGGCGGCCGATCGTCTTCCTTGAACGGTTCGATTCCGCGGTCCCACAGACTGAGAAACAGTTCTTCAGCCATCTTTACGACAGCGCGACTGTGGTGCACGACGGCGCCAACAGAACTGTCCTCAGGGTCGATCCCCATCACTGCCGACTTGCCGTCGAAGATGATCAACCGGAACGGCACCGACGGCACGATGCGGACCTGCCCGCCGAGGCTGAAGACTAGGTGCATCAAGTCACGCGCACCCGGCCGCTTCCAGTACGACTCCGGGTAGACATAGCGAAACTCAACGCCGCGCTCGAGATGCGGCCTGTCCGGGAATGTCTTGGGGTCGACCGTGGTCGAGGCATCGGCCTGAATGAATCCCCAGACCGACTTATCCGGATTGAACCGCTGCATTCGTTGATTGGCGAGGTCCCGACCTTCGAAGATCTCGATGTCGCGCGTCGTTCTCTGGAGCAGGAAGTTCGCAAGGTCCGCCGTGAACCTGTCCGCAGCAAGCTGGTCCGACCGGAGTTCGCTGTTCAGCTTTTCGATTTCCTGTTCCCGCCGCGAGGCGAGCCGTCCGAATGTGAGCGACGGGTCCAGCGGATACTCGACGCCCTCGATCCAGCTCTGCACGAGAAATCCGAGCTCACGCAGCTTTTCCAGGTCGGCGGACGTATCGTCGACGGTCTGGCCCAGCTCGCCGGCGAGCTCGTCCAACCGCGCGCTGCGCCCAAGCTCTGGGCGCTGCAACAGCAGTCGGTAGACGGCAAGCAGATGCTCCGTGAGCCCCGCGGACTCGAACACCGCCTCAGACCCAGCCGCGCTTGGCGGCGGCTACGCCGAGTTCGAAGCGGCTGGCGGCGTCGAGGCGTTCGGAGAGGTTGGCGGTGATGCGGCGGGCGGTGCGGAGGGAGATGCCGAGGAGGCGGGCGACCTGCTCGTCCTTGGCGCCGCCTGCGAGGAGGCGCAGTACTTCGGATTCGTGTGGGGTGAGCGGTGTCTCTTCGCGGTCCTCGGGGTCGAACATCTCGGTGGCCCTGGACCAGTAGGCGTCGAAGAGTGCGAGGGCGACGGAGACCACGGCCGGTGTGCGGTGGATCACCGCGCCGGCGGTCGGGCTGTCGGGGTCCATCGGCATGATGGCGATCTCCTGGTCGAAGATCAGCAGACGCATCGGCAGCGTCGGTGTGACCCGAACCTCGCCCCCGAGCTTGTGCATCGTCGAGGCATACTCCACGGCCGGCTTCGAGGCAGTCATGCTCTGGAGGTAGACGGTTCGCATCTTGATGCCGCGTCCCAGCAACTCGAAGTCAGGTGACCGCTCCGACTTCGGGACCGCGTCGTCGAAGTGCGCCGGCACCAGACCCCAGAAGGTGTCCTTGGCCTTCAGCGCGAGTTCCTCGATCCGTCGCGAGGCGTTGGCGCGGCCCTTGAGGACCTCGACGTCGCCACTACTCCGTGACGTGAGCAATTCGTTGTACTGCTCAGCGATCATCTCGGCCGATGCTTCGGCCTCTTTCAGTTCGCCTAGGGCCTTGTTCAGTTCGGTCCGGCGTCGTTCGGCCAGACCGGTGAGGCCGACCCGCGGGTGGACCGCGTGCTCACCGTCCGGATTGGTCCAGGTCGGCACCAGAAGCCCCAGCCGTCGGAGCTTGTCCATCAACTCTTCGACTTCGTCGGCCGAACGATCTACTAGCGCCGCAATCTGCTCGGGCGTACTGTCTGGGTGGTTGAGAAGGGCGTGATACACCGCGAAAGTGGCTTCGTCCACCCCCAGCGGCTCGAGCACGATCCCTCTCCTCCAGAACTTGTCGGAACCGACCATATACAGACCGCGTCGACAAAGAGGACACATTGGTCGGGACCGGATTATTTCGAAAGGTCGGATTGTGATCAAGAAGTTGCTGAGTGTAGTCGCAACGGCGCTACTTCTTGGTGGTGTGACAGCTGTGCCGGCCGCGGCGGTCAGCGGGTCCGAACCGGCCTGCGGCCCGCTCGCCGTCTGCTGGTAGACGCTGGTCGGGGGGTCGGGTTGCGTCCCGTAGACTGCTCGTGTGGCTCGTGGCGATGGTCGGCTTACTCATGAACTCGACCCGCAGGATCTGGGTCCGCAGGACGCTTGTGGCGTCTTCGGGGTCTGGGCGCCGGGTGAAGAGGTTGCCAAACTGACATATTTCGGGCTCTACGCCTTGCAGCACCGGGGGCAGGAGTCGGCGGGGATCGCGGTCAGTAACGGGAGCCAGATTCTGGTCTACAAGGACATGGGGCTGGTCAGCCAGGCCTTCGACGAGGCGACGCTGGCGTCCCTCAGAGGGCACATCGCGATCGGTCACTGCCGGTACTCGACGACCGGGTCCAGCGTCTGGGCCAACGCCCAGCCGACGTTCCGCAGTACGGCGACCGGCTCGATTGCGCTCGGTCACAACGGGAACCTGACCAACACCAGCGAGCTCGCCGCCAGCCTGAACGGTGAGGGCGAGCTCGATCTCGGTCTGGACGCGGACGTCGAGCACGCCAAGGCGAACGCCAAGCACGGCGCGTCGAGCGACACCGACATTCTCACCTCGATGCTGGCCGGCTACCCGGACCTGACCATCGAGCAGGCCGCGGCCCGGATCCTCCCGAAGGTCAAGGGCGCGTTCAGCCTGATCTTCATGGACGAGAACACGCTGTACGCCGCCCGCGACCCGCAGGGCATCCGCCCGCTGGTGCTCGGCCGGCTGGAGCGCGGCTGGGTGATCGCCAGCGAGACCGCGGCGCTCGACATCGTCGGCGCGAGCTTCATCCGCGAGGTCGAGCCGGGTGAGATGGTCGCGATCGACGCCGACGGCCTGCGCTCGACGCGGTTCGCCGAGGCCGACCCGAAGGGCTGTCTGTTCGAGTTCGTGTACCTCGCCCGCCCGGACACCCAGATCTCCGGCCAGCGGATCTACTCGACCCGCGTCGACATCGGCCGCCGCCTCGCCCGCGAGCACCCGGCCGAGGCCGACCTGGTGATCGCGACGCCCGAGTCCGGCACCCCCGGAGCGATCGGGTACGCCGAGGAGTCCGGCATCCCGTACGGTTCCGGCCTGGTCAAGAACGCGTACGTCGGCCGTACGTTCATCCAGCCGAGCCAGACGATCCGCCAGCTCGGCATCCGCCTGAAGCTGAACCCGCTGCGCGAGGTGATCGAGGGCAAGCGCCTGGTCGTGGTCGACGACACGATCGTCCGCGGCAACACCCAGCGCGCCGTCATCCGGATGCTGCGCGAGGCGGGCGCCAAGGAGATCCACGTCCGGATCACCGCGCCGCCGGTGAAGTGGCCGTGCTTCTACGGCATCGACTTCGCCAGCCGCGCCGAGCTGATCGCCAACGGGCTGAACACCGAGGAGATCTGCCGTTCGCTCGGCGCCGACTCGCTCGGCTACATCAGCCTGGACGGCCTGGTCGAGGCCACCACGGTCCCGAAGGAGCGGCTCTGCCGCGCCTGCTTCGACGGCGTCTACCCGGTGGCCCTCCCCGATCCCGAGCAGCTCGGGAAGCACCTGCTGGAGGACCCGGTGCGGACCGACGCCGACGGGCTGGCGACCGTGTCGGGCGGAGCCGGCGCCGCCGACGCACTCAGCCGTCCGTAGTCCCGCTAGAGGAGAACAGAACGTGAGCGATGGGGCGAGCTACGCCGCCGCCGGGGTCGACATCGAGGCCGGGGACCGGGCCGTCGAGCTGATGAAGGAGTGGGTGGCGAAGGCGACCCGCCCCGAGGTGGTCGGGGGACTCGGCGGGTTCGCCGGGTTGTTCGACGCCACCGCACTGACGTCGTACCGGCGGCCGCTGCTGGCGACGTCGACGGACGGCATCGGGACCAAGGTCGCGATCGCGCAGAAGCTGGACAAGCACGACACGATCGGGTTCGACCTGGTCGGGATGGTCGTCGACGACCTGGTCGTGTGCGGCGCGGAGCCGCTGTTCATGACCGACTACATCTGCACCGGCAAGGTGGTGCCGGAGACGATCGCGCAGATCGTGAAGGGCATCGCGGAGGCGTGTGTCGAGGCCGGTACGGCGCTGGTCGGCGGCGAGACCGCGGAACACCCGGGCCTGCTGGAGCCGGACGAGTACGACGTGGCGGGCGCGGCGACCGGTGTCGTCGAGGCGGACGAGGTGCTCGGTGCGGAGCGGGTGCGCGCAGGGGACGTCGTACTGGCGATGGCGTCGTCAGGACTGCACTCGAACGGGTACAGCCTGGTGCGCCACGTGTTCTTCGGCCGCGCGAAGTGGACGCTCGACCGGGACGTGCCGGAGCTGGGTACGACGCTGGGCGAGGTGCTGCTCACGCCGACCCGGGTGTACGCCAAGCACTGTCTGGAGCTGATCCAGGAGCTGAACGGTGGCGAGGAGAAGCCGTTGCACGCGATGTCGCACGTCACCGGCGGTGGATTCGCGGCGAACCTGGCGCGGGTGATCCCGGACGAGCTGTCCGTGCGGATCGACCGGTCGACGTGGACGCCCGCACCGATCTTCGGACTCGTCGGGCTCCTCGGCGACGTGGCGTTGCCGGAGCTCGAGAAGACGCTGAACATGGGCGCCGGCATGGTCGCCGTACTGGATCCGTCGTCCGCCGACGCCGCCATCCAGGCGCTGGCCGCCCGCGACATCCCCGCCTGGGTCTGCGGCGAAGTCACCGCAACCGCCGGCGGCGCCGTCGCCCTGGAAGGCAGCTACGCCAAGTAGGCCGGTGCACAGCCGCCGCCTGAGAGCGGGTCGCTATCGAGCCGTCCGACGCCTCGGGCTGCTGGAATCGCCGATCCGCCACAGGCGGTGCTGTGTGAAAACTCGTCGGGCGCACGGTCAACTGCTCAGGCACCCGGAAGGGCGCTGAGCAGTTCAACCACGCTGATGTTGCTTACCGACGGGGGTGGTAGTCGTCGGCGTCGTAGTCGTCGCCGTCGTTCTCGCCGGTTGCAGAACGGTCGCCACCCTGGTCACCGGACAGCTCTCGCTTGAGCTGGTCCAAGTCGGTGTCCCAGGTGCGGTACTTCAGGTCGCGTGCGACCTTCGTCTGCTTGGCCTTTGCACGGCCGCGCCCCATAGCGTCGACCCCCTCGCACAAGTCAACCGGGTACGCTGCGTGGCGCCCACGGATCAGTCGTCAGTAATCGTGGTTCAAGGATACCCGGACCGGCGGATCGACACACGCACCGCCCCCTGGCCGGGCCCCGAAGAGGTCCGATCACAGTGCCGGCAGGGTGGGCCGATCCCCTCGAACCGGCCCACCCGCCGCGTCAGGCCCCTGCTATTTGACCTCGCGACGTGAGCTTGCCCACAGTCCGACGATGGTCGGCAGGACGATCCAGACCCCGACCGCGGTCAGTGTCTCCGGCACCATCCCGTGCAGGTCGCGCTCCGCGATCCGGCCGAGCGCGCCGAACACGTCCAGCCAGTTCGCGTTGTCCTTGAACAACGCCGGCCCGGCCAGCGACCAGACGGTCGGCGCGATGAAGTACACCAGGATCGCGACCGCGGTCTGTGCGATCACGGCACCGAAGGCGGCGGCCATCACGACGTTCAGCGCGAAGGTCAGGTAGCCTCCGGCGAGCTGCCCGCCGAGGCCCGCGTACGACGTGCCGTGGTCGGACACCGCTCCGCCCAGCGCCGTCCCGGCGATGGCGAGCAGTACGACGACCGTCGTCACGACCGCACTCAGCACGATCGCCGAGGTGAACTTGGCCAGCTGGACGCGCACCCGTCGGGGCGACAGGGTGAACGTGGTCAGCGCGGTCCGCTGGGTCCACTCCGAGGTCATCGCCATCACGCCGATGACGGGCAGGATCAGCATCGGACCGGCGGACGCCGCCCCGAGGAAGCCGTCCAGCCCGACCGTCCCCTCCGGCAGATGGGTGAGCTGCCAGGTGATCGCGGCGACCGCGAGGAGCAGGATCGCGGCGATCAGGGCCCGGCCGCTGCGGGTGTCGACGGACTTGCGCAGCTCGATGGTGACGAGCTTCAGGAAGGACTGGCCGCGCGCGGGCGGCAGGCTGGTCGCCACCTCGGCCCGGTGCTTGGCGGGCGTCGTGGGTGCGACGTCGGTCACGGTGGTCATGGCGATCTCCAGAAGGAAGTAGGTGTGATCAGGCGGCGGCCGGCGCGGCGGTCAGCTGGAAGAACAGGTCCTCCAGGCCGGCGCCGTCGCTCTGGCGGAGCTCGAGAAGGATCTGACCGGCGGCCGCGGCTGCCCGCCCGACCTGCTCGGCGGTGGCGTCGACGCGCAGCGCGCCGTCAGGCATCGGCTCGGGCTTCAGCCCGGCCGCGGTGAGAGCCTCGCTCAGCCCGATCGGGTCGAGGCCGCGGACCAGCGTGCCGGAGCCGGCCAGCAGGTCCTCGAGGGAGCCGTTGGCGACGATCCGGCCGCCGCCGATGACAACCAGCCGGTCGACAGTCGCCTGGACCTCGCCGAGCAGGTGGCTGGACAGGACCACGGTGCCGCCACGGGACGCGAAGTCCTGCAGCAGCCCGCGCATCCAGCGGATGCCCTCCGGGTCCATCCCGTTCGCGGGCTCGTCGAGGATCAGCACGGCGGGGTCGCCGAGCAGCGCACTCGCGATGCCGAGCCGCTGCCGCATGCCGAGCGAGTATTGACCGACGCGGCGCTTCGCGGCGTGGCTGAGCCCGACCGCCTCGAGCATCTCGTCGGCGCGGGACTTCGGCACCCCGAGCAGGACGGCGTTCAGCAGCAGGGTCTCGCGGCCGGTGCGGCCCGGATGCTGCGCGGCGGCGTCCAGCATGACCCCGACGACGCGCCCCGGGTTCGGCAGGTCGGCGTACCGCTTGCCGGTGATGGTGGCAGTGCCGGAGGTCGGCGGCGTCAGACCGGTGAGCATCCGCAGCGTGGTGGACTTGCCGGCGCCGTTCGGCCCGAGGAAGCCGGTGATGCTCCCGGGCTCGACGGTGAACGACACGTCCTGGACAGCCGTGGTGCTGCCGTAGCGCTTGGTCAGGTTCTCGACGGTGATCATGACGTCGAGTCAACCGTCAGCGGCCCCCTGCGCACATCGGACGAGCGGCTGCGGCGACCCCCTACGAAAGTCGTCGATACCGCCCCCGGATCCCACCCGGAAGATGGACGTGCCCCCGGCGTACCCCCAACTACAGTGACCCAATGCGACGGTTGCGCCGGTGGTACGCCTGGTGGGTCAGGCATGCCCCGCGTGTGCGCGACATCCTCTTCATCGGCTTCAGCCTGATGACGATCGTCCTGCAGGCGGCGTCCGGCGGCGGCTGGACGATCCAGGACTGGTACGTGCTGGGCGCCGGCGTCGTCGCGTCGTTCGCGCTGCTCTGGCGCCGCCGGTTCCCGGTCACCGTCACCGCGGTCACCGTCCTGGCGATGCTGACGGCCGCGATCTTCGTCCCGATGGGGCTCGCCCTGCTGACGCTGGCGATCCGCCGCCGCGACCTCGCGCTCGCGATCCTCGGTCTCGCCGCGTACGCCGCCTACGTGCTCAACACGTGGGGTGGCGAAGGACAGCTCCTGGTGGCGCTGTTCACCGGACCGTTCCTGGTCGGGACCTGGATCGCCGTCGGTGCGTACGTCGGGGCGCGCCGCGACCTGATGGCGTCGCTGCGGGACCGCGCCGAGCGGGCCGAGGCGGAGCGCGAGCTGCGCAGCGAGCAGGCCCGCCTGGGCGAGCGGTCCCGGATCGCCCAGGAGATGCACGACGTGCTCGCGCACAAGGTGTCGCTGATCGCGCTGCACGCGGGCGGTCTCGAGGTGAACCCGACGGTCGGCGCGGACAAGGTCGAGGGGTCGGCCAAGCTGATCCGCGAGACCGCGCGGCAGGCGATGGAGGATCTTCGCGAGGTCCTCGGGGTGCTGCGTTCCGATCTCAGCATCGACGGCGCCGACCTGACGCCGGTCCCGAAGGCCTCGGACCTCGAGCGGCTGATCACGGCCTCGCGGGACGCGGGCGTGACGGTCGGGTACGACGTGGCGCTGCCGGACGACGTACCGAGTTCCCTCGGGCGGACCGTCTACCGGGTGGTGCAGGAGTCGCTGACCAATGTGCACAAGCACGCGCGCGGCGCCGCGACCGACGTACGGGTCCAGGGCGCGCCCGGCGACGGGCTGACGGTGAGGGTGACGAACGTGCGGCCGGTGGCTGCTGGTTCACTGCTGCCGGGCGCCGGCGCCGGGCTGGTCGGGCTGCGGGAGCGGGTGCAGCTCGTCGGCGGCCGGATCTCGACCGGACCGACACCGGAAGGCGGCTGGCGGGTGGAGGTGTGGCTGCCCTGGGCACGCGAGCCGTCCGGTCCACAACTGCCGGGCCTGACGAGTGTCGAGGCGTTGCACGCGGAAGAAGGGGAACGATGACGCGGCTGCTGATCGTGGACGACGAGGCGCTGGTGCGGGCCGGGCTGAAGATGATCCTGGAGTCCGACGACGCCCTCGAGGTGGTCGCCGAGGCCGAGGACGGTGCGGACGCGGCGGCGATGGTGACCAAGCACAAGCCGGACGTCGTCCTGATGGACATCCGGATGCCGCGACTCGACGGGCTGGCCGCGACGCGCGAGGTCCAGGCGCTGCCGGAGCCGCCGAAGGTCGTCGTACTGACGACGTTCGATCTGGACGACTATGTGTTCCGGGCGCTGCAGGCGGGAGCCAGCGGGTTCCTGCTGAAGGACACTCCGCCGCGGGAGCTGGTGCAGGCGATCAAGGTGGTGGCGGCCGGCGACGCCATGCTGTCGCCGGCGGTGACCCGCCGGTTGATCGGGCACTTCGCCGGGGACCCGCGCGCGGACCGGAAGCGTACGGCGCAGGAGCGGATCAGCAGGCTCACCGAGCGCGAGCGGGAGGTGCTCGTCGCGGTCGGCCGCGGCCTGCCGAACGCCGACATCGGCCGGAAGCTGTTCATGAGCGAGGCCACGGTGAAGGCGCACGTCTCCCGCGCGCTGGTGAAACTGGAAGCGACCAATCGCGTCCAGGTGGCGATCCTGGCCTACGAGGCCGGCCTCCTCGACGACTGAGCGAACAGAAAGGAAACCGGCCCGATCCGTCGGAGGGGTGGGGGAGCGACGGTTCGGGCCGGTTTCGGAGTCAGCGTGCCTGGGGGGATAGGACGCTGACGACCGGCGGCGCCCAATGGGGGGTAGGGCGCCGACGGTCAGGACTCAGACGCGGCCGAAGGCCACGCTGCTGGTCCAGATCTTGCCCTTCTTCACCGGTACGCCCGGCTTCGAGGAGTGCCACAGCATGTTGCCGCCGGCGTAGATGCCGACGTGGTACACGCCGCCGCCACTGTTCCGGAAGAACACGAGGTCGCCCGGCTTGGCGGCCTTGCGGCTGATGTGCTTGGTCGCGCTGTACTGCTGGCGCGACGTACGCGGCAGCTTCTTGCCGGCCTTCTTGTACACGTAGCCGGTGTAGCCGGAGCAGTCGAAGCCGCGGGTCGTGGTGCCGCCGTAGCGGTACGGCGTGCCCTTGAGCTTCGCCGCCTCGCGGAGGACCTTGGCCCGGAACGTCGACTTGGAGGAGGTGCCGTACGGACCGTAGAGGACCTTGTGCTTGGCGGCCCAGGTCAGCCGGCCCCAGGTCTTCTTGTCGGTGTAGCCGGTCGCCTTCAGGCCCCACGAGGTCTGGAACTTCTTCAGCACGCGGACGGTGCTGGTCCCGAAGTAGCCGTCCGGACCCAGGTGCAGTGCCTTCTGGACGTACTTGACGGTCGGGCCGCGGTCCCGGAAGCGGAGCAGCGGCTTGCTCGACACGGTCCAGTACCCGCGCGGGGTGCTGGTGGCGGTGGTCGAGGTGGTCGCCGCCGAGGCGGTCGACGGGGAGGTGAGGCTGAGGGCGGCTCCACCTCCGACAGCGAGGCCGACCGAGAGGACGGCGGCTGCGGCGCGCGGCGCGGCCGGCTTGGTGGTCCGGCGGTGCTTAGCCAGGGTCCGGCCGATGGGCCGGTCGGTACTGGACTCAGCGGTCTGGCGGACGGCGCGCAGCAGCGACGTCCGTCGGGCAGTGACGGGCATGGTTGTCTCCCGACGCCTGCGAGGTTAGCTGTCGGGTTCGGGCTGGGATTCATAGCCCGGTCCGCTCCCGCGGACTTCACCCCAGGGTTCCGACCACTCACGGTCGAGACCCAACCTCCTGGGTCCCCCACCTCTGCCATGGTTGTTCGAGGGGAGCACGCGGGCCTGGCAGAGCTCGGCGTTGACCCGTGTGCGGTTCGTGTTGTTTACCGAACCGCCGACGACTGTATAACAGAAGGATCACGACGCAAACCCTCAGATCCACAGAGTCGTTGTCACAAGGCCCTGAAAAGCCCTCTGACGGGTCAACAACCCAGGATGAACACCTGGTGTCCTGAGCGCGTCTGAGCGGGGTTCAGGCGGCGACTGAGGGCTTCGATGTGGCCTCGGTCACATTCGATGGTGGCTTTCTGTGACAACGAGCACAGAGGGTGGCCAGGGCACCCTAAGGTGCTTGCGTATTCAGCTATTTCCGAGCAGCTCGCGGAAGCGGTCCAGGCCGACGTTCCCGCCCGACAGCACTACTCCGACGCGCTCCGGCAGCCCGTGGATCCGCCCGGTCAGCAGCGCCGCCAGCGCGCTCGCCCCGCTCGGCTCCAGAACGATCTTCAGCCGCTCGAACGCGAACGCCATCGCGGCCACGATCTCGTCGTCGCCGACCAGCTCGATCGACTCCACCAGTCGCCGGTTCACCGCGAACGTCAGCTCGCCCGGCGTCGAGATCGCCTGCCCGTCGGCGATCGTCCGCGGTACGGCGATCTCCACCCGCTCACCTGCCGCCAGCGACCGGGCGTGGTCGTCGCCCGCGGCCGGCTCGACGCCGATCATCCGGATCCCGGGTGACAGCATCGTCGCCGCGGTCGCGCAACCGGCCATCAGTCCACCGCCGCCGACCGGGACCAGCAGCGCGCCGAGGTGCCCGACCTCCTCGATCAGCTCGAGCGCCACCGTCCCCTGCCCGGCCATCACGTCGTAGTGGTCGTACGGCGGGATCAGCGTCCGTCCGCGCTCCGCCGCCAGTTCGTGAGCCAGGGCGGTCCGGTCCTGCGTGTACCGGTCGTACGTCACGACCTCGGCCCCGTACCCGCGGGTGGCGGCGACCTTCGTCGGCGGGGCGTCCTTGGGCATCAGGATCACCGCCGGCGTACCCGCGAGACGTGCCGCCAGCGCGACGGCCTGCGCGTGATTGCCCGACGAGTACGCCGCCACGCCCGCCGTGAGCTGCTCCGGGGTGAGCCGGCTGATCGCGTTGTACGCGCCGCGGAACTTGAACGCGCCGATCCGCTGGAAGTTCTCCGCCTTCAGGAACACCCGCGCCCCGACTCGTTCGTCGAGGGTCCGCGAGGTGAGGACCGGCGTACGGTGGGCGACTCCCGCCAGACGATCCGCGGCGGCCTGGACATCTGTGAGACTCAGCTCGGACATGGGCTGACGTTATCGGTCGGCCGGCGATGTCAAGGCGTGCCGGCCGGCTCCGTACTGATGGATGAGAGGCCCCCACCACCGGGGGCCGGGTCTGAAGGAGACATCGTGAAGTACCTACTGGTCCTGAACATCAACCCCGACGTCCTCGCCGGGCTGCCCGAAGAGGAGCAGCAGGCCATCGGCGCCGGGCACCAGAAGTTCATGGACACGATCAAGGCGTCCGGCGAGTTCCACAGCACGGTCGCGCTGCAGCAGCCGGCCCAGTCGTCGGTGGTGACGGTGCGCAACGGCGTACCGGCGGTGACCGACGGGCCGTTCGTGGAGTCCAAGGAGTTCCTCGGCGGCTACTACCTGGTCGACGTGGCCTCGCGGGAGCGCGCGCACGAACTGGCCGCGATGATCCCGGACGCCGGCATCGAGGGCCTCGGCGTCGAGGTTCGCGGGATCGAGTTCGCGGAAGGGCTCTGATCTCCGGAAACAGTGCAGGGGGTTTCTCCGGCGGTACCGGAGAAACCCCCTTGTTTTCTTGAGTTTGTCAGTCGGTCTGGTCGTCGACCTTCGCCTCGGCGGCGTTCCGCTTGATCGAGTCGATCCCGTTCAGCGCGGCGGCCTTGCTGCCGTAGCTCTCGCTGCTGCTCGCGATCACTTCGCCGTTGCCGGCTTTCAAGCGGAACCGGTACTCGCCGGACTTGTCCTTGTACAGCTCGAACTTCCCCGTCATCGCCGTACCTCCATCGAGAGTGTTGTCGCTCCGTTTCGGAGCGTAGTCCTCTCGCCCGGCCCGCGCTGGCGCACACGCCCTAGGACGCTTCCGGCGGAGCTCGCGGAGTGCGTGACGAGGGCGGGCGGGCATGGTTGCCGCTGGCTACGAAGTGAGTGCTGGACAACTGGGTGGGTCATCCAGTCGCCTCAGGGGGTGATCCCTGATGTCTTTGTCGGCCTCGGCCGGGAGGCTTGGGGGACCGGACTGAGACATGAGGAGATCGGGATGTTGGTGGCATTGGTGACGGCTGCGGCGATGGCTGTGGGACCTTCGGTGGGAGCGGCTTCGCCCAAGGAGTTGCAGGAAGGGCTCGACGGGGTGGTGGCGATCGGGGCGCTGGCCGAGGTGCGGGACGGTGGACGGGTCTGGCGGGGCAGCAGCGGCGTCGCGGAGCTGGACAGTTCGCGCAAGGTCCCGGTGGCGGGGCGGTTCCGGATCGGCAGCGTCACGAAGACGTTCGTCGCAACCGTCGTACTGCAGCTCGTCGCCGAGAAACGCATCCGCCTCGACGACTCCGTGGAGCGCTGGCTGCCCGGCGTCGTACCGAACGGCGCCAACATCACAGTGCGCCATTTGCTCAACCACACCAGCGGTTTGTACGACTTCAAGGACACGCTCCCGATGCCGCCGAGCGAGGAGTTCTACGCCCTCCGGTACCGCACCTGGACAGCGTCCGAGCAGATCGAGCGCGCGCTCGCGAACCCGCCGATGTTCAACGACCCCGGTTCGCGGTACGAGTACTCGAACACGAACTACCTGCTCATCGGCGAGATCATCGAGAAGGTCACCGGCCGGACGTACGCCGAGGAGATCGAGGGTCGCGTGATCCGTCCGCTCCACCTGCACGGTACGACGCTGCCCGGTACGTCGCCGTACATCAAGGGACCGCACCCGCACGGCTACGTCCCCAAGGACGGCGGGATGATCGACTACACCGAGCTGAACCCGACGCTGTTCGGGGCCAGCGGCGACATGATCTCCACGACCCGCGACCTGAACCGGTTCTTCGCGGCCCTGCTCGGCGGCCACCTCCTCCCCGCGAACCTGCTCGAGGAGATGAAGACGCCGGGCACCGAGAACGGCAGGTACGGCCTCGGTCTCACGTGGCACGACACGGCGTGCAAGGTACGGGTCTACGGCAACGACGGCGACGCGCTCGCGTACCAGGCCTACTCGTTCTCCACGGAGGACACTCGCCGGCAGGCGACCGTCGCCGTGACCCCGCATCTCCCGGACAACCCGGACGACTCCGTCGACGCGTTCCTCGACCGGGCGTTCTGCGGCTGACCGGGGGTCACCGAATGTGACAATCTCCGCTCGGCGGTTTGGTGATCCGGGGAAACGGCGACACTGGTATGGATGCCTTGTTGCCATCTCCCGAAGGGGTCCGGGACCTTGGAACTCGCCATACTCGGTGCTGACGACTGGCCGATCGCCCGGGAGATCCGTCTCCGGGCGCTGAAGGATTCGCCGTCGGCGTACATCGCGGACTACGAGGACGAGGTGACCGTCGGCGAGGAGGGCTGGCGCGAGCGCTTCACCCGGATGCGATCGGTGGTCGCCCGGGACGACGGGCGGATCATCGGGATGGCGAGCTCGGTACGGGTCGCGGGCAGGCCGACGTACGAGCGGCACATCGAGTCGGTGTGGGTCGACCCGCGGTTCCGCCGCAACGGCGTACTGCGGGCCGTCCTCGGCCACCTGTCCGTCGCCGATCCCGGGGTCACCGAGTGGCGCGTGTGGGTGCTGGACACGAACACGGTCGCACGCCAGGTGTACGACCGCCTCGGGTTCAGCCCCACTGGCGAACGCCAGCTCCTACCTGACGGCTCCGGCCGGCGCGAGATCCGCCTGCGCTTCGGTCGGTAACCCGTACCCGCAGGAGACCCATTTCGGCAGCTGGAGCTCGGCCAGGGCGTCGCGCGCGCTCAGCGTCGCCGGCAGGTTGCTGAGCATCTTCTGCCAGCGTCGCCCGTCCTCCTGCCAGCTGTTGATGAAGTCCACGCACAAGTCCGGAGAGATGTTGGCCGACCACTTGCGTGCCGTGGTCAAGGACTCCTCGGTGCTGTCGTACTCCGTCTCGCTGAGCCACTGCCCGACCCGTTCGAGTGCGGCCAGTGTGTTCTCGATCGTCTCGAGCCGGATCTCTTTGTACTCGCGCCAGTGTCGCGGGTGCGTCGCGGTCCGCAGGTGGTCGTCGAAGCTCCGCCGCCCGCTCTCGAAGGCGGCGTACAGCCCCTCGGCGAGCAGGTCGCCGAACTCCTCCCGGGCCGCCCGCTGCGGATCCGCGAACGGGAAATACTCCAGCTGACTGACTTCGCCGATCTTCGGCAGCGTCCGTTCGGCCGCGTGCCGGGCGAAGAAGAACCAGTCCTCGTTGTAGATGTCGGCGAAGAAGGACAGGTCCGGGTGCTGCAGGTTGACGCCGAGGGTGGCGCCGCTGACGAAGACGTCCTGCTTGAATCCGACCAGACGGCGTGCGTGACAGACCACCGAGTTGTCGGGGAACTCCCGGCTGACCATCGACGCGACCGGGTGCCGTTCAAGATACCCGGCCAGGCGGGCGACGTCGCGCGGGTTGAAGCCCCGGATGTCGTCGTCGACGAACAGGATCTTGCTCCACCCGCGCAGCCGGCCGAGCAACAGACCGATGTTGCGCTTCGCACTGAGATCGCTGGACCGGTCGGCCGAGGCGAGCTGGAACTCGTGGGCCGAGGTGAGCGGGGCCGGGCACGGCGGCCGGTAGGTCTCCGGGACCTCGATGACGAGAGCCTGGGCACCGAAGGTCTTCTCCACCCGGCGGACAACCTGGCCGAGCTGCGCCTGCCGGCTGCACAGGATGACCAGTGGCACGGCGAGGGTCGCGGCCATGCTGATGACATGCTGCAATTCTGATGCCGGCCGCGCGGCCGGTACGACGATCGCGTCCAGCCGGGTGTTCGCACTGGCCGCGACGGGAACGGAGCCGTTCAGCAGCAGACTGGCGTGGGACTGGATTTGTCGGATCCTACGGCTCATGTGTCTCTTCCTCGGGGGACCATTCGAAGAGGCGGTTCTCCGAGATTTCCAAGTCGGGGGTGACGGCTTCGCCGTTGACCACCGGGACCCGCATCAACAGGCCGAAGATGCCGTCCGGGAACCTGCCGGCCAGATAGGCCTCGTTGCGTTCGCGGACCGCGTCGTCGGTCAGCATCCGGACGGCGCCGAGCACGCCGCGGCTGTAGACGCCGTTGCAGATCGTGATGGTGCGGCTGTGGTTGAACGGATTGCGCAGGCGCGCGAACAGGGCGACGTCCTCGACGAGCTCGCGCGGCGTGTCGCCGCGCCAGGCGTCCTGGGCCTGCTCCGCCTCGAGTTCCGCCTTCGAGGGCAGTTCCTCGTCGGGGGGAACGTCCTTGCGTTCTTCCCAGACCGGCCGGTACTCGCGGCCGTCGCGGGACCGGAAGATCTCACCGTCGGCGAGGTCCGGGACCGTCAGCTGCCGGATCGGCAGGTTGTCGAGGACCCGCAGCAGTCTGCTGGTCACGCGATTCCATGCGATGCCGCCGATCAGGATGAGGTGGCCGGACAGATGGTCCGCGCTCACCTCCGACGGCAGGCGGTGCCGTACGCGGAGCTCCGGGTTGGAGGCGCGGACGTGTCCCCACATCTCGATCAGTGCGTCGAGGTCGGCGTACCTGTAGAGCCGGGTGTGGTTCGGGTTGGTCTCGTCCGCGAGCGGCGAACGGCCCTCTTCCGGGACCTCCGGACAGATCAGCGTGATCCGGCCGGACTCGAAGTCGAAGGTGTACGAGCCGCTGGACGACGGCGAGCCGGCCTGGTGATGGCGCACGTCGTCGCGCAGGTTGACCAGCTCACGGTGCAGGGCGCCGAAGCGCTCCCGCTCGGCCGTGTTCAGGTCCTGCTCGCGCGGCACCCGGTCGGGGACCGCGGTCATCGCGAAGAGCAGCGCGTACGAACGCAGCCGCTCCTCCGGAGGCAGCTTCGGATTGGACTGCGACTCCCACGAGCTGATCGTCGCCACCGCGACCCGGACCTCGCCGGTGCTGAGCGCGCTCGACAGGTCCTTCTGGGTCAGCCGCTCGGATTCCCGAAGGTCCCGAAGTCTTCTGGCGAGTCGCACGGCCTCTGGGGAAGGGGCCACTCTCACTCCCGATAATGGTCGACCAACTGCGGGTGCGGGCGGACCGGGCTGATCCTACACTCCGCTCTACCGAACTTCACCGAGCCCTGCTGTAGTGCGGCCTCCGGGGGTCACCCGATCGCCTGTGCCGTCCGCGGACGGCGGGCTCCTCGCTCTTGATCCAATCGCCATTGCTCCTGACAAACTGGCGATTGACCGTGGTTACACCGTGCATCTACCGTAATACTGAAGTCGACCTGAAGCCAACTGAAACCACGCGACGCGCGGGGAGATAGGAGAAACCGAGGATCCGGACGGGGTGTTCGTTCAACCTGAGCAGGTGCCCGATGCGCAGATCATCAGCCACACCGACGATCGCAGCAGGCGATCTCGAGGCGATCGGTGCATTGGAGTCGGGGAACTGGCGAACCGCCCTGCGGGTGCTCGGTGAGGGCCAGGTCGCGGACGCGTACGTCGGGGCGAACCTGCGGACCGTGGCGCGCGCGATGGCGTTCCGGGCGGCCGGCGATCACAGTCGCGCCTGGGAGACGCTCGGGATCGCGGCGGCCAATGTCGCGCGCCGGCAGCCGGGGCTACCGGTACTGCCGGCTGACGGGGACGACGTCGTACGGCTCGCGCTGCCGCCGGCATATGCGGGGCCGGCGTACCGGATGGTCCGTTTGGTCTGGCGGGAGCAGAGTGAGCTCGGCAGGCTCCGTCGGCTGGCCGCGGACCGGCCGAGCGGGATGCCTCAGGATCGGCACATTCTCGTGCTGGCCTTCGTCGAGTACCTCTGCTGGCTGGAGCTCGATCTCGAGACGAGCCTGACCCCGCCGACGGACGACGCGCAGGTGTACGAGCTCCGGGACCGGCGCCGGGAAGGGTTCCTGCGGAGCGCGACCGATCTGCGGCACCTGGCGATGCCGCGTGCGGGCACGATGACCAAGACGGTTTGGGGTCGCGCCGGCGGGTACCACGGTTTGCGCCGCCTGGCCCTGCTGGAACTGGCCGAATGGCCGGAGCCGCCGTGGACCGACTCGCCCGCGACCTGTCCGGCCCGCAGCGGGGCGCGGATGGCCTGGGCGATGGCCCGGGCGGCTTGAGCCGTTTTACGTGCCCTTTACCAGGCCGAGCTTGGGTCATAACCTTTGGAGATCGTCTCCATCCGATGGGTGCGCTGTTCGAGATCGTTGACATCGACAACGATGCCGAGCGCCGACCGGCCGCGCGTGAAGGAGGGTTCGACCTTGATGTTCGCCCTTCTCACTGCGCCCGGGGAGGCCGGGCGCGCCGACGTACGGCTTGCTCGATCGACGCCGGCGGATCTGGTGCGGATGTTCGAGCCGGCGCCCGGGGTCGCTGTCGAGATCGACCTGGCGGATCCTTCGCGGTGGCACGGGGTCGAGGTACGGCGCTGGGACGCGGCGGATCCCGCGCTACTCGGAGCCCTGCTTGGGCGGGATGCTGTTCGGCGGCTCGCCTTGGGTGAGGTGCCGCAGGAGCTTGCACCGGCGGCGGCGTGGCGACGGCTCGCGGTCATCGACGCGTTGGACTGGTGGCTGCAGCTCCCTTTGAACCAGGGCCTGTTGGACGCCGAGCGTGCCATCGCCCGTGCACGAGCCGCGGCCTCGCTGCCGGCCGGCCTGCTCCGTCGTACCCTTGTCGATCGCGCGCTCGTCCAGGCTCGGCGGTCGGCGGACGCGGTGACGGCTTACCTGGACGGCCTGGATTCGTTGCCTAGGGCACTCTTCTCCGGGATGTCGCGGTTGGTCGGTGGGTACGTCGCGTTGGCTCAGGAGGTCGACGGTCCGGACTCGGCGTTGTCCGCAGTACCTCATGCTTGGAAGCGGTTGAAGGCGCCGGTGGTCGACAGGGTCAGGCCGGCCGAGACACCGGTGGCTTCTGTCGGCACGGTCGATCCCCGGCAAGTACGTGCGCGGATCGTCGGCGACGTACGGATGGTGGCCTCGGGCCGTACGTCGGTGCGCGTCGTCGTACCCGCCTTTGTACCGGCGCCGTCGCCGGTCGTTGCGGATCGGTTGATGGTGCGGCTTGTCGACCGGCGGTCGGGGGAGGCGCAGGAGCCGGCGCTGCTGACGTTGCGTTCCGACGGCCTGTTCAGTGAGGTGCTGGCGTTGCGTGGGGCGGCTCTGGAGCACCTGCGGGCTGAGGTTTTCGACGCTGACAGTGAGCCTGTGCGGTCGGAGGATCTTTTCCGCGTGCGGCGCGCGCAACTCGTCTTGTGTGAGTGGCGTCGTGCGGTCGTCGAGGCGCGGCTGACACGCAATGTGCGTACGCGGAACCGGCGGCTCGCTCGTCTCTTCGACACGCTCGCTCCCGTCACCGGACCGCTCTTCCATGGTGGTCCCACGCGCACCGACCTCCTCAACGGTGCCTGGTCGAGCAGTACGGCCGGAGCCGGGGCTCCTCTGGTGGCCGAACTCGCTGCCGCGCACCACTGAGCCTTTCGGTGCCGTCGCGGCATCGTTGTTCGCCCTGTGTGGACAGGTCATCGCGTAATGGAGACGCGACCGATCGACCTCCGAGGAGCGAGCATGACCGTCGTCTCTCGAGCCACCACCCGCCGCAGCACCCGCCCCGGCAACAACCGCAGTACCCGCACTCCCCGCGCCGGCCGCGGCCCGACCCGCAGCTCGTCCCGTGGTACCAAGCGCTATCTCGCGCCGGCGCTGCTCTCCAGCAGCTCACGCCGTCCTGGGGTGCGCGCCGGCCGTACAGGAAGGTCGTCGTTCATCCTCTGGTTCGTCATGGCCGCCGACCTGGCCACCGTCATCTGGATGTACACGTTCGGCGAGTGGCTCGACCACGCCTCCAAACTCACCGCCACCGCAACCCTAGGCGGCCACCACTACATCGTCCTGACCACCGCAGCCATCGCATTCCTCACCCTGGCCACAGTCGCCGTCCTATCCGACGGCTTCACCACAACCACCCGCCCCCTCACCATCGCCAAGACGATCGCCTGCATCATCTCCGTAATCGCCCTAACAGGCCTAGCAGCCCTACTCCTAACCACCCTCCTCAGCCGCCTACTCTTCGCCCACCTCCGCCCCTGACGTCAGAGCTCGTACCAGGAAGCCGCTGCGGCTGGCGATCAGCTTGCTCGGCAGGTCATCGCCGATCGGACCAGCCTGGGATCGCTTGCGCGGCCGGCACGAACTCGTCCGTCCGGTCGTCGCGCGCGGCCCGCAGTGCCGCTTCGAATCCTGGCTCGGAGTAGGCAACTGACCTGAGCCGCCAGAGGTGCAACACGTCGCGCAGTTCCCCGAAGCGCCAGACGTCATGAGCGGCGTCAAGCGCGCTGTGATACTCGGACAAGAACTGCTCGCGCCATGTTGCCGGCAGCAGGCGCAGAATCTCGCCCGGGTCTTGCGGCGCCCTCCGCATCGGCTGTCTGGTCATTCCATCAGGCTGCGTGGCAGAGGCCGGCCGGCGCGAAGAAATGGGCGGATGGATCTTGTGCCCCTGCACGGGAGTGGCTACTCGGGCCAGCTCAGTTGCTGAAGTGTCCGTTGCGGTGCTGGCTGAGCCTGGCTTGTCGGGACATCATCGACGTGCGACCCAGAGGCTGGCCACCTTCTCGGTCTGGTGCTGCAGGTCGAGTGTGTCCACTTGGATGCGATGGTCGGCGTCCGGCGGGTTCGTGGTGTCCGCGGCGTGGAGCATTCGGAATTCTTGGTCGGTCAGCCAGACCTTGCGGGTCGCAGCACGCCGCCGCGCCTCCGCCAGCTCGACCGTCATGTGCACGATCAGGCAGCCGGGAAGTTCCTGTCTGTACAGGCCGGACGTCTCTGGCGTGAGCATGTCCGCGACGACGACCTCCACACCCGCAGCCAGGAAATTGCGCGCCAAGCTGCAGGCGTTCATCACACCAAGCCGTTGCTGTTTCCGCCCTTCCTCGCCCTCCCACGGAGCAGCAGCACCGGCCACGACCAGCTGGCGCACGTCATCCACATCGATGACCGCACACCGCGCCCGCCCTCCAGCCAGAGCACGAGCCGTCACACTCTTCCCCACGGCGGGCCCACCCGTGAGAACCAGCGCCGGACGAGTCATACCACCTCCCGAGGCCGTCCGAACGCCTACGGTACCGAGCGCATAACTGAAGGCCGGGTCAGCGGGGAAAAGAAAATCCCTCCCCGGCGTGCGGAGAGGGTTGTGGTGGTCAGGGGCGGTCTCGAACCGCCGACCTTCCGCTTTTCAGGCGGACGCTCTACCAGCTGAGCTACCTGACCGGGGAGAAAGTTCGGCGGCGGTGTTTTACACCGCCGCCTTCTCCTGGCGACCCAGACGGGACTCGAACCCGCGACCTCCGCCGTGACAGGGCGGCACGCTAACCAACTGCGCCACTGGGCCATATGACTCGATGATCTTACAGCATCTTCGAGGTACTTCTTGCACCGGCCTTTCGACCGTATCCCCAACGGGATTCGAACCCGCGTTACCGCCTTGAAAGGGCAGCGTCCTAGGCCACTAGACGATGGGGACTCGGACCCGCGGGAGCCGAAGCTCCAGGGACAGCCGTAAGCATAGAGGAGACCGCGCCAGCTTCCAAAACGAGATACTGGCGGGGTGATCGAGATGAGCCGGGCCGACTTCGAGGTGCTGGTCGCGCAGGCGCTGGACGAGGTTCCCGAGGAGCTGGCGGCGCTGATCGACAACGTGGCGGTGTTCGTGGAGGACGAGCCGCCGGCGAGCGATCCGGAGCTGCTCGGGATCTACGAGGGCATCCCGCTGACCGAGCGCGGGCACTACTACGGCGGCGTACTGCCGGACCGGATCACGATCTATCGCAATCCCACGCTGAGGATGTGCGAGACCGTCGACGACGTCGTCGATGAGGTGAACATCACGGTCGTGCACGAGATCGCCCACCACTTCGGCATCGACGACGCCCGGCTGCACGAACTCGGGTACGGCTGACCGTAGGCCGATCGCGGTTCGGTGGGGTAGCCTCATCCGGCCGGTTTCGGGGACCGGTCCAGCCCGATATTTGAACGATCGAGTGAGGCCTCGCCGTGACCGAGCCCCAGCCCCCTGCCTGGAACCCGGACCCCCGCCCGTACGGCACCCCGCCACAGGGCCCGGAGCAGCAGTCGTACGGCGGCCCGCCGCAACCCACCGCCCCGCTGCCGCAGTACGGCCGCCCCCAGCCCAGTGGTACGCCGCCGCAGCCCAGCACCCACCCGCCGCGGCACGCCGCCCCACCTCAGTACGGCCAGCCACCTCAGTACGGCCAGCCGCCGCACTACGCGCAGCAGCCGGGGTACGCGCAGCAACCGCAGTACCACCAGCAGCCGCAGTACACCCAGCAACCGCCGCAGCCGTACGTCAACCCGCAGTACAGCAAGCTGCCGTACGCCCCAGGCCCGCAGTACCCCGGTAACCAGAAGCCGCCCAGCAAAGCCCCCTGGCTCCTGATCGGCGCCGTCGCGGTCGTACTGCTCCTGCTGACCGGCACCGTCCTCTTCGTCACCACCCGCGGCAACGACGACACCGCCGACGCAGAGGTCCCGACCGCCACCTACTCGGACGGCGTGACCAACCCGTCCACCCAGCCGTCGACAACCGCGCCCCCGACAACAGAACCCCCGACGACAGAGCCCCCGTCCCAGACCACCCCGCCACCGGTGGGCGAGCGACGCAGGACGCTCAAGGACATCGACGCGGGCGTCCACGTGTACGACGACATCTACGTCACCCCCGCCCCGGGCTGGCGCAAGACCGACTCGACCAAGCAGTCGGTGATCCTCGAGACGTCCGCGCTCCCCGGTGCTGTCCTGGTCGCCGTCAGTCCGGCGGGCTGGCCCGCGCGACTGGGCGTCGCTCAGGCAGTGGACGACATGATCGCCGCGGACGGCATGAAAGGTGTCAAGAAGGGCGCGGTGCGCACCATGCCGCCCGCGAACTCGAACGTCGGCGCGCAGGCCGAGCAGGCGTACTCCGGCCGCATCACCGCGAAGAACGGCGTGGTGGTGTCGCTGGTCGCGAAATGTACGACGCTGACCGGCGTGGAGACCGTGCACAACGTGACGGTCACGGTGTGCGTCGCGGCCGGCCGGAACGACCGGTCGGCGGTCTTCAAGGCCGCCGACCGGATGCTGGCGTCCGTGGCGCGTTCGATCTAGGAGCGGCCGAAGAGGAGTTTCCAGGGCATCAGGGCGGACTCGAGCTGGACCTTCAGGCTCATCTTCGACACGCCCTCGGTGCGCTCCTCGAAGTGGATCGGCACCTCGGCGATCTTGCTGCCGCGCTTGACCGTCCGGTAGTTCATCTCGACCTGGAACGAGTACCCGTTGCTCTCGATCGACGCCACGTCGATCCAGCGCAGGGTGTCCGCCTTCCACGCCTTGAACCCGGCCGTGGCGTCCTTGACGTGCAGCCGCAGGATCGCGTTCACGTAGAAGTTCGCGAACGCGGACAGCGCGCGCCGGTGCCAGCCCCACTCGGCGGCGGCCGAGCCGCCCGGGACGTACCGGGAGCCGATCACGACGCCGGCGTCCGTGGTGCGCAGCGTCTCGACCATGGTCGGGATGACCGAGGCCGGGTGCGAGAGGTCGGCGTCCATCTGGATGACGATGTCGGCGCCCTCGTCGAGCGCGCGGGTGATCCCGGCCACGTACGCGCGGCCGAGGCCGTCCTTCGCGGTCCGGTGCAGTACGCCGACCTTCTCCGGCGACTCCTTCGCCAGCTCGTCGGCGACGTCGCCCGTGCCGTCGGGGGAGTTGTCGTCGACGACGAGCAGCTCCAGGCCGGGCAGGTTCAGGTCGGACAGCAGCCCGGCCAGCACGGGCAGGTTCTCCCGCTCGTTGTAGGTCGGTACGACGACCACGATCTTGCTCAGCTCACCCATGGCTTTCCTTTGTCGGAGATCACCGGACGCTATCGCATCCCCGGTTTAGGGTCGTGCATGTGATAGCGCTCGGTGTCGATGTCGGTACGACGAACCTGAAGGTGTGCCGAGTTCCCGACGGGTCAGTACGTTCCGTCCGTACGCCGGACGACGCGGAGGCCTTGCAGCACGCCGTACGGCGGTTGGTCGCGGAGCTGTCGGAGGGACAGCATGTCGATGCTATCGGCATCACCGCGATGGCTGAGACCGGCGTACCGCTCGACCGCGAGCTGCGGCCGCTGACGAAGCTGATCACCTGGCGTGATCAGCCGGGTGTGGAGCAGGCTCAGCAGCTCGACGCGGAGCTCGGAGCGGCCGCGCTGTACGCCCGCACAGGTCTCCGGCTGAGTCCGAAGCTTCCACTGGTGACCTGGCGGTGGCTGCGGGACACACAGCCCGAGCTGGCGGCGAGGACCCGTCTGTGGGCTGGTGTGCCCGATCTGGTGCTGGCAGCGCTGACAGGTTCGCATGCGATGCACCTGACCCACGCGCAGCGCCTCGGCGTACTGGATCTGCAGCGCCGGCAGTGGGACCAGGAGCTGCTCGAGTACGGCGGGCTGGACCTGCCGCCTGTAGTCGAGCCGATGACGGTCGCCGCGTCCACACCGGACGGCGTACCAGTCGTACTGTGCGGCCATGACCACCTGGTCGGAGCCTGGGCCGCTGGGGTGCGGGAGCCGGGACAGGTCGCAGACTCCCTTGGTACGGCGGAAGCAGTCATCACACCAAGCCCTGGACTAGTACTGGACGATGAGCTCCGCCAGCAGGGCATCAGCATGAGCTGGTACGTCGACGGGCAGCACGGCTGCGCAGTGTCCGGTAACGGCGCCGCCGGCGGACTGGTCGAGCAGCGCCTCACTGCAGTCGACCGCGACTACACCTGGCTGCACAGCGTTCTCGAACCGGTTGGTCCGCCCAGCGATCGCTTCATCGCGCCGTACCCACAGGGACGCCAGGCGCCGGCGCCGGATCCCACATCGACGTACGACGTGACGCGCCGCGTGGACGATCCGGCCGAGGATCTGCGGGCGCTCGTGGACGCGCTGAGTTTCCACGCGCGCTGGATGGCCGAGGAGCAGACGCGGCTGCTCGGGATCGACTGGCGCAGCACGGTCGCGTTCGGGGGTCCGGTACGGCTGGGCGGATGGATGGCCCGGAAAGCGTGTGCGACCGGCGGCCGCGCCTTCGCCGTACTGGACGATCAGGCAGCCGCGGCGCAGGGTGCTGCCCTGATGGCGGCCGAGGTGGTGACGGGGCAGCCGTCGAAACCTTTGCCGTCAAGGCTTCTCGCGGTCGATCCGCAGTTGACTGAGACGTGGGATGGCGCATTCTGGCATCGATTCCATAAGGTGGTCTCATGACCCTCGATGCACTCGCGTACCCCGACGGCACCTTCGCGATGGTGGCAATGGATCAGCGCGAGAGCCTGCGCACGATGCTCGCCGGCCACGGCCGCCCCGACGACCCGGAGGCGATCCGGTCCTTCAAGGCCGCCGTCGCCGAACACCTCGCCCCGCTGGCCTCCGGCTTCCTGATCGACCAGGGGTACGACGCGCCGTCGCGTCCCGGGTGGATCCTCGCTGCCGATGCCCTGACCCAGGAGCGCGGCGGACCGGTCACCGACACCCACCTGGACGAGACCGTCGACCCACAGGCAGCCCGCGCGGCCGGAGCGGTCGCCCTCAAACTCCTGGTGATCTGGAAACGCGACAACCAACAGCTCCGGCGTCGAGAGATGGCAGAGGAGTTCGTACGCCGTTGCGCTGCCGCCGGCCTCCTCTCCGTCTTGGAGCCCGTCGTACAACCGGCCGACGACGAAAACGATTTCGACCTGGACAAGGCGATCCTCGACGCCGCCGAGGCCCTGGGACCCGTCCGCCCCGACCTCTACAAGGCGCAGGTCCCGAGCCGTGGCACAGGCGACGCCCCCGGAATCATCGCCACCTGCCAGCAACTCACCGAGACGCTTCCCGTTCCGTGGGTGGTCCTGTCCAACGGTGTAGCCCGCGACGACTTCCCCCGAGCCGTAGAACTGGCCTGCCGCGGCGGCGCCTCCGGCACGCTCGCCGGCCGAGCGATCTGGACCCCCGCACTCGAAACCGACAACCCGTCAGCCGTCCTCGCGACGACCTGCCGCGACCGGCTGGCCCTGATCGCCGACATCGTCCACGAACACGGCCGGCCCTGGACGAAGGTCAGCTGAGGGCAGCCAGCTCCGGTCGGGTCAGGACGTCCTCCGTGGCCAGCAGGAGGACGCCGATGCACCAGGAGTGCGAGAGCGTCAGGAGCGCTCCCGGTGGGCCGAAACATGCGGTTTGGTAATAGCGTTCGGTCACCATGCCACGGCGGGCGTTGAAGTCACCGTCGTGGCGGGCGATGAACTGCCGGGCGAAGCTGAGGTGTTCGGCGGCGGACGTCGCGTAGCTGTCGTCGCCGGTGAGGGCTGAGAGCGCGGCCAGTTCGGCGGTGCAGATCAGTCCGTAGTTGTGCAGGTGCTGGTTGGACGGGCTCGCCTGATCCGCGCCCCGGCTCCGGAAACCGTACGTGCCGAGGATCGTCTCGGGGTCGAACCGCACGTCGTAGCTGTAGCGGAACGTCAGCATCCAATCGGCGGCATGGCACGCCAGGCCAAGCCATTCCTCGGACGGATCGATCCGGTGCAGGCCGACGTACGCGAACAAGGCGGCGTACCCGTCCTCCGACGTCGGGGCGAGATCCACGTCCTCCGGGGCGCCACACAGTATCTCGTTGCGGACGAAGGAGGCGTAGTACCGGCCGCCGCGGCGCGCTGCCTCGCGGAAACGTTCGTCGCCGAAGAGTTCGTACGCCTCCGCCATCGCGCCGACCCAGGTCAGACCGGCAGTTCCGAGCCGGGACAGCACCTCGCCGGTCTCCAGGTGGTACATGCCCCCGAAGTTGCCCTCGGCATCTTGTGCCGCCAGCGCGAACTCCAGGTTGCTGAGCGCCGCATCGCGCCACACCGGATGGTCGACCGGCTCGGCGGCGACCGCCCGCAGTGTGAAGAGCGTTGCCTCGGCCAGCGTCCGCGCGTGCAGCCCGCCGGGCACCGGCGTCCACGACTGCTTCCAGCCCTTCCCGGCGTACCACGTGCCGAAGAAGGTCCCGGCCGAGGTCAGGTTGGACGTGATGTGGTCGATCACCGCCGTACCGGCCTCGATGTACGACGGGTTGCCGACCCGTCGGCCGTGCCGCAGCAGCGCGTGCGCGTACGGGATCCCGCTGACCCACGCGACGTGCATCGCGAGCCGGTCGCCACGATCGCCCAGATCACCCGCGAGTTCGCGGTCGAACAGCGCGGTCTCGATCAGTACGGCGGGATCCTCCCGGTAGTGCCAGCGCCAGAGGCCGTACGCCGTCAGCTCCGCAGCCTCGGCGATGTCGACCCAGGGGGTGACCGGCGGACGGGCCGCGCGTTCACGATCACGCAGCACCTGGAGCACCGGCGCGTAGCTGTGCCGATCCGCCGGCAACGTCCACAGGCTCGCGTGAATCTCGTGGCTCTCACCCGGCTCCCAGTGGTAGCAGTCTGCGAGCGCGTCGACTCCACGAGGCTCGCCGACGTAGCTGAACGGCTCCTCGCGATACGGCAGCGAGACCCAGATGGTCGCCGGCCGGTCCGGTCCGGCGCCCAGGCCGAGTCCCGTGAGACCGAGCGACGTGTTGGCGCCGACGGACAGCGCCACACCACCCTCGTCGCCCCAGGCGAAGACGACCGGCGTCGCGGCGCGATCCGCCCGGAACGCCCACCGGTCCGCGATCAGCGTCTCCGCATCCAGCTCACCAGGCGCATACCGCGGGTAGAGCCGAGCGCAGGCCGGATCCCGGTTGGCGCCGTAGAACAATCCGGGGATCAGCCAGTACGGTTCGGCCGGCACGGCGACCTCGAGTCGCACACGCGCATCGGCCGCCGCAGCTCCGTCGTACTGCACCCGCAGCTGTACTGCGTGCTCGTCGGCGCCGACCGGTGTGACCTCGAGATCGATCCGCCAGTCAGGCGAATCGACGATCGGGGATCCGTCGGCTGTTTCGAGCGCTACGTTCAGCTGCACCGGATCAGCCTCTCTCTGGGATGTAGTCCGAGCCCGTCGATCGCGATCACCCGGTCGCCACCGGCGCCGCACCAGCGGACGTCGATCATGCGCTCCTCACCGGGCAGCAGAACGAAACCGCTGTCCGAGACCCGCAGCCATCCGCCGGCGTCGCCCTGTACCGGACGCGCATCCCGAACACGCACGAACGGCGCCACCGGACCTGACAGGTGCCGCACGCGCAACTGGTCACCGCACAGTTCTGCGTCCACTTCGATCCGATGATCGAGCAGCTCGGCGAAATCGTCGGTGCCGGTCAGCACGTAGCGCCGCTCCGCGCGGACGTCACTGGCGACCAACTGGAGGTCCACGACGAACGGCTCGGTGGGTGTGGCGGCACGTAGCTCATCCGCGAAGGCATCCGCCGAGACGTCCTTGCACGTCAGGGTGGTGAGCTCCGCGCCGTTGAAGGTGAGGAGACGGGCAGTGACGGTAGCCGGTGGGAGTGGACCCTCTGAGAGGAACCACAAGGGGAGACGAAGCTCGGCGCGACCGGCCCAGGACTGGCGCGAGCAGACTGCGCCGACCAGGACAGAACGGTAGGCGGCGGACACCCCGAAGTACGCAGGCTTCGGCTCGCCGGCGTGGGTGACCGCTGACGTGCACCAGGCGTTGGGATAGGGCTCGTTGAACTGCCACGGGAGAGTGCCGACGCAGCGCGGCCAGCGGCGGCGGTGGGCCTCCGTGGCGTACTGGAGCCCGTCGCGTTGCAGGAACTGACTCGCCAGGCCAAGCGTGTCCAGGTCCCGGATCCGGTTCCCGAACGACTCCTGGACGAGGGTCTCGTTGTTCCACCAGCGACCCAGATGGTCCCAGACCGGACGTCCGCGGGTCGGCAGCCGGCGCTCCGGCTCCGGCACCGCCTGAGCGACCGAACGCGGCATTGTCATCCCCTCGACACCGAACTCGCTCAGCAGGTGCGCCGTCCCCGCGTCGTACAACGCGTAATGGTCGCGCAGCCCTTGATGCTCCCACGGCCCATGGACATCGTGCTGGTCGTCCGGTGCCTGCTCGATCAGGTCGAGACGGTTGAGGAATGCGGGACCGGTCGGGGAGGTCGACAACCACAGTCGCCCGGGATCGAGACGCCGTACGACGTCTCCCACAGCGGTCAGGACCGGCGCATCGTTGAGGGGTTCGCCTTCGCCCGCCTGCAGTTCGTTGCCGCCGCCCCAGATCGCGAGCGACGGGTGGTGCCGGAGGCGCGGCACGATCGCCTCCGCCTGCGAACGCATCATCGCGACGAAGTCCTCGTCGTCGGCCGGCGTCGACGAGATCCCGGAGCTCGACTGGGAGAACTCCTGCCACACGAGCAGACCTCTGCGATCACATTCGGCGTAGAACTCCGGTGTCTCGATCAGCCCGCCACCCCAGACGCGCAGCAGGTTCACCCCGGCGTCGACAGCAAGGTCCAACAGGTGCCCGAGCCGATCAGGTCGCGGTACGCCGTAGCTGAGGTCGAGGGGCACCCAGTTCCAGCCCTTGGCGAAGATCCTGCGGCCGTTCACCTCGATGCCGTACGGCGCCGCGTCGTCGGGCGCGCCCTCGGCCCGGAAGAACCGCACCGTCCGGAACCCGATCTCGTACTCCCGCCGGTCGCTCACCACGCCGTCGGAATACGCGGTCGCGGTCAGGTGGTAGAGGTACGGCGTACCGCTCCCGTTCGGCCACCACGGCCGAGGATCCCGCACCTCGAGCGCCCGGTCACCGCTCGCGACCACGACCCCGTCGGCGTCCGTCAGCGTCAGCTCCACGAGGTCGTTGCCTGAGGCCCTGACCAGGACCCGGTCCGCGGTCACGGTCAGGTCCGTGATGCGGGCGGGTCCGGTCAGTTCGACGTACACGGACTGCCAGATGCCTTGGTGGACGAGCCGCGGACAGAAGTCCCAGCCGTAGGTCATCCGGGACTTGTGCGCCCGGACCTTGGCCGTGTGCCCCACCTGCGGCTCGCTCACCGGCGCCGGCTCCACGACGACAACCAGCGTGTGATACGCCGACGTCCGCACCAGCTCGGTGACGTCGAACCGGGTGGCGACGAACATGCCGTCCACCCGTCCCAGCTCCGTGCCGTCGAGGTACACGACGGCGCTGTGGTCGACGCCGTCCAGACACAGGAACGCCTGCTGTCCCGCCGGCGGCGGGTCCAGGCGGAACTCGTGCCGGTAGGCCCAGTGCCGGTCGGAGACCCACTCGATCGCCCGCGTGTTCAGGCCGGTATACGGATCGGGTACGGAGTTCGCACGCCACAGATCGTCGACGACGCTGCCCGGTACCGAAGCGGGCAGCCACGCGTCAGGTTCGCGCAGCGTGCCCCAGACCCGGTGATGCCGCCACTCGTCGCCGAGGAAGCCCCGGACCCTCCAGGGCTCCCTGTCGAGAAGTACGCGCATCTCACTCGCTCGTGATCGGCGGCGGCGCGGCCGGGTCCCATTCGAGCAGGTCGACCTCGGTGGGGCTGACGTCGCCGTCGGCCGGGATACGCAGCGTCTTGACCTCGTGCGGCGTGAAGGTGGTGTCGAAGGTACGGCCGAGGAAGGGCAGGTCGATCGTTACCCCCGCGTCGCGTCCCGCTGTCTCGTACGCCCGGAGGACGGTGGCCCCGCCGTTGTCCTCGGCGCGTTTGAGGACCGAGACGACGACGTTGTCGGCGCCCGTCACGGTCACGTACGACTGCGACGGCGGCAGCGGGCCGGGGTGGAAGCACTCGATCAACGCGGTGACCGGCTGGTTGAGCTCGGCCGCACGACGGACCACGCCCGCCGCTCGCCAGTCGCCGCCGTGGGGCACCAGGCGGTAAGTGAACCGCTGGATGCCCTGATCGAGGTACTCGTACACACCGTCCTCGTCCAGCTGCCACGGGTCGTGCCAGGCATAGACGGGCGAGCGCACCGCAGTCATCGCCAGCACGGACCGGCCGGCCGTCGTGCCGTCGACGGCAAACGAGTACTTCCCGTCGTTGAGTACCGCGACGCCGCCGTTCGGACCGGAGATGTCGACCCATGCGTGCGACGGCACCTCCTCGCGATTCTGCTCGCGCTCCAGGTGCCCGTAAGGAATCTCGTGCGTCGCCACCGACTCTTGCAGCGCGAACGGGAAGCACAGCTTCAGCGACTTCAGCTGTTCGCGCCAGTCCACCGTGACCCGCACTTCGACTGCGTCCGAGCCCGCGTCCAGCACGAACTCCTCGACGAGCCGCGACCGCCCGTACGTCGATTCCACCCGGACCAACTGACGCACCGGGCCGTCCGCGAGCCGCCGTACGCGCTGCACCTTGAAGGAGTCGACGGTCTTCCACAGCGACCGTACTCCGTGGCTCCAGGTGTCCGTGTCGTCGTCGATCACCTGGGCGTGCGCCACGCCCGAGGCCAGCAGGTTCGGCCCGCCTGCCGTCGCGAGCGACTTCAGCCAGCCGGTCTTCGGATCGATCTCCGCGTGGACCGTGCCGTTGTCGAGCACCAGACCGTCACCGGTCGGAGCGCCGAGGTGGTACGACGGCTCGTCGCCGGTCCGCATCGTGTACAGCTGATAGCCCAGCGGCGGGACGTTCGCCGTGAAGGCGACCCGCCGGCGGCCGCCCGCGGTCGCGGCCGACCGGACCTCCTGGAGGTCGAGGATCCGGCCGTCGAGGCCCTCGCGCAGCTCGATCGCCCCGCGCATCGGGGCGGGATAGCCGAGCTCGAGCTCGACCGTCGCGGTCACCGGCCAGGCGTGCGGGTTGAACACCGCGACCGGCACCATCATCGACTCCGCCGGGATGTCGATCTGCCGCGCGATCGACTGGATCGAGCGGTTCGCCAGCCGGGCCGCGATCGACTTCGCCTCACCGAGCTGGTCGCGTGCGTCGTCGTACGCCGGCTCGATCGCCGTGCCGGCGGCGATGTCGTGGAACTGGTTGAAGATCACCTGCTTCCACGCGTGCCCGAGCTCCGCGGTCGCGTCCGGCATGCCGCTGACCGTGGACGCGATCGTGGTCCACTTCTCGGCGGCGAGCAGCGCCTGCTCGGCCAGCCGGTTCTGGCGCTTCACCCCGGAGTGCGCGGCGTAGCAGCCGATTGCGTGCGGCTGCAGCTCGGTCGGGTGCACCGGGATGCCGTCGAACGTCCGCGCCTCGTCGAAGAACCGGCGCATCGTCGACGGGAACATCTCCGGGTACAGGTCGCGCTGGGCGAGCTGCTTGATCGACTCGATGTTCTCGATCGTCGGACCGCCGCCGTGATTGCCGACGCCGTAGAACACCATCAACGGTTCGGTTGTCACCGGCAACTGTTGCAGTGCCTTCGTGACGTGCCCGGTGATCTCGCCGCGCGGCGAGCAGTACTCGTGGGGGATCCGGTACGCCAGCACGCGCGAACCGTCCGCGGCCTCCCACCAGAACTTCTGGCCGGGCAGCTCGCGTTCGTGCGTCTGCGGCCGGAGGAACGCGTACGAGTCCAGCCGCGCCTTGCTGAGCAGCTGCGGCAGGTTCGCGTTGTGTCCGAACGGGTCGACGTTGCAGCCCACTGTCGCGATCACGCCGAGGTGCTCGGCGAGCCAGTGCTGCGAGTACAGCGCGTGCCGGACGAACGCCTCGCCGCCGGGCAGGTTGCAGTCGGGCTCCACCCACCAGCCGCCGACGATCTCGAAGCGACCCTCCGCGACCCGCTTGCGGATCCGCTCGAAGAGCTCCGGGTCGTGCTCGGCGATCCAGCTGAAGTACGCGACCGAGTCGGCGGTGAAGACGTAGTCCGGATACTCCTCCATCCGGTCCAGCGCCGACCGGAACGTCGCTCGCACTTCCTGATATCCCTCCTGCCACTGCCAGAGCCACACCGCGTCGATGTGCGCGTTACCGATCATGTGCAGGGGACCACGCTTGGTCATAGAGCCTTCCTGGTGTCGGGGGAAGCGGGGGTGTCGAAGGCCCAGCGGTCGACGAGTTCGCTGACCAGGTGCAGGGCGAGGACGTGCATTTCCTGGATCCGGGCGGTCTCGTCGGCCGGTACGACGACCGCGAGGTCGGCAGTCGCCGCGAGGTCCTTGCCGCGCGTCGACGTGAACGCGACCGAGCAGGCCCCGTTGGCGCGGGCCGCCGCCAGACCCTTCACCACCGTAGGCGATGTCCCGGACGTGCTGAATCCGACGACCATGTCCTGTGGACGCGCCAGGGCGGTGACCTGCCGCGCGAACACGTCGTCGTACCCGTAGTCGTTCCCGATGCAGCTGACGACCGCGGCGTCGCCGATCAGCGCGACCGCGGGCAGCGGCCGCCGTTCGCGGAGGTACCGTCCGATCAGCTCGCCGGCGAGGTGTTGCGCGTCGGCCGCGGAGCCGCCGTTGCCGAACGTGTACAGCACGCCGCCGGCCGCGAGCCGCCGGATGAGTTCGTCGGCCACGGCCTGCACCTGGGGAAGCTGGGCCCGCATCGCCGCGGCCACCTCCGAGTGCCGGTCCAGCTGGCCGTCGAGCAGCCCTTCGAGTCGCGTGGTCACGACGATTCCCCCAACCGCTCATAGGCGATCGCCGCGGCGCCGAGCACGCCGACCGCATCACCGTGCCGGCTCAGTACGACGTCACAGGCGCGCGCTGCCGGCGGCATCGCCTGCCGCAGCGCGGCATCCCGCACCGGATCGAGCAGTTGCGCACCTGCCCGGGTCACGCCACCGCCCAGGACGACGAGCTGCGGTTCGCAGACGTTGATCAGTACGGCGACCATCCGGCCGAGCATCGCGGTCGTCTCGTCCCACACTGCCCGCGCGACCGGATCACCCGCCAGCGCGTGCTCCGCGACATCCTTCGCGGTGACGGACAGCCCGGCGAGCGTCGAGTCGGTCCCCGCGGCCGCCTCGGCAGCCCGGCGCGCGATCGACGTACCGGAGACGTACGCCTCCGCGCAGCCGCGGGCGCCGCAGCCGCACTGGCGACCCTGCCAGTTGACCACCACGTGCCCCAGCTCGCCGCCCTGGCGGGCCGCGCCGCGGAACAGTTTGCCAGAGGCAACGATGCCGCCGCCGAAGCCGGTGGACACGGTCAGGTAGACGAGGCTTTCGACACCCCAGCCGCCCCAGCGGTACTCGCCGAGCGCCGCAGCGGTCGCGTCGTTCTCGACGTACGTCGGCAGGCCGAACCGTTCGGCGACGAGCCGCCCGAGCGGCACCGAGTCCCACCCGGGCAGCCCTGGCGGACCCAGGATCACACCGGTCTCGGGATCGAGCGGACCGCCGCAGCCGACGCCGACCGCGGCGAACGGTGCGGTGGACCCACCGGCGGTGCCCGTCCCGACCGGCAGCCCTGCCTCGGCCGCCGCCTGCTCACCGAGGTCGAGCAGGCGTTTGGCGACCGCGGTCGGGCCTTCGTCCACCGCCGTCGAGATCTGACAGAACGACTGCACAGTGCCGTCGCGGGTGACGACGCCGGCGGCGAGCTTGGTCCCGCCGACGTCGAGGGCGAGGACAGGCTGCTGCTCGGTCACACTCAGCCTTTCTGCGCGGTCGTGGCCACGCCGTCGAGGATGTAGCGCTGACCGAAGGCGAACAGGATGATCATCGGCACGACGGCGATCACGCTGGCGGCCACCGCGATCTCCCACTCGTAGTGGCCCGAGAGGGCGAAGGCGTCGATGATCTGCTTCAGGCCGCGCGGCATCGTGAAGTACTCCGGGGTCTGCAGATAGATCAGGGGTTTCATCAGGTCGGACCAGCTCGCCTTGAACTCGAAGACGAACACGATCACCAGAGCCGGCTTGCACAGCGGGAACGCGATCCGCCGGAACAGGCCGAAGTAGCTGCAGCCGTCCACCCGGCCGGCCTCGAAGAGCTCGCGGGGAATGCCGAGGAAGAACTGCCGGAGCAGGAAGATGTAGAACGCGGAGCCGAACAGGTTCTGCGCCCAGAGCGGGATCTGGGTGTCGATCATGCCCAGTTTGTTCCAGATCAGGTAGACCGGGATCATCGTCACCGCGCCGGGCAGCATCATCGTCGACAACACGATGCCGAACAGCAGGTTCCGCCCGCGGAACCGGAAGTACGCGAAGCCGAAGGCGACCAGGGCACTCGACAGCGTGACGGCCACGGCGGCCATGAAGCCGACGGTCAGCGAGTTCGTCAGCCAGCGCATCACCGGCGCGGTCTCCCAGACCGTGACGTAGTTGGACGGCTGGAAGATCTCCGGGATCAGCCGGTTGTCGAACACCTGCGACCGCGGCTTCAGCGACGCGGACACCAGCCACACCAGCGGATAGACGAACGCGATCGTCCCCAGTGTCAGGAAGACGAAGAACGGCAGCCGCCGCCAAGGGATGATCATCAGCGCTCCCCGTGGTAGTACACGTAGCGGTTGCCGATCCGGACCTGGAGGAACGTGATCGCCATGATGATCACGAACAGCAGCCAGGCCATCGCCGAGGCGAAGCCCATCTTGAAGAACTGGAAGGCGTTCTGGAACAGATAGACCATGTAGACCAGCGACTCGTCGGACGCGGTCGCCTTCTGCTGTGGCCCGTAGAACATCGTGTAGGCCTGGTCGAACATCTGCATGGACGCGATCGTGTGGGTGATCACCGTGAAGAACAGCGCACCCGAGATCATCGGCACCGTGATCCGGAAGAAGCGCGTCACCGGGCCGGCTCCGTCCAGCTCGGCGGCCTCGTAGAGCTGCTTCGGTACGCCGTTCAGCGCGGCGAGGTAGATGATGACGGTGCCGCCGACGGTCCACAGGCTGACGGCCGCGAGCGACGGCTTCAGCCAGTTCGGATCAGCTGTCCAGTTCGGCCCGTTGATGCCGAACCAGCCGAGCACCTTGTTGACCAGACCCTGCTGGCCGTTCAGCAGCAGCAGGAACATCGCCGCGGCGGCCACCGCCGGCGTCATCTCCGGCAGGTAGAACGCGGTCCGGAAGAAGCCGCCGGCCTTGCCCACGCGCTGCAGCATCATCGCCAGCGCGAGCGCGAAGATCGTGCCGAGCGGCACGAACATCGCGGCGTACACGAAGGTGTTGCTGAGCGACTTCAGCACCCGCGGGTCGTCGAACAGCTCGCGGTAGTTGTCCAGGCCGACCACGCGGGGCGTCTGGATCATCTGGTAGTCGGTGAACGACAGCACCAGGCTGGCGATCATCGGCCCCGCGGTGAAGATCAGGAATCCGAGGACCCAGGGCGAGACGAACAGCCAGCCGGCCCGGTCCTCCCGCTTCGCCAGTGGACTTCTTTTCGGCGGCCGGCGACGCGCGGGCTCTACCTGCCCGCGTGCCGCCGGACGCTCGACGGTTGTCGCCATTCCGTCAGCCCTGGCTGGCCTTGTCGAAGGCGGTCTTGGCCTCGGACTGGGCCTGATCGAGGGCAGCCTGCGGGGTGGCGGAGCCGGCCAGCGCCTTGCCGACCGCACTCTTCCAGGCGGCGTCGATCTCGGCGCCGGCGGCCGACGGGTTCAGCGACTTCGCCTTGTCGAGGACGTCGTAGTAGTTCTTGATCGCCGCGTCGAAGCCGGCGTCTCCGGAGGGCTTGAGGTACTTCGCCTTGATCTCCTCGTCGGCCTGCTTGTTGCCGGTGAACAGTCCTGTGAAGAAGCTCTTGTCCTTCGCCACGGTCTGCATCCGCGCCTCGGCCGCCTTGAGCCAGGTCTCCTTCGCGGTCAGCGTCTTCGCCCACTGGCAGGCCGCGTTCGGGTTCTTCGCCCCCTTCGGGATCACCCAGGCCGAGCCGCCGATCGTGCTGATCGGTTGTCCCTGCCGGTCGGTGAACGGCGTCGACTGCAGCTTCAGGCCGTTCGCCCGGGCGTCGCGCAGGACGTTCACGTACCAGTTCTCGATCGGGAACGCGGCGAGCTGGTCCTTGGTGAACTGGTTCTTCTCGCCGAACAGGTCGAAGGTGTCGCGGAAGGTCTTGAAGTTCGACCAGCCGCCCTGGGCGTTGATCAGCTTGATGGTGAACTGCAAGGCCTCGACGGCCTTCGGGTCGTTGAGGTTCGGCGAGCCGTCCGGCTTGATGATCTCGGCGCCGTTGGCCATCGCCCAGAGCGGGAAGAAGTCCGGCATCTTCGGGTCGTACCCGATCCGGGCCGGGCGGCCGTTCTTCGCCTTGTAGAGCTGCTTCGCGGTCGCCTCGAGCTTGTCCCAGTCGGTGGTCTGGATGTCGCTGACCGGCACGCCCGCGGACTTCAGCGCGGTCTCGCTGATCAGGTTCGTCGAGACGGTGTAGAACTCCGGGATGCCGTAGATCTTGTCCTTGAGCTTGACCTCGTTCATCGCGGCTTCGCGATACTGTGTGGTATCGATTCCACTGTTCTTGATGCAGTCGTCCAGTGGTTGGATCGCGCCCTTCGCGGCATACGTGCCGATCAGGTTGCGGCCCATGTAGACGGCGTCCGGCGGATTGCCGCTGGACACGGCGGTGAGGAACTGCTGGGCGTCGAAGTCGCCCTTGTTGTTCTGGACGGTGACGCCGGGGAAGGCGGTCTTGAAGGCGGTCATCCGGGCCAGGCCGACCTCGTCCTCACCGCCGAGACCCATCACCTTGAGGGTTCCGGACGGGGTCGAGTCGGCCGACGCCTGGCCGTCGCTTCCGCCGGAGTCGCTCTTGTTCCCGACGCCGGCGCACGCCGACAGGACCAGTGTGCCGGCGACCAACACCACGGGAAGGCGCAGGTGCTTCATCGCGTTGCTCCTAACCTCGACAGGGGACGAGTGGAGGAATGTGGTATCGATGCCACATTCGGTTTCAGGCACCGTATGTGTGACTTTCTTCCGGCGTCAAGGTGTCAGGCCGCGACTTGTGGACAACAATCCGGCAGTCGGCGGGCAGTCAGCGCGGAGCGGGACCCGTGGAGCCGCGGACGATCAGCCGGGCCGGTACCTTGACCAGCCGGCGCTTACGGGGGAGCTCGCCGCGGATCCGGGCGAGCAGGAGGCGGGCGCAACTGCGGCCCATCTCGACCGTGCTCTGGTCGACTGTGGTCAGCGCCGGCTGGACCAGCGACATCCACGGCACGTCGTCGTACGCCGCCAGGCTGATCTGCCGCGGGATCTTCAGCCGCCGGTCCTTCAGCTCTGCCAGTGCGCCCTGGGCCAGCACGTTGTTCGCCGAGATGATCGCGGTGACCTCGTGGTCGTTCAGCAGCTTGCGGGTCGTGCGCCGGGCCGCGTCCGCGTCGAAGCTCGTGTAGGCGATCAGGTTCTCGTCGACCTCGAGATCGTGCTCCGCGTGCGCCGCCCGGAATCCGGCGAGCCGCCCGGCGCCCGTCGACCACTTCGTCTCGTCGATCAGCAACCCGATCCGGGTATGGCCGAGCGCGAGGAGATGCTCGGTCAGCTCACGCGCGCCGGACTTGTTGTCGCTCAGTACGACGTCGCCGTTCGAGCGGCCGAGCTCGCGGTCCGCGCAGACGACGTGCACCCCGTTGTCCTGCAGCACCTGCGGACACTTCGCGGTCACCGGCGTCACGATCACGCCGGGCACCCGCATCGCCAGCAGCGTCTCGGCGGCCTGCATCTCCTCGGCAGGATCACCGTTGTCGTTGACAAGCACCATCTGGTACTCCGCTGCGCGCAGCTCCTCCTCGATGCCCGCCGCGAGGTCGGCGTAGAACGGGTTCCGGAGGTCCGAGATGAGTACGCCGATCGACGTCGACGTCCGGCTGCGCAGGTTGCGGGCGTTGTGGTCCGTCACGTACCCGATCCGCTCCGCCGCCGCCCGGACCCGCGCCCGTACGTCGGGAGAGGCGTATCCCCGCGTGTGCAGTGCACGGGACACGGTCGACGGCGAGACCCCGGCCTCGCGCGCCACGTCCTGCACGGTCGGACGGCGCACCGGCTCCGGCGCCGCGCGCTCCGCCTGCCCCCGAGGACTCATGGTCGGCAGTCTAAGTGCTCAGTCCCGTCCGGTACCGGCTCCACGTGTCCTTGACGGCGTCGAAGTCCTCGGACCGGAAGTCGTAACGATCCGTGTCTGTGCCGTCCACGTAGTACAGCGCGGGCACGCCCAGCGAGTCCTGAAGCTGCAGGTAGTGACGCCACTCCGCGTGACTGGGCATCATCCACCCGTCCGTGTCCACACCCAGCTCCGGCATCACCGAACGCACCACTCCGGCCCGGTAGGTCATGTGACGAGCGACATAGCCCGGCTCGGCCGTGTGGTCGTGCAGTACGTCGTTCAGCCGGATCATGTCCGTGACGTCGAGGTACGCCGGGTTAGGGGTGTGGGTGACGACCAGCGCATCCGGTTTGACCTGCTTGGCGGTGTCGTAGACCAGCCGGAGCTGCTCGTGCAGCAGCGCCGAGCCCCAGCGCGGACCACTGTGCCGTAGCGACGAGCCGGACGGCGTACGGGCGGTGAAGTCGATCTTGAACCCGTCCGCGTCCAGGCCGTCGGCCGAAAGCATGTACGTGACCGCATCCCGGATCAGCTCGACACACGCCGGTGAATCCGCATCCAGCCCGACAGGCGCACCGCCTGCGTCGGTGATGCACGCTTCCACCGGAGCGCCTTCGTAATCCCAGGCCTTCCACCACAGCAGCACCCGCTGACCAGCCGCGTGCCGTTCGGCGATCCACCCGGCCAGGTCGGTCCAGCGCTCCGGATCGGGTCGACAGGTCGCGTACGCCGCCTGCCACTTGTCGTCGATCACCACGGTCTCCGGCACGATGCCGTGATCGGCCAGCGTGCCCAGGAACGAGTCGTAGTTCTTCTGGGTAGCCAGCGGTTGAGGCGCCTGATCAGTACGGACTCCCAGCGCGCACTGCGCACCCCAGCCGCAGAAGATCGTTCCCGACCACCACTCCGGCCGTTGAGCCGCCCGTGGAGGTACGACGCCCGCGTCGTCGAGCAGTGCGCGGTGCTGCACCAGGACGTCCTCCGCCGAGCTGCCGCCGAGGTGTACGACGAGCCGCGGTGTCGTGAACGTCCCGTCGACGGCCGTGTGTCCCTCGTAGTCCAGCTGCAGACTGAAGCCAGCGGTCACCGGGCGATAGTGGTAGCTGGTGAAGTTCTGCTCCGCGATCGGTGCGACCACGCTGAAGCCCACCCACTCCGACGGGTCGGCAGAGGCCGCAAAGCACCACGGCGCCGGCGTGAACAGCCACCGCTCGATGCCCGGTTCACCGCCCTCACCGCAGACGCTGATGGTTGCCGGCTCGACCGCCTCCCGCACGACCCGCGACGGGTGGTCCGGGTTGGGCGAATACACCTGCCGCAGCCGGGACCCGCTCGGCAGGAAGCCACGAGGAGTACGCCGGCCGCCCAGCAGATGCACGTCCGTCAGCCGGCCCTGCCCGGTGACCGTCGTCTGTGTCTCGATCCGGTCCGGCAGGAACCGGGTCGTCGTCACCCGGCTCTCCCAGACCGAACTCCGGGCCGTCACAGTCACCACATCTGCCTCGGACGTGTCCACGACGAGTTCGGAGCTCTCGTCGAAGCCGCCCACCGTGTCGAGCGAGGCGAACAACCGCAGGCTGAACAGGACCTGCCCGTCCCGGCTGATTGTCGCGTACGCCTTACCGGCATTCACGTCCACGGAGTAGTCCACAGGGTTCCTTTCACGAAAGGCGTACGTCGACGAGAGCTTCGGCCAGTTGCCCCAGGTAGATCCCGTCCCGCGTGATCCCGGCCGCGATCCGCGCCCGCCGTACCGGCGCGGTGACCTGGGGGATCACCACGAACTCCTGAGCGCTGACCCGACGGCACTCCCACCCGGCCGGGACCACGAGGTCAGCTGGCGCATTTACCCGCACGGTGAACGGCTGCCCGTTGACGGCGTCCATCCGGTACGGCGAGATGCGGACAGTGCCTGTGAACACCGGGTCGTCCGGTGGGAGCAACGCCCGATGAACCCGGGCGACTTCGTCACCGAGACGGGTCAGCTCGTCCAGGTACGACGGGGTCACCGGGCGCGGGTCCCAGTGGCCGGAAATCATCAGTTCCGGCTGCAGTCGCTGGTACAGCGCGGCCGACGCCACGTAGTCCTCAGCCGCGAAGGCATTCGCGTACTGGAAGTTCGGGATCTCCGCTGACCTACCCGGCTCCCAGCTGCCGGTCTGCTGGTCACCTGTCGCCAGCACGCGCTGTCCGTCCACCTCGAACCCGATGGCCGACGCGTACAACGTGTGGCCCGGCAGGTCGTACAGCGACAGCTCGTACTCGCGCCACTTGATCGCGGAACCGTTCACGACGTGCTGCGCGCACGGGATCGGTTCGTACCAGAGACACGGCAGGTCGTAGTCGGTCGGATTCTCCAGGACGTGTGCCACCGGACCGGATGCCCACACTTCTGTCCCGTGCACCTCTCGCATCAGGTTGAAGGCGGCAACGTGGTCGTCGTGGTAGTGGGTCGGGATCGCCACCTCGACGCGTTCGATGCCGTAGTCACGCTGCAGTGCGCGCAGACTCGGCAGCCAAGGTCGCACCACATGCCGTGGACCACCGGTGGGGATGCTGGTGGTCAGGTCGTACCCGTAGTCGATCAACAGCGCAGTACCGGAGTCGCTCAGCAGCACGTAGCTGCGGGACTCGCTGGTCCGGTTCATCAGCAGGTGCGGGCTCAGCTCGACGTACGGGCTCTCGAGCTTGTCGAGCAAACCGCTCGGTGTGCCGAGTCGCACGGTGATCAGGTCCTGCAACGCTGCACAGGTCGCCTGCACTGCGGCAGCCGGGTCGTCCATCCGTGAACCATGGCTGGGCAGGAGCGCTCGTGGCGAGTGGTCGAGCAGTTGCGCCAGGGACGCCAGAGTCATCGCAGCGCCCTCCATGCCGACGTACGACCACTGCAACGCGGCGCCCGACCACACCTTGCCCGGGCTGTGGATGAGGTCACCCGTGAACGCGTAGCCGTCGATCAGATAGGTGACGCTCCCCGGCGTGTGACCTGGTGTCGGCAGCGTCCGCACCGACACGTGTCCGATCTGTGCGGTGCTGTAGTCCTTCATCACACCTGTCACGGGCACCGACGAGAGGATCGAGGACCGGTCGGTGTGCAGGTCGTAGTTGTTCACCACGTTCCGCCGCTGCCAGTGATGGTCGGCGTCGGCGATCAGCTCGGCCTCGTTCTGCGGCACCCAGATCCGTGTGCCGGTGGCGGCCAGCAGGGGCAGTCCTTCCACCTGGTCCCGATGGTGGTGCGTGACCAGTACGTCGGTCACCGAGTCCACGCCGTACGACGGCAAGCGGTCGAGCCAGCGTCCGCTGCCGGCGTCGATCGCCACGGCCGTCCGCGACGACGGGTCGACGAGCAGGTACACCAGGCAGGTGTCCTCGATCGTGTGCATGATCACGACAGCACCTTATGCACAGACCTGGAATCGATTCCACCCCGGCCGTGCCGGTCAGAGGTCGGCGATCGCCTCGTCGGCCGTGCCGTAGATGCGGAACTGTCCGCCGAGTCCGGTGACGCTGAGCGGCCGGTCGACCGGGCGGCCGACACCGACGAGGGCCAGCGTGATGTTGTGCCGGCCGGCCAGGTTCCGTGCCTCGACCAGGTTGCCCAGCCCGGCGGAACTGCAGAACGTGACAGCGGAGACGTCGATCAGCACGAGTCGCGCCGGTGGTGCGACAGCGGCCCGGATCGCCTCGGCGGCGAAGTCGGTGCTCGCGATGTCGATCTCGCCCGACAACCGGACCCGCAGGACACCTGGTTCCAGCTCCTCGGTCACCGCGTCGAACGTGGTGCGGATCATCTCGCCGTCGTGCGGCTCTGGCTGGATCGTCACGTGGCTTCTCCCCCGGGTAGCGCCACGAACGCGGGTCCTGGCGGAAATGGAACTGCCCTGCCGTCACACCGTATGCCCCAACACGCGGGCGTCACAACGGGTCTACCGCCGATGGACCCCGGAGCGTGACCTCCTGGCTGTAAGCGCTGTCAGCGCCGGCCGATCAAACGAACGGTCAAGCAAACGAGCGAGCTGACAGGGTGATAGACAAGACGGCATGGGCGTTCTCGACGGTAAGGCAGCACTTGTCACCGGTGGCTCGCGCGGCATCGGCGCCGCGATCGTCCGGCGATTGGCGGCGGACGGCGCCGTGGTGACCTTCACGTACGCGAGCAGCGAAGCGGCCGCGGCCGAGGTCGTCACGGACGTCAAGGCGAGCGGCGGAGCGGCGATCGCAGTCCACGCGGACCAGGCGGACCTGTCGGCGATCGACGGGCTCTTCGACCGCGCGGCCGCGCCGACCGGGACGCTGGACATCTTCGTCTGCAACGCAGCCGAGGCCATGGTGAAGCCGATCGCCGACGTCACGGCCGACGACTACGACCAGCTGTTCGCGACCAACGTCAAAGGTCCGTACTTCGCCATTCAGCGCGCCGGCCGCGTACTGCCCGACGGCGGCCGGATCATCGCGCTGTCGACCCTCAACACCGTGATGCCGGGCCCCGGGATCTCTCTGTACGCCGCGAGCAAGGCAGCGCTCGAGCAGTTCGTGAAGGTCGCCGCCCGCGAGTACGGCCCGCGCGCGATCACCGTCAACACCGTGTCGCCGGGCGCGACCGACACCGACATGTTCCACGACCACAACCCGCCGGCGATCAGGGACGCACTCGTCGGCATCACCGCGCTCGGCCGGATGGGTGAGCCGGCCGAGGTCGCCGACGTGGTCGCGTTCCTCGCCGGCCCGGACGCCCGGTGGATGACCGGGCAGAACCTCCGCGCGACCGGAGGGATGCTGGTCTGAGCACCAAGGCGTTGCTCGCGGACGTCGACGCTGCCGCCGATCCAGCGCTGGCGGAAATCCTTGCGCGCTACTTCAAGCTCGGGCCGGGTGGGTACGGCCACGGCGACCAGATGATCGGCGTGAAGCTGTCGACCATCCGCGGCATCCTCAGACCGTATCTACGTGCCGATCTTCCCCTGTCCGAGCTGGAACAGGCCCTGACGAGTCCGGTGCACGAGCATCGCCTCGCAGTGCTCTGTCTGCTGGCCGATCGCGCGTCCCGCAGCCTCAAACCGCGGACGGCCGCCCCGGAGGAACTCGCCGCGATCTACGGGCTGTACCTCCGCAGTACGGCGCACATCAACAACTGGGACCTGGTGGACTGCAGCGCTCCGCAGGTCGTCGGCGGGTACCTGTTCGACAAGCCGCGGGATCCGCTGTACACACTCGTCCGCTCCAGCTCCCTCTGGGAACGGCGGATCGCGCTGGTCGCCACGCAGTACCTGATCAACCGCGGCCAGACCGCCGACATCTACGAACTGTCCGTCGAGGTCCTCGACGACCGCGAGGACCTCATCCACAAGGCCTCCGGCTGGATGCTCCGCGAGGCGGGCAAACGAGTCTCCGAGGACGAGCTCCGCACCTTCCTCGACCAGTACGCGACCCGGATGCCGCGCACCATGCTCCGCTACGCCATCGAACGCCTGGACCCGGACAGCCGCAAGCACTACATGCAGCGATAAGTCGACAAATCAGCTCGGCGTCCGGCTGTCGGCGTACGGCGGGGCCTCGAGAGCGCAGTGCCGGTGATGGTGGACGGGCTGCCGGCGCGAGATGCCGCGCTCGCCGAGGGTGACCCAGGCGATCACGCCGCCGGCCGCGGCGAGCACGGCCGAGATCCACAACGCCTTCCCGAATCCGTTGTGGAAGGCAACGGGATCGCGGTACGAGTCGCCGGTGATGCCGGCCGCCATCGGGATCGCCGCGACCGCCATCAGCTGCGCCGACCGGGCGACCGCGTTGTTCACCCCGGACGCGATCCCGGCGTGGTGGTCCTCGACCGACGACAGCACAGTCGCGGTCAGCGGCGCCACGGTCGCGACCAGCCCGAGCCCGAGCAGCACGACCGCCGGCAGTACGGCGGTGAAGTAGTTCGATCCGGTGTCGATCCGCAGCATCAGCAGGAGTCCACCGGCCATCAGCACTGGCCCGACGGTCATCGGGATGCGTGCGCCGATCCGGTCCGACAACCCGCCGGCGTACCCGGACAGGGCGAGCATCAGCAAGGTCATCGGCAGCAGCGACGCCCCCGCCCAGAGGGCGGAGTAGCCCAGCGCGGTCTGGAGGTACACGACCACCAGGAACGTCGCCGTGCCGAGGGCGCCGTACACGACGACGGTGACCAGATTCGCGCCGGTGAAGCGCAGGTTGGCGAAGACGCTCAACGGCAGCATCGGGTGCGAGCTGCGCATCTCCACCAGGACGAACCCGAGGAACGTGACCACGCCGATCGCCAGGCTGACCAGAACCATCGCGTCGCCGAAACCGTGCTCGCCGGCGCTGATCAGGCCGTACGTGAAACCGGCCAGGCCGACGGTCGCCAGGATCGCGCCGGTGATGTCGAGCCTGCCGCCGGCCTCCTCGTCGCGGGTCTCGGGCACATGCCGGAGCGTGACCAGGACGGTCAGCAGCGCGAGCGGCACGTTGATCAGGAAGATCAGCTGCCAGTAGCCGCTGTCGACCAGCGTGCCGCCGACGAACGGACCGACGGCCGCGGCGACCGACGTGAGACCGGACCAGGCGCCGACCGCCTTGCCGCGATCGGAGTGCTGGAACGTCGTTTGCAGGATCGCCAGACTGCCCGGTGTCAGCAGCGCGCCGCCGATGCCCTGCAGGACCCGGCCCGCGATCATCACCTCGAGGTTCGGCGCGAACGCGCACACGACCGAGGCCACCGCGAACCAGACCACGCCGGCGACGAACGTCCGCCGCCGCCCGAGCCGGTCGCCGAGCGACCCGCTGAGCAGCACCAGCGAGGCCAGCATCAGCATGTAGCCGTTGACGATCCACTGCAGGCCTGCCATGTCGGCCCCGAGATCCTCGCCCATCACCGGCAACGCGACGTTGACGACGGTCCCGTCCAGGAACGCCATCCCCGACCCGAGGGCCGTCGCCGCCAGCACCCACCGCCCGCGGGCAGTGCCCAGCGCGATCCGCTCGTCAGTCATGTGCTCAGCGTGGCAGATCCAGTTGCAGCACTACGAGGGCCTTGCTGGCCGGGATGTCGGACTGGATCGTGAGGCGGGGCGGATCGCCGACCGCGCACCGGGTCTCGGTCAGCAACGGACAGACCGCGTTCAGCAGACCGGTCGTGACCTTGACGTCGGTCGGCAGCGTGCCTTCGGCGCTCGCGGTCAGCGGCCGGATGGTCGCGCCCGCCCGGGTCGACCGCGCGGGCGTGGCGAGGACCGTCGATCCGGACAGCCGGTAGGTGAGCAGGATCCGGGTGGCCGGGGCGGTCAGCGGGATGAAGTCGGCGCCGGGGACCGTCGTGTTCTCGAGCGGTACGGACTGGTCGTCGGCCATGACCTTCAGGTTCGTCACCCGAGGGCTCGTGGGCGTCATGATCCCGGGCAGATGCTCGCCGGACGCCGGCAGTTGCAACGGGAGCATGTCGGTGGCTGTGGGCAACAGCAGTTTCTCGGTGACGTCGAACGACCCGTCCCGGCGCGGTACGGCGACGAGTTCGATTCCAGGCTTGGCCGCCGCGGTGCCCGGAATGCTCGGCGGCGCGCTTTCCGGCGTGACCGGAACCGACGACCGGGCGCTGTTCAGTCCCGGGCTCGGTGCGGCCGGGCCGGCGGCGTCGCCCGAACAGGCGGCGGTCGCGCTGTACCCCAGCACCAGCGCGACCGTCACCAGGCACCGGGCCCCCGGCCGACGGCTCCCCACCCGTTGCCCTCCCCCTGAGATCGGACCTGACCGTTTCCCCCTGGCGATCGGGTCGACTTGGGCATACGATACGCCCCAATTCTTGGGGGACGGGCAATTCTTGCGCAATTTTCCGATGAACATCGAGGGGGGAGAAAAATGCGGGGACGGAGTGTGGCCGGGCAATCCCGGGCGGTTAATGAAGGCATTTCGAGAATTCGTGGTCCGGTAATTCGAAGAGTGCTTCCGCTGGTGCTCGCGGTGTTTGTCGCGGCATCGCCGGCGCTGCTCGCGGCACCCGCCGGCGCGGCCGCGGGGGCCAACCTGTACTTCGTCCAGGGCCTGCCGGGGCGCAGCCTGGACATCAGTGTGGACGGCCGTCAGGTCGCGTCCGGGGTGGCCGGCGGGAAGCTGGTCGGGCCGTTCGGGGTGGCGGCCGGCAAGCGGATGATCACCGCCCGGCAGGGCGGGAAAGTGGTGATCCAGCGCGAGGTGACGGCCGGTTCCGGCACCAGCCTGGACGTCGTCGTTCACCAGCCGGTGTCGCCGAACGGGGCGCCGCTGGTTACGACGTACGTGAACAAGTTGACCGCCGTACCGAAGGACAAGGCCGGATTGCGGGTCGCGCACGACGCCGCGGTCGGTCCCGCGGATATCCGGGTGAACGGGAACGTGCTTTTCGAGAACGTCGCGAACGGCGAATCGCTCGACGTGGTCGTTCCGGCCGGGACGTACAAGGTGGACATCGTTCCCACCGGCGCGACGTCGCCGGTGGTGCTCGGTCCACTGGACCTCCCGGTGCAGGCCGGCTATCTGACCCGGGTGTTCGCGATCGGCGCGCCGAGCCAGCAGACGATGACCGTCGCACTCGGCACGATCAAGGTTCCGGCCACCGGGTCGGACAAGCCGGGCGTGGTGAACACCGGAACCGGTGGCCAGGCGGCAGGGCTCGACCAGGCGCAGAGCCCCGCCGGCCAGTACGGTCCCTGGATCGTGGTGTTCCTCGCCGCGCTCGGGATCGCGGTCGTCACGGGCCGGAAGGTGGTCCGCCGCTGAAGCGAGGTCTGCCGGTGACGACACTGTGCTGTCTCGCCCTGGCCGGTTGCGCGGCCGGGGCGGGCGGCGCGGTGCCCACACCCACGGCAACGTCCGGCGTCACCTCCGTCGGTACGCCGTCCGCGGTGCAACCCACCGCCCCGCCGTCGGCACCTCCGGGGCGGACCGGTACGCCGGCGCGGAGCCAACGCATCCGGTTCGTCCCGCAACAGGTCGTGCTGCCCGGTGGCGCGCACGCATCGGTGCTTCAGGCAACTACCGTCGACGGCGAGCTCCAGGTGCCCGCCGAGGCGCAGCACGTCGGCTGGTGGGACGGCGGCGCCGAGGCGGGCGATCCGTTCGGCTCGGTGGTGCTCGCCGGGCACGTCGACACCAAGACCGAGGGCCTCGGCTTCTTCGCCCGGCTGCTCCGGGTACGGCGGGGCGAGGTCGTCGTACTGCGCGGGTCCGGGCGCACGGCGTCGTACCGGGTCGAGGCGATCGTGTCGGTGCGCAAGGACGCGCTCGCGACGAAGAGCGGCGCGTTCGACCAGGCCACGGAACACCGGCTCGTGCTGATCACCTGCACCGGCGCATACGACGCGTCCCGCGGCGGCTACGAGGACAACCTGGTGGTGACCGCCGTACCGACAGGCCTGGCGCAGTGAGGGCATGTCTTCCGACCCCACGCCTACTGCGCGGCACTCGGCACGGCACCTCGCCGCACCGAGCACCTGCTCGCGACGGCGTGGGATCGGAAGACATGCCCTAGGCTCGTCGGTCATGGCCAGGTATTTCGACATCCATCCCGAGAACCCTCAGCGGCGGTCGATCGGGCAGGTGGTGGACCTGCTCCGTGAGGACGGGCTGATCGCGTACCCGACCGACTCCTGTTACGCGCTCGGCTGCCAGTTGGGCAACCGGGACGGGATCGACCGGATCCGCACGATCCGGAACCTGGACGACCGGCACCACTTCACGCTGGTGTGCGAGAACTTCGCGCAGCTCGGCCAGTTCGTGCACATCAGCAACGCCGTCTTCCGGTCGATCAAGGCCAGCACGCCGGGCAGCTACACGTTCATCCTGCCGGCCACCAAGGAGGTCCCGCGCCGGCTCCTGCACCCGAAGAAGAAGACCGTCGGTGTGCGGATCCCGGACCACGTCGTCACGCAGGCGCTGGTCGCCGAACTGGGCGAACCGCTGGTCTCCAGCACGCTGCTGCTGCCCGGCCACGAGGAGCCGATGACGCAGGGCTGGGAGATCAAGGAAGAGCTCGACAACCAGATCGACGCGGTCATCGAGGGCGAGGTCGGCACCGAGCCGACCACGGTGATCGACTTCTCCGACGACGTACCGGAAGTTGTACGAGTCGGCGCCGGCGACCCCACACCCTTCGAGTAGCCGCGGCGTTCAGGAGGCGGCCATCTCCTCGATGGTGAGGCCGCTGAGCACTGATCGAGGCTCCGTGACGGTCAGGTCCAGGTCCGGATCGGCGTCCGCGTCCTTCACCTTGACCAGGAGCCAGTCCGCGCCGGTCCGGGTGAAGGCCCACGCGCCGTTGAGCTTCACGCCATGCAGTTGCACCTTCAAGTGCCCGCGCTCGATCGCCTCGGCGGGATCGACGAGCTGCTGCCGGTCGTCGCGGGTGAGGTTCGTGAAGACGCCGGCGTCCCAGACGATCACCGCACCGCTGCCGTACTGCGCGTCCCGGTGCACCCCTTCGTACGACGCGTACTCGAGATCGTGGTCCGACGTGAACACCGCGAGCCGCTTCACGACCGGATCCAGCGACGGCCCGCGCGGCACCGCCCACGACTTCAGCACCCCGTCCACCTCGAGCCGTACGTCGTAGTGCAGCCGCCGCGCGTCGTGTAGTTGAACCACGAAGATCGGCTTCGGCACCTAGGCTCCTGATGAATTCGAATTACGGCTAACGGTCAGTCATCTCGCGGTTGTACGCTTACGTCTGGCTGGAAGAAAACCGGCCCCACACACTCTCCTCCATCATCCGCCCCTGTCCAGAAGCAGGTGCCATGCCCGTAGCCCCCTCACCGGCGCGGCCGATCGCCGTACAGATCCTCATCGGCGGACGCTGGATCGCGGGCCAGGAGCTGGGCCGCCGGACCGGGAAGGCCGGGACCGACGAGATTCTCGTCAGTCACCACGGCCATCTCGTCTGGATCGACCAGCTCCAGGTCCGTGAGTCCCGAAGCTGAAATCCCTTACGGTTAAGGGCTTTCAGCAAAGAGTTTTCGCAACCAGGTTGCCGATCTCGGCCGCCGACTCCGAACCCGACGGGTCGAACAGCGTCCTGGTCAGCGCGAACGTGACCCCCGCGCGGGTGTCTGCCCACGCGACGCTGCCACCCATGCCCGGCCAGCCGAACGACGCCGGGCTCTCCTCCGCCGACGACCCGAACCGCCCGACCGCATAGCCGAGCGCCAAGGTCGCGGTGTTGCCGAGCAGTTCGTCCCGCGCGACCAGAGCCGGTCCGGTGATGACCGGAACAGCCTCCGGCCGGACCAGTCGTACGCCGTCCACCTCGCCGATCAACGCGGCGTACAGCTTGGCGATCCCGCGCGCGGTGAGGATCCCGCTCGACGCGTCCTCGATCGCGAGCTGCCCGGGCTGATTGAGTACGGCGGCCCGCGGCTGCATCGCCCGCGGTACGACCTTCTCGAACATTCCCGCCAGCGTCGCGAACGTCTCCTCGGCGCCGTCCGGCTCGACCAGCGGCGCGATCCGATGCGCCTGGCCGGGCGGGAGGGCGAAGAACACGTCGTTCTCGATCCCGAGCGGTCCGAGGACGTCCCGCAGTACGTCGGAGATCGTCTGCCCGGTCGCGCGCCGGACGATCTCGCCGGCCAGCACGCCGAACGTCTCCGCGTGGTACGTCATCTTCGTGCCCGGCTCCCACCAGGGCTCCGTGCCGGCGAGGCGATCCGCCTGGCCGGGTAGCGTTTTCCGAGTCGTGTCCGAGGGCAGTGCGGGCAGGCCGACCGAGTGCGTCAGCACGTGCCGCAGCGTCGCCTTGTCCTTCCCGTGGGCACCGAACTCCGGCCAGATCTCGACGATCGGCCGGTCGTAGTCGAGCACGCCGCGATCCACCAGCACGTTGACGACCGTGGCGGAGGCTCCCTTGCCGGTCGACGCGGCGAAGTACAACGTCTCCGGCGTCACGCCGTCCCCGGCCACCGCGTCCACCACCAGCTGGCCGTGCCGGTACGCGGCCACCTGCAGCCCGAGTTCGGTCTCCGCGAGCTCGTCGATACGCCGCTGCACCTGGTCCTGAAGATCCATTCGTCCATCCTCTCTCTCGCGAGTACGTCGGAGCCGCAGCGGATCCCTTGACACACTGCGCTCATGGAACTGCGGCAGCTGGAGTACTTCGTAGCGGTGGCGCACGAGCGCAGCTTCACGCTGGCCGCTCGCCGGTTGCACGTGGTGCAGAGCGCGGTCAGCGCCGCGATCTCCGCGCTGGAGAAGGACCTGAAGGTCACCTTGTTCGAACGCAGCGCGCAACGCGTGGCGCTGACCGAGGCCGGTACGGCGCTGCTCCCCGAGGCGCTCGCGGTGCTGGACGCGGTCCAGGGCGCCCGGGATGTCGTGGACGAGCTGGGCGCCGGGATGCGCGGGAGCGTCCGCGTCGGGCTGCTGCCGGGGCTCGGGCTGATCGACCTGCCGGCGGCCGCGGGCGAGTTCCGCCGGCGGCATCCGAACGTCGAGCTGCAGCTGCGGGTCGAGCCGGAGGGATCGGCGGGCGTGATCGTCGGCCTGCGCAACGGCGATATCGACGTCGGGTTCCTCGGGGTGGCGGAGGGCAGTGTGCCGCGCGAGCTGACCGCGTGGGAGCTGCTCCGGGTGCCGCAGGTGCTCGCGGTACCGGTCGGGCACCGGCTGGCCCGGCGGCGGTCGGTGAAGCTGGCGGATCTGGCGGACGAAGCCTTCGTCGACTTCCCGCCGGGCTTCGGGACCCGGACGCTGATCGACCAGAAGTTCGAGGCCGCCGGGATCAAGCGGCAGGTCGTCGTCGAGGCGCTCGGGATCGAGAACGGGGTCCAGTTCCTGACCCACGGTGTCGGGCTCGGGATCATCCCGGAGTACGCGGTCTCCGGTCTCGAGCAGCTCCGCGTCGTACCGGTCACCGGCGAGACGTTCCAGTGGTCGCTCTACATGGCGACGCTGAAGCGGCGGAAGCCGACTGCCGCGCTCCGGGCTCTGCTGGGCCTGGTCGGCAGCCATCTGCGGCACCCGCCCGGCACGCGGCTCGGCCGGGATTTGGATCAACAGAATTGATCCACCCATCGTTTTGATTCGTTGGATTTGATCCACCGATCCGCGCACGATCTAGGTGTCAGCAGGAGACGACATCCAGATCAGGAGCAGGACGATGACCGAGAACAACACCACCCGGCGGGTCGCGATCGTGACCGGCGGGTCGAGCGGGATCGGCCGTGAGACCGCCGCCCGCCTCGGCCGCGAGGGCTACGCGGTGGCGATCGCGTACGGCAGCAGCCAGGCCGGCGCCGAGCAGGCCGTCAAGGAGGTCGAGCGGGCGGGCGGCCGGGCGATCGCCGTCCGGGCCGACGTCGCCGACGAGGCCGCGGTGACGGCGTTGTTCGACCGGGTCGAGCAGGAGTTCGGCGGCGTCGACGTGGTCGTGAACGCGGCCGGAATCATGCCGCTCGCGCCGCTGGCCGAGCTCGACCTCGACGTGTTCGACCGGATCATTCGTACCAACCTGCGCGGCACCTTCGTCGTCGACCAGCAGGCGAGCCGCCGGGTCCGCGACGGCGGCGCGATCGTCAACATCTCCAGTTCGCTCACGCTGCTGGCGAGGCCGGGGTACTCCGCCTACGCCGCCAGCAAGGGCGGCGTCGAGGCGATCACGCTGATCCTCGCCCGTGAACTGCGCGGCCGGAACATCACCGTCAATGCCGTCGCCCCTGGCCCGACCGCGACTCCGCTGTTCCTGGAGGGCAAGCCGCAGGAACTCGTCGACCGGATCGCCGCGGAGTCGCCGCTCGAGCGCCTCGGGCAGCCCGAGGACATCGCCGAGATCATCGCCTTCCTGGCCGGCCCGGCGCGCTGGATCAACGGCCAGGTCATCTACGCCAACGGAGGTTCGGCAGCATGAGCAGGACCATCCTGATCAGCGGCGCGTCCAGCGGCTTCGGCGCACTGACCGCCCGGGCCCTCGCCGACGCAGGCCACACCGTGTACGCCGGGATGCGGGACCTCGCGGGCCGCAACGCGGCCGCTGCGGCGGACGCCGAGCAGTACGCCGCCGAGCGCAACGTCAGCCTCCGCCCGATCGAGCTCGACGTCAGCTCGGACGAGTCGGCGCAGCAGGCCGTCCGTACCGTCATCAGCGAGCAGGGTCGCCTCGACGTACTGATCCACAACGCCGGGCACATGGTCACCGGCCCGGCCGAGGCCTTCACACCGGAGCAACTGCTCGACCTGTACGACACCAACGTCGTCGGCACACAACGCCTGAATCGCGCAGCGTTGCCGGTCCTCCGCGAGCAGCGGGACGGCCTGGTCGTCTGGGTCGGCAGTTCGAGTACCCGCGGCGGCACACCGCCGTACCTCGCGCCGTACTTCGCCGCGAAGGCCGGGATGGACGCGATGGCACAGAGCTACGCGCTGGAGCTGGCGCGGTTCGGGATCGAGACGACGATCGTCGTACCGGGTGCCTTCACCCACGGCACGAACCACTTCCTGCACAGCGGTACGCCGGCCGACACCGATGTGGTCGCGGCGTACGAAACGAAGTACGCCGGCCTGATGGACCAGGTCGGCCAGCGGCTGGCCGAGCTGGAGCCGGAATGGTCGGACGTCGCCGAGGTCGCGAAACTGATCACCGAGGTGGTCGGCACCGAGAAGGGCAAGCGGCCGTTCCGGGTCAGCTACGACCCGTCCGACGACGGTGCGATCGTGGTGAACGCGGTGGCGGACCGGGTGCGCGCCGAGTTCCTGCGCCGCGTCGGCCTGGACGACCTGCTGCATCCCGTTCCGCGTCCGTCCCGGCCGGCGTTCGGGTGAAGGCCTCCGGCGGGCCCTGACAGCTCCGCCGGAGGCCGGGGTGTTGATTACTCAACAATCACCGGATCGTACGGGGGAAGTCACGTTCCGAGGAGGGTCCGTCTCACAATTCGCCCCGACGAACGTTTGATGCCTCCCGGTGAACGGTTGCTGACAGATCGGGATTAAAGTTGGTAGTCGCAACCAAATATCGGGTCGGGTGAGGGCACGGCCGGCCGTTTCCGCCTCGGGGCAGTGCACCGCGCTGCTCCGGTCGTAGCGTCCCGCCGTACGAACGGAAGCTGATGTCTGCCACCCAGACCCCGCAGGCCACCCCGGCCGGCACCACCCCGCACCGGTACCGCTCCAGGTACGCGGCCGATGATCCGCAACCGGCTCCAACCGGCCTGCCGCCGACTGTGTCCGGCGACCCGGAGTTGTCGCACCGCGAGATCCTGGAGATCCTCGCGGGGCTGCTCGCCGCGCTGTTCACGGCGGTCCTGAGCTCGACGATCGTCAGCAACGCGCTACCCACGATCATCGCGGACCTCGAAGGCACGCAGACGCAGTACACCTGGGTGGTCACCGCCAGCCTGCTCGCAATGACGGTGTCCACGCCGGTGTGGGGCAAGCTGTCCGACCTGATCAGCAAGAAGCTGCTGGTGCAGCTCGCGATCATCATGTTCGTCGTCGGCTCGGTGTTGGCCGGCGCCGCGCACAACGTGCCGTTCCTGATCGGGGCCCGGGTGGTGCAGGGGATCGCGATGGGCGGGCTGATGGCGCTCGCGCAGGCGATCGTCGGCGCGGCGATCCCACCCCGTGACCGCGGTCGGTACTCCGGCTACATGGGTGCCGTGATGGCGCTCGCGACCGTCAGCGGTCCGCTCGTCGGCGGCGTCATCGTCGACACCGACCGGCTCGGCTGGCGGTGGTGCTTCTACGTGTGCGTGCCGCTCGCCGTCCTGTCGCTGATCGTCCTGCAGCGGTACCTGCACCTGCCGGTGCTGAAGCGGAAGGTCACGATCGACTACCTCGGCGCGCTGCTGATCGCGGGTGCGGCGAGCCTGCCGCTGATCTGGGTGTCGTTCGCGGGTCAGCACTTCCCGTGGTGGTCGTGGCAGACCGGCGCCTACCTCGGCGGTACGGCGGTGCTCGCGATCCTGGCCGTGGTGGTCGAGGTCCGTGCGACCGAGCCGCTCGTGCCGCTGCACGTCGTCCGGGAGCGCACGACGGCGCTGGCGATCCTCGCGAGCCTGGCGGTCGGGATCGGGATGTTCGGCAGCGCGGTGTTCCTGGGGCAGTACTTCCAGGTGGCCCGCGGGTACAGCGCGACCGAGGCGGGGTTGCTGACGATCCCGATGATGTTCGGGTCGTTCCTCGGGTCGGTCGGGTCCGGGCAGCTCATCACCCGGTTCGGGAAGTGGAAGCGGTACCTCGTGATCGGCGGGCTGTTCCTGACCGCGGGGCTCGGGTTGCTCGGGACGATCGACCACACGTCGCCGTACTGGTACGTCGGCCTCGGGATGCTCGGGATGGGCATCGGCATGGGCATGATGATGCAGAACCTGGTGCTCGCGGTGCAGAACACCGTGGACGTCAGCGAGGTCGGCGCCGCGAGCGCGACCGTCACGTTCTTCCGCAGCCTGGGCGGTGCGGTCGGGGTCTCCGTGCTCGGCGCGATCCTGGCGACCCGGGTCACCGACCTGATCACCGAGCACCTGCGCGAGCTCGGCCCGGGCGCGGCCGCGGCGGCGCAGGGCGGGTCGGGGAGCGTCCTGGACGTGAACGCGCTGCCGGGGCCGGTCCAGGAGATCGTCCGGCACGCGTACGGCGACGCGACCGGGCGGATCTTCGTGATCGCCGCGGGGGCTGCCGTGCTCAGTCTGCTGGCGGTGTTGTTCATCCGCGAGGCTCCGCTGCGTCGTACGGTCGCGATGGGAGCGTCCTCCGAGGGGGAAGAGGCTGCTGGTACGCCGGAACGGGCAACGGTGCCCGACGACCCGGCGGAGCGTGCCGCGGTGGTGGCGCTGGATGTCATCACGTCGGCGGAGCGTACGGCGCGCGAACGGGAGCGGGAGGCCACCGAACGGGTGCAGGCGGCCGCGAACACGATCCGGCAGATGCGGACCGATGTCGCGGACCTGTTCACCCGGGTGGATCAGCAGATCGCGGCGCTCGAGAGCACCCTGCCCGACGCCGACATCCCGCAACCGGCCGCCGCGATCCTCGACGCGCAGCGCCCCGCCGGCGAACTGGTCGACGAGCTCCGCCGCTACGAGCTCAGCGTCCTCAGCGCCAGCCAGCGCACCGCCGACCACCTCCGCGCAACCGCCCAAACCGAGGCCGACCAGCTGCTCACCGAGGCCCGCGCCGAGGAACAGGAGATCCGCACCCGCATCACCGAACTGCAGGCAGTGGAAGCACGGCTCCTGACCACCATCCGCGACAACCTCTCCGAAGCCCCGGCCCCGCCCGCCCCGCCGACCCCAGGCAACGGCTACCCCGAGGACCAGCCACACCGCCAACCCTTCGGCTAGTGCACGTCAAGAAGCGTTCGGGCTCCGACTCGACCGCCGGAGGGGACCCGGCTCTCCTGACTGACCCGCTACCAGCTGGCGCAGGATCGGCAGCTCGACAGGTAGTGCACCGCAAGACGATGTACACGCGGACGCGAACACGCCTAGGTGCACTACCCAGCCGCGCGACACGTCCTGTCCAGCTGCAGATCGCCGCGTCGCGCAACCCACCCAGCGCCCCAGGTCAACCGCCACCACACACCAGCCGCAAGGGTTCGAGGGGGTTGCCCCTCACGATGGAGGGTTGCCCCCTCAGAATTCCAACAGGCAACCCTCCACCTGAGTGGGCAACCCCCGCCGGCCCGGCCACGCCCGGCCGCCGAGCCGTGGGGTGGGCGTGTCGGGGGCGGGTGGCATGCTTCGGGGTACGGCGTGCGTGAGGGAGTGGTGTGGCGTTGTGGGACGTGGAGCAGGTGGTGGGGCTGGCGCCTGATCCTGCGTCCGCGAAGGCCGGCCAGGGACTGGCGCGTGCTGCCAAGTGGAGCGGGACCGGCGCCTCGGACCGTGCGATCTGGGGGCTGTGCCAGGGGAGCGGGAAGCAGCCGTACCAGACAACGGTGGAGCTGAGCGGACCGGCGTACAAGTGCTCCTGTCCGTCGCGGAAGTTCCCGTGCAAGCACGTGCTCGGCCTGATGTTGCTGTGGGCCCAGGGCGAGGTCGCGCCGGCGGACGAGCCCGACTGGGCCAAGACCTGGCTCGACCAGCGGGCCGAGCGTGCCGAGCGGCCCGAGCGGAAACCGGGCGAGGTGGCGGACCCGGTCGCGGCGCAGGAGCGGGCCGCGCGGCGGGCGGATCGGGTGTCGGCCGGGCTCGCGGAGTTGGCCGGCTGGCTGGACGACCAGGTCCGGCAGGGGCTCGGGGCGTTCGACCAGCGTGCGTACGGCGAGCTGAGCCGGCTGGCCGCGCGGATGGTCGACGCACAGGCACCGGGTGTTGCGGGGGCGCTCCGGAGGGCGGCGGGTGTCGTCGGGCGCGGACACGACTGGCCGGGCGAACTGCTCGAAGAACTCTCGCTCGTCCACCTGATCGTGTCGGCCCACGCTCGCCTCGCGGACCTCCCGCCGTCGCTCGCGGACACCGTGCAGACCCGGATCGGCTGGTCGACCGAAACCGCGCGCGTGCTCGCGGACGGCGAGAAGGTCGAGGACGACTGGCTGATGCTCGGGCGGGTGGTGGAGCCGGACGACCGTCTCACGGTCCGCCGCGTGTGGTTGCGCGGGGCAACCACCGGGCGGCTCGGCCTGATCCTCACGTTCGCGGCCGCCGGGCGTCCGCTGGATCCGCTACCGGCCCGTCCCGGCGAGTACGTCCCGGGCGCGCTCTCGTTCTATCCCGGTGCCCTCCCGATGCGGGCGCTCCTCACGCAGACCGCCCCGCGCCTGCCCGCGCCGCGCCCCGCCGGTCTCACGGTGCAGCAGGCGTTGGCGTCGTACGTCGAATCCCTCGCCGCCGACCCGTGGAACGAGCGCTGGCCGTTGGTACTGCGCGACGTCCGACCCGCCCGCCACGGCGACGGCTGGGCGTTGGTGGACGAGGCCGGGGACGGACTGGAGCTCCTCCCGGGCTGGGATGCGGTGAAGCTGCTCGCCGTGTCGGCGGGCGACCCGATCACGGTCGCCGGCGAGTGGAACCGGGCCGGCCTCCGTCCGATGACATGCTGGCGCGACGATCGGCCGGTGATGCTGTGAGCAGCGGCTGGGAGGTGACGCGGTGAAGGGCTGGGACGGCCTCGTGAGCTCGGCGTTGCTCGGTACGGAACGGCGGCCACCGCACTTCGACGAGCTCCCCGAGCACATCCAGGAGCGGCTCGGTGACGGCGGTCTACTCGATGCTGCTGCACTGGCCACCGTGTACAAGCGTGCCGGCCGCAGACCGTTGCGCGACCTCGAGCCGCTTCCCGCCGCGCCGGGTGAGGACCGGCCGTTGCCACGACCGGCCGCGGTACGGCGGCTGGCCGCGATGCTCGGCGGATTCCAGACGTCCGCGCTCGGCGAATGGTTGCGGGCCGCCGACGCCAACGGCTGGGGCGTGCCACCGGAGCAGCTCCCGGCGCTGGCCGACTACGCGCGTCATCGCGCCGAGTACCGGCCGCTCGTCATCGCCGCGGCCGGCCGCCGGGCGCGGTGGCTCGCGGACCTCAACCCCGAGTGGCGATTCCTGCACGCAGCGGTTGCGGAGAGCAACGATCCGGAGCTGTGGACGCATGGCAACGCGATCCAGCGCCGGACCTGGCTCCGCACCCTCCGTCAACAGGATCCGGCAGCGGCCCTCGAAGCCCTCACCGAGGTCTGGCCGGCCGAGTCCGCCGCTACCCGGGCCGACTTCCTCGGACTGTTCACGGACAACCTCACGCTCCGGGACGAACAGTTCCTCGAGACCGCCCTCGACGACCGTTCCCGCGAGGTACGCCGGGTTGCCGCCCGTCTGCTCGCCCGCCTGCCCGGAGCGCAGTACGGCGTACGCATGACGGAGCGCCTGCACTCACACCTGACCCCGGCGCAGGGTGTCCTCGCGGTCGACCTGCCGCGTAGTCTCACGCAGTCGATGGAACGCGACGGCCTCGACTCGCAGAACCCGGAAGGTCTCGGCAAACGCGCCTGGTGGTTCCACCAGATCGTTGCCAGCACACCGCTGGACGCGATGGACCTCAGCTGGATCGGCACGCCGGTCGAAGGATGCGCGCAGGAAGTTCTGCAGTCCGCATGGACCGAAGGCGCCATCCGCGAGGCCTCCGTGGAGTGGGCCCGCGGGTTGCTGGAGGCCGAAGCCTCGACCGGGAGCCGGAGCCCGGCGGAGTTGCTGCGGTTGCTGCCGCCCGACGAGTGGGCCGGAGCGGTCGACGTACTGCGCAGGACCGTCGATGTCGCCGAGCTGGTCGGCGGCCTGCCGGTGCCGTGGCCGCCGCAGCTCGCGACGATGATCCTCGACCAGCTCGCCAAGGTCGGCACGAACCGCGCGTGGGCCCGGCTCGCCAGCATCGCCGCTCGCGCCGTACCACCCGATGTCCTCGACCATCCGATCACCCGCGAATCCACCGGCGAGGAAGACACCTGGCGTCGCCGCCTCGTCGAGACCCTCACCTTCCGCAGCGAGATGTACCAGGAGCTCACATGACAACCCAAGTACTTCGGCCGCACGCGGAAGAGGAGTACGCCGCCGAGCTGGAAGCGCTCCGGGCCGCCGACGACAAGCCGCGGCCGCCGGCCTGGCAACTGTCACCGGCGGGCGTCGTCACCTATCTGCTCGGCGGGAAGGCAGGCGACACCGAGATCTCACCCAAGTACGTCGGCCCGCGCCGGCTGATCGAGGTCGCGGTCGCCACCCTCGCGACGGATCGCGCGCTGCTGCTGCTCGGCGTACCGGGCACGGCGAAGACGTGGGTCAGCGAGCACCTGGCGGCGGCGATCAGCGGCGACTCGACGCTGCTCGTGCAGGGCACCGCGGGCACCGCGGAGGAAGCGATCCGCTACGGCTGGAACTACGCCCAGTTGATTGCCCAGGGCCCCAGTGAGGCGGCACTCGTGCCGAGCCCGGTGCAGCGGGCGATGACCGAGGCGAAGATCGCGCGGATCGAGGAGCTGACCCGGATGCCGTCCGACGTCCAGGACGCGCTGATCACGATCCTGTCCGAGAAGACCCTGCCGGTCGCCGAGTTGGCCACGGAGATCCAGGCCCGCAAGGGCTTCAATGTCATCGCCACCGCCAACGATCGCGACAAGGGCGTCAACGAGCTCTCCAGCGCACTGCGCCGCCGGTTCAACACCGTCGTACTCCCGCTGCCGGACTCCGCCGAGAACGAGGTGGAGATCGTGTCCCGCCGCGTCGCGCAGCTCGGGTCGGCGCTGGAGCTCCCGCAGCCCGACGACGCCCTCGACGAGATCCGCCGGGTCGTGACGATCTTCCGCGAGCTGCGCTCCGGTCGCACCGAAGACGGCCGGACCGCGGTCAAGTCGCCGTCCGGCACGCTCTCCACCGCGGAGGCCATCAGCGTCGTCACCGGCGGTATCGCCCTCGCGGCCCACTTCGGCGACGGCGTACTGCGTCCGACGGACGTGGCCGGCGGCATCCTCGGCGCGGTGGTCAAGGACCCGTCCGCGGACCGCGTGGTCTGGTCGGAGTACCTGGAGACCGTCGTCCGCGAGCGCGACGACTGGGCGCCGTTCTACCGGGCCTGCCGAGAGATCTCGGGATGACCGTTCACCTGCTCGGGATCCGCCACCACGGGCCGGGGTCGGCGCGTGCGGTGGCGTCGGCACTGGCCGGGCTCGAGCCGGACATCGTCCTGATCGAAGGTCCGCCGGAGGCCGACAAGATCGTCGAGCTGGCCGGTTCGGAGGAGATGGAGCCCCCGGTCGCTCTGCTCGCCTACGCCGTCGACGATTCGACGCGGGCGGCGTTCTGGCCGTTCGCGGTGTTCAGCCCGGAGTGGCAGGCGATCCGGTACGGGCTGGCGGCCGGGGTTCCGGTGCGGTTCTGCGATCTGCCGGCCGCGCAGCAGTTCGCCTCGTCGGGCGGCGGCGGGCGGCGGTCCCTGTCGATCGATCCGCTGGCGACGCTGGCCGAGGCGGGTGGGTACGACGATCCGGAGCGCTGGTGGGACGACGTGATCGAGTCGCGGCGGGGCGGCGCCGAGCCGTTCACGGTGATCGCGGACGCGATGCGCGAGTTGCGGCACGGCGAGGACGCCACCGGGCGGGAGGCGCAGCGCGAGGCGTACATGCGGACCGTGCTGCGGAAGGCTCAGCGGGAAGGGTTCGAACGGATCGCGGTGATCTGCGGCGCCTGGCACGTCCCCGCCCTCGAGCTACCGTTGCCTCCGGCAACGCATGACCAGCGGATCCTGAAAGGGCTGCCGAAGCGGAAGGTCGCCTGCACGTGGGTGCCGTGGACGCACGGCCGGCTGGCGGCGGCGAGCGGGTACGGCGCCGGCATCACGTCACCCGGCTGGTACCACCACCTGTTCACCGCGCCCGACCAGATCACCACGCGGTGGCTGTCCAAGGTGGCCCAGGTACTGCGCGACGAGGACCTTCCTGTGTCGAGCGCACACGTGATCGAGGCGGTCCGGCTCGCCGACACGTTGGCGGCGATGCGTGAACGTCCGCTCGCCGGGTTGAGCGAAGTCACCGAGGCGACGCGGGCAGTCCTCTGCGGCGGGAACGACGTACTGCTGGATCTCGTGACGCGGGAGGCTGTCGTCGGTGAGCTGCTCGGGTCGGTGCCCGGCGAGACGCCGCAGGCGCCGGTCGCGGCGGATCTGGCGGCGCACGCGCGGCGGCTGCGGATGAGGCGGGACGCGGCCGAGCGGGTGATCGAGCTCGACCTGCGGAAGGCGAACGACCTGGAGAAGTCCAGGCTCCTGCACAGGTTGCGGATTCTCGGGGTGCACTGGGGCGTCCCGGCCGCGGACGAGCGGCGGGCGCAGGGCACGTTCCGGGAGATGTGGCGCCTCGCCTGGGATCCCGGCCTGGAGGTCGAGTTGGTCGCCGCCGGCGCGCACGGTACGACGGTGCTCGGCGCCGCGACGACCGTGATGCTGAAGGCCGCCGACTCGACGACGCTGGCGGACGTCACGGCCGCGCTGGAGAAGTCGCTGCTCGCCGACCTCGCGGAAGCACTGCCGCCTCTGCTGCAGGGCATCGACACCCGTGCCGCGGCCGACGCCGACGTCGGGCATCTGATGGCCGCGCTGCCTGCGCTGGCGCGAGCCTCGCGGTACGGCGACGTTCGCGGGACCGACACCGCCGGGCTCGCCGCCGTCGCCGGGCGGATGGTGGCGCGGGTGTGCGCGGGGCTCGCGCGGACCGTTCACGGGCTGGATCCGGATGCCGCGTCCGCCGTCCAGGAACTGATCGACGGGGTCCAGGACGCGACGGTGCTATTGGCCGAGGATGTGCGGGCGGAGTGGCTGAACACGTTGCAGGGGTTGAGCGATCGGGCCTCGGTGCCGCCGTTGATCCGCGGGCGGTTGACGCGGTTGATGCTGGACACGTCGCGGCTGCCGGATCACGAGGTGGAGCTGCGGCTCGGGCGTTCGCTGTCTCCCGGTACGCCGACGGCGGATGCGGCCGGGTACGTCGAAGGGTTCCTGGCCGGTGGCGGCCTGCTGCTGGTGCACGACGAGCGGCTGCTCGCGTTGGTGGACGCGTGGCTCGGGGGGATTCCGGACGATGCGTTCGTGGAGGTGCTGCCGCTGCTGCGACGTACCTTCGGCACCTTCGCCGCACCGGAACGCCGGTCGATCGGGGCACGCGCCCGGGTACTGGCCGATCCCGCCTCGCTGGTGGTTGCTGACGACAACGACCTCGACGCCGAGCTGGCAGCGACCGCGTTGCCTGTGGTCGCACGACTCCTGGGGGTCTCATGAGTGAGGAGCGGCTTCGTCGCTGGCGGCTTGTGCTGGGTGGTGAGGCCGAGGACGAGACCGGTACGACGTTGTCCGGTGCGGACCGCTCCGTCGACGCGGCGCTGGCCGCGTTGTACGACGCCGCAGAGGGTGAGTCCGGGACGCAACGCTCGGCCGGGTTGGGGTCGTCGGCGCCGCGGGTTGCGCGCTGGCTGGGTGACATCCGGCAGTACTTCCCGAGCACGGTCGTCCAGGTCATGCAGCGGGACGCGGTGGAACGGCTCGGGATCACGCGGATGCTGATGGAGCCGGAGTTGCTCGGTGCGGTCGAGCCCGACGTCCACCTGGTGTCCACGTTGCTCGCGCTCAACGAGGTGATGCCCGAGGAGACCAAGCAGACCGCGCGTGAGGTCGTCGGGCGGGTCGTCGCCGAGCTCGAGGCACGGTTGGCGGAGCGGACGCGAGCCGCGGTGACCGGTGCGCTCGATCGTGCCGGGCGGACGGCGCGGCCGCGGCATGCGGACATCGACTGGGACCGGACGATCCGGGCGAACCTCAAGCACTTCTCGCCGGCGCTCGGGACGATCGTGCCGGACCGGCTGGTCGGGTACGCGCGCCGCAACCACAGCGTGCAGCGCGACATCGTGCTGGCGATCGACCAGTCGGGGTCGATGGCGGAATCGGTGGTGTACGCCTCGCTGTTCGGCGCGGTGCTCGGGTCGATCAGGACGCTGCGGACCTCGCTGGTCGTCTTCGACACGTCCGTCGTCGATCTGACCGACCAGCTGGAGGACCCGGTCGACGTCCTGTTCGGGACGCAATTGGGCGGCGGGACCGACATCAACCGCGCGCTCGCGTACTGCGAGGAGCTCGTGACGAAGCCGGCCGAGACGGTGCTCGTGCTGATCTCGGATCTCTACGAGGGCGGTGTCCGGGAAGAGATGCTGCGCCGGGCGCGTTCCTTGGTGGAGTCCGGCGTACAGGTGATCGCCCTGCTCGCGCTGGCCGACTCCGGTACGCCGTCGTACGACGCCGAGAACGCGGCTGCGCTGGCGGAGCTCGGCGTGCCCGCGTTCGCCTGCACACCGGACCTGTTTCCCGACCTGATGGCCGCCGCCATCCGCCACGAGGACATCGGCGGCTGGGCTGCCACCAACATCACCTGAGAGGACCTCGATGACGACCGTCGAACTGACCCGATTCCGCGTGCTGCCGGAGAAGACGGAGGAGCTGCTCGCCGCCCGCGCGGACATGGTGAAGGACTTCGAGGCGGATCGCGCCGGGTTCCTCGGTGCTCGCCTGGTGCGGCTCCCGGACAACGAGTGGCTGGACATCGTCGACTGGGCGACCCCGGAGAACTTCGCCGCCTCACGTGAGAAGGGCGCGAACCTTCCCGGCATCGCCCGCTTCTTCGCCGCGATCGACGCACTGGTGATCGCCGAGGAGGGCGTCAGCGAGGCGTAATTCGCCTGACAGCCGCCGGACGCGGTGCGACCGTGGGCGGCATGGAGATCAGCGACATCCGCCCCGACGAGTACGACCGGGCGGCGGAGTTGTGGGAGGCGTCCGTCCGGGCGACGCACGACTTCGTCACCGAGGCGGACCTGGACGTCTTCCGGCCGTTGGTCCGGGCGTCCTTCGGGGAGATCGCGCAGCTCTCCGGGCTCCGGGCCGACGACGGGCTGCTGATCGGGTTCGTCGGCGTCGAGAACGGGCACGTCGAGATGCTGTTCCTCGACCCGGCGTACCGCGGGCGCGGAGGCGGCAGCCTGCTGCTGAAGCACGCGTTCGCGCACTTCGGCGCTACGTCCGTCGACGTCAACGAGCAGAATCCGCAGGCGGTGGGGTTCTACGAGCACCACGGGTTCCGCGTCGTGTCACGCAGTACCCACGACTCGACGGGGAAGCCATACCCGATCCTGCATATGCAGCGTTAGTCAGCGATCTCCAGGATGTCGATCGGGGTGTACGGGTCGGCCTCGGCGAAGCGGAGAGCCCAGCGGACGGCCTCCTCCTTCGAGTCGACGCGGATGATCGATACGCCCGCCACGAGCTCCTTGGTCTCCGCGAACGGTCCGTCGATGACCCGCGGCTGCCCCGGCGCCGGGAACGTGACGCGCGCGCCACGGGAACTCGGCATCAGCCCCTCGCCGAGCACCAGCACCCCGGCCTGACGCATCTCCTCGAGGACCGCGTCCGCGCGCTCGAGGATCTCCGGGTCCGGCGGATTGCCGGCCTCGAGGCTGTCGTTGGTCTTGTGCAGCAGCATGTACCTCATAGCGCCGACCTTAGTGCCGACCAGAACGCTTCCGGGATCTCCTGGTCGTGCCACGCCGCGACCTCGGTGATCTCCCGCGGGCTGCGCGCGCCGACGACCACGGCCGGTACGGCGGGATGCGTCAGCGGGAACTGCACCGCGGCGGCCAGCAGCGGTACGTCGTACGCGCGGCAGAGCTCCCGCAGTACGTCGATACGTCGCAGCACGTCCCGCGGGACGCGTGCGTACCCGTGGGGCGCGCCGTCGGCCGTGTCGGCGAGGACACCGCCCTGGAAGACCCCGGCGGCGAGCACCGCGACACCGAGCTTCTCGCAGAGCGGGAGCAGCTCGTCGGCGCCGGACTGGTCGAGCAGCGTGTACCGCCCGGCGAGCAGCACCAGGTCGGGTCCGCCGTCGGTCTCGCGGAGGAACCGGGCGGCGACGTCCGCGTGGTTGACGCCGAGCGAGATCGCCCGGATCGTGCCGCGGCCGCGCAGCTCGCGCAGCGCCCGGAAGGCCTCGGTCGACGCGGTCGGGAAGTCCAGCTCCGGGTCGTGGATGTGCAGGACGTCGATGCGGTCGATCCCCATCCGCTCCAGACTGGCCTCGAACGAGCGGATCGTGGCGGCGTACGAGTAGTCCAGCCGCGGTCCCACCCCGGCCGGAGGCTCCGCCCAGATCGGTTGCAGATCCGGACCGCCCGGCTCGATCAGCCGCCCCACCTTGCTGCACAGCACGAACTCGTCCCGCGGCCGCCCGCGCAACGCCAGCCCGGCGCGCTGCTCGGACAGCCCGTACCCGTACACCGGCGCGGTGTCGAACAGCCGTACGCCCAGCTCCCAGGCCCGGTCGATCGTCGCCACGGCCTGCTGCTGCCGCACCGCGGCGAACATGCCGCCGATCGAGGCGAGCCCCAGCCCCAGCTCACTGACCCGCATCCCCGTCCGCCCGAGCTCCACCGTCCGCATGGACCACACGGTAGGAGACGCCACCGACAACGACGTCCAGGCCATCACAATCCGCACCGTCGAACGGGCGGCCGCCTGGGGCCGACGCCGGCAGCCGATTGTGATGGCCTGCAGATCCGCAGCTCAGCGCGGGACGTCGCCGCGCCAGGCGCCGGTCTCGCCCGGGCGCTCCTCGATGAAGTGCTTGAAGCGCTCCAGATCGCCCTTGACGCGTCCCTCGACCACGCCGAACTTGTCCCCGACCTTCTCGATGAACCCCTCCGGGTCGATCTCCATCTGCGCCGTGACCCGGGTGCGCTGCGGCGCCAACTCGTGGAACGTGATCACGCCGGCGTGCTGCGGACCAGAATCCGACCGCCACGCGACCCGCTCGTCCGGATGCTGCTCGGTGATCGTCGCGTCGAACTCCCGCCGCGCGCCGCCGACCTTCGTCACCCAGTGCAGGTGCGTGTCGTCGAGCTGACGGATCTCCTCGACGCCCTCCATGAACAGCGGGAACGACTCGAACTGCGTCCACTGGTTGTACGCCGTCGTCACCGGGACCTCGACGTCGACGGACTGGGTGATGCCGCTCATCTGCGTTCCTCCTCGTGCGTCGTGACGGGCTTTCCGGTACCCGGAGGGCACTGTCGTATGCCCGGTCTTCCCCGGCGGTCGGTCAGGCGGCAGTATGCGGAGATGGGCGAGATCGCGGAGCGGTACCGACGGCGGGCCGATGCGTTCGAGCGGAAGGTCGCGGCGGTGCCCGCCGACCAGTGGGAGAACCAGTCGCCGTGCGCGAAGTGGACCGCGCGGGACGTGGTCGAGCACGTCGTGACCATGCACGCCGTGATGCTCACGCCGGTCGCGCGGACGCTGGAACCCGCGGACGACCCGCTGACCGCGTTCCAGGAGGCGCGGGCCGCGGTCGAGGACGTTCTCGACGACCCGATCGCCGCGTTGACCGAGGTGGACACCCCGACCGGTCCGATGACGACCGAGCGGCACATCGACGAGGTGGTGTCCGACGATCTCGTCGTGCACGGCTGGGACCTGGCCCGGGCCACCGGACAGGACGAGACGATGGAGCCGGTCGACATCGACAGCCTCTGGGCGAAGGCGGCGGCGATCCCGCCCGAGCTGATGACGAAGTACCGGACGCCAGGCGCGTTCGGCGAGGGCATCGAGGTGTACGGCGCCGAAGTACCGGTGCCGGCGGAGGCGCCGCTGCAGGACCGTCTACTCGGGTTGCTCGGCCGTGAGCCGTGAGAGGTCGCTCGGTGCGTAGTAGCTGGTCGGGTCGTCGCAGAGTGGCGCGTCGATGAGCTGAGCAGGGTCCCGCATCAGCAGCGCGTGGCCCCGGGTGATCGCCCGATCGAGGTACTCGTGGCCGGGCAGGTTCGCGACCGCCGTACGGCAGCCGAGCGCCATCCCCTCGAAGAGCGCCGTGGTCGAGACGCCGACCTGGTACGTCGCGGTGGCGAGCAGATCGAGCGTGCTGCCGCCGGTCGACAGCTGTACGCCCGCCGGGATCGTGTAATCCGCGGGGCGCTCGCTCGGATGCAGGCGGTAGAGGACCTCCAGCTCCGGGTGCTGCTTCGCGACGGCGTCCGCGACCTGGAGGAGCTCGGCCCCGATCGTCCCCTGCGACAGGAACAGGACGCGGCGCGGGTCCTTCGGGCCGGCCGTGGGCAGGAACGGTGCGCCCATCACCTCGGTCCGCATCCCGGCGGGAAGGTCCGCGACGTCGGTCCAGTACGAGCCGAAGCACCACAGCTCGTCCGGCTGGTCGGCGACCTCCGGACGGTCGGGGTAGCTGTAGCCGAGGTGGAACGGGCTGATCGCGCCGTGCTGCAGCTCGACCACCCGGATCCCGAGATCGCGGGCGGCGCCAACGATGTGCTGGTGGAAGTACGCGACGACCAGGTACACCGTCCTGATCTTGTGCTTCTTGAGCAGCATGCGGTAGAGGGCGCGCAGCCGTAGGTGCTTGGGTACTTCGCGGGCGAGCAGCGCGCCGACCGGGACGCGAATCCCGGTGAGTTCCTCGAGCGCGGTCGCGATGCCGCGGTCGTCGGCGGTCCGGCGGTGCACCGCGCCGGCGGCGGACGTGAAGAAGTCCAGGTTCGTGCTACCCGGGAGCGGGCTGCCGTTGATCCCGGAGTCGAGGATCAGGGCGCGGTCGCCGAGCAGGGCGCGGAGCTCGTCGGTGTAGATCTCGACACCGTTCGGTTTCCGCGGGTGCGGTACGACGAGGGCGTCGTACCGGCCGGGGAACGGGCTGCGTGTGACGATCCCGGTGACATGGCGCGCGACCAGGGCGGCCTTGTCGTACGGCGTACGACGTACCGGATGGGGCGCGCCGTGGATGCCGCTGCGGCGGGTCAGCTCATGGAAGACGCGCATCCGGATGATCGGCCAGGGGTGCGCGCCCTTGGTCTGCCACGTCAGCAGCTCCAGGTCCCGTTCCACCTGCCAGATCGCCCGGCACAGCTCCGCCACCGTCGGCCGAACCGTGCCGTTCCCGGTACTCGTCATGGTTGATCCCAACTATCCCGGCGAGACTACCGACGCCCGAGAAGAACCGGCGGACTGCCTTCAGCAGGTGCGTCTTCCGGCCGAGCAGCAGCCCGGCGAGGGCGAACCCGATCGCCGAGATCACCCGGGCCGAAGCATAGGCCAGCACCAGGACGTAGCTGACCGCGCCCGGCCGGATCAGCAGGCGGCTGATCGTGTCCCCGCTGCCGGAACGGAACGCCCGCCGGACCAGCCAGCGCAGCGTGGTCCGGCCGACCGGGACCTCCTCGGCGATGCACGCCTCCTCGCACCAGACGATCCGGAACCCGGCGCGGTGGACCCGGAGGAAGAAGTGCAGGTCGCTGGAGCCGGTGTACCGGAACGCGGGGTGGAAGCCGGGCGTGACCGCGTGGTAGACACGCCGGCTGACCAGGGTGTTGTTCGTGTACGCCTTACGGAGCTCCTCGCCGGTGGTGTGCCGGCCGGTGGAGTCGTGGACGTCGCTGTAGTGGTTCCATGGCGGGGCGCCGGGCGGGAGATGACCCTTGACCGGGCCGGTGACGACGTCGGCGCCGGTGGTCTCCCACGCCTTGAGCAGCGTCTTCAGCCAGCCGGGCGGGGCGACCTCGTCGTCGTCCACGAAGATCAGGGCGTCGTCGTTCCAGCACAGCTCGACGGACCGCTCCCGGGCGAAGGGGATCCCCGGCTCCGGTTCCACGACCGACTCGATCGGGTACGGCGTACCGTCCCCGAACTCCTCCAGCACCCGCGCCGCCGACCCCTCCGCGTCGTTGTCCACCACGACGATCCGGACCGCGTACTCCCCGTCCGCGGGCAGCTCCTGCGCCTGCAAACTCGTCAACAGCCCCCGTAACAGAGCAGGTCGCCTGAAGGTAATCACCGCGATGGCGACACTCATGCTCATGGCGCCCGAGACTATCGGTCCCCACCAACAACCGCCCACGCACCACAGCCGAAATCCCCACACCCCACCGCCCGAAGCAGCCAACATCCGGGACCAGTCCGGCCGTCCGGGACAAGTCCGGCTATCCGCGACAAGTCCCGGTGTCCGGGAACACGTAACGGCCTGTCTTCAGACACCGCCGGGTGTCGCAGACACTGCCCGTCTTGTCAGACGTCGGAGGGTCCGGGCTCCCAGCCGGTGGCTTGGGCCCAGGCGTCGGCCCGGCGGATGGTCTGCCAGAACCAGGGCAGCTTGGCCTCGGTGTACGCGGCACCGTCGTGGGGATGCTCAGCGGCGAGCCGCCGCTTCAGGTCCTCGTACGGCGGGAGCTCGGCGGGATGCACGCGCAGGTAGTCCCGGAGCAGCAGCGGGAACTGCTGGGAGAAGCTGCCGAGCTTGCGGATGTGGATGTGAGTCCGCGGGGCGCCTGGTGGTTCACGGAAGTAGCGCTTCGTGTGTTCGGGGTTGTCCGCGCGGTAGACGTACCCCAGCTCCTCCAACGGAACGCGGAACGGGTCGACGGGCTCCAGCGCGGCGACCGAGATCTGGATGTCGATGACCGGCTTGGCGGCGAGGCCGGGTACGGCGGTGGAGCCGATGTGGTCGATCCGGAGCGCGACATCGGCCAAGGTGGCGCGGAGGTCCCGGCCGAGGTGGGTGAAACGTTCGACCCAGGCCGGATCGTACGGCTCGATGTGGATCGTTCGGTGGGTCACGGCTGGGCGCGGGGTGGGAGTTTGGTGTCGAGGGTTTTGAGGAGGGTGGCCAGCAGGAGGCCGAGGATGAGGACGAAGGTGGCGTTGCGGAGGGCGGTGGGGTGGCCCAGGGCGGTGGCGTCGAGGAAGGGGTATGGGTACCAGTCGGTGAAGGCGCCCTGGGTGAAGATGTAGACCAGCCAGGCGACCGGCCAGACGAACGCGTAGCCGACGGTCCACCAGGTGATGCGCGGGCGTGGGCCGAGCAGCAGCCACGCGGCGAGGGTGGTCCACGGGGAGATGTAGTGGAAGCCGATCGTGGCCGCCAGGGCCGCGCCGGTCAGGTCGACCTGCGGCGCGAGGACGATCGCGAAGACCAGGCCGGTGATGACGATCCCGAGCAGCGAGTCGAGCCGTACGACCCGCCAGAACGCGCCGTCCCGCGCGGGCCGTAGTACCAGACCGACAGCCACAGCGAGCACGATCAGGTTGCTCTGGATCGTGAAGAAGCTGAACAGCCGCCACAACCGCGTCCCGAGCCCGACCGCCGTCCCGCTCTCGCCGGAGTTGGCGTCCGCACCGCCCGTGAAGATCAGCACCAACTGAATCGCCAGCGACACCACGATCACCGCCGCGATCGCCGCATGCCACCACCGCGAGACCTTCGCCACCCACGTCATTCTGCGAAACGACGCTCCCTGCGCCGATCAGGCGCGCCGTACTCAGGCGGAACCGCAGAGGCTGCTAGTCGACACGTTCGACGGAGATGAGGGTGAGGCCGAGGTCGCGGATTCGGGCCAGTACGCCGTGGAGCTCCGACTGGTCGGTGATCGCCCCGCGGAGGACGGTGGTCCCGTCGGGGTCGGGGACAAGAGTGAAGTCGGCGAACCAGCTCGACCACCGCGGGTCGAGCCGCCCCGCGACCCTCAGCTCGTACATGGTCAGCGCCGCCGGTCGACGAACTCGGCGACGACGGCGTTGACCACCCAGCCAGCGCTCACGCCGTCACCGGGACCGGCTGGCGTAGCGACGACGTTGTGCGCCAGAGCGAGTAGCCGAGGCCGATCATGGCGATGCCGTTCGGGTACGCCAGCAGGCGGTAGATGGCGTCGGGCGTGAAGGACAGCGCGGCCGACACGAGCCCACCCACAGCCAGCAGCACGGTCGCCCACCGGGCCAGCACCCGGGCGCGGAACAGCGCGATGCCGAGCAGTAACCCGCCGGCCAGATACGCGAATCCCTGGAATTGCAGCACCGTCTGCAGCAGCCCGATGTCACCGACCACCTGGCCGCCGGTGGAGGCCGCGATGAAGTCCCGTACGTACCCCGGGTTCGTTGCTGTCAGCGTCGGCAGCACATAGGCCGCGAGGATCTCCGTGCCGACGATCGACAGGTAGCTCAGGCTGAGGATCACGTACCCGATCAGCCCGAGGAGACCGTTCTTGCGGAGCTGGCTCAGGTACAAGCCGGCGAGCCCGGCCAGCGCCAGCGTCGCCATGAGCAGTTTCAGGCTGTTCCGTACGACGAGCTCGGTCGTGCCGATCGAGTCGACGTCGAGGTGCGGGTGCCCGACTTGGACGCCGACGAAGATCAGTCCGGCCGCGACTGCGGCGCCAGCGGCGGCCCGGGTCAGTGTGGTGGTCGTGATGGTCATTCCGAACTCCCTGTGCTAGCGCGGTTTCTGCGGGATGTTCGGAACGTAGATTGCGAGATGGTGAGCCGGCGTCACCACATCTGGTGACTTGCGATGTGACTACAACAAGCCGCGTTCGCGCGCGCGGCGTACGGCACCGGAACGGGTGGTCGCGCCGAGCTTGGTGAAGATGCGCTTCGTGTGTGTCCGCACGGTGTTGAGCGAGAGGTACAGCCGGCGCGCGATTTCCGGGCCGGTGAGCTCTGTGTCGAGGAGTCGCAGTACGTCGAGCTCCCGCTCCGTCAGCGGATCGGTCAGAGTCGGCCCGTCCGGCACCAGGGGGAGCCCTTCGTCAAGAAGCAAACGCCTGTAGTGCTCCGGTTCCGGCGCTGCGGCCAACGTTTTCCGCAACCCGGAAAGAGTTTCCGCCCGGTCGCCGCGGACGTGATGGGCGAGCGCCCGCAGTACGCCGATCTCGAGCAGACTGCCCGCCCGCCGTCCCTCGGCGTCCAGCTGCAACCGATCGAGCAGCTCCTGTACGTCGTCCCCGCGGCGGATCATGAGCCGCGCCAGCGTCAGGTGCTCGTACTCGTGCAGGTACGCCACCTCGTCCGGGATGTCCCGGGACCAGGCCTCGGCCGCCAGCAGGTCGCCGGCCGCGATCTGGATCCGGGCCCGCAGCGCCGCGATCGGCCGTAGTTCGGGATACGACCCGCGCCGGTACAGCCCCTCAGCTTCGTCGAGCAGCCGTTCGGCGTCGGCGAAGTCTCCACGCGCGGCGCGAACCTGTGCCATCGCGACGTACCAGCGATGCCTGTTCTCGGTGATCGACCCGTGCTCACCCAGGACCCGCGCGAGGTCGAGATGCGCCTCGGCGCTCGCGAGATCGTCCAGCTCACGGTCCAGCTCGGCCAGCCCGACGTGCAGGTCGGCCGTCACACGCGGGTACGGCTCGCCGTTGCGGGTTGCCGCCGCGAGGGTTTCCTCAAACGTTTTCCTTGCCCGGGACGGCCGACCCGCAGCCATCCACAGATCGCCCAGCACCACAGCGCTGTCCTGGGCGTCGACCAGGTTGCCCGCCGCGTGCAGCTCGCGAACCGCGGTCGAGTACGTCGACAGGGCCTCCTCCACCTCGCCCGCCGCCCAGGCGGCCAGCGCAAGGAATCCGCCCGCGGCCCCACGGACGAAGTGGTCGTCGGCTCCCGCCAGCTCCAGCGCCCGTCGCGCGTGCAGCACAGTGGTCGCCACCTCACCACGGGCCTGCGCCAGCGCCGCCCGATAGCCCCAGAGCATCGCCGGTGCCGTCCGAAGGTCCTCGGTGTCCGCCCACGTCCCGGCCAGCGCCGGATCGCGAGCGCCTGCGGCCAGCGCCGCCTCCGCCTCGTCGAGCCGGCGAGCCATCCCGTCCAGATCGCCTGCCAGCATCGACGACCACGCGGAAACGATGCACAGCACCGGATTCCGCCGTACGACGACCTCCGGCAACGACCGGATCCACTCGAGCAACAGGGCGTCCTGGCGGGTACGACGTACCTCGGGCAACGCCGCCTCGATCAGCAGTGCCGCCCGCTCGGAGTCGCCGGCCGCCAACGCATGCCTTACCGCGTCGGCGATCAGGTGCTGCCCGGCGTACCAGTCGCTCGCCGCCCGATGCAGTTGGGGCAGCTCCTCCGGGTGCTCGGCGAGTAGCCGTGCACGCAGCACGTCGCGGAACAGGTGGTGGTACCGGTACCAGTTCCGGTCGGCGTCCAGCGCGACCAGGAACACGTTTTCGCGATCGAGCACCTCCAGGACATGCCCGCCGTCCTGCCTCCCGGTCACGGCGTCGCACAGAGATCCGGTGAGCCGATCGAGAATCGCCGTACGGAACAAGAAGTCCCGCGTCTCCGCCGGTTGCCGCGCGAGCACCTCGTCGGCCAGATAGTCGATGACGAACCGATGGCTGCCGGTGAACGCGTCGATGAACCCACCAACATCTGCCACGCCACGCAGCGACAACGCGGCCAGTTGGAGCCCGGCGACCCATCCCTCGGTCCGGCCCTCCAGGGCACGCACCTCGTCCTCCGCGAGCCGCAGCCCCATGACGTCGTGCAGGAACGATGCGGCCTCAGCCGCCCCGAACCGCAGATCATCGACCCGGACCTCCGTCAGTTGCCCACGGCTACGGAGCCGAGCCAGCGGTAATGGCGGATCCGCACGGGTCGACACCACCAGGCGGAGTTGATCCGGCAGGTTGTCGAGCAGGAACGCCACGGCCTCATGCACCTCGAGCGCGTCGATGACGTGGTAGTCGTCCAATACGAGCACCGAGCGGCTCTCAGCCCGCCCGGCGTAGTCGTTGACGACTGCGGTCAACGCGGCCGTCGTCGATACGTCGGATGCCGGTGGCGCGAGCCGGATACCTGGCAGCGCCGCCCAGAGATGCGCCAGAAACCGCGGCAGCGCGTTGTCGCCGTCGTCCAGCGACAGCCACCCCACGTGCTCGTGGCGCGCCGCCCAGTCACCGACGAGCGTCGTCTTGCCGAACCCAGCCGGCGCGGACACGAGCGTGAGCCGCCGACCGGGCTCCAAACCACCGTCCAGGCGCTCCACCAGCCACGGCCGCGCCACTAGCCCGGACCGCCGAGCCGGCGCGAACAGTTTCGTGGCGAGCACCGTGGTCGACACCTTCGGATCATAGATGCCGGGACGTTGTAACGCCGACGGTCGCTCCAACGATTTACGTCCAGGACCGAATGTGCTCGGTCCCGTCAGCCTCCTGGGGGTCCCCGTTGTCCCGTCCCACCCGATTCCTGCGCCTGGCCGTGCCCGCGGCCGTGATCGCCGCAGGTCTGGTCACCGTCACCGGTTCGTCCGGTTCCGCTGCCGAGCCGCGTCGTCCGTACCGTCCGCCGTTCGCCGCGCAGCATGGCGCCGCCAAGGCCGAGTTCGAGCCGAACGCCGTGCTGGTGAAGTTCAAGTCGAAGGCAACCTCCTCGGCGCGGCGGGCCGCGGTGTCCCGGGCCGGTGCGACGGCGGCGGACCAGGTGTCCTCGAACGTCGTGAAGGTCAAGGGTGACGCCTCGGCGCCCGACCTGCTGAAGAAGCTGAAGGCCGACCCGAGCGTCGAGCTCGCCTCGCTGAACTACAAGCGTCGCGCCACCGCCGTACCGAACGACGAGTACTACGGCACCGACCAGGCGGCGTACCTGAACACGGTGCGGATGCCGCAGGCCTGGGACCTGTCGAAATCGACCGGCAGCCAGATCGTCGCCGTCCTCGACACCGGCGTCGACGCCGGTCACCCGGATCTCGTCGGCCACCTGGTGCCGGGGTACAACGCGGTGTCCAGCACCCGCCCGAACCCGGTCGACGACAACGGCCACGGCACCATGACACTGGGCATCATCGCGGCCGGCGCCAACAACGTCGAAGGCGTCGCGGGTGTCGGCTGGAATGTGAAGGCGATGCCGGTCAAGGTCCTGGACGCGAACGGCGAGGGGTACGACGCGGACGTCGCGGAGGGCATCTACTGGGCCGTCGACCACGGCGCCAAGGTCATCAACATGTCGCTCGGCGGCCCCGGCGACAACCCGATCCTGCACGAGGCAGTCGCCTATGCGGTCGCCGAAAGCGTCACCGTCGTGGCCGCTGCGGGTAACGACGGCAGCGCCGACCTCCAGTACCCGGCGTCCTACCCGGAGGCGATCGCCGTCGCGGCGACAGACGCGAGCGGCAGCCTGACGAGCTTCAGTTCGTTCGGCGACTGGGTCGACATCGCGGCGCCGGGCTGGGACATCCTGACCACCGGTTCGCGGGCGTTGACCGACCCGGACTATCTGCCGTACTGGTACTGCACCGGCACCTCCTGCTCGGCGCCGATCGTCGCCGGCGTCGCGGCGCTGGTGAAGAACAAGTGGCCGACGCTCACCCCGGATCAGGTCGCACAGCGCCTCGAAGGACTGGCCCGGGACGCAGGTCCGCGGGGCACCGACCCGTACTACGGCCACGGCATCCTGGACGCGTACGCCGCCCTCGGCGGCCGCTTCGCCCCGGACTTCCCGACGGCGGTCGCGGATGGCAACGATCAGCCCAGCCGCGCTACACCGGTGCAGGCACTGGAGGCGCCGGTGACGTCAACCATCGGCAGCGAGGGCGACGTCGACTGGTACTCGTTCCAGTCGACTCCACAGCTCGTCCGGGTTTATCTCCAAGGCCCGATGTACGACTCCAGCCTGTATGCACAGAACGTCGGCCCGGTGTTCACGGTCTATGACAGCAACCTGAGGCCGCTCGGCCACGCCGAGCGTCCCGCGCCACCTGTCGACTCCCACGGGTACGAGATTCCGATGGAGCTGCTGGCCGAGCGAGATGTGTCGCTGCCCGCCGGCACCGTGTACATCGCCGTACGGAACTCCAACGGTTCCCGGAACAGCCGTCCGTACAAGCTGGAGCTCGTGAGCTCGGGCAATGCTCCTGGTCCGACGGGCCCGGCGTACCAGCTGCGGGATGTGTACCCGGCCAACCTCGCGTCCGGTGTGCCGGCCGCGGTGGCGCCGAAGGTGACGTTCGCGCGGGACATGGACCCGGCCTCGGTGACTACCGGCACGGTCCTTCTGCGTGACGGGAAGACCGATATGCAGGTCAACGCGATCACCACCTACGACCCCGCGACGCGGACGGCAACCATCACGCCGCAGCAGCCGCTCCTCGACAACCGGCCGTACAAGATCGAGGGCTCGTCGTACCTGTACGAGGCGGACGGTACACCGCTGCCCTGGTTCAGGACGGTCTTCAGCACGGCCGACCTGGCGCCGAAGGCGCTGACCACGTTCACCGGTAGTGGTGCGTACCTGGCTGCGAACCTGGCCTGGACGATCCCGTCGACCAACGACTTCGACCAGGTGATCGTGCGGAGGAACGCCGGGAGTACGGCGCCGACGCCGACGACCGGGACGCTCGTGTATGCGGGCACCGGTACTGCGGTGAAGAACACCGGGCTTGCGCAAGGTACGACGTACACGTACGGCGCCTGGGTGAAGGACCGGACCGGGCACTACAGCCCGATCGCGGTCAAGCGGTTGCTGGGGATGAAGTCGGGGATCAGTGTGACGTCGACGCTGGTCAACTACGGCGCGGCGATCACGATCAAGGGCAGCACGTTGCGGATCGACAATGTGGCGTACGCCGGGTTGCCGGTGAACGTGTACGTGCGGCCGAAGACGTCGTCGAAGTTCACGTTGCTGGCGGCGTTGAAGACGTCGTCGACCGGAACGTTGTCGGTGACGCACAAGCCGTTGGTGTCGTCGGTGTACATGCTGACGTTCCCGGGCAACGCTGACCTGATGGGGACGCGAACCGCGGATGTCACCGTGCAGGTCCGGCCGACGATTTCCGCGACGCTGTCGCCGTCGTCCATCCGGCTCGGTGGGACGACCGCGTTCAGCGGGTACGTGGCGCCGGCGCACTACGGGCATCCGGTCTACCTGCAGCAGTACGGCAACAAGGTGTGGCGGTCGATTGCGTCGGTGAAGCTCAGTACGTCGGGCAAGTACGCGTTCGGGATCCGGCCGGCCGTGCGCGGTCAGATCGCCTACCGGGTCTTCTTCCCCGGTGACGCGGACCACGCGCCGGCGTACACGGTGAACAAGATCCTCACCATCAGCTGACAACTCCACTGGGAGGACGGGGCGCACCGAATGGCCGCAACGGATAGTTCTGCCTCGCCGTCGTCCGGGGCGATCTGGCTTGAGTTCGGGCTCACGGTCGGCGCAATGTTCGGTGCCCGCCTGCTGGCGGGCACCGTGCACGGCGCGCCCAGCTCCGTCCTCCGAGCGGTGGCAGGGCTCCTGCTGATCGCCTTACTCCTGCGCTCCTCTCGCTTGGGTGAGCGAGTGGCGCGCAGGAAAGGCATCTACCATCCTCAGTACTTCGTACTAGGCCCGATCGGGCTCGTCATGGCCCTCGTTGCGCGGAGGCGGCTCAACGGCGAGTAGACCTGACCGCACTGAGTATGCGAATGCTCCGGCGCAGGTGCTGTACCTCTGGGTACAGTGGCTGTATGGAGACGGTGGAGCGGTTGATTCGTAGTACGCAGGAGTTGTTGTGGGAGCGGGGGTACGTCGGGACCTCGCCCAAGGCGATCCAGCGTGCGGCGGATGCCGGGCAGGGCAGTATGTATCACCACTTCACCGGGAAGGCAGAGCTCGCGAAGGCGGCGATCGAGCGGTCGGGGGCCGAGTTACGGGCCGCGGCCGAGGAGCAGCTCGGTGGGGCCGGTACGGCGAGTGCGCGGATCAGCGCCTACCTCGGGCGGGAACGGGACGTGCTGAAGGGCTGCCAGGTCGGGCGGCTCGCCGCGGATCCGGAGGTGATTGCGGATCCGGACCTCCGGGCACCGGTCGCGGAGACGTTCGAGTGGCTGCGCGGACGGCTCGCGGAGGTGGTTGCTGAGGGCAAGCGGGCGGGCGAGTACCCGGACTCCCTCGATCCGGAGCGGACGGCGGCGACCGTCGCCGCGGTGGTGCAAGGTGGATACGTACTGGCCCGCGCGGCCGGCTCGACCGAACCGTTCGAGCTCGCTGTGCAGGGCCTGGTCGACCTGATGGGAGCGAAATGAAGATCGGGGCGGTGTTCCCGCAGCTCGAGATCGGCGCGGACCCGAAGGTCGTGCGCGACTGGACGACCACGGTCGAGGACGCCGGCTACAACCACGTGCTCGCGTACGACCACGTCCTCGGCGCGGACCCGGCGAACCGTCCCGGCTGGACCGGGTACACCGACAAGTCCTTGTTCCACGAGGTTTTCGTCCTGTTCGGCTACATGGCGGCGATCACGTCCGAGCTCGAGCTGGTCACCGGCGTACTCGTCCTCCCGCAGCGCCAGACCGCGCTGGTCGCGAAGCAGGCCGCAGAGGTCGACGTACTCAGCAGTGGCCGCCTCCGGCTCGGTGTCGGCATCGGCTGGAACCATGTCGAGTACCAGGCGCTCGGCGTCCCGTTCAAGCAGCGCGGCGCGCTCCTCGAGGAGCAGGTCGACGTACTGCGCAAGCTCTGGGCCGACCCGGTCATCTCGTACGACGGTACGTACCACGACATCGAGGAGACCGGGCTGAACCCGTTGCCCGGCAGGCAGATCCCGATCTGGTTCGGAGGCGGCGCGGACGCCGTACTGCGACGCACCGGCCGGATCGGTGACGGGTGGATGCCGCAGTCGGCGCCCGACGAGAAGGCCCGTCAGCAGGTCGCGACGATCCGGCAGGCCGCGGAGGACGCCGGCCGGGACCCGAACACCATCGGCATCGAAGCGCGTCTCACCCTCGGCGCCGTTCCCGAACAGGACTGGCGCGCGTTCGCCGACGGCTGGCGCGAACTCGGCGCGACCCACCTGTGCGTGAACACGATGAACAGCGGCCTGACCAGCCCGGAGGACCACGCCGCGGTACTGCGCGACGTCTTACCGCGCCTTCGCGACTGACGGTACGAAGGCGGCGAACGGGCTGCTCCGGAACCAGTTCGGGAACTCCTTGCACAACCGCGGCAGCCCGATCAGCTCGACGCGCCCGGTCCGGATCGCACGCGGGTACGCCAGTTGCTTGAGGTGCAGGTCGACGAGCGTCACCGAGTCGGTCCGGCAGACCAGATCCTCGACGTACCCACTCGACCTGGTGCACAACTCGGGCCGCGGTCGCCGGAGCAGCATCCAGTGCTCCTCCGCCGGACGGTCGCGTAGCTCGAACCTGACAACTGTCGTCCCGTCGGGGATCTTGTCGAGGTCCACGAGCTTCATCGTTGCCCAGAGCACGTACGCCGGCTCCAGGTGACCCGGCTCGATCTCGAGCCACCGCGCACCCCATTGCCCCATCGCATCCAGCACCGGCCGCAGCGCCTGCCCCATCTCGGTCAGCCTGTACGTGACCGCACGGCCTTCGACGGTACGGCGGAGTACGCCGTGCCGCTCGAGAACGTCGAGCCGCTGTGCGAGCAAGGCCGTGGAGATTCCGGGCGCTCCTTGGCGGATCTCGTTGAACGTCCTGCAGCCGTTCAGCAGGTTGCGCACGATGATCGGCGTCCAGCGCTCCGCCAGCAGCTCCGAGCTCCTGGCGATCGGACAGAACTGGCCGTATCCGCGCACGTCTTCAGAGTCGTCCGCCCGGGGCCGAATGGCAACTTCAGAATCTGATGTTGCCTGCCGCGCCCGACCCGGCGACTGTGGAGTCAATCGAGCAGGAGGCGGTGGGGACGATGACAGGTCACGCACATGTGGTGACGAAGGACGCGGGTCGGACCGTGGATCTCGGGGTGGCCCGCATGCGGGTGCTGGCCGACGAGGGCGTCACGGAGACCTTCTCGCTGACCGAGTTCGCCGGGGAGGCGGAAGGACCGTGGACGGTTCCGCACCTGCACCACGGGTTCGAGGAGTCGTTCTTCGTGCTGGAGGGTGAGTTCACCTTCACGGTCGGCGGCGAGCCGTTGGCGGCCGGTCCCGGCACGTACCTCCTGGTCCCGAAGGACACCGCGCACACGATCAGCGCCGGCCGCGGCGGCGGGCGCTTCCTGACGCTGATGGTGCCGGGCGGCCTCGAGAAGATGTTCCTCGAGCTCGGCGAACTCCCGCCGAACGCGGTCACCGACCCGGTGGCCCGCAAGGAGGTCTCGGCCCGCTACGACTCCATCCCGGTCTGATCGCGGTCGCCGCGGCTCGTCTCGGGCGGTGAGGCGGAAGTGCGGCTCGGGAACGGCTGGATTACGGTCGAGGTAGACCGGATCACCGATCACGAAGTCGTAGTACGGGAGTAAGGAGCCTCACGTGGCAGTCGACGTCACCGGCCCGATGGGCGAGCGGTACGACGAGATCCTCACCGAGCAGGCGCTCGGACTGATCGAGACGCTGCATCGCACGTACGACGAGCGGCGGCGTGAGCTGCTCGAGCGGCGCAAGGAGCGGGTCGCCGCGATCGCGGACGGGGCGTCGCTGGGGTTCCTGCCGGAGACGAAGGGCGTCCGGGACGACCCGGAGTGGCGGGTCGCCCCCGCCGCGCCGGGCCTCGTCGACCGCCGGGTGGAGATCACCGGGCCGACGGACCGGAAGATGACGATCAACGCGCTGAACTCCGGCGCCAAGGTCTGGCTCGCCGACCAGGAGGACGCGAACACGCCGACCTGGGAGAACGTCGTCGGCGGCCAGCTCAACCTGCTGGACGCGATCACCCGGAAGATCGACTTCAGCACCGACACGAAGAGCTACGCGCTGAAGCCGGACGAGGAGCTCGCGACGATCGTCGTACGGCCGCGGGGCTGGCACCTGCCGGAGAAGCACATCCTGGTGGACGGTACGCCGACGTCCGGAGCGTTGGTGGACTTCGCGCTGTACTTCGCGGCGTGCGGGCAACTGCAGCTCGACCGCGGGCAGGGGCCGTACTTCTACCTGCCGAAGATGGAGTCGCACCTCGAGGCGCGGCTGTGGAACGACGTGTTCGTGACCGCGCAGGAGGCCCTCGGCATCCCGCGCGGCACGATCCGGGCCACGGTGCTCATCGAGACCTACCCCGCGGCGTTCGAGATGGAGGAGATCCTCTACGAGCTGCGCGAGCACTCGGCCGGGCTGAACGCGGGCCGCTGGGACTACATGTTCAGCGTGATCAAGACGCATCGCACCCGCGGTACGGCGTTCCAGCTGCCCGACCGGAACAGCGTGACGATGACGGTCCCGTTCATGCGGGCGTACACCGAGCTGCTGGTGCGGACCTGCCACAAGCGCGGCGCGCACGCGATCGGCGGGATGGCGGCGTTCATCCCGAGCAAGGACCCGGCGGTGAACGAGCAGGCGTTCGCGAAGGTCGAGGCCGACAAGACCCGCGAGGCCGGCGACGGCTTCGACGGCTCGTGGGTCGCGCACCCGGGGATGGTGGAGACCTGCCGCAAGGTCTTCGACTCGGTCCTCGGCGAGCGGCCGAACCAGGTCGACAAGCTCCGCGAGGACGTCGCGGTGACCGCCGAGCAGCTGCTGGACGTCGCCGCCACGCCCGGTGAGGTGACGGAGGCGGGCCTGCGCAACAACGTCAGCGTCGCCGTCCAGTACCTGGCCGCCTGGCTGGACGGGACCGGCGCGGTCGGCATCTTCAACCTGATGGAGGATGCCGCGACCGCCGAGATCTCCCGCTCCCAGATCTGGCAGTGGCGCCGGAACCAGGTCACCCTCGACACCGGAGAGAGCGTGACCACCGAGCTCGTCGAACGCATCGCCGAGGAGGAGATCGCCAAGCTGGGCACGCCGGAGCGTTACGACGCGGCCCGCGCGCTCTTCCTGGAGGTGGCGCTGGCCGACGAGTACGTCGACTTCCTGACGCTGCCGGCCTACGTTCGCTTCAGCTGATCACGGCTCCGCCGCCGAATCAAGCGATTCTCAACTGAATTACGGTTATGGCCGTAAAGCGTTGACAGCGACGCTGCGACGGCCCTACGGTCGCGCCATAAGTCGAGTTCAGGACGCCAGAAAGGCGGCACTCCATGGCCAACCGCGCGAGCTCGGTTCCCCCTGTCGGCCAGACCCGGCGTGACTTCCTGCGACTGTCCGGCCTGACTCTGGCCGCGCTCGGCGGCAGCTGGTCCCTGACCGGTTGCGGCCTGTTCGGCGACGACAGCGAGGCGGCCGACGGCAAAGCGACGTTGAAGATCGACTACGTGCCGGTCGAGGTCCTCGACCCACAGGTGATCACGAACGGCATGTGGATCCTCAGTCGGGGCATCTCCGAGGGCCTGGTCGTCCAGAACGAGAAGGGCGACGGCGTGCAGCCGGCCGTCGCGTCCGAGTGGAAGGTCTCCGACGACCACCTCACCTACACCTTCACCCTGCGGGACAACGCCCAGTGGTCCGACGGCAAGCCGGTGGTCGCCCAGGACTTCGAGCGGACCTACAAGCGGCTGTTCACCCCGGCCGCGACCTCGGCCGGGGGGACGACCCTCGGTGCGAACAGTTACCAGTCGTCCACCGGGATCAAGGGCGCCAAGGAGTTCCTGGCCGGCGTGCTGACCGACTGGTCACAGGTCGGCGTGAAGGCGACCGGCGAGCACGAGCTCGTCCTCACCCTGGCCAACCCCAACCCGGACTTCCTGCTCGCCCTCACCCATCCGGCGATGCTGCCGCTGCCGATGGACCTGGTCGAGGGCAAGCCGAAGGAATGGCAGAACCCGCCGAACTACGTGTCCAATGGGCCGTACACGGTGACCGAGTGGGTGGCGAACTCGCGGCTGATCCTGGTGCCCAACGAGAAGTACTGGGACCGCGACAAGGTGAAGCTCGGCCGGATCCAGGTCAACCTGGTCGAGCCGAGCGCTGCGGCGACCGCGACCGTGGCGTACGAGAACGGCGAGACGGATCTGGTGCAGCTCAGCGGTCCCGACGTACTGCGCTTCCAGAAGGACGCGTCGCTGTCGAAGGAACTGCAGCAGACCGAGAACTACAGCATCCTCTACCTGGCGAAGCTGCGCAGTCAGCACAAGGCGATGGAGGACGTCCGCGTCCGCAAGGCGTTGTCGCTGGCGCTCGACCGCAAGACGCTGGCCGGCGTACAGCCCGGTCAGCAGCCCGGCGTCTCGCTGGTGACCAGCCGGACCGCGGGCTGGGACGAGAGCATCGCGATCAAGGAGGATGTCGCCGAGGCGAAGCGGTTGCTCGCCGAGGCCGGCTACCCGAACGGCCAGGGCCTGCCGCCGGTGCGGATCCTGGTCGGCGTACCGGACACCACGCTCGCCGACGCGATGGTGGACAGCTGGACCAAGCAGCTTGGCATCAAGGCGAGCGTCGACCACGTCGAGGCCGGTGTGTACACCGAGCGGCGCTGGCAGGTCCAGAAGGGCAACTACATCGGCTGGTACTACGGCACGTTCGCCGGGCTGCCGACCTGGCCGACGATGGTCGGTTCGCTCTGGTCGCCGAAGAACGTGCAGGAGATCAGCCTGCCGAGCGACCAATGGCAGCAGTACCAGTCCGTGCAGGAGGACAAGAAGCTCAAGCCGGCGGAGAAGACCGCGCAGCTCGACGCGATCCTCGTCCAGCACGCCTCGAAGCCCGCGAAGGACATCGCCGCGCTGGCCGACCAGGCCGCCGCCGAGCCGGACGACGCGAAGCGGATGGACCTCTACAAGCAGGCCGCCAAGCTGCGCGAGGAGCAGTACCTGTACCTGCCGGTGCTCTGGCTGAGCCTGTTCCACGCGGTCAAGCCGAAGGTGCAGGGCCTGCAGTTGCGGGCGTATCCGGACTACTTCTACCTCAAGTCGCTGAGCGTAGGGAGCTGACGTGGGGCTCGCGGTCTACATCGGCAAGCGGGCGGTGCGGCTGGTCCTGTCGATGATCGCGGTCTCGATCCTGACGTTCACCCTGCTGCAGCTCGCGCCGGGCAACTTCGCCGACCTGCAGCGGGTGAACAGCGGCGCGACGAACTTCGGTGGCGTCGGCACGGAGTCGATGGTCGGCGAGCTCGAGTCGCGGTACGGCGCCGACGTGCCGGTCTGGAAGCAGTACCTGATCTTCATGAAAGGCGCGGTGGTCTGGGACTTCGGGCCGTCGTACAAGTACGCCAGCCGCAACGTGCAGGACATCATCGCCGAGGCGTTCCCGGTGTCGGCCACGCTGGCGGTGCTGGCGGTCGTGCTCGCGTTGCTGATCGCCGTACCGATCGGGGTGTTCGCGGCGTTGCGGCAGAACACCAAGACGGACCACGCGACGATGTTCGTCGTCACGCTCGGCCATGCGTTGCCCAGCTACCTGACGGCGGCGTTCATGATCCTGCTGTTCTCCGCGACGTTGAAGTTGCTGCCCTCCGGTGGCTGGAACGGCCCGAAGGACCTTGTCCTGCCGGTGCTCGCGCTCAGTCTCGGACCGGCCGCTGTGCTGGCGCGGTACGTGCGGTCGAGCATGCTGGAGACGCTCCGCGAGGAGTACGTCACCGCGGCGCTGGCGAAGGGCGGTCCGCACCGGACCGTCATCATCCGGCACGCGCTGCGCAACTCGCTCATCCCGCTCGTCACTGTGGCCGGCCCGCTGCTCGCGGCGCTGATGACCGGCACCGTGTTCGTCGAGGCACTGCTGCGGATCCCCGGACTCGGGCTGTACTTCGCGAACGCGGCGGCCAGCCGCGACATGCCGCTGCTGATGGGTACTGCGTTGTTCTTCGCGCTGATCCTGATGCTGACCAACCTGGTCGTGGACCTGATCTACGGACTCCTCGACCCTCGAATCCGCACCGTGGGAGGTGGTTCCCATGACGGCCACTGAGGGGGTCGAGGCCGCCGGCGCGGCCGCGCTCGGCAGTACCGGCGAGCCGGAGCCGATCGAGCGCGGGACCACCGCGCGCGGGCCGTGGTCGCGAGCCTGGTCGCGGTTCCGCCGCCATCGGCTGGCGTACGGCAGCCTGATCTTCTGCGGTCTGCTGATCCTCACCGCACTCGCGGCGCCGCTCATCGCGCCGTACGGCTATGAGGAAACCGACATCCAGCACAAGCTGGCCGGACCTGGCTCCGAGGGGCATCTGCTCGGCACCGACCTGCTCGGGCGGGACATTCTCAGCCGGTTGATCTACGGCCTGCAGACGGCGCTGACAGTTGCCTTCGGCGCCGAGTTGACGGCGCTCGCGCTCGCGCTGGCGATCGGGCTGCTCGCCGGGTATCTCGGGGGCCGGGTCGAGCAGTTGCTGATGGCGTTCACCGATGTGATGTACGCGTTCCCCAGCTACCTGTTCGCGGTGGTGATGGTGACCGTGCTCGGTCGCAGCATCTTCGCGCTGGTGGTCGCGATCGGGATCGCGTCGTGGGTGACCCAGGCCCGGCTGGTCCGCGCGCAGGTGATGACGCTGAAGGAACGCGAGTACGTCGAGGCGGCCCGGTCGATGGGTGCGAAGGGCAGCACGATCGCGATCCGGTACATCCTGCCGAACGCGATCGGTCCGATCCTGGTCACCACCAGCTTCGCGATCCCGGCCGCGATCGCCGCCGAGGCCGGTCTGGCGCTGCTCGGGCTGGGCGTCCAGCCGCCGACCCCGTCGTGGGGCGCGATGATCAGCGAGGGCAGCCGGTACCTGTTGGCCGCGCCGCATCTGCTGGTGGCGCCGGCGGTGCTGTTCGCCCTGACGCTGCTGGCATTCACCTGGATCGGTGACGGCGTACGGGATGCTTTCGACCCGAGTGGAGAGCAGCGATGAGCGAGGACGCGTTGCTGTCCGTCCGTGACTTGCGGACGACGTTCCGGCGCGACGGCGGCGAACCACTGACCGCGGTCGACGGCGTGTCGTTCGACGTACAGCCTGGGCAGGCGCTGGCGATCGTCGGCGAGAGTGGAAGCGGCAAGAGCGTCACGATGCGCAGCGTGATGGGCATCTTGCCACGGACCGCGCGGATCACCGGCGGGCAGGCGATGTTCGGCGGCCGGGACCTGCTGGCGATCGGCGACAAGGAGCTGCGGCGCGTCCGTGGCCGCGAGATCGGGATGGTCTTCCAGAGCGCGATGGAGGCGATGAACCCGACGCTCACGCTGGAACGCCAGCTCACCGAACACCTGCTCTGGCACGGGATCTGCACGAAGGCAGAGGCCCGGCAGCGTGCGGTACGGGCGCTCGGCGACGTCGGGATTCCGGATCCGGAGAAGCGGATCCGCACGTACCCGTTCCAGCTGTCCGGCGGGATGCGGCAACGGGCGATGATCGCGATGGCGATGGTGACGGAGCCCGCACTGCTGATCGCGGACGAGCCGACCACCGCCGTCGACGTCACCGTGCAGCGGCAACTGCTCGACCTGCTGGCGGAGCTGAAGAACCGTGGCACCGGCGTCATCATGATCACCCACGACCTCGGCGTCGCGCGCTACTTCTGCGACGACGCGGTGGTGATGTACGCCGGCCGCGTGGTCGAGCGGGCGCCGATGGACCGGCTGCTCGACGACCCGCGCCATCCGTACACCGTCGGCCTGCTCGGATCCGGTGTCGAGGTCGGCGGGCGGGACCTGCCGCTGCGGCCGATCCCCGGCAGCCCGCCGGACCTGTCCCGGCGTCCTGAAGGCTGCCCGTTCCATCCGCGGTGTGCCCGCGCCGAGCTGCCGAGGTGCGCGACCGAGCAGGAGATTCTGACGATCGGTCCCGGCCGGGACGCCGCATGCTGGAAGGTGGCCGTCGATGCCTGACGAACTGGTTCGCGCCGAGTCGGTGACCAAGGTCTTCCGCACCCGTGCCGGTGAGGTCCGCGCCGTCGACGACGTCACGCTGACCGTGCGTCGCGGCGAGACGCTCGGGCTGGTCGGCGAGAGCGGCAGCGGGAAGTCCACGATGGCGCGGCTGATGATGGGTTTGCAGACGCCGACGTCGGGCCGGGTCTCCTTTGACGGCAAGGACCTCGGGAAGCTGCCGGCCCGTGAGCTGCGGATGCTCCGGCCGCGGATGCAGATGGTGTTCCAGAACCCGTACGGTTCGCTGCTCCCGCACTTCAGTGCCATCGGCAACGTGATGGAGCCGCTGCGGTTGCATGAGCGTGGCGACAAGGAGTCCCGGCGTACCAAGGCACTCGAGCTGCTCGATCTGGTCGGCATCAACACCGGTCACGCCGAGCTGTACCCGCGCCAGTTCTCCGGCGGCCAGCAGCAACGCATCGCGATCGCCCGCGCGCTCGCGCTCGAACCCGACCTGTTGGTCTGCGACGAGCCGACATCGTCCCTGGACGTCTCGATCCAGGCCCAGATCCTCGAACTCTTCACCGACCTGCGCGACCGCCTCGGCCTGTCCTTCCTGTTCATCTCCCACAACCTGGCAGTCGTCGAGCGACTCGCCGATCGGGTAGCCGTGATGAACAAGGGCAAGCTCGTCGAGGAGAACTCAACCGAAGAACTCTTCCGCGCCCCCCAGGACGACTACACGCGCCAACTCCTCTCCGCCGTACTCCCCATCCGCCAGGCCTCCGGACGCGCCGGCATTTGATGGGTTGACGTCCGAGATGCTGGGTTTGCGCCCGAGATCCCGGCCGCAAACCCAGCATCTGGTGGGTGGACCCATCAGATGTGGAGCTTCCGGGGAGTTTGGCGAGCGTGGAGTGGTCGGCCCGAGGTGCCAACGGACAGGACGTCTACGTCCAGCGCTGTCGACCGCACGCGGGGCAACCGGCTGGGTGGACGGGTGGTAGGCGGGTACGTCCTGTCGGTCGGCACCATCTCAGCGCCGTACCAGCGCTCAGCGAGCACAGGTACGGCGCTGGCCCGGCAGCTGCCTTAGGGGCCTTGTCAGTCGGCTGCGTTCGCGGTTGCGGTGATGGCGGTTGCGATGGCTTGGGTTTGGGCCTCGGTGCCTAGGAGGTAGGTCTGGGGGAGCCAGATGGTGTCCGTGGAGACCTGGTCGGCGTTGGGGCAGTTGGCCTCGGGGTAGGGCTGGCCGAGGCGGGTGGTGATTGCCTTGGCGTCCCGGAGTACGGCGGCGTTGCGGTGCAGGGGGACGTAGCCGGGGGAGACTCTGGTGAGGCCTGCCGCGGTCAGAGACTCGAGTACGGCTTCGCGGCCGCCGGGGATGCGGAGCATGAAGAGGTGACGGCCGTGGGCGGTGATCGCGGGGTCCTCGGGGGCTACCTGGATGCCGTCCACCTCGCTCAGCAGGTCCGTGAGTAGCCGAGCGTTGCGTTCGCGGAGTTCCTGGAGTCGCGGGTGGCGGCGCAGCTGGACGCGCAGGATCGCGGCCTGGAACTCGGTCAGCCGCAGGTTGTACCCGACCGTCTCGTGCTGATACCAGCCACCGCCCGGCACCCGACCGACGTTCACCAGCGAGTACAGCGCCGAGGCCAGCTTGTCGTCGTCGGTGACTACCGCACCGCCCTCACCGGCCGTGATGTTCTTGCTGCTCTGGAAGCTGAACGTTCCGACGTCCCCGATCGCGCCGACCGGCCGGCCCTTGTACGCCGCACCGTGCGCCTGGGCCGCGTCCTCGATCACGGTCAGGCCGTGCCGGGCCCCGAGCGCGTTGAAGGCGTCCATGTCCGCGGGTCGGCCGGCGAGGTGGACGACGACGACCGCCTTGGTCCGCTCCGTGACGGCGGCCTCGGTGGCGACCGGGTCGAGCAGATGCGTGTCTGGGTCGATGTCGGCGAAGACCGGCACCGCACCCACGAACAGCGCTGCCGAGGCGGTCGCGATGAACGTGTACGGCGGAACGATCACCTCGTCGCCGATGCCGACCCCCGCGGCGCGCAACGCGATCGCGATCGCCAGCGTCCCGTTGACCAGGCAGATCGCGTGCCCGGCCTCCTGGTACTCCGCGAACTCCCGCTCGAAGGTCGCGACGACATCCCCGCTGGTGCTGCCCCAGTTCCCCGAGTTCAGCACCTCCAGCAGGGCCTTCGCTTCGTCGTCGCCGTACTCCGGCCACTCCGGCATCCCAGACATCCCAGACGTCCCAGACATCATGGCGTGATCACCCATCTGTTGTCTCCGGCAACGATATCCGCGGTCAGCTCGACGAAGGTTCGCCCGAACCGGACCACCGCCCGGGCGGATCCCTCGCCCTCCTTGACGATCGGGCTGGTCCCGGCGTCCGGTACGGCGAGCAGCACGGCGGCGCCCGGCACCGGATCGGTCGCTTGTGCGCGCACCGCGAGGCCGTCCGGGTGCGGCTCGACAGACAGCACGACCCCGCGCCGGCTCCGCTCCCAGCTGTTGATCCGGGTGGCCGTCCACCACGGCATCCCGCGCCGTCGCGCCTCGGCGGCGACCTCGAGACAGGCCGCCCGCGTCGGTGGGCGCAGGTTCAGATGCGGTCCGTGGAACAGGAAGTGCGCGACGCCGTGCACCGCCTGCGCACCGTCCAGGATCACGTCCCGTGCGGCGGTGTGGCCGGCCCAGGCGAGATCCTGCGTGTGCAGCGGCAGGTTGAGTACGTCGTAGAACCGGTTGCCCTCGGCGGCCGGCGCCATCGGGAACGAGACGTGGGAGGCGCCGAAGGTGAACCCGACATCGCCCTGTTTGCTCGGCCCGCGGGACTCGTCGATCTGGATGCCGAGCCGCTCGCACCAGGTGTAGAACTCGGTCCAGCCTTCCCAGCGCGTGTAGTGGTTCTTGTTCGAGACGATCTGCTCGGTGCCGGTGACGGCTTGCGCCCAGGCGTACTGCGCGCGCATCTGCGGCCAGCCCCACTGCGCGAGGTCCGCGTCGCCCATCGCGTTGTAATGCAGGGCGTTCTCGTGTCCGGCCGCGGTGATCTCCGTGTACAGCTCGGGGGAGTAACCACCGGGGAACACATGGCACCAGGTGACCTCGACCCCGGCCTCGGCGAACGCGTCCAGCGCCGCTCGCCCGTCCGCTTCGACGTTCTGATCGGAGTCGTGCGACATGTGCGCGACAGCGTCGACTCCGGACGGCCAGTACCAGAGCCAGGGAACTGTGGCGCCGGTCTGTTCGATGCCCCACCACAGGCTCTGCGCGAACAGGGAGCACCACCAGTCGGCCTGCGGCTGGTCGAACATCGGTACGGCGCTCGGCGGCGGGTAGACGTGCTCGTACGGCGGAACCAGCTCCGGCTCGCCAGGCGGCATCGCCCGGTCGCGCTCGAAGCTGAGCACCATCCCGTCCTCGCACTTGAGGATGTCGTCGTCGATCGGCGCCGTACCGTCGGCGGCCGGCTCACCGTCGGCGGTGACGGCGTACCCCTGCTGGATGCGGACGATGCTCTGCCACACGTCGACGCCGTACGTCAGCACGCTGCCCGCACCCAGCCGGTGGAGGGTGACCGCGGCCGCCTCGTCGTCGTCCCAGCGGGCGAGCACCTCGACGTCTTCGCCGGTGAGCCGACTACCGCCCACGGCGTGCAGCGCGACCGGCGGGCGGGACGACCAGACCGGGCTGTCCGCCAGGACCACGTGGCCATCCGGCACCGTGCCGTCTGTCGAGACACCCGCGAGCGCGGACAGCGGACCGGGATCGCCGATGACGATCAGTACGCCGCCGTCGCGCACCCACTGCTCGAGTTCGTCGCTCGGCCCGGCGTCCGGGGCGGTCGGGAAGACCAGCACGGAGACGCCGTCCGGCGGCGCGGCCGCCTCGCTCGGGGTGATCGACCGACAGGGCAGCCGAAGATGCCCGAGCACCTCGGCCAGGTAGGCCCACCAGGCGTCCTGACCCGCCTGGTGGGCCCGCTCGATCGCCGCCTGGTCGTCCACCACCGCGACTGCATGAAGGGGTTCTGGCACGCGACCACCCTGCCCCAGCCGCTCAGCTTCGGCAAGGCCTGAATAGCTGTTATGGACGTCCGTAATAATTAGGGCGTGGAATCGGGAGACACGCCCTAACGCGGGATCTTCTCGACCAGCAGTTGGTACGGCCGGGGTGGTCGGCCGAGTTTGCTGGATCGTGGCGGCGGCATCGGCCAGGCCAGTCCTTCGTCCACCAGCGTGCTCAACGTCCGCCGCGCGGTGCGCAACGTGACACCGAGCAGTTCGGCGACCTTCTCCGCGTCGACGATCCGCTCGGTGTCGTTCGCGTTCTCCAGCTGTTCGGCGAGCGTCGCCAGGATCTGGAGAGCGCGGGAGTCCGCCTGTGCGGGGCGTTCGGCGGTCCGGTTGCGCTCGCCGGGGACCTGCAGGACGAAGCCGTGCGGCCCGACCACGAACGCGGTATCCCCGCCGGCTGCCTTGTCGACGGCGGACTGCGCGTTCACCTCCGCCTCGCGGGTCGACGAACCGAGACCGATGCCGACCTCGAGCCGGACACCCAGCTCCTCGGAGATCCGGTCCAGGAACGGCGCCATCGACAGGTTGTCGGTGGCCAGCCGCAACGAACCCATCGTCGTGACGATCAGGAAGCTGTGCTCGTCGCGCGGTACGACGGCGGCGTCCATCGGGCGGGCGTCGCGCAGCAGCTCGCGGTGCAGCGACAGCCTCAGCTCCTGGTACCAGTAGGCGCTCGCACTCGCGTGGGCCGGCAGTGAGGCGGCGGGCACCCGGACGATCATCGTGACGATGCGGGACTCCTCGAGCTTGGCGCCGCTGCCCATCAGGATCGCCGTGGTCAGGGCCTGCCGGATCGTCATCGACGACGGCGTCATCCGCAGCGTCGGTACGCCGGTCTTGCGCAACGCGACGTCGACGGTCGGCACCGTGGTGACCGCTCCGGTGGTCCGGCCGCGCTGATACAGCGAGCGGTGGAAGTCGAGGAACTTCTCGGCCGACTCCGGTCCGGTGTACTCCTTCAGCCGTACGCCGGACGCGCTCAGCCCGACCTCTTCGTAGACGTGCTTGAGGTCGCGCCGCGACACGGTGTCGACGCTGATCCGCGACGGATCGAAGACCTTCTCGAGCACGCCGCGGAGCAGGGTCGAGAACAGCGCGGGCCCGCCGCTCGGCACGTACGTCGCCGGCACCGGCAGCCCGCCCGCGACCGCCACGTCGTACGGCAGCGGTCCGGCGAACAGGAACGAGTCGACCCGGGAAGCGATCCGGGACGCCTGCTCCTGCGCGTCGTGCTCGTCGGCGTACACGGCGGTGACCAGGCGCAGACCGGGGTTGTCCAGTTCGCGCGCCAGGTTCATGATCCGGTGCACGATCTGCTCGGCGCCGACAACGCCGACCGTCACCTGTTCGTGGGTCGCCACCCCGTCAGGTTAACCGGATCATCCGCGCGGGGGCGGGTCGACGTTCACGGTGGGGATCCCGCCGCCGGCCCGCGCGATGATCGCCAGCGACGGTTCACCGGTGGGGTTGCTCTCGCGGTGGACGGTGAAGGCCGGCACGTGGACGAAGTCGCCGGCGACCGCGTCGAGGTACTCGCCGGAGCCCTCGAACTCGAGCCGCAGGACGCCGGAGACGATGTAGAGGCTGCTCTCGTTCTTGTCGTGGTGGTGCCACCCGGAGATCGCGCCGGGCTGGGTGATGACCTGGCCGGCCCACAGGATCGGCAGCTCGAAGGCCCGCATCCGGAGCATGCCGGCGGTCGGGTCGGCGGCGACCAGGTCACCTGCTTTGATCACTCGGACTGGCTCGCTCATGGCAACAGTCTGCCTCGCTTCAAGCCGCGCCGGCGATCGGCGGCGCGTACGCTGGGAGGATGCCGAGCATCGTGTTGCGGGTCCGCCTCGTGAACGGTGACCACCTTGATGTCACCTACGAGGAGTCGGCTGCTGCCGACGAGGACGAGGTCGTCGAGCACGCTGTCGCGGCACTTGTGGACGATGCCGGCCTGCTTCGGTGCAGACATGGCGAGCGCGTCGTCGTGCTGTACGCGCGGGGCGTGGCGGCCATGGAGGTCGCACCACGAGGCGCCGTCTTGTAATCGACTGCCGGATGCCCTGGCCGTGGTCAGGGCATCCGGCAGCGGTTCAGCGGGTCGGGTAGGCCGCGTCGACTTCCACTTCGACGAGCCAGCCGGTGACCGGGAGGTTCTCGATCTCCAGGGCGAACCGGGACGGGCGGGACTTGTTGACCACGAACGGTTTGGCGGGTGGTGCCGTACCGAGTGGGACCGGTACGTAGGCGCCGGTGGTGAGGTCGGTGTTGGCGAAGTACTGACGGTAGGCGCGGTTCCAGCCGGCGAAGTCGGCGGCCGTGGCGCCCGACGGGTTCTGCAGGAAGACCCGCATCGTGTAGACGTCCGCGTAGGACAGCCCGGCGGCCGCGAGGTTCTCCCCGATCCGGCGGAGCACGTTGATTCCTTGGGCTTCGGTGATGGTGACGCCCGCCGGCAACGTCCCGCCCGGGAAGATCGCGGTGTCGACGTACGACGCCTCGGACCCGGCCGGTGCACCGGTGTTGAGGGCCGACGGGCCGATCCCGCTCGTCTTGTAGATCGGGGTGTTCGCGCCGATCCCGACGCCGGTCGCGATCATCGGGTTGGCCTGTCCGGCCGGCAGCGCCGGGACGACGGTGCCGGGCGCGGGCGGTTTCGGCTTGTTCCACCATCCCGCGGCCGTGGTGGCGCCGCCGCCGAAGGACAAGGCGACGACGGCGATTCCGGCGATCCAAGAGGTGCGTTTCATCGGCTCGCCACCACCCGTCCGTGCAGCGCCGTCACGGTCGCCCGTGCCGACGTCATCGCGCCGTGCTGCCAGGCGATGGCGTGCGACAGGTGGTCGCCGGCGAAGTAGATGTTGCCGGTGGCATCGAGCAGCCGGCCGTAGATCCCGTCGGTCTGCGAAGGCCAACTGACCCAGGCCGCCTCGGAGTACCTGGCGGCGATCCAGTTCACCGAGAAGGCCGCCTTCACGTCCTTCGTGTACACGTCACCGTGGATCTTCGCGCCTTGTGCCAACGCGCGCTCCAGCCGGGCCGTTGGGGTCAGGGCACCGTAGACGTTCGCGTTCGCGCCTGTGTTGTAGTACCCGATCACTGTGCCGCGCTCGCCGTGGAAACCGTTCGACGGGTACCAGGTGTTCACGGTGTCGAGGTTGCTGTTGGTGATGCCGCCGTAGATCCGGTGGTCCTCCTCCCACCAGCGCCGGCCGTACTCGATCCCGATCTTGCCCGCATTCGTAGGTCGGGCGTACTTGAGTGACTCGACGATCGGCGCCGGCAGGTTGGACGGGACCTTCGCGGCCAGGTGCGGCGGCAGCGTGCAGATGGCGTAGTCCGCGGTCAGCACCCGGGACTGCGTGCCGGTCTTGTAGACGACCTCGACGCCGGAAGACGTGTTCCGCAGTCCGGTCACCTCGGCGCCGTACCGGATCTTGTCCTTGCCGATCGCCTGCTCGAACGCGTACGGGATCCGGTCCATCCCGCCGACCGGCTGGAACATCATCATCGCCTGGTCCCAGCCGAACTCGAACGAGAAGTAGTTGCCGACCCCGCTCGCGAAGACGTCGCTCAGTGCGTACGGCGCGGCCGTCGTACCGCCCTCCATCCCGGCACCCGGCTCGACCGTGTAGCCGCGACGCCCGTCGGTCCCGGTGTAGGCGAACCCGGACGCCTTGTTCCCGATCGAGCCGAAGCTGCTGAGGAACCCGATCAGCGCCTGCTTGTCGGCCGCCGTCAGCTTGGCGTCGAGCGCGCCCTGGTCGGCGGCCGTGGCGAGCAGTTCGGCGACGTACCCGTACACGTCCGCCTTGGCGGTGCGGTGCCGGATCGCCTTGTTCGACAGGCTGCTGGTGCCTTCGCGGTAGAGGTACGCGTCCGCGTTCTGGTTGACGAACGGCTCGATCGCGACGCCGAGCTCGCGGCAGTAGTCGATCGTCACATGGTGCTGGGGGAGCCGCGCCGGCCCGGCGTTCATGTACTGGCCGCGCGAGAACGTCGCGCGCTGGGTGTTCCCGGCAAGGTCGGTCTCCACCGTGCCGCCGCGAACGGTCCAGTTGCGCCCGCCCGGACGGGTGCGGGCCTCGAGCAGCGTGACCTTGTAGCCGGCCTTCAGGAGTTCGTACGCCGAGGTGAGTCCGGCGATCCCGGCGCCGAGAACGACGACGTGCTTGGCGCCGCGGCCGTTGAGGTCCGCGCGTGTCGGGGCGGCATACGCGGGAGTCTCGGCGACGCCCGTGAGGCCGAGCGCCGACATGGTGGAGTACAGCACCCCTGCTCCACCGGTGATACCGACCTGCTGCAGGAACTGACGTCTGGTCTGCGCCATGCCTTCTCCTCACTGGGCAACTGGGTAGCTGACCAGAAAGGTAAGGACATGATGTTTTGGGTCGGTGTCAGGACCGTGACGTCTCGACGCTCGTACTGACAGGTATGTTTCGGGTTAACGAACCTGTTGGAGCAGCGCCTTCGCCGCGCCCGCGATCTCGGTGTAGACGCCTGGTTTGCCGGGCTGTGCGCAGCCCTGGCCCCACGAGACGACACCGAGCAGGCGCCCGTTCAGGACGAGCGGGCCGCCGGAGTCGCCCTGGCACGCGTCGATGCCACCTTCGACGTACCCGGCGCAGACGTTGGTCGCGGCGGCGTACCCGTTGGTTACGTAGCCCTGGTTCGCGAGGCAGGTCTTGTCGCCGAGGTCAGGTACTGCGGCCTTCTGCAACGTCTCGTCCGGACCGGTCCCCTGCGTGTCGCCCCATCCGTAGACACTCGGTACGACGCCGGCCCGGTCCGCCCGGGCACGAGTCTCCAGCGGCAGCACCGGTACGCCGGTGAACGGCTGCGCCAGCGTCAGCACCGCCACGTCGTACCGGTGGTCCTTCGTGTTGTACCCCGGGTGCACCCACACCTTGCTGATCGCGGACACCCGCCCGACCGAGTCGTCCGCGAGGTCGGCCCGTCCCTGCACCGCGTAGTACGTCGACGCCGCCTCGTCCATGCAGTGTGCGGCGGTCACGATCTTGTCGGCCTTTACCAGCACGGCTCCGCAGTACCGCCCACTGGACGACACAGACTGCGTGTTGTTCAACGCGATCGCCCACGGCGCCTCTGCCGCGCTCGTCACCGTTCCGCCGACGACCACCGGCTTCGCTCCGCCTGTGACCACCAGCAGCAGTGCGGCCAGCAGGACGACCTGTACTCCCCGTGAGACGTTCATCGCTGTAGGTTAGCGAACGACTGGTGCCTGCAGGCTGCCGTACCTCTCCATGCGTTGCCAGCGGAGTTTGGTACCGGCCAGTGCGGTGAAGACCGACTGGATAACCACCAGATACATCAGCTGTCTGTAGACGAACTGCTGCAGCGGCAGCGTCCACAGCGGTCCTGGTCGTTCCCCGTCCAGCCAGAACGCGTAGAAGCCCATCAGCAACTGCAGAAGGACGAAGCCGCCCCAGACGGACAGCACGCGCACAGGGTCGAGGAACACCAGGCCGTAGAGCGCGAACACGTCCACTACCGGCGCCAGCAGCGGCAGGAGCACCTGGAAGAGCATGAGGTACGTCAGACCGCGCCGACCGAACTTGCCGGCCCTGCCGCCCTGCACCATCGCCCCGCGGTGCTTCCACATCGCCTGGAGGGTCCCGTAGCACCAGCGGTACCGCTGCCGCCACAGTGCGCCCACGGACGCCGGCGCCTCGGTCCACGCCACTGCGCTCTCCTCGTAGACCACCCGCCACCCGTCCCGGCACAGCGCCATGGTGAGGTCGGTGTCCTCCGCCAGCGTCACGTCGCTCAGTCCGCCGATGCGTTCCAGCGCCGTACGACGGAACGCGCCGACCGCACCAGGCACGGTGGGCATGCACTCCGCGAGGTCGAACAACCGGCGGTCGAGGTTGAACCCGATCACGTACTCGATGTGCTGCCAGCGCCCGAGCAGACCGCGCCGGTTACCCACCTTGGCGTTGCCCGACACGGCCCCGACGGCCGGATGTCCGAACGGCTGGATCAGCTTGCGGACGGCGTCCGGCTCGAAGACGGTGTCGCCGTCGACCATCACGATCAGCTCGAACCGCGCCGCCTGCAGCCCAGTGTTCAGCGCGACCGGCTTGCCCGCGTTCGCCTGGCGGATCACCCGGACCCCGGGAATCCGCAGCGACTCGACGAGGTCCGCCGTACCGTCCGTCGACCCGTCGTCGACGACGATCACCTCGAGCGGATGGTCGGACGCGACCAGCGAGCGGATCGCCGCCTCGATCCCGGCGCTCTCGTTGTACGCCGGGACGATGACACTGACCGGTTCGGTCACCGGCGGCCCGTAGCTCCAGCCGCGCATCCGGGCGTGCCGGCGGGCGGCGACGACGGTCGTGATCGCCCGCAGCACGCTCAGCGCGCCCGCGGCGTACAGGAGCCAGCCGAGCACGGCCAGAACGGCGTCGCTGATCCGCATCGCCCAGATGACCGCGAGACCGCGACCGCGGTCGAGCAGACTTGCCGAGTTGGTCGCGTCAGGCAGGCCCACGGCGTCGCTGACCGTGGCGAACTTGAAGCCGCGCGCCTGCAGCCGCGGAAGCAATTTGCTCAGCGCCTCGAGGGTCTGGGTGCGGTCCCCGCCGGCGTCGTGCATCAGCAGCACCTGCCCGGCCTGGCTGCGCGGCATCGAGTTGGCGATCACCTGGTCAGTTCCGGGCTTACGCCAGTCCTCGCTGTCCTGGGTGGTCAGGACGGTGAGGTACCCCGCCTCCCGGGTCTGCTTGATCGACTCCCAGTCGCGGTCGCGCAGCGCCTCCGGCTCGGAGGAGTACGGCGGCCTGAGCAGCGTCGTACGGACACCGGTGGCGCCCGCGAGGATCAGTTGGCTCTGCCGGAGCTCGAGGTCGCGCCGCCAGCCGGTCGCGGTCGTCAGGTTCGCGTGGGTGAAGCTGTGCACGGCGATCTGGTGGCCTTCGGCAACTATCCGGCGGGCCAGGTCTGGGTGCGCGGCGACCGCGGTGCCGACGACGAAGAAGGTGGCGTGCACCTGGTGCTCGCGCAGCAGGTCGAGGATCTTGGGCGTCCAGACCGGGTCCGGACCGTCGTCGAACGTGATCGCGATCGTACGGGGCTTGGGCGACACCGAGCGCGGCGTGCCGTTCCCGGCGTCGATGACCGGTCCGCCGGCGGTGATCGAGCGCGGTACCGATCCGGCTCCGCCGGTCGACGCGACCGCGCCGTCCGGCTCCGCGCCGAACATGTGGTGCGTGTAGCCGTTCAGCAGCAGCATGCTCGCCAGGCACACCAGCAACATTGTCAGGACGATCCAGTGCGTCCGGAGCGGGACCTGCTTGGCCCGCCGTGCGACGGGTCTGCTCACGGGACGGACGGCGTCCTGGTCTTACCGGGCGGAACGGTCGGCTTGTTGCCGGGCGGTGTCGTGGTCGTCGCTGTGGGCGCGGGAGTCGTGGGCGCGGGAGTTGTGGTGGTGGCTGTCGTGGTCGGCGCGGTCGTCGGGGAGTTGGTCCGGCCCGGCGGCGTGGTCGACGCGCCGGTCGGAGCCGTCGTCGGTACGACGGTCAGAGGCGGCGGCACCGGCGTGACGGGCGGGACGATCGTGATCGTCGGGGTGGAGGTCGGCGCTCCGGTGGGGTCCGTCGTACCGCCGGTCGACGACGGCTGCGGCGAGGACTCGTCACCCGGTGTCGCCGAGTCGTCGGCCGGGCGGGGCGTCTGTGCGGCGGCCTCAGCCGGCGGCTGGGTCGTCCGGTGCCTGGGCTTGGCGGGCTCGGGCAGCGGGATCAGCGGCGTGTCCAGCTGCGGTCCGCCGAGAAGACTACTGGCCATGAGGACGAGGTAACCGACAGTAGGGACAGCGAGGAAGGTGCCTGCTCTGCGGATGGTGCGACGGCGTTGCCCGGTCGAGTCCAGGAAAACTGGCCGCCGAGGGGAAGGCGGTTCCACAAGCGCGAGAGCTTAGCCGAACCGAGTGGATATTGGGATATTCCGGTTCTTGCAACTTGCTGCAACCACTGGCCCGGTGAATTCTCAGAACTGAAACACCGGGCAGTGCGGTGACCCGGGGCCGGGGTGGCTACTGTCGTCAGGTGCAGAAATGGCCTGGTCGTCCTTACCCTCTCGGCGCCACGTACGACGGCGCCGGGACGAACTTCGCGGTGTTCTCGGAGGTTGCCGAGCGAGTTGATCTGGCGCTGATCGGTGACGACGGAACCGAGCAGCTGGTCCAGCTGACCGAGGTGGACGGATTCGTGCACCACGCCTACCTCCCGGGCGTGCAGCCCGGACAGCGGTACGGGTTCCGCGTGCACGGGCCGTACAACCCGGCCGAAGGCCACCGGTGCAACCCGTCCAAGCTGCTGCTGGACCCGTACGCGAAGGCCGTCGACGGGCAGATCGACGGCGACGAGTCACTGTTCAGCTACCGGTTCGCGAAGCCCGACGAGCTGAACACCATGGACAACCGCGAGCACACCATGCTCTCGGTGGTGACCAACCCGTTCTTCGACTGGGGCAACGACCGGCCGCCGGACCACGCGTACCACGAGACGGTCATCTACGAGGCACACGTCAAGGGCCTCACCAAGACCCACCCGGGCCTGCCGGAGAACATCCGCGGCACGTACGCCGGGATCGGGCACCCGGCGATCATCGAGCACCTCAAGGAGCTCGGGGTGTCCGCGATCGAGCTGATGCCGGTGCACCAGTTCGCGCAGGACGGGCACCTGCAGGAGCGCGGCCTGGCGAACTACTGGGGTTACAACACCATCGGCTTCTTCGCGCCGCACAACGCCTACTCCTCGACCGGCACCCGCGGCCAGCAGGTGACCGAGTTCAAGGCGATGGTGAAGGCGCTGCACGAGGCGGACATCGAGGTCATCCTGGACGTCGTCTACAACCACACCGCCGAGGGGAACGAGTTCGGTCCGACGCTGTCGTTCAAAGGTATCGACAACGCGGCGTATTACCGCCTGGTCGACCAGGACAAGACGCACTACTACGACACCACCGGCACCGGCAACAGCCTGCTGATGCGGCACCCGCACGTGCTGCAGCTGATCATGGACTCGCTGCGTTACTGGGTCACCGAGATGCATGTCGACGGGTTCCGGTTCGACCTGGCGGCCACGCTGGCCCGGCAGTTCCATGAGGTCGACCGGCTGTCGGCGTTCTTCGAAATGGTCCAGCAGGACCCGGTGGTGAGCCAGGTGAAGCTGATCGCCGAGCCGTGGGACGTGGGCGACGGCGGGTACCAGGTCGGCAACTTCCCGCCGCTGTGGACGGAGTGGAACGGCAAGTACCGCGACACCGTCCGGGACTACTGGCGCGGTGAGAAGTACACGCTGGCCGAGTTCGCGTCCCGCCTGACCGGGTCCTCCGACCTGTACCAGGACGACAGCCGCCGCCCGCTGGCGAGCATCAACTTCATCACCGCCCACGACGGCTTCACGCTGCGCGACCTGGTCTCGTACAACGAGAAGCACAACGAGGCGAACGGCGAGGGCGGCAAGGACGGCGAGAGCCACAACCGCTCGTGGAACTGCGGTGCCGAGGGCCCGACCGAAGACCCCGAGGTACTGCGGCTGCGGGCCAAGCAGGAGCGCAACTTCCTGACCACGCTGCTGATCTCACAGGGCGTGCCGATGATCGCGCACGGCGACGAGCTCGGGCGGACGCAGCAGGGCAACAACAACGTGTACTGCCAGGACAACGAGCTCTCCTGGATCGACTGGGAGCTGGCGGAACCGCAGAAGGAACTGCTGGAGTTCACGCGGTCCCTGGTCAGGCTGCGCAACAACCACCCGGTGCTGCGCCGGCGCCGGTTCTTCCACGGTGACACGGGCGTCGACGGCCTCGGTGACCTGGTGTGGTTCACGCCGAACGGCACCGAGATGCAGAACGGCGACTGGCAGCGGGACGACGCCCGCGCGATCTCGGTGTTCCTCAACGGTGACGCGATCTCGGAGCCCGATCCGCGGGGCGAGCCGGTGGTCGACGACTCGTTCCTGATCCTGCTGAACAGCAACTTCGAGCCGGTCGACTTCCTCCTCCCGCCCGCGCAGTACGGCGAGAACTGGACGGTGGTCGTGGACACCACGGCGGCCACGGGCGCCGGGACCGACGAGCCGCACGCCGCCGGCGCCACGGTCCAGCTGGAGGCGCGCAGCACGGTGGTCCTGACCCGCCCGAGGCAGGCCGCCGGATGATGGGGATCCCGCAGGCCACCTATCGGTTCCAGCTGCGCGCGGAGTTCGGTTTCGACGACGCCGCAGCGGTCGTGCCGTACCTGGCGAGCCTCGGGATCTCCCACGCCTACCTGTCCCCGATCCTCCAGGCAGCGCCTGGTTCCACCCACGGGTACGACGTGGTGGACCACAGTCGGCTGTCCGAGCCGATGGGCGGCCGGTCCGCGTTCGACCGCCTCTCGGACCGGCTCGCGGGGCATCGCATGGGCGCCATCGCGGACGTCGTACCGAACCATGTCGCCGTACCGACGCCGGAGAGCCTGAACAAGGCGCTGTGGTCGGTGCTGCGGCTCGGGCCGGGTTCGGAGTACGCCGACTGGTTCGACGTCGACTGGGGGTCTGGGAACCAGCCGCTGCTGATGGCTGTGCTGGGGCAGCGGATCGGCAAGGTGCTGGCGGACGGCGAGCTGTCCGTCGACGGCGACGTCCTGCGGTACTACGACCACGAGTACCCGCTGCGGCCGGGGACCGAAGGGCTGCCGCTCGAGGAGCTCGTCACTGAGCAGTGGTACCGCCTCGCGCACTGGCGGGTCGCTGACGAGGAGCTGAACTACCGGCGGTTCTTCGATGTCGACACGCTCGCGGCTGTGCGTCAGGAGACCCAGGAGGTCTTCGACGCGACGCACCAGCTCCTGCTGGCGCTGCTGCACGAGGGCAAGCTCAACGGCTTCCGCATCGACCACCCGGACGGTCTGGCCGATCCGCGCGGTTACCTCCGCCGACTGGCTGAGCGGACAGGCGGTGCGTGGGTCGTTGTCGAGAAGATCCTCGAAGGCGACGAGCAGCTCCCGGGAGACTGGCCCTGTGCCGGCACCACCGGGTACGACGCCCTGCTGCGCGTCGGCGGTCTGTTCGTCGACCCCGCCGGCGCTGCGCCGCTCGCGGCCCTGCACTCCGAGTTGACCGGTGCGCCGGCCGACTTCGGACCGGTCGTGGAGGAGGCGAAGCGCGAGATCGTCCAACACGGGCAGTACGCCGAGGTGCATCGCCTGGTCGAGTTGCTGGCCCGCATCTGTCAGGACGACGTACGGCTGCGTGACCACACCAGGCGGGCGTTCCACGAGGTTGTGGTGGAGCTGCTGGTCCACTTCGAGGTCTACCGCGCGTACGTCGTACCGGGCGAGGAACCGTCGCCGACAGCGGTTGCCGCACTGCAGCGGGCCGCGGAGAAGGCACGGGCGAATCTCGACGAGGATCGTCAGGCCACGTTGGACGTAGTACTGCATCTGCTGCTCGGTCGTGAGACCAGCACGTACGACGAGCAGGCGCGGGCTGAGCTGATCGTGCGGTTCCAGCAGACGTGCGGTCCGGTGATGGCCAAGGGTGTCGAGGACACCGCGTTCTACCGGTGGCTCCGCCTCAGCTCGCTCAACGAGGTCGGTGGGGACCCAGAGCACTTCGGTGTGACGCCGGAGGAGTTCCACGCGTACGCCTCCCGGTTGAACCAGCACTGGCCGAAGACGATGACCACGCTGTCCACTCACGACACCAAGCGCTCCGAGGACGTACGTGCTCGGCTCGGCGTGCTGTCCGAGCAGCCGGCGGCCTGGTCCGAGGCAGTCCGTGAATGGCGCCGGCTGTCGGAGGACCACCGGAGCCCATTGCTGGACGGCACCACCGAGTACCTGGTCTGGCAGACACTCTTCGGTACTTGGTCCGACGGCCCGCTCGCCGAGGACCGCCTGCAGGGCTACGTGCTCAAGGCGATCCGCGAAGCGAAGCGGCACACGTCCTGGACCACACCGGACGACGAATACGAGCAAACGGTCGCTGCCTTCGTCACCGCAGTCCTGCACGACGACACCGTGCTCGACGCGGTACGGCGGTTTGCGGACGAGCAGACCGGGTACGTACGAGCAGCCACGCTCGGCCAGAAGTTGGTGCAGCTGACAATGCCCGGCGTACCGGATGTCTACCAAGGCACCGAGCTGGTCGACCTGTCTCTCGTGGACCCCGACAACCGGCGGCCAGTGGACTACCAGCAGCGCGTCGAGCGGCTGCGGCGTCTGGATACAGGTGACAAGCCGGAGGACCTGTCCGACGAGAAGCTGCTAGTCACCTCCCGTGCGCTCCGCATCCGTCGGCAGTACCCGGACGCCTTCGCGGGGAGCTACACGCCGCTGCCGACGTCCAACGGACATGCGGTCGCGTTTGCTCGTGGCGACGCTGTCATCACCGTGGCGACCAGGCTGCCCGCGGCACTGCAGCGTCTGGGTGGCTGGGGTGACAGCATGGTCGTCCTGCCGACTGGACAGTGGAAGAACGTGTTGACAGGCCGGGAGGTCGGCAGCGGTTCCGCCCGGATCGACGACCTGCTGACTGATCTGCCGGTTGCCCTGCTGGTCAGGAGCTGACAGCCATGCACACGTTCCGCGTCTGGGCGCCTGACGCAACCGACGTTGACCTAGTACTGCGCGACGGTGTCCTGCCGATGCGTTCGGTGGATGACGGCTGGTGGGAACGACAGGTGGTCGAGGCGCACCACGGCACCGACTACGCGTACTCGGTCGACGGCAGCGACCCGCTACCCGATCCACGCAGCCCGTGGCAGCCCGACGGCGTCCACGGGTTCAGCCGGGTTTTCGCAGCGGACCGGTTCGAGTGGACCGACGACAGCTGGACCGGTCGCGACGCACGCGGCGCAGTGTTCTACGAGCTCCACCTAGGCACCTTCACCCTGGAAGGCACGCTGGACGCGGCCGCCGAGCACCTGGACTACCTGGCCGTGCTGGGCGTCGAGGTGATCTCGCTGCTCCCGGTCGCGGCATTCCCCGGCAAACACGGTTGGGGGTACGACGGCGTTGACCTCTACGCCGTCCACGCACCGTACGGCGGCCCGGAAGCGCTGCAGCGGTTCGTCAACCGGTGCCATGAGGCCGGACTGGCCGTGTGCCTCGACGTCGTCTACAACCACCTCGGCCCGAGCGGGAACTACCTGTCCAGCTTCGGCCCGTACTTCACCAGTCGCCACTCCACCCCCTGGGGGCCGGCGGTCAACCTGGACGACACGGGCAGCCCTGAGGTACGGCGGTGGATCTGCGACAACGCACTGCGCTGGTTCCGCGACTTCCACATCGACGTACTGCGACTGGACGCCGTACACGCGCTGGTCGACGACAGCCCGACCCACCTCCTCCAGCAGCTCTCGGACGAGACCGCGGCGCTGTCGGCACAGCTGGGACGCCCGCTGGGGCTTGTGGCCGAGTCCGACCTGAACGACCCGCGGATGGTCGAGCCTGTGTCCGAAGGCGGGATGGGCATGACAGCACAGTGGAGCGACGACTTCCACCACGCGCTGCACTCGCTGCTGACCGGCGAGCGGTTCGGGTACTACGTGGACTTCGGGGACCCTGCCGTGTTCGCGAAGACGCTGACCCGGGTGTTCCTGCACGACGGCAAGTACTCGACGTTTCGGGAGCAGCTGTGGGGCCGTCCGGTCGACCCGCGGAAACATCGCGGCGGGCAGTTCCTCGCCTACACGTCCAACCACGACCAGATCGGCAACAGGGCGCTCGGTGACCGTCCGGCGCTCACTCCGGGGCAGCTCGCGATCGGCGCTGCGCTGGTGCTCACGTCGCCGTACACGCCGATGCTCTTCATGGGTGAGGAATGGGGCGCGTCGACGCCGTGGCGGTTCTTCACCGACTTCAACGAGCCGGAGCTGGCCGACGCGGTCCGGAACGGGCGGCGGCGCGAGTTCGCGGAGTTCGGGTGGGACGCCGAGGAGATCCCGGACCCGCAGGATCCGCAGACCTGGCGCAGTTCGGTGCTCGACTGGTCCGAGCCCGACGAGTCGCCGCATCGCGAGGTGCTGGAGTGGTACCGGCACCTGCTGAAGTTCCGCGCCCGGATGCCGGAGCTGCGCGACGACCGGCTCGAGTCCGTCGGGATCGACCTCGACCCGGACGGCGGTTGGCTCGTGGTGAAACGGGGCAGCCTCCGGGTGGTGGCGAATCTGGACACCGAGGACACCGTGGTGCCGGTGGAAGCGGTCCCGTCGTACCTGGTGATGTCCTTCGGGGGGGTCGACGTCGGCCTCGGCGGTGTGTGGTTGCCCGGTCACGGCGTCGCGATCATCGCCGTCTAAGACTTTCCGGCCGTCGCACATTTGTAGGCCAAACCAACAGAAGACGGCGTTCGAGCGTGTTGATCCGTGGGGATTTCCGGAATCGCTTGTCTGCCGGGGCCTTGGTGACCGACTGTTGATGAGCCAGCAGGGGACGGGGGATTCGACGGGAGGACCGAATGACAGTCGGAGGCGTCGACACTTACTACGACTACGAAGAAAAGCAGTGGAAGAGCCGGAAGCTGGGTGGCGGACCGATCCGCCGCGGCCCGGTCTGCCCGGCCCCGCGCACCGTCGAGAAAACGGTGCACGACACCACCAACCGCGAACGCCGCCCGTCCGGCCGCGAGCACGAGGTACCGAAGCACACCCTCAACTGACCACCCGGTGACAGGGCCCGCCAGACCAGGTCACCACCCCACGCGCGGCCGTCGCAGGCACCACACGACGGCCGCCGTGTCTACGTGCCCCGAAACGGTCAGATCAAGGGAGAGACAAGGACAAGCGCCGCGCGTGGGAGGGCTCACCCGCCGGCCGGCGGGCTGTTGGGCAGACCGGCCGGGGGCGCGAGCGCGGTGACATCGGCGTCGCATAGAGTGACGTGTGCCGCGACAGGAAGGGGCCCACGCGATGCCGGATGCGAACGAGCAGGCGACGGAGACCGCGCCGTACCCGGGCTTCGACCTGACCAAGCCGAGCATCGCGCGCACTTACGACTACCTGCTGGGCGGCAAGGACAACTTCGCCGTCGACCGGGCCTTCGGCGACCGGTTCGTCAACGAGTTGCCCGGCTCGCAGCAGATCGTGCTCGACAACCGCGGCGTCCTGGTCCGGGCGGTCGACGAGATCGTCAGGAACACACCGGTCCGGCAGTTCATCGACTTCGGCAGCGGCCTGCCGACCGCGAACAACGTGCACCAGGTCGCCCAGCGGTTCGCCCCCGAGACCAAGGTCGTGTACGTCGACAACGACCCGATCGTGCTCGCCCACGGCCGCGCCCTGCTCGCGGAGAACAAGTTCACCAGCGTCATCCAGGCTGACCTGCGCGACCCGGCCTCGATCTACGAGAACAAGGAACTGCAGCGCCTGATCGACTTCGACAAGCCGGTCGCGTTGATCTTCTGCGCCGTCCTGCACCACATGAACGACGACGAGGACCCGAAGGGCGCCGTCCGCTACTGGCGCGACCGGATCCCCTCCGGCAGCCCCGTCTTCATCTCGCACTTCCGCAGCCAGAACGACGCGAAGACCAAGGCCCTCCAGGAAATCATGCAAGGCACCCTCGGCCGCGGCACCTGGCGCACCGAACAGGAGATCCTCGACCTCTACGGCGACGGCTTCACCGTCCTCGACCCCGGCCTCGTCCCCGCCGCCGAATGGCGCAACGACGAAGCCCACGAAGAACTCACCGACTGGCAACAACTCATCGCCGCCGTCCTCGCCGTCAAGAAGTAGCCCGCACTACCTACCGACACTCGACCAGGCGCGACAGGAAGGCGAACTGCGCCGTCTTGGTGGTCCCGTCGGGCTGGGTGATCTTTGCCTGAGGTCCGAGGACGAAGCCTGAGCGGTGGAAGCGTTCGATGGCGCGGGTGTTGCGGACGTCCGGTTCGACCACGATCCGCGGATGGCCCAGGTGCTCGAAGACGAAGCGCCCGAGTACGCCCACCAGATGGCCTGTGAAGCCCGGTCGCGCCTCACCCGGGCCGATCAGGAGATGAACGCCCAGATCACCGGCCTCGACGTCGTACGTCGCACCCGCCGGGTCGGCTTGTGGGTCGTACGTCTGTAGTAGCGCGATCGGTACGTCGTTCAGCCGCACGACGTACACGTGATGCGTCGGCACCGAGTCCAGGAACTCGTACGTCCGGGCGATCTCCTCCTGCGACAACGAACCCATGCCCCAGAACACGGCCCGCTCCGCCGTCACCCATGCGTGGATCAGGTCGAGGTCCCGCGCCGGATCCGCCTCCTCGACCCGCACGGTCCCGAACCCGTCGACCTCCACCTGATAGCTGCGATCCTCCCGCACCACCGCACCGGCGGCCGGCACGAGCGATCCGCGCAGCCACAACGGCAACTGGTCGTGATGATGCGGATCCCCGAGTACGCCGGACGCGCCGAGCGGCACCACCCAGCGGCTGGCCGACCGATCCGCCAGGTCCCATGCGTACCGGGCCGCCGACGCCCGGATGCACACGTCGGTCAGCCCCGGAAGGCTCGACGTCGACATCACGCAGTGGTGATCGCCGGACAACCCGAGGTCGATCGGCTCCTCGCCCGGTGCGAACACCGGTCCGCGCAGCATGTGCAGCGGCGCGAGCTGGTGCGTCTCGCCCCACGGCGGTCGCGGCTTGTTGGCGGCGACCTCCTCGAGCGCCTCACGCGCCAGCCACCGAACGTTGATCTGGGGCAGGAGATCGGTGGCGAGCAGATTCTCCAGGGCGAACGAGACGTGCGTGAGCGGATCCATCCACGGGACGAAGACCTCGGCGACGTCGGCGTTCTCGAGCATCGTGAAGTGGCCGGTGAGCCGCGAGACGATCGCCTTGCGTACGGCGGCGTACGACGAGGCCGTCGTACTCGTGGCGTCCATGTGCCGGTCCCACGCGAGCAGTTCGGTGCGCAGGGCAACTGCTTCCGCGGAGAGGTCGTCGAGGCCGGTCAGCAGGTCGAGGATGGATCCGGCTGAGCCGAGGTACGTGTCCTTGTGGATGCTCGGCATGTCGTCGACCGACCAGTCGTCCCGCGCGTTCACCAGCGTGCGGATCCGGTCGGCCCGATGCGGGGCCGCGAACTCGACGCCCAGTGGGGCGGCCAGCTCGCGCGCGTTGGCCATCGCGACCGGCCCGTCGACGTCGGCGCGTGGCAGCTCGTGCCAGCCGTCCCATTCGTGACCGGCTTCCCAGGCGGGTACGACGCGCAGCATGTTCTCCCGCCGGCGCCGAGGCACCATCCCGGCGGTGCGGTGCAGCAGCCCGCCGGCGGTGTCGGCGGCCAGCACGACGTTGACCGGCTCGACCCACTCGTCGAACGCCGCATCGACGTCCGCCACGGTGGTTGCGCGCAGCAACTTCGCCATCACCTGGAATCCGAGCTGCCCGGTCACCCGCGGCGGATAGCGAAGGCTGATGCCGTCCTGGATGATCGGACCGCGTTCCGTCTCGATCACCTCGATCTCGACCGGGTCGGCGCCGGCGATCTCCACCTGCTCCGTGTGGACACTAGCCGGTTTCCAGCCGTCCGGGCCGAGCGCTTCGACGCCGCCAGGGGTACGACGGAGTTGCTCGGCGTACAGGTCCTGGTAATCGGCCATGGCGTTCGTGATCGCCCATGCGACACCGCCGGTGTGGCCGAAGTGCGCCAGCCCCGGGACACCGGGAACCGCCAGGCCGAGCACGTCGTACTCCGGACACGTGAGCCGGATCTGCTGGTACACACCGGGGCTCTCGATGTAGCGGTGCGGATCGCCCGCGACGATCGCCTGACCGCCGGCAGTGTGCGTACCGGGGATGAGCCAGCCGTTGCTCCCGGACCCGTGCGGGCCCTCGGAGCTGAACAGCTCGAGTGCACCGTCACCGAGGTGCTCCGCGACGTGCGTCCGCCACAGCTTCGTCGGGAACCCCGCGAACAGAATGTGCACCGCCAGCCAGATGCCGAGCGGCGTCCACGGCTCCCACTTCTGCAGCGTCAGCCCGGTCTCGGCGAACTCCGGCGCCCGCGCGGCCCCGCCCGGTAGCGCATGGTTGACGCCTTCGACGTACGCCGTGATCCACTCCCGCGTCTCGTCGTCGAGCGACTCGAAGCACCGCCGGGCCGTGTCCGCCAACCGGGCCTTCCGGGCGAACACGTCCCATCCGGCCGCCTCCACGCCGAGGAACGCGGCACTCGTCCCGAGGTACCGGCGCCGCTCCAGTTCGAGCTGCCAGGCCCGGTCGCGGGCGGCGTTCACGCCCTGGAGGTACACCAACGCGAGCGGATCACCGGCCTGCAGGTGCGGTACGCCGTACGTGTCCCGGAACACCCTCGCGTTCACAGCATCCCCTCGCTTTAATTAGGTTAGGCTGCGCTAACTTACGCAGCAGCAATCCGTCCCGACAAGTGCAATTCTCGCTGGAGGTCGATCGTGAGGCATGGCTGGGAAGGCGCCGTACTCAAGCTGTTCCGGGGTAAGGACTTTGTCTTCACCGTGACAGGTGCCGAACAGGTCACGGAGCGCTACCGTCGCGTGCACTTCACCGACGGCGGTCTGCTGCGGGCACTCGGCGTCCACCCGACGATGTGGGTGCGGCTGTGGTTCGACAACGCGGGCAAGCCGCACCAGCGCGCGTACACGCTGGTCGACCCGGACGTCGAGGCCGGAACGTTCAGCCTGGAGTTCGCGCTGCACGACGGGTGTGCGAGCGACTGGTCCCGCAAGGCGGAGCCCGGTGACACGGTCGAGGCGACGGTGCAGGGGACCGGGTTCGAGGTACCGGACCCGCTGCCGCCGCGGATGCTCGTCGTCGGGGACCCGGCCTCGCTGCCCGCGATCAACTCGCTGCTCGCGGTCGCTCCGAAACTGCCGGCCACGATCTGGTTCGAGACCACGCACGAGGCCGATCACGAGTTGCCGTTCCGCATCGAGGACCATCACGACCTGCGGACCGTCCCGCGGCCGGAGCTGGTCGAGAACGTCAAGGCCGAGCTGCGCGAACTCGCCACCCCCGACACCTACGTCTGGATCGCCTGCGACACCGCGACCACGCGCACACTCACGTCGTACGTCCTCAAGGACCTCGCGATCCCGAAGCACCGCGTCAAGTCCCTCGGGTACTGGAAGGCCGCGTAGCCTGGCGCCCGTGATCACGCCGCTCGACGTCACCGACCGCACCCTCGCCGAGCGACTGCTCACCATCCAGCACGCGGCGTACGCCGTCGAGGCCGAGCTGATCGGCTTCGACGGCATCCCGCCACTCCAGGAAGATCTCGACGGGCTCATGTCCTCCACCGAGCACTGGCTCGGCCGGTACGACGGAACGCGACTCGTCGGCGCACTGGCGTACGAGTTTCCCGACGACCGTACCGTCGAGATCTCCCGCCTGATCGTCGACCCGGCACACGCCCGCAGCGGTCACGGCCGAGCACTCCTGGACCACCTCGACCAGGCCGAGCCGCGACCGGTCAGCGTCGTCTCGACCGGCACAGCCAACGCCCCGGCGGTCAACCTCTACACGTCCCGCGGTTACACCGCGATCGCCGAGGTGGAGGTCGCTCCCGGCGTCCGTGTGACGCAGTTCCGCCGGGCCTAGGGGTCCTCAGGACAGGACGTAGTCGTATGCGTAGACGGCGGCGTCCGCCTGAACACACCGCTCGTTCGGCTCGATCGCCGGACACGTCCTGTCCTTAGGTCCCCATCACTCGGACAGCGACACCGCGGCCCAGCTGATGGCGGGCAAGGTCAGTGTCAGTTTGCCGTCGGCCAGCCGGGCGGATTCGAACGGCTGTGCCGTGACCCGGTCGGGCCGCTCCGCCGTGTTGGTGGCGTTCGGGTCCTCGTCGTGCACGATCACGGCCTCGTCGAGCGTGGTGACGCCGGCCCGGCTGACGTCGATGGTGACCTCGACCGGGCCCTCGCTCGACCGGTTCACCGCGAACAGGGCGACCCGGCCCTCGTCGTACGTCGCCACCGCGTCGACCGCCGGTACGTCGCCGTACCGGGCGGTGCTGACCGTCGGGGAGTCCGTCTCGATTCGAAGCACCTGCCCCGCCGCGAGCCGGGACGTGATCGCGAACGGGTGGAACGTCGGCTGCCGCCAGGCCGCGCCGCCGGGCTCGGTCATGATCGGCGCGATCACGTTCGCCAGCTGCGCCAGGCAGGCTACCCCGACCCGGTCGCTGTGCCGCAGCAACGAGATCAGCAGGTTGCCGACGACAACGGCATCGGTGACGTTGTACTCGTCCTCGATCCGTCGCGGCGCCACCTCCCACTGGTCACCCGGCCCATCGGTCCGCCGCGAGCGCTCGCCGTACCAGACGTTCCACTCGTCGAACGAGATGCCGATCTTCTTGCTGCTCTTGAGTTCCGCGCCGACATGGTCGGCGGTCGCGACCACGGCCTCGATGAAGTGGTCCATGTCCACGGCGGACGCCAGGAACGACGCGGTGTCGCCGTCGTCGTTGCCGTAGTACGCGTGGCAGGAGATGTGGTCGACGAACTCGTACGTCTCCCGCAGGACGTCCCGCTCCCAGGTCCCGAACAGCGGCATCTTCGACGAGGACGAGCCGCACGCCACCAGCTGCAGGTCCGGCGCGATCATCCGCATCGCCCGCGCGGTCTCCGCGGCGAGCCGCCCGTACTCCGTCGGCGTCTTGTGCCCGATCTGCCACGGGCCGTCCATCTCGTTGCCGAGGCACCACAGCTTGATCCCGTACGGCGACGCGCCGTGCTGCTCGCGCAGGTCGGACAGCGCCGTACCACCGGGGTGGTTGGTGTACTCCAGCAGATCGAGCGCCTCCTGCACGCCGCGCGTCCCGAGGTTGATCGCCATCATCGGCTCGACACCCGCCTTCGCGCACCAGCGGCTGAACTCGTCCAGGCCGAACTCGTTCGTCTCGACGCTGTGCCAGGCCAGGTCGAGCCGCCGCGGCCGGTCGGCGCGCGGACCGACGCCGTCCTCCCAGCGGTATCCGGAAACGAAGTTTCCGCCGGGGTAGCGGACCACGGAAACGCCCAGCTCACGGGTCAGTTCGAGGACGTCCTTGCGAAAGCCGTCCTCGTCGGCGGTGGCGTGCCCGGGCTCGTAGATCCCGGTGTACACGCACCGCCCCATGTGCTCGACGAAGGTTCCGAAGGTCCTGCGGTTCACGGGCGCGATCGTGAACGCGGGATCGATGGTCAGAGTGGCAGAGGGCACCAGGTTGCTCCTGTCGTGAAGTGTGAGGTCATCCCTTGATTCCGGCGTCGCCGACGCCGCGGATCACGTTGCGCTGGAACAGCGCGTAGACGATCAGCAAGGGAAGGCCGCCGAGGACGGCGGACGCCATGATCTGGGCGTAGCGCAGGCCGTACGAGCCCTGCACGTTGGCGAGACCGACCGGGATCGTCATCATCGACGGGTCGGTGGTCACGATGAAGGGCCAGAGGAAGTTGTTCCAGGCCCCGATGAACGTGAAGATGCCGACGGCAACGAGGATCGGCCGTGACATCGGCACCATCACGCTCCACACGATCCGCCACCGGGTCGCGCCGTCGACGCGCGCGGCGTCCTCGTAGTCGCGGGAGATGCCGTCGAAGAACTTCTTCAGCACGAACACCATCACCGGCGCGACCACCTGCGGCAGCACGATGCCCCAGTACGTGTCGACCAGGCGGAGGCTGGTCATCTCCTGGAACAGCGGCACGATCAGCACCTGCGGCGGCACCAGGATGCCGGCGATCATCAGTCCGAACAGCGCCCGCCGGCCGGGGAACTCGGTCCGGGAGAACCCGTATGCCGCCAGCACCGAGACCAGCAGGGTCAGCGCCGTCACCAGCACCGCCACGATCGTGCTGTTCAGGAACCAGCGCAGCAGGTCGCCCTGCTCGATCACGCCCTGGTAGGCAGCCAAGGTCGGTGCCTCCGGCAACCAGGTGATCGGCGTCCGGGTGGTCTCCGGTTCGGGTTTCAGCGAGGTGTCCAGGGCCCACAGCAACGGCGCCAGCCAGATCACGGCCAGGATCACCGCGCCGACGACGCTCGCGACCTTCGGGAAGCTCCACCGCGGTTCCACCGGTCCGCTCCGAGTGGTCGCGGGCAACGTCATGGTGGTCATCAGCGCACCTCCTTGCGGCCGGAGAACAGCTTGAACTGCAGGATCGAGACGATCACGATGATCACGAAGAACAGGTACGAGATCGCCGACGCGTAACCGATCCGGTAGTTGGTGAAGCCGTTCTGGTAGATGTACTGGACGATCGGCCGGGTCGCGTAGTTCGGCCCGCCGTCGGTCATCAGGTAGATCTGGTCGAAGATCATCAGCGACGCCACCAGTTGCAGGACGACGATCAGACCGGTGGTGCGGCTGAGCAACGGCAGCGTGATCCGGAACAGCTTCTGCCGTCCGTTCGCGCCGTCGATCGCGGCCGCCTCGTAGATCTGCGCCGGAATCCCTTGCAGAGCGGCGAGGTAGAGCAGGAAGTTGAACCCGACCGTCCACCAGACGGTCGCGATCACCACCGCCAGCATGGCCCGGTTCTCGGTGTTCAGCCAGTCGATCTCGGCGAAGCCGCCGGCCGTCAGCAGACCGTTCACCAGGCCGAAGCCGGGCTGGTAGATCCACACCCAGATCAGCGACACGACGGTCGCGGGCAGCACGAACGGAGCGAAGTACGAGAACCGCAAGAGCCAGCCCAGCAGGCCCCGGCGGTTGGCCAGCAAGGCCATCACGAGCGCGATGACCACCAGCGGCGGTGTGCTCATCGCGGTGAAGACGAAGGTGTTCTTCAACGACGACCAGACGGCCGGGTCGCCGAACATCTCGCGCCAGTTCTGCAGACCGAGGAACTCACCCTTGATCCCGGAGAGACTGGTGTTGAAGAAGCTGTTCCAGAGGCCGGAGAAGGTCGGCCAGAGGAGGAAGACTGCGAACAGCAGCAGGAACGGCGCGACGAAGAACAGTCCCGCCCAGCGTTCCTTCCACGGCTGCCCGGTCTCGGATCGCGCCGAGCGCGTCGGCGTACCGGATGTTGTCCGGGTTGGTGTCTGCACGGCCATCAGTGACCTCCTGTCAGACCGGGGACGGGGTGTCGAGCAGTGTCTGGGTGGCGGCCTTGAACTGCGCCAGCGCAGCCTTGGGCGTCGCCTGGCCGGAGAAGACACCGCTGAAGGCGGCACCGGCTTCTTCCTGCAACTGCGCGCCGGATCCGCTGAACCACGCGTCCGGGTCGAAGAGCACGTCCGGCGCGACACTGCGGTATTCCGCCTGCGGTTTGAGGCTCAGGTACTCCTGGCTCCCGACCACCGGCTGGTACGACGGAATGTGCCCACCGGCCGCCCAGGCCGCGCTGTTCTTCAGCATCCAGGCGATGTACTCGACCGTCGCCTTCGTGTCGTCCTGGTTCCGGTTCGACTGGTGCGGCAACACGAACGTGTGCGCGTCACCGGCGAACTTCGGTACGTCGTACACGACCGGGAACGGCGCCATGCTGAACGGCATCTTCGCGGTCTGGTACGTCGTCACCTCCCACTCCCCGTTGAAGCTCAGGCCCGCGTCGCCGTTGGTGAACTGGGCGACCAGGGCGGGGTAGTTCGCCGACCGCGGGACGAGACCGTCGGCGGCGAGTTTCGCCATCAGTTCGAGGGCTTCCAGCGCCTTGGCGTCGTCGAGCTCGAGCCGGGTGCCGTCGTCGCTGAAGAACTTCCCTTCGAGCTGGCCGTAGAGGGTCCACCACATCCGCCACGGATTGGTCGTCTCGACCGAAGCGGCGAACTTGCCCGTGGTGTCCTTGACCGCCTTCAGCATGTCCAGGAACGCGTCCACGCCCTTGACCGGCTTGATCTTGCCGTCGGCGCCGAGCAGCCCGGCCTTCTGGCAGATCTCGGTGTTGTAGTAGAGGACGAACGGGTGCTGGTCGAGCGGCACGGCGTACAGCTTCCCGTCGACCACGCAGCGGTTCCACGTCTCGGGCAGGAAGTCGGACTCGCGGATGCCCGCGGCGTTCAGCAGGTCGACCGGGATCGGGTCGAGCATCGTGGCCGGGCTGAACCCTTTCAGCCGGGACAGGTGCAGGGTCGCCACCTCGGGCGCCCGGCCGCCGGCCGCGGACATCGCCAGCTTGGTGTAGAACGGCGGGCCCCAGGCCAGGGTGTGCGCCTCGAACCCGACGTCCGGGTGCTCGGCGACGTACTGCTGGTGGATCTGCAGCAGGCGGGCGCCGTCACCGCCGCCGAACAGGTTCCATTCGCGGACCTTCGGTTTCGACCGGAACGTTCCGCAACCGGTCAGGCTCAGGGCGCCGAGGAGGCCGCCGGCGAGTACTGCCCGGCGGCGCGGGCGCAGGTGTGGGGAGTCAGGGGGCATCTGTCCTCCGGCGGAGTGGAGTACGGATCTACATCGGTGTACTACATCGGTGTAGAAAGATGGCACGACCGCTCGGAGGGCGTCAAGGGGTCAGTTGGTGCCGAGGGTCGAGGCACGGGTGTGCAGCACGTACGGCGCGACGATCTCCTGGTGATCGGAGTCGTCGCCGGACATCCTCCGGACCAGTAGTTCGACCGCGGTCCGGGCGATGTGGACCCGGTTCGGGTCGACCGTGGTCAGGGTCGGGCTGCTGAAGCTGGCCTCGTCGATGTTGTCGAAACCGGCCACCGCCACGTCGTCCGGGATCCGCACGCCGTGGGCGGTGAGCGCCCGGATCGCACCGAGCGCGAGGGTGTCGTTCAGGGCGAAGACCGCGTCGAACTTCCGCCCGGTCGCGAGCAACTCCTCCATCGCGTCCGCCCCGCTCGACCGGTGCCATTTCCCGCCCGACACCGCCAGCTCCTCGAGGACCGGGACGCCGTACTCCGCCAGCGTGCCGGCGAACGCGCCGTACCGGATCGCCGCGGTGCCCATGCCCTCCGTGGGCCGGACACCGATGACCGCGATCCGCCGCCGGCCCTGGTCGAGGAGATGCCGTACGACGGCCTCGGTGCCGGCGACGTTGTCGATCATCACGTGGTCGACCGGGCTGTGGAAGATCCGCTCGCCGAGCAGCACCATCGGCGTGGTCGTGCCCAGCTGGTCGACGTCGTCGGGGCCGAGGCCGAGCGGGCTGTACAGCAGGCCGTCGACCAGGTGCCCGCGCGGCCGGGCGAGCGCGGTCAGCTCCCGCTCCCGGTCGGCGCCGGTGGTCTCGATCATCACCGTCAGCCCGTGCTCACCCGCGGCCGCGATCGCCGCGTCGGCGAGCTCCGCGAAGTACGGGTTGCTGAGCTCGGGAACGGCGAGCGCGATGATGCCGGTCCGGCCGGACTTGAGGTTCCGGGCGGAGATGTTCATCCGGTACCCGAGCGAATCGATCGCGGCCAGCACCTTGGTCCGGGTCTCCTCGCGGATGTACGGGTACCCGTTCATCACGTTCGAGACGGTCTTCGGCGAAACCCCCGCCGCCCGCGCGACATCCCGCATCGTCACCGCCACGCCATCACCCCCGACCACCCGCTCATGCCCAGCCACGCTAATACACGCGCTCCCCGGACGCTGGGACCGTTCACCGTTGGAGCGTGCTGTGCCCGGCCGTGTGCCTGGGTATTCGGCGGCCTGGTCCGCGCCGCGACGAACAACCAGGCCAACGAACCGTTACCCGGTCAGACCCGATCGCCTAGCAGTCCTACCGGCGCGGCCTCGCCGATCCGGCCATGCTGCTCGAGGCAAGGAAGGAGAGGATCAACCGCGGTGGAGACGGACGCTCTCGGGCCAGGTGAGGGCAACCCCGAGCTCACCGGAGAGCAGGTCCTGGAGCTTGCGGAGCTCGTGGGCATCGGAGCGGAGCTCGAGCGGGGTGAGGCCCCGGTCCAGGCACTGGGCGACGGTGGCGCCGACGGCCTCGCCGATCGACCACTCGACCGGGTGCAGCCGGTACGCGCCGTTGGTGATGTGGGTCGTGCCGATGTTCTTGTTGGCCGGCAGCAGGTTGTCGACGTCGGCCGGGATCAGCGCGCCCAGCGGGATCTGGAACGGGAAGCACTCGATGTCGACGTAGTTCCGGCCGGCCGTCGACGGGTGCAGGTCGATGCGGTAGTGGCCGATCCCGACGCTGTCGTCGAACTCGGCCGCGCCCGCCTCGGTACCGCGCATCGCCACGCCGATGTGCTCCTCGGTGACCGTGAAGGCCGCCTTGATCCGCCGCGACTCGCGGATGTAGGCCTCCTTCGCCAGGCCGTCGGCGGTGCCGAGCACGTCGCCGCGCAGCCTCAGCTCCGGGTAGCCGGCGCCGCCCTCGGCCCGCGGCGCCTCGGTCTGCATCCAGTACAGGAACGACAGGCTGAGCTGGCGGGCCTCTTCGAGCGCGTGCTGCCGCTCCGCTTCGGAGACGCCCACGATCGGGAGTTCCCAGTAGTCGATCTGTGGCCAGTTGACCAGCGAGACCTCGCCGCCGGTGAACCGGTCGTCGAACGTCGCCCGTGCCAGGATGCGCCGGTACTGCCACAGGTCGCGGCCGTCGTGCCCGATGCCCTGGTCCGGCGCGCCGGAGAAGATCGGCCGGGTCCGTGTCTCCAGCGTGATCGGATGCACGTCGGTCCAGGACAGCTGCGAGTTCGGCCAGCGCGGGTCGACCTGGTCCCGCCAGTACTCGTACCGGGCCGGCTTCTCGATCGTGTGGTTCTCGCCGGGCCGGTACTCGACCGCGAAGCACCACGAGATCGCCTGCTGGTCGCGGGGGTCCGCTTCGTCGACGGCGTGCAGCTCACCGGTCTCGGCCTTCGACTCCGCGCCGACGACGTGCGGTACGTCGGCCAGTTCGAGCAGGTCGCCCAGCTCGGTGGCGTCGACGACGTACGCGCCGGTCAGCCGTCGTTCCACGCCCGACCGGCGGTCGCGGACGACGACCGCGGTGACCCGGCTGCCGTCGCGGTCGGCGGCCACCGGCTCGTGCTCGTACAGCACCGTGAGCCGACCGTCGGCCTGCAGCGACGACACCAACTCGGCCAGCACGAGCGCGCCGACCCGGGGCTCGTGGCAGACACGCGAGACGAAGCCTCGGCCCGGGTTGAGGGCGGGGTCGGACTTGCCCGCGGCGGACAGCGGGTAGTTGCGGCGGTAGTGGTCACGCACCCGGGTCCGCAGGTCGCGGTAGCTGGCCGAGCCGGCGTACTCCTCGATCCAGGCATTCTCGTCCGGTGGCACGCCCTGCGTGGTCAGCTGGCCGCCCAGCCAGTCCGATGCTTCGGTCATGATCACGGTCCGGCCCAGCCGGGCGGCCGTGAGGGCCGCGGCGACGCCGCCGAGCCCTCCGCCGACGATCACGAGATCGGCCTTCGATTCCACAGTCATCTGAGCGAGCGTTCCTTCGGTCGAGGTCGTTGAGAGGCCGGCCCGCGGCGGTGGCCGCGGGCCGGGGGCGGGGAAGCGGTGGGCGGTCAGCCCTTGACGCCACCCTCGGAGAGGCCGGAGATGAAGCCGCGCTGGTTGAACAGGAAGACCAGCAGCACCGGCAGGCTGACCAGCACGGTCGCCGCCATCAGCGCGCCGTACCGGATGTTGCCGGACGAGGCGAACGTGGTGATCGCCAGTTGCACCGTCGTACTGCGCTCCGAGGTGGACACGACGAGCGGCCAGATGAAGTCGTCCCACACGCCGGTGAAGGAGAAGATCGCCACCACCGCGAGCAGCGGCCGGGCCAGCGGCAGATAGATGCTGACGAAGATCCGCAGTTCGCCGGCCCCGTCCAGCCGGCCGGCCTCGGCGAGGTCGCGGTCGAGGCCGGAGAAGTACTGCCGGGACAGGAAGATGTTCATCGTCCCGACCAGGTACGGGAGCAGCAGCCCGCCGAGCGTGTCGAGCAGGCCGCTGCCGCCCTGGCCGAACAGGTTGTTGCCGCCGGCCAGCGGGAACTGCTTGGCCATCAGGAACAGCGGGATCAGCGTGACCGCGGTCGGGATCGCCACTGTGGACAGCAGCAGGTAGAAGATGGCCTTACTGCCGGGGAACTCCAGGTGGGCGAACGCGTACCCGGCGATCACGGCGACGACACAGTTGGTCGCCACCGCGATCAGCGTGACGATCGCGGAGTTCGCGAACGCGCGACCGAGGTTCGCGGCCCGGAACGCCTCGCCGAAGTTGTCCAGCGTCGGGTTCGCCGGGATCAGCCGGGTGCTGCTGAAGGCCGCCTCCTCGGGCGTGAACGCCAGGCTGATCATCCACAGGAACGGCATCAGCACCAGCAGTGTCACCAGCGCCAGCACGACGAACCGCCGCCGGTGCTGGGTACCAGTCCGGGCGCTGTGGGAGATTGTCGCCGGCATCGTCATCACTTCCTTCCCTGCGTGGCCCGGACCGCGAGCAGCGTGAGCCCTGCGATGAAGGCGAACAGGACGAACGCCATCGCGGACGCACTGCCGAGCCTGTTGTACTGGAACGCCTCGGTGTAGATCAGGAAGTTCACCGTGGTCGTGCTGCCGAGCGGGCCGCCCTGGGTGAGCACGAAAATCTCGGCGAAGCCCTGCGCCAGGTAGATCACGTCCATCGCGATGACGTACGTGAGCATCGGCCGGATCCCCGGCAGCGTGACGTGGCGGAGCTTGCCCCAGGGGCCGGCCCCGTCCACCTCCGCAGCCTCGTACAGGTCCCGCGGTACCGACTGCAGCCCGGCGAGCAGCAGCACCATGTTGCTGCCCAGCGCCTTCCAGATCCGCATCGCGGACACAGCGTTGAGCGCCGAGTCCTCCTCGGTCAGCCAGCGTTGCGGGTCGAGCCCGATCGCTCCCAGCGCCTCGTTGACCAGACCGCTGTCGGAGTAGATCCACAGCCACACCATGCTGACCGCGGTCAGCGAGACTATGTGCGGCACGTACATGCCGGCGCGGAACAGCCCGACGCCGCGGAACGGCCGGTTGACCAGGAGCGCGAGCCCCAGCGCGAGTACCACGGTGATCGGCAGGACCTGAGCCACATACCGCAACGTCACCAGCAGCGACTTGCCGAAGTCCGCGTCGCCGGCCAGTTCGCGGTACTGGTCCAGGCCGACGAACTCCGGGCCGGACCGGCCGAGCGGGCTGTACTCGGTGAAGCTGAGGTAGAACCCGTACAGCACCGGCGCCAGGTGGAAGATCACGACGTACAGCGCGGCGGGCAGGACGAACAGCATCCCGAACAACCGCTGCCTGCTCTGGACGTGGCGGGGAAGCCGGCCCCGGCGGAGCGGAGCCGGTGACCCGGTCCGCTCCGGCACGAGGGCCGGCCTCACCTTCTCAGCGGTTGGCTTCAAGGGTCTTGTCCACCTCTGCGGCGGCCTGCTTCAGCGCCTCCTCGGGCGAGAGCTTGCCGCGGAGTGCCTGCTCCAGCGACTTGTCGATCGCGTCCCGGGCCCGCACCCACCCGGGCACGTTCGGGTTCGGGCGGGCGTAGTCGAGCGCCTTCAGCGCGGTCGTCTTGACCGCGCTCGTCTTGATCGCCTCCGACTCCATCGCCGACTTGCGGATCGGCAGGAAGCCGAGGCTGGTGGCGTACTGCGTGCTGACCTCGGCCGACATCATGTGCTCGATGAACTTCCAGGCCAGATCCGGGTTCTTGCTGTCCTTGTTGAGCATCAGGCCGTTCGCCGGGCCACCGAACGAGGCTGGCTCGTTGCCCTCGAAGGCCAGCGGCGGCATGACCCGGATGTCGCGCTGCGGCGCGGCCTTCTGCAGCTTCTCGATCCCGCTGACGTCGGCCAGCTGCATCGACGCGGTGCCGGTGGCGATCGGCTGCTGCGCCGGCGGCAGACCTGCCCAGTTGGTGCCGAGCTGGCCGTCGACGGCGTTGCCGCCCTGGTAGAGACCGGTGTAGAAGGTGAGCGCCTCGACCGCCTCCGGCGCGGTGAGCGCCGCCTTCGAGTTGTCCTCGGTGAGCAACTCGCCGCCGTTGGCCCACAGCAGCGTCCCGAACGTCTGCTGACCGCTGATCGGCGCGTTCGACACGACCAGGCCGGAGCGGGTGATCTTGTCGCCGTTGCGCTGGGTGAGCTTCTCGGCGGTGGCCCGCACCTGCTCCCAGGTCTTCGGCGGCTGGTCCGGGTTCAGGCCTGCGGCCTTGAAGTCGGCGCCGCTGTAGGCGACCAGCCGCAGCGCCATGATCAGCGGCACGAAGTACTGCTTGCCGTCGACCTGGCCGCCGGGCAGCGCGTTGGCGAGGTCGTCGCGGTCGCCCTGGCTCAGCTTCTCGACGTACGGCGTGAGGTCGGCGATCCGGTCGTTGTGGACGAAGTCGGCTGTCGCCGCGATGCCGTGGCCGAGCACGTCCGGCGCGGTGCCGGCGGCGAACGCCGCGTTCAGCTTGGGCGAGACGTTCTCCCAGTCGACGAAGGTCACCTCGACCTGCGCGCCGGTCTGCTGCTCGAACTTCGGCACCAGGGTCTCGTTGACGAGCTTCATCTCGGCCTCGTCGATGCCCGGGAACCAGACGCTGACGGAGTTGGCCGGGGTGTCACCACTGTCGGTCCCACCGCCGGAGCACGCGGTCAGGGCGAGGCCCAGCGTGACGGCGGCGAGCGCGGCGACAGCCTTCTTGCAGGGGATCCTGGTCATGTCGACCTCTTTCTTCGATCAGTGGGCAGGGCTGGTCAGCGTCTGCCCGAGGTGCAGCTCGCAGGGGAGCTCCTCGCGGTGGTTCCTCGGCAGGTGGCCGTCCAGGAAGTCGAGCAGCACGCGGACCGCCCGGCCACCCAGCTCGCGGCGCGGGAGGGCGGTGTGCGCCCAGTCGTACGGGCCGGTCCGGACCGAGGGAGTGTCCAGGCAGACGACCGACAGGTCGGCCGGGATGGTGAGGCCGGCCGCGTCGGCAAGCTCCACCACCTTCGGAAGGAAGTCGCCGCTCTCGACCACGGCGGCGGTGACATGCTCGTCGCGGAGCCGGGTGAGCCAGTCCGCGCCGACGTCGGCGGGTGAGACGAAGAACTGGTCCTGGACCTCGATCGATGCCTGTTCGGCGCTGGCGCCGAAGGCCGTTCGCCGCTCGGTCCGCGGGCCGAGCCGGTCGGGCAGGCCGAGATAGGCGACCCGCCGGTGGCCGAGGTCGGCCAGGTGGCCGGCCACGGCGGCCATCCCGCCGGCGTAGTCGACGGTGACGTACGGCATCAGCGACGCGACCTTCTCGCGCCGGCCGATAAAGACGAACGGGAACCCCTCGTCGGCCAGCCGGGAGAGCTCCTCGGCGTCCTCGTTGAAGCCGAGGATCACCGCGCCGTCGGTCAGCCGGAGCCGGTTGACGCCGCCGCGGTAGATGCTCTGGTCACCCTCGTGCTGGTGGGCCGAGGTGAGCAGGACGAGATCCTGCCCGGTGGCGATCGCCATCTCCTCGACGCCGATCATGAACTCGAAGTAGTACGACTGCTGGCTGGTCGGGAACAACGTCTCGAACGTGTGGACGCCGATGAGCCCGTTGCGGCCGCCGCGCAGGGTCCGAGCGGAGATGTTGGGCACGTAGCCCAGCGCGGTCATCGCCGCGCGCACCTTCGCCACGGTCTCAGGGGAGAGCCCGTACTGCTCGCTCTTGCCGTTGAGCACCAGCGACACCGCGGTCTGGGACACCTGGGCCCGTTCGGCGATGTCGCGCTGGCTCGGCCGCTTGCCGCCCGCCATCTGCGCCTCCGTCTCGTCGGTCGCGCCTAATAGGAATTAGTGAAGGATCGTAGCGATGGCTCCGAGACAGCGTCAAGAGGGAGCGAGGCAAAGATTTCCCTGATCTAATAGCAATTAGAGATGATTAGGCCCTTGACGTCGGCAGCGGCGGCGGGCGGACAATACGGGGCGCACGAGCGCCCGCCGTGGAGGAGGACCCTTGAGCAGGACTACTGCCGCCCAGGACCTGGGGCCGGGAACCAGGCCGGACCTCTGGTCCGGAGCCGTCGCCTGGACCGGCCGCGACCAGCGGTGGCAACCGTGGCGGCTGTTCCCGGACGAAGAGCGCTTCGCGTATACCGAGGGTCTGTCCGAGCAGGCGCGGGTCGCCGCGGGGGTGCGGCTGGCGGCCGTCATCCGCGGCGGAGTGCTCGAGCTCGAAGTAGAGGCTGTAGGCAACAACAGTGCCCCGGTCGACGTGCTTGCGGACGGGAAGCTGATCGCCCGGCATCCGGTTGCCGGTCGGTCGAAGGTCAGGGTCGAGCTGCCGGATCATCAGGCCGAGGTGGAGGTCTGGCTTCCGCAGCAGGGCCGGACGATCGTGACCGCGGTCCGAGCGGTGGGTTCGGAGCAGGTCGCGCGGCGCCCGCCGGGGGAGCGGCGGTGGGTAGCGTACGGAAGCTCGATCACGCAGTGCGTCGAGAGCGACGGGCCAAGCGAGACCTGGCCTGCCCTCGTCGCGAGGGAGCTCGGTTGGGACCTCACCTGCCTGGGCTTCGGCGGCAACTGCCAACTCGACCCGGTGGTACCGCGGACGATCGCACGGCTCGACGTCGACGTCGTCAGTCTCTGCCTCGGCATCAACATCTACGGCGCGGGCACCTTCAACGCTCGCTCGTTGCCCGGCCAGCTTGCTGAGCTGGTCCGTCGGGTCCGGGAGGCGCATCCTGCCGCCGGCATCGTGGTCGGTTCGCCGGTGATCTGTCCGCGCCGGGAGACGACGCCGAACGAGGTGGGGCTGACGTTGCGCGCCATCCGCGAGCTGGTACACACCGTCGGACTGGACTTTCGCGCTCGCGGCGACGATCGGGTCCACGTGCTCGACGGTCTGTCGCTGCTCGGCGAGCATGACGCTGACCTGTTGCACGACGGGCTGCACCCGGGGCCGGACGGGTACCGGCTGATGGCGGCGCGCACAGTCCGGTACCTGCGCGAGACCGGACTCGCCGCTCCCACGCTGGTCTGAGGCCCGGGCGTCAGGCGGGGTCGGCGCCTGGCCGGCCGTTCTCGACGACGAAGCTGGCCCGGGTGCTGATCGGCGCGTCCGGCCGCGAGACGTAGGGCACGACCCGGAAGTCGGTGACGAGACGGTCCGGGGTGACGGTGACCCGGTTGTAGCCGCGCTGGAAGTTGCAGAACTTCATGTGCGGGTTCGCCCGCAGATAGTTCTCGCCGACCGGCAGCATGTCGGCGCCGTCCCGGCCGCTGCTGATCGACGTGCCGACGAGCTCGGTGCCGACGACCGGTGAGTCGGGGTTGTCGTAGTCGGCCTTCAGATCCATCAGGTAGTTGCTGTGCCGGTCGCCGGTGACGACGACGAGGTTGTCGACTTCGCGCTCGTGAGCCTCGGTGAGCACCCGGTCGCGCTCGACGGTGTAGGCGTCCCAGCAGTCGGCGAACCAGGAGACGACGTTCTCGTCGGGGTTGCGGTCCAGCTGGGCCATCGGCACTTGGTTGCCGACGATCTGCCAGCGCGCCGGCGACGTCGAGAATCCGTCGATCAGCCAGTCCGCCTGCTTGCCGCCGAGCATGGTGGCGTTCGGGTCCTCCCGGCCGTTGCGCGCGGACCGGTACTGCCGTGTGTCCAGCATGGTGAAGTTGGCCAGGTTGCCGTAGTCGACCCGGCGGTGGACCCGGATGTCCGGGCCGGCCGGCATCTGGGTGTGCCGCAGCGGCAGGTTCTCGTACATGGCCTGGAACGCGGCGAGCTTGCGCTGCCGGAACACCGCCGGATCCTGGTCCGGCTCGGTGTCGGCCTTGGACGCGCCGGCCACCCAGCCGTCCTCGACCTCGTGGTCGTCGAACGTGTTGATCCAGGCGGATGCGGCGTGCGCCGCCTGCAGATGGGGGTCCGACTTGTAGAGCGCGTACTGCAGCCGGTACCCGGTCAGGGTCGTGACCTCGTCCAGCATGTACTCCGGAAGCGGCTTGCCGTCGTGGTCGGTGCTGAAACCGTACGACTCCTCGTAGATGTAGTCGCCGAGGTGCAGCACCAGGTCGAGGTCCTCCTCAGCCAGGTGCTGGTACGCGGTGTAGTGCCCGCCGTGGTAGCTCTGGCAGGACGCGAAGCCGAACCTCAGCAGGGACGGCATCGTGCCCGGGGCAGGCGCGGTCCGGGTTCGGCCGACCGGCGAAAGCTGATTGCCAACGCGGAAGCGGTACCAGTAGTGCCGGCCCGGCTGGAGTCCGTACACCTCGGGGTGCACCGAGTAGCCCAACTCGGGCGCGGCGAACGCCGTGCCGGCCTTGACTACGTGGGCGAAGTTCTCGTCGGTGGCGACCTGGTACAGGACCGGCATCCGGCAGGGCGGCATGCCGCCGTTGCCGTCCGGTGCCAGCGGCTCCACAGCCAGGCGGGTCCAGAGCACGACGCTGTCCGGCGTCGGGTCACCAGAGGCGACTCCTAGGGTGAACGGATACCCGGACAGCAGCGGCGTCGAGTAGGCGATGGTGTCCCATTGCCCTGCGCCGAGCAGCACGCCGGTCGCCGCGGCACCGGAGTACCCGAGGAAACGGCGTCTGCTGAGCGCGCGGCTGCGACCGGTTTCAGGCATGGAAAGACCTTTCGGCGGAGGAGTGGATCGCGCTGTGGCGCAGCCATTCTGGTCGATCCGAAAGGGATGATGTCAATGATCTAATACAAATTAGTAGGGTGTCCGCGGTGAGACGACGTTGAGTCCCGGGTCCAGCACACTCCTTGAGCACCCACCAACCATTCGCAGCCGTCAGTCGCGAGAGATCGGTTGGTGGGTGCTCAATCATGGGTCCGTAGGTGGCGGTGCGGAGATCTCGGAGCTTTGGGATGCGGAGCCGGGGTGGTTGAACACTGCGTCGTACGGGCGACGGCCGCGGCCGGCCGGGGAGGCGTTGCAGGCGGCGCTCGCGGACTGGAGGGTCGGCGCGACGAGTGGGGAGCCGTGGGACGAGTCGACGGTGCGGGCGCGGGAGTCGTTCGTGCGGCTCGTGGGGGCGGATTCGGAACACGTTCTTCGTGGGCAGCACGATGTCCGCGGCGCTGGCGCCGGTCGCGACCGCGTTAGAGCCCTGCTTCTTTCTTCGAGGGGTATTACGGAACGGTGGCGGTGGCGCCGATGTCGGCGGCGTCGGGCGTACCACCGCGGTAGGTCGATGCCTATTGTGAAACGCCGGCCGCCACCGGCCTGCCCAACCCAGTCACGCGCTCAACTCCCACTCTATTCTTGTCCTTCCCGGCCTTTTCTTGTTCTTTCTTCTGAGGGATTTCCGAATAGCCCCTCTACTTCTTTTTTGTATCCTCTGATGCTCAGCGGTCCCCGAGGGGGCGGCGGCGTTGGGTGGGGTCGGTCAGGGATTGGGGTTGCCAGGCGGCGTCGGCTCGGAAGAGGTCGGTGCCGGGTGGGACGATCTCGTCGATGCGGTCGAGGGTTTTGTCGTCGAGGGTGAGGTCGGCGGCTTCAAGCAGGCCCTCCAATTGGTCCATCGTGCGGGGGCCGGCGATCACCGACGTGACGGCCGGGTGGGTGGTGACGAAGGCCATCGCCAGTTCGGGCAGCGTCGTACCGATGCCGTCTGCGACCTCGATCAGTTGCTCGACGGCGTCGTACTTCGCCGCGTTCGCGGGCAGTGCCGGGTCGAAGCGGTCGGGCGCGAGTGCGGCCCGGGCGGACAGGTCGAGCGGCTGGTTCCTGCGGATCTTCCCGGACAGGAAGCCGAACGCCAGCGGGCTGTAGGTCAGCACGCCCATCCCGAGCCGGCGGCAGGTCGGGAGCACGGAGCGTTCGATGCCGCGGGCAATCATCGAGTACGGCGGCTGGTTCGTCCGGAACCGGCCGTACCCGCGGCGGTCGGACACGTGGTACGCCTCGACGATGTCCTCCGCCGGGAACGCCGAGCAGCCGAACGCGCGGATCTTGCCGGCGCTGACCAGGTCGCTCAGCACCCAGAGCGTCTCCTCGATGTCCGTGGTGTGGTCCGGCCGGTGGATCTGGTACAGGTCGATCCAGTCGGTACCGAGGCGGCGCAGGCTGTCCTCGACCGCGCGGGTGATCCAGCGGCGCGAGTTCCCGCTCCGGTTCCGGCCCTCGGTGAACGGGAAGTGCACCTTGGTGGCCAGCACGACGTCGTCACGACGGTCCTTGAGCGCCTTGCCCACGATCACCTCGGACTCGCCGGCGGAGTACATGTCCGCGGTGTCGACGAAGTTGATCCCCTGGTCCAGCGCGGCGTGAATGATCCGGATGCAGTCCTCGTGATCCGGGTTCCCGACCGCGCCGAACATCATCGCCCCGAGACAGTGCGTACTGACCTCGATCCCGGTCCCGCCCAACGTGCGATAACGCATGCCTTCAACTCCTCACCGTCCCCCCGAACGCTAAAAGCTAGACCGCTCTCTAGGTCAAGCGTCCTCTTTGAGCACCCACCAACCGGATCGGGGCCGTGAAAACGGTTGGTGGGTGCACAAAGACGTGTCCGTAGGGTGGGGGTGTGGAGATTTCGGAGCTTTGGGACCCTGCGCCGGGGTGGTTGAACACTGCGTCGTACGGGCTGCCGCCGCGGCCGGCATGGGAGGCGTTGCAGGCGGCGCTCGCGGACTGGAGGGTCGGCGCGACGAGCTGGGAGCCGTGGGACGAGTCGACCGTGCGGGCGCGGGAGTCGTTCGCGCGGCTGGTCGGCGCGGATGCAGTGGATGTGTTCGTCGGCAGCACGGTGTCCGCGGCGCTGGCGCCGGTCGCGACCGCGTTGCCGGACGGCGCGAGGGTCCTGACGGACGACGTGGAGTTCACGTCGAACGTCTTCCCGTGGCAGGTGCACGCGGACCGTGGCGTCGAGGTTGTCGCCGTACCGTCGGACGAGTTGGTCGCGGCGATCACGCCTGGGGTCGACGTGGTCGCGGTGAGTGCGGTCCAGTCGTCGACCGGCGCTGTACTCGACCTTCCCGCGGTAGTTGCCGCGAGCAAGCAGATTGACGCGCTTTTGGTGATCGACGCGACGCAGGCGGTGGGGTGGTATCCGATCAGCGTGGACGGTGTCGACGCGTTGATCGTCCACAGTTACAAGTGGTTGATGTCGCCCCGCGGCGCGACGTTCGGGTACCTGTCGCCGCGGCTGCAGGAGCGCTGCCGCCCATCCGCCGCCGGCTGGTACGCCGCGCGGGACGTGCACGGGTCGTACTACGGACCGGTGATGGAGCTCGACCCGGGTGCGCGGAGGTTCGACCAGTCGCCGGCGTGGTTCAGCTTCGTCGGCGCGGCGCCCGCGCTCGAGCTGGTCGAGGAAATCGGTGTCGAGACGATCAACCGGCACAACCTCGCGCTGGCGAACGAGTTCCGCGACGGGCTGGGCCTCCCGCCGTCGAACAGCGCGATCGTCAGCACGAGTCTGCCCGGCGCGCAGGAGGCGTTCGCCGCGGCCGGGATGCGGGCCGCGGTACGGGACGGCAAGCTGCGCGCGTCGTTCCACATCTACACGACCCGTTCCGACGTACAGCAAGCGTTGTCTGCTCTGAAGCCATTGATCTAGCAGCGGGTTAGGGTGCCCTATGGGTGGATTGAGTATCGGGCAGGTGGCGGAGCGGACAGGGTTGAGTGTCCACGCGCTGCGGTTCTACGAGCGTGAGGGGCTGCTCGCGGATCCGGTACGGCGGGAGTCGAACGGGCGGCGCGTCTACACCGAGGACGACGTCGACTGGCTGAACATGTGCATCAAGTTCCGCTCGTCCGGGATGCCGCTCGACACGATCCGCCGCTACACGGACCTGGTCCGGCAGGGCCCCGGCAACGAGGCGGACCGGCTGGCCCTGCTCCGCAGCCACCAGGACGCCGTGAAGGCACAGATCGAGGAACTCAACGAGTGCCTGAATGTGATCACCTGGAAGGTCGACGTCTACCAGGAGCACGTGGACGCCGGCACCGCCGACGGCCTGTGGGTGAACCCGTCCTCACAGTCGGCCAGCGAGGCCTCCTGAGCGGCGCAGCGCCTCCTCCATCGCGGCCAGCGTGGTGCGCATGTTGGCCGCCAGCTCGTCGAGGCGGCCGCGGATGATCTCCGTGGCGCGGTCCGGGTACTTGAGGACGCCCATCCGCAGGCCGCTGTCGCCCGGGCCGTGTGTGAAGCTCTGACGCACGAGCGTCTCGGGGCCGCGATCCTCCAGTTCGTATTCCCAGTGCGCGAGCGGGACGTCCTCCCCGCCGTACACGTCCCAGCCGAAGCGTGTCGGTTCCTCGAGCACGGTGACCGTGCAGGTCACATACGTTTCCAGGCCGTTCGGAAAACGGTTTCGGGCCTCGAAGGTAGCGTTTTCCTCGAGCCAGGCGCCGTAGATGCACTCCGGGCTCCACTCGCCGTACCTCTGGATCGCGGTGATGCCGGACCAGACGGTGTGGATCGGCAGCTTGAGCAGTACTTCGATGCCGGTGGTCGCACCGGTCACTCCGTAGTCGTTCATGCCCCGGACGTCGTACGCACCTCAGCGGACTCGACATTTACCCGTTCGGGGCGGCTGTAGAGGTTCAGGCTGCCGTTGCGGATGAAGCCGGCGAGCGTCAGACCCGACTCCGTCGCGAGGTCGATGGCGAGCGAACTCGGCGCCGAGACCGCACCGAGAACCGGGATGCCGGCCATCACTGCCTTCTGGGCGAGCTCGAACGACGTCCGGCCGGAGACGATCAGGACCAGGCCGCGGGCGGGGATGTGGCCGTTGAGCAGGGCCCAGCCGACGACCTTGTCGACGGCGTTGTGGCGGCCGACGTCCTCGCGTACGACGAGGAGGTCGCCCGAGGGGGTGAACAGGCCGGCCGCGTGCAGTCCGCCGGTGCGGTCGAAGACCTGTTGGCGGGCCCGGAGGGCGTCGGGAAGGGTTGCGAGTACGTCGTACCTGATCCTGACGTCGTCCTCCGCGGGGGAGTGGCGCGTTTTGGTGCGGACGGCGTCGAGGGACGCTTTGCCGCAGACGCCGCAGGACGAGGTGGTGTAGAAGTTGCGTTCGACGCCGGTGACCGGGGCGGGTACGCCGGGCGCGAGGCCGAGATCGAGGACGTTGTAGGTGTTGCGGCCCTCGTCGTCGCGCGAGTCGCAGTACCTCGCGTCGCGGATGTCGTCGGGGCCGCCGATCACGCCTTCGGTGTGCAGGAAGCCGTGGGCGAGCTCGACGTCGTGCCCGGGGGTTCGCATCGTCACGGCGAGCGGCTTGCCGTCGACGCGGAGTTCCAGGGGCTCTTCCACCGCGATCGAGTCGGGGCGCTGACGCTCGCCGGCGGGCGTCAGCCGGACGACGGGGCGGCGGGCGATCAGCCGGCCCATGGGCGGGCTCCGGGATCGAGCGGCAGGAGGCGGGCGGCGATGGCTTCGGAGGGGCCCGGGGCGACGACGGCGAGGGCGTCGGCGATCGCGGGGCCTCGGAGCATGGCGGAACCGCCGTGGCCGACGGGTACGGCGCCTTGCGGGGTGAGGCGGATCGGGACGAGGCGGGTACTCGACGGGTGGCAGGGGATGCCGCCGGGGACCGCGATCTGGTGGAGCTCTGGGAGCGGGAGGCCGCGCAGGCGGGTGATGGCCGCGACGCCGAGTGTCAGGAAGGCGACGAACGCGGCGAACGGGTTGCCGGGGAGACCGAGCACAAGCCGCCCGTCCGGCAGCACGGCGAGCGCCTGCGGGTGACCGGGCCGGCAGGCGACCCCGTCGACGATCATCTCCGCACCCAACTCGGAAAGCGCCGGCCGAAGATGATCAGCCGGCCCGGAGGCAGATGAGCCGGATACGAGAAGCAGATCAGCCCGAGTCTCCCGCAGAGCCTGAACCAGCCGCTCCCGAGAGTCCGGGAGGTGTGTAACCGCGCCGGCCGCCTTGGCGCCCGCTCTGGCTGTCAGGCCTGGGAGCATGGGGCCGATGGCGTCGCGGGTGCGGCCTGGAGACGACGGACCGCGGTGAACCAGCTCGTCGCCGGTGACCAAGGCGGCGACTGTTGGCGGGGGAATGACGACCAGGCTGTTGAGTCCGACGGTCGCGGCCAGGCCCAGGACTGCCGGATCGACGATCACTCCGGCCGGGAGCAGGTGGTCCCCGGGTTCGCACTCCTCGCCCGCGCGCCGGATGTGCCGCCCGTGCTCGGCCGGACCTTCCAACAGGTCGCCGGTGAGCACCGCGTCCTCCGAGCGCATCACCGACGTCGCCCCGGCCGGCACGGCCGCGCCGGTCACGATGCCGGTCGCCTGACCGTCCTCGAGTTCGCGGGCCTCCACGGCGCCGGCAGCGACGTGCCCGATCACCCGCCACGGTCCGTCTCCGCGGACGGCGTACCCGTCCATCGCCGCGCGATCCACCGGCGGCACCGCGACCGGTGACACCAACGGCGTCGCCAGCACGCACCCGTCGGCCTCGTCCAACCGGCGCCGGACCACTGTCCCGGGCCGTGCCGCCGCATGCGCCAGCGCCCGCGCGACATCCCACGGCAGCGCATCCCGCCGCGGTACCGCGGGTTCAAGATCGGCGCGGCGTCGCACGCCACGGCCGTCATCCGGTGTCCGCCCGGGCCCGTCCTCCACACCCCCAGCCTCTCCAACCGGTTCGGCGTTGTCGAACCGATCCCGTTCCGCGGACGGCTCCTCGGCCCACGGCGTGGGGTGGGTCACGAGGAAGCCTGGAGCTGACGGGCGGCCAGCGCGGCGGCGGGATCGAGGTCCGTTGCACCGGACTCGACGTGGTCGATCAGGGCCCGCTTCATCCGCGGGTCCCAGACGGCCTTCATGTGGGTGGCGATCGCGGTGGCGGCGTCCGCGGGCGAGCGGTGGGCGAACTGGGCCGCGATCTCGTTCGCCAACCGCACGTAGGGCGGCACGCCGGCACTCATCGATTGCCTCCAGCAACGACAGGCTCCAGCGCGGAATCGGCGGAAACCGTTTCCGGAACCAGGTCGACCTGGACCGCGGTGACCTTGTACTCGGGGCAGTTGGTGGCCCAGTCGGAGTTGTCCGTGGTGACGACGTTCGCGCCGCTCACCGGATGGTGGAACGTGGTGTAGCAGACCCCGACCGGCATCCGGTCGGAGATCGTCGCGCGCAGCTCCGTCCGCCCGACCCGGCTCGACAGCGCGACCAGGTCACCGTCCGACACCCCACGCACCTCCGCGTCGTGCGGATGGATCTCCAGCACGTCCTCGGCATGCCAGGCCACGTTCGCCGTCCGTCGGGTCTGTGCCCCGACGTTGTACTGCGAAAGGATCCGCCCGGTCGTGAGGATCAGCGGGAACCGGCGCGTCGACCGCTCCGACGTCGGCACGTAGACGGTCTCCATGAACCGCCCCTTGCCGCGGGTGAACTCGTCCTCGTGCATGATCGGCGTACCTTCCGGATGCTCGACATTGCACGGCCACTGGATCGACCCCAGCTCGTCGAGCTTCTGGAACGAGACGCCCATGAACGTCGGCGTCGTCATCGCGATCTCGTCCATGATCTGCGCCGCCGAGTCGTAGTGCATCGGGTACCCCATCGCCTGCGCGATCTCGCAGACGATCTCCCACTCCTGCTTCCCGGTCCGCGGCGCCATGATCGGCCGGACCCGATTGATCCGGCGTTCCGCGTTCGTGAACGTGCCGTCCTTCTCCAGGAACGACGTCCCCGGTAGCAGCACGTGGGCGAACTTCGCGGTCTCGTTGACGAACAGGTCCTGGACGACCAGCAGGTCCAGCGCACCGAGTGCCGCGAAGACGTGCTGCGTGTTCGGGTCGGACTGTGCGATGTCCTCGCCCTGCACGAACAACGCCCTGAACGATCCGTCGATCGCCGCGTCGAACATGTTCGGGATCCGCAGGCCGGGCTCGTTGAGGATCGGCGTACCCCAGAGGTGCTCGTAGATCGAGCGGACGTCGTCGTCCGACACGTGCCGGTACCCGGGCAGCTCGTGCGGGAACGAGCCCATGTCGCACGAGCCCTGCACGTTGTTCTGGCCGCGCATCGGGTTGACGCCGACGCCCGGCCGGCCGATGTTTCCGGTCGCCATCGCGAGGTTGGCCATGCCCATCACCATCGTGGAGCCCTGGCTGTGCTCGGTGACGCCGAGGCCGTAGTAGATCGCGGCGTTCCCGCCGGTTGCGTACAGCCGGGCGGCTTCACGGATCGTTTCCGCCGGTACTCCGGAAATTTCGGAAACTGCTTCCGGACTGTGTTCCGGCTGCGCGATGAACGTTTCCCAGGCCGCGAAGTCCTCACACCGGCTCGCGACGAACTTCCGGTCCACCAGGCCCTCGGTCACCACCACGTGCGCGAGCGCGTTGACGATCGCGACGTTCGTGCCCGGCCGCAGCTCGAGGTGGTACGCCGCCTCGACGTGCGGCGTCCGGACCAGGTCGATCCGCCGCGGGTCGACCACGATCAGCTTGGCGCCCTGCCGGATCCGCTGCTTCATCCGGGACCCGAACACCGGGTGCGCGTCGGTCGGGTTCGACCCGATCAGCAGGATCACGTCGGACTCGTCGACGGAACGGAAATCCTGCGTTCCGGCGGATTCCCCGAAGGTCTGCTTGAGCCCGTACCCGGTCGGCGAGTGGCAGACCCGGGCGCAGGTGTCGACGTTGTTGTTCCCGAACACGGCGCGGACCATCTTCTGGACCGCGTACACCTCCTCGTTCGTGGTCCGCGAGGACGTGATCGCGCCGATCGAGCCCTGCCCGTGGGCCGCCTGGATCTCGCGCAGCCGGCGCGCGGTGAACGAGATCGCCTCCTCCCAGGAAACTTTCCGCCACGGTTCCGAAATCGTGTTCCGGACCATCGGCTCGAGCACCCGGTCCGGGTGGCTCGCGTACCCGAAGGCGAACCGGCCCTTCACACACGAGTGCCCCTCGTTTGCCCCGCCGTTCTTGTACGGGACCATCCGGACCAGTTCGTCACCACGCAGTTCGGCCTTGAACGAGCACCCGACACCGCAGTACGCACACGTGGTCAGCACGGTCCGTGTCGGCATCCCGAGCTCGACCACCGACTTCTCCTGCAGCGTCGCGGTCGGGCACGCCTGCACACACGCGCCGCACGACACGCAGTCGGAGTCGAAGAACGACACCCCGGCACCGGCGGCGACCTTCGAGTCGAACCCACGCCCCTCGATCGTCAACGCCAGCGTTCCCTGTACTTCGTCACACGCGCGCACGCACCGCGAGCACGCGATGCACTTGGACGCCTCGAAGTCGAAGTACGGGTTGGAGGAGTCGGTCGGCAGGTCCATGTGGTTCGCGCCGGCCTCGACACCGGATCCGTAGCGGACCTCGCGCAGCCCGGTGACGCCGGCCATGTCCTGCAGTTCGCAGTCGCCGTTGGCGGAGCAGGTCAGGCAGTCGAGCGGGTGGTCGGAGATGTACAGCTCCATGACACCGCGGCGGAGTTTCCCGAGCCGCTCGTTCTGCGTCCGCACCACCATGCCGTCCGCGACCGGCGTCGTACAGGAGGCCGGAGTGCCGCGCACGCCGTCGATCTCGACCACACACAACCGGCACGACCCGAACGCTTCCAGGTTGTCGGTCGCGCACAGTTTCGGAACGTCGACCCCCGCCTGCTTTGCCGCCCGCATCACCGACGTACCGGGTGGGACCTTCACCGGGACCCCGTCGACGGTCAGCTCGATCGTGGCCTCGCCGGGGCGGGCCGGAGTACCGAAGTCAGGCTCTTTTAACAGCGTCATGCGTGGAAGTCCTCTCCGAAATGGCGGACGGCACTGCGGACTGGCATCGGAGTGAGGCCGCCCATGGCACAGAGCGAACCGTCGGTCATCAGCTCACACAGGTCCTCGAGGAGGACCAGGTTCTGTGTGCGGTCGGTGCCCGCGACGATGCGGTCGATGGTCTCGACGCCGCGGACCGCGCCGACCCGGCACGGCGTGCACTTGCCGCACGACTCGGCCGCGCAGAACTCGAACGCGAACCGCGCCATCGCCGCCATGTCCACGGTCTCGTCGAACACCACGATCCCGCCGTGCCCGACCATCGCGCCGGCCGCCGCGAACGCCTCGTAGTCCATCGGCAGGTCGAACTGCTCGACCGGAAGATAAGCGCCGAGCGGGCCGCCCACCTGAACGGCCCGCACCGGCCGCCCCGACGACGTACCGCCGCCGAAGTCGTTCACCAGCTCGCCGAGCGTGATGCCGAACGCGGTCTCGACGATGCCGCCGCGGGCGACGTTCCCGCCGAGCTGGAAGACGCTGGTGCCGAGCGACCGCCCGGTCCCGTACGCCGCGTACGCCGCCGCGCCGTTCGCCACAATGGTCGGGACCGTTGCCAATGACAACACATTGTTGACGACGGTCGGACGGCCGAAAAGACCTTCCAGGGCAGGGATCGGCGGCTTCGCGCGAACCATGCCGCGCTTGCCCTCCAGGCTCTCCAGCATCGAGGTCTCTTCACCGCAGATGTACGCCCCGGCGCCGACGCGGACGTGCAGGTCGAAGCCGAACCCTGAGCCGAGAATGTCCGGCCCCAACCAGCCCTCCGCCCGCGCCAACTCGATCGCCGCCTGCAGCGTCGCGACGGCGTCCGGGTACTCCGATCGCAGATAGACGTACCCTTCCGCGGCGCCGACGGCGTACGCCGCGATCGTCATCCCCTCGATCAGGGTGAACGGATCGCCCTCGATCAGCATGCGGTCGGCGTAGGTACCCGAATCGCCCTCGTCCGCGTTGCAGCACACGAACTTCAGGTCGGCGTCGGCGTTCAGCACCGTCCGCCACTTGATCCCGGTCGGGAACCCCGCCCCGCCACGCCCGCGCAGGCCCGAGTCGACGACGGTCTCGACCACGTCGCCCGCCGTCATCGCGAGCGCGGCTCGCAGCCCCGCGATCCCGCCGTGCTCCAGGTAGTCCGCGGTCGACAGCGGATCAACCACACCCACCCGCTGGAAGGTCAACCGCTGCTGCCGCTTCATCCACGGCAGCTCCTCGACCGGTCCGAGATGCGGTCCGACCGCCGCGCCGTCGAGCATCCCGGCGGCCACCAACCCGTCCACGTCCTCGGGAGCCACCGGCCCGTACCCGACGCGGCCGTGGGCGGTCTCCACCTCGACGAGCGGTTCCAGCCACAACATCCCGCGCGACCCGGTGCGCACCACCGCGGTGTTGCCGTCAAGAGCTGCGATGCGCTCGGCGACCTCGTCGGCCCCGACGGAGCGGGCTGCGGAATCCCGCGGAACGAAGACGCGCACGGAAGGAGCCGCCGCGGCGGCGGGCTCAGGTGTGCGGCCAGGCTGTGTCATCGTGCATCCCCCAGCAAGGCGTCGAGGCGGGCAGGGGTCACTCGCCCGTGGAGCGTGCCGGCCACCTGCACGGTGGGTCCGAGGGCACAGTTGCCGAAGCAGTAGATCTCTTCGATACTGACGCGGCCGTCGTACGTCGTCTCGCCGAAGCCGCAGCCGACGGTGCGTTGGGCGTGATCCGCGAGCTCGACCGCGCCGACCGCGCGGCACGCCTCGGCCTGGCAGATCGCGACGGTGGTGCGGCCGGCCGCCGTACGCCGGAAGTCCTTGTAGAACGTGACGACGCCGTGCACCTCGGCGACCGCGAGGTTCAGTACGTCGGCGATCACCGCGACATCCGGCTGGTCGACGTACCCGAACTCCTCCTGTACCGCGTGGAGGATCGGTATCAGCGCACCGCGCAGACCGCGGAGCTCCTCCGCGATCTCTCGCACTCGTTGGGCACGCCCGGGAACCGGGACGGGGGCGGCGGCCACGACCTCACTCGTCATGTATACAACATTCCGTCGCCAATCGCGCCGAGTCAAAGCAACGCTGGCTATGACCTGATAGACGCCGCCTATCAATTCCGCACACAGCCCAGCCGCGCTGGTGGTTGGGCTGATGCTCCAGGTAGGCCCAGTAGTGATCGCCTTAAGACCAGTGCCCCCACTCGGTGGGGTAGTTCACCAGGCCGGCGGCGGTCAGTTCGTCGCTCAGCTGTACGGTCATCCGCGCGCCACCGCCGTGCGGATCAGCGTGTCGACAACCTCGGCGTACGAGAGACCGGCCGCCGCCCACATCCGCGGGAACTGCGACGCCGGCGTGAATCCGGGGAACGTGTTGATCTCGTTGACCACCGCCTCGCCCGTGGATGTCACGAAGAAGTCGACCCGCGCCAGCCCGGCGCAGCCGAGGACCTCGAAGACCTCGATCGCCGTACGACGCAACCGCAGGGCCAACTCGGGATCGAGCGGCGCCGGTACGACGAACCGCGTCGCGCTGCTGTCGTACTTCGCGGTCGCGTTGAAGAACGGCTGCCCCGGATCGGCATGGATCTCCAGCGCCGGCGCTGTCTCCACCCGCCCGTCGGGGAACTCCAGCACCGCGAGGTCGATCTCGCGGCCCGCCATCTCACGCTCCACCAGGACGTTCGGATCGAGGACGGCGGCGTCGGCGATCGCGGTCAGCAGCGTCGTCAGGTTCGTCGCGCGCGTCACGCCGAAGCTCGACCCGCCGTTCGCCGGCTTCACGAACAGCGGGAAGTCGAGCCCGGCCAGCTTCAGTTTCTGCAGCGCTGCTTCGGTGTCGGTCAGGTCGGTGCCGCGCAGCGTGACGCCCGGCGTGACGGGAATGCCGTGCGCCGTCAGCACCGACTTGGTCAGGTGCTTGTCCAACCCGACCGCGCTGGCGGCGACCCCGCTGCCGACGTACGGGACCTGCAGCTGGTCGAGGAATCCCTGCAACCGGCCGTCCTCGCCACCCTCGCCGTGCAACGCGGGGATTGTGACGTCGCACGCCTGCAGGATCTCGATCGCCTCGTGCTGCCCGTCGATCCAGTTGCCGTCGGCATCGATGACGAGCGGGATCGCCGTATGGCCGAGCACCTCGACCGCCTTGGCGATCCCCCGGCCGCTGGCCAGCGACACCTGGTGCTCCGGGCTCGCGCCACCCATCACGACCGCGACCTTCATCACTTCTCCTCGTACCGTCGGGGCACCCGGCTGCCGATGCCGCAGTAGATCTCGTGCGGGATGGTCCCGGCCCAGTCCGCCCAGTCCTGCGCGGTCGGCTCGCCCGCGGAGCCGTCGCCGAAGAGCGTCACCGGTTCGCCGGGCTCGACCGCGAGATCGCGGGCGTCGACCACGAACTGATCCATCGCGATCCGCCCGATCACCGGCATCCGTACGCCGCGGCACAGCACGCTCGCCCGGCGTACGGCGACCCGTGGGACACCGTCGGCGTACCCGATCGGGACCAGCGCGACCGTGGTGTCCCGCTCGGCCACGAAGTCGTGCCCGTACGAAACCCCTTCTCCGGCGCGGATCCGGCGTACCTGGGTCACCTTGCTCACCAACCGCATCGCCGGGCGCAACCCGATTCCGAGCTCGTCGATCCCGTACAGGCCGGCGCCGATCCGGACCAGGTCGGTGTCCTGTGCGTCGAGCGTGACCGCACCGGCCGAGTTCGCCAGGTGTACGACGCTCGGTCGCAGGCCGGCCCGGTGCGCGAGACCCACCCCGGTCCGCAGGAGCTGCAGTTGCCGCGTGCTCTGCATGGCGTCGGCGGAGTCGCCGTGCGAGAGATGCGACCAGATCCCGCGGACCGTGACGGCGCCGAGCGCCTCGTAGTGCGCCGCCGTTCGGGTGAGCTCGATCCACTGGTCAGGTGCACTGCCGGCCCGGTGCAGACCGGTGTCCAGCTTGAGGTGCACCCAAAATCCAGCACTGTGGACGGATGGGGTACGGGCCACGCGCTGTAGCTCCGCGACAGTCGAGACGCTGACGTCGATATCGCTGAGCAGCATGAGTTCTGCCGGGTCGTACAGCCAGGCGAGGATCGGCGCCCGCAGGCCGGCCGCGCGTAGTTGCAGCGCCTCGGCAGCGTGCGCGACGCCGAGCCAGGTCGCGCCGGCTTCTACAGCCGCGCGGGCGACCGGTACGGCGCCGTGCCCGAAGGCGTCGGCCTTGACCACGGCCATCACGTCCTGCGCGACCCGCCGCCGGAAGGTCCGGACGTTGTCGCGGACGGCGGACAGATCGACAACGGCCTCCGACAGTCCGGTGATCCCACCGGGCACCGGGCGGGGGCGGGACTGAACCAGGTACATGTCCGCCATTGTTGTTTCTGGCAACGATCCGGATCATCGGAGTGCGGGCGGATGTGCGCGGGCGTCGACTACGACCGTGGTATGACAGGCCTCATCCACTTGAAGGAAATGCCCCACGACAGCGAACTTTCCGGCTGTCGGCGATACTGGGGCCTGTGGAGGCGACCGATCATCTGAAGGCGTCGCTGCTCGCCGCGATCGAGCTGGCCAACGTTTTCGGGGCGGACCACCGTCAGGGACGCCCCGCGCCCGCCCCGGACGCGGCCGGCGTACAGGGCGCCCTCCGCCTCACCACCAACCGAGAGGTCGCTGCCGAGCCCGCGGACTACGCCGCCGGCGGAAAGCTCTTGTACGACGCGCTGTCCAGCCTCCCGGACGTCGATCGCGCGGCCGAACTGGTGAACACGATGCTCCGGGAGAACCGGGCCGCGCCGCAGTTGGCCCGCGACCCGGGGGCGCCGTGGCACCTGCACTTCGGCAGCCCGGACGCGGCGACGGGGTGGCTGGCCGAGTTCGCGACCGCGGTCGCGATGTTGCTCGGGAGCGATCAGGCGGAACGTCTCCGGCAGTGTGCGGCGGTCCGGTGCGACAACGTTTTCCTGGACGCGACCCGGAACCACACGCAGCGGTTCTGCTCAACCGCCTGCCAGAACCGCACCAAGGTCGCCGCCCACCGCGCCAGACCCAGCAGCGCCCGATTCGGCGGTGCCTGAGGCCGTCACCATCGTGGCCTCGGACGACCAGCCCAGCTTGCGGTAGAGGTGGAAGCCGTCGGTGGTCGCCATCAGCAGGCCGGTCCGGCTTCCGCGCTCGATCGCCCGTTGCGCCAGGGCGCCCATCACCACGCTGCCGAGCCCGCGACGCCGGTGCGCCGGGTCGGTCTGGATGTCGTGCATCACCGCATCCGCCCCGGCGATTCCCATCATCCCGTGGGCCGCGACGTCGCCTTCCGCCGTCAGCAGCCGCACATACTCGAGCCTGCCTTCGGTGGTCCGCTCGACGCGATACGCGCCGGTGCCCGGCTGTGGGTGCTCGTGGACGTCGATCGCCATCAGGGTTCTGCGCTCGTCGAGCAGCTGCCCGCCCGCGGCGCCGAGTTGGCGGGCGACGCGGTCGCCGTCGTGGGTCGTGACGGTCAGCCAGGTGCCCACCGGCAGGTCGGCCGCCAGTCGGTCCACGGTGGCCGGGTTGTCGGTCCGGGCGAACCATTCGCGCTCACGTCCGGGAAGTCGCAGTACGGCGAGATAGGCGTCGTCGTACTCGGTCACCGGATCCAGTCCGCGGCACAGCCGCCAGCCGTCCAACCATCGCCTCACGAGGTCCATGACGGCGAGTGTAACTGCTTATTCTGAAATAGCCAGTTACTCGGTTCCGAGGACGAAGGTCTGGATGGCGACGACGGCGGCGCCGCGGGCCCATTCGCTGAAGTCGGCCGGCTGCAGGACCATCGGCAGTTCGGCGGCCGACGGGTGCCGGTCGGCGTGCAGGCCGGCGAGCAGGTCCTCGTGCGCGACCTCGGCCAGGCGGACGCCCTCACCGCCCAGGACGACGAGCTCGGGCATGGTGAAGTTCGCGGCGGCCGCGATCAGTTTGCCGAGGGCGCGGCCGGCGCGCCCCACGATCTCGCGCGCGGCGGGATCGCCCTTGGCCGCGAGATCGAGCGCCTCGTCGTACCCGACCGTCCGGCCGAGCGCCGTACCGAGCTGGCTGGTGACCGCGCCGACCGTGAGCAGGCTGAGCGCGCAGCCGCGGTGGCCGCGATCGCAGAGCGGGCCGTCGGGGAGCAGCGGGTAGTGCCCGATCAGGCCGAGCGTGACGTCGGGGCTGTCGACGACCTGGTTGTGCACGACGAGCCCGTAGCCGACGCCGGCGCCGATGGTGACCAGGACGAAGCGGTCCGAGTTCCGCCCGGCGCCGAACCAGTGCGTCGCCTCGGTCAGCGAGGTGAGGTCGTTGGCGAGCACGATCGGCACGCTGGTGTGCGCGGCGAGGATCTCGCCGAACGGTACGTCGACCCAGTTGAGGTACGGGCCCCAGCGGACCTCGGACCGGTTCGCCACGCGGCCGCCGATCGAGACGCCGAGTCCGGTGATCGGCGTACCTCCGGGGACCTGGAGCTGCAACTCGTCGGTGAGCTCGAGGACCAGGTCGGCGACGGCGGACGGGGTGGGATCGATGATCGGGCGTTCGACGCTCGCGAGAACGTCGGCGCGCAGGGTCGTGAGGACGCCGATCGCGGAGTCGCCGGTGAGCTTGATGCCGACGAAGTGATGCGCGTGGGCGTCGAGGTCGAGCGGTTGCGACGGCCGGCCGACGCGGGCGTCGGTCGGGCCGACCTCGACCTCGACCAGCAGCCCGGACTCGACCATCGGCTTCGTCAACCGGGTCAGGCTGCCGGGGGACAGGCCGACGCGGCGGGACAGCTCGGCACGCGACAACGGCCCGTCGAGCAGGATCTCCAGCGCCACCTGCCGCGAGGGACCCGCCAGCGGCCGCCACTCACCCATTGCGCCAGATTAGCCTGAGGCCGCCGGCGTGACCGGAAGTGAGACGCCGGGACGTGACCCGGTCCGCGGTACTGGCCGCACAAGTCCCGGCGTCAGGCTCCATTCCGCAGTATGCAACGGATTGCCGCTGTCGGCGCCTGGACAACGGTGTCAGATCGCGGTCAGTGCGGAAGCCTGCGCGTAGCGACGAGTTGCTGCGCGACGTCGCGCAGTTTGGTGTTGGTGTCCTGCGAGTACCGCTTGAGGATCGCGAACGCCCGGTCGCCGTCCACGTCGAAGCGCTCCATCAGGATCCCCATCGCCTGACCGACCAGCTTCCGCGCGTCGACAGCCTGCGCCATCGTCTCCTCCTGCCGCGCGGACGCCACCGCGACCGACGCGTGCTGCGCGAGGATGTGCGCGATCGCCTCGTCGTCAGCGGTGAACGCGTCCGGCTGCTCGCTGTAGAGCCCGAGAACGCCGACGGTACTGCGCGGTGTGTCACCGGTCGCCAACGGTACGTCGAGAACGCTGCGGATCCCGAGCGCGGCGACCTTCGTGCTGTGCTCCGGCCAGCGCTCGTCGGTCGTGGTGTCCCGGATCAGGACGGTGGTGCGCTCGCGCAGCGCGGTGATGAGGGAGCCGCTGTCCGCGCTGATCTGCGATTCGTACAGGTCGCTGACGACCGAGTCGGTCACGGCGGCGATCTCCGCCCGCGAACCCCGGGTGTACAGCGCGACACCGGCGTACTTGCAGTTGAGGGCATGCAGCGCGAACTGCACGACGGCGTCGACGGTCTCCTCGACACCAGGAGCGTCATGCAGCTCGATCGCCAGCCGGGCGAACGTGTCCGCCGAGTTGGCGAGTTCAGGCTCGGTCACTGACATCTCCAGGGCATGTACGTGCGGGTCGGGCACGCACATCATGCATTCCTGACCTCTTGGAGTGTTAGCCGAGGGTGGCCCCCAACGTGTCGGGCTGGTTGTTCGTCTGTCTAGGTGAGAGGACGGGTGGTGGGGTGGCCGACTGGGAGCAGGCCTTCCGGGCGTTGCTGGCGACGCGTGGTGGCGCGCTGCGGAGCTACGCGTACCTGTTGACCGGTGACCCGGCGGCCGCGAGTGACCTGGTGCAGGAGGCGCTCACGCGGGTGTTCGGCCGGCGGCGCGTCGGTGAGGACATCGATCAGCTCGAGGCGTACGTCCGGCGCGCGATGCTGAACCAGTACGTCGACAGCCGCCGACGGCTCAAGCGGTGGAACGCGACGCGCCACCTCCTGGTCGATCCACCACACCACGACGACGACCAGCTTGCTGTGGCGGACGACGTACGCCGGGCTCTCGGGACGCTGTCGCCGCGGCAGCGGGCCTGTGTCGTCCTGCGGTACTACGAGGACCTGACGGTGACCGAGGTCGCCGACGAGCTCGGCTGCGCGGAAGGCACCGTGAAACGTCACCTGTCCGACGCCCGGGCCAAGCTCGCCGTGCAGCTCGGCGTCAACGAGGAGAGTGCGCTATGACCGACCTTCGAGAACTCCTCCGCGCCGCAGCCGCCGAAGGCAGCGACGCCGTCGACCTCGCAGAGGACGTGGTCGTCGGCCGCATCCGGCACCGGCGAATCCGCAACCGCCGCCTCGCGGTTGGGGGCGTCGCGCTTGCCTCCGCAGCGGTCATCGCAGGTACCGCGTGGGCCGTCCGCCCCGGCCCCGACCAGCCGCCGACAGCAGGCGGGCCGTCCGACGTGCCCCCACGAATCGTCCGGTCCGATTCAGAGATGCCCGGTGGGATGGAGGCCGGCCTCAAAGCCATGTTGACCGTTGACGCGAGCGGTTGCGTGCGGGCCGGCTCAGGTGGCTCTGCGACGACGCTCGTCTGGCCTCGGGGGTACAGCGTCCGGGGCAATTCCGAGTCCTTCGAGATCCTCGACGGCGCGAACGAGGTCGTCGCGCGCTCAGGTGTGCTCCTGGACATCGCCGGGGGCGGCGTCGGCTCCAAGGACACGTGGACGGGGCAGGACTGTGTTGGAAACGGACCGCTCTTCCTCGTCAGCTACCTCCAGCCCGCCCGCTGACCGCCCGCAGTTCGCGCCGCAGGCGCTGAGCGGCCGCGGCTACAGTTCGGGTTATGGCGGACGTCTCTGGTCTGTTGGGCGGGCGGACCAACTGGCGGCGGGAGTTCGCGGCGCCGTTGCGGGCGTTCTTGCGCACCGAGGCGGGGAGTTCCGGCGTACTGGCGGCAGCGATCGTGGTGGCCCTGCTGTGGGCCAACGTGGCGCCGGGACTGTACGACGAGGTGTGGCGGACCGAGCTGTCGATCGGGCTGGGGCACGACGAGCTGGGGCTGGATCTGCGGGAGTGGATCAACAGCGGGCTGATGACGCTGTTCTTTCTGGTCGTGGGACTGGAGGCGCGGCGGGAGTTCGACCTCGGTGACCTGCGGGAGCGCAGCCGGTTCGTCCTGCCGATGCTCGCGGGGATCGCCGGGATGATCGTGCCGGTACTGATCTACCTGGCGTTCAACGCCGGCGGGCCGGGGTCACACGGCTGGGGCGTCGCGATGTCGACCGACACCGCGCTCGCGCTCGGTCTGCTCGCGCTGGTCGGACGGGGCGTGCCGGATCGGGTGCGGGTGTTCCTGCTGACGGTGTTCGTGGTCGACGACCTCCTCGCGCTGGTCGTGATCGCCGTCGTCTACAGCGAGAACATTCGGTTGATGCCGCTCGTTCTCGCGCTCAGCGCGTTCGCCGTCGTACTCGCGCTCTCGCTGTTCCGCGTCCGCAAGGCGTGGATCTACGTCATCCTCGGCGTGCTGATCTGGGCCGCCCTGCTCGAGAGTGGTGTCGATCCCGTTGTCGCCGGCCTCGCGATCGGGTTGACCGCGCCGGCGTACTCGCCCGGACGGGAAGAACTCGAGGAGGCGACCGGCCGGTTCCGCCTGTTCCGCGAGCAGCCGACGCCGGAGCTGGCGCGGTCCGCGACCGTCGGTCTGACCACGACGATCTCGCCGAACGAGCGCCTCCAGTACCTGTACCACCCGTGGACCAGCTACCTGATCGTCCCGCTCTTCGGGCTCGCGAACGCCGGGGTGACCATCGACGCGGCGTTCCTCGGACGGGCGTTCACGTCGCCGATCACGCTCGGCATCCTGCTCGGGTACGTCGTCGGCAAGCCGGTCGCGGTGATCACCGTGTCCTGGCTGCTCGAGCGCCTCACCGCCGGCCGGATCCGCCCGGGTGTCGGTTGGGCCGCCGTCGCCGGCAGCGGGACGATCGCGGGGATCGGGTTCACGGTGTCGTTGCTGATTGCAACGATCGCGTTCGACGGGCCGCAGTTGGCCGAAGCGAAGGTCGGGCTGCTGTCCGCGGTGATCGTCGCGTCGGCGATCACCTGGGCGGTGTTCCGCGCGGCCAAGTTGCTGTCGCCGCCGAAGAAGGCGATGGCATTGCTCGGCGACGCTGAACAGTTGGTGGATCTGACCGACCCGGTCGATCCCGAGCGGGATCACATCCGCGGGCCGGAGACGGCGTCGGTGACGCTCGTCGAGTACGGCGACTTCGAGTGTCCGTACTGCGGGATCGCCGAGCCCGTCGTACGGGATCTGCTGCACGACGACGACCTGCGCTACGTCTGGCGGCATCTGCCGTTGACCGACGTACACCCCCGCGCGCAGATCGCCGCGGAGGTCGCCGAGGCGGCGGCCGCGCAGGGGGCGTTCTGGGAGATGCACGATCTGCTGCTCGCGAACCAGGACAAGCTCCAGCCGAAGGACCTGATCGGCTACGCGGAACAGCTCGGTCTGGACACCGATCGGTTGCACGACGACGTAAAACGCCACGTGGCAGCCGCGCGAGTCGCACAGGACGTGGAGTCGGCGGACACCAGCGGCGTCTCCGGCACCCCGACCTTCTTCATCAACGGACAACGGCACTACGGCGCGTACGACGTAGACACGCTGAAACAGGCGATCAAGGTCGCCCGGGCCCGAGCAAAGATCACACCACGCCGCGGCTGAATCTTGATGCACTAGGGCATTTCTGCCACTGTCGCCGTACATCCTCGATGGCTGACGCTGGGGGCTCCCGGATGTGTGAGGAGAATCGGTATGGAGAACTCGGCTGTGCTGCGGACGCCGGCGGCGGGGTCGGATGCGGCTGTGGCGCACTTTGGTGGGCGGCTTTCGTTCGAGGTGGATGCGGCTGATGTGGCCGCGGACATCGGTGCCGGGGTGACCGGGTGGGTGCTGGTGGACAGCCGGAGCCGGGAGAGCTGGGATCAGGGGCATCTGCCGGGGGCGATCCATCTGCCGCATCGTGAGATCGCGGAGCGGGCGGCGGGTCTCGTGCCGGATGGGGTGACGGTGGTGACGTACTGCTGGGGACCGGGCTGCAACGGGGCCACTCAGGCGGCGCTCGCGTTCGCGCGGCTCGGGTATCCGGTGAAGGAGATGATCGGCGGGTTCGAGTACTGGGTGCGCGAAGGCGGCCCGGTCGAGACCGCGGACGGGGTCGAGCGGCGCGAGTCCGACCCGCTCGTGGCGCCGCGCGGTGTCGCCTGCGCGTGCTGACGGCACAGCCTGCGCCTGCTGATACCTCGGCCTGCGTGGTGCTGAAAGCCCTGTGGAGATTGAGGTTCAACGCCGTTTGAACACGCCGTGCTGAAACGCTGACTCTCCGTGCGTTACGCTCGGAGCGGACGTGCGCCCCCGCGAACGTGAGGAGACGGTGTGACCGATCAGCCGACGTACGACAGCGGGCTGGTCGCGCACGGGATCGACACCACACGTCCGAGCGTCGCCCGGGTGTACGACTACTTCCTCGGCGGCAAGGACAACTACGAGCCCGACCGCGAGCTGTACCGGCAGATCATGAAGATCGCGCCGGAGGCCCCGGAGTGGGCGCGGGCGAACCGGGCCTGGCTCAAAGAGGTGATCACCTGGCTGGCCGCGGAGGCCGGCGTACGGCGGTTCATCGACGCCGGCTCCGGGCTGCCGACCGCCGAGAACACCCACCAGATCGCCCAGCGGGCGAACCTCGGCGCTTCGGTGGTCTACATCGACAACGATCCGTCCGTGGTCGCCCACGGGCGGGCGCTGTTGCTGGACAACGACCGGACCCAGTTCAGTGCCGCGGACCTGACGAAGCCGGACGAGGTGCTGGCGGATCCGGCGGTCGCCGCCCTGCTGGCCGCGGGTGAGCCGGTCGCGCTGGTGATGGCGCTGATGCTGCACCACGTCGCCGACTACGAAGAGACCAAGCGGATCGCTCGGGCGTACGTCGACGCGCTGCCTCCGGGGTCGTTCCTCGCCATCACCCACGCGTGCAAGCCGGGTGACGGCGGGCCGGTCGACGAGTTGGTGACGGAGCTGTCCGCGAAGGTGACGCAGGCGTTCCCGGATCTGGCGTTCCGGTCGGTCGAGCAGATCTCGGCGCTGTTCGGCGGGACCGAGATCTTCCAGCCGGGGATCGTCCGCCTGGCCGAATGGCACGTCCCCGGCGGCCGCGTGGACGAGGAGCCGCCGGTCGACGTCCGCGACGTCATCTACGGCGGCCTCGCCCGCAAACGCTAGCCGTCGGTCGAGTTAGCCGAGACCCGCGAGATAGTCAGCGTTGCCGCGGATCGCCGCCTCGTAGCGCTTGATCTCCGCCGAGTCGACCTTGTCGGCGATCACCAGCAGCAGCGTGGCCAGCGCCTTGTCCTTGTGCCCGGCGGCCTGCAGCGTGAGCGCCTTGAACACCCGCAGCGAGTCCGATTCCGGGTACTCCGCACACGCCTGCTTGAACACGGCCAGCGACTCGTCGAAGCGGTGCAGGTTGCGCAGTGTGCTGCCGTACTGCAGCAGGCATTTCCGCCGCGTCTCCCCGGTCAGCCCGGGCAGCGCGCGCTCGTAGTACCCGACCGCCTTCTCCTCCAGCCCGGCGGTGTCGTACGACCCGCCGACCTCGTACAGCACGTACGGGTTGTCCGGATGCTCGGTCAGCAGCTTCTCGAAGAAGGCGATCGTCGGCCCCATGTTCGCCCGGTCCCGCCGCGCGAACGCTTCCTCGATCGTCGCCGCGAGCTCGGGCGTCAACTCTGTCGTCACAGATCCATCATGCCGCGCCGGTCTCGTCCCTCAGGCCGGCCGGCCTGATGTTCTGGTTCAGGTGGAAAACGTTGGCCGGGTCGTACGCCGTCTTCAGCGCGACGAGCCGCTCCAGCTTCGCGGGCGGGAAGGCCCGCTGGATCGGGTCGTCGTTCAGCGTGTTCACGTACGCGCCGTTCGCGTACGGCGCGAGCGCGGCGGCGTACCCGCGCAACGTCGCGATCCGGGTCGCGTCCTCCGCCGGGTCCTCCCAGCGGGTCGCGGTGACGAATTCGAACTGCGTGTCCCGGTGGCTGAACGCCGCCGCGTCGTCCGGTACGTCGGCGATCGCCCCGCCGTACGCCTGCAGACTCGCTCCCACGCCCGGGTTGTCCAGCAACGCCCGGATCGCCTCGTCCGGCAGCGTCTTGAAGTAATGCCCCTTCCAGTACCGCCGGAACCGGTGCCCCTGCACGTTGTCGTCGCGCGTCTGCAGCGTCAGGTACGTCGTCTCCTCGACCATCTCACCCGTGACGGGACCGAGCGCGCGGAACGCCGGCAGCAGCTCCTCCCCGCCCTCGCCGACCCACACGTACCCGACCGTCAACGAGTCCCCGGTGATGTTCGCGGTGAACGTCGCCTCCCGCGGCGCCGTGACGTTCAGCTCCCGCCAGCCCCGCAGTACGTCGAAACCGGCCGACATCGGGTAGCTGAGCTCCACGATCAGCGCCCGCGTCCCGATCTCGTGCAGCTGGAACTCGAACGAGGTGACGATCCCGAAGTTCCCGCCACCACCCCGCAGGCCCCAGAACAGCTCGGCGTTCTCGTCCGCGCTCGCCCGCACGACCGCGCCGTCCGCGGTCACCACCTCGTACGAGATCACGTTGTCGCAGGACAGCCCGAACCGCCGCGCCAGCCACCCCATCCCGCCGCCGAGCGTCAGACCGCCGACACCGGTGTGCGAGACGTTCCCGGCCGTCGTCGCCAGCCCGTACTCCTGCGCCGCCTTGTCCAGCTCGCCCAGCAGCGCACCGCCCTGCACCCACGCCCGCCGCAGCGCCGGATCCACCCGGACCTCGCTCATCGGCGTCAGGTCGATCATCAGCCCACCGTCCGGAACTGCGAGCCCGGCGATGTTGTGCCCGCCGCAGCGGACCGCGATCTCCAGGCCGGCCGTGCGCCCGAACCGCACCGCCTCGGCCACCTCCGCGGTCGAAGTGCACCGGGCGATCACGGCCGGGCGGCGGTCGATCATCGCGTTCCACACGGTGCGCGCTGTGTCGTAGCCGGCGTCGCCGGTGCGCAGGTACTCGGTCATCGGTGTCAGCTCCCTGGAAAGTGGTCTGTCCCGTAACCCTGACAGCGCAGCGGCACGTCGATAAGGTCCAGTTCCGTGAGCCGAATGAGGACCAGTTCCGGAGCCGGTGAACTCCTGGTCGAGCTGAACCGGGACAGTGGCGTGCCACTGCACCAGCAGCTCGAGAGCGGGATCCGCACCCGGATCCGCGCCGGCCTGCTGCGTGCCGAGACCGTGATGCCGTCCACGCGCGCGCTCGCGCAGAACCTCGGCCTGTCCCGCGGTGTGGTCGTCGAGGCGTACCAGCAACTCGTCGCCGAGGGGTACCTGGTCAGCCGTGCCGGGGGCAAGACGCAGGTCGCGGACATCGCTGTCGTCGAGCCGACGATCGCCGCTCCGGCCGCGAGCGGTCCGCCGCGGATCGACTTCCGGTACAGCCGCCCGGACGTCTCCGAGTTCCCGCGCGCCGCCTGGCTCCGATCGGTACGCCGGGTGCTGAACGAGACGCCGTACCGCAGCCTGGCCTACATCGACGGTCGCGGCACGATCGAGCTCCGCACGGCGCTCTCCGACTACCTCAACCGGGTTCGCGGTACGGCGGCGCGGCCGGAGAACATGTTGATCTGCAACGGGTTCGCGCAGGGCTCGCGGCTCTTGCTGCAGGTCCTGGCCGCGCAGGGCCGCACGCGACTCGCGGTGGAGGATCCGTCCGACAACGATCTGCGGGACGTCGCGCAGGCGGCCGGCCTGGAAGTGGTCGGCGTACCGATGCTGGAGACCGGCATCGATGTCGCCGCGCTGGAGCAGTCGGGTGCCGACGTCGTACTGGTGACCGCGGCGCATCAGTTCCCCACCGGAGCGGTGGCCTCGGCGGAGACGCGGGCGGCCCTGGTCGCCTGGGCCACGGCTCGGGACGGGCTGGTGATCGAGGACGACTACGACGCGGAGTACCGCTACGACCGGGAGCCGATCGGGGCGATGCAGGGCCTGGCACCCGATCGGGTCGCGTACGCCGGGACGGCGAGCAAGACGCTCGCGCCCGGGTTGCGGCTCGGGTGGCTGATCCTGCCGTCGTGGCTGGTCGAGCCGATGGCGCAGGCGAAGCTGATGGACGATCGCGGATCGCCGGTGTTCGATCAGCTGGCGTTCGCGGACTTCGTGGCGCGCGGCGAGTTCGACCGGCACCTCCGGCGGATGCGGCCGCGGTACCGGATACTGCGGGACACGCTGGTCGATCGATTGGCGGCCCGGATTCCCGAACTGGAGCCGGTCGGGGTGTCGGCGGGGCTGCACGTCATGACCTGGCTGCCGCCCGATCTCGGCGAGGACGCGCTGCGGGAGGCGGCACTGCAGCGCGGGCTTGGGGTGTACGGGCTGGCACCGTACTGGGTCGCCGGGGACGGACCGGCCGGGCTGGTGTTCGGGTACGGATCACTGCGGCGCAAGGAAGTTGTCGAGGGCATCGACCTGCTCGCGGACGCGATCGCGACGATCCGGGGGTGATGAATAAGTATCCATTTCTTTGCAATTCGATCCGGCGGGTTCTACTCTTGGTGGAGTGATCGAGGCAGCTCAGATGGACTCGCTGATGAACCAAGGCTGGCCCGCCGCGCACAGCACGGAGCTGGACGGCTGGCTGGTCCGGCACAATGCCGGGGTCACCCTGCGCGCCAATTCCGTCCTGCCCAAGAGTGCGCCGTTCGACCTCGGTAAAGCCTTGGATTACGTGGAAAATCTGTACGTCGCGCATGGCATCACGCCGTCGTTCCAGATCAGCCCGGCGGTGCAGCCGAGCGACCTGGATGCGCAGCTCGAGGCGCGTGGGTATGTGATGCGCAACCCGACGCTGGTCCAGTGCGCCGCCGTCTCCGACGTCCTCGCGAACCTGCACACGACGCCGGCCGAGGTGAATATTTCCACGACGCCCTCGGCTGCGTGGACGGACTGCTGGTGGAGCATCGACGGGCGCGGCGCCGACACGCGCGCGGCCGCCGAGCAGATCCTCGCCCGGGGGAAGGCGCTCTACGCGAGCGTCCCGGACGGTCCGCGGGTGAAGGCGATCGGCCGGCTGGCGCTCGTCGACGACACGGCGGGTCTGTACTGCCTCGCCGTCGACGAACGCTTCCGCCGCCAGGGCCTGGCCTCCGCGATCATTCACGGCCTGTTGCAGGCGGCAACGAGCAGGTGGGTCTGGCTGAGCGTCCTGGAGGACAACACGGCGGCCCGCACGCTCTACGACCGGCTCGGTTTCCAGACCGTCTCGCGTTACCACTACCGGGTCAAAGAGTGACCTTCTGCAGGTGATCGAGGACGACGAACTGCGCACCGGTCTTCTCGACCGACGTGCGCAGCGGAGTCAGGTCGGTCCACGGGATGCCGGGCTCCTCGAGCGGCTTGTCGAAGTCGTCCCAGTGGGTGGCGATCACCTTCCGGACCGGCTTGATCGTCCGGAGCAGGCGGTCGGTGATGCCGGGTTCGCCGCCCGGCGCCGCGAGGACGACGTCGACCTGGAGGCCCTGCAGCGCGTGCGGGTCGAAGTTCGCCGTACTCAGGCTGAGGATGCGTACGCCGCCGATCGTGATCACGAACGCGAGCGTGCCGCCCTCGACCAGGTCCTCGATGACGCGCGGGCGCGGCGGGACGTCGTACCGGTAGCCCGGGTACGCGTACGTGTGCCGCTTGCCGCCGCAGGAGTGCAGCGACGGGAACACCTCGATCGTGAAGCCCTCGAACGGCAGGTATTCGCCGCCGCGGACCGGTGACAGCAGATCGTTCGGCGTCTTCATCGCGCGCAGCAGGTTGGCGTGCGTCTCGGTGCAGAGCACGGTGGCCTGCGTCTTCTTCGCGACGTACGGCACGTCGGCCATGTGGTCGTAGTGCCCGTGGTGAACGAGGATCGCGTCCGCGGTGCTCAGGTGCTTGTCGATCACCTCGGGCTTGATCACCAGTTTGGTCTTCGGGTCGGCGCCCTCGGGGGTGAACGTCCCGGTCTTGAAACGCGTCAGCCACGGATCGGTCAGTACGACGCTCTTACCGCACCGGATCTGCCACGCATGCGTCCCGAACCAGGTCAGCTCGACCGGCTCACCCGCCGCCAGGTTCCCGCTAGCACTGCTAGTACTAGTAGCGCCGCTAGTGCTGCTGGTGTCGCGAGTTGTCGCCGCCTCGCTCCGGCGCTCGAGCCCGACCGCGCCGCCTGCGCCGACTATGCCCGCCGCACCGGCTGCCGCCGCGCCGGTCAGCATTCCCCTCCGACTCACCTTCACGCTGTCTCCCTCTCGTCGTCTGGATCTTCAGTCAAGGCGAGAGCAAGTGAACGTGTCGAATATGCTCTTACGCATGAGGCGATTGTCTGTAGATATCACCGCAGGTCAGCAGGGTCCTGAATGCTGACTGAACGGCATCTGCAGATCTTCATCGCGTTGGCCGAGGAGCAGCACTTCGGCGATGCCGCACGGGTCGTCGGCATCACCCAGCCGCCGCTGTCCCAGGGCCTGCGCCGGCTGGAGGCGCTGGTCGGCGCCAAGCTCTTCGAACGCGGCGCCGGCCGCGTAGAACTCACCCCGGCCGGGGCCGCCCTGCTGCCGTACGCGCGCCGCGCCCTGACTTCGATCGGTGAGCTCCACCAGGCCGCCGTCGCGCGCGATCCGGAGGGTCCCGAGATCCGGGTCGGCCTGGCCCCGGAGGTTCCGCCGGCCGCCGGCGCCGCGGTGGCCGCGGCCTGTGGGGCCGCGCTCCGGGGCAGTCGCGTCACGGTGGTGACCGCGCCGACGAGTTCCCTGGTCAACCAAGTAGGCACGGGCCGGCTGACCTTGGCCGCCGTACTGCATCCCACCGTCCTCGACGGTCTGGAAGCCGGGCCAGTGGCCTTGTTGTCGACGTGGGCGTTGGCGCCCGCGTCGATGGCGGACGGTGAGGTCGTGCCCCTGCGGGACTTGAAGGGATTGCCGATCGCGGTACGGCCGCGGGCCGAGGCGCCGGCGGCGCGGGACCTCTTCCTGGACACTGTGGCGTTGCATCGGCCGGACGGCGGGACGGTCGTGGTGACCGACGACCGCGCCGGGCTCGCGATGGCAGCCGCGGGACAGGCGATCGTGGTGACCGCGGACCCGTCGCTGACCGCGCCGGGAGTCTCGCGGCACCGGCTGGCCGACGATCCGCTGCCGTTGCGGTTGCGGATCGTCTGGTCGAGGACGCGGACACCCTTCCTGCGGCCGAACGACGTGATGGCACAGCTCACGGAAGCGCTGACCTCGTGAGCGCCCGGATCCGCGCGGTGTTCGAGGACGCCGGTGTCCGCGGTTGGCTGCACGCGGTGGCGCTCGACGAGCCCGAGTCGACCGTCGAGGTCGACGCGGACGGGATGGTGCCGTTGGCCTCGGTGTACAAGCTGCCGCTGCTGACCGGGTTCTGCCGCTTGGTGGACCTCGGCGAACTGGATCCGCGGCGCCGGGTCACGCTGGAACCGTCAGAGCGGACCGCCGGGCCGACCGGGCTGTCGGTGTTCGCGGACCCGGTGACGGTGTCGCTGCGGGACCTCGCGCTGTCGATGATGACCGTCTCCGACAACGCCTCGGCCGACGCACTGCTCGACATCGTCGGCCTCCGGCGGCTGGCCGGGATGCTCGAGTCGTTCGGTCTGCGGCGAACGTGGGTACGTCGCGGTACCGCGGGCAATCTGCGCGATCTGCAGCGGCGTACCGGGACGAACGATCCGGACGCGGCACTCGCCGTACTGGCGGACAACGACCGGACCGATCCGGCCGGGGTGTACGAGGCCGCGAACGCGTCGGCGAGCACCGCGCGCGAGATGACGTTGCTGTTGCGGCGCCTGTGGGCGGGGGATTTGCTGTCGCCCGAGCAGACCGAGTTCGTGAAGGCGACGATGCATCGGCAGCTGTTCCTGCACCGGTTGGCGTCCGGCTTCCCGCACGACGAGGTACGCGTCGCGGGGAAGACCGGAACGTTCGGCGCGTTGCGGCACGAGGTCGGCGTGGTCACACTGCCCGGCGGGGCGGCGTTCGCGGTCGCGGTCTTCACGCTCGCCGCCCGCGGCGACTTCCGCCAGCCCCGCGTCGACGCCGCGATCGGCGAGGCCGCCCGGGTTGCCGTCGACCTCCTCCGCTGACCCGCCCGCGCCCGCCGTCCGCAAACTCTCCAACTCGGGGGTTATCCCCTGAGCTGGAGGGTTGCCCACTGAGAATTCGAGGGGGCAACCCTCCATTTCGGTGGGCAAGCTTGCGTCAGACGACGGCGTATGCCTCGATCTCGAGGAGGGCGTCCGGGCTGAAGAGGGCGGCCACCTGGACCGCCGTACTCGCGGGCTTCGGCCCCGGGATGTACTTGTCACGCACCGTGCGGACAGCCGGCAGGAAACCGATGTCCGTGACGAAGTACGTCAGCTTGACCACGTTTCCGAACGTCGTGCCCACGGTCGCCAGGCAGCGCTGCAGGTTCGCGAACACCTGCTCCGCCTGCGCGGCCGGATCACCGACGCCGACGAACGTTCCGTCCGGGTCCAGCGCCACCTGTCCGGAGATCGCGATCCACTGGCCGGTTCCGGTCACCACGTGGCTGTAACCGTTTCCCGGCGCCACGCCCGCGACCTGCGGATACTCCAGTTCGCCCACCTGTTCCTCCCTCTGGCTGATGCCCCCATCCGATCACAGGTGGATGGTCACAGGGGTTGAGAAACCGCTTTCCGGCGGGAGAGGATGCAAGGGTGGGACGGACACCGAAGGACACGATCACGATCGCCGACGTCGCGCGCGCGGCGGAGGTGTCGCGGGCGACCGTGTCCCGGGTGATGAACGGCCGGCTCAGTGTCGCACCCGAGATCGTCGCCCGGGTGCGCGCCGCGGCCGAGCGGCTCAACTACCGGCCGAGCGACCTGGCCCGCAGTCTGTCCCTGGGCCGGACGAACATGGTCGCGCTGGTCGTCCCGGACCTCGGCAACCCGCTGTTCCAGCAGATCCTGCGCGGTATCACGAACGCGTCCGCCGCGGCCGGGTACAAGGTGCTGGTCGCCGAGACCGACGAGGACCCGGCCGCCGAGGCGGCGATCGCGATCGAAGCACGGCGGCGTTGCGACGCGCTGATCATGGTCTCGCCGCGGATGGACCAGGAGCGGCTGCTGGAGCTCCTTCCGCAGGTGCAGCCGGTGATCCTGGTCAATCGGCAAGGCCCGGCGGAGGTGTCGTCGGTCGTGGTCGACTACGGCCGCGCCGTACGGATCGTCGTCGATCACCTGGTCGGCCTGGGGCACCGGCGGCTGGCGTTCCTGTCCGGCCCGGCGGCCAGTGCGTCCAACGTCTTGCGGTTGAAGGCGCTCGAGGTCGCCGAGCGGGAGATCCCGGGGCTGGAACTCGTCCGGCTCGAGTGCGGCTGGTCGATCGAGGACGGGTACGCCGCGGTGGAACGGGTGCTCGAGGCGCAGGTCACGGCGGTCGTCGCGTTCAACGACCTGGTGGCGTTCGGGTTGCTGGCGCGGCTGAACGAGGTCGGTGTCGCCGTACCGGCTGATCTGTCGGTGACCGGGATGGACGACATCGGGCTGGCGCGTTTCGCCGTACCGTCGCTGACGACCGTGCGGGTGCCGCAGAAGGACCTTGGCGAGCTCGCCTGGCAGCGGCTGTACGCGTCGGTCACGGCGTCGGACGGCTCGCCTCCCGTGCAGGCAGGCGATGTCCCGGAGTTGCGGCTCGCAGTGCGGGCGAGCACGGGACCGGTTCCGCAGGAGCGGCGATCGCAGGGGGATGCTGCGGCCGATCGGATCGGGTGGCAGCGGCAGGGTGACATCTTCGAGCTCGGGAGCTCGGCCGGCTTGCTCGCGCGGTACGAGTTCGGGCGGCGGATGCCGCAGGTGCACGCGCCGAGGCCGTACCTGCATCCGGTCCGGACCCTCGGCGGGCACCCGTTGACCGAGGTCAGCCCGGTCGACCACCGGCACCACTACGGCCTCTCGCTCGCGCTCGCTCAGGTCAACGGCACCTCGCACTGGGGCGGCCGCACCTACGTCCGCGGCCAAGGCCCCACCCTGCTCACGAACCACGGCCAGCAACGCAGCCGCGGCGTCACCGCCGACAATCGCGAACTGGTCGACAACATCACCTGGTACGACGAACAAGGCCGACCGCAGCTGGTCGAACGCCGGCGCCTCGTGGGCGACCTGGCCTTCGGCGGCTGGCGACTCGACTGGCGCAGCGAACTCACCGCCCGGTACGGACCGATCCGCATCGAGAGCCCGGCGACTTCAGGCCGGGCAGGGGCTGGGTACGGCGGGATCTTCTGGCGACTGCCGTCCGGGGAGACGACCGTACTGAGTGCTGACGGTGACGGGTTGGACCCCGCCTTCGGGTCGACCAGCCCGTGGCTCGCCTTCGTGCAAGGAGACGTCAGCCTGCTGCTGGTGCAGCCGGAGGAGGTGCGGCCGTGGTTCGTGCGTTCCGAGGCGTACGTCGGGGCGTGCCCCGCGCTGGCGTGGGACGAGCCGTTGGCGCTGCAACCGAACGAGGAGCTGACGTTGTCGTTGACCGCAGTACTGCTGGATCGGGCGATTGACGCGGAGGAGGCTAAAAGGCTGGTAGGCCGGTTGTAGGCGACGACGCGAGGGCCGACTGCCAGCGCCGCGGGACACGACCGGCGAGGCGGGCGTTGCGGCCCGCGGACACGGCGTCGCGCATCGCCGCGGCCATCAGGGCAGGCTTCTCCGCACGGGTCACGGGGGTCGCGAGCATGACCGCGTCACACCCGAGCTCCATGGCCAGCGCGGCGTCACTCGCCGTACCGATGCCGGCGTCCACGATCACCGGGACTTTCGCCGCCTCCGCGATCAGTGCGATGTTGTGCGGGTTGCGGATACCGAGCGCCGAACCGATGGGTGCGGCCAACGGCATCACGGCGGCGCAGCCGGCCTGCTCGAGGCGGCGGGCCAGGATCGGGTCGTCGTTCGTGTACGGCAGCACGGTGAAACCGTCGGCCACCAAGGCGTCCACGGCGTCCAGCAGCTCGACCGGGTCGGGCAGCAGTAGGTGGTCGTCGGCAACGACCTCGACCTTGATGAGGTCGGTCTCCAGCGCCTCGCGGGCGAGCTTGGCGGTCAGCACGGCCTCGGCCGCGGTGTGGCAACCGGCCGTGTTCGGCAGCACGTCGATGGAGTGCTTCTTCAGTACGTCGAGCACCGAGCCCTCGTGACCGGTGCCGAGGCGGCGCATCGCGACCGTGGTGAGTTGGGTGCCGGAGGCAATCAACGCCTCCTCCATCACCTCGAGGTTGGCCGAACCGCCGGTCCCCATGATCAGCCGCGAGGTGTAGGTCCGCCCGCCGAGCTCCAGTGGATCGTCCATCTCAGCCTCCCTGGGTCGCGCTGACGATCTCGACCCGGTCGCCGGGCCGCAGCGTTGTCTGCGCCCATTCGGCCTTGGTCAGCACGTTCTGGTTCACTGCCACCGCGATCCCGGTGCTGCGGTCGGAGTACTCCGAGATCAGCTCGGCCACGGACTTCCCGGACGGCACGTCGATCGCCGTACCGTTCACCCAGACGGATTCCATCGCGCTTCCTCCCTACGCCGGAATTACCCGATTCAGGTTCAGCGGTCGGTGACGGCGTAGTCACCCTCTCAGCCCACTCCTGCGAGCTCCCGCGGACGTCTCGACTATAGCTGACAGATCAATCGACGTCGGTGCCGGTGAGGAGGGCGGCGAGCTCTGTCGGTCTGTAGAGGACCTGTTTGCCGGTGCGTTGCGGCTCGACCAGGCCGGTCCGGCGGAGGAGCTGGAGGTGCTGGCTGACGGCTGACGGTGTCACCTTCAGCTCGCCGGCCAGGTCGGTGGTGGTGCGGGGATAGGTCAGGAGCTCGAGGATGCGCGCCCGCGGCGTACCGATCAGCTGGGCCAGGTCCTGCTGGGAGGGTGGCTCGACGACGGACCACAGGTGTGCCTGTCCGCGGGGCGGGTAGCCGAGCAGCGGGTCCGCGCCAGGGTCGAACGGGATCACGGCATGCGGTCCGAACAGGGTCGGCTGCAGGACGAGTCCCCGTCCGTCGATGTCCTCGGTCCGGCTCGGGTCGGCGACGCGGTCGACCCGGAGCAGCCCGTCCGCGTAGCTGATCGCCGGGCCGAGACCGTTCAGCATCGCGCCGGTCCCTTGCTGGGTGAGGATGTGGCCCCGGTAGCTGATGTCCGCGGACAGGAGCGTCCGCATGCGGCTCCAGTACGGCGCCATGACGGCCTGCCAGTACTCCGTCAGCGCGGCAACCACCTTGTCGATGGTCAGCCCTTCGGGCAGTTCGCCGTTCACTGCGATCAGCTGGCGCGCGAACGTGTCCTTGCTGACGCTTGCGATCAGTTCGAGTTCGTCGGCGAGCTGGGTGAGCGGTGACGTCGGCCGGGGCGTGAGGAAGTCCGGGCTGCCCATGGTGTCGTTGACGAGCCACCGCAGTACGTCCCAGTCGAGGTCGGCGACGTACGGCTGCACGGCGCGGACCCAGCCGAGCTGCAGCGGGAAGCGGCCCGGGTCCCGGAGCGCGCGGAACGACAGCACCATCTCCGCGACCGGCGACACCGCGAACCGCACGTCCGCGAGATCGCGCGACGTCAGCCGGTAGGTGAGCACTGCGGTCCTGTTCTGTCGGTGGCCGGTGAGAGGGTCGTTGGTGATTGGAGGACACATGGAGTTTCGCACGATGGACGACGACGAAGCGGCTGAGTTTCTGGCCCGGCCACTGGTGGCTGTGCTGGCGATCGACGAGCCTGGTTGGTCGCCACATGTGACGCCGGTCTGGTTCCACCACCTGCCCGACGGCAACAGGTTCCAGGTGATGACGCCTCGCCGGTCCAAGAAGGCCAGACTGCACGGGTCCGGCACAGGTGAGTTGTCGCTCTCGATCCAGACGACCGACGGGCCGACCGCGAAGTACCTCAACATGCAAGGCGTCGCGGTACTGCGGCCGCTCAGCACGGAGCTGCTGCACGCGATGGTGGAGAAGTACCTGCCACCGGAGTTCCACGAGGCGTACCTGGCCGAGCCACCGGAGGATTCCATGTTCGACATCACGCCACGGCGGATCACCTCCGGTGTGATCGGCTGACAGTTCACCGGGCTGTGTCGTCGTACCCGGTATGACCACACTCACCGAGGTGAACGGCGACTACGTGCTCGATGCCGCGCGGACGCGGATCGGGTTCGTCGCGCGGCACCGGATGGCGACCAGGGTGCGCGGGCGGTTCGACGTGTTCGAGGGCGCCGTACGGCTGGACAGCGACGATCCGGCCAGGTCGACCGCGTGGCTCACGATCCAGGCGAACAGCATCGAGACCGGGGACCGCAGGCGCGACGCTCAGCTACGCAAGAGCTTCCTCGACGCGCCGGCGCATCCGGTCATCACGTTCGTGGCGACAGCCGTGGAGCGGACAGGTACGACGACGTTCGCCGTGACGGGCGATCTGACGATCCGGGGCGTCACGCATCCGGTCACGGTCCCGTTCGAGCTGACTCACGTGGACGACGACGTCACGTTCACTGCCACGCTGCCGATCGACCGCTCCCGCTGGCAGGTGAACTGGAACGCCGCAACCACCCTCCTCGTCAGCCCGACGGTGCTCCTGGACCTCCAAGTCACCGCCAGTCCACGGGGCTGACCCCTGTCAGCCGCAGCAGTGGCGAGCTGCCTGTCCGCGGTGGGGATCGGCAGGAGCAGCGCCTGGCCGGCTCCACTGCGGCACTGGTCGCCCGTCGCGCTCCCACCAGCTGCCGGTCGGCTGCTGCGGCCATCCTGCTGGCGAGTCCTCCCAGTGCTCTTGGCGGCCGTAGACGGTCAGATCGAGGAGGTGCGCCTGCACCATGGCGGTCTCCACTCCGCGGCCGACAGCTTCGTTCGTCAGGTATGCGCCGCCGTCGACGCGTAGGTAGCAGGAGTAGTTGCCCGGTTCGTCGACCAGACTGCCCCGGACTGCTTCGTCCTGGACACCGGTCGTCGAGTACCAGGCGTACGGATAGCCCATGAACTCCTTGTACGGCGCGATCTCGTCCCACGGCGCATCGGTGAACACGGCGAACGACACGCCACGGTGGCGCAGATAGCTGGTGTCGTGGACGTCGTACAGGGAGGCCGTGCAGCCCTCGCACTGCCCTTCGATGCCGGCGCCCGGCCACCACATGTGCTTGTAGACGATCAGCTGGTCGCGGCCCTCGAAGACGTCCAGGAATGACACCGGACCGTGCTCGCCGACGAGACGGGCCGAGGCGTCGACCTCGATCATCGGCAGCCTCCGCCTGGCCGCGGCGATCGCGTCGCCTTGGCGGGTGTGGGCCTTCTCCCGGACCAGTAGGGCGTTGCGCTCGTGCAACCACGTCGTACGGTCAACGACCTCCGGCACTGCTGACATCGCGGTTCTCCTCGCACTCGTCGGAACTGTCACAAGGGTTGGACGAGGGACCACGGGGACCGTCATCGGTTTTCTGTACGCTGATCCGGATCAGGGCTGGAGGCGTACGGCGATGAAGGACGAGTCTCTCGAGGAGCACCGTCCACGGCTGCGTGCGCACTGCTACCGGCTCACCGGAAACGTTGCCGACGCCGACGATCTGGTCCAGGAGACGTTCCTGCGTGCCTGGCGGTCGCGGGACCGCTTCGAGGGCCGCTCCGCCGTACAGACCTGGCTCTATCGAATCGCCACCAACATCTACCTGGACCAGCGCAAGTCCGCCGTACGCCGATCGGTGCCGTCGGGCGACCCGCTGGAATGGAGCACCGAGCTGGGCCCGTATCCGCAGCAGCCCGGCGTCGACCCCGCATCGGGCGCGCTGGCCCGCGAGACGGTCGAGCTCGCGTTGATCGCGGCGCTGATGCATCTGCCGCCGCGGCAGCGTGCCGTCTTCGTGCTGAGCGAGGTCTCGGGCTGGACCCCCACGGAGATCGGCGAGAGCCTCGGCCTGGCCCGCACCGCCGTCAACAGCCTCCTGCAACGCGGTCGTCAGACGCTGCGCAACCGGGCGCCCGAGGACCGCTACCGCTGGACCAGGCCGGAACTGACCGCCGCCGACGAAGACGTCCTCCGTCGGTACGCGGCGGCGATCGAGCCCGCGGACTTCCGCGCGCTGCTCGCCGACGACGTACGCATCACAATGCCGCCCGACCCACCGGTCATCGGCATCGACGCCGCCGCCGAGTTCCTGGGCCGCCCGCTGGACTGGCGCACCGTCCCCGTCGCAGCCAACGGACGCCCCGCACTGGCCTGCTACCTCCGCCACCCCGGATCCACCCTGTACGAGGCCACGGTCGTCGACGTACTCCGCATCGAGAACGGCCTGATCGTCGAGAGCAACGCGTTCGTCGGCGCCCGGCACGTCCTAGCGTTCGGCCTCCCCACAACCCTCCGATGACCCCCACCCAGCAATCCCGCACCAAACCTGACACACTGTTCCCCTCACCTCATGAGGGCCTCTAGCTCAATTGGCAGAGCAGCGGACTTTTAATCCGCGGGTTGTGGGTTCGAGTCCCACGGGGCCTACCACTTTCCGCAGGTCAGGCGCACATCAGCGTCTCGGACAGAGTTGGCAGGTCTGCTTTTACTCTGCCAATACGCAGAGTCACCACAGGCAGCTGGCGACGCGTTGTTGAGCGACGTCTCGCATCCTTTCGCACTGCTCTCGTTTCGCCCGATCTCCGGCCCGCCCAGCCGTTGAGCTTCCACGCGCAGCTGGACTGTGGAGGGCTGAGATGAGCAGACCGCACCTTCCGATCGGAACGTGGGGCAACGTCCGAACCCGTGCTGAGAGGAAGGACGCCCAGGGCAAGGTGGTCTCCTGGCGCGCGTCCACGTACTTCCGTGACCACGACGGACGTACCCGTGAGGTCACCGCCTCCGCCAAGACCAAGGGCGCAGCCGAGCACCGCCTACTCACGAAGCTGAGAGACCGCGCAAAGCTCACGCATTCCGCCGAGCTGAGACCAACGGACAAGATCAACGACCTCATCGACCTCTGGATCGAGAAGTTCGAGGAACGCATCGAAGACGGCCGTCGATCACCGACGACGCTGACGACGTACCGCACAGCCATCAAGAACCACGTACGGCCCGCCCTCGGTGAACTCCTGATCGGCGAGGCAACCACACCACGCATCGACAGAATCATCGGAACCATCAAGCGCAACGCCGGCCGATCCACTGCGAAGACCTGCCGCGCGGTCATCTCCGGCATGATGCAACTCGCCGTCCGGTACGGCGCTCTCACCGTCAACCCGGTCCGCGAGGTAGAGGCGGTCGAGGCCCGCCCAAGGAACCCGCCCCGAGCCCTCACCAACGAGGAGATCGCCGCCCTCAGACACCAACTGACCACCGACAAGGCGGCCGTACACGCCGACCTCCCGGACCTGGTGCTCTTCATGCTCGGCACAGGCGTCCGAATTGGCGAGTCGCTCGCAATCCTCTGGTCACAGGTCAACCTCGAGTCCGGCGCAGTCGAGATCACTCACACCATGGTTCGCGTCCCAGGCCAAGGCTTGATCCGCAAGGCCCCGAAGTCCAAGGCCGGCGAACGCGTCCTACCCCTCCCAGACTGGGCCGTCGCCATGCTCCGCCGACGCCACGCAGCGGGCGTCAACCTCGACGAACCCATCTTCGCCGACTCCCTTGGAGGCTTCCGAGACCCCTCCAACGTCCGCCGAGCCCTCCGCCGAGCACTGTCCCCCGTAGCCAGCACCGCCCGCCGAGACCTCGGCCAAGTACTGCGATCCGCGCGACTTCAGGCTGGCCTGACTCGCAAACAGGTCGCCACGAAGCTCGGCTGGCCGAAGACCAGACTCGAGCTGATCGAGACCGGCCGCATCAAGCTCGACCGCGAACTCGTAGCCACCCTCGTCAAGACCTATCGCATAAACCTCGACGCATCCCCCGACCTCAGCGCTCAAGTCGACCAAGCAGCCCAACCCTCACCCTCAGACGCCCTCACCTGGATCCGCTCCCACACCTTCCGCAAGACCACCGCCACCGCCCTAGACCGCCGAGGCCAATCCGCCCGCCAAATAGCCGACCACCTAGGCCAAGCCCAAGTCTCCATAACCCAAGACGTCTACATGGGCCGCCGAATCCACAACCCTTCCGCAGCCCAAGCCCTAGACCAAGAATTCGCCAACCTCGACCTCTGGTGAGAACCGCCCGTGCGTTGGTCGCTTGACGTCGGGTCGAACTCGCGCCGGCTGCTGGTCCTGGGGGCAGTCTCCGCAGGCCAGCGCTTCTAGGACGTCGGCGGCGAGCGAGGTGGCAGCATTTCGGTTGGGCGATTCCGCTGTAACCGGTACAGGACGTCACCTTGGATCGGATCTGCGTGGTGCACGGCGGGCAGCGCGAAGCAGATCCGCCAACGAATGGCGAATGACCTGATGCCAAGGGCGACCTTTCAGGAGGTAGCTGGGCACCTTCACGCGTCAAAGAAGGTTAGTATGGTCGAGAGGATGTCTCGTGTCTTGCCTGGTGCAGGAGCTTGTACGCCGAGTCCGTCCATCAGCGTCCTGTAGTAGTCGACGTCCGAAGGGTCGTCCAGGTAGAGGGAACTGGTCCGCTGCTCGAGGTGGACGACATTCGGGAGGTCTGTGTGGGGGTACTGGAGGAGCGTGAACGCTTCCGTCATGGAGCCGCCACAACTGAACGGCAGCACCTGTATGGTCACGTTCGGCTGTTGGGAGAGCATGATGAGATGCTCGAGCTGCGCCCTCATCACCGTCACACCGCCGAACGGCCTTCTCAACGCCGCTTCGTCGAGAATGGCCCACAACCGTACGGGTTGGTCTTGGCGAGTGAGCGACTTCTGCCGCTGCACGCGCAGCTCGACCGACCGCTCGAGCTCGCCAGATGGGCGGGTACCCAGGCCGAGCTGGAGAGTCGCCCGAGCATAGTCAGGTGTCTGCAACAGGTCGGGGATGTGACTGGTGGAGTACAAACGGATCAGTGATGCTGATGCTTCGAGGCTGACGTACGCAGGAAGTCCGCTTGGCAACTGATCCGCAGACTGGTGCCACCAGCCGGTCTGCTCGGCCTGCATAACCAGTCGACCGAACGACTCGATTGTGACTTGGTCCGTTATGCCGTAGAGGGTGAGCAGATCCACGACATCGCGCTGTTTGATACCGACCCGGCCATTTTCGAGTCGACTGATCTTGGACTCCGACGCCCGGATTGCCCAGCCTGCGTCCGCGCGGCTGATGCCGGACGCGATGCGAAGCTGACGAAGCTCAGCACCGAGCGCGATCCTCAAGACAGTCGGCTGCCGGGCTGGTGATGGCCATGCGATCGCCTGGCGTAAAGCGACATCGGCAATACCTGGATCGGTCTCGTTCTTTTCCGGCGAGGGCTCCAGGAGGGTCGACCTGATGGAGCGGACACCGATCAGTGTTCGCACGGTCCAGACCAATCTGGTCAGTGCACCCTGCGGTAGCTCAAGCAGTTCCGCGTACCACTCTTCGACGTAGCGGTCCCGGGAGTCATCAGGCAGTTGCCGTGCGCCCAGCCGAATGATGAAGCGACAGGCGGGGGTGATCCAACCAAGGAACTCTTCCGTGATGACCCCCGCCGCGAGCGCAGCCAGTGCCCAAAGTACGAGACTCACGCCTGCCCCCACGCCGGCCGAGCAGCGTTTGGCGCAACTTTTCGGCTCTTGTTCGGAGGAAGTGAAGGCCTACCGAACTTCGCAAGTTCTGTAGTTCCGGCCCGGCGGCCAAGACCAGTCAGATGGTAGTAGCGACGCCGTGGCCGCCCGGCCTCCCGCGGATCGACCTCTTCCCAGTCGCTCGTGATCCAGCTGGCCCTCTCGAGCCGCGCCAGGACCGGATACAGCGTCCCGCTTTTCAAGCCTGTGTGCTCTGAGAGCGCCAGTCCATATAGGTGCTCGTCGGGTCCGGCCGCGATGAAGACTTGGAGCACCTTCAGCACCGGCACGGTGATCCTCAGCTCCACCATGATCGAAACTCTACATAGCCAGCGGGTGGGCGTCCACTATGAGAGCCTCCATGCGTCGGCTCAGCGTCCGCCTCGCTGGACGCGGCTCATCGTGGCCTCGCGAGCGGAGGAGCATCAGATGTCCAGGTCGACGCCGGGCCGGGTCGCCCTGTGCGAACCCCGCCCAAGCGCGACATCTGTAATTTGTGGACTGATTCTTGCGTCGATCTCAGACCATCCGTAGGCACCGGCTCCGGCTGTCCATCTGTTCTGTCACTGTGCTCGAGACGGACGCTGAACGAGCACGAACTCACAGCCACATCGAGGGCTCTCCGCATGCAGGAGCGGACGTGTCCGTAGGCGGTGCCTACTGCGCCTTGAGTCGGCGATGGCGACGTCAGTCTGGTTGTGGTGAGACGGACCGCGTTGGCACCTCCTCAATCGGTTGGTCGGGAGCTTGTGATGAGAGGCCGGCTATCGCTTTGATGAGTCGGGACCGCTCGCGGTGCTGCTCGCCAGCGTTGGCCGGTAGCGCGTCTCCGAGGATTGAGTCGCTCGTGATCTCGTAGCGCTCTCTGTAGGCGGCGATTTCACGGGCGAGTTCGCTAAGTTCTTGGTCTGATGTTGTGCTCGCCGTACGACGCAATTCGCTATACCAGGCGGGTGGGTTGGCATGCAACTCGTCCGCGAGCCAGTTGGCTCGTTCAATGATCTGAGACTCGAGTTCGCGCAGTGGCGCGATCAATGCCGGGTCGCTGACGTTCGTGGCTGGAGTGATGAGGCCGCCGATCTGCGTCGGGCGGTGGCCAGTCTTGTGTAGCGAGCGTGCAGTCAGACGGCGGACTCTGTGGTGGATCACGGCGGCGAGGTCGTTGGCGGTTGTGAGTGGTGATTGGTTGACGGCGTGGTGGAGTAGGTCGGTGATGTTGAGGCGAGCGTTTTCGGCGCGGCGGAGTTCGGCGATGAGGGGGCCGTATGCGGGGGAGGCTTGGAGTGCGGCTTGGTCGGCTGGTTCGAGGCCGGAGGCGGCGATGGCGGGTTGGTAGCGCTTCTTGGCGTCGAGTTGGCAGAGGTGTTCGTGGATGGGGACGAGGCGGTCGAGGCGGGTGGCGTTGTCGAGTTCTTGGCGCATGACCTCGTGTGCGGATTGCTCGACGCCGGGATCGTTGAGGACCGCGTCGAGGACGTCTTGCATGGTCTGTTCGGGGCGGGGTTCGTGGAGGTCGGTGCTCGTGTGGTGGGTGGCGATGTAGGCGTTGTTGGCGTGGCGGCCGCGGGTCATGCCGACGTACATGAGGGCTCGGGTGAGGTGGTCGGTGACGAGGAGGTGGGCGGTGTCGACGGTGGCGCCTTGGGCTCGGTGCGCGGTAGTGGCGTAGGCGAGTTCTACCGATTCTTGGACGTAGGTGCTGGGCAGGGTGACGGTGTCGCCGGTGTGGTTTTGGACGGTGAGGGAGCCGTCGGGCCAGCGGTGGATGACGGTCCAGTGGTCGCCGTTCTTCACGAACTGGCGGCTGCCGTAGGGGAGGCGGCGGTTGTTGAGGCGGGTGACAATGTGGTCGCCGAGGCCGACGTGGTTGCCGTTGTGGAGTTCGATACCGTCGGGTTCGACGTCGCCTGTGATGATGCGGTCGATCCGGGCACGGGCGTTGAGGCGGGCGACGGTGGCGTTATCGGCAGCGATGAGCAGGCTGGTCTTGCCGTTGTTGGTGTCGGCGAGCCAGGCCTTGTAGGCGGCGTCTTCCATCGCCTCTGATGAGCCAGCGGTGAGCCGGTGGTGGTCGTCGTAGGCGTCGATGGCGATGAGGTCGCCGCGCCGGAGGGCGAGGCTGGCGTCGCGTTCCCAGGGGGTGGTGAAGCGCCAGACGTCGGTGAGTTCGGCGGCTTGGGTGTCGTGGGCGATGAGGCGGAAGGCGCCGCCGGTGTCGGCGGCAGAAAGCTGGGCGTCGTCGCCGACAAGTAGCAGTTTGGCGCCTGCGGTGTTGGCGGCGCGGGCGAGGGTGGCGAGTTCCATGGTGCTGGCCATGGAGGCTTCGTCGACGATGACGAGCTGGTTGTTGTGGAAGCTCCATCGATCGTGCTCGGCTCTCAGGGCGGCGAGCTGCGCCATGAGTCGCTGGTGGCGGAGACGGCGCCCTGAGCGGCTGGCGAGGCCGGCGGCGTGTTCGGTGTGCAGGATCATGTTGCGGCGTTCTTCGGCGCCGAGGCCGGCGGACTCGTAGATCCACTTGGCGATGTTCTCGGTGGGGGCGCCGATGGCGTCCGCCAGGACGGTTGAGGCGGCCGACGAGGGTGCAAGCGCGATGGTTGACCCGTCGCCGTGGCGGGCTTCCCAGCTGGCCGCGAGTGCGGACAACAGGCTGGTTTTGCCGGTGCCGGCTGGGCCGATGAGGGCCTCGAGCTTCTGGCCGCTGGTCGCGATTCTGCGCAGTGCGGCGGCCTTGTCGGGGCTGAGTCCGGCGGTGTGGATCGTGGCTGGGGCGATGGTGGGTCCGTTGGCGTCGTGGGCCATGTCGAGCAGGACGGCTTCGGCGCCGAGGATGACGGGTGAGGTGTAGATCTGGCCGTTGTGGATGGTGAACACGTTCTCGCCGCTGGCGCGGGTGACGGGGATGGTCACGAGGTCGGGTGCGGTGAGGCTGATCGAGTGCTGCTCGGCGCGTTCGACGATCGCCTGTAGCGCGGCGAACCGGTCGGTGGTGGAGACGAAGCGGAGGAGTCGGGTTTGGCGTGCGGCCTCGGCGAGGAGGTTCCAGCGCGTCCAGGTCGCGCGTTTGGTTTGCAGGGTCAGCACGGTCGCGGCGCCGTACGCGTCGAGCGTTTCCGGGCTCAGGTCTGCCGCCGCCATGGGACGTTCGCCGACGTTGTTGAGGGCGCGTTGGATGGCGGCGACGGCGTCCGGTCCGATGACTTGGTCGGCGCGTTTGCGCCACTGCGCCATCAGTACGGTGAGGGGTTGGGCGACGTGCTTGCCTGGCCGGTTCATGAGGGTCGCGTGCTGCCGTAGGGCGTACATTTCGCGGCGGCCGGGTGGGTGGATCTGGTCAAGTCGCTCGTCCAGAAGTGCGGTCAGGTTGGCTTCGATCTGTTCGCTTCTTGCAGAGAACTCGCGGAGCAGTTCGTCCGGAATCGCGTCGATCTCGAACGCCGGATTGCGCCGGGAACCGCGTTCGCGAAGCTCCCATTTCACGCCCAAACGACGCGCGAGATGGTCGGCGAGAAGCACGTTGTGGATCTCCGACATCGCCACCGCGGCGCGGTACAGCACCCGCCCATCCAGCGTCCGCCACGTGCCGTCCGGGCCCTGTACGCGGTTCGCGACCACCACGTGAGTGTGCAGTTGCGGGTCGCCACTGCGGCTGTCCCAGTGATCGAACGCCGCCGCGATCAGCCCGCGGGTGTCCAATTGTGCGATGCCGCCATCGCCGCTCCTGGTGAACGCCGCGTGCTGCTCGATCAGCGACAACACGTCGGCGACAGCCTCGTGATGCGCAGCCACTATCTGCTCCTGGATACCCACATCGGCAGTCGCCCACAGCGCGGACACCGACTTCACCGGCGAGAACGTCAGATCGAATCCGGCCACCGCCTGCCGCGACTTCTTCCGCATCTCCTCCCGGCGAATCTGTGCCACCGCGCGCTCCCGTTCGGCGTCGGACAGGGCAGGGTCGAGGTCGCGGATCCGGTCCCGGATCCGCTCCTCCGGACCCTTGAAAACTCGGTACGGCTCGCCGAGCGTCCGGCCGGTCATCGGATTCTCCGCGCGTCCGAACAGCGCCGCCATCTGAGCCTCGGTCACCTCGCTCCCTGGAACCAACTCGCCGACACCGAGACCGCTGAGCCCCTGTCCCATCCAGCGGCCGGGCGGGTATCCCGATGCGGTGTAGTACGCGGTCAACGGCGTAACCATCCGCCGATCAACATCGCCCGCAGCGACATGCCGAAGCAGATACAGGTACCCCTCTCCGGCGTTCAGTCGGTGGATACTCAGCACAGTCGCCAGCCCGGAAAGTGGCGGTTGAGTCTGTTCGCTTGGTCGGTCATACAAGCTCAACGTCTGAGCGATCAGGGCGCTGATCGCGGCGGCACCCGACGGAGTCGCCCGGCATGCAAGAGGTGTGCGGGTGTTGGGTTTGTCGTTCTGGCCGCGAGTTCGAGTTCGCGGGCTGAGATGGTCGTGCTTCGTTCGATAACGACGGGCGCTGCAGGTTGCCCGAGTGCAGCGGGCAATCGGTCTCAACGTCTCGGATGGTCCGGCCGGTGGCGTCTCCGGCGGTAAGGTCAACCCAAGTTGAGAGTCCGGTGCGGCGCCCGCCTGAGCCGGAAGCTGCGGTGTGCTCGGTTGCAGCGTGCTCAGGTCGTCACTGACTCCGTACTTGGGTACGGGGTTGACCATGGGGGAGATGAGGACGAGCGAGTTGGCTGGGCGTGCTGGGGTGAACGCTGAGCCGCTGCGCTATTACGAGCGTCACGGGCTCCTGACGGCCCCGCCGCGTACCAGTGGCGGCTATCGGGACTACCCGGAAACGATGTTGGAGTTGCTGCGATTCATCAAACGGGCCCAGGAACTGGGGTTCACCCTGGACGAGGTGGAGGAATTGCTTCATCTGAACGCGGGCGGCCCGGAAAGCTGTGACATGGCGAGCGTTGGCGGAGCGGCGGCGCGCCGACGTGGAGTCGCGGATCCACGACCTGCAACGGATGCGTGATTCCCTGGCGCAGTTGGTCGCGACCTGCGAGCTGCCTCGCGCGGATCGGCGCTGCGCATTGCTCGAGGCACTCGGCACCCAGAGCGAGGCGACCCGATGAGGCTCGAGGTTCTGCATGTCCCGGAGTGCCCGAACGTCGCCCCGATGCTGGACCGGCTAGCACTGGTCACGGATGTGCCGGTCACGACTCGGATGATCGACACCGATGCGGACGCGGTCCGGTTCGGCATGGTCGGCTCGCCGACGTTGCTGGTCGACGGTGTCGACCCGTTCGTCTCAGTCGATGACGATGAGGAGTGCGCGTGCACCACCCTGTCGTGTCGTCTGTACCGCGACGAGGCCGGCCGGATCGTTCCGGCGCCATCGGTCGGGCAACTGCGCAAGGCAAATCGTCGCAGCCGGCCAGCAGCCACAAGACACACCATCCGGCGTACTGAGTGCTTGGCGGGCGCGGGCCCTGCCACTGGATTCCGTCCAGCGGGCGGTGCATCAGGCCATCCTTCGTTGTCTCGCTGCGACAGGCCGACCGCCCGGCCGGGGCGATCTGAAGGCCGCAGCGTCGATCGGCGGTGGCTCGAGCGTCGAGGAGACCTTTGAGGCACTGCATGACTCGACGCGATCCGCCTGGCGCCGGATGGGCAGATCGCGATCGCGTACCCGTTCTCCGCCGTACCCACGCGGAACGGTGTCCGCATCGCCGGACCACCCGGCGAGGGAGTGGATGTGTTCGCGATGTGCGCGATCGATGCGCTGGGCATCTCGGCGATGCTCGGCCGAGACACCGTCATCGAAACGGTGGATGTCGTCAGCGGCCGGCCGATCACCATCACCACCAGCGACGGTCGGACTAGCTGGGAACTCGCAACCGCAGTGGCGTTCGTCGGCGCTGAAGAATGCGGCGGACCGTCGGCTGACTGCTGCTGTGACTACCTCAACGTGTTCGCCGACGACGGCGCCGCCCAGGCTTGGGCGGACGCGCACCCGAATGTGCCCGGGCAGATCCTCAGCCAGCAGGAGGCCGAAGAGCTTGCAGTTCGTCTGTTCGGCCACTTGCTCTCCGCCAGCTGACCTACGCCGTACACGGGCGGACGTCGTTCTGCGATACGACAAGGTCAGATTCGGAGGCCCACTGCTGATCGCGCTCGTCGGTTCTATGGCAAAGACCCCCGCTGCCCAGGCAACAGCTGTCCTGCGGTCTTCCGCGACGGGAGAGGCAACGTCTACTTCCAAGTTGAGATGGTCGTCGATCCAGCGCTGCTGGCCAGGCTGTCCTAGGAATGCGAACCTTCGGACTCGGAGTCCCGGCGGTCGAGAGGCGGAGCCGGTTTCGGCATGGGAGACTCGTGCTAGCAACTTTTCGCAACATCGGTGACAGGCAACATCGAGGAATTTCAGACTTGGCGAAGCAAGCTTGAGAAACCGATGCAGACAGGGGATCACCATGAAGCTGACGCTCGTTGCAGGCGACCCGGAGTCGGCTCCGAAGAACAGCCCGACCCTCTACAAGACCGACCGGGGCAGCTGGGTCGTGCAGGGATGGGTCGTCACTGACCCGGACGCCCTTGCAACGCTCAACCTCCCGGATGGTGAGACGGCGGTCGAGATTCCGGACCGGATGATTCCGTTCTTCGCGAACCCGTAGGTCGGCCGGCGTGGAGGAGATCACCGAGGAAGCCTTCGACGAACTCCTGACGGGGTTCAAGCGCAGTTCGGTGCACCTGGAGACCCGCGATGCGTACGGCACTGAGGTTGAACTGCCGCATATGGCGAAGTGGAAGCGCGGTGAGGCGGACGACTTCGAGTGGCTGCAGGAGTGGTGTACGACGCTTGGTGAGCATGTTGCCGCAGGCCGAACGGTGCGACGGGCAAAGATCGTCTCGGAACCGCTCAGCGAATACCAGCGGTGGGTCTACACCGTGTTCACGCCCATCGCCGCAGCCGGTGAGGACATCCGCTGGGTGCCACGACGATCGGTCTCGGAGCTGTGCATACCCGGCAATGACTACTACCTGCTCGATGACGAGAGAGTGGTGTTTCTGCACTACGCCGGGTCCGGCCTGAACACGGCGTTCACGACCACAACTGACCCGTCCGTCGTGGAGATGTGCCGCGAGGCATTCGACAGTGTGTGGTCGTTGGCGATACCGCACAGTGAGTACAACCCCGAATAGCGCCACCCGAAAGGCGCAGGAAGCGTTGGGCCTGCGTCTTCGGGAGCTGCGCAAGGATGCCGGGCTGACTGGTCGCGAGCTCGCTGCCGCGACCGGTTGGCATTTCACGCGTGTCTCGAAGCTGGAGCACGGGGTACAGGCACCCTCAAACGAGGACATTCGCCTGTGGTGCGAGGCGTGCTCCGCGGAGGAGCAGACTGCGGACCTGATCGCCCAGGCTCGCACAGTCGAGTCGATGTACATGGAGTTCAAGCGGCAGACCCGCGCGGGTATGAAGCAGATGATGCTCACGCCGGTGCCTCTGGACGAGCGAACCGAGCGCTTCCTGATCTACGAGCACCACGTCATCCCCGGGTTCTTCCAAACGGCCGGCTATATACGGGCGATGCTCAAGTTCTGGTTCGGGTTTCTTGAGGTACGCAACGACATCGACGAGGCAGTGGCTGCTCGTATCGACCGCCAATCGGTGCTCTATGACGGCAGCAAGACCTTCGGGGTGGTCCTTGAGGAGGCCGCTCTGTACACGCGCTTCGGGGATGCGGAGACGTTGGCCGGTCAACTGGACCGCCTGCTGTCGGTGATGAGTTTGCCGAACGTTGCGCTTGGCATCGTTCCGCGCAGTGTAGAGCGGGCCGTGGTGGGGCAAGTGAGCTTCTGGGTCTTCGATGACAAGCTGGTGAGCCTGGAAACACCAACGGCGAGTATCGAGATCACCGCACCGCAAGAGGTAACCATGTACGGGCGGATGTTCGACCAACTACGGCAGCCTGCGGTCTATGGGAAGACCGCACGCGCTCTCGTCATCAAGGCGCAAAACGAACTAGTCGACGGCAACTAATCGCAACCGCCTAGCGGCTGCTTTCGTTGCGCTCCTACGGTTCAGACATGGCATCAGGAACTACTTCGCGCCTCGCGGTGGAGTGGGGTGGCGAACCGAACGAAACCGGCTGGCCAACGTTGCGGCCCACCGAGCGCTGCGACGGCGAGAACCCGATGACCGGCAGCGCCTGCATCAACGGCCACCACAAGGGCTACCACCGAGACGCCTCCGGCGCAGAGTGGCTGGACGACGAGTAACTCCCGATCCGGCAGGGCGTGCGTGCCGACCCCGCATCCGCGCCCGCCCTGCACGCCAATCGAACGACCCCTGGCCCGGCCACTGACAGCCTGGAGGTCGTTCGTCGTTTGACACGTAAACTGCCGCCATGGACCTGGCAGGGTATGGGCGTCGTCGCTCGCAAACTCGCCGGCCTGAATCAGCGGCTCACCAGCCACACGCCCATCTCATGTGCCCGGGTCAACGATGAGATTTTGGCAGGCTACGAGGATCGATGGGATCTGCTGGGAACGCAGGCGTCGGAGATCCCAGTGTTGCTTCCATCGTGGGTGCGTGAGACGCAATGCTTGAACGAGTCGGCTTGCCGCCTGGGCACCCTTGGAACATCTCACTGCCAATTTGGTAGCTCGACGTGCGGCACGAGCGTGTGGCCTGGTGCAGCCAGTCGCAGACATGGAGACCGGATAGCTTGTCTGCCTGTTGGGAGGGCGCATGTCGCAGTTGGACTTCACGAACCAGGTCTATGACTATCTCCGTACGCTCGGTGAGCCGGGCGACGAAGTGATATCGCGCATCAAACCGTGGCTGAAGGCCACCTATGGTTTAGACGAGCGTGAGGCCGTTCATGCTCGGAAGATCGCAATGGGGAGGCTGTTCGCCCGCGGGCTCATCCACCGAGTCAATGCACGCGGACCGTACGTTCGTATCCTCGGCTGAGGGTGCCCGGTTGCGGGTGGAGCGGTTGCGAGCCACGGTATACAACGGTGTTCGGACACTTCCCCCACCCGCAGCAGGCCGATTCTGGCTATGTGTCTGTTTTCCCGGCAAGCCATGTCGTGGGCCTAAGCGCGTCGAGCTCGTTGAGCAGCCGGTCGTCGAGTTCATCGACGTCCGGGACGCCAACAGACCTCAGGTGTATATCCAGCTCACTCTGGAGCTTCTCCTGACGGCGGGCGATCTCTGCCAGCTGGGCAGTGGCGCGGTCGCGTGCGTCAACCGATGGCTTCAAGACGAAGTACTCACGCAGGAACTGGTGTGCCAAGTAGTTCCGCGCTTCGAGAGCTCCGTCGAGCTGGTCCAGCAAATCGCGTGGGCCAATGAGGCTGGGTGCGTAGCCCCCGAAGTAGATCGCCGAAGGTCGTGCCGTTCCACTTCTCAACCTTGGCACTCGCCTGAGCCGCCTGGATGGCTGGCTTCAGGTTGATGGCGTTCAAGGACCACAGGCTCAGCTCCATCAGTTGGAAACCAAGCATGACCTCGCCGTACGCAGCGAATACGATGAACTGGTCGATGCTCTCGTTGTCCGGTACCTCACTCATGTACACAGGCTAGGCGAGTGACTCGGGTGCCGACCGCAAGGACGAGGTTGCGGCGCGCAGTTGACGCAGCAGCTCGGAGTCGCCGGTTGTATGTGAGTGGCCACGGTCGATGGACTTCAGGCGAGCCTCGTCCTCGTTGAAGGAGTCAACCTGGTAGATCTCCTGGGATCCACACTCCGGACAATACCGAACCACCAGATGAGGGTGGAGATCCATCAACTTCCGGTCGTCGACAAGAGCGTATAGGCGGCCCGGAAACATCACGCTCTTCGACGTGTAATCGATGAGATCCCAGTCAGGATTATCACCTTGGAGCACGCGAAGCCTGGCCGAATACTGAATCGCGCCACTTTCATCTTCGGTCGGAGCAACCGACTCGGCGTATCTGAGCTCCCATCGCGCCAGGAAGCTGGCTGAATCAAGAAACTGTCGAAGCGTGCCCTCTATGACAGCCAGTCGTTGCTGGAACTGATATGCAGTTCTTGGGTAGTCGCCATGAACCCGGTTTCGTTCCTCCAGAAGCTCGGCAAGCAGCGTGGATGCAGGCGTCCCATCGTCCGCAAAGGAGCGGGCGATGCCACCGATATCTCCTTGGCGAGCTAGCTCTTCCGCGACCTGCAGAATCATCGCGCGCTCTCGCCCCAGTGTCGCTCCACCGCGTGTGACCGCAGACACCCAGGCCTTGATTTTATCGCCTCTGATGTTGGCTGAGCCTGCGATCGAGGCGCAAAGTCCAGTAAGCAGCGCAGATACCGTTTCAATGCTGCGATGCGCAACCTCGTGATACCTGTCGCTCGGCGAGGTGGATCGTTCGATGGCGCGCAAGGCGCGCGCAATTGGATAAGGAAACGAGATCTGAGCAATTCGCAAAGTGTCGCTGAACTCGGTCATTTTCCGCAGAGATGCTGTGACTCCGCGGACAGCATCAATCTCAGTGACTAGCTGCGATTCACTCTGGCTGATGAAGAGGCGGTCCAGTCGGTTTCGCAACACTTCGACCTCGGTGGTGATTCGGCGCAGCTCATTGTCGAAGTCGGTGAGCGTCTGATCAACGTAATCCCTGTTCAGGGTGTGTGTCGGGACCGGTACTCGGGACAGCTCGGCTCTGTTGATCCGTTGAATAACTGCACCGGTCACGGTTCCTGCCAGCAACTGCCTTCCGGCATGCGATCGGAGGAACCCAAGCAGGTACCACGCACTCACGGTCCCATGCGGGTGCAGGACAATGGTGTGATCACTTGCGAGACTCGGCCCATAGCCAGGTGGCACGATCGCCCACCGACCGTATGGGCCAGACCGGCTGCCGACGATGTCTCCGGGAGCGATCTCTACTGAACTCTTCGTGTGGATCGTGGAGGATCTCAGTTCGCTCCAGTCTGCAAGCTCCTGCTGGATGTCCTCGGCCCGCACAATGCGAAACGTGGGATCTGCCTGCGCCGGCTCCCGGGCAGCTCTGTTCCTACCAAGCAGAACTTCGCACAAGTCGCCCAGCACGGGCATTTCAGCTGAGCTCAAGCCGTTCGTCTCCACACGAATGTCTACCACAGCCCGTCATGTCGGTAGCCGAGCGCGAGTATGAGCGCGTATTCACGTACGCACCAACCGCACTCGTGGTCCGATGCGAGCGCTGACATCGCGACCTGGTGACTGGTCGCTGAGAGCTGCCCGCTGTCCACCAGGCCGCACCTTCGGTCGTGCCAGCTGCATCGTTGACAGGCGTGTCGGAAGAGCGGCGGCGCCCGCCGGTTCCTGCCGGATCCGGCGAGCTGACCTGCACCAGGATCTGGCAAGACCGCTAACCGCCTACTTGATGCGAGGACCTGAACGCTCAAGGCGCGCCCGGGTTGTCGGCGGCGCTCGAAAACTGAACACTTTCGGCGGTGAAAAGTGAGCACTCGACGATTGGAGAGTGATCACTTTGGAGGACTGGGCGCTGATCAGGAGGTTGGCTGCTGAGGGGGTGCCGAAGGCGCGGATCGCTGAGCGTTTGGGGATCTCGCGGACGACGGTGATCAAGGCGGTGAACTCGGATTGCCCGCCGCGGTATGTGCGCAGGCCTGGGCCGACGTCGTTCACGGCGTTCGAGCCGGCGGTGCGGGCGCTGCTGGCCGAGGTTCCGGACATGCCGGCGACGGTGCTGGCCGAGCGGGTGGGCTGGACTGGGTCGATCCGGTGGTTCCGCGAGAACGTGAAACGGCTGCGGCCCGAGCATCGTCCGGTCGACCCATCGGACCGGTTGGTCTGGTTGCCGGGCGATGCCGCGCAGTGTGATCTGTGGTTCCCGCCGCGCAAGATCCCGCTCGAGGACGGCACCGCGAAGCTGTTGCCGGTGCTGGTGATCACCTCCGCGCACTCGCGGTTCAGCACCGGCCGGATGATCCCGACCCGTAAGACCGAAGACTTGCTGTTGGGCACGTGGGAGCTGATCCAGCAACTCGGACGGGTCCCGCGCCGGCTGCTCTGGGACAACGAGCCTGGCATCGGCCGCGGCCAGCGCAGGGCCGAGGGCGTCGCGTCGTTCATGGGCACGTTGGCCACCAAGTTGGTGCTGCTGCCGCCGAGGGACCCGGAGTCCAAGGGGGTGGTCGAGCGCCGCAACGGCTGGTTCGAGACCTCGTTCATGCCCGGCCGCAGGTTCACCTCGCCGGCGGACTTCAACGACCAGTTCACCGACTGGCTGACCAAAGCCAACGCGCGGGTGGTGCGCACCATCAAGGCCGCACCGGCCGACCTGGTCGACGCCGATCGGGCGGCGATGCTGGCGTTGCCGCCGATCCCGCTGCACCTGGGCTGGCGCAACAAGATCCGGTTGGGCCGTGACTACTACGTCCGGCTCGACACCAACGACTACTCCGTCGACCCGGCCGTGATCGGCCGGATGGTCGATGTCGCCGCAGATCTCGACCGTGTCCGGGTCCGCTGCGAGGGCCGCGTCGTGGCCGAACACCCCCGCGTCTGGGCCAGAGGAACCACCGTCACCGACCCCGGGCATGTCGAGACCTCCGCCTGGTTGCGCAAGCAGTTCCAACAACCCCGCGCCGTTGCCAGCGCAGACGACCTGGCCCGGGACCTGAGCGATTACGACCGCGCATTCGGGCTCACCACCGAGGAAGGAATCAGCTGATGACCGCTACCAAGCCGACCGTGAAGGCCGCTGCGAGCACGGAGGCGGTCAAGCAGATCACCTACCTCGCCGCCGCACTGAAAGCGCCACGAATCACCGAGGCCGCCACCCGGCTGGCCGACCAAGCCCGTGACGCCGGCTGGACTCATGAGGACTACCTCGCCGCGGTCCTCGAACGCGAAGTCAGCGCCCGCAATTCATCCGGCGCCCGACTACGAATCCGTGCCGCTGGGTTCGGTGCGGTCAAGACACTGGAGGACTTCGACTTCGACGCCCAGCCCACGATCCGGCAGCAAGTCGCCGCGCTCGCATCCGGTGGGTTCTTGACCGAGGCCCGCAACGTCGTGCTCCTCGGGCCGCCCGGCACCGGAAAGACCCACCTGGCCACCGCCTTGGGTGTCGCGGCCGCCCGGCACGGACACCGGGTGCTGTTCGCGACCGCGACCGACTGGGTCACCCGCCTCACCGACGCCCACCGCGCCGGCAAGCTCCCCCAAGAGCTCACCCGGCTGCGGCGCTACGGGCTGATCATCGTTGACGAGGTCGGCTACCTGCCCTTCGAACAAGACGCCGCGAACCTGTTCTTCCAGCTCGTCTCGTCCCGCTACGAACACGCCTCGCTGATCCTGACCTCAAACCTGCCGTTCTCCGGCTGGGGAGGCGTCTTCGGAGACCAAGCCGTCGCCGCCGCGATGATCGACCGGATCGTCCACCACGCCGACGTTCTCACGTTGAAGGGGGCCAGCTATCGCCTCCGCGGACGCGGCATCGACAGCCTGCCCAGCATCCGCACCACCACCGGGGAAACCGAGTCCTAGACTGCCCACAACCGCTCACTTTTCAACCGCCGGAACCGACCAGCTTTGGAGCGCCGCCGACACGGGTGCAACTCCTAGCCCGCGAAGCTCACTGTGGCCGCAGACGGCCGGCTAGCTGCGGAGGTGGCGTACCGGGCGCGCTCCACCAGGATGGCCGAGCGTCGACGGTGGCTGTAATGACTACTTGCCGACCTGTGGATAGCTCGGCTGAGCCGGTGCGGGTAACGATGCGTGCGATTCAAGCGGCTGACCGGGACAGACGTCGCGTCGGCGGCTACCGTGGGATCATCCCCAACGCGTGAGCTCGCCTCACTCCCCCCACAGGCCCTCACGCGGGACGGGTGCCCCGTCGCCTGGTGTGGGGCGCGCTCGTTCACCTTTGGTTGGCCCGCGGCGGCCAGGTGTTCAGCTCACATCGTCGGGCCACTGGCGCCATTCGAACGACGTCGGTCGCGTCCCATTGTTTTCGATGAACTCCCGCACAGCTCTACGAACCTGCTCGATGCTGACTTCGGAGTCCTTTGGCCAGGCTTCGCCATGCGTTGCGTAGACATAGAACATCTCATCACGCTGGCTGATGGCACCGGGTACATACGTCACGTCCTGATTGTCGCCGCCGGCGTAGCGAATCCCGCCCACGTCAGCCTTGGCGTTCACCGCTATACGCATCTCATGGTCGGGCAACCCGGCCAGGAGCGGTCGACCGTCCGCGTACAGCGTGGCGACGGAGTAGTCGAACGACTCGCTCAGTAGTGCATCCACTAAGGCATCGGCATCGCCCGCGTTGGTGAGCACGACGGGATCGTCGTCGTGCTCGTGCCGGAAGAACGCTTCCACCCTGCTCATGACTGCTCCTGTTCTGATGGCGGCTGGGGATAGGTCCTCTTGAATCCGTCAGGACCGAATACTGTCAACGTTGATCCTGGCGGAAGAATCAAACCAATCAATGCCCGACATCCCCACTTACCTGGGCATGGTAATTTGTTGACCATGATCGTTTCGTGCTTCAGACCTTGAACTCGCATTCGCATGGCGAACTTTGTTTCCACGTGTGACGGCGTGGTAATGCTATCACCGTGCCTCGGCGGAATTCCCTGTCCCCGTAGGAAGTCCGTCGCTTTCTGAAACCACTCATCATGCCGACCGCTGACCAACTCCTCTTCGTTGCCATCTTTATCGACCCACATGCCGCGGGTCTTCGGCTGAGTCAGCTCGGACTCTTCCCGGCGGGGTAGCGTCTGCTGCAACCGGTGGCCCTCCTCGTCGCTGATCCGTCGCCCCGGCGATGCTTCCTCCGGGCTCGTCTCATCGCCGGCGCCTGTCGTCCGGTCAGGCTTGTCCGCTCCAGGCTGATGGTCCTCGTCCTGGCGGCGATCCGCGGGTCGCGTGCTGCCACCTGGACCGACCGGCCGGCCAGCCATCGAGCCGCCGCTTGGCTCGGCGGTTCGGATGCCGCTGACCATCTGCTCGACCCACTGCTGTGCCCGAGCCTCAGCCTGAGACAAGTAGTGAGCAGCTTCCTCGCAGCGTCGCGCTGCGTCGTCGAGCTGCATGGCGGCCATGCGGGCATTCGGGTTGTTGCTCTGGTTGCCGATCCATGCCGCGGCTTCGCGGCACTTCCTGGCTCGGTCATGCAGATAGCCGACCACCCGCGGTGCCTCGTTGAGGCAGGCGAGCAGCTGTTCAGCGACCCGCAGCAGCTCGGAGGGCATCCGTACGGCCTCGGCTGGCTAGATCTGGTCGGCGTAGCTGCGACACCCGGCGTCGGCGATCTGCAGCGACTGGACCGCTTGGTCGACCGACTTGGCGGCGGCGTCCAGCATGGTGGCGATGTCTTGGTCGGCGCGGGTTGCCGTGCCACGGATGAGCGCCTGGACCTGTTGGCTGGATTGCTCGAAGCGCTGCTTGAAGCCTGCCAGGCTGGCCGCGCCTTGCCGTGACTGATCGGCCAGGCCGTGCAGCTGCATTTTCATCTGTTCGACTTGAGACATGGACGGCTCCTCACTTGGTTGGACGCTCAGCGGTTTGCTGGGTCCGGATTGACAAGCCGCGCGGTGGCGCGGCAATGATGTTCCCGATACGGGAGGACGATCAGGCAGATGATTCGACGCAAGAACGCCTTGTTGGACACGGCTCTGGCCTGCGTGGAGCGCGGCATTCCGGTGCAGGCAGCAACCATTGCCGGTGCGCCGGATGGCGACTGGATCACGGACGCCGACGTAGCCCGCGCGGCCTGGGGCGTCAACGAGCCGCCGAACTTGGCGATCACGTCGTGTCCGACCGTCGCGATCTGGCGCCTGCCGCGGATCGCCGGCGCCTATGGCAAGCGCCTCTACGAGCAGGAGCGACCTGGCATCTGGCCGCCGACGATGCAGCTGCCGAACGGCGACTGGATCACGTGCACGTTGCAGCCCGACACCGACCTCGGGCCGCTGGCGACCGGTGTCGAGTACATCGAGCCCGGTACGCCCGTGGTCATCCCGCCTTCGACGACCCTGGATGGCCGGCTGCGGTGGGACGGGTCGAAGTTCCCGCTGCATCCACTCCCGAGCGCAGAGGCTGTGTTGTCTAAGGTGCTCCGTGCCGAAGAGGAGTACGTCGAGCTGCACGGCCGGCTCGGCTGAGGTCTGACTAGCCGTGCAGCAGGGCGCCACGATTCAGCCCTTTTGACCCACGGCCAGGAACAGCGAGCTTGCCGCCACCAGCTCCGGCAAGCGGTCGGCCAGGCGGGAGCACTCCAGTGCCGTGTCGAGCGGGTCGTGTTCGGCAAGCTTGTCGGTGTAAGGCTGCTTTTTGAAGTGGGCGTCGATCATGACGGTCAGCCAGCCACCGGGCCCAGTGAGGCCGAAGATGTTGACCGGCCGCAGCCCGGCGCTGACGAGTTCGCTCCGTAGCTCGCTCTCGCGGTGGTAGTAGCAGCGCGCCATGCGCTCGTTGTTGGCGCTGTGGCCGGTCTCCAGGATGTCGCGCACGATGCCGTGCCGCGTCAGGAGCGTGTTGGCGAGCGTCGAGCCGATCAGGTTCGCAGCCCGGTTGATAGCTACGGCTGCGAGTACGCCGCCCGGTCGCAACACCCGCAGCGCCTCACGAAGCGCCAAGCGCCGATCGCTGGCGTCAGGCAGGTGATATAGCGGCCCCGCCATCAGCACGGCATCGAATGACTCGTTAGGCCATGGAAGCCGTCGCCCGTCGCCGAGCTCGGCGGTGATGCCTGCTGCGTTGGCCTGGTCGACGTGACGCTGGACCGGATCGAGCAGCACAACGTCGTGTCCTTGGTCGCGGAGCCAGCCAGCGTGCACACCGGGACCGCCGCCGATATCGGCGATGCGGGCCGGAGCCGACGGGAACCACTGGCCGAGGAAGTCGTAGAGCCGGGCTTGCTCCAGTCGGCCTTTGACGGTCGAGTTCAACCGGGCGGCCTCGTCCCAGCGGCTCGAATAGTGTCTCTCGATCGCTGGATCGACGCTCGGCCGATCTAGCGGAATTACGGGCGTATCCACTGCGCTCCTATCATCGAGGTGGAACAGCGGGCGGGCGTCCGCTCTGCAGGCTGTGCGCCCGCCCGCTGGTCTTGGACGGCGCTGGCCGGGTGGTCGCTCGCCCCGGGCGCGGAGGCCCAACCACCCAGCCAGCTGTGACCGAGGCACCCGTCCGGGCCTCGGTGCCTGCTCGGCTGACACGGAGCGGACTCGCATTCACGTCCCGTGCCAGCCGGCAGCTGTGCGGGCCCTGGCCGAGCCCTCCACAGGGGAGAGGGGGACTCGGACAAGGACCGCGGTAGGACGGAGTCGATGGGTGTGCAGCGATCTTCTGCACGCGAGGGGCAGGACGACGACTCCCCACCGACTCCGCCAGTTCATGGGGTGACCTCATGCAGCACGATGCGAGCCCCCGTGACCCGGTCGAACCGCGCACGCACCTCTGCCGGATCTCCCACCAGTGCCAGGTGCCGCAGACTCGGCAGTACAACCGCCGTGATCTCGTAGCGGTTGACCCAAGCGACCAGCGCCTCGAAGGCTTGTGGGGCAGTTTCAGGGTCTTCGACGTACACCGAGCCCATGAGAAAGCCTTCGAGTTGCCCGAACTCGCCGAGTTCACGCTTCATGTCGTCGACGTGTCGGTCGGACAAGTACAGGTCACGCCGGGCGTATCCGAGCAGCAATGGCCGGCTGTAGCCGGTCACCGGTCTTCGTCCATCCAGCGACGGAAGGTCGCGACCAAGCGCTCCCAGAGCCGGGACCACCAGCCACGTCGGTGCTGGCCGTTCACGAGTCAGCAGCACTCGGTCTCACCGCCGCGGTCGCCGGCTCGATGGTCACGCGAAGGCTCGCGAAGCGCCGCGTCATGCCCGCCTGGTACTTCATGGCCGTTGCTGGCTCGGCGGTGTAGTCCGCGATGACATGGTCACCGAACCAGACGCGGACGCGGCGTTCGGTTGGTTGCGGGACATCAGCAAGCATCGTCATTCGCCGCGTACCTCCTCGATGATGTCGCGGATCATGAAGCCGTAGAGCACTACTGCGATGAGCGTGAGGACCCATGTACTCGCTGTCATGGCGACCACCTTCCCGCTCGGGAGGGATCCCGGGAAGGGAGGTTGGGAGGGATGCCAGAGGGAGGAATTGGGGAGGAATCGTCGCCGTTAGGTGCCCGGTGGTCACAGCCTGTGGCACCATCGACGAGTGACGGAGGCGAATGATCAACTTCGCCACGCGCGCGAGCGCGTGGAGTCGCCTCACGCTCCGGGCCAGCCAGCGTCCCGCCAGGATCTCGCCGAAATGGTCAATGAGTGGATCTGGCAGCACCGTGGCCGCCGGACCGACATCGACGCCAATTACATCGGCAAGCTCGAACGGGGACTAATTCGAAGCCCTCAGGCCGACTATCGGGCGGCCCTGAGGGCTATCACTGGCGTACGCACTGATCCTGACCTGGGGTTCCGAGTGCGCCGCCACTCATCCCCACCGGTGGAGAACGTGGATCGAAAAGGTTTCCTCCGAGCGGTTATCGGCGTAGGTGCCGCTGCAATGTCCTCGGCACCGCTTTTGGAACTGCTAACGCCTGATCAGGCAACACCGGTACCGAGCATCGTCACGGAGGCCGATATCGATGGCGTCCGTACGGCGGCGCGGGTCTTCGGCTCGTGGGACAACCACTACGGCGGCGGACTGGCGCGCGAAGCGGTCATCGCCCAGCTCCGTCACTCGGCCGAGATGTTGGACTCCCGTTGCCCCGAGAAGCTACGCGGTGAGCTGTTCTCATCGGTCGGCTTCCTCGGTCACGTCTGCGCCATGATGGCGTTCGACGCCTACGCCCACGACGACGCACGGCGGATGTTCCGCTTCACGCAGGCCTGCGCCGACGAAGCCGCCGACTGGAATCTGCGCGCGAAGACCCTCTCTTCGATGGCGCGCCAAGCCATCTGGTGCGGCGACCCGGACCAGGGCTTGACGCTTACTGAGATGGCGCTGGTGCGGGCCGACCGCCTGACGGCAACGGAGCGAGCCATGCTGTTGGCTGCCCGAGCTCGGGCGTTGGCCAAGCTCGGCCAGGTGCAGGAGACGCTGCGGACAGTTGGCCTGGCGGATGAGCAATTTGCCCAGGCCGATCCCGCTAACGATCCCGACTGGATGCGCTACTACGACCAGGCACAGCACCTTGGCGACACCGGGCATGCCTTGTGGGATCTCGCCGTTCGTCAGGGCGAAGCTGAACAGGAAGCATCTGCCAGGCTGGCTAGCGCCGTCGCCGGCCACACCGAGACCTACGTGCGTTCGCGCGCCATGAGCGGTATCAAGCTGGCATCGCTGACCATGACGGTCGGCGATCCCCAGGAGGCGGCTGTCATCGGCGCGCAGGCACTGAAGGACGCTCGGTCCTTGCGTTCACGTCGGGCAGCTGACGATCTGCGTGACCTGGCGCGCCGGGCGACGGTATTCGAGCGAATCGATGAAGTCGACGAACTGCGCCACGACATCCGTAACGTGCTGGCCGCCTCGTGACAGTGTCACCTTCACAGGTGCTGCTCGAGCAGGCGTGCAGTCAGGTTGGCCTGTCCTCGTCGGGCGCCAAGCCAGTTCGGCTGGGCGAGAACGCCATCTACCGTCTCCCGGGCCAGGTGGTGGTGCGCATCGGACGAAGCGGGCAGCTTGACGCCGCTAGAAAGGAGGTCGCCGTCGCACGATGGCTCGCGTCTGTGAAGGTGCGAGCAGTTGAGACCGTCGCCGGCATTGACCAGCCGGTCGTCATTGATGCCTCGCCCGTGACCTTCTGGCGTGAACTCCCCGAGCATCGTCATGGCACCCCGCCCGAGGTCGCCGCCGTACTCAAACGCCTACACGCCAGCCCACTACCGAACGACTTCGATCTTCCACCGCTTGCCCCGTTCGTTCGCCTGGCCGAACGTATCGACGGAGCGACGACCTTGAGCGAAGACGATCGGGACTGGCTGCGTGGGCAGCTCGCCCGACTCAGGGAGGCCTTCGATGACCTTCCCGCCGGCCTGCCACGGAGCGGGATCCACGGCGACGCCTGGGCTGGCAACGTCGTGGTAACAGTCGATGGCCCGGTGCTCCTGGACCTCGAACGTTTCTCGCTCGGACCGCCTGAGTGGGATCTGGTCAGCACCGCGGTTCGGTTGAGCACGTTCGGCACTATGACGGCCGAGGAGTACCAAGCCTTCGCACAGGCATACGGTCATGACGTGCTCAAGTGGGACGGATTCGATGTGCTGCGCGACATCCGTGAGCTGCGCGTCACCTGCTACGCGGCCCAGCGTGCGAGCGAAGAGCCTTCACTCCGTGAGCAGGCCGATCTGCGAGTCGCCAGTATTCGCGGCCTACGCGGAGCGAGACCATGGCCCGACTGGAAGCCACTGAGCTGAGGCCAAAGACCGAGATTGTGCTGGTCCGAGAAGGCGCCCCCATCGTTAGCGATCCGAGCAGATCGGGCAGCTTGGAATGAGTTCAGCCTCGCGATCACGTCAGAGCAGGCGCCCCTCGACGCTATCGCCGCGTCTGCTCAATCGGCCAGGCGTTGCGAAGAGGCAGCCCGTTGCATGTCTCAGGCTGAGGTTCGAGAGGCAGAGGGTCGAGCAGATGATGAGCGGCATTCGAACCGCCGAACCAAGGGCGGCTCGAGGGGCGGACGGTCGCTAGGGCCCACGGACGTCGCCGTGACGACCATGACGACGAACAGGAAGCCAACAAGCCGGATAAGCCCGCGCGGGCAGGCGATGAGACGAGTTAGGAGGAAGATGGACCACCGTCGCGGGGCACCATCGAGGATCGACCACAGGACAGTGGCTCTAGTGATGGAGTTGGAGAAAGGCCCGAGCCCGCTCCGGTCGTCGAGCAGATTTTTCGGCGACTGCCCGAGGGGCCGGGGGAGACGTCGGGCCGACATCCGGACTTCTGACCAGGCCGGACGATGGAGGCCTGATTCATGTGCGCAGCGGGACGCGAGGACCCGGAGGTACGGCGCCAGGTCTCGGCGGCCGAACCGCCAGCCTCTGCGCGAGAACACGCGGAGAGCGAGGCGGCCCTCATGCGCCGCGGGGGAACGCCTCGAGAAATGACCCTGTACGTGAACAAGCGTCCTGCGGGGGACGGTACGGCTGCGACAACACGTTGCCGTGGCAGTTGCCACCCGGTGCCAAGCTGACGGTCCGTTGGCCAGGCGGCTGTAAGGACTATCTCGGTGATGGGAGAGGGCTCGCATGAACGACTTCTTGACGGCCTACTACGACGATGACGTGGGACAGCAGCGCATCGGCAGCCAGGCCGAGCTCGACGAGCTGCTTGATCGAGTCGCAAGTCTGCCCCGGCCGACCTGGGTCGAACTGGTCAGCGCGGACGAGCTCGCCACGATGAACGTTGGGCTAGGGGCGGCCTTTAGTTCCTTGACGCTCTACGACGACGTCAATGGCTCCGCAAAGTATCGCTCAGCTGGCACCCTCGATGAGCCGCAGGAGGCCACCTTCGACTATGGCGGCGTGCCGACGACCATGGGCAAAGGCAGCGCGATCACCGTGAAGGAGGCTCGTGCGGCGGCCTCTGAGTTCTTCGCCACTGGTAGATGTCCGGAGCTGGTGGCCTGGGAGCTGGCAGTCGACTGAGCGCTCAGATGGAGGTGATCGAACATTCGTCTCTATGGTATCGCCGGTCGAGGCTTCGTCCTGTTGAACTGCCGCCACTCGTTGCCAGCAATAGGCTGATCGCTCGGGACGGGGTCACAACTGACTTCCGGTCCAGCCGCTGATACCTGACCCAAGGACGTCAGCGGCTTACGCGGAGGGAGCGACCATGACCCTGACCTTGACTCGCCGTACGGGGACCGAGACGCCCGAACTCGTCCCGAGAATCAAGCCGCTCTACGCGAACGCCTACTCCGATCCTCCGTACGAGATGTCGGAAGGAGACATTGAGCAGTTCGAGATCCGGTTCACGAAGCATGCCGGCTTGGATGGTTTCGTACTGCTTACCTGGGGGAGCTCGACGGAGGCTTCATTGGGTTCTCGTACAGATTTACGTTCTCGCGTGGACGATGGTGGACCGGTGTCAAGACCGACCTACCCCGCGCAGACGTTGCTTCAGGCCCCTTTTCGCGGTCATCGAATCGGTGTACACACCGACGTCCGTGGCCGCGGCTTCTCCCGCCAGCCCCTCGAACGCCCTTCTCGCCGACCGACCAGAGCCTTTCGCGAGTCTCATCTCCCGCCCAGGTGCACAGGCTCACGCGATGTATCAACGCTGCGGGTGGAAGAAGGTCGGCTCCACGCAAACCCACGCAGACCGGCCCGTTGAGGACATCGACGGCCTCCCGCTGTGCGACGGCATGTCCGCATGAACACTCGAGGAGACGTCTCGATCATGAGAACTCGGCGCGCATCGGTACGCTTGCCCCTGCGCCGGACGTCTCGTAGCCCCGATCTGCAATCGACGAACATGGTGCGCCCAGCCCCTCCCGGGAACAGCCGATCGGCACATACGCAGCAACCGTGGGACGGTGTGGCGTTGGGGGAGTGGTGGGAAGGATGGCCGCCTCACGCGGACGTTTGGCTGGCTAGAGCCGGATGCTGGTCAGCCGGAGCGCGTCTGCGCGTCGAGCCTGACGGGGAGCACGTGGTCGCGCGGCGTTGTAGGCCAGGCTGATCGAGGTCTCGCCGCCATGGAGATAGCGCAGGGGCTCGGCGATGGCGAAGCAAGCCCCCAGTACTCCGATGAAGGAGGCCGCTGCGGCGCGGCCGGCCAGCATCACGGTCCCGCAAGGGTCGGCGTGGCTGTTCAGTGCGTCTTGGTAGGCCTTCGCGCGCAGGGCCTTCTCGCCTTGGCTCTGCGGGGCGTGTTCCCACGCAGTGACCTGAGTGGAGTCGTCAGAGGGTGAGAAACTCTTTACGGCGATGGCAGTGAAGTCGGTCGGCCCTGAGCCGAGCCCGACGTCGACGGCCAGGGCCCAGCCGACGCTGCTGATCAGGCGACGCGGTGCGATGTCGTCGACTCCGATGATCGCCAGGCGCGGCTCGTCGGCCGCGAGGGCTTGGCCGGGCAGAAGGTTGCGCTCGACGAGCCGGGTCGAGAAACCTGCTTGCGCCAATACGGCGTCAACCAGCCGGGTCTTGAGCTTGCCGAGGTCGTTTCCGCCGACCAGGACTCCGGTCGACTCGTTTGCCTTGCTGACCTGCTGGGCGTCCTGCAGGAAGATCATGCAGGACGCCGGGTCGGGGTACGGAAGGAGACGCCAGCACCATGCGTAGGCCTGTCCGAGGTGGCCGAGGCCGACAAACCAAGCTCCGTCGGGTAGATGACGCAGAGCAGGCCCGTTGTCGGCGAGCGCCGTGTCCAGCGTGGACGCCTCTGGCGTCCAGAGAGACAGATGCCGGCTGCGGAACCCGTGGTCGGGTGTGCCTCGGAGGTAGCCGAACGCCTCGTTGACGGCGAGCGCGGCGGCTGCCACGGGTGCGAGTGGCATTTCGCCGCTCTCGCGTAGCCGGGTGCCATCGGTACTCACCGCGGCCACCCAGCCGTCCCACGAGACCTGGAGCCTGATCGTGTTCGTGCGTACCACCACGTCGCCGATCGCGATTGTGGGGTGATCGGCATCGAGAACGCCCGGGACGACCACGACCGCCCCCAGGGTCTCGAGCGCGGCACGGAGGGTCGACTGTCTGAAGCCTGGAACGAGGCATGGGATCTCCGCGTCGTCGGCCAGGGCGGCCGTGACGACGCCCGCGGCCCGCTTGGCGGTGACGGCGGCGGTGAGGGCCGCCACCTGAACCGGAAGCAGACAGGCCTCGGTGCCGAGCGCGAGCTGGATCGTCCAACCTGCAATAGTCCTCTCGGCCGCCTCGAAACTGGGCGCTCCGCTGTCGACCAGGATCTTCGCGGTCCGGTTCAGCGCATCGGGGTCGGGGAGCGTCATCGGCTGCTCCTGTGAGCACCGTGCACCGGCAGCCTGTCTCGCACAGCGGTGATCGCCCGGCGAAGGGATTGCGCAGCCCGGCGCACGGAGCTGCGTCCAGGACCGTCGATCTTCAGAACGGACCGGTTGCAGTTACCCAGGTACGAGGTCCAATGATGGCCTCCGGCGTACACGTGGACGCCGACGAGGTCCGGCTCGGGGGAGCGGCCCAGGTCGGGGACGATGATCGCGACATGACCGGGCTGGCTGATCATCGGGTTGGTGGCGTCGATGCGGCTTTGCCGTACGCCGACGCCCGGGTGGGTGTGGATGTCCGCGACCACGGTCAGGCCGCGAGCTCGGCACAACGCCCAAAGTTGGCTGTAGCCGGTGCCGGCGAAGGTGATCCCGCCAGTGAGGCAGGCCGGGTCCAGGTCGTCGTAGTACGCGACCTCCACGACGTCCTGCGGACGCGACATATGAGCGAGGAGGAACGCTCCGGACTCTCGCGTTCCAGCGCCCCGGCGCGCCAGCTCACGGAGCAGGCAGTGCCAGCGCTCGCGGGTCAGGTGGAGTTCCGGCGTACGTCCGGCGGCGGCCTGCAACGCGGCCGGTGCGGGCGAGTGCTTGCTGTGCATCGGGGTTGTTCCTCGGCTGCTCAGGCGGCGAGCGCGGGACTGGTGGCGGATCGGAGAACGTCTCGAACCAGCGTGAGGTAGTCGGAGACATCGTGGGTCGCGGTCCACACATGTCCTGGGTGCTGTTGCGCCCAGGGGCCGTGACCGACCAGAGCTCGACGGTCGAACGGGAAGTAGAAGGCCCAGTTGTTGCCGCGAGCCCAGTTGGGGTTGAAGACCTCCGAGGCACGGCCGCCGCTGGGCCAGTCGGTGATCGGCAAGAGGGTGCCGCTCTCGAGGTCCCACAATTGGGCGGTCGGCGGTTGGGAGGGGTAGCCGCTGAAGTCGGCGCGCAGCCCGATCGTGCGTCCGGTCGCCGCTCGCACCTCGAAGACGACGCTGATCGCGTCGCGGCCGACGAGCCGCCACCAGCCGCGATCGCCACCAGCCGTGAACTTCACGGCGGCGAGGTCCGCGACCAGCGAACGCTCGTCCGGATCGATCATGGTGTACGTCCCGTTCAGCCGGCGAAACGAGCCGACGGCAGCAGATCGAGCGCGAGCTCGCCACCGTTCGGGGCGAGCGTGCCGATGTGGGTGCCCGGGTCGAGGTCCTCAGTCTGTCCGGGAAGACGCAGGACCAGATCGTGGGCAGTTTCCGGGTCGACCTCGAAGCCGGCGGAGCCCACCGCCCACGCCAGTACCCGCTCGATGGTCGAACCCGGACCGAAGCTGCGGCTGAGGTCGCGGCCGTTGTAGGAGACCGTCACGGTGATCAGGCCATTGCCCTTGTGGACGTGGGCGGCCGCCCCGGCGCCGAGCGAGCTCACGGTCGCGTCGGTGTCCAGGGGCTCGTCGCGGTCCTCGGCCCACAGCACGGACGGACCACCGAGAACGTCTGCCAGGGTGCGGTCGCGGTCGGCGTCCAGGACGTCGACGCCCTCGTGGTCGTGTACGTAGATGCGCATGTCATCTCCTTGGAGTGTCTCGGCAGCCGCTGAACCGGCTGCCGAGTACGCTTTACCTATCTGGTGCATCAAGGTAGCACAGAGATTTACCGGATCGGTAAATGCTGCTAGGAGGAAGTAGTGGACGTGGTGTGCGCGGACCTCGGGGTCGCGGCGGCCATCGAGCCGGGGAGCATTCAGCAGGCGGATCCGGCAACGGCGAACGAACTGCTGCTGACCCTCGCCGCGCTGTTCGCCGCGGCGAACCTGGCCGACCTGGGACAGGTCCGCAGCCGCTCGCTGATCCGCCTCGACAGCGGTGCGACAGCCGACTACTTCTTCGGGACGCGCCGTACCGGTGTCGTTGTCCGTCCCGCGGATCGATATGGCCGCACGCTCGCGACTGCCCATACTTTGGAGAGTCTGATGAAGATCCAGTCCGTCGTCATCTTGGCTGTCGGCCTCGCGCTCGCCCAGGCGGTCAGCGCGTGAGTCCGGTGTCCGGCAAACCCACCGGGTCCACCGGGTCCACCGGGTCGCCGCGTCGCGCGGCCGTCCTCCCCGAGGTGCCCGCGGCGATTCCGCACGACTACGCGGTGCCGCCTGGTGAGCTGATTCGCGACGAACTCGCCGTCCGCGGGCTGAGCCAGACCGAGCTCGCGGCGAGAACTGGGCTGTCGACCAAGCACGTCAACCAGGTCGTGAAGGCCGTGGTCCCGCTGTCGATCGACACCGCCCTCAAGATCGAACGGGCCATCGGGCTGCCCGCACAGCTGCTGATGACTATGGAGGCGCAGTACCAGTCGAATCACGGCAGGGAGGTCGCCCGGCAGCACCTTGGCGCGTTCCAGGCATGGCTGCGACGGTTCTCACGGTCAGACCTCGTCGACCGCGGAGTGGTCGATGCCCACGCCAGCGTCGACCGGCAGATCGAGCAGCTGCTGTCCTTCTTCGGTGTCGCCAGCCCGGATGCCTACGACCATGTGTACTCCGAGGCCGCGTTGTCGTTCCGCCGCGCCCAGCACCTCTCGGTGAACCGCGACGCAACCGCATTGTGGCTGCGGCTCGGAGAACGACAGGCGGAAGCCCTGGACCTGTCGGTATTCGACACGGAGGCCTTCGTCAGGCTGGTCTTCCAGCTGCCTGATCTCACCCGGCTGCCGATCGGCGAGGCATTTCCCCTACTCTCCTCCCGTTGTGCGGCGGTCGGGGTCGCCGTCGTTTACGAACCCGACGTGACCGGCACCCGGGCCTACGCGGCGACGCGCTGGATCGGCACCGGCCGCCCAGTGGTGATTCTCTCCGGCCGCGGCAGGTACGAAGACGGCCTGTGGTTCCACTTCTTTCATGAGTGCGCCCACATCCTCCTGCACCCCAAGCGCCGCAGTTTCGTCCACCTCACCGAGGACGGAGACGACGGCGACGGCGCTGAGTCCGAGGCGAACGACTATGCCCGTCAGGTCCTTTTGCGATCCCGTCAGGACGAGGTTCTTTGGCAGGTACGGACAAAGTCCCAGGCGGTCGCCGTAGCGGATCAGCTCGGCATCGACCCTGGCATCGTGGCCGGTCAAGTCGCATACGCGCTCGGACCGACGGGTTTCAAGGCGTTCGCGGGCCTTCGACGCAAAATCGAACTGTGAGGCCGCGGATGAAGCCCAATATCGGCCCAGTTGCATCTATTGGCCGTGGCCTGCGGCGTCGATCTCCGGTGTCATGTCGACGCTCTCCTTCATAATCGGGGTACCGACTCACCACGAAGGACCTCACCCCTGTGACGATCACTCAGCAAGAGCTCGAATCCCGACTGTGGGCCGCTGCGAACGCGCTCCGTGGCCCGGTCGACCCGGCAGACTTCAAGACCTACGTCTTTCCGATGCTGTTTTGGAAGTGGATCAGCGACACCTGGGTGTACGAGCACGACCAGGCCGTTGTCGAGTACGGCGACGACCTCGACGACGAGATTGAGGCTGATTTCCACCGGTTCGAGATGCCGGAAGGCACGCTCTGGTCGGAGACGACCGGGAAGGTCAAGAATCTTGGCGCCGAGATCGCGAGGACCTTCCAGCGGATCGAGAAGGCCAACCCTCGCTCGCTCGCCGGGGTGTTCGGCGACGCATCATGGGGCAACAAGGAGCGGATCCCGGAGTCTGCGCTGCTCGGCCTGATTACGTCCTTCAACCAGATCCGGCTCGACCCGTCGACGGTGTCCCACGACCTGCTCGGAGCCGGCTATGAGTACCTGCTGAAGAATTTCGCCGACGAGTCCGGCAAGAAGGCCGGGGAGTTCTTCACACCCCGTGAGGTCGTCAACCTGTTGGTCGGGATCCTCCAGCCCGAGCCCGGGGAGTCCGTCTACGACCCGACCTGCGGCTCGGGCGGCATGCTGGTCGCCACGATCAACCAGTTGCGAGAGTCAGGTAGGGACCACCGCACACTGCGGCTGTATGGCCAGGAGATCAACCTGACCACCGCCTCGATCGCCCGGATGAATCTGTTCCTGCATGAGATCGAGGACTTCGACATCAAGCGTGGAGACACCCTCCGCGCGCCGGCGTTCAAAGACACCACTGGCGCCGTCCGGACCTTCGACGTGGTCATCGCCAATCCGCCGTTCTCGCTGTCGAACTGGGGAGCCGACCGCTGGGCATCCGATCCGCGCGCGATCTGCGGGGTCCCGCCGGCGAAGAGCGGCGACTTCGCGTTTGTTCAGCACATGATCTCCTCGATGAGCTCCGCCTCTGGACGCGTTGGCGTCGTGATGCCCCACGGAGTTCTATTCCGCGGTGGCGCTGAGGCGAAGATCCGGCAATGCCTCATCGAGAAGGACCTCCTCGAGGCCGTCGTCGGACTGCCGCCGAAGCTGTTCTACTCGACCGACATCCCGGCCTGTCTGCTGATCTTCCGCAACCAGAAGAGTGCCGAGCGCAAGGACAACGTCCTGTTCATCGACGGGTCGGCCAGGTTCAATAAGGGAAAGAACCAAAACGTCATGTCACGGCGGGATGTCAACACCCTTGTCGATGCCTACCGCACCGGTGAAGGCCCTGACGGCAGCGGGGGTACTGAGGTCCGGCTCGTCCCATTCGAGGAGATCGAGCAGAACGGCTTCAACCTGAACCTCAGCCGATACATCAAGGTTGCCGCTGAGGAAACCCCGGACCTGGGTGCGGCGCTCATCGCATACGCCGATGCACGTCAGCACCGGATCGACACCGAGGCTGTCATGTTTGAGCGTCTCGCCGCAGTCGGCATCGACGTGAGCATGGTAGAGGTGTCCGATGAATGACGTGCTTCCCGATGTAGAGAAGGACCGCCACTACCTCAACGTCGGTCGTGTCGCGGTCGTCTTTGCGGCGTGCGAGGACCATGCGGCGTACCTCTTGTTTGCAACACGGAAGAACCGACTGCCGGAAGATGACGAACATCTCGAACTCGCCAAGTTCTCCGACGAGTTGCGCAAGGCTTTGAAGAACGAGGTCGCCCCGGTCCTCGCCGAGGACCTCGCGCGCTTCTCCCAGTACCGGAATAGGCTCGCCCACTCGGTGATGCGATACGACTATGTTGAGACTGAGCCGGACGAGAATGGATTCCGGCTGATCGCCGGCTTTGAGAGCCATCGGACGGTCAATCCTAGGTCCGGTATGCCCATGCCGATTCCAGACGACGATGAAGTTGAGACGCGCCTAGCAGAAATGAATCACTGGTGCCGCGCCGTATGGGTTCGCGCCAAGGAGGTAGGCCGGCATGAGTGACTGGGCGATGGTCCAGCTGGGTGAAGTCATCAAACTCGACATCGACGCGGTTCCGGTTTCCGCGGGAACCTCCTACGACATCTTCGGCGTGCTCAACCGCGGTCGGGGGCTGTTGCGGCGCGAGGCAGTTCTTGGTAGCGAGATTTCGTACAAGACCTTGAACCGCCTGCGCCCGAATCAGATCGTGTACAGCCGCCTGAAGGCATTCGAAGGGGCCATCACAGTCGCGCCGCACGGCCTTGGGGAGATCTTCGCGTCGCAGGAGTTCCCGACATTCACCTGCGGAGAGCGCCTGCTCCCCGAGTACTTCGCTCTCGTGACGACTACAAAGCGACTCTGGGCTCAGTTGCAGGGTCTCTCGACTGGCATGGGCGGGCGCCGGGAACGAGTGAAACCGGGCGACTTCCTGACCATCGAGCTTGCCCTTCCGTCCCTACCTGAGCAGCGCCGCATCGTCGACGCCATGGCCGCGGTGGACGCGCTGGTCGAGGCGTTACAACGAGAGATCGTGACCGGCGAGGCAATGCGAACGCCGCTCGTAGGATCCCTCGTAAGCGAACCTGAGAGCAACGGGTCCATCAGATCCCTGAATGAAGTGGGGAGCTTCATCCGTGGTAGAAGGTTCACCAAGAATGATTACGTCGATTCTGGACTCGGGTGCATCCACTATGGCCAGATCCATACAGATCTTGGGGCAATTACTACTGAGCCGCTGACCTACCTTCCTGACTCGTTCAGAGATCGGATGCGCCTGGCTGGCTACGGCGATGTGGTCATCGCTGCAACTAGCGAGAACACCGACGATCTCGGAAAGGCCACCGTTTGGCTGGGGAATGGCGAGGTCGCCTTGCATGATGACGCCTACATCTTCAGGCATAGCCTAGACCCAGTGTTCGCCTCTTACGTCTTCATCTCTCCGGCCTTCCAGGCGCAGAAGGTGCAATATGCGGCCGGCACAAAGGTGACGCGAATCTCTGCCGAAAACCTGGGAAAAATCGAGGTCGCGATTCCGGGACCCGATATCCAGACAAAGATCGGTGAAGCGATGCGGGCGTTGGACCAGGATCTCGAGGAACTCGTCGCTGAGCTTGCTCTTCTCCGCGCCTTCCGATCAGCGCTTCTCACCGCACTGCTCAACCAGGAGGTCGAGATCCCAGAGTCCTATGAAGCTCTACTGCCCGAGGTGCTCTGACATGGGCTGGACGGAGGCGAGCACCATCCAGCGCTCGCTGCTCGAGTGGGCGGAGGAAGCTGGCTGGGAACGCACACCTGGCGTTGAGTTGCCGAGAGACCAGCATGACGTCGTCATCGAGCCGTGGGCTCGGGAGGCGCTACTCGGTCTGAATCCGGAGCTGGCCGACGACCCCGAGTCCGCAGACATTGTGCTCCACGAGGTCAACCAGGCCGTCCTGGATGCCCACAATGGGCTTGTGTCCGCCAATGAGCGACTCACCGTGATGCTGCGCGGTAACCATTCGTTCCCGACCATCGATGGCAAGCACGTGCCCCGCCGGCTCATTGACTTCGACAACCCGGATAACAACCGGTTCACCGTCGCGGACGAGGTCACCATCGCAGGCGCCGTCAAGCCACGCCGGTTCGATGTCGTCTACTACGTCAACGGATTTCCGCTCGTCGTCGCGGAGACGAAGACGCCGGTGAGACATGCGGTGTCTTGGGTGAATGCCGCCAAGGACATACATGACGTCTACGAGGAGGAGTACGCGAACTTCTTCGCGACGAACGTCTTCAACGTTGCTACTGAGGGCCTCGAGTTCCGGATGGCTCCCATCCGTGCTGTGCCGGATCCGGACTCGGAGATTTGGGCGCCGTGGGGGTCGACCGAGGATGATCCGAAGAAGGTCACTGGACCGGCTCGTGTGGAGCGCGCGGCGCGGCTCTTGCTGCGGCCGGAGACGGTGCTGCCGATCCTGAAGGATCTGGTGATGTTTCGTCATGCACGGGATGCGTCCGAGGTCGATGTGAAGTTCCTGCCGCGTTACCCGCAGTTTGAGGCGGTTCTTGCGATCCACGCCAAGGTGCTGGCCGGCCGGCCGGGTGGATTGATCTGGCACCACCAGGGGTCCGGGAAGACCGAATTGATGGCGTTCGCTGCGGCTCGTCTGTTGCGTGACGACGCAGTGACGGCGAAGTTCGGCAGCGCGCCGACGGTGATCGTGATCGCCGACCGCAAGGATCTGGTGCGGCAGACCGCGGAGATGTTCGAGACGGCCGGTATGCCGCGTATGACGGTGCCCAGTAACAGGCGTGAGCTGCACGCGTTGCTCCGCGGCGGCGAGCCGGGTGTGGTCATCACAACGGTGCACAAGTTTGCTGAGGCTGGCCACCTCAACGACCGGTCGAACATCGTCGTTCTCGTCGACGAGGCGCACCGTTCCCAGGAGGGGAAGCTCGGCGACGCTTGGCGCGCGGCGGTGCCAAATGCGAAGTTCTTCGGCGCGACAGGCACCGCGATCGAGGACAAGGACCGCTCGACTTTCAAGCTGTTCGGCGACCCATCGGATCCGGACTTCGTGATGTCGCGATACACGCCGGAACAGTCGATCGCCGACGGATTCACCAAGCCAGTGATCGTCGAGGGCCGAGCGGTCCGGTTCAACCTCGACAAGGAGGCCTTGGACGAGGCGTTCGAGGAACTCGCGGCCGAGGAGGACCTGGATGAGGACGACAAGATCTACCTGTCCGACAAGGCCTCGCACATCGAGACGATCCTGTCCAACCCGGAGCGCGTCGCTGCCGTATGTGCCGACATCGTCGACCATTTCCTGACCTACGTCGCGCCGCTTGGCCAGAAGGCGCAGGTGGTGGCCTACAACCAGCGCCTCGTAGTCGCCTACGCGCATGCCATTCAGGCTGAGCTGGAGCGTCGATCAGCGGCGATGCCTGACGGTCGGACGCGCGAGGTCGGGGTCGTGATGCACGTCGCGGATTCCAAGGACACGCCGAAGGAGTTCAAGCGGTATCTGCTCACGCCGGAGCAGGAGGAGGCGGTGAAGCGCCGCTTCAAGAAGGTCGACGACCCGATGTCTTTCGTCGTTGTCACGGCGAAGTGGATGACTGGGTTCAACGCGCCGATCGAGGGTGTGCTGTACCTCGACAAGCCTGCCAAAGAGACGAATCTCTTTCAGACCATTACGCGCCCCAACCGACCGTGGAAGAATCCGATCACGGGCCAGCGCAAGGACTACGGTCGCGTGGTCGACTACATCGGCCTTGCGAAAGCGATCGGTGTCGCGATCGCCGGACCGAAGGTGGGTACAGGCGAAGAGAACGAGCTCAACATCACGGATTCTTCGAACCTGGCAGGTAAGTTCGTAGCCGATCTCACTCGTCTCCTGCACCTGTTCGAGGATATTGACACGACGGACTCGTCGTTCGAGTCGCTCGCCGAGGCGTACGAGCGGATCCCGGAGGGCAGCATCCAGCGCAGTGACTTTATCGAGACCTACGTTGCGTTGCAGACTGTGTGGGAGTTCCTCGACCCACACCCAATGCTGACTCCGTTCAAGCAGCAGTACCTCTGGCTCGCGAAGGTGTACGAGTCGATCCGGCCAAAGGACGTCACCAAGGCGTTCCTGTGGGCTCGACTTGGTGCAAAGACGACCGAGTTGATCCACGGCTACATGTCCGACGTCAATGTGAGGTCCATGCCGTCGAAGACGGTCACACTCGATGCCGCTGGCTTGGCGCTGGTGAAGCGGATCGCGGAGCAATTGAAGCTTCCGGAACGAGAGTCGCCAGAGCAGAAGGTAGGCGACATCTACCAGGAGGTGTTGGACTCGATCGAGGCTCGGCTCAGGCGCCGCATTGCCGAGACCGAGAGCCCGGTGTATCAGTCGCTGGCGGAGCGGATCGAGAAGCTGCGCACCAAGGCGATCGAGAACGTGGAGGATTCACTGGCGTTCCTGGAGGAAGCGCTGCGAATCGCTCAGGATGTCGTTGCCGCCGACCGGGCCTTTGAGGCGGGCGACGAGGACGTCCTCGAGAGGCTGGCGGATCCGAAGAGTGGGGCACTTACCCAGATCGTCGAGGAGAACACACCTCCGGGGTTGCACAAGATCGTGCCGGACATTGTCTTTCGCATCGACCGCATAGTTGTGGAGGTTGCATACACCGGATGGACCGAGAGCGACGCCGGCGACAAACGTGTCCGCCGAGAGCTCCGAACCGCCCTGAAGGAGTACAGTCTCCCGGTCAAAGGGCAACTGTTCGACAAAACGTACGCGTACATACGGGAGAACTATTGAGCCTTCCGCAAAGGGCGATCAATTGGGCCCCGTCAGCGACGAGAGGCGTCTGTTGTTCGCCGCTGCTCGCCTCGGTCATGACGCAGGGCATCAGGCCGACGGCGCAGCTGAGAACGCTGCTGATCGCTGGTCAGACCTTTGACCCACTCCAAGTGATCATCTGTCGTCGACACCGCGTGTACCGAGCACCTGACAGGGGCGAATTCATCGCCGTCAGATGCTTTGTCCAGGTCTCGAAGGACGCGTCCTGGGTCGGCATCACTGCCGTGCCGAGATCGGACTTGCTCGTTCTCTTGAGATCGACTAGGAGGCAGCGCCTGTCATCCAGGCCGGCCACGAGGTCTGGCCGTGTGATGTGCGGACGGCTCGTTTCAGGCACGGCGAACGAGGGCTGCGACCACAGCCAAAGCCATCTCTCCTCCCGGACTGGGGCCTCATTACCCTCTGCCGCTCGTCCAGCTGTCGCGAGTCGCTCAGGATCCACTCGTGAGAGTAGCTGTCCAGCTCGCAGAACAGGTCACGCGTCCCGGACCACCAGGGGCCGGCCGGGTCGGGCATAAGCCTTGGACCAGTCGCGCTGCGCCGCACGGGACTTGAGGATCGAGACCACAAAGTAAGCAACCGCGCCGATCTCCTCGCGGGTTGGCGCGACCCCCACCCGTGCTGCATATCCTGATCCCGTTTGCATCGATACCCGCGCTGGTGAACTTGGGACTTGGCATATGGCAGGCAAAGCGGCGGTCCACGAGCGTGCCCAACCTCGAGTACCGAGCTCCTGCTGTGTCCACGGTCCTCCCGGAGTCGAGCTTGGTTCACACTCCCGCCTGTCTACCGATAACGCTCGTGCTCGGTGAGCACTGTGCTGCCGCCTTGCCACCACGTTCCACACGTCGGTCATTTGATCTTCCAGTCGTCCGAGCCGGGGATTTCGATCATCACGCCGAGGGTCTCGCCGCTCGACGGACACTGTCGGCCCGTATCGGCATAGGTCTCGTCGCTCATTGTCGTATCTGCCTTCCGGACGCGATATTCACGACTGCGTAGCGTAGCCTCCGACCTGGTCCGGAGCGCCAGGATTAATATCAGCAGTGGCGATGACCAGCGCCTGGCCGCACCTCAGAAGGTTCGCCGCCACCACCTGCAGATGCCTCTGACGTCGCTGATCCCGATCAGGCCTGCTTCCGCGAGGCATCGCGCAAAGTGCTGGTCGGGATCGTGGATATCAGGAAATCCAAGCCGATCGGTAGGGCCGTTGAGGTAGGTCCGTTGGACTAGACACACCACAACTTGGTGGGTTCTCGTGGCTGCTCATCTGCAGCTCGAGACAGGCCAGCGACTCCGCCGTGAGCGCGGCGGCCTAATCCCCGATCGCGGTAAACGCCCTCCCGCCAGCCAGCACTGCGCTGACCGTGACAGTAAGCAGCTCGCCAGCGGGTACCGAACCCGCGAGGGTCACGCGGATCGGGCACCCGCGAGAGATGCACGAAGAGTTGCTCTTGCGGCGTTTCGGCGTGGCAGACACGGTCGCGGACGTGATGAGGGAAGGTTATATCGGCGGGTGTGATTCCGTTCTGGTTGGACCGCGTAGGAACCACCATCCAACCGCAGGTCACAGCCCCACCAGCTGACCTTTCCGGGACCCTGCTCAGGGCGGCAGGGCATCCGTCGGTTTGTTCCGTGCGGCAACACGACACAGGGGTCAATCCGGTTCGGAGTCGCCGAGGCGCGGACGGTGATAGCGTGCTCACCATCAGAGAAAAGAGGGGGAGCGGGACGTGAACAAGCCGCCCATCAAGGTCCGTCACATGATTGATCGACTTGAGAAAGACTTCAGGCCATTCATCGATATGTCAGACCTAGGTCAGCGTTCCGTAGAAGATACGATTCAGGAATTCCGCACCCGAGCATTGACCGCGATGACGATACAAGACCTGACCGACTGTAGCCCCGAGGAAGCTGCGAGTGGCGTCATTGACGGGTTCGATGATCAGGGCATCGACGGCATTGCTGTTGATTTAGGCTACCCACATCTATGGATCGTGCAGACCAAATGGAGCGACAGAGGTCGAGCAACCCTGGAACAACAGGCGGTGCTCAAGCTGCACCGCGGAGTGCAAATGCTTCGGGACGGCGAGTATGACGAGTTCAACTCGAAGTTCCAGAAGCTCGCCGATCTTGTAGACGTCGCCATTGGCACCCCCGGTCTGCGGGTTACGATCGTCATTGCCCTGCTGGGCGAAGCGCGTATCGCAGCGCAGGTGCGACGCGATCTCGATCGAACAGTCGCACAGCTAAATGAGCCATCACCGCTGGCAGACCTCGAAGTCCGAGGATTCGATGACTTTTATCGGATCGTTGAATCGGGTGTGACAGGGGCGAAGGTTGACCTCAACGTTCGCTTGGAGAATTACGGTCATCTCACGGAGCCGTACCAAGCGTACTACGGCACGCTGCCTGTCGTGGATGTTGCGGAATGGTACACCGAGTACGGAGAGCGCCTCTTTGCGCGTAACATTCGTCACTCCCTCGGATTGACCGAAGTAAATCATCAACTGCGTACGACGCTTCATGACGAGCCAGAACACTTCTGGTATTTCAACAATGGAATTACCGTTCTTTGCAAAGGCCTTGAGAAGACATACAGGGGATCGTCGACTCTCGCGGGAGATTTTCATCTGACAGGTGTCAGTGTGGTGAATGGAGCTCAAACCGTCAAGAGCATCCATGAAGCGCAGAGGATCGATGCGGAAAAAAGCAAGGCTGGGCGGGTCTGGGTTCGATTGATCTCGCTGCAGGATTGTCCTCCGGATTTTGACAATTCAATCACGCAGGCGACGAATACCCAGAACCAAGTCGAGGCGCGGGATTTCGTATCTTTGGATGAGAATCAGATTCGACTTCGACGCGATTTCGCGTTGTCTCTCCAAAAGACATACGTGGTGAAGCGCGGCGAGCCTGATCCTGAACCAGAGAACGGGTGTTCTGTCGTTGAGGCGGCACGAGCTCTTGCGTGCGCTCAACCTGACGCGTCGTTCGCCGCTCGAGCCAAACAGGACAGCGCTGTCCTCTGGGAAACCGGTCCGCAGGGTACATACAAGGCCTTGTTCAATTCGAGACTCACGGCTCACCGGACTTGGCGTTCCGTTCTCCTCTACCGAGAGATCGTGGGTCACCTGCAAGCCGAGGCCGATGATCGCGAAGGTCGAGCTGGCCTGGTTGCAACGCATGGCGATCTTCTTGTCGCACATCTCGTATTCCAGCAGCTCGATCTCAAAGACGCCGACGATCCCGATGTCGACTGGCCGGATCGGCTGTCGATGGCAGTCGATCTGATCGGTGGAACATTGGACTGGCTCACTCACCATGTCGAGACTGCCTACGGTGGTGGCTTCATACCTTCGGTGTTCCGCGACTCGCAGCGATGCATAACTCTTGCCTCACTTGTTCTGCAATCGATCGATGCCGGCGGTGATGCACCAGAGACTTCAGAACCAGAGCAGGACACACGGCAGCGAAGGACGAATGCCGTTATCGTCCTCGTGGACTCAGGGCGAATTGCGGACGGCGCGGCACTCGAGTTCCGCCCTGGAACCGGACCGGAGCGAGTGGCTCTTTCACCATGGTTGGCGGAAGACCCTCGCCGAGCGCAAGCCACCTGGGTGAACAACCGCGGCGCGCCGCTTCTGTGGGCTGCCGATGGGCGCCGTTACTCACCTAGCGGTCTTGCCAAGCACATGCTGCGACAGGTCGGCGTTGCTACTAAGGCGGTACAGGGCACCAGCAGGTGGTATCTGCCGGGGGAAGGCTCATTGGTACAGCTCGCGAACGAGGTGCGGGGCTAATTGGTCTCAGGTTGGACCGCGGCGCAGCCGCCTCGACAGGCACGATGTCTGACAGCGGACCGGGTGAGGGCGTCTACGTCGTTGTATTGGCGGCGCCGACTCCGCAGCATTGCTAACCGTGTCTGCAGACCAACCGGCAGTCCCCCTGAGCTCTGAACTGGCTGCCTTTACTCAGCGGAATCAGCAGAAGGCGATGACTGTATACGGTCGCTGATGCACAACTTGGTGGTGTGAATCCGCAGGTCGTGGGTCAATTTGGCAATTGATGACAAACGATGAGCGAATTCTTGCCAGTTTCCGCGGGTTGTGGGTTCGAGTTCCACGGGGCCTACCAAAATCGCAGGTCGGGCGCAGATCGGCGCCTCGGCAGGGGGTGAGGTCGGCTTTTACTCAGGCAATTGCCTGAGTGGGCTCCTAGGCGGTTGGGCGTGCGGCTCCCTGGTCGCCCGTGGTCGGCCTCTCTCGGCGTCCCATCGGCGGCGTCCCGTCGGCCCTGCCTCCTGGGGCTCAGCGTGCTGCGGGGTGGGGTTGTGGCTGATTTATGACGTTGAGGGTGCGTAGGGTTGTGATCAGTTGGCGCGCCATGTGCTTGTAGCCCTCGGCGTTGGGGTGGATGCCGTCGTAGAGGAGGTGCGCGTGGTCAGGGCCGAGGATGTCTCGGCCGTCGACTGCGTGCAGGGTGGCGTCGCCTACGTTCTGGAGGATTTGGACGGCACGGTGAACGTCGGACCGGATGTCCGCGAGGGTGAGGTCCGCGCGGCCGATCTTCGTCTCGCGGGACGGCGAGACGATGGGGGACAGTACGACGATCGGTATGTCAGGGTGCCCGTCGCGCAGTGTGCTGAGGAAGCCGAGCACGGTGGGAAGGAATGATCGGCTGTTGTACGAACCGTTGCCGTGGACATTGATTCCGAGACAGGCCACTATCAGCTCGGCCGGCCGGGCGCTCAGAACCCTCGCCACCATCGGATCCAGGTGGCATTGCCCGTCCAGGCCGAGGCAGGTCAGGTCCGCGCCGAACTCCGAGGCCAGCAGGGCGGGCCAGGTCTGCGTCGGGGAGAGTGCATCGCGGCAGTGCGTGATCGAGCTGCCGTAGACCAGCAGGCGTGGACGTGGCGGATGCTCCGGCCGCCAGATTTCCGAGCGTTCGTCGACTCCGAGACTCAACAGCCGGAAGTCGCCGTACTGCGGCAGCCAGAGCTCCACCCTCTTGCGTCCCGCGGGCAGTCCCGAGAACTGGAACCGGCCGTCTTCGTCCACGCGGGTCGACATGGCAGCCCCGCCGTCGACCACCAGATCGACGGGGCTCAGGACCTGGTCGACGGGCGCTGCCGCGGAGCCGGCGACCGTTGTGCTGTCGGTGTCGAACACGATCCGCACACCTGCGCACATCGCCGCATGCGCCCGTAGCGACTCGGTGGGGAACAGTTCGATCTTGGAGTACGGCAGCCGCCACGGGCGGGAGCCATCGGGCCCATGGACCACCTCGATGGCTCCCTCCCAGATCAGAGCATCGTGATCGGGGCGAACAGACCGTTCCATTTTCCTCCTGTCGTCAGCCGGTCGTGGCAACGTCACTTCAGACCGCTGCTGGCCAGCGCGGCGACGAACTGGCGCTGGAACGCCAGGAAGATGATCAGGATGGGGATGACCGAGGAGGCCGAACCGGCCATCGCCAGCCCGGCCGACAGGCCGCCGTCGGCGTCGACGAACCGGGTCAGCCCGATCGGGACGGTATAGAGGTTCTGGTTGGACAGCATGATCAGCGGTCCTTCGTAGTCGTTCCAGGATCCGACGAAGCTGATGATCGCCAGCGCGGCCAGGGTCGAGCGGATCTGCGGCAGATACACCCGGGAGAAGACCCGCCATTCGCCGGCGCCGTCGATCCGCGCCGCCTCTCCCAGCTCTTGGGGCACGGCGAGGAACGCCTGCCGGACCAGAAAGGTGCCGAAGACCGTGAAGATTCCCGGCAGGATCAGCGCCCAGAGCGTGTTGTAGAGCCCGAGCTGCTGGAAGAACATGAACCGGGGAATGAGCAGCAGTTGCATCGGCACGATCGCCGTGGCCACATAGAGCAGGAAGACTTTGTCCCGGCCTCGGAAGGTCAGCCGGGCGAAGGCGTAGCCGGCCATCGCCGACGTGGTGAGGTCACCCACCACACCGATCAGGGAGACGGTCAGCGAGTTGGCGAAGAACACCGCCATCGTCACCGCCCCGCTCGTCCACACCTCGACGTAGTTCTGCCACTGAACCGGGTCGGGGATCCAGCGCACCGGGATGGCGAACACGTCGAGGTTGCGTTTCAGCGACGACGAGAGCATCCAGACGAACGGCAGTACGAACAGCAGCGCGAACGTCCACAGCAGAACGGATTTGACGACATACCCGGCCCGTGCGGACGAACGCCGGCTGCGTGATACCTGTCGCACTTGCCTGACCGCGACCGTGGTCATGAGTACATCCCCCGTCCGCGCTGGAAGCGCCAGAAGAACGCGCTCAGCAGCAGTACGCCGATGAAGCTCATCATGCCGATCGCTGCCGCGTAGCCGAAGCGGTAGTACTGGAAGCCGTTCTGGTACATCAGGTACGACAACGTGGTGGAGGAGTCGCCCGGGCCGCCTTGGGTGAGGAAGGCGATCAGGCCGAAGCCCTGCGAATGACCGATCATCGACATGATCGCCAGGAAGGTTGTGGTCGGCATCAGCGACGGCCAGGTGATCGTGGTGAATTGGCGCCAGCGTCCCGCCCCGTCCAGCTCAGCCGCCTCGTAGAGGTCCTCCGGCAATGCCTGCAGGGCAGACAGGAAGATGACGGCGTGGAACCCCATCCCCGCCCAGGAGGTGATCAGGATCAAGGAGACCAGGCTCCAGTCCTGGGAGACCAGCCAGCTCGGCGGGTCGGCGACGCCGATCGCCTGCAACGCCAGGTTGACCAGGCCGTTGCTCGGATGGAGCAGCAGCAACCACACGAAGCCGATCGCGATCGAGCTCACGATATGCGGGATGAAGAAGATCACCCGCAGCGCCGAGCGCCCGAACACCGGGCCGTTCAGGCAGAGCGCGATGATCAACCCGCCGGTCATCGTCAGTGGAACGCCGACGCCGGCGTACAGCACCGTACGGCCGACTGCCTGCCAGAACCCGGTGTCCCGGATCAGGGCGGCGAAGTTGTCGAGCCCGACGAACCGGATCCCGTCCAGCCCCGAGACCACGTTCCAGTCGGTGAAGGAGATGCCGATCCCGGACACCAACGGCACCAGGGTGAACGCCAGGAAGCCGACCAGATTGGGCAGGATGAACAACCAGCCGGCCCTGGCCGACGCGCCACCAGGCCCGCGTCGTGCCTGACGGCTGACCGGCGCGGCGAGGACTGCGGCGCTCATTTGCCTGCCTTGGCGATCGCGGCGTCGCTCTGGCGGGTTGCCTCGGTGACCCAGGACGCGACGGTGCGGTCACCGAGCAGGGTCTCGTCGGTCAGCTTCTGGTGGATGGTCGAAATCTCGGTGCCCGCGGTGAAGATCGTGTCGACAGGTAGCTTGAGACCGCTCTCGAACAGCGTGGACTTCCAGGACTTGACGTCGTACAGCGTGTCGCGCTGGGGCCCGAGCAGTTGCTCGAGGATCTGGTCGGGGGTGGACTCGCCGCTGAGCAGCGGCAGGCGACCGCCCTTGGTCATGTACTTTCCGGCGTTGCGGGCCCAGAACTTCGCCAGCTCCCACGCCTGGTCCGGGGACTTCGACTTCGGGCTGATCGAGATCTGGTCGCCGATCTGGCCGGTGTTCCAGCCTTCGGTACCGGCCGGAACGGGGACCGGCATGCAGTAGGTGGCGAACTCGTGCGGGTACCCCTTCGTATCGTTGATCGACCGGATGATCTGCCCGGACTGGATCAGCATCGCGACGCGTCCCGCGATGAACGGGTTCTGGCTGAACGTCTGCAGCTTCTCGGCGATGATTGTCTGGCGGTCCATCGCGACCTTGGCCTTCTGCAACTGGAGCGCGAGCTCGAGCTCTTTGGCGAACCAGGGGTTTCCGAAGTTCGACCGTTTGCCGCCGTCGGCATACAGGTAGTTCGGCCCGAGCGCCGGCCTGGCCAGGACTGGTGCGGTCAAGGTGCCGAAGACACCTGGCTTGGTCAGCTCGCGAGCCACCTCGACGAACTCGTCGACTGTCCAGGTCTTGCCCAGCTTGATGCCGGCGGCGTCCATCATTGCCTTGTTGATGTAGACCTGCTGCGGCGCGCGGGCTGCCGGCAGTCCGTAGAGCTTGCCGTCCAGGACGTAGTTGGACAGTGGCTTGGCGTCCGCGGTGAGTGCGGCGAAGTCGCTTTCGGCCTTGATCTTGTCGGTCAGGTCCAGCGCGAGGCCGGCGGTACTGCGCTTGAACATCGGAACCGGGCCGTACGAGAAGTACAGGTCGATCGGTACGCCGCCGCTGAGCGACGTGTCCAGCTTGAGGTTGCCCTGGTCGTCGTTGACGTAGCGGGTGTACGTGACGGTGGTGCCGGGATGCTCGGCCATGAACGCCTTGCACATGTCATCGGGCCCGGACTCGTTCGGCACGCCACCCCACACGTTCAGGGTGACGCCGCCGCCTCCTCCTGCGGACTTGCCGCCGCCGGCGCCGAGGTTGCATCCGGTCAGGGTGGCGAGGCTCGCGGAGGCCGCGACGCCTAGCAGGGAACGGCGGGTGATCGTTCGCGATCCGGTCATGGGGCGCGTCCTCTCGTGCAGGGTACGGGGGATTTGGGTTTGTGCTGCAAGCCGGTGTCGGCCGGGGATCAGGTGGTGAAGGATTGCTCGACGAGCCGTCGTGCCTGGTGCAGGAGCACCGCGAGCCTGTCGGGTCCGAGGGCGCCGGCGTCGTCGACGATCGCCAGCGCCACCGGATGGGGTTCGGGGGTGACCAGAGGGATCGCCCCGCTCGTGCGGCCCTCGACGACCCAGTTCGGCATGATCAGAACGTCGTCGGCGACGGTGGCGCGTGCCTTGGCGAGCAGGCCTTCCTCGGTCGGTGGAACGAGTTCTGGACGGCCGCCCCAGCCGGTGCGCTGGCGTGCGACGCGCAGAATGTGCAGCGCCTCCTCGTCCGGCAGGTCGACCAGGAGCCGCAGACCGGGCGCGGAGACGTTGATCGGGAACGTGCCGGTCCAGAACGCTAGCGGTTCGGAGCCGCTGGTCTGCCGCAGGAGGTAGAGCAGTTCGTCACGCCACAGCATGCACATCGTCATGGTGATGTCACGATGTTCCGTCGTGAGCTGCTCGAAGACTGCGCTGGGTCGTTTGATCAACGGCAGGCGGGCGGTCGCCGAACTGAGTGCGAGCACACCGTAGTCGGGGGCGAAACGGCCGTGGTGTTTGCGGACGTAGCCCACCTCGCTCAGCGTGGCCAGGATCCGGGAGGCCGAGCTCTGGTGGATCCCGATCCGGCGGGCCACCTCCGTGGCCGTCATCGGTTCACCCTCGTCGACGAGCATCCGCAGGATGTGCAGTCCTCGGGCCAGAGCCTGGTTGCTGCCGGCTCCTGGCAGGCGGAGCTCCGGACCCGGTCCAGCCGTGCTCGACGTCGCGGCGGCATCGGCGTCGGTCACGGCCGTCCATCCCCGCCACGACGAAGGATCCGAGCGTCCTGGTCGGAATAGCAGCGGACCGAGAAGATCGCGGCCGGCGCGGCGCCGTTCACCGCGTCGACCTCGATGGTGAGCTCATCGGTGCTGACCACTTCGTCGAGCGTGAGAGCCCAGCGGCTCTGGTGGTGATCGTGCACCTCGGCCAGTACTCGTTCGCCCGACAGGACCCGGAAGTCCCGGACACAGTGGGGCATGGCGTCTTCCGGCTGGCCGTAGAGGACCGATTCCATTGCGTGGTCGAAGTCGGTGTCGAACGCGAGCTCGATGCGGCCGAGGTCGATCGGGTCGTCCCAACGCAGGGTCAGGCTAGGACGTGGGTCGTCGAACTCAGCGATCCAGGCATTGGTCGCGTCTGTGGGGCGGTCGACGCCGTTGGAGACAGCAGACGGATCACCCACCCGGACGGGCGGATCGAGGGTCAGCGCAAGGTTCCGACCGTCGGGACGCCTGATCGGGGACCAGAACTCGAAGCCCGGGCATCCGGTGCCGGGATCCTCGGGTTGGTCGCGGCGGTGACGGAGCGGAACGAGGCCGGTGACGAGTTGGTCGGAGACCCGGACCGCAACCTGGTCGTTGGCGAGCAGGCAGATTGTGGCGTAGCCCGCCTCGGCGAGATCGGCGTCGAAGTCGATCTTGACCAACTGGTCGTCGCCGGCGTCCAACCGGATCTCTTTCCCGGAGAGCACCTGATCCGGCGTGTAGTCGTCCGGGCGCCGGCCCTGGCGGAGCTCCACTCTCAGGACGGTCGGCTCGGACACGTCGAGCCGCAGGCCGAGCTGGGGTACCGGGCCGGCAGGCAGCGGGAGCAGCTGACCGCGGTCCTCGGCCAGAGGTACAGCGGATCCGTTGTCCGGCAAGGATCCGAGCGCGAGCGCCGAGCTCGCAGACACCCGTGCCCTCCCCACCAAGTCGTCGCCGTCTCGGAGGGCGTGCTGCGGAATGTGCTGCCCACGACGCAGGAGTTCACGCTGCAGCTCGGCCATCGCCCCTGGCTCGAGGAGGTCGCCCGGCAGGCGACCGTCGCGCAAACACAGAGCCGCGGCCACCGCAACGGCCTGAGCACAGTGCGCCGAGGTACCCATCACCCGGGTGGATCCGAAGGCGACGTGGCTGGCGCTCATCACCCGGCCGGCCAGGAACAGGTTGTCCACGTCCCGGCTGACCAGGCAGCGATACGGGATCTGGTAGGTCCCGCGGCTGTGCAGTTGGTTGCAGCCAGGCTTCTCGCTGAAGACCCCGTCGGCCGGATGCAGGTCGATCGACCAGCCGCCGTAGGCAACGGCGTCGGGATGCTGGGTCTGGCCGAACACGTCGTCCTGACGGAGCATGTAGAGGCCCTCGAACCGTCGGCTCTCCCGCTTGCCAGGGATGGTCCCGACCCACTCCAGCGTCAGGTTCTCGGCGTCGGGGAACTCTCCGGAGTTCTTCAGGTGGTTCCAGACGCCGTACACCACCTGCCACAGCCGCCACTTGATCGTCTCGGTCTCGTGGACGGTGTCGAGGCGTCCGCCCCACTCGATCCACCAGAGCCGGCAACCGTCTTCACTGGTGTTGAAGTTGCGCGCCCGCGGGATCGAGTCGAGGTCGGACAGCGCGAAGGCCGGCGGGGTGAACCGTACCGGGTGGCCGACATCCTTGCTGTAGAAGTAGATCGAGTGGCCGAGGAGATGGCCGTAGTCGTCGGACGGGGCGAACTTCTCACCGAACTCCGAGCTCGACTCGGCCCCCATCCGGAACGCCGCACCGGCCAGGAAGGCCAGCGCGCCGTCACCACTGGAATCCAGGAACAGGCTTCCGCCGATGTCGTACCTGGTCGAGTTCTGGCTGCAGAACGCTGAGACACGTTCGATCCGGCTGCCGGATCCGTCGGCCATCTCCACGTCGACAAGGGCCGTGTTCAGGAGCACGGTGAGATTCGGCTCGGCGGTCGCCTTCTCCAGCAGCACGGTGTCGAAGATCAGCGGGTTGCCGTCTGGGTTGCGGTAGGTGTTCTCGACGAGGATCTCGTCCACGACACCGCCCTCACGTGCCCACCGGTTGTTGTTGCTCATGTGCGCGGTGGCTCCGAGGACCCACAGCCGCACCTCCGACGACGAGTTGCCGCCGAGTACCGGCCGGTCGTGGACGAGGATCACGTGGACTCCTGCGCGGGCCGCCGTGATCGCGGCGCAGGTGCCGGCCAGGCCACCCCCGACGATCACCAGGTCGGCGTCGTATCGCAGGCTCCGGAAGGTACGCCGATCCACGGCCGGCGCGACGAGAAGCCTCTCCCGGTCCGTAGACGCGTCGAGAGCGGACGGCGAAGACTCGCTTGTACTGCGCATGGGGGGACTATAGGAATGCGCATGACGCATGACAAGAGCTCGATGCTGCATTTTGTGCATTACGGAGCGCGACGGATCGCGAGCTGGCCGAGTCTGCTCGTCAGCTGGGCGGTGTCGCAGGGGACGACATCCCGCTCACTGTGGGCCTGGGCGTCGTGGCGCGACCGGCTGCAGGATGGCCCTCTGCTGCGGGGTTACACGGGCCAGGAGTTCGTCGGAGTAGCTGTAGCCCCAGCGGGTGGTCGCCCACGACGGGCCGTAACGGTAGATGAGGGCACGGCGCTCACCGGGATTGGTGCGGGTGGATGCGCCGTGGGACAGGCCGTCGCAGAACAGCAGGGCGTCGCCCTTCTTGAGGTGCATCTCCACCACGCCGGGCATGGTGTCCATCGTCGTGTCCCAGCTCTTGTACTGCTCGAACTGCGGGTGGTTCATGTTCGACTTGTGGCTGCCTGGGATCACCAGCGTGCCGCCGTCGCCGGGGCCGATGTCGGTCAGGGCCATCAGGATGTTGACCTGGCCGCAGCGGAAGACGCCGTCCTTGTAGCGGTACTGTCCCCGTACGGCGCCGCGGTAGCCGCCGGAGTGCACCGGGAAGAAGCCGCCGTCCTGGCGGATCGTCGCGAAGCACTCGTCGATGAACAGGCCCTCGACGTAGCTGTCCTGCTCACCGCAGTAACGCCGTACATGAGCGAGCCAGGACGGGTGGTCGATCAGCCGCTCGAATTCCGGTCCGCCTTCGACGATGTTCTGGAGCTCGACGCCGGCGTTGCCCGGGTTGTCGTCGACGCGGTGCACGTTGCCCGCCCAGGCCTGCGGCTCGAGCTCCGGGAAGTTGTCCAGTGCCGTGTTGAGCTTGTCGACGAGATCGGGTTCGAGTGCCTGCTCGAGAACCAGGTAGCCGCGAAGGTCGAACAGGTAGTCGTCCAGTTCGGTCGGTGTCGCCATGGGAGGCAGCCCTTTCGGATGGTGTGATCAGGTGGTGTGATTTCACTTCACCGTAGGGCGCGGCCATGCGGTAGTGCTTCTCGTTCGGTGGCGGGCTGGTTCTCATTTCATGTGCAGGAGATGTGGTCGATGATCGACGAGGTGCTACCTGCCGACGGGCTGTTGTTCACCCGTCGCGATCAGGTCGAGGTGATGACGGTCGCGCACCGGCATCGCGGTGTTGAGTTCAATCTGGTCGCCGGCGGCACCGCGACGTACCTCCTCGACCGCCGTCGCTACCACCTGGCGCCTGGCGCCCTCGTGTGGCTGTTTCCGGGCCAGGATCACCTGCTCGTCGACGCCTCCCCGGCCTACCGGGACTGGCTCTGCGTCTTCGATCCCGCGGTGCTCGGCATCGACAACCCGAGCGAATGGATCAAGCCGTTCTACATTCCTGATCCGCCGGGCCTGTTCGCCCGCCGCTTGGGAGTCGACCAGGCCGGATGGCTGGACACACTCTTCCGGCAGGCGGCAGCTCCCGGCCACCCCGAGCTGGAACTCGCCGCCCGGCGCCACGCGATCCTCGCCGCCTGGCAGGCATTCCACGCTGCGCCGGCAGCCACGCCGACAACCGTCGTACACCCAGCCGTGGCAGAGGCTGCCGGACTGCTGCGGGAGCAGCCGTCCGTGTCGACGCTGCCCGAACTGGCGCGGGCGGTAGGCCTGAGCCCGCACCATCTCAGCCGTCTCTTCGCGCAGCAGATGGGGACGAGCATCACGCGCTTCCGCAACGAACAACGCTTCCGCCGCTTCCTGGACGTCTACGGCACCGGTCACGGCGTGACCATGGTCGATGCCGCGCTCCTGGCCGGCTTCGGAAGCTACCCCCAGTTCCACCGCATCGTCCGCTCGATCACCGGAACGAACCCAGCTGACTACCTCAGCAACCACCCGCGCTCGGCCTCACCCGTTCATCCGAACGCCTAGAAATGGGCGCACGTCCGTGCGGTTCCAGGGGGCGTACGGCGTCGTACGGGAGTGTCTGCGATCGATGACCAGCAGGTCTTCCAGCAGAACGCGCCGCGGTAGCGCCCGGACTGGATCGAGAGGGCATCGCTGCGGCACGTGGCCGCGGTCGTCAAGACCACAGGGACTGCATCTGCATGTTCCTCTGGATCGTACGGCGGCTTCGATCGAGGTCGTCGGCTCGCGCGCGGTGTGGCGCAGGTTTTGGAGGAGCGTGAGGCCGAGCGCTACGCCACGGAGCAGCGGAAGAACTCCCGCAACGGGCGGCTCTATCTGGACGTGATGCGCAACGCGTACGGGCAGACCGCCGTACGCGGTCAGGGCTCGTTCCGGTGCGCCGCTCGGGGTCGAGCGGGACGGTCAGTTCGGCCAGGCGGGGTTGCGGCCGAGGTGGGACACGATGCGGTCGAGGGGGTCGTGGCCCGGCCACGGGACGTCCGGCGCGAACGGCGTGCCGGGGGCGTGGCGGATGTCGCCGGTGGGGACGAGTTGGGCGACGTCCTGGGCGGCCTCGAGGACGGCGGGAGAGAAGGTCACCGCCGTACCGAGGGACTTCGCGACGTCCCAGCTGTGGACGACGTAGTCGATGAAATGAAAGCTGATCGCCTGCGCACCGGGGAAGGCGGCGTCCGGGCCGAACTCGTGGAGCGGGAAGGTGCGCTCCGCGACGCCGGGCTGGGCGAAGGCGTCCAGGACGTGCTCGGCGGACTCGACGTACGCCTTCACCGGGTCGTCGCCGAGGTCGCGGAGCTTCCAGACCTCCGGGTCGGCGTCGCCGCGGGAGGCGGCCGCGAAGCCGTAGTGCTGGGTGGCCATGTGGGCGAGCAGGCCGTAGAGCGTCCAGGCCCGGCACGGGGTCGGCGCGGCGAGGTCGGCGGGGGTCGCTGTGCTGACCAGCTCGATGCTGGTCCGGACGGCTTCGGCGTCGAGGGTGACGTAATCAATGGTAGGCATGCGCATATCATAAGCGCACGCATATGATTGCGCCAGTGTTACCTTTTCGGGCATGGCAACCGAGCGTCCCGACCTGGCGGCGATGCTGTATCCGCTGGTGCGCGAGCTGATCGCGCTCGAGATGCCGGTGCTGGCCAGGCACGACATCTCGATGTGGGGCTATTCGGTGCTCACCGCCCTCGACGACACCCCGGTCCGCACCCAGGCCGCGCTGGCCGAGGCGATCGGCGCGGACAAGTCCCGCATCATCGGCACCCTCGACGAACTCCAGCGGGCCGGGCTCATCGACCGCACGCCCGACCCGGACGACCGCCGCGTCCGCCTGCTCTCGATCACCGCGCAGGGCCGCAAGGTGCGCCGTGCCGTCCGCAAGGACATCCAGACCCAGGAGGCACAGGTCCTCGACCGGCTCCCGCCGGCGGACCGCAAGGCCTTCCTTCGCATCCTGCAGGAGCTGCACACCTCACGCTGACGGTGGAGGACGATCACCCGCGCGGGTGATCCGGGTCCCGACCGGCGTCAACAGACTGGCCGTATGAGGCGAGCGGTGATGGCGTGGGCGGCGGCGTACGGCGTTCTGCGGATTTGGTACGCGACCGGGCATGCGCCTACCTGGGAACTTCCCGGCGACGATCTCCTGATCCCGAACTGGGCCGCGGTCGTCGCCTGTCTTCTCACCGCACTGGCCGTGGTCAGAGTTCGCCCGCGCTTGCTGTGGGTCCTCGCCGCGGGCTGGCTCGCCGCGGCGGGATTCGTCCTGCTCGACCTGGTCGCCGCCGTGCTGCCAGGCCTCGGCATCCCGTTCGACCTGCCCGGAATGCTGAGCCGGCTCGGCGCGGTCGCCGGCGCCGTACTTCTCGGTCTCCTCGCCAGAGAACACCAGTCACGTCCCCTGCCGTGGCCGCCCTGGATCTCGATCGCGGGTGGTTGCGCCGCGGTCGCCGGGTGCCTGACCAGGCTCGGGGCGCAGGCGGTTGTCGGCTTCGAGAAGATGCCGTACGGCGGAAACCTGTCGATCCTGCTTTTCGAAAGCGGTTTCGTCCTGGTGGGAACCGTCCTTCCGTTCCTGCTCGTGCACCCGGTCGGCCACCGTTTTCCTCGCTGGCTCCTGGTGTTGCCGGGCTACACGCTCGGCGCCGGGATGACGGCGTACTTCGGTGTCGGACTGCTGCAGATGATCGTCAACGCAGTCCAAGGGCAGGCCGCGTACGGCGACGTCGGCCTCCCGGAGAGCTTCTTCTGGGTCGCGGTCCCGGCGTACGTCGTCTGGGGCGCCGGCCTGACGATCGCCGCGCGCGGCTACCAATTCGCCGCCGTGAAGGCAACCGATCCGGTGTGTGATCTTCAAATCACCCAGCGTTGAACCAAGTAGAGCGTTCAATCGTTCGAAACAGGCACATGACCAACCACACCGCGAGGAGTGAGGCCCTGTGCAGGTGCTAGAACGTTTTCAGAAAGAAGTGACCGGCGTTTTCCGGATCGTCGTCGGGTTCTTGTTCGCCACCCACGGCGCGGCGGCGCTGTTCGGCGTACTGGGAACCGACAAGGTCGGCCTGTTCGTCTGGCCGTCCTGGTGGGCGTCGTTGATCCAGACCGTCGGCGGCGCGCTGGTGATGATCGGGCTCGGCACCCGGTACGCCGCGCTGCTGTGCTCGGGATCGATGGCCTACGCGTACTTCACTGTGCACCAGGCAGGTGCTTTGCTGCCTGTGCAGAATGGTGGCGAGAAGGCGGCACTGTTCTGTTTCGCCTTCCTGCTGATCGCTTTCCTGGGCAACGGCGCCTGGGCACTGGAGCGGGCGGCGCGAGCGCAGCAGGCAACCGTAGCGACCGAGTGACCGATGTCAGACCCCATGCCCCACAGAGCAGGAGCGCCGATGGCCGACGACCGGGCGATGCTGCTGCGTGAGCTGCACGACGTGCACGCTCCTGCGCTGTGGCGGTTCGTCGTCCGGCTGACCGGCGACGAGCGGCTGGCCGAGGATGTCGTCCAGGAGACCCTGCTGCGGGCGTGGCGCCGGCCGAACATCCTGGCCGAGGACGAACCGGGCGCCCGGGCCTGGCTGTTCACGGTGGCGCGCAACCTTGTCATCGACGACCGGCGCAGTGCCCGGGTCAGCCGGGAGATCGCCAGCGACGACCTCCCGGAGAATCCGAGCGCCGACCACGCGAACGCAGTACTCGACGCATGGCTGGTCGCGGAGTCACTGGCACAGTTGTCGGAGGAACATCGGCAGGTGATCGTTCGCGCGTACTACGGGCGTCGTACGGTCAGTGACATCGCCGAGGAACTGGACATCCCGTCGGGCACCGTGAAGTCGCGGCTGCACTACGGGCTGCGGGCGCTGAAGCTCGCGCTGCAGGAGAAGGGGGTGACGAACCATTGAGTGACCCGTACCGGGAGTGGGACGCGGCCTACCTCCTCGGCGCGTTGTCGGCCAAGGACCGGCACGTGTACGAGGAGCACCTGCACACCTGTGCCGAGTGCTCGGCCGCCGTCGGGTCCCTGGCCGGCGTACCGGGGATGCTGGCCGCGATGCCGGCCGAGCGGGCGCTGGCCACCGTCACCGCCGAGGCGCCGAATCTGCTGCCCGGGCTGGTCCGCAGCGTCCAGCGGGACCGGCGCCGGCAGCGGATCCGGTTCGGTGCGCTGGCCACCGCGATCGGGATCGCGGCGGCCGTCATCGGCGCATTGGTCGTGGTCCCGCTGACCCGCGACGAGCCGAAGGGCGATTACGTCGTACTGGCCCAGACCGTATCCAGCAAGCTCTCCGCCGACGCCCGGCTGGTGCCGGAGCCCTGGGGTACGACGATCGAGATCAGCTGCCGGTACGACGAACTCGCGACGCCGAGCGAACGCGCCCGGGGCTACGAGCTGTACGTCACCGACACGTCCGGGAAGGTCGAGCTGATCGCGAGCTGGACCTCCGCCCCCGGGACGACCGTGAAGCCGGCCGCGACCACGAAGCTGAAGCGCCACGAGATCAAGGCGCTGGACATCCGCAGTTCGGAAACCGGTCGCGTCCTGCTCGCCGTTCGCTTCTGAACGGGAATGCGCCGCGTGCGTCGGGGCACCTGGAAGGAAAGGTCGGCGGTCGCTCGAGAGGCCGCCGCCCCAGGCCCCGGTGTTCAGGGACGTGCACCGGGGTCGCAGCACGCTGTGATTCGGCTGAGTCGTGATGCGGCTGAGAAGAAGAATCGGGTGAATCTGTAACACTCGGCCCGTCACTACCGATACACCGTGTGTAACGCCACTGAGGATCCCGTCCCAGGTCGTCCGCCCGAAGGGCCTGGGCCGGGATTCTCGATGCTCATGAGGCGCCAGGCAGCGTTACGCACGAGGGCCCCCGGTGATGCTCACCCGGGGGCCTTCGCGCTGCGTACCCTCCCTAGGACGCTTGCTCGGTCGGGCCTTCCGACGTCGGCAGAGCGATGCGTTCCGCCGGGAGGCGTTCCGTCCGCTCGTTGCCGTCGTCGCCCTCGTACTGCACCAAAGCGGTCCATCCCGACTCCTCGTGGTCGCGGCCGATCAGCCAGCCGCGACGCCATTTGCCGTCCGCGTGGACGACGACATGACTGGGCAGAGGGAGACGGGACACCAGCTCGGTGCCGGGCTCGAACTCGGTCATGGCCGAAGGCTAGGGCCAAACCGCGCGCGGCGCCTCTTGAAGGCGTGTTCCCCCAGGCTCTTCTCAGAGTCCGGACGACAGTCCGAATGCTTGTACCGCGTCGTTCACCTTCAGGGCACGGCCGCCTGGTATGTGCGTGACCCAGCCCTTCCGGAACGCGTGCGAGCAGAGCGCGGCGCCGACCGCGCCGGCCAGATGCGGGCGGCGCTCGGTCACGTCCAGACACGAACGGACCGCCGGGCGACCCCGCCGTACCGGGAGCTCGATGCCGAGATCTTCCAGCCAGGCTTGGCCTTCCGGCGTCAGGGCGATCCCGTCGGACCAGTCGATCAGGCCGCGTTCGGTCATCGCGTCGGCGAGCGCGACGCCGAGCTTGCCGGCCAGGTGGTCGTAACAGGTGCGGGCCCGTGCGAACGCGTCCCGCTTGCTGACGGCCGACAGGCTGTTCGCCACTTCGGTACGTCGCGGCGCCAGCGCGGCAAGCCCTTCGAGCAGTTCGGCCGTGTCCGGTCCGGCCAGCTTCACGTACCGGTGCCGGCCCTGCCGTACCTCGGTCAGCAGCCCGCCGTCGACCAGCAGGTTGAGATGCTCGCTGATCGTCGGCCGCGACACTTTCGCCAGCCTGGCCAGCTCCGTCGCCGTCCACGCCCGCCCGTCGAGCAACGCCAGACACACCGTCGCCCGGGTCCCGTCCGCGAGCATCCGCGCCCAGCCGGCCAGCTCCGCACCCTCGACAGTCATACCACCCATCATGCCGCCCGCACGGTGAGGCCGCCGCCGAACAATCCCGTACCTAACGTCGGTCTTCGTGAGCCACCTGACGATCGAACCTTCCATCCTGTACGTCGGTACGCCGGTAGCCCTGCTCAGCACCGTGAACGACGACGGCACCGCCAACCTCGCCCCGATGTCGTCCGCGTGGGCCTTGGACGACGTGGTGGTCCTGGGCCTCGGCGCCTCCGGGCAAACGGCCACCAATCTGCTCGCCCACCCGGAGGTGGTGATCAACTATCCGTCGCCCGACCTCTGGCAGTCGGTCGAACGCCTTGCCCCGCTGACGGCCGCCGACCCGGTCCCTGTGCACAAGCAAGCCCGTTTCCGCCACGAACGCGAGAAGTTCGCCGCGGCGGGCCTGACCCCGGTCGCCTCCGAACTCGTCGCACCGCCGCGCGTCGCCGAATGCCCACTGCAGTTCGAGGCAACTGTCGTCCAGGCAGATTTAGATGCCAAAGGCAACTTCTTGATCGTCCAGGCCCGGGTACTCCGAGTCCACGCCGCCGAGCACGTCGTCGTACCCGGCACCTCCCATGTCGACCCCGCCGTGTGGTCCCCGTTGATCTACAACTTCCGCCACTACTTCGGAACAGGAACCGAGTTGGGCGAGTCCTTCCGCACCGAGACGCCCAGGTAGACGGGCTTACGGGTGGGTGTCGGTGATGGTGATGACCTCGTCGAGGCGGTCGAGAGCGGCTTGGAGGTCGTCGACCTTGGCCTGGATGCGGTCGCGCTCGGCGCGCAGCATGGCTCGCTGCTCGGCGTCGGTGTGCCCGGAGTCCCAGCACGGAAGGAGTTCCGCGATCCTTCGGCTGGTCAGGCCGGCGGCGTACATCTGCTGGATGAAGCGCACCAGCGTGACGGCGTCCTGCCGGTAGAGGCGCTGGCTGGACGGGCTGCGCTCCGCGGTGAGCAGGCCCTGCTGCTCGTAGTAGCGCACAGCACGCACAGAGACGCCGGCGCCTCGCGCCACCTCGCCGATGCGGACCAGCTGCTCGGCCGGGGTCTTCGTGACGGACAACGCGACTCCTCTCACTCCGATCCCGGCGGTCAACACTTGCCTCTGACGTCAACGTCAGGTTTTAGCGTACCGGCTATGGACATCACCAACTCAGTTGCCCTTGTCACCGGAGCCAACCGCGGCCTCGGCCGCGCCTTCGCCCAGCGCCTGCTCGAGCGGGGTGCGCGCAAGGTCTACGCGACGGCCCGCCGGCCGGAGACCGTGGACCTGCCCGGGGTCGAGGTGCTGCCCCTCGACATCGCCGATGCGGCGTCGGTGAAGGCCGCCGCGGCCCTCGCCCCTGACGTCTCGTTGCTGGTCAACAACGCGGGCATCCAGACGGGGACCGATCTGGTGACCGGTTCGCTGGATGCGGTGCGGCACGAACTGGAGACCAACGTGTTCGGCCACCTGGGAATGATCCGGGAGTTCGCACCGGCGCTCGCCAGGAACGGCGGAGGTGCGATCGTGAACGTCCTCTCGGCGATGTCGTGGTTCGGGGTGAAGGGCGCCAACGCCTACCACCTGACCAAGGCCGCCGCGTGGGCCATGACGAACGGCGTCCGTCTGGAGCTCGCCGAGCAGGGGACGCTCGTGACGGCGGTGCACCTCGGCCTCGCCGACACCGACATGTCCGCGGGCTGGCCCGTCGACAAGCTCGCGCCCTCGGACCTGGCGGACGCGGCGCTCGACGGTGTCGAGGCAGGTTCCGCCGAGGTCCTCGCCGACCAGTGGAGCCGGGACGTCAAGTCCCGGCTACCGCTGACGCCGGAAGAGTTCAACACCGCGATGGACCGCGCCCTGGCGGCCCTGACTGCGGCCTGAGCCCCTCGGTCCCGCCGGCTCGATCGGTCGAGAAGTCACGACATCTGACGCAGGCGGTCGAGTTCCTCGTCGTTGAGATGGACGTCGAGGGATGCCAGTACGTCGGGGAGGTCCTGGGCGGGGACGTGGCGTTCCGTCGTCTTCCCGTCGGCGTGTTCGACGGTGAGAGTGTCGCCGACCAGCCGTCGTACGACGCCGTCGGCGACGCGCATCACGACGGGGCGGCCGGTGAACGGGGAGTTCGGGTGGGTGGAGACGTAGTGGTGGTAGACCTCGTAGTCGATCGGGCGGACCGGTTCGTCGTTGGAGGCATGCTGAGGGTCCCAGCCGTCGGCGGTCTTCTTCGACAGGGTCCAGAGGTCACCGTCGAGCGTGAGGCGGTGATCCCAGCCGGCCTGGTCGACGACGGCTCCGTCCTTGAGTGGGGTCGGGTAGAGCTGACCGGCGCCGAAACCCACGTCCGCCAGGAACTCCTGCCCGTCGACACCCACCTTGAGCAGTGCATGCGTCCGCGGCCCGGACTTGTGCGGTTGGACCCGGGCAACCCGCCGTACGACGTCGAACCCGAGCTGCTCCAGTGCGGCACCGAACAGCAGCGCGTGCTCGTAGCAGTACCCGCCCCGCTGCCGCCTGACCAGCTTGGCCTGAATCGCGTCCAGAGCAATCCCGGGGTGCGTACCGAGGACCACGTCGATGTTCTCGAACGGGATCGCGAGCACGTGCGCGCGATGCAGGCTGCGCAACGCGTCGGCGGACGGTGCCACGCGGTCGTGGCCGATCCGGGTGAGGTAGGCGTCCAGGTCGAGGCTCTCGATGTTCCACATGACGGCTACCTCAACAGTTCCAGTTCACTTGAAGTCAAGCTCGGTGAACAACGTGAGCTGGATCCCGCCGGGCGTCTCGAGGCGGGCGTTCAGCGAGTTCCACGGCGTCCGGGTCGGCTCGGCGACCACCGTCGCGCCGGCGTCGGCCAACCGCTGCGTCGTCGCCGTCGCGTCGTCGACCTCGAACGCCACCCGGTACTTCCCTGCCACCCGCCGCCCGACCTCGACCGCGTCGATGAACTCGGCCTGCCCCTGGTCGGCGAGCTCCAGTGTCGCCCGCTCGACCTCGAGGATCGTCACGCGACCGTCCTCCGACGAGTACGACTCCCGCTCCGGCAGTCCGAGCACGTCCCGGTAGAACGCCACCGCCTCGTCGTAGTCGTCCACTGTCACAACCAGCCGCAACTCTTTGACACCCATGCGGCCAGTATCTCTACAACCGCGAGACCTGGTAGTGCGCGATCAGCCAGCCTTCTTCGGTGCGGCGGAGCAGCACGCTCAGATTGACTGTGAGGGTGGGCCGGTCGGTGAAGGTGAAGTCGACTGTCAGGTACCCGAGGATCAGGTCGTCGGCCAGGTCGCGGGTCTCCAGGAGTTGGTACTGCGGAGACAGTCCGAGCGGCTGTCCGTCGTAGTACTCGGCGACGGCGTCACGCCCGACGCCGTACGGCTGCAGCCCCTGGAAGATCGCGTCCTTCGTGAAGAGGGCTGCGACGCGTTGGGGATCGTGGTCGTCGATACCCGACTTCCACTGGTTCAGGATGTCGGTGAGGATGTCGTTCATGCGAGTCTCCTTGAGGGATGCTGGATCAGCAGCGCGGCAACCGCGGCGAGGGCCACGACGCCCGCGCTGACCAGAAGTGCTTGCTGGTATCCGTTGTGCAGCAGGGGTCCGACCGCCAGCGGCCCGGCGATCTGGCCGAGGCTGTAGCCGGTGGTGAGGATGGCGACCGCGTGCGGCACGCGGAGTTCGGTGCCGATCGCGATCGCGAGGTTCGCGACGCCGAGGAACGTTGCTCCGAAGAGCGCGGCGGAGATCAGTGCCGCGGCGACGCCATGGACGATCGTCGGTAGTGCGATACCGGCCGCCTGGAGGACCAACGCGGCCAGGAGGAGAGTCGGCCGCGGCCAGTGGCGGGCGAGGCGGGCCCAGAGTGCTGTGGACGGTGCGGCGGCCAGGCCGACGACTATCCACGCGCTGTTGCCGACCGGTCCCGACGCCGTTTCGTTGATCGCGGCAACGAGAAACGTGCCCGCGATGATGTAGCCGATGCCTTCCAAGGTGTAGCTGGTGAGGAGGGCGGTGAAGTGGCGTGACCGACTCCCGCGATCAGCAGCCGGCGACGGTGATCCGGTGAGGTGCCACGCCGGGATCGTGCAGGCGACGGTGAGGGCAGCTGCGATCCACCACGCCGTACGCCAACTGTCGCCGACCACGACCACGCCTGACAGTGCGATGCCTGCGCCGACGCCGCCGAAGGCCCAGCCGACGTGGTGGCTGTGCAGCCGGGGGAGTACGGCGCTCACCGCGATCACGAACACCAGTGCGCTCGCGATCCCCGCGACCAGGCGCAGACCGAGCCAGAGCAGGCCGCTGTGGCCCAGCGGCATCAGCGCGAGAGTCGCGGCCAGCACCACAAGTGACAGCCGGAGCGCCCAGCGGGAGTGCAGCAGTCGCGGTGCGAGGACCGCCGCCAACGCACCGGCGAGGTAGCCGGTGTAGTTGGCGGTCGCGAGCGCTGCGCCGAGCCGCGGTGACAGGCCCGCCTGGGTGTGCATCATCGGCAGGATCGGCGTGTACGCGAACCGGCCGATCCCCATCCCACCGGCCAATGCCGCCGCACCCTGACCCGCCAGGCGCCATTGCTGCATGTCAGTGGCCCGCCTGCTGGCCGCCGTCGACGTGCAGGATCTCGCCGGTGACGAACTTCGCGCCTTCCAGGTACGTGACCGCGTCGACGATCTCGTCGATCTCGCCGAGCCGGCCGACCGGGTGCAGGGCCGCGAGGAACTCGTGCGTCTCCTCGGGGTGCATCGACGTCCGGATCACGCCCGGCGAGACCGCGTTGACGCGGATGTTGCGGGTCGCGTACTCGGTGGCCAGCGACTTCGTGGCGGAGTTCAGGCCGCCCTTGGTCAGCGCGGCCAGGGCTGCCGGAACACTGCTGAAGCCGCGGTCGGCGAACGTCGTGGTGATGCTGACGACGTGGCCGCCGTCGGGGTTCTCGAGCATCGCCGCGATCGCCCGTCGGGTCGTGTCGAAGAAGCCGCGCAGGTTGAGGGCGACGACCTGCTCGTACTCCTCGTCGGTGTACTCGGTGAACGGCTTCGCGACGAAGACGCCCGCGTTGTTGACGAGGGTGTCGATCCGGCCGAACGTGTCGAGGCCCTGCTCGACCACCCGGGCGCCGACGCCGGGCTCGGACAGATCGCCGGGTACGGCGAGCACTTCGGGGTCGTCGGAGCGCGTGATCGTCCGCGAGTTCGCGACGACGGCGTAGCCGAGCTTGCGGTACGCCGTGACGAGCCCGGCGCCGATGCCCTGGGAGGCTCCGGTGATCACGGCTACCTTGCGGTGGTGGTTCATGGTTCGCCTTTCTCGAGGTGATGTACTTCGAGAGTTGTCGAATCATGGGTGCTTTTCCACGACCGGTTCGCTCCCAGCTGGGAGGCTCGGCCTACTACGCTGCGGGTGTGGAGCTGCGACAGTTGCGGTACTTCGTGGCGGTCGCCGAGGAACTGAACTTCGGCCGGGCCGCGGCCCGGTTGCACATCGCGGGCCCGTCCCTGTCGCAGCAGATCAAGTCGCTCGAGCGGGACCTCGGGGTGCGGCTGTTCGAACGCGATCGGCGGACGGTCCGGCTGACCGCGTTCGGGGAGACGCTGCTGCCGCAGACGCGGGCGTTGCTCGAGCAGGCCGACGCGTTACGCCGTACCGCTCGGGGGTTCGCGGCGAACGAACCGGTGCGGCTGGGGTACGTCAGCTGGCGGCCGGCGGACCTGGCCGAGCGGGTGTCCGGGATCGCGCAACTGCTCGTGGACGCCTGGGTGATGCCGTCGCACACACAGGCCGCGCGGGTCGCGGACGGGAGCATCGACCTGGCGATCTCCTGGGTGCGCGCGACCGACCTGGCAGAGCGCGAGCTGTCCGGTGCGTTGCTGGGCGCGGATCGCTTGTTCGCGGTCTCCATCGGCGGCGCCGGGCCGGTGCGGGCGCGGGACACGGTCGTGCTGGCCGACGCCGACACCGAGGCCTGGGCGTCGTGGAACATCTACGCGGTGGAGTTCGCCCGCGCGACCGGCGCGGCGGTCACGCGGATCGAGGACCACGGGATCACCGGGCCCGCGTTCTTCGATCACGTACGGCGCCTGGGCGTGCCGGTCGTCAGTTCGCCGAAGCGGGACGCGACGCCGCTGCCGCGGGACTTCGTCCGCCGGCCGGTCGTCGATCCGATCCCGGTGTGGACGTGGGCGCTGGTGTCACGACAGGACGAGACGCGCCCCGCCGTACTCGCGACCGTCGACGCGCTGACGCGGGACGTGAAGGTCGAGTTCGATCCGAACGCGTGCTGGCTGCCGGCCGACGACCCGTTCCGTGCGGAGCTCGGCGCCTGACGACGCCCACGCCATCACAATCCGCGGCTCCGCGTCCGGGCCCGCGGGAGCCGACCCGATGAGCGCGATTGTGATGGCCTGGGCATCCGGCTACCACGCCTGCGTCAGGGCGGTGGTGTTCGGTGAGGGTGTGAGGCGGTAGCCGGTGTGCGCCGAGAACTCGGCGGACAGGCCGAAGCGGTCGCCGCGGACCAGGGTGTGGCGCCACTCGACGGGGCGGTTCTGGGAGCTGCCCTGACGGATGATCGAGAACGCGGCGGCCTCGGGCGGGCAGTGCAGGAGGGTGCGTTCGGCCGGCGTGGGTACGACGGCGCGGATGTCCTCGCGCCCGTGGTCGAGGGTGATGCCGGTGCGTTCGGCCAGCTCGTTGTAGAGGCTGGTGTGGGTGAAGTCCGCACCCAGTAGCGGCTCGGCGAGTGTGGCGGGGAGCCAGACGCGGTCGAGGGCGAGCGGCTCGTCGCCGGCGTACCGCAGCCGCTCCAGGTACAGCAGCGGGATCGACGCCTCGAGGTCGAGCCGGGCCGCGACCACACCGTCGGCGCGGACGTCGAGGGTCCGTACGACGCTGCGCTGGGCGAGTCCCGCCTCCTCGACCGACGAGAACAGGCTGTAGAGCGCACCCATCGGCTGCCGGATCTCGGGTGCTGTCGCGACCCTTGGCTGGCGGCCGCGCTCCGCGATGATCAGGCCGTCGGTGCGCAGTTGCGCGAGCGCCTGGCGAACGGTGTGCCGGCTGACCGCGTACTCCTCGACCAGCGCGAGCTCACCCGGGAACGCGTTGTCGAACTCGCCGGACCGCAGCCGCCGTACCAGGTCCGACTGCAACTGCTTCCACAGCGGTCCTCCACCGGCCCGGTCGAGCCTGCGCACGTTCACCCAGTTCCTCCAGGGTTGCCAAATGTCCGGTCATCTCCTACCGTGAATGTACGTACATTTCTTGCAGGAGGGAACCGGCTAGTGGTGCAGCTCGAGGTTAGGGCACCTGACACACACCACGCCGCCCCTCGTGCCGTCCATCGCCTCGGGGCTGCCGTCCGGCGGATGCGCGGGCTGGCGATCGTGCTGGTCATCACGGCCGCGGCCGTGCCGCTCGGGCGTCTCGTGCCGCTCGTCGGCGGACCGGTTTTCGGCATCGTGCTCGGCGTGCTCGCGGGCAGCCTGATCCCGGTACTGCGGTCCGATGGCTGGCGCCCGGGGTACGACTTCGCGTCGAAGACGTTGCTGCAGCTGTCGATCGTCGTCCTCGGCACCGGTTTGTCGCTGCAGCAGGTCGCGCGGGTGGGGGTCTCGTCGCTGCCGGTCATGCTCGGTACGCTCGCGCTCGCGCTCGGCGGCGCGTGGATCTTCGGCCGCCTGCTCGGCGTACGCGGCGACACCCAGACCCTGATCGGTGTGGGTACGGCGATCTGCGGCGGTTCCGCGATCGCGGCCGCGACCGCCGCGATCGGCGCCAAGCGCTCGTCGGTCGCCTACGCGCTCGCGACGATCTTCACGTTCAACATCGTGGCAGTGCTGACGTTCCCGCCGCTCGGGCATCTGCTCGGCATGAGCCCCGAGGCCTTCGGGTTGTGGGCGGGTACGGCGATCAACGACACGTCCTCCGTGGTCGCTGCCGGGTACGCGTACAGCCAGTCGGCCGGCGATCAGGCGATCGTCGTGAAGCTCACCCGGTCGCTGACGCTCATCCCGATCGTGCTGACGCTGGCCGCACTGAAGATCCGTCGCGAGACCCGTGCCGCTCGGGCGCTCGACGCCGTGGGCGAGGGGTCGTACGAGGGCGCGACGGCGTCGATCCGCGGGCCGTTGCCGTGGCGCAAGCTCGTCCCGCTGTTCCTGATCGGGTTCATCGCCGCGGCGGGCCTGCGTTCCGCGGGCGCCGTACCCGAGTCGTGGCTACCGACGCTCACGATCGTCGGCAGCACCTTGATCACCGCGGCCCTCGCCGCGATCGGACTGTCCCTGCGTCCGCGCGAGCTGCGCGACGCAGGACCCAGACCACTCCTCCTCGGAGCCATCCTCTGGGTCCTGGTCGCTGCCGGCAGCCTCGGGATTCAGTCCTTCTCGTAGGCGGCCTGGCGTTCCTGGATCGCCTTGATGCGGGGTACGTCGAGCTTGTTGCTGCGGTCGAAGTTGTAGACGCCGTTCTCTTCCTGGAAGACGTCGGTGAGCTGCGTGTAGCAGTAGCCGAACATCAACTCGTTGTCGAGCAGGGCGTCGACAAGCCCGGCGAAGCGCGTGTAGAACTCCTCCTCGTCCGCGACCCGCTGGCCGTAACCCCAGGAGTCGGCGCTGCGCCCGTCCTTACCGGCGGCCGCGGCCTCCGCGTTCCACCAGATGCCGCCGAACTCGCTGCAGAAGTACGGCTGACCGTCGTACGCCAGCGAGATCGGCTTGCCCTCGGGGCCGCCGGTGTTGCCGTACGGCTTGTCGTTGACGAGATCCGCCATCTGCTTCGCGAACTCGGCCGGGTCCTGCTCGTAGTTGTGCGAGTCCCAGACGTCGGTCTCCGGCACGCGGTGGCTGTAGCCCGAGGCGTCCAGCACCGGACGGCTGGTGTCCGCGGCCTTGGTGGCCAGGAACATCGCGCGGGTGACGTCGTCGAGCTGCGTGATCCGGTCGTGCAGGAGCTGGTGCGTCTCGTTCAGCGGGCACCAGCCGACGATGCTCGGGTGGCTGTAGTCGCGCTCGACCGCCTCGAGCCACTGGGTGACGAACGACGCCGTGGGCTGCTGGTTGTCCGAGTCGGTGTTGCCGACGCCCGAACCCCAGTCGCCGAACTCGCCCCAGACGAGGTAGCCGAGCCGGTCCGCGTGGTACAGGAACCGCTCCTCGAAAACCTTCTGGTGCAGGCGCGCGCCGTTGAACCCGGCCGCCAGGCCGAGCTCGATGTCGCGGACCAGCGCCTCCTCGGACGGCGCCGTCATCAGGCTCTCCGGCCAGTACCCCTGGTCGAGGACGAGCCGCTGGAACACGTGCTTGCCGTTGATCAGGATCGCCTTGCCGTTGATCGACACCGACCGCAGGCCGGCGTACGAGTCGGCGCCGTCGACGACGTTGCCGTCGGCATCGATCAGCTCGAGACGTACGTCGTACAGGTGCGGATCCGTGGTGTCCCAGAGGCGGACGCGCTCGGCCGGGACCTGCAGCGTCAGCCGCGGGGCGAGGTCGAGGTCGGCGCGGACCTCGGCGGTGGTCACCTCACCGTCGGCGTCCTTCAGGACGGCCCTGATCTTGTAGCCGGCCTTGTTCGCGGAGACTGGTACTTCGAGGTGGAACGCCGAGCCCGCCACGTCCGGCGTGATCCGCGGGCGCTTCAGGTGCACCGTGGGTACCGCTTCGAGCCAGACGGTCTGCCAGATGCCGGTAGTGCGGGTGTAGAGGCAGGCGTGGTTGAAGTACAGCTGGCTCTGCTTGCCGCGTGCCTGCGGACCCTTGTGCGGGTCGCGCGCGCGGACGACGATCGTCGCCTCCTCGCCGGGCCTCGCGACGTGGCGCAGGTTCGCGCTGAACGGGGTGAACCCGCCGCGGTGCCGGACGACCTCCTCGCCGTTCACCCAGACAGTGGCGTCGTGGTCGACGGCCTGGAAGTGCAGGACCGCGTCCTTGCCGTCCCAGTCGGCGGGGATCGTGACCGTGGTGCGGTACCAGACCGCCTCCAGGAAGTCGACGTCCTCGATCCCGGACAACTCGGACTCCGGCGCGAACGGTACGACGATCCGCTGCGCCAGCTCGCGCTCGCGCAGGCCGCGCTCCAGCCCGGAATCCGACCGGTCGATCTCGAACTGCCACTCGCCGTTCAGGTTCACCCACTCGGGCCGGACGAACTGCGGGCGCGGATACTCCGCACGAGGCTGCGACATGAACTCTCCCGTGATGCTGGTCGGTGTCGGGGCAGCAGCACATTACAACGTTGGAACAAGCAGGGCAATGGCTTTGGCCGGCTCCGGTTGCCCAGCGGGGTGCCGGTGGTTCAGGCGGCGGTGAAGAGGGCGGCGTTGAGGAAGTCGGGGGCGAAGGTGTTGTCGCGGTCTGCGCGGACGCCGCGGAGGTCGACCGGGGAGAGGGCGCCGAAGATCGCTCGGAGGTCGTCGAGGGAGAACGTCATGCCGCCGTACGTGTCGCCGGTGGTGACGACGTCGAGGTCGCTCGGCGTCTCCATCCGCTCGGCCGCGAACGTCACGATCCCGAACCGCCCGCCGGGCCGCACCAGCGGGAGGACCCGCTCGAGGTAGGTGATCCGGCGGTGCGGCGCGATGTGGTGGAAGCAGCCCGAGTCGTACACCACGTCGTACTCACGGTCCGGCAGCGGATCCCGCAGTACGTCGAGCGTCGTCAACGTCACCGTGTCCGGCATGGCCGGCCGGAGCCGGTCGAGCAGGTCGCCGGCGAGGTCGATGCCGTCGACCGTCGCGCCCTGCTCGGCGAACCACCGGGTGTTGCGCGCCCCGCCACAACCGACATCGAGAACCCGCGCCCCCGCGAGCTGTCCGAGCAGCGCGCGCTCGTGCCAGTCCACCAGCGGCTCGTCCGGCAGCTGGGTGGCGAGCGGATGCCCGGGGGTCGTCAGCAACCCAGTCCAGTACTCCGCGGCGGAGGCCCGAGCGCGGTCGCCACGACCGCTTGCACTCACCACCTGATCCAGCACATCCAGCAGCTGATCAACCGTGAAAATCCGGGTTCCTGTCACTAGGTGATTCTACCGGAATCGCCTTGTTTTCAAAGGCTTTTCGCGTAACAGCGTACCGCTGGCTGGTCGACGTACTTGCCCCACGGTGTGGCGCGCACATAGCCGCACGACTCGTACAACGCGATGGCCTCCGGCTGCAGCTCTCCGGTCGACAGCCGAAGCGCCGGATGGCCAGCCGAACGCGCCGCGCCTTCCAGTGCGGCGAGCAATGCCCGCGCATACCCGCGCCCGCGCGCCGGCGGGACGACGTACATCCGCTTGACCTCGCCATCACCAGGATGTTCGGTCTCCGGTCCGAACACCTGTACGGCGCCACACCCGACCGCACGCCGCTCCTCATCGAGTACGACGAAGTACCGGGCCCTGTCCTTGACCTGCGACCGGCCCTCCGCGCCGTACCGCCCGACCAACTCCGCAAACGCGGCCTCCAGCAACTGGGCCAGTTCCGCGTCCCCTGCCGACCGCTCCTCCACGATGTGCTCCACCTCCGCATCGTAAAAGCAGGCGCGGTAGGGCGGCGGGACGCCCTAAGGTGCTGCCTGATGCAGCGTTTCTGAAGGTGTAGGTATGTCGTGGCGGGCTCCGGTGGGAGTCGGTCTGGTTTGGCGTGCCTGCGCCGCGCTTCGACTTTTCTGTCGACCGCGATCCTTCAGGAGCCTCCTTGTCCGGCATGGTCATGCCCTGCATCACCGATCACCTTGTCCTGAGTACCGTCCACGGCGCCGCGGATCTTCTCGCCGAGGAGTTGCGGGGCTTGTCGTCCGTGCATTCCGTGCGCCGGACAGCGCCCGACATCGTGGAGTGCATCGTCGACGGGCCGCTCGATCAGCTCGCGGCCTGCGCTTTGTATTCGACGGTCGCAGTGCGAGATCTCGAGCGGTCGCTGCGGGTCGGCGTACTCAGCACTCTCGAACACCCGATCAAGTTCCGGGTCGGCGACCGCGATCCGGTACGGCGGCAGGCGACGATCGCGACGGTCGAGCAACGCCACGGTTGGGTCAATCGCCCGGCGGACTGGGACGTCAATCTCGAGCGGTCGGCGGGCGGGTGGGTGGTGCAGTTCGGTCCGCTGACCTGGGCGCGGCGGTTCGGCCGGCTCGAACGGTTGCCGTGGTCAACAAACGTGATTGTCGCCGACGTGTTGGTGCGGCTGGCGAAGCTCCGGGCGGGGCAGCGGGTGCTCGATCCGTTCTGCGGTACGGGCACCATCCTGCTGTCGGTACGCCGCCGTGAATCCACTGCTCGAGTCCTTGGGACGGATCACGATCTCCACGCGCTGACCCTCGCCGCCCGCAACCTCGAGCTCCCCGGGGCACTCGGGCTTGTGCGGGCAGAGGCGGGGGCGCTGCCGCTTCGGCCTGGGAGTGTGGATCGGGTGGTGACGAATCTTCCGTTCGGGAAGCAGGTCGGGAGCCATCGGGGCAATCACGGCCTGTATCCCGACGTACTGCGGGAGATCGAACGGGTGCTTGCGCCCGACGGGCGGGCGGTGGTGCTGACCGAGGACAAGCGGCTGCTTCGGGGAGTGCTGGAGCGGCAGCGGGGGCTCAAGGTCGTGCGGGAGCGGCTGCTCAGGTACAACGGCGCTACGCCGACGGCTTATGTCCTCACTCGTCTGGCCAGGAGCGCTCATGCGCGATAACATCGCTGAATGGCGATGAGTCAGATGGTTGATGAGGCGGCTGGATTGGCGGTTGCCGGGTGTTTGTTTCATGGGTTCAGTGACGCGTCGCGGTTGGCGATCGTGCGGCATCTGGCGTTGGGGGAGCACCGGGTCGTTGACCTGACGGAGCACCTTGGGCTCGCGCAGTCGACGGTGTCGAAGCATCTGGCGTGCCTGCGGGACTGTGGTCTGGTCGAGTCTCGTCCGCAAGGCCGGGCCTCGGTGTTCAGCCTCGCCCATCCCGAGGCCACGATGGAGCTTCTGTCCGCGGCCGAACGCCTCCTCGGCCTGACGGGCGACGCCGTCGCCCTCTGCCCGAACTTCGGCCTCGACGCGACGCCAGGCGCCGAAGCATGACCGAACCACACCAGCACGGCTCCACCGGAGAACCGCTGCAGCTCGGTCCCGTCGGTGGGGGGCTGGGGATCGGGTCTGCGTGGGTTGTCGACCCCGCCGAGCGTCGGCGCCTGGGCCGGCGCGCGCAGCTGCTCGCCGCCGCATCGGTGACCTACAACGTGATCGAGGCCGTCGTCGCGATCACGGCCGGTCTCGTGGCAGGGTCGGTTGCGCTGGTCGGGTTCGGGCTGGACTCGGTCGTGGAAGTCTCGAGCGGCCTGATCATTCTCTGGCAGTTCCGCCACCCGCTGCCCGAATCCCGGGAACGCAAAGCCCTTCGCCTGCTCGCGTTCTCCTTCTTCGGCCTCGCGGCGTACGTCGCCTTCGAATCGATCCGCGCGCTGGCCACCGGCGCCGACCCGGACACGTCCCCGGTCGGCATCGGCCTCGCCATCGCGTCCCTCATCGTGATGCCGTTCCTGTCCTGGGCTCAGCGCCGTACCGGCAAGGCCCTGGGGTCCAACGCGGTAGTCGCCGACTCGACCCAAACCCTCCTCTGTACCTACCTGTCAGCCGTCCTCCTCATCGGTCTCCTCCTCAACGCCACCCTCGGCTGGTCCTGGGCCGACCCGATCGCCGGCCTGATCATCGCCGCCGTCGCCGTCCGCGAAGGCATCGAGGCGTGGCGCGGCGACGGATGCTGCTCACCCCTCGGCGGTTCCTGCAAGGCCGAGTAGTCGGGCGCCGTTGTTCCAGCAGACGGCGCGGAGCCAGTCGTCGCCCAGGGACAAGGACTCCAGGGACGAGAGTTGGACGGCGTACTCGTAAGGGATGTTGGGGAAGTCCGAGCCGAGGACGATGCGGTCCTGGAGGTCGGCCAGGCGGGCGACCAGGTCCCGCGGGAACGGCATCAGTTTCTCGGTGAACGGTGTCAGGGCCATCGTCGTGTCCAGGTGCACGTTCGGGTACGACGTGAGCGCGAGATGCTCGGCGTACTCCGGCATGCCGAGGTGGGCGATGACGGCGGTGAGGCGAGGGTGGCGCCGGAGGACCTCGCCCATCGGCCCGGGACCGGTGTGGCGGCCGGGGATCGGGCCGGAGCCGCAGTGGACGACGACCGGGACACCTGCCTCGGCCAACTGCCCCCACACGTCGTCGAGCTCGCCCGAGCGGGGGTCGTAGTCGCCGACCTGCACATGGACCTTGAAGATCCGCGTCCCCGACTCCAATGCGTCGCGGACATACCCGCCCGCTGAAGGCTCGGGAAAGAACGTCCCGCTCGCCACACACCCAGGCGTCACCGCCGCGAAGTCCCGCGCCCAGGCGTTCAACGACGCGGCCATGCCGGGCTTGTGCGGGTAGACCAGCGCCGGAAACGCCCGCACCCCCAACGAATCCAGCGTTTTCAGCCGCTCCTCGACCGAGGTCCGATAGGCGATCGGCCACTCGGTCCCGTAATGCTCGGACGCCTGGTCGAAGTACGCCCAGACCGCGTTCATCACCCGGTCGGGCAGGAAATGGACATGCACGTCCACCAGCCCGTCCAGCCCGAGCCGCTGCCACCACGCCGGTACTTCGGAGTCACGCACGCCCTCTAGCCTGCCTGATCAGCCAGCCAGAGGTCGGTGAGGCCCTTGAAGTGGGCGTGGAACTTGTCGTGCTCGTGCGCCGGATACGTCGAGGTCACCGTTGCGCGGATCAGGCGGTCGAAGTCGGGGCCGGCGACCCAGTCCCGGACCCGCAGGTCGAAGTCACCCAGATGAGCGGCACACCATTCGTGGTACTTCGTGGTTTCGAAGTACTCGTCCGCGAGGGCCAGGTACGCCTCCAGCTTCGCGTCGTAGTCGAGCGACTCGTCGTCCGCGATGTCGAAGTAGCGCTCCGTGTGCAGGTCCACGGACGTTCGCCGACCGGTCGCCAGACAGAAGACCGACCACTTCACCAGCGCGCTCAACGCCCACGGGAAGTAGTAGTGCAGCGACGTGACCGCGACGTCCGGGCAGGCGTTCGCATAGTCGATCGGGTGCACCGAGTCGCCCTTGACCAGCATCTCGCAGGAGTTGAACTCCCAGCCGAAGAACGCGTTCACGATCCGGCTGATCGCGACCGCCTGGTGGCCGGCCGACGGGGACAGGAAGTCGTGCGAGACGGCGTACCGGTTGTGCATCGGCTCGTCCGGCCGGAAGTCCATCACCATCGTCTCGGCGCCGATCGACAGCGCCCGCGCGAACACGTCGTACTCGATCGTGGCCTGCAGATGCATCAGCATCTCGCCGGACTGGTCGTACGCCTGGTGCAGGTCGACCTTGTTGTTGATCCGCGAGACGCCCCGCCAGCCGCCGCCGTCGAACGGTTTCATGTACAGCGGGTACCCGAGATCCTCCGCGATCGCGTCCAGGTCGAAGGGCCGGTTGTACTTCGCCGACGTGTAGGCCCAGCGCACGTTGTCGACCGGGTTCTTGTACGGCACGAGCACCGTCCGCGGGATCTTCAGCCCGAGCCGGAGCATCGCGCAGTACGCCGAATGCTTCTCCATGGACTGGAACGTGAACGGCGAGTTCAGCAGGTAGGTGCCGTTCATCAGCGCGGCCTTCTTCAGCCACTCGCGCGGGTGGTAGTACCAGTAGGCGAGCCGGTCGATCACCAGCCCGACCCGCACCGGGTCGTTCAGGTCGAACGGCTCGATGGTCAGCCGCCGGGACCCGAACTCGTGCTCGCGGCCGTCGATCGTCACGGGCCCGACGCGCTGCAGCAACGCCTCGAACGCCTGCGGCCAGTCCTCCTCGGCGCCCAGCAACAACCCGATCAAATGCCTAGAACGATCAGCCACGAGGTCTCCTCCAGGTGGTGGAAAGGGAAAAAAGGGAGAGGGGGAGCTCCTTAGCAGAATCGGGGGAGGTGGTGCGCGAGCTGCTGCCGCCACCAGGGCCAGTCGTGTGCTACGTCGTACCCCCACAGGTCCAACTCATGCGGGATGCCTTTCTCCTTCAATACAGCGGCGGTCGCGCGGGCCGACGGCAACGAGCCGGTCGGATGCGTCTCCCAGTCACCCTGCCCGACCGTGAGCAGGATGAACAGGCGGCCGCGCAACCAGTCCAGGTGATCGCCGGACAAACCGGGCAGGTAGTCGGCCGGATTGTTGAAGTACGTCGCCTCGCCGCGTTCGCCCCACGCATGCCAACTGGCCGCGTCGTAGTTGCCCGACTGGCAGATCGCGACCGGGAACAGGTCGGCCCGCTTGAACGCGAAGTTCAGCGCGTGGAACGCGCCCAGGCTGCACCCGGTCGTGATGATGTCGACGGCGCCGGGGGAGTCCGCCCCGATCGTCGGAACCACCTGATTCACGATCCAGGACTCGTAGTACTCGTGCCGCCGGGCCCGGTCCTCGAGCTGGATGCTGCGGTCCGACCAGCTGACGTGGTCGTAGGAGTCGACGCAGTACAGCTTGACCCGGCCGTCCTCGATCAGGTCCGCGACGGCGTCGACCATGCCGTTGTTCTCGTAGTCCCAGGCGCGTCCCTGCTCGCTCGGGAACACCAGCACCGGGCGGCCGAAATGGCCGTACCGGATCACCGTGCCGCGGCGGTCAAGCCCCGGCGCCTCCAGCTCGACCTGTTCCCGTTCCATCAGCCCCACCCCAGGTCTGTCGCAGTAGCTCCGTCAGATCAGGATCCAGCACATCGCGCCAGGCTGTGAAGTTGTGCATGTCGGGAGTTTCGTCGAGCGTCACGCTCAGCCCGAGCTCGGCCAGCCGCGCGGCCATCACCCGGTTGTTGTGCACGTTCTCCTCGGTCGTCCCCGCGGTCATCCCGACCGGCGGGGCACTCGGCGCCGCGGTTGCCGTCAGCACCTGCTCCACGAACCCGGTGACCTCGGCGTAGTACTCGAACTTCGACTCCTGTGGATCGGTCTGCGGCGTGAAGAACGACCCCGACTGCAGGAACAGCCCGGAAAACGTGTTCGGAAACGTCCATTCCGCGTGCAGGGCCGCGAGCGCGCCGAGGCTCGCCCCCATCAGCACGGGCCGCCGGCTGCGGTACTGCGCCTGCACGGCCGGTACGACGTCCTGCGTGAGCGCCTCGGCGTACTGCGGGTTCGCGGCGTACCAGAGGTTCCGCGCCGTCGGGCGGATCAGCGCCAACCGGAACGGCGGCAGCGCACCGGACGCGATCATCGCCCCGGCGTACTGCGTCAGACCGGCGTACGAGGCGAACTCGGGACCGTCGTGCGACAGCAGCAACGGCAACTCGAACGTCGGCGCGATCCCGTCCGGCGCCCACACCTGGACGTCGACCGGCCCGACCGGCGCGTCGACGGTGAGCGGCGCGAGCGTGGACGCGATCGGCGGTACGGCGATCCAGGCCGGCTCGACGTACCCGGGCAGCGGCAGCCAGGAGTGATCGCCGAACGCGCCGCCGACCACCCGCGGGTTGGTCGGATCGGTCCGCATCCCGAGGTCCGCGATGTCGAACAGGTACTCCATCCGGTGCACGGACGGCCGCGGCAGCCGCAGCTCCCAGCCGTAGTCGACCAGCTTGAACTCGAGCAGCTCCGACGGCAGCCCGAGCTCCTGCCAGAGCCGGACGCCGGTGAACGCATGCGCGGCGTCACCGAGGCGGAACACCACCTCGGCCCCTTCGACCGCACTCTGGACAGCAGGCATCAGACCAAAGTACTCGCGGAATCACTGACAACCTTTGTCAGTGATGGCGTTCTATCGTGGAAACGTGGTCGATCTCACCGACATCCGCGAAATCACCGCGGATCTCCCGCGCAGCTACGAGGTACTGGTCCGCGACCAGATCAAGTTCCGCGTCGGCCAGATCGTCTATCTCGCGGTGTCCCGCGACGAGGAAACGATCGGCATCGGCTTTCCCCGCGAGGAACGCGCCGCCGCCCTGGCCGCCGAACCGGACAAGTTCTTCCCGCCCAGGCCGTCCGACGAACGCTTCCAGTGGATCCAGGTCCGCCTCGCGGCCCTCGACTACGACGAACTCCGCGAGCTGATCCTCGACGCCTGGTCGATGTGCGTCCCGAAGAAGGTCCGCGCCGAGTACTTCGGGACCTAGGCCCCGACGACGACAGGTGTGCCCTTGCTGCCGATCAGGGTGAGGAGTTCCGCGGCTTCGGCCTCGATCGCTTCCTGGACCTCGGCGGTGATCGGCCGGTGGGTGGTGACACGCAGGACCGGGTCGGCGCCGCGGTGATGGCGCCAGTCGGCGGCGTAGTCCCCGTCGATCAGGACGGTGCCGATCGCAGCGCCGTTGCCGGGCGGCAGCGGCACCGGCCGTCCGGACGGGTTGACCCGCCGCCGGTCCGCGTGCGAGAGCAGCAGATTGTCGTACTCCGGCAGGAACCGCACCGGCGCGGGCGTCTCCGCGTCAGGCAACGGGCCCTCCGGTACGTCGAACAGTTCCCGCCCGTCCTCATCGGCGTACACGCGCAGACCGGGCCGGAGCCGGTCCACGACCTCACGCAGCCTGGTCAGCCCTGACCAGGTCTGGACGTCGGTCACACTGGCCGGCCCGAACGCGGCCAGGTAGCGCAGGACCAGTGCGTCGATCGAAGGATCCGCCATCGGCGCCCGGCCGAGCCAACTCTCGATCGTCTGCAACGCGGCCGGTCCCGTCGTGCCCCAGACGCCGCGCGGTGTCACCTGGACGGTGCCGGCCAGATAGCTGACGGCGTACGCCATCGCGTTCGCGTCCCAGTCCGGCCAGCGCTCGCCCAGCACATCCCTGAGCCGGCTTCGGCTGTACGGCCCGCGGCTCAGCAGGTCCGTGCCGAAGGCAACCACAGCCTCGAGGTCGGCCCCGGCCAGTTGCTTGCCGAACGAGCCGCGCAGCCCGCGATCCGCGACCGGGTACACGAGGGGCCACATCATCAGGCAGTCCTCGGCCGTGACCAGATGGATCGTGGACCGCAGCAGTCCGGCACGAACGACCTGACGAGTCGTCATCAACTCGGACAGCTCGGCCGGGTCGAAGCCCTCGAGCCTCGACCACAGCGCGACGTACGCGGCCAGCGGGGCCTGTGCCTGCAGGCCCACCAGCCGCTCGATCAGCTCGGCGACCGCACCGCGCTTCCGGCGCAGCAACTGCTGGCGCTCGAGAGTCGCACGGTTCAGCTGCCGCCGGCTCAGGACGCGGATCGATGCGTTCATCGGCCAAGCGTACGGAAGAAGGTGCGGACGTCCTCGACGAGCAACTCGCCGCACTCCATCGCCGGGAAGTGACCGCCCTCGGTGAAGTCCGACCAGTGCGCGACGCGGTGCTCGGGATCGGCGATCCGGCGTACGACCGGGCTGCTGTTGAAGACGGCCCAACCGGACGGCACCGACGACTCGGCGACCCACCCGAGATCGGAGTGCGCAGCCTCGTACAGGAACCGGGCCGCGCTCGCTCCCGCACGGCAGAACCAGTAGATACTGACCAGCGTCAGCAACTGATCGCGGTCCACCGACTCCTCGGGCGACTTGGCCGGATCCGTCCACAGCTGGAACTTCTCCGCGATCCAGGCCAGCTGCGCCACCGGTGAGTCGGTCAGTGCGGCCGCGATCGTGTCCGGCGTGTGGTTCTGCAGATCCAGATAACCCCGACCCGCCTGCCACGCTGCCTTCGCTTCCTTCACGACCGCCAGGTCCTCGTCGTCGAGATCATCCGGCAGCGGCACGAACTCCCCGGCCAGGGCGAGCGTCCCGCGATCGCTGTTCACATGCGTGCCGATCACCCGGTCGGGTACGGTCGCGCCGAGACGCCCGGTGATGCCGGCGCCGATGTCGCCGCCCTGCGCGGCGAACCGCTCGTACCCTAGGCGCGTCATCAGCTCGGCGAACGCGGCGCTGGTCCGCCCCAGTTCCCAGCCTGCGCCGGACAACGGCGTCGAGAACCCGAACCCCGGCAACGACGGCACCACCACATGGAAGGCATCGGCCGCGTCACCGCCGTGCGCGACCGGGTCCGACAGCGGCCCGAGCAGGTGGAGGAACTCGACCGCCGATCCGGGATAGCCGTGGGTGATCAGCAGCGGCATCGCGTCCGGCTCGGGTGAACGGACGTGGAAGAAGTGGATCACCTGCCCGTCGATCTCGGTCGTGTACTGCGGATAGCGGTTGAGCTCCCGTTCCGCCTGCCGCCAGTCGTACGTCGTACGCCAGTACTCGGCCAACGCGGACAGGTAGCCGCCGGGGATGCCGCGGCTCCAGTCGTCGGTGTCTCCCGGTACCGGATGCGGCCGCCGGGTGCGCTCGAGCCGGAGCTGGAGGTCGGCCAGGTCGGCCTCGTCGATGTCGATCTGGAACGGGCGAATCTCCTGTGCGTCAGTCATGAATCGACCCTAGAAGTCATTGCGGAAGACTTTCTTCCGCAATGTCCGGCATCCTGGAGAAATGCTGAACACATCGGCTCGTCTGCTCCGGCTGCTGTCGTTGCTGCAGGCCCGCGCGCTCTGGTCCGGCCCCGAGTTGGCCGAGCGGCTCGGAGTGACCACCCGGACGATCCGCACCGACGTCGACCGGCTGCGGCAACTCGGTTATCCGGTGGAGGCCGCGCCGGGTCTCACCGGTGGCTATCGGCTGGGGGCCGGTGCCGCGTTGCCGCCGCTGCTGCTGGACGACGACGAGGCGGTGGCGGTCGCGATCGGCCTGCGCACGGCAGCCAACGGAGGTGTGGAAGGGATCGGAGAGAGCTCGATCCGCGCCCTCGCCAAACTGGAGCAGGTCCTGCCGCCGCGCCTGCGCCATCGGGTGAGCGCGATGCAGTCGGCGACGCTCGCCGTACCGGGCACCGGGCCGCAGGTCGATGCGGACGTGATGATCGCGATCGCGGCGGCGATCCGCTCCGAACACCGGCTGCGCTTCGACTACGCGAGCTACGACGGGCGAGCAAGCAGCCGTGAGGTCGAGCCGCATCGCCTGGTCGTCATGGGGCGCCGGTGGTACCTGATCGCGTGGGATCCGGAGCGCGACGACTGGCGAACGTTCCGGGCCGATCGGATCACCCCGAAGATCCCCGGCGGTCCCCGGTTCACGCCCCGGGAGCTGCCGGAGACCGACATCGCCGCCAGGTTGCAGCGCGGCGTCGGCACCGCGACCTGGCGGTACGTCGCCCGCGTGCTGCTGCACGCACCCGCCGCCGAGATCCGCGCCAAGCTGCCGCTGCCGGTGGAGATCGAGGAGCTCGGGCCGGACCTCTGCGAGATCAAGGTCGGCTCGGACACCCCGCAGATGCTGACTCTCTACCTCGGCCTGCTGGACGTCGACTTCGAGGTCATCGACGCCCCGGAGCTCTCGGCCGCCCTCACCGCCCTCGCCGACCGTCTCCACCGCGCGGCCGGGCCGGTTGGCCTTTCGGGTGCCCCCGGCAACGACCAGTCATCCTCAGGTAGTACCGCAGAACCATCCTGACGACCGATGGGTACGGCGGTTCCGCGAGCGATCCTGGAAACATGACCGGGGACTTCCTACCCCGACGCCGGAAGGCGTCGGCGCTCAGCCAGATCGTGACCGTCGTGATCCTGCTCGCCGTGGCCGCAGTCGGCCTCTGGATCTATACCTAGGAGTCCCAGCGCACGTCGGCTTCGCCCGGCCGGACCACCCCGGCCTCGTAGGCGACGACGACCGCCTGGACCCGGCTGGACAGGCCGAGCTTCGACAGCACCGAGCTGACGTGGGTTTTCACCGTGGTCTCGCTGACGAACAGCTTGGTCGCGAGGTCGCGGTTCGACAGTCCGCGGGCCATCCAGACCAGGATCTCGCGCTCGCGCTCGCTGAGCTGCGCGAGCAGTCCGGCCCACCGGGCGTCGGGTTGCGCCGGCGGCGGGCTCGCCGTACCGCCGTCGACCTGACGCTCCAGCTCCATGCAGCGCTCGAGCAGGACCCGCGTCGAGGCAGGATCCACCAGCGAGTCGCCGCGGAACACCGCGCGGACAGCGGACACCAGGAGATCCGGATCGGTGTCCTTCAGCAGGAACCCGGATGCTCCCGCACGCACCGCGGCCAGCACATACGCCTCGTCGTCGAACGTGGTCAGCACCAGTACTGCGGGCCGCGCCCGCCCGGCCTCCCGGTTCGCGGTCGTGATCCGCTCGGTGGCCACCAGCCCGTCCATCACCGGCATCCGGATGTCCATCAGCACGACGTCCGGGTCGTACTGGTCGATCAGCCGGAGCGCCTCCTCGCCGTTCTCAGCCTGTGCCACCGTGGTGAGGTCCGGCTCGTGGTCGAGGATCATCGACAGGCCCATCCGGATGACGCCCTGGTCGTCGGCGACCAGGATCCGGATCGGGGCGGACTCCGCCTCGTTCAGTTCTGCGGTGGCAGCCATGCCTGTACTCTCCATCCACCCAAGGGGCCGGCCGCGACGGCGAGGGTGCCGCCGACCGCCGTGGCCCGTTCCCGCATCCCGATCAGCCCGTTGCCGCGGCCGCTCTCCTTGCGGCGCGCGGTCTCCAGCACGTTCACCGGCGGCGGGCCGCCGTTCCCGTTGTCGTCGATGGTCAGCAGCTCGCCCTGCGGTCCACTCTGCCAGGTCACCCGCGCCGCGGTGGCCTTCGCGTGCACCATCACGTTCGTCAGTGCTTCCTGGATGATTCGTACCGCGGTCAGGTCGGTGGCCGAGGTGAGCTGCCGCTGCCGCGGCGGAAGCTCCATCGTCACGTCGATCCCGACCGCCTTCAGCCGCTCACCCATCCGTGCCACGTCGGCCAGCTCCGGTACCGGCGTGGTCCCGCCGCCCGACCCGGTGTCGCCGGCGATCTGCGGCGACGCGGTGTTCAGCACCCGGACCGTCTCCCGCATCGCGGTCAGAGCTTCCTTGCCGCTGGCAATGATCCAGCGGATCGCCTCCCGCAGTACTTCGGGACGCTGGTCGGCCACCCGGTCCGCGGCCTGCGCCCGGATCACCACCGCGCTGACGTGGTGCGAGATCACGTCGTGCAGGTCGCGGGCGATCCGGGTCCGCTCCGCCACGGCGGCCCGCTCCGCCTCGACCGCGCGCAGCCGGACGAGCTCGGCGTTCCGCTGCTCCAGCAGGGCCAGCGACTTGCGGCGCCGCCGCGCGTCCGCGCCGAGCAGCACCATCCCGCAGATCAGTGCCTCCGCGAACACGAACAGTGAGACGTCGATGTAGGAGTACAACGTCGACAGGCTGCGCGGGAGGCTCTGGTAGCGCTCGCCGTACAGGATCGCGCGGTCGACCTGACTGAGGACGATCGCGACCACGGTCGGCAGTCCGATCATCAGTCCGGCCAGGCTCCCCATGGTGAAGAACAGGCAGGTGAACCGCCGGACCCCGGCCGACGCCGCCAGGTACCCGACGACGAGCAGCGGGACCAGATGGATCTCCGACTGCAGCGCGGCGTCGCTGATCTCCGGCTGACCGAACATCGTGAGCCCGAGCTGGGCCGCCAGGCCGGTGCCGACCGCGGCGTACAGGAACGGGTACAGCACCGAGACGGCCACGAGCATGGTGCGCGGGATCCGCCGGACGAAGGCGACCGTGGCGACCAGGAACACGCCGGTGACCACCGACACGGCCGGGTTGTGCGGGCGCAGACCGGTCCCGTTGACGAGGTTCAGCGTGGCGAACCAGACCAGCCCGATGACCGCAGCGAGCAACACGTCCTGCTGCCCCTGCGTCATCCGCCGCCACATGCCCTTCACGTCGCCCAGCGTAGTCAGCCGGTGTTCGCCGAAGCTTCATCTGACCGGACGGGTGCCGTCTCCAACTTTTGGAGGAGGCTCGGCGTCCGAACTGATACTCAGGGGCTACGAATGGCGCACGAGGACTGTCCCTGGGACCGATGCGCCGACCGCCCAGATCCGAAAGGCTGTACCCCATGAGCAACGACCAGCCGCCGCGCCCGAATCGCGTGGTGCGGACGCGGTTGCTGTCCGTGATCGGTGTGGTCGGTGTCGGCGCGGTTCTCGGATCGCTGACGTTGTGGCACCAACAGGTCGGGGACGCCCTCGGCCTGGGCGCCGACAAGGAACCGGTGGTGTCGACGGTGAGCGCGCCCGCGATCGGGGCCCCGCCCGCGACCGTCCCGGTGACCCCGACGCCGTCCCGCCGTACGACGACGGGAGCGCCGGCCGTCCCGCCGAAGACCAGTCCCACCAAGCGGCCGACCCAACAGCCCACCAAGAAGCCGACCAAGAAGCCCACGCAGGTCTCTCGGGAAGAGAGCATCGACGGGCTCTCCCCGACGCTGAAGAAGCGGCTGACGAAGGCGATGACGGCCGCGAAGGCAGACGGCGTCACGCTCCGGATCACCTCCGGCCGGCGCAGTGCGGCGAAGCAGCAGCGGTTGCTGGACGAGGCGATCCGGAAGTACGGCTCGTACAAGGCGGCGACCCGGTGGGTGCTGCCGCCGAAGTACTCCGCCCACGTCCAGGGCAAGGCCGTGGACATCGGTCCGGCGGCCGCCATGGCGTGGCTGGACAAGAACGGCTGGCGGTACGGCGTGTGCCGCCGGTACGACAACGAACCCTGGCACTTCGAGGCGCTCACAACGCCCGGCAGGAAGTGCCCGCCGCGCGAACCGTACGCGGTGGCCAGAGCAGATTGACCCAAGGGGGATTTCGAGATGACGATGACCTACGCCCAGCCCTTGACCCGGCGCTACACCCGCGCGCGCCTCGCCGTACCCGCCCTGTGGCGGCAGGTGATCCGGACCGGCGACCGGCGGGAGCAGCCGACGACGGAACCCGACCGGTCCGCGTACACCCAGCTGGAGATCTACGACGGCGTGCTGGCCGCGTTCGAGCGCCGCGACGAGGTGGCAGCGGTACTGCGGGCGTCCGCGGACCGAGCGACCGCCGTACGTCGTCTGCGCGACGAGTTCGGGCTCAGCCACCTGCAGGCGACCGCGCTGATCGACCTGCCGCTCACCACGGAGTGCCGCGACCGCATCGCGCACCGTGCCGAGGAGCTCCGGACCGCCCTCGAACGCTGATCCCGCCTCCCCGCGCGAGCCGCATCTCGGTGGTGGCGGCTCGCGTGGACCTGCGGTATTTGCCTGCCGTGGGGAGGATGGAGGCGTGATCACGATCGAGCAGGCCGGACGACTGCGCAAGGCCGGGGTGCTGTGGACACCCGCGGCCGGGGATCGTTTCGTCGTACCGGACCGGGACATGGACGAGGACGTGTTCGTGGTGAGCGACATGACCGTCGAGGTGCACGACTACCAGGGCAGCAAGGTGATCGGCTTCAACGGCACCACCGAATGGGCCCTGGACAGCATCGAGCAGCGCGAAGTCATCTGGCTCCCGCGCGAGGAGCAGCTCCGCGCCCTCCTCGGGTCGCACTTCCGGTCACTGGAGTCGACCCCCGACGGCTACCGCGTCACCCTCACCGGCAGCACCCACACCTCCACCGACGCCGAGCAGGCGTACGCCGACGCAGTACTCCATCTCCTTGGCGCTTGAGCACCCGTGTGGCGGACGGCGCCTGGCGTCTCCGCTCGGCTCTCAGCGCCGGCGTGGCCGGTACGTCGCGGTTGCGATCGCGCTCACCGTCAGCCGCGCAAGCGGGGATATCCGTTCGAACGCAGGGTTCTCTACTGATACACCAGTAGAGAACCCAACACGCGACGGGATAACCCCCGAAATGGACGCCGTCCCGGGGCGGCGGCGCGTTGGAAGCCGTCCGCGGGGCTGAGCACCAGCCGACCGGCACCTACCCTCACAGTCGGGAAACAAATCTGTCGTCACCAGGTGGCCAACAGTTTCCCAACCACGCCGGTCGATCACCGCGAGCGACCTGGTCGGCACCGGCGAACGTGTGGCGACGACTGGCCTGGGGAATCCTGCCCACCTGAAACGACCAGCAGAACTCCCCACGCGACCAGCCCGGGCGCCACCCCCGGCGAAGTTACGGCGCGGACCGCCTAGCTAGGCGCGCCAGTACTGCACCTTGTCCTTGTCTTTCACCGTGTAGCCGAGGTTCGCGAGTTCGGTGCGGAGCTCGCGGAGGTCGGCCTTGCCCTTGTCGCCTTCGTCGAAGGCCTTGGACCGGACCTTGAGGATCGCGTTCACCGCGGGCGGCAGGTCCGGGTCGTCCTCGATCCAGCGGCGGAACTCGGACTCGTGCGGGTCGCCGGCGTCCGACCACGGGTAGCCGTGCGCGCGGAACGCGGCCGGGATCTGCTTCGCCTCGGACTTGAGCTGGTCGTGCTTCTCCCGGGCCAGCTCCCGCGAGGTCGCGTCCTGGAGGACGATCTCCTTGCCGTCCAGGAAGGCGACCGAGATCTTCTCCCGCGGTACCGTCAGGGTCTTCTGGTTCTTCAGGAACTCGACCGACCGGTTGGTGATCGTCACCTTCAACGTGTCGTCGAGCGCCATCGCGGCCAGCAGTACGCCGCCCGCGAGGCCGACGGCCACGGCGATCACCACGACCCACCAACTGTCCCACCCGGAGATCAGCCGCAGCGGTCCCTGGAACGGCACCCATCGCTGCCCGGCGGCCCAGTCCGCGATCCGCGGCAGGAAGAACCCGAGGACGAGCCCGGTCAGCGGCAGGCCGCCGTACAGCAGCACCTTGTCCGCCGTCGAGGGCCCGATGACCGTCTGATCCGATGCCTGTGTGGTCGACCCCATGGCCCGAACGTAACGCAGCGGAGTCATGACTTTGGTCTCGACCGACGACGACCGAAGTAGGTGGTCCGCCGCGACATGCCGACCCGTCTGGCCGCCGGGTGGAGGGCGTCCTAGGCTGACGCTGAATTGATCGAACTTGTCGTTAACGACCGCCGAACTCTCACTCGCGAGCATGGACAGCGGGGGCGCCACTCGCAGAGAGTCGGGCCGCCGAATCCGATCAACCGGAGGTATCCATGGTTTCGAGATCTGCTCGTAGTGCACTGGTGGGAACGGCGGCGGCCGCCGCCGCGGCAGTCATGGCGACGGCCGGCCTGCCGATGGGAGGGACCGGTGCCGACGCCGACGGGGCGGGCGGCCGGGACAGCTCGGAACAGATCGTGGTCACCGAACAGGCGACCGACCAGATTCTCGTCCTCGACTCCGATCGGGACAGCTGGCAGAACACGAAGATCGCCTGGAGCTGGCGACCCACGGCGCAGGACGGGCTCGGTGACCTGGTCGACAACTGGGGCGCTCCGGACGAGGCGAAGCTGCGGCATCGCGGCGGCCAGGCCTACCTGTTGACCACGGACTCGTGGGGCCTCGCGGCCGTGGTGCCGTACCCGCAGAAGGGTCCGGCGTACTGGGCCGCCGACGTCGAGCGGAAGAACAACCCGCACAGCATCGAGTTGCTGCCGGACGGGAACGTCGCGGTGGTGGCGAGCCACGGCAACTGGTTGCGGCTCTACACCGCGTCGCAGGGACAGCGGTCCACCACCTACGTCGAGTTCCCGCTGGCCGACGGGCACGGTGTGTACTGGGACGCGGACACCGGCCTGCTGTGGGCGCTGGGCGGGCACGACCTGGTCGCGCTCCGGGTCGGCGGTACGCCGGCCGCGCCGACGCTGACCGAGACCAAGCGGGTCGCGCTGCCGACGCTGCACGGTCACGATCTCCAGCCGGTCGCGCGCGACCGGGACCGGTTCTGGATCACCACGGGATCCCAGGTGTACCAGTACTCGAAGTCCCGCAACGCCTTCCTGCAGGACTACGTCGACCGCGACCGGATCAACGTCACCGGGGTCAAGAGCGTCGGGGACGAGGCGACGTCGGGCCAGATCCTGACGTCGGTCGTGCAGGTCAAGAACCTGTGCACGTGGTGCACCGACACCCCGACCCTCACCTTCCGCCGCGATCAGCTCACCCTGCACGGCTCGCAGATCTACAAGGCCCGCTGGTGGGTCGACCCCACCCTCCGCTGACCCCGATCCCACTGACCAGGCCGCCGGGCGAACCGCCGCCCGGCGGTCTGGCGAGGTCCTTCAGCTCTTCCCGGTCAGGGCGTCCTTCAGCATCGGCACCAGTTTCGGTAGCGCGTACTTGATGCCGAGCGGGCCGCCGATCGACATCGCGCTGGAGAACTCGCCGCTCGGTGTTGCCGTGTTGATCACCGGCGCGCCGCCCCAGTACGCGATGTGGCCGGCCTTCACGGCCGGCAGCGCGTTGAACAGCTTGTCGTTCACGAGCGCGGGATCGAGTTTGCCGGAGCCGTCGAGCGCGGCCATGAAGATCAGGTCGGCGTTCAGCTTTGGTGTCAGCTCCGGCGAGATCTTCACGTAGAAGTCGCCGTTGTCCATCGCGTCGATCTGCGGGTTGGACGTGAAGCCGAGCGAGGTCAGCAGCCGCATCCGCGGGTCGGACGGCAGCCATGCGTTCAGGCTGTTCGCCGAGTACACGCCCGCCGTGATGACTTTGCCGGCGAACTCCGGGTTCGCCTTCGCGGTGTCGGTCACCAGCGTCTCGGTGTCCTTCACGACCTGCTCGCCGGCGGCCGACGTACCGGTCGCCTTCGCGATCTCGCGGACCTGGTCCTGCCACGGGACGCCGTACACGTTCTTGGTTCCGGCCGGCGCCGCGATCGTCGGCGCGATCGCGTTCAGCGTGTCGAACTGCTTCTTGTCGTTGACGGTGTTCACGTACAGGATCAGATCGGGCTGCAGCGCCGCGATCTCCTCGAACTTCGGTTCGTACGCGTTGATCAGCTTCGGGGCCGGCCGGTCGCCCAGCGCGGACTTGACCCACCCGCGCAGCTGCGTGTTGCCGAACCAGTCGGCGCCCGCGACGGGGACGACGCCGAGCGCGATCGCCGCCTCCATGTCGCCGCCGCCGAGTGCCACCACCCGCTGCGGCTTGGCCTTGAGCGTGGTCGATCCGTACAGATGGTCGATCGTGACCGGGAAGCCGGCGGTGTCTCCGGTGCTCGCGGCGGAGTTCTCGGTGTCGTCCTGGCCGCAGGCGGCGAGACCCACGCCGAGGGCCAGGGCTGCGATCGCGACAGCCGCGACGGACCGGATGCGGGACAAGGCCATGGCGGGGTGCTTCCTCCCAACGGCGACAAATGTAGGTAAGCCTAACCTGACTAAGCCGCGAGTAGCCGCGCCGGGTTCACCGACAAGCCTCGGCGTCGTCGACCGTTGCGGTCAGCTCGGCGACTGCCGCCGTACCGCGCACGACGGCAACGCCGGCGGGGGTGCCGACGATCCCGGTGCCGAGCCAGGAGAGTCGTCGACCTACTGAGCGATCGACGGAGCGACCTACCCGCAGGCCGACGGCGACCAGGTCGACCGAGCGAACGACGTCCGCGACGCCGAAGCCGACCCGGACGACCACGCGCACCGCGAGTCCGCGGCCACCGCGTCCCACCAGTACTCCGGCGACCAGGGACGAGCTGCTCCGGCAGTACTGCATCCAGCAGGGCATCGACCCGGCCTGGTGCGACCCGAGCATCTGGCAGAGCTGGCGCGACCGTTGACAACGGAGTGATCGGCGCGCATCCTTAACCACATGGTTCTGAAACCACTTGGTTATGAAGACGGGTTGAGCGGTGTCTTCGCGGCGCTCGCCGATCCGACCCGGCGGGCGATCCTGGCGCAGCTCAAGCACGGTGACGCGACGGTCGCGGAGCTCGCGGCGCCGTTCAGCATGTCGCAACCGGCCGTCTCCAAACATCTCAAGGTGCTGGAGCAGGCCGGGTTGATCAGCCGATCGCAGCGGGCGACCGCACGGCTCAGTCATCTCGAGGCCGCGCCCCTGCGAACGGCCGTCGGTTGGCTGATGGACTACCGCGCCTACTGGGCGGAGAGCTTCGACCGTCTCGACGACCTGCTGGACGACCTGAAGGAGGAGTCGTGAAGGTCATCGCGGAGCCCGGCGTACCCGAGGTGGTCATCATCCGGACGTTCGCCGCGCCCAAGGAGCTGCTGTTCCGGGCCTACACCGAGGCCGACCTGGTGAAACGCTGGCTCGGGCCCGCCGGCCTAGAGCTGATCGTCAACCAGCTCGATCCGCGGCACGGCGGGCGCTGGCGGTGGACGCACTACGACGGCGACGGCAAGGGCTACGTGTTCCACGGGCTGTATCACGGTGATCCGACGCCTGAGCGGATCGTGCAGACGTACGAGTTCGACCAGGCGCCCGGGACCGTCTACCTGAACCTGATCACCTTCGACGAGGCCGACGGGGTCACCACGCTGACCCAGAAAACGGTGTTCTTCGCGGTCGAGGACCGCGACCTGTACGTCGACGGCGGCATGGAGCGCGGCATCCGCGCGTCCATGCGGCAACTCGAGAACCTCGTCACCGAACTGGCCGAGGAGGCCCATTCATGATGCTCACCGACAAGCAGGCGATTGTGTACGGCGCGGCCGGACCGATCGGCGGCGCAGTGGCGAAAACGTTTGCCGCCGAAGGTGCGACCGTGCACCTGGCCGGCCGGACCGCGGAACGCCTCGAGCGGGTCGCGGACGAGATCCGCCGCGCCGGCGGCAAGGCCGAGACCGGGATCGTCGACGCGCTCGACGAACGCTCGGTCGACGAGCACGCCGCCGCGGTCGGCCGGATCGACATCTCGTTCAACCTGATCGGCCACAAGCAGTACTTCGGGACGCCGCTGGTCGACATGCCGCTCGCCGACGTCGAGGAGCCGGTGCGGAACATGTTCCGCACGTTCTACCTCACGTCCCGCGCGGCCGCCCGGCAGATGATCAAGCAGCGTTCCGGCGTGATCCTCACGTTCGGCGGGTACGGCGACCCGGCCGCGAACCTCGGCGCGTTCCAGGCCGGGTTCGGCGCGGTCGAGGCGTTGCGGCGCAGCCTGGCCCGCGAGCTCGGACCGCACGGCGTCCGCGTGATCACCCTGCAGACCAACGGAATCCCGGAGTCGAACCCGGACACCTACCCCGAGGACTTCCGCCGCGAGGTGGCCGAGTACACCGCGTCGCAGACGATGCTCAACCGCGCCGCCACCCTGGCCGACGTCGGCGCCGTCGCGGCCTTCGCCGCCTCCGACCACGCCCGCTCGATCACCGGCACCGCCCTCAACCTCACCGCCGGCGCGGTCGTCAACTAGCTAGGTCCTGTCTGGCGATGCATCGCCTACTGCGGGGCACTCCTCGCTACGGCGCTGGATTGCCAGACAGGACCTACTCCAGGAAGTCGATCGCCGGCCCCTGCTCCTTGGCTGCTTGGTACACCGGCCAGGCGATCGCCAGATCCTGCCAGGGCAGCCCGACGGGTGCGTACACGGTGATCTCCTCGGCCGAACGACGTCCGGCGACGCGCCCGGTCAGTACGTCGGTCAGCGTCGCCTGCGCAGCACTCGCGGGCAACCCAACGTTGCCTAGGGCACCCATTCGTTCGGCGAGGACGCGGTCGTCGACGACCATGCGGGCGGTGGAGAGCAGGTCGGCGGACAACTCCACCTTTCCCGGCTCGTCGGCGCCCAGCGTGGTGAGGTGGAGACCTGGCCTGCTGTCCGCCGCGGTGAGGAGCGGCTCGCGGGACCAGGTGGCGAGCACGACGAGATCGGCCAGCCGGGCGACTTCGGCGGGGGAGTCGACGACTGTGCCGGAAATCCCCTGTTGTTTAAGGAATTCCGTGGCGCGGTCGCTGTCGAGGTCGTGCACCACGAGCCGGTCGACGGCACGCAGGGCGGTCAGTCCGCGGACGGTCATCGCAGCCTGCGCGCCGGCGCCGACGACTCCGACCGCTCCGGCGCGGGCCAGGACGTCGGTTGCCAGCGCGGCCGCCAGACCGGTCCGCCAGGCGGTGACCGTGGCCGAATCGAGGATCGCCAGGAGCGTGCCGTCGGTCAGGTCGTGGAGGCACACGACACCGCGCAGCGCCGGTGCGGCACCAGGGAACTTCGCGTTGACCTTCACGGTGTACGCCGGGATTCCGGGCAGCACGCCCGGCAGCAGCGCGGTCGCTGTACCGGGTCCGGGGAGATCCGTGCGGATCCGCAGCGGCTCGATCGTCGCCGCGTGCCGGAAACCGGTGCGCAACACGTCGAGGACCGCGGGGACGTCGAGCGACCGGAGGATGCCGGAACGGTTGAGGAGCAGGGTCATCAGACGATGTTCCTCTCGGTGCGGATGCCGGACGACTGGAACCGGGCGGCGGTCAGGGGGCGGACGTCCACGAAGGGTTCGCGGCCCAGGTAGAGGTCGCGGACGACCTCGCCGACCGCCGGGCCCTGGAGGAAACCGTGTCCGGAAAATCCGGTGGCGTAGAGGAACCGCGACACGGTGCCGTCCTCGCCGATCAGCGCGTTGTGATCGGGTGTCACCTCGTACAGGCCGGCCCACCCACCGCTCAACCCGATGTCCAGCAGCGACGGCGCGCGCCGCGCCATCGCCTCGGTCAGTCGCGGGATCCACGCGTCCGTCCGGCCCAGATGGAAACCGGGTTCCTCGTCGGGATCGGACAGCCCGATCAACAGCCGGGGACCCTCCCGGTGGAAGTAGAACGTGCTGCCGAAGTCGATCGTCATCGGCAGCCGGGGAGGCAGTCCCGGGATCGCCTCGGTCACGACGATCTGCCGCCGCAGCGGGACCACCGGAAGGTCGACGCCGACCATGGCTCCGATCTGCGCGGACCAAGCGCCCGCCGCGCAGATCACGGTCGGTGTCCGAATGTCGCCGCCGCTCGTCCGCACCACCGAGATCTGGTTGCCCACAGCATCGATTCCCAGGACCTCGCAGCCGGTGACCAGCCGCGCTCCGAGTCGCCGGGCGGCCGACGCGTAGCCGAGCACGACGGACTCCGGCGTGCAATGCCCCGCGGTCGGCGAGAAGCACGCGCCCACCAGTCCGTCCGGTACGACCACCGGCGCCAGGGAAACCGCTTCGTCGACCGACAACATCCGGGTCGGCAGGCCCGCGGTGTCCTGCAGCCTGTTCTGCAGTTCGGTGCTCTCGCGGAAATGCTCGACCTGCTCAAAGGTTTCCAGCAGGAACAGGTATCCGACCCGTTGCAGGTCGATCTCCTGACCGGGGCGCTCACCGAACCGCGCGAACGCCTCCAGGCTGCGGGCGCCGAGCGCGATGTTCACCTCGTCGGAGAAGTTCGCCCGCACCCCGCCGGCCGCCTTGCACGTCGACCCCGAGCCGAGCTGGTCCTTCTCCAGCAACAGCACCCGCTCCACGCCGGCCTCCGCGAGATGGAAGGCGATACTCGTCCCCATCACGCCACCGCCGACAATCACCACGTCGGCGGTGTCCATCACGGCAGCTGGAACGACAGGTCGGCCTCGACGGTCCCGGTGTCCATCTGCGCCTTCTGCAGCCGACCCGAGTAGTCCCAGTTCATCGACTGCCACCGGGTGAACTGGTCCAGCACCCACATCCCGCTCTGCCGTGACCCGTTGCCCGACTTCCCGTTCCCGCCGAAGGGCAGGTGTGCCTCGGCGCCGGACGTCGAGTTGTTCACGCTGACCATCCCGGCCGAGATCCCCTGCGCGAACCGGAACGCCTTGTTCGGGTCGGTGGTATAGATCGAGCTCGACAAGCCGTACCCCGACCGGTTGCCCAGTGCGATCGCGTCGTCGAGCGTGGAGTACGGCGTGACGCCGACGACGGGCCCGAACGTCTCGTTCAGGAACAGTTCGTCGTTCGCGCGGACGTCGGCCACGATCGTCGGGTGGTAGAACAACCCGGCCGCCGGATCCCCGACGAAGCCCTGGCGAGGGTTGTCCGCCGTGACCCGCCCGGTCCGGCCGATCACCCGGTGGTGCGCGGTGATCCACCCCAGCGACTTCTCGAACCCGGCGGCGAACTTCTCGTCCAGCAGCGGCCCGAACAACACGTCCTGTGTCGGGTCGCCCATCGCCGCGTCCGCGGTGGCCCGGCCGAACCGGTCCAGGAACTCGTTGTACACCGACCGGTGCACGATCGCCGTACCCAAGGACGTGCAGCGTTGGCCCGCCGTACCGAAGCCGGAGAACAACGCGCCCTCGACGGCCAGGTCGAGGTCGGCGTCCTCGGTGATCACCATCGGGTTCTTGCCGCCCAGCTCCAGGCACGGGGTCTGCAGGTGGCGACCGCACAACTCACCGATCCGGGTGCCGACCGCACTCGATCCGGTGAACCCGACCTTGTCGACCAGTCCGGCCTGCAACGCCTGCTCGAGTCCCGCGAACGTGTCCGGCCCGTCGGCGTACACCACGTTGAACACCCCGGCCGGTACGCCGGCATGGGCGAAGATCTCGTAGAACGCGTCGGAAACGACGGCGGAATATTCCGCCGGCTTCCAGACCACGGTGTTTCCGCAGAGCAGTGCCGGCACGATGTACCAGGACGGAACGGCGACCGGAAAGTTTCCGGCCGTGATCACGGCCACCGTTCCGACCGGGCGCCGGAACGTGAACAGTTGCTTGTCCGGCATTTCCGACGGAACGGTCTGCCCGTACAGGCGGCGGCCTTCGCCGAGGAAGAAGTCGCAGGTGTCGATGATCTCCTGCACCTCGCCCAGCGCCTCCGCGATCGGCTTCCCGATCTCCTGCGTGACGAGCGCGGCGAGCCGCTCCTTGTTGGCGGTCATCAACCGGCCCGCGTTCGAGATGACCTGGCCGCGCTGCGGTGCTGGGGTCGCCGCCCAGGCGCCCTGTGCGTCCCGCGCAGCCTGAGCCGCCCGGACGAACACCTCCGGCCCGGCGCTGCCGACCGTCCCGACGACCTCGCTCAACCGCGCGGGGTTGGTCGACGGAGTACGCCGTACCGCGTCCGCCACTCGCTCTCCACCGACAACGGACAGCACCTCACCGGCCATACGGCTACCTCCTCGTAGTGGATCTCCACCCTAAGACGGCGGTGGCACCCGGCGGTCCGGACACAGAGCCGCACGCTCTCGAGCGGGCCTTGTGATTGCATTCACAAGGCGGTAATCTGGACTGCGACGCAACTGCCGCTGACCACAGACGAGGTGTGGCCATGACCAAGCGCAGACCACCGGGCATGAGCACCCAGGAATGGGTGGAGGCCCAGATCCAGCGAGCGCAGAACGCGGGCGAGTTCGACAATCTGCCCGGGGCGGGCAAACCGCTGAAGCTCGCCGACCAGCACGATCCCGACTGGTGGGTGAAAGACTTCATCCGTCGCGAGGACGTCGAGACCGAAGCGCTCCTGCCGTCCGCGGTCCAGTTGCGCAAGGAGAAGGACCAGGTCCACGAGAAGGTCCGTGGGATGCGCCGCGAGTCCGAGGTCCGCGAGTACCTGGCCGACCTGAACAAGCGGATCCGGCTCGCCATTCGCGACACCACCGGCCCCGTCGTCCCGACCGGCCCGGTGAACGAGGACGCGATCATCGCCCAGTGGCGGATGGACCGCCCGGCCCGCGAGCCGATCACCGCGCGCACCGAACGGCGACAGCCGAAGAAGAAGTCCTTCTGGCAGCGCTTGTTCAGCTGAGCAGTTCGCGGGCCGCCTTCTCGATGGTGTGTTCGCTCAGCAGTACTTCGTGCGCGGCCGCGCCGAGCGGGACGTACGAGTCGTAGCTCGTCACGCGGGCGAGCCGGCCCGTGTACCCGTGGTCGATCAGTGTGGCCAGGACGCCCTCGGACACGCCGCCCGACCGGCGGGTCTCGTCGGCGACCAGCACCCGCCCGGTGATGTTTGCCTCGCGCAACAGATCCTCGACCGGCAACGGCGCCAGCCAGCGCAGGTCGAGCACCCGGACGCCCGGCACCCGCGCCGCGACCCGCAGGCTCATCGGTACGCCGTTCCCGAACGTCACGATCGTCAGCCCGGTCCCGTCGCCGTACGTCCGTCCGCGCCCGATCGGCACCGGATCCTCCGGGTACGGCGTCAGCCATCGCTCGTCGCCGTCGTCGTACAGGTCGCGCCGGTGGTACAGCGCGATCGGCTCCAGGTACACACTCACCGTCCCGGACGACCGCGCCGCCGCCGCGCACGCGTGCAGCATCGCGGCCGCGTCGTCGGGCCGCGACGGTGACGCGATCACGATGCCCGGGACGTCCCGCAGTACGCCGATCGCGTCGTCGTTGTGGAAGTGCCCGCCGAAACCCTTCTGGTATCCGTACCCGGCGATCCGCAGCACCATCGGGTTCGCGTACTGCTCCTGCGAGAAGAACTTCAGCGACGCCGCCTCACCACGGAGCTGGTCCTCGGCGTTGTGCAGGTAGGCGAGGTACTGGATCTCGGGCATCGGCAACAGCCCCGACACGCCCGCGCCGAGCGCGAGACCGAGGATCGACTGCTCGTCCAGCAGCGTGTCGAACACGCGCGCCGGTCCGAATGCCTTCTGCAGCCCGCGCGTCACGCCGTACACACCGCCCTTGCGGCCGACGTCCTCGCCGAAGACCATCGCCTCCGGGTACGACGCCAGTACGTCGCTCAGCGCCCGGTTGATCGACTGGCTCAGCGTCAGGAGCTCCGCGGACGGAGTGCGCCGCGGCAGGGCTTCCGCCACCGCATCCGGCTCCGGGAAGCGGAGCGGAGCGGCAACAGCCTCGGCGGAGGTCAGCTGCGGCAGGCCGGCGACCTCGGCCGCGATCCGGAGCGCCTCGGCCCGCTTGTCCTCGTACAGCTCGATGATCTCGTCCGCCGTGACGCCGGCCCCGAGCAGGTAGCGCGCCGTACCGAGTAGCGGATCCAGCTCCTCGTCCGCGGCCAGCTCGGCAGGGGAGCGGTATGCCGCCTCGACATCGGATCCCGCATGCCCGAGCAGCCGGACGGTCCGCAGTCGCAGGAACGCCGGCCGCCGGTTCCGTCGGACGAAGGTCGCCGCCTCGGTCGCCATCGACAGCGCCGCGTCGAGATCGGTGCCGTCCGCGTCGAAGTACCGCAGGCCCGGCCGCTGGCCGTACGCCTGCCGGATCCAGCCGTCGGGCGTACGCACGCTGATCCCGATCCCGTTGTCCTCGCAGACCAGCAGCAGCGGCATCGGCAGGCCTTGGTACGACGCGTGCAGGGCCGCGTTGATCGCCCCGGTCGCGGTGGAATGGTTCGCGGACGCGTCGCCGAAACTGGTGACGACGATCGCGTCGGCGGGCCACGGGGACGGTACGCCGAGTTTCGCCGACCGGTTCATCGAGAACGCGACGCCCATCGCCCGCGGCAGGTGGGAGGCGATCGTCGACGTCTGCGGGATGATCGACAGCTCGTGCCGGCCGAACACCTTGTGCCGGCCGCCGGCGATCGGCTCGCTGGTGGCCGCCGCGACGCCGAGCAGGATGTCGCGCAGCCCGTCCTTCGAGCCGCACTGCGCCGCGCGGGTCAGGTAGAAGGCACCGGAGCGGTAGTGCAGCAGCGCCGGATCGGTCGGCCGCAGGGCGGCGGCGACGGCCGCGTTCCCCTCGTGGCCGGCCGATCCGATCGTGTAGAAGCCGGTGCCCTGGGACTGCATCCAGCGGGCTGCCAGGTCCGCGTGCCGGCTGCCGAGCTGGGCGTCGTACAGGCCGCGGAGCAACTCTGCTTCGTGCTCCCACGGGGCCGGTGCGAGGCCGCGGACGCGTTCGGCGAAGGTCCTCATCTCATCCATGATCGGGGAAGATTCCGCCGATCACAGCTACGACCACGAGTTGAACAGGTCACCACGTTCGGTGCGCGGGTCAGGGGGAACCGGGCCGCAGGCTTGTTCGTTCCTCGGGTAAGGGGGACTCTGTGGGGTGTGGTGACGGTGGGTGAGGTGTGATGCGCCAGTCGCAGGTCGTACGGCGGGTGGGGACCGCGGCCGGTCTCGGAGCCGGGACAGCCGGTGCGCTGGCCGGTGTCCTGTTGCTCGGTCCGCTCGCCGCGTCGGTCCTGCTGGTCGTGGTGTTCGCGCTGGTCTGGCCGTTGGCCGCCGTCGTACGACACGTCGCGGACGACGCGCCGTACGGGTCGGCGGTCCTGGTTGCGGCGACGGCGGCGGGGGCCGTGCTGTGCCTGCCCGGGATGGTGCGGCTGCTCGCGTGGGGTGCACTCGGTGTGACGGCGGCGCTGACCTTCGCCGCCGTGTTCGTGCTGATCGACTTCGCCGTACCGAAACGGCATCCGCAGCAGCGGCCGTCGCGCAGGCAGCGGAAGCTGGAGCGCTTGACCGAGACTCAGCTCGTCGAGGACGAGCAGCTGATCGCCTCCCTGCAGTGCCCGCTCAGCATCGAGGAGCTGTGCGGAGTCTGGACCGAGACGGCGACACAGCTCGCCCAGGGCGCCGGGCCGCGCGACCGCCAGGCAGTCGCCGAGGTACGCCGTATCTGCCTCGACGAGTTCGAACGCCGCAACCCCGACGGCTTCCACCGCTGGCTCGACGCCGGCGCCCCGGCCGACCCAGGCCGCTACCTGCTTCCTACGCCCGGCGACTGAGCACGCCGACTGAGCACGGCGACGACAGCCTCTCCCGTCGAGCGGGCCGACTGCGGGTTCTGCCCGGTGACCAACCGGCCGTCGGTGATCGTCTGCGTGGTGAAGTTCGGCGCCGGGTGGTGGATCGCGCCACGAGCGGTGAGGGCGTCGGCGAGCAGGAACGGAACCACCTCGGTCAGCTCGACCGCGGCCTCCTCCTCGTTGGTGAAGCCGGCGACGTTCTTCCCGTCGACCAGGTAGCTGCCGTCGGACAGCCGCAGGTTCACGAGTGCCGACGGCCCGTGGCAGACCGCGGCGACCACACCGCCGCGCTCGTAGATCGCAGCCGCCAGCGATGCCAGCGCCTCGTCCTGCGGGAAGTCCCACATCGTCCCGTGTCCGCCGGCGAAGAAGATCGCGTCGTACGACGCGGCGTCGAGGTCGGCGGCGGTCGCGGTGTGGTCGAGATCCACCGAGGCGAGGAACTTCTGCTGGATCGGATCCGTGTCGTCCAGCCCGTCGACCGGCGGGCGGCCGCCGCGGACCGAGACGAGGCCGACCTCGAAGCCGGCCTTCTGGAACACAGCCCACGGCTCGGCGGCCTCGGAGACGTAGAAGCCGGTACTCCGGCCGGTGCCGCCGAGCTCGGAGTGGCTGGTGAGAGCAATCAGTACGCGTGTCATGTGCTCATGGTGCAAGGCCGCACCTATCGGAAACCAATAGGCTGAGCTGCCCTGAGGCATAAGATTTCCGATGTGAGCGCCTCACTCGACCTGCTCCGTACGTTCCTTGCCGTGCACCGCGCCGGATCGGTCACCGGCGCCGCGGAGACGCTCGGGCTGTCGCAGCCGACCGTGACCGCTCAGCTCAAGGCGCTGGAGTCCGCTCTCGGGCGGTCGCTGTTCGAGCGGCAGGCCCGCGGCGTCCGCCCGACCGGCGCCGGTGACGAGCTGGCTCGCCGGGTCGCCGACCCGATCGACGCGCTGCAAGGGCTGCTCCGCGATGAGCTCGACGCACCGGTCGCCGCGACGCTCCATCTCGGTGGACCAGCGGACTTCCTCTGCCACCAGGTCCTGCCCGCGCTCGCCGAGCGGTTCGCGACCGGGCTGCAGGTGCGGACGACGTTCGGTCTGCCGGACGACCTGCTGGATCGGCTGCTCAACCGCAGCCTCGACCTGGTGGTCAGCTCGGTCCGCCCGCGGCGAGCGGGACTGCGGGTCACGCCGTTCTACGACGAAGTCTTCGCGCTGGTCGCGGCGCCGCACTGGTCCGCGGAGCCCCTGCGGAAGACCCCGTTGATCGCGTACGGCGAGGAGGCTCCGATCCTGCGGCGCTACTGGCGCACCGTGTTCGGGTCGCGGCTCACCCGGACGGTGGATCTCGTCGTACCCGATCTGCGGGGCGTGCTGGCCGCGGTCCGCGCGGGCGCCGGCGCGAGCGTGCTGCCGACGTACCTGTGTGAAGAGGCGTTGGCGACCGGTGAGCTGGTGTTGCTGTCCGAGCCGGAGCTGCCGCCGTTGAACACGCTCTACCTGACCACCCGCTCGGACGCGGGACCGCGGAGCGCCGCGATCGCCGTCCGCGACGAGCTGGTCCGCCACTTCGCGCGCTAAGCGGCCTTCTTCTTCGACGCGCTCTTCTTCGTGGTCGACTTCTTGGCAGTGCTCTTCTTTGCCGTCGTCGTCTTCTTGGTGGCGGCCTTCTTCGCCGGGCGCTTCTTGGTACTGCGGGCCTTGCGCGCCTCCTCGACGCTGGCCCGGAGCGCGGCGACCACGTCGGTCGGGTTGGTGGCCTGCGGCTCCTCCTCGGCGTACACGACCTCCTTGCCCTGGTGTTTGGCCTTCACCAGGTCCTTGACCCGCTCGGTGTAGGTGTCCTGGTACGCCGACGGTTTCCACTCGCCGCTCATCGCCTCGATCAGGTCGACGGCCATCGACAGCTGCTTGCCGGCGCCCGCCTTGCGCGGGAGTTCGCCGAGCTCCTCGTCGGGGTCGCGGATCTCGTCGGCGAAGAACATCGTCTCCAGCACGAGGACCTTCTCGTCGGCCCGGATCGTTGCCAGGTACTCCTTGCCGCGCATCACGAACTTCGCGATCCCGGCCCGGTTCGTCTTGGCCAGAGCGTCCCGGAGCAGGGCGTACGACGAGGCGTTCTCGGGATCCGACGGGCCGAGGTAGTAGCTCTTCTGGAAGTGCATCGGGTCGATCTCGTCCAGGTCGACGAACGTGTCGATCTCCAGCGACCGGGACTTGCCCGGCGCGATGTCGTCGAGCTCGTCGGGCTCGACGATGACGTACTCGCCGCCGCCGACGTCGTGCCCCTTCACGATCTTCTCGTACGGGACCTCGCGACCGGTGCGCTCGTTCACCCGCTTGTACCGGATCCGGTCGGACGTCCCCTTCTGGAACTGATGGAAGTCGATCTCGTGTTCCTGTGTCGCGCTGTAGAGGCCGACCGGCACCGAGACCAGGCCGAAGTTGATGTATCCGCTCCAGATCGCCCGTGCCATCCGCCGACTCCTTCCGGTACCGCCCGAGGTCGCACCGGCCGGTACCCAGATCAGAGCCGGTTGTACCGCTTCCGCGCCTCGCGGCTCTCCTTCTGCGCCTCCCGCGCCTCCCGCCGGGCCTCGTCCAGCTCGGCGCCCACGCGATGGACCAGGGCCTGCGCCTCGGCCAGCGCCTCGCGGGCGTTGTCGAGCTGGGTGTCGAGGTCCTCGACCCGGGCCTCGGCCTCCTGGGCGGCCGCGACCGCGTCCTCGAAGGCCTGCCGTGCCTCGGCCTTCGCCGCCTCGCGCTCGCGCTCCTCGGCCTCCTCCTGCTCGGCCTCCCGCTGCTTCTGCTCGGCCGCGGAGCCCTTCGCCTGTTCCTCGGCCTGCTGCGCCTTGCGGCGGTCCCGCGCCGCCTTACGGCGCTCGTCGGTGAGCGGTGTGACGTTGGACGGCTCGCCGTTCTCGTCGACCACGCCGAATCCGACGTGCCGCAGCGCGCTGCTCAACCGCCCCTCGCGTACGGCGTCGCCCGCGGCCGGATCCACCAACGCAGCGTCCAGCGTCTCGCGCAGCTTCTGGCCGACGTCCGCGCTGATCTTCTGGCCCTCGTCGGCCGCCAGCCGCGCGGCCTCCTTGGCCAGCTTGTCCAGCAACTGGTGCCGCTTCGGCGTGAGCTCGCGCAGCCGCTCGCCGTCCAGGTCGGCGGTGGCCTCGCGGAACTCGTCACCGAGCGCGAGCAGGTCATCCAGCTCGTCCGGAAGCCTGCGGGCGAGCAGGTTCGCGATCCAGGCCGCGACCGTCGGCTTGCGCAGCGCCTTCAGCCGGGTCGCGGCGAGCGGGTCGCCGTCGGCCTTCAGTCGCTTGGCGAGCTCGTTGCGAGTAGCAATGAAGTCGGCCGCCGGCGCCGCATACACCGCATCCGCCGCCTCCTCGAAGTCCACGAGGCGACGGTACCCGAATCAGGTACCCGAATCAGGTTCTGGTGAGACCGGGGCGCTCGGCCAGTTCGCTGCGCAGGGTCTCGAGGATGCCGCGCAGCAGGCGGGAGACCTGCATCTGGCTCACCCCGAGCTCCTGGCCGATCTCCTCCTGGGTGAAGCCGTTGCAGAACCGCAGCTGGAGGATGCGCTTGTCCCGGTCGCCGAGGTTCGCGACCGCGGGCGACAGGGTATGCACGTTCTCGACCAGGTCGTAGCCGTCCTCGGCGTCGGCGACCGTCTCGAGCAGGCTCGTCCCGCCCTCCGCGGCGCCGGGGGCGTCCAGGGAGAGTGTGCTGAAGCAACCGCGGACCGACGTGGCCTCCGCGACCTCGGCCGGATCGGTGCCGAGCGCCTCCGCGGTCTCCTCGTCGGTCGGCACGTGGCCGAGCCGCTGGATCAGCTCCGGCTCGGCGGCCGCGATGCTGCCCTGCATCTCCTGCACGCGCCGCGGCGGCCGGATCGTCCAGGCGCAGTCGCGGAAGTACCGTTTCAGCTCGCCGCGGATGGTCGGTACGGCGTACGACAGGAACGCTGTCGACGCGTCCAGGCGGTACCCGTTCGCGGCCTTCACCAGGCCGAGGTACGCGACCTGTTCGAGATCGTCGGAGTCCACGCCCTTGCTGCGGTAGCGGGACGCGATCGATCTCGCCACCGGAGCGTTCAGCAGCACGACCTCGTCGAGGCAGGCCTGATGGCGGGGATCTGGGACGCTGTGCGCCTCGAGCAGTAGCTCGTGCGTGGCGTCGGCGATGCTCTGCTGGGAGCGTTCGGGAGCTGCGATCGTCACGGGAGATACCTCGTCGTGTCGTCGTGCAGGTCTGGGTGGCAGGGGGCTGAACCACTTACGTCCACCAGATCAAACTCGGCCGGAGCTTTCAAGTACCCGGCTGTTACGGCTGTTTGAAACGCCTGTCGCCTGACAGTAACTGTCAGGTTTCAGTGGTTGGCTCGCACTCATGAACGATTGCTGCCCCCACGAATGCTGCGCCGTCGTCGACCTGCGCCAGTACACCCTGCACCCCGGCAGCCGGGACACTTTGATCGATCTCTTCGACACCCACTTCGTCGAAGGGCAGGAGCAGACCGGGATGCACGTCGCCGGTCAGTTCCGCGATCTGGACGATCCGGACCGGTTCGTCTGGATCCGTGGGTTCCGGGACCTGCCGGCGCGGGCGGCGGCGCTGAACGAGTTCTACTACGGCCCGGTCTGGCGCGAGCACGCCGCGGCGGCGAACGCGACGATGATCGACTCGGACAACGCCCTGCTGCTGCGGCCGGTGCGGCTCGGTCCCGGCTACCCCGCCCCCGACGCGCCACGGCCGGACGCCGTCGGGCCCTCGCTGATCGCCGGCGCCGTGTATCACCGCGGCGCGCCGGAGGACCAGTTCGTCGAGTTCTTCACCGATCACGTCGTTCCCGTGCTGTCCGCGACCGGCGCCGAGCCGGTCGCGGTGTTCGAGAGTCTGGTTGCCGAGAACAACTTTCCGCAGCTGCCGTTGCGGGACGAGGTGGTGCTCGCCTGGTTCGCGCGGTTCGCCGACGAGGCGGCGTACGACGTACACCGGAGGCAGCTCGACGCGTCGCGGGTGTGGCGGGAACGCGTGCTGCCGGAGCTGGTCTGCCGATCGGTGAAGCCCGCGCACGAGTTGCGGCTCCGGCCGACCGCGCGGTCGCAGTTCCGGTAAATGCGTTGCGGGCTCTTGGGTGGGCGGGCATCCTGGGGTGACCGAGCGGCGACGAACGCTGCCTGGACCGAAGGAGGGCTGACGGATGGCCATCACTGTGCTGCGGTATGTCCGCATCAGTCTCACTTCAAGGTTCAGGAGCACTCCAGTTGTCCTCTTCCGAGTACGAACTCACCACTGACTACTCAGACCTCGAAACCGACGCCTTCGTCTTCCAGTTCCATTCGGTCGACGAGACGCTCGGCCCGGATCAGCGCTGGTCCACCTGGCTGGACGTCGAGCGCGGTTCTCGCGGCCCGGAACCACGCCCCTCGTGGGTTGTGACGGAGCAGGCCGCGATCGACACCGAGCTCGGCGTCCTCAAAACCGGTAAGGAAGCCGACGTCTTCCTGGTCGAACGGGCCGTCGAAGCCATCGGCGACAACCCGGCGAAGTCCTCCCTGCTGGCCGCGAAGCGGTACCGCACCGAGGAGCACCGCACTTTCCACCGCAGTACGGCGTACGTCGAAGGGCGCCGTACCCGCAACAGCCGCGACAGCCGGGCGATGCACAAGAAGACCGCGCACGGGCGCAGTGTCGCGGCCGGGCAGTGGGCGTACGCCGAATGGGACGCCCTGAACCGGCTGTGGAAGGCCGGCGTCCCGGTGCCGTACCCCGTGCAGGTGGACGGTACCGAGCTGCTGATGGAGTTCATCGACGACGGTGAGGGCGGTGCCGCGCCACGGCTCGCCCAGGTCCGGCCGTCGAGGGAGCTGCTCGGCGTGTACTTCGAGCAGCTCCGCGACGGGATGCGTGAGCTGGCCCGGGCCGGGCTGGCACACGGCGACCTCTCGCCGTACAACGTCCTCGCCCAGGCCGATCGGATCGTGATGATCGACCTGCCGCAGGTGATCGACATCGTCGGCAACCCGAAGGGCATGGACTTCCTGCTGCGCGACTGCCACAACATGGCCACGTGGTTCACGAACCGCGGGCTGGAGATCGACGAGCAGGAACTGTTCGCCGACCTCCTCACGATGGTGTTCTGATTGCCTGCTGCAACAGCGGGACGAGCGGCACCAGCCGGTCGGGGTAGGCGTCGACGAGGCCGTCGACATGGTTGCCTGCCTCGACCCGCTGGTACGTGTGCAAAGCTGACCGACCCGCCTGGTTGACCATGGTGCTGTACACATCCGAGTCCTGGACGATCGGAAGCAGGCTGTCGTACGTACCGTGGATCGTCGTCAGTGGTTTTCGGATGTTGCCGGTGAGTGCGATCCGGCTGATCGCCTTGTGAGCCTCCGGGCGTTGCGTGTAGTCGTAGTCTGCTTCGGTGCCGGTGTATGTCGGGTCGAGTTCGGCGGCGTAGATGCGCTGGGTCAGCTTCCAGTAGACGGTGTAGTGGTAGTCCCAGAGGAAGTCCGACCGCGGATCGAAGCCTGCGGCCACGATCGCTGCGGTGTCGTGGTTCTCGTAGCCTTTGATTGCCTGGGGCAAGTACGTGAACAGGTTCGGCCCATCGGCGGTCCACAGTGTCCCCTCGAGGTCGACGCCGCGGGTGAACAGCTCGGGATGGTTCTCGAGCTGCCAGCGGACCAGGTAGCCGCCGTTCGAGATCCCGGCCGCGATCACCTCGCGCGCCGGGTGGCCGTAGTACTGCGCCACGGTCGCGCGGGCCGCCCGCGCCAGTTGGGTCGTTCGCACGTTCCACTCGACGATCGCGTCGCCCGGGCGCAGGCCGTCGGTGTGGAACGTCGCGCCCGTGTTGCCCTTGTCCGTGGCGGCGTACGCGTAGCCGAGCGAGAGCACGTAGTCCGAGATCGCCTTGTCGTTCGCGTACTGCGCCCGCACACCGGGTGACCCGGCCACGACGAGCCCGCCGTTCCAGGTCCGCGGCAGGCGGATCACGAACTGCGCGTCGTGGTTCCACCCGTGGTTGGTGTTGGTGTGCGAGTTGTCGGGGAAGTACCCGTCGATCTGCACGCCGGGTACGCCGGACCGCTGCGGCAACCTCGAGTGGGTCAGCCCCGCGTAGTCGGCCGGGTTGGTATGACCGGACGCGACGGTCCCGGCCGTGGTCAGGTCGTCGAGCTGTGCGACTTCCTGATATTCGGCGCCCGGTACGCGGACCGGGCGGTGTGCATTGGCCGGCACGGTGGTCAACCCCGCGAGCAGCAGGGCGATGCAGAGAACGAGGAGGCGGCGCATGGCGTCACGCTAGGAGTCGCCACCCGGGCCGGACACCTGCTCGCGGCACATATCGCGCCGCGTGCCGATGTGGTCCTAGGACACCGCTTTCGCGGCCGCGCGTCCCGCCGTACGGCCGGTGAACAAGCAACCGCCGACGAAGGTGCCTTCGAGTGATCGGTAGCCGTGGACGCCGCCACCGCCGAAGCCCGCGACCTCGCCGGCCGCGTAGACGCCGGGCAGTGGTGTGCCGTCGGACCGCAGTACCCGCGACTCCAGATCGGTCTGCAGGCCGCCGAGGGACTTGCGGGTCAGGATGTTCAGCCGGACCGCGATCAGCGGGCCGGCCTTCGGGTCGAGGATCCGGTGCGGCGAGGCGACCCGGATCAGCTTGTCGCCGCGGTAGTTGCGGGCACCGCGCAGCGCGGTGATCTGCAGGTCCTTGGTGAAGGCGTTGGCCAGCTCCCGGTCCCGCGCGACGATCTGCCGCTCCAGGTCGTCGAGGTCGATCAGGTTGTCGCCGGTCAGGTCGTTCATCCCGCGGACCAGGTCCGGAAGGTTGCCTCGGACGATGAAATCGGTGCCCTTTTCCATGAACGCCCGCACCGGGACCGTCGCGCCGCCGCGGGCCCGGCCGAGGACACCCCGGATGTCCTTGTTCGTCAGGTCCGGGTTCTGCTCCTGACCGGAGAGCGCGAACTCCTTCTCGATGATCTTCTGCGTCAGCACGAACCACGTGTAGTCGTACCCGGTCCGCATGATGTGCTCGAGTGTCCCCAACGTGTCGAACCCGGGGAACAACGGCACCGGCAGCCGCTTGCCGGTCGCGTCGAACCACAGCGACGACGGACCCGGCAGGATCCGGATGCCGTGCATCGGCCAGACCGGGTCCCAGTTCTGGATGCCTTCGGTGTAGTGCCACATCCGGTCCCGGTTCACGTACCGGCCGCCGGCGCGTTCGGTGATCGCGAGCATCCGGCCGTCCACATGCGCCGGTACGCCGCTGATCATCTGCCGCGGCGGCTCACCCATCCGCTGCGGCCACTGCGCGCGGATCAGGTCGTGGTTGCCGCCGATCCCGCCGGACGTGACGATCACCGCCTGCGCCTTGAGGTCGAAGTCCCCGGCCTCGGCGCGCGAGCTCGACACACCCCGCGGTACGTCGCTGGGCTCGAGCACCTTGCCCGCGACACCGTCGACCGCACCGCCGGTCATGGTCAGCTCGTCGACCCGGTGCCGGAACCGGAACTCGACCAGTCCTTTCGCCACCGCTTCGCGCACCCGGCGCTCGAACGGCGCGACCAGCCCCGGCCCGGTGCCCCAGGTGATGTGGAACCGCGGAACCGAGTTGCCGTGGCCGTCGGCGTTGTAGCCGCCGCGCTCCGCCCACCCGACCACGGGGAAGAACCGCACGCCCTGCGCGTACAGCCAGGCACGCTTCTCGCCGGCCGCCCAGTCGACGTACGCCTCGGCCCATTGCCGGGCCCACTGGTCCTCGTCGTCCAGCCGGTCGAAGCCGGCCGACCCGAGCCAGTCCTGCAGCGCGAGCTCGTGCGAGTCCCGGATCCCCATCCGTCGTTGCTCGGGGGAGTTGACGAAGAACAGCCCGCCGAACGACCAGAATGCCTGGCCGCCGAGCGACGCCTCGGGTTCCTGGTCCAGCAGCAGCACCTTCCGGCCCGCGTCGGCCAGCTCGGCGGTCGCCGCCAGCCCGGCCAGTCCCGCCCCGACGACGATCACATCAGCGTCCATGGCCACTTGTATAGCGCACTTGGAAGACAGTGCACTTGAAAAGATGGCGGCTGTGACAATCCTTTTCGCGCACACTCTCGTCCTGCCCGCCGCCTCGCTCGGCGAGGAGGATCCGCTCCCGCCGCTGCGCATGCAGCGCGAGCCCCACCAAGTCGCGAACCTCGCCGAACTTCCCGCCGACCTCCGCGAGAACATCGAGTACGGGCGGCTGCACAGCCCGCTGCCCTGCCTCAACCAGGACGGCTACGACCGCACGCTGGTCGAGACGTCGTTCCCGGCGCTGGTGCTCGAGAACGACCACCTCCGCGCGACCGTCCTGCCGAGCCTCGGCGGGCGGCTGTACTCGCTCGTGCACAAGGCCACCGAGGAAGAACTGCTCTACCGCAATCCCGTCTTCCAGCCCGCCAATCTCGCCCTGCGCAACGCCTGGTTCGCGGGCGGCGTCGAGTGGAACGTCGGCAGCACCGGCCACTGGACCGGCACCTGCGCACCGATGCACGCCGCGCGCGTCGAAGGCCCCGACGGTACGCCGGTCCTGCGGCTGTGGGAGCTCGAACGGACCCGCAACCTCGTCACCCAACTCGACTTCTGGCTGCCGGAGGACTCCGAGTTCCTGTACGTCGGCGTACGGCTGCAGAACCCGTCCGACGTCGAGGTCCCGGCGTACTGGTGGTCGAACATCGCCGTTCCGCAGTCGCCCGACCGGCGGGTGCTCGTCCCCGCGGACCAGGCCTGGCGGTTCGGGTACACCAGCCGGCTCGACCTGATCGAAGTCGAGACGGAGCTGACGTATCCGATGCGGCATCCACGGGCCGTCGACTACTTCTTCGAACCGCTGGCCGGGGAGCGGTCGTGGATCGCGTCCGTCGACGGGAACGGTGCGGGGTTGGTGCAGGCCTCGACCGAGCGGTTGCGGGGCCGGAAGCTGTTCGTCTGGGGTCAGGGCGACGGTGGACGGCGCTGGCAGGAGTGGTTGTCGCCGGGGCTCGAGGGGGACGGGTACGCCGAGATTCAGGCCGGGCTCGCTCGCACGCAGATGGAGCACCTGAAGCTGCCTGCCGCTACCTCTTGGACCTGGTTGGAGGCGTACGGGCGCCTTTCCCTGGACGCCGGTGCGGCGCATTCCGAGGACTGGCAGGCAGCTCGGGGCGCAGGCGCTACTGCTCTGCGGCCTGTGCTCGACGGGTTGCCTGGGCGCGAGAAGGCCTGGCTCGAGATTGTCGACTCGGCTCCCGCGGAGCGGCTCGCTGTCGGATCCGGGTGGGGAGCGTTGGAGCTGAAGCGGACCGGATGGAATGTGTCGGTCGGTACGCCGTTCAGCGAGGACACGTTGACGTCGCGGGAGCGGGCGTGGCTGCCGCTGCTCGACGGACAGTTGCCGGCTGAGGTCGACGTACCGGACGGAACTCTGGTGGCGTGGCGGGAGCTGCTGGAGGCGGCGGAGGACAACTGGCTGGTCTGGTACCACCGCGGTGTGTCGCGGCACCACCATGGTGACATCGACGGTGCGATCGAGGCGTGGCAGCTGTCCGGTGACAACGCCTGGGCTCTACGCAACCTCGGTGTAGTCACGGGAGAGTTGCTGTACTACGAGCGCGCTGTAGCGCTCCGGCCCGATCTGGTGCCCCTCGTCGCGGAGGCTGTCGCGGCGGCGCTGGACAGCGACGTACCGCTGGCGGAGCGGCTGCTCGCGCACGCGCCCGATGACCCGCGGATCCAGCTGCTGCGCGTCCGGCATGCCTTGGAGACCGGCGATCCGGCGGCGGCGCACGAACTGCTGGCTGCCGGGATCCAGCTGGCCACGGTCCGGGAGGGTGCGAATCCGCTCACCGACTACTGGCTGGCCGCCGAGGAGGCGCTTGGCACACAGCGGCCAGTTCCGCCGCAGTACCAGTTCGGAATGGGCGGAAACTGACAACTACAGGTCAACTCTACCTCTAGCAACACCGCTCCACCGGACTCTACTATGGTCCTGTAGAAAAGTTTTTGTACTTACCTGGAACCAAGTGGAGTCCGGTGGCGTCCCACCGGGTGAGCGGCAAAAGCCGCACAAGGCAGTTTCGACAAAACGACCGCGTCGCTCGCGGGCGACGCGTCGGGGGTGAGTGCCATGTTGACGATCGTTGTACTCGGTGGGTTCGGCCTGGTGCTGGTGGTCGCGGCCTTCATCGTGACCGAAGTCCTCGCCGGTCTGCGGCGGGACGAGATCCCTACCGGCACGGAAGAGAAGACCGCGGGACGGGTGATCCGGGTGCGTGGCCCGGTCCGCGGCCAACTGGAGAGCGGTGCCCCGGCGGTCTACACCGAGGTCATCGTCGAGTACTACACCCGCCGGGGTGAGGGCCCGTACGAGGTCGCTCGCAAGTTCCCGGTCGGGAGCCGTATTACTTACGCCAAGGGTGACCGGGTCATCGTCGCGTACGACGTCCGGACGCCCCGCCGGGCCCGCCTGGCCGGCCGGGTCAGCCACTGGCCGACCCTGGGCCCGTACTCCGCGGCCCCGGCAGCCTGACAGTTCACCCTGCTTGAGCCACCTCTCAGGCTCAAGCAGGAAGATGCGGGGCGAGCAGGTCGTAGAGCACCGGCCGGCCCCGGTCCAGGACGTACTCCGCCTCGTCCGCGGACAACCGGTCCGCCAGGTGGGCCAGCGCCTCGCCCATCGTGATGCTGAGCGTCACCGCCAGGCGGAAGTCCCGCGAGTCGCGCGCGCCGAACCGCGCCGCCAGCAGCTCCGCGAACTCGCCGGCGTGCTGGTCGTCGAACTCGCCCGGCTTCGCCTCCAGCTCCGGATCGCCGAGCCCGCTCAGCACGACCGCCTTGAAACCCGGATCCGTCCGGTGCATCTCCCGGAACGTGTCCAGCGTGACGTCGACCGCCTGCCGCCAGCTGGTCACGTCCGCCAGCCGTTCCCGCACCGCGTCGGTGTAGCGCGCCTGGTTCCGGCGCTCGATCGCCTGGATCAGGCTGCGCTTGTCCGGGAAGTACCGGTACACGCTGCCGACCGCGATCTCGGCCCGCTTCGCGATCCCGCTCGTCGACGCGGCGTCGTACCCGCGCTCGACCACCTCGGCACAGGCCGCGTCCAGGATCCGCTCGACCTGCCGGCTGGCCCGGTCCTGGGTCGGCGTACGGCGCAGCGGATAAGCCCCCGAAGTCACCATTCACTCATTGTCCACGTAACCAGGGGACACCGTTGCCACCTCTTTGTGACAGATTGCCGACAGTTGCCATGAGGAGGGGAATCTTCGTATGCGCATCAACAAAACAGTGGTTGCAGCCGCCGCGTCCGTTGCGGTCGCGGCATCCGGAGTCGCCGGTACGGCGCTCACCCGGCAGGACTCCGCGGAGAGCGGCTCGGGCCTGCGGTTCAACCAGGTGCAGATGATCGGGTCGCACAACTCGTACCACCGCGAGCTCAGCCCGGCCGAGCAGAAGGTCCAGCAGGCCCAGAACCCGGGCTCGGTCGACCTCTGGTACTCACACGCGCCGATCGCACAGCAGCTGGAGGACCAGAACGTCCGGACGCTCGAGCTCGACCTCGTGCCGGACCCTGACGGCGGTCTGTACACCTACCCGCTGATCCGGAAGCTGACCGGGCAGGGGCCGCTGACCGACCCGGCGATGGCCCAGCCCGGGATCAAGGTCATGCACATCCCGGACTTCGACTACAACGGCACCTGCAAGACCCTTGTGCTGTGCCTGCGGCAGGTGAAGGCCTGGTCCGACGAGAACCCCGGCCACACGCCGATCACGATCAGCCTCGAGCTCAAGCAGTCCGACCCGAAGGTGGTCGCGGCCGGCGGGGTGCAGTCGCCGCCGTGGAACGCGGCCAACCTGGAGAGTATCGACCGGGAGATCCGGTCGGTGTTCCCCGAGCAGGAGTTGCTGTCTCCGGACGACGTTCGCAAGCCCGGCCTGACGCTGGAGCAGTCGGTGCTGACCAAGGGCTGGCCGAAGCTGGACGACGTCCGCGGCCAGGTGCTGTTCTACTTCGACAACGGCGGCGCGGGCACGATCCGCGACCTCTACCGCACCGGTCACGAGAACCTTGAAGGTCGCGCGGTCTTCACCCGCGGTCCCGAGGGCCAGCCGGACGCGGCGATCACCCAGGTGAACGACCCGCGGGGCGCGAACCAGGCCGAGATCCAGCGGCTGGTGTCGAAGGGCTACCTGATCCGGACCCGGTCGGACGAGCCGATGGCGACGATCCGCGACAAGGACTACAGCCGGCTCGGGATCGCCCTGGACAGCGGGGCGCAGGTGGTGACGACCGACTGGCCGGTCGCCGGCATGGCCGCGCGGTACGACAGCGACTTCGTCGCCAAGCTGCCCGGGGACACCCCCGTACGATGCAACCCGGTGACGGCGCCGAAGTGGTGCCAGGGAAACGTCGCGGAGAGGTGAGCTGAGCATGTCGGAGCACGTGGTCGATGTCAGTTGGAGCCGTGGTGAGCACGAGTTCACCTACGACGCCTACAACCGCGACCACGAGTGGCGCTTCGACGGCGGCATCACGGTGCCGGGCTCGGCCAACCCGAAGTACCTGGGGAATCCGGGCCCGGTCGACCCGGAGGAGGCGTTCGTGGCGGCGCTGTCGTCGTGCCACATGCTGACCTTCCTGGCGATCGCGGCCCGCAAGCGCCTGGTGGTCGACGCGTACGACGACCACGCGGTCGGCGTGATGGCGAAGAACGACGCCGGCCGGCTGGCGATCACACAGGTGACGCTGCACCCGAAGATCGTCTGGAACGGCGCCGAGCCGGACGCGGAGACGCTCGAGCGGATCCACCACCTGGCCCACCAGGAGTGCTTCATCGCGAACTCGGTCACCACCGAGATCACGGTTGCTGCCGGCAACTAGAAGGACAACTGAAACCACCCGCCGGCCGGCCTGAGCCTCGCGCAAACGGCGTCAGGACGGTCGGCGGGTGGTGTGGTGCACCTCTGTGGCGGTGCACCGGTAACGGATCCGGGGGCGCCTCGCACTAGGGCGCCTCTGCGTTTGGTGTGCGACTTCCGTGCGGTCTGGCTCGGTGGGCAAGACCGTCCGGGTGCGCCGCCCGGGTCCGTTCGTCCGGCTGGCGCCTGCTACTGCTCGGCGGCGGCGTCGGTCCGGTCGTCGGTGGTCTGGGTTCCGGCCAGGAGGTCCTCGAGCTCACGCACCTGCTCGGTGGCCATCGTGGTCATCAGTCGGTGGATCGTCATGCCAGTGAGACGCTCAGGGTCCGGGAGTATGACGGGAATCCAGGATGTGACCTGGGTCACTCCTACTTCTCGTCGAGCCCGTCCAGGCGCAGTGGGACCAGCTTCCGCGCGTCGTCGTACGACGTGCCGGTCAGTTCGAGCAGGTCGATGATCGTGGAGCGGAGCTGGCCGAGGACGACGACCGCGGACAGTCCGGCCGGTAGCGGCATCTCCGCCGTACGGCGACCTAGCTCGCCGAGCACGCGGTGCGCGGCGACGTCGGCGGCCGGTTCGAACAGGGACTCGCCGATCAGGCGGGTGCCGTCCGCGAGACGTTCGAGCAGCATCGGGTACTCCGCGGGCATGGCCTCGTCACGCCAGACGGACACCGCGCAGCGCCGTACCAGGACCCGGGTGTTCCGGATCGCGCGATCCAGCGGTACGACGAGGTCGGCGATCTCCTGCACGCGGCCACGGTGCCGGCGGCGGAACGGGGACAGCCGGACGACCGCGACCCCCTCGTCCGCGGCGCTGCGCAGGTCGTCGAGCCGGGACTCGCTCGCGCGGGCACGGCGGAGCGCGTCGGTGACGGCCTCCTCGTCGCGGGAGCGGAGGCCGTCCGCGGTCTCGTTCAGGATCTCGGCCAGCTCGCTGAGGACGCCGGTGGCCTGTTGCCGGGGGCGCCGGATCGCCGCGGCCGGGGCGATCGTGGCGGCGGCCAGCGCGACCAGCCCGCCGAGGGCGGCGTCCTGCCAGCGGCTGAAGCCCGCGCCCGGGTTGGGGAGCAGCGTGGTGACGATCGCCGCCTGGACGCCGGCCTGGGTGGTCATCAGGTTGCCCGCACCGAGCAGTACGGCGATGCTCATCGCGAGCGCCACGACGAAGATCAACTGCGCGACGCCGGTGCCGAACGCGGCGACGAACAGGTCGCCGACGCCGACCCCGACCGCGACGCCGACCATCACCTCCGCGACCCGGCGCAGTCGCTGGCCGAAGCTGAACCCGAGACAGATCATCGCGGCGACCGGCGCGAAGAACGGCTGCTTGTGGCCGACGACGTACCGGGCGACCGCCCACGCGACGCCGGCGGCGAGGGCGCACTGGGCGATGAAGAAGGCCCGGTTGCGCCAGCGCTCGGCCCGCCGGTGGATCGACGCGCGGGACCGCCGGGCGGCCTGCGGCGCGATGTCGTCGCGCAGCTCCCGCAACTGGTCCAACGTCAGCCTGACCGGATCCACGGGCCCATTCTCCGCTGAGCTTGATTCCTCTGGTTGCGACGCGCCAAGGTGGGGCCATGACGGAGAACAACCGTGAGGACTACGGCAGCTACAGCGTCGACGACGAGGATCAGCTGCAGGCGGAGGACACGCTCGACGACCGCGGCGTCGACGACCTGCTCGACGAGGGTTACTCGCCGCCGGAGAAGTGGTCCGCGGGCGAAGGCTTCGGTACGACGGCCGACGAGGCGCTGCAGGGCGAGTCGCTGGACCAGCGGATCGCGCAAGAGGTCCCGGACGCCGACCCGTACGCCGAGGAGGGTGAGGACGTCGGCGGCCCGGAGGTCGGCACCGCCCGCTCCGGCCGGCTGGTCGCGTCCGACGAGGGCGCGCACAGCGACGAGGACGACGAGTTGTTCGCGGAGGACGTCGGCATCGACGGCGCGGCGGCCGGTGCCGAGGAGGCCGCGGTCCACGTCGTCGACGACGAGGACAACTTCGAGCTCAGCGACGACGACGAGGGCGACCTCGGCACCTACCGCGACGTCGACCTCGGCGACGTCACCGACCTGGAGGACTGACTCTCGGCCCCCTCCCTCACTGCAGCTCAGCCTGCCGCACGCCCTGCCGCACGCCCTGCCGCACGCCCGGCCGCACGCCCGGCCGCACGCCCGGCCGCACGCCCGGCCGCACGCCCGGCCCCGGGCGCCTACCTCCGCCCAGCATCTGGTGGGTCCGCCCACGAGATGCCGGGTTTGCGTCCGGGATCCGGTGGGCGAACCCTGCATCTGGTGGGTCAACCCACGAGAGGCTGGGGGTGTCAGCGAGGGGTGACGGTGACCTCGGCGCCGCGACGGGGGACGAGGGTGACGTTCTTGGGCTGGGCCGGTTCGGGTTTGGGGCGCGGGGCCTGGAAGTTGTAGGCGGTGAGGGCGGCGCGGAGGATCTCGGTGCCCTCCATCAGTGAGAAGCCGGCGCCGATGCAGCGCCGGGCACCGCCGCCGAACGGCATCCAGGTCCCGGGTGCGGGCGGATCGTCGGAGAGGAACCGCTGCGGGCGGAACTCCTCCGGCACCGGGAAGTGCTCGGCGTCCCGGTGGACCAGGCCGATCGCGGCCATGATCGTCGTACCGCGAGGCAGCCGGTAGCCCGCGATGTCGGTCGTCTCGGTCAGGCGCCGCCCGACCTGGTAGACGACCGGCCGCAACCGGAGCGCCTCCTTGAGGATCGCCTCCAGCTCGTCGTCCGCGCCCGCGTCGGCGGCCCGCTGCCCGAACTCCAGGTCCTCCGGCCGCCGGGCGAGCTCGTGGAATGCCCACGCCACCGCGGTGGCCGTCGTCTCGTGGCCGGCCAGCAGCAGCGTCACCAGCTGGTCGCGCAGCTCCGCATCCGACCACTGGCCCGCGGCAAGCAGCCGCGAGAGTACGTCGTTGCGCCCGGCGAAGGTCTCGCGCCGCCGGGCGATCTCGTCGTACAGGATCCCGTCGACCTGCTGCTGCGTGTCCAGGTACGTCTTCCACGGCCGGACCCGGAGCAACTGCGGATAGAACCCGCCCAGCATGATCACCGGCGACACCGAGACGATCTTGTCCATCAGCGGGCGCAGCGTGTTCAGCCGATCGGCATCGGTCACGCCGAAGATCACCTGCAGGATGATCTCCAGCGTCAGGTTCCGCATCCGCTGGTGCACCTTGAACGGCTCACCGACCGGCCACTTCGCCACCTCGGCCTGGGCGAGTTCGAACACCATCGCGGCGTACCCGCGAAGTGCCGCGCCGGAGAACGCCGGCATCAGCTGCTTGCGCATCCGGACGTGGTCCTCGTCGTCGAGCAGCAGCAGCGAGTGCGAGCCCATGATCGGCTCCAGCACGGTGTTGCCCTCGCCGGCGTGCATCACCGAGGGCGGGCTGCCGAAGACCTCCCGGATGTGCTCCGGCCGGCTCAGCACGACGCAGACCCGGCTCGACGGCACCAGCCGGATCGTGAACACGTCGCCGTACTTGTCCCGCATCCGCGGGAAGAACGTCTTGCGGTGACTCGCGAACAACACGGTCTGCGCGAGCGTCGGGAGCTTCGGCCCGGGCGGCAACGTGCGTGCGGTCTGCCGGTCGAGTGTCCGGGAACCGAGCAAAGGTGTCGGAGCCATACTTTTACGCTACGTCAGCCGGGTGAACACCGGGCGGCGCGTGTGCCAAAGGTGAAGGCCCGCCCGAGAGGGGATCGGGCGGGCCTTCGGGTGCGGAGGGTCAGGCGCGCTGGAAGCGGAGGGTGAGGATCTGGAACGGGCGGAGCTCGAAGCTCACCCCGTTGTCGTTCAGCTCACGATCGGCCAGGGGGCGCTCCAGAAGGTCGACCTCGGTCACCGACGCCGCCGGGAAGGACGGCGTGACGGTGGCGCGGGCGCGACCGCCGCTGGACTCGTACAGCCGGACGATCACGTCGCCGGACTGGTCGTCGGCCAGCTTGAGCGCCTCGACGATCACGTTGTCGTTGTCGACAGCAACGATCGGCTCGACGCCCGCGGCGCCGCTGACGACCCGCTCCGGCAGGTTGATCCGGTAGCCCTCCTCGATCGCCTCCGGGATGCCGGCGCCGACCACCAGCGCGTGGTTCACCGTGTGCACGCCCTGGTCGGTCTTCGGGTCGGGGAACCGCGGCGCCCGGATCAGCGACGTCCGGATCGTGGTCGTGGTCCCGCCGTCCTCCCGGGCGGTCCGGTTGATGTCGTGGCCGTACGTCGAGTCGTTGACCACGGCAACGCCGTAGCCCGGCTCGCCGACGTGCACCCAGCGGTGCGCCGCGATCTCGAACTTCGCCGCGTCCCAGGAGGTGTTCTGGTGGGTCGGCCGGAAGATGTGCCCGAACTGCGTCTCGGACGCCGACCGGTCCGCGTGCACGTCGACCGGGTACGCCGCCTTGAGGAACTTCTCCGACTCGTGCCAGTCCATCTCGGTCTCGATGTCGACCCGCTTGGCGCCCGGGCGGACCCGCAGCGTCTGGGTCACGGTGGACCGGTTGAAGGACCGCTTCACGACCACGGTCGCGACACCGTCGACGGTGCTGAAGTCGACGCTGTCGACCTCGGTCACGTCCCGGACGTTGTTCTTGTAGAACGAGTCGACGTCCCACGCGTCCCAGTGGTTCGGGGTGTCGACGTGCAGCTGCAGAAGGTTGCCCACGGCACCCGGTGCGATGACCTCGCGGCGCGCCTCGACGTCGTACAGCGAGGTGATCAGGCCGCGCTCGTCGACGGTGACCCGGATGACCCCGTTGTCCAGTACGCCGTTCTCGACCGTGACGGACTGGCCCTCGACGGCCGCGACGCCCGCGCCGAGACCGGCGACACCGTTCCGCGTGTGCGGCGCGGCGTTGAAGACGATCTGCTCCGAGCCCTCACCGGCCAGCGCCTGCTGCGCCTTCGCGATGATCGCGTTCAGCTCCTCGGCCACCCGCGCGTAGGTCTCCTCGGCCTCGCGGTGCACCCACGAGATCGACGAGCCGGGCAGGATGTCGTGGAACTGGTGCAGCAGCGCGACCTTCCACAGCCGGTCCAGGTCCTCGTACGGGTACGTGTCGAGCTTGCCCGCGACGACGGCCGCGGCGCTCCACAGCTCGGCCTCGCGGAGCAGGTGCTCGCTGCGCCGGTTGCCCTGCTTGGTCTTCGCCTGCGACGTGTACGTCGCCCGGTGGATCTCCAGGTAGAGCTCACCGGACCAGACCGGCGCGTGGTCGCGGTACTCGTCCTCGGCGGCGGTGAAGAACTCGGTCGGGGACTCGATGGTCACCCGCGGCGAGGACTCCAGGTTCGCCACCCGGCGCGCGGTCGCGACGAACTCACGGGTGGGGCCGCCACCGCCGTCGCCGTACCCGAACGGAACCAGCGAACGGGTCGCCGCGCCGTTCTCGGCGAAGTTGCGCTGCGCGTGCGCGAGCTCGCGGCCGGACAGGTCGGAGTTGTACGTGTCGATCGGCGGGAAGTGGGTGAACACCCGCGTCCCGTCCAGGCCCTCCCACCAGAAGGTGTGGTGCGGGAACTTGTTCTCCTTGTTCCAGGAGATCTTCTGGGTCAGGAACCACTTCGAACCGGACAGCTTCACCAGCTGCGGCAGCGCCGCGGTGTAGCCGAACGAGTCCGGAAGCCAGACCTCCTGGGTGTCGATGCCGTACTCGTCCAGGAAGAACCGCTTCCCGTGCACGAACTGCCGGGCGAGCGCCTCGCTGCCGGGCAGGTTGGTGTCGGACTCCACCCACATACCGCCCACGGGGACGATGTGGCCCTCGGCAACGGCCTTCTTCAGCCGCTCCCAGACCTCCGGGTAGTTCTCCTTCACCCAGGCGTGCTGCTGGGCCTGCGAGAACGCGAAGACCAGCTCCGGGTACTCCTCGGCCAGGGTGGCGACGTTGGAAACGGTCCGGGCCACCTTGCGGCGCGTCTCGCGCAGCGGCCAGAGCCACGCGGAGTCGATGTGCGCGTGCCCGACCGCGGACAGCTGGTGCGCGCTGGCGTGTGCCGGCCGGCTCAGTACGTCGGTCAGCTGGGCGCGGGCGTCCGCGGCGGTACCGGCGACGTTCTCGTAGTCGAGGGCGTCCAGCGAACGGCTCAGCGCGCGCAGGATCTCCCGGCGGCGCGGGTCCTGGGTGGACAGCTCCCGCTGCAGGCCGTCGAGCGCCTCGAGGTCCAGGATCAGGTCCCACACCTCGGCGTTGAAGACCGCCAGGTCGGCGCGGGTCAGCTGGTAGATCGGCGTGTCACCGAGCTTGGCGCCGATGTCGACCTTCGCGTAGGCGTTGTCGAGCGGGATCTCCGGGTTCGCGGCGGCCTCGACGTAGAACTCGATGTGGTCGCCGGCGGACGCCGCCGTACCGTCCGGGCCGAGGATCGAGAGCGGGGCATAGGTCTGCCGCGGGTGCAGGCCCTTGAGCGGCCGGCCGGAGGTGGTGTGCACCAGGCCCTCCGCGGAGAACCCGGGGCCGCCGCTGAAGCCGAGGTCGATGACCGCCTCGATCTCGCTGCCGGCCCACTCGGCCGGTACCTGCCCGCTGAACTTGAACCACGCGGTTCCCCAGGCCGGACCCCACGGCAGCCCGATCTGGGCCGGCTCGTAGGTCTGGGCGAGCGCCTCGGCGGGCGACACCGGCTCACCGGGTGCGTGCCACACCTCGATGTCCAGCGGGACCGCCGCGCCGTAGATCGCGGGGCGGAGTCGCTCCCGCAGGGCGCGCTTGAGCCGCTCCTCGATGAGTTGACGGTCGTCGTGCACGAAATCAGCCTCCGGGGAAGGGATCCTCACGCGGCCGCCGCGGCCGCTGGATGACAACGCTGTCACACCGACCCCGGATGCGTCCAGACGCAGTTTTTCTCTCGCTGTGTGGAATACCTGTGGGTAGCGGTTCGATTGCGGGCCGCGGACACGGCTACCCCGGAGGCCCGGTTGTTGTCTAGGTTGTCCTGCATGGATCGCCCCCGCCTGCTGACCCCTGCCCGGCCGACCGGGCCGACGTCGACCGGGATGTCCCGCCGCAGTGTGCTCGGCCTCGGTGCCGCCGCCGCGTCGGGGCTGCTGCTGCCGGGCTGCTCGCGCGGTCGCGCGGACGAGCCCGCGCCGTCGGAGGCAGCGGTGTTCGCGACCGGCAACCTGAACGGTGTCTACAACCAGTTCGGTACGGCGCTCAGCGCACTGGTCAGCGAGGTCACGGGCATGGAGCTCAAGCCGATCGTGACCGACGGGTCGGTGGCCAACCTGACCCAGGTCGCCACCGGGAAGGCCGACCTCGGATTCAGTACGTCGGACTCGGCTCTGGCGGCGTACGAGGGCACCGGCGCGTTCAGCGGCGGGCGCGGCTTGCGGTTCTCCGCGCTGGCCCGGTTGTACGACAACTACGTGCATGTCGTCGTACCGATGGCGTCGCGGGCGAAGGCACTGACGGACCTGAACCCGGACGCGAGCGACCCGGCGCGGCGGAAGATGGTCGTCAGCGTCGGCCCCAAGAGCTCCGGGACCCAGATCATCGCCGACCTGATCCTGGACCAGGCGCGGGTCGACGTGACCCGGGTCAACCTGTCGCTGGAGGCGTCGGTCAAGGCGCTGCAGCCGGTCGGCAACGCCACCCGCGGTTCGATCGACGCGTTCATCTGGAGCGGTGGCGTCCCGACCCTGCCGATCGCCAAGCTGCAGCAGTCCAGTGGGTTCCGGCTGCTGGACATCGAGAAGGAGGCGCGGGCGATCGCCCTGCAGAACTTCGGCGGCTTCGTGGTGTCGGCGATCCCGCCGTCGCAGTACGGCCTGGCCCAATCGGTGCCGACGCTCGCGGTTCCGAACTACCTGATCGCGAAGCCGAACCTGTCCGACTCCTGGGCCTGGTGGACGGTCAACACGCTGTTCCGCCGCCAGAACGACCTGATCCCGAAGCATCCCGAGGCCGGCGCCCTGGATCCCCGCTCGGCGATCGCCACGATGCCGGTCCCGCTGCACCCCGCCGCCGAGCGCTGGTACCGCCAGAACCACATCTGAGCCACCCCCACACACTCCCGCGGTCCCCGCCGCGCAAACCCTCCAGATCGGTGGTTCTCCACTCAGCTGGAGGGTTGCCCACTGAGAATTTCAGGGGGCAACCCTCCGGTTCAGGGGGCAACCCCGGGCTGCGGCAGGGGTGGGGGGTGGGCGTCAGACGTCGTAGTCGTCGATCAGGGGGACGCGGACCTCGATGACGAGACCGCCGCCGATCGGCGGGCGGGCCACGACGCGGCCGCCGACGCGGGCCGCTTCGGAGCGGACGATCGCCAGACCGAGACCGGTCCCCGGCATCTCGCGGTGGTGGGCGCTGCGCCAGAACCGCTCGCCGACCTTCTTCAGGTCCCGCGAGCCCAGTCCCAGACCGTGGTCGCGCACCGACAGCACCACTTCGGTGCCGTCCCGGGTGACCGAGACCTCCACCGGCGGGGCGCCGTACTTCGAGGCGTTGTCGAGCAGTACGTCGAGGATGTCGTCCACCTCGAGCTCCGGAGCGACCCCGCCCGGGACCATCTCGCCGACGACCAGCTCCATGTCGTCCGCGGAGTACACGGCCTTCCAGCCGACCAGCCGCTCCTTCACCGCCTGCGCCAGGTCCAGCGGCTCTTCGTTGCCTTCGGCATCGGCCGCCGACGGGCGGTCGGAGCCGGCCAGCCGGGACAGCCGCTGGACGATCCGGCCGAGCCGGTCGATGTCGCTGAGGGCGAACCGCGCGGTCGGTGACAGCCGGGACAGGCCCTCGATGTGGATCCGTGCCGAGGTCAGTGGCGTCCGCAGCTGGTGCGACGCGTCCGCGACGAACTCGCGCTCACGCTGGCGTGCCTGGTGCAGGCTCAGCGCCATCGAGTTGAAGCTGTCGCCCAGCCGGCGGAGCTCCGGCGCACGACCGTCGGTCGACACTCGGGTGTCGAGCGCCCCTCGGGTGATCTGGTGCGTCGCGTTGTCCAGGTCCTGCAGCGGCCGCAGCACCCAGCGGGTGATCGGCCGGACGATACCGACGATGATGGCGCCGATGCTGATCAGCAAACCGCCAAGGAGCAGCAGCAGGCCGCTCTGCACCTGGTCGCGGGCGTTCTCCGTCGGTACCCGCAGTACGGCGGCACCGAGCACGCTGCCGTTGTTGACGACCGGGCGGGACACGATCATCTCGCCGGAGCGCCACGGCCACAGCGCCGGCGGCTCGGGCGGCAGCCGGCCCGCCAGCGTGCTGTGCAGGGCCTCCGCGACGTCCGGCTCCTTCACGTCCACGCCGGAGACCGACGTGGCGATGACGCGGGAGTCGACGTCGACGACGAAGACCGGAGTGTCGTAGAGCTCCTGGTACCGGACCGCGAGCTCACGCAGGTTGGCGATGTCGCCGGTCTGCAGCGGGGACTCCGCCATCGCGGCGAACCAGTCCGCGTCGTTGCTCCGGGAGAGGAAAAGCGTGCGAGACGTACTCGTGGCGATGAAGTTCGCCAGCGGGATGACGGCGACGATCGCCAGCGCGACGACCATCGGGACGAGGGACTGCAGCAGTCGACGGCGCAACGGTCAGTCCGAACCCAGTCGGTACCCGACGCCCCGGATGGTCTGCACCAGTTCGGGGCGGCCGAGCTTCGCGCGCAGGCTGGCGACGTGCACGTCCATGGTGCGCGAGGAGGCCTCGAACACCGACTGCCAGGCGTACAGCGCCACCTGTTCACGGGGGACCACCCGGCCGTGGTGAGCGGCCAGCACTGCGAGCACGTCGAACTCCTTGCGGGTCAGACTGATGGGCTTGTCCGCCACCTGAACCGTCCGGGCTTCGATGTCCACGGTCAGGTCGCCGACAGTCACCCGGGGGCGGGGTTGCAAGAGACCGGTACGTCGAAGTACAGCATCGATGCGGGCCAGCAGCTCGGAAATCGCGAAAGGTTTCACCACATAGTCGTCGGCGCCGCTGCGCAACCCGCGGACCCGGTCGGCCGCCTCGCCCCGCGCGGTCACCGCGATCACCGGCACGTCGGACACCGTCCGGATCTGTCGGCACACGTTGATACCGTCCCCGTCCGGCAGTCCGAGGTCCAGCAGGACCAGGTCGCCGGGATCCGCCGCGAGGGCGTCCGCGGCCGTCCGGACGTGTGTCACCATCAGGCCGTAGCGCCGCAAAGCGGGTATCAGGGCATTGGCGATATCGAGATCGTCCTCGACCAGCAGAATCCGGACCGCGCCACTCATGCGGTGATCGTAGGCCAGGTCACGGCCTGATGTGTCAGATCTTGGTAAAGACGTAATCACACGACTCCACGCAGTGGTCGGCAACATTAGCCTTCCGGGCACAGGAGGGAACCGGTAGATGACTGTCGGTATTGGTGGCGGGGGCGGTGCGACCGTGCCCTCCGAGGCGGAACTGGCCGAGTACGAGCAGGAACGCCCCGCTCGGCGGCTTCGCCCTGCCCTGGACCTGGTGATTTCGGTCTGGTGCGCAATCATCAGTGTCGGCGTGCTGTGGCAGGTGTTCTTCCCGTTACCACAAGGCACGCAGTTCTACTTGGTGATCTTTCTCGCAGCGGTTCTGCCGATCACTTTGCTGTGTTACCGCGGCTGGAAGGTGCCGGCGTTCCGGAATCCGTTGAAGCCGCGGCCGCATGACGACCCCGGTCCGATCGACTGGATCCTCGCGATCGTTGCCCTGGCGGTCTGTGTCTATCCGCTGCTCGACTTCGACGGGTACCTGGAGCGTCGTCAGGCTCCTTCTGGGCTGGACGTGATCGCCGGCGCCGTTTTGCTGGTGCTGCTGCTCGAGGCGTGCCGTCGTACGACGGGCTGGGTCCTGCCTCTGTTCAGCCTGCTCTTCATCGCCTACGCGTACTACGGCGGGTACCTGCCGTTCACGTGGTCGCTCGCGCACCAGGGCTTCAACTTCGACGCGATCATCGCGCAGTTCACCATGGGTACGGCGGGCTTCTACGGAACGCCGTTGAACGTCGCGGCGTCGTACATCGTGCTGTTCACGATCTACGGCGCGGTGCTCGACTACTCGGGTGCGGGCAAGTTCTTCATCGACCTGTCGTTCGCGGCGTTCAAACGCAGCCGGACGGCGCCGGGACGTACGGTCACGCTCGCGGGATTCCTGCTCGGCAGTGTCTCGGGTTCGGGTACGGCGACCGCGGTGTCGCTCGGCACGGTGTCGTGGCCGATCCTGCGTCGCGCCGGGTACCCGTCCGAACCGGCAGGCGGAATGCTCGCCGCGTCCGGTATCGGCGCGATCCTCTCGCCGCCGACCCTCGGCGCGGCCGCGTTCATCATCGCGGAGTTCCTGCAGGTGTCGTACCTGAAGGTGCTCGGGTACGCCGTGATCCCGACGATCCTGTACTACCTGGGCATCCTGCTCGCCATCGAGATCGACGCCCGCAAGCACGGGACCACGTCGACCGAGGTGTCGGACCGGTCGGTGTGGCGGTTGCTGCTGCGGTTCGGGTACCACTTCCTGTCGCTGTTCGTGATCATCGGCTTCATGGCGGTCGGCGTACCGCCGTTCAAGGCCGTCGTCTACGCGGTGATCATCCAGTTCGGGCTGTCGTTCCTGGACCGTGAGCACCGGCTGACCGGGCGGCCGCTGTTCAAGGCGCTTGCCCAGGGCACCCGTTCGGTGCTGCCGGTGGCGGCGACCTGCGCGACCGCGGGCGTGATCGTCGCGGTCACCACGCAGACCGGTCTCGGCCTGAACCTGGCGGAGATCATCGTCAACGCGGCGCGGGGCCTGACCGACAACCACACGGTCGTGCTGGTCCTGACCGTGGTGCTGTCCGCGGTCGCCGTCCTGATCCTCGGGCTCGCGGTGCCGGTGACCGCGTCGTTCATCATCGCGGCGGTGATCATCTCGCCGGCGCTGGTGAACCTCGGGGTGACGCAGCCCGAGGCGTACATGTTCATCTTCTACTACGCCGTACTGTCCGAGGTGTCGCCGCCGACCGCGCTGGCCGCGGTCGCGACGTCCGCGATCACCGGCGGCCGGGTGATGCCGACGATGTGGCAGGCGTGGAAGTACACGCTGCCCGCGTTCCTGGTGCCGTTCGCGTTCGTGCTCACCGACAACGGCGCGCACCTGCTCGGTCAGGGATCGTTCGTCGGCATGGTGTGGACCACGCTGGTGTCGATGCTGGCCGTCGCCGCGCTCGCCGTGGTCACCGGCGGCTGGGTGTTCGTCCGGGCGACCTGGCTCGAGCGGGCGGTCTGCGTGCCGGCGGCCGGACTGCTGCTTTACCTCGCGCCCGTAACCATCACGGCCGGAATCTGTTTGCTACTTGTTGCCGTCGTCATCAACCTGGTCCGGCGGCAGCGCCAGGCCTCTGCCGAGGAAGGAACCGTTGCCTCATGAGACTCCGTCGCCTCCCCACCGCCGCGGTGGCGCTCGTTGCCGTCGTGTCCCTGGCCGCCTGCGGTGGCCAGCGGGAACCGTCCGGATCCGGCTCGGAATCCGGCGGCCGCCTGACGATCGCCACCGGCAACACCACGGGCGTGTACTACCAGCTCGGTGGTGCGCTGGCCTCGGTGATCTCGCAGAAGATGTCCGGGTACCGCGCGACGGCCAGTGAGACCGGCGCCTCGGTGCAGAACATCCAGGGCCTGGTCAGCGGGAACTACGACATCGCCTTCTCGCTCGGCGACTCGGCCGCGGACGCGGTCAACGGCGTGAACAGCTTCAAGTCGAAGCAGGACGTGGTCGCGCTGACCCGGTTGTACAACAACTACACACAGGTCGCCGTACGGACGTCGGCGAACATCAACTCGATCGCGGACCTGAAGGGCAAGCGGGTCTCGACCGGTTCGCCGAACTCCGGAACCGAGGTGATCGCGCGCCGGCTGCTCGAGGCCGCGGGGCTCAACCCGGCCAGCGACGTGACCGCGCAGCGGCTCGGGCTGCCGGAGTCGGTGGACGCGATGAAGTCCGGATCGATCGACGCACTGGTCTGGTCCGGCGGCCTGCCGACCGGCGGGATCACCGACCTGACCACCAGCCTGGGCAAGGGCGTGAAGCTCCTGCCGATCGCGGACCTGCTGCCGAAGATGCAGGAGAAGTACGGCTCGATCTACGCGCAGGCGCCGATCCCCGCGGCGACGTACAAGCAGCCCGCCGACGTCGCAACGATCGTCGTACCGAACGTGCTGCTGGTCCGCAAGGACATGAAGGACGAGCTGGCCGAGCAACTGACCAAGGTGCTCTACGACAACATGGCGTCGCTGGTCGCGGTGAACGCGGCCGCGAAGGGCATCACGCTGGAGAACGCCGACAAGACGGATCCGGTGCCGCTGCATCCCGGGGCGAAGAAGGCGATCGATGGTCTGAGATGACGCAGGGCTGGGTACCGGATCTGATCCGCGGCCCAGCACACACGGACCGTCCTCCCCCGCACACCAGGCGCAGCGGGGGAGGACGCAGGTCCCGGCTCCGCACACAAGGCGCAGCGGTGACGGGACCTCATGCCGGCCCCCACAACCAGGCGCAGTGCGGGCCGGCTGACCGGGCCCGGTCCTGGCGGAGGCATCCGTCGGGGCCGGGCCGCTTTCTGTCCGGCGGCGTCTACTGGTGCGCGCTCGAGTTGCCCTGGTGTGGCGATTCGTCTTGCTGCGGTTCTTCCTGGTGCGGCATCGGGGTGCCGTAGAGGTAGTGGGAGAGGGCGGAGTCGCGCTTCGGGTGGGCGTGGTACTTCGTCGGCACGACCCGTCCCTCGGCGTTGTCCCAGGCGGTGTCGGCCATCCGCCACATCCGGTGCGCCAGCCGGCCGGCGATCCCGGTGTGCGGGGAGTACGGGTGCGCCCGGGTCGGTGCGACCTCCTCCGCCTCCAGCAGGTCCTCGGTCAGGATGTTCACGTCCGGGTCGTCGAGCTGTTCGGAGATCTGGTGGCTGTACGTCGCCTCCATCGTCTCGTGCTCGCCGAGCAGCCGGTCGATCTGCTGCCACAGGTCGCTGTGATGCAGGTGCAGGAACCGGCTGTCGCCGTACTGCCGTCCTTTCAGGAGGCGCAGGGAGCGCTCCAGCTCCTTCGCGTTGCCGACGTACCTGGTGACGAGCTCGTCCCCGTCCGGGAGTCGCCGGACGTGCGGGAGGAGCACGTCCTCGGCCGCGGCGAGATGCTGCGCCGCGATCGCGTAGAACCAGTCGGTCTGATGCCGTCGCTCAGGGTGCGCCGCATCCGGATGATGAGCCGGCTCGGCCAGCTCCCGGATCCGCGCGTGTTCGTAGGTCAGGGCCATTTCGAGCGTCGAAGCGGTCACGACAACCACCTCCAGAGGGTCTCTCCCAGCGTGTGCCCATCCCACCCCATCCGCAACCACCCCACCCCGTTCCGTAACCCTCCCCACCCACCAGAGTCAGCCCCCAACCCCACACCCGCCCCACCCCGGCCCGTCCGGGGCGTCAGAGGTTGAGTTCTCGGAGCGGGTTGCCGCCGTCGATGAAGAGCTTTCCGCCGGGGACGAGCGCCGCCGCGATCTGCTGCTTCGCGGCGAACTCGAGGTCCGGGTGGCGCCCGTCGAGCGCTCCGACCCGGACGGCGAACGCGAGGTCGTACGGCGCCTCGCCCGCCGCCAGCATGAACTCCTCGACCGTCGCCTGCCGAAACGCGATGACACCGGCCGCGATCAGCTCCTCGGATCCGGCGACCGCCAGCGCGATCGCCTTCGCCGACCGATCCACACCCAGGACAAACCCGCTCGGCCCCACCCGGCGTGCCACCTCCCGAGCCGCCGCCCCCGGCCCACAGCCGATCTCCAGCACCCGAAGCCCACCCTGCAACGGCAACGCCTCAACCACCCCAGCCAACCGCCCTGACAACTTCTCCGCCATCCCACTCACCTCCACCCCGACCCTGCCCCATCACGGGCTCAGTCGGTACCGATCCACTTGCAGTAGCCGTTGGTTGCAACAGAACCGCCCGCCGCGGGAGGCGCGGCGGGCGGTTGCTGACGGTGGGGACGGTCAGGCGTCCGAGCTCTTCTTCCAGAGGTTGATGCCGGCCTCTACGGCGTCGGCGTCGATGGCCTCGAGTTCCTCGGGGGTGAACTGGAGGTTGCGGACCGTTGCGAGGTTGTCCTCCAGTTGGGCGACGCTGGAGGCGCCGATCAGGGCGCTGGTGACGCGGTCGTCGCGGAGGGTCCAGGCGAGGGCGAGCTGGGCGACGGACTGGCCGCGCTGCTTGGCGATCTCGCTCAGGGCGCGGACGTGCTTCAGGGTGTCCTCGGTCAGCGAGTCGGGGTTGAGGGACTTGCCCTGCGCCGCCCGGGAGTCCGAGGGGATGCCGCCCAGGTACCGGTCCGTGAGCACGCCCTGCGCCAGCGGCGAGAACGCGATCACGCCGACACCGAGTTCACCCACCGCGTCCAGCAGGTCCTCCTCGATCCACCGGTTCAGCATCGAGTACGACGGCTGGTGGATGAGCAGCGGCGTACCGAGCTCCGCCAGGATCCGCGCGGCCTCCCGGGTCCGGTCCGCGGAGTACGACGAGATGCCGGCGTACAGCGCCTTGCCGGACCGCACCGCCGCGTCCAGCGCACCCATCGTCTCCTCGAGCGGGGTGTCCGGGTCGAACCGGTGCGAGTAGAAGATGTCGACGTAGTCCAGGCCCATCCGGCTCAGTGACTGGTCGAGCGACGCGAGCAGGTACTTGCGCGAGCCGCCGCCCTGACCGTACGGCCCCGGCCACATGTCGTACCCGGCCTTGGTCGAGATGATCAGCTCGTCGCGGTACTTCTTGAAGTCCCGCGCGAAGTGCGTCCCGAAGTTCGTCTCCGCCGATCCGTAGGGCGGACCGTAGTTGTTCGCCAGGTCGAAGTGCGTGACGCCGAGGTCGAACGCCCGCCGCAGGATGTCCCGCTGCGTCGCGAACGGCTTGTCGTCGCCGAAGTTGTGCCACAGCCCCAGCGAGATCGCCGGCAGTTGGAGCCCGCTCCGGCCCGTCCGCCGGTAGGTCATCTGGTCGTCGTACCGGCCCGCAGCCGCCACATAATCAGTCACGGAACCCCAGTCTGCCCCATGTCACAACAAGTGCAAACCCCCTTGTTTTTCAGCAGAAACTCCAGCACTGACATCAAGAACCCCACCTTCTTGATCGTCAGGTGAGACCGGTCCACGGGGCGGGCGGGGAGGTGGTGAAGAAGTGGAGGAGATTGATGAGGCGGCTGGCGGTGGGGGCGGTCCAGTGGCGTTGGTTGGGGTCGGGGGTGGACGGGATCCTGGCCAGGGCCCAGTGGAGGTGGAACCAGAGGGTGGCGGCGGCGAGGTCCTGCTCGGAATCGGATGTCTGGGAGTGGCGGACGTAGTCGGGCAGGAGGACGGCTACCTGGGTCAGGGGGAGTTTGGCGAAGTCCATCGCGCGTGGGGCCCAGGCTGCGTCGCCCCAGTCGATCAGAGCGCGGAGATTGTTGGCTGGGTCGACGAGAAGGTTGTGGGCGGCAACATCTCCGTGGATCAGGACCTTCGGCCTGCTCCTGTCGATGCGATCGGCGAGCCGCGTGAACCAGCCCGTCAGCCAGTCCGCCGTCCCCGGGTCGAGGTAGCCCCGGCTGCCGAGCTCGTCGACCGTCCGCCACGGATCACTCCAGTCGTCCTCCGGCACGACCGGAGCAGCTCCGGCTGCACCGGCGGCTACGGGGGCGCCGTCAGTTCCGGTGGCTCGGGCGGGTGGTTCGTTGTGGAGGTCTAGTTGGTGGAGGCAGGCCAGTTGTTCGGCGAGGCGGGGTGGGAGGTCGGTGGGTTCGGTGCCGTGGACACGTTCCGTGACGACGTACGGCGAATCGGCGAGGCGGCGGGTGTCGTCGTACTGGATGATCGCGGGCGTCAGGACGCCGACGGACCGGGCGGCCGGTACGACGTGGGTCTCCTTCAGGAGGTCGGCCTCGAAACCCGGACGGCAGACTCGCAGGAAGAGCTTCTCGCCGAGGACGAACCCGCGGTTGGCGACGCCGCCGGCGACTTCTTTCACCTCTGCCGGGTCGACGCCGTGACGCCGGGCGATCTCGGTCACCTGGTCGAGGACATCGTGTTGCTCGCCCAATCCACATCTCCGTTGTTCGCGTGATCCGCCGGCCGGTTCCCGGGAGGTGGGTGCGGCGGCGTCCATCGAGTTTGATGTACTGCGGGCGTGCGTGTCGATGTAGATCCCGAGACCGTCGGGCGGCGGGACTTCTACGCGCTGCTCAACTCCGTCGTCGTACCGCGACCGATCGCGTGGGTGTCGAGCCGCTCCGCCGCCGGCGTGCTGAATCTGGCGCCGCACTCGTTCTTCACCGTCTCGTGTGTGCAGCCGCCGATGGTGCAGTTCACCTCGGTCGGGCGCAAGGACAGCCTGAACAATGTCGAGGCGACCGGCGAGTTCGTGGTGAACTTCGCCGCCGAGCCGCTCTACGAACAGGTCAACGCCTCCGGGACGAACTTCCCGCCGGAGCTCTCCGAGTTCGAGGCGATCGGTGTGACCGCCGAACCGTCCCGGACGGTCGCCGTACCGCGGGTGGCGGAGTCGCCGGTGGCGATCGAGTGCACCCTGCACACCACTCTCGAACTCGGCGACTGCACCCTCGTCATCGGCCAGGTCCGGCATCTCGCGATCGATGCCGCGATGATGGACGACGGTCATCCCGAGGTCCGTCGGCTCCGGCCGCTCGCCCGGCTCGGCAAGGACGAGTGGACCACCCTCGGCGAGGTCCGCGAGATCTCCCGTATCCGCTACTCCGACTGGCCCGGTCATTTCACACCTCCTGGTGATTAGGTCCTGTCTGGTAATCCAGACAGGACCTAGCAGTCTCTAGTTGCTCAAGGCATCGGGTATCGGGACTGGGCGGCGCCTTCCCGGGTGGCGAGGAGTTTCGTCAGGGACTCGAGCTCGGGGGAGAGGCGTAGCGGGGCGTGGTCGGGGAGCTCGGTCGTGGCGGGGTGCCAGGTAAGGCCGGGGGTCACCAGGTGGACCTCCGGGGACAGCGGGCCGGGATCGCGGGAGTAGCAGCGAGCCGCGACGTTCAGGAGGACGCCGAGGGCCGGGAGGACGGAGAGGTCCTCGATGACGTGCAGGATGAGCGTGTCGCGGGCCGGCAGAGCGGCGAGCACGCCGTACGGCGGATGCTCCACCTGCAGGGTCTCGCGCAGGACGGTGTCGAGGACGAGTGCGCGTGAGGCGGCGTACCCCGTACCGCTGACGAAGGTGATCCGGAGGTCGTCGTGGTCGACGTACTCGACCTGGTCCTTGAGGCGGCGGAGGTTGGCGAGGCCGAACCGCTCGGCGTCCGACCAGGTGAGGCCCAGGTCGGCGGGCTCGAAGTACATCGTCACGACGCCGTCGGTCTCCGCGGACGGGACCGAGATCAGGCCGGGCAGGAAGTCGGGGCGGTCGCTGGTCCAGGACGACGGCAGGGCGTCGCGCGGGACGAGGCGCTGGATCAGCTCGCGCTCGGGATCGGCCGGTGGCGGCGGTGGTCCCTGGCTGAGCTGCGCCAGCATCCCGGTGAAGTGTTCCTCGATCAGTGACGGCCAGCGGTCCTCCTCGAAGCGGGCGATGATTCGGGCGAGGTTGCTGAGCCCCAGGACGGGTCGATCGGCGGACGGATCGGCGGGGACGAGCGCGGCACCGCCTTGATAGGTGACGGTGAGCCCGAGATCGGTGGCCGCGCGCAGCGCCAGGTGCACGAGGCGATCGGCCTGGCGCCGCGACAGGGGTGTCAGCACCGGGTCGGGGAGGTTGGACTGCGGTGGGATGTTGCCTTGGGCATGTTCGGCGGTGTCGATGCGCATCGGGGTCCTCCTGGTCAGCAACGGCAGGTCGGCGGCGGGAGCGAAGTCGGCAGAGAAGGTACGAGGATCGGGACCCGGTGGAGACGCCAATCCGGACCTGTGGACAAGCTGCCGGGATACCCTGCCGCAGACGGCAGACCCCAGCAGGAAGTCCGAAGGAGCGCGTTATGCCCAGCAGCCCGTCGTCGCGGCCGACCTCGGAGACGCGGCTGTCGCTGTCGCACATCACCGCGCAGAACGAGACCAACCTGCTCGGTACCGTGCACGGCGGCGTGATCATGACGCTGGTCGACTCGGTCGCGGGCGTGGTCGCGGCGCGGCACTCCGGTGGGCCCGCCGTCACGGCGTCGATGGACGAGATGGTGTTCCTGGTTCCCGTGCGGGTCGGCGACGTCGTGCACTTCAGTGGGCAGGTGAACTGGACCGGCCGCAGTTCGATGGAGGTCGGCGTACGGATCACCGCGGATCGCTGGGACGCGGTCGGTCCCGAGGTGCACGTGGCGTCGGCGTACCTGGTGTTCGTCGCGGTGGACGAGGACGGGAAACCGCGTGCGGTGCCGCAGGTGGTGCCGGAGACCGACGAGGACCGCAGACGGCTGCGTGAGGCCGAGATCCGCCGCAGTCACCGCCTGGCCCGCCGCGCCGCGATCATCGCCTCCCGCGAGGAACAGGCACAGGAACAGGAACAGGCGCAGGAGCAGGCAAAGGAGCAGGAGCGCGAGGATCAGGCAGGCGCGCAGTGAGCCTCGTCGCGTACGCCCGGCGGAACCCGTCGGCGATCTTGCTCGTCGTGCAGTTGCTCGGCGTACTCGTCTATCCGGCGATGGAAGGCTCACGCCCGGGCCGCGTCGCGTTCGAGATCCTCGGCATCGTCGTACTCGTCCTCGCCGTGTTCTCCGTCCGTGCGACCCCGGGCCTCACCTGGGTCAGCATCTGCCTCGGCATCCCGGCCGTGGCGCTGTCGCTCGTCGATGCGTTCAACCCGACCGACGCGGTCATCGCGATCTCCGGCATCCTGCACGCGGCCTTCTACTTCTACGCGGCGTACAGCCTGCTCCGCTACATGCTGTCCGACCACGACGTCAGCGTCGACGAGCTCTTCGCGACCGGTGCCACCTTCACCTTGGTGGCTTGGGGTTTCGCCTATCTGTACGTGTTCGTCCAGGTCCTGGTCCCCGGCAGCTTCATCGCAGCCGTTGACCCGGGCAACGACCGCACCTGGATGGAACTGCTGTTCCTGAGCTTCACGACGCTGTCCAGCACAGGACTCAGCGACATCGTCCCGATCACGTCCTGGGGCCGCTCGGTCGTCATGCTCGAGCAGCTGGCCGGCCTCGGGTACGTCGCCATGGTCGTGTCCCGCCTCGTGGGCCTGACCATCACGAAGCGGCGGACCTAGGCCACCCGGCGAGCAGGTCAGCGGCGGCTCGCGCGGCCACCTCCGGCGCCGATGCCATCGCAGCGACGCGGTAGCTGACGAGGGCTCCCTCATGGAGCAGCAGCAGCCGATCGGCGAGCTCACCTGGATCCGCGAGCCCCGCGGCCTGCGCCTGCGCCTCGAACTCGGCCCGCATCCAGCGCTTCTGTCCCACGATCACCGGCATCGCCGGGTGGTCCGGAGCCGCCAGCTCCACGCTCGCGTTGATGAACCCGCACCCGTTCCGCGATCCGGCCAACCAGTCCGTCAGCGCGCCGAACAACGCCAGGATCACCTCTTCAGGCGTCGACGGCCGCCGCGCGGCGAGCTGTTCGTCGAGGAACACATGCCACGCCCGGTCCCGCTCCTCCAGGTACGCCGCGATCAGCCGGTCCTTCGACCCGAACCGGTCGTACAGCGTCTTCTTCGTCACGTCCGCCGCCGCGGCGATCGCATCGACACCGACTGTCCGGATCCCCTGCTCGTAGAACAGGGTCGACGCGGCCGCCAGGATGCGCTCGCCGGCGGGCGTCAGCCGCGGCGCCGCCCGCACGCCGCGATCCACGATGAGTCTCAGCTGCTGGTCGAGCATACTGACAGTATACCGACCGGTGTGGTTACTGTCGTCGCCATGACCCTCCACAAGGCGTTCGGCCTCGCCGCCGGTACCGGATTCGTCGTGTTCTGGAGCTGCGGCTTCATCGGCGGACGCTGGGGTACGCAGTACACGAACGCGTTCGATCTCCTCGCCTGGCGGTACCTCGTCGCGGCCGTCATCGCCGCCGCGATCCTGGCGATCCGGCGGCCGCGGATCTCGCGCCGGGATCTCGTGACGCAGGTGTGGATGGCAGTCCTGACCCAGTTCGTCTATCTGGGCCTGATCTTCACCGGGATCGATCACGGCATCACAGCCGGAGTCACCGCACTCATCGGCTCGCTCCAGCCGATCCTGATCGCGACCGTCGCCGGACCGCTGCTCGGCGAACCCGTCAGCCGCCGCCAATGGATCGGGCTGGTCCTCGGGCTCGTCGGCGTCGGCCTGGTCGTGGCGGACGACCTGAGCACCGGGCATGTCTCGCCGTGGCTGTTCCTGCTCCCGGTAGGCGGCCTCCTCGGTCTGGTCGCCGGCACTTGTCTGGATCGCCAGCGCAAACCGGCCACGAATTCCCTGGATGCATTGGCCGTCCAGAGCCTCGTGTCAGCAGTTCTCTTCACCGCCCTGGCCGCTGCGACTCACCGGCTGACCGTTCCCGAGCAGCCGGGCTTCTACGGCGCAGTGCTCTGGCTGGTCCTGCTGGCGACCGGTGGTGGCTGGGGTCTGTACCTGGTCAACCTCAAGCTCTCCGGCGCGACGCGGATCAGTTCGCTGCTCTACCTCGTTCCGCCGACCACGATGGTGTTCGCGTTCTTGATGTTCCACGAGACGATCGGTGCGCTCGCCGTCGTCGGCATGTTGGTGTGTGCCGTCGCCGTACTGCTGATCCGGCTCCGTGAGCCAGTACGCTGCGGGGATGGCGGAACCCCGGTGGCTGGACCAGCAGGAACAACAGGCCTGGCGCGCGTACATTGCGGCACAGCGTGTAGTGAGCAGCCGGATCGAGCAGCAGTTGCAACGCGACGCCGGGATTCCACACACGTACTACGAGATTCTCGTCAGGCTGTCCGAAGCGCCGGGCAACCGCCTTCGGATGAGTGAGCTCGCGGTCGCGACGCTCGGCTCCCGCAGCCGCCTCTCGCACGCGGTGAACCGGCTCGAACAGAACGGCTGGGTGCGGCGCGAGGGGATCGAGTCCGACCGCCGCGGCCAGGTCGCGATCCTCACCGAGCTCGGCCGCGAGAAGCTGGTGGAGACCGCCCCGGGCCACGTCGAGGAAGTCCGCAAGGCCATCTTCGACGCACTCACCCCGGAGCAGGTCGAGCACCTGTACGACGTGTGCGCGACACTGGCCCGGCATTCCGGCGACACCGTCGACCGCGCGGCGTGGGAGCGGAACTGACATGAGGCGTCCGGTCGCGCTCATCGCGCTGACTGCCCTCGCTGTCTCCGGCTGCGGCGACAGTGGATCCGAACCGACAGCAGGTCCGAGCACCGTCCCGTCGTCCTCGGTTCCGACGACCGACGAACCGAGCAGCCCGGTCACCACGCCGACCGAAACCCCGACCGACACGCCAAGTGCGACGCCGACACGGAAGCCGACGCCCACAAAGGCGCCGAGCTGCATCGACCAGAAGCTGCAAGCGCTGACGCTGCGCCAGCAGGCCGCCCAGCTGATCATGACTGGCATCGACGGCCGCGGTATGACGTCCGCCCAGCGTGCCGTCGTACAGCAGGAGAAATCCGGCAGCGTGTTCCTGGTCGGCAACGGCGGCAGCCTCTCCAGCACCCGTACGGCGATGGCAGCGGTCAATGCCGCCGCCACGGTGCACGGGGTTCGTCCGCTGATCGCAGCGGACCAGGAGGGCGGCCAGATCCAGCGTCTCAAGGGCGCCGGGTTCGACCGCATCCCGGCGGCCACGGTCCAAGGCACCTGGTCCAGTGCGAAGCTCACCGCGGAGGCGCAGCAGTGGGGCCGCCAACTCAAGCAGGCCGGCGTCAGCGTGGACCTCGCACCGGTGGCCGACGTCGTACCCAGCTCGCTCAAGTCGCAGAACGCACCGATCGGCGAGCTGGACCGTGAGTACGGCGACACACCCGAAGAGGCCGCTCAGGGTGTCCGGGCCTTCGTTCAGGGCATGCGCAACGCCGGCGTCGCCACCTCGGTCAAGCACTTCCCCGGACTCGGACGGGTCCGCGGCAACACCGACTTCTCCTCCGGTGTCGTCGACAACGTGACGGTGCGCGGCGACGCCGACCTGCGTCCGTTCGCGGAGGGGATCGCGGCCGGTACGTCGATGGTGATGATCTCGACCGTGACGTACACGAAGATCGACCCGAAGAACCGCGCGGTGTTCTCGCCGACCGTCATCGAGGGGATGGTGCGCGGCGATCTCGGCTGGCGCGGGGTCGTGATCACCGACGACGTCGGCGCCGCCGCGGAGGTGGCGTCGGTTCCGGCGGGCGACCGCGCGACCCGGTTCGTCGCGGCCGGCGGCGACATCGTCATCAACGCCAGGGCCGGGCTGACGGCGACCATGGTCGACGCGCTGGTCGCCAAGGCCGAGGAGGACAAGTCGTTCGCCGCGAAGCTGACGAGTAGCGTTCGGCGTGTGCTGACCCTCAAACAGGACCACGGCCTGGTGAGCTGCGGATGACGGACGAGGAGGAGCCCGACTACCGCTTCACCCTGGCCAACGAGCGCACCTACCTGGCGTACCTGCGGACCTCGCTGGCCTGCTACGCGGGCGGGCTGTCCGCGGTGCAGTTCCTCGATCTCGGACCGGACCGCTGGGTGGCCCGGATCATCGGCGTCATCCTGGTCCTCGCCGGTATCGTCACGACCGGCGCGGCGTTCCGTCGCTGGCAGGTCAATCTGATCGCGATCCGTCGCGGCGGCGCACTCCCCGTGACCAGGCTGCCGTTGATGCTCGGAGCAACGATCGCCGTCGTCGGCATGATCGGCCTGCTGTTCTCCCTGTGGCGATAGCGGGGCGATGAATGTGGCGATGAGCACACCGGATCCAGGACGTCAGCCGGAGCGGACCCTGCTCGCGTGGCGCCGTACCGCCCTCGGACTGATTGCCAACGGCGCGTTGCTGCTTGCCTCCGGCTACGGTTCGTCGCAGGTGCGGACTGGTCTCGGCATCGTGGTTCTCGTGCTGTCGCTGGGCTGCTGGGCCGCCGTGAGCGCCGTGTACCGCCGTACCAACGGCGGCGCCGTCCATGCTCTCGGCCACCAGAACGTCCTCCGTGTCGCGGCCGGCCTGGTACTCGTCGTGGGGCTGTTCGACCTGTACGCCGTGGTGACACGGTGAAACTGATCGGTTACCAACCGTATATTGCCCCACGGGGCAGTTCATCACGACGCGGTACGTTGACCCGGCGGATGCCGCATCAGCGGTCCGTTCCCCCTAGCATGTTCACGGTTTGTCCCTCGTTCACCCGGAGCTTGAAGTGCCGTTACGTCTGCGTCCGAACGACCCGACGTTCTACGACCTTTTCACCGAGTCCGCCAACCACCTCGTGGAGGGATCCCGGATCCTGGCGGAACTGCTCGGCAGTACGGCGGGGACCGGGCTCTCGTCGAGCCATCAGATCGCCGCCCAGATGAAGGACGCGGAACACGCGGCCGACGAGACCACCCACTCGATCATCCGGCGGGTGAACTCGACCTTCGTCACACCGTTCGACCGCGAGGACATCTACCGCCTCGCCTCGGACCTCGACGACGTGATGGACTTCATGGAGGAGGCCGTCGACGCCGTCCACCTCTTCAGCCTGGAGAGCCTGCCCGAGGAGATCGCCGAGCAGATCGAGGTCCTGCAGCGCGCCGCCCAGCTGACAGCCGAGACGATGCCGCGGCTGCGGACCATGAAGGACCTGGCCGAGTACTGGATCGAGATCAACCGGCTGGAGAACACCGGTGACGCGGTCCACCGCCGGATCATCGCCAAGCTGTTCAGCGGCGAGTACGACGCCCTGACAGTGATGAAGTTCAAGACCGTCGTCGACCTGCTGGAGGCCGCGATCGACGCGTTCGAGCACGTCGCCAACACGGTCGAGCAGATCGCCGTCAAGGAGAGCTGAGCGTGGAGTTCGCGCTCGTCGTCGCGGTCGTCGTCATCGCGCTGACGTTCGACTACACCAACGGCTTCCACGACGCCGCGAACGCGATCGCGACGTCGGTGTCCACCCGGGCGCTGACGCCCCGGGTGGCGCTCGTGATGGCCGCCGCGTGCAACTTCCTCGGCGCCCTGGCCGGCACCGAGGTGGCCGAGACGGTCGGCAAGGGCATCATCACCACGCCGTCCGGGACGCACGGTCTGGTGGTGGTGATCGCGGCCCTGATCGGCGCCATCACCTGGAACCTGATCACCTGGTACTTCGGTCTGCCCAGCTCCTCGTCGCACGCGCTGATCGGCGGTCTGGTCGGCGCCGGCCTGGCCTCGTCCAGCACGGTGCTGTGGTCCGGCATCCTCGACAAGGTCGTCATCCCGATGGTGATGTCGCCGGCGATCGGCTTCCTCGGCGCGTTCCTGCTGATGCTCGCGATCCTCTGGCTGTTCCGGCGCCAGAACCCGGGCAAGACCACCCGCGGCTTCCGGATGGCGCAGTCGCTGTCCGCGGCCGCGATGGCGCTCGGGCACGGTCTGCAGGACGCGCAGAAGACGATGGGCGTGATCTTCCTGGCGCTGCTCACCACGGGCCACGTGCAGAAGGGCGACGGCATTCCGCTGTGGGTGAAGATCTCCGCCGCGACCGCCATCTCGCTCGGCACGTACTCCGGCGGCTGGCGGATCATGCGGACACTCGGCCGCCGGATCATCCACCTGGACCCGGCCCGTGGATTCGCCTCCGAGGCGGTCGCGGCGGGGGTCCTGTACGTGATGGCCATCGGCCTGCACGCGCCCGTCTCGACCACCCACACGATCACGTCCGCGGTGATGGGCGCCGGCGCGACCAAGCGGCTGTCCGCCGTCCGCTGGGGCGTCGCCAAGGGCATCGTCACCGCGTGGATCCTGACGATCCCGGCGGCCGGAGCGGTCGCGGCGCTCGTGTACGCCGTCGCCCACCTGATCCTCGAGTAACGCCGGCTACCGGTTCCAGCGCCGCACGGCCTTGGCGACGTCCTTGCTGCGGATGGAGCCGAGGTTGTACTCCCAGGCGGCCAGCAGGCGATCGCCCAGGATCTCCGCGTCGAGGAACGTGCGGGGCCGTACCGCAACTGCCCAGGTCGCCGCGGCCGCGTGGCCCTGCTGGTGCAGCAGGTGGTCGACCGTCGCCTCGATGCGACTCGCCTGGTCACCGCTGAGCCCGTCCACGGCCCACTCCTGCAGGATCCGGGGGTCGTCGGCCGTCATCTGCGCCAGATAGGTGAGCGGACCGCGCCAGGACCCCCGGCTGCCGATGCTGTCCAGCGTCTCGAGCGGGAACCAGCCGTTCTGGTTCCGCCGGCCGTTGACCGCGGACTCGATCTCGCGGGCGCGGTCCGCGGGCAGCCCTCGGGTCGCCCAGTCGACGAAGTACGCACCCGCGTCCGGGATGTGTTCGGCCACGTGCGGCGCCGGCGTCATCGCCCCCGGCTCGAACAGTAGCAGCTCTTCGGTTGAATCGACCAAAACCTTCCCCCGCCCGCTCGAGTACGCGAGCCACCCCAGCCGCCCGCCGCACAGGGACCCCCCAGGTTCCTGTTTCGTCAATGAGAGCTTTCGTACCCTCGATCCGCGCCGAGGGTCAAGGTCTTCAGCCGGCCGACTTGCGCCGCTCGGCCCGCCGGGCGAGTTCCTCACGGTCCAGCCGCTCGGCCTCCTCGGGGGTCGGCGCGCTGCCGCCGTACGACGCCGGCAACCACCAGGCACCGGCCGGTTGCTCCGGGTAGGCGCGGATCGTCTCGTCCAGCATGCCGGCCATCGTCGCCCGCAACCGCGTGGTCGCCTCCGCCGGGTCGTCGTCGCGCGTCACGGTCATCGGCGCGCCGATGCTGATCGAGATCGGGCGATGCCTGCTGAAGTCCCGCGGGTGGTCCTTGGTGAACATCCGCTGGGTGCCCCACAGGATCATCGGCAGCACCGGTACGCCGGCCTCCGCGGCCATCCGCACCGTGCCGGACTTGAACTCCTTGAGCTCGAACGACCGGCTGATCGTCGCCTCCGGGAAGACGCCGACGACCTCACCGGCCGCCAGGTACTCGAGCGCCTTCTGGTACGACGCGCCGCCCGCCTCCCGGTCCACCGGGATGTGGTGCATGCCGCGCATCAGCGGACCGGAGTACCGGTTCCGGAACAGCACCTCCTTGGCCATGAAGCGGACGAGCCGCTTGGCCGGGAGTGCGCCGTACCCGCCGAGAACGAAGTCGACGTAGCTGATGTGGTTGATCGCGATCAGGGCTCCACCCGTCCGCGGAACGTGCTCGGTCCCGGTCCGGCGGATCCTGAGGTCGAGCGCCCGGAAGGCGGTCTTCGCGAAGCCGATGACGGGCGGGTAGACGAGGTCTCGCATCCCTAGACGCTACAGGCTTCGTCTAGGGTGTCCGGTGACAACTGGAGATCGCGGGAGCTCGCACCGTAGTGGGCTGAGAGGGCGGCTGGACCAGACATCGACCTGGCCGGCGCCGCCGACCGCCGAACCTGTCCGGGTAATTCCGGCGTAGGGAGTAGCAGCATGGTGAACGTCAGCACGATCCGTCCGGCCGTCACCACGGGTCCGATCTCGGGCTCGGAGAAGATCTATCGCGGTGAGCTCGGCGTACCGGCGCGCCGCGTCAACCTCACCAACGGCGAACACTTCGACCTCTACGACACGTCCGGTCCGTACACCGACGCGTCCGCGAGTATCGACGTACAGGCAGGTCTGCCCGCGCTGCGGCGCGAGTGGATCGCCGGGCGCGAGCCGCGGACCCAGCTCGGGCACGCGCGGGCCGGGGTGATCACCGAGGAGATGAGGTACGTCGCCGTTCGGGAGGGCCTCGATCCGGAGTTCGTCCGTTCCGAGGTCGCCCGTGGCCGGGCCGTGATCCCGGCGAACCGGTGTCACCCGGAGAGCGAGCCGATGATCATCGGGAAGAAGTTCCTGGTGAAGGTGAACGCGAACATCGGCAACTCCGCTGTCAGCAGCTCGATCGAGGAGGAGGTCGAGAAGCTCGTCTGGGCGACCAGGTGGGGCGCCGACACGGTCATGGACCTGTCGACCGGCAAGAACATCCACGAGACGCGGGAGTGGATCCTGCGCAACTCACCCGTCCCGATCGGGACAGTGCCGCTCTACCAGGCGCTGGAGAAGGTGAAGGGCGATCCGGCCGCGCTGTCGTGGGAGGTGTACCGCGACACCGTGATCGAGCAGTGCGAGCAGGGTGTCGACTACATGACCGTGCACGCCGGCGTACTGCTGCGGTACGTCCCGTTGACCGCGCGGCGGATCACCGGGATCGTGTCGCGGGGCGGGTCGATCATGGCCGCGTGGTGCCTCGCGCATCACCAGGAGTCCTTCCTGTACACGCATTTCGCGGAACTGTGCGAGATCCTCCGCGAGTACGACGTGACGTTCTCGCTGGGCGACGGGCTGCGGCCGGGGTGTATCGCGGACGCGAACGACGAGGCGCAGTTCGCGGAACTGCGGACGCTCGGCGAGCTCACGAAGGTGGCGTGGGAGCACGACGTCCAGGTCATGATCGAAGGACCGGGACACGTGCCGATGCACAAGATCGCGGAGAACGTGCGGCTCGAGGAGGAGCTGTGCGGCGAGGCCCCGTTCTACACCTTGGGGCCATTGGCAACTGATGTGGCGCCGGCCTACGACCACATCACCTCGGCGATCGGGGCGGCGCAGATCGGCTGGCTGGGTACGGCGATGCTGTGTTACGTCACGCCCAAGGAACATCTCGGGCTGCCGGACCGCGACGACGTGAAGACCGGTGTGATCACGTACAAGATCGCCGCTCACGCGGCGGATCTGGCCAAGTGTCACCCCGGCGCGCAGGCCTGGGACGACACGTTGTCCAAGGCAAGGTTCGAGTTCCGCTGGGAGGACCAGTTCAACCTCTCGCTGGACCCGGACACCGCGCGGTCCTTCCATGACGAGACGCTGCCGGCCGAGCCCGCGAAGACCGCGCACTTCTGCTCGATGTGCGGCCCGAAGTTCTGCTCGATGCGGATCACCGCCGACATCCGCGCGTACGCCGAGGAACGCGGCCTGACCTCCACCGAGGCCGTCGAGGCCGGGTTCGCCGAGATGTCGGAGTCCTTCAAGGCGACCGATCAGAAGCTCTACCTGCCGCTCGCCGACTGAGCCGGCCGTTCCGGCCCGGGGTACGCCGTATCCCGGGCCGGATACGGGGAGTGACCGGGTGAAGCGATTCAGGTTTTGGCCTTCACTCTACGTGAATAAGACTGTAGCCTTAACCCGTCCGGAAGGAGGTGCAGGGCGATGGTCTTCGTTCTCACGGTAGATCAGCGCGGCAGCCGAAGCACGAGCGATCTCGTACCCGAGCTTCTGAACTCCCTGAACCGCCGGCCGCGGCGCAGCGGCCTGCTGCGGAAGTTCGAGCGGACCGCCGGCGACGAGGTGCAGGGCGTGCTGTCCGAGGGGCGTACGACGATCGACGTGATCGTCGAGCTGCTCCGCGCGGACAGCTGGTACATCGGACTCGGGATCGGCGAGGTCGCCGAGCCGCTGCCACGCAGCACCCGGGCGGGTAGCGGCGCGGCGTTCGTGCTCGCCCGGGAGGCGGTGAACCGGGCCAAGTCCAGTCCGCACCACGTGAACGTGGTCGGCACGGACTCGCGCAGGGCGGAGCAGGTGGAAACGGTGCTGTGGCTGATGGCGTCGGTACTGCGGCGCCGCAGCGAGCGTGGCTGGGCAGTGGCGGACCTGCTGGCCGAAGGACTCACCAGGCGGGAGATCGGCGTGAAACTCGGCATCAGCCAGTCGGCGGTGACCCAACGTGCGCAGGCGGCGGGATTCGCCGAGGAGCAGCGCGGACGGGTGCTGGCCGCGGACCTCCTCGACGCCGGGGCGGCTGCGTGACGGCGCTGGTCCTGTCGCTCACCGCAGCGGCACTGGTCCTCGCCGTCCTGGCGTGGATCCCCAAGTCCGGTTCCACCGTCGAGATCGTCATCAGTGGCGTCATGCTGGCCTGTCTGGGCGCTGTCGGCGTACTGCTGCTCGCTGGTGACGGAGTGGCCGACTGGGCCGAGCGCTGGTGGAACGTGCTGCTCCTGCTCGCTGGAGCGCTCGCAGTGACCGGTGGCGGCCCACTGACGACCTCTGTGATGGCTCTGGCAGACCGGGGGAGTACGCGGGCGCAGTCGACGCAGAAGGCCGGTGAGGTACTGCGTGGCGGCGCACTGATCGGTGCGCTCGAGCGAACAGCCGTCTACGCCGCACTGGTCTCCGGCTGGCCGGAGGGCATCGCCATTGTTCTCGCGATCAAGGGCCTGGCCCGGTACCCCGAACTGCGCAGCCCCGACCAGCCTGCCTCGGTCACGCCCCAGGCCGTTGCCGAGCGCTTCATCATCGGCACGTTCAGCAGCGTCCTGTGGGCAGTGACCTGTGCCGGCCTGCTGCGCTCACACTGAGGTCAGGTCTTCACCACGTACGTGTTCACGACCTTGTCGTGCCACGTCTGCTGCTGCTCGTCCCACAACGGCCACAGCACGTTGAGGAAGCAGGCGTTGTTGAAGACGCCGCTGAGGAAGTCGCGCAGGAACGACCGCCCGGCGCCGATCGGCTGACCTGTGACCATGTCGATCAGCCGGATGTGCAGGACGCTCTTGCCCACGCTCTGTCCGGTCCGGCCCTGGCGGAACACCCTGTTCCACAGCGTCAGTCCGATGCTGGCGAGGAAGCCCACCAGGACGAGGATGATCGCGTACACCGGCGGGTCGTCGTCGTACGAATCGTTGGCCGACTGATCGATGGCAGCACCGATCATCACGCCGTACCCGAGCAGGATCGGCACCAGCGAGATGAGACTGTCGATCAGCGACGCCCCGACCCGAGCACCCCAGCTCGCCATTGGAGCACCCTGCCGCCCGTAGCCGTACCCGTAGCCATAACCCGGCTGTCCGTACTGCGGCTGTCCGTAAGGCTGCCCGTACTGCGGCTGCGCGTGTGGCTGGCCGTACTGCGGTTGCCCGTGCGGTTGTCCGTACTGCGGTTGACCGTACTGGGGTTGTCCATAGGGCTGCCCGTACCGGGGCTCGTCGCCGGGCGGCGGGCCGTACCCGGGTGGTGTGCTCATCTGTGAGGTTTCCGTTTCCTGGCTCGTGCGTCGACAGGCCTATCGTTCCAGGTCGGGCCGGGAACGACCGGACGCCGTGACCTGAACAGGTCACGGCGTCCGGAGACGTCAGGCCGGGTGTCAGACCTTGACGACGTAGGTGTTGTTGATCTTGTCCGCGAACGTCTGCTTCTTCTGGTCCCACAGCGGCCAGAGCCAGCCGACGTAGCACGCCAGGCTGTCGAGAATGTGCGTGATGTCGCGCAGGATCGTCTTCCCGACACCGATCGGCTGACCGGTATCCGCGCCGACCAGCTTGATGTTGAGTACCTTCTTGCCCCAGGTCTGGCCGGTCTTCGCCTGCTGGATCCAGCGGTTGTAGACGAACAGGCCGACGCCGATCAGCGAGAACACCAGGCCGACGATGAGCAGGCCGGTGTTCTCGTCGTTCTGGGTCAGGGCGTTGCCGATACCGCCCGGGATGCCGTAGATCACACCGTCGACGAGGTAACCACCGACGCGCTGCGGCCAGCTGGCCAGCTCACCTGTGGGAGCTCCGTACCCGGCCTGGCCGTACTGACCCGGCTGCTGCGGGTAGCCGGGCTGTTGCCCGTACTGCCCGGGCTGCTGTGGGTAACCCGGCTGTTGCCCGTACTGCCCCGGCTGCTGCCCGTAGCCAGGCTGCTGCCCATAACCGGGCTGCTGGCCGTAACCGGGCTGCTGCCCGTAGCCAGGCTGCTGCTGGGCGCCGTACCCGGGCTGCTGTCCGTACTGACCCGGCTGACCGGGCTGGCCCGGCTGCTGGGGGTCCTGCGGGCCGTAACCCGGTGGTGGCGTCGGAGTGCTCACGACGATCCCTTCTAGAGTGTTAATTGAGGAGTGAGTTGCAGGCTAATGGTCCGACGGCTCAGTGCACCCAGCGGATCCCAGGTGATGAGAGTTACCGTTGTCATGTGTCGATCTCGCAGAGCGTCGTACTCCGCCCCACCGGTCCGGTCCAGCCGCTGGACCGCCGCATCTGGGGCCTGTCCGCTGTCGGCGTAGGTGGGTTCGCCCTGGCGGGGGTGTACCAGGTGTCCGGCGGGCGGATCGGCGTACCGTGCATCCTGCACGCGACAACCGGTCTGGACTGCCCGCTGTGCGGGTCGACGAGGATGGCAGCGGCCTTGCTGCACGGCGATCTGGCCCAGGCCTGGCACTTCAACGCCGTGGTCCTCGTCCTCGGTCCCCTGATCGGCGTTGCCGTCGGCTACCAAGTACTCGCCTGGTCCCTCGAGTCGCTCCGCCTCGTCAAACTTCCCCGCCTGCGCATGAGCTCGCGCACGGCCGAGCGTCTGCTGACCGCGGTGATCGCGCTCCTCGTCGTCTTCGGCGTCGCGCGCAACCTTGTCTGACGACGGGAGCGGCCGGGCGGCGTCGCCGCCCGGCCGGAACGTCTACTGACCGGGCCGGATGCCGGCGGCGTAGGAGAGGACGCCGACCACCACGGCGACGATGCCGCCGATCCAGGCGACCTTCGCCAGCGTGTCCGGCTGGCCCTGCTCCCGGAACTTGCCCTGCGCAATCAGTCCGAGGACGATCGCGGCCGGGGAACAGCAGAACCAGCAGACGATGCCGATGATCGACAGCACCTTCGGTGTGTTGTTCTGCGGAGCGGCGCCGGGCTGGCCGTAGCCGTAAGCTCCCGGCTGCTGACCATAGGCACCTGGCTGCTGTCCGTACGGGCCAGGCTGCTGAGCGCCGTACCCGGGCGGCTGCTGCCCGTACTGGCCTGGCTGACCCGGCTGACCCGGGTACCCGCCCGGCTGCTGACCATAGCCAGGCTGCTGACCGTACCCAGGCTGCTGACCGTAGCCCGGTTCCTGCCCCGGCTGCTGTCCCGGCTGTTGGCCGTACCCCGGTTGCTGACCGTAGCCGCCGGACTGGCCAGGTGTGCCCTGCGGGCCGTCCTGGTCGTTCTGGTCGTCGCCGGGTGGTGGCGTAGGTGTGCTCACCGCGGTTCCCTTCGCAGAAGGTTGAGGAATCAGCGCAGACTATCTTTTTCACAGGTTCGCGGTCTTGCTCCCACTCCGGTTGCCGGACCCTCCGCGTGTCAAGGGCTCCACAACGCCCACGGCCGCCGCGAACCTTCGCGGCGGCCGTGACTGCTGTCCGGGCCGATCAGCCGAAGCGGCCGGTGATGTAGTCCTCGGTCGCCTTCTCCGACGGGTTGGAGAAGATCTGCTTGGTCGGCGCCATCTCGATCAGCCGGCCGGGCTTGCCGGTCGCGGCCAGGTTGAAGAACGCGGTCTGGTCCGAGACCCGCGCCGCCTGCTGCATGTTGTGCGTGACGATGACGACGGTGAACTTGTCCTTGAGCTTCTCGATCAGGTCCTCGATCGCCAGCGTCGAGATCGGGTCCAGCGCCGAGCACGGCTCGTCCATCAGGATGACCTCGGGCTCGACCGCGATCGCCCGGGCGATGCAGAGCCGCTGCTGCTGACCACCGGACAGTCCCGCGCCGGGCTTGTCCAGCCGGTCCTTGACCTCGGTCCACAGGTTGGCGCCCTTGAGCGACTGCTCGACGACCTCCGCCAGCTTCTTGCGGTCCTTGACCCCGTTCAGCTTCAGCCCGGACGCGACGTTGTCGAAGATCGACATCGTCGGGAACGGGTTCGGCCGCTGGAACACCATGCCGACGACCCGCCGGACCGCGACCGGGTCGATGCCGGAGGCGTACAGGTCCTGCTGGTCCAGCAGCACCTTGCCCTCGACCCGGGCGCCGGGGATCACCTCGTGCATCCGGTTCAGGGTGCGCAGGAACGTGGACTTGCCGCAGCCGGACGGGCCGATGAACGCCGTGACCGAGCGGGGCTCGACCGTCATCGACACGTCCTCCACGGCCTTGAAATCGCCGTAGTAGACGTTGAGGCCGCTGACCTCGATGCGCTTCGCCATATCGACTCAGAACCTCTCGTGACTATTTCGACTTGATGGTGCTGAACCGGGCGATCAGCCGGGCCAGCAGGTTGAGGGCCAGGATCAGCAGGATCAGCGTGAGTGCCGCCGCCCAGACCCGGTCCGCGGCCGGCTCCAGCGCCAGCTCGGTCCGGTCCTGGTTGATCATCGTCGGCAACGCGCCCATGAACCCGTCGAACGGGTTCAGGTTGATGTTCTTGGAGTAGCCGACGAGGATCAGCAGCGGCGCGGTCTCACCCATCACCCGGGCCAGACCGAGCATCACACCGGTGACGATGCCGCCGAACGCGGTGGGTACGACGACCTTCAGGATCGTCTTCCACTTCGGTACGCCGAGCGCGTACGACGCTTCCCGTAGCTCGTCCGGGACCAGTTTGAGCATCTCCTCGGTGGACCGCAGTACGACCGGGAGCATCAGCAGCACCAGCGACAGGGACACCGCGAAACCCACGCGGTTGAAGCCGAACACGGTGATCCAGACCGCGTAGACGAACAGCGCGGCGACGATCGACGGGACACCGGTGAGGATGTCGATCATGAAGCTGACGACCTTGGCGGCCCGGGTGCCCTTGCCGTACTCGACCAGGTAGATCGCGCCGAGGATGGCGATCGGGACCGCGATCAAGGCGGTGATCAGGCCCATGATCAGGGTGCCCATGATCGCGTGGTAGGCGCCGCCGCCTTCGCGCCGGACGGTGATCCCGCGCTGCGACTCGCCCCACCAGCCGGCGTCGAACAGCAGGTTGTAGCCCTTGCTGATGACGGTCCACAGGATCCACAACAGCGGGATCAGGGCGAGCACGAAGGCGAGGGTGATCAGCACCGTGGCGAGCGTGTTCCTGAACGCCCGGGCGCCCGACTTCCCGGTCAGGTCGAGCGTCTGCCCGTCGTACGCCGGTTTGTTCGCTGCAAGCGTGGTCACGCCACGGCTCCTTCCTTGGCAGCGGCCCCACCCGCGCTGCGGTTGCGGCGTGGCCGCTTACCGCCCGGGGCGCTGCGGTCGACGATGATCCGGGCCGCGGAGTTGACCAGGAACGTCACCACGAACAGGACCAGGCCGGCCGCGATGTACGCGCCGGTCTTCTCCGGCGAGTCGAACTCGGCGGCGTTGTTGGCGATCTTCGACGCGAACGTCTCACCGCCGGCGAAGATCGACGGGTTCCACGGGTCGTTGCCGTTCGGCACCGACAGGATGATCAGCACCGCGACGGTCTCACCGAGCGCGCGGCCGAGGCCGAGCATCGAGGCGCTGACCACACCGGAGCGCCCGTACGGCAGCACTGCCATCCGGATCATCTCCCACTTGGTCGCGCCCAGCGCGAGCGCGCCCTCGCGGTGCGCGATCGGCGTCTGCTGGAAGATCTCGCGGCTGATCGCGGTGACGACCGGCAGGATCATGATCGCCAGCACGACCGAAGCGGTGAACACCACGCCGACGTTGTCGCCCAGTGGCTTCTCGAACACCGGGATCCAGCCGAGCGCACCGTCCAGGCCGTCGATCACCGGCCGCAGGATCGGGGCGAAGAACAGGATGCCCCACAGGCCGTAGATGATCGACGGTACGGTGGCCAGCAGGTCGACCGCGTGCGCGACCGGGGCCGCCAGCCGTTTCGGGGCGTAGTACGTGACGAACAGCGCGACGCCGATCGCGATCGGGACCGCGATCAGCATCGCGATGATCGAGCTGATCACCGTGGTGTAGAAGAGCGCCGCGATACCGAACCGGGGCTCCGCGCCGCCGGGCTCCCAGATCCGGGAGAACAGGAAGCTGCTCCGGTCGTCGGCGAGCGCCGGGATCGCCAGCGCCAGCAGGAAGACGCCGACGAACGCGACGATCAGCACCACCAGGCCGCCGGAGCCGCGGGCGAGCCCGCCGAACAGCCGGTCGCCGAGATGGCCGACCGGACCGAGGTCGAGTTTCCGGTCGGGTTCGGGCGCGGCCGTAGCGCCGGGCTCGACGCCGGACTCGGTCATCACCTCGGTGGACGCCGCCTCGTGCTCGGCGTGTTCGGCGGCCAGGCCGCCGAACGTCGGGGTCGGGCCGGCGTCGGAATGGACGAGATCCTCGATCTTCGGATCTTCCTGCCCGGTGGCCGTGCCGTCCGGCCGGTCGGGCGGGGCCGTGCCGTCTGGACTACTCATCTGATGGTGCTCCCAGCGCCTGAGTCGTGATGGTCACGTCTGGTTCTCACGAGGCGAAGCCCCGGCCGCCTCCGATGACTCGGACCGGCCGGGGCTCGCATCAGTACTGCGTCTCGATCAGCTGATCGCCTGGATAGCGGCCTCGACCTTGGTCTGGGTCTCGGCCGGGAGCGGCGCGTAGTTCAGCTCGGTCAGCGACGCCTGGCCGTCCTTGCTCGCGAAGTAGCTCAGGAAGCTCTTCACCAGCGCGGTCTTCTCGGCCGGGAGACCCTTGGTGCAGGCGATCTCGTAGGTGACCAGGATGATCGGGTAGGCACCCGCCTCCTTGGTCGCGTAGTCCAGCTTCAGGGCCAGGTCGGACCCGGTGCCGGCCGGCTTCGCGGCGGCCAGGGCCTTACCGGCGGACTCGGCGGTCAGCTCGACCGCACCCGAGCCGTTGTCGATCTGGGCGACACCGAGCTTGTTGTCGACGGCGTACGACCACTCGACGTAGGTGATCGAGTTCTTGGTGCTCTTGACGCCCTCGGCGACGCCGGCCGACTTCTCCTTGCCGGAGCCCGTGCCGGTCCACTTCTTGGCCGGCTCGCCGGCCCACGCACCGCCACCGGCGGCCTTCAGGTACTTGGTGAAGTTCTCGGTGGTGCCGGACTCGTCGGAGCGGAAGAACACCGAGATCGGGGCCGACGGCAGCGTGACGCCCGCGTTCAGCTTCGCGATCGCCGGGTCGTTCCAGGTCTTGACCGTGCCCTGGAAGATCTTCGCGACGGTCGCGCCGTCGAGGACCAGCTTGTCGACGCCGTCGAGGTTGTAGGCGACCGCGACCGGGCCGATGACCATCGGCAGGTTGATCGCCGGGTTGTTGGCGCAGCGCTTCGTGGCCGCGGTCTGCTCGTCCGGCTTCAGGGCCGAGTCGGAGCCGGCGAAGTCGACCTGGCTCGCGTTGAACTGCTTGATGCCCGCGCCGGAACCGGTCGGGTTGTAGTTCACCGTGACGTCGGCGCAGTTCTCGTTGTACTTGCTGATGACTTCCTCGATGGCGTTCTTCTGCGCCGAGGAACCCTCAGCGTTCAGCGTGCCCTTCGGGCACTCGGCGCCGGCAGACGACGAGGCGTCGGGGCTCGACGAACCGGACGGCTCGGGGTCACTGCCACAGGCGCTCAGGGCGAGGACGCCGAGGGATGCCACGGCGACGGAGCCGACGCGGAACAGGCGATTGACGGACACGAGAATGTTGCCCTTCTGCGGGAATCAGACTTCTGAACTTCCACAGACGGTAGGGAGACCAGGTGACCGACCGGTCCGTCGCCGGTGAACGAGCGGTGAACGGTTTCGGTAGCGTGTGCGACGTCTGGCGTGCCGAGAGGCGGCCAATAGGTGAACTGAGTTAAGAGCCGTCACTCTCCGTCGATGTAAACGGGTGTTGGCTCACGTTTCGGTAACGCTCAGCGCACCATCCGTGTGAACGATCGATGTTTCGCCGTCAGCTGGAGAAGTCCTCCGGGGCGACGCTGTCGAGGAATTCGCGGAAGCGCTCCAGTTCGGCCTGCTCTTCCTCGGGCGTGGCGATGCCGGCCTCCCGAAGGACCTCTTCGGTGCAGCGGATCGGCGTACCCAGGCGGACCGCGAGCGCCACCGAGTCGCTCGGTCTGGCCGAGACCCGGGCGCCGTTGGCCAGGACCAGCTCGGCGTAGAAGACGGCGTCGCGCAGCTCGACGATCTCGACGGCCTCGATGTGTACGCCGAACGCCTGGACCAGGTCGCGCATCAGGTCGTGGGTGAGTGGCCGCGACGGCCGCAGCCCCTGCTCCTCGTACGCGATCGCGGTCGCCTCGACCGAGCCGATCGAGATCGGCAGGTAGCGGTAGCCCTCGGTCTCCCGCAGCATCATCACCGGGGCCCGGTTGGGTGATTCCATCCGGATCCCGATCAGTGTCAGTTCTCGCATCATCGTCATGGTGCGCCCCGAACCTCTCCTCAGACCGGCGCCCGGTGGGGAGCCGGCTCCTCGGGTAGGAACATACCCGTCCCCTCCAGTGTCACCCGGCTGCCCCATCGGCTGTGCCTCGATCGTCACCGAGCCGTGTCGCGGCCCTCCTAGGGCGCATTGAAACGCTCATGGATCAGACGGCCGTCGGCGAGGCGGTGCGCGACCAGGAACGCGCCGGTGGAGAACTTCTCCGCCTTCAGCCCGAGCTCCCGCGCCAGCGCGGGCAGGACCGGGCGGTGCGAGCAGACGACCGTCACCTTGCCCGGCCGCCACACCCGGTCCGCCAGACCGCTCAGCCCTTCGGGTGTGGCGTCGTACCCACGCTCGGAGATCTCCGGCCACAGGTGGATGTGGCGGTCGATCGCGGCGGCGTACGGCGTGACGGTCGCCACACACCGCTCCGCGTCGCTGCTGATGATCCTGTTCACGCCGAGGGCCGACAGTACGCCGGTCAGCCGCTCCGCAACCGCCGTACCGCTGCTGCTGAGCGGGCGGAGCGTGTCCTTGCCGTCCCAGTCCTTGCGCTTCAGGGCCTCCGCGTGCCGCAGGACGATCACTGTCGAGTCGACCGGCACCGCAGTGTCCAGTGCGTCCAGGATGTCCACGTCACGCGGGTAGCTGAGCTTGCCGCGGGCCTTCTCCACCGAGACCCAGCTGATCTGGTCCACTTCGTCGTTCGGCTCGAAATCGCCGTCGTCGACCGGTACGGCGGACCAGTAGTGCACGAGCTTCTGCGCAGTACTGCCGTTCTTGCGGATCTGGTACCGCTGCACACCGAGCGGTGGACCGAAGACGACCTGCTGTCCGGTCTCCTCCTCGATCTCCCGCCGCGCACCGAGCAGCACGTGCTCGTGGGCGGCCAGCTTGCCTTTCGGGAGGGACCAGTCGTCGTACCGGGGGCGGTGCACGAGCAGCACCTGTCGGGTGTCGCCGCGTTCCCGCCAGACGACACCACCCGCGGCGATGACCGTCGCCGGGCTGTTCATACCTTCACCCTAGGACGCGGCTAACTCATTCCGTCGGACGCCCGGCGGCGGCCACGGGTCGCGATCAGTCGCTCCTGCAGATCCCGCAGCGGCTGACCGTCCGGACCGCTCAGCCGGGGTTGCCAGCTGTCGTCTTCCTGCAGCCACCAGGAGCCTGTGCCCTCGTCCATCGCCAGGTCGAACAGGTCGCTGAGCTCGGTGACGTGGTCCTGCTGCTTCAGCTGCACCAGCACCTCCACCCGGCGGTCCAGATTGCGGTGCATCAGGTCGGCGGAGCCGATCCACACCTCCGGCTCACCGCCGTTCTCGAACAGGAACACGCGGCTGTGCTCTAGGAAGCGGCCCAAGATGCTGCGGACCTGGATGTTCTCCGACAGACCAGGTACGCCGGGACGGATCGTGCAGATGCCGCGGATCCAGAGGTCCACCGGTACGCCGGCCTGCGACGCCCGGTACAGCGCGTCGCACAGGGCCTCGTCGACCAGGCTGTTCACCTTGATCCGGATGCGTGCGGGGCGACCCGCCAGGTGGTGCTGGACCTCGCGGTCGATCCGCTCGACGAGCCCCCGCCGTACCGACTGGGGAGCGACCAGGATCCGCCGGTAGCCGGCGCTGCGACCGAAACCGGACAGGTGGTTGAACAGCAGCGCTACGTCCTCGGTGACCACCTTGTCGCTGGTGAGCAGCCCCAGGTCCTCGTAGAGCCTGGCTGTCTTCGGGTGGTAGTTGCCGGTCCCGATGTGCGCGTAGCGGCGCAGCCCGTCCGGCTCGTCGCGGACGACCAGCGACAGCTTGGAGTGCGTCTTCAGACCGATCACGCCGTACACGACATGGCAGCCGGCGTGCTCGAGCTGACGGGCCCACTTGATGTTCGCCTGCTCGTCGAAGCGCGCCTGGATCTCGACCAGCACCAGCACCTGCTTGCCTGCCTCCGCGGCGTCGATGAGTGCATCGACGATGGGGGAGTCACCACTGGTCCGGTACAGCGTCTGCTTGATCGCCAGCACGTGCGGGTCCGCGGCTGCCTGCTCGATGAAGCGCTGCACGCTGGTGGAGAAGGAGTCGTACGGGTGGTGCACGAGCACGTCGCGCTGCTTGAGCGCGTGGAACATGTCCGCCGGGTTGGAGGTCTCCACCTCGGCCAGGTGCGGATGCGTCGACGGGACGAACGCGGGGTACTTCAGCTCGGCCCTGTCCAGGCCGGCGATGGTGAACAGACCACGCAGGTCCAGCGGGCCGGGAAGCTCGAACACCTCCGCCTGGGTGACGCCCAGCTCCGACAGCAGCAGCGCCTTCACCTGCGGGTCGATCGACTCCTCCACCTCGAGCCGGACCGGCGGACCGAACCGGCGACGCAGCAGCTCCTTCTCCAGCGCGGCCAGCAGGTTCTCCGCGTCGTCCTCCTCGACCTCGAGGTCCTCGTTGCGGGTCACCCGGAACGTGTGGTGCTGGATCACCTCCATGCCCGGGAACAGCTGGCCGAGGTGCGTGGCGATGACGTCCTCGAGCGGCACGAACCGGCCCTCGGCGACCTTCACGAACCGCGGCAGCAGCGGCGGCACCTTCACGCGGGCGAAGTGCTCGCCGCCGGTGTCCGGGTTACGGACAACGACCGCGAGATTCAGGCTCAGGCCGGAGATGTACGGGAACGGGTGCGACGGGTCGACCGCCAGCGGGGTCAGCACCGGGAAGACCCGCTCCCGGAAGAACCGGGTCATGTCCTCGCGCTCGTCGTGCTCCAGCTCGTCCCAGCGCAGGATGTCGATGCCCTGCTCGGTCAGCGCCGGCTGCACCGACTTCCGCCAGGTCTCCGCGTGCCGGTCCATCAGCTCGCGGCTGCGCGCCAGGCTGCGGTCCAGGACCTCACGGGGGAGGAGGCCGCTGGCCGCCTTCACCGCGACCCCCGCCGCGATACGGCGCTTCAGACCGGCGATCCGGACCATGTAGAACTCGTCCAGGTTGCTGGCGAAGATGGCGAGGAACTTGGCCCGCTCTAGCAGCGGGATCCGGTCGTCCTCGGCGAGCTCCAGGACTCTCTGGTTGAACGCCAGCCAGCTCAGCTCCCGGTCCGAGAACCGGCCCTCCGGAAGGTCGCCGGCCGCACTGATGTCGTACGGCGGCTCCACGTCGTACTCCCGGTTGTGGGATGCCAGCAAGTCTCCAGCCACGTTGACCAGGATCCCACCCTTTCGTGAACAACGGGTAACCGTTCCGCGGGTTGCCTGTGTGACGTTTTCGTCGCCTGCGACGCCGTTCCGCACGACCTGGTTGCTAGCGTCACTCCTTGTGAGCCCACGACTGGATGCGGTACTGCGTGACACGATCACCGCCGCGCAAGCGAATGCCCTCGTCCCGCTGTACAAGCTGCCGGCAGCGGTACGCCGACGGCTGGCCGGCGCACCGATCCAGATCGACGGCAACACCCTCGACCCCGACGTGCAACTGCTCCTGCGCATCGAGAACCTGTTGCCCCGCACAACCAAGACCGACGCCGCCACGGCCCGCGCCCGCTTCCGCAACCTCTGCAAGCTCATCCCCGGCACACCCGCCGAAGTACAGAGAGTCACCGACCTGACCGTCCGGGGCGCCGCCGGTCAGCTAGGGGCCCGCCTCTATGTCCCGGCCGGCGCGGGTCGTGGCCTGTTGGTGTTCTTCCACGGGGGAGGCTGGGTGGTCGGGGATCTCGACACCCACGACGCGCTCTGCCGGGCGATCGCCGTCGACGCCGGCCTGCGGGTCCTCTCCGTCGACTACCGCCTCGCCCCCGAGGCGCCCGCGCCGACAGGCGCCGAGGACGCCATCGCCGCGTTCACCTGGGCCGTCGACCACGCCGAGGACCTAGGCGTCGACCCAGCCCTGGTCGCAGTGGGAGGCGACAGTGCGGGCGGCAACCTGGCCGCGGTCGTAGCCCAGCAAACCGTCCGCCGAGATCTCCCGCAGCCGGCCCTCCAGGTCCTCCTCTACCCGTCCCTGGACCTGGTCGCCCGCCGCCCCAGCCGAGACCTCTTCTCCGACGGCTTCATCCTCACCGAGGAAGACATCATCTGGTACCGCGACCACTACACCCCCGACTCCACCCTCCGCCCCGACCCGATCGTCTCCCCGCTTCGCGCCGAAGACCTGACGGGCCTCCCACCCACCTACCTCTCCACCGCCGGCTTCGACCCCCTCCGCGACGAAGGCCTCGAATACGCCGAAGCCCTAACCGCCGCCGGCAACCCCCTGACCCACGCCCACCACCCCTCCCTACCCCACGGCCACGCCAACCTCCGAACCGTCCCCGGCAAGGTCCAAGAAGCCCACGCCCACCTCGCTGATCACCTTCGCGCAGCCCTTCATTAGCGGCGCAGCAGTTGATCAGCGCCCGGGGTCGACGAGGACCGGAACGGCTTCGCGGACCTGGAGTGGCGTGGCCGGCCCGGTGATGGGGACGGTGCCGTCGATGTACTGCCAGCCCGTGTCGGCGACGTTGAAGCGGGCTGCGTAGTTGGTGGTCAGGGTGAGGCTGACGCCGCCGCGCTTCATGTACTTGTGCGAGATCTCTTTCGACGGGTACGGCTTACCGGGGGTGCTCGTGGTGACTGCCGGGCTCCCGTCGCCGAAGCTCCACGTGTAACTGATCGGGGTTGCTTCAACCACGACAGGGAATCCCAGCAACGTCACGGTCGTCGTCGACACCTTGCTGTCGTCGGTGTAGACGATGGTGTCCAGATTCACCAAGGTCCGTCCCTTGGGCTGCACCTTCACCGACAACCCCGGAAAAATCACATTCTTCGTCTCCGACCGCACCAACTCCCAGCTAACATCCCGCGGCCGCGGCCGAACCACCTCCGGCGGAATCGTCCGGAACTCCACCCGCCGCTCATCCACCCCAAGAGGCTGACACCGAGTAGGCCCCGGCACCGTCCCATCAGACTGCACCCGACCGCAGACACCGATGTTGAGCTTCAGGTCGCCTCGATCCGAGATCTCGGTGGTCAGTGAGTCCTTCGAGGTGCTGGGTGTGGACGGCTTGTTGGTCCCCGAATCGTACTGCTCGGGCTTCGGCTTGGTCCTCTTCGGGGGCCTGCCCGCGGTCAGGCGCGTGGTGACGGAATCGGTCGAGTCGACTGTGAGGCCGTCCTTGTTCTTCCGCTGCCGCACCGGGGGCGGACTTGCTCCCGATGGGTTCGTGACTTCCGCCTGGGGAGCCATTGGCGGATCGGCGACACCCCAAGCAGTCCCGGGGAGGGAGGCCGAGCTCAGGAGGAGACCTGCCACGATCCCGATCGTGCGCCTCATTGCTTGGTCTGCTTCATCTCGTACATCACCCAATTCCCACCTTGGGTGGACAGCGCGAACTCGCGGGTGTACTTAGCTGGTTTGCTGACGAGCGGCGTATCGGCCTTCGTCTCCTTGCTGGTGTATGCACCGACGGTCAGAGTGGCCGATCCGCCGGCGAACCCGGGTTTCCCCCGCGTCAACTCCTGCACGTCGGTGATGTGCTCGTGATAGTCACCGACGAGCAAACCGTTCGCCGCGTTCGACTTCTCGATGAAGTCGGCGTACGTCTTGCAGTTCTCGCATCCCGAGTCGCTCGCTTGCCGCAGTGCGCCCGTGTCGCCGGTATCGGCCGCATAGTTCATGAGGTCGCTGTAATACCGGACGAACTGTTCTGCCGCGGTGAGCGTGGCGCCCTTGGCGGTGGTCGGTCGATCGGGCGGCGCTGTGGGGATCGCCGATGTCGACCCCGGCGTGGACGTGCTGCCGGAACTGGGAGTCGTGCCGGCAGATGGAGTGGATCCGGTGCGGGTATCCGACGACGGTGGGGCCGTGTTTGGACGCCCCGCCTCGGGGCTGCCGGGGCCGCAGGCGGTTAGGGCGGCGGTGGTTAGGCAGGCCAGAAGGGTGAGTGTTGGCCTGTTGCGGTGTGTCACTTTTGTCAGCCCTCCGTAGTCGTCACGATCGTAACGGGGGGTGGGCTTGGGGCTCTATGTCAAAAGGTGCAGGTGTGGATAAGGGCCAGGAGCCGCCCGGCTGGGGGGTTAGAGGCTCGGACGGCTCCTGGTGGTGGTGGGACGGAGTCGGGTGGGGGTTATGACGCGAAACCGGGTGCGGAGTCGTGTGATGCCGGTCACGGGGTGTGAGGGGCGTACTGGACGTCCAGGGCTGCGGTGGTGAAGCCAAGGTTGGTGTAGAGGGCTCTTGCGGCGGTGTTGGTGCCGTCTACGTAGAGCACGATCTCGTCCAGGTTGCGCGTGGTCTGGAGGTGGTGGAGGCCTTGCAGGGTTAGGGCCTTGCCTAGGCCGAGGCCTTGGTATGCGGGGGAGACGCCGACCACGTAGACCTCTCCTACGCCCTCCTCGACCTTCGTCCAGTGGAAGCCGGCTACGGCTCCTGTGGTGGTGTCGACGGCCAGGAAGAAGCCCTCGGGGTCGAACCACGGCTGCTGGAGTCGTTCGGCCAGGTCTGCGGCGGTCCAGCTGCCCTGTTCGGGGTGGTCGGCGAACGCGGCGGCGTTGACCGCCAGCCAGGCGTCGTTGTCCTGCCCGGGCACGAACGTGCGTACCTCGATGCCGTCCGGCCACACGGGTTCTGGCAGTTCGGCCCTGGTACGGCGGAGGAAGTACAGCTCCCGCGCCACTTCCAGGTTGAGGCGCTGTGCGAGCTCGTCGGTGCCGGGGAGGCGGCCGTGCGCCCAGACGCGGGTACGGCGGCCGCCGTGGTCGAGCAGCATGCGCAGCAGCGCCGTACCGAAGCCCTGGCGGCGGAAATCGGGGGCGACGAAGAGTTCGGCCGACCCGTCGGGCGACAGGGCGCCGTACCCGACGAGGTTGCGGGCGCTCTGCAGGCCGGTGACCTCGATGGTGCCCGGATCGCCTTCGTAGGCGAGGACGTGGACGTCGTCGGGGTGTTCGCCGTCGAGGTGCAGGAGGGTGCGCTCGGAGAGCGGGTTGACGCCGTCGCTGTCTGCTGCGGCGCGGGCGAGTTCCGTGACGGCGGCGGCAGTGGCCGAGGGCAACGGTGAGGGAACGGCTTCGAGGGTCACCTGAATACCGTAAAAGGTCCGGTCGAGTTCATGCTCAGGTCCTGGCGGGGGCGCGTCGCCGAGGGTAACTTTCGCGGAACCGCGGAGGATTTCGTGGGACCGCACCCAGCGGGGACCGAGACGACGGGGAAGGACAAGGCCATGACAGGACGAGACAGGGCGCGGTCGGGGGGACGGCGGGCGGTCGGGCTGCTCGCCGCCGGGGCGGCCGTGGCACTCGCCTTGGCCGCGGGGGGATCCGTGAGCCAGGCAGGAGCCGCGACCGAGGCGGACACCGCGAACCAGGCGGCCGCCGCCCAGGCGAAGAAGCCGGCGCCGACCCATTCACAGATCCAGTTGCTGGCGATCAACGACTTCCACGGCAACCTGGAGCCCGCCGGCGGCTCGGGCGGCAACATCAACGGGATTCCGGCGGGCGGCGCGGCGTACCTCGCCACGCACCTGAAGGAGCTCCGCGCGGCCGCGAAGGCCAAGGGGCAGCAGTCGGTGACCGTCGCCGCCGGTGACCTGATCGGCGCCTCGCCGCTGCTGTCGGCCGCGTTCCACGACGAGCCGACGATCGAGGCGCTGAACGGGATGGGACTCGAGGCTGCGTCGGTGGGCAACCACGAGTTCGACGAGGGCTGGCGTGAGCTGCTGCGGATGCAGACCGGCGGCTGCCTGCCGGACGGCGACGGGCAGAACAACCAGAACTCGTGCCCCGACGCGGCGCACCCGTTCGAGGGCGCGACGTTCAAGTACCTCTCGGCCAACGTGTTCTTCGAGAACACCCGGCAGACCCTGTTCGCGCCGTACACGATCAAGACCTTCGAGGACGGCAGGAAGGTCGGCTTCATCGGCATGACGCTGGAGAACACGCCGAACATCGTGACCAAGGCCGGCGTCGAGGGCCTGACCTTCACCGACGAGGTGGAGACGGCGAACGCGCTGGTTCCGGTGCTGAAGGAGAAGGGCGTGGAGTCGATCGTCGTGCTGCTGCACGAGGGCGGGTTCCCGGCCGACCGCACGGCCTACAACAGCTGCCCTGGCATCTCCGGTCCGGTCGTCGACATCAACGCCAACCTGGACCCGGAGATCGACGCGATCATCTCGGGCCACACCCACCAGGGCTACAACTGCTCGCTGCCGGACAAGGACAAGAAGCCGCGACTCGTCACCAGCGCGTCGTCGTTCGGCCGCCTGGTCACCGAGGTCCGGCTGAGCATCGACAACGCGACCGGTGACGTCGACCGGGTGAACACCCTGGCGAACAACCAGATCGTCACCCGCGACGTCGTGCAGGACGCGCGCACGGCCAAGCTGATCGCGAAGTACAAGTCACTGGTCGCCCCGATCGAGAACAAGGTGATCGGCCACATCACCACGCCGTCGGTGGTGCGGACGCCCGACGACTCGCTCGAGTCGCCGCTGGGCAACCTGATCGCCGACGCGCAGTTGGCCGACCCGTCGGTGGTGTCCGGTGGGAAGGTGCCGGTCGCAGCCTTCATGAACCCGGGCGGCATCCGCGAACATCTGCTGTCGAACAACGGTGAGGTCACCTTCGGACAGGCGTTCACCGTGCAGCCGTTCAACAACTTCCTGGTCTCGATGGACATGACCGGCACGCAGATCAAGGCGCTGCTGGAGCAGCAGTTCTCCGGCGTGAACGGGCCGGAGGCGGAGAAGTACAAGGTGCTCCAGGTCGCGGGCATCACCTACACCTGGAACCCGACCGCCGCGGCGGGATCCAAGGTCGTGGCCGGCTCGATCAACATCGGCGGGCAGCCGCTGGTGGACGGTACGACGTACCGCATCGTCACGAACAACTTCCTGTCGGACGGCGGTGACGGCTTCCCGGCGTTCACCACCGCCACGAACAAGTTCTTCGGCGGGCTGGACATCGACGCGTTCGCCAACTACCTGACCGCGCACGACCCCTACACCCCGGTCGCCACCGACCGGATCTCCGTCGGTTCCTGAGCCCAACCGCTGACCGAACGAGGGCCGGTGCGCCGCCATCAGGCGCGGCGCACCGGCTTTTCGTTCTCGTCAGGGTGCTGGTACCTTGCGTACTCAGGCACTTACGGAAGGTGAGGTATGGCGCACGTTGCTCCGACCTCGCATCGGCGGGCCACCAGGGCCTCACATCGCGGGCATCGCAGCGCGGACGGGCCGGTGCAGATCACCAGTTGGCTCGGGTTGACCCTCGCGTTCGTGGTGGGGTGGGTCCTCACGGCGCAGTCGCACGTCGGCGTTCACGCCGCCGGAGTCACACTGCTCGTGATGCTGGTGCCGGTCACGGCCGGGGTCTTCGTGGCGGCGTTCCGGCAGGGCGCCGGGTCCTGGAAGGCGGCGCTGGCCACCGCGGCCGCGCTCGCGTTCACCCTGCTCAAGTTCTTCCTGTAACGCCGTCAGGACTTCGCTTCGGCGGGTTCGCGCGTGCTGGGCGCCGGCGGGACGACGAAGCGGTAGCCGACGTTGCGGACCGTGCCGATCAGCGCCTCGTGCTCGGGGCCGAGCTTGGCGCGCAGCCGCCGTACGTGCACGTCGACCGTCCGCGTACCGCCGAAGTAGTCGTAGCCCCAGACCTCCTGGAGCAGTTGCTCGCGCGTGAACACCCGCCCCGGGTGCTGCGCGAGGAACTTGAACAGCTCGAACTCCTTGTACGTCAGGTCGAGCGCCCGGCCGTTGAGCTTCGCGGTGTACGACGCCTCGTCGATCACCACGTCGCCGCTGCGGATCAGCGTCGACTCGGGCTCCTCGTTGCGGGTCGCGGCGAGGCGGCCGATGACGAGCCGCAGCCGCGCCTCGATCTCGGCCGGGCCGGCGGTGTCGAGCAGTACGTCGTCCGCGCCCCAGTCGGCGTTGACGGCGGTCAGGCCGCCCTCGGTGACGACCAGGATCAGCGGTACGTCGATGCCGGTCGTCCGGATCAGCCGTGAGGCGCTCCGGACGGCGACGAGATCCCGCCGCGCGTCGAGCAGCACGGCGTCCGCGTCCGGGGCGTCGACCAGTGCGGCGACCTCGGCCGGCAGGATGCGGATCTGGTGCGGGAGCAGGGCGAGTGAGGGCAGCACCTCGGTGGAGGCCTGCAGCGCGTTCGTCAGCAGCAGCAACGTGCTCACGCCGTCTCCTTGTGCTGATCATCGGACCCTGCGCCAGCGATCCGGTCCTCGTGCGCGACAGGCCCCGACGGCGTCGTTGCCGGGGGCCTGGGACACACTGGGTCTAGCAGCAAGCTGACATAATACCGGAAGACTTAACGGACGAGTGAGGCGCGGACCAGATGCCGGAAGTGACCATCAGGTACTTCGCTGCCGCGCGGTCGGCCGCGGGCGAGTCGTCGGCGACCGCGGAGGCGGGGTCGATCGGCGACCTGGTCACCAAGGTGTCGAGCGACAGGCCGGAGCTCGCGCGGGTGCTGTCGATCTGCACCTTCCTCCTGGACGGTGAGCGCGCCGACCCGAGTACGCCGCTCACGCAGGGCGCCGTCGTCGACGCCCTTCCGCCCTTCGCGGGTGGCTGACTAGGACTCCCCGGGAGGTACATTCATCGCCGTGGCGATGGAGTCGGGGACGCTACTCACTACGGTGGGGCGGGCGGGGGTCCTGTTCGGGAAGGCTTGGCCGCGCCTTCTCGCGGTCTTCCTGGTGGCGCAACTGGCGCACCGGGGTCTGCAATGGGTGGCAGTACAGGCAGGAGCCAAGGCCGAGGCGGCCGGCATCGCCGTACTGGCCATGCTGGTGATGGTCTCGCTCGCGATGTACGTGAGCATGTTCCTGGTCCTCCGCGGCGAGCTGCCGTTCCACCGGCGGGCGGTCACCGAAGGCACGCTGGCCCCGGACGGCATGGAGCCCGGCAGAGAACACCGGCCGCTCGACGCGATCGCCGCCGCCCTGCTCCCGTTCCTGGCGTTCTACGCGGCCTACAAGTTCCTCCAGAACGAGGCGCTCGACTACGAGTACCAACTCGCCGCCCACAAGGCCAACGAGACTGTGGCCACGATTCTCGGCGGCGGTACGGTGCCGCAGCAGTCGGAGGGCCTGCAGTCGCTGTCGACCTGGTTGTTCATCGGCCTCGGCGTCACGGCGTACCTGCTCCGCTTCGCGTTCAAGAAGTGGAAGAAGGACGAGGAAGGCCCGGTCCGCAAGCTCTTCATCACCTACCTCGAGGCGCTGTGGATCTTCGTGGTGGCGTACCAGGCCACGTCCGTCATCCCGCCGCCGATGACCTGGCTGAAGGAACGCCAGGCCTGGCAATGGCTGCAGGACGGCTACGCCTGGGTGCTCGACCATCTGCTCGGCGTCAACCAGGTGCGAGAGGTGTGGGACACGGTCACCGGTTTCGTCGCCGCGGGCATCGCCGACCTCTGGGACGCAGCCGTGCTGCCGTTGATGTGGATCACGATGACCGCGGTCATCTACGGACGCGTGGTGCGCAAACCCGACAAGCCGCGCTGGCGCTTCGACCGCCTGACCCACCGCTGGCAGCGGACGCCGCGGATCGTCCGCGTCGCCGGGAACTCGATGGTTGCCGACTGGAAGGACCGCTGGACCCCTGTCGTGGAGGCGTTCCGGCTGGTCGTCCGCTCGGGGCTGCGGCCGATGCTCGGCTACTTTCTCGCCTGGGCGATCGTCACGTTCGCCGCGAGCGCGGTCTGGATCGTCCTGAAGCTGTGGGTCCTCGGACCGCACACACTGCAGTTCTGGCTGGTCGTCGACGAGCCGCTGACCCTGGTCACCGACGGCCTCAAGATCATGCTGCAGGTCAGTCTGCTCGCCGCGGCGTACGACCGGATGATCGGCGGCCTGGCCGGCTACCTCACCCCGCGCACCCGTGCGGTCCACGAGCAGCCGGCCGGCGACCACGGCGTCACGGACCTGAGCGCGGCTACCTCGGGAATGCCAGGTACTGAGGCAACTTCGTAGCCCACGTGATCGTCGGTTGCACAGTCCCGGCGACAGACGACGGTACGACGAACACGGCAACCGTCTCGAACGGCTTCCCGGCCACTGGCTTCAGGTAGTGCTGCGCCGCGGCACCACGCCAGCTCGACGGCTTGTCGTCGGTCCCGCCGGTACAACCGGTCGGACGGTCCTGGTAGTCGCCCGCAACCGTGGTCTCGTCCCAGATCCGGCCGTCCGGCGCGCGCAGGTGCATCCGGCAGCCGCCGAGGCCTTCGAGCGCGGACAGGTCGTCCACCTGCAGCCGGAAGTACACCCGGATCCGCGTGGTTCCGTCGGGCAGCGCATCCTGCGTTCTGCGCTCCGACGACTGCGGGTTCTGCTCGACGCTCGCGGCGTACCAGGTGGCGCCGTTGTACGACGTCCCGCCCGCCGACACCAGCACGGGATCGCGGGGCTCGGCGTCGTACCAGGACTTGTAGTCGCTCCGCGTGGTCCACCAGCCGGCCAGCGGAATCGCCACCACCAGGGTCGCGAGCGCGGCAGTGTTCTTCCGGAACCAGCCGCGGCGGGCCCGGCGCGCGCCACTCACGTGTCGCTCGCAGCAGTCAGGTCGACGACGTCCCGCACCTCGAGCGGGTCCGGTCCGAGCGGGACCGTGATCTGTGGCTCGAGCTCGTTCATCGCCGACTTCTCCATCACCTGCAACGTTGCCCCGGGCACCTTGTCGGCCGGCATCTCGACCACGAACGAGCCGCGGACCGGAATGCCCGGCGCGAACTCGGTCCCGGTCAGGTCGACCCGGTCGAGGCCGCTGCGGTTGGCGCCGAGATAGGTGACACCGTCGGCGGCCCTGATCCGGACGTCGAAGATGTGCATCGGCTCCCGGTTGGCGGTGACGGTCGCGTCGACGACCACGAAGGCGGTCAGCGAGTCGCGGTCCGGCGCCGCCCGCGGGATCCGGAGCTTCTTGCCGGCCCGGACGTCGTCGACGGTCAGGTCGAACCGCGGGGTCTGCACCGCACGCCCCACGGCACCCTTCACCGGGGTCGGATCCTGGATGTCCTGCTGGGTCGGCGTCAGCCGGTACAGGCCGACGATCGCGACCAGCACGGCCAGTGTGAGGGCGACGTTGAGCAGTGTGCGGCCCCTCACTTGGTGTTGTCCTTCACCTTGACTGTGCTGTCCGCGACGATCTTGTCCGGCAGCCACTTCTCGTGGTGGTCCAGGATCGAGTCGGCGACGTGCTCGTAGCCCTGCACGGTGAGCCTGACCTCGGTCGGGAGCGCGCTCGCCTTCGGCAGCTTCCAGACGTAGGCGACGTCCTCGGCCGCGTCCGGGGTGAGCACCGGGTTCATCGTGGCGTCCCTGAGGTTGGTGGTGCCGAGCGGGCGGTCGGTGTCCTTCACGCCGGGGACGCCGATCAGCCGGACCAGGTCCGACGGCGGCACCGTCCCGGTGTCGTCGGTGACCTTCAGTTTGGTCACCACCGCGATCAGGACGCCACCGTTGTCCGGGGTGAACAGCGGCTTCAGGTCCTTCACCACGACGACCCGCTGGACAGTCACCTCGAAGCGGCCGGTGTCGATCGCGGTCCCCGCCTCCACCTGCGGCGTCTCGTCGTCGGCTTTCTCGAGTCCGCCGAAGACCGCCGAGATCGCCAGCAGTACGGCGCCGGCGCTGAGTGCCCACGTCCGGACCGAGCGTCCCCGCACCTTGAGGTCCTGGAACTCCGGAAGCTCCTCCGGCTGTTCAGACCCCCCGCTCCCCGTTTCCCGCACGCGGGCAAGCGTAGCGAGGGAAGGGGGCCTCTCAGTCGTGCGGGCGGCCGCGGAGGCGCTTCGTTTCGCCGCGGCGTTTCTTGTCGTCGAGCCGGCGCCGTACCGACGCCTTGCTCGGCTTGGTCGGCCGGCGTTTGCGGGGCGGCGGAGCGATCGCCTCCCGCAGCAGCTCCGCCAGCCGTTCGCGCGCCGCCTCCCGGTTGCGCCACTGCGACTTGTACTCCGACGCGGCGATCGTCACCACTCCGTCCACCAGCCGCGACTGGAGCCGCTCGAGCGCCCGCGTCTTCAGTACGTCGCTCAACGCCGACGTACCCGCCACGTCGAAGCTCAGCTCGACCCGGCTGTCCGTGGTGTTCACCGACTGCCCGCCCGGCCCGCTCGATCGCGAGAACCGCCACGCAAGCTCTGCCTCGGGAATCACCACCCCGGACCGTACGGTCACTCCGCTCTCCACAGCTCCATTAGACCGGAGCACAATCACCAGATGGATGCCTGTGTCTTCTGCGGCCTCATTTCCGCCGACTCGGCCCGCTGGATCGCCAAAGAGGACACCGCGGTCGCGTTCCTCCCGCTGCCGGGCGAGGAGATCGCGCCGGGGCACACCCTGGTCGTTCCGCGTCGTCACACGACCGCAGGTCTGCTGGACGCACACCCGGACGATCTGGGCCGCGTGGTCGACCTGGCCCAGCGCATCGCACAGAAGATGGTGGACAAGCTGGGGGCGACCGGCGTGTGCCTGCTGAACGCCAGCGGGCCGGACTCCGGGCGCAGCGTCGACCACCTCCATCTGCACGTCGTGCCGCGGTACCCCGGGGACGGTGACGACTGTCTGCCCTGGCCGACCGGCCGCTCCCGGCACCGGCTCAGCACGGATCCACAGGTGCTTCTCAGCACGTGAAACGGGCGGTTGAATCATGAACGGCGCGTCGTACCGTTGGTAGCTGTGAGCCTGGGACTGTGGGTACTTGCCGGCGCGGTAGCTGCCGGTGTGGTGCTCAGTGCGCTCAAGGCCTGGGTCGATGGGCGGTTTCGCGGGAAGAGCGAGGACGACGTGGAGCGGGTGACGGCCGCCGAGCTGGGCGGGGAGCTGGGCGAGCGGGCGACGCTGCTGCAGTTCTCGTCGGCGTTCTGTGCGCCGTGCCGCGCCACGCGGCGGACGCTGGCCGAGGTCGAGACCATGGTCGACGGTGTGCGCCACGTCGAGCTGGACGCGGAGTCGCACCTGGAGCTGGTCCGGCGGCTGGACATCCTGCGTACGCCGACCACGCTGGTGCTGGACGGCACCGGTGCGGTGGTGAAGCGCGCCAGCGGAGCGCCCCGGAAGCCGGACGTGATCGCGGCGCTGGCAGTTGCGATGGACCGCCAGCCGAGCTGACTGCGTCCGGTACTTGCCACCGGATGGCCAACGGACCCGGGGGTAGGCAAGACTCTCCCGGTGAGCTCTCAAGCAGCAGGTTGGTACGACGACCCCGAGGACCCGTCGCAGCAGCGGTACTGGGACGGCAACGCCTGGACGGATCAGCGTCGCCCGCAGCAGGGGCCGCCGCCGTTCCAGGGGCAGTTCGGCCAGCCGCGGCCGGCTGATGCCCCGAGGTACGGACAGTCCGCCCAGCACGGCCAGGTGTTCGGCGGCGCACAGCCGAGCCAACCGCAGTACGGCCAGCAGGGTCAGCCGCAGTACGGCCAGCAGCAGCCGCAGCACGGCCAGCAGGGTCAGCCGCAGTACGGGCAGAACCAACCGCAGTACGGGCAGCAGAGCCAACCGCAGTACGGACAGCCGGGGCCGCCGCAGTACGGGCAGCGGATCGAGCCGGAGCCGCCGCAGTACGGGCAGCGAGTTCCGCAGCAGGGCGGCTACCAGCCCTACCCGCAGGGCGGCTACCAGCCGCACCCGCAGGCCGGTCAGGGCTTCGGGTACCCCGGGCAGCGGCTCAACACCACGCCGGACGGCCGGCAGCTCTCCGGCTGGTGGCGCCGGGTGTTCGCCAAGATCATCGACAGCATCATCGTCTGGATCATCGGCCTCCCGCTGACCGGCTACTTCTACTACCAGTACTCGCAGTCGCTGGTGGACTACTTCGTCGACACGATGCGGGCCGCGGAGGCCGGTACGCCGGCGTCGACCGCCACGCTGCCGCCCGAGGTCTACAAGTGGATGATCCCGGCCACCCTCATCGGTTTCGCGGTGTCGTTCGCGTACGAGTACCTCTTCCTCACGAAGAAGGGCGCGACGCCGGGCAAGATGGCCCTCAATATCAGGGTCCACTACGTACCGGCTGTCCTGACGCACGGCACCGAGATCCCCGCCACGCCGCCGGGATCGGCGGTGGCCAAGCGCTACGGCCTGCAGATCCTGTTCAGCGTGGCCGGGCTGATCCCGCTGGTCGGCACGCTGGCCAGCTTCGGCGCGCTGCTCGACTACCTCTGGCCGCTGTGGGACGACAAGAACCAGGCGCTGCACGACAAGGTCGCGTCGACGTACGTCATCCGTACCTGACCGTCCTCGGCCTGATTGTCCGCAGTGTGATCAGTTGTCTCACGGAATGGGACCAGGGGCGGCAGGCCCGCCCAGGTTCCGTAGTCTCGATCCGTGGTTTACACGACATGGCTGACGAAGCGCAGGGCAGTGGACAACTGCCGCGTGCGCTCTTCGCTGTGTCGTCGCCGCTGACCAGGCGGCGTCCCGAGCGCTGCGGAACCGGTCGCTGAGCACGGTTCCGCGTACGTCGCCTCCCGCATACCCGGGCGGGGTCCGGCTCGACATCCTCCTTCACCGGGAGTCGTCATGTCCGAACAACAGACGGCACACAAGGTCGACCCGCGGGGTCTCCGGTTCGCTGCCGGCGTCACCACGGTCGTCCTCGCGCTGACGCTCGTACTGAACAGTCCCTGGCCGCTCGCGGTGCAAGCCGTGGTGTTCGCGATCTCGGTCGCGTTCGGCGTCCAGGCGTCGCCGTACGGGCTGCTGTTCAAGCGGCTGGTCCGCCCCCGGCTGGGCCCGCCGAAGGAGCTGGAGGACGCGGCCCCGCCGCGGTTCGCCCAGCTGGTCGGCCTGGTCTTCGCGGTCGCCGGTCTGGTCGGGTTCCTGACCGGCGCCACCGTGCTGGGAGTGGTCGCCACCGGATTCGCCCTGGTGGCCGCGTTCGTGAACGCGGCCGTCGGGCTCTGCCTCGGTTGCGAGGCCTATCTGCTGATCCACCGCATTCGTACGCCATCCACCGCTACCAACTGAGAAGAGGCAGCACACATGAGCAGGGAATCCGCGCTCGTCTCGGCCGACTGGGTCGAGGAGCACAAGACTGACGACGGCGTTGTCCTGATCGAGGTCGACGAAGACGTCTCGGCGTACGACGCCGGCCACATCGCCGGAGCGATCAAGCTGGACTGGAAGGACGACCTGCAGGACCCGGTCCGGCGGGACTTCGTGAACAAGGAGCAGTTCGAGGCGCTGCTGTCCGAGCGCGGCGTCAAGAACGACGACACGGTCGTGCTGTACGGCGGCAACAACAACTGGTTCGCGGCGTACGCGTACTGGTACTTCAAGCTCTACGGCCACGGTGATGTCCGGCTGCTCGACGGCGGCCGCAAGCGCTGGGAGCTGGACAGCCGCGAGCTGACCGACGAGGTCGTGAAGCGCGACGCCACGGAGTACAAGGCGAAGGACCCGGACCTGACCATCCGCGCCTTCCGCGACGAGGTCGGCGAGGCCATCGGCGTGAAGAACCTGGTCGACGTCCGGAGCCCCGACGAGTACGCCGGCCGGCTGCTCGCGCCGGCGCACCTCCCGCAGGAGCAGGCGCAGCGCGCGGGCCACATCCCGACCGCCGCGAACATCCCGTGGAGCAAGGCGGCCAACGACGACGGCACGTTCCGCGCCGACGACGAGCTCAAGCAGCTGTACGCCGACGCGGGTGTGGACTTCGGCAAGGACACCATCGCGTACTGCCGGATCGGTGAGCGCTCGGCGCACACCTGGTTCGTGCTGCACGAGATCCTCGGCCAGGAGAACGTGAAGAACTACGACGGATCCTGGACCGAGTGGGGTTCGCTGGTCGGCGTACCCGTTGCCCTCGGCGACGAGCCCGGAAAGGCCTGACACATGTGCGGAGCGAAAAAGGGCGGCCTCGACCTCAAGGGCGTGGACGTCGACAAGGAAGCCGTGATCCAGGGCCAGGTGCTGCGCGGCGAGGAGCCGGTCGGCGGCGCGTACGTGCGGCTGCTGGACTCCTCCGGTGAGTTCACCGCGGAGGTGCCGACCTCGGCGACCGGGCACTTCCGGTTCTTCGCGGCGCCGGGCAGCTGGACGCTGCGCACGCTGGCCCCGAAGGCCGACCCGGTCGACCGCCAGGTGGTCGCGCAGTACGGCGAGGTCGCGGAAGTGGCCGTCACCGTCTGAGCTGTCGTTCGTTACAGAAGGTGCCACCACCACCCGACGGTGGCCCACCCTGAAGTAAGCACCGAGGGGCCCGGACCTTGCGCGTCCGGGCCCTTCGGCATGCCCGGGAAGGCTTGCGGATCGTGGGTTTCGGGTCATCGCAGCCGGGTTACGGCCGGACCCCGGAAATCTCGTGGAGCGAGCGGCAAGGTAACGGTTTGGTCTCGGAGCGCGGTCGGCTCGTCACCTACCGCAATCGACTGAGTTGTGTCTGTGTCCTGACCCGCACTTCGGGTCACGTCATCACTCAGGGAGGAGGGGTCAATGCGACCCCGCATCGGATACAAGAAGCTCGCTGCCGTCGGAGTTGCGGCGGTTGTCGGCGTGGCTTCTACGATCGCGCTGACCTCGGGTTCGGCATCCGCCTCGCCGGTTTTCGGATACAGCGGTTACTCGTACGGCACCGACGTCCAATCCGGTCTGGCGAACAGCGGCCCGCAGGTCGTCAGCAAGTTCGGCTGCACCACCGACGCCAACAAGGCTGACAAGAACGACCTCGCCACGGCGAACGTGAACAACCAGGCGATCGCGCGCTCGGTGAAGACCGACACGCACGCGTTCAACGACAAGAGCGGGACGGGCGTCACCAGCAACGCGTCGGCCGTCGACATCAAGGTCGGCAACCTGCTCACGCTGACCGGCGTGAAGACCACCACCACGTCGAAGTACTCGAAGGGCCAGCTGTCCTACACCGGCTCCACGACCTTCGCGGGTGTGAAGATCGGCGCGATCTCGGTGCCGTCGCTGCTCAACCCGAAGCCGAACACCAAGGTCGCCGTTCCGGGCCTCGGCTACATCGTGCTGAACCGTGTCGGCGGCGTGAAGACCGGTTCCGGCATCTACTCGTACGCGCAGGCGGTCGTGCTGCACGCGACGGTGAAGAACCAGTACATCCCGCAGGGCGTCGACGTCGCGGTGCTGAAGACCCGCGCCGAGATCTCGAAGCCGGCGACCGCGCTGGTCATCGGTGACGCGTACGGCACGAAGGCGCAGGCCGACAAGCTGGTCGTCTCCGGCCCGACGTCGCTCCAGACCACCTGCCAGGGTACTGAGGGCAAGACGGTCAAGGTCGCGGTCGGCGAGCTGAACATCCCGAAGGTCGCCTACGTCGGCGGTGTCTACACCACCAAGAACGGCGCCATCGGCGAGGGCAAGTCCTACATCAACTTCACCTCGCACGTCGCGGGCGTGAAGGTCGGCACCCTGTCCATCGGCGCGGTCGAGTCCTCGGCCTCGGCGTGGAAGACCAAGGACGGCAAGGCCGGCGTGAGCTCGTCCTCGAGCATCGCCTCGATCAAGGTCGGCAACAAGACGTACCCGGTGAAGACCGGCGAGAACCAGACCCTGGAGATCCCGGGTGTGGCGAAGCTGACCTTCAACCAGGTCATGCGGCAGAAGCGCTACATCTCGGTGAACGCGCTGGTCGTCGACGTCTACAGCCTGAACACCAAGGTCATCGTCGGCCACTCGGCCGCGGGCGTCGTCAGCTGATTTCAGCAGACCCCCTCTGAGTCGAACCTCACCGACCCAGAACACCCGGCCCCCGGATCCCCTGCGGATCCGGGGGCCGGTTCGTTGTCAGGCGTCGAGGATCAGCGTGACCGGGCCGTCGTTGGTGAGGGAGACCTGCATGTTCGCTCCGAAGACGCCGCGTTCGACCTTGGCGCCGAGGGCTTCGAGGGCCGCGCAGAACGAGTCGTACAGCGGCTCGGAGACGGGGCCCGGGGCGGCGGCGCTCCACGACGGGCGGCGGCCCTTGCGCGTATCGGCGTACAGCGTGAACTGGCTGATGGCGAGGATCGGGGCCTGCTCGTCGGCGGCGGAGCGTTCGTCGTGCAGGATGCGGAGGGTCCAGATCTTCGCGGCGAGCGCGGCCGCCTTCTCCGGGGTGTCGTCGTGGGTGACGCCGAGCAGGACCAGCAGCCCGGGTCCCTCGATCGCCCCGACCACCTCGCCGTCCACGCTGACCGACGCCTGACTGACTCGCTGTACTACGGCTCTCATGTGCACTGTATATATGCCACGACTCCGTCGCGGCGGGTCATGGGGTCTCGCGCGGAAGATCGTCCGGTCATCGAACCGTCTGACCGGACGATATCTCGTTTCCGGACCCGATCTGGCAGGATTCGTCCATGGCGTCGACTCTGATCACTGTTGCTCCCACCGGGGCCGAGACCGCGAAGGCGGACTGCCCGGCGTTGCCGACCACGCTCGACGAGCTGGTCGAGACCGCGAAGCGCTGTGAGGCCGCGGGAGCGGCGATGATCCACATCCACATCCGCGACGGCGAGCACAGGCCGACGCTGGACCTGGGGCGGCTGACCGACACGGTCGCGGCGGTGCGGGAGAACACCGCGCTGGTCGTTCAGCTGTCCACGGGCGGTGCCGTGACGGATCCGTACGAGGACCGGTTGCGGGTGCTGGATGCCGCGCCGGACTCCTGCTCGTTGACGATGGGCACCGTGAACTTCGGCGACGACGTGTTCATGAACCCGTGGCCGTTCGTCACGCAGCTCTACCAACTCACGCAGGAGCGGGAGGTCGTTCCGGAGTTCGAGCTGTTCGACCTCGGGCACGTCGTCGCGCTGCACCGGCTGCTGGACAAGTACGGCCTGCCGTACGGCGGTCGCGTGCACTGTGACCTGGTGATGGGCGTCCCCGGCGGCATGCCCGGTACGGCGGACGCGCTCGTTGCGGCCGTCAACGCCCTTCCCGACGCCGTCACGTCCTGGTCCGCCACAGGCATCGGCCGTACGTCGTTGACGGTGGCGCTGGCCGCACTGTCGAAGGGCGGCAACCTCCGGGTCGGGATGGAGGACACGCTGACGCTGGCGAAGGGGCATCCCGTCACGCACAACGCCGAGCTCGTCGAGCGCGCGGCCGCCCTGGCGACGCTGGCTCAGCGGCCGCCGATGTCGCCGGACGAGGCCCGCGACCTGCTCAACGTGAAGCGCTGAACGACGTAGCCGATCACACCGCCGGCCACGATCGTTGCTTCGAGCAATAACCAGTCGCGGAGATAATCGCGGGGGAGCACGGTCGGATTCGGCCCCTTGCCCTGACGCAGCAGCAACGGCACCGCGATCAGACTGGTGATCCCGACGTACAACACCGTCGTCCGCACCGCACCGACTGTCCGATGCCGCCCCGGCCCGGTCGACCAGCGCGTGACCATCCACCCGACACCAACGGTCAACGGCACCAGCACGAAGTCATCCACCACCACCGCGCCGGCCAGCCACAACGGCAACCGCACCAACGCTCGCCCGTCCAAGGCAGTGGTCAACTCCCAACCACCCCACAGAGCCATCACCACCCCGGCGACGAGTAATCCGATCCGCAGCCTCACCCGACAACCTCCAGCCGATGAACCCACTTGGTCTGCAACACCCCTGGCCGATTAGGCGCAATGATCCGCGCCGGAAACCCGTGGTCGAGGGCCAGCTCGGAGCCATTCAGCCGCAACGCCAGCAACGTCAACGGATCAGCCGCGAACTCCTCCGGCAGCTCACTCGTCGCATAGAACCCACCCTTCTCCATCGACACCACCCGCACCCGGGACTCCTTCGGAGCACCACAGAGCTCGAGCAGGTCCCGGATCCGCACCCCCTCCCACCGCGCGCCCTGACTCCACCCCTCGACGCAGGCGATCGGCAGGCTGGAGCGATTCTGCGGAAGACGCCGGAGCTCGTCGAGCGTGTAGGACAGTTGCCGCGGGCCCACAATCGTCAGCCGCCAGTTCGCGTCGATCCCGGTGACGCCGGCCGCTTCCGCCGTACGGTTCACCGGCAGGCCTTGCGGACCGACGTTCGGCTTGCGCGGTGCGAGGACGGCGACCGGGCCGAGCGGCGGCGCGGACTGTCCGACCGACGTGATGCCGACGAGGGTCGCGGCGCCGGCGACCGTACGGAACAGGCCGCGGCGGGTGAGGCCGGTGACGTCCGGCGGCAACGACTCCGGGGTGAGTTCCGGCGTACGGCGCCAGTGGGCGCGGATCAGCGGGAGCTTGACGGCGACGTGGACGAGGAGCGCGCCGACGATGATCCACGCCAGCGCGTAGTGGGTCTGGCGGAACGGGAACGGCCACGGATACCACTGCACGGTGTTGAGGAAGCCGATGAACAGTTCGAGCGCCATCGAGGACACCAGTACCAGGATCGACAGCCGCTCGATCGTCGGCCCGACGGCCTTCGGGTTCAGCTTGGCGAACAGCTTCGGGTAGACGGTCCACAGCTTTGCCAGCAGCAACGGGACGGCGACGGTCCCGCTGAGCACGTGCAGGCCCTGCGTTACGCGGTACAGGTTGGCGGGACGGCTGGGGAACTGCAGCCAGGCCGGGCCGTCCTGCTGGAAGTGGCTGTAGAGCCCGGTCAGGAAGCAGACCGCCACGGCGATCCCGAGCCAGCGGCCGATGACGGTCGCCACCCGCGGGTGATGCAGCGGCGACGGGAACGACTTCTCCGTCGGAGGTGCCGGGAGCTTCATGGTTCTACTACAACCCCGCCGGCGGCTGGTGGACGCCGTTGTGCGGTTACTGCTCGCGAACGGCGTACCCGGAACCAGTTATCCACAGGTCTGCGTCTGTACGGCTGCTGGTGGTACCGGTCGGGGCATACTCTGGGCGAACTTGACGGAAGGAGTGGCGGAGTGAAGACGCAGGAGCGGTCGTTCGACGATGACGAACGCGCAATGGCGGATCTGGCCGAGGTCGTCGACTGGCGGCCCGTCTGGGGCCCGCCGGAGACCGGGATGGATGCGATCCGCGCCCTGGTCAATCGCGTCACCGCCGCCACCGGCTGGCGCCCGTGGGCGCCGGGCAACATCGATCCCGATCGGTACACCTGGGGTCTGGTGACCCAGCGCGAGACGGTGATGCTCGTGCTGCCGGACGCCGTCCTGCCCGAGAGCCCGCGCAGCGGCTGGTCGGCGTACGAGATCGGTCCGTCGGAGCTGCCGCAGGCCGAGGAAGGGCTCGACACGTACTGGCCCGGCCAGCTCGAGCTCGCCCGGCGGCACTGGGGTCCGCCCGTGTACGTCGGCCCCGGGGACGACCCGCGGGTGCCGCTGGAGTGGCGGGGCCGTCGCCGGCATCTCGCGGTCTGGCTGCGGCCCGGAGCCGAGTTCCACCTGTACGCGTCTCAGCCGGCACCCGGCGAAACCGCCGCCGGCTTCGGGTACTCCGTCTATGCGAACGAGGTGGCGTGATGTCGACTACAGGCGACGAGGCTACAGACGAACTCTTCCAGTATCTGCTCGCCGCGTATCAGCGCGTTCGTCAGGTAGTGCGTCAGGGAAGCCGGCTGGCCCAGAATCTGCTCAGTCGCTTCCAGCGAAAGCGCGTCTCGCTCGAGGACTCGGTGTCCCGCGGGAGGTGGGACCCCGAGGCCGATCGGCTGATGCGGCGGACCGACGGGCCCAACCGAACCCGGGACATGGAGCGTGTGGCCGAGCTGGCTGCCGCGAACGCCGATCTCGAGAACCAGAACCGGGCCCTCGAGGAGCGGAACGAGGAGCTGAGGCGCCAGCAGGACCAGGAACGGAACAACGACCTCGACCGGGACGGCATCCCCGACGATTACCAGAATCGAACCGACCTCGACCGGGACCGCCGCGACGACTCGACCGAGCGCCGGGACGAGAACGACCAGCAGAACGACAACGCCAACGACCGCGACGGCGACGGCGTGGACGACGCGGCCCAGCGGCGTGCGGCGGATCGGGCGCAGGCGGACGAGGAACGCCGCAAGCGCGAGGATCCGGACCGCCAGCAGCAGCAACGCGAGGATGGGATCGATCCGGCGACTGCCGCGGGGGTGGCGGCCGGCGGTGCGGTCGCGGCGGAAGCGCTCGACGACGAGCTGGACGATCGGCAGCGCGAGCAGGCCGAGCAGGATCAGCGGGATCAGCAGTCCGAGCAGTCCGAGCAGGCTGAGCAGGACCGCGACGGGACCGGCGAGCAGCAGGACCCCGCGAACGGGGCCGACAACCAGCCGCAGGCCGAGGCCGACAACGAGCAGCAGCCGAGCCCGTACGTCACCGACGAGGCGGACCGCGCGCAGGACCCGGCCCTCGACAGCCAGGACCCGCAGCTGGACTCGGAGGTCGACAACGCGCTGGCCGATCCTTCGCAGGAGGCCCCCAGCCCGTACGTGACGGACAACCCCAGATTCGAGCAGGCCAACGAGTCCCAGGAGCCACAGCTGGACTCGGACCTCGACTCGGACCTTGACGCGGACAACGAGTTCGGCGACTCGGAGCTGGCCACGGACGGACAGCAGACCGACCTCGACGCCCAGAACGACGGCGTCAACCCGTACGTAGCCGACGAGGGGCGCGCCACCGAGGACCTGTCACAGGACGACGTCAACCCCTACGTCTCCGACCGCGACACCGAGGCCCTAGACCAGGACACCACCGACCTGGACCAGGCCGAGACCGGCCAAGACCCCCAGCAAACCGAGACCCCGCAGCTGGACACCCAGCAGGTAGACCCGCAGCAGGTGGACCCGCAGCAGGTAAGCACCCAGCAGGTCGACGCTCAGCAGGTCGACGCTCAGCAGGTCGAGGCTCCGCAGGTGGACCCGCAGCAGGTCGACACGCAGCAGGTGGATGGGCAGCAGGCGGGGCAGGGGATGCAGGCGGGTGGGCAGGATGTCGGCCAGGTCGCGCAGCCGAAGGGGCCCGATACGCAGAAGATCGCCCAGGCTTCCCAGACGGCGGTGAACGAGACGGCGGACCTCGGCCAGGACGGACAGGACGGTCAGGCCCAGGGCAGACAGGGCACGGACGGCCAGGGCCGGCAGAGCCAGCGGCGTCCGCAGGAGCCTCCCATCGAGGAGCCGGTCCTCAACGAGGCGCGCGCAGCGAACCAGAACCGCACCCCCGGCCAGGACCTCCCACCCCAGGAGAAGGCCGACCTGAACAGAACGACGCAGTCCGGCGTTGGACCCGCCGCAGACGCGCCCAACTACCAGGAGAACGCGGCGACCAGCGAACGCCCGGGCACCGCAGGTCAGCTGGCCCGCGACCGCACAGCCGACCGCGACCGAGGCCGCAACGACGACGGTGGCCTCACCCGCCGCTGACCGAGCCATCCACACCCGCCAAGCGCAACGGCCGGTCAGCCCTCACAACATGCGCTGACCGGCCAAACCCCGCCCAAGGCCACCCGTCGGCCACCGCACAAGCCTCTCTCGCCGGCCGCCGCGCGCGGTGGGACTCGGGCGCTGGCTTGTCTGCTGGCGCCCGCACGCGGATGCGCGCTAGTAGACGATCGCCTGGGCGTTGTCGGTGAGGATTTCCTCGGTGAAGGCGGGGGCGCCGGCAACCCGGATGCCGGGGAGGAGGTCCGATTCGGTGAGGTTGCGGCGCTTCGCGCACTGGGTGCAGACGGTCAGTTGGCCGCCTTCGAGCACCGCGGTGAGGAGGTCGCTCAGCGGTGCGGCGTGGGGGAGTTCGAAGGTCTCGGCCCGGCCGGGGACGGCGAACCAGACCGCCTCCCCGGTCAGCCAGAGGGAGACGTCAGCGCCGGCGGCGACGGCGGTGGCGGCGACGGTGAAGGCCTGGTTGGCGCGCTCGGGCTCTTCGGCGCCTGCGGTCAGTTTGATCACCAGCGTGCGGGACATCACGCCACCGTAGCCGAAGGCCGCCGTACGCATCCTCTAGACTGACCAACGTGCTGCACGTCGTCTTCACCACGCTGCTGGTCCTGGTCTGTGTGTTCATGGGCTGGTTCTCGGCGTTCGTCGTCTACCGGCTGTACCGCGGCCGCGGCACGAACTGAGTGACCCCATGGCGTTCGAGATCCCGCAGGACCTGCACCCCGACCTGATGCCGCTCGCGTGGCTGCTCGGTCGCTGGGAGGGCCGCGGGCACGGCGACTACCCGACGATCGAGAAGTTCGAGTTCGGGCAGCAGATCGACTTCACGCACAACGGCAAGCCGTACCTGCACTACGTCAGCCAGACGTTCGTCGTCGGCGAGGACGGTACGAAGCAGCGGCCGCTCGCGGTCGAGACCGGGTTCTGGCGCCCGCAGCCCGACAACAAGGTCGAGCTGATCCTGGCGCACCCGACCGGGATCGCGGAGATCTGGTACGGCGACATCGACGGCGCCAAGATCGAGCTCCGGACGGACGTCGTGGCCCGCACCGTGACCGCCAAGGAAGTCACCGCCGGCCACCGCCTCTACGGCCTCGTGAACGGTGAACTCCTCTGGGCCTACGACATGGCCGCCGAAGGCCAGGCCCTCCAGCCCCACCTGTGGGCGACCCTCGTCCGCGCGAACTAACTTTCGGCGACCCAGGAGTACTCGACCTTCGGCCGCCCGCTGCGTCCGTCGTAGCGTTGCGTCCGTAGCGCCTGTCCCTGGTCTGCGAGGTGCTCGAGGTATCGGCGTGCCGTGATCCGCGACGTACCCAGCGACGTCGCGATCTCCTCCGCGGTCCATCCTTCCCGGTTCGCGAGCAGTTGCACGACGCGATCCAGCACCCCGCCCGCAAGCCCTTTCGGGACCGACGAAACGGTTGCCGGATGCAACAACCGGTCGACCTCGTCCTGATCCGCGACGACCTCACCCAGTGAGGCGGCCCGGCGTTGCCGCGCGTACGCCGTCAACCGGTCCCGCAACGTCTCGAACGCGAACGGCTTCAGAACATACTGCACAACCCCGATCCGCGCCGCCGCCTGCACCGCCGCGACCTCCCGCGCCGACGTCACCGCGACCACGTCGGTCTGGTTGCCGAGGGCACGCATCCGCCGTACGACGTCCAGCCCGTGCCCGTCCGGCAGGTGCATGTCGAGCAGCACCACGTCCACGTCCCCGCGCGCGAGCACCTGCAGTGCACGCCCCGCAGTACCGGCGATCCCGACGCACGCGAACCCGGGCAGCCGGTCGACGTACGTGCGATGGGCCTCCGCGGCGACGGGATCGTCCTCGACGACGAGCACGCGTAGGTCAGGCACTGGCGCTCACCGCCCGCGGCAGCCGCACCCGCACGGTCAACGCCGGTACGTCGGCCAGTTCGGAGTCCGGATCCACCATCAGCGAACCCTGCCACCGCTCGACCGTGCTGCGCACCAGCACGAGGCCCAGCCCGTGTCCCGGCTCGTCCTTCGTCGTCCATCCACGCTCGAACATGTGCGCCAGCTCCACCGACCCCAGCTCGGCGCCCGTGTTCGTGACGATCAGGTCAATGGCATCCGCGGTCGTCGCCGCCCGGAACTCGACCTTCCGCGGCGCGGGCCCGCCGCGCGCGGCCTCGATCGCGTTGTCCAGCAGGTTTCCGACCACGGTCACCACGTCCTGCGCCGGCAGCCGGGTGTTCAGCGCCTCACGGCCGAGGTCGAGAGTCAGTACGACGCCCCGCTCCTGCGCCTGCGACAACTTTGCCAACAGCAACGATGCGAGCACGGGATCGCCGACCGTGCCGACGACCCGGTCCGTCATCGCCTGCGCGAACTGCAGCTCCGACACCGCGAACTCCCGTGCCCGTTCAGGTTTCCCGATCTCGATCAGGCTGACGACGGTGTGCAGCCGGTTCGACGCCTCATGATTCTGTGCCTGCAGCGATTCCGCCAGGCTTCGTACGGCGTCCAGCTCGCCGAGCAAGCGCTGCAGCTGCGTGTGGTCCCGCAGCGTGACGATCCGCCCGCGCCCGGACGGCTGCTGGTTCACGACCACGACGCCCTGCGCGCCGAGGTACAGCTCGTCGTACGCCCTCCGCCCGGTCGCGAGCAACTCGGCGAGCGGGGCGCCGAGATGAAGCTCCGCGGACGGCGTACCGGGCACGACCTCGCGGAGACCGAGCAGCGTCAGCGCCTCGTCGTTCGCGAGCTGGACCCGGCCGTCGAGGTCGAGCAGGATCAGCCCTTCCCGCGCCGCATGAAGCACGCCCTCGTAGAAGTCGAGCATCCGCGCCAGCGACTGCGTCCCCACGCCCCGGGTGGCCCGCCGTACCCGCCAGGTGACGAGCGCGTTGCCGGCGATCGCGACACCGAGCATGAGACTCGCGATGCCGAGCATCGACCGCAGGTCCAGCCGGGCCAGTTCCCACCAGTTCGGCGCGGGGATCCCGCTCGCGGCCTCGTCGCGCAGGGCCTGTGCGCGCGAACGGCTGACCATCACGATCCACACCATCGCTATGAGTACCGTGACCGTGACGGTCTGCAACCAGAGAACCTGGCGGCGCAGCTCCCACGGCCGATGCTTCATGCCGAACAGTCTGCCCCCTCCGGTGCGCAGCGAACGATATGAACGAAACGCGCGGTTCTCCTGTGCGTCACGTCACAGTTACTCACCAAGTCCCCCATCACCCCTCCGCCAGGCCGATACAGGGAGTCCCACCAATGTCGAGCCCGACAGAACCCCGCCCGACTCCGGTTCGCAACGACCGGACCCATTTCCTCTACATCGCCGTCATCGTCGCCGTCCTGCTCGGCATCGGTGTCGGATTCCTGTTCCCCGACTTCGCTGTCGAGCTGAAACCACTCGGCACCGGCTTTGTGAACCTGATCAAGATGCTGATCAGCCCGATCATCTTCTGCACGCTGGTGCTCGGCATCGGCTCCGTCCGGCAGGCCGCCAGCGTCGGCAAGGTCGGCGGGCTGGCGCTCGTCTACTTCCTGGTGATGTCGACGGTCGCGCTCGCCATCGGCCTCGTGGTCGGCAACATCGTGCAGCCGGGCTCGGGCCTGGGCCTCACCGACAAGCTCCGCGAGGCCGGCCAGAAGCAGGCCGCCGGGGCGCACGAGAGTACGAGCGACTTCATCCTCGGCATCATCCCGAAGTCGCTGCTGTCCTCGCTGACCGAGGGCGAGGTGCTGCAGACCGTGCTGGTCGCGCTGCTCGTCGGGTTCGCCCTGCAGGCGATGGGCTCGAAGGGTCAGCCGATCCTGGTCGGCATCGGTCACATCCAGCGGCTGGTGTTCAAGATCCTGTCGATGATCATGTGGACCGCGCCGATCGGTGCGTTCGGCGCGATCGCTGCCGTCGTCGGTGCGACCGGCGCGGACGCGCTGGTCAGCCTCGGCAAGATCATGCTCGCCTTCTACGTCACGTGCCTGCTGTTCGTGATCGTCGTACTCGGCACCATCCTGCGCCTGGTCACCGGCATCTCGATCTTCCAGCTGCTGCGGTACCTCGGCCGGGAGTTCCTGCTGATCGTGTCCAGCTCGTCGTCGGAGACCGCCCTGCCCCGGCTGATCGGCAAGATGGAACACCTCGGCGTCGACAAGTCCGTCGTCGGTATCACCGTGCCGACCGGCTACTCCTTCAACCTCGACGGTACGGCGATCTACCTGACGATGGCGTCGCTGTTCATCGCGGAGGCGATGGACACGCCGTTCTCGATCGGTCAGCAGATCTCGCTGCTGCTGTTCATGATCGTCGCGTCGAAGGGCGCCGCCGGTGTCACCGGCGCGGGCCTGGCCACGCTGGCCGGCGGTCTGCAGTCGCACCGGCCGGAGCTCGTCGACGGCGTCGGTCTGATCGTCGGCATCGACCGGTTCATGTCCGAGGCGCGTGCGCTGACGAACTTCGCCGGCAACGCGGTCGCGACCGTCCTGGTCGGGCACTGGGTCGGCGAGTTCGACAAGGAGCAAGCGCGCCAGGTGTTCGCCGGCGACGACCCGTTCGACGAGGTCGCCTTCGCAGCCGGTGACACCCACGCCGGCGACGTACCGCAACACACCGCCGCGGGCGGCGACAGCCCGGCCCACTAGCCACCTTCCACCCCTCCCAGCGCTGCCCGCCGGCCACAACCGGCGGGCAGTGCTGTGTCTACTTCCCGTTCAGCATCTCGACCACGGGCGCCAGGTCCTCGAGGTAGGTCGAGTTGACGCTGATGTACGACGTACCGAACTCGTCCCTGCGCCGCTGCAGCTCGTCCGCCATCTCCTGCGGCGTACCGCGCAGCATCATCAGCGAGTCGCTCGCCTCGAGCACCTCGGGCTCGACGCCGGCCGCGCGCTTCGTCCACGGAGGCAGCTCACGGGTCCCGGCCGCGAACAGGTTCATCGCCAGCTCGATGTCGTCGGCGCGCGATCCGGCCAGCTCACGCAGGTCCCGCACCAAGCGCAGGACGTCGGCGCGTGGTGTCATCGCATCCTTCGCCAGCGAGACGATGTCGGCCCGGGCCGCCGCCAGCGCGAGCGCCCGCGGTCCGCCGGCCGCCAGCATGATCGGCGTACGGCGATCCCCGGCGAGCTTCGCCAGCTGGTCCAGGGTCTCGCGCACCTGGTCGCGGCGCTCCTTCGCCGAGCCCCACCGCAGCCCGATCTCGGCCGTCTGCTGCTCGGCGTCCGGACGTCCGGTGCCGATGCCGAAGTCGAACCGGCCGTCGGTGAGCACGGTCAACGTGTGAGCCTCCCAGGCGGCCGCCCGCGGAGTCCGGAGCGGAGCGGCCACGACGAACGTGCCGACCCGGATGTCCGCGACCGCCGCGGCCATCGCGAGTGACGGGAACGGCGACGGCAACTGCAGCCCGTCGGGCATCAGCACGGTCGAGTACCCGAGCTCCGCCGCCCGGCGTACGGTCGTCATCCACTCCTCACCGGTCCGCGGACTGCCCACCACACCGAACCGGAATCGTCTCTCGCTCATCACCCTGCTCCCTCCGACTGTTTGACGATTCCAGCGTCGCGGCACCGGGGGACTGTCCACATCCCACGGTGGGAGGCGATCCCCGTACGCCGCTCGACGTACTCTGGTGACATGTCACGCAACCGCAGCCCCCTCCTGGACCATCCTGGCGCGGTCGAGGCCGACGGACCCGACGCCGGCGTCGCCGCGCATTACGGCTCCGACCTGCGCGAACAGCGCGCACTGGTCGCGGGTCAGGCGTTCGTCGACCTGTCGCACCGCGACGTGGTGACGATCAGCGGCCCGGACCGGCTGACCTGGCTGCACGCGTTGACCACGCAGTACTTCGAAGGTCTGAAGCCCGGTACGTCGACGACGGCGCTGCTGCTGTCGCCGACGGGGCACGTCGAGCACGTGATGTACGGCGTGGACGACGGGGAAACGTTCTGGTTGCACACGGAGCCTGGTGCGGCCGCGGCGTTGGTGGAGTGGCTGCAGAAGATGGTGTTCATGTCGCGTGTCGAGATCGCGGACGTGACCGACGACTACGCGATCGTCTGGCGACCGGGCGCCGCTGCCGGCGAGCATCTGACCCGGAGCGGCGAGGATTCGCTGGGCGGTCACGAGGTGTTCCTGCCGCGCGGCGAGCTGACCGGTCTGGAGGGTCCGGCGGCCGGCGTCTGGGCGTACGAGGCGCTCCGGATCGAGGCGGGCGCACCGCGGTTCGGCCTGGACAGCGACGAGCGCGCGATCCCCAACGAGCTGGGCTGGCTCGGCGTCGGCGTCCATCTCAACAAGGGCTGCTACCGCGGCCAGGAAACGGTCGCCCGCGTCCACAACCTCGGCCGCCCGCCGCGCCGTCTCGTCCGCCTGCACCTGGACGGCTCCGTCGACCACCTCCCGGCGCACGGGTACGCCGTCCGCGCCGGCGACAAGCAGGTCGGCTTCATCGGCTCCGCCGCTCGCCACCACGAACTCGGCCCGATCGCCCTGGCCCTGATCAAGCGCAACGTGGACCCGTCGGCCGCCCTCGAGATCGTCGCCGACGACCAGCCCACCGTCACCGCCACCCAGGAGCTCCTGGTAGACCCCGAGGTAGGCCTCCACGTCCGCTCCCGGCTGTGAGGGGACACGGGGTAGGAGAAAGAAGGGGGTTGTTCGGAGGCCCAGGGGAGGCATTCAAGGAAGAGATGAAGAAGGAAGCAAAGAGAGCAGAGATTCAACAGCGGTTGCTCTCCGGTGCGCAGGTGGAGGTTGGCTGCGCGATGCCGACCTTGATGCTTACGTCTGGAGCCAGACGCCGATCTGGCTCGGTGCCGCCGTACAACGACGCTGTGCGGCGTGCTTGGGCCCTGCCGGAGGAAGAGCTGGTGACGAGGGTCACGCCGCGCGCGCGACCGGCTCCTTCTACCGCTTGAGCGACAATCGAGTCGTCCTCCACCGGCACAGCTTTGAGATCTCCTGGTGGCGGCTGACGTCGAACCAGGTATGCACCGCCCGAGCTGTGAGTCGAATCATTCGCAACACGGCATTTTGCACCTGTACAGTTCAGCCGTGACCGAACCTGTGATCCTGGCTGATGTCGTCCGCAGCGACTTCGTCGAAGGCCACCACCGCGGCTCCGTCGTCGTGACCAATCCCGACGGCTCCGTCGCCTGGTCCGCCGGCGTCGTGGACCAGCCGATGTTCCCGCGCTCGTCCAACAAGCCCATGCAGGCCCTCGGCATGCTCCGCAACGGGCTCCAGTTGGACGGCAAGCTCCTCGCCCTCGCCGGCGCCTCCCACTCCGGCGAACAGTTCCACCTCGACGGCGTCCGCGAGATCCTCGCGCTGGCCGGCGAGGACGAGACCGCGCTGCGCACGCCCCCGGCGTACCCGCTGGACGACGCCGCCCGCGACGCCTGGGTCCGCGCCGGCCACGGCCCGGAGCGGGTGGTGATGAACTGCTCGGGCAAGCATGCGGCGATGGTCCTGACCTGCGCGCGCAACGGGTGGTCGTACCGCGAGCAGGACTACCGATCGCCGGACCACCCGCTGCAGCAGGAGATCCGGACCGCGCTCGAGGACGCGGCCGGAGAGAAGGTCTCGTACGTCGCCGTCGACGGCTGCGGCGCCCCGATCTTCGCGCTGACGCTGTCCGGACTGGCCCGGTCCTTCGGGCTGTTCGCGGCCGCGGCGCCGGGGACGCTCGAGGCGAAGGTGAAGGACGCGTTCCGCGCACACCCGGAGTACGCCAGCGGGAGCACCCGTGACGAGTACGAGCTGATGCGGGACACCGACGGGCTGTTCTGCAAGGCCGGCGCCGAGGGTGTGTACGCCGTGGGGCTCGCCGACGGCCGCGGGATCGCGCTGAAGCTCGAGGACGGGACGCCCCGTGCCCGCAAGGTCGTCATGGCGGCGACCCTCCAGCGCCTCGGCATCAGCAACGAGACGATCGAGAACCACCTGCACTTCGACCTCACCGGCGGCGACCACGTCGTCGGCGCAGTCCGCCCGCACGCCCCGACGTTCGCCTGACCCGCCCACCCTCGATCTTTCCGGAACTTTTCGGTCGCATAGTGCCTGATTAGTTCCGGAAAGGCAGGCCGTTCACGCCAACGGATGGGTCGGCGTTACTTCATTAGTGTGGAGCACTACGTCGAACCAGTCGGCCGGTGCCGGGTGGCAGGGTGACGCGCAGGTGGGGTGCGTTGGCGGTGTGGGCGCTGGCTGCCCAGTAGATGACCTTGTTGCGGGTGAACCCGTGCCACCAGCGGACGTTCTCGGCCGCGCACTGCTTGAGGTGCGTGATCTCCGCGGTTCCGTGAGGTGCCTCGCCCAGCCCGGCGATCTGTGCGCCGCCGATGGACTGCCTGAGAGCGCCGACGGGCCGCGTCGTCCCGCGGAAGGCTTCAGGCATACGCCGGCCGGCGTACGCGTCGTCGCGTCCGCGTTCCTAAGGTGGGGGCATGGACAACGCGATCGTGATCGGCGGTGGGATCGCGGGGCTGGCCGCCGCGGCCTCGCTGGTGCGGTCGGGGTGGGACGTGCGGGTACTGGAGGCGGCGCCGGAGCTGGGCGAGATCGGTGCGGGCCTGGTGGTGACGGTCAACGGTGAGCGCGCGGCCGAGCTGATCGGGGCGGCGGAGCGGATCCGGCGGAGCGGGTACGGCGTACGCGCGGCCGGGACCCGGCGCTGGGACGGGAAATGGTTGCTCAAGGCACCCGATGGCGCCGGTACCCGGATGATCGGGATCCACCGTCGCGGGCTGCACCAGGCGCTGGTCGAAGGACAGCAGGCCGAACTGGTGACGGGTGCTCGAGTCGTCGCGGTCGAGCCGGGTGTGGCGGGTGGAGAGCGCGCGAGGGTGACCTGGGAGTCGGCGGACGGGACGCACAGCGCGCGGGCCGATCTGGTGGTCGCCGCGGACGGGATCCGGAGCGTCGCCCGGAGCGCCTTGTTCTCCACAGGGTTGCGCTACAGCGGATTCAGTTGCTGGCGCGCGGCCACGCCGGACACGACCCTCGACGACCGGTTCGCGATGACGTGGGGGCCGAGTGCGGAGTTCGGCGCGCTGCGGATCAGTGCCGACGAGGTCTATTGGTACGGGTACGTCGCGATGCCGAGCGGACGCCTCGTCGCGGACGAACGACGAGCGGTCCGCGAGTACTTCGCGACGTGGGCACCCGACGTACGAGCGCTGATCGAATCGACGGGCGAGGTGATCCGGCACGACGTGTGGGTGCTGGACCGGCCGTTGCCGCGGTACACGATCGGGCGGACCGTGCTGATCGGGGACGCAGCGCATCCGATGCTGCCGACGCTCGGGCAGGGTGCGAACTCGGCCCTCGAGGACGCGGTCACGCTCGGACTCGTGATCCCCGCCGCGGGCGATCTGGCAGCGGGGCTGCGAGCGTACGAGTCGCAGCGGTACCGGCGTACGCGCCGCATCGTCAGCCGGTCCGCGCAGCAAGCGCGGGTCGGTGCCCATCTAGGTGCGCGCGGTCAGACCCTGCGGAACGCCCTGCTGCGGATCACGCCGCCCGCCGCCGCGCTGCGCAACGGCACCCGGATCTTCGAATGGACCCCGCCGGGATCATTTGGCGCGCAGGCGGTCGACCGCGGGTGACGCGAAGGGGAGCGGGGACGTCGGTGCGGGCAGGTCGTAACCGGCGTACAGACGGCGGCGGATCGCTTCCAGCGGGAAGGTCTCACGGTAGATCGCCAGCTTCACGGTCACGCCCTCCAGTGTTGCCCTGAGCAACATCTCCTCGACGGCCGGATCGGCGGCGCCGCGCGCCGCGAACACGTCGCGGATGGCGTCCTCGACCAGGGACACCCGGGCGGACTTGGCAGCCTCGACGCGGGCGAACACGTCGTGCGTGGTGGGCTGCATCATCAGGCTGATCGCGAGCCGCTGGATCGGCAGTGTGGTGGCGGCCGCCAGCAGCGCGCCGTCGATGATCCCCGCCAGACGTTCATCAGGAGTTCCCTGGATGGTCAGGATGCCGGCGATGCCGTCCAGCCAGCGGTCCAGGAGCTCGGCGGCCAGCTGTTCCTTGGTGGCGAAGTAGTACGAGACCAGGCCACGGGAGACGCCCGCGGTGGCGGTGACGTCGGAGATCGAGGCGGCCTCGTAGCCCTTGGCGGCGAAGACCTCCAGCGCCGCGCCGAGGATGCGTTCACGGGAGCGCTCGCGCAGCTCCTGGTTGACGGTGGCCGATCGCGGCACTGCTTCCTCTCCCGGTCGAGGCCTGAAGCGCCGGGCAACCCCCCATTCGCGTGCCCGGCGCCTCGGGCTGACCCCCCGTTGTTTCGGCCCCTCCCCGGGCGCGTTTATAGACTGGACGTCCAGTCAACAAATGTCAAAGGCTGTCCCGTTTCCTGGACACGAACGGTGACCGGTAGGATGTAGGGGCTGCGCCCTGTGTCGAGTGGCACGTGAAACCAGCCGTAGCCACCGCCTAACACCTTCTGATGACTTGGAGCGCTCCTTCATGCCTGTCCGTAACGACCTGCGCAACGTCGCGATCGTGGCCCACGTCGACCACGGGAAGACCACCCTCGTGGACGCGATGCTGTGGCAGTCCGGCGCGTTCGGAGCCCACCAGCACGTCGACGAGCGCGCCATGGACTCCGGCGATCTGGAGCGTGAGAAGGGCATCACGATCCTCGCCAAGAACACCGCCGTCCGGCACAAGATGGCCAACGGCGAGCAGATGACCATCAACATCATCGACACCCCGGGTCACGCCGACTTCGGCGGCGAGGTCGAGCGCGGTCTGTCGATGGTGGACGCGATCGTGCTGCTGGTGGATGCCTCCGAGGGCCCGCTGCCGCAGACCCGGTTCGTGCTCCGCAAGGCGCTGGCGCGGCAGATGCCCGTCATCCTGGTGGTCAACAAGGTCGACCGCCCGGACGCCCGGATCTCCGAGGTCGTCGACGAGACGTACGAGCTGTTCCTCGACCTGCTCGACCACGACGCCGACCAGAGCGCGCTCGACTTCCCGGTCGTGTACGCGTCGGCGCGCGCCGGGCGGGCCTCGCTGAACCAGCCGGCCGACGGCGGGATGCCGGACTCCGAGGACCTCGAGCCGCTGTTCGAGACGATCCTGAACAACGTGCCGGCCCCGGAGTACACCGAGGACGCGCCGCTGCAGGCACACGTCACCAACCTGGACGCCTCGCCGTTCCTCGGCCGGCTCGCGCTGGTCCGGGTGCACGAAGGCACGCTGAAGAAGGGCGCCCAGGTCGCCTGGTGCCGCCACGACGGATCGATCCAGAAGGTCAAGATCACCGAACTGCTGGTCACCGAGGCGCTCGAGCGGGTGCCCGGCGACTCGGCCGGCCCGGGCGACATCGTCGCGATCGCGGGCATCCCGGAGATCATGATCGGCGACACCCTGACCGACCCGGACAACCCGAAGCCGCTGCCGCTGATCACCGTCGACGAGCCGGCCATCTCGATGACGATCGGGACCAACACGTCCCCGCTGGCGGGCCGGACCAAGGGCACCAAGGTGACTGCCCGCCTGGTCAAGGACCGGCTGGACCGCGAGCTGGTCGGCAATGTCTCGCTGAAGGTGCTGCCGACCGAGCGTCCGGACGCCTGGGAGGTGCAGGGCCGTGGTGAGCTGGCGCTGGCCATCCTGGTCGAGCAGATGCGCCGCGAGGGCTACGAGCTGACCGTCGGCAAGCCGCAGGTCGTCACCCGCGAGATCGACGGCAAGCGGCACGAGCCGGTCGAGCGGCTGACGATCGACTGCCCCGAGGAGTACCTCGGCACGGTCACCCAGCTGCTCGCGGTCCGCAAGGGCCGGATGGAGCAGATGACGAACCACGGCACCGGCTGGGTGCGGATGGAGTTCCTGGTCCCGGCCCGTGGCCTGATCGGTTTCCGGACCGAGTTCCTCACCGACACCCGCGGTACGGGGATCGCGCACCACGTGTTCGAGGGCTACGAGCCGTGGTTCGGCGAGCTCCGCACGCGGCCGTCGGGTTCGCTGGTGTCGGACCGGGCCGGCGCGGCCACGTCGTACGCGATGATCAACCTGCAGGAGCGCGGCACGATGTTCGTCGAGCCGGCGACCGAGGTGTACGAAGGCATGATCGTCGGCGAGAACTCGCGCGCCGACGACATGGACGTGAACATCACCAAGGAAAAGAAGATGACCAACGTCCGGTCGAACGCGGACGAGTTCGAGAAGCTGGTGCCGGCGCGCAAGCTGTCGCTGGAGCAGTCGCTCGAGTTCTGCCGCGAGGACGAGTGCGTCGAGGTCACCCCGGACGCGATCCGGATGCGCAAGGTCGCCCTCACCCAGATCGAGCGCGCCAAGCTCGGTCGCAAGTCGAAGAGCTGATGATGCTGGAGCGTGCCGTGATCGACAGGCTGTTCCCGAGTGACCTCCCGGAGCCGCAGTACTGGGAGGACCGTTACCCGCTGCGGGAGCTGCCCGAGCAGGCGATGGTCACGCGGCTCGGCCCGTCACCGACCGGGTTCATCCACATCGGCGGCGTGTACGTCGGGATGATCGACCGGGACATCTCGTCGAACACCGGCGGCGTGTATCTGGTTCGCGTCGAGGACACCGACCAGTCGCGGGAGGTCGAGGGCGCGCTCGAGCAGTTCGCGCGCGCGTTCGAGTACTTCGGCATCAGCTCCGACGAGGACAAGGACCACGGTGCGTACGGGCCGTACCTGCAGTCCGAGCGCGAGCAGATCTACCTGACCTACGTGCGGCACCTGCTCCGGCAGGGCAAGGCGTACCTGTGCTTCGCGACGAAGGACGAGCTCGCCGACATCACCGCCCGCCAGCAGGCGTCGAAGGTCCCGACCGGGTACTACGGCAAGTGGGCGATCTGGCGCGACGCAGATCCGGCCGACGTCGCCGCGAAGCTCGCCGCGGGGACGCCGTACGTCGTCCGCTTCCGCACGCCCGACGACGCCGACGGGCAGCGGGCCGCCTTCGTCGACGCGATCCGCGGCCGGCTCGAGCACGAGGCGAACCGGAACGACGCGGTCATCCTGAAGGCGTCGGACCAGTCGCCGCGCCTCCCGACGTACCACTTCGCACACGCCGTCGACGACCACCTGATGCGGGTGAACCTGGTGATCCGGGGCGACGAGTGGATCTCCTCGGTGCCGCTGCACCAGCAGCTGTTCGCGGCGCTCGAGTTCGAGCCGATCACCTACGCGCACATCGCGCCGCTGATGAAGCAGATCCCGGGCGGCAAGCGGAAGCTGTCGAAGCGCAAGGACCCCGAGGCCGGCGTCGACTTCTACATCGCCGCGGGTTTCCCGGCCGACGCGGTGCTCTACTACCTGCGCGGCCTCGCCAACGGCCGGCTCGCGGAGCTGCCGCTGGCCGAGGCGCTGACGACGCCGATCGACCTGAGCCTGTGCGGAGCCGCCGGACCGCTCGTCGACCTGGTCAAGCTGGAGGACATCAGCGCCGACCACATCGCGACGCTGAGCGGCCGGCAGATCCTCGACGCGGTCCGCACCTGGGCCACGCAGTACGACGCCGAGCTCGTCCCCGTGCTCGACGCCGAGACGGAGCTGGCGCTGCGGGCGCTGGCGGTCGAGCGGGACGGGGTCGAGAACCCGCGCAAGGACCTGCGCAAGTGGTCGGACTTCCGGCCGGCGTACGGGTTCTTCTTCCCCGAGCTGTTCGTCCCGGTGGACGGGCCGGCCGACGAGCGGCTGGTTCCGCTCGGGGTGGCCGCGGACGTCGTCACCGCGTTCGCCGCGGATCTCGTGGCGGGCTACGAGCATCGCGACGACCCGCAGGAGTGGTTCGACCAGATCCGCACGCTCGCCGCGAAGCACGGGTTCGCGCCGAACGCCAAGGAATACAAGAAGAACCCGGACGCCTACGCCGGCTCGATCCGCGAGGCCTCGCAGCTCGTCCGGGTCGCGATCACCGGCGCCACCCGCAGCCCGGACCTGCACGCAACCGCCCACGCCCTCGGTGCGTCCGAGGTACTGCGCCGGCTGCGGGCCCTGGCCGGGGACGCTTAGGGCACGAACTGGAAACAGCACTCGACGGAGCGCGATTCCGCCTCCGTCGGTGTGATACACCATTGCTCGGTCGATGGCGGGGGAAAGAAAGTTCTGACTTGTTACCAACCAGACGTGAAGTAGCGACGTCTGTCTTGTGGAAGCACTCTTTGGGGGAAGGACGAAGGAAACATGGGGATTTTGCGTAAGGTCGGCGCGGCTCTGACGGCAGCCGCGGTCGTGGGCGTCGGGGCGCTCACCGCGACCGTCACCGCTGAGGCCGCGCCGCAGGTGGCGGGCTCGGCGCAGCGGTCGGCCACGGCACCTGCGCCGGTGGGGAAGCCTCCGACGGCAACCTCGGCGAAGAAGCCGGCGGCCAGCGCGATCACGAAGTACCGGCTGGACAGGCGCTGTATGACGAAGGGCCGGGTTCTCTGCATCAACAAGAAGACCCGCAAGCTGGTGTACGTCGTGAACGGCAAGCCGACCCAGGTGATGGACGTCCGGTTCGGGTCCAGCAGGACCCCGACCCGCAACGGCGTCTTCCGGGTCTACCGCAAGTCCAAGAACCACGTGTCCTCGCTGTACGGCTCGAAGATGCCGTACGCGATGTTCTTCAGCGGCGGCCAGGCCGTGCACTACTCCTCGGACTTCCGCGCCCGCGGCTACAACGGCGCCTCGCACGGCTGCGTGAACGTCCGCGACAAGAAGAAGATCGCCTGGGTCTTCTCCCGGGTGAAGGTCGGCGACAAGGTCGTCGTCTACAGCAAGTGAGCTGACGTCCGCACAGCGGCCGGGGAGCTATTCCCCGGCCGCTGTCGCGTTCCGGAACGCCTTGTACAGCCGCGGTTCCACCAGGCAGAAAGTGGCCCGGACGACGTTCGTCGGCGTACGGCGCAGCGTCCGTACGGCGATGTCCGCGGCCGACTGCGCCGGCCAGCCGTAGATCCCGGCCGAGACCGCGGGCAACGTCATGGTCCGTACGCCGAGTTCGTCCGCGATCCGCAACGCGTCGCGGTAGCAGGACTCGAGGAGCGCCGGATCCCGTTGCCCCGCGGTGTAGTTGGGCCCGACCACATGGATCACGTACGACGCCGGTAGCGCACCGGCCGTGGTCCACACCGCCGAACCGGTCGGGGTGCCCTTCGGGTACCGCTCGACGAGCTCCGCGAGGATCTCCGGGCCGCCGGCGCGATGGATCGCTCCGTCGACGCCGCCACCGCCGCGCAGGGCGTGGTGTGCGGCGTTGACGATCGCGTCCGCGGGCACCGTGGTGATGTCGTCGGTGCTCAGCACGATCTCCATGCGCAGTTCCTCCGGTACCCTGAGGGGCCAACCAAAATGGCAGTGGGGACGTCCTACAAGTGTAGGAACGGGGCTATTAGAGGGGTGTCCGATGCGCGGGCTGATCATTCGCAAGCTGTTGTCCGGACTGGTCGTGGGTGGCGTGGTTGCTGCACTTCTCAGTTCCGGAACGACGGCGACCGCGACCCCGCAGGACCTGAAGACCGTGCCTTTCGAGGTCAGCGGTGAGCTGCCGATCTACCCCAAGGCGCTGTGGAAGAACGGCTCCAGCGGCACGAGCGTCCGCAAGGTCGAGGCGCGGCTGGTGCAGCTCAAACTGCTCGAGAAGCGGTACCTGGACGACGATTTCGGGACCATGACCCGGTCCGCGGTGAAGAAGTTCCAGAAGTCCAAGGACATTCCCCAACTCGGGTACGTCGACCAGTACACCTGGGACCAGCTGACCAAGGTGACCCACGAGCCGACGCAGGCCGAGCTGTACCCGCCGGCGCCGGTGGTGGACGGCAAGAAGCTCGACGCCCGGTGTGCGACCGGTGTGGCGCTGTGCATCGACAAGACCACCCGCAAGCTGCGCTACGTCGTCGACGGCGTGGTGAAGATGCAGATGGACGTCCGGTTCGGCGCGGTCAAGACCGCGACCCGGGAGGGCGGCTTCACGGTCGGCTGGAAGAGCCGGAACCACGTCTCGAAGCTGTACGACTCGAAGATGCCGTACGCGATGTTCTTCAGCGGCGGCCAGGCGGTGCACTACTCGTCGGACTTCGCGGCCCGCGGTTACAACGGCGCCTCGCACGGCTGCGTCAACGTCCGCGACCTCGCCAAGATCAAGGTCCTCTTCGACCAGGTCAACGTCGGCGACAAGGTCATCGTCTACCGCTCGTAGTTCTTACAGCGGTCCTTACAGGGGACGCGGTCCGCGGCGCCGGCGGAGAGCGCCCCAGCCGCCGCGGCCCCGGCCGGTGGCCGCGCGCAGAGCGGGACGGGCGTCGACGAGGTAGACGGCGGAAGCGACAATGCCGATCAGGCCGAAGAAGCTGAGCCAGCCCTGGAACACCTGGCTCAGCGTGAAGACGGACAGGATCAGCACCCAGCCGGGCTTGGTCAGCTTGTCGGCCGCGATGAACACCGCGCGCGGCCGGAAGACCGCGTCGGCGAGCGCGACCAGCTTGATCGCAAGCAGCACCCACCAGATGACCGACAGCGGACCGTCGAACCCTGGGATCAGGTTCTGGAAGGTGATCATGCTACGAGCCTAACCGACAGACCGGGCGGCCCACCTCTGCTGAGTCGCAGCTGTGGACCGCCCGGGGCGATGATTCACCCTGAGGTGGGTGAAATATCACTGTCTGTGGTGGTCAGTCGCCGACCTTGGTGGCCGCGGACTCGGCGGCCTTGGCGGCGGCCTTCGCGGTCTTGCGGGCGCTGGTCGTGGTCGCCTTCACGTTCCGGGACGCGGTCTGCGCGGTCTTCTTCGCCGTGGTGCGGGTGGCCTTCGCCTTGCTCGCCGTGGTCTTGGCGGTGCTGACCAGGTCCTCGGTCGCCTGCTGGTGGCGGATCCGCTCGACCAGGTCCTTGCCGCGGCCGGCCAGGTCCTCGTAGGTCTCCTCGGCCTGGCCGAGGACGACGGTCAGACCGGCCTGCGCGGTCTTCGGCAGCTCGCGCAGCTTGGCCGGCGCGGTGCGCGCGTCGGCGACGATCGCCTCGAAGCGCTTGGTCAGCTCGGCCTGCGCCTTGGTCAGCTCCTTGGTGAGCTCGGTCTGCAGGCCCTTCTGGTCGAGCTTGGCGAACCGGGCGGTCACATCCTCGCTCACCGCGCGGACCTTCTCGACCGCGAGGTCGCCGGCGCCGGCGATCGCGTAGAACGGGGTAACGGGCGTACGGGTAGCCATCAGGCTTCTCCTCGGGGTGTTTTCAGCAGGAATCAGTCAGTGGTGCGCGAGCGCTTGTTCGCTGGAGGTTCGCTCGCTTCTTCCGGGGTGTTCTCGCGGACGAACGACGTGTACACGTCCAGCAGGACGCGCTTCTGCCGCTCGGTCAGTGCGGGGTCGAGCAGGACGGCGTCGACCACGCCCGAGACCGCTCGGCCACCGGATCCGTCGGGGCCGTCGTCCGGGTCGAGGATGCCGGCCCGTACGTACAGGGTCTCCGCGGAGATCCGCAACGCCTTCGCGAGCTGCTGCAGCACCTCGGCCGACGGTTTCCGCAGGCCGCGCTCGATCTGGCTGAGATACGGGTTCGACACACCGGCCAGGTCGGACAACTGCCGCAGCGACAACTGCGCGTTCCGCCGCTGCTCGGCGAGGTACTCCCCGAGGGAGCCCACCGCCCCAGCCGCCCGATCACTCAACTTGGCCATACCGACAGTGTGCTAGCAAGGTGCTTGCAATTGCAAGCACAGTGCCCGTGAGTCGGCTCACCCCGAGGGATGTCCGGCGTACGGCGGATTACTGCTCGCGGAAGACCTTGTGCTGGGCGGCCTGGGCGCGGGGGCGGACCGTGATGCGGTCGATGTTGACGTGCGCGGGGCGGGTCGCGATCCAGGCGACGATGTCGGCGACGTCCTCGGACGTCAGCGGTTCGCGGACGCCGGCGTACACGGCGTCGGCCTTGGACTGGTCGCCGTCGAAGCGGGTCAGCGCGAAGCCCTCGCTGCGGACCATGCCGGGGGCGATCTCGCTGACCCGGACCGGCTGGTCGTACAGCTCCAGGCGGAGCGTGTCGACGACCGCCTTCGCGCCGTGCTTCGCGGCGACGTACCCGCCGCCGCCCTCGTACGCGACCTGGCCGGCCGTCGACCCCATCACGATGATCGTGCCGCGGCCGGCGATGAGTGCCGGGAGCAACGACTTCGTGACGGCCGCGACCGCGATCACGTTCACCTCGTACATCCGCCGCCACGCGTCCAGATCCGCCTCGGCCACCGGCTCCAGGCCGAACGCGCCGCCGGCGTTGTTCACCAGCACCTGCAGCTCGTCCCCGACCGCCGCGGTCAGTGCGGCGACGTCGTCGGCCGATGTCACGTCGCACTGCACCGCCCGGCCGTCGATCTCCTTGGCCAGCGCCTCGATCCGGTCCAGCCGCCGCGCGGCGCAGATCACCTCGAACCCCTCGCGGGCGAGGTACCGCGCCGACGCGGCCCCGATCCCACTGCTCGCACCGGTCACGACGGCCAGAGGACGCTCGCTCGAAGTCATACTCCAAGTTTCTCAAAAGCCTCGCCGCGTTCGGGCGGGAGTCTCACGGGCCGTCGAGCCGACGCGATCACACCCGCGAGTGCGACGAAACTCACCGCCAGGAAGCCGCCGAGCATCCCCAGCGTCTGTACGTCGGGATGGATCAGGGCCTGCCCGCGGAACGCCTGGACCGTCACGGTCAGCATCACGCCGGCGTACCCGAAGGCGGCCACCCCGACGAGTCGCGCCCGGACCCGCTCCGGCCGCAGCCACGCCACCCGGCGGCCGAGCAGATGCAGCGCCAGCAGAACCAGCAGCAGGAAGTGGATCGCGTGCAGGCCGACGAAGTGCGGGATGCGCAGATCGCCACCAACCGTGCTCCAGTGCGTCAGCGGCATCCCCGGACCGCCGGCCTCGACACCGATGCCGTGGCTGCCGCCCAGCGTGACCGGGTTGCCGTAGGCGTCCGTGACCTGCTCGTGCTGGGAGTTCGCGCCGACCAGGTAGAACGCGATCGCCATCCCCGTGACGGCCAGGCCGATGCCGACCCGGATCACCCGGTTCAGCGGCGCATCGCCGACGCGCTGGAACAGCAGCATGATCGCCACCACGAGACTCGCCCCGAACAGCCCGATGACCCCGGACATGAAGACCTGCTGCCCGACCTGGTTGAACGTGTCGGTGTTGGCGTTGAAGTGGCTGAACGTCCCGCGGGCGGCCTGTACGGCGATGAACCCGACGTCGACCACCCCGGTCAACGCGAACACCGTCCCGGTCCACCAGCCGAACCGTTTCGCCTTCCGCAGCTTGGACAGCAGCCACGCGAGCGTCGCGCCGTACAGGACGAACGAGATGCTGAACTTGAACGGCTTGAGCCACACCGACTCGTTGAGGATCTCCCGGCTGTCGACCGCGAGACCGATCCCGGAGGCCAGCGTGAGACCGGCCATGGCGAGCACCATCAGCATCAACGGACGATGCCAGGACTTGGCTTCTTCGAGGACTGTACGCATGACTTCATGCTTTCGGCGCAGCGCCCGGACCACAGTGGAGCGAGTCCGCCAGTCGGGGTGGTGGTAAGCCCACTCTTCGTGCCCGGATAGGGAGAACTCCCGATTCCCGGTGGAGACCCCGGAGTTACGCTGACCAGGTGACCGACTTCTCCGCCGACCGTCCTCTCCGGCGGGTCGCGATGATCAGCCTGCACACGTCACCGCTCGACCAGCCCGGCACCGGGGACGCCGGCGGGATGAACGTGTACGTCGTGGAGCTGTCGAAGCAGCTGGCCGGACTCGGGATCGAGGTCGACGTGTTCACCCGGGCGACCGCCTCGTCGCTGCCCGCGCGCATCGAGCTGCTGCCCGGCGTGATGGTCCGCAACGTGGCCGCCGGCCCGTACGAGGGCCTGACGAAGAACGAGCTGCCCGCCCAGCTGTGCACGTTCGCCCGCGCGGTCCTGCGCGCCGAGGCGATCCACGAGCCCGGCTGGTACGACGTGATCCACTCGCACTACTGGCTGTCCGGCCAGGTCGGCCTGCTCGCCCGCGATCGTTGGGCGGTCCCACTGGTCCATACCATGCACACGATGGCCAAGGTGAAGAACGCCAGCCTGGCCGAGGACGACGTACCCGAGCCGCCCGCGCGCCTGCTCGGTGAGGAGCAGGTGGTGGAGGCGGCCGACCGGCTGCTCGCCAACACCGACGACGAGGCGCGCGAGTTGATCGACCTGTACGGCGCCCAGCCCGAGAAGGTCGGCGTGGTGAATCCGGGTGTGGATCTGGAGCTGTTCAGTCCCGCCGACCGGGGTGCGGCCCGGGAAGCGGTCGAGGTGCCGCGCGATGCCGTCGTACTGGCGTTCGTCGGCCGGATCCAGCCGTTGAAGGCGCCCGACCTACTGATCCGGGCCGCGGCGCGGATGCTGGAGCGGGACCCGTCGCTGCGGGACCGGCTGGTGGTGGCGATCATCGGCGGCCCGTCCGGCAACGGGATGGAGCATCCCGAATCGCACGCCGAGCTGGCACGGGCGCTGGGCATCGACGACGTGACCCGGTTCGTGAAGCCGATGGAGCGCGCGCGGCTGGCCGACTGGTACCGCGCGGCGTCGGTGGTGTGCGTCCCGTCGTACTCCGAGTCCTTCGGGCTGGTCGCGCTCGAGGCCCAGGCGTGCGGTACGCCGGTGGTGGCGGCCGCCGTCGGCGGTCTGAGTACGGCGGTCGTGGACGGGCGGACCGGGTACCTGGTGCGTGGGCACCGGGTGGACGACTTCGCCGACGCGCTGGCGCGGATCGCGACGGATCCGGCCGTCCGCGAGAGCATGAGCCACGCGGCGGTCGAGCACGCACGGGGATTCGGCTGGGAGCTGACCGCCCGTAACACGCTGGCGGCGTACCGGACCGCCGCGCAGACGATGGCGGCGGAGATCGCCGCGGAGGTGGCCGGGTGAGAGTTTCTGCGGCGGACGTGATCCGCCAGGTGCTGACCGAGAACGAGCTCGACTTCACCGAGGACGAACCGGGCGCGTTCGCCGCGGACCTGCCGGGGGAGCGGAAGCTGAAGACCACGGTCACGCTCACCGTCGGCCCGCAGGCGGTCCACGTGCACGCGTTCGTCGCGCGGCACCCGGACGAGAACCACGCCGCCGTGTACCGCTGGCTGCTGGAGCGGAACCTGAAGATGTACGGCGTCGCGTTCGCCGTCGACCACCTGGGCGACATCCACCTGGACGGGCGGGTGCCGCTGCACGCGATCACCCCGGCCGAGGTGGACCGGCTGCTCGGCGCGGTGCTGGAGTACGCCGACACGTCGTTCAACACGATCCTCGAGCTCGGGTTCGCGACCTCGATCCGGCGCGAGTACGAATGGCGGGTGTCGCGGGGCGAGTCGACTCGAAACCTGGACGCTTTCAAGGGGTGGCTGGAGCCTCGATAGACTCGCTGCCATGACCTATCGCCTGATCCTGCTCCGCCACGGCCACAGCGACTGGAACGCCAAGAACCTCTTCACCGGCTGGGTCGACGTCGACCTGAACGCCCAGGGCGTCGAGGAGGCACAGCGCGGCGGTGAGCTGCTCCGTGACCGCGACCTGCTGCCCGACGTACTCCACACGTCGCTGCTGCGCCGGGCGATCCGCACCGCGAACATCGCGCTCGAGGTCGCCGACCGCCAGTGGATCGACGTACGCCGGTCCTGGCGGCTGAACGAGCGGCACTACGGGGCGCTGCAGGGCAAGGACAAGAAGCAGACGCTGGAGGAGCTCGGTGAGGAGCAGTTCATGCTGTTCCGCCGGTCGTACGACACCCCGCCGCCGGCCATCGAGCGCGGCTCGGAGTACGACCAGGCCGGCGACGCGCGGTACGCCGCCCTCCCGCCGGAGCTGCTGCCCGCGACCGAGTGCCTCAAGGACGTCGTCGAGCGGATGCTCCCCTACTGGTACGACGCGATCGTGCCGGACCTGCGCGCCGGCAAGACCGTCCTCGTCACCGCCCACGGCAACTCGCTCCGCGCCCTGGTCAAGCACCTCGACAACCTCGACGAGAAGACCATCGTCGGCCTGAACATCCCGACCGGCATCCCGCTCTACTACGAGCTCGACGACAACTTCGAGCCGGTCACTCCGGGTGGCGAATACCTGGACCCCCAGGCCGCCAAGGACGCCATCGAAGCCGTCAAGAACCAGGGCCGCTGACCTCTCCGAGGTCGACAGTGCGGAGGTAGTCGAGCCGGCCCTGCAGTTCGGGGCGGTCGGCGACCACCTCCGGACTGGCTTCCAGGAGCTCGAGCTCGGTCCTCATGAGCTCCTTCATCCGGCGCTCGACCGCGTCGAGGTGCTCCAGCAGCTCGACGCCGGTCAGCCCGGTCAGGTCGGTGTTGATCAGACGGTCGGTCTCGGAGTGGTCGGTCATGCCGGTGAACCTATCCGTCACCGCCCGCCCCGAACCTAGCCGCCCCGAATCTGTGGACGAACACTTCAGACAACGAAGAAGCCCTCGGCAGCCAGCTGGCTGTCGAGGGCTTCTTGTGTGACAGGGGACAGTTGCCGCTCGGCCTGGGGCTGATGCGCCGAACCCGGCGCCGCCATCATCGGGATCGCCTGGGGAGTGCGGTCGGGTGAGCGGTGGGCCCGCTGGACAGGTAGTGCACTGACGAGACGGCGTACGCACGCACCTGATCACGCTCAGGCGCACGCCGCTCCTGGTGGGGCGGCTGTGACCGTGGGTTCGGGTGCAGACCGGGTTGACGCATGCCTATATCGGAATATGATGATGCCATGGCGCGAGCAGCTACGACGTCGGATGCGTTCAACGCGATCGCTGAGCCGCAGCGGCGGGACATTCTTGTGCTGTTGCGGGCGGGGGAGCGGCCGGTGAACGACCTCGCTCAGGAGCTGGGGATGAGTCAGCCACGGGCGTCCAAGCATCTGCGGGTGCTTCGGGAGGTGGGGCTGGTCCGGGATCGCAAGGCGGGAAAGCAGCGCGTCTACGGCCTGAATGCCGGTGGGCTGCGGCCGATTCACGAATGGGTCGGCGGGTTCGAGCAGTTCTGGAACGAGAGTTTCGACCGGCTGGACAGCTACGTACAGGACCTCAAGCAGGCACAGGAGCAGGACCTCGAACGCACACGGCAGGAGGACTGACCGATGGCAGGGGCACGGCAAGAAGCACAGGCGGAGGCGGCGGCCGAACGGGAGATCGTGATCTCGCGGGTCATCGACGCACCGCGGGAGTTGGTGTTCGAGGTGTTCAGCGAGGTCCGGCACCTGTCGCAGTGGTGGGGACCGGAGGGGTTCACCACCACCACTCGGGCGTTCGAGTTCCGCGTCGGCGGCGAGTGGGACTTCGTGCTGCACGGACCGGACGGGACGGACTACCAGGAGTGGATCACCTGGACCGAGATCGTCCCGCCGGAGCGGATCGCGCTGCTGCACGGTGAGTTCCGGGACGACCCGAACGCGTTCGAGTCGGTCCTGACCTTCGAGCCGGACGGCGCAAAGACCCGGATCACGATGCGCACGGTGTTCTCCACCAAGGAGCTGCGCGACGAGGCGGTCGAGAAGTACGGCGCGATCGAAGGCGGCCGGCAGACCCTCGCCAAGCTCGCGGCCTACGTCGCCGAGTTCCTGGGGAACGGAGCGGAGAACTGATGGCCGGGAAGGTGTTCTTCGGTGTGGCGATGTCGCTGGACGGGTTCGTCGCGCCCGAGTCCCACGCCGCCGGTGTTCGCGCCATGGACAGCTTCAAGGCGCCCGCGAAGTACACGGACGACTCTGAGGTGCAGCGTTGGGTGTCGCAGTGGATGGAACTGCAGCAGGGCACGTTCCCGCTGCGGTTCTTCCGGGAGAACCTGAAGCTGGGGCAGGGCGGCGAGGAGGGACGCGACAACGACATCGCGCGGGAGACGTTCGATCGCACCGGCGCGAGCGTCATGGGCAAGCGGATGTTCGACCTCGGCGAGTTGTCCTGGCCGGAGGAGGCGCCGTTCCACACCCCGGTCTTCGTTGTGACGCACACCAAGCGCGACCCGTGGGAGCGCCCCGGTGGCACCACCTTCCACTTCGTCAACGACGGCCTCGAACAAGCCCTCGACCAGGCCCGCGATGCCGCCGGCGACCGCGACGTCCGCATCGCCGGCGGCGGCACGACGATCCTGGCCTACCTGAACGCCGGCCTGATCGAGGAGTTCTCGATCACGCTGTCACCGGTGCTGTTCGGCGCCGGCACCCGCCTGTTCGAGGGCGTCGACGCGTCCAGGATCGCCCTGGAGCCGATCCGCTCAGAGCCGTCCCCGCGAGGCACAACCCACCTGACCTACGCCGTCCACCCCCGCTAGCCGCACCCAAGCACACACCTCCGGCGTCCGCCCGTCGCCGGCTCCGCCGGGTCTGGAGTGCTGACGCATCCTGATCGGTGACGGGCAAAGGTCACGCCTGCGGCGCGGCTGTCTGTTGCCGGCTTCGCCGGGTGCGCGTCGGGTACTGCCGAGTCTGGGGTACCGGCGCAGGTGTGCCCGGTCACGGGCGAAGGGTGTGCCTTCGGCGCGGCTGCCGGTCGACTGCTTCACCAGCGTGAGACTCGGCCTGCGGTGCACTGGTGTGACGTGTACGCATGCGTTGGCTACGCCTAGGTGCACGGCCCCGGTCGACGGACACGTCGTGCTCTGCCGGCCCGCACACCACCCGCGGTGCTGCGAGGTGCCCGACCTAGGCCGTCAGGAAAGAGCAATCCATACCCTGGATGCGCCCACGCACGCGTTCCGCGAAATCCGGGCAGCCCGCAGCGCGAAGCGCTGTTGGAAGGTCGACTGCACTGTCCTTTTGGAACCAATAAGTCATCTGCTGCACGATGACCTTGTGGATCAAATCGGGTGAAGAAGCATCGATGATGGAGAAGAACGTATCGGGGTGCTGTGGCTCGTAGGGCAAGGCGTTGAGTTGCTCGTCGGTCGTCTTGTTCCATCCGCCATCGATGGTCAGGAGCACTCCTGCCCCGCAGGTCCTCGCTGCAGCATCGACGTGGGCGTCATCAGGGTCATCCCCCACGAAGCTCCCATCCACCGTGTAGTCGTCTACGCGCTCGTCGATGTTCGCCTCGATCAGCTCAAACATGCGCACGATCACCCGGCCTGGGGCGGTCGGGTTGCGGTCACGGTACCGGGCAGTCGCCTCCGCAATGACGTCCAAGCTGGTCGAGACCGTATACATGCCTCCGCCGGATACCAGCTTGGTGAGGAACAGCCAGTCACGCAGGGTCCTCGAGAACAGGACGTCTGCGTCGACGAAAACCCGGGTAACCATGCGCGGCAGATTAGCCGAGCCTTCCGTTATGTCTGGTCGAGTTCGTCCTCGAGTGCGCGCAGTTCGTCGAATGCCTGCCGCTGCCGCTCGAGGCGGGCGCGTTTGAAGGCCAGGACGTCATGAAGGTTGAGCCGGTGATGAGTCCCCTTGCGGTGTGCTGGGATCTCGCCGTTCTGAATCATCTTCATCAGCGTCGGTCGTGAGATTCCAAGCTGCTCCGCGGCCACGGTGGTGGTCAATTCCTCCGGCAATGAGCCGATCGTGACTGACCCACCCCGAGCCATGACCTCGACGACTGTCGTGAGGATGCGAGCCAACTCCGGAGGAAGGCCCACCGGACGCTCAGCGCTCTCGACCGCCAGTCGCTCGGGGTGGCCGGCAAGGGCTTTGAACAGCTCAATGGCTTGATGCCGCTCCTTGGCTTCGACCAGGAGATTCTTGCCTTGGCTGACAGGTGCGGTGGTCATCTCAACCTCCAACGATGGTGCTTCCACTTGCAAGTGTAAGCGCGCTGCACTTATAACTGCAAGCAGCTTGATCGCGGCTCGTAATTCGCCGACCCTGGCATGGCCGCCGTGTGGTGGATCCCTGGTGGCCAATGCCAGCAGCGCTCGGCGCGATCTGCGCGCCAAGGCGTGTCCTGACCGTGTACCACAGTTCTTCGCCGGTGCCTTCGCCCGGCAACACGTGACGCGCTCCGGCGAAGCCGGCAATAAGACAGTCGCGCCGAAGGCGTGTCCTTTCACCCCGCGAGCACTCACAACGAACGGCGCCCCCGGCAACCAGTTGCCGGGGGCGCCGTTGTGATGGTGGGTCAGTTGTTGCCGTTGGGGTTGGGGGCTGAGGCGCCGGCGCCGGAGCCGGCGGCGGTGCCGCCGATGGCTACTGGGAGTTCGCCGGTGACGAGGTAGACGACGCGGCGGGCCATCGCGACGGCGTGGTCGGAGATGCGCTCGTAGTAGCGGCTGAGGAGCGCCATGTCGACGGCGACCTCGACGCCGTGCGGCCACTCCTCGTCCATCATGAGGCGGAACTGGTTGGACCGCAGCTTGTCCATCTCGTCGTCGCTGGCCTCGAGCTTGCCGGCGGCCTCGACGTCGCGGGACGAGATCACGTCACCGGCGGCGTCGACCATCTTGCCGGCGACCGACCCCATCGACTCGATCACGTCGTGCAGCTCGGCCGGGATCGCCGGCGCCGGGTAGCGCATCCGGGCGATCTTCGAGACGTGTGCGGCCAGGTCGCCCATCCGCTCCAGGTCCGCGACCATCCGTAGCGCGGCGACCAGCATCCGCAGCTCGTTGGCGACCGGCGACTGCCGCGCCATCAGCTCGAAGACCTTCTCCTCCACGCCCTCGCCGGCGGCGTCGAGCTGGATGTCGGACGCGATGACCTCCTCGGCCTGGCGGATGTCCGCCGCCAGCAGGGCCGCCGTCGACCGGCGTACGGCGGTGGACACCGTCCGCGTCATCCGCTCCAGCTCGGCGAGGATGTCGTCGAGCTGCTCGTGGTACGTGTCACGCATGGTGTTCGAATCCGATCTGTGGTGTCCGGTGCCGCGGCGGCGCACCCGCACGGTACCCGCCCAACGGTGACCGTATGCCGTCGAGGTTGCCGGACGGCGACGAGTGGTGAACGCCTGATGAACAGTTGAGTCGCGTCCCGGTCATCCGGTGCTCATTCGGTCTTTCCCTGCTGGTTGCCCGCGTAGCATCGTTGCCGTGGACCCCACGCTGGCTGCGGTGCTGGGCGGCGTCATCGGCGCGGCCCTGGCTCTGCTTTCGCTCGGCGCGATGATGCTGTCGGAGCGGGCCCAGCGCAAGATCCCGGAGTCCCCGGAGCCCGCGGTGCCCTCCGGTGTCGCCACGGTGCTGTCGGTACTGCGTTCCTCGGCGGTCGTGATGGGCCCCGAGGACCAGGTGCTGCAGGCGAGCGCCCCGGCGCACGTGCTCGGCATCGTCCGCGGTGAGCGGCTGGTCGTCGACGACATCCTCACGATGGTCCGCCAGGTCCGCCGCGACGGCGAGATCCGCCAGCAGGACCTGGAGATCGTCCGGGGCCGGCTGGGCGCTACGCAGTACGTCAGTGCCCGGGTGGCGCCGCTGGGCAGCCAGCTGGTGCTGGTCCTGGTCGAGGACCGGACCCGGGAGCGCCGCCTGGACGCGATCCGGCGGGACTTCACGGTCAACGTCAGCCACGAGCTGAAGACCCCGGTCGGCGCGCTGATCCTGCTCGCCGACGCCGTCTCGGAGGCGTCCGACGACCCGGAGGCGGTGCAGCGGTTCTCGGACCGGATGCGGGTCGAGGCGTCCCGGCTCAGCCGGCTGGTCAAGGAGATCATCGAGCTGTCCCGGCTGCAGGGCGACGACCCGCTGGAGAACCCCGGCCCGGTGGACATCAACGCGGTCATCGAGACCGCGGTGGACCGCTGCCGGATCGACGCCGAGGACCGCGACATCAAGCTCGTGGTGAAGAGCGAGCCCGAGCTCGAGGTGCTGGGCAGCGAGGACCAGCTCGCGATGGCGATCGGCAACCTGGTCGAGAACGCCATCAACTACAGCCCGGACGGCACCCGGATCGCGGTCGCCGCGCACCCGATCGGCGACCTGGTCGAGGTGACCGTGTCCGACCAGGGGGTGGGTATCCCGAGCAGCGACCTGGAACGCATCTTCGAGCGGTTCTACCGGGTCGACCGGGCCCGCAGCCGGGAGACCGGTGGCACCGGTCTCGGGCTGTCCATCGTCAAGCACATCGCCTCTATCCACGGCGGCGACGTGCGGGTGTGGAGCGTCGAGGGGCAGGGCTCCACCTTCACCGTCAGACTCCCGTTGCGGCTCGAACCCGCGCCGGGCCAGACCGACTCCGCCAGCCAGGAGGAGGCGGCCGTAAACCTGACGCCTACCCCGTCAGGTCAGATCGCAAAGGAGACAGCTTCGTGACCCGAGTGCTGGTCGTCGAAGACGAAGAGAGCTACAGCGACGCGCTGTCGTACGTGCTGCGCAAGGAAGGTTTCGAGGTCGCCGTCGCGGAGACCGGACCGGACGCGCTGGACGAGTACGACCGCGCCGGTGCGGACATCGTCCTGCTCGACCTGATGCTGCCGGGTCTGTCCGGCACGGAGGTCTGCCGTGCGCTCCGCAGCCGGGGCAACGTCCCGGTGATCATCGTCAGCGCCAAGGACACCGAGGTCGACAAGGTCGTCGGGCTCGAGTTGGGCGCGGACGACTACGTGACCAAGCCGTACAGCCCGCGCGAACTGCTGGCCCGGGTGCGCGCCGTACTGCGTCGCGGTCAGGACGTCGAACTGCTGCCGGACACCCTCGAGGCCGGGCCGGTCCGGATGGACGTCGAGCGGCACGTGGTGACGGTGGCCGGGACCGAGATCCGGCTCCCGCTGAAGGAGTTCGAGCTGCTCGAGATGCTGCTGCGGAACACCGGCCGGGTGCTGACCCGCGGCCAGCTGATCGACCGGATCTGGGGCGCCGACTACGTGGGCGATACCAAGACCCTCGACGTGCACGTGAAGCGGCTGCGCTCGAAGCTCGAGAAGGATCCCTCGAATCCGCAGCATCTCGTCACGGTCCGTGGCCTGGGCTACAAGTTCGAGTCCTGAGTCACATCCCCGCAGGTCGCAACGGCCTGCTGGGTTAGCTTAGGCTCTCCTTAGTTCAGGCAAACTAAGGAGAGTTCTAGATGTCCTGGTCCCGTTCCAAGGTCGTCAGCGCGGTCACCACCGTGCTGCTCGCCACGACCGCGCTGGCCGCGTGCGGCAGCGACGGCGACACGGAGGCCGAGTCGGCCGGTACGTCGACGTCCGGGTTCCCGGTCACACTGAAGAACACGTTCGGCGACACCACGATCACCAAGAAGCCGGAGCGGATCGTGACGCTCGGCTGGAACGCCCAGGACGTGGTCTACGCGCTCGGTGAGACTCCGGTCGGGATGCCGAAGGTGACCTACGGCCCGACCGCCGAGGGCGTGACCGCGTGGGACGCCGGCAAGTTCGACAAGTCGAAGACGACGTTGCTGGACACCGGCGACAAGTACCCGTTCGAGCAGATCGCGGCGCTGAAGCCGGACGTGATCCTGGCGCCGTACGAGGGGTTCGACGAGGCGACGTACAAGACTCTGAGCGGGATCGCGCCGACCGTCGCGTACCCCGGGGCGCCGTGGCAGACGACCTGGCAGGACCAGACGCTGCTGGTCGGCGAGGCGCTCGGCAAGAAGGCCGACGCGGAGAAGCTGATCAGCGGGATCCAGGACAAGATCAAGCAGGTCGCGGCGGAGCATCCCGAGTTCAAGGGCAAGACCGTCACGGTCGGCTCGTTCGGCCCGGAGAACTACGTTTACATGCCCGGCGACCCGCGGGTGCAGATCCTGAACGAGATGGGCTTCGTGAACGCGCCGGGCGTGGAGGCGCTGGAGAAGACCAACACCAAGAAGGAGTTCTCGCTGACGGTCAGCAAGGAGAAGGTCGCCGACGTCGACTCCGACGTGCTGATCGCGTACGTCGACGGGATCGGGACGCAGAAGTTCCTGGCCGACCCGGTCTACTCGTCGCTGAAGGCGGTCAAGAGCGGCGGGGTGTACGCGCTGCAGGACCAGCAGGTGATCTCCGGGATGAGCGCGGTCAGCGTACTGAGCGTCCCGTGGGTGCTCGACAAGATGATCCCGGGCCTGTCCAAGGCGGCCGCGGCGAGCAAGGGCTGAGCAGGAGCCGAGAGCTGGTACGGCGAGCCGCGGCCACCGGCTCGCCGGACCTGAGGTCGTGGCAGCACGACCTGAGTTACGGGCCGTCCCGCGCCGGGGCGGCCCGTACTCGTCTGTCCGGCGTTACTCGTGCCCGGCCGGGCTCGGCGAGTAGTGGTCCTCGGCGAGGACCGGGACGTGGACGGAGATCGGCGCCGCCTTGCCGAACGTGATGGTCACGTTGACCATCTGCCCGGGCTTCGCGCCGGTCACGGCGATTGCCGGGCCGGTCTCCTCCGCGCCGGGAGTCTGCGCGGTGGGCGTCTCGGTCGGGGTTGCACTGGGTGTCGCCGGAGTCGTCGTGGGGGCGGGGGTGCCTTCGGCCGCCGGGGCCTCCTCGCCGACGCCCGGGAGCAGTACCGCGGAGTGCGGCTCCAGGTCGACCGGCTTGGTCAGGCCGGTGAACGTGACCTTGCCGGGCTGGTCGCCGCCGGCCTGGCCGTCCGCCGTCCCGGGCGGTGCCTGGTCGATGGCGGCCAGCGTGTCCGGCTCGTCGCCGTCGTTGACGATCACGCCGTGCAGCTCGCCCTTGCCGGCGTCGTCGGCCAGCACCAGCAGGTTGCGGACCTTGAGCTGGCCGGACTCGACGTTCGTGCCCTCGGCGGCCTGGTACGGCTGCAGGGTCGGTGCGGAGAAGTTCGCGCCGCACGCCGCCAGCGCGATACTGAGAGTGGCGGCGGCGCCCGCCAGCGCGGTACGCCGGGCGATCCGCGAGGACAACGTGATCGGCACTGGAATCCCTCTCGTGCAAGCTGTTTCGGCCTGTCGCGACCTGGTCTGCGACAACCTGTGGACGCCGTCAGGCAGCGGCCTCCGGCGCCCCACAGCGTAGCCCTCGGCGTCGCCGGGCCGGACGCCGGGATGCCCGGAAAGGGGTGCCGGCGGGGTGCGGGAGGTCGCGCCCCACGCGCGCACGAGGCATGCCAGAGAGCGTTTGTCAAGGCAGGAAGTGGGCCCTGACCAGCGCAAACGTCCGGACCGGACCATCTGTCACGTGGTAAGATGGATCTCGGAAAGGGGCACGTGACATATGACTTTCACAGTCGGCGAGACGGTTGTTTACCCCAATCACGGAGCGGCCGTCATCGAGGACATCGAGACCCGTCAGATCAAAGGTGAGGACAAGACCTACCTGGTCTTGAGGATCGTCGCTCAGAACGACCTGGTCGTCCGGGTCCCCGCGTGCAACCTCGATCTCGTCGGCGTGCGTGACGTCGTGGATCAGGCTGGCCTGGAGCGCGTCTTCGACGTGCTCCGCGCACCGCACACGGAGGAGCCGACCAACTGGTCGCGACGATACAAGGCGAACCTGGAGAAGCTGCACTCGGGTGACGTGCTGAAGGTGGCAGAGGTCGTTCGCGACCTGTGGCGCCGTGAGCGTGACCGCGGTCTTTCCGCCGGTGAGAAGCGGATGCTGGCGAAGGCTCGCCAGATCCTGGTCTCCGAGCTGGCCCTGGCCGAGCACACCAACGAGGACAAGGCCGAGGCCATCCTCGACGAGGTCCTCGCTTCCTGAGTAACAGCTCATGAGTAGCGCGGTCGTGATTCCCGCGGCCGGGCTGGGGCTGCGACTCGGTGGTGAAACACCGAAGGCATTTCGAGAGGTCGGTGGCGACTCGCTGCTGGTCCACGCTGTGCGTGGCCTGATGGCAGCGACCGCCGCCGACCTCGTCTGTTTCGTGGTCGCTGTGCCGCCCGGCTCCGAGGAGACGGTCGGCAAGGAGCTCGAGCCGTACGTCGGTGACGCCCGGCTGCTCGTCGTCGCGGGCGGAGCGGAGCGCCACGACTCGGTCCGTACCGCGCTGGACGTGGTCCCGGTCGACGGGATCGACTGCATCCTGGTGCACGACGCGGCGCGGGCGTTCGTTCCGGCTGCCGCGATCGAGCGGGTGGTGGCGGCGGTGCGTGCCGGGGCCGAGGCCGTCGTACCTGTCGTGCCGGTGACGGACACGATCAAACGGGTCGGGCCGGACGGTGAGGTCGTCGACACGCCGGATCGTTCGACGCTGGTCGCGGTCCAGACGCCGCAGGGCTTCGCGCCCGACGTACTGCGGCGCGCGCATGCGGCCGGTGCGGACGCGGGGGTGACCGACGACGCGATGATGTGCGAGCGGCTCGGGGTGACGGTGCGAACGGTCGAGGGTTCGCCGGACGCGTTCAAGGTGACGCGGCCGCAGGATCTGTTGCTGGCCGAGGCGTTGCTCGCGGAGAGGCAGAGGTCGTGAAACTCCCACGGGTCGGCAACGGCATCGACGTCCATCCGTTGGAGGAAGGCCGCCCGCTGTGGCTGGCCGGCTTGCACTGGCCGGACGAGCCCGCCGGGCTGTCAGGTCACTCGGACGGCGACGCGGCCGCGCACGCGATCTGCACGGCGTTGCTCACGGCAGCGAAGCTGGGTGACCTCGGATCGAACTTCGGGACCTCCGAGCCGGAGTGGGCCGGGGCCGCCGGCGTCGCGCTGGTCGCCGAGGCTGCCCGCCGGGTGCGGGCCGCCGGGTTCGAGATCGGCAACGTCACGGTGCAGATCGTCTGCAACCGTCCCCGGATCGGCGCCCGTCGCGAGGAGGCGGAGAAGGTGCTCACGGCCGCCTGCGACGCCGAGGTGTCGGTGAGCGCGGCAACAACCGACGGCCTTGGCTTCCCCGGCCGAGCCGAAGGCATCGTGGCAATCGCCACCGCCCTCGTCTACTAACGCCTGCCGCCCTCTGCGACAACCGGTGGGATCTGGAGACACGCTATTGCTTGTTCCCAGACCCCGGCGCTTGTCTCAGATCTGCCTCGGCTCGGACGATGGCTGGAGGTCGACCGGGGCGTCGGTGAAGCGGGCGGTGCGGGGATCGAGTTCGTTGCCCATCCGGCGCGTCAGCAGGTCGTACAGCTCCGGCCGCCGCCCACGCAGCCAGCGCCGGCCAGTTGCCAACGGCACCAGTTCGAGGTCGAGATCCGCGACGACGACGGACTCGTCCGGCACCGGCGTCTCGGCCACGATCCGCCCGTACGGGTCGAGGATCATGGCGTTCCCGGTGCGCAGTTCGTCGTCGTCGCGCCCCACACCGTTGCTGAACAGCACGAACATCCCGTTGTCATGGGCCCGCGCCGGCAACCACCGCATCAGCCACCCACGCCCACTCGGCCCGTTGAACGCCTCCTCGACCGCCGCCGGGTCCGTATGCCGGTTCTCCCAGACCTGCAACGGGATCGGCTTCATACCGTGCGGACTGCGCGAGTTCGTCCCACCGGTCTGATGCGGCGCGAGCAGAACAGTTGCGCCGAGCAACGCCGTGATCCGGACGTTCTCGACCAGATTGTTGTCCCAGCAGATCAGTACTCCGGCCCGGAACCCCCACGGCGTGTCGAACACCGTGTACGACGATCCGCTCGCGATCGCCTCGTGTTCGAAGGCATGCAGCTTGCGGTGCACGTGGACGCGACCGTCCGGCAGGCACACGGCGTACGCGTTGAACAGCGTGCCGTCCGCCTCTTCGAGGAAGCCCACCCCGATGCCTGCGCCGAGTTCCTGTGCGAGGGCGAGGACCCGGCTGACCAGCGGTCCGTCAGCCGGCTCGGCGAGCTCGCGCAGACGCTCGGGCGTGTGGCGCCGCAGATGCCAGTAGCCGAGCAGGCACAGCTCCGGGAACACCACCAGCCGGGCCCCGGCAGCGACCGCGTCCCGGGCCAGGCGGTCGACCGTGGCGAGGTTGGCGGCGGGCTGATCGGGGGTCGGTTCGAACTGGACAACGGCTGCGCGGAAGGTCGTCATACCCCCATCGAAACGCCGTGGCATCTATGACGTCCAATAGGTATTGGATCAGATTCCATATCCTGGGGTTATGGATCTTCGTCTGCTCCGGGCGTTCGCCACGGTGGCCAGGCTGCGGAACTTCGGGGCCGCGGCCGCGGAGTTGTCGACGAGCCAGCCGGCGTTGACCAAACAGATCCAGGTGCTGGAGCGCCGGGTCGGTGCGGTGCTGTTCAATCGCGGCCGGCACGGGGCCCGGCTCACTCCGGCCGGGGAACTGCTGCTTGCTGACGCTCTGGAGTTGCTCGACCGGGCGGAGGCCTTCGAACGGCGGGCCGCGCAGGTCGCGTCCGGCGCCGAGGGATCGTTGGCGATCGGCTTCGGGCTGTCCGGGATCGAGCTCGCGCCGCGCGCCGTCGCGCTGTTCCGTAGCCGGTGGCCGGGGGTGACGGTCTCGCTCGAGGACATGTCGTCGGCGGTGCAGTGCGAGCGGCTGCTCGCGGGCAGCCTGCACGTCGGCTTCGTACGGCTGCCGGTGCCCGCCGGACTCGAGCACCTCCGGCTACGACGGGATCGCCTCACGCTCGCCGTACCGGCCGACCAGGAGCTGCCACGCGACCTGGGCAGCTGGATCGACGCGCGTCCGCTGGTCCGTCTCACACCGGACCGCGGTCCCGGCCTGACCGCGCAGATCAACACCCTGTACGCCGAACTTGGTTGCCACCCGCAAGTACTTCAGGAGGCGGGCGACCTGCAGACCGTCCTCGCCCTGACCGCGGCCGGCGTCGGACCGGCCGTCGTACCGCAGACCGCCGAGCGCATCGCGCCGCCCGAGGTCCGCCTGGTGCCGCTCCCCGGCCGGGCCGCCACCTGGTGGACCGGCGCTGCCTGGGCCACCCGAACGCCGCTCACCGAACGCTTCGTCAAGGCCGCCGCCGAGGTCGCGCGCAACACGCCTTAGCGCTTGCGGGGTAAGGGCGGCAGCTCGTACGAGTCCAGCCAGGCCGCGAACAGGTGCCGCAGCGCTTCCTCGTCGCGGCTGAACGTCGTCGCCAGGGCGATGAACTCCGCCGTGGTGACCGAGCCGTGCCGGTGCGTCTTGGTCCAGGCCCGGAGCAGTTCGAAGAACGCGTCGTCGCCCAGGTGCTTGCGCAGTACGTGCAAGGTGATCGCGCCGCGCTTGTAGAGGCGGTCGTCGAACATCAACTCGGGACCCGGATCCGACAGCATCAGGTCCTGCGGCAGGCCCTTCAACCGGGTGTGGGCCTTTGTCACCTGCTGATCGGCGGTCAGCCCGCCCGACTCCTCCGACCACAGCCACTCGGCGTAGCAGGCGAAGCCCTCGTTCATCCAGATGTGCTGCCAGTTCGCCGGGGTCAGGCTGTTGCCGAACCACTGATGCGCCAGTTCGTGCGCGACCAGCCGCTCCGACCCGCGCCGGCCGTCGACGTGGTTGCTGCCGAACACCGAGATGCCCTGCGCCTCCAGCGGGATCTCCAGCGGGTCGTCGGTCACCACCACCGTGTACCCGCCGAACGGGTACGGCCCGAACTGCCGGCAGAACAGCTTCATCATGTCCTGCTGCCGCCCGAAGTCGTGCCGGAACGCGCGCACCTGCCCGGTCGGCAGCACGCCCCGGATCGCCACCGGCGCACTGGCCAGGTCCACCTCGTCGTACCGCCCGATCTGCACGGTCGCGAGGTACGTCGCCATGGGCGCGGCCTGGTCGAACACCCACGTCGTACGGCTCGCCTTCACCCGGCGCGACACGAGCCGTCCGTTCGCGACCACCTGGTACGGCGAGTCGGTGGTGATCGAGATGCGGTAGTGGGCCTTGTCGCCGGGGTGGTCGTTGCACGGGAACCAGGTGGCCGCTCCGCTCGGCTGGCTGGCGACGATCACACCCTCGGTGAGTTCCTCCCAGCCGAGCTCACCCCACGGGCTGTCCTCGGGTTTCGGGTTGCCGTTGTACTGGATGTCGACCGAGAACTCGGCGCCGTCGGGGATGCTCGCGGTGACGTAGAGCTTGCCCGCGCGCTGGGTGAAGCGCTGCGGACGGCGGCCGTTCACCGACACCTTCGACGCCCGCAGACCGGACAGGTCGAAGCTGAAGCGGGACAACGGCTCGGTCGCGTAGGCCGTGATCGTTGCCTTGCCGCTCAACCGGTTGCTGCTGACCCGGTAGTCCAGTTCGAGGTCGTACGACTCGACCTGGTAGCCGGGGTTTCCGTGGGTGGGCACATACGGGTCAACCATCAGCCCTGCCAGGGGGCGATCGGGTTCCCGGCCCACCGTGTACCGGCGGGCACACCTTCACCACGCATCACGAGAGACACCGGGCCGATGGTAGCTCCTGCGCCCACGGTGGCGGCCGGGAGCACGATGCCGTGCGGCCCGAGGGTCGCACCAGGTCCGAAGGTGACTGTGTTCATGGAGAGAACTCGATCATGAAACAGGTGCGTTTGCAGCACACAACCGCGATTCACCGTGGCGCCGTCGCCCAAGGTGATCAGATCCGCTTCCGGCAACCAGTACGTCTCGCACCAGACACCGCGGCCGATCTTGGCTCCGAGCGACCGCAGCCAGAGCGCGAGGACCGGCGTACCGGCGGCCGCGTTCGCGAACCACGGCGCGGCGACCAGCTCCACGAAACTGTCGACCACCTCGTTGCGCCAGACGAACGAGCTCCACAGCGGGTACTCGACCGCGCGCGTCCGGCCGACGATCAGCCATTTCGCGACCGTCGCCATACCGCCCGCGACCGCGCCGGCCGCCAGGATCACCGCACCGGCGAGCAGCATGGCCGGGACCGGGCCGAGCCAGATGTCGAGCGCCTGCAGCGCGAACAGCACGAGGAGCGCGATCAGCACGGTGCACATCATCGGTACGAAGCGGCACAGCTCGACCAGGGCACGCGCGACCTTCAGCTTGTACGGCGGGTTGTACGTCCGGCTCTGGTCACCCGAGACCGCCTGGCGCCGCAGCTTCACGGGCGGCGAACCGAGCCACGACGTACCGGCCTTGGACTTCTTCGGCGCCGCGGACAGCACCGCGACCAGGCCGTTCTTCGGGACGCTGCGTCCGGGGGCCGTCATCCCCGAGTTGCCGAGGAAGGCGCGTTTGCCGACCTTCGCGCCGGCCACGTGCAGCCAGCCGCCGCCGAGCTCGTACGACGCGATCATCGTGTCGTCGGCCAGGAACGCGCCCTCGCCGACCGTGGTCATCTTCGGCAGCAGCAGCACCGTCGAAGCTTCGACGTCGCGGCCGATCTTGGCGCCGAGGGCGCGCAGCCACCACGGCGTCAACAGGCTTGCGTACAACGGGAAGAGCAGGGTGCGCGCGGAGTCGAGGAGCCGCTCGGTCGCCCAGACCTGCCACCCGATCCGGCTGCGGACCGGGTAGTGACCGGCCTTGATCCCGATGCCGAGCAGCCGTACGCCGATCAGGGTCAGGACCGCGATGGTCGCGAATCCGACGAGCGTCATCAGCGGGACGGCGGCCAGCGCGTTGAGCGCCGCGTCGGGCAGGCTTCGCGTGCCGCGCAGGGCATGACCGAGAACGGCGAACGCCGCCGCGGCACCAGCGACCGGGATCAACGACATCAGCGCGGACTGGGCGCCGTACGCCGCCACCCACCACGGAGCGCGGTCGGGACGGTGATCCGGCCACGGGTGCCGTGCGCGACCGATCCTGGCCGCGGGGGAACCTGACCAGCGCTCGTTGTCCGGGACCTTGCCGGACACGGCCGATCCGGCCATGATCTCGGCGCTCCGGCCGATCTCCGCGCCGGGAAGCAGCGTGCTGCGGGAGCCGACGACCGCGTCCGCGCCGACGGAGATCGGGCCGACGTGCAGCTGGTCGCCGTCGATCCAGTAGCCGGCCAGGTCGACCTCGGGCTCGATCGAGGCGCCGCGGCCCATGGTGAGCATGCCGGTCACCGGCGGCAGGGTGTGCAGGTCGACGCCGCGGCCGATCTTCGCGCCGAGCGCGCGGGCGTAGTACGCGATCCAGGGGGCGCCCGCGAGGTTGGCGGCGCCGGCGGCGTCGGCGAGATTCTCGGCGGCCCACAGCCGGACGTGGACGTTGCCGCCGCGCGGATACGTACCGGGCTCGAGGCCGCGGAGCAGGATCCGGGCTCCGACGACCGCGATGCCCATCCGGCCCGCGGGACTGATCAGGATCAGCCAGCCGGCCAGGACCCACCACCACGACACGGTCCGCACCCACGGGAGCGGCTCGACCAGCGTCGCGAGCAGATTGTTCAGCGTGAACAGGTAGACCAGCCAGCGGACGCCGACGACGGTCTGCAGGATCAGGGTCAGCGCGGTCTGCAGGAGCTGGGTGCTCTTCGGGGTCGGCCGGATCTCACGCAACTCGACCGGCTCCAGCGCAGCGGGCCGGAACTCGTCGAGCCGGTCCGCGAGAGCGCCGAGCCGCGGGTACTCATAGATGTCGGCGACCGTGACCTCCGGGTACCGCTCACGCAGCGCGGACACCAGCTGCGCCGCCGCGAGGCTGCCACCGCCGTGCAGGAAGAAGTCGTTGTCGGGCCCGGTGACCTTCGCGCCGAGGACCGTCGTCCAGCGCTCCGCCAGCCAGCCCGCCGTACCGGTGAGCTCGGCGGGCGGGCCGTCGCTGTCCATCCCGGGCAGCGGCCACGGGAGTGCGTTGCGGTCGACCTTGCCGGACGTCCTGGTCGGCAGCGTGTCGACGATCGCCAGCAACGGGACGAGCGCCGCGGGCAGCGCTTCACGGAGTCGCTCGGTCGCCTTCGCGTTGTCGAAGGCTTCGGGGTCGTCCGGTACGACGTACCCGACGAGGAGCTGATTGCCCGCGGCGCTGGCGCGGACGGCCGCTGCGGCGCCGGAGACACCGGGCAGGGCCTGCAGGGCGGCGTCGACCTCGCCCAGCTCGATCCGGCGGCCGCCGAGCTTGACCTGCTCGTCGGCGCGGCCCTGGAACAACAGGCCGAGCGGATCGGAACGCACCAGGTCGCCGCTGCGGTACGCGCGTTCCCAGCCGAGGGTCGGCATCGGCGCGAACTTCTCGGCATCCTTGACCGGGTCGAGGTAGCGGGCCAGGCCGACGCCGCCGATGATCAGCTCACCGATCTCGCCGTCGGCCACTTCGTTGCCCTGGGCATCTACGACCGCGAGGTCCCAGCCGTCGAGCGGGAGGCCGATCCGGACCGGTCCCTCGCCGGTGAGCTGCGCGGCGCAGGCGACCACGGTGGCCTCGGTCGGGCCGTAGGTGTTCCAGACCTCGCGGCCTTCGACCGCGAGGCGTTCGGCCAGCTCCGGTGGGCAGGCCTCGCCGCCGAAGATCAGCAGCCGGACCTGGTCGAGCGCGTCCGCCGGCCAGAGCGCCGCGAGCGTCGGCACCGTCGAGACCACAGTGATGCCTTGGGCAACCAACCACGGCCCGAGGTCCATGCCGGTCCGGACCAGGGAGCGCGGCGCCGGGACCAGGCAGGCGCCGTGCCGCCAGGCCAGCCACATCTCCTCGCAGGACGCGTCGAACGCGACCGACAGGCCGGCCAGTACGCGGTCGTCCGGCCCGATCGGCTCGTCCTGCAGGAACAGGCGGGCCTCGGCGTCCACGAACGCCGCGGCCGAGCGGTGCGTGACCGCGACGCCCTTCGGTACGCCGGTCGAGCCCGAGGTGAAGATGATCCACGCGTCGTCGGACGGCTCCGGTCCGGTACCGCCGCGCGGGGAGTCCGTCGTACTCGAGGAATCCATCCGGGCGGAGTACGGGTAGTCGAAGGCGCCGTCGGCCGCGTCGTTGTCGGCGATCGGCTGCGGCTGCGGGCGGGTGATCGTGAGCTCGAGGTCGTCACCGACGGTCGCGGCGACCCCGGCCTCGCCAAAGACGAGCTCGGCCCGTTCGTCGGGGTCGTCGGCGTCGACCGGTACGTACGCCGCACCCGCTTGCAGGGTGCCGAGAATCGCGACGTACAGGTCGTTGTGGCCCGACGAGATCCGGATGCCGACGCGGTCGCCCGGCCCGATCCCGGCGGCGGTCAGGCGGCCGGCGAACTTGGTGGTCTGCACCAGGAGTTCGCGATAGCTGAGGCTGACGCTGCCGTCGTCCAGGGCCGGCTCGTCGGCGTACCTGTCGGCGGTCTCCTCGAGCACGTCCACCAACGTCCGCGCGGCCGTCGCCAGGTCCCCGCGTCGCAACGTCACGGGCGGATAATACGCCGCTCAGTTAAGCGGGGGACAACCCCAGGCAAACATGTGGGTCCGGCCATCAACCGTTTGTTCGGCCCGTCACTGGACGAGATCGGCTGGTGCGGCGAAGGTGTCGCAGGCCTTGTTGGCACCGACGTTGAAGCCGTTCTGGATCCAGAAGCCCTGGCTGGTCGCCAGACCGTGGGTCCGCTCGTCCTCCGGCGTACTCGGTGACTCTCCGAAGCTGTTGCTGGACTGCTCCTTGAACTCGTCCAGCCGGTCGGTCAGCGGGTACGACCTCGCGACCGCCTTGCTGAACACGCCGGCGAAGCAGGAGGCCTGCAACTCGTTGCGCCGCGAGCTGTCGAGCTTCCGCTCCGGGTGGTCCTGCAGGTAGACAGCTCGCGCGTAGAACAGCCCGGTGATGCCTTGGACGTGGTGGCCGTACTCGTGCGCGATCGTCATCAGATACGCCAGGTCCTGCTGCGGGCCGAACGCGCGGTTCATCTGCTTCACGTCGACGTACATGACCTGGTTGCCGTAGCAGTAGAACGCCAGGACGCGTCCGGACAGCGGCTGGAAGTTGCCGCACGCGGTCTGGACCGGCTGGTCGAACACGACCAGCCCAGGGTCCGGCTTGTCCTGGCCGAGCTCCTTGAAGATCGGCCGCCAGGCGTCGTTGAGACACTTGAAGAGGCGCTGGTAGTAGACCTTCTGCGACGCCAGGCTGGCGCTGCCGAGGTTAGCCGCCTTGCAGTTCTGCTCCTGCAACGGACCGGTGCGGTAGACGTCGGCGTTCAGCAGGAAGTCCTCGGCGGTCCCCTTCTCCGGGCTGGTGGTCGGAGTAGGCACGATCGACGGCCCGCTCACCCTCGGCTCGTCCGGCCCGGCGGTGTCTTCGGTGGCCCCCGTCCACAGCACGACCGCCAGGACGGCCGCCGACACGCCGAGGAAGATCAGCATCGTGAAGGCGACCAGGACCAGGCGGAACCCGCCGCCGCGACGGGGCGGCGGCTGGAACCCGTTGAACTGGCCAGGACCGAAGGACGGACCCCACTGACCCTGGTACGGCCGTCCCTGCGGAGGAGCTTGCGGGTACTGACCCTGTTGCGGCGGCCACGGGGCGGCCTGCGGTGGCGGCAGCACGCCGGGCGGCTGGCCGACGGGCCGGTCCTGTGGTGGACCGCCGTAGCCGTACGGGCTGCTCACAGCGCTGGCCTCCATCGGGGTCGGTGTCGTCTGGCGATGGCTAGTTCGCTGTGCGAACCGGCACGAGACTACCCTCGACCCATGTCACTGAAGCGCCGCCTCCTTCCGGCAGCCCTGCTGATGTCCCTTTCCGCGCCTGTCGCCGGCCTGTTCGTTGCCCTGAGCCCGGTGTCCGCACAGGCCGCCGTACGGGCGGACGACCAGATCACGGCGTACACCGCGGACGCGACGCTGACCAAGGACGGTCAGCTGCAGGTCAAGGAGACGGTGGACCTGACGGCCGGCGGTACGACGTTCAGCCGCACGCTGACCACCCGGGCCCGGTCCGACTCCGATCGCGACCGCACCTACGAGGTGACGAACGTGTCCGCGACGGTGAACGGACAGCCCGCGCAGGGCTTCCAGAACGAGAGCACCGACAACGGCCGCAAGCTGACGCTGAACGTCTCCGGTCAGTCGAAGATCGTCTACAGCTACACCGTGGACAACGTGGTCGCCGACTCGACCGAGGGCCGCGAGGTGAGCTGGCCGGTCGTGCAGGGCTTCGCCACCTCGATCCCGACGGCCAGCCTGAGCATTAACATCCCGTTCGCCACCTGGGTGACCTGCTTCGCCGGGCGCACCGGATCGAGCATGCCGTGTACGTCGTCGCAGCTGGCCGAGTCGGCCGCGCTGGAGATCCAGCAGAACGGCGTACCCGCCGGCGGCCGGGTGACGTTCCTGACCGGCCTGAGCGACCAGGCCAACATCCAGCCGAACGCGGAGTACGCGACGCGCTGGTCGCTCGGGCGGGCGTTCACCGTCGACTTCACCACCGTCGGACTGGCTGTGGTCGTGTTCGGGCTCGGTCTGCTCGGTGCGGTTGCCCTGTGGTTCTTCCGCGGCCGGGACGCCGCGAAGGTCGGTGACGGCGCGCCGGAGCGTCCGGTACTCGACGGTGCCGACGGACCGCAGTTCGCGGCACCGGACGGCATCCGGCCGGGTCAGGTCGGCACAGTGGTGGACGAAACGGCCGACGTCGTCGACATCACCGCGACCCTGCTGGACCTTGCCGTCCGCAACTACCTCACGATCGTCGAGCAGCCGCGGGAGTCGCACTTCGGCCGGCTGGACTGGGAGCTGCGGCGGCTGCACCCGGGCGGCCCGGAGCTGCTGGCGTACGAGAAGGCCCTGCTGGACGCGGTGTTCGCGGACGGCGACGCCGTGCTGGTCTCCGCACTCGGCCCGGCGCTGCGGCCGCGGCTCAACCTGGTCCGCGAGCAGCTGTACGCCGACGTGGTCACGCAGGGGTGGTTCAAGAGCCGCCCGGACGCCGACCGGAACCGGTGGACCACCGCGGGCCTGGTGCTGCTCGGTGCGGGCGTCGTACTGACCATCGTGCTCGCCATCGTCAGCAAGTTCGCTCTGGTCGGGTTCGCGGTGATGGCGGCCGGTGTGGTGCTCGCACTCATCGGTCAGGTCGCACCGGCCCGGACGGCGCGCGGTGCCGCCGTACTCGGCCGTGTGGCCGGTCTGCAGCACTACCTGACCAACGAGACGTCGGCCGACCTGCCGCAGAGCCACCGGCTCGAGTTCGCGTCCCGCTGCCTGCCGTACGCCGCTGTGCTCGGGCTGACCGAGAAGTGGGCGCTGGAGATCGCAGCGACCGATGACGACGACGATCCCGACGCGGGCATCGGCTGGTACTCCGGCCCGGAGAACTGGCACCTGTCCGACATCGGCGAGTCGCTCAGCAACTTCGTGACCTCGTTCGGCGGCAGCCTGACCACCGCCCGCCGCCTCTTCGGCTGAGGCGGGCGGTGGCCGGCCGCCGTCAGTTCACCCGGACGTCGGCCGCGGTGAAGGTGTTGCAGGAGTCCGGCTTCTTGTTGTTGTAGCCGGCGATCGACCACTGGTAGTTGCTGACCCGGTTGCCGTGGTCGTGGACCCGCGGCCGGGCGTAGTCGTCACCCGAGTGCGAGATCAGGAACTTCCAGTTGGTGAGCAGTACGCCGTTCATCGGGATGAACGCGGCGTTCGCGCCGAGGTAGACGGCGCCGAGGCAGGTCGCCTGCAGCTCGCGGCGGCGGCTCTCCATGAGCTTCTGGTTCGGCGTCATGCTCTTCTGCCGTGCCATCGACGACGCGAGGATCCCGGTCAGCTTCTGCACGTGGTGGCCGTACTCGTGCGCGAACGTGTTCAGCATGACCGCGCGGGCGTAGACCGGGTTGGACTTGTAGTACCGGTTGTCGACCGCGAACGGCAGGTAGATCGTCTCGTTCGCACCGCAGTACGCCGCCCGTACGCTGCGCTGGATGCCGCACGGTGACGGCACCTTGCCGACGTACACGACCGCCTTCGGGTTGCGGAACGGGAGGTTCGCCTTCTTCATCGCCAGCCACCAGGTGCGGTTCAGGCAGGGCAGCAGACGGTTGTAGTACTGCTGCGCGGCCGGGACCGTGACCGGTGCGAACGGCGGCTCGCCGCACTTCGACGCGGCGACCGGGCCGATCGTGTAGAGCCGGCTGCCCTTCACGACCTCGTCGACCGTCGGGCCGCGCGGCGTCGACGGGGACGGGCTCGGCGAGGCGGACGGGCTGGCCGACGGGGACTCCGAGGCCGGAGCCGTCGTCGGGGTCTCCTTCGCCTGCGGGTCGCCGGCGCCGACGGTGCGGACGATCAGTGTGATGCCGGAGCCGAGCACGAGAACGGCGAGCACGACCAGGCCGATCAGGATCCCGCGCGACAGCTTCTTCTTACGCCGCCGCCGGCCACCCGGAGGCTGCGGGATCGGGATCGGCGGGTACTGCCAGGTCGGAGCCTGCTGCACCGGTTGGCCCATCGGACCGATCTGCCCTTGCTGGCCGCCCTGCGGGGCCGCATGCCGGGCGGAAGGCTGCTGACTCTGCGGCGGGAGGGCGTTGCTCCAGGGGGAGGACGGCTGCTGCTGGCTCTGACCGCCTTGAGTGCCCCAGAGGTAGGAGCCCTCGGAGTGCGGGCCCGCCTGCTGACGCGGTTGCTGCTGCGAAGGCGAAGCCTGCCAAGCACTCGACTCAGACCCACCCGCACCAGCCGCCGAGCCCGCCTGCCTCGAGCTGCCCTGTCCTGCGCTGCCCTGAGAGCCTGTGCCCTGAGTCTGGCCGGTCTGCAGAGTCCAGGACTGGGAGCTCCAGGTCCCTCCGTCCTGAGAGGTACCCGAGGTGGGTGTGTTCGGGCGGTCTGTCTGCGAGGAGCCGGACGCGCTGCTGTCCGGTGTACCAGGCTGCGACCCCGCCGGAGCACCTCCGCCGTGGGACGGTGGCTCGGACCACGAGGGTCGCGGCTGCCAAGGATCAGGCGCACCCGAACGACCCTGCCCCGCCTGTGTCGAGCCGCCGTCCTGACGAGGCGAAGCCGACTGCCAGGAGTCCGCCTGCTGCCCCGTCTGCCCAGAACCCTGCTGCCAGGCACTGCGCGACCCAGGCCCCGCTTGGCCAGGCCCTACTTGCCCGCGGCCCGCTTGTCCGGGGCCGGACTGGCTGGGGCCTGCTTGTCCAGGGCCCGACTGGCTGGGGCCTGCTTGTCCAGGGCCCGACTGGCCCGGACCCGACTGCCCCGGACCCGACTGCCCCGGACCGGGCTGCGTCTGTCCGGACTGGGTTGGGCCGGGCTCGGCCGTCCAGTGCTGTCCGGCACCAGGCTGGGACTGACCAGGCTGGGACTGACCAGGCTGGGAGTAACCGGGCTGGGACTGACCGGGCTGGGACTGACCGGGCTGGGAGTAACCGGGCTGGGAGTAACCGGGCTGGGAGTAACCGGGCTGGGAGTAACCGGACTGACCGGGGCCGGACTGGCTGGGGCCGGGCTGAGCGGGGCCGGGCTGACCGGGGCCGGGGTGGTTGGGGTTGTGGGTGGGGGGTTGGTCGGGGTGTTCGCGGCGGGTGGGGTCCCAGCCGCCGTCGAACCAGTTCTGGGCGGGGACTTCCGGTTGGCCCGGGCTCTGGAACTCGCGCTTGGCGTCGGTGCCGCCCGTCCACCAGGACGCGGACTGTCCTTCCCCAGGACCCGGCCGCACCTCGTCGGCCCGCGGACCCGCGTCATTGTCCCGCGAACCGAACCACCCTCCAGCCCCACCCTGCCCCGAACCAGGACCGGCCGCCCCAGGACCCGCCTGACCACGACCCGCTTGACCAGGACCGCCCTGACCAGGACCGCCCTGACCGGTTCCCCCCTGACCAGAGCCCGGTTGGTCCGGATCTGTCTGGCCCGGAACGGGCTCCTGTGGGCGGTCCGGCTGGCTGTCAGCCGGGTCGCTCCCCGGGGGCTGGTTCCAGTTGTCCGACATCGATGCTCCTCACGACCTTGCTGGGTACAGCTCATTGGTGGGGTGCACAAGCCGCTTCCCCCCGGACATACTTTGCGCGATCCGGACCCACCAGGCTAGCTACCCCGGCCAGTCGTTTCGCTGGAGACCGGTCAGCGTCCCCACCCTGCCCTCACTGCACCTTGGCGGCAGGTGCGACGAAGGTGTTGCACGCGCTCGGGTTGCGGGCGTTCCACCCGCGGGTGGCCCAGTACTTGTGGTTGCCCGCGTCGCCGTGGTCGTTGGCGTAGTCGGTCACGTTCCCGATCAGCCAGCGCCACTGGACGAGCGACTGCCCGGTGATCGGGTACGTCCGCCGGTTCGCGCCGATGAAGATGTCCGAGAAGCACGACGCCTGCAGCTCGAGCCGCCGGCTGTCCTGCAGTTCCATCGCGTACGTCGGACGCTCGTACCGGATCCGCGAGTACGCCTGCAGGATCCCCATGTTGTACTGCACGTGGTGCCCGTACTCATGGGCGAACTGGTGCAGCATCCACATCCGCGCCCAGACCTTCTGATAGCTCTGCGAGTACCGGTTGTAGTTGCCCATGTCTTCGGTCAGGTTCATGTAGATCGTGTCGTTGGTGCCGCAGAAGAACGGCGGACCGGAGTCTGACTTCGACCCGCACGGCGTCGAGACCTGGCCGCTGAAGATCCGCACGTTCGGTGCCCGGAACCGTCCGCCCGCCTTCGTCACCAACGGCGCCCACGACTTGTTCAGGCAGCCCAGCAGGTTCTTGTAGTTGGCGCGCGCGCCGGCCACGGTGCTCTGCCGAGCCTTGGACTCCCGGCAGCCCACGGACGCCATCGCGCCGGCCTTGTACAGCCGGTTCCGCACGACCAGGTCGCTGTCGGTCGGACCGGGCTTGGTCGTCGGCGTGCTGGTCGTGGTCGACCGTGTGGTTGTCGGCTGCGGCTGCTTGGTGGTCGGCTTGGCCGTCGGCACGTTGTTCGTCGCCTTGGTCGAAGGCCCGTTCGTCGGCTTGACCTTCGGGCTGTACGACGTCGTGGTGGTCGGCCGCGCGTACTTCGGGTCGCCGTCGCCCTTCAGCGCGAACCGCAGTACCCCGACACCAATCACCAGCACACCGAGCAGCACGAGCGCGGCGATCAGCCCGCCGCGACCCTTCTTCTTCGGAGGCTGCGGTCCACCAGGCGGAGCGCCCCAGCCGAGCTGCGGCTGCCCCTGGAACGGCTGCCCGTGGTGCGGCCCCTGAGGTCCCTGGAACGGAGCTCCCTGGAACGGAGGCCCTTGGAACGGAGGTCCCTGAGGAGGCCCCTGGAAAGGCGGGCCCTGGGGTGGGCCGGCGGGGCCACCAGGAGGCGGCGGACCGCCGTACCCCGGGCCCTGTTGCCACGGCGGAGGTGGCTGCTGGGGCGGCTGCTGCTGTCCGGGCGGTGGACCCCATTGGTTGCCTGACACGCCCGAGACGCTACCGGAGCGCGGGCTCAACTTCCCTGACGGCCGGAGACGGGCGCGATTGTCCACGTCCCGGTCCCGGTTGGTTGCCTGACACCCCCCAGACGCTAGGGTGCGCGTGTCAACCTGACCCTCTCTCTACGGTGTGATTGGGCGATGCGTCTACGTCTCCTCGGGCTCTCCCTGTGTGCCCTCGGCCTGCTCGGCCTGTCCGTTGTCCCGGCCGGGGCGGCCGAAAGCAGCGCGACCGCCGACCCGGTGGTCACCAACTACGACAGTCAGGTCCGGGTGGAACGTGACGGACTGCTCCGGGTCGCGGAGACCTGGAAGCTCAGCAACGTCAACGGGACCTTCACCCGGTTCCTCGTCACCCGGGACCACCTGCCCGACGACGTCGACCACGTGCAGCAGGTCGGCGACCTGCAGGTCAAGGCCGGCGGCCAGGACAAGAAGGCCGAGCTGAAGACCGAGGGCGACGTCACGTCGATCGCCGTACCGGACATCACCAGCGGTACGACGCAACTCGAGGTCACGTATACCGTGAAGGGCGCGGTGGCGGAGACCCTGGACGGCACCGAGGTGCGGTTCTCGCCGCTGACCGGGATCAACCTCCCGATCCAGAACGCGAACGTCGTCTTCAGCGTCCCCGAGGTCACGCACGTCGCGTGCTTCGCCGGCCCGGTGGACAGCAACATCCCCTGCACGCTGGCGCAGATCGGCGAGACGTCCGGCCCGACGTTCCAGCAGGCGGACCTGCCGCCGGGCAACACGATGACGATGGCGGTCGGGTTCCCGAAGGGACAGATCGCGGCGAACTCGATCATCGAGTACCGCCACACCTTCAAGCGCGCGTTCTCCACCGACGCGGCCCAGTTGATCACCGCGCTGGCCGTACTGCTGCTCGGCGCGATCGCGCTGTTCGTGCTGTACCGGCTGCGTGGCCGCGACCAGGTCGACCCGCGCCGCGTCGTCCCGGCGTCGCTGTTCAGCCTCGGCACCGACGCGCGGATCGACTTCACCCCGCCGTCGGACCTGCGCCCCGGTGAGGTCGGCACGCTGATCGACGAGCGGATCGACCCGGTCGACGTGACCGCGACGATCATCGACCTGGCCGTCCGCGGTCACATCACGATCGTCGAACTGGAGCACAGCACCGAGTTCGCGCGGCCGGACTGGGAGCTGCGCCGGGTCTCGAACGCACCGTCGGAGGAGCTGCAGCGGTACGAGAACGTACTGATCCGCGCGATCTTCGGCGACGCCGACTCGGTGCTGGTCTCCGAGCTCGGCAAGCAGGTCCGCGCGAATCTCGCCCAGGTCCAGGACGCGTTGTACGACGGCGTGGTCAAGCGCGGCTGGTTCACCGAGCGGCCGGACCGGACCCGGTCGCTGTGGGCAACGATCGGTATCGCGGTCACCGTCGTCGGTGTCGTCGCGACCGTGCTGCTCGCCCTGCTGTCGACCTGGGGTCTGCTCGGCATCGCGATCACCCTGGTCGGTGTCGGCCTGCTCGTGGTCGGCCGCTACATGCCGGCCAAGGCGCCGGCCGCCGGCCGCGTGCTCGGCCAGGTCGCCGCGATCCGCGGTGAGCTGCTGGAGATGGACGTCAGCGAACTGCCGACCGACCAGCACACCGAGCTCTGCTCGCGCGCCCTGCCGTACGCCGTCGTCCTCGGCGGCTCGGACCGTTGGATCGACGCACTGGTCGCGACCGACGCCACGCCGGACGAGGAAGACTCGGGCTTCGCTTGGTACCGCGGCCCGCGCGGCTGGCACCTGCAGTACCTGCCGGACTCGCTCCGCAACCTGACCACCAACCTGACGGGCGCGCTCTTCGCCCGCTGAGCGGTCTTCAAAGAACAGTGCCCGCCACGCCGCCCCGGCGTGGCGGGCGCTGTCGTCTCTACCAGTTGTGCTGCGGGTCGGACGGCGCCGGCAACGCCGTACCCTCCGGGGGGATCACGTAGACCAGACCGCCCGAGTGCGGCACCCATGCGTTCTCGAACGCTTCCCGGTCGTACGTCGTCCGCACCTGGTCGTTGCTCGCGATCAGATGCGACGCCGGGTCGTTGACGACCACGTCGCCGTTCTGGTCGAACCCGACGATCACCATCAGGTGCCCGTTCGTCCCGTACCCGGCACCGGGCAGGTCGCCCTTCTTGAACGACAGCGACGCGATCAGCGGGATCCCGGCCTTGATGAACTGCTCCGCCTCGGTCAGCGACCGCAGTCGCGTGACGAACCCGTCCACGCCGCGCGAGCCGGCGTACGCCGTGTTGAACGGCCAGTTGCCCGCCCCGTCGTACGCGTAGTCGAACACCGACCGGGCCGCGTGGTCGACCTGTGGATCGGCGTCGGACGGATCGACCCACGCGGTCTCGGCCGCGCTCGGGCCGGCACCGTAGTAGTCGAGCACCATCGCGGTCGACGTCGCCGAGCACCAGGCCTCGCCGCCACCGTCCCACTGCGGGTAGTGGCCGATGTGCGTCTCCTGGGAGTACGTCGGTACGTCGAGGACGATGCCCTCCGCGCCGCCGAGGGGGCTGACGGCAACCTTCTTGTCCAACGGCAGCCTGGACGCCATCGCGCCGACGGAGCGGACTGTCGGCGACTGCGTCGTACCGCTCAGCCGGTACAGGGTCACCTTCAGCTGCCAGCGGTCGAGCCACTGGCCGGACGCGGACTGGAAGGTGTCGACGGCAACGGACCCGTTGGCGTCGCCCTGGCTCGGCACCGACGTGCGGTGGATGTCGCCGGCCGCGGTGTCGTCGCCGCTGGACCAGCGGCCGAGCACGTACCACTTGGTGGTCGTGCCGAGGTTCGTCGTACCGGCCATCGACACCTCGACCCAGGTGCCCGGCGGGGTGGTGGCGTTCCAGGAGGCGATCAGCTCGGTCAGTCCGAAGCCGGTGCTGACCTGCGGTGAGACCCAACTGGTCTGGTCGTACGTCTTCGCGGTGCCGTCGCCGAACGGGTCGACGTACGACCTGGTGCCGGTCGACGTACCGAAGGTGAGGGTGCCGTCGGCGACGGTGGTGCCGAACCGCTGACCGGCCAGGAAGTCGTCGGTCGACGTCCAGGCCTGGTAGGCGATCTGCCGTGCCGGATCAACCTTCACGGCTTGGCTCGGCAGGCTGCCGGCGCTGAGCACGACCGCACCAACGACGAGTGCGGTTACGGAACGGGCGGAGGTCATAACTCCGACGGTAGCCCCGCTGGCAGTTGCTGTCACGGGGAAGGCGTGGCGCGGGAAAAAGTTACGAGCCCATCCTCACGGATTGCGGAGCTCCCACTCCTCGAAGAGCATCGCGAACACGAGTTCGTCGGTCCACTCGCCCTTCAGGTACTCGTTCTTCACGAAGTGCGCCTCCTGGCGCAGGCCGAGCCGCTTCAGCAGTTTCACCGAGCTGTCGTTGCGGGCGTCCAGCCGGGCGATGATCCGGTGCATGCCGAGCTCCTCGAACCCGAGCCGCAGCAGTTCGACCGACGCCTCGGCGGCGTACCCGTGGCCGTGCGACTCCGGATGGAAGACGTACCCGAGCTCGCCGGTGCGGTGCTCGGCGTTGTTGACGAACAGTGTCACCTCACCCAGGTGCCGGCCGGTGTCCCGCAGGATCACGGCGACGGTGAGCGCTTGGCCGTCGGTGTCCATGGGGACATCGGCCAGCCGGCCGGTGAGGGCCTCCTTGACCTGCTCGGGCGTGCGTGCGTCGTACAGCAGATAACGTGCGACGTCCGGATTCGACTGCAGTTTCAGCAGGTCGTCGTAGTCGTTCTCGACGTAGCGGCGCAGGAGCAGACGGTCGGTCTCGATCGGCAGCGAATAGCTCACCGATCGAGACTAAGCGACCGCCGCAACGGATTTAACCGTTGGCGAGCGCCTGCAACCGGCTGTAGTCGCCGTTGAAGCGGTTCTGGTCGATGGGGCTCGAGGTCCACTGCCAGAAGGTGTAGAACGGCCAGCCGCCCGGCAGCGTGCCGACCGTGGAGGAATAGCGCGCGACCCAGAGCGGGTTGGTCGAGTTGAACGCGGTGGTGTTGCCGGTGCAGCGGGTCCACCAGTCGAGGTTCGTGTAGATCACCGCGTCGCGTCCGGTCCGGGACTTGTAGGTGGTCAGGAAGTCGCGGATCCAGCTGACCATGCCGGCCTGGGTCTTTCCGTAACAGGTCGCGCCGTACGGGTTGTACTCGATGTCGAGAGCACCCGGCAGCGTCTTGCCGTCGCGCGACCAGCCGCCGCCGCTGCTGGCGAAGTAGTTCGCCTGCGTCGCGCCGCTGGAGCTGTTCGGCAGCGCGAAGTGGTAGGCGCCGCGGATCATCCCGACGTTGTAGGAGCCGTTGTACTGCTGGGCGAAGTACGGGTTCTTGTACGACGTGCCTTCGGTCGCCTTCACGTACGCGAACCGCTTGCCTTGGCCCCACCAGTAGGTCCAGTTGACGTTGCCCTGGTGGCTGGAGACGTCGATGCCGTCGACGACCGCGGCGGTTCCCATGTCGGTCGGAGCGGCGGCGCTGGTGGTCTGGTTCTGCATCCAGCCCATGTACGCCTCGCCGCCCTTGGTGATGCCGTGCTGGCGGGCGGTCGGGGTGGGCTGGTCGGCGGTGCTGCTTGCTTGGGCGGGGCCGATCGAGGCCAGCAACAGGCCAAGAGTGACGGCGGCACCCGTGAAAAGGGCGGACTTCACGGTTTCCTCCAGAGAGCGATGAGGGGCGGACAGAGCGCTCGGCCTGGGTCTTACCCGGATCCGCCAACATCCAACCCTGGGTCACTGCTGTTTGGTGATTATTTACCGGCGTCACCTCCCGTTACCCTTGAGCGGTGACTCTTCGCTTGTACGACACCGCAACAGCTGCAGTGAGGGATTTCGTGCCTGTCCACCCGGGCAAGGTCGGGATCTACCACTGTGGGCTGACGGTGCAGGGTGCCCCGCATGTCGGGCACATCTACAAGGAAGTGGTCTTCGACGTCCTGCGCCGGTGGCTGGAGCGCTCCGGCTACGAGGTCACCGTGATCGCGAACGTCACCGACATCGAGGACAAGATCCTGGCGAAGTCCGCCGACCGCGGCATCCCGTGGTGGGCGCACGCCTACGAGTTCGAGCGCGAGCTGCACTGGGCGTACGACGTCCTCGGCTGCCGCCCGCCGACGTACGAGCCGCGTGCCACCGGGCACATCCCGGAGATGCTCGAGCTGATCGAGCAGCTCCTCGACCGCGGCCACGCGTACGTCGCCCCGGACGGGTCCGGCGACGTGTACTTCGACGTCCGCTCGTGGCCGGAGTACGGCGCCCTCTCGCACCAGCGGATCGACGACATGGAGGCCGCCGAGGACGCGGACCCGCGCGGCAAGCGCGACCCGCGGGACTTCGCGCTCTGGAAGGGGTATGTCGAGGGCACGCCGCGGACCGCCTCGTGGCCGACGCCGTGGGGGCGCGGCCGCCCGGGCTGGCACCTGGAGTGCTCCGCGATGGCCGGGAAGTACCTCGGCGAGGAGTTCGACATCCACGGCGGCGGGCTGGACCTGCGGTTCCCGCACCACGAGAACGAGCTGGCCCAGTCGACCGCGGTCGGGCAGAAGTTCGCCCGGTTCTGGATGCACAACGCGCTCGTCACCACGGCCGGCGAGAAGATGTCGAAGTCGATGGGCAACAGCGCCGTCGTCCGGAACGTCGTCGAGCGGGTCCGCCCGATCGAGCTGCGCTACTACCTGGTGCAGTCGCACTACCGGTCGGTGGTGGAGTTCTCGTTCGAGGCGCTCGACGAGGCCGCGAAGAGCTTCCAGCGGATCGAGGGATTCGTGACCCGGGCCGCCGAGGTGACCGGTGGGGCCGATCCGGCCGCCGGGCTGCCGGGCGACTTCGTGGCCGCGATGGACGACGACCTGGGGACGCCGGCCGCGATCGCCGTACTGCACAACACCGTGCGGGACGGGAACAAGCTGGTCGCGGACGGGGACTCGGAGGCACTGCGCGAGGCGCTCGCGTCGGTGCGCGGGATGCTCGGGGTGCTCGGGCTGGATCCGCTGGCCGAGCCGTGGGTGTCGCGGACCGGCGGAAGCGACGAGCTGACCGAGGTGGTCGACGGGCTGGTGAAGGCCCTGCTGGAGCAGCGGCAGGCCGCCCGGGAACGCAAGGACTACGCGGCCGCCGACGCGGTCCGCGACCGGCTGAAGGCGCTCGGCGTCGTCGTCGAGGACACCCCGCAGGGACCACGCTGGTCTCTCGCGGCCGCAACTACTGACGAAGGAAACTGACGTGCCAGGCAGCAGCCAGCGCAAGGGAGCCATCCGGAAGAAGCCGCGGGGCAACCCGACGGCAGGTTCCGGTGGCCGGGTCCGCCGCGGACTCGAGGGCAAGGGCCCGACGCCGAAGGCGGTCGACCGGGTCAAGCACCCGGCACACAAGCGGGCGAAGGCGGCCGAGCGCGCCAAGGAACGCGAGCGCAACCGCCGTCCCCAGCGTAAGGACTCCGACTCGTCGGTCGAGTGGGTCTACGGGCGCAACCCGGTGGTCGAGGCGCTCCGGGCCGGCGTGCCGGCCGCCGCGCTCCATGTTGCCGAGGGCACCGAACGGGACGCCCGGCTGCGCGAGGCGTTGCTGCTCGCGGTCGAGACCGGCGTCTCGGTGCTCGAGGTGCCGCGGCCGGAGCTCGACCGGGTGACGGCGGGCGGTGCGCACCAGGGCGTCGCGCTGCAGATCCCGCCGTACGAGTACGCGCACCCCGACGACCTGCTGGATCGGGCGTACGAGGCGCAGGAGGTGCCGCTGATCGTGGCGCTCGACGGCGTGACGGACCCCCGCAACCTCGGGGCGATCACGCGCTCGGCGGCCGCCTTCGGCGCGCACGGTGTCGTCGTGCCGGAGCGCCGTACGGCGTCCATGTCGGCGTCGGCGTGGAAGACGTCGGCCGGTGCCGCGGCCCGCATCCCGGTCGCCCGCGCGGGCAACCTCAACCGCGCCCTCAAGTCCTACAAGGAAGCCGGCCTCCTGGTCATCGGCCTCGACATGGACGGCGCCGTCGACCTCCCGTCCTTCGAAGCCGCCACCGAGCCGATCGTCCTGGTCATCGGCTCCGAAGGCAAAGGCCTGGCCCGCCTGGTCCGCGAGAACTGCGACCTGATCGTCTCCATCCCCATGACCAGCGCCACCGAATCCCTCAACGCCGGCATAGCCGCCGGCGTAACCCTCTACGAAATCTCCCGCCGCCGCGCCTAGAACGTGAGTGTGGGGCCGGGGTGCTTCCCCGGCCCCACACTCATGTCTGGATCAGTAGACGCTCACGCCGTAGCGGGAGAGGACTTCGGTGACGGGCTGGAAGTAGGTGGTTCCGCCGGTGGTGCAGTTGCCGGAGCCGCCGGAGGTGAGGCCGAGGGCTGTTGAGCCGGCGAACAGGGCGCCGCCGGAGTCGCCGCCTTCGGCGCAGACGTTGGTGCGGATCAGGCCGTAAACGGTGCCCTCGGCGTAGTTCACCGTGGCGTTCAGCCCGGTGACCGAACCGCTGCGCAGACCGGTGGTGCTACCGCTGCGCCTGACCGTCTGCCCCACGTAGGCGTTGCCGGCGGACGTGATGTCCTGGGTGGAGCCGTTGTAGAGGTTCACGGAACCCGGGTGGTTCGTGTACGACGAGCTGTACCTGACGATCCCGTAGTCGTTGCCCGGGAAGCTCGTCCCGTACCGGGTGCCGAGCAGCGTGGTCCTGGCCGAGTTGGCGTACCAGCTCGAGCCGATGTTGGTGCAGTGACCGGCGGTCAGGAAGTAGTACGTGCTGCCGCTGCGCACGTTGAAGCCCAGCGAACAGCGGTACTGCCCGCTGTAGATGGCGTCGCCGCCGCGGATGAACTTCGTCAGCTTGCCGGACATCTTCTCGAGCTTGATCCGGTCGCCGAACTGCTTGGTCACGCCGGTCAGTTTCGCCAGCTTCGTGCCGGTGACCGTGTCGTCGTACGACACGATGATCCGGCCGTCGGGGTCGGTGTGCCACGCCGTACCCGGGATCGTCGCGTCCTCGTTCAGTGTGGACGTGATCGCGGCGGCGGACAGGGTGGACGGTTCGACCGGTGCGGCCGAGGCCTGCGTTGCCAGGAGTCCGGCGGCGGCAAGCCCGGCCGCGGCCAGGAGTGCGGTGGTACGGCGGATGGGGGACATGTTCATCGGTTTCAGCCTCCTCACGATGAGGACGCCTTCGGGGCGGGGCGTCCTTGACTTCAACCGAGTCCAGTCCTACCCACTATCTCCCTGAGTATTCAACCCCTCCCGGAGAGTAGGGGAAACCTGCGCTCAGTAGATGTAGACGCCGTACGCGTTGAGGGCTTCCACCACCGGCTGGAAGTAGGTCACCCCACCCGACGTGCAGTCACCGGATCCGCCGGAGGTCAGCCCGAACGCCCACTGCCGGTAGAACAGCGGCCCGCCGGAGTCGCCCGGCTCGGCGCACACGCTGGTCCGGATCAGGCCGGCCACCCGCCCGTCGCCGTAGTTCACGACCGCGTTCAGCCCGGTCACGCGGCCGCTCTTCAGGCCGGTGGTCGCGCCCGAGCGGTACACGAGCTGGTTCAGGCCCGGCGTCATCGCCCGGGTGATGTCCTGCGAGCGCCCGTTGTACAGGTACACGCTGCCGCCCGGCGTCTTCAGCGGGATGTCGGTGCGGTACACGACCAGGGCGTAGTCGTTCCACGGGTAGCTGGCGTGGTGCACCGCCCCGGTGAACACCCTGTGGGCCGGGTCCTGGTACCAGCGGGCCGCGTCGACACCGCAGTGACCGGCAGTGAGGAAGTAATACTTGCCGCGCCGCTGCACGTTGAAGCCGACGGTGCACTTGTAGTCGCCGCCGTACGTCGCCATGCCGCCGCTGATGTACTTCTGCAGCTTGCCGGGCAGCTTCTCGAGCTTGACGTTCGGGCCGAGCTGCTTGGTCAGACCGGTCAGCTTGGTCAGTTTCGTGCCGGTGACGGTGGGGTCGTACGACACCAGGACGGTGCCGTCCGGCTGCGTCTGCCACGCCGTGCCCGGGGTGTGGACCTGGTCGTTGAGCGTCGCGGTGATCGCCCTGGCGGACAGCCGGGGCGGCTTCACCGGATCCGCCCCGGCGGGGACGGCGGCGGTCAGAGCGAGAGCGGCGGCCGCCACCACGGCCGCTGTTCGTCGGAGAGATTTCATGGGCAACAGCCTTCCGGGGCGTACGGCTCTGATGCGCGAGGTGGCAGCAAGAGGACGATGCCCAACCCTAAGGGGACCAGGGTGCGTCTCAGTCGAGCCTGAGGGAGTGCAGCACGAAGGAGGCCAGTTCGCGGTACGCCTCCGCGTCGTTCAGGCCGGTGCGGCGGGCGATGTCGCCGCGCTGGATCGCCTGCATGGTGTGCGCGATCATCTCGGCCGCGAACGCGATGTCGACCTGGCGGAAGGTCTTGTGGTTGATCCCGTCCTCGATCAACTGCCGGACCCGCTCCGCGGCGATCCGGGTGTTCCGCTCGTACACCGACCGGGCCGGCGCGAACGTCGCCACGTCGTCGAGGAAGGTCCTGCTGGCCGGCCGCAGGGCGTCCGCGACCGCGTTCAGGTACGCCGCGATCCGCCGGTCGTGCCGGGTCTGCCGGGCCACTGCCGACTCCACCTGCGCGGTGGCATTCTTGAAGTAGTGCTTGACCACCTCGACGGCGAGCTGCTCCTTGCTCGGCGCGAGCGCGTACAGGGTCGTCTTGCTGCAGCGCAGCTCGGCGGCCAGGTCGTCCAGGGTGAACCGGCTGAACCCCTGTTCGAGGAACAGGGTCAGGAGCCGGTCGAGCAGCTCGGACTGCCGGCGGGTACGTCGCCCCGGAACGACTGTTGTCATATCGAGACAGCATAGAACGATACGGAATTATGTTCGCCAGTATCATTCCGAGTATCATTCGGGGGAGTTGCTGAGAGGGGGGCCTGATGGCTGTCGACCGACTCCTGCCCACTGACGAATCCATTGACCTGCTCGCCCTGGTCCGGGACCTGTGTGAGCACGAGCTCGCCCCGTACGCCGCCCACGCCGAAGAGACCGAGACGTTCCCGCGGGGAGCGTTCCGCACCCTCGGCAAGGCCGGTGTGCTCGGCCTTCCCTATCCGGAGCAGTACGGCGGCGCCGAACAGCCGTACGAGGTGTACCTGCAGATGCTCGAGGAGGTCGCCGCCGCCTGGATGTCGGTCGGCGTCGGCGTCTCGGTGCACACGATGACCAGCTACGCGCTCGCGACGTTCGGGACCGACGAGCAGAAGGGCCGGCTGCTGCCGGACATGGTCGGCGGCGAGCTGCTCGGGGCGTACGCGCTGTCCGAGCCGCAGGCCGGCTCCGACATCAGCTCGATGACCACTCGGGCCGTCCGCGACGGCGACGAGTACGTCCTGAACGGGACCAAGGCGTGGATCAGCCACGGTTCGCACGCCGACTTCTACACCACCTTCGCCCGGACCTCCGACGACCGGACCCACGGGATCTCCGCGTTCCACGTGCCGGCCTCGGCGGACGGGCTCAGCTTCGGCGCCCCGGAGCGGAAGATGGGTCTGACCGGGTCGACCACCACGCTGGTCAACTACGACGACGTCCGGGTCCCGGCCGCGAACCTGATCGGTTCCGAGGGGCAGGGCATGCGGATCGCGCTGTCCGCGCTGGACTCCGGCCGGCTCGGGATCGCCGCGTGTGCGATCGGCCTCGCGCAGGCGGCGCTCGAGGCGGCGGCGACGTACGCGAAGGAGCGGCAGCAGTTCGGGCGGTCCATCGCGGAGTTCCAGGGCGTGCAGTTCCTGCTCGCCGACATGGCGGCCGCGGTCGAGTCCGGGCGGTCGACGTACCTGCAGGCCGCACGCCGGCGCGACCTCGGCCGGCCGTTCACGCAGCAGGCGGCGATCGCGAAGCTGGTCTGCACGGACGCGGCGATGAAGGTGACCACGGACGCGGTGCAGGTGCTCGGTGGGTACGGTTACACCCGGGAGTTCCCGGTCGAGCGTTACATGCGCGAGGCCAAGGTGACCCAGATCTTCGAAGGTACGAACCAGATCCAGCGGCTCGTCATCAGCCGTGATCTTTTGAGGAGCGTTTGATGAAGTTCAGCCCGTCCGACGTCGCCCTGGTCACCGGTGGTGGTTCCGGGCTCGGGGAGGCGACCGTACGGCGGTTGGCGGCGGACGGGCTCGGGGTCGTGATCGTCGACCTGCCGTCGTCCGCGGGCAAGGCGATCGCGGACGAGCTGGGTGACCGGGTGGTGTTCGCGCCGACCGACGTCACCGACGAGACCGCCGTCACGGCGGCACTCGACGCGGCCGACGCGTTGGGCACGTTGCGGGTCGCCGTGAACTGCGCCGGCGTCGCGACCCCCGGCCGGGTCGTGGGCCGGAAGGGGCCGTTGCCGCTGGCAACCTTCCGGCAGGTGATCGAGATCAACCTGATCGGTACGTTCAACGTGCTCCGGCTGGCCGCCGAGCGGATGATCGCCGCCGAGCCCTCCGAGGACGGTGACCGCGGCGTCGTGGTGATGACGGCGTCGATCGCGGCGTACGACGGCCAGGTCGGGCAGGCGGCGTACGCGTCGAGCAAGGGCGGGATCGTCGCGCTGACGCTGACCGCCGCGCGCGACCTCGCCGACAAGGGCATCCGGGTCGTCACGATCGCGCCCGGCACCATGGAGACTCCGATGCTGGCCGGGCTGCCGGAGGAGACACGGACGGTCCTCGAGCAGCAGGTCCCGCACCCGTCCCGCCTCGGCAGGCCGTCGGAGTACGCCGCCCTGGTCCGCCACGTTCTCGACAACCAACTCCTGAACGGCGAGGTCATCCGCCTGGACGGCGCTCTCCGTATGCCGCCGCGTTGATGGACCGCTGCGTGGCTTTGGTGTGCGTCGGCGGCCGCTGATGCGCTTCCGGGCCGTGCTGTTGCGTGTTGGCTCGCCGTTCGCGCAGCTCTGGTTCCGGGTGCGCAAACCGACGACGTACGGCGTCAAAGCATTGCTACGCCAGGCGGACGGCCGCTTCCTGGTCGTCCGCCACTCGTACGCCGACACCCGCCGCTGGGCACTACCCGGCGGCGGCTACAAACCCGCCCGTGAAACCCCGGCCCAAGCCGCTGCCCGTGAGGTGCACGAGGAGCTGGGCCTTGTTGTGTCCGCCGACGCCTTCACCGTCCTCACCACTCTCACGACACTTGAAGGCAAGCACGACACCCTCACGATCCTCGCCGCGTTCGTCGAAGACGATGCGTTGAGGCTGTCCGCGGAGATCGCCGAGGCGCGGTGGGTGAAAGACCTTCAGGAATTGGGCGATGCGCCGCTGTCCAAGTGGTTGCTCTTGGCACTCGTCGAGTAGTTCCCGGGGCGAGGCGCCGGCTCCGGCGATTGTTGCCGCTGACAACTGGTAGCGCCCTCACCACTCGGCGAAGGAGCCGTCGTCGTGGCGTAGGACCGGTGAGCGCCAGCGGTGTGGGTCGGCGGCGGCCGCGCGGACGGCTTCCTCGTTCACCTCGATGCCGAGGCCGGGGCCGGTCAGCCGCTGGACGTGTCCGTCGGTGAAGGCGAACACCCGCGGATCCACCAGGTAGTCGAGCAGCGCGTTGCCGCCGCCGTACTCGATGCCCAGGCTCTGCTCCTGGATCAGGAAGTTCGGGGTGGCGAAGTCGAGCTGCAGGCTGGCCGCGAGCGTGATCGGTCCGAGCGGGCAGTGCGGGGCGACGCTGACGTCGTACGCCTCGGCCATCGCGGCGATCCGGCGTACTTCGGAGATGCCGCCGGCGTGCGAGATGTCCGGCTGGGCGACCGCGATCCCGGTGGGCAGCACGTCCCGGAAGTCCCAGCGGGAGAACAGCCGTTCGCCGGTGGCGATCGGGATGCTGGTCGACTCGGTGATCCGGCGCAGGTCGCGCGCGAACTCGGGCAGCACCGGCTCCTCGACGAACATCGGCAGCAGCGGCTCGAGCAGCGGCAGGATCTGCCGTGTCGCCGCCGTACTGAACCGGCCGTGGAAATCGAGGGCGATGTCGACCTCGTCGCCGAGCGCTGCGCGCAGCGCCTCGACCCGGCTGACCGAGGCTCGGAGCTGCGCGGCCGAGGGGATCGGAGGCAGCGCCTCGGACAGGTTGAGCTTGAGCGCCGTGAATCCCTTGGCGACCTTGGTCTGGGCGTCGTCGACGAGCTGCGCGTTGTCGCGGCCGTGTACCCAGGTGTAGACGCGGGCTCGCTCGCGAACCGGTCCGCCGAGCAGTTCGTGCACCGGGACCTCGTGAAAACGCCCCTTGATGTCCCACAGCGCCTGGTCGATGCCGGCCAGCGCACTCGACAGCACCGGGCCGCCGCGGTAGAAGCCGCCCTTCGCCATCACCTGCCAGTGCTCCTCGATCCGCAACGGGTCCGCGCCGACGAGGTACTCCATCAACGCGCCGACCGCGCCCTGCACGGCCTCCGCCCGGCCTTCGACGATCGGCTCACCCCAGCCGCTGATCCCTTCGTCGGTGTCGATCCGCAGGAACTGCCATCGCGGCGCCACCAGGAACGTTTCGTATCCGACGATCTTCACACGGCCTCATTGGGTTGGTTGTCAGGAGCGGCGAGGAGGGCGGCGACCAGCTGGTCGGTCTGGCGCAGGACGAGGGCCGCGCCACCCGAGGCGCCCGCCCGGGCGCCGAGGTCGAGCTCCGCGGCGACGACGTCGGCGTCGCGGGTGAGTCGCATGGCGGTACGGCGCAACGTGGCGCGGATCGGTTCGAGCACCAGCTCGCCCGCGCGGGCGAGCTCGCCGCCGACGATGATCCGCTCCGGGTTCAGCAGGTTGCAGATGTTCGCGAGCACGCGCCCGGTCAGCTCACCGGCTTCACGCAGCACTTGTAAGGTTTCCGGCTGGCCGTCGGCCGCGGCGGCGAGCAGTTCGTCGAGGCCGGCATCCTCGCCGAGCACTGGTGCCAGGGCGGTGAGTACGGCGGGAAGCGACGCGTACTGCACCAGGCAGCCGCGGTTCCCACAGGGGCACAGAGCGCCGGACGAGTCCGCCGACAAGTGACCGATCTCGCCGCCACCGCCGCGGGCACCGCCGTGGTGCAGGGTCCCGTCGACCAGTAGCCCGGATCCGATCCCGGTGGACAAGCCGAGGTACAGGACGTCGCGGACGTCCCGCCCCGCGCCCCAAGTGAACTCCGCGACCGCCTCCAGGCGGGTGTTGTTCTCCACCAGGACCGGTACGGCGAGATGCCGGCCGAACTCCGCCGCGACGTTCACCCCGGCCCAGGCCTGCCCCGGCAGGGACGGGCCGACCACGCCGGTCTGCAGGTCGAGCGGCCCCGGGACGCCGATCGCGACGCCGACCAGGTTGTCGCGGTCGAGGCCGGCTCGGGTCAGCAAGTCGTCCAGCAGCTCCAGACCGGCCGTGAGTCGCTCCTGCCACGGGGTGTCCCCGGCCACGCGGACGCCGTCGCTGGCGAGCGTCGTACCGGACAGGTCGGTGAGGTGGCACCAGACGCGTTCGAGCGTGAAGTCGAGCCCGGCGGCCGCTCCGGCGGCGGGGTTGGCGCGCAGGAAGCCCCGCGCGCGGCCGTCCACCTCGGACGCGTCGATACCGGCCCGGGCGACCTGGTCGCCGACCACCTCGAGCACGACACCGCCGGTGATCAGGTCGGCCGCGATCGTCGAGACCGTGGTCCGGGAGACGCCGCAGATCCGCGCCAGCTCGGCCCGGTGCAGCGCCCCGTGCTCCATGAGCGCGGACAGCATCCGTTCGGAGTTGGTGCGCCGCAGCGCTCGCAGAGATCCGGTGTCCTTCGCAGCCACGACGTCGAGTATCGGCGGAACAGGTTCACGGCGTCAACAAAACTGACAAGGTGTGTTCGAAGTCTTGACACAAACGCCGAAGTGCTCGAACAATTTCGCCCACAGTCCCGGGGACGGCCCGGGGCCCGGCGACCTGGATGGCGACATGGACGCTGAGAAGGCCGAGCCGAACGGCAAGGCGCCACTGGTGGTGGTCACCGGCGGCCTGGGCCGCGTCGCCACGGTCGTGCTCCCGTGGCTGCGCAAGCAGTACCGGGTCCGGTTGGTCGACCGGGCTGCCACGACAAGGCGATCCGGCGAGCTGGTCCCGGCGGACATCGCCGATCCCGAGGCGACGCGCGAGGTCCTGGCCGGTGCCGACGCGATCCTGCACCTGGCGGGGAACAGCAGCCCTTGGCAGTCATGGGACAGCGTGTACACCGCCAACGTGTGGACGACTCAGGTCGTCCTCGAGGCCGCCGCGGCACACGCCGTACCGAAGATCGTGCTCGCCAGTTCGCTGCATGCGTCGGGGGAGTACAACCGGCCGCAGTACTGGCCCGTCGATCCACGGCTCGATCCGCGCCCGTGCTGCCCGTACGGCCTGGGCAAGGTCGTGCTGGAGGCGTTGGGACGAACACATGCGGACCGCACCGGCGCATCGGTCACCTGCCTGCGGCTCGGTCTGACCGGTTGGCCGCCGAGCGAGCGGCGGTACCTCGGCCAGTGGCTGTCCGACGACGACGCCGGCCGGTTGATGCTCGCGGCCCTCGGAGCGACAGAACGGTACGGCGTGCACTTCGGCGTCTCCGCCAACACCCGCAACCAGTGGGACACAACCTCCGCCCGGCACGAGCTGGGCTACCGACCCGAAGACGACAGCGAAGCGCTCGCGGACCAGGCCGGACCCTCCTCCGGCCCGGTCTGCCGGCTCTTCGATCCAGAGACACCTGAATGAGAGGTTGGCCATGACGACAACGAACCCCGGGCTGTCCCGCCGCCGGTTCCTGGCACTCGGCGGCGCTGTTGCCGGTAGTGCGGCCGGCGGAGCATTGGCTGTGGGCTGCTCGCCGGCGTCCTCCACGAACACCCCGGTCGCCACCGGCACCGGCTCGGCCGCCAAGGGGGCCGTGACCGTGATGTCCCAGGCGGGCGAGTTCGGTCCGAAGGAGGCCAAGGCCGCGTCCCAGGCGCTCGGCCTGACCGTGAAGACGGTGGAGTACGACCTGACCAAGCTGACCGCGATGCTTGCCAGCGGCAACCCACCGGACGTGGTCCGGGGCATGGGCGCGACCGAGACGCCGTACCTGGTCGCCCGGCAGGTCGCGGAGAACCTGGATCCGTACTTCGAGAAGAGCTCGCTGATCAAGGCCGACGACATCGACCCGGTCAACGACGTCTGGCGGTACGACGGGCAGAAGCAGGGCAGCGGTCCGCGGTACGGGTTCGCGAAGGACTACTCGCAGGACTGCACGCTCTGGTACAACGGCGCGCTGTTCGACGCCGCGAAGGTGACCCGGCCGAGTGCGACGACGCCGTTGCTGCTCGACGAACTGCTCGACGAGGGCAAGCGGCTGGTGAAGCGTCAGGGCGCGAAGGTCAGTGTTTACGGCCTGAACCCGAACGGCCTCGGCCTGTTCGGCCAGCTGACCTGGATGACCGACCTGGCCGGCGGGAAGCTGACGGCCGACGATCTCGCGTCGGTCGACTTCAGCAGCCCGGAAGCGCAGCGGGCGTTGACGTGGTACCTCGAGTACGCGAAGGCCGGTATCGGGCCGACCGTCCTCAACCCGGACCCGAACGGGTGGGACGGTCCGACCTTCCAGGCCGGCCGGATGGCGGCCACGCTGAGCGGCTACTGGCTCGGCGGCCTGTTCGCCGGTGACGCCAAGTCGGCGAAGGTCGCCGGGTTCGCGCCGGCGCCGCAGTTCGACACCGGCCGCCGGGTCAGCCCGTGCTTCGGCGCGACCGGGCTGTGGATGCCCAAGGCGGGCAAGAACAAGGACGCCGCGTGGGCGGTGATGGAGTGGTTCCTGGCCGGTGATCCGGCCAAGGCGCGAGCGGCCGGCGGCTGGGGCATTCCACCGCTCAAGTCGTTGCAGAAGCTGATGCCGCAGAAGCTGCCGTACCAGAAGCAGGCCTACGACGTGCAGATGGCCGAGAAGGAGCACTTCTCCGTCACGTCGTACACGCCCTACGCCCGGCAGGACGCGATCAACGCGGTGATCACCCGAGAGTTGCCCAAGGCAATCAAGGGCGCGATGCCGGTCGGCCAGTTCGCGGACACGCTGAACGACCAGATCAACGCGCAGCTCGCGGACGGAAAGAAGCGGTTGCGGTGAGCTCCGCGCTGACGGAGGTACGGCGTCCCGCCGAGGCACCCGCTCCGAAGCAGGTGGTCCGTGGGAAGAAGCCGCCGGGTCTGAAGAAGGCGCGGACGTTCTACTTGTTCGTCGCGCCGTGGATCATCGGGTTCGTCACGCTGACGGTGTTTCCGCTGGGGTACGCGTTCTGGCTCAGCCTGACCGACTCCGACGGGTTGTCGCCGCGGACGCACTTCGTCGGCTTCGACAACTACATGGAGATCTTCCGCGACCCGCTGACGTTGAGTTCGCTGGGCAAGACGGGGCTGTTCGCGCTGGTGACGGTGCCGTTGTCGATCCTCGCCGGGCTGCTGCTGGCGGTGATGCTGAACCAGCCGATCAGGGGACGCGGGCTGCTGCGCGGCCTGATCTATCTGCCGGCGGTCGTTCCACCGGTGGGCGCTGCGCTGACGTTCCGGCTGATCTTCGACCGGGACGCGGGTGCGGCGAACGGCATCCTCAGCGGTCTCGGAGGGAGCCCGATCACCTGGCTCGTCGATCCGAATGTTCGCTATGTGCTCTATGCGCTGGTGTTGTGGGGCTGCGGCGGGGCGATGATCATTTCGCTGGCGGGCTTGCAGGACATCCCGCGCGAGTTGCTCGAGGCGGCGCAGGTCGACGGGGCGTCGTACTGGCAGACCTTCACGCGCATCACGGTGCCGCTGCTGTCGCCGGTCATTCTCTTCCAGGTGATCACCGGGGTGATCGGGTCGCTGCAGTCGTTCGCGCCGTTGCTGTTGTCCTCGGGATCGCTGAGCGGCGCGGGCGCGGTACCGCAGGGCAACTACATGTACATGATCCATGTGTTCGCGCAGTACTTCAGCGCCTCGCGGTTCGGGTACGCGTCGGCGATGTTGTGGCTGCTGTTCGCGGTGATCCTGCTGGTGACGCTGGTGATCATCAAGGTCAGCGCCCGGACCGTGTTCTACACCGTCGAGCCGGAGGGCAAGAAATGAGCCGGACCTATCGGTGGGCGATGTGGCTGGTGCTGCTGGCCGTCGTCGTGGCGATGCTCAGCCCGATCGCCTGGTTGGTGCTGACGTCGCTGAAGTCGCCGGCCGAGATGGCGTCGTTCCCGCCGACCTGGTGGCCGAAGGAGCCCCGCCTGGCGAACTACGGCGACGCGATCAGCAAGGTGAACTTCGTCGGCGCGACGCAGAACTCGCTGACCATCGCGTTCATCACCACGACGCTGACCACGCTGAGCTCGGCCTGGGTCGGGTTCGGGTTCGCGCGGCTGTCGGCGCCGGGGAAGAAGCAGTTGTTCGTCGTGCTGCTCGCCACGATGATGCTGCCCGGCATCGTGACGCTGGTCCCGACGTACCTGATCTTCGCGAAGCTGCACATGGTGAACACGTACTGGCCGTGGGTCGCGTGGGGGCTGGGCGGCAGCGCGTTCCTGATCTTCCTGTTCCGGCAGTTCTTCGCCGGCATCCCGCGGGAGCTGGAGGAGGCGGCGATCATCGACGGCTGCGGGTACGTCGGGATCTTCTGGCGGATCTTCCTGCCGCAGTCCTGGCCGGTGATCGCGGCCAGCGTGATCCTCTCCTTCACCGGGGCGTGGGGCGACTTCGTCGGCCCGGCGATGTTCCTCAGCCAGGACAGCACGACCCTCGCCGTCGCGATGGCCTCCGGCTACGTCAACGACAAGGGCCTGCCGATGAACAACCTGGTCGCCGCCGGCGCCGTCATTTACGTACTCCCGGTCCTGGTCCTGTTCCTCTTCATGCAACGCCGCTTCGTCAGCGGCTTCTCCACATCCGGAATCAAGTAACGGAGGTTGGGAAATGACAGTACGACGACGCGCGACGGTGCTCGCAGCCGCCGGGCTGATGCTGGCCGCGGCCGGCCTGACCGGCACTGCGCAGGCAGTCGACAGACAGTTGCCGCAGGCAAGTGAGACCACCTGCTCCGCCGGTGCGGCGCAGCGGCCCGCCGGGATGCGACTCGCCTGGAGCGACGAGTTCGGTGGTGATTCGCTGGATCGGCGGTCGTGGAGCACGGTGATGGACTTCCCCGGTCGAGCGGGCGGGCACTACCACAACACGTCGTACGGGAGCTACGCCGTCGACGAGAACGTCGTACTGTCCGGCGGGAGGTTGCGGCTGGTGACCGACAACAAGCCCGTCGTCGGGACGGATCCGGCCGGGACGTACCAGTACACCGAGGGCTTCATCTCCTCGCACGACAAGTTCTTCCAGGCCTACGGCTATTGGGAGATCTGCGCGAAGTTCCCCGCGGGCAAGGGACTGTGGCCGGCGTTCTGGCTCATCCCGCAGGACCGCAGCTGGCCGCCGGAGATCGACGTCGCCGAATGGTTCGGCTCGATCGAGAGCATGCACAGTGGCCTGGCATCGGGGACCTGGCCCGACGTCCGCTGGGACAGCCACCGGCCGGCCGGCCTCACACCCACCACAGGCTGGCACCGGTACGGCGTGCTGTGGTCGCCCGGCCGCATCACCTTCACGGTCGACGGCGCGCCGACCTCGACGATCACCGGCGCCCAGGTCCCCGACAAGCCCATGTACGTCGTCCTCAACAGCGGCACCTGGGCCAACCCCGACCGCGGCGGCCCGCCCGACGCGACCACCCCTTTCCCGAACTCCTTCGATGTCGACTACATCCGGGTCTACCGCACGAAATAGGCCTGTCTACGACAGTCGGGGTGGCCCGCTCAGTCGACCAGTTGTCAGTCCGGTTCGGGGAGGGTGGGGGTCGGGAGGGCGAGTTTCTCGTCGGGTTTGGCGGAGAGTACGTCGTTCACGTACGAGCGGGCCGCTTCCATGGTGTCGACCTCGTGGCCGGCCTGTTCGGAGAGGAACCAGCGGTGCTCGAGGACCTCGTGGAAGACCTCGGCCGGTTCGAGCTTGCGGCGCAGGTTGCGGGGGACCGACCGCACGACGGGCTCGAAGACGTCGGTCAGCCACTGGTGGGCGACGATCTCCTCGTCCTCGTTCTGCTGGTCGGTCGCCGCGGCGAACGAGTCCAGGTCGTTGAGCAGCCGGCGCGCCTGGTTCTCCTCGACGTCCAGGCCGGTCAGCCGCAGCAGCCGCCGGGAGTGGTGGCCGGCGTCGACGACCTTCGGCTGGATGCGGACCTGGCTGCCGTCCCAGTCGGTGATGATGTCGATCTCCGCGACGTCGAAGCCGAGTTCGTTCAGACGCCGGATCCGCGAGTCGAGCCGGTGCATCTCGTCGGTGGCGAACTCCTCCGGCGCGGTCAGCTCGGCCCACAGCGCCTCGTACCGCTTCTGGATCGACTCGACGGTCTCCTGCGGGTCGATCGACTCGTCGAGCAGCCCGCCCTCCTGCAGGTCGAGCAGTTCGCCGAAGAGGTTGATCTCGGCGGTGTAGAGGTCGTGCGCCCGCTGCCCGTCGGAGATGTCCTGGTGCAGCTCACCGGTCTCGGCGTCCACCAGGTACGCCGCGAACGCGCCCGCGTCGCGCCGGAACAGGGTGTTGGACAGCGAGCAGTCGCCCCAGAAGAACCCGTTCAGGTGCATCCGGACGAGCAGCGCGACCAGCGCGTCGATCAGCCGGTTGACTGTGTCCGGGCGCAGCGTGCTGGAGAACAATGCGCGGTACGGCAGTGAGAACTGCAGGTGCCGGGTGATCAGGATCGAGTCGATCGGCTCGCCGTTGCGGTCCACCCGGTCGGTGATCACGCCGACGGGTTCGACCGACGGCGCCTCGAGGCGTTCGAGGTCGCGGAGCAGGCGGTACTCGTGCATCGCCAGGTGCTCGAGGACCTCCTTGATCGCGTACACGCTGCCGTTGACTCGGACGAACCGGACCACGTGCCGCGAGATACCGCGTGGCAGCGCAACGAGCTGTTCCTCGGGCCAGTCCTCCAGTGGGACGTCCCAGGGGAGCGACAGCAGACCGGTGTCCGGGCGGGTGGCGACGAATCGAGGCACGAGCACCAGTCTGTCAGCATCCTGATCTCTCAGGCAGCCTTGTCTGAATTCCTCCCCACCGCCCCGGTCCCAGCTGGCGAAACGACGTACGCAAGCTCTTGCAAGTTCTTGCGTGATCAGGCGTAGAGTTTGCGTCATGACACGACGACTTGCAGAGGTGGCCCGGAAGGTCGGGGTCAGCGAGGCCACGGTCAGCCGCGTCCTGAACGGGAAGCCCGGAGTGTCCGAAGCGACCCGGGAGGCCGTGCTCACCGCGCTGGACGTGCTCGGGTACGAGCGGCCCACGCAGCTGCGCGGCGACCGGGCGCGACTGGTCGGCCTGGTGCTGCCGGAGTTGCAGAACCCGATCTTCCCCGCGTTCGCCGAGGTCGTCGGCGGCGCGCTGGCGCAGCAAGGTTTCACGTCCTTGCTCTGCACGCGGACGGTCGGCGGCGTGTCCGAGGCCGATTACGTGGATCTCCTCCTCCAGCAGCAGGTCTCCGGGGTGGTGTTCGCCGGCGGGTTCTACGCCCAGGCGGACGCGCCGCACCAGCACTACGAGCTCATCCAGGAACGCAAGCTGCCGACCGTCCTGGTCAACGCGGCGGTCGACCACCTCGGGTTCCCGCAAGTCTCGTCGGACGACTTCGTGGCCGCGGAGATGGCGATCGGCCACCTTCGCGCACTCGGCCACCGGCGGATCGGGATGGTGCTCGGCCCGCGTGACCACATCCCGTCGCGCCGGAAGCTGGACGCCTTCCTGGCCGCGGAGGAGGCGGATCCGGGCCTGGTCGAGCACACGATGTTCTCGCTCGAGGGCGGGCACGCGGCCGCGACCAAACTGGTGAACGCCGGCGTCACCGGCATCGTCTGCGCCAGCGACATCCTCGCGCTCGGCGCGATCCGTGCGGTCCGCCGGGCCGGCCTGAGTGTCCCCGACGAGGTCTCGGTGATCGGGTACGACGACTCCGCGATGATGAACTGCACCGACCCGCCGCTGACCACCGTGCGGCAGCCGATCGACGCGATGGGCCGCGCCGCGGTCGACATGCTGGTCGCCCTGATCGAACGCGCCGCCGTCCCCGCCGACGAACTCCTCTTCGAGCCCGAACTCGTCGTCCGCGCCTCCACCGCCCGCGCACGCATCTAACCTTCACGCAGCACCGAGCAGCCGCTGACCGATCAGGTCGGCGGCTGCTGTCGTTTGCCCTCCGAGTGGCAATCTCCCATACGAAGTCACGTTTTTGCAATCTCAGATCGAAGTATTGCGTTCATGGCGTTCAGTTCCCTACGGTGTCGGCACGAGTCGAGGGAGAGGGTGGAAATGACCACAAGGCGCCGCGGGCTCAGCCTGCTGCTGGTGATGGGACTCGGGCTGGTGACCGCGTCCTGCGGATCGGACGACCAGAAGTCGGCGGGGGAGACCGATGGCAAGGTGACGATCACGGTCGGCTGCATGCCGCCGAAGAGCAACCCGAAGGAGCGCGAGGCCTGGGAGGCGGACGTCGCCGCGTTCCAGCAGGCGCATCCGAACATCACGGTCGAGGGCAAGGACGCGTTCCCCTGTATCAACCCCGACACGTTCCAGGCCAAGCTGGCCGGCGGGACGCAGGAGGACGTCTTCTACGTCTACTACACCGACGTCCGGAAGATCATCGAGAAGAAGCAGGCCGCGGACATCAGCCAGTACGTCGGCAGCGTCGGCAAGGTGAAGGACCTGCGCCAGGACGTGATGAGCGTTTTCAAGGACGGCGAGAAGACCTACGGCCTGCCGCGCAACAACTACAACATGGGCCTGGTCTACAACCGCAAGCTGTTCACCCAGGCCGGTCTCGACCCGGCCAACCCGCCGAAGACGTGGGACGAAGTCCGTGCGGCCGCGAAGAAGATCGCCGCGCTCGGCCCGGGGTACGTCGGGTTCGGTGAGTACTCGGCCGGCAACACCGGCGGCTGGCACTTCGCCGCGGAGCTGTACGCGCGCGGCGGGTCGATGACCAGCGAGGACGGCAAAACCGCGGCGTTCAACAGCCCCGAGGGCAAGGCGGTCCTGGAGACGCTGCAGAAGATGCGCTGGGAGGACAACTCCATGGGCAGCAAGCAGCTGCTCCAGTGGGAGGACCTGATGCGCATGATGGGCGGCGGCAAGCTCGGCATGATGATCGGTGCGCCGGACGTCGTGCAGTCGGTGAACAACGACTTCAAGGGCAAGTTCGAGGACTACGGCGTCGCCGCCGTACCGGAGTCGGAGGGGAAGTCGTCGCTCAGTGGTGGCGACGGATACATGTTCAACCCGAAGGCGTCGGCGGAGAAGATCAAGGCCGGTCTGCTGTGGCTGGAGTTCCACGAGCTGACGCCGGGGCAGGGCCAGTTCAACTACCAGCGGGCGAAGACGCAGGGCCGTCCGGTCGGGCTGCCGATCCCGGACCTGTACGGGAACAGTGCCCCGGGCAACGAGATCAACACGCTGCGCAAGCAGCACGCCACGGTCCCGGTCGACAACTTCACGCCGTACGTCGAGGCCCAGGGCAACATCACCAACAAGCTCGAGCCGCCGAAGGCCCAGGAGCTGTACGCCGTGCTCGACGTCGCGATGTCCGCCGTACTGACCCGCAAGGACGCCGACATCGGCAAGCTGCTGAGTGACGCGGAGTCCAAGGCCAACAAGATCCTGGCGAAGAACACGTAATGACGGTGACCGAGGAGCGGGTCCGTCGTCCCCCCACGCGGGGGACGACGGACCGGCGATCCCCCAGAAAGCGCGGTGCGCTGCAGCGTGCCGTGGGGCGCAACCTGACGGCGTACGGCTTCCTCTGCGGCGCGCTGATCTGCTTCGCGCTCTTCTCCTGGTACCCGATGTTCCGGGAGATCGTGCTGAGCTTCCAGCAGAACAACTTCGTCGATCCTGGCCGGTGGGTCGGGTTCGACAACTTCCGCACCGTGATCGCGGACCCGGCGTTCGCGGCCGCGTGGCTGAACACGGCGGCGTTCAGCGGGCTGGCGCTGGTGATCGGGTACGCCGTGCCGTTCGTGCTGGCCGTGGTGCTCAACGAGTTGAAGCACGCGAAGGCGTACCTGCGTTTCGTCGTCTACCTGCCCGTGATGCTTCCGCCCGCGGTCGCCGTACTGCTGTTCAAGTGGTTCTACGACCCCGGCGCGGGCCTGTTCAACCAGGCGCTGGATGCCGTACACCTGCCGCCGCTCAGCTGGCTGGACTCCACGAGTACGGCGCTCGTCAGCCTGGTGATCGTGTCGACCTGGATGAACCTCGGCACCGGCACGCTGATCTACCTCGCCGCGCTGCAGAGCATCCCGGGCGAGCTCTACGAGTCCGCGGAACTCGACGGCGCCGGCCTGTTCAAGCGGGTCCGGCACGTGACGATCCCGCAGACCAAGCTGATCCTGCTGGTGATGCTGCTCCTGCAGATCGTCGCCACGATGCAGGTGTTCATCGAGCCGTACCTGCTGACCGGCGGCGGCCCGGAGAACGCGACCGTCACCGTCGCCTACCTGATGTACCAGTACGCGTTCAACTTCGGTGACTTCGGCGGCGGTTCCGCCCTCGGCCTGATGCTGATGATCGTGCTGATGGTGTTCTCCGCGATCTACCTGCGCGTGTCCCGGGAGGCCGAGCGATGAGAACCCTGGTGTCCCCGCAGTCGCTGCGCACCCCGCGCGGCCGGATCGTCTACTGGACGATCCTGACGCTGACGGTCGTCGGCTTCACCGGCGCGTTTGTGTTCCCGCTGTACTGGATGGTGACCGGCGCGCTGAAGTCACCTGACGAGCTCGCGCAGATTCCGCCGAGCTTCTTTCCGAAAACGTTTGACTTCCAGGTGTACGCCGACGCGTGGGAGCAGCTCCAGCTCGGTGTGTTCCTGAAGAACACCGCGCTGTACGCCGGAGGCGCGTGGCTGTTCACGCTCGCGGTCGATGTCACCGCGGCGTACGCGCTGTCGAAGCTGCGGCCGGTGCTCGGAAAGCTCGTGCTCGGGGCGATGCTGGCGACGTTGATGATCCCGCCGATGGTCCTGCTGCTGCCGACGTACCTGGTGGCGAAGGACCTGCCGATCCTGCACCTGGACCTGCTGAACACTCCATGGGCGATCTGGTTGCCGGCCGCAGCGAACGGGTTCTTCGTGTTCCTGCTCAAGCGGTTCTTCGACTCGATTCCGAAGGAGCTGCTCGAGGCGGCGGAGATCGACGGCGCGACGCCGATGCGGATCCTCTGGTCGATCGTGCTGCCGGTGTCGCGGCCGATCATCGGGGTGGTGTCGATCCTGTCCGTGGTGACGGTGTGGAAGGACTTCGTCTGGCCGCTGCTGGTGCTGCCGGAGACCAGCAAGATGTCGATCAGCGTCGGCATCGCGTCCCTGTCCGCCCAGATGCCCCAGAACGTCCTGATCGCCTCGCTGGTGATAGCCAGCCTGCCCACCATCCTCGTGTTCTTCGTCTTCCAGCGGAGCATCATGGCCGGGCTCACCGCCGGAAGCCTGAAAGGTTAAGGAGATTTGATGGCCGACGAATGGTGGCGCGGAGCCGCGATCTACCAGGTCTATCTGCGCAGCTTCGCCGACGGCGACGGGGACGGGATCGGGGATCTCGCCGGGCTCCGCGCGAAGCTGCCGTACCTGGCCGAGCTCGGCATCGACGCGATCTGGCTGAACCCGTGGTACCCGTCCCCGATGGCCGACGGCGGGTACGACGTCGCGGACTACCGCGCGATCGACCCGGCGTTCGGCACCCTGGCCGAGGCGGAGGCGTACATCGCCGAGGCACACGCGCTGAACATCCGCACGATCATCGACATCGTCCCGAACCACGGCTCGGACCAGCAGGACTGGTTCGTCCAGGCCCTGCGTGCCGGTCCCGGCTCACCCGAACGCGAGCGGTTCGTCTTCCGACCGGGCCGCGGTGATGGCCCGCCCAACGACTGGCAGTCGATCTTCAACGGCCCCGCCTGGACGCAGGTCGCGGACGGCGAGTGGTACCTGCATCTGTTCGCCCCCGAGCAGCCGGACTTCAACTGGCGCAATCCCGAGGTGGTCGAGGAGTTCCACGACATCCTCCGGTTCTGGCTGGACCGCGGTGTGGACGGGATCCGCATCGACAGTGCCGCCGTACTGTTCAAGGACCTCGACAGCCAGGAGGAGTCGTACACCGACCACGACGAGGTGCACGAGGTGTACCGCGGCTGGCGGCGGATCTCCGACACGTACGACGACCGCTTCTTCGTCGGCGAGATGTGGATGCCGGACCAGGAGCGTTTCGCGTTGTACCTACGGCCGGACGAGCTGCACACCGCGTTCAACTTCGACTTCCTGTCCCGGCCGTGGGAAGCCGCGGAGCTGCGCGCCTCGATCGACCTGACGTTGTCCACGCATGTCCCGATCGGCGCACCGCCGACCTGGGTGCTCTCGAACCACGACGTGACGCGACCGGTCACGAAGTACGGCCGGCAGGACACGTCGTTCTCGCACCAGGACCGCAAGCACGGGATGCGGACCGATCTGGTGCTGGGCGAACGTCGCGCGCGTGCGGCGGCCCTGCTCGCGATGGCGCTGCCCGGCGGCCTCTACGTCTATCAAGGCGAGGAGCTCGGGCTGCCCGAGGTCGAGGATCTCCCGGACGAACTCTTGCAGGACCCGATCTTCACCCGCTCCCAGGGCACCGACCGCGGCCGGGACGGTTGCCGTGTGCCCCTACCGTGGTCCGGTAAGGAGCCGCCGTTCGGCTTCGGCGACGGTACGCCGTGGTTGCCGCAGCCGGCGGACTGGAAGAACCTCACGGTCGAATCCCAGTACGACGACCAGAACTCGATGCTTTCCTTGTACCGCAGTGGTTTGAAACTGCGCCGGGCCCTGCTGGGTGACGGGTCGCTGACGTGGTTGGACGCGCCCGCCGACGTACTCACGTTCCGGCGTGAGACCCTCACCTGCGTCACCAACCTGAGCGCTGACGCAGTGAGCCTGCCCTCGCACGAGGAGGTGCTGATCACCAGCATCCCCCTCGACGAGGGCAGGCTTCCGAGCGACGCGACCGCGTGGATCAGCTGAGCGGCCGGAACCTGCGTAGCCGCAGGCTGTTCGACACCACGAAGACCGAGCTGAAGGCCATCGCCGCGCCGGCGAGCATCGGGTTGAGGAGGCCCGCGGCGGCCAGCGGCAGGGCGGCCACGTTGTAGGCGAAGGCCCAGAACAGGTTGCCCTTGATCGTGCGCAGCGTGCTGCGGGACAGCCGGATGGCGTCCGCGGCCGCGCGCAGATCCCCGCGGACCAGCGTCAGGTCGCTCGCCTCGATCGCCACGTCGGTGCCGGTGCCCATGCTCAGGCCGAGGTCGGCCTGGGCGAGGGCCGCCGCGTCGTTGACGCCGTCGCCGACCATCGCGACCACCCGGCCCTCGTCCTGCAGCTTCTTCACCGCGTCGACCTTGCCGGCCGGCAGGACCTCCGCGATCACCTCGTCGATCCCGACCTCGGCGGCCACCTTCGTCGCCACGGCCTCGTTGTCCCCGGTCAGCAGCACGGGCCGCAGCCCGAGCGCCTTCAGGTCCTTGATCGCCTGCACGGACGTGGGTTTCACGGTGTCCGCGACGACCAGCACGGCTCGTGCCTGCCCGTCCCATCCGACCGCGACCGCCGTACTGCCCTCGGCCTCAGCGTGCTCCTTGGCGTGCGCGAGGTCCTCCGGCAGGTACTGGCTCCACTCCTCCAGCAACCGCGTCCGCCCGACAAGGACGGCGTGCCCGTCGACGATCCCCTGTACACCGAGGCCTTCGACGTTCCCGAAGTCCTCGACCTCGGGAAGCGTCCCGGTCTCGGCCGCCGCGGCCCGCGCCACGGCCTGCGCGATCGGGTGCTCACTCGAGTGCTCGAGCGCCCCCGCCAACCGCAGTACCTCGGCCCGGTCCTGATCGGGAGCCAGCAGTACGTCGACCAACTCCATCCGGCCCGTGGTGACGGTGCCCGTCTTGTCCAGGACGACGGTGTCGACCCGCCGCGTGGACTCCAGCACCTCCGGCCCCTTGATCAGGATGCCCAGCTGGGCGCCGCGACCGGTGCCGACCATCAACGCGGTCGGCGTGGCCAGCCCCAACGCACACGGGCAGGCGATGATCAGTACGGCGACCGCGGCGGTGAAGGCGATCTCGACCGGCGAACCGTTGCCCAGCCAGAAGCCGAGCGTCGCGAGCGCCAGCCCGATCACGATCGGCACGAAGATGCCCGACACCTTGTCGGCCAGCCGCTGGACAGCGGCCTTCCCGTTCTGCGCGTCCTCGACCAGCCGCGCCATCTGCGCCAGTTGGGTGTCCGCGCCGACCCGGGTCGCCCGCACCACCAGCCGGCCGCCGGCATTGACGGTCGCGCCAACGACCGCGTCACCTTCGCCGACCTCGACGGGTACGGACTCACCGGTCAGCATCGACGCGTCGACCGCGCTGCTCCCGGTGACGACCACGCCGTCGGTGGCGATCTTCTCGCCGGGCCGGACGACGAACTCGTCACCCACGACCAGCTGGTCGGCCGGGATCCGGGTCTCCGTCCCGTTCCGCAGTACGGCGACGTCCTTCGCGCCCAGCTCCAGCAGGGCGCGCAACGCGGCCCCCGAGCGGCGCTTGGCGCGTGCCTCGAAGTACCGGCCGGCCAGGATGAACGTGGTCACACCGGCCGCGACCTCGAGGTAGATGTCCTCCGCGCCGCCGCCCCGGGACGGGATCAGCGTGAACGGCATCTTCATGCCCGGCTCACCCGCCGAGCCGAGGAACAACGCGTACAGCGACCAGAGGAACGCGCTCACCACGCCCAGCGAGATCAGCGTGTCCATCGTGGCGGCGCCGTGCCGCAGGTTCGTCCAGGCGGCCTTGTGGAACGGCCAGGCCGCCCACGTCACCACCGGGAACGCCAGCGCCAGCGACGCCCACTGCCACGACTCGAACTGCAGCGCCGGGATCATCCCGAACGCGATCACCGGGACCGCGAGCACGATGCTCGCGATCAGCCGCTCCCGCAGGGGTTTCAGCTCGTCCGGCTCCTCCGCCGACTGTTCGACGGCCGGTGTCGGAAGGCTCGCGGTGTAGCCGGTCTTCTCGACCGTCGCGACCAGGTCGTCGGTGGAGATGCCGTCCGCGTACGTCACCTTCGCCTTCTCGGTGGCGTAGTTGACGGTCGCGGTGACGCCCTCCATCCGGTTCAGCTTCTTCTCCACCCGGGCGGCGCACGAGGCGCACGTCATGCCACCGATGATGAGTTCGACGGACTGACCGGGCTGGGTGCTGGTCATGATGATGTGCCTCCTCTCAGTGGCCGTGGGGCGTTTCGGCGTGCCCGGGGGTCTCGGTCGTGGTGGTCGCGGACGGTCCTGCCGACGGTACGGCGGACGGTACGGAGGTCGGCGGTGCGATGGTGGTGGTGCCGGTCGAACCCACCTTCACGGTGAACTCGGCGGTGCGCACCTTGCCCGCGTGCTGGAAGTCCAGGAACAGGCTGTACGTCCCCGCGGTCGGGAAGGTCGTCGCGAACTTGATCGACGGTCCGCCCTTCGTCCCCGGTTTCGCGTCCTCGGCCGGGTGGTTGTGCAGGTAGGCCAGGTCGCCACCGCGCAGCGAGACCAGGTGCCCGAAGGCGCCCAGGTACGGCTGCAGATCGGTGACCGGCTTCCCGGCCTTGTTGACCGTGAACGTCAGCTCCGACTCCTTGCCCGCGACGGGCGTGCCGGCGAGCGTCACGTCGTACCCGTCGACGCTGTTGACCGCGGCCGGGTCGTTGACCGGCACCGGGACGTACAGTCCGGTGACGTTCACGTCCGTGCCGAGGGTGATGGTGCTGTCGTGGCCGGTGGGCTCGAAATCGGCGTACAGCCGCCAGGTCCCGCCGGCGGTGAACGTGAACGGGATGCTCCACGTCCCGTCCGCCGCCATCGTCGGGTGGATGTGACGGAACCCGGACAGGTCCCGCCGGACCACGATCAGGTGCAGGTCCTTCTCGTGGGTCTTCGTGTACTTCGTGACGGGCTTGCCGTCCGGTCCTTGAATCGTGAAGCGCAGCTCGGTTTTCTCACCGGCGGTGAAGAACGTCTTCGCCGGTGCGAACGTGTAGCCGGCGTCGGACACCGCCAGACCGGGCAGTTGCCCGGCGGACTCGTGTCCGCCGTGACCCGAGGTCTGCTCCATTCCACCCATCTCCTCTCCGTGCGCAGGGGCCGCGGAGGTGTCGTCGGCCGCCGCGATCGGGTCGACCGCGGAGCCGATGCCGTACGCCGCCCCGAAGGCGAGTGCAAGCGCACCGGCGAACGCGCCGAGCCGGAGCGCGGCGGCCCGGCTCACGACGCCGCCAGTTCGTAGCCCGCCTCGTCGACGGCGTCGCGTACCGCGGCCTCGTCGAGCGCGGACTCACTCGTCACGTGCACCGCGGAGGTGCCGCCCGCGACGAGATCGATCTTCACGTCCTGGACACCGACGAGCTTGCTGATCTCCTCGGTGACGGCAGAGGTGCAGTGCCCGCAGGTCATGCCGGTGACGGAGTAGGTCGTGGTGGTGCTCATAGTCGTGCTCCTTGCTCGAATCGTGTTGGGTGTCGCTGTTCCGTTGCTGCGGCTGTCGGTCGCTCAGTTGCGGCGTCGACCAGGGGCCGGTCGGCCGGGCGGAGCCGGCAGGTTGGTCGGTGGCGGTGCCCGGCTCGGTGGTCAGTGGCGGACCCGGCGGGTTGGCCACTGGTGGAGCCGGCTCTGTGGTCAGCTGCGGAGCCGGCTCGGTGTTCAGCTGCGGACCAGGCGGGCGATGGCGTCGGACGCCTCGCGGACCTTCTCGTCGGCCTCCGGGCCGCCCTTCTGCGCGGCCTCGACCACGCAGTGCGAGAGGTGCTCCTCGAGCAGCTCCAGCGAGAACGACTGCAGCGCCTTGGTGGCCGCGGACACCTGCGTCAGGATGTCGATGCAGTACTTGTCCTCCTCGACCATCCGCTGCAGCCCGCGAACCTGCCCCTCGATCCGCCGCAGCCGCTTCAGGTGACTGCTCTTCTCGGCGGTGTACCCGTGCACATGCCCGTCATCGCTGCTCATCTCGCGGCCCTCTTCCTAGCTCAGCTACCCCACCGGGGTATCTCCACGCCCCCGAAGTTACCCCCTCCGGGTATGGAACGCAAGTCCTCCGGCAATACCGGCAGGGGGTATTTATCGCCCCTCCCCGAACGAACTCCCCAGACGCCTTTGGAGAGCACCTCGGGCAGGGGAGCACGGATGTCGGCCGGGGCCGCGGCGGTCATCGAACGGCGCAAGCCGGCCACACTCCCACGAATCCCACAGCCGACGGCTGACGTCGACGACGTAAGCGGCGGGGACTGGAGACAAGCAGCGGGGACTGGAGACAAGCCATTACCTGTCGCCAGAACCCACGACTTGTCACCAGATTGCCCACGAGAGGGTTCGTCCCCGCGAACGCCTGCTCGGCCCGCCCTCGCGACCGTCGCCCCGGCCTGGCGCGCACCCTGCGCGTCAGGCGGGAGAGTGCGTACGGCGGTAAGCGCCTGGTGGGCGCGCCCGCGCAAGAGTTGCTGCGTGCGGTGCGCTGACCAAGTACTCGCAGGGTGGGCGGCGAGCGCGCGAAGCGGACGCGCCGAGGAGCGCAGCGACGAGAGGCGACCGCGCAGTACGCGTGGGGTCTCCACGTCCCCCCGTCTCCACGTCAGCCCGCGCCAACCCGCGTCCCGCCCGGCAAACCATGTCCGCCCGGCAACCGGCGTCCGCCCGGCCAGCCACATCTCCCGCCGCCACCTCCCCTCCCGGCCACCACATCCCCCCGGCCACCACAGCCCCAGTCACCACATCCGCGCGGCCACCCGTGGCGGGGTTTGGGTGCGGGGGGTGAACAAAGGTGTCAGGCTGTGCGTCTGCTCAGTGATGAAAGGGGTGTGGATGTCCGACGTGGCCGTCAGTACGCGTGGGTTGCGTAAGACTTATCGGACCCGACGGGGGCGCAGGGTGGTGGCGGTGCGGGGGCTGGATCTGGAGGTTCCGGCGGGGGGTGTGCACGGGTTTCTCGGGCCGAACGGGTCGGGGAAGACGACCTCGATCCGGATGCTGCTCGGGCTGGTTCGTGCCGACGCGGGGACGATGTCGGTGTTAGGGAAGCCGGTGCCGGCGCGGCTGCCGGAGGTGGTCGGGCGGATCGGTGCGATTGTCGAGTCGCCGAAGTTCTTCCCGGCGTTCACCGGTCAGAAGAACCTCGAACTGCTCGCCGAGGCGATCGGCGTACCCCGGACCCGCGTGGGCGAGGTGCTGGAGCAGACGTCGCTCGGCGAGCGCGGTAAGGACCGGTTCCGCTCGTACTCGCTCGGCATGAAGCAGCGCCTGGCGATCGCCGCGACGCTGCTCAAGGAGCCGGATCTGCTGATTTTCGACGAGCCGACCAACGGCCTCGACCCGGCCGGGATCCGGGAGATCCGCGAGACCATGCGCGGCCTCGGGGAGCAGGGCAAGACGGTCCTGGTCAGCAGTCACATCCTGGCCGAGGTCGAGCAGGTCGCCGACACCGTGTCGATCATCGGTCACGGCCGGCTGCTCGCGTCCGGCACGGTCGCGGACGTGATCGGCGGCGGTACGGCGGCCACGGTCAAGCTGGCCGTGGGTGACCACGAGGCCGCGACCCGGATCCTCACCGCGGCCGGTATGGCGGTGCGTGCCGACGGCAAGTACCTGCTCGTCGAGGGCGCCGCGGATCCTGCTGACGTGACCCGCCGTCTCGCCCATCAGGAGCTGTACGTGTCCGAGCTGGTCCCGGTCCGCGCCGACCTGGAGTCGGTCTTCCTGGAGCTCACCGAAGGCGAGGGGCTGTCATGATCCGCCTCACCAAGGTCGAGCTCCGTCGGCTGACCGCGCGTCGGCTGACGGCCATCGGCGTCGCCGGGCTGTTCCTGATCACGGCTCTCCTGCTGGTCGCCACCTGGTTCGAGGCGCGACCGCTGTCGGCCGCCGAGCAGCAGCAGGCGCAGCGGCAGTACGAGATGATGCACCAGGACTGGGTCGAGCACGCGGACGAGCAGCGCAAACAGTGCGCAGCGGACTGGCAGACGCAGCCCGACCCGAAGCCGAAGCTCGAGGAGATGTGCGCCTATCCCGAGCCCAAGCCGGAGGACTTCGGCAAGCCGAAGATCGTGTTCGCGGAGGTCACGCCGGAGCTCCTGCAGGGTTCGTCGTACTTCCTGGCCTTCGCGGCGTTCCTGATCGGGGCGAGTTTCATCGGCGCCGAGTTCAGCACCGGTGCCATCGGCAACTGGTTGACGTTCGAGCCGCGCCGGCTGCGGGTGTACGGCAGCAAGCTGCTCGCGGCCGCGACCGGGTTCGTGCCGGTTGCCGCGGTGGTGCTGGCGATCGTGCTGTTCGGTACGTTCGTGATCGTCGACCGGCTGGGTGACACCGCGAGCGCGACCGCGAAGGTGTGGGGCGACCTGGCCGCGATCGGTGGCCGCGCTGTCGTCACGACCGCGCTGGCCGCCGTACTGGGCAGCATCGTCGGCCTGCTGCTCCGGCACACCGCCGCCGCGATCGGTGTCGTGATGGCGTACCTCGTCCTCGCCGAGGGAGTGTTCGGCTCGTTCCTGCAGGACGCCCAGCCGTGGCTGGTGAAGCTCAACTTCGATGCCTTCGTCCGGCACGACACGCAGTACTACGTCGAGCAGTGCAAGACCAGCGCTGACGGCAGCTACATGTGCGACTACGTGCAGAAAACGCTGTCGTTCGAGCACGGCGCGTGGTACCTGGCGGTCCTCACCGTGGCGGTGATCCTGATCGGCGGCTGGGTCTTCCGCCGCCGCGACATCAACTAGCGGTACGCCGTCGCCGCAGCGCGCCGATCAGCACGATTCCGAGCGTGACCGCGGCGGCGGCCGCACCGACTGCCAGACCGCGGCGCAGGCCCGGCGGGACGAACGTGCAGTCGACCCGATCCGCCGTACCCGTCAGCGGCACGGCCATCAGGCCGCCGTAGTCCCGCGGGACCTGCGCCTTGCCGCCGCCGACCGAGCACGTCCAGCCGCTGATCTTCGGTACGCCGATCACCGCCCAGCCCTTGCTGCCGGGCGGCAACGTGGCGTGGAGCGCATGACCGTCGGCCTCCACGTCCGTCGCGCCGCTCGCCCGCAGCCGGCGTACCGCGGTGTTCAGCGCCTGGTGGTCGAGGCAACCGATCGCGTTGTACGCCGGGATGCCCTGCGGGGCCGCCCCGAAGCGGACCTCGATCAGCACGACCCCGGTCGGCGGCACCGTGCCGAGCCCGATCATCGGGCTGCTGGTGTTGATCCCGGGCCGGCGCGTCGAGCTCAGCTCGTACCACGGGCCGTCGCCCAACCGCGCCCGCCCGCCGACGCGCGGCATGTACAGGTACGCCGAGGTGCCCGGCTTGCACGCAGCGACCAGCTTCACCTCACCGGTCGCGAACCGCGTGCCCTTGTACTTCGGAACCTCGTACACCGTGGATCCGAGCAGCCGCTCCTGCGCGGCGTACGCGTTCGGGTTGTTGACGTCGACAGGTGCGGCGTTCGCGAGCCGCCGCCGTACCGTGACCAGCGGCGGCGCCGCGGACCGGGTGATCTCCGGCTTCCCGTCGTCCACCAGCCGCATCCGGGCGCCGACCGAGAAGATCGCGTCGGTCACCGGGTTGACGAGGGTCCGCGCGGCGCGCCCGTACCCGGACCAGCCGAAGCCGAGGCTGGTCATCATCTGGTTCACCGAGTACGGCAACAGGCTGCTGTACATGCCGGCGCCCTGCCCGCCGAGCAGGATCGGGTCGTTCGGCGTCACCGACGTACCCGGCTCCGTCCGGTACTCCGGCCAGCCGCCGGCTTCCCGCAACGCGTCGTACCGCGCGGTCTGCTTGTCGTCCCACGCCGCGTTCGAGTTGCTCAGCACCTTCGACCGCTGCTCGTCCGTGATGACCGCTGTCCAGGTGGTCTCGACGGCCACGACCACCAGCAGTACGGCGAACGCCGCGGCGACCGGCCACTTCAGCCGTCGGGTCCGCGCGCTCCGGCGCAGCAACCAAATGGTGCCGAACGCAACCAACCCGATCGCTGCGGAGGCGATCAGCACGACCAGCCAGTACTCGGTCAGCATCGGACTGCCGTCGGACAGTACGGCGATCAACGCCAGCAGCACGCCCCCGCCGAGCAGCGCGATCGGGCCGGGCAACTTGTGTGCGACCGTGACCCAGGCGGCCACGACCATCAGGCCGCAGAGCACGAACGCCTGGCGGTACTGGCTGCCGTTCGGAGTGTCGAACGCGTGCCAGAACTGCTGCGTCGGCCCCCACCGCAAGGACAGCGCAACCCCGACGATCGTGAGTACCCAGACCACCCTCGACCGCCACGGGACGAACTTGTTGAACGGCAGCGTCAGCGCGAGGAGGAGGGCGAGCGTCCCGACGTACAGGCTGGCGGTCCGGCCGACGCCCTCGGACAGCGGCAGCAGCCGGGACAGGAACACGTCGACCGCCGAGGCGTGGAAGATCCCTGACGGGGACGGCGTTGCGGCGTCGTTGGCGGTGATGATCGGTAGCAGGATGGGCGCGACCAGGGCCATGCCGAGCGCGTACGAGACGCCGTGCCGCACGACCGACCGGAGGCGCAGCGACCAGCTGAGGTCGCTGGTCAGCAGCCGGGCCAGCAGGTAGACCCCACCCGCGAACGTTGCCATGTAGGCGGTGTAGAAGTTGGACAGCCAGAAGACAGCGACCACGAGCACACTGAGCAGCCGGTTGGTCCGGCGCAGTGACCACTCGGCGACGAGGAAGAACATCGGCAGGGCGATCAACCCGTCGAGCCACATCGGCACGTAGGCTCCGTCGTCGATCGCCCAGCCGCAGACGCCGTACGAAACTCCCAGGATTGCTGCAACCCAACGGGGGCCTGGACGCATCGTGAGTAGTGCGGCCGCCATCGCGGCGGCGGCGAGGCTCAGCTTGAGAGTGGTGATGACGTAGACCGCGAGGTCGATCTGGTCGCGGGGGAACAGGCCGACCAGCAGGGACAATGGACTGCCGAGATCGACCCCGAGGTCGGCGAGGAACCCGACGCCGAACGCGCTCTGCCAGTTGAACAGCAGGTCGCCCTGGGCGCGGCCGTGCAGGACGTCCCACAGGTGGGCGAAGAACGGGATGTACTGCGTGCCAAGATCATTGGTACTGCGGGACAGTGAACCGAAGGGATAGGTACCGCGGATGACTCCGGAGGCGGCGAACACCGCCGCCACCACGACAGCGGCGACAGCGGCCGGCAGTACTACCGAACGCCGCCGGACAGGCTTCGGCTCGACACCCTCCTCGGAAACCACTGGCCGCCCCTTCGTTCCGCTCGTTCGGCCGCCAAAAGTAGCGGGTAGTTCTGGTCTGGACAAGAATCGCATAGGGTTTGAGGCACGGGGCGGAGGGGGACGACGATGCGGCTGAGTCTGGTGGTGCCGTGTTACAACGAGGTCGAGGTGATCTCGCGGTTCCATCAGGCCCTAGGCCAGGAGCTCGCGGCGATCGGCCGGGCGTACGAGATCGTGTACGTCGACGACGGTAGTACTGATGGGACGCTCGACGCGCTGGTTCGGTTGGCAGACGCCGACCCGTCGGTGCGGTACCTGTCGTTCAGCCGGAACTTCGGCAAGGAGTCCGCGATGCTGGCCGGCCTGCGGTACGCGACCGGCGACGCCGTGGTGATCATGGACGCGGACCTGCAGCACCCGCCGGAGCTGATCGGCCGGATGCTGGCCGAGTACGAACGCGGCTTCGACCAGGTGATCGCACGGCGGACCCGGACCGGCGACCCGGCGACCCGGACGCTGTTCGCGCGGGCCTACTACTGGCTGATCAACAAGTGGGCCGACGTCGAGCTGATGGACGGGGTCGGCGACTTCCGGCTGCTGTCCCGGCGTGCGGTCGACGGGCTGCTCGAGCTGAACGAGTACAACCGGTTCTCGAAGGGGCTGTTCGCCTGGATCGGGTTCGAGTCGATCCTGTTCGAGTACGAGAACGTGAAGCCGCCGCCGGACCGGAAGAGCCGGTGGACGTTCCGGCGGCTGCTGGAGTACGGGTTCGACGGGCTGCTGTCGTTCAACAACAAGCCGCTGCGGCTGGCGATCTACGTCGGCCTGCTGCTGACCGCGGTCGCGGCCGGGTACGCCGTCTGGGTGATCGTCGCCGCGATCTTGCACGGCGTGGAGATGCCGGGCTACGTCACGCTGATCGCCGCGATCACCGGGCTGGGCGGACTGCAACTGGTGATGCTCGGCGTGATCGGCGAGTACATCGGCCGGATCTACTACGAGACCAAGAAGCGCCCGCACTACCTGCTGAAGCAGACCAACATGGACCCGGCGGAACGGCTGGAAAAGCCGCCGGCCCCGGATGGACGAACCACCCGGGGCCGGTAGCACAGCTACTGCTGAGGATCAGGCGGTGAGCCGCTCCTCGGTGGAGGTCGAGAACAGGTGCAGCTTGTCCGGAACCGCGGCGAGGCGGATCGTGGAACCCTTCTCGACCGGCATCCGGGCGTCGATACGGGCGACGATCTGCTGGTGCTCGTTGTTGTGCTCCGCGGTGCCGTACAGGTACGCGTCGGCGCCGAGCTCCTCGACCACGGCGACCTTCACCGGCAGGCCCTCGTCGGAAACCTTGAAGGCCTCCGGGCGAACGCCGACGGTCAGGGTCTTGTCGCTGCCGGCCTTCTCCAGCAGGGAGCGCTGCAGCGGGATGACGTAGTCGCCGACCTTCGCGCCGCCCTCGGTGATGTCAGCGGTGAGAAGGTTCATCGCCGGCGAGCCGATGAAGCCCGCGACGAACTTGTTCTTCGGGTTGTCGTACAGGTTCAGCGGGGTGTCGACCTGCTGGAGCAGACCGTCCTTGAGGACCGCCACCCGGTCGCCCATCGTCATGGCCTCGACCTGGTCGTGGGTGACGTAGACGGTGGTGACACCGAGACGCTGCTGCAGCTCGGCGATCTGGGTCCGGGTCTGGACACGCAGCTTGGCGTCGAGGTTCGACAGCGGCTCGTCCATCAGGAAGACCTGCGGGTTACGCACGATGGCGCGGCCCATGGCAACACGCTGACGCTGACCACCGGACAGCGCCTTCGGCTTGCGGTCCAGGTACTCCTCCAGGCCGAGCAGCTTGGCGGCCTCGCCGACCCGCTTCGCCCGGTCCTCCTTGGAGACACCTTGCATCTTCAGCGCGAAGCCCATGTTGTCCGCGACCGACATGTGCGGGTAGAGCGCGTAGTTCTGGAACACCATCGCAATGTCCCGCTCCTTCGGCGGACGGTGCGTGACGTCGCGGTCGCCGATGTAGATGGAGCCCTCGTTGACCTCTTCGAGGCCGGCGAGCATCCGGAGCGAGGTGGACTTACCGCAACCCGACGGGCCGACGAGCACCATGAACTCGCCGTCCTCGATCTCGAGGTTGAGCTTGTCGACGGCGGGGGTGTCACCACCGGGGTAGATCCGGGTTGCCGCCTTGAACGACACAGTAGCCATGACAGTTGTTTCCCTTCACCGGCAGGAACGTGCCGGACGATCCGAGTAAAGGTTCCCCCGGGCGGGGGAGTTGGCCCATCCTCGCCCGGCTCCACTCGTCCTGACAAGGTGTACGGCGTGTGACGTGCGTGTTCTGTTCACGTAGTGGACACTCCTGTGCAGTCTGCAAGTTCTTGCAGGATCTTGCTGCAAGATCACCAGGGGCTGGGTACAGTGCCGGGCGTGAGCAGCAGAGCGCGGCTGGCGGACATCGCGGCCAAGGCGGGGGTCAGTGAGGCGACGGTCTCGCGGGTGCTGAACGGGAAGCCGGGGGTCGCCGACGACACCAAACAGTCGGTCCTGACCGCGCTCGACGTCCTGGGGTTCGAACGGCCGTCCCGGTTGCGGCGGCGGTCCGCGGGGCTGATCGGGCTGGTGATGCCGGAGCTGATCAACCCGATCTTCCCGGCGTTCGCGCAGGTGATCGAGTCGGCGCTGTCGCAGCGCGGGTACACCCCGGTGCTGTGTACGCAGTCCCCGTCCGGCGCGACCGAGGAGGAGTACGTCGAGATGCTGCTCGAGCGCGGCGTCTCCGGGATCATCTTCGTCTCCGGCCTGCACGCCGACACCGGCGCGGACCACAAGCGGTACCAGGCCCTGGTCGAGCGCCGGCTCCCGGTCGTGTTCGTCAACGGCTGGCTGCCGTCGGTCGAGGCGCCGTTCGTGTCCTCGGACGAGTACGCCGCGATGGAGCTGGCCGTCTCGCACCTGGTGGCGCTCGGCCACCGCCGGATCGGGTTCGCGTCCGGCCCTGAGCGGTTCATCGTCGTGCAGCGGAAGCTGGCCGGGTACCGGACCTCGATGAAGGCGCAGGTCGGCCTGTCGGACCAGGACCTCGAACCGCTGGTTGCCTTGAGCATGTTCGGCGTGGAGGGCGGCGAGGCGGCCGGCCGTCAGCTGCTGGACGCCGGCGTGACCGCGGTGGTGTGTGGTTCGGACATGATGGCGCTCGGCGTGATCCGGGCCGCCCGGCAGCGCGGGCTCGCCGTCCCCGGCGACGTCTCGGTGGTCGGGTACGACGACGCGCCGATGATGGAGTTCACCGACCCGCCGATGACGACGATCCGCCAGCCTGTGCAGGCGATGGGGCTGGCCGCGGTCCAGTCCCTGCTGGAAGAGGTCCGCGGCCACGCCACGCCGCACACCGAGTTCCTGTTCCGTCCGGAACTCGTCGTGCGCGGCTCCACCGGCCCGGTCAGAACGGGTATCTGAGCCGCAGGCCCGCCGGGGTTGTCGAGTTGCCGGTGAAGACCGCGGAGATTTCCGCCGGAGTCAGTGCGCGGTTGTAGAGCCGGAAGTCGTCGAGCGCGCCCTTGAGGTTCTGCAGGCCGTCGAGGCGCTGGCCGAGATGGATCTGGAACGGTCGCTTCGGGCTGACCGACCCGATCGCACCCGTGGCGGTCGCGGCGGCCACGCCGTCGACGTACAGCGTGAAGGTACTGCCCTGGCGGGACAGTGCGTAGTGGTGCCAGGCCTGGTCGTTGTAGGCCTTCGTCGTGGCGAGGGTGACCGCGGTCTCACCGCTCTGCGCGAGCGCGCGGAGGCGGTTCTTCGACGGCTCGGCGCGGAGCCAGAGCTGTGAGTAGACGTCGCCTTGGTTGTAGGCCCAGAGGAGCGGTTGGTCGGCGGTACTGGCGCCGTACTTGAACCAGCCCGTCCACGTGAAGTCGCCGCTGCTCACCGCGAGCTTCTCCGCGAACGGGAGCTGCACGTAGTCGTCGGTGCCGTCGAGCGAGATCGCCGTACCGAACTTGCCGGCCACCGACGCCGGGCCACGCAAGTACCCGTCCAGATCGTTGCCCGAGGCATCCGGTGTGGTGGGTACGCCGGTGGTGTTGCCGTCGGGCAGACCGAGATCGGATTCGGTGAAGGTGGTGAACCAGATGTAGCCGTGCGACCAGCTCGCGGCCCGTTCGTAGGCGAGTCCGACCGTGCTGTCGTTGATCCGGGTCATGTCCGTGTACGCCGCCATGCCGCCGTAGATGACCGTGCCGCCGCCGGGGTCGACCCACTCGGTGCCGCCCTTGTAGGTGGAGCGGATCGTGAGGTTCTCGCGGGTCGTGCCCTGCCGGGTCTCGGTGGCGAGGAGCACGCGGTTGTAGCGGTCGCCGCGGTCGGTGGCGCGCAGTTCGAGAGTGGAGGCCTGGACGGTGGGTACGGCGAGACTCTGCTCGGCCGGGCCCGCGTGGAAGCCGGTGGAGAACGTCTGGCCGGCGTCGGACGAGATCGCCGAGGCGACGGTGGACGGGTTGGCGCCGCCCTCGTCGCGGGCGAACGCGAACAGCGATCCGTCGGGGCGCTCGAAGACGGACAGCTCCTGCACGCGGAGGTCGGGATCGGCCGAGTTGTCGTGGGCGCCGAGGTGCCACGTCGTGCCGCTGTCGTCGCTGTAGACGAAGGCGCCGCCCTTGCGGTCGCCGTCGGTGGTGGAGAAATGCGTGCCGACGACCAGGCGGCCGGCGTGTGCTCCGCGTTGCAGTTGGATGCCGTGCGACGGGCCGGTCGCGTAACTGCTCCAGCCTGCGAGTTTCACGCTGCTCGTGATCTCCCGCGGCTGCGTCCAGGTGGCGAAGTTGTCGTCGCTGTACTGCGCCCAGACGGTGTTGTAGTCCCGCGACGTCAGCAGCGCGATCCGGCCGTTCCGCGCGTCGACCACGGGCGCCGGGTTGTGTGCGGTCGAGTTCACTCCGGCGTGGACGACCTGCGGCGCACTCCAGGTCACGCCGCCGTCCGTCGACCGCACCATCACCACGTCATGCGTGCCGACGTCGCCACAGGACGGCTTACGTCCCTCCGCGAACAGCACAAGGGTCCCGTCGTTCCCGCGCACCAGAGCGGGAATCCGGAAGCACGTGTATCCCGCAGTCCCCGGCGACAGGATCGCCTTACCTTCCAGACCTGCTCCGTACGCCGGAGACGTCAAACAGGTCGTAACCATCACGAGAAGCGCAAGCACCACCAGGCGGAATCTCATGACGACCAGTGTTCGCGAGATCGCACCCACGACGCCGAGTTCTCCGGCGTGTCGTAGTACGTCCTATGTCCTCCGAGAAGGCTCCGGCCCGGGCCGTCCCCTGCCGGGCGGCTCCGGGCCGGAGGATCGTGTACCTGCGTGCAGGCAGAACCCCCGATTCGGGGTGGTTTCAGCGCCGGAAGGCGGGTTCTGCGTGCGTGGCGGTTCGTCCGACTACCTCGAGGTGTGGAACGCGGCCTGTCCCAGGGCCTTTCCGTTGGACCAGAGTTGGTCGACCTTGGCGCGTTCGGTCGCGTCGGGGTAGGCGTTGGTGCAGGACGGGCCGGGGCCGCCGCCGGACATCAGTTCGGAGCACGGGCCGGAGTAGTGGTCCGGCAGGCCGAGGACGTGGCCGGTCTCGTGGGCGGTGATCCGGGTCGGGTCGTACTCCCGCGACTGGGCGTAGTCGAGGAAGATGTAGCCGCTGCCGTGCCCGTCGGTGGAGGCGTACGAACCGCGCGGGTCGTTGCCCTCGGTGTAGTAGAAGTCGTAGCTGCTGCCCTCGACGAGCTTCACGTTGCTCACCGACGAGTTCCAGATCTGCGTGCTGGAAGAGATCTGGGACGCGAACGTCGGCGCGTCGACGGCGTACGTGACGGTCACCGCGGTGACCTTGCGGCCGGCCTTCGCCTGCTGGGCCATCTTGGCGCGGGCGGACTTCATCACGGCGTCGTAGAACGCCTTCGTGGCGGCTTCGTCCTGCGGCGAGCCGACGTACGCCGCCCGGGTGGTGGCGGTGGAGACAGTGGCGACGGTGGAATCGGTGGCCGGCGCGGCAGTCGAGGGGGACGCTGCCAACGCGGGCACTGCCAGCGCCGCGGCGGCGAGCCCCGCGAGACTGGTCAGGATGCGGCGATGCGACATGGAGGGCCTCACTCCGGATCGGTGGCGGATAGCGACGGGCGGATTACCGATCGCTACCTCCGGATGCTGCCAAGACTCCGGGAATTCCGCATCGGGTCCGGCAAAACCCTCGGGTTAACCCGCGTACCGGGCCGGTCGTTCTATGTCGCGCATAGCGGTCGGGTTATGGGTCAGCGGCCGTACGCCGTGAGGAACGTCCGCAGATCGCTCGCGATCCGGTCGGGGTACTCACCGTTGATCGCGTGCGAGGCGTCGGGATAGAACGCGACGGTCTTCGTCCGGAGCGCGCGTTCGGCGGTACTGCGGGCCGTCGGCGGGTCGTGCATCACCGAGCGGCCGGCGATGATCGCGAGGACCGGCATGGGCAGGGCGGTCAACTGTTGCTCGGTGATCCGCTGCGGCTGCGGCTGGCGCATCGTGTAGTTCTTCATGCCGGCCTCGATCATGTCGGCGATCGGGACGTGCTCCACCGGCTTGCCGCCGGCGGTGTAGGAGTTGAAGCTGTCCCGCCAGGACCGCGGCAGCCACTTCACCGTGGCCGGCAGCGAACGGATCACCACCTCCAGCGGCAGGCCGTCGTACACGAAGACCGCGTCCAGGGTGGTGACCGTCGCGATCCGGTCCGGCCGGCGGACGGCGAGGTTCATCGCGGTCCAGCCGCCGATCGAGAGCCCGAGCAGGTTGAACCGCTGCTCCGGCAGGGCCGCCAGGGTCTGGTCCAGCCACGCCGCCTTGTCCTCGTCGGAGGTGATCGGTTTGCTCTGGACACTCATCCCGGGCTCGCCGAGCAGGTCGAGTGCGTAGACGTCGCCGATCGCGAGCAGCGACTTCAGGTTGTCGGCCCAGACCGGCGTCCCCGACGACGTACCGGGAAGCAGCACGAGCGGGTGCAGCCCGTTCTTGGCGCCCGAGTACCGGTAGACGCGGACGACGCCGTACTCCGTGCGGACGTCGCGGACCGCGGACGGGGTGGGCAGGTCGCGCATCGCGGCCTCGTACTTGGCGCGGTAGTCGTCGTAGCCGGCGGCGCTGTTCCAGTGCCCGACCGGGGACGGCGTACGGAGCGCGAGTGCCGTGCTGACGACGAGACCGCCGACGACGCCGAGGGCGATCAGCAGGCGCCGGCGGCGACGTGGATTCTTGGTCACGGATCTCTCCTAACCGATTGGTAGGTGATCCGACCATACGGTAAGTTGAGGTCATGCCCTCAGCGCGCGGCCGGAACCTCACGTTCACCGAGGAAGCCCGCCGGGCGCAGCTGATCGACGTCACGATCGAGCTCGTCGCGGAGCGTGGGTACGCCGCCGCGTCGCTCGGGCGGATCGCGGAGAGCGCCGGAATCACGAAGGCCGGTGTGCTGTATCACTTCCCGTCCAAACAGGCGCTGGTCGAGGTGGCCTACCAGCACGTGCTGTCGGCGCTGGTGGAGGCGGTCGGTGCGGCCGTCGAGGCGGCGGGTCCGGCGGACGGCCCGGCGGCGTACATCCGGTCGATGGTCGGGCATCTCCGGGAGCGGCCGCGGCATGTGCGGATGCTCATCGAGGCGATGACGTCGGTCGCGCCGCTGACCGATTCGAAGGCGCGCTGGTCGGCGGTCGCGGACCTGCTGGCCGCGGCGCGGGCCGCGCGCGGGCTGGGCGATCCGATGGATCTGCGGTCCGCCGCACTGCTGGTCGGCGGCGGCATCGACTCGATCGTGGCCGAGTCGCTCGCCGATCCGGAGTACGACGCCGCGGCGGCCGCCGAGCTGCTCGTCGAGGTGGTGGAGCGAGGGCTGCTCTCCTAGGGCGCTTCTCCTAGGGTCGCGTCTCCTAGGACGCTTCTCCGGGGATGCCGACGTTGAGCAGGCGGGCACCGGGACCGCGGGTGGAGAGGCGGTCCTCCTTGTTGTACAGGTTGCAGCGCTGGAGGCTGAGGCAGCCGCAGCCGATGCAGCCGTCGAGGTCGTCGCGGAGCCGCTCGAGCTCGGCGATGCGCTCGTCGAGGCGGCTGCGCCAGGACTTCGACAGCTTGCTCCAGTCGGCGCGGGTCGGCGTACGGTCCTCGGGAAGCGAGTCCAGGGCCTGTCTGATCTCGGAGAGCGCGAGCCCGACGCGCTGTGCCGCCTGTACGAAGGCGATCCGGCGCAACGTGCTGCGCTGGTACTGCCGCTGGTTGCCGGCGGTACGGCGGGACGCGATCAGGCCTTGGTCCTCGTAGAACCGCAACGCCGACGCCGCCACCCCGGACCGCTGCGCGATCTCCCCGATCGAGAGCCAGTGCTCCTTGCTCGGGACGTTCTCCTCTCGCATACCGCCACCCTAGGACCGCGATCCAAAAACTCAAGCTCGCTTGAACTGTGCGGGACGGGTGCCGGGAGCACCAGTCGGGTGAGTGGTATGGTCTTCGGCCGGGTGGTCCGGGTGGTCGTCACGATCGGTTATACTTTTCTGGTGTCGGTGCGCGCGTCGCGTCACCAGAGTTAGTCCCAGGCGCTCCGACCCGTCGGTTTCAGCATCCGGCTGAAGGTCCCGGCGACATGGGTGCAACGCGATAGCGCCCGCAGGTCGATGCCCGTCTCCTGCTGAGTACGTAACCGTCCGGTCATGTTCGTGACCGGCGCTCACGTGCGGCTGCGATCCGGCGCCTATCGTCCGTGAATCCGAGAGAGAGTTTGCGTGACCCAGCACCACCAGTTCGACCCTGAGTCTGCCGACGGGCGGGCCAAGAAGCCTCGACACAAGAAGCACCAGAACCAGTCCTACGGCGAACGCCTGGCCGCGGACCAGACGTACGACGCCCGGAACACCGCCCGCTCCGAGGACCGCAAGCCGGTCAAGGGCTACCGCTCCGAGCAGCCCCGCGCGGACCGTGGCCAGCGCTCCGACGAGCGTCCGCGCACCGAGCGGACCGAGCGGCCGCAGTACAACCGCGACGACCGGTCCCGTTACAACCGCGACGACCGGCCGCAGTACAACCGTGACGACCGTCCGCAGTTCAACCGGGACGACCGTTCGCAGGGTGACCGGCCGCGTTTCAACCGCGACGACCGTCCGCAGTACGGCAACCGCAACGACCGTCCGCAGTACAACCGTGACGAGCGGCCGCAGTTCAACCGGGACGAGCGTGCGCCGTACCGGCGGGACGACCGTTCGCAGGGTGACCGGCCGCGTTTCAACCGCGACGACCGGCCGCAGTTCAACCGGGACGAGCGGCCGCGGTTCGAGCGGAGTGAGAAGAGCTATCGGAAGGACGAGCGGGTGTACTCGAACGACCGCCGCGACGCGCAGGTGGAGCAGGCGGTGGATCTCGGTACTGTTGCCGAGGACAACCAGTTCGCCGCGCTCGGACTGTCACCGCGGCTCGTGCAGCGGCTGGCCCGGGACGGGATCACCTCGCCGTTCCCGATCCAGGCCGCGACCATCCCGGACGCGCTGGCCGGCAAGGACGTGCTCGGCCGCGGTCAGACCGGTTCCGGCAAGACCCTCGGCTTCGGGCTCCCGACGCTGATGCGGCTGGCCGGCGGCCGGACCGAGTCGCGCCGCCCGCGCGGCATGATCCTGGTTCCGACGCGTGAGCTCGCGATGCAGGTGCACGACGCCCTCGAGCCGCTCGCGCACGTGATGAACGTGTCGCTCAAGCTGATCGCCGGCGGCCTGCCGTACCCGAAGCAGATCGACGCGCTCCGGCGCGGTGTCGACCTGCTGATCGCCACCCCGGGCCGGTTGATCGACCTGTGCGAGCAGGGCGCGGCCGACCTCGGCGCCGTGGAGATCGCGGTCCTCGACGAGGCCGACCACATGTGCGACATGGGCTTCATGCCGGCCGTCACCACGTTGCTCGACATGACGCCGCCGGAGGGTCAGCGCCTGCTGTTCTCAGCGACGCTGGACAACGACGTCGACAAGATCGTGAAGACCTACCTGAAGGATCCGGTGCAGCACTCGACCGAGTCCGGCCAGGCGTCGGTCAGCACGATGGAGCACCACCTGCTGGTCATCGAGCCCGCCCACAAGCAGTCCCTGACCGCCGAGCTCGCCAGCCGCGACGGCCGGACCATCGTGTTCGTCCGTACCAAGCTGGGCGCCGACCGGATCGCGACGCAGCTGCGCGACCGTGGCGTGATGGCGGCGGCGCTGCACGGCGGCCTCACCCAGGGCATGCGGAACCGGACCCTCGACCAGTTCAAGGACGGTTCGGTGCCGGTGCTGGTGGCAACGGATGTCGCGGCCCGCGGTATCCACGTCGACGACGTCGGCCTGGTCGTCCAGGCTGACCCGCCGGCCGAGCACAAGGACTACCTGCACCGCGCGGGCCGTACGGCGCGTGCCGGGGGCAAGGGTGCCGTCGTCACGCTCGTCCTCCCGCACCAGCGGCGCGGCATGATGCGGATGGCCGAGACCGCCGGTGTGAAGGCCGAGCCGGTTCGCGCCCGTCCGGGCGACGAGCTGGTCACCGAGCTGACCGGCGGCAGCAAGCCGTCCGGCTTCCCGGTCAAGCTTCCTGCCCCGAAGCCGCAGCGCTTCGGCAAGGGCGGCGGCGGCCGGGGCGGCAAGCGGTTCGGTAACAACCGTCCGGGTCGCGGCCACGACAACCGTGGCGGCAGCGGTCCGCGCCGTACCGGCAACGGACCTCGCCGCACCGACGGCAAGTCCTACCAGCACTGACACCCGACGAACGGCGGGCCGAGACAGGTTCTCGGCCCGCTGTTCTGTTTCAGGTCAGAACGGCCCACAACCGGGCGACGACTGTCGCGATCTCTTCCGCGTCCAACGGCACGAGCTCCAGCATCAGCTCGCCTTCGGCCATTCGGTCGGTCATCACGTAGATGGGCGGGCTGCCGGCCTCGAGCTCGGTGGCGACCCGTTTGGCGTCGGCAACCTTCAGCAGCACCCGGGACACCGGAAGACCGGTCGGGTCCGGGACCGCCTCGACCGTGACGTCGGGGATCCGCGACACCGCGCCGACGAACGCGTCGACCTTGGCCTGCTCGTCAGCCTCCCACTTCACCCGGTCGAACGCCTGCCACTCCTCGAGTGCCGCGAGTACGCCGACGATTGCTTCCTTCGTCGGCTTCATCACCCGCCCGATGCCCTTCTCCTGGGCGCGCAACGCCTGCACCAGCGACCACGTACCGGCCGCGATTCCGGCGGTCGGCGAGCCAAGGTACTTCTGCCCGCTGACCAGCACCAGATCCGCGCCAGTCGCCAGCAGGTCCGCGATCCGCGGGAACTGCGCCGCGCCGTCGATGATCGCCGGTACGCCGCGACGGTGCGCGGCCCGGATCGCCGCCGAGAGATCGATCGGCTCGCCCCGCGTCAGCCGTGACGACACCAGCATCAGGCACGCGACGTCCGGCCCGTCGAGCTCTGCCTCGAGGTCGGCGATGGTGCAGCTGTCCTCGTCGCCGGCCAGGTCGACCTGCGCGCCGGCGAGCCGGATGCCCTGCAGGTTGGAGTGGCCGTAGTCGACCACGTGGCACGCCGGCAGCACGACGCGGTTGTGCATGTCGGTGGTGTCCGGCAACGCCGCCGTACGCCGGGGATCGCCGCCCGTCATCGTGGCCGCGACCGCGAGCGTGACGCCGGCCGCGGTGCAGTGCACGACCGCGCCGGCCGGGGCGCCGGTCATCTGCGCGATGGCCTCGCTGGCGCGATCGCCCAGCTCGTCCATCACGAAGAACTCAGGCAGGGCCTGCGCGACGGCTGCCGCCACCCCGTCGGAACTCCGGGACACCCCGAGCGGGGTGTACGTGCCCTTGGCGTTGATCACCACACTCAACCGGTAACGATCATGAATGCCCATGGTGTTGCCGAGCGTAGTGGTCACGCACCGCAGTTGGCGAGAGTCTGCGCGTGAGTTCTTGACCTGTTCCTACTGGTGAGTCATTCTCACTTTTACCGACCTGAGGAGGGAACCGTGCCCCGCCCCGCACTCCGAACCCGCCTTCGCACCACGATCGCCACCGTCGCCACGACGGCCGCCGTCGCCGCCGTTCTCGCGGCCGTGCCCGCGCCGACGCAGGCCGCGCCGCAGGCCGTTGCCGCGACCCCCACGGACTATTGCCTCGAGCAATGTCGCGACATCCTGCCGCCGGGCCAGAACGGCAACGCGACCTTCACGGATCTCCTTGCTTTCAAGGCATTGGGCGTCCGTCCGGCGCACTTCAGCGACACGGTGAAGCCGTACCAGGACCTCGTCTGGAACACCCAGGGCATGACGGACGACGGTCTCGCGCCGTACTTCGACGACGCCTCGTTCGGGGTGAAACCGGGAGACGTGGCAAGCACCATCCAGCCGCGCAGCGACGTGACGATCGTCCGCGACAAGTCGCGCGGGATCCCGCACATCACGGGCACGACCCGGCTGGGCACGATGTTCGGCGCCGGGTACGCCGGTGCGCAGGACCGCCTGTTCGTGATGGACGTGTTCCGGCACCTCGGCCGCGGACAGCTGACCCCGTTCGCGGGCGGTGCGCCGGCGAACCGCGCGTTCGAGCAGGAGTTCTGGCGGACCGCGCCGTACACCGAGGCGGATCTGCAGCGGCAGTTCGACGACGCGGACGAGTTGTACGGCGCGGACGGCGTGAAGATGCAGCAGGACATCCAGGCCTGGGTCGACGGCGTGAACCACTACATCGACACGGTCGGCATCGCGTACCCCGGTGAGTACGTCGCGCTCGGCCTGGACTGGCCGACGCCGCACTGGAAGGTGACGGACGTCGTCGCGACCGCGGCCGTGGTGGCGGGCATATTCGGCACCGGCGGCGGTTCGGAGGTCACGTCCGCGCTGGCGCTTCTCGAGGCGCAGGCGAAGTACGGCGTTGCCGAGGGCACCAAGGTGTGGGAGTCGTTCCGCTCGCAGAACGACCCGGAGGCCAACACCACGGTGCACAACGGCGCGACGTTCCCGTACGGAACCACCGGGCCGAACCCGGCCGGCCGTGCGCTGCCCGATCGCGGCTCGGTCACCCCGGAACCCGAGGTGATCGATCAGACCGTGCACCGGACGGCCACCGCCAAGCCGGCGCCGAAGGGCGCGGAGGAACTGCGCGGAATCTTCGACGGCGGACTGTTTCCGGAGGGATTCGGAAAGAAAGGAATGTCGAATGCGCTGCTCGTTTCCGGCGCGCACACGCAGTCCGGGAACCCGGTTGCCGTCTACGGCCCGCAGACCGGGTACTTCGCGCCGCAGCTTCTGCTCCGCCAGGAACTGCAGGGCCCGGGTGTCAGCACCCGCGGCATCGCCTTCGCCGGCCTGAACTTCTACACGCTGATCGGCCGCGGCCCCGATTACTCGTGGAGCGCGACGTCCGCCGGACAGGACATCACCGACACGTTCGCCGTTCCGCTCTGCGAGCCGAACGGCGGAACGCCGACGAAGAACTCGCAGTACTACGTTTTCCGCGGCCGCTGTGTGCCGATCGAGCGGCTCGAGCGGCACAACGAGTGGTACGCCAGCCTCGGCTCGTCGGAGCCGGCCGGGTCGTACACGTTGGTTGCCCTGCGCACCGAGTACGGCATCGTCACGCATCGCGGAACGGTCGGCGGCAAGCCGGTGCTGTTCACCAAGAACCGGTCGACGTACGGCAACGAGGCGGGTTCCGCGCTCGGGTTCATGCAGTTCAACGATCCCGGCAAGATCCGGTCGGCCGCCGACTTCCAGAAGGCGGCGGCGAACATCGGCTACACCTTCAACTGGTTCTACACCGACAAGGACTCGATCGCGTACTACAACTCCGGCGACAACCCGGTGCGCGCCTCCGGTGCGGATCCGAACCTGCCGACGTGGAGCACGTACGAGTGGCAGGGCTGGAACCCGGACACCAACCGCGCCACGTACACCCCGCCGGCCCAGCACCCGCAGGTCGTGAATCAGGACTATCTGACCAGCTGGAACAACAAGCCGGCCCCTGAGTACTCCGCATCGGACGGCCAGTGGGGCTACAACGCGGTCTACCGCAGCCAGCCGCTCGACGACCGGATCGAGGCGGTCATCGACAGCGGGCAGAAGTTCACCCGCGGCAAGCTGGTCGAGGCGATGGAGGACGCCGCCACGGTCGACCTCCGCGGCGACAAGGTCCTGCCGTACCTGCTCCGCGTCCTGAAGAGCGCGCCGATCACCGACCCGGCCGTCGCCGACGCGGTGACCAAGCTGACCGCCTGGCAACAGTCCGGCGCGCACCGCAGAACCCCCAACGCAGCATCCCGCACCTACGACAACGCCGACGCAATCCGCATCCTCGACGCCTGGTGGCCCCTGCTCGTCCCCGCACAGTTCAAGGACCTCGGACCGGATCTCTACGGCGCGCTCGTCGCCAACCTGAAGATCGACGAGCGGCCGGGCGCACAGGGATCCGCCTTCCAGAGCGGCTGGTGGGGCTTCGTCCAGCGCGACCTGAGGAAGGTCCTCGGTGACCCGGTCCAAGCACCGCAACCCGTGACGTACTGCGGCGCCGGGTCGCTCGCCGCCTGCAGGTCGGTCCTGACCGACACCTTGCTCGCGGCCGCCAAGGTGCCGGCCTCGACGACCTACCCGGCGACCGCGGACTGCGCGGCGGGCGATCAGTTCTGCGCCGACCAGATCGCGCACAACCCGATGGGCGGCATCACCCAGGACCGGATCGCGTGGGTGAACCGGCCGACGTACCAGCAGGTGATCGAGTTCCCGGCGAAGCGCGGTGACGATGTCAGCAACCTGGCGGCCGGGAAGACGGCGACCGCGAGCAGCTACGAGAAGGGCTGGTACAACTCGCCGCCCGCGCTGGCCGTCGACGGGAAGCTGGACACCAGATGGGCGAGCGACTGGTCCGATCCGCAGTGGCTGAAGGTTGATCTCGGCAACGAGCAGAACGTGAGCCGGGTGGTGCTGCGGTGGGAGGCGGCGTACGCGAAGGGGTACCGCATGGAGGTGTCGCGGGACGGCTCGACCTGGCAGCGGGTGTACGCGACAACGGCCGGAGACGGCGGGACGGACGTGGTGCGGTTCGGCGCCGTTCCGGCCCGGTATGTGCGCGTCACCGGGACGCAGCGTGCGACATCGTACGGCTATTCACTCTACGAGCTGCAGGTCTTCAGATGTTGACGTCCTCCCCCGCCTCACGGCGGGGGATTCCAACTATGCGACCGATGGGGGTGCTTGTTGGGGTTCACGCTTCTCAGAGACCAGTACGGCAGTCTCTCGGCGTGCGTTCACGGCCCGTCCAGCCGCGACAGTGTTTGCGATGTTGATGGCGGCGTTCACGTCGGCGTTGGCCTCGTGCCGACAGGCGACGCACCGGAACACCGCTTGGCTCTCGCGGTTCTCCGCTGCGACGTGCCCACAGGCGCTGCAGGTCTGCGACGTGTACGCAGGATTGACCTTCTCGACCCGGCCCGGCGCCTTGTGATGCAGACGCTGAACGAGCAGGCCCCAACCCTGGGCGAGGATTCCTCGGTTGAGGACGGCCTTCTGCCGCACATTGCGCCCGGCGCTGCGCGGGTGCCTCGCGCCGACTTCGTCATCCCGCGAATACGCAGGTCTTCGACGCCGATCACGTCGAACAGCCGAGCGAGGTTGGTGGTCGTCTGCTCGACCCAGTTCTTCCGCCGGTCGCTCTCCCGTGCCTTGAACCGCGCGATTGCGGCCCGGATCTTCCCGCGCCGGTTACTGCCCCGCTTCGCTCTGGCGAGCTTGCGTTGCAGACGCTTGACACGCCGCTGCTCGCTTCTCGACAGGCCAGGGCAGGACAGCATCTCTCCCGTCGACAGGGCCGCAGACACAGTCACTCCACGATCCACACCCACCACGACACCGTTCCCGGGCGCCCGGATTGGTTCGGCGATCACCGCGAACGCGATGTGCCAGCGCCCTGCCCGGTCCCGTGTGACGCGGTACGACTTCGCCTCCGGCAGCTTGCGGGACAGCCGGAACTTCACCCAGCCGACCTTCGGGACCAGCACCCGGCCCCACTTGCGATTCAGCTTCTCCACCCGCTGAGCCTGCATACCAACGACCCGAAACCCCTCATGCACGCCTTCGCAGCGCCACGTCGGCCGCCCATGGGTACCTGCGTAGAAGTTGCGCCATGCCTGGTCGAGATCCCGCAACGCCTGCTGCTGCACCGTCTGCGACCCAGCCTTCAGCCACGGCTCCGCCGCGCGAGCTTCGGTGAGTTGCGCGCACTGCGCCACGTATCCCGGCGTTGCGGGGCGGGCGGGCCGCCACATCAGCCGTTGCTCCAGCCCCAGATTCCACACATACCGTGCGTGTCTGCACTGCTCCAGCAACCCAGACGCCTGGGTTAGGGTCGGTGCGAGGCGGTAGCGGGACACGTTACGTACCCCATCAGACGGCGCCGACAGTTTTCACCTGAAGGGAGCGAGTTGCGGGTCGTCCCGCTCTCAGGACGGGACTTCCTCGCAAGACATCAAATGAGCCAGAACTTTCCTCCGAACCAGCCGTATCCGCCGCAGCAGCCGGGCTACCAGCAGGGTCCGCCGCCCGGGTACCAGGGGCCGCCGCCCGGGTACCAGCAGGGCCCGCCGCCGCAGCAAGGATTCGGCCAGCAGGGCAACTATCAACCGGCCCCGTCGAACGCGCCACATGTCGCGCCGCAGGGTTCGCCGTACCCGGTGCTGGTCTCGACGATGAACGACCTGCCCGGATACACCGCGGAGAAGGTGTACGGCGAGGTGTTCGGGCTGACCGTGCGGAGCCGCGACTTCGGGTCGAACTTCACCGCGAGCTTCCGGTCGCTGGGCGGCGGCGAGGTGCCGGAGTACACCCAGATGCTGGCCGAGTCGCGGCACGTCGCGGTGATGCGGATGTGCCAGATGGCACAGCAGATGGGCGCGAACGCGATCCTCGCGATGCGGTTCGACTGCAACGAGATCGCGAACACGATGAGCGAGGTGGCCGCCTACGGTACGGCGGTCGTGGTCCGGAAGGTCGAGCCGCCGCGACCCAAGGACAAGACACCCGACGAGGACGATGCGAATGACAGCTGACTTGACATTCCCGGAGGGATTCCGGTGGGGGGTCTCGACGTCGGCGTACCAGATCGAGGGTGCCGTGGCCGAGGGCGGCCGCGGCACCTCCACCTGGGACACCTTCTGCGCCGAACCGGGCCGCATCCTCAACGGCGACACTGGCGCTGTCGCGTGCGACCACTATCACCGGTACGCCGAGGACGTCGCGCTGATGCGTGAGCTGGGCGTGGACACCTACCGGTTCTCGTTCGCGTGGCCGCGGATCCAGCCGTCGGGGAGCGGACCGGGGAACGCGGCCGGCCTGGACTTCTACGACCGGCTGATCGACACGCTGCTCGGCGCCGGGATCCAGCCGGCGCCGACGCTGTACCACTGGGACACCCCGCAGCCGCTCGAGGACGCGGGCGGCTGGCTGTCCCGCGACATCACCGACCGGTTCGCGGAGTACGCCGGGATCCTCGGCGCCCGGTTCGCGGATCGGGTGCCGATGTGGATCACGATCAACGAGCCGATGGTGCTGACGCTGATGGGCTACTCGCTCGGTGCGCACGCGCCCGGCAAGGAGCTGCTGTTCGACGCGCTTCCGGTCGCGCATCACCAGCTGCTCGCGCACGGCCGCGCGGTGCAGGCGCTGCGGGCCGCGGGCGCCCGGGAGATCGGCATCGCGTCGAACCACGCGCCGACCTGGCCGGCGAGCGACAGCGCGGAGGACAAGGAAGCCGCAGCGCTGTACGACAACCTGATCAACTGGCTGTTCGCCGATCCGATCATCCTCGGCGAGTACCCGTCCGGGATGGGCGACGGGATGCCCGGGCCGGTCGCCGACGACCTCGAGGTGATCTCGACCCCGGTCGACTTCTTCGGCATCAACCACTACGCGCCGGTGTCCGTCGGGGTCGCCACCGGCCAGGCCGACACCGCCGCGACCGACGGCGTCCTGCTGCCGCCGGGCCTGCCCTTCGAGCCGCGGACGCTGACCGGCTACCCGACCACCGACTTCGGCTGGCCGGTCGTGCCGGACGCGTTCGGCGAGATCCTGCGGACCTTCCGGCAGCGGTACGGCGAGAAGCTGCCGCCGATCTACATCACCGAGAACGGGTGCGCGATCAACGACGAGCCGGTCGACGGGGTGGTATCGGACCAGCGCCGGATCGACTACCTGGACGGCTACCTGCGGTCGTTGAAGGCCGCGATGGACGACGGCATCGATGTCCGGGGGTACTTCCAGTGGTCGTTGCTGGACAACTTCGAGTGGGCGGCCGGATACTCGCAGCGGTTCGGTCTGGTGCATGTGGATTTCGAGACGCTGGAGCGGACGCCCAAGGCGTCGTACCACTGGTTCCGTGATGTGATCTCGCAGAGCCGGCGATGATTCCCGACCCGGGGGTGGTGCCGTCCGCGCTGGCGGAGCCGACCGTCCGGGTACGGGGCGGCTGGACCGCGGCCGTCGTCCTGGCGAACGTCGGGGTGTTCGCCGCCTGGCTCGGGCCGATCCAGGTGCTGCTGGCGAAGCAGTCGCAGGCGGTTGCTCCGGGCAACAAGGAGTTCGTCTTCGGACTGGTGACCGGCGTCGGCGCGGCGGTGTCGGTGGTCGCGAATCCGGCGTTCGGTGCGATCTCCGACCGGACCGCGTCGCGCTACGGCCGTCGGGTCCCGTGGGTGGTCGCGGGTGCCGTCGGCGGCGCCATCGGTCTCGGGATCCTGGCGGGTGCGCACCTGATCGCGTTGATGCTGGTCGGTTGGTGCCTGATGCAACTGTTCGGCAACGCATTGCTGGCGGCGGCCACGGCCGTCGTACCGGACCGTGTCCCGGTCACGCAACGCGGAGTCGTCGGCGGCTGGGTCGCGATCTCGCAGGTCCTGGGCGCGTTGGTCGGTACCGCGCTCGCCGCTGCCTTCGACAGCATCACCCTCGGGTACGTCGCCTGCGCCGCGTTCCTGCTCTTGTCGGTCGTGCCGTACCTGCTGCGCAGCGGTGATGTTCCGCTGGTCGAGCGGCCGCCGTTCGTGCTCCGCGATGTCGTGAAGGGCTTCTGGATCAGCCCGCGCCGGTACCCCGACTTCGGGTGGGCGTGGTTGACCCGCTTCCTCTTCAACGTGGGCAATGCGCTCGGCACGTTGTACCTCTTCTACTACTTGCAGGACGAGGTGGGGATCCGCGACCCGGACACCGGCGTACTGATCCTGACCGCGATCTACAGCGTGTGCGTGCTGGTCACCGCGATCAGCTCCGGGCGATGGTCGGACCGGTCGGCGCGGCGGAAGGTGTTCGTCACCGCGTCCGGGTGGGTGATGGCCGCGGCCGGGGTGATCCTCGCCTTCTGGCCGACCTGGCCGGGGGCGATCCTCGGCGCGATCGTGCTCGGCGCCGGCTTCGGCGTCTACCTGTCCGTCGACTTCGCTCTGCTCACCCAGGTCCTCCCGAACGCAAGGGACCGCGCCAAGGACCTCGGCGTCATCAACATCGCCAACTCCCTGCCCCAGGTCCTCGCCCCCGTCATCGCCGCCCCGATCGTCAAACACCTAGGCGGCTACCCGGTCCTCTACCTCTCGGCGTCCTTCGTCACGGTCCTGGCCGGCGTTCTCGTCAACCGGATCCGTTCAGTCAGCTAGGGGCCGCCCCTGGCCTGCGGCCGCTTGCTCCTGTCACGATGAGGCGTGACCGGACCATGAGGAACGACCGGGAGCGATCGCCGCTGATCCAGCGCCTCGCAGCGCTCGGCGCCGTCGACGGCGATGCCGAGGACGAACGCATCCGACGATCGACGCTCGTGTTGTCGACCTCCCTCATCTGTGTCCTGACGCCCCTCTGGGTCGTCACCTACCTCGCCCTCGGTCTGCCGATCCCGATGTCGATCCCCTTGGGTTACCTCGTCGTCACGATCCCTTCGCTGTTCTGGTTCGCCCGCACGCGGCGATACGTCCCGTTCCGCACGTTTCAGCTGACGCTGATGCTCCTGCTCCCGTTCGCCCTGCAGTGGTCGCTCGGCGGGTTCGTGGCCTCGAGCGCAGTGTCGCTGTGGGGCCTCTGGCCGGCGCTCGGCGCGGTCTTGTTCGTGGGAGCGCGCGGGGCAGTGGCCTGGTTCGCCGGGTATCTCGCCCTGTTGGCCGTCTCGGCCGCAATCGAGCCCGCTCTCGAACCGGCTGCGATTCCGGACGCCGTGCAAACCGCCTTCTTCGTCGGGAACCTGACAGGGCCGTCGCTGGTCGCCTACTTGCTGTTGCAGTACTTCGTTCGCGAGCGCGATCGGGAGCATCAGCGGTCGGAACGACTGCTCCTGAACGTCCTGCCGGCCGCGGTCGCGGCCCGTCTCAAGCAGCATGAAGGCATCATCGCCGACCGCTTCCCCGAGGCGACCGTGCTGTTCGCGGACATCGTCGACTTCACGCCACTTGCCGTCGGGCTACCGCCGGAGGACGTGGTCAGGCTGCTCGACGAGGTCTTCACCGCTTTCGATCGGCTCGCCGACGACTACCGCCTGGAGAAGATCAAGACCATCGGCGACGCCTACATGGTGGCGGGTGGCGTTCCGACGCCGAGAGACGACCATTGCGAGGCTGTCGCCGAGATGGCGCTCGCCATGTTGCAGGAATGCCGAAGGCTGACCGGCCCCAACACCGTGAGGTTGCGGATCGGCATGGACACCGGTCCGGTCGTGGCCGGCGTCATCGGGCAGCGCAAGTTCAGCTACGACCTGTGGGGCGACACGGTCAACACGGCGAGCCGGCTGGAGAGCCACGGTGTGCCCGGCTCGATCCAGGTCTCCTCACGGGTCTACGACCGCCTGTGTGATCGGTACCGCTTCGAAGAGCGCGGCATCATCCACCTGAAGGGCAAGGGACCGACGCCTGCCTGGCTGCTACTGGGCCCGCGGGCGTGATCGGTTTTGGGTCGCTTCCGGGCCGAGGGCTTTGGTCAAAGTGCGGGCGACGGGGCCCGTGGCGGTGATCCGGACGTGGTCGAGGTCCAGCCAGTCCGCCATCAGGTGGAGTTCGGCCGCCAACTGCTCGGTGAAGTCGGGGGCGCCGGGTTCGGGGGTGAGGGTGGGGACGACGAGGGTCGACGTCTGGCGGTCGGACTTCAGGTCTACTCGGGCCACGAGTTGGTCGCCGAGGAGGAACGGCAGGACGTAGTACCCGTGGATGCGTTGCGGTGCGGGGGTGTAGATGCTGATCCGGTAGAAGAAGTCGAACAGGTGCTGGGTGCGGTCGCGGTTCCAGATCAGCGGGTCGAACGGGGAGAGCAGCGCCTGCGCGTCGATCGGGCGGTCGGTGGCCTCGTGCCAGCGGTACGACTGCTGCTTCACGCCTTCGACGCGCACCGGCACTAGATCGCCGGCCTCGACCAGTTCGCCGATCACCTCCCGGCCTGTTGCCGCGGGCAACGGAAAGTGTGCTTGGCCGCTGCCGCCGCAGAGCTCCTTGAGGGTCGCGACGCCGAGGCCGCGGGCCGCGATCCGGATCAGTTCACGACGGGCCTCGTCGGCGGTCGGCTCGGGAGCGTCGAGTACGTCGGCCGGCAGCACCCGCACCGTCAGGTCGTAGACCCGCTCGAAGTTCCGGCGTCCCGCGATCGTCACCTGCCCCGTGCAGAACAGGTACTCGATCGCGATCTTCGCGTCCTGCCAGTTCCACATCCGGCCCGTGGTCGGATCCGGGTCGGGGTCGGTGCGTTTGCGCCGTACGCCGTCCGGACTCGCCTCGCCCGCGGTCAGCGGTCCTCGTTCCGTGACGAGCTGCAGGACCTGGTCGACGTACCCGGGCCGCTCGGCGGTCAAGCGGCGCATGCCCGCGACGACCGACCACGGCGCGGTCACATCCGGGCTCAGCTCCTCGTCCCACACCTGCCGCTCGGCCGCCCGCATCCGCCACCGCATCAACGGGTAGGTGCTGAGCGGGAGCAGCGCGGCCTTGTGTCCCCAGAAGTACTCGAACAACTCCCGATCCGGGCCCCAACTCAGCTCGTCCAGCCTGGTGCGCGAGTAGTTGCCCACCCGCGCGAACACCGGCAGATAATGCGACCGGCACAGTACGTTCACCGAGTCCAGCTGCAGTACGCCGACCTGCCCGATCGCCCGCCGTACGTCGCCCCGCCCCCGCGGCTCCCCGAACCCCTGCGCCCCCAAAGCAATCCGCCGCGCCTCAGCCCCCGAGACCTCATCTCCAACGGCAGCCATACATCGAACATAGCGGGACACTGGGCTCATGCAGTCCATCACGATCGGAAAGCCACACGAGTACCTCCGGCTGACTGCCGTTCGATGGCCGTCGGACAAGGCCCCGGAGCACTTGCCGCGACAGAAGCGCCGGTACCTGCAGGCCGAGCTTCGGATCCGGCAACTCACCGCAACCAGCAGGCTCGACCTCCACGACGACTACGCCGGCCTGGTGCAGTTCTTCGATCAGGCTGTCGCGACCTGGCGTGACTGGAACAACGCGGGCGCAGTCTGGGGGTTGTCCAGCGGGCTGCGGCTCGAGCTCGTCAGCGGGCCTCGGCCGGGAGGACGGCCGGATCACCTGATTCTCTGGATCAAACTGCAGGACGGTGGTGGTTTCCGGCACCGGCCCTGGACGGTGGAGACGATGTTGGTCCTCTCGCCGCCGGACCTCGACGCCTTCGCGCGAGACCTGCATGAGCTCACCGACTAAGCAGGCACAAGTTCTGCCTCGTAGCTGAGGGTCAGGCGGCGGTAGGCGGCGCTGAGGAAGGCCAGCAGGACGACGACCAGCATGACCAGGCTCGCCGCGACGAACGCGAGGGCGATGCCGCGGGCCTGGCCGCCGCCGAGGAGCCAGCCGAAGGTGGTGCGACCGGCCGCCGACTCCATGTACGGGATCAGGAGGAACTGCGCCGCCGGGCCGATCGCGAACGCGGCGACCGGGGTCGACGCGGTCTCGATGCTCTGCGCGAACCCGAACACCCGGCCCTGCTTCTCGAACGGCACCGTCCGCTGCAGGATCGTCTGCTCGGCCGCCTCGGCGATCGGGATCACCAGCATGAACCCGAGCATCCCCAGCACCAGCAACGACTGCCATTCGCGGACCGCAGTACCCAGGCCGATGATCGCGATCGCGACGTTCGCCAGCAGCAGGATCCGCAGCGGCGAGCGGCCGAGACCGAACTTGGCGACGAGCGCACCGCCGGCGATGAACCCGATGCTGACGATCCCGAGCACGACACCCCACGACTGGACCGAGAACAGGTTGAGTCCGTACGGGTCCATCAGCGCCATGAAGACGCCCATGATCAGGTTGTTGAACGTGCTGAACAGGACGAGCGGAAGCAGTCCGGGGACGCCGCGCATCGTGTTCCAGGCCGTTCGTACGTCGATCCGCGTGCGCTCCTGGTGCTCCGGCCGCGGCTCGTCGAGGTGGATCGCGAGCAGCAGGTGCACGAGGACGGCGCCGGTGAAGACGACCGCGATCGCGACCGTGCCGCCCATGCCGACGAAGCCGACCGACAGGCCGCTGAGGACGCTGGTGATCAGGTGCGCGACGCCGTTGACCGTGCCGACGAGACCGTTCGCCTTGTCGCGGCGGTCGGCCGGGACGAGCAGTGTGACGGCTGTCGAGAGCGCGATGCTCCGCAGCTGCCCGGCGGTGCTGCCGACCAGGACCATCAGCGTGAACGCCCAGAACCAGGGGCTGTGCCAGTCGGTGAGCTGCCGGCTCGCGACGACGTACAGCAGACCGGCGCCGGTGAACGCGACACCGGTGATCGAGCTGGACAGCACCATCGCCGTCTTCTTGCGGTGCGAGTCCACGATCGCGCCGAAGATCGTTCCGGACGCGGCCCCGATCAGCATCGAGACGCCGGAGACGACCGACGCGGCGAGCACCGAGCGCGTCACCAGGTACACCCAGAAGGCGAACCCGAAGCTCAGGAACGTGGTCGTCACGTTCGCCACCAGAGTGTTGATCAGCAACCGCCGGAATGTCGTGTTCATACTCATACGTCGGACGCGACCCCGGGGAATTGACATGACCTCCGGGAGAATTCAGTCGACCATCACGGACCAGAGCGTCTCGAAATCCTCGACCGGCAGCGCGACGAGCCCTCGGTGGAGCTGGTAGCCCCAGTTCGGCTGCTGGGTGAGCGCCAACTCGCTCGCGACCTGCGCGAGCGCCGCCCGCTCGACGCGCGCGAACTCCACGCGCCGCCGCCAGGGCTGCACGACTCCCCGCGCCCCCATCGACATCGGCTCTGCCTGGTACGGCGTGGCGTCGGCGATCACGCCCAGCGCGGTGAACGCGCGGAGCGGACGCTTCTCGCGGTACTGCTCGGTCGGGGAGTAGATCGCGAACCCGTCGCCCTGGTGCAGTCGCGCGACGCCGTACCGCTTGCCGTGGTTGAGCTGGATGAATCCGCCCTCGATCGCCTGCCGGGTGTGATCCGCGGAAACCACACCCAGCCAGGCGCGCTGCATCTGTGTCATGGGACTACTGTGGGCCGGAATATACGACATCTTTCGTCATGATTCGGCGGCGGAGTTTGTCGAGCAGCGGCCAGGCGATCATCAGCACGATCACGGCGTAGATCACGTAGGCGACCGGACCGCCGATCAGCCCCGAGACGTCGCCGTTGGACAGTTGCAGCGCCATCCGGGCCTGCCGCTCCGCGATCGGGCCGAGGATCACGCCGATGATCAGCGGCAGCACCGGCAGACCGAACCGGCGCATCCCGAAGCCGAGCAGACCGAGCAGCAGGAGCAGCAGCAGGTCGAGCGGCTGCGCGTTCACGGCGTACGCACCCATCGAGGCGAAGAAGATGATCCCGGCGTACAGGTACGGGCGCGGGATCTGCAGCAGTTTCGCCCAGGCCGGCGCGAGCGGCAGGTTGAGCAGCAGCAGGAACAGGTTGCCGATGAACAGGCTCGCGATCAGCGCCCACACCAGTTTCGACTCGCGCTGGAACAGCAGCGGGCCCGGCTGGATCCCGTACGACGTGAACGCCGCCAGCATCACCGCCGCGGTCGCATTCGTTGGCAACCCCAGCGCCAGCATCGGAACGAGCGTCCCGGCCGCCGACGCGTTGTTCGCCGCCTCCGGTCCGGCCACGCCCTCGATCGCGCCGTGCCCGAACTCCTCCGGATGCTTCGACAGCTTCTTCTCGGTCGCGTACGACAGGAACGTCGGGATCTCCGCACCGCCGGCCGGCAGTGCACCGATCGGGAACCCGTACGCCGTCCCGCGCAGCCACGGCTTCCACGAACGGCGCCAGTCGGACTTCCCCATCCACGGCCGCCCGACCGGGATCACCGTCCCCGGGTTCCGCCGCAGATGGGCCGCGACCCAGAGCGCCTCGCCGACCGCGAAGATGCCCACGGCAACCACAACCACATCGATGCCGTCGGCAAGCTGCGGGATGCCGAGCGTGAGCCGCTGCTGTCCGGTCACCTTGTCGATCCCGACCAGCCCGATCACCAGCCCGAGCAGCAGCGCCGCGAAACCGCGGATCCGCGACGACCCCAGCACTGCGGTGGCACCGGCGAACGCGAGCAGCATGATCGCCAGGTAGTCCGGCGCACCCAGGCTGATCGCGAACTTCACCACCTGCGGCGCGACCAGCACCAGCAGCAGGGTCCCGATCGTCCCGGCCACGAACGACCCGATCGCGGCCGTCGCGAGTGCCTGCGCGGCCCGCCCGGCCCGGGCCATCTTGTTGCCCTCGATCGCCGTCACCACCGATGACGACTCGCCTGGCGTGTTCAGCAGGATGGAGGTGGTCGAGCCGCCGTACATGCCGCCGTAGAAGATGCCGGCGAACATGATGAACGCCTGCACCGGCTCGAGACCGTAGGTGATCGGCAGCAGCAGCGCGACCGTCATCGCGGGACCGATCCCGGGGAGTACGCCGACCGCCGTGCCGACGGTGACTCCCAGCAGCGCCAGCAGCAGGTTGAGCGGCGTGAGGACGTCGCCGAACCCGTTCATCAGGTTCATCAGGTTGTCCATCAGAGAATCCCTTGCAGTACGCCGGCCGGCAGGTTGACGCCGAGCCCGATCGCGAACGCGTAGAACGTGATGAGCGCCAGCGCGACGGCGACGAACAGGTTGCGGACATGGTGCCGGCTGCCGAGCGCGAACGCCGAACCCCAGAACAGCAGGGTCCCGCTGATCACCCAGCCCAGCGGCTCGATCAGCGCGAGGTTCACCACGAAGGCCGCGATCAGCAGGAGCACGGTGCGCCAGTCGACGGGCGACGTGACGTCGACGTCCTCGCCTTCCTCGGCCTCACCGGTGCCGCCGCGGGCGACGTCGACGGTGTAGACCACGGCGACCACCAGCAGCAGTACGCCGAGCACGATCGGGATCGGCTTGGGGCCGATCGGATCGTTGCTGTTGGCAATGTGCTGGAGCCGGGCGGCGTCGATGATCACCAGGACGCCGACCACCGCCAGGAACCCACACACTCCGTACTGCGCCGTGTCCCGCCGGGTTTCGGCGCTGGTCACGCCGCCAATCCAAGTTTGGTGAGGATGTCCGCGACCGCCTTGTCCTGCTCGGTCAGGAACTTACCGAACTCGTCACCGGTCACGAACGCGTCCGTCCAGCCACGCTTCTTCAGCTCGGCCTTCCACTGCTCCGAGTCGTGCATCTTGGTCAGCGAGTCGATCCAGACCAACTTGTCGGCGTCGCTGATCTCCGGCGGCGCGACGATGCCCCGCCAGTTGGTGAAGACCAGGTCGACTCCGGAGTCCTTCAGCGTCGGCACGTCCTTGAGCGCGTCGATCGGCTTCTCGCTGGTCACCGCGAGTACGCGGACCTGACCGCTCTCCACCTGGTCGAGGAACTCGCCGAATCCGCTGGCCCCGAAGGCGATCTTGCTGCCGAGCAGCGCGGGCAGCAGCTCGCCGCCACCGTCGTACGAGACGAAGTTGACGTCCTTCGGGTTGATGCCGACGGCTTGCGCGAGCTGCATCGGCAGCAGGTGGTCAGGGCCGCCCGGCGACGAGCCGCCGCCGACGGCCAGGCTCTTCGGGTTCGCCTTCCAGGCCGTGACGAGATCCTGGATCGTCTTGTACGGCGAGTTCTTCGGCACCACGATCGCGCCGGCCTCCTCGATCATCTTGGCGATCGGGGTGGTCTGGGTGAGCGTCGCCTTCGACTTCGACGTGTACGTCGCGCCGACCACGCCGAGCCCCATCTGCATCGCGAGCTTGCCGTTGCCCTTCTCGTTCACGATCCGCTGCAGGCCGACCGTGCCGCCGGCGCCGGGCAGGTTGAACACCTGCACACCGGTCGCGATCTTCGCGTCGTCCATCACCTTCGCGGCGGTCCGCGCCGTGGTGTCGTACCCACCGCCGGCGGTGTTCGGCACCATCAGCCGCAGGCCGGTGGCCGGCTTGCCGCTGTCGGCGGCGGCCGTGTCCGACTTGTCGGCGGTCGCACCGCAGGCCGTCAGGCTGAGCAGCGCGAGGAGCACCGTGGACGTCAGGAGCCTTGACCTCATCGGCTTGGTCCTTTCCAGAGGGATCAGGTGGCGACGATCGTGGACCTCCGGGGGTACGGGCGTCTGCGTTGTGGCCGCAGCGGTGGTTGAGTTCATTGTGGTCACGGGCGGAACCTGGTTGAAGTGTGGCACTCAGGCGCTGGAGCGGTGATCATGCGGCAGAGCCTGATCCGAGCGAGGAGGTGGACCATGACGAGGCTGGGACGGCGTCCGACGCTGGCCGGGCAGTTGCTCGTGCTGCAGCTGGCGATCGTCGTGGTCGTGCTCGTCGCCGTCGCGGCGGTCTCGCTCGCTCAGTCGGCCGCCACGTTCAACCGGGTCGAGGGCCGCCGCGTCACCTTGCTGGCCGAGCAGCTGTCGGCGAGCCCTGCACTGCGGTTCAACATCCGGAACCCGGCGCCTGCCGAGACGCTCGCCCCCACGCTGCAAGCGAGCATCGCGCAATCCGGCGTCAGCTCGATCACGGTCGCGAACGCCGGCGGAAGGGTGATCGCGGCAACCAACGTGACGCTGATCGGGACGGAGCTCACGCTCGGTGACGCCGGGCGCGGATGGTCCGGTGAGCTCGATGGTGACGACGGGAAGGAACTGGTCGCACAGGTTCCGGTGCTGAGCGAGGGCAGGGACGAGAACGGCAACCCCGACGGCACACTCGGTGACCACATCGGCACGGTGATGGTCGGTGAGCGCGTCCCCTCGATCCCGCAACGGTTGCGCGGCGCGTCGTCGTACCTGGCGATCTATCTCGGGATCGCCTGCGTCCTCGGGCTGCTCGGGTCCTGGCTGCTGGCGCGGCGGATCAAGCGGCAGACGCTCGGGCTCGAGCCCCGCGAGATCGCCGGCCTGGCCGAACACCGGGAGGCCATGCTCTACGGACTGGCCGAAGGAGTCGTTGCTCTTGACCCCCATCTGCGCGTGACGCTGGTGAACGACGTCGGCCGGCGGCTGCTCGACCTGCCCGAGGACGCGACCGGCAAGAGCCTGCGTGAACTGGGCATCGAAGGGCGGCTGCGTGAGGTGCTGGCCGGTGACGACGATGCGCGCGACGCGGTCGTCGTACGGCGTGGGCGGGTGCTCGTGATGAACCGGATGAGTGTGACCAAGGACGGGCGGTCGCTCGGATCGGTCACCACGCTGCGCGACCGGACCGAGCTGGCGCAGCTGGAGCGCGAGCTGGGCTCGTTCCGTTCGTCGGCGGAGTTGCTGCGGGCGCAGACCCACGAGTTCGCCAACCAGTTGCACACGATCTCGGGACTGATCCAGATCGGGGAGTACGACGAGGTGGTCACGTATGTCGGTGCGCTCAACCGCTACCGTGAGTCACTCGACCTGACTGTGACGCGGCGGGTCCACGACACCACGGTCGCCGCCCTGCTGATGGCGAAGTCCTCGCTCGCGGCCGAGCGCCGCGTCGAGCTCCGGGTGTCCGAGCGGACGACGTTGCTGCGCCTCGATCCGGAGCTGTCCGCCGACATTGCGACCGTCCTCGGCAACCTGGTCGACAACGCCGTCGACGCCGCGGCACAGTCCGGTACGCCGCTGTCGCCCGCGTGGGTCGAGGTCGAGCTCCGCCAGGACGCGACGAGCGTGGAGATCGTGGTCCGCGATTCCGGCCCGGGGGTGGCGCCGGAGCTCGCCCAGGAGGTGTTCGCGCACGGCTTCACGACCAAGGCCGCTGCCGAGGGGGAGCGCGGCATCGGCCTGGCGATGACCCGCCTGATCTGCCGGCGCCGCGGCGGCGAGGTGGCGGTCACGAACCTCACGGAGGGCGGCGCCGCGTTCGTCGCCCGGATGTCCACCCAGCGCACCCCGGAAGGAGCCCGATGATCAAGGTCCTGGTTGTCGACGACGACTTCATGGTCGCCCGGATCCATCGCGGGTTCGTCGACCGCGTGGACGGCTTCGCGGTCGTCGGTACGGCGAACTCCGGCGACCAGGCCGTGGCGGCACTCCGCGACCTCTCTCCTGACCTGGTGCTTCTGGACCTCTACCTCCCGGACGTGTTCGGCCTCGACCTGATCGCTCGCCTGCGCGCCGTCCAGCCGGACGTCGACATCCTCGTCATCACGGCCGCCCGCGAAGCCGACGCGGTCCGCGGCGCCGTCCGGCAGGGCGTCGTGAACTACCTGCTGAAACCCTTCGGTTTCGAGGACCTGCGGGCGCGGCTCCAGGAGTACGCCCGGCGCCGGGCCAGCGTTCCCGACCAGGTGACGTCGCAGGCCGACGTCGACCGCGTCCTCGCCCCCACCCGCCAGCTGGTCAACCGCCTCCCGAAAGGCCTCAGCCAGGAGACCGCCGACCTGGTCACTGCAGCCCTCCGCGCCACCCCCGACAACCTCTCCGCCGCCGAATGCGCCGAAAAGGTCGGCATCTCCCGCGTCAGCGCCCGCCGCTACCTCGAATTCTTCACCACCCAAGGCCAAGCCGAAGTAACCCTCCGCTACGGCACCACCGGCCGCCCCGAACGCCGCTACACCTGGCGAACCTGAGCCTGCAACTCGACAGTACGTATACGCCCACTACGAGGTATCGCCAGGCGGACTGAGCGTGACCATCAGCCCTACCGGCCGTATACGTACTGTCGCCCCGCACCCCCACCACGGCCCGCACCCCACCACGCCCCACCCGCGCCCCGACCGCCGCCCTCGCGCCGTTCGGCTGGCACCACCGCGGGGCGAACCCTCCAGTTCGGTGGGCATCGTCTCAAGTGGAGGGTTGCCCACTGAAAATCTGAGGGGGCAACCCCCCACCTCAACAGGCAAGCCGACCGTCAGGTCGGGTGGACCGGGAGTGCTTCATCGTCTGCGCCGCAATTTCGTCGGGTTGACGTCCGGCTTGGTCGTGTGGGGAGTTCTGCTGGTCGTTTCAGGTGGGTAGGGCTCCCCGGTCCGCCCGTCGCCACGTGTTCGCCGGCACCGACCAGGGCATGCTTTCGGCGATCGACCGGGCGGTTGGGTTGATGCCGGGTCCCGGGCAGGTTGGTCTACTGTCGACCTCCGACGGATGTGCAGCGCAGACCACTTAGTCCTCGACCAGTTCGACTGTGGCTGCGTGGCGTTCGGCTAGGGCGTGGTAGACGGCGGCGTTGTGGTCGACGAAGAGTTTGGCGGTGCCGTCCAGTGGGACGATCTTCTTTGCGGGACTGCCCATCGCGACCGACTCCGGCGGGATCACGGCGCCCGGGGTGACAGTCGAGCCGGCGGCGATCAAGGAGCGTTTGCCGACGACGGCGCCGTCCAGCACGATCGAGCCGTTGCCGACCAGCGCCTGTTCGCCGATCGTGCAGTCGTGGACCAGGCACTGGTGGCCGACCGTCGCGTTCGGGCCGATCTCGCAGCCGTTGTGGCCGACGTGGATGACCGTGTTGTCCTGGATGTTCGCGCCGGCCCGGATCGTGATCGTGCCGAGGTCGGCGCGGATCACAGCGCCGTACCAGATCGACACCCCGGCCTCGACGACCACGTCGCCGACGAGCGTCGCGGTCGGTGCGATCCACGCGTCGGGGTGCACGGTCGGGCGCTTACCTTCGAACGAGTACAGCGGCATGCGCCAACCTTAGAGGCCCGCCTCATGTGAGCGTGATCCCGCTGATCGGCGTACCGGGTGGCAGGTCGCGGATCTGGGTGTGGATCTGGCCGAGGATGTTCAGCGACACCACGAAGTCCAGGACCTCGACGTTGTCGAGGGTGAGTTCGCCGCCGAGCTGAGGCGGATGCGCGAACGAGTACACCTGATCCCCTTCAGGTACGACGCCCTCGCTCGCGGCCCCGAACACCAGGCCGGCCAGCAGGTACTGGTCCTGCCCGTCCTCGGTGTTCAGCTCGTCCCGCAACTCGTCCGCGCTCGCCCACGGCCGCGTCAGCGTCCCCTCGAGCGCGTCCAGCCACCAGAACCCGTCCGCCGCCTGGAAGAACACGTCCCCGAACGGCGAGGTGAACACCGGCACCTTCCCGTCCAGGTCCAGGAAGGTCCACGACTCGAGGGCGCGCGCGTACTGCTCGTCCGAGAACGTCCGCGTCAGCTCCATCGGCCGAGCTTAATCTGCACCAGGGCGAAAGGGATGTGAAAAGGAGCCACTGTGACGTTACGGTGGGCCGGTCGAGCGAGGAGGGCGCAATGACAGAGATCGCGAAATCAGGGGCGGCAGTGATCAGCCGGGCCGACGGGCGGGACGACGGCGAGGAGTGGACCGAGAACTACACCGAGCTGCCGGGTGGCGCCGGTGTCTCGCTGATCATGGAGTCGACGACGAAGGAAGGTGTCGGGCCGCGGCTGCACATGCATCCGTACGCCGAGACGTTCATCATCCGGCGTGGATCGGCGACATTCACCGTCGACGGCGAGGAGATCGTGGGCAGGGCCGGTCAGATCCTGGTGGTCCCGGCCGACACCCCGCACAAGTTCCGCACCGGGCCGGAAGGCTACGAAGCGGTCCACATCCACGCCAACTCGACGTTCGAAACGACCTGGCTGGAGTAGTTCACTCGGGTACGCGTTCGCCCGGCGGGGTGAACGCGGCCAGCACTGTCGTGACGATGTAGGGCGCCGCCTGGTCGGACGTGATCCGGCCGGCCTGGAGGTCGCTGGCGGCGCCGTGCATCACGTTGTGCATCACACTGACCAGCCATTCCACCGGCAGGTCGCTGCGGAAGACGCCCGTACTGCGGCCGCGCTCGAGCAGCCCCTCGACGCGCGCCATCGGATCGGCGTGCAACTCACGCACGCGTCCCGGCGGTAGCGACTCCTGCGCCGCGATCAGCAGCGCCCGGTACTGGTCCACCAAGTGCCAGCTCGACTCGATCAGCCGGCCCAGCGCCTCGCGCGGATCGCCGCTCAGATCGACCTTCCCGAGCGTCTCCTCGCCGGTCGCTATCGCCTGCACGAACACAGCGTCGACCAGCTCGGCCCGCGACGGGAAGTGACCGTACAGCGTCACCCGCCCGACCCCGGCCGCCTTCGCGATCTCCGACGTACTCGCGGCCGGATTGCGGCCCAGGCACTCGGCCGCCGCGGTCAGGATCGCCGCGATGTTCCGCTGCGCGTCGGCCCGCCTGGTGGTCACCGCTGTCATTCGGCCTCCCTGATCTCGAACACTACTGTACGAATTCCTCTTGTCGAACACCAGTGTACGAGTTAATCTGCGTATCAACCCGTACATACCTGTTCAACTTAAGGACGAGATCATGACTCAACCCGACCCCCGGCGGTGGCGACTGCTGGGGCTGCTCGCCGTCGCGCAGTTCATGCTGATCCTCGACGTCACCGTGGTGGCGATCGCGCTGCCGAACATCGAGACCGACCTCCAGCTCAGCCGCGAGACCCTGACCTGGGTGGTCAGCGCCTACACGCTGATGTTCGGCGGCCTGATGCTGCTCGGCGGTCGCGCCGCGGACCTGTTCGGCTCCCGCCGCGTCGTCCTGACCGGCCTGTTCGTGTTCACCCTGGCCTCACTCGTCACCGGTCTGGCGGGAAGCTCCGAGGTCCTGCTCGCCGGCCGCGTCGGGCAGGGCATCGGCGCCGCGATGCTGTCGCCGGCCGCGCTGGCCGTGGTCACCAAGACGTTCGACGCCGAGGAGCGCAACAAGGCGCTCGGCATCTGGTCCGCGATGGGCGGCGGCGGTTCGGCCATCGGCGTACTGCTCGGTGGTCTGCTCACCGCCGGCCCCGGCTGGCAATGGGTCTTCTACATCAACCTGCCGATCGGCCTGGTCGTGTTCGTCGCCCTGCTGCGGATGCTCCCGTCCGACACACCGAGCGAGCAGGCGGGACGCCTCGACGTACCGGGCGCACTCCTGGTCACGGCCGGCACCGGTACGGCGATCTACGCGCTGATCAACGCGGGCGACCGCGGATGGCTCTCGGCCGCGACACTCGGCACACTGGCCGGAGCCCTTGTCCTGTACGGCGTGTTCGCCTGGGTCCAGCGCACCGTCCGGTCCCCGCTGATGAACCTCCGGATCTTCACCCGCCGACCCGTTGCCGCAGGCACCTTCATGATCCTGGTCGCGACCGCGCTGATGATCTCGATGTTCTTCCTGGGCTCGTTCTACCTGCAGCATTTCAAGCAGTACGGCGCTCTGCGCACCGGACTGTTGTTCCTGCCGGTCGCCGTCGCCGCGATCGTCGGCGCACAGATCGCGGGGCACGTCGTCGGAAGGACCGGCGCGCGACCGATCGCGATCACCGGCTTCCTGATCACCGCGGCCGGCGTGACTGTCCCCGCGATCTGGGAGGGTGCTGCTGTGATCGTGATCGGGATGACTGTCGCGACGATCGGGCTCGGGGCCGCGTTCGTGGCGTCGTCCACCACGACGTTCGCGCAGATCGACTACCGCGAAGCCGGGTTGGCGTCCGGGATCCTGAGCACGTTCCACGAGTTCGGCGCCTCGCTCGGGGTCGCCGTGGTGTCGAGTGTGGCGGCCGCGAGCCTGGCGGGGACCGTGACGACCGGGTTCACCCGGGGCTTCACGTTCGCGGCGGTGACTGCGGCGGTGGCGGCCGCTCTGGCGCTGGTCGTCGTACCTGCGTTCAAACCTTCGAGGGGAGAGGCCCATGTCCATTGAGATCCGCCGCGCGGTGGTCGCGGATGCGGAGACGGTTCTGACCATGATGGGGGAGCTTGCCGAGTATCAGGACGAGCGCGCGGACGTGAAAGCGAGCCTCGCGGACTGGCAAGGGTTCCTTGGCCGCGAGGACGTGATCGTGCTGATCGCCGAGGTCGACGGTGCCGTGGCGGGGTACGTCTCCGCGCTGCGCCGCCCGTACCTGTGGGTCGGTGGTGACCAGCTCGCCCTGGACGATCTCTATGTCCGCGAGCAGTTCCGCGATCGGGGTGTGGGACGGGAGCTGATGCTGGGCCTCGCCCGGCACGCACTTCCGGAGCGGCTCCCGATCGGCTGGGGCCTGCGCATCGACAACACGGCCGGCTACCGCTTCTACGAACGCCTCGGCGCCAGGCTGGTCACCAAAACGGCGGCCGGCTGGTCGCCGGAGGCCTACGAGCGTCAGCTGAACGAGAGCCGTCAGCCGAGCGAGTAGGTCGCGGCCACCGGCAAGTGGTCGGACGCCAAACTCAGCGGGACCGAGGCCGCGGTCGCTACCAGCTGCGCGGAATGCAGCTGGTAGTCGATCCGCGTGATCGCGATCGGCACCGGGCTGGTGAATCCGAACCCGAACCCTTTCTCCGGCCAGGTGTCGGTCCAGTGCGTGGTCAGCGTCCTGATCTCGGTCGACGTCGGTGTCGCGTTCAGGTCGCCGACGAGCAGTGTCGCCTCGGGCGCGTCCTTCAGCAGCGCGACGATCGCGTTGACCTGCTCGACGCGCTCGCCGTCGTCGATCGTCGAGAGGTGCGTGTCGGCGAACCGCAGCGGCGTACCACCGATGTCGACCACCGTCTCCAGCAGACCGCGCTGCTCACTGCCGGGGCGCAACGGCAGCAACGTGTTCCGGGAGTCGACGATCGGGTACCTCGACAACACCAGCGTCCCGTACTGCCGCCGCGGCTTGCCGGGCTCCGGCGGATCCCAGTCCAGGTTCGCGGCGAAGACGTGGTTCATCTCCAGCCGTGCCGCGAGCCAGCCGGGCTGATCGGCCCAGTCGCTGCGCGCGTCGAAGTACCTGTCCACCTCCTGCAGACCGACCACGTCCGCCTCGGACGCTTCGATCGTCCGGGCGACCCGCTCCAGGTCGAGCCGCCCGTCGATCCCCACACCGTGGTGGATGTTGAACGTCAACGTCTTCAGCGCGGTCGCCTCCACGCCAGCAGTATCCCGGGCCTCCGGGTCAGGCCGGCTTGACGTTGTGGTTGCCGGTGAACAGGTTGGCCGGGTCGTACTCGCGCTTCACCGCCGCGAGCCGGGCGTACGTCGCCGGCGGGTAGACCGAGGCGACATCGGCATCCGCCGCGTCGGACAGGAAGTTCGCGTACGCGCCGCTGACCAGCGGAGACAGCTTGTCCCAGAGCTGCTGCCGCGCCGGACGGGTCGCCTCGATCATCGGCGGCGGGCCGATCGTCGTGGTCGCGAACATCAGCTCCGCCTGGCGATGCGCGTACGCCGTCGCGTCGTCGGCGACCCGCGCCACGGCCCCGCCGACGCTGCGGACCGCGATGACCGGAGCGCCCTGCGAGGTACCGGCCTCGGCGAGGATCCGCAGTGCCTCGGGCACGGAATCCTTGTCGACAAAGGCACTTCGGGTGACCAGCTGGATGCCCGGCGGCGGTGTCATGCCGTCCTCCAGCACCTCGGCGTACGGCGTCAGCGTGACGTCGTCGGCGATCACGGTGCCGAGTGCGCGGATCGGGTCGATCGCCTGCGCGGCGAGTTCCGCGTCGTCACCGTCGTACGCGACCTGGATCTCCAGCGGCGCCTCGGGACCGCCGAGGAACGGGTTCGCGAACGACGCGATCGAGGTGAGCTCCTCGGGTGCGGTCCGCAGGTACTCCGCCCAGCGGGGCAGCACGTCCGCGATCTCGGCGGCCGGGAACGCGATCTTGCCGAAGTGGATGTCGGTCGTCGGATGCGCCGCGAACTCGAACGCGGTCACGATCCCGAAGTTCCCGCCTCCACCGCGGACCGCCCAGAACAACTCGGGGTTCTCGTCCGCCGACGCCCGGACGACGTCACCGGCAGCGGTCACGAGCTCGACCGCGAGCAGGCTGTCCAGTGCGAGACCGTACTTGCGCACCTTCCAGCCGATCCCGCCGCTCAGCGTGAGCCCGCCGACGCCGACGCTCCTGGTGTCACCCGACGAGATCGCCAGGTTGTGCGGCGCCAGCGCAGCCGCGACCTGCCCCCAGGTCGCGCCGCCGCCGATCCGTACGACGTGCCTGTCCTTGTCGACGAGCTCGATGCCCGCCAGCTCGGCGAGATCAATCACCACGCCGCCGTCGTTCGTCCCGAAGCCTGAGAACGCATGTCCACCGCCGCGCACCGCCAGCGGCAGCCCGCTGCTCGCCGCGTGGACGACTGCCTTCCGCACGTCCTCGACGCTCGTCGGCCTGAGCATGTACGCCGGGCTGCCCCCGACCAGCACGGTCCGGCTCGCCTCGTCGTACCCCGCGTCCTCCGGCCCGACGACCTGACCGGCAAAACCTTCCACCACTGCACTCATGACTGTTCCTTCGCGTTTGCCCGAACCGAACAAACACCTGACGACCGTAAACCGGCGGATGTGACGTGACCAAACACACCTCACACTTCGGGGTGCTATTTCGTCTGGGTGGGTGGTGTCGAATTCCGGGGAGGTCGCTCGACGCAGGGGTAACGGCTACCCCTTGGAAGGACAGCTCGAGATGACAACGAACCATGCGACAGTCCCGGCCGCCGGCGTGTCCACCCGTGCTCTGCTCACCGGCGGTGTGGTCGCCGGTCCGCTGTACGTCGCGGTGTGGCTGACCCAGGCGTTCACGCGGGAAGGTTTCGACATCACGCGGCACCCGGCGAGTCTGCTGGCCAACGGTGGGCCCGGATGGATCCAGACCGTGAACTTCGTCGTGAGCGGTCTGCTCACCTTTGCCGCCGCAGTCGCGCTGCGGAGGACGATCCGCTCGTCGTCCGCGGGTTCGGCTCGTGTGCGCGGGCGGGTCTGGGGTCCGCGGTTTGTCGGGGTGTACGGGTTCGGGCTGCTGCTCGCGGCCGCGTTTCCGGCCGACCCGGCCGCGGGGTTCCCGGTCGGTACGCCGGCCGACTACGCCGAGATCAGCGCCCGCGGGATGGGTCACTTCGTAGCCGGCACGGTCGGGTTCACCGGACTGATCGCCGCGTGCCTGGTGTTCGCGAGGTATTACCGCGCGCTCGGCCGCCGTACCTTCGCCCGCTTCTCCGCTGTCACCGGCATCCTGTTCTTCGGCGCCTTCGCAGGCCTCAGCGCAGGCGCCGGAAGCCGCCCGACAATCATCGCCTTCGACCTCGCAGTCATCGTCGGCTGGACATGGCTAACCGCCCTCTTCCTGGACAAGCGGCGTACTGCTTGAACCCCGCGGTGGGAAACTGGGCCGATGATCTTCCAGTTCTCGGTTGGGACGCTGGAGTGTGTCGTGGTCAGTGACGGCCAGCCGGGCCCTCCCTGGGAGCCGCCCCTGGACGAGTTCTTCACCCCCGCCTCGGGCGTGCCGGCCGACGTACTGCGGGACGCGTGCGGTGGACGGTCGACGCTGACCTGCGGTTACAACTGCCTGTTCGTGAGCACTCCGGACGGGACCGCGGTGATCGACACCGGGCTCGGCGCGTCCTTCCTCGGGTACGGCGAGTACGTCGAGCCACTGGTGGGACAGCTCGAAGGAGGCATGACCTCCGCCGGGCTCTCACGGTCGAATCTGGCTGCGGTCGTCTTCACCCATCTTCACCAGGATCATGCGCGCGGCGCGATCTGGTCCGGGGAGTTGACGTTCCCCGCGGCCACAGCGTTCGCGCACGCCTCGGAGGTCGTGTTCTGGTCGGGGTCCGTCGAGCTCCCGTCAGCCCAGCCGCATCTCGAGGCCGCACGCGAGACCATCCGGTTGTTCGGTGAGCGGTTGCGCCCGTTCGAGTACGACGGCGAACTGCTGCCCGGCGTACACGCCGTCGCCGCCCCCGGCCACACACCAGGGCACTCCGCGATCCTCCTGCAGTCGCAGGGCGAACGCCTGCTCTGTGTAGGCGACACCTTCTACGATCCGCTCCAACTCACGAATCCCACCTGGGCGACTCCGTGGGACCTGGACATCTCCGCTTCCGTCGCCACCCGCCGCCACCTCCTCGAACGCGCCGCGGACGAGCGCATCCTCATTCACGCGTACCACCTCCCGTTTCCTGGCCTCGGGCACGTCCAACGCGACGGCCTCACGTTCGCCTGGCATCCGATCGACGGCTGATCCACGTGCGCGTGTGTTGTTCTGCAGGTCGACAGTACGTATACGTCCACTGACCGGCGATTCAGCGGTCCGTGCGGTGCGTGAGCGCGGGAAGTGGACGTATACGTACTGTCCAGATGCGGCGCGCGCCGCAGGTTGGGTGCGTCAGGTCAGGCAGGTGTGGAGGGATTTGATGAGGCGGGTGGCTCGGGGGTCGCCGTGGCCGAGCATGCGGTTGGTGGTGTAGGCGAACGCGACGCCGTACTGGTCGTCGGCGAAGGCGAACTGGCCGCCGGCGCCGTCGTTGCCGAGGCTGCGGGGGCCGAGCGTCGGCCGGAACGGGGAGTCGAGGAGGAACCCGGAGCCCCAGCGCGCGCGGCCGTCGAAGCCGAGGAATCCGGCGCCGGACGAGACCTCGCGCACCGCGTCGGTCACGGTGTCCGTCGTGAGCAGCGGCTCGGAGCCGTCGACGCCGGTGATCGCGGCGGCGTACACCCCGGCGAGGCCGCTCGCCGACGCGACGGCACCCGCTCCCGGAAGTTCCATCGCCAGCAGGTCAGGATCGTTCCAGCCGTGCGGTACGTCGAGACCGGGGAACACGAGCGCGCCGTTCATGGTCACGATGCGCATCAGGAGGTGCTCGGGATCCGGCATCTGCGGCCGCCCTTCGGCCTCCTCCAGCCGCGCGAGCGCCGGCACCTCCGCGGCCGGCAACCCGATCCAGGCGCGCAGCCCGAGCGGGTCGCCGATCGCCGTACGGAAGTACGCTCCCGGCAGCTGCCCCGTGATCCGGCGTACCACCTCACCGAGCACGAATCCGAACACATGTCCGTGGTACTCGTACGTCGTACCCGGCTCCCACAACGGCTTCTGCTCTTCGATTGCCGCGATCACCGGATCCCACGCGGCGATCTCGTCGAACGTCAGCGTCTTGTCCAGCACAGGTATCCCGGCCCGATGCCCCAGCACCATCCGGCAGGTGATCGCCTCTTTGCCTTCAGCAACGAATTTGGGCCAGTACGCACCGATCGGCGCATCCAGCTCCAGCCGCCCCTCCTGCGCCAGCAGGTGTACGACGACACTCACGAGCCCCTTCGCGCACGAGAACACCGGTACGACGGTTTCCGCCGACCAGGCCCGGCCCGGCGCCGCGTCCCCGTCCCACAGGTCGACGACCTTCCGCCCACCGGAGTACACGCTGACCGCCGCCCCCAACTCGGCGAACAACGAGAAGTTCTCCGCGAAGGTGTCCGCGACCGCTCCGAACCCTTCGTCCACCCATCCCTCGCTCATGGGCCACGACGCTAGGGCCTCAACGCTGCACGCGACGATCGAATTACGGCAGGGTCCACCTCTGGTTGAGGCCGTTGTTGCAGGTGTAGATGATGAGTCTGGTGCCGTTGGCGGTCGAGGCGCCGGTGGCGTCGAGGCACATGCCGGCTGCGGCGTTCATCAGCGAGCCGTTGGTTTGTGGGATCCACCGTTGACCGGCGGAGCCGTCACACGTCCACAGCACAGCAGGCGTTTTCAGCGTCGTACCGCGGGCCGACAAGCACTTCCCCATACTGCGGACGGTCCCGTCGTCGACGGACGGAGTCCACTGCTGGTTGACGGATCCCTTGCAGGTGTAGAGCGTCGTCGGCGTACCGTCCGCGGTCAGCGCCTGGTACACGTCGATGCACTTCCCGCCGATCCCGATCGCGGGCCCGGTGTCCTGGAACACGCCGAACTCCCAGAAGGAGTAGTAGCTCCCGGCAACGGCTCGTTGGGTCGCGACGATCCGGACGTACCGCGCGTAGTTCGGCGTGAACTCGACGTTGTCCGTCCCGCCGTTCCCGCTGATCGTCGACGAAACCGTTTTCCAGGTCCGTCCGCTTCCGGACACCTGGATCTGGTACGACTTCGCGTACGCCGTCGACAGCCAGTTCATCGTGACGCGGTTGACGATCTGCACCGACCCCAGATCGACCCGGAACCACTGCGGATCGGTGCGCGCGCTCGACCAGGCCGTGCTCATCGAACCATCGACAGCCTTCGACGCCTCACGCCCCGCCAGATAGACGCTGGAGGCAAGAGTCGGCTTGCCCAGGGCAAGGTTCCGCTTCAGGCCGTACGACGCCGTGTACGTCGAGGCCGCGGCCGGCGCCACGAAGTTGTGGTCCCGCGCACCGCCGTCCGACCACAGACCGAACCGGTAGACCTGGTTCGCCACGGTCTGCACCGGATCCGCCGACACCGAGACGCTCGCCCCGACGATCGTCGTACCGGTGAGTGGACTCTTCCCGGTCTTGTTCAGGAACGTCACCGGCAACCCGCCCGGCGAGCTGGTGAACGTCATCCTGACCGTCTTCGGATCCAGCCGCACGCTCTTCGTATCGGTCAGCCCCTGGGCGTCCCGCGCTGTCAGCTTCAACTCGAGGTACGACGGATACTCGTGATCCGGCGCCGTGAACGAGCCGCTGGCCCCGGTGAGCGACGTGATCGTGTGCGTGTGGCAGTCGCTCGGACAGTGATGCATGACCAACGCCCAGGTCAGCGCGGACCCCTGCAACGTCCCCTGCTCCGGATCCGTCGCCGAGCCGGAGAAGTTGATGGTGTCGCCAACCTTCCAGGTCGTGGCCGGGCCTGGGGCCGTGATCGTGGCGGTCGGGACCGTGTTCGAGACGTTGATCTGTGTGGATGTCGTGCTCGTCGTGGTCCCGTCCGAGACCCGCAATCGGGCGGTCTTCGTGCCGTCGGTCGTGTACGTGTACTGCACGACCGCGGCGGTCGAGTCGTCGTACACCCCGTCGTTGTCGAGATCCCACCCGTACGTGAGCGGATCGCCGTCGGCGTCGTTCGAGGCGCTGCCGTCGAACGTCACCGTCAGCGGAGCCGGTCCACTCGGCGGGTCGGCCTGGATCAGCGCGGTCGGCGGGTTGTTCGTGCCGTTGTAGGCGTAGCGCAGGATCCGGCCGTTGTCGTAGTCGACCGTGAACAGATCCCCACCCGGGCCGGTCTGAAGGCGCGTGACGCCGTACCCCGACGCGAACAGCTGGATGTTCGCGGGATCGGGCAGGCCGTTGGCGCCCGGCATCATCGCCCACACGCACTTGCGGCTGTAGTCGCTGAAGAAGAGCGCCCCGTCGTACTGCGTGGGGTAGTTGCCGCCCTTGTAGAACGACAGTCCGGAGATCGACGAGCTACCGGTGGTGCAGGTGTTTGCGATCTTCTCGGAGTGTTTGTAGGCGTAGTACGGCGCGGCGACGGCGGACGAGCCGGCGGCGTACAGGTTCTCGCAGATGTTGACGTTCGCGCCGTCGTACCCGGGTTGCCGGGCGGCACCCTCGTAGCACGGCCAGCCGAAGTTGGTGACGCCCGCCGTCGGTACGACGATCCGGTCGATCTCCTCCCACGTCGAGTAACCGACGTCGCCGATCCACAGCTCGCTGGTCCCGGGGCGGAACGTGAACCGCATCGGATTCCGCAGGCCTTGGGCCACAATTCGGCGGGCGTTCAGGTCGGCGCTGCCGATCAGCGGGTTGCCCGGCGCGGCCTGTCCGGTTTCGGGGTCGATGCGGATGATCGAGCCGTCCACGGTGGTCGGATCGGCCGGCGTCCGGAGGTCTTGCGCACGGAGCGCGCCGCCCTCGGCCGTCGGCGGCGTGAGCGTCGCGCCGACCGGCGCGGTCCCGTCGCCGCAGGGGTTGTCAGGTGTGATGTCGGACGACGTGAAGCTGTCCTGGCCGTAGTCGACGTAGGTGAAGCTCGCGCCGTCGCCGCCACCGGCGTACAGCATCCCGTCGGGGCCGAACTCGATCGAGCCGATCGAGTGGCTCGGGTACACCTGGCACCAGTCCTCGACGAGCACCTGCTCCGCGCCGTTCGCGTTCAGGACCGAGAGCCGTGCGCTGACCTGGCAGCCGTCACCCGTCGGACCGGGCGGCGACGGGCACGGGTCGGCGTCGGTGTCCGGCGTACCCCACTTGGGCGTCGGCCCACCGATCAGGCCGTCGTGCGTGTACAGCACGTAGACGCGTGGATCCGTGGGGAAATCGGGATGCAGCGCGAGGCCGAGCATTCCGCGGTCCCAGTAGTTGTGCACCTCGGTGCGCAGATCGGCGTACACGCTCGGCGCCGGGTCGTCGAGTGAGTCGAAGACCTTGATCAGTCCGCTCTTCTCGGCGACGAACACGCGGCCGTCCGGCGAGAACGCGACGTTCGTCGGGTCCTTCAGTCCGGTGAACACGACCTGCTCACCGAAACCGGTCGGCGTGACAGCGGCGCGTGCCGGCGCGGTGACGGCAAGCGGCAGTACGACGAGCAGCATCAGTACGGCACACAGCGTGGACAGCGCACGGCGCAGCCACTGGGCAGAAATCCTCACGAAGCCCCCCAGGCCCAAACTCCGGTACCCGTCCTCACAAACCCCCTGCGGGCACCCGGATCCGCGCCAGGATGACCGCAAGTCGCCGTCCCGCGCAAGACCCGGCATGTATTCGTGTCGAACACTCCACCGGTTGGTCACTGCGCCGGTCGGACCGGGCACACTGGGCTAGGCCCTGTCTGGTAGTCCAGCGGAACTCGTCAAGTCGGAGCGCCCGGGTAACCAGCAACTAAAGCGAGCCCTCGATCGGTCAACGCAGACGACCAGCCCCTACGACCTAGCAGCTGTAGATGAGGTGGGTGACGCCCTGGCCGGCGATGATCTCAGGGTTGGACAGGGCGAGCTGGTCGCTGATCCCCGTGAGCATCGGTGTGCCGGCGCCGAGGATCAGCGGCACCAGGTCGAGGCGGATCTCGTCGAGCAGCCCGGCCGTGATCGCCTGGCCGACGGTCGAGCCCGGGCCGACCCCGACCGCCTTGTCACCGGCGACCATTCTCGCCTGCTCGATCGCGCTCTCGATCCCGTCGGTCACGAAGGTGAACGGGGTTTCGGTCTCGATCGGCTCGTCCGGAGCGCGGTGGGTCACCACGAACACCGGCAGCCCGCCCGGATGCTTGCCGTCCCAGCCGTTGGTCATGTCGTAGAGGGTGCGGCCGACGACCAGCGCTCCGGTGCCCTCCATCATTTCGCGCAGGTATGCCGCCGTCGCCGCGTTGGTGCGATAGATCAGCCGCTCCGGATCCTCCGACGGCGTCTCGACGTCGCCGGCTCGGCACCAGGCGAACAACTTGTCGAACCCGCTGTGCCCGGGGCCGGCGATGAATCCGTCCAGGGATACCGATGCCTGGGTGAAGACCTTGCTCATTTCAGTCCTCCTCGCGCCCCGCTGAGGGGGCGACCTTGGTGTGCGCGACCCTTGGGTCGAGCTAGCGTGCCATCCCAGGGGGCCTGGGCGGATGGTGCGAATGAACGAAATCAGGGTTCCTCGACCCACAGTGAACGGGTCGTCACGATCAGGGCGAGCAGTGCTGCGGCGCCGGCGCCGTACGCGAGGCCGGTGTAGCCCCAGGTCGTTACCACCGTGCCGGCAAGCAGTGCGCCTCCCGCAGCGGTCAGCAGAGCCAGAAAGTCTGCGGCGCCTTGGACCTGGATCCGCTTGGCCGGTGTAGTTGCCGTGGTCAACTGAACTGATCCGGCGACATAGCCACAGGACCAACCCAAACCCAGCAGGACCAGCCCGAGGGTGACGGCTGGTGCATGGTGTTGCGGGGCTGTTGCGAGCAAGCCCGCGGCCAGCAGTTCGAGTACGAGCCCGGCACTCAACAGCAGGGCAGGCCCTCGCCGATCAACGAGGTAGCCGACCAGCGGTCCAGGCAGGAACATGGCAGCCACATGTACGCCGAACGCCAGGCCGACCACGTTCAGGGTCGCTCCGCCGTGGTGCAAGTGGATGGCAGCCATGTTCATCAGCGAGATCATGATTCCGTGGACTGTCACCAGGCCGACGATCGCTCGGCGGGCTGACGGATCACGCAGCGCCGCCCAGATCGAAGCGAACCGTCGGCCTGTCGTCCGCAGTACTGGACACTTGTACTGCGAAGGCCCAGGGCGTAGGCCGAGCAGTACCGCTGCTGTGCTGATCCCCAGGCCGGCGGCTACGACCAGGAATTGGCCGCTGTACAAGGGCAAGGAATCCGTTAGTCGCTCGGTAAGCCCGGCCAGCAGTGGGCCGACCGTGCCGCCTAGTGCGGATACAAGGGTTATCGCGCCGATCGCTTGCCCGTACCGGCTTCGGTCGGTCACTTCCAGCGCGGCGAATCGTGCTTGCATGCCGGCGGCGCCTGCTGCACCGATGGCTAGTCCGCCAGGCAACAGCAGCAGGTAGCTGCCCGCTGCTGCGCCGCTCACCACGAGCAGGGCACCGAGCATGCCGGTGAGGTAGCCGAAGGCGATGCCTATCCGCCGGCCGTAGCGTTGCGAGAGGGCGGCCAGCGGGATGCTTGCGACGACAGCGCCGGTGGCGATCGCGGTCTGGGCGATTCCGGCGCTCACTTGTGAGCCGGTGAGCCGGTCGGCCATGAGGGAGATCACTGGCCCCGGCATGGTCATCACCAACGAGTTGACCGCCGCTACCACCATCAACACCCGAGTCATTCGCAAGGCCGCCCCACCGGGCGCGGTCGTGGGGCGTGTCCTCAGTTCGGTCATCGCGCGCCGCCCTCCGGTGGTTGTTGACTGCGCGTGGTCAGCTGATGCCGCTGGAGACGTCGACGAAGCCGCCGGTAATGGCTGCGGCGCGATCCGAGACGAGGAAGGCTGCAGTGGCGGCGACCTGCGCCACCCGGGGCGACCGACGCAGCGTCCGCATCCCAGCGAGGGTCTCCTGGAGGCCGCGGAGCCCGACCTCGTCGAGTTGCAGGTTCGGGTTGACGGCCGCGAGCTTCGCCGGGGTCAGTGCGTCCTCGACGCCCGAGGTCCAGATCCCCAGCACCCGGACCCCGTGCGGACCGACCTCGGCGGCGAGGTTGCGGATGAAGGTGTCGATCGAGGCGTCGGCCGGACCGGTGCCGCCCATCATCGGGCTGCCGACGGCCGACCCGCTGTTCAGCGCGAGCACCACGCCGGAGCCCTGCTTGACCATCACCCGCGCGGCGGCCCGGGCGGTGATGAAGTTCGTGGTGAGTCCGTTGGTGACAGGCCGGACGAAGTGCTCGGCGGTCATGTCGAGCAACGGCGTGCCCTGAGCATCGCCACGGGTGGCCAGGTTCAGCGACACGTCGAGGCTGCCGCCCTGCTCGGCAACGACCTGGACGTGACGGTCGACCGCCTGCTCGTCATAGGCGTCGAGTACGGCGACGTCGGCGGTACCTCCGGCCGCAGCGATCTCCGCCGCCACCTTCTCCAGGGTGTCCGGTGTCCGCCCGGCCAGGAAGACCCGGGCTCCTTCCCGGGCGAACTCCAGCGCGACCCCGCGGCCGATCGAGCCGCCGGCGCCGTACACGATCGCGTTCTTGTTCTGCAGCAGCATTTCGGTACTCCTCGTCAGAAGGGTTGTCGTACGACGTACAGCTTTCTGCCGCTCCCGGGGGCCGGACATCCGTGGCGACCACCTGCCGACCACCTGCACACCACGTGTTCGGCACCCGGTCGGACGGTCGGTCGCGAACCTGGAGCGGGGCATGATGGGGCAGTGACCGGGAGTCCAGTGACTGAGCCGTCCGGGCGTGAGGCGGAGGTCCTCGCCGCGATCGGAGCGGGGCTGTCGAACGCTCGGATCGCGAGCCGTTTGCACATCTCGATCCGTACCGTCGAGGGACATGTCTCCTCGCTGCTGCGCAAGTACGGCGTGAGCAGCCGCAGCGAGTTGGCGGCGCTGTCCGGTACCGGGGCTGCGGGTGGCGCGCCGACCCCGGGAATGATCATCGGCCTACCGCCGGCCCGGACATCATTTGTCGGGCGGGTCAGGGAACGGGCCGAGCTGCTGGACCTGCTCGCGTCTGCCCGCCTGGTGACACTGCTAGGACCGGGCGGCATCGGCAAGACTCGGCTGGCCACGGTGGTGGCGGAGGCGGCGGGTCCGACGTACCCGTTCGGCGGGGTGTTCGTGGATCTCGTGCCGGCGCAGGATGGCTCGGTACCACAGGCGGTGGCGGCTGCCCTGGAGGTGGCCGAGAGCCCGGGAAAGTCGCTGGAGGCCGCGATCATCGGCCGGCTCGAGCGCGGCCCCTTCCTGCTGGTGCTGGACAACTGTGAGCACGTGGTGGACGGGGTCGCCGCCTTCGCGGACGCAGTACTGGCTGCCAGTCCTGGCACCACGATCCTTGCGACCAGCAGGGAGCGGCTCGCCATCCCGGGAGAGCAGACGTATCACCTCGGGCCGCTTCCTTTGGACTCGGACGCCGAGCAGTTGTTCGCGGATCGGGCCGCGGCGGTGGGTCCGGATGACGCCACCGATCCAGCGGTGGTGGCCGAGCTGTGTGCTCGGCTGGATGGGTTGCCGCTCGCGATCGAGCTGGCGGCTGCGCGGCGGCGGGCGATGGGGGAGCTCGGCCTGGTCGTGGGCCTGGGGGACTCCTTGCGGCTCCTTGCAGGTGGTCGCGGCTCGACGGTGCGGCATCGGTCTCTTCGTTCGGTCATCGGCTGGAGCCATGACCTGCTGGATGCGGACGAACAGCGGTTGCTCCGGCGGTTGGGGGTGTTCGCCGGTGGGTTCGATCTTGCGGCTGTGGCCGCGGTCGCGGAGCTGGAATCAGCGTCGGCGGCTGACCTTCTTGGCCGGTTGGCTGACCAGAGCTTGCTGATCCCGGCCCAGGCCGGCGGCCAGTGGCGGATGCTGGCGACCATCCGTGCGTACGCGGTCGAGCAGCTGCGCGCCAGCCGGGACTACGCCGACACGCTCGCTCGGCACCGCCAGTGGGCGATCTCCGTGGCGGATGACCTGCGAGACCGCTTGGACGGCCACTGGGAGAGCGATTTCGACGCTGTCGCCGACGACCTTCGCGCCGCTCTTGCCACCGACGACGCGGATGGCAAGCTGCTGACGCATCGCTTGGCGCGAGGACTGGGGTGCTTGACGTTCGCCCGTAGGTTCTTCGCCGAGGCCGAGCAGCACTACCTGGCTGCGGCAGAGTGCGCGCCGACGGCGGCGGAAGCGTTGCTGGACAGCCGGAACGCGGCTGCGGCCGCCTTGAAGGTATCTGGCCGGACGCAGGCGAGCCAGCACCTTCTGGCCGCCGCAGAGCGCGCTGGCGATGATGCGAACGTTCGCGCTCAGGCGCTGGCTCTCTCGGTGAGTCTGATGCATCGCTACGGCGCCGAGCACACCGAAGTCACCGCGGACCGTACGTCGGCGCTACTGGCGACGGCGCGGGGACTCTTCGACGGTGCGGGCGATCCCACGACCCGGGCGATGATCGAGGCCGCGCGTGCCTGGAATGCGGCCCCCGACCTGACGCATCCAGCACCCGACACCGGGTTGGCTCGGGTCGCCGTGGACGCCGCGCGGGATGCAGGCGACCCGGTGCTCCTCCTGGGAGCTCTCGACGCTCTTGGCGGGGCGGTCGCCGGCGAAGGTCGGCTGGCCGAGGCCCACCTGATCTCCCAACAACGACTGCCCCTGCTGGCCGAGATCCCTCGGCACGAACCGTACGCGGAGATCGAGGTCGTGGATGCCCTCCTGATGGCAGCCACTCACGCAGTCGGTGCCGCCGACTACGCGGCCGTGCTGGCCGGCTCGTACCCGTTCATGGAAGCCAGTAAGGTGCTCGCCCTCAGTTGCACGGGCCGGTTTGCCGAGGCTACCGGCATCGCGGAGTCAGAGTGGGAGAACTGGATCCGCAACGGTTCACCACCACTGCGCTGGATGTCGCCGCAGGCGGCCGCGGCTGCGCTTGTCCACGGCCTGCTCGGGCATCCGAAAGAGGAGGAAAACTGGCGGGCGCGCGCACTGGAGATCGCGAGGGTCACCGATGCGGCCGAGGTTCCGCATCTGGCCGCCATTGACGCGTACGTCGACGCCCGCTTGGCGATCCATCGTGGATCGGCCGCGGACGTGGAGGACCTGGTACGCCGTGCCGTGGCCGACCTGCCGGAGCCCTGGTACGCGCCGTACGCCAAGGTCGCTGGTGTCGAACTCGCCGTGGTGGCCGGCTTGCCGACGGCCGCTGACCTCCTGGGGGCCGCCGGGTCCGTCCGGACGACAAGCGACTGGGCAGCTGCGGGCATTCTCCGCGCGGAAGGCAGACTGACCGGCGACCTGTCGGCCTACACCGAGGCAGCTGACCTGTACGACGGGATCGGTGCCCGGTTCGAGCGGGCATGCACCTTGCTGCTGCTGCCGGACCGCGCCGCTGAGGGGCGGGCCGAGATGGTCGCCTTGGGAGCGACCATTGCTGTCGACTGGAGTGCGGGCATCCATTGGCCGGCGCGGTGCCACAACCAGACAGGACCTAGATGATCCGCAGTGTCCGCGCGTTGCCGACCGGGCCGGGCGTGTACCGGTTCCGCGACGACGGCGGGAAGGTGCTGTACATCGGGCGGGCGCGGAACCTGCGCCGTCGCGTGCAGTCGTACTGGGTGAACCTCGGCGACCGCCCGCATCTGGCGCGGATGGTACGGCGGATCGCCCGGGTGGAAGGTGTCTGGTGCGACTCCGACCACGAAGCGGCATGGCTCGAACGCAATCTGCTCGAGCATTCCAAACCGCGCTGGAACCGCGTCGAGGGTGGCGCGGAGGTGGTCGGTTACATCCGCCTCGACGACGGATCCAGACCGGGCTTGCGTTTCGAGCACACGGTCCGCGGGAAAGCGCTGCATTTCGGGCCGTACCTCGGCGGACTGCGGATCCGGCAAGCGATTTCGGGGCTGCATCGGGTGCTGCCGTTGCAGTACACGGTCGAGGGTGATGGGTCGGCGGAGGAGTTCGGCCGGCTGTTCGGGATCGGTCCGGGGGACCGGGAGGCGCTGGCCCGGACGGCGATCGCCGTACTGGAACGGGATCCGGCCGCGGTCGACGCGTTGCGGGCCGAGCTTGTACGGCGACGCGATCGGGCGTCGGCGGAATTGCGGTACGAGTTCGCGGCGAAGGTACAAGGGGAGATCGAGGCGCTCGACTGGATCGTGGCGGAGCAGAAGGTCGCGTGGCTCGAGCCGCGGGACGCGGAGGTGTACGGGTGGGCGGACGGCGTGCTCGTGCGGTTCGAGCTGCGGGCGGGGCGGATGTGCACGTGGACGCAGCGCGCGGTGGGGGAGACGACGGCGCGGGAACGGGTGGCCGCGACGCCGGAGCTGTGGCGGCCGTTCGCCCGCCGGAACGCGGAGCTGGCGGCCCGACTGCTCAGTCAGTGACTTCCTGATTACCTAACATGTCGGCCATGACACAGCCCCCGGTCCCACCGGCTCCGCCTGCTCAGCCGCCGTATCCGCCGGGTCCTCCGCGCGGGACGCGGGGACCGGTGCTTTTGATCGTGGGTGGTCTCGTCCTGTTGCTCGTCATCGTGATCGCCGCCGCCGTGGTGCTGATCGTGAACCGCGCCGACGGCAACCCGACCGCCAACCAGTCCACTCCAACCGCCCGCACCAAGCCCTCGGATCCGGCCGCCGTCGAGTTCCGCCGCGTCCTCTCGGCAGCCCCCGGCTCCTGCCCGACGCCCGCACCGGCCGGTACGGCGTGCGACGACGAAGGGATGCGGTACAAGGTCGGCAAGGTCGAGCTCGACGGCAGCAACGTGTCCGAGGTGAAGGTAGCGCTCGACGCAGGCTCGAGCGGCTGGTACATCACCGTCAACCTCGACCCGGAAGGCGCCAAGCTGTTCGGGAAACTGACGGCGGGCCTCGCCAAGCAGACCCCACCCACGAACCAACTCGCCATCCTGGTCCGCGGCCGGGTGGTCGCCGCACCCACCGTCCAGTCCGAGATCTCCGGCGGCAAGCTCCAGATCACCGGCTCCTACACCCGCGATACCGCCGAGGCCCTGGTGGCCAAGATCACCGGCTAGCTACGACGTACTCCGCCGTACCGGGGTACTTGAACCGCACGATCGCCTGCGGAAGCGGCCCGGGCCATGCCGAGTGCTCCACGCGACGGTAGGCGAAGAACCCGTTCTTGACGGTGGCGACGCCGACATGACCATCCGCGGTCTCGACCGTCACGCGAGGTGGCGTCCCACTCGGTACCGGACCGAACACGCTGGTCACGCTCGACCCCGGAAGCGCCCCGCGACCGTTGGCGGCGCTCTTGCGAAGCACGATGCCGTCGTTCTTCGCACGGCCCGGTACTTCGGGGAGCTTGGTGCCGTCGCCCCGCTGGGTCGTGCAGAACGCGATGAGGTTCGGATCGTCGGGTGATCGGTAGACCAGAGACATCCCGAAGGTGTCCTGGACGTACAGCACGAGCTGCCATCGGTTCCACGCGGGAACCCCGGTGCCGTCCGCGGTCGTGCACGTGCCGCTCGAACCGCCGGGGACTACCGACGGCATGGTGGTCTCGGGCGTGACAGGTAGCTCGGGCGAGCGGTTGATCGTGTAGGTGGTGACCACGCTCGCGGCCGCGACCACAGCGAGTGTCGCCACCACACCGGCCGTACGGCGACGCCGTACCTGGCGGCGGCCGTCCCGCACCAACGCGTCCACGTCGGGCGTGTACGGTGCCTCCTCGTCGACGGCGGCGGACATCAGGTCCTTGAGTTGATTCGTCACGTCAGGCTCCCAGTTCCGCGGGGTCGAGATCGGCGAGCGCCGGGTGCGTACGGAGCTTCTCGAGCGCGCGCAGGGTCTGACTCTTGACGGTCCCGGGGCGGCAGCCGAGCACGTCGGCGGTCTCGTCGACGGACAGCTCGTCGAAGTACCGCAGTACGACGCATGCTCGCTGCCGGTCCGGAAGTCCCGCGAGCGCCTCGGTGATCATCAGGCGGTCTTCGATCCGGCCGACGTGATCGGCCGGATCGGCTTGGGCGGCGAAGTAGGAGGCGCCGCCCACGAGTTCGCCGCTGGACCGGCGGCGGAGTGCGTCGAGGGTCGTCGAGACGACGACCTTGCGCGCATAGCTGACCATGCCCTTCTTGCGGTAGAGCCTCGGCCAGCGGCGGTACAGCCGGAGCAGCGCCTCCTGCGTCGCGTCCTCCGCGCGCCGCCGATCACCGCAGAGCAGGTACGCCGTTCGCCACATCGCGTTGGCGTGATGGGTCACGAAGTCGGTGTAATCGCTCTCCGCCTCGCTGTTCACTCCGGCCTCCTCATCTCGCGCCGCGTAATGAACGCACTCACGCGAGAATCGGTTGCATCAGCGGTTGGTGACCTCGAAGGCGACGATTGCGGCGGCGACGGCGACGTTCAGGGACTCGACGCCCGCGTGCAGCGGGATCTGCAGGTCCGAGTCGGTGGCGACCGTGATCCCGTTGGTCTCACCGCCGAGCACGTAGACCGCGCGCGGGGCGAGCTCGGCCTTGAACAGCGAGTCCTGCGAACGCGCCGAGAGCCCGTACACGTGGTACCCGGCCGTCCGCAGCAGCTCGACCGCGGCCTTCGCGGTCGACGTGTTGACGATCGGCGCCTGGAAGGCGACACCGGCCGACGCCTTGATGACCAGCGGCCCGACGTGCGGCGTACCGGCCCGCGGCAGGATCACGCCGTCGAACCCGGCACCGGTCGCGGTCCGCAGAATCATTCCGACGTTTCCGGGATTGGTCACGCCGTCGAGCAGGAAAACGTTGGTCGGCCGCTTTCCGCGGCTCCGCACGAACTCCTCCAGCGGGGTCATCCGGGGCGCGTCCACGTCCGCGACCACGCCCTGGTCGTGCTTGCCGTTCCCAGCCAGCCACTTCACCCGGCTGGCGGTCGCCCGCTCGACCGGCGTCCCGTACTTCTCCGCCGCTCGCAGGATCTCCTGCATCGAGTGGCCGGTCGCGTTGTCCGCGAGCACCACCTTCGCCACCGACAGCTTCGGATCGTGCAACGCCTCCAGCACGGGCTTGCGCCCGTACACGGTGATCCACTTGTCCCGCGGTGACTTCTTCGCATCCACCCGCCTACCGTAGCGCCGGGTTCGTTGCCTTCCCATCCAGCCACAGCTGGTTGCTCGGGTCGCGGTGGGTGCCGGTGCTGCCCACGTGCTTGTCGCTGATCCCTGGACCGTTCTTGATCACGTGCACCAGCGCCATCCCGTGACCGCGGCCGAGCTCGTAGTCCGTCTTCAGCCAGTCGAGGATCACCCCGGCCTTGACGTCCTCCGCGCCGTACCCGCGCCGCTTCGCCTCGTCGACCAGCTCACGCGGGGTCTTCCCGGTCTTTTCCTCGATCTTGTCCAAGTACGCCTGGAACGACATGTCGGTTTCCTCCTGTGATCGTCGTACGTACCTGCGTCGAGCGACCGTTCCGGAAATCGACACCGCCGATCAGGAAACTTTCCGGAAGATCTTGAGGATCGTTTCCGCCGAGCGGTCGATGTCGTCGGGGCCGGTGGTCCAGTTGGTGACCGAGATCCGCATCGCGGCCTTTCCGTGCCACGTGGTGCCCGACATCCAGCAGGTGCCCTCGTCCTGGACCTCGGCGACCACGCGGCGGGTGACGGCGTCGTCGTCCCCGAAGCGGACCAGCACCTGGTTCAGCACGACCTCGTTGAGCACCTCGACTCCGTCGGCCCGTAGCGCGTCGGCGAACCGGTTGGCCATGGCGTGACAGCGGTCGACGATCTCCGCGATGCCGGTGCGTCCGAGCGCGCGTACGGCGGCGTACACCGGGATGCCGCGGGCGCGCCGCGAGAATTCCGGGTTGTAGTCGAGCGGGTCGCGTTCGCCGGCCTCGTCCTGGATCAGGTACGCCGCGCGGATCGACATCGCGGCACGATGCGCCTCGGGGTGGGCGCAGAGGACGATGCCGGAGTCATACGGCACGTTGAGCCACTTGTGCGCGTCCGTCGCCCACGAGTCGGCGAGCTCGATCCCGTCGAGCAGCGGACTCAGTTGTTGGCTGACCGACGCCCAGAGCCCGAACGCGCCGTCGACGTGCACCCATGCCTGGTGCTGATGGGCGAGGTCACAGATGGTGCGAACCGGGTCGAACGCGCCGGTGTTCACATTGCCGACCTGCGCACAGACGATCGTCGGAATCACCCCGCCGCCACGCGTCCCGCGCCAGGCGGCGTCGTCGCGGAGCGCCTCCGCGAGTGCGTCGGTGAGCATCCGGCCCTGCTCGTCGACCGCGACCGGCACGATGCAGTTCGTCCCCAGGCCCAGGAACCGCAGCGCCCGATCGATAGTGTCGTGCCGTTCCGCCCCGGCCAGCACGCGGATCGGCGGCGCACCGATCAGCCCGTCGCGCTCGACGTCCCACCCGGCGTTGCGCAGTACCTCGTGGCGCGCGGCGGCGAGCGCGGTGAAGTTCGCCATCTGCGCACCGGTGACGAAGCCGACCGACGTACCGCCTGGCAGCCCGAAGAGCTCGACCAGCCAGCGCGCGGTGACGTCCTCGACCACGGCGGCCGCGGGCGAGGCGGCGTACAGGCCCGCGTTCTGGTCCCAGGTCGACGTCAGCCAGTCGGCAGCGAGCGACGCCGGCGTGGCGCCGCCGAACACGAACCCGAAGAACCGGCCGCTCCCGCTGGGCAGCAGGCCGCCGTCGACACCGTCCGCGAGGTCCGCGATGACCTCGAGCGGGTCCGTCGGGTCGGTCGGCAGCGGGCCGCCGAGTGCGTCATGGAGCTCGCCGGCGGTCGCCCGCGGGCCGACTCGTCGCTCCGGAAGCTCGTTCAGATAGCGCGTCGCCCGCTCGTACGCCGCGGTCAGCGGTCCCTCCCAGTCGATCATCCTTCCTTTGTACGCGCATCGGCGTACAGTGCGCGCATGCAAATGCGGAGCCGGTGGGCCGCGATCGCCGGCTACTCGCTGGTGGGCGCGGCGACCCAGCTCGTCTGGCTGAACTTCGCCGGCGTCACCACTGTTGCCGCCACGCGGTACGGCGTCTCGGAAAGCGCGATCGGATGGCTCGCGCAGGTGTTTCCGCTGCTGTACGTCGTCCTCGCGATCCCGTGCGGGCTGCTGCTGGACCGGTGGTTCCGCGCCGGGCTGATCGCGGGCGCAGTACTGACCGCTGTGGGCGCCGCCGTACGGCTGATCGGAGACGACTTCGGCTGGCTGCTCGCGGGCCAGATCCTCGCGTCGATCGCCCAACCCCTGGTCCTGAACGCCGTCACCGGCATCACCGGCCGCTACCTGGAGGAGAAGGACCGCCCCACCGGCATCGCCATCGGCACCGCCAGCATCTTCGCCGGCATGCTCATCGCCTTCCTGCTCTCCGCCATCTTCCCCACGGCGACCTCGATCCCCACCATGCTCGCAGCCACCGCGATCTTCTGCTCTGTGTCAGCCATCGTCCTGATCACGGCCCTCGCCACCCTCCCGATGAGGCCTGCAGCCGACGGCGTGCGTGCCGACCGCGGCGCACTCGCCGCAGCCTGGGGCGACCCGCTGATCCGCCGCCTCTGCGTGCTCGCGCTCTTCCCGTTCGGTGTTTTCGTTGCCATGAGCACCTTCGCCCAAGCACTCCTCGAACCAGCCGGAGTCAGCGGCGCCACCGCCAGCACGATCCTCCTGACCAACGTCGTCGCCGGCGTCCTGGGCAGCGCCACCATCCCGATCCTCGTCGCCCGCCGCCACGCCGAATCCACCCTCCTGGTCCTCAGCCTGACCACCACCGCCGCAGCCTGCACCCTCCTCGCGCTGGCCCCCGGCGTTGTGACCGCCTTCGTGGCGATCACCCTGATCGGCCTACTCCTCCTCCCGGCGCTCCCGATCGTCCTCGAGCTCGTCGAACGCCGTACCGGTCAAGCCGAAGGCACCGCCGCCGGCCTCATCTGGATGGCCGGCAACCTCGGCGGCCTGATCGTGGCGGTCATCGTCGGCCTACTCGTGGACCACCCGATGGCGGCCTTCCTCGTGATGGCCGTGATCGCGCTCATCGCCGTACCGGGGGCTCGCTCGCTGCGTCGCCCGATCGCCGAACTGCGAGCACAGTCGCTGCCGTAGCGATCAACCCGCCCGCGCCCGCCGTCACGAACGTCGTCCGCGCGTCGGTGTGCTGAAGCAGGAGCCCGCCGAGCACATACGACAGTCCGGCCGCGAGACCGATGGCGCCGTACAGATTGCCGAAGACGCGGCTGCGAAGGTGCACCGGTACGACGCGTTGCAGGTGGGTGTTGACGCCGACGTCGATGGCCGCGATCCCGAGCCCGCGGATCACCTGGAGCGCGAGCGCCGCCCAGATCGCCCACGCCAGGCCGGTGACCAGGTTGCCCATGCTGCTGACCGCGAACCCGAGGAGCATGAGTACCGGCATCGTCAGCCGGCCCGCGTACCGTGCGAGGATCGCGAAGCCTGCGATGAGTCCGATGCCCACCCCGGCGTACAGCGTCGCCGACGCCGAGTCGCTGCCGTGCAACTCGTCCTTCGCGAGGAATACCATCGCGACATCGTCTACCCCGTTGAACGCGACCACCGCGAAGAACCCGATCCCGATCACGCGGACGGGGGCCGCTCTCCAGATGTAGCCGAGCCCGTCCCGCGCGTCCTTGAGCACGCTGTGCCCCGACGGCTTCGACGGCGGGATCCTCGGCAACCGGGTGAGCAGCGCCGCCGAGACGAAGAACGTCGCCGCGTCGATCAGCAGGATCCCGCGGACGTCGGTGACCAGGAACAGTCCCGCCGCGATGAGCGGGCCGATCGCCTCCAGCCCGTTCGTCCCCGCCCCCAGTGCGGAGTTCGCCGCCTCGAGCTCTTCGTCGCGCACCAGCGCCGGCATCGCACTCCGCGACGCCGCGTGAAAGACCTGCGCGGTTACGCTCCGTACCGCCACCATGACCAACAGAACCGGGAGCGGCGGCAGCGTCACCGCCATGACAGCCGTCAACACGCCCTGCACGAGGTCGCAGACCACCATCACCCGCTTGAGATCGAACCGATCGCCCACCACCCCCGCGAACGCCCCGAACAACCCCGGCACAAAGTCCCCCGCCAACAACAGCAGAGCCACAGCCAACGCGGCCCCCGTCGCCGACTGCACGTACAACAGCAGCGCCACCAGCCCGAGCGAGTCCCCCAACACCGAAACAGCCCGAGCCCCCCAAAGCCCCCGAAACGCCCTCGACCCCCGCAGCACCGCCCACACAATCCTCTAGTATGTATCCGCACACCCGCCGGTGTGGCGCAATTGGCAGCGCACCGCTCTTGTAAAGCGGTGGTTAGGGGTTCGAGTCCCCTCACCGGCTCTTTGTGATCTCTCAAGAGATCCCGGACGGACCGGACCCCTGATTGGGGTCCGGTTTTCTGTTTTTGGGTGGTGGGCCTGGGGGTCGGCCGAGGGGCTGGTAGTCGCGGGTGGGGTCGAGGGTGAGCTCGCGGAGGAGTTCTCCGGTGGCGGCGCATCGGCCCTGGATCGCCGGTGGTGCTCCCGGCCGCGACATCTTCGCCGACGTCGTAGAGGTACAACTGGATGAAGTAGCGTCCAGGGTGGTTCGGGTCGCGGACCCACAACTGGAATGTCACCGCGTCGGTCGTGGCAGACGGCTGCAGGTCTTGATCCCCCAGGAACCGGACCCACCGGCTTCAGCCGCTGCTTCATCAACGAAAAACAGAACGGGTCTGCCGGCGGTTTCCTCGCCGGGTTCTACCTACAGCAGCGGATGCTGAGCGGCGACCCGTTCCAGGTAGCGTTCGCCTGATGACCACGCCACAGACGTACCAAATCGAGGTCTCCTACCACCAGTTCCTTCTGGCCCCGTTCGGAGTCGAGAACCCCGTCATCGACCCCAGCGGCCCCGTAGGCCCACTGCTGGCACTCGATCCCCGGGTACCAGGCGCGCTCATCATCCTCACCGGCGGCACCGATGCCCCAGTCAACGTCACCGTCCACATCGAGTGCGAGCCGCTCCCCGACCTTGCCGTCGCCGCGGAAGGGTGGGACGTCGGGGAACAGGCCGCGATTCCGATCGAAGGCGACATGTATCTCGTGCCATTGATGGGAGGCGGACCGACACCGCTGATCTACACACCCACCACGCCGGGCCTGCACCTGATCCGCGTCCTTGCCCGAGGCCGCCGCACGCACCACGACGGCATCACAGACGGCCCGAACGAGGACTACGACATCACCATCACCCCCATCACCACCGACCCAGGCAGACAATCCGCAGCCGGTGACGGCCTCTACCTCAACTGACACGACTTAATCGACAAGATCGTGACGCCGGCGCTGAGGCGCCGGCGTCACGTCCGGCTCCCTGGTGGCGCGACAAGGGCAGCCAAATCCGATCGATGCGACAGCCAAGTCGATCCGACCCTGCACGCAGCTCGTCAGGTCGGACCTTGGGTTTCGGCATCACCGGAACGGTGTCTATGTCCTCGACACCAACTCCCGCGCCTTCGAGGACCGGCTCGGTGAGCTTCGCGAAGAGTTCGGGGTCGACAGATAGGCCGTCGCGTCCGTCGACGTTTCGGCGCAGCCTTCCTTCCTCGTCGAAGTAGTTGCTCCTGGCATCCGTTCCTGCCAGACGCCCAACCCAGTTAGTTCAGTGGTTCCACCCGAACGCGACGCGACGCTGGGCCGGACGGTCGGCACGATCACTGCGAACCTCTGCTTGGGGTCAGACGCCGGCTCTGCCAATTGGCGCGCCGCGGACTAAGAGTCTGAGCGAGCACGCGGACGAACCGCCCCCAGCAGTTCCCGATTTCGAACGATCCCCCCGACCTCCGGCGGCACCAGCGCGACGTCGACGGGCCGGGCCAAGTCAGCTCTGGCCCTCGGTCCTTCGGACGCCGGAGTTGGTGGTGGGGACCCGGGGCCTCGGCGCGGCAACACCTGCTCCAAGCGGCTAGTCAGCCGCCCGCGTTATCCACTGCCTCCAGGCCGACCATCTCGGCGCTCATCCGCCATAGCCTTGCTGCCGTGGCCTGGTCGTAGCTGCGTTGGGCTGAACGTCTCGGCTGGCTGTTGGTGAAGTAGCGGCCGGTGACGCCGTCGAGTCCAGGAGCGGACGCGACGTGGATCGACGTTGCAGCTCCCTGCGCCGGGGTCTTCATGAAGGGTCGTAGGAACGGCACCAGCAGCCGCTGTGTTCTACCGGGGTCTTCTGCTCCGAACGCCGTGCTCACGACACCGGGATGCACGGCATTGGCGGCGACGGCCTGCGCCGGCAGTCTCCGGGCCACCTCGTAGCTGAACAGGATGTTGGCGAGCTTGGACTGGTTGTAGGCGCGTGCACCGGAGTAGGAGCGTTCCCCCTGGAGGTCGTCGAAGTCGATACGGCCCTGGCCGTGTGCGTGGGAGGAGACGGTGACCACGCGGGCGTGACCGCTCTGCTCGAGCCGCGGGAGGAGAAGGCTGGTGAGCAGGAACGGCGCGAGATGGTTGATAGCAAGGGTTCGCTCGAGTCCGTCGGTGGTGACGTGGCGGGTGTTCCAGTATCCGCCGACGTTGTTGACCAGGACGTCGATGCGGGGAAGTTGGTCGAGTGCCTCGGCGGCGAGCCGGCGTACCTCGGACTGCGTGGACAGGTCCGCGATGAAGACGTGGACCGTTGCGCCGGTGTCGGAGCGGATTTCCGCAGCCGTCTGCTCCGCGTGGGCGGCGTCTCTGCCGGTGATCGCGACGTTCGCGCCTATCCTGGCCAGACCCAGTGCGGTGGCCCTGCCTATCCCTCCTGTGCCGCCGGTGACCAGCACCGTCCTACCGCTCATCTGTGCCATTGGCCGGCCCTTGCTCATTGGCCGGACTGAGCTGGTGATCGGTCGTACGCCGCCGGCGTGAATCCCTTGATCAGGAGCCAGAACGCCAACGTCACCTCGAAGATGCCGCCAGGAATGAGCAGCACCAGGCTGATGGAAGCCCCGAAGATCTCGGCAGCGGCGCCGGCCGTGTGCACCGCGTAGCCGACCAGGCCCCAGCCCGCTAGCCACTTGGGAAGCAGGCCAGTACGGAACAGCAGCGCACACAGGAACATGGCTCCGAACCCGAGCGAGAGTTGGCCGATCTGGTAGGCCATCTCGTTCGCATCGACCGCGAGCGATCCAAGCGCCTGGGCAGCGTCGCGTCCGAGTTGATCGGCCTGGTCCGCGAGCGGGAGGATCATGAGCAGCGCGAGCACCCCGACGGTCATCAGGGCCATCTCGAAGATCATCGTGGCAAGGTAGGCCACTGCGGTGCGTTTGCCGTTGCGTTCCAGGACCGGGAAGATCAGAACGGCCTTGCCGATGTCGACCGCAGTGGTTGCGATCATCAGAAACGCCCCGAGGGCCAGGGTCGTCTGCCGGGCGCTGACGCCGGCGAGGAAGTCGGGGCCGTCGACGACGGAGTTCACCAGGATCGAGCCGGTCCCATAGATGACGAATCCGGCCAGGAACAGGGCTCCGATCAGCCGGGACGTCCACATCCGTGAACCGGTCCGGGGATCTCTGGCTTCGGTGGGTAGGACGCCGCGGCCGCGGTCGCCCGAGATCGGAGGTAGTGCGGTCGTAGTCATGTCTCGTGCCTCTGTCTCTGTGGAGATCGGGCCTGCAGATGTGAGCGTCGCCGACGCCCGGTTGTCGATCCTCAGATGGTGATGACGGCCTTGCCGCGGACCTGCCCGGACGCGAGCTGTCGCATCGCGTCGGGCACTTGATCCAGCGGGTAGGTCCGGTCGATGCTCGGCGTCACCTGGCCGGCCTCAATGAGCTCGGTGAGCTGCTCGAGGTCGCCGGCCCGCTCCTTGGCGACGAACCAGGCCAGCCGCTGGCCCACGAACAGCGAGAGCACCAGCGCCCGCAGCGACCGGTTCATCCCGCCGGTCAGGTTGCCGCCGTCCTCGCCGCCGACCAACACGGCCGTCCCCGTGGGCGTCAGCGCGCGGCGCAGACGGGACAGCTTCGGGTTTCCCGCGATGTCGAGGATCAGGTCGTAGTGGTCTGTGCCGTCGGCGTAGTCGTCGCGGGTGTAGTCGAGGACTCGGTCAGCGCCGAGAGATCGCACCAGGTCCAGCTTGGCTGTGCTGGCCACGCCGGTGACGTCTGCCCCGAAGGCCTTGGCCAGTTGTATGGCGTAGCTGCCGACGCCGCCGGACGCGCCGATGATCAGCACCCGTTGACCCGCCGCGATCCGGCCATGGTCTGTCAGGGCCTGGAGTGCGGTGCCGGCCGAGATCGGAACCACGGCGGCCTGCTCGAACGAGAGGCTCGCCGGCTTGCTGGCCAGCTTGCCCTCGACGGCCACGGCGTACTCCGCGAACGACCCGCGGCCGATGCCGTACACCTCGTCGCCGACGGCGAACCTGGTCACTGCGGACCCGACGGTCTCGACCGTTCCGGCGAGATCACGCCCGGGTACCCGGGCCTTCGGTCGGCGGAAGCCGAGACCCGCGATCCGCATCAGGTACGGCTTGCCCGCCATCAGGTGCCAGGTGCCACGATCCAGGCCCGCCGCATGCACCCGGACCAAGACCTCGTCGTCGGCGACTTCAGGACGGGCGATGCGCTGGTGGCGCAGCACGCTGGCGTCGCCGTACGCATCCTGAACGATTGCCGGCATGTGGGCGGTGACCGGGCCCAGTTGCTCAGAGACCATGACCATCTGCTTCCAGCGAGATGCGGCGACCGCGGGCAACGAGCCAGAGCGCCAGGAGGAACTCACCGACGAAGGTGACCGTGGCGACGCTGCCTGGCGGACTCGCGAGGACTGTCGAGGCGAGGCTGTCGAACACGTAGCCAGCACCGGCGATGACGAGCAGGACGCCCAGCAGCTTCGGGACATAGCCCGAGCGATAGGCCAGGTAGCCGACGAGCGTCAGATGGATCCCGAAGAGGATCAGCCCGGCCATCCAGAGGTCGTCGAACGCATCGATCTTGAGGAGGGTCTGGCCCTGGATCTGCTCGGCGGTGAACAAGCTCGAGTACTGGTCGGAGGCCACCAGGTCGGGGATGCCCGCGAGCTGGCCGATGGCCAGCATGAAGACTCCCGCGTAGGCGAGCCGGAACCAGGCCGCGAGCCGCGCGAGCCCGCTGCTCACCGGACGGAGGAACCGGAAGAGCGCCCATGCGACCACCACGTCGAGTACCACCACCGCGTACAGGCTCGCGGTCCCCCAGCGGAACAGGCCGTCGGATGCCGCGATGTCCTCGACCGTGCTGGCTGTGTCGCCAGGCGTCATCAGCCCTTCGCCGACGTAGAAGATCCCGAAGCCCGAAAGGACCGCCATGGCCAGGATCCCGACCCCCGCGACGAGGCCGGCCTGCCGTAACGCGGTGATCTCACGGGCCCCCGCGAGGCTGGGACCTGGTGGTGCCTGGTGTCGCGCCTCTGTGCCTGTCATGGCTGCCCCCCGGCATCTAGTTCGTACTTAGTACGGGACGGTACAGTACAAAGTACGAAAGCACTACGCTTCGACTGGCCGGTCGAACCTGATCGCCACGAACTGGGAGTGGGATGCCTGAACGCTTGGACGGCAGCCGCGAGGAGCGTCCCCGGCTCAGCCGGGAACGCGTGCTGCGGGGCGCCGTTGCCGTGGCCGACGCAGGCGGCATCGATTCCTTGACGATTCGCTCACTTGCTCAGAGCCTGGGCGCGAAGCCGATGTCGGTGTACTACTACGTCGCCAACAAGGACGAGATCCTCGACGGCATCATCGACCTGGTCTTCAGCGAGATCGAACTGCCCACACCCGGCGGTGACTGGCGTGCGGAGATCCGCCGGCGGGCTCATTCGGCCCGCCGGGTGCTGCGTGCCCACCCCTGGGCTATCGGGCTGATGGAGTCGCGCACGAGTCCAGGCCCGGCGACTCTGCGGCACCACGACATGGTCATCGCCACCCTCCGGGCCGCTGGCTTCTCTCACGTATTGACCGCGCATGCCTACGCCCTGCTCGACAGCTACACCTACGGCTTCGTGCTCCAGGAGGTCGGCCTGCCCTTCGATGGCTCAGACACCGTCGCCGATGTCGCGGAGCCGATCATGGAGAGATTCTCCACCGGCGACTACCCCCACCTCGTGGAGATGGCGACCGACTACTACCTGCGGCCCGGTTACGACTTCGGCGCCGAGTTCGAATGGGGACTGAACCTGCTCCTCGACGCGCTCATGGCGCGGGCAACGTAAGGATGGCGGCTAGTGCCGCGCGTCGGCTTGGGCGCAACCTTTGAGAGCAGGGCTCCATCGATCAAGTATGAAGCCAAAGGGAATGACAGCGACTCCACTTGTGATCAAGCGTGCGGCGACGGCGATGGGCGGGCTGGCACTGCTGGCGACAGCTCTTGCCACCGGCCCGCCCGCCCAGGCGTCGACGACCGGCCAGGCCACCCCGGCGCGAACGACGGCGAAGGCGGTCGTCTGTGGCATCAACGTGGGAGCGGTAACGGCCGCCGGCGATCACGTGACCGAGACCTACGCCGCGACTAGGCCGCCGACTCAGACGGCTTACCAAATGGGGCCGCGCGCCTTCTACCCGCCGGGCCAGGCGCGCCTCAGCAGCACCTTCCTGACTTTCGGAGATGCCCTGGAAACGCAGGTGGTCGGCTACCTGACGCTCGGGGATTCCATGTACTCGAGCAGTTACTTCAAGACGCCGGCCGGCGAGGTCGACACCAGCCTGCCCGTGACTCTGAAGAGAATCGGTGGCGGCTGGAGCACCTACACCGCCTTCGAGGTCTCCCACTACGCCAACTGGTCCTCGCATCGCACGACCGCCTACGGGCTGCGCAACGACGGGATGCTGTCCCGGTGGTCAGTGGACGACAGCGGCGTCTGGCGCAACCGGGTGACGTACTCCGGCCTGAAGGGTGTGAAGTCGATCGCCCTGATCAGCAAGACGGCGACCTACGACACGTTCCTGGCGAACACTGCCGCCGGCGTGCTCCAGACCATCCGTATCCCGACCACCGCGCCGCTCAAGCCAGTGGTCAAGACTGTGCGCGGAAGGAGCTGGCAAGGTTTCGAGACCCTCGTTGCCACCAAGTGCGGAACCAGCGGCACGCTCCTGCTCGGTATCGACAAGGACCACCAGACCGGATACCTGTACGCCGTCGGCCACGCCTCTGGCACGTCCACACTGATTCAGAGCATCGGGCTCGTGCAGTCGTTCAGGTTCCACTCCCCGGTCTATTTCCGGTGGGGCGCGCCGCCGCTCGACGACCCCCTGAACGGCGAGTGATCCGGGTGCTGACAGCCGCCGCCGTACTCCCGGACGGGTGATCGTCCCCAAGTACAGGAGCTCCCCGCGTGCTCGATGTCGCGTACCGATGTCGTGCCAGTCGTTAGCTGTCGGCTTCTCCGGCGCGGGCGGCGGTTGTGGCGATGCCGTCGAGCACTCGGCGAAGTCCCCACAGGTACTGGTCGGTGGAGATGTAGCCGGCGAGCTCGGCGGCCGCTGCGGCGGTATGCGGGTAGCGCTCGGCGGGTGTGGCCGCGAAGGCGCGGAGTCGCGTGTCGATCCGTTCCCTCTCTGGTGGCAGTGGCCCGGGCTGGTGCAGGTCGGCTACCTCGAGCGCGATCGAGCCGAACACGTAGACGATCAGCAGATACGCGGCGCGCGCGGCGTCCGCCGGATCGACGCCGGCGTCGGCGAGGACTTCGAGGAGCCGTTCGTTCAGGGCGAGAGCGTTGGGCCCGTCCATGGGGCCGCCGATCATCAGCGGGACAACGCCGGGATGTGCAGAGAGTCGTGTCCTGAGGTCCAGGGCGAGGGACTCCACGCGTTGCCGCCAGGGTTGGCCGCGGTCGACGAAGATGCCGTGGTCGACCTCGCCGAGCAGGCGCTCGACCAGCGCCTTGACTACCGCGGCCTTGTCCGGGAAGTAGGTGTACACCCCGTTCGGGGCGACGCCCACCTTCGCCGCGATGCCCCGTACCGAGGCGGCGTCGGATCCACCCTCGTCGAGCAGGGTCAGGGCGGCGTCGAGGATCTGGTCCTCGGTCAGTGTCCGGCGCGGTCCGCGGCGGCGATTCCCGGCTGGTTCTGGCATCGAGTTGACTCCTGCTCTTGACCTTACTCTGTACGGCGTACATTATTTGTACGACGTACAGAGTTTAGCTTTCGCTGGGCTCTCATCACAACCCGGTTGGCATCGCCGACCGTCAGGAGTTGAGCATCATGTCCCGATCCGGATCATCACAGCCGGTCTTTCTCCGTGCCTGGTTGGTGTGGACCGCGGGGTTCGTCGCCTTCCCCGTCGCGGGCCTGGCCGGCACTGCGGCGGGCGGCCGAGTCGACGGGCCGATTGCCGCGCTGCTCGGAGGTATGGTCGCCGGGCTGCTCCTCGGTGCCGGGCAGACGCTGGTCTCCCGTCGCCGCCTCGATGCGCGCCGATGGATCCCGGCCACCGGCATCGGCATGGGCCTCGGACTGCTCCTCGGAGCCTCTGCCGTCGGGTACGGCACATCACTGGGTGAACTCGCTGTGATGGGTGCCCTCACCGGCACGGTCCTCGGTGTGGCACAGGCATTGGCGCTGCCAAGCCAGATCCACCTGCGTTGGGCCTGGGCCGCCGCAATGCCCGTCCTGTGGGCCCTCGGGTGGACTGTCACCACGGTCGGCGGAATCGGCGTCGACAACCAGTTCACAATCTTCGGCGCGTACGGCGCTCTGACCTTCTCAGCACTGTCCGGAATCCTGCTCCACTACCTCCTGCCCTACCGCGCCACCACCGGCACAACGCCGGCGGTCGCACCCGATGTGGCCAAGGCATGATCAATCGTCAGCTGGTCGGTCTCGCGCCGTTCGAGGTCCGGCACTGCGGCGACACCAGTCGGCTCGGCAACAGGTCCGGGTACGCCGTAGCGCCTGCTGGGCACCGATGAGCGCCGTCACCGTGGCGGGTGTCCTGCTGATCGCACTCCCGGTGGCGTTCAACGTTGCCTTCGGCGCACTGGCTGCCACCTTCGACTATCCCGATATCCTGCGCCGTCCGACCCACGAGGTTCTCGCCCGGTTCCGCGAAGGCGGCACCAAGCTGTTGCTGTGGTGGTGGATATTCGCCCTGACCGCCGCCGCGTTGGCTCCTCTTGCTGTTCTGGTTGCGCTCGCCCTCGCTGATGCCGGCGATGCCCTACGCGTTGTTGGCGGCGTCGTCGGCGCGCTCGCTGCACTGGTGCAGATCCTTGGGCTCATCCGCTGGCCATTCCTCGTGCCGTATCTCGCCCGTGTCGACGCCGACCCCGAGTCCAGCCCCACCCGACGTGAGGCAGTCGACGTCGTCTTCCAGAGCTTCAACCGCTACCTGGGGGTCGCGGTCGGCGAGCACCTCGGCTACCTGCTCACGGGCGCCTGGACCGTACTGGTCGGAATCGCGTTCATCCAGACTGCCCTCGCCCCGAGCTGGCTCGGGATTCCCGCCATCGTCATCGGCGCCGTCCTCGTCCTGTGTTCGCTGGAGTTCGTCGGTCCTGCCGAGCGCCACGGCTGGAAGCTCGCGGCCACCCTCACGCCGATTACCTACATCGCCTGGTCGCTGTGGCTCATCGCCGCCGGCATCACGCTCCTCGTCTGACGCCTTGAACCCACGTTCACCGAGCCGGACCCCGCCATCGATGCGCTGGGCAACGCCGCCGAACCGACCCGTCCAGGCGCACCGTTGCGTCGGCTCTGGTTCCAGCGGTGCGGTTCTGGCGCCGATGGCACTTTGCCGAGCAGTGGCAGCCCAGGCGACGAGGAGTTTGAAGCCGTCGGCGGTGGTCCTGCCAACGGCTGAGGTCACGGCCTCTGGCCCGAACGCGCTGAGGTACCAGCCCTGGCGCCGGCGGACCCAGGCGGGCATGATGTGGTCGCAGAGCGTGTGACCCCAGACCCGTGTCGTAGCTCGCCGAAGACACGGGCGCGCTGGGGAGGCTGCTGTGGTTGATGCGGGACTCGCACGGGAGTATCGGGCTCGGTTGGCCGAGTTGCTCGGTGAGCCGCTGATGGTCGACGATCCGCTGATCACCACCGCACAGGCGGCGGTGTTGTTTGGTGTTCCGCCGCTACGGGTCGCCGGACTGATCCGCGCGGGACACCTGCCTGCGCGATCGCGCTCGCACCGGCGGCTGCTGCTGTCCGATGTCATCCAGTCGGGCCTGGATCGGTGGATGTCGGTGACCGAGGCTGGCGTCGTACTGGGCGTCGGTGACACCGGGGTACGGCGAATGATCACTGCAGGGCTGCTCACAGCCCACGGCAAGACACTGCCGTTGCGCCGCGACGACGTCGATGTCCTGGCGCGCCTGCGGATGGGGTGGCTGACGTTGTCGGCCGCCGCGACCAAGCTTGGGGTTGACGTCATCGAGGTCCACCAGATGCTGCGCAACGGCGCTCTGACCCACACCTGCGATGTCGCGCGGCCGGTGTACGGGTACGAACTCTCCCGCCTCCTCGCCGGCAGATCCGGGAGACTCGTACCAGCTGCCGCAGCGGAGTGACGTTGGCCGGGCCAACAAGGAGGCGAGATGGGAAAGCTGGTAGCGACCACGCAGGCCACCGTCGACGGCGTCATCGATCCGGTTGGCGAATGGGTGCAACCGGACGGAGACCACGGCGTGTACTCGTTCGAGCGTTAGGCGAGATCGAGAGGGCTGGTGCTGGGACGCAAGACCTACGAAGGGCTGGCCGGTTACTGGCCGAGTCAGTCAGGCAAGTGGGCCGACATGGTCAACGCGCTGCCGAAGTACGTCGGGTCCACCACGCTATCCGGCGACCTCGACTGGAACGCGACACTGCTCGAGGGAAAACTGGAGGATTCCATTCCGAGACTCAAGGACGGGGTTGACGGTGATCTGTTCATGCACGGGAGTGGTGAGTTCGCGTATGCCCTCGCCGTGCGGGGCCTGATCGACGAGTTCGAGGTCTACCTGAACCCGCTCGTGTGGGGCGCCGGCAAGGTCCACGTGCTCGGCGACCGGGGGACGGTGTACCTGAAGCTTGACGGCGTGAGGCAGTTCGACTCCGGCGTGGTGCTCCTGACCTACCTCCCACAGTCGTAACCGCTGGGCCTCGGGGCCAGCGGTTACGCAGGACGCCGGGCAGCCGGACGTGTCACCGTCCGGCAATGGAGGGAGCCCGGCGAGACCGGCTTCCGCCCGCTGCGTCTGTTGGCGCTGTGCGCAGCGGGCGGAGGTCCAGTCCACGGCCGCTCGTCTCCTCAGTGGCGGTGATCAGAGCAGGCCTGCATCGTGGATGCGGTTGGCGATCTGGACGCGGTTGGTGGCTTGGAGTTTGATCATGATCCGGGAGACGTGTGCGCTGACGGTGGCCATGCTGAGGTAGGGCGCGCACGAGGGCATCGTCGTCGATGATGACGACCCGGACGGGGCTGGCTGACTCGTTCATCGCGGCCACGGCAGCCAGGCGCGGACGACGAAGTGCCCGTTGAGGCTCAGGTGTTCGAGGCGGCCGCCGATCAGCTCGGCGCGTTCGGTCAGTCCGAGCAGTCCGAGGCCGGAGCCGAGCGTCGGGCTACGCGTACGGAAAGGTACCACCAGGCCGGGCGGGTTGAGCCCATCATGCCTGCCTGGCCGCGTCGTAAGGATGCAATCAGAGGGGATGTCTGCCAGCGCGGACATCCCTCTGACACGCACTGCAATCACAACCCGTCCGGCCATACTCGCCAGGTCGACCGCAAGCCGTGGCGGATCAGCGCTGACTGCAGGTGTCCGCCGTACTGGGCGTCGACGAGTTCGCGAGGCAGGTCGCGGAGCTCCCGGGTGCCTCCTGCGTAAGGGCGGTGTGGATGCTCGAACAAGGGCGCGCGGCGTCGTACTCGTTGCATGCGACGTGCAGCCGGGAGATCGTGCGGTTCTCGTCCGGCGTCAACCAGGAAAGCCTGGTCACGTCCTCGTATGTGCCGCATCCCACGTTCAGTTGATCGCTGTACGACACGTAGCCCTCCCACGGATTCGTGGTCGCGGCCTGCAGGATCAGGCCGCCTCCGACGACCAGCGCGACGGTGGCCGGCGTGAGGACGAGTGCGGGCCCTGCTGGGTGTCTCGCCACTAGCTGACGCAGTGTGCTTCCTAGCGTCGTCCCGTCCGTCGGCCGACCGTCGCCGGGCGGCGGCCATGTTGGAGTGTTTGGTTGCTCCATCGTTTCCCCGTATCTCAGGGGGCCGCACAGCCTCGGCTCCACTGCCCACCTGCAGTGGCTCCGTCCACAGCGCGCTACGCAGTCGAGCAGTGGAGCCGGTGATGCGGGCGATCAGAAGGTCGCCTCGGCCGTCATCCGGTCGTAGGTCTTGTCGGAGGTGTACTGCACCTTCCCGGCGACCGAGAACATACTGGTCCTGCCGCCAGACGTGCGAGATGAGCAGATAGTTCAGCTATGCGATCGGCCGGCGCCAGGGAACTTCCCGTGTGACCTTCGGCCATTTCACGTGCTGATTGACAGATCCTCGATGAAAGGTGGGGCTGACGCGCGGGTGGCTGCGGTCGTGGTTGTAGCTGGTCGCCGTGCGTGCTGGTTCGGGTACCTAAAGCTACCGGCGGAATTATGTCAACTTCGGGTTCCATGAGTGCATCTAACAGGTGTCTCAAAAGGGGGGACAAATTGTGAAGTTGATTCACGCCATCCGTAAGCCGATTCATCGACCGATCCGCACCGCATTTGCCATCTTGGCCGTCGCTGCAGTCCCGGCGGGCGCGGTCGCTGTGCCGGCGCTTGCTGGCCCATCCACCACTGCTGCCCCGGCTGTTGCGACCGGCACGTACTCCACCAGGTGGGGTTCATTGCCTGAGGCAGGTAAGTACCGTGGCTCAGGCGTACTGACGAACGTCCGCACGGGTCGGCACGCCTGCTTCGATCGCATCGTGTTCGATGTGAAGGGCAAGCCTTCCTGGTTCCGCGTGCACTACGTCAAGGACGTCTCCACCGACGGACAAGGCGAGATCATCCCGCTGCGTGGAGGCGCCAAGTTGGAGATCATCCTGTCGGTGCCGTCGTACGACGACGCGGGCCGCAGTACCTACAACCCGGCGAACCACGACGAACTGACCAACGTGCGCGGCTACCGGACGTTCCGGCAGGTCGTGGACGCGGGGAGTTTCGAAGGTCAGACCACGATCGGGCTGGGCGTCCGCGCCCGTCTTCCGTTCCGCGTCTTCACCCTCACGGGCCAAGGCGGCACCAGTCGCATCGTGGTGGACGTCGCCCATCGCTGGTAAACGTTTGATTCTGGACCTGCTGCGTCGGCCGCAGGCCCAGAATCATACCGCCTCGCGGGAAGTATGACCGAAATTATCGGCAGAACCTGTAACTTTCTGCGGTTCGGGGGCATCTGATAAATGTCTTAGGGGGCATCGTGAAATCTTTTCACACCAGCAGTTCTGTTAATATTCACCTGCCAATTCGCGCCACGTGCTCGCGGTCAGCGCGGCCGCCGTATCGGTGGGAGCGGTCACTGTCCCGGCGCTCGTCAGCGCCGCAACTGAACCGGTCCTGTCGTGTCCGGCAGTTTGTCGATGCAGCATCCGGTTCGGGGAACGGAATGGCAATGAAGCGGCATCCGTTCGTTGGCGGATTGCTGACCGCGACCTTGGCGACGGGTCTGCTCCTGGTGGGGAGTGCACCAGCGTCTGCGCAGAAGGCGGAGTCCGCTTCGGCCCAGCTTGTCGCCGACGGCACAGACCTCCGTGGCCGCGGAAATTCGGTCCGGCCGCCGGTGCTGGTCAGGCCGCGAGTGAGGTGTCACGATTCGGGCGCCGTTGTCGTCGTCAAGCTGCGCAATCCCAGCAGGGTGATCCTGTTCTTCGAGGTCAGGCTGTCCGGGGGTTCGGTGGCCGAGGCTCTGCCTGTGATGTTGGCTGCCCGTGGTGTCGAGACCGTCGAGTTTCACGGCATTCCCAACGGCAGGTACCGGGTCGACGTCATGAACGACCGTGGGGACTTCGTCACCGATACCCGGGTCCGTGTGCGGTGCAATGCGGTACCCGCCAGGCCATCCGCCGCGGTACGTGCGGGCGCACGATGAGTCATGAAGACCATCGCTGTACTGCCTGAGGGTTACACCGTCCGTCGGGCGGAGCCGTCCGATGCCGAGGCGCTGCTCGACATGCTCGCGGGCTACAACAAGGCGGTGGTCGGGTTCGCCGACACCACGTACCGGGCCGACGAGTTGTTGCGCGGCCAGTTGTCCGACCACGACTTCAGCACCGGTACGACGTACCACCGGATGCGGATCGACCACCCAGAACCGGTTGCCGCCCCGGATGCACCCGCCGGCGTCCGGGTACGCCGCGGCGCCTTCGACGAGACCGCCCGCCGGGCCGCACACCAGGCCACCAACGAATGTTTCCGCGGCCAGTTCGGCTGGGCCGAAACCCCACGCGACGAGTGGATCGAGGCGCACGAGGATCTGCCCATCTTCGAGTGGTCCCAGCTCACGCTGCTCGAGGTCGACGGCCGGGTGGTCGCGGTGCGCGAGTGCGCCGACGCGTACGTCGAGGCCGAGAACTGCGGTCACATCGGCATGCTCGGCGTCGTCGAGGAGTTCCGGGCCCGAGGACTGGCGAAGTTCCTGCTGCGCGACGCGTTCGCCCTGGACGCGGCCGCGGGACGAGCGGGCACGATCCTGCTCGTCGACACGAACAACCCGACACCGGCCCTCGGCCTGTACCTGTCGGTCGGCATGAACGCCACTCTGGTCTTCGACGGCTGGCGCCGCGTCGTCCAAGTCACCTAGCCTTGGCCCGCATATCCGGACCGGTCAAGCGCCGCCCCGCGACATCACCGGTGGCGTTCGTGCCGATGGCGCCGACGGATCGCTGCTGCAGGGCGCGTCTACCGCGGGCTCGCTTGTCACGTGCAAGGTGGTGGAGCTACAGCGCAACGCATCCGCGAACTGCGCCGCGGCTGCGGGCGATCCGACATGGTCGATGATCAGGTGCTCGCCGAGCCAAGCGCTGACCCCGGTGAAGTTGTTCGACCTCCATCACCGGCCTCGTCCCGCTTCCGACGACGGTCTAAGTCGAGTGAGGTGCTGCTCGACTCGACCAGTGGTGGTCGACGTCTCGTTCGGGTCGTCGCAGATGTGATCAACAGCCAGAGTGGGCCTGCGCTGTTCAACGGCGTTCGATTTGCCGTCGGTGTCGACGCGGTCGGTATTGGGGCCGACGCTGAAGTTCAGAGCGATGAAGACGTCTTTGCTGTCCCCGCAGTCGAGGAAGTTCGACATCGAGCGGATGGGGTCGGCTGCAGAATGTCGTGGCCGGGGCCGCCCACAATCAGATCGCCGAGTGACTGGCTGCCGCCGACCAGTACGTCGTCGCCGGCGTCGCCGACTTCCCGTAGAGGTCGTAGCGGTCGCCGACGATCTAGTCGAAGCCGGCCCGGACGCTGGCCTTGCCTCCGTAGTCGCCGTCGATGTCCTCGAGTACGTCCTTACCGGGCCCCGCCAACCGCTAGGCGTGTGTCGGCGTGTCGGCGGATCGTTATCGAGAGTGCACGTGGGATGTGCCGCATCATGCCCAACTGAAGGCGAGGTCACGACGCAGATGGCTGGGGCAATCTTCTGCGGAATGTCGCCGATACGAGTACCGCAGCGCCATTGCCTCCACCTGTTCAATGACGAGCTTGATCGCAGCCGGATGCATGATCCTTCGACACAGTTTCGGACCGCCTCGCGTGCACGAGCCGGTCTGTGCCGGACCGGACTCCGGTCGCGCAGGCCCAAACAAACCACTGTGGCGAGCGCAGGGAGGCTTGCCAGAACCTGGTCAGTCCGATGGGAGTTCGTCGAGCTCCTGTGCCTCGGCAATGAGCGCAAGCAGCTGGTCGGCGATCGGCTCCGCGACGGCAACGGTGCCCTTGGAGTGGAATTTGTGTTGGGACCCGTCGAGGTCAAGCACCTGCAATCCTGCCTCCCTGGCGATCAGGACGCCTGCGCTGGTATCCCACGGCTTGTTGCTGAACATGATCGAGGCATCGAGCTGTCCGTGCGCCGTCCAGGCGAGGTCAGTCGCGGCTGTTCCCAGCATCCGAACCCTCTGCACCCGGGCGGCCAACAACGCTGTGAGAGCAAGGCGAGGCGCGTTCTTCGCTGGCGCGCGGTCGCCGACGGCGTAGTCGCCGATGGCGATCATCGCATCGTCGAGGCGATCACAGCGACTGCCGCGGATCGGCCTCCCGTTGCAGGTCGCACCTCCGCGTAGTCGTCCCGCATAACGCCTCCGCAGGAACGGCATGTCGATGATGCCGAGAAGCGATGAATCGCCGCCTACCAGTCCGAGCGAAACCGCCACGAGAGGCAAGCCACGGACGAAATTGGCGGTACCGTCGATGGGATCCAGGACCCACAGCAGTTCGTCCCTGCGTCCAACTGAGCGTCCCTCTTCCTCTCCGAGAAATCCGATGTCAGGCGTCTCCTCGGCGAGGAATGCGCGGAGCTCCTTCTCGACCGCGTAGTCGACTTCGGATGCCATGTCCCGATCGCCTTTGGGCGTAATGAGTCCCGGTGCCTGAGAGAAGGCTCGCTGGCCAGCGATATCCACGGCTTGGCTGGCGACGGAAAGCAGTTCATCCAGGTCTTTCACAGCGCAGTACCCCGCTCCCAGAACGAGCTGAAGATGCGCCAGTAGACCGAGTACAAATCGGAGGCGCCACCGGCCGCCGGTTGCATCACGAACGTGGGCGAGTCCAGGCCGCGTAGCGCAGGCAGGTAGGTCTGCATTACGCACATACGACCATCGATGAACATCAGATTGAAACGAAGTGTCTCGTCATACATCCGAAGTTCGAGATTGCCTGCTTCATCAGCCAGCTCATCACGAATCCTGCACATGAGGTTGAGATTTCCCCTCGACCAGGCGGACAAGTGCCCATCCTCATGGCCCTCTTCGCGATTCCTACGCTTCACCGACTCGCCGTCCGGATCCAGGAACAGAAGACGAAGATGAGCGCGGCGGACGAGTTCACGCAGCTTCACGTCGGCATAGGACTGACAAAGCAGGTTGAGAGACAGGCCAACGGCAGACAGCTCGACAGCGTTGTCGAACAGCTTGGCCGGTGGCATCTCGTGCGCGAACTCGGTCCGGCTCGGATAGACAGCTGTGACACCAGCGAGGGGACCAAGCCCAGTTGGTTCGCTGGCGGACCGCTGCTCGACGGCCGGATGGCCGTCATCTGACCATGGCCGGAACAGCACCTCCGCTGTCCAGCCCGGGAACATGTTCTCCAAGATTCGGCAGTGTCCTGGGTGCGGCAAGCCGCTCAGCGACCCCGAGAGCCAGCGATAAAAGGTCGCCTTGCTTGGATGGGCTCCGACCAGTTCGCGATCGACCGACCGAGCGACCTTGTCGTACTCGCGACAAAAGGCTCGATGCTCCTGCAGATGCCGCTGCCGCAGCAGGACCTTCAGTGCGGTCTCAGTTGCCATGCATCCCTCAGTCTCGGTCAAGTCTCGCGACCCTATCAGCCTGATGAGACACAGACGAGACTCGATGGGTCACGCATGGTGCAGATGAGATATACGCGGAGATAGATCGAGACAGCAAGTTGGCCATGCTTCGTACATGACCACCGATGACGGGTTGCGCGGGTGATTCACGGCAGCGAGAGATGGACGCCGATCGTCGCCTACTTCCGGACCGAACTGGTGCCTGACGATGACGAGCTGCTGGCGGTCGGAAGAGCGTTGGCACGGTTCGCGGGCGAGAACGGCTTCATCTTGACGGAGCTGTTCGCCGAGGACTCGACGACCGAGTTGTCCGCCTTCGCCGAGTTCGTCCGAGCAGCAAGCGGCCCCGAGATCACCTCTGTGCTCCTGCCCAGTTTGCTTCACATCGCAGGCAGCTTCTCGTACAGGGACTTCAGATCGATCTTCGAGGCAGCGACCGGCGCGCGCGTGATGTTGCTGGACTCCCAGGCACGCGACACCAGCTCCTTCGCAGGCACAGTCACCCGATGACCGGCAGGGCTGACGTGCTGGTCCTGCACCCGCGTCAGTCCTGCCTTCCACGCTCCCGGATCCGTCGAGAAGAAGTGAGGAGCCCTGCATGTCGCAGATCGAGCAATTGAAGGTTCAGCTGCACCAGATAGCCGGTGAGGCGAAACAGGCGGCCGGCGGTATGGCTGCCTTCAAAGTGAAGTTCTCTCAACACGTTGACCAGGTCGATTCTCTGATCAGAGGTACGGCCACCGGCGCAGATCGGAACATCGCCGAAATCCTGGGGGCGGCCGGCGCCGCGGTCGAGAACGCCGCCGCCGCTCTCGAGATGGCGGCCGCGGCTGCCCGGCAGTACGCCGACCAGGTCTGAGACCAGGCCGATGGCATCGGACCTCGAGCGCATCGCGCAGGGCCTGGTCGAGTGCCTTGATCAGGTGCCAGCCGTCGTGGCACATCTGCAGCGAACAGGTCAGAGGTGCCGCGAGAACGCTGCCTTTGCTGCGCAGCTGGGCGCTCAGCAACCGGCGCTCTATCTGGACGCCGCAGCCCGCGCATGTGAACATGCGGCCCAGGTCGCGGCCGCAGCGGCCCCGCGAGCCCGCGCGTGGGCGGAACGAACGGTCAGTGAGGTCCCACTGGATCGGCGGCCACCGCGCGGTCAGCCATCCGCAGTTCCGAACCGTCGGACGCAGCCGAGCGGTCATCGAAGTCCGCCTCGGGACTCCACGGCCGAGATCGAGCTCGATATCAGCGACATCGACATCAGTAGGGAGAGCTCGAAGACCGGCGCGAAGCGAGATCCTGATCTCGAGTTGTCGAGCGCTAACCCCGACGACCTCCCCTTGCTCAACGCACCACCGGCTGACGCAACGATCAGGGTAGACAAGAAGTTCACGTATATGACCGACAACAGCGGTCGCGTCATCGAGGCACGAGCCGATCTCAACCTCGTCGACCTCGATCACCCCAGGGACAAGACCGCACAGCGCAAACTCGTCGGAAAGCTCCCAGGAGACCATGCAGGCCACATTTTTGCGCGGATCTTCGGCGGTCCTCTCGGCAAACTGAATCTCCTGCCGATGGCTGGCAACACGGTCAACCTGAGCATGTACAAGACGCTCGAGAACCACTGGCGACGCATCATCGAATCGGGGAGCACCGTCAGCGTGTTCGTGACGTTCCGCTACCCGGCCGGCAGTCGTCGGCCCGATACGATCTGGGTCGAGTACGAGCACGGAGACGAGCTGGTGACCCGCCGGATCAGCAATGACTCGATCTCACCGAAAGGCAAACCATGACTGAGCAGTCTCAGCAGCTTCTCGCGAGGATCGGCAAGTCGATGGCCCGATCAGCGCCCTCAGGATGGGCAGAAGCCGAACTGAAGATCACCGGCGCGGGCCCGATGTCGGGCACAACACTTTTGGCCACCACCCCGGACGGAGTGACCGATCGCAAGATCGGCATAGATCATGACGGGCAAGACGCTGCCGACCAACTCCGCAAGGAGATGTACCAGCACGGCAAAGGCACCTGGTACAACGCCAGCATCACGTTGACCCACACCGGCAAGCTGACCGCGAACTTCGACTACGACACTCCGCCCTTCGACGGCGACGCCGACCCGGACCTCCTGCTCGAAGACCAACAGCTCTTCCCTCGCGATCCCGAACACCTACCGGCATGGCACCCGGCGAGACGTCAGTCGTGACAGAAGGGGCAGGGCAACCCGAGTCTTCGCAGCAGAGTGTGTAGGCATGGACTCGATCTGCCAGCCCTCCAGCGCCGACCGGTGACTCACCGGTCGGGTGTAACCAGATAGCCCGGGTGGCTGACGGTCGGCGTTCGCTTAGTCTTCCTCGTTGCGATTCTCGTCCTTGCGGCGACGAAGTGCTCGCTCGGCGATCCGGCTGGAGAGACCGCCCGTCGCCGATTTTGCTCGGTCGAGGGTCTCGTTACCGAGGCGCCTCGCGGCACCGACGCCGTCTGCTCCGGCCTCAAGCGCCTTATCTCTTACCTCCGTGGCCGCGTCTGCCCAGCGTCGCGCCTCCAATGACTGTCGACCGCGCTCGATCCCAAGCCGACCATGGAACTCGACGACGGCGTTCGCGACATGGTTACTCGAATCGACTACATCGCGGGAGGTGGTCGGGTGCAGCAGGACCTTTGTGTTGGCCGTGCCGGCAGCCGCATCCAGGCGGGCCATCAAGCGCTCTGTGCTCCGTGAGATGAGGTCCAACCGGTTGCCACGGGCAACCCGGAGTGCGAGGCGGTGTCGGTCCAGTTCCTCCGGAGACGCATCCAGTACTCGGTCGAGTTCGAGCACAGCGATCGCGTCCTGCAGTTGGAAGCAGCGTGCCAGGACGGCGAGCCATTCCTGAACCTTGGACTCGGCTTCCTTGACGGTCTTGGCGAGATCACCGATCTTGGTCTCGCGCTCCATCTTCTCCGCGAGTGCGTCGAGCTGACGCAACGTGTAGGCCTGGGTCCGTGCGATGGTCATCGTGGTGGCCTGCACCTTCGACCACGTGACTTCGGAGACCCGGCCTACCTGCTCCCGGATGGTCATGGCCTCCTCGATCACGAAGTCCACGCCGATCATGTCCGCCAACACAGCGTCCTTCTGGGCGCGGAGCACGTCGTCGACCTTCTCATCGATCGTGGCGAGATAGTCGGTGATCTCATCCATAGCCTGCTGCAACGCAAGCTGCGCCATGATGCCAGCGGCGCCAGCCAAGACCGCTGGGTTGGTCAGAAGCGCTCCGGGCCCCTTCACGAATTCGACGAATCCTTTGATCTGACCTTGGTTCCCCTTCAGTGCGCCGGTGCTGAGACCCGTCTTCGAGTTCTCCCTCAGTCCGTGTTTCTGGACGAGCCGCGCGGACTCCTTCGTGAGCTTCACCCAACGACCTGAGTTAGCTGCAATCTCGGAGCCTGCCTGTGCCGCGGCGGCCCCGGTGTTGAGCACAGATCCGAGCCGTTGCACTCCCAGGTCCTTCGACGGCAGTCCCTCAGAGACGAGGAACCGTTCGATAGCGGCCGGGTCCCCGATGACCGCCAGCCCGTCGCCGTCACTGATCAACTGAATCTCGTCATCCAACGTCGGCTCCTGGGTGTGGGCAGGGAACGGTGCTCGTCGCAATTGACTGGTTGTTTCGAGATCCGCGGCGGTCGGGACTCACTCATCGGTCTCCGTCTGCAAGCGCGCCAGCAAGGCCGCGATCTCGACAGTCAGATCGTCTGTGTCGCCCAGGAGATCGCGGGCGTCCCGGGACAGTTCGCGCAACTCCTGACGCGCGAGCTGGTCCTGCCCGATCCCGAGCCGAAGGCGAGCGAGGCTGAGCCTCAGCTCGAGGTACTCGCGGCCGCTCGAATGAACGCGCTCGTAGGCGGTCAAGATCGATTCGAGCTCAGTCAATGCACGAGTCGATTCGCCAAGGGCAATGCGACACACGACCGCCTGGCGCCGATACTCCAACACTTCCTCGCTGTCAGGACCATCAAGCTTCGCAACCGCGGCGGCCAGAGCGTCGAACTCAGGTGCGGCCTTGCGGTAGTCGCCGCCCAGGAACAACGCTGCGGCGAATCTGACTCGGAGGTCCAAGACGGCCGGGCTCTGGGGACCGAACGTCGAGGACGCGCTCGGCAGGAGGTCGCTCAGCAGATCGGACGCCTGTGTGAAGCGCTCCTCGTCGATGAGCGACTCCGCCTCTGCCAGAACCTCGTCGATCTGGACGTTGTCGATCTTCGAAGCTGATGATGTTGGCGCAGAGGGTTCCGGCCGCTCGGCGGGGCGCGGCCGTGGTGCCGCCGGGCGCCGGTAGGGCCGCGTCGGGTCCGGGATAACACCTGCCGGCTGCTCGCCGTCAGGCGAACTCCTGTCGGTCGCGGGCAATAGCGGAGCGAGCCTGTCGTACACGATCCACGCGTTCTCCGGACGATCCGCGGGATGCTTGGCAAGGAGATCGAGTACTAGCTGCTCAAGCTCGCCCGGGATCTCCGGATCCAGCTCACGCAGTGGCTTCGAGTCTTCTTCGAGATGTTGGTACATCAACGCGATCTCGTCGTCGGCGTCGAAAGCCCGCTGACCACTCAGCATCTCGTGGAGGAGGCAACCGAGCGCGTAGAGGTCGGTCTGCGGCGTGACAGGCAGGTTCCGGATCTGCTCCGGAGACATGTACGGCTTGGTACCGACCACGCGTCCGGTCGACGTGAGTTTGGTGACGTCGTTGCGGAGCAGTGCGGCGATGCCAAAGTCCAGGACCTTCACGACGCCACCGCGCGCAATCATGACATTGCCAGGCTTCAGGTCCCGATGGACGATCGGCACCGCGTGGGCATAGCTCAGGACCGAGCAGATCTGTGCGCCGATCGACGCAGCCCAGGCCGCAGACACGGCACCTTGCTCCGCGAGCACGTCGGAGACGGACACGCCATGCACCAACTGCATGACGATGAACAGTTGATCGGTGTCGCCGTCGAACGCTGCGTCGTACACGGCGGGCACGCCAGGATGCTCGACCTTGGCGGTCACGCGAGCCTCGCGCCGAAACCGTCCGACTAGCTCTTCGCGGTCCTCGTCCGACGCGACGATCTGTGGACGGATCAGCTTGACCGCGATGTCGCGGTCAAGCACCGTGTCATACCCGCGCCAAACCTCCCCCATCCCTCCGTGCTTGATCGGCGCCGTCAGCTCATAGCGACCGGCGATGACCTTCGACTGCGCAGCCACGCCTCTCCTCCCCAGGTATCACCGAACAGTCTGCCCGCCGACTACGCTCCGCGTCCACGCACAGCGATTCAGCCGCCGTCAGGCACGTTGTGGCGGCGACGGATCATTCGGTACGCCGCCTTGCGGGCCTCGCGGGTCAGGCGGCTCTGGAACTCGCTGTCGGAGAAGTACTTCTCGGTGAACTTGGTGTCCGCCTCGGCACGCTCCACCATGATGTCCTGGAAGCGCTTGTTGAACGGCATCTCGAAGTCGCCCTCGTTGCGACTTGCGAGCGCGGCCTGCTGAAGGTCCGGATCCTCGATGGCCGCGGTGACGCGCTCCTCGTACATGAGCTTGTCTGCTTCGCTCAGACCTAGCCCGTACCGGTTGTTGAAGTCCTCGATGAGCTCGGACAGCAGCGCCGTCTTCGGGTCCCGCGCGATGCCTGCACTACCGTCGTCGAACCCCGGCAACAGTTGCTCGCCTTCCTGTTCGAGACCGACATCATGCTCGCCGGTCTTGCTCACGCGTAGGTGCGTGAGATCGATATCGCCGATGTCCAGGCTCGGGTTGCGGCGCGACGGCAGGCGATTGAGCAAGTGCTTGCCGTACAGGTACAGCCGCTCGAGATCGGCGTCGGTGAACTGCATCACCTGCGCCAGGAACCCGTACTTGCGTACGTAGTCGGACAGGTCGCTCCGGAACAGCTCGGCCGCTTCGCGATCCTCCGAGCTCAGCCGTTCGAACCGCGCAGCCGCCGGATCGATGTGTCGATAAAGATCCGCATGCTTGCGTTCCCAACTCCGGCCGCCGTCCTCGACCAGTGAGCCGGGCTGGGACGCGAGGTATGCCTCGGCGAACGCTTCCAGCTCAGACTCGAGAATGAGCTGATGATCCATGACAGCCCGCTGCTTCGGGTACAGCAGGTTCGGATCGACCGGTGTGGTCACCGCCTCCTCATAGTACGGCTTGAATGCTGCCTGAATGTCCTCGGCCTCGTTGGCGAAGTCCAGGACGAAGAGATCTTCCTGGCTCTTCAGCGGATGGGTGCGGTTCAGCCGCGACAACGTCTGTACGGCGGCAACGCTGGCAAGCGGCTTCTCGACGTACATCGTGGTCAGGAGTGGCTGATCGAACCCAGTCTGGTACTTGTCAGCGACAACAAGGATTCGGTACTCCGTACGCTCTGGGGCACCGTCCTTGCCGGCAGTCCGCGCTCTGGCGTTCGGATCGTCCGCGCGAGTGTAGGCAAACGCGTCCGGCAACTCGCTCTCGGACAGTCCGTTGATCCCAGGCTCGGTGTACTCGACGCCGTCAACGGTCAGGTTCCCGGAGAACGCGACGAGTACGCCGGGGTCCGCGATGCTCAGGTCGTCGACCTTCTGGCGCAGCGCCTGATACATCCGTACGGCGCTTTCCCGCGAACGCGTCACGACCATCGCCTTGGCCCGTCCACCCATCTGGCGACGGGTGTTGGCCTGGAAGTGCCGCAGGATCACCTCGGCGTGCGCGAGCATCGTGGCTGGGTCGAGGTAGACGAGACGGGCCAGTTCGCTGCCGGCCTTGTCGGGGTTGACCTCGATGTCGTCGGCGCCCTCCTTGGCGATCCGCCAGTAGGTCTTGTATGTCGTGTAGTTCCGCAGTACGTCGAGGATGAAGCCCTCTTCGATCGCCTGCCGCATTGAGTAGATGTGGAACGCCCGCTTGTTGCCGACAGCATCATCGATGCCGAAGAGTTGGAGGGTCTTGCTCTTCGGGGTCGCGGTGAAGGCGAAGTACGACAGGTTGGGGTGACGGCCGCGGGCCATCGCGGACGAGGTCAGCGGGTCGTCATCGTCACCGGACTCCTCGGCACCAAGGCCGCGCAGTACCTTCTTCAGCTTGGTCACCGAGTCACCGGACTGACCCGAGTGCGCCTCGTCGACGATCACGGCGATGCGCTTGTCGGCCAGGCTGGACACGCCTTCGAGGACGTAGGGGAAGGTCTGGACGGTGACAATGACGATCTTCGTCGCCGTGTTGGCCAGAGCCTTGGCGACCTCGCTCGACTTCGACCCGCCGATTCCGGTGATGCGCTCAACGACTCCCGGCGTGTGATCGAACTGGTAGATCGTGTCCTGCAACTGCTTGTCCAACACCGACCGGTCGGTGATGACGACGACCTTGTGAAAGACCGGCTCGTTCGCGGCGATCCGGGCATCGCTCACGGCGTCAGCATCAAGAGTGCCAGGCTCAGCAGATCCGTGCAGCGTCGACAGCCGATGCGCAAGCCAGCCGATCGTGTTCGACTTGCCGGAGCCGGCCGAGTGCATGACCAGGTAGTTGTTGCCTGAGCCGTGACGCGCGGCATGCTCGGTGAGCCGCCGTACGGCGTGCCACTGGTGGTAGCGCGGGAAGATCAGCGGTCGGTCGTGAACGCTGGTTCGACCGTTCGCTCGACCACGTGAGCGCGAGGTCGTCGGGTCCTCGACATGCAGGAACCGCTTCAGCAGATCGAGCCAGTTGTCGAACTGCCAAGTCTCTTCCCAGAGGTACGCCGTCCGGTAGCCGGAGCCATCGTCCTCGACGACAGGGTTCCCCGCGCCACCAACATTCCCTGCGCCGCCGGTGCCACGGTTGAACGGAAGGAACACGGTGTCCTTACCCCGCAGCCGAGTCGTCACGAACACCAACTCGGGATCGACCGCGAAGTGCACGAGTGCACGCCGCGCGAACAACAACTCCTTCGGATCCCGGTCGTGCCGGTACTGCTCCTTGGCGTCCTCGACGGTCTGGTTGGTCAGCGGATTCTTCAACTCAGCCGTAGCAACCGGAATCCCATTGACGAAGAGCGCCAGGTCGAGCGTCTTGGTCGAGTCAGCGCCGTACCGCAGTTGACGAGTGACCGACAGACGGTTCTGTTGGTATTCCGCAAGCGCATCCTCGGCAACGGTGTGCGCCGGCCGAAAGTACGCAAGCCGGATGCGAACACCACGATCCTTGACCCCGTTCCGCAGCACATCAAGCACACCGCGCTGATCAAGCTCCTTCGCGACAATCTTGACGAAGTCCCGCTCAGCAACCTCGAGTCTCCCGCCAGCAAACTGAACCAACGTCGCCCAGGCCTCCGGCTGCACCGCCTGCACAAACGGCATCAACTGGCCCGGATCAAGCCCAAGCTCCGGGTCGTACGTATCAACCCGTCCCTTCACCCAGCCGGCAGCAAGAAGCGCCCCCTCCACAGCCTCCTCAAACGCCAACTCCGAATCCCCCCGACTCACGACACCCCAACTCCCCTCGCCGTCGTCACATCAATCTGCCCAGTCACCGCTGCCGTAATCAATGCCTGCCGCCGCTCAGTCAAACCAGCAGCAAAGCGAGCGATCTTGTCGCGACCGACCATCGTGCGGGACTTTTCAGCATCGAGAGCCCGTCTGATTTCAACTTGACGCTCGCGCGACGGAAGCATGATCGGAAAAGCTAACAGATCGCTACCATTGATTATCCGCACTCGCGTGAAAGGCGAGGTGTCACGAATCTCGCCCGCAGCGCCCCAGAGTTGCCAGGCTAGAAAACGGCCATCAATCAGACTGTTTGGCCGAATCGCCGTCAACTGTTGATTGCCCGTGGCTGCATGATCCAGAAATGTGACCTTACCAATCGACTCACCTATGCACACCAGCACCACCGACCCCGCACGGAAGGTTGTCTTTGCTTCGCCACGACCGTCCCGTGGCACATACCGCATGGCAGGGGCGAGCTGCATCCAGTCGTCCATCTCCGAAGGTGTGTACCAGGGGATTGCTGCTGGATCTTCCTCCGCCCAGACTCCTTCTGCTCCTCCCTGTGGCGTCGCACCAGTCGTGATGACCTCGACGACTCGCCTCAACTGGAGGGGGGTCCACTCGCCCGCCACGACACTACCCCGAATAGTCACACGGCCAGTCGCCTCGGCCGCCTTTGCATGGAGACGTTCACCGAGAAGCGCAATCTGTCGCCGACCGATTTCGATCTGACGATCAATTCGCGATGTTGCGCTATCGAGGAAGTTGACGATGCGCCACTGCTCCTCGAAAGGCGGCAAGGCGACCTTGAGTCGCAAAATCTGTTCAGGACTGACTCTCTGATGACTACGAGTCACCGACTGCACCATCGAGTCCAGTTCTTGACGCACATTCTCCGCTAAGAGGACGTACATCAGATAACGCGCATGAACGCGAATCGATGGCAACATCGCAACAAACTCTGTCGAGGCAACGACGTCTTGGCCGGCCGACCTTGCAGCCACCGTCACACGACTCTTCCGTGGATTGAGCTTGCTGATGAGAACCTCGCCACCACGAAGGCGAAGTTTGGACGATCTGATGTCATCGGGAGACTCTTCGCTGCCGCCGCCGGTCGAGTCGAGTGATGGAATGCTGTAATGGATCACTGGATCCGACATGCATTCAGGATCAACTACGCGGCGAACTTCAGAAACGAGGCTCCATAGAGGCTTTGTTTCCCATGTTCTATCGATCACTCGGTCACCTCGCTGAGAAGCGTCTGAATCTCTCGCTCCAACGCCCTCAACTCGGCATCGATGTCGCCTAGGGGGCGCGGTGGAGTGTAAACGTAGAAGTGGCGGGTGAAGGGGATTTCGTAGCCGATCTTGGTTTTGGTGTGATCCATCCAGGCGTCGGGGACGTGGGGGAGGACCTCGCGTTCGAGGTAGGCGTCGACGTCCTCTTCGAGCGGTACGTTCTCGAAGTCGCGGAGTTCTGGGTCTGGTTCGGGCTGGCCCTTCTTGAGTTGGACCTCGCCTTCTGGATCACGGACTGAGACAGCACTCCACACGGCCTTGTCGACAGGTGCCGGCAGCTTGTTCAGGTCGGACAAAGCAGATCGGAGCGAGGCGGCGAACTCGGTCTTCTTGAAGGACGGTTCCTTGCCTACCAGGGTCTTTAGCGCCGCGAGCAGTGCGTCGCGGTCCTCGTACTTCGAGGTGGTCTTGCCGGACTTGAGTGTCAGCTCTAGCTCGGTGAGGGCCTCGTCGGTGACCTCGAAGCGGAGTTTGAGGGGGCGTTCGACGGTGATTCGGTGGTAGCCGAAGTCCTCGTTGCGGAAGACCTTTACCTTGCCGTGCAGTTCGTGTTCGGGGCTGTCGGCTACCGAGAGTGCGTCGGCGTACAGGCGGTGGATCTCTTCGATTTGATCGTCGGTGATGTACTTGCGCTTGTCGCCGAGTGACTTCCGCATTTTGGCCCAGTACTCGCGGGCGTCGAGGAGGACGACCTTGCCGCGCTGCGCAGGTGCCTTGCGGTTCGTGAGGATCCAGAAGTAGGTCGAGATGCCGGTGTTGTAGAAGAGTTGGTCTGGGAGCGCGACGATCGCCTCGAGCCAGTCGTTTTCGAGGATCCACTGGCGGATCTTGGACTCACCGGACTCGGCGGCGCCGGTGAAGAGTGGCGAACCGTTGAAGACGATCGCCAGCCGGCTGCCGCCGTCGCCGACGGGGCGCATCTTCGAGATCATGTGTTGTAGGAACAGCAACGACCCGTCGTTGATACGCGGAAGTCCGGCGCCGAAGCGGCCGCGCATGCCGAGTTCGTTGGCCTCGTCGACGATCTCGGCTTGGGCCTTCTTCCACTCCACGCCGAACGGCGGGTTGGACAGCATGTAGTCGAACTTCTCGTGCTGCAGCTGATCATTCGTGAACGAGTTGCCGAGCTTGATGTTGTCCGGGTCCTGGTTCTTGATCATGAGGTCGGACCGGCAGATCGCCCAGGATTCCGGGTTCAGCTCCTGCCCGAAGGAGAAGACCTGTCCCTGCGTGTTGTGCGAGAGGATGAACTCCTCCGCGGCAGTTAGCATGCCGCCGGTCCCGCATGCCGGGTCGTACACCCTGCGGCTCGTGCCAGGCACCTGCAGGTCAGCGAGGTCGGGAGCGATGAGGAGGCCGGCCATCAGCTTGATGACCTCCCGCGGGGTGAAGTGCTCACCAGCAGTCTCGTTCGAGTCCTCAGCGAACTTTCGGATCAGTTCCTCGAAGGCGTAGCCCATCTCGTGGTTCGACACGCGGTTCGGGTGCAGATCGACGTCCGCGAAGCGTGCGACGACCAAGTGGAGAAGGCCAGCCTCAGACAGATAGGCGACCTGCTCGGCGAACCGGAACTTCTCGAAGACCGCCTGAGCGTTCGGGGAGAAGCCGTTCACATAGGCGTTCAGGTTTGCGACGGCATCATCGGGTGCGTTCGCTACGTTTGCCAGCGAGAGCCTCGTGAGGTTGTAGAAGCTCTGACCTGACTGCCGTGTCAAGAACCGGCCCAGATCGACATTGCGATCCGCCCACTTCTCGGCCTCCTTCAGCACGGCCTCACGTGTTGGCTCGAGGACGCACTCGAGTCGTCGCAGCACGGTGAAGGGAAGGATGACCTTGCCGTAGTCGGATCGCTTGTAGTCCCCCCGCAGCAGGTCTGCAACCTGCCAGATGAAGTTCGCCAGATTTTTCGGCGTGGTCTCGCTCAACGGATTCCCTCTCCCGGTCTTTCGTCTCATCAGCTCGATCGCCCGCGCGCTCCGCACCGTTACAGCGGAACCCTTGGCGACTACACATTGTCATCTCATGCACTGCTCTCCGGCACAAGGTTCCCGCGGGTCAGCGCAGCGGAAAGTTCCTGCACTAATCGGTGCGTCTCGTCAGCCGCCTTGTCCACCATCGCGTCGAACTCGACCAGTCGCCTGAAGGCTTCGCCGTACCGTCGTTGCTCGTCTATCGGCAACAACGGCACCTGCAGGCGCTTGAGGTTCACCCGGACGATGTCGCGCGTGCCGGATGACTGACGCGTCGCTCCCCGGCGGTTGGTCGGTGCGGTCAGCATGCCCGCGAGGAACCACGGATCGACCCTCGCCGGATCGGCTCGGATGAGGCTGACATTCTGACCAAGCAGTACGCCGACCTGCTCGGTCGTCGCCACCCGCGCGACGACGGACGACCCGACTGCCGGCACGAGGACGTCGCCCGCCTCGATCCGTACTGCGGTCCCCGGAGCCCGGCCACTCGGTCCACCGCCGCGGACAACGTCTCCGCCCGTGACACCTGGCTCGGATGCACCTTCGGCATCGACGTTCACTCGGGAGTACCCGCGGAAGACCTCGACTGTGCCGGTGCGCACGAGCTCATCCAATGAAAGGCCGCGGGCCTCCGACAACGCAGGCTTATCCGCGGGAACAAGTGCTGGCACATTCTCCGCGACTTCGCGCAGACGCTTGAGCACCTGTTTGCCCGAGGCCAGCAGCTCTGTCGGATCACGTTGTTCGTCGTCGGGCACGGCTAGGTGTCGACCAGGTGTGAGGTCAACCTCCTCGTCCAGCAAGTCGATCACCGGAACGAGCTTCACGAGTCCGGCCCGCTCGTCCACCGACGCTGGATCCGAGTCGTAAGCCCGCCAAGCCGGCACCGCGAGCTCGATCACTGCCTCCGCTGTTGCTTGTTCCATCCGGGAGGCATCGACCATCAGCACACGATCGGCGACCTGCCCTTCGGCCGGGCGTCGCAGCACCCAAAGGTGCAGACCAACCGAGGTTGTTGGGACAAGACCCGAGGGCAAGGCAACCACGGCTCGCACAACGCCACGACGCAGCAGCTCCCCGCGAATCCGCCGACCAGCTGACCGCCACGCGGCCACTGGCGGCATCAGCAGGATGGCCTGGCCGCCGGGGCGCAAATGTGCCAACGCATCCTGCACCCACGCCAACTCGGGTTCGGTTCGCGGCGGCAGACCGCCGTACTCCCACCGCGGATCGAAGGCCGACTGATCGTCAGCCCAGTCTTGCAGGCCGAACGGTGGATTCGAGACGACGAGATCGACACGCTCCCCGGGAAACGCGTCCGCCCGCAGCGAATCCCCTGTCCGAATGACGGCCGACCGCAGCTTTGACGTGAGCATGAGTCTGACCTGCGCGATGCAGGCTGCAGTTGGATCGAGGTCCTGACCGAGAATCCGTACGTCGCGACCGACGCGGACTGCCTCCACCAGCAGCGATCCAGTCCCACAGGCGAGGTCCATGACGTCGGCGACTGGTTGGTCGGGGCTCGACATGCTGTCGGCGGCATCGGTCAAGGCCATCATCAACTGCGCAACGCGTACCGGCGTCACGTAGTCAGACGTCGCACCCCTGGCCCTGAGATACAGGCTGTAGAAGCGCTCAAAGGTCTCGGCCGGGTCGCCGGCCACACCCGCAGCGGCAGAGAGCACCACCAGGTGCCGAGGCAACCAGGTGTCTGGCAGCTGCTCCCGGAACAGTTCTTCGGCACTACGACCCGCCTTGCCGGCCGACGCAGCGAGCGATCCGGGCGGAGGAACGGCATTCGGCACCTCGCCGATGACTGATCGGTGGAACAGCATCAAGCCGGCCAGCCACAGCGCCCCACCCAGATCTGGCCCACCAGACGCGGCTGCGATCTCCCGCCATGCGCGGTCCGGAGCGCTGACCTCCGGCAGCTTGCCCTGCGCTGTCAGCCACTGCTCGACCGCCGCGAGATCAAATGACGGGCTGGTCGGCGTTCCCCCGACGGGTTCCGGAAAGTCGGCGTACCGCCGGCGCCAATTGCTCACCGCGGCCCGACCGACACCCGCGAGACGCGCGATGCCGACCGAAGACACAGTGCCCGTGGCGCCCTCGGCGCTCTCCGCGTCCGCTCGATCCATCGCCACCTCCTGGTCCCGTTCCATGCACTGACCCTAGTCGATCAAACCGTCCGTGTACACATTTTGGTGAAATAGGTCTGTTGACAATGTTCACAGAGACTGATGTCATGATCTCGTTCACGGAGATGAGGGGGTTTGTGAAGATGACAAGCGATAGGGCCGACGAGCGGCCGGCTGCGCAGGGGGGCGCGTCGGTCATCGACACCGTCGTGGCCCTGGCCGATCAGGATCTGACGCTGACCGAGCGTCAGAAGATGCTGGTTCTCGCCGCGTTGGAGAGCGACGAGGCTCTCGCGGACGAGTTCGGCGCTACCGGCGAGTCGAGCCTCGCGGATGAGCCGGCAACGACGGTCGGCACGGAGACGGAGACGGAGCCGGTCGGGGCGTTCCTGACCTCCATCACGGTGTCGGGCTTTCGCGGGATCGGTGCGGAGGCTCGCCTCGACCTGGTTCCTGGTCCCGGGCTGACCGTCGTTGCCGGACGCAACGGTTCCGGGAAGTCGAGCTTCTCCGAGGCGCTGGAGTTCGCGCTGACCGGCGAGAGTTACCGCTGGAAGGGCAAGAAGCCATTCTGGACGAACTCGTGGCGCAACCTGCACCACGTGCAGAGCACATCCGTCCGGATCGGACTTGCCGAGGAGGGGTACGGCCGCACCGAAATCGGTGTCGAGTGGGCCGACGACGGGGGCCTCGACGACGGCAAGGTCTGGACTCAGCGGCACGGCAAACCCCGGACCTCCGGTGTCGGTGCACTCGGCTGGCGAGAGGCGCTCGAGCTGTACCGTCCGATTCTCTCGTACGACGAACTCAGTCAGCGCCTCGAGGGAACACAGACCGACCTGTACCGGTCTCTGGAGAGCATCCTCGGTCTCGACCAGATCGCGGACGGCATCACCCGCCTCAACACTCAGGTCAAGCACCTGAAGGTCGCCTCGGACGACGCCAGCGCAGCGAAGAGCGCGCTCAAGGGCAGGCTGGAGAACGTCGACGACGACCGGGCGCGGAATGTCACCGTCCAGCTTGGTAAGCAGAAGCCCGACCTGGAGCTCGTGACGAGCATCGCGCTCGGCACCGTGGCGGCTGATGGGATCGGCGAGAAACTTCGTGCCCTCAGCGAGATGACGATGCCCGACAGGCAGGCGGTCGAGGCCGCCTCCGACGAACTCCTGAAGGCCGTGCAGCAGTTGGCGGAGCTGGCCAACGAAGCGTCTACTCATGCGGAAGCCCGGAGTCGGATGCTCGAAATGGCGCTGCAGTTCCACAGCCAGCACGGCGACCAGGCGTGCCCTGTCTGCAGCGGTAACGTGCTCGACGACGAGTGGCACCAGCGGGCTCAGGCCGATGTGGCCACGGGCCGCGCGACTGTCGCCACACTTCGCTCCGCTCGCGACGACCTCGCTGTACGGCGGACAGCGGCTCGCGGTCTGATCGCCGCACCGGAGCTGCCGGCGCCTGACGACCTGGAGCTGACAACTCTCGGCGAGGCGCGGATTGCACTGAAGGTCTGGCGGGACGCGCCCGACGCAGACACGGAGTTGGCCCGACACCTCGCGACGAACATCGCGACCGTCGTCGACGTCGTGACCCGGCTCCGGGACGAAGCCGCGGCCAAGCTGAGCGAACGGGACGACAGCTGGCGGGAAGTTGCCGCGGACGTGTTGGAGTGGGTCAAGCTTCGGCGCACGGCCGACGCAAGCTCCGAGGATCTGCGGGACGCCAAGGCATCGCACACCTGGCTCAAGGCGAACGCCGAGAAGCTGCGCAACCAGCGGCTCGAACCACTCGCCGAAAAGGCCAAGTGGATCTGGAGTCACCTCCGCAAGGAGAGCAACATCGACCTCGACGCGATCACCCTGTCGGGTCAGCGGAACCGTGGCACCGTGAACCTCGCCGCTCGTGTCGACGGCGAGCCGACTGCGGGGTTGCCGGTGATGAGCCAGGGCGAACTCAACGCCATTGCGATGGCGTTGTTCCTGCCCAGGGCAGCCATGCCGGCGAGTCCCCTGCGGTTCGTCGTGCTGGACGACCCAGTCCAGGCGATGGATCCAGCGAAGGTCGACGGTCTGACCGAGGTCCTCGTCGAGTATGCGAAGGATCGCCAGGTGATCGTGTTCTCGCACGATGACCGACTGACCGAGTCGGTACGCCGTACAGCGCCAGAGGCCAGGATCGTCCAGGTCGAGCGCGGCGTCGACTCCAAGGTCCAGGTTGTCGCTTGTCAGTCGCCGGCCCGGCGATACATCGCGGACGTTCGGGAGCTGCTGGCAGACGAGAACGTTCCTCAGGCGGTGATCGACAAGGCGGTGCCGGGGTATGTGCGGCTGGCGGTCGAGGCCGCCGCACACGAGGTGCACTTCGCCAGACAGCTCATTGGGGGCACAAGCCGACACGATGTTGAGTCGGCATGGGACGCGGCACGGACGACGAGCAACCGTATTGCGCTCGCCCTGTTCGGTGACCCGACCAGCAACCTCGGCCGGTGGCAGAGCGCCGTTCACCGCAGCCGAACGCTGGGCATCTGCCGCAAGGGTGTGCACGAAGGGCTGACTGGTTCGGCCGCCGGCGCGGTCGATGATCTCCGCCGGACGGTAGACGACATCCTGGCGCAGCGGAAGTGACCAGCGAACTGGAGTATGCCCAGGCGATCCTGGACGGCCAGCAGGCAGTGACGCCGCGGTGGATCAGGATCGCGGCCTTCCTCACCAGGCAGGCACTTGAGGCCGAGATCGAGGCCTACTGCGAACTCCTCATCGCTCCGATGCCGTTCCCGGTCCGGATGCGATCGAGGCTCGCAGTACTGCATGCACTTGACCAGACGGGGTTCAACCGGATGGCGGAGTACTCATGGAACGCCCTGAGCCGGGCCTGCCACCACCACGCGTATGAGCTCTCGCCGACGATCTCTGAGCTACGGCACCTGCACTCGAAGGTCGTGGATCTCGCGGCGATGAGAGCAGCAGCCGCCGGCGCGCCGAAATGACCACGGAGTAGCGGGCAGGCGCCGCCTCAACGTGCGGACCTCAAGTCCCACCATCGGGGTTGCTCCGCTCTCGTCACTCAACAATTCAACTCATTTGGGGGGACAAGAATGTCTCAGTACCAGCAAGGACCGCAGTATCAGCCTGGTCTGCCGCCGCGGCCGGGCAAGAAGCGCCACGTCGTGCGCAACACGATGATCGTGCTGTCCGTCGGCTTCGTCCTGCTCGCAGGTGGTTGCGTCGCCGTACTGGCGAACGGAGTGAACGAAGCCGCGAAGGACAGCACGGCCACCAAAGCCGAAGCCCCCGCCGTCTCGTCGCCCGCGACCCAGCCGTCCGAACCGGCGAGCGAGCCGCCGGCCAGCGCCGAACCGTCCGCGACGCCGACCGAGGAAGACCAGGTGGCGAAGGTCGGGGCGACGCAGTGGTTCGACTACAGCGACGGCATGAAGGTCCAGGTCACCAGCGTCAAGAGGTTCCGGATCAGCCAGTACGCCGCCGGCGGCAAGCCGGGCGACGTGGGAGTCGTCGTCACGGTCACGCTGCAGAACGGGTCCTCGAACACGTTCGACACCGGCCTCGTCGACGTCAAACTCGCCAGCGGACCCAACGGGGACCAGGCCGAGTCGGTCTTCGACTCCGAGCAGAACCTGGGCGGAGGGTTCGAGGGCTCGATACTGCCGGGCAAGAAGAAGACGGCCAAGTACGGCTTCGCGATTCCGAAGACGCACGTCAACTCGACGCTTCAGGTCGAAGTCGCGCCCGGCTGGGACTACGAGGGCAGCCACTTCGAGGGCAAGTTGTCGAGCTGAAGTCCATGGCCAGGAGACCGGCTTCGAGGAGGGAGGAAGCCGGTCTCCTGCGGGCTGCAACAATCCTGCTCAACTCTCGACGGATCTGGAGCGCAACGATGAACCGGTACGCGACGACGGCGATGGCCTACTTCCGCGACTACCTGCCGACGCGGTATGCCGAGTTGGACGACCCAGCCGAGTACTTCCGAGACCTGGGTGAGCAGATTCAGGACCGAGTAGTCGACTTGGCGCCCCAGCTGGCTGGGCCGGATCGACCGGGTGAGGGCTTTCTGGCAAAGACGGGCCGGCTGAACGCGGCCCGGGCCCAGGCAGAGGAGCTGGTCCTGAGCGAGCTGCTGTACTCCCAGAAGCCGGAGCACGAGGAGCAGGACCTGGATCCGGAGGCAGCGGCGTACTACGGAGACGTGAACCGGACGATCCAGGAGCTGCACGACGCGATGAAGCATGCCCTCGACGATCCGGAGCCAATCGGCCGATCAAGCGAACGCGAGTAGAGGGGCGCACGGACCCGATCTGCTTGCTCCCGGATGGCTCGGCCTCCTTACTCGCTGAAGCTGGGCGGGGCGGATGTAACGGTCTGGACCCGATAGCGATCAATAGGAGGGGTTGCCCCTCCTATGTCGTCGGTGAGGAGGGTCGTGCCGGCGTGGTCGGCGGGCTTCTGACGGCCTTGACGATGCAGGGAGCGGGTTGTGCCCGGGGGGAGAGACGATGGGGTCATTGGATATTGGTGCGCCGCTGGGAACCGTGGCCGACGGGTCGTTGAACGATCGGGCAGCTCGGATCTTCGAGTACTTGGTCAAGGTGCAGCAGCTTCGTACACGTGTCGTGCGTTCGGTGGATGCCTATCGCGCGGTCATGTGGCTGGGGCAGCTGCCGACGTCCGAGGCGCTCCGATTCGGGGTCGGGACCGATGAGCCTGGTGTCTGGCTCGCGATCGATCGGGTCGAGCGGATCGCTCCACCGGTCCCGCCGGATGTTGTCCGGCCTTGGATCACCGAGCGATCGCTTCGTGACTCGTCCCAGACTGTGCCGACGCTGAGCCGTCGGGCGGCACGGGCTGTCCAGGTTGTTACGCCTGAGGGCGACCACGAGACGCAGACCGAGGAGCTGCTGCTCGAGGATCACCCCGAGGTCGAGTCGGTGCTGGGCGAATGGGCTCCGGAATGGCAGGCCTGGGCAGCGGACGACAGACCGCGTGCCGCTGTCGCGGAGGCCTATCACCACCTGTACGAGACCTACCAGGACGCGAAGGCGCTCGCAGAGACGTACGAGGTCGTCGTCGGATTCGGGTGCCTGGTGTCGCGGTCGGGTGGTCAGGACGTGAAGCGTCATCTGATCACCATGCCTGCTTCGATCGAGCTCGACCTCGATTCGGGGCGACTGACGGTACTTCCGTCGCCGGACGGAAGGGCGCCGGTGCTCGAGGAAGACATGTTGGCCCCTGCCGACACGGCCTCCGACGAGGTACGCCAGGCGATCCGCGCCAGCCTGAACAGCCTCGACGACCCGTGGGCGCCCGAGCCAGACGGGATTGCGGGGGTGCTGCGCACCTGGGTGAACGGTGCTGGTCCGGATGCTGCGTTCAATCCCGGAATGCAGCCGTCGTCTGGAGCCACCCGCACCGACGGCCAGCCGACGGTCACTTTCGCGCCGGCGCTGATCCTCCGCGAACGCACGAAGAGATCGTTGGTCGCGGCGTGCGAGCAGATCATCGCACAGCTACGAGCCGGTGCAGACGTGCCGTCCGGGGTAAGGCAGTTCGCGGAAATCACCGATGGCCGTGTCTCAGAGGCGGACGACGGTCTGTGGAAGACGGCGTACGCCGATACCGAGGTGTACTTCCCGAAGCCGGCGAACGACGAGCAGCGGCAGATCCGGCAGCGGTTGTCCGACCATCAGACCGTCGTGGTCCAGGGCCCACCGGGGACCGGAAAGACACATACGATCGCCAATCTCATCAGCGACTTGCTGGCCCACGGCCAGCGAGTCCTGGTTACCAGCACGACGACTCGAGCGCTGACGGTTCTCAAGGAGCAGCTCCCGGACGAAATCAGGGACCTCTGCGTCAGCGTCACAGACGACGCAGGCAAGGGCCAAGCCGATCTCGAGCGATCCGTGAGTACCATTCTGACGGAGGCTGACCGCGCGAATCCGAAGGCGTCAGAACGCGAGGAGTCACGACTACGAGGGCAGCTCGACGACGCGCGAGCCCGCGAGCAGGAAGCTGTAACCGAGCTTCGCAGCATCCGCGAGCGGGAGACGTACGTCTATGGGCGGGATATTGGCGATTACTCAGGAACGCTGCAACAGATCGCCCAGCGACTGGCCGACGAGCAGGACACCCTGGGGTGGTTCGACAAAGACCCTGACGAGACGCTCCCACTGACCGTTGCTGACGTAGCGACGTACCTCCAACTTCTCCGACGGGCAACCCCCGAGCTGCGTGCGCTCAGTGGCCGCGTACCTGACCTGAGCGAGATCGTTCAGCCCGCCGAGTTCCAGCACCTGGCAGAACGTCGTGCCGAGCTGACGGCACGGGCGCAAGAGCTGGCGGATGCACGCCGTACGGACGAGTTCGCGGCCCTGATGAGATGTGATGCTGCACAACGTGACCAGATCCGCTTCGGTGTCACGGACTTGACCCGGCGACGCCAGGATCTCGGCCGCCGACCTGAGCCCTGGATTGCAGACGCCGTCCGCGACGTGACCGGTGGACGCGAGCGTACTTGGCGGCAGCGGTTGGAGGCGACCACTGCAGGTATCGGTGGCGCGCAGTCCTGGCTCCAGGCTGTCGGTGGCTCGCTCGTCACAGGGATTGAGCGACTGGAACTCGCCGATGCGGTCGGACAGGTCACCACGCTGGAGGAACACCTCGCCAACGGCGGGAAGATCAAAGGTCTGCTCGGACGCTCCAAGGCCGCGAAGGCTGCAGCGCTGTTCCTCGAATCCGTCCGGGTCAACGGTCGTTCGATCGAAGGTCTGGAGCAGTTGCAACCAGCGCGTGGCCGGGTAATGGCGGAGCTTGAACTCTCCCGCTTGGAAGACGTCTGGGGGTACAGCCACCCTCCTTTCGGGCCACAGGAACAGCGAATTGCCGTCCTGATCGATGAGAACATCGTCCTGGGGCAGGTGTTGACGTATGCCGATGCGGTGTCGGCACTCGACCAACGACTGAAATCGGTCGCCGCGATGCCGGCTATCGATCTGCGCGAAGGCGACGGACTCGTTCGTTTGCAGAGGGCGTTGGACGCAGTGGACCTGCAGTCCTTGCACGACGATGTGCAGGCGAGGACGGAGCGCACCAAGGAATTGCTGGCCGACCTCGAAGCAGCAGTCGGTGCCGTCTCGGCGGTGAGCCAGGCGGCCGAGGCGCTCGGGCGCTGGGATCCGGCTGAGTATCGTGCCGCATTCCACGCGTTCGAGACCACACACGCGGCAAATACAGTTCTCGAGCAGCTTGATCGCGCACGCAACCGTGTGGCACAGGTTGCCCCGGTCCTCGCGGTTCGGATCGAGGAGACAGCGTCCGACCCGATCTGGGACGAACGGCTTCCGAAGCTGATCGAGGCGTGGGCATGGTCGGTCTGGGACAAGCGGCTGCGTGACAAGAACGACCCCGAGGCCGAGCAGCGGTGGCGGGATCGCCTCGACGTGGCGACGGACGACGTCCAGGTCGCACTGAAGCGGCTTGCGACTAACCGCGGCTGGGTCTACGCGCTGCAACGGATGACATCACGGGAGTCGACCCACCTGAAGATGTATTCGCAGGCGGTGCGCAAGATCGGGAAGGCCACCGGCAAGTACGCGAACAGATATCGCGAGGATGCGCGCAGGCACCTCCAGGAGTGCCAGAGCGCGGTTCCTGCCTGGATCATGCCGATGCATCGGGTCTTCGATACGGTCCCGGTCGACCGGCCGAACATCTTCGACGTGGTCATCGTCGACGAAGCAAGCCAGTCCGGCCCCGAAGGGCTCCTGTTGTCTTGGCTCGCGCCTCGCATGGTGGTTGTCGGCGACGACAAGCAGGTCAGTCCGTCGAACGTCGGCCTGGATCTCGAGGCCGTGTTCACCTTGCTGGACAGCTATCTGGGTCCGCTGGAGCACCGTTCGTTGTTCGGGCCGCGGAGCAGTTTCTTCGATCAGGCCGTCGGCATGTCCGGCTCACGGATCATGTTGCGGGAGCACTTCCGTTGCATGCCGGAGATCATCGGCTTCTCGAACGACCTGTGCTACCGCGGGGAGCTCGTGCCGTTGCGTCAATACGGTGCCGAGCGGCTGCCTCCGCTGCGGACGACGTACATCAACGGTGCGGTGGTCTCGGGATCGCGTGACTATGTCAATGAGCGCGAGGCTGACGAGATTGTCAGCCAGATCGAGAAGTGCTGCGCAGATCCGGCGTACGACGGCAAGACTATGGGGGTCATCACGCTCCTGGGGCACAGCCAGGACCGGCTGATCATCCAGCGACTGGTGGATGTGCTCGGCGTCCGAGCAGTTGAGGAACGCAGGTTGCGTGCTGGCAACGCGGAAGCGTTCCAGGGCGACGAGCGAGATGTCATCTTCATGTCGATGGTGTCGAGTCTGCAGTCCACCACCGGTCCTGTTCGGATCGGTACTCTCAGCAAGGAGTCGGACCAACAGCGGCTCAACGTGGCTGCATCGAGGGCACGGGATCAGGTCTGGCTCTTCCACAGTGTGCAGCCCGGCGGTCTGTCCGGGAAGGATCTGCGACAGCGCTACCTGCAATATCTCCTCAAGCCACCTGTCGAGCAGGATGCACTCGACATCGGCCAAGTCATGCCGGACCGGCGGCACTCGGCATTCGACAGCCTCTTCGAGCAGAGGGTGTTCATTGCCCTGCGCGAACGCGGGTTCCGTGTCCGGCCGCAGGTCAAGGTTGGCGGCTACCGGATCGATCTCGTTGTCGAGGGTGGAACGAAACGCCTTGCGGTCGAATGTGACGGCGACGCGTTCCACGACGCCGAGACCGCTGAGAGTGACGCGGCCCGGCAGCGGGACCTCGAACGGGTCGGCTGGACGTTCTGGCGCGTCCGCGGCAGTACCTTCTTCCGGGATCCACAGGAAGCCCTCGCGCCGCTCTGGCAACTGCTCGAGACGCTCGACATCCAGCCAATGGTGGACGACCTGGCGATTGTCGATGAGACACACACCGAGGTGAATGTCTCAGCTGTGCCAGTCGAGAGTGCGGACGAGTCCCTTGACAGCATCGCTCGGCATGCGGACCTGCACGTAGTCACAGTGGTCGACGCCCCACTGTCGACGGGATCATTGGTCGACGCACAAGCAGCCGTGGCAGACCCGCCGCAGCGATTCCGCAACGGCAAGATGTTGCTCTCGGCTGCGGCACGAAACCGCGTGTTACAAGAGTCTGCGGCTATTGAACGCTGGCTCGCCGACCCGCCGCCGATCGTTGCAGTCGACGGGCGGTCCCACGCCGTCGAGCTGACGCACCGCGAACAGCAGCGTGAGGACCTGGAAGACCGGCTGAGCTTCCTCAGTCGTGTGCTGTCGCAGTCCGTTGTGGAGGCGACGCACGGTGGAGGCCTCTGGATCACACCTGGCTGCATCATCGGAATTCGCCATCAGGGGGAGAACGACATCGAACGGCTGGTCGTGAGCATTGTCCCGCACGCCGACTGGATTCCGGCAGACGCGACAGCCGTCAGCCCTCTGACCGACCTCGCTCAGGCGCTCGAGCGTGCCGCGCCTGGGGACACAGTTCAGTTTGAGACTCCGCGAGGAATCCACGAGGCCGAAGTGGTCGAGATCCAGGACTGACTTCTATGCATGGCAGTCGTCGCTTTGTTCGGCCCGGCCTCGTGGGAGGGGCACGCTCGGGCGCACCGGAGTTCGGAAAGGCAGGACGGATGGGGTTTCAGACGCCGCTCTATGAGTTGAGCGAGTTCCTGAAGTGGACCACTGGTGGGAAGATCCAATTGCCGGACTTCCAGCGGGGGTACAAGTGGGAGGACGATCGGATTCGTCAGCTGCTCGTGACGATCCTGCGTGGACATCCACTGGGTGTGCTGATGTTGCTGAAGACTGGGAACGATCAGATCAGGTTCAAGCCGCGCCCAGTCGAAGGTGTCACGCTCGCTGAGGAGACGGAGCCGGATTGGCTGCTGCTCGATGGTCAGCAACGGCTGACGTCTCTGACGCAGGCACTCACCGGCACCGGCGTGGTCGAGACCGAGGACAGTCGGGGGCAAGAAGCTGAGTCGTCGCTACTACGTCCACATCAAGACGGCCCTCGCCGGCGAAGACAGACTCGATGACGCGATCATCTCCGTGCCGGGTGATGGTGTCGTCCGGAGCAACTTCGGCAGGGACATCGACCTTGATCTGTCCGATGAGGACAAGGAGCGCGAGAACGGGTATTTCCCGCTACGGCTGCTGTTCGGCGGTGCGGAGACAGTCACGTGGCTGTTCGCGCTGCAGGACGGGACCGGTGCGGAGTTCCATGCGAACGTGGTCGGCCCGGCATCGACGTACAACATCCCGGCGATCGAGCTCGACACGTCGACCAGCAAGTCCGCGGTGGCGACCGTCTTCGAGAAGGTCAATACTGGCGGGCTCGCGCTGAACGTCTTCGAGCTGCTGACGGCGACCTTTGCTGGCGACAAGGCGTACTACGACACCCACGGCGTGGACTTCAGGCTCAACGATGACTGGCGCGATACTCACCAGGCCCTGTCGACCTATCCAGTGCTGGCTGGGCTGGAGAACACCGACTTCCTGCAGGCCGTCGGCCTGCTCGCGTCGTACCACGGTCCGACGGCGACGACCGCCAAGAAGGAAGACATCCTCCGGCTCGAGTTGACCGACTATCTGACCTGGGCGCCCAAGGTCCGAGAGGCACTCAAGTGGGTGGCCGGGTTCCTTGACTCGCAGCACATCCACACTGCGTCCGACGTTCCGTATCCGAAGCAGCTCGTGCCGTTGGCGACGATCAAGGTCGTCCTCGGCGAAGATGCCGACGTACATGGCGTTCACAAGGCTCTTCGTCAGTGGTATTGGTGCGGCGTGCTTGGCGAGTTGTACGGCGCCGCGATCGAGAGTCGGTTCGCTCGTGATCTCGAGCAGGTGCCGGCCTGGGCACGGTCGAACGACGACAGGACGCAGCGCCCGAAGACCATCGAGGACGCAAGCTTCGTTGAGTCACGGCTGCACTCGATGCGGACCCGCAACTCGGCGGCCTACAAGGGCGTTTATGCGCTGCTGATGGCGCAAAGCACGGTGGACTGGTTGGTAAACCAACCGTTCGACAAGGCGCACTTCCTCGACATGCAGGTCGACATCCATCACATCTTCCCGAAGGCGTGGTGTTTCAAGAACAACATCGACGATGAGCTGCGCGAGAGCATCGTCAACAAGACGCCTTTGGCGAAGAAGACCAACATCAAACTCAGCGGGCACGCACCGTCGGTCTACCTGAAGAGCCTCGAGACCCAGGTAGGGATCCCGGTGTCCGAGCTCGACGCGATCATCGCCGCACACCAGGTCGACGTGGCGGCCCTGCGTGAGGACCGGTTCCTTGACTTCTTCGTGGCCCGTCGAGCGGCATTGTGTGCCCTGATCGAAGGCGCGATGGGCAAGTCGGTGGCACACGACATCGATGCCCGGGCGGTCGAAGGCGGAACCGAGACATCGCAGGCGTTCGAGTCCGAGCAAGAGGATCCCGAAGACGAGCCGGTTGAGGAGCCTGGCGTCGGCCTGGTCGTCTAGAAAGCAGCTCTTCGGTTGCGTGTGGTGGGGTTGGCGGTTGAAGATCGCGCATGGGCTTCGTCAGGGCGGGTGTTGTTGGGGAGGGGGCGCCGGTTGTTGGGGTGCCTGCATTTGTGGGGCGGGGGCGGGAGGTTGCGGCCCTGACCGGCGCACTGGCCCAGGGGCCGGCGGTTGTGCTTGTTGAGGGGGAGGCGGGGATTGGGAAGAGTCGGCTGGTGCAGGAGTGGATGGGGGAGGTGCCTGGGCGTCGGCGGGATGTGTTGATGGCGGTTTGTCCGCCGCTTCGGGAGTCGTTGACGTTGGGGCCGGTTGTTGACGCGTTCCTCGGACGTTCGGTGGCTGGCGTCGAGCTCTCCGAGTTGGCCGGGGCGTTGCGGCCGTTGTTTCCGGAGTGGGCTGCCGAGCTGCCACCGGCTCTTGAACCGTTGGACGATGCCAAGGCCGCCCGGCATCGGCTGTTCCGGGCGCTCGCCGAGCTGCTCCGGGCGCTGCACGTGAAGCTTCTGGTCGTCGAGGATGCGCACTGGGCCGACGAGGTGACCCTGGAGTTCCTCCTGTTCCTCACCTCCCGCCAGCAGAGCGGCGGACCGAACCTGCTGGTCACCTACCGTCCCGAGGAGGTGGACGACCAGTCGCTGCTGCTGCGGCTGTCGTCCCGCCTGCCAGCCGGCGTGACCCAGTTGCGGGTGGTGTTGGCGCTGCTCGACCAGGATCAGACTGCGTCGCTCGTGTCGTCGATGCTGGACGGTAAGCCGATGTCGGCCGAGTTCAGCACGTTCCTGCATGAGCGGACCGATGGCCTGCCGCTGGCGGTGGAGGAGTCCGTGCGTCTCATGTGCGACCGCGCGGACCTGGTGTTCCGCGAGGGGCAGTGGGTCCGGTTGAGCCTCAGCGAGTTGCAGGTGCCGCCAACGGTGCGCGACTCGACGCGGGAGCGGGTCGGAAGGCTGTCGCCGGTTGCGCAGCGGATACTCCAGGCGCTGGCGTCCCTCTCCGAGCCGTCCACCGAGGTCACGTTGACTGCGACCGCCGATGTGTCGGCCGAGGAATGCCAAGGAGCTATCACCGAGGCAGTCGATGCAGGGATGGTGGTCGGCGACGACCTCGGGCGGTGGCGGTTCCGGCACATGCTCGCCGCTGCGGCGGTGTACGAGGCGATCCCCCTGACCGAGCGCCGCATCCTCCACCTACGCGCCGGCCGAGCGCTGGAGGACCTCGACCGGCCGCCCGTCGCGCAACTCGCGCGCCACTTCAGGGAGGCGGGCGAGACAGAGCGGTGGATGCGGTACTCCGAACAGGCCGCGCAGCGTGCCTTGGCATCCGGTGACCACACCGCCGCGGTTGTGCTGCTCGACGACCTCCTTTCCACCGCGGACCTCTCCGAGCCGGACACAGCACGCATCGCTCGAACGGCCGCCGTGGCGGCACTGGGTCGCAAGGATTCGGTCGACGAGGTGCACGGCCGTATCGTCCGCACCCTGCGCGAGGTACTCGCGTCGGCCGGTCTCACGGCTCGCCAGCAGGCCGAGATCCGCAACCCTTTCGGTCGGCTGCTGATCAACCTGGGCGAGGCGCAGGCTGCCCTCACCGAACTCGAGCAGGCGGTGACAGACCTCGACCACGACCCTGTCGAGGCTGCGAAGGCCATGACCTTTCTCGGCTGGGCGTACGCCGGGCCGTGGCCGGCCGCGACGCACCTGTACTGGCTCGAACGGGCCGCCGAGCTCGCCCCGAAGGTCGACCTGGCGCCCGACCTATTGTCGCTGGCCGGGAACCGCGCGGCGGCGCTGCTGATGCTCGGCGAGGAGGCGGCCTGGGACCTCGTGTCCACACTGCCGACCGACGGTACGACGTCGGCGGAACGGTTCGACGTGGCACGGATCAACGCCAACATCGGCACCGGCGCGCTGGTCTGGGGCCGGTATCCGGAGGCAGCTCACCACCTGACCGTCGCGCTGGGTCTCGCCGAGTCCGAGCAGGCTTCCCGGTTGCGCTACAACGTGCTTCTCGAGCTGGCCAACCTGGACTGGTTCTCCGGCCGCTGGGAAGGTTTGGCCGCGCGCGCCATGGCGCTCGCAGAGGCGGACCCGGACCGGCCCAGCATCTACCGGGCGAGCATCCGGTTGACGGCCCGTCTGGCCGCTGCCGCCGGTAGGCGGCGGGTCGCGGAAGAGCAGTTCCAGCTGGTGCTGGACGAGGCCGCGAGGTTGGGCGCGGTCGACGACACCATGGAGGCGGCAGCGGCGCTGGCTCGGCTGTGGCTCGCGGACGGCGACAGCGACCGCGCGCTGAAGATCACGCAGCAGCCGATCGAGACGGTCCAGACGAAGGGCGTCTGGGTCTGGGCGACGGACCTCGCGCCGGCGCGTGTTGCCGCGCACCTCGCCGCAGGACAGGTGAAGCAGGCAACCGACTTGACCGAGAGGTTCGCGCTCGGACTTCGTGATCGTCACGCGCCTGCACCACAAGCAGCGCTCGCGGCGTGCCTGGCGGACCTGGCGACCGCGGCCGGCGATCACGACGAGGCAGCGGTCAGGTGGGCACGCACCGCAGAGGCCTGGGACGCGCTGCCGCGGCCGTACGACGCTCTGCTGGCCCGCGAACGCCAGGCCGAAGCACTCCTCGCGTCGGACCGGGGCGACGCGGGGCAGGACCTGTTGACCGAGATCTACGAGCCGCTGTTCCGGCTCGGTGCCCGCGGTGACGCGGACCGGGTCGCGCAACGGCTCCGCGACCACGGCGCCGAGATGCCTCGGCTGTGGAGGGGCGGCCGCCGGGGGTACGGCGACGCGCTGTCTCCCCGTGAGCTCGAGGTGGTCCGCGGGGTCGTCGCGGGCAAGACCAACCGCGAGATCGCCCGGATCCTGACGAAGTCTCCGGCCACCGTCGACCAGCAGCTGCGGTCGGCGATGCGCAAGCTGAAGGTGACCTCGCGGACCGCGTTGGCGGTCGCCGCCGTCGAGGCCGGAGTACTCGCTGAAGAATCCGGCCCGACGGACGAATCCTGATTATTGACGTATCCGCTGGATAGCGACCGTCCGGCCGTACCCGCAGCATGACGGGATGACCCAAGCCACCGGGAAGCCCGTCGGCGACGAACCCGCGGGTGACGAGACCGGCTCCGACGCGGACGTACCGCTCGATCCCTCCGCGGAGCAGGACAGCGACACCGCCGACGACCACCAGCAGCGGGACCGGTACCAGCCCCTCTAGCCCGTCCCCGGCCGCTGGCGTCCATGTGTCGGCCGGGCTTCTTGCAGTGTTCGAAAGGACCCCGGATGAAAATCCTCCCCGCCTTGCTGTCGATGGCCCTGGCCGTCGGCGTGGGTGTCGGTGCGTCGCCACCGGCGTCGGCCACCACGAGCTTGACCCAGGCCACGTCCGACCCGGTGAAGCCCGCCGAGCAGAAGATCGAGCCGAAGCTGCAGCAGTCGTTGCGCACCAGCACATCCGACTTCTGGATCCGGTTCGCCGACCAGGCCGATCTGTCGAAGGCGAAGCAGATCAAGGACTGGGGCGCCCGCGGCCGGTTCGTCCACGACACGCTCCGGAAGTCGGCCGAGACGGCCCAGTCCGACGTGGTCGCCGAGCTGAAGAAGCAGGGCGCCCACTACACGACGTACTGGGTGACGAACGCGATCCTGGTCGAGGACGGTACGGCGGACCTCGCGACCGCGCTCGCGGGCAAGCCGTCGGTCACCGAGATCCACGAGCCCGCCGAGTTCACGCTGGACAAGCCACCCGTCGCCGGGCCGGCCGAGACCGCCCCGAAGGCGGCAGCGGGAGGACCCGAGTGGGGCCTCCGCGAGATCAACGCGGACGACGTCTGGGCCACCGGAGTCACCGGCCAGGGCATCACCGTCGCCAACCTCGACACCGGGGTCGACGGCGACCACGCCGCGCTCCGGAACACCTATCGCGGGTTCGATCCGGCCACCGGCACGTTCGACGACAGCTACAACTTCTTCGACGCCGACGGCGCCTGCCCCGACGGCACCGGTCCGTGCGACCGGAACGGCCACGGTTCGCACACGATGGGCACCATGGTCGGCGACGACGGCGAGGGCAACCAGATCGGCGTCGCACCGGGCGCGAAGTGGATCGCGGCCAACGGCTGCGACTCGTGCACGGACACGGCGATGATCGCCTCGGCGCAGTGGTTGCTCGCGCCAACGGCCTCCGACGGCAGCGCCCCTGATCCGGCCAAGCGCCCGCAGATCGTCAACAACTCCTGGGGCTCGAACGCCCCGACCAACGAGCCGTTCATGGAGGACATCATCGCGGCGTGGGATGCCGCGGGCATCTTCTCCGTGTGGTCCAACGGCAACGCCGGGCCGCAGTGCCAGACGGCGGGCTCCCCGGGGTCCCGGACCCTCACCTACTCGGTGGGCGCCTACGCCGAGGACGGCACCATCGCCGGCTTCTCGTCCCGCGGCCCGGGCCAGGACGGCGAGATCAAGCCGAACGTCGCCGCGCCCGGTGTCAGCGTCCGCTCCGCTCTCGGAGACGGGACGTACGCCGCCAAGGACGGTACGTCGATGGCGGCGCCGCACGTGACCGGTGCCGTCGCGCTGCTGTGGTCGGCCGTTCCCGCGCTGGTGGGTGACATCGAGAGCACCAGGGCCTTGCTCGACGAGACGGCGCACAACGTCGACGACACGACCTGCGGCGGCACCGCCGACGACAACCCGACCTGGGGTGAGGGCAAGCTCGACGCGCTCGCGCTGGTCAACGCCGGGATCGCCGCGGGCGGCGCCGGTACCTTGACCGGGACCGTGACGAACGCCGGCGGAGCTCCGATCGCAGGGGCCACGATCAGCGCGAAGGGCACGCACTCGCGCACCGCGACGACGGGACCGAACGGGGTCTTCTCCCTGCAACTCCTCGCGGGCGAGTACGACGTCACGACAAGCGCATTCGGCTACCTGCCGGTCACGACGAAGACCACGATCACGATCGAAGGCAGCGCGACTGTCAACGCGGTCCTCACGGCCGCAGCGAAGTACGGCGTGACTGGCAAGATCGTCACGCAGGACGGTGGCCCGGTTCCGAACGCGGACGTCACGGTGAAGGACACGCCGCTGCCGGCGGTTCGTACCGGCGCCGACGGCACGTTCGCGATCGCCGACGTACCAGTGGGCGACTACACCCTCGATGTGCGGCCGAACGCCTGCTTCTCGCCGACCACCGCAGTACTGAAGGTCGACGGTGAGGAGTCGCTGACTGTTCCCGTGAAGCTCGTCGTGGACCGCGGTGGCTACAGCTGTGCTGTGTCCGAGGGCGACCACCGGCGTGGCACCGACAAGGTCAACTTCACGAGCGGCGTCTGGGCCGATGTGGCGCTGCCGTTCCCGGTCGCGTTCTATGACGGCTCGTTCGAAACCCTCAAGGTCGGACTGCGGGGCCTGATCACGCCCGACCCGACGGCGACACCGGGTGGCGCCGGGCGGGCAGTTCTGCCCTTCTACACCGGCCGTCCGCTGGACCTCGACGGGGGCGGCGTCTATACGGCGGCCACGTCGGTGGACGGTGAGGACGCCTTCGTGATCGAGTACCGCGACGTCACCATCACGGCACCCGACGGCTCGGGCGACCATGCCCGCATCAACTTCTCCGTCACGTTCACACGCTCGGGCACGGTCATCGTCGGTTACGGAGACGGCGTGGGCTCGGACGGCCCGATCAGTGCCGGTTCCACTGCGATCACCGGCATCCAGGGCCCGGGTGGGACGACCGGGATCGACTTCTCGCACGAGGCACCCGCGCTCCACGACGGGATGGTCGTCACCTACGACATGCCGGACTTCGGCTTCCTGGACGTCAAGGTGGTCGACAAGAACGACAAGTTGCCGGTGGCCGGTGCGCAGGTGTCGATCGCGAACGGCGACGGCGTCGTCGAGAACCTCACCACCGACGCCACCGGATCCTTCCATCGCCAGCTGAAGACCGGCGACTACACGCTGTTCGTCACGGGGCCGAACTACCAGAGCCAGGGCTACGACTTCGCGCTCGACAAGTTGTACGCATCGGCCAAGGTCGACGCGGAGCTCGCGACGAGCATCGCCGACGTGGCGGGTGACGGCCTCGACGCCGTCATGGGAACCGACCAGGGTGGCGTGGGGTCGTTGACCCTGACCAACTCGGGTTCCGCTCCGATGTCGTTCGAGCTCGGCGAAATCGGGCGGCACGTGGAGCTCAACACCCCGAAGGTCGTCACGAGCACCGCCACGGGTGCGAAGACCTCCATCGACCTCAAGGGCTGGAACACGGTCGCCCCCGACGCCGACAAGGCCGTCGCCTCCGCGATCAAGGTTGGCACGCTGTCCGGCGGTGACGTGCTCACCAGCTTCAATCCAACCCCTGGCAAGGAGGGCGAACCTACCGGCCTCGGGTACGACGGCAACGTCTGGGTGCACGACTACGACGCGGAGACCAACACCGCGTTCACCGTGACCGGACACAACACCGGAAAGGCGTTCGCGGCCTCCTGGAACCCCGACTTCAAGGCGTTCGACATGGAGTTCGACTCGCTCAAGGGCGACATGTGCCAGCTGGAGGACAGCCCTGCGAGCTACATCCACTGCTTCGACCGGGAGACCGGCAAGAAGACCCGCGAAGTGAAGGGCGACTGGTCCACGATCCAGCTCACCGGTCTCGCGTACGACGCCGGCCGTGACGTCTACTACGTCGGTGGCCGCAGGAACGGCCTGATCGGAACCGTCGCTGGTACGTCGCACCCGAATGCCGGCCAGCTGCTGTCGTACTGCGCGCCGCCGCAGCCGCAGGTGATGGGCCTGGCCTACAACGCCGCCTCGGACACCATCTGGTACACCGACCGGTCCACCTCCAAGAGTCGCCTGCTGCAGGTCAGGCCGGACGACTGCTCGCTCGTCAAGGCGTGGTGGTTCCCGGAGCCGAAGGCCAACCAGGGTGGCGGCCTCGCCACCGACGTCACCGGCGCGCTGTGGGCCACCGACCAGATCGCGGACAAGGTCCTCCTGGTCGACGTCGAGGACGACCTGGTCACCGACCTTCCCTGGTTGTCGTTGTCGACGACCGCCGGCACGCTCGCTCCGGGGGAGTCGACGACGGTCAAGGTTTCGCTGTCCACCGACGGTGTGAAACCGGGAGTTGCCGGCGCCAACATCCTGGTGAAGTCCGACAGCGGCCGGCAATCCAAGACCTATGTCCCGGTCACGCTCACGACGACGGAATACCAGGTCGGCGTGAACGCCGGCGGTGCATCGTTCACCGATGACGCGGGCTTCACCTGGTCCAAGGACCAGCCGTTCCGCAAGGGCTCGTGGGGTTACCAGGGCAGGAGCAGGACGACCACCAGCGGGGCCGACGTACAGGGAACTGTCAACGACGCACTGTTCCAGTCCCAGCGCACGACGCCGGGCCAGGACCTCACCTACGTGTTCGACAATGCGCCGAAGGGCAGTTATCTCGTCGATCTGGGCTTCGCGGAGATCGAGAACGTGAAGCCCGGCAAGCGTGTCTTCGACGTACTCGTGGGCGGAAGAGTCACGCAGTACGCCTATGACATGGCCGGCGCGGTCGGAGCGATGACCTCGGATGTGCACACGACCGTGGTCGAGCATGCCGGTGGACCGCTGACGGTCGAGCTCAAGGGTGCCTGGGGACAGCGGGCGCCGAGCATCGCCTCGTTGCGCGTGACTCTTGATCCGCGCGGAGCCGAGGCGCCGCCGGGTCCGGAGGATCCCGTCGCCGAGGACCCCGAGGTTCAGGTCGCGCCGGCCGGGCGCTCCTACACGCCGGCGGTAACAACCGGGCTGTACCGCCAGGGCACCACGCGGACGCCCTGGACCGGAACCTTCCTGTGCGGCGTGCTCTGGTTCGGGTTCGACTTTCCCTTCTACGACACGACCTGGGACGGGGTGTGCGTGTCGCCGACAGGCATGCTGACGTTCGACCGCAACCCGACCAGCGCCACGAACACCAACCTTCCGACGAGCGGTCGGGGAGCCGATGCCATCTACCCGTTCTGGGACTACCTGACCGTCGACGAGGCGGCGGGCATCTACATCGGCGTCACCGAGGTGGACGGGTTCGCCGCGCAGATCATCGAGTACCGCGACGCCGTACTGCGGGATGCGCCCGATCAGCGGGTCAGCTTCTCGGTCACCCTGGTCGAGGACGGGCGCATCCAGATCGGGTACGGCGACGGGATCGGTGGCGAGAACCCGCTGACCAAGGGGTCGTCGGCAACGATCGGCATCGAGGGCATGAACGGTGCGCCCGCGTTGGTCCACTCGTACAACACGCCTTCGCTGACTGCAGGTCTGAGCCTGGAGTACACCCTGCCGGCGTCCGGCACGCTCGAGGGCGTCGTCACCGACACCAACGACGGCAAGCCGATCGCCGGCGCGGCCGTCACCCTCACCGCACCCGATGGCGGTACCCGCACGGTCACAGCCAACGAGAAGGGACTCTGGAAGGCCCAGATGTTGCTCGGCGAGCACACGGTGAGCGTTTCGGCGCCGAACTATGCCACTGACACGGGCACGGTGAAGATCACCGAGCGCGGGCAGGCACTGAAGCGCGATGTGGGGCTCGCCACCGGTGTCGCGAAGGTCTCCGGCGGGAAGCTGGACTGGCACCTCGGTCCGAACCAGTCGGCGAAGACGAACCTGACCGTCACCAACACGGGCTCGGCGCCGCTGACGGTGTCGGTCGCCGAACGGGTGCGCGACGGCGGCGAGGTGGCCGACCTGCCATGGCTCACCCTGACCGGCGATGCGGCCGGTGCCCCGACCGAGCTCGCGGTCGGCGAGTCGACCACCGTCACCGCGACGGTCGACACGGCAGGCGTCGATCCGGGGTTGATCGTCGGCGACGTCCTGATCTCGTCGAACGACGGGCGCAACCCGGCTCAGGTCCTGCCCGCCACCCTGGCCGCCTCGGCCTACTGGGTCGGGGTCGACGTCGGCGGCAAGGCGTCCACCGACTCCACCGGGTTCGCCTGGTCTGCGGACAAGGCGCTGTCCGGCGGCTCGTGGGGTCACATCGGCGGCACCGCAAAGGCCACGACCGCGGACATCGCGGGTACTGCGGACGACGAGCTGTTCCGCACGCAGCGGACCGGTAAGACGTTCTCGTACGTGTTCAAGAACGCGCCCGCCGGCACGTACGTCATCGAGCTCGGGTTCGCCGAGATCGATCGCGTGACGCCTGGAGCGCGCACGTTCGACGTCCTGGTCGGCGACAACGTGGTGCTCTACGACCACGACGTACAGGCCGACGCCGGCCGGCTCGCCGCCGACAAACACACCGCCACGGTCAAGCACACCGGCGGGGACCTGACAGTGAAAGTGATCGGCAACGTCGGCGAACGTGACCCGATGCTCAGCACGCTGAAAGTCCTGGAAGACCCGCACTTCTGAAGCGACGGCCCCGTCACCTTCCAGGGTGACGGGGCCGCCTCTGGTACGGGTTCAGTCGGGGCGGCCGGGGAGGTTCATCGTGGCGAGCTGGCGTGGGTCGCGGAGTGAGGTGATCTCGACGATCCGGCCGTCGACGACCGTGCACGCCAGGACGCCCAGGGGGTTGCCGCTCGCAGTCCAGGCGACGATTCCGGGCTCGCCGTTGAGGAGGACTGGATACGCGGTCGCCTTCGCGTAGGCGCCGCGTTGGGCCTTTGCGGCCACCTCGGTCGCTCCGAGCTTGACGACCACGCCGTGCGCGGTGTGGGTGCGCCACTTCACCTGCGGGTCGAGTACCCGTAGTAGTCCTTCGAAGTCTCCTTCACGCGCCGCCGCGAGAAACGCGTTGAGCACCTCTCGCTGCTGCTGCCGCTCGCCGTCCGGGCGGGGTGTGCCCTGCACCTTCCGGCGCGCGCGGCTGGCGAGCATCTTGGTGGCGTCGGTGGACTTGCCGAGGATCTGACCGATCTCCTCGAACGGCACCGCGAACATGTCGTGCAGCACGAGGGCCAGTCGCTCGGCGGGGCCCAGGCTGTCGAGTACGACGAGCAGCGCCAACCCGACCGAATCCGCAAGCAGCGCGTCGTCCTCGGGCGCCGAGAGTGTGTCCTCGGTCACGAAGTACTCGGGTATCCCGTCGTCCTGTGCTGCCACCGGCCGGGCCTTGCGTGAGCGCATCGTGTCGATGCACACCCGGCCGACCACGGTGGTCAGCCAGCCGGACAGGTTGTCGATCGAGGACGGATCCTGGCGCGCCAGCCGCAGCCAGGCCTCCTGTACGGCGTCCTCGGCGTCCGCCCGCGAGCCGAGCATCCGGTACGCCATGGCCACCAGCCGCTCGCGCTCCGCCATGAACGCTTCCGCGACGGCGTTCTCCCGGTCCGATCCGGTCATCTGTTACCTCCTGCCGACAAGGCCCGTCATGGGTGATGACGGGCCCGGAAGGGCCGAGGTAACCGACAAGGAGAAACTCATGAACCTCGCTCTGTGGATCGTCGCCGGCCTGCTGGCCGCCGTCTTTGCCTTTGCGGGTGCCAACAAGCTGTTCATCCCCTACGAGAAGCTGGCCAAGGCTCATGGTGCGGGCTGGGTGAACCAGTTCAGCCCCGGCTTCGTCAAGGCACTAGGAACCCTCGAGATCCTGGGCGCCATCGGCCTGATCGTACCGGCCGCCCTCGACATCGTCCCGGTCCTGGCACCCCTGGCCGCCGCCGGACTGGCGACGATCATGGTCGGCGCCGCGATCGTCACTTCCCGCCGCGGCGAACGCGCGCACGCCGCCCTGAACGTCGTGTACCTCACCCTCACCCTCTTCGTCGCCATCGCCCGTTTCGGCCCCGAATCCTTCAGCTGACCGCGCGTTACTCCCGCCCGGCCTCGAGGCTCGGCTTGGCGGCCTGGGGCGATCGGTACCTCCGGGGGATGGGGTCCACTCTGGCGGGGGAGGAATTGGTGTGGCTGGTTCTGGAGGATCGGGGCATGAACATGAACCGAAAGATCGCTGGGCTGGCTGCTGCCGCCCTGGTTGCTGTTGTCGCTGTTTCCGCTACTGCGCAGGCCGGGCCGGTCAAGCCGAAGGTTGCGAGTGTTTCCGGTTCGGCTGACTTCATGCTGCCGTTCTACCCCGATGACGATGTTCGGCACGTCGACTTCGATGCCACCGCGGCGCCGTACTCCCGGCCGTTCCCCGGTGTGCCGACGGGGTTGCCGACCGATGCGCGCGGCACCGTCAAGATCTCGCACTACGTTGCCGCGACGAAGACGACGTTCCGTGCCGAGGGGACAGTGGACTGCCTGGTCACCGCGCCCGGGGTTGCCACGCTCACCGCGAAGATCACCAGGGCGGATGAGATCGTGAAGGACTGGGTCGGCAAGCGGCTCGGCTTCAGCGTCCAGGACAACGGCCGGCACGACCGGATCGGTCTGTCGTGGACAGTCGTCAATCTCACGCAGAACGCGACGAACGAGTGGGAGGAATCGCCGGTCGGTACGTGCATGGCGCCGGCCCCGTTCGCCCCAGTGACCAAGGGGAACTACAAGGTCCGGCACGCGAACCTGGCCCCGATTCCACAGGGCTGACGCGAGCTGGATCGACGGGTTGCTAGCGGATGATTGCGGCTTCGATCAGGCGGGTGGCTGCTGTTGCCAGGTCGTCGGCGGTTTGGCCGATGCCGGGCATCTTCGACGCCGAATGGAATCGGACGGCCAGGGCCAACAGGTCGGTGCGCGCGAGCTGTTCGCCTGCTTCCCAGTGCGGCGGGACCGGCGGGGGAGTCGGGATCGTGACGATCACCGTCCCGATCACGACTACCGTGCCGGGTGGCGGGATCACCGTGCTCAGGACCGGCGGGCTCGCGATCACGCCGTCGACGAATTCGTCGAGCGACTGCTGGACGGCGACGCGATCGGCGCCGGTCTCGGATCGTGCTCGAGTGACGGCCTGGCTCGCCTCCATCGAACAGGCCAGGGAGACCACGGCCAGCCGCGGATCGGCCTTCCTGTCGACCGCGAACCCGGTGTCGGCGGTTGCGTTGCCTGACTCGGAAGCGCCGGTCTCGACCAGCCCCAGGAAGTGCGCGACCGCGACCGGGTCGATGATCGTCCCCTCCTCACACGGGAACGGGGAGCTGACCATCGCGCACAGGTCATCTGCAGTGAGTTCGATCAGCGCCATTGAAGCCTCCGGGGTCCGATCCGGTCCTTTTCAGATCGGAGCGTGTACGGCGGCCCGGTGATACAGCCGATCTACGAGCGGTGGCGGCGGGATGCCACGGCGGCGGCTACGCCGAATGTCAGCACAGCGAGGCCTAGCAGGGCGAAGGCCGCGCTGGCGATCATGAAGCGGTTCTGCATCTCGCCGAACTTCTCGGTGTCTCCGCCGCCTCCCAGGATGAACAGGCCGAAGGGGAGGACCAGGACGACCAGCGCCACCGCGAGCAGGATCACCCCGGCGGCGACGGCCGTGCTACCCCGCCGTTTGCGGGGAGGGGTGACGGGGATGCCTGGCTGGAAATGGTTCTGCTGAGCGCCGTACGGATGCTGCTGGCCCGGTGCGATTGGGCCGGCGGGGTAGTGGCCGTGGGCGCCGGCGATTGGTGGTTGTTGCCCCTGGCCGGCATCCGCGTTCGGCTGTGTCATGTCCCGACCATAGCGTCGCGAGCGCGGGTCGCCTTGGGGAGGGAGTAGATGACGAGCCACTGGGCGGGCGTGTCCAGGAGGGCGGTCACGTCGTAGGTGACGGTGATGCGGCCGAGCGTCGGGTGGTTCAGGCGTTTCTCGCCGGTGACGCGTTCGCGGACGTCGCGACGGGTCCAGCGGGTGGCGAAGTCGGGGGAGGTGGCGATGAGCTCCTGAACCAGGGCGCGGACGGCTGGGTCATCGACGAGGTGACCCGCGGCCGAACGGAGATGGGCCACGGTGTCGTCGGCGACGGCGGCCCAGTCGACGAACAGCGAGCGGGCCTCGGGGCATTGGAAGACGTACCGCACGTTGTTGGAGGCCGGTCCAGGATCCGTGCCAGGCTCCGGGAGACGGCCGGGAAACAGCATCCTGGCCGGGTCGTTCCACGCGAGGACGTCACCGGTTCGGCCGAGTACGACGGCCGCGGTACCCGGGACGACCAGGCTCATCAGGCGCAGGCCCGAGGGTGATGGTCGCTCCGGCGCAGCAACTCCTCCGGGCCGGCTGACGTCTTCGCCGGCGAGGGCGCGGAGGTGGCGCTCCTCGTCCGAGGAGAGGTGGAACGTGCGGGCCAGGGCCGACAACACGCTTCCAGACGGGTGAGCGGCGTGTCCCTGCTCCAACCGCGTGTAGTAGCCGACGCTGAGTCCGGCCAGTTCGGCGACCTCCTCCCGCCGCAGGCCCGGCGTACGGCGAGGTACTCCGGCCGGGAGCCCTACCGCGGCCGGCGTCAACCGGTTGCGGCGTTCACGAACGAACGCGCCGAGTTCGCGTGATCGGTCGGCGTACCGCGACATCGTCCCTCCTGGCTGTCCCTGACAGGTGCACCCGGCAACCTTTCGTCCGGCCGCCGCGGATGACCACGGTAGTAGGCATGATCGCCCGAACCGACTCGTTTTCCGCCTCGGTGCTCGCCGTCGGCGCCGCCGCGCTGTCCTTCTTCCTGATCACGCTCAACGCCTCGATGGTCACCACCGCGCTGCCGGTGATCGGCCGCGAACTCGGCGGCGGATCCGCACTGGCGTGGGTCCTGACGGGGTACTCCCTGGCACTCGCGGCGTGCCTGCTGCCCGCCGGCGTCCTGTCAGACCGAATCGGTGCGCGCCGTGCGTTCATCACGGGCATGCTGGTGTTCGCCGGTACGTCGGTCGTCTGCGCGATCGCAGGCACACTCACCATGCTGCTCGCGGCGCGCGCCGTCCAGGGAGCGGCGGCTGCCGCAGTACTGCCGGCCGGACTAGCGCTCCTCACCGCCGCCGTACCTGACCCGGAACGCCGGTCGTCAGCCATCGGCCGGTGGTCGGCGGCGGGCGCGGTCGCACTGGTGGTCGGATCGCCTGCCGGTGGCGCGCTCACCACCGCTTTCGGATGGCGAGCGACCTTCTGGGCGAACGCCGTCGTAGGCCTCGTCACCCTCCTCGCTGCCTTCGCGGCCCCGAACCACCACAGCCGGCCGCAGCCAGAGCACAGCGGTCCACCTGTCGACCGCCGCGCGGCCGGGATCAGCGCCGTCACCGGTTTCGCGGTGAACTTCTCCTCGTACGGCGCGATCTTCGTGCTGACCCTCTTCCTCCAGGACCACCTCGGCCACTCCCCGTGGACCACCGGACTCGTGTTTGTCCCGATGACGCTGCTCATCATTCCGGCCAACCTTCTCGCCGGCCCGCTCACCAACCGGTACGGCGTTATACGCGTGCTGGTTGCCGGTCAGATGCTGATGCTGATCGGGCTCGCCGGCCTGTGCACGACCCCCGAGGCCGTGAGTGCGTTGATCGCGTGGCTGCTTCCGATCGGCATCGGCGCCGGGCTGGCCGCACCTGCGATGACGACCATGATGCTGACCGGCGTACCCGGCCCTCGCGCGGGATTCGGTGCCGGTGTCCTCAACGCGGCCCGGCAGGTCGGGAGCGGTGCCGCGGCTGGGCTGTTCGGGGCGTTGCTCAGCTCGGGGGCGTTGAGCGGCGTACGGACCAGTCTGGTGATTGCCTGCGCGGCGGTGCTCGTCAGTGCTTTGCTGGCGACAATCGGCTGACTGTCCCTGAGCGGTGTACCCAGGCCGCCGGACCGTCCACGAAGCTGGAGACATGCCAGTGCTTGCCGTGAACAACAGAACCGTCCACTACGAGGACGCCGGGGGAGTCGGTACGCCGGTGCTCGCCCTGCACGGCACCTTCGGGCGCGGTACGACGTTCGCCGCCGTCGCCGACCGGCTCCGCCCGGAGTACCGGCTGATCGCCCCGGATTTGCGCGGTCACGGGCTCTCGGCCGGGGGTGGTGAGTTCGGGCGGGATGCGTTCGTCGCCGACGCGGCCGGATTCGTGACCGCCTTGGGACTCGAGCCCGCGCTCGTGATCGGGCACTCGCTCGGCGGCGTCACGGCGTACCAGCTGGCCGCTCGCCGCCCGGAACTGGTGCGGGCGCTGGTGATCGAGGACGTCGGCGCCGTGACCGACGTGCCGGTGGTGGCGCAGCCAGTGCTCGACGTCACCGGCTGGCCGCGGACGTTCCCTGACCGGCTGGCGGCCGAGGACTTCTTCGCCGCCTCGCCCGCGCCCGACTACTTCCTGGAGAGTGTGGTGGAGCGCGCCGACGGGCAATGGGAGCTGTTGTTCGATCCGCTCGACATGATGGCGGTGCAGCAGGAAAACGTCGGAATCTGGTGGGATGACTGGCTCGCCGCGCCGCAGCCCATCCTGTTGCTCACCGCAACGGACAGCTTCCTGATCCCGCCCGAGCATGCCGCGGAGATGGTCGCCCGGCGGCCTGGTACCGAGCTGGTGACCTTCGACGCCACCGGCCACTGGATTCACCGACAAGACCCGGAGGCCTACGCAGCCGCCGTGCGAACCTTCTTCGAAAGCGCCGGGTGAGGGTTACACCTGGAGCGCGGCCGAGTACGGCGGTACTCCGAGCAGCGCTGCCTGCTCGGCGTCGAGCACCGTCGGTCGGGTCTCCTGCTCCGCCCGGTCGACCACGATCCGATACCTCTGCGCCAGCAGGTCGTACAGCGAACCCTCCAGGTCCTCTGACAACAGATCAGGCGCATGCGCGCCCACCAGCCAAACGTCCTCCAGGCACATCGTCTGGGAGTTCGCGAGCCGGAGCCGGGCGCCCGGAGCCAGGCCGCGAGCGCGCATGTCCCTCAGGTGGCGTTACCGACGACGCAGACCTGAACGATTCAGTTTTCGAAAATGTTTGAATTAGGGCTTGTTCAAGCATCTTCGCCCAGATACGGTCACGTCCAATCAGATCCCTGTGACAGAGTGCGAGGGGAGTGAGGGCTGATCAGCGAGTCATCCACCGCCGTCGAGGAGCGAACCGGGCGGCGTGCACCGGACCAATTGCGGACCCGGATCCGTGCCGGGAGCCTGCGCTATCTGGGCCGCCGCCTCGGGTTCTACCTGGTGACGTTCTGGGCGGCGTTGACCTTCAACTTCCTGATTCCGCGGTTCATGCCGGGTGACCCGGCGGCGACGATGCTCCGGCGGATCCAGCAGTTGACGGGCCAGGCGCCGACACCCGACCAGGTCCGCTCGGTGCGCCTGTTCTTCGGCGGCGCGCGCGAGAACCTGCCGGCGCAGTACCTGCACTACCTGAACGATCTCGTGCACTTCCGCTTCGGGCTCTCGCTGAGCGAGTACCCGACGCCCGTCGTCGATCTGATCGCGCAGGCCCTGCCGTGGACGCTGCTGCTGGTGGGGACGACCACGATCCTCGCCTGGATCATCGGCACCGCGCTGGGTGCGTACATGGGCTGGAAGCCGGGCAGCCGGTTCGACGCGATCTTCGCGCCGACAACCACGTTCCTGCACGCGATTCCGGCGTTCTGGCTGTCCCTGGTCGCGCTCTGGGCGTTCGCCTTCAAGCTCGGCTGGTTCCCGGTGTCGGGTGCCTACGACCCCGACGTGCCGTACCAGATCAACAACATCTGGTTCCTGCTGAGCACGCTCGAGTACGGCGCGTTGCCGGCGCTGACCCTGATCTTCATCGGGTTCAACGGCTGGCTCTTCACCATGCGCAACGTGATGGTGACGACCGTCAGCGAGGACTACGTGCTGCTGGCGAAGGCGAAAGGGCTGCCGACCTGGCGGGTGTTGTTCAAGTACGCCGCCCGCAACGCGCTGCTGCCCAACGTCACCGGACTCGCCCTGGCGATCGGAGGGATCCTCGGCGGCGTCCTGCTGACCGAAGTCGTGTTCACCTACCCAGGTCTCGGTCACCGGTTGTACCGGGCAACTGTCGACCACGACTTCCCGGTGATGCAGACGATCTTCCTGCTGATCACGCTCACGGTGCTGATCGCGAACCTGATCGCCGACTCGATCTACGTCCTGCTCGATCCGCGGACCAGGGACGAGGGCTGACCCATGCTGTACGGATTCCTGCGCAACTCCAAGGTCCGCATCGGACTCGCCGTCTTCGCCGCCTTCCTGCTGCTCGCGCTGCTCGGCCCGTGGTTCGTGTCGGCGGTCCTGGGCACCACGCCCCGCGCGATCGACTACGACGCCCTCGGTCAGCCACCGAGCTCGGACCATCTCCTCGGTACGACGCTGCCCGGTTCGGACGTCCTCGCACAGGTGATCGTCGGCGCGCGTGGCTCCGTCTTCGTGGGCATCACGAGCGCAGTGCTCGCGACCGTGATCGCCGCGCTGGTCGGCGTACCCAGCGGGTTCCTGGGCGGCAAGCTCGATCACGGGCTGACGGCGTTCACCAATCTGTTCCTCACCCTGCCGAGCTTCGCGCTGACGTTGATCATCGCGGGTTACGTGCAGGGTGCGGCGTGGTGGGTGATCGCGCTCATCATCGCGGCGTTCGAATGGCCGGGTGGCGCCCGGACTTTGCGGTCGCAGACCATGTCGCTGCGCGGCCGGGACTTCACCGTCGCGATGCGGATGCTGGGCGAGTCCAAGACGCGGCTGGTGTTCGCCGAGGTGATGCCCCATATGACCGGCATCGTGTCGGCGATGTTCCTGCGCGCCTGTGTCGCCGGGGTGTTCGCGGAGGCGGCGCTGAGCTTCCTCGGGATCGGCACCACCGGCAGCGTCAGCTGGGGCACGATCATCGCCGAGGCGCAGGGACAAAGCGCCATCCTCAACGGTCTGTGGTGGTGGTTCGTGCCACCGGGCCTGTGCATCGCCCTGCTCGGCACCGCGACCGCGCTGGTCAACTTCGGCATCGACGAGATCAGCAATCCACGACTGTCCGCCGCGAACCGCAAGCTGATGAAGCGCTTCCGCCGCGCCGCTCGGACAGTGCAACCGGAGGTGGCCCGATGAGCGAGGTCCTGCTGGAGGTGGACGGCCTCACCGTCGAATACCTGTCCCAGGAAGGGTCGGTGAAAGCCTGCGCCGACGTGTCGTTCACGTTGCACCGCGGTCAGATCCTGGGAGTCGCGGGCGAGTCCGGCTCGGGCAAGTCGACCCTGATCACCGCGCTGACGAGGCTGCAGCGGCCGCCGGCGGTGACGTCCGCCGGACGCCTCGTGTACCACCCGGTCGACGGCGACAAGGTCGATCTCCTGACCCTCTCGGAACGCCGGCTGCGCGCGTACCGCTGGTCGGAGCTCGCCATCGTCCTGCAGAGCGCGATGGACTGCTTGAACCCGGTGATGCGGCTGGGCGACCAGTTCGAGGACGTACTGCGCTGCCACGACTCGCAACTGACGCGACGGCAGGCCTGGGACAGAGCCGAGGAACTCGTCGCGATGGTCGGAATCGGGCCCGAGCGGCTGCGCTCGTACCCACACGAACTCTCCGGCGGCATGCGGCAGCGGTCCCTGATCGCCCTCGCGCTGGCCTGTGATCCGGACCTGATCGTGATGGACGAGCCGACGACCGCGGTGGACGTCGTCATGCAACGGCAGATCCTCGCCCAACTGCTGAAACTCCAGGACCAGTTGGGGTTCGCGGTCGTCTTCGTCACGCACGACCTGTCGCTGCTGCTCGAGCTGGCGGACCAGATCGCGATCATGTACGGCGGCCGGATCGTCGAGCTCGGCTCCGCCAGGGAGATCTACACCGCCCCGAAACACCCGTACACCCGCGGTCTCCGCGACTCGTTCCCACCGCTGCACGGCGAACTCGTCACGATGCAAGGCATCCCCGGTTCGCCGCCGGACCTGCGGACGCCGCCGCCCGGCTGCGCGTTCCACCCCCGCTGCGCGGACCGGCTCGACGCCTGTGACCAGCGGATCCCGTTGCTCCGGCAGGTCGGCCGCAACGATGTCGCCTGCTTGTTGTACGAGGAGACCCCATGAGCGCTCCGGTGCTGGAGGCAACCAATCTGAGCAAGGAGTTCCCGGTGCACGGCCGCGGCTCCCGCGGTACGACGGTCAAGGCCGTGCAGAACGCGAACGTCACGCTGCACAAGGGCAGCATCGTCGCGCTCGTCGGCGAGAGTGGTTCGGGCAAGACCACGGTGGCCCGGATGCTGGCGCTCGCCTACCCGCAGACGGCCGGGACCATCCGCCTCAACGGCGCGGAGGTGTCGCACGCCCGGAACGCCGAACGCTCGTACTTCCGCCAGGTCCAGTTGATCTTCCAGGACCCGTTCGCCTCGCTGAACCCGCTCCACAAGGTGCGGTACACCCTCGGCCGGGCGCTGCGGATCCACCAGCGCGGCCTGCGCGGCAAGGAGCTGGAGGAACAGACACTCGAGCTGCTGCGCAAGGTGAATCTGACACCTGTCGAGCAGTTCATCGACAAGTTCCCGCACGAGCTGTCCGGAGGTCAGCGCCAGCGGATCGTCATCGCCCGGGCGCTCGCGGTCCGGCCGAGTGTGCTGCTCGGTGACGAGCCGATCTCGATGCTGGACGTCTCCATCCGGCTCGACATCCTGAACCTGCTCGCGAAGCTCCGCGACGAAGAGGGCCTCGCGCTGCTCTACATCACGCACGACATCGCGAGCGCACGCTACCTCTGCGACACGATCCAGGTGATGTACGCCGGCCAGATGGTCGAAGGGGGTCCGCGGGAGTCTGTGATCCAGTCGCCCAAACACCCGTACACGAAGCTGCTGCTGGACTCCTCGCCCGACCCGGGCCGGTCCCTGCGATCCGGCGACGCCGGTCTGTTCGATGTCGCCGGGGACCTCGGCGAACCACCCAACCTGGTCGATCCGCCGAGTGGCTGTCAGTTCCACCCCCGGTGCCCGTTCGCGATGGACGAGTGCCGGCAGACATTCCCCGAACGCACCGAGTTCCCTGACGGTCAGTGGGCGCACTGCTGGCTGCATCAGAAGGACAGGGGCCACGTCCTGGAAGGAAACACATGATGCATCGCAAACTCGTCGCGGTCGCCGCGGCGGTCACCCTCGCGGCGGCCGTCGGGTGCAGCACCGACAAGGGAACTGGCAGCAGCAGCTCCACCGGCGGCAAGGCGACGGTGGACACCCTCAACATGACCGCCTCCGCCGCGGCGCCGACGTTCGTGAAGAACTGGAACCGGTTCTCGCCCGCGGACAAGAAGAGCCCGGCCACCAACCTGTTGTACGAACCGTTGATCCGGATCAACCACCTGGCCGCGAAGAAGCCCGAGCCGTGGCTGGCGGAGTCGTTCGAGTGGAGCGCGGACGGCAAGACGCTGACCTTCAAGCTGCGCAAGGACGTCAAGTGGTCCGACGGTACGCCGTTCACCGCCAAGGACGTGAAGTTCACCTTCGAGGCGCCGACGTCGAATCCGAAGCTGACCCAGAACTCGCTCGGCTTCAAGACCATCACGACTCCTGACGACCACACGGTCGTGGTCGGCTACGACGACGTCGCGTACCAGAAGCTCGCGTCGTACGGCGACGAGCGGATCGTCCCCGAGCACATCTGGTCCAAGCAGAACCTGGAGACCTGGACCAACCCCGAACCGGTCGGCACCGGTCCGGCCAAGCTGGCGAAGTTCTCGCCCCAGCAGATCACCTTCGACTGGCGTGACGACTACTGGGGCGGGAAGGCCAAGGGCGTCAAGCACATCAACATCAAGCCGTTCGCCGACCCGCAGGTGGGCAAGGCGATGATGCTGAACGGGCAGCTCGACTGGAGCACGATGTCCTGGCAGGACGCCGACAAGCAGTACGTCGCGAAGAACCCGAAGACCAATCACTACTGGACCTATCCGACCGGTGGTGACGAAGGCCTGAACTTCAACACCGCGAAGCCGCCGCTCGACGACGTCCACGTCCGGCGAGCCCTGTACGCCGCGATCGACCCGGAGAAGCTGCTCAAGCTCAACGTGACCGGTCAGAGCCCGACGAACGCGACCGGGTACGACGCGAAGGTGTACGGCGATCTGCTCGCGCCGGAGTACAAGGACAAGCCACACACCCAGGACCTCGCCGCGGCGAAGGCCGAGCTGGCGAAGGCGTCGTACAAGCTCGATGCCAACGGCAACCTGTCGAAGGGCGGGAAGGCGTACCCGCTGACGATGAAGCCCGTCGTCGAGTACTCCAACTGGAGCGCCTGGGGCCTCGGTCTCGCCGAGCAGTGGCGGACCGGGCTGGGCCTCAACGTCAAGGTCGTGCCGACTCCGGAGGACCAGCTCTGGGGACAGATGGCCAAGGGCGACTACAACATCGCGCTCGACTGGCAGGCCGGCGGCAACACGCCGTGGGCCGGGTACGACGGCGTACTGAACAGCGCCAACACCGCGCCGCTCGGCCAGGAGGCGTCGACGAACTACACCCGCTGGCAGGACAAGACCACCGACGACCTGCTGGCGAAGTGGCGCGTCACCAACGACGAGGCGAAGCAGAAGGAGTACGCCGCCGCGCTGCAGAAGATCGTCGTCGACAACGCGCCCTTCGCGCCCCTGTTCACCGCGGCCTGGTTCATCGAGGTCAACTCCACCCGGTGGACCGGCTGGCCGGACCCGGCGAACGCGGAGTACGTCCCGCACTCGGTCCTGGGCCCGGAGACCATCCTCACCATCCAGAACCTCACACCCGCCAAGTGAGCCGGGCTAGCTGAGGAGGTTCGCGAGGTCTGGATGGCGGGATCGGTAGTTGGTCAGGAGGGTTCGGGCCGTCGTGACCGAGTCGACCAGCGGGTGGAGGGCCAGGGCTTGGAGAGCCAGCTTGGGTGAGTGGTCGCGAGCGGCTGCGATCGTGAGCTGCTCGACGGCCTTCACCTGCTGTACCAGGCCTAGCTGGTGACCGGCCAGTGGTGTCGTGGCGAGCGGATGGGGGCCGTCGGCATCTACTGTGCAGGGGACCTCGACCACGGCGTCGGCGGGGAGGCCGGGGACTGCGGAGCCGTTGCGGACGTTGAGGATCATGGTGCTGCGCTCGTTGCGGGCGATCGCCGCCATGATCGCGACCGCGACGCCTTCGTAGCCGCCGCCCGCCACATCAGCCTCGTCGCGGGCCTCGGCCGCGCCCCGGGTCTCCTGCATGTACGTCGAGTCGCGCTGCTCGCGGACCTGGCGCCAGCGGCTTAGGGCAGAGTCGGGGTCCGCGGCGACCGCGTCGTAGAAGGCGCGCTGCTGGTCGAGCAGGAACTCGCCGCGGGTCTCGGCGCCGCCACGGATCGAAGCGACTGCGTCCCGGGTGAAGTAGTAGTAGTACAAGTACTCGTTCGGGATGCAGCCCAGGGTCTGGATCCACTCGGCGCCGAACAGCCGGCCTTCCTCGATCGTGCCCAGGAGCTGCTCGTTCGCGATCAGGTCCTGGAGTACGTCGCGGCCGTCGTACCCGAGCTCGTTGAGCCAGCCGAGGTGGTTGAGGCCGACGTACCCGAGGGAGGCCCGGTCCGGGTCGTGGCCGAGGGCGCGGGCGGCGCGGCGGCCGAGGCCGATCGGGGAGTCGCAGATCCCGATCACCCGGTTGCCGAGCACGGCCTGCATCGCCTCGGTGATCATGCCGGCCGGGTTGGTGAAGTTGATGACCCACGCCTGCGGGCAGATCGCGGCGACCCGCTCGGCGACGCGGACGGCGGCAGGCACCGTCCGCAGTCCGTAGGCGAGCCCGCCGGGGCCGGTGGTCTCCTGACCGAGCAGTCCGAGGTCGAGGGCGACGCGTTCGTCCGCGGTCCGGCCCTCGAGGCCGCCCACCCGGATCGCGGAGAAGACGAAGTCCGCGCCGTCGAGGGCGACGTCGAGCTCGGTGGTCACCTCGATCTTCGGCGCGTCCGGCTGCTCCGCGGCGAGCTGCCGCAGTACCTGTCCGATCGCCTCCAGCCGGCCGGGGTCGACGTCGTACAGGCACACCTGGTCGACCCGGCGGCTGTCCCGGTCCCGCATGACCGCGCCGTACACGAGCGGAACCCGGAAACCTCCTCCGCCGAGGATGGCCAGCTTCATGTGGTGATTACCTCCACGCCGTTGTCGTTGCAGATCTGGAGTGTGTCGGGGTCGGCCCCGGAGTTCGTGACGAGTACGTTGAGGTCGGCGGCACCGCAGACCTTGAGCTTGCCGCTGCCCGGGAACTTGTTCCGGTCGGCGAGCAGCACGGTCTTGTCGGACGCCGCGATCATCGCCCGTTTCACCGGTACCTCGACCGTGGTCGTGTCGAGGACGAATCCGTCCCGCCGTACGCCGCTCGCGCCGAGGAACGCCACATCCGCGTGGATCTGGCGCAACGCGTCCTCGGTCAGGACCCCGACCAGCGAGTGGTAGGCCCGCCGGACCCAGCCGCCGAGCAGGATCAGCTCCACCACCGGGTCGTCACGCAGTACGTCGAGGACCGCGAGGCTGGTCGTCATCACGGTGACCTGGCGGCCGCGCAGTTCGTCGGCGAGCAACTGGGTGGTCGTCCCGACGTCGAGCAGGACCACGTCGCCGTCCTGGACCAGGGTCGCCGCCCGCCGGGCGATCTGCCGCTTCTCCGGGGTCGCGTCGGCGGCCACGGAGGCGAACGGGCGCTCCCGGTCGGCGTCCTCACTGTCGCCGGCCGGGACGATCGCGCCGCCGTGCACGCGGGTGATCTGGCCGGCCTCGTCGAGGTGCTGCAGGTCGCGCCGGATCGTCGCCGAGCTGACGCCGAGCAGGCGGGCCAGCTCCTCCACCGAGGTGGCGCCGTCGGACCGCAGCCGCTGCACGATCTCGAGTTGCCGCTGGTGTCGCACGGGTCGACCATAGCAGGCAAATCTGCTCAAAAGTACGCATAGATTGCATCTTTTTGCTCATAAATGCTTGTCAGGGCAGTTTGTCAGGAGCAAGATGACCGTCATGCCTGATACGCCCTACGACCCGCTCGCCGGTCTGCGCGGCCCGGGGACACCCGACTTCGACGTCTTCCTCTGGGGCACGGTCTTCCTCGACATCATCTTCACCGACCTCGCCGAGCGCCCGACCGGAGGTACGGAGGTCTGGGCGCAGGGAATGGGGTCGTCGCCGGGCGGCACCGCCAACCTGGCCATCGCGGCCAGCCGGCTCGGCCTGCGGACGTCGCTCGCGGCCGCGTTCGGCGACGACAACTACGCCGACTTCTGCTGGAGCACGCTGGCCGAGCAGGAGCATGTCGACCTCAGCCGGTCCCGGCGCTTCGAGAACTGGCACTCGCCGGTGACGATGTCGGTCGCGTACGACGGCGATCGCAGCATGGTGACCCACGGGCACCCGTCGCCGGTGCCCGCCACCGAGATGATCGGACGGCCGCCGCGGACCCGTGCGGTGATCGTCGACCTCGGCGACATCGAAGGGCTCGGCGACCCGGATCGCGTCACCTGGGTCGACCTGGCCCGCGACGACGGCGGACTGGTGTTCGCCGACGTCGGCTGGGACCCGACCGGGAAGTGGTCGTCGGAGGTCCTGGACCAGCTCGCGCACTGCGACGCCTTCCTGCCGAACGCGGTCGAGGCGATGGCCTACACCCGGACCGAGTCGCCGCAGGACGCGCTCTACGCGCTGGCCGACCGGGTGCCGCTCGCGGTCGTCACGAACGGCGCGGAAGGTGCCATGGGCATCGATGCGCGCACCGGTGAGGAGGCGCGCATCCCGGCACTGCGCGTGCCCGCGCTGGACCCGACCGGCGCCGGCGACGTGTTCGGCGCCGGCCTGGTCCTCGGCACCCTGGCCGGTTGGGCGCTCGCCGACCGGCTGGCCTTCGCTACGCTGTGCTCGGCCCTCGCCGTCCAGCAGTTCGGCGGTTCGCTCGCCGCACCCGGATGGGGCGACATCGTCGACTGGTGGCACGACCTGCGCAAGAACGACGACCAGAGCAGCTACACCCGATCGCTGCGGCGCAGGTACGAGTTCCTGGACGAGATCGTCCCGAGTGTGCCGGTCGGCGCCGTACGCCGGGCCGTGGCGACCATCGCCCGCAACGCCGACGTCACCATCAACTGACCGTCAGGTCGGAGGGAGAACCCCATGTCACGCATTTCCCGGTTCGGGGTCGCAGCGGCCGTCGGCCTGCTCGGCCTGGCGACCGCCTGCGCACCTGGATCGAACACCTCGGCGCCACCGTCGCAGGCCAACCCGTCGTCGGTGCAGACCGACCCCGCGAAGATGGGCGACGTCACGCTGCTCGTGTGGGACCAGGAGGTGCGCGGCGGCCAGGACGCACAGATGAAGGAGCTGAACGCCGCGTTCCAGGCGAAGTACCCGAACATCAAGCTCAAGCGGGTCTCGCGGTCGTTCGACGACCTGAAGACCACGCTGCGGCTGGCACTCAGCGGCAACGAGCCGCCCGACGTCGTGCAGGCGAACAACGGCCGGTCGGACATGGGCGAGTTCGTCAAGGCGAACCAGCTGGTCCCGCTCGACCCGTACCTGAAGGCGTACGGGTGGGACAAGCGGTACCCGCAGTCGGTCCGGCAGTACTCGCAGTACACCCCGGACGGAAAGACGTTCGGCCAGGGCAACCTGTACGGGATGCCGCAGGTCGGCGAGGTCGTCGGGATCTTCTACAGCAAGAAGAAGCTCGCCGCCGCGGGCCTGCAACCGCCGGCCACCTGGGACGAGTTCCAGTCCTCGCTCGCCACGCTGAAGTCCAAGGGTGACGCGCCGCTGGTGCTCGGCAACCTGGAGAAGTGGCCGGCCATCCACGTGTTCGGCACGGTCCAGGGCCGGACCGCCGCGCCGGACACGATCAAGCAGCTCGGCTTCGGACGGAAGGGCGCGTCCTGGAAGACCGAGGAGAACCTGAAGGCGGCGCAGACTCTCACCGACTGGGTCGGCAAGGGCTACTTCAACGACGGTTTCAACGGCCAGGACTACGACCCGGCCTGGCAGTCGTTTGCCAAGGGCAAGGGGACGTACCTGATCGCTGGCACCTGGTTGCAGGCCGACCTGGGCAAGGCGATGGGCGACGACGTCGGCTTCATGCTCCCGCCGGGTACGTCGGCCGACGCCAAGCCGGTCGCCACGGGCGGTACCGGGCTGCCGTTCGCGATCACGGCTAAGAGCAAGCACCCCGAGGCCGCGGCGGCGTACCTGAACTTCATCACCAGCGCGGACGCCATGGGCACGCTGTCGAAGACCGGGAACCTGCCGGTGGCCGACACCTCCAAGCAGGAGGTCTCGGGCGGTCTGCAGAAGGACGTCTTCACCGCGTTCGGCAAGGTCGTCGAGTCCGACGGGCTGCTGCCGTACCTGGACTACGCGACACCGACGATGCCGGACACGATCGGCGCGGCCCTGCAGGACCTGCTGGCCGGCAAGGCCAAGCCGGAGCAGTTCGCCGACCGTCTCGAAAAGGACTATGGTGCGTTCGCCGAAGCCAACGGATAGCCCACCAGGCGAACCGCGACGGATCGCCTACCTGTACCTGCTTCCCGGATTCGCGGTGTACGCCGCTTTCCTGCTCTACCCGCTGCTCCGGTCGGTCCAGCTGTCCTTCTACGACTGGGACGGGCTGACCCTCGGCACGTGGGTCGGGGTCGCCAACTACCAGGAGATCGTCAGCGACGTCGGCCTGCGGTCCGCGTTCGGGCACGCGCTCGTGCTGATGCTGTTCTTCGCGGTGATCCCGGTCTGCGTCGGGCTGGTCCTGGCGTCGGTGCTCAATCGGGCGAAGGTCCGCGGACTGGCGTTCTTCCGGACGGTCGTGTTTCTGCCCCAGGTGGTCGCGATGGTTGTCGTCGCGGTCGCCTGGCGGCGGATGTACGCACCGGACGGCACCATCAACGACCTGCTCCGCGCGATCGGGCTCGGCTCGCTCGCGCGGGGCTGGCTCGGCGACTACGCGCTGGCGCTGCCGGCGGTCGGCTTCATCGGAACGTGGTTCGAGACCGGGCTGGTGACCGTGTTGCTGCTGGCCGGGATGAGCCGGATCAGCGGCAGCCTGTACGAGGCGGCGCGACTCGACGGCGCCGGGCCGGTGCAGGAGTTCTTCGCGGTGACGCTGCCGTCGGTCCGTGGCGAGATCGCGGTCGCGCTGACGCTGACCGTGATCGCGGCGCTGCGGACGTTCGACCTGGTGTATGTGACGACCAGCGGCGGTCCGGGCAACTCGACGTCCGTGCCGTCGTACGAGGTGTACCACCGCGCGTTCGAGCTCGGCCGGGTCGGCTCGGCCGCCGCCGTCGGCGTCACGCTGACGGTCCTGATCCTGCTGATCTCGCTGGTCATCAACCGGATCGCCGACCGGGAGGCGGCTCGATGATCTCTCGCTCCGAGAAGGCGGCGAACTACGTCGTCCTGCTGGCGTTCGCGGCGTTCGCGCTGGCGCCGATCCTGACCGTTCTGCAGTCCGCGTTCGGCCCCGCGGACGCCGGTGACACCTCCGGCTTCGGGAACTTCGCCGAGGCCTGGAAGGTCGGTCACTTCGGCACCTACCTGCGGATGAGCATCGCGGTCTCGGTGTCGGTCGTGATCGTCAGCGTGCTGCTGTCCATCCTGACAGGCTTCGCCTTCGGCACGATGAAGTTCCGCGGGTCGGGCGTCCTGTTCTACCTGTTCCTGCTGGGCATCATGATGCCCAGCGAGGCGATCGTCGTACCGCTGTACTTCGATCTGCGCACGCTCGGCCTCACCGATACCTTCTGGGCCGTCGCGCTGCCCCAGGTCGCCCAGTCCGTTGCCTTCGGCACGTTCTGGATGCGGACCTACTTCCGGGCCGGCGGCCGGGACCTCGTCGAGGCGGCCCGGCTGGACGGCGCGTCCACCCGGCGGATCCTCTGGCAGGTCCTGGTACCGCTGGCCCGCCCGGCGATCGTCACGATGACCGTCCTGGTCTTCATGTGGACCTGGAACGAGTTCCTGATCCCGCTGGTGATGGTCACCGACGAGAACCTCCGGACCGCACCGCTCGGCCTGGCCTTCTTCCAGGGGCAGTACAGCCAGGGCTTCACGCTGCTGGCCGCCGGCGCGGTGATCGTCGCGACCCCGGTCGTGGTCCTTTACCTCTTCCTGCAGCGCCACTTCATCGCGGGCATGCTCGAGGGCGCAGTCAGGGA